>NZ_JIAI01000005.1 GCF_000620785.1 Actinospineispora acaciae DSM 45401 | reverse complement strand
GCCGCCTGTCCACAACCAAAACCGAGTACGACCACACCCACGACTACCGCCACGGCGGACCCACCATCCAGATCAACGGCGGCAACGTCTGCAACCACGACCACGACCTCAAAACGAAGGGAGGCTGGCGACTCGAACAACCCGAACCCGGAACGTTCACCTGGCACACCCCACTCGGACAAACCCACACCACCCAGGGCGAACCCATCATCACCCCACTACCCGACGACGACCCCGACCCACCACCGTTCTGAACGGGACGACCGGATCAGCCGGCCTCGGCGACCGGGCCGGCGGCGCCACCGTCCACGCGGTGGCTGAAGCGGCGGCGATAGGCAGTCGGGGTTGCGCCGACCCGGCGGGTGAAGTGATGGCGCAGGGCGGCGGCGTTGCCGAAGCCGGCGCGGCGAGCCACCGTGTCCATGGTCAGGGTGGTCTGTTCCAGTAGGCGGCGGGCCAGGAGGACTCGTTGGCCGGTCAGCCAGTCGTGCGGAGTTGCGCCGGTCTCGGCGACGAAGCGGCGGGCGAAGGTACGGACGGCCATGTGCGAGCGGTCGGCCAGCTGCTCGATGGTCACCTGCTCGTCGAGGTGTTCGACCAGCCACTCCAGCAGCGGCTCCAGGGTGGGGGCGTCGCTGGTCTTGGGCACGGGGGCCTCGACGTACTGGGCCTGGCCGCCGTCGCGGTGCGGGGGCACCACCATCCGGCGCGCCAGCTTGTTGGCGACCTCGGAGCCGTGTTCGCGGCGGACCAGGTAGAGGCCCAGGTCGATGCCGGCGGCGGTGCCGGCGCTGGTCATGATGTTGCCGTCGGCCACATACAGGGAGTTGGGCTCGACGATGGCCGTCGGGTAGCGGCGGGCCAGTTGCTCGGCGTAGCGCCAGTGCGTGGTGCAGCGGCGGCCGTCCAGCAGGCCGGCCTCGGCCAGCACGAACGCCCCGGAGCAGACGCTGAGCAGCTCGGCGCCACGGTCGGCGGCGGTGCGCAGGGCGGCGAGGGCGGCGGGTGGCACCGGGGAGTTCATCGGGTGCGCGGGCACGCCGATCAGGTCGGCCTCGGCGAGCGGGGCCAGGTCGGCATGCGGGGTCAGGTGGAAGCCGAGGGAGGTACGGACCGAGCGGCCGTCCGGGCCACAGACGGTGAACTCGTAGCCGGGGATGCCGTCGTCGGTGCGGTCGATGCCGAAGACCTCGCACAACACGCCCAGCTCGAACGGGGCCACCCCGTCGAGGACCAGCGCGGCGACGCGTCGGATCACGCCAGCGAGCATAGCCGAACACTGGCCGAAAATCGACGAACTATGGCATCACTGCCACTCGAAGGGTCGTGTCCTCCGGCGGATCATTGAGGACAGACCCGGTGCGCACCGGCCGCGAACTTCACTCCACCGAGAGAGGCACGGCCGTCATGGGAATCGCAATCTTGACGTTCATCCTGGTCATCGCGCTGGCCTCGGCGGCCGGCTGGACCGCCGACAGCCGCGACAGCGCGGACTGGAAGCCCTATGTGTTCGGCGTGCTCGGCGGCGCGATGAAAGCGTGCCGGAGGCGGGTCCGGGCTCAGGTCTCGAACTTGTAGCCGAGACCGCGCACGGTGACCAGGTGCTTCGGCGCGGACGGGTCGGACTCGATCTTCGAGCGGAGCCGCTTGACGTGCACGTCCAGGGTCTTGGTGTCGCCCACGTAGTCGGCGCCCCAGACGCGGTCGATGAGCTGGCCCCGGGTGAGCACCCGGCCGACGTTGCGCAGCAGGTACTCCAGCAGGTCGAACTCCTTGAGCGGCAGCGGCACCTCGCCGCCGGCCACCGTGACCACGTGCCGCTCCACGTCCATCCGGACCGGGCCGGCCTCCAGCACGGGCGGGGACATGTCCTCGGACTCGCCGCCCCGGCGGAGCACGGCGCGCACCCTGGCGATGAGCTCGCGCGCGGAGTAGGGCTTGGTCACGTAGTCGTCGGCGCCGAGCTCCAGGCCGACCACCTTGTCGATCTCGCTGTCCCGGGCGGTGACCATGATCACCGGGACGGCGGAGCGCTGCCGCAGCGCCTTGCACACGTCGGTGCCGCTCATGCCGGGGAGCATCAGGTCGAGCAGCACGATGTCCGCGCCGTTGCGGTCGAACTCGTCGAGCGCGTCCTGGCCGGTGCCGGCCACCGCGGCGGTGAAACCCTCCTTGCGCAGCAGGAAGGCCAGCGGGTCGGCGAACGACTCCTCGTCCTCGACGATCAATACCCTGGTCACAGCACACCTCCTGGTTCGCTCACGCGCGTGGCGTGCCCACCGTTCTGGATCGCTTGCTGAGCGTTTGGTAGAGCGCCGTTGCTCGACGGTTCGGTCCCGACCCCGTGGACGGGGAGCCTGAGGGTGAACGTGGATCCGGTGCCGGGCCGGCTCCACAGCCGGACCTCGCCGCCGTGGTTGGCGGCCACGTGCTTGACGATGGCCAGCCCAAGGCCGGTGCCGCCGGTGGCCCGCGACCGGGCCGGGTCGACCCGGAAGAACCGTTCGAACACCCGCTGCTGGTGCTGCGGCTCGATGCCGATGCCCCGGTCGGTGACCGCGATCTCGACCAGGTCGCCCACCCGGCGGCGGCTGACCGACACGGCGGTGTCCGGCGGCGAGTACGAGATGGCGTTGTCCAGCAGGTTGGACAGCGCGGTGACCAGCAGCGTTCGGTCGCCGTCCACCAGCAGGCCGCTGTCGGCGTCCACGTTGATGCCGATGCCGGTGGACTCGACCACCAGCTTGGTGCGGGCCAGCGACTCGGCGATCACGTCGTCCACCTCGACCACCGCCAGCTCGGGCAGCCGCTCGGCCCCGGTCAGCCGGGACAGCGCGATCAGCTCGGTGACCAGCGAGCCCAGCCGGGTGGACTCATTGAGGATCTTGGTGGCGAACCGGCGGACCTCGTCCGGGTCGTCGGCGGCGTCCAGCACGGCCTCGGCGAGCAGCGCGACCGCCCCGACAGGGGTCTTGAGCTCGTGGCTGACGTTGGCCACGAAGTCGCGGCGGGTGGCCTCCAGGCGGACCATCTCCGAGGTGTCCTCGGCGTCCACCACGGCGAACCCGTCGCCCAGCGGACGCACCTGCCCGACCACCGCCTCCGGCTGGCGGCCCCGGTGCTCCAGCGGGGACAGGTCCACCTCCAGCGGCTGGCCGGAGTCGACGACCTGCTCGGCGGCCTTGAGCGCCCGGGGGTCCGCGCGCGCCACCTTGACCACCCCGAGCTCGGTGGCCCGGGGGTTGTGCAGCACCACGTCGCCGTGCCTGTTCAGCACCGCGAGCCCGTTGCGGGAGGACTGCACCAGCAGGTTGAGCAGATCGGCAAACGTGGGACCCGGAGGGCGGGCGCGCCGGACGGAACGACGACGAGCCCACAACCACCCGGCGGTCAGGCCCACGAAAAGGGTCCCGGCGGCCAGGGCGACGCTCGCCAGGAAGCTCACGGCAGCATCGTATGTCGCATCAGGGGGCCGTTGACCAGCCCGAACCACCGAGAGGTGACGAGTCCGACCCCCGCCGGGACCAGATTTCCGCGGTCGTTCACCCGCCGTTCACACTGACGGGCGATCCGTTATGCCACGAACTAGCGACCTTGGTTCGCGACAGCGCGCGCGGCGACCTCGGCGGCCTCCGGATCCAGGTACTCGCCCCGGGGCGTGAGCGGGCGCAACGCGTCGTCCAACCGGTACCGCAGCGGGATGCCGGTGGGGATGTCCAGGCCGGCGATGTCCGCGTCGGAGATCCCGTCCAGGTGCTTGACCAGAGCCCGCATCGAGTTGCCGTGCGCGGCCACCAGCACCGTGCGCCCGGCGCGCAGGTCGGGCACGATCGCGGACTCCCAGTACGGCAGCATCCGCGCGACCACGTCCTTCAGGCACTCGGTGCGCGGCGCGCCATCCTCGATGCCGGCGTAGCGCGGGTCGGCGGACTGGTCGAACTCGCTGCCCGGCTTGATGGGCGGCGGCGGGGTGTCGTACGAGCGGCGCCAGAGCATGAACTGCTCGTCGCCGAACTCCTCGCGGGTCTGCTTCTTGTTCTTGCCCTGCAGCGCGCCGTAGTGCCGCTCGTTGAGCCGCCAGTCCCGGCGCACCGGGATCCAGTGCCGGTCGCAGGCATCCAGCGCCAGGTTCGCGGTCGAGATGGCCCGGCGCAGCACCGAGGTGTGCACCACGTCCGGCAACAGGCCGGCCTCGGCGAGCAGCTCACCGCCCCGGCGGGCCTCCTGCTCACCCTTCGCGGACAGCGCGACGTCCACCCACCCGGTGAACAGGCCCTTCGCGTTCCACTCGCTCTCACCGTGTCGCAACAACACCAGCTGGTACGGCTCGCTCATGAGAACCCACTGTGCCAGAGTGACAGCCGCAGCTGTCCCGGTGCTCGATGGACGCCGGGATGCGCACGGTGCTCGGCGGCAGGTCGGGCTCGGCCAGCCGGCGCATCAGCAGCTGCACCGCCCGCGCGCCCATCGCGTGGCAGGGCTGCGCGGCGGCGGTCAGCCGGGGCCGCACCAGCGGGGACCACTCGAAGTCGTCGAAGGCCACCATCGCCACGTCGTGCGGCACCCGCACGCCGCGCCGCTCCAGCGTGGTCAGCGCGCCGACGGTCATCGCGTTGTTGCCGCTGAACACCGCCGTCGGCGGCATCGGCCGCTCCAGCAGCCGGGCCATGGCCCGCCGGCCGCCGTCCACGCTGGACTCACCGCAGACGATCAGAGCCTCGTCCACGGTGGCCCGCCGGCGCCGGTGCGCGCGCCGGTAGCCGGCCTCGCGCTCGCTGGTGGTGGACAGCCCGGACAGGCCGCTGATCATCCCGATGCGGCGGTGGCCGAGCCGGAGCAGGTGCTCGACCAGCACGCAGGAGCCCGGCTCGTTCTCCACCCCGACCTGGTCGACGTCCTCCGGCACCATCCTGTCGACCAGCACGAACGGCACCTTCCGCTCGTGCAGCAGCGGCCAGGCGCGCTCCGCCCAGCCGGCGGTCGGGGCCATCACCAGCGCCTCGATCCGGTGCGCGAGCAGGCTGGCCACCGCGCGCCACTCGGTCTCCGGGTCGTCGTGGGTGTCGGTCAGCACCAGCACCCGGCCGGCGCGGGCCAGCTCCTGCTCCACGCCCTGCACCAGGTCGGAGAAGTACGGGTTGGACACCCCGGACAGGGTCAGCCCGACCGCCGTCAGGTTGCGCGGCATCTGGCCCGGACGGGTGACCCGGCGGCGGTAGCCCAGCTCGGCCATGGCCCGCTCCACCTGGCGGCGGGTCTCGGCGGCCACCGTCCGGGTGCCGTTGAGCACGTGGGACACCGTCGTGATCGAGCAGCCGGCCGCCTCGGCGACCTCGCTCATGGTGGCCATCCGCCGATCCCTCCGCCGTGACCGGGTTCACCCGGCAGGGGGCCACCCTACTGAGAGCGGAGGCGGTGCGGGAGCGGAAACTCGCCAGGATGAGAACTCGGTCGAGGTGACCGCCGAGGATGCCTGGGGGTCGCTGCCGTCCGAGAGCAGCACCCTGGGCACCCGCCGGCGGCGCAGCTCGCGCCCGTACTCCTCCCGCCGCACCGAGACCAGCGTGCGCAGCTCGGCACCGCGCAGCGCGCGCCGCGCCTCGGCCAGGGTCAGGAAGAACACGTCGCCCGCGTCGTCCAGCCGCCCGGCCGAGGCCAGCTCGACGCCCACCTCGGCCACCGCCGCGCGCACCGGGGCCAGCCCGGCCACCAGCCGGTTCGTCGGCGCCCCCCGCATCCCGGCCAGCTCACGGGCCCGGCGCAGCGCCAGGCCGACCAGCAACGCCCGCCACCGGCCCCGGGTGCGCGCGGACGCGACCAGCCGGCGCACGGTGTCCTCGGCGGCCGCCTCGTCGGGCGAGGACGAAACGTCCCGCCGCAGGTGGTTCGACAGCGCGCCGAACAGGTCGGTCGGGTCGTCGGCCCACCGGGGGATGCCGAGGTCGATCCCGGCCGCCGCGTGGTGCCCGTGGCCGGCCAGGAACTCGGCCACGCCGCGCTGGACCACCGGCGGGAGGGTCCCGGTGCGGTAGCGCGCGGCCAGCTCGGCGGCCGGGAGCTCGCGCAGCGTGTTGGCCGCGTAGTGGTCGCCGGCGATCCGGGTGGCCAGCGCCCGCAGCGCCAGGTCCGCCTCGGCGGCGGGGGCGCGCAGCGCCGTCGAAAGGTCACCGGGCCGGGTCAGGCCGCGCAGCAGCCGGCCGGCCAGCGCCGCCATCAGGAACCCGGCGGCCGGCGCCACGGCGCTGCTCGCCACGGCGGCCGGCAGCTCCTCGTGCAGCACCCGCTCGGCGTAGTCCAGGCGCTCGTCGGCGCCCGGTTCGGCACCGGCGCGCCGCTCGTCCTCCCCGGCCAGCCGCCGCCGCGCCCGCCGCGGTGAGACCAGCGCCTCCAGCAGCCGCCACGGTGCCCGCACCCGCCACACCGCCCGGGCCAGCGCCCGCACCAACGGCCACGGTGAGCCGATGCGGACGGCGAACCGGGAGTCCTCGCCGAGCCCGCGCACCACCTCGGCCGCCCGCGCCTCGACCACGCCGAGGGTCCGCACCAACAGCCGCCGGCCCAGCGGATGGCGCAGCGCTGGCGTGATGTCCACGAACGGGCGCTGGCCGGCCACCACCAGCGGGCTCGGCCCCTCCAGCGGGCGGGCCACCTCCACACCAGCCAGGCCGGCGAGCCCGGATCCGAGCACGCGGAACGCGGACAGCCCCATCGGCGTCATCGGCCGGACCAGCCCCTGGGCCAGCGACGCACAGACGTACGCCCGGGCGCCGGACGGGTCGGCGTCGGTGTGGTCCGGCAGCGGGTAGAGCGTGGTGATCGGCCTGGCCTGGGTCAGCCACAGCGCGCCGCCGGTGTCCAGCGCCCACTCGCAGTCCTGCGGCGCGCCGTAGTCGTCCTCCACCCGGCGGCCCAGCTCGGCGAGCTCGCACAGCTGGTCGTCGGTCAGGCCGGTCGGGTGCACGGCGGCCGGGCGTCGCTCGCGGACCTCGCCGCCGTCCAGGCCGAGCACGAACCGGTCGGGGTCCCCCGCCAGGCCCAGGCCGGGGGCGGCGTCGACCACCGCCTCGCGGCGCCGGCCGGTGACCGGGTTGGCGGTGACCATCGCGCCGCTGGCCGCCGAGTCGACCAGCCGCTGCACCACCACCGCCGGGTGGCCGCCGTCGGTCCACGGCGAGGCCCAGCAGCGGTGCACCGCGTCCAGCACCGCATCGGCGCCGGCGACGTGCGGGAACGCCGTGGCCGACGAGCGCACCGCGACCGGGACGTCCGCGCCCAACGCGGCGTACGCCGTGACCACCTCCTCGGCGACCCGAGGCGGCACCGGGGCGGCGAGCAGTGCGGCACGCGCCGTGTCGGACACCGGATGCCCCACCAGCCCGGCCAGCGCGGCGGCCTCCCGGTAGGCGCCCACCGTGACGCAGAACCCGTCGGGCACCGGCAGCCCGGCGCTGGCCAGCTCACCGAGGTTGGCCGCCGTGTCCCCGACCAGCTCCAGCATCGTCGCGTCCACGGCGGCGAGGTTCAGCACCAGCGCGTCCACGGTGGCCTCCAGCTACCAGGAACTCAACGGCTGATGAAAAGTAACACGACGGACCGGGGTGCGGCCAACGTTTAAACGGCGGGGTGGCCGACCCCCTCGATGTCCAGAGAGGGTCGGCCACCCCGCCGCGCAATAGGTATACCGAGTTCAGCGAAGGTGTTTGGCGAAGAAGTCCAGCGTGCGCTGCCAGGCCCGCTCGGCGGCGGACTCGTTGTACATCGAGGGCGCGTCCCAGTTGGAGAACGCGTGGCCGGCGTCGTAGTGGTGCACCACCACGTCCGGGCGGCCGGCGAACCCGGCCTCCACGGCGGCCACCTGGTCGGAAGGGATGTACGGGTCCTGGTCGCCGTAGTGGAACATAAGGGGACACTCAATGTCGTCCGCCCGGTCCAGCATCTCGTGGATGCCCGAGCCGTAGTACGGCACCGCCGCGTCCACCCCGCGCCCGTTCGCCCTGGCGGTGGCCGCGCAGGTGTAGGCGAGCGTGCCGCCCAGGCAGAAGCCCACCGCGCCGACCTTGCCGCTACAGCCGTCCATGCCGAGCACGTGCCCCAGCGTCGAGGCCATGTCCCTGGCCCCGAGCTCCCAGTCGAACCGCTGGACCATGGCCATCCCGTCGGCCAGCCCGGACTCGTCGCGCCGCTCGAAGCCGGGCTCGAGCCGCCAGAACATGTCCGGGACCAGCGTCAGGTAGCCGGCGTCGGCCAGCCGCCCGGCCAGCCCGCGCATGTTGTCGTTCACCCCGAAGATCTCCTGGAACAGCAGGATCCCCGGCCCGGTGCCGCCCTCGGGCACGGCACAGAACGCGGTGAACTCGCCGCCGTCGTGGGCGGCGATCCGCTCGGTGTGTGTGCTGCTCACGTGGTCCTCCCTCGCGCCGGATTTTGTGCACACCGTGCCACGCGCCGAGCCCGCGCGCCCGGGGGATGCTGATATTCGGGGACGAGGAGAGGAGCGCACGCGAATGGTGTGGTTGATGCTGGCCGGAGCGATCGTGACCGAGGTGAGCGCGACGATCCTGCTGCGCCAGTCCGACGGGCTGTCCAGGTGGCTGCCGAGCGTGCTGGTGGTGCTGGGCTACGGGGTGTCGTTCGTGCTGCTGGCCCAGGTGCTCAAGCGGGGGCTGGCGGTCGGCGTGGCGTACGGGATCTGGTCGGCGGTCGGCGTCTCGCTGGTCGCGCTGATCGGGGCGATGTTCCTGGGCGAGTCGCTGACCTGGGTGCAGGTCCTCGGGCTGGTCCTGGTGATCACCGGGGTGGTCGCCGTGCAGTCCGGCACCACCACGCACTGAACGTGCGCCGAACATGCACTGAACACTCGTGCGCCCCGGGCCGATCCGCACGGCCCGGGGCACCCGGTTGGGGAGCGGACTAGGCCGCCGCAGGCGCGCGCGGATACGAACGCCCACGCCCACACGTAACGACTTCATCGCCGACAGGTGACGCGGCGTAACCAATCACCGAACACGTGCGGTGCGACCGCCTGTAGTGCCCTATACAGACCACTCTTTCGGGGGGCGCGCCCGACGCGTAATGGATTACTTGCAAGCCAGGTGTCCTGAATACTCCGTAACCCGGAGTGGAGCAATCGGCGCTTGCACCACCCACCCGTGCCCTAGCAGGCGTTTTACAACGAGACCCACCCGTCGGGAGCACACCGAGCGTTGATACCCTGTTACGCGTGTTACTGTTGAGACCACCTGAATAGGTCAGGCGAGACCCCTTGCATCAATACAGTCTTACTGCCAAGGTTACTTTTCTCACGACGACGTGAAGGAGCTCCAGCACGCCGTCGGAGGGCTTCGTGGTCCGTCCCCCGTGGACCGCGAGCCGTCCTGGCATCTCGTGTCCCCCATTTTGCGAGATGCCGGGGTGGTTAGTGCGGAGTGGCCCAAGTACGTGACTCCCCCTCATAGCTTGGGCCGCTCCGCTCACTTTCCCCAGTCTTTTCCCGTCAGGTGCCGTCGGGCGCGGCGGTCCGTCGCCTGCGCACCAGCCGGCGGGCGGTCAGCCAGGCGCCGGCCAGCAGGCCGAGCAGCACCAGGAACGGCAGCACCACGCCGAGCGCGGTGAGCAGGCCGCTCGCGGCGGCCAGGAACGCCTTCCAACCGGCGGCCAGCCCGCCGAGGAACCCGGTGCCGGCCGGGTCGACCGGCGCCGGCTCGGGGGCGAGCTGGACGGTCAGCGTGGACATCGCCACCCGCCCGGTGACCGACGCCAGCCGCTTCTGCAGCGACTCCAGCGTCGCCTCCCGCTGGGTCAGCTCGGACTCGATCATCACCACGTCGCCCACGGAGGTGGCCTTGTCCAGCAGCGCGCGCACCCGCGCCACGCTGGCCCGCTGGGTGGCCAGCCGGCCGTCCAGGTCGGCCACCTGGTCGGTCACGTCGTCGGCCTGCTCGGAGCGCTCGGTCACCTTGCCGGCACCGGCGAGCTGCCCGGTCACCTCGTTCAGGCGGGTGGCCGGGATCTTCAGGGTGAACGTGGAGAGCTTGTCCACGGACTGCTCGCTGGCCACGAACCCGCCCACTCCGCCCGCGAGCGCGCGCACCTTCGCGGCCACCGAGGGGAGGTCGGCCACCGTGAGCTCCAGCCGGGCGGTGCGGGCCACCTGGCGGTCCGGCTCGGCGGCGGCCAGGTCGGTCGGGGCCTGCGGCGGGGCGGGCGGGGCGTAGGTCTGCTGGCGCTGGTCGGTGGTCAGCGGCGCGGTGCCCTTGAACTGGGGCTCGGACGCGGCGGCTCCCGGGGCGACCTCGGAGGGAGCGCCGTACCGAGCGGCCCCCGACCGACCGCTCGGCACGGCGTCCTGGCCAGCCCGCTCGGGCTGGGGCGCGGGGTGCGCGGCGGCCGCGGAGTTGCCGGACAGTGTGCCCGATGTTGTCACGAACGCCACAGCAGCCACCCAGGTCACTATGACCACCGCCAGCAGGGCTACCCCGGCCACCACGAACCGGCCGGACCTCCGCTGCCTACCCGCCCGTACCGCCGTCCACACCCGCTGCCATGTCGTCATTGCCCGGCCCCTCTCGCTCGTGTGCGGATGGGACGGAGGGCGATGGCCGTCGGGTTGGTTCGGCGACGGTCACGAATTGGTTACGAGATCAGCGCCTCAGTACGTAGCGTCAGAACGAGACGCAGGGCGGGGTGGCGTCGTCGGCGCGCAGCACCGACTCCTGGTTGAACTTCTGCCGGTAGAGCTGCCGGATCTCGTCGATCTTGACCCCGGGCTGGGTGCCCGCCGACTTCGGGTACAGCAGGACCAGCACCATGGCCTGCTCCCGCGCCAGCTTGCCGTCCGAGCCCCGGAACTGGCCGTAGCCGGACAGCAGCGTCAGCCCGTCCGGGAACCGGGGCGTCACCTCGCTGTCCAGGAACGCGTGGAACTCCTGGTCGCTGATCGGCGGGCCGCCCGCGCGGGTGGTGCCGAAGAACAGCTCGGTGCGGGCGTACGGCTCGCAACCGGGCGGGGCGGGGTTCGCGGCGGGCGGGGTCGCGGGCGGCGCGGCGGCGGACGTGGCGCAGCCGGTGAGCGCGATCAACAGGGTCGCGCCGAGGACGGCAGCCCTGACCGGCGAGGCGAATGGGAGCATCGGAGAAGGATCTCAGCCCGGACGGCCGATGCGGATACGCAGTTTTGCGGTCTACCCGCCGGAGACCAGGTCCTCGAACGCGCGCAGGTTGGCCAGCGACTCGCCGCGATCGACCCGCCACGCCCACTCGCGGCGGATCGAGCTGGCGAAGCCGAGCCTGAGCAGCGTGTTGAAGTCGCCGTCGGCGGCCTCCAGTATCTGGCCGAGCACCCGGTCCAGCTCGTCCGCGGTGACGGCATGCAGGCCCAACCGGCCGACCAGGTGGATGTCGCCGGCCCTGTCGATCGCGTAGTGCACGCCGTACAGCCTGGCGTTGCGCTGCAGCAGGAACCGGTAGACGTCCTGGTGGCACTCGTCGGGGCGCCGGCACACGAACGCGCCGACCAGCAGCGCGTGCTCGGTGACGATCAGCCAGGTCGGGGTCTGCAACCGGGCGGTGCCGGGCAGCGTGACCAGGAACCGGCCGGTGCCGTGCCGGGTGTACGCCAGCCCCTCGTCGTCCAGCGCCCCGGCGATCAGCTTGTCCAGCTCGGCGTTCATCCGGCCAGGCCCTCCTCGGCGGCGAGCCTGGCGCCGAACTCGGCCACCGCGCCGGCATAGGTGGCCAGCAGCGCGTCGGTGGTCCGATCCCAGGAGAACCGCCGCGCGTGCTCCACCGCCCCGGCGGACAGCTCCGCGCGCCGCCCGGGCCGCAGCGCCACCGAGGCCAGCGCGGCCGCCCACTCGGCGGCGCCATGCCCGGGCACCAGCAGCCCGGACCGCCCGTCCGCCACCGCGACCGGCAGCCCACCGACCGCGGCCGCCACCACCGGCGTCCCACAGGCCTGGGCCTCCAGCGCGACCAGCCCGAACGACTCGTTGTGGCTGGGCACCGCTATCACGTCGGCGGCCCGGTACACGTCGGCCAGCGCCTCGCCCGAGCGCGGCGGCAGGAACCGCACCTGCTCGGCGATGCCCAGCGAGGCGGCCAGCATGCGCAGCGCCGTCGGCTCGGCCATGCCGGTGCCGGACGGCCCGCCCACGACCAGCACCACCAGCCGACGGCGCAGGTCCGCTTCTTCACCACGGGCGCGAGCCTTGTCGAACAGCTCGGCGGCGGCGTGCAGCAGCACGTCCGGGGCCTTGAGCGGCTGGATGCGGCCGACGAAGGCGAGCACCACCGCGTCCGGCGGCAGGCCCAGCTCGGCGCGCGCCAGGTGCCGGTTGCCGGGCACGAACCTCCGCAGGTCCACCCCGGGCGGGATGGTCACCGTCCGCTCCGGGTCTGCGCCGTAGAGGTCGATGAGCTGGGCGGTCTCCGCCTCGGTGTTTCCGACCAGCCGGTCCGCCTCGGCGACGATCTGCTCCTCCCCGAGCACCCGCGACCGGGGCTCCGGAGTGTCGCCGTCGGCCAGCGCGGCGTTCTTGACCTTGGCCAGGGTGTGCGCGGAGTGCACCAGCGGCACCCCCCAGCGGTCCCTGGCCAGCCAGCCGGCCTGCCCGGACAGCCAGTAGTGCGAGTGCACCACGCCGTAGTGGCCTGGCTCGTGGCGCGCCTCGGCACGCAGCAGGCCCAGGGTGAACGCGCACATCTGGCTGGGCAGCTCGTTCTTGCCGAGGTCCTCGAACGGGCCGGCCGGCACGTGCCGCACCTTCACCCCGGGGGCCAGCTCGGCCGTCGGCGGCTGCTCGGACGAGGTGGCCCTGGTGAAGATCTCCACCGGCACCCCGCGCTGCGCCATCCGGATCGAGGTCTGCTCGATGTAGACGTTCATCCCGCCGGCGTCCCCGGTGCCCGGTTGCTCCAGCGGCGAGGTGTGCACGGACAACACGCACACCCTGCGCGGCCATCCGGATGTCCAAGGCCCCGGGCCGCCGAACGTCGGGCTGACTATCCGCCTCACGGGGCCCTTCCTAGCACGCCGGTGGTCGGCTCACCCGGTGACGCGCGACGCCTAAGCTCAGCTTCCGTGACCACCACTCGTCCCACCGCCGTCGTCACCGGTGCCAGCTCGGGCATCGGCGCCGCCACCGCCCGCGAGCTCGCCGGCCAGGGCTTCCACGTCGTCGTCGGCGCCCGCCGGCTGGAGCGGTGCAAGGAGCTGGCCGCCGAGATCGACGGCACCGCCCTGGCACTGGACGTCACGGACGCCGACTCGGTCGCCGCGTTCGTGGCCGCCGTCCCCGCCGCCCGGGTGCTGGTGAACAACGCGGGCGGGGCGCGCGGGCTGGCGCCGGTCGAGGACGCCGACGAGGAGCACTGGCGCTGGATGTGGGAGACCAACGTGCTCGGCACGCTGCGGGTGACCAGGGCGCTGCTGCCGACGCTGGTCGAGTCCGGCGACGGGCACGTGGTCACCGTCACCTCGATCGCCGCGTTCGACGTCTACGACAACGGCGGCGGCTACACCTCGGCCAAGCACGCCCAGTCCGCGCTGCACCGCACCCTGCGCGGCGAGCTGCTGGGCCGGCCGGTGCGGGTGACCGAGATCGCCCCCGGCCTGGTGGAGACGGACTTCTCGCTGGTCCGCTTCGACGGCGACGAGGCGCGGGCGGCCGGCGTCTACGCGGGCATGACCCCGCTCACCGCGTCCGACGTGGCCGAGGTGATCGGCTTCGCGGTCAGCCGCCCGGCCCACGTCAACCTGGACACGATCGTCCTGCGGCCCCGCGACCAGGCCTCCGCCACCCGGGTGCACCGCTCGTGAGTGGCCTCAGTCAAGGGCCGAGAGCTTCTGCCACTCCGGCCAGGGCAGCGTCCAGTCCCAGATGTCGCCGTCCCTGGACGAGAGGTTGACCCCGGAGCCGACGACCTCGACCGGGTCGCCGTACTGGGCCATGTCGTAGTAGTTCTTCGCGTCCTCGGTGGACAGGTTGACGCAGCCGTGGCTGACGTTCGACGAACCCTGGACGCCGACGGTGGCCGGGTTGGCGTGGATGAACTCGCCGTTGTTGCTCATCCGGACCGCCCACTTCTCCATCACGTCATAGCCGTACTGCTGGCTGACCATCCGCTTGTCGGTGAACTTCTCGGTGATCACGTGGATGCCGGAGCGGGTGTTGCGGTTCGGGTCGGAGTCCAGGCCGTAGCTGGCCGGGTAGTTGGCCACCTGCTGCCCGTCGCGCATGACCACGAGCTGGTGGCTGTGCACGTCCGCCTTGGTGATCTGCGCGCGGCCGATGGTGAACGACGTGGTCAGGTTGGCCGCGCCGAACGCGCCGCCGCCGTAGTCCGCGCCGTAGAGGTTCGCCTTCACGTTGACCTTCGTGCCCGGCTTCCAGTACTCGCGCGGGCGCCAGTGGATCCGGGAGCCGCCGTTCTCGTCCGGCAGCCAACCCCAGGCGCCCTCGGTGGGCACCGAGGTCTCGACCGAGAGCACCTTCTCGGCGGACGCCTTGTCGTCGATGTGCGTGGAGAACTGGATCTGGATCGGCGCCGCGATCCCGACGGTGCGGTCGTCGCCGATGTTCACCGTGCCGCGCACCAGCTTGGCCGGGGTCACGACGCTCACCGTGCCGGCCACCGGGACGGTCTTGTTGTCGACGTCGGCGGCGGTGCCGCTCCAGGTGTACGTCTTGCCGAACGCCAGCGGCTCGGCGACCGTCCAGGTGCGGCGGTCCGGGGAGAGCGTGCCCTTCACCGGGGTGCCGCCGGCCGGGGTGAGCGCCACCTCGCGCAGCACACCGTTGGTGGCGCTGACCTGGATCGGGGTGGTCGGCTTCACCGGGGCGGTGCCGGGGCCGGGCTGGTAGCTCAGCGCCACCTTCGGCGGCGAGGGCGCCAGGAGCGGCAACGCGGAGCCTCGGCCGCCGCCGGTGGCCGTCGCCCCCGTGACCACGCCGGCGACGCCGACCAGCGCCACCGCGACCGCCAGCAACGTCCGCCGGAAGTCTCGTCTCGTGCCACCGCCCACTCTTACAGTCCTACAGGCGGCAGCCGACGAATACAGGCTCTGGCGCCAACTCGATACCAAAGGCCCCCCGCACCCCGTCGCGCACCTCACGGGCCAGCGCGAGCAGGTCTTCGGTGGAGCCGGTGCCCCGGTTGGTCAGCGCCAGGCTGTGCCGCCCGGACAGCGACACCCGCCCGCCCGGGCCGGGGTGACCGCGCCGGAATCCGGCCTGTGAGATCAGCCACGCGGCGGACAGCTTCACGTGTCCGTCGGCGGCCGGGTAGCGCGGCATGTCCACATCGGGGGCCGCCTCGACGGGCATCACCGGGTTGGTGAAGAACGAGCCGGCGCTCCAGGTGTCGTGGTCGTCCGGGTCAAGCACCATGCCCTTGGACCGGCGCAGCGCCAGCACGGCGTCGCGGACCTCGTGGGCGGGCGCGCTGGCCCCCTCCGCGACGCCCAGCGTCCTGGCCAGCTCGGGGTAGCGGACGGGTTTGCTTCGCGTGCCGGCGTCCAGGGCCAGCCGGATGCGCAGCACCACGGCGTCGTCGCGGCCCTTGAGCGCACTGTGCCGGTAGGCCAGCCCCAGCTCGGCGGCCGGCACGTGCTCGCGGACGGTGCCGGCGCGGCGGTCGTAGAGGTCCACGTCGACCAGCAGCTCGGCGATCTCGACCCCGTACGCGCCGACGTTCTGCACCGGGACGGCGCCGGCCCGCCCGGGGATGCCGGACAGGCACTCCAGGCCGGTCAGGCCGTCGGCCAGGGTGCCGGCCACCACCGCGTCCCAGTCCTCGCCGGCCTCCACGGTGAGCAGCACCTGGCCGTCGCCAGCGTGCTCCTTGCGCACGCCCGTGCTGGCCACCAGCACCGTGGTCCCGGCCACGCCGTCGTCGGACACCACGAGGTTCGAGCCGCCGCCGAGCACCAGCAGCGGCTCGCCGCCCGCGTCCGCCGTGCGCACCGCGTCCACCACGGCATCCGCCGAGCCGGCGCGCACCAGCCGCCGAGCCGGGCCGCCGAGGCGGAGCGTGGTGTACGCGGCGAGGCGGGGCGGCGCGTCTGGTTCGGCGCGGGTCGTCACATCCGGCAACGGTAGCGGTCGGTACTGTCTGCCCATGCCTCGGCCGATTCGGTTCCGGTTCCGGTACGCCGCCCCGGCGGACCGCGTGTACGGCGCGCTGGTCGACCGCTCCTACCTGGACGCGCGGCTGGCCACGATGGGCGGCAAGGACGCGGCGGTGGTGGAGCTCACCTCGGACGCCGACAACGCCCGCTACGTGCTGCACCAGGGCGTGGGCGCCGAGCAGCTGCCCGGGTCCGTCGCCCGGATCCTGCCCGGCGACCTGGTCATCGAGCGCACCGAGACCTGGCAACGCGGCGGGCCCGGCCGCTACGAGGGCACCGTCTCCGCGACCGTGCGGGGCGCGCCGGGAAAGATCGACGGCGTGCTGTCGCTGGTCGACGTGGACGGGGGCAGCGAGTACGGGCTGGACGGCGAGGCCAAGGTGGACGTCCCGCTGCTCGGCGGCGCCATCGAGGCCATGGTCGCCGAACAGATCACCAAGCTGATCGACGGCGAGGCCCGGTTCACCGAGGACTGGCTGGCCCGGTGAGCGACCGCAGTTTCGTCATCACGTTCAGCTGCCCGGACCGCACCGGGATCGTGGCCCGGATCTCCGGCTTCCTGGCCGACGCCGGCGGCTGGATCACCGAGGCGGCGTATCACACCGACTCCGACACCGGGTGGTTCTTCACCCGCCAGGTGGTCCGCGCGGACTCGCTGCCGTTCGACGCCGACGAGCTGCGGCAACGGTTCGCGGCGGTCGCGTCCGGGTTGTCCGACCAGGCGTCCTGGAAGGTCACCGACACCGGCGAGACCAAGCGGATAGTGCTGCTGGTCACCAAGGACGGGCACTGCCTGCACGACCTGCTCGGGCGCGCGGCCAGCGGGGAGCTGCCCGGCCGGATCAGCGCCGTGATCGGCAACAACGAGGCGCTGCGCGGCATGACCGAGGCGCACGGGCTGCCGTTCTCCTACGTCCCGTTCCCGGCGCTCGGGATGAACGGCGACGCCCGCTCCGCCGCGTTCGAGGAGCTGGCCGGGCAGGTCGACGCGCACGAGCCGCACGCGGTGGTGCTCGCCCGGTTCATGCAGATCGTGCCGGCCAAGCTGTGCGAGGCGTGGGCCGGGCGCGCGATCAACATCCACCACAGCTTCCTGCCGTCGTTCGTCGGCGCCCGCCCGTACCACCAGGCGCACGCCCGCGGCGTCAAGCTGATCGGCGCGACCTGCCACTACGTGACGGCCGACCTGGACGCCGGGCCGATCATCGAACAGGACGTGATCCGGATCGACCACGGCGACACAGTGGCCGACATGGTCCGCCTCGGCCGCGACGCCGAGAAGCTCGTCCTGGCTCGCGGCCTGCGCTGGCACCTGGAGGACCGCATCCTCATCCAGGGCAACAAGACGATCACGTTCACGTAGGGAGACCCGTGAGTGGTTAGCATTGTCATAGCAACGCTAACCACTCACGGGTTGTCCTCAGGCGGCGTGCGCGGGGACTTCGGCCGGCTCCAGGGCGAGGTCCAGGACCTCGGCGACGTCGGCGACCGGGTGCACCCTCAGCGCGCCTCGGACGGACTCGGGCAGGTCGTCCAGGTCCGGCTCGTTGCGCTTCGGGATGATCACGTCGGTCAGGCCGGCGCGGTGCGCGGCGAGCAGCTTCTGCTTCACCCCGCCGATCGGCAGCACCCTGCCCTGGAGGGTGACCTCGCCGGTCATGCCGACGCTGGCCTTCACCGGACGGCCAGAGGCGAGCGAGGCCAGCGCCGTGGTCATGGTGATGCCCGCCGACGGCCCGTCCTTGGGGACCGCGCCCGCCGGGACGTGCACGTGCACCTTGCGGGAGGCCAGCGAGCCGGCCAGCCCGCGCGAGCGCAGGTAGGACAGCGCGATCGACACGGACTCCTTCATGACGTCGCCGAGCTGCCCGGTCACGGTCAGGCCGGCCTCGCCGTCCATGTCGGTGGCCTCGATGAACAGCACGTCGCCGCCGGTTCCGGTGACCGCGAGCCCGGTGGCCACGCCCGGCACGGAGGTGCGCTCCGCGGACTCCGGGGTGAACCTCGGCCGGCCCAGGTAGCCGACCAGTGCGTCGGCGTCGATGTGCACCGGCCGTTCCAGGTCCTGGGAGTCGAGCGACACCGCGACCTTGCGGAGCACCTTGGCCAGGCCGCGCTCCAACTGGCGGACGCCGGCCTCCCGGGTGTACTCGGCCGCGATCATGGACAGCGCCACGTCGGTGAACTCGACGTCGGACGGCTCCAGGCCGGCCTTCTCGACCTGGCGGGGCAGCAGGTGGTCGCGCGCGATGGCGACCTTCTCCGCCTCGGTGTAGCCGTCCAGCGTGACCAGCTCCATCCTGTCCGCCAGCGGGCCGGGGATGGTCTCGGCCACGTTCGCGGTGGCCAGGAACAGCACATCGGACAGGTCCAGGTCGACCTCCAGGTAGTGGTCCCGGAAGGTGTGGTTCTGCGCCGGGTCGAGCACCTCCAGCAGCGCGGAGGACGGGTCGCCCCGGAAGTCCGCGCCCAGCTTGTCGATCTCGTCCAGCAGCACCACCGGGTTCATCGAGCCGGCCTCGCGGATCGCGCGCACGATCCGGCCGGGCAGCGCGCCCACGTAGGTGCGCCGGTGTCCCCGGATCTCCGCCTCGTCGCGCACGCCGCCCAGCGCGACCCGCACGAACTTGCGGCCCAGCGACCGCGCCACCGACTCGCCCAGTGAGGTCTTGCCCACACCGGGCGGCCCGACCAGCGCCAACACCGCGCCGGAGCCACGCCCGCCGACCTTCTCCATACCCTTGCGAGCCCGCCGCGAGCGAACCGCCAGGAACTCGATCAGCCGCTCCTTGACGTCGTCCAGGCCGGCGTGGTCGGCGTCCAGCACGGCGCGGGCGGCCACCAGGTCGTCGGCGTCGTCCGTCCTGGTGTTCCAAGGAATGTCCAGCACGGTGTCCAGCCAGGTGCGGATCCACCCCGACTCCGGGGACTGGTCGGACGCCCGCTCCAGCTTCCCGACCTCGACCAGCGCGGCCTTGCGGACGTCATCGGGCAGGTCGGAGGCCTCGACCCGGGCCCGGTAGTCCTCGCCGCCGTCCGGCTCGGACTCGCCCAGCTCCTTGCGGATGGCGGCCAACTGCTGGCGCAGCAGGAACTCGCGCTGGGTCTTCTCCATGCCCTCGCGGACATCGTCGGCGATCTTCTCGCTGACCTCCTGCTCGGCCACGTGCTCGCGCGTCCAGCCGACCAGCAGCTCCAGCCGCTTCGTCACGTCCGGCTCGGCGAGCAGCTGCAGCTTGCGCTCGGTGTCCAGGTAGCTGGCCCAGCCGGCGGTGTCGGCCAGCTGGCCGGGGTCGGTGATCTGCTCCACGGAGTCGATCACCTGCCAGGCGTTGCGCCGCTGCAGGATGCCGACGACCAGCGCCTTGTACTCCTTGGCGAGCTCCTGCGCCCGCCCGGTCGCGCCGCCCGTGTCGGGCAGCGGGGTGGCCTCCACCCAGAGCGCGGCGCCCGGCCCGGCCACCCCGGAGCCGATGCGGGCGCGCTGCTCGCCGCGCACCACGGCGGCCGGTTCGCCGGTCGGCATCCGGCCGACCTGAACCAGCACCGCCACCGTGCCCACGGCCGCGTACTGGCCCTCCGGCCGGGGCACCAGCAGGACCCGGCGCTCGCCGCTCTCGACACCACTCTGCGCCGCATCCACCGCGGCGCGCGGTTCTGGCTGGTCGAGCTCGATCGGCACGACCATGCCGGGCAGCACGACCGAGTCGGTCAGCGGTAGCACCGGCAGCTTCAGTGTGTCTGTCATGCCCGCTGCAACGCGGGACAACCGGAACTCATTCCGCACGGAGCAGGGAAGTTGAGCCTTGTCCGCTCAGGGCTGAACGGGGAACTACCTGCGGCCGCCCTGGACCTCGATCAGGACCGGCCGGACGTCGACGAGGTACACCAGCGCCGCGATCAGGCCGGCCACCCAGAACAGGGTCATCGGACCCCTGCACAACACCAGTACCAGCAGGCCGATTCCGGTGATCGCCAGCCAGGCCGGCTTGGTGAGCTTGTCGGCTGCCGTGAACGCGTCGGGCCGGGACCGCAGCGCGTCGATGAACGCCCACGCGCCGACGGGTATGCCGACGATCCATATCGCCTGGTTGATGTAGAAGTCCAGGTACCTGAGCAGCTCCACCTGGTAAGACTACGTCCGGTTGGCGGTTCGGGACACTCTCCGCCACCGAAACGGGCCGGACCCGGGTGCGTGCGACACCCGGGTCCGGCCCTGTTGAGCAGCGGTTTTACTTGGAGCCGCCGCTGCCGTTGGTTGCACGGCGAGCGGTCGACTGCTTGCGCGGAGCGGTCCGGTTGGCGGCCTTCCGGGTGGTGCTGCGGGTGGTGTGCGCCACCTCGTCACCGGTCTCCCGAACGGCCTCGGCCACGTCGGCGCCCGCCTCGGACGCCTTCTCGGCGGCGTCGGCGGCCACTCGCTGGGTGGCGCGGGCGGCCCGCTCGCCCACCGAGCGGGTCTGGCCGCTCACCCGGCCGAGCACCTCCTCGCCGGCGTCGTGCACGTCGTCGACGACCCGGTCCACTCGCTTGTCGAGCTTCTCGCTGGCGTCCTCGACGGCGCTGATGAACCGCGCGACCCTCGGCTCACGGCGCAGCCGCTCCAGGGTGTCCTCGCCCCGGTCGGCCAGCTCGGTGTAGGCCTTGCGGGCGCGCTCGGTCACCTCGTCGACGCGCTTGCGCAGCTCGTCGCCGGTGAGCCTGCCGCGCTCCGACTCGAACCGCTCGCGCAGCTCGGTGGGCAGCTCGGCCAGCTGGTCCTGCAGCTTCTCCGCGCGCGTCCGGGCGGCCTTCTGGCGCTCGGTGGCGCGGGTGCGGGCCTTGGCAACCGCGTCGTTGACCTTGTTCACGGCGAGGTCACCGGCGCCGAGCCAGGCCAGCAGCGGGGTGCGGACCAGGTCGAACTGGGTGTTGACGGCCTTGGTGGCCTGCGCGCGAACCTTGCGCACGTCGGCCGATGTCGGCAGCGATGCGGCCATGATGATCACCTTTTCTGGGGTGGTTGTATCGCCGGAGCGCCCCTGTCGGGCGTTCCGGTAGACGTTGTTCTGGCTGGCTAGTGCTCTGGCTTGTCGGCGAGGCCGTCGACCGGGTCGACGACCTTCGACCAGTCGGCCGGGCGGGACTGTTCGTTCTCCCGACGGAACGACTGGTAGATGTCGAGCAGCACCTGCTTCTGCCGCTCGGTGAGCTCCGTGTCGGCGAGCACGGCGTCGGTCACCGCGCTGGCGGGCCGCCGTTCCAGGATCCCGGCCCTGACGTAGAGCGCCTCCGCCGAGATCCGCAGGCCCTTGGCGATCTGCTGCAGGATCTCCGCCGACGGCTTGCGCAACCCCCGCTCGACCTGGCTGAGGTAGGGGTTGCTGACGCCGGCCAGCTTGGCGAGCTGGCGGAGCGAGACCTGCGCGCCTTCGCGCTGCTGGCGGATGTACTCGCCGATCTCCTCGACCGCCTGCCCGACGGTGTGGCCGACCTGTTCGGCCCGGTTGGACTCGGGCTTGCCCATCTCGACCACCTCCCCGACCGGCGTCGTTTGTTCTTACCGATACCCAAGGTAGCTCAATGTGCTAGCTCTAGCAAGCGCTCTGCTTGCACCCCGTCGAGTGGCCTTCGCCACGGTCACGGCCGGGTCTGACAGATACCCCGACTCACCCTGACAAAATCCCCGACTCGCGGACCCGCCTGGGTCACGTGATCATTTGGGAGACGGCGTAGATGACTAGGCCGGCGAGGGAACCTACGACCGTGCCGTTGATGCGGATGAACTGGAGGTCGCGGCCGACCTGGAGCTCGACCTTGCGGGACGTTTCCTGGGCGTCCCAGCGGGCCACCGTGTCGGTGATCAGGGTGGTGATCTCCTTGCGGTAGTGGCGGACCACGTAGCCGGCGGCGTCTTCGAGCCAGCCGTCGAACTTGGCGCGGAACTCGGCGTCGGTGTGCAGGCGCTGGCCCAGGCCGGCGAGGCCCTCGGCGACCCGGCGGCGCAGCGCGCTGGACGGGTCGGCGGCGGCGTCCAGGATCATGGTCTTGATGGTGGTCCAGGCCTTGCCGATCAGGCGCTGGACGTCGGGGTGCTCGACGAACTGGTGCTTGATCGACTCGGCGCGGTCGATGGTGGCCGGGTCGTGCTGCAGGTCGTGGGCGAACTCGACCAGGAACTTGTCCACGGCCTTGCGCATCGGGTGCTCGGGGTCGGTCTTGACGGCCCAGGCGAAGGCCAGGACCTCGCTGAACACCTTGTCCGCGATCATCGCGTCGACGAACCGGGGCGACCAGGTGGGGGCGTGGTCGGCGACCACGCGCATGACCAGGTCGTGGTTGGCGCGGACCCAGTCGTAGGCCCGGTCGCAGACCAGGTCGACCAGGCGGTGGTGGGTGCCGTCGGCGAGCACGCCTTCGAGCACCTTGCCCAGCGGCGGCCCCCACTGCTGGCTCATCAGCTGGCGGACCACGACCTGTTCGACGACCTCCTGGACGTCCTCGTCGCGCAGCACGGTGACGGCACCCCGGACGGCGGTGGCCAGTTCGGCGGTGACCCGTTCGGCGTTCGCGGGCTCGGCCAGCCAGCCGCCGATGCGGCGGGGCAGCTCGGTGCGGTGGAGCTTGTCGCGCACGACCTCCTCGGCGAGGAAATTGCTGCCCACGAAGTCGCCGAGGCTGTCGCCGATCTGGTCCTTCTTGGTCGGGATGATCGCGGTGTGCGGGATCGGCAGGCCCAGCGGGCGGCGGAACAGGGCGGTCACCGCGAACCAGTCGGCCAGCGCGCCGACCATGCCGGCCTCGGCGGCGGCCTTGACGTATCCGACCCAACCGGGGCCGCCCCGGGACAGCCACCAGTGCGTGGCCAGGAAGACCACCGTGGCGCCGACCAGGAACCCGGTGGCCACCAGCTTCATCCGGCGCAGGTCGCGGCGCTTGGACTCGGTGTCCAGCGGGTCCAAGCCGACCGGGGTCAGCCCGGTCTCTCGCTCCGCTAGCTGTGGGCGCACGTATCCATAGTGCCTGGAGTCTCAGGCAAGGTTTGTGACCGGCCGGGGTTGGTGGCGGGCGGACCACCAACCCCGGCCGAGTCGCACGGGCCTGCCCCGGCGCGCCCCGACGGGCGCAGCAGCGGGGCACAAGGCCCTTGCGAGTGGCTCGCGGTCACCGATGTCGTAGCCGGGAGGCTGGTTGCAAACGACGTCAGGACCGCACGCCAGAGGCGACGCCGGCCGGCCGCTGGGCCACCGACCGGTCGTCCCCCTCGCTGGCGCGCCACCTCACTGCTTCGGCGGCAGCGCCATACACCAGGTTCGACGCGGGCAACCGCCAGCCGCAGCTGGCCGGGTGTACCCGCCAATGCACGAGCCCGTCCGCGCATTCCGACGGCGGGGCGAGCACCCAGGAGCCCACGCCGTGCAGGATCGCGTCCGTGCCGGCCACCTCGTCGGGCAGGTCGGACCCGCCCGGGGTGACCGGGAACCACCAACGCCCGGTCGGCGTGGCCGCCAGCGGGACGACCACGTCGACCGAGCGCAACATGACCGTCATCCGACGGCCCATCCACGCCGGCACCTCGAGCACGTCCAGCACCTCGCCGGTGGTCAGCAGCACCGAGAACGGCGCCTGCGCCCACCATTCGGCCACCACGGCCGGGTCGCTGCTGGAGACCGCGCCCCGGACCGGGACCGGGAGGTTCGCGGCGGCCGGTGACTCCGGCCCGCACCATCCCTCGCCCCGTGACCAGGTGCCGGGCACCACCGGCCAGCCGTGGTCGACCAGACACAGAGCTCCGGCCCTCAGCTCCGCCCCGTACACGGCGGGGGAACTGTTCCACCACGACATTGCTGGCCTCACATTCGCTTCGCTGTCACATTCGTTGTGACTCCTGTGAATAACAACACATCAACTTGGCCAGTGGTGCGTACTTCGGGGGTGGGAGCGCTCACTGGACGTGACGTCGAGTCGAGTGGAGATGTTGTCAATACCTCAACGGTGACTCCCCCGTGACCTCCAGATGACCGGCTGCTGTCCGTGGGTCGGCGGCTACTCCATTCGGTGGCGCGGGGCTCGTCCGACCGCCCGTCTGTCGGGCGGCAGCTTCACGTGCGCGCCAGGATGAGCAGATGCTGCTGATCACCGGAGGGACGGGGTACCTGGGCTCGGCGTTGGTCGAGCTGCTGCGGAGACGGAACATGCAGGTCAGGGCGGTGGTTCGGTCGGAACGGCGGGCGGCGGCGCTGCCGGACGGGGTGGAACCGGTGGTCGCGGACCTGGCGGATCCGGCCTCGCTGCGCCGGGCGGTGAGCGGTTGCGACGCTGTGTTCCACCTGGCCGCGTCGGTGGGCGGGGGCCTGGAGGAACAGCGGCGGCTGAACGTGGCGGGAACCGAGGCGGTGCTCGCGGCGGCCATCCAGGCGGGCGTGCGGCGGTTCGTCCACACCAGCAGCGCCGCGGCCATCGTGGGCGCGGACGGGCTGGTGGACGAGGCTTCCGGCGGTTCGACGGCGATGACCGACCCGTACTCGGTGACCAAGTCGGAGGCGGAACGGCTGGTGCTGGCCACTCGCGGGATCGAGGCCGTGGTGGTCAACCCGGTGAGCATCTACGGGCCCAGCCCGGCCGGGCCGGCCAGCTACAACGCCCTGTTCGCGGCGGCGGCCGCCGGCGAGGTGGACGCGGTGGTGGACACCGACATGGGCTGGGTGCTGGCCGAGGACGTGGCGCTCGGGCACCTGCTGGCCTACGAGCGCGGCGAGCCGGGGCGGCGGTACGTGTTGTGCGGCGAGGTGGCCGGCTTCGGCGCGGTGCTGCACAGGTACGCCGAGCTGGTGGGCAGCCCGCACCGGGTCCGGGTGCTGCCGGCGGGGTCCTCGCTGGGCGCCGGCGCGGGGACGTTCGCCCGCCGCTCGGAGGTGTACGGCAAGCTCGGGCCGGTGCGGGTGCGCGACGCCGGCGCCCGCGCGCTCGGGTTCGCGCCGAGCGGGCTGGCCGACGGACTGGCGCGCACCGCGAGCTGGCTGACCGACCGTCGGTGAGAGCGGCCGGCCTGCGTACCGCACTGCTCGCGCTGTGCGTCACCGAGGTGACCAGCTGGGGCGTGCTGTACTACGCCTTCCCGGTCATGCTCGCCGACCTGACCGCCGACACCGGCTGGAGCACCGCGGAGGCGATCGGGGCGTTCTCCACCGGCGCGCTGGTGTCCGCGGTGGGGGCGGTGCCGGTCGGGCGCCTGATCGACAGCCGGGGGCCGAGGGCGGTGATGACGTCGGGCTCGGTGCTGGGCGTGCTGTCCGTGCTCGCACTGGCCGCCGCACCCACCCTGGGCCTGTTCTACCTGGCCTGGGCGGTGGCCGGGGTGGCGCAGGCGGCCACCCTCTATCCGCCCGCGTTCGCCGCCCTCACCGGCTGGTACCCCGAGTCCGGACGGATCCGGGCGCTGACCGCGCTGACCCTGGTCGCCGGCCTGTCCAGCACGGTGTTCGCCCCGCTCACCGCGGCGCTGCTCGGCGGTCTGAGCTGGCGGCAGGCGTACCTGGTGCTGGCCGGGGTGCTGCTGGTGGTCACCGTGCCGCTGCACGCGCTGTGCCTGACCCCGCCGTGGCCGGGCTCGCGTCATGCCCGAGCCCACGCTCGCGACGAAGACAGGGCGCACAGCGGCGCGGTGGTGCGCAGCCGGCCGTTCCTGGTGCTGGTCGCCGTGATGACGGTGACCGGCTTCGGCAGCTACGCGGCCACGATCAACCTGGTGCCGCTGCTCACCGCGCGCGGGTACGGCACGGAATTCGGGGCCTGGGCGCTCGGGCTGGTCGGGGTGGGGCAGGTGCTCGGCCGGTTCGGGTACGCGCCGCTGGCCCGCCGCTCGCCGGTCGCGGTCCGCACGGCGGTGATCCCCGCCGCCGCGGCGCTGTGCGTGGCCGCCATCGGCCTGCTCCCCGGCCCGGCGTCCGCCCTCATCGTGCTCACCGTCCTGGCCGGCGCCGCCCGAGGCGCCCACACCCTGCTCCAGGCCTCCGCGGTCGCCGACCGCTGGGGAACCCGCGCGTTCGGCCGGGTGAACGGTGTCTTCTCCGCCCCCATCACCGCCGCGATAGCCCTGGCCCCCGCCGGCGGCGCCTACGTGGCGGAGTGGCTCGGCAGCTACCCAACCGCCTTCGTACTGCTCGCCGCCCTCACCGCCCTGGCCTCCGCCGCCGCCCTCGCCACGTCCGTCCCCCCACCCACCCGCGAGTCGGGACTTTCGTCAGGGTGAGTCGGGCTTTTCGTCACACCGACTTCCCGAAGTGCAGCGCCGGGATGTGGAACCCGGAGGTGAGGTAGCGGCGGTGCGCGGCATGCCGCTGGGCCTCCTCGTCCACCCACCGCAGCAGCGCGCCGGCGTGCCCCTGGCCGCGCGCCTCGGGCACCGTGCACAGGTCGTCTGAGCCCAAGGCTCGCGAAGTCAAGTGGCAATCCGGTAGCGCCATCTGACCAGATTTCCACCAGGCCAGTTCGAGATCTCCGCATACGCTCGGGTCCAGAGGACGCCAGCGAAGGGAGACAGCGGTGACGAACCCCACGCCGGAGCGGGTAGCGGTGATCGGCGCCGGCATGGTCGGGCTGGCCACGGCGTGGTTCCTGCGGCAACGGGGTGTGGCGGTCACGGTGCTGGACCGGGTGGGGGTGGCCGCCGGGTCGTCGTGGGGCAACGCGGGGTGGCTGTCGCCGTCCAAGGTGGTGCCGCTGCCCGATCCGGCGGTGCTGCGCTACGGGCTGCGCGCGATGGTCAGCCCGTCCTCGCCGGTCTACGTGCCGCCCCGGCCGGACCCACGGCTGCTGGCGTTCATGGCCGGGTTCGTCAGGCACTGCACGCACCCGGCCTGGCGCCGGGCGCTGACCGCCCTGGTCGGGCTCAACCGGCGCGCGCTGGCCGGCTTCGACGCGCTCGCCGCGGCCGGGGTGGGCGGCCCGGGAACCGAGGCGGACATCCTGGCCGCGTTCGCCACCACCGCCGACGCCGACCACCTCATCGCCGAGTACGACCAGATGAGGGCCGGCGGCCAGGAGGTCGAGTACGAGGTGCTCACCGGCGACGCCGCCCGAGGCCGCGAGCCCGCGCTGTCCGACCGGGTGGTCACCGGCGTGGCCCTGCGCGGCCAGCGGTTCATCAACCCCGGCGAGTACCTGGCCGCGCTGGCCGAGGCGGTGCGCGGCGCGGGCGGCGAGGTCCGCGACGGCGTGGGCGTCACCGGCATCCGGGACCGGGGCACGGTCGTCGACGTCCAGGCCGGCGCCCAGGTCGAGACGTTCGACGCGGTGGTGATCGCCACCGGCGCCTGGCTGGGCGAGCTGGCCCGGCCGTTCGGGGTGCGCACGACAGTGCAGGCCGGCCGGGGCTACAGCTTCAGCGTCCCGGTCGAGAAGCTGCCGTCCGGCCCGCTGTACTTCCCGGGCCAGCGGGTGGCCTGTACGCCGGTCGGTGACCGGCTGCGGATCGCCGGCATGATGGAGTTCCGCCCGCCGAACGCGCCGCTGGACCCGCGCCGGGTGCACGCGATCACCGAGGCGGTGCGGCCGATGCTGACCGGCGCCGACCTGGACGCGCGCGAGGACGAGTGGGTGGGAGGGCGCCCGTGCACGCCGGACGGCCTGCCGCTGATCGGCCGCACCCGCGCGGCGCGGGTATTCGTCGCCGGCGGCCACGGCATGTGGGGCATCACGCTCGGGCCGGTCACCGGCCAGCTCCTCACCGAGCTGATCACGACCGGCTACCGTCCCGCCGAGCTCGCCCCGTTCGACCCGTTGCGCTGAGTTGTCGAAACCGCTGAGCGTGTCGAAACGGCGCGCGCCCGTTCGACGGGTCCGTGACGTCCCACGACAACGTAAGGAGCAGCACAATGCGGTTTCTGATGATGCACAGGCTCGACGAGCGCGTCCCGGAGGCCTGGAACCCGAGCCAGGAGTTCATCGAGAAGATGGGCGCGTTCATCCAGGACTCGATCGACAAGGGCATCCTGATCACGGCCGAGGGCGTGCACCCGTCCGAGATGGGTTCGCTGGTCCGCAAGCCCCGGGATGGGGCGATCAAGGTGACCGACGGGCCGTTCACCGAGGCCAAGGAGGTCATCGGCGGGTTCGCGCTGATCAACGCCGAGGACCGGGCGGCGGCCGTGGCGTACGCCCGGCGCTACGCCGACCTGTTCGAGGAGGTCGAGGTCGAGGTGCGGCAGGTCGTCGAGTTCGACGAGCTGCCCGGGCCAGCCTGACCCGGCCGGGCTAGGCGATCTTGCGCGCGGTCGCCGGCTGGTCGAGGATCGGCCTCGACCGCGCGCAACGATCGGGGACCACCGGTGACGACTACCGACGCGACCAACCACCAGGTGCGGCTGGCCGCCCGGCCGACGGGCACGCCCACGCCGGACGTGTGGGCGCACACCGAGGAGCCGGTCGCCGAGCCGGGCGAGGGGCAGCTGGTGGTGCGGGTGTCGCACATCTCGCTGGACCCGGCGATGCGCGGCTGGATGGACGACCGCCCGTCCTACGTCCCTCCGGTCGGGCTGAACGAGGTGATGCGCGCGCTCGGTGCCGGCGAGGTGGTCGCGTCCAGCCACCCCGACTTCCCGGTCGGCACGCACGTGTCGGGCATGTTCGGGGTGCAGGAGTACGCGCTGTCCGACGGCCGGGGGCTGCTCGCGGTTGACCCGTCCGCCGCGCCGATGTCCACCTACCTCGCCGCGCTGGGCATGACCGGGATGACCGCGTACTTCGGGCTGTTCGACGTCGGCGCGGCGAAGCAGGGGGACACCGTGCTGGTGTCCGGGGCGGCCGGCGCGGTGGGCACCATGGTCGGTCAGCTGGCGAAGATCAGGGGCTGCCGGGTGGTCGGGATCGCGGGCGGGGCGGCGAAGTGCGCACTGCTCACCGACGAGCTGGGCTTCGACGCCGCACTGGACTACCGCGAGGAGGGGCTGGCCCGCCGGCTGCGCGAGGCGACCCCGGACGGCGTGCAGGTGTTCTTCGACAACGTCGGCGGCGAGGTGCTCGACGCCGGGCTGACCCGGATCTCCCGGGGCGCGCGGGTGGTGCTCTGCGGCGCGATCAGCCAGTACAACAGCAGGGAGCGGGTGGCCGGACCGACGAACTACCTGAGCCTGCTGGTGAACCGGGCGCGGATGGAGGGCTTCATCGTCTTCGACTTCGCCGACAGGTACGCCGAGGCGGCCGCCGAGATCGCCGGCTGGCTGCGCGAGGGCCGGCTGCGGTCGAAGGAGGACGTGGTGACGGGCTCGGTGGCGGACTTCCCGGCCACGCTGTTGCGACTGTTCCGGGGCGAAAACGTCGGCAAGCTGGTGCTCCAGATCGCCTGAACCGGCCCACCGGCCACCGCTGGATCGTGTCGGCTCGTCGAGGCGGGCGGCGGCGCCGTTGGCCGGTCTGGTATTCACGAATTTGGTCGCGCCGTGGCTGCTCCCCGTGAAAATGTGCCACCTCGGCAGGCCGGGCGTGCACCTGTGACCACCGTGACCCGAGCGTTCCCACCACGGAAAACGACAAGGAATGAGGGATTTTGTGAGCGACCACACCACGGCGGATGCCCTGGCCGAGGCCGGCAACGGCCCGCTGAGCAGACGCGCCGCGCTGGCCGCGGGTGGCGTAGCCACCGCATCGGCCGCACTGGTGGCCGCGGGCTGTTCCACCTACACGCCACCGGCCGACAAGGCCTCGGACGCGCCGAGCCAGCCCGCCGCCGGCGCGGCCCCGCCCGCCGCGGAGGGTGCGCCGAACACCGGCGCCCCGGCCGCCCCGGCCCCGGCTCAGGGGGGCGGCACGCCACTGGGGCCGGTGAGCTCGGTTCCGGTGGGCGGCGGGAAGGTGTTCGCCGCCCAGAAGGTAGTGGTGACCCAGCCGACGGCCGGCCAGTTCAAGGCGTTCTCGGCGGTCTGCCCGCACAAGGGCTGCGCGGTGAACAAGGTGGCCAACGGGTCGATCGAGTGCCCGTGCCACGACAGCAAGTTCGACGTCAACAACGGCTCGGTCCAGGACGGGCCGGCCAAGACGGGCCTCGCCGCCAAGCAGGTCAAGGCGGACGGCGGCACGCTGCGGCTGACCTGACGGCCGCCGGGGTGCGGAAACGGCCGCGAGCCGAGACGCACCCCGGCGGGCCGCGGTCGGGTCTCAGTCGAGCGGCAGGCCCACGTAGTTCTCCGCCAGGCCGGTGGCGGCCGCCGTCGAGCCGGTCACGTACCGCAGCTGGGAGAGCTGCAGCTGGTCGAGGAACGGGTCGACGTCGGGCGCGCGGTGCAGCATCGTCGTCATGAAGTAGGAGAAGTGCTCGGCGCGCCAGACCCGGCGCAGGCACCGCTCGGAGTAGCCGTCGGCCAGCTCGGCGCGCCCCTGCCGCAGCAGCGCGACCAGCGCCGGGGCCAGCCGGTACACGTCGGCCATGGCCAGGTTCATGCCCTTTGCCCCGGTCGGCGGCACGATGTGCGCGGCGTCGCCGGCCAGGAACAGCCGGCCGTAGCGCATCGGCTCGGCCACGAAGCCGCGCATCGGGGAGATGCCCTTCTCCAGCACCGGCCCCTCGCGCAGGGTGAACGGGCCGTCCACCTCCAGCCGCGTCGCCAGCTCGTCCCAGATCCGCGCGTCCGACCAGCCGTCCAGCGTCTCGTCCGGGGGCACCTGCAGGTACAGCCGGGTCACCTCCGGCGAGCGCATGCTGTGCAGCGCGAACCCGCGCGCGTGCCGGGCGTAGATCAGTTCGTGGGACGACGGCGGCGTCTTGGCCAGCACGCCCAGCCAGGCGAACGGGTAGTCGTGGTTGTGCAGGGTGATCGCGTCGGACGGGATGGACGGACGGCTCACGCCGTGGAACCCGTCGCAGCCGGCGACCGCGTCGCAGCGCAGCTCGTGCCGGCCGCCGTCGACGTCGGTCCAGGTCACGCGGGGCGAGTCGGTGGCCAGGTCGTGCAGCGCCACGTCGGCGGCCTCGAACTCGATGCCCGCCCCGGTGGCCAGCCGGGCCGCGATCAGGTCCTTCACCAGCTCCTGCTGGCCGTACACGGTGATCGTCTTGCCGGTCAGCGCGTGCAGGTCGATGCGGTGGTCGGCGCGGTCGAAGCGCAGCGACAGGCCTTCGTGCGGGAGGCCCTCGCGGTCCAGCCGGTCCGCCAGCCCCAGCGAGCGGAGCAGCTCGACGGTCGGGTGCTCGCACACCCCCGCCCGTACCCGCTGCTCCACGTACGCCCGCGACCGCGCCTCCAGCACCACCGCGTCGATGCCGTCGGCGGCCAGCAGATGCGCCAGCAGCAGCCCGGCCGGCCCGGCGCCGATGATCGCGACCTGAGTGCGTTCCACGCCGGTCATCTTCGGTGCCCGCCCGCCGGCGCGACCATCAGCCTTCCGCTGAACGGAAACCCCTCGCCTAGATAGCGAGTCCGCCGATGACGAGCCCGGCGCCGATGACCACGGCCGCGATGACGCCGATGGACAGGTACCTGTGCCGCTTCTCACGCGAGGCGCGCAGCTCCTGCTCGGTGCGCGTGGAGATGATGAAGTGGCCGCCGCCCTCCGGCTTCGCGACCACCAGCGGGCCGATCTTGTCGTGCACCTCGCCGAGGATGTACAGCCGCCGGCCCGGCCGGATCACCCACTCCTTGTACTCGTAGCCGATCGTGCTGCTGTTGTTGCCGGTCAGGAAGCCAGGGATCTTGATGCCGAACAGCTCGACGCGTTCCTGCTGGCCCTGGTAGGGCTCGAACCGGCTGACGGTCTGCTCCGCGCCGTCCGGCCCGGTGCCGTTCGGGTCGACGCCGATGGTGCGGCCCTGCTCGTCGATGACGGCGTAGCCCTCCCACGACGTGTGCCCGGCGACCCGTTCGGACCGGCGGACGGTGTGGCGCTCGCCGTCGCGGTACTCGGTGTCCTCGTACTGACGGAGGACCTCGAAGCTGTACCAGACGCACTCGCTCTTCGACAGCTCCGCGACCAGCGGCCCCTCCGGCCGAGGGTGGGCCGCGCCGACCACCTCGGCGATCTTGCGGAACCCGCCCCTCGCCCCGACCTCGTCGGAGATGCCCCGCAGCCGCTCCAGCTCCGGAATCGACAGCGTCTCCGTGCCGATCATCGCGTGCAGCTCGCGCCTGGTGCGTCGCATGAAGTAGAACCCGATCGCCCCGACGGCGATCACGACCAAACCCGTGATCCACAAAGCCATGTTGAGCCCCCCTGACGCCAAGCTAGCGCACAGGTGAGGTCGGGGACCTACCCGATATTCGGGTGGTTCTGCTTGATCACCCGGGCCAGGTGCTCGCCCATCACGTCCGCAACGTGGCGTTCCAGGGAGTGCGCGAGCAGGCTCTGGACCGAGGAGGTGGCCAGCTGGCGCAGCCGGTGCAGCAGCTCGGTGGCCTCGCCGACCTCACCGCCCCTGGGCAACCAGGCGGCGCCGTGCTCCTCGATCAGCCGCGCCGCGCCGGCCTCCACCATCCGCCTGGCCACGTCGTCGATGGCCGGGGCGATCGCCTCGTGCAGCGACAGCAGGTCGGCCAGCCGGAAGCCCCTGCTCAACAGCTCGGCCACGATGGTGATCAACTGCGGGCTAGGCACCAGGCACTGGTCGCCGTCCGGCTTGAGCAGGCCCAGCTTGACGATCCGGTCGAACAGCTCGGGCTCGTCGTCCAGGCCGCCTTCTCCGGTCCCCGAGCGGCCGGCCAGGAACGCGCGGACCTGCTCGGTGGGCAGGTAGGTGGGGATCTCGTCGCTCCACGGGCTGTTCAGCGCCTCCTCCAGCCCGAGCACCTCGGCCAGGTTGCGGCCCTGTTCCCAGCTGGTGATCAGCTCGGTGATCTGCGCGGACGTGTAGCCGCGCTCGTGCAAGGAGGTGATCAGGCGCAGCCGGGCCAGGTGGGTGTCGGTGTAGATGCCGATCCGGCCCCGCTTGCGCGGTGGTGGCAGCAGCCCCCGCTCCTGGTAGGCGCGCACGTTCCGGCTGGTCGTCCCGGCGACCCGGGCCAACTCGTCGATGCGGTACTCGGACATCGGCTCCCCGAGGGGTCGGTCACGCTCGTGGCGCGCGGGCGCGGGATACCTTAGTACTACCACTGTGCCATTGAGCAATGTTACATTCAGCCTGGCTTGAGGCCTTGATTCACGGCGAGGTGAGGCATGGCGGGTCGGGTGCGGCCGGAGCTGGTGGTGGTCACCGGTGCCGGGTCGGGGATCGGGCGGGCCACCGCCGAGGAGTTCGCGCGCGGCGGTGCGACGGTGATCTGCGCGGACATCGACCTTGCCGCCGCCAGCGAGACGGCGCTGCGGATCGGCCAGCACGGGGCCGGACGGGCGGAGGCGCACGCGCTGGACGTGGCGGATCCGGAGGCCTGGGAGCGGTTCGGGGCCTCGGTACGGGCGTCGCACGGCGTGGCGGACGTGGTGGTGAACAACGCCGGCATCGGCATGGGCGGGCCGTTCCTGGAGCACACCGCCGAGGACTGGCGGCGGGTGGTGGACGTCAACCTGCTGGGCGTGGTGCACGGCTGCCGGGTGTTCGGACGCCAGCTCGCCGAGCGGCACCGCACCGAGCCGGCGCGGCGCGGCCATTTGATCAACGTGGCCAGTGCGGCGGCGTTCATCCCGAGCCGGCTGCTGCCCGCGTACGTGGCGACCAAGGCCGCCGTGCTCATGCTGTCCGAGGCGCTGCGCGCGGAGATGGCCGACCACAACGTCGGGGTGAGCGCGATCTGCCCGGGGTTCATCGCCACCAACATCTACGCCGCCAGCACGTTCGTCGGACTGACCTCGGCGGACGGGCAGCGGCGCGGCGGGCTAGCCCGCGAGCTGGCGGGGCGGTTCGCACCGGGGCCGGAGCTGGTGGCGCGGCGGATCGCGTTCGCGGTGCGTTACGACGTGCCGGTGCTGCCGGTGACGGCGGGCGCCTGGCTGGCCTACGGGACGTACCACTTCGCCACCCCGCTGATGCGGCTGGCCGCGCGGTTGGGCAGCGAGCCGGCGCTGGCCGGGCTGGAGGGCCTGGCCCGCCGGCTGCTCGGCGGCGGCTCACCGGCACCCGACCCGGCGGCCGGCCCGGCCCGCGACGAATCGAGGACGTCATGACCCGTACGGTGCCCGAACGCGAGGTCACCGCCGCCAAGCTGCTGGACGCCTCGGTGAAGCACAGCTTCGACCCGGCCGTGGACGTGGCCTGGGACGAGCCGTGGCGCGAGGACACGTTCTTCCTCCCGGAACGGGTGTCCACGCTGTACGGCACCGAGCCGTGGGAACGGATGAGCCGCCCGCACCGCATCGAGCTGACCCGCTGCGAGCTGGCCAACAACCTCGCGTTCGGCATCTGGGTGGAGACGGTGTTCATGCAGATGCTGGCGCGGCACTCGCTGCGCTGGAACGCCCGCTCGAACCACCTGCGCTACGCGCTCACCGAGCTCGGCGACGAGACCCGGCACTCCACCATGTTCTCCCGGATGATGGACAAGCTCGACCGGGGGCCGTACGCGTTCAACCCGATCGACAAGTTCGCCACCGACCTGCTGCGCGCGTTCTCCACCGAGCCGCTGGCGTTCGTCGCCGTGCTGTTCGTGGAGGAGATCTTCGACGGGCTGCAGCGCGCGGGCATGCGCGACGAGTCCGTCCAGCCGCTGTGCCGGCAGATCTTCCGCATCCACGTCGTGGAGGAGGCCCGGCACATGCGGTTCGCCCGCGACGAGCTGTTCCGGCTCATCCCCCGGTTGCCGAGGATCCGGCGCGAGGCGCTGGGCGCGGCCGTCGCGTTCGGGGTCGGGCTGGTGTCGCGGGCCACCCGCACGCCGGAGATGTACGCCGCCGCCGGCCTGGACGTACGCGAGGCGACCCGAGCGGCCGCCCGCAACCCGCACGCCACGGCCGTCATGCAGGAGTGCGTGGACAGGTTCCTGCCGCTGTACACCGAGCTGGGGCTGGTCACGCCGCTGTCGCGGCGGATCTGGCGGGCGCACGGGCTGGTGGCCTGATGACCCGCGATCCAAGGGTGCTGGTGATCGGCGCGGGGCCGTCCGGGATCGCCACCGCCATCGCGCTGCGCGCCGCCGGCATCTCCGACTACCTGGTGGTGGAGAAGGGCGACGACGTCGGCGGCACCTGGCGGGAGAACACCTACCCTGGCTGCGGCTGTGACGTGCCCTCGCACTGGTACTCGTACTCGTTCGACCCGAACCCGTTCTGGAGCCGGTTCTACAGTCCGCAGCCGGAGATCCTGCGCTACTTCCGGGCCAGCGCGCGCCGGCACGGCGTGTACGACCAGATCCGGTTCGGCGTGCGGGTGACCGGGGCGCGCTGGGACGCCACCGCGCACCGCTGGCTGGTGGACACCACCGACGGGCGCTACACCGCGTCCGTACTGGCCGCCGCGCCCGGCCCGCTGCACGAGCCGACCACGCCCACCCTGCCCGGGTTGAAACGTTTCACAGGGACCGCGTTCCACTCCGCCCGCTGGAACCACGACCACGACCTGACCGGCCGGCGGGTGGCGGTGATCGGCACCGGGGCGTCCGCGATCCAGTTCGTCCCGGAGATCGTGTCCAAGGTCGCCGAACTGCACGTCTTCCAGCGCACCCCGTCCTGGGTGCTGCCCAAGCTGGACTTCCCGATCCCGCTGGCGGCACGGATGCTGTTCCAGCGCGCGCCCATCACCGAGCGGGCGGTTCGGTTCGGGATCTACGCCGCGCACGAGGCGATCGGGGTGGCGTTCCGGCACGAGCGGCTGATGCGCCGGGTGCAGCGGCTGGCCAGGCTGCACCTGTACGCCCAGGTCCGCTCGCCGGAGCTGCGGGCGGCGCTGACGCCGAGGTTCACCCTGGGCTGCAAGCGGATCCTGATCTCCAACGACTACTACCCGGCGCTGAGCCGCCCGCACGTCCGCGTGCACCCGGCCGCCGCGTCTGTCACCCCGCACGCGGTGGTAGGTACGGACGGCGAGGCCGCCGAGGTGGACACGGTGATCTTCGGTACCGGGTTCGAGGTCGCCTCGCCGCCGGTGGCGCGCTACGTGTTCGACGGCGACGGCCGCAGCCTGGCCTCGCACTGGGAGGGGCGGCCGCCGAGCGCGTACCTGGGCACCACGCTGGCCGGGTTCCCGAACCTGTTCGTCTTCCTCGGCCCGAACATCGCGCCGGGGCATGCGTCCGTGCTGAGCACCATCGAGGCGCAGGCCCGCTACGTGGCCGACGCGGTGGGCGCGATGGCCCGCAACGGCTGGACGGCGCTGCGGGTCCGCCCCGAGGTGCACCGGCGCTACAACGAGGCGGTGGCGTCCGCACTCGAACCGACCGTTTATAACGCTGGTGGGTGTACCAGCTACTACCTCGACGGTTCGGGACATAACGTGGCTAACTGGCCCTGGTCGGTGGCCCGGCTGTCCGCGAACCTGCGCTTCCGGTCCGATGACTACGAGGTGAGCGATCGGGTGCGCTCGCCGGTTGAGGAGGTACGGGCGTGATCACCGTCAACTACGAGCGGCGGGGCTCCGGCAGCCCGCTGGTACTGCTGCACGGCATCGGACACCGCTGGCAGGCCTGGCGGCCGGTGCTGGACCGGCTGGCCGAGCGGCATGACGTGATCGCGCTGGACCTGCCGGGGTTCGGGCTCTCCCCCGGGCTCCCGGCCGGGTCCGCGCACGACGTGGGGACCAGCATGGACGTGCTGGCGGAGGTGTTCGCCGGGCTCGGCCTGGAGCGTCCGCACCTGGCCGGCAACTCGCTGGGCGGGCTGCTGGCGGTGGAGGCCGCGTCGCGCGGCATGGTGGCCTCGGCGACGGCGCTGTCCCCGGCCGGCTTCTGGACCCCCCGGGACCGGACGCGCGCGCTGTCCATCCTGCGCACGCTGCGGGCCAGCGCGCTGGCCCCCAGGTTCGTCAACTCGATGATCGTGGACAACCCCCGGCTGCGGGCCAGCTCGCTGCGGGTGCTGTACGAACACCCGGAGCGGATCGACCGGATGACCGCGCTGGGCGACCTGGCCGCGCTGCGCGGCTCGTCGGCGTTCCGGGCGACGCTGCGGGCCGGGCGCCGCTACTCCTGGACGGGCGTGCCGCCGACGGTGCCGCTGACCATCGCCTGGGCCGAGCGGGACCGGATCCTGCCGGCGCGCCAGGCCCAGCGCGCGGCCCGGCTGCTGCCCGAGGCGCACCACGTCACGCTGCCCGGCTGTGGGCACGTGCCGATGGTCGACGACCCGGCGCTGGTGGCCAGGACGATCCTGCGCACCTGCGAGCGGGCCGACCACCCGCCAACGCCCGAGCCCGCGACGCCCGCGACCGAGGTGGCCGCCGACACCCCGTGAGTGGCTAGGGTCGCTATGGCGGCCCTAGCCACTCACGGGTTCAGCTGGCCGCGGTGGTGCTCGTCGACCAGGTCCAGGTACTCGGGGTGGCGGCGGATGTAGTTGGCCACGTACGGGCACAGCGGGGTCACCTCGAGCTCGAGCCGGCGCGCCCGGTCCAGCGCGGCGCGAACCAGCCGGCCGGCCAGGCCCCGGCCCTGGTAGGCGTCGTCGACCTCGGTGTGGGTGAACACGATGCGCCCGGGCCGGGACCGGTACTCGGAGAAACCGGCCAGCTTGCCGTCGACGGTGATCTCGAATCGAGACCGGTCGGGTGCATCCCGGACCAGAACCTCGGGCTCGGCTGCCTCGTCCATGCCGAACGGTAACCCGCCGCCGTCCTCAGCGGGTGCGCCCGCGCGGGATCAACGGGGTGGGCGGTAGCGCGGGCGCCGGCAGCGGGTCGCCACCGGCCACGGTGCCGAAGCGGCGGCCGGCCATCCAGTCCTCGCGCGCGGCCGCGACCGCCTCACCGTCGGCGGCCACGAAGTTCCACCACATCACGATCCGCTCGGCGAACGGCTCGCCGCCGAGCAGCAGCAACCGGGCCGCGTCCTGGGCGCGCACCCGCAGCTCGGTGCGCCCGGTGCCGAGGTAGAGCAGCTCGCCCGGCGCGACCCGTGCGTCCGCCACCTCGGCGTCCCCGGCCGGCTCGGTGCGGACGCCCGCGCCGTCGACGCCCGCGTTGCCGGACGCGACGATCACCGCGTACTCGAAGTCCGGCTCCAGCGGCAGCAGCGCGTCCGCGCCGGCCTCCAGCTCGAGATCGGCCCCGACCAGCGGGCTGTGCACGGTCCCTGGGGAGACGGCGCCGGCCAGCTCGCCGAGCAGCACCGTGGCGCGCAGCCCGCCGTCGGTGAGCACGGGCAGCGTGGCATGGTGCTCGAACGCGGGCGCCACGTCCCGCGCGTGCCCGGGCAACGCCACCCACAGCTGCGCGCCGTGCAGCAGCGCGGGATGCACCGGCGGCGACTGCTCGGAGTGCGCGATCGCCCGCCCGGCCGTCATCAACCCGAGCTGACCCGGCCGAATGGTGACGTCGTTGCCCAGGCTGTCGCGGTGGTGGACCTCGCCGTCGAGCAACCAGCTCACCGTCTGCAGCCCGATGTGCGGGTGCGGCGGCACCTGCATGCCGGGCGCGCCCGCGATGTCGTCCGGCCCGTAATGATCGAGGAAGCACCAGGCCCCGACCAGCCGCCGCCCCAACGTGGGCAGCAGCCGCCGCACCTTGGTGCTCTCCCCCAGCATCACCTCGCGCCCCGGCACCCGCTCGTACACCGGCTCCCCGGGCGTCCCGCTCCGCCCGCCACACTCCACCGCCACCGGCCGCCGCTCCAGGTTGCTCACCCGCGCATTCTCCCGCGCGGGCGCCACAGGCGTCAGCGGGCGTTGTGGAAGATGATGCCGAGGACGTTGCGGTGGCCGGAGTGGACGGCGCTGACGCCGTGGCGTAGGGCGACGCGGCGGTAGCCACGGGCGCCGGGGACCGGGCGGTGCCGGACCGGGAAGATCACCGCCTGCCCCAGCCCGGGGCGGACCACGATCGGGCGGGACTGCTGGCGCGGCCGCTGCTCGACGAACACGCTCTCGCCGCCGGTGAAGTCCTGGTCGGGCGTGTTCAGCATGATCAGGAACTGCAGCGGGAACGCCAGCTCGCCGTACAGGTCCTGGTGCAGGCAGTTGTAGCCGCCGGGGCCGTAGCGCAGCACCAACGGCGTCGGCCGGTGCTGGCCCAGCTCGGCGCAGCGGGCGTGCAGCTCGTCCAGCCGCTCGGGGTAGCCGGGCTCGCCCAGCCGCGACGCCCACAGGTTCGCGATCCGCGCCAGCGGCGGGTACAACCGTTCCCGCAGCTCGAGCACCAGCGGCGGCAGCGGGTTGGCGAAGTACCGGTAGCTGCCCTCGCCGAACGCGTGCCGGGCCATCACGATGGTGCTCCGGAACAGCTCGTCGACGTCGAACATCTCGATCACGTCGGCGCACTGCTCCGGCGACAGCAGCGGCGGCGTGACGGCCACCCCGTTGGCGTCCAGCTCGGCGCCCAACGCCGGCCAGTCGAACCCGGCAAGCCCCGGCAGCTCGGCGTGCGCAACGCCCCGGGCGTCGACCGAAGCGGTCATCGGCTGCTCCTCTCCTCCAGGCGCATGGGGTTCCCTACCCCACCCTGCCGAACACCGCACACCGCCGGCGGGTTGCACCTCCGGAATAACCGGACACTCTGTCCAGTTGACCAGGCAGTAACGGACACGATGTCCGCTTACACCGCTCAACAACGGAGGACCCCCGATGCAGCACCTGCTCCACCTAGACGCCAGCGCCCGCCGACGCTCGTTCTCCCGCGAGCTGGGCGCCCGGTTCGCCCGCAATTGGCGCGCCGCCCACCCGGGCGCCGAGTACACCCACCGCGACCTCGCCGCCGACCCGGTGCCGTTCATCACCGAGGCCTGGACCGAGATCTGCGACGAGCTGCTGCGCGCCGGCATCACCGATCCGGCCCGCTACCCGTCGGCTCTGCGTACCGATACGCAGCGCGCGGCCTGGGCGATCGTCAGCCCGCTGCTCGACGAGCTGCTCGCCGCCGACACCGTCCTGATCACGATGCCGATGTACAACTTCAGCATCCCGGCCTCGCTCAAGGCGTGGATCGACCAGGTGACCTTCCCCAGGATGTCGCTGGCCGGCACCCGGTTCGTGGTCATCGCCGCGCGCGGCGGGTCGTACCTGCCGGGTACCCCGAGGGCCGAGGTCGAGCACCAGGAGCGCTACCTGCGGCACTTCTTCGCCGGCCACTTCGGCGTCACCGACGCGGCGTTCGTGGCCGCCGAGCTGACCAACACCGTCGTCGACCCGACCCTGTCGCACCTGGCCGACGCGCACGCCCGCTCGCACGCCGACGCGATCGCCGAGGTCGACCGGCTCAGCGCGGAAGCGGAAACGGTGACGGAGGCCGCGAGATGACCGCCGGCTGGCTGTACCTGCTGGCCGCCGGCGTGGTCGAGATCGCCTGGGCGCAGAGCATCCCGCCGACCGAGGGCCTCACCCGGTTCTGGCCGAGCGTGCTGTGCGTGGCGCTGTGCCTTGGCGTGATCTACCTGCTGTCGCTGGCCGCCCGCGACGTCCCGATCAGCACCGCGTACGTGGTCTTCACCGGCATGGGCGCGGCCGGCGCGGTGCTGCTCGGCCTGGCGGTGCACCACGACAAGCTCACCGCGACCAGGCTGGCCGCCGTGCTCCTGATCATCACCGGGGTGGTGCTGGCGCACGCGACGACCGAGACGGCCTAGTGCCGTGTCTACGATCGTCCCGGTGACCCAGCCGACCACCGAGCGGGCCGACGCCGCGCGCAACCGGGCCAAGGTGCTCGCGGCGGCCGCCGGGCTGTTCCGGGCGCGCGACCCTCGGACGGTCACCATGGACGACGTGGCCAGGGCGGCCGGGGTGGGCCGGGCCACCCTGTACCGCCGCTACCCGGACGTCGGCTCGATCGCCGAGGCGCTGCTGGACGAGTACGAGCGGGCGCTGCAGGAACGGCTGATGAGCGGTGCCCCGCCGCTCGGCCCCGGGGCGCCGGCGGCCGAGCGGCTGGCCGCGTTCTACGCCGCCATGGTCGAGCTGCTGGAGGCGCACCTGCCGCTGGTGCTGGGCGCGGACGCGGGCGCGGCGCGGCTGTCGGTCGGCTCGTACGGCTTCTGGCGGGCGCACGTGCGGTCACTCGTGGCGGGAAAAGCCGACGACCCGGACGCGCTGGTCGACCTGCTGCTCGCGCCGCTGGCCGCCGAGGTCTACCAGTACCAGCGCGAGCGGGCCGGCCTGAGCCCGGAGCGGATCACCGCCGCGCTCGGCCAGCTCGCCCGGCGCACGCTCGGGTGAGCCGTCACCCGGGCGGCGCCGCCACGAACTCGACGACCTTCGTCGGCGTGATCCGGACGGTCAGGCGCACGGTGTCGGCGGGCTCAGGTGGCGGGTCCTGGCCGGTGTACTTGTGCGAGACCGCCCGCTGGAACGACAGGTCCTCGTCCTCGGTGACCTCCGCGACGCCCCGGATCTCGACGTAGCTGTAGGGGTTGTCCACGGCGTAGATGGACAGGCTCACCCGGGGGTCACCGGCCAGGTTGCGCGCCTTGCGCCGGGCCTTCGTGGTGGTGAACAGCACGGCGTCGCCGTCGCGCGCGACCCAGACCACCGAGTTGTGCGGGCTTCCGTCGGCGTTCAGCGTCGCGATGGTGGCGAAGTTCGTGCCGTCCACCAGCTCGCGGGCCGCCGCCGTCAAAGACACGGTCATGCCGCGATCATCGGCCGGTCCGGCGACGAAGCGGAAGAGGGCACATCGCTGTCACGGGGGAACATCGATGTGACGGCGCTGGTCGTAGGCCTCGCGCGCGGCCGCGACCGTGTCCCGGTGCCGCACCGCCCACGAGGTCAGCCCGGCCAGCGACCCGTACAGCTCGCGGGCCATCTCGGTGGCGGTGTACTCCACCTTGGGCGGCACCGTCGGATACACCGTCCGCACGATCAGCCCGTCGCGCTCCAGGTTGCGCAGGTTCAGCGTGAGCATCCGCCGGCTGATCCCGCGCAGCGAGCGCTCCAGCTCGGTGAACCGCACCGGACCCGAGCTGGTCCGCAGCAGGATGCTGACCGCCCATTTGCCGCTGATCCGGTCCAGCACGTCCAGCATCGTGCACAGGTCTTCGTCCCAGGCCGCCTCGGCCAACCCGGCACCCCCTCCCGGCAGGTACCCGCCACACTAGGCCAGCCTGGACAGGAAGGACCTGGTCCGTTGCGTGCTCGGGCTGTCGATCAGCTCCGCCGGGGTGCCCTGCTCGACGATGGCGCCCTCGTCGAACATCACCATCCGGTCCGCCGCCGACCGCGCGAACCCCATCTCGTGCGACACCACGAGCATGGTCATCCCGTCGGCGGCGAGCTCCTTCATCACCGCGATGACCTCGCCGACCATTTCCGGGTCGAGCGCGCTGGTCGGCTCGTCGAACAACATCAGCGCCGGTTTCATCGCCAGCGCCCGCGCGATGGCGACCCGCTGTTGTTGTCCGCCGGACAGCGCGCCCGGATACGCCGCCTCCTTGCTCGCCAGGCCTACCCGGTCCAGCAATGCCCGCGCCTCGTCCCGGGCCTGCTGTTTCGGTACTCCGAGAACCCTGATCGGGGCCGCCGAGACATTGTCCAGCGCCGTGAGATGCGGGAACAGGTTGAACTTCTGGAATACGAACCCGATGCTGCGCCGGCTTTTCGCGATGGCCCGTGGCGTGCGTTCGACTGGACCGTTCGCGCCCTCTCGGTATCCGACCGGGTGGCCGTTGACGTGAATGTGGCCGCCGTCGATGGGCTCCAGGTGGTTGACGCAGCGCAGGAACGTCGTCTTGCCCGAACCCGAAGGCCCGATGATGACCACCGCCTCGCCGCGGCGGACGTCCAGGCTGACGCCGTCGAGCACGCGTGTCGACCCGAACGACTTGACCACATCGCGGGCGGAAAGCACCAGCTCCGGACGAGTGGGGGCGACCATCAGTGCGAACCTCCGCCCACGAGCTGCCGGGGCGAACGGCGCAGCCCGTTTCCGACAAAACGGTCCCGCAGCGACGGGCGCGGCCCGAGCGGCGTGCCGACCTCGCGCTCGATCCACCGTTGCACGAACGACCAGACGGTGGTGAGCAACAAATAGTACGCGGCGGCCACCAGGAATATCTCGAACGTCTTGAAGGTCGCCGAGTTTATGGACTGGGCGGTGAGGAACATTTCCTGCAGCCCGATCACGGACAGCAGCGAGGTCGATTTCATCATCAGGTTGAACTCGTTACCCAACGGCGGCACGATGATCCGGATCGCCTGCGGCAGCAACACTATCCGCATGGTCAGGTACGGGGTCATGCCGAGCGCCTTCGCCGCCTCGGTCTGGCCGGAGTCGATCGCGTCCAGCGCGGACCGGATGATCTCGGCCATGTACGCGGCCTCGTTGGCGGCGAGCGTGAGGATCGCGGCCTGGACGACGCCGAGGATCGTCCACTGCCCGATCGAGACGTCGGTGAACCGGTAGATGTTCGTGGCGGCCAGGCCGTTGAACACCAGCACGAGCTGCACCAGCAGCGGCGTTCCCCGCACCAGCCAGACATAGGTCCCGCCGGCGCCTCGCAGCGCCCGGAAACGACTGCGCCGGGCGAACGCGATGACGAAACCGAGCGCCACCCCCAGCGCCTGGGCGATGACCGAGATGTAGATCGTCCGCCACAGTCCCTGCAGGAACACCTGTGACGGATGGGCCAACGAGTCGATGAAGAACGTGAGGTCGAAGGAGACGTCGCTCGGGACGGCGTAATGAAGACTCATCGTCCGTCTCCTATTGTGCCCCGATACTGTCTCCGGAGAGGTTCCAACGTTCGAGGATCTGGGCGTACTTGCCGTTCTTCTGGACGGCGCCGAGCGCGGACGCGAGCGCATTGCGCAGCGCCTGGTTGGACTTGAGCGTGGCCATTCCCACCCGGATCCGGTTGAATGGCTCTCCAGCGGTGTGGTAAACGCCGGGCTGCCGGCTCATCGCGTACGACGCGGTTTCCAGCGTGGTGCCGTACGCGTCGACCAGCCCGAGGCTCAACTGCTGCAGCGCCTCGCTGTCCTTGTTGAACTGTCGGATGTCGATGGGCGGCCGCCCGGACTGGCCACATTTCGCCGTCGCGTCCTGCAGGAACACCGACACGGTCGTCCCGGTCTGGCTCGCGACCTTCCGCCCGCACAACGAGTCGAGCCCGGTCAACCCGGCGTCATTGCCAACCTTCACCATCAGCGTGTTCGAGGCGTACATGTACGGCACGAAGTCGACGACCCTTTCCCGCTCGGGCTTGATGTAGAGCTGGGACAGAATCGCGTCGCACTGCCTACCCTGGAGCGCGGGAATGATCCCGGCGAACGAGGTGTTGGACCAGACCGGCTTGAGGTTGAGCTCCTGCGCCAGCGCGCTACCGAGGTCGATCTCCGCGCCGGTCGGCGTCTGGGTCGCGTCGTAGAACGTCAGCGGCGGCGCGCTGATGTCCGAGCAGAACTTGATCTCATGAGCGGAGATGAGGGCGTCCGAGGGCACCTTGGGCGGCCCGGTCGGAACCTGCTCGGCCGGCCGCGAGCTCCCGCAGCCGGCGAGGACCACACAACCGAGCACGGCCGCGACGAGCCGGCCGGGGTGACGAATCGTGGATGGCACGCGCATGATCGGTGTCCTCGGAGAAGTTGATCGATGGAGTACCCCGGTGAGAAGTCAGTGAGATAGTCGACGCCGTTGACTCACGCAATCAACCCACGCCGGCCCCCGGCTGTCAAGGCCTCCGCCGACTCAGGCCTGCCCGTCCGAGCCCGGACGCGTCGACGTCGAATAGGACGCGACCCTGGCGCGCACCGCATCGATGATCGCCTGCACCGCCGTGCGAAAGTTCCTCGGATCGTCGAGCGCGACGAAACGAGGCCCGACGGCGGCGATGTTCGGATACTCGTCCGAGGACAGCGCCAGGTAGTCGACCGTCCAGGACCTGAAGTCCGCTTCCCTGATGTCGCTCGGCAACGCCGCGAGGCTCGCATCCATGGCGCTGTAGCCCAGTACGAGATCGGCGAAAACCCGGTAGTAATGCGCCGCGTCGTCGTCCGTCAGGCCCGCGCGCCGCATGCAGTCCAGCTTCAGCTCCACCGACCGGAACTCGTTCTCCCGGCGGGCCGTGCGCGCGGCGGCCATCGCGCCGAGCCGGGGATGGCGCAGGAACGCCTCGTGGGTATGCACGGCGATCCGCATGAGGTCCGCGGCCCAGTCCTCGGTCGGCGCCGGTAGGTCGCGCAGCGCCTCGGCGTGCAGCGCGTCGATGAGCGCCAGGAAAAGATCGTCCTTGTTGCGGAAGTGGCGGTAGATGGCCGTCGGATGCGCGTTCAGCTCGGCGCCGAGGGTCTGGAAGGTGAGCCCGTCGACCCCCGAGGCATCCGCCACCCGGAACGCCGCCCGCACGATCAGCTCGGGGCTCAACGAGTTGCGCGGCAGCCGATGCCCACGCTTCTTCGGCGCCCCCTTCTCGCGGGTGGACATGAGCCGATCGTACCTGGTCAGCGAGATTGACTACGCCGTCGGCTATGACCCGGGGCAGGACGGCCCGAGTTGATCTACTCGGAGCCGTATCCGCTGGTGAAAGATTGTGGCCAGGGGCGGGGTCGAACCGCCGACCTACCGCTTTTCAGGCGGTCGCTCGTACCAACTGAGCTACCTGGCCCGGGTGGGTCCGACCGTGCGGCCGAACACCGAACCGAGCGACCCAGACGGGACTCGAACCCGCGACCTTCGCCGTGACAGGGCGACGCGCTAACCAACTGCGCCACTGGGCCTTGCTATGTGTCCGCGCCTCCCGAGGAGGTACGTCCTGCTTCGACAACAAAATCTACACTAACCCGCGCCGGACCGAGCGTCGGGTGTCCGCAACGCCCGCCTCCCCGGACGCCGCACCCGCCTCCTACCGCCACCAACAGGCGTTCGGGGCCGGTTTCGAGGGCCACCCGCACGCCGGCGATGTGGTAGAGATCCGAACCGTGGCTGAGACGGGCGACGGCAAGCCTCGGGACATCGTGGCGGCCGCGCAGGAGCTGTTCGGCCAGGCCGGCTACCACAAGACGAGCGTGCAGGAGATCGCGGAGCGGGCCAACGTGGCGCTCGGGACCGTCTACGCACACTTTCCACGGGGCAAGGGCGACGTCCTGGACGCCGCGCTGGCCGACCGTTTGCAACGCCTGGTCGCCCACGTCCTGGGCGGCACCGAGACCGACCCGGTCGACCAGTTCTTCGACGCCGTCCGGCGGCTCAACAGCGAGCGGGTTCGCGACCCGCTGCTGCGTCGCATGCAGTCCGAGCGAGGCGGGATTCCCGAGCCGCGCATGCAGCGGCGCGGCCGGGACGTCGAGGCGTTGTTCCGTGACGTCGCGGTCAGCTGGCTGCGCGAGATGGACGCCGCCGGCCTGATCCACTGCCGCGACCCCGAGGCCGTGGCCGATCTGCTGGGCGCGACCACCCGAGGCTGGCTGCGTGACCTCGACGACGGACACGAGCCGGTCGCGCACGACCGGGTGCTGCAGGCCCTGCTCGATGCCGTCCGCGCGCTCGTGACCGTCCGCCGGCCGACCTGATCACCGCCCTCGGTCGGCGGGTGCCGCCGCCCGACCACCGGAGTTGATCAGTGCGCGCACGCCGTCCAGCAGCATCTCCAGCATCCGGTCGTGCTCGACCAGGTCACGGCCGTCGTCGCGGGCCTGCAGCCAGCCCCGCGTGGTGACGCGCAGCAGGGTCGCCACGGCCTCCGGGTCCGGGCAGTGGATCAGGCCGGCGGCGTCCATCTCGCGCAGCCGGTCGACGGCGATGGCATGGAACCTGTCCTCGATCTGGCGGCCGCGCTCCCGCAGCCGAGGTTCCGGGATCCTGCCCTGCTCCGAGCGCAGCTTGCGCAGCAGCGGATCCCGGACCAGCTCGCTGTTCAACCGCCGGGTGGCGTCGAGGAACCGCTCGACCGGGTCCTCCAGCGGGCTGCCGAGCACATGAGCGACCAGGCTGCGCATCCGGTCGCTCATGACGGCTTCGAGAACGTCGACCTTCCCCGACGGAAAGTGCGCGTAGACGGTGCCGACCGCCACGTTCGCCCGCCTGGCGATCTCACGCACGCCGGCCTTGGCGTAGCCGACCTGGCCGAACAGCTCCCGCGCGGCCGCCAGGACGTCGCGAGCCTTGTCGTTGTCCACCTCGGGTCCGCCGACGTCCGCCGCCACGACCACATTCTCCTCCGAGCGGCGCGCGGCGGTCCGGGCTCAGGGCGTGGCGCGCCCGCGCACCTGGTGGCCTCGGCGCCTGACAGCGATCCAGCCGACGGACACCGCGGCGAGCAAGGCCACCGCAGCCAGCACGACGACCCGGCCGGTCTCGCCGTTGAACCAGGTCACGACCACACCGACCGCCACAAGGCCCAGCACGCCAGCCACGCCGGCCACGCCAGCCGCCGACGATCGCGGCCGGCGACCGGCGGCCGTGCCTGTCCGCTCGCGCACTCCGCCCCGAACTCGCCCCGAGCCCGGTCGGCGCGAATCCGGCCGCCTGTGCCCCCGGGCCGACCGCGTGCCGGCCGGCCTCTCCGGCCGATTCCGGCGCGCCCTACGGGCGATCTTGCGATGCGCGACGCAGCAGTACAACCGCGCCTGGCCCGACGAAACCTGCTCGAGCGGGTTGGTGCACCCGGGAAGGGCGCACACCGTCGGCACGTCGGTCGGCTCGCCCGTGGCGCTCATGCCCACAACCACCGCTCCTCGACCCATCGCCGATGCTCGCCGGCCGGCGCGGCCGCATCGCCGATCCCCTACCCGGACGTCCAGCTCGCGGTAACCACTAGAATGACTTACCTCATTCGTTACAGTAACAGCAGCACGACCCCCGCCACAACACTGTTACACCGCCCGGGCGTATCGCCGCTCCGGAGCGATTGCGCTGGACCTTTCCGGGGTACGCTGGCCGGGCCAGCAACCCGCGCGTTGGCGCCCGAACCAAGTGCCGACGGCTGGGTCTGGAACCTGCGTGACGTGACCGTGGGTACACGAGCGGGTCGGGTCTGGGCGCCACCGAATGCCCCGGAGTGCCGGCCGCTTCTTCACTTTTCCTGAGGGGGCCTCGAGGCCCTGGCGCAGTCAGCGTTCCTCGACCAAGGAGTGATCATGAAGCGAGTTCAAACCGGGATTCACCCAGCCATGGCATCGACACTGGTGGCCGGCGCGATGCTCGCGGCCGTAGCGGGTGCGATGCTAGCCCCGGCGCCCGCCGAAACGGCCCAAGCGCACCCGGCGAGCACGAACGCGCCCGTCGTGCACACCATCGCCCACAGCACGCCCCTGTCCACCCCCGTCCGGCAATCCTCCGACGGCGGAGACGCATGCGTCTCAGGCGCCGACGACGGCACCCAGGTGTGCGTCCTGCCCGTCAAACCGAAGACACCGAGCTCGGTCTCGTCCGGCACGCCCAAGTCACAACAGGCCAGCACCGGCTCGCCCGGATCCTCGGAGTCCGAAGAAACCGACCCGATCAAGGTCCTGACCTCGTGGATCCACGACGGCGCCGGCGCCGTCAGCTCGGTCGCCTCGGCCGTAGGCGACGTAGCCAAAGCAGCCACCGCCTGGGCACCCCTAGCGGCAATGCTCGGCGCAGCCGTCTGACCACCTTCAACCTGAGGCAATGCCGCCGCAAATCCCCGGCGGCATTGCCCAGCCGAGCCCTCTCCGGGCGGCCAGCGACCGCCATACTCAACCCACTACTTGGGGGTCCGGGGGCGAAGCCCGCCGGGCGGGGTCTGGGGGTTGCACCCCCAGAAGACACGGCGATCGATAAAGGCGAGCGCTCCCCGCGAGCACACCTCGCCCAATCGATCGTGCCCCCAACGGGATTCGAACCCGCGCTGCCGCCTTGAAAGGGCGGAGTCCTAGGCCGCTAGACGATGGGGACCCAGGCCCTGCCGGACCGTGACCCTCAACGGCTGACCGCTGGGAGCGGTCGAAGCATATGCCAGGTGCCGGGCCGCGCTCAAACCGACCCTGGCGATCCCGGCGCCGTCAGCGCCGCACCGGGGGAAGTTGGTCAGGTGAGGACGCGATCAGCCCGAGCATGTCCAGCAGCCGACGGCAGTCCTCGGAGTCCTCGGCGTTGCGGGCGACCACGATCCGCGCCCGGTGCACCTGGTCCTCGCTGACGCGGTAAGCGTCCGCCGCGTTCCGCTGTGATGGAATCGCCGATGCCGGCACCTCACGGGCGAACCGCTGCTCCGTCGGCTGCCCGGGCACCCTGCCAGTACCACTCATTTGCGCCTCCCCGTCGGCATTCGGCTCGATCGCCTCCCGCGAGCGAATCGGCCACCCCCGTCACCGCGACCTGCACGTTACCTACCACCCGCGAGGCTCGCACCCCCCTTCCCGGGTGAGCTGATGCACTCTAAGTGAGCACTTCAGCCCACTTCCGACACCACCCGATCGGGTACCGGCGGCGGGGCGGCGGACGGGGCGAACGGGCGGTGCGGCGGCGTGACGAACGACATACCCGCTGCCCGAGGCGCCGGGCGCTTCTCATCGACGGGCGGAGCGCGGCGCCGAGGACCGGGCCGGGGTGCGCGGGCGGCGCCGCACGAGCGGGTGACGACCGGACGGGCGGTGCCATCCCGGTATGCGGATGTAGCGGACCCCGGCGGCCGCCCCGAACCCGGCCGGGACGATGATCGGGCGAGTTTCATCAGCGACTGGAGGCCCCATGATCGTGCAGGCTCCGTACCGCACCACGGTGACGGTGATCGGGATGAGCTGTGAGCACTGCGCTCAAGCGGTCACCGACGAGCTCAGTGCGGTGAGCGGTGTGCGTTCGGTTGACGTGACGGTCAGTAGCGGTTTTGTCACCATCACGAGCGACCGTGAGCTGGGGGCTTCGGAGATCTCGGCCGCCGTTGTGGAAGCCGGCTACGGCGTGGCCGACTGACGCACCCAGGCGTCACCTCATCGCATGATCTTGGGCGTATTGTGCGTATCGCACTGCACAGGCAGGTAGGCCCCCCTAAGGTTTGCGGTCATGGTGTTTCGCGAGCGTCGCCCCTCACGGCATCGGGCGGTGGAGTCCGACCCGGCGGACCTCATGCCCGAAGACGAACTGGAGTCCTACCTGGCCGCGCTTTCGCCCGAGGCCGACGGTTCGGCGTCCGAGCTCACCGGCCGTTTCGGCTCCGCGCAGGTGTTCCAGGTGCGGCTGCCCGCGCTACGCATCGAACAGCTCAAGCGACTGGCCGCCGACCGTGGCGTGGCGCCCACCGCGCTCGTCGTCGACTGGGTGATCGAGCGCCTCGACCGTGAGGACCCCGGCTACGCCTCGCCCCCGCTCAAGCCCAGCGGCGGTCACGGCGCCGTGCGCAGCGGTGCGCACAATGAGGTGAACCGCGACCCCCTCGGCGGCGGCCACGCCGACACCCGAGGCGGCCTGCACAGCGACACCCGGGGCGACACCCGCGACAACACCCACGGTGACTTGCAGAACGACCCGCTCGGCGGCCTCCACTCACCCGCGTCACACCATGCGCAGCCGTCACAACACGCCCGGCCGGAGGCGCCGCCCGCTCCCGGCCCCGCGACCTCCCCGATGCTGTCCCCGATCGACCAGCTCATCCCGGTCGGCGAGGTCACCTCGGTGGATGCCGAGCCGGACGGAGACCGGCCCGACGAGGAGGCGCCGGTGACCCCGCTGTTCGGCTCGGCCGCGCACGCCGCCAAGCCCGAGGAGCGCTCGCGCCGGCCCCGGCACCGCGCCCCCGAGCCGGTGACGAGCCTGCTCACCCGCAGGAAGTTCTGACCGGACGGCGCTCAGCCGCCGCTCAGCCGTCGGCCAGGAACGGGCGGAGCAGCGCCACCAGCTCGTCAGGGCGTTCTTCGGCGATGAAGTGTCCGCACTCGGGTATCCCCTCCCCTCGGACGTCCTCGGCGTAGTCGCGCCACGCCTCGAGCGCGGGCGCCGACCCGAACAGCCCGGCGGCACCCCACGACGCGAGCACCGGCATGGTGAGCCGGCGGCCGGCGGCGTAGTCCGCGTCGTCGGCCTCCGCGTCGGCCGGGAACGCGGCTCGGTAGTCGTCGAAGCTGGCCCGCAGCGCGCCAGGGGCGGAGAACGACCGCACGTACTCGGCGACCGCCTCGGGCTCCAGCCCGTGCCGGTTGTACGTCCAGCGCTCGTAGAAGTACCCGAGGTAGCCGGCCACGTCCGCGCCGGCCAGCCGCTCCGGGAGGTCCGGCTGCAGGTGGAACATCCAGTGCCAGTAGCGCCGCCCCAGCTCGGCGTCCCAGCGCCGCCACACCTCCCTGGTCGGCAGGATGTCCAGCACGGCCAGCCGGCGCACCTGCTCCGGGCGGTCCAGCCCCCAGCGGTGCGCGACCCGGCCGCCCCTGTCGTGCCCGACCACCGCCACCCGGTCGAACCCCAGCGACTCGACCAGCGCGGCCACGTCGGAGGCCATGGTGCGCTTGTCGTAGCCGGAGGCCGGCTTGTCGGTGCGGCCGTACCCGCGCAGGTCGGGCGCGATCACCGTGTGCTCCTCGGCCAGCGCTGGGATGATCTTGCGCCAGCAGTGGCTGGTTTGTGGCCAGCCGTGCAGCAGGACCACGGGAGAGCCGGAGCCGGCCCGCAGGTAGTGCATGCGCAGGCCGTTGACGGCGGCCACGCCGGTCTCGAACTCGGTCATGAGGTTGACGCTAGAAGCTCACACCGACAGTTCGGCACCGCATTCCGGACAGGTGCGCGGCTTGCGCTCGGAGGCGGCGAACCTGCCGCATTCCGGGCACACTCTGTCCAACCAACAGACCGGGTCGCCGCCGATGTCGTCCTCGTCGGGCGGAGGATCCTGGTTCGTCATTGCGGGCACCTAGTTCGACAGATGGTTCGACACAGATGGAGAGATCGATGAGCGGCTACCGGGACGCCTTCCGCACCAGTATCGACGATCCCGAGCGGTTCTGGGGGTTCGAGCACGGCGCCGCGAGCGCCATCGACTGGCACCGGCCGCCGACCCGCGCGCTCGACTCGTCCAACCCGCCCTTCTACCGGTGGTACCCCGACGGCGAGCTGAACACCTGCCACAACGCGCTGGACCGGCACGTCGAGGCCGGCCACGGCGAGCGGACCGCGCTGATCTACGACAGCCCGGTGACCGGGACCAGGCGGAGCTACAGCTACGCCGGGCTGCGCGACGAGGTGGCCCGGTTCGCGGGCGTGCTGGCCGGCCTCGGCGTGACCAAGGGCGACCGGGTGGTCATCTACATGCCGATGGTGCCGGAGGCGGCCATCGCGATGCTGGCCTGCGCGCGGATCGGCGCCGTGCACTCGGTGGTGTTCGGCGGGTTCGCCGCGCCCGAGCTGGCGGTGCGGATCGACGACGCCGCGCCGAAGGTGATCGTGTCCGCGTCCTGCGGCATCGAGGTGAAACGGACCGTCGAGTACAAACCGCTGCTGGACCGCGCGATCGAGCTGGCCAACCACAAGCCGGAGCGGTGCGTGATCCTGCAGCGCCCGCAGGCGCCGGCCGCGATGGGCGAGCGGGACGTGGACTGGGCGTCGGCGCTCGACAAGGCCACCCCGGCGGACTGCGTGCCGGTGGCGGCCACCGACCCGCTGTACATCCTGTACACCTCCGGTACGACCGGGAAGCCCAAGGGCGTGGTGCGGGACAACGGCGGCCACGCGGTCGCGCTGCGCTGGAGCATGGCCAACATCTACGACGTCGGGCCGGGCGAGGTCATGTTCACCGCCTCCGACGTGGGCTGGGTGGTCGGCCACTCCTACATCGTGTACGCGCCACTGCTCACCGGGGCGACCACCGTGCTGTACGAGGGCAAGCCGGTCGGGACGCCGGACGCCGGCCAGTTCTGGCGGGTGATCGCCGAGCACGGGGTGAAGGCGATGTTCACCGCGCCCACCGCGTTCCGGGCGATCAAGAAGGAGGACCCGAAGGGCGCGCTGCTCGGTTCGTACGACCTGTCCGGGTTCGAGTACCTGTTCCTGGCCGGCGAGCGGCTCGACCCGGAGACGCTGCGCTGGGCGCAGGACCTGCTCCGGGTGCCGGTGATCGACCACTGGTGGCAGACCGAGACCGGTTGGCCGATCGCGGCGAACCTGATGGGGCTGGAGCCGCTGCCCGTGAAGCCGGGGTCGCCGACGGTGCCGGTGCCCGGCTGGGACGTGGCGGTGCTGGAGCCGTCCGGCTCCCCGGCCGCGCCCGACACCGACGGCGCCATCGTGATCAAGCTGCCGATGCCGCCCGGTTCGCTGCCCACGCTGTGGAACGACGACCAGCGGTTCGTGGCGTCCTACCTGTCCGCGTTCGACGGCTACTACCTGACCGGCGACGGCGGTCACCTCGACGCGGACGGCTACGTGTTCGTCATGGGCCGCACCGACGACGTGATCAACGTGGCCGGCCACCGGCTGTCCACCGGCACCATGGAGGAGGTGCTCGCCTCGCACCCTTCGGTGGCGGAGTGCGCGGTGATCGGGGTGGCGGACCAGTTGAAGGGCCAGGTGCCGCGCGGGTTCGTGGTACTCAAGGCCGGTGTGAGCGCCGACGAGTCCGAGCTGTCCGCCGAGCTGATCGGGATGGTCCGCGACCAGGTCGGCGCGGTGGCCTCGTTCAAGGAGGTGGCGGTCGTCCCGGCGCTGCCCAAGACCCGCTCCGGCAAGATCCTGCGCAAGACCATGCGGGGCATCGCGGACGGCCCGAACGGCGGCCGGGACGAACCCGTCCCGTCCACCATCGACGACGCGTCGGTGCTGGACGCGCTGCGCCCGATCCTGCGCGGCCGGTGAGCCCTTACCTGGCGCGGCGCCGGACGAAGCCGACGATGAGCAGCGCCAGGCCGGTCAGGAAGATCAGGACGGCCACCAGCGGGCCGACGAAGGCCAGGGCGAGCCAGCCGCCGAGGTTGCCGCCCACCGCGAGCTCGCCGGACTGCGCAGACGCGCTCACCGGCTCGATCTGGTACCGGCCCGGCCGGTCGGCGGTCAGCTCGGCGATCTTGCGGCCGGAGTGGTCATTGAAGGAGTAGCTGAACTCGCCGTCGGGTGGCGTCACCGTCGCCACCGAGCCGTCCGGACCGATCACCTGGACGGCCGGCAGATCGGTGACGGGGCCGCTCGGGTCCTGAGTGAGGGCGCCGGGGGCCGGCTCGTAGAAGATCGAGTAGACGCCCGAGGAGTCGAGGGTCACCGGACCGCCGACGGCCGCCGGCACCCGCTGCAGGTCGGTCAACGAGCCGAACGACCGGTAGAGGCCGAACCCGAGCGTGAACACCCCGCCGACGATCGAGACGATCAACAACACCAGGCCGGCCACGCGCAGCCGTCGACCGCGGGTGGGGTCGGGCGGGACGGGAGGTGGCGCGGGCGGCCAGTTCGGCGCGTACGGGGGTGGGGTCGGCTGGCCGGGAGGCGGCGAGTACGGCGGCGCGGGCACGTTGGGCGCGGATGGCCACGCCGGAGCACCGGCCTGTGTGTGCGACGGATAGGGCGGCGGCTGCCAGGGCTGCCCGCCCGACGGCCAGGCCGGAGTGCCGGGCGGGGCGCCCGACGAGCGGGGCTGGGACGGGTCGGTCATCGTTCCTCCTGGTGACGCGCGTGCCACCGGTTTGCGCAGGTCAGGTTAGGCTTGGCTGGCTGTTGCGGCGGCGTGATCAGGTGCACGATGGCCGCCATGAAGGTTGTAGTTGATTTTGATCGGTGCGAGAGCAACGCGCTGTGCATGGGCGTCGCCCCGGACATCTTCGAGGTACGCGACGACAACTTCCTGTACATCCTGAACGAACACCCGGACGAGTCGCGGCGGGCGGACGTGGAAGAGGCCGTCCAGATGTGCCCGAAGGCGGCCATCTCCATCGTCGAGGACTGACAGAAACCCCGACTCACCCTGACAAATATCCCGACTCGCGGGCGCTTTTGGGGGTGTCATGGGGTACGGAGGGGCGCTAGGACGCGGTACATGAGGTCGTGCGCGTGGTGGAGGGCGTCGGCGCGGACGCGTTCGTCGTTGCCGTGCATGCGGACGATGGTGTCGTTGTCCACGGGGTAGGGGTAGATGCCGTAGACGGGGATGCCTCGTTCGCGCCATGGGCTGGAGCTGGTGCCTGCCTCGAACGGGCCGGGGGTTACGGGGACGCCGGCATAGGTGTCCTTCAGGGCCTGTTCCAGGGCGCGGTAGACGTCGGTGTCGGTGCCGGACGGGGTGTTGGTCAGGCGCCCTTCGTACTGGGTGAGCAGCTGCTCGGGGGTCTGCTGGCCGAGGCCGCGCGCGGTGAGCTGGAGCTTGAGCTGGTTGTCGCCACCCAGCGTGGCGCGCATCTGGTCCAGGGTGCCGGCCACGGACGGGCCGCCGGGGATCAGGCGCAGGTTCATGATCGCGGAGGCGGAGCCGGGCATGACGTTGGTCCGGTACCCGGACTGCTCAATGACCTGTGTGATGGTGTGGCGCATCAGCGCGTTGTGCAGCCAGGGGTACGGGCTGAGCTGCACGACCAGGTCGCCGGCGCGGTTGCGTTCGTTCTGGTCGCCGGCGCCGAGGAGGATCCGGACGGCGGAGGCCAGCTGGGGGTTGTCGGTGGCGGCGGCCAGCGCCTCGAAGTAGGGGCGGGCGGTCGGGGTGATGGCCACCGGGGGCTGGTAGTCCGCGAGCCGGCCGATGGCCCGGTTCAGCCTGATGATCGCGGAGTCGGGCATCGGCTTGGACGAGTGCGTGGTGGTGCCGGTCGCGGTCAGCTCCACGTTGGCCGCCGTCTTGTCGATCACGGTGACGGCGGCCAGCATCGGCGTCACGCCGTCGGACCTGGTCAGGATCCAGCCGCCCTCGGTGATCACGGCGCCGGCGTCGATCTTCGCCCAGTCCTGCTTGGCCAGCCAGGAGGTGCCGTGCGGGCCGGCCTCCTCGTCGCAGTCGGACAGGAAGACGATGTCCCTGTCGAACCGGGCGCCCTCGCCGAGGTGCTTCAACAGCGCGCTGACGAACGCCGCGTTGGTGCCCTTCATGTCCAGGGTGCCCCGCCCGTACACCCAGCCGTCCACCACGTCCGCGCGGTAGGGGTCCACGCTCCAGCGTTCGCGCTCCACCGAGACGACGTCCGAGTGGCCGAGGAACAGCAGCGGCCGGGCCCGGCCGGCGCCGGGGACGCGCGCGATGAAGTGCGCGTTGTCCGGCTTCGGCGTCGGGATGATCTCGGTCCGGGCGCCGGCCGCGTCGAAGATGTCCCTGAGCATCTGGGCGTGCGGCAGGGTCCGCCCGCCCTCGCCGTTGTGCGAGGTGTCGAACCTGACCATCTTCTTGGTCAGCTCCACCGGGTCCAGGTCGAACGGGTCGATCTTCGGCCGGGGCGGGGCCGACGGCGCGGCCGAACAGGCTGCCGTCAGCGCGGCCAGCCCCGCCGTCCCCCCGATGCGCATCGCCGTCCGCCGCGAGATCCGCTCCATCGCCGCCCCCCGAGGGTCTGCTCGCCTGATCAAGGACGGTACCCGGATGCGAGACTGGACACGACCTGTTGCGAGCGGTCAGCGCGCGTCGCAGGCTGAATCAATGGTCACCGGGGACGCGGAACGCAAGGCCGCGGTGAAGGCGGCGTTCGGCGCGGTGGCCACCACGACGGCATCGGTGATCCCGGTGTTCCTGGTCGGCGGGTTGGCCGTGCAGATCAGCCACGAGCTGGGGTTCTCGCCGGCCGGCCTCGGCGTGGTGGTGGCGCTGTACTTCGCCGCCGGCGCGCTGTGCTCGATCCCGGCCGGCTGGTTGGTGGAACGCTACGGCGACAAGCTGACCAGCCGGGCCGGGGTGCTGCTCGCGGCGGCGTCCATGCTGTCCATCGCCGGCCTGGCCCGCTCGTACCTCAGCCTGCTGGTGATCATGATGGTGGGCGCGGCGGGGAACTCGCTGGGACAGCTCTCGTCCAACCTCTCGCTGGCCCGCCAGGTCCCCAAGCACCGGCAGGGGCTCTCGTTCGGGGTCAAGCAGTCGGCGATCCCGATCGCCACCCTGCTCGCCGGCGCGACCATCCCGACGATCGCGCTGCCGGTGGGCTGGCGGTGGGCGTTCGTGGTGATCGCCTGCCTTGCGCTGCTCGCGCTCCCGCTGGCGCCGCGCGGGCCACGCCCGCCGGTCCGGCCGAAGGGCGGCTCCGACCCGCGCACCGAGCGGGCCACCGGGGCGCTGGTGGTGCTGGCGCTCGGGGCCACCCTTGCCGCCGGGTCGGCCAGCGCGCTGGGCATCTTCCTGGTCAGCTCGGCGGTGGCGCAGGGCATCGGCGCGGGGACCGCCGGGCTGGTGCTGACCGCGGGCAGCCTGGTCGGGGTGGGCGCGCGGCTGGGCGGCGGCTGGCTGGCCGACCGGCGGGGGCGTCAGCACATCCTGGTGGTGGCGGCGACGCTGGCGATCGGCGCGGGCGGGCTGGCGCTGCTGGCGCTGCCGGGGATGTGGACGCTGGTGATCGGGACGGTGGTGGGCTTCGGGCTCGGCTGGTCATGGCCGGGGGTGCTGAACTTTGCGGTGGTGCGGTTGAACCCGCTGGCGCCGGCGGCGGCCACCTCGATCACGCAGGCCGGGGTGTACTGCGGCGGCTGCCTCGGGCCGCTGGTGTTCGGCGTGGTGGCCGCGCGCTCCTACCCGCTGGCCTGGTTGGTCGGCGCGGGCGCGATGGTGGGCGCGGCGGTCACCATGCTGATCGGGCGGCGGCTGCTGATGGCGCACCCCTCGGTCACCCGGCTGCGGCGCTCGTGAGGTGGGTCAGGGCCATGGCGTCGGCGGGGGCGCGGACCTTGACGTCGTTGTCGAAGTAGACGAACACGTCGTGCTCGGCGGCTCGCCAGTTGTTGATCTTCTCGGCCCAGGCTTGGAGAGCGGCGTCGGTGTAGCCGCTGGTGTACAGCTCGGCGTCGCCGTGCAGGCGCAGGTAGACGGTGCGGCTGGTGGGTTGCTCGAAGTAGGGCCAGGTGCCGGCCGAGTCGGCGGTCACCAGCGCGATGTCGTGCTCGGCCAGCAGCTCCGGGAAGTCGTCGCGCTGGAAGCTGGCGTGGCGGACCTCCAGCGCGTACCGCAGCGGACGGTTGGCGTCGGTGGTGGTCCAGGCCCTGCCTTCGAGGCGTTCGTCGTGCTGGCCGGCGAGCTTCGCGGCGGCCTCGGTGTCCCTGGGAAGCTGGTCGAAGAACGCCGCGAGGGTGTCCGGGTCGTACTGGAACGTCGGCGGCAGCTGCCAGAGCACCGGCCCGAGCTTGTCGCCCAGCGCGAGCACGCCGGAGGCGAAGAAGTTCGCCAGCAGCGTGTCCGGGGCGCGCAGCCGCTTCATGTGCGTGATGAACCGCGATCCCTTGACCGCGAACACGAAGTCGTCGGGCGTCTGCGCGTACCACGCCTGGTAGCTGCTCGGCCGCTGCAGCGCGTAGAACGAGCCGTTGATCTCCACGGTGCGCAGCCGCCGGGACAGGTACTCCAGCTCGCGGCGCTGCGCCAGCTTCTCCGGGTAGAACACGCCGCGCCACGGCGGGTACACCCACCCTGACGTCCCGACCCTGACTTCGTGCTCGTCGCCGATCCGGAAAGCCTAGAGCGAGTGGCCCGTTGTGCTGTCGACGTGGGCGGGCACGGCGTCGTGGCGGTCGCCGGTGCTGGACGTGCCGATCGGCTCGAACATGAGGATCACGCCCCCGGTGGAGGACGGCTTGTGTTCGACGCCCTTGGGTACGACGAACGTGTCGCCGGCGCCGAGGACGACGTCGCGCACCACGCCGGACGCCTCCCGCACGGACACCGTGAAGTCCCCGGAGACGACCAGGAAGAACTCGTCGGTGGTGTCGTGCGCGTGCCAGACGTGCTCGCCCTCCACCCGGGCGATCTTGACGTGGTAGTCGTTGATCTTCGAAAGGATGCGCGCGCTGTAGACCTCGGTGAACGTGGCGAGGGCGGCGTCGATGTTGACCGGTTCGGAAATCACGGCCCCAGCGTGCGCCCCCGCCGAGGACGCCGTCTTGTACGTTCCTGGCGTGGACAGCGTGCGGATGGTGACCCAGTGGCCGGCCGAGCACGTCGCGGTGGCGGTGGTGAACGCCGACGGCACGGTCCTCGGCGGCCACGGCCCCCAGGACAGACCGTTCAAGCTCGCGTCCGTGACCAAGCTCCTCACCGCGTACGCCGTGCTCATCGCCGTCGAGGAGGGCGCCGTCGAGTGGGACGACCCGGCCGGGCCGCCGGACTCGACCATCCGGCACCTGATCGCGCACGCGTCCGGCCTGGCGTTCGACAGCGACATGGTGCAGGCGCGGCCGGGCGAACGCCGGATCTACTCCAACACCGGTTTCTCCGTGCTCGCCGACGCCGTGTCCAAGGCCGCCGGCATGACCTTCGCGGACTACCTCACCGAGGCCGTCTTCACCCCGCTGGGCATGCGCGACTCCCGGCTGGACGGCAGCGCGGGCGCCGGCGCGGTGTCCACCTGCGCCGACCTGGTGCGGTTCGCCGCCGAGCTGCAGGCGCCCCGGCTGATCGACCCGGCCACCCTGGCCGAGGCCACCGGGCGGGCGGCGTTCCCCGGGCTGGACGGCGTGCTGCCCGGGTTCGGGCGCCAGCGGCCCAACGACTGGGGCCTCGGCTTCGAGCTGCGCGACGGCAAGGACCCGCACTGGACCGGGCGGACCAGCTCGCCGCGCACGTTCGGGCACTTCGGCCAGTCCGGCACGTTCCTCTGGGTCGACCCGGCCGCCGGCTGCGCGTGCGTGGCGCTGACCGACAAGCCGTTCGGCGAGTGGGCGGCGGCGGCCTGGCCGACGTTCACCGACGCGGTGCTTGCGGAGCTGCGCTCGTGAGGACGGCCAGCTCCTCGCGCAGGTGCTCGACGATGGTCTGCACGTCGGAGACCTGGTCGCGGTCGGCCACGATGCCGACGTCCACCGAGCCGCAGTAGCTCATCACCGTGATGTTCAGGCCCATCCCGTCGGTGATCACCGACACCGGGTAGGTGGCCAGCACCTTCGCGCCGGCCATGTACATCGGGAACTGCGGGCCCGGCACGTTGGACACCACCAGGTTCCACGCCGGCCGCCCGCCCCAGCCGGTGGACAGCGCGAAGCTGAGCTGCGCGGCGCGGGAGAACATCGCGGGCGGGATGAAGTGGCTGACGTCGGAGAGCAGCGCGGCCGGCATGCCGCGCTGGGTCTCCTTCATCGCGGCCAGTGCGTCGTGGGTGGCGCGCAGCCGGCGCACCGGGTCGGCCACGTCGGTGAGCAGCGGCGCGGTCAGCATGTGGATCTGGTTGCCGTAGGTGCCGGCCTGCTCCGGGGTCCGCACCGAGATCGGGATGCCGGCCACCAGCGGCCGGTCGGGCAGCGCGTCGTGCGCCACCAGCCAGCGCCGCACCGCGCCCGCGCACAGCGAGACGATCACGTCGTTGACCGTCACGCCGCCCTTGTGCGCCCGCTTGACCGCCTTGACGTCCGCCAGCGACAGCCCGCCGAACCCGAACCTGCGGTGCGGTGACAGCGGCTCGCTGAACGGCGTGCGCGGCGCCTCCAGCCCGCCGAACCCGCGCACCACCGGCCCGCCGCCGAACCCGCGCCGCACCAGCCCGGCCAGCCGGCCCAGCGCGCGCACCCCCGGCACCGGGCCGAGCTGGCGGATCTCCTCCAGGTGCGGCAGCGCGGTGGGCAGCGCGCGGGCCACCCGCAGCGGGTAGCCGGCCAGCCCGACCAGCCCGCGCCCGAGCAGCTCGACCGTCCCCGGCATCCGGTCGCCGTGCACGCCGTCGTCCGGCTCGACCTGGCGGATCTCCGGCGTCAGGTCCAGCAGCGCGCCCAGGATCTCCGCGCCGGACAGGCCGTCGATGAGCGCGTGGTGGATCTTGGTGAGCACGCCGATCTTGTCGCCGTGCACGCCGTGCAGCAGGTAGATCTCCCACAGCGGCCGGGCCCGGTCCAGCGGGCGGGCCACGATCCGGGCCACCTGCTCGGCCAGCATGTCGTCGGAGCCCGGCGTGGGCAGCGCCAGCTCGCGGACGTGGAAGTCCAGGTCGAAGTCCGGGTCGTCGAGCCAGTAGCCGTGGTCCAGCCCGAGCGGCACCTCGACCAGCCGCCACCGCAGCGGCGGCACCAGCACCAGCCGCTGGGCGATCACCCGCTGGAAGGCGTCCAGGGTGAGCTCGCCACCGGGTGCGGTGGACGGATCGAGCAACATCAACATGCCGACGTGGCCGGACTGGCGCGGGCTCTCCAGGGCTAAAAACTGGGCATCAAGGCTTGTGAGCTGGCGCACACCGCACACTAACTCAACCCGGTCCATTCCGCGCCGCGCACGGAGTTCCCGCTCTCTCGCGGCCTAGCCTCGACGGGCATGAAACTCGTTATCAGTGTTGTCGCCGTCGCGGCGGGCCTCGTGCTGGCCGGCTGCGCCGGCGGTGGTGGCCAGGCAGCCGCGCAGCAACCACCACCGCCACCCAAGATCACGCCGGACCGGGCCGGGCAGATCGCCACCGAACGGTATGGCGGCGAGGTGATCAACATCGAGCCGGACACCGCTCAGGGCAAGCCGAGCTGGGAGGTCGAGGTCCGCAACAGCCGGGAGGGCCGCATCGAGGTCGACGTCTCCCAGGACGGCGGCGTGATCGTGGAGATGGAGCGCGACTGAGTCCGGACTCACGCCACGGAAAGGCAATGGCCGGGTCGGTGTCGACGTTGAGAGTATGGACGCGTCGAACCAAGCCGGAGCAGTAAAGGAACCCGTGAGCCCGCCCGTGAGCTCAGCACCGCCCGTAGCCGCCGTCACCATCAGCTACCCGCCGGAGCTGCCCATCACCGCCCGGCGGGACGACCTGGCCGCCGCGATCAGGGACAACCAGGTGGTGATCGTGGCCGGCGAGACCGGCTCCGGCAAGACCACCCAGCTGCCCAAGATCTGCCTGGAGCTGGGCCGCGGCCGCGACGGCGTGATCGGCCACACCCAGCCGCGACGGTTGGCCGCGCGGACCGTGGCCGCCCGCATCGCCGAGGAGCTCAACTCACCGATCGGCGAGCTGGTCGGCTGGAAGGTGCGGTTCACCGACGAGGTGTCCGAGCGCACCCGGGTCAAGCTGATGACCGACGGCATCCTGCTGGCCGAGCTGGGCCGCGACCGGATGCTCAGCAGGTACGACACGCTGATCATCGACGAGGCGCACGAGCGCAGCCTGAACATCGACTTCATCCTGGGCTACCTCAAGCGGCTGCTCCCGCAACGCCCGGACCTGAAGCTGATCATCACGTCCGCGACCATCGACCCGCAGCGGTTCTCCCGGCACTTCGACGACGCGCCGGTGATCGAGGTCTCCGGCCGGACGTATCCCGTCGAGGTTCGCTACCGCCCGCTGACCGACCCGGACAACCCCCGCGCCGACGAGCTGGACCAGCCGGAGGCGGTCGTCAAGGCGTGTCGCGAGCTGGCCGCCGAGGGTCCGGGCGACGTGCTGGTGTTCCTGCCCGGCGAGCGGGACATCAGGGACGCCGCCGAGGTACTTGCCGGCGAGATCACCTCTGACGGCACCACGGGCGTGCTGCGGAACACCGAGATCCTGCCGCTGTTCGCCCGGCTCTCCGCCGCCGAGCAGCAACGGGTGTGGGCGCGGCCGGGGCGGGGGGTCGCGCGGCGGATCGTGCTGGCCACGAACGTGGCGGAGACCTCGCTGACGGTGCCCGGGATCAAGTACGTGGTGGACACCGGCCTGGCCAGGATCTCCCGGTACAGCCACCGCACGAAGGTGCAGCGGCTGCCCATCGAGAAGGTCTCCCAGGCGTCGGCCAACCAGCGCGCCGGGCGCTGCGGGCGGACCAGCGACGGCATCTGCATCCGGCTCTACGCCGAGGACGACTACGACGCGCGCCCGGAGTTCACCGACCCGGAGATCCTGCGCACGAACCTGGCGTCGGTGGTGCTGCGGATGATCGCGCTCGGGCTCGGCGAGGTGGCCGCGTTCCCGTTCGTCGACCCGCCGGACAAGCGCGCGGTCACCGACGGGGTGAACCTGCTGCTCGAACTGGGCGCCGTCGCGCCGGGCGCGAAGATCACCGAGGTTGGACGCTCCCTGGACAAGCTGCCGATCGACCCCCGGTTCGCCCGGATGCTTCTGGAGGCCGGCCGCAACGGCTGCGCGACCGAGGTGCTGATCATCGTCGCGGCGCTGTCCATCCAGGATCCCCGGGAACGTCCGGCGGACGCGCAGCAGGCGGCGGACGCGAGCCATGCCCGGTTCGCCGACCCGCGCTCGGACTTCATGAGCTACCTGAACCTGTGGCGCTATCTCGCGGACCGGCGCGGGGAGCTGTCCGGCAACCAGTTCCGGCGGATGTGCCGCGCGGAGTACCTGCACTTCCTGCGCATCCGGGAGTGGCAGGACCTGCACGGGCAGCTGCGCCGGGTGCTGCGCGAGCTGGACATCACCTCGTCGACGAAGCTCCCGGACGACGTCGACCACCGGGCGATCCACCAGTCGCTGCTGGCCGGGCTGCTCTCGCACATCGGGCTGCAGACCGAGCCGCCACCGTCGTCGTCGAAGAACAACCGACGGAAGGAGCGCAACGCCTACCTGGGCGCGCGCAACGCGAACTTCGCGATCTTCCCCGGCTCCGCGCTGTTCAGGAAGCCGCCGCGCTGGCTGATGGCCGCCGAGCTGGTGGAGACGTCGCGGCTGTGGGCGCGCACCGTCGCGCGCATCGAGCCGGAGTGGATCGAGCCGCTGGCCACCCACCTGGTGCGGAGCACGTTCTCCGAGCCGGCCTGGTCGGCCAAGCGCGGCGCGGTGATGGCCCGCGAGCGGGTCACGCTGTACGGGGTCCCAATCGTGGTCGACCGGCTCACCGCGTACACGTCCATCGACCCGGAGCTGTGCCGCGAGCTGTTCATCCGCCACGCGCTGGTGCAGGGCGAGTGGCACACCAACCACCGGTTCTTCCACCGCAACCGCGAGCTGCTCGACGAGGTCGGCGAGTGGGAGCAGCGGACCCGCCGCCGCGACATCCTGGTCGACGAGCAGACCCTGTTCGACTTCTACGACAAGCGCGTCCCGGAGCGGGTGGCCTCGGCGCGGCACTTCGACAGGTGGTGGAAGGGCGCGCGGCGGGAGACGCCCGAGCTGCTGGACCTCACCCTGGACGAGCTGACCCACGGCGACGCGGCGGTGTCCGAGGAGGAGTACCCGTCGGTCTGGTCGACGTCCACGCCCGGGGCCGAGACGCCCGCGCGGCTGGCGGTGAACTACCGGTTCGAGCCGGGCGCGCCCTCGGACGGGGTGAGCGTGGACGTCCCGCTGGTCACGCTGCGCCAGGTGGACGCCGACGCGTTCAGCTGGCAGGTGCCCGGTCACCGCGAGGAGCTGGTCACCGCGCTGATCAGGTCGCTGCGCAAGGACCTGCGGCGCAACTTCGTGCCGGTGCCGGACACGGTGCGCGCGGCGCTGTCCCGGATGCGGCCGGGTGAGGGAAACCTGCTGGACGAGCTGAGCCGGGTGCTGCGGGAGCTGGCCGGGGTCACGGTTCCCCGGGACGCGTGGCGGCTGGACAAGGTGGCCGAGCATCTGCTGATCACGTTCCGGGTGGTCGACGAGGACGGCTCCGTGCTGGGCACCGGCAAGGACCTCGACGAGCTGCGGCGGCGGTTCGCGAAGCGCACGCGCACGGCGGTGTCCGAGGCGGCGGGCGCGGACCTGGAGCGGTCCGGGGTGCGGACCTGGGCGGACATCGGCGTTGACGAGCTGCCGAGCGTGGTGCGGCGGGAGCGGGACGGCTACCAGGTCGTCGGGTACCCGGCGCTGGTGGACGCTGGCGACTCCGTGGACGTGCGGGTGCTCGGCTCGTTGCCGGAGCAGCGGGCGGCGATGTGGCGGGGCACCCGGCGGTTGCTGCTGCTCGCGGTGCCGTCGCCGGTGCGCCAGGTCCGCCGGACGCTGAGCAACACCGACTCGCTCGCGCTGAGCGGGAGCCCGCACGGCTCGGTGGACGCGCTGTTGGCGGACTGCCTGGACGCGGCCGCCGACGCCGTGCTCACTCGCGCCGGCGGCCCGGCCTGGACGGCTCAAGGGTTCGACGCCCTGGTGGCGGCCGCTCGCGCGCAGCTGACCGGCGAGCTGACATCCGTGGTGACCGCCGTCGTCCCGGTCCTGACCGCCGCCACCGAGGTGCGCTCGCGCCTGGCCGACGTCCGCGCCCCGGGCGTCGAGCCGTCCCTCGCCGACGTCCGCGACCAGCTCGCCGCCCTGGTCTACCCCGGGTTCGTGTCCGCGACCGGCGCGGCCCGGCTGCCCGACCTGGCCCGCTACCTGCGCGCGGCCTCCCGCCGCCTGGAGACGCTGCCCCGAGAGCCGGCGCGCGACCGTACCTGGATGGCCACCGTGCACGAGGTACGCGCCGCCTACGACGAGCTGCTCGCCGCCCTCCCGCCGGACCGAGCCCTGGACCCGGAGGTGACCGAGATCCGCTGGATGATCGAGGAGCTGCGGGTGAGCTTCTTCGCCCAGGGCCTGCGCACCCGCTACCCCGTCTCAGAGAAACGCATCTATCGCATTCTTGACGACCACCACACGCGCTGACCTCCCTATTTCACTGGCACCGGCGGCCGCTCCTGCTACTGTCGCGCGGTGTCGACGACCAAGGGGGCCTACGACCACTACGAGCTGTTGGGCGTGACGCCGGCCGCGACCACCGACGAGATCAACGCCGCCTACCGCAAGCTCGCCAAGCAGCTGCACCCCGACGTGGTGGGAGACGCGAGCACCGCCCTGTTCGCGATGGTCGCGGACGCCCGCGCCGTGCTCACCGACCCCGACCGCCGGGCCCGGTACGACCTGGAACGCAGCCGCCCGGTCGTCCCGGAGCGCCGCCCGCCCGCGCCACGACCCGACTACGCCGCCGAGGACATCCCGCCCCGACCCCCTCCCGGGTCCTGGGAGGCGACGGGTTTCCGGCCCAGCTCGTACCCGCCGCCCACGTACCAGACCTACTTCGGAACGGCCGGTGCCACCCCGCCGCCGGGGCAGCAACGGCCGTTCCGGCACGGCTCGTACGCCCAGCAGAGCTGGCCCCGGCCGTCGGCCACGCCCCCGCCCCGCCCATCACCGCCGCCCCCGCCGCCGTCTCCCGGATGGCAGGTCATGGAGCGGGCGCTGGACCTGCCGCTGCCCAGCACCGTGCGAGGCTGGGCGGCCATGCTGCTGACCTGGCTGTGCTTCGTCCTGCTGGTCACCGGCCTGTTCGAGGTGCTGGACGCGTCGCTGTTGGTCGGCGCGGCGATCGGCTGCGTGCCGCTGCTGCTGCTCGTCGCCCTCGTCGTCGTCAAGGAAACGACCGACCAAGGGCGCCGCTGACCTACTCGTTGAAGTCCGGCCTGGGCTCCCGCGCGAAGTCGGCCCGGCCCTTGGGCTCCTCCCACTCCTCCTGACGCCCCAGCGCCGTGAGGTCCAGGTAGTAGTACGAGCCACCGAGCTGCTCGGCGCCCCGGCCGTAGGTCGAGTAGGTGTGGAACACATCCGCACCGTCGCGCAGGAAACAGCTCAGCCCCGGCTGCTCGGACGGCTGCGGGCCGCTGAAGTAGTAACCGGTGCCGGCCCGCTCATGCTCCTCCCGGGTCTTGTAGTTGTACACAACGGGCGCGACCGACTCGTCCATCGTGACCGCGTAGTCGTAGTTGAACTCGCTGCCGTACGACGAGTACCACGGAAACGTCCAGCCCTTGCGCTTCCGGTACGCCTCGATCTTGTGGATCGGCGCCCTGGATACGTGCACCAGCGTGGTGTCCCTGGTCGCCAGGTGCTCGTACAGCCCCCGCGACAGCTGCTCCGCGCCGGCCGAACAGCTCGAGCACCCCTCCTCCCACTCCGGGTCGAACATGAAGTGCCCGACCATCAACTGCCGGCGCCCGCCGAACAGCTCCACCAGGCCGACCGTCCCGTCCACCCCGGTGAACACGTAGTCCTTCTCCACCCTGACCATCGGCAGCCGTCGCCGGTCGGCGCTGAGCCGATCCCGCGCCCTGGTCATCTCCTTCTCCCTGGCCAGCAGCTCCCTGCGGGCGTCCAGCCACTCCTCACGCGAAACCACCTGCGGCAAGCTCACGAGCGTCTCCTTCGCTCTCGACGACACCCCGTGGTCGTACCCACCGCCCGAAACCGGACACCGGCCCCTCCCGGCTTCATAAGCGGCGACGAAACACCCGAAAACAAGCGGCGCTTTCTTCACGAGTGGGGGACACCTCCGCGCCGCAACAAATGGTCACCCTGCGAAAGCGTTCGGTACGTGATCAACACCCGATTGGCAGATGACACCGCGTCGGGATTCTCGCCATACAAGATCAATGATCTTGCCGGAGAGCTGGTCGACGTCACCGAGATATTCGAGGTACTGGCCGAGCCGGCCCGTCGGCAAGGGCTCGACCTACGGCTCGAACATGCCGTCGTCATAGGCCTTTTCAACTACCAGAAGATGCCGATGGTGCAGGATCTGGAGTCCGCGACGAGCCTGCTCGCGGAACACGACCTCGTGGCCGCGCTCGCCGATGTCCAACGCTCCGAGGTACCTACTCCGGACGACGACTACTCCCCTCCACCCGTGGACGCCATCAAGCCCGACAAGGAGTTCCTGGTACTGGACGCGGACTCCTCTCAGCAGCAGGCCATCCAGGCGGTACTGGCCGGGCGCGACCTCGTCATCGAGGGCCCGCCGGGGACCGGGAAGAGCCAGACCATCGCCAACCTCATCGCGTCCGCCTCGGCCAGGGGATGGCGGGTGTTGTTCGTCGCCGAGAAGCGGGCGGCCATCGAGGCGGTGACCCAACGGCTCGACGACGCGGGGCTGGCCGACCTGGTCCTCGACCTGCACCGGACCACCGTCGACAAGAAGCACGTGGCCGAGCAGCTCGCCGAGAGCCTGGCCAGGCTCGCCCAGGAACCGCCCGTGGACGCCAGCGAGCTGCACCGCAGGCTGGCCGAGCGACGGACCTGGCTCGCCGGCTACACCCGCGCCTTCCACGAGCGCCGGGCGCCGTGGGGACGCAGCGCCTACGACGTGCGCGAGGAGCTGCTGCGCCTCGGCGACGAGCACCTCACCCGCCACGCGATCCGAGGTGACCGGCTGCGCGTCCTGGACGCCCGCACCGCGCCGACGGCGGCGGATGACATCGAGCGGTTCGTGGAGCTGGGCGGGGTGCGCATCCTGCGCCGCGAGTCGCCGTGGTGGCGCGCCGAACCCCGGCAGGAGGACCTGGGTCCGATGCTGGCCGAGCTGGATCAGCTCGCGAGCACCACCCTGCGGCACGGCACCGACGGCATGCACCATCTGCTCGCGCGGGTGGGCCTGCCGGTACCGCCGGACATCGCCGGCTGGCAGCAGGTGCTCGAGCTGCTCGACGAGGTCACCGACACGGTCACACGGTTCGGACCCTACGTCTTCGGCGACGGGCTCGACGACCTGCATCTCGCGACCGCCTCCCGGGCCGAGCGGTCCCGCCTGGGGCGGAAGATGCCCTGGCTGCAACGCCGTGCCCTGGTCAAGCAGGCCCGCGCGATGAACACCGACGGGCTCACCAACAAGCCCGCGCTGCACCGGGCGCTGTCCGACGCGATGCGGCAACGGGCACACTGGCGCCAGCTCGCCGGGCCGGGGGCTGTCCCGGTGCCCGACGCCGGGCTGCACCAGGTGGCGGCCGTCTACCAGCAGCTCCGGCGTCAGCTCGCCTCGGTGGCGCTGTCCGCTCGACTGGACGGCCTGGAGCGGCGGGCACCGGCCGAGGTGGCGAACACGCTCCACGCGCTCCGCCAAGACAAGGACACCCTGTACAAGCTTCCGGAGATCACCACACTGCGGCGCCGGTTCGAAGGAGTGGGCCTCGGTGACCTGCTCGCCGAGCTCGCCGAGCGCAACGTCACCCCTCGCCAGGCCAAACAGATGTTCTGGCACAGCTGGCTGCGCAGCCTCGACGACGAGTTCAAGCTCGCCAGCGCGTACCTGCGCAACTTCACGCCTGAACAGCACGATCGGCTGGTCAAGGAGTTCCAGGAGTCCGACCGGCGGTACCTGGAAGCGACCGTGCGACGAGTGCGGCGGCAGGTCGCCGTCCACGCCCGGCGCGCCCGTGACGACTACCCCGACCAGGCCAAGACGCTGCGCAACGAGGCCAGCAAGGTCCGCCGGCTGATGCCGCTGCGCAAGCTGGTCGAGCAGACCTCAGACGTGCTGCTGGCGTTACGGCCATGCTGGGCGATGTCGCCGCTGGTGGTGAGCCGGACCCTGCCCGCCACCCGGCTGTTCGACCTGGTGATCTTCGACGAGGCCAGCCAGGTCAAGCCACACGACGCGATCACCTCGATCATGCGCGGGAACCGGCTGGTGGTGGCCGGCGACGAGAAGCAGCTTCCGCCGTCCTCGTTCTTCGACCGCCAGCTCAGCGGGGAGCTCGACGAGGACGACGAGGCGTTCGACCTCGGCGACTACGAGTCCATCCTGGGCTCGATGCGGCCGATGGTGCGCAACACCCGCCTGCGCTGGCACTACCGCAGCCGGGACGAGCGGCTGATCGCGTTCTCCAACTCGGCGATCTACGACGGCGACCTGGTGACCTTCCCGGGTGCCCAGCAGGAGACCCCGCTGCGGCTGGAGGTGGTCGACGGCACCGCGTCCCCCGGCACGGACGGGCTGCCGGCACAGGAGGTGCACAAGGTCGTCGAGCTGGTGTTGGAGCACGCCGAGCGGCGCCCGGACGAGAGCCTTGGCGTGATCACGCTCGGCGCCAAGCACCAGGACCGGTTGGAGCAGGCGATCAGGCAGGCCCGGCGCGCCCGCCCGGACCTCGACGAGTTCTTCGCCGAGGACGCCGGGTCGACCCATCGGTTCTTCGTCAAGAACATCGAGACCGTGCAGGGCGACGAGCGTGACGCGATCATCCTGAGCATCGGCGTGGCCAGGAGGGCCGACGGCGTCGTGTCCCGGACCGGGTTCGGGGTCTTGAACCAGGAGGTCGGCAAGCGGCGGCTGAACGTGGCCATCACCAGGGCGAAGCGGCGCATGACGGTGGTGAGTTCGTTCCCTTCCAGCGCGCTGGCGCCCTCGGACAACGTCAACGGCACCGAGCTCCTGCGCCGCTACCTGGAACTTGCCGAGCGGGACATCGACCCTCGGGACGTCGGCCGCTCCGCCGGTACCGAGCTGAACGGCTTCGAACGCGACATCCGCGCGCGACTCACCGAGGCCGGCATCACGGTCAATCCGCAGTGGGGCGTTTCCGGATACCGGATCGACTTCGCGCTGGCCCACCCGAACGAGCCGGGCCGGATGGTGCTGGCCGTGGAGGCCGACGGCGACAGCTATCACCGCATCACCAGCACCCGCGACCGCGACCGGCTGCGGCAGAACCACCTGGAGACGCTCGGCTGGCGGTTCCACCGGGTGTGGGCCTCGGCGTGGTTCTCCGATCCGGAGGCAGAGACCGAGAAGATCGTCAACGCCTGGCGTGCGGCGGTGGCCGAACACGACGCGAGGCCGGCATCGAGCCCCCGGCCGCCCGAACGCAAGACGCCCGCCCCTGCCCCTACCAACGTGCGCCAAGGCCCGTACCACCACGTGCCGCCCGGCTTCCCGATTCAGAAGTACACCGACCGGCAACTGCTCGCGGTCTGCCGCTGGCTGATCAGTGACGGGCTGGCACTGGACCGCGAGGAACGGGTCGCCCAGGCCATGAAGGAGCTCGGCTTCAAGCAACGAGGAAAGCGAATCGTCGAACGGTTGACCTGGGCAGTTCAGATTGCCCAGGACCAAGCCGACCAGTGCGAGTCATGATGTCCACTCTCGACCCGAGGACCGTTGAGCGCCTGGCCAGGATCATCGTGGACCAGGACGGCCCTTACTCCCGCGCCGGGTGGCAGCTCGAACGGCTGCTGCGCGACTCCGGCTGGCCCGACCCGCCCGAGTACGACGGTTCGTTCCGGGTCGGCTGGCTGGTGGACCAGATCGCCGACCGGCGGGACGACCAGGCGGCCGTCGAACGCTTGCTCTGCCGGGTGTGCGATCCGTTGGAGTACGACGAGGGGATGTCGGTCGCCGAGGAGTTCCGGCGAGCGGTGAACGGCGTGCTCGAACCGGAGCGGCTGACAATCAACTACGTGGCCGGGCGTCCGGTGCTCGCTGAGCTGAGCCCGGACGGCTCCGGCCCGCGCTACACCGAGCCGCCCGACCTCGAAGCGCGCATCCGGCGGCTGGTCCGCGACGACGACACGGTCACGGTGCTGGGCAGGCGGATCGCGGAGACTCGGATCTGCGAGCACGGCGGAGCGCACACCATGGCGATCATCGGAATTGGCAGCGTGGTGGAGGGCCTGCTGCTCGCACTGCTCACCGAGCGCGATCCGGACTCGAAGTTCCTGGACGGCAACGGCAAGTGGGCGCGCAACCAGCGGCCCGGCCTGGCATCGCTGATCGACACCGTGCACGCCAAGGGCTGGATCCAACTCGACGCCAAGACCTTCATGCACAACGTGCGCGACTTCCGCAACTACATCCACCCCCGCAAGGAGCTCGCCGAGCTTCCCGACTTCGACGCGGACAGCGTGCAGCTGTGCTGGTCGCCGGTGCGGGCGCTGCTCAACGACCTGGAGGCCCGGCTCGACTCGTCGGACTGACGGGTTGACCTCAACTAATCTTCAGGTTCCACACTGTGGCGGACGGAGCGGTTCGACACGGGGAAGTGATCATGGTGCGCGCGGTCAGGGTGCGGGAGTTCGGTGGTCCCGAGGTGTTGGTTGCCGAGGAGGTGGCTGATCCGGTCGCCGGGCCGGGGCAGGTCGTGGTGGGGATGGCCGCGGCGGACGTCATCTACCTCGACACGCTGCTGCGCGGCGGCTGGGGCGGGGACTACTTTCCGCTGGAGCCGCCGTACGTTCCCGGCGGCGGTGGGGCGGGCCGGGTGCTCTCCGTCGGGGAGGGGGTGGACCGCGGCTGGCTCGGGCGGCGCGTCGTGGCCAGGGCGTCCGGCGGTTATGCCGAGCGGGTCGTCGCGGATGCGCGCGACCTCGTGGCCATGCCCGTCGGCGTGGGCCCGGTCGAGGCGGCGGCCGTGCTCCACGACGGGGTGACGGCGCTGAGCCTCGTGCGCAAGGCGGGGATCCGGAACGGTGAGTGGGTGCTGGTGGCCGCGGCGGCCGGTGGCGCGGGCTCGCTGCTGGTGCAGTTGGCACGGGATGCGGGGGCTCGGGTCGTGGCGGCCGCCCGGGGCGAGCGCAAGCTGGCGCTGGCCCGCGAGCTGGGCGCCCAGGTTGCCGTCGACTACTCCGAGCAGGGCTGGCAGCACCGGGTGCGGGAGGCGGTCGGTGGCGCGGGCGTCGACCTCGCCTTCGACGGCGCGGGCGGGGCGCTCGGCGAGGCGGTGTTCGAGGCGGTGGCCGACGGCGGGCGGTTCGTCACCTACGGCACGTCCAACGGCCGGCTCACCGACATCGACGCCGCGACCGCGCGACGGCGGCGGGTGACGGTGACCAACGCGCTGGAGGACGGGCCGCTGGACAGGGCGCTGGTCACCGAGCTGCTCGCGGAGGCGCTCGAACTGGTCGCGCGGGAACGGATCCGCCCGGTCATCGGCGCGACCTACCCACTGGAACGGGCCGGCGACGCGCACGCCGCGCTCGCGGCCCGCACCACCGTCGGCAAGTCGCTGCTGACCCCGTGAGTGGTTAGCGTTGCTATGACAACGCTAACCACTCACGGGTCGTCAGGCGGTGGCGCCGATCTCGCGGGCGATGAGCATGCGCTGGACCTCGGAGGTGCCCTCGCCGATCTCCAGGATCTTGGCGTCCCGGTAGAACCGGCCGACCGGGAACTCGTTCATGAAGCCGTAGCCACCGAAGATCTGGGTGGCGTCGCGGGCGTTGTCCATGGCGGCGTTGGAGGCGACCAGCTTGGCGATCGCGGCGTCCTTCTTGAACGGCTCGCCGCGCAGCAGCCGGCTGGCGGCGTGGTAGTAGGCCAGCCGGGCGGTGTGCGCGCGTGCCTCCATGTCGGCGAGCTTGAACTGGATGGACTGGTACGAGCCGATGGCCCGGCCGAACGCCTCGCGCTCGCGGATGTAGCGCAGGCACTCGTCCACGCAGCCCTGGGCCAGGCCGACGGACAGCGCGGCGATCGCGATCCGGCCCTCGTCCAGGATCCGCAGGAACTGGGCGTAGCCGGCGCCGCGCTCGCCGAGCAGGTTGGCAGCCGGCACCCGGCAGTCGTCGAAGGACAGCTCGTGGGTGTCCGAGGCGTTCCAGCCGACCTTGGAGTACTTCGGCGCCACGGTGAACCCCGGCGTGCCGGACGGGACGATGATCGCGGAGATCTCCTTGCGCGCGCCGCTGACTCCGGTCACCGCGGTGACGGTCACCATGGACGTGATGTCCGTCCCGGAGTTGGTGATGAACGCCTTGGAGCCGTTGATCACCCACTCGGAGCCGTCGTCGGAGAGCACGGCGGTGGTACGGGTGGCGCCGGCGTCCGAGCCGCCGCCCGGCTCGGTCAAGCCGAACGCCGCCAGCTTCTCGCCGGCGCACAGCGCGGGCAGCCACTCGCGCTTCTGCTCGGGCGTGCCGAACCGGTAGACGGGCATGGCGCCGAGGGACACGCCGGCCTCCAGAGTGATGGCCACCGAGGAGTCCACCCTGGCCAGCTCCTCCAGCGCCAGGCACAGGGCGAAGTAGTCGCCGCCCATGCCGCCGTACTCCTCGTCGAACGGCAGCCCGAACAGCCCCATCCGCCCCATCTGCGCTACCAGCTCGTACGGGAACTCCTCGCGCTCGTAGAACCCGCCGATCACCGGCGCGACGCGCTCGCGGGCGAACTCCTCCACGGTCTTGCGCAGGTCCTGGTACTCCTCGGACAACCTGTGATCGATCATGGCTTCGCCTCCGGTGCGACTGTGGCCAGGGGTTGTTCGACGGCTACCTGGTGGCCGGTGCGGACGGGCAGTTCGGTGACGACGCCGTCGGTGGGCGCGGCGATGGTGTGCTCCATCTTCATCGCCTCGATCACCAGCAGCGGCTGTCCGGCGGTGACGGTGTCGCCCTCGGCCACGGACACCGACAGCACGGTGCCGGGCATCGGGCTGCGCACGGTCCCGCCGCCGGCGCCGGTGCCGGACAGCCCGGAGTGCGCGGCGGCCAGCCGGTCGGTCTCGGCCAGCGCCCAGCTCCGTCCCCGCCGGCCCAACCAGCGCTGGCCGGTGCTCCCGCGAGCGTCGAACGCGGTGGTGTAGCGCTGGGTGGCGCCGGCGTAGCTGAGCACGAGCGTGTCGCCGTCCGCGCGCAGCGAGCACGCCACCGGCTCGCCGTCGCCGACCGCCACCTCGGCGGCATCGGCCCGCCCGCGCACCCGCACATCCACCGGCTCGTGCCCGGCCAGCTCGAACCGCCACGTGCTCCACGCCGGCTCGCCCAGCCGCCAGCCGCCGGGCAGGTCCCACGGGTCCGTGACGGGGCCCGGCGGGTCCAGCGCGAGCAGCCGGCGCAGGGCGGCCACCGCGTACACCGGCTCCGGGATCTCCCCGTCGACCAGCTCCGGCAGCGCGCGCTCGACCAGCCCGGTGTCCAGCTTCCCGGTCGCCACGTCCGGATGCCGCAGCAGCGCGCGCAGGAACGCGACGTTCGTGGGCACCCCCAGCGTCACGGTGTCCACCAGCGCGCCGTCCAGCCGCCGCAGCGCCGTCTGCCGGTCCGGGCCGTGCGCGATGACCTTGGCCAGCATCGGGTCGTACGCGCCGCCGATCTCCAGGCCGGGCCGCAGCGCGGAGTCCACCCTGATCCCGGGCCCGGTCGGCTCGTGCAGCGTCAGGACGCGTCCGCCGGTCGGGAGGAAACCACGCGCCGGGTCCTCGGCGTAGATCCGGGCCTCCACGGCGTGTCCGTCGATCTGGACGTCGCGCTGGCTCAGCGGGAGGCGTTCCCCCGCCGCCACCCGCAGCTGCAGCTCGACCAGGTCCAGGCCGGTGACCAGCTCGGTGACCGGGTGCTCCACCTGCAGCCGGGTGTTCATCTCCATGAAGTAGTGGTCGTCGGGGTCGGTGCCGGAGACGATGAACTCGACGGTGCCGGCGCCGGTGTAGCCGACGGCGCGCGCGGCCGCCACCGCCGAGGCGCCCATCCGCTGCCGCTGCTCGTCCGTGAGCAGCGGCGACGGCGCCTCCTCGATGATCTTCTGGTGCCGGCGCTGCAGGCTGCACTCGCGCTCGCCGAGATGCAGCACGGTGCCGTGGGCGTCGGCGAGCACCTGGATCTCGATGTGCCTGGGGTCGGTGACGAACCGTTCCACCAGCAGCGTGTCGTCGCCGAAGCTGGCCAGCGCCTCCCGCCGCGCGCCTGCGATCGCCTCGGCGAGCCCGTCGCGGGAGTCGATCCGCCGCATGCCCTTGCCGCCCCCGCCGGCGGACGGCTTGAGCAGCACCGGAAAGCCGACCTCCTCGGCGATGGCGGCCAGCTCCGCGTCGGACTGACCGGGCGCGCCCCCGCCCGGCACCACCGGCACCCCGGCCGCGGCGACCGTCGCCTTGGCCCGGATCTTGTCGCCCATCGCAGCGATCGCGGCCACCGGCGGTCCGACGAACACCAACCCGGCCTTTTCGCAGGCGCGCGCGAACTCGGCGTTCTCGGACAGGAAGCCGTACCCGGGATGCACCGCCCGCGCCCGCGTACGAACTGCCGCGTCGACCACCGCGTCGATGTTCAGGTAGCTGCGCGCCGCCCCGATGTGCACGGCCACGTCCGCCTCCGCGACGTGCCGAGCGCCGGCGTCCGCGTCACTGAACACCGCGACACTCCGTACCCCCAGCCCCCGCAACGTCCGGATCACCCGGACCGCGATCTCCCCCCGGTTCGCGATCAACACCGTGTCAAACACACGCGCCTCCGACGGACAATCTCGATGGTGACGCCCGATACACTCGACCTATGGCAGAGGTGACGGTGTCGATCCCTGACGACCTGCTCGCGGTCATCGACGCCGAGGCGACAGCTCGCTCCACCACCCGCAGTGAGGTCATCTCGCTGTGGGCTCGTCGGGGTCTCCCTCGCCGTGACCCTGAGGCAATCGACGCCGCCATGGCACGGATGCGCGAAAGGTTCAAAGATGTCGGGCCGGTCGACTTCACAGCGCTGGTTCGGGCCGAACGAGACCGGGACGAACGAGACAGCTCGTGACCGATCTCCGGGTGGTCGTTGACACCTCGGTGCTGCTCAAGTGGTTCTACTCCGACAATGAACTCGAAGTGGCTGAGTCGCTGCTGGTTCACCATGCGCACCGGACAGGTTTGCTGACGGCACACATCCTTGATCTGACCTTGTACGAGCTCGGCAACATCCTGCTTCGAAAGCGGCACTGGCCCGCCGACGAGGTGGCCGACACACTCGACGATCTGTTGGTGATCTGCGGGCCGACCCTCGTGCCACCGCCGGAGTGGCGCCGCAATGCGACGGCGCTTTCCGCTGAGTACGGGTTGAGCTTCTACGACGCGTCCTTCGTCTCCGCCGCACGTGCCCTGGAAGCACCGCTGTTGAGCGCGGACAAGAAGTTGCTCGACCCCGGCCTGGCGCAGTCCGCCACTCAGTTCGTCGAAGAGCACGGCGATCACATCCGGAACACGCCGTAGCGGACCGGATCGAGCGGGGCGTTCGCGGCGGCGGACAGGGCCAGGCCGAGAACCATCCGGGTATCCGCCGGGTCGATCACGCCGTCGTCCCAGAGCCGGGCGGTGGAGTAGTACGGGTTGCCCTGGTGCTCGTACTGCGCGCGGATCGCGTCCGGGTCGGCGCGCCCGACCATGGACAACACCGTCGCGGCCTGCTCGCCGCCCATGACCGAGATGCGCGCGTTCGGCCACATCCACAGGAACCGGGGCGAGTACGCGCGCCCGCACATCGCGTAGTTGCCGGCGCCGAACGAACCGCCGATCACCACCGTGAACTTCGGCACCCGGGCGCACGCCGTCGCGGTGACCATCTTGGCGCCGTGCTTGGCGATCCCACCCGCCTCGTACTCCCGGCCGACCATGAACCCGGTGATGTTCTGCAGGTACACCAGCGGCGTCGAGCGTTGGTCGCACAGCTCGATGAAGTGCGCGCCCTTCATGGCCGACTCGGAGAACAGCACCCCGTTGTTCGCCACGATCCCCACCGGATGCCCGTGGATCCGGGCGAAGCCGGTCACCAGCGTCGGCCCGTACTCGCGCTTGAACTCCGCGAACGCGCTGCCGTCCACCACCCGCGCGATCACCTCGCGCACGTCGTAGCCGATCCGCGAGTCGGTCGGCACCGCGCCGTACAGCTCCTCGGTGGCCACCGTCGGTTCCACCGTGGGCTCGCGCGACCAGGGCGCGGGGGTACGAGGTCCGAGCGTGGAGACGATGGAGCGGACGATCTGAAGCGCGTGCGCGTCGTCCTCGGCCAGGTGGTCGGTGACCCCGGAGACCCGCGCGTGCAGCTCGCCGCCGCCCAGCTCCTCGGCGCTGACCTCCTCGCCGGTGGCCGCCTTTACCAGCGGCGGGCCGCCGAGGAAGATCGTGCCCTGGTTGCGGACGATCACGGCCTGGTCGCTCATGGCCGGCACGTACGCCCCGCCGGCCGTGCAAGATCCCAGCACCGCCGCGACCTGCGGTATCCCGCGCGCGGACATCGTCGCCTGGTTGTAGAAGATCCGCCCGAAGTGCTCCCGGTCCGGGAAGACGTCGTCCTGCTCGGGCAGGAAGGCGCCGCCGGAGTCGACCAGGTAGACGCACGGCAGGTGGTTGTGCAGCGCCACCTCCTGCGCGCGCAGGTGCTTCTTGACGGTCATCGGGTAGTACGTGCCGCCCTTGACCGTGGCGTCGTTGGCCACGATCACGCACTCCCGCCCGGCCACCCGGCCGATGCCGGTGATGATCCCGGCGCCGGGCGCGGCGTCGTCGTACATCCCGTTCGCGGCCAGCGCGGACAGCTCCAGGAACGGGCTGGACGGGTCGACCAGCGCGTCCACCCGCTCGCGCGGCAACAGCTTGCCCCGCGCCGTGTGCCGTTCCCTGGCGCGCTCGGGGCCGCCGAGGCGCGCGGTGGCCAGCCTGTCGCGCAGCTCGCCGACCAGCTTGCGGTGCGACGCCGCGTTCCGCTCGAACTCGGCGCCGGCCGGGTCGACGGCGCTGGTCAGCGTCGGTGCTTCCATCGGTGGCGGGCTCCTGGCGCGCGACGGGTTAGCGTTCGTTAACGAGGTTAGCGCTCATTAACGCGCGCCGCCAGGAGCCTCGCCCGGTCAGAAGCAGGGGCTGGGCGCCGTGAGGTGCGTCCGCCAGAACCAGACGCCGCCGGCCAGGCACACCGCCGGGAGCGCGACCACGGTGGCCGCCTCGAACACGATCGTCATCCCGCTCAGCGCCAGGCCCAACGCGGCACCGGCCGCGCCGACGCGCAGCGCGAACCGCAGCGGCCGGGTGCCCTCCGGGCCGGTCAGCCAGGCCCACGCCCAGGCCAGCATGCCGACCACCACGAACAGCACCCCGGTGGCCGCCAGCGCCGCCACCGGCAGTTTGACCACCGCCATCACCACCAGCACGCCGGCCGCGAGCAGGGCCAGGTTGCCGAGCATCCGGCGGATCACCGAGCGCCCGCGCGCCCCCACCCGGCCGGACCGGCTGGACAGCACGGGAGCGGCCGCGTCGCCGTGGCGGACCTGTAACCGCCCGCACACACAGCGGGTGTAGACGACGGTCCCCTCGGACGTCTCATGGCGCGACACGATCTCGTACGGATCCGCTTCTGGCCAGCCACAACAGGGGCAGTGCCGGGTGCTCATGAATCCAGGATGGCCCGCCGAATCCCATACGTCCATTTCACGTTCCTTCAGAACAACGTATGATCCTGCTACATGATCGACCTGCGCAGGCTGCACGTACTGCGTGTCGTGGACCAGCTCGGCACCATTACCGCCGCGGCGAGTTCGTTGCATCTCACCCCTTCGGCCGTATCGCAGCAGCTTCGGGGGCTCTCACACGATCTTGCGGTGCAGTTGCTGGAGCCGGACGGGCGCCGGGTGCGGCTCACCCCGGCCGCGCATGCGCTGCTCAAGCACGCCGACGACATGGCCGCGCGGTGGGAGGAGGCCCGCGGTGAGCTGCGCGCCTACGCCGAGGAGACCGGCGGCGTGCTGCGGTTGGCCGGCTTCCCCTCGGTGCTGCCCGCGCTGGCCGTCCCGGCCGCGGACATGCTGCGCCGCCGCGAGCCCCGGCTGGAGCTGCGGCTGGTGGAGCTGGAGACCGTCGACGCCTACGAGCGGCTGCTGGTCGGCGAGGTGGACATCGCGATCACGCTGCCGAACCTGGGCGGGCCGACCGCCGACGACCCCCGGTTCGACCAACAGCGGCTGCTCGACGAGCCGCAGGACCTGCTGGTCCCGCTGGACCACCCGTTGGCCGGACGGGACACCGTGGGGCTCGAACAGCTCGCGCACGACGACTGGGTGCTCCCGCCGCCGCACAGCTGCGACCAGTACGAGCTGGTGGCGGTGGCCTGCGCGACCGCCGGCTTCACGCCCAAGATCGCGCACGAGGTCAAGGAGTGGGCGCCGACGATCGCAACCGTCGCGTACGGCTTCGGGGTGTGCCTCAAGCCCAGGCTCGTACCCATCCCCGCCGACACCCCGGTGGCCTGCATCCCGCTGCGCCGGCCCGCGCCCCGCCGCCGCCTGCTCACCTGCACCCGCCGGGGCAGCCGCGAGCAGCGCCCGATCGCCCTCGGCCTGGAAGCGCTCGCCGAGGCCGCGGCCCAGATGAACGCCAAGGCCGCCGCCCGCCAGCAAGCCTGAGGTGACTAGGAACCGGGCAACGCCGGGGTGCCGTGCTCCAAGTACAACGTGGTGCCGTCGCGATACGCACGGTAAGCGTGGGAGAGCCGCCGCTCCAGGCGAGGGATGACGTACTCGCCGAGTCGGTCCACCCGCACCCATTCCCAGTGATCCAGCTCGACACCGTCGACTGCGATGCGCCCCTCGTCCGCGCCGAGCTCACCGCAGCCGAACACGTACAGAATCTTGTCGCCCTCGCCCTCCGACGGCGCCCAGTCCTGTACGAGCAGACGGACCGGGTCCCGCTCGATCCCGATCTCCTCCATCAGCTCGCGCCGACACGCGACCCTCGGCGACTCACCGCGATCGACGTAACCCCCCGGAATGTCCCATCGGTTCCCATAGGTCTTACGCACCAGAAGCAACCGGTCACCGTCGACAAACAACGCCCCGGCGGCGATCCTGGGCGTGGCGAACTCCTCGGTCGGATCACCCACGGCGGCTCGTCCTCGCGATGCCCATGCGGTCGGCAAGGCGGACCAGCTCGATGTGCGGCTCGCCGTGACCGTGCCGAATCCAGGTACATACCAACCGCCGACTCACATAGTGGTTGGCGATTTGATCGGGTGCCAGTCGTTCGGCGGCAAGGACAGTACCAAACGCCGAGTCTTGGCGCCCCGACGCGTTGTAGGCACGCGCCACGTCGAGCAGGTGCCGGACCCGTCGCTCTATTGGAACAGCAGAGGTATCCAGGCCGGGACCGAGGTCGAGTGCAATCTGGACGTCGCCAAGTTCCATCGCTGTATTGATTCGATGAATCTTGACATTCGTCGGCCCGAAGGCCGTCCATAGATGGTTGCCGTCCCCACGGAGGCGCTGTGCCGCGACCTCGGCCTCGTGAAGACAGCCGGCCGTGGAGGCACGATCGCCGGAGCGAGCGGCGGCCATCGAGGCGACCAGGAACAGCGTGCCGTACACGGACCACAGATTGCCATCGCCGTTGACCAGGTACGGCCGTAGGTAGCTGGCGCCCGCCTCGCTGAGCTGTCGGGCCGGCTCGTTCCGTCCGGCTGACAGCAACGCGAACGCGACCGCGCGGATCAGGGATCCGACCACAGCACACTCGCCGCCGCTCTGCGCCGCGGTGAGTCCGCGCTCGGCCGCTACCAATGCAAGACCGGAATCACCCAGCTTGGTGAGAACCGCAGCGGTCGCCTGGTAAGTCAGCGCCAGCAACTCGTGCGCTCGGCACCGCTTATCGTGGTCGCAGTTCCGGGCGGCAAGGATCGTGTCCATGAGCAGAAGCGGCAGTCGGCTCGCGGCAATACTGAACCGAGAGGCCTGATAGGCGTCGAATACGAGTTGGAGCTCGTGTTCAAGCTCCGCAAGCGAGGAGGGCTCCGCATCCAGATCGGGCCCGCTCAGGATCGGTGTCAGCGGTCGGTAATCCATGAGAAGCGCCCGCAGCGCAGACATCGGCGTCGTGTCGCCGTCCGTCGCGTCGCATGCAACACTCGGTTCGCCGATCAGGTCTCCTAAGGAAACCCCGAGGGCGTCCGCCAGCCGGCGAAGGACCGACAGCCTGTCCAACGGGATGTGGCCGTTCTCCACCTTGCTCAGCCAGTCACCCGTTCGGCCGACCAACCCCGCGAGAACCTCTTGCGACAACCCCCTGCGGCGCCGATACCACGCCACACGTTCACCGTTGGTCAGATGCTCTGTACTGCCCCACACTGGTTCAACCCTCCGCCAGTTCAAACGTACCCGGAAGGTAATTCCGGGCTTTCCCGCGGTATCGGTCAACGCTGGTTGCCATGCGAAAACGTCGAACCAGGCCTTCCGACACGCGTCAACCTGAGGCACCGGCGGCACAGTACTTGGTCACCTGGATGACCTGCATCCAAGATCGACTCGAACACGCGGTTACCGACGAAAGGGTTGCCGAGGCTGTCCTCACCCGGTCAGGGCATTACTGGTCGGTGTGCGGCCACCTTGTCTTTCCTCGAGCTCTCTGCGCACCGTCAGGTGAACGCTGCCGACGCTGCTCCACGTTGACAGCGTCAAGAGACGACACCGGCCGGATCCGTTGATGAGCCTCCCTTCTCTCCTCGCCAGATGTCGTGCTCGCGCGCGCCGGTGACCCGAATGCTGTCCATGCCCCGACGCTACGAGTAGATGTGGTCAGATTATGGCCGCATAATCGTGGGCGTGAGCGGGCCGAGCGAGCGGATGCTGGAGCTGCTGTCCCTGCTGCAGACCGGACGGGCCTGGCCGGGCGCGGAGCTGGCCGCCCGGCTGGACACCTCGCCGCGCACGCTGCGCCGGGACGTGGAGCGGCTGCGCGCGATGGGCTACCCGGTGTCGTCCGCGCCGGGGCCGGGCGGCAGCTACCAACTCGTGGCCGGGCGCGCGATGCCGCCGCTGCTGTTCACCGACGAGGAGGCGGTGGCCACCGTGGTCGGGCTCCGGTTTGCCGCGCTGGCCCAGGTCACCGGCGAGACCGGCGCCGCCGAGGGGGCGCTGCGCAAGCTGGAGCAGGTGCTGCCGCCCCGGCTGCGGTACCGGATGGCCGCGATCCAGGCGTCCACCGAGACCGCCATGCGCCGCGCCGCCACCGTGGACCTGGCCGTCCTGCACACCCTGGGCACCGCCGCCTACGCGCACCAGGACGTGCGGTTCGCCTACACCAGCAGGGCGGGCGAGCGCTCCGAGCGGCGGGTGGAGCCGTACCGGCAGGTGCTGCTCGGCCGACGCTGGTACCTGCTCGGCTGGGACCTCGACCGCCGCGACTGGCGCACCTTCCGGCTGGACCGGATCACCGGGCTCACCGTGCCAGGCACCGGCTTCACGCCGCGCGAGCTCCCACCGGACGGGGCCGCCAGCTTCGTGCAGGCCAGCGCCCTGGTGCCGCTGAGCCGACACCAGGGCGTGGTCCGCTTCCAGGCCCCGGTGGAGGTGGTGTCCGAACGGCTGATGGCCGACGCCGGCAGCCTGGAACCGCTGGACGAGCACAGCTGCCGCTACGTCACCGGCGTGGACTCCTGGGAGTGGCTGTCCATCACGCTGGCCATGGTCGGCGTGCCGTACACGGTGGAGAGCCCGCCCGAGCTGATCGAGCACACCCGCGAATTGGCTGTCCGGATCGCGGCCGCGGTGCCACCATCGAGCCGGTGAGTGTGGATCAGGAACGCTGGAACCACAACATCCACTACCACCGCGTGATCCTGGACGCGGTCTCGACCGGCGCCAAGCGGGCACTGGACGTCGGCTGCGGCGAGGGGATCCTGGTCCGGCAGCTGGCGCGGACGGTGCCCGAGGTCGTCGGGATCGACCAGGACGGGCCCAGCATCGAGCTGGCGCGGGAGCACGACGGCGTCGAGTACGTCCACGGCGACTTCCTCGACCACGAGTTCGAGCCCGGCTCGTTCGACCTGGTCGCCTCGGTGGCCACGCTGCACCACATGCCGGCGGCCACCGCGCTGCGCCGGATGCGCGAGCTGCTGCGCCCTGGCGGCGTGCTGGCCGTCGTCGGGCTGGCCCGCGCCCGGCTGCCCGCCGACCTGCCGTACGAGCTGGCCGGGGCGGTCATGCACCGGGTGCACCGCGCCACCAAGGGGTACTGGGAGCACTCCGCGCCGACGGCCTGGCCGCCGCCGGAGACGTACCGGGCCATGCGCCGGATCGCGGCCGAGGAGCTGCCCGGCGCCCGGTTCCGCCGGCATGCGATGTGGCGTTACTCGCTGGTCTGGACGGCCTAAGCGGCGCCGAGCACCTTGGCGTACCGCTCGTTCAGCTCGTCCCAGCCGTACTCCCGCGCCTGGTCGCCCACGATCGGCCCGAACGGCGCGCCGGCCAACAGCGCGTCCGCCACGTCCAGGCACAGGTGCCAGCCGGCGGCCAGCGCGGACGCCCAGTCGCCGTCCCTGCCGGCGAACGTGTGCCGCAGCACCAGCCGCGTGCCGTCCTCGATCGGCGTCAGCTCCCACCGCAGCGCGTCGTCGCCGAACGCGTGCTCGAGCAGCCGGGGCCGGTCGTAGCGGCGCACCGTGCCGTCCATCGACGCCGCCGGCTCGCCGCCGCCCCCGTCGAGCATGGACAGCGAGGCGGCGCCCTCGGCGGTGAGCTCGTGCTCCGCCGTGTACGGCGACCACTGGCGCAGCTGGTCGGGAGAGGTCAGCGCCCGCCAGACGGCTTCGGGGGCGTGCGGAAGGTCACGGGTGAACACCAGGGTCCAGCCGTCGTCGCTGCGCTGCCGGTGGACCGGGACGAGCGGGCTGGGGTGGTAGGTCGTGTTGGTCATGACGTCGAGTATGACCCTCACGGCATATAACCGTCAAGAAATGTTTGAGCGCCCGGAATAGAGCGGCATGCCGGCTCCGTTGGCGGGTACGGAGGAGCGGGAGGTGACGCGGTGGCGGCCGTACTCGATGGGGTCCTGTCGGTGTTTCGGAGCTACCAGCGCGAGCTGGTTTGCGCGCGCTGCGGCAGCGTGGTCGCCTGGGTGCAGCTGCGCCCGTTCCGACAGCCCGAGGTGCGCCACATCAGCGGCCCGGACGTGATCCCGATGGGCGAGAGCCTGGCCAGGGCGGTCGCCCAGACGCGGCTGTCGACGGCCCAGGACACCGGGCGCGACCCGCTGTTCGCCGGCGACCCCGAGCTGGACGGCGCCATCGAGCGCACCCGGCACGAACTGGAGTACCTGAACGGCCAGGGCGGCGAGCCGGTGTACGAGCTGCTCTGCACCGGGTGCGGCTCGCAGCACCTGCGCTCGATGCCGCACCTGAGCTGGATGGTGCGCCGCGCCCCTACCGGCCGGGTACCGCTGCGCTGACCGCCCGCACCCGCACAGTGATCAACAGCGCCGCCAGCGCGACGGCGGCCGCGAGCGCGAACGCCGGCCGGTAGCCGAGGTGGTCGGCGACCAGCCCGCCGGCCGGCCCCGCGACCAGCACGCCGACGTCCCACAGCGAAGTCATCGCGCCCACCGCGAGCCCGGGCGCCCGCGCGTGGGTGCGCTGCAACGTCATAGCGGTGGTGGCCGGGAACATCAGCCCGACGCCGACGCCGGCCAGCGCGGTGCCGAGCAGCACGGCGGGGTCGGTGGGCACGGCGGCCAGCAGGGCAAGGCCGGCGGCCGCGAACCCGAGCACGACCCTGGCCACCGCCGCGCCGCCGTACCTGTCGATCAGCGGGCTGCCGGCCGCGCGGACGGCCAGGAACGCGACGGCGAACACCGTGAGCGCCACGCCCTGCGCGCCACTGCCCTTCCCGGTCAGGTACAGCACCAACAGCGCGGTCAGGGTGCCGTAGCCGTACGAGGCCATGCCCAGGCACAGTCCGGGCAACCCCGCGCCGCGCGGCACCAGGTCGCGCCAGGACGCCAGCCTTGGCCGCGACCTCAACCCCGGCCCGGCCCCGCCGCGCGGTGGCGCCGACCGGAGCCCGGTGCTGGCCACCAACGCGGTGGACACCATCGGCAGCGCGGCCACCACCCACCACGTCACGCCGAACCGGTGCGCGCCGACGGCGACCAGCGGCCCGAGCGCCAGCCCACCCCACATGGACAGCCCGAACCAGCCGGCCACCCGCCCGCGACGGTTCGCCGGCGTCCGCCCGAGCACCCAGGGCAGCGCGGCGGAGAACAACGCCGCCTCGCCCGCGCCCATCACCAGCCGCGCCACCAGCAACACCGCCACGTTCGGCGCGAGCAGATGCCCGAGCGCGGCGACCGTGGTCAGCACCGCGCCCGCGGCCACCATCGGCGCGGCCCGCCCCGCGTCACCGGCCATCCCGGCGAACGGCCTGACCACCGCCGTCGCCGCGAACGCGATGCCGACCGCGAGCCCGGCCACCGCCGGCCCCTCACCGAACCGCTCGACCAGGTACCCGGGCAGCTCCTGCAGCGTCGCGCCGAGCGCCAGGTAACCGCACAGCACCGCCACCCACAACCGCCGCACCGGCGTCCGCACCACCTGCCCCAGATCGGCGTTTACGCTCGTCATAGACGAGACGGTACAGTTCGGTACTGTCACAGTACAAGTCGGTATCCTCAGACCCGTGACCACGACGACACCCGGCACCGCCGCAACCAGGGACCGCATCCTGGAGACCGCCGCCGCGCTGTTCTACGAGCACGGCATCCACGCCGTCGGGGTCAACGAGATCGCCGCCAGGGCGCGCGCGTCGAAGCTGAGCATGTACAGGTACTTCGCGTCCAAGGACGACCTGGTCGCCGCGATCCTGACCGAGCACAGCGACAAGATCCACGCCTGGCTGGAGCGCAAGACCGCCGACGCCCCGGCGGGCCCGGCCCGGGTGCTGTCGGTGTTCGATCTGCTCATCACCTGGTTCGCCCAGCCCGGCTACCACGGCTGCACGGTGATCAACACGGTCACGGACACCCGCGCCGACCCGCGCACGGCGGCCATCGCGCGCCGCCACCTCACCCGCTACCGGGGCCTGCTCACCGCGCGCCTGCGCGAGTCCGGCCTCCCCCCGCACGCCGACCCCGACGCGCTGGCCCGCCAGCTGCTCCTGCTCATCGAGGGCGCCAGCGTCGTCACCACCATCGACGGCTCCCCCACCGCCGGCGCCGACGCCCGTGCCGCCGCCTCGGCGCTGCTCGCCGCGGCGACCTGACCCGCGTACTAGCGTGGCGGTATGCCGCACTTTGACGTCGTTGTGCTCGGGGCCGGGCCTGGCGGGTATGTCGCCGCGATCCGGGCCGCCCAGCTCGGGCTGCAGGTTGGGATCGTCGAGGAGAAGTACTGGGGCGGGGTGTGCCTGAACGTGGGCTGCATCCCGTCCAAGGCCTTACTCCGCAACGCCGAGCTGGCGCACATCGTCACCAGGGAGGCCAAGACGTTCGGCATCTCCGGCGATGTGAGCTTCGACTTCGGCGCGGCGTACGACCGCAGCCGGATCGTGGCCGACGGCCGGGTCAAGGGCGTGCACTTCCTGATGCGCAAGAACAAGATCACCGAGTTCGACGGGCGCGGCACCTTCCGCAACGCGCACTCCCTCGACGTGGCGCTGTCCGACGGCGGCACTGAGACGATCACGTTCAACAACGCGATCATCGCCACCGGCGCGGAGACCAAGCTGCTGCCGGGCACCACGCTGTCCGAGCGGGTGGTGACCTACGAGGAGCAGATCCTCACCCGCGAGCTGCCGGAGAGCGTGATCATCGCCGGCGCCGGCGCGATCGGCGTGGAGTTCGCCTACGTGCTCGCCAACTACGGCGTGCGGGTGACCATCGTGGAGTTCCTGGACCGCATGCTCCCGCTGGAGGACGCCGACGTCTCCAAGGAGCTGGCCAAGCGGTACCGCAAGCTCGGCGTCGAGGTGCTCACCTCCACCCGGGTGGAGTCCATCGTGGACAGCGGCTCGGACGGCGTCGAGGTCACCGTGACCGGCGCGGACGGGGCTACCAAACAGCTGCGCGCGGACAAGGTGCTGCAGGCGATCGGCTTCACGCCCAGGGTGAAGGGGTACGGGCTGGAGGGCACCGGCGTGGCGCTGACCGAGCGCGGCGCCATCCAGATCGACGACCGGATGCGGACCAGCGTGCCGCACATCTACGCGATCGGCGACGTCACCGCCAAGCTGATGCTCGCGCACGTCGGCGAGGCCCAGGGCGTGGTGGCCGCCGAGACCATCGCCGGCGCCGAGACCCAGGAACTGGACTACACGATGATGCCGCGCGCCACGTTCTGCCAGCCGCAGGTGGCCAGCTTCGGCTACACCGAGGCGCAGGCCCGCGAGCTGGCGCCCGAACGCGGCTGGAAGATCAAGGTCGCGCAGTTCCCGTTCACCGCGAACGGCAAGGCGCAGGGCCTCGCCGACCCCACCGGCTTCGTCAAGCTGATCAGCGACGACACCTACGGCGAGCTGCTCGGCGGCCACCTGATCGGCCCCGAGGTCACCGAGCTGCTGCCCGAGCTGACCCTGGCCCAGCGCTGGGACCTCACCGCCCACGAGCTGGCCCGCAACGTGCACGCCCACCCGACCCTGTCCGAGGGCCTGCAGGAGGCCATCCACGGCCTCACCCACGGCATGATCAACTTCTAGAGACCCGTGAGTGGTTAGCGTTGCTATGACAACGCTAACCACTCACGGGTTGGGTTACGGGCGGGCCAGGGCGGCGCCGATGGCCACGAACAGCCCGCCGGTGATGGCGTCGATGGCCTTGCGGGCTCGGGCGTAGGCGGCGATCGCGGCGGGCACGCTGGCCAGCACCGCGACCGTGGCGAACCAGGCCATTGCGGTGGTCAGCATGGCCACGAGCACCTCTGCCCTGGCGAGCGAGCCGGCCTGCGCCGGCAGCAGCGTGGCGAACAGCGCGCCGTGGAAGACCAGCGCCTTCGGGTTGGCCAGGTTGGTCAGCAGCCCGAGCCGCCAGCTCCGCCAGCCGGACACCGGCGCGGGCCGTTCATCGTCCGCCTCGACCGGACGGTCCGGAGCGCGCCGCCACGCCGAGCGCAGCGTGGTCAGCCCGTAGACGATCAGGAACGCGGCGCCGGCCAGCCGCACCCCGGTGTAGAGGTGCTCGTAGCGGGCGAGCAGCGCGCTCACGCCGGCCAGCGCGGCCACCACCCAGCAGGCCTGGCCGGTGACCACCCCGACCGCCGCGAGGACGCCGGCCCGCCGGGACCGGGTGGCGGACGTGCGCAGCACCACCAGGAAGTCCGGGCCGGGGCTGACCAGCGCCACGATCCAGGCGGCCAGCAGCGGCAGGTACGGCAGCACCGTCACGACGCGGCCGCCTCGACGACGATCCGCTCCACCCGGGGCGCCGCGACGCGCACGTAGTCCTCGGTGTTCAGCGCCATCGACCTGTCCAGCCGGGCGGCGTTGAAGTACAGCTCGGGCGCGTCGAGCAGGCTCGGGTCCACGATCAGTTCCAGCCGCTCGTGGTAGCTGAACGGCAGCACGGTGCCGGACACGCTGCCGGCCAGCTCCTCCGCCCGCTCGGTGCCGGCGAAGCCGACGTAGCTGCCGCCGTACAGCCCCTTGACCGTCGCCAGGCACACCCGGGCGTCGCCGGGCACCACCGCGAGCACGTACCGGCTCTGCTTCTTGCCCACCTTCACCAGCACCACCAGGCACTTCGCCGCGTGCCGCACGTCGTTGCCGCGCAGCGCGCTGACCAGGTCGGTCTGTCCCTCCGGTGGGTGGTCGATCAGCCGGTACCGCGCCCCGGCCGCGTCCAGGTCGGCGATCAACCGGGAGTACATATCGGCCTCGACCTGCGTGTCACCACTCACCGCTCAGCTGCTCCTTCACCGAAGCGATCCGCTCCTCGTCCCGCTTGTAGAACACCCACTGCTTGATCTTCTTGCCCCGGACCAACCCCGCCCGGCTGAGCACCTTGAGATGCTCGCCGCAGCTCGGCTGGCTGATCCCGAGCTTCTCCGCGATGAACAGCGAGCACACCCCGTCCTCGACGAGGTCGCCGTCCCGCTGCGGCGGGAAATGCGCCTCCGGGTCCCGCAGCCAGCCCAGGATCAGCACCCGCTTGTCGTTGGCGAGCGCCTTGGCCAGCTCCACGTCCAGCACGGCCTCCAACTTAGGGAATTAGCTAATTACCTGTCAATCGGAGTCCTTGGCGAGGCGGCGCAGGGCGTCCAGGCGCGCGTCCCAGGCCGAGGCGATCTCGTCCAGCCGGCGCGCGGTGTCGGACAGCCGCTCCGGCCTTGGCACGAACCGCACCTCCCGCCCGACCCGACGGCGCCGCACCAACCCGCCGCGCTCCAGCACCCCGAGGTGTTTGATCACCGCCGCCCGGCTCACCGGCAGCTCGCGGCACAACGCCGACGCGCTGCGCTCCCGCTCGGACAGCATCGCCAGCACGCGCCACCGCGTCGGATCGGCCAGCGCCGCCATCACCTCCGACAACGGCGGCTCACCGGCCATCAGCCGGGCACCCGGCCGCCCGCAAGCTCGGCCAGGCCGGCCAACCCGCCGCTCCAGCCCTGCTCGGTGGCGTCGCGGTGGGCCCGCCGCTCGTCCTCGGACACCTCCAGCTCGGCGAACCCGGACTCCGTGACCCGCACCAGGGTCCGCTCGCCGGGCAACGACAGCAGCTCGAACTCGACGCGCGTCTGCCGCCCCGGCCCGGGCTCGACGTCCGGAACGACCGAGTACCGGTAGACCAGCGACGTCGGCGGCCGCACCCGCTCGATCACGCCGAGGAACCGCCCGTGCTCCCGCCAGAAGTGCTCGATCACGCCGCCGGGACGCAGGTCCACCCGAGCGCCGTCGAACGCGTACCAGACCCGAAGCGGTTACACATCAAGCGGGCGCGGGCTCCAGCAGGCCGAGGTGCTCCAGGGCGGTGCGGATGACGGCGGTCTCGGCCTCGTCGGCGGGGACCAGCGGCAGCCGAGGCCTGCCCACCCGGTGGCCGAGCATGTTCAGCGCGGCCTTGACCGGGATCGGGTTCGTGGTCAGGAAAATCGCGTCGTACAGCTCCCGCAGCGACGCATCGATCGCCGCCCGCTGGTCGGGTTCGTCGACCATCCGCCGCATCTGGTCGCCGGCAATGTGGCTCGACACCACGATCCCGCCGCAGCCGCCCATGTCCAGCACCCGGGCGAACGCCCCGCAGTTCCCCGCGTACACGCCCAGCCCGTCGATCGGCGCCAGGCTGTCGTCGTTGGCCTGCTTGACGTAGTCGATGCGCTCGATCTGGGCCAGCTCGGCGAGGAAGTCGTTCGGCAGGTCCAGAACCACCCGGGAGGGGATGTTGTAGAGGATCACGGGCTTGTCGGTGGCCGCCGCCACCTCGCGGTAGTGCGCGACGATCCCGCGCCGGTTGGGCTTGTTGTAGTACGGGGTCACCGAGAGCACGCCGTCCACGCCGAACTCGGTGGCGCGCTCGGTCATCCGGCACGCCTGGCGGGTGTTGTTGGACCCGGTGCTGGCCACGATGGTCGTGCCCGGCGGGCGGTTCTCGCAGGCCAGCTTGATGATGCGCAGGTGCTCGGCGCTGTCCAGGGTCGCCGACTCACCGGTCGACGCGCACACCACGAAGCCGTCGGAGCCGTGCTTGGCCAGGTGGTGCATCAGGTCGACGAACGCCTCCTCGTCGAACGCGAGGTCGTCGTCGAACGGGGTGACGATGGCGGTGAGCACGGTGCCGAGGGACGTGGACATGGCGTGAGCATCCCGCCTTACACGGGCCTTCGTCGAGTCACTTTACGATTTCCTCATGGCCACGATCCGCGAGCTGGAGCTGGGAGATGTCGAGGATGTTGTCGCCCTGCTCGCCGTGCTGTTCGAGCAGGAAGCGGACTTCACACCGGACGCCGCCCGACAACGAAGGGCGCTGTATGCACTGTTGACCGAGCCGGAGCGCGGCGCCTTACTGGTCGCCACCGGTGACGAGCGCGACGACGGGTCCGGGCGGGCGGTGGGCTGCGTGCTGCTGCAGCGGGCGCTGTCCACGGCGGTCGGCGGGGACGTCTGCTGGCTGGAGGACTTCGTCGTCCACCCCGACCACCGGGGCAAGGGCATCGGCCGCCAGCTGCTCGACGCGGCGGTGCGGGAGGCCGAGCGGCGCAAGTGGGCACAGATCAGCGTGCTCACCGACCACGACAACGAACGCGCCCAAGCCATGTACACCGACGCCGGGTTCAAACGTTCCGGGATGGTGCTGCTCCGGCACACCTGCTGAGCCGGAGTTCGCGCGTGTGCGGAGTGCACCGTCGGGGGAAATGCATTCCGCAGGCGCGAAATTACTGAACATCTCTTTAACGGACGGTACGGCCATGTTATAAGTCGATGATGCGGACCGCCTCGGTGATCGCCTGTATCGCTGTTGTGCTCCTCTCCGGCTGCGGGACCGCGGCACCCCCGCCACCCCCGCCGGCGGCGGCGCCGCAAACCGACCGGGCGGCCTTCCGCGACCTCTACAAGGAACTGGTGGAGACCAACACCACCTTCTCCGCCGGCGACTGCACCCTGGCCGCCCAGCGAATGGCCGCCCGACTGAAGAAGGCCGGCTACCCGGACGGCGACCTCAACGTGTTCGTCCCGCCGGACCACCCCAAGGACGGCGGCCTGGTCGCGACCCTGCATGGCACCGACCCGGCCAGCAAGGCGATCCTGCTGCTCGCGCACATCGACGTCGTCGAGGCCAAACAGGAGGACTGGGGCCGCGACCCGTTCAAGCTCGTCGAGGACAACGGCTACTTCACCGCGCGCGGTGCCAGCGACGACAAGTCCATGGCCGCGGTCTGGGTGGACAGCCTGATCCGCTACCGCGCGGAGGGGTTCCGGCCGAAGCGTGACCTCAAGGTCGCGCTGACCTGCGGTGAGGAAGGCGGCGGGCAGGTCAACGGCGCCGAGTGGCTGGTCAAGAACCACCGCGACTGGATCGACGCCGCGTTCGCCCTGAACGAGGGCGCCGAGGGCGTGCTCGACGAGCAGAACAAGAAGGTCAACCTGGAGATCCAGGCCGGCGAGAAGGTCTACCAGGACTTCACCTTCCGGACCACCGACCACGGTGGGCACAGCTCGCGCCCGGAGGCGTTCAACGCCATCCACGCGCTGGGCGGCGCGCTCGCCCGGCTCGGCGCCTTCTCCTTCCCGGTCCAGCTCAACGAGGTCACCCGCACCTACTTCGAACGCCAGGGCGCCCTGACGCCCGGGCCGATGGGCCAGGCCATGAAGGCGCTGGCCGCCAACCCGAACGACGCCGCGGCCGCCGCGACCCTGTCGGCGGACCCGCTGCACAACGCGACGATGCGCACCACCTGCGTGGCGACCGAGCTCAAGGGCGGGCACGCGACGAACGCGCTGCCCCAGCTCGCCGAGGCGAACGTGAACTGCCGGATCCTGCCCGGCGTCCAGGGCGCCGAGGTCCGCCAGACGCTGATCAACGTGGTGAACGACCCCAAGGTCTCCGTCGAGCCGGTCGGCCCGTTCAGCGCCGCCGCGCCGGTACCGCCGCTGTCCGAGACGGTCCTCGGGCCGATCCGCCAGGTGTCGGAGAAGATGTGGCCCGGCGTCCCGCTGGTGCCGACCCAGTCCACCGGCGCCACCGACGGCTCCTACCTCAACGAGGGCGGCATCCCCACCTACGGCCTGAGCGGCCAGTTCATCCGCCCCGGGGACGACCACATCCACGGCCTGAACGAACGCATCCCGGTCCAGGCGCTCTACGAGTCGCGCGACTTCCTCTACGAGGTCACCAAGCTCTACGCCAACTCCTGACCCCGCTCGGGCAGTGCCGGCACGCCGTGCTCCAGGTAGAGCGTGGTCCCGACGCGGTGCGCGCGGTACGCCTGCGACAGCCGCCGGTACAGCCGCGGGATGACGTACTCGTCGATCCGGTCGACGGCCACCCACTCCCAGCCGTCCAGCTCGACGCCGTCCACCGCGATGCGCCGCTCGTCCGCGCCAAGCTCGCCGCAGTCGAACACGTAGAGGATCCTGTCGCCCTCCGGATCGGACGGCGCCCAGTCGTGCACGAGCACCCGGATCGGCTCCCGCTCGATCCCGAGCTCTTCGCGAAGCTCCCGGCGGCACGCCATTCTCGGCGACTCGCCCCGGTCGACGACGCCGCCCGGGATGTCCCACCGGTTCCCGTACGTCTTGCGCACCAGCAGCACCCGGTCGCCGTCCACGAACAACGCGCCCGCCGCGACCAGAGGCGTGGCGAACCGCTCGGCCGGGCTGCTCACGAGACGGATAGTAGGCAGGATGTCCCGACACGGTCGGGGGAAATGCATTCCGCAGGCGCGAATTGCTGAAACATCTCTTCAGCGGACGGTTCGATCATGTTATAAGTCGATGATGCGGACCGCCTCGGTGATCGCCTGTATCGCTGTCGTGCTCCTCTCCGGATGCGGGTCCGCCGCCCCACCGCCGTCGGCACCACCCCCGGCGACACCAACCGACCAGGCCGCCTTCCGCGACCTCTACAAGGAGCTGGTCGAGACCAACACCAGCGCCTCCGCCGGCGACTGCACACTGGCCGCCCAGCGAATGGCCGCCCGCCTGAAGAAGGCCGGCTACCCCGACGGCGACCTCAACGTGTTCGTCCCGCCCGACCACCCCAAGGACGGCGGCCTCATCGCCACCCTGCACGGCACCGACCCCGCCAGCAAACCAATCCTCCTGCTCGCCCACATCGACGTCGTCGAGGCAAAGCAAGAGGACTGGGGACGCGACCCGTTCAAGCTCGTCGAAGAAAACGGCTACTTCACCGCCCGAGGCGCCGTCGACGACAAGTCCATGGCCGCGATCTGGGTGGACAGCCTGATCCGCTACCGCGCCGAGAACTTCCGCCCGAAGCACGACATCAAGATCGCGCTGACCTGCGGCGAGGAAGGCGGCGCCCAGGTCAACGGCGCCGAGTGGCTGGTCAAGAACCACCGCGACTGGATCGACGCCGCCTTCGCCCTCAACGAAGGCGCCGCCGGCACGCTGGACGAGCAGAACAACCGGGTGTCGCTGGACATCCAGGCCGGCGAGAAGGTCTACCAGAACTTCACCCTGCGCACGACGGACCCGGGCGGGCACAGCTCGCGCCCCGGCCCGTTCAACGCCATCGGGGCGCTCGGCGGCGCGCTGGCGCGCATCTCGGCGTTCAACTTCCCAACGCAGGTCAACGACGTGACCAGGGCCTCCTTCGAGCGTCGCGGCGCGCTCACCCCCGGCCCGATGGGGCAGGCTATGAAGGCGCTGGCGGCCAACCCGAACGACGCCGCGGCCGCCGCCACCCTGTCCGCCGACCCGGTGTTCAACGCGACGCTGCGCACCACCTGCGTGCCGACCCAGATCCAGGGCGGGCACGCCCGCAACGCGTTGCCGCAGCAGGCCGAGGCGAACGTGAACTGCCGCATCTTCCCCGGCACCCCCGGCGCGGACGTACAGAAGACCCTGACCGACGTGATCAACGACCCGAAGATCACGATCCAGCCCGTCGAGCCGTTCACCTCCGCCGCACCGGTGCCGCCGTTGTCGGACACGATCCTGCGGCCCGCCACGGAGGTCGCGGCGAAGATGTGGCCCGGCGTCCCGCTGATCCCGACCCAGTCCACCGGCGCCACCGACGGCCGCTACCTCAACGAGGGCGGCATCCCCACCTACGGCCTGAGCGGCCGGTTCTACCGCACCGGTGACGACCACACCCACGGCCTGAACGAGCGCATCCTGGCCCGCTCGCTCTACGAGTCGCGCGACTACCTCTACGAGGTCACCAAGCTCTACGCGAACTCCTGAACCGAGGGGTCGGCCGTCAGGGCAGCAGGATCACCTGGCCTTCCCGCAGGCCCGATCTGACCTCGGTGAGCTCGGCGTTGGCCGCCCCGGCGCCGAACGGCACCTTGAGCGGCTTTCCGTCCGGGCCTTCTACCGTCGCGTACGACCGGCCGCCCTGCTTGGTCACGGCCGCGGTCGGCATCACCAGCACGTCGTGCGCCGAGCCCACCGTGCCGCGCCCCACCTGGGCCGTCCGCACGATCGGCCGCTCACCGCCACCGTCGCCACAGCCCGCCAGCACCGCCGCGCCCAGCGACATCGCGAGCACCGCGACCACCGCTGTCCTCGCCCGGAACCACATCGCGATCACCACTCCCCTCGGCCGGAAACGCCTCATCCGGACCGACCGGTACCGGGCGCCGGAGGTTGGGGAGCAAAACGGTCAGGGCAGATGAACGTACTCGTAGTCGAACGGCTTGCCGTTGATGCCGTTGATCGGCGGGGCGATCCAGCTGGCGATCTTGCCGGGCTCGTACACCGGGCGCATCAGGGACTGGACGTGCGCCTTGTCGGCGTCGGTGGGCAGCCACTTGTGCCGGCTGGCCTCCCAGGCGTCGGCGCCGACGACCTGGCCGGCGGGCGTGACGTGGTGGTCGGAGAAGACGCCGACCTGGCGGTTGAAGCCGACGTGCGGTAGATACAGCCGCCGGTCCACGCCGGCCTTCTCAAGAACGCGGTTCCAGCGCTTGAGCCCACTCTGGCAGTCCTTGACGTACTCCATGCGCAGGTCGTGGTTCAGCGCGAGCAGCGCGGACACCTCGTCGGTGGCCAGCTCGCCGTCGCGGACCACCTCGACGTGCGCGGCGTCCTCGGTGAGGATGTGGTCGTCGCGGCGGCGCTCCTCCTGCCAGCGGCCCTTGAGGCCGGCGGTGAAGTAGTTCGCGGCGTTGGTGGAGCGCTCGGAGCCGAACAGGTCCAGCGACACCGAGTAGTGGAAGTTGATGTAGCGCTGGATGACGTCCAGCGGGATGCCGCCGTGCGGGCCGACCTCCTCGGTGTCGTGCTCGAGCATCAGCTCCGCGGAGCGAGCGACCACTCGGTCGACACCCGTGGTGCCGACGAACATGTGGTGCGCCTCCTCCTTGAGCATGAACTCGCAGGTCCGGGAGAGCGGGTCGAAGGCGGACTCCTTCAGCGTGCCGAGCTGGTACTTGCCGTCCCGGTCGGTGAAGTAGGTGAACATGAAGAACGACAGCCAGTCCGGCGTCTCCTCGTTGAACGCGCCCAGGATGCGCGGCGAGTCCAGGTCACCGGAGTTGCGGTGCAGCAGCGCCTCGGCCTCCTCGCGGCCGTTGCGGCCGAAGTAGGCGTGCAGCAGGTAGACCATGGCCCACAGGTGCCGGCCTTCCTCCACGTTGACCTGGAACAGGTTGCGCAGGTCGTACAGGGACGGCGCGGTCTCGCCGAGGCGGCGCTGCTGCTCCACCGAGGCCGGCTCGGTGTCGCCCTGGATGACGATCAGGCGCTGCAGGTCCGAGCGGTACTCGCCGGGCACCTGCTGCCAGACCGGCTCGCCCTTCTGCTCGCCGAAGGCGATGCGCCGGTCGGCGTTGCGCTCGGCCAGGAAGACGCCCCAGCGGTACTCCTCCATGGCCACGTGGCCGAAGTGCGCCCAGCCCTCCCGGCCGACGTCCACCGCCGTGCGCAGGTAGACGTCCTCGGTGGGCAGCGCCGGGCCCATGGTCGTCCACCAGGTCAGGAAGTTGGGCTGCCAGGACTCCAGGGCGCGCTGCAGCTTGCGGTCGCCGGCCAGGTCGACGTTGTTCGGGATCTTTTCTGTGTAGTCGATGGACATCTGCGTCACACCCGTTTCCGGTCGAAGTCGGCGCGGCGGCCGGTGCCGTAGCGGCGCAGCGCGCCCTCCGGACCCGACGCGTTCGGCCGTATGAAGATCCAGTTCTGCCACGCGGTGAGCCGGGAGAAGATCCGCGACTCCATGGTCTCCGGGCCGACGAACCGGTGGTTGGCCTCCATGCCGGTCAGCGCGTCCGGGGACAGCGACGCGCGCTCCTCCAGCATGATCCGGATCTCGTCGTCCCAGTCGATGTCGTCGTACGCCTCGGTGACCAGCCCCAGCTCCGCCGCCTCCGCCGCGGCCAACCAGTGCCCGGTCTCCTGGCGCAGCTTGGCCAGGTAGTCGTCGTCGCCGTAGCACCGCGAGCCCAGCCGGGACAGCCCGTTGGACATCGGGAACGCGCCGAAGTTGGACTCCGACAGCACGACCTGGGCCGGCTCCTGGCCCTCTTCATCGGAGTCGAGAACCCCGTCCAGCATGTACTGGCGGTCGCAGGCCAGCGCCAGCTCCAGCAGCGCGCCGGCGAAGCAGGAGCCGGGCTCGATCAGCGCGACCAGGCTGCGGGAGGTGACGTCGAGGCGCTTGAGCACGCGCTTGAAGTAGTGCCGGACCTCGACCGCGAGCCAGTCGTCCCGGCCGTGCTCGGCGAGCAGGCGCTCGAACGCCAGCGCGTCCGCCGCGTTGCCCCTGGTGCGGATCACCCAGGTGCCCAGCTCCAGCTCGTTGGTCCGCAGCCACAGGATCAGGTCGTCCAGCTCGCGGGTCATGGCCAGCGCCCAGAACTCGGCGCCCTGCTCGTGCATGCCGGCCACGGTCTTCGGCGGCGGGCCGTCCGGCCCGTGCACGGTGATCTCCACCAGGCCGCGCGCACGGTCCAGCCGGGCGTGCACGTGCCGGTAGCGGATCTCGTCCTCGCCGTGCTCCGGGGCCAGCGGGGGCAGCGTGATGCCGCGCGCGCCGGTCGGGCGGGAGGAGCGGGCGGCGGCCTCGGCGGCCCGTTCGGCGACCTTCTCGTCCCAGGAGCGCTTCGGGATGACCTCGTCGACCAGCCGCCACTCCACGGCCTGGCGCCCGCGCACGCCCTCGGCCCTGGTGGCGAACACGTCGGCGCGGTCCTTGCGGACCCTGCGCTTGTCGGTGACCCTGGTCAGCCCGCCGGTGCCGGGCAGCACGCCGAGCAGCGGCACCTCGGGCAGCGACACCACGCTGGAGTTGTCGTCGATGAGCAGGATCCGCTCGCAGGCCAGGGCCAGCTCGTACCCGCCGCCTGCGGCGGTGCCGTTCAGCGCGGCCAGGTAGGTCTGCCCGGAGTTCGCGGTGGCGTCCTCGATGGCATTGCGCGTCTCGTTGGTGAACTTACAGAAGTTGACCTTCCACGGATGGCTGGACTGGGCCAGCATCCTGATGTTCGCGCCCGCGCAGAAGTTGCGGTCCTTTCCGCTGGTCAGGACCACCGCACGGACCTCGGGATGCTCGAACCGCAGCCGCTGGGTGGCGTCGTAGAGTTCGATGTCCACGCCGAGGTCGTAGGAGTTCATCTTCAGCTCGTAGCCGGGCACCAGCCCGCCGGCCTCGTCGACGTCCAACCGCAGGTACGCGATCTCACCGTCGAGATCGAGCTTCCAGTGGCGGTAGCGCTGCGGATCCGTCTGGAACGACACCGGCCCGGCCGGCCCCGAGGTGGGGACGCTCATCCTCGTTTCGCCTCCCCGCGCTTGCCGCGGCGCACCGATACGCCACGTCCCGAACGATGAGATAACAGTCTACAAATTCCTCGGTAGCCGTCAAGCTCTTGTAGAAGATTGTTGACGACGACAGGATTTGATCACCCGGTGGGTGCCGATCACGGAAGTCGCTCGCCGAACGGGTACAGAATGAAAGGGACAGCACACGCGTACCGCCAGCCTGGGAGGATCCATGTCCGGCCCGTCATCGGTGTCCCACGACTCGGGCGAGTCGGCAGCTGCCCCGCCCGACGGGGCCGCCGGCGACCCGAAGGCGCCCGACCAGGCGATGATCGTTCGCGCCGCCGACGCGGAGACGTTGGAGACCGCGTCCGCCCGGATCCGGCTGCTCGCCGACAGCGGGGCCACCGCCGGGGCGCTCAGCACGCAGCGGGTCGAGCTGGGCGTGGGCGCCGACGGGGCCACGCCGCACCTGCACCAGATCTCCAGCGAGCTGCTCTACGTGCTGTCCGGTTCGCTGGACGTGCTCACCGGCGACCGGGTGGTCACCTGCACCGAGGGCGACCTGCTGGTGATCCCGCCGGGGATGCCGCACGCGTTCGGGGCAACGGCCGGGCACCCCGCCGAGCTGCTCATCGTGCTCACCCCGGGCGTGGAGCGGTTCGAGTACTTCCGCCACCTGGGCCGGATCGCGCGCGGCGAGGTGGCCGCCGAGACCCTGTTCGAGTCCCAGGAGCTCTACGACACGCACTTCCTGGTCAGCCCGCCGTGGCGGGCTGCCCGCTCGCGGTAGCCACTCACGGGGCGACGGGGGCGTATCCGCCGTACAGTCCGGCCGTGCCCGTGACCCGGCTGCTGGTGGCCAACCGAGGCGAGATCGCCGTCCGGATCCAACACGCCGCCGCCGCGCTCGGCCTGCCGACCGTGGCCGTGCATGCCGCCGACGAGGCGGGCGCAGGGCACCTCGCGCGTTCGGGTGCCGCCGTGCCACTGGCCGCCGCCGGGCCGGCCGCGTACCTGGACGCCGCCGCGCTGGTGGCGGCGGCACGGCGGTCCGGGTGCGACGCCGTGCACCCCGGGTACGGGTTCCTGGCCGAGAGTGCCCCGTTCGCCCAGCGCTGCGCGGACGCCGGGCTGACCTTCGTCGGTCCGTCACCGTCCGCGCTGGGGTTGTTCGGGGACAAGACGCGCGCCCGCTCGCTGGCCGCCGGGCTGGACATCCCGGTCGCGGCCGGCACCGGCGTGCTGGCCGGGGCGGACCCGGACGCGGACCTGGCCGTGGCGCGGGAGTTCCTGGCCGGTCTGGGTCCGGGCGGAGCGGCGATGGTCAAGGCGGTGGCCGGCGGGGGTGGTCGCGGCATGCGGCCGGTGGCCGGCGCATCGGACGACCTCGCCGGCGTGCTGGCACGGTGCCGGTCGGAGGCGCGGCGGGCGTTCTCCGACGGCGGGCTGTACCTGGAGCGGCTGCTGCCCCGCGCGCGGCACGTCGAGGTGCAGTTGCTCGGTGACCACGCCGGTGCGGTGGCGGCGCTGGGCGACCGGGACTGCAGCGCGCAGCGGCGCCGGCAGAAGCTGGTGGAGATCGCCCCGGCGCCCGGGCTGTCGGACGGGACGAGGGCGCGGCTGTGGGACGCGGCGGTGCGGCTGGGCGCCTCGGTGGACCGGCTCGGGCTGGCCACCGCGGAGTTCCTGGTCGACGGCGATGAGTTCGTGTTCCTGGAGGTCAACGCGCGGCTGCAGGTCGAGCACACGGTCACCGAGGAGGTCACCGGGCTGGACCTGGTGGAGCTGCAGCTGCGGGTGGCCGGTGGCGGCACGCTCGACGAGCTGGTTCCCGGGCGCCGGCCGCTGCCGAGGGGCGTGGCGGTGCAGGCCAGGGTGAACGCGGAGACGCTGGATCCGACCGGCGAGGTGCGCCCGGCCGGCGGCACGCTGACCCGGTTCACCCCGCCCACCGGCCGGGGGGTGCGGGTGGACACGGCGGCCACCGTGGGTACGGAGGTGAGCGCACGCTACGACCCGCTGCTGGCCAAGGTGATCACGGTCGGCGCCGACCTCGGCGGGGCGCTGGCGCGCGCCGAGCGGGCGCTCGCGGAGTTCGGCGTCGCCGGCATCCCGAACAACATCGGCCCGTTGCGCGCGCTGCTCGCCCACCCGGGGCTGGTGGACGGCCGGCTGCACACCACGTTCGTCGACGAGCACATGGCCGAGCTGGTCCCACCCGCGCCTCAGACGTCCGCCCCCGGGCACGGCACCGTCGTCGCGCCCAGGCAAGGCGTGGTGGTGGAGCTGCCGGCCGGCCCCGGCGAGCACCGCGCCGACGGCGCCGCGTTGGCGGTGCTCGAGGCGATGAAGATGGAGCACGAGGTGCCCGCGCCCGGCCCGGTCACCGTGCGCACGGTGCTGGTCAGCGTCGGCGACACGGTCGCGGAGGGCGCCCCGCTGCTGGTCGTCGAACCGTCCGACGGTCCCGCTACGGACGCGCGGGCCGGCACCGACCACGACCCGAACCGGATCCGCCCGGACCTGGCCGAAGCCGTCGAGCGGCACCGGATCGGGCTGGACGAGGCGCGGCCGGCCGCCGTGGCCCGCCGCCGTGACGCCGGCCGGCGCACCGCGCGGGAGAACCTGGCCGAGCTGTGCGACCCGGGCACGTTCGTGGAGTACGGCGCGCTGGCCATCGCCGCGCAGCGCCGCCGCCGCGAGCTGGCCGACCTCATCGAGCGAACCCCGGCGGACGGGATGATCACCGGGATCGCCCGGGTGGACGGGCTGCGCTGCGCGGTGATGTCCTACGACTACACCGTCCTGGCCGGCACCCAGGGCTTGCAGAACCATCGCAAGACCGACCGACTGCTCGACCTGGCCCGCCGGGAGAGGCTGCCGGTCGTGCTCTTCGCCGAGGGTGGCGGCGGGCGGCCGGGCGACACCGACTCCAGCGGGTTCACCGGGCTGGACATCACCACCTTCCGCGCCGCCGCCGAGCTGGTCGGCCAGGTGCCGACGGTCGCGGTGGTCGGCGGCTACTGCTTCGCCGGCAACGCCGCGCTGGCCGGGGTGTGCGACGTGCTGATCGCCACCGAGGGCAGCAGCATCGGCATGGGCGGTCCCGCCATGATCGCCGGCGGTGGCCTTGGCGAGGTCGCGCCCCAGGACGTCGGGCCGATGTCCGTGCAGGTGCCGAACGGCGTGGTCGACCTGCTGGTGAAGGACGACGGCGCGGCCGTGGCCGCCGCCCGCCGCTACCTGTCCTACTGCGCCGGCCCCGCGCCCGCCCCGCACCGGCACGCCGACCAGCGCCGGCTGCGCCACCTGGTGCCGGAGAACCGCGTGCGGACCTACCCGATCCGCCCGGTGCTCGACACCCTGTTCGACAGCGGCAGCGTGCTGGAGCTGCGCGCCGGGTTCGGGGTGGGCATCCGCACCGCGCTGGCCCGGCTGGACGGGCACCCGGTCGGCGTGCTGGCCAACGACCCGATGCACCTGGGCGGCGCGATCGACGCCGACGCGGCCGACAAGGCCACCCGGTTCCTCGGCATCTGCGACGCCTACCGGCTGCCCGTCGTCTCGCTGTGCGACACCCCGGGGTTCATGGTCGGCCCGGATGCCGAGCGCACCGCGACGGTCCGGAAGTTCGGCGCGATGTTCGTGGCCGGCGCCCGGTTGCGCTCGCCGCTGGCCATGATCGTGCTGCGCAAGGGTTACGGGCTGGGCGCGATGGCGATGGCCGGCGGTGGGTTCCGGTCGCCGGTGCTGACCGCGAGCTGGCCGACCGGCGAGTTCGGCGGCATGGGGCTGGAGGGATCGGTCCGGCTCGGCTACCGGGCGGAGCTGGATGCGATCGCCGACCCGGCCGCCCGCCAGGCCCGCTACGACGAGCTGGTCGCACAGGCCTACGAGCACGGCAAGGCGCTGAGCGTGGCCACCGTGTTCGAGGTCGACGACGTGATCGACCCCGCCGACACCCGCACCGTGCTGACGCACGCGCTGGCGCACCCGTGAATGCTATGACGGCCCTAGCCACTCACGGGTCTGGCGGCGGCGGGCAGGATGGACGGCATGGGACAGGTAAGCGTCACCGCGCAGCGAGTGGTCCACGGTTCGGTCGATCAGGTGCGGGCCGCGCTGGCCGACTACCAGAGCACCCGACCGAAGATCTTGACCGAGCACTACAGCGAGTACGAGGTGCGGGCCGGTGGCCACGGCGCGGGCAGCCAGGTGCACTGGAAGCTGGCGGCCACCTCGAAGCGGGTCCGTGACCAGTTGATCGAGGTCAGCGAGCCGGACTCCGCGCTGGTGGAGACCGACCGCAACTCCAGCATGGTCACCACCTGGACGGTCAGCCCGGCGGACGGCGGGCAGAGCAGCGTCCAGGTGCACACGGTGTGGAACGGGGCCGGCGGGATCGGCGGCATCTTCGAGCGCGCGTTCGCCCCCGGCGGGCTCCGGCGGATCTACGACGGCGTGCTCACCAACCTCGACGCCGTGCTGCGCTCCAGCTAGCCCGCCGGCCAGGGGGTCTCGTCGCGGAGTTGGCGTTTGAGGATCTTGCCGCCGGGGTTGCGGGGTAGCGGGGTGTCGCGGACGACGACGTACTCGGGGATCTTGAAGTCGGCCAGCCGGCCCGACAGGTAGGCGCGGACGGCGGCAGGGTCGGCCACGGCGCCGGGGGCGGAGACCAGCACGGCGCCGACCTTCTCGCCCATCACGTCGTCGGGCACCCCGACCACGGCGGCGTCGGCCACCCCGGGCGCACCGGCCAGCGCGTTCTCCACCTCCACCGAGTAGACGTTCTCGCCGCCCCGGTTGATCATGTCCTTGGCCCTGTCCACCACGTAGACAAGGCCCTGCTCGTCCACCCTGGCCAGGTCGCCGCTGCGCAGCCAGCCGCCGGCGAACGTGTCGCGGGTGGCGTCCGGCTTGTTCCAGTAGCCGGCGACCACGTTCGGGCCTCGGATGAGCAGCTCGCCGACGCCGTCGCGGTCCACGGCGTCCAGCGCGAGGTCCACCACCGGCGCGGCGAACCCCACCGAGTCGGCGTGCGAGGCCGCCCACTCGTGCGGCAGGTAGGTCGAGATGGAAGACGTCTCGGTCAGCCCGAAGCCGTTGCCCACCCGGGCGTTTCCGAACCGCTCGGTGATCCGGCGCACCAGGTCGGGGGCGATCGGCGCGCCGCCGTAGGAGATCCTGCTCACCGCGCTCAGGTCGTAATCGCGGAGGTCGGGCTGCATGAGCGCCAGCGCGTAGATCGCCGGCACGGACACCAGCAGGTTGATCCGTTCGTCCGCGATGGTGCGCAGGAAGGTGCGCACGTCGAAGCTGGGCATCACCACGGTGGTGCCGCCGAGCGCGAGCTGGATCAGCAGTTGGCTGTTGCAGCCGGTGACGTGGAACAGCGGCACCGAGACCAGGTTGCGCAGGGCGGACCCCTCCGAGGGATCGATGCCGGTCACCCGCACGGCCGTCTCGATGTTGGACAGGAAGTTCTCCTGGGTCATCATCGCGCCCTTGGGACGCCCGGTGGTGCCGCTGGTGTAGAAGATCGCCGCCAGGTCGGCGTGGGTGCGGTCGGGCACGGCGGTCGGCGGGCCCGCGGGCAACGGCTGGCCAGGGCGCAGCACCACCGCCGCGCCGGAGTCGGACAGCACGTACTCGATCTCCGGCTCGGCGAACCGGGTGTTCACCGGTACGGCCACCGCGCCGGCCAACTGCGTGCCGAGGAAGCCGACCACCCAGTCCAGCCCGGCCGGCAGCAGGTTTGCCACCCGGTCGCCGGGGCGCACGCCCTCGTCGGCGAGCCCGCCGGCGACCCGCGCGGCTCGGTCCCACAGCTCGCGGTAGCTGAGCCGCTCGTCCTCCCGACCGACCTCGACCAGCGCCTCGGCGCGCGGGTCGCGCTCCACGGAGTCGCGGAACATGGTCACCAGCGAGCCGGGCAGGCCCGCGTAGTGCGAGACGCCCAGCTCGTCGCGGACGATCCCGGCGGTGTCGAACGGCGCCCGCCCGCGCGGAAGTGGTGTCCTCACGGCCCTCACCCCGCCGGCGTGAAGTACCGCCTGGGGTTGTCCACCAGCATGGTGGTGATCTGGTCCTCGGTCACGCCGAGCTCGCGCAGCGCGGGCAGCACGTCCTTGCTGATGTGCAGGTAGTGCCAGTTCGGCGCGGCCTGCGCGACCGCGGCCTCGGCGTGCTCGCCGGAGAACCAGTCCATGTAGCAGGCGGTGTCGTGGGCGAGCACTATCCGGTCGGCGTAGCCCTGGCCGCACAGCGTGGCGATCGCGGCCACCCGCAGCTCGGTGGGCAGGTAGACGTCCAGCCCGAACCGGTCGCAGCCGATGGTGGCGCCCTGGTCCATGATCCACTTCAGGTAGTCGAGGTCGTCGGTGTCGCCGGCGTGTCCGATCACCACCTTGGTCAGGTCCACGCCGTGTTTGGAGTAGAACTCCAGGGCCAGCCGGCCGGTCTGCAGCGCGGCGTTGGTGTGCACGGTGATGGGCGCGCCGGTCTGCTGGTGGGTCTCGCAGACGGCCTCCTGCACCCGGGTCTGGTCGGGGGTGAGACCGGCCTCCTCGACGACGCACTTGAGGAACGCGGCCTTCACCCCGGTGTCCGCGATGCCCTCTCTGATGTCGCGCACGAACATCTCGGTGAGCACCTCGGGGCCGTTGAGCAGGGTGCCCGGACCCCGGTAGCGGAAGTAGTGCGGCAGCCGCTCGTAGATGTAGATCCCGGTGGCGGCCACGATGTTGATGTCGGCCTCCGCGTTCACCCGCTGCACCCTCGGCAGGTACCGCCCCAGCCCGAGCACGGTCGGGTCGACGATGGTGTCCACGCCGGCCTGCTTGAGCGCGGTCAGCTTGACGATCGCCTCGGCGACCCGTTGCTCCTCGTCCCACCAGTCGCCGCCGTAGTTCTGCATCACGTCCGGGGTGAGCACGAAGACGTGCTCGTGCATCAACGTCACGCCGAGCGCGTCGAGCTCGATCGGACCGCGAACCGTCTCGACCCTCGCCATGGCTGTACCTCCCGGAGTTATGAATTGAAAATCATCATGGTGTCGCGCTTGACAGCGGTCAATGGACCCGCCGTCGCACGCGCTTGGTCTCGGCGCCGGCAGGCGCCCTGACCCATGTGCGCGCGTCAGCCCTCCGGATCGGCCACCGCGCGCTCGTACGCCCGCAGCGCGTCGACGACCACCTTCCGCTGCTCGGCGGTGAGCGGGGCGAGCACCTGGCGCCACGCCACGGCCCCGCGCGCCAGCCAGTCCTCGATCGCCGGGCGGCTGTCCTCGGCGATGCCCACGATCCGCCGCCGCCGGTCGGCCTCGTCCTCGCGGCGGTCCAGGATGCCCTTGCGGCTCAGCTCGGAGACCATCAGGCTCACCGTGGTCGGCGCCACCTCCAGCCGCGTGGCCAGCTCGTTCACCGTCATCGCCCCGTCGAAGAGCAGGTAGGACAGCATCGAGAGGTGCCGGGGCGCGAGCGAGAGCGACCGGAACCGCTCGGGCACCGGGATCCGCTTGGCCCGCCCCACCATCCTCGGCACCAGCAGCAGCAGCGCGCGGGTCGCGTCGTCGACGCTCAGCCCGGTCTCCGTCTCGGTTGACATGCCACTACCCCTTTGAGTACAAATACCCTTTGCTTTCAAAGCAAAGTCAGTCGTGCACGCCGGACCCTACCGAGCGGAGAGCAGAGATGACCATCGTGCTCAACCACACCATCATTCGATCGCGTGACAAGCGGCGGTCGGCGCGGTTCTTCGCCGACCTGCTGGGGCTGCCGGTCGGGGCGCCGACCGGACCGTTCGTGCCGGTCCAGGTCAACGAGGACCTGACCTTCGACTTCGACGACCGGTTCGAGTTCCTGTTCGGGCACTACGCGTTCCTGGTCGACGACCAGACGTTCGACGCGGTGCTGGCCAAGCTGGAGGGCTCGGACATCGAGTTCGGCTCGGGCATCGGGCCGGCCGGCAAGGACCGCACGATCAACCACCGGAGCGGGGGGCGAGGGGTGTACCTGCGGGATCCGGACGGTCACAGCTACGAGCTGTTCACCGCCGTGCCTTAGCGATCCACTCGGCCAGGTCGCGTTCGGTCCGGAGGGTGTCGGGGTGGTCCGGGCCGAGCAGCTCGCGCCGGTCGGCCAGCAGGTCGGTGTACAGGCGGACGGCACCGGCGGCATCGCCGGCCCGTCCGCGCCAGGCCGCCACCCCGTGCCGGGCCAGGTAGGTGTCGGGGTGGTCGGGTCCGAAGACCCTGGTCATGTCGGCGACCAGCTCGGTGAGCGCGGCGGCAGCGGCGGCCGGATCACCCGCGTCGCCGCGCCAGCGGGCCAGGCTGAGGCGGTTGCCGAGGGTCTCGCGGTGGTCGGGCCCCAGCACCCGGGCGCTGTCCGCGACCAGCCGCTCGAACTCGGCCACCGCGCCGGCCGGGTCTCCGGTGAGTCCCAGCCAGCGCGCCAGTCGGGAGCGCGTGACGAACGTGTCGTGGTGGTCAGGGCCGAGCGCGCGTTGGACATCGGCGAGCAGCTCCCGGTACGCGGCGACGGTGCCGTCGCCGCCTCCGGCGTCGCCTTCCCACCTGGCCAGCGAGCTGCGGGCGAGCAGGGTCTCACGGTGGTCGGGCCCGAGGACCCGGGTCCGGTCGGCGACCAGCTCGCGGCAGGTGTCGGCGGCGCCGCGCGGGTCGCCGGCCAGCCCTTGCCAGCGCGCCAGGCTGGCCCGGTTCAGCAGCGTCTCCGGGTGGTCCCGCCCGAGCACCCGTTCCCGGTCGGGCAGCAGGTCGGCGAGCGTGGCCGCCGCGGCCGCCGCGTCCCCGGCGGCGCCCAGGGCGGAGGCGAACCCGTGCCGCCCGTTGAGCACGTCGGGGTGGTCGGCACCCAGCGCGCGCCGCCCGTGCCGCAGCTGCCGGCGCCAGAGCGCGACGGCCTTGCGCGCATGGCCGCTGTCGATCAGGCTGGCGGCCAGCCTGGGCAGCAAGGTGTGCCCGCGCGGCCGCCACAGCAGGTCCTCGCCCCGCCCGACCAGGGCTTGGGCGTTCGCGCGCAGCATCTCCGCGGCCCGGTGGTCGCGCTCGACGTCGGGCCAGATCTGGATGAGCCCGTCCGCGGCCGCCCAGACCGCGCCGGCGACCTCGGTGCGCTCCAGCACCGCCCGCTGCACCAGCGCATGCATCCGTACGCCGTCCGCGTCGATGCCGACCAGGTTCAGCCGCGCCAGGTTCCGCAGCGCGTCGTGGCAGTCCCGTCCCGAGACGTCCTCGCCCAGGTACCGGGCCACCGGCTCGGACTCGACCAGCTCGGCGGGGAACCCGTTCGGGTCCAGCACGGCGCACACCCGCAGCAGCGGCTTGGCCAGCCCGCGCGGCGCCAGCTCGTCGGCGGCCTCGATGGAGATCGACCAGGTTGCGGCCACGGTGGAACGGTAGTCGTCGGCCAGCGCGTCGGCAGGGAAAAGCTCGTCCAACCGCCGCCGCTCGGCGAGCCTTTCCCGGTAGCCGGCGCAGGTGTCGTCCCGGTCCTGGATGAAGGCGGCGGCCTGGGCCAGCGCGAGCGGCAGGTATCCCAGGTCGCGGGCCAGCTCGTCGGCCTGGTCGAGCGGGCGGGCGTCCGCGAGCTTGGCGGCCAGGAAGCCGCGCGCCTCGTCCGGGGTGAACAGCCCGACCTCGATCCGGTGCCGGCCCCGCGCCGCGAGCACCGCGTCCCGGCGCCGGGTGGTCACCACGGTGTGGCCACCGGGGCCGTCCGGCCAGAGCTCGCGCAGGTCGGCCGGGTTCGACAGGTCGTCGAGCACCACCAGCCAGCGGCGGTCGGTGCGCTGCAGCCAGGCCCGGAACCAGTCGGCGGCCGCCTCGACCTCCGAGGGCACCGCGCGCCCGATCTCCCGCGCCGCCCGCGCGTAGCCGGCCAGCACCGAGTCACGCCCGGTGGCGGTCAGCCAGAGCACCAGGTCGGCCTCGGCGTGCCCTCGGGCATGCGCGGCGGCCAGCTGTGACTTGCCGACGCCGCCGAGCCCGGACAGCACCCGGGTGGCCGCCGTGGAGCCGGCCAGCTCGGCGGACTCCCGGCGGCCGCCCTGGTAGCAGTCCGCGAGCGCGGGCACCACCCCCACCCGCACCGGCCAGGCGACCTCGGCGGACTCGCTGACGTAGACGTTGATCTGCGTGCCGTGATCGCCGGCCTGGACGCCCCTGGCGCCACGCGCGTCGACGGGCTGGGTCATCCGAACTTGTTGATCTGCGTGCCGTGATCGCCGATCTGCACGCCCTGCGCCTTGCGGGCGTCCACCTGGTACTTGCCGCCCTGGTCAAGCAGCTCCAGCAGCCGCCGCGCCGCCGACACCAGCTCCTCGTCCGCGCCAGCGTCCACCGCTTCCAGCTCGGCACGCAGCTCCTCGGCCGGACGGTCCAGCTCCTTCGGCCGATCCCCGAACCGCCGCGTGACCAGGCCCTTCAGCCCGCCGTACGCGTCCTTCACCGCCTGCGTCGCGGTGCCCTGGGCGCCGGCCGCCGCGCCCGCCGCCAACGCTTCGACGATCAGTGAGACGGAGTCCATCGCGCCATCCTCCCGTATCTCCCGGCCGCGCGGGCGACATCCGGCTAAGGTCCGCTGGTGCCCGCTCCCGAGCTGACCAGCGTCGAGCTGTTCGGCGGTGGTGGCGGGCTGGCGCTGGCCATGCACCGGGGCGGGTTCCGGCACCTGCTGGTCAACGAGCTGGAGCCTCGGGCGTGCGAGACGCTGCGCCACAACGGCGGCCGGGGCTGGCCGCTGGTGCCCGGTGACGTGCGCGGCATCGACTTCACCGAGCTGGCCGGCCGGGTGGACGTGGTGGCCGGCGGGGTGCCCTGCCAGCCGTGGAGCCTGGGTGGCGCGCACCGGGGCGCCGAGGACCCGCGCAACCTGTGGCCGGAGCTGTTCCGCTGCGTGCGCGAGACCCGGCCCCGTGCGGTGCTCGCGGAGAACGTGCGCGGCCTGCTGCGGCGCTCGTTCCGTCCGTACTACAACTACATCCTCGGGCGACTGGCGCTGCCGTTCGAGCGCCGGGTGAACGGCGAGGACTGGCGCGACCACGACCGGCGGCTGCGCAAGGCGCTGGCCGGTTCGCGCACCGACCCGACCGAGCGCTACGACGTGTTCTGCCTGCCGGTGAACGCCGCCGACTACGGGGTGCCGCAGGTGCGGCAGCGGGTGTTCGTGGTCGCCTTCCGCCGCGACCTGGACCTGGCCGACTGGCGGCCCCCCGAGCCGACCCACTCCGAGTCCGCGCTGGTCCGCGCCCAGGCCGACGGTTCGTACTGGTCCCGCCACGGCCTGCCGCCCCAGCCCGTACCGGCGCCCGCCGATGGTGCCCGCCTGAAGCCGTGGCGCACGCTCCGGGACGCCATCGCCGACCTGCCCGAGCCGCCCGGCCCCGCGCGCGTCGAGCACCCGGACTGGCTGCACCACTACGGCTGGCCGGGCGCGCGGGTGTACAAGGGCCACACCCCGAACGAGCTGGACCGCCCGGCCAAGACTGTCAAGGCCGGCGTGCACGGGGTGCCCGGCGGAGAGTCCGTCCTACGCCGCGACGACGGCTCCATCCGCTACCTCACCGTGCGCGAGGTGGCCCGGATCATGACCTTCCCGGACACCTGGTGGCTCGCCGGCCCCCGAGGCGAACAAATGCGCCAACTAGGCAACGCCGTCCCCGTGGCGCTTGGCGAGGCCATGGCCCACGCCGTAGCCACCGCCCTCCGCGCCCGGTGATTGGCTCGCACACCCACTTCGTACCCCGCACACGCGTTCCAGTGCGTGTGCCAGGCACGAAGTGGTTGTGCGGGTCCTCAGAAGAGCTGCTCGGCGGCGGTCAGGAGGAGTTCTTCGGAGTTGGGTGGGGCGATTAGTTGGATGGCTACCGGCAGGGCGTCGACCAGGCCGGCGGGGACGCTGATCGCGGGCAGGCCGAGCACGCCCCAGGCGCTGGTCATGGACAGCAGCACGGTCCTGCCGTCGATCTCCTCGCCGTTGACCCGGATCGTGCGGGCGCCCAGCGGCGGCGCGACGACGGGCACGGTCGGGAGGGCGAGCACGTCGTGGTCGGCAAACAGCGAACGGACCGCGCTCAGGGCGCTGTCGCGGGCGGCCAGTGCGCGGCGGTGGTCGGCGTCGGTGACCCGGGCGGCCAGGCGGATCCGTTCGAGCACCTCGGGCTGGTACAGCTCGGGGGCGGTGGCCACCCGCTCGGCGTGCAGCCTGGTCACCTCGGGGGCGTGCATGCCGAGGTACGCCTCGCCGATGTCGGCGGCGTTCGGCAGGGTCACCTCGGCGGCCCCGGCCAGCTTCTCGTCGACGACGGCCGCCACCGCGTCGTCCACCGGCCCGAAGCCGTCGGTACGCAGCCGCGCGATCTTCGCCCGTCCGGTTGCGGGCGAACCGCCGCCCGCGATGCCCGGCCCGGTGCCGGCCAGCACCCGCCAGAACAGCCGGCAGTCGTTCGGCGTGCGGGCCATCGGGCCGACCGTGTCCAGCGACTCCGCCAGCGGGAACACGCCCTCGGTGGACACCGCGCCGTACGTCGGGCGCAACCCCACCAGCCCGCACAGCGCGGACGGCAGGCGGACCGAACCGCCCGTGTCCGTGCCCACCGCCAACGGCACCATGCCGGCCGCCACCGCCGCCGCCGAACCCGCGCTGGACCCGCCGGTCATCCGCTCCGGGTCGTGCGGGTTGGTCGCGGCGCCGTTCGCGGACACATCACCGAACCCGCCGTAGGCGAACTCGTGCGTGGTCGTCTTGCCGATCACGATCGCGCCGGCCGCCCGCAGCGCGGCCACGCAGGCGGCGTCGCGGTCCGGCACGTTGTCGGCGAAGTGCCGCGAGCCCATCGTGGTGCGCAGGCCGGCGGTGTCCACGATGTCCTTCACCGCCACCGGGATGCCGTGCAGCGGCCCCCGGTCGGTGCCGGCGGCGAGCTCCTCGGCCGCGGTGCGGGCGGCCGCGCGGGCGCCTTCGGCGTCCACCGTGACGTACGCGTTGAGCACCGGGTTCAGCCGCTGCGCCTCGTCCAGCGCGCGTTCGACCAGGTCACCGGGCGAGCAGCGGCCGGCGCGCAGCTCGGCGCCCAGCCCTTCGACGTCGTGATCGGCGAAGTACCCGGGAGAAACCGGCCGCATATGTCGTCCCCTCACGCGCGCAAACGATTGGCCCAATCGATTGGGCACCATGCAACGCGCGTCACAGCGCACTGTCAAGACCACCCCGGGGACAGCGCCGGCAACCCCCGTTGGTCGAGGTCGAGCAACAGTATGTGACGCGCCGTCCCACCGAGGGAGGATGTCCGGCAGGATCACGGTGTGACGCCACGACTCGGGGGTGACCGATGAACATTCGCGAGGTCATCGAGGGCTTGCGGGAGGTTGCCGACCGGCTGCCCGACGGCATGGACAGCCAGGTGCGCATCCACGTCTGTCACGGGCACGACTCGGGCACGCTGATCAAGTCGATCCAGGTCGACTCGATGGCCGAGCAGAACCGGGAGACCTTCGAGATCATCGATGCCTACGCCATCGTCCAGGGCCATCCGCACCTCGACGACAGGCCGGGCGGCTCCACGCTGCGCCCGGTCACCATGGACATCGAGAAGGTCGTGCAGCGCTGGGCCGATGAGGGCCCCGGCGACGCACCGAAGGAGCCCGACCCCAGCAACCTGCCGAGCATCGACTACACCGAGGACCCCGAGACCGGCGTCCGCTACATCCTGCTCCGCTCGCAGGGGGTGATGTACGTCAAGATGGAACTGGACGCCAACGGCAAGATCCGTTATCTGCCCGGCTCACCGGACGCGGTGGCCGCCGGCTGCACCTGCGATCCGGAGCGCAACAACCACGGCGCCGGCATGGCGGACCTCGGCGAGGGCGGCGGCGTCCAGTTCGTGTACCGCAACAGCTGCCCGCTGCACCAACACGTCCGCTGGCCCAACTGACCGGTCGACGGCCATGTGCTCTCGATGTATGCACAGATATGCATTCAATGTGCACGAGCGCCATAGCCTCGTCGCATGACTCACTTCTTGAGCACGCTCAGCGACAGGCTGATCGATCGGATCGTCCCGAGGACCCAGGCGTCGGCCCAGTGCCGACCGCGTTGTGAGTGCGAACATATCGGTGCCCATACCCGGTGGTGCTGCCTCTCACCGACCTGCGAGTGGAGCTGCCACTCCGACCAGTGCTGAAGCCGCCCACCCGAGCGCCGATTGCGACCAGTCGCGGTCGGCGCTCCTCGCGTGCTCGGCCCGTTACTGGTCCTTGGAAGCGATCTTGGGCGGGGCCGAGGCGATGGCCTGGTGGATGGCGTCGGCCAGGGCCAGCGCGGACTCCTCGGTCAGCTCCATGGCGACCCGGGCGGACGGGCCGATGCCGGGGTTGAGCAGGTCGATGTTGACGGTGTGGGTGTACGGCGCGTGCACGGCGTGGTCCACGTAGACGATCGCCTCGCTGGCGCCGAACCAGCCGCGCGCGCCCTTGCCGCTGCCGTCGACGGTGATCTTCTCGGTCAGGTACGTGCACATCAGCTGGTCACCCCAGGTTCGTGGCGAAGAAGTCGAGGATCCGGCGCCAGCCGTCCACGGCGGCCTCCGGACGGTAGGCCGGGCGGTCCACCGAGAAGAAGGAGTGGCCGGCGCCCTCGTAGGTGTGGAACTGGTGCGCCTTGCCCAGCCGGGACAGCTCGGCGTCCAGCTTGGCGACCGACTCCGGCGACGGGTACTGGTCGTCGGCGCCGAACAGGCCGAGCAGCGGGCAGCTCAGCTCCGGCGCCAGGTGCAGGATGGGCTGCATGTGCTTGGGCATGTTCGGCGGCGGGTCCTCGACCACGAAGGCGCCGTAGCAGTCCACGGCGGCGTCCAGCCGCAGCGAGCAGGCCGCGAGGAACGTGTGCCGCCCGCCCGAGCAGTAGCCGATGACGCCGACCTTGCCGTTGGCGCCGTCCAGCCCGCGCAGGTGCTCTGCCGCGCCGGCCACGTCGCCGACCAGGCGCTCGTCGGGCACCCCGCCGGCCGCGCGCACGGTGGCCGCAGCGTCGTCCGGGTCGGCTCCGGGAGCCTCGCGGGAGTAGAGGTTCGGGCACACCGCGTTGTAGCCCTCCGCCGCGAACCGGCGCACGATCTCCTTGTTCTCCCGGTCGAAGCCGGGCATGTGGTGGATGACCACCACGCCGCCGCGCGGGCCGCCGCCGACCGGGTGGGCCAGGTACGCCTCGATCGGGTCGCCGCCGTGGCCGGCGATGGTGATCGTCCCGGCCGTCATGGCATCGGTCATGCTCATCCGAGACCCTCTCGACAAGTAGTTAGCAGAACTAGCGAAACCGTACTCGGGTCGCTCAGTGCTTGTGGTGGTGGCGCTTGCCGGCGTGTCCGAGCTGCTCGGCGGCGAGCACGGCGGCGCCGACGATCCCGGCGGTGTTCAGCAGCGTGGCGGGCACCAGCTCGGTGCGGGCCTGCACCAGGGGCAGCCATTTCTCGGCCTTCTTGCTCACCCCGCCGCCGGCCACGATGAGGTCCGGCCAGACCAGGTCCTCCACGTGCCGGTAGTACCTGGTCAGCCGGGCCGCCCAGTCCTCCCAGGAGAGGTCCTCGCGCTCCCTGGCCGACTCGGCGGCGCGCGACTCGGCGTCGTGGCCGTCCAGCTCCAGGTGCCCCAGCTCGGTGTTCGGCACCAGCCGCCCGTCCACCACGATCGCCGAGCCGATGCCGGTGCCCAGGGTGGTCACCAGCACGACGCCCTTGTGCCCGCGCGCCGCGCCGAACCGCACCTCGGCCAGGCCGGCGGCGTCCGCGTCGTTGACGACCAGCGGTTCGCGGCCGGTCGCGGCGCGCAGCAGCTCGTGCGCGTCGGTGCCGATCCAGGACTTGTCCACGTTGGCCGCCGTGCGCACCATGCCGTGCTGCACCACCGCCGGGAACGTGCACCCGAACGGCCCGTCCCAGCCGAAGTGGTCGAGTACCTCGCGCACGGTCTTCGCGACGGCGTCCGGGGTGGACGGTTGCGGGGTGGGCACCCGGAACCGCTCCTTGGCGAGCTTGCCGTGCTCGAGGTCGACGGGCGCGCCCTTGATCCCGCTGCCGCCGATGTCAACGCCGAAACCTTGCTTATGCCCCATGCCTCACCCCAGGCCGGCCAGCGCCCGGTCGCCGGCCTCGCGGGCGATCGCGTCCAGCGCCACCCTGGACTCGGCGTCCGCGCCTCGGTAGATGACCAGCCGCTGGTCCGGGTCCTGCAGCGGGGCGAGCACCTCGTAGGCCACCGTCAGCGGCCCCACCCCGGGGTGCAGCAGCGCCTTGCGGCCTCGGCCGTTCACCTTGACGTCGCGCATCGCCCACAGCCGGGCGAACTCGTCACTGTGCGCGGCGAGCTCGTCGATCAGCCCGCCGAGGGCGGCGTCCTCCGGGTGGGCCGCCCAGGCCGCGCGCAGGTCGGCGATGCCCTCCCGGATGATCAGCTCGCGGTCCCGGTAGAAGTCGCGCAGCGGCGGGTACAGCAGGCACAGCCACATCGAATTGCGCCGGTGTTCGGGCAGCTCGCCGAAGTCCAGCATCAGCCCGGCCATCTCGGGGTTCCAGGCCAGGATGTCGAACCGGTGGTTGACCAGCATGCACGGCAACGGGGACAGGTCGCCGACGAGCTGGGCCAGGGAGTCCGGGACGCGCCCGGCCCCGGGTCGTGGACGTCGTGGGCGCGCGCGCCGCTGCCCCGCGAGGTCGAACAGGTAGGAGCACTCGTCATCGGTGAGCCGCAGCGCCCGGGCCAGCGCCTCCAGCACCTCCGGCGACGGGCGCAGCCCACGGCCCTGCTCCAGGCGGACCACGTAGTCGACGCTGACCCCGGCCAGCTCGGCGACCTCCTCGCGGCGCAGCCCTGGGGTGCGGCGCGGGCGGCCGCTGGTCCGCAACGCGAAGTCATCGGGCGCCAGCCGCTCCCGGCGGGTCCGCAGGAAGGCGGCCAGCTCGCGGGTCGCGTCGTCGCTCATCGGGCTCGATATTACGGCGCGCGCGGGCCTAGGAACGCCAGTCCCAGGAAGAACCTTCCGTTTCGCGGGGTGTCGGCGCGGCCGCAGCCTGGGGCCATGACATCACTTGACACCTACCGCACGCTGGGCCGTTCCGGGCTGCGCGTGTCGCCGCTCGCGCTGGGCACCATGACCTTCGGCTCGGACTGGGGCTGGGGCTCGGACCGCGACGAGGCGCGCAAGATCTTCGACGAGTACCGGGGGCGGGGCGGCAACTTCGTCGACACCGCGAACCAGTACACCAACGGAACGTCCGAGCGGTTCCTCGGCGAGTTCACCGACGGCATCCGGGACGAGCTGGTGATCGCCACCAAGTACACCCTGAACACCCGCCCCGGCGACCCGAACGCCGGCGGCAACCACCGCAAGAGCATGGTCCGCTCGGTGGAGGCCAGCCTGCGCCGGCTGAACACCGACTACATCGACCTGCTCTACCTGCACGTCTGGGACGCCACCACGCCGGTGGAGGAGATCCTGCGCGCGATGGACGACCTGGTGCGCGCCGGCAAGGTGCTCTACCTGGGCATCTCCGACACCCCGGCCTGGCAGGTGGCGCGGATGCAGACCATCGCCGACCTGCGCGGCTGGTCATCGCTGGTGGCGCTGCAGATCGAGTACAGCCTGGTGGAGCGGACGGTGGAGCGCGACCTCATCCCGATGGCGGCCGAGCTGGGGCTGGGCGTGGTGCCGTGGTCGCCGCTGGCCAGCGGCGTGTTGACGGGCAAGTACAGCCGCGCGGACCTGGACCACGGCGGCGACCTGGCCAACCCGGTCGGCACCCGCAGGACCGTGGCCGCCGCGAACGGCGCGCTGACCGAACGCGCGCTGGACATCGCCGAGGTGGTCAAGGAGGTGGCCGCCGAGATCGGTGAAACGCCGTCGCGGGTCGCGCTGGCCTGGACCCTGCTCAACCCGTCCGTGACCGCGCCGATCATCGGAGCCCGTACCCCCGCCCAGCTCGCCGACAACCTCGGCGCCCTGGACCTCGTACTCCCCGCCGAAGCCCGTACCAAGCTGGACCGCGCCAGCGCCGTCGACCTCGGCTTCCCGCACGAGATGCTGACCCGCCCGATGGCCCGAGGCCTCATCGCCGGCGGCACCAAGCTGGACCCCGTGAGTGGTTAGCGTTGCTATGACAACGCTAACCACTCACGAGGTCCTCGTAGACGGCGACGGTGTGCGCGGCGATGGAGGCCCAGCCGTACTCCTGGACGGCACGTTCCCAGCCGGCCAGGCCCATCGCCCGCGCGCGCTCGGGGTTGTCCAGCAGTTCGTTGACGCGCTCGGCGAAGGCGTCCTCGAAGCCGCGCGGGTCGGACTCGTTGTAGGTCACGAGCAGGCCGGTCACGCCGTTGCGGACCACGTCGGGGATGCCGCCGACGTCGCTGGCCACCACCGCCGTCCGGCAGGCCATCGCCTCCAGGTTCACGATGCCCTGCGGCTCGTACACCGACGGGCAGGCGAACACGGTGGCCCCGGAGAGCAGTTGGATCACCTCCTCGCGCGGCAGCATGTGCTGGATCCAGTGCACGCCGCCGCGCGAGGCCCGCAGGTCGTCGACCAGGGAGAGGAACTCCCGGCCCAGCTCGGGGGTGTCCGGTTCGCCGGCGCAGAGCACGAGCTGCGCATCCGGGGAGAACCTGGCGGCCGCACGGACCAGGTGGGGCACGCCCTTCTGCCTGGTCACGCGGCCGATGAACAGCACCGTCGGGCGGTCCGGGTCCAGGCCGTACTTCTCCCACGCGTCGCGGGAGTCGGTGTAGGCGTAGAGCGTGGAGTCGATTCCGTTCGGCACCACGTGCACCCGGTTCGGGTCCACCGCCGGGTACACCCGCAGCACGTCCGAGCGCATGCCGTGGCTGACCGCGATGATCGCGTCGGCGGACTCGATGGCCGTCTTCTCGGCCCAGCACGACACCCGGTACCCGCCGCCGAGCTGCTCGACCTTCCACGGCCGCAGCGGCTCCAGCGAGTGCGTGGTGACCACGTGCGGGATGCCGTAGAGCAGCTTGGCCAGGTGACCGGCCAGGTTGGCGTACCAGGTGTGGCTGTGCACCAGGTCGCGGTCGGCCACGGACGCGGCCATGGACAGGTCGGTGGACAGCGTGGCCAGCGCGGAGTTCGCACCGGTCAGCGCCTCGCCCGGGGTGTGGCCGCGCGCCCCGGGGCGGTCCACGCCCCAGCAGTGCACGGCCAGGTCGACCAGGTCGCGCAGCTCGCGGGACAGGAAGTCCACGTGCACGCCCGCGCCGCCGTAGACGTTCGGCGGGTACTCCCTGGTCAGCAGGCCGACCTTCATGACGTCGGTCCCAGCGCGGCTGCCACCACCTCACGGGCTTCGGCCTGGATTCGGGCCAGGTGGTCGGGGCCTCGGAAGCTTTCCGCGTACACCTTGTAGACGTCCTCGGTGCCGGACGGGCGGGCGGCGAACCAGCCGGACTCGGTGGTCACCTTGAGCCCGCCTAGCGGGGCGTTGTTGCCGGGCGCCTCGGTGAGCTTGGCGCGGATGGGCTCGCCCGCCAGCTCGGTGGCGGTGACGTCGGCGCCGGTGAGCCTGCCGAGGCGGGCCTTGGCCGCGCGGGTGGTGGCCACGTCGACCCTGGCGTACGCGGGCTCGCCGAACCTGTCGGTGAGCTTGCCGTAGCGCTGGCTGGGCGTCTCGCCGGTGACGGCGGTGATCTCGGACGCGAGCAGCGCCAGGATGATGCCGTCCTTGTCGGTTGTCCACACCGTGCCGTCGGTACGCAGGAAGGACGCGCCGGCGCTCTCCTCGCCGCCGAACCCGATCCCGGCGCCGCCGGCCGCGTCCAGCAGCCCCGGCACGAACCACTTGAACCCGACCGGCACCTCGATCAGCCGGCGTCCCAGGTCGGTGGCCACCCTGTCGATCATGGACGAGCTGACCGCCGTCTTCCCGACCGCCGCCGTGGCCGGCCAGCCCTCGCGGTTGCGGTACAGGTAGTCGATGGCCACCGCGAGGAAGTGGTTCGGGTTCATCAGGCCGTGGTCGGCGGTCACTATGCCGTGCCGGTCGGCGTCGGCGTCGTTCCCGGTGGCGATCGTGAACTCGCTCTTGCGTTCGACCAGTGACGCCATGGCGTACGGCGACGAGCAGTCCATCCGGATCTTGCCGTCCCAGTCCAGCGTCATGAACGCGAACCTGGGGTCGGTGTCCGGGTTGACCACTGTGAGGTCGAGCTTGTGCCGCTCGGCGATCGCCGACCAGTACGCCACGGAGGCGCCGCCGAGCGGGTCAGCGCCGACGTGCAGGCCGGCCGCCCTGATCGCGTCGAGGTTGACCACGGCCGGCAGTTCGTCGACGTAATGCCCGAGGTAGTCGTACCGCTGCGTGGCCGCCTTCTCGTACGGTGTGCGGCGGACGCCGGAGAGCTTGGCTTCGAGGAGTTCGTTGGCCCGCTCGGCGATCCAGGCGGTGGCGTCCGTGCCGGCCGGGCCGCCGCTGGGCGGGTTGTACTTGAACCCGCCGTCTGGTGGCGGGTTGTGCGACGGCGTGACGACGACGCCGTCCGCGTAGGCGGCTGTGCGGCCGGAGTTGTAGCGCAGGACGGCGTGCGAGATCGACGGCGTCGGGGTGAAGCCGTCGCGGTCGTCGACCATGACCGTGACGTCGTTGGCGACGAACACCTCTACGGCCGTGCGCCAGGCCGGCTCAGAGAGTGCGTGGGTGTCCCTGCCGAGGAACAGCGGGCCGGTGCTGCCCTGGCCGGCCCGGTACTCACAGATCGCCTGGCTGGTGGCGGCGATGTGATCATCGTTGAACGTCGCGGTGAGCGAGGAGCCGCGGTGCCCGGAGGTGCCGAACGCGACCCGCTGCTCCGGTACGCCCGGATCCGGGTGTACGTCGTGGTAGGCCGCGAGCAGCTTGCCGAGGTCAACGAGGTCCTCGGCCTGCGCCGGCGTGCCCGCGCGCGGATGTACTGCCATCGCGCAACCCTAGTGCGCCCGTACCCCCGCCTCTCTTGTGCCGTAGCTAGTCAGTCACTTATAGTTAGAGAACGACTGGAGAAGTGCCCATGGACCTCGGCGGGTCGTCGCGGACGCCAGGATCAGGTAGCGCCATGGACCTCGACGACCTGATTCGAATCTCGGACGCAGCCACCGATCACTTCAGGCTAGAGACGTTGCCGCAATACCTGGTTCCGGAAGAGGTTGACGATTTCGCGGCATGGAGACGGGGCGAGCGCATACGGATCACGCCGGAGAACAATTCATGGGTGTCGGAGCTACGCGACCTCACCGCAGCCGGGGAGCACTGGTGGCGGGTACGGATCCTGGACTACCCGCTCAGCGAGTACAGCGCTTTCGAGCTGTTCGGCTACCAAGACCTTGACGCCGTCGGCCAGGAGACCTTCGTCGCCAACCGAGCCTGGCACGCCGAGCTGAGCGACCTGCACGAAGACTTCTGGATCTATGATTCAACAGCGGTACGCATGGTCTACGACGAGGAAGGACACTTTCGGCACCCCGAGCAGCGCGACGACCTGCAGCGCTACCTCGAGCTTCGAGACCGCGCACTGCGGCACGCCATCCCACTCACCGACTACCTGAGAAAGTACGAACCCGATCTCATTGCCGACCCACTCTGACGACCGCCAAGAACTCGCCGCGGGCCTGCGTGCGCTTCGGCTGGACGCAGGCCTCAGCACGACCGAACTGGCTCGCAGGCTCGGTTGGTCGCAGTCCAAGGTGAGCAGGGTAGAGCGCGACGTCACGCTGGCCAAGCCGGACGATGTGGACGCCTGGACACGGCTCCTCCACGCCGAGCCAGATCTACGGCGACGACTTGTCGCGCTCGCCGAACGGCAGGGTGTGGAACTTCTGGAGTGGAAGCGGGCGATGGCTCCAGGCCGCCGCCGGCTGCAGGAGGAGATCAACACGCTGGAAGCCGCAGCCAGCGTGATCTGGGTGTTCTCCATGGATGTGATACCTGGGCTCGTGCAGACCAAGCGGTATGCCGAGGGAATGATTCGACTCGATCACAATCCCGTTCCCTCCGAAGAGGAGATCGTCGAGTCCGCCGAAGCAAGGCTTGCACGGCAAGCCGTCCTGAACGATCCGGCGAAACGGTTCAAACTGCTGTTCGCCGAGACAGCCCTTCGACGGTCCCTCCTGCCGCGCGAGGACATGCAAGCTCAGATCGCTCGACTCATCGAGGTCACCAGGCTGCCCAACGTGGAGATAGGAGTGATTGCGTTCGCCACCCGAGAGCGGACTCAGACCTTTCATGCGTTCGCCGTCCTCGGAGATCCCGACGTCGATGACAACGCGATCGTCCTCGCCGAACTGCTGACCCGAGGTCTCACGATTCGGGCGCCGGATGAGGTGCGGGAGTACATCGCGCATTACGAGCGGTTGGCCGAGGGCGCGCTGTTCGGCGATGACCTGCTGCGGCTGCTCCGGGAGGTTTCCGAGGAGGCGCCGTGGTCATGAGCCATGCTCGTAGCTAGTCAATCACTGGTGGCAAGTAATCGACTGGAGACTCAGCGTGTTCAGCTTCCTGGCCGGGCCGCGGCGAAGGAGGGCCGGTGACCGGCCGCCCGTGCCGTCCGGGCCGTTGGCGATCTGGATGACGTGCGTGGAGGACGGCCGGGAGCACGGAGTGACCGACGAGGAGGTTGCGCGCGGCTCGCGGCATGGCGGTCGGTACGTAGCCGTGTGCGGGCACCTGGTCACGCCGGGCTCGATGACCTGCGCGCCCGGGCGGCGTTGTCGCGCCTGCCACGCCGCCCTGACCCCGCCCGCCCGCACCCGCTGGTAGCGCGATCGCCTCGCACACCCACTTCGTACCCCGCACACGTGCTTCAGTGCATGTGCGGGGTACGGAGTGGGTGTGCGGGCGATAGTGGCGGCAGGCGCGGACGGCGGTTAGGGGGCGAATACGGGGGCGAGGTCGATGTAGACGCGCATGTCGTCGATCTTGCCGTTGGGGGTGGCGTGCCAGTGGACGGCGGCCGGAACGGTCACCTGGCTGCCGTCGTGCTTGGTGAAGGTGACGTCGGCCTCCGTGAGGGTGTCGTCGCCGGGGTACCAGTCGCGGAGTATGCGGTGCTCGATGCCGGCGACGGCGGCGAACACGCCCGCGATGACCTGCTCGACGGCGGCCGGGCCTACGAGCGGTTCGTTGTTGCCGAACGTCATCCGACCGTCCGCGGCAAAGAAGCCGGCCACGGCGGCGGCGTCCCGCGAGTCGACGGCCTTGAAGTACGCCTCGGTCAGGTCCCGTGACATGGGTCCTCCCCCGGTCGTGAGGGCCTTGCGCGGCCCTCGCCGGAGGCGATCGTGCCGTAGTTGATCCGCCGCGTACAGCGGCAATCAGTGCCGCTCGCCGGGGAGCGCGAAACGCACGTCGTCGAGCTGTTCGACCAGGCCGTCGTCCAGCAGCGAGAGCAGGCAGCGGTCCCGCTGCACGGCGTCGGACCAGGCGGCGTCGAGCGCGTCGCGGGGCACCGGGCCGGGGGCGTCGCGCAGCACGTCGAGCAGCCGGCCGCGCACCTGGCGGTCGGTGCCGGCGAAGCGCTGCACCGGGCGGGTGGGGCCGGTGTACTCGGGGCGGCCGGCGGTCAGCCAGGCGCAGTCGGCGCGGACCGGGCAGGCGTCGCAGCGCGGCCGGCCGGACACGCAGAGCACGGCGCCCAGCTCCATCAGCGCGGCGGAGAACCTGGCCGCGGCGGCGTCGTCGGCGGGCAGCAGCGCCTCGGCGTCGGCGAGGTCCGCGGTGGCGCGCGGCGGACCGGCGTCACCCGCGCCGTGCACCACCCGGGCGATCACCCGGCGCACGTTCGTGTCCACCACCGGCGCGCGGCGGCGGTACCCGAACGCGGCGACCGCCCGCGCGGTGTAGGAGCCCACGCCCGGCAGCGCGAGCAGCTCATCGACGTCGGAGGGCACCCGGTCGGCGTGCCGCTCGGCGATCACCGTGGCGGCGGCGTGCAGCCGCAGCGCCCGCCTCGGGTAGCCGAGCTTGCCCCAGGCGCGCAGGACGTCGGCCTGGGCGGCGGCGGCCAGCGCGGACGGGGTGGGCCAGCGCGCCATCCACTCCTCCCACACCGGCGCGACCCGGGACACCGGCGTCTGCTGGAGCATGAACTCGGAGACCATGACGCCCCACGGGGTGGTCCCTTCCCGGCGCCAGGGCAGGTCGCGGGCGTGCTCGTCGAACCACCGCAACAACCGCTCGGGCAAGCTGGCAACCACGCTCGCAGTGTGCCCTGCCGGCCGGGTGCACCGGGTGTCAGGGGCTGACGCTAGGTTGTACTCGGTAACTGAGTGCGATGGACGTCCTCCGATTCTCGGGCTCAGCGAGGTAAATCTCGACTGAGTTCGTGACTCGCCGTGCGCAGTTACCGGGACAACCCTCAGGCTCAAGTTAACGTTCAGGCATGATCGAGCCGAGCGCAGCCGTGTACTGGCGTCGGCGGGCCGTCGCGGTCGCCGTCGTCTTAGGGCTCGTCCTGCTGGGGGTGTGGGCGTTCTCCGGCCCGAGCTCCAGTCCGAACCGGCCGTCGGCGCCCGGGCAGTTCGGCCCGGAGCAGAACACGGCCGGCTCGAAGGCGCTGTCCGAGCCGCAGGCCGCTCCGGCGGCGGGTCCCGAGGGGATGAAGCTCTCCACGCCGGCCTCCGAGTCGGCGTCGCCCGCCGCGGACGCCGTGCCGTCCACCAACCCGGCGCCGCCGTCCGCCTCGGCACCGGCTCCGGGCACCACATCGGCGACGGACTCGACGCAGACGTCCGGCACGACACCGGGCACCCCGGGTTCGCCGGCCACCGGCACGGTGGGCTCGGCGCAGGTACCCGGCGCGCCCGGCTCGGCGGTCACCCCGGGCACCCCAGGCACCCCAGGCACGGCGGCGACACCTGGAACGGCGGCCACGCCCGGCATGACGCCCGGAACGGCACCGGCTTCCGGTACGGCGGCCGCATCGCCGTCGGGCTCGACGCGGCCTTCGGGCCTGGCGCAGCCGGAAACCGCCCGGCCCTCCGGCATGGCCCGTCCGTCCGCCGCGCCCCGTGCGCCCGGATCGGCGGAGTCCTCGACCACCGTGCTCCCGCCCGCGCCGCTGCGCCCGTCGGGAACCCCCCAGCCGACCCAGCAGGCACGACCGTCCCAGCAGGTACGGCCGTCCGGAGCCAACGCACCCGTCACGGTGCTGCCGAGGGCCTCGGTGCCGGCCACCCCGAGCGCGCGACCCGAGTCGGTCCCGTCCGGCGGCGCCCGCCCGCAGACGCAGTCACAGGCCGTGCCGTCCGGTGCGCAGCGGCCGCAGTCCGTCCCGTCCGGCGCGCAGCGACCGCAGTCGGCGCCCTCCGGCGCCGTCCGGCCACAGACGCAGGTCACGCCCTCGGCGGCCGCCCGTCCGCAGACACCGTCCGTCGCGGCCCGCCCGGAGTCGGTCACCCCCTCCGGCCAGCACGCGCCGAAGCCGACCGTCCCCGCGAGGCCGGCGCACCCCTCGACCGCCAACGGCCCGGTCACCCACCAGCCAGGCCAGCCGGGCCAGGCCCCCGGAACCACCACCGGCCAGAACGGCACGCAGCCCACCGCCGGCACCGCCAACACGCCCACCACCGGCACAGGCGGCAACGCAACCCCCGGCACGCTCGCGGCCCCCGGCGCCCCGGCCCCCGCCGGCGCCCCGACCCAGACCGCCCCCACCCAGAACACGCCGAACGCCCAGGTCGCCCCGAGCGCCGTCACCGCCCAAGGCTCCCCCGCCGCCTGCGCCGACAAGTCCGTCGGGCTGATCGCCCAGGTCAGCGAGCCCAGCTTCAAGGTCGGCGACCGCCCGCTGTTCCGTCTGGTGGTGGCCAACCTCGGCAGCGCGCCGTGCACCCGCGACCTGGACCCGGGCCTGCAGCAGCTCACCGTCATCGGCCCGAACGGCGCCCGGATCTGGGACAGCAACGACTGCGCCCCGCAGCGCAAGCCCGATCTTCGCACCCTCGAACCCGGCAAGCCGCTGGTGTTCCCGGTGAGCTGGGCGGGCCGCACCTCGGCGCCCGGCTGCGGCGGCGAGCGCACGGCGGTCGGCGCGGGCTCCTACCAGCTGACCGGCAAGCTCGGCTCGCTGAGCAGCGGCCCCGCGCCGTTCACGCTGACGTCCTGAGGATCACTCCCGGTCGAGCACGAGCAACGCCTCGGCCAGGTGCTTGACCTCGACCACCTTCGGCGAGTCCGCACGCCCGTCCAGGTCCGACCCGGCCGGCACGATCGCGTGGCTGAACCCCAACCGGGCCGCCTCGGTGAGCCGCCGCGACAGCCCGCCGATGCGCCGCAGCTCGCCGGTCAGCCCGATCTCGCCGAGCAGGATCAACCCCGGCGGTATCGGCCGGTCCCACTTGGCGGACGCCACCGCGAGCGCGATCGCCAGGTCGGCGGCCGGCTCCGTCATCCGCATCCCGCCGACGGTCGCGGTGTAGACCTCGGCGTCGGCCAGCCGTATCCCGACCCGCCGCTCCAGCACCGCCAGGACCATGGCCACCCGCGAGGAGTCCAGCCCGCTCACGGCCCGCCGGGGCGAGGCAATGTCGCTGCCCGCCACCAGCGCCTGCACCTCGGCGAGCAGCGGCCGCTTGCCCTCCACCGCCACCGTGATCGCCGTCCCCGGCACCGCCATGTCCCGACCACCCGGCTCGGCCAGGAACAGCCCTGACGGGTCGGCGACCCCGACGATGCCCTCGTCGCGCAGCTCGAAGCAGCCCACCTCGTCGGCCGGCCCGAACCGGTTCTTGATCCCGCGCACCAGCCGCAGCGTCGAATGCCGGTCGCCCTCGAACTGCAGCACCACGTCCACCAGGTGCTCCAGCACGCGCGGCCCCGCCACCGAGCCGTCCTTGGTGACGTGCCCGATCAGCACCACCGGCAGCCCGCGCTCCTTGGCCAGGGCGGTCAGCGCCACGGTGACCGCCCGTACCTGCGTGACCCCGCCCGGCGAGCCCTCCACCTCCACCGAGGACACGGTCTGCACCGAGTCCACCACCAGCAGCGAGGGCTTCAAGGTGTCCAGGTGCCCGACGATCGCGCCCAGCTCGGACTCGGCCGCCAGATACAGCTCGGGGTGCAACGACCCCGTGCGCTCCGCGCGCAGTCGCACCTGCCCGGCCGACTCCTCCCCGGTCGCGTACAGCACCGGCCCGCCGTTCGCGGCCACCTTCGCGGCCACCTCGAGCAGCAGCGTCGACTTGCCCGCCCCCGGCTCGCCGGCCAGCAGCACCACCACGCCGGGCACCAGGCCGCCGCCGAGCACCCGGTCCAGCTCGTCCACCCCGGTCGGCCGGGCCCGCGCCGAGTCAAGCTCGACGTCCGCGATCGGGCGGGCCGGCGTGGCCGGGGCGCCGGCGGCCACCTTGCGGGTGCCGGCGCGCACGGTGGCGACGGCCTCGACGGTGCCCCAGCTCTGGCACTCCGGGCAGCGGCCGACCCACTTGGTGACCTCGTGCCCGCACTCGGCGCAGCGGTGGCTCGCGGCCGCCTTCCGGGGGCTCAGCCGACTACTTCCGCTCGGCGAGCTTGCCGGTCGGGTAGCCGACCGGGAGCTCGATGGTCACCGGGCCGCCGCGCTCGAAGGTGAACGTCACCGGGTACTTCAGCCCGGGCTGGATGTCCTGGGTGAGGCCGGCCAGCCTGATGCTGATGGTGCGGTCGGCCAGCGCGACGGCACCGGCGGTGGCGTTGGTGTTGCCCACCTGCACCGCCCGGTCGCCACCGATCACGGCCTCGCCCTGGATCTGCCCTGGGCCGCCGGCGGCCGGGCTGGTCACCGAGACCAGCCGGTCGGCGGTGGCGCCGCTGTTCACCAGCGTGAGGCTCAGCTCGGCGGTCTGGCCCTTGCGGTACACCGCGTCGGTGTTGGCCTGGCCGGCGTACGAGAAGCTGGCGTCCCGGACCTCGATCGACCCGGCGCGGCCCTGGGCGCCGTTGACGGCGGCGGCCTGCTGGGCGGTCTGGCTGATCGCACCGGCACCGCAGCCGGTCAGCGCGGCGGCCCCGGTCAGCACTGTCAAACCGAGCACGAGCTTGGCTGTCACGGCGGCGCGACGGTTCACTGTGTGCGGGTCCTTTCCCTGCTCTACGCGGCCGGCACGCCGACCTTGGCCGCGCGCGTTGCCGCGACCGGGCCGCCCAAGTGCGCACCGGATGACCTGGGAGAAGCCTAGCCTCGGCGGGTCCGGCTAGGTCATCGCGGGGCCCGTGACGGTCGGTGACGCTCGACACCGCCCACGAAGGTTGACCTTGCTTGCACGATCTTGCGTCGTTGTCAACCCCCTGACCTGCGAGGACGACCCATCCCGCTTCGGTGGGTCGGCTTCGGGCGTGTTAACCTTGAGTCAGCGAAAGGGGCAGAGGACATATGGTTTTCAAGGTCGGAGAGACCGTCGTCTACCCGCACCACGGTGCCGCACTCATCGAGGCCATCGAAACACGGATGATCAAGGGCGAGGAGAAACAATACCTCGTCCTCAAGGTCGCCCAGGGCGACCTGACCGTTCGCGTCCCAGCGGACAACGCCGAGTTCGTCGGCGTCCGTGACGTGGTCGGCCAGGAAGGCCTGGACCGGGTGTTCGACGTCCTCCGGGCGCCGCATACGGAGGAGCCGACCAACTGGTCTCGGCGCTACAAGGCAAATCTGGAGAAGCTCGCTTCGGGAGACGTGAACAAGGTCGCCGAGGTCGTTCGTGACCTGTGGCGACGGGAGAAGGACCGTGGTCTCTCGGCCGGCGAGAAGCGAATGCTGGCCAAGGCCCGGCAGATCCTGGTGAGCGAGCTCGCGCTCGCCGAAGGCACCGACGAGGAGAAGGCCGAGCTGCTTCTCGACGAAGTGCTGGCCACCGCCTCGTAAGTCCCTTGAGCGTGCTCGCGCTCGTCCCGGCGGCGGGCGATGGCGTCCGGCTGGGCGCCGGTATACCCAAGGCGTTGGTGCGCCTCGGCGGCGTTCCACTGGTGGTGCGCGCGGTCCGGGGCCTGCTCGATTCCGGCGCGGTCGATCACGTGCTGATAGCTGTGCGTGACGGCGACGTCGGCGAGATGCGTGACCTGTTCGCCGACACGGCGGCCGTGGGCGTGGCCGTCGGCGGGGCGGACCGGACGTCCTCGGTCGGCGCGGCGCTTCGGTGTGGGCTGCGCGAGTGGCCGGGCACGGAGATCGTGTTGGTGCACGATGCGGCGCGGGCGCTCACGCCGCCGGCGCTGGTCGCCTCGCTCGTCGCGGCCGTGGCCGGCGGCATGGACGCGGTGGTGCCGGTGCTGCCGGTGGCGGACACGATCAAGGAAGTGGACGCCGCCGGTGCGGTGGAACGAACCGTTGACCGGTCTAGGCTGCGCGCGGTGCAGACCCCGCAGGCGTTCCGGCGTCCGGTGCTGGAACGGGCATACGCCGCCGGTTTGGTGGACGCCGCGACCGACGACGCCGGCCTGGTCGAACGGCTCGGCGTGAAGGTGCACACCGTCCCGGGGGACCCGCTCGCGTTCAAGGTCACCACCCGCTGGGACCTTGAGCTGGCCGAGCACCTGGTCGGCTCGTGACGTCACCCCGGGTGGGAGTGGGTACGGACGTGCACCCGGTCGCGGCCGGCCGGGAGTGCTGGCTGGCCGGGCTGCGCTGGGACGGCGTGGACGGCTGCGACGGGCACTCCGACGGCGACGTGGCCGCGCACGCCCTCTGCGACGCGCTGCTCTCCGCCGCCGGCCTCGGCGACCTCGGCTCCGTGTTCGGCACCGGCGACCCGCGCTGGGCGGGCGTGCACGGCGCCGCGATGCTGGCCCACGTGCGCCGGCTGCTCACCGCCGCCGGCTGGACGGTGGGAAACGCCGCCGTCCAAGTGATCGGCAACAGTCCGCGCATAGGCCCCCGCCGCGAAGAAGCCCAAACCATCCTGTCCGACGCCGTCGGCGGCCCCGTCTCCGTCTCCGGAACCACCACCGACGGCCTGGGCCTGACCGGCCGAGGCGAAGGCATCGCCGCCGTCGCCACCGCCCTGCTCGTCCCCCGCAACAACAACCCGTGAGTGGTTAGCGTTGCTATGACAACGCTAACCACTCACGGGTCATGACCAGCGCTTACGGACGTCGGAGGCGAACGAGGCGTACTCCCGGACCGGGGTGATCTCCTCGAACTCCAGGACGTGCGCCATCGGCAGGGTGGACATGAAGATCTTGTCCAGCTCGTCGTGCGAGTCCGCGTCGATGAAGCCGATCACCCGGCGCTGGCCGCTGACCTTGAACACGTGCTTGATCTTGCCGGCGGCGATCGCGCCCTCGGCGGCGTCGGCTTCCTTCTCCCACAGGTCCCACAGCTCGTCGGCCGTCAGGTCAGCGTGATCGACCCGGACCTTGAAGAAGTACAGCACGGCGACACCTCCGTTGGAATCGAGAGTTCGAGCGTTCCGGACGAACATCGCCCTGACAAGGGGGTGTCCTCCGGAGGTCCGTATCATGTGGACGTGTGAGTCTGCGCCTGTACGACACGGCCACCAGAGGGCAGCGGGAGTTCCTCCCGGTGCGGTCCGGGGCGGCGTCGATCTACGTCTGTGGCGCGACCGTGCAGGGCATGCCCCACATCGGCCACGTGCGCAGCGGGCTCAACTATGACGTGATGCGCCGCTGGCTGACGCGAGGCGGCCTGGACGTGACGCTGGTGCGCAACGTCACTGACATCGACGACAAGATCCTGAACAAGGCCGCCGAGGCCGGCCGCCCCTGGTGGGAGTGGGCCGCCACCCACGAGCGCGCGTTCGAGGCCGCCTACGACGCGCTGGGCTGCCTGCCGCCCTCGATCACGCCGCGGGCCACCGGGCACGTGCCGCAGATGATCGAGCTGATGCACCGGCTGATCGACGGCGGGCACGCCTACGCCAACGGCGGCGACGTGTACTTCGCGGTGCGGACGTTCGACGGCTACGGCGCGCTGTCCGGGCAGCGGCTCGACGATGTGCAGCAGGGCGAGTCGGACTGCGTGTACAAGAACGACCCGCGCGACTTCACCATGTGGAAGGCGGCGCGGCCCGGCGAACCGTCCTGGCAGACGCCATGGGGCCCCGGGCGACCCGGCTGGCACCTGGAGTGCTCGGCGATGTGCGCCACGTACCTGGGCGCGGAGTTCGATATCCACGGCGGCGGGGTGGACCTGGTCTTCCCGCACCACGAGAACGAGCGCGCGCAGTCACGGGCCGCCGGCGACGAGTTCGCCAGGTACTGGACGCACAACGCCTGGGTCACCCTCGGCGGGGACAAGATGTCCAAGTCGCTGGGCAACACGCTGTCCATCGACGTGCTGCTGCACCGGGTGCGCGGCGCCGAGCTGCGCTACTACCTGGTCGCGCCGCACTACCGGTCGATGATCGAGTACTCGGACGCGGCGCTGTCCGAGGCGGTCGCGGCCTACCGTCGCATCGAGTCGTTCCTGCACCGAGTGCGGGAGCGCATCGGCGAGCCCCGGCTCGTGCCGGACGGCCCGCTGCGGCCGGACTTCGTCGCCGCGATGGACGACGACCTGGGCACGCCGGGCGCGGTGGCCGCGATTCACGGCGCCGTCCGGGAGGGCAACGCCGCGCTGGACGCCGGCGACCGCGACACCGCCGCGGCGGCCGCCGAGGCTGTGCGCGCGATGGCCGACGTGCTCGGGCTCGACCCGCTCGGCGAGCACTGGCGCGCCGGCGGGGATGGCGGATCCGACACGGCGGGCGCGGCGCTGTCCGCGCTGGTGGACGACCTGCTCGCGCAGCGGGCCGAGGCGCGGGCGCGCAAGGACTTCGCCGCCGCGGACGCCATCCGGTCTCGGTTGCTGGCCGCCGGCGTGCTCGTCGAGGACAACCGCGACGGGGCCACCTGGACACTGAAGGACGGTTGAAAAGCTGAATGGCCGGCAGTTCACGCCGTAAAGGCGCGGTTCGCAAGCCGGGAACCAAGAAGGGGCCGACGCTCGGCTCGGGCGGCCAGCGCCGGCGCGGCCTGGAGGGCAAGGGACCCACCCCGCCCGCCGAGATGCGCCCCGGTCACCCCGCGCAGAAGCGCGCGGCGGCCGCCGCCGCCAAGGCCAAGAAGGTCGGCAAGGTCGCGGGCAAGGGCGGCCGCAAGCACGGCGACTCGGACGGACCGGAGACGGTGTTCGGCCGCAACCCGGTGGTGGAGTGCCTGCGCGCCGGCGTTCCGGCCACCGCGCTGCACGTCGCCCAGGCCACCAACGCCGACGAGCGGATCGCCGAGGCGGTCCGGCTGGCCGCCGACGCGGGCATCGCCATCCTGGAGGTGCCCAAGAGCGACCTGGACCGGATGGCCAGCGGTGCCCTGCACCAGGGCATCGGCCTGACCGTCCCGCCGTTCGAGTACGCCCACCCGGACGAGCTGCTGGAGACCGCCCGCGCCTCCGACCGCCCGCCGCTGATCGTCGCACTGGACGGCGTCACCGACCCGCGCAACCTGGGCGCCGTGGTGCGCTCGGCGGCCGCGTTCGGCGCGCACGGGGTGCTGCTGCCGCAGCGGCGCTCGGCCGGGATGACGGCGGTGGCCTGGCGCACCTCCGCCGGCGCGGCCGCTCGCATCCCGGTGGCCCGGGCCACGAACCTGACCCGCACGCTGCGCGAGTACGCCACCGCCGGGCTCATGCTGGCCGGCCTGGACGCCGACGGCGACCTGACCGTGGACGAGTTCCACCTGTCCACCGACCCGCTCGTGATCGTCGTCGGCTCGGAGGGCCGTGGCCTGTCCCGCCTGGTCCGCGAGACCTGCGACCTGACGGTGTCCATCCCGATGATCGGCCCGGTGGAGTCGCTGAACGCCTCGGTCGCCGCCGGCGTCCTCCTCGCCGAGGTCGCCCGGAGGCGCAGGTAGAGACCCGTGAGTGGCTAGAGGCGCTATGGCACCTCTAGCCACTCACGGGTTTGCGAACCCGCCCGATCAGCCTGCACACGAGGTAGCACAGGAAGATCAACGTCGCCACGTAGCCGGAGATCGGCAGCCCGGGCGCTAGAGACAACACCGTGCCGCCTACCAGCGCGAACTCCGCGAACAGCACCGCCAGCACGGTCACCACTACCGGGTTGGACGACACCCGCGCGGCCGCCGCGCCCGGCGTCACCATCACCGCCAGCACCAGGATCGCGCCCACCGCCGGCACCGCCAGCGCCGTGGTCAGCCCGATCAGCACCGCGAACACCGGCGACAGCAGCCGCACCGGCACCCCGCGCGCGGCGGCCACCTCGGGGTCCGCGCTGGCGAACAGCAGCTGCCGGTACCAGACCAACAGCACGCCGACCACCACCACCGCACACCCGGCCAGCAGCCACAGGTTCGTCGAGTCCACCGACACGATCGAGCCGGTGAGCAGGCCGAACTTGTTCGCCGCCCGCCCCGGGTAGAGCGCGAGCAACAACACCCCGAGGCCCAGCCCGAAGGCCAGCACCACCCCGATCACCGAGTCCCGCTCGCGCTGGCGCAGCCCCAGCAGCCCGAACACGATGGCCGCCAGCACCGCCCCGACCACCGCGCCCAGCCCCACGTACACCCCGACCAGCAGCGCGGCCGCCCCGCCGGTGAAGGCCAGCTCGGCGGTGCCGTGCACGGCGAACGCCATGCCCCTGGTCACGATCAGCGGCGCGAGCAGTCCGGCGGCCAGGCCGAGCACGGCGGCGGCTATCAGCGCGGTCTGCACGAACGGCTGGCGCAGCAGCTCCAGCGTGCCGTCGAAGGTGATCAGCCGCTCGATCATGACGCCGCCTCGTGCAGGTGGTCGCAGTGGGTGCCCGAGTCGTCGGCGCCGACCACCACCAGCCGGTCCCTTACCTTGATCACATCGACCCGCGTGCCGTACAGCTCGGAGAGCACCGAGGAGGTCATCACCTGTTCCGGGGTGCCGATCCGGAACCGCCCGTTCACCAGGTACAGCACCCGGTCCACCAGCGGCAGCACCGGGTTGATCTCGTGGGTGACGAACAGCACGGCGGTGGCCGCGTCCACCCGCCGCCGGTCGATCAGGTCACTGACCACGCGCTGGTTGGCCAGGTCCAGCGACAGCAGCGGTTCGTCGCAGAGCAGCACGGCCGGGTCGCCGACCAGTGCCTGCGCCACCCGCAGCCGCTGCTGCTCGCCGCCGGAGAGCCGGCCGACCGGGGCGTCGGCGTACCCGGTCGCGCCGACGGCGGCCAGCGCGGCGTCCACCCGCTCGCGCCGCCGCCTGGCAACCGCCCCGAACGGCAGCCGCGGCCCCAGCCGATGCCCGTCCAGACCCAGGCCGACCAGGTCACGCGCGCGCAGCGGCAGCTCGGCGTCCATCGCCTGCTGCTGCGGGATGTACCCGACGGCCGAGCGCACCGACCGGTCCGTGCGGCGGCCGTTCACCAGAGCCGTGCCGGAGGTCAGGGCGCGCTGCCCGAGCAGCACCTTGAGCAGCGTGGTCTTGCCCGAGCCGTTGGGGCCGAGCACGGCGACGAACTCGCCGGGGTCCACCCGCAGGTCCAGCCCGTCCCACAGCACCCGCTCGCCCAGCGCCATCCGCGCGCCGCGCAGCTCGACGGCGGGGATGCGCTGGCGTGCGTTTTCCGCGCGGGAGGCCGCGCGATCGGCCCGTGCCGTGCCCCGGGCCGGCGCCGAGGACTCGATCGCCGTCACCGCCGGTCCATCGCGCCGGCCAGCGCGTTGATCTGCCCGCCCATCCATGTCACGTAGTCCATCGTGCCTGCTGGCAGGGTCTCCGTCATCTTGACGACAGGCACCCCGCCCTGGTTGGCGGCCTGCTCGACCTGCTTGGTGGCCGGGCTCTCGGTCTGCGCATTGGCCAGCAGCGCACCGACCTTCCCGGGGCCGTTGAACAGCGCCAGCGTCTGGTTCAGCACGGCCGCGGGCGGGTCGCTGCCCTTCTCCACGGCCTCGGAGAACTCCTCGGGGGTGGCGTTGGTCATACCGGCCGCCTCGACCAGGTACAGCGGCACCGGCTCGGTGACGGCGACCCGGGCGCCCGGGTGCCCGGACTTGATCGCGTTGACCTGTGCGGACAACCCGTCCAGCTTGGCCTTGAACGCGGCGGCGTTGGCCTGGTAGGCGGCGGCGTCGGCCGGGTCGGCCTTGCTCAGCTCGGCGGCCAGCCGGTCGGCGAGCTTGGCCATGGTCGGCAGGTGGTACCAGACGTGCTCGTTGAACTCGCCGGCCCCGGTGCGCAGCCCGGACAGCTCGGACACGTCGACCAGCGTGGCCTTGCCGCCGGTGGCCTGCGAGAGCTTGCCGACGAAGTCGTCGTAGCCGCCGCCGTTCGCGATCAGTACCTTTGCCTCACCGGCCGCCGCCGCATCGGACGCCGTGGTCTCGTACTCGTGCGGGTCCGCGTCCGGAGAGTGGATCAGCGAGGTGACCTTGACGTGCTCGCCGCCGACCGCGCTGGCGATCGAGCCGTACACGTCCGTACTCGCCACCACGCCGACCGCCGCCCCGGACGGCTGGGATGACCCGGACGACGGCGCCGGGCCGCCGCAGCCGGTCAGGGCCAGCGCGCCGGCGGCGACGGCCGTGCAGAGGACGGACGGTAAGCGGTGGGTCATGTGGGGGGCTCCGGGGTTCGTGGCGGGCGGCTATTCGGTTCACTCTTCACCATACGCGATATTGGAAATCGTTGTCATTAGTCGTGACGGAGTAAACGCATGCACCCTCGGCGCCCGGAGCCGGACCCGACGCCCGAACCGGGTTCGACGGAGCCCTACCCGGCCGTGTACTGAACCGTTACGGTCGTGGAATGACCCGCAGCCCGCGCGTGCGGAGGCCCGCCACCCTGGCGTCGCTGGCCGCCGAGCTCGGGGTGTCGCGCACCACCGTCTCCAACGCCTACAACCGCCCCGACCAACTGTCCGTCCAGCTCCGCACCCGGGTGCTGGAGACCGCCCGGCGGATGGGCTACCCCGGGCCGGACCCGGTGGCCCGCTCGCTGCGCACCCGCCAGGCCCGCGCGGTCGGGCTGCTGCTGACCGAGGAGCTGTCCTTCGCGTTCAGCGACCCGGCCGCGCTGGGCTTCCTGGAGGGGCTGGCCAGCGCGTGCGAGGACGCCGGCCAGGGGCTGCTGCTGATGCCGGCCAGCCGCCGCGACGCCGAGCACAGCCCGGTGAACCAGGCCAGCGTGGACGGCTTCGTCGTCTACTCGGTGCACGAGCGCGACCCGCATCTGCGCGCGGTGCTGGAGCGGCCGCTGCCCACGGTGGTCGCCGACCAGCCGATGGACCTGCCCGGCGTCGACCGGGTCGGGGTGGACGACAGGGGCGGGATGCTCGCGCTGGCCCGCCACCTGACCGGCCTAGGCCACCGGCGCATCGGCGTGATCTGCATGCGGCTGAGCGACACCCGCCACGATGGCTACGTCGACGGCGAGCGCCTGCGCCGCACCAGCTACCCGGTGCAGCGGGCCAGGCTGGGCGGGCTGCGCGAGGGACTGGCCGAGGCCGGCGTTGACTGGGCCGAGGTCCCGGTGCTGGAGCGCTACGAGCACTCGGCGGAGGCCGGCGCCTCGGCGGCCGCCCAGCTCCTCGACGAGCACCCCGGGCTCACCGCGGTGGCCTGCACCTCCGACGTGCTCGCGCTGGGCGTGCTGCGGCTGGCCGCCGAGCGGGGCCACCCGGTGCCCGGCAAGCTCTCGGTGGCCGGGTTCGACGGCGTGCCCGAGGCCATGCGCGCCGGCCTGACCACCGTGCGCCAGCCCGTCCACGACAAGGGCCGCGCGGCCGGCGAGCTGCTGCTCGGCCGGGGCGAGCGCACCGAGCCGAAGACCGTGATCCTGCCCACCGAGCTGGTCGAAGGCACCACCACCGCCCAGCCGGCGACCCAGGACCGCTGGTTCTCGGGGCTCTAAGCGGGACGGCCCAGCGCGGCCAGGAACGAGCGCGCCCAGCGGTCCACGTCGTGCGTGAGCACCTGCCGGCGCAGCGCGCGCATCCGGCGCCTGCCCTCCTCCTCGGGCAGGTTCAGCGCCGAGGCCAGCCGGTTCTTCACCCCGTCCAGGTCGTGCGGGTTGACCAGCAGCGCGCTGGTCAGCTCACCGGCCGCGCCGGCGAACTCGGAGAGCACCAGCACCCCCGACAGGTCGTACTTGCAGGCCACGTACTCCTTGGCGACCAGGTTCATGCCGTCGCGCAGCGGCGTCACCAGCATCACGTCGGCGGCCACGAAGAACGCCGCCAGCTCGTCGCGGGGCAGCGACTGGTGCAGGTAGTGCACGACCGGGTGGCCCACCTTGGCGAACTCGCCGTTGATCCGGCCGACGCTGAGCTCGATCTCGTCACGCATCTGCTGGTAGTGCTCGACGCGCTCGCGGCTCGGCGTGGCCAGCTGCACCATCACCGTGTCCGAGGCGTCCACCCGCCCGTCCATGAGCAGCTCGTGGAACGCGAGCAGCCGCAGGTTGATGCCCTTGGTGTAGTCCAGCCGGTCCACCCCGAGGATGACGTGCTTGGGGTTGCCCAGCTCGGCGCGGATCTCGTCGGCGCGCGCCCGCACCGCCTGGGTGCGGGCCAGCCGGTCCAGCGCGGCCGAGTCGATCGAGATCGGGAACGCGCCGACCTTGACCACCCGCCCGTCGTAGTCGACCTCGCCGGGCCGGCTGCCCGTGCTCGCCGTGGTGCCCCGCACGTGGTCGCCGGCCAGCCGGGACGCCAGCCAGCGGAAGTTGCGCACCCCGCCCGAGGTGTGGAACCCGACCAGGTCGGCGCCGAGCAGCCCGCGCACAATCTCCGCCCGCCACGGCATCTGCATGAACAGCTCGGTCGGCGGGAACGGGATGTGCAGGAAGAACCCGATCTTCAAGTCCGGCCGCAGCGCCCGCAGCTCGGCGGGCACAAGCTGCAGCTGGTAGTCCTGCACCCAGACCGTGGCGCCCGGCGCCGCCACCTTGGCCGCCGCCTCGGCGAACCTTTTGTTGATCTTCACGTAGGTGTGCCACCAGGTCCGGTGGAACACCGGCGGGGCGACCACATCGTGGTAGAGCGGCCACAGTGTGGCGTTGGAGAAGCCCTCGTAGTACTCGGCCACCTCGGTGGCGGACAGCCGCACCGGATGCAGCAGCAGCCCGTCCTGTTCCAGCGGCTCGACGTCAGCGTCGGCGATGCCGGGCCACCCCACCCAGGCGCCGTCCCTGCCGCGCAACATCGGTTCCAACGCCGTGACCAGCCCGCCCGGGCTACGCTTCCACTCCCGACCACCGTCCTCGGTGGCGACCAGGTCGACCGGCAACCGGTTGGCCACCACTATGAAGTCGGATAGTCCAGCGGCGTCCACGTAATGCAGCCTACTGGCCCCCGGGGCCCGGTGTGGCCGTTATCGGTGCAGGTGGTGTGCGCGGGTGGATCCGGCTGGTGAGCCATTCCCCGAACGCCACCCCGCCGGCCAGCGCCAGCCCGATGGCCAGCGCCACCATCACGGTGACCAGCCCGTCCGCCACGCCGATCACGGCCAGCTGGTAGAAGCCCCGGTACGCGGTGAGACCGGGCAGCAGCGGCGTGATGCCGGCCAGCGTGATCACCAACCGGGGCACCTCGAAGCGCCGGTACAGGAAGCCCGAGGCCATGCCCAGCGCGATCGCCGCGACCAGCGTGGACACCACCGGCTCGAAGCCGGCCTGCTCCATCAGCGTGTAGATGACCCATCCGCCCGCGCCGGTGCCGGCCGCCGCCGCCAGGTACCGCACCGGGGTGTACCCGGCCAGCGCGAACATCCCGGCGGTCAGCCCCGCCGCCACCGCGCGCACCGCCAGCGACACGTTGCTGGCCGGCAGCGGCGCGGCCACCGCCAGCTCCACGTCGAACACCAACGCCGCCTTCAGCCCGAGCACCGCCCCGGCGAGCAGCCCCGCCGAGTACATCGCGATCTCGCCGGCCCGGCCGGCGGCGGTCAGGAAGAACCCGTCGATGGCGTCGCGCACCGCGCTGACCACCGACAGCCCGGACAACAGCACGGTGATCGCGGCGGCCACCACGAACGAGGGCCGGGTGCCCGCCGGGAGCAGGTTGAGCATGATCAGCGCGGCGGTGATCACCGTGGCCAGCAGGGCGCCGGTGATCTGCTGGAAGAACATCGGCAGCCCGGCACGGTTGAGTAGCCTGCCGATCCGGTCGATCGCGCCGGTGGCACCGAACGCGACGGCCGCCGCCACCCAGTTCCCGCCCAGCAGCACGGCGATCGAGGCGGCCATGCCGGCCCAGGCCACGGTGGCCAGCCAGCGCGGATACGGGTGCTTGGCCCTGGTGATCTGGTCCAGCTCGGCGGCGGCCCGGCTCAGCGCCTCGGTGTCGTCCACGCCGGCACCGTCCTGCTCGCCGCTCAGTCCGTTGAACTCGCCGCGCTCGATCCGGTCGACCAGCCGGGACACCTCGTCCAGCCGGGTCAGGTCCAGCGACCGGTACCGCACCAGCCGCATGGTGGTCACCGGCGGGGCGACCATGCCTCGGTGGCAGCACATGGTGATCGAGGTGAACGTGATGTCCACCTCGCAGGTCGGCAGCCCGCCGGCGTTGGCCAGCCGCAGCATGGTCGCCGTCGCCTCGGCAACGCCCTCGCCGCTGGACAGCAGCACCTCGCCGACCCGCATGGCCAGGTCGAGCACCCGCTGCACCCGGGTGTCGTCCGGCACGCTCGGGCCCGCGGCGGGCGCGGTGGGGGCAAACTTCGTCTGGAGCGGGTCCGCCTCGGCGTCCGCGCCCGCCTGACCACCGTGCCGCCCCCACAACTGCAGCCGGCCGGCACCCTGCTCCGGGCGCAGTACTCCCCGCAGCCGCGAACGCGCTCGCTGACCGAACCGAGTCACGCCGGTGACATTAGCCGCCACTGCTCGACGCGGCGGCGGCATTGGCCGCGGAGATCGCTGCCACCGTGGCCGCGTGCGCCGCTCGGATCGCCTTGCGCACCGCCTCGGCCGCCCAGTCGCCCTCGGCCAGCTCCTTCAACCGGGCCTTGACCGCGCGCTGGTCGTCGTCCGGGAACACCCGCCGCCCGAGCCCGGCCGCCTGGATCAACCCGGCCAGCGCGGCCGTACGCTGATCCGGCTCGGCGCCGTCGACCACGGCCGCGCGCAACCGCCCGAGCGCCTGCTCCCTCGGCCCCGGGTCCGCGACCGGAAACCTCTTCCCGGGAAACACCCCGAGCACCCGTCGCGACTCCTCGGTCAGCACGCCGCTCTCGACCAGGCCCGCCAGCAACCGCCGCCGCGCCCCCTTGGACAGCCTGCTCACACAGGCCTTCGGCCGCCGCGGCTTCACCGCGATCTCCTCCAACGCGCCCGCCAGCACCGGGTTCCCCGGCGTCGACCCGCCCCCGGCGGCGGCGATCTCCTTCTCCTCGACCTCGAGGTACCCGTCCAGCGCCAGCTCGGTCAGCAACGCGCCACCGAGCGCCATGTCAAGCTCGGTACCCTTGCCGTGCGCGGTCCCATCGGGACGATAGGCGAGCAGCAGCAACTGCTCGGCGATCAGCTGTGTCATGCTGCCCACCGTAGGGGGACAGGGTGACATGATTTAACCCGGCGTGACGGCGCACCCGTACGCCCACGCCCGATGCCGGTGTAGCTCAGTGGCAGAGCAACCGCCTTGTAAGCGGTAGGTCGTCGGTTCGACCCCGACCACCGGCTCCAATACGACCTCTCACCTGCGACGATACATGAAGACCATGATCGTCGCTAGTGAGCGGAACACACTCATGACCTACCGCTTGTGGCCGGTCGGGTACTCCCTTCGGTCCGTCCCTCCCTAAGGCAGTTGCTCTGCCACTGAGCTACACCGGCATCCGTAGACCGGGCCACGATCGAGTCCTAGCGAGCCCCCAAGAGCCACCAGGAGGCCGCCGCTCCACCTGGGCGGGGCTACGTACATCGGCGCTCGGTGAGCGGTTCAGGGCGCCGATAGCGGGACCCGATACCGCTGCTCCGATCGCGTGCGGTGGGTAGCGGCTTCGGCGGCCTGTGCGATGAGTCCTGAGGTGGTGCGCGCTGGCTTCGCGTCGGGCGTGCCACGTGCCGGGCATAACGAACATGACCGGTGCAGTAGACGCGGAGACGGTCGAGAGGATCACGTCGGAGATGGGGTACCGCAAGCTGCGGGTGCTGAGCACGGGACAGCGACTCGAACGACTCTCATGGGAGTCCCGCGATGGCGCGTAGCGGTGAAAGAGTTGAGATGGTCGAGTCGCTGGCGCTGGCGGTGGTCCGTGCTGGCGGAAACGCACTCTTGATCAGTCCGGACAATACATCCGATGGGTTCGTGTCGATTCGGGATGCTGTTGAGTCCGGCCGAGCTTTCACGGTAGAGGTCAAGCGCGGCTTGATTGCTCTGGACCTGGATAGCCCGGAGCTAGTCGAACTGGGCGAGCGTGCCCGAAAGTTGTGTGAGGACTCCGGCCTTTCGACGCTCACAGTTGCCTCGGGTCAGGACGGACGCCGGCATCTCTTCGTTTGGGCCGGAAGTCAGGTCGAGGCGGTCACCGATCATCTTCGCGCGGAGGGGTTCCCGGGGGTTGCGTTCCGGAAGTCGATCCGGCCGCCGCTGGCTCCGCATCGGTTGGGCCTGGAACCGGCCCTCATTCGCCCTGAGAGCGTCGTGGAGGCCCTGGAGGTACTGGGACCGCCGGACAGGTTTCGGAACCTGTCAGATGCCGATATCCGGCTGATTGAGGAGGGCGACACCGAGGGGCGGTTCGACGGGAACCGCTCGGCTATGGCGTTGTCCATCGCTGCTCGGATGCGGTTGAGCGGCGGCAGTCTCGACGAGTTCCGGGCGGCGATGCTGAACCGGGACAACGCGGGTGGCGCCAAGGCTCACGAGCTGCAAGACCAGCGCCGGGACGTAGATGCGTTCTTGGTCCGGACCTGGGACAAGGCAGCGAACGCGGCGACGTTCGCGCCGGAACCGGTGGGGGATGTTGTCGGCAGCGTGGTCGCTGCTGTGCACGCGGCATCGTGGTCGGGGCGTAGCGGCCTGACCGATCGGGCGGTGATGCTGGCCCTGTGCTCGCTGGCCGTGGAGCACGGGACCAGGGAACCGACGTTCGGTGTCCGCCGGATCACCGAGGTTGCCCAGCTCGGCTCAGACCAGACGACCAGGAAGGCCCTGGCGCGGCTGGTGGCCGCTGGTTGCCTGGCTCGTATCGAGAATGGGCCACGGCAGGCGGACGGGTATCGGTTCAGGCGGGGGTCGGAAACTACCGCACTTGCTACCGTCCCCCCAGGAATAGAAGTAACAGATGCGGTGATTCCCGACCCGTGGGTATGGCATCCGGCCTTCAGGGCCGGATCGGGGTTGGGGAAGTCGGCTGGCCTGGTTTGGAGTGCATTACGCCGGCACGGTCCGCAGACCGTGCCCTCGCTGGTCGAGATGACTCATCGCGGCAAGACCACGGTGAAGGATGCCGTGAAGCGGCTGGCTGCCTTCGGCCTCGCAGAGAAGACCGAGGAGGGCTGGCGGGCAATCGGCGACGAAACCGACCTCGATCGGATCGCCGAGCAGACCGGCGCGGCCGACAAGGCGCGGCGGCAGGCAGACAGTCACGACCTCCAACGCTGGAGCTATCACCAGAGCGACCGTGGCGCCGCTGCACCCGATGTCGAACCTGATGACGAGGACGAGATCCGGCGCCGGTTCGAGGACGAGCACGAGCTACCGAGGTAGCGCTGATTCCGACCAGTGCATGGGCCAGACCACCGGCATGAAGGCGGTAAGCCAGGTCCGCGTTACCCGGTCATGGTCGGCCCGCTTACGGGTTCGAACAGCTGTCGTCTCTAGCAACTCATGCATGGTCTACGGACGCCCGCTGCCAAAGATTCACCGCATCAGTGCGACGACATGAGGAACACGAAGCTCCGAGCGGTCCAGGCGAGCAGATCAAACTATTACTTCCTGCCGCACGGATGGTATTCGAATGGATCGGGATTGTTCCCTCGGTACCACTCCCAGCTTCCTTCGGTGGACTTACTCAAGTCGGGATCGTCTGCACGAACAAGCCTCACGGCGGCGCCGCACACTTCATAGGCGTCCACTGGCATACTCGTACCGGTCGGTTCTTTATGCTGCTCGTCGCAATAAAACTTGACCAAGAAATTGAAGTGTCGTACCTTCGAGCCAATCTCCGCGACGTACTCTTTGCCGTCTGCGGGAATATCGAAATGTGCAGTATCTCCCGCAGTGGCGGACTTTCCGACGTCAACCCCCCATGTCTGCTTAAATGTGATCCCCACTGAAGCCTTTGCTCCCTCCGCTTCTGCGCCCAGCTCACCCGAAGTGCCAACTTCGGTTTGAGAATGAACGTCAATCTTTCGTGTCAGTGAGTAGTTCAAGTCCAACGGTCCAGCCTTAGGGCTATAGACTCGATTAAGAATGCCGCGTTCAGAGAAATCGTCCGATAACTTACGTACAAACTGCAACTCGGCCACAGGATTCCCCGACAGCTTTGCGTTCCAGCAGAAGCCCGAACTAGGTTGAGCTGGTACCCGCGCCGGAGGCGGCGACTGGGCGAATGACGGGCCTGGCACAGCGAACGTCGTGGCAGCGGCTACAACGCAAGCTAGCCCCCGGACGACGGCGAACGCTACGAGTGACATCACGGTCCCCCTCTCGGGCAGGCGCGCGACCTACCCGCTGAGTCCAAAATTGCAACCCTGCCCTCGGCAGGTTGCTTCCGATGCTTGTCGCCGACCTGTGGTCGGTGCGAGGGTCATCATCGTGCCAGACGTAACGATCCCGCAACGGCCATAACATGGTTTTGCCACGAGCCTCGAAGCTGACTCTTAAACGCATCACAGACAGATCACGAGCATCCTGCTGATCTTGTGCACGGCGTACAAGGTTCAACCTCGGGCTTGTACCTGACTTGCAACTGTCGCTTGCTTGAAGGCACCAGTCGACTAAACATTCGATCACCAACATCGAGGAAGAAGTAGATCCGGGGTGGAAGACGATCTTCTCCCGACGCCCCCGCACGTGCTCGGCCCGACCTGGCGCCGTAAGAGCGAGGGCTAAGGGCATCTGCACCGCTGACCCATGGGGGTGACTAGCAGGTTCCAGAGCGAGCGAGCCGGATACGAACTTGAGCCTCGTTACCACCGGTAACGAGCCCTTGAGTTTCCGCAGCTCAGGACTAGATGACCGGAAGTCATGTAGCTCCTGACATCGCAGCACCCGGTACCCGCTGGACTCCAGCCCTTCGCGGTGCCGAATGGCGACCCTCTCCCGCACGGCACGACAAGGCCATAGCGCGGGCAAGGCCGCATTCCGGAACTGGGCTAGCTTTCCTAGCTCAGCCCTGGGCTTGACGAAGATGACGTCAGCAGAACTGAGGTGATATTTACGGCGGACCGGCCTTACGGGGCCACGGCTGGCGCCTTCCAAACTGAACCAAAAGGTTTGGGTCAGACTTCAGTCCTGAGGCTGGCTGCTTCCGGCAACGAGCCCTTGAGCTTCCGCAGCTCGGGACTACCGGACCGAAAGGCCGTTAGGCTCTGACCTCGCAAAACGCGGTTCATGGATGCGTGACTTCAGGTCACCCATAGCCCGACCTCGGAGAACGCAGTGTCCGGTCGTCTCCCGGATGACGAGAAGGGGCGGACTACTGTTCCGACCCTGGCGGCGACCAGCCGGTTCCACGGCCACCGGTGAGCTGTGGTTCGTCCCCAAGGGACGTGTGCCACGCGCTCGGGTTCAGCAACGGCCGTAAGGCGATCCGAGACCACGTACGTGCAGATCAGGCCCACACGGAACGAATCGTTACGCCTGGGGACGTGGTACCGCACAGAGACATGACGGTGATCAGCGAGGCCGGGCTGTACTCGCTACCAAATGGGTGAAAATGATCCCGCGATGTCCCTGCAATCGGCCGATGGACACCCACTTACATAGTGAGGAGTGGGCGAGATGGAGAACCTATGGCCGGCAAGGTGGACGCCTCCCATTCGGAGTGATTCGTGTCACCGGCCTGTCACAAAGCTGCCCGGTCGACACCTACTGACTGAGTGAGGGGCAGGTCGGGCAGTGCGGTCCCCGTCACACGATGTTCCGCTTTAGCGTTTGGAACACCTCTAGATATGGGGAGGGCAAAGGCGGTAGTTGACCGCCGGTTAGATGCTCCTGCTCTGCCCCGGGTGTTCAGTTCTCGACTCCTCGCGTAGCGCCGGCCTTCGCCAGGCGCCGGAAGGGGTCTGATTCTTTGCGGTCACCTGACCGATGATGAGTACAGAAAGGATAGGCATGATGACGATCGAGCTTCCCGATGTGGAGCGCTCGGCGCTGAGTATCGGAGTCCAGCGAGCGGTAACCCGCTCGGGACTCAGCAAGATTGATTTTGCGAGACGCTGCGGGGTAAGCCCGTCAACGCTGGCCCTGTGGATCAAAGGCGCCACCGTCCCGACCGAGGCGAACCTGTCGAGGGTTGCCCGCCTGTTGGGTGTCACACAGGACGACCTCCGCGAGGGCCTTCCGAATCTGCTCCCGGAGAGTGCGGCATGACCGCCTGGTTGCGGAAGCTGCGTCGGCTGCTGCTGCCACCCCTGGACTGTGATTACTGCCGACGGGGTAGCACTCAGAGCCATCGAACCTAGCTCCCCGGTGTCCTACCCCTCGGAAGCCGAAAAAGTCGCTCAGATTCGCGTTCCGGGAAGAACGCGAGCCTGTGACCAGCGGCGCTAGAAACCCAATGTCCGGAATTTGGAAGGTGCACCATGCCGTCTAAGCGGCAAATCGAGCAGACGGTCACGTTGGTGGCCCGTGACGACATCCCCACCCTGTACGGCGTGACCGACCGCACGGCACGCCGCTGGACCGAGACCCTGAAGCCGGCGGGGGCTTACGTCAAGGACAAGAAGGCGGTGGCCCTCTACGCCACCGCTGACATCGCTCACCAGTAGGAGGCACACATGATCGACAACAAGGCTCATCAGATGCTCACGATCCGGCGGACCCGTGAGCTAGCTCAAACGCTGACCGCGATCGGCACCAAGGTGCCAGCCGAGCTCACCAAGGCGCTGAGCTTCGCCACGATCAAGCACACGCCAGGAGAGCCGACCCGGAAGGCGCTCAGCGCGCTCCAGGCAGCCGAGACCAAGCAGGACGTGGCGAAGGCCCTGGACGCGCTCGCGCTGGCCTACGCGACCGACTACGCCGTCACCCAGACAGTCGAGGAAGCCCTCCTCGCTGTCCAGCACCAGCGGGTGATGGTCGCCCTGGCCGAGCACGAGTACGACCTCTTGTCGTCCCTCGCTGCTGCGTTCAACGCCGTAGCCCCAAGCTTCGAGCAGGCTTGCGTAGGGCTCCCGGAGCTTGGCCAACCGAACCGGCTAGACACCCCATGGGCTTTGGTTGTCAAGTAGCGTTTTGTTGATCTTGATTGTGGTGTGCCCAGGCGGTGCGTTCGTCGTAGGTGGTGCCGGTTTTGAGGCAGCCGTGCAGGATGCCGACCAGCCGGTTGGATAGCTGGCGCAGCGCGGCGTGGTGGTTCGCGCCACGGCCGCGGAGCCGGTCGTAGTAGGCGCGCGCTCCAGGCGAGGCGTTCAGGGCGCAGAAGGCCTGCTGGTGCAGGGCGTCGGTGAGCCGGTCGTTGTGGATGAAGCGGGCCAGCACGGTCTTGCGCTTGCCGGAGGCCCGGGTGATCGGGCTGGTGCCGGCGTAGTTCTTGCGGTTGCGCGCGGTGGCGTAGCGGGTCGGGTCGTCGCCGAACTCGCCGAGGGCCCGGGCCGCCAGGATCTGTCCCAGACCGGGCTGGGACAGATAGATTTCAGCGGCCCGGGTCCGGCCAAAACACTGCTTCACCTGCTCTTCCATCTGCGCGATCTCGGTGTTGAAGGTGGCGATCACGCTGGCCAGCGACCGCACCGTTACCGCGTAGGCGGCGGCCACGGTCGACGGTTGGGTCAGCTGCTCGGCGCGCAACGCCGCCTGCATCGTCGCGGCCTTGCCCTCGACATCGCGGCGACGAGCACGTGTGAGCGCGCCGGCGATCTGCGCTCGCGACAACCTGGCCGCACGTTCCGGGTTCGGCGCCTTGGCCAGCAGTTCCAGCGCATCCGGCGCGGTCAGATCGTCGAAGGCATCCAGCGCGGCGGGGAAGAACTCGCGCAGCGCACTACGCAGCCGCAACATGTGCCGGTGCCGGTCCCAGATCAGCGTCTGATGCGCCCGCGCCACTACCTTCACCGCCTGTGCCCGCGCACTGTCACCGGCGACCGGGCGTAGCTGGTGGCGGTCGGTGCGCGCCATGTCGGCCAGCGTGTGCGCGTCCCCGGCATCGCTCTTCGCGCCCGAGGTGCCGTGCCGCTCCCGATACCGCGCCACCTGGCGCGGGTTGACCGCGTAGACCGTGTATCCGGCCGCGATCAACGCGGCCACCCAGGGACCGCGATCGGTCTCGATCCCGAGCGCCACCTGCTCCGGCTCGCCATCCTCAGCCAGATGCTCACCGATCAGCTCATGTAGCCGGGCAACACCAGCGATGCCCTCCGGCAGGCGAGCCCGCGCCACACGGCGCCCGGTCGCGTCCTGAAGCTCGACATCATGATGATCTTCAGCCCAGTCATCCCCCACGAACAGCACATATCCTCCAGGCGCTCTCCCAACCTGTCCCTGGCAGCGTGGAAGAGGAACACCAGCGGCCTAATGGATCAGTGCTCACGCCACACGAGCGGGCACGTCACCCCATCAGCGGTCTCGTCCTCCTCACGCCCAGCGGGGGCACGGTCTAGCCGTAGGCATCGGATGCCTGGCCGTATGAGTGCTCACCCGCCGGCCGCTACCGGACCCGAGTCTGCCCCGTGGCTTCCCCGGCACCTCCCATTAGGCCCCTTCGCGTACTCGCCGGAGGAGCACCAAGCCATCCAGGACAGCCAGCCGTTAGCGGCAGAGTTGCACGCGATCTACCGCCCGTACCGGATGCTCGGGACGATCCTCGGTCACCTGGATGAGAGGCACCCGCCGTTGCCCGAGGGCCTACCGGACTACGTGGAAGAGGTCTACCTCCTCGGCACGCCTCAGAACGACGGCCAGGCACAGCGAGCCGGACAGATGATCGGCGAGACCGGGCTAATCGACCAAGCCGAGGCTTACAAGCCGGTCATGCCGTTCGCCGCACTGCCGTTCAAGAACATTCCGCTCAAGCTTCGTGACCACCCGTCCGAGGCCCGAGAGGCCCGGATCACGCTCATGGAATCCGCACTAGTCAACTAAGGAGCACCAATGGATCTGCATCAGTACGTGATCGGTCAGCTTGAAAACGGAGAGGCCGAGTCGCGTTCTAAGTCGACAGAGTCGGACATCGCAATAGCTATAGAGGATATGGTGGCCGACTCTCGGCAGCGGTCTACGGTGACCTGTGAGGTCGTTCGAGATTTGTTCCTCGGGGAGCACGAGGAGCCGACCCCGTTTGACCGCTAGCACTTAGCGGCCTGACATAGCAGCGGTGTGCACTACTACGGCTTGCGTGTAGACCTGCTACGGACAGATGGTGCGCTGCTGTGGCACTGCATTGAGATAGTGTGCATTGGCCGCTTGACCATCGCGGATCTGTGCATTAGATTGACGACACAACCGCAAATGGTGATCGGCCCCCAGGGAGGCACCCCCTTGGGGGCCTTAAAGATCGGGCCGTAATGCGGCAGCCTGGTCCTGCGTGCGGTTGACCTTGTGATTTGGCCCTCGGTGGCCGATTGGATCAGTAATGAAAAGTAAACGTGCCCCGGCCGGACTAGGTTCGGCCGGTCGGTCGTTCTGGAAAGAGATCACCGAGCTGTACGAGCTAAGGCCCGATGAGCATCGGGTGTTAGAGCAGGCAGCGCGGGAGCTGGACCTGATCGCCCGTCTGGAAGCCGAGTTGGCCGAGGCGCCGACCATGGTTCGTGGGAGTCAGGGCCAGCTCGTGATTAACGGGATGATCCAAGAGCTTCGACAGCACCGGTCGGCGTTCACGTCCATGATGCGGTTCTTGAAGCTCCCGGACGAGGCCGAGAAGGAAGCTCAGAAGGCGGTAGACCGGTCGACGGAGATGCGGCGGATAGCGAACATCCGCCACGCCAGAGCGCGAGGGCTGGACCGTGGCGCGTAGACGAGATGGCCAGGCGGACGGCACGGGGATGGTCCCGGCCGATCTGCCGGACCATCTCCGCAACCCAACCGCGTACAACATCACCGACCGGTTCGAGGCATACTCCGCGTTCCGCAGGTATGCGCGTGAGCTTGCCGAGTGGACGCGGGAGAAGCGCGGCCGGAACGAGCCATGTCCTGACGTGCTGGAGCTGATGCAGGCGCTAGGCACCGACATGCCGGCGTGGTTTGCCTTAGCCGACGAACTATGGAGCGCCGCCGGACATAGCGTTAGCGCTATTTCGGACCGCATGACCTAATACGCCTGTGGAGGTTCGCGTGAACGAAGTCCACCGATAGCCGGTCGGAAGACAAGCCCAGTTTGCCACCTGCCCCGATGAACCAGTAGCGAGTGTGCTGTGAACCTCGATTCGATCGACCGCCTGGCCAGCTAGGAATGGCTCAACGAGGTCTGGAGGACCGAGGAGCAGCAGCGAGCGCACTCCGCTGGCGTACAGCGTTTCCAGGGTGGGATTGGGATCGTACGGCGACTGCAAGACAGGCAGGCGCATCACGTCGGGCGGATGGGCACCTGTTCTCCCCTCTTCCAGAGAAGATTCTGCCAAATTTAAGATCGCGTCGAACTGGTAGCGGCGTTCGTCGATGAATTTTTCATCGATGGGCCAGATGTCGTTAGTCGACACTTGGTAAGCCAGCGTGATGAATGGTCGGCGGTCTTCGAGTGCATCAAGCCATGGTCCAATGACCAGACGGGCCTCACCTGCGAGTACGCCAACGTCCACATTGATACCTGCTCGGCGCAACAACGCCACTCCGCCATTGCCGCGCGAGGTGGGATCTTTAAGAGCCACTATTACATTGGTGATCTTAGCGTCTATGATCGCTTGGTGGCACGCCGGGGTGCGGCCTACATGATTGCAAGGTTCGAGCGTGACTACAGCACTACCGCCACGCGCGCGGTTACCTGCGGCACGGAGGGCATGCACTTCAGCGTGTGACTCTCCTTTGCGTTCGTGATAGCCCTCGCCAACAATAGCGCCTTCGGCGTCGAGAATAACGCAGCCAACGGGTGGATTGGGGCTCGTGCTTCCGATACCGTGAGCTGACAGGAGAATTGCTCGACGCATGGCGTCTATGATTACTGTCGAGCTAGGCACGAGCCAACCTACGGTCAGCTAGTTCTTCCAAGAGGGAACGCACAGACTGATTCTTCTTGTGTGATCGAAGAGAAATGGCTAGTCGATGTATCTCGTCGGTAATTCTCGCCGAACCGGCCGCCTGCGCTGCCCGGAGCGATTGAGTAGCCAAGCTTGCTGCCTCAGCGGGCTGGTCTGCGGCAGCGTAGGCCGCAGCCATGCCGCTTAGGGCCGCAGCTCGGTCACGTTGATAAACCGCCGGCAATCCCGGCAAGGCTTGATCATAAACAGAGATAGCCCGTTTAGGCTGTCCGAGACTCACCATGCTGGCAGCCCTATTTATCTCGATGTAGCTTTCTGTGCAGAATGACCCATGCCCTCCGCGTGCATCTCCCGCCGTGTCGTCCGTGGCCCATGCATGAGCTTCCTCTAGGAGTCGCTGTGCGGCTCTTTCGTCGCCGTAGGCCGCATGTCCGCGAGCCTCTTGCACACGTATGGCGGCTCGCATGGGCGACGGCAGTCGAACCTCAGCCCGACGAGCAGTCTGGGCAAGACTAATTGCTTGAACCGCATCGTTAACCTGGCTGGCCAACTGACTGCGGCGAAAGAGGGTCCACGACTGCATTTTGAGGTCATCAGCCTCATAGGCCCACTCTAGAGAGCGACTGGTCCAGTAGCGGGCGCGAGACAGTTCACTAGAGTCTTCATACAGCCAAGCGGCGGACTCTGCGTATTGGGAACCAAGCCGGACAACGCGGTTCCGCAATGATCGAAGGTCTGTGGCCAGTAATGCCTCAATCGTGTTTATCTGATTGACCACACCGTTAAGGGCGAATCGTGGACCCAAGAGGTTGTCAGTCCTGACAAGCCAATGCCACTGTTCGCTCAGGTGCTCGGAAATCTCCTCAATCTGATCTATTGAATAGTCCGGGAGTTTATCGACCAGTAGTGTTGAGGTCTGCCCAGGCTCCTCGACTACCTGTGCCTTGGCTTGCTCCAACTCGGCGAGATCGAGACGGAGTACCTGTGCCAGGTAGGGCAGCCAGTAGTTGCCGGGGGTCCGATCCCCCCGCTCCCAACGGGACACGTAGTGCCGATCCAACGTCGTGCGCCCGGACTCTTCGATGAGCGCGCTTGCGAGGCGTGCTTGCGACCAGCCACGGCGCCGACGCGCCGCCGAGATCTTGACTCCGAAGCTGCTCACATCCGTTGGCCCCTCTGTGTGCCTCTGGCCCACATTATGGCCCACACTACGGGCACTCCTTCCGGTGATCACCAGCGGTGGACTGTCGGCATGCGCTCGAAGAGAGCTGGTGACTACCCCTCGGTCTGGGACTTCCTGAGCTACTACGTGACCAGGTGGCGCAGCGCTCGCGCGCTGCGTCGAGCCCGGCAGCGCGGACCGGTCGCCCATGGCTGAGCCGGAGGAGTGCACGTGCGGTATCAGCCCGAAACCGCCCGGCGACGGCGAGTGGTGGTGGCCCCAAGCCGACCCTGAACCCGGTCCAGACGTTCGCGCCGTGGTCCGCTACGGCGAGCACCCGTACATGAACCGAATCATCCGGACCAAGAGCGGATGGATCCCCCGCCATGGTCCCTACCAGCCGCAGCCGTGGCGAGAGGTTGGTCTTTGCTCGGCAGGCAATTGTCACCCCGTGGTTCGCGCGAAGGTGCTTTAGAGGGGACGTGACGGATGAAGCCGCTGAGCGTGTTGAAGATTCGGCTGTGGTCGTGCAAGCAATGGCTTCTCGGTTCTTGCGAGATGGTTTGGGCGATGCTCAAGCGAAACTAGCCGCGTTGAGGTTATCCCGGTAGTGATGTCCGATAAGGAGGAGAGTAGATGAGTATCGATGCCGCACTTGAGCCGTTCGGGCTGACGTTCCGTGATCCGGTGCCCGCTGATGCCCAGGTGTCCGAGGCTCTGCGGACGGCGGTGTATGACCAGCAGCGGCAGATGGCGATGTTCAACGGTCGGCCGTTGTCGGAATTGACAGCAGAGGAGCGGATGCAGAAGTCCGAGCCTACGGAGACCGACGGGAAAGATCCGATCGCGGTCGATACTGACCCGTTCTACGACTAGCGATGACGTGTCGTCACGGTCCGCGGGTGCTGGTCGTCACGGCGCCCGTGGACCCCACGGCCGACATGGTGCTGACCCACCTGGAAGCCGACGGGGTTCCGTTCCTGCGTCTAGACGCGGCACAGTTTCCCACGGTCGTCAGGCTGACTGGCGAGATCGGGGCAGGCGGACCGTGGAGCGCTCGACTCGACGGCGTGCAGCTCGACACGGTGGAGGCGGTGTACTACCGGCGGCCGGGGCGGTTCGAGTTCGACACGGCGATCCCCCTGGACATGATCGAGTGGTGCGAGGGCCAAGCCCGGTTCGGGTTCTGGGGTGTCCTCGAATCGCTGCCCGCTCGGTGGATCAACGCCCCGACCGCTGTGCATCGAGCCGAATACAAGCCGCGCCAACTCGCTCACGCCGTGAACGCCGGCCTGAGCATCCCGGACACACTTGTCACCAACGATCCCGATGCCGTGGCGGAATTCGCCGTCCGTCACCCGGACGGGATCATCACCAAGACGCTTTACGCCCGGATGCCCCGAACCGAGGCCGGCCACCTGTCGGGAGTGGTATACACCAACACCGTGCCCCCGCAGCGCTACCGCGATCCCACGATCGCGGCCACCGCGCACCTTTTCCAAGCCCAGCTCAAGAAGCGGTTCGATGTCCGCGCCACCGTCGTTGACGGACAGGTCTACGCCGCGCGAATCGATAACCTGGGTGAGCTGGACTGGCGCCGCAGCCACCGCAAGATCACATACCAGCCATACGAACTGCCTGACAGCGTGGCCGCCGGAATCCACCGCCTGATGGCCTCGCTCGGCCTCGTATTCGGTGCCCTGGACTTCGTGGTCACCGACCAGGCAGACGAGACCCATCAGTTCATCGAAATCAACCCCAACGGTCAATGGGGCTGGATTGAGAACCACACCGGACAACCCATCTCCCGCGCTCTCGCGGATGCTCTGAAGGGCGACCTGTCATGACCAACCCGCCGGCCACCAACAACGCACGCAGCGTCAGCGTCGACACCGAGCAGACGCGCGACCTCCGTACCCGCATGGTTGACGCGTTGGTCAAGGACGGCTCGCTCACCGACGAGCAATGGACGGCGGTGTTCCTCGAAGTCCCCCGACACGCGCTCGTACCCGAGTACTACGAGGGCGGCACCCACATCGCCGGGGAGACCAGCCGCGATGCCTGGCTACAGGCGGTGTACTCGGACACGACCCTGATCACCCAACGCCAACACGGCGCGCCCAGCTCATCCGGCACCATGCCCAGCCTGGTCGCCACCATGCTCGAAGCGCTCAACGTCGAGGACGGTGACCGGGTGCTCCAGGTCGCCACCGGCACCGGCTACACAGCCGCGCTGCTGTGCGAACGCCTCGGTTCGGCCAATGTCACGAGCATTGACGTGGACCCGGACCTCACCGCCGCCGCGTGGGAACGGCTGTACCGCTGCGGCTACCAGCCCACGATCATCACCGCAGACGGCAACCACGGGTACGCGCGAAACGCTCCTTACGACCGGTGCATCGTCACCTTCGGCGTGACCCGCGTCCCGCCGGCCTGGATCGAGCAGACCCGAACCGGCGGCACCATCGTGGCGCCGGTCTGCAACGGGCTGGCACAGCTCACCGTCACCGGCCCCCGCACCGCACAGGGACGGTTCATCGGAGCGGGGTACTTCATCCGCCACCGCGAGCCCACCCCGGCCCCACAGATCAGCCCACCGGCCCCGTTGGCCGAGCAGCCGACATGGCCGGAACGGACCACCGACCTACCGAGCAGCGTCTACTACGACGCGAACTTCCGGTTCGTCCTCAGCTTCACCCACCTCGACCTCGTACCCGCGTTCCGCGACGGCAACCTGTACGACCTGACCCTGATCGCCCCGGACGGCTCGCACGCCCACATCACTCCCGACGGGCAGCTCACCCAAACCGGACAACGCCAGGTCTGGGACGACATCGAGCGGACACACGCGACGTGGCAGGACCTCGGAGCACCCGCACGCGAACGGTTCGGCCTCACCGTGACCGCCGACGACCAACAGGTCTGGCTCGACAGCCCCGAGAGCCCTCACCGCTGGCCGCTCCCCGCCTAGTGCAAGCCGGTGGCTCGACGAGCCGACATCGGCACGACCGGCTTGTACGAACACGAAGAGGCCCCCTCTCCGGTCCGGAGAGGGGGCCTCTTGAGTCCAACTACAGCCGGTCCCCGAGCGCTGCCCTTCGGTGGGCTGCCCGCGCTCGTTCATCGGCTGCTGATGCGCCGTAGATTTCCAGCATCCGCCGACTCTTCCACCCGCAGAGCCGCATGAGATCAATCTCCCCGTTGCCGTCCGCGAGCCAGCGGTGGGCGAAGGTGTGCCGGAACTTGTGCGGGTGGACGTTCGGGACGCCCGCTTCCTTCGCCCTCCGCTTGAGCATCAGGCGAACCGAGTCAGGCTGTAGCGGGCCGACCTTGCCTAGCCACAGCTTCGGAGATTCGGCGTGCGGGTCCCTGGCTCGCTTCCTGAGGTAGCGACGTAGGGCTTCCGCCGTCTTGGTCCCGAACGGGATGATCCGGACCCTGCCGCCCTTGCCGACCACGCGAACTGTCTGGAGCTTTAGATCAACATCCTCCAGTCGGAGCTTGGCGATCTCCGCACGCCTGGCACCGGTATCGATGAACAGGCGGATCATCGCCATGTCCCGCCGCTGGTAGAAGTCCGTGCCTTCGCATACGGACAGAAGTGCCTTGAGCTGATCTTCTGTCAGTACGTCGACCGGCTTCTCGGCGACCTGCGGCGCGCTCATCCTGGCGAACGGGTTCTCGTCGATCTCCTTCTCGACCTCGTGCAGCCACCGGTAGAGCTGCTGCACGGCCCGGTAGTGCTGCGACACGTACGCCTGGCTGAGCTTCCGCCCAGGCCGGCGCCGGTTCGGTCGGGAAGCTAGGGCGGCAACCCACGCCTCCAGCTCCTTACGACCCGCCTCGGTCGGGTCGCCACCGTCTAGGTAGTCGGTCCACGACTCGGCCGCCTGCTGGTAGACCTCGACAGTTCTCCGGGCCTTGCCGGCCGCCTGGAGGTGGCAAACCCAGTCCTCGATGATCGACACGATGACCTCTCAACACTCGGATTTGGGTCGAGAGGTCGTGCTTGTTTCCGCAGGTCAGGTGACCGTACCGCTCGTTCGATCTTGTAAGCGGTAGGTCGTCGGTTCGACCCCGACCACCGGCTCCACGCCTGACCAACGCAGACGTTGCCGGCGAGATCAGGGCGGCAACGGCTCCGTCTCAGTTGCCGTCTCAGTCCTGTTCCGTTCGCTGCGCGGCGGGTCGGAGCCGGCCGCGCAGCGAACTGGCCAGAAGACCGCAGTGACCCCCGATGTGACGACGGCCCAGCGCGGCCCGGGCCGGGACTCGGTACTTACACCGCGCGTAGGTGTTTGCCGGGGATGGTAAGCATGGTGTTGTGCTGCGGGCTGGCGTAGCCGGCGACACGCGCGACATCCTCGGCGGAAAAGCCCTTGTCGCGCAGTGCTTCGGCGATAACGGTGGTGAGTTCGGGTTGTTCGGCGCGCAGTTCGTCGCTGATGGGTTCGCGGGTGCGCCAGCCGAGCCGGCTGAACTTCTTGTACAGGGCGCTGCGCTGCTCGGCGGTGATGGTTTTGAGCTGGTGGGCGCGTTCGACCAGAGCTTGCATGGACACGCCCCACTGGCGTTTGAGGTCGGCGAGCCGGCCCGGGTCCAGGTTCCGTAGCTGCGGGCGGATTACCTCGGCGGGCATGAGGAACTCGGCGGCGAATGCATTGGCCTCCTGTTCGGGGGCATCGCCTACGAACTCCGAGTGCAGACACAGGTGAGCCAGCTCGTGAGCGAGGGTCCACCGCAACCGGTCGACCGGCTGGCGTGCGTTGAGCAGCATCACGGGGTGGTCACCGATCCACTGGGACAGCCCGTCGACCCTCGGCGTGCCGAAGTCCTCGACGATGACCACACAACCGGCCGCCTCGACCCAGCCTGTGAGGTTGTTCACCGGCCCGACGGGCATGCGCCATTGCATGCGAGCCAGGCGCGCGGCGTCGCGCGGATCGGTGTCGAACGGGTCGAACGTCGCGATGATCTGCTCGGCGTGCAGGGAGACCTGTTCGAACAGCGCGCTGACGTGCATCCGGTACTCGTTGAGCCGGGCTTCCTGACGTCGCCATACCGTGGCCTTGGCCGATGCCCGCCGACGCATGTGCGCGTCGACCGCCGTCGCCCCGCGCAGCCTGCCGGCGTGACGCAGAAACTCAGGGGTGACGCCGAGAACCTCGGCGATCCGCTCGAGCATCTCCTCGTCGGGTTCTCGCTCGTCGTGCTCGTAGCGGTTGATCGTCGGCTGGCTCACGCCGAGCAGGCTGGCGAGATCTTCCTGGGTGTAGCCACGCGCAAGCCGCAACGTGATCAGCACCTCGCCGACCGCCGTCCCCGCCGCTGCTGTCATGACTGATCCGACCCCGTACCGTTCTCGTCGCGTGCCTCATCCTCACTCTGCAAACTGATACTCGGAAGGACCGGTCCGGGAGTGGTGGGCTGAGTGACCGTACCGCCGCCAATACCTGTGTGCGGGGTGAGTGGCAGGGTCCACAGCACATTGTCCCGGCCATCACGTAGCGTGATCAGTGGCCCACCCATGGCGCGCGTGTCGGCGTCCCACTCGTACCCGGCTTCTAAACGCACTTCTCCGTAGCCAGGGAATGTCTGGTTCGGACCCTGCAACTCAAAATCGATCACTGTCTGGGTCTGATAGCTGCTGGTCGATCCGTCCAGGTGGTGCCGCTTGAGGCGCAGCAGGTAGGACAGCCGGTGCTCGGACTCCACACGGATCGCCAGCTCGCGCACCGGGTCCCTGTCGATGATTACCACATGCGGCGCCTCGTCCAACGCCTTGGCGACAGCGGCCCACATCCAGTCGTGGATCAGACTGGCCACCGTCCGCTTCGTGTTGCTCGCCAGCCAGTCCGGGTGTTGCTGCTGGTAGATTCCGAACTGCTCCTTCGCGTGCGCGACGCCGAGACTCACTGCGTCGAGAACCTTGTCACCCAACTCGGCCTTGACATCTTCGGGCGAAGGATGCGGAATCATGCCGGAAGATATACCAGCATGATCCACCCTTCACACCCGCCTAAACGGGTCAATATGCCGAGGAGATCCGATCACATCCAGTAGTCAAGCGCAGGGTCTAAGCAGCCGAGGAGTTTGTAGGCCAGGCGCCCACGCACGGGACCACAGTCTTCCAGGTGCCGCGATGGCACCGGCCGGGTGTGAGTGGCCGATGGGTCGGATGTGTTGGCAGTGAAGAGCGTTTGTCGGCTTAGTGGTGACGTTGAGTGAACGTCGGTTGGTGGTTGCGCCGTCGGGTTCTACCAAGTAGCCGTCCCGGGCCGGCTTTCCGTGGAAAGGTGCCGGGTGCGGGTCGGACTGGGGAGGGGTTGTGGCGCGAACGTCCGCTTTGACCGGGGTTGTCCCGGTGGTGCCGACGATCTTCCAGGACAACGAGGACCTCGACATGGCGGGGCTTCGGCGGGTCGTGGACTTCTTGATCGACTGCGAGGTCGACGGGGTGTGCGTGCTGGCCAACTACTCCGAGCAGTTCGCGCTGACCGACGGCGAGCGGGACGAGGTCGCCGGGGTGATCCTGGAGCGCGTCCAGGGGCGGGTGCCCGTGATCGTGACGACCAGTCATTACAGCGCGCGGGTCGCCGCCGAGCGCAGCCGCGCGGCGCAGGACATGGGCGCGGACATGGTGATGCTGATGCCGCCGTTCTTCGGTGCCACGCTCGGTGTGGCGGCGCCGGGCGTCGTCGACTACTTCGCGCGGGTCGCCGAGGCGATCGACATCCCGATCATGGTGCAGGACGCGCCGATGTCGAGCACGCCGCTGCCGACGGACCTCCTCGTGGAGCTGGTCGACCGGGTGCCGTCGGTCCGGTACGCCAAGATCGAGGTCCCGGGGGCGGCGGACAAGCTGCACGCGCTGGTCGAGAGGCTCGGCGGGCGGCTGGTCGGGCCGTTCGACGGGGAGGAGTCGGTCACGTTGATCCCGGACCTCGACGCCGGCGCCACCGGCACCATGTGCAGCTCGATGGTGCCCGACCGGCTCGGGCGGATCGTCCGGCGCTACCTCGCGGGCGAGCGCGCCGGCGCGACGGCCGACTGGGAGCGGCTGCTGCCGCTGATCCATTACGAGAACCGGCAGTGCGGGCTGCGCGCGCAGAAGATCCTGATGGCCGAGGGCGGGATCATCCGCTCGGAGCGGACCCGGGCTCCGTTCGCCCCGGTGTCGCCGAGAACGCGCGCCGGCCTGGTCGAGCTGGCCCGCCGCCATGACCCGCTGGTGCTCGGTTGGGCCGGTTGACGGCATAGCGGGAATGGTCAGCCATTGGGCGGGGGCGGGCTCGGGCTGGTCGACGGCTTGGGCGCGGCCTCGGCGATTCGGGCGGCGGAAATGGCGTCGCGGTCGCGTTGGCCGGTGACCCGCACGGTCTGGCCGACGGTGAATTTGTCGGCGGTGGCCGGGGCCTTCTTGGTGCCGAACTGGGTTTGCGGAGTAATGGTCACCGTGACGTCCTTGCCCTTCGCGGAGTGGACCGTCCAGGTGCCGCCGTTGATCGCGCTGATCTGGCCGGTCACGCCGTGCGCGGCCGGTGTGGCGGGGCCGGGAGCCGTCAACGGGGGCGGCGGCGCCGAATCCGTTCCCGAGCACCCGGCAGTGAGCCCGGCCGCTATCAGAACGAGCGCGCCGAACCGGGCCGGCTGAGAGCGAGAAATACTGGTCAGGGACATCACACTTCCTAGTCAGGTCGCCGTTCCACCTTCCGCGACCGCCCGCGACCAGCACGGACGTCACGCCTGAGGTCACACCGGTCAGTCTGGACGGCGGCTGTCAGGGCCGCGTCAGCCGAATGTTCGGGTTCGGTAATTATCCGGCGATACGCATTTATGTCCTTATTCTCGCCCGAGTCGAATGTGCCAGCGCGTGATCTTCACCGTCTCGGGGGTACGTCGCCGTCGCGGGGTAACCGTGAGAGAGGCCAGCGCTCTCGGAGCGCGGGACCGAAGCCGGGCCCGCGCGCACACCCGCGCCGCCGGGCGCGCGCACCCGCCTGAGCCGATCTCCCGAGCGCACGACCTCGGGACCGACGGCGTCCTCGGACGGACGGAGACGGGCGGACAAGGAGCCGCACGATGCTCCGCGTCACCGGCTAGTCCAAACGAGGTAGCACCTCGCCACACGAACGGCCGTGAGGTCGATCACTGAGTGTAATCTCACAAGACCGCGTCAGCACCCCATGGAGGGCACACCAGATACGCACGCGTCAGCGACCGCCCGCCGACGTGCAAATTTGGTGGTGAGTGACCTTCTCCCTCGCGGTACCCATGTGCGCCTTGAGCTAAACGTCCTTATCGCACTTTTCACAGAACTTAGTCGTTTTGGCTGGTCGGAGGCCCGTGGGAGTGCATTCAGGCGCACATCCTGTTACTTTAAGAGGATCATGAAAGTTGGTGACTTAACCGTCCCGTACGCCATGTCCCCTGACCAGACAATTCACATTGAGCGGCCCTCGATCGACGACGGAGTCGAGTGTTGGCGGCTGGCCAGCGAGTCCAAAGTGCTGGACGTCAACTCGAAGTACGCGTACCTGCTGTGGTGCCGCGACTTCGCCGAGACCTCCACCGTGGCGCGGCTCGGCCGGCGGGTGCTCGGCTTCATCACCGGGTACCGGCGGCCGGAGGAGCCGCGCACGCTGCTGGTCTGGCAGGTCGCCGTGCACTCCGACGCGCGCGGCCAGGGCCTGGCCGGACGGATGCTGGACGCACTGTTCGACCAGGTCGACGGCGTCGACCACCTGGAGACCACGATCACCCCGGACAACACCGCGTCGATCGCGCTGTTCCGGGCGTTCGCGAAGCGCCGGGGCGCGCGGGTCAGGACCGACGAGCTGTTCGGCGCCGACCTGCTCGGTGGCGACCACGAACCGGAGCACAAGTACCGCATCGGACCCATCTCGCCCGACGGCGATGGCGTGGGTCCGTCAGAGCGGGCGGGACCACGAGCGAACGTCCTGCCCGAGAGGACGTGAAGCGTTTGTACAGCCCGATCGCAAGTGTCCCTGCCCGGCGAGCCTGAGGAGCGCCTCCGTGACGATCACCAAGACGACCCCCGACGCACCGACCGTCGCGTCGCAGGCCGAGCCTGCCAGCGACCCGTTGAGCACGTTCGCCGCGCTCGAGTCCGAGGTCCGCAGCTACTGCCGAGGCTGGCCGGTCATGTTCGACACCGCCGTCGGGTCGCGGATGACGGACGTCGACGGCAAGACCTACCTGGACTTCTTCGCCGGCGCGGGCGCACTGAACTACGGGCACAACAACCCCGCCCTCAAGGGCGCGCTGATCGACTACCTGCAGCGTGACGGCGTGACGCACGCGCTGGACATGCACACCGTCGCGAAGCGGGAGTTCCTGGAGACGTTCTCCGAGCTGGTGCTCAAGCCCAGGAAGCTGGACTACAAGGTCCAGTTCCCCGGCCCGACCGGCACCACCGCCGTGGAGGCCGCGCTCAAGCTGGCCCGCAAGGTGACCGGCAAGGAAGCGATGATCAACTTCACCAACGCGTTCCACGGCATGACGCTGGGCTCGCTGTCGGTGACCGGGAACTCGATGAAGCGCGGCGGCGCCGGCATCCCGCTGGTGCACGCCACCCCGATGCCCTACGACAACTACTTCGACGGCCAGGTGCCGGACTTCCTGTGGTTCGAGAAGGTGCTCGAGGACGCCGGCTCCAGCCTGAACGAGCCGGCCGCCGTGATCGTGGAGACCGTCCAGGGCGAGGGCGGCATCAACCCGGCGCGGGCGGAGTGGCTGCGCGGGCTGGCCGAGCTCTGTCGCCGGCACGACATCCTGCTTATCGTTGACGACGTGCAGATGGGCTGCGGGCGCACCGGGCCGTTCTTCAGCTTCGAGATCGCCGGCATCCAGCCGGACATCGTGTGCCTGTCCAAGTCGATCAGCGGCTACGGCTCGCCGATGGGCCTGACGCTGGTCAAGCCCGAGCTGGACGTCTGGTCGCCGGGCGAGCACAACGGCACGTTCCGCGGTTACAACCCGGCGTTCGTGACGGCCACCGCCGCGCTGCGCGAGTACTGGGCCGACGAGCGGCTGGAGAAGAGCACGCTGGCCAAGGGCGACACCGTGGAGGCCAGCCTGACCGAGCTGGTGGAGTCGCTGCCAGGGGCGGACCTGCAGGTCAAGGGTCGCGGCCTGGCCAGGGGCCTTGGCTTCGGCAAGGCCGAGCTAGCCGACCGGGCCGCGGCGGCCGCGTTCGAGCGCGGGCTGCTGCTGGAGACCTCCGGCCCGGACAGCGAGGTCGCCAAGATCATGCCGGCGCTGACCATCAGCGACGACGAGCTGACAGACGGACTGGACATCTTCGCCGACGCGGTCAGGAGTGTGGTCTGATGATCGTTCGCAGCCTTGACGAGATCACCGGTACCGACCGGGACGTCATCACGCCGAACTGGCGCAGCAAGCGCATCGTGCTCGGCGGCGACCGGGTGGGCTTCTCGCTGCACGAGACGGTGCTCGACGCCGGGTCGGTGAACGACTTCTGGTACGCCAACCACATCGAGGCGGTCTTCGTCGTGGAGGGCGAGGGCGAGCTGCTGGACAAGGACAACGACGTCACCTACCAGCTGCGGCCCGGCTCGATGTACCTGCTCAACGGGCACGAGCACCACCAGCTGCGGCCGAAGACGCAGATGCGCACGGTGTGCGTGTTCAACCCCCCGGTGACCGGGCGCGAGGTGCACGACGAGAACGGCGTCTACCCGCTGATCCCCGTGGACGACCTTGAGCCGACGACCGAGGGCGGGGCGACCAAGGAGGCGTCCTGACGCCGCCGGAACCGGGGACGGGCAACCAGCCGCTGGAGGACCTGGTGCTCGGCGAGGTACTCGCTCGCCGGGCGCTGACCCACCGGACGGAGACCTTCCTCGAGTTCCGAGGCGGAAGTTTCAGCTACGGCGAGGTGGACCTGGCCGCGAACCGCATCGCACAGGGGCTGCTCGCGGCCGGGGTCCGCCCCGGCGACCACGTCGCGGTGATGCTGCCCAACTGCCCCGAGATGGTCTTCGTGATCTTCGCACTGGCCAGGGCGGGCGCGGTGGCGGTGCCGGTGAACACGGCGTACCGGGGCGAGCTGTTGCGCCACGTGATCGCCACCGCGGACGTGTCGAGCATGGTGATCGACGCGAGCTACGCCGACCGGCTGCCGCCGATCGTGTCCGCGCTGCCGGGGCTGAACCGGCTGTTCGTGCGCACCGACGAGGCACCGGGCATATCCCTGCACGGGCTCGGTCGCCCGGCCACCCGGCTGTCCGACCTGATGGTGCACGGCGCCTCCGCGCCGGAGGTCAAGGCCAGCTTCTCCGACCTGCAGGCGATCATGTACACGTCCGGGACCACCGGGCCCTCCAAGGGCGCCATGGTCCCGCACGCGCTCGCCCTGACCTGCGCGGAGGACTCGCTGAAGTTCCTCGACAGGTGGGGCAAGAAGATCTACTGCCCGCTGCCGCTGTTCCACGCCGCCGGGCTGTGGGACGGCATGATGGCCGCGCTGCTCGGCGGCGGCTCGATCGCCGTGGTGGAACGGTTCAGCGCTTCGCGGTTCTGGGACGACGTGCGGTACTTCAACGCGCAGGTCACCATGAGCGTGTTCGCCATGATCCCTATCCTGCTCAACCGCCCGGCCACCGACCGCGACCGCGACCACTCGATGGAGATCTTCTACATGGGCAAGTCCGCGCTGGACGAGCCGCTCTACGAGCGGTTCGGGGTGCGGTCGGTGGAGACGTACACCAGCACCGAGGCGGGCATCCCGACGGCGAGCCCGTTCGGCGAGTGGCGGCACGGCTCGTGCGGCCAGGCCAACTCCGAGCGGTTCGAGGTCGGGATCGTGGACGAGCACGACAGGCTGCTCGGCCCGGGCGAGCCCGGCGAGATCGTGGTGCGGCCCAGGCAGCCGTGGGTGATCACGTCCGGCTACTACGGGCGGCCGGACGCGACGGCGCACACCTTCCGCAACATGTGGTTCCACACCGGGGACAGGGGTTGGCGCGACGACGACGGGTACTACTACTTCCTGGACCGGATGTCCGACGCGATCCGCAGGCGCGGGGAGAACATCTCCGCGTTCGACATCGAGTCGGAGGCGAACCTGCACCCCGCCGTGCTGGAGACGGCGGCCATCGGGGTTCCGTCCGAGCTGGAGGAGGAAGAGGTGAAGCTGGCAGTGGTGTGCCGGCCCGGCGCCGAGGTCTCCCACGAGGAGCTGATCACGCACCTGAAGCTCAAGCTGCCGAGCTTCATGGTGCCCCGGTACCTCGAGTTCGTCGACGAGCTGCCGCGCACGCCGACGGACAAGATCGCCAAGTACGAGCTGAGGGCCGCCGGGGACAGCGGGATCACCGCCGCCACCTGGGACCGGGAGGCGTACGCCTCGCGGCCGGCCACCGACCAACCGGTGGTGGGTGACTGATGGACTGGGCGGACACGCCGGAGCAGGCGGCCTTCCGCGCCGAGGTGCGCTCCTTCATCGGGGAGAACTTCCCCGCGAGCTACCGGCCGGACCCTGACGCGGAGCAGAGCCTGGAGCCGGAGGACGTCTACGGCTACAACTGGCCGGTCGACCGCTCGTCCGACGACCCGGCGCGGCGGGAGGGCGCGCGGGCGTGGGCGTCCGCGCTGGCCTCCCGGGGGTGGATCACCCCGGGCTGGCCGGAGGAGTACGGCGGCGCCGGGCTGTCCGCGCTGGAGGAGTTCATCCTCTCCGAGGAGATGATGCGCGCCGGGGTGCCCACGGTGAACGGCATCGGCGCGTTCCTGCTCGGGCCAACGCTGCTCGCGCACGGCACGGACGCCCAGAAGTCCGAGCACCTGCCGGCCATCGCGCGCGGCGAGCGGACCTGGGCGCAGGGGTTCTCCGAAACCGAGTCGGGCTCCGACCTGGCCTCGCTGCGCACCCGCGCTGTTCGTGACGGCGAGGAATACGTGGTGAACGGCCAGAAGGTGTGGACCTCGCTGGGCCACCACGCCGACTGGCTGTTCGTGCTCGTCCGCACCGACCCCACCGCCGAGCGCCCCCACCGGGGCATCACGTTCCTGCTGGTCGACACCGCGACCCTGGGCGTGACGGTCCGGCCGATCCAGGACATCCGGGGCGACGCTCCGTTCTCCGAGGTGTTCTTCGAAGACGCGCGGATCCCGGTGGCCAACCGGGTGGGCGAGGAGAACCGCGGCTGGTACGTGGCGATGGACGCGCTCTCGTTCGAGCGCGCGGGCATCGGCGCGACCGTCAAGTACGAGCAGGCGCTGGCCCGGCTCACCTCGTACCTGGGCTCGCCCGAGGGCGAGGAGTACCGCAGGGCGGACTGGGGCCACGGCGCGCGCCGCGACCTCGCCCGCCGCTACACCGAGATGCGGGTGCTCTACAACCTCGCCCGCTACACCGTCTCCCAGCAGGCGGCCGGCGCCGTGCCCGGCTACGAGGCGTCGGTGAACCAGCTGTTCAGCGCCGAGCTGCACCAGCGACTCGCCCGCACCGCGGCGCGCGTGTTCGGCCCGTACGCCCAGCTCTGGCGCGGCGGCCCGCTGGACGCCCGCTTCACCCACCAGCGGCTGGACTCGGTGGCCGCTACCTTCCTCGGCGGGACCGCCGAGATCCAACGCAACGTGATAGCCACCCGGGGCCTGGGACTGCCCCGTTCGTGACCCTGGAGGACCGATGTACGAAGGCCTGGACGTCCAAACCAAGGACAGGGTCTGCTGGATCACGCTGAACCGGCCGGACAAGCTCAACGCGCTGACCCCGGAGATGATGCACGCGCTGCGGCGGGTGTTCACCGAGATCGACGACGACCACGACGTGAACGTGGCGGTGCTGCGCGGCGCGGGCGAGCGGGCGTTCTGCGCCGGCATGGACCTCAAGTGGTCGGAGTCGCTGACCAAGGCCGACCGCATCGAGCAGGGCCGCCTGGGCGAGAAGACATTCGCCATGATGGAGCGGCTGTCCATCCCGGTGTTCGCGGCCGTGCACGGCTACGCGGTGGGCGGCGGCCTGGAGTTCGCGCTCGGCGCCGACTTCATCGTCGCGCACGAGAACGCCAAGATGGGCCTTGTCGAGATCACCCTGTCCGCCCGCCCGCCCTACCGCCCGAAGATGACCGAGGACGGCGACCCCGACCAGCCCGAGTTCGGCGGCAACGCCCCCGGCTGGGGCGGCGTCAAGCGCCTGCCGCAGCGCATCGGCCTGGCCCGCGCCAAGGAGATGCTGTTCACCGGCATCCGCCTGGACGCCGCCCGCGCGCTGCAGCTCGGCCTGGTCAACGACGTGTTCACCGCGGAGGAGTTCGACGACCGCGTGGCGGCCCTGGCCGAGCGCATCGCCGCCATGAACCGCTACAACCTGCGCCTGGTCAAGGAGCTGGTGGCCGGCGGCTACGACTGGATCGAACCGCACCCGGTCTGATGCAAATGCCCAGGTCACGACCCGTGAGTGGCTAGGGGTGCTATGGCACCCCTAGCCACTCACGGCCTCTGACCTGCGACGAAGGAGGAGTTGTGCTCCGGATTTACCGGATCGATCACGTCGCGGTGGCCACGCCGGACCTGGACAAGCACGTGGGGCTGTTCGAAAGGGTGTTCGGGTTTCGGCGTACGCACGAGTGGGACAACCCGCTGGCGGGCGTGCGCGGCGTGCGGCTGGAGGTGCCCGGCGCGTTCGGGCAGTACTGGGTGGTGATCGCGCCGTCCGGTGACGGGTCGCTGCAGGGGTGGCTGGACGAGCACGGCGGCCGGGCCGGGCTGCACCACGTCGGCGCCGAGGTGCCCGACCTGGACGCGGCCGTGGCCGAGCTGGAGTCGCGCGGGCTGAAGGTCACGGACTCGGTGCCGGGCAACTGGGTGGAGGCGTCGCTGTCGCCGCCCGAGCACGGGCCGGGCGTGCTGTGGCGGCTGCGCGGGCCCGGCAACCTGGCCATGCTCGGCGACGAGGACGCGCGGGCGGTCTCGCCGGGTCCGGTGGAAGGGCCGACGCTGGGGATCCTCGGCATCGACCACATCTGCCAGGCCTTCCACGACCGCGACGAGCTGGCCCGCTGGTACGCCGAGCTGGCCGGGTTCGTGCAGGTCTGGCGAACCGCCGAGGACGAGATCCCGGACATGGCGGACCTGGTGCTCAACGTCCCGGGGTCGTCGATCTGCTGGGAGGTCATCACCGGGCGCGGCGAGGACTCGTTCGTGGACAAGTTCCTGGCCCGCAGCGGGCCGGCCGCGCACCACGTCACCTTCCAGGTGGCGGACTGGGACACCGCGCTGGCCGCCTGCGCCGCGCACGAGATCCCGACCTTCGACGACGAGGAGGGCGTCAAGGACGGGGCGGCGTGGAAGCACACGTTCATTCACCCCAAGCACGCCGGCGGGGTGCTCGTCCAGCTGTTCTGGGAGGAACGGCCGGGGGTGTGGGTCCGCTCGGACAAGATCCCTCCGAACACAACACAGCCGGTCGGCTGACCGATGGACCTCACGCTCACCGAGGACCAGGAGCTGATCCAGCGCACCGCCCGCGAGCTGCTGCAAGCGCGGGCGGCGAGCGCCGGGATGCGTTCGATGGCCGACGACCCGGCGGGCTACTCCGGCGCGCTGTGGAAGGAGATGGTCGAGCTCGGCTGGCCGGGCATGGCGATCCCGGAGGAGCACGGCGGGGTCGGCGAGGGGTTCCTGGAGGCCTGCCTGCTGATCGAGGAGATGGGCGCGGCGCTGGTGCCGGGGCCGTACCTGGGCACGGTGGCCTGCTGTGCGCAGCCGATCGCCGCGCACGGCACCGACCGGCAGCGGGCGCACTGGCTGGCCGAGGTCGCGCGCGGGCGGGTGCTGAGCTACGCCCCGCCCGGTCGGGACGGCGGTTGGGGTACCGACGGTTCGCCGGTCACGGCGGTCGGCGCGGACGGCGGTGGGTACCTGCTCACCGGTACCGCGCGGTTCGTGCCGTTCGGGCGCTCGGCGGAGGACGTCCTGGTGGTGGCGTCCGGCCCCGGCTCGGAGGAGACGACGGCGTTCCTGGTGGATGCGCGCTCGCCCGGCATCACCCACCGGCCGCTGGACACGATCGGCCCGGACCGGCCGGTGCACCTGTCGTTCTCCGACGTGGCGGTGGCCGACGACCGGGTCATCGGCGGCGTGGGCCACGGGCGCGCGGTAGCCGAGTCGATCACCGCGTATGGCGCGGCGGCGACGGCGGCGGAGATGATCGGCGGCGCCCAGCGGGTGCTGGACATGACCGTGGAGTACGCCAAGACGCGCGAGCAGTTCGGCCGCCCGATCGGCGGTTTCCAGGCCGTGCAGCACCACTGCGCGGACATGGCGATCGACGTGCTGGGCGCGCGGTTCATCGGCTACGAGGCGATCTGGCGGCTGGCGAACGCTCCGGCCGGCGACGCCGAGGCACGGCTGGCGGTCGCGCTGGCCAAGGCGTGGACCAGCGAGGCGTACGAACGGGTGTGTGCGCTCGGCCAGCAGGTGCACGGCGCGATCGGCTTCACCGCCGAGCACGACCTGCACCTGTACACCCGCCACGCCACGAGCACGGCGCTGGCCTTCGGCGACGGCGACTTCCACACCGACCGGGTGGCCGACCTGATCGGCCTGCCCCCGGGCTAGATCACGGCGCGCGAGGTCGCCGCCCCGCCGGGCGGGTTCTCCGCGATGTAGGGCATCAGCTCGGGACGTTTGGGCTGGAAGCCGTCGCCGGTCTGGTGTCCGCGCGCCCACTTGGACAGGAACGGCAGCAGGTAGTTGCGCGTCCAGTCCAGGTCCTCCTGGCGGCGGCGCAGCCAGGGGTGCTGGACCGGATCGGCCAGCGGCTCGCGCCAGTCCTCGGTGACCGGGATGCCGAGCACCTCCAGGGTGCGCAGCGACACCCTGCGGTGTCCGTCCGGGGTGAGGTGCAGCCGGTCGCGGCCCCAGGAGCGCGGGTCGGACAGCGGCGCCATCGCCCACAGGTCCACGATCCGGCAGCCGTGCTTGTCGGCGATGGCGCGCAGCAGCTCGTTGAAGGTGGCGATGCGGCCGCGCAGCCGGCTGAGCACCGGCACCTTGCGGGTGTCGAAGCCGGCGAAGATGACCACGTCCGCGCCCGTGCTGACCAGCCTGGCCAGCGCGGCGTCGCACCGCTCGGCCACCGAGTCCGGGTCGCACCGCGGACGGATGATGTCGTTGCCGCCGGCGCTGAACGTGATCAGGTCCGGCCGGAGCTGCTCGGCGATCGGGACCTGGTCGGCGACTATCTGGTCGATCAGCTTGCCGCGCACGGCGAGGTTCGCGTACCGGAAGTCCGGTACGTTCTGGGCGAGGCGTTCGGCCACCCGGTCGGCCCAGCCGCGCGGTGTGCCGTCGTCACGCAGGTCGTCGAGTCCCTCGGTGAAGCTGTCGCCGATCGCGACGTAGCTCGTCCACGCAGCCCGCACCACTAGCCTCCCCCTCGTTCAGGACCGATTCACCCTCCGGTCAGCGGCTATCCATCCAGGATTACCCGTAAGACGCCCAGACGCCACATCTTCTTCCGGCGCGTCGCAATTGCTACGGCAGAGTGGGGACATGGCACGCGAACCGGACGTCTCGAGCCCCTCACTGACCGACGTCTTGGGCGGTCGGACGGGAGCGCTCGATGCGGGAGTGCCTGCTGTGGCATTTGTCACAGGTTGGGGAATCGCCGGGGCGGCCGGGTGGGCGGACGGGGTGCTCTGGGGCGCCGGAGCGGCGTTCGCGGCCGGCGTCGTGCTCGCGGTGGTGCGGCTGGCGCGGGGGCGCCGCCCGGCGGCGGTGGTGCTCGGACTGCTCGGCGTGGTCGCGGCGTCACTGGTGGTCATCTACACAGGCCGGGCGGCCGACTTCTTCCTGATTCAGATCGCCTCGAACGTGGCCAGCGCGCTGTTCTGGGTGACGTCCATCGCCGTCCGCTGGCCACTACTCGGGGTGATCGTCGGGTTCGTACTCGGTCAACGCACCAGGTGGCGGGCGGATCCGGACCTGATGCGTGGCTACTCCCGGGCGAGCTGGGTGTGGGTGGCGCAGTACCTGGTGCGGCTGGCCATTTTCATCCCGCTCTACCGCGCTGACCAGGTCATTGCGTTGGGAATCGCCCGCGCGCTGACGTGGGTGCCGGTGGTGGCCTGCATCGCGTTGTCCTGGCCGGTGATGCGCACCGCCCTGCCGGAAGATCATCCCGGGATCCGCTACCCTCGGGCACGGTCGGGTGGGAACGCTCACGATAGGTGATCGTCGGTGGTTCGCCCGGCGAGGCGCGACAACCCCCGAGTACTTACCTACGCTCTCCACCGGCACCTGGAGCTATGACCGTCAAACCCGGCTCAGAAGTCCCATCCACCAGCGGGGCCGAGGCGAGGTCTCCGCGTACCACGGCGATGACGGACACCCCGCCGACCGCCGACCCGACAGCGGCCGACCGGCCGCACACGGACATCCCCACCCAGGCCGAGAGCTCGGACGACCGCGCCCGGCCGGAACGGGCTCCCGAATCCGCGACCGCCGCCGCCCCCGAGTCAGCGGCCGAGTCCGCGCCGGAAGTCGAGCCCAAGCCGGACGCCGAGCCCGAGCCCGAAGCCGAGTCCGAGTCCGAGTCCGAGTCCGAGCCTGAGGCCGAGTCCGAACCGACCGCCGAAGCCGAGCCTGAAGCCGCTTCCGAGCCGGCCGCCGGACCGAAGGCTGAGCCCTCGCACGCTCCGGAGCCAACGGCGGGCAGCGATCCCGAGCGGTCGGAACCGGACCAACCGGGAGCGCCCGGCGCGGACCCCGACGACGAGACGACGTCCTCGGCGGATCCGGACGACGCCCTGCCGGCCGCGCCCGACCTGGACCCCGAGAGCGACACGTCCTCGTCCGCGAAGCCCGAGCCCAAGCCCGAGCCCAAGCCGGAAGCCGAATCCGAAGACGACACGGCCTCGGCGGCCGAGGACGCGGACCACACCGCGCTCATGCCCCAACTCGGCGCGGAACCGACCCTCAAGATCCCGCCAGGACGGCGGCCGCCACGGCAGCCCTCGGGCCGGCCCAAGCCCCGGCCGGACACGCCCGCCAACCGACCGGCCCCGCCCGGCGCACCGACCAACGGGGCCGCCGCGTTCACCAACCGGCCGGGCCAGCAGGCCAACCGTCCGGCCGCTCGCCCCAACCGGCCCGCCGCGGCGTCCAACCGCCCGCCCACCCCGACCAACCGGCCGAACCCGCCCTCCAACCGCCCGAGCCCCTCGGCAAACCGGCCGCTCGGTCGCCCCGTCATGCCACCCCCACCGGGGCCGAACCGCGTCCCGGTCGGCGGCATCCCCGCGCCCCGGCCCTGGCCGGCGAACCGGGCACAGCCGGTGCCGTTCGGACCCGCCCCGCTCAAGCCGACGGCGCCCGATCCGAACGCACCGGCGGCCGAGGACGCCGCCAAGTCGACGAGCAAGGCCGAGCTGACGATGAGCAAGGTGCTCGCCGGAGGCATGGCCGCCGCCACGTCCGCAGTCCTCGGCTCCTACTTCGGCGCGTTCGGCACGGTCGCGGGCGCGGCGCTCGGATCCGTGGCCACCACCGTCAGCACCACGATCTACCAGCGTTCCATCGAGCGCACCCGGGACTCGGTGAAGACGAAGGTGCGCCAGGTCACCGGCCGCCCTGACGACCCGACCAGCTCGGCCAAGTCCACCGCGGCGGCCGGCGCCGCCGGGTCCAACCCGTTCGACGCCGAGACCGTCCACATGGACCCGCCGAAGCGGCCGAGGCGCCGCTCGGTGAAGCTGCTGATCGCCGGCACGGTGATCATTTTCGCGGTGGGCCTGGCGCTGGTCACCGGGGTCGAGTGGGCCAAGGGCTCGCCGATCTCCGGAGGCACCAGCGGAACCAGCGTCGGGCGGGTGCTCGTACCGAAGGCCCCGCCGCCCCGCCAGGACCCGGTGCAGCGGCCCAGCGTGACCACGCCGAGCTCGGAGAGCTCACACGACGACTCGGACGACTCAGGCGACTCGCGGGACTCGCACAGCTCGCGGCGCTCCGACGACTCCCGGGACTCGGACCGTTCCACCGACCCCAGCGAGGAACGCCGCTCGCACCTGGACGACCTGCTCCCCTCGCAGTCGTCCAAGCCCAGCAGGTCCCAGCGCACCGAGCCGAGCTCACAACCGCTGCTGCCCGGGCTCGGCCAGCAGGGCTCCGGCGGCCTGCTCCAGCAACCCGACCGCTGACCTCGCGGGGCTACGGACGGAGACGGTCGGCCAGCGCGCGGGCGGCGGCCGTCGGGTCGGGCGCCTCGGTGATCGCGCGGACGACCACGACCCGGCGCGCCCCGGCCGCCAGCACGTCGTCCAGCCGCGCGTCCCTGTCGATGCCGCCGATGGCGAACCACGGCCGGGCGGTGCCCGTCGCGGCCACCGTGCGGATCAGGTCCAGCCCTGGCGCGGGGCGGCCGGGCTTGGTCGGCGTGGGCCACACCGGCCCGGCGCAGAAGTAGTCCACGCCGGGCTCGACGGCCGCGGCCGCCGCCTCGTCGACGGCGTGCGTGGACCGGCCGATCACCGGCCCGTCGCCGAGGATCCGCCGCGCCCACGACACCGGCAGGTCGTCCTGGCCGAGGTGCAGCACGTCGGCGCCCACGGCGAGCGCCACGTCGGCCCTGTCGTTCACCGCGAGCAGCGCACCGTGCCGCGCGCAGGCCTCGGCGAGCACCTCCAGGGCGGCGATCTCCTCGCGCGCCTCCAGCGGGGCGCCGGCGTCCGACTTGTCCCGAAGCTGCAGGATGTCCACCCCACCGGCCAGCGCCGCGTCGGCGAACTCGGCCAGGTCACGGGTGTCCCGGCGGGCGCCGGTGCACAGGTAGAGCCTGGCGTCGGCCAGCCGGGCGCGCAGCTTCTCGGGGTCCAGGTCGGGCACGGGCTCGACGCTAGCGCCCCGTGCCGGAAATCTCATGTCCGCACCCGCGCGGGCGCCGGGGCGTAAACTGGGGTGTGGTTACGCACGGGAGCCCGACTCGCAGCGGGCTGAGAGGGGACTGTCGCGGTCCCGACCGTCGAACCTGATCCGGGTCATGCCGGCGCAGGGAGCGGGAGTGATGACAGGAAACCAAGCACCAAGTCCAGGCAGGCTCGCGATCGTCGGCGCGGGCGTGATCGGCATGAGCTGCGCGTGGCGCGCCGCCCGGGCCGGCTGGGGGGTCGACGTGGTCGATCCGGCGCCGGCCAGCGGGGCGTCCTGGGTCGCCGGGGGGATGCTCGCGGCGGTCACCGAGGCGTGGCCGGGCGAGGAGGCCCTGCTGGAGCTGGACAGCGCCTCGCTGCGCGGCTGGCCCGAGTTCGCCGCCGAGCTGACCGAGGCCGCCGGTGCCCCGGCCGGGCTGCGCACCGAGGGGACCGTCGTGGTCGCCGCGGCCGCCGGGGACCGGGCCGAGCTCGACGACGTGGCCGGCTTCCTGGCCAGGCTCGGACGCCAGGTGGACCGGCTGACCGCCCGCGAGCTGCGCGCGCTGGAGCCGGCCATCGGCCCTGACGTGCGGGGCGGGCTGTCCGTGCCGGGCGACCTCGCGGTGGACAACCGCGCGCTGCTGTCCGCGCTGCGGGCCGCCGGCGAGAAGGCCGGCGCGCGGTTCGTCACGCGTCGAGCGGCACGAGTGACCGACGGACCGGCCGTCGAGCTGGACGACGGGAGCACGCTGGCAGCGGACGCCGTGCTGGTCGCCGCCGGCGCGCACTCCGCGAGCCTGCACCCCGCGCTGGACGGCCTCATCCGCCCGGTCAAGGGCGAGATCCTGCGGTTGCGACACCGCCGTGGCGCGCTGCCCCCGCCGGGCCGCACGGTGCGCGCGGTGGTGGACGGCCGGCCGGTGTACCTGGTGCCGCGCGACGGCGGCGGGCTGGTGCTCGGCGCGACCCAGTACGAGGCCGGGTTCGACACCGAGCCGATGGTCGCCGGGGTCCGCGACCTGCTCCGCGACGCCGAGCGGGTGGTCCCGGCCATCGCGGAGTATGCGCTGGTGGAGACCGCGGCCGGGCTGCGGCCGGGCAGCCCGGACAACCTGCCGCTGCTGGGCTGGCTGGGCCCGAAAGCGCCAGGGGTGATGGTGGCCACCGGGCATCACCGCAACGGCATGCTGCTCGCCCCGCTCACCGCCGGCGCGGTGCTCGCGCTGCTGTCCGGCGACCCGGTACCGCAACCGGTAGCGGCCGCCGACCCGGCCAGGCTGCTCACCGAGACGACCGTCAGGAGGTAACCGATGCGAGTCTGGATCAACGGTGACCCGCACGACGTGCCCGAGCCGGCCACCGTGGCCGACGCGCTGGCCGCGATGGGCGCACCCGCGGCCGGGGTGGCCGTCGCCGTCGACGGCGAGGTGGTGCCGAGGGCCGGCTGGTCCGAGCGCCGGCTGGCCGCCGAGGCCCGCATCGAGGTACTGACCGCCGTGCAAGGAGGCTGAGTTGGGAACCACCGAGACCACCTGGGGCACCGCCGAGAACGACGAGCCCCTGGTCGTGGGCGGCCACAAGATCGCATCACGACTGATCATGGGTACCGGGGGCGCACACAACCTGGCGGTGCTGGAGCGCGCGCTGGTCGCGTCCGGAACCGCGCTGACCACCGTGGCCATGCGCCGCATCGACGCCGCCACCGGCACCGGCGTGCTCGACCTGCTCCGCCAGCTCGACATCCAGACGCTGCCCAACACCGCCGGCTGCCGCACCGCCGCCGACGCGGTGCTGACCGCCCGGCTGGCCCGCGAGGCGCTGGACACCGACCTGGTCAAGCTCGAGGTGATCGCCGACGAGCGCACCCTGCTGCCGGACCCGATCGAGCTGCTGGACGCCGCCGAACAGCTCGTGTCCGACGGCTTCACCGTGCTGCCCTACACCAACGACGACCCGGTCCTGGCCCGCAAGCTGGAACAGGCCGGCTGCGCGGCCGTGATGCCCCTCGGCTCGCCCATCGGCACCGGCCTGGGCATCCGCAACCCGCACAACATCGAGATGATCGTCCAGGCGGCCAGCGTACCGGTGATCCTGGATGCCGGCATCGGCACCGCCTCCGAGGCCGCCGAGGCCATGGAGCTCGGCTGCGACGCCGTGCTCCTGGCCACCGCCGTGACCCGCGCCGGCGACCCCGAACGCATGGCGCACGCCATGAAGCTCGCGGTAGAGGCCGGCCGCGCCGCCCGCCTCGCCGGCCGCATCCCCCGCCGCTACTGGGCCCAGGCCTCCAGCCCGGCCGTGGACAACCCGTGAGTGGTTAGCGTTGTCATAGCAACGCTAACCACTCACGGGTCGCGAACCGGCACCCCCCGGAGGGCGGCGACCTCGGCGCGGAGTTCGCGGAGTTCGGCCAGGATCTCGCGGTTGGCGATCTGCTCCTCGGCGGCGTGCGCGGCCTCCTCGGCGCGGGACTCGGCCATCACTTGGCCCTCCATGGCGCTGACCACCACCGCGATGAACAGGTTCAGCACCATGAACGACGACACCAGGATGTAGATCACGAAGAAGATCCAGGCCAGCGGCACCTTCTCCATCAGCTCGCGGGCGACGTCCGGCCAGCCCTCCCCGGTCATGGTCTGGAACAGGGTGAACAGGGTGTGGCCGAGGGTGCCGAAGTACTCAGGGGCGGCCGCGCCGAACAGCTTGGTGCCGATCACGGCGGCCACGTAGATGATCAGGGACAGCAGCGCGGCGATGGACGCCATGCCGGGCAGCGCGGCGAGCAGGCCGCCGACCACCCGGCGCATGCTCGGGACCACCGAGATCAGCCGCAGCGCCCGCAGGATCCGCAGCGCCCGCAGCACGGCGAACTCCCCGGTCACCGGCAGCAGGGCGATCGCGACGATCACGAAGTCGAACACGCTCCACGGGTCGCGGAAGAACCGCCAGCCGTGCGCGTAGAGCCGCAGCCCCAGCTCGACCACGAAGATCACCAGCACGGCCCTGTCGACCAGGAACAGCAGCCAGCCGAGGTCGTCGGCCAGCGCCGCCCAGGTCTCCAGGCCCAGGGTGATCGCGTTCACCACGATCACGGCGATGATGGCGTGTTGGAACCTCGGACGCTCGACGAACTCGCGGACGCGGGCACGGTTCAGAGAAGCCGTCACGCGCTGCGATGTTAGCCGCCGGCCAGGGTGCAACGGTTCAGCGACGGCCGGTTGTGAGCAACCTCAGAACGTGTCCAGGTCGGAGTTGAGGCGGACCAGGCCGGCGACGAGGTCGGCGAGCTCCTCGGTGCTCCACCCGTCCAGCCGGCCGCGCCACTCGACGCGCCGGGCGGCGGTGGCGGCGGTGAGCCGGTGCCGTCCGTCCGGGGACGGGCGGAGCAGGAACGCGCGCCCGTCCAGCGGGTCCGGGTCGCGGTGCACCAGCCCGAGCCGGATCAGCGTGGACACGTGCCGGCTCATCGTCGACTTGTCCAGCCCGAACTCCTCGGCCAGCTCGTTGAGCCGCACCGGCGCGGCCTGCGCGATCACCAGGAGCACGGCGTAGCTGCCGGCGTCCATCTCCGGGTGCACCCGGGAGGCGAAGCTGCGCAGGAACCGCCGCGACCGCCGGTGGAACAACCCGAGCTGCTCCTCCAGGCGGTCGACCTGGGCCTCACGGGTGGCGTCCCACGTCACGCCGCGACTGTAGAGGACAACGGGTGCAACGTGCGGCTCCGCGCTCGAACGTGAGGTGTCGCTCAACGGGGTGGTGATCGTTGTGTTCTACAACTAATATGTTTGGCGAACTAACGACCTAGCAGGGGGACGTGCATGCCCGAGAGCGCCACCGAACGACCCGCCTCGTCTCCGCGTCGATGGTCGAGGGACCATCCCGGCTACAAGTGGGTGGCGCTGTCCAACACCACGGTGGGCATGCTGCTGGCCACCATCAACTCCTCGATCGTGCTGATCTCGCTGCCGGCCATCTTCCGGGGTATCGGCCTGGACCCGCTCGCGCCCGGCAACATCAGCTACCTGCTGTGGATGATCATGGGGTTCATGCTGGTGTCCGCCGTGCTGGTGGTCACGCTGGGCCGGCTGGGCGACATGTACGGGCGGGTCAAGATCTACAGCCTTGGCTTCGTGGTGTTCGCGCTGTCCTCGGTGGCGCTCGCGCTGGAGCCGTTCGACGGCGGCGCGGGCGCGCTGTGGCTGATCGGCTGGCGGGTGGTGCAGGGCATCGGCGGCGCCATGCTGTTCGCCAACTCCACGGCGATCCTGACCGACGCGTTCCCGGCGCACCAGCGGGGCATGGCGCTGGGCACGAACCAGGTGGCCGCGATCGCGGGTTCGTTCCTCGGGCTGGTGGTGGGCGGGGTGCTCGCGGAGTGGCACTGGCGCGCGGTGTTCTGGGTGAGCGTGCCGATCGCGGTGGTCGGCGCGCTGTGGTCGTACCGCTCGCTGCACGAGCTGGGCCAGCGCAGGGCCGGCAAGCTGGACTGGCCGGGCAACCTCGCGTTCGCGGTCGGGCTGGGCGTGCTGTTGGCGGGGATCGTGTACGGCATCAACCCGTACGGCGGGCACCCGACGGGTTGGACGAACCCGTGGGTGCTGGCCGGGGTGATCGGCGGGGTGGCGATCCTGGTGGCGTTCTGCGTGCTGGAGACCCGCGTGCGCGAGCCGATGTTTCATATCGAGCTGTTCCGGGACCGGTTGTTCGCGCTGAGCAGCGTCGCGGGGCTGATGGCGTCCATCGGCCGGGGCGGGCTGCAGTTCATGCTGATCATCTGGTTGCAGGGGATCTGGCTGCCGCTGCACGGCTACGACTTCGAGTCCACGCCGCTGTGGGCGGGGATCTACCTGCTGCCGCTGACCATCGGCTTCCTGATCTCCGGGCCGGTGTGCGGGGCGCTGTCCGACCGGTTCGGGATCCGGGCGTTCGCCACCGGCGGGCTGCTCATCGTGGCGGCCACCATGGTCGGGCTGATGGTGATCCCGGTGGACTTCCCGTTCTGGCTGTTCGCGCTGCTGCTGGTGCTCAACGGCGTCGGCTCCGGGATGTTCAGCTCGCCGAACACGTCGGCGATGATGGGCGCGGTGCCGGCCGGCCAGCGGGGTGCGGCATCGGGGATGCGGGCCACGTTCTTCAACTCCGGCGGGGCGCTGTCGATCGGGGTGTTCTTCACGTTCATGGTGGTCGGGCTGGCCAGCACGCTGCCCACCACGTTGCGCGCCGGGCTGACCGCCCAGGGCGTGCCGGACGCGGTCGCCGGGCAGGTGGCCGGGCTGCCGCCGGTGGGCAGCCTGTTCGCGGCGTTCCTGGGCTACAACCCGATCCACGAGCTGCTCGCGCCCAGCGGCGTGCTCGCGCACCTGCCGCCGGGCGCCGTGGCGACGCTGACCGGCAAGGAGTTCTTCCCCCGGCTGATCTCCGGGCCCTTCCAGCACGGGCTGTTCGAGGCGTTCCTGGCCGCGCTGGTGCTCACCCTGATCGGCGCGCTGGCCTCGGCGCTGCAGGGCAGGGAGAAGGACTTCGAGGACACCCGGCCCGGCGCCAAGCTCGCGGCGGTGACCCCTCGCACGGCCTCGCGTCCGGCGGGCCGGGTCGACGAGCACGGCGCCGCATAGCCGTCACCTGGCTGTGTCACCCCGCGGCCTGCCTGCGCCGCGAGGCCGGGCCGGTCGGGTACACCTGGGACATGCGTCGGCACTGCACCCTGGTGGCCGGGCTTCTCGTGGCCGGGCTGCTGGCCGGGTGCGGCGGTCACCGGAGCGATCCGCCGGCGGGCACGACGCCGAGCCCCGCCCCACCCTCCTCGGCCGCGCCGGCCGGTGAGGCGGTGCCCGTCTACTACGTGATGGGCGCGCGGCTGTACCGGGAGTTCCACTCGGTGCGCGCCGACCCCGACCCCGGCACGGCCGCCGTCCGCGAGCTGCTCGCCCGCGACACCGGTGACGACCCTGACTACCGCTCGGCATGGCCGGCCGGCTGGACGTTGCGCGCGCCCGTCCAGCATGCCGCCAAGGTGATCACCGTGGACCTCTCGCCCCCGGCGGCCGGCGGGGGCGCGAACCCGACCGCTGAGCTGGCCCGGCTGGGCGCGCAGCAGCTGGTGTACACCGTGCAGGGCGCGCTCGGCTCCACGGACCCGGTGCGGATCCTGCTCGACGGGCGGCGCGCCGAGAAGCTGTGGGGCCAGGTGCCGATCTCCGCGCCCGTCGAGCGGGCCGACCCGCATGCCGTCCGCGCCCCGGTACAGATCGACAACCCGGCGAACGGGCTGGTGGTCGGCCGCACGGTCCGGGTCAGCGGCGAGGCGGCCACCTTCGAGGCGAACGTGACCTGGCAGGTGCTCGAGGGCGACACGGTGGTCCGGCACGGGGCCGCCACCGCCGGCGAGGCGTTCACGCTCACCCCGTACTCGTTCACCGTGACACTGGAGCCCGGCGTCTACACCGTGCGGGTGGCCGAGGAGGACGTCTCCGACGGCGAGGGGCGCCCGCCGTTCTCCGACACCAAGACGATCACCGTCCGGTGAGGCGGGGCGAGCGCAGGCCCAGGCGGCGCAGCTCCAGGGCGGCCAGGCCGCGCATCACCTCCGGGTCGGCCCGCCGCCAGCCGGCCGCCGGATCGTCGGCCACCGTGCGCAGCCGGCGCACCGGCACCCGGGTCAGCGCGCGCAGCGCCAGCAGGTCGGCGTCGTGTTCCCTGCTGGCCACCGCTGCCCCGGCCGACCGGGCGTAGTGCACCCGCAGCGGCAGCCACAGCGTCAGCGGCGGCAACACCCCGACGATCACGATCAGCACCGCGGTCCAGGCGGCCACCGTGCTGACCAGTTCGAGCTGCTGCTGGCCGGAGCCGGTGAGCGAGCGGCCGGCCGCCTCACCGGCGCGCAACGCCTCGGCCAGCTGCTCACCGACCAGCGGCATTTTGGCGGCGGTGCGCGCGGCCCCGGCGAACGTGTCGCCCACCGTGCCACCCGCGTCGACCAGCCCGGACGCCGGCGCCCGCAGCCGCAGCACCAGCTCGCGGGCCTGGTAGGCCAGCCACCCGAACCCGGCCAGCCAGCCCGCGGCGAGCCCGTCCGCCAACAGCTGCCGGACGCACCGGCCGGGCAGCTCGGCGTAGAACCTCATCGCGGCGGCACGCCGTCGGTGGCCTCGGCGTTCACGGACGAGGACGGCTCGACCGGCACGATCCCGGCCCGGTGCCGCACGGCCAGCTCGCGGTAGATGCCCGGGATGGAACGCACCCACCAGCCGGCCGACTCGGTCAGCGGCCCGCGCACGGTGGCCGGCGCGCCGAGGGCCAGCTGCCCGTCCGGGACCACCGTGTTCGGCGCCACCAGCGCGCCGGCCCCGACCAGGCAACGGTCCCCGATCCGGACGCCGTCCTGCACGGTGGCCCCGTTGCCGATCACCGACTCGGTCCCGATCACGCAGTTGTGCACCACGCACAGGTGTCCGATGGTGCTGCCCGGGCCGACGACCACCGGGTCCTCTGCGCCGTGCAGCACCGAGTTGTCCTGCACGTTCGCGCCGGCGCGCACGATGATCGGGCCGAAGTCGCCGCGCAGCACGGCCCCGTACCAGACCGACGCCTCCGCCTCCACCCGAACGTCACCGATCAGGGTCGCGGTGGGCGCGATCCAGGCCGACCCGTCGACGGTGGGAGCGGTGCCTTCGAACGCGAACTGTGGCACCCGCCTATTCGACCACGCCGGACACCTCGGCGCGCGCCCGACCGCTCAGGCGACCAGTTCGACCTCACAGCTCAGCCCCGGCGCCTTGGACAGCCGAACGTCCGAGGTGAGCAGCGGCAGCTCCAGCACGGTGGCGAGCGCGACGTAGAGCCCGTCGTAGAAGCTGATCGTGTGCCGGATCTCCCACGCCAACTCGGCGAATCGGCCGGTGTGTGGGTAACGCTCGTCGATCACCCTGGGCAATGCCGCAAGCGCCGTCCGGGCTTCGTCCTCGTCGATCTTTCCAACGCGCTCGGCACGACGGAGCACGTTGCCAACCTCGGCGTCCAACAGATGCGGCGCGTGGCACGTCGCGGTCGTCATCCGTTGCCGGATGACGCGTCCGAGCGTGCCGTTGTCGATCAGCCCCTTGACGGCGGCCGAAGCGTCAACGACGAACTCAGTCACCTCGAATCTCGCGGATGGTGTCGACGATCCACTCGGTACTAGGGCCGGGACCTTCCTGCCGGTCCAGAACCTCCTGCACCGCGGTCATCGCCTCGGTCTTCTCCCGGCGCCGCCGGATCTGCGCGATGAGCTGGTCCCTCAGGTACTCCTCCAGCGGCGAGCCGACCAACTCCGCACGGACTCGGTAGGCCTCGGCGACATCCTCGGGGAGGTCGGCGAGCTCGATAGACATGACCTCACTGTATCGCCGTCGTCACACGGGTTCGGTGCTGATCCGCCAGAGCTGGGAGACCGGGCCGTGGCCGGCGCCGAGCGAGAACGCGTTCCGCACCGCCTCGACGATGTAGCGCTTGCCGAACGCCACCGCCTCCGGCGGGGTCATGCCGCGCGCGAGCCCGGACGCGATGGCCGCCGCCATGGTGTCGCCGCCGCCGTGCGTGTTGCCGGTCTCGAACCGAGGGCCCGGCAGCTCGGTGAACGAGTGCCCGTCGTAGAGCAGGTCCACGCAGTCGTCGGTGTCCTCACGCAGGTGGCCGCCCTTGACCAGGACGAACCGGGGGCCCAGCGCGTGCAGCACCTTGGCCGCCTCGTACTGCGCCGCCCGGTCGTGCACGTCGATGTCGATCAGCAGCCGCACCTCGTCCAGGTTCGGCGTGATCACCGTGGCGCGCGGGAACAGCAGCGTGCGGAACGCCTCCAGCGCGGAGTCCGCGAGCAGCTGGTCGCCGTGCATGGACGCGGCCACCGGATCGATCACGAGCGGGGTTCTCCCCGTCGCGCCGATGCCCGCGTCGTCGCAGGCCTCCGCCACGGCGGTGATGATCTCCGCCGAGGCCAGCATGCCGGTCTTGGCCGCGCGCAGCTCGATGTCGGCGGCCACCGAGGCGATCTGGGCGGCCACCGTCTCCGGCGGGATCGGGTGGAAGTCGGTCACGCCCACGGTGTTCTGGACGGTCACCGCGCACACGGCGACGCACCCGTGCACCCCGCAGGTGGCGAAGGTGCGCAGGTCGGCCGCGACCCCCGCACCCCCGCCGGAGTCGGTCCCCGCGATGGTCATCGCGGCCGGCGGGGTCACCCCAACCGGTTGAAGCGGCATGTCAGTCTCCAGCTATCGGAAGGTAGATCCGCTCGCCCTGCTCGACGAACTCGTGCGCCTTCTCGTCCATACCCGCCTCGATGGCCTCCACGCTGGTGAGACCGTGCTTCTCGGCGTACTCGCGGACGTCCTGGGTGATCTTCATGGAGCAGAACTTGGGGCCGCACATGGAGCAGAAGTGCGCGGTCTTGGCCGGCTCGGCGGGCAGCGTCTCGTCGTGGAAGCTCCGCGCGGTGTCCGGGTCCAGCGACAGGTTGAACTGGTCCTCCCAGCGGAACTCGAACCGCGCCTGGCTCAGCGCGTCGTCGCGGGACTGCGCGTGCGGGTGCTCCTTGGCCAGGTCGGCGGAGTGCGCGGCGATCTTGTAGGTGATCACGCCGGTCTTCACGTCGTCCCGGTTGGGCAGGCCGAGGTGCTCCTTGGGCGTGACGTAGCAGAGCATCGCGGTGCCGTGCTGCGCGATGATCGACGCGCCGATCGCGCTGGTAATGTGATCATAAGCGGGCGCAATATCGGTGGCCAGCGGGCCGAGGGTGTAGAACGGCGCCTCGCCGCACCACTCCTCCTCCAGCCGGACGTTCTCCGCGATCTTGTGCATCGGCACGTGGCCGGGGCCTTCGATCATGACCTGCACGTCGCGGGAGCGCGCGAGGTGGGTCAGCTCGCCCAGGGTGCGCAGCTCGGCCAGCTGCGGCTCGTCGTTGGCGTCCGCGATCGAGCCCGGCCGCAGCCCGTCACCCAGCGAGAACGTCACGTCGTAGGTGCGCAGGATCTCGCAGAGCTCCTCGAAGTTCGTGTAGAGGAAGCTCTCCCGGTGGTGCGCGAGGCACCAGGCCGCCATGATCGACCCGCCCCGGGACACGATGCCGGTGACCCGCTTGGCGGTCAGCGGCACGTAGCGCAGCAGTACGCCGGCGTGCACCGTCATGTAGTCGACGCCCTGCTCGCACTGCTCGATCACGGTGTCCCGGTAGACCTCCCAGGACAGCTTCGCCGGGTCGCCCTTGACCTTCTCCAGCGCCTGGTAGATCGGCACCGTGCCGATCGGCACCGGGGAGTTGCGCAGGATCCACTCCCGCGTCTCGTGGATGTTCTTGCCGGTGGACAGGTCCATCACGTTGTCCGCGCCCCACCGGGTGGCCCAGACCATCTTCTCCACCTCCTCCTCGATGGAGGAGGTCACGGCGGAGTTGCCGATGTTCGCATTGATCTTGACCAGGAACTTCTTGCCGATGATCATCGGCTCGGACTCGGGGTGGCGGCGGTTGGACGGGATCACCGCGCGGCCGCGCGCGACCTCGTCACGGACCAGTTCGGTGTCCACGCCCTCGCGCAGGGCGATGAACCGCATCTCCGGGGTGACGATCCCGGCCTTCGCCCAGGCCAGCTGGGTGGCGGCGCCGTCGATCGGCTCGCGCGCGTCGATCCACGCCTGGCGGAGCTTCGGCAGGCCGGCTCGGACGTCGACGGTCGCGGTGTCGTCGGTGTACGGGCCGGAGGTGTCGTACAGGTCGAAGTGCTCGCCGTTGGTCAGGTCGACCCGTCGCACCGGCACCCGGATGCCGTCCGGTCCGTCCACGTAGACCTTGCGCGAGCCCTGGATGGGTCCGGTGGTGACGGTGGGCGTGACCGTACGGTCGTCGAGCGCTGTCATGGCGATTCCTCCCTACGCCGGCATTACCCGGTCAGGTTCGTGCGGTCGGCGACACCGGGGTGCGCAGATGCACCCAGTCGCCCTCTCAGCCCGCTAGCGGCGCGAGCTCCCGCGATCTGAAGTTGAGCCTTGACCGTAACTCGCGCTCCGCCATCCCGCCAGTTCTTGTCGGTCCCCTCGGCCATGCTTGGCGGTATGCGCGCAGCGCCTGTGGAAGTGCCGACGGGGTTGTTGACGGTCGCGGAGTACGCCGCGCTGGGTGAGGTCGAGCCGGGGTACACCGAGCTGGTCGAGGGCCGGCTGTTGTTCTGCCCGAGCTCCTCGCTGGACCACAACGTGGCCTCGTCCCAGCTCGCGATGGCGATCTACACCGCGCTGCCGCCCGGGCTGGAGGTGCTGGTCAACACCGACCTCGACCTCGGGTTGGCGTCGGCCGGGGAGCCCGGCACGGTCCGCCGGCCGGACATCATGGTGATCAGGGCGGGCGCGCGCCGCCGGGTGCGCGACGAGGGCCGCCTGCTCCGGGCGGCGGACGCGGTGCTGGTCGTGGAGGTCGTCACGCCCGAGTCGGAGCGCACCGACCGGATCCACAAGCGCACCGACTATGCCGACGCCGCCATCCCGCACTACTGGATCGTGGACATCTCCGGCACGGTCTCGGTCACCGCCGAGCACACGGTGACCGGCACCTTCCGCACCACCGAGCCGTTCGCGTTCGAACTGGACCTCTCGCGCCTGACCTGAACCGTCGGGGCACCGTGCCACACTTGCCGACATGACCGCCGCGCCGCTCGGACCACCGGAGCAATGGCCCCGCCGGCTGCTCACCGTCGCCGAGTACCTGGAGCTCGGCGAAACCGAATATCGAACCGAACTGGTTGAAGGACAGCTGATGATGGCCCCTCGCCCAGTGCCGAAGCACATGGAGGCCTCACACGTCCTGCTGGCCGCTATCCGAGCGGCATTGCCCCAAGGCTATCGGGCGCTTGCGGAGATCGATCTGAACCTCGAGCTGGCGCCGCCTGACAAGCCCGGATTCGTGCGCGCGCCGGACATCACGGTGGCTCGGGCCGAGGCGATGCGGCAGGTGGATCAGGGAGGCGGCGCAGTGCGCGCGTCTGATGTCCTGCTCGTCGCCGAGATCATCTCACCCGGATCTGGCCGGATGGATCGACGAATCAAACGCGAGGAGTACGCCGACGCCGGCATCCCGCACTACTGGATCGTCGACCTTTCCGACCCAATCAGCATGCTTGTCTGTCACCTCGCCGGCGAACTGGGATACGCCGACGACGGCGAGGTGACAGACACGTTCCGCACTACCAAGCCGTTCCCGTTCGAGCTCGATCTGGCCAGCCTCGCCTACGACTAGCTGACCCCGCGCCCCACGGTCAGGCCGGAGGCGGTGTCCAGCATCGAGCCGTTCAGGTCCACCCGCACGGTGTCGCCGTCGGAGATCTCGCCGGCCAGCAGCGCCTTCGCCAGCTGGTCACCGATCGCGGACTGCACCAGCCGGCGCAGCGGCCGCGCCCCGTACACCGGGTCGAAGCCGTTGATGGCCAGCCACTCGCGGGCGCCCTCGGAGACGTCCAGGGTGAGCCGCCGCGCGGACAGCCGCCGCCCGAGCAGCCCGAGCTGGATGTCTACGATCGACGTCAGCTCCTCGGTGGACAGCGCGTGGAACACCACGATGTCGTCCAGCCGGTTCAGGAACTCGGGCTTGAAGTGGGTACGGACGGTCGCCAGGACCGCGTCCTTGCGCTCCGTCTCGTCCAGGCCGGCGTCGGCCAGCGCCTGCGAGCCCAGGTTCGAGGTGAGCACCAGGATGGTGTTGCGGAAGTCCACCGTCCGGCCCTGGCCGTCGGTGAGCCGGCCGTCGTCGAGCACGGCGAGCAGCACGTCGAACACGTCGGGGTGGGCCTTCTCCACCTCGTCGAGCAGGACCACGGAGTAGGGGCGGCGGCGGACCGCCTCGGTGAGCTGGCCGCCCTGGTCGTAGCCCACATACCCGGGCGGGGCGCCGACCAGCCGGGCCACGCTGTGCTTCTCCGAGTACTCGGACATGTCGATGCGGATCATCGCCCGCTCGTCGTCGAACAGGAACTCCGCCAGCGCCTTGGCCAGCTCGGTCTTGCCCACGCCGGTCGGGCCGAGGAACAGGAACGAGCCGGTCGGGCGGTTCGGGTCGGCCACCCCGGCGCGCGCCCGGCGCACCGCGTCCGCGACGGCCCGCACCGCCTCGCCCTGGCCGATCACCCGCTTGCCGAGCTCGTCCTCCATGCGCAGCAGCTTGGCGGTCTCGCCCTCCAGGAGCCGGCCGGCCGGGATGCCCGTCCAGGCGGAGACCACGTCGGCCACGTCGTCGGGACCGACCTCCTCCTTGAGCATCAGCTCTTCCTTCTTGGCGGACAGCTCGGTGGCGGCGGCCAGCTCCTTCTCCAGCTGCGGGATCTTGCCGTAGCGCAGCTCGGCGGCCCTGCCGAGGTCGCCGTCCCGCTCGGCCCGCTCGGACTCGCCGCGCAGCGTCTCCAGCTGCTCCTTGAGCTCCCGGGAGGACTCGATGGCGGTCTTCTCGTTCTGCCAGCGGGCGGTCAGCGCGGACAGCGCCTCCCGCTTCTCGGCCAGCTCGGCGCGCAGCGAGGACAGCCGCTGGGCCGAGGCCGGGTCGTCCTCCTTGGCCAGCGCCATCTCCTCGATCTCCAGGCGGCGCACCGCGCGCTCCACCTCGTCGATCTCCACCGGCCGCGAGTCGATCTCCATCCGGAGCCGGGACGCGGCCTCGTCGACCAGGTCGATCGCCTTGTCCGGCAGGAACCGCGCGGTGATGTACCGGTCGGAGAGAGTGGCGGCGGCGACCAGCGCGGTGTCGGTGATCCGCACGCCGTGGTGCACCTCGTAGCGCTCCTTGAGCCCGCGCAGGATGCCGATGGTGTCCTCCACTGACGGCTCGCCGACCAGCACCTGCTGGAACCGCCGCTCCAGCGCCGGGTCCTTCTCGATGCGCTGGCGGTACTCGTCCAGAGTGGTCGCACCGACCATGCGCAGTTCACCGCGCGCGAGCATCGGCTTGATCATGTTGCCGGCGTCCATGGCACCCTCGCCGGTCGCGCCGGCGCCGACGATGGTGTGCAGCTCGTCGATGAACGTGATGACCTGGCCGGCGCTCTCGGTGATCTCCTTGAGCACGGCCTTGAGCCGCTCCTCGAACTCGCCCCGGTACTTCGCGCCGGCCACCATCGAGCCCAGGTCCAGCGCGACCACCCGCTTGCCGCGCAGCGACTCCGGCACGTCGCCGGCCACGATCCGCTGGGCCAGGCCCTCCACGATCGCCGTCTTGCCCACGCCGGGCTCGCCGATCAGCACCGGATTGTTCTTGGTCCGCCGGGACAGCACCTGCACCACGCGGCGGATCTCGGTGTCGCGCCCGATCACCGGGTCCAGGTCGCCGGCCTTGGCGCGCTCGGTGAGGTCGACGCCGTACTTCTCCAGCGCCTGGTAGGTCCCCTCCGGGTCCGGGCTCGTCACCCTGGACGAGCCGCGCACCTTGGTGAACGCCTCCTTGAGCGCGTCCGCCGTCGCCCCGTGCCGCTGCAGCAGCTGGCCGACCGGGTCACGGCCGTCGGCCAGCCCGACCAGCAGGTGCTCGGTGGAGACGTACTCGTCGCCCATCTCGGTGGCCAGGTTCTGCGCGGCGGTCAGCGCGGTGACCGCGTCGCGGTTGAGCTGCGGCGCGCTGACGGTGGCCCCGGCGGCGGACGGCAGGCGGTTGCCCAGCTGGGTCAGCTCGGCCCTGACCTGCGCCGGGTCGGCGCCGACGGCCTCCAGCAGCGGGGTGGTGATGCCGTCGGCCTGGGCCAGCAGCCCGCCGAGCAGGTGGGTGGGGCCGACGTCCGGGTTGCCGGCGAGGGTGGCCGCCTGAACCGCCGCGGACACGGCCTGCTGCGTCTTGGTGGTGGGGTTGAACGAGTCCATCCTCGCGGGTCCTCCGAGCAGTCTTTCGGGTGTCTCGCTAGACCTAACGTCAGAAAACTTGAGTCTGTTCCGCTCAAGTCAGTTTTCGGTTCGGCGCCTCATCGGTCAGTCTGCCCGGACCGTGATCAAATATGCTCGGTCCGGACGGGGTCGGCGTGTCAGGCCGCCGGCTTGCGGGCCACCGCGCCGTACGCGTCGACCAGGCCGACGCCGGTGTCCGGCTGGCGCCATTGGGAGATCGACACCACGCCCGGTTCGAGGACGTCCAGGCCCTCGTACAGCCGGGCGATCTCGTCGGGGGCGCGCAGGTTGTAGGGCACGGCCCCTGTCTTGTTGTAGTTCGCGGTGGCCCGGCGCCTGGCCTCGCTGGTGTTCGTGCTGTCCCAGTGCACCAGGTAGCTGCCGGGCACGGTGGCCGCCATGGTCCGGGCCACGATGGCGCGCGCCTGGTCCAGCTCGGGCACGTGCCCGAGGATGCCCATGTACAGCACGGTGATCGGCTCGTTGAAGTTGAGCACGTTGCGCGCGTCCGCGATCACGGCGTCCGGGTCGTGTGCGTCCGCGTCGAGGAAGACCGTCACGCCCTCGGGCGTGGTGTTGGTGAGCAGCGTGCGGGCGTGCTCCAGCACCAGCGGGTCGTTGTCGACGTACACGATCTTCGAGTCCGGCGCCACCGACTGCGCCACCTCGTGGGTGTTCTCCATGGTCGGCAGGCCGGTGCCGATGTCCAGGAACTGGCGGATCCCGCACTCGCCGGCGAGGTGCCGCACGGCCCTGATCAGGAACTGGCGTGACTGTTTGACCTGGAAGCCGATCGCCGGGTAGGTCGCCGCGAACGCGTCACCGGCGGCGCGGTCCACCGGATAGTTGTCCGTGCCGCCCATCCAGTAGTTCCAGATCTGCGCCGAGTGCGGTGTGTCGAAGCCGACCATCTCGCCACTCCCCCGTTCCACGGCCCCTCACCATGGCACGGACCTCAGGACCCGAGCCAGCGAAAACGTCGCCGGGGTGGCGGCGGAGCCGGCTTCGGCGCGGGCCGCAGCGGGCGGGCGGTCGCGGCCCCCGCCGGCAGGTGCGTGGTGGACGGGAACGGCCCACGCGGCGGACCGTCCGCCCGCTCCGCCGTGCCACCGTGCCCGTTCGCACCGCCACCGTGGCCGTTCGTATGGCCGCTCGTGCCGCCATGGCCGTTCGCCTCGGCCGCCCGTTCGGCTTTGGCGCCGAAGTAGTCACCGCCCTTGCGCGCGGGGTCGTCGGTCCCCCAGTCCCGCCGGTCGTGCACCCTCGCCATCCTCGGGATGTGCTTGCGGCAGTGGATGTACGCCTCCTCCACCTCGACCACGACCCACCGTTCGGCGCGCCGGCCCGGCGTGTCGTCGACGCCAAGGCCCGCGTGGGCCGCGCGCAGCTCCTCGTCCGCGACGATCCGCGCCCGCCCGTTCACGTGCAGCCCGATCAGGTCCCGCTCGAAGTCGACCATGAGCAGCCCGACGTGCGGGTTCTCGGTGATGTTGCCCAGGCTGGCGTGCACGCCGTTGCCCCGGTACTCCGGGTACGCCACGTGCCGCTCGTCGAGCACCTGGATGAACCCGGGCGGCCCGGCGCGCAGCGAGGCGTCGCACTCGCCGCCGGAGTCCGAGGTGGCCACGAACGCCATCTCCATCCGCCCCACGAACTCGACCATCGCCGGGAGCAGCCGGTCGCGCACCTGGTCGGCGTAGAACCGGGCGGCCCGGTCCTCGGTGTGGAAGGCGCACTGCAGCTCGTGCTCGCCGCGAGAGCCCGGCGACGACGGCCGGGGAACCGGGGACGGCCGGGGGGACGGCCGAGGCGTGGGCATCGGCGACGGGGCCACCGGCTGCGTGGTGGAGTCGGGTCCGCCGGACGCCGCGGTCGGTTCCCCACGAGGGGTGAATGTCGGCACGGCCGGCCGGGATGAGGAGACTGGCGGGCGGGCGCTCACCGAGGGTGACGTCAGGTAGCGCGTCGTGTCGAATGGCACACCCAACACGGTGCCATGCCGAGTCCGAGTCGTGACCTCCGGGTCGGTGAAGTAATACCCTCTGCGCTCAACGGCAAGGCGGGCTAATACCATCGGAGATCCGAACCCCCCGATCGAGTGAAGGGAACGGTGAACGGCGAGTGACTCGTTCTAAGGTCGCCCTGCCGGACATTCGCCCCCCGACGAACCGGCGCGACACCCCCGCGTCGCCGCTTCCCCAGGAGAGAGCCAGCCGCAGACGATGAGCGCCGAACCCCTGACCGACCTTCCGCCGGTACGGCCGACCCAGGCGCAAGCCTCCGAGATGGTGCACCTCATCCGGACCAGCTTCGCCGCGGTGGAGTCGCAAGCCGACGAGCTCTCCAAGCACTTCTACGCCGTGCTGTTCAACATGGCCCCGGAGACGCGCGAGCTGTTCCCGGCGAACATGCAGGTGCAGCGGAGCCGGCTGCTCCGGGCGCTGGTGCACGTGGTCCAGATGGTGGACCGACCGGACGAGCTCATCCCGTTCCTCACCCAGCTCGGCCGTGACCACCGCAAGTTCGGGGTGATCGCGAAGCACTACAACGCGGTCGGGACGGCGCTGCTCAGTGCGATCAAGACGTACGCCGGCGACGGCTGGACGCCGCTGGTCGCCGACGCCTGGACCGGCGCCTACCAGTACATCTCGCACGCCATGAGCGCGGCCGCCGAGGCCGAGCAGGGGCCGGCGTCCTGGCTGGCGCGGGTGGTGAACCACCGCAGGCTGAGCTGGGATGTGGCCATCGTCCAGGTGCAGACCGGTGCTCCCGTCCCGTACCGGGCCGGCCAGTACCTGAGCGTGGAGACGCCCCGCCGGCCCCGGCTGTGGCGCTACCTCTCGCCGGCCAACGCCCCCCGCGAGGACGGCATCATCGAGTTCCACGTGCGCTCGGTCGAGGGCGGCTGGGTGAGCCGGGCGATCGTGGCGCACACCGAGCGCGGCGACACCTGGCGGATCGGGCCGCCGATGGGGCGGATGAGCGTGGACCGCCAGTCCGGCCGCAACCAGCTGATGGTGGTCGGCGGCACCGGAGCGGCGCCGATCAAGGCGATCCTGGAGGAGATGGCCCAGTACGGGGAGAACCCGCTCACCAAGGTGTTCGTCGGCGGCCGCAACTGGGAGGAGCTCTACGACTTCGGCAGCCTGCGCCAGCTCTCGTACACCAACCCGTGGCTGAACGTGGTGCCGGTGGTGGAGGAGGACGACACCGGCCAGGGCGCCGAGCTGGGCACGCTACCCGACGTGGTCACCCGCTACGGCGCGTGGCAGGACCACGACGTGCTGGTCTGCGGCTCGCCGGGGATGATCCGGGCCACGGTGTCCCGCATGCTCGTCGCCGGGACACCGCTGGACCAGATCCACTACGACCCGTTCACCATGGACTGACGCAGCGCCACCAGCTCGGCGATCGCGCGGCGCAGCTCGTCGGCGAAGACGGCCATCTGGTCGGCCACCGGGCGCGGCGTGCTGAGGTAGATGTGCAGCCGGCCGGGCAGCAGCACGTACGCGACGCCGATGCACCGGCTGCTGGTGGACCCGAAGCCGAAGTACTCGATGTTGGTCGACGGCGCGGAGCTGGTGCTCAGGTAGTCGTCCCGCATGATCCGCCAGCCCGGTGAGGAGTAGAGCGCGAGCGGTTCGGTCACGCCCAGTTCGGCGCCTCGCCGGCGCGCGATCAGCTCCAGCTCCCACAGGTGCTGCTCGGGCGCCCGCCCCTGCTGGCAGTCCCTGGCCCGCGCGACGTGCGCTGCCGCGGCCGCCGCGAACGCCTCGTGGCGAGTGTCGGCGTCGTCGTCCTCCATCGCCGCGACGAACGCCACCGCCTCCGGGGTGACCACCCGCATCGCCTCGGTACGCCCGTGGCGCCACTGCCTGGTCGCGATGGACTCGTAGGTCGCGCCGAGCCGGCCCTTGGCGCGGTGGTGCGCGAGCTGGTAGGCCATCTGGACGAACGCGTCGGGCGACATGCCGAGGCGCTTGACGGTCTCGGCGCCGAAGTCGTCAAGGCGCACCACCGTCGAGGCGGTGTCGGCGACGAACCGGGCGAACGAGGCGTCGGCGTCGTGTATCGCCGCGCGCAGGCCGTCGTCCAGCGCGAACTCGACGAGCGCTGCGTCCGGGCGGCCTTCGGCGAGCCGCTCGGGGGGCTCGCCCTCGCCGGCCAGGATGGCGTCGACGAATGCGAGGATCGTGGTGCCGTCCAGCTCGCAGTGCTCGACGTTGATGCCCGCCCGGCCGTCCGCGAACACCACCAGCGACAGCGCCTTGTCGTACCACCTGTTGCCGCTGCCGCCGTGCAGCAGCTCGTCGCAGGCCTCCAGGTCGTCGCCGGGCGTGACATCGTCCAGGCACAGGCAGAACAGCGCGGTCTCCACCGCGTCCAGGGCGTCGGCGTTGGCCGGGTCGAGCGCGAGCAGCTCGGCGCGGCACCGGGCCCAGTCCGCGCGCGCGAGCGTCGTCAGGTGCCCGACCGACGGGCCGGCGGGCGCCTCCCGAGCGGTTTGTTGGGCCTGGCGCAGGGCGGCCGCGAGCGCCGGTTCGGGGTACGGGCGGCCGGCGGGATCCTGGACGTCCAGCCGCACCATCCGCCCGTTGACGAGCACCATGATGTGCCGCGCCCGAGACGGGCCGGGCGAGTCCTCGGTGTACGGCGCGCGCACCGTGTCCCGCTCGACGCCCGGGATGCGGGTGGTGGAGAACAGGTACTTGTACTGCTCCATCGTCTGCGGCCGGTCGCGCAGCACCACCGGGGGGACGCGCTCCTCGTCGAGCCGGAGCTTGAGCCGCACCGCCTCGGCCACCAGCCGCGCGGCCCGGTCGAGCTGGGTACTCGGGCCGGAGTCCGCGTCCTGGAACAGGAAGAAGAAGTTCGCGTTGAGCGCGATCCGGTCCCGCCGCCCGAGGTACCGGTACGGCCAGAACGTGTCCAACCAGCTGTGCACGCCCGGCTCGGCGTCATACCGCTCCAGCGCCGCCTGCAACGCCCCGGCCGGCCCCGCCCGGAACTCATCCACGGCCGCCCGGGTCTCGGCCAGCTCCTCCGCCGTCAGCAGCGGCGCGCACCAGTCCAGGAACCACTCGCAGCTGCTGTCCAGGTCCGGCAAGGGCACCCGAGGAAGCGAATCCTCGTTTCCGAACGTGCGCGTCGAGTAGTCTTGATCGCTGATCATCCTCATCCTGCCGTCCGACGGGCGCGCCCACGGGCCTTCGGCAAGGGAACGCGGGCCGCCCTCCAGCAGAAGGATCCCGCCGTGCCCCGAACTCGGGAGATCGACTCGCTGCTGAACACCGCCCGGTACCCGCTGACCAGGCCAGGCAGCGCGGAATGGCGGGACCTAGTTTTCCATGCCCGGCTGGCACTGCGCGAACGCGGCTGCGCGGTGCTGCCCGACTTCATCGCGCCGTCGCTGGTCGACACGCTGCGGACTGAGGGCGCGGCGATGGCCCGGTCCGCGCACCACATCGTGGAGACGGTGAACGCATACAACCTGCCGCTCGACGCCCCACTGCCGGCGGACCATCCCGGCTGCATCCGCGCGCGCCGGGGCAACGCGTTCGTGCCCAGGGACCGGATCCCGACCGACGCCGTGATCCACTCGCTGTACGTCCATCGGTCGTTCCAGCGGTTCGTCGCCGACTGCTTCGAGATGTCGCTGATCCACGAGCTCGCCGACCCGCTGGCCGGGCTGTGCCTCAACGTGGTGGCGCCCGGCGAGTCACACCCGTGGCACTTCGACACCAACGAGTACACGGTCAGCCTGCTGACCCAGCGGGCGGCGGACGGCGGCGTCTTCGAGTACTGCCCGAACATCCGGTCCGCCGACGAGGAGAACCTCGACACCGTGCGGTCCGTGCTGACCGGCTCGGGCGAGCACCTGGTCCACCGACTCGCCTTGCGCCCCGGCGACCTCCAGCTGTTCAAGGGTCGCTACGCGCTGCACCGGGTGACCGCGGTCGGGGGCGAGGCGGCGCGCCATACCGCGATCTTCGCCTACAGCGCCCGGCCCGGCGTGGTCGGCAGCGTCGAGCGAACCCGCCAGCTGTTCGGCCGGGTGCTGCCCGAGCACCTCGCGGCCGCGCGCCGCTCCGTGCGAGTCGACCAGTTGCTGGACTGACGCTCCGGTGTGCTGGAACGCGCGACTCGGTGTGCTGAGAGCCCCGACTCGCGGGCGGTTTACCTCCGGGGGCGCCAGACGGCGATGGCGGTTTCGCGGCGGACGGGGACCAGGTCGCGGCGGTAGGAGGCGTGCACGGTGGCCGCGGTCTGTTCGACGGCGGCGTGCGCGGCGGCGAGCTGCTCCACGAGCTCCGCCACCTGCTCACGCAGCTCGTCCACCGTCCGCTCCAGGTCGATGATCCGCTTGACGCCGGCGAGGTTGACGCCCTCGTCCTGGGACAGCCGCTGCACCTCACGCAGCAGCGCGATGTCCCGCGCCGAGTAGCGGCGGCCGCCACCGGCGGTGCGGCCCGGGCTGACCAGGCCGAGGCGGTCGTAGCCGCGCAGGGTCTGGGCGTGCAGGCCGGCCAGTTCGGCGGCCACCGAGATGACGAACACCGGGCTGTCCAGGTCGGTACCCGGCGGAAGCCCAGGCACGCGACCCTCGTGACTAACCATCGTTGATCACCTCATCGGAGACTACGGGAGCAGGCCGGCTCGCGGGTCGAAGGACTTGGTGGACTCAGCGTAGGTGCGCAGCGCGGCCTCCGCTTCCTCGTCCAGCTTCGGTGGGACGGCCACCTCGACGGTGACCAGCAGGTCGCCGACGGAGCCGTCGGCGCGCCGCACGCCGCGGCCCTTGACCCGGAAGGTCCGCCCGCTGGCGGTGCCGGCCGGCACCTTGAGGGTGACCTTCCCGTCCAGGGTCGGCACCGTGAGGGTGGCGCCGAGGGCCAGCTCCGGGTAGGTGACGGGCACCCGCAGCGTCAGGTCGTCCGGGTTGCGCTCGGAGCGGCCGAACCGCCGGTCCGGGTTGACGTGCACCAGCACGAACAGGTCGCCGGCGGGGGCGCCGCCGCGTCCGGGCTCGCCCTGGCCCTTGATCCGGATCTTCTTGCCGTCGGTCACGCCGGCCGGGATGCGCACGTTCAGGGTCCGGGTGTGCGGCCGGACGCCCTCGCCGCCGCAGTCCGGGCACGGGTCGTCGATGATCCGCCCGGTGCCCCGGCAGTCCCGGCACGGCTCGGAGAACGCGAACGCGCCCTGGTTGCGGGTGACCAGGCCGACCCCGGCGCAGGTCGGACAGGTCCGTGGCGTGCTGCCCACCCGCGCGCCGGTGCCGCCGCAGGTCTCGCAGCGGCCCTGGGTGGTCAGCCGCAGCGCCACGGTGGCACCGCGCACGGCATCGGAGAAGTCGAGCCGGATCTGGCTCTCCACGTCCGCGCCGCGCCGGGCCTGGGTGGACGCCCTGGTGCCGCCGGTGCGGCCGCCGCCGAACAACCCGCCGAACAGGTCGCCCAGCCCACCGCCGCCGCGCCCGGCGCCGGCGCCCGCGCCACCGGCCGCCCTGCCGAGCAGGTCGTCCAGGTTGAAGTCGCCGGCGGTGCCGAACCCGCCGCCGGGGCCGCCGAAGCCGCCCAGCCCACCGCCGCCGGTCCGGAACAGCCGCCGGGTCTCGTCGTACTGCCGGCGCTTGTCCTGGTCGGACAGCACGGAGTAGGCCTCGCCTACGGCCTTGAAGCGGGCCTCGGCCTTGGCGTCACCGGGGTTCTTGTCCGGGTGCAGGTCCCTGGCCAGCTTCCGGTACGCCTTCTTGATCTCGTCGGCCGAGGCGTCGGAGGAGACGCCCAGCTCGGCGTAGAAGTCCTTCTCGATCCAGTCCCGCTCGGTCACCGGGCGCCCCCTCCCCTCTCAGTTGTTGTCTCGGTTTTCGTTCTCGGCTCCGTTCCCCGGGAGAACGTCGTTGGGTAGGTCGGGCGCGTCGGGCTCGCGGTCGGTCACCATGACCATGGCGGGGCGGAGCACGCGCTCGCCGAGGCGGTAGCCCTTGCGGAGCACCATGGTGACCGTCGGCCCGGCCACCTCGGGCGAGGTGGCGTGCTGGACGGCCTCGTGCACGGCCGGGTCGAACGGGTCGCCGGTGGTGCCGAACGGCTCCAGCCCGACCCCCTTCAGCGCGTTGGCCAGCTTGTCCGCCACCGCCTTGAAGGCGCCGGTGAGGTCGCCGTGCGCGTCCGCCCTGTCCAGGTCGTCGAGCACGGTGAGCAGCTCGCCGACGACCTTGGCGCGGGCGGCCACCGTGATCGCCTCCCGGTCCCGGTCCACCCGGCGCCGGTAGTTGGCGTATTCGGCGCTGACCCGCTGCAGGTCGGCGGTGCGCTCGTCGAGCTGCGCGGCGAGCTCGGCCAGCTTCGTCTCCGCCGCCGGGTCGGCCCCGGCCGGCGGCTCCACGGGCGCGGCCCCCGGTGGCCCGCCCGGGCCGGAGTCCGCGGGCGCGGACTCCGGCTTGCGGACCTCGCCGGTCAGCGGGTCGATTCGTCGCCGGTCACGCACGACTACCCGCTCCGGCTCCGGACCGGGACCACCGGCCTCGTGATCGACAGAATTGGCGTCGGTCACTTCTTGTCCTTGCCCTTGTCATCCTCGTCCACGATCTCGGCGTCCACCACGTCGTCGGCCCCGGGCTGCTGGTCGGCACCGGGCTGCGCCCCGCCGGCCTGCGCACCACCGGCGGCACCGGCGTCGGCCCCCTGCTGCTGGTACAGCGCGGAGCCCAGCTTCTGCGACTCGGTGGCCAGCTTCTCCATGGCAGACTTGATCTTGTCCGTGTCGGTGCCCTTCAAGGCCTCCTGGGCCTCGCCGAGCGCCGCGTTCACGCCGTCCTTGACGTCGGCCGGGAGCTTCTCGTCGTTGTCCTTGACGAACTTCTCCGTCTGGTAGACCAGCGTCTCGGCCTGGTTGCGGACCTCGGCCTCCTCGCGGCGCTTCTTGTCCTCCTCGGCGTGCGCCTCGGCGTCGCGCATCATCCGGTCGATCTCGTCCTTGCCGAGGGCGGACCCGCCGGTGATCGTCATGGCCTGGCTCTTGCCGGTGCCGAGGTCCTTGGCGGAGACGTTCACGATGCCGTTCGCGTCGATGTCGAAGGACACCTCGATCTGCGGCACCCCGCGCGGGGCCGGCGGCAGGCCGGTCAGCTCGAACATGCCGAGCTTCTTGTTGTACGCGGCGATGTCCCGCTCGCCCTGGAACACCTGGATCTGCACCGACGGCTGGTTGTCGTCGGCGGTGGTGAAGATCTCCGAGCGCTTGGTCGGGATCGTGGTGTTCCGCTCGATGAGCTTGGTCATCACGCCGCCCTTGGTCTCGATGCCCAGGGACAGCGGGGTGACGTCGAGCAGCAGGACGTCCTTGACCTCGCCCTTCAGCACGCCTGCCTGCAGGGCGGCGCCGACCGCCACGACCTCGTCGGGGTTGACGCCCTTGTTCGGCTCCTTGCCGCCGGTCAGCTCCTTGACCAGCTCGGTCACCGCCGGCATCCGGGTGGACCCGCCGACCAGCACCACGTGGTCGATCTGGCTGACCGAGATGTTCGCGTCCTTGATCACCTGGTTGAACGGCGCCCTGGTGCGGTCCAGCAGGTCGGAGGTGATCCGCTGGAACTCCGCCCGGGACAGCGTCTCGTCCAGGAACAGCGGGTTCTTGTCCGCGTCCACGGTGATGTAGGGCAGGTTGATGGTCGCGCTGGACGAGCTGGACAGCTCGATCTTGGCCTTCTCGGCGGCCTCGCGCAGCCGCTGCATGGCCATCTTGTCCTTGGTCAGGTCGATGCCCTGCGCGGTCTTGAACTTGTCCACCAGCCAGCTGATGATCCGCTCGTCCCAGTCGTCACCGCCGAGGTGGTTGTCGCCGTTGGTCGCCTTGACCTCCACGACGCCCTCGCCGATCTCCAGCAGGGACACGTCGAAGGTGCCGCCGCCGAGGTCGAAGACCAGGATGGTCTGTTCCTTCTCGCCCTTGTCCAGGCCGTAGGCGAGCGCGGCCGCGGTCGGCTCGTTCACGATCCGCAGCACGTTCAGCCCGGCGATCTGGCCGGCCTCCTTGGTGGCCTGGCGCTGGGCGTCCTCGAAGTAGGCGGGGACGGTGATCACCGCGTCGGTGATGTCCTCGCCCAGGTACGCCTCGGCGTCGCGCTTGAGCTTCTGCAGCACCCGCGCGCTGATCTCCTGCGCGGTGTACTTCTTGCCGTCGATGTCCGGCGTGGTCCAGTCGCTGCCCATGTGCCGCTTGACCGACCGGATGGTGCGGTCGACGTTCGTCACGGCCTGGTTCTTCGCCGACTGGCCGGTGAGCACCTCACCGTTGCGCGCGAACGCGACGACCGACGGAGTGGTCCGGGACCCCTCCGAGTTGGCAATGACCGTCGGCTCGCCACCCTCGAGGACGGCGACGACGGAGTTCGTGGTCCCGAGGTCGATTCCGACCGCACGAGCCATAGTGGTTGTCCTCCATGCCTGTTACTGCCATGCTTGAGCTGCTGGCGCTCAAGTCTGGGCGAGCTCGTCGACCCGCCCCTTGAGCCTACTTCACTCAACCTTGTCCTTCTGCCCAACGGCGCGCCGTGCCCGGTTGTTCCCGGCGGCGGTCAGTCGGTGATGCCTTCCACGTCAGGGCAGGTCCGCGCGAGGCGAAGGTCGGTGGTGAGCAGCGGGACGTTCAGCTGGGCGGCCAGTTCCACGTACAGGGCGTCGGCCAACCGGAGCTGGTCCCTGCGCTTCCATGCGCCCCCGAGCAGGTCGACCAGCCCGTGCCGAGTGATGGGCAGGTCGACCAGGCGGGACACCCCGGTGCTCACGTCGGGGGCGGACAGGGCGCCCGCGCGGTGCAGGCGACCCAAGGCGGAGAGCACCTCGGCGTCCAGGTGCGCCGGGGTATGGAGCACGGTCCCGCGCAGGCGACGGAGGGCGGCGGGCGCCTTCGGCGTGCGGGCCAGCAGGTCCACCAGCACCGAGGCGTCCACCACGACTACGTCAGGATCGCTCGACATGCGCGCCTTCGAACTCGATCCTGGCCGCGTCCAGCGCCGCCATCGCGTCCTCGTGGGACGCCCGCCCGCCGTGGGCCGGCAGCGCCGCCAGCCAGTGGTCGGTGGCGCTGGCGTCGCGGCGCAGCTCGGCGGTGATCGCCGCCTGGGTGAGGGCGGAGACGTTCAAGCCGGCCGCGCGGGCCCGCCGCGCCAGATCGTCGGGGACGTACACGTTCAACCGAGCCATACACACATAGTACACATTTGTCTCACCACTGTCCTTCGTCGTGCTGATCGGGCGGGTTCGTCCCCGGGCCGCCGGCGCGGTCGTCGGCGGGGCGGGGTTCGACCCGGCCGGCGGACGGCGGTGGGATCGGGTCCACGACCGGCGCCAGCACGCGGCGGGTGTGCGGGTCGGGCACCGGGCGTTCGGTGGCGTCACGGAAGACCAGCTCGCCGTCGGCGTCCAGGTCGGCCACGTAGCCGGCGGAGGCGAGCTGCTGCTCGTCAAGGTCGGTGAGCAGCTCGCGGCGCAGCGGCACCACCCGGTACTCCGGCCAGTCCAACTCGCGGTAGGCGTCGTGCAGGTCCGCCAGCAGGTCGGTGAACACCTGCTGCCAGCGCAGCGGCATCGACTGGGCCAGCGAGCGCGGCACCACCAGGTAGTCCTCGGACGCCCCCGGGCAGGGCTGGTCCGCGTAGTCGCGCAGCGGGGTGGTGGACGCGGCGCCGTCCGGTTCGGTGAACAGCGGGGGTTGTTCACGCTTCATGGACGCTCCGTCACGTTACGCGGGATTAGGGGCCGTACCGGGGCGGGTGGCCAGCGGGACCAGCTCGGGATCGTTCCAGTTCACCGGCTTGGTCCACACCGGCTTTCCGGTGTACGGCGCCTCGACCATCATGCCCTCACCGAGGTAGATCATCACGTGGTGGATGGTCGCCGGGTCGCGCCTGTCGGTGGCCAGGAACAGCAGGTCGCCGGGCTGCGCCTGCTCCACCGGCAGGTGCCCGCCGGCCCGGTACTGGTCCGACGCCACCCGGGGCAGGAAGATGCCGGCCGCCTGGTAGGCGCGCATGGTCAGCCCGGAGCAGTCCCAGGTGTTCGGGCCGGTGCCGCCCCACACGTACGGCTTGCCCTGCTCGCCGAGCGCGAACCCGACCGCCGCTCGCACCACCTTGTCCGGCAGGTCTACCGCGCCAAGCCCGCAGCCGGTGGGGTCGACGACGTCGGAGAGCGCGCCGATGAGCGCGGCCGCCAGCCCCTCCCACCGGGCATACGCCATCGGGAACGCCGAGCGCTGCACGGTCTGGGCGGCCATGGTCACCGGCATCCGCTCCCAGCCGGGCACCTTGACCAGCCGCTCGAAGAACGTGGTGGTGGAGTAGACCGGGTCGGTCACCTGGGACGGGCTGCCCCAGCCCTGGGACGGCCGCTGCTGGAACAGCCCGAGCGAGTCCCGGTCGCCGTAGTTCACGTTGCGCAGCGCGGACTCCTGCATGGCGGTGGCCAGCCCCACCAGCCACGCCCTCGGCGGCAGGCCCATGCCCTTGGCCACCGAGATGATCAGCGCCGCGTTCTGCTTCTGCTCGTCGGAGAGCCGGGTCGGGTCGCTCACCCCGCGTGATGCCGCCGCGCTGGACAACGGCCCCAGGCTGGCGTCGCAGGGCCCGCTGAACCCCCGTTTGCCGCCGAACCCAATCATCCCGATGATCAGCCCGACGCCGAGGAACAGCAGCAGCGCCATCCCGATCGCGACCACCGGCAGCAGCAGCCGCATCATCCGGAAGCCGCGCAGCGGGGCGCTCATCTCCCGGTGGCCGGCCGCCCGGCGTCCGCGTTGTCCGGGTTCGGCGCCGCCGCCGGGTCGGGCGCCCTGTCGTAGCCGGCCACCCTCCACTCCGTGCCGGTGTTGACCACCAGCACCACCAGCCTCACCGCGTCGGTGGGCACCTCCACCCGCACCGAGCGGGGCGAGACCAGCACCGCGCGGGCCGCACCGGTCACCTTGGTGGCCGGCACATTCGCGGTGTCCACGGTGGACAGCACCGCGAGGTACTCGTCGGTGGTGTACGGCCGCAGGCCGTTCACCCAGGTCGCGGTGGCGCCGTCGGCCGGGTGCTTGGCCCAGGCCTGGGTCCACCTGGTGGCCACCGTCAGCGCGGCGGGCGGCGCCTTGCTCAGCGGCAGCGTCTCCGGGGTCAGCTCGGGCACCGGCGGCAGCCGGGTCGGCTCGTTCCTCGGCTGGGCGTTCGGCAGCGCGCCGGCCGGCGGGGTGGGCGTCACCGAGCCGCTCGGGTCCGAGCCGAACACGCCGGTGCCGCCGGTGCGCGCGGGCAGCAGGCCGAACGCCGCGTTCGCCCCGATGACCAGCGCGGCCAGCACGACAAGGCAGCCGATCAGCCGGGCCGGCGAGCGCAGCGGCCACTGCCACAGCGCCCGGTACGCCGCTCCCCGTCCCTTCGGTGACCTAATCCCCGGCACGACCGTTCCCTCCGTACGGATAGATCGGCTGCACCGGGCGCGGGCGGTAGATCCGATACACCGGCACGCCGTCGACCAACTCCGGCTGGACCGGCTCCCTCGGCCGGTCCGGCATGGTGTCCGGGCGCGCGTCCGGACGGCGGTAGATCACCCGGTCGTCCACCTCGCCGGGGTCGGCGCCGTACGGGCCGAACCCGCCGACCGCGCCGAGGCCGCTGGTCCCGCCGGTCAGCGCGCGGCGCTGGGTGGGGCCCAGCTCGCCGGACCCTCCGCCCGACCCGACCTCGTCCGACGAGCGCCGCGACGGCCGCCAGCCGCCCGCGTAGCGCTGCTCGGGGACCACCGTCGCGGTGGCGTGCACCGACTCCGGCCGGTCGACGCCCGGCTCCATAGGCCGGTACGCCTCGGAGCGCCGCTCGTTCCACCACCGCTGCTGGCGGTCGTCCGACTCGGAGCCGCGCAGCCGCTGCCACATCCGCGACATCGGCCCGGTGCCCGCCGCCGGCACCATCCCGCCGAACTGGTCGCGGGTCACCGACACCATGGTCACCAGCCGCCGGAACGGCCGCGCCACCGCCCACAGCACCACCGTCGTCACCCCGGTGACCAGCAGCGCCAGCCACAGGTCGACGCCGCTGTCCGGCCGGAACAACGAGATCACCAACAGCGCGTGCAGCCCGGCCAGCGCGCCCACCACCAGCGTATTCACCAGCGCGGACGCGGCCACCTTGGCCACCGTGGGCAGTATCTCCGGGCGGAGCACGCCGAGCACCGCGAGCACCGGCAGACACATCACCAGCAGCCGCAACAACAACATCGCGACCAGCACCAGGACCTTGGACAACAGCTGGAACAGCGCGACGCACACCGCCTGGATGACGGCGAGCACCCCGACGCCGATCCGGCTGCCGGACTTGCCCTGGAAGTTCGGGTAACGGTCGCCCATCTTGGCGGCGACGTCGGTGAACGCCTTCTTCTTCGCGTCCACGTCGGCCTGCTGGGTCTTGCCCTCGGCCAGCTCGACCTTGGTGAACGCCTGCGCGCGCAGCAGGTCGCGGCCCAGCTCGGTGGCCTTGGCGTCGGACGGCGAGCCGAACTCCCCACGCAGCCAGTTGTTGTAGATGACCTGGTCGGTGAGCACGGTGGGCAGCGTGTTCTGGTCGCCCTGGCCGAGCGCGGACAGGAAGCCCTGCTGCATCTGGGTCACGCCGTCGAGCAGCAGCCCGTCGCCGGCCTTGGCCCAGTTCACCGGGGCCAGGTAGGCGGCCGAGCCGATCAGCAGCGCCAGCCCGGCGAACGCCACCCGCTGCGCCTGCTTGGCCAGGTCGCCCCGGAACGCGAGCAGCAGCAGGAGCATCGCGAGCAGCAGCAGCGCCGGGCCGATGAACGTGCTGAACACGCCGTCGTACATGGCCTTGGTGCCGCGCGCGATCACGTTGTCCAGCGGGGTGAGCACGTCGCCGCCCCTGGCCAGCAGGTAGTGCGCCCAGTTCACCCCGCCGATGGCGAACTTGGCCAGGTTGAACGTCTGGTTGCCCAGCCAGGTGTCGGTGGTCGCGGATGGGTCGGTGACCGAGCCGCCGCAGCCCAGGTCGTAGGTGTGCCAGACCTGGCCGGCGTACCCCACCTCGGCGTAGACGCTGTTCGGCGTCCCGAGCCCGAGCGGCGCCGGGTCCAGCGAGCCGACCAGCCCGGAGCCGGGGCGGTCCGGCTCCGGCGCCTCCTTGCAGTCGAACGGGGCGGCGTACGCGGGCGCGCCGATCAGGCTGGACACCGCGATCAGGCCGGCGATCACGGCGACCCTGGCGGCCTTGCGCCGGTGCCCGCCTTGGCGGCGGCGCGCGTTCCGGTTTCGGCGCAGGCCGACGACCAGCGCCAGCCCGACCACGAGCAGGACGGCGATCACGGCGCGACCCGCACCGAGGTCGAAGCAACCCCGTGTAGAGCGCCGTTCGAGCCCCGCCGGCGAGTGAGGCGAGAACTCACCGGGCACGCTCGCTCGGGTCCAGCTCGTCGAGGTCGTCGAGCAGGTCGATCTCCTCGTCGTCCAGCGAGTCCCGCCTGCCCTTGCCGTTCGCGCCGGCCACCGGGGCGACGGCCAGCGAGCGGGCCGTGCCGTTGGCCAGGTCCGGGGCCGGGCCGGTGACCGCGGCGCGCGCCCCGCCCTCGACGGCCGACGGCCCGCGCCCCCGCCCGGCGACCGGGTTCGGGACGGTGCCGACCAGCCGGGAGGCGTCCGGGTTGGTGTCCAGCGCCTCGGCCAGGTGGGCCAGGTGCGGCGCCTCCATGTCGATGCGGATCTTCTCCACGCCGCCGTGCCCGTCGGCGAAGACGAACTGGCGCGGGGTGTCGTCCGGGCGGTCGTCGTGGCGCGGGCGGGGCGAGAGCGTGCCGAGCATCTGCTCGTAGCCGACCCCGGTGGGCACCCGCAGCAGCCGCAGCGCCTCGGCCTGCGCCTGGTCGTCGTCGGTGCGGCCGACGAACACGGCGTTGACCAGCGAGGCGAACCCGGACACCCGCAGCAGGTCGCCGGCCAGCTGGGAGGCGAACAGCGCGCGCACGTTGAACTTCCGGGAGTCGCGGGCCAGCCGGTCGATGAGCACCTTGCCGGTGGGCACCTGCGACAGGAAGTGCGACTCGTCCAGCGCGACGCCCTTGCGCAGGTTGCGGTTGGCGTCGTAGATCGTGCGCTGGGTCAGCCAGGACGCCAGGTTGAGCAGCTCCACCGCCAGCGACTCGCCGTCGGTCCACTCCTCACGCGGCGAACCGGGGCGCGGCAGCGTCATGCCCTGCATGGTCAGCACGGTCAGCCGGTACTCGCGGTCGGCGTGCCACGGGTCCTCGCGGGTCTCGTCCGGGAACAGCAGCGCCGCCTGCGGCAGCTCGCGGCGCTCGGCCAGGAAGTCGGCCACCACGCCGGCGTGCTCCTCGCCCTCGCGGGCGTGCCGGCGCAGCACCTCGATCACCTGGGCGGGGTCGCGGTCCGGCGCGCCGCCGACCTCCCGCACCGCGCGCAGCAGCACGATCCGGGTGTGCGGCAGCCGGGCCACGTCGAACGGCAGCAGCCCGGTGAGCACGTCGAGCACCAGCCGCCGGCGGGTGGCCGCGGCCAGTGAGCGCTCGCGGCGCCAGGCCCGCTCGGCGTCCTCCGCGTCCACCGCATCCTCGAGGAAGTGCTCGATCTTCGGCTCGGCCACCACCCGGTACGGGTTGAGGATGCCGGGGTCGGCGCGCAGCAGGTTGATGTGCCGGGAGAACGGCGCGAGCTCGGGCAGCCTGGTCAGCTCGGCCAGCGGCCCGGACGGGTCGAGCACCGTCCACTGTGCCCCGGCGCGCAGCGTCTTGTACACGATCAGCCCGGTCAGGAAGGAGTTGTGCGTCGGAATGCACGTCTCCCCGGCCAGGTACAGGTGCTCGTCGTTGTCGACCTGGACGCAGCGCACCGGCACCGACTCGACCGGAACCACGTCGACGATGTAGCGGTACCCGTTGGTCGACCGGATCTTCGAGTTGATCCTGGCGGCCTTCCTAGGCAGTCGAAATACCGGGTCTGATGTCGTAAAGGCCACCGTGTACGCGGTCGAGGTCTCCGGGCTGCGCCCGTTGCACGGCGTGGTGCGCATCCTGGCCTGGTAGCCCAGGCTCAAGATCAGTTCTCTGGTCTCACGAGCGAGCCGTTCGCTGGTGACGCTGAACTCGACGGTCCCCGTCTTCGTGCAGTAGCCGTCGGTGTCCAGCAGCCCGGCCAGCAGAGCACGCCGCTGAGCATGTGAGGCGCGCAGGTACTGGCGCGGAATGTGCTTGTTGTCCAGCACTCCGATATCGCGCAGCCTTTGTTGAAGGCCGCCCGGGAGGCCGTAGTGATGAGGGGCCAGATGCGGCCGGCATTCCTGGCCGGTCCGCTCGATCTCCGCGATGATCTCAGGGTCGTACGCGGTGATCTCCGCCCGGCACGATGTCCCGTCGCCGAGCCAGGCGCCCAGGACATACGGGTCGACCGCAAGATCCGCCACGGGTAGGTCGAATGCTCGTGCGACCGGGACAGCATGGTTGTTCTGTCGGCCCGAGATGATCGATGCGGCGATCTCCTCGGTCGTGTGCACCGTCGGCCGCCCACTGAGTACGACCGACGTCTCACCCCGTCGGCTGTGCCCCTTCAGATACTTGAAGTGGTCTCCCGCAGCCATGCCGTGCGCGGATCGCGCGTGCACCGTTCGGTTCGTCTGCGATCCGCATCCGCAGTGGCACAGGCCTGGCGCAACTGACCGTTCCGGCCGCGACCCGGCGGCGACCAGGCGATCGAGCCGCTTGTCGAGCCGGTCGGCGGCCTTCCAGTCCTTGCGGGTTCGGGTGAGCCACTCGTGCTGGGCATCAGCCCTGATCACTGAACCATCCGAGAACACCACGTCGTAACAGGGCCGGCCGTGCATCACCTCGGTGGCGGCGACCACCCGGGTGGGCCTTCCGTCTCGGTCCAGCAGCTCGTCTCCGACCTCGACCTCACCCATCGTGGTCCAGCCGGTCGGCGTGGGCAGGGGCGTATCCAACGCCAGCGCCTTGCCAGAGCCCAAACCGCCCACGATCGCGGTCAACCCGGAGGCGCGGCGGACCTCCTGGGCCATCCACGGGTCCCAGGCCACCGGGCGGCGGGTGGCGGTGCAGGTCTCGCCGAGCATGATCCCGCGCCGGTCGCCGACGGCGGCGGTGGCGGCCGGCACGGCGGCGGCGGCCCAGGTCACCGAGCCTCGGCGGCGGTAGGCGGTGGAGGCCAGCGGCTCGCCGGGGATGAACTCGCGGGCGTAGCGGTACTGCGCCTCGGGGTGCTCGATGGCCACCTTGGGCCGGTAGATCTCCAGCACCTGCTGGGCGCGCGACACCGCCTCGGCCTCGTCCCGGCCGGCCACCGCGATCCGCCACCAGCCGAACAGCCGGGTGTTGGTCTGGGTCAGCCCGCTGGACAGCTCGTCCTCGATCTCCAGCACCCGGTCGGCCTGGCGGGCCAGCGACATCGGCGGGTCCAGGTCGTGGTCGTGGGTGTAGTGGCGGATCTGGGAGCGGACCTTGCCCATCTGCCGTTGCAGCTCGCCCGTCACGTCCTCGGGGCGGCGGATGTACATCCGCGCGGACCACTCCACCGGGAACGACAGCCGGTCGCTGCGCTGCATCCACGGGTCGTCCACCTCGGGGATGCGCAGCCCGTCCATCAGCCCGACCGAGAGCACCGCCACGTGCCTGGTGACGGTCTGGCTGCGCAGCCGGCCGGTCACCCGCACGGTCGGGGCGTACGGCTCCTGGTGCAGCTCCACGCCGTCGGTGAAGGCGGCCAGGTCCTCGGTCTCCCAGCGGCCGCCGGGTACGGAGGCGAGCGTCCTCGGCGCGGGCAGGCCGAGCGCGCAGGACCTGTGCATCAGCCAGGCGATGTCGTCGGCGTGCGCGGGCACGGCGTCCAGCCCGGTGCCGGCGACCAGCTCGTCGATGTGCCTGACCTCTGAGCGCAGCGCGGCCAGCTCGGCGGCCACCGCGCCGGGCACCAGCTTGCCGAGCACCGGCGCGGCCCGCTCCACCCAGCGATCCAGGGTGCCCCGGCCGGACACCTCGACGCCCAGGAACACCTCCTTGTCCGACATGGACAGGCCCATCAGGTGCCGCTGCTCGCCCTCCAGGAAACCGTCCCAGCCCAGCGCGCCCGCCACGTCCGGCGGGCGGCCCAGCGCGTTGTGGTCGAACGCCTCGGCCCACATGTGCACCGGGTACGGGCGGGTGGTCACCCGCAGGTGCAGCCAGCGCCCCTGCAGCTCGCCGAGCTGGGCGGCGATCTGGTGGATGAGCAGCTCGCGCTGGCTGTCGCTGCGGAAGCTCCAGGCCTGCGGCGCCAGCCGGTACCAGGCCATCACCTGGCTCCCGGTACGGGTCAGGTGGCCGTCGACGGAGCGCAGGTTGATGCTCGGCACGTAGTTCGGCACCGCCGACTCGCCGGCCCGCGAACGCGCGACCTTGCCTTTCTGGCCCTTCGACGGGGCCGGCGGCCTGGCCGGCTGTTGGCGCGCGGGTGCCTTGGCGGCCGACTTCGCCGGAGTGCGGGGCTTCTGCGCCTTCGCCACCCGGGCCGGGCGACGGGCCGGCTGCTTGTTGCCGAACATCAGCGGCCGCCCCTCCGGTCTCGCCGGTAGTCGGCGCGCGGCCGCCGGGGCAGCTCGCGCCGCACCCGCACGTGGCCGTTGCGGACCGCGCCGCCCCGGTGCACCGTGCGCTGCCGAGGGCCGGTGACCTCGAACCAGAAGTGCTCGAAGAGGTGCACGACGCCCTTCTCGTAGTTGACCTTGCGGGAGATCAGCCGGGTGAGCGCGACGGTGATCACCAGCGCCCACGCGGTGGGCAGGATGTCGAAGTGGATCCCGACCCGCCGCTGCACGAACAGCACCGCGATGAAGATCAGGAATCCAGTGAGGTAGCTGGCGTACGTGGCCCGCCACGGGAACGTCGCCCTCGGCGGGCCGAGCCACACCTGGTCGATCCGGTAGATCTCGTCGTCAGTGCGCACCCGCAACGCGCTCACCTCGCATCAACGGGGCCGCCCCGACCGGCCAGGGAAGCCGAACGCCCGCCGGAGCTGGACCAGGCGGGCGCGGATGGGTGACGGGCCGCGAACTCACGCACTCACCCGACGATGAGGCTGGCCAGGAACTTGCCGACCTCGCCGGCCTTGCCCGACACGGCGATGCCCAGCGCGACAAGCCCGACGACGAGACCGACACTGCGCCGGGCCACCCCGGCGTTGTCCCCCCGGCCGCCGATCCACAGCAGGATGACGGCGATCGCCAAAAGCAGCAGCGGAACGATGTTGCCCTGGATCCATTGCTGCAGGTTGTTGGTGCCGAGCTGACCCTCCTGAGCCAAGAGACGGTAGCCGGCCGCGGCCGCGTACAGGCTGGTCATGACGGCTCCTCAGGTCTACTGCGCCGACGAACGCGCGCGGGTACCACGTCGGCGTGACGAATCCTAGGACGATCGGCGCCCGAATCGTGGGAGGTCAGGCGAGGACGACACGCGGGAATGCAGCGAAATCCACGGGCGGCGCCCGCGCACAGCCATGCGGGTGGGTGATAACGCTGGAATACCGGTATTTCGCCACGAACGGAGTAATCACACGTATGACAACGGCTGGTGTGACACAACGCCCACCCAGAACCCGCGCGCGCCTTGTTACCGTCCAGTAGGCAGGGATCGTGACGTGCGTAGCATCCCAAGCGCCCAGCTCGTACGGGGTCTACCCTTCACCGGCAGTACACCCTGGGAGGAACAACCGTGATCGCGCGAATGGTGATCGGCCTGGCCGTGACCGTGCTCGTGCTGGCCGTCGCCGCCCGGCGGGCGTGGTGGCTGTACCGCCTGATCGGCTCCGGGCAGCCGGCACATGACAGGACCGACCAGATCGGCGGCCGGCTGCGCGCGCAGTTGGTCGAGGTGTTCGGGCAGCGCAAGCTGCTCAAGTGGTCGGTGCCGGGGCTGGCGCACTTCTTCACGTTCTGGGCGTTCGTGCTGCTGCTCACGGTGTACATCGAGGCGTACGGCGCGCTGTTCGACGAGCGGTTCCACATCCCGCTGATCGGGCAGTGGGGCGCGCTCGGCTTCCTGCAGGACTTCATCGCGGTGGCCGTGCTGGTCTCGCTGGTGGTGTTCGCCGTCATCCGGGTGCGGCAGGCGCCGGAGCGGCGGCAGCGGGAGTCGCGGTTCTACGGCTCGCACACCGGCCCGGCCTGGCTCATCCTGTTCATGATCTTCAACGTGATCTGGACGCTGTTCTTCTTCCGGGCGGTGGCGTCGGCGGCCGGGAACTTCCCGTACACCTCGGGCGCGTGGGTCTCGATCGGCATCGGGAAGCTGTTCGCCGGCGTGTCGCCAGGGGTGCTGAACGCGCTGGAGAGCGTCGGGCTGATCCTGCACATCGGCGTGATGCTGGCGTTCCTGATCATCGTGCTGTACTCCAAGCACCTGCACATCTTCGTGGCGCCGATCAACGTCTCGGCCAAGCGGCTGCCCAAGGCGCTCGGCCCGCTGCTGCCGATGGAGTCGCGCGGCAAGAAGATCGACTTCGAGGATCCGGGCGAGGACGACATCTTCGGCCGCGGCAAGATCGAGGACTTCACCTGGAAGGGCATGCTCGACTTCGCCACCTGCACCGAGTGCGGGCGATGCCAGTCGCAGTGCCCGGCGTGGAACACGGGCAAGCCGCTGTCCCCGAAGCTCGTGATCATGGACCTGCGGGACCACCTGTTCGCCAAGGCCCCGTACCTGATCGGCGGCAAGGACATGCCGGAGGAGGGCTCGGTCGAGGTCTCCGGGGTGGCCGGTGGCACGAACGGGCACGGGGTGCCGGAGTCCGGGTTCGAGCGGGTGCACGGGTCGGGGCCGGAGCAGGCCGCGCGGCCGCTGGTGGGCACGGCCGAGGCCGGCGGTGTGATCGACCCGGACGTGCTGTGGTCGTGCACGTCGTGCGGGGCCTGCGTTGAGCAGTGCCCTGTCGACATCGAGCACGTGGACCACATCATCGACATGCGCCGCCACCAGGTGCTCATCGAGTCGGAGTTCCCCACCGAGCTGGGCGTGCTGTTCCGCAACCTGGAGAACAAGGGCAACCCGTGGGGGCAGAACGCCAAGGACCGGCTGGAGTGGACCAAGGGGCTCGACTTCACGGTCCCGGTGTACGAGGGCGAGCTGGCCGACGACGTCGAGTACCTGTTCTGGGTGGGCTGCGCCGGCGCGTTCGACGACAACGCCAAGAAGACCGTGCGGGCCACCGCCGAGCTGCTGCACCGGGCCGGCGTGAACTACGTCGTGCTGGGCACCGAGGAGACCTGCACCGGCGACCCGGCGCGGCGCTCCGGCAACGAGTTCGTGTTCCAGATGCTCGCGCAGCAGAACGTCGAGGTGCTCAACACGGTCTTCGAGGGCCGCGAGCCCGGCCGCCGCAAGATCGTCACCACCTGCCCGCACTGCATGAACACCCTGGGCAGGGAGTACCCGCAGCTGGACGGCAACTACGAGGTGGTGCACCACACCCAGCTGCTGAACAAGCTGGTCCGCGAGGGCAAGCTGGTGCCGGTGGCGGCGCCGGCCGAGGGCGGTCCGGACGTGACCTTCCACGACCCGTGCTACCTGGGCCGGCACAACGAGGTCTACACCCCGCCGCGTGACCTGGTCGGCGCGTCCGGTGCCACCCTGACCGAGATGCCCCGGCACGCGGACCGCTCGATGTGCTGCGGCGCGGGCGGTGCCCGGATGTGGATGGAGGAGAAGATCGGCAAGCGGGTGAACCTGGCCCGGACCGAGGAGGCGCTGGCCACCGAGGCCAAGCAGATCGCCACCGGGTGCCCGTTCTGCCGGGTCATGCTCACCGACGGGCTGACCGAGAAGCAGAACTCCGGCGTCGGCGAGGACGTCCAGGTGCTCGACGTGTCGCAGATGCTGCTCGAGTCCGTCAAGCGCGGCGACCCGCACACCAACGGCCACTCCAACGGCGCCCGCCCCTCCGGCACCGAGCCGACCTCACCCGAGTCCGCGTCCGGCCCCAACTGACTCGTCCGGGCGCGCTCGACCGAGCCGGGCTCTTGCCCCCGGGCCGGGGCGACGGCAGGGTGGGTCGGTGGACACGGGCGAGGTGCGGGTGATCCCGTACGCCGGCGACGCCTTGCGGGTGCTCGGCGAGTGCGCCGGGGTGGCCATCGGCGAGCTGAGCGTGCCGGCCGGGTTCGCCGGGCCACCGCCGCACGTCCACCACGACTTCGACGAGGCCCTGTATGTGATCTCCGGGACGCTGGCCATGGTGCGAGGCCGCGACGAACCGGTGCCGGTGCCCACCGGCGGGCTGATCCTGGCCCCGCGCGGGGTGCGGCACACCTTCGCCAACCCCGGTGACCGGCCCACCCGCGTGCTCGGCATCTGGACGCCCGGCGGCGCGCTGAGCTTCATGTCCGACATCGGCGCCGCACTGAGCGCGACCGGCCCGCCCGACCCCGAGCTCCTCGCCGGCATCTACCGCCGGCACAACAGCGAGATCGTGCCCTGACCCGCGCGGCGGTCAGCGGCAGGGGGCGTAGGCGGCGATCAGGTAGCGGTCGGCGTCGAACCGGCGCAGCTCGAACCGACCGAGTCGGGGCCCGGGCGCGGACACGGACGGCGGGAACGTCGCTCGGCAGGCGTCCAGAGAGGGGGTCGCGGACTGCTTGACGACCGCTCCGGACGGCAGCCTGACGTTTCGGTAGGCGGTGGGGTCGGTCACCTGGGCGGCGAGCATGCGGACGGCGGATGCGCAGTCCGGCGCGCCGACCGACGCGGCGAACTGGTCCCTGGCCGGCACGCCGAGCAGCGCGCAGGCCGTCGCGTCGTCGCCGGCGGCGATGCTGTTGGCCAGCGAGCCGGCAATCAGCTCGGCGGGCAGGGCCATCACGTTCGCCGCCCGCTCCGCGCCGCCGCGGGCCTGCTCGGCGCGCTGCTCCTCGGCCGTGCGGAAGTGGCTCACCCCGTACCCGACACCGAACACGACGACCAGCGCCACCCCGGCCGCCAGCACCCGCCGGTCCGGAAGCCGGGCCAGCCCGACTCCGAGCACCGCGATGCCGCCGGCCAGCCCCCATGCCCACGGGTCGCTGCGGGCGGCCATCAGCACCACGGTGACCAGGCCGGCCAGGTGCGGCGCCCAGCCGAAGAGCAGCCGGTCCAGCCGCAACAGGTACAGCAGCACCAGCACGCCGAGCCCGCCCAGCACCGGCCACCATGACCAGCCGGAGAACGGCCACAACAGCGCGGCGGCGACCAGCAGCACCAGCCCCGCGACCACCCGCACCGGCCAGCGCGGCCGCGCCGGCGCTACCGCTTCTTCGTGGCCGGGCGCCTGCGGCGGGCGGTCCCCGGCCGGGAACGTGCCCGGCGCGCGGGTGGTGGGTCGCTCGTCCATTGCCGCCCGAGGGTAGCCGGGTCGAACCCGTCGTATGCCGGATTCGGGCCTGACGCGAACAAGTCCCGTCCACCGGCCTCCGCACGTACCGCCTCGCGGCCTAGGTACTCGGCGGCCTCGCGGTAGGGCAGGTGGCACTCGCACGGGATCGGCGAGCGCTCGTCCTCGGGGCGCGGTCGGCCGTCGAAGTCCAGCCCGCCGTAGCAGATCAGCGGCTTGCGCAGCTCCCACAACGGGTCGCTGGCCGGGTCCATCCGGCGGGTGTCGTACAGGAAGTCGAGCCAGTGCCAGGCGGCCGGCACCACCTCGACCGGCCAGATGCAGCCGTTGACGGTGCTCCAGTTCGGGATGCCGATGCGCAGCAACCGGTAGACGCCGGTCCTGGTCCAGCAGAGCATGGGATCGCCGCCCGCGTCGTCGAATCGGTCGGCACCGGCGCAGATGAGCGCGAACAGGTCGGCACCGATCGGGGTGCCGCGCTCGGTCGCCCAGCGCGCGGCCTCGTCGATCAGCCGGCAATGCCGGACGCGGACCGGGGCGACGGCGGCGGCGAGTGGGATGAGCTCGGGCATGTGAACCTCCTTGGTTCGAACTAATGTTCGAACCAAGGATGGAGTACGAGTCCGACAGTTCCGCCCGAAGCGGTCAGCGACGGGTGTCGGCGCGCTGGAAGTTCAGGTAGGCGCGGGACGGGGTCGGGCCCCGCTGGTTCTGGTAGCGGGAGCCGGCGGCGGCGGTGCCGTACGGGTGCTCGGCCGGGCTGGACAGCCGGAACAGGCACAGTTGGCCGATCTTCATGCCGGGCCAGAGGGTGATCGGCAGGTTCGCCACGTTGGACAGCTCGAGCGTGATGTGGCCAGTGAACCCGGGGTCGATGAACCCGGCGGTGGAGTGGGTGAGCAGGCCGAGCCGCCCCAGGCTGGACTTGCCCTCCAGCCGCCCCGCCAGGTCGTCGGGCAGCGCGACGGACTCGAACGTGGAGCCCAGCACGAACTCGCCGGGGTGCAGCACGAACGGGTCGTCACCGTCCGGCTCCACCGGCGTGGTCAGCTCGTCCTGCCGCTGGCTCGGGTCGATGTGGGTGTACCGGGAGTTCTGGAACACCCGGAAGTAGCGGTCCAGCCGCACGTCGATGCTGGACGGCTGGAGCATCACCTCGTCCCACGGGTCCAGCACGAGCCGCCCGGAGTCGAGCTCCTTGCGCAGGTCACGGTCGGACAGCAACACCCGGCCAGCCTAGGCCGTCGCCACCGCCGGCCGGCGCCGGGCGGGGTGATCGGAGGGGATGCTAAGCTCGGCAGCCGCGAGACCATGCGGATGTAGTTCAATGGTAGAACGTCAGCTTCCCAAGCTGAGAACGCGGGTTCGATTCCCGTCATCCGCTCCACAGCGCCAGCCGTTCCGGTACGGACGGCGCGGGCGCGAGCGACACCTTCCAGATATCCACCGGGCGTCCGACACGCCGAGCGCCCCGTCGCCCGGGTGGGTGGAACCGAGGCCGCCGGCGGGGCGTGTCGGCCACCCGATCAGGTGCCGCATCAGCGATTTCGGGGGATAGGCCCAGCATGGCTCGCCCAAATCCTTGATCAAGTCTCCCTAAACTCTGGCCCGTGGCCGAGGTGGACGACTTCGAAGCGGTGCGGCACGACCCGGACCCCATTCGCCGAGGTCGGCGCGCATCGACGTTGCTGATGCAGTACCAGCAGCGAGCCATCGAGCTGGCCCGGCTGCGCCGGGTGGCGATCGAGGAGGCGCATCGGGATCGCGGCATGAGCTTCACCGAGATCGCCAAGGCGCTCGGGGTGAGCAAGGGCCGGATCACGCAGATCAAGTCGGGCGCGCCGTCGGCTGAGCGGGCGTTCTTCGGGGTCGGCCCGGTCGCCGTCGGTGTGCCGCTGCGCAACGGCATGGACGACCGCAAGCGGGACTACATCGACGCGGCGGACGCGGGTGCCCAGGGACAGGTCGAGGCCGCGCTGGCCGCCCACTCGCTGGCATCCAACCGGTTCAGCATCGGGACCGACATGATCGAGCCGCCGGCCGGTGACGTGGTGGTCATCTGCGGGCCCAAGTCGGCGCCGATCGGGGCGAACCTGCTGGCCAGCGACCCGCACCTGGGCATGGTGCGGGACGGCGGCCGGTGGTGGCTGGAGGACCGGCGGGCCAGGCAGCGGTACGGCTCACCGGCCCGCGACCAGCCGCCGGAACCGGGCGACGTCGCCTACCTCGGGCGGCACCGGGAGGGCGACCGGGTGATCGTGCACATCGCCGGCATCTGCAGCTTCGGCTCGCTGGGCATGGCGCACTACCTGGACGCCAACCTTTCCGAGTTGTGGTCCGAGATGGGCGATGCGTCGTTTAGCATGGCCGTGCGTTGCAGGTACGACGGGGTGGAGATCACCAGCGTGGAACGGCTTGCTGGTCCTTATCGCTGGTGACCCGGTGCACGTCGAGTACGCCCAGCACCCGTCGCCCGTACACAGCGCAGATCGCATCTTCGTCACGGGCAACGCGGTGATCGTGCTCGACGGGGCCACGGCCTTCGTGCCGGTCTCGGTGGACGCGCAGGCCTACGCCGACCGCCTCGGCCGCCGGATCGCCGAGCTGCTCACCGCCGTGCCCGAGGCCGACCTGCGGGGCACGCTGGCGGCCGCGATCCGGGACACGGCGGCCCTCCTCGGCCTGCGTTCCGGGGAGTCGCCTTCGTCCACCGTGGCGATCATGCGCGAGCGGCAGAAGGCCCTGGACGTGCTGGTCCTCGGCGACAGCACCGTCCGGTGGGGCAGCCACTCCGGCAACGGGCTCGGCTGGCTGGCCGACCACCGGCTGGCCAAGCTGCCGGTGCCGCAGCGCGAGCGGTACCGGGCGCGGCTTCGAGCGGGCACCGGGTACGACGCCAAGCACCGCCAGCTGCTCCGCGAGCTGCAGACCGCGCAGCGCCGCTACCACAACACCGCGCACGGCTACTGGATCGCCGAGACCGACCCGAACGCCGCCTACCGCGCGATGGTCACCGCCGTTCCCCGGACGCACGCGCGCTGGGCCGTGCTGGCCACCGACGGCGCGTTCGGCCCGCTCACCCACCTCGGCGGCCGGTCGTGGTCGGACATCGCGGCGCTGGACGCCGACGGGCTGCGCCGGCTGCTGGACCGCTGCCACGCCTGGGAGCGCGACAAGGACCCGGACGGCCGGCTGCTCCCGCGCGCCAAGCAGCACGACGACAAGACGCTCGCCGCCGTGTCGTTCCGTTAGTACAGGCCTAGTAGAGGTTGGCCGCGTACGCCGGGCCGTAGTACTCCTCCAGCTCCTCGAGCGGGTCGTCCGGCCGCTCCAGCGCCTTGGCGATCACCGCTCGGGACGGCACGTCGTCCGGCCGCCAGCTCTCCGCGCGCCACAGCTCGGAGCGCAGGAACGCCTTCCCGCAGTGGAAGAACGCCTGGTCCACGTCGACCTCCATGGCCAGCACCGGCCGCGTGCCGCGCACCGCCATGTCGTCGAAGTACGGGGCGTCGCGGACCAGCCGGGCGCGCCCGTTCACCCGCAGCGTGTCGGTGCGGCCCGGCACGAAGAAGATCAGGCCGACGTGCGGGTTGGACAGGATGTTGCGGAAGCCGTCCGCGCGGCGGTTGCCCTTGCGTTCCGGCACCGCCAGCAGGGTCGGATCGAGCACCCTGGTGAACCCTGGCGGGTCGCCCTTCGGAGAGACGTCGCAGCTCCCGTCCGCCGCGCTGGTCGCGACCAGGCAGAACGGCGAGTGGGCGATCCAGTCCCGCTGGATCGGGTGCAGGCTGGTGCGCGCCTTGTTCGCAACCCGGGGTATCGGCACCCCGAGCAGCTCGGTGAGTTCGTGGTCGGAAGTGATCTCGTTCGAGGTCGTACGCCCGATGGCGGCCACGCTCGCGACACTACGGCGTCCGGCCGGCGGGCGCGCCCGGATTGAGTGGGACGGCACATCGGTGACCCGTAAGGTCGGCGGCATGGGTGGACGGCTGGAGGGGAAGGTCACGCTGATCACCGGCGCGGCGCGCGGCCAGGGGCGCAGCCATGCGGTGCGGCTGGCGCGCGAGGGCGCCGACGTGATCGGGCTGGACATCGGCCGCGACATCGACACCGTGGCCTATCCGCTGGCCACCGGGGCGGAGCTGGCCGAGACGGCGTCCGAGGTGGAGGCGCTGGGCCGGCGGATGGTGACGGCCGAGGCGGACGTGCGCGACCTGGACGCGGTGCGCGCGGCGGTCACGGACGGGGTGAACACGCTCGGCGGGGTGGACATCGTGCTGGCCAACGCCGGCATCGGCATGATCGACCCGGAGGTGCCGGCGCCGACCGCGTTCCGGGACGTGCTGGACATCAACCTGGTCGGGGTGTGGAACACCGTGCACGTCGCCGCGCCGATCATGATCGAGCAGGGCCGGGGTGGCTCGATCGTGCTGACCGGCTCGGTGATGGCGCTGTCCGGGCGCGGCGGCGCCGGCAACGCGGGCGCGGACGGCTACACGGCCGCCAAGCACGCGCTGGTCGGGCTGACCCGCAGCTGGGCGAACTGGCTGGCGCCGCACAACATCAGGGTCAACTCCGTACACCCGACGGGCGTGAACACCCCGATGATCGACAACGACGCGATCCAGCAGTTCTTGGCGTCGTTGCCCAAGGACGGCCCGGACATGGGCAACCTGCTCGACGTGCCGGTCATCGAGGCCGAGGACGTGAGCAACGCGATCGCCTGGCTGGTCTCCGACGAGGCGCGCTACGTCACCGGGGTGGCGCTGCCGGTGGACGCCGGGTTCCTGGTCAAGTAGTCGCCAGCCCGTACAGGCGGCGGGCGTTCTCGCCGGCGATCATCGCGGCGACCCGGCGGGCGTCGGCCTCGGCGGCCTCTCCGGTACGGACCCAGCCGCCGAGCACCTCGTGCACCGAGCGCCGAAACGCCCGCGCCGCCACCAGGTACAGCTCCGGCAGCCCGAACGCGTCCGAGGAGTAGAGCAGCTTGCCGAACGGCGCCAGCTCCAGCGCCTCGGCCAGCAGCTCGGTGGCCCGGAAGCCCACGTACGTGGACGCCAGGCCGACGTCGAAGTAGACGTGCGCGAACACCTGCGCCAGCCAGGCGGCCTCGCGCTGGTACGGGTAGCAGTGCAGCAGCACGATCGGGGTGCCGATGGGCTCGGTGGCCCGGCAGAACGCGGCCAGCAGCGCCGGGTTGGCCCGGTGCAGGTCCTCGTCGGGGTCGCCGAAGCCGGTGTGCAGCTGGACGGGCAGCCCGGTGTCCACGCCGCACCACAGCGCGTGCCGCAGCAGCACCGGGTCGGCCAGCCTCGGTTCACGGTCGGAGGACAGCCAGCGCTCGGCGGCCACCGCCACCTCGGCCGGCGAGGGCCGCGCCGGGTCGACGTCGAACCCGTGCCGGTAGGCCAGGATCGACTTGCAGCCCACCGCCGTCTCGGCGCGGCGGGCCAGCTCGGCGGCCAGCGCCTCCGGGTAGTCGCCCGCATCGGCCGGCCCGAGCCCGGCGGCCACCTCCTCCGCGACCGACTCCAGCCGCATCACCTCGGCCACCGGGGCACCGGCGGCGGCGGAGAACGCGTCCAGCTCCAGCAGATCGCCGCCCCGGAAACCGTGGTCGACCAGCAGCGCCGAGGTGCCGGACGCGGCCATCAGCCGGCGGGTCGACTCCTCGGCGCCCAGCTCGGCGCGCCGGGCCAGGTAGTCGGCGGCGGGGGCGTGCGCCGGCAGGTCCAGCACCGGCGCGCACTCCCGGCGTATCGCCAGGCCGAGCATGGAGTCGAACGGGTCCGCGCCCGGAGCCGGGGCCGGTGCCTCGGTGAGCAGCGCGCCGAACCCGGCCGCGTCCAGCGGCCCGCCGACCACGCTGTGGCAGTGGTGATCAACGAGCGTGAGCTCGTCCGTCCAGCTCACAGTCAGTACCTCCAGCGGGTGGCCGCGATGATCTTCTCCGGGCTGGCCCCGGCGAACTTGTCGATCTCGGCTTGGCGCACGGCCAGCAGCGTCTCGGTCAGCTCGGGTCCGAACGCGCCGGTCAGCGTGGGCTCGGCGGCGAACGCGGCCAGCGAGTCGGCCAGCGCGGTGGGCAGCCGGGTCACGCCGCGCTCGACCCGCTCGCCCTCGGACAGCGCCGCCGGGTCCTGCTGCACCGGCTCGGGCAGCACCGCGCGCTCCTCCAGGCCGGCCAGCCCGGCGGCCAGCACCGCCGCCGTCAGCAGGTACGGGTTCGCGCTCTGGTCGATGCACTTGACCTCGACGTTGGCCGCCGTGTCGTGCTCACCGACCGAGCCGGTGACCAGCCGCACGGCGGCCTCCCGGTTCTCCAGCCCCCAGCAGGCGAACGTGCCGGCCCAGTGCGAGGGCAGCAGCCGCAGGTAGCTGGCCACGCTCGGCGCGCCCACGGCCAGCAGCGCGGGCAACCTCGCCAGCACGCCGGCCATGAACGCCTCGGCGTCCTCGGTCAGGCCGAACCGCCGGTCACCGCCGGCGAACAGGTTGCGCCCGTCGCGCGCGAACGACAGGTGCAGGTGACCGCCGTTGCCCACCCCGCCGGGGAACACGGCCGGCGCGAACGACACGGCCAGCCCGTGGCGCGCGGCCACCGCCCGGATCGTGGTCCGTACCAGCACCGCCGTGTCGGCGGCGGCCACCGGGGACTCGGCGGCCACGGACAGCTCGAACTGCCCCGGCGAGTACTCCGGGTGCAGTTGCAGCACGTCCACGCCCTGCCCGGCCAGCGCCCGCAGCAGGTCCACGGTGTAGTCGGAGACCTCGATCAGCCTGGTCATGCCGTAGGCGGGCCCGGCGACGGCCGGCACCGGGTCGTCCGGGTTGCCGCCCGCGTAGACGATCCACTCCACCTCGAACGCCGAGCGCGCGGTCAGCCCGTGCTCGGCCATCCGGTCCACCATGCGGGAGGCGAGCTGGCGGGTGCAGCCGGGATGCGCGGCGCCGTCCTGGGTCAGCCGGTCCGCCGGCGCCCAGGCCCAGCCGGGTTGCGCGGCCAGCGGCACCACCCGGTCCAGGTCGGGCAGCAGCCGCAGGTCACCGGCGGGGTTGGCCACGGGCGTACTCGCGATCGAGTCGTCCGCGCCGAAGGCGTCGAACACCGGCGTGGCGCCGACGCCCCAACCGGCGGCCCGCTCGAACGCCCCGGTCGGCACGCCCTTCACCCTGGCGATGCCGCTGGTGTCCACGAAGGTCACCGCGACGGCGTTGACGTCCCGCTCGGCCAGCGACTCGGCGATCCGATGTCCCCTGGCCGTCCGCTCGGTGCGTTCCTGATCGTCCACGCCGCGACATCTTGCCCGAACCGGCCGCCGGAAAGATACTGCTCTCACCGCATGTGCCCATGCTCTTACCGCATCGGCGAGCGGGGTGGCGAGGAGGTCCGCGATGGCCGTGTCCGATCCCGACGCCGCCACACCCGCCACCGTCACGCCGCGCCTTCGCCGGGGGCTGAACGTCTGGCAGGCGGTGGGGCTGTCCATCGCGCTGATGGCCCCGAGCATGGCCGCCAACATCAACCCGCAGGGCACAGCCAAGGCGGTGGGACGGGCGGTGCCGCTGGCGTTCCTGATCGCCACCGTCGGGGTGCTGCTGGTGGCGTACGTGTTCGTCCGGCTGTGCCAGCGGTTCCACCACGCCGGCTCGGTGTACGCGTTCGTTGCGGCCACCCTCGGCGCGCGGGCGGGCACCGTGGCCGGCTGGTCGCTGATGGGCACGTACTGCTTCTACGGGGTCGTGACGTCCACCGCGTGCGGCATCTTCGGCACCGCGTTCCTGCAACAGGTGGGGCTCTGGGCGCAGCCGCCGGACTGGGCGCCGTTCCTGATCAGCGGGCTGGCGCTGGTGCTGGTGTGGCTGCTCACGGTGATCCCGGTGCGCGGCGGCACCCGGGTGCTGCTGTCCGTGGAGGGGATCACGGTGGCGCTGATCCTGGTGGTGTCGGTGGCCGTGCTGGCCAGGCTCATCGCCGGCACCGCGCCGGAGGGGCTGCCCGCGACCTGGAGCGTGTTCACCCTGTCGCCGGGCACCGAGGTGTCCGCGGTGTTCCTGGGCGCGGTGTTCGGGTTCCTGTCGTTCGCCGGGTTCGAGGCGTCCGCGACGCTGGGCGAGGAGGCCCGGGAGCCCCGCCGGGACATCCCGCGCGCGATCCTGGGCACGGCGATCTTCGGCGGCCTCTACTTCGTGTTCGTCACCGCCGTCGAGGTGATGGGGTTCGGCGCGGACGCCGACGGGGTCGCGGCGTTCACCTCGTCCCCCTCGCTGCTCGGCGACCTGGGCACCCGGTACGTCGGCCCGTGGGTGGGCGACCTGATCTCGCTGGGCGCGGCGGTCAGCGCGTTCGGCTGCGCGCTGGCCTGCGCGGTGGGCGGGTCGCGGCTGCTGTTCGCGCTGAGCCGGGACGCGGCCGGTTCGCGCGGGCTCGGCGGGGTGTCCCGGCAGGGCACGCCGGCGCTCGCGGCGGTCGTCGTGGTGCTGGCGATGTACGGGATCGTCGCCGCCGGGGCGCTGGGGCTGCGGGCCTCGGCGATGGACGTGTTCCTGGCCAGCGGCACGATCGGCACGCTGATCCTGCTGGTGGTGTACCTGGTGACCACGCTCGGGGCGATCCGGCTGCTGTTCTTCACCCCGCCGCTGACGGTGCGCCGCTGGGAGCTGGTGATCCCGCTCGCCGCGCTGGTGGTGCTCGGCTACACCGTGTACGCGAACGTGGTGCCCTACCCGGAGGGGGCCGCCGCCGCGTTCCCGATCGTGGCCGGCGGCTGGATCCTGCTGGGCATCCTGGCCGTGGCGGCCGTGCCCCGGCTGGCCCGGTTCGCGCAGCGGGAGGACCTGACCGCGCCGTGACGACGCCCCCGGACGACGCGCTGATCACCGAGCTGTACGACCGGCTGGACGCCACCGCACGCGGCGAGGCCGACAACCTGATCGCCGAGCTGCGCTCCGGATACGCCGTGCTCGCCGACGACCAGAGCCTGCCCGGCCGCTGCCTGCTGCTGCACCGCGACCGGGTGGAGCACCCCGACGACCTCTCCGACCCACGCCGCGCCGAGTTCTGGCTGGACGTCTCGCTGCTCGGGGAGGCGGTGCGGGCCGCAGCGTCCGCGTTCGACCCCGCGTTCCGCCGGATCAACTACGAGGTGCTCGGCAACACCTGGCCGCATCTGCACGCCCACGTGCACGCCCGCTACACCTGGGAGCCCGAGGAGTACCGCTACCTGCCGATCTGGCGCTACCGCCCCGAGGACCGCCCGCCCCCACCTCCGCCCGCGCGCCAAGCCGAACTCCGCGCCACCATCACCGCCCACCTGCGCGCCGCCACCGCCCGCGCCTACAAAACACCAGGTCAGAACCCGTGAGTGGTTAGAGGTGCTATGGCACCTCTAACCACTCACGGGTCTTGACCAGGGGCGTAGCGTTCGCGGCGTGTGTTGTGAGTCCACTGAGGTGCTCGACCTGCCGGCCGAGGTGATCGAGGCGCTGGCGCACTACCGGCGGTTGGTCGGGGAGCGCGGCTGGGACTGGGGCGACGAGCAGTACCCGGAGTTCTTCCGGTGGGCTCGGTTCTCGCTGATCGGGCCGGTGTTCGAGGCGTACGCGGACACCGGCGACTGGGCGAAGGCGATCCGGGTGGCCATGGGTACGGACGTGCCGGCGGGCATCGTGCTGGTCCGGATCGACCGCGACGGGTCACTGTGCGCCGAGCCCGGGCCGGCCCGGCCGTCCATCGACGGCCACCCGCACCCGGTCGACGTGGTGCTCGACTCCGAGTCGGACGACGAGCTCGCACTGACGGTGGCCGGCCACACGATCACGCTGCCGGCGCGCGGGGCGTCCGTCCTGCCGATCACCCTGGACGGCGGCGATCCCGCGTTCACGGTCGATTTCCCGGGCGGGTCCGTACGGGTGGACCGCGCGGCCAGGCCGGTGGCGGCCGCCGAGCTGCGGCTGGAGGCGCCGTGGTGCGCGCGCTGGTCGGTCACGGACGACGGCGGCGGCGCGTGGTTCCCGGACGGGGTGCCGCACAAGTGGGACGCGCACCACCGGCCGTTCTTCCACGCCCGCGAGGCCACCGTCGAGGTGCCGGCCGGGCCGCTGCGCGTGGTGTGCACCCGGGGGATGGAGTACGAGCGGGTCGAGCGCGAGGTGAGCCCGGCGGCCGGAGAGTCGGTGGGCGTGTGGTGCGAACCCGAGCGGCTGGTCGACCCGGCGGCGGACGGCTGGTACGGCGGTGACCTGCACATCCACCTGAACTACAGCGGCGACATGGTGTGCACGCCGGCCGACGCGGCGCGGATGCAGCACGGCGAGGGGCTGCACCTGGCGAACCTGACGGTCGGCAACGCGACCACCTCGCTGGTCTACGACCGGGAGCTGCTGGAGGCGTTCCCGGGCACGGACCTGCCGTGGTCGACGGAGGACGCGGTGGCCCGGATGGGCGTGGAGTACCGCAACGACCTGCTCGGGCACGTGCACGCGCTCGGCCTCGACGCGCCTCCCAGCCGCTACTACTCCGGCCACGAGCGTTCCGACCGGCCGTACGACTGGCCACCGAACAAGGCGGCCTGCGAGGAGCTGCGCACCCTCGGCGCCACGATCGGGTACGCCCACCCCGCGCTCACCGACTTCGGCGGCTCGGGCGGGCTCGACGAGCGCGCCGTCGCCCACTTCTTCTCCTCCGGCCGCAGCTGCGAGGCGCGCGAGCTGGTCGCGGACGCCGCGCTGGGCGTCGTCGACTCGGTGGACCTGATCTCGCCGTTCAACGACGCCGGCGCGATGTTCCTCTACCACCGGCTGCTGTCCTGCGGCCTGCGGCTGGCCGCCACCGCCGGCACCGACGTGTTCCTGTCGTTCGCGCACGGACCCGGCGTGGCGTCCAACCCGCCGGGCTGGGGGCGGGTGTACGCCCAGCTCGGCGGCCGCGAGCTGTCCGTCCCGGCGTTCCAGGACGCCATCAGGGCCGGCCGCACCGTGGTCAGCAACGGCCCGTGGCTCACCCTGGAGGTCGCCGGGCACGGGCCGGGCGCAGTGCTGAACGCCGCTGCCGGTGACCAACTGGAGCTGCGCGCCACCGCGGCCGGCGCCGGGGCCGAAGAGCTGGTCCTGCTCGGGCCGGACGGGCCGCTCGCCTCGACGTCTGACGGCGCGCTGTGCCACCGGCTGACCGTCTCCGAGCCGACCTGGATAGCGGCCATGGCCAGGGGCGGCGGCCACCCGAACACCCTGGACGAGACGGTGTTCGCGCACACCTCGCCGGTCTACCTGGACATCGCCGGGCGGCGCGTCGCCAGGGCCGCCGACGCGCGCTGGTGCCTGGCCCTGCTGGAGCGGCTGGAGCGGTTCGTGCACAAGCACGGCAGGTTCGCGGCCGAACACAGGGACGCCCAGCTCGGCGAGTTCGCCACCATGCTCGACGGCGCCCGCGCGTTCTACCGGGGCGTGGCGGCTATGGCCGCAAGACCCGCGCCATGAGCATCGTCGCCGGCCCGAACCCGGCGCGCCGGTAGAACGAGACCGAGCGCTCGCTCGGCGAGAGCACGTCGCGCTGGCCGGCGAACCGCTCCTCGAAGCCGGGCTCGCCGGCCTGGGCGCCGTCCTCCTCGGTCCACAGCCTGCGCAGCCTGGCCAGCGCCGGGGCGTCCGCCTCCTCCGCCCGGCGGACCCGCACGCTCACGCCCGCCGGCGCCCGGCCGCTCGCTCCGGCCACGGCCAGCTCAGCGTCAGCGACTCGCCCACCCCGAGCCCGCGCCAGCGCCCGGACAGCTCGTCCATCCGGTCCAGGGCGCCGTTCAGCTCGGCGTCCGTGATCTCGGCGGCCGCCAGCCGGTCCGCCATGTCGTCGGGCAGCGCACGCCCGTGCCGCGCCCACCAGGCGGTGTACGTGACCGCCGCGAGCAGCTCCGAGCGTCCGACATCCCCACCGCTCGCACTGTTGCGCCGGGCACTGCGCCGCGCCCATCGCCGGGTGCGCACCTCGTCCACCGGCCGGAACGTGTGCGCGTCACCGCCCGCGTCGAGCTGACCGAAGATCCCGTCCCGCAGCCCCCAGTGCACCTCCACCACGAAGTGCACCAGGTCGTGCGGCAACCGCTCGTCGAAGCCGGGGGCCGGGTCCATGGTGACCCGCGCGGACTTCTCCCGGCCAGCCGTCACCGCGTAGCGCCGGGCGCCGGTCCGGGTGAAGCTGATCTCCATGCCCACGACGGTAGGTCGCTCAACGGCGACACGCACCGCGGTTTACGCCCCGAGCAGCCCCCGGCACCCCGCGAGGCCCTCCACCTCCGGCCGCCACGCCGGCCGGTGCCCCTGGAACTCCTCCCAGGTCAGCAGCAGCCGCACCTGCTCGGCCACGGCGCCCCGGCGGATGGCGGTCATCGACCCGTCCGGGCAATAGCCGAGCCGGTGCGAGATGGCCAGCGAGGCCGGGTTGTCGACGAACGCGCTGGACCGCGCGGTGCGCGCGCCCAGGTGGTCGAACGCCAGCGCGAGCACGGCCGCGCGCATCTCCGTGCCGTAGCCCTGCCGCTGGTGCCGGATGCCGAGCCAGGACCCGGTGGTCACCTCCCTGGTCACGGCGAAGTTCGTGCCGCTCACCGACTGCACGCCGATCACCCGGCCACCGACGCGGATCAGGAAGTGCAGCGACCACTCGGCAGGGCGCAGCGCCGCGCGCTGGGACCAGAAGTGCTGCAGCACGTTGCGGCCGATGTCGCGCGGGTCGGCGTCGGTCCACGGCACGTCGAACGGCATCTGCTCGGGCGGATGCACCCCGCCGCGCGCCTGTTCGGCCAGCTCGAACAGGCCGGCGTCGTCGTCCGGGCGCAGCTCCAGCCGTGGCGTGCGCAACCGCAGCGCCCTCAGCGGCCAGGGGTCGAAGGAGTCGGGCAGGCCTGCCATGGGCGAACAGCGTGCCGTATCCCGCGACGCCCGCCGCACCGGGTGTCACATGAGCATCACCCGGACGCGGCCCGCCGCACCCCGCCAGCGATCGCCGATCCGCCCGGACCGCGTTAACGTCCCGCCATGCTTGCGATCACCGTGCGCGAACCCGGCGGCCCCGAGGTGCTGGAGTGGGCCGAGGTGCCCGATCCCGAGCCCGGCCCCGGCGAGGTCCTGATCGAGGTCGCCGCGTCCGCGGTGAACCGCGCCGACCTGCTGCAACGGCAGGGCTTCTACCCGCCGCCGAAGGGGGCGTCGGAGATCCTCGGGCTGGAGTGCTCGGGGCGGATCGTGGACGTGGGCGCCGGCGTGTCGAACTGGCACCAGGGCGACGAGGTGTGCGCGCTGCTCTCCGGCGGCGGGTACGCGCAGCGGGTCGCGGTGCCGGCCGGGCAGCTGCTGCCGCTGCCGGTGGGCGTGAGCATGCTGGAGGCCGGCGGGCTGCCCGAGGTGGCCGCCACCGTGTGGTCCAACCTGGTCGGAGTCGCCGGGCTGCGGGCCGGCGAGCTGGCGCTGATCCAGGGCGGCAGCGGCGGCATCGGCACGCACGCGATCCAGGTGGCCGCCGCGCTCGGCGCCAGGGTGGCGGCCACCGCCGGCTCGCCGGAGCGGCTGGAACGCTGCCGCGAGCTGGGCGCCGAGATCGCGCTGAACTACCGGGACGACTCGGTCGCGGCCACGCTGCGGGAGGCCACCGGCGGGCGGGGCGCGGACGTCATCCTGGACAACATGGGCGCCGCCGCGCTGGCCGCCAACCTGGACCGGCTGGCCCCCGGCGGCCGGCTGGTGATCATCGGCCTGCAGGGCGGCACCCGGGCGGAGATCGACCTGAACGCGATGCTGCGCAAGCGCGCGGTGGTGGCGGCGACCAACCTGCGAGGTAGACCGACCGACGGTCTAGACGGCAAGGCGGCCATCATCGCGGAGGTCAGGGCCGGGCTGTGGCCGCTGATCGAGGACGGCCGGGTGAAGCCGGTGGTGCACGCCGAGATCCCCATGGACCGGGCGGGCGAGGCGCACCGGATGCTGGGTGAGGGCGGCGTGATCGGCAAGCTGCTGCTGGTCAACCCTGGGTACGGCGGCTGACGAAATTCGCGACTCACCCTGACAAAATCCCCGACTCGCGGGAGCGGTGTGCGGGCGGGCGCCTAGACCATCTCGTTCAGGGCGCGCGCTAGCTGGTCGATCTCGGACGTCGTCGTGTAGTGGGCCAGGCCTACGCGGATTACGCCGCCTACTTCGCCGCAGCCTAGGTGTTCCAGGACGCCGGACTCGCCCATGTCGGCCATGGCGCAGACGCCTCGGTCGGCGAGGTAGGCGGCTACGTCCTGGGCTTTGCGGCCGTCGTGGGTGAAGGCGAGGGCGGGGACGCCGCCGGTGGGGTCGCCGACGATGGACAGGCGGGGGATGAACTTCAGCTCGTAGATGAGCTTGCCGAGCAGCTCGGTCATGTACTCCTCGGCCGAGCGCATCGAGACCGCGAGCCGCTCGGGGCGCTCGCCGGTGGCCTCGTCGTCCAGGGTGGACAGGTAGTCGATGGACGCCACCAGGCCGGCCAGCAGCGGGTAGGAGTGCGGGCCGACCTCCAGGCGCTCCGGGCCCTCGGCCAGCGGGTCGAGCGAGCAGGACGGCAGCCGCTCCAGCAGGCCGGGGTCGGCGAACACCAGCGCGGCGCACTGCGGACCGCCCCACGCTCGCGGCGAGAGCACCAGCACGTCCGCGCCAAGGTCCTCCATCCGCAGCGGGCCGCAGGCCGCCGCCGCGAAGCCGTCCACCACGGTCAGGGCGCCGGCGCGGCGGGCCCGCTCGGCGATCCGGGCCACCGGCGGGCGGGTGCCCACGTGCTCCGAGCCGGCGGTCACCGCGACCACCCTGACCTGCCCGCGCAGCAGCTCCTCGTACTGCCACTCCGGCAGCTCGCAGGTCTCGATCTCGATCTCCGCCCAGCGCACGCCGATGCCGCGGGCCCCGGCCGCGCGCTGCCACGGCGCCAGGTTTGCCACGTCGTCGAGCCGGGAAAGCACGATCTGGTCGCCGAGCTGCCAGCCCTGTGCGAGCGCGTCGGCCAACCGCCCGAGCAGCACCTCACGCCCGGGCCCGAGCACCACCCCGCGCGGGTCGGCGCCGACCAGGTCGGCCACCGCCTGCCGGGCGGCGTCCTCGATGACCTCGGCGCGCTGGGACGCGGGGAACGCCTCGCCCGGCTGGGAGATGGGCGCGCGCACCGCCGTTCCCATGGTCAGCGCGACCTGCTCGGGAGCCTGGGCGCCGGCCGGGGCGTCGAGGTGGACCCAACCGTCACCGATCGCCGGGGTCAGTCCACGGATACGGGCCACATCGAAGGGCATTGATATACGGTAACGGCTCCGACAAGTTGATCGTCGGCCTATTTGCCGAGGCCCGGATTCGACCCGGCGGCGCGAACCCATCAGGATGGAGTCATGAGCGAGGCTAGCGCGAACCCGGAACGTCCGGAGAACGGCGAACAGCAGGTCGTGGTGATCGGCCCGGACGGCTCGCCGGTCGGGGTCGCCAAGGTGCCGAACGGCTCCGACGACGACCAGCAGGCCGGCGGCCTGAGCGACATGGTCGAGCAGCCCGCGAAGGTCATGCGGATCGGCACCATGATCAAGCAGTTGCTGGAGGAGGTCCGCGCCGCGCCGCTGGACGAGGCCTCCCGCAACCGGCTGCGCGAGATCCACGAGAACTCGATAAAGGAACTCGAACAGGGCCTCGCCCCCGAGCTGCGCGACGAGCTGCACCGCCTCAGCCTGCCGTTCACCGATGAGAACACCCCGTCCGACGCGGAGCTGCGGATCGCGCAGGCGCAGCTGGTCGGCTGGTTGGAGGGGTTGTTCCATGGCATCCAGACCGCGTTGTTCGCCCAACAGATGGCCGCCCGCCAGCAGTTGGAGCAGATGCGCCGGGGCCTGCCGCCCGGCATCGGCGGCCAGCAGCCGACGGAGGGCACCGGCCGGGGCACCGGTCAGTACCTGTAGCCCGCCGGGTCCGCATCCGGCTACTGATCGGCGCCGCTCGTCGCGTCCGCGAAACGCCTGACGTGCTGATCTTCCGGTCCGCCACTGGGGGGAACGGCGGCGACCAGGCCACCAAGTACGCTTTTTACCCGTGTCCACCACCGTGAGCGCCGACGCGGCGATCCCGCCCGCCCCGTCGCGGAGCTGGCAGCGCGCCGTCGACGACCTGCGCCAGGGCTGGCGCCAGCGCTCGCTGTGGGGCTACCTCGGTTGGCAGGACATCAAGCAGCGGTACCGCCGTTCGGTGCTGGGGCCGCTGTGGATCAGCATCAGCATGGGCGTGATCGCCACCGGGCTGGGCTTCCTGTACGCCGCGCTGTTCCAGATGCAGCTCGAGCAGTTCCTGCCCTACGTGGCCACCGGGCTGCTGATCTGGAACTTCGTCTCCGGCTGCATCCTGGAGGGCAGCGAGGTCTTCATCTCCAACGAAGGCCTGATCAAGTTCCTGCCCGCGCCGCTGAGCCTGCACGTCTACCGGCTGGTCTGGCGGCAGACGCTGTTCCTGCTGCACAACCTGGTGATCTGGCTGGTGCTGATCATCATCTTCCCGCAGCCGCTGAGCATGTCGCTGGTCCTGGCGCTGCCGGCGCTCGCGCTGCTGCTGGTCAACGGCGGCTGGATCGCCATCGTGGCCGGCATCATCGCCACCCGGTTCCGGGACATCCCGCCGATCATCAACAGCATGACCCAGCTGCTGTTCTACGTCACGCCGATCGTGTGGGACTACGGCCGGATGGCGCAGAACCCGGCCATCCGGGAGCGGATCCAGCTGGCCGAGCTCAACCCGATCATGCATTTCGTGGAGATCCTGCGCGAGCCGATGCTGGGCGAACAGATCGTGTGGCGGCACTGGTACGTGGCCGGCGCGATCACCGTCCTCGGCTGGGCCGCGGCCATGGTGATCCTGCGCAACTACCGTTCCCGCGTCTCGTACTGGGTGTGAAGCAGAAGTGGTCTCCATAGATATCCAGGACGCGTTCGTCGACTTCCCGATCTTCGACGCGAAGACCAGGTCGCTGAAGAAGGCGGTGCTCGGCAAGGCGGGCGGGCGGATCGGCACCGAGAGCAAGGTGCCGGTCATCGAGGCGCTGCGCGGGATCAACCTGAGCCTGCGCCAGGGCGCCAGGGTCGGGCTGGTCGGGCACAACGGCGCCGGCAAGTCCACGCTGCTGCGGCTGATGTCCGGGATCTACGAGCCGACCAGGGGGCACGCGCGGATCCAGGGCAAGGTGGCGCCGGTCTTCGACCTCGGCGTCGGGATGGACCCGGAGATCTCCGGCTACGAGAACATCATGGTGCGCGGGCTGTTCCTGGGCATGACCCGCAAGCAGATGCAGGCCCGGGTGGACGACATCGCCGAGTTCTCCGAGCTGGGCGACTACCTGTCGATGCCGCTGCGCACCTACTCCACCGGCATGCGGGTGCGGCTCGCGCTCGGCGTGGTGACCAGCATCGACCCGGAGATCCTGCTGCTCGACGAGGGCCTCGGCGCGGTGGACGCGGAGTTCCTGGCCAAGGCCCGCGACCGGCTCAACGCGCTGGTCAAGCGGTCCGGGATGCTGGTGTTCGCCAGCCACTCCGACGAGTTCCTGGTCGAGCTGTGCGACACCGCGATCTGGATGGACCACGGCGAGGTCCGCGACCAGGGGCCGCTGCGCGACGTGCTCAACCACTACAAGGGCCGTGACGTCGTCGCCGAGCTCGGCGAGCGCCTGTGAGCGCGCCACTCCCCAAGGACTCGGTGGTCGCCGTGGTGGTCACCCGGCACCGCCGCGAGCTGCTGGCCGAGTCGCTGGCCGCGCTGGCCGGGCAGACCCACCCGCTGGCCCACCTGGTGGTGGTGGACAACGGCCCCGACCAGCCCGCGCGCGAGGTCGTCGAGTCCGTGACCGCCGAGCACGGGCTGCCCACCACGTACCTGCCGTCCTGGCACAACCTGGGCGGCGCCGGCGGCTTCGCGCTGGGCATGCTGCACGCGCTGGCGCTGGGCGCGGACTGGGTCTGGCTGGCCGACGACGACGGCAGGGCCGCCGACGAGACGGTGCTGGCCACCTTGATCGACGTCGCCCGCCGCCGTGGCCTCGCGGCGGTCTCCCCCGTGGTGGCCGACCAGGCCGACCCGGACACGCTGGCGTTCCCGCTGCGGCGGGGGCTGCGCTGGCACCGGGGCAGGGACGCCCTGGGCGGCGGTACGAACGGCGCGGCGGAGCTGCTGCCCGGCATCGCCTCGTTCTTCAACGGTGCACTCTTTCGCGCCGAGACGCTGGACGTGGTGGGCGTGCCGGACCTTCGCCTGTTCGTGCGAGGCGACGAGGTGGAGATGCACCGTCGGGTGGTGCGCTCCGGCCTGAAGTTCGGCACCTGCCTCACCGCGGCGTACGTACACCCCAACGGCTCCGGCGAGTTCAAGCCGATGCTCGGCGGCCGGCTGCACGCGCAGGATCCGGAAGACCCCGTCAAGCGTTATTACACATATCGCAATCGCGGCTATCTGTTCGGCCAGCGTGGGATGCGTCTGATCGGGGCGCTGGAGCTGGTCCGCTTCGGCTGGTACTTCCTGATCGACAAGCGGGATCCTGGCGGGTTTTTCGAGTGGATCCGGCTGGTTCGATTGGGTCGTCGTGAGCGATTCTTCCGCGCGCCGGACCTTACGTCTGGTAAACACGGCCGGCGCAGCCCATGACCGAGAATCCACCACACGGGTGAGGTGCCGATGACCCGTAGCGACGTATTTGGACCGTCAGGGTGGACGGTTGCATCGGCCAAACAGGGTGCTACTTTCGAGCAGCCCGGCAGGGCCGCTTTCGTCACACGAACCCAGGCCAGCCAGTGACGGCGGACTGACCACGGACTGAAGCCTGACAACCGCAGCCGACCACGATTGGGCAGCAGTGAACGAGCCTCGTGTCACAGCCGGCACAGCGCGGCCGACCGGCCACCCTCGGGGCGTGCGATGAACGCCATCATCGACACGATCTCGGACCGTTGGGACATGTTCATCCCGGTCGGGATCATCGGAGCCCTCTCCTGGGGCATCTGGGTGTTCCGGAAGTTGATGTCGCTGTTCTACCGGCCGATCATCAACGACTACCGCACCACCACCTCGCTGGTGGTGCCCTCTTTTCGTGAGGACCCCGACATCCTGCTCGAGTGCCTGCAGACCTGGCTGGCACAGAACCCTACCGAGATCATCATCGTCCTCGACCTGGAGGACACCGAGGCCCAGCGCCGGCTGCTCGCGCTGAACAACCCCCGGCTCAACGTGATCATGTTCGCGCACGAGGGCAAGCGCTCCGCGCTGGGCGTGGGCATCAAGCAGGCGAAGCACAACATCCTGGTGCTCACCGACTCCGACACCCGCTGGCAGCCCGGGCTGCTCGCCGCCGTGCAGATGCCCTTCGTGGACCCCACGGTCGGCGGGGTGGGGACCCGGCAGAACGTCTACCTGCCGTACTCCAGCGTGTGGCGCCGGGTGGCGGACTGGATCATCGACCTGCGGTACATGGACTACGTGCCGGCCACCAGCCGCAAGGGCGGCGTGGTCTGCCTGTCCGGCCGGACCGCCGCGTACCGCCGCGCGGCGGTGATCCCGGTACTGGAGAACCTGGAGTACGAGTACTTCTTCAACAAGAAGTGCATCGCAGGCGACGACGGCAGGCTGACCTGGCTGGTGCTGGCCCAGGGCTACAAGACCGTGCACCAGGACACCGCGCGGGCGCTGTCGATGTTCCCGACCAACTTCAAGTCGTTCGTCAAGCAGCGGATCCGGTGGAGCCGCAACTCCTACCGCTGCTACCTGACCTGCATCTACAAGGGCTGGCTCTGGCGAGTGCCCTTCATCTCCCAGCTCACCGTCTTCCAGATCCTGTTCACCCCGGTGACCATGTTCGCGGCCGTCTACTACGTGGCCAGCTCGTGGTTCAGCCCGCAGCGCTACGTGGCGCTGACGCTCGGCCTGAGCTGGATGTTCCTCGGCCGCGCCATCCGCAGCATCTCGCACCTGCGCTCGCGCCCGGCGGACCTGCTGCTGCTGCCGCTGGTCACGCTGGTGATCGCGTTCGTGGCGCTGCCGATCAAGACGATCGCCTTCTTCACCATGAACAAGCAGGGATGGATGACCAGGCGCAAGGACATCATCGGCGGAGAAGGTCAAGACAATGCCAGCCTGAAATCGGGAGCTAGCGGTGGCGCAGCGGCTTAGGCAACCGGGAGGCCGATGGTGACCCAGCGCGAGTCGCACGGCCTGAGCTACGCACTGGCCGCCCTCGGCATCCTGACCAGCCTCAGCCTGGGCATCGCCACCCTGATGTACGGGGTCAGCGCGCCCTCGGACCCCGATGTCCAGGGGCCGTCGGTGAGCCTGGAGGAGGCCGAGCCCACCAAGGGCTCCGACACCCCCAACGACGCCCAGCAGCCGTTCGACCCCCGACAGGCCCAACTGGTGTCCGCGCTGGACGAGCGACTGTACGCCACGGTGGGGCAGATCGAGCCGGGCACCTCCCCGCACGACGTGACGGTCCCCGGCGGCTTCCCCACGGTGGTGCTGCCCGCGCGTCCGTCGCCCTACGACCTGTCCACGCTGACCAGCACCGGCGCGGTCACCAAGCAGTCGGACGGCACCCTGCTGATGCAGAAGAGCGTGCTGGTCGGCGCCGGTGCCCAGCTGCAGCTGTCCGCTCCGGGCAGCACGCTGCGGATGACCAGCGGGCCGCAGGGCTTCGCCACCCTGATCGCCTTCAAGGGCTCGATGGTGCTGCAGGGCAACGAGGGCTCGCCGCTGTCGATCACGAGCTGGGACCCGACCAAGAGCGCCGCGGACGCCGAGCCCTCGGACGGCCGGGCGTTCATCCGCACGGTCGGCGGTCGGATGGACCTGCGCGCGGTGAACGCCACCAACCTGGGGTTCTGGAGCGGCCGGACCGGCGGGATCGCCTGGACCGGCAGCGCCGCCGAGGCGGCCACCGGCTCCGCCAGGGGGGTCAACGTCACCGGCAACCACTACGGGTTCTTCTCCGACCGCACCAAGGGCCTGCTGATCAACGGCGGGGACGTCAAGCAGTCCGTGATGGACGGCATCGCGGTGAACCGGGACTCGACGGGCACCGAGCTGTGGAAGGTGAGCAGCTCGCAGAACGGCCGCAACGGGATCGCGGTGGCCAGGGGTGCGCACAGCATCTCGATCCGCGAGGTCGTCACCAGCGGAAACTCCCGCAACGGCGTCTTCCTGGACGGCACCCCGCCGGCCCAGGGCCCGAACGCGGGCGGCGGCACCACCGCGCACGCGGCCGGCTTCACGGTGGACAGCAGCAAGGTGCAGGGCAACGCCGAGCACGGCATCCTGATCAACGGCGCGGACAAGGCCGAGCTGATCCGCAACATCGTGTCGGCGAACAAGGACGGCGTGATCGTGCGCGGCGTCACCCAGGGCACCTCGCTGCGGGAGAACCGGATCAGCTCGCCCGGCGGGTTCGCGGTGGCGATCAGGGAAGGCTCCAAGGACGCCCTGGTCGACAAGAACATCATCTCCGACGCGCTGACCGCCGTGCAGGTGGAGAACGCGATAACCAAGATCTCCGGCAACGAGATCAGCGGCATGACCATGCACGCGGTGTCCATCATCGGCAACTGCAACGGGTCGTCGGTGGTGGACAACCGCTGGGTCGGCCGGGGCCCGAGCGATATCGACATGACCCGCATCGGCGGCGGCTCGCTGGTGGAGGACGCCGGCAACGACAAGGCCGGCTGGGTGGTCGACAAGGACAACGCCAAGTACCTGGCCAGCTTCATCCGCAACCACCCGCTGGTGCTGCTGTGGTTCCTCATCCTGGTGCTCCCGCTGGCCGGTCGGCTCTACATCAAGCGCGGCCGCCCCGGGGTCGGCCAGCACCCGTACCGGCCGGTCGCGGCCGTGGCGGCCGCCGGAGGGGCGTCCTCGGCGCCGGCCTCGGCGTCCGCGACGCCCCGCACGCCCGGCGGCGGGGTCCGGCCGGCGCGCTCGGCGGCCAGGCCCCCGACGAGCGGGTCGAGCGGCCCGGCCCGCCGCGCCACTCCGGGGACGGCGCCGTCGCGCGACGGCCGGCCCGGTAGGGACGCGATGCCGGTGCGCCAGCCCCAGCGTTCGCGCCCCGGTGGGAAGCCGACCGTGCCGCCGGCCTCGCGCAACGGCGCCGCCGGGCGGTCCGGGTCCGAACCGCCGGCCGGCAAGAAGCCGGGGCCGCCGGTCAAGCCCGTCTCCTGGTCGGGGCAGGGCCCCCGGCAGCCCGGCGAGCCGTCCCGCCCGGCCCAACGCGGCGGCGCTGCGCCCCGGCAGTCCAGGCCGTCGTCCACGCCCGGCGCTCCCGGCAAGTCCGGCACTCCCGGGAAACCCGCCGGCCCCGGCAAGCCCGCCGGCCCCGCCAAACCCGGCACGCCGGCCAAGCCCGGCGCGGCCCCCGGCGGCCAGGCCCCGCAGCGCTCCGGCAAGCCGCAACGGCCCGGCAACCCGGAGCCGCCCGGGAAGCAGGGCGGCCCCGGCCCGCGCCAGCCCAACGGCCAACAGGGCGGTCCGGCCAACCCGAGCGGGCGCGGCAAGCCGGGCGGCCCGGGCCAGCAGCAGCCGGGCTCCGGGCAGCCCGGTTCCGGCCAGCAGCCCGGGCCAGGTCAACGTCCGGGCGGGCAGAATCAACAGGGTCCGAACAACAAGCGCCCGCCGCAGGGCGGAGCCCGAACGACGGTGGTGTCACCCAAATGACCACGCGGACTAACCCCAGGTTCCGGCGGACCGCGTTGGCGGCGCCGGTCGTCGGCGTGCTCGCCGCGCTGCTCGCGCTGAGCGGCTGCGGCGGTGGGGAGCCCTCCGGCCAGGGTGGCGGCCCCCAGGCGGCGCCCCCGGCGGAGGGGACCCCGCTGGGCCCCGGCTGCCCCAAGCCCGGCACCGTCCAGGTACGCAACTCCGAAGAGCTGAGCTCCGCGCTGGCCAACCCCAAGCCGGGGGCGGTCATCCAGATGGCGTCCGGCACGTACAAGGGCGACTTCGCCGCCAGGACCTCGGGCAGCCAGGCGCAGCCGATCACCCTCTGCGGTGACCACAACGCGGTGATCGAGGGCGGCAACAAGAACTACGCCATGTACCTGGAGAACGCCTCGTACTGGCAGCTCGTCGGCTTCACCGTGCGCGGCGGCCAGAAGGGCGTGATGGTCGACAACGGCCAGCACAACCTGATCGACAGCCTGGTCGTCGAGAACATCCAGGACGAGGGCCTGCACCTGCGCAAGAACTCCAGCGACAACATCGTGCGCGGCAACACCGTCCGCAACACCGGCCAGAAGCAGGCCAAGTTCGGCGAGGGCATCTACGTCGGCAGCGCCGAGAGCAACTGGAAGAAGTACACCGGCGGCGAGCCCGACCGCAGCGATCGCAACATCATCGAGGGCAACACCGTCTCGGCGACCACCTCGGAGTCGGTGGACATCAAGGAAGGCACCACCGGCGGGGTGCTGCGCAACAACAAGTTCACCGGCCCCAGCGAGGAAGCCGAGTCCTGGGTGAATGTCAAGGGCAACGGCTGGCAGATCATCGGCAACACCGGCCACGGCTCCTCGAAGGACGGCTTCTCGGTGCACCAGATCCTGGACGGCTGGGGCATCAACAACACCTTCGACAACAACACAGCGGTCGTGGACGGCCCCGGCTACGGGATCAACGTCACGAAGAACAAGGAAAGCAACCGCGTGACCTGCGGCAACAAGGCCGAAGGCGCCGGCAAGGGTCTCACCAACATCGACTGCAGCTGACGCCGCGACTCCCCGGCCGGCGCTCCCCACAGCTCCACCTCGCGCGGCCAGCGGCTCCCAGTGAGCGCCCCCCATCCCCCCTAAGGAGAACGATGTTCGTTCGTCGGATCGCCGTTATCGGCACCGGTTATGTGGGTCTCACCACCGGTGCGTGTTTGGCTTCCCTCGGTCACGACGTGGTCTGCGCCGACGTGGACGAGCAGAAGATCGCCAAGTTGCGCCGGGGGGAGGTGCCGATCCTGGAGCCCGGGCTGGCCGAACTGGTCACCGAGGGCATGGCCGCCGGCCGGCTGAAGTTCGTGGTCGGGGCGCGCAACGCGATTGCCCCGCAGGGCGACTCCGACGACCCGATCGAGGTCGTGTTCCTCTGCGTGCCGACCCCGATGGGCGAGGGCGGCGCCGCCGACCTCGCCGCGGTGGAGGCCGTCGCGCACGAGGTCCGCGACCTGCTCCCGCGCGGCTGCGTGGTGGTGAACAAGTCCACCGTGCCGGTGGGCACCGCCGCGCGCACCAAGCAGCTGCTGGGCCGCCGCGACGTCGCGGTGGTGAGCAACCCGGAGTTCCTGCGCGAGGGCTCCGCCGTGCACGACTTCCTCAACCCGGACCGGATCGTGGTCGGCTGCGACCAGCAGGACGCCGCCGAGCGGGTGGCCGCGCTGTACTCCCGGCTCGGCGCGCCGACGCTGCTCACCGACGCGGCCAGCTCCGAGATGGTCAAGTACGCCGCGAACTGCTTCCTGGCCATGAAGCTGTCCTACGTCAACGCCATGGCCGAGCTGTGCGAGCGCCTCGGCGCGGACGTCCACGAGGTCACCGAGGGCATGGGCTACGACCGGCGGATCGGCCAGGCCTTCCTCAAGCCAGGCCCGGGCTGGGGCGGCTCCTGCCTGCCGAAGGACACCCACGCGCTGATGCAGATCTCGGAGGCGGCCGGGTTCGACTTCGCGCTGCTCACCGCCTCGCTGGAGACCAACGAGCGGCAGAGCGGGCGGATGGTGGACAAGGTCCGCGCGGCCGTCGGTGGCTCGCTGGCCAACAAGCGCATCGGGCTGCTCGGCCTGACGTTCAAGGCCGGCACCGACGACCTGCGCGACTCGCCCGCGCTGACCGTCGCCGCCGCCCTGCGCGCCGAGGGCGCCGAGCTGTCCGCCTACGACCCCGGCTGTTCGGGCGAGGTCCCCGGCATGACCGACGGCATCACCGTCGCCGACGAGGTCACCGCCATCGCCAAGGACGCCGACGCCATCGTCGTCCTCACCGAATGGCCCGAGTTCCGCGCCCTGGACTGGCCAGCCCTCGCCAAGGTCGCCGCCAACCGCACGGTCGTCGACACCCGCAACCTGCTCGACCCCGACGTCCTGCGCCGCGCCGGCTTCTCCTGGGTAGGCGTCGGCTGCCGCTGACCCCCACCTTTCCGCGAGTCGGGCGTCTGAGCACACCGAGTCGCGCGTTTCAGCACATACGTCGATGTGCTGAGGCGCGCGACTCACTGTGCTGAGGTGCCCGACTCGCGGAAACTTCGGCGGGAGCGTCAGCGGCGGAAGACGACCGTGCGCAGGACCAGGAAGTTGATGGTGGTCGCGGTGCCCTGGGCGAGCAGCCAGCAGATCGTGACCCGCATCGGCGTGCCCTCGGCTATGATCTTGAGGGCGAGGCCGTTCACGCCGACGTTGACGAAGAACGTGAGGCCGTAGAGGAGCAGGAAGCCGGTGAAACGGCCGGCGCCGCCGGTGTCGCCGGTGAAGGTGAAGCGGCGGTTGAGCAGGTACGCGGTGGTGGTGCCGCAGATGAAGCTGATCGCCTTGGCGCCGTGCACCCACACGTCCAGGTGCAGTAACGCCTGGTACAGCCCGTAGTCGACCAGCGCGGATAATCCGCCGACCAGCACGAACCTACTGAGCTGGCCGAGCAGACCGGCGCGCGGCTCCGGGCGAGCGGCTGTCATCGGGGCTCCTGCCACGCCGAACAGGGTAGCGAGCCGGATTCGCCTGCCGCCCCCGGCCCGTTACCAGGCTATCCCGCCGAGCTGAGTAGCCTGGTTGCGATGTCCTCGCCCCGCAGCGCGCCAGCCCGGCAGCAGACCCTGACCGGGTTCGGCCGGACCGCCCCGAGCACCGCCTGGGTGGCGCCGATCGACACCGACGCCGACGTCCTCGCCGCCCTGCGCGACGCGGGCCCCCGGGGGGTCACCGCGCGCGGCCTCGGCAGCTCCTACGGCGACCCGGCGCAGAACGCGGGCGGGCTGGTGCTGGACATGACCGGGCTGAACCGGATCCACAGCATCGACGCGGAGTCAGGGCTGGCCACGGTGGACGCGGGCGTCAGCCTGGACGCGCTGATGCGCGCCGCGCTGCCGTTCGGGCTGTGGGTGCCGGTGCTGCCGGGCACCCGCCAGGTCACCGTCGGCGGCGCGATCGCGGCCGACGTGCACGGCAAGAACCACCACAGCGCCGGCAGCTTCGGCAATCACGTGCGCTCGATGGACCTCGCGCTGGCCGACGGCTCGGTGCGCACGCTCACCCCCGACGGCCCGGAGGCCGAGCTGTTCTGGGCCACCCTGGGCGGCATGGGGCTGACCGGCGTGGTCCTGCGGGCGACCATCGCGTTGCACCCCTGCGAGTCCGCCTACTTCGTGGTGGACACCGACCGCACGGACAACCTCGACGAGCTGATGGCGCTGCTCACCGACGGGTCGGACGACAACTACGACTACTCGGCGGCCTGGTTCGACACCGCGTCCACCGGCGCGTCGCTCGGGCGGGCGGTGCTCACCAGGGGCTCACTGGCCCGCCGCGACGAGCTGCCCGCCAGGCTGCGCCGCAACCCGCTGCGCTTCGACGCCCCGCAGCTGCTGCGCTTCCCCGACGTGTTCCCCAGCGGCCTGGCGAACCCGAGGACGCTGCGCGCGTTCAGCGAGCTGTGGTGGCGCAAGGCGCCCCGCCGGCAGCGCGACGCCGTGCAGAACCTCACCGGCTTCTACCAGACGCTCGACGTGTTCGCGGACTGGAACCGGGTGTACGGCAAGCGCGGTTTCCTGCAGTACCAGTTCGTGGTGCCGATGGGCGCGGAGGACGCGTTCCGCCGGATCGTGGAGGAGATCGCCGCGTCCGGCCACGTGTCGGGGCTGAACGTGCTCAAGCGCTTCGGGGCCGGCAACGCGGCGCCGCTGTCGTTCCCGACGGCGGGCTGGACGATCACCGTGGACTTCCCGATCGCGGCCGGGCTGCACGAGCTGTGCGAGAGGCTCGACGAGCTGGTGCTCGACGCCGGCGGGCGGCACTACCTGGCCAAGGAGTCGCGCACGTCGCCGGCGGCGATCCGGCGCGGCTACCCCCGTCTCGACGAGTGGCGCAAGACGCGCGCCGCCGTGGATCCGGACGGGGTCTTCACATCCGACCTGGCACGACGGCTGGAGCTGGTCTGAAATGATCGACGCGGTGGGAGTTCCGAACTCCATCCTGCTGCTCGGCGGCACGTCCGAGATCGGGCTGGCCATCGTGCGGCGGCTGGCCGGCGGTAGGTCCGTGCGGGTAGTGCTCGCCGCGAGACAGACCGACCGTCGGTCTAGAGCCGCCGAGGAGCTCACGGCCGCCGGCTGCACGGTGGAGACGCTGGACTTCGACGCCCACGACACCGACGGCCACGCCGAGCTGATGCACAAGGCGTTCGCGGGCGGCGACATCGACGTGGCGGTCGTGGCGTTCGGCATCCTCGGCGACGCGGAGACCGCGTGGCAGTGCCTGGACGCCGCCGTCGAGATGGCCACCGTGAACTACACGGCCGCCGTGTCCACCGGCGTCGCGCTCGCGCAGCGGTTCCGCCAGCAGGGGCACGGGGCGATCGTGGCGCTGTCCTCGGTGGCCGCCGAGCGGGTGCGGCGGTCCAACTTCATGTACGGCTCCAGCAAGGCCGGCATGGACGCGTTCTACACCGGGCTGACCGAGGCGCTGCGCCCGTCCGGCGTGCGGGTCACGGTGGTCCGCCCGGGCTTCGTCAAGACCAAGATGACCGACGGCATGGCGCCCACGCCGCTGTCCTCGACCGCCGAGCAGGTGGCCGACGTGGTCGCCGACGCGGTCCGCAACCGCCGCGAACTGGTCTGGGTGCCGGCACCGTGGCGGATCGTGATGTCCGTACTCCGCCACCTCCCCCGCCCGATCTTCCGCCGCCTGCCGATCTAGCCCTTAACAGGCAAGATCAGGGGCATGACGACTCTCCCCTTGAGCCCTGACGAACTGCTCACCACCACGCGCTCGGTACGCAAGCGGCTGGACCTGGACCGGCCGGTGCCGCTGGAGCTGGTCAGGGAGTGCCTACAGCTCGCGCTGCAGGCACCGAGCGGCTCCAACCGGCAGAACTGGCACTTCGTGGTGGTCACCGACGCCGAGCAGCGGGCGACGATCGGCGAGTACTACCTCCGCTCGTACACCGACTACTCCGCCGCCCGCCCGTCCGCCGCCGACGAGTACCCGGACGACGGCCGCCGCGCCGCCACCCAGGTGCGGGTCATCGACAGCGCCACCTACCTGGCCGAGCGGATGGGCCAGGTCCCGGTGCTCGTGATCGCCTGCATCGACGCCGGCACCGCCGACCTGCCGGCCTCGAACCAGGCCGGCCTGTGGGGCTCGCTGCTGCCGGCGGCCTGGAACTACATGCTGGCCGCCCGCGCCCGAGGCCTTGGCACCGCCTGGACCACCCTGCACCTCGCCTACGAGCGCCAGATCGCCGAGCTGTTGGGCATCCCGGACACCGTGCACCAGGGCGTCCTGCTGCCCACCGCCTACTACACCGGCGAGACGTTCAAGCCCGCGCACCGCCAGCCGCTGCACGAGATCGTGCACATCAACGGTTGGTGACCGCGCCGGTGTGCTCAAACCCCCGACTCACTGTGCCAGAATCCCCGACTCGCGCGCTTATCTGCGGCGGAGCGCTCGGCGGGCGGGCTCCTCGACGAGCTTGTAGAGGGCGTGAGCCAGCGCGAACGTTGCTATGAACGCGACAGGGGTGAGGACTGTCGCCAGCGGGGTGTCCGGCTGGAGCACCTCGGTGCGGTGCATGAACGTCCAGAGCACCTCGAACAGCGGGACGTGAACCAGGTACAGGCTGTAGGAGATCCGGCCGCCGTGCACCGACCACCGGGTGGACAGCACCCGCGCCGGGCCGCGGTCGGCCAGTGCGAGGGCGCCGACCAGCAGCGGGAACAGCAGCAACACGATGCCGCCGCGCTCGGTGCCGGCCGGGCCGGGGTTCACCGAGTCGCCCCACCACAGGCCGGCGAGCACGGCGGCCAACACCAGCCAGCTCACCCAGCTCGCCACGCGCCGGACCCGGGCCGTGCGCGGGATCTCCCGCACCACCAGGTACACCAGCACGCCGGCGGCGAACCCGGCGAGCACCCTGGCCATCCAGCTGAACGGGAAGTACGGGCTGCCGCTCACCAGGCACAGCGTCGCGACGGGCGCCATCAGCAGCACGGCGGCCGGCCCGAGCAGCCAGCGCGGTGCCTTGCGCAACCGGTAGAACAGCAGCGCCGTCACCGGGAACAGCACGTACGCCAGCCACTCCGCGCTGATCGACCACGCCGGGCCGACCCAGGACATCCCGTCGTGCCACGGGTGCGGCCACATCTGCACCATCGCCAGCTGGTTCAGCCAGGAGCCGACGGTCAATGCGGGCTGCACGTCCTGGTAGGCCGGCGCGGTGTCGCCCAGGCGGATCAGCTTGAACAGCAGGAACGCCCCGAACGCCGTGGTGACCAGGGCGTACACCGGCCAGATCCGGCACACCCTGGCCCACAGGAACCGGCCGGCGGTCCGTACCCGCAGCCGAGGCCCGAGCTTGCCCAGGTAGGTGAACGCGATGACGAACCCGCTCAGCACGTAGAACAGGTCGACACCCATCGCCCCGGTGTTGACCAGCGGGAACACCGGGTCGAGCACCCGTGCGAGCAGCTCGCCCCCGGTGAACTGGAAGTGGAACACCACCACCCAGGCGGCGGCGAACAGGCGCAGTCCGGTCAGCGGCCGGACTTCGCGCGGGTCCGAGGCAAGGGTGGTCGCGGGCGCGAACTCCGGCTGCGAGCCGTTGCGGGAACCGTCCGCCTCAGAAGTAGACCGACGGTCGGTCTGTTGTGAGGCGGACGGTTCTGCCACGGACGTTGCGGGTGGTTCGGTCACGGACCGCTGCGCTCCCCCAGCCGGCGGTTCGGAAACGGGCGGCACTCAGCTGTGGTAGATCCGGGTCCAGTTCTCCGGACCGGTGAGCTCGGACATCGCCTTGCGGTACGTGCGCCGCAGCCGGGGGAACTCCCTGGCCAGCCGCACGTGGTTGGCCACCGCCGTGCTCAGCAGCGTCCAGAACACCCTCGGGTCACGCTTGCGGTACGCCACGCCGCGCCCGTCCGCCGTGCCCACGGTGGCCCCGTCCAACCGGGCCAGCAGGAACCAGCGGGCGTCCTGCGCGGCCACGTTGAGCTGCGGGCGCTCGTGGTGGCGCGGCTGCGCCGGCATGATGTTGCGGATCAGGCCGCTGACCAGCGTGGCGCCGATGGTGATCGGGTTCGTCGGCGGCTTGAGGAACCGCGATGCCCGCACCCGGTCCATGGACGGCAGCGGCAGCTCCTTGGCCGAGGCGAGCACCCGGCCGTCGTCGAACTCCCCTCGCCGCTTCCGCACCGAGCCCAGCGCCGCCGGCAGCAGGTCGAACAGTCCGTGCGGGCCGTTCGCGAAGTCGTGCATGGCCAGCTCCTGCAGCGCCACCGTGGAGTACTCCAGCGACATCAGGTGCTTGAGCGTGTTCTTCATGCTGTCCCGGAACAGCGCGCCGCCGTAGCGGTACGGGCTGTGCAGCGCGGCCACGATGAGCCGGTTGCGCAGGTGGAAGTAGGCCTGCCAGTCGGTCGCGTCGTCCTTGTCCGACCAGGGCATGTGCCAGATCGCCACGCCGGGCAGCGTCGCGGTCGGGAACCCGTTGCGCTGGGCGCGCAGCCCGTACTCGGTGTCGTCCCACTTGATGAACAGCGGCAGCGGCAGGCCCAGCTTCTCCGCGACCGGGCGCGGGATCAGGCACATCCACCAGCCGTTGTAGTCCACGTCGATGCGCCGGTGCAGGTCGCGGGACTCGTCCGGGTCGCGCAGCGGGTACTTGGCGAAGTCGTGGTCGTGCTCGACGTGCGGAGCCGGCCCCCACTTGAACTTGTGCCGGTCCACCACCTCGCCCATGGTGTGCAGGTGGCTGCGGGCCTGCAGGTTGAGCATCTGGCCGCCCACGAGCATCGGCTTCTCGGCGAACCGGGAGAACGCCAACGCGCGCAGGATCGAGTCCGGCTCGATCACGATGTCGTCGTCCATGAGCAGGATCTGGTCGCAGTCCGTGGTGGTCAGCGCCTCGTGCATGCCTCGCGAGAAGCCACCGGAGCCGCCCAGGTTGGGCTGGTCGTGGATGTGCAGCCGGTCACCGAGCACCTCGGCGGCCTCGGCGAACCCGTCCGCGTCCTTGACCTTGTTGTTGCCCTGGTCGGCGACGAACACCGCGCCGATCGCGTCGAGCACCAGCGGGTCCTCGCCGATCGCGGCCAGCGCGCCCGCGCAGTCGGTCGGCCGGTTGAACGTGGTCATGCCGATCGCCACGTTCGCCCGCCCCGGCGCGTCCAGCGGCGAGTACCAGCTGGCTTCCAGCATGGTGACCGGGTCGTCGGCGGTGGTCAGGTCGAACCAGTACCAGCCGCCGTCCTCGAACGGCTGCAGGTCGAGCAGGAACCTGGCCTGCTGCACGCCCGGCTCGTCCAGCACGGTGCCGCGCACGTGGATCTGGGTGCCGTCCGCCTTGGACCGGTAGACGTCGACGCGGCACTCGCCCTCCACGGCCAGCCGCAGCTCGACGCTCTCCAGCGTGGTCCAGCGGCGCCAGTAGCTGGCCGGGAAGGCGTTGAAGTAGGTGGCGAAGCTGGTCTCGGAGTGCGCCGGCAGCCGCAGCCTGGTGCGGGTGTCGACGGAGACGCGCTTGCGGTTGGTCTCGTCCTCGTCCAGGTACAGCGCGCGGACGTCCAGCGGGTCGCCGGCGCGCGGCAGGATGACCCGCTGCAGCAGGCTGCCCGGTCCGTCCCAGCTGACCTCGCCGGTGGCCGGCGTGGGCTCGCTCTTGGTGGGGGTACGCCGCTTGCGACTGGTGCCGTTACCGGGTGCGGTGTGCTCGGCCAGGTCGGTCATCTCGGTATTCAGTCCTTCAGCGAGTGTGCCGGCTTCATGATGAACGCAAGGTCAAAGGGCGCAAGGTCAACGGTTGACGCGCACGCCTGGCCAGGGTAGTGGCCGGCTCCGTACCGTCGGCCGCCGCCCCCATCCGCGACATGCCGGTCGCCGAGTTCATCACCAGTCGCTCTCATCGCATGATCAAGAACGACTAGCGATGAATTCGACAGAACGGACGCTAGGCCTGGTCGGGGTCCTCGGCGAACGGGACGCCGTCGGTGAAGTAGGGCGCGAGCCGGTTGTCGAACATGGTCAGCGCCGACCCGATCGCCATGTGCATGTCCAGGTACTTGTACGTGCCGAGCCGGCCGCCGAAGAGCACCTTGCGGTTGGCCGTCTCCTTGCGGGCCAGCTCGCGGTAGCGCTCGAGCTTGGTGCGGTTCTCCGGGGTGTTGATCGGGTAGTACGGCTCGTCGCCGGACTCCGCGAACCGGGAGAACTCGCGCACGATGACCGTCTTGTCGCTCGGGTAGTCCCGCTCCGGGTGGAAGTGCCGGAACTCGTGGATGCGGGTGAACGGCACGTCCGCGTCGTTGTAGTTCATCACCGAGGTGCCCTGGAAGTCCCCGGTGCCGTGCAGGACCTCCTGCTCGAAGTCCAGGGTGCGCCAGCCCAGCTCGCCCTCGGAGTAGTCGAAGTACCTGTCCAGCGGGCCGGTGTAGACCACGGGGACGTCCGGCAGCTCGTCGCGGACCTCGAAGTAGTCGGTGTCGGCGTGCACGACGATGCCCGGGGTGGCCGCCATCCGCTCCAGCCACGCGGTGTAGCCGTCCACCGGCAGGCCCTCGAACGAGTCGTTGAAGTACCTGTTGTTGAACGTGTAGCGGACCGGCAGGCGGGTGATGATCGACGGGTCCAGCTCGGCCGGGTCGGTCTGCCACTGCTTGGCGGTGTAGCCCTTGATGAACGCCTCGTACAGCGGGCGCCCGATCAGCGAGATCGCCTTCTCCTCGAGGTTGCGCGCGGCGGCGGTGTCGACCTCGCTGGCCTGCTCGGCGATCAGCGCGCGGGCCTCGTCGGGGGTGTACGAACGGCCGAAGAACTGGTTGATCAGCGCCAGGTTCATCGGGAACGCGTAGACCTGGTCGCTGTGCCGGGCGAACACCCGGTGCTGGTAGTTGGTGAACGAGGTGAACCTGTTGACGTAGTCCCAGACCCGCTTGTTGGAGGTGTGGAACAGGTGCGCGCCGTAGCGGTGCACCTCGATGCCGGTCTCCGGTTCGGGCTCGGAGTAGGCGTTGCCACCGATGTGGTTGCGCCGCTCCACCACCAGCACGCGCTTGCCCAGCTCGGAGGCGGCGCGTTCGGCCACCGTCAGCCCGAAGAACCCGGAGCCGACAACAACAAGATCAAAGTCAGAGGCGCCCACACGCGCGAGGGTAGTGGCGCGGTGTCAGGCGTTGTCGTCCAGGTGGCGGATCTCGTCGAGGTCCACCTTGTAGATGTGCACCGGGCCGCTGACGTGGGCGAGGATCAGCCCGGGGGTGTCGTCGAGACCGTCCAGCCCGGGCACCGTGGTCATCAGGCCGCCGCCGGTCCAGTCGTCGGGCGCGCCGTCCGCGCCGATGATCGGCGCCCTCGGGTCGACGTACACCCAGGCGATGTTCAGGTCCAGGACCAGGCGACGGATGTCCGGGTCGATGTCCAGGTACCTGAAGCCCTTCATCAGCTTGTAGGTGTACGGGAAGTTGGGCACGCCGAGCGTGCTGACCTCCACGATCGGCAGGCCGTGCGCCACGTAGAGGAAGGTGGAGCCGTCGTTCGGGTTGTTCATGATCCGCTGGCCGGGCTTGACCCTGGCCTTGAGCCACTCCGCCGCCGCCACGTCGGCCGCGTCCACCCGGTACAGCTGCGGGTGCGACCAGCGTTGGGACAGCGCCTCGCTGGTCGTCGCCAGGTACCCGACGCTGGGGCCGGCCACGTAGCCGTACCCGAACGCCACCAGCGCGAACACGCCGAACGCGGCGACCAGCCGGGGCCGCAGCCTGGCCAGCGGTTCCCAGCGGCCCGCCTTCGGGTTCGCCCCATCGCCGGAGCCGGTCGAGACGGACATCGACCCGATCCGGTACGGGGCGGCACGGGTGCCGGGGCCGGCCAGCGCGCCCTGGTCATCGAACCAACGCCGCCGCCATGCCGCCTGCCAGTCGCCCATCCAGGGCGGCAACCGGATCCCGCCCACGGCCGCCAACAGCGCGCTGAGCAGCCCGAACGTGCCCAGCGCCGCCAGCGCGGGCGCGAACAGGGCGGTGTGGCTGCGGACCCGGCCGGCGCTGTTGTAGAAGAAGCCGAGGATGGGCTCGGTGATCCCGGTGGGGTTGCGGTAGGCCAGCAGGACGATGACCACCCAGACCACCCAGGCCACCACCAGCGGCACCGCGCGGCGCATCACCAGCGCGGTGATCAGGCCGGCGATGAGCAGCACCGTCGGCCAGGTCTGGACCAGGGCCTTGTCGTCGAACATCCCGCCGTACATCAGCGGCACGACCTGGCCCAGCGAGCGGGTGAGCGGCATGTTCGCCGTGTCCGGCGGGAACGCGCCGATCCGCTCGCTGACCGCCAGCGCGCCGCGCAGCACCGGCGCGCCCGCCGCGGCCGCCACCACCACCGTCAGCACCAGCACCGACCACTGGGCGCGCAGCATGGCCCTGCCGTCGCGGGCGAACAGCAGCGCGATCCAGAACAGGAGCACGGTCAGCCCGACCGACAGCCCGGAGCTGGGGTGCACGGCCACGATCCCGGCGCAGGCCACCCCGATGCCGACGGCGGTGGCCCACGCCCTGGGCCTGATCAGCAGGATGGCGGCCACCACGCCGGGCACCAGCACCAGCGCGGCGGCGTTCGGCAGCAGCCCGTTGTCCCTGGCCAACTGCACGCCGGGGCGGTAGAGCCCGGCCGCGACCAGCGACGCCACGCCGCCGGCCAGCGTCATCCAGCCGGCGTCGTCGCGCAGCCAGCGCACCGCCAGCGCGGCCAGCGCCGCCGCCGACGTGCACCAGGCTGCGCCAATGATCATCGCGGCGGCGGCGTTCATGCCCACGACCGGGTCGCCGAACACCGCGCCGATGGTGGCCGCGATCAGGTGGAAGCCGTCCGGGTAGTACACCGTCGGGGTGCCGACCACCACGTCCGCCGGCATGATCTCCCACGGCGCGCCCCGGCCGCTGCGCTGGATGAACGTGGTGAGCACGGCGTGCAGGATCGGGTCGTGGTCCTGGTTGTAGGTGCCCAGCCCGTCGTCCCAGCCGCCGAACCCGTCGATCCAGGACCGCAGCGCCAGCCCGGCGCCGGTGAACAGGAACACCAGCCCGGCGAGCTGGGCGAGCAGCGCGGGCATCCCGGACAGCCGGGGCAGCAGCGGCTTGGCCGCGGGCGGTGGCAGCGCGGCCGGTGGACCCAGGAACCGGCGCAGCCCCCGGCCAAGGCCGATGCCGGCCCCGGCCAGCAGCACCGAGCCGACCACCAGCGTCCACGGCCCGTACCGGACGCCGAGCAGCGCGGCGCCGCTGGCGGTGAGTATCGCGACGCCGACCGAGGCCGCCGGCGCGGCGCCGAGCAGCAACACCCGCTGCCGCACCCCGAGCGCGACCAGCAACGCCAGCCCGGGCCCGAACACCGTGGCGGCGGCGACGGTTAGTACCCCTAGGCCGCTGACGTCCCTCGCCTCCTGTTAGTCGAGACCCGTCAGTCCTCGCCGATGCGGGTCAGGCTGAGGGTGAAGCTGACGATGATCATCTGGAAGCCGGTCACGATGAGCACCATGCCGATGATCGGTACCCGCATGGTGTCGGCAACGTTCAGCGCACCGAAGCCTTTTTCGCCCCACGAGGTGACGGCCGCGACGAAACAGCCCACGCCGACCAGCGAGAGCAGCCCGCCCAGCACCAGCCCGCGCTCCAGCGAGAACCGCTCCAGCAGCCGGATCAACCGGGGCGACGGCGACAACAGCCCGAGATGGCCGGCGTACGAGCGGGCCACCAGCGCCAGCCCGAGCCCCTGCACGCCGAGCACGAACATGGTGGCGCAGGCCAGCATGCTCTGCAGGCCGAACCCGATCCGGCCGATCACGTGCGGCCCGACCGCCAGCCAGGCCAGCCCGGCCAGCCCGATCACCTGCAGCGCCAGCGACGGGTAGTAGAGCAGCCAGCGCGGGCTGAACGCGAGCAGGAACCGCAGGTGGCGCCAGCCGTCGCGCCAGGTGCGCAGGTGCGGCGAGCGGCTGCGGCCGTCCGGGCGCAGGGTGGTCGGCACCTCCCGGATGCGCAGCCGAGCGAGCGACGCCCGCACCACCATCTCGCTGGCGAACTCCATGCCGGAGGTGCGCAGGCCCAGTTCGAGGACCCGGTCGCGGCGGAACGCCCGGATCCCGCAGTGGAAGTCGCGCACCGGGATGCGGAAGAACAGCCGGCCCAGCCGGGACAGCACCGGGTTGCCCAGGTAGCGGTGCAGGAACGGCATGGCGCCGGCCTGGATGCCACCGTCGAACCTGTTGCCCATCACCAGGTCCGCGCCGCCGCGCAGCTCGGAGACGAAGCCGTCGAGGGCGTCCAGGGCGTAGCTGTCGTCGGCGTCGGCCATGAGTACGAACTCGCCCCTGGCCGCCGTGATCCCGGCCATCAGGGCGGCGCCGTAGCCACGCCTGGGCACGTCCACCACCCTGGCGCCGTTCGCGCGGGCGATCTCCTGGGAGCCGTCGACCGAGCCGTTGTCGGCCACCACCACCTCGCCCTTGACGTCCAGGCGGCGCAGCGACTCGCGCGCCTTGCGCACGCAGGTGGCCAGCGTCTCCGCCTCGTTCAGGCAGGGCAGCACGATGGACAGCTCGAGCGTGTCGGTGCCGGCGGTGTCCTCGGGCGCCGGTGCCTCCCCAGCGACGGGGGCGGTGCTCGCGGGCGAGGTCATCGACGGGCTCCTTCGCGTTCGCGCGGGCGGGCTCGCGGCGCCGTGAGCTTGGTCAGCGCGTGCAGCCGGGAGGTCAGGTGCCAGCGCGCCGCCCTGGCCGCGCGCGGCCACCCCTCGGCGGCGAGCTCGGCGGCCACCTCGTCGAAGAACGCGCGCTCCTCGGCGAACCGCGAGCCGTCGGTGGCTCCGGTCGACGACAGGCTGCCCGGGTGCCTGCGGTACTCGATGCCCGGCTCGCGCAGCAGCACGGCGTGCCCGCCCGCGCGCAGTATCCGCAGGTAGAGGTCCAGGTCGAGGACGATGTCGTAGCCGGCGCGGAAACCGTGCGCGACCAGCGGATCCCGGCGGAACGCCACGCTCGGGAAGTACATCCAGTTGCCCCGCAGCAGCGACGCGGCCAGCCGCTCGCCGCCGACGGCCTCGCTGGTACCGGCCGGCCGGATCGAGGTGGCCCGCTTGACCCGGTCCACCAGCGGCATGATCGCCCGCCCGGCGCCGTCGATGATCCGCGCGCCGGTGTGCAGGAACGCCGCGTCCGGGTGCCGCTCGGCCTCCCGGCGCACCCGGCCGACGAAGTCCGGCAGCAGCCTGTCGTCCGCGCCGAGCAGCACCACCAGCTCGGCCTCGCTGAGGTCCACGCAGCGCTGGAAGTTGCGGTTGATGCCCAGCCGTACCGGGTTGGCGTGGTAGCTGACCCGTTCGTCGCCCAGCCCGCGCACCCAGTCGCCGAGCCCGGTGCCGTCGTCGACGACCGTCAGTCGCCAGCCCGGGTCGTGCTGACCGAGCACGCTCGCCACCGTCTCGCGTACCAGCGCGTCATCGCCGTACGCGGGAATCATGACGTCGACCAGCACGCCCGCAGACTAGTCACCCGTCCCGTCCCCACCATCCACACCCCTACGAGCCGGCACACCCGCCACCGCGAGTCCCGCGTACCGGCACACCGAGTCCCGCGTTCTGGCACACCCGGGGCGGATTCCCGTCCGTCCCTCGTCCAAACGGCGGGCGTACTGTCTGATCGCGTGGTGACCAGCGCGCTGACCCGGACGGCCGTCCTTCGCGGCCGGCTGGCGGCCATGACCACGGCGGCCGCCCCGGTCGGCGGCGGGCTGGCGCTGGTCGGACTGTCCGCGTACGCCGTGCTCGGGCTGGCCGGCCACACCCTGGCGCCCCGCGACTACGCCGCGCTGGGCTCGCTGTACCTGCTCACCACGATCCTGGGCCCCGGCGTGTTCGTGGCCGTCGAGCAGCAGGCCAACCGCGAGGTCAGCGGCCGGCTGGCGGCGGGGGTCGGTACGGCGGGCACGGTGCGCGCGGCGGCCATGGTGTCCGGCGGGCTGGCGGTCGCCGTGTCGGTGCTGGTGCTGGCCTGCGGCGGGCTGCTGGTGCCCGAGGTGTTCGCGGACTCCTGGGCGCTGCTGGCCGCGACGGTGCTGGCGGTGCTTGGCGCGGCGGCGGTGTACCTGCTGCGCGGGGTGTTCGCCGGGCAGCGCCGCTACGGCTGGTACGGCGCGAGCCTGGCCGCCGAGGGGCTGGCCCGGCTGCTGCCGTGCGTGGCGCTGGTGCTGCTCGGCGCGGCGAACCTGACCAGGTTCGGGTTCGCGTTCGCGGCCGGCTGCGGGCTGGCCGCGGCGCTCACCCTGTACGGGCTGCGCCGCTCGCCGACCGGTGACCGCCCGGACCGCCGCCCGACGGGGGTGGCCGGGATGGCCGGCGCTGTGGTGCTGCTGGCGTTCGCGTCCGGGCTGTCGCTGCTGGTGGCCAACCTGGGCCCGGTGGTGCTGACCTCCCGCGTCGGCCCGCACCCGGAGGACGCCGAGCTGGCGGCCAGCTTCGTCTCACTGTTCGTGCTGGTCAGGATCCCGGTGTTCCTGTTCGCGCCGGTGCAGGCGTTCCTGCTGCCCGGGCTCACGGCGGCCGCGGAGCGCGGCGACGCCCCCTCGGTGCGGACCCGGGTGCGCGCGGCGCTGCTCGCGGTCGCGGCGGTGGGCGGCGCCGGGGTGGTCGGCGCCTGGCTGCTCGGGCCGTGGGCGGCGCGGGTGTTCTTCGGCGCGCCGCTGCCGCTGCCCCGGCTGGTCGCGGCGCTGCTCGGGGTGAGCACGGTGGCCATGATGGCCGCGCAGATCCTGCAGCCCGCGCTGGTCGCGCTCGGCCGGCACCGGGCTGCCACCGGGGCCTGGCTGGTGTCCGCCGCGCTGTTCGTGGGGCTGCTGTTCGCCCCGGTCGACCCGCTGGCGGCGGCGGTGGCCGCGCAGTTGGTGGCGCCGGTGCTGGTCACCGTGCTGATGGGGCTGTCGCTGCGGGCCGGCATCCGCCGGCTGCCCACGCGCGGTTAGGAGAACGACGCGACGGTGACGAACTCGTTGTAGGTGAACGCCTTCCCGGCCCACCGGCCGAACGGGAACGACGCCCGCGAGCGGACGGTCAGGCCCAACGCGCCGCACAGCTCGGCGACCTCGTCGAACCCGCAGAACCGCACGTGCGTCTCGTCGCTGTCGTAGCCGCGCTCCTGCGGCGTGATCACCACGACCACGGCGCCCGGCCGCAGGCTCGGCAGGTACGAGCCGAGGACCTCCAGCGCGGCCGCCCGATCCATGTGCTCGACCAGGTGCGCGGCCAGCAGCCCGTCGAACGAGCCGGGCGCGCCGTGCTCCGAGGCGAAGAACTCGTCAACGGTGTACGCCGTCAGCCCGCGCTCGCGGCAATGTGACACCGAGTGCTCGTTGTGGTCCACGCCGACGCTGCCCGGCCCCAGGTTCGCCAGGTTGCGCCCGATGCCGCAGCCCACGTCCAGCACGGCCCGGTCGCCGACCAGCCTCCGCAGGTTCCACCGGTAGGGCGCCTGCACGTCCAGCAGCCGCTTCCAGCGCGCGCCCTCCAGTCGGGCCAGCCGTTCGGTGTAGGAGTCGTCGGCCGTGCTCATGGCACGTACACGGCCACGACCAGCGCGCACAGCCAGGCCGCCGCGAGCACCTGCAGCACCCGGTCGCCGAGCGCGATCTCCTCGGGCTCGCCGCCGTTGCCGCCGTCCACGTCCACCGCGTAGCGCAGCACGGCCACCACGAACGGAATGATCGAGATCGCGGTCCACACCGAGTTGTGGTGCGCGGCGCGGATCTCGAACGCCCACAGCCCGTACGTCATGATCAACACAGTGGCCGAGGTGGTCCAGACGAACCGCAGGTAGGACCCGGAGTACCGCTCCAGCGACTTGCGGATCTTGGCGCCGGTGCGCTCGGCCAGCACGAACTCGGCGTAGCGCTTGCCGGCCACCATGAACAGCGAGCCGAACCCGGTGCAGAGCAGGAACCACTGCGAGGGCGGGATGTTCGCCGCCGCCCCGCCGGCCACCGCGCGGATCAGGAACCCGGACGCCACGATGCAGATGTCGATCACGGGCTGGTGCTTGAGCCCGAAGCAGTAGCCGAGCTGGACCGCGAGGTACACCGCGATCACGATGACCAGCTGCGGCGAGGCCAGCGCGGCCACCGCCAGCGAGGCCAGCGACAGCGCCACGGCCACGCCCACCGCGAGCGGGACCGGCACCAGGCCGGCCGCGATCGGGCGGTTGCGCTTGACCGGGTGCGCGCGGTCCTCCGCCACGTCCACCACGTCGTTGACCAGGTAGACCGCCGAGGCGACCAGGCAGAACGCCGCGAACGCCAGCCCGATCTTGGTCCAGATCTCGCTGTAGACCAGGTCGGCGCTGGCCAGCGGCACGGCCAGCACAAGCGAGTTCTTCACCCACTGCCGGGGCCGGACCGCCCTGAGCAGGCCGACCAGGGCGGACCCGGGGCGGGCGGGCGGCGCGGGTGCCACCGGCGAGGTGGTCGTCACCGCTGCTCCAACCGTCGCTTGGAGACCCGCCGTGACACCAGGGCCACCGCCGCGCCCAGTGCGGAGCCGGCCAGCACGTCGCTCGGGAAGTGCACGCCCAGCACCAGCCGGGACAGCAGCATCGGCGGCACCAGCACCCCGACCAGCCGCTTGCGCGTCAGCTTCGGCCCGAGCAGGCCGCCGAACAGCACCGCCGCCGCCGTGGTGGAGCTGGCGTGCGAGGACGGGAAGCTCAGCCGGCTCGGCGTGGTGGCCAGCACCTCCACCGACGGGTCGTCCGGGCGCGGCCGGCGGACCACGCGCTTGACCGCGATCGATGCCCCGTGCGCCACGGCCACCCCACCCGCCGCGTACAGCCACTCGCGCCTTCGTGACCGATTCAGCGCCGCGCCCAGCACCCCCACGGCGAGCCAGCCGGCGGCGTGCTCGCCGAAGTGGGACAGCCCTCGGGCCGCCTTCACCACCGTGGGTTGCCGCAGGTTGCGCTGCACCGCGCCGAGCATCCTGGTCTCGGTGGCGCGCTGCGCCCGGAACGGGTCGCGTTCGGACCCGGAATCGAGCAGAGTGGTCGCCGCCAGTGGATCAGCCACTGAAGGACGCCTCCAGGGGGTGTCGTAGAGACAAAACGGGCGGTGCCTGATGGTACGCCTGAGCACGGATCGGCCTCACACCGGTAACGTTTCGGCTCGCTAACTAGCCGGAGAACCAGCGCTCCAGCACCAGCGCCACGCCGTCGGCCAGGTTCGTGGCCGTGACCTCGTCGGCGACCGCCAGCACCTCGGGGTGCCCGTTGGCCATCGCGACCCCGTGCCCGACCCAGGACAGCATCGGGATGTCGTTGGGCATGTCCCCGAACGCGATCGCGTCGCCCGCCGCGAGCCCCGCCTCGGCGGCCACGGTGGCCAGGCCGGTCGCCTTCGACACCCCGGCCGGCGCGATCTCGACCAGGCCGGCCGGGTTGGAGAACGTCAGCTCGACGCCGCTGTCGCCGCCGAGCACCGGGGCCAGAGCGGCCGCCATGGCGTCGCTGGACATCTCCGGGTGCCGGGCCAGCAGCTTGATCGCGGGCCTGGTGAACACCTCGTCGCGGGGCACTATGCGGTGGTCGTTGCTGGGCCAGGCGTGCCGGTAGCCCGGCTCGCACACGAACGACGGCGCGTCGCCGTCGAACGCGCTGCGCCCGACCCGCTCCACCGCGATCCGCACCCCCGGCAGCGCGCGGGCGCACGCCTCGGCCACCGTCGCCAGCCGCTCGGGCGCCAGCGTCACCGCGCTGAGCACCCGGTCGGCCGCGATGTCGTACAACACCGCCCCGTTCGCGCACACCGCCACCGCGACGCCGGGCAGGTGCTCGGCCACCCTCGGGATCCACCTCGGCGGCCGGCCGGTGACCAGCACGAACGGCGTGCCGCTCGCCAGCACGTTGGCCACCGAGGCGCGGGTGCGCGCGCTGGGCAGCTCATCGGGCCCGAGCAGCGTGCCGTCCACATCGGAGGCGACGAGTCGGGGCTGCTGCACGTTTCCAGCCTACGGACCCGGCCCGGCCCCGCCGCTGAGTTACTCGTCTCAGCCGGTCAGCCGGTCAGCCGGTCAGCCCGCCGCCGCCTCGCCGAGCCGGATGTCCTCCAGCCGCGTCTTGTGCTCCCGGCCCCAGGCGCCGAGCGGTGCGAGCGCGGTGTTGAGCTGCCGTCCGATCTCGGTCAGCGAGTACTCCACCTTGGGCGGCACCGCGTGATGCACCTCCCGATGCACCACGCCGTCGCGCTCCAGCTCGCGCAGGTGCTGGATGAGCATCTTCTCGCTCACGCCGGGCAGTCCGCGCTTCAGCTCGCCGAACCGCCGCGCGCCGTGGTCCAGCTCCCAGAGGATGAGCACCTTCCACTTGCCGCCGACCACGTCGATCGCCGCGTCGATGCCGCACACGTACGGCGCGCACTTCTGTACCTTCATCTACTCACCTTTCGGTAAGTACCCCACTAATTAGTCAGTACTTGTCCGACAGTAGTGCACGGCCGCACGATCGCACCCATGGCGAACGACAAGATTTCGGTGAGCGTGCTCGGACTGGGCGTCATGGGCGCGGCGCTGGCCCGCGCGTTCCTGGCCAACGGCCACCCCACCACGGTGTGGAACCGCACGAGCTCGCGGGCGGACGAGCTGGTCGCGGCCGGCGCGGCCCGCGCGGAGACCGCCGCCTCGGCGGTTGCCGGGGGCGACCTGGTCATCCTCTGCGTGGTGAACAACGCGGCGGTCCGCGACGTCCTCGAACCAGTGGCCGGTGAGCTGTCCGGCCGGACCCTGGTGAACCTGACCAACGGCAGCCCTAGGCAGGCCCGCGAGCTGGCGGAATGGACGGCAGGGCACGGTGCGCGCTACCTGGACGGCGGGATCATGGCCATCCCACCGATGATCGGCCAGCCCGGGTCGACGGTGTTCTACAGCGGCGACGCCGCGACCTTCGAGGAGCACCGGGCCACCCTGGAGGTGCTCGGCGAGGCGCGCTTCCTCGGCACCGACGCCGGCAGGGCCGCGCTGTACGACATCGCGCTGCTGACCGGCATGTACGGGGTGTTCTCCGGGTTCCTGCAGGCGGTCAGCATGGTCCGCGCCGACGGCATCCCGGCCGCCGAGCTGTTGCCGCTGCTGATGCCGTGGCTCCGCGAGATGCTGCCGGCGCTGGAGCACGCCGCCGGGCAGATCGACAGCGGCGACTACGGCGGCGACGTGACCTCCCCGCTGGCGATGCAGGCGGCGGCCTTCGAGAACTTCATCGAGACCTCCCGCGACCAGGGCGTCAAGCCCGACCTGCTGGTCCCGCTGCGGCGGTTCATGGACGCCGCGGTCGCGGCCGGCCACGGCGAGCACGACATCGCCAGCCTGGTGGAGGTGATGAAGCTTTAGCGGAGGTCAAGTCCGCGGCAACGGCCGTCACGAATGCCTAAGCTGGTCAAAGTGATCGATGACGTCGCCGCCACGGGTGCCACCACCGCCGAGCTGATCGTCGCCTGCCTGGAGGCCGAAGGCGTGGAGTACGTCTTCGGCATCCCCGGCGAGGAGAACATCCAGCTGGTCGACGCGCTGAACCGGTCGAAGATCCGATATCTGCTCACCCGGCACGAGCAGGCCGCCTCGTTCATGGCCGAGATCTACGGGCGGCTCACCGGCCGGGCCGGGGTGTGCTCGGCCACCCTGGGCCCCGGCGCGATCAACCTGCAGCTCGGCGTGGCCGACGCCACCACCAACTCCACACCGCTGGTGGCGCTGTCCGCGCAGGTCGGGCTGGACCGGATCTACAAGGAGTCGCACCAGGTGGTGGACCTGGTCGGACTGTTCCGCCCGATCACCAAGTGGTCCGAACTGGTCCCGACCCCCGCCGCCGTGCCGGAGATGGTCCGCCGCGCCTTCAAGACCGCCCAGACCGAGCGCCCCGGCGCCACCTACCTCGCGGTGCCGCAGGACGTAGAGAGCGCAGTGGCCGCGCCCGACAGCGCGCCGCTGCCCATCAACAGGGTCCGTCCCGAGGAGCCGTCCCCTGCCCAGCTGCGCCGGGCGGCCGAGATTCTCGCGGCCGCGCGCTCGCCGATCGTGCTGGCCGGCCACGGCGCGGCCCGTGACGACGCGGGCGCCGCGCTGGTCGCGCTCGCCGAGCGGTGGGACGTGCCGGTGGCCACCACGTTCCACGGCAAGGGCGTGTTCCCCGACGACCACGCCAACGCGCTCGGCGCCGTCGGCTTCATGCGCCACGACTACGCCAACTTCGGCTTCGACGCGGCCGACGTGATCGTGGCGGTGGGCTACGAGCTGCAGGAGTTCGACCCCGAGAAGATCAACCCCAAGCGGGACAAGAAGATCATCCACGTGCACCGGTTCGCCGCCGAGGTGGACGACCACTACCCGGTGGCGGTGGGCATCGAGGGCGACATCTCCCGTTCGCTGGCCGCGCTGGGCGAGGCCGCGCCCGGTCCGTTCCATGTCGGCACCGGGGTGAGCAAGATCCGCGCGCTGCTCGCCGACGAGCTGGCCCGGGGCGCCGGCGACGACTCGTTCCCGCTGGTCCCGCAGCGGGTGGTGGCGGACACCCGCGCCGCGCTGGGCCGCGAGGACATCGTGCTGGCCGACACCGGCGCGGTGAAGATGTGGATGGCCCGGCTGTACCCGACCTACGCGGCGAACACCTGCCTGCTCTCCAACGGGCTGTCCACCATGGGCTTCGCGCTGCCCGGCGCGCTGGCCGCGTCGCTGGTGTACCCGGACCGCCGCGTGCTGGCGTCGGTCGGTGACGGCGCGTTCCTGATGCACTCCCAGGAGATCGAGACCGCCGTGCGGGAGAACATCCCGCTCACCGTGCTGGTCTGGGTGGACGACTCGTACGGACTGATCGAGTGGAAGATGAACCTGGAGATGGGCCGGCACAGCCACGTCCGCTTCTCCAACCCGGACCTGGTGCGTTACGCGGAGAGCTTCGGCGCGCGCGGGTACGCGGTGCGGGCCGCCGGCGACCTCGCCCCCGCGCTGGCCGAGGCGCTGTCCTCGGACGGCGTGTCCGTGATCGCCTGCCCGGTGGACTACTCGGAGAACCTGCGGCTGACCGACCGCCTCGGCGAGCTGACCGGCCCGTTCTGATTGGGCGGGCGCGCACCGGGTAGTCGGGGCGCATGTCCGAACGCGACACGATGAAGACGCTGCTGGCCGAGGCCGGCCGTACCTACGCCGCCCAGGCCGGCATCAAGCTCGACGACAAGCCGGCGCCGCTGTACCGGCTGCTGGTGTTGTCCATCCTGCTGTCCACCCGGATCAAGGCGGACATCGCGGTGGACGCCGCCCGCGAGCTGGCATCGGCCGGGATGGGCACGCCGAAGGGGATGACCGACGCGTCCTGGCAGGACCGGGTGGACGCGCTGGGCCGCGCGCACTACAAGCGCTACGACGAGCAGACCGCCACCGCGCTCGGCGACGGCGCCCGGCTGCTGCTCGACGAGTACGGCGGTGACCTGCGCAAGCTCCGCGCGAAAGCGGACGGCTCGGCTCGCAAGGTCCGCGAGCTGCTGACCGCGTTCCCCCGCCTCGGCCCGACCGGCGCGAACATCTTCGCCCGCGAGGCCCAGGCGGTGTGGCCCGAGCTGCGCCCCGCCCTGGACGGCAAGGCCCTCGACGGCGCCCGCCGGGTCGGCCTGCCCACGTCCGCGCCCAAGCTCGCCGCCCTGACCACCGACGACCACCTGGCCGAGCTGGCCGCCGCCCTGGTCCGCGTAGCCCTCGACAGGTCCGTGGCCGACAAGGTGACCCAACCCGTGAGTGGTTAGCGTTGCTATGACAACGCTAACCACTCACGGGGTCAGCACGTCACGACCGAGCAGCGGGCGGAGCTGTTCGGGGACGGTCACCGAGCCGTCGGCGCGCTGGTGGTTCTCCAGGATGGCGACGATCCAGCGGGTGGTGGCCAGGGTGCCGTTCAGGGTGGCGGCGACCTGGGTGCGGCCGTCGTCGTCCCGGTAGCGGACGTTGAGCCGGCGGGCCTGGAACGTGGTGCAGTTCGACGTCGAGGTCAGCTCGCGGTACCTGTTCTGCGACGGCAGCCAGCCCTCGCAGTCGTACTTGCGCGCGGCGCTGGAGCCCAGGTCGCCGGCGGCCACGTCGATCACCCGGTACGGCACCTCGATGGCGGCCAGCATGTCCCGCTCCCAGCCGAGCAGCCGCTGGTGCTCGGCCTGCGAGTCCTCCGGGCGGCAGTAGCTGAACATCTCGATCTTGTCGAACTGGTGCACCCGGATGATCCCCCGGGTGTCCTTGCCGTAGCTGCCGGCCTCCCTGCGGAAACACGACGACCAACCGGCGTACCTGCGCGCGCCGCTGGACAGGTCGATGATCTCCCCGGCGTGGTAGCCGGCCAGCGGCACCTCGCTGGTGCCGACCAGGTAGAGGTCGTCGTCGCGCAGCCGGTACACCTCGGCGGCGTGCGCGCCGAGGAACCCGGTGCCCTCCATGATCTCCGGCTTGACCAGCACCGGCGGGACCACCATGGTGAACCCGTTCGCGATGGCGCGCTGCATGGCCAGGTTGAGCAGCGCGAGCTGGAGCTGCGCGCCGACCCCGGTGAGGAAGAAGAACCGCGCGCCGGACACCTTGGCCCCGCGCTCCATGTCCACAGCGCCGAGGCCCTCGGCCAGCTCCAGGTGGTCGCGCACGTCGAAGTCGAACTCGCGCGGCGTGCCGACGTGCTCGAGCACGACGTAGTCGTCCTCGCCGCCCTCCGGCACCCCGTCGATGACCAGGTTGGACAGGGACCGCTGGGCGTCGACGAGCGCCTGGTCGGCCTCGGTCTGGGCGGACTCGGCGTCCTTGACCTCGGCGGCCAGCTCCTTGCCCCGCTCCAGCAGCGCCGCGCGCTCGTCACCGCTGGCGCGGCCGATCTTCTTGCCCAGCTGGCGCTGCTCGGCGCGCAGCGTGTCGGCCCGCCCGACGGCCTCCCGCCGGCGCTCGTCCGCGACCAGCAGGGCATCCACCGCCGCCGGGTCTTCCCCGCGAGCCCGCTGCGAGCGGCGCAGCGCCTCCGGGTCGTCCCGCAGCAACTTGAGGTCAATCACCCGTAGCAGCCTATCGACGCCGCTTCGGCGCCCGCACTCGCGTTACCCACGCCCAGGGCCGCGCTGCAGCAGGACGGGGAGCAACGAGTCGCGCAGCTCGGCGGTGGTCCTGCTGATCCGGTCGTGAAGAACGATCTTCGCGTCCAAGGATCCGAGAACCTCGGCCATGGCTTTCTGTATCTCTCGCGACGGTAACACGACCGGCAGCGCGGACAACGTCTTCATATTCATGCTCGGGATGGCCGACCCGGTGGCATTACGGACGACCCAGTCCCGGACGGCGGGGTGACCGAGATAGTAGGTGAGGAACGCTGCATCGACCGAACCGTGCACTCGCAGCCGAAAGCACGCCGAACCGATCAGCCAGCCTTCCTCTTTCTCGCCAACGAGCGCCTGGCGGCCCAGATCCCCGGTGCGCGAACACACGATGTCGCCCGGACGCAGCCGATATCCCGCCAGCTCGTCCGCCACCTCCCGAGGCACCGCGGACCCATCGTCCTCGTCGATCCGGTTATGCCGTAGCTCCCGTGGGGCGACAACCGGAACGTTCGATGCGGTACGCGGTTCGAGGGGCAGTCGCGCACCGGCGGGCCCGGCCAGAAGGTCGCCAACGTCGCCGAGTCCGCAGGCGGTCCAGCCGTCCGGGACGTCGCCGATCAAGGAATCCATTCCCGGACCCTCGCCAACTGGCTCGCCGCATGCGCGTCCACGTCGACCGCTCGACGGCCCAAGGCATCAAGCTCGTCGTTGAGTCGATGAATCTTGGCGACCGAGTCGTCGTCGCTGAACGTCTTGGCAACGTAGACGCTCGCGGAGAGACGGAAGTCGTGCGCCCGCATGTCGTCGAGACCCGCGACCGCGACGAGATCACCGTTCGACGACAACACTTCGTCACCAAGCTCGCCGGCGTGCCAAATCCGCAGGATCTCAATGATCCGGTCGACCTCAGCGGACGAAAGTTCCCGCTTTCGGCCGGCCACGTGGCCAAAATGGCGAGCGTCCACGAACAGAACCCGATCGTCGTCGGTGACGCCTGCCGGAGCTCTCAAGATCCATACCGCCACCGGGATAGAGGTCGCGTCGAAAAGTCCGAGTGGCAACCCAATAATGGCATCGACGACCCCGTCCTCCACCATGCGTTGCCGAATGGCCCGCTCACTGGGATGCACCGAACTTGATGCACCGTTTGGCATCAGGACCGCCGCCCGACCCCTGTCCGACAAGACATTGATGACATGCTGGAGCCACGCGAAGTTGGCGTTCGTCCTCGGCGGTGCGCCGTAACGCCAAGGACGATCGAACCGGTAGTCGCCTTCCCTCAACTTCATGTTGAAGGGCGGGTTGGTCAGTACAATATCGAACCGTCGGCCTCGGTGCGGGTCATCGACCAGTGTCATCGCCGGACGCACACCTACATCCGCGGCGACACCGTGGAGCTCGCAGTTCATCCTGGTCAGCCACCAGGATCGCTGGTTGGGCGTCGCCCCCGCGACGGTCATGGCAGACGCGTCGTGGCCGAGCCGCTTCACATGGTCCACCAGGCCCACCAACAGGCCACCCGCGCCGCACCAGGGGTCCAGCACGCTGTCTCCTGGGCTCGGCGCGAGCGCTTCCACCACGAGCCGCACGACTTCGGGTGGTACCAGGTACTCGGCCCCTCGACGGCCTTCCGACACGGCGAAGCGCGCGAGCAGCTGGTCGAAGATCCAGCCCTCGGAGGCGCCCGAAGCCTCGACATCTCGCCACGCCAGATCTATCGCCTGCACCAAGGCATGGAGCTGAGACGTACCGTGGGCATCCCAGCGGGGCAACAAGACGGCACGGCTCAGGTAATCCATCGGAAGATTCCGCTCACCTACGAAGCGAACGGCGGCGTACTTGATCTCTGAGCCTACTCTCGATGGCTCAGAACTTGTGATACGAGCCCAGGTTTCTGGATCCCGGAACCGCAGGTAATGAAGACCAAGAACAAGGTCAGCCTGCACGGCGGGGCTCAGTGTTCCCTGATTGCGCTCGATCTGACGCCAGAGGCCCCGCATCGTGGTTTCAGGCAGTTGCATCGGAAGCCGGAGGTTCCTTCGAAACCTGATGCCGTACGTCGTGTCGGGCAGCTCGCCGGGCGCGAGATCGTTCCTGGCTATCTTGCGTCCGTCCAGCCATTGGGCTATGTCTTCACCCCTGAACAGATCCTGGCCTTGGCGGCGGCTCGACTCGGGAAACGAGTCCTTGTGCCGCCGCCTCCAGTTGCTGACCGCTGGGAGCTTGACCTGAGCCAGGCGAGCGATGTCAGCCATCGTCAGCAGCTCATCAGCCACCTTGCCTCACCTCAACTCCAATGCTTTGGCCTGTGGAGGACGGCCCCCGTACCGCCACGGACCTCGTTCGGAAGCTGAGATCGACGAATCTTGTCCGCGCCGATATGGAGGTAGCCGTCGACGAGACGCTTCAGATCGGCCGAGTGCCGCCGTGGCGGGAATGCAACGATCACCCTTCGGGCCGGGTCAATACGCTTCATGGCCGCAATGGCCGGGCAGAGGTCGCTGTCCGCCGAGATGAGCAAGGCCATATCGCAACGATCCGCCACCGCGTCCTCCAGCAGCGTGACGGCGATGTTGACGTCCGTTTCCTTCTCCTCGTATGCGGTCCACGTCGCCGCACAGCCTCGGCAGCTTCTCGGCTTCTCCTGGAATCGTCCGTTGACAAGCGTGACCAACGGGCGGTGACTGGTCAGTGCGTCGAGGTAATCGGACTGACGTCGCTCACCGGCTGGATCGTTCCGAACGCGCGCCGTGAAATAGGTGAGCTTCTGCAGCCGCTGACCCGGGCGTAAGAGCCGGGTGGACAGGCTCTGCAGGTCAAGCCAGAGATACCGTCGGCCGTAGCCGGCTTTCAGCCCGTAGTACAGGTTGAAGCCGTCGACGTACACCGCGACCCGAACCACGGGACACCTCACCTGCGATCGCCATGAAACCTGGGTATACTCAAGTTGCACCACGCCAAGGTGAGCAGCCTTGGCCCGACGGCCCCGGCGACGGGGCCGTCTCTTTTTTGGTGCCTACTTCCGGCAGCCCACGCTTTCGAGCCGAGCTCGAGAGTAGCGCGGACCACACCAGATCTCAAGCGCATTCCAGTGCGCCTCAATCTGTTAACCGCAGCCGTCTCCGCCGTCGCCCGCCGGGCCGCTGCTACAGGATGGCGACCGCGACGACCAGGCCGAGCGCGACGTGCGCGGCGCTGACCACGTACGCCTGCGGGCGCGGCTCCTCGGCGGCCAGCAGCTCGCCGATGTCGATCCTGGTCACCCACTCCAGGATGCGCACCGCCACGGCCTGCGCCACGATCCCGACCACGCCGAAGATCAGCGACGCGAGCAGCCCCTCGGCCAGCCGCCCCGACGAGCCGTACACCGCGACCACCACGATGAACGCCATGCTGACCATGCCGGCGCCGGTCACCCGGACCGCGTTCGGCCGGCCTTCGCGCACGAGCTGGTTCAGCTTCCCCGGCGTGGTCAGGTCGATCGCGTAGAAGCCGATCAGCATCAGCAGCAGCCCGACCAGCGCGTACAGCACGATGGCGCCGATGCCACCGCCGATCACACCGAAGAACCCCGGCTCCAACGCCAGCACCGTCGTGGTCACCCGTGCCCCCTTTTCCGGAACTGAGCGGCCACCCTACTGGAGCAACGCCTCAGACGCCGATGACCTCCAGGCCACCAATCCCCTCGACGGCGGCGAAGTCATCGTCCTGGGTGACCACCGGCGGTGGCCAGTACTCCGGCATGAAGCTCAGCGAGCGTGACCACCGAGATGATGCCGATGTCCAGCGAAACCCGGGCGAAGTCGACGGAACGGCGGCTCACGATCCCGACAAGACGCGCTCGCGTCCATCACCGCGGACGGCTCACCGGATCGAGATGTCGTCGGTGGTGTCACCGGCCAATGACTCGAGATCCTTGCGCAAGCCAGGATCGGCCTGAGAATGCCGGAGTATCTCGGCAAGTTCGTCCAGCTTGACGGGGCGACGCTCGGTCCGTTGCAGCGGGACGAGCCGGGCGACCGGCCTGCCGTTCACGGTGATGGTGACGGGCTCGCCGTGTTGCACACGCCGGAGCACGCCAGCGGTGTCGTTGCTCAGCTCGCGCGATGCCACCTCGGACATGCGACGACTGTGGCGCCCCTGTAGGCCACAACGTTGGCGTTCAGGTTTGCGGGATCCGGTGTGGGACGAAGGCGGCGCCGTCGTCGGTGACCAGGCCGGCGGTCTCCCTGATGCCCAGCCCGGCGGAGGTGTCGCCGACGATCCAGGCGCCCAGCGCGGGCCGGAACCCGTCGAACTCGGGCAGCGGGTCGAACAGCTGGTAGACGAAGCCCTCCTCGCCGTACACGCCGCCGGTCTCTACCTCGTGGCCGGGCGCCACGATGGAGATGTTGGCGCCCTCGCGGCCCAGGCGGGGCTTGCGGACGTACTCGGTGAGGATCCCGGGCTGGTCCAGGTACGCCGGCAGCAGGTTGGGGTGCCCGGGGTACATCTCCCAGAGCACCGCCAGCAGCGCCTTGTTGGACAGCACCGACTTCCACAGCGGCTCGATCCACAGCGTCTCGGGCAGGCTGCGCAGCGCGTGCTTGCCGAACTCGTCGGTGAGCACCCACTCCCAGGGGTAGAGCTTCACCAGCGCGGCGATCGACGACTCCTCCAGGTCCACGAACCTGTCCAGCGCCACGTCCCAGCCGATGTCCTCGATGGCCAGCCCGACGGTGTCCAGGCCGGCCTCGGCGGCGGTCTCCTGCAGGTAGGCGGTGGTCACGTGGTCCTCGCCGGTGGCGTCACCGCCGGACCAGGAGAAGTGCACCTCGGCGCCGGGCAGCTTGGACTTGATCTCCTCCCAGCGGGCGACCAGCTGCTCGTGCAGCGAGTTCCACTGGTCGTCGTCGGGGTGGGTGTCCTTGAGCCAGTGCCACTGCAGGATGGACGCCTCCAGCAGCGTGGTCGGGGTGTCCGCGTTGTACTCCAGCAGCTTGGCCGGGCCGGAGCCGTCGTAGCGCAGGTCGAAGCGGCCGTAGACGTGCGGGTCGGAGCGCTTCCAGGACGCGGCCACCGCCTCCCAGGACCACTCCGGCAGCGCGAAGTCCTTGAACCGCTCGGTGGTCACCACGTGGTCGACGGCCTTCAGGCACATCGAGTGCAGCAGCTCGACGTCCGCCTCCAGGGACAGCACCTCGTCCATGTCGAAGACGTAGTGCACCGACTCGTCCCAGTAGGGCCGCTGCGCCCCGCCGTGTCCCCGGCCGGGCGTGTCGAAGCACATGCCCTGCTCGGCGATCTTCTGTTGCCAGTCCGGCCGCACCGGACCCGTTTCCCTGCGCATCGATCCTCAGTCAGCTACCGCCGGACCCGCCGGCCTTGCCGCCCGAGCCACCGCCCGAGCCGCCCGATTTGCTCACTCCGAACCCGCCGCGCTGGATGGTCCGCCCGGACTGGGTCTTCACGGTGGCGTCCTTCGGGGCCGCCGTGGTGCCGCCGGTGGCGACCTGGCCGATGTTGCCCGAACCGCCGTAGTTGTAGTGGTACTGACGGCCACCGCCGCCGATGAAGATGGGGAACGGCACGAACCCGCCGCCGTGGTACCCGCCGGTGGCGGTGGTCGACGAGGCGGCCGGCTGCACGCAGTTGTTGTCGTCCACCACCACGTTGTTGTCGTCCACGCAGCGGGCCTCGACCTCGTCCGGCTGGGACGCGGAGTAGCCGATCGCCACCAGCGCCGCCACGCCGACGGTGACCCCGCCGCCGATCAGCACCCGCTTGCGGATCTTCTTGCGGCGGGCCTCGTCGGCGAGCCGGGCCTCCTCTTCCTCCTGCTCGCGCCGGGCCGCCTGCTCGCGGGCGCGCCGCTCGGCCAGGGTGGGCTCGCGCGGGACCGTCGTCTCCGGGTCCTGTGAGCGGATCCGGCCCTTGGGGCGGGTCTCGGCGTCCTCCGCGGCCGCCTCCTCCGCCGGCGCCTTGGACTCGGCCTTGGGCTCATCGGGGGTCGGCGGGTCCGCGTACGGCGCCGGCTCGGGGGGATCGGCGGGGATGTTGATCGGTTCGGGCGCGGTCGGCTCGCTCCGCGCTCCGCTCGACTCCGGGCGTGGCTTCTCGCCGTCCGTGCTCATTTCCTCTCACCCCCTGCTCGCGGCACCGTACCGGCCGCTCGTCCATGCAACCACGTCTGGCCTACTCCGGGCATCCGCAAGCGCGTTTCGCAGCACATCAGTGACCGTTGGCCGCCCCGAAACGGGTTTTCCGGGATCGGAAACGGCATGATGGCCTCCGAGATGGAGTCCACCACGACCACCACACGCGTCACTCATGACACAGGCGCGCCCGCCGAGCCGCCGTCGGACCAGACCCCCGGCGGCCCGCTCGCGCGCGTCGGCGGCCTGCGCCCGCACCATGTGGTCGCCGTCGTCGGGCTGCTGGCGGGCGCGGCGGCCATGCTGCTGGTGGCCGCGCTGAACGACGTGGCGGGCACCAAGGTGCCGGTGCTGAGCACGCTGGCCTCCGCGCCGGTCCCCGACAACCAGCGCCCGCTGGCCGACCGGACCCCGCCGCCCGCGACCCCCGGCACCTGCCTGACCTGGAAGCGGGCCGACGCCGCCGACGCCTTCGCCGTGGACTGCGGCCGCCAGCACCTGTTCGAGCAGGCCGGCCCCGCCCAACTGGCCGACTTCGCGCCCGGCTCGGCGATGCCGAACAACCAGCGCTTCCGCGCGCTGGTCAACGAGCGCTGCACGCCGATGGTGATCAAGTACCTGGACGGCAAGTACGACCCGGACGGCGCGTTCCGGGCCGGCGCGCTCAAGCCGTCCCAGAAGAGCTGGAACGACGGCGACCGGACGCTGCGCTGCGGGATCCAGCGGTTCTCCCGGTCCGGCGCGCTGTACCCGATCCTCGGCAAGGTGGGCGCCCAGGACCAGGCGGACATCCGGCCGGCCGGTACCTGCCTGGGCATCGACGGCCGGTTCATCGGCGACCCGGTGGACTGCGCGCTGCCGCACTCCATCGAGTCGGTCGGCTCGGTCGACCTCGGCCAGAAGTTCTCCGGCAAGTACCCCTCGGTCGGCGACCAGGACGGGTTCCTCCAGCCGGCGTGCAGCAAGCTGGCCTCGGGCTACGCCGGCGGGGACAACGTGCTCAGCACCAAGAAGCTGGCCGTGATGTGGGACAACCTGACCGCCGAGTCGTGGGCGGCCGGGACCAGGAAGGTGGCCTGCAACCTGGCCGCGCAGCTGCCCGACCGCAGCGGCTTCGCGCCGATCACCGGCAGCGTCAAGGGTCCGGTACAGGTCGGCAACCAGCCGGCCGCGCCGGTCGAGGCCCCGGTGCCGCCGGGCGCGCCCGCGCCGGGCAGCGGCCCGGAGGAGTCGGACGAGGACGACTCCTCGGCCGCCGCGAAGAAGAAGGACGACGACCTCCCGGAGATCCTCAAGGACGCCCCGGAGCTGCCCAAGCCGTCGCCGGTGCCGCTGCCCGGCGGCGACGAGCTGTCCAAGGACCACGACTTCCCGCGCAACCCGCTCGGCGAGCTGACCAAGCCGGGCAACGGCGGGCCGCAGCTGCCCAAGCCGCCAGGGAGCTCCGACGGAGGGTGACGCCAGCCCCGACCGGCCGCTCCAGCTGACCCGGCAACGGTTCGAGGAGTTGGTCTCCGACGCGCTGGACCAGATCCCGGACGGGCTGGCCAGGCAGATGCGCAACGTGGCGGTGCTTGCCGCCGACCGGCACCCGGACGAGCCCGACCTGCTCGGGCTCTACGAGGGCATCGCGCTCACCGAGCGGGACAGCACGTACTCGTTCGTGCTCCCGGACCGGATCACCATCTACCGGGACGCCATCCTGGACGTGTGCGCCGACGAGGACGAGGTGGTGCACGAGGTGCTGGTCACCGTGGTGCACGAGGTCGCCCACCACTTCGGTCTGGACGACCAGGAACTGCACGAGCTGGGCTGGGGCTGACCGGCTGACGGCAGGGTCAGTCGTCGGCGCCGCCGGTGGCGTCACCGGGCGAGGGCTCGCCCTCCTCCCAGAACTTGAGCAGCCAGCCGCCCTCGCCGGGGGCCGACCCGGGCACCGGCGCGAGCATCACCCGCCCGGCGTTGGGCACGTACCGGGTATCGGCGTTCTCCCCGATCAGCGCGCCGGCCGCGAGCCGGATCGCGGCGCCGTGGCTGACCACCACGATCATGCCGGCATGCCGGCGCCACAGCCGGGCCACCACCGGCAGGAACCGCTCGCGCAGCTGGCGCGCGGACTCGCCGCCGGGCAGGTGCCGGTCCAGCTCGCCGTCCACCCAGGAGGCGTAGACGTCGTCGAACGCGTCGCGGGCGGCCGGGTCGGAGCGGCCCTCCAGGTCACCGCAGAACACCTCGTGCACGCCCTCGACCACGGCGACGTCCAGGCCGTGGCGGGCGGCGATGGGGGCGGCGGTCTGCTGGGCGCGGACCGCCGTGGACGCGTACACCGCCGTGATCGGCTCGGCGGCGAGCACGCCCGCGGTCGACTCGGCCTGCGCGCGGCCCTCGGTGTTGAGCGGCGGGCCGGGCGGACGGCTGTCCAGCGCCTTGATCACGTTCGAGTCGGTCTGGCCGTGCCGTACCAGGACCAGCATCGGCCCCGTCACGCCAGCGTCCCGGCGCGCACGCCGTCCAGCCAGGCGGCCGCCGCCGCGAACCGGTCCTCGCCGTTGCCGTTCACCGGCTCCGCGCCGCCGGACGCGCCCGCTACGACGCCTCCACCCTCCGGGTCGCGCCCGTAGGAGCCGAGGTAGCGGACCCGCAGGCAGCGCCGGTGCAGCGCGGCCAGCGCCTCGCCCATGGCCGGCTGCGCCACGTGCCCCCGGCAGTCCAGGTGGAACCAGTACTCGTCGCGCTGGTCCTTGATCGGCCGCGACTCGATCCGGGTCAGGTCGATGCCGCGCACGGCCAGCTCGGTGAGCACGCCGAGCAGCGCGCCGGGGCGGTTCTCCGTGGTCGCGGCCAGCGTGGTGCGGTCCGCCCCGGTCGGTGGCGGCGGCGGGCACGGCGGGCGGACCAGCACGAACCGGGTGACCGCGGCGGCGGTGTCGGCGATGTCGTCGGACAGGATCTCCAGCCCGTGGGTGGCGGCCGCGATCGGCGCGGCCACCGCCGCGTCCACCTCGCCCCTGGCCACCTGGGCTGCCGCCTCGGCGGTGGAGCTGGACATCAGCACGGCGGCCTTGGGCAGGTTCGCGGCCAGCCAGTGCCGGGTCTGCGCCTCGCCGTGCGGGTGCGAGGCCACCGTGCGGATCTCGTCCGCCGCCGCGCCCGGCCGGGCCATCAGCGCGAACCGCACCGCCAGCAGCACCTCGCGCACGATGACCAGCGGCGGGTCGGCGACCAGCGCGTCCAGCACGGCGGGCACGCCGCCCTCCACGCTGTTCTCGAACGGCACGCAGGCCGCGTCCGCCTCGCCGGCGCGCACGGCGGCCAGCGCGGCGGTGGTGGTCGTGCTGGGCACCAGCTCGGCGCCTTCGGACTCCGGCAGGCGGCGCACGGCCTGCTCGGTGAACGTGGCACGGGGGCCGAGGAACGCCAGACGAGACATCACCGGCGAGCCTAGCCGGCCGCCTACCCTGGCCGGATGCGCGAGGTACCCGAACTGGTGCTGGTGGCGGTGGACGAGCCGATGGCCTCGGCCTGGGACACGGTCGCGGCGGAGCGGCCCTGGGTGCGGGTGCACCGGGGCTCGGTGACCGATCTCGAGGTGGACGCGGTGGTCAGCCCGGCGAACTCGTACGGCTACATGCGCGGCGGGATCGACGGGGTGTACGCGCGCTGGCTGCCCGGGATCGAGCAGCGGGTGCGCGCGGCGATCGCGGCCGAGCACGGCGGCGAGCTGCCGGTGGGTGCCGCGATGGTCGTGCCCACCGGCGCGCCGCCGCCGCTGCCGGCCTGGCTCATCAGCGCGCCGACCATGCGCCGGCCCGGCGAGCGGCTCGGCCCGGACGGGGACGCGGCCGGGCGGGCGGCGCGGGCCGTCGTGAGCGTCTGGCGGGACGGCGTCCTCCCGGACGGACGCGCGGCGCGGGACGTGATCGGCTCGCTGGCGCTGCCCGGGCTCGGCACCGGCGTCGGCGGGCTGGCGCCGCACGTCTGCGCCGCCCGCGTCTCCGAGGCCATCACAGCCCTCGACTAGGCGGTCAGAGCAGGCCGAGGCCGGTCAGCTCGTCGGCGCGGGCCGAGGCGGGTCCGTTGCCGCAGCGGGCCAGCAGGCCGCGCACGGCGGTGCCGGCCGCCTCGGACAGCCGGCCGACCTCCTGGGCCAGCGCGGCGGCGTCGGTCTCCTTCAGCGCGCTGCGCACGTCGCCGTTGACCAGCGCCCTGGCCACCGCCACGATCACGTTCAGCAGGCCGTGCTCGATCCGGCCGGTCGCCTCGTCGAGCTGGCGCACGGCGTGCGGCAACCCGAGGCTGGTGGTGAACCCGGCGGGCGCGCCGTCGGCGGCGGCCACGAAGTCGGCCACCTGGTCCACCGTCGGCACGTCGGACGCGCGCTGGCCGCCCAGGCGCAGCTTCGGGGTGCAGCCGTGCTCGGCGACCCGGCGCACGGCGGCCAGCCACTGCGCGGTGTCGCCCTCCAGCGGCCGGCGCGGCTCGACCACCGAGCGCACGTCCTCCGGCACGAACTCCGACACCCGCTCCAGCCACGTCGAGTCCAGGTCCGGCGGGGCGGCGGTCTCCACGGTGCGCGGCGTGAGCAGCGTCTCCCTGGACATCACCAGCGACAGCGCCTTGGGCACCGCGCCCAACCCGGTGTCCACCACCAGCGAGACGTCCACCGGCTCCGCCGGTCCTCGCTTGGCCAGCTCGCTGACCAGCTCAGGCAGCCGCGACACCGGGCACACAAGCTGCCCGGACAGCCCGCCGTAGCGGCCTTCCCGGGAGGTCAGGTACCGCGCGACCACATCGGCCATCGGCGGAACCTGCTGCTTGGGCGCCAACAACGTGGTGTCGTCGACAAGATGGGCGAACAACGCCGGAATCGGGGTGGGAGGTTCGCCGGGCTCACCCTCGCGCACGGTCGACACGGCCCGAACCTAACCGCTCGGTGCGGGGATATCCAAAACGGGCTGCCTGTGGCGGGTCGCGGCCCGCCCTCCCATCGGGGGTCTCGCCAGTCAGGCGACCCTAAGTTAGGCTCCCCTAAGAACCTGGAGGTGAGCCCGTGGGCAGTACCCGACTCCGCCGGCCGCACGCGCCGTCCAACGCCGAGCGCGCCCGGAGCATCGCGAGCCGAGGCGGCCAGGCCGCCGTGGTCGGCCTGGACCAGAACCAGCGCGTGGTGCCACAGCTGCACCACGTGGACCCGGACGGCGCCGTGACCCTGCTGCTCCCCAGCGACCACGACCTGCTCGACTGCGTGCGCGAGGGCCCGCGCAGCGGCCTGCCCGCCATGCTGGAGATCGCCGACACCGCCCCGGTGGTGCTGCGCGAGCCGGTGCGCGGACTGCTCTGGATCAGCGGCTGGCTGGTCGCCCCCGGGCCGAGCTACGCGCGCCGGCTGGCGCTGGACGTCGCCGAGCAGCGCCCGCACCCCGGCCTGCTCGACCTGGGGCACGGCGCGAGCCTGCTGCGGCTGCGGCCCGGTTCCGCCGTGATCGCCGACGCCGAGGGCACCGGCCCGCTGGCGCCCGCCGAGCTGGCCGCCGCCGCGCCGGACCCGTTCTGCATGCTGGAGAACGGCTGGCTGCGGCACCTAGAGGACGCGCACCCCGACGTGTTCACCTCGCTGGCCCGCCACCTGCCCGACCCGCTGCGGCACAAGCCCGGCTTCCGGATCCGCCCGCTCGGCGTGGACCGGCTGGGTATCCGGCTGCGCGTCGAGGCGGACGACGGCGACCACGACGTGCGGCTGGCCTTCGAGTCGTCGGCGTGGACCGCCGAGCAGCTACGCGTGCAGGTCGGGCTGCTCGTCGGATGCCCGTTTCGCGCCTCCGGCCGTGCGGCTGACTGAACCACGAACCAGCTGGGTGACCTTGCGCTCGGCGACGAAGGACAGGAACGGGATGGTGCCGGCCAGCGCGACCAGCACGGCGCGCACCGGCCGCCACCGGCACCGCTCGGCCAGCACCAGGGAGCAGACCACGTACGCCATGTAGAAGAACCCGTGCAGCGCCCCGACCACCGCGACCGGCTGGCGGATGTCGGCGAAGTACTTCAACGGCATCGCGACGAACACCAGGATGATCAAGCCCGTGCCGGTGATGTACGCCATCACGCGGTATATGTTCAGCACAATTGTGCGACTGTCCATTTCCGTCTCCGCTTCAACGACCCGGGCCTCGTCGACGAGTCTACGCGGACGAATTACGGTGCAGTGGCAACGCCCGTACGCAGCCACGTCCACCGTTCGGACTCACATCGAATTTACGCCTCGGCACAATTTCCGAGTTATTCGACTCGCGCTTCCAGTTCGTCGATATAAGCGGTCCAGTCCGGATCGGAGAGCCCGAGCGTGGCGCCCTCGTCGGCGATGACCCCGGCCGCCATGGTGGCCAGCCACGCGGCGGTCCGGAGCAGTGACGCGGCGTAGCGGCGCTGGGAACGGACGGCGGCGGGGGTGAACTCCAGCTTCGACAGCGCCGCCGCCGAGGTGTCCAGCAGCCTGGCCGCGACGTCGTGGGCGTGCGCGGCGGCGGTGGTCCGGGTCAGCGCGGCGAACCGGGGCCGCGCGGCGTCGACCAGCTCGGGCTCCAGCAGCGCCCGCTCGCGCGCCCAGCCGGCGTCCATCTTCTCGGCCAGCCAGCCGGCGCTGCGCGCCCAGCCCCGGGACAGGTCGGTGAACCGCCGCCGGATGTGCGCCAGCTCGGGCGGCTCCCCCTCACCCTCCATGAACAGGATGCCCACGGAGGTGACGGCGGAGGCGTCGCTGAGATCGGTGCAGCCCATGGCCGCGAAGCCGGCACCACCCGGCGGCGTCGTCGTTGGCGGCGCGTCGTCTCGCAGCCGGTCCGCGACCGCCTGCAGGGAGTTCGCGTCCCGACGCAGCGCCACCGCGTCCTCCAGGCTGAGCAGGGAGTGATAGCGCTCGTGCGCGCGGTGGTACCGGGCCACGTTCAGCATCGCGGGCAGGCGATCGTCGGCTCCCATGTTCAGAATATAATCATAACTACGAATTAACGCCACGCCGTCGGCGCGAGAGGCCCGTACGCTGCGCTGCGTGCCAGCCCTCACCCGCCGCGAACAGCGCGACAGGACCCGCCAGCACCTGCTCGAGACCACCGTGACCTGCCTGGTCGAGCACGGGTACGCGGGCACCACCACCCAGCGCATCCAACGGCTCGCCGGGGTGTCACGGGGCGCGCTGCTGCACCACTTCCGGTCCAAGGCCGACCTGCTCGCGGCGGCGGTCGGTCACATCGCCGAGCTCCAGCTGGCCGACATCCGGGCCGCCACGCCGAACACCCGGCAGGCCCGGCTGGCCGCGGTCCGCTCGGCCATGTCCGGGCCGGTGTTCCAGGCCGGCCTCGAGCTGTGGATGGCCGCGCGCACGGACGAGGCACTGCGCACGGCGTTGCTGCCGTCCCAGCGGGAGATCGGCCGCGCGGTCCGCGAGCTGCTCGCCGCCGAGTTCGCCGGCCACGACCCCCGTACCGCGCGGACCGCCCACGAGTCGCTGCTGATGCTCCTGCGCGGCCTGGCGCTCACGTCCGTACTCCGCGACGAGCCCGAGCTCGCCGACGCCGTCCTCGCGCTCTGGCTGGACCGCGTTCTGCCCCCACCCTGAGGTCAGACGGGGCCGCCACCGTCCGGGATCCACCGCCCGGAGTCGCGCCAGTGCACCGCCTCGGCGAAGCCGCGCTCGGCGGCGAGCCGCTGGAACCAGCGGCCCTCCGGGGAGTGCCGTGCGATGCCGTCGAACAGGGTGGCCAGCAGTTGGGTGCCCTGCAGGCCCATGTTGTCGTAGGCCTGGTTGATCATCAGCTTCTGCATGGCCAGCTGGTTGACCGGCACCCCGGCGATCCGGTCGGCCAGGCCCTCGACGGCGGCCTCCAACTCGTCGGCCGGCACGGACTGGAGCACCAGGCCCCAGTCCGCGGCGGTGGTGCCGTCGATGGTGTCGCCGGTGAAGAGCATCCGCTTGGCCCGCTCGGCGCCGATCCGGTACACCCACATCGCGGTGGTCGGGCAGCCCCAGACCCGTCCCGGCGGGTAGCCGATCCGGGCGTCCTCGGCCATCACGACCAGGTCGCAGCACAGCGCGATGTCGCTGCCGCCGGCGACCGCGTGGCCGTGCACCGAGGCGATGGTCGGCTTGAGCGAGCGCCACAGGCTCACGAAGTCGTCGGTGCCGCGCCGCATCGCCTGGTAGTCCTTGATCGGGTCCCAGACCGGCGGCTGCACCTGCTCGCCGCGCTCGGCGTAGCGCTTCAGGTCGTAGCCGGCGCAGAACGCCCGCCCCTCGCCGCGCAGGATGATCACGTGCACGGCCGGGTCCTGGTTGGCCAGGTCCACGGCGGCGGCCAGCTCGCGAGCCATCTCGGAGGTGATGGCGTTGAGCCGCTCGGGCCGGTTCAACGTCAGGTACGCCTTGCGGTCCGCGACCCGGTAGCGCAGCGTCTCGAAGTCCTCGTCGCCCATGTCTCATGGTTTCACAGTCAGGTCGGACTGTGAAACGGGCGCCGGGAGATCAGGCGCGGTGCGCTCCGCCCTTCCGCCCGGACGGCTTGCTCGACTCCGAGGAACCGGACGTGGCCGCCTCGGCCTCCGAGGACGTCGAGGACGCCGACACCTCCGAAGACTCCGGGGACTCCGAAGACTCCGGAGCCTCTTCGGCCTCGTCCGGTTCGGGCGAACCCGAGGACTCCGACGGCTCGGACGACGACCTGGACGAACCCGACGACCGAGAGGACCCCGACGACGAACCGGACGAGGCGGTCGCGAACGTCATCGCCAGCCCGAGCACGCCGAGGGCGGTCAGCCCCCACGCGGCGTACCGGCGCGGCCCGACGGCCTCGCCACAGTGCGTGTCGTAGGCGGCCTTGGGCAGGTAGACGGCGTGTTCGCCCGGGATCTCGACCAGGTCACCGGGATGCACCGGCAGGCTGGAGCCCAGGTAGCCGTTGCCGCAGGACACCGACATCTGGCGCAGGACGGGACTGATCTGCGTCATGGTGGCCTTGACCGGCAGCAGCCCCAGCCACCCGCCCGCCAGCAGCGCGAGGACGGACACGGCAATGACCGCGACGCGGGAGAGCTTCATGCCAGAACTATCGCGCGAGCCCCTCCGATAGGTACCGGCACCCCCCAATAGAGTGAACGTCGGAGATGGCCGGGGCCGGGTGTCGAACCCCGGCACGCCTGTTCGACGCGTCCGTGCGAGGGCGGATCAAGACCCACGAAGGAGAGAACACATGCGGTTCATTGCGATGGTCAAGGGGAACGACCAGACCGAGGGCGGCGTGATGCCGACCGAGCAGGAACTGGCCGAGATGGGCGCGTTCAACGAGGAGCTGGTCAAGGCCGGCATCCTGCTCGCCGGCGAGGGCCTGCACCCCAGCTCGCACAACGCCGCCCGGGTGGTGCACACCGCCGAGGGCACCTCGGTCATCGACGGCCCGTTCGCCGAGACCAAGGAGCTCGTCGCCGGCTTCTGGCTGCTGCAGGCCAAGTCGTACGAGGAGGCCCTGGAGTGGCTCAAGCGGGCGCCGAGGCCGAAGGAGGGCGAGTTCGTCATCGAGCTGCGCCAGGTGTTCGAGGCCGAGGACTTCGGCGAGGCGTTCACCCCCGAGCTGCGCGAGCAGGAGGACCGGATCCGGGCCCAGGCGGAGAAGAACGCCTGACGAACAACTTGCCAGCACGGGTGATGACCTGCTGTCATCCACCCCGTGACCCGGGCGCCAACAGAAGCTGCATCTTCGCCTCACTCGCCGGCGGGGCTTGATGAGCGCTCTTCACCGGCTCGCTCTGGCGACGGTGCGGGTCGCGCTGCACACCGCGCCATAGAAGCGGTGTGGCGCATCGAGGCGGCCAGGCTGATCGCCGGGCTGGCCAGGATGATGCGCGACGTCGGCGTGGCCGAGGAGCTGGCGCAGGACGCCCTGGTCGCGGCGCTGGAGCAATGGCCTCGGTCGGGCGTGCCGGACAACCCGGGCGCCTGGCTGATGGCCATTGCCAAGCGCCGCGCGGTGGACCAGATCCGGCGCCGGGAGCGGTTCGAGCGCAAGCGCGACGAGATCGGCCGTGACCTGGAGACCCGCCGCGACACCAGCCAGGACGAGTACGACGCGGTGGACGAGGCGGCCACCGAGGGCAACATCGGCGACGACATGCTGCGCCTGGTGTTCACCGCCTGCCACCCGGTGCTGTCCACCGACGCCAGGGTGGCGCTCACGCTGCGGGTGCTGGGCGGGCTGACCACCACCGAGATCGCCAGGGCGTTCCTGGTCCCCGAGGCGACGGTCGGCCAGCGGATCGTCAGGGCCAAGAAGACGCTGGCCAAGAAGGGCGTGACGTTCGAAGCGCCCACCGCCGAGGAGCTGTCCACCCGGCTGCCGGCCGTGCTCGAGGTCATCTACCTGGTGTTCAACGAGGGCTACTCGGCGACCGCCGGGGACGACTGGATGCGCCCCGCGCTGTGCGAGGACGCCATGCGGCTGGGCCGGGTGCTGGCCGCGCTGATGCCCGACGAGCCCGAGGTGCACGGGCTGGTCTCGCTGATGGAGATCCAGGCGTCCCGGACGCGAGCGCGCACGGACGCGAGCGGCGAGCCGATCCTGCTGCTCGACCAGGACCGGGCGCGGTGGGACCGGCTGCTGATCACCCGGGGGCTGGCCGCGCTCGACCGCGCGGTCCGGCTGTCCGAGGGACGCACCCAGGGACCGTACACCCTGCAGGCCGCGATCGCCGCCTGCCACGCGCGCGCCCACACCGCCGGCGAGACGGACTGGTCGAAGATCGCCGCGCTGTACACCGCGCTGGCCCACGTGGTGCCGTCCCCGGTGATCGAGCTGAACCGGGCCGTCGCGATCTCCATGGCGTACGGGCCGGCGGCCGGCCTGGCACTGGTGGACCAGCTGACGTCCGCGCCCGCCCTGAAGTCGTACCACCTGTTGCCCAGCGTGCGCGGTGACCTGCTGGTCAAGCTGGGCCGCCGTGACGAGGCACGGGCCGAGTTCGAGCGCGCGGCCGCGCTCACCGCGAACGAGAGGGAGCGCGCGCTGCTCACCCAGCGCGCCGCCGAGTGCGCCGAGGTCGGCGCCAACCGCTGATCTTGGCGGCCATTCTCCCAGCTCGCCCCGGCTCGCGGCCAACCGATTTCGGCTAGCTCACATCTCCCCACCAGGTGGAACAACGCCGCGCCCGAATCCCTTGATACCCCTCGGAGCCGATCGCCCCTGACGGTTCGGCTCCGTTTGGGGCCTGGAGCACATCGACGTCTGCGGCCTGAGAAGTCCTGGCAAACCAGACGGGAGATTTCTGTGACCATCGCTGACGACCAGCTGGACACGGCGCCAGTGCGCGTGGCGGACCCGGCGCGCACCGCCGAGCCCGGCCAGCCGTCCACCCCGGACGGCGGCAACGCACCGCCGGGCGGACAGCTGAAGCTCGTGCTCGTGCTGGGCGCGCTCATCGCGCTCGGCCCGCTGTCCATCGACATGTACCTTCCGGCGCTGCCCAAGATCGCCGCCGACCTGATGACCACCGAGTCGACCATCCAGCTCACGCTGAGCGGCACCGTGCTCGGCCTCGGGCTGGGCCAGCTGCTGGTCGGGCCGCTGTCCGACGCGATCGGGCGGCGCATCCCGCTGATCACCGGCACGCTCGTGCACGTCGTCGCGTCGCTGCTGTGCCTGTTCGCACCGACCGTGGAGCTGCTCACCGCGGCCCGGGTGCTGCAGGGCCTCGGCGCGTCCACCGGCATGGTGCTGGCCCTGGCCATGGTCCGCGACCTGTACACCGACCGGGCGGCGGCAACCCTGCTGTCCCGGCTGATCCTGGTCATGGGCGTGTCGCCGGTGCTCGCGCCGACGCTGGGCAGCGCGCTGCTGAGCTGGACCCAGTGGCGCGGCGTGTTCGTCGCGCTGGCGGTGCTCGGGGCGGTCATCGCGGTGGCGGCCGTGGTGGCGCTGCCGGAGACGCTGCCGAGCTCGCGGCGGGTGCCGCTGCGGTTCAAGGAGACCGTCCGTACCTACGGCGGCCTGCTCACCGACCGCACGTTCATCGGCCTGATCCTGGTGGCCGGGCTGGCGATGGCCGGGCTGTTCGCGTTCGTCAGCGGCGGCTCGTTCGTGTTCCAGCACCAGTACGGGCTCGACCAGGGGCAGTTCGGCCTGATGTTCGGCGCCAGCGCGGTGTGGCTGATCGCGGCCACCCAGCTCAACGCACGGCTGATGCGCCGCTACGAGCCGCACCAGGTGCTGGTGGCGGCGAGCGTGGCCGCCAGCGTCGCCGGTGCCGCGCTGTTCGCGGCGGCCGCGACCGGCGCGGGCGGCATGTTCGGCGTCGCGGTGCTGGTGTGGGCGGTGCTGTTCTTCGCCGGGCTGATCCTGCCGAACGCGCCCGCGGTGGCGCTCAACGCGCACGGCGAGACGGCCGGCACGGCGGCCTCGCTGCTCGGCGCCGTCCAGTTCGGCGTCGGCGCGGCGATCTCACCGCTGGTCGGCGTGCTCGGCAACAACGCGCTGGCGATGGGCACCGTGATGTTCGGCGGGCTCACGCTGGCGGCGGCGGTGCTGGTGCTGGTGGCCCGGCCGTGGCGGGTGGTCCCGGTCGGCGACGGCGTCGTCGCGGTGGCCGTCCACTAGCGGGGGGATCTCACGAAGGCGTCCAGGCGCGGCTATCCGGCCCGCCTGGGCGCCTTCGTCATGTCCGGGATGTCCTTGGGTCCTCCCGTGACGGCCTGCGGCGAGGTGACCGCTCCCGACCCCGACGGCGGCGCCACGTCGGGCCACACCCGGCGTGCCAGGTCGACGAGCACGGGCTCCACCTGTGCGTCCGGCACGACGCCCTTGGCCAGGGTCAGCGTGATGTCGAACTTGTCGTAGGCGAGCATCAGCACGTACCGGTTGGGCTGGGTGAGCAGCGTGGCCCTCGCCCGCCCGAGCGGCACGTCGCGGGTGGCCCTGGTGTCACCGCGCTCGTCGGCGATGTTGCGGTCGCGCTGGTCGGCCGCCGCGTTCGGGTCGGTGAAGGCGGCGAGCCAGAGCACCAGCAGCGGCTCCTGCTGGTTCGCCCGCCGATACGTGCAGGTCAGCCGCTCGACCATGCCCACGGACGGGGAGCCCACGCCGACGATGGTGCGCGAGTCGAGGCTGCCGACCGGCTGGGCCAGCAGCGCCGCCGCGTCCACCGGCCCGGACAGGACGTCCGCGCAGTCGATGGGCAGCAGGGTGCCGCGGCGGGCGAGCTTGGCGGCGCCCTGATCCGTCCCGGGGGCGTTCTCGGAGAAGCTGGGCACCGGCAGTGCCGGGCTGGCCGGCGCGACGGGCGTCTGCGCCCAGCCCAGCGCCGACCCCACCACTATCAAAGCCCCGAGAACGAAAACGACAGCCGCGCGAACCCCCACGCACTCTAGTCATACACGGCTCCGAGCCCTCGATATATCAATTACACCAGACCGTGACAGCACCGCTATAGAACCGACTCGATGGAGTGGTTCACTCAACCCTTGCCGATCGGGCGGGACCGCCGACGCGCCCACACCAGCACCCCGCGCTTGGTCACGCTCATCGGGGTGTCCAGCCGGGCGGCGCGCCGGTGCGCCTCGCGCTCGGACATCCCGCGCCCGCGCAGGAACAGCTCGGCGGCCTCCCGGTCGGGCAGCGTGACGAACGGCTGGTCCCAGGAGATCACCTGCGTGACGTGGAACGCCTGGCTGATGACCTCGACGGCCTCCTCGGCGTCGAACGTGGTGCGGCGCCCCCAGTCCGGCAGCACGCCGGCCAGCTCCGGGTCGTTGGTCCGGCTGGACGTGCAGGCCACGAACGTGCCGCCGGGCCGGAGCACCCGATGGGCCTCGCGCAGCGCCCGCCCGGGGCGCTCGAGGTGGTAGAGCATCCACAGCGCGGCCACCGCGTCGAAGGAACCGTCCGCGAACGGCAGCCGGCCGGCGTCGCCGAGCACCCGGGGCGGCGGCGCCTGGCTCACGTGCCGGGCGGCGTCCACCACCACCGTCCAGATCTGCCGCTCGCCGAGCAGCCGGGCCAGCCGGCCGGTGCCGCCGCCGAGGTCGAGCACGCCGCCCGGCCCGAGCGTGGCCAGCTGCTCGGCCACCAGCGGGTGCAGGTCGCCGACCCTGGAGAACTCGTCGGTGGCGCGGACGTTGGCGTCGAACCGTCCGGGGTCGGTGTCGTAGTCCGGAGGCAGTGCCCGCCCGTACCCCGACGCACCGACGTCACTCATCGAGCGAACGTTTCTGGCTGTAAATGGTCTCGCCCCGCCCGAGCATCGCGACGAACTCACCCAGCCGGCGGGCCCTGGTCTCCGGCCGTTTCGCGTCGCCCAGCCGGTGCAGGATGGCGTACCGGTTCTGGCTGGTCAGGATGTCGAACATGGCGCTGGCCCGAGGGTTGGCGGCGAGCGCGGCGGCCAGGTCGTCGGGCACCGTGCTGTCCTTGGGCCCGGCGTAGGCGGCGTCCCACCGGCCGTCCTGGCGCGCCCGCTCGACCTCGGCCACGCCGGCCGGGTGCATCCGGCCCTCGGCGGTCAGCCGGGCTATCAGGTCCACGTTGCGCGCCGACCAGCGGCTGCGGGAGCGGCGCGGGGTGAACCGCTGCCGGTAGGTGGTCTCGTCCCGGCGCCGGGTCTGGCCGTCGATCCAGCCGTGGCACAGCGCCTCGTCCAGCGCCTGGTCGTAGCTCAGGCTGGTCGGGTCCGTGGTGCCCTTCTTGGCCAGGATCAACCAGACGCCGGTGGTGTCGGCGTGGTTCTCGGCCAGCCAGTCCCGCCAGGCGGCGGCATCGGCGACGGTCAGCTCCGGGGGTTCGTCGGCCACGATCGTCCAGCCTGGCAGACCAACCGCCCGTCGCCCAGCACCAAATGCCCGTGATCGACGACGCCGCTCTCAGCCGGTCAGGGCTCCAGGCTCAGCCGGGCGATGTGCTCGGCGCGCTCCAGCCGGTGCAGCGTGGCCTCCCGCACCCGCTCGGGGTCGCGGGTGCGGAACGCCGCGATCAGCTCGCGGGACACCTTCTCGGCGCTGTCCACGTCGCCGGGCCGCACCCGGTGCTCGCCCATCCGGACGTACCGCTCGAACGCCCGCCACAGCCGTTCGATGATGCGCAGGTCCCAGGTGGTGGCGGCGGGACGGACCATGTCGATGTGCAGCGCGTGGTACCGCTCGTGCCGCACGTCGGGGTGGTTCCCTGGGTCCTCGCACAGCTCGACGAACGCCTCCAGCCGATCCAGCTCGGCCGTCGGGATCTTCTCAGCGGCCTGGATGTTCAGGTCGGGCTCGATGAGGCGGCGCAACCGGCAGATGGCGCCCAGTTCCTCGGCGTCCAGCGGCGCCACCACGGCGCTTCGACCCCTGCGGGTCACCAACAGCCCCTCGGCCTCCAGGCTGCGCAGCGCCTCACGCACCGGGATGAAGCTGACCCCGAGCTGGGCGGCGATCTGACGCAGCGAGAACTCCTGGCCGGGCTCCATCCGGCCGGCAACGATCGAACGGCGGATCTCGTGCGTGACCCGCTCGACGACCGAGGCCGCCTCGACCGGTCGGACGAACGCGGCGCTAGTCATCACGACTCCGTAAAGTATCGAACTCTGGTTTGAAGTTTGCCTTGACAACAGTAGGTAGCGCTAACCATCTAACCGCACCGACCCGCCGAAACGAAAGGTCGTCTCCGGGGGGAGTGTGATACGACTCACTCGGTGCTGCCATGTTACGCACGGTAGGTCCGGTTCGGAACGCCGCTAGCTGCGAATCTGCCGCCATTGTGGCGGCACCTTACCGGGATTCACCGGCACCAAATCCTAGCGATCGGCTAACGCTCGCGGCACCACCGGCACCGGGTTCCCGGCACGCCGCAAGGAAACCCGGCCCGCTCGGTACCGGCCCGGTGCCTACCCGGGGATACCCCGCCCCGTGCGCCGGCCCCGGATCCGGAGCCCGACGACCAGGCAGCCGATGGCGATGATGAGCGCGTCCGCGGCCCAGATCACCAGGGTTCCGCGCGCCGGGCCTTCTTCGGCGAGGCTCGCGCAGGCCGCCAGCACGGCGCCGGCGCCGGCGCCGGTGTATGCCGGCCCCAGCCAACGCGGGTGCACACCGTTGAGCCGACGCAGCAGCGGCGCGTACCAGCACCTCGTCCAGGTGCCTACCCCCGCCAGCAGGAGCACGCCGCCCACCACCAACAACCCCGTCACGCCGACCGGCCAGCCCGGCACTCGTCCACCCCTATCCGAAACCGTCTCGCCCTCGCCCTCCGGCGCCCACCGCGCGCCGAGGAGCGACCCCACTCGGGTTTCCAAGGCCGCCGCGCCGCGATCTATTCCCACCGGCATCTCCCCCGAGCCATGGCAACGTTCCGTAACCACCGAGCACCCGCCAGTACGGTCCGGGCCGCCCGCCGAGACCACCTGACCAATTCGGCCCGGGCCGCCGATTGCCACCCGCGAAACCGCCCGTTGATAACGCTGGTTGCGCGCCCGAATATCGGCGCGAGCGGTGGACTTCGCGGCCGGCCAATACCCCCGACTTCGACGCGATCCGGACGTTCGAATAACGAAAGAGAAGAGCTCACACTCGTGGGCCGGCACCCGCCCATCGCGTCGCCCGGCGGCCTGACCGGGGGCTCGTCGCTCACAACTCGACCCGCACCGGCCACTCGGATCACGAACACACGCTTCTCGGCGACCCTGGAAACAGGTTGCGGCCATTGTTTCCAGAAGCACACCCGAACCGGAAATAGGCCCATGGACATTCGCCGATGAGCACCCGGACATACACCCCACACCGAACCCCGAAACGTCCCGCATATCGGATCTTGGTCCCCGGTGTCCAGGGCCACAAGGCGTCGAGATGACCGGCGACGCCCGTTACCGAACGCGACCTTTCTGATACCTGCCGCACGTATCTCGGGCCCCGGCCGAGGCATCGACCTGTGGGGGTCACCGTGACCACCGGACGAAACGAGGTCGGGAGAAACGGACATGGAAAGGCCAATTGATCACTCAACGCTCGCCGCCCGCGCGAGCATGGCGGCCGAGGGCCGCGCCACGAGCCAGGAAGCCAGCGTCCTCGAGGTGGCACTGGACGAGAAGGCCAAGCCGAGGCTGGTCCGCGAGAACGGCCGGGTACGGCTCGTCGCCGACGTCGGCGTCAACGGGCTCGACGTGGCGCACCCGTACCCGGACATGAAGTACACCGCTGTCGGCCGGGAGCGCGCGGCGGAGCACCTGGAGGTCACCGAGCTCGACGGCTACCGCCCGGCCGCCGTGGCGACCACCTTCCAGCCCCAGCGGGCGCCCGAGACGCACCGCCTGCGCACGCTCGCGGAGCAGGCCGCCGGCCCGGAGCCGACCATCTTCGGCACCGACGACCGGGTGGTGTTCCACGACACCAACTACCCGTGGCGGACGGTCGGCAAGGTACGCACGGCCGGCGGCTACGGCACCGGTGCCGTGGTCGGCCCCCGGCACGTGCTGACCGCCAGCCACGTCATCAACTGGAGCGGCGGCAGCGCGGGGTGGTCCACCTTCACCCCGGGCTACTACGACGGTCGCGGCCCGTGGGGCGAGATCGGCGTCTCGGAGGTCATCTTCTGGGAGCAGGTCTCCGGGCCGCTCTCGGACCAGCAGACGGCCTTCGACTACGTCATCCTGATCACCAACCAGCGCATCGGCGACACTGTCGGGTTCATCGGAAGCCGGACCTACGACGCCGCCTGGAACGGCAGCGCCGTCTGGCAGTACGCCGGCTACGCGGCCGACCTGGCCAGCGGTGAACGCCCCGCGTACCAGGGCGCCGGGGTGGTGTCCAGCAAGCAGGACTTCACCCTGAACGGCAACTCGGGCTGCGTGCTCGGCCACTTCAACGACTTCACGCCCGGCCAGTCGGGCGGGTCGGCGTGGGGCTGGTGGGGCACGGAAACCTTCCCGAGGGTCATCGGCGTCGGCAGCACCATCGGCAGCACCGCCGTCGAGCAGCCGGGCGGAGGCACCTCCCGCGACAACGAGTACGGCGGCGGACCGGCGCTGACCTCGATCATCTCCTGGGCGCGGACCAACCGTCCGTAACCCGAACCCGGCCGCGTGGCGCCGACTCCACAACGGGCGTCACGCGGCCTGCCGGGGTGTCGCCGGGTCAGGGGACGAGCACGAGCTTGCCGGGGGCGTGCCCGGCGATGCCGACCTCGGCGCGCCGTGAGGAGCCGGCGATCGAGGCGATCCGCCCCCGGTCGGCCATCAGCTCCAGCGACACGTCGAGCGCCTCGTCGGCGCACTGCATCGTTGGTAAGGAGTACCTGCACGAGACGCAAGGGTCTGAACTGGGAGTTCGTTGCGCGCTCGGCAGGATTCGAACCTGCAACCTCTTGATCCGTAGTCAAGTGCTCTATCCGTTGAGCTACGAGCGCATGTTCACTTGTCGCACGGCCGAAACCGGGCGTCACGCGGAGGCTCCGGGATTTGAACCCGGGAGGGGGCGTGACCCCCAACCGCATTAGCAGTGCGGCGCCATAGACCAGACTAGGCGAAGCCTCCCGGGGCCTGCTCGGCCGCCAGGAGGACAGGTTACACAGCCCGCCTCGCCCGGATCAAAGCGGTACCCCAACCGTGCCCACTGGGACCGACGACGCAGGTCACGGCGCGATGGTTCGGCCGGCGGCGAACGGTCCGGGTTCTAGGTTGGCGCCATGGTCACGATCGGTCGTCCGGACCAGGTGCGCGCGGTACTCGAGGATCCGGGGTTCATCGTTCCGCCCGCCCAGGCCGGTGGCGAGAACGTCGACGTCGGGTGGGTGCGCGCGCGGGTCAGCCGGTTCGCCAACGGGGAGGAGCATCGGCAGCGGCGCGCGCTGGTCACGGAGTTGCTGGCGGGTGTGCCGGCGCGGGCGTTGCGGGACGACGCGTTCGACCGGACGCGCCGGCGGGCGTCGGATGTGATTTTCGACCTAGCTCGCACCGTGCCCACGGACGTGCTGGCGGCCGCGCTGGGCGTGGAGGTGTCGGCGGCGGACGTCGGCGCCGTGGCCCGCGTCTACCACCCGCACGTCGAGGCCGACCGGGCCGGCGACGAGGCGGCGGCGCGCCTGGTGGAGGCCTGCGGCGGGCCTGCGGACGAGCGGGCGGCCGCCCGGGTCGCGCTGTTCGTCCAGGCCCGTGACGCCACCGCGAGCTTGATCGAGAACGCGGCGGGCGTGATGTTGCGCACGTCGCCGAGGCCGGACCCGGCGGCCGTCATCGACCGGGTGTTGCTCGACGAACCGCCGGTGCGCGCGACCCGCCGCCTGGACGGCACCGCCGTCCTGGTGCTCGACCTCGCCCGCGCGCAGCGGGAGTCCGGTCAGCTGTTCACGTTCGGCGCCGGCCACCGGGCCTGCCCCGGCCAGCCGCACGCGCGCGCCATCGCGCACGGCGTGCTCGACGCCCTCCGCCAGCGCTGACGAAAACCCCGACTCACCCTGACAAAAGTCCCGACTCGCGGGCGGTGAGGAACGGGTCCAGGGCGGACGGGTTGGCCAGGGCGCCTCGGCTCACGGCGCGGTCCACGGGGACGCCGGCGAGGATCTTCTTGACCGGTACCTCGCACTTCTTGCCGTTCAGGGTGCGGGGGATCTCGGCGACGGTGATGAACCTGTCCGGCACGTGCCGGGGGGACAGCTCGGTGCGCAGGGTCCGGCGCAGCGACGGCTCTACGTCGTCGAGGGAGACGCCGGGCGCGAGGACCAGGAAGCACAGCAGCGCGCCGTCGTCGGCGCCCAGGGCCGAGGTGTCGATCACGAGCGAGTCCTGGACCTGGTCGGAGCCCTCCACCACGGCGTAGAAGTCGGCGGTGCCCATCCGCACCCCGCCCCGGTTCAGGGTGGAGTCGCTGCGGCCGTAGATGACCGACGAGCCGCGCGGTGTGATCTTGATCCAGTCGCCGTGGCGCCACACCCCGGGGTAGTCCTCGAAGTACGCCGCGCGCAGCCGGGAGCCGTCCGGGTCGTTCCAGAAGCTGACCGGCATGGACGGCATCGGCTCGGTGATCACCAGCTCGCCGACCTCGTCGACCAGCTCCTTGCCGGCCTCGTCGAAGGCCTTGGCCGAGGCACCCAGCTGTGCGCAGGACAGCTCGCCCAGCCACACCGGGACGGTCGGAGCCGCGCCAAGGAACGCCGTGCACAGGTCGGTGCCGCCGGAGACGCTGGCGATCTGCATCCGCTCGCTGACCGCGTCGGCCAGCCACCGGAAGCCCTCCACGGACAGCGGCGCGCCCGTCGAGCCGAACGCCCGGACCGAGCTGAGGTCATAGGCGTCGCGCGGGCGAAGCCCGGCCTTGAGGCAGGACTGCACGTACGGCGCGGACGACCCGAGCAAGGTGATCCGGTGCCGCTGCGCCAGCGCCCACAGCACGCCCAGGTCGGGGTGCGCGGGGCTGCCGTCGTAGAGCACCACCGTGGTCCCCACCAGCAGCCCGGAGACGAGGAAGTTCCACATCATCCAGCCGGTGGTGGTGTACCAGAACAGCCGGTCGCCGGGGCCCTGGTCCATCTGCAGCCGGATCATCTTGATGTGCTCCAGCACGATCCCGCCGTGCCCGTGCACGATGCCCTTGGGCAGCCCGGTGGTGCCCGAGGAGTAGAGCACCCACAGCGGGTGGTCGAACGGCACCGGCTCGAACTCCAGCTCCGTGTGCGAACCGGCGAGCAGGTCCGCCCAGGCCACGGTTCCCTCGACGACCGCGGCGGGGTCGAGGTACGGGACGAGCACCGTGGCGCTCAGCGTGGGCAGCTGGCCGCGCAGCGCGTCCACCGTGGCCCGGATGTCGTACCCCTTGCCGCCGTACCGATACCCGTCCACCGCAACCAGCACCGTCGGCTCGATCTGGGCGAACCTGTCGACCACCGCGCGGGTGCCGAAGTCCGGCGAACACGACGACCAGGTCGCCCCCAGCGACGCCGCCGCCAGGAACGCCACCAGCGTCTCCACGCAGTTCGGCGCCAGCGCCACGACCCGGTCGCCCCGCCCGACCCCCAGCGCGCGCAACCCCGCCCGCGCCCTGGCCACCTCGTCGCGCAGCTCGCCGTAGCTGACCGTCCGCTCGACACCGTCCTCCCTGGCGAAGACCACCGCGATGTCGTCGTCGGCGCGCCCGTCGCCGGGGGCCAGTGCGTGCTCGGCGTAGTTCAGCGTGGCGCCCGGGAACCACTTGGTGCCAGGCATCTCCCGGCGGCCCAGCACCGCGCGCGCCCGGTCGTGGAAGCGCACCCCGGCGAACTCGGCCAGCGCCGACCAGAACCCGTCCAGGTCACGCACCGACCAGTCGTGCAGCTCGGCGTAGTCGGCGGTGGCGACACCTCGGTGCTCGGCGACCCAGCGGGCGAACTCGGCCAGCGCGCTCGCATCGGCCGTCGACGGCTCCGGGGTCCAGATCTGTTCGGCGGTCATGCCGCCCATCATGCGCTATCGCAGGTGCGAGTCGAACCAGTTGAGGGTGCGCTGCCAGGCGTCGGCGGTAGCGCGCTGGTCGAAGTCGAAGCGGTGGTCCACCTCCGGGTAGACCACCACGTCGCTGGCCACCTCGGCGCTGGACGCGGCGGCGCGCAGCTTCTCCACCTCGTGCACGGTCGGGTCCTGGGAGCGCTCGCCGAACAGCCCCAGCCACGGGCAGGTCAGCTCCGGCACGGCGGCCAGCGGCGCCGGCAGGTCGTCCGAGAGCGGCTCGGTGACGCGGTTGCCGGCCACCGTGACCGCCGCGCCCAGCGACCGCTGGGTGGCCACCACCAGCGCCACCGAGCCGCCGAGGTCGAAGCCGATCACGCCCATCCGGTCGGCCGTCACGCCGCGCTCGGCCAGCCAGCCGAACGCGGTGTCGGTGTCTGCCATCACGCTCGCCCCGGTCAGCCTGTTGACCTGGTCGCGCACCTGCTCGTCGGTGTCCTCGGCGCCCAGCTCGTCGGCCCCGTCGCGGTGGTAGAGGTGCGGCGCGACGACCTGGAAGCCCTCCATGGCCAGGCTGTGCACCAGCCAGCGCACGCCGTCGGTGACCCCGCGCGACTCGTGCAGCACCACGATGCCGCCGCGCGCCGAACCGTCCGGCTCGGCGACGGTCAGCCGCAGCTCGCTGCCATCGTCGAGCGGCACGGTTTCGGTGCGCAGATCCGTCATGACCACAGCCTTTCATGCCGTCCGGGATCACGCGCAAACGCGCGCGCCACACCGCGACCGGGCCGACTAACGTGCGTCTCATGGACCCCACGATCCGGGCGGACCTCGACGCGCTGCCCGCGTACATCCCTGGCCGGACGATCCCCGGCGCGATCAAGCTGGCCAGCAACGAGGTCGCGCTGCCACCGCCGCGCCCGGTGCTCGACGCGATCGCCGAGGCGGCGGCCGCCGGCAACAGGTACCCGGACATGGCGGTGACCAGCCTCACCGCGCGGCTGGCCGAACGGCATGGCGTGTCAGCCGACCAGGTGGCGACCGGCTGTGGCTCGGTGAGCCTGTGCCAGCAGCTGGTGCAGATCACCTGCGGCTCGCCCGACGACGAGGTGCTGATGGCCTGGCGCTCGTTCGAGGCGTATCCGATCGTGACCAGGGTGGGCAACGCGCGGCCGGTGCAGGTGCCGCTGGACGCCGCGTTCCGGCACGACCCGGCGGCGATGGCCGCCGCGATCACGCCGAACACCCGGCTGGTGTTCGTGTGCAACCCGAACAACCCCACCGGCACCGTGCTGCGCCGTGACGAGCTGCTCGCGTTCCTGGACGAGGTGCCGGCGCACGTGGTGGTCGCGCTGGACGAGGCCTACCGCGAGTTCGTCACCGACCCGGAGGTGCCCGACGGGCTCACCCTGCTGGCCGACCGGCCGAACCTGGTGGTGCTGCGGACGTTCTCCAAGGCGTACCGGCTGGCCGGGCTGCGGGTGGGGTACGCGGTGGCCTCGCCGACGCTGGTGGCCGCGCTGCGCAGGGTGGCCCCCGCGTTCGGCGTGAACTCGCTGGCGCAGGCGGCGGCGTGCGCGGCACTGGACTGCCTGCCCGAGCTGCTGGACAGCTGCTCGGCGGTGGTGGCGGAGCGGGCCCGGGTGCGGGCCGAGCTGGTCGCGGCCGGCTACCAGGTGCCGGAGACCGAGGCGAACTTCGTCTGGCTGCCGCTGCGCGAGCGCGCGGCGGAATTCGCCGCGCACTGCGAGCAGCAGAAGGTGATTGTCCGCCCGTTCGCCGGCGACGGTGTTCGGGTCACCGTCGCCGACGCGGGCGAGAATGATGCATTCCTGGCCGCCGCCAGGTCATTCCCTGGTCAGGGCGCTAGCTCTTGACGCCCTTCTTCCCGAATGCGCCCGCCACGATCCCGATGCCAATCACCGCGAGCACTACCTGAATGATGTGGCGGATCCAGTCGATCCCGGGCGTCTCGCGCACGCCGAGCAGCACTGCCAGCCAGTTCCCGACGTAGGCCGCGACGATGCCGACCACGATCGTCAACCAGATCGGGATGTTCTGCTTGCCGGGGAGGATGATCCGGGCAAGCACGCCGAGCACCAGGCCAATGATGATCGACGAGACGATGGTTCCGATCACAGCTACCTCCACGAAGCTCGACGAGCCGCCCTGCCACAGCTCGTTATATAAGTGGCTAGCACATGATCGAAACAGAGTCACCAGTTGAGACCGGAATACAGGACAAAGAGTTACCCCCGGTTCGCCGGCCGCTCACCTGACCGTCGAAACCGGTCGTCCGGCCGTCGGCCCTGATGGCGACGCCGGCCGCTGTCAGGGCGACCGGCGCGGCGACCGCGGCGACCGCGGCGGCGGTCCTGGCCAGCCGGATTTCGCCGTTTCGGCCCGGAGGGCGGTGCCGGCCTTCTACCCTCGGTCCGATCCTCCAGCCGGAGGTCGTTCGGCCGCGCCGAGGGGGCCAGATGGGTGATGAGCGACCGGCGGGCGCCAACGCGGCGTCGGCCGATGGGGGATGGCCTGCCACCGGGGTCGGGCCGATGCCCCCACCCAGCGCCTCGGAGTACCTGATCCAGTGCCGGTACTGCGGTTCCGTCCCGGCGGCCAGCGTCACCTACCGGGCGCACCGGGGCATGATTCTGATCATGCAGTTCCGCCGGATCGAGGGGCCGTTCTGCCGGAGTTGCGGGCTGGAGGCGTTCCGCCGGATGACCTCGGACACGATGCTGCAGGGATGGTGGGGCGCGATCTCCTTCTGGATCACGCCGGTCATCCTGTTGATGAACGTGGCGCTCCGGCACCGGGTAGCCGGCCTGGCACCCCCCGGACCGTCGCCGCACGGCGACAGCCGCCCGTCCGACGGACCGGGAGCGCCGCTGTTCGCGCGGCCGGCCGCCATCGCGGCGATGGTGATCTTCGTCCTGCTCGTCGTGCTGGCGACGACGAGGTAACCGGCGGAAGCGGAGGGATTCGAACCCCCGGTCGGTCTCCCGACGCTCGCTTTCAAGGCGAGTGCATTCGGCCGCTCTGCCACGCTTCCGTCGCCCAGCCTAGCGACCGACGGACGCTCGACCGGTGCAGGTGGTTGTGGTGGGATCTCGATGTGGACATCAACCCCGACGCCGAGCTGGACACGTCGCAGGTCGAGGACATCCGGGGCTCCGGTGGGGGCGTCGGCGGCCGGGTGGCGATCGGTGGCGGCGGGGTGGGCCTGGTCGGGCTGTTGATCTACTTCCTGGTCGCGCAGCTCGGCGGCGCCGGCGTCGTGCCGCAAGGGCTGCCGCAGGCCGGGGACCTCGGCGGGGTGCGGTCCGGCCAGCAGGTCGACAGCGACGGGATTCGGGGCGAGTGCCGGACCGGGCGGGACACCGCGGCGCTGGACTGCGAGGCGGTCGCGGTGATCAACTCGATCCAGTCCTTCTGGAGCACGCAGTTCGCCAGGTCCGGCTCCAAGTACGTGCCGGCGAACACCCGGTTCTTCAACGGCTCGGTGTCCACCGCGTGCGGGCCGGCCACCTCGGACACCGGGCCGTTCTACTGCCCGGGCGACCGCAAGATCTACATCGACCTGAGCTTCTACCGCGAGCTGCAGACCCGGTTCGGCGCCCAGGGCGGCCTGTTCGCCCGGTCGTACGTGCTGGCGCACGAGTACGGCCACCACATACAGAACCTGATCGGCACCTCGTCGCGGGTGCGGGGCAACGCCGCCGGCCCGACGTCCGGATCGGTGCGCCTGGAGCTGCAGGCGGACTGCTACGCGGGCGTGTGGGCCAACCACGCCACCCAGACCAAGTCCGCGTCCGGCAAGCCCATCATCGAGAACATCAGCCGGCAGGACGTCGAGGCCGGGCTGGACACGGCCGGTCGGATCGGGGACGACTTCATCCAGTCGCAGATCGCGGGCCAGCAGGTCAACCAGAGCCGGTTCACCCACGGCAGCTCGGCGCAGCGACGGAAGTGGCTGACCGCCGGGCTCAGCACCGGCGACACCAAGCAGTGCAACACCTTCGCGCCCGGCGTGGACCTCGGCTGAACGAGGCCGGCCTGTGACGCAAGCCTCAAGCGAGTGAGGCCGTACATCGATATGGAACTGGTGGTGACCGGGGTCGGGCGGGGGCTCCCATTCCACGCCGACCCCGGTCACTCTGCAGTGGTAACGAGACAGCAGCGTTTTCGGTGCGCCGCTGTGACCTTGCCACCGCCGTTCCGAGTGACATTCGCGCCCGGTGGATGAACTTCCGGAGGTCTCCGACCAGCGCGACCGGCCGTCTCAGCGCGCCGAATTGCCGATCGCGAGCGAAAAAGCATCGGGTGGCGAGGGTCATATACCCGCTCGGCCCACGCACAAGACGGCTGGCTGATCTCCAGGGTGAACCGCGCCGGGCCGGTCACCGCCCCGACACGCTCGGCGACGGCCAGCGTCCACCCAACGCGTTGCCGGGTCACCAGCGCGGCCGGCGAGCGGTAAAGAGTGACCCGAACCGCGCGGTCACCGGCCCCAGACACACGAACACGCCGCCCGGAGGGTCTCCGAACGGCGTGCTCGCGGTGAAAGGTCAGGCCGAGCCGGACTGGTAGCCGGCCACGGCGTCGCGCTGGGCCATCGACTGCCCCTGCGCCGGCGCGGGTTCCTGCACCCACGGCTCGCCGTACGGGGCCGGGGTCGCGGCCCCGCTGGCCATCGGGTCGTCGGACGGCGCCCCGGAGCTCAGCCCGCTCGGCGCCGTGTTCGGCGACGACTGGGTGGCCTGCGGCGAGCTCGACTGTCCGGACAGGCCCTGCCCCTCGGACGGGCTGTTGGCGCCCGGGGTGCGGTTCGAGCCGTTCTGCGGCTGGGTGGACGGCTTGGTGCTGGGGTGGTTGCCCTCCGACGGCTGGTCGTCCTCCGAGCTGGGCGGGGGCTTGACCGTCGAGGTGTGGTTGTTCGTGCTCGGCGGGGGCGCCTTGGGCGTCGACTTCGGGGTCGACTTGGCGCCGCCGCCAGAGCCGCCGCTGTTGCCCTTGGTCGGCGCGGCCTTCTCGGTCGCCGGCGCGGAGTTGGACGGCGTCAGGTCGGTGGAGTTGCCGGCGCCGGCCGGGTCGTTCGCCTTGGACGGCCACAGGAACACCGCCGCCAGGATCGCGCCGATGGCGACCACGCCGCCGACGCCGATGAGCATGCTCTTCTGGTTGCGCTTGGCCGGCTCGGCGAGGTGGCCGTCGTCGAACTCGCCGCCCTCGAACGCGGCAGGCGCCACGTCCGGCCGGGGCGGCTCGGCGCCCATCGGCGGGCGCGGCGGACCACCAGGGCCACCGGGACCGCCCGGACCGCCGTGACCCGGCGGGGGCGGGGGCTGCTGCGCCGCGTACGCCGCACCGGCACCGGCGGCCGCACCAGCGGCACCGGCCGCCATCCCCGGCCCGACGCCCCTGACCGGCGGCATCCCGCCGGTGCCCTGAGGACCGGGCGGAGGCGCCTGGGCCGGGGCCGGCTGCGGCGAGATGGCCAGCGCGGCACCCATCGCGATCGCCGTCTTCGGGTCGGCGTCCACCGCGACCGGCCGGCCCAGCTCGTCGGAGACCATCTGGGACACCAGCGGGATCCGGGACGACCCGCCGACCAGCAGCACCGCGTTCAGGTCCGGCGGGGACAGCCCGGCCGAGCCGACCGCGCGGCGCAGCGCCACGATCGTCTCCTCCAGCGCCGGACGGATCATCGCCTCGAACTCGCCCCGCGTGATCCGGGCCTGGGTGCGCAGGTCGGGCAGCAGCACCGGGATGGTCGCCTCGGTGTCGCTGGACAGCGCCTCCTTGGCCTCCACGCACTCGCGGCGCAGCCTGGCCACCGCGGAGAGCACGTCCGGGTCCTCCGGGTCGAGGGAGTCGAGCTGCCCGCCCAGGCTGTCCCGGACGAAGCCGAACACCACCTCGTCGAAGTCCACGCCGCCCAGGCGCTCGATGCCCTCCGGCTGGCCGAGCAGCTCGAACCCGCCGTTGGGGGTCTTGCGGACCACGGCCGCATCGAACGTGCCGCCGCCCAGGTCGTACACGGCGACGGTGCTGCCAGGGTCGACCCGCTCGGCGGAGGCGTAGCTCACGGCGGCGGCCTGCGGCTCCGCCAGGAAGGTGACGGCCACGCCGATGTCGCGCAGCGCGCTGCCGAGCAGGTCCTTCTTGTGCGGACCCCAGCTGGCCGGGTGGGTGACGGCGATCCGCCGGGGCGGGCCGCCCTCCCGCTCGCTGACCTGGTCGACCACCCAGCGGACCATCCGCGCGCCGAGCTGGTGGGCCTGGAACTGCCGGCCGCCGATCATCAGCGGGACGTCGTCACCGATCCGGCGCTTGAACTCGCGGACCACCCGGTCCGGGTCGGTCAGCGCGCGGCGCTCGGCGGCCTCGCCCACCAAGACCGAGCCGTCGTCGGCCATGTACATCACCGAGGCGACGGTTGCCGACCTGGCGCCCAGGGTGACCACGTCGACACCGGCGGGCGCCCGCTCGGTGGCCCGACTGATCGCTGCCGCGGTGTACGTGGTTCCCAGGTCGATTCCGAGCTGGTAGCTCATCGCGCGTTCCCCTTACCCCGCGGACCGCGGGAGTTGGTCACGACCCGCCCCCCGGGGGCTGGCCGGAGGTCCGTCCGGGGAGTGGGCCCCGACGGCCTCCGAAGCTGCTGCCGGTCGCGCAACATGGTGATCAACTCTCGTCTCGAATGAAGCACAGTGCACTGATTTACCCCTCGTGGGTTGGGAGCCGATCCCCCAATCCCCCAACGGGCAGACTCCCATACCCCGTACCTCGGCCTACCAACAACCCTGTCCGATCCCCGATGGCGGAACGCCTCCGGATGCATAACTTGGCGTCAGTCTCGGACCACCCTGGGCGACGAGCAGCGCTATAGCACGCGACGTCGTCTCGGCCGAGATCACTACCAGCGCGCCCAGGGCGCCCCGTCACAGAGAGTTGACCACCATGTCCTCGACGTCACTGCTCGACTGGATCTTGAGCCTGCTGCGCGATCCGGACGCGCGCGCCGACTTCCAGCACGACCCGGACGGCTACGCGGCGCACCACGGTTTCGAGGGACTGTCCGGCGCGGACATCCACGACGCGCTCATGCTGATCGCGGACAGCGGCTCGGCCAGCTACGACCACAAGTTCCACGACAACGGGGTGCACTACCCGCCGCCGCACCACTACCCCTCGGGCGAGAGCGCTCCGCATTACCTGAACAACTACATCACCAACAATTACAAAATCATCGACGACCACTCGACGAACATCGACAACTCGGTCCACCAGAACGTCGACACCCATGGCGGGGACTTCGACCAGGTCATCGACAACGATCCGGTGGTCGCGTCCGGGGACCACTCGGTGGCGGCCGGCGAGGACATCGAGGACAGCGACCTGACCACCGGCGACCACAACGTGGTCGGGGACGACAACGAGGTGGTCACGGGGGACCACAACACGACGGCGTTCGGCTCGGGCGATGCCACCGACGTGAGCTTCGACCACGCCAACGTCAGCGACGGCGGCGCGCTCTCGGTCGGCGGGAACGCCCACGGGCACGCCGAGAGCAACGACACGACGACGTCGGTGCACAACTCCGGCTCCGGGGACACCTCGGTCAACGCCGCCGGCGACCACGGCTACGCCGACCAGACCGCCGACCAGAGCCACCACGACAACAGCGGCTTCGCCAACTACGAGGACCACTCCCAGACCGACAGCCACGACGACATCAACTCGCACAACACCACGCACGCCGCCGACAGCCACGACGTGGACGTCCACCACGTCTAGTCGACCCCAGGTGTCACCCGGCCGGTGCCGCGACCTCCCCCCAGGGTCGCGGCACCGGCCTTTTGTACAGGGGATAAATCCATGGCCGCGACCGTTCTTCCTGATAACGTGGCCACGCTCTCCCCATCGTGGCAACGAGCCCGGCGCCCCCAACCCCCCAACGGGCGCCGTGCCCCGGCCCGCAACACAGGCCCATCGGAACCCTGTGCGTTCCCCGATGGCCCAGGCGCGCGGCGGTCATAGCTTTGTGACCAACGCCGGAGCACCCGTCCGGCAGCACAACATCACAGACGCACTAGATGACTCAGGAGAACACCGATGGCTGTTGACACCTCGCTGCTGGACTGGCTGCTGAGCCTCCTCCGGGACCCGCACGCCAGGGCCGCGTTCATGGACGACCCCGAGGGCTACCTCAACGAGTGCGGTTTCCACGACGTGTCGGCCGGCGACATCCACGATGCGCTGACGCTGATCTCGGACAACGACCACTCGTCGCACCACGACCACGGCGTGCACTACCCGCCGCCCCGGCACTACGACCACCACGAGGACGGCGCGACGTACCTGAAGAGCTACGTCACGAACAACTACACGGTGATCGAGGACCACTCGACGAACATCGACAACTCGATCCACCAGAACATCGACACCCACGGCGGCGACTTCAACCAGGTCATCGACAACGACCCGGTGGTGGCCTCCGGTGACGGTGCGGTGGCGGCCGGCGGGGACATCCGCGACAGCAACCTGACCACCGGCGACGGCAACGTGGTCGGCGACGGGAACACCGCGGTCACGGGCGACCACAACACCACGGCGTTCGGATCCGGCGACGCCACCAACGCCAGCTTCGACCACACCAACGTCAGCGACGGCGGTGCGCTGTCGGTCGGTGGCAGCGCCTACGGGCACTCCGAGGACAACGACACGACGACCTCGGTGCACAACTCCGGCTCCGGCGACACCTCGGTCAACGCCGCCGGCGACCACGGCTACGCCGACCAGACCGCCGACCAGAGCGCCACCGACAGCAGCAGCTACAGCAACTACGAGGACCACTCCCGTAGTGACAGCCACGACGACGTGGGCTCGCACAACAGCTCCAGCTACGACGACAGCCACAACGTGGACGTGCACCACGCGTGACACGCCGTCGACGGGGGGCGATAGCCTGACCGCCAGACCCGAAGTGGCCGGCTCCATACCCTTGCCTGGGTCGTGGGGCCGGCCCTTTGGCGTGACACCCAGTCCGGTTCTTTAGGGTCGTACCGGCGACAACAGGGAGGGGTGAGCGGCGTGGCGGTACCAGAGGCGGTCTCGCTGGTGGACCTCGCGCTCAAGGCGACCACCGCGTACGACCGGCCTGACCTGGCCCGGCGGCTGCACCAGACCCGGCAGCGGCTGGTCGACCCGAACGTGCGGGTGCTGATCGTCGGCGAGTTCAAGCAGGGCAAGAGCCAGCTGCTCAACGCGCTGGTCAACGCCCCGGTGTGCCCGGTGGACGACGACATCGCCACCTCGCTGCCCACCGTGGTCAAGCACTCCGAGACCGCGTCGGTCACCCTGGTGCAGGAGAGCGAGTCGGAGTCCGGCGAACCGCTGCCGGCCAAGCGCAGCGAGGTGCCCGTCGAGCAGCTCGCGCAGTACGTCTCCGAGGCCGGCAACCCGAACAACCGCCGCCAGCTGTCCTACGCCGAGGTGGGCATCCCCCGGCGACTGCTCGCCGGCGGACTGGTCCTGGTGGACACCCCGGGCGTGGGCGGGCTGGGCTCGCAGCACGGCGCGGCCACCATGGGCGCGCTGCCCAAGGCGGACGCGGTGCTGCTGGTCTCCGACGCGGCCCAGGAGTACACCGCGCCCGAGCTGGACTTCCTGGAGTCCGCCCGCCAGCTCTGCCCGAACGTGGCCTGCGTGATCACCAAGACCGACCTGTACCCCCAGTGGCGGCGGATCGTAGAGATCAACATCGGCCACCTGTCCAGGGCCGGGGTGCACGCCAAGATCTTCCCGGTGTCCTCCACGCTGCGGCTGCACGCGCTGCGCACCGAGGACAAGTCGCTGATGGACGAGTCCGGGTTCGTCGAGCTGATCGGCTACCTGCAGCGCGAGGTGCTGGCCCGCGCCGACGAGCTGGACCGCAAGTCCACCAGCCAGGACGTGGTCACCGTCTCCGAGCAGCTGGCCACCAACATGCAGTCCGAGCTGATGACCCTCGAAGACCCGGAGAAGGCCGGCGCGCTGATCGCCCAGCTCAACCAGGCCAAGCAGCAGGCCGACGACCTGCGCCAGCGCTCGGCCCGCTGGCAGCAGACGCTCAGCGACGGGGTGACCGACCTCAACTCCGACATCGAGTACGACCTGCGGGACCGGCTGCGCGCGATCAGCCGGGAGGCCGAGAACATCGTCGAGCAGAGCGACCCGAAGGACACCTGGGACCAGCTGGTGAGCTGGGTCGAGCAGCAGGTGTCCCAGGCGGCATCGCAGAACTTCGTGTGGGCCATCCAGCGTGCGCAGTTCCTGGCCGGCCAGGTCGCCGACCACTTCAGCTCGAACGGCTCCAGCCTGCTGCCCAACCTGCGGGTGGGCCAGCAGGACTTCATCTCCGGCGACCTGCGGGCGATGGAACGCCCCGAGATGGAGAAGTACGGCGTCGGCGCGAAGCTGTTCTCCGGGCTTCGCGGCGGGTACGGCGGCCTGGTGATGGTCGGCATGGCCACCGGCATGGCCGGCCTGTCGCTGCTCAACCCGTTCTCCGCCGCCGCCGGCCTGCTGTTCGGTGGCAAGACGGTGGCCGACGAGATGAAGCGCAACAAGCAGCGCCGGCAGGCCGACGCCAAGATGGCGGTGCGCCGGCACATCGACGACGTGACCTTCCAGGTGGGCAAGGAAACCCGGGACATGCTGCGCCAGGTGCAGCGGAACCTGCGCGACCACTTCACCGCGATCGCCGAGGAGATGCACACCTCGCTCACCGAGGCCGTCCAGTCCGCGTCGAAGGCCGTCAAAATCGACGAGTCGGGACGGGTGCAGCGCATCCGCGACCTGAAGGCCGAGCTGGAACGGATCGAGAACATGGCGCAACGGGCCCGAGCGTTGGACAACGCGGTGCCGGCGGCGGTGGGCCGGTGAGCGCGCCGGGGGCGATGAACCTCGGCAACGCGGTGCGCGGGCTGCTGCGCCAGGCGATCGAGGTCTACTCCGACAGCCCGCAGGCCAACGGCTGGCTGCGGATGCACCTGTCCCGGTTCGACGAGCCGCTGCGGGTCGCCATCGCCGGCAAGGTCAAGGCCGGCAAGTCCACGCTGCTCAATGCGCTGGTCGGCGAGGAGATCGCGCCCACTGACGCCGGCGAGTGCACCCGGGTGGTGACCTGGTACCAGGACGGCAACGCCCCGAGGGTGATGCTGCATCCGAGGGGCGGTCAGCCGCACCAGCTGCGCATCCACCGCGAGGACGGGGCGCTGTCGATCGACCTGGCCGGCACGCCGGCGAACCAGGTCGACCGGCTGGTCGTGGACTGGCCGTCGCAGAGCCTGCGCGGCACCACGCTGATCGACACCCCGGGCATCGACTCGCTGTCCACCGACGTGTCCGCGCGCAGCCACCAGTTCCTGGCCCCGGAGGACGCCCCCACCCAGGCCGACGCGGTGGTGTACCTGATGCGCCACCTGCACTCCGGTGACGTGCGGTTCCTGGAGTCGTTCCACGACCAGGGGGTGGCACGGGCCACCGCCGTGAACACCATCGCCGTGCTGTCGCGGGCCGACGAGATCGGGGTCGGCCGGCTGGACGCGCTGATGTCCGCCAAGCGGATCGCCAGCCGCTACCGCTCGGACGACAAGCTGCGCGACCTGTGCCAGACGGTGGTCGCGGTGGCCGGCCTGCTCGCCCAGACCGGGCGCACCATGCGCCAGGCCGAGTTCGCCGCGCTCACCGAGCTGTCCACCCTCGAACGCGAGGAGATGGACGGGCTGCTGCTGTCCGCCGACCGGTTCGTCAAGGCGGACACCAACGCGAACCTCAACTCCGAGGCGCGCGCGGCGCTGCTCGGTCGATTCGGCCTGTTCGGGGTGCGGCTCGGGGTCACGCTGATCCGCCAGGGCGTGAACGACCCGTCCAAGCTGTCCGCCGAGCTGGTCCGCCGCTCCGGGCTGGACGACCTGCGCGAGGTGCTGAACATCCAGTTCAGCGAGCGCCGCGACCTGCTCAAGGCGCGGTCCGCGCTGCTCGCGCTGGACCTGGTGCTGCACCGCGAGCCCCGACCGCACGCCCAGCAGCTCTCCATCGAGCTGGAGCGCATCATGTCCGGCGCGCACGAGTTCAACGAGCTGCGCCTGCTCACCGCGGTCCGCTCCGGCGCCGTCAAGATGCCCGACGACGTCCGCACCGAGGCCGAACGCCTCCTCGGTGGCGACGGCGGCGCCACAGCTGCCCGCCTCGGCCTGGACCCGAACGCCGACCCCCGCGAGACCCAGGCCGCCGCCCTCGAAGCGCTCAGCCGCTGGCGCCGCCGCGCGGAGAACCCCCTCTCCTCCCGCGCCCAGACCGACGCCGCCCGAGTCGTCATGCGCTCCTGCGAAGGCATCCTGGCCACCATCCCCCGCTAACCCCACGTCCGTACCCCGTATCCGCGAGTCGGGGATTTTGTCAGGGTGAGTCGGGGATTTCGTCAGGCCACGGCTCGCCTGACAGAATCCGCGACTCACCCTGACGTTTTCCCCGACTCGCGGTGGGGTTTACGGGCGGGGGTGGACGATGAGGCGGAGTTGGGCGATGAGTTCGCCACGGTTGGGGGAGCCCAGGCGTTGGCGCATGCGGGCTACGTGGTGTTCGACGGTCTTTGCGGAGATGAACAGGCGCTCGCCTATCTGTTTGTAGGTGAGGCCGTCCAGGACCAGTTCGGCTACCTCGCGTTCGCGGTCGCTCAGGGCGCCGGCGGGTTCGGTGGCCGGGGGGCTCGGCGGTTTGGGGGCGGAGCCGTTGGTGGGTGTGGTGACCGGGGTCTGCGGCGGAGTGGGGGTGGGCGGCGTCGGGGCGGGGGGTGTTTCGGCGCCGGAGTTTTGTAGGCCGCGGGCGCAGGCGAGCAGGGCGGACATGGCCTTGCGGTCGGTGGTACGGATGGCCGCCTGGCCGGCGAGCTTGCCCCCGTCCCAGGACAGGCCCACGGCGTGCAGCCCGCGTGCGGCCGTCTCCACCGCCTGCTGGTCCACCTTGCCGTGCAGCACGGCCAGCCAGCTCCGCGCGGCCAGCGCCATCGCGGCGGCGTACCGGCCACCGCCGGACGGGTGCTGTGCGGCGGCGTCCAACAGCTCGGCCTGCCGGCGCGCCTCGTCCCACTGCTCGGCGGCCAGCGCGGCGTGCAGCTCCGACCAGTACACCGACACCGACCACAGCACCGGGTTGCCCAGCCGGTCCAGCAGCGCGTGCGCCTCGTCCAGGTGCGGGCGCACCCAGGCCTGCTCGCGCAGCCGGGCCGAGGCCACGATCAGCTCGCCCAGCGGCTGCAGCACGTACAGGTCCACCGGGTGGCGCACGATGGCCTCGCGCGCCCGCCCCCAGGCCGGCATCAGCGCGGCCAGGTCGCCGGCGCGCCGCGCCAGCCCGACCTCCAGCGCGGCGGCCACCAGCTCGTCGCGCGGCTCCAGCCGTCCGGTCGCGTCCACCTCGGTGAGCAGCGCGCGGGCGGCCGCCGTGGCGCCCCGGGACATCGCCGTCCAGGCCTGCAGCAGCCGGTGCCGCGCCGCCGCCGAGCGCCCGCCGAGGCCGGCCGCGACCGCCCGGTCCAGCACCGACTGCGCCACGTCCAGCTCGCCGCAGTGCGCCGCGACCAGCGCGCCGAGCGCCGCCGGGGTGTCCGGCAGCAGCACGCTCGCCCCGGACGGCTCCAACAGCGCGGCGGCCCTGGCCAGCTGGGACAGCGCGGCGGTCGGCGAACCGGCGATCGTGTCGTAGACGCCGCGAGCCATCAGCGACTCCGCGCCGGCCAGCAGCGTGGGCGGCCGGCCGCCGGCGGACGGCGGTTCGAGCAGCGCCCGGGCCTCCTCCAGCGCCCCGGTGCCGAGCAGCGCGGGCACCGCTACGACGGCGTCCGCGCCCATCGCCTGCGCGCCCAGCCAGCGGTACAGCTCCGCGCTGCGGGCCAGCAGCCCGCGCTGGGCCAGCGCGGTGGCGGCCGCGGTGACGGCGCGCGCCCTGTCCGCCTCGCCGAAGCCGTCCGGGTCGGCCAGGACCTGGTCGGACAGCTCCAGCGCGCGGTCCAGGTCGCCGGCGCGGGCGGCCGCCTCGGCACCCCTGGCGGCGAGCTTGGGCGCCGGGGCGCCGGCCGCGATCGCGGCGTCCAGCAGCCGGCCGGCCAGCGGCGAGCAGGTCCGCAGCGCCTCGTCGGCGGCGGTCTCGAACACGGCGGCGACCCTCGACCCGGTGGCCCCGGTGTCCAGCAGGTCGCGGGCGGCGGCGAGCACTGACCCGCCCCGGTCCAGCTGGATCTCGGCCAGCCGCCGGCGCCTGGCCAGCCGCCGCACCGCCGGCACCCGCCGCAGCACGGCGTGCGCCAGGATCGGGCGCAGCGAGCCGCCGTCGGTCAGCAGGCCGGCCGCGCGGGCCTGCTCGGTCAGGTCGGCGACGTCTTCGGCGGGCACGTCGAGCAGCGGCGCAAGCACCTCGGCGTCCATCGGCGCACCGACCGCGAGCGCCAGCACCAGCTCGCGCGGCGCCGCCGGCAGTCGGTCAAGCTCGAGGTACAGCTGCTCGACCAGGCCGGCGGGCGGCTCGGTGGCCACGTCGGCGGTGTCCAGCTGGCCGGCGTCGGCGAGCGCGTCGAGCAGCCGGCCGACCAGGGACGGCAGCCCGCCGGTCTGCTCGGCCACCAGGTCCACCAGCGAGCCCGGCGGGCGGCCCTCGGTCAGCAGCGCGGCGCGCCCGGCCATCCCGGCGCGGTCCAGGTTGCCCAGCACCAGCGGGGCGCGGTCGGCGGCCAGCGCGGCGCCCAGCCCGGCCAGCCCGGGCGTGCGGGGCCACGGCCGGTGCGCCACCACCATGCGGCGCCCGCCCGCCTGCGCCACCCGGCACAGCCCGTCCAGCACCGGCTGGGGGAGCAGGTGCGCGTCGTCGACCAGCAGCGCGGTGTCCGGATCGGCGGCGTCCCGGGGATCCCGGCTGACCCGGACGCCCGCCTCGGCGTAACAGTCCGCCAGCGCGTCCAGCAGCACCGACTTGCCGGCGCCGGCCATGCCGACGACATTGAGCAACACCGGGGCCCGCGGCGCGGCCGCGATCTCCCGGTACAGCCGGCGCGCGGCGGGGGCGCCGGTCAGGGCCGTGTCACCGGCCGGTCGCACCTGCTGACGGGTGCCGTTATGCACGAACGCCTCCCCTCAGCTCACGGTGGTGATCACCACGGTGCGTCGACCACCGAGTGTCGCCTCGCGGGCCGGTGGTCCACCCGATCGTGACAAGCCCGCCGAGAATACTGCCGCCGAACTTCACGCCTTGCGGCCGTCCGCTATAACGCTGTCGCCCGGCTGAACCTACGCCCCCAGTCGCGCAGGTGGTCGACCAGCTCGGGCGGGGAGTGCACGGTGAAGTCCGCGCCCACCGCGCCCAGCGCCATCGCCGGCCAGTCCAGCGAGTCCGTCCGCATCCGTACCAGGCAGCGATCCTCCCCGGCCGGCTCCAGCTCCGCCCACCGGCCGATCACCGCGCGCACCGCCGGCTCCGGGGCGTGCACCATGACCTCGACGACGTGCGGCGCGGCCTGCGCCGAGCCGATGCCGGCGCGGACGAACGCGGCGGCGTCCTCGGCGGGCAGCTCCCTGGGCCGGAACCGCACCCCGGTGTTGCGCGGACGGCCCAGCCGGTCGAGCCGGAAGCTGCGCCAGGCATGCCTGGTCAGGTCGTATCCGACCAGGTACCAGCGGCGGCCGAGGGCGACCAGCCGCAGCGGCTCGACGTGCCGGGCGGTCCGCTCCCCGTTCGCGGCGGTGTACTCGAACTCGACGCGCTCGGCGTCCCGGCAGGCCTGCGCCACCGCGACCAGCGTGTCCGGCTCGGCGGCCGGGCCCGTGCCCCACCCGCTGGACACCGTCATCGCGCGCAGCGCCTCCACCCGCCGGCGCAGCCTCGGCGGCATCACCTGCACCACCTTGGCCAGCGCGCGCACCGACGACTCCGCGATCCCGGCCACCGCTCCCTGGGTGGCCGCCTGCAGCCCGACGGCCAGCGCGACCGCCTCCTCGTCGTCCAGCACCAACGGCGGCAGCGCGGCGCCCGGCGCGAGCTGGTAGCCGCCGTCCACCCCCCGCTGGGCCTGCACCGGATACCCCAGCTCACGCAGCCTGTCGACGTCGCGGCGCAGCGTCCGGATGGACACCCCCAGCCGCCCGGCCAGCTCCTCGCCCGGCCAGTACCGGTGGGTCTGCAGCAACGACAACAGCCGCAGCGTCCGTGAGCTCGTGTTCGCCATGTTTTCCAGCTTCTTCGCCATTCAGGACAGAAACTGGCACTTATGGTCCCTACCTTGGGTTTCAACGGCAAGACAGAACCAACGACAAGGCGGGACGATGACCACCATGGCGACCACCACCACCGGCGAGCGGGCCGACCTGCTGAAGGCCCTGGCGACCCAGCGCCACTTCCTGCGCTTCACCACCCGCGACATCACCGACGAGCAGGCCGGCCTGCGCACCACCGTCAGCGCGCTCTGCCTGGGCGGCCTGATCAAGCACGTGACGTCGACCGAGCGTGGCTGGGTGGACTTCATCCTGGGCGGGCCGTCGAGCATGGGTAAGTCCTTCGACGAGATGACCGAGGCGGACTTCGCCGCGCGCGAGGCCGAGTTCCAGATGCAGCCGGGCGAGACCCTGGCCGGCGTGCTGGAGCGCTACGAGGAGGTCGCCAGGCGCACCGACGAGGTGATCGCCTCGCTCCCCGACCTGGACGCCTCGCACCCGCTGCCGGAGGCGCCCTGGTACGAGCCGGGCGCGCGCTGGTCCGCCCGGCTGGTGCTGATGCACATCATCGCCGAGACCGCCCAGCACTCCGGCCACGCCGACATCATCCGCGAGGCCCTGGACGGCGCCAAGACCATGGGCTGACGCACCCGTGAGTGGCTAGGGTCGCTATGACGGCCCTAGCCACTCACGGGTTCACGACGCCAACAGCCGCTGCCAGTCCTCCTTGCGCACGACCGGGGGCGCGGTGACGGCCTCGGCGCCCTGGCGGGCGAGCAGCGCCTGCACCGCCGCCTCGGCCTCGCCGCCCTGGCCGGCCCGCACCTCCACCGCGAGCAGCGGCCACGAACCGCCCGCGATCATGCCGGTCAGCTCCAGCCCGTGCGCCTGCTGGAACGTCCGCACCCCGTCGGAGGTGGCCTGGCCGAACATGCCGTCGGCGGGCACCGTGGACACGCCGGCGTTGCGCAGCAGGTGCTGGGCGGCCAACACCACCGGACCCTGGTCGGCGGGACGGACCAGCGGCCAGGTGGCCAGCGTGGCCGCCCGCCACTCCGTTCCCCTGCCCATCATCCGACCGACCTGGTTGCGCAGCCACGGCAGCAGCGCGTACAGCTTGTCGCCGGGGCAGTCGGTGTCGCGGTAGTCGCGGTGCCCGTAGAGCTGCTCGGGGTCGATGCCGTACTGCAGGCAGGCGTACGCGCACAGCGCGCGCAGCCCGGAGAGCATCCCGCCGGGCGGGTCCGCCTTGGTGTACAGGCCCTGGTTCTCGATGCCGATCGCGGTGTCGTTCTGGTCAGGGCAGTGCGCGCCCTCGATGAACTTCTGCCCGCCGAGCAGCGACTCCAGGCTCTTGTGCCGGCCCTCGGCGATCAGCCCGGCCCTGTTGACCAGGAAGTGGTGCCCGGAGTCGATCCAGCCGTTGCGGTCCATGTGGAAGTCCTGGATCGACTTGGCCAGCGTGGCGAGCTGGGACTCGGTGTCGTCGTTGCGGTTCTCCGTGGCGGTGTGGTGCACCAGGATCCGGACCGGCCGGTTCTGCAGCACCTTGACCGGGGACGACGGCTCCCTGGCCTGCCACTGGTCGCAGCCGACGATGGTGGGCTGGCTGACGGCGGGCAACGGCTGGGCGTCGGCCACGGCGCGCACCCGGTGACCGGAGAGCAGCCCGGCCACCGCGTCGGTGACCGAGGCGCCGCCGACGGTCAGCCCGCCGACCAGCGCCATCAACCCGCGCCGGGTCAACCCCGACCCGCGTGCCTCGTCACCGGGGGATGCGTTGCAACTCCGACACATCGCGTATCCCCCTTATCAGTGATCACACCAATCTCGGAAACGGTCGCCCACCGTCACGCCGAACCTCGGCATCCACCCCCCTTTGAGTGATCTCTCGGGCGTGTCGTTCGCCCGGCTTCGGACCACTCGGCGCCGAGTGTGACGTCATTCGCTTGCCTTAGTTACTCGTCAGTAATATCCTGGTATTACCAGCGAGTAGGGAGCGGATGATGGGTCACTACAGGCCGAATGTCCGGGACCTGGAGTTCAACCTCTTCGAGGTGTTCCGCGTACAGGACCGGATGACCACCAGCGAGGGCGCCGACGAGGAGACCGCCAGGGGCGTGCTGCACGAGCTCGCGGCGCTCGCCGAGGGTCCGCTCAGCGACTCCTGGGTGGACGCGGACCGCAACCCGCCGGTGTTCGACCCGGCCACCCACTCCGTGTTCGTCCCGGAGTCGGTGAAGAAGTCGTACCGGACGCTGTGGGACGGCGAGTGGTGGCGGCTGAGCGTGCCACCGGAGCTGGGCGGCTACGGCATCCCGCCGAGCGTGCAGTGGTCCGCCGGCGAGATCATCCTGGGCTCCAACCCGGCGGTGTTCATGTACATGGCCGGCCCGAGCTTCGCCGCCGTGGTCCACCGCAACGGCACCGAGCAGCAGAAGCACTGGGCCCAGCTGATGATCGACAGAGGCTGGGGCGCCACCATGGTGCTCACCGAGCCGGACGCGGGCTCGGACGTCGGCGCCGGGCGCACCAAGGCGCTCGCCCAGCCGGACGGGACCTGGCACATCGACGGCGTGAAGCGTTTCATCACGTCCGGCGACCAGGACATCACCGAGAACATCATGCACCTGGTGCTGGCCCGCGCGGAGGGACCGGGGCTGGAGCCGCGGCCGGGCACCAAGGGGCTGAGCCTGTTCCTGGTGCCGAAGTTCCACTTCGACCCGGAGACCGGCGAGCCGGGCGAGCGCAACGGCGTGTTCGTGACGAACCTCGAGCACAAGATGGGACTCAAGACGTCGGCCACCACCGAGCTGAGCTTCGGCCAGCACGGCACGCCGGCGGTGGGCTGGCTGCTCGGCGAGGTGCACGACGGCATCGCGCAGATGTTCGAGGTCATCGAGCACGCCCGGATGCTGGTCGGCACCAAGGCCATCGGCACGCTGTCCACCGGGTACCTGAACGCGCTGGAGTACGCCAAGAGCCGGGTCCAGGGCGCCGACCTGCCCAAGATGATGGACAAGTCCGCGCCCCGGGTGACCATCACCCACCACCCGGACGTGCGCCGGATGCTGATGGCGCAGAAGGCCTACGCCGAGGGTCTGCGCGCGGTGTACATGTACACCGCCACGTTCCAGGACGAGGTTCGTGCCGGGCGGGCGTCCGGGGCGGACACCTCGATGGCCGAGCGGGTCAACGACCTGCTGCTGCCGATCGTCAAGGGCGTCGGCTCGGAGCGGGCGTACGAGATGCTCACCCTGTCGCTGCAGACCCTGGGCGGCTCCGGCTACCTGCAGGACTACCCGATCGAGCAGTACATCAGGGACGCCAAGATCGACAGCCTGTACGAGGGCACCACCGCCATCCAGTCCATGGACTTCTTCTTCCGGAAGATCGTCAGGGACCAGGGCCAGGCGGTCGCGCACGTGGCCGGCGAGATCCAGCGGTTCCTGGACGACGAGTCGGGCAACGGCCGGTTCAAGGAGGAGCGGGCGCTGCTGCGTACCGCTCTGGAAGACGCCCAGGGCATGCTCGGCGCGCTGACCGGCTACCTGACCTCGGCGATGGAGGACCCGTCCTCGGTGTACAAGGTCGGCCAGCACAGCGTGCGGCTGCTGATGAGCATGGGCGACCTGCTGATCGGCTGGCTGCTGCTGCGCCAGGCCGAGGTCGCGCAGCGCGCGCTGGACGAGGGCGCCTCGGACCGCGACCGGCCGTTCTACCAGGGCAAGGTCGGCGTGGCCCGGTTCTTCGCGGCCACCGTGCTGCCCGAGCTGTCCGCCCGCCGCACCATCGTGGAGAACGCCGACAACGCCCTCATGGAGCTGGACGAGGCCGCGTTCTGAGGCCTTAGCCGGCGCCCACGAGCACGAGGGCCGGCACGGCGAGCGCGAGGCCGACTCGTTGGAGTGGGCCGATGCGCTCGCCGTGCAGGAGCCTGGCGAGCAGGACGGTGGATGCGGGGTAGAGCGCCACGATGGCCCCGACCACGGCGAGCTGGCCGCGCTGGGCGGCCAGTAGGTAGAGCGCGTTCGCGCCGGCGTCCAGCACGCCGCAGAGTACGGCCAGCCGCCAGCCCGTCCCGCTCCAGCGCGGACCGCCCTCGCGCAGGGCCGCGACCAGGACCACGGCGGCCACCAGGGTGCCGGTTAGCCTGGCCACCGTGACCGGCCACAACCCCGCGCCCGCCGGCGCCTGCGCGAGCAGGGTGAAGAAGCCGCCGAAGCATGCGCCGGCGAGCAGTGCCAGCGCCGCGCCCCGCACTGTCCCGCGCACGCCCGCACTGGGCTCCCGGGAGCCGGGCGTCGCCGCGCCCACCACCGTGCCGGCAATCACGGCGAGCGCGATGCCCACCCAGGCCAGCGCGGACGGCCGGTCCCCGAGCAGGGTCCCGACCAGCACCGGCACCACCGCGGAGGTCAGCGCGGCCAGCGGGGCCACCACGTTCATCGGGCCGGCGGCGAGCGCCTTGTACAGCATCGGCACGCCGATGCCCCCGGCCGTGCCGGCCAGCGCGCCCCAGACCAGCGCGGCGGTCAGCGGCGTCGCGGGCAGCACGACCAGCACCACCGCAAGCAGCATCACCAGCCCGGCCACCTGGGCGAGCGTGGCGACCACCGCCGAGGACACCCGGCGCGCGGCCGTGCCGCCCAGGAAGTCGGCCACGCCGAAGGTCGCCGCCGCCACGCCGGCCAGCAGAATGGGCACCTCGGAAATCCCCTCGTCACGAACCAGAGTCGGTACAGTTCGTTGCTATAGACAGTTCATCATAACGACCGAACCGGGCCGACCGTGACCGAAAATCAAGCCGGTGCCGAGGTGAGCAGGGCGGTGGCGGCGAACCTGCGCGCGCTGCGGGCACGCCGCGCCTGGAGCCTCGACGCCCTTGCGCACCGCTCCGGGGTGAGCAAGGGCGTGCTAGTGGCGCTGGAGGCCGACCGGGGCAACCCGAGCCTGAACACGCTGTGCCGGCTGGCGGACGCGTTCTCTGTGTCGCTGACCCAACTCGTCGACGCGGACCGCCCGCCGGTGCTACGCGGCGCCCCGGTCGCCGAGGCCAGCGCCTTGTGGCACGGGCCGTCCGGCGGGTACGGGCGGCTGGTGCTCTCGACCGACCCGCCGAACCCGGTCGAGCTGTGGTGGTGGCGGCTGGAACCGGGCGAGGCGCGGCACAGCGAGGCGCACGCGGCCGGCACCAGGGAGGCGGTCATGGTGATCGCCGGCGAGGCCGTGATCGAGGCCGACGGCCAGCGCACCACCGTGCCGAAGGGCCACGCCGCGACCTGGCCCGGCGACCGCCCGCACGTCTACCGCAACGACGGCGCCGCCCCGGCCGACCTAGTCATGATCGTCACCGTGCCGGGCTAGGAGCCGGCGGCCAGGTACGAGTGCAGGTGCGCCCGCTCCTCCTCCAGCTCGCCGATCCGGGCCTTGACCATGTCGCCGATGCTGACGATGCCGACCAGCGCGCCGTCCACCACGACCGGCAGGTGACGGATGCGGCGCTCGGTCATGGTCCGCATCAGGTTGTCCACCTCGTCCTCGGGCAGGCAGGTGACCACGTCGGTGGTCATGATGTCCGAGACCGGTGTGGCCAGCAGCTGCCCGCCGCGCCCGTAGACGCAGTGCACCACGTCCCGCTCGCTCACGATGCCGACCACCGCGTCGCCCGAGGTCACCACGGCGGCACCGATGTTCCGCCCGACCAGCAGCGCGAGAAGTTCGGACACCTGCGTGTCGGGACTGACGGTGACGACCTCGGAACCCTTGTTGCGCAACACGTCGGAAATCCGGCTCATCAGCCACCTCGCTCAGCGTGAGTCGACCTCTTCTCCGCAGCGTAGGTGACCGAAGCCACAAAATTGAAGAGCTACGGCGCGTCCATTGCGCGAACGCGTGATATCAGTTGCGCGGAGGCGGCGTACCTGCACAGACGACCTTGGGGGACGGCTTGTAGCGGACGGTGTGCGTGCTGGTCTTGGTCTGGCCGGTGGTCAGGTCGCGCATCGTCCGGGTGTCCGTCGCGGTGAAGCCCTCGCCGCCCGCGCTGGGGCTGCACTTCTCCCCCGGCGGGATGCTCACCGTCTGCGGCGGTGTGGGGTTGCTCTTCGGCGAGGTGGCCGAGGTGACCTCGTAGCGCTTGGTGCCCCAGAACCTGACGGTGATGTCGGCGGGCGTCCAGATGGTCTGGATGAGCACGCCGGTCGGCAGGTCGTTGCGGAACTTCAGGTCGATGGCGCCCTCGAACACGGTCGCCTCCCTGGCCACCGGGTAGCGGCTGATGTAGTAGCTGTGCTCGCGGTGCCCGACGTCGGTCATGCCGGCGAAGTAGGAGGCGTTGTAGAGCGTGGTGGCCAGCTGGGACACGCCGCCGCCGATGCCCTGGGCCGGGCGGTCGTGCTCGATGATCCCGGCCGGGACGTAGCCCTGCGGTGCGTCGCGCGGGCCGGTGGCGTTGTTCAGGCTGAACGTCTCGCCAGGCTTGAGGATCTTGCCGTTGATCGTCTCGGCGGCCCTGCGGATGTTCACCCCGGAGTCCGCCGCGAACCCGCCGGTCTTGAACGTGCTGATCACGCCCTTGATGCCGAGCTGGCTGACCTGCTCGGTGGTGAGCTTGGCCGGCTGCTCGCCGTACACGGCCTTGATCTCGCGGTTGTCCGCGCGGGGCAGCACCTCGGGCAGCGCGGCGAAGGTGGCCTTGTAGTCCACGCCGTGGCCGTCTACCGAGGGCGTGACCACCGGGCGGTCGCCGGCCAGGGTCACGCCGGCGTCCTTGGCCGGCTTCTCGGTGGCGGCCAGCTGCGGCTTGAGCGTCTCGGACAGCTTGGGGACGTCCACCACCGGCTTGAGGCCGCCGAAGCCGTCCGGGCCGAACGTCACGGCGGCGGCGATGGCGGCGGGCGCCAGGTTGCCGTCGCGGCCCTCGCCGAGCACCTTCACCGGCGCGGCCACGGCCTGGCGGGCCACCTCGGTGACCGTTCGTTGGATCGCGGCGTCGCTGACGTGGCCGGGCGGCTGGACGGAGAGGACCGGGAGCTCCACGGTCCGGCCGCTGGTCCAGGACCGCTTGATCTCCTCGGCGGCGGCCGGAACGTCCAGGTCGGCGCCGTTGGCGGGCTGCACGGCGATCGGGATCAGGCCGTCGTAGCGCACGGCGCCGTCCACGGGGTCGCGGTGGACCTGGGTGTTGATGCCGTCCAGGCCCTCGGTGAGCGCGGTGTCGTCGGCGTTGGTCACGACGTCGCGGTCCTCGGTGGTGAACAGCGAGGTGACGCGCTTGATCGGGTTCAGCGGCTGGTCGCCGGTGGCGGCCACGGTACCGGCCCAGTCCACCGCCAGGCCGGCGCTGGCCGGGGACAGGGAGGTGTGCACGGCGCCTGCCCGGATCGGGATGTCGCGGTGCAGGCCAGGCTGGATGGTGTCGCGCAGCGTCTGTTCGGCGTCCGCCCTGGTCATGCCGCCGATCTCGATCCCGGACACGATGACGCCTCGGGGTACCTGGTCTCGGCTGGTCAGCAGGTCGATGCCGTACGCGAGCGCGACGGCGGCGAGCACGGCGGCCGGGACCAGCCAGCGGAGTTTCGAACCTCGGCCGGGTGGGGTGGGTTCGGCGTGGGGCTGTGGTTCGGGCTCGGCGGACGCCGGGGGTGGGGGTGGCGGCGGGCCGGCCAGGCGCTGTGTCTGGTCGGCGGCGTCGAGCGGCGGGTCCTCGGGACGGTGCTCCGCGTCGTCAGGACGGCGGTGTGGGTCGTCGGGACGCTGTTGTACGTCCTCGGGGCGTCGCGGCGGGCCGGCCGGGCGCGGGGGAGCGCCGACCGGGGGTTGAGGTGGGCCGGGGGGTCGTGGCGGGCCGGCCGGGCGTTGGGACTGGCCGGCCGGACGTGGCGGCGCGCTCGTCGGGCGTTGCGGTGGCGCAGCGGGGCGCCGGGGTGGCTCCCCCGGGCGCTGTGGCGCCGCTGCCGGCCGCTGTCGCTGGTCACCCGGCCGTTGCCGCTGGTCACCCGGCCGTTGCGGCGGGGTACCGGTGCCCTGCGACGGACCCGGGCCCCTCGGCGGATCGGCCGGTCGTCGCGGCGGACCGGCCGGAGGCCGACGCGCACCGGCGGGAGGTTGGGGCGCACCGGTCGGTCGCCGAGGCGGCTGAGCCTGGTCGGGCGCCGACGGCTGCCGGTCCCCCGAGCGTTCCGGCCGCGACTCCTGGCGCTCCGGCCGGGCCTGCCGTCGGTCGTCCGCCCCCCGCGTCCTGTCGTTCGGCCGTTGTCGCTGGTCGGAAGCCTGTGGAACGGCCGCCGTCGCGGACGTCTGGGCGCCGGTGCGCTCCGGCGGGCGACCGGGTGCTCGCGGCGGGCGGGCGGCTTGCTCCTGCCGGGCCGGCGGATCCGGCTGCGCGGGTGCGCGCGAACCGGTGTCGGCGGCCGCGTCGGTGTCCTGCCCCTCCCGGTCGCGTTCGTTCCGCCGCTCCGGCACTGGCGCCTCTTCCCTTCCCGCTACGCGTCGAAGACCGCCGCCGGTTCCCGGCGCGGCCAGGTTCGCTACAGGTACAGACCGGTGCCGTCCTCGGTGGGCTCGGACGCCACCGCGTGCAGGTCACGCTCCCGCATGACCAGGTACGTCTGGCCCTGCACCTCGACCTCGAGCTGGTCGTCGGCGTTGAACAGCACCCGGTCCCCCACCTTGACCTGCCGCACGTGGTTGCCCACGCCGTACACCTCGCCCCAGACCAGCCGCTTCGCCATCTGGGCCGTCGCCGGGATGACGATCCCCGCGCTGCTGCGTCGCTCGCCGGCGCCCTGCGCGACCTGCACCATCACGCGGTCGTGCAGCATCTGGATCTCGAGCTTCGGGTCGGACACCCAAAAGATGCTACGGATCGGGTGAACCTGGTGCCTGCGCGGCCCGGCCATGTTTAAAACGTGCCCAGACACGAAGGCGCCCCGCGGGGCCGCCAGGTCGGGGGTCCGACAGCGCCGCGGGGCTAACCCTGTTGTCGACGGCGACGTGGGCGCCGTTACATCTCTTGCCAAGTCTCGCCGGATTCACCCATTCGGGGTACAACTACGGCATTCGGCCCAGTCGAACCGCTCAGTCCTGGGCCAGTAGATACCTGCCGAAGTGCGGCACGGTGAACGCGATGTGCCCGCGCTGCGCGGAGAACACCAGGCCCTTCTTCAACAGGCTGTCCCGAGCCGGGGACAGCGAGGACGGCTTGCGCGCCAGGTGCTCGGCCACGTTCGCGGTGCCCACCGGCTCGTCGCGGCCGCTGACCAGCTCGGCCATCGCCCGCAGGTACTCCCGCTCGCCCGGCGTGGCCCGCTCGTAGCGCGACCCGAAGAACCCCACCGCCAGCTCGGCCTCCGCCTCCGGGGCGGCCACCGTGACGTCGGTCGAGGTGATCGGGCTGGTCGGCGCCGCGTCCCAGGCCGCCTTGCCGTAGGCCTGCACGAAGTACGGATACCCGCCGGAGGCGACGTACAGCTCCTCCAGCGCCTCGTCGTCGAACTTGGCGCCCTCGTCCCCGGCGGGCACCATCAGCGCGCGGTCCGCCTCGGTCCGTTCCAGCCGGTCGATGCGCAGGTAGCGGAACAGGCGCTCGGAGTAGGACTTGGACGCGGACAGCACCGACGGCAGGTGCGGCAGCCCGGCGCCGACCACCACCAGCGGCGCGCGCGACTGGGACAGCTCGTGGCAGGCGGCGCACAGCGCGGAGACGTCGTCGGGCAGCAGGTCCTGCATCTCGTCGATGAGCACCGCGACGCCGGCGCCCACGTCCTGCGCCAGCTCGGCGACCTCGGAGAACAGCTCGACCAGGTCGATCTCCATGTCCCCGGAGTCGGCGCGGCCGGTGACCGTCGGCGCGTCGATGCCCGGCTGCCAGCGGTCCCGCAGCTTGGCGTCCGAGGGCGCGGCGCGCAGCGCGAACGCCTTGAGCACGCCGAGCACGTGCTCCACCCGGTCCGGGGCGCGGTGCCGCACGGCCAGGTCGCGCACGGCCCGGTGCAGCGCGGCGGACAGCGGCCGGCGCAGCGCGGCGTCCGGGCGGGCCTCCACCTTGCCCGAACCCCACCCGTGCCGCATCGCCATCGAGCGCAGCTCGCCGAGCAGCACCGTCTTGCCGACCCCGCGCAGCCCGGTCAGCACCAGCGAGCGCTCCGGGCGCCCGCGCGCGACCCGCTCCAGCACCACCTCGAACGCGTCCAGCTCGCGGTCGCGCCCGGCGAGCTCGGGCGGGCGCTGGCCGGCTCCGGGGGCGAACGGATTGCGTACCGGGTCCACGCTCGGACTGTATTCCGGACTCTTGCGTTGATCTTAGATTTGGCTATCGAACGCTCGACGTGTCGCCAGAACCCCGTGAGTGGTTAGCGTTGTCATAGCAACGCTAACCACTCACGGGTTGAAGGCCGGACCGTCGAACCTGTCCACGGAGGTGAAGTCCTCCACCGGCGCGCGGCGCAGCTTGGTGACGGTCTTCAGCGGGCGGCCGAGGGCGAGCAGGCCGGCGATCGCGTGCCCTTCCGGGATGTCCAGCAGCTCACGGACCGCCGGCTCCTGGCGGGCCAGCACCGAGGTCAGCACCCCGCCGAGGCCCTCGTTGCGGGCGGCCAGCAGCAGGTTGTGCCCGAACGGGTAGATCGAGCCGCCGCCGATGAACGCCTGCCGGTCCAGGCCGTTGTCCAGGCAGGCCAGCGCGCCCAGGTCGGCGACCAGCAGCAACAGCACCGGCGCGCGTTCGAGGTTGTCCGCGAACTCGTTCGGCGCCGGCGTCTCGCGGGCGGCGGCCAGGTCGACGGCGGGTCCGGGCCAGCGGCCGTGCTCGCGGGGCGCGAACGGCACCAGGCCGACGCGGATGTGCGCGGTGTACTCCCGCCAGCCGAGCTGGTACAGCTCACGGATCCGCCTCCGGACCGCCGGGTCCTTGAGGACGATGACCCGCCAGCCCTGCCGGTTGCCCCCGCTGGGCGCGAACCGGGCGTGGTCCAGCATTCGGTACAGCACCGCGTCGTCGATCGGTTCGTCGGCGAACGCCCTGGTCGCGGGCGTGGTGCGCATCGCGTCGTAGAGCTCCACGGTGACGATCGTCCCGCCGTGGTCGGGCTAGGCGTCTCTCGGGTCGTCTAGCCCGAGCGCTAGATCGCCGTAGAGCACTTTATGTCGGGGGTCGGCGCGATGCTGCCGGCAAGCACTCGGACAGGAGGACCCCATGTGCTGGATGTGCGACAACCCGGGCATGACCAAGCTCGAGGCGCTGGACCGGATGCGGCGGCTGATCACCGCGCACGGCTGGGCGGTCCAGTCCGTCGAGGCCGGCGGCCCCCGGCCGGACTGGGCGTACACGGTCGGGCTCACCCCGCTCGGCGCGCCCGAGCTCCTGATCACCGGCAAGAAACCGCAGGAGGCATGCCGGATACTCAACGGTTTCGCCGAGCACGTGCTGCACGCCGAGCCGCCCGAGCCCGGCGACCAGAGACCGCTGGTGGGCGGGCCGCTGGTGGAGATCGTCAAGGTGCAGCGGCCGGACGCGCACCTGCTCACCGCGATCACGTTCTACGGCTCCGAACAGGTGCGCGCGCTGCAGCTGGCCTGGGCGGACGACCGGGGCCACTGGCCATGGGACGTCGGCTTCCGAAGCCGTCGAGGCGGCCAGCCGGTGCTCGGGCCGAGGGCGGCGACCCAGCGCCGGGTGGCCGGCTAGACGCGTATTCGGCCGTCTAGTCGATCGGCTAGACGGCCCGATACGGCGCTCGACGCGGCCGGCTCAGCCCTCCACCGCGCGACGAGGCTCCGGCGGGCGCGGGTCGGCCGGACCGGGCCGGGGCACCACCTCGCCGTCGACCACCGTGTGTCCGTCCCTGATCCGGTGGGTCCGCAGCCCCGGCGCCCGCCGCTCCGCCGACCGCACGATCCACCGCCGCACCAGCGCCCGGCTCGGCGGCAGCACCAGCAGCAGCCCGAGCACGTCGCTGACCACCCCGGGCACCAGGATCAACAGCCCGGCCAGCCCGATCAGCGTGCCGTCGGTCAGCTCGGCGTGCGCCACCCGGCCGCCGCGCATCGCGTCGGCCATCGCCAGCGCCGCCCGCGCGCCCTCCCTGCGGACCAGCCACATTCCGACCAGCGCACCGGCCATCAGCAGCAACAACGTCCAGGCCAGGCCCACCCAGGAGACCACCGCGACCAGGGCGGCCACCTCGATCACGACGTACAGCACGAACAGGCGCATCCCGGCCTCCCAGCGACTCACGACCACCCGTCGGCATACCGCGCACCGACGGGTTCACCCATTTCAACGCACGAAGGGCCGATCGTGCTCCCGAACCCCCCATACTGACGGTATGGCGCCGACGACTCAGGTCTCCAGGGGCGAGCTGGCCTTCAACGTCACCGAGGCCGGGCCGGCCGACGGCGAGCCGGTGCTGCTGCTGCACGGGTTCCCGCAGCATTCGGACAGCTGGGACGCGCTGGTCCCGTCGCTCACCGCCGCCGGGTACCGCACGATCGCCATGGACCAACGCGGCTACTCGCCGGGCGCGCGGCCGGTCGGGCGGCGGGCCTACCGGATGCCCGAGCTGGTCGCGGACGCCGCTGCCGTGATCAACCAGCGCGCCGGCGGGTCCGCGCACGTGGTCGGCCACGACTGGGGCGCGGCGGTGGCCTGGGCGCTCACCGCCGCCGAGCCCGGCCGGGTGCGCAGCCTGACCGCGCTGTCGGTGCCGCACCCCGGCGCGTTCCTGCGGGCCATGGCGACCAGCACGCAGGGGCTCAAGTCCTGGTACATGTACTTCTTCCAGCTGCCGTGGCTGCCCGAACTGGCGCTGCGCGGACGGATGGTGGAGCTGCTGGTGCGCTCCGGCCAGTCCGCCGGGCACGCCAAACGGGACGCGGCCGGGTTCACCGGACCCGGCGCGGTGACCGCCGCGCTGAACTGGTACCGCGCCATGTTCCTGGTCGACCCGCGAAGCGCCAGCGGTCCGGTACGCCGCCCGACCCTGTTCGTCTGGAGCGACGGTGACATCGCGATCGGCCGCAGGGGCGTCGACCTGACCCCGAGGTACGTCCAGGCGCCGTACCAGTTCGAGGCGCTGCACGGGGTCAGCCACTGGATCCCGGACGAGGCCCCGGACGAGCTGGCCAAGCTGCTCGTCCCGCACCTCAACCGCTGGTCGGGCACGCGGGCCGCCGACTGACCTCGACCCGCTCGGCCGTGCCGGTACGCAGCAGTCCGATCGCCCCGGCGACCAGTGCGGCGGCGGTGAGCCCGTGGACGCCCAACGCGACGGCCGGCGAGCCGCCGTTGGTGAGCACCACGATCGCGTCGCCGGCGGGGATCACGCTGGTGGCCAGCATCCCCCAGCCGAGCGCGCGGCGCTGCCCGGTGGCAACCAGGGTGAGGGCGATGAGCCCGGAGCCGATGTCCCGCACGCCCTTCACCCGCAGGAACGGGTCGTCCGCCGGCGGCGGGTTCGGAACCCCGAAGCTGCCGGCGATCGCCCCCGGGTCCACCAGGTACCGGGCGCCGATCCAGATGATCCCGACACCGGCCACGACCGCCACCGCGTAACCGAACTTCCTCACGTCGTCCTCCTATCACTGCTAGCTGTCATAGCAACGATAGAACGGTGTCCGCATGTGTGTCTAGCACTGCTAGCGGTTCAAGCGTAGCTATCCAGGAGGTACGCGGCGGCTCGCCCTGTTCGTGGCCCAGCCGAGGCCTAGTACGTGAGCGCCAGCCCGGGGTCGGCGAGCAGCGCGCCCACGTCGGCCAGGAACCTCGAACCCTGCTCGCCGTCGACCAGCCGGTGGTCGAAGGACAGCGACAGCTGGCAGACCGTCCGCACCGCCAGCTCGCCGTCCACCACCCACGGCGCCTGCTTGATCGCGCCGATGGCCAGGATCGCCGTCTCGCCGGGGTTGAGGATCGGCGTGCCGGTGTCCACCCCGAACACCCCGACGTTGCTGATGGTCACGGTCCCGCCGACCATGTCCGACGGCGGCGTCTTGCCGGCACGGGCGGTCTCGGTGAGCTGGCCGATCGCGGCGGCCAGCTCACGCAGCGACATGGCGTGCGCGTCCCGGATCTTGGGCACGATCAGCCCGCGCGGGGTGGCCGCCGCGATGCCCAGGTGCACGTGGTCGTAGTAGACGATCTCGCCCTCGTCCTCGCGCCAGCTCGCGTTCACCTCCGGCGTGCGGCGGGCGGCCAGGCAGACGGCCTTCGCCGCGAACGCCAGCGGCGTCAGCTTGACCTCGGCGAACTCCCTGGACGCACGCAGCCGGTCACGCAGTTCGAGCATCGGCGTGACGTCCACGGTGAGGAAGACGGTGACGTGCGGGGCGGTGAACGCGCTGCTCACCACGGCCTGCGCGGTGGCCTTGCGGACGCCGCGGATGGGCTCGCGCCGCTCCCCGCCCCGGCGCGCGGGCACGGGCACCGGGGTGTGACCGTCTTGAAGGTCCTCGCGGGTGATCACCCCGCCGGGACCGCTGCCGCGCACGGCGGCCAGGTCGACGCCCAGCTCGCGGGCCAGCTTGCGCACCGGCGGCTTGGCCAGCGGCACCGTGCGGGGTGCTGCGGGCTCCACCGGCTCGGCGGTGTGCTGAACGTCCCGACTCGGTGTGCCAGGAGCCCCGACTCGCGGGGGTTTGCGCGGGCGGCGGGTGGACGAGCCTGGTTTGGGGCCGTAGCCGACGAGGGTGGGGACGCGGGCGTCGGGTTCGGGGTCGGCGTTTTCGGTGGGTTCTTGTGCGGGCGGAGCCGGTTCCTCGGCGCCGTCGGCGATTGCGATGATCGGGGCGCCGACCTCGACGGTGGCGCCGGGCTCGGCGAGCAGTTCGACGACGGTTCCGGCGTAGGGGGACGGCAGCTCCACGGCGGCCTTGGCCGTCTCGACCTCCACGATGACCTGGTTCACCTCGACGGTGTCGCCGACCGCGACCCGCCAGGTCAGGATCTCCGCCTCGGTCAGGCCCTCGCCCGCGTCGGGCAGCGTGAACACCTTGCGCATGGGCGCGCTCACCAGGCCAGCGAGCGGTCGACGGCGTCGAGCACCCGGTCCAGGTCGGGCAGGTAGTCGTCCTCACACTTGGACGGCGGGTACGGGGTGTCGAACCCGGTCACCCGCAGCACCGGCGCCTCCAGCGAGTAGAAGCAGTCCTGCTGCACCCGGGCGGCCACCTCGGAGGTCACCGACGCCTCGGACGGCGCCTCGGAGACCACCACCAGCCGCCCGGTCCGCCGCACCGAGTCGTACACCGGGTCCAGGTCCAGCGGGGACAGCGTGCGCAGGTCGATCACCTCGAGCTCGTGCCCGTCGGCGGCCGCCGCGTCCGCCGCCTCCAGGCAGACCCGCACCATCGGCCCGTACCCGGCCAGGGTCACGTCGCCGCCCGCCCGCAGCACCCGCGAGGTGAACAGCGGCGGCGGCTGCGCGGAGACGTCCAGCTCCGCCTTCTCCCAGTACCGGCGCTTGGGCTCGAAGAACAGCACCGGGTCGTCGCACTCGATGGCCTGCTGGATCATCCAGTAGGCGTCCACCGGGTTGCCGCAGGCCACCACCTTCAGCCCGGCCACGTGCGCGAACAGCGACTCCGGCGACTCGGAGTGGTGCTCCACCGCGCCGATCCCGCCGCCGAACGGGATGCGCACCACCACCGGCATCGGCACCCGGCCCTGCGAGCGGAACCGCAGCTTGGCCAGCTGCGAGACGATCTGGTCGAACCCGGGGAACACGAACCCGTCGAACTGGATCTCACACACCGGCCGGAAGCCGCGAATGGCCAGCCCGACCGCCGTGCCGATGATCCCGGACTCGGCCAGCGGGGTGTCCAGCACGCGCTGCTCGCCGAAGTCCTTCTGCAGCCCGTCGGTGATCCGGAAGACGCCGCCCAGCTTGCCCACGTCCTCGCCCATCACCAGCACCTTCGGGTCGGCCTCCATCGCCGCCCGCAGCCCGTTGTTGAGGGCCTTGGCCATCGTCACCTTCGCCATCACGCACCGTCCGTGTCGATGCTCGAACCCGCAAGCGGTTCTTCGGCGAAAGAGGCGTGGTACTCCAGGAACGCATCGCGTTGCGCGTCCAGCGGTCGTGACGCTTCGGCGTACACCTCGGAGAAGATCCGTTCCGGCCCTGGCTGCGGCATGGCGAGGCAGAACTCGCGCAGCCGCGCGGCCAGCCGGTCGGACTCGGCGGCCACCTCGTCGAAGAAGTCCTGCTCCACCTGGTGCTCGCGGACCAGGTTCACCCGCACCCGCTCGATCGGGTCCTTGAGCTTCCACAGCTCCAGCTCGTCGGCCAGCCGATACCGGGACGGGTCGTCGGACGTGGTGTGTGCGTCCATCCGGTAGGTGAACGCCTCGATCAGCACCGGCCCGTTGCCGGTGCGGCACTCCTCCAGCGCCCAGCGCGTCACCGCCAGCGTGGCCAGCACGTCGTTGCCGTCCACCCGGATACCCGGGAAGCCGTAGCCCTGCGCCCGCCGGTACAGCGGCACCCTGGTCTGGCGCTCCAGCGGCTCGGAGATGGCCCACTGGTTGTTCTGGCAGAAGAACACCACCGGCGCGTCGTACACCGCCGACCAGACGAAACCCTCGTGCACGTCGCCCTGCGAGGTGGCACCGTCGCCGAAGAAGCAGATCGTCGCCTCGCCGGTCTCGCCGTCGCCGACCTTGCCCTCGAACTTCTGCCCCATCGCGTAACCGGTGGCGTTCAGGCACTGGTTGCCGATGACGATCGTGTACAGGTGGAACTTGTACTCGGCCGGGTCCCAGCTGCCGTTGTCGGTGCCCCGGAAGATGCCCAGCAGGTCGGTCGGGTCGATGCCCCGGCACCAGGCCACGCCGTGCTCGCGGTAGCTCGGGAACGCCATGTCCTGCGGGGCCAGCGCGCGCCCGGCGCCGATCTGCGCGGCCTCCTGGCCGAGCAGCGGCACCCAGATGCCGAGTTGGCCCTGCCGCTGCAGCGAGTTGGACTCCCGGTCCACCCTGCGGACCAGCACCATGTCCCGGTAGAGGCCACGCAGCGCGGCGGAGTCGACGTCTCCGAGGTACTTGTCGAACCGGGGCTCGGCGACCCGTACCCCCTCCGGGGTGAGCATCTGGACCAGGTCGTCGCCGCCTTCGACGGTGGCGTGCAGGCCTGCGATGACCTGCTGCGGGGTGGGATCTGGCTCTGCGAAACCGGGCCACGACATGGTGACTCCTCGTACTCGGGGTGCCCCGGGCCGCTTGTGGCCGCCCGAGGTACGTCGGTAGCGATACCGGCGTAGGGACCCGGGTGAGGGCTACGCCGCCCGCCGGCGCGGCGGTTCGCTACCGGACATCGTGACACGACTGGCGGCCGTTGGCAGCGGTCGCCGGGCTGGTTCGAATGTGATCAGCTCCGGTGCTCGGGTCCGGGCTGGTTCGGCCCGTGGCCCTGGCCACCGAAGCCGCCGGCGTCGGCGATCTTGTTGCGCGCGGACTCGATCTGCCCGTGGTACTTGCCCTTGGTCTGCTGGTCCGCGAACCGGGCGGCCTTCTCGGTCAGCTCGCGGGCCTTCTCCGGGTTCTTCCTGGCGTAGCGGCGCGCGAACTCGGCGGCCGCGCCCAGCACGGCCAGCTTCCGGAACAGCGACATGGCGGTTCCCCTTCCCATCGACGTTGGCCTGTCAACGTACGGAAGGAATGCCCGGTTCCGCCGGTCGTCATCCGTATCGCAACCTACTCGCCGGTTAACACGTAGTGCTTTCCGCCGACCGAACTGGCACGATGCGGTGAGCTTCATCGGCGCTACGAGGGGGTAGTCCCGTGTCCGGTAGGACCTGTTCACGCTTAGTCCCAATGCTCGGGCTCGCGACCGCGGTCGTGCTGCTCGCCGGTTGTGGTGCCGGCGGCAGCGGTGCCCCGAGCGGCCCCGCTCCGGGGACCGCTGGCGGCGCCGGCCAGTTGCCGACGGTCAGCAAGGACGAGAACCTGGCCAAGCTGGTGCCGGCCGACATCGCGGCCGACGGCAAGATCATGATTGGTACCGACGCGTCGTACCCGCCCAACGAGTACTTCGACGCCGACGGCAAGACCTTCATCGGCATGGACGTAGACATGGCCAAGGCGGTTGCCGCGAAGCTGGGCCTACAGACGGAGTTCCAGAACGCCGCGTTCGGGGCCATCCTGCTCGGCATCAGCTCCGACAAGTACGAGATGGGCATCTCCTCGTTCACCATCAACGCCGAGCGGACCAAGTCGGTCGACATGGTCAGCTACTTCAACGTGGGCACCAAGGCGGCAGTGGCGGCGGGCAACCCGGAGAAGATCAACCTCGACGACCTGTGCGGCAAGGCGGTGGGCGTGCAGAACGACACCACCCAGGTCGAGGACCTCGATGCCCGCAACAAGAAGTGCCAGGCGGAGGGCAAGCCGCCGATCGCTGTCACCTCGCTGCAGGCGCAGACCGACGTGACCCTGGCGCTGACCGCCAAGCGCATCGTGGCGATGCTGGCCGACGCGCCGGTGGTCACCTACGCGATCGGCCAGACCGGCGGCCAGCTCGAGGCCCTGGGCAACCAGTACCTCGCCGCGCCCTACGGCATCGCCGTCAAGAAGGGCCGGGGTGAGTTCGCCAAGGCCGTGCAGGGCGCCGTCCAGGCACTGATCAACGACGGCACCTACGCCAAGATCGTGGAGAAGTACAAGGGCACCGAGGGCGCCGTCGCCAAGTCCGAGATCAACCCCTCGACGGGGCAATGAGCACGTCGTTGACCCCGGGCGCCACATCACCCAGCGGCCCCGACAGCACCACCGCGGAGACGATCAGGGCCGTCCCCGTGCGGCACCCCGGCCGCTGGGTGGGTGTGGCTGTCATGCTGGTCCTGGCGGCGATGTTGGTGAATGCAATGTTCACCAACCCCCGCTTCAACTGGCCGGTGGTCGGTGAGTACCTGTTCTCCGACGTCGTGCTGCGCGGCCTGCAGAACACCCTGATCCTGACCGCGTTGGCGATGGGGATCGCCATCGTCATCGGGTTGTTGCTCGCGGTCATGCGGCTGTCGCCGAACCCGGTGCTGAGCAGCGCGGCCGCCACCTACATCTGGTTCTTCCGGGGCACCCCCGTGGTGACCCAGCTGGTGTTCTGGTACTTCCTGGCCAGCCTGTTCCCGGTGCTCGGAATCGGCATCCCGTTCGGGCCGACGTTCGTCCAGGCCAGCACGAACGTGCTGATCACACAGTTCACCGCGTGCCTGCTCGGGCTCGGGCTGAACGAGGCCGCGTACATGGCCGAGATCGTCCGCGCCGGCATCAACTCGGTGGACGACGGTCAGACCGAGGCGGCCGGCGCGCTGGGCATGACCCGGGCACAGGCGCTGCGTCGGATCGTGCTGCCGCAGGCCATGCGCGTGATCATCCCGCCGACCGGCAACGAGACCATCTCGATGCTCAAGACGACGGCGCTGGTGGTCGTGATCGGCTACTTCGAGCTGCAGACGGCTGTGCAGTCGATCTACTCCCGCAACTTCCAGTCGATCCCGCTGCTCATCGTCGCCGCACTGTGGTACCTGGTGCTGACCTCGGTGTTGTCGGTGGGCCAGTCCTACCTGGAGCGGTACTACGGACGGGGCAGTAGCCGTCCAGACGGGGAAACCGGCCTGCGCGCGCGACTGTTCGCCGCTGGCCGGACACGAGGGGACGCACAATGAGCACTGAGCAACCAGCAGGTACCGAACTGCCCATGGTCAAGGCCGAGCAGGTGTGCAAGAGCTTCGGTCGCCACCAGGTGCTGCGCGGGATCAACCTGGAGGTCATGCCGCGCGAGGTGATGTGCATCATCGGGCCGTCCGGGTCGGGTAAGTCCACCTTCCTGCGCTGCATCAACCACCTGGACAAGGTCAGCGCCGGGCGGCTGTGGGTGGACGGCGACCTGGTCGGGTACCGCGAGCACGGCGGCAAGCTGCACGAGCTGCGCGAGTCCGAGGTGGCGCGGCGGCGCCGTGACATCGGCATGGTGTTCCAGCGGTTCAACCTGTTCCCGCACCGCACGGCCGCCGAGAACGTCATGGAAGCGCCCATGACGGTGCGCCGCGACTCCCGATCGGACGCCCGTGAGCAGGCCGGCGAGCTGCTCGAACGAGTCGGGCTCGGCGACAAGCTGGACCACTACCCGGCCGAGCTGTCCGGCGGGCAGCAACAGCGGGTGGCGATCGCCCGCGCGCTGGCCATGCGGCCCAAGCTCATGCTCTTCGACGAGCCGACCTCCGCTCTCGACCCCGAACTGGTCGGCGACGTGCTCGCGGTCATGCGCCAGCTCGCCGAGGACGGCATGACGATGATCGTCGTCACCCACGAGATGGGCTTCGCCCGCGAGGCCGGCGACTCACTGGTGTTCATGGACGACGGCGTCGTGGTGGAGACCGGCAAGCCCCGCGACGTGATCACCGCACCGCGCCACGAACGCACCCAGACCTTCCTGTCCAAGGTGCTCTGACCGGCAGGCTCAGGACTCAGGTTGTGGCCCCTTGGCAGACGTTCGAGTGTTCAAGGTTGTTCGTGGCGGTTCCGCGTTTCCAGACAAGCCGCTGTTGGCACACTGGTAACCCCTGTTGCTCGTATCCACGAACTTGCCCGACCAGCGTAGCTTGAACGGATAGGGCTTGTCGCTGACCGGACTCTCCACGGTGAACTCTTCAGCATCGTCGAGAGTCCCGTTACAGCTGGTCGGAACGCATCGCGCTCGAACTCCCGCTTTGATCGTCCCACGCGAGAGAGCGACCTGCGGATCGGCGCGAGACCAGACGGCTACGTACTTCTCGACGGCGACCCCCGACTCAAAATGCGTGTAGTACTGCGTCAGACATGCCGACAGGCCGTACGACGCGCCCGCCCTGCAACCGCCGGCCGTCTCAGCCGCGAGTGCGACTGCTTGCGAGCCCGGGATGCGCACCCCAAGCGTGATGGTGCGAGCGAACTTAGCCGGTGAGGTGCCCGGGACGAGTTCGTCACGCACGCCGACGATGTCAACGGAGTATCCCCTCCCATGCTGATCCTGAGCTTGAACGGTTCCTCCGCCGTCGACGAAAGACAACGCGAGGTTGCCCGAGTTGTCCGGAGGCGACGACTGGTTCCAGAACAAGGCCGTGCTGACGAGAGCCGCTGCGAGGAACGTCCACCCCTTCATCGGCCTGGTACGGAGTCTCAGGTTGTCGCCCTGGGGACGCGGCCCATGAGGTGGAACTCGGGGTTGGGGCGTAGGGCGGTCAGGTGGGCTAGGCGGTTGGACATGGCGAACAGGGCGGTGATGGCGCCTACGTCCCAGATCTCGTCGTCGGTCAGGCCGGCCTCGCGGGCGGCGTCCAGGTCTTCTTCGCGGAGTGTGGCCGAGTCGGTGGCGATCTGGAGCGCGAGGTCGACGATGGCGCGGTGGCGTTCGGACAGGGTGGCGCCCCAGGGGTTGGCGGCCACCGAGTCGGCCAGTTCGGGGTCCTTGGTGCGGACGCGCAGGATCGCGCCGTGCGCCACGATGCAGTACGTGCAGTGGTTGGCGCCGGAGGTGGCGACCACGACCAGCTCGCGCTCGGCCGCCGAGAGCGTGGGCGCCCCGGAGTCGTCGGGGGTCATGAGCGCGTCGTGGTAGTCGAGGAACGCGCGCAGTTCTGCCGGCCGGCGGCCCAGCGCGCGGAACACGTTGGGCACGAACCCGGACTTCTCGGCGATCTTCTCGATCCGGGCGCGCAGGTCGTCGGGGAGGTCGGCGGGCTCCACCACGCCGAACCTGCTGACCGGGGCCTCGGTGGTCTCTGGCGCGTTCATGTCACCGAACGTAGGCCACCGGCGCCGGATCGGCACTGATGGTCGCTCGCTTTCCGCCCAGGGTTCGGGGGATCATGGCCGGGTGCCGGTCCCGAAGGAGTATCAGAGCCTGTTCAGCCGTTGGTGCGCCGAGCGCGTGCCCGGACGTGCACGGGCCAGCCTTCAGGTGGGGTACAGCATCCGCGGCGACCAGGTGACCATCGTCAGGCGGCGGCCGCCGAGGTTCCCCGAGCTGAACGAGGTGTGGTCGTCCACCCCGATCGCCCAGCTCCGGCACAACGACCCGGAGCAGGGGATGTGGCGGATCTATCGGCGGGTCGACGACAGGTGGGAGCGCTACGACCATCCGCCGGCCACCATGCCCGAGCCGTTGCTCGCCGAGATCGCGGGCGACCCCGGCGCGGTGTTCTGGACCTGAGCCGGCTAGCGCGAGGCCGTCCTCGGGGCCGGCACGCTGAAGCCCGACGCCTTCTCGCCGTTCTTGTTCTGCTTCGACGACTCGCCCGATGACCCCGATGACGCGGCGGGCGCCACCACCGGCACGCCGGCCTGGCGCAGCGCGCTGAGCACGGTCTCCGACCCGGCCTTCTTCGAAGAACCCGAGGAGGACACCGCGAGCAGCCTCGGCGCGGCGGCCGCGACCAGCATGTTCTCCGTGCCCAACGAGCCGGCGTCGAGCAGCAGCACCAGGTCGGCGTGGTCGGGCTCGGGCAGCGCGCCGAGCAGCTCGTCCAGCGGTACGAACCGGACGGTGCCGGGGGTGGCCTGGCCGGTACGGACGTCGGCCCAGGTCTCGGCCAGGTCCGGCGCGCCTTCCCGCAGCCGGCTGAGCAGCTCGACCAGTCGCTTCTGGTCGGCCTTCTCCCGGCTGGCGGCGGCCAGCGGGGCCAGCGCGTCCAGGTAGGCGTTCAGGTTCATCGCGCGCAGCGCCCTGACCAGCTCGCCGACCTCCGGCGCGGCCCGCGATGCGGGGACGGCCCCGGCCAGCGCGTCGGCCAGCTCCATCAGCCGCCGGCGAGCCCTGGCCATGTTGTCGGCGCCGCCGGAGTCCACGATGGTCCGCGCCACGCGCTCCACGCTGGCCAGGTCCGGGACCGTGAGCGGGCTGCGCGGGTTGATGAACAGCACCTCGTGCCGCAGGCCTTCGGCGGCGCGCGCGGCGCCCTGCACCCGTTCGAGCTGGCGGTTCAGCTCCTCGACCGCGGGGACGTCCGCCGGGCGGGGCACGCCGAGCCGGTCACACCGCGAGCCCAGCTCCTCCATCGCGCGCACCAGCTCGACGAACGCCAGCGCCTGCCGCAGCAGCCTGGAGTCCTTCAGCGGGGCCCCGCCGATGCGCAGCTGGCGCAGCACCGGCTCGACCGCGCGCTGCTGCGGCGAGCGGAAGTAGGACCGGGCGCGCCCGCCCCCGTCCAGGTAGTCGGCGTACTCGCGCAGCTGCGCGACGGCCGCGCGGGGCAGCGTGCCCAGCACGGCCATGTGGTCGCCGACGTCGTCCAGCTCCTCGCTGGAACGCACGATCTCCGAGGTCCGGCGGACCAGCGCGTCCAGCTCCGGGCGGGCGGTGCCGAACAGCACCCGCTCCAGCAGCGCCCTGCTGTAGGGCGGGTCGCCGTCTCCGTCTTCCAGGTCGGCCAGGGCCGTCTGCGCGCGACGGGCGGCGGCCAGCACACCTGATAATCGCTCGGGGTCGAGCTGGCCGAGCAGCTCCCTGATCAGGTCCGCGCCGTCGCGCGCCGGGTAGGCCTGCCGGCCCGCCGTGCGGCACAGCTGTGCGACCTGGTCAGCGGACGGCACCAGGCTCGGGTCCGGCAGGACCTGGTCGAGCCGGGTCCGCTGCTCGGGGGTGGCGGTGGCCAGCAGGGTGCGCAGCTCGCGCAGCTCGGCGTCGGACAGCGGCAACGGGCCGTCCAGGCACAGCCCGGACAGCGAGGTCGGCAGCGCCGCGCGCACGGCTATCAGCTCCGCGGTGTCGCCACCGCTGACCAGCACCCGCTTGCCGTCCGCGAGCACGGCGGCCAGGCTGCGCGCCACCTCCGGCGCGTCACCGGCCTCCAGCACCGCGCACGGATACCGACGGACCACCTCGACGACCGCCTCCGAGTCACCGGCCGGCTGGCGGGGCGCCGGCGTCGACGCGGGCACCGCGAGCGCCTCGGAGAGCCGGTACAGCCCGATCGGCGTCTCCCCGGCCTGCTGCCGACGACGGATCTCCGCCGCGGCGCGTGCCGGAGCGCCATCCTCGACGGCACGGGAGCTCAGGGCGCCTACCAGTTCCTCGGCTGGGTCATCGGTGGGATCGGTTTTCTCCGCCGCTCCCAGATCCAACACGTAACGTCACCTCCGTCGGCCCTGTCGGGGCTCGGGCCGAGGGTCACATCATGTATGGATCTGCCGCCCTGGGCGTTCCGCCATTCGGCCTAACCTTTCTTGAACGGTCACGCTTTGGAGTCAATTTCCTGCTCACAGGCCCTTCGGACGGAGCAGTCCCGCCAGAGTGTGACGAGATTCGCCTGATCAGGCGACCTTGTCGAGGCGCGGGATCGGCCGTCACTCGCCGATCCCGTCACCCCAACGGCAGTCAGCAGCGCGCGCTGGCGGCTGACAAATATCCCGACTCACCCTGATAAAAGTCCCGACTCGCGGGCCTTGGGTCAGGCGTCGAGGCGGTGGCGCAGGGCGGCCAGCTCGTCGCGGAGTGAGCTGGGGAGCTGGTCGCCGATCTGGGCGAACCACTCCTCGATCAGAGGCAGCTCGCGCTTCCACTCCTCGGTGTCGACCACCAGGGAGGCGGCGACGTCGTCGGCGTTGGTGTCCAGGCCGGCCAGGTCGATCTGGTCGGGGGTGGGGACGTAGCCGATGGGGGTCTCCACGGCGGCGGCCTTGCCCTCGATGCGCTCGACCATCCACTTCAGCACCCGGCTGTTCTCGCCGAAGCCTGGCCACAGGAAGCGGCGGTCCTCGCCGCGGCGGAACCAGTTGACGCAGAAGATGCGCGGCAGCTTGCTGGCGTCCGCGCCCTTGCCGACGTCGATCCAGTGCTGGAAGTAGTCGCCGGCGGCGTAGCCGAGGAACGGCAGCATGGCCATCGGGTCACGGCGCACCACGCCGACCTTGCCGGCGGCGGCCGCCGTCTTCTCGCTGGACAGCGTGGCGCCGACGAACACGCCGTGCTGCCAGTCCCGCGACTCCGCGACCAGCGGCACGGTGTCCGCGCGGCGGCCACCGAACACGATCGCCGAGATCGGCACGCCGTTCGGGTCGTCCCACTCCGGGGCCACCACCGGGCACTGCGCGATCGGGGTGGTGTACCGGGAGTTGGGGTGCGCGGCGTTGAAGTCCGAGTCCGGCGTCCAGCGCTGGCCGGTCCACGCGGTGAGCTCTTGCGGGTCGCCCTCCAGGCCCTCCCACCAGACGTCCCCGTCGTCGGTCAGCGCGACGTTGGTGAACAGGGAGTTGCCCTGCTCGATGGTGCGCATCGCGTTCGGGTTGGTCTTCCAGTTGGTGCCCGGCGCGACGCCGAAGAAGCCGAACTCCGGGTTCACCGCGTAGAGCCGGCCGTCCTTGCCGAACCGCATCCAGGCGATGTCGTCGCCGATGGTCTCCGCGGTCCAGCCCGGGACGGTGGGCTGGAGCATGGCCAGGTTGGTCTTGCCGCAGGCGGACGGGAACGCGGCGGCGATGTAGTAGTTCTTCTGCTCGGGGCTGGTCAGCTTGAGGATCAGCATGTGCTCGGCCAGCCAGCCCTCGTCGTGGGCGATGGCCGAGGCGATCCGCAGCGCGTAGCACTTCTTGCCGAGCAGGGCGTTACCGCCGTACCCGGAGCCGAAGCTCCAGATCTCCCTGGTCTCCGGGAAGTGGCTGATGTACTTGGTCTCGTTGCACGGCCAGGCCACGTCCTTCTCGCCCGGCTCCAGGGGCGCGCCCACCGAGTGCAGGCAGGGTACGAAGTTGTCGCCGGCCGGGCCGTCGAACAGCGGCAGCACCGAGGCGCCCATCCTGGTCATGATCCGCATGGACACCACGACGTACTCGGAGTCGGTGATCTCGACGCCGAGCTTGGACCGCTCGCCGTCCAGCGGACCCATGCAGAACGGCACCACGTACATCGTCCGGCCGCGCATCGAGCCCCGGAACAGGCCGGTCAGGATCCCCTTCATCTCCTTGGGGTCCATCCAGTTGTTCGTCGGCCCGGCGCCCGCCTCGGTCTCCGAGCAGATGAACGTGCGCTCCTCGACCCGCGCCACGTCCTGCGGGTCCGACGCGCACCAATACGAGTTCGGCTTCTTCTCCTCGTTGAGCTTTGTGAAAGTGCCCGCCTCGACCAGCCTCGCGGTCATCCGCTCCCACTCCTCCTGGGACCCGTCGCACCACACGACGCGGTCGGGAGTGGTGAGCTCGGCGACCTGGCGCACCCAGCCCAGCAGGCGCGTGTTGGTAGTCGGCGCCGCATCGATCCCGGGAACTGTGGCAGCGGTCATGTCGAGTCTCCTTGGTGGCAGCCGGCTCACGGAATGACTCCATCGCCCGTCAAACCGACGACGTGGCGACGGGCGTTCCGTGACAAGGGGTGGACGTCGAAGATTAGTGGTGCGACGGCGTTTGCACAGCGGTCCGCGACTGTCGGATCACTCACAGGAACGATTGAGGAAACGATTCAGAAGGGTACCGAAGCCCAGTTGACCCGGATTTTCGACATTCGACCGCGCCGAGTGTGTGCTTTCCCACTCTAGTCGATCACGCCACGCCCGGGTGAACGAGCCCCGTCCGACCGTCGGACGAGCCTCCGAAGTCGTTACATCGACGTAACAAACGCCCGAGCTGGACACCGATTTCCCGAGATCAAACCGTCACCCTCGGCGGTGTGAAGTTTCAGTAATGTACGCGCATGGACACACTCACCACCGAGTTCTTCCGTAATCGGATGACCGGCGGCCGGGCATTCATTGCAACAGCGTTTCGTGTGCTGGCCGGCCTGACATTCGTCGCTACCGGATTCATGAAGCTATCCGGCCCCGCCTTCTTCGCCGAGGCATTCGGCTCCATGGGGATCCCCAGCTCGTTTGTGACGATATTGCTGCTCGGGCTTCTGGAGTTCGTCGGCGGGCTGATGCTGCTCGCCGGCCTCGGCACCCGGCTGGCCGCGCTGGGGCTGAGCATCGTGATGATCGGCGCCAGCATCGTCAACGCGCTGTTGTTCCTGGTCGCGTTGCCCGTCACGATCGTGCTGTTCGGGTTCATGGTCTACCTGCTGTGGGCAGGCCCCGGCGCGTTCGCGGTGGACAACCGGCTGGCCGGGCGGTTCACCCGGGCCGCTCATCAGGCCGGCTAGCTCGCCTGGCTGACCGAGGACATGTTGAAGTCCGGCACCCGTACCGGCGGCATCACGGTGCGGGTGAACCAGTCTTTGAACTCCCTCGGCAGGGTGCGCTCGGCCGCCCCGACCTCGCCGGCGCGGCGCAGCAGGTCCAGCGGCGACTCGTTGAACCGGAAGTTGTTGACCTCGCCGACCACCTCGCCGCCCTCGACCAGGTAGACGCCGTCCCTGGTCAGGCCGGTGAGGAGCAGGGTGGCCGGGTCGACCATCCGGATGTACCACAGGCAGGTCAGCAGCAGGCCTCGGTCGGTGCCCGCGACGAGTGCGGACTGGCTCGCGGTGCCCCGGTCGCCGGCGGTGAGCAGGAGGTTGTCGCCGGGCGCGGCGAACTCGGTGCCGAACTCGGCGGCGGCCGCGCGCGGGTAGGCCAGCGCGTTGATGACGCCGTCCGCGATCCAGTCCACCCGGGCGAGCGCGGCGCCGTTGTCGAACACCGAGACCTCGTCGCCGGAGTGCGCGGTGGCCAGGAACGGGGCGGTGGCCAGGCCGTCGCCGGCGTTCGGGTCGCTGGTCAGGGCCAGCGGGAGCGGGCTGAGGCGCTCGCCGACCCGGGTCGGGCGGTCCGAGCCGGCGGGGGCGGAGAACGCGCTGCGGCCCTCCTGCGCGGGGCGGCCCGCCATGTCCCAGCACATGTACGTCATCAGGTCGGCGATCGCGGACGGCGACAGGATCGTCTCGTAGCGCCCGGCCGGGAGGTCGATCCGGCGGCGGCCCCAGGCCAGGCGGGTGGCGAGGTCGGCGTCCATCGCGAGCAGGTCGAGCTCGGCGTAGTCGGCGGTGGTGGGCACCGAGCGGCCGGCCCAGGCGGACCGGGACAGGTCGGCGGTCTTGGCGTTCAGCTCGACGGAACCGGTCGGCTGGGTCCAGCGGCGGCGGACCCCGGTGGACGTGCCCAGCCAGGTGGTGGCCACCTCGTGCTCGGCGAACCCGTAGAGGATCCGCTTGTCGTCGTTGGTCGCGCCCCGGCCGCGCGCGAAGGCCTCGGCGAGCTGTTCGGCCAGCCGTTTGTACACGCCGATGGAGGTCTCGCCGGCCGGGTCGTCCCAGCCCGTGTCCCCGGCCGTTGAATGGGGCTCGGGCAGGTCCGCCACGTCCCTGGCGGGGCCGGCCTGGACGGCGGCGGCCTCGCTGGCGCGAACCATCTGCTCGATCTCGTCCACGCCGCCGACCTGGGCGGACGAGCTGACCACGCCGGCCGCCGTGCCACCGTCCAGCCTGACCAGGGAGATCACCGACCAGCCCAGCGCGGTGCTGTGCCCGTTCGTGGTCATCGTGCTGTTCGCCCAGCGCAGCACGGCCGAGCTGTACTCGGTGACCAGGACCACCCGGCCGACGACGTCCTTGCCCGGTGAACCGACCGCGAGCGCCCGCTCGACCAGTTCTTGCGCCCTCATGAGCGACCAGCCTCCCGCGCCGTGTTCAGCACGTTGACCTGCTCGAACAACCCCGGCGGGCAGCCGTGGCTGACGGCGGCGATCTGTCCGGGCTGGGCCTTGCCGCAGTTCAGCGCGCCGTTGAGCAGCCAGCTGGAGCGGCCGCCGACCGCGCGCAGCGAGCGCCAGAAGTCGGTGGTGGTGGCCTGGTAGGCCACGTCGCGCAGCTGGCCGGCGAGCTTGCCGTTCTCGATGCGGAAGAACCGCTGGCCGGTGAACTGGAAGTTGTAGCGCTGCATGTCGATCGACCAGGACTTGTCGCCGGCGATGTAGATGCCCCGCTCGACGCCGCCGATCAGCTCGTCCAGGGTGGTGTCCCGGTTCGGGTCGGGTTGGAGCGAGACGTTGGCCATCCGCTGGATCGGCACGTGGTGCGGTGAGTCGGCGAACGCGCAGCCGTTGGAGCGGTCCAGGCCGAGGCGGGGCGCGAACGTGCGGTCCAGCTGGTAGCCGACCAGCACGCCGTCCTTGACGAGGTCCCACTGGGTGGTGGCGACGCCGTCGTCGTCGTAGCCGATCGTGGCCAGGCCGTGCGGGACCGTGCGGTCGCCGGTGACGTGCATGTGCTCGGAGCCGTAGCGCAGGGTTCCGAGCTGGTCGGGGGTGGCGAAGCTGGTGCCGGCGTAGGCGGCCTCGTAGCCGATCGCGCGGTCGTACTCGGTGGCGTGGCCGACGGACTCGTGGATGACCAGCCACAGGTTCGTGGGGTCGATGACCAGGTCGTAGCGGCCGGGGTCCACGGACGGGGCCTTCATCTTCTCGGCCAGCAGCTCGGGCACCAGCGCGAGTTCGGCGTCGAAGTCCCAGCCGGTGCCCAGCGCGTACTCCCAGCCTCGTCCCGCCGGTGGGGCGAGCGTGCGCATGGTCTCGAACTGGCCGGCGGCGCGGTCCACGGCGGTCGCGGTGAATCGCGGCTCCAGGCGGATGCGCTGCTGCAGGGTGCGGGTGCCGGCCAGGTCGGCGTAGAACTTGTTCTCCTTGACCTGCGGGCAGGAGGCGTCCACGTGGTCGACACCGTCGGCGGCGAGCAGGCGCTCGGACCAGTCGGCGAGCACCGCGATCTTGTCCTTGCCGGGCACGGTGAACGGGTCGATCTCGTACTCGGAGACCCAGCTCACGTCGGCGTGGACCGGTTCGTCGGCGCGCGCCACCGGCTCGGTGTTCACCGCGCGCAGGGTGCGGGCGACGTCCACGGCGCGGGCGGCGGTGGCGGCGGCCGCTTCGGGGGTCAGCTCGACGGTGGAGGCGAAGCCCCAGGTGCCGTCCACGATGACCCGGACCGCGAGCCCCAGCGTCACGGCGTCCTGGGCGGAGGAGACCCTGCCGTCGCGCAGCGCCAGGCGTTGGCTGAGGATGCGCTCCACCCGCAGGTCGGCGTGGCTCACGCCCAGCTCGGCGGCCCTGCCCAGCGCGGCGTCGGCCAGCGTGTCCAAGGGTAGGGCTCTGAACTCGGGGTCGATCCGGTCGTCAACCACGGTTTCCGAACCTACCTGCTGGCGTCTGGGCAGCCAGCCGGCGGGCTACAAGTTGATGTTCGCACAGGGCCGCGTCCAGCTCGGCCTGGCGCGCGCGCAGCTCGCGGTTCAGGCGGCCTTCCGCTTCCAGCAGCCGTTCGGAGAGGGTCGCCTCGAAGCCGGCGCGAAGGTCGGCGAGCGTCTCGGAGGCCCACCGGCGCAGCCGGGTTCGCTCGGCGACCGCCCGGCGGGTGCGGGCCAGCCACCCGGCCGCCGCGACGCCGACGCCCACGGCGAGGGATACCGCGATGATCCCGCCGTCTCCTGGCATCAGCGCCAGCAGCAGGCGGCCGAGACCGATCCCGCCGGACGCGCCTACCAGCAGCGTCAGCCTGTCCTCCACGGTGGCGCGGCGGCCACTGTTGATCACGAGCGGGCGAACCGTCCGGATCCGGTCGGGGCCGGGAAGTCCGAGGTCGGTCAGCCTGGCGCGTAGTCGGACGGTCAGCTCGATGGTCGCGGCGGTGAACAGCTCGGGGAACACGGCCCTGGCCGGGCGGTCCGCCGCGTCCAGGTAGGCCGTGGCGTCGTCACGCAGCCGGCGCAGGGCGTCTGCCGTTTCGGTCGAGACGGTTAGTCGGAGCCGCGCCAGGTCGGTGCGCGCCCGGGACGGTTCGGCGCGCAGTTCTTCCCGGCGAGCTTTGAGTTCGTCGCTGTGCCGGCGCATGGCCGCCGCTACGGCCTGCCGGTGCCGCCGCGCCACGTCGTTGGGGGGCATGGCGGACATGATCGGCGAGGCGTAGCGGCGGCGGGGCGGGTTCGGGTTTTGTTGTTCACTGTTGCGAACGTGCGACCAGCCGGGCGTAGTGGCTGCCGGCCGCGAGGATCAGCAGCCCGGCGCCCACGAAGGCGGCCACCCTGGCCAGGCCGTCCAGCGCGACCAGGTCGAACAGCAGCAGCTTGGCCACCGAGACGGCCATCAGCACCAGGCCGGCGACCCGAAGCGCGCGCCGCTCGATGCCCCTGGCCAGAAGTATCAGCGCGACCAGCGTCCAGGAGATCGTGACCAGGGCGTGCCCGGCGACGAACCCGGGCTGGGCGGGCACCACCAGGAGCGCGGCGGTGACCACAGTGCCGGTCGCGCCGTACAGGCCGATCGCGCCGACCGGCGCCCACAGCCATGCCGACTCTGCGTCCGCCGTGGCCAGCCGCAGTCGCGCGGCGGCGAGCATCGTTGCGGTGGCCAGCGCCAGGACCAGTACGGACAGCGCGAGCCCGGTCAGCAGGGCGCGGTGGTCGGGCTCGCCTCGGTGCAGGTACGGCTCGGCGGGGAACAGCGCGAGTGCGCGCACCGGGGCGTCCTGGAACGCCGCCAGCCCGAGCCCGACCAGGCCGTAGCCGGCGCCGGCGAGCAGCGGGCCGCGCCGGCCGGTGGCGGCGGCAACCACGACCAGCACCAGCGCCTGGCCGAGCAGCACGCCGGTCAGCGCCGCGCCGCCGAGCGCGAGCACGGTGGCCTCGAAGATCGCCACGCCGGCGGCGGCGCCCGCGCTCACGCGTACCGCCGGGTGCACGCCGGTCAGCCAGCCCGGGCCGTCGAGTCGTTCGGCCAGCACGGGGACGAACGCCACCGCCAGCGCCACCGCGCCGACCAGGCCGGCCAGCAGCGCGCCCCGCCAGCCGCCGTAGTCGGTGGCCATGGCCAGCGCCGGGACCGGGGCGGCGACGAAGCGTACGGCGCGACCCGCACCGGGACTGACGCAACCCCGCGAAGAGCGCTCATCCAGCCCCGCCGGCGCGTGAGGCGAGAACACGGCGGCGGTGGCGGATCGGCTCGGCACCGCGAGGACCGCGCCCACCACGAACACGGCGATCACCGCCGCCAGGGTGGGCCCGCGGTCGGCGGACTCGGACAGGGCCACGGCGAACACCGCGACCGCCCCGTACAGCACCGGGAACAACGCCGCGACCACGGCCAGCGCGCTCCAGCCCCGGCGCCACACAACCGGGGCGGCGGCCAGCTGCGGGGCGAGCACCAGCGCCACCAGCAGCGGCCAGTCGCCTTCGGTGAGCACGGGCATCAGCGCACCCACGCCGATCACCGCACCGGCGGCCAGCGGTTGCGCCCGCCACCGGTCGGCCAGCGCGAGCCCGGCCGCGGCGATCACCAGCCCCACCGCGAGCCCCGCCGGGTTGGGCAGGTAGTGGTAGCGGGCGGTGGCGGTACCCACGTCCAGGTACAGCGCGGCGATGCCGGTGGCGGCCAGCGCGAGCGCGCCGGTCCGCCCGCCCGGACGGCGGTACAGCCACAGCCCGACCCCGACCAGCGCGAGCCCGAGCACCCCGCCGGCCACCAGCCGCGCCGGGACGCCGAACCAGCCCCGGCTGGCCGCCAGCGCCAGGAACATCACCACCCCGAGCAATGTGATCGACCCGCCGACCCAGGCGATCAGCCGGCCGCCGCGAGCCTGCGCGTCTGCGGGCGGTGTCAACCCGGCAGGCGGCACGTACGCCGGATAGACCGGCGCCGGCGGTGGTGGTGGGGCCAGGACGGGAGGAGTTGGAGGAGGGGGAGGGGGCTGGGCGATCGGCAGCGACAGCAGCTCGTGCCGCGCCCAGTCCAGCCGACGGCCCAGCTCGGCCAGCTCGGCCGCCAGCCGGGCAACACGCTCGGGCTCGCTACTGGTCATGTCCTCGAGGGTGGCGCGCCAGCGGGCGGGACGGATCCGTAGAACTACCCGAACGCGGCGGTAAGGTGCCGGTCCGTGATCCAGGCGAGCGGTGTGGTCAGCTTCGTCCACCGGGGCGGGCGGATGACCGAGGGGCAGCGGCACGCCTGGGAACGCTGGTGGCCGGAGTACGGGCTGGACCTGATGAGCCCCGACGCGCCCGGGCCGCTGGACCTGGACGGCTGGTTCGGGCGGACGGCCCCGGTCGTGCTGGAGATCGGCCCCGGCACCGGCGAGTCCACCGCCGCGATGGCCGCCGCCGCGCCCGAGACCAACCACCTGGCCGTCGAGGTGTACCGCCCCGGCCTGGCCCAGCTGCTGATGCGCATCGCCGAGTTCGGGCTGACCAACCTTCGGCTGCTGCGCGCCGACGTCGTCCCGGTGCTGCGCGATCGGATCGGGCCGGACACGCTGGCCGGGATCCGGGTGTACTTCCCCGACCCCTGGCCGAAGCGCCGGCACCACAAGCGGCGGCTGATCCAACCTGAGTTCGTGGCGCTGGCCGCCTCCCGACTCGCGCCGGACGGCGTCCTGCACCTGGCCACCGACTGGACGCACTACGCCGACCAGATGCGCGCGGTGTGCGACGCCGAGCCGACGCTGCGGGGCGGCACGGTGCCCCGGCCGGACTGGCGGCCGCTCACCAAGTTCGAGCGACGCGCCCGCGCCGAGGGCCGCGAGGTCCGCGACCTGCTCTATCGAAGGGTTTAGACCCCGGGCGGCTGAGGCATGGACGGCACCTCGCGGCTGTGCCCCCGGAACTCCGCGACCACGGCGTCCCCCACCCGGATCGTGACGTCGTAGACCCCGGTCCGGCCGGCCGCCGCGCGCACCCGCGCCTCGGCCCGCAGCTCGTCGCCCAGCTTGCCCGGACGCAGGAACGTGATCTCCGCGCCGGCCGCGACCGTCGGGGTGCCGTAGCTGTTGCAGGCGTAGGCGAACGCCGCGTCCGCGAGCAGGAACAGGTACCCACCGTGGCACAGCCCGTGCCCGTTGACGTGCCTGCGCTCCACCACCAGCCGGGCCAGCGCCCGCCCCGGGCCGACCTCCACCAGCTCCACTCCGGCCCCGGTGGTCGCCGCGTCCGCTCCGCGCATCGCATCGGCCACTCGACGGGCCAGCGACTCCGCTTCCAGATCCGCCGTCATGTCGCACAGTCTGCCGTCCACTCGTGCAACTAAGGTCAGGTCATGACCGACCTCGAGGCCCCGGCGCCGAAGGCGGGCCGAGCCCTGCTGGTCTGGGACGCGCCGAACATGGACATGAGCCTCGGCTCGCTGCTCGGCGCGCGGCCCACGTCGGCGTTCCGCCCTCGGTTCGACGCGGTCGGCCGCTGGCTGCTCAACCTGGCCGGCGACGGCGAGGCCGAGGCGTGCGTGTTCACCAACGTCACGCCGGGCAGCACCGAGGTGGTCAGGCCCTGGGTGGAGGCGCTGCGCAACGTCGGGTTCGCGGTGTTCGCCAAGCCGAAGATCACCGAGGACAGCGACATCGACGCGGACATGCTCGAACACATCGAGCTGCGCCGCCGCGAGGGCGAGCTGACCAGGGTGGTGGTCGCGTCCGGCGACGGGCGGGCGTTCCGGCTGCCGCTGGAGGCCCTGGTGCGCGGCGGCATCGGCGTCACCGTGATCGGCTTCCGGGAGTACGCCTCGTTCGCGCAGGAGTCGGACGTGATCGACTTCTGCGACCTGGAGGACATCGACGGCGTGTTCCGCGAGCCGCTGCCCCGGATGACCCTCGACTCGCTGCCCGACAAGGGCGCCTGGCTGCCGCCGTTCCGCTCGCTGCGCTCGCTGCTGGAGAAGCGTTGACGGTTGTCACCCGGTTGACGGCGCCGCTGCTGCTGCCGTGCGACCCGGGCTGTTCGGTGCTGCGCGACGGCGTGCTGGACATCGACGGCGACGGGCGTATCGCCTGGTGCGGTCCTGCCGTCGACGCCCCGGACGCGCCGGGGGCGAGCGTGCGCCGGCTGGACGGGCTGCTGCTGCCCGGGTTGGTCAACGCGCACTGCCACACCCCGATGACGGTGCTGCGCGGCATGGGCGGTGACCTGCCGCTGATGCGCTGGCTGCGCGAGGTGATGTGGCCGGCGGAGGCTCGGCTGGCCGCGCCGGACGTGCGGGCCGGCATGCTGCTCGGCTGCGTGGAGCTGCTCCGCGCCGGGGTCACCACCAGCGTGGAGATGTACTTCTACACCGACGCGGTGGCCGAGGCGGTGCTGGCCGCCGGCAGCCGGGTGGTGCTCACCCCCGGGATCATCGACGCGCCCGGGTGGGACCGGCTGGGCACCTGGCGGCAGATGCTCGACGAGGTGTCCGCGCGGATCGACTCGGACGGGCTGCGGTACGGGCCGGGCGAGCGGGTCGAGCTGGGCTACGGCCCGCACGCGGCGTACACGCTGCCCGCCGAGGCGCTTCCGGCGGTGGCGGACGCGGCCGCCGAGCGGGGCGCGCTGGTGCACCTGCACCTGGCCGAGACCGCCGACGAGGACGCCGCCCAGCGCGCGAGGTACGGCTCGGTGCCCCGGATGCTGCACGAGCTGGGCGTGCTCGGCCGCGCCGACCGGCTGCTCGCCGCGCACGCCGTGCACCTGGACGCCGAGGACATCGCGCTGCTGGCCCGGCACGGCGTCGCGGTCGCCCACTGCCCCGGCTCGAACGCCAAGCTCGCCGCCGGCACCGCCCCGGTTGGTGCGCTCCGGTCGGCGTCCGTACCCCTCGCCCTGGGCACCGACGGCCCGGCATCCTCCGACGACCTCGACCTGTGGTCGACCGCCCGCCTGGCCGGCCGGCTCGCACGCCTGGCCAGCGGGGACGCCGCCGACCTGACCGCCGCCGACCTGCTCCTGCTGGCCACCCGCCACGGCGCCGCCGCGATCGGCCGGCCTGACCTGGGTTCCTTGGAACCCGGCCGCTGGGCCGACGTGGTGCACGTGAGCACGGACGACCCGGCGTTCCTCGACCTGGACGACGACGCCGGCCTGCTCTCCAACCTGGTCTGGGCGGGCGGTGGCCGGCTGGTCCGCGACGTCTGGGTGGCCGGCTCACAGGTCCTGGCCGCCGGCGAACCCACCCAGGTGGACCGCGCATCCGTCCAGTCCTCCGCCCGAGCCGTAGCCACCCGCCTCCGCCACCCCTAGCCGGCGCCGCACACCTCGTTGGGGTGCCGCACAGGGTGCGGGGTATGCGACGGACCAACGAGGTGTACGCAGGCGGATCAGGGACGGCTCGTTCACCCCGGTTCGTCGGGGCGCCTACCTGGAGGGGCACTGGCCGAAGGAGGCTCACCGCAGGCATGTGCTGGCGGTGCGGGCGGCCGCATGGGAGCTCGGTCCGGATGCGGTCATCAGCCATGTCTCCGCCGCGGTCCTGCACGGGCTGCCGACCTGGAGAACGTCCCTGCGCCGGGGGCACGCCACCCGCAATCGGAGCTCCGGCGGCCGCCGGGTGCACATCCACGTGACCCCGTTGGAACCGGATGCGATCACCGTCGAGGACGGGATATCGGTCACGACGGTGGCGCGGACCGTCGTCGACATCGCTCGAAGCGCACCGTTCGAGGAGGCAGTCGTGGTGGCCGACGCCGCACTGGCTTCGGGCCTGACCAGCCGAAACGAGCTCGAGGAGGCGTGCGGTCGGCTGACCGGGCGTCGTGGCGGGCCGAGGGCTCGACGCGTGGTCGGCTTCGCGGACGGACGGTCCGAGAGCGTCGGCGAGTCGCGCAGTCGGGTGGGGATCGCCCGTTGCGGACTCCCCACGCCCGACCCGCAGTGGGAGGTACGGGACCGGGATGGGCGGCTACTGGGTCGGGCCGACTTCGGCTGGCGCGAGCACAAGGTGGCCGGCGAGTTCGACGGCCGCCTCAAGTACGGCCGCCTCGTGCTCCCCGGCCAAACCCCCGGTGACGTGGCCGCCCGCGTCCGCGAGGCCCTCTCGTGATCCTCGCGCGTCGCATACCTCGTTGGGGCGTCGCACATGGTGCGGAGTATGCGACGGACCAACGAGGTGTGCGGCGGCTAACCGTCCAGTACGGAGTCGAGGTGGGAGTTGGTGAAGACTCGGGCGGGGTCACGGTGGTCACGGATGGTGCGGAAGTCGGCCAGCTTCGGGTAGGCCTCGGCCACCTCGCGGTTCGTCCACGGGTGGCGCTTGCCCCAGTGCGGGCGGCCGGCGTGCGCTCCGAGCACATCGGCCGCGAGCGAGAGCAGCGGCTCCGGATCGGTGCCGGTGGCGGCGTGCACGGCCACCCAGCCGGTGGCGCGGCCGTACGCCGGGTGCAGCCAACCGGTCTCGGCAGGGCCGACGCGCACCTCCAGCGGGAAGCCCACGTCCAGCTCGCGGTCGCTGATCGCGGCGAGCAGTTCGCGGACGCCGTCGGCCAGCGCCTCCCGGGGCAGCGCCCATTCGCCTTCCTCCCAGCGAACCACCGGGCGCGCGACCAGGACCCGGTGCGCCAGGTCGGTGACCGAGCCGGTGCCGGTGAGCGCGGTGGCCACCCGGTTGATCGTCGGGACCAGCCTGGGCACGGACCGCCCCAGCGCAACCCCGCCGCCCACGGCCGCCGCCCGTACCACCCGCCGCTCCACGAACGTGCGCACCGCCGAGGGCGGGTCGGGCTCCTCGTCCGCCTCGTCGGCCCACCGCGCGAGCGCGTCCTGGGCGTAGGGGAACACGGAGAACTCCGCCCAGCGGTGCGCGTCCAGGTAGTCGGCGGCGAGCGCCTCGTCCAGCGGCATCCGGGCCTGCGACGCCCGCAGCACCAGCGCCGGCATCACCTCGAGCTCCACCTCGGTGACCACGCCGAGCGCGCCGAGGCCGGTGCGGGCGGCGTCCAGCTCGGCGTCCGGGACCTCGACGGCGGCGCCGGTGCCGTCGATCATGCGCATCCCGGTGACCTGCGCGGACAACGACCCCGTTCGCGGTGTGCTGCCGTGCGTGCCGGTGGCCACGGCGCCGGCCACGGTCGGGGTGTCCAGGTCGACGAGGCCGGCCACGGCCAGGCCGCGCTCGGCCAGCGCCGCGTTCAGCTCGGCCAGCGTGGTGCCGGCCCGCACCCGCGCGCGCCGCCCGGTCACCGAGACCACGCCGGTCAGCGCCGACAGGTCGAGCGCCACGTCGGTGGTCACCGCCAGCGGGCTGAACGAATGCCCGGCACCGACCGGCCGTACCCGCTGCCGGTTACCGGCGGCCCGCCGCACGGCCGCCCGCACTCCCGCCTCGTCGAGCGGGCGGACGGTGGCGGCGGGACCGCAACGCTGCCCGCCCGACCAGTTCGTCCACATGCGGGGCGAGCCTAGCGGCCCGACCCGGATCCGCCGCGCCGATTCCGCTGCCGCGTCGTGCCGTTACCGAGGCTGGGACGAGAGCGAGCCGAACAGCCCGCTGCTGTCCAGGCTACCCAGCGCCGAGGTCTCCGCGTCCACGTCGACCACCTGGCCCGCCGGACCACCCGGCAGGCCCTGCGGGGACTGCTGAGCCTGCCGACCGCCCTGGTTGTGCGGCTGGCCGCCCTGGTGGCCGTGCGGCTGGGCCTGGCCACCGTGGTGCGCCTGACCGTGCGGCTGGTTCTGCCCGGGGCCGCCCGGCTGGCCGAACGCGGGGACCTGCCCCGGCATCGGCGCCTGCGCGGGTCCACCCGGGTTCATCTGGCCGACCGGCCGAGCCTGGCCCTGACCCTGCGGCTGGGCGGGCCCGGCCGGCTGCGACGGGGCCGGCGGCATCGCCTGGCCGACCGGCCGCATCCGCCGAGGCCCACGGCCGCCCTGGCCCTGGCCGATGGAACGTCCCGGCCCGGACGGCTGCCCGGGGCCGGCGGGCTGGACCGGGGCACCGGGTCGGCCCGGCGCCGACTGCGGGGCCTGGTCGCCGCGCGGTCCGGAGTGGCGGCCGCCCGCTTGCGGTGGGGCGGGCGGCCGCGCCGCGGGCGGGACGGCGACGGTGGACGACTCGGCGCCGGCCGGGTTCTCGGCGAACAGCTCGGCGGGCTCCGGGCGGGCGTGCCGGCTGACCGGACGGTTCGCCTCGGGCTGCGCCGTTGCCCCTCCGTAGGCCCCGAACCCGGTGCCCAGGCTCCCCTCGGCCGGACCCAGGGCGCCGATCGTCGAGTCGTTGCTCATGAGGTTGGCTGGCGCGGAGGCCAATGCCGCGGCGTTGCCGGCGAGGAACCCGTCCGACCCGTTGCCGGCCAGCCCGTTGGACCGTCCGGGCGTCAGCGCCTCGGTCCGCTCCACCCCGGCCAGCGACACCGTGCGGTCCGGGCCTGCCTGCGCCGGAGCCCGGTCGCCGTCGGTCAGCCCGATGGTGCGCTCGGCCGAACCACCCGGCTGCACCGGGCGTGCCCGGGTGACGCCGAGCTGGTTCATGCCCGGCTGGTTCATCGGGCCGTGGTTGGGGCCGGGCTGGCTCATGTCGGGCTGGCTCTGCCCAGGCTGGCCGGCCGAACCCTGGTTCAGACCCGGCTGACCCGGCCCCGGCAGGTTCATCGGGGTGTGGCTCGGCCCCGGCTGGCCCATGTCGGGCTGGCCCGACCCCGGCTGGTTGGCCGGGCCGTGACTCGGGCCGGGCTGGTTGATCCCCGGCTGTCCCGGCGCCGGCTGGTTGACCGGGCCGGGCTGGCTCATGCCCGGCTGGCTCTGCCCGGGCTGGCTCTGCCCCGGCTGGTGCACCGGCGCCTGGTTCGCGGGGGCGTTGTTCGCGGGCGCCTGGCTCGTGGGCGCCTGGTTCCTTGTCTGGTTCGGACCCTGCTGCCCCGGACCGGACTGTCCGTTCACGGACTGGCCTGGGTAGTCGGACGAGAACCCGCCGGGGACGTGGTCGGGGGCCGCGCGGTCCGGGGAGGCGTGCCGAGGAGCGGCGTCTGCCCCGTACCGCGCGCGATCCGGTCCGCCCTGCTCGCCAGGCGCCGACGGGTGCCCACCGGACAGGCCGGAGGGAACGGCGAACCCGCCAGTTCCCGGACCCTCGGGCGCACGGAACATGTCGGCGTCCGGGGCGCGGAAGCCACCCTCGGCCGGCCCGCGCTCGCCGGACCCCCGGCGCTCGCCCTCACCGGCCGACTGCGACTCCGGCCGCCCGGGCTCGGGCTGCTGCTCGGCGATCTCGGCCAGCTGGAACTCCGAGGAGTCGGCCACCGCGGGAGAGTCCGGCACCCCGTAGCGCGCGGAGCTGGCACCCACGCCGGCCGGCCGCGTCGGCACGGCCACCCCCGCCGCGCCGGCACCGCTTATCCCGATCATGCCCCCGGTCACGGCCGCGGCCGCGAAGCCATGCCTCCCCCAGGTGTGCCTAGCCCTGGCATCCATCCGGTCCTCCTTCATATGTCCCCGTCCGGTTCAACGCGGGGCATCCGGACGAGTGATGGGCTCACCCGAGTGAAGGAGGCAACACAATTCGATGACGATCCGTGACATGCGGCGTGCCGATATCACATCTCGCCGCTCACCCGGTAGGTCGAGCTGGGCCCTTACCTACCGGGGAAACTGGCCGCGACCCACCGATCGCGACGCCCGGTGCCGACCGCCGCGGGCACCCCGAAGTTCGGTGATCCCCCGTAGCTCGTGGGGACCGGAGCGGTGCGGCGCCGGGCGGGGCTGGACCGGGTTCGGCCACATCGCCGGCACGGTGGCCGGTGCCCCGGGATCGGCGCACACCGTCGGGACCGACCGCAACCGAGGCCGCGCGGGCTGTGCGGGCACCGGTGCGGGCATCGGGGCGTCGAGGGGGTCTCTACGGAAGTGCTCCACCGGATCGGCAGCATGGCTGACCAACGCGTGGAAAATCGGGGTGAGCTCGGAGTCCTCGGCATTGAGGCTGTTGGGGTCGATGACCGGCTCGTACACCTGGGCGCTTACCTTCCGACGCGATCTTGTCAAGGGCAAGGGGGACCGACCGGTGCCGTTCCCGGCACCGGCGCCAACTAGGGGTTCTGTTCAGCGACAACGGGCGTCACGGGCGGAAGTTGCGGCGGTTACCGGCATCCCAACCAAACAAACGAATGACCCCCCGATAGAGTGGCCCTTTTACGGTCGTTCGGGCACTCAGACCACATCCCGGGCCGTCATCGGGGCCAAGATCAGGCCCGTCGCCACGACCGAGCTACTCACCCGGTGGGCGGGGGCAGCCGGCGGCCGGTAACCGATCAGCGGCCGGCCGGGATGTGCCCACCGTAACCGGCCGCCGCCGGCTCCCCGGTGATCGAACGGGGCCGCAACGACCGGGCGACCTCGGCTCCGCGCACGGCCGGAACGGGGCAAGCCCGCGCACCGCCAACCACGGACGGTAACCGAAACTCACAGTGCACCAATGCAACCCGGCAGGACCGGTCCGAGCGGCCCGAACACGACCGCCGACGACGGCCCGCGCGGCCCGCCGGAGAAGCCGCCCACGGCAGGTCACAAACGGTGCACACGCGCCCGCCAACCGGTCACCACGGCCGCCGCCGCACTACCCTCGGACCCGTGAGCACCGACGGCGCCGAGCCGCCCGACAACCAGCAGCAGCCCGCGCGACGGACGACCGAACCCACCCCGACCCGCCAGGCGAGCTCACCCACATCCGTACCGTCGGACGCACCGCCCTCCACGCTCACTGGCGCACCGCAAGCAGCACCGGACGCAAGGCCCGCCGCGGTCGCGGCCGGCCCGCTGCGGGTGGTCTCCGAGCTGTGCGCCCGGTTCCTGGTGATCGCGGCCGCGCTCGGCGTGGTGATCTTCCTGGTGATCCAGCTGCGGGTGGTGGTGATCCCGGCGGCCATCGCGCTGCTGCTGGCCGCCCTGCTCGCGCCGCTGGTCGGGACGACGACGCAGCACCTGCGGCTGCCGCGAGGGCTGGCCACCGGACTGGTCCTGATCGGCGGCATCGCGCTGCTCAGCCTGGTGCTCTCGTTCGTGATCAACGCGTTCATCGCCGGCCTGCCCGACCTGCGCACCAGGCTGATCCAGAGCTTCGAGCTGAACATCAAGCCGTTGCTCTCCGGCCCGCCGCTGCGGCTGCCCCCGGAGCGGCTGGACGACCTGCCCGGCGAGCTGCAGCGCTCGCTCACCGCGAATACCGACGCGATCACCTCGGGGGCGCTGTCCACGGCGGCGACCGTCGGCGAGATGGCCTCCGGGCTGGCCCTCGTGCTGTTCGTCCTGATCTTCTTCCTGTACGACGGCAAGCGCGTCTGGGGTTTCCTGCTGCTCGCCTTCCCGGTGGCGCAGCGGCGCCGGGCGGACATCGCCGGGCAGCGCGCGTTCGCCTCCCTGGTCGGCTACACCAGGGCCACGGTGGTGGTCGCGGTGGTCGACGCGGTGGGCATCGGGATCGGGCTGTGGGTCATGCGGGTGCCGCTGGTGGTGCCGCTGGCCGCGCTGGTGTTCCTTGGCGCGTTCGTGCCGGTGGTCGGGGCCGTGCTGTCCGGGTCGGTCGCGGTGCTGATCGCGCTGGTGGCCAACGGGCCGTTCACGGCGCTGATCGTGCTCGGCGTGGTGATCGCGGTGATGCAGCTGGAGAGCCACGTGCTGCAGCCGATCCTGCTCGGCAGGGCGGTGCAGCTGCACCCGCTGGCCGTGGTGCTCGCGGTGGCCGGCGGCGTAGTGATCTCCGGCATCGCCGGCGCGCTGCTCGCCGTGCCACTGGTCGCGGTGATCTCGGCCGGCGTCCGCTCCCTGGTCACCCCGGCCGAGCCGAACCCCGCCGAGATCAACCCGCTGGACCCAAGGCACGCCAAGGCGGGCCCGATCGAACCGCGCCAGCGCCGCCGCCTGGTCCGGGTCGGCGCCGCCGCGAGCAGCGGCCTCAAACGCGGCCGCCGGCAGGACTGACCCGTGAGTGGCTAGGGCCGCCAGAGCGGCCCTAGCCACTCACGGGTGTCAGGCGACGTCGTCGAGGGTGGCCACGGTGCCGAGGTCGAGCTTGAGCCCGGCGGCGGCGACGTTCTCCTCCAGGTGCGACAGCGACGCCGTGCCCGGGATGGGCAGCATGATCGACGAACGCTGCAGCAGCCAGGCCAGCGCCACCTGCGCGGAGGTGACGTCCAGGCCCTGGGCGATGTCGTGGACGACCCCGCCGGGCTTGGCCAGCTCGCCGGACGAGATCGGGCGCCACGGGATGAAGCCGATGCCGCGCTCGGTGCACATGCGCAGCACCTCGTCGGAGGAGCGGTCGGTGAGGTTGTAGCGGTTCTGGACGGTGGCCACGTCGACGATGGCGGTGGCGTCCGCGAGCTGCTCGGCGGTCACGTTCGACAGCCCGACCAGCCCGACCTTCCCCTCCGAGCGCAGGTCGGCGAGCGTGCCGAACTGGTCGGCGGCGGGCACGGCCGGGTCCACGGCGTGCAGCTGGAACAGGTCGATCCGCTCCACCCCGAGCCGGCGCAGGCTCATCTCGGCCTGCTGACGCAGGTACTCGGGCCGGCCGCAGGCGGGCCACTCGCCGGGCCCGGTGCGCAGCTTGCCGGCCTTGGTCGCGATGACGAGGCCGTCGTAGGGGTGCAGCGCTTCGCGGATCAGCTCCTCGTTGACGTACGGGCCGTAGGCGTCGGCGGTGTCGATCAGGTTGACGCCCAGCTCCACGGCCCTGCGCAGCACCCGGATCGCGTTGTCGTGGTCGGCCGGCGGCCCCCACACCCCGGGGCCGGTGAGCTGCATGGCGCCGTAACCGAGCCGGGTCACCTGGACCGCGTCACCGAGCCGTATCTCGCCGCTCTGGACGGCCGGGCGTGCGGTGGCGGTTGGGGTGGCTGTCACTCGTATCTCCCCCGAGGGATGTCACTGTGTCGGAAGTAAACAAGCCTGGCAGCAGGCGTGGGTGCGCGGCTCGCGGACGTGACGAGTCAGACACCCTCAGTACCTCGTTCGTGCCAGGTATCACCGGGCCGGGTCATTGCGGGGCACCCGTGGCGAAAGACCGGACCCTAGCTCAGCCGTCGAGGCGCCGCCCGACGAACCGCAACGCGGCGGGCAGCACCCGCCGCCAGTACCCGACGGTATGCGCCCCGTGATCGAACTCGGCGACCTCGGCGCGGGCGCCCGCCGCCAGCGAACGCGCCGCCGGACAGAACGGGTCCTCCCGCCCGCACCACACCCCGAGCAGGTGCCCGGCGGGCAGCGCGTCGAGGTGGCGCAGCGGCTCGTGGCGCGCCCACTGCCGTTCGTCGGCGAACGCGTCGAGCCCGCGCGCGTCCCGCCAGTCTTCGAACACCGCCGGGCTGAGCACGGCGGTGGGCATCCGGGTGCCGACGTAGGCCAGCGCGCCGAACCCGCCCATGGAGATCCCGAGCACCGCGCGCGGGGCGGCCAGCCCGAGCCCGGCCAGCCAGTCGGGCAGCTCTGCCCGGAGCATCGCCCTCGGGTCGTCGGCCGGGGTGCGGGCCACCCAGTAGCTGTCGCCGCCGTCCAGCGCCACGACCGTGAACGGAAGCACGCCGTCCCGGTCGCACGCGGCCAGGAAGCTCGGCAGCCCCAGCTCGACCATCCCCCGCGCGTCGCTGTGCCGCCCGTACAGCAGCAGGCAGACCGGCAGGCTGGGCGCCGGCCGCATGGTCACCATCGTCACGTCGCGCCCGCGCGCGGCCGAGGCGAACCTGTCGGTGCGGGTGGGCACCGCCGCAACCTCGGGCACCGCGCCGTCCGGCCCGACCAGGCCGAGCGCCCGCCGGACCGGCGCCAGCTCCGCGACCCCGACCCCGGCCCCGATCCCGAGCGCGGCGAGCGCGCCGGCCCCGAGCAGCGCCGTGCGCCTGGTCACCACGACCTGGTTGACGCCCGGAGCCCGCCCCCGGTTGCGTCCGACGAAAACAAGCACGCACGCTTGATTGTTTCCCCCCACGCTGGCAGGGTCCGTAGGCGTGACGCTGCGCATCGGGAACGCATCCGGGTTCTACGGGGACCGGTTCTCCGCCGTGCGGGAGATGCTCACCGGCGGCCCGCTGGACGTGCTGACCGGCGACTACCTGGCCGAGCTGACCATGCTCATCCTGGGCCGCGACCGGCTCAAGGACCCCGCGCGCGGCTACGCCCGCACCTTCCTGCGCCAGCTCGAGGAAAACCTCGCCTTGGCGGTGGACAACGGAGTGAAGATCGTCGCCAACGCGGGCGGGCTGAACCCGGCCGGCCTGGCGGACGCGCTGCGCGAGCTCACGGCACGGCTCGGCGTACCGGCGCGTATCGCCCATGTCGAAGGCGATGATCTCAGCGGACGGACGGGCGAGCTGGGCCTGGGCGAGCCGTTGACGGCGAACGCCTACCTGGGCGCGTGGGGCATCGCGGAGTGCCTGAAGGCGGGCGCGGACGTGGTGGTCACCGGGCGGGTCACGGACGCCTCGCTGGTGGTCGGGCCGGCGTCCGCGCATTTCGGCTGGGGCGCCGAGGACTACGACGCGCTGGCCGGGGCGGTGGTGGCCGGGCACGTGCTGGAGTGCGGGGCCCAGGCCACCGGCGGCAACTACTCGTTCTTCACCGAGCACGACATCGCCACCCCGGGTTTCCCGATCGCGGAGATCGACGCGTCCGGGCAGAGCGTGATCACCAAGCACCCCGGCACCGGCGGCGCGGTCACCACCGAGACCGTCACCGCTCAGCTGCTGTACGAGATCGCCGGCGCCCGCTACGCCGGCCCGGACGTGACCACCCGGTTCGACAGCATCACCCTGAGCCAGGACGGCCCGGACCGGGTCCGGATCTCCGGCGTGCGCGGCGAGGCGCCGCCGCCCGACCTGAAGGTCTGCCTGAACACGCTCGGTGGCTTCCGCAACGAGACGACGTTCGTGCTCACCGGCCTGGACATCGAGGCCAAGGCCGACCTGGTCAAACAGCAGCTGGAAGCCGGCCTGGGCAAGCGGCCGTCCGAGGTCCGCTGGACGCTCGCCCGCACCGACCACCCGGACACCGACACCCAGGAAGCGGCCAGCGCGCTCCTGCACTGCGCGGTGAAGGACCCCGACTCGAAGGTCGCCGGCCGGGCGTTCAGCTCGGCGGCGATCGAGCTGGCCCTGGCCAGCTACCCGGGTTTCCACGTCACCGCGCCGCCCTCGGACGCCTCGCCGTACGGGGTGTACACCGCCGCGTTCGTGCCGGCCGAGACGGTGCAGCACATCGCCGTACTCCCCGACGGCGCCCGGACGACCATCCCACCGTCAGCCAACACCAGCGCGCCAGCGGCTGTAGACCAACCAGAACTCCCGCCACCGCTGGCCGACGGCCCGACGCAACGCCTCCCGCTGGGCACCGTGCTCGGCGCGCGCTCCGGGGACAAGGGCGGGGACGCCAACCTCGGCGTCTGGGCGCGCACCGACGAGGCATACCGCTGGCTCGCGCATGCACTCACCCCCGAGACGCTGAAACGCCTGCTCCCCGAGACCGCCCCGCTGCACGTCGAAGCGCACCCGCTACCCAACCTGCGCGCCGTCAACTTCGTCATACACGGCCTGCTCGGCGCCGGAGTCGCCTCGGCTCACAGGTTCGACCCACAGGCCAAGGCACTCGGCGAGTGGCTGCGCTCGCGGGTGGCGGACATCCCGGAGGCGCTGTTGTGACCACCCTGCACACCCACGTCGACCCGTCCAGCGACGAGTTCGCGACCAACCGCGACGACATGCTCACCAAGCTGGCCGAGATCGACGCCGAGCACGCCAAGGCCGTCGCCGGCGGCGGCGAGAAGTACGTCACCCGGCACCGCAAGCGGGGCAAGCTGCTCGCCCGCGAACGCATCGAGCTGCTGCTGGACGAGGACAGCCCGTTCCTGGAGCTGTCCCCGCTGGCCGCCTGGGGCACCGACTTCGCGGTGGGCGCCAGCGTGGTCACCGGCATCGGCGTGGTCGAGGGCGTGGAGTGCCTGATCGTCGCCAACGACCCCACCGTCAAGGGCGGCGCGAGCAACCCGTCCTCGCTGCGCAAGGGCCACCGCGCCGCGCAGATCGCCCAGGAGAACCGGCTGCCGGTGATCAACCTGGTGGAGTCCGGCGGCGCCGACCTGCCCACCCAGAAGGACATCTTCATCCCCGGCGGGCGCACCTTCCGCAACCTGACCCGCTCGTCCGCCCGCAAGGTCCCGACGATCGCGCTGGTGTTCGGCAACTCCACGGCCGGCGGGGCGTACCTGCCCGGCATGTCCGACTACGTGGTCATGGTGGCCGGCCGCGCCAAGGTGTTCCTGGGCGGCCCGCCGCTGGTCAAGATGGCCACCGGCGAGGAGGCCGACGACGAGGAGCTGGGCGGCGCGGAGATGCACGCCCGCTCGTCCGGCCTCGCCGACTACCTGGCCGCCGACGAGGAGGACGCGATCCGGCTGGGCCGCTCCATCATCAAGCGGCTGAACTGGCGCAAGCACGGCCCGTCACCCAAGCCGGACTACGCCGAGCCGCTGTTCGACCCCGAGGACCTGCTCGGCATCGTCCCGACGGACCTGAAAGTGCCGTTCGACCCGCGCGAGGTGATCGCCCGGATCGTGGACGGCTCGGACTTCGACGAGTTCAAGCCGCTGTACGGGTCCTCGCTGGTCACCGGCTGGGCGCAGCTGCACGGCTACCCGATCGGCATCCTGGCCAACGCGCGCGGCGTGCTGTTCAGCGAGGAGTCGCAGAAGGCCGCCCAGTTCATCCAGCTGGCCAACCAGACGGACACCCCGCTGCTGTTCCTGCACAACACCACCGGCTACATGGTCGGCAAGGAGTACGAGCGCGGCGGGATCATCAAGCACGGCGCGATGATGATCAACGCGGTGTCCAACTCGACGGTGCCGCACCTGTCGGTGCTGATGGGCGCCTCGTACGGGGCCGGGCACTACGGCATGTGCGGGCGGGCCTACGACCCGAGGTTCCTGTTCGCCTGGCCGAGCGCGAAGTCGGCGGTGATGGGCCCCGCGCAGTTGGCCGGGGTGCTGTCGATCGTGGCCAGGGCGGCGGCGCAGTCGCGCGGCGCGGAGTACAGCGAGGAGGACGACGCCGCGATGCGCGCCATGGTCGAGGGCAAGATCGAGGCGGAGTCGCTGCCCATGTTCCTGTCCGGGATGGTCTACGACGACGGCATCATCGACCCCCGCGACACCCGAACCGTGCTCGGCCTGTGCCTTTCCGTGGTGCACAACACGGCCGTCAAGGGCGCCGACGGCTTCGGCGTCTTCCGGATGTGAGGCGTTCGTGATCCAGAACCTGCTGGTGGCCAACCGGGGCGAGATCGCCCGCCGGGTCTTCCGCACCTGCCGCGAGCTGGGCATCGGCACCGTGGCGGTGTACTCCGACGCGGACACCGACGCCCCGCACGTCACCGAGGCCGACGCCGCCGTCCGGCTGCCGGGCAACGCGCCCGCCGAGACGTACCTGCGGGCGGACCTGCTGGTCAAGGCGGCCGTCGAGGCCGGGGCGGACGCCGTGCACCCCGGCTACGGCTTCCTGTCCGAGAACGCCGAGTTCGCGCGCGCCGTGACCGACGGCGGCCTCACCTGGGTGGGCCCGCCGGCCGCCGCGATCGAGGCGATGGGCTCGAAGGTCGAGGCCAAGCGGCTGATGGCGGCCGCCGGGGTGCCGGTGCTCCCCGAGCTTTCCCTTAACACCGTCACGGAGGCGGACCTGCCGGTGCTGGTCAAGGCGTCGGCCGGCGGTGGCGGGCGGGGCATGCGGATCGTCCGCTCGCTGGCCGACCTGCGCGCGGCGGTGGACGGCGCGGCGGCCGAGGCGGGCTCGGCGTTCGGCGACGCAGGCGTGTTCTGCGAGCGGTACCTGGAGGCCGGACGGCACATCGAGGTGCAGGTGCTGGCCGACGCGCACGGCACCGTCTGGGCGCTCGGCGAACGCGAGTGCTCGATCCAGCGCCGCCACCAGAAGGTGCTGGAGGAGGCGCCGTCCCCGCTGGTCACCGACGAGATGCGGACACGACTGTGCGACGCCGCGCGCGCGGCCGCTTCCGCCGTGGACTACATCGGCGCCGGCACCGTGGAGTTCCTCGCCACCGCGACCGGCGAGTTCTACTTCCTGGAGATGAACACCCGCCTACAGGTCGAGCACCCCGTCACCGAACTCGTCACCGGCCTCGACCTGGTCGCCCTCCAACTGTCCGTCGCCGAGCGCACACCGCTACCCCCCGACGGTCCGCCGCCGTTCGACGGCCACGCCATCGAGGCCCGCCTCTACGCCGAGGACCCCGCCCGCGACTGGCAACCCCAAAGCGGCCTTCTGCACCGGTTCGACCTACCCGTGAGTGGTAAGCGTTGCTATGACAACGCTAACCACTCACGGGTGCGGGTGGACAGCGGCGTGGAGTCCGGGTCGGTCGTGGGCGTGCACTACGACCCGATGTTGGCCAAGGTGATCGCGTGGGCGCCGAGCCGGGCGGGTGCCGCGCGCACGCTCGCCTCCGCGCTCGCCCGCGCCCGGATCCACGGCTTGGTCACCAACCGCGACCTGCTGGTCAACGTGCTGCGCCACCCCGCGTTCCTGGCCGGGGAGACGGACACCGCGTTCTTCGACAGGCACGGGCTGGATACCCTCGCCGCCCCGCTGGCGAACGCGGACGCCGTCCGGCTGGCCGCGCTGGTGGCCGCGCTGGCCGACGCCGAGGCGAACGCGAACCGGTCCGGCGCGCGGCTGCCCAGCGGCTGGCGGAACGTGCCGGCGGTGCCACAGCGCAAGCGGTACCTCGGCCCGGACGGTGACGAGATCGAGGTGAGCTACCGGCTGGCCAGGGACGGGCTGCGGGCGGCCGGGTACGACGGCGTCGGGCTGGTGTCCTCGGCCCCGGACCGGGTGGTGCTCGACGTCGGCGGGCTGCGCCGGGAGTTCGCGGTGGGTCGCTACCCCGGGCTGGTCCACGTCGACTCCGCGCTCGGCCCGGTGGCGCTGACGCCGGTGCCGAGGTTCCGCGACCCGGAGTCCGCGCTGGCCAGCGGCTCGCTGGTGGCGCCGATGCCGGGCACCGTGCTGCGCATCGCGGTGTCCGAGGGCGATCGGGTGACCGCCGGCCAGCCGGTGCTGTGGCTGGAGGCGATGAAGATGGAGCACCAGATCAGCGCGCCGGCCGACGGCGTGGTCAGCGAGCTGCCCGTCGAGCCCGGCCAGCAGGTCGACGTGGGCACCGTCCTCGCGGTGGTCCCCTCGGAGCAATGACAGCCTCATGACCACCGTGCGCCAGCCGCAACAGGCACGCAGCCGGACCACCCGCCGGGGCCTGCTGGACGCCGCCGTGAGCTGCCTGTCCGAACGGGGCTGGACCGGCGCGACGGTGTCCGTGATCGCCGAGCGCGCCGGGGTGTCCAGGGGCGCCGCCCAACACCACTTCCCCACCAGGGAGGACCTGGTCACCGCCGCGGTCATCCACCTCGGCGAGGAACAGGTCCGCCACCTGCGCGCCCGCGCCGCCGACCTGCCGCCCGGCCCGCCCCGGATCGAACCGGTGGTGGACCTGCTGCTGGAGCTCTACACCGGCCCGACGTTCCGCGCCGCGCTGCACCTGTGGGTGGCCGCGTCCACCGACGAGTCGCTGCGCGCCGTCGTGCTGCCGCTGCAGGCCAGGGTCGGCCGGGAGGCGCACCGGGTGGCCGTCGAGCTGCTGGGCATCGACGAGTCGCACCCGGGCGTGCGCGAGCTGGTGCAGGCCACCCTCGACCTGGCCAGGGGCCTCGGCCTGGCCAACCTGCTCGCCGACGACACCCCCCGCCGCCGCCAGATCATCTCCCGCTGGTCACAGGTGCTCCGCGAGTCAGTAGCCGCGCACTAGCGTCGCAGCGTGCTATCTAGGTAGAATTCGGCCCATATGGCGCGTGGAGAGCGGAGGCCCGGCATGAACGTCGACACCGGCGACCTGATCAGCGTCACCGACGCCAGCAACCGGGGCGTGTCCAAGCTCGCCTCCGACGCCGAGCACGGCCGGCCGCAGGTGCTGGTCCGCAACAACAAGCCGGTGGCCGCCATCGTCGACATCCCCACCATGGACCGGCTGCGGCGCCTCGACGAGCTGGAGGACGACCTGCGGTTGCTCAGCATCGCGCTGGTCCGCACGGCCGCCGACTCCGGTCGTCGGTACGCCCTTGACGACGTGCTCGCCGAGGCGGGCATCGATCGGGACGAGCTCACCGACGAGGCCTGACCCGTGGCCAGGGTCATCCTGACCGAGGAGGCCCGCGAGGACTTCCTGGACCTGGACGGCGCCACCCGGCGGCTCGCGGCGAAAGGACTGGTCAAGCTCGAGACGGAGCCGGAGAAGCGCGGCCAGCCGCTGGGCCGCCGGTCCACCACCAACCTGACGAACTTCCGCAAGCTGGTCGTCGGCAACCGATCCGTCCGGATCGTCTACCAGGTACGGCCGAACGGCGACGTCGTGGTCGTCTGGGTGATCGGCAGGCGAGCCGACAACGAGGCGTACGAGCTGGCGATGGCCAGGCTCCGGCTGCACGGCGACCCGGCCATCCGGAGCCTGGCCACCAGCATGGAAGAACTCTGGCCCCGGTGACGCCTATCCGGCGGCCAGGCGCGTGTCGGCCCTGGCCTCGGCGTCGGCGAGCCTGGTCAGGAACTCGGCGACGGTGGCGAGCTGGTCGTCGGTGAAGCCGGTGACCACGTCGGCCAGGCGCCGCGCGCGCGGCGCGTCCTCGTCCTCCAGCCAGTCCTGGTTGAGCGACACGCTCACCTTGCGCCGGTCCGTGGTGCTGCGGGTGCGGCTGACGTAACCGGCCCGTTCCAGCCGGTCGAGGACGCCGGTGATGGTGCCGGACGAGGTGTACCCGGCGAGCCGACCGAGCTGGCCGGGGCTGAGCGGGCCGTGCAGCCGCAGCAGGTTGACGAACTGCGCCTCGCAGCTGCTCAGCGTCAGGCCCGCCTTCGCGCCCACCTCGTGGTCGAACCGCATGGCCGCGGCCGCGTGCCGGCGGGTGGCCGCACCGATGGTGCGCAGCAGGCAGCACCGCTCCGTCGATTCGCTTGCCACCGACGACCTCCGTCCGTAATGTGTCGCGACGACGACTTAGTCGTTTGTACGACAGAATCGCTCACACGACATAGCCGTCGGCACGACTCTGTCGTTCATCACGACCTTACTTCTCACCGGGGGCGCAGCGCCGTGACGACCGAAGACGCCATGACCGAGACCGAGCCGGAGGCGCCGTACTCGCGCAGGTGGGCGGCGATGGTTGTACTGATCCTGGCCTTCGCGCTGGACCTGCTGAGCGTGACGATCGTCAACGTCGCGCTGCCCGCGATCCAGCGCGGCCTCGGCGCCGGCCCCACCGACCTGGAGTGGATCTCCGCCGGCTACCTGCTGGCGTTCGCCGTCGCGCTGATCACGGCGGCGCGCCTCGGCGACCTGTGGGGCCGCAAGCGGGTGTTCCTGGTCGGGCTCGCCGCCTTCGGCCTGGCCAGCGCGTGGTGCGGCCTCGCGCACGGCCCTGGCGAGCTGATCGCGGCGCGCGCCGCTCAGGGCCTGGCCGCCGCCGCGCTCACCCCGCAGGTGATGAGCATCATGTACACCATCTTTCACGGCAGGGAGCGGGCCACCGTGTTCGGCGTGTTCGGCATCATCTCCTCGTTCGCGCAGGCCGGCGGGCTCGCGCTGGGCGGTGTGCTGGTCACCGCGGACCTCGGCGGCCTGGGCTGGCGCACGATCTTCCTGGTCACCGTGCCCGCCGTGTTCGTGCTGGTCGGGCTCGGCGCGTGGCTGATCCCGGAGAGCCGGGCCGGCGGCGCCGCCCGCCCGCGCCCGGTGGCCGCCGCGGTGCTCACCGTGGGGTTGGTCGCGATCGTGTTCCCGCTGCTGGAGGGCCAGCGCTACGGCTGGCCGGCGTGGTGCGCCGGGTGCCTGGTGGTGGGGCTCGGCGCGGTGGTCGGGCTGGCGCTGGCCGAGCGCGGGCGGCCGGGCGCGCTGTTGCCCGTCGAGCTGCTGCGGCTGCGGCCGGTCGCCACCGGGCTGGCCGTGATGCTGCTGGCGTTCTCCGGCTTCAGCGGGTTCCTGCTGGTGTTCGCGCTGTGGCTGCAGGACGGGCAGGGCTACTCGCCGCTGGCCGCCGGGCTGGTCACCGTCGCGTTCCCGGCCGGCGCCCTGCCGGTGGCGCCGTTCATCGGCCGGCTCACCGTCCGCTACGGCCGCCGGGTGGTGCTCACCGGGTGCGCGGCGGCCGTGCTGGGCGCGCTGGCCGTGCTGGTCGCCGCCGGCGGCGCGCCGAGGGTGGGCGCGTGGGCGCTGGTGCCCGGGCTGGTGCTGCTCGGCGCCGGGATCAACCTGTGCATTCCGCCGCTGGTCACGCTCTATCTCGCGGCGGTGCCACCTCGGCACGCCGGCTCCGCCTCGGGCATCCTGAGCACCGTCCAGCAGTTCGGCGGCGCGCTCGGTGTCGCGGTGCTCGGCGCCGTGTTCTTCGCCGGGCTGGCCGGCGGCTACCCGGCGGCCATCACCGGCAGCATGATCACCATGATCGCGCTGTTGGTCGCCGCCTCGGCGGCGGTCGTCCTCGGCCTGACGCCGAAGCGCGCCCGGTAGCGTCCGATCACCGGACGGCCCGTTGGCGGGGCCACGCGGCGACGGCTAACGTTCGGCCGAGACGGTCATGCGCGTTCAACTGTCAGGGACGTGCAGGCCTACGAGCGGGACGGAGCCGGATGGCCGAGATCATGACGCTGACCGAGGCGGTCGAGCAGTTGGTGCACGACGGCGACTCGGTCGCGCTCGAAGGCTTCACCCATCTGATCCCGTTCGCCGCCGGCCACGAGATCATCCGGCAGCGCCGGCGCGGGCTGACGTTGATCCGGATGACCCCCGACCTGATCTACGACCGGATGATCGGCGCGGGCTGCGCGTCCAAGCTGGTGTTCTCCTGGGGCGGCAACCCGGGCGTCGGCTCGCTGCACAGGATGCGCGACGCGCTCGCGCACGGCTGGCCGGAGCCGCTGGAGATCGAGGAGCACAGCCACGCCGGGATGGCCAACAGGTACCAGGCCGGGGCGTCCGGGCTGCCGTTCGGCGTGCTGCGCGGCTACGCCGGCACCGACCTGCCCGCGCACACCGACACCATCAGCACCGTGACCTGCCCGTTCACCGGCGAGCGGCTGGCCGCCGTGGCCGCCCTCAACCCGGACCTGGCGATCGTGCACGCGCAGCGCGCCGACCGCGCCGGCAACGTCCAGCTGTGGGGCATCACCGGGGTGCAGAAGGAGGCGGTGCTGGCGGCGAAGCACTCGCTGGTCACCGTGGAGGAGATCGTCGACACCCTGGACCCGGTGCCTGGCGCGGTGCTGCTGCCGTCCTGGGTCATCGACGCGGTGGCGCTGGCCCCTGGCGGGGCGAAGCCGTCCTACGCGCACGGCTACTACGAACGGGACAACGCGGCATACCGGGCCTGGGACGCGGTGAGCCGGGACCGGGAGAAGTTCTCGGCGTGGCTGAAGGAGTTGGTCTCCCCGTGAGCTACACCGCCGACGAGATGATGACGGTGGCCGCCGCCCGCGCGCTGAGCGACGGCGACGTGTGCTTCGTGGGCATCGGGCTGCCGTCCACGGCGGCCAACCTGGCCCGGCGGCTGCACGCGCCGAACATCGTGCTGATCTACGAGTCGGGCACCCTGGACACCCGCCCCGAGCTGCTGCCGCTGTCCATCGGCGACGGCGTGCTGGCCGAGTCCGCGCTGACGGTGGTCAGCGTCCCCGAGGTGTTCAACTACTGGCTGCAGCCGGGGCGGATCAGCGTCGGCTTCCTGTCCGGCGCCCAGCTGGACAGGTTCGGCAACATCAACACCACAGTGATCGGCGACTACGACGAGCCGAAGGTGCGGCTGCCCGGATCCGGCGGCGCGCCGGAGATCGCGGCGTCCTGCGGCCATGTGCTGATCGTGATGCGGCATCGGCTGCGGGCGTTCGTCGACACGGTGGACTTCATGACGTCGGTGGGCTACGGCAGCGGCCCCGGCGACCGCGAGCGGCTGGGCGTGACCGGCGCCGGCCCGACCAGGGTGATCACCGACCTGGGCGTGCTGGAGCCCGATCCGGAGACGCGCGAGCTGACCCTGACCGGCCTGCACCCCGGGGTGGACGTCGAACAGGTCAGGGCCGAGACCGGCTGGCCGCTCGCGCTCGCCGCCGAACCTCTGGTCGAGACCCCGGCGCCGACCGCGCGCGAACTGGAGATCCTGCGCTCACTGCGGACCGTGGGGGAATGACGACATGATGGGCGACCGCGAACCGGTCACGCTGCACCACGTCGAGGACGGCCGGCCCGACGGCCCGCCGCTGCTGCTGCTCGGTTCGCTGGGCAGCACGCTGGAGATGTGGCGCCCGCAATTACCCGCGTTGACGCCGAACTGGCGGGTGATCAGGGTGGACCACCGGGGCCACGGCGAGTCGCCGGTGCCCGCCGGCCCGTACACGGTCGCCGACCTGGCCGGCGACGCGCTCGCGCTCATGGACCGCCTGGAGCTGGAGCGGGTCAGCTTCCTCGGGCTGTCGCTGGGCGGCATGGTCGGCATGTACCTCGCCTCCGAGGAGCCCCGGCGGATCGACCGGCTGGTGCTGTGCGCGACCACCGCTCGGTTCGGCGAGCCGTCGCCGTGGCCGGAGCGGATCGCCACGGTGGCCGCCGGCGGCACCGAGTCGATCGCCGAGGCGACGGCCACCCGCTGGTTCACCCCCGCGTACGCGGCCGCGCACCCGGACAAGGCGGCGTGGGCCGAGGCGATGGTCCGCGACACCCCGGACGCCGGTTACCTGGCCTGCTGCCAGGCGCTGCGGGACTGGGACCACGTGCACCGGCTCGGCGCGATCCAGGCGCCCACGCTGATGATCGCCGGCGCGGCGGACCCGTCCACCCCCAAGGACCCGCACGCCGACGTGATCGCGGCCGGCATCCCCGACGCCCGGCTGGAGGTGCTCGACGCCGCGCACCTGCTCACCATCGAGCGCGCCGACGAGGCGAACAAGCTGATCACCGAACACCTGGGGAACTGATACAGGTTCTTGCTCCGGGCGTGGGCGCGGGCGGCTAACGTAACCGCGTGTCCGGCGAGATCGATCCCACCGAGGCCCGGGCGTCCGACCTGGACCGCGAGCGCACCGTCGCCGCGCTGGCCACCGCCATGGAGGAGGGCCGGATCACGCCCGTCGAGTTCAGCGACCGGGCCGAGACCGCGTGGGCCGCGCGCACCCGCCCCGAGCTGCTCGCCGTGCTCGCCGACCTGCCCGGCGGCCCGCCCCCGGAGCTGGTGCCGCTGGAGCTGGACGTGGCCTTCGGCCAGGTGCAGCGCTCCGGCCAGTGGACCGCGCCCGAGCTGGTCCGCATCCTCGGCCTCGGCCAGCGCACCACGCTGGACTTCACCGAGGCGGTGATCCGGGTGCCGGAGGTGGTCATCGAGGTCACCGCGAGCATGAGCTCGACCCGGGTGGTGCTGCCGGCGGACGCCGAGGTGGACACCGACGGGCTGGAGCTGGTCGCCGGCTCGGTGCGCCACCGGGCGGAGGCCGAGCGGCACCGGCACCGGCTGCGGCGGCTGCTGCCCGGCGGCGGGCGCGACCCCGAACCGGGCACGCCGATCCCATTCGTGCTGCGCGGCCGCGCCACCCTGGCCACCGTGACCCTCTGGTACCCCCGTAAATCGAGGCGCTGACCCCGTCACTTCTCGACGAAGACCAGGTCCTCCGGCGGGTAAAGCAGCCGCACGTCCTGCCCGTCCACCTCGATCACGTTGTCGAACCCGGTGAAACGGCCCTCGGGGAGCACCACCAGCCGGTCCTGCTGGCTCTCCAGGAACTCCGGCAGCCCGGCCAGCGACGAGTCGCCGTCGTTGAGCGCGAGGTAGTCCACCAGCCGGCGGAACAGCTTGGGCATGATCACAACCTGATCGGTGAGGGTGTCCAGGCCGGCCACCGTGAAACCGGCGGTGGTGCGGTCGGACGGCCACAGCCCGGAGCCGGCGGCGCGGGCCGACTCGACGGCGGTGCTCAGCGCCTGGCGCAGGTCGGGGAACAGCTTGCTGTAGTACGTCGGGTAGGCCAGCCCGTCCGCGAGCACGGCGACGTTCGCGCTGGTGGTGACCCGTTCGGCGGTCAGGTTCACGGACGTGAGGTCCTTCTCCCCCAACGGCGGCTCGCCGGCGAACGCGAACGACACGCACCGCCCGTACTTGTCGGCGAACCGGGTCAGTATGTGGCCCGGCGTGGCCTTCGGGCTGGCCGAGAGCACCGTCTGGTGGTCATTGCGGCGGACCTTGTCGAACCCGAGCGCGCCGAGCAGCCGCGCGGCGGCCGCGTCACCGAACTCGGCGGGCTGGCGCAGCGGACCGGTGCCGCCGGCTTGCGGCGTGTAGTGCGTCTCCAGCGCGTCGATCCCGTCCAGCCGAAGCTGCGCGCCGCCGCCCTGGTTGGTGCGGACGTTCAACCCGGCCCGCCGGAAGGCGTTCTTCGCGGCCGAGTAGAAGCGCACCGAGTCACCGTCCGGGGCGGCGCCGACTATCCGGTACTGGCCTGAGATCAGGGTGAACGACATGATCATCACGATCCCGGCCGCGCCGCCACCCGGCAAGCCAACGTTCGGCCAAGACCACGTGACGCTACGGCTTGCGGGCCAGCAGGTGGGCCTGCGGGACCTTCTCCCAGCCGGACGGTTCGCGCACCGTCCTGGCCAGCATGGCGAAGCCGGCCCGGTCCAACAGCCCGGTGATCCGGTCCGGGCTCAACCGGTGGAAGCTCATGTCCACCGGGTGGCCGAACGCCTCGTCCAGGTGCAGCGGCTCGTCACCGACCTGGAACGCGAGCAGCAGGTGCCCTCCCGGGGCCAGCACCCTGTTGAACTCCGCGAACACCGCCGCCAGCCGCTCCGGCGGGGTATGAATGATGGAGTACCAGGCCACCAGCCCACCGAGCGCGCCGTCCTCGACGTCCAGCGCGGCCATCACTCCCTGCTCGAACCGCAACCCCGGGTGGGCGCGGCGGGCCACCGCGACCATCCCCGGCGAAAGATCCACCCCGGCGATGTCCAGCCCGAGCCCGTGCAGGAACGCCGTGACCTCGCCCGGCCCGCTGCCCACCTCGACGACCGGCCCGGCGCTGTCGGCCCGTACCAGCTCCGCGAATGCGCCCAGCGTGGCGCGGTCCAGCGGCCTGTCCCGCAGCTCGTGCCTGAAGTGCTCGGCGTAGTCGGCGGCCATCGCGTCGTAGCCGGCCTTGGTCGAGTCGAGGTACGAAGGTGTCGTCACGGCGCCGACGCTAACCCGCCGCCCCGACGCTCCTCGGCAACCGACGGCTTGGAGGCATCCCGTGCCCATGTCCGCCCACCTGCGCCGGCTTCGCGAGCGCATCGGCCACGACCTCATCACGCTGCCCTCGGCGACCGCGTGCATCGTCGACGAATCCGGCCGGCTGCTGCTCGCGCGTCACGACGAGGGCGTGTGGGTGTCCCCGGGCGGGGCGATCGAGCCCAACGAGCGCCCGCTGGACGCGGTGCGCAGGGAGGCCAGGGAGGAGACCGGCCTGAGCATCGAGCCCCGGGAGCTGCTCGGGGTGTTCGGCGGCCCGGAGTTCCAGATCACCTACCGCAATGGAGACCGGGTCTCCTACGTCTGCGCCGCCTACCTCTGCGACGTGATCGGTGGCGAGCCGACACCGGACCGCGACGAGGTGCACGAGCTTCGGTGGGTGCACGAGCGTGAGCTGTCCGGTCTCGAGCTGCCCGCCTGGGCGCGCATTGTGCTACCGGCGGCCTTCCGGCGCGTTCGGCCGTGAGCCCGCCGGTAGCCTCGCGGTAGTGATCGACGACGGGGCACGGCGGGTGGCGGCGAAGGTGCTGGCCGGCCACGGGGTGGACGTGGACGCCGCCGAGCGCGGCCGGGGCTGGACCAACGCAACCTGGCTGACCGACGAGCTGGTGGTCAGGGTGTCGTCTCGGCCGGGGAACACCGACCTGCTCAGGGAGTCGCGGCTGGTGGCGCTGCTGCCCGAGCAGGTCGGATATCCCGAGATCGTCGACGCCGGGGTGCTCGACGGGCACGAGTGGGTGCTGTCCCGGCGGGTGGCCGGGACGAACCTGGAGGAGGTCTGGCCGACGCTGGAGCCGGCCGAGCGGGTGCGCGCCGTCGAGCAGATGTGGACCAGGGTCCGGCACGTCCACCGGGTCGACCTGGCGGCCGCCGCGCCGCACGCGCGCGCCCGGTCGCCGTTCTTCCCGGACCGCCCCGCCGACGCGTCGGCAACCCTGCGGCGGCTGGCCGACGCCGGCGAGCTGACCGCCGCGCAGGTCGACGGGCTCGACCGTGCCCTGGACCGGTTCTGGGCCGCGCTGCCGGCCGCGCCCAGGGTGCTGAACCACGGCGACTTCTGCGTGCCGAACACGATGTGGCACGACGGCCGGGTGGTGGCCCTGCTCGACTTCGAGTTCGCCCTCGTCGCACCGCCGGCCATCGACCTGAACGAGCTGGTCAAGATGGCATTCGTACCCAGCGACCCGGCCGGGCGCGCACCGCTGCGCGAGATGGTGGGCGCGATCGCCCGCTCCACCCTGCCCGAGGCCGGCGGCCCCGACGTGCTGGTCGGCTACGCGATCATGCTCGAGGCCTGGATGCTGGAGAACGAGCTTTCCACCGTCGCCAACGGCGGCGAGCCTGACGAGGCCGAGCGGGCGGACGCGTCCGAGCTGCTCACCGCCTTCGCCCGAGGCGACGGCGGCCACTACGCCCCACTGTTCACCGGTCCCTGACCGGCGCTCCACGCGGCTGACAGTAGCGTGGGGTAGGTGAGCGTTGAACCGGTTGCGCGGTGGCATGTTGGGCAGTGGACGATGGCTGCCAGCCTGCCGGGCGAGCCGCTGCAGCCGGGGCGGCGGCGCACCCCGGACGAGGGGCACTTCGACGTGATCGGGCTGGCCAGGATCCTGGGCCGGCGGCTGAACGGCGCGGAGGAGCTGCGGGTGCGGCTGTGGCAGAACGAGCTGCGGCCGACGCACACCCGCGCCTGCGGCGTGCACACCCTGGCCGACCCGGACAACGCCGAGGCGCTCGCGGACAAGGCGCGCGAGGCGTTCGAGTGGCTGGCCGAGCGCGCCCCCGCCGGGTACCGGTTCGTCTGGACGGACGCGGTCTACCTCGAGCCGGACGCCGACCTGGGCGCGGAGGTGGTAGCGGTGGACGCGGTCGCGCGGATGGCCGGGGGCGCGGACGCGGTCGACCTGGCGTGCGCGCACGTCCGGCGGGGTGCGGGCGGATGGGTCGCCGGTGACGCGGTGCGGGTGCTGGCCGGCCCGTTCGACCGGCGGGACGAGGCGGTCGGCGCGGTGGAGCGGGCGCGGGCGCGGCTGGTCGGCCAGTTGCGGGCGGCCGGGCGCGAGGACCTGGCGGGGACGGCGTCGCGGTGGCCTCCGGTTCCGGTCGAGCCGGACACCTGGGCGTCGACTCCCGAGCGAGCGGTGGGGCGGTAACGTGCCGATCGTCTCGATGGCGGTGTGCCCGCATCCGCCGCTGCTGGTCCCGCAGGTGGCCCCGGGCGCCGAGGTCGCCGACCTGCGCGCGGCCTGCGTGGCGGCCGTCGACCGGCTGGTGGCCGCCGGGCCGGACTCGGTGCTGGTCGTGGGCTGTGACAACGGCGGCGACGAGGGTCACCGGGCCTACCCGCCGGGCTCGCGCGGTTCGTTCGAGCGGTACGGCGACTACGACGTGGAGGTCGTCCTCGGCGGCGGCAACGGTGCCGCACCGGCCGGCCGGCTGCCGCTGTCCCTGCTGGTCGGCGGGTGGCTGGTGCGGCGGAGCGCGGCGGCGTCGCGGCTGGGGTGCTCGGGGCTCGGGGTGGCCGAGGACGCGACGCCGGCGGAGTGCGCCCGGCTGGGCCGCGAGCTGGCCGCGCGCGAGGAGCGCATCGGGCTGCTGGTGATGGGCGACGGCTCCGCCTGCCACTCCGAGCACTCGCCCGTGCACCTGCATCCGCGCGCCGAGGTGTTCGACGCCACGGTGAGCCGCGCGCTGGCCACCGCGGACACCGACACCCTGTCCCGGCTGGACCCGACGGTGGCCGCCGAGCTGTCCGCCGGCGGCCGGGCGGCCTGGCAGGTGATGGCGGCGGCGGCCGGGCCCACGGGCTGGGACGCCGAGCTGACCTACTCGGCGTGGCCCTACGGCGTCGGCTACTTCGTGTCGAGCTGGCGCCCGTCCAGGCCGGCGCGGGCGTAGCGGAGGAAGACGCTGCCCTGCTCCCCGGCGAGCGCATGCCGTAGGTCCATCCGCGTGGCCAGGGAAAACGGCGAGCCGGCAATGATCCGCCCGGCGCCGGGCCCGGCCAGCAGCGGCGACACCGACAGGCACACCTCGTCCACCCGGTCGGCCCCGGCGAGCGTGCCGAACAGCTCGGGCCCACCCTCGCACAGCACCTGCGGCAGGCCGCGCGCGACCAGCGCGTCCACCAGCAGACCGGCATCGACGCCGCGCTCACCGCACACCACGACGTCCGCCATCGACTCCAGCACGGCACGCTGCCCGGCCGGCGAGCCGGCGTGGGTGAGCACGATCGGACGGACCGGCGCGGCGGCGATCGCCCGCTGCTCGGCCAGCGCGGTGAGCCGGCCCGACACCACCGCCAGCACCGGGTGCTCGGGCAGCCCGTGCGCGCGCCGCCACTCCCGCGCCTCGGTGCCCACGGTCAGCGGGTTGTAGTTCTCCAGCCGCAGCGTCCCGGCGCCCACCAGGACGACGTCGGCCATCATCCGCAACAGCTGAAACACCAGCTGGTCGTCCGGGTCGGACAGGTCGTTGGACAGCCCACCCAGGGTGACCGCCCCGTCGATGCTGGTCACGAAGTTCACCCGGACCCGGGGCGTCGCCCGCTCGCGCACCAGGTAGGCGTCGATGAGCGCCTCGCGTTCCACCGAACCCTCAGCTCGCGGCGGCGGAGACGACGGCGAGCGTGCGGCGGGCGGCACCCACGTCGTGCACCCGGAACACCCGGGCACCGCGCGCGGCGGACAACGCCAGGGCCGCGATCGTGCCCTCCTGGCGCTCGCCGGGAGGCCGGTCCAGCGTCTCGCCGATGAAGTCCTTGTTGGACACCGCGACCAGCACCGGCCATCCGGTCGCCGCCAGCTCGTCCAGCCGCCGGGTCAGCGCCAGCGAGTGCGCGGTGTTCTTCCCGAAGTCGTGGGTCGGGTCGATGACGATGCCGTCCGGGCGCACCCCGACCGAGGTGGCCCGCTCGGCCAGCCCGGTGACCGTCCTGATCACGTCCGCGACCACGTCGTCATAGGCCAGCCGGTGCGGGTCGGTCCTCGGGTTGACCCCGCCGGCGTGGCTGCACACCAGCCCGGCGCCGTACCGCGCGGCGACCTCGGCGACCCCCGGGTCGTGGCCGCCCCAGGTGTCGTTGATCAGGTCCGCGCCCGCCTCGCAGGCCAGCCGCGCCACCCCGGAGCGCCAGGTGTCGATGCTGATCACGACCTCGGGGTGGCGGGCCCGGACCGAGGAGATGAAGTCCACCGTCCGCGCGATCTCGTCGGTCTCGCTCACCGGCTGGCCGTAGCCGGCCTTCACCCCGCCGATGTCGACCAGGTCGGCGCCGGCCTCGATCGCCGCGTCGACGGCCTCGTGCGCCCGGTCCGTGGCGTAGCCGGCGCCCTTGTCGAAGAACGAGTCGGGGGTGCGGTTGATGATCGCCATCACGGCGAAGCTCCCCGGTGGGAACGTGCGCGCGCCCAGGCGCAGCTCGCGTTGGACGGCCACCGTTTTCACCTTCCCTCGGTTCGACGGTGCCCATTGTCCCCGAGCACCGGGGCGCGTTGCGCACGCAGGACCGTGTCGCGGGTGTGGCGGGTGCCCTCGGGGGCCGGCGCGGTTCGCGGGCGGGTCTCGTTGACCAGGACCGCCCAGTCGTCGTCGAGCAGCCCGGCGATCTCGTCGTGGCGGTAGTACTCGGCGGGGTCGAAGCCGGGGCGCGCGGACAGGTCGGCGGGGTCGTGGCTGCCGAACAGCAGGGTGCCGCCGGGTGCGACGGCGGCCAGCAGCCGGCGCAGCACCGCGTCGCCCGGCCGGCGCGGCAGCGGGAAGTACTGGATCGACACCAGGTCGAACGCGCCGGCCGGCAGCGGCGTGACCGTCAGGTCGGCGCGGGTCCACGCCACCCGGCCGGCGAGTTCCGGGCCCGCCGTCGCGGCGGCGCGTTGCAGGGCGGTCCGGGAGAGGTCGACCGCCGTCACCCGCCAGCCGCGCCGGGCCAGCCAGATCGCGTCGGCGCCCTCGCCGCACCCCACGTCGAGCGCCTGCCCCGGCGCCAGGTCGGAGGCCTCGGCGACGAGCACGCCGTTGGGCGCGCCGCTGAAGACCCGCTCGCGGCCCCGGTACATCTCGTCCCAGTCCATCGGCGGTCAGAGCCCGTGCCGCCGCGCGCCCATGACCTGGTCGCAGAGCCGCGCCTCCGACTCGCGCGAGAACGGGTCCCGGCGGCGCAGCACGGCGCGGCGGGTCTCCTCGGCGATGAGGTCGGCGTTGATCGCTCCGGCGGCGGCCGATCCGGAGGCGGCCGAGGCCAGCACGTTCGCCATGGGATCGGCGAGGTTGCCCGCGACCCACACGCCCGGTACCGGCGTGCGGCCGGTCGGGTCGGCGGCGATGTAGGCGCCCATCCCGCTCGGGTGCGGTGTGGGTTCCAGCCCGAGCGCGCCCAGTACGGCCGCGCGCGGGACGGCGCGCGGCGCCACCGCCAGCGCCCGCAGCGCGACCCGCTCGCCGGTGCGCAGCCGGACCCCGGTGAGGCGGTCCTCGGCGATCTCCAGCGCGGACACCTCGCCGGTCACGACCCTGATGTCGCGCGCGGCCAGCTCCTCGGCCTGCTCGGCGGTGGGAACGGGGCCGGTGTGGGTCAGGAACGTGAGCCGGTCGGTCCACTGGCGGAACAGCAGGGTCTGGTGCACGCTCATCGGGCCGCTGGCCAGGACGCCGATCGGGCTGTCGCGAACCTCCCAGCCGTGGCAGTACGGGCAGTGCAGCACATCGCGGCCCCACCGTTGCGCCAGCCCGGGAACGTCCGGCAGCTCGTCGACGATGCCGCTCGTGACCAGCAGCCGCCGCGCCCGCACGGTACGGCCGGTGTCAAGCTCGATGGTCATCCACTCGCCGTCCCGGGACGCCGAGCGCGCCCGGCCGCCGATGACCTCACCCCCGTAACCGGCCGCCTCCCGCCGTCCCGCCTCCAGCAGCTCACCGGGCGCGACACCGTCCCTCGACAGAAAGCCGTACATGTGCGCGGCCGGCGCGTTGCGCGGCTCCCCACCGTCCACCACCAGCACCGACCGCCGAGCGCGCCCCAGCATCAGCGCCGCGCTCAACCCCGCCGGCCCACCGCCGACGATCACCACCTCGTACCTACCGGTCACCGTGACCACCTCCGCCACGAACCTCTCCCACCCCGCGACCGGCTGACAAAGTTCTTTGCACAAACAGCAAATTCTGGGCACCGTGAGGTGTATGAGCGAAGAGTTCGACGAGGTGCTGGCCGCGATCGGCCCACGGCTGCGCGAGCTGCGACGCCGGGGCGGAGCCACCCTGGCCGAGCTGTCGGAGACCACCGGCATTCCGATCAGCACGCTGTCCCGGCTGGAGTCCGGGCACCGCAGGCCGGGCCTGGAGCTGCTGCTTCCGCTGGCTCGCGCATACCAGGTGCCGCTCGACGAGCTGGTCGGCGCCCCGGCCAGCGGCGACCCGAGGGTGTACCCGCGACCGTTCACCCGCCACGGCATGACGATCGTCCCGCTGACGCGTCGGCCCGGCGGGCTGCAGGCGTTCAAGCACATCGTCCCGGCCGGCCCGAACGACGTCGAACCGGATCCCCGCTCGCACGAGGGGTACCACTGGCTGTACGTCCTCAACGGGCGGCTGCGCGTGGTGCTCGGCGACCAGGACCTCGTGCTCAGCGCCGGCGAGGTCGCGGAGTTCGACACCCACCTCCCGCACTGGTTCGGCAACGCCGACACCCGCCCGGTGGAGTTCCTGAGCATCCTCGGTCCGCAGGGCGAACGGTTCCATATCCGGGCTCGCTACCGGCCCTAGCGTCGGTCCAGGTCGGACATGTCGAGCACGAAGCGGTAGCGGACATCGTTGCGGCGCAGGCGCTCGAACGCCTCGTTGACGCGCGCGGAGGGGAGCAGCTCGATGTCCGCGGTGACCCGGTGCTCGGCGCAGAAGTCGAGCATGGCGGCGGTGGCCGGCCGCCCGCCGCTGCCCGCGGAGCTGAGCTTCTTGCGGCCCACGAGCAGGTCGATGGTCTCCACGGTGACCGGCCCGAGGTCGCCGAGGTGGCTGAGCGTGCCGTCCGTGGCGGTCAGCCGCAGGTACGGGCCGAGGTCGTGAGGGGCCGAGATGGTGTCGATGACGACGTCGAACCGGTCGCGCGCCTCGGCCATCCGCCGGGTGTCGGTGGTGACCAGGAGGTCGCGGGCGCCGAGCCGGCGGGCGTCGTCGGCCTTGGCGGCCGACCGGCTGAGGACCGTGGTGTCGGCGCCGAGCGCCACCGCGAGCTTGACCGCGAGATGTCCGAGGCCACCCAGCCCGGCCACGGCGACGGTGCTGCCTGGCCCGACGCCGAGGGCGCGCAGCGGCTCCCAGACGGTGATCCCGGCGCACAGCAGGGGGGCCGCCGCGGCGGGGTCGAGCGCGGCGGGCAGCGGATGGGCGAACCTGTCTCGGACCACGTACTCGCGGGAGAAGGCACCCAGCGTGGTCGAGCCGTCGTGCCGGTCGCTGCCGCCGTAGGTCAAGGTCGGGAACTCGTGGCAGAAGTTCTCCTGGCCGGCCCGGCACATGGCGCACGTGCCGCAGGAGTCGACGATGTTGCCCACCGCGACCGGGTCGCCGGCGGCGAACCCGGTGACGTCGCTGCCCACCTCGGTCACCACGCCGGTGAACTCGTGCCCCGGCACCAGGGGTCCGGCGGCCCCGCGGACGGAGTGCAGGTCGGTGTGGCAGACCCCGCAGTAGTCCACGCGCACCGCGATGTCGTCCGGGCGCGGGTCCCGCCGTTCGAGAGCCACCCGCCGCAGGGCCGCCGACGGGCCATCCGCCTGCCAGCCCACCGTGCGCCTCATGCCGCCTCCTCGTTCAAACAGACTGTTCGGTTTATTTGAGCGTAACAAACAAACCGACTGTTCTGTTGATATAAGCTCGGCGCATGGTCGAGCACCCCCTCACCGCCCGCGGCGCAGCGACCCGCGCCCGCATCGTCGAGGTGGCGACCCGGGAGTTCGCCGAGCACGGCATCGCCGGCGCGCGCATCGAGCGGATCGTGGCCGAGGCGCGCACCAACAAGGCGCAGCTCTACGCCTACTTCGGCAGCAAGGACGGCCTGTTCGACGCGATCTTCTTCGGCTCCCTGGAGCGGATCACCAACGTCGTCCCGATCGATGCCTCGGACCTCGCGGACTGGGCCGTCCGCCTCTACGACGAGTACCTGCGCCGTCCGGACCTGATCCGGCTGGCCACCTGGGCACGCCTGGAGCGGCGCCCGGCCGGCCACCTCGTCGAGGAGGCAGACCGCCTCGACGACCACAAGCTGCGCGCCATCGCCGCCGCACAGGCCGAGGGCACCGTGCGGCCGGGCGACCCTTTCGACGTGATGGCGCTGGTCATCGCCATGTCGATGGCGTGGTCACCGGTCAGCAACGTCTACGCCGCGACCGCCGAAGAACCCGCCGAGCTGCACGAACGGCGGCGAGCGCTGCTCAGGGAGAGCGTGCTGCGCGCGATGGTCCCCGATCCCGCTCGGTGAGACCGTCCTATCGCAACGATGACCAGAACTTGACGAGGATCTCGGCGGCCCGCTCCGGCGCCTGGTACGGCCAGAAGTGGCCTGCGCCGTCGATCAGCTGGAACCGCGCGCCCAACGCGGCGGCCACCTCGCGCGCTTTGGTCTCGTCGGAGAACTCGTCGTCGGTCGGGTGCAGGACCAGGCCGGGCGCGTCGGTCGGGGTGAGCGGGCCCCAGTCGGCGTGCGCGGTCGACGTGACCGACCGGTACAGCGACAAGATCGAGGTGCCCATCGTCTCGGTGAAGGCGTCGGCCATGTCCCGCGCGTCATCCCCCGACAGGCCCCACCGGGCGGCGGAGTCGGCGAAGGCCTGGGGCTCCGTGGCGAGCATGTCCGCGATCGCCGCCTCGCCGTCGCCGGGCGTCCGCCAGGTCCGCGCGAGGGAGTGCCAGACGTAGTCGGGGTGCAGGAAGCCGCCGACGTCGGCAACCCATGAGCGCAGTGGCCGGGTCATCGCCAGCCGGTACACCAGTCCGGCGCCCCAGTCGTGGCCGACCAGGTCGACGGTGTCGTACCGGTCGAGCCGGTCGGCGACCCAGTCGACGTACTCGTCCTTGGTCGAGGTGAACCCGTCCGGCCGTGAGCCGTCGAACCCCGGCAGGGTCAGCGCCACCGATTCGGCGCCGATCTCGGCCCGCACCCTGCGCCAGACCGCGGCCGTCTCCGGTACTCCGTGTAGGAAAACGATCACAGTTCCTCCGAACGGCTCGGCTCATGAGAGCCTCCACAAGCCAAGGTGATGAGACTTGGTCCCATCACCATACACGGGTGACGGGACCAAGTGCCGTAAACTTTCCCCGTGGCCCGCTGGCAACCCAACGCAACACAGCGACTCGCGGTCGCCGCCTTGGAGCTGTTCGAGGAACGGGGCTACGAGAGCACGACGGTGATCGAGATCGCCGAACGAGCCGGGCTCACCAAGAGCACCTTCTTCCGTCATTTCCCTGACAAGCGGGAGGTGCTCTTCGGCGGGGGCACGATGACCGGGCTGCTCGTCGACGGGATCGCCGCGGCGCCGGCCGGGGCCGGTCCGCTCGAAGCCGTGGCTCATGCTCTGGACGTGATCGGAAGGGAAGCCTTCACACCCGATCGTCGTGAGTTCGGCGCCCGGCGGCAGGCGGTGATCGCCGCCAACCCGGAACTGCGAGAACGCGAGGCGCTGAAGGGACTCGGCCTCACCGCGTCGATGATCGACGCGCTCACCCGCCGCGGCGTTCCCGGCCTGACCGCGCACGTGGCCGCCGAACTGGGCACGCTCGCCTGGAAAATCGCCTACGAGCGCTGGAGCGACCCGACCAACGACGAGGAGTTCGGCGAACTCGCACGGCGAGCACTCACCGAGGTGCACACGGCCAGCGCCTTGTGCTGACGGGTGGCGCGCTCAGCCCTGGGCGAGGTCGGCGAACCGGCTGTAATGCAGCTGGTGGGCCACGGTGATCGTGTTGGTCGGGCCGTTTCGGTGCTTGGCCAGGATCAGGTCGGCCTCGCCGGCGCGCGGGTCGTCGCGCTCGAACGCGTCCGGGCGGTGCAGCAGGATCACCATGTCGGCGTCCTGCTCGATCGATCCGGACTCGCGCAGGTCCGAGAGCATCGGCCGCTTGTCGGTGCGCTGCTCGGGGCCGCGGTTGAGCTGGCTGATCGCCACCACCGGCACCTCCAGCTCCTTGGCCAGCAGCTTGATGTGCCGGGAGAACTCGCTGACCTCCTGCTGGCGGGACTCCACCCGCTTGCCCGAGGTCATCAGCTGCAGGTAGTCGACCACCAGCAGCTTCAGGTCGTTGCGCTGGCGCAGCCGGCGGGCCTTGGCGCGGATCTCCATCATGGTCAGGTTCGGCGAGTCGTCGATGAACAGCGGCGCCTCGCTGATCTCGCTCATCCGCCTGGCCATCCGCGTCCAGTCGTCGTCGCTCATCCGGCCCGAGCGCATGTCGGCGAGCCGGATGCGGGCCTCGGCGGACAGCAGCCGCATCACGATCTCGCTGCGGCTCATTTCCAGCGAGAAGAACGCGCTGGTCATGCCGTGGCGCACCGAGCACGACCTGGCGAAGTCCATCCCCAGCGTGGACTTGCCGAGGCCGGGCCGGGCGGCGACGACGATCATCTGGCCGGGGTGCAGGCCGTTGGTCACCGCGTCCAGGTCGGCGAACCCGGTCGGCACACCCAGCGACACCCCGCCCCGGCTCGCGATCGCGTCGATCTCGTCCATGGTGGGCTGCAGCAGCTCTTCCAGCGCGATGTAGTCCTCGCTGGTGCGCCGCTCGGTGACCTCGTAGATGGCGGCCTGTGCCCGGTCCACCACCTCGTCCACCTCGGCGCCGTCCGCGCCGTGGTAGCCCAGCTGCACGATCCGGGTGCCCGCCTCCACCAGCCGGCGCAGCACCGCCTTCTCCGCGACGATCTCGGCGTAGTAGCTGGCGTTGGCCGCGGTGGGGACGGTGGCGATCAGGGTGTGCAGGTACGGGGCCCCGCCGAGGCGGGTGAGGTCGCCACGCCGCTCCAGCTCGGCGGACACCGTGACCGGGTCGGCCGGCTCGCCCCTGCCGTACAGGTCGAGGATGCAGTCGTAGATGGTCTGGTGCGCGGGGCGGTAGAAGTCGTCGGGACGCAGCACCTCCACCACGTCGGCGATCGCGTCCTTGCTCAGCAGCATGCCGCCCAGCGCGGACTGCTCGGCGGTGAGGTCCTGCGGCGGCTGACGGTCGAACTCCGGCGGCGGCTCGTCGGCCGGCCGGACATGACGAGGCCGTCCCACCGGCCGTTCGTCGGGTACCGCCATCACGCCGCCCTTTCTCCCCCATGGACTTGTATCGCCTGCCAGATTTCTACTGCCTGCGACTGACAGAAGCTCGGAGGCTAAGGGCGCGAGTCGGGCCTCTCCAAAACGTTCTGTTGACGGTTCTGTTGATCGCCTGGGGACAACTCGGCCCGCGCGGGCACAAGCCTGGGTACAACTGTGGACAAACTGGGGAGCAACGGGCGCGCTCGCGATGTCTACGCAGGTCAGAGCCGCAATCGTTGCTGGGGACAAGTCAGTCGAAATCGGCTCGGCGCGTCACTGGAGATCGCTCTCCCGGGCGTGTCCCAGACCCTCGACCCCCACCGGAGGGAGGCGGATGAAGATCGTGGAGCGGAGATATCCACAGCCAGTCACCACATGGGTATAACCGGTGGCGCACCGGAGTGCCCTCGGACCACTGTGGGTCAATGAGGCACCATCCGTCACGCGCGCACCGGTCTGGCGTGTGTTGTTACGGGCAAGGATTGGGCCCGTTCTCATCGAGGCCTGGTCGGCCTCGTCAGGTTGTGGCGTCGCCTGGCCGAGCCCGACCCGGCCAGGCGACGAAGAAGCGGCCGGCTCAGCCGGCCTTGACCTCGAGGGCGAACTCGGCGCTCACCTCGGGGTGCAGCCGGACGGACACCGTGTGGCGGCCGACGGCCTTGATCTGACCGGGCAGCGACACGGTGCGGCGGTCCAGCGCCGGCCCGCCGGCGGCGCGCACGGCGCTCACCACGTCGGCCGGGGTGACCGAACCGAACAGCCGGCCGCTGTCGGCGGCGGCCCGGGCGGTCAGCGGGACCGGCGGGAGCGCCTCGATCGTGGCCGCCACCTCGCGCGCGTGGCCGAGGTCGCGGACCGCGCGGACCTCCCGGCCCTTGCGGATCTGGGCGACCTGCTTCTCCGCGCCCCGGGTGGCCTGGATGGCCATCCCGCGCGGCATCAGGTAGTTACGGCCGTAGCCGTCCCTGACCTCGACGATGTCACCGGGCGCACCGAGGTTCGGCACGTCGGCGGTAAGGATCAGCTTCACGGTCTACTCCTAGCGCGCCGTCGAGGTGTACGGCAGCAGCGCCACCTCACGGGCGTTCTTCACCGCGACGGCGACATCGCGCTGGTGCTGACGGCAGTTGCCACTGACCCGGCGGGCGCGGATCTTGCCCCGGTCGGAGATGAACTTGCGCAGCAGGCCGGTGTCCTTGTAGTCGATCTGCTGAGCCTTGTCCTTGCAGAACGCGCAGACCTTCTTCTTCGGTTTGCGCAGTACGGGCTTGGCCATGTGTTACGAACTCCTGTTACGTGGTCTCTCGAGGTCGAGCGAGAAGGGTGCGGGTCAGAACGGCGGTTCGTCGCTGGAGCCGCCGCTGCCGGCGACCGGAGCGGAGCCCCACGGGTCGTCGGCGGGGGCACCGCCACCACCGCCGCTTCCGCCGAACCCGCCGCCACCGCTGCCGCGGCTGACCTTGTTCACCTTCGCCGTGGCGTAACGCAGCGAGGGACCGATCTCGTCCACCTCGAGCTCCACCACCGTGCGCTTCTCGCCCTCGCGCGTCTCGTACGAGCGCTGCTTGAGCCGGCCGGAGACGATCACCCGGGCGCCCCGGGTCAGCGTCTCGGCCACGTTCTCCGCCGCCTGGCGCCAGATGTTGCAGCGCATGAACAGCGCCTCGCCGTCCTTCCACTCGCCGGACTGGCGGTCGAAGGTGCGCGGGGTGGACGCCACAGTGAAGTTGGCGACCGCCGCGCCGGACGGGGTGAACCTCAGCTCTGGATCGGCGGTCAGGTTGCCGATCACAGTGATGACCGTGTCGCCTGCCATGTCACCCTCAGCTCGTCGGGGTCGGGGTAGGGGTGGGCGCGGGAGTCGACGCGGCGGCAGCGGCGGCCGGGGCGGGTGCCGGGGCCGCCGGAGCGGGCCCGGTGGCCTTGGCCGGTGCCGGCCGCTTGGTCGGCTCGACCCGCATCACCTTGGTACGCAGCACCGACTCGTTCAGCCCGAGCTGGCGGTCCAGCTCGGCCACGGTCGCCGGCTCGCACCTGACGTCGAGCACCGCGTAGATGCCCTCGGCGTGCTTGGCGATCTCGTAGGCCATCCGGCGCTTGCCCCAGACGTCGACCTTCTCCACCGTGCCGCCGTCGCCGGTGACCACCCGAAGGAAGGTCTCCAGAGACGGGGTGACGGTACGTTCGTCGAGGCTGGGATCGAGGATGACCATCAGCTCGTAATGACGCATGAGAACCACACACCTCCTGTGGACTCGTGGCGGCCGCGGTCTTTCCGCGGCAGGAGGGTCTCATCAGCCACCGACATTTCCGGTGGCACTGCTTGACATCGTACCGACGCCGGCCCCGAGCCCGGCCGGCGGGCTGACTAGTCTCTGGAGTCATGCATATCGGGGCTCACGTTCGGTCCGACGCGAACCCGCTGGCCTCGGCGGCCGACTGCGGTGCGGAGGCGATGCAGTTCTTCCTCGCCGACCCGCAGGGCTGGAAGAAACCGCCCGCGCATCCGATGGCCGAACAGATCGCCGCCAGCGACCTGACGGTGTTCGTGCACTCGCCGTACGTGGTGAACCTGGCGTCCACCAACAACCGGATCCGGATCCCGAGCCGCAAGCTGGTCACCCAGCACGCCGAGGCGGCGGCCACCGTCGGCGCGGTCGGCCTGATCGTGCACGGCGGGCACGTCACCGCCGGTGAGGACGCGGCCGTCGGGGTGGACAACTGGCGCAAGTTCTTCGCCCGCCAGGCCGACGAGGGCGGCTTCGCGGTGCCCATCCTGATCGAGAACACCGCCGGCGGGGACAACGCCATGGCCAGGCGGTTCGACGCGCTGGCCCGGCTGTGGGACGCGGTCGGCGAGTTCGGCGCCGGGTTCTGCCTGGACACCTGCCACGCGTTCGCCGGCGGGGAGGACCTGGTCGGCGTGGTGGACCGGGCGAAGGCGATCACCGGCCGGATCGACCTGGTGCACCTGAACAACTCCCGCGACGAGTTCAACTCCGCGCGCGACCGGCACGCCAACATCGCCGACGGCACCATCGACCCGGACGAGCTGGTCGCGGTGTGCGCGGCGGCCGGCGCCCCGGTGGTGGTGGAGACGCCCGCCGAGGGGATGGCCGAGGACATCGCGTTCCTGCGCGAGCGGCTGGGATGACAGGGCAGACCCGGCGGCGCCTCGGCGGTGCCGGACTGCTCCTGCTGGTGCTGCTCACCTGGCTGACCATGCTGGCCAGCTTCGAGAACAAGGCCCGCTGCATCGGGCCGGTGTTCGACTCCGAGGGCCGCAGCGGCCCGGACTACGACGTCCGCAAGAACCGCGACCTCTGCTACACCGACGTCCAGGAGCTGTGGCTGGGCCGCGACATCAACCGACACGTGGTGCCTTACGTCAACGGCGCCATCACCGAGGACGGCACGTTGGTCGGCGGCACCGTGGAGTACCCGGTGCTGAGCGGCATGCTGATCTGGGCCGGCGCGCTGTTCGCGAACACGGACGGCGGCTTCATGCTCGGCACCGCGCTGCTCCTGGCGCCGTTCGGGCTGGTGACGGCGTGGCTGTTGGGTCGGCTGTCGCGGTGGCGGGCGCTGCTGTGGGCGCTCGGGCCACCGCTGTTCCTCTATGCGTTCCACAACTGGGACCTGCCCGCCGTGGCCTGCGCGGTCGGGGCGGTCGCGGTGCTGCACGGCTGGCGGACGCCAGACCAGCTGGTACGGCGGGCCACCTGGGCCGGGGTGCTGCTCGGGCTCGGGTTCGCGTTCAAGATCTACCCGGGCGTGTTCGTGGCCCCGCTGGCGCTCTACGTACTGACCAGGGGCACCCGGGCGGGGGCGCTGCGGGTGGTGGCCGCGAGCATCGCGACGGTGATCGCGGTGAACCTGCCGTTCGCGGTGCTCGGCTACGAGGGCTGGCGGGCCTCGTTCACCTACCAGCAGCTGCGCACGGTGGACGCGACCACCAACTCGATCTGGTACTGGGGGTTCCGCCCGGCGTCCGACCCGGAGAACGAGGCGTTCCAGGCGCTGGCCGACCGGCTGTCGCCGGCGTTGGTGCTGCTGTCGTTCGCGGTGGCGCTCGGGGTGGGGTGGTGGCGCTACCGCCGCACCGGGGTGTACCCGTGGGTGCAGGTCAGCGCCGCGATGCTGGCCGGTTTCCTGCTGTTGCACAAGGTGCACTCGCCGCAGTACGCGCTGTGGCTGCTGCCGTTCTTCGTGCTGCTGCGGGTCCGCTGGGGATGGATCGCCGGGTACCTCGCCGCCGACGCCGCCATCGGGCTGGGGATCTTCCGCTGGTTCTACACGCTGCGGGTGAACAGCGGCTACCAGGTCTACGACGGGCTGGCCGCGCAGGCGGTGGTGGTCGGGGTGTGGGGCCGGGCCGCGCTGCTGGTCGCGCTGTTCGGCGTGTTCCTGGCCGCCGAGACCACGTTCGATGACGCAGCGGACGACCGGACGGAAGCCGACTCAGCGCCAGGCGAAGACCGGCTGCTCGAGGTGGGCCACCCTGGTCGCCCTGCCGTGTAGCGCGACCTCGCGGAACTGGTAGAGCACCGCGCCGGTGGGGGCGTGCACCCGCCGGCCCATCAGCGGCAGCTGGATCACCGGGGCGTCCGACTCCGGGATGGTCAGGAAGATCGGGTCGATGTCCAGCTGCCCGAGCGGAATGCCGTACACGGCGGCCACCTCGCCACGGGCCGGACGCAGCGGCCGCGCGCCCGGCCTCGACACGCCCGCGCTGACCGGGCCGGCCCACAGCACCACCGGCGTGATCACGAACCCGGACCGGGTGGCGTAGTCGTCGAGCTGGCCGAGCACGGCGGCCTCGGGCAGCTCCAGGCCCAGCTCCTCGGCCAGCTCGCGGCGGGCCGCGTCGGGCGCGGACTCGCCGTCGTCCACCCCTCCACCCGGCAGCGCCCACTGCCCGGAATGGGTACGCAGCCGGGGCGCCCGCCGGGTCAGCAGCACCTGCACCGCGCCGTCCCCGGCACAGGCCAGGGTGACGGCCACCGCCGCCGCGCGCAGGTCGGGACGGTCGACGGCGCGGCGGGCGAACCCGGCCAGCGCGGCCCGGACGGACTGCTCGGTCAGGGTGGGCGGCACCGGCTCAGGCTAACCGCGACCGCCGCACCCGGCCGGCCAGGAAGGCGCCGGCGACCGCGATCACCGCCATCAGCGCGGTGACCGAGCCGACGGCCGGGGCCAGCCCGAGCAGGCCGTGCTCCGCCGCGCCCACCACCGCCCCGGCCAGCCCGATGCACAGCGAGGAGCCCGTCACGTCGCTGATCTGCAACGCCGAGCTGTTGGCGCCCCGCCCCTGCTCCGGGGACAGGTCCAGCATCAGCACCCCGGTGGTGGGCATCACCAGCCCCATGCCTAGGCCCCCGAAGATCCACAGCGGGTACGCCGGCCAGCCCGGCATCCCGGGCAGGCAGATCAGCACCAGCCCGCCGACGCACACCGCCAGCGCGACGAACCCGCAGCGCACCAGCACGTGCCTGGGCACCGCCCGCACCCGGCCCTGCACCTGCGCGCCGCCCGCCCAGCCCACCGCGCCGACCAGCAGCGGCAGCCCGGCCGTGATCGGGGACATGCCGTGCAGGGTGGTCAATGTCAGCGGCAGCACCGACTCCACGCTGAAGAACGCGCCGGACACCAGCCCGCGCAGGCCGATCACCGCCGGCACCCCGGCGCGCAGCCGCAGGGTGCCCGCCGGCAACAGCACGCGCAGCCCGACCAGCACGCCCGCGATCCCGCCCAGCCCGGCCAGGACGCCCACCGCGTCGACCCCCGTCACCACCCGCGCGCCGGCGTACTGCAGGGCGAGCACGGCGGCGCCGGTCAGGATCGCGTAGGGCACCCGGCGCCGGGGTCGCGCGGGTGGCTCGGTCGGCCGGGGGATCCGGCGCAGCACCGGGAGCAGCAGCACGGCGCCGGTGGCCAGCAACGGCACCAGACCCAGGAACACCAGCCGCCAGGTCAGGTAGGTGGCCAGCGCGCCGGAGATCACCGGCCCGACCAGCGCCGGCAGCACGTAGGCGGCGGACACGATGGACATCGCCCGGGGCCGCAGCCAGGGCGGATACCCCGCGCCGATGATCAGGTACGCGGCGACGCTGGCCATCCCGACGCCGAGGCCCTGCATGCCCCTGCCGAGCACGAACGTCCACATCCACGGCGCGGTGCCGGCGACCACCAGCCCGGCGGCGAACACCGCGATCCCGGTGAGCAGCGGGCCGCGCGGGCCCACCCGGTCGCCCCACCCGCCGGCCACCACCAGCCCGACCAGGCTGGTGAGCAGGAACGCGCTGAACGGCCAGCCGTAGTAGGCAAGCCCGTCCAGCTCCCGCACTGCCGAGGGCATCGCGGTGGCCACCGCGACCGTCTCGAACGCGAACAGCGTGACCAGCAGCCCGACGCCCAGGCTGGTGGCCCGCCACGGCGCGGCGAACGGTCCCTGGCTTCGATCCTCCCGCTCGCCCCCGGTCACGTGGGGCCACGCTATCGATCAAGCCGATGGGGCTCCACCGGGTTTGGTGCCGTCTGTCAAAAGTCCCGACTCACCCTGACGAAATCCCCGACTCGCGGGGTGCCGGGGGCACGGACGCGCGCGGGGTGCTCCTAGGGTGGCCGGATGCGGATATGGGGCCGGCGGGTTGTGGTGCTGGTGACGGGGGCGGCGGTCGGGTTGAGCACGGCGTGTGGCGGAGCGGCGCCACCGCCGGCGCCGCCGACCTCGGGGCTGGACCAGGCCGGGTTCGACCGGGCGGTGCGGCCGGCGGACGACCTGTTCGACTTCGTCAACGGCACCTGGATGCGCAACACGCAGATCCCGCCGGACATGTCCGAGTACGGCTCGTTCTCCATCCTCGCCGAGAAGTCGCGGGCCAACCAGCGCACGCTGATCGACGAGGCCGCGAAGGACACCAACGCGCCGGCCAACTCCGACCAGCGCAAGATCGGCGACATGTACGCCAGCTTCATGGACACCGGGCGGCTGGACCAGCTGCGCGCGGCCCCGCTGGCGCCGGACTTCGCCGCCGTTGACAAGATCTCCAACTCCACCGACCTGGTCCGCCACCTCGGCGAGATCCAGCGGTTCGGCGCGTCCAACCCGATCGGGCTGAGCGTCAGCCAGGACTCCAAGCAGGCGACCTCGTACGTCACCGACGTGTTCCAGGGCGGCACCTCGCTGCCCGACCGGGACTACTACCTGTCGAACGACAAGAAGTTCACCGACATCCGGGACAAGTACCGGGCCTACACCGCCAAGATGCTCACCCTGGCCGGCCTTCCCGACCCGGATGGCACCGCCGGGCGCGTCCTGGACCTGGAGACCAAGCTGGCCGCCGCGGAGTGGACGAAGGTCCAGAACCGCGACCCGCTGGCCATCTACAACAGGTTCACCGTGGCCGACGCGACCAAGGCCACCGGGATGGACTGGGCGACCTACATGGCCGGCGCCGGCGTCACCCAGCCCGACTTCATCATCTCCCAGCCGAGCTTCTTCTCCGCGCTGTCCAAGATGGTCACCGAGGTCCCGCTGGACACCTGGAAGCAGTACCTGAAGTGGCACCTGCTCCAGGACTACGGCTCGTACCTGAGCCAGGACTTCGTGGACACCAAGTTCGACTTCGGCGGCAAGGTGCTCGGCGGGCGCGAGCAGAACCGGGACCGCTGGCAGCGCGGCGTGGCGGCGGTCAACGGCGTGCTCGGCGAGACGCTCGGGCGGATGTACGTGTCCAAGTACTTCGCGCCGGAGGCCAAGGAGCGCGCCGAGGCGCTGGTCCGCAACCTGCTCGACGCGTACCGCCGCTCGATCGACACGCTGGACTGGATGACGCCGCAGACCAAGGCCGCCGCCCGCGCCAAGCTGGACAAGCTGGCCGTCAAGATCGGCTACCCGAACCAGTGGAAGGACTACTCCAAGCTCGAGATCAAGCGCGACGACCTGATCGGCAACCTGCAGCGCGCCGCCCGGTTCGAGCACCAGCGGGCCCTGGACAAGCTCGGCAAGCCGGTGGACCGCAACGAGTGGTTCATGACCCCGCAGACGGTCAACGCATACTACAGCCCGACCATGAACGAGATCGCGTTCCCGGCCGCGATCCTGCAGCCGCCGTTCTTCGACGCGCGGGCCGACGACGCGGTCAACTACGGCGCGATCGGCGCCGTGATCGGCCACGAGATCAGCCACGCCTTCGACGACCAGGGCCGCCAGTACGACGGCGACGGCAACCTGCGCGACTGGTGGACCCCGGAGGACGCGCAGCGCTTCACCGCGAAAACCAAGGCGCTGGTCGCGCAGTACAACGCCTACCAGCCGCTGCCGGACGCGCACGTCAACGGCGAGCTGACCCTCGGGGAGAACATCGCCGACCTGTCCGGGCTGACCGTGGCGCACCGGGCGTACCAGGCCTCGCTGGCCGGCAAGCCGTCGTCGGTGATCGACGGCTTCACCGGTGACCAGCGGTTCTTCCTCGGGTTCGGGCAGATCTGGCGGACCAAGGAACGCGAGGAGTCGCTGCGCACCGGCCTGCTCACCGACCCGCACAGCCCCGGCCTGTTCCGCTCCAACGGCGTGGTCACCAACGTCGACGCCTTCTACCAGGCCTTCGACCTCAAACCCACCGACAAGCTCTTCAAGCCCCCCGCCGACCGCATCCACATCTGGTAGGCGGTTACGGGCGGTAGGCGCGGACGATCAGGTCGGCCGCGGCGGCGGCGATGTTGCGGCGCAGTGGCCCGGCGAGCGGTTCGTGGCCCCAGAGGGTGGCCACCCTCGCCTCGGTGACCATCACGTAGGTGAACTGGCGCGCGGCGCGTACCGGGTCGGGCACCGCCAGGGTGCCGGCCTCGTGGCAGGCCCGTAGGTACGACGCGATGCCCCGGTCGAGGGCCGGGTCGGCGCTGTCCCGCCAGGCGCGCTGCAGCTCGGGGTGGTGCCTGAGCTCGGCGATGGTCAGCCGGTGCAGCGCGGAGACCCTGGGGCTGGCCACCACCCGCAGGATGCGCTCCCCGGCGGCGGTCAGGTCGGCGAAAGGGTCGCCGGTGTCGGTGATCAGCTCGTCCAGGGCGGGGAGTGCGGACCTCGCGTCGTCCACGGTGGCCAGGAACAGGTTCTTCTTGTCGCCGAAGTGGCCGTACACGGTCTGCTTGCCCACGCCGGCCTCGGCGGCGATGGCGTCCACGCTGGTCCGGGCGTAGCCCTGGGCGCAGAACACCTCGAAGGCGGCGTCCAGGATGGCCCGGCGCTTGGCGGGTGACCGCCGGCCACCGGGGTCCGCTGGTTCGACCACCCGCCCAGTTTATCGGTGGCTAGACGGAACGGTTCCGTCTAGTCTCGCATTTCGGAGTCGAGACTAGACGGTTCAGTCTTAGCAACCGAGAGAAGGTGACATGGAAGCGGACGTCCTGGTGGTGGGCGCCGGCCCGGTCGGGCTGGTGCTGGCCGCCGAGCTGAAGCTGGCCGGCGCCCAGCCGCTGGTGATCGAGCGGCTGGCCGAGCCGAACCCGGACCGCAAGTCGCGCGGCATCGGCCCGCTGGCCGCCGAGGCACTGCGCCGCCGAGGCCTGGCCGGCCAGCTCGCCGAGTACCACGAGGCCGGCCTGGCCGACCTGCGGCGTGACCACGGCAGCGACAAGGGCCACTTCGCGCACATCCACAAGATCGACCTGGTGCCGGCGGACGAGCCTGGCCGGGAACGCTCGCTGATCTGGCAGCCCGACCTCGAGCGGTTGCTGCGCAAGTACGTGGCCGGGCTCGGGATCCAGGTGCTCCCCGAACACGCGCTGACCGGGCTGGTCCAGGACGACGACCGGGTCACCGCCACCGCGGACACCCCGAGCGGCGAGCGCCGGATCACCGCCGGCTACCTGGTCGGCTGCGACGGCGGCCGCTCGACCGTGCGCAAGCTGGCCGGTTTCACCTTCCCGGGCACCGAGCCTTTCATGATCACGAGGGCGGCCGAGGTGGAACTGGCCGACGCCAGCCGACTGCCTCCCGCCGGACGGCTGCGGAACGGGGCGCTGCTGCACGGAGCCGGCCCGCTGCTGGGCACCATCGAGTTCGGGGACTTCCCCGAGGCCGAGGACGGCCGCGCGCCGCTGACCGCCGACGAGCTCACCGAGAGCGTGCGCCGGGTCAGCGGCGGGGACGTCACCATTACCGCCCTGCGCGAGGGGAGGCGGTTCCTCGACCACGCCCGGCAGGCCGAGACGTACCGGATCGGCCGCGTGCTGCTGGCCGGCGACGCCGCGCACGTGCACTCACCCAACGGCGGCCAGGGGCTCAACCTCGGGCTGATGGACGCGGTGAACCTGGGCTGGAAGCTAGCGGCCGGGGCACCGGGCGGCCTGCTGGACAGCTACACCACCGAACGCCACCCGGTGGGCGCCGCCGTGCTGCGCAACACCCGGGCCCAGTCCGCGCTGATGATGCCCGGCCCGCACACCGACGCGCTGCGCGACGTCGTGTCCGACCTCATGGACCTGCCGCAGGCTAACGCCTACTTCGCCGAGATGATGACCGGCCTGCACGTCCGCTACCCCATGCCGTACGCCGGCGCCCACCCCCTCCTGGGCCAGCACTGCCCGAACCTGACGGTGACCGTCCGTACCCCCACCGCCGACCGGAGGACCACCCTGTACGAACTGGCCGAGTCCGCCCGCCCGCTACTCCTGCACCCGGCCGACGACCCCGCCCCCGAGACGGGCCGAGTCACCGCCATACCGACCACCGCGATCGAACGGCCCGACCTGGACGCCACGCTCATCCGCCCGGACGGCGTGGTGGCCTGGGCCAGCGGCCCCGACCACCCCTCACCCGCCGGAGCGCTGCGCGCCGCCCTCCAGCACTGGTTCGGCCAGGCTCCGTGATGAAGGCGCAAGCACCGACCGCACCACGAGAACCATGAGCAACACCACCACCGCGTCTCGGATCAACACGGCGACCAGGAAGTGCTCGGCCGGCAGCCCCTTGTTCTCCACCCCGAGGTAGTAGAACATCCGGGGCACCCAGATCAGCGCGTCGATCGTCATCCAGGCCAGCAACAGCCGCCACCTCGGCAGCGCCAGCACCGCCAGCGGCACCAGCCACAGCGAGAACTGCGGGCTCCACGACTTGTTGACCAACAGCGCGGCGGCCACGATCAGAAACGCCAGGCTGGCCAGCCGGGGCTGTCGCGGCGCGCGCCACACCAGCACCGCCAGCCCCACGCAGCAGGCCACGAACAGGGCCAGCACCACCAGGTTGAGCGGCACCGGGGCCTGGCCGGGGCCGGCGCGGCCGTCCAGGCCCGACCAGCCGGCCAGGTAGCTGAGCACGAAGTACAGCGAGTCCGGGGCGGCCGCGGCGCGCAGGCCGGTGCGGATGAACTCCAGCCAGCCGGCCGTGTAGAACCACATGACCGGCGCGTTGACCGCCAGCCAGGTTCCGGCGCCGATCGCGAGCATCCTGGGCTCCGGCCCGGCGCGGCCCTCCCGCCGGCGACGCCGCCACCACAGCAACATCAGCGGTACGAACAGCAGCGCCGCGTACAGCTTGGTCGCGGTGGCCAGCCCGAGCAGTGCCCCCGCCCACCCCGGCCGGCCCCGGGCGTAGGCGTACATCCCGCCGGTCACGGCCGCGACGGCGAGCGCGTCCGTCCCGGTGAACACGTGCAGCAGCGCCAGCGGTGAGATCGCCACCAGCACGGCGTCCCACGGCCGCATCGGCCGCATCCGGCGCACCGCCCACACCACCACCAGCCAGGCGATGGCCAGGAGCCCGGCGGTGATGTCGAAGTACAGCACCTCCTGCAGGCCCGAGGGCAGCCCGAACTGGGCGGCGAGCGCCTCGTAGCGGACGGTCAGGCGCGCGGTGGCCCACAGGAAGAACCCGGTCACCACCGGGTAGTCCATGTAGTGCGTCCTCGGCGTCGGCGAGCCCTCGTCCGGCGTCTCCCAGTGCGTCTTGTACGGCAGCTCGCCGCCGGCCAGCCGGTGGTCGCCGTAGAGCGTGATGATGTCCGAGTAGCACATCGCCACGTACTGCCGGCCGGCCTGCCAGTCCAGCGTGAGCCCGCCGTCCGGGCCCGGGTACTGCTGGATGCAGGGCGCCTTGACCAGCCACCCCGCCGCCAGGGTGAGCACCGTCGCGAGCAGCACCACCCGCAGCGGCGTCCAGAACCAGGAGCGCCCTACCACCGCGTGCCGGCCGAGCGGGCCGCCGATGAACGTGCTGGCGGCGGTCGCTACCGGCTCGGTCCAGGACGGCACCACCCGCGCCGCCGGCCTCGGCTCAGGGCCGCTCGCATCCGAACCCACCGGTTCCGAGCCCAGGCCGTCCGGCTTCACCACGTCCGGGCGCACTACCTGGTCGTCTCCGTCCTGTCGTCCCCGTCCTGTCGTCCGAGGCCGCTCGGCTAGTTGTCGTCGCCGGAGTCGCGGCCGCTGCCGCTGCCGCCTCGGCGCCTTCCGATCGGGTTGCCGTCATCATCGCAGGCCACGAAGTCGCACGCGGCCTCGCCGTTCTCACTGTCGCCGCGATGGCGCTTGCGGCGCCGGTCGCAGTCCTCCTCGTCCTCGTCACAGCTCGCGCTCTCGCTGGCGGTGGCGTCGCTGTCGTCCGGCGGGGTGCCCAGCGGGGTGAACTTGGAGAACTGCTCCTTCGGCTTGCCGCGCAGCGCGGTGTTCATGAATCCCTGCCAGATCGAGCCGGGCACCATCCGGCCGTAGATCGGCGTGCCACCCGATGTCTTGATCGGCGAGTTGTCGTCCGTGCCGACCCAGACCGCCGTGGACAGGCTCGGGGTGTAGCCGACCATCCAGGCGTCGTTGTTCTGGCCCTGGATCCGGCTCTGCACGGTGCCGGTCTTGGACGCCACCGCGCGGCCGTCGGTCAGCCCGATCCGGCTGTGGCTGGCCACGTCCATCATGGACTCGGTGACGTTGCGGGCCACCTGCTGGTCGATCCGCTGCTCGCCGGGGTCGATGGTGCCGTCGTAGATCACATTGCCTTCCGCCGTGGTGACCCTCGTGATCATGTGCGGGGCACGGTAGAGGCCTTCGGCGGCGAAGGTGGCGAACGCCGAGGCCATGTCGACGGTGTGCACCTCCTTGTCGCCGAGCGCGATGCCGGCGTTCGGGTTGGCCAGCAGGTTGTTCGGGATGCCGGCATCGTGCGCCGCCTTGGCCACCGCCTCCGGCCCGATCTGCACGACCAGGTTGTAGAAGACGGTGTTGATGGACTTCGTCATGGCCGTCTTGAGCGAGCAGTCGTCGCAGTTCTCACCCTCGGAGTTGGCCACTGTCTGGCCGGCGATGGTCTGCGGTGACGACCCGTCGAAGCGCTTGCCCAGCCCGATCGGCGGGTTCTGCCGCAGCGCCGCGGCCATCGCGAACGGCTTGAACGCGGAGCCCGGCTGCTTGAGCACCTGGGAGGCGTAGTCCAGCCCCAGCCCGTTGTCCCCGCCGTAGTAGGCCCGGATCCCGCCGTCGCGCGGGTCGATGGCGACCAGCGAGGACCGCAGGTTCTTCGGGTTCTGCTTCATGATCTTCTCGGCGGTCTGCTGCGCCTGCTTCTGCAGCACCGGGTCGATCGTGGTGGAGATCTTCAGGCCGTCCTGGTTCAGCTGGGCCTCGGTGATCCCCTTGGCCTCCAGCTCCGCCTTGATCTGGGAGTAGATGTGGCCGCGGGCGTCGGTCGGCATGCCCAGGGTCGCCGCGGTCGGCTTGACGGCGGTCGGGAACGTGGCGGCCTCCCGCTCGGCCTTGTTCATCCAGCCCTGGCTGACCATGCCGTCCATCACGAAGTTCCACCGCTCGCGGGCCTTCGTCGGGTTCTTCTCCGGGTCCCAGCGGGACGGCGACTGGATCATCCCCGCGATCAGGGCGCCCTGCGCGGGGGTCAACTGCTTGGAGTCGACGTTGAAGTAGGCCTTGGCCGCGGCCTGGATGCCGTAGGCGCCCCTGCCCAGGTAGATCGTGTTGAGGTAGTCCTCGAGGATCTGGTCCTTGTTCTTCTCCTTGGAGATCTTCGCGGCCAGCACGATCTCCTTGAACTTGCGGAACAGCGAGTACTGGTCCTGGCCCGTGGTGATCTTGACGTACTGCTGGGTGATGGTGGACCCACCGCCGGCCACGCCGTTGACCTGGTTCCAGGCCGCGCGCAGGATCCCGACCGGGTCGAAGCCCAGGTTGGTGTAGAAGGTCCTGTCCTCGGCGGCCAGCACCGCGTGCTGCACCTCGAGCGGCACCTCCTTCAGGGGGACCTTGGTCCGGTTCACGTTGCCGCTCGGAGCGATCTTGGTCAGCTCGTCGCCGTTGGAGTAGCTGACGGTGGCCACCTGGCTGGTGGCGAGGTCCTCCGGGGTGGGCACGTCGAAGGCGATCCACCCGATGGCGAACGCCAGGATCGGGGCGAACACGCCGAGCACGACCAGGACCAGGGCTACCCGACGGAACCGCCGCCAGCCGGAGGTCTTGCGCGGCATCCCGCCATCATCGCCATCGCCACCGTCCCCGCCGCCATCGCCGCGCCGGGGTGGCACCGAACCGGGTGGCACCGAACCGGGTGGTGCGTCGGCGCCGTCCGGTCCTCGGGGCCCGGGCGGCGGCATCGGGGGCGGGCCGATCCGGGTCGGTTGCTGGCCACGACCCGGCGGCGGGCCGCCCTGGCCGGGTTGGGCTCCCGGGCCGTCCTGATAGTGGGTGAGCAGATCCGGCTCACCGCCGCTGACCGGACCGGTCCCCTGACCCCTGTCGAAACGCCGTGGGCCCACGCGCGCACCGGGCGGCGGCCCGCCCACCCGCCTCGGCGCACCGGGCGGTTGTTGCCGGCCGCCGGGCGGCATCGGCCGACCGGCCGGTTCGCCCCGTCCTCGGGGATCGCGCTGGTCGTTCACGTCGACTCCGTTCAGCGGCGACCGGTCGTACCAGGTCTTGTATGTCGTCGCTCTGGATCTCGATGGCGTTTCACGATCGGTTGGCGGTCCGAGCCGGTCATTGGCCGGCGGTCCTTCTTCTCGCTCTCGGACCCGGTACCTCGGGGGTGCCCAGTACATACGACTGAACCAGATGGTTCCAACCGCAGCTTCGGCAGACCTCCACCACGTAGACCGAGAACTCCACCTGGGCGCCGTCCATCCGGTCCAGCTCCTGGGGAGTACGGGCCGAGCCGGACAGGTGCTTGAGCCCCTCGCCGAACACCCAGGAGACCTCGGTGAGCCGCTCCTTGCGACAGACCGGGCAGGTCACCTCGGACGATTCGCCGTGGAAGCGGGCCGCGCGCAGCAGGTACGGGCTGGCGTCGCAGACCTCCGCGATACCGACCCGACCGGCGTAGACATCCGCGAGCAACGATCGACGTCGCAACGCATAGTCAACGATCTCTCGGGGTCTGCGCACCCGACCAGGGTACGCGGAAGCCTCGGATCGGCCTCTCGGGCCGCTCGGATCCGCCCCGTCGCAGGTGACGCACGCCACCTCTGAAGCCACAACGGCTCGCGCGGATGTATCGAACCGATACACTGGGACACACCATTCTCGCGTGCCCGCCGAGAGCCGAGAGGAGGACGGCGTTGCTCGACTTCGCGGTGCTGGGCCTGCTGCACGAGGCCCCGATGCACGGGTACGAGCTACGCAAGCAGCTCGGCGCCCGCCTGGGCGGCTTCCGGGCGTTCTCCTACGGCTCGCTGTACCCGGCGCTGCGCAGGTTGCTGCGCGCCGGCCTCATCGTCGAGCAGACCGAGCCGAGCCGGGAGCCGGGCACCGAGCCGGCCCTGGCCTGGCCCCGGCGCAGCCGCCGCCGGGTGTACCACCTCACCGCCGAGGGCAAGGAGCGCTTCGCCGAGATGCTGGCCGACGCCGGCCCGGAGACCTGGGAGGACGACGGCTTCGGCATCCACATGACGTTCTTCTCCCGGACCCCGGCCGACACCCGGATGCGCATCCTGGAGGGCCGCAGGCGCCGCGTGGAGGAGCGCCGCGAAGGGTTGCGCGCCGCGCTGGCCAGGGCCGGCGAGCAGATCGACAGGTACACCCGCGATCTGCACCGGCTCGGCCTGGACGCCAGCGAGCGAGAGGTCCGCTGGCTCAACGAGCTGATCGCCCGCGAGCAGCGGGACACCACAACAGACCCCTGAGGAGGACCGGGCCGTGAACTCACCCGACCGTGCGGTACGAGAGGTACGGGTCGCCGTTGTCGGCGTGGGCAACTGCGCCACGTCGCTGGTGCAGGGAGTGCAGTACTACGCCGATGCCGACCCCGCGTCCCGGGTTCCCGGGCTGATGCACGTCGACTTCGGCGGATACCACGTGCGTGACGTGCGGTTCGTCGCCGCGTTCGACGTGGACGCCAAGAAGGTCGGCCGGGACCTGTCGGAGGCGATCTTCGCCTCGGAGAACAACACCATCAAGATCGCTGACGTGCCGCCGCTCGGGGTCACCGTGCAGCGCGGGCGGACCCTGGACGGGCTGGGCAGGTTCTACCGGGAGACGATCACCGAGTCGGACGAGGAGCCGGTGGACGTGGTGGCCGCGCTGCGCGAGGCGCGCGCCGACGTGCTGGTGTCCTACCTGCCGGTGGGCAGCGAGGAGGCCGACAAGTTCTACGCGCAGTGCGCGCTGGACGCCGGCGTGGCCTTCGTGAACGCGCTGCCGGTGTTCATCGCCTCGGACCCGGAGTGGGCGGAGAAGTTCCGCGCGGCCGGCGTGCCGATCATCGGTGACGACATCAAGTCTCAGGTCGGGGCCACCATCACGCACCGGGTGCTGGCCAGGCTGTTCGAGGACCGCGGCGTCGCGCTGGACCGCACCATGCAGCTCAACGTCGGCGGCAACATGGACTTTCTCAATATGAAGGAGCTGGAGCGGCTGGAGTCCAAGCGGGTCTCCAAGACGCAGTCGGTCACCTCCCAGCTCTCCGGGGACATCGGCAAGGACAACGTGCACATCGGGCCGTCGGACTACGTGTCCTGGCTGGACGACCGCAAGTGGGCCTACGTGCGGCTGGAGGGCCGCGCGTTCGGCGACGTGCCGCTGAACCTGGAGTACAAGCTCGAGGTCTGGGACTCGCCGAACTCCGCGGGCATCATCATCGACGCGATCAGGGCGGCCAAGATCGCCCGCGACCGGGGCATCGGCGGGCCGGTGCTGTCCGCGTCCAGCTACTTCATGAAGTCCCCGCCGGAGCAGTACTCCGACTCCGAGGCGCGCGACGCGGTGGAGTCGTTCATTCGCGGCGAGTAGTCAGAACTCCATTTCTAAACCGGAAACTTCTTATAACGAGATGGTTTCGTTACGCCAGGTGAGTGCAATCACGAAACAATAACTCTCAAATGTGATTCCGGTCATATCGCTTTTGTATTCGTGTTCGTAGCTTCTTCGTGGCCTTGCGGCAACGCGCCGCCCACCCGGGCGGACACGCCTGGCCACCGTCGATCGGACGCGCAGCTCAGGGGCGGGAACATCCCCCGCCCGCGCGTCCCGAGGTCCGAGCCGGACCGCCGCCAACCACTTCCTCCGGCGGTACCGGACGGCCTCGATCGGTCTTGGTTGATCGACGGGCGCACCGAAGGAGTACGGAGTTCGTGTACTCGATGGCCACCGCGACGGCCCTCGGAGACCAGCGGGGCGACATGTCGGTCACGCCGATCGCCGCCACCCCGCTGGCCAGGGCCACCGTCGCGATCGCGACCCTGGCCGCCGCTTTGTTCAGCATGGTCTCGGCCGGGCTGTCCTCGCCGGCACCGCTGGCCAGCCCCGCCGTCGCACCCGCTCCCCTGCCGGCCGCCGCGGCCACCTCGCTGGGCCTGACCGACCTGCCCGTGAGCGCCGGGATCGTGCACGCCTACCGCCCGCACCCGCCGGTGATCCTGCCCCCGCCGCCTCCACCGCCTCCGCCGCCCCCGCCCCCGACCACCGGTGAGGCCGCGCTGGCCGCCGCGCGCACCGCACTGGGCACCCCGTACGTCTGGGGCGGCACCGGCAAGGGCGGCTTCGACTGCTCGGGGCTGATGCAGTGGGCGTTCCGCCAGGCCGGGGTGAACATCCCGCGCACCAGCGAGACGCAGAGCACGTTCGGCCAGCCCGTGTCCCAGGCCGACCTGCGCCCCGGCGACATGGTCTTCTTCTACTCGGCCGTCAGCCACGTGGGCATCTACGTCGGCGACGGTCAGGTGCTGCACGCCCCGCAGACCGGTGACGTGGTGAAGATCAGCCCGCTGTCCCGGATGCCGTTCCACAACGCCCGCCGGGTCTGACGTAAGCCGTGAGTGGCTAGGGCCGTCATAGCGGCCCTAGCCACTCACGGGGTCGTTTCCAGGTAGTGCTTGGCGATGTCGTCGCTGGTGGTGAGCCAGACGCCGGGGTGTTCGGCGGCGTAGTCGAGCGCGAGGTCGAGGTACTTGGCGCGGAACGGCTGGCCGATCACGAACGGGTGCAGGGCCAGCGCCATCACCCGGCCGCTGTCGGCGCGGGAGGCGTCGGCGTGCAGTTGGTCGAGCTGGTCGGTGAACATCTGGAGGAACTCCGGGCCGGTGAGGGCCTTCGACATGAAGATGCCCAGGTCGTTCAGCTCCACGGTGTACGGGACGCTGAGCATGCCGGGGAGGTTCAACCGGTAGGGCTGGTCGTCGTTCGTCCAGTCCAGCACGTACCGCAGGCCCAGCTCGGCGAGCAGCCGAGGGGTGTTCAGCGTCTCGGTCAGGGCCGGGCCCATCCAACCGAGCGGCCTGGTGCCGGTCGCCTTCTCGATGGTGGTGACGATGTCGGTGAGCTCGGCGCGCTCCTCGGGCTCGTTCAGGTTGGCGTGTAACACGGAGTTGGTGCGGCCGTGGGCCAGCCAGGCCCAGTCGCGCTCCCGGCCGGCCTCGACGATCTGTGGGTAGTGCTCGGTGACCTCGGAGTTGACCAGCGCGCTGGCACGCACGCCGCGCGCGTCCATGCTCTCGATCACCCGCCAGATCCCGACCCGGACGCCGTAGTCGCGCCAGCCGTAGTTCAGCGCGTCCGGCACCAGCGACGTGGTGGTGTCGAACATGCTGGTCGACGGCTTGTCGAGGTGGAAGTGTTCGATGTTGAGGCCCACGTAGAACGCGACCTTGGCCCCGTTCGGCCACCTGATCGGCTCACGTTGGGTGATGGGGCTGTAGTCATAGAGCCGGTTCTCCATGATGTCTCCTCGGGTGCGTGGGCCGGGGCCACCTCATGGTTGAAGGCTCACATCGCTGTCAACCGTTTCGCAGCGGCGTGGGTTGGAAGGCGAGCAGGCGCCAGGTGGCGGGGGTACGGACCCAGACGGAGAGCACGGCGTTGTCGAGCGCGACCTCGGCGCCGTCGACGGCGATGGAGGCGATCATCTTGCCGACCACTATCGCCGTGTCGCCTACCACCGTGAGCTCGTCGACGGGGTGTGCCACCCGGTGGTATGCCAGGCGGCCTTCGGTGATCTTGGCCAGCAGCGAGGCGCGGGTGTCCCGGCCGCCGGTGGAGTGGGTGTAGCTGAGCCGCTCGTGCAGGAGCGCGGACAGCGCTTCGACGTCTCCGTCCAGGAGTGCGCGGTAGCGGGCGTCCTCGGCGGCGCGGACCTGCTTTTCGTCTTCGGTCACCTGTCATCCTTCCTGTGCGTGCACGGTTCCGGGGAACCACTCGGTCTCGCGGGTTGCCTCCGGGAACGCGGCGATCACGTGGTCGCGGCTGCGCTCGGCGCGGGACAGCAGCGCCGGCACGTCCACACCGACCAGGGCGCCGTTGCGCTTGCGGCACTGGCCGGCCACGAACACGGTGTCGACCAGGCCGGGGTGCGCGGCGTAGACCAGCGCGCCGAGCGGGTTGTTCAGCGGAGATGTGGCCAGGCCGGAGTTCAGGACCACCACGTCGGCCTGCTTGCCCGGGGTGAGCGAGCCGGCGCGGTCGGCGAGGCCGCAGGCGCGGGCGCCGTCGATGGTGGCGAACTCGAACACGTCGCGGCAGGTCAGCTCGAGGCGCTCCGGTTCGTTGCCGTTCTCGGCCGCTCGCGCGTTGTCGAACGCCCGCTGCACGCCGATCGTGGTGCGCATGGTGGCGAACATGTCGCCGCCGTTGAGGCTGCACACGTCGATGGACAGGCTGGGGCGGATGCCGGCGTCCAGCAGCCGGCGGGTGGCCGGCCAGCCGTGCCCCATGGCCAGCTCCACGTCCGGGGCCACCGAGGCGCTGCCCCCGGAGTCGGCGATCATGCGCAGTTCGTCGTCGGCGAGGGTGTTGCAGTGCACGTAGGTGGTGCGGTCGCGGAGCAGGCCGTCGCGGGCCATACCGCGCACCGGGCCGCGCCGGCCCCACTCGCCGTCACCCACGTGCACGGTGATCGGCAGGTCCAGGTCGGTGGCCAGCGCGTAGTCGTGGCGGTTCACCTCGGGCACGGTGAACTGCGGGCCGCGCAGTGCGATCGCCATGGTGACCAGCCCGTCGTCGGAGGCGAAGTGCTCGGCGCGGACCCGACGGACGTCGGCGGTGTGCGGCACGTCGGACGGCACCGCTCCCCATTCGTGCGCGCCGCCGCCGTGCGCGAACACCGCCCGGAGGCCCGAGTCGCGCAGGGCCTGGACGGCGGCGTCGGCATGCTCGGGCGTGTACAGGTTGTGCGACCAGTCCAGCAGCGTGGTGATCCCGGAGTCCAGCGCCTCCAGCGCGCCGAGCAGGTTGGCCAGGTAGGTGTCCTCCGGCCGGAAGTGCCGGCTCACACCGGCGTGGATGCCGGCCAGGTACTGCCCGAGGGTCCAGTTCGCGGCGAACCCGCGCACGATCGACTGCCAGGTGTGCCGGTGGGTGTCGACGAACCCGGGGATGACCAGCCGGCCGGCCACGTCGATCACCTCGGGCTCCGGGCCGGGCGGCGGTTGCAGCTCGGGGGCCACGGCGGCGATCGTCGAGCCGTCGATGAGCACGTCGCCCCTGGGCAGCACGCCAAGGCTCGCGTCCGCGGTGACCACCACGCCACCCTGTAAGAGGATTCGCCTTCCTTGTGGTTCGGGCATGAGACAGCACCGTCCCTTCCGTCGTGGGCCTGGTTACCGGCCGGAGAACCGCCGCAGCACCTCGATCACCCTGGCCATGTCCGCCTCGATGAGCCCGGCCGCGCCGGCCGCGACCAGCACCTGGCGCACCGCGGCCGCGCCGGGCAGGAACACCGACGAGCGGGCTCCGGCGTCCAGCGCGAGCGCGAGGTCCTTGTCGATCACCGAGACGGTCGCGGTGGGCGGGTTCGCGCCCGGGGCGAGGAACTCCGCGCGCTTGTAACCCAGGTACGGCGAGGCCACCGCGCTGGTCTCCAGCACGTCGTAGGCGGTGGCCGGGTCGATGCCGTGCGCCTCGGCGAACACCAGCGCCTCCGCGATGGCCTGGTTGTTCGCGCCGATCACGATGTTCACCGCGAGCTTGAGCGCGGACCCGGCGCCGGGCGGGCCGACGTGGGCCTGCGCCTTGGTCATGGCGGCCAGGGCCGGGCGGATCGCCCGGTACACCTCGTCGGTGGCGCCGACCATCGTGCTGATCTGGGCGTCACCGGCCAGCGCCACGCTGCCGGAGACCGGCGCGTCGGCGAACCGCCGCCCGGCGCCGTGCATGATCCCCGCCGCGTCGGCGGCACCGGCGACACCGAGCGTGCCCATCGCCACGTGGATGTGGTCCGCGCCGGTGCCGGGGACGATCCGGCGCAGCACGCCGGCCGTCACCTCGGCGTTCGGCAGCATGGAGATCGTCAGGTCGGTGTCGGCCAGCTCGTCGAGGTCGGCGGCCGGCCGGACGCCGGCGACCTCTGTCGCAACCGTGTCGTAGCCGATGACGTCGTACCCGGCGCGGGCCAGGTTGGCGGCCATCGGCGCGCCCATCCGTCCCAGCCCCACGAACCCCACACGCATCTCAGATGGCCTCCTCGCCTCGGTAGATGAACCAGATCGCGCGCGCGTCCTCGGTGCCCGTGTTCTCCAGCAGGTGCGGCTCGGCGGCGTCGAACAGCGTGACGTCGCCCGGTTCGAGGACGTGGGTGTCGAAGCCCAGGTGCAGGGTCAGCCGGCCGGCGAGCACGTAGCCGCAGTCCAGGCCGGCGTGCTGGGAGTACCTCCCGGACCGCGAGGACCTGCCGCCCGGCGGATAGGTGACCTGCATGAACTGCAGCACGTCCGGGTCCACGTTGGCCAGCCGCTCCCAGACCACGCCGGTCTCCAGCTCGATGCGCGCCCGATCCTTCGCCTTGAACACCGGTTCGCTACGGCGCGGCGGCACCGGGCCGAAGTCGACCTCGGCCCGGCCGGGCCCGAGCGCGAAGAGGTCGTCCAGGGAGATCCCCAGTTCGCTGACCAGGGAGTAGAGCGTGCTCACCGAGGCCTGGCTGCGCCCGGTCTCGACCTGGGACAGCATGCTGGCCGACACGCCGACCCGCTCGGCCAGCTCGCGCAGCGACAGGCCATGGCGCTGCCGCTCGGCGCGCAGCCGGCTCCCGATGTCGACGTCCATGAACGCCCCCTTGCGTGTGAAGTGACATTAAATAGACAGTGGTCTGTCAAGCAATAGTGAACACCGGCTGAGAATCCGGGGCGGCGCTTGCGCGGGCGGCTCTACGCTTGGTTGCGGACTCCCCTGACCCGGAGGTGTGATGGCTCGGGACGATGGTTCGGACGAGGGCGCGCTGGAGCCTGCCCAGGACCATCACCGGGCCGGCGACGCGGACCGCCAAAAGGTGGCCGACCGGCTGCGCCAGGCGCTGGACGACGGCCGGCTCACACTGCTGGAGTACGACGAGCGGCTGCGCGCCGCCTACGGCTCGCTGACCTACGGCGAGCTGGCCAAGGTCACCAGCGACCTGCCGGCCACTGCCCCGGCCGCGCCGCCGGAACAGGCCCCGCCGAAGGCGCCCAGCCCGGCCCGGAGCTACCTGATCCGGCAGGGCCGAGGCTGGCTGGGCGGCGCGGTGATCACCAACGGCATCTGGGCGGCGACCTCCGGGTTCGACTGGCACCACTACTGGCCCGGCGTGGTGCTGCCCATCTGGGCGGCCGCCATCGCGGCCAAGCTGGTCAGCGGCGGGTTCCGCGAAGACGGGGAGAAGAGCCGCCACCGCGACCGGCTGCGCCACCGAGACGATCGCCGCTCGCTCCCGGAGTGACCGGGGACGGTGTTCATCGGAGGTTCACGTCCCGGACGGCCGGCGCTCACCCCGGTCGGGTGAGGTTCGGCGCGTGACCGCCCCGAACGATGGAGCCCGCATGCCACCACCACACGCCGGCGCCGGCCACCTCGGCCGTTCCGCCATCACCTGCCGGTACCGCTGCGGCGCCGCCTGCGCGCACCCGGCGCCGAACACCAGCGCGAACCCGACCTTCCTCGGGCTGGTCAACCGCCGCGACGTGTTCCGGGCCGGCGCGCTGCTCACCCTGGTGGGCGCTTCCGGTGCGGCGCTCGCGGCGTGCGGCGGTCCCGAAGGCGGCGGCTCGGGTGGTGCGCCGGCCGGCCCGCCCGCGCCCGGAACGGCCTTCACCCCGGTGGCGCCGAACACCGCGGACACCGTGACCGTCCCGGCCGGGTACACCAGCTCGGTCGTGGTGCGCTGGGGCGACCCGATCCTGCCGGGCGCGCCGGCGTTCGACTTCGGCAAGCAGACCGCCGCCGCGCAGGCCGGCCAGTTCGGGTTCAACAACGACTTCTGCGGGCTGGTGCCGCTGGGGCCCGACCGCTGGGCCATGTGGAGCAACCACGAGTACGTCACGCCGCTCGCCATGTTCACCGGGTACGACGAGAAGAACCCCACCGAGGAGCAGGTGAAGATCGGCTGGAACGCCGTGGGCGGCAGCGTGCTGGTGGTCCACCGCACGGCGACCGGCGCGCTGGAGGCGGTGCCCGGCGACCGGCTGAACCGGCGGATCACCGCGCTCACCCCGTTCCGGCTGACCGGCCCGGCGGCCGGCTCGGCGCCCGTGCGCACCGGCGCCGACCCGGAGGGCCGCACGGTGCTCGGCACGCACAGCAACTGCTCCGGCGGGGTGACGCCGTGGGGCACCATCCTGTCCGGCGAGGAGAACTTCCACAGCCTGTTCGCGAACGCCGCCTCGGTGACCGACCCGGCGGCGGCCGCCCGGCTCACGCGCTACGGCGTGACCACGGGCGAGTCCGAGACCAAGTGGGAGCGGTTCGACCCGCGCTGGGACGTGGGCAAGGAGCCGAACGAGGTCAACAGGTACGGCTACATCGTGGAAATCGACCCGCTGGAGCCGTCCTCCACCCCGGTCAAGCACACCGCGCTGGGCCGGTTCAAGCACGAGGGCGCCAACATCCGGCTGGCCCCGGACGGCCGCGCGGTGGCGTACATGGGCGACGACGAGCGGTTCGACTACCTGTACAAGTTCGTCTCCCGCGATCGGTACGACCCGAACGACCGGGCGAAGAACAAGACGCTGCTGGAGAGCGGCACGCTGTACGTGGCCACCCTGACCGGCGCCAGCCCGCCCGGCACGGTCGACGGCGGCGGCGCGGCCCCGGCCGGCGGCTTCCGGGGCTCGGGCACCTGGGTCCCGCTGGCCGAGGGCGGGACCAGCAAGGTGCCCGGGATGAGTGTCGAGGAGGTGCTGGTGTTCACCCGGCTGGCCGCCGACAAGGTGGGCGCCACCAAGATGGACCGCCCGGAGGACGTCCAGCCTCATCCCAGCACCGGCAAGGTGTACGTGGCGCTGACCAACAACACCGACCGGGGCGCGGCCGGCAAGGCGGGCGCGGACGAGCCGAACCCCCGGCGCGGCAACAAGCACGGCCACATCCTGGAGCTGGCCGAGCGCGGCGACGACCCCACCGGCACCGCGTTCGACTGGTCGCTGCTGCTGGTCTGCGGCGACCCGGCCGCGCCGGACACCTACTTCGCCGGGTTCGACAAGAAGCAGGTCAGCCCGATCTCCTGCCCGGACAACCTGGACTTCGACGCGCACGGCAACCTCTGGATCGCCACCGACGGCAACGCGCTGAAGTCCAACGACGGCCTGTTCGCGGTGCCACTGGACGGGCCCGAGCGCGGGCACGTCAAGCAGTTCCTGACGGTGCCGAAGGGCGCGGAGACCTGCGGGCCGGTGGTCACCGACCGGTTCGTGCTGGTGTCCGTGCAACACCCCGGCGAGGTGGACGGCGCCTCCGCCGACAAGCCCGCCTCACACTGGCCGGACGGCGGCACCAGCCTGCCCCGGCCGGCCGTGGTGTGCGTGGTCCGCGACGGGGGCGCGATCGGGGCCTGAGACCTAGGAGCCGATCACGATCTCGAACTTGGCGACGGCGTCCTCGTCCAGCTCGATGCCGAGCCCGGGGCGGTCCGGGACCAGGACGTGGCCGTCGCGGTAGCGCAGCCGGGTGTCCTCGGTGAGCAGGGTCTCGAAGTTGTAGATGCCCTTCTCGGGTGCGAAGTACTCGACGGTCACGGTGTTGTCGGTGGCGGCGGCCAGGTGGACGTGCAGGTTGTGGTGCCAGTGCGGCGCCATCGGCAGCCCGAAGCTGTCGGCGGTGTGCGCGACCCGCATCCACTCGGTGACGCCGCCGACCACGCCGGCGTCGGCCTGCAGGATGGCCGCCGAGCCCGCCTCGATCAGGCCGCGGAACTCCCACCGGGTCTGGTGGATCTCCCCGGTGGCCACCGGGGTGCGGATACGGGCGGCCAGTTCGGCGTGCCCGGCGATCGCGTCCGGGGACAGCGGCTCCTCGAACCACCACAGCGGCGTGGCGGCGGCTCGCTCGAAGGCCTCGATCGCGGACCGCGCCTCGGCGACCGAGCGGTAGGCGTTGTTCGCGTCGAGGGCGAGCCGGCCGTGGCCACCGATCGCCTCGACGGCCGCCGCGACGCGGGCCGCGTCCTCGGCGACCGTCAGGCCGCCGACCTTAATCTTGTGGTCGGTGAAGCCCTGGGACCGGTTGAACGCGATCTCGGCGGCGACGGCTTGTTCCGGCTCGCCGTCACTGGGTCGGTAGTACCCGCCGGAGGCGTAGGCGGGCTGTGGTGCGGTGGTGCCGCCCAGCAGTGTGGCCAGCGGCTGACCGGCTCGTTTCGCCTTCAGGTCCCACAGCGCGATGTCGACGGCCGACAGCGCGCGGATCACCGCGCCGCGGCGGCCGGCCAGCAGCGTCTCCTGGTACGCGCGGCGCCACGACCCGACCGCGTCGTCGGCGTCCTCGCCGAGGTAGACCGGCGCCAGCAGGTCGTCGACGGCCGCCTTGGTGAGGAACGCGCCGGCGGTGCCCGCGTAGGTGTAGCCGAGCCCCGTGCGCCCGGACTCGTCACGCACCTCGACGAGCACGTAGTGGCGGCTGTTCAGGTCGCGGTTCGACATGCGGGTGGGCACCGTGACCGGGATGTCGACCGCGCGGGCGCGGATGTCGGTGATCGTCACTTGCTCTCCTTAGTTCCCAGTACGAGGGCCGCTCACGAATCGCCTCCGGCGATGAACCGCGTCAGGAACGTGAACGGCCCTCGTGGCGGCCTGCGAGCCAGCCCTGGAAGCGGCGGGCGATCACGACCGGGTCTTCCAGCAGCTTCGGCACGTCGGGCGCGTTGCCCACCTCGATGCGGGCGTGCAGCAGCACCGGCCCGTCCAGCAGCATCGCCTCGGCGAGCCCGTCGCCGAGCCGGTCGGGGTCCTCGGCCCTGAGCACCCGCCAGCCGGCGGCGTCGGCCAGCCGCCCGAGGTCGACCCGGGTCGCGTGGGTGGGCAGGTTCGCGGTGGCGCCGTACACGCCGTTGTCCAGGAGCACCATGAGCAGCTTGCGCGGGGCGAGGAAACCGCCGGTGGCCAGCACGTTGGGGTTCATCAGCAGCGAGCCGTCACCCTCGATGGCCACCACCCTCGGCACCGGTGAACCGGCCAGGGCCAGCGCGAGGCCGGTCGCCACCGAGCCGGCCAGGCCCATGGAGTCCAGCAGGTACAGGTGGTTGGGGCGGTCCGCGACCGCCGCGAGCTCCCGGCTGGACGCCGCGCAGGTCACCACCACCGGGAGCCGTTCGGTGTGGGCGGCCAGCACCTCGAGCGCCTGAATGCGTCGCATCGCTACGCCACCTTCCCGTCCGTGCCCCAGAACGAGGCCAGCACGACGGCCGGGCGGAAGGTCATCCGGGCGTGCTCGCCGGCCTCGGTGACCACCGCCTCCCAGTCCGCCGGGCCGCTGCGCCGGTCCAGGCCGAACACCGGCAGGCCCACCCGGTCCAGCAGCGCCGGTACGTGCTGGCACAGCGAATGGATCATCGAGTTGTACTCGCCGAGCCCGCCCCTGGTGTTGGCCACGATCAGCAGCGGCAGGTGGTAGGCGAGGTTGAACGTGGTCAGCGCGGTCAGCGAGTTGCCGAACCCGTTGTCCTGCATCACCACGGCGCCGAACCTGCCGGCCAGCGGCAGCGCCCCGAGCACCCCCATCGCCTCCTCCTCGCGCGACAACGGGAACACCCGCTCCTCGCCCTGGCCGCCGGGGCCGTAGGAGCGCCGCAACTCCGCGATCACCGGCGCGACGCTCACCGACGGGACGTAACCCACCAGGTCCACCCCGGCCGCTCGCACCCCATGGGCCAGTGCCACCGCGTACGAATCCCGATCCAAGCCGACTCCTCTTCGATGTGACATGCAGTACTGTATCTGTTGCATGCTACTTATGTCTACAGCTATGTCACCGGCGTGCGGTGTGGGGATATCTCGGGGGACTTGGCACGGACGGCACGTCGTGGTGGCAGAACAGCGGGGACGTGGCCGGGGACGGCGGGGGACGCGGCGGCAGCGGAGAACGTGGTGGTGACAACGGAGGCGTTCCGGTGGCAGCGAAGAACCTGGTGAGCGCATCGGGACGTTCTGGCGGATCGGGCGCACACCGCTTCGATGTTCAGGGCCTTCTCGGACGCCACGCCCGCGCCGGCCGCCCCGGTGCCGGCCCGACGCCGGCCGGAGCCGCCGAGTGCCCCGCCGATCATCGAGGACACGGGCGGAGGATGCCGCCGCCCATGTCGTCCAGGACCCCGGCCGCCGTCCACGTCCGAGCCCCGCCGGCGCGGTGCCCAGGTCGCGGCGGCGAGGTTCAGCTCGGGATCCGGTCGCGTTCCGGCACGGCGATCTCCACCCAGCGGCGCCACTCCGCGACCAGGGACCGGTCGCTGCCGCTGTTGTGGGCCACCAGCAGGTCGGCGGACCTGACCAGGTGGCGGCGCATGGCGCCCTCCGCCCCGACGCCGTCACGGCGGCGCAGCGCGTCGACGATCGCCCAGTGGTCCTTGAGCGCGGTGTCCACGGACTGGTAGCGCGGCACCGTCATCCGGCCGTCCAGAGCCAGGGTCTGGCGGAGCCCGGCGACGAACTTCGCCAGTCGCTCGTTCCCGCTGCTGCGCATGATCAGGTCGTGTAGGCATTCGTCGGCCGCGAAGTACTCCGGACCGCCGTCGGCGCGGTCTTCCATGATCTTGTACTCGGCCAGCAGCGCGTCGTCGTCCAGGCTGGTCATGACGGCGGCGGCGGCGCGGCAGGCCGGCGGCTCGAGCAGCACGCGCAGGCTGCACAGCTCGACGATGCCCCGCCCGTCCGGGCCCAGCACGCGGGCGCCCCGGTTGCGCTCGATCTTGACAAGGCCCAGGTCGGCGAGCTTGAGCAGCGCCTCGCGGACAGGCGTCCGGGACCCGCCGAAGAGCTGGCCCAGCTCCCGGGAGGAGTACAGCTCCCCGCGCTGCAGCCGCCCGGACCGGATCGCGTCACGAATCTCGGTGGCGATCCGCTCGGTCATGCTGTCCGTGAGCGAGTCGGAACTCACGCGTCTCCCTGTGTACGAGGGCTGGGCGATCAGGTCACGGTCAGGCCGACCGCGCCATCCCCGGCGCGGCCAGCATAGCCACTCCGCCATCCCAGATCGGGCAGTTCTGTCACAATTGCCGCAAGTAGCATGCAACTCTGGACATCTGCCATTTTACTTGGCACAGTGGCCCGCCAGTGAGCTTCGTCATCGTCGACAGGAGGTCAGGATGGTGCGCGTGCGGGAGCGAGCGGGCGACCCTCTCCGGGCGGGCACGCTGCGGAAGGTGACCTGGCGGCTGGTGCCGCTGCTGATGCTCTGCTACACGGTCAACTACCTCGACCGGATCAACATCAGCTTCGCCAAGTTCGGGCTCGAGAAGAGCTTCGGGATGACGGCCACCCAGTACGGGTTCGCCGCCGGGATCTTCTTCGTCGGCTATGTGCTCGCCGAGGTGCCCAGCAACATGATCATGACGAAGGTCGGCGCCCGGATCTGGATAACCCGGATCATGGTCACCTGGGGGATCATCGCGGCCACCCTGGCGGCGGCGCCTAACGTGGAGACCGTCTACGCGCTGCGCTTCCTGCTGGGCATCGCGGAGGCCGGCTTCTTCCCCGGCATCATCGTGTACCTGACCCACTGGTTCCCCAACCAGCAGCGCACCAAGGTCATCGCCACCTTCATGGTCTCCATCCCGCTGTCGTCGGTGATCGGCGGCCCGTTCAACGGCTGGGTGCTGTCCGCGTTCGACGGGGTCTGGGGCCTCGACGGCTGGCGCTGGGTGTTCGTGGTCGGCGGCGTGCCGGCGGTGCTGCTCGGCGTGGTGTTCTTCCTGTCCGCCACCGATCGCCCGGCCGGCGCCCGCTGGCTCACCCCCGAGCAGCGCGACTGGCTCACCGCGACCCTGCGCGCCGAGGAGTCACAGAGGACCGCCGCCGCCCCGGCCGGGCACCGCGCCGCCCTGCGCAACAAGCGGGTGATCGCGCTGGCCGGCGTCTACTTCCTGCTGCAGTGCGGCGCGTACCCGCTGACCTACTGGATGCCCTCGGTCATCAAGGGCGTGGACAGGACGCTGAGCACGGTCGACGTCGGCTGGCTGTCCGCCGTGCCGTTCCTGGCCTCGGCGGTGTGCATGTTCCTGGCCGGGCGGGGCGTCAAGGGCGGTGACGGCTCCGCCAGGCCGGTGATGATCGCGCTCGCGGTCTCGGTGGTGACGTTCACGGTCACGGCGGTCAGCTTGGGCACGCCGTTGCTCGCGTTCGCGTCCATCACCGTCGCGACCATGGCGGCGCAGACGGCCAAGCCGCTGTTCTGGTCGCTGCCGACCGCGTTCCTGGCCGGCGCGGGCGCCGCCAGCGGGATCGCGCTGATCAACTCGCTGGGCAACGCCGCCGGGTTCATCAGCCCGTTCGCGGTCGGCTGGATCCAGGACGCCTCCGGCGGCAACGTCGGCCTGTCCATGACCGTCATGATCCTGGCCAACCTGTGCGCCATGGCCGTCATCGTCGGCCTGTGGTGGTTCGCCTCCCGGCCAACGCGGGTCAGAGCACGACGTTGACCAGGCGGCCGGGGACGACGATCACCTTGCGCGGCTCCTTGTCCCCGACCAGCGCGGCGATCTTCTCCTCGGCCAGGGCTGCGGCCTGGACGGCATCCCTGTCGGCGTCGGCCGCCACCGTGATCCGGGAGCGGACCTTGCCGTTGACCTGGATCGGGTACTCCACGGTGTCCGCGGCCAGGTACCGCTCGTCGGCCACCGGGAACGGCGCGTACGCCAGCGTCCCGGTGTGCCCCAGCAGCGACCACAGCTCCTCGGCGATGTGCGGACACATCGGCGCCAGCAGCAGCACCAGCGGCTCGGCCACCGCGCGCGGCACCGAACCCGGGCCGTAGTCCTTGGTCAGGTGGTTGTTCAGCTCGATCAGCTTGGCGGCCGCCGTGTTGTAGTGCAGCGCGGTGTAGTCCGCGCGGACGCCGGCGATCGTGCGGTGCAGCAGGCGCAGGGTCTGCTCTCCGGGCTGGGCATCGGTCACCGCCGGCAGCCCGGTCCGCTCGTCGACCAGGTTGCGCCACAGCCGCTGCAGGAACCGCGCCGAGCCCACCACGTCCCGGGTGGACCACGGCCGCGACACCTCCAGCGGACCGGTCGACATCTCGTACAGCCGGAACGTGTCGGCCCCGTACTGCTCGCACATCTCGTCCGGGGTCACCACGTTGCGCAGCGACTTGCCCATCTTCCCGTACTCACGCCGGACGGCCTGACCGTTCCACGTGAAACCAGTCGGCGCCTCGGCATCCTCCACGACCTCCTCGGCCGGCACGTAGCTGCCGCGCGCGTCGGTGTAGGCGTAGGCCTGGATGTAGCCCTGGTTGATCAGCCGGCGGTACGGCTCCTCGGAGCTCAGGTGGCCCAGGTCGTGCAGCACCTTGTGCCAGAACCGGGCGTACAGCAGGTGCAGCACGGCGTGCTCCACCCCGCCGACGTACAGGTCGACGCCGCCGGGGTCGCCCGCGCCGTGCTGGGCCGGCCGCTTGCCGATCCAGTAGCGCTCCACCTCGGGGTCGACGAACGCCTCGTCGTTGGTCGGGTCCAGGTAGCGCAGCTGATACCAGCAGGAACCGGCCCACTGCGGCATGGTGTTGGTCTCGCGGCGGTAGTCCTTGAGCCCGTCGCCCAGGTCCAGCTCGACGTTCACCCAGTCCGACGCCCGGGACAGCGGCGGCTCCGGCTCGGTGTCGGCGGCGTCCGGGTCGTAGCTGCGCGGCGAGTAGTCGTCGATCTCCGGCAGCTCCACCGGCAGCTGGTCCTCGGGCAGCGGCAGCGGGCCGTGCTGGTCGTGCACGATCGGGAACGGCTCGCCCCAGTACCGCTGCCGGGAGAACAGCCAGTCGCGCAGCTTGTACTGCACCACCGACTCGCCTGCGCCCTTGCTCGCCAGCCAGTCGATGATCGCGCGCTTGGCCTCGTCCACCTCCAGCCCGTCCAGGCTGACCTCGTCGTTCGCCGAGTTCACGGCCGGGCCGGCGCCCACGTACGCCTCGCCGTCGAAGTCCTCGGGCGGCTGCACCGTCCGCACGATCGGCAGCCCGAACGCGCGCGCGAAGTCCCAGTCCCGCTGGTCCTGGCCGGGCACCGCCATGATCGCGCCGGTGCCGTAGCCCATCAGCACGTAGTCGGCCACGAACACCGGGATGGTCTCGCCGTTCACCGGGTTGACCGCGTACCCGCCGGTGAACACGCCGGTCTTGTCCTTGTTCTCCTGGCGATCCAGCTCGGACTTGCGCGACGCCATCACCCGGTACGCCTCGACGGCCTCGGCCGGGGTGGCCGCGCCGCCGGTCCAGCGCTGGTCCACACCGGCTGGCCACTCGGCGGCGGTCAGCCCGTCGACCAGCGGGTGCTCCGGGGCCAGCACCATGTAGGTGGCGCCGAACAGGGTGTCCGGGCGGGTGGTGAACACCTCGATGCCCGGCCCTCCGCCCGCCACGGGGAAGCGCACGGTGGCACCCTCGGAGCGGCCGATCCAGTTGCGCTGCATGGCCTTGATCGAGTCCGGCCAGTCCAGCCGGTCCAGGTCGTCGACCAGCCGGTCGGCGTACGCGGTGATCCGCATCATCCACTGCTTGAGGTTGCGGCGGAAGACCGGGAAGTTGCCCCGCTCGCTGCGCCCGTCGGCGGTGACCTCCTCGTTGGCCAGCACGGTGCCCAGGCCGGGGCACCAGTTCACCGGCGCCTCGGACAGGTAGGCCAGCCGGTAGGTGTCGATCAGGTCGCGCCGCTCGGCCCGGGTGCGCTCGGCCCACGGCGTGGTCCCCGCAGGGACGGCCCGGGTGCCGGCGGCGAACTCGGCCTCCAGCTCGGCGATCGGGCGGGCGCGCTCGATGTCACGGTCGTACCAGGCGTTGTAGATCTGCAGGAAGATCCACTGCGTCCACCGGTAGAACTCCACGTCGGTGGTCGCCACGCTGCGGCGCTCGTCGTGCGCCAGGCCCAGCTGGCGGATCTGCGCGCGGTAGCGCTCGATGTTCTCCTCGGTGGTCTTGCGCGGGTGGGTGCCGGTCTGCACGGCGTACTGCTCGGCCGGCAGCCCGAACGCGTCGAAGCCCATCGCGTGCAGCACGTTGTGCCCGCTCATCCGCAGGAAGCGGCCCAGCACGTCGGTGCCGATGAAGCCCAGCGGGTGGCCCACGTGCAGCCCGGAGCCGGACGGGTAGGGGAACATGTCCAGCAGGTAGACCTTCTCGCCCCTGGCCTTCGCCAGCTCGGGCTCGCCGAGCGCGCCCGTCGGGTTGGGGGTGTGGAAGGTGCCGTTGTTCGCCCAGTAGTCCTGCCAGCGCCGCTCGATCTGGCCGGCCAGCGCCGCCGTGTACCGGAACGGGGGTGCCTCGTCCCGCTCGGGCGACTCCTGCCCGGTCGCGGCCACAGCGGTCTCGGTGCTCATCTGTCTCCGGTCCTTCCGATCGGGCCCGTTCACCCGCTCGCTCCTCGATCTCGTCGACGTCTCGATGTCGAGAATGGAAAAACCCCTCCGCTCGAGGCGTGAGGGGTCGGCCGCGCTGGCGTTGACGCGCTCAGCGCGGCTGGGTAAGGCGGGCCGCTCGCACGGCTCCAGGGTAGCTTGCCGTGCACGAGCGGCCCGCATCGGCTGGTCAGAAGCCGTGGGCGGTTACGGCTTGGGCTGTGCCCAGCCCTCGTCAGGCTCACGCTCGAACTGGGTGAGCACCGCGTTCACCGATGCCCCAGCCCCCGGCACCACGGCGGCGGCACGGGCATTGACCAGCTTGGTGACCTGATCCCGATCACTACGACGGAACACACGCACATCCAAATCACAACGGCTGCTCAGAAGCCGTGAGTGGTGAGCGTTGCTATGACAACGCTAACCACTCACGGCTTGTGAGCTGGGCTTAGGGTGGTGGGCGTGGGTACGGCGTTTGAGGTGGTCGCGGGCGTGCTGGTGCTCGGCGGCGTGGGGTTGGCTGTGGTCGGCGTGCTCGGGGTGCGGCGCAGGCTGCCCCGGAACCGGTTCGCCGGGGTTCGGACGGTGAACACCCTGCGCGACGACGAGACGTTCGCGGTCGGCAACCAGGTCGCCGCGCCGCTGACCATCGCGTCCGGCGCGGTGGCCGCGGTCGGCGGGGTCGCGGGGCTGGCCGCGCCGTCCGGTGCGGTGGCGGTGACGCTGCTGGTGCTGGCCGGGTTGGGCGCGGTCGTGCTCACCGTGGCCGGCGGGGTGCTCGGCGACCGGGCGGCCAAGCGGGTGCCGTTGCCCAGGTTCACCGGCTGCGGCGGGGCGTGCGGCTGCTGTACGGCGGCGGCCGCGTGCGCGGCGGCCGGCGACGAGGCGGAGGAACGGGCCGAGGCCTGACTACCGGCTCAGTTGGCGGCCACGTCGGCGGGGAAGGTGGACAGTAACGCCAGCGGCATGCCCTGCCGGCGCAGCACGTGACCCCACAGGTCGGCGCTGCCCACCGAGAGCACGTCGTCGGGCAGCGCGGGCACCAGGATCCAGTCGCCCCGGCCGATCTCACCGGCCAGCTGACCGGAGTTCCAGCCGGCGTACCCGGCGAACACCCGCAGCCCACGCACCCGGGGCGCCAACCGGTCCGGGTCGGAGTCCAGGTCGACCAGCGCCACCGGGCCGCGCACCGCGACCACGCCGCCGACCCCGGCCGGGTCGTGGCCGGGGCGGAAAGCGGCCAGGCACAGCGCCGTCTTCGCGTCCACCGGGCCGCCCACGAACACCGCCTTGGGACGGGTGGTGTGCGGCGCCCAGGCCGGCAGCACCTCGCGCACCGCAACGTCGCTCGGACGGTTCAGCACCACACCAAGGGTGCCCTCATCGCGGTGCTCGATGACGTAGACGACAGTGCGGCGAAAGTTCGGATCCAACAGGCCGGGGGCGGCAACGAGCAGGGTCCCCGGTTCGACGTCGCGGTCCTCATCGGTCTGCCGGTGCGCCGCCACGTCACTCATCGTTGCATCCTCCCGTGCACCCTTCCGCGCCCACGCGACGGCCCTCGATCAGGGCACTCATCATTCACCGTCTCACTACCGGGCAGAACTGAATACGAACGGCCGGTTAATACTGAGCCGGGCGGGCGGGGGTACCCGTTAGCCTTGGGCCTCGTGGGTTCCGCACAGTGGCCATCGGGAGAGCGGGCCGGGCGAGTGGATCGGCTCGGCCTGCGTGGGCTGCTCGGCACCAGGGGGTTTCGCCGGCTGCTCGCCGTGCGTTTCACCGCGCAGTGGGGCGACGGGATGTTCCAGGCCGCGCTCGGCGGCGCCGTGCTGTTCAACCCGCAGCGCGAGGCCGACCCGATGGCCGTCGCGCTCGGGCTGGCCGTGCTGCTGCTGCCGTACTCGATCGTCGGCCCGTTCGCCGGCGCGCTGCTGGACCGCTGGGACCGCCGCCGGGTGCTCTGGGCCGCGAACGTGCTGCGCGTGGTGCTCATCCTCGGGGTCGCCGCGATGGTGGCCACCGGCGTGGCCGGGCCGGCGCTCTATCTCGGCGCGCTCACCGTCGTCGGGGTGACCAGGTTCGTGCTGGCCGGGCTGTCCGCGTCGCTGCCGCACGTGGTGGTGGAGCGGCACCTGGTGGAGGCGAACGTGGTGGCGGCCACCGCCGGCGCGGCCGTGGCGGCGCTCGGCGGGGCGTGCGCGATCGGGCTGCGCGGGGTGTTCGGCGGTGACAACCTGGGCTCGGCCATCGTGACAGTGCTGGCCTCGACCGGCGCCGTGGTCGCCGCGGTGCTCGCCGCCGGGTTCCGCCGCGGCCTGCTCGGGCCGGACCGCAACACCGAGGCGCGCCGGACGCTGGTGGCGGTGGCGCGCGGGCTGGTGGACGGGGCGCGCGCCACGGCGGCGGTGCCGAACGTGGCGTCCTCGTTCGCCGCGCTGGTCGCGCACCGGCTGGCGTTCGGCATCTCGACGCTGTTGATGTTGCTGCTGTTCCGGCACTACTTCGTGTCGAACGGTCTGTTCAAGGCCGGCATGGCGGGCATCGGCGAGGTGGTCGTGGTGGCGGCGGCCGGGCTGGGCGCGGCCGCACTGGTGACGCCGTGGCTGGCGCACCGGCTGGGCCGGCCGAACACCATCCGGATCTCGCTGGTCGTGGCCGGCGTGACCATGCTCGTGCTGCCCATGGCCATCACCATGCCGATGGCGCTGCTCGGCTCGTTCATCGTCACCGGCGCCGGCCAGGTGATCAAGCTGTGCGCGGACGCGGCGGTGCAGAGCGAGATCGGCGACGACCGGCGCGGCCGGGTGTTCGCGCTCTACGACGCGGTGTTCAACATGGGCTACGTCGTCGCCGTGGCGGCCGCCGCCGTACTCGCCCCGCCCAACGGCTACTCCCCGCTCCTGCTCGTCCTGGCCGGCGCGTGCTACCTCGTCGGCGTCCTCGGCCACGAGCTCCTCCGCCGGCGCTCCACCTCCGCGAGTCGGGCGTCCGAGCACACCGAGTCGGGGATCTCAGCACACTGACGGCGCGCGTCGCCCGCGCGCCTGACTCGCGGGGGTTAAAGGCCTTGGTCGGTGGCCCAGCGGCGGAGCTCGGCCACGGCGTCCTCGTGGGACATCGGTCCGCGTTCCATGCGGAGCGCGAGCAGGTGCTTGTAGGCCTTGCCGACCTGTGGGCCCGGCTTCAGGTCCAGGATCCGCATGATCTCGTTGCCGTCCAGGTCGGGCCGGATGGCGTCGAGCTCCTCCTGCTTGCGCAGCTCCGCGATCCGGTTCTCCAGCGAGTCGTAGCTGCGCTGCAGGGCGGCGGCGCGGCGGCGGTTGCGGGTGGTGCAGTCGGAGCGGACCAGCTTGTGCAGCCGCTCCAGCAGCGGGCCGGCGTCGGTCACGTACCGGCGCACCGCCGAGTCCGTCCACTCCCCGGCGCCGTAGCCGTGGAACCGCAGGTGCAGGTACACCAGCCGGGACACGTCGTCGATCACCGCCTTCGGGTACCGCAGCGCGCGCAGCCGGGCCCGGGTCATCTTGGCGCCGACCACCTCGTGGTGGTGGAAGCTGACCCGCCCGTCCGGCTCCAGCCGCCGCGTCCGAGGCTTGCCGATGTCGTGCAGCAGCGCGGCCAGCCGCAGCACCAGATCTGGACTCGCGGACTCTTCCCTCTCGATGGCTTGCTCCATGACCACCAGCGAGTGCACGTAGACGTCCTTGTGCTGCATGTGCTCGTCGGTGGCCAGCCGCATGGCCGGCACCTCGGGCAGCACGTGCTCGGCCAGACCGGTGTCCACCAGCAGCTCGATCCCCGCGCGCGGCTGCGCGCCGGTGATCAGCTTGGACAGTTCGGCCTGCACCCGCTCGGCGGTGATCCGGGTGATCTGGTCGGCCATCGCGGTCATCGCGGCGCGCACCCGGGGCGCCACCGTGAAGCCGAGCTGGGAGACGAACCGGGCCGCGCGCAGCATCCGCAGCGGGTCGTCGGCGAACGACTCCTCGGGCGTGGCCGGGGTGTCGAGGACCCGACCGGCCAGCGCCTCCAGCCCGTCGTGCGGGTCCACGAACCTGCGCCCGTCCGGGCTGGTCAGCTCGATGGCCATGGCGTTGACGGTGAAGTCGCGGCGGAGCAGGTCGCCCTCGATGGTGTCGCCGAACTCCACCTCGGGGTTGCGGCTGCGCCGGTCGTAGCGGTCCGCCCGGAACGTGGTGATCTCCAGCTGGACGCCGCCCCGGACCGCGCCGATGGTGCCGAACGCGATGCCGGTGTCCCACTGCTGGCCGGCCCAGCCGGTGAGCAGCCGACGCACCGCGTCCGGGCGCGCGTCGGTGGCGAAGTCCAGGTCGGCGGTGTCGGCGAGGCGGCCCAACAGTGCGTCCCGAACGCTGCCGCCCACCAGGTACAGCCGGTGCCCGGCGGCGCGGAAGCGCTCGGCCAGCTCGTCGGCCAGCGGCGCCACCCTGAGCAACTCCACCACCGCATTCTGCCGCGCCCTGGCCAGGCGGCGGGTGTGGTGCACGGGCCGCGCGTGGGCGCCGAGTGATGAGCCGGTGGTAGACGGGCTGGCGGAAGCAGGCACGGCGGGCCAGTCTAGGCGTAACCTCATGGCAACCAAACTCAGTTGCCGATCATCGCGGCGAGCGGCAGGCCCCGCGATGCGAGCAGCGCTGACCCGCTCACCCGTTGGCTCACGCAACGAACGAGAAGTGAACGACGTCGTTACCATCTCGGCATGTCCCCTTCCCGCGGTCGCTCGGATGGGCGCCGCGGTCGTGGCCCCGAGCGGCGCCGGCGGTTGCGTACCGTCGACGAGACGTCCGCGGGAGGACTGGTGGTGGACCACGCGTTGTCGCTGGCCGCGCTGATCGGCCGGCTGGACCGGCGCGGGCGGTTGCTCTGGTCGCTGCCGAAGGGCCACATAGAGCCCGGCGAAACGCCCGAACAGGCAGCAATACGCGAGGTGCACGAGGAAACGGGCATCATCGGTCGTGTGTTGGCGCCGCTGGGCACCATCGACTTCTGGTTCGTGGCCGAAGACCGTAGGGTGCACAAAACCGTGCACCACTTCCTGCTGCGCGCCACCGGCGGTGAGCTGTCCGACACCGACGTGGAGGTCACGGAGGTGGCCTGGGTGCCGCTGGACGAGCTCGAGCGCAGGCTCGCCTATGCCGACGAACGGCGGCTCGTGCGCCGGGCCACCGCCCTGCTGGAGGAATCGGCGTGATGCCGGGCCGGCGCCGGCCCGCGGCCACCGTGGCCGCGCTGGCCGTGCTCACGCTCGGCCTGGTGGCGTTGCTCATCGGCCCGTTCGCCTCCCTGGCCACCGCATTCGCCACCCCCGCCCCCGCCGCGGCGGGTCCGGCAGTCGTTCCGGAAGCACCGCCCCCCGCGAACGGACCCCGGATCGAGCTGCGGGTGGGCGCGATGACCCCGAGGGTGGTCACCTCGGCCGGACCGTCGACGCTGATCGTGACCGGCGAGGTGGTCAACACCGGCAGCGAGACGGTGCGCCAGGTGCAGATCCGGGCCCAGCGCGGCGACCGGCTGCGCACCGAGGGCGACATCCGCACCGCGCTGGCCGGCAACGCCGCCGACGACGCGGTCACCCCGGCGTTCGCGGACGTGACCGACAAGCTCGCCCCCGGCCAGCGGCACCCGGTCCAGCTCACGATGCCACTGCGAGGCTCCACCGGCGGTTCGCTGGCGCTGCAGCGATCCGGGGTGTACGAGCTGCTGATCAACGTCAACGGGACGCCGGAGGACGGCTCCCAGATCCGGCTGGCCGGCCTGCGGATGCTGTTGCCGGTGCTCGGGGTGCCGGCCGCCGCGGGGCGGGCTCCGGAGGCCACCGAGACGACCGGCGCCGCCACCCCGGTCACCGTGGTCTACCCGCTGGCCGACCAGCCGCACCGGCTGCCGACCGGCCCCGGCGAGGCGGTGGTGCTCGGGGACGACACGCTGGCCACCTCGCTGGCCCAGGGCGGGCGGCTGGACGGCCTGCTCGGCGCGCTGGAGACCGCCGCGCCGGCCGGCTCCCCGATGCGCGACGCGATCTGCCTCGGCGTCGATCCCGACCTGTTGCGCACCGTGGCCGACATGAGCGGCGGCTACCGGGTGCGGGCCGCGGACGGCAAGGAGACCGAGGGCAAGGGCGTCAACGCGGCCGCCCAGTGGCTCGGCCGGGTGCGCGCGCTGGCCGCCGGCCGCTGCGTGGTGCCGCTGCCGTACGCGGACGCCGACCTGGTCGCGCTGTCCCGGGCCGGGCTGGACGACCTGGCCCGGTACGCGGTCAAGGACGGCGCCCGGATCGCCGGCGAGATCCTGCGCACCCCGGTGCGGACGGACACCTCCTGGCCGGCGGACGGGCTGCTGGACGAGCGCTCGCTGGCCGGCTACGCCGCCGAGGGCGGCCGCGCGGTGGTGCTGTCCTCGGACGCGGTGGCGGTGAGCGGGCGCTCCGGGCGGAGCACCACCGGCGGCACCGTGCGGGTGGCCGGCGCGGCGGCGAACGGGGTGACCGGGCTGCTGGCCGACCCGCTGGTCACCCAGGCGGCGGAGGGCAGCGACCGGGACGCCGGCGGGCTGTTCTCCACCGAGCTGGGCTCCGGCAGCTCGGGGCGACGCGGCTTCGGCGCGCTGACCAGCGGGATCACCAGCACCAGCCCGGCGGGCAGCGGCGTCACGCTGTCCGCCCAGGACGCGATCGGGGCCGTCGGCTTCCGGGCGCTCAACGCGTCGGCGTCCTCCGCTCCGCTGCTGGTGGCCCCGCCGCACCGGTGGAACACCACCGGCGCCGACGCCCGCGAGCTGCTCGAAGGCATCGGCGCGCTGGTCACCGCCGGCCGGCTCACCCCGACCCGGCTGCCCGAGGGCTCCGACACCGCGACGAGCACCCCGAGCGCGAGCCTGGTGTACTCGCTGAAGGCCGGCGCGCGCGAGGTCCCCGGCACCGTCACCGCCCGGCTGCGCACCGACCGCAACATGGCCAACGACCTGCGCACCGCCGCCGAGCCGGCGCCCACCGTGGGCGCCACCCCCGCGCAGGTGTTCGACCCGGTGACCGAGGGCCTGCTGCGCGCCGGGTCGGCGTCCTGGCGCGGCCAGCCCGACCTGGCCACCCTGGCCACCAAGGTGATCACCGATCGGGTGCTGCTGCTGCGCTCGCTGGTCCGGGTGCTGGAGCCGCCCGGCCCCTACTCGCTGGGCGGCGAGGAGGCGCCGCTGCCGATCACCCTGGCCAACGGGCTGCCGGTGGAGATGCGGGTGCGGCTCGCGCTGTCCGACACCCCGGGCCTGCGCACCGAGAAGATCGGCGAGGTCCGCATCCCGCCGCTGGGCCGTTCGCAGCTGCGAGTGAACGCCCAACTGACCCGGTCCGGCCAGTTCAGCGTGGAGGCCGGGCTGACCACGGCGAGCGGCGCGCCACTCGGGGTACCCAGCCGGTTGCTACTGCGTTCCACCGCCTACGGCACCATCACGCTGTGGTTGACGGGTACGGCCGGGGTGCTCCTGGTGATCCTCGCGGTGCGGCGGATCGTCAGGCGACTGCGCGGTGGACGCGGTGGACGCGGCGAACCGGCGGGCCGGCACGCCGGGAGCCAGCCGACCCCGGCGGGTGGGCCGGACGAGGAACCGGAGCCGGACCAGCCCGCACCGGCGGCGAGCCGGCCGGAACCGATCTCGGCCCTCGCCCCGGCGACGACGCCCGACCCGGCAACGGCTCCGGTCCCGACGACACGGGTCCCGACGACACGGGCACCGGCCGGCCCCGCTTCGGCGCGGCCGCCGGCCAACCCCTCGGCCAACCCACCGGCCAGCCCGGTGGCCGCCCCGCTGGGTGGCCCGGCGCGCTACCCGAGTCAGCCCGACGGCGAACCGCGCACCCCGGCGACCGCGCACGGATCGCCGGTCACGCGGCTCGGATCCACGGCGGCGCCCTCGGGCGGGATGCCGGTGAGCCCGGCGCCCCCGGTCCCGCCGGTGGACCAGCCGACCCGCCGCGTCGCCCCCGGCCGCCAGGGCCCGCCCCCGGCCGCTCCGGCGCGCCGGAGCCGTCCCGCCGGCCTGCCCCCGGGCACCCCGGGCGTGCCGCCGATGCCCCCCGGACCACCCCCGAACCCGAACGCGAACGCCCCGAACCCGAACGGGAACGCCCCGGAGCCGCCACCGGGCGCCCCGGCGACGCCGCCGCGACGGCCACGCCCACCGAGGACGCCCCGACGGTGAGCACCTCCACCTCGACCCCCACGCCCGCCCGAGGGCCCTCGCTGCTCCGGGACAGCGGCTCCATGGCGCTGGCCAGCCTGGTCAGCCGGGTCACCGGGTTCGCCCGCCAGCTGGCGCTGGTCGCCGCGCTCGGGCTGTTGATCGTCAATGACTCGTACACGGTGGCGAACACGCTGCCCAACATCGTCTACGAGCTGCTCCTCGGCGGCGTGCTGACCAGCGTGATGGTGCCGCTGCTGGTGCGCGCGCAGGCCGAGGACCCGGACGGCGGCGAGGAGTACACCCAGAAGCTGCTCACGGTGGCCACCGCGGCGCTGGTGCTGGCCACCGTGCTCGCCATGCTGGCCGCCCCGCTGCTCACCTACCTCTACCTGGGCAACGACGACGACAGCGCGGCCAACCCCGAGCTGGCCACCGCGTTCGCGCTGCTGCTGCTGCCCGAGATCGTGTTCTACGGGCTGGGCGCGCTGTTCGGCGCGATCCTGAACACCAAGGGCGTGTTCGGCCCGTTCGCCTGGGCGCCGGTGCTGAACAACCTGGTGATGCTCGGCGTGCTCGGCCTCTACATGGGCCTGCCGGGCGAGGTCAGCCTCGACCCGGTGAGCATCACCGAGCCGAAGGTGCTGCTGCTCGGCCTCGGCACCACGCTGGGCATCGTCGTCCAGGCGCTGGTGCTGCTGCCCGCCATGCGCCGGGTCGGGATCCGCTGGCGGCCGCGCTGGGGCTGGGACCACCGGCTCACCGAGGCCGGCGGGCTGGCCCTGTGGGTGATCGGCTACGTGCTGGTCGGGCAGGCCGGCTACATCGTGACCACCCGGGTCGCGGCGGCGGCCAACCCCGGCAGCGTGGCCACGTACACGAACGCCTGGCTGCTGCTGCAGGTGCCGTACGGGGTGCTCGGCGTCTCCCTGCTCACCGCGCTGCTGCCCCGGATGAGCCGCTCCGCCGCCGACGGCGACACCCCCGGGGTGATCAACGACCTGTCCGTGGGCAGCCGCTACTCGACGATCGCGCTGGTCCCGATCACCGTGCTGATCACCATCTTCGGCGGCTCGATCGGGGTCGCGCTGTTCAGCGTGGGCCGCAGCAGCGAGGCCGGCGCCGCCCGCCTCGGCGAGACGCTCGCGGTGTCCGCGTTCGGGCTGCTCCCGTTCGCGCTGACCATGCTGCAGCTGCGGGTGTTCTACGCGATGAAGGACGCCCGCACGCCCACCCTGATCCAGCTCATCTCCGTGCTGGCCAAGGTCCCGATGCTGCTGGCCTGCCCGATGTTCCTGCCCTCGGACCAGGTGGTGCTCGGGCTGGCGGCCGCGAACAGCCTCTCGTTCGTGATCGGCGCCGTGGTCGGCCAGGTCTGGCTGCGGATCCGGCTGGGTCCGCTGGACACCTGGGCGGCGGTGGTGACCTTCGTCAAGACCGCGATCGCCTCGTCACTCGGTGGAGTGGCCGCGGTGGCCCTGATCCACTGGGTGGTGGTCCCGCTGGCCGGTCGGCGTGGCGCGGTGGCGCAGGCCTGGATCGAGCTCGGAGTGGGCACGGTAACCGCGCTGGTCATCACCGTGGCGGCGATGCGGCTGGTCCGGCTGGCCGAGCTCGGACCGTTCTGGCGACGGCTGACCCGTAGGTGACGCACCCGCTTGCGGTGCGGCCATAATCAGACGCTCGCGGGGCCTTCTGCCGTAGTCTTGGCCCCGGGGTTGGGAGTCTCCGGCCGGCCGAGGGGGTCACATGTGAGCGGGCACACCGGGCAACGCTCCGCCGCCGAGTCGGGGGACTCGGCGCCCGCCGATCCACCCCCGCCGGGCGCGGTCACCCCCGCTCCCTCGGTACCCGCCCCTCGGCCCAGCGGCACGGTCATTGCCGAGCGCTACCAACTCCTGGCCCAGGTCGGCTCCGACGACTCCGTCAACGCCGCGTTCTGGCGGGCCAGGGACACCATCCTGGCCCGTGACGTGGCGCTGACCCTGCTGCAGGCCACCGGCGACGACGGCGAGGCCGAGCGCGCCGCCGAGATGATCACCAAGGCGCTGCGCTGGGGAAAGTTCGAACACCCCGGCTGCGCGCGGCTGCTCGACGTGATGCCGGGCGGCCACCACGGGCTGCCCGAGGACGTGCTCGGGCTTGCGGTCACCGAGTGGGTGCCGGGGCGCAGCCTGGCCGAGACGGTGCGCGCCTGGCCGCTGCGCACCGCCACCCTGCTCGGCATGCTCGACCCGCTGGCCAAGGGCGCCGAGGCGGCGCACAGGCAGGGGCTGGTGCTGGGCTGCGCGCACCCGCAGCGGATCCGGATCACCCCGGACGGCTCGGCCCGGCTGGCGTTCGCGCTCCCGCACCCCGACGCCACCCCCGCCGACGACGTGCGCGGGCTCGGGGCGGTGCTCTACACGCTGCTCACCGGGCACTGGCCGCTGTCGAACAGCGAGGCCGAGCTGGCCGGCCTGCCGCCGGCTCCGAGGGACGTGCAGGGCGTGGTGGTGCCGCCGGGGCTGGTCCGGCCCGGCGTGTCGGTGGAGGTGTCCGCGCTGGCCCTGGGCGCGCTCGGGGCCGGGGCCTCGCACGGGCGGGTGCACACCGCCGCCGGCGTGCACAAGGTCGTCGCCGAGCTGATGGACAGCGAGCAGGAGGTCGCGCTGCTGCCGCCGCCGGACGACGGCACGCCGGCCGCCGCCGACGAGGTCTGGAAGACGTCCACGATGCCGCCCACGGTGGACCCGGAGCGCAGGCGCAAGCTCTCGCTGGCCCTCGGCGGGCTCGGGGTGCTCCTGCTCGGGGTGCTCGGATACCTGGGCGTCCAGGTCGGCTCGCTGCTCGGCGTGACGCCGCCCTCGGCGCCCCGGATCATCGTCGCCGGCCCCCAGGCGCCCGCACCGGCGGCCGAGACCCCGCCCGCGCCCGGCGCCCCCGCCGCGCCGCCGCCCGCGCCGGCCCTGCCGCCCGACCCCGGCCGGGAAGCGGTGGTCCACCCCGCCTCGGTCCGGGTGTTCGACCCGACCGGCGACCCGGACAACTCCGGCCGCATCTCCCGCCTGGTCGACGACGACCCCAGGTCGAGCTGGAGCACCTACATCTACAAGCGGCCGTTCCCCGCGCTCAAGCCCGGCGTCGGCGTGATGGTGTCGTTCGCCTCCCCGGTGCAGCTGTCCAGGCTGACCATCGCGTCACCGAGCACCGGCAGCCGGATCGAGATCCGCTCCGCGCCCGCCCCCGACGCCACCTTCGCCCAGACCATCCAGATCGGCGAGACCACCGTCAACTCCGGCACCGCCGACGTCCCCCTGACCGGCAGCCAGCCCGTCCAGAACGTCCTGGTCTGGATCACCAAGCTCGGCGGCGGAGGCGACCAGAACGTCACCGAGATCGGCGACCTCCGCTTCGAGCGCGTCACCGGCTAAAAAACCGCCCGCGAGTCGGGATATTTGTCAGGGCGAGTCGGGATTTTCGTCAGGCCGGCGGACCGCGCCGCTGTGCGATCGCGAACGACTAGCGCCGAACCGCCCCGCCCGGCGGGCCGGCGACCCTAGCCTCCGGCGCATGATCCGGTCGGACGCCGAGCTGCTGCGCGCGCACCTCGACGGCGACCGGCGGGCGTTCGGCGAGCTGGTCGACCGGCACTCCTCGTACCTGTGGACGGTCGCCCGCCGAAGCCTGGACAGCCGGGAGGACGCCGCCGAGGCCGTCCAGGACGCGCTGCTGCGGGCGCACCAGCGCGCGGCGGGCTACCGGGGCGAGGCGACCGTGCGCTCCTGGCTGGTCCGGATCGTCGTCAACGCCTGCCTGGACAGGCACCGCCGCAACCAGGCTCGCCCCGCCGTCCCGGTCGGTGGCACGGAGTTCGAGACGCTGCCCGCGCCCAGGGACCCGATTGCGGACCACGAGCTGCACCTGGTCGTCCAGCGCGCGCTCGCCGAGTTGCCCGTCGAACAGCGGATGGTGATCGTGCTGGTTGACCTGCTGGGGTACCCGGTCGGCGAGGTGGCGGACATGCTGGAGATCGCGCCCGGGACGGTGAAGAGCCGGGGCGCGCGCGGCCGGGCCCGGCTCGCCGAGCTGCTCCGCCCCGGCGCCCGCGAGACCGTCGGGGAGGCGCGGTGAACGAGCACACCGACCTGCGCGCCACCCTGGCCGCCATGCCCCTGCTCGAACCCCCCGCCGACGTGGTCAAGGACTGGCATGCGGCGCTCGACCGGCTTCCTCCGCCCGCCACCGCGACCCGACGCGGGGGCCGTCGTCCCGTGCTCGCGGCCGCGCTGCTGGCCGCCGCTGCCGTCATCGCGCTGGTCTCGCTGTCCGGACTGGCGCGGCCGGCCACCGGCGCGGCCCCACTGAGCCTGAGCAGATCCGACCTGCCGAGCGCCGTCGCCGGCCTGCGCGCCGAGGCCCCAGGGGCACCGTTCGACGACCCGGGACGGCTGAACGCCTGCCTGGCCCGGCTTGGCGCCCCCGGTGCCGTCGTGCTCGGATCCCGGTCGGTCAGGCTGGACGGCGAGCCCGGCGTGCTGCTCGCGCTGGCCACCCCCACCCCCGGCCGGCTTCGCGCGCTGGTCGTCACGCCCGACTGCGCCACCGTTCTGGACGACCGCCCGGTCGGGCGCTGAGCCCGGAGCGTCCTGCGTCACCTGCGGGAATGCCGCCTCCTAGGATCGTGTTGAACGGCGTGCACGACTTGCCGCCCGGTACCGAGGCGGCCGGAGACGAAACGGACGGTTTGATGACTGGCGACGTGCGTGACCTGGTGATCATCGGATCGGGGCCGGCCGGCTACACAGCGGCCGTCTACGCGGCACGCGCCCAGCTCGAACCGCTGGTGTTCGAGGGCAGCCAGTTCGGCGGCGCGCTGATGACGACCACCGAGGTGGAGAACTACCCCGGGTTCGCCGACGCGATCATGGGCCCGGACCTGATGGAGCAGATGCGCCAGCAGGCCAAGCGGTTCGGCGCCGAGCTGCGCGCCGAGGACGTGGAGTCCGTGGACCTGGCCGGCGAGGTCAAGACGGTCACCGCGAACGGGCGCACCTACCGGGCCAGGGCGGTCATCCTGGCCATGGGCGCGGCCGCGCGCTACCTGGACGTGCCCGGCGAGCAGGAGCTGCTCGGGCGCGGAGTCAGCTCCTGCGCCACCTGCGACGGCTTCTTCTTCCGGGACCAGGACATCGCGGTGGTCGGCGGCGGCGACTCGGCGATGGAGGAGGCCACCTTCCTCACCCGGTTCGCCCGTACCGTCACGATCGTGCACCGGCGCGACGAGTTCCGCGCCTCGAAGATCATGCTGGAGCGGGCCAAGAACGACCCGAAGATCCGCTGGCGGACCAACGCGGTGGTGGAGCGGGTGCTTGGCGAGGGCAGTGTGTCCGGCCTGGCGCTGCGCGACACCCGCACCGGCGAGGAGTCCACGCTGGACGTGACCGCCATGTTCGTGGCCATCGGGCACGACCCGCGCAGCGACCTGGTCCGCGACGTGCTGGACACCGACGAGAACGGGTACCTGAAGGTCAAGGCGCCCAGCACGTACACCCAGATCCCGGGCGTGTTCGCCGCCGGCGACCTGGTGGACCACACCTACCGCCAGGCGGTCACCGCCGCCGGCTCGGGCTGCTCCGCGGCGATCGACGCCGAGCGCTGGCTGGCCGAGCAGCCGGTGCCCTCGGAGTTCGTCGGCGGCGGCTACGCCGCGAGCACCGCCCACTGAAACGTCAACAAGCGAAAACCGTAAGGAGCGCACGCATGGCCAACACCGTGACAGTAACCGACAAGTCGTTCGCCGAGGACGTGCTGAACAGCGACAAGACAGTGCTGGTGGACTTCTGGGCGACCTGGTGCGGGCCGTGCAAGATGGTCGCCCCGGTGCTCGACGAGATCGCCGGCGACCACCCGGAGAAGATCACCGTCGCCAAGCTGGACGTCGACGCCAACCCGAGCACCGCCCGGGACTACCAGGTGCTGTCCATCCCGACGATGATCGTGTTCCAGGGCGGCAAGCCGGTCAAGCAGATCGTCGGCGCCAAGCCCAAGGCCGCGCTGCTCAACGACCTGGCCGACTACCTGTAAGCCGCGACCGCAACCGCCGGGCCGACCCTGGGTTGGCCCGGCGTTCGCGTGTCACAGGCGTGACACGTCCGGGTCACGAAAGGTTTGGACTAGCCCGTCCGGGCGCACTCCTCGGACATGTCGGGGGCACCGTCTGTGTCACCAGGCCCGCCAGGGCACAATAAACCCGGCCCGGGGACCGGCGCCGTGTTACGGCGCGCGGAACATAGAGCGAGCGAGGGGTGCATGCAGCCATTGCGCACGGGGGACAGCGGTCCGGCCGTCGCCGAGGTGCGCTCCGCGTTACGTGAGTTCGGGCTGTTGCCCGCGCTCGCTCCCGGAGCGGTCGGCACGGCCGACGACACCTACGACGCCGCCGTCGAGCGCGCCGTACGAGCCTTCCAGCAACGCCGAGGCCTGATCACCGACGGCATCGTCGGCCCGGCCACCTATCGCGCGCTGCGGGAGGCCAGGTGGTCGCTGGGCGACCGGATGCTCGGGCTGCTCATCTCCGCGCCGATGTCCGGGGACGACGTGTTCGCCCTGCAGGAGCGGCTGCTCGAGCTCGGCTTCGACACTGGCCGGCCGGCGGGCGTGTTCGACGCGCAGACCGAGAAGGCGCTGCGGGCGTTCCAGCGCGAGTACGGGCTGAACCAGGACGGCATCTGCGGGCCGGCCACCCTGCGCGCCCTGCGCCAACTGGGCCGGAAGGTGACCGGCGGGCGCCCCGGGCTGCTGCGCGAGCAGGAGCGGGTGCGCAGGGCCGGGCCCCGGCTGCGCGGCAAGCGGATCGTGATCGACCCCGGGCACGGCGGCCCGGACCGGGGCGTGACGGTGGCCGGCGTGGCCGAGGCGGACCTGATGTGGGACCTGGCCCGCCGCCTGGAGGGCCGGATGGCGGCCACCGGCATGGAGGCGCTGCTGTCCCGTGGCGAGAACTCCTGCCCGCCGGAGCCCGAGCGCGCCGCGTTCGCCAACGCCGCCGGCGCCGACCTGGTGCTCTCGCTGCACACCGACGCGAACCGGAGCATGCACGCGCAGGGCCTGGCCACCTTCCACTTCGGCAACGGCAACGGTTCGACGTCCACCGTCGGCGAGGCGCTGGCCGGCCTGATCCACCGCGAGCTGCTCTACCGCACGCGGATGCTGGACTGCGGCATCCAGCCGCGCACCTGGGAGATGCTGCGGCTGACCCGGATGCCGGCGGTGCGCATCGAGGTCGGTTACCTGACCCACCTCGGCGACAGGCGCAAGCTCCTGGACCCCGTGTTCCGCGACGTGGTCGCCGAAGGCATCCTGGTCGCCGTCAAACGCCTCTACCTCCTGGGCCAGAACGACCAGCCCACCGGCACGTTCACCTTCCAGGACGTCCTAGCCCACGAACTAGCCCGCGCCGAGTAACCCCCCACCCCGCCCGCGCGCCGTACCCGCGAGTCGCGGATTCTGTCAGGGTGAGTCGGGAGATCTGGTAGGGCCGATCGGGTGAGCGGCGCCCGTGCGCCCGGTCTGTCAGAATCCGCGACTCACCCTGACAAATATCCCGACTCGCGGAGGGGTTTACGGGCGGACGGGGGCTTCGAGGGCGGGGGCGCGGACGGTGCCCTGGGCCGGGATGGTGATCTCGGTGAGGAGGCGTTCCAGGGCGGCCTCGACGTCTTCTTTCCAGGACAGCTCGCTGCGGAGTTCCAGGCGGAGCCTGGGCCAGCGCTGGTGGGCACGGACGGTCTTGAAGCCGACGGAGCGCAGGAAGTCGGCGGGGATCACGCAGTGCGCGTCCGGCGGGGGCGCGGCGTCGCCGAACGCCTCGATCGCCTTCACGCCGCGCCGGGTGAGGTCCCTGGCCACCGCCTGCACCAGCATCCGGCCGATGCCGCCACCGCTGCGCTCCGGCAGCACCGCCAGCGCGGTGAGCAGCACGGCGTCGTGGCTGACCGGGCCGGTGGGGAACGCCTCGGACCTGGGCACGGCGGCTGGCGGGGCGTAGAGCGCGTACCCGGCCGGGATCCGGTCCACGTAGACGATCTTGCCGCAGGACCCCCAGTCCAGCAGCACGCTGGACAGCCAGGCCTCCTTCTCCAGCTCGGTGTTGCCGTACTCGGTGGCCTGCTCGGCCATGTGCGGCGCGAGCTCCCAGAACACGCAGCGGCGGCAGCGCTTCGGCAACTCGTCGATGTTGTCGAGCGTGATACCGACCACAGACGTCGACACGTGCTGCAGACCTCCGCGGCGTGGGTGACCGGCCTGGACCTCGCCGGACGCCGGTGGCCAGCGCCCTTGCAATCGAGAATAGATCGATCCAGGAAGCAACCGGTAGTCATCTGTCCGCGGCCGGTCGGTGAACAGCGGCGAAAGGGTGTACGGCTTTCGCCTCCGTCGGCCCGGAGAACCGCTCGCCTACACTCACCCTGCCCCCGACCCCCAGCCCCGGAGCGTCCGCGTGCCACCGACGCCGGCCCATGAGCCCCGCCCCAGCGACCCGTCGCGACCCACGGCGGCGGCGCGGTTCGCGGCCCGTACCGAGCGGATGACCGCCTCGGAGATCCGCGCGCTGTTCGCGGTGGCCAGCCGCCCCGAGGTGGTCTCGCTGGCCGGCGGGATGCCGAACCTGGCCGCGCTGCCGCTGGACACGCTGGCCGGCCAGGTGGCCGAGATGGTCGCCCGCGACGGCCAGGTCGCGCTGCAGTACGGCTCCGCCCAGGGCGTGCCGGCGCTGCGCGAGCAGATCACCGAGGTGATGGCCGCCGAGGGCATCCGCGCGCACGCCGACGACGTGGTGGTCACCGTCGGCTCGCAGATGGCGTTGGACCTGGTCACCCGGCTGTTCTGCGACCCAGGCGACGTGGTGCTGGCCGAGGGGCCCTCCTACGTCGGCGCGCTCGGCTCGTTCTCCGCGTACCAGGCGCGGGTGGTGCACGTGGCGATGGACGCCGACGGGCTGGTGCCGGCGGCGCTGGCCGAGGCGCTGGACCGGTTGGCCGCCGCCGGCCAGCGGGCCAAGTTCCTGTACACGGTGCCGAACTTCCACAACCCGGCCGGCGTCACGCTGGCGGTCGAGCGCCGCGCGCAGATCCTGGAGCTGTGCCGGCGCCACGGCGTGCTGGTGGTGGAGGACAACCCGTACGGGCTGCTCGGCTTCGACGGCCAGACCTACCCCGCGCTGCGCTCGATGGACCCGGACAACGTGGTCTACCTCGGTTCGTTCTCCAAGACGTTCGCCTCCGGGCTGCGGGTGGGCTGGGCGCTGGCGCGGCCGACGGTGCGGGAGAAGCTGGTGCTGGCCGCCGAGTCGGCCACCCTGTGCCCGCCCACGTTCAACCAGATGATGGTGTCGAGCTACCTCAGCGGCCACGACTGGCGCGGCCAGGTCAAGTCGCTGCGCGAGATGTACCGGGACCGCCGCGACGCCATGCTGGACGCGCTGAGCGCCTACCTGCCGCCGGGATGCCGGTGGACGCACCCGGAGGGCGGCTTCTTCGTCTGGGTCACCGCCCCGGAGGGCGTGGACACCAAGGCGATGCTGCCACGCGCGGTGAACGCCCAGGTCGCGTACGTGTCCGGCACCGCGTTCTACGGCGGGTCCGGGCTCGGCGGCCGACACATGCGGCTGTCGTACTGCTACCCGACGCCGGAGCGGATCACCGAGGGCGTGCGGCGGCTGGCCGGCGTGCTCGAGGCCGAGCTGGAGGTGCTGCGGACGTTCGGCTCGCCGACCCGATCGACCACTCGGTCGGCCCCGGTGCGCGGGACGCAGACCCCGGCGCCGGACACCACGTGATGCGGCCGCGCCGGTGAGCGAGCGAACCATTGCCGTGCTGGCCGGCGGGTTGTCTCACGAGCGTGAGGTGTCGCTGCGGTCCGGGCGGCGGCTGGCGGCCGACCTGAGGGACGTCGGGGCCGTCGTGCTGGAGTGGGACGCGGACGCCACCCTGCTGGAGCGGCTGCGCACCGAGCCGCCCGAGGCCGTGGTGGTGGCGCTGCACGGCGGGCAGGGGGAGAACGGATCCATCCAGGCCGTGTTGGAGATGCTGGGTGTGCCGTTCGTGGGTACGGGGTCGCGGGCATGCCGGCTGGCCTGGGACAAGCCGATCGCCAAGGCAGAGCTGGCCCGCGCCGGGCTGGCCACCCCGGACTGGGTGGTGCTGCCGCACGCCACGTTCCGCGACCTGGGGGCACGGGCGGTGCTGGACGCCATCGTGGCCCGGCTCGGGCTGCCGCTGATGATCAAGCCTGACCAGGGCGGATCGGCGCTGGGCGCGAAGGTGGTGTACGACGCGGAGGACCTGCCGGCCGCGATGGTGGACTGCCTGGCCTACGGCAACGCGGTGCTCGCCGAGCGGTTCGTGACCGGCACCGAGGTGGCGGTCTCGGTGTGTGGATGGCCTGGGGCGCGGGCGCTGCCCGTGGTGGAGGTGTGCGGCGACGGCGGCGCGTACGACTACGTCGCGCGGTACACCCCGGGCGCGACCACGTTCCGGTGCCCGGCGCGGCTCGACGACGAGGTGCGGGCGGCGGCCGAGCGGGCGGCGCTGGATGCGCACCGGCTGCTCGGGCTGCGCGACCTGTCCAGGACGGACGCGATCATCGACCAGGACGGCACCGTCTGGGTGCTGGAGGTCAACGTCAACCCCGGGCTGACCGAGACGTCGCTGTTGCCGACCGCCGTGGCGGCCGACGGGAAGCACCTGGGCGAGCTGTTCGCCGGCCTGGTCGAAGAGGCGATCCGGCGGGGCTAGTCGTCCGGGCTCATCAGGGTGACGATGCGCTCCAGGTCGTCCAGCGAGCCGAACTCCACCACGATCTTGCCCTTGCGCTGGCCCATCTCGACCTTGACCCGGGTGTCGAACGAGTCGGACAGCCGGCCGGCGACCCGGTCCAGCTCCGGCGGCCGCTCGGTGCGCTTCTTCGCCGTCGAGCGGTTGTGCTCTGGCTCACGTTTGGCCAGGGTGACGGCCTCTTCGGTGGCGCGCACGGACATTCCCTCGGCGACCACCCTGGCCGCCAGCTCCTCCTGGCGGCCGGCGTCGTCGAGCCCGAGCAGCGCGCGGGCGTGACCGGCGGAGAGCACGCCGGCGGCCACCCTGCGCTGCACCGCGACCGGCAGCCGGAGCAGCCGGATCATGTTCGTGACCACCGGGCGGCTGCGGCCCAGGCGGTCGGCCAGCTGGTCGTGGGTGACGCCGAACTCGGCGAGCAGCTGCTCGTAGGCGGCGGCCTCCTCCAGCGGGTTGAGCTGGACGCGGTGGATGTTCTCCAGCAGCGCGTCGCGCAGCAGGGCGTCGTCCTCAGTCTGCCGGACGATGGCCGGCAGCGTGTCCAGCCCGGCCTCCTGGGCGGCCCGCCAGCGCCGCTCGCCCATGATGAGCTGATAGCGATCCGGCCCGACCTCGCGGACCACGATCGGCTGCAGCAGGCCGAACTCCTTGATGGAGTGCGAGAGCTCGGCGAGCGCCTCCTCGTCGAACTGCCGGCGGGGCTGCTGCGGGTTGGGCCCGATGGAGGCGGTGGCCAGCTCGCGATAGCTGGCCCCCGCGACCATGCCGGTGATCTGCTCGGCCTCGCCGTCCGCTGTCCCGTCGGCCGGGGCCCTCCTCGGCGCCGTGGCCACCCTGATCGGCTGGGCCGCCGCGCCGGGCGCACCGTCCTCCGGCCCGGTGGGGATCAGTGCCGCCAGGCCTCGCCCTAGTCCACCCTTGCGCGTGTTCACCTTCTGGACTCCACCCGCCGCTGGTCCTCCACGATCTCCTTGGCCGCGTCCAGGTACGACATCGCGCCGCGCGACCCTGGGTCGTAGGCGAGAATCGTCTGCCCGAACCCGGGCGCCTCGGACACCTTGACGCTGCGCGGGATGACCGTGCGCAGCACCCGTTCGCCGAAGTGCTGGCGCACCTCGCTGGTCACCTGGTCGGCGAGCTTGGTCCGGCCGTCGTACATGGTGAGCAGGATGGTGGACACGTGCAGCCGGGGGTTCAGGTGGGCGCGGACCAGCTCGATGTTGTTCAGCAGCTGCCCGAGCCCCTCCAGCGCGTAGTACTCGCACTGGATCGGGATCAGCACCTCTTCGGCGGCCACGAGCGCGTTGACGGTGAGCAGCCCGAGCGACGGCGGGCAGTCGACCAGCACGTAGTCCAGGTCCATCGAGTCGAGCACCTGATGGCTCAGCGCCTGCTGCAGCCGCTGCTCCCTGGCGACCATGCTCACCAGCTCGATCTCCGCACCGGCCAGGTCGATGGTGGCCGGCACGCAGAGCAGGTCGGGAGACTGGGTGCTGGGCACGGCGGCGTCGGTCAGGCCGATCTCGCCGAGCAGGCACTCGTACACCGACGCGGTTCCACTGGTGTGCTCGACGGCCAGCGCCGTGCTGGCGTTGCCCTGGGGGTCCAGATCGACGACCAGCACGCGCATGCCGTACGAGGTGAGCGCGGCGGCCAGGTTCACCGCGCTGGTGGTCTTGCCGACGCCGCCCTTCTGGTTGGCGATCGTCATGATCCGACACTGCGCTGGCCTGGGCATGCCCTGACCGCTCGGGTGCAGCACCCGAGCGGCCCGCTCGGCCTCCTCAGCGATGGGAGTCCACATCCGCTCCTCCGATTGCGTGGGGACCGGTGCGCCCGCGCTGTGCCGGCCCCTGTGTTCGTTCCCGCGGTCAGCGCGGTGCTGGGCTCTGTGTTCGCTCCGGTGTTCGGTCGCGGTGGCGACCGGGCCGGATTCGGATGTTTCACGTGAAACATCCGGCTTGTGGTGGTGCGCCCGACCGCCGCCGCGTCGGCCATTGTCGCTGCCGTTGTCGGTGTCGAACTCGGCGCCACCCCGGGCCCACACGCTCATCCTTGCCCTCTCCTCGTCCGGGCACCGAACCGGCTCTCCTGCCGTTCGATGACAACCACGGTGGTCGGTGGATCGACGTGTGTCCCCCCGCATTGGACCACGCGCGGCACCGAGCCTCCAAAGTCACGCACGGCCGCGCGGTCGCGCGTCACCTCTTCGGACGCGGACGCGCCTTTTACCGCGAGTAGACGACCGCCGGGCCTCAGTAAGGGCAGCGCCCAGCGTGCCAACCTTGCCAACGGGGCGACCGCGCGAGCGGTCACCACGTCCGCACCGCGCCACTCCCGGCGTATCTCGCGCTCCTCGGCGCGGCCGCGCACGACGGTCACCGGGATGTCCAGCTCTTGGATGGTGGCCTGGAGCCAGTCGACCCGCCGGGCCAGCGGTTCCAGGAGCACGACCTCGAGATCCGGCCTGGCCAGCGCGAGCGGGATGCCAGGCAGGCCGGCCCCGGAGCCGAGGTCCAGCAGTCGCGCGTCCGGTTCGATGAGCTCGGCCAGGACGGCGCAGTTGAGGACGTGGCGCTGCCAGGCCCGCTCGCCCTCACGCGGGCCGATCAGCCCGTGCGTCACGCCGGTGTCCGCGAGCAGCTCGACGTAACGCACGGCCCGATCGAGCCGATCGCCGAACAGCGCCTCGGCAGCGGGGGGCGGCGTTGGCTCGGTGGCGGGGTTGGCCCGGGTCCGCTCGTCCTGCCGCTCGGGCGTCGGCGTTCGCTCTGACTTCGGGGGATGGCCGCGGTGTCCGGCCGCGGCGGAATCGTTCGGTGAGGTCCCGTCGTTCGACCCTCGGCTGGCCACGACCCGGCCGGTCGACTCCGCCGACAGCCCCGTCGCGCCGTCGGTCGCGTCTGGGCCGACGGTCGCATCCGCCCCGTCGGTCGTGCCTGCGGTCGCCTCCGCACCGCCGACCGCACCCGTCCTGCCGATCGCGCCTCCGCCCGTGTCAACCGGCGCGCCCGTGCCCGCGGCCCCGCCCGTGCCGACAGCGGTGCGCGCAGCCGTGCCCGCGCCGACAGCCGTGCCCGCAGTCGTCTCCGTGCCGCCGGCCACGTCTATGCCGCCGGTCGCCTGCGCACCGCCGGCCGCGCCCATGTCCGCAGTCGCGCCCATGTCCGCAGTCGCGCCCGTGCCCGCGGCCCCGCCCGTGGCGCCGGCCTTGACCGTGGCGCCGGCCTTGACCGTGGCGCCGGCCTTGACCGTGGCGCCGGCCGTGCCCGCACCGCCGCTCGTGTTCATGTCGCAAGCCGTGCTCATGCCGCCGATCGCCTCCGCGCCGCCGGCGCCCGCCATGCCCACGGCCGCCTCCGCACCACCGGCCGTATCCGCACCGCCGGCAGTGCCCGTGCCCACGGGCGCCTCCGTGCCACCAGCCGCGCCCGACCCGACGGCCGTCTCCGCACCGCCGGACGCCGCCATGCCCACGGCCGCGCGCGTGCATGCGGCCCTGCCCATGCCGACCGCACTGCCCATGCCGGCCGCCGTGCCCGTGCCCGCAGTCGCCGCCGTGTCAACAGCCGCTTCGGCGCTGATAGCCGCGCCCGAATCCGAACCCGAGCCCGCAGCCGCCCTTCGACCGCTCCCGGACGCCGGAGTGCCCGCAGCCGAGGACGCGTCCCGCACAGGCCCAACCAGACCGCCACCCGACGCCTGCCCGCCCAACTTCGCGCCGCCCGACGACGTCGCTCCAGAACCGGACATCCCCGACCTCACCGCGTCTACCACCTACTCACCCGCACCGATACCCGCCCAGAACCGGCCAGCCAACCAACGGCACTCGCCGACCCACCCGCGACCGTCCCGGACCACCACCGTGGCGACGCGCTGCGCGGCGCCCGTGACCCGCTGCGCGTGCTGGGCCACCGGCTCAAGCCCTGGGAAGGCCGGCTGCACGAACTGCCCGAACAAGCGGGCACCCCCGACATCCCGCCAGCAACGGCCGCCATCGAACCCGCGACGACCCGTCCATCCGTAACCACGGCGATCACTCGCCGACACCGCCCCGGACCCCGCAGATCACCACCGCACCTCGCAGGTGTCCCGGCGTCTGTGACGTGACGGCAGGGCTGCGAGAACCGAATCGGCACAGGGCCGGCCAGCCACGGGCCCCCCGCGACCAGCGCCCCGCCGGCCGCGACCGAGACCGCCGCGACGCCGACCATCCGTGGCACCAGGCCCACCGAACACTCCAACCGCACCCCGGCCGCGTCAGCCGCCGGATCGGTCACCACACACCTACGAGCCCTACCTACGAGCCTTGCCGAGAGGATTGCTCACGAACCGCCTCCGGCGACCACACCGCCGAACTCCGACGAACGTGAACAACCCTCCCGCGTTTCACGTGAAACATCCCTACGAGCGGGGAAAGACCACCACGCGACGTCGAGGGTCCTCGCCCTCGCTCTCGCTGAACACACCGCGGATGTTCGCCACCGCGTCATGCACGACCTTGCGCTCGAACGGGGTCATCGGCCGCAGCCGCACCGGCGAACCGGTGGCCAGCACATCGCGCGCGGTGTCCCGGCCGAGCTCGGCCAGCTCCGCGCGGCGGGCCACCCGCCACCCGGCGATGTCCAGCATCAACCGGCTGCGCGCGCCCGTGGACTGCTGGACCGCGAGCCTGGTCAGCTCCTGCAGCGCTTCGAGCCCCGCGCCCCGCTCGCCGACCAGCCGACCCAGGTCCTCCCCGCCGTCCACGCTGACCACGGCGCGTCCGGCCTCGACGTCGATGTCCAGGTCGCCGTCGTAGTCGAGCAGGTCGAGCAGCCGCTCCAGGTAGTCGGCGGCCACGTCACCCTCTCGAATCAGCAGGTCCTCACCAGAACCCGAACCCGAACTCGAACCCGAGGTGGCATCCGTGTCCTCGCGGCCCGCCCCCTGATCCGTCTGCGCGGTCTTCGCCACGATTACTCCTCTCCCCAACAATGCCCGGCGCGCGCCACACCGCCGCTACCGAGTTCGTCTGTGCGGGCCACCTCGGGCCCAGCGACTACCGCCGCTTGCGCCGCCGCTTCGCCGCCCCGGATCGGCCGGCCGAGTCCGCGTCCGACCCGACCTCCGCGGTCGGATCGGACGGGGCCGGCTCCGACGCGGCGGGGCTCGACGTCGGGTCCTCGACCACACCGTTCGTCGGCGTCGCGTCCGTCACGGGCCGGTCGTCCGAACCGGCGGCGGCTCCGTTCGTGCTCGCGGCGGCCGGCTTCGAGGCGCCGGTCGCGCCCCGGGCCTTGCCCGTCCCGGCCGCGCCGTTGGAACTCGCCGCACCGCCGGCCTTGCCCCGGCTCGGCGCGATCGGCTTGGCGCCCGGCTTCTTCTGCTTGCGGGCCTGGTCGGGCTTCTGGCCGACCTTCGGCGCCAGGCTGCGCTGCGTCTCGGTCTTCTTGGTGGCCTTCTCGGCCTCTTCGCGGTCGATCTTGCTGTACACCACGCGCTGCTGGCCGAGGGTCCACAGGTTGTTCGACACCCAGTAGAAGAGGATCGCCAGCGGCAGCATCGGGGCGAAGACGACCACGCCGATCGGGAACAAGTACAGGGTCAGCCTGTTCATGATCGCGGTCTGCGGGTTCTCGATCTGCGCGGGCGTCTGCCGGGCCACCGAGTGCCGGGCGGTGATGTGCGTGAAGATGCCGGCCATGATCGCCAGCGGGACCATCACCACCAGCATCTGGCCGACGGTGGTGTCGTAGGCGGCCAGCGGGGGGTAGCCCGCGACGTGGAACAGCGGGAAGTTGGGCAGGAACTCCGGCCCGACCACCGCGCCCAGCTTGGCGCCGAAGATGTGCGCCTCGTTGAACGACTGCACGCCGGCGGCGTCGAAGACGTAGTTCTCGGTCTTGCCGGGGCGGAACTCGCGCAGCACGTGGAACAGGCCGATGAACACCGGCACCTGCACCAGCACGGGCAGGCAGCCACCGAGCGGGCTGACTCCGTGCTCGCTCTGCAGCCGCTGCATCTCGGCGGCCATCTTCTGCTTGTCGTTGCCGTACTTCTTCTTCAGCTTCTGGATCTCGGGCGCGAACTCCTGCATCTTGCGCATGGACCGCACCTGGTGCACGAACGGCTTGTACAGCAGCGCCCGCAGTGTGAAGACCAGGAAGACGACGGCCAGCGCCCAGGTGATCCCGCTGGACGCGCCGAACACGAACCCGAACACCATGTGCCAGAACCACAGGATCCACGAGACCGGGTAATAGATGAAGTTCAGCACGGTTCTCGCTCCTCGGTGGTGCTGCGATCGGTACGGCGAGCGGCGCGGGGCCGCCGCGGTGGCACGGGGTCGACACCTCCAGGGTGCCAGGGTGCGCAGCGCAGCAGGCGCCAAAGCGCCAACGCGCTGCCCTCGAACAAGCCGTGGGTACGCAGCGACTCCAGCGCGTACTCGCTACAGCTCGGATAGAACCGACAGGTCGGCGGCCGCGACGGCGATATCCACCGCCGGTAGAACCGAATCAGCGCGACCAGCGGCCGCGCCAGGAGCGGGGTGTGCGGCGGCTCGTCAGGGGCGCCGGCCTGCCATGGTGTTGCGGTTTCGCTCATCGTCTGCCCTGGTCGGCCCGCAGGGCGCGGAGCGCGCTGTCCACGTCGGCGCCGAGCTGGGCCGAGTTCGCGGTCGCCGAGCCCGGCCGCGCGCGCACCACCAACTGGGTGCCCGCGGGGAGCTGGTCGAGCCGGTCTCGCATCAGGTGCCGCAGCCGCCGCACCACCCGGTGCCGAACCACCGAACCTCCCACCGCCTTGCTCACCACGAACCCGACCTGTCGCTCGGGCCGTGGTGCGCCGGGAAGAAGCGCATGCATCACGACCAGTGTGCGCCCGACCTTGCGGCCCCGGCGGACCACCGTGGCGAAGTCGTCGCGGTGGGTCAGCCGGGCGGTCGCCGGGAGCACGGCAGTGCGGCCCGCGTCAGGCGGACAGCTTCTCCCGGCCCTTGCGCCGGCGCGCGGCCAGGATCGCCCGGCCGGCGCGGGTGCGCATCCGGAGGCGGAAGCCGTGGGTACGCGAACGGCGGCGGTTGTTCGGCTGAAAGGTGCGCTTGCCCTTGCTCACTTCTCGGTTCTCCCGTTCTCACATCCGCCGCTTGGCATGGTGAACTGTGCACATGCCATCGTTCTCGGACGTTCGATGGGCCACCCGGATCGCCGCCAGCCGTCTCGCCCGAGACGTCCGGATGACTGCATGCCACAGCGCGCCGGCTCGCGACGCGGTTACGTCAAGCGTACAGCGCGACCCGCACCGCAGCCGGAGCAACCCCGTAACGAGCGCTCATCCAGCCCCGCCGGCGAGTGAGGCGACAACACAGCGCGACCCGCACCGCGGCGTGAGCAACCCCGTGACGAGCGGGTCGCCCGAGCCCGGCCGGACCGGGATCAGCTTGTGGACAACCGCCCCGCGTTGTTAGCGTGCGCACCTTCGTACTTCGACCCGGGGGAAGTGGCCGTCATTGGGTACCCGCCCCGGGGGTGCCCCGCGAGTACGGCTTCCTCTCCGCGTACCGTCCCGCGCACAGGTGTGGACAACCCTGTGGACGGCACCGCTGACATCGGTGTTTGACAACAGGGCTTTCGACGAGGGGGGAGCGCCGGTCGATGGGCGACCAAGCGAACGGCCTGAGCGAGGTCTGGGACCGGGTGGTCGCCGACCTCTCCGGCACCCGGGAGGGCGGCCCCGACGGTAGGGGTAACGACTCCGGACCCGATCACGGGGGCACCACCTCGCTGTCCGCGCAGCAGCGCGCGTTCCTGCGCCTGACCCGCCCCCTCGGCCTGCTCGACGACACAGCACTGCTGGCCGCCCCGACCGAGTTCGCCAAGGACGCGATCGAACGCATCCTGCGCCGGCCGATCAGCGAGGCGCTGGGCCGGCACCTGGGCACGGCGATCACCCTGGCGGTGGTGGTGGACCCGGCCGCCGCCGCGAGCGGCACCGAGGTGCCCCGCGCCGACGCCCGCCCGGACGACGGCTTCGAGGAGCCGCCGACCCGTCCGCGCTACGCCGACCCACGGCATGCCGACCCGCGACCGAGGGACGAGTTCGACCGCGGCCCGGATGTCGACTTAGGCACACCCGAGGGCCGGGGCTACGGCTCCGAGACCGACCGCCCGGTGGGGCGTGAGTACGAGGGCGACCCCCGAACCGGCCGCGAGCAACCGGAGAGCTGGCCGACGTACTCCGCGTCCGGGTCCGCCTCGGCCGCGGGAGCCACCAGCGCCGGCCCGACCGGCGGCAGCGCGGGCCCAGTCGGCGCCCAGGCGCGGATGACCAGCCGGCTCAACGAGAAGTACACCTTCGACACGTTCGTCATCGGCGCTTCCAACCGGTTCTCCCACGCCGCCGCGGTCGCCGTCGCCGAGGCACCGGCCCGCGCGTACAACCCGCTGTTCATCTGGGGCGAGTCCGGGCTGGGCAAGACGCACCTGCTGCACGCGGTCGGGCACTACGCGCAGCGGCTGTTCCCAGGCATGCGGGTGCGCTACATCTCCACCGAGGAGTTCACCAACGACTTCATCAACAGCCTGCGCGACGACCGGAAGGTGGCCTTCCAGCGCCGCTACCGGGACGTGGACGTGCTGCTGGTGGACGACATCCAGTTCCTGGAGGGCAAGGAAGGCACCCAGGAGGAGTTCTTCCACACCTTCAACACCCTGCACAACGCCAACAAGCAGATTGTCGTGTCCTCCGACCGGCCGCCGAAACGGCTGGAGACCCTGGAGGACCGGATGCGCACCCGGTTCGAGTGGGGCCTGATCACCGACATCCAGCCGCCCGAGCTGGAGACCCGGATCGCCATCCTGCGCAAGAAGGCCGCCCAGGACCGGCTGGCCGCCCCGGCCGAGGTGCTGGAGTTCATCGCCGCCCGCATCGAGCGCAACATCCGCGAGCTGGAGGGCGCGCTGATCCGGGTCACCGCGTTCGCCTCGCTGAACCGCCAGCCCGTGGACACCCAGCTGGCCGAGATCGTGCTGCGCGACCTCATCCCGGACTCGCAGACCCCGGAGATCACCGCGCCGACCATCATGGCGGTCACCGCCGAGTTCTTCGACCTGACCATGGACGAGCTGTGCGGGCCAGGAAAGACCAAGGCGCTCGCCCAGGCCCGCCAGATCGCCATGTACCTGTGCCGCGAGCTGACCGACCTGTCGCTGCCCCGCATCGGGCAGACCTTCGGCGGCCGCGATCACACCACCGTGATGCACGCGGACAAGAAGATCCGTAACGAGATCGCGCAAAGGCGCAAGACCTTCGAACAGGTCCAGGAGCTCACCGCCCGTATCAAGCAGCGCGCCAGGCCCTGATAGCAGGGTCGGGTCGCGACGCCCCGTAACCACAAGATCCCCCGGGCCCACCCGAGCGCGTTGATCCGAACACGACCCGATCCGGCGCCCGGCCGCCGCCGCGGTCGCCCTCCGTGCTCGCGACCGAACCCTTCACCCACACTTGGGGATAACTCTGTGGATGCCTGTGCACGGGCCCGTGGACCGCGCGTGGACGGTTCGCCGCTACACCGTGGACGGGCCCGTGCACAAGGGGGACGGACAAACTCCTTCGGACGATCCATCCACCGGCCACGCACCGCCATCCGCATCCCGACCGCCCGGTTGTCCCCATCGCGACACGCCCCTTGACCAGCGCCGTCGCCAAGCGTCCCCACCATCCACAGCCCTTACTGCTACGACTGTTTTTCCTTTCATCAAGAAGAACCGAGAGAAACCGGGCTGTGCACGGCCGCTCGCCTCGCCCGCCGATCCGGGGCGAAGCGAACCGCGCTCACCCATGCCCCGCGTCAGGCCCTCCGGCCCGACGCTCTACGGTTGACCCCTAAGCACCGCCGCTCCCCGTGGCGAACACGGGTCGAGCTGGCCGCTCGTTACCGCAGGGTTGAGAGGTCCACCATGAAGTTCCGGGTCGAACGAGACGCGTTGGCCGACGGAGTGGCCTGGGTGGCACGCACGCTGCCGCCCCGCCCACCGGTCCCGGTCCTCGGCGGGGTGCTGCTCGAAGCCGGCACCGACGCCGACGAGCAGGCACTGACGGTGTCCGGCTTCGACTACGAGGTCTCCGCGCGGGCCGACGTCGACGCCTCGGTCGGCACCCCCGGCCGCGCGCTGGTCTCCGGGCGGCTGCTCGCGGACATCACCAAGTCGCTGCCGCCGCACCCGGTGGACGTGGCCGTCGACGGCGCCCGGGCCACGATCACCTGTGGCAGCGCCCGGTTCAGCCTGCCCACCATGCCGGTGGAGGACTACCCCAAGCTGCCGGACATGCCCACCCTGGCCGGCTCGGTGCAGCCCGAGGTCTTCGCCGAGGCCGTCACCCAGGTCGCGGTGGCCGCAGGCAAGGACGACACGCTCCCGATGCTCACCGGGATCCGCCTGGAGATCGAGGGCGAGAAGCTGACCATGGCCGCCACCGACCGGTTCCGGCTGGCCGTGCGCGAGCTGCAGTGGCACCCGGGCGACGCCGGGCTGAGCACGGCGGTGCTGGTCCCGGCGCGGACCCTGGCCGACGCGGCTAAGACGCTGGCCGGCAAGGACCCGGTGCAGCTCGCGCTCGCCGAGGGCGACGGCATGCTCGGCCTGGCCGGCAACGGCCGCCAGTCCACCACCCGGCTGCTGGACGCGGAGTTCCCCAAGTACCGCCAGCTGCTGCCGACCGAGCACACCTCGGCCGCCGTCATCGAGATCGCCCCGTTCGTCGAGGCCATCAAGCGCGTCTCGCTGGTCGCGGACCGGGCCGCGCAGGTCCGGCTGGAGTTCACCGAGGGCGACCTGCGGCTGACCGCCGGCGGCGACGACGAGGGCAGCGCCGAGGAGCACCTGCGCTGCGAGCTGGACGGCGAGCCGCTGACCATCGCGTTCAACCCCAGCTACCTGCTCGACGGGCTCAACGCCCTGCACGCCGACCGGGTGCACCTGGCGTTCACCACGCCGAGCCGCCCGGCGCTGGCCCGCCCGGTCTCGCCGGACGACGAGGAGCCCGGCAAGTCGACCGGGTATCTGCACCTGCTGATGCCGGTACGGTTGCCCGGTTAGCCGTCACAACCTAGGGGGAACCATGCAGCTCGGGCTGGTCGGGCTCGGCCGGATGGGCGGCAACATGGCCGAACGCCTGCGCGCCGCCGGACACGACGTCATCGGGTACGACCCGCACGCCGAGGCCAGCAACGTCGCCTCGCTGGCCGAGCTGGTCGAGAAGCTGGCCGCGCCGCGCGTGGTCTGGGTGATGGTCCCGGCCGGCGCGCCGACCAGGGACACCGTGGCCCAGCTCGGCCAACTCCTGGACGCCGGCGACCTGGTGATCGACGGCGGGAACTCCAAGTTCACCGACGACCAGCACAACGCCGCGCTGCTCGCCGAGCGGTCGGTCGGATACCTGGACTGCGGCGTCTCCGGCGGGGTCTGGGGGCGGACCAACGGGTACGGGCTGATGGTCGGCGGGTCCGAGCAGGACGTCCAGCGCGCGATGCCCATCTTCGACGCGCTGCGCCCGGAGGGCCCCCGCGAGGAGGGCTTCGCGCACGCGGGCGCGGTCGGCGCCGGTCACTACTCCAAGATGGTGCACAACGGCATCGAGTACGGGCTCATGCAGGCCTACGCCGAGGGCTACGAGCTGCTGCACGCCGCCAAGCTGGTGCACGACGTGCCGGCGGTGGTCAAGGCGTGGTCGCGGGGCACGGTGGTCCGGTCCTGGCTGCTGGACCTGCTGGTCCGCGCGCTGGAGGAGGACCCCGAGCTGGCCGACCTCGAAGGCTATGTTGACGACTCCGGCGAGGGCCGCTGGACCGTCGAGGAGGCCATCAACAACGCGGTGCCGATGCCGGTGATCTCCGCCGCGCTGTTCGCCCGGTTCGCCTCCCGGCAGGACGAGTCGCCCGCGATGAAGGCGGTGGCCGCGCTGCGCCAGCAGTTCGGCGGGCACGCGGTGAAGAAGGCCGGCCCGCCCGGGGCCGGCTAGGCGGCGATGTACCTGCGCCGGTTGTCGGTCGCCGACTTTCGCTCATGGCCGGCGGCCGACCTGAGCTTCGAGCCCGGGGTCAGCGTGCTGGTCGGCCCGAACGGGGCCGGCAAGACCAACCTGGTCGAGGCCGTCGGCTACCTGGGCACGTTCGGCTCGCACCGGGTGGCCACCGATGCCCCGCTGGTACGCAGGGGAACGCAGCTCGCGGTGGTGCGCGGGCTCGCCGTGCGCGGTGACCGCGAGCTGGCGATCGAGGTCCAGATCACCCCGGGCAAGGCAAACAAGGTGCGGGTGAACCGCTCCCCGCTGCCCCGGGCGCGCGAGGCGCTGGGCATCGTGCGCAGCGTGCTGTTCGCCCCGGAGGACCTGGCGCTGGTCAGGGGCGACCCGGGAGAGCGCCGACGCTTCCTGGACGAGCTGCTGATCCTGCGCTGGCCCCGGTATGCCGGCGTCCGAAGCGACTACGACCGGGTGGTGCGCCAGCGCTCGGCCTTGCTCAAGACCGCGAAGCTCGGCCGCTCCGGGAGCGCGGAGAAGGCCGAGCTGAGCACCCTGGACGTGTGGGACGGCCACCTGGCCCGGCACGGCGCCGCCCTGCTGGCCGGGCGGCTGCGGCTGGTCGCGGAGCTGGCCGGCCCGGTGCGCGACGCCTACGCCGAAGTGGCCGGCCCGGCCGCCGCCTCGGCGCCGGCGGACGCGCGCTACCGAAGCGGTGTCGTGCCGGGCGAGGAGGTTCCCGACGAGGCGGAGCTGGAACAGGCGCTGCTGGACGAGCTGGGCCGGACCCGCCGCCAGGAGCTGGAGCGTGGGGTGTGCCTGGTCGGGCCGCACCGCGACGACCTCGAGCTGCGCCTCGGGGACGGGCCGGCCAAGGGCTACGCCAGCCACGGCGAGTCCTGGTCGCTGGCGCTGGCCCTGCGGCTGGGCTCGTTCGAGCTGCTGCGCGCGGACCTCGGCGAGCCGGGCGACAGCTCCGACCCGATCCTGATCCTGGACGACGTGTTCGCCGAGCTGGACGGCAGGCGGCGCGATGCGCTCGCCGAGCTGGCGGTGCGGGCCGAGCAGGTCCTGGTCACCGCCGCGGTCCCCGACGACGTGCCGGAAAAACTGAGCGGCGCGCGGTTCGACGTAGGATCCGGCCAGGTGACCGGGCCGATATCACACGACAGCTAGATCACCCGGCGATGTGGACAACACTGTGGATACTGTGGATAACTCTGGACGAGCTGGGGACGCCGACGGGCCCGAACCGCCGAGCGCCGGCAATCGACCGTTCATCCGTCATTCACCGCCTGAGACTGTCCTCAACCCTGGGGACGGGCCCTCTAAACCGCCCACCGACGAACATCAACCCGACACGCCGAACCCCTCCGGGTGGTCACCGGGCGCGTCCGAACAGTCACCCAACGCGTCCGGCGCGGACCTGGCACGGGAGGCCCTGCGTGCCGCCCAGCGCTCGGCGGCCGCCCGTGGCGTTCGCCCCGGCGCGCCCGCCAAGGGCAGGTGGCGCCGCGCCGGCCGGGGCGCCCGACGGCGGGGGTGGTCCGGCGCCCGCCCCGACGACCGCGACCCGCAGCCGCTGGGCCGGCTGGCCTCCAAGCTGGTGGCCGACCAGGGCTGGCAGGAACGGGTCACCTCGGCGTCGGTGTTCGGAAGGTGGGCCGAGCTGGTCGGCGCGGACGTGGCCGAGCACGCCACCCCACTGACCCTGCGCGACGGCGAGCTGACCGTCGCGGCCAGCTCCACCGCGTGGGCCACCCAGCTGCGCACCCTGCAACGCCAGCTGCTGGCCCGGATCGCCGCCGGGCTCGGGCCGAACGTGGTGCGCAAGCTGAAGGTGCAGGGACCGGCCGCGCCGAGCTGGCGCCGAGGCCCCCGACACGCCCCCGGGAGGGGTCCCCGTGACACCTACGGATGACCGCTTCGGCGGGCTCGGCGGCCCGGCTTCGCAAACGCCAGGTGTCCAATCGGGGGTATCTCGGACCCGCCTCGGTCGCCGATCGGCGCTCTGTGTGCGTTCTAGGGGTGTCCTAGGCGCCGTTCAGGTCAGCCGGACCAGTAGAATGGACCAGGGAGCGCCGCGTTGCCCCGGTTTCCTGCGCGGCGGCCCCCGGCGCGGGCTCTGACCGCCCCCGCCGGTCGTACCCAGGCAAGGAGACATAAAGGCCCGTGGCTGCTCAGAAGAAGAACGCCTACAGCGCGTCCTCCATTACCGTGCTGGAGGGGCTCGAAGCTGTCCGCAAGCGGCCCGGCATGTACATCGGTTCCACCGGTGAGCGCGGCCTGCACCACCTGATCTGGGAAGTCGTGGACAACGCGGTGGACGAGGCCATGGCCGGCCACGCCACCCGGGTCAACGTCACCCTGCTCGCCGACGGCGGCGTCAAGGTGGTCGACGACGGCCGGGGCATCCCGGTCGGCCTGCACCCGGTGGAGAAGGTGCCCGCCGTCGAGGTCGTGATGACCCGGCTGCACGCCGGCGGCAAGTTCGACGACAAGTCCTACGCGGTGTCCGGCGGCCTGCACGGCGTCGGCGTGAGCGTGGTGAACGCGCTGTCCAGCGCGCTGGACGTGGAGATCCACCTGGACGGTGTGGTCTGGCGGCAGCACTACGAGCGCTCGGTGCCCAGCAAGCTGCGCAAGGGCGAGCCGACCCACGAGAGCGGCACCGCCATCACGTTCTGGGCCGACCCGGACATCTTCGAGACCACCACGTACAACATCGAGACGATCGCGCGCCGGCTGCAGGAGATGGCCTTCCTGAACAAGGGCCTGACCATCGTGCTGCGCGACGAGCGCAACGGCGACAACGGCACCCAGGAGGAGCCGGACGCCGAGGGCTACGTGGCCAAGGTCAAGGAGCGCACCTTCCACTACCCGGGCGGGCTGGAGGACTTCGTCGCCCACATCAACAAGACCAAGGACGCCATCCACAAGAAGGTGGTGGCGTTCCAGGCGGCCGGCGAGGAGCACCAGGTCGAGGTCGCCATGCAGTGGAACTCCAGCTACACGGAGTCCGTCTACACCTTCGCCAACACCATCAACACCCACGAGGGCGGCACCCACGAGGAGGGCTTCCGCGCGGCGCTGACCTCCACGGTCAACAGGTACGCCCGGGACAAGAAGCTGCTCAAGGAGAAGGACGCCGCGCTGACCGGCGACGACATCCGCGAGGGCCTCGCCGCCATCGTGAGCGTCAAGGTCAAGGAGCCCCAGTTCGAGGGCCAGACCAAGACCAAGCTGGGCAACACCGAGGTCAAGTCGTTCGTGCAGCGGGTCTGCAACGAGTGGCTGGCCGACTGGCTCGAGCGCAACCCGGCCGAGGCCAAGACCATCGTGAACAAGGCGGTGTCCAGCGCGCAGGCCCGGATGGCCGCCCGCAAGGCCCGCGAGCTGGTTCGCCGCAAGACCGCCGGCGACATCGGCGGGCTGCCCGGCAAGCTGGCCGACTGCCGCTCCACCGACCCGTCCCGCTCCGAGGTCTACATCGTGGAGGGCGACTCGGCGGGCGGCTCGGCGAAGTCCGGCCGGGACTCCATGTTCCAGGCCATCCTGCCGATCCGCGGCAAGATCATCAACGTGGAGAAGGCCCGCATCGACAGGGTCCTCAAGAACACCGAGGTCCAGGCCATCATCACCGCCCTGGGGACCGGCATCCACGACGAGTTCGACATCGCCAAGCTGCGGTACCACAAGATCGTGCTGATGGCCGACGCCGACGTGGACGGCCAGCACATCCAGACCCTCCTGCTGACCCTGCTGTTCCGGTTCATGCGCCCGCTGATCGAGCACGGCCACGTGTTCCTGGCCAAGCCGCCGCTCTACAAGATCAAGTGGGGCGGCCGGGGCGCCGAGCCGGAGTACGCCTACTCCGACAAGGAGCGCGACGGCCTCGTCGAGACCGGTCGCGCCGGCGGCAAGAAGCTGCCCAAGGACGAGGGCATCCAGCGCTACAAGGGTCTCGGCGAGATGAACGCCAAGGAGCTGTGGGAGACCACCATGGACCCGGCCAACCGGGTGCTGCGCCAGGTCACCCTGGACGACGCCGCCACCGCCGACGAGCTGTTCTCCATCCTGATGGGCGAGGACGTGGAGTCCCGGCGCTCGTTCATCACCCGCAACGCCAAGGACGTCCGCTTCCTGGACGTGTGACCGGCCGCCGGTCCCGCCTGACCCACCCGAGAGAGAGTTGAGAAAGTCTCCGTGACGGACACCATGGATCCCACCGTCCCAGGCAATGGTGGTGGCGACCGCGTCGAACCGGTCGACATCCAGCAGGAGATGCAGCGCTCCTACATCGACTACGCGATGAGCGTGATCGTCGGTCGGGCGCTGCCGCTGGTGGAGGACGGGCTCAAGCCGGTCCACCGCCGGGTGCTCTACTCGATGGGCGAGAACGGCTTCCGGCCGGACCGCTCGTACGTCAAGTGCGCCCGCGTGGTCGGCGAGGTGATGGGCAACTATCACCCGCACGGCGACTCGTCGATCTACGACGCGCTGGTGCGGCTGGCCCAGCCGTGGTCGATGCGCTACCCGCTGATCGACGGCCAGGGCAACTTCGGCTCGCGGGGCAACGACCCGGCCGCCGCCATGCGGTACACCGAGTGCCGGCTCTCGCCGCTGGCCATGGCGATGCTCCAGGACATCGACGAGGACACCGTCGACTTCCTGGACAACTACGACGGCAAGACCCAGGAACCCGAGGTCCTGCCGTCCCGCATCCCGAACCTGCTGATCAACGGCAGCGCCGGCATCGCGGTCGGGATGGCCACCAACGTCCCGCCGCACAACCTGCGCGAGGTCGGCGCCGGCATCGTCTGGGGCCTGGACAACCCGGATGCGTCCGACGACGAGCTGCTGGCCGCGCTCATGGAGCGCATCAAGGGCCCGGACTTCCCGACCTACGGGCTGATCGTCGGCCGCAACGGCATCGAGCAGGCCTACCGCACCGGCCGGGGCTCGGTACGGATGCGCGCCGTGGTGGAGGTGGAGGAGGACACCAAGGGCCGCGCCACCCTGGTGGTCACCGAGCTGCCCTACATGGTCAACCCGGACAACCTGATCGAGTCCATCGCCGGGCTGGTCAGGGACGGCCGGTTGGCCGGCATCGCCGAGATCAACGACGAGTCCAGCGACCGGATCGGCATGCGCATCGTGATCACGCTCAAGCGTGACGCGGTGGCCAAGGTGGTGCTGAACAACCTCTACAAGCACACCCAGCTGCAGTACAGCTTCGGCGTGAACATGCTGGCCATCGTCGACGGGGTGCCCCGCACCCTGCGGCTGGACCAGGTGATCCGGCACTACATCCGGCATCAGATCGAGGTCATCGTCCGGCGCACCCGCTACCGGCTGCGCAAGGCCGAGGAGCGCGCCCACATCCTGCGCGGCCTGGTCAAGGCGCTGGACGCGCTGGACGAGGTCATCGCGCTGATCCGCCGCTCGCCGTCGGCGGACGAGGCCCGTCCGGGCCTGATGGAGCTGCTGGACATCGACGACATCCAGGCCACCGCGATCCTGGACATGCAGCTGCGCCGGCTGGCCGCGCTGGAACGTCAGAAGATCATCGACGATCTGGCCGAGCTGGAGCGGATGATCGCCGACTACCAGGACATCCTGGCCCGCCCGGAGCGGCAGCGGCAGATCGTCAAGGACGAGCTGACCGAGATCATCGAGAAGCACGGCGACGACCGCCGCACCCAGCTGGTGCCCGACGACGGCGAGGTCGCCGACGAGGACCTGATCGCGGTCGAGGACGTGGTCGTCACGATCACCCAGACCGGCTACGCCAAGCGCACCAAGACCGACCTGTACCGGGCGCAGAAGCGCGGCGGCAAGGGCGTGCAGGGCGCGCAGCTCAAGCAGGACGACATCGTGGCGCACTTCTTCGTGTGCTCCACGCACGACTGGATGTTGTTCTTCACCAACAAGGGCCGGGTGTACCGGCTCAAGGCCTACGAGCTGCCGGAGGCCAACCGGGCCGCCCGGGGCCAGCACGTGGCGAACCTGCTGGCCTTCCAGCCGGACGAGCACATCGCCCAGGTCATGCAGATCAAGGACTACCAGGCGTCCCCGTACCTGGTGCTGGCCACGAAGAACGGCCTGGTGAAGAAGTCCAAGCTGGAGGACTTCGACTCCAACCGCTCCGGCGGCCTGATCGGCATCAACCTGCGCGACGACGACGAGCTGGTCGGCGCCGTGCTGTGCGGGCCGGACGACGACCTGCTGCTGGTGTCCGCCGAGGGCCAGTCCATCCGGTTCCATGCCGACGACGACGCGCTGCGCCCGATGGGCCGGGCCACGTCCGGCGTGTTCGGCATGCGGTTCAACGGCGAGGACCGGCTGCTGTCCCTCGGCGTGGTGCGCGACGGCACGTTCGTGTTGGTCGCCACCGCGGGCGGCTATGCCAAGCGCACTCCGATCGAGGACTATCCGGTGCAGGGTCGCGGCGGCAAGGGCGTGTTGACCATCCAGTACGACCGTCGGCGCGGCACACTTGTCGGGGCGCTGATCGTGGATGTCCGCGACGAGATCTACGCCATCACGTCCGGCGGCGGTGTGATCCGCACCCGGGCCCGCGAGGTGCGCAAGGCGGGCCGGCAGACCAAGGGCGTGCGGCTGATGAACCTCGGCGAGGGCACCACCCTGCTGGCCATCGCCCGCAACGCGGAGGATCTGGCCGACGGCAACGACGGCTGATCGGGCGGGGGCTGCGGCCAGCTCACCACGGCGGCGCTCTAGGGTGACCCCGACCGAGTGAAAAACCGAGGAGGCGCGAGGCAACTCGTGACCACACCGACCGACCCGCCGCGGCCCACCCGCCCCTCGCCGGGGCCCAGGGCCAGACCCGCCGGGGGCGACTCGACGACCATCGTCGAGCCGCCCGATCCCGGCACCGACACCAGCGCCGTGACCAGCGCGGATCCCGATACGGATACCGGCACCGCCGGTCCGGGGACCGCCCGCGACACGGCCGGGGCGGCGGCCAGCGCAAAGCTCGTAACCGAAGAGGACGTGGCCGCCGAAGAGGTGGCCACCATCGCCGAACCCGCCGCGGGCGAGGGTTCCGCCGGCGAAGGTGACGCCGACCGGAAAGCCGGTGCCCCCGGTGACGCGGGCGCCGCCACCGAGCCCGCGACCGAGCCCGCCGTTGAGCCCGTCACCGCCGCGGGCACAGACGCCGCCGCCACCGAGCGCGACGATCCGCCGGCCCAGCGCCCCGAGGTGGAGCCCGTGAGCCGCACCGCCCGCGCCTCCGGCACGTTGCCGCCTCCCTGGCGGCGGACGGCGGGAACGTCCGAACCCGGGCCGCCCGGCGCTCGCCCGGGGGGATCCCTGCCGCCCCCGGGTGGCCCCCGGCGCTCCAGCAAGCTCCCGAGCGCGAGCCGCATCCCGGCGCCGTCGACCGGTCGCTTCAGGATCAACGACCGGGGCGCCGCCGCCACCGAAGGCGCGGACGCCGAGTCCGCCGGGGAGCCCGGCCATACGCAGCTCGACACGCCGACCCGGGGGTTCCGCCGCCCACCCGGCCAGGCCGCTCCCCCGGAGAGCAGGGTCGAGCAGACCTCGCCGCCCGGCGGGTTCCCGATGAGCTGGCCGCGCAGCCGCCGGCCCCGCCAGGCCAACCTTCAGCTCAAGCGGCTCGACCCGTGGTCTGTGTTGAAGATCGCACTGGTGCTCGCGGCGGTGCTCTACCTGGTCTGGATGGTCGCGGTCGGCCTGCTCTACGGCGTCCTGAACGGCGTCGGCGTCTGGGACCGGCTCAACGGCCAGTACGCCGACCTGGTGGCCGAGCAGGGCGGTGACCGCCTGATCAGCGCCGGCCGGGTGTTCGTGGTCGCGGCGCTGATCGGGGCGGTGAACAGCCTGCTCGTCGCGGTCGGGCTGTCCGTCGGGGCGTTCATCTACAACGTGTCCGCCGACCTGGTCGGAGGTATCGAACTGACGCTGTCCGAGCGGGACTAGCCCGTAGAGGTGGCCGGTTCGGGCGCCCTCGGGCGCCTGGGCTAGGCTTGTCAGTGCCTCGGTTCGAGGGCCCATAGCTCAGTCGGTTAGAGCGCGTCGCTGATAACGACGAGGTCGGTGGTTCAAGTCCACCTGGGCCCACTCCCGCGCAACTCGCAGAGGAACAGTGATCACATGAAGAAGTTTCTGGTCTTCGCCGCGATTCTCGGTGTCGCGGCGTTCGTGTTCAGCAAGGTCCGGTCGCGCTCCGACGAGGACCCCTGGCAGCACGCGACCACGAACAACTGACGCGCGACAACCCGTGCGGCGGACGGGCCAGCTGACCCGTCCGCAAACCGGGGACGTAGCTCAATTGGCAGAGCACTGCCTTTGCAAGGCAGGGGTTAGGGGTTCGATTCCCCTCGTCTCCACCCGACTGGGAGGCTCGTGCTCGCGGAGAGCGCGAGCCTTTGTCGTGTGGTCATTATGTTGGGGGGCCGAGCCCCCCAGACCCCCCACGGTGCGAGCTCCTCTCGACCCAGCGTGGTTGGGTCTGGGCTTGACCAGCGCCTGGTCTGTCATCTGTCCCAGGTGACGGGCAGGTTCTTTACGCCGTAGACGTCCGCGGTTTCAGGGCGTAGGGCTACTTCGTCGGCTGGTACGGCCAGGCGGAGGGTGGGGAAGCGGGTGAGCAGGGCCGGGAAGGCTACGCGCATCTCCACGCGGGCCAGTTGTTGGCCCAGGCACTGGTGGATGCCGTGGCCGAAGGCCAGGTGCCTGCCGTCCTGCCTGCGGATGTCGAGTGCGTGGGGGTTGGGGAAGCGGTCGGGGTCTCGATTGGCGGTGTTGTAGGACAGGATGATCGCGGTGCCGGCCTTGATGGTCTGGCCGGCCAGCTCGACGTCCTCCAGGGCCGTTCTCATGAAGGTCTTGGCGACGGTCAGGTAGCGCAGTAGTTCTTCCACGGCGCCGTCCGTGAGGTCGGGGTTGGCGCGCAGGGCGGCCAGTTGGGTCGGGTTGCGCAGTAGGGCGAAGGTGCCGAGCGCGAGCATGTTCGCGGTGGTGTCGAAGCCGGCGGCCAGCAGGAGCAGGGCGATGCCTTTGAGCTCCTCGTCGGTCAGGTCGGTGTCGGTGAGGTCGCTGAGGACGTCGTCGGTGGGGTTCGCGCGTTTGGCGGCCACCAGGTCGGCGAGGTAGTGCTGGGTCGCGGTGTAGGCGGCCATGAGGTCCTCGTCGCTGGTCTCGCCGCTCATGAACGACTCGACCTGCTCCTGGAAGGAGCCCCGGTCCTGGTAGGGCACGCCCAGCAGCTCGCAGATCATGATGGCGGGGATGGGCCTGGCGAACGCGGGCACCAGGTCCGAGGGCGGGCCTGACTTCTCCATGGCGTCCAGGTGGTCGGCGGTGACCTGCTCGACGCGCTCGGTGAGCAGGCGCATCCGGCGCGCGGTGAACTTGCCCACCAGCGGTTTGCGGTAGCGGCCGTGGCGGGGCTCGTCCATGAGCAGGAACTCGCCGGGCGGCGCCTCGGTGACCTCCACGCCGGAGTAGTCGATCAACGGGTGGTGGAGCATGAGCTCCCTGCGCGAGCTGAAGCGCGAGTCGGTGAGGACCGACCTGACCAGGTCGTAGCCGGTGACCAGCCAGCCCTGGTGGCCGTCGGGGAAGCGGTAGCGGCTGATGGGGCCGTGTCGGTGGGCGTCGATCAGCCCGGCCGGCGGGTCGAAGGGACAGCCGGGCTGGCGCGCGGTCGGCAAGGTCGTGACGGTGTTGAGCGGCTCACCCATGGCGGTTCCTTTGTCTCGAGGCCGATGTGAGCCAAATTGACATCAAAGTGGTGCCAAGTCAAAAGGTATACGGCATCATGGTGGCCACTTTTGGCGTCTTGGTGGTGTCACCTCGCGGGTGCATGATGGGCTCATGGCGGCCGGGCGGGCTGACGCGGCGCACTGGGATCGGGTTTACGACCAGGGCGCTACCACTCGGAGCTGGCATCAGGACCGGGCGCCCGTGTCGCTGCGGATGATGCGGTCGGCGGGCGTGCGGACCGGTGACGGCGTGATCGACGTCGGTGGAGGGGCCGCGCCGCTGGTCGATGAGCTGCTCGGGCAGGGGTTCACCGACCTGACGGTCCTGGACGTCTCCCGGGTCGGCATGAGCTACGCCCAACGGCGGCTTGGGGACACCGCTCGACGGGTCACGTGGGTCGTCGCCGACGTGCTGACCTGGCGCCCGCCGCGGCGATACGACCTCTGGCACGACCGGGCGGTGTTTCACTTCCTCACCGACGCCGATGACCAGCGGCGGTACGTGGACACCCTCCGCGCGGCGGTTGCCCCGGGCGGGCACCTGGTCATCGGGACGTTCGCCGCCGACGGGCCGACGCGCTGCTCGGGGCTCGCGGTCGCTCGGTACGGACCGGAGGGACTGGGCGAACGGCTCGGCCCCGGGATCACCGTCATCGCGGCCGACCGGGAGGAGCACCGCACGCCTTCTGGCACGGTTCAGCCGTTCACCTGGGTACTTGCCCGGCGGGGCCGCGCTGGCTGAGCGCGCGGGTTCGGCGTACTTAATGCGTGGCGTATGGGGCTGTTGTCACTCGTGTGGAGTAATCGGCGGGTGAGGTCGTGACCCGATATAACTGATGCCGTTGGTGTGGGTGGAAGGACTCCGTAAGCGGGCCACGGCCCGTGGAGTGTGTCGATCCAAGGGGGAACGTCCACATGTTGATGAAGGTTGTCATTGCGAGCGCGGCAGCGGTCGTGGCAACGCTTGGCGCTGTGGGTGTGGCTCACGCGACGGGCGCGGAGAACAGTCCGGACTGCTCCAGCCACGAGAAGACCAAGCAGGTCAACAAGGGCACTCAGGTCATCGGCAACACCGTGGTGAAGCACATCAACGGTGGCATCGCCGGTTCGATCGAGAAGCCCGGCCTGTGCCCGAGCATCGGGAACGACAACAGGATCGGGTAGCCCGGTCCGTCACATGCTTGTGCCCCGGTGATCAGGGGGAGCGATCACCGGGGCACTGCCATGTCCGGGGCCGGGAGCGTCACGGCGGCGCGGTAGTCGGAGCAGCGCTCCAGCTCGTGGCCGCAGCGGCAGCCCATCAGCTGGGTCAGGTAGCCGCGGGCGGTGGTGAGCTCGGCGATGCGGTCGTCGATGGCGGTGATGCGGGCGGTCACCGTGGCGTGCCAGGGCTGGGGCTCGGGGTCGCCGGCGCGGGCGGTGAGCAGCTCGGCGATCTCGTCCAGGTTCATCAGCCCGGTCGCCTGCCAGTGCTGGATCAGGGAGATCCGGTAGAGCTGGTCGCGGTCGTAGCAGCGGCGGCCGGCGCGGCGGTGCGCGGTGAGCAGGCCCCGGCGTTCCCAGTAGTGCAGCGTGGACAGCGGGATGCCGAAGTGGTCGACGACGACGCCGATGGGTGTCATTTCTCCAGTTGACCTCAACTCGGGTTGAACAGGCAAGGTGACCCTAAGTTCACCACCTCGACCCGTTCCGGAGGACAACTACAGTGCATCCCGAGCCGTACTCGGTGACCGACGCCGCCCGCGCCCTGCGCGCCGGCGAGACGACCAGCGCCGAGCTGGTCGAGTCCGCGATCAGCATGGCCGACCGCCACGACGCCGCGCTCGGCGTCTACCTGACCAGGTTCGACGACCAGGCCCGCCGGTGGGCGCGGCGGGCGGACGACGAGCTGGCGCGCGGGCTGGACAAGGGGCCGTTGCACGGCATCCCGATCGCGGTGAAGGACGTCATCGCCGTCGCCGACGGCCCGACCACCGCGCAGAGCCTGGTGCACGACCCGGACTGGGGCGCCGGCCGCGACGCGCCGGTGGTGGCCCGGCTCAGGCGCGCCGGCGCGGTGATCACCGGCAAGACCACGACCATGGAGTTCGGCTGCGGCATCCCGGACGCGGCGAAGCCGTTCCCGGTGCCGCGCAACCCGTGGGACCCGAACCGCTGGGCGGGCGGCTCCAGCTCCGGGACCGCGAACGGGGTCGCGGCCGGGCTGTTCCCCGCCGGCCTTGGGTCGGACGCTGCCGGCAGCATCCGGATGCCCGCCGCGTTCTGCGGGATCACCGGCCTGATGCCGACGTTCGGCCTGGTGCCCAGGTCCGGGTGCGTGCCGTTGGGCTACACCGTGGGCCGGGTCGGCCCGATGGCCCGCACCGCCCGTGACTGCGCGGCCCTGCTGGCGGTGATCGCGGGCGAGCACCCCGCCGACCCGGACAGCGCCGGGACGCGCTTCCACCCGGTACCGCCCGCGACGGACGACCTGACCGGGCTGCGGGTGGGTGTGGTGCGGGCGGAGCATTTCCCGGCGGGCTCCGATCCCGGCCTGGCCGGGGCGTTCGACCAGGCCGTCGGGGTGCTGGCGGCGGCGGGCGCGAGCGTCGAGGAGGTCACCCTGCCGTACTGGCGGGAGGCGATCACGGTCACCATGGTCAGCGCCTACTGCGAGGGGCTGGCCTACCACCGTGGCGACCTGTCCGAGCGGTGGGACGACTACTTCGCGGCCTCGCGCGGGCTGCTGGCCAGGGGCGCGTTGATCTCCGGCGCGGACTACGTCCAGGCCCAGCGGGTGCGCAAGGTGGCGCAGGTCGCGATCGCCCGGCTGTTCGAGCGGGTGGACGTGGTGGCCTGCCCGACGGCGGCGATCGGCGCGCCCGCGCTCGACCAGCTGGCCAACGAGGCGGGTCACCAGGACGACGAGGGGTCGTTCGGCATGATCCGCACCCCGTACTGGAACGCGCTGGGCAACCCGGTGCTGGCGGTGCCGATCGGGCCCGGCGCGGCCGGGCTGCCGCTGTCCATGCAGCTGGCCGGGCCGGCGTTCGGTGACGCCACGATCCTGCGCGCCGGCGAGGCGTACCAACTGCGCACCGGGTGGCACCGAGATCTGCCGCCCGCGTTCCGGACGGAGGTGGTCCGGTGAGCGCCGAGGACGTGACGGCGACGGTTCGGGCGCTGCTGGCCGCCGCCGGGCTGCCCGCGAGCGACGACGAGGTGCACGGGCTGGCGGTGGCCTACCCCGGGCTGCGGGCGATGGTGGACGGGCTGTTCACCGTGGACGCGGCGCGCTACGCCGGCCCCGCGCTGCGGTTCTGTGCCCGGTCCGAGTCCGAGGAGTGGGGTGAATGACCACGAGCGTCGAGGGGCGCTCACGGCGTGAGCGGCTGGTGCTCGGCGTGGCCTGCATCGGTTCGTTCGCGGTGATCATGGACGCCACCATCGTCTCGGTGGCGCTGCCGGACGTGCGCGCCGACCTGGGCTTCTCCCCGGCCGGGCTGCCGTGGGTGGTCAACGCCTACACGCTGGCGTTCGCCGGCTTCCTGCTGCTGGGCGGGCGGTGCGCGGACATCTTCGGCCGGCGGCGGATCATGGTGCTGGGGATGGGGCTGTTCACCGCGGCCAGGGTGGCCGCCGGGTTCGCCTGGTCGCCGGCGCCGCTGCTGGTGGCCAGGGCGGTGCAGGGGGTCGGCGGCGCGCTGCTGATGCCCGTCACGCTGTCCGCGCTGACCAGCACGTTCGCGAGTCCGGTTGGCCGGGCGCGGGCGCTGGCGACGTGGAGTGCGGTGGGCGCGGCCGGGGCCGCCGCCGGGCCGGTGATCGGCGGACTGCTCACCCAGTGGGGCGGGTGGCGCTGGGTGTTCTTCGTCGTCGTGCCGCTGGGCGTGGCCGGCATCCTCGGTGCGCTCGCCGTGCTGCCCCGCCCGCCCGCATCGGACGGGCCCCGGCCCCGGCTGGACCTGGTGGGCGCGGTGCTGGTCACCGCCGGGATCTCCGTGGTGGTGCTGGCGATCATGCGCTCCTCGGTCGGGACGGCGCTGGTCGGGCTGCTCCTGGTCGGGGCGTTCCTGGTGCACCAGGCGCGGTGGGTGGCGCAGCCGCTGCTGCCGCTGGACGTGTTCCGGCTCCGGTCGGTGAGCAGCGCGAACGTGGTGATGTTCCTGCTCGGGTCGGGGTTCTTCGCCAGCCCGGTGCTGCTGTCGCTGTACCTGCAGGACGTGCACGGCTACCCGCCGCTGCTGGCCGGCGTCGGGTACCTGCCGGTGGGGGTGGCGATGTTCGCCGGCGCGCGCTCGGCGGGGCGGGTGACCGTCGCGCTCGGACCGAGGCTGGCCACCGTGCTGTGCTGCGCGATCGGCGCGGTGGGCCTGGCCGGCACCTGCGTGTTCATCGCCGCCGGCGCCTCGTACGTCTGGTCGGTGCTGGTGGCCGGCGTGGTGTTCGGCTTCGGCACGGCGGCCGCGTTCACGCCGCTCACGGTGGCGGCCACCAGCGGCGTGCCGCCGGAGCGCGGCGGGCTGGCCGCCGGCGTGCTCAACACCGTCCGGCAGACCAGCGGCGCGGTGGGCCTGGCGGCGCTGAGCGCGGTGGTCACGGCGGTGGCGGCGCAGGCGGCGGGCTACGCGGCCGCGTTCGGCGCCTCGGCGGGGTGCCTGGCGGTGGCCTGCCTGGTGGCCGCCGTGATCATGCCTCGCCGGTGAGCCCGTACGTCAGCGCGGAGGCGTGCTGCTGGGCCAGCCGGCGCAGGGTCGCGATGAGCACGTCGCCGAGCACGGTGCCCACCACGGCGCCCTCCACCAGCGACTCGATGCTGGTCAGGTCGCGGAGCGTGCTCAGGTCGAGCTCCGCCAGCCGGTCGGCCAGCTCGGCGTACTCGTCGATCCGCTCGACCAGCTCCATCTTGCCCAGCTCGGCGAACGTGCACAGCGTCCCGACCAGGGCCTCCACCACCACGTGCCCCGGCTTCAGCTTCCAGCCGCGCTCCTCGGCGATCCGCTCCACCACCCCCAGCGCCCACTCCCGGGACCGCTCGTCCACCCCTGCCTTGGGCAGCGGCAGCCCGTGCTGGGCGATGCCGAGCACCTTGTGCGTGGAGATCTGGTGGTCGATCGCGGTGAGCACCTCGCGCACGCTGGCCACCGAGAGCCCGCCGACGTCGAGCAGCGCGCGCACCAGCTTGAGCCGCCGGACGTGGGCGTCGGTGTAGTTCGCCTGGTTCGGGCTGGTGCGCTCGCCGGCGGGCAGCAGGCCCTCGCGCAGGTAGTACTTGATCGTCGCGATCGGCACGCCCGACGCGGCGCTCAGCTCGGCCATTCGCATGAACCTGGGCCCTCCGGTGATCTGTGGTCGGTATGACATGGACTTCGCCGAGTGGATAGTTTAACTTCCCATTGTGGATAGTGAAGCTATCCATCTGAGGAGGTGAAGCGATGACCGAGCTGACGCGGCAGGTGCGTGGCTGGCATCGGCCCATGATGCTGCTGGCCGGCGCGATGGTGGTGATGGCGGTCGTCTCGGCGGTCGGGCTGGCCGTCGACGACCGCGTGCTGATCGGCGCACCGGCCTGGCTCAAGCCCTTCAAGTTCGCGGTCTCCATCGCCATCTACTGCGTGACCTGGGCCTGGATGACCTCGCTGCTGACCACCCGCCGCCGGCTGGCGGACCGGGTGTCCCACGGGTTGGTGGCCGTGCTGGTCATCGAGTACGCCGTCATCGTCGGGCAGGTGGTGCGCGGGCGGGCCAGCCACTACAACGTGGCGACGCCGCTCGACGCCGCGCTGTGGACCACCATGTCGGTCAGCATCGCGGCGCTGTGGCTGGGCACGCTGGTGCTCACCGGGCTGCTGTTCCGCGCCCCGATCGCGGACCTGGCCAGCCGCTGGGCGATCCGGCTCGGCGGCGTGCTCTCGCTGGTCGGGCTGGCGCTGGGGTTCTTGATGACCAGTCCGACCGCCGGCCAGCTGCGCACCATGCGCGCCGGCGGGACCACCGACATGATCGGCGCGCACAGCGTCGGGGTCGCGGACGGTGGCCCGATCATGCCGGTCACCGGGTGGAGCACCGTCGGCGGTGACCTGCGGATCCCGCACTTCGTCGGGATGCACGCGCTGCAGGCGCTGCCGCTGCTGGCCATGCTGCTGGTGGCGCTGGCCGGGCGGTTCCCCAGGCTGCGTGATCACGGGGTGCGGGTCCGGTTGGTGGCGATCGCGGCGGCCGGGTATGCGGGGCTGATCGGGCTGGTCACCTGGCAGGCGCTGCGCGGCCAGGCGCTGATCCACCCGGACGCGGTGACGATGGGAGCGGCGGCGGCGCTGCTCGGCGGCGTCGCGGTGGCGGCGGCGGTGGTGCTGCGAGGGCCGGCCGGAGTCGGCGGTGGGGTGGCGGTGAGCGCGCGATGACCGAGCTGTTCGACGTCACGTTCTACCTGGCGGCCCCGTTCTGGTTGTTGATCATCCTGGCGCCGGCCTGGTCGGGCACCCGGCGGGTGATGTCCTCGCCGTGGGTCACTGTGCTGCCGCTGGCCGTCTACCTCATCGTGGCGCTGCCGCACTTCGGCGAGCTGTGGGCGGTGGTCAGCCGGCCCGACCTGGCGGAGTTGCGGGCGTTCCTGGCCACCCCGTACGGCGCGGCCGCGATCTGGGCGCACCTCATCGCGTTCGACATGTTCATCGGCCGGTGGATGTACCTGCAGGGCCGGGACCTCGGCATCCATCCGTTGATCGTCAGCCCGATCCTGCTGTTGACGATCTTCCTGTCCCCGTTCGGGCTGCTCGTCTTCCTGGTGGTTCGCGGCGTGGCGGCGGCGCGGGCACGGACGGTGCGGGCCGGGGTGCCCGCGTAGGTCAGGCCGGTACGCCGAGGTGGCGGCGGCCGGCGTCACGGCGGAAGAACTGGCTGAACGCGACGTGCCGGGTGGCCACCATGGTGTCGGTCAGGCACCGGGTCAGCACGCCGTCCGCCCGGATGGCGGCGGTACCGGCCTCCCGGTGCGCGAACTGCACGGCGTCCAGCGCGGCCTCGGCGGCCTCCCCGACCGCCAGCGCCGCGCCGGCCTGAGCCATCGGGGTGACCTCGCCGGCCACCGCCGTGCGCCACACCTCGGCGGCCCGGTCCGCGAGATAGCTGCGGGCCGCGCCGAGCCGGGCGAGCACCGAGGTGAACCTGTCCTGGAAGCCGGGGTCGGCCGCCAGCGGGCGCGGCTGCCCGAACCGGACCCGGGTGCCCGCCAGCTTGACCAGCTCGTCGAGCGCGCGCCTGGCGATCCCCAGCGGCACCGCGCCGAGCAGCGGACCGAGCGCGAAGAACGGCACCGCCGCGATCGGGTCGTTCGACCAGCGCGGCCCGACCAGCGGCGTGGTCCGCCCGGCGGGCACCAACACCTCGTCCGCGACGACGTCGTGGCTGCCGGTGGCGCGCAGCCCGATGACGTCCCAGTTCGGCACGATCCGGGCCTGCTCGGCGGGGAAGAACCCGACCAGCCACGCCGGGCCGTCGCCGTCCCCGTCCCCGTCGCCGGCCGGCGGGACCGTCATGCCGCCGAGCAGCCAGGTCGCCGCCCGCGCGCCGCTCGCGAACGACCAGCGGCCGGTCAGCAGGTAGCCGCCGTCGGCGCGCACGCCCCGCCCGGTGGCCGGGAACCCGCCGGCGATGCACAGCCGCTCCGGAACCGCCGCGATCACGGCGGCCTGCCTCCGGTCGATGCCGGCCAGCAGGGAGGCGCCGACGTTGGCCACCACCGCGCACCAGCCGACCGACCCGTCCGCGTAGCTCAGCCGCTCGATCGCCTCGACCGAGTCCGGCAGCGGCACCCGCGCCCCGCCCAGCTCGCCGGGCAGGCACAGCCGGTACAGCCCGGCGTCCAGGCAGGCGCGCACGATCTCGGCCGGTAGCTGGTCGGAAACCGCCAGGTCGGCGGCGTACCGGCCGGCCAGCTCGGCGACCTGGTCGGCCCTCTCGCGCAGGTCGGCCGACATGTTGGTGGTGACGCTCATGGTCGTTCTCCTTCGATTTCGCTAGCCCATAAGGCTAGTTAATAGCTCGCACGGGTAGAGTGAGCGCGATGGACGGGGTTGTCAAGGGTTCTCGCCGCTACCGCTCCCCGAAGCGCGACGCCCAGGCCGCCGCCACCAGGGCCGAGATAGCGGCCGCCGCGCGCCGGCTGTTCGTCGAGCACGGCTACGTCCGCACCACGCTGGCCGACATCGCGGCCGAGGCCGGCGTGGCGCTACCGACCGTCAAGCTCGCCTTCGGGACCAAGCCGGCGGTGCTGGCCGCCGCCTGGGACCACGCGGTCAAGGACGGCCCCGACCAGCGCCCGGTGGCCGAGCAGGACTGGTTCCGGGAGATGCTCGCCGCGCCCGACCCGAGGGAGCACCTGCGCCTGCAGGTCGCCGGATCCCGCCGGGTCAAGGGCCGCATCGCGCCGATGATCGAGGCGATCCGGGCCGCCGCGCCGGCCGACGCCGAGATCGCCGCGCTCTGGGAGCGGATGCAGGCCGAGTTCCTCGACAACCAGCGCCACACGATCCGGGCGCTGCGCTCGAAGGGCCGGCTGCGCACCGAGCTGACCGAGGACGAGGCCGCCGACGTGCTCTACACGCTCAACCACCCGACGCTGTACCACATGCTGGTGGTCCGCCAGGGCTGGTCGCCGGAGCGGTACGAGCTGTGGTTGGCCAGAACGCTCATCGAGCAGTTGCTCGAGCCCGAATCTGGGTAGGCTCACGCGCGAGTGGTCGACAACGTTGTCAGACTGGCCTGGGGGGCACCGTGGCCGAACTCATCGCTCAGACGACCCGCCGTGCGCTGAGCAGGCGCCGGCTGTTCGGGCTGGCCGCCGGGGGCCTCGCGGCGGCCGGACTCGCCGGCTGCGGCACCAGCCAACCGCCGAAGAGCTTCCGCTGGCAGGCCATCCCCACCTACTCGCTGGTCGCGCCGCTGCCCGAACGCGTCGAGTACGTCCGGGCCCGGCTCGCGGACTATGAGCGGGAAACCGGCTGGCTGCCACTGCCGGAGGTCACCAGCAACGACATCAACGCCTCGATGGCGAAGCTGTTGTTGCAGGCCTCCCAGGGCAGGGCGCCGGAGGTCGCGCAGGTGGACTCCTACGTGTTCGGCCGGTTCGCCCGCTACGCCAACGACCTGTCCGAGCCGCTGCGCCGGGCCGGGCTGCGCCTCGACGACTGGTTCCCGCAGTTCCGGGAGCTGATGACCACCGAGACCGGCCAGCCGAGGGCGCTGCAGTTCAACACCGACGTCCGGGTGCTGTACTACCGCCGCGACCTGGTGCCGAACCCGCCGGCGTCCTGGGACGAGGTGTTCTCCCTGGGACGGCGGCTGGCGGCGCACGGGAAGTACTTCATGTTCTGCGGCAGCCGGTCCGAGGACAGCGTGAACACCGCGCTGTGGCCGCAGTACTGGGCGCAGGGCGGCGAGATCCTCAACCCGGACGGCTCGCCCGGGTTCGCCTCCGGGCCGGCGCGGCGGGCGATGATCGACAGCCTGGGTTTCCTGCGGCGGCTGGTCACCGAGGGCGTCACGCCGCAGCGCATCTCCACCCTGCGCGGCGACGACGACGTCAACCCGGACGTGCTCGCCGGGAACGTGGCGATGTTCATGGGCGGCAGTTGGCAGGGTGCTGACCTGCAGAAACTGGTCAAGGGCGCGGACTTCGGCCGGGAGTGGGGCGCGGCGCCGGTGCCGAGCCGCTCCGGCGACAACCACAGGTGCGTCGCGGGCGGCTGGACCTGGGCGTCGTTCGCGAAGGATCCGGAGGTCGCGGTGCAGAGCATGAAGCTGGTGATCGACGGCTACTGCGGCGACAGCGGCATGGCCCGGTGGTGCACGCTCGGCGGGTACCTGCCGACCAGGGAGTCGGTGTACGACCACCCCGAGTACCACGGCGACGCCTTCACCCCGGTGTTCCGCGAGCACCTGCGGCGCTACGCCAGGGTGCGGCCGCTGCGGCGGGAGTACCAGCAGGTCTCCAACGCCATGCAGATCGCGCTGTCGTCGGTGACCTCGCTGAGCAAGGAACCCGAGGCGGCGGTGGACGCCGCGTTGGCGCAGATCGTCTGATGGGCGGCCACCGCGTGCGGCCCTGGCTGTGGATGCTTCCGCTCGGCGCCGTGCTGCTGCTGGTCTTCGTCTACCCGCTGATCGAGATCGTGCGGGTGAGCTTCACCGACGCGTCGCTGGTGGCCGGCGAGCCGTACTCGTACACGGTGTCGGCGTACCGCAGCGTGGCCGCCGGTCAGGACTTCGCCGACATCCTGCGGATCACGTTCCTGTTCGTGCTGTTCAGCGTGGTGTTCCAGCTGTTGTTGGGGTTGGCGATCGCGCTGCTGGTGGACACCGCGCGCCGGCGGGGGCTGCGCGGGGCGATGGTCACCAGGACGGTGGTGCTCACCGCGTGGGCCATTCCCGGCGTGGTGATCGGGGTGATCTGGCGGATGCTCTACCAGGAGGGCCCGTCCGGCATCCTGAACTACCTGCTCGGGCTGGTCGGGCTGCCCGGGCAGGAGTTCCTGTCCGACCCGGACGCCGCGCTGGTCTCGGTGACGGTGGCGAACGTCTGGCGGGGCACCGCGCTGTCCATGATCTTGATGTACGCCGGGCTGCAGACGGTGCCGCGCGACCTGCTGGAGGCGGCGCGGATCGACGGGGCCGGGGTGCTGCAGTCGTTCCGGGCGGTCACCTTTCCGGTGCTGTTGCCGTTGATCGCGATCGACCTGGTGACGATCACGGTGGAGACCTTCAACACGTTCGACATGGTGATCGCGCTGACCGAGGGCGGGCCTGGGACGGCGACGCAGGTGCTCGCGCTGGGCGTGTACGACCAGATGTTCAACCAGCTCGCGTTCGGGCGGGGCGCGGCCATGTCGGTGGTGCTGTTGTTGATCAACCTGGTGATGGTCGGGGTGTACTTCCGGTATACGGCGCGGCGGGAGGCGATCACGTGAAGCGGCGGTGGCAGAACGGGTTGTTGTCGTTGGCCATGGTGGTCACCGTGGTGGCGTTCGCGTTTCCGCTGCTCTGGGTGTTGTCGCTGTCCCTGCGCAGCGCGGAGGAGGTGGTCGCGGCCCCGCCGCCGCTGGTGCCGTCTCAGATGAGGTGGGACAACTACGGGCACGTGCTGGAGACCACCGACATCGGCCGCTACCTGCTCAACTCGCTGGTCGTGGTGTCCGGCTCGGTGGCGCTGTGCCTGGCGGTGTGCGTGCCCGCCGCGTACGGGATGTCTCGGCTGCGGTTCCGGGGCGGGCGGACGTTCTCCCGGTTCGTGCTGGCCTGCCAGCTGATCTCGCCGGTGGTGCTGGTGGTGCCGGTGTACCGGGCGTTCGTGGCGGTCGGGCTGGTGAACAACTACTTCGGGCTGATCGTGGTCTACGTCGCGGTCACGTCGCCGTTCCTGACCTGGTTCCTGCGCGACTACCTGGACACCATCCCGGCCGAGCTGGACGAGGCGGCCATGGTGGACGGCTGCACCCGGCGCCGCGCGCTGGTCTCGGTGGTGCTGCCCGCCGCGGCGCCGGGGATCGCGTCGGCGGCCATCGTGGTGGCGGTGCTCAGCTGGTCGCAGTTCGTGGTGCCGTTCGTGCTGGTCGACGACGCGAACCTGCTGCCGGTGTCGGTCGGCGTGGTGAGCCTGCAGCAGACCGGGCACGAGATCACCGCGCAGTACCTGGCGGCCGGGAGCATGCTGGCGGTGCTCCCGGTGATCGTGGTGTTCATCGTGCTGCAGCGCTATATCGTCGGGGCGCTCACCGCTGGCAGCGTGAAGGGGTAACGGCTGTATGCACGACGACCGGAAGCTGATCGAGCAGCGGATCTCACGGGTCCTCGACGAGCGGGTCCGGCCGGCCGTGTACTCGGCGTTCGCCCCGGTCGAGGTGGCGGCCTGGGACGTGCCGGGCGAGCCGGTGCCGGTTTCGGAGGCGCTGGCGGCTTCGTTCGAGCCGTTCCGGGTCGGCGAGCAGTGGGGTCCGCCGTGGGGCACCACCTGGTTCCGGTTCACCGGCGCGGTGCCCCCGGAGTGGGCGGAGCGCGCCGTGGAGCTGGTGCTCGACCTCGGGTTCGACCAGGTCAACCCCGGGTTCCAGGCCGAAGGGCTGGTGTACCGGGCGGACGGCACGCCGGTGAAGGGGCTCAACCCGTTCAACGCCTGGGTGCCGGTGACCGGCTCGGACGACGTCGTGCTGTACGTCGAGGCGGCGGCCAACCCGGTGATCCTGGACCCGCGCCATCCGTTCCGGCCGACCCCGCTCGGTGACCTTCGGACCGCGGGCCGCGAGCCGCTGTACCGGCTCGCGATGGCCCAGCTCGCCGTGTTCGACGAGGAGGTCTGGGGGCTCGTCGCCGACCTGGAGGTGCTCGACCAGCTCATGCTCGCGCTGCCGGTGGAGTCCGGGCGCCGCTGGGAGATCCTGCGCGCCTGCGACCGGGCGGTGGACGCGCTGGACCTGGCCGACGTGCCCGGCACCGCGAAGGCGGCCCGTCACGAGTTGGCCACCGTGCTCGCGGCACCCGCGCACGCCAGCGCGCACCTGGTGTCCGCCGTCGGGCACGCGCACATCGACTCCGCCTGGCTGTGGCCGCTGCGCGAGACCGTGCGGAAGGTGGCGCGGACGGCGGCGAACGTCACGGCGTTGATGGACGAGCACCCCGAGCTGGTGTACGCCATGTCGTCCGCGCAGCAGTTCGCCTGGATCCGCGACCACCACCCGGCGGTGTACGCCCGGGTCAAGGAGCACCCCGGGCGGTTCGTGCCGGTCGGTGGCATGTGGGTGGAGTCGGACACGAACATGCCGGGCGGCGAGGCGATGGCCCGGCAGTTCACGCACGGCAAGCGGTTCTTCGCAGAGGAGTTCGGCGTCGAGACCGAGGAGGTGTGGCTGCCCGACTCGTTCGGCTACAGCGCGGCGCTGCCGCAGCTCGTGGACCTGTCCGGGTCGCGGTGGTTCCTCACCCAGAAGATCTCCTGGAGCCAGACGAACACGTTTCCGCACCACACGTTCTGGTGGGAGGGCATCGACGGCACCCGGGTGTTCACCCACTTCCCGCCGGTGGACACCTACAACTCCGAGCTGTCCGGGGCGGAGCTGGCGCACGCGTCGGCGCGCTTCGCGGAGAAGGGCAGGGCACGGCGCTCGCTGGTGCCGTTCGGTTTCGGCGACGGCGGGGGCGGGCCGACCAGGGAGATGCTGGCGCGCGCCGCCCGGCTGGAGGACCTGGAGGGTTCGCCCCGGGTGGCGGTCGAGGCGCCCTCGGAGTTCTTCCGGAAGGCCTGTGAGGAGTACCCGGATGCGCCGGTCTGGGTCGGCGAGCTGTACCTGGAGTTCCACCGGGGCACCTACACCAGCCAGGCTCGAACCAAGCAGGGCAACCGGCGCAGCGAGCATTTGTTGCGCGAGGCCGAGCTGTGGGCGGCGACGGCGGCGGTGCGTGTCGGGCGGCCGTATCCGTACGAGCGGCTGGACCGGATCTGGAAGTCCGTGCTGCTCAACCAGTTCCACGACATCCTGCCCGGTTCGTCGATCGCCTGGGTGCACCGCGAGGCGGAGCGGACGTACGCGGCGCTGGCCGGCGAGCTGGAGGAGATCATCGGCGCGGCGCAGCGGGCGCTGGCCGGGGAGGGCGAGCGTCCGGTCGTGTTCAACGCCGCGCCGCACCAGCGGGACGGGGTGCCGGCCGGTGGGGCGGCGTTTCAGTCTGAAACTCCGCCGGCGGCGGTCACGGCCGTCGACGACGGGTTCGTGCTGGACAACGGCCTGATCCGGGTGACGGTGGACGGACGCGGGCTGGTCGTCTCGCTGGTGGACCTGGACGCGGACCGCGAGGTGATCGCCCCGGGCGCGGCCGCCAACCTGCTCCAACTGCACCCGGACCTGCCGAACAGGTGGGACGCCTGGGACGTCGACGAGTTCTACCGCAACACCGTCACCGACCTGACCGAGGCCGCCGAGGTCTCCGCCGAGGCGGCCGGCGTCCGCATTATTAGAACGTTCTATCAATCGACGGTCACCCAGCGCCTCACGCTGGGCGCTGGCGCGCGCCGGCTGGACATCGAGACCGAGGTGGACTGGCACGAGACCGAGAAGTTCCTCAAGCTCGCGTTCCCGCTGGACGTGCACGCCGACCGGTCCGCCTCGGAGACCCAGTTCGGCCACGTCCACCGCCCCACCCACCGCAACACCAGCTGGGACGCGGCGAAGTTCGAGATCTGCGCGCACCGCTGGATACACCTGGCCGAGCCCGGCTACGGCGTCGCGCTGGCCAACGACTCGACCTACGGCCACGACGTGACCCGCTCCGCCCGCGACGGCGGCGGCATCACCACCACCGTGCGGGCGTCCCTGCTGCGCGCGCCCCGCTTCCCGGACCCGGAGACCGACCACGGCGTGCACCGCTTCCGGCACGCGCTGGTGGTCGGCGCCGGCGTCGGCGACGCGGTGCGCGAGGGCTACTTCCTGAACTTGCCGGCGCGCACGGTGCACGGCGCCAACCCGGTAGACCCGCTGATCTCCGTCGACAACCCGGACGTCTGCGTCGAGGCGACCAAGCTGGCCGACGACGGCTCCGGCGACGTGATCGTCCGCATCTACCAGGCTACCGGCGCCCGGAGCACCGCCCGCATCACCGCCCGCTTCGACGCGACCGCCGCCTGGACCACCGACCTGCTCGAACGCCGCTGGCACCGCACCGAGGACCACCCGGCGGCCGACCAAGTGACCGTCCACCTGCGCCCGTTCGAGATCCTCACCCTGCGCCTCACCCGCTGACCCGCTCGACCAGCAGCGCGATCCCGACCGCGATCATGGCCCCACCGGACACCCGGGAGACCAGCCGCGAGAAGGACGGACGAGCGCGCAACAACCGCCGTGCGCACGTCCCGACCGCCAGGTAGACCACCGCACACGTCACCGTGAAAGCAAGCCCCAGAATGGCCAGCTGAACAGGCAACGGCCAGCTCGCCGTGCGGTCGGTGAACTGCGGAAGCATCGCAACGAAGATCAACAGCCCCTTGGGGTTGAGGCCGCTGACCGCCGTGCCCCGCAACACCGTGCCCAAGCGCCCACCGCCCACCGCGTCGTTCTCGGTCCCCGGCGTCGACGGATGCCGCCAGATCTTCACGCCCAGCCACACCAGGTAGCAGCCGCCCGCGACGGTGAGCACGGTCAACGCGGCCGGCGCCCGGGCGATGAGGATGCCGAGCCCGGTGGCGACCACGATCGTCATCGCCAGGTAGCCGAGCACGATGCCACCCGCCGCCGCGACGACGTGCCCGCGCAGCCCCGCACTGATCGCGAACGCCCAGTCCGGGCCCGGCACCGCGATCAGCAGGGCGGCGACCACCCAGAAGGCGAGAACGGAGCTGGCGGGCACTGGCGACCTCTTTCGCCGAGCCGGCGGTGGAACGAGTGCCGAAAAGGCTATGCCCGTCAAGCCCGAAGTTGATTCCAACTTCTACCCGCACAAGGCCCGTCGCATGGAAAAATCTTCCCAGTGGACACGGTCGACAGGAAGATTCTCACCATCCTCCAGACAGAGGGACGCCTCACGCTGACCGAACTGGCGGACCGGGTGCGGCTGAGCATCTCGCCGTGCCACCGGCGGCTGCGCGCGCTGGAGCGCGACGGCACGATCCGGGGCTACCGGGCAGTGGTCGACCCGGTGGCCCTCGGGCTCACCTTCGAGGCCCTGGTGTTCGTCACGATGCGCCAGGAGGACCGCGAGACCCTGCTCGGCTTCGAGGACGCCGTCGCCAGGGTCCCCAACGTGCTGCTCGCCCAGCGCCTGTTCGGTGACCCCGACTACCTGCTCCGCGTGCTCACCGCCGACCTCGCCGCGTACCAGCGCCTCGAGGACGACGTGCTCGCCGCGCTCCCCGGCGTGCAGCGGCTCAACTCCACGCTGGTGATGAAGCGGATAGTGGACGACCGCCCGCTGCCCACGTCATGACCTCGGCGAACCACCACCGCGCAGCAGCGACGCCGCCGCGGCCACCAGCGAGAGGCCGGCGGCGACGGTGAACACGATGACCAGGCCGTGATGGAACGGCTCGGAGATCAACTGGGGGAAGAACCGCGTGCCGGTCAGGACCTGTTGGCTGGCCGGCGGAAGCGCCGCGAGCGCCCCGGTGCCCCCGAGCAGGTGCTCGACCGGGTTCTCCCCGAGCATGGCGGCGAACAGCGACGACACCGGCGGCAGGGCGCCCACCTGCCGTGCGGTCTCCTCGGGCACCCCGAGCCGGTGCAGCCCGTCGGCCAGCGTCGTCGGCAGCGTGCTCGCCAGCCCGGCGATCATGAGCGAGAAGAAGACACCGATGGAGACGGCGGTGCCGCCGTTCTGGAACGTCGCACGCATGCCCGACGCGGCCCCGCGCCTCCGCGCCGGCACGCTGCCCATGATCGACGACGAGTTCGGCGAGGCGAACATGCCCACGCCGAGCCCGTTCACCAGCGTGAGCAGCGCGAACGCCCAGTACGGGAAGTCCACCGGAAGCAGCATCAGCCCTACGAAGCTGGCGCCGAACACGAGCATGCCGCCGGTGGCGAAGGCGCGGGCGCCCAACCTGTCCGACAGCGCTCCCGAGACCGGGCCCGAGACCAGGAACGCGGCGGTCATCGGCAGCAGGAAGATGCCGGCCCACAGCGGCGTGTCGGCGTAGTCGAAGCCGTGCAGCGGCAGCCAGATGCCCTGCAACCAGATGATCAGCACGAACTGCAGGCCGCCGCGCGCCACCGAGCCGAGCAACCCGGCCGCGTTGGCGGCGCTGAACACCCTGATCCGGAACAGCCCGAGCTGGAACATCGGCGCCGCGACCCGGCGCTCGATCACCACGAACACCACCAGCAGCGCCACCCCGCCGACCAGCGAGCCGTAGACCACCGGGTTCGTCCACCCCATGCTCTGGCCGCCGTAGGGCTGCATGCCGTCGGTGACGGCGATGAGCACAGCGCTCAGGCCGACCGCGAACGTGATGTTGCCCCACCAGTCGATGCGGTCGGGATGCCGCTCGCCGGTCTCGCGCAGGCTCCGGTACGCCCACACGGTTCCGAGCACGCCGACCGGAACGTTGACCCAGAACACCGCGCGCCAGTCCAGCTCGGCGAGCGCTCCGCCCACCACCAGGCCGATGAACTGCCCGGCGATGGCGGCTATCTGGTTGGTGCCCAGCGCGAACCCGCGCCGGTCGGCCGGGAACGCGTCGGTGAGGATCGCGGCGGAGTTGGCGGTGAGCATCGACCCGCCGATCGCCTGCAGCACCCGCCAGCCGATCAGCCACAGCGCGCCGCCGCCGCCGGCGAACGGGTCGAACGACAACAGCACCGAGGCCGCGCCGAACACCGCGAACCCGGCGTTGTAGATCTTCACCCGGCCGTAGATGTCGCCCAGCCGGCCCAGGGTGACCACGAATACGGCCTGCACCAGCCGATATCCCATGATCATCCACAGCAGGTAGCCGATGTTGCCCTCCGCGAGCGGGTCGAGGTGGATGCCTCGGAAGATCGCGGGCAGCGAGATGATGACGATCGAGCCGTCCAGCGCGGACATGAACACCGCCATCGTGGTGTTCGACAGCGCCACCCACCGGTAGCGGTCCGCAAGCTTGCCGGGGCGGCCGGCCATCAGACGCGGTGCGCCAGGCGCTCGATCAGTGGGGCGGCCGCCGCCAGCTGGGCGAGCTCCTCGGCGGTGAACTCGGCGGCGAGCGCCCTCGCGATCTGCCCGGTGCGGGCCGACCGCCGGTCTTTCAGCACCCGCACGCCCTCGTCCGACACCGAGATCACGACGCGCCGCCCGTCGCCGGGGTCCGGCCGCCGCTCGACCAGGCCACGTTCCTCCAGCGCGCCCAGCGTCGCGCCCATCGACTGCGGGCTGATCTGCTCGGCCCTGGCCAGCGCGGCGGTCGTGGCCGGGCCCTCGCGGTGCAGGCGGGACAGCGCGGCGCTCTCCGGCAACGTCAGGTCGCCGTCCCCGGCCTTGGCCTGCCGCAACCGGCGCAGGAACAGCCCGATGCTCAGCCGCAGCGCGGCGGCGACCTGTTCGGCGTCGTGATCGTCGACCATATTGGAAGGCTAGACTGTTCAGTTCAGCCTTGCAATGTGTCACGGTCGTCGGGGGTATCCGGTCTCTGGTGGTGTAGAGGCAATCCTCGAGCCACCACGGAGCAGTGAATGACGACAACGGTTCTGGTCACCGGCGGTACCGGACGGCTCGGGCGCGCGCTCGTGCCCCGGCTGGCCGGCTCCGGCCACCGGGTGCGGGTACTCACCCGCTCCGAACGCCGGCCCGCCGAGTGGGAGTGGGCGGTCGGTGACCTGCGCACCGGGCGCGGAGTCACCGAGGCGGTCGCCGGCACCCAGGCGGTCATCCACCTGGCCACCACCAACGGGCGCGGTGACGTGGCCGCGACCCGCACCCTGGTCGACGCGGCGAGGGCCGAGGGCGGACCGCACCTGGTCTACGTCTCGATCGTCGGCATCGAGAACGTCGCGCTCGGCTACTACCGCGTGAAGCTGGCCTGCGAGCGACTGGTCGAGGCGTCCGGGCTGCCGTGGACGATCCTGCGCACCACGCAGTTCCACGACCTGATCACCGCGGCCTGCGACGCCCAGCGCCGGCTGCCGGTGACGCTGGTGCCGTCGGGGGTGAGCTTTCAGCCGATCGACGTCACCGAGGTCGCGGACCGCCTGGTCGCGATCGTCGAGGCCGGCCCCTCCGCGCGGGTGCCCGACCTCGGCGGACCGAGCGTGCGTGACGCGGCCGAGCTGGCGCGGGTGTACCTGCGCGCGATCGGGCGCCGCCGCGCGGTGTGGTCGGTTCCGATCCCGGGCCGGGCGATGCGGGACTACCGCGCGGGCAACCACCTCGCCCGGGAGCGCGCGGTCGGACGGATCACGTTCGAGGAGTTCGTCGCCGGGGTCGCGCGCGAGCGGAGCGGCCGGTGACTCCGGTGACCGGGTGGCTGCGGGCCGGTGTCGGCCTCCTCGCCGCGGTGCAGGTCGTCGTCGGCGCCTGGGCGCTGTTCCTGCCGGCGAGCTTCTTCTCCCTCGAGGTTGTCGGCATGGGAATGGCCTACAACGAGCACCTGATGCGCGACTACGGCGCCATGACCCTGGCCAGCGCGGTGGTACTCGGCGCCGCAACCGTCCACACCGGATCGTCGCCCGTCGCCCTGACGATGTACCTGACCTGGGCGGTCCCGCACTTCGTGATCCACCTGACGATGCTCGACCACCTCTCGCCGTCGACGGGCGCGCTGCTGATGACCGCGCTAGGGCTCGCGATCGCCCTACCGACCGCACTGCTGGCGCTCACGGTCAGAGGCCGTACAGCGCCGCCGCGTTCGCCGAGCAGAACTTCTCCCGTTCCTCGTCCGAGGAGAGGTGCCCCAGGAAAGAGTTGATCTCCTCCCGGGTCGGCCGTTGGAACGGGTAGTCGGTCGAGAAGATCAACCGGTCGACGGAGGTCACGGACAGGGCGTGGTGCAGCAGCGCGGGGTTGAGCATGCCCGAGGTGGTGATGAAGAAGTTCGACCGCAGGTAGTCCGACACGGATTGTCGCAGGCCGGCGACGCGGGCGAGGCTGTCCGCCCGGTCCAGCCAGAACAGCAGCATCTCGCCCCAGTGGCCGAGCACGACCCGCAGGTTCGGATGCCTGTCGAAGGTGCCCCGGAGTATCAGCCGCAGCGCCGTCGTCGCGGTGTCCAGGTGCCACCCCCAGCCGAACGTTGCGAGGGCGAGATCGGTCATCGGGTCGAAGCCCCGGTACGACGCGTCGCGCACGGCGGGCGACGGCAGCTGGGGATGGATGAACACCGGCTGGCCGAGCTCCGCCGCCGCGGCGAAGAACTCGTCGTAGGCGGGGTCGTCCAGGAAGACGTCGCCCGACCGGCCGTAGACCATGGTGCCCACGTGCCCCATGCCCGCGGCCCGTTCGAGCTCGCCGGCAACGTCCGGTGGTGACGACATCGGCAGGGTGGACAGCGACCGGAACCGGGACGGATTGGCGCCGACCGCCGCCGAGGCGACGTCGTTCGCGGCGCGGCTGCGGCGCACCGCGTCCTCGGGCGGCAGCGGCTGGGTCCCCGGCGGCGTCAGGGCGAGGATCGACACGTCGATGCCCTGGGCGTCCATGGCCGCGAGCCGGCCAGCGCCCAGGTCCTCCAGGCGCTGCCGGTGGTCGCCCATCTCGTTGAAGGCGAGGCTCTCGTCGCGAACCTCGGCCGGCATGGCGCTCAGCGCGGACGTCAGGTCCGGCATGATCCAGTGTTCTTCGATGGCGATGAGAGCCACGGCTTCTCCTGTCGAATTCTCCTGTCGAACGATAGCTATCATCTGACAACAAAGATAGCATCGCGGCGTGGACGAGGAGCGCACGTCGAGGCTGTTCGAGCTCGCCGACCTGATCCTCGCGGTCGGTCGGCTGATCCATGCGTCCAAGGACTTCGGGGCCGACTCGTGGACGCCGCTGGAGAGCGCGGTGATGCGCTTCATCGACCGGAACCCCGGCACGTCGGCCAGCGCGGCGGCGGAGGCGACCCAGATGGTCTCCAGCAACTTCAGCAGGGCGGTACGGGGCCTGGAGAAGAAGGGGCTGGTGCGCCGGGAGGTCGACCAACATGACGGCCGGCGGGTGCGCCTGTATCCGACCGCGCGGGCGCACGAGAACCTGCAACACCTGCGTGACGTCTGGAGCCGCCTGCTCGACGGCATCGTGCCCGATCCCGACGAGATCGAGGCCGTCACCTCGGCCCTTCGGCGCATCGAGACCCAGCTCGTCGCGCGAGCCCGGGGATAGGACGAGCGTCTGTCAGGCGGGTGGGTGGAGCTCGGCCGCGATCAGGTCGGCGAGTCGTTGCGCGGTGTTGAAGTGGGGGGTGAGGCGGGTCTTGGTCAGGGCGAAGGAGATGCCGGTCGCGGTGTCGGCATAGACGCAGCTGCCGCCCCCGCCGACCCAGCCGAACGTGGTGGGCGTCTGGTCGGGCCGGGTGCCGATGCGGCCGAGCGGATAGCCGAGCGCCAGCCGTGCATGGTTGCCGAAGACCTGGTCGATGCCCTCGAAGGCCACCGCCGTCAGCTCCTCGAGCTGGCGTGGGTCGATGAGCCGACCGTCGAGGACCGCGGCGTTCATGGCGGCGACTCCCCGCGCGGTGAAGGTGCCGACCGACGGGATGTCCGCCCGCAGGATCTCGTGGTCGTTGCCCATGGCCGCGGTCGGTTGCAGTTCCCAGGGCGCATCGGCGTCGGGCGGGGCGGCGTCCTCGAGCCGTGCCAGCCGGGCCAGGTCGGTTGGCGGAACGCCGAAGTACAGGTCACCGTCGATGCCCAGGGGCACGGTGACCCACTCGCGCAGGAGCTGCCGGATCGGTTTGCCGGTGGCACGGCGTGCGACCTCGCCGACGAGGAATCCGAAGGTGAACGAGTGGTACCCCGTCGCGGTCCCGGGTCGCCACCTCGGTTCGGCGTCGGCGATCGCGGCGCACACCCGTGCCCAGTCGGCCAGGTCGGCGGGGCCGATGTCACGAGGCATCGCCGGCAGGCCGACCGAGTGGGTGAGCACGTGTCGAAGGGTCACGGTCGCCTTGCCGTGGGTGCCGAACTCCGGCCACAGGTCGGCCACCGGCGTGTCGTATCCGACGGCGCCGGTCTTGACGAGCAGGTGAGCGATCAGCGACGTCATGACCTTGCCGGCGGAGAAGCTGAAGAACGGGGTCTCCGGGGTGACCTCGCGGTCGGTCCGGCGGTCGGAGAGGCCGGCGACGGCGTCGACGACAAGGGCACCGCGGTGGTAGACGGCAACCTGCAGGCCCGTTTCGGCTCCCGTGTCGACGAGTTCATCGAGGACAGCTTGGATCTTGTGTCGCGGTGAGGGCGTCACGGGCCCGGCCGGGTGTAGCGCGTCTGGCTGGAGGTCCGGTTCACCGTCCACCACGTCACATCCTCCGGTAGGTGTCGCCTGCCGTCACGATGACGACCCGAGTTCGCGGGGAAACTCATCGGGTTGGTGGGCGCGACTTCGCGCGGGTCGATCACGAGCCGGCGGACGGGGAGCACAGCGCCGACTACGGCTCGCCGGAAGCGCAATCGCTGGCGTGGTTGGTCAACCGGCCCTCGGTGTGGCCTGACCGATGATTTGTCCGCGCCGTGCCCGTCTATACGTCACGTACCGACTCACGGGAGCTGACGCCATGCGGAAACTGACCTTTGGCATGAACCTGAGCCTGGACGGCTACATCGCCGCGCCCGGGGACGACATCGGCTGGAGCGCGCCGAGCGACGAGCTGTTCCAGTGGTGGTCGGACCGGGTGGGGGCGACCGACCTGGCGCTGTATGGGCGCAAACTGTGGGAGACGATGAGTTCCTACTGGCCGACCGCCGACCGGCAGCCCGGCGCAACACCGGCGGAGATCGAGTTCGCCCGCCGCTGGCAGAAGATGCCGAAAGTGGTGTTCTCCTCCACGATCAGTACGGTCGACTGGAACACCCGCCTGGCCACCGGTGACGCGGTCACCGAGATCACCCGGCTCAAGGCCGAGGATGGCGGCCCTATGGACATCGGCGGCGCCACGCTCGCCTCGGCGGCGATGCGGGCCGGGCTGATCGACGAGTACGTGCTGGCCACCGCGCCGGTCTTGGTGGGCAGCGGCACGCCGTTCTTCACGGCCCTGGACAACTGGGTGAACCTGACCCTGGTGGAGACCCGGACGTTTCCCGAGGGCGTGGTCCTGACCAGGTACGAGACCAGGCACTGAGGGTCCGACGTCGGATCGGCGCGGGGTTCACGGCAGGAAGTTGGAGGCATCTATCGAACATATGTTCTATACTGGGTGCATGACCGAGGTCGCGGTGACCAGCGCACGGGACGTAGCGGCGTACATCCTGGGGCGACAGGGTCCGATGACGGCGATGAAGCTCCAGAAGCTCGTCTACTACAGCCAGGCCTGGCACCTGGTGTGGGAGCAGCGGGCGCTGTTCGCCGACCGGATCGAGGCGTGGGCGAACGGGCCGGTCGTGCGCGCGCTTTACCGCATGCACCGGGGTCGGTTCACACTCGCCGGTCCGGCCGATGTCGGCGGACCGCCGGCGGGCCTCACCGATGCCGAGACGTCCACGATCGACGCCGTGCTGGGTGCCTACGGCGACGAGTCCGCGCACCGGCTCAGCGAGCTGACACACCGGGAGGACCCATGGCGACAGGCGCGGGAGCGCGCCGGGCTGAGCGAGCGCGAGCGGGGCGATGCGGTCATCACGACCGACGCCATGTTCACCTACTACGGCTTGACCAGGGTCGATGCCGAGGTCGTCTGAGTCCGGGGCGGCGTCGTACCGGGGGCCGCCGCCCGGCGCGCGGCGGCGAGGCGGTCACGGACGCGGCGGAGAGCGGACAGGTGCGGGCTGATGCCGTCGCGCGCCGCCGCGTGCAGGAGCGCGGCGGTGGTGTCTCCGATGCCGCGTACCCGGGCGGCCGCCTCCTCGTGCCCGGTTCCGCGCAGCTCGCGCGCCACCGCGTAGATCACGCCGCCCGCGCCGGCCAGGTAGTCCGGCACCCAGTGGACGCCGCGCCGGTGCAGCCGGTCGGCGACCTCCTCGTCCGCGAGCTGGTTGTTCGCCGGGCCGACGATCGCCCGGCAGCGCAGCTCCGGCACCAGCGCGTGGGTCAGCGCCCCGCCGAGCGCGGCCGGCACCAGCACGTCGGTCTCCTCCGTCCAGGCCCGCCCCGGCTCCAGCCACCGCGCGCCGAGCTCCGCCGCGAGCGCGCGCCGTGCCGGGTCGATGTCGGTCACGGCGAGCCGGGCGCCGGCAGCCGCGAGCGTCCTGGCCAGTCGCTCGCCCACGTGCCCGAGCCCGACCACGGTGATCCGCCGCCCGTCCAGGTCGGCGTGCCGCGCCGGGTCACCGCCGTCGAGGTGGACCGTCGTCGCCGCCAGCGCCGCGAGCACCCCGTCGGCGGTGTGTGACGACGAGTCGCCGCTGCCGCCCAGCGACTCCGGCCGGCAGAACAGGTGGCCGGTGCGCTCGCCGATGACCGCCATGTCGTCGGGGCCGGTGCCCACATCGGGCCCGGTGGCGTAGCGGCCGCCGAACGACTCGACCAGCTCGCCGACGTCGTGCAGCACGTCCCGGCGCTCCCGACCGTCCAGTGTGGCGCCCTCCGGGAGCGCGATCACCGCCTTGCCGCCGCCCAGGTCCAGCCCCGCGGTCGCGTTCTTCACGGTCATGCCCGCCGACAGGCGCAGCGCGTCGGTCAGTGCGTCGCGCCAGCCCGGGTAGCGCCACAGCCGGCAGCCGCCGATCGCCGGCCCGAGCGCCGTGGAGTGGATGGCCACGATGATCGTCACGCCGGAGCGCGCACCGCGCTCGATCCGAACCTGCTCGTGCTGGTACTCGTGCATCGCGCTCCTGCCTCGTTCTGACCGACCGAACGGCTCGAAGCTAGCCAGAGAACCGACGCCTACGGCGATGTGGCGAACAAAATTCGGCACCGGCGCCAGAATGGTGTTCATGGACGACATAGATTCGGCGCTGGTGGCCGAACTGCAACGCGACGCTCGGCAGACCAACCGCGACCTGGCCCGCGCGGTGGGGGTGGCGCCGTCGACCTGCCTGGAGCGGGTCAGGCTGCTCCGCGAGCGCGGCGTGCTCCGGGGCTACACCGCGCGGGTCGACCTGCCCTCGCTCGGCCGCCAGGTCCAGGCGTTGATCACCGTGCAGGTCCGCCCGCTGAACCGGATGGTGATCGACAACTTCCACGACTCGGTGATCGCGCTGCCCGAGGTGCTCGCGGTGTTCGTGCTGGCCGGCGGCGATGACTTCCTGGTCCACGTCGCCGTGCGCGACATCGAGCACCTGCAGGCGTTCCTGCTCGACAGGTTCAGCCAGCGCCGCGAGATCGCCGGCTTCCGCTCCTCGGTGATCTTCCAGCACACCGCGAACCAGGTGATCACCGCGCTCCCCGACCAACCGCTCGCCCCACCGCCCAGCCGCGTCGGCCGCCGCTGACGCTCACGACCCCGGCGTCAGCTCGCGCCGAGGCCGGCGTGAACGCTAGCGGGTCAGTCGGCCGGCAACGTGTAGACCAGCTCGTACCGATCACCGGCGAGCACCATGTCGTTGACCTCGACGGCGCGGTCGCCCGCCCACGCCACCCGGGTCACCGCGAGCACCGGGTAGCCGGCGGGAATGCCGAGGCCGCTCGCCTCCTCCGGTCGCGCCGGTCGAGCGTTGACAGCCTCCTCGAAGTGGGTGAGCCGAAACCCGAGCTCCTCCAGCCGCTCGTACACCCCGCCGTCCCCGGTGTCGGGCTGCTCGATCGCGGTCCCGGCCGCGATGCCGGCCGGGAAGTACGACGTGGCCAGCTGGACCACCCGACCGTCCGCCCGCATCTCGCGGGCGCGCACCACGACCTCGGCCACATCGCCGGCGAGGTCGAGGATGCCGGCAATGCGGTCGTCGGCCGGCTGCCTGCGGACCTCGACCGAGACGTCCGGCCGCCATCCGCCCTGCGCGGCGTCCGACAGGAACGCGCCACGCCCGGCGTCTCGTTCGGCCTTGCTCAGCCGGTTCCGGGCCAACCTGCGGATCGCGGGCCGCTCGGCGACGTACCAACCGCGACCAGGGCGGCTGCCCACGAGTCCCTCGGTCCGTAGTTGGTCGATGGCGTTCTGCACGGTCTGCCGGGCGACGCCCCAGCGATCCATCAGCTCGCGGGCGGTGGGCAGCGGGTCGCCCGGACGGAGGCGGCCGGACGTGACTGCTGTGCGTAGGTCCTCGGCGATCCGGACCCAAGGCCTGGTTCGCGGCATTCGGCGAGGCTATCTAGACGGTCGGGGCTGGCGTCACGCGATGCTATCTGGATAAGGTTATCTAGATAACTAAGCAAGCTTGGAGGTCTCCGAGATGTCGGACCTGTGGATAGGCGGGTTCGTGGGTGCGTCGGTCTCGGCCGTGTTGGTGCTGGCCGGAACGGCGGACTGGGAGTATCGGCGAGCGCGTTTGGCGTGGCCACCGTGCACTGCGCCGGGCACACCGCAAGACCGACAGGGCGACGCGTTGACCTGGGCGGTCAGTGGTCTTCGAACAGGACGCTGACGGACTCGCCGTTGTGGATGCGGCGGACGGCTTCGGCCAGGGGGGCGGCCACGGAGAGGACCGTCAGCTTCGATGAGCGGCTCTGCTCGGGGATCGGCACCGTGTTGGTGCAGACGATCTCGGACACCTCGTCGCGCGCGCTGATCCTGGCCAGCGCGCCGTCGGTGAACAGGCCGTGCGTGCAGGCCACCCGGACCGAGGCGACGTCCAGCTCGGACAGCTTGTCCAGCAGCTCGAGGATGGTGCTGCCCCGGGCGATCTCGTCGTCGAGCACGATCACGTCCCGCCCGCGCACGTCACCGATGACCGAGCTGATCACCACCTTGTCGTCCGAGAAGCGCTGCTTGGCCGCCGCCGCGACCGGCAGCCCCAGCGACCGGGCGAACTTCGAGGCCTCCTTGGCGTTGCCGAGGTCGGGCGAGACCACCACGGAGTTGGACAGGTCGACGCCGCCCCGGAAGTGCGCGGCCAGCTCGTGCAGGGCGTGCAGGTGGTCCACCGGGACGCTGAAGAAGCCGTGCACCTGCGGGGAGTGCAGCGTCATCGCCAGCACCCGGCCCGCGCCGGCGGTGACCAGCAGGTCGGCGATCAGCCGGGCGCCGATGGAGATGCGGGGGGCGTCCTTCTTGTCCGAGCGGGCGTAGGCGAAGTGCGGCATCACGACGGTGATCCGGGCGGCGGACGCGCCGCGCGCGGCATCCAGCATGAGCAGCAGCTCGACCAGGTTCTCCTGCACCGGCGGCACCAGCGGCTGGACGATGAACACGTCGCGTTCCCGGCAGTTGGCCTGCAGCTGCACCTCGATGCAGTCGTTGGTGAACCGGGTCACCCGGGTCGGGGCCAGCGGCACCTCCAGGTGATGGGCGATCGCGGCCGCCAGCTCCGGGTGCGCCGAGCCGCTGAACAGGGTGATCTCCCGCATGGTCCCTCCGGTTGGAAGCCGCCGATGTCCATGATCCTCCATAGGTCGGGGGCGGTGCCGGCACGGGCGGGCGAAACTCGGTGGCCGGCTTTCGTCGGCCGTGGTTAGCCTGCGGTCATGTTCTATTGACACAGGCTCGACGCCCGCTCGGCGCCCCGGCTGCTGTGGTCGGTGCTCCGGGCCGTGCCGGGCACCCTGGCGTGCGCCATGACCTTGGGCGTGCTGTGGACGGTCCCGGTGGCGCTGATGCCGCTGGCCATCGGCCGGGCGATCGACGCGGCACTGCGGCGCGGCGCCCCCGACCCGGCCGCGGAGGGCGGCGAGGACGCGCTCGGCGGTGACTGGGGGCTCGGCGGCTCGCTGTGGACCTGGGTCGGCGTGTTGCTCGCGCTGGGCGTGGTGCAGGTGATCAGCGTCGGGTTGCTGGAGTACTACTCGGTCAAGCTGTGGGTACGGGCGGCCACCATCGTGCAGCGCGCGGTGCTGCGGCACGCGACCACGGTCGGCGCGGCGCTGCCCCGCAAGATCCGCGCGGGCGAGGTGGTGGCGATCGGTTCGTCGGACGTCCACCACATCGGCGCCGCGCTGGAGGTGATCGGCCGCACCACCGGAGGCCTGGTGGCGTTCGCGCTGGTAGCGGTCGTGGTGCTGGAGCGCAGCCCGCTGCTGGGCGCGGTGGTGCTGATCGGCGTGCCGCTGGCCACCGTGGGCATCGCGCCGCTGCTCGGACCGCTGCGCCGGCGCACCGAGAAGCACCGCGAGCAGGTCGGCGCGGCGACCACGCTGGCCGCCGACATCGTGTCCGGGCTGCGGGTGCTGCGCGGCATCGGGGGCGAGCGGCGGTTCGCCGACAGGTTCGCCGAGACCAGCCAGCGGGTCCGCCGCGCCGGGGTGAGCGCCGGGCGGATCGACGCGCTGCTGGACGGGATCGCGGTGCTGCTGCCCGGCCTGGTCACGGTGGCGGTGACCTGGCTGGGGGCCCGGCTGGCGCTGGACGGGACGATCACCGTCGGCGAGCTGGTCGCGTTCTACGGGCTGTCGGCGTTCCTGGTGATCCCGGTGAGCCTGGCCACCGGGGCGGTGCACAGCGTGAGCGAGGCGCTGGTCGCCGCCGGCCGGATCGTCACCGTGCTGCGGCTGCGGCCCGAGCTGGAAAGCCCCGCCGAGCCCACCCCGCTGCCGGCCGGCGCGCTCGGGCTGTCCGACCCGGAGACGGGCCTGCACTGCCCGCCGGGCGAGCTGACGGTGATCCGCCCGTCCGGGCCGTCCGAGGAGGTGGCCGACCGGCTCGGGCGGTACGCGGACTCCGCCGTGGTCGCCGTCGGCACAAACGCGCGGACGCCGCTGCGGGACGCCGAGCTGGACGAGGTGCGCGGGCGGATCCTGGTCGCGCACAACCAGGACCTGCTGTTCTCCGGGGGCCTCGCCGAGGAGGTCCAGCTCGACCAGGCGACGGTCGGGCTGGACAAGGTGCTCTGGGCCGCCGACGCCTCGGACATCGTGGCCGGGCTCCCGGACGGCGTGCGCGAGCGGCTCACCGAGCGCGGACGCCGGCTCTCCGGCGGGCAGCGGCAGCGCTTGATGCTGGCCCGAGCGCTGTCCGCCGACCCGGACGTGCTGGTACTGGACGAGCCGACGTCGGCGGTGGACGCACACACCGAGGCGCGCATCGCCCGCCGGGTGGCCCGGCTGCGCCGGGGCCGGACCACCGTGGTGATCAGCCGGAGCCCGCTGTGGGCGGCCGTGGCGGACCGTAAGGAGACATCGTGACGGACTCGGCGGAGGGGTCGGCGGAGGCGTCGGCGTACCCGCTGGCCGGGCCCCGCGAGGTGCGCGCATGGCTATGGACGGTGGCCACCACGAACCGGGCCGCGTTCGCCGCGATGCTCACCCTGTTCGGGCTGGCCACGGGGGCCGGCCTGGTCGGGCCGTGGGTGCTCGGCGAACTGGTGGAGTCGGTGCGGCGGGGCGCGGCGACCACGGCGGTCGACCTGCTCGCGCTGCTGTTCGTCGGCGTGCTGCTGGTGCAGGCCGCGCTGCGCGCCTGGGCCCGGTTCGTGGCGGCGGTATTCGGCGAGCGGCTGCTGGCCAAGGCCAGGGAGGACCTGGTGCACCACGCGGTGGAGCTGCCGCTGGACACCGTGGAGACGGCCGGCACCGGCGAGCTGCTCGGGCGGGCCACCTCGGACGTGGACAAGCTGGACGAGGGCCTGCGCCAGGCCGCGCCGGAGATCGTCATCGCCTCGGTGATGGTGCTGCTCACGGCGGTCGCGATGGTGATCACGTCGCCGCTGCTGGCGCTGGGCGCGCTGGTCTCGGTGCCGCTGCTGGTGGTGCTCACCCGGTGGTACCGGCCGCGCGCGGTGCCGGTCTACGAACGGACCCTGGCGAGCTGGGCGAAGGTGCACGCCAGCGCGCACGAGACGGTGGTCGGCGGGCGCACCGTGGAGGCGCTCGGGCTGGGCGGCAGGCGGCGCACGCACCACGACGCCGCGATGCGCACCGCGGTCGCCGGAGAGCGCCGCAGCGGGCAGCTGTGGGGGGTGTTCCTGGCCGGCCTCGACGCCGCCGCGCTGCTGCCCATCGCGGTGTTGTTGCTGTTCGGCGCGTGGGCGTACCAGGCGGGGCTGGTCGGCATCGGCGAGGTGACGGCCATGGTGCTCTACGCCGGCGCGCTGACCGAGCCGATCAACGAGGTGCTCGGGTGGATGGACGAGCTGCAGATCGGTCACGCCGCGCTGCGCCGGGTGCTGGGAGTGGGCAAGGTGCCGCCGGACACCGGGGACCCGAGCGTGGTGCCCGCCGGCCGGCGCATCGAGCTGCGCGGCGTGCGGTTCGGCTACCGGGCCGGTCGGGACGTGCTGCACGGCATCGACCTGGCCATCGAGTTCGGGGAGCGGATCGCGGTGGTCGGGCCGTCCGGCGCCGGGAAGTCCACCCTCGGGCGGCTGCTCGCCGGCATCAACCCGCCGGACCGGGGCGAGGTCCTGGTGGGCGGGGTGCCGATCAGCGCGCTGCCGCTGGAGCGGCGCCGGCGCGAGGTCGTGCTGGTCACCCAGGAGCAGCACGTGTTCACCGGGACGCTGCGGGATAACCTGACGCTGCCCCGCTCGGCGTCCGACGAGGAGCTGCACGACGCGCTGCGCGCCGCCGGCGCCTCGGACTGGGCGCTGCGCCTGCCCGACGGCCTGGACACCCGGCTCGGCTCCGAGGGGGTGCCGGTGCCGCCGGCCATCGTGCAGCAGCTCGCGCTGGCCCGCCTGGTGCTGGCCGACCCGCACACCCTGGTCCTGGACGAGGCCACGTCGATGGTCGACCCCACTGTGTCCAGGGGCCTGGAACGGTCGCTGGCCGCCGTGCTGGACGGGCGCACGGTGGTCGCCATCGCCCACCAGCTGCACGCCGCGCGCGACGCGGACCGGGTCATCGTGATGGACGAGGGCCGGATCGTGGAGCAGGGGCCACACGACGAGCTGATGGCCGCCGGCGGCCCGTACGCCGAGCTGTACAACACCTGGGACGCGGGCACGGACACCGTTACGCTGCGTTGATGATGGGGATCATGACGGCGCCGTACCGGGTGGACAGCGAGGTGGGCCGGCTGCGGGCCGTCCTGTTGCACCGCCCCGGCGCCGAGCTGACCAGGCTGACCCCGCGCAACAACGACCAGCTGCTCTTCGACGGCATCCCGTGGGTGGCCCGCGCGCAGCGCGAGCACGACGGGTTCGCCACCGCGCTGGCCGAGCGCGGGGTGGAGGTGCTGCTGCTGGACGAGCTGCTCACCGAGACCCTGGCCGACCCGGCGGCGCGCGAGCGGGGCGTCGGGAGCGTGCTGGACGAACGCCGGCTGGGCCCACCGCTGGCCGCCGAGCTGGGCGACCACCTCGCCGAGCTGCCGCCCGCCGAGCTGGCCGAGACGCTCACCGCCGGCCTCACCTTCGCCGAGCTGCCGGACGGGACCCCAGCCGCGTCGCTTGTACGCACCATGCATCCGGCCAGCGACTTCGTCATCGACCCGCTGCCCAACCTGATGTTCACCAGGGACTCCTCGGTGTGGCTGGCCGACCGGGTGGCGATCACCTCGCTGGCGCTGCCGGCGCGGCGCCGGGAGACCGCGCTGACCGACCTGATCTACGCCCACCACCCACGGTTCACCGGCGTCGGCCGGGCCTACGAGGCGCACAACGCGCCGGTGGAGGGCGGCGACGTGCTGCTGCTCGCCCCCGGCGTGCTGGCCATCGGGGTCGGCGAGCGCACCACGCCGGCCGGGGCCGAGTCGCTGGCCCGCTCCGCGCTGGCCGACGGCCTGGCCGAGACCGTGCTGGTGGTGCCGATCGCGCAGGCCAGGGCCACCATGCACCTGGACACGGTGTGCACCATGGTCGACACCGACGCGGTCGTGATGTACGAGCCGCTGCGCGACACGCTGTGCGCCTACACGGTGCGGTCGACGGTCGACGGGATCAAGGTGGACGGCCCCACCCCGTTCCGGAAAGCGGCCGCCGACGCGATGGGCGTGGCCGAGCTGCGGGTGATCGCCACCGGCCTCGACCCGGTGACCGCCGAGCGCGAGCAGTGGGACGACGGCAACAACACGCTCGCGGTGGCCCCGGGCGTCGTCGTCGCCTACGAGCGCAACACCGAGACCAACGCGAGGCTGGAGGACGCCGGCATCGAGGTGATCAGGATCGCCGGCTCCGAGCTGGGCTCCGGCCGGGGCGGCCCCCGCTGCATGTCCTGCCCGCTCGCCCGCGACCCGTACGGGTAGACGGTTTCACGTGGAACCGCGGCTACGCCCGGCGCGGTATCCGGGCTGGTCAGGGACACTCCGTCGGTAGGACGTCGCGGCGGCGGTCAACGAGAACACTGCTCGGTATGACTGACATTGCCACCGAGCGGCGGACCGACCCCCGGCTCTGGGCCGGCATCGGGTTCGTCGTGATCTTCCTGGCCGGCCTGGTCGCCGGCCTCGCCACCACCAAGGGCGGCTGGCCGGTGCCGACCGCATCCCCGGACGAGGTGCTCGGGTTCTTCACCTCGAACCGGGAGGCGATCGCGATCATCGGGTTCACCCAGGGGCTGGCCGCCGTGCCCCTCGTCGTGTTCTCCGCCGGCCTGGCCCGCACCCTTGGCGACCGCCCGGCGCCGCAGCTGATCGCCGCCGGGGCGCTTGCCGCCGGCACCCTGCTGCTGAGCGGCGCCCTGACCAGCACGCTCACCCACCCGGCGCTCACCGGCCAGCCGGCGCTCACCTCCGCGCTGGCCTACCTGGTGTTCCTGATCGGCGGGCCGGCGCATGTGCTCGCGCTGTCCCTGCTGGTGCTGACCACCGCCGTGGCGGGCCGCTTCTCCGGACGGTTGCCGGTGTGGCTGTCCACCTTCGGGTTCGTGGTGGCCGCGCTCGGCCTGGTGTCGACGCTGAACCTCGCCGTGCCCGCGTTGCCGTCCATCGCCGTCGCCGCGTTCATCCCGGCCGGACGGTTCCTCGGGTTCGTGTTCATAGTGGCCGCCGTACTTACTCTCCGACGGTCACGGGTCAGCGCAGAGTGATCTGCCGACCGGCCAGTGAGTCCCGAGCCCGACGCTCGCGCTCGCTGGCCGGTTCGTCGTCCAGCGAGCCCAGCGCCCGCTCCAGCCGCCCGGCGAACGCCTGCGCCGGTGCGGACCACTCCTTGGCGTGCATCTCCAGGTCCAGGTCCCAGACCGGCACCAGCAGCCCGTGCGCCCGGAACGAACCGGCGTAGCGCGACCCCTCGCCGAGGTCCAGCTCGTCGTTCGCCAACAGCCGGGCCAGCGCGGCCAGCAGCCGGTCCTCCGGCTCCGGGCGCACCCAGCGCAGGTGGGCCTTCTCGCCCGCGTCCACCCAGTACGCCGCCCGCACGCCCTCGCCCCGGACCGGCTCGGTCGGCCTGATCACGCTGTTGGCGTGCTCCAGCGCCGCCGTCACGTCCGCGCTGGGCTCCTCGGACGAGTCCTCGGGCAGCCACCAGCCGAAGTCCTTGTGCACGGTGATGTCCAGCGAGGCGTCCGGGTCGACCAGGTCCTGCAGCCGCACCGGCCCGTCACCCAGCGACGACCCGGACACCGGCAGCACCTCGCCCGGCTCGGCGGTCAGCGCCCAGCGCAGCGCGCGGCCCAGGTCGGCGGAGATGTCCCCGCCCCTGGTCTGGGTCTGCAGCCCGACCAGCGCGGTGCCGTCCGCGCGGACCATCCCGGCGGACGCGCCGGGGAGCACGGTGGCCAGGGTCGCGGTGCGCTCCCCGGCCAGCTTCGCGCCGGCCTCGGACAGCGGCAGCGGCGCCAGGCCGGACGGGACGAACTCGCGCAGCGCGATCAGGTCCGGCTCGGCGGCCAGGCCATCGAACGGGCGCAGCACGATCACCTCGTCGCCGGCGCCGTGGCAGGCCTTGTACCGCTTGCCCGAGCCGCAGGGACAGGGCTGCTTGGGGTTCGGGCCGCCGGCCTGTGCGGTCGCGGCGCGCGCCCCGGCCCGGCCCTTCGTCTTCTTGCTCATCGCGCCACACGGTAGTCGCCCCGCCGAGGCGCCGGTGCGGCGAGGCCGGTCAGGCCGTAGCGGCCGGGGTGCGGACGCTGACCACCGTCGGCAGCCGGATCGTCCTGGGCGGGTTGACCAGCGCGGTCAGCCAGGCGACCACCCGCGCGGTGACGGTCGCGGTCGCCGCCGCCGCCAGGTCGACCAGCGCGTGCAGGACCACGCCGTCGGCCTTGGCCTGCACCCCGGCGCGGAACATCCAGACCACCGCGACCACGCCGAGCACCACGTTCGCTGCCCACAGCCCCCACCACACCAGCAACAGGCGGGACGGCCGTGGCCGCCCGCCGGGAGGCCGACCCAGCGCGGTGTGCTCCACCTCGGCCAGCATCGAGCCGGGCACCGTCAGGTTCGGGCCGGGCACCAACCAGCCGACCAGCGTGGCGAGCCCGCTCCTGGACGGCCGTACGTTCGAGTTCGTGGCCGCCGCCGCGATCACCTGCCGCAGCCACACCAGCAGGTAGCAGCCCGCGCCCACGGCCATCAGGGTGCACACCCAGGACGCCGCCTGCTCCAGCGCGTCCGAGGCGGCCACCTCGCCGGCGTTCAGCGCGGAGTCCCGGCTGCGTAGCAACAGCACGTACCGCCAGATCTCGGCGGCCGCGGCCAGCCCGGCCAGCACGGCCACCCCGCGCAGCAGCGGGATGAGCAGGCCGGCGTGGCGGGCGGCGGCCGCCGCTGCCGAGGGCTCGGGTGCCGGCCGCTCGCGTTGCCAGGGCAGCGGGGGGAACCCCCAGTTCGGCGTGACCCGATAGCTCGGCGGACCGGTGTACCGGCCGCGCCACCGCGCGGGAGCCGAGGACGGCCGCGCCGGCGGTGGCGGCGTCGCGACCCACCTGGTGGCCACCAGGAACTGGCCGCAGTGCACGCAGAACACGCCGGAGCGCGCCTCCGGCGGCTGCGCCTGGCCGCAGCGTGGGCAGATCACGCCCGGCGCCCGTGCATCAGACGATCTCCGGCTGGCCCGGGCCGTCGGCCACCAGCGGCTTGCCGGCGCCGGCCCAGGCCTGCATGCCGCCGTCCACGTTCACCGCCGGGTAGCCCTGGGAGACCAGGTAGGCCACCACCCGGGCGGAGCGCCCGCCGGAGCGGCAGATCACGTACAGCGGGTCCTGGTCGTCGGGCAGCTCGTGCAACCGGCCGGTCAGCTCGGACATCGGGATGTGCACGGCGGTGGGGGCCCGGCCGGCGGCCCACTCGTCGGCCTCGCGCACGTCGAGCGGGCGGGCATCGGCCGGCAGCGCGTCGACCGGCACCGCCGGCAGCTGGGAGGAACTCACCCCAACATGGTGCCACCCGGGCGCGTCAACCAGTGGTAAAGGCGCCCGGGTGGCGGGTGGTACTAAGGGTTTAGTGCTGGACGGCGGGCCGGTCCGAGCGCTCGGAGCCGGCCCCGGTCAGCGAGCGGACCTCCATCTCGGCGTACCGCGACGACCCGTCCGGGTCCTTGGTGCCGACGTAGGTGCCGACGATGCCGAGGATGAACGACAGCGGGATGGACACCAGGCCCGGGTTCTGCAGCGGGAAGAAGTGGAAGTCCACCTTGCTGAGCATCGCGCTGGACGACCCGGACACCGCCGGCGAGAAGATGATCAGAACCACCGACGAGATGAGCCCGCCGTAGATGCTGTACAGCGCGCCGGTGGTGTTGAACCGCTTCCAGAACAGCGAGTACAGGATCGTCGGCAGGTTCGCCGAGGCGGCCACCGCGAAGGCCAGCGCCACCAGGAACGCGATGTTCTGCCCGTTGGCCAGGATTCCGCCCACGATGGCCACCACGCCGATCACCAGCGCGGTGCGCCGGGCCACCTTCACCTCGGCGTCCGGCTCGGTGCCGATGTGCTTCTTGAGCACGTTGGCGTACACGTCGTGCGCGAACGAGGCGGACGCGGTGATGGTCAGGCCGGCCACCACCGCAAGGATGGTGGCGAACGCGACCGCCGAGATCAGCCCGAGCAGGATCTCGCCGCCCAGCTCGAAGGCCAGCAGCGGCGCCGCCGAGTTCGCCCCGCCGGGCGCCTTGCTGATCGTGTCCGGCCCGACCAGCGCGCCCGCGCCGTAGCCGAGCACCAGGGTGAACAGGTAGAAGATGCCGATCAGCCAGATCGCCCAGACCACCGAGCGACGGGCCTCCTTGGCGCTGGGCACCGTGTAGAACCGCATCAGGATGTGCGGCAGGCCGGCGGTGCCGAGCACCAGGGCCAGCCCCAGCGACACGAAGTCGATCTTCGAGGTGGCCGTCTTGCCGTACTGCAGGCCGGGGCCGAGGATCTTCTCGCCGTTCTTCGGGCTGTGCTCCACGGCCTGGCCGAGCACGGCGGAGAGGTTGAAGCCGAACTTGCCGAGCACCCACACGGTCATCACGGCGGCGCCGACCAGCAGCAGCGTGGCCTTGATGATCTGCACCCAGGTGGTGCCCTTCATGCCGCCCACCAGCACGTAGACGATCATGAGGATGCCGACGATGGCGATCACCAGGGACTGGCCGTTGAAGAACGTGGTCTTGTCGTTCTCCACGCCGAGCAGCAGCGAGATCAGCCCGCCGGCGCCGGCCATCTGGGCGAGCAGGTAGAAGAACGAGACCACCAGGGTGGACACCGCGGCGGCGGCCCGCACCGGACGCTGCCGCATCCGGAAGCTGAGCACGTCGCCCATGGTGAACTTGCCGGTGTTGCGCAGCAGCTCGGCGACCAGCAGCAGGGCCACCAGCCAGGCCACCAGGAAGCCGATCGAGTAGAGGAAGCCGTCGTAGCCCACGGTGGAGATCGCGCCGGCGATGCCGAGGAATGACGCCGCCGACAGGTAGTCACCGGAGATGGCGACACCGTTCTGGGTGCCGGTGAACGCCCGCCCGGCGGCGTAGTAGTCCGAGGCCGTCCGGTTGGTCCGGCTGACCCGGAACACGATCACCAACGTGATCAGCACGAAGACCAGGAAGATGCCGATGTTCAGCGCCGGCTTGCCGACGGTCGTCTCGGCGAGGTAGAGCGCGTTCACTCCTCGTCGCTCCCTTCGAGCTGCGCGCGGATCCGCTCGGCGGACGGGTCGAGGTGCTTGTTGGCGTACTGCACGTAGATCGTGGTGATCACGAAGGTGCTGACGAACTGCAGCACGCCGATCAGCAGGCCGACGTTCAGGTTGCCCGCTAACTTGATCGACATGAACTCCGGCGCGTACGCCGCGAGCACGACGTAGAACAGGTACCAGGCCAGGAACGCGACGCTCATCGGAAACACGAACCGGCGCAGCCGCTTGCGGAGCTTGACGAACTCCGGGCTTGCCTGGATCTGCTCGTACCGGGTGCTGCCCGGTGGGCGTTCACCGGTTGTACTCACGAGGCTCTCCTTCTCCGACGTGCATGCGGTACGCCGGGCCGCTTGGTGGTTGATCAGATACGCAGCGTGGGTTTCGTGGGATCCATCACACTAGAACACGTCCCATACCCACGCCGATGGCGCCGAAGAGAGACCAGGGGAAAGCCGGGCCGAAATCACCCTTTCGGGCGAGGCCATCCGGGAACTCATTTCAGCTGTACTCAAATGACGCATCCGAATGAGTGTAGCCGGATGGCGTAGCGGTCACTCCGCTTTGCGCAGATCGGGTGTCGCCTCGTCGAGGTCGCGAGCCCGGTCCTGGCTCAGGCCCAACCGCTCCGGCGCGTGCAGGCGCAGCATCAACCGGGACACGTCGGGCAGCAGCCGGCCCGAGGTGGCCTTGCTGACCACGATCATGACCAGGAACGCCAGCGGCACCGTGATGATGGCGGGACGGCCGAGCAGGGTGCCGAGCCAGCCGGCGAAGTTGAAGCCGATCAGGCTCACCATCACCGCGCCGGCCGAGGTCACCCCGCCGACCAGCAGCCCGGCCACGGCGCCCCGGTCGGTCAGCCCGCTCCACCAGATGCCCAGCACCAGCAGCGGGCAGAACGTGGACGCGGCCACCGCGAACGCCAGCGCCACCGTCTGCGCGAAGTCCATCCGGGTGGCGAACAGCGCCAGCCCCAGCGGTACCACGCCGGCGAGCACGGCGGCCAGCCGGAAGTCACGCACTCCGCCCCGGCGGAACAGCGTCGGGCTGGTCGAGAGCACCCCGGCCACGCCGACCACCAGGCCGGACGCGGTGGACAGGAACGCCGCCCAGGCACCGGCCGCGACCAGCCCGCCGATCAGCGTGGGCAGCGGCCCGCCGCCGAGCGCGGCCGACGGCAGCAGCAGCACCGCCGCGTCGGTGTCCCCGCTGACCAGCAGCTGCGGCACGTACAGCCGCGACATCGCGCCCAGCAGCGTGGGAAACAGGTAGAACCCGCCGAGCATGGCCAGCACCGCCACCGCCGTGCGGCGGGTGGCCCGCCCGTCCGGGTTGGTGTAGAAGCGCACCAGCACGTGCGGCAGCCCCATGGTGCCCAGGAAACAGGCCATGATCAGCGAGTAGATGCCGACCAGCGGGTGCTCCTCGTTGCCGGACAGCGGGGTCAGCCAGCTGGAGTCGCGCGCCGGCGAGCCGGCCGGCACCGGCACCGAGGAGCCGGCGTCGAAGGTGAGCCGGGAGTTCTTCAGCACGGTGTGCTCGCCGGTGTTCCACCGGACCAGGCCACGGACCGGCTGGCCGTCCAGCACGCCGGTGGCCTCGAACGTCACCGGCTGGCTGACCTGCAGCACCACGTCGGTCTTGATCTGCACGGTGGTGTCGGTGGGGAACTGCGGCGGGGCCGGCCGGTTGAACGGGCGGTGGTCGCTGCCCAGGTAGATCACCAGGATCAGCGCGGGCAGCGCCAGCGCGGTGAGCTTGAGCCAGAACTGGAACGCCTGCACGAACGTGATCGAGCGCATGCCGCCGAACACCACCGTCGCGATGACCACAAGGCCGGCCGCGACGGCCCCGGTCCAGGGCGGCAGCGTCGGCACGGCGGTGGCCACGGTGAGCCCGGCGCCCTGCAGCTGCGGCAGCAGGTACATCCAGCCGATGACGATCACGAAGATGGTGCTCACCCGCTGCACCAGCGGGCTGCGCAGCCGGAACTCGGCGAAGTCCGGCACCGTGTACGCCCCGGAGCGGCGCAGCGGCGCGGACACGAACAGCAGCAGCGCCAGGTAGCCGCCGGTGTATCCGACCGGGTACCACAGCGCGTCCGGGCCGTCCTTCATGATCATCCCGGCCACCGAGAGGAAGGACGCGGCGGACAGGTACTCCCCGGAGATCGCGCCCGCGTTCGCGGTCGGCCCGACCGTGCGGGAGGCGACCAGGAAGTCGGAGGTGTTGCGCGCGAACCGCACGCCGAACGAACCGATCACGGTGGACGCCACCGCGACGAGCGCGATCGAAGTCAGCGCCACCACGGCAGCCGGCGTCATGGAGCCAGAGTTTAGGCGGCGCCCGACCGGGTGCGCCCGGTGCCCGTGTTACGGGCTAGCTCTGGATGTGGTCGGCGAAGACCTGCTCGATCTTGTCCGCCGAGCGGGTGTACAGCCAGCCGAGCAACACGAAGAACGGGTAGGCCAGCACGCCGAGCAGCAGCCACGGCACCCGCAACCCGAACAGCTCGAACCTGCCCAGCACCGGGAACATCGCGAACAGCGCCGGCAGCGAGCCCAGCGCGAGCACCGCCACGGCGCCGAAACGCACCGAAAGGCCCAGCTGCGAGCCGATCAGGCTGGAGCTGAGCACCTCGCCGACCTGGGTCAGGTCCTGGACCTCCACCACCGTGCGCACCGGCCGGGCCTGGCCCTTGCGCTGGGCCAGCACCACCCGCTCGCGCTTGCCCTTGGTGATCGGTTCGGCGGGTGCGGGCGGTGGTTCGGCGGTCTTCTGCTCGGGCACCGGGTCGGCGGAAGGCCGGGCGTGCAGCGGCTCGGACTCCGGGCGCGCCGGCAGCGGGCGTTCGGTGGGGTCCCTGCGGACCCGGGAGAACACCTCGGTCTTGTCGTTCGGGGACACCGAGCCGGGGCCGGGGGTACGGACGGCGTGGCGGGGCACGTAGTCCAGCCGGGGTGGGCGGCTCTGGCCGTCGCGGCGGGCGTGGCGGCCGGCGCTGAGCATCGGGTGCGTCGAGCCGTTCGGGTCGGTGTGGTCGTCGTCCGGCGGGCGCTGGCTCGCGCCCGGACGGTCGGGGTCGGGGGCGGGCTCGTCCGCGCTGAGCAGGCCCTGCACGCGCAGCCGCAGCTCGCGGCGGAGCTGGACCGGGGAGCGGTCCGGCTCGAGATCGGCGTCGGGCTCCCGTGGTTCGGGATCGGGGTCCGACGCCACCGACGGCACGTGGCCGTCGGAGCTCACCGTTGGCTCCACGCCTGTTTCGTCGCACGCACCAGGCGGTCCTTGAGCTCACGGGTGTGCCGGCGGCTGACCGGCAGCTCGGCGGTCTCCGGGCCGGAGCCGATCCGCACCACATAGCCGGACCCGGACAGCCGCAGCTCGGTGACCAGCGGCAGCGACACCAGGTACGAGCGGTGGATGCGCACAAAGCCGGCATCCCGCCAGCGGTCCTCCAGCACCGACAGCGGAATGCGGACCAGGTGGCTCTTGTTGTCGTTGGTGTGCAACCGTGCGTAGTCGCCCTGCGCCTCGACGTAGCGGACCGCCGAGCGGGGCACCAGCTTGGTGGTGCCGGCCAGCTCGACGGGGATGACCTCGTCGTCGCTGGGGCCGCCGTCGCCGGAGCCGGACTCGTTGCTGGCCACCACCCGGCTGGACAGGATGCGGTCCAGCGAGTTGCGCAACCGCTCCGAGCGCAGCGGTTTGAGCAGGTAGTCCACGGCGCCGACCTCGTAGGCGTCGACCGCGCGGTCGTCGTGCGCGGTCACGAACACCACCGCCGGCGGGACCACCATGGTCGAGAACACCCTGGCCAGCTCCAGGCCGTCCAGCCCGGGCATCCGGATGTCCAGGAACACGACGTCCACGTCCGTGCTCCTGGCGATCGGCGCACCGGTGATCGGGTGCACCGGGACCTGGCCCTGCGGGGCTCCCGGCGTATTGTCCCGATGCCGCTCCCTGCCGCTGAGCATGCGGAGCGCGTCGTTGGCGTTGGACGCGGTGAGCACGGTGCCGATCCGCTGGTCCTGGCCGAGCAGGTACTCGAGCTCGTCGAGAGCGGGCTTCTCGTCGTCTACCGCGAGAACGACCAGCCCACCGGAGCCTTCTGAACTGTTCACGATCTCCTCATCCTGCTCTATCCCCCCGGTGTGAGATATATATCATCGCATCGGAGTCTTGCTCATCGCACCGTGTCTGCCCGATTCATCATGGTGGCGGTGATTGTCGCCGAGTGCCAGGGCTGGGGCGGATTTCGCCACTCACCCCAATGGGGGCCTCGGTCAGCATCCCACGTTCTGGGCGCCCCTCACAGTCCGAACCGGGCCCACGCGGCGCGCAGCTCGGCGGCCTGCAGCAGGCCCTCGGCCAGCGACGCCGCGCCGAACCCCGCCGCCGGTGCGCCCACCCCGAGCCGGGCGAGCAGCGGCTTGCGGCCCTCCACCAGCACCGGCTCGGCGTCCGGGAAGCGGTTGGCGATGATCTCGCGTGCGGTGCCGAGCCCGTCGACGAGGCCGAGCCGTTCGGCGTTGGCCCCGGTCCAGACCTCGCCGTTGAACAGGTCGCCGTCGCCGGTGGCCAGCTTGTCGCCCCTGCGCTCCTTGACCCAGCCCTGGAACTGCTCGTGCAGCTGGCCCTGCAGCGCGGACAGCCAGGCGACGTCCTCCTCCTTCTCCGGGAGGAACGGGTCCAGCCGCGCCTTGTTGCTGCCCGCGGTGTACAGCCGCCGCTCCACGCCGAGCCGCTCCAGCAGCCCGGCCAGCCCGAACCCGTGGCTGACCACCCCGATCGAACCGACCAGCGAGGTGGCGTGGGCGTAGATCTCGTCCGCGGCGCAGGCCAGCCAGTAGCCGCCGGAGGCCGCCACGTCCTCGCAGAACGCGAGCACCGGGGCCTTTCGCTCGCCGCGCTCCTCGGCGAGCCCCCGGATTCGGTCGGCGATGAGCGCGGACTGGGTGGCCGACCCGCCCGGGGAGTTGATCATCAGGGCGACGGCGGCCAGCCGTTCGGGGGCGAACGCGCGCTTGAGCACGGGCTCCAGCACGCTCAGGTTGAGCACGGACCTGGCCATCGGCCCGAGCGCGGGCGTGATCACCCCGTGCAGCCGCACCACGCTCACCACCGACCGGTCGGCGCGTTCCCCGAGCCGCCCCGGCAGCCGCCCGGTCACCGTGTTCGGAAGCCTGTCGAGCAACGTCGTCATACCATGCACGCTACGCGCGGATGCCGGCCCGGAACTTCGGGACCCGCAAGGTGATCTTCGTGCCGGCGCCGATCGCGGTGTCCACGACCAGGCCGAAGTCGTCGCCGAACGCCGAGCGCATCCGGTCGTCCACGTTGCCGAGGCCGACGTGCGCGCCGGAGAGGTGCGCGTCGGTCATCTCCTCCTTGAGCCGCTTGGGGTCCATGCCGACGCCGTCGTCCTCCACGCTGATCACGCATTCGGCGCCGGAGTTCTCCGCCGTGATGGTGATCGAGCCGCCGCTGGGCACGCCGGCCAGCCCGTGCCGCACCGCGTTCTCCACCAGCGGCTGCAGCGCCAGGAACGGCAGCACCACGGACAGCACCTCGGGCGCGATCTGCAGCCGCACGTGCAGCCGGTCCTCGAACCGGGCGCGCTCGATCATCAGGTAGCGCTCGATGTTGGTCAGCTCGTCCTGCAGGGTGGTGTACTCGCCGGCGGTCCGGAACGAGTACCTGGTGAAGTCGGCGAACTCGTTGAGCAGCTCGCGGGCGCGCGTCGGGTCGGTGCGGATCAGCGAGGAGATCGTGGTCAGCGCGTTGTAGACGAAGTGCGGCGAGATCTGGGCGCGCAGCGCGCGGACCTCGGCGCGGTTGAGCCTGGCGCGCGACTCGTCCAGCTCGGCGAGCTCGAGCTGGCTGGAGACGTAGCGGGCGACCTCGGCGGTGGCGCGCAGCAGCACCGGGCCGGTGGTGGACTCGGTGAGCGCGCCCAGGGTGCCCACGATGTTGCCCTCGGTCTCCAGCGGGACCACCACGATGCCCTTGATCACGCAGTCGTCGCGGCCGCAGTCGATGGCGGTGTGCGAGGAGACCTGCTGGCGGCCGGTGCTGATCACCTGGCGGGCCAGCTCCACCACGTCCATGGTGTGGTGGTCGCCCTCGCCGTCCCAGCCCAGCGACTGGGCCTGGTCGTCGGTCATGGTCAGCGCGCAGGTCTCCAGCAGGGTGCGCAGGTAGGGCAGCGCGAACGAGGCCGACTGGCGGGACAGGCCCTCGCGCAGCGCGGGCGCGGCCAGCGAGACGGTGTGCAGGGTGGAGAAGGTGGCCCGCTCCAGCGGCGAGGCGAACGCGCGGCGCTTGGCCTTGTACAGCAGGACCAGCGCGACGATGGCCACGCAGAGCACCGTGATCAGCAGCACCAGCAGGGCGCTGGGCGAGTTCAGGATCTCGGGCACGGCTGCTATCTCACCAGGCGGGAGAGGCGGCGGTCCGCCAGGGGCTTCCCACCGGTCTGGCACGTCGGGCAGTACTGGAACGAACGGTCGGCGAAGGACACCTCCCGAATGGTGTCTCCGCACACCGGGCAGGGCAGCCCGGTGCGCGCGTGCACCCGCATGCCGGAGCGCTTCTCGCCCTTGAGCCGAGCCGCGTCCTGGCCCACCGAGCGCTTCACCGCGTCGGAGAGCACCTGGTGCATCGCCTCGTACAGGGCGTCCAGCTTGGCCTCGTCGAGGCGGCCGGCCACCGCGTACGGGGACAGCTTGGCCACGTGCAGGATCTCGTCGCTGTAGGCGTTGCCGATGCCCGCGATGACGCCCTGCTCGGTGATCAGGTTCTTGATCCGCTCGGTGCGCTTGGCCAGGATCTTCTCCAGGTCCGCGCGGGACAGCGTGAGCGCGTCGGGGCCGAGCCTGGCGATGCCGGGCACCTCGGCGGGGTCGTTCACCACGTACACCGCCAGCCGCTTCTGGGTGCCGGCCTCGGTCAGGTCGAACCCGGGGCCGCCCGGCTCGTCCAGGTGCACCCGCAGCGCGATCGGGCCCTTGCCGGTGGGCTTGGGCGGCACGGTGCTGGCCGTGTCGTGCCAGCGCAGCCAGCCGGCCCGGGACAGGTGGGTGATCAGGTGCGGCCCGTCGCACTCCATGGCCAGGAACTTGCCGTACCGGGCGGCGCCGGTGACCGGGCGGCCGGCGAGCGCGGACAGCGGCGGGTCGAACGTCTTCAGCGCGCTCATGCTGGCCTGGTCGACCCTCGCGACCTGGTGGCCCACCGCGTGTTCGCGTAGGTGGTGGGCCAGCGCTTCAACCTCGGGTAGCTCGGGCATGGTCTCGGGAGGTGCTCGTCAGCTGACCGGCTGCAGCGGGCCGTCGGCGTACGCGGGGGTGGCCCGCATCCGGATGCTGCGGATGACCATCTTGGTCTCCTCCCTGGCCTTGCTCAGCCCGCGCACCACGCCGACCCAGTGCTCGGGGTCGAGGTCGTAGCCGCCCGGGGTCTGGGCCACGATCGTCCACGGCCGGCGCAGCACCCAGCGCACCGGGAAGAACCCGACGACGATCAGCCCGGCCAGCATCACCCACCAGGGTATGTGTACGTCGGCCGGCTTCCAGCTGAACAGCGCGACGTAGAACAGGCCCAGGGTGGACAGGATCATCGCCACGCCGGCCCGGCCACCGTCCACGTCGTGCTCGAAGTCCTCACCGGTGGCGGGCATCGACCATTCCATCCGTCGACGTACCGTCCAGGTCCGGCCGTCGGATCCGGTGACCGTTTTCGACTTGGTAACCATGTCTGCCGTCGTCCCCGCCGTCATAGCTCGTCGTCTCTAGCTTCCCATATTTGCCCGACATCCGGACGGACTCACCGCCGAGGCGACACGGGTGAACGCGGCCACAGTAAGCGAGATACCAGCGGGTCACTAACACTCGAAGGAGTGTCTGTCCTGGTTGGTCACGCTAACACTCGGTTACCGTCGTGATTCGATCAAGACGGGGGGCCGGCACGGATCATGGGACGAGCATGGACAGCGCTGCCGGTGACGGCATCCGTCCTGCTCAGCGCCGTGCTGATCGGTCGGTTGGACGCGCCCGGATCTGTCGACCCGGTCGCGCTGGCGGCCGCCACCGCAGCCGCCCGCTGGCACTGCTCGCTGCCGCACCGGCCGCGTGAGCAACGCGTCCACGCCCGCGCCGACGCCCCGCCGCCGCTGCGCCTCGGCGTGGCCGGGCAGGGCGTGACCGGCCAGCCGGAGCTGGGCAGGCGGATCGACGGGCTGGGCACCGGCCCCGGGCAGAACCCGGCCGCCGAGCTGACCGGCGAGCTGACCGGCGCCGACCAGGTGGACACCTACCAGGTGCCGATGCGCGCCGGTGAGGTGCTCGGCGCCACGGTGCAGGGCGGCGCCGAGCGGTTGGAGGTCTACGACCCGCGCGGCCAGCTCGTGCAGGGCTCGGAGACCGACCGCTCGTCCAGCTACCCGGCGGGCTCCCCGCTGCCGGCCGGCGGCAACGCGACAATCGACCATGTGGCCGAGGTGACCGGCACGCACCGGGTCGCGGTGCGCAAGGGCGCCGGCACCTACCAGGCCCGGCTGCTCATCGCGCGGCCCCCGGAGACCGGCCCGCAGCGGATCGTGCTGGAGTTCGCCGGCGCGACGCTGGACACGACCACCTTCGGCACCGACACCGCCGTCACGCAGCCGAGGCGGCTGTCCTCGCTGCGGAAGTTCCTGCCCCGCTGGGGCCTGCGCGACTCCGACGAGCCGGCGCTGACCAAGCTGATCGCCGACACCGTCACCGAGAACCTGGGCATCGAGGTCGGCACCGACGGGTTCGGGACCGCCAACGTGAGCCGGGTCGTGATCGGTGGCACCGCGGCGGAGGCCGGGGTGGACACGGTGGGCATCTCCGAGTCGGTGGACCCCGGCAACCTGGCCCGCGAGGAGACCGCGCTGGTGCTGCTGGACAGGCTCAGCGGCCCGGCCGACTGGCCGGACTCGCTCAACCACTACCTGGCCACCGGCGGCGACCGGCTCACCTTCGTCGGGCGCGCGATCGGCAACATCGCCTCGCACGAGGCCGGCCACTTCCTGGGCAGCTGGCACACCGACCCGAACTCCGGGTTGCACGACCTGATGGCGCCCGGCGACCTGGTCGGTGCCTTTGGGTACGGGCCCGACCAGGTCGGTGGCACGGCGGACGACATCAGGACGAGGTTCGACAGGGACGCGTTCGCCCCTGACGAGGGATTCACCGGGCTCGAGGACACCCGCAACCGCACCACCGTCGGGATCGACGGCGGCGTGCGCCCCAGCCCCGGCTGAGGTGGGCTACAAGTCCGCGCGCTTGCGGCCGATCATGCCCGTGTAGTGCAGCGGACCGCCGCTGGTTGCCAGCCGGTGCCGGTACACGCGTGACCCGGCCACCTCGAAGGAACCGTCCTTGATCGCGTCCCGGAGCAGCCCGGCGAACCCCGAGGTGTCCGAGTCGGTCAGGAAGCCCTCCTTGATGGTCAGCGCCACCCAGCCGCCGTCGGCGACCAGGTTGAACGCCGTGCGGAAGCAGGCAGGCGGGATGTCGCCGAACCCCAGGGCGGCGATGCAGCTCAGCGCGTTGAACCGGTACTCGCCGAGCATCGCCCGCTGGTCGGCGGTCAGCGCCGTCATGTCCAGCACGTGGTAGTCGCGGTAGGTGCCGGGGCGGTCCCGGCCGGCGGCCCGTGCCGCTTCGGGCAGGATGTCCGCCCCGACCACGAACGCCACGCCCAGCTTGCGCAGCTGCTCGCCCATGATGCCGTTGCCGGCCCCGAGGTCGAGCGCCCGCAGCTCGCCGGGCTCCACCCCGGCGCGGTCCAGCTCGGCGTGCAGGAAATCGCACATGAACCGTGGTGAATCGCATTGCAGTACGTTGTAGAAAAGCTGCTCGTAGAGGCCGGGTATGGAGTATATCTCGGCGTAGTTGTGAAACCGGATCTCGTGCCATTTTCGATCCAGTTCGATGACGAACCATTCCGCGTCCTGGTCGTACGACTGAGATGGTTCGGGCAATGCGATGCGGTGGTGTCTTAGGTCAGTAGAAATCGAATTCGGTCGCATCCCCGATAATGTCGTCGATCGATCTTTCTGGCCCATATCATTGAGCGTAACACAGAAAATTGAGCCCGTCGATTTGGAGCGAACGCGCCGGAGCGCGGTCCACCGATGTTGCTCGATGGACCGCGCTCGGCCAATTGGGGTTAACAGTTGCGACCGGAGTTGATGCAGTCGGCGGCCAGGTCGAGCACCTCCTTCGAGGCGATGTTCATGAAGTCGGCGTGGTCGGTCCGGGGGTCGTGCTGTTGATCAGGGAATGAGTCCAGCGCGAAGTTGCGCCCGGGCGGCGCGTCGTAGGCCAAGGTCATGCGCAGCTTCGGGATGGTCTTGAAGCCGCGCTTGCAGTCGCCGTCGTCGTCCGGGAACGCCATGTGCGCCCGGTGATCCTTCGAGTCGAGGTTCTTGCCGTCCCAACAGCTGGGGAACTCCAGGATTCGGACGATCTTGCTGCCGGACGGGCACAGCGGGTACTTGTCGGTAATTCGGTTCTCGAACCCGGTGCAGGTCCATTGCGCGTTGGCGTTCTTCTCGCCGTTCTTCTTGACCTGGGCGTCACCGGTGATGATCGACAGGTCGTCCGGCATGGGGTTCACCTTGCGGGTCGGGTTGCCGACGAACCGCATGTCGGCGGTCACCGGGCGCAGGATCCGCCCGAAGTTTCCGTCCCGGCCGCCGCCGTCCTTGTTCTCGTCGCCGCCGCTGCCTCGGGTGTCGCGCAGCACCGGCCAGAAGAACGTCGACTTGTTGTTCCGGTCACAGGTGGTGCCGGCCTCGTGCAGGCTGTCGTCGTCGGAGAACGCGTCGGTGGACAGGTTGCCCACGTAGTCGTGCACGTGCTGGGCGCCGTTGCGCTTGCCCGGCGTGACCATGAAGTTGTCCGAGTTGCGGTGGCCGTTGCCGTTGGTGCCGCAGTGCGCCACGAAGCTGCCGGTGGAGGCGTCGCGCTCGTTGCGCGGCCGGTCGTCGTCCGGCCTCACGTTGCGGATGTCCACGAAGTCGTCGTCATCCGGCGGCTCCGCCTTGTCCCGGCCGGGGAACTCGTCGTCGTCGTCCTTCTTCTTGTCACGCTTGCGCCGGTCGTCGTCGTTGCGATCGTCGTCATCGCTGCTGCCCCGGTCGGCCTTGCTTGACGACTTGCCGTCGCTGTCGTGGGCGAGTGCGGATCCGGTGGTCAGCACCAGGCCCGCGCCGACGAGCGCGACCACGATCAGCGCGAGCAGCCGGGTTGGTCGGGGGAGTCGATGTCGTCCGGGTGGTGCCATTACGTGCCTTCTCTCTGTGGGGGAGCGGTTGCGGACGGGGTCCGGCGGCTCAGCCGGCGGGGGCCCGGTCGAGCTGCCACAGGTGCCTGTCGAGCATCGCGGCGGCCTGGTCGGCGAGCCGGCGGACCTGCTCGTCGGTGGACTCCGTCCTGGCGCGGTCGATCACCGCGCGGGTCGTGGTGCAGCCCGACCGGAGCCGGCTCACCGCGACCCGGTCGTAGCCGGCGCCCGAGCTGCCCGAGATCCGGGCGGACCAGGCCTGCTGCTGTCCGGTCGGTTGGCTGGGCAGGGCCACGCCCAGCCGGTCGGCCACCGCGCGGACCTGGTCGGACAGCGAGTCCAGGTCGGTGGCCAGGGAGCCGCCCATTTCGCGCACGCCGGGGTCGGCGGCCATCTGCCGTACCTGCTGGCCGACCGGGACCGCGAACAGGCCGAACTGCCGCAGGGTCACCAGCAGCGCCCGGTCGGTCTCGGCGACCGGACGGTCGGCGCGCGGCGGAGTACCGTCGGCGCCGGCCGTCGGTTGGCCCGGGGTGGACGGGCCCGACATCCAGGTCGGCACGGCCACGACGAGCCCGGTGAGCACCGCGAGCAACATGGTCACGCGCGGTAACGGGGGTGTGTCGGGGAGCACGGGGGAAGGGGCCTTTCTGCGATACGCGTCGCTGGATCGGTGGATCGCTGGGGAGCGAGGGAGCGCACGCACGGTAAGGAGCTTCGGGCGCCCAGGTTGCGCAAGATGAGAGCGAGACAAACCCGATGGTCGGCGTGCCGCGCCCAACCGCGGCCTACTAGTCCGGTCGCATGGCGGCATTGCTCCGGCTGCCCGATAGCCGACTCAGAAAGCCCCGGTAAACGCTGGTCCGGCCGGGTATTCCGCCCGCTCGTCGATTGTCAGGCCGCGCACGGCGCGGAACTCTGGGCCAAGTGCAGCAACCACGAGCCCTCACGTTCCGGCGTTATCGCGTCCTGCTGGCGGTGCCTGCGGACCGGTCCACCGGGCCGCTGCTGCGCACCCTGCGCTCGCACGGATACGACGCCACGGTGATGCACGACGGCACCCGGGTGCTGGACACCGTACAGTCCGGCCGGTTCGCCGCCGTGGTGCTCGAGGTCGGGCTGCCGGGGCTGGACACCGCCGCCGTGCTCGCCGGCCTGGCCCGGCTGGCCTCGGACACGCCGGTGATCGCGCTGACCCCCCGCGAGCAGCGCGACCAGGTGCTGGCCGGGCTGCGCGGCGGCCAGGACGACTACCTGCTCACCCCGTTCAGCGTGGACGAGCTGATCGCCCGGCTGCGGCTGCGGATGCGCGAGGAGCAGCCGGCCGAGCGCGCGGTCGCCCGCCGCGGCGACATCACCGTGGACACCGCGCTCGGCCTGGTCAGCGTGGACGGCCAGCTCGTGACCCTGACCCCGACCGAGTTCGCCCTGCTCACCATCCTGATCAGCCACCCCGACCAGGCCATGTCCCGGGAGAAGCTCACGACCATGCTCTGGCGCGACCCGCCGTCCTCCAACGTCGTCGAGGTCTACATCGGCTACCTACGCCGCAAGCTGGGCTCCGACCGCATCCGCACCGTCCGAGGCGTCGGGTACGTGCTCGAAGAATGACCCGCGAGTCGGGGCTCTTGGCACACTGAGTCGCGCGTTTCAGCACACTCGTGAGCGCGAAACCCAGGGGTGTGTCGGCTCGGCAGCGGTCATGCTGTGAGCCGTGCTCACGTTGATCCGGACCCACGGGGACTTCCGCGTGCTGTGGACGGCTCGCACGGCGTCCTTCCTCGGTGACTCGCTGAGCCTGGTCGCCCTGCTCCTCCACGTCGCCGACCGGACCGGCCAGGCCGTCGCGGTGGCCGCGCTGCTGGTGTTCGGCGAGGTGCTGCCGGCGCTGCTCGCCCCGGCCGCCGGCGCACTGAGCGACCGGTTCGACCCGCGCCGGATCATGATCGGCTGCGAGCTGGTTCAGGCCGCGCTGACGGTGCTCATCGCGCTGTGGCTGCCCGGGCTGCCGGTGTTGCTCGCGCTGGTCGCGGCCCGGGCGCTGGCCGCGCAGGCGTTCGCGCCCGCGTCCCGCACGGCGGTGGGCGCGCTGGTGGAGGGGCCGAGGCTGCCGGTGGCGAACGCGGCGGTCGGTTTGGGTACGAACGGTGCCGAGGCGCTCGGGCCGCTGGTCGCCGCGGCGCTGCTGCCGTGGCTGGGGATCCGGGGCGTGCTGGTGGTCGACGCCGCCACGTTCCTGGTGTCGGCCGTGCTGTTGTGCCGGTTGCCCGCGCTGCGCCACGCCGACACCGGCGCCGGGGCGGACGGATCGAAGGACAGCGTCTGGGCGGGGCTGGCGTACCTGCGGCGGGCCCGGATCGCGCGGGCGGCGGTGCTCGGCACGTTCGTGGTGATCGCGTGCAACGGCATCGACGACGTGGCCCTGGTCTTCCTCACCCAGCGCGACCTGGGCGGAGGGGACGCGGCGGTGGCGGTGCTGCTCAGCGCGGTCGGACTGGGGCTGCTGGCGGGCTACTGGCTGCTCGGGCGGCTCACCGGCGCGCGGGCCGGGGTGTCCATGGCGGTGTTGATGGTCGGCGGTTTCGCGGTGAGCAGCGCCGGCAACCTGCTGACCGGGCTGAGCTGGGCGGTCGCCGTGGCGTTCGGGCTGCAGGCGATACGGGGCGTGGGCATCGCGGCCATGGACGTGGGCGCCACCACCCTGCTGCAGCGCCACGTGCCCGCGCAGCTGCAGGGGCGGGTGTTCGGGGCGTTCTACGGCTGCATCGGGCTGGCCGCCGGGCTGTCCTACCTGGGCGGCGCGCTGCTGCTGGACGCCACCTCGCCCCGGACGACGTTCCTGGTGGCCGGCGCGGCGGGGCTGGTGGCCTCGGTGGTCACCGCCGTGTCGCTGCGCCGGCCACGCCCGGCTAGCTGACCCGCTTCGACGCCAGCCGCTGCTCGGACGGCCAGCGCACGTCGTAGGCCCAGCCCAGCTTCTCGAACCAGCGGATCACCCGGGCGCTCGGGTCCAGCTGCCCGCGCAGGGCGCCGTGCCGGGCGCAGGTCGGGTCGGCGTGGTGCAGGTTGTGCCAGGACTCGCCGAACGACGGGATGGCCAGCCACCACACGTTGCGGGACTTGTCGCGCACGGTGAACTGCTTCTCGCCGAACACGTGGCACACCGAGTTGATCGACCAGGTGACGTGGTGCAGCAGCGAGACCCGCACCAGGCTGGCCCAGAAGAACGCGGTCAGCGCGCCGAACCAGGACCAGGTCACCAGGCCGCCGATCAGCGGCGGGAGCAGCATCGACGCGGCCACCAGCCAGGTGAAGTGGCGGTGCATCGGCTCGATGTCGCGGTCCGCGACCAGGTCGGGGGCGTAGCGCTTGCGGTTGGTGCGCTCGTTGCTGAACAGCCAGCCGACGTGGGCGAAGAACAGGCCCTTGGTCAGCGCCTTCCAGTCGTTGCCGAAGCGCCACGGCGAGTGCGGGTCGCCGGCCGCGTCGGAGTACTTGTGGTGGCGGCGGTGGGTGGCCACCCAGTCGATGATGGTCATCTCCAGGGACAGGCTGCCGGCGAGCCCGAGCGCGATCCGCAGCGGCCGCTTCGCCTTGAACGAGCCGTGCGTGAAGTAGCGGTGGAAGCCGACGGTGACGCCCAGCCCGGACACGATGTAGAACACCGCGAAGATCGCGACGTCGACCCAGCCGAGCCAGCCGGCGGCCCAGGCCAGCGGCACCGCGGCGAGCACGGCGAGGAACGGGACGACCACGAACACCACCAGCAGGACGCGTTCCAGCGCGCTCTTCGGTTCGGGCTCGATCTCCGGTTGCGCCGTCTTCGCCGGACTGGATGGGGCTGTGGTCATGGGATTCCTCTGCTCAGGGGGATCGAGGACCGGGCGTTGTAAGGACGAACAGGGTGCCCAGGGAGTTCCGCGACTCCACGCTACTAAGGCTCGCCTAAGTTCGAGAGTCTAGAAGGGTCGACGGGGCTGGACAATGACTATGCGTCCGCGCTCACGTCCGCTCTCCGTCAACTCCAGGCCAGGTCCAGCGCGGGCGGCAGCGCGCCCTCCAGCTCGAGCAGCCAGCGCTTGGCAGCCAGCCCGCCGCCGAAGCCGCCCAGCCCGTCCGAGGCGAGCACCCGGTGGCACGGCACGATCACCGGAACGGGGTTCGAGCCCATGATCGAGCCGACCCGGCGGGCGGCGTGCCCCAGGTGGTCCGTGTGGTACGCGCCACTGCGGGTGGCCAGCTTGCCGTAGGTGATCGTCTCGCCGTAGCCGACCTCGCGGTAGAGCGTGGTGAGCACGGCGTGCTGGTCGCCGGAGGTGAGCCGCCAGTCGATCGGCAGCTCGAAGGCGCGCCGCCGCCCGGCCAGGTACTCGGACAGCTCCTCGGCCGCGGCGGCGGCAAAGACGTCGTCGCGCTCCGCGTCGACCTCCAGCCAGCGAGCCGCGTCGGCGACCTTCCGGCGGGCGCCGTCGCCCGCGCCGAAGCACACCAGCGCGACGCCCGCCTCGGTCACCCCGACGGTGAGCACGTCGACCGGTCGCGGAGCCGACGAGGGCGCAGCGACGGTGGTCCACCCGAACCGCATGCCACCATTGTGACCGTCGCCCTCAGGCCACGACCAGCCTCAGGCGTTCAGGAGATAGATCCCGGCGATGCGGCCGTCGGGGTGGAAGGTGATCTGGAACTGTCCGCGCTGGCTCGACATGTTCAGCGGCACGTTGACCACGGACATCTCGCCTCGCGGAGCAACCACGGGCTCGCCGTGTGACCGATAGCTCCCGTGCGCTCGCTGGAAGTCCGCCCACGTCCTCGCCAGGACATCGGTGTTGAGCTGTCGCCGCAGGTTCGGGTCGAGGGCACCGACAACGGCGCCATAGTTGCCGACCACGATGCTGCCGAGGTGCCCGAGGGCGAGCTGTCCGGCGCCGACCGGAGCCAGCGCCGCCGGCTGGGCGGCTTCGGCCTGGCCTGCCGGCACGGACACGCTCAGCGCAACGCTCGCGCCGAGCGCGACGCCCAGGCCCAGCGCGGCCGCAACCGAACGGCGTGCGAGCAGCTTCGTGCTTGCCATGGTCCTTCTCCTGGAGTAGACGGCCCCCCGACCCCTGCTTGGAGCTGAAGAATCGAACCCCTGATCTGCTCGATACAAGCGAGTCGCGTAGCCCCAATGCGTCCGGCCGGCATCGGCCATGACGCGGCGCGACCCTAACAAGCGATCGTTGATGGCGCAGGGCGTGCGCCTGGGGCCGCCGCCCTCAGGCCACGACCAGCCGCAGCGCCAGCGAGCCCGCCGCCAACAGGAGGAACGGCGCCGGGAACCGGACGTGCGAGTACCACCGGGCTCGCACCACCGTCAGCACGGCGCCGACGAAGTACGCCACGAGCCCGGCCGAGGCCGCGAGTCCGAGGAACGGCACCCAGATTCCGGCCAACAACCCGAGCGCCCCGGCCGCCTTTACCACCCCCAACGGAAGAATCCAGGAATGCGGCACTCCGTACCTGGTCATGTTCGCGAGCACCCACTCGGAGCGAGCGAAGTCGACGGCCGCCGCGACGGCGTTGATCGCGGCGGCGGCGACGGTCACGATGACGTACGCGACAAACACCCGTGCTACCCCGAGATCCCGTACGCGCCGAGGACGTCCAGCCGCTGAGCAGCCGGTTTCCCGTCGACCGACCAGCCCTCGAGGCCCTGCTGGAACCGTCGTGCCTCCGCGATGGCGGGCAGCGGGTTGTCCACCCCGTCTTCGAGCTCCAGCACGCCCACGAAGGTCACGCCGTCGGGCAGCTTTCCCAATGTGTAACGAATTCCGGCCGGCTGGGCATCGTGGATCGCGGCCATCATCTCGTCGATCCGCGTCTCGACGTCCGTGACGTCGTCCTGGTTGGCGGTGAAACGGAGAACAAGGACGCTCATGGCGTTACTCCCTTTTCTTGTCGAACGTTCTCGCCCTTTCCGACGGATGACGGACCGGAAAGGTGACCGGTACGATCGCGGAGGGGTCGCCCGGAGGGCGCGGCCACGGCGCGGGGAGGCACCCGATGCGTTGGTGCCGGTTCGGACGCGGGCTGGTCGCGCTGGCGCTCGGCCTCGGGTTGCTCGGCTGGGCGCCCGCCGAGCAGCCCCCGGTGACGTGCACGGCGTCGACCCTGTCGGTCACCTTGGGGCCGGGCGAGGGCGCCGCCGGCACCACGTACGCGCCGCTGCGGTTCACTAACACCGGCGCGCGGGCCTGCGTGACCCAGGGCTTCCCCGGCGTCTCCTACCTGACCGAGGACGGCGGCGCCCAGATCGGTCGGGCCGCGCTGCGGGAGGGCGCCCCCGGCGGGACCGTCACCCTCGCTCCCGGCGCGGTGGCCTCGGCGGCGCTGGCCATGGTGCGGGTGGAGAACTACGACCCGGTGGTGTGCCGGCCGACGCCGGTGCGGGGCCTGCGGGTGTACCCGCCGGGCCAGCGGGTTTCCGTCTTCGTGCCGTACGACGCCACCGTGTGCGCCGGCAACCTACCCAGCCAGCAGCTGCGCATCGCCACGATCAAGGCGGCGTGACGGGAGCTACCCCAGGTCGAGGCGCACCAGTTTCGCCGGCTGGGTCAAGCCGTCCAGCGGCATGACGACCCCGCCCGTGGTGGTCACGTAGAGCCCGCCGTCGGTCCCGAACGCGCAGGCCGTGGACCCTGCCATGCCCTGGTCCCGACCGGCGACCGCCACCCGCTCCCCGTTCGCGCCGAGCCTGATCACCGTGTTGTGGATGTGGGTGGTGATGTAAAGGTCGCCGTTCCCGGCCACCGCCAGGTCGTCGCCGCGCAGGTTCTCGGCGATCACCTCGACCACGCCGGTCGGCCCGTGCGCACCGAGCGGTGCCCGCAGGACCCGCGCGCTCTCGGTGTTGGTGAGCACGAGCTCGTCCTCGCGCACGGCGATGCCGTTCACGGCGGGCATGCCCGGCATCTCGGTGCGCTTGGCCAGCAGTTCGTGCTCCAGCACCACCCGAAACCCCGGCTGGTCCAGGTCGATCTCGACGATGCGACCGAGCACGGAGTCCACCGCATACGCCGTACCGCCGCCGACCACGGCGAACCCGTTCAGGAACTTCGCGTCCGGCACCGCCACCCACTCGGCCGCCCGCCCGTCCGGCCCGACCCTGACGACCTGGTACGGCCCGGTCTCAGGGACGCCGGCGAGCACGAAGTAGTCCTCACCGCGCACCACGACCCCGGCCGGTGGCGCCGGCGTCGCGGCCAGCACCCGCCGGGCACCCTCGGGCGAGACGACCTGCAGCTCGCCGGCGGTCAGCACGGACACCAGCAGCTCGCCGGTGCTCAGCGCGGCGAGGTTCTCCACGAACGTCCCGACCGGCCAGGTAGTGACCACCGTGCTCGGCACCGGCTCCAACGGGGGCGGATCGTGCCGGCCCAGCTCTTGCGGCAACTCCGGCTCGCTCACGGCGGAGATAATTACACAGTTACAGTCCGGCCACCAGACCCTTGACCGGCGAGCGCCCGCTCGGTGAGGACGCGGTAGCCGAGGTCGGCCCGGTAGCCGTGCACCTCGGGGGTGTCCAGGCTGGACATGTAGTCCAGGATCTCGGTGCTGAAGCACTGCCCGGGCACCAGCACCGGGAAGCCCGGAGGGTACGGCGTCACGAAGGTCGCGGACACCACGTCGTGGCTCGCGCGGGCTGTAGCCGATCACCCGCTGGTCGAGCTCGCGCACGATCTCCACCAGGACCTCGATGAGGTGGGCCACCGAGCTGCGGGCGGTGCCGATGGGGGTCATGAACAGCACCGTGTTGCGGGAGGTCTTGTTGACCTGCACCCCGTAACGGTCCATCAGGTGGTCGCGCTTGACGGTGTCGCTGTCGATGCCCGTGTCGAGGCGGCTGAACGCGAGGGTTACTCCGGCGGAACGTAGTACCTGTTGCGGTCATGCGGAGCGAGGTCAGGGCTCCACTTCCATATGGATTGGCCGTAGCGGCGGCAGAGATCGCGATGAAGCCGCAGTCTTGTAATCCAGCTTGTCGACTTCCTCGATGCGTCCTGGACATACAAGGGAGTGGCTACCACTAGGCGGGGAAAAGTCGTCCTATCATCGAAGCTGAGATCTACGCGCGCCAACCCTTGAACGCGTGCTCGATGAATAGGTGCATGGTGCCTGGCGATGACGTCGAACACCCATCGTGCCACCACCTCCCGGCGGTTTGCGCTGCACACGGTGAGGGCGTGTTGGTCCAGGTCTGGCGGGATCCCAGTCTCGCCGCCTTTGTCCGAATGGTTGATCTTCAGGATTAGGCTGTGGAGCCAACCTGTCCCTGAGCCCATCCTTCCGGCAGTTGCGGTCTTCTTAAGTAGATGCTCTGTAGATCCACACAACATGAGATCCACGGGAGCTCTACTGTGGGTGTGCTCGCTCGGCATGGAGCCAAAGAACAACAATACATCGTCGAGGTCAGGAAGATCTCCATCCTCGTGAGAGGTGCTCCATCCCATCCTGAGATCGAAATAGATCCAGTCTCCCGTTCGAAGGTCGGGAGCGTAGAAATACGATGCATGGCGTTTGATCTGTTGGCGTACTTGGCGCAGCCTGTGTAGCTCCGCATCGGTCGGGCTTCGCGCTGCGGGAGAGCCCATTTCCACTGACGCCACTTCAAGATTAACCCCAACCTTCACGGTCGGCAGGAGCCTTGGCGGGTGTTCAGGAAAGAAAGCATTCAATCGCGGTCGAGAGAAGTAGATCATGTTGACCAGTCGCATATTGCTCCTGCTTTCCAGGGCTGCTGCCGATTGGTGTCTACTGTCGCAATTTCTACCTTTCCCACACTATCGTCTGTGATCGACTGGGTGACGGCGTCGGCGCACTCGTCCTTGTTGGGCGCGCTGTTGATCTGCCATTCGGCGAGGTTTGCGCCTGCCTCGGTGCTGAGAAAACCCGGAAATGACTACTGAGATTCTTGCCTTCCAGATAGCGAAGAGTTCGGAAGTCGAGGTTGTATGAGCCCCAATCGATCTGACCCACAAAATACACCGAAGGCTCAGCCGCGGGCTGGGCCCGCGATGGCTAGGAACCACGTGCGGCGAAGTCTGCGAGGTCGCAGCCGGAGGGCGGACGGTCACCTTGATTGTTGGAGAGGAAGCGCTCGGCGTGGGTTCGGGCGTGCTAGCTCGCCCGGCGAAGAAGCCCGCGCCCGTGAGAGCAACGATCAGTCCGCTGATGGCCGTTGTCCATAGGGGTCCTAGCTCACGACGACCCTTCTTCGACTGTCGTCCCCCCACGTTCACGGCGCTCGATCATATGGAGTTCGCCCGTGCGGCGGGTCAACTTGCGAACTTTGATGACGGTTCTAGCCTCCGGCCGCCTCAATCCCCGTGCCGATGGGGCAGGTTACGCCGGTGCCGCCTAGGCCGCAGTAGCCGTTGGGGACCTTGGCGAGGTACTGCTGGTGGTAGTCCTCGGCGTAGTAGAACTCGCGCAGCGGGGCGATCTCGGTGGTGATTTTGCCGCGGCCGGCGGCGGTGAGGGCGCGCTGGTAGGCGTCGCGGGTGGACTCGGCGGCGGCGCGCTGGGTGTCGTCGGCGTAGTAGATGGCCGAGCGGTACTGGGTGCCGATGTCGTTGCCCTGGCGCATGCCCTGGGTCGGGTCGTGGCCTTCCCAGAACAGTTTGAGCACGGTGTCCAGGGGGATCCGGGCCGGGTCGAAGACCACGAGGACGGCCTCGGTGTGGCCGGTCAGGCCCGAGCAGACCTCCTCGTAGGTGGGGTTCGGGGTGTGCCCGCCGGCGTAGCCGACGGCGGTGGAGTACACGCCCTCGGCCTGCCAGAATCCGCGCTCGGCGCCCCAGAAGCAGCCCATCCCGACCACCAGGGTGGCCAGGCCGTCGGGGAACGGCGGCTGGATCCGGTGGTCGTTGACGTAGTGCCGCTCCGGCACCGCCAGCGGGTCCGGCCTGCCCGGCAGCGCCTGCTCGGCGTCGACCGGCCTCGTCTTGTCACGCCCAAACCACGCCATACCGCGAGGTTACGCCCATTCGGGGGCGGTCACAGCTCGGCGGCGAGGGGGATATCGGCAAGGCCGGGCGAGCACATCCACTCGCGCAGGGTGAGCGTGGCGTGCACGTCGTCGGAGTTGTAGCGCAGCAGCCGGTCGCGCTGGCCGGGGTCGGGGGGCTCGCCGTCCATCCCGACGGCCGCGCGGTACCAGCGCATCGAGTTCTCGCCGCTGGCGTCCGGGTCGTGCCAGGTGAACCCGGCGGCCGGCGCGATGCGTTTGAGCCCCTTGCCGTGCGCGCACAGGAACCACTCGCTGACCACGGCGAACAGGTCGATCCAGGCGTCGGAGGTGATGAACTCGATGACCTCGGCGCGGCTCGGGATGCCCGGGTGGCCGGCGAACCTGTCGGCCGAGGCGAGCAGCCAGCGGTTCTCCGCCTGCTCGTTGTAGCAGTACGCGGCGAAGCTCAGGCCGAGCTCGGCGCAGCGCGCCCGCAGCTCGCGCAGCCAGCCCCAGAACTCGGCGAACGAGCGCGCCTCGTCGGCGGTGGGCAGTGGCTCCCAGGTGGCGAACGCGCGGTAGCCGACGGGGACACCGAGGTCGACCCCGGACGGCGTGGAAAGGAGGCAGCCCCACATGTAGGCGCCGGACTCGCTGAAGCTCTCCATGTCCACGTCAAGCTCGACGTCCGCGCGCGGCACCTTGACCTCCGCGACGCGCCGGACCAGCGGAAGCCCGCGCTGGAACGCCCTGGCCAGGACCACCGCGTCGGCGAACGGCATGCCGCCTAGCGGTACCGGCGGTTCCCCGGCCGGATCGAGCGCGGCGAGTTGGGCCACGGTGCCGACGCCGGCCGCGCGCAGGGCCATCGCGTCCTCGCCGCGCAGCACCAGGCTGACGTCGCGGCGGTCGGCCAGCACCGCCTCGCAGGTCGGCCACCAGGGGCAGCGGCGGCACTCGGTGATCCGGGACGGCTCGGCAAGCGCGGGCTCGCCGGCCGCCGCGGCGGTGGCCACCGCGACCCGGTCGGCAAAGCGCGCGTCGTACTCCTGGAGGGTGTCGTGGCCGCCGGGCCAGGTCGGCGCGGACAGGTCGTGCCAGAGCACCACGTCGGCGTCCAGGCCGATCACGCCGCCCAGCGCGGGACCGGCGGTGGCGTGGCCGATGGACTCCAACATCCTGGTCAGGTGCGCGAGCCGTAGCTGGTCACGGGACTGCGAGCGGGGACGCCTGGCCGGGTCGGGGGCGGCCAGCTCCACCTTCGGCAGGCCGAACGGGCCGGTCAGCGCGCCGGCGCCGGGGTCGGTCACCCGGTGCCGGACCACGATCACCGGGCGGTATCCGCCGTCCTCGGCGCGGACCAGGAGGTCGGCCTCGCCGGTGCGGGCGCCGTCGACCGGGAGCACGGCGTTCCAGACGTAGCGCGCGCCGGACGCCAGCGCAGCCGAGGTGGCCCGCTCGCGCTCGTGCACCGAACCGTCCGGGGTGGCCACCCAGTCAGCACCGGCCAGCGCGGCCAGCCGGGCGCCGATCTCGGCGCGGTGCGCGGTCGCGTCGGCCCTGCGCTGTTCGAGGGCAGGGTCGGGCTCGGCGCGCGGGCCGTGCGCGGCGGACGGGTCGTGGTCGAGGTGCACCCGGCGGCGGCAGCGGACCACCGACGACGCGTCCAGCGCCACCCGTCCCGCAATCACCGCCATACGAGCAGAGTAGAGACTCCCCCCGACAGAACGGCGTTCAGTACATCTAGTGATCACTCGCTTGTGTCGAGAACCGCCGTCCGTACTCCAGGTTGTGCCGGCGCAGCTCGGTCGAGGTGCCGAAGTAGACGTGCCGGGACATGTCCTCGGAGTACCGGCTCGCGCCCGGCCGCCGACCCAGCGCCTCGGCCATCGCGCGCAGGTGGTGCGGTGCCGCGCCGCAGCACAGGCCCAGGTAGCGCACCCCGAGCTCGGCGGCGGCCTCGGTGAACTCGGCGATCTCGTACCGGTTGCAGGTGAACGGGTCCAGCGCGGTCGGGAAGGCCCGCTCGGAGCCGCTCGCCGGGTCGCGCAGCGACTGCATGGTGGGCTGCTCGTTCGTGGTCCGGTACGGCACCGGCAGCGCGGCCACCGGCACGGACACCGCCGCGACCAGCGAACCCAGCAGCGGCAGCATGGTGGCGGGCCCGCGCGCGCAGTTCACCCCGACCACGTCGGCGCCCTCGTCCTCCAGCCGGCGGCAGGCGTCGATCAGCGAGAAGCCGTCCCGGGTGCGCGGCTCCTGGTGCACCGCCAGCGTGACCACCGAGGGCAGCCCGGTGGCCCTGATCGACGCCAGCGCCAGCGATGCCTCCTCCAGGTAGCTGAAGGTCTCGCCGACCACGAAGTCCACCCCGGCCTCGACGGCCCACCCGATCTGCTCGTCGAACATCTCCCGCACCTGGGCGGCGGTTGCCGGGTCGGCGGGGTCGAACATCGTGCTGTTGCAGACGTTGCCGGCCAGCAGCGTGCCGGTCTCCCTGGCCACCTGCGCGGCCAGCCGCAGCGCCTGCCGGTTCATCGGCTCCAGCAGGTCCAGCTGGCCGATCACCCGCAGCTTCTCCCGGTGCGCGTAGTACGTGAACGCCTCGACCACGTCCGAGCCGGCGTGCACGAACTCCCGGTGCAGCGTGCTGACCTCCTCGGGATGCTCCAGCACCACCTCCGGGACGAACCCGCCCGCCTGCAGGTAACCGCGGCGTTCCAGCTCGAACAGGTAGCCCTCGCCGCAGATCACGGGCCCGGTGGCGAGCCGCTCCAGCAGCCCGGCGGTCAGGGTGGACGTCTCGGACATAAACCGCCCTCTCGCTTTGGGAGTCAAGAATTGCCCAGACGGCAATGGAGTATCCGAATTGCACCGCGAAACTAACACGCCGGGCGGGTCCGCGACAACGAATTCGCGACAGCAAACGATGTATGTCGAACGGCCCCTCGGATGCGGCGGCGCCAGCCACCATGCCGCCATGGAGCACCGATGATCCGTCCGGACGGCAACGGCCGAATCGAGATCCGCAACGGCGTGGACACCGACCACGACGGCCACCCCGACACCATGGTGTTGCCGGTCCGCGACGAGCTGGCGCTGGTCGTCGACCTAGACCGGGACAACCTCGCCGACCTGCTCGTCCGTATCGGGGCCGACGGCTCCGACACGACGATCGACCTTCACGACGACCCGAACGGCTGGCTGGCCACCGATCCGGACGCGGACGCCTGCTACGAGGACTGGCTATGACCTCGCATCGGCCCTGGTCAGAACCCGTGAGTGGTAAGCGGTGCTATGACACCGCTAACCACTCACGGCCGGTGACCAGGGGCGTCAGCGGATGAAGCCGTTGGCGCGGAGGAAGTCGGCGGCGGTTTGGTCGGCGCTGCGGCCTTCCAGGTCGACCTTGCCGTTCAGCTCGATCATGGCGGGTTCGGTGAGTTTGGCGCCGAGCATGGTGGCGAGCTTGGCGAGGTCGGGGTGTTGTTGGTAGGTCTCGTCGCGCATGACCAGGCCGGCGAGTTGGCTGAGGAAGAAGTTCTTGTCGTCGGCGAGGACGGTGAGGTTGAGGCTCTTGAGGCGGGCGTCGGTGGTGAACACCTCGGCGAAGTTGCATGGGCTGGACTTGGCGACGTTCACGAAGTTCAGCGCGAACGCGTT
>NZ_JIAI01000004.1 GCF_000620785.1 Actinospineispora acaciae DSM 45401 | reverse complement strand
TCGGCGGCGGCCCACCGTGCGGGGTCGATGCGCCGGGCGGCGTCGCAGGACAGGTGTCGTTCGATGACGTCGGCGTGTTGGGTGTCGATCTCGCCGGTGGCCAGCACGGTGGCCGTGGCCAGGAGTTTCGCCTCGACCGGCTGCCCGTCCAGCGTGGTGGGGAACACCGCGCGGGCGACGGCGACCATCCGGGTGGACGCACGGCGCGGGATCCGCAGGATGTCCGACACCGCCGGCGCGGCGTCCACCCCACGAGAGGTGAACTCGCCCTCGCGGTCCAGCCGCGCGATGGCGTGGATGTCGTCGTAGCGGGCCAGCCGTTGCAGCGTGGCACCGAGCTTGAGTGCGTCGATCAGCTCCTGTCCGTCGGCGGCCGCCGCCAGCGCGCGGGCGCGGGCCATCGACTCGATGGCCTCGCGGTACGCGGCGAGCAGCTCGCTCTCGGACATGCCAGTGATTGTGCCCGGGGGCACCGACAAAACCGAAAACGCAACCACCAAGCCGGGAACACCACGAAAAGTGACCAAAAGACACCCAAAGTGACCGGCCACCACCCGGGTACGGCACCCAAACCGCACTCAGAAATTTCAGTTCGTCGGAAATCGCGCCAGCGATTTTCGAACGAAACACTTCCACGACGGGTGACCGGCGGTTCCGCCGCAGGTCAGAGGCGGTCTAGCGCGCCAGGCGCGGGCGCCGTGGGAACAAAGTTTCCCACGGTTGTCCACAGGGCGGTTGGACCGGTGATCTTCGCGTGGTTAGCGTCTCGCGCTCCATTGCTGCCGAGCGTGCGCTCACCCGAAGAGGATCGTCATGGCACGACCGAAGACCCGAACCAAAACGAAGGTGCGCGGGGAGCGCCAGCCCGAGACCCTGCCCAGCGGCCGGTACCGGGGGTGGACGTGGAACGCGGTGGCCCAGAAGAAGGGGCCGTCGAAGACGTTCGACTCCTTCGCCGAGGCGGACGCGTGGATGCGCCGCGAGCAGGACAAGATCGACGGCCACTACACCGAGGCCGGTGTGCCGGTGAAGCGCAACCGGCACCGCTGGTCGGTCCCTGACTACGCGATGCGCTGGGCGAAATCCGTGACGGGCATCGAGGGCACCACACGCACAAGGCTGCTCAGCCAGGCTCGGCAGATCGGCAAGTACTGGAAGCACCTGATGGTTGACGAGTACGACCGGGTCGCGGTCACCGAGTACATGGCGTTCCTGGAGGAGAGGGGGCTGTCCCCGGCCACCCGGCGCATGCGCCTGGAGGTGATCAGCCACATCTCCGTGCAGGCTGTGCAGGACGGGCTGCGCGGCGACGACCCCACGATCGGCGTCAACCGGCCGCCGCACACGACGTTGCGGTCGCACCGGATCCTGAGCGACGAGGAGTTCGAACGGGTGTTGCGGGCGGCCCCAGTGTGGCTGCGGCCGGCGCTGCTGCTGGCCCGTGACTCGGGGCTGCGGGTCTCTGAGGTGTGCGGGGTGCGCTGGCACCGGATTGACCTGAAGCGCAAGACTATCGAGGTCGGCGATGTGATCCTCCAGACCGGCGAGGAGCGCACCTACCCGAAGGGCAAGAAGGTCCTCACGGTGCCGTTGACGACGCGCACGGTTGCCGCGCTGGACAAGCATTCGGAGGAGTACCCGGGCGGGCCGATGGACCACGTGTTCATCGAACCGGGCAGGAACTTGCTTCGGGTGATGCCCCAGCGGATGGCGAGGCTGTTGCGTAAGGCCGTGGTCAAGGCTGGGATCGCCAAGCCATGGCCGGTCTTTCACGACCTGCGCCATGCGTGCGCGTACGCACTGCGCCAGGCCGGCGCGCCCCTCGACGTGGTCCAAGCCATTCTGCGCCACGCAAGCATCGTGACGAGCAAGATCTACATACCTGATGCCGAGTTGGCCGAGGCGCGCCTGTGGCTGGACCGCTCCCAGGAGTCGCCGGTGGAGTCGGCTCCGCTGGACCCTCTGGCGGAGCTGGAGAGGCTCCAGGAACGGATCAGAGAGCTGGAGCGCGAACTCCGGGTGTCTCGGGGTGCCTCCGACGCCGCGCGCGAGGCGTCGATCCAGGCCGACGACCACCGCGACGCTGCCTGAGCTGGGCACCGGTCAAGCGGTCCCCGCTCCTCGCCGACGAGGGGTGGGGACCGGTTGGCTACGGGGTTGCACCGCCGGAGAGACCTCGCAGCATGCGCCGCGCGCTCTGCCGATCTTGGGGATCGCTCACGAGGCGGTACTGCGCCAGCACCTCCACGGCCTCCTTGCGCTCCTCCTCCTTGTACTGGAGGAACACCCGCACTAGCTCGGCGAGGTCCGGGTCGTCCAGCGGAGGCCCCCAGGGCAGGTCTACGTCCTTCGCGAAATGCTCGATCACGAGGTAGAGGTGACAGCGCAGCGCGCGGGCGAGGTTGTCCAGGGCCTCGCGTTCGGGCATTCGATTGAGCGGAGTGGAGGGGCGGGTGTAGTGGCCGATGTACTCCTCGTTCAGTCCAGCTTCCCGGCACAGGCGCCGACCTGACCCCTTCGGGTGAAGTCGATCCACAAGCTCGTTGAAGTGCCTCGTGATCATGCAGCCCTCCCGACGTGTTTGCGGAGCGTAGCCGGTGTCTCACGGTGTTCCACGCCGTCCCACCGTGCGCGCGTTTGCCCCGCAATATGCCATCTTTGCGGGGCGTATTTGACGCGATGGTTGGGCGGTGGGCAAGGTTCGTCCAGCAGTTGATCGGCCGGCCGAACGAGCTCGGACCGGAACCACAACCCCCACACACCAACCTTCGGAGCCGCTCCCGCTCCGATCCCGACCCCGAGGAGGGAGGTAGGGCTATGTCGACAGACACGTACGACAAGGTGCAGGCGCTCAAGGCGATGCGGCAGCAGCTCTACGCCGATGTGGAGTCCGACACCTTGACCATCGAGCAAGTTCTGGAAGTCCTGGGCGTCAGTCGCTCGACGTACTACCGGCTGGTCGAGGAGAAGCGCCTGGTCCCGCAGTCGCGGTTGGGCACTGTCCGCATCCCGTGCGACCAGGTGCTCAGGTACTTGGAGGAGCTGAGCGCCACCGCCGGGCTCGCCGAGGCCGTGAAGTCCTCGCGCGGCGGCCGGGCCAAGACCACCGCAGCGTAGGCGAGGAGTTCCCGGTGAACCCCCGTGACGACCTGCTCACCTACGCCGAGGCCGCCGCCGTGCTGGGCAAGAAGCCGCGCACGGTCGAACGCTGGGTCCGTGACGGCGTGATCGCCGCGATCAAGGTCGGCGCCAGCAGGCGAATCGAACGCCGCGAGTTGGACGACTACTTCGCCCGGCGACGCGCCGAGGCCAACCGCGAACGCGCCGCCGCCGCGAAGGCCCGCAAGCGCGGCGCCGCCGCGTAGCCGGCTTCCAGGTCGGCGTGAACGCACGACGTGACGCCGATGTGGACGCGGCCCGTACCTGGGTGCAACCAGGCCGGGCCGCTGGACACCCGAACAACCCCTTTACCCGAAGGAACGCCAGATGTCTGGACTGCATGCTAGCCGAGGACGTGTGAACCCATGGCCGCTCGCACCGACCAGGTGCACCCACCGCCGAGCCCTGATCACCTGGTGGGTGCTGGCGCTGGTCGCCGTGGCGCTGGTTGCGCTCGCCGTGGTGGTGGCCCGGTGAGCCGCCCGATCTTCGCCGACCCCGCCGCGTCGGGATTCGCCTCGCGGCTGACCATGGCCGCCGAGATCGTGGCCCGGCTGATGACCAGCAAGAACTTGCCCGAACCGACCAGCGTGGCTGTGTCCGACCAGGCGATCACGGTCACTCCGTGGTTGCTGTGCGCCGAATGCACCGCGCTGCTGGCCTGGGCTGAACATCTCGGCGAACCGATGTGGTGGAAGGCGACCGTTCTGATGGCACCCACCGCCACCGCCGGGCCGGTGATCACGATCGTGGCCGGCGGCCAGCTCGACCGGTTCCGGGTGGAGCTGGTGACCACCACCTCCCGAGTCCCCGACGCGGTACGCCCGTTCGTCGTTCACCGGCCGCAGCCGCTCACCGGGGACGCCGTGCGCAAGGTCGCCGCCCTGGAGCGTGCCCGGTGACCTCGACCACGAACCCGCCACCGAACACGTCGACGAACGCGGAGGTAGCCGACGCGTTCCGTCGGCTGGCCGACCTGGTCGACGACGTGGAGCTGCCGGCCGTGTGTCTGTACTTCTGCCTGTGGTGTCCCGACACCCGCGCCGAGCTGGCCGCGCTGGCGCGCGCGGCGCTGCGCCGGGGCGCGCGGGTGGACAAGGAGCCGGCGGGTGAGCAGGTGTTCCGGCTGGTGCTCAGGATCGGGCCGTTGAGCGTCGGTGCGCTGGCGGCGCGTGACGCGGTGTGCGAACGGGTGGTCGTGGCCACCCGGGAGGTCACCGAGTTGGTCCCGGATCCCGAGGCGCCGGCGCCGCCGATGGTGGAACGCACCCGCACCGAAGAGCTCGTCGAGTGGGTGTGCCCCCCGATCTTGGCCGGCGGTGTCGCATGAGCGGCTGCGCGGAACTGCTGTTCAACGCCGTGGTGTTCCTGCTCGTCGGCTTCATCACCTACGTCGTGCGGATGGGCGACTGATGAGCAGCGAGCAGGAACGCTTCGCCGCCGGCCGGGCCGTGTTCGCCCGGGTCGTCGCCGACGACGTGGCGGCCGAGGCGAAGAAGACCCGACGGGTCGTCGAGCCCACCCTGGCTCCGGGCGAGCCGATCAAGGCGTGGCTGCCGGACGGCACCGAGGTGGGCAAGGTCCGCCTGACCGAGCGACCCGAGAGCGTCGTCCTCACCGACGAGGCCGCGCTGCTGGCCTACGTGCGACGCGCGCGCCCGGACGAGCTGGTGGTCACCGAATCGATCCGCGAGAGCTACTTGACCTATCTGCGGGAGCTGGCCCGCGCCCAGCTCAAGGACCCGCACAACACCGACGGGCTCGTGGTGGACCGCGACGGCGAGGTGATCCCCGGGCTGGAGCTGTCCTACGGCACCCCGGCGTACAAGGTCGAGCCCAGCCCCTCCGGGCGGGTCGCGGTGCGCGCCGTGCTGGCGCGGGTGCTCGGCAGCGAACCGGAAGATGGCTCGCTGCTTGCCGCGCTCACCGCGGGCGGGGAGGAGCGCCGGTGAACGCACACCGTCTCGCGCTGGTCCTGGCCACCCTTCCCGGGCTCTGCCCGGTCTGCCAGGGCGACAACGCCGTGCTGGCCAGCCCGGTCGAGGCACCCGAGCGGGCCACCCGCGTGCCGTGCCCGCACTGCGGGCCCGCTCGCCGGCCACTGGTCCTGACCCACTCCGCGACCGCCCACCGACTCCTCGTCTTGGAGGCACCGTGACCACCACACCGGCCCCCGACTCGCTGGGCGCCGATTCGCTGGGCGCCGCGCTGGCGGCGTTCCAGGCCGAGCTGCCCTGGGTGGGCAAGGACAACACCGCCCAGGTACGCAGCGAAAAGGGCTCGTACTCCTACCGCTACGCCGACCTGAGCGAGATCAGCCCCGTCGTGCTGCCGCTGCTGGCCAAGCATGGGCTGAGCTGGTCGGCCCGCCCCATGCTCGACGACTCCGACCGATTCGTGCTGCGCTACCAACTTCGGCACGCGTCCGGGGAGAAGGAACAGGGCGACTACCCGCTGCCGGACCCGCGTTCCTCACCGCAGGTGCTCGGCTCGGCCATCACCTACGCCCGGCGGTACTCGCTGTGCGCGGTCACCGGGGTGGCCCCCGGCGGCGATGACGACGACGCGGCAGCCGCCTCGCACCCCTCCGCCCAGCGCGACCGCGCGCCCGCCGGCCAGCACGCCCGCCAGGACAGCGAGCGTCGCCCGTCCGAGCAGAAGCCCGAGCACAAGTCAGAGCAGAAGCCTCGCCAACCGACCCCGTCAGCTGAAGCGGCGCGGGCGCTGTTGCGCCAGACCTGCGCGGAGCAGAAGTGGCCGCTGGACCGGATCGCCGAGCTGTACGCGGAGACCCACGACGGCGCCAACCTCAAGGAGGCGTCGATGCGCGATGTGGAGGAGTTCCGCAAGAGCCTGTTCAGCCGGCCCGAGTACCAGCTCCGCGGCCTGGACGAGGAGCAGGAGGCCGGGCCGTGAGCATCGAACCGATCGGAGCCGCCGCAGACCGGACGCTGCGACCTGTGCCGGCGGGCTGGGCCAGCCCCACACCGAACAGCGTGGTGTTCCACCTGGTCGAGCTGTCGCGGCTGCTCGACGACGCCACCGAGGAGTCGGCTGCTCTCGGCGAGGACTGGGTGCGGGCCAAACAGGCGCACGAGGTCGCCTACGCCGAAGCGCTGCTCACCTCCGCCCAGGGTTCGGCGGACCGCCGCAAGGCCGACGCCGTGCTGCGCTGCGCCGACCTGCACATGGAGATGGAGATCAAACACCAGCTCTACCGCGCGGCCAAGGAACGCATCGACACCCTGCGCGAACAGATCGAGCTGGGCCGCTCCCTGGGCGCGGCGGCCCGCGCCGAGTGGACCGCGACGAACTGGACCCAGCCATGAGCGCGCCCCAGTTCCCCGACACCGCCCCGCTGGGCCAGGCCCGCGAGTGGCTGCGCCAGCACGCGGTCGGCAAGGGCGCGGCGTGCCCGTGCTGCCAGCAGCGCGCCCAGGTCTACCACCGCGGCATCCACGCCGGCATGGCCCGCGCGCTGGTCGTGATGTACCGCGAGCACGGCACCGAGTGGCAGAACAAGACGGTCACGCTGCGCGGCCTCGGTTCCGGCGCCCGGGACGAGTCGCTGCTGCGGTACTGGGGGCTGCTGGAGGAGGACCAGCGCCCGCGCGAGGACGGCGGCCGGGCCGGCTGGTGGCGGGTCACCCCACTGGGGCGGGCGTTCGTCCTCGGCGAGGCCACCGTGCCGAAGTACGCCCGCGTCTACGACGGACGCTGCCTCGGCCTGGACGGCGAGGCGGTGTCGATCGTGCAGTGCCTCGGCAAGCGGTTCAACCTGCTCGCGCTGCTGGAGGGACGGGCATGAAGTCGTTCGGGGAACGGCGAGCCCGCCGCCTGGTCGCCCGCCGCTCCGGTGGGTGGTGCGAGATGTGCGACCGGGTCTCGGCCACCGACTGGCACCACCGGCTCAACCGCTCCCAGGGCGGGCTGTGGTGCCCGTCCAACGGGCTGCACCTCTGCCGCATCTGCCACGCCCATGCCGGCGCGTTCCGCACGGTCGCCAAGGAGCAGGGCTGGGCGGTCGCACCGGGCCAGGTGCCCGCCGACGTTCCGGTGTGGATGGTCCGGCGCGGCTGGTGCTACCTCACCCCGGCTGGTGAGGCCATCCCGCTGGTCGATGACGACCCGCGCGGCCCGTGGCACAACGCCCAACCACCGACCTACCTGTGAGAACACCCACCCACCTCTGGAAGGAGCCCAACGTGGCCGAGAACGCCCGCGACGAGGCGGAGTCGCAGAGCTTCGCGTCGTTCCTGTGCACGCATTCCCGTGGACGCAGCGAGAAGGAACTGTCGGCCCACCTGCGCGAGCTGGTGGCGGCCGTGCAGGACACCGGCAAGCCCGGAGCGCTCACCTACACCTTGACCCTCAAGCCCACGCCCAGGGCCGAGCACGCGCTGCTGGTCAGCGACCAGATCAAGGTCAAGTCCCCCGAGTACGAGCGGCCAGCGTCGATCTTCTTCGCCGACGAGCAGCACAACCTAGTGCGCTCCGACCCCCGCCAACTGTCCTTCGAGCAGGCATTCGCCCACGAAGCCAACCCACAGGAGAGCCACCAGTGACCACCGCCAGCACCAGGTCCACCAGCAGAAGTGTTGTCGGGGTCAACGGCACCGCCGTCGCCGAGGCAGCCGACCTCGCCCGTCAAGCCGAAGCCGCCAAGGCGGTCGACCAGGCCCAGCTCGAGCGCGGGCTCGTGGTCCGGGTCGTGCGCCACGACGAGCGCATCGAGGTGACCGACCTCGAACACATCCTCACCACGCCCCGCGAGGCCCGAGGCGCGGTCACCGTCTACGACCCGCTGGACTTCATCTCCTACCTCAACCGCCTCGCCACCCCGGCCACCACCGGGTGGGCCGACCCCGAATCCGGGTGCGTGGTCGCCGTGTTCGACGACCACCAGCCCGAGCGGCCCGGATGGCGCCAGCACCGCGCCACCCTGCACGTGCGCCGCGACCCCGAATGGGCCGCATGGACCGGCAACGACAGCCAGCTCGGCGCCCAGGAATGGTTCGCCGAGTTCATCGAGGACCACTTCATGTCCATCGTCGAACCCGACGCCGCCACGATGCTGGAGATCTCCAGCACCTTCCAAGCCGCCCGCAACTCCAGCTTCGAACGCGGCGTCCGGCTGCAATCCGGGGACCTGCAACTGCGGTTCGTCGAGGAGACCACCGCCAAGGCCGGCACCCGAGGCCAGCTCGAAGTCCCCGAACGGTTCACCATCCGCGTCAGCCCGTACCTCGGCGTCGCCCCGGTCGACCTCACCGCCCGCCTGCGCTACCGCATCCGCGACGGACACCTCGGCATCGGCTACCAGCTCCACCGCCCCGACCTGGCCGAACAAGAAGCGTTCAACCGCGTCCGCGCCGCCGTGGCCGAGCACACCCAGGTGCCAGTCCACCTCGGACAAGCCCCCACCACCCTGCGCCCCCACCAACCCCGGTACTGACCATGACCAGCCTCACCGGAGACGCCGCACTCGACCGGCTCATCCCGGCCGCCGCACGACTGACCTGTGGGCTGCGCGAGTTCAACCCCGACGAGGTCACCGCCGCGCTCGACGACGCCGCACACGCCCACCCCGGCACCGACGGCCATCGAGCGCTGGCGGTGCTCCTCGCCGCCATGATCCCGTGGGAACACAGCCCCGCCGACCTACTCGCCTGGGTCCACCGCCGCCCCGAGTACGACCGGCTCCTGCAAGCCGGCGTCGATCCCGCCACCGCCGCCACCCTCATCGACGAACTCTGCCGCCCCCACCGACTTACTTAAGGGAGGTGACCCCTTGCCGCGCATCCGGACCGTCAAGCCGGACCACTGGAATGACGAGGACATCGGAACCCTGACCCGCGACGCCCGCCTGCTCGAGATCGCCATCCGGAACTTCGCCGACGACGAAGGAATCCTGCGCTGGACCCCCGCCTACATCAAGGCCAGCGTGTTCCCCTACGACGACGACCTGAGCATCGACGACATCGCCACCCTCATGGCCGAGCTCGAAACCCACCACTACGTCCACCCCTACCGAGCCGGCCCCACCCGACAACACCTCGGGTGGATGGTCAACTTCCGCAACGACCAGCGGATCAACCGCCCCCAGCCCTCCAAGCTCACCCCGCCCGACCTAACCGACAACCAGGTCCGCGACCGCTACGCCGACCGCGACGGCCACACCTGCCGCGTCTGCCACCAACCAGCCGGCGACCCGACCCAGCTCACCGTCACCCACCTCACCCCCCGAGCCGACGGCGGCACCGACCACCCCAGCAACATCGCCATCGCCCACGCCGCATGCCTCACCCACCTCGACGACACACCAACCCAGCCAGCGACCCACTCCCTGCCCGCGACACCGAGCCCGTCCGGAGGCGATTCACGGAGCGATTCCATGAACGACTCACTGAACCAGTCCATGCGGGATGCGTTGTCCCGTTCACTGAACGACTCCGTGAACGAATCACTGAACGGAGCAGTGAACCCCGTGAGTCGTTCACTGCTGGAAGGGAAGGGGAAGAGGAGAGGAGAAGGAAGGGAGAGGGACGCGTGTGCACGCGCTGCGCCCCCCAGGTGCGTGCGCCACGCACACCTACCCGCCGAGGACCCCGGCCCGCCGTGCGTCGGGTGTCGCTCCGTGCGCCAGCGCGTCGAGCGCGAACGAGCCAAGGCCGAGCGGGTAGCCATCGACGAGGGCCGGCTGACCCGCATCCGCGACCAACTCGCCGCACGCAACGCTCCGCGCCCCGCGCCAGGTCCCGGACGGGCGTTGGCTCGCGCCGTAGTCGCCGAACTGCGAGCGGCGCGATGACCGCGCACGTGTTCGGGCTGGGCTCGTCGCTGTCGCACCGGGGCGGACCCGCCCTCCGTGATGCCCCGGCGAAGGAGTCTGTCCGTGGCCGTTGATCTGCACGGCGGCTACCGGCAGACCGCCTCGCCCGGCCCGCCTGATCGCATACGCGACGCCCGCAACGTGATCGCGCTGCTCAGCCGCGTCCGCGACACCGACGAAGCCCGCCTCCTGCTCGATGCGCTCGGCCTGCTGCACGCGGCCCGGACCGCACGCGCCCTGTTGAAACTCCGCCAACGCCACGGCGGCGCCACACGGCCGCCCCAGAGCGCCACTGGGCGGCCAGAGTGAGCCCCCGGGCGTGGTTGGCGGCGGTGCTGCTGGCCGTGGCCTGGTGGCTGCCCACAGCCCTACTTGTGGCCTGCTGGGTTGGCAGCTTGCCCGGCACGGCCGGCCACAACCGCCCGTGCCCGCCCGCCAGCCCGGCGGTGACGCCAGTCCCCGCACCGAGCACCGACCCGGCGAACCCTCTGGAGCGACCATGGCGAGCGATCCACACGCGCTGACCTGTCCGTGCTCGTGCCACGGCCGCGGCCCGGACCACCCGTGCGACTGGGACGGCGGCTGCGGCCACCTGCACCGACAAGCCCCGGCGCAGTACACCGAACTTGGCCCACGATGCCCCGGCTGCCGCCGGCCCGTGGCTGATGGCCTGCGGTGCGCGCCGTGCACCGACCATCTGGCCTCCGAACTCGCCGACGTGCCGTCGCTGGTCGCCGAGCTGGACATCACCCGCGCCCGGCTCGACCGCATCGCCGAACCCGGAGCCCCACGCGGCGGCGGAGAAGTTCCCCTCGGATACCGGCCCACCGTCGCCGAGGTGAGCGACGTGCTCGGTATGACGCTGACCTCGGCGGCACGAGACCTCGCGCTGAGCGGCCGGGCACCACATGTCGATCTGCCCAGCCAACCCATCCAACTCGCGGCGTGGTTACTCGATCAGCGCGAAGCGCTGCGCTCAGAGCACCGAGTCGCCGACGAACTGCACTACGCGATCAGAGTCACCCGCCTGGCCATCGACCGCCCACCAGAGCGGGTGTACCTCGGTCCCTGCGACCGTTGCGACCACGACCTGTACACCGCACCGGCTGCCCGGGCGACCCACTGCGGTCAGTGCCAGGCCCCCTACCTCGTCGAGCAGCGCCGCCGATGGCTGCTGCACTCGCTGCGCGAACACCTCGCCACTGCCGTCGAGATCAGCCAGGGCATCGGTGAACTCTACGGCCAACGGATCAACCGCAAGACCATTCACGTCTGGCACCACCGCGAACGACTCGTTGCTCACGGCTACGCCCGTGACAACCGCCAGCCCTTGTTCCGGATCGGTGACGTGCTCGACCTGGCCGAACGCTCCGCGACACGCCAGCCCACCAGCAAATTTGCGACCACCCTCGCTCGGTGAAATCATCGCCTGCGTACCTTCACCGCAGTGTGGACACAGAACCCGGCGGCGGGGAGGTTCGACCCCGCACAGAAGCGAGCCCCCGGTGGCTACCTTCCACCGGGGGCTCACCTCTGAGGCGAATCGCCTGATCAGTAGGTTGGCGCTGCCTCGCTACAGGTGAACACCCGCATTGGGATCTGGAAGTTGACGCCGTTGTGCGCGGTCCACCAGTCGTGGTGGAAGATCCACGCCCCGCCGTCGACCACCGCACCCGTAGCGGTGAGGGTGTGCAGCGGCACCGAGCGGTACAGGCTTCCGGAGAACGAGAGGTGCCCGCTCTCGGTGAGGTGGAAGCTGCCCCCGTCGGAGGTCTGTGCCTCGTGCGGATCGTTCCAGATGTAGCTGATGCGGCGGACGACTTCGTCGGTGAACACAACGTAGTCCCCGACGCGTGGTCCGCAGCGGGCGTCGAACAGAGCGCGGCGGGTGGCGACGATGACCTGGTCGCGCGCGTCGAGTTTGCTCGTGCTCACGCTTGGCCCCCTCCCGGGCGTCGGAAGTCCACTGCCAGAGGAACGAGCGCAGTGCCGATGTCAAGAACGTAGATCCGTACTCGACCTGCCGGATTGAGGAACGCGCCTTCCAGCCCAAGGAGCTGGTAGGTCGCCGTTTCTGGTCCATCCGGGTAGGGCAACCCGGGGCCGAGGGCGTAGGTGGTCACCCGCGAAATGTCGAACTCGCGGGCCGCCCTTTCCAACGTGGAGATGGGCGAGAGCGGTCCCACAATGTGGCCACCGGTAACAGGTAGCCACTCCAGCTCGGCAATCGCCGCTTCTATAGCTGGCCTATCCGCGTCGGAGTTGTAGACGGCTCCAACCTCCGACCAGAGGCGTTTTTCTTGCTCGATCAGGCGGCGCATCCCCTGGTAGGCGTCTATCCGAGCCCCCATCACATCGGCCGTCTTACAGACAGTCGTTGCCTGGCTCGGCGTCATGCCCGTGGTGTCGCCCTCTTGGTCGCTGAGAGCGAACACGCACGTTCCAACGTAGACGTCGTCCAGTTCGGTCCCTCGAACAGCGAGCGCGACCCCAGTGGCCCGCACATTGGGGACCGGGTCCTGCACGAGCCGGCCATCGTCGTCCAGCCACATGTCCAGGTCAGGAACTTTCTCCCATCCGTCCAGTCGCACGACATCAACCCTGCTGCAACCGATCTCCCGGTACAGCAGGCGCAGGGGTGCCTCGCTACCCATCTCGACTAGCTTGATGGGTTGCGAGCAGTCTGCCGGCACAACAACCGCGTACCTGCGACTTTTCATTGCTATAGCTCCTTGAGTGTGTTGGAATCCCGATGCCCCATGGCGCGTGGACATTCGCCGTGTTCGTCGAGCGTTTCGTCGCACACGCCGTACCCGGTGCCGCGTCGCGCGAACGCTTCACACCTCTCGACAGGTTCTGACTCGTGTTGTTGCTCAGCGCTCATACGCTTGCCCATTCTCGTGAGTGGATGATGTGTCGCGCGGGCTCATGAAAGCCCGCCGCCCACTTTCCCGGATTGGGAGAGTGGGCCGCTCATAGAGGTGCCTTTGAATGCGCGCGCGGCTATTCGCGGAGTTCTTTTCCCGCGATGGCGGCTTGGGTGTTGACGGTCTGTGCGATCTTGTCGGCTTTCCTGCGGGGGCCGTCCTTGAGTCGGAACCGCCACTGGTAGCCGGGCCCCTCGATGATCAAGGTCACGTAGCTGGCGGGTGATGTGGTGCCGGCCGCGCCGTAGTCGACAGTGGCGTTGGTGTCGCCAGTGATGGGGCGCATGTCGTCGCGATGTCGTATCGCGTCGGCGTACACCGACAGGTCGTCCATGCCCCGGTAGATCAGCTCTTGCGCCTTGTGCGCCTTGCGGAGCCAGCGGGCTTCGCGGCCGGCGCGACTGAACACGAACATGGTGGTGCTCCTTCGGTAGGAGTGGATTGCTGCCTGTTCTGGGTCAGTGCATGAGCACGTCGCCAAGGGCGGCCCACCAGGAACGGATCACCGCGAACGGGTCGACTCCGGCGGCCAGCCACATCAGCCCCAGGACGACCACAGCCAGCACTGCGGCCAGCAGCACGAGGCCGTCGACTCGGTTCATGATCGGGTCCCCTTCGCGGTGATGATGTTGTAGATCGTGCGGCGGCTGAGCTGGGTCAACCGCGTCAGCTCGGTCGGCTTGAGGCCGCGCTCGGCGGCGGCCAGGACCAACGGCACGGTCTGGTCCATCAGGTCCCGACGGATCCCCTCCGCCGCCCGGCGCGCGCCGCCGAGATCGTGGAGCTGCACCCGCAGCACCTCGGTCTCGTCGAGCCGGACCCCGCAACGCAGGCACCGGCCCTCGGTCGGGTCGTGCACGCCGAGGGCTTCGGAGACCGGCACGGTGGCGGTGACCGGCCGGCACTCGGGTGAGCGCCGGCCGTGCCCCTCCAGCAGTTCCCGCAACCTCACGCGGGAACCTCTCCGTACAGGTGGTTCATCAGGAAGTCGGCCTGCTCATAGAACGACCGTTCCGCCCCTTCGCGGTCCATGGCCACCAGCGCCTCGGCGAGCTTCGTGGTCAGCTCCTTGCGCTTCGCCGCACGGCGCTCGGCGGCGGTGAGCCGCGTCCGCGCGGGGCGCTCGGCGACACGGTGGTCCTTCTCCACCCACCACTGCACACCGGCCTCGACCTCGCACACCCACTGCCGGCCCCCGACCTGCTCGGGGTCGACCAGCGGGAACGGGTGGCCGACCGGGGCGTTGCGGATGTAGGAGTACATCGCCTGCGTGGTCAGACCGTCCTCCCGGTTGCCCTTGTACAGGCCGCGCTCGTTGATGACCTTCGCCAGCGCGGTCGGGCTCACGTAGCCCTCGGGCAGCGCCGTGCGCTTCGGCTCCGGCTTGGGCGCCTCGGACAGCAGCAGCGCGTGCACCTTCCCAGCCGCGCCTCCCACCGTGGTCACCGTGCCGTTGGCCTCGCGCAGCATGTACAGGCCGTTGCTAGCCCGCTCCAGCTCGCCGACACGCACGCCGCCGGTGAACGCCACGGCGACCTTCGAGCCGTGCCCAGCACCGAGCGCCTTGAACGTGCCGTACGCCAGCTCCATGCCCTCGTAGGTGAAGTCATTGACCTGCACCTCGTCGGTGGTGTCGTCGGTGATTTCTTCGGTGGTCTCCTCGACGAGGTCCTGGGTGGGCTCTGGCACCGCCTCGTCCTCGCTAGGCGCGTCGGCGAAGAGGTACCAGACGGTCTTGCCTTCCTCGGTGCGCCGGACGACCTGGTCGTTCTTGTCCAAGGCGTTCAAGAGCTTGCCGGCGGTGGACCTGCCGATTCCGGCTGCCTGGGCCAGGGCGACGGTGGTGCGACCGGGGTTGGCGGCCAAGGCGGCGCCGAGCTTGTCGGCGGCGGTTTCGACCGTGGTGCTCGTGGTCATCGGGTGATCCTTCGGGTTGTTGGTGTTCGGGTGGCTGTCCTGGGCGAGGTCGGCGCCGCCGCACTCGCAGCGGTTGTTAACGCAGCAGCGGCACGCCACGGCGTCCCCGTCGAGCACCAGGTCGGTGCCCTGGCACTCGCACTCGTTGGCGGTGCAGCAACGGCAGTACGCCGAGTTCGGGTTGATCACGACGCTCATCGGGTGGCCCCTTCCAGGTGCGGGGCTCCTTGCCCCTGCGTAAACCAGCGTCTACTCCCAAGATCGACTTGGGCAGCCGTTTACACGCCCTGTTTCAAGATCAGCCGGAAGGCTCAACCATGACCGTCGCCGGGGTTCTGTTGCTCGTGCTCGGCTACGTCCTGGGTGTCTCTGTGCTGGTCACGCTCGGTGTGGTCCTGCTGGCCATCGGACTGGTGCTCCTGCTGCTCGGCTCCGCCGGAGCCGGTGCAGGCGGGCGTCGCTGGTACTGGTAGCCCCGCACCGCCCCGGACACACGGAGACCCCCCACCCGTAGGTGAGGGGTCTCGGCAGGCGGGGCTTAGTCGTGGTCGCCGAGCACCCGCAGCCACAGCTCGGCATCGATCAGCGCCAGCGTCCGGGGACCCTGCTCGATCGGGTCCCCGAACTCGATCGCGTCCGCCAGCGCCTCAAGCTCGCGGACCGACAGACCAACAAAGGGACGGTTAGCGCCACAAGAGATCAGCATCATGCCCGGTCTCTCGTCCCCGCTGGCCCTGTCGTTCTCGCCCATTCAGGCAGCTCGCCCCCGGTAGCCACCCGAGCGCAGCCCCACAACCCCCCGTGCTCACCTCAACCGGCCCCACGGCCGACACCCGGGTGTCATCCCACCCGGCTGGACCCCGCCCATGCCAACCCGCCCGCCTCGCGTCTGCCCACGCTGCCGCCGTCCCGTGTCGGGCCGCTGCCCGACCTGCCAGCCCAGCCCGAGCGGTTGGGCCGCCCGACCATCCAAAGCGTGGATCAACGGCTCCACCCGACGCTGGCGCCGACTCCGCGCCGCCAAGCTCGCCGATCAACCACTCTGCGAACAGTGCGGAGCACTCGCCCACGAAGTCGACCACATCACCAGCCTCGGCGAGGGCGGCGACCGCTACGACTGGACCAACCTCCAATCCCTCTGCACCCCATGCCACCAGGCCAAGACCCTCGCCGAATCAGCCCGCGCGCTCGCCGCACGACGAGCAGCCGACGCCGCAATCACGGCGAGCACCGAGCCGCACCTCTCATAGGCGCACTTAATACGGCTCACAATTCACACCAGGCATAGCCAAGCAGGCACTTGCGCTGCGAGTGGGTCGCCGTAACCTCACGAGTGTGGACGCCGCCGGATGGGCCGCTATCGCTTCATGGGTTGGAGCGGCCGTGACACTTGCCACGGGCATCTACGTGCGCTCGCAAGCCCGCAGCACTCGGACGCTGCTCCAGGAGACGAAGGCCGCCCGTACGGCAGCCCAAGATCAAGCGAACAGTGCACGAGAGTCGGCCTCGTCAGCGTTCAAATCCGCCGAAGCCAGCATCTGGCAAGCCAAGTCAGCGCAAGCTCAGCTCGCCCTCGCACGGGCATCCTATGACCAGGCTGACGCACCAGAGTTCAGCATCAAGGCGGAGCCACCCGTCAACGGGATCGTGCGTGTAACGATCACGATGCTCAAAGGCGTGCCAGGCATATACGTGAGCGCCGGCTGGTCAGCAGAGTCAGCCTATGTGTCGAGCGGTAGGAGAGAACTCGTCACGCACAGCCACGGAGATCCACTCTGTCCGCAAACCATGTTCCTCGACGGTTCGATAGTCGTTGATGTCGACGTTCCGGACGATCCCGAACACTACCAACATGGCAGTGTCGCGCTCGCCCTTCACTGTGAAGAGATCAACGGCGAGCGTACGTGGCCCTACGCCAAGGTGGCTCACTGGTCGGTCCCCAAGCCGACTAAGTCTGATTGACCAGCCCGTCGGCGACCTACACTGAACGGACAGCCGCGATCTAACCCTCCCGCCGGCTGCGCTCGACCTGCTTTCCTCCGACTCAAGGGAACGCCGCCCGAGGGCGTCTGGATCGTTGGAGGTCACGCCCTGGACACCGCGCGGGTGGCGGCGGGTTGTACGTACCAGGTTTCCCGAGCCGGGTACGCCCAGATGGTCGGCCGGGAGAGCTTCCTGGCTAGGCGCCTGGTCGAGGGTCTTTCCGATCACTGAAAACGGCGAGGCGTAGGTCGCGGAGGGTGTGGTCGAGCAGGTCGACGGCGTTGCGGATCTGGGCCGCCGGGTCCTGGTGGTGTTCGATGCGGGCGAGCGCGCTGTGCAGTTCCAGGCTTGTCTGGAAGAGCTGGTGGGCGATGGAGTTGGCCAGGTCGGTGGCGATACGTTCGCGCTCGGAGAGCTGTTCGGCCGGTTCGAGTGGGCCTGGCACGGCCTGCCGTATGGGGGAGGCGGTTCGGGCGTATGGGCGGGCGTCGTGCATCGCCAGACCTCCGTCTGGATACCCGGGTGCGTCTCGGGTGTCGCGTGTGGTGACGTCGACCGGGGTCCGGGGTCGGGTCGTAGGGCCAATCAGCCCTGTAGATGTGGGTACCCCTGCTCTTGTCGACCGCGCAAGGGCTTGCCTGTATCAGGCCGATGAAAGTTCGGGTGGCAGCCGACGTGGGGTGCATCGCCTGGACGTGCTGGCGCAGGCGTCCCGGTCTTCGTCGGTGCGGGCGGGTGGAAGGTACCGGCCAGTCACGCGGCCGGGTCGCCCGTCGTGTTCAGGCTGGATGAGGCAGTGTGCGGGTCAGGGCGACGCGCCGACCGGTCACGCGTTCGATGGTGATGCGCAGCGCGCGGTCAGGGTCGACGACCAGGCGGGCGGTGCCGTGGGCGAGAACGCTCCATCCGGTGTTGTCGGGGTTGATGTGGTCGGCGGTGAAGGCGACGAGCACACCGTCGAGCCTGCCGGCCCAGGAGCCCTCGGTCGCCGGGACGAGGATGCGGTGGTCGGTGACGGTGAAGTTGACCGGCCGGATCGCCGGGAGGGCGTCCTCGGTAAACAACAGCCGTCCCACGCTGGCGGTGCGCAGCAGCGCCATACAGTCGTGCTCGGTGAGGATGTCGATGTCGGTGGTGGGCATGCGGCCTCTCCAGACGTGCACGGCGGCCCGGGATCGGCCATGGCTGTGGTTGAGCCGCACAGTCTGCACCGTGAATGAGACCTGCGCGGCAGGGCACAAGGTCCCGCACATCGGCGGGTTCCCGGTCAGGCGGGTCGTACCGGCTTGTCTGTGACTGGTGCGGTCCAGCGCAGGCGGGTGCCACCGGCGTCCGGTTGTTCGATGGCGCAGGTGCCGCCGTTGCTGGCCGCCCGTTGGTCGAGGTTGCGCAGCCCGCTGCGCCGGGTGGTGGAGTCGGGGATGCCGATGCCGTTGTCGGTGATCTCGGCGGCCAGTTCGTTGTTGTCGATGGAGATCGTGACGGTCAGGTCGCTGGCCTGGGAGTGACGCACGGCGTTGCTGACCGCCTCGCGGACCACGGCCTCGACATCGTCGGCCAGCTCGGCCGGTAGCTCATCGAGATGGCCGGTCATGCGCACGCTGGTGCGAATCGGGCTGTCCGCGGTGAGCTCGGTGATGGTCTCGTGCAGGGTGGCACGCAGCCGGCGGGTCTCGGTGCTGGTGTTCTGCAGATCGAAGATCGCGGTGCGGATGTCCTGGATAACCGTGTGGAGCTGGTCGATGTGCTCAGCGAGCCGGCTGGCAACCACGGGGTTCTTGGCCCGTCGGTGGGTGGACTGCATGGCCAGCCCGACCGCGAAGAGCCGTTGGATGACCTGGTCGTGCAGGTCGCGGGCGATGCGGTCGCGGTCGGAGAGCACCTCCAGCTCGCGGGCGGCGGTCTGGGCTTCGGCGTGGCGCAGCGCAAGGGCGGCCTGGTCGGCGAACGAGGCCACGATCTGGAGCTGGGCTTCGTCGAACACCGGTGAACCGGGCGCACGAACGGTGAGCAGCACCCCGGCGATGGTGTCGGCCTTGCCCAGCGGCAGCGCCAGCGCGGGGCCGAACTCGATGTCGATCCCGTCGGCGACGTCGAAGGACAGGCTGGGCACCGAACGCGGGACCTGGTCGCGGAACACCTCCCCCGAGGTCGAGGCACCGATCGGGATAGGACGGCCGGTGACCAGGTCGGGATCCAACCCGGCGCACACCCGCACCGTCAGCTCCGAGGTCTCCTCGGGGTCGGCCTCGGGGTCACCCAGCGCGATGAGGGTGTAATCGGCGTCGCTGAGTTCCCGCGCCCGTGAAGCGATCATGCGCAGCGCCTCGTCGGCGTCGGTGCCGGCCAGCAGCCCGGCGGTGATCTCCCCGGAGGCTTCCAACCAGCGCTGGCGCCGGTGTGCCTCCTCGTAGAGGCGGGCGTTGTCGATAGCAATACCGGCCGCCCCGGCCAGCGCGAGGAGCACGACCTCGTCGTCCTCGCTGAACGGCTGGCCGTCGCGTTTCTCGGTCAGGTACAGCCGCCCATACACCTTGCCCCGGGCACGCACCGGCACACCAAGGAAGGACCGCATCGGCGGATGACTCGCCGGGAACCCCACCGACGAGGGATGGTCGGACAGACTGTCCAACCGCAGCGGCTTGTTCTCCTCGATGACCACCCCGAGCACACCGTGCCCGGTGGGCAGATCCCCGATCAGCTCGCGGGTGGCGTCATCGATACCCGAGTAGATGAAGTCGACCAACCGGCCGTCCTGGCCACCGTCGTCGCCGAGCACCCCAAGGGCGCCGTAGCGGGCATCCACCAGCGACATGGCCGCCTCCACAATCCGGTGCAGCGTCGCGTCCAGGTCCAACCCGGACGAGATCGCCACCACCGCCTCAAGAAGCTCATCGAGCTGGTCGCGGGTCTCGACGATCTGGCCGATCCGGTCCTGCACCTCCACCAGCAGCGCCCGCAGCCGCAACTGCGACAACGTCTCACTCACCGGCTGCCGGCTCGCAAGCTCCCCGCTCACGCCCGTTCACCCACCCCTGACTGATCCGACCGTCACCGCCGCAAACATGCAGGCTACCCAGCGCTTCGCACCCCAACAACTGATCGAACTACACCAGATGGCCCACCGGTTCCGCTTGATGACGCCGTGGGCGTTGGACCGCCCCCTTGTGGAGGATGAGAGTGCCAAAGAATTCTGAGGCTCTGGCTCGATTGGACGCAGAGATCGACGAGCTGCGCGAGTACGTGCTGGCCGATGACGAGACCGATGCGGCTGAGGTGGATCAGCGTACGGGCCGGATCAAGGCGCTGCTGGAGTCGGTGAAGACATCGGAGTCCCCGGCCCTCGGCGACGGGACGGGCGGCTCGCCGGGCGTTTCGGACGTGTAGGTGCGTCTGTTCGTGATGGGCGTGTGCGGCGCGGTTGTGGTGTGCCTGCTGGTCGCGGCCGGGTTCGTGGCCGGTGGGCGCTCAGCGCGGGCGCAGCGGGATGCGACGGCGGCGCGGGCGTACGACCTGGCCGGTGTCGTGTTGGCTGACCAGTGCCTGGGCTCGCCGACCAGCAGCCGGGGGCTTGAGCTGTGTCGACGGGCGTGGCAGGTGCGTCGAGACCCGGTCGTGGAGGCCGCGCTGCTCGCCGAGTGCCGGCCATGACGGTGCATGACCTGGCGGTCGAGCGGGTCGCGGTGGCGCGGCTGCGCACCTATCACCGCAACCCTCGGCAGGGCTGGCTGCCCGCGCTGCTGGACAGCTTGCGCGTCAATGGCCAGTACAAGCCGATCGTCGTCAACCGAGGCACCCACACCGGCCGGCGGTATGAGGTGCTGGCGGGAAACCACACGTTGATCGCGGCGCGTGATCTGGCGTGGGATGACATCGCGGTGTGCTGGGTCGACGTGGATGACGACCAGGCCGCGCGGATCGTGGTGGCGGACAACCGCGTCGGGGACCTCGGTAACTATGACAACCGCCTGCTGGCCGAGTTGCTGGGCGACCTGCCAGACCTGACCGGCACCGGCTACGACGAATCGACGCTCGAGGAGCTGGTCGCGGCCCTCGGCGACGAGGACGGGGACGGCTCAGGTGAGCAGCCCGGGAAGGGCGAGGCGCTGGCTCTGGCCGCCGCCACGCTCGGGGAGCCGCGCATCGCTGCCGCGCACGGCGAGGTATGGATGTTGGACAAGCACACGCTGGTGGTCGCCGACGTGCACACCGAACACGCGTTGTGGGCCGCCGAACTGCGGCCGGAGCACCTGTTCTGGCCGTACCCGACGCTGCTGGCCCCATTCGCGGAGCAGGCCCAGAACCAGCCGGTGCTGATGGTGCAACCACACCTCTACTTGGCGGGGTGGCTGTTGACCAAGTGGGCTGATCTCACCGGACAGGAACCCCGACCCGGGGAGGCAGCATAAGCACCGCATCTCTGCCCTGGTGCTGCTCGATATATACGTCAGGGCGACAGGCGGTGCCGGTGAGCTGGAAGGTTGCTGCGCTCGTGCTTGCCGGTCGTTGATTCACCCACCACGAGTCGCTTCACCAAGTGATAACCGGCTTCGACCAGCAACACGACGCCAAATCCCGTAGTTGCGGCCAACAGGGTCCGCAAGACCGCCTTCGGCACCTCATCCCCGAGAACCCACGCGGCAATTGCTGTGCCGGCGCCGGCTTGAGCCGCTGTCTTCGATGCTCCAACGAGCCGTCGTTTCGCTCGTGGCTGTTCTAACTCTGCCACTCTCGTGCAGAGTTTGGTGATCTCCTCGTTCAGCTTGCAGTTGATCACTTCCTGTTCGGCCTCTGATAAAATGGCACGCTGGAGTTGGCTCCGAAGGTCGCACAGGGTATCGTTAAAGCTTGCGACCGCTACCTCGTCCTCGGTTCGCAACCCTATCGTTTCCGAGATCTCCTTCAGGGTGCGAAACTCGTCAGCAATGCCATGGATGTCGGGATTTTCGCCAGATCCGCCAGGTCGCTTCTCAGGTTTCCACCCGCTCCTCTTCTTCTCATTGGGATTTTTTAGATTTTCGAGGTTGCTCATGGCATGGCTCCACTGACTGATGCTCCATCGCTGCTCGACGTAGAGTCGCTTCATGGGTCCCATCGACGCGAGGGCCGTAAGGCCTCATCGGGACACCTGATCGCCACCGAGGGCGGCCGGTTCGACCGATCTGAGGCTCCGGTGTACTTCGCGGCGGGCACCTCGCATCGCCACTACCCGCGCCACACGCTGATCGCGGTCAACGACATCGAGGGAGATGCCGGCGAGCGGGTCCTGTGCCGCATGCTGGACGAGGGCCTGGTGCTGTTGCTGGACTCGGGCATCTTCGCGTTGACCAACGCCCACATGCGGCGGACCGGCTGCACGATGGACGAGGCGCTGGCGCTGGCTCCAGAGGAGATCCCCGGGTTCGACGAGTTGTTCGACCGCTACGTGCACCTGGCGGGCACCTACGGCGAGCGGCTGTGGGGCTACATCGAGCTGGACCAGGGCGGGCGGGACAACAAGCGCCGCACCCGGGCTCGGCTGCACGAGCTGGGGCTGCGCCCGATCCCGGTGTATCACCCGCTCAACGACGGCTGGGGCTACTTCGACGAGCTGGCCGCCACGCACGACCGGGTGTGCTTCGGCAACGTGGTGCAGGCGTCGATGCCGGCGCGGGTGCGGCTGCTGCACACCATGTGGGAACGCCGCCGCCAGTACCCCGATCTGTGGGTGCATGTGCTGGGCCTGTCGGCCAGCGAGTGGTGTCTGCCGTGCCCGCCGGACTCGTGCGACTCCAGCACGTGGATCAACGCGCTGCGCTACCCGACGGTGAAGACCGAGTCCAGCGCGCTGCGCCGGCTCGGTGATCTCGGTCCGGGCTTCCAGTACGTGGTCGGGCACAACCCGGACAACGACCGCTTCGCCGCCTCGAAGGTCTACGCCGACACCATGACGCACACGAACCTGGTGTGGCGGATCATGCAGCAGCGGGTGACCGAGCTGGGCGCCCCGCCGCATCCGCCCCGGCGGGAGAAGGAAGGCCCGCTGTGCCCGGCGAGGTGACCGGCGCCGTCACGGTCGAGCGCCCTCGCGCCACGGTGTGGGCCACGGTCGACCTGCCCGGTTTCCATCACTGGCCCGCCGCGACCGACCGCCGTGCGTACCTGGCCGACCGGCATCGGCACCTGTTCTGGGTGCGCGCCGAGGTGACGGTCAGCCACACCGACCGCGATGTCGAGTTCCACGACCTGGGCGATCTGCTGCGCCGCTGGTGGGGCGCGGACACCCGCGACTGGGGTGCGAGTTCGTGCGAGGACATCGCCATGAGCCTGTGGCGGCACCTGCTCGACGCCGGGCTGTACCCCACGGAGGTCACGGTGTCCGAAGACGGCGAGTACGGCGCCACCCTGCGAGCATCCCGAGAGGACCCTGGTGAGCTTCACGATCAGTAAGCAGTGGCACTTCTCGGCCAGCCACCGACTCGACGGGCTGCCCGAGGACCATCCATGCGCGCGGCTGCACGGGCACAACTACCGGGTCGTGATCGAGCTGGCCGCCCAGAAGGTGGACACGGTGGGCTTCGTCTTCGACTACGCGAAGCTGGACCCGTTCGGTCGCTGGCTTGACGCACAGGTCGACCACCGCCACCTCAACGATCTGACGGTGTTCAACCCGACAGCGGAGAACCTGGCGATGTGGCTGGGCGCCAACTTCGTCCAGGTGGTGGAGCTTCCGAAGCTGGTTGACCGGTTCAAGGTCACGGTGTGCGAGACCCCGAAGACCGCCGCGTCCTGGGAGGCCAGCCTGTGAGCACCGGGCAGGTCAGCGCCACGCCGGGCACGGTCGACGAGCTGGGCGGTGACGACCTGCTGCCCGTCGCGGAGGTGTTCGGCCCGACGATCCAGGGTGAGGGTCCGGCGGCCGGCCGCGCGGCGATGTTCGCGCGGTTCACGGGCTGCAACCTCTCGTGTTCGTGGTGCGACACCCCCTACACCTGGGACGCGAACCGCTTCGACCTGAGCACCGAGCGGCGCCTGACCCCCGCCCGGGAGGTGGCGGCGGTCCTCGGCGCCGGCGCCGGGTGGGCCGGCGTGGTCGTGCTGACCGGCGGTGAGCCACTGCTCCAGCAGGACCGCTCCGGCTGGGCGTACCTCTTGCGCCGCCTCGCGCGGTCGCGGCTGCACATCGAGACCAACGGCACCCTCGCGCCCGCGCCGGTCACCCTGGAGCACACGGAGCTGATCGTGGTGTCGCCGAAGCTGGGCAACGCCGGACCGCACCGTGGACACCAGGACCCCACGCTGCATCCGCTCTACCGCGACCTCGCCAGATGCGAGCGGCCGAGTGTGCACCTGAAGTTCGTGGTCGAGGACGCGACCGACGTGCAGCGCGCGGCGCAGCTCGCCGACCAGCTCGGTTGGTCACCGGGCCGCACCTGGGTGATGCCGCAAGGCGCCACCGCCGCCGAGCTGGCCGCCCGCTGGCCCGACGTGGCGGCGGCCGCGGCCGGGTGCGGGATCAGCGCCAGCCACCGGCTCCATGTTCTGGCCTGGGGCAACATGAGGGGGCGGTGAGGGGTGGACGTGGACAAGGCGGCCGGCGCGGTCGCCGACCTGCTACTGGCGCTCGGCGTGGACGAGGGCGAGCACACCGCGAACACCCCGATGCGGGTGGCGACGGCATGGCGGGCCGCGCTCGCCGGCTACGGAGTGGACCCGGCCCGGCACCTGGCGCGCACCTTCACCGCTCCACCCGAGGCGGGGCTGGTGATCCTCGCCGGTATCCGGGTGCGGTCGACCTGCGCGCATCACCTGCTGCCGATCACCGGCACCGCCACAGTCGCCTACCGGCCCGGCCCGGGACGGCCGATCGTGGGGCTGTCCAAGCTCGCCCGGGTCCTCGGGGACTTCGCCGCGCGGCTGCAAGTGCAGGAACGCCTCGGCTACCAGGTCGCGCACACCATCCAGGACACCCTGGACCCGGTGGGGGCCGCATGCGTGATCACCGCCGCGCACGGCTGCATCTCCCTGCGCGGGGTGTGCCAACCCGACACCACGACCACCACCACCGCGCTGGCCGGTTGCTGGTGCATGGGCGACCCCGACGTGGCGTCGGTGATGGCCGAGCACCGCCACCACCTCGCGGGCCGAGGCGAGGCCGGTGGGTAAGCGAGGCCCAGCCCCGCGCCCCACCGCGCTCAAGCTGCTGCACGGAGAGCGGCACCTGGACCGGATCAACCCCGACGAACCCCAACCGCGCCCAGCCGACCTGACCCCGCCCGAGGACGCCGCCCCGGCCGTGCTGGCGGTGTGGCGGCGGGTAGTCGCCGAGCTGGAGGCGATGAATCTGGCGTTCCCGGCCGACGCGGACTGCCTACGCGGCTACTGCGAGGCCGTGGTCAGCCACCGCCGCGCCTGCGAGGTCCTGGCCCGCTCCGGGGTGCTGGTCAAGGGACTGCACGGCAACCTGGTGCGCAACCCTGCCCTCCAGATCCAGCGCGACGCCGCGCTCACCATGCTGCGCTTCGCCCAGGAGTTCGGGCTCACCCCCAGCGCGCGCAGCTCGATCCGGGCCGCCGAAGCAACGGGCGCCGGCGATGACAACCCGTTCGCCGGGTCCGGATAGCTCGCCGAGCGCCGACGAGCTGGACCGGCTCCAGCTCTCCCCGGAGGTCGCCTGGTACCTCCTCGACCGCGACATCGGCCTGCCCGACTGCCCACCAGCGATCAAGACCCCCGAGCCGCGCAACGAGCCGGGCGCCCGGTTCGACGCCCAGCGGGTGGATCACGTGCTCAAGGCGTTTCGGCTGCTGCGCCACACACAGGGCGAATGGGCAGGCCGGCCGCTGATCCCGGACCCGTGGCAGGTCGGCTACGTGCTGGCCCCGGTGTTCGGGTGGGTGCATTTCGACGACGACGCCGCCGGCTACGTGCGGATCATCACCAGCCTCTACGTCGACGTGCCGCGCAAGAACGGCAAGTCCACGCTGGCCGGTGGGATCGCGCTGTACCTGTGCTGCGCCGACCACGAGCCGGGCGCCCAGGTGGTCACCGCCGCCACCTCGGAGGGGCAGGCCGGTTTCGTGTTCGGCCCGATCAAGAAGCTCGCCGAGGACTCCCCGGCGCTGCAACCGCACGTCAAGACCGTGCTCAAGCGGGTCATTCACCCCCGGTCCGGCAGCTACATCGGGGTGATCTCCTCGGCGGCCGACGCCCAGCACGGCGCCAACCTGCACAGCGCGATCGTCGACGAGCTGCACGTGCACAAGACCCCGGACCTGGTCGAGACCCTGGAGTCGGGCACCGGGTCACGCCGGCAACCGCTGGTGCTGATCATCACCACCGCCGACTCCGGGCGGCGGCACACCATCTACGACCGCAAGCGCACCCGCATCGAGCAACTTGCGCGGGGCGCGCTGACCGACCCCACCACCTACGGGGTGGTCTGGTGCGCCGACCGCGACGACGACCCGTTCGACGAGGCCACCCAGCGCAAGGCCAACCCCGGGTTCGGGATCTCGCCGACCCGGCGCTACCTGCGCAAGGCCGCGCGGGAGGCACAGCAGTCCCCGGCCGACCTGGCGGCCTACCTGCGGCTGCACCTCGGAATACGCACCAAACAGGAGACCAAGTACCTCGACCTCGCCGCGTGGGACCGCAGTGCCAGCATGGTGATGCCCGAACGACTCGCCGGCCGCCCCGCGTACGGCGGGCTGGACCTGGCCTCCACGAGTGATCTGCTGGCGCTGTGCTGGGCGTTCCCCGACGACGAGCGCGGCGGCATGGACCTGCTCTGGCGCACCTGGACACCCGAGGCCAACGTCGAGGCGCTGGACCGGCGCACCGCCGGAGCGGCGTCGGTGTGGGTGCGGCAGGGCTGGTTGACGACCACGCCGGGCAACGTGGCCGACTACGACTTCATCCGCGAGCAGATCAACCGCGACCGCGAGACGTTCCAGGTCACGGAGATCGCGTTCGACCCGTGGAACGCCACCCCGCTGGTCAATGACCTGACCAACGACGGCGCGGAGATGGTGTCCATGCGCCAAGGCTTCGCGTCGATGTCCGGGCCGACGAAGGAGTTCCAACGCCTGGTGCTGGAAGGCACCGCCGAGCGGCCGATGCTGCGCCACGGCGGCAACCCGCTGGCGCGGTGGAACGTGGACAACTTCGCCGTCGCGCTCGACCCAGCCGGCAACGTCAAACCGGACAAGCGCAACGCCGCCGACAAGATCGACGCCGTGGTCGCGGCGATCATGGCGGTGGATCGGGTCACGCACCGCCAACCGCCGCGCCGCTCGGCGTACGAGGACAAAGGACTGGAGGTGGTGTGAGTGCTCACCCTCGACACCACCGTCCCGGTCGCCGTCCTGCTCATGGCCTTGGTGGCGGTGGCCGCCGTGGTGTGGCTGGGTGTGCAGCAGGTGGCCGCCGCCCGCTGCGCGGTACGTGAGCGAGTGGTGGTCAACCTGCACAGCGGGCAGGCCATCACAGGGGTGCTGTGGAGCCGACGCGGGCGGCTGCTGGTGCTGCGCGACGCCCGGATGCTCGAACCCGGACACACCACGCCGACCGCGATGGACGGCGAGGCCATCGTGGACCGCGACCAGGTGCTCCTCGTACAACGGCTGGAGACCTGAGGCGGTGGCCTTCGTCGTCTCCGAAGGCCGGCTCGCGGCCACCGACCGCCCGGTCGCCCGAGCCCCGTACGCGCTGACGCTGCCCGATGGCAGCGCTCAGGACTACGCGCAGATATGGCGCACCCAGCCCCAGGTCCGCACCGTGGTGTCGTTCCTGGCGCGCAACATCGCCCAACTGGGCATCCACCACTACCGGAGGGTCTCCGACACCGACCGGGAACGACTGACCGACAGCCCCGTAGCGCGCCTGCTCGCCCGACCGACGCCGCTCCACACCCGCTACCGCACGTTCGACACCCTGATCAACGACCTGGGCATCTACGACGTGGCCTACTGGGCGAAGGTCCGCTCCCGCGACGACGCCCCCGGCGCGCTGGTACGGCTGGACCCCCGACGAGTCACCCCGGAAGGCAACAACCCGTTCATGCCCTCCGGCTACACCGTGCGTGGTTCCAAGGGAAAGCTCACGCTGCCCAGAGATCAGGTGGTGTGCTTCCACGGCTACAACCCCACCGACCCGCGCACCGGCTGCTCACCGATCGAGACCCTGCGCCGGATCCTGTGGGAGGAGTGGCAGGCCAACGCCTACCGCGAACAACTCTGGCGCAACGGCGCCCGCATGTCCGGCTACCTGTCCCGCCCCGCCGAAGCGCCCCGATGGAGCGACGCCGCCCGCGCCCGGTTCCGCGCGGAGTGGCAGGCCCAATACTCCGGCGCCGGTCCGAACGTCGGCGGCACCCCCATCCTCGACGACGGCATGACCTGGACCTCCGCCGCCGTCACCCCCGAACAGGCGCAGTACCTCGAAGCCCGCAAGCTCACCCGCGAAGAAGTCGCCGCGTCGTTCCACGTGCCGCTACCGATGGTGGGCATCCTGGAGCACGCCACGTTCTCCAACATCAAGGAACAGCACAAACAGCTCTACCAGGACTGCCTCGGGCCGTGGCTGGTGATGATCCAAGAAGACCTGGACCTTCAGCTGACCCCCGACTTCCCGGACACAGCGGGCACCTACCTGGAGTTCAACCTGGCCGCGAAGCTCGCCGGCTCGTTCGAGGAACAGGCCGCGCAGCTCTCCGCGTCAGTCGGCGCCCCGTGGATGACCCGCAACGAGGCGAGAGCCCGCCAGAACCTTCCCCAGGTCGACGGCGGTGACGAGCTCGTGACCCCGCTCAACGTCCTGACCGGCGGACAGGCGTCACCGGTCGACTCCGCGCCACCGCCCAAGCGGCGCGGGCCGCGGTTCAAAGCCGCGCCGCTGCCCGAGCACGTCACCCGCGCGGAGAAGATGCTGGCCGCGTTCTTCGAACGCCAAGGCAAGGCCGTGGTGTCCGCGCTTGGCGCGGCCGTCACCGACGCCAACGCCGCCCACCGCGCCGGCCGCCGTAAGGCCGACCCGGCGCTGAGCGAGGTGTTCGACGACCAGCGGTGGGACGGGGAGCTGTCGGCCGACCTGTACGCGGTCAACCTCCAGATCGCGCACTCCACCGCGCAGGCCACCGTCGACCAGCTCGACCTCGACGAAGACGACTACGACCAGGACCGCGCGAGCGGGTGGCTGGCGGCCAACGCCGAACGCACAGCCGGCGCGGTCAACGGCGCTACCAAACGCCGGCTGATCGACCTGCTCGCCGACGACGACCCGGTCAAGGCCATCACCGAGTTGTTCCTGACCTACGCCACCGCCCGCGCCGCGCAGCTCGCTCGCTCGCACGCCACCGGCATCGCCGGGTTCGCCACCAGCGAGGTCGCCCGCCAGTCCGGCCGCCAAGCCACCAAGACGTGGCGGGTGCGCTCAACCAACCCGCGACCCAGCCACGCCCGGATGAACGGCGAGACCGTGCCATTGGACGAACGGTTCTCCAACGGTGGCATGTGGCCCGGGGACTCCAACCTAGACGAGGACGAGCGCGCCGGCTGTACCTGCGACATCGACATCGAGTTCGCCGACTAGAGCCGCCACTCTCGTGGCGTGCGGGCTGCACCAACACACGCCAGGCCCACGACGCGAAGCTGCGCATCCAGAAGGCCGTGAGCTGCGGCATTGCAGACGCACCCTGCGATGATCTGGCAGGACGTGCGCCGTCCAGTGCCACAAAATGACATGACACGCGTCCGTGTGTGTTACGAAACGACACAGCCGGATGTAGTCTGCGTGTATTGCGATGCACCACAAAACGCACTACACACAGAAGCAGCATCGCACCTGGTAAAACCGGCAAGCCCGCCGAAGGTCTGTAAGACCCCCGGCGGGCCGCCACGGACTAGCTGCGCCCCGCCCGGCAAGACGAAGACGCAACTGTCCGAACAGCGAGCACGAGGCCCGTGGCAACGGTTGTCACGGGCCTCAGTGCGTCAAGCACCTGCCACGTGACCAGGCACGTCAGCGACGCATCGCAGGCCCTGACAACCACCGGCCACTTGCCACCTGGTTCGGACGGTTGATCCGGCACCTCGGTCTCCTCTCCTCAGATGCTCCGGGCGCCCGAAGACATGTGTCAGAGCACACCTGAAGAAAGAAGTCGTGCATCGAGCAACGCGGACGAAGCCGAACGCGCTCGACTGAGTGAGCGTATCGGCGAAATCTGATTCGGCCTGGCTTAGACACGCCGCATCGTGTCCGGTCCATCTCATCCTGCCGATCATCAGCAGGCACGGCGTCCTAGTGGCAACACCTATCCGCGTACCCCTGGGCTCACCCCTTGTCCTGCCAGCCATTCACCGCCCGCGCCCCCTGCACGGGCTGAGGAGAGGCACGCACCCATGCGCGTGAAGACCTGCCCACTGTCGGTCAAGGCCGCCGGCACCCAGGACGGCACCGACGACGGCGTGTTCGACGCCCTCGTCGCCACCTACGACCTGGACAGCTACGGCGACCGGATCGTGCCGGGCGCGTTCGCCGACACCCTCGCCGAGTGGAAGTCCCGCGGAGACCCGATCCCAGTGATCTGGTCGCACATGTCGTTCGACCCCGACGCGCATATCGGGGTGGTGGAGCAGGCCGAGGAACGCGACGAGGGCCTGTGGGTGCGCGGGCGACTCGACATCGACCAGCCGACAGCGGCGCAGGTGTACCGGCTGCTCAAGGGCCGGCGGGTGACGCAGTTCTCCTTCGCCTACGACGTGGACGAGGGCGGGTTCATCGAGGCGAAGGACCAGGCTCCGTACTACGAGCTGCGCAAGCTCAAGCTCTACGAGGTCGGCCCTACCCTGGTCGGGGTCAACCAGGACACCGAGCTGCTGAGCGTGAAATCCGCGAGCGGCCACGACGTGCGCTTGGAGCTGCGCGGGGCCTCCCGCGCGGAGTCCGACGCCGTGCGCCTGGCCGTCGAAGCCGCTCTCGGGCGCAAGGCCGGCCGGGTGCTCTCGGCCAAGAACGAGCAAGCCCTGCGCGGAGCGCTGGACAAGATCACCGGCGGAGTCGCCGACGTGCAGGGCGTCTTGGCCGTTCTCGACACCGACACCGACGACCAAGGCGACGCGAAGCACGACCGCCGCCTTCCTGAACGCGCCCCCGACTCCGGTCGGGAGCCGCCCGAACCGTCACCTGCCAGCAGCAACGACGAGCACGAGGCCAAGCCAGCACCGCCCGCCCCGGTCGAGGAGCCCCGCACGGCCAAGACCGGGCAGCCAGCGCCGCCCGCCCCCGCCTCCCTTCGTCTGCGCGCCGACCTGACCGCTTTCGCGGCCGAGGTCGATTCGCTCACGAATGAGGAGAACCCACCGTGGACCGCATCACGCGGCTCATAGACGAGCTGAAAGCGCACCTCAAGGGCGCCCAGGACATCGCCGCGAAGGCCGAGGCCGAGAGCCGGGACTTCACCGAGGAGGAACGCGCCCAGGTCACCGCCCTGATGGGCAAGGCACGCGACAGCAAGACCGCGCTCGAGCAGGCCAAGGCCGACCAGCAGATGCGCCGCGCCATCCAGGAGATGGGCGAGGGCATCGGCGTGGTCGACCCCGAGGAGAAGACCACCCGACGCACCCCCTCCGGGCTGATCGACCCCAGCGCAGGCGCCAAGTCGCTGGGCGAGCAATTCGTCGACAGCGACGCCTACTCGGGCCTGCTGGCCTCGGCGCCGAACGGGCAGTTCGGCGAGAAGATGCGGGTCCAGTCCGCCCCGGTCGGGTTCAAGAGCCTCACCCGGCCAGCGCCGAGGCAGAAGGCGTTGGTCACCGGCACCGCCGACGACAGTGCGGGCGCCCTGATCGAGTCGGACCGGCTTGGGCTCCAGGTCGGCCTGGACGCGTTGACTCGCCCGCTGACCCTGCGCGACGTGGTGACCAACGGGCAGACCACCTCGGACACTATCGAGTACCCGAAGCTGCTCTCGATCACCAACAACGCCGCCCCGGTTCCGGAGGCCACCGCCACCACCGGCACCTCGGGCACCAAGCCAGAGTCCGGGTTCGCCACTACCCGCGCCACGGCCGTGGTGCGGACCATCGCGCACTGGATCCCTGCGACCAAGCGCGCGCTGAGCGACGCCGCGCAGATCAAGACGCTCATCGACGCCTTCCTGTTCTACGGGCTCGACGAGGAGCTGGAAGACCAAATGGTGAGCGGGGACGGGACCGGGGAGAACTTCACCGGCATCCTCAACACCTCGGGCACCCAGTCCCAGGCGGCGGTCGCCGACCCGGCCGGCAAGCCGCCGGGCTTCGGCAAGCTGCTGGCGCTGCGCCGCGCGAAGACCAAGGTCCGCCTCGCCGGTCGCGCGGTCGCCAACGCCTACGTCCTCAACCCGCTCGATGCCGAGACCCTGGACGAGATCTCCGACAACGACGGCCGGTTCTACTTCGGCGGCCCGGCCGGCAGCAACGTCACCGGCACCCTATGGGGCCTGCCGGTGATCCTGTGCGAGGGCATCCCGCAAGGAACCGGCGTGATCGGTGACTGGCGCAAGGCCATCCTGTGGGACCGCGAACAGGCCAGCATCACCGTCACCGACTCGCACGCGGACTTCTTCGTGCGCAACCTCATCGCGATCCTGGCGGAGATGAGGGCGGCGTTCGGGATCCTGCAGCCCAACGCGTTCGTCGAGGTCAACCTCGGCGCCGCCGCCTGATGTTTCGGGGTGGAGGTGGGTGGCCCCGCTGCCCGATGTGCGGCGAGCCGCATGCCGGCTGCGGCGGCCCCACCTCCACCACACCCGTTGATGAGCGCGTACGCGAGGAGACCCCCATGGGCGAGCTACGCCGATACAAGGTCCGAGTCAACGGCCACGACACCGTGCTCAACCTGACCGAACAGGACGTCGAGCTGTACCCCGACGCCACCCCAGTCGAGCCCACCAGGGCGGCTGCCGGAGCCCGCTCGCGGACCACCGCGAACAAGGCCCGAGACACCGCGAACAAGTAGGCCAGTGCAGCCGCTGGCCGATGTGGTCACCCTGCGGCGCCTCACCGGAGCGGCGTGGGACGACGAGCTGGCCGCCCGCGCCGCGCTCGACGCCGCGTCGGGCGTGGTGCGCGACTACTGCGGCTGGGCCATCACCGCGCAGACCGACGTGGAATCCGTCGTCGACAGCGACGGGGCGCGGGTGGTGGTGCTGCCCAGCCTGCACGTCACCGCCGTGCGTGCCGTCACCGACGCCGTCACGGGCGCCCCCATCACCGGCTACCGCTGGTCAACCAACGGCACCCTCGTCCGCACCGACGGCCGGTGGCCGGCTGGTCCGCGTGCGGTGCGCGTGCGCTACGACAGCGGCTACGCCGAGCCACCGGCCGCGCTGGGTCCGGTGGTGTGCTCGATGGCCAGCAGATTCGCCACACCCACCGGGGTCGCCTCGGTCACCGTGGGCGCCCAGACCGTCACATACACCGGTGACGGGCTCTCCCGTCTGGAGGAAGTCGTGCTCAACCGCTACCGCATCGTGGACCCCGCCTGATGGCCACCCGCAGGTTCGAGCTGCACCGCGACACCGACCACACCGGGGTCTCAGGGACCGGGGTCGTCGCCGAGGGCGCCCAGTTCGGAGATGGCACGGTGGTTCTGCGCTGGCTCGGCCGCTACACCTCGACCGTCGTGTGGGCCAGCCTGGACGACGCCATGGCAGTCCACGGCCACGACGGCGCGACCTACGTCGTGTGGAGCTGATGTTCCACCAGTCCGTCGTCGTACTGCGCGCCCCGCTGGTGACCGACAAGTACCGCAACCGGACACCGGACTGGGCGCGCGCCACCCGCACCCCGATCGCCGGGGTCAGCGTCCAACCCGCCGGGCGGGCCGAGGTGCACGAGCCGGGGCAACGCGACCGCGTGGCCTCAGGCTGGACCCTCCAGACCCCGCCCCGGGTGGACCTGGACCTGCTACCCACCGACCGGGTCGAACTCGACAACGGTCAGGTGTGCGAAGTCGTCGGGGAGGTGGCGCGACACCCCGACCCGTTCGGGCGCGGGGTACACCACATAGAGGTCCACCTCGAACGCGTCACCGGCTGACCAGGGGAAGGGAGCCCGACTGTGACAACCCGGATCACGCTGCACTTCCAGGGAATCGGCGACGCGATGCGCTCGGCGGGTGTGCGGGGCGCGCTGACCGGGCAGGCCGAGAAGATCGCCGCCCGCGCCCGATCGATCAACAACGCCGAACACATCGACGCCACGGTCGGTGTCGAGTCCGGCACCCGCCCCAAGGGACGGCCCTACGGGCGCGTCACCTCCACCGCCGTGGACGCCGAGTTCGGCAACTCCAAGACCGCCCGGCGCCGCGTGCTGGGCAGGGCCGCAGAGCAAGGGAGCTGACTCCGATGCCCGCAGCAGCCAACACCCCCAGAACCAGCAGCAAAGACAGCGCCGCCGACACAGCCAACGCCCAGGACACGGTCAAGGTCGTCGTGGCGTTCCACCGCGATCCCCGCCAGATCGGCAAAACGGTCGAAGCCAGCGCGGAGGAAGCCAGGACGCTGATCGCCGAGGGCCGCGCACGGCTGGCCGCCGACACCGGGCACCCAGGGTTGCGCGGACCGGCCGGTCCGACCGAGCCACCGCCCGCGCCAAACGTTGTCCCGCCCCGCGCCGACCCGGCGCCGTGACGGTTCCGGCCCGGGTGATGCCCGACGCCGAGGAGATCGTGGTCGCCTACCTCGACGACGCGCTACCCGGCACAAACGTGGTCACGGAGCTGCGGGTGGGGTTCGAGGACAAGCTGCCCGTGGTGCGGGTCTGCCGCGTCGGCGGGGCGGTGTCCAAGCCGCTGATCCTCGACGCCCCGCTGGTCGACGTGGACGCCTACCACCGCACCCGAGCGCAGGCCAGCCAACTCGCCCGCGAGATCGCCGCGGCGATGTCGGCGGCCAGAGGGGTCGCGCTGGCCGGGGGGCTGGTTACCAGCGTGACCGAGCAGGTCGGGCCGTCGTGGCGGCCGGACTACAACCCGCGCGTGCACCACTTCGGATGCCAGTTCGTCCTGACCATCCGACCGGCCACCTGACCCCGAGCCCGCCGCGCCACCCGTCGCTGCGGCGGGTCCCGTTCCGCCCGCGCCACAGGAGAAGAACCCATGGCTCTCAACGCCACCCTCGCCCGCCTCGGGGTTACCGGCATGGTGATGACCGCTCCGACCGGTACCACCACGCCGACCGACCTCGCGTCCTGGCCGACCGGCTGGGCCGACTGCGGCTACATCAGCGATGACGGCCTGGAGGAGGAGCCCGACGAGGACACCGAGGAGTTCACCCCGTGGCAGTCCTCGACCCCGATCCGGGTGGAGGTCACCAAGAGCACCAAGACGTTCAAGTTCACCTGCTGGGAGTCGAACTGGACCACGGTGTCGCTGTACTACCGGGTTGAGCCCGAGGACGTGACCGTGACCGGCACCGCGCCGAACCAGATCGTGTCGTTCAACGAGGAAGGCAAGCCGCGCCGCCAGCTCCGCGCGTTCGGGTTCGACGTGATCGACGGCAACTACCACCGCCGCGCGATCTGCCCGCTCGCCGAGGTCACCGAGCGCGGCAGCGTGGTCTACAAGAGCGACGAGCTGGTCGCCTACGAGATGACCGTGACCGCCTACCCCGGCGCGGATGGCGTGTCGATCAAGCGGCTGTTCAAGGAGGGCTGGACCCCGCCAGCCCCGTAACCCCACCGACCGGGGACCGGCGTGCGCGCTTCTTCGGGTGAGCCGCACGCCGGTCCCCACCCTCACCTCAGATGGCGCTCTCGATCCCCTCGGACCCGCAGTAAGGGGCCTCACTCACACGGTGTCGGCTTCGTCGGTCTAGCCGGATGGGAGCCCTAGAGAAGCCGGCCTATATAAAGTGGGCTTCTCGTACCGGTCGCCAATATTTCCCGTAAAGGAACAAAAGTCCCAAGGCTAGGAAGAGTAGGCCAACCGAAATGAACATTCCCACAAATCCAGCCTTGAAGCTGTCATTACTGTTATCCCGCTCTACGGCAAAAATGATTGGACCAAGGAAAACAGTTGGTATGACAACCCAGAAGTAAAGGTAGGCGCGGACGACCTCGGCGAAGCGGAGCCGCGACTTGCCGAAGATCTCATACGTGGTCTTCACGCCGTCGGACTTGATCTGTCGCACGTAGTAGCGACCGAGCGGCACGATCGGCAGGACGACGCAAAACCATGAGGTCGCAAAGTACCGACCGTTGACGTCCGGCCGGGAGTTGCGCAGGAACATGGTCCCGAACCCACCGTCCAGACTCAGGAACGGTAGCTGATCCGACCGCAAGGGCCACACGGCATCGGACATGGCCCAATCGTATCGGTACGACCGTGGTCATGACATGCCTTTCGAGGAATTCCAGTTCACACGAGCCTCCGTCTGCTTCTCGAACCGACCCGGAAGGCGCACTATGTCTGAGGAGTATGACCTTGACGCGATCGTTGCCCAGCGCCGCGAGGCGGTCGGCGGGGACGACATCGTGTTCACGTGGAAGGGCGAGAAGTTCTCCTTCCCGCACCCGCTGCTCGCTGATGACGAGTGGAAGCAGCGCATCGCCGAGGCCGACCCGGACGACGTGTCCCAGGTGGAGGCGATGCTCGGGGAGCAGTACGAGCGCTTCCACGAGCTGGGCGGCCAGGCCGGCTACGTGATGTTGATCGTGCAGCAGGTGTCGCAGAAGTTGCGCGATGAGATGAGCGACGGGCGCCCTACACGGCGGCCGACCTCCTCGGGCCGGCGCCAGAGGCGATAGAGGCCGACCTTCAGGCCGTCTACGGCTTCGACGTGGTGGCCGCCTACTGGCGCGGCGAGATCACCCTGCGCAAGCTGCGCGTCCTCGTCCAAGGGCTACCCCCTGGCGGCGCCGCCTTCCGCGCGGTGCGCGGCCACGGCTGGACCGAAGCCCACTACCTGGCCGCCGAGCTGATCGATGCGGTCAACGCCGGCACCACGGCCACCTACCGGGCCGCGGCGGGCGGCAAACGAGTCCGCTCGGCCCGCCCCTACCCGCGCCCCGGCGGAGAACACGCCACGCGGCTCGGTGATCGCGGCGAGCGCTCGTCGGAGGAGGTCGTGGCCTACCTGGACAGCCTGAAATCCGCCTGACACCCGTGGTGAGGAGACCGTGATGGCCGGATCGGGTGTCACCGTCGGCGCGGTCTGGCTCGACGTGCTCCCGGCGATGAAGAACTTCGGTTCCGAGCTCGTGGGCCAGGTGTCGCGGACCACCGGCGCGGCGGGCAAGAAGGCCGGCGAAGACCTCGGCGAGGGCACCCGGACCGGGTTCAGCGGCAAGGTCGCCGCCGTCGCGGCCGTGGGCGCATCGCTGGGCTTGGCGATCGGCTCGGCGATCGGCCAGGCCATGGACATCTCCTCCGGGCAGGCCAAGCTCACCGCCCAGCTCGGGTTGACCGGGCAGGAATCCGAACGCTACGGCCGCATCGCGGGCGAGTTGTACTCCAACGCCTACGGCACCTCGCTGGACCAGGTCAACGAGGCCGTCGCCGCCGTGCACAACAACATCGGCAAGAACCTCAACGACGCCGACCTGAGCCAGATCACCGGCACTGTGCTCAACCTCGCCGCCACCTTCGGCGTTGACCTGGCCGGGGCGACCGCCGCCGTGGGCCAGATGATGCGCACCGGGCTGGCACCCGACGCCCGTAGCGCGCTGGACGTGATCACCGCCGGGTTCCAGGCCGGGGTGGACAAGTCCGGCGACTTCCTCGACACCCTCAACGAGTACGGCACCCAGTTCCGCAAGCTCGGGCTCGACGGGGCCACCGCGACCGGTCTGCTCTCCCAAGGGCTCCAGGCCGGGGCGCGCGACGCCGATGTGGTGGCCGACGCGATCAAGGAGTTCTCCATCCGAGCAGTCGACGGGTCGAAGCTGACCGTCGAGGGGTTCCAGGCCATCGGACTGAACGCCACCTCGATGGCCCAGCAGATCGCCAAGGGCGGCCCGGAGGCCTCCGCCGCGCTCGGGCTGGTGCTCGACCGGCTGCGCGCGATGCCCGACCCGGTCGCGCGCAGCCAGGCCGCCGTCGCGCTGTTCGGCACCCAGGCCGAAGACCTCGGCGCCGCGCTGTTCACGCTCGACCCCCGCACGGCCGTCGCCGCCCTCGGGCAGGTCGGGGGCGCGGCCGAACGGATGAACACCGTCCTCGGCGAGACCGCCCAGGCGCGGCTGACCTCCTTCGTTCGTACCCTCCAAGTCGGGCTGGTCGACTTCATCGGCGGCGCAGTGCTCCCGACGCTGGACCGCCTGACCGCCGCCGGGGCCGGCCTGTTCGGCGCGGCGTGGGAGCCGGTCAAGACCTTCCTGGGCTGGCTGGCCGGCAGCGGAGCGGTCGCGGTCGGGGTGATCTTGGCGATCGTCGGGGCCATGAAGCTGTGGGAGCTGGGCGCCCTAGCGGTCAGCGGCGTCACCAAGGTGTGGGCTGCCGCCCAGTGGTTGCTCAACTCCGCGCTGCTGGCCTCCCCGATCACCTGGATCGTGATCGGGATCGCGGCGCTGGTGGTCGGGATCATCTACGCCTGGAACCACTTCGAGGGCTTCCGCGCCGTGGTCATCGCCTGCTGGGAGGGCATCGTGGCCGCCGCCCGCGTGGCCTGGTCCGTCCTGGGCGCGGTCTGGTCCGAGCTGGTCACCGGGGCGCAGGCGGTCGGTGCCGCCGCGATGTGGCTGTGGTCGACCGTGCTGTCCCCGGTGTTCAACTTCGTCGGCCTGGCCGCCCGGGTGCTCGCCGCGGTCGTGCTCACCCTCTTGATCACCCCGCTGGTGCTGGGCTTCCAACTCCTGTCAACCATCGTCACCTGGTGGTGGACGACCGTCGTGCGGCCGGCGTTCACCGGGATCGGCGCACTGGCGACCTGGCTATGGACCGTCGCGCTGCTGCCGATCTTCACCGCCATCGGAGCCGGGGTGCAGGCCCTCGGCGCCTTCTTCGTGTGGCTGTGGCAGACGATCATCGTGCCGGCGTGGAACGGCATCGTCCTGGCCGCGACCTTCGCCTGGACCACCTTCCTGATGCCCTTGTTCACCGCCATCGGCCTCGGCGTCCAAGCGCTCGGCCAGTTCTTCGTCTGGCTCTGGCAGACCATCGTCGTGCCAGCCTGGAACGGAATCGTGGCCGCCGCGACCCTGGCCTGGACCACCTTCCTCTCGCCGTTGTTCACCGCGATCGGCGTCGGTGTCCAGGCGGTCGGCCAGGTGTTCATGTGGCTGTGGCAGACCGTGATCGTCCCGGTGTGGAACGGGATCGTTTCCGCGGCTCAGGCAGCGTGGAACTCGGCGATCAAGCCGGTGTTCGACGCTATCGGTGCCGGGGTCCAGGCGGTCGGGCAGGCGTTCCAGAACACCGCCGACTGGATCGGCCGCGCCTGGCAGGCGATCAAGGAAGCGGCGCGCGAGCCGGTGCAGTGGGTCGTCAACGTCGTCTACAACAACGGCATCCGCGCGGTCTGGAACTCCATCGCCGGCCTGTTCGGGCTCGCCCAGCTCCCCGCCGTGACCATGGCCGGCGGTGGGGTACTGCCCGGCTACGCACCCGGCCACGACGTGGTCCCCGCGCTGCTCTCCCCCGGGGAGGGTGTGCTCACTCCCGAGGCGGTGCGGCTGATCGGTCCGGGCACCGTGCTCGCGCTCAACCGCGAAGCGTCCGGCCGCCGGCCCGGCGCCACCCCCGGCGGGATACCGGGCTACCAGGCCGGCGGCATCGTGGGCGGCATCGACGCTGTCAGCGGGTTCATCCGGTCCCTGATCAGCAACGGCGCCGAACAGGCGGTGAAGGAGCTGTTCGCCGGGGTCCTCGGCGACGCCAATGCCACCCCGGGCACCGGGTCCTGGCGCGACGCGCTGCTCCAGATCCCGCCCCGGGTGATCAACGCGGTCATCGAGAAGGCCAAGGCGTGGCTGGCCAGCCTGGCAGCCGCCTTCGGCGGGGCGTCCGGGGAGGTGGTCGCGGCCGTTGCCGCCGCTGCCGCCCCCTACGGCTGGCACACCGGGGGCCAGTGGAGCGCGCTCGGGCAGCTCGTCAGCCACGAGTCGGGCTGGAACCCCAACGCGCAGAACCCCACCTCGACCGCGTACGGGCTGTTCCAGTTCCTCGACAGCACATGGGCCGGCACTGGGGTCGGCAAGACCTCCGACCCGTACATGCAGGCCGTCGCCGGCATGCGCTACATCTCCGGCCGCTACGGCTCACCAGCCGGCGCCTGGGGGTTCTGGCAGGGCCACCACTGGTACGACCGCGGCGGGATGCTGCCGCCCGGCTGGTCGAGCGTGCACAACGACACCGGCCGCCCGGAACCGGTGCTGACCGAGACCCAGTGGCGGGCGCTGATGGCCCGCGGCGACAACGCCACCCTGGAACAGAAGATCAACGAGCTGATCGGCGCCGTGCAGGCCCAAGGCAGCGCGCCCTCGATCACCGTGCAGGACCGCTCCGGGAACCCCGTCGAGACCGCCCGCGCCACCCAGCTCGCCCTGCGCCTGGCCCACTAGACACGAACGGAGATCCCGGGTGCCCGCACATCCCAGCCGTGAACGCGCGATCGCCGACTCCCAGTTCGGCGGCGGCGCCACCTCATGGGCACCGGCCACCTGGTACCTCGGGCTGTCGGTCACCGCCCCCAACGAGGACGGCTCCAGCTTCACCCAACCCACCGCAGGCTCGTATGCGCGGGTGGCGGTGACCAACAACGCCACCAACTTCCCACCCGCGACCACCGTGGACGGGATCACCACCAAGACCAACGGCGCGAAGTTCACCTTCCCCAACCCGACCGGCACCTGGGGGCAGATCGGCTGGTACGGCTGGTTCAGCGCCGCGACCGGCGGCACCCCGGAGTACTCCGCCGCGCTGGACGCCCCGGTGACCGTGCGCAGCGGCAACACCCCGGTCGAGTTCGACGTCAACCAGCTCGTCATGGTCTTCGGGTGAGATGAGCGCGCCCACGCTGCGCCAGTCGGCCGGCAACGCGGTCGGCTCCGGCCAGTCCCGCACCTGCACGGCGACCTTCACCAACCCGACGATCGAGAAGAACCTGATCGTCTGCTGGGCCGTGGTCACCTCCGGCAGCGCCACCCTGACCGGCCCGGACGGCTTCGTACCGGTGCGCGAACGCGCGCAGGGCGAGCTGAAACTGGCGATGTGGTACCGCGAGGGCGCCCCGGCCACCTCCTCGGTGTCGGTGACCACCAGCGTCAACCGGTCGCTGCAAGTGCGCGCGCTGGAGTACTCCGGCGCCGCCCAGAGCGGCGCCCTGGACCGGGTGACCGTGGTGACCAGCGGGGACGACCGGCCGCGCACCGGGGACTCGGGCATCATCGCCCAAGCCGACGAGATCGTGGTCGCCGCGATCGCCAACCAGTTCGCCTCCACCATCCAATCCGGCTTCGTGGGCGGGCTGATCCGGCTCATCGAGTCGGTGTCCCCGCAGAGCTGGGGACTCTGGGACAGCGACCCCGACGAGCGCCGCTCCCGGCTGTCGATCCACCACGCCATCACCAACTCCGTCGGAAGCTTCTTCCTCTCGGCGTTGCTGTCCTCGATGCGCAACTGGATCGCCATCCTGGCCACCTTCCGGGGCGGCTCGTCCGGGCCGGCGCGGATGACCTCGCGGCTGGCCCCCACCATGTTGAAGGTCGGTGGCACCGGCTCGCTGACCGTGTTCGGCCCGCTGCGCGCCGGCCACACCACCCCCGAACCGATGATCGCCATGTCCTCGGCCCAAGCCCGGATCGGGCCGTACAACTACCAGTACCGCCTCGGCGGCTGGGACGGGCTGCTCATCGGCGACGACACCCCCTACCGGGTCGAGAACCACGACGGCCTCGAAGGCTGGGCGATGCGCACCAGCGACGACGACCTCCCACGCGGCGACGGCGCGCTACGCGGGGTAGACCTGCAATCGGCCCGCCAGCTCATGTTCGAACTCAAGGTCGGCGGCACCCAGGCCGAGGTCGAACAAGCCATGGACACCCTCTACCGGGCACTGGTGCCGCAACGCGACTCGGACTGGGAACTGATCTGGCGCCACCCCGGCCGGCCGCTGCGCATGCTGCGCTGCCGGCCGATCAGCCTGTCCCGTGAGCTGTCCTGGCGCGAAACCCTGGTCAACCACCAGAAGTTCGCGCTGCTCTCCTCCGACCCTCGCCACTACTCGGCAAGCCAACGCCGCGTGACCGTGCCCGCGTCCCCGGCGGCGACAAGACCGAGCGTCGTCTCCGTGCTCAACGAGGGCAACGGCTACGCCTACCCGACCATCCGCGTCACAGGGCCGAGCAGCGGGGAGCCGGTCACCCGCATCGAGTTGGCCAACACCACCCACGACGTGAGCTTCCTCGTCGCCGCCGTACTACCCAAAGGGTCGACCCTGCTTGGCGACATGCAAGCCCGCGCCACCGGAGCCCCCCGCTCCGTCGTCACCATCGACGGCCAATCCAAGTACGGTGCATGGGTCCACCCCCGCCAGACATTTGTCATCGGCCCAGGAGAGAACCTGCTCCACCTGCTCACCGAACCGCCCGGCGCCTCGATCACCGCCACCCTCGACTACCACGACACCTGGTCCGGATAGTTACGTGTCAATACGCCCAGCCCACTCATCTTCGTGTGATCCCGCTAACACCGCTTCGACCATTGACTTGAAAGGAGAGGGGATTGTTGCGATTATTCGAACCATCTCTCGAAATAGGCTGTCACATTGAGTCGCCACCGACGTGAAGTCGCGATCCCAGAAGGTCCCGTATCGCTCGCCGGCGACGCTCACAGCCTGAGCGACCATGCCGCCAGTGAGAACATGGTAAACGGGTTCAACTTTCAACGCCACCTCCACAAATCCTTCCCCGGACCCAACCTTCTCAACCGAGTCGTATATATGGAATGGGTCAGAGTGGCTCATGGAACTCCAGTCCGCATACATCGACTGGCTAATTTCACCTAGCATCTCTCGAATCATTCGCCCAACTGAAAGCTGTTGCGGCTTTCCGTTTACGATCAGCAGGGGCCTTCTTCGACCCCTCCGCGAGTACTCGATCGTGTAACCCGCCGCCACAATTGTGTCGACGGCATGGTCGGGACTACTAGTAATTCCGTTAATCGCTGACCATAACCATAGTTCCGCGGCGCGCAGCTCGCGCAATTCGGGCTCGCTTTTGTGATTGCATGCCCAACTGATAATGGATGCGGCCTCCAGTGCCGCACGGGCTGGCGGATAGATAGCTGGTTGGTCCACGGGAGTAAAGTCGTGACCGGTTCGTGGCGGCCAGTATGCCCGCGACAGCAAGTTCAGGTGTCCGCCGATCGTCATTCCGGCCATCAGTCCGGACATCTCGCCAATGATGAGAATGTCGCTCTTGGGCGACACTTCTTTAGCATCGTGGACGGTCCGTGCTACATCGGCGGCCAGATCACTCTGGCTTGACTGTGCCAACTCCCGCCATGCGGCCTCGATCTCAGAGTACGAATCTGCAAGTAGGGGCCATATGGAGTCGATGTCGTCGATCGAGTCGCCCGTGCTCACCGGTAGTTCCTCGTTGTCTAGTCAGTTGGTCAACGCTTGCCAGCTTGTTCAGATTAGCGCGACCCGGGAAGCTGTCAACAAGGTTTCCGCGAGGACTCTTATCGTCGTTTACCAAGAAGGATCACGACTGTGTCATCTGCCAAGGATCTCGCGGTTTGGCGCGCCTCGATTCACCTTGCGAAATTCTGGGGCGACTGGAATCTGACAGCCGAGCCCTACGACGTGCTCGACATCGAGGGCAACATGCTGATGTACGGCGGGGTGAGCCTGCTGTGGGAGTGCGCGCTCGGTAACACCACCGTGCCCTACCTCAGTCCCGCCAACGCCGCGATCGGGGTCGGGGACGGCACGGCGGCGGAGTCGGCCACCCAGAACGACCTGACCGGGGCGAACAAGCTGCGCAAGGGCATGGCCGCCTCCTTTCCCGCGCACACCGACGGGCTCACCGTCACCGCGAACGCGATCTCGTTCCGCTCCACCTTCGCCACCGGGGACGCGAACTGGGCGTGGCAGGAGGCCGGTGTGTTCAACACCGCCACCCTGGGCGCGGGCCGGATGCTCAACCGCAAGGTCGCCGCGATGGGCACCAAGACCGCCGCCAGCTCGTGGCAGATCACCTTCGACATCACCATCACCTGAGCCCCCAACCTCTGGGGGAGGGATAGATGCCGAGCGTCCTCGCGGCGTCCTCCGCGCAGTCCACCACCGCGTCCCTGGTCGTTGACGCCCCGAGCGGGCTGCGGGATGGGCAGTTGCTTTTCGCGGTGATGAGCATGAACTCCTCGGGCTCGTTCGCGGACATGACCGCTCCGTCGTCGACGTGGGAGCTGGTGGGGGCTGGGCTGAACACCAGCGGCCGGCCGCGGGTCAAGGTGTGGCGCAAGTCAGCCGACTTTGAGCCGGCCGCCTACACGTTCAGCAAGTCGGACGGCCCTTCCGGGGTGATCACGCTGCTGGCGCTGGATGGGTTCGACCCGGCGGCACCGATCCACATCACCCCGTCCTACTCGACGTTCTCGCCGGCCACCACCTCCCACGTCGCACCGTCGATCTCCCCGACTCTGCCGAACACGCTGCTGGTCTGCGTGTTCACCTCGAACTCCCCGTCCGGTAGCCACTCCACACCGTCCGGGATGACCGAGTGGGCCGACATCAGCGCGGCGAGCACGAACCACTCCGTGTGCACCGAGGCGCGAGCGGGGACCGGCTCCACCGGCACCCGCACCGCCACCGCGTCCTCGTCGGCTGTCGCCAGCACCCTGTCGATGGCCGTGGCGAACCAGACCACCACCTCGGTCACCGCGTCGGACACGGCCAGCGGCAGCGACCTGGTCGGGCTTGAACCGGTCGTCGCCCTTGGCGACACCGGTACCGGCTCGGACTCGGTGAGCCCGGGAACCGACCTCGCCGTCACAGACATCGCGACCGGCTCGGACACCGTCGATGCCGGCCAGTGGGCCAAGCAGGCGGCCAGCGACGCCGCCGCCGGCTCGGAGAGCGTCGCGCTGGATCGCACCACCTTCGCCGACCTCGCCGAGCAGGGCAGCGGCGACGAGCAGACCGCCATCCTGCGCGCGACCGGCCTCGCCGACACCGCCACGGCCACCGACAGCGCCGCCGCGGTCGTCCGCTCGACCACCCTGGCCGACGCCGCCAGCGGCGTCGATGACGTGCGGGTGGTGGACATCCCGTTCACCCGGGTGCTGCCGCTGCGCTCCGGCCCGGTCTACGACCTTGTGGTGGTGGCCCGCGTCCCGCAGGTCGCCGGGCCGCCCGCGTTCATCGAGGTCGACCCCATCGAGTGGAAGCAGATCAGGTACGGCAACACCCTGAGCCAGCCCCAGGACCTTGAGGCGTCGTGCCTGATCTCCTCGGTGACCGACCCCGTCGTGCAACGGCTGCGGCGGCTGTCCGACGCCGCGACCGAGCTGTGGCTCTACCGCAACGGCAAGATCGTGTTCGCCGGGCCGCTGGTGGGCTGGCGCACCAGCGGGGAGTCGCTGACGTTGTCTGCGCGCGGCCTGCTGGCCTACCTGTCGCTGATGGTCATCACCAAGGACCTGCGGTTCGACCAGGTCGATCAGTTCAGCTTCGTCACGACCATGATCGACCAGTGGCAGGTGCTCGACTACGGCAACTTCGGCATCGACACCAGCACCGTCGGCGCCTCAGGCGTGAAGCGTGATGGCACCTACCTGCGCGACGAGCTGCACAACGTCGCCCAGCGCGTGGCCGAGCTGGGGCAGCGGATCAACGGGTTCGACGCCGAGGTCGACCCGGCGACCCGCAAGCTCCAGTTGTGGTACCCGCTCAAGGGCGTCGACCGGTCCAGCGGTGAGGACGCCATCGTGGTCGACGCCCGCAACATCACCAGCGGCGACACCCTGTGCTCGGTGGCGGCCGGTGACCTCGCCTCCGAGGCGTTCGGCACCGGCACCAGCTCCGGCGCGTCGGGCACCCTGTTCTCCGCCCGGGAGAACCCCGAGCTGCGTGCCCGCTACGGGCGCTGCGCGGTCACCGGCACCTGGTCGGACGTGTCCGAGCAGACCACCCTGGACGCGCACACCCAGGCGCTCCTGGACGCACGCTCCGAAGCGCTCATCGTGCCCGGCCCCGACGTGCGGGTCACACCCGACGCCGACCTGGCGAACTACAGCATCGGTGACACCATCGCCTACGACCTGCAAGCCCAGCTCGGGATCACCGGCGCCTTCCGCATCCGCCACCAACGGGTCTCCGTGTCCTCCACCGGCCAGGAGTCGGTGACGCTCGAGTTCGTGTAGGGAGGCCGCCCGGTGGCAGACGACCGGCCCGTGGAAGACCCCACCGACGCGGTCGGCAGGTTGCAGACCGAGCTGGACGACCTCCGGTCGACCGTGCTCGCTCGGATCACCCGACGCCCGACCGGCGATGTCGAGCCCACCATCCGGTCCACGCCCAAGGACAAGACCCTGCTGCTCGACGGCCAGCTCGTCTCCCGCGACACCTACGCCGGGCTCTGGACCTGGGCACAGGACACCGGCCTGGTGATCACCGGGCTGTTCACCACCGGAGACGGGACCACCACCTTCGGCCTGCCCGACTTCCGAGGCCGCGTGCCCATCACCGCCGGCACCCTCGACACCGAGACCTACCCGCTCGGCGCGCTCGGCGGCCTGCCCACCCGGGTGATCACCGAGGCGCAGATGCCCGCCCACCAGCACACCGGAACCACCAGCCAAGACGGCGACCACGTGCACGGCGGCACCACCGGTGTCTCGGGTGACCACCCGGGCCACAACTTCACCGGCACGGCGGCCGGCGGCACCCAGATCCCGTACGGCCAGGCCGGCGGCGGCGCCCACACCCACGGATTCGTCACCTTGCACGACGGCCTGCACTACCACGGGTTCTGGACCTCCACCGTCGGCGGCAATGTGCCCTTCGACGTGCGACAGCCCTACATCGCGATCAACTGGCTGATCTGGGTGTAGCACCCGCGCGGTTCTACACACCCACCCCATCTCGTAGGTGCCGGCGACCCCACGGATTCCCCCGAGCTACCCGCCCGGACGGGGTTCGGGGCGAGCAGCCACGCCCGCGCAGATGCCCAACCCGAGGGAGGCAGCGTGCACCACCACCATCCGCCCTTCAACCACTACGACCCCGAGCGCGACCCGATCGAGGACCCCCACTTCCCGCGCGTGGGCGCCTACGACCCCGACCACGACCCCGCCTGGCCGGCCGACTGGTCAGCTGAACCCACCGAACGCGACCAGGCCGCGATGGTCGTGCCGGAGCAGAGAGAGGGGCGGCAGTAGTGGCGATCAACCTCTACGACTACGCCCACACCGCCGCCGATCGAGGATGGGGCAGCGGTTGGCCACGCTGCTCGGGCGGCTCGGACCTGGCGACGGTCACCGCCGACCGCTCCGGCACCCGCGTCTCGGTGCGCAAGGGCCTCTCGGTGCTGGTGGACACCCTGCTGGACTGGACCGAACGACCCGACGGCGGCAACTACCTGCTCAAGCCGGGCCAGTGCGGCGGCTACAACTGCCGACCCATCGCCGGGACCCGAACCCCGAGCAACCACTCCTGGGCGGTCGCGGTCGATCTGAACTGGAACGACAACCCGTACACAAGCACCGGCCGGCACACCATCCCCACCCAGGTGGCGGCGGTGTGGAAGCACTACGGCTTCGCCTGGGGCGGCGACTACAAGGGCGCCCGCAAGGACTGGATGCACTTCGAGTTCATGGGCACCCCGGCCGACGCCGTCGAGAAGTCCCGCCTCGCGCTGACCCACCTCGCCGCCCCCGGCGGCGCCCAACCATCACCCCCGGCTGGCGGGGCGCTGGCGCGGGGCAGCAGCGGGCCGGTCGTGGCCGCGATGCAGGCACGGCTCAACCGCGACTATCCCGCGTACTCCACGCTCACGGTCGACGGCGCGTTCGGTGCAGCCACCGAGGCGGTCGTGCGGGAGTTCCAGCGCCGCGCCGGTCTCGCCGAGGACGGCGTCGCCGGCCCGGCCACCCTCGCCGCGCTGCACCTCGCGTGACCATGAAGCTCCCCGCGCCGCTGGCCTACTCCATCGTCGTGCTGGTCAGCCTGGTGTGGGCCGGCAACTTCGTCGCCAGCGTGTTCCTGCCCAGCTACCACTCCGACACGACCCTGTCGTTCGTCTTCATGACCGTCGTCGGCGGCGCGCTCGCCCTCAAGCAACGCGACGACGAGGCCGGGCCTGGGCTGCTGGCCCGGCTCCTGGCCGCCCTGCGACGACCACCCCCGCCGGCCTCCCCGGACGAGGAGGAACAGCGGTGACCAGCCACGTCCTGCTCTCGTGCCTGTGGTCGATCGCCGGCCTGATCGTCGGCTACGTCCTCGGCCGCGCCGGCCGCATCCCTCTCCCGGAGACACCCGTGCCTGACACCACCACCCAACCCCACGACACCCCGACCACCCGGGGCGCCCGCACCCGGCAGCGCCGCCATGACTCGATAGCGGGTGTCGCGCTGGTCGTCCTGGCGATCGCGTCGGTCACCGTCACCGCCGTGCACATCTCCGGGCAGCAGCACCTCCTCGACCGGCAGCAGGCGGCCGTCACCTGCCAGAACGCCTACAACACCGCCGTGGTCGAGGCCCAGGACGAACTCCACAAGGCCGCCGCCCTGGAACGGGAGGGTCAGCGCAAGCTCCTCGCGGCCAGCTTCGCTCCCGAGCGCACCAAAGCCTCGGTCAACGCCGCCTACCGGGCGTATCTCGACGTGCTGGCCCAGGCCGACCGGCAGCGCGGCGACAACCCACTGCCCCCGCTGCCCCGATGCTGATGCCCGAGCACAGCTCCCGCCCGGCTCGCGGCGCCGAACCGGTGGTCACTGCCGACGCCATCCGCACGGTGCTGGCCGCGCTGGTCACCGTGGGCTGGCTGAAGCTCGATGACACCGTGCTCGCCGCGCTGGGCACCGTGCTCGCCTTCCTGGTCAGCACCGCGATCACCGCCATCACCCGGTCGCGGGTCACCCCGAACGCGCACCTGCCCAGCACCGACACCGGCACGGACGCGCGGGTGCCGGTCGCGGTGCTGTTGACCCCCAAGTCCGGCCCCGGAGGCCAGCAGTGAGGACAGGACGACCCTGATGGCGGTGCGCGAAGACCTGGTGATCCCGCAGGGCAAGAGCTGGGTCGGCCCGACCTGGGCACTGATCGGCGAGGGCAACACCCCGGTCAGCCTGGCCGGCAAGACCGCCCGAGCCCAGATACGCCCGACCGCCCAGGATGCCCAGGTGCTCCACGAGTGGAGCTCCGAACGCGGCAACATCGACATCCGCGAGGACACGCCGGTCACCGTCACCCTCGCCGACGGCGCCGAGCTGGTGGTGCGCACCGCCGCCATCGCGCTCACGGTCACCCCGCGCGAGTCCGCCGCGTGGAGCTGGCGCGTCGGGGTCTACGACCTGGAGGTCACCGACACCGTGAACCCCGACATGGTGTGGGCGGTGGTGGAGGAAAGCGCCGTGCGGGTAGCTCCGGAGGTCACCCGGTGACCACCCCGGTGCGCATCATCCGCATCACCAGCTCGGCCGGCCCGGTCGCGGTGCCGATCACCGGGGCGTCGCGCCCGACCTACCTCAACGACCTCGCCGATGTCGACACCACCGGCGCCCCCGACAACGCGCCCACGGTGCTGCGTCGCCAGCCGGACGGCATCTGGCGCCTGGAGACCCTGCCCGTCGAGCGGCGGTGGGGCGACCAGGTGCGCTACGCGGCCGGCGCCCCCGCTGACGCCGCCCCGGATGGGGCGGTGCACGTCGATGTCACCAACGGCCGGATCTACCGCAACGAGAGGACGAGCCTCGTATGACCACGCCGCAGGCGACCGCCTGGCAGGAGATCGGCGACCTCACTGGGCCGGCCGGCGCGCAGGGCGCACCAGGTACCTCGATCACCGGGGCGGCGATCAACACCAGCGGCGACCTGATCGTCACCCTGTCCACCGGGGAGCAGATCAACGCCGGCCGCGCCAAGGGCGAACGCGGCGGCGGTATCGACTTCGAGTCCTCCGTGCCCACCGTGGCCGACCTGCCCGCCACCGCCCCCTACGGCGAAGCCCGCTACGTGCAGGCCAACGGACACCTCTACGTGTTCGAGGCTGACGGCGGCGGCGCGGGTGTGGACGGGTGGACCGATGTCGGCGCCATCCGCGGCGCGACCGGTGACACCGGCCCGCAGGGCGCTCCGGGCCGAGGGGTCACCGCCGCGACGGTCGACGCCGCCGGCCACCTCGTGCTCACCTGGTCCGACACCGGCCCGGCCGACGTGGGTGTGGTCAAGGGCGCAGACGGCGCGCCCGGCACCAACGGCGCCGACGGCGCACCCGGCGAGCGCGGCACCGACGTGATCGCCTACCCCGCCGGATCGGTCCCGGCCGCCTCCGGCTACCGCGTGGGCACCATCGCCATCGGCGGCGACGGCAAGCTCCTGCGCGCCATCGCCTGACGCCGCCATGTCGACGCCTTCGGCCAGCTCGTGGGAGCAGGTGGGCACCCTCGGCCTCGCGCGCATCCGCGGCGCCCAGGACTACGACGACACCACCGCACCCAGCGACGGGCAAGCGATCCTGTGGGTGGCCTCCGGCGGCCGGTACGGCCCGCGCACGATCACCCCGGCCGCCATCGGAGCCGCCCCGGCCGGCCACACCCACCCCGCGCCGCTCGTGCCGAACCCACCGGTCACCCTCGCCTACGCCGCCACGGTGGCGCCCAACGCGAGCAGTGGGAACTACTTCGTGTGCACCCTGACCGGCAACCTCACCCTGAACCCGCCGACCAACGCCACCGAAGGCCAGCGCGTCTGGTTCCGTGCCATCGCCTCTGGCGCCGCCCGCACCGTCAGCTTCGGCGCCGGGTTCAAGAAGTCCACCGGAGTCGGAACCTCCATCGCTCCCGCCACCGGCAAGCGCGCGGACATCGGCATGATCTACGAGGCCGCCGACGGCTGGACCATCACCGTCGCCACCGCCCAGCAATGAAGGCCCAGCAGTGACCACCCTGGTCGTCGGCCCGCTGGACAACCTCGCCGGCGCCATCGCGGCCGCCGCGCCGGGGGACAAGGTGTTCTTCACCGGCGAGCACCCCGCCCAACGCATCACCAACTCCGGCACCGACACCGCGTTCTGCGAGCTGTACTCCAACGGCACCGGCCGTATCCACTCCGAAGGAGGCGCCGCCGCCGGCAACACCGAGTACGGCCTGTGGCTCGACCGCTGCTCCTACTGGGGATTCCGAGACTTCACCGTCCACGACGCCGCCAAAGGCATCGTCGCCGACACCACCACCCACACCGCGTTCAAGCTCGTCGAGGTCCACACCACCAAGGACGAGGGCTGGAAGTTCCGCTCGAACTCCCACCACCTGTACCTGAGCAACTGCGCCGTACACGACACCGGCATCGCGGCCACCGACGGCGTGTTCGGCGAGGGCTACTACGTCGGCGACGCCAGCTCGAACTGGCCCGACCCCGCCAGCCCCGACGCCACCCAGTACATCAAGTTCACCAACTGCAAGGCGTGGCGCACCTACGGCGACGGCTGGGACATCAAGGAAGGCTCCCGCTACGTCCACCTGGTCGGCTGCGAGGTCGACCACCGGCTCGGCAATGCCCCCGCCTACGGCAACCAGTTCGGCGACACCGGCTGCTACACGCGCGGCGACTACGTCTACTTCGAGGGCTGCACCATCTACAGCGCTCCCGGCTACGGGTTCAAGTGCTACGACACCGCCGCGATCGGCGGCGTGGTCTACGGGCGCAACGTCTACCTCAAGGCCGGCAGCGCCACCAGCCTGAACCTCTCCGGCGTCGGCTCCCAAAGCGACGCACCCGACGGCATGCATGTCTACAGCGACTTCTCCGGCACCAAGGACCAGGTCGGCGGTGGCTGGCTGGCCAACTACGGCAACCTCAACCCCAGCACCTACACCGCACCCACCTTCACCCCCAGCCCAGCATCGAGCTACTACACCGCCGAGCCCTGGCCCTCCGGCACGGGCACGACCAACCCCTGGGCCGCCTTCTTCAGCTAGCACACCCCGCTGGCGCACACCGGGACCGTCCCCAGGGCCGCAATCGGCCCGCAGCCACAGCCGGCGACCGTCCAGTGGACCGCCAGAACCACCCCGTGGCCCACCGGCCCGCCAACGCCGCCAACCAAGCCCGTACCGCGCACATCAACTACCTCAACTTGCCTGCCGACCTGGACCTTCACGACCAGCGCCAACCCCCCACCTCATACCGCCCCCCGACCGCCTGCCTCCACATCGAGGCACGGTCGGGGGGCGGTCTTTCGTGTGTTCACCTGCTGGGTTGATCTGGGCAACCCGCCAGAGGATCCAACCCTGCGTTAGCCTCTCGGGCCAACCAGCGAACGCCCGGCGATACCCCGCGCTGATCACATACGCCACAGTCGGCGCGTTGCGGCAACAGTTGGAACAGTAAAAACAAGCGGCACATGATTCGACAACGAACTACTTCTATTCCCAATCGGTATCCTCTATCCGTTGGCGTTTCAGCAAATGGCGGGGTCACCCATTTGGTTAAATTGCACCGTGGGACTATGCGTGTTGCTTGGACACCGTGTGAGATAGCCGAGAACGATGCGGTGCATCTCATCGCGCGCAGGGTGTGATGACCCGACCGCAAACGTCGGCCGGGGCGATGCGCCAGAGGACTCTCTGACGCGACCGAAACGGCTCAGGAGGTATGCGGGTAACCATGGCCCGTCACCGCGCACCCCGACGTACATCGCTGTTCAACCGTCGCATCCCCACTAGGCCGGACACCGCCAATGACCAGCGGCAACGCCCATCAGAGACGCCCACGCAGGTGCAGAACTCACACGGCACCGTCCGATATTCGGATGGACGAACCCACGCCGTGAAATACAGCATCGGCGAGTTCGGCGCCGCCGACCGGCGTGAGCGCTTCGTCGCCTGGCGTCCCGCCGGGGACCCCATCGAGGACGGCATGGTCCTCTCCGTGAACACGCAGACAGTGCTTATTCAAGTCCGGGAACGAAACCCCATTTTGGATTCCCGCCCGACTCCCGTCGAGCGGTCACGCCCCACACGATAAAGAAAGCGGCAAAAATGGCTAAGCGCGTGACAATTACCCTCATTGACGACCGCGAGCGGCAGCACGGCCGAGAAGTGGAAGCGACGAGCACCACTCGGTTCAGCCTTGACCATCGCCACTACGAGATCGACCTCAGCGAAAGCAACCGCGCCGAACTCGACGCGATCATGAGGAAGTACATCCAAGCCGCCCGACCTCAGACAGGGCGCCGGCGCGCTGCCGCCCGTCGCGTACTCAACACCCCGACCGGCCAGCGGAGCCCGGCCGTGACCGACCGGGAGCAGAACCAAGCGATCCGCGCATGGGCCGCCCGCCGCGGCGTGAAGATCAACCCCAAAGGGCGCATCCCTGGCCACGTGCTCGACGCCTACCACGCCAGCGCTACCACCAGCACCGCCACCACCAGCAACGACACCGACACCAACACCACCAATGGTCACTCCGAGCCGCAGCTCCTGCCGAGCTTCAGCCAGAACCTGGGCTAGCGCGAGCGCCCGCGTCTCGTCGCCATCCCCGAGGCTCCACGACGCGATCCGCCTCGGGGCGCCGGGACCCTCACGAGGTCGTACGACCCCGGACCGCGACCCCACCGAACCGCGGCGGCGGGCGACGAACCAGCACACGGGAACAGGTCACACCCCCGATGAACACGCCCGACGCACCATCACGGGGAGAGGACGGTTACACCTGTGAAATTTCCAGACGAAATAGTAGACGCAACTAACAAAATCTGCTTGCACGAACAAATTGCCGCTCGAACCCGCATGACCCTGCTACGCATCGAACAACGAGCCCACCGCGCCGGATGGGGCGCGAAACCGGAATCTCATCCGACGATATTCCACGTCGCCGCGCACCCCACCAAGCACTACGTCACCGCCCGCCGCGCGCACCGGCTCAACCACGAACTCACCCAAGCCCGCCGGTACACCGGAGGGGAGGTCGGCGAGGCCCTGGCCCTCCTCGCCGACAAGGCCGAGCTCGGCCGCGGGATCCTCACGACCCTCGGACTCCCCACTACCTCCGACACCTACCACGGGATCAACGCCGGCCAGAACTTCTACGGCCTGGCCCTGCGCACTGAGGTATGGACAACCCCCGACGACATGGACACCGACTCCCTGCGCGCGCTCCAACCAGGCTCGCTACGCCTGCACCCGCGCCGCGTGGAAGCGCGCCTCGTGCAACTCGTCGCCCGCGACGGCCTGCTCTGGACCGTGATCCGGGTCCGACGCGAACCCGTCCAGGCAGTGGTCACCCGACCCGAGAGCGACTTCGAGAGCGTCGGGCTGTTCGTCAACTCCCTTGGCCGGCTCACCAACGCCATCGCCGGCAACCCCGTGCCCATCCCACCACTCACCGAGGAGGTGTCCCCATGACGTAGGTCAACCACCACACGCCAGGACTCCCCATTCAAACACCCAGGCGTAAGACGAGGACCAGCCCTTATGACCGCTCGCAAGATCGCCACCGCCCAGTCCGGCAGCCCCGGCCACGACCTCGCCCCAGCTCCCACCGCACCCCACCGAGGCGAGGCCCGATCATGAGCCACCACCTGCTGATGTTCACCCCAACCGAGGTTGCCGCCTTCCTCCGGGTGTCCAAGATGACCATCTACCGGATGGTCGACCACGGCGACATCGGAGGCGTCCGCGTGGGCCGTTCCCTCCGCATCCCCCGCACAGCGCTAGAGACCCTCATCGGCCAACGACTCACACCGGACGACCTCGCCGAGATACGCACGACCGACGCAAGCGACGACGAGTCCCACGACGACGACCCGCCCTCTCCCAGCGAAGGAACGAGTGAACCAGCGAGTACGCCAGAACGCAGACGACACGACGCCACGCCAGCAAGATCGTCAGCTTGCACGCGATCAGGCAAGCAGCGCCAGCGGCCCGGCAGGGCTGCGTCCCGGTGAATGCCGACTGGCGCTGTCCTGGTCGGAACGCAACCTGCTGCACCACATGCTCACCGTGACCTCCGAGTCCCGCGAGCACCTGAGCGGCAACGTCAAGCTGGCCGCGTTCCGAATGCTCGGCAAGCTGTCCACGTCGATGGTGCTGTCCAAGAACGAACGCGAAGCCCTGCACCAGATCGTCGACCTGGCAGCTCGCCGGCCCGAACACTTCGGCGGCTACGACCACTCAGCCGCCGCACGCATCCTGACCGCGACAGCCGCACGACTGGCGGCCAAGCTCCCACGAAGGGGGTCGGGCATGTACTAGACGATCACGAGCGGCCAGCCAGAATCCGCTCCTCGTAGAGCCCAGCGTGGACATCATGGTAGAAGGCATCGACCTCGGCCTGGTTGAACCTGAGGGCAGGTGCGTCGACTTCCGATGTGGAACGGCGGAAGTCATACCAGCCATCCCCGCGCTCAGTGATCACGAGAGGCAGGCCGTCGGTTCGCCCCTGGCGCAAGCCCTGCTGGAAGACGTGGAACTCGTCGTCGGTGAAGCGAAGCCGATGATCCGCTGCCGAGCCGAACTCGACCTTGCTGTCTCGCAGCTCCACGATGCCGCTACCGCATGCCAGGTCGACGCAGGTCCGGTTGGGGTCGGAGCTGCTGCGACTGGGAGACCGGAAGTCATGCGGGCCGAACTGAGTCATCAGATCATCTTTCCGTTCTGGGCGGTGAGCAGGGCCAAGACGACGCAGCTCAGCGGTAGGTCTCCACGATGCTGCGGAGGAACGTCCGGCTCTCAGTAGCGTTGAGCGCCGAGTCAGCCAGCCTGGTCCACAACGCATCGTGCGCGGCAACCATGTTCTTGTCGTCGTCGAATCGTAGGTCGGTCACCAACTCGGTGTACACCACGTCAAGCGGGCCGGCCAGTCCTGGCGCGGGGATCCGTAACACCGTGAAGCGGTAAGTGATCTCGATCTGCGCCTCGCTCTCCCGCATCTCGAACGGAAGCACGTGGATGATCACGTTGGGCATCTCCGAGCACATGATCAGGTGCTCAAGCTGCTCGCGCATCACCGTGTTGTCGCCCCACTTCCGGCGTAGGCACGACTCGGACAGCACGAAACGCAACTCGGGAGGATTCTCGGCGGTGAGGATCGCCTGCCGGGCAAGACGAGCCTGAACCAGCTCGTCCGTGGATGGTCCAGTCTGCTCGCCTGAGCCTGCCAACAGTGCTCGGAGATATGCCTCCGTCTGAAGCAGCCCGGGGATGACCTCGACCTCGGCGATCCGTATGAGGTCCGCGTCCTCCTCGAAGTCGATGTACCGACGGAAGGCCTCGTCGTGTACCGCGCGGTACCCGGTCCACCGGCCTCGCTGGGAGCTGCCGTCGCGGAGTCGGTTCACCAGCTCCCACATCTCGTCATCTCTACTCACGCCGTAGCCTGCGAGCAGCAGATGTAGCTCGCCTGGCGTGATGCTCCGCTGCGCCCTCTCCACCAGGACGATCTTGTTCCGGTCCTTGCGACCGATCAGCCGGCCCGCTTCATCCTGGGTCATACCGGCTTGGTCTCGGAGCCGCGCGAGCAGCTTGCCGAGCTGGACCTTGCAGACAGTGGGCGTCGTCGCGGACATCTCTCAAGAGACCTTCCGATGTTGGCTGGCGGGCAGGTCGGCAGCACGTGCACGCACATTATCCCTGGTCACGCAACGTAGTTGCTGCCGTCACCCATCCAGGTCTAACCATGGGCAACGTTGCAAGTGTAGCTTGGCGCACACGAACTTCCTGTATCGCAACGTTGCACATGTATCGCTTCGGCTGACGACGGGAGGATAGATGATCAGGGACAGAGCGCTGACGCGCCCCGGCATCGGGCCAAGCGCGAGAGTCGTCATTGATAAGTCCGGTGACCTGTGGGACCGGGCTGTCGATGTCCGGGTGCGGGCATGACGCCGTCACCCAGGCCGGTGGAGGACTACTACAAGGTTCTGGAGTGCGGGTGCCCGTGCGGCGTTCACCACGAGGTTCCGCTTGAGGAGTACGTGGCCGCGCTCATAGGGCAGACGGACACGTCGCTGGCGTTCTGCCGTCACCACGTTGTCCAGCGGGAACCGGACCGCGTGCTGATTCTCTTGTGTCGTGCCATTCGCCGAATGGTTAGCCGAAAGAGCGTTCGGGTGCGCCGGTGTCGGGCATGTGCCAACGAGCGAATTTCGATCGATCCACGCCATGAGTCCTGGTCTGAAATTAATCTGCCTTTGGTTGAGTGGTCACTGGGGCAATGCGTGGGCCTAATTTCGGGCAAACCACGTCGCCGGCCGCCGGACGGTAACGGCGACGACAGCTTGAAGGGAAACGCAGTTGTGGAGTGGTGGGGATACCCGATAGTCGTATTGGCGATTCTGCTCGGGGGCTCGATCATTGGCCTCACGGTGATCTTGCTCATGTTCCGCTGGCCGGCCGAGCGGGCCGCTCGTCACGAACGTAAGCGGCGATCAGTCGGATGAGGAAGCCGATGAGCCCGACCAGAGTTCGGCTGTTGGCGTTCGGGCAGTGGTTGCTTGGCGCGTGCGAGATGACATGGTTGCTGATCAAACGTCGCTAACTGACTGTGCCGCTCACTTCCTGCGTCGACCGGTGGCTGCGTCCTGGTCGGCTCGGGAACTCAACCCCCGACCCAAAAGGTGTCGGGGGTTGAGCCAAACAGGCGAGAGCATCAGTCGTTGTGCAAGTCGAGACGTCTGGCATTACTCGCCATGAAACGACAGGAACGCTTGTGAACCCGGATCCCTTAGCGCCGCCGTGTCCGGACCTGATACCGACGGCGGCCATGCCGCACAACCCCCGGCCCGTACAGGCCGCCCCGGTCGACCGTGCAGAGGCCGCGACCGCTATCTGTGGCTGTGGCTTACCGCGTGAGGCGCCTGCCGGACTGCGGTGCTGGCGGCCTGGTGTCGCCAGCTTCCCTGAGCCTGGTCCACGGGTGACGGTAGTTGTCCCGTACGGCGTGGCACCGTGGCGGTGCTGGTACGTGCGCGCCGCCACAGGTGGCTGGGTCCCCTTCGGCGCGCGAACAGGCGCCAGGCTCGTCGTGCCATGGGCGCTGGTCGGGCTGTGCGCGGACGGGATCTCGCACCCGGTGTTCGACGCCGACGCCTGGAATGCGGGCGAGCTGAGCGGGAGCGTGCCGGTCCTCGACCGAGTCTGGGCGGTTGCCTGGCTGGCCGGCGTAGAGGGCGGCGACAGCCATGCGGTGCGGATGGAGGACTTCCTCAGGAAGACAGGGGTGTACTACGCGGCGTGCGAGGAGCGGGTCGAGGCAACACCGCCGTATCGACTGGGCAGTCGGCGCTGCCAGAAGTGCCGGTCGCTCCTTCCGGTTCCAAGCGATACCGCCTGCTCACGCTCGTCTGAACCGGTGACTAAACCCCGAAACGCCGTCGAAGCGGTGGCACAGCCTGGGATGGTGGTCGGTCGTGGGTAGGCTGCGCGCTCCTTCTGGCCCGGCCGCAACTCTGACTCCGGCCAGCAACTCATCCATCGAACCGAGCACGGGAAGAGTGACCAGGTGAGCACGCTACGAGAAGATGGCGACAGCGCCATGCCCGCGATGTCGGAGATCGACGGTCTGCGGGAACAGATGATCGACGAGCTGCGTGAACTCGGTGCAATTCTGACCCCGGAGGTCGAGCGGGCTTTTCGCACGGTTCCCAGGCATGTCTTCGTCCCCGAGGTGCCGTTGCACAAGGCGTACGCTGCGGAGCAGCACGTGGTCACCAGGCGGGACGAGCGTGGTGTCACGCTGAGTTCGGTCAGCGCCGCGCGTATCCAGGCGTTCATGCTTGAGCAGGCCGAGATTCGCCCGGGGATGCGGGTGCTGGAGATCGGGTCGGGTGGTTACAACGCGGCGCTGATCACGGAGTTGGTCGGTGAGGACGGGGAAGTCACGTCCATCGACATCGATCCCGCTGTCGTTGACCGGGCTCGCCGTCTGCTGGCAGTCGCTGGATATGGGCGAGTGAACGTCGCTCTGGTTGATGGAGCGAACGGCGAGCCCGAGCACGCCCCGTACGACCGCATCATCGTGACGGTCGAGGCAGTCGATCTGGCCACCGCATGGGTTGACCAGCTCGCCGAGGACGGGCGGATCGTGGTGCCGCTGAGGGTGCGTGGGCTGAACCGTTCAGTCGGGTTCCAGCGCGAGGGTGAGCACTTGGTAGGTCGGGACTACAAGGTGTGTGGTTTCGTTCCGATGCAGGGCATCGGAGCAAAGCCCGAGCGTCTTGTGGAGCTGCACGAGGGCGAAGGCGAAGAAGTGGGCCTTCGGCTGGACGACGAGCGACAGGTAGATGTCCCTCGGCTGCGAGCCGCATTGCGTGGGCTTCGGGCAGAGGCGTGGTCGGGGATGGCTATGGGGATCGGCATGCCCTACGACGACCTCGATCTGTGGCTGGCGACCAGCCTTCCGGGCTACGCGCTGCTGGCGGCGACCCGGCCGGCGCGCGAGCGCGGGTTGGTGGCCGCTTCCTCGCCAATGGGCGTTTCGACGCTCATCGACGATGCCGGTGCCTCGTTCGCCTACCTGGCCATCCGGCCCGCCAACGCTGAGCGGACCTTGTTCGAGTTCGGAGCGATGGGCCACGGCCCGGATGCCCAGAAGACAGCGGATCGACTATGCGCGAAGGTCCAGGACTGGGACCGCCACTACCGGGGAAAGCGGGCCGAGTTCCGCGCGCACCCGGCCTCCACGCCGAACGATCGGCTATCCGTCGGGTGGATTCTCGACGGAGCGAGCCGAATCACCATCACATGGCCTTCGATAACGGGCTGAGCGAAATGCCAGCCGCAAGTGTATGTCCACCACCGATTATAACTGGAGGAGATAGAGATGGAAGCTGCTTTACAGCAGAGCCCGGGCAGTTCGGACTACGATCTGGATGTGTCGTTCGTAGAAAAGGGAACGGCTATCGCCGAACTGCTGAACAAGACGAGTGATCAGTGTGGTTCAACCAACCAGAGCGCCTGTGTTACCTGCATCGGTGACTAATCGACTCTAGGTTCGGCCCGCCGTCGAGGCCCTGTAGCGAAGTACTGGTCTCGGCGGCGGGCATTCCCAAGCGCTACAGTCTCAGGAAATGGCCACAAATGCGGCTATACCGACATCTCGATGCCGCCTTGGTGCGGGCGCCGGCCTACCCGAGCGGGACGGAAATTCCTCCGCGACCGCAGCTATCAGGGGACGCCGAGACGGACTCGGAACAATGGCGAGGATGGATACGACAGGTATGGGCGCAGCCTGCGTTCGCCGACGCCGTAGAAGTTGCCAGTCCAGTTCTTGCCCGCCGTATCCAGGCGGTGTGCGCCGCCAACGCGATCCGCTCCAAAGAGTTGCGCAGCATCGGGATCTCGCTTGCACGCTACTTTCTACGCTTCCGACACCGCGCGACACCATTCGGGCTATTTGCCGGCGTCGCGCCGACCTCCTTCGGACCCGCTCTAGTTGCACGATGGGCGGACAGACATCGCCGGAGGACCCACGTCGACGCGGTGTGGCTTGCCGAGGTCATCGCACGCCTGGAGGGGCAGCGTGAGCTGCTGCGTCGGCTCCTGGTCATGGCGGACCCGACCTGCGTCGTGCGTGGCGAACGGCTGGTTGTGCCCTGCCAGCCACAGCCCCACGACGGTCGCCGAGGACCCGGCGAGCTGAGCGTCCGGTACACCCCCGCAGTGCGAACTGTGGTTTCTGCCGCATCAGGCCCGATAGCGGTCAACGACCTGCTGAAGAAGCTGACCACCGACTACCCCGACATGCCGCCAGCGGCGTCGGAAACATTGCTTGCCGAACTCGTGGCTCGCCGAGTGCTGCTCACCAGCCTGCACCCACCGATGACGGCCGTTGACGCCCTGGCGCACGTGATCGACGAGTTGGCCGCCGTGGGTGCCGACGAGATCCCCGCAGTGGTGCCCACGATGTACGAGCTGTCGGAGATCCGGGCAGAGCTGGCCGGAAGTACCAGTGCAACCGATGGCGAAAGGAAGACGCGAGGGTCGGCTACGCACCGGATTAGGGTGCAATCTGGCGTGGAACAGCTCGTGGCGGTGGATCTCCGGCTTGACTGCTCGTTGATCGTGCCCCGCCGCGTGGCACACGAAGCGGAGAAGGCAGCGGATCTGCTGGCCCGCCTGGCACCGTCACCGACCGGCTCGCCCGCGTGGGAGGACTACCACGCACGGTTCCTCGATCGGTACGGTCCCAACGCGCTCGTCCGCGTCGTCGAGCTCGTCGAACCCGACCTGGGGCTGGATTACCCGGCCGGCTATCGAGGCTCGCTTCTTCGTCGGCCCCGTCCAGCTCTGACTGATCGAGATGAGCGGCTACTCGACCTCGCCCAGTGCGCCGCCTGCGAGAACGCCCACGAAATCGTCCTCACCGACGCGCTCATGGCCGGTCTAGCACAAGACGGCGACCCATGGGTCCCCCATGTCGACCTGTGCTTCCATCTCCAGGCATCGACTCCCGGTGAGCTGGAGCGCGGCGAGTTCACCCTCGTCGTGGCCGGACTCGCCCCAGCGGCGGGAGCCACCGCGGGGCGGTTCCTTCCCTTGCTGGCCGCCGCCGACCGCGAGCGCATGTCAGCGGCATATGCCAGCTTGCCCACGGCGGACAGCAACGCACTGCGAGCCCAAGTCTCCTCTCCTCCGCTGCATGTGCGAACGGAGAACGTCAACCGAGTGCCCGCCCTGTTTCCGCACGTCATCTCGCTGGGCGAACACCGCCGCGAGCCGACGCTGCCGCTGAACGAGCTGGCTGTCGGTGCGGACCAGAGCGGGTTCTATCTGGTGTTCCTACCGACAGAGCAGCGGGTCGAGCCCACAGCGACCAGCGCGGTGAGCCTGGCGAACTTCACCCACCCGCTCGCTCGACTGCTCTACGAGCTGCCACGTGCCCGCGCAGCGACCATCGGACCGTTCTCCTGGGGCGCCGCACGAACGCTCCCGTTCCTGCCGCGCGTCCGTCACGGCCGCATCGTGCTCGCCCCCGCCACTTGGAAAATCAAGACCACAGACCTGGCAACGGGTGACGCCGCACTCCAGCGATGGATGGACAGCCTGACGGCATGGCGAGAACGCCTCGGGGTTCCCACAGCCGTCGAGGTCGGAGACGACGACCGGCGCCTGCGCCTGGAGCTGGACCAGAGCGCCGACGCACTATTGCTCCGCACCGAACTCGACCACCGCGACCACATCACTGTCCGTGAAGCACCCGAGGCGAGCGGGTACGGATGGTTCGGCGGGCGCGCTCACGAGATCACCCTGGCGCTCGCCTCCACCCGCACCGGTCCACAGCGAGCGGAACGCACAGCGCCTCTGGTAGTTGTCGGCCCTGACCACGGCCGTCTGCCTGGTGAGGCGGCACCGGCATTCGTCAGGCTGTATGGGCATCCAGACCGGCACGAGGAGATCCTCACCGTCCACCTGCCGGCGCTGATGGCCAGGTTCGACCGGCCGCCTGTGTGGTGGTTCGTGCGGCACGACGAGCAGCGGCCTCACCTCGGGCTCTGCTTCCGGGTGTCGGGTCGGGATACGTTCGGTCAGCTCGCTACCCGACTCGGAGCGTGGGCTGCCGGTCTGCGGCGCGCCGGCCTGTTGAGCCGTATCCAGTGGGATACCTACTACCCCGAGACCGGCCGCTACGGCGCCGGGGCGGCCATGGATGCGGCCGAAGCGGTATTCGCCGAAGATTCCCTCGCGGCCATCGCACAGCTCGCGCTGCCCGCTGGCAGCCGTCCGCATCCACTGGCCGTCACCGCCGCGAGTCTGCTCGATCTGGCGATCTCATTCACCGGCGAGGTCGAGAGCGGCATGCGCTGGCTGATCGACAACTTCACCGCAGTCTCCGCCCAGCACCCGCATCGCCCGCTCTACCGGGAAGCCATGCGCCTGGCCAACCCGCGCAACGACTTCGCTGCGCTTCGAGAACACCCGGGCGGGGACCGCGTCACCACGGCATGGGCGGCACGACGCGAGGCGCTGAACTCCTACCACGCCGCCCTCACCGCGCAGAGCCAGATCCAGCCGTCGACCGTGCTGCCGTCCCTGATGCGCGCCCATTACCTGCGCTCGGCCGGGAGGGACGAGCACAACGAACAGATGTGCTACCGACTCGTTCGTTCCGCCGCCCTCGCCTGGGCCGCCGCCCGCGAGCGCAGGGTCACGCCATGAGCCTCCAGACCGCCCGCGCACCCGAACTTGCCGCACGAGCGCAGTCCTTGGCCATGGGCGCCGCCGGCACCGCGCTGCTCAGCGTCGAACGCGCCAGAAACGGCGCGGGCTCCTGGGAAGAGGTACATGCCGCCCTTGCCGCATGTACCCGCTACCCACTCATCGCCGACCAGAACGCATCGCTGTACTTCGGCGCCCCCGCCGTGGCGTTCGCCATCCACACCGCAGCCCACGGCACCGGCCGATACGAGGGTGCGTTGCGCAGCCTTGACGCCCAGGTAACCGCACTGATCAGACGACGCCTCGATCAGGCCCACCAACGCATCGATCGCGGAGAACGCCCTCGGGTCGGCGAGTTCGACCTCTTCTACGGCCTGACCGGACTGGGCTCCTACCTGCTACGCCGAGACCCACAGAGCGAAGCACTGAGCGGCATCTTGTCCTATCTGGCGCGGTTGACCCTCCCGCTGGCGGACGACGACGAACAACTCCCCGGCTGGTGGACCGATCTCGATCCCTCGGGCGGTAGCTCCGACACGTTCGCGGGCGGCCACGGCAACCTCGGCATGGCGCACGGCATCAGCGGCCCCCTAGCCCTGCTCTCCGTCGCGAAGCTGCACGGCGTCACGGTTGACGACCACACCGCGACGATCGAGCGGATCGTCTCCTGGCTCGACACGCTCCGCCAGGAGGAGGAAACCGGACCGTGGTGGCCAAACTGGATCAACCTCGTCGAACACCGCAGCGGCACGATCTCCCACTCCGGACCGCTCCGGCCCTCGTGGTGCTACGGCACCCCCGGCCTCGCCCGCGCCCAGCAACTCGGCGCCCTCGCCCTCGGCGACACCACGAGGCAGCACATGGCAGAACACGCCCTACGCCGGTGCCTGGCCGACCTCAATCAACTCGCACAGATCTGCGACGCCGGCCTCTGCCACGGCGCCGCCGGCCTACTCCACACCGTCCACCGAGTCGCCCACGACGCACCGGCCGGCGCCTTCACCGAGCACCTTCCGCGCCTGCGCGCGCTCCTCCTGGACCAACAGCCGGCGCGGGAGTCAGGGCTCCTCGAGGGAACGACCGGCCCCTCGCTCGCATTGCTGGCCGACGACTCCGGCGGAACCACGGCCTCCGGATGGGACGCCTGCCTTCTGGTCGGGTGAAGCTCAACACGAAGGGTGCCACCACGATGACGAGTTCCAGCCGGGAGAGCACGGAGAGCATCGTGCTGGCCGTCCTGAGCGGCACCCCAGTCGCACAAGCCGCCGCCCAGGTTCCCATGGAACCCAGCGACCTCGCCGACGCGGTCGAGACCTACCGGGCCGCCGGACGCGCTGCGCTCGCAATGCGCCGCCACGAGGCGGACTGGTATCAGGTCCGTATCCAGTTCGCCGACTGGAACGCCGCCGAGCAGGTCGCCACCGTCGACCTTGGACCCCGCTTGCACGAGGCACAACAGGCCAGGGTGCTGGCCGACTGGTGGTTCATCCGCAAGCATCCCTGCTGGCGACTCCGCTGCCGTCCTGGACCCGACACCACCGTGACCGCGATGAAGCTCGCGCTCGCTCCGATCCTGGACAACCTCCTCACGACCGGCGCCGCCAACCGATGGTGGGAGACGATCTACGAGCCCGAATCCCTGGCCTTCGGTGGCCCACAGGGCATGCAGATCGCCCACACCCTGTTCCACGCCGACAGCAAAGGCATCCTCCTCGACTACCCACGCCACCACGACATCCCGGCCCCGAACCTGGTCGGCCGCCGGGAGCTGACACTCCTGCTCTGCACAACCCTGCTCCGCAACGCCAGGCAGGACGGACTCGAACAAGGCGACGTCTGGCACCGCGTCGAGCAACTTCGCCCGCTCGGACCCGACGTACCCACCGGACGGCTACGCGGCATGATCCCCGATCTCCAACGACTGATGACCGTCGACACAACGCCCACCGGCGCGCTGTTCGGCCCGAACGGGGCGGCGAGCTTCCTCGCGCCCTGGATCAGCGCGTTCGCCACGGCAGGCCACCAACTGGCAGACGCCGCGCGCGACGGAGCCTTGGAACGCGGCATCCGCGACGTTCTTGCCAACCACGTGATCTTCCACTGGAACCGCCTCGGCCTGCCCACCCGAACACAGGCGATCCTCGCGCGGGCCGCGAGGGAGACCCTGATGAACCCGGGGGGCTTCTGAGATGCATGCCCAACCGCGCGACCACCAGGTCGTCGAACGGATGCGTGCCGCCCACCACCATGCCCGCCACATCCTGGGTGTACAGGCCGACCGCACGCTGTACGAAGCATGGGGCTGGCGCGGCAGGACACTGAGCCAGCCCGTATCCACATCCCACGGCCCAGCCTGGCTGCGCCTCGCGTGCTCACCCACCGGGCAGATCGCCCCCACCTTCTGGGACGGCAACATTGACGCCGAGGGAACGATCCCCCCAACGGTCCCACGCCCACGACTCCAACGCAGCCACGACTGGAGCGACGAACCATGGGAATACCGCGCCGAACTCTACGACCGAATAGCAGTCCGCCCCATCGCAACGTCCCCAGCCCTTACAACCGCTGCTGACCTTCCCCGAGCATGGTGGAAAGCACTACGCACCGCGCTCGATCAGGTCGCTGCGGTCGCTACAGACCGTTTCACCACCGATCAGAACTACCTCGACTGGGTCATGCCCCGGTTCCTCGGCCAACCTGTCGACATCGCTGCCTCCTCCTGGACGACAGCCCACGGCGACCTCCACTACGCCAACCTCTGCGCACCCACCCTGCACATACTCGACTGGGAAGGCTGGGGCCTCGCCCCGACCGGCTACGACGCCGCCACCCTCCACAGCTACAGCCTGCACGTACCCGCAGCCGCCGCCTGTGTCCGCAGCGAGTTCGCCGACCTGCTCGACACAACTGCCGGCCGATTCGCGGAACTGGTCGTCATCGCCGAACTCCTCCACGGCGCCACCCACGGCGACGATCTCGGGCTCGTCGGTCTGCTCCGCAACCGTGCTGCGGATTTGTTGGGGCGCCCTGTTCCTTCAGCAGCCGATGAACCGATCCCTTCCGTGTCCGTGTGCTCGGCTGGTCGAGGATGAGAGCCCGGCCGTCGAACCCGATCCCCCTGACTGGAAAGGTCATTCGCCGGCTCGCGTGGGAACGACGTGGGAAACCGGCACGAATCGGTGTGTGACAGGTGGCAGCGGATGGCGGACAAAATGCGCCCGTCTGCCATGTTTGCGCAGGTCAGGGTACAATTGGGGGGTAAACCAGCAGGTCAGCACGCTGGGCAGAATGGTTGAACGAAACAAACAACGACACGCACGAAAACGAACCCCACCTCAAAGCCCCCTCAGCATCGCAAGCAACACCTCCACCGCGGGAGCGAACGCGTGCTTCGGCGGCGCACCATAGCCAACGATCACCCCACCCACCCCATCTCCGACCCCGATCCGCTGCGAACCAACGGTGGCGATCTCAAGTGAATGGCGGCGAGCGGCGACGGGGACGGCGGCCTCGACCGCGGCGGACAACGGTATGACGAGGTGCAACCCCGCCGAGATCCCCCGAGGCGTCAGCCCGGAGGGGAGAGCGGCGACAAGCCTGTCGCGACGCCCCCGATACTCCAGCCTGGCCCTCCGGACATGGCGGTCATACCCGCCCGAGCTGATCAGATCCGCGAGCGTGAGCTGGTCGAGCGTGGGCGGCCGCGCGCCACTGAGAGACAGCGCGGCCACCACAGGGTCGACCAGCGAGCGAGGAAGCACCAGCCAGCCCAGCCGCAGCGACGGACTGAGCGTCTTGCTGGCCGACCCGGCGTAGATCACCTTCTCCGGGTTCAGCGCCTGCAGCGCGCCGACCTGCTGGCGGTCGAAGCGGAACTCGCCGTCATAGTCGTCCTCTACAACGACAGCCCCACTCCGGGCCAACGCCGTCCGCCGAGCCGGCGCCATGGTGACCCCGAGCGGGGACTGGTGCGCGGGCGTCACGACCACGGCGGGACTGGCCAGCGAGGAGACCCGCAGCCCGAGCCCGTCCACCGGCACCCCCACCACCCGCTGCCCGGCCGCCGCCGCGAGCGAGCGGAACCTGACCACCGACGGGTCCTCGAAGGCCGTCTCGGTGATCCCGATGTCGCCCAGCGCGCGGCCGAGCACGGTCAGGGCGTGGCTGAACCCCGCGCAGATCACCATCCGCGCCGGATCCGCCAGCACGCCACGACTACGGCCCAGGTACGCCGACAACGTCGTACGCAGTACCAACGAGCCGCGCGGATCGCCGTACCCGAAGCTCTCGGTCGGTGTGTGTTGCAGGACGCGCCGGGTCGCGGCCAGCCACTGCTCCCGGGGGAACAGCGACGGGTCGGGGCGGCCGGGCATCAGGGTCCAACGATGCGCGGGCTCGGCGCGGCCGCCGGGGCGGGGCGCGGCCAGCGCTTCGGCGCCCGCGGTGGCCACCCGGGTCGGCGCGCCCTGGCCGGTCCGCAGGTATCCCTCCGCCGCCAGGTCGGTGTAGACCTTGGTGACGGTGCCGCGGGCGAGGCCGAGGTCCCGCGCCAGCGCCCGGGTGGACGGCACCACGTCGCCGGGGCGCCAGCGGCCGTCCCTGATCGCGGCCCGGATGGCCTTCGCCAGCTCGTACCGCCCGCCGCCGGGCGACCAGTCCAGGTGCGCGTCGACGGAGCCGGACATGAAATCCGACGGTACGCGTGGACAGGTCAGAGTGTGACCCAGGTCCCGGTGCGGGCGGAGCGGGCCATCGAGTCCAGGACCTCCGCGGTACGGACGGCATCCTCCAGCGTCGCGCCATGAGACGTCCCCGAGGCGATCGAGCGCAGGAAGTGGCAGGCCTCGATGACCTTGAGGTCGTCGTAGCCCATCGCGTTGGCCGCGCCGGGTTGGAACGCGGCGTACTCCCCGTCCCCAGGGCCGACGTAGACGGTGCTCACCGGCTGGTCCTGGTACGCGGATCCCAGGCTGGTGCCCAGCTCGTTCATCCGGCGGAAGTCCCAGGACAGCGCGCCCTCGGTGCCGTGGATCTCGAACCCGTAGTCGTTCTGCGCGCCCACCGCGACCCGGCTGGCCTCCAGCACGACCCTGGCCCCGGAGGCCAACCGGAGCTGGGCGCAGGCGTAGTCCTCGTTCTGGACCCGACCCAGAGGCCCGGCGCCCCGGGTGTGGCCGGCGGTGGCGCCGCTGGGCCGAGGCCGTTCGGCGATGAAGACGGCGGTGTCCGCGACCACGGAGTCGATCTCGCCGAGCAGGTGCCGGACCAGGTCGACGCCGTGCGAGGCGAGGTCGCCCAGCACCCCGTTGCCGCCGCGCTCGCGTTCGTAGCGCCAGCTCAGCGCGCCGTCCGGGTGCGCGGCGTAGTCGCTGAACAGCCGGAACCGGGCGTGCGTGATCAATCCGAGCCGGCCGCCGGAGATCAGCTCCCGGGCGGCGGCCACGGCCGGGGCGTTGCGGTAGTTGAACCCGACGGTGCCGGCCACCCCGGCCGAGGCGACGGCGCCGGCGACAGCGCGGGCGTCCTCGGAGGACAGCCCGACCGGCTTCTCGATCCAGATGTGCTTGCCGGCCGAGGCCAGCGTGGCGCCGACCTCGCGGTGCAGGAAGTTGGGGGTGGTGACGCTCACCGCCGCAACCGTGGGGTCCTCGGCGACGTCGCGCCAGTCACGGGTGGCCGTGGCGAACCCGAACCGGGCGGCCGCCTCCTCCGCCCGGCCGGGCTCCGGATCGGCGACGGCCACCAGCTCCGGCCGCAGCGGCAGGTCGGGGAAGTGGTGACGCACCCGGACGTAGGCCTGGGCGTGGACGCGGCCCATCCAGCCCATCCCGACCACCGCCACAGCGATGGGCCGGACGCGGTCGGGCGTCGAGTTGGTCGATGTCACAAGGGGGATCTTGCCCGGGTTGGCCGGCGAGCCGAAGACGCGGTGCGCGGCCGGATGCGACGCTGCGGGCACGCGCGCGAGTCGAGGAGGCCGGCGGTGGCTGGTGGGCTGCGGGCGGCGTTCGCCGAGGGGCGGTTCGCCGTCACCGCCGAGATCGGGCCGCCGCGCGGGGCCGACCCGGCGAGCATCGAGCGCAAGGCGGGGCTGCTGCGCGGCTGGGTGGACGCGGCGAACCTGACCGACAACCAGGGCGCCAGGGTGCGGATGTCCAGCCTGGGCGCGAGCGTGCTCTGCCAGCGCGCCGGGCTGGCGCCGATCATGCAGTTGACCTGCCGGGACCGTAACCGGATGGCGCTGCAGTCCGACCTGCTCGCGGCCGGCGCGCTGGGCGTGCCGCACGTGCTGCTGCTGACCGGTGACCATCCGCGCCACGGTGACCATCCCGAGGCGATGCCGGTGTTCGACCTGGACGGGGTGCAGCTCGTGTGGGCCGCACGCACCCTGCGCGACGACGGCGTGCTCATGTCCGGGGAGGAGCTGTCCGCGCGGCCGGACTGGCTGATCGGCACGGTGGAGAACCCGTTCGCGCCGCCCATCGCGCTGCGGGCCGGGAGGCTGGCGAAGAAGGTCGAGGCCGGCGCGGAGTTCGTGCAGACCCAGTACGTGTTCGATGTTGCCGCGTTCGAGCGCTGGATGGGAGGTCTGCGCGACCTCGGGGTCGCCGAGCGCTGCGCCGTGCTCGCCGGGGTCGGCCCGATCCGCTCGCCCCGGGCGCTGGAGCTGCTCAGCGACGGCGTGCCGGGCGTGCACGTGCCCGACGAGGTCGCCCGCCGGCTGCGCGGGGTGCCCGCCGACCGGTTCGCCGAGGAGGGCATCCGGCTGTGCGTGGAGACCATCCAGCGGCTGGCCGAGGTCCCCGGGGTGGCCGGCGTGCACCTCATGGCGTTCGGCTTCGAGCACGGACTGCCGGACATCCTGGGGCGCGCCGGCGTCGGTCCCGGCGGCCGGGCAGCGCCGTAGCGAGCGCCGCGACCAGCACCATCGCCGCCGCCATGATCACGAACGCCCGCCCCGTGCCCGCGACCAGCGTGATCAGCAGGCTCAGGCCGAGCGCGCCGCCGACCTGCTTGGCGGTGTTCATCATGCCGGCGGCGGCGCCACCGTCGGCGGGGTCGACCCCGGAGGTGACGGCGGTGGTCAGCGGGGTGTTGAACAGCCCGCCGCCCACGGAGACCAGCACCGCCGGCCCGAGGATGCCGGAGAGGTAACCGTCGTCCGGAGTGATGCGGCTCTGCAACCAGAACCCGGCGGCGGCCAGCAGCGCCCCGACCGTGATCAGCGCCCGGTGCTGGACCCTGGCCATCAGCCGGGGCGTCAGCCACAGGCCGACGGCCACCGTCAGCAGCGTGTGCGGCAGGAACCCCAGGCCGGCCTGCACGGCGGAGTAGCCCAGCACGTCCTGCATGTAGAGCGTCAGGAAGTACCACATCGGCGCCTGGTAACAGCCGCCGGCGAGCAGCATCAGCACGTTGCCCAGCCAGATCGGGCGGCGCCGGAACAACCGGGGTGGCATCAGCGGCGCCGCCGCCCACCGCGCCTCCACCAGCACGAACCCGGCCAGCGCGAGCACCGCCGCCGCCATCGCGGCCACCGGCACCGCGGCGCCCCAGCCGAGATCCCGCGCCCGCGCGACGCCGAAGCTGAGCAGCACCAGCCCGCCGGTGACCAGCGCCGCGCCCGGCAGGTCGATGCGGATGCCCGGCCGCCGCCCCGGACCCCCGGCCGCCGCCGTCGCGTCCAGGACACGGACGGCGAGCACCCCGCACACCGCGACGACCGGCACGTTGACCAGCAGGATCGCCCGCCAGGAGAGGTAGTCGGTGAGCACCCCGCCGACCAGGTTGCCGGCCGCTCCGCCCGCGACGCTGACCGCCGTCCAGACCGCCAGCGCACGGGTCCGGCGCGCGCCTTCGGGGAAGCTCGCGGTCAGCACGGTCAGGGTGGCCGGCGCCAGTATCGCCGCGCCGAGCCCCTGCGCGCCGCGCGCCGCGATCAGCGTCCCCGCCGTGCCGGCCAGGCCGCCGGCCAGGCTGGCCGCGCCGAACAGCGCGAGCCCGAGCACGAACGCCCACCGCCGGCCGTATGCGTCGGCCAACCGCCCGCCCAGCAGCAGGAACCCGCCGAACGCCAGCGCGTAGGCGTTCACCACCCACTGCAGGTCGCCCTCGGAGACACCGAGCGCGGCCCGCATCGACGGCAGCGCGACGTTCACCACCGAGACGTCGAGCACCACCAGGAACTGGCCGCAGCAGGCCAGCCAGAGCACCGCTCCCGCCCGATCGCTCCGCGTCATGTGCCCACCTGCCTCGTAAATCAATGTAATCACATTGCTTTGCTGACGACGAGCGTAAACGAGCTACGGTGTGGCCGTCAAAGCAGTGTGTCCACATCGAGTAGGAGTACGGGTTATGGAGGCACGGCGCACCCGGGGCGTCGGCACCGCGCACGACCAGCGGCGCCGCGAGATCGCCGACGGGGTGCTCGCGGTCGTCGCGGACCGGGGGCTGGCGGCGGTCTCCCTGACCGAGGTCGCGGCCAGGGCGAACGTCTCGGCGGGCCGCGTCCAGCACTACTTCCCGACCAAACAGGCGCTGATGGAGGCCGCGTTCGAGCGTGGCAACGAGCTTGCCACCGCCCGCATCGCCGCCGCGTCCGAACAATCGGAGACCGGGCGGAGCCCGCGCGAGACGCTGACCGCCGTGCTCACCGACCTCGTCCCGCGCGACGCCACCACCGTCGTCCACCTGCGGGTCCGGCAGTGGTTCACCGCGCTCGCCCTCTCCGACGCCCGCATCGCCGCCCGGCTGCGCGCGGACTACGCCTGGCTGCACGGCACGCTCGCCGACCTGCTCCGCACCGACCAGGCCGACGGGCTCATCCCCGCCCACGTCGACCCGGAAGACGCCGCCGTCCGTCTGGTGGCGCTCACCGAGGGCCTGGCCTACTACGTGCTCGTCGAGGTCACCGCCCCGGCGCGCGCCCGCGAAGCAGTACTCGCCGCGATCGCCGATCTCTACCCGGCCGCTCGGCGCGACCTTTGTTAGCTTCGGTTCGTGACCGGCACCGACGCCCACCAACTCGCCGAGTGGATCGAGCAACTGGCGCGGGCCGCCTGCGCGGTGCGGCTGGAGGACATCGGACCCGAGGGTGCCGCGAGCATCGGGCTGATCGTCGCGGACACCGTGGGCGTGATCCACGCCGGCGCCCGCTCGCCGGAGATGACCAAGCTGATCGACCACGAGCTGGCCCGGTCCGCGCCCGGCGAGGCGTCGGTGCTCGCGCCGGGAGGCCCGCGCGCCGACGCGGAGACGGCGGCCTGGCTCAACGGCTCGGCGGTGGCGTTCCTGGAGATGGACGAGGGCTTCCGGCCGACCGGGCATCCCGCCGCCCACGTGGTGCCGGCCGCGCTGGCCGCCGCGCAGGCGGTGGGGGCGCCCGGGGCGCGGCTGGTGGAGGCGGTGGCCGCCGGGTACGAGGTGGCGGCGCGGCTGTTCGAGGCGTTCGTGTTCCCGAAGGCGCGGCACCCGCACGGGCACCTTGGCGCGCTCGGGGCCGCGACCGCGGTGGCCCGGATCCACGGCGCGGACCCGGTGCCGTCCGTGCGGATCGCCGCCACCCAACCGCTGCTGACCGGGTGGGACGCCTGCTACGCGGGCGCGACGGCCCGCAACCTCTGGATCGGGCACGCGAACCGGATCGGCGTGGCCGCGCGCGCCTGGGCGGACGCCGGCTTCACCGGGGCCACCGGGTCGCTGGCCGCCACCGTGGTCGACAGCCTCGCCGACCCGCGCCCGCTGACCGACTCGATCGACCCCATCGACCCCGCTGACCTGCGCCTGCGCCGCAACTACTTCAAGCTGCACTCGTCCTGCGCGCTGGCCCAGGGCGCCATCGACGCCACCCTGGACGCGCGCGCCCGGCTCGGGCTCACCGACCCGGCCCGGCTCCGCTCCGTCGAGGTGGCCACCGTGACCGCCAACATGCGGATCGCCCGCCAGGCCGAGCCCAACGCGCTGTCCACCCGGTTCTCCGTGCCGTACGCGGTGGCCGCGGCCCTGGTGCACGGCGAGGTGGGCCCCGCACAGATGGACTGGGACCCGAAGGTGGCCGAACTCGCCGAGCGGGTCTCGGTGACGCTCGACGAGGACCTCGACGCCCGCTGGCCGACCGCCGCCCCGGCCAGGGTCACGCTCGCGACCGACGCCGGCACCGCCGAGGCCACCGTGCTCAACCCGAAGGGCCACCACGCCAACCCGGCCACCCCCGCCGAGCTGGAGGACAAGTTCGCCCTCCTCACCGGAAGCCGGGCCTCGTTCCGCGCCCTCGCCGCGCTGGCCGATCAGGAGAACTGCGCCGACCTGCCGCTGCCCGCCTGACCCCGTCGGCACGTTCCGCATCTCCGAACGCCCGTCACGGGTAGTGATACAAGTTATAACACAGAGTGAGCTGACGTTACAGTAAGTTACTTTCTGCGACGTTCGGCCCAGGCCATCGTGGCGTTTGTCGCTCAAAAGCGACCTTTGGCCGTGTCTATACGGCCGATCAGGTGACCGTCCGTAACTGCGCATCCCGACGGGGGTTGGACCTCATAGGTAACAAGGAACGCGCACGACCGGAAAGGAGCTCTCCATGTTGATGGCCACCCTGCTCGCTCGCATGCCAGACCTGCGGGACCGGGTCCAGGCGAAGCACGTCCCCGACCACGCCGGACGCTGCATCGACTGCGGCGGCGGCACCGCCTGGCCGTGCGAGCTGTACCAGATCGCCACCGAGGCCGAGTACCTCGAGATGCAGCAGCCGCCGTACGTCCCCCGGCCGTCCGAGCCCGTGTCCGGCTACCTCGGCGCGCAGTCCAGCGGCCCGCTGAGCCCGTACTTCCAGCCGCTGCAGCCCACCCACACCCCCGGCCGCTGACGCGCGGACACCTCGATCGCCGGCCGTTCCCCTAGAGTTACGGGCCGAGTCGAGGGGGTTCGCTTGACCGCATACGTGATCGCCGGGGTGCGGGTGACGGGCAGTGCCGAGGAGATGGCCGTCTACCGGGAGCGGGTGGAGGCGACGCTGGAGCCGTACGGCGGTCGGTACCTGGTGCGGACCTCGGACGTCGAACAGCTCGACGGCCGGTGGCCCGCCGACAGCGTGGTCGTCGTGGAGTTTCCGGACCTGCAGAGCGCGCGGGCGTGGAACAACTCGGCGGAGTACGCGCCCCTGGCCGCCCTGCGCGAGAGCAACAGTGACAGCATTCGAATGATCGTCGACGGGTACGTCCCGACCTGACGCCGGCCGCGGCGAGCGGCCGTCGAGCGCCCGGCAGATAACAGAATGTATTCTGTAGGGACGGCTCGTGTCAGGGGAGACAGCGTGAACTTGCCCGATTTCACGTCGGGGGACACGGTGCGGCGTGGTCGGCCCACCGCCCGCGATGTCGTTGCCGACCAGGTTCGGCGCGCGATCGTGAAGGGGCAGCTGCCGCCGGGCACGAAGTTGAACCCGAACGAGCTGGCCACCCGGCTCGGGGTGAGCCAGACGCCGGCCCGCGAGGCGATCCAGCTGCTGGCCAGCGAGGGGCTGGTGCGCAACGACGCGTTCCGGGGCGCCCAGGTCGCACCGCTGACGGTGGACGAGTACGAAGAGCTCTACCTCATGCGCATCGGCATGGAGCGGCTCGCCGCACGGCTGGGGGCGGAGCGGATCTCGCCCGAGGGCGTCGAGCGCATGGCCGAGCTGCTCGCCGAGATGGAGTCGGCCGCCGAGACCGAGGACGTGGACCGGTTCTACGAGGCCGACCACCGCTTCCACGCCCTGCACTACCGCGCGACCGGCCGCGAGTCGCTGGTGCGCCGGATCATGAGCCTGCGGATCGCCACCGAGCGCTACGCCCGGGTCGCCTACCGGATGCCGAAGGTGACCATGGCTGACACCCTGGCCAACCACCGCGAGCTGCTCGACGCCGTCCGCTCCGGCAACGGCGCCGCCTGCGAGTCCGTGCTGGAAGAGGACCTCTGCCGCACGCTGGCGGTGTTCGCCAAGCACTTCCCGGACGGCAACGTCGAGGCCCTCACTACCTAGGCGGCCTGTTGACTTCGTCTGCGCTCGCCTCTAATCTCTCGATCGCAGACTATAATCTATAGATTGTTCTTTACCGTCGGGGTGACGAACCGTCAAAGTTGACGAGAGGACAGCGGAGCATGCAGCGCAGCAGACTCACCGCCGCCGCGGTCGTCGTTCTCCTGGCGAGCCTGATCGCCGGTTGCGGCGGCGGGGGCGGCTCCAACAAACCGTTCGTCTACCTGGCCTCGGGCGGCAGCGCCGACTTCGTCAACGGCCTGGAGACCTCGTTCTTCCCCGCGTTCCAGAAGCAGACCGGCACCAAGGTCGTGGCCGACACGTTCTGCTGCGGCATCGACAAGCTGCAGGCCGGGGTGAAGTCCGGGAACGTGGTGTGGACGGCGACGAACTTCGCCACCGTCAGCGACTTCGAGCTGGCCAAGCAGGCCGGGCTGCTGGAGAAGCTGGACCCGAAGGTGGTGCCGCTGGACAAGCTGCGGCCGGGCACCTACGACGAGTACGGCTACCAGGTCTACCGCGCCGGAACCGTGGTCGCGTGGCGGCCGAAGGACTTCCCGGCCGGCACGCCAACGCCCACGAAGTTCGAGGACCTGTTCGACACCGCGAAGTTCCCCGGCAAGCGGTGCCTGTACAAGAGCCCGCAGTTCGGCGGCACCCTGGAGGGCGCGCTGCTCGCCGACGGGGTGCCCAGCGACAAGCTCTACCCGCTCGACCTGAACCGCGCGTTCACCAAGCTGAACACGATCAAGAACGACGTGGTGTGGTGGTCGTCCGGCGCGCAGGCCGCGCAGTTCCTGCTCAACGGCACCTGCAAGATCGCGGCGATGTGGAGCGGCGTGGCGCAGACCACCGCGCGCAACGGTGACGACCTCGGCGTGGCCTGGAGCCATTCGCTGCTGTTCACCGGGATGAACTCGATCCCGAAGGGCTCGCCGAACCCGGCCGCGGCACAGAAGTTCCTGGCCGAGGTCATCAACGACACCGACGCCCAGGCGCAGTTCTACCGGAAGGTCGCCTACACCATTCCGACGAAGGAGCTGAACATTCCGCCGGACGTGGTCAAATGGGCGCCCGAGGGTGACAACGTCAAGGACGCGATCACCGAGGACGACCAGTACTACCTGCAGAACACCACGGACATCACCAAGCGCTGGAACAACTGGCTGACCACCGGGAAGCCGTGACGATGACAGTCACCGTCACCCCCGAGGCGCCGGCCGTCCGGACTCGCAGAAGGACACGCCCGGTGTCGGTGACCGGGTGGGTGCTGCTCGCCCCGGCCGTGCTGCTGGTGCTCGCCCTGGTGGTGTACCCGCTGGTCGGAGTGATACTGCGCAGCTTTGACCCGCAGGGCGCGCTGTCGCTGGCCGACCCCGGGCTGAACAACTACCGGGAGATGGCGGCCGAGCCGGCGAACCGGATCATCCTGCGCAACACGTTCGTGATCGCGGCGGTGGCGGCGGTGGTCACCGTGGTCATCGCGTATCCGGTGGCGGCGTTCCTGTCCCGGTTGCCGGGGCGGCGGGCTCAGCTGCTGATGCTGTTCGTGTTGTTCCCGTTCTGGACCTCGGTGCTGGTGCGGATCTATTCGCTGCAGTTGTTGATGAGCGGCGCGGACCTGTTGTTCACCGAGGCGGCGGCGGCCATCGGAATGGTGAGCTATCTCCTTCCGTACCTCATTCTGATCTTTTACGGCGGAATGGTGCGGATCGACGACGGGCTGATGACCGCCGCGCGGACGTTGGGCGCCGGGCCGGGGCAGGCGGTGCGCCGGATCTTCGTCCCGCTGACCCGTCCGGCGGTGTACTCCGGGGCGCTGCTCGCGTTCGTGATCGGGCTCGGGTTCTTCCTGACGCCGGCGCTGTTGGGCGGGCCGTCGAACATCACGGTGTCGATGTACATCCAGCAGCAGGTCACGATCGGCAACTGGGGCGTGGCGGCGGCGATGGGCGTCGGGCTGCTGGTGCTGGCGCTGGTCATCTACTACGTGTTCGACCGCGCGTTCGGGATGGACGCGCTGGCCGGGGCGGGCGACCGGGGGCCGGTGAACGTCCAGGTGGCGCCGAGGCCGGGCGGTCGGCGGCGGGTGTCGGTGGGGCGGGCGGCGCTGGCCGGCTGGAGCGCGCTGGTGTTCGCGTTCCTGGTGGTGCCGCTGGTGTACGTAGTGTTGGTGTCGTTCTCGCCGAAGTCGTATTTGACGTTCCCGCCGTCCGGGTTGTCGCTGCAGTGGTACGAGGAGCTGTTCGCGGACACGGCATGGGGGGAGTCCGCGTGGTTGAGCTTCCAGGTGGCGGTGCTGGCGACGGTGCTGGCCACGGTGGCGGGCCTGCTCGCCGCGTTGGGGATGACCAGGGCGCGGCCGCGCGGGGCTCGGGCGCTGCGCGGGCTGTTCATGCTGCCGATGATCGTGCCGGTGGTGCTGATCGCGGCGGGGTTGTACGACCTGGAGGGGCAGCTCGGGATCGCGGGCACGGTGCTGGGGTACGGGCTGGCGCATGCGGTGCTGGCGCTGCCGTTCACCGTGTTGATCTGTACGGCCGCGCTGCAGCAGGTCGGTTCGTCGCTGGAGGAGGCGGCGCGCAGCCTGGGTGCCGGGCGGGTGACCGCGTTCTGCCGGGTCACGTTGCCGCTGGTGCTGCCGTCGGTGGCGGGGGCGGCGGTGATCGCGTTCATCACGTCGTGGGACGAGGCGGTCATCTCGTTGTTCCTGCAGGTCATCGAGCCGACGCTGCCGGTGAAGATCTACCAGTTCGTGCAGCAGGACCTGCGGCCCACGGTGGCGGCGCTGTCCACGTTGATTCTCGCCGCGCTGGTGCTCATCGGCGGCGGCGCGCTTGCCGTGCGGGCGGTCAGGCGCTCGGCATCTGGAGGTAGCCGGTGACGATGACCCATCAGGACGTGCGCGGGCGCGAGGGGCGGCCGGAGGCGGCCACCGGGGACGTCCGGTTGAGCGGCATCAGCCATGGGTACGGCGGTGTCGACGTGCTGCACGAGATCGACCTGGCGGTGGAGCACGGCGAGTTCCTGACGCTGCTCGGGCCGAGTGGCTCCGGGAAGTCGACGTTGTTGCGGCTGATCGGCGGGTTGGAGCGGCCGGGGCTCGGGTCGGTGCACATCGGCGGGCGGGACGTGACGGCGCTGCCGACCGAGCGGCGGGACGTCGGGGTGGTGTTCCAGAACTATGCGTTGTTCCCGCATCTGACGGTGGCGCAGAACGTGGCGTTCCCGCTGCGGATGCGCAAGGTCGACGGGGGCGAGTGCGCGCGGCGGGTCGGCGAGATGTTGGACGTGGTCGAGCTGGGCGGGATGGGCGAGCGGCATCCCGGGGAGCTGTCCGGCGGGCAGCAGCAGCGGGTGGCGCTGGCCCGGGCGCTGGTGTTCCGGCCCCGGTTGCTGCTGCTGGACGAGCCGTTCGGCGCGCTGGACCGGCGGCTGCGCGAGCAGTTGGGGCTGGAGGTGCGGCGGCTGCAGCGCGAGCTGGGGATCACCACGGTGTTCGTGACGCACGACCAGGACGAGGCGTTCACCATGTCCACCCGGATCGCGGCCATGGGCGCTGGGCGGGTGTTGCAGGTGGATGCACCGGCGGAGGTGTATCGGGCGCCGGCGTCGCTGGAGGTGGCCCGGTTGCTGGGGAACCTGAACGAGTTCTCGGTTCGGGTGGTCGGCGGTTCTGACGGCGGCGGGGTGGAGCTGGCCGGGCCGGGGGAGATGCGGTTCAGCCTGCCGGCGAAGGGTTCGTTGGCGGACGGTGAGACGGTTCGGTGCGGGGTTCGGCCGGAGCACGTGGCGGTGCGGGCGGAGGCGGACGGTCGGTGTTTCGCGCGGGCCAGGGTGATCGCGGCGATCTTCGGCGGCGGGTGGGTGCGCGCGCAGTTGGACATCGGCGACCATCCGCCGGTGATGGCGACGCTGCCGCACGACGGGACGCCGATCGCGGACGGCGACGAGGTGTGGTTCGGGTTCGACGAGGCGCACGGGATGTTGTTCGACCAGCGGACGGGGCAGCGCGTTGGCTGAGCTGACTCGTTTCCGGTGCAACGGGGCCGATCGGGAGGTCGAGGCCGGCGACCGGTTGCTGATCGACGTGCTGCGCGAGGAGCTGCGGCTGACCGGGACCAAGCTCGGCTGCGGCACCGGCGACTGCGGGGCGTGCACGGTGCTGTTGGACGGGCGGCCGGTGAACTCGTGCCTGGTGTTCGCGGCGGAGTGCGACGGCGGCGAGGTCCGGACGGCCGAGGGGGTGTCCGAGGGCGGCGCCGGGCGGGTGCTGGCCGAGGAGCTGGCGGCCGCCGGCGCCGTGCAGTGCGGCATCTGCACGCCCGGGATGCTGGTGATGGCGGCCGCGCTGGTGGCGTCGCGTACCGGAGGCGCCCCGGACCGCGCGGAGATCGAGACGGCGCTGGCCGGCAACCTGTGCCGCTGCACGGGCTACCTGCCGATCATGAGGGCGGTTACCGCCGCGGCGCGCCGGGTCGGGGAGGGAACCCCGTGACCGGCGTGCTGGGTACGGAGTTGAACCGTCCGGACGCCGTGGCCAAGGCGACCGGCCGCGCCCGCTACACCGAGGACATCCGCCCGGACGGCCTGTTGCACTGCGCCGTGGTCCGCTCGCCGCTGGCGTCCGCCCGGATCCGGTCGGTGGACACGGTGGCCGCTCTGAGCGCGCCCGGGGTGGTGCGCGTGCTGACCGCCGACGACCTGCCGGACCGCCGGTGGGGCGGCGTGCTGCACGACCAGCCCGTGCTGGCCCGCGAGGTGACGCGGTTCGCCGGCGAGCCGGTCGCGCTGGTGGTGGCCGAGGGCAAGGCGAACGCGGACCGGGCGGCGGCGCTGGTCGGGCTGGACCTCGTGCCGCTGCCGGCCGCCGTGACCCTGACCGACGCGCTGCGCGCGGACGCCTGGCAGGTGCACGCCGGCCAGCCGAACCCGCTGCCGCCGTCGCGGATCCGCCGAGGTGACGTCGACGCCTCCCTGCGAGACGCCGCGTTCACGGTGACCACCCGCATCGAGTCGCACCGCGTGCACCAGGCCTACCTCGAACCCCGCGCCACCCTGGCCGAGCTGGACCCGGACGGCGGCCTGGTCGTCACCACCACGTCCCAGGACCCGTTCACCGTCCGCAAGGGCCTGGCCGCGCTGCTGGACCGGCCGATGTCCGAGATCACCGTCCGGGTGCCCGCGCTCGGCGGCGGGTTCGGCGGCAAGCTGCACCTCGGCCTGGCCCCGCTGGCGGCGGTGGCGGCGCTGGCCACCGGGCGCCCGGTGCGGGTGGTCTGTTCGCGGGAGGAGGACCTGCGCGCCGGCAACCCCCGGGAGAACTCGATGGTCGAGCTGACCAGCGCCGTCGACGCCGACGGCCGTCTGCTGGCCAGGCGCGCGACCGTGTACCTGGACTCCGGCGCGTACGCGTTCGACACCCCGACGATCGCGTCCATCGCCGCGCTGCTCGGCACCGGTCCGTACCGGATCGACGCCGTGGACCTCTCCGCCGCCGCCGTGGCCACCAACACCTGCCCGACCGGCTCGTTCCGCGGTCCGTCCGGCCCGCAGCTGGTCTACGCCGTCGAGGCGCACATGGACGAGATCGCCGCCGCGGTCGGGCTGGACCCGGTCGAGGTCCGGCGACGCAACCTGCTGCGCAGCGGTGACCGCGGCCCGAACGGCGAGCTCATCCCGGACGTGAGCATCGCCGAGTGCCTGGACATCGCCTCCACCCGACTCGCGCGGTGGCGCTCCGACGCGCCGCCGCTGCCCGAGGGGCGGCGACGGGGTTACGGACTGGCCTGCGCGTGGTGGGTGACCAGCGGTTCGCCGGCCAGTGCGACGGTGACGATGAACGAGGACGGCACCGCGACGGTGGCCACCGGGGGCACGGAGATCGGCACCGGCGCGGTCGTCGTCGGGGTGGCCGCCGTGGTCGCCGACGAGCTGGGCATCCCGTTGTCCCAGGTCACGGTCCGCTCCGGCGGCACCGACGCGCCGTACGACGCCGGATCCAAGGGCAGCCGCACCCTGTACGGGATCGGCAACGCCGCCGTCTCCGCCGCCCGCGAGGTAGCTCGCCAACTGCGCGAAGAGGCCGCCGAACGCCTGGAGGCCGCCCCCGACGACCTGATCCTCACCGACGGCCGGGTCGAAGTTCGCGGGCTGCCGGACTCCGCGATCCCGCTCGCCGAAATCGCGACCGGCGCCCTGAACCGCACCGGCCCCCTCGTCGGCAGCGGCCGGTTCAAGGCCGCCCGCGCCCCACTCGCCGGATCAACCCTGGACGGCATGCGCTTCGACGTGTTCAACGAGGCCACGTTCCACTGCCACGCCGCCGAGATCGAGCTGGACCCGGAGACCGGCCGCATCGAGGTCCTCCGCTACCTGGCCGTGCACGACATCGGCACCGTCCTCAACCCCGAGGGCGCGCGCGGCCAGGTCGAGGGCGGCGTCGTGCAGGGCCTCGGGTACGCCCTGAGCGAGGTCCTCGACGTCGCCGCCGACGGCACCGTCCGCAACGCCGACCTCGTCGACTACCGGCTGCCCACCGTCGCGGACATCCCCCGCGACATCGAGACCGTGTTCCTGCCCGGCCACCCCGGACCCAGCGGCCCGCACGGCGCCAAGGGCGTCGGGGAGGCGCCGGTGATCGTCCCGGCGGCGGCGGTGGGGGCCGCCCTGCGGGACATCCTCGGCGCCCTGCCGGGCGCGCTGCCGCTGGACCCGATCCGGGTCGCGGCTTTTCTTGATCACTTAGAGAAAGGTAGTGCTCGTTGAGAGGGTTATTCATAAGTCCGGTTAGCGACGGCGGGCCGGAGGTCCGCCCGAGCGCCGGACTGCGCCGGACCGACATGACCTCGCCGATTGATGAAACGGCGCCTGACCGCCGGAGGCGGTCTCGATGAATAACCCGAACTTGAAGAAGACACCGAGTCAAGGGAAGCGGTACCGGATCGGGTTCGACATCGGCGGCACGTTCACCGACTTCGCGCTGCACGACGGCCAGACCGGCGAGCTGCACGTGTGGAAGCGGTTGTCCACCGCCCCGGACCCGTCGGTCGGCGCGCTGGCCGGGATCGACGACCTGCTCGCCCGCGTCGGCGCGAGCATGGACGAGGTCGGCCAGGTCGTGCACGGCACCACGATCGGCGCGAACACCGTGATCGAGCGCAAGGGCGCGAGCACCGCGCTGCTCGTCACCGAGGGCTTCCGGGACCTGCTGATCATGCAGCGGCCGGCCAGGTACAGCACGTACGACCTGTGGTTCGACAAGCACGAGCCGCTCACCCCACGGCACCGGGTGCTGGCGGTGCGTGAGCGGCTGGCCCACGACGGCACGGTGGTGCGCGAGCTGGACGAGGACGGGCTGCGGGCCGCGCTGGCCGAGCTGCGCGCCGCCGGGGTGGAGGCGGTCGCGGTGTCGCTGCTGCACTCCTACGCGGCGGGCGACCATGAGGTGCGGGTGGGCAAGCTGGTCGCCCAGGCGCTGCCGGAGGCGACGTTGTCGCTGTCCCACGAGGTGGCGCCGATCATCGGCGAGTACGAGCGGGCCAGCACGACGGTCGTGAACGCGTACATCCAGCCGGCGTTCCGGCGGTACCTGGACGCGCTGGGGCGGGCGCTGGGTGAGCGCGGGTTCACCGGGCAGATGTTCATCAACCAGGGCAACGGCGGGCTGTCCACGCCGGCCGAGGTGGTCGCGCTGCCGATCCGGGCGCTGGAGTCCGGGCCGGCGGCAGGGGTGTCGATGGCCGCCTGGCTCGGGCGCGAGCACGGGCGGGGGGATCTCGTCGCGTTCGACATGGGCGGGACGACGGCGAAGGCCTGTCTGATCGAGGGCGGCGAGCCCCGGATGGAGCGCGTCTTCGAGGTGGACCAGACGCTGATGCGGGTGGGCACCGGGCTGCCGGTGGTCACGCCGTCGGTGGACCTGATCGAGATCGGCGCCGGTGGCGGCAGCATCGCCCGCACCGGGCTGGGGATCATCGAGGTCGGGCCGGAGAGCGCGGGCGCGGACCCCGGGCCGGTCTGTTACGGATCCGGCGGTACCAGGCCGACGGTCACGGACGCGAACCTGGTGCTCGGGTATTTGAACCCGGACTACTTCCTGGGCGGGCGGATGAGCCTGGACCGCGACGGCGCGGCGGCCGCGATCGGGGAGCAGGTCGGCGAGCCGCTCGGGCTGGACACCGCCGGTGGCGCGTGGGGCATCCACGAGGCGGTCACGAACAACATGGAGCACGCCATCCGGGCGGTGTCCATCGAGCGCGGGCGTGATCCGAGGGACCTGACGTTGGTCGCGTTCGGCGGCGCCGGGCCCACGCACGCCGCCCGGCTGGCGCGCAACCTGGGCATCGGCGAGGTGCTGTTCCCGGCGGCGGCGGGCATCGCGTCGGCCGTGGGGTTGTTGCAGGCCGCGCCCCGGGTGGATTTGGCTCGGACGTTCGTGGCGGCGCTGGACCAGGGCGGCGCGGCCCGGCTGCGCGCCGAGCTGGCCGAGCTGGACGCCGAGGTCGGCAAGCTGCTGGACAACGTGGCGCCCGGCGCGGCGCGGTCCACCGACTATCTCGCGGACATGCAGTACACCGGGCAGGGGCACGTGGTCGAGGTGGAGGTGCCGCGCGACGCCGTCTCCGACCCGGCCGCGCTGGCGGTTGCGCTGCGGGAGCGGTTCGAGTCCGACTACGCCGGGAGGTACGGCTACAGCTATCCGGACGCGCGGGCGCAGCTCGTGTCGATCAAGGTGGTCGGGCGGGTGGAGCCGGCCGCGTTCGAGCTCCCGCGCAACACGGCGGCCGGTTCCGACGGGCCCGCGACGGTCACCAGGCAGGTGTACTTCCCGGAGAGCGGTGGTTACGTCGACACGGCGGTGTACCGGCGCGAAGAGCTGCCGGCCGGCACGTCGCTGGCCGGGCCGGCGGTCATCGAGGACGGCCAGTGCGCGATCTTGCTGCTGCCCGGGGACACCGCGACCGTCGACGACCGCTCCAACGTCCTGGCTCAGATCGCCGCCGTCGAAGGAGAGAACTGATCATGGACCCGCTCACGCTGGGTGTGATGTGGCGCGCCATGGTCGCGCTGACCAACGACGCCGGTGTGGTGCTGCGCCGCACCGCGTACTCCGAGGCCGTCCGGGAGGGCCGGGACTTCTCCGTCGGCCTGTTCGACAGGCACGGCCGGATGATCGTCCAAGGCGACTTCAGCCCCGGCCACCTCGGCTCGATGCCCTCCGCCGTGGAGAACTTCCTGCGCTTCTACCAAGCCGACGAGCTGCGCCCCGGCGACTGCCTGGTGCTCAACGACCCGTGGATGGGCTCGGGCCACCTGCCGGACTTCTTCATGCTCACCCCGTGCTTCGTCGACGACATGATCGTCGGCTACGCCGTCAACTGCACGCACATGATCGACGTCGGCGGCGCCGCGCCCGGGTCGCAGCAGGTCGAGGACATCAACGACCAGTTCCAGGAGGGCCTGCGGCTGTGGCCAACCCGGGTCTGGAGCGCCGGTGAGCCCAACCACGAGGTACTGCGGATCATCGAGGCGAACGTCAGGATCCCGGACAAGCTGCTCGGCGACCTGATGGCGATGCGCAACTGCAACCGGATCGTCGAGCAGCGGCTGGCCCAGCTGATCGGCAAGTACGGCATGGCCCGCTACGACGAGGCCTGCGACGAGGTGCTGGACCGCTCCGAGGCCGCGACCCGCGCCGCGCTCGCCACCATGCCCGACGGCACCTACCGCGCCGTCGACCACTTCGACGACTACGGACCGGGCACCGACCCGCTGCGCATCGAGGTGGCGGTCACCGTGGACGGCGACTCGGTGACCATCGACTTCACCGGCTCCAGCCCGCAGACCGCGTCCGGCATCAACGCCGTGCTCACCTACGTCCGCGCGTTCTGCTACTACACCGTCAAGTGCGTCACCAGCGGCGGTTCGGTGCCGCAGAACGGCGGCTGCCTGCGGCCGATCACGTTCGTGGCCGAGCCCGGCTCGGTGGTCAACGCCCAGCCGCCGGTCGGCGTCGGCGCGCGGGCGATCATGCAGCAGCGCTTCGTGGACGTGCTCATGCAGGCGTTCGCCGAGGTCATGCCGGAGCGGGTGATCGCGCCCAGCTCGCACTGGGCGAACCCGAACCTGGGCGGTCACGACCCGCGCACCGGCCGCCCGTTCGTGCACTACGACATCGTGATCGGCGGGTTCGGCGGCCGGGCGCACTCCGACGGCATGGAGGCCACCCCGAGCGCGTTCAACATCGACGGCATCCCGGTGGAGGTCAACGAGAACGCCTACCCGGTGCGGGTGGAGCGGCTGGAGCTGATCCCGGACTCGGCCGGCGCCGGGCGCAACCGGGGCGGGCACGGCATCCGCAAGGACGTCACCATGCTCGGCGAGAACATGACGTTCTCCAACCTCACCGACCGGCAGCGGTTCGCCCCGCCGGGCATCCTGGGCGGCCAGCCCGGCGAGGTGGGGCGGACGGTGCTGCACTCCGCCGACGGTTCGGCCGAGCCGGTCGTGCTCGGGTCCAAGGGGACCTACCAGCTGCGCCACGGCGACCGGGTGAGCACCTGGCTGTCCGGCGGGGGTGGGTACGGAGACCCGCTGGACCGCGAGCCCGAGCGGGTGGCGGCGGACGTGGCCGCCGGGTTGTTGAGCGTGGAGAAGGCGGCGCGGGCGTACGGCGTGGTAGTGAACGATGCCGGTGTCGTCGACGTCGAGGCCACCCGCGCCGCCCGGGAGGAGCTGGACATCGAGCGCAGGGGTGCGCGGCGGTGAGCGTGACGTTCTCCTTCGACGGCCGGAAGGTGCCCGCCAGCGAGGGCCAGTCGGTGGCCGGGGCGCTGCTCGCGGGCGGCCACGACGTGCTGACCCGGAGCCCGAAGTACCGCCGCCCGCGCGGCGTCTACTGCGCGCACGGGCACTGCCCGAACTGCCTGCTGCGGGTGGACGGGGTGCCGCACGTGCGGTCGTGCATGGTGGCGGCGGCGGACGGGATGCGGGTGCAGACCGAGGGCGCGACCCGGCGGCGGTTCGACCCGTACCGGGCGTTGAACCTGGTCGGGAAGCTGTTCCCGGTCGGGTTCCAGTACCGGTGGTTCAAGCGGCAGAACCTGGCCTGGCGGCTGTGGGAGGGCCGGCTGCGGTCGCTCGCGGCGGACACCGAGGTGCCGGCGCCGTTCGAGGTGCCGCCGGCCCGGCGGCTGAGCGCGGACCTGCTGGTGGTCGGCGCCGGGCCGGCGGGTCTGGCGGCGGCGGCCTCGGCGGCGCGGGCAGGGCTGAAGGTAGTGCTGGTGGGCCGGCGGGCGCGGCTGGGCGGTTCGGCCTCGGCGGTGCTCGGTGATCAAGGCTCGACCGTCGGCGCCGACGAGCTGGAGTTCGTACGGGCGTCGGCGGACGTCACGGTGCTCGCGCCCGCGACGGTCGTGGCCGGGTTCGACGACAGGTACGTGGTGGACGCCGGCGACGCGGCCGTCGAGGTGACCGCCCCGGCGTCCGTGCTCGCCACCGGCGCCTACCAGCGCGCCGTCGCGTTCCCCGGCAACGACCGCCCCGGCGTGCTGCTGGCCACCGCGCTGCACCGCCTGGCGCTGGAGGACCGGGCTCTCGCCGGAGCGGCCGCCGTGCTCGTGACCGACGACGACTCCGCCTACCACTGCGCCGACGACCTGGCCCGCGCCGGCGTGACCGTCCGCGCCATCGTCGACACCCGTCCGCGCGGAACCCGCCGGCCGGACGCGGAGCTGCCCCCGTCCACCGAGGTCCTGACCGGCTCACGGGTGGTCCGGATACGGGGCCGGCGCCGGGTCACCGCCGCCGTGGTCGACACCGGCGGCGCCTGGCGTTCCATCGGCTGCACGGTGATCGGCATGAGCGGCGGCTGGCAGCGCGCCGACGAGCTCCGCTACGTGGCGACCAGCACCGGCGACGACGTCGTACACGGCTCCCGAGCCGCCCGCATCGACCCCGGCCAGCAAGGCGGCGGCCCGATGCCCGTGCTGCACGGCGTCGGCGCCGTGGTCGGCACCATGGACCGCGCCGCCGCGCTCGCCGAGGGCCGTGCCGCCGGGGAGTGGGCCGCCGGGGAGTGGGCCGCCGGGGAGTGGGCCGCCCGTGCCTGACAAGACGATGCTCTGCCTGTGCCTGGACATCACCGAGCACGACCTGGACCGGGCCGTCGCCGAAGGCTTCACCGACGCCGAGACGCTGAAACGCTACACAGCGGCGTTCATGGGCCCCTGCCAGGGCAAATCGTGCATGGACACCATCCTGGCCCGCCTCGCGGACAAGACCGGCGTCGACGTCGAGTCGCTGCGCCGCCCGACGATGCGCCCGCCCGCGCACCCGATCCGCCTGGGCATCCTCGCCTGCCTGGGAGACGCCAATGCTCAGTAAGGTCATCCCCGGCGCGAAAGCCCTGCGCAACCACGAGATCGTGATCATCGGCGGCGGCGTGCACGGACTCTCGCTGGCCTACAACCTCGCGAAGTCCGGCCGCACCGACGTGGCCGTGTTCGAGCGCTCCTACCTCGGCGCCGGCGCCAGCGGCCGCAACCTGTCGCTGATCCGCAGCTCGTGGCAGCAACCCGCCTGGGCCGAGCTGGTCTGGTACTGCCGCCAGATCTGGAGCCAGATCTCCGTCGAGCTGGACTACAACGTCATGCTCACCCAGCGCGGCTCGTACCTCTGCATCCGCGACGAACGCTCCGTCGCGGTGGCCCGCGACGCGGTGGCCATGCAGAACTCCCTCGGCATCCCCACCCGCATGGTCACCGCCGCGGAGTTGGCCAAAGCGGTCCCACCCCTGGACACCACCGGCATGCTCGCCGGCGTCCACGACCCGACGGCCGGGATCTCCCGCCACGACGCCCTGGTCTGGGCCTACGCCCGCGCCGCCGACCGCCTCGGCGTCGCGATCCACACCGAGACCCCGGTGACCGGCCTGTCCGTCAGCGGCAACCGGGTCAACCGCATCCTCACCGACCGGGGCTCGATCGCCGCCGACATCGTGATCAACTGCGCCGGCTCCGGATCCGCCGAGGTCGCGGCCATGGCCGGCGTCCGGCTGCCGCTGCGCAAGCTGGCCCTGGAGATGTTCGTGACCGAGCCCTACCGGGCCTACCTGGACCCGATCGTCTCCGTCATCGAAGACCAGGCATACATCATGCAGACCTCCCGGGGCGAGTTCGTCGGCGGCGCCGAGCCCACCGGCCACGTCGGCGCCCCCCGCCTGGCCACCAGCTACGCGGCGCTCCGCCAGTCCGCCGCCGTGCTGGCCCGCCTGTTCCCCGCACTGCGCGGCGTCAACATCCTGCGCGCCTGGGCCGGCCTGATCGACATGACCCCGGACGGCGCCGGCCTGGTCGGGCAGACCGAGGAGCGGCCGAACTTCTACCTGGACTGCGGTTGGGGCGGCGAGGGCTACATGGTCTCCGTCGGCACCGGCCCGCTGATCGCGGAGTACCTCAACACCGGCGTGCTGGACCGCCGCCTGCGCCCGTTCCACCACGGCCGGTTCGCCACCGGCGAGCGCCTCGACGACGGCCTGCTGGTGGTCGACGCCGCCGGCGAGACCAGGACATGACCAGACCTTGCGAAGACCAAAGGAGAGTTTCCGACATGCCTGACAGGGCGTCCGAAGTGGCCGACTACAAACGCGGTTACGCCTGCGTGGACGGCGAGTTCGTGCCCGCCGCCACCGCCTCGGTGTCGATCTTCGACCACAGCTTCCTCTACGGCGACGGGGTGTTCGAGTCGATCGTCTGCCGGGGCGGGCGGCCGTTCGCGCTGCGCCCGCACCTGGACCGGCTGTGGGCGTCCTGCCAGTACCTGCGGATCACCCCGCCGTGCGACCGGGACCGGATCGCGGCGCTGATCACCGAGCTGCTGGAGCGCAACGGGCTGGCCGACGGCTACGTGCGGGTGGTGGTCAGCCGCGGCGAGGGCTACCCCGTCTCCGACCCGCGCAAGGCGGTGAACCCGAAGCTGGTCATCTCCGTGCAGGGCGCCTCGGCGGCGGCCCGCCCGCGCGACGTCGGGGTGAAGCTGGCGATCGCGTCCACCCGCCGCATCCCGCCGATCTGCCTGGAGCCGAGGGTCAAGTCGAACAACTACCTCAACCACATAGTCGCCAAGCTGGAGGCCATCGGCGCCGGCGCGGACGACGCGATCCTGCTGGACATCGACGGCAACGTGGCCGAACTCCCGGTGGCGAACATCTTCGTCCGGCACGGCGACGTGCTCTCCACCCCGCCGGCGAACGGCATCCTGGCCGGCATCACCCGCGAGACGGTCATGCGCCTGGTCTCCGGCGGCGCGGCCGGCCCGGGGCTGCGCGTCGAGCAGCGGGTGATGGCCCCGTACGACCTGTTCACCGCGTCCGAGGTGTTCATCGTCGGCACCGGGACCGGCGTCGCGTTCGTCAGCTCCATCGACGGGCGACAGGTCGGCGACGGCACCGCCGGGCCGGCGACCACACGGCTGATGGACGCCTACGCGGACCTGCTCGCGCGCGGCGGCCCGGACGCCGCGGACCTCGAACCCCAACTGACCGGCAAAGGAGCCTGAAGCGTGCACTACCCCGAACTGGAAGGCAAGAACGTCCTGGTCACCGGCGGCTCGCGGGGGATAGGCGAGGTCACCGTCCGCGACTTCGTGGCCGCCGGCGCGAACGTGTTCTTCAACTACCGCGCCAGCTCCGCCCGCTCCGACGAGCTGGTCGCCGAGCTGGGCGCCGACCGCGCCGCCGCGACCAAGGCCGACCTCGCCGACGTGCACGACGTCTCCCGCCTGTGGGACGAGGCGGTGGCCTGGAAGGGCGGCATCGACGTCCTGGTCAACAACGCCTCGGTCCGCGAGCCCATCGACCTGGACGCCCCCACCGAGGACTGGGACAACCACTGGACCGAGGCGCTGCGGGTGAACCTGGTAGCGCCCGCGCACCTGTCCCGGTTCGCCATCCACCACTTCCAGGCGCGCGCCACCCAGGGCGTGATCATCGGTATCACCGGCCGCATCGCCGTGCGCGGCGACTACCCCGACTACCTCCAGGACGGCGCCGCCAAGGGTGGGCTGAACTCCCTGATCAGGGGCATCGCGCGCGGCTTCGCGAAGGACGACATTCTCGCGTACCTGATCTGCGGCGGCATCATCGAGACCGACCAGGCCCGCACCCAGATCGACAGCCACGGCGGCGACGCCCGCTTTCTGACCGAGATCCCGATGGGCGAGTTCGGCACCCCGAAGGACATCTCCGAGCTGATCCTGTTCCTGTCCACCGGCCGCGCCCGCTACTCCACCGGCTCCACGATCGACGCCACCGGCGCGTCCTACCTGCACTGACCGAGGGCGCGAGAGATGGCTGCCGTAGCGGCGGAGTTCGAGTACCGGAGGCCGGGCACGGTGGCCGCGCTGATCGCGGACATGGCCGAGCCGGGGGCGTGCGCGCTGGCCGGGGGCACTGACCTGGTGCCGCTGCGGGCGGCCGGCGCGCTCGCCCCGTCCGTCCTGGTCGACGTCAAGCACATCGCGGAGTTGCGCGGGGTGCACGCCAACAACGACGGGATACGGATCGGCGCCGCGACCACGCTGGCCGACCTCGGCGCCCGCGTCGACCCGGCGCTGGACGCGGTCCTGGACGGCGCCCGGGTGGTCGGCGGCGCGCAGACCCGCGAGCGGGCCACCCTCGGCGGGAACCTGTGCCGATCGTCCCCGGCCGGCGACACCCTGTGCGGCCTGCTCGTGCTCGACGCCGTGGCCGAGCTGCACTCCGCGCGCGGCACCCGGGAGGTCGCCGTCCGCGACTTCTTCACCGGCCCCGGCCGCAACGTCATGACCCCCGACGAGATCCTGGTGTCCGTCCTTTTCCCGGCGGGCCGCGGTGGCTCGGCGTACCGGCGGTTCACCTACCGGCGCTGGATGGACCTCGCGGTGGTCGGCGTCGCCGCCCGGCTGGCGTTCTCCGAGGACACCTGCGTGGACGCCGCCGTCGCGATCGGCGCCGTGGCCCCGACGCCGCTCCTGGTCCCCGACGCCGCGTCCGCCCTGGTCGGAACCGCCTGCGACGACGCCGCGATCGCTCGCGCCTTGGAGCCCGTACTCGCCACCGCCGCTCCCATAGACGACGTCCGTGGCACCCGCGCGCACCGCCTGCGCGTCCTGCGCTCCCTCACCAGCGACGTTCTCCGCTTAGCTCGCGCCCGCGCCCGCTCGCGCCCGCCAGCGCACTAGTTTCCCGCGGCGTGCCGCATCATGCACACCGGTGCGGAGTGCGCTCCTACAAGGTTCTGAGACCCCCCGTTCGGCTTGGCGCCTGTACCACTTGCCGCTGCAATCGATTCCCGTTGTCGCTTGTGCGCACCCACGGTCGTTGCGACCGATATCAAAGAACACACATGGGGGAACTCCATGGACAGTGGGGGAAACTTCAACCTGTCGGTACCGGCGCTGGGCGCTCTGGAGCCACTGGGGCGCGGGGTGATGTACCGGAAGGGTCGTCAGCTTATACGCCAGGGCGAGGAGGGCGACTGCGTCATCGTCCTGCGCACCGGCTTCGTGAAGATCATGAGCCACACTTCGGCCGGTAGCGTCCGACTGCTGGGCGTCTGTGGGCCGGGGGCGCTGCTGGGCGAAATGGCCTGCATCGATGATCGACCACGGTCGGCGTCGGTGGTGGCGGGTGGCCCGCTGTCCGGAGTCAAGATCGCGCGGAGCCAGTTCCTGGGCTACCTCGGGGAGTTCCCGAGGGTGGCGTTCGAGGTGGTCCGGCAGGTCTCCGTGCGGCTGCGCACGTCCGAGACCCATCACATGGCGTTGCTGGCCCACGACGTCGACACCCGGGTGCTGCGGGTGCTTGTGCACGTCGGCGAGTTCTTCGCCCGGTTGGACGGCCGGTATCCGGTCACCATCCCGCTGAACCAGGAGGAGCTGTCGCAGATGGCCGCCGCGTCGGTCGGGTCGGTGCAGCGGTCGCTGCGTGATCTGCGTGAGCGGTCGGTCGTCGAGACCCGCTACGGCAGGCTCGTCCTGCCCTGCACCGACAGGGTGCGCCGAGCACTCCCATCGGAAAACTTCGCACAACCCACCACACGATGTTTTTGCCGCGCCTGTCGCCCTTCATCCTGATCAACCTCAGCGCAGTCGTGACCACCCCGAAAGGACAGAACTTGTGGGCGAGCTTGCCCTGTCCCGCACCGTGATCAGCTTCGACGTCGTCGGTTCCAGTGCCGGCGATAGACACCGGCAGGTGCACCTGGACCGCACCCTCGACGAGGTCACCAAGAAGGCTATCGATAAGGTGCGAGACCCGCAATACCCGATCGCCGGCGCCTACCGTCGCACCGACGGAGATAGCCTGACCATGGTCGTGGACAAGAACGTAGCGATTTCTTGGATAATCTCCGACTTCGTCCTGCGTGAGTTGGTGATTGCGCTGGGCGAGGCGAACCGCAGGGTAAAGGAATCGTACCGGCTGCGGGTCCGGGTGGCGATCGATCATGGCGAGACCGTGCTTCACGAGCCGCACGTCGCCGGCGATGCCGTCATCTGCGCTGCTCGGTTGCGCGACGCGCCGCCCCTGCGCGAGGCCATGAAGGACCGCACCGAGGCGGATCTCGGTCTCATCGTCAGTGACCGGATCTACAACGACGTCGTCGTCCACGGCGAGCGAGGGCTCATGACCACGCCATTTGAGGCGGTCCAGGTGTCCGTCAAGGACTTCACGGACCAAGGGTGGATCCATCTGCCCGTCGGGCAAGGCTCCGACGGGCAGGCCCGCACGCCGAAAGCGCCATCGTCTCCATCCGAGACAAAGATGTTCCAGAACATCGTTGGGACGGTGAACGCATCGCACTCGGTCATCGGCATCGGGTGGAAATAGAATGGCCGATTCCGAACTGCCTCGCAGTATCCGATCTATCGTTCAAATCTACGGCCCCGTGTACGCCAAAGACAGCGTCTTCGGGGCAGGCAGCGGCGTGCGGCAGGGATCGCCTCGCCGGGAGACGGGGCTGCTGCATGACCGTGACATCGAACTGGTGACCGGTCGCTACGTGCCGGGGCCGTGCGAGCCCGAGGCCGCACAAGCGCTTGGCGTCGATCACATAGTTGTTCTCCAGGGAAAGCGAGGGCTCGGGAAGCGCGCCGCGGCGATCAGCCTGCTACGTAGCCGGACGGATGGGCCGCTGACCGTGCTTTCCCCCGCGAGCTCGATTCAGGAGATCGCCGCTCACAGCTACGAATCCGGCCACGGTTACCTGGTGGTCGACCAGGCGGACGACAAGTCGGCGCCGCCTTCGGACTTCGACTGGCACAAGGCGCGTGACGCGGTCCGCGAGGCCGGCGCGTTCCTGGTGGTGACGCGCCAGGAGCCGATCAGCCCCGAGGTCGAGATAGTGACCGCGGTGCGGTGGCGGCCACCGCCGAGACAGGACGTGGTCCGGGTGTACCTTGCCGGCGCCGAGCACGCGGTGGACGAGCTCGTCGAGGCGCTCCCGGTCGAGTGTTCCCTGACCGAGCTCGTGAAGGTCGCGTCGCACGTCGCCGAGGGCGAGTCCGTGCCGCACGCACTGCGACGCCTGGACAGTTCCGCCGTCGAGGTGGTCCGGACCTGGTTCGGCACCGACCCCACGCAGTGGGAGGTCGTCGAGATGACCGCGCTGGCGTTCAGCGCGGACGTCACCGGCGAGGACTTCAGGACCAGGGCGAAGTCGCTCGGGACTCACCTGCACGTGGACGAGCACGCCGCGCCCGCCAAGCCGAACAGCCTGGTCGTCACCGGGCCCGGCGGTACTCCCACGTTCGCGGACGCCAGGTACCGGGACCACGTGCTGGCCGAGCTGTGGGCTCGTCAACCCCGTTCGGTGTGGGAGGGGGTCTCGGCGTGGCTCGGGGAGATCGTGCACGCCGGGGCCGACCTCTCGGTCGCGTTCGGGCTGTCCGGGCTGGCGAAGGTCGATCCCACGATGGTCGAGACGGAGTTTCTCGAGCCGTGGTCGGAGGGGGGATCGGGCTGGAACGCGCAGACCACGGCCGCGTTTGTGATCTGGGCCCTGTGTCTGGACGAGCGGTCCGTGTCGACGGCACTGCGCATAGTACGTGGGTGGGCGCGGGGTACCTCGCCCCAACGGCAGACGGCCGCAATCGCCCTGAGCGGCGAGTTGGGCGTGAGGTTTCCGGCCGAGGCGGTGCACGAGCTGCGGCGGCTGCTCGCAGACAGCCCGCGCCCCGGCGATGACACGTACGCGGATGCCTTCGGGGCGTTGTTCAGCACCCTGCAGACGGAGGGCGATGACGGCGCCGTCGTGCTCGATCTGCTAGCCCGCCTGCTCGACGACGCCGCCGACCGTCGGCTCTCCCCGGACGCGGAGGAATCGGTCAGGCGGTCCGTGCGGGCCGCGCTCACGGCCCGCAACTGGACCGATGACCGGTCCACGATCGGTTCCTTCCTGGGAGACCGGCCCGACCGCACCGACCTCGTCGGCAGGCTGATGGCACCGTTGCTGGTCGACCCCGCCGCTGTGGCCAAGGCCCTGGCCGGGTTCGCCGCCGGCGGCGCAAAGCCCGAGGCGGAGGACATCGCCAGATGGCTGCAATCGTCGTCCGACGCGGTGGCCGAAGCGCGGACCGCCCCACACGGTGTGCCCCCGCCGCCCGCCGAACGGCCGGCGCCCGCCGGGCAGCCGGCGCCACCCCCGCCACCCCCGCCACCCGAGCCGGACGCGAAGGACGGCCCCGGCCGCCCGTACCCGATCATCCGCCGGCACCGCATCGAGCCCATGAACCGCTGGCTTCGGGTCCTGCGCGTGGTCGGAGGCGGGCGCCCGGACGGGCTGCCTCGAACGGGGCCGCACGAGGCGCTGGTGTTCCATGCGGGCGGCGATTGCCTGCCGGATCCCGGACGCCGTGAACGATCCGGTGTCCTCGCGCGCGCCGCCCACGTCAGCGTCGTCGACATCTCGGCGAGCCGGGCCGTGCGGGTGATCATCCCCGTTCCCTCCGCGGAGGCCGTCCCTTTCATCGTGCGCATCAGGCTCGCCTGCACGGTAGTCGACCCCGTGGCCGTGGTGCGCCACGGAACCGAGGACGCGGAAGGACGCCTGCGCGATCACCTGTGCGGACGGCCGAGGCTCGAGACGCTCGGCCGAACGCACTCCCTGACCGACACCGCGCGGATGCGCGGGGACGTGCACGCATGGGTTCGCGCGGACCTCAAGGTCCGCGGCGTCCCCTGGCCGGGCCTGACCGTCGAGCTGACCGGCGTCGACGTGTTCACCCCGCCGCACCTGACCAGCCCGCCCGACCAGAAGGAGCCCGACGATGCCGATTGAGCGGCACATCCGCGTGATCGCCTACTGGCTACGCCGCCTGATCGGCGTCAACGAAGACCTACTCGACCGCGTGAAGCTGGACCGCCCGCGCTACACCAGGATGGGGGCGATCGTCTGCCTGACCGCGGCGTTGAGCACGGTGTCCATGCTGGTCGTGACGAGCCAACTGGCGACGGGCTGGATCTCGGCGCTGGGCGCCGTGGCGTTCGCCCCCGCCTGGGGCCTGGTCATCCTGACGATCGACAGCTGGCTCATCTCGAGCACGCACGGCTCGCGGCGGGCGAGGACCCTGCTGCCGAGGCTGATGCTCTCGGTGCTGTTGGGGTTCGTGATCGCGGAGCCGATGGTGATACTGGTGTTCCGGCCGGCGATCGAACGGCAGGTGACCCTGACCCGGGAGGAGATGATCGCGGCCGAGGCGAGCACGTGGAAGACCTGCAATCCGGCGACCGACGAGCCCGTCGCCGATCACCGGTGCGCCAGTCATCGCCTGGCCCTCCCCGACTCGCCGAGCACCCTGCGTACGGAGCTCGCCGATCTTCGCGCGCGCCGGGACAACGACGCGGCGGCGCTCGACCGGGACAAGAACCGCTGGGAGGAGCTCGACGCCGCCACTCGGGCCGAATGCGCGGGCACCGCCAGGCCCGACACCACCGGGGTTCGCGGCGAAGGCCCTCAGTGCCTGCACAACCGAGAGGTCGCCGAGCAGTACCGCCGTGACACGAGGCTGGAGCAGCGGCCGGCCGATCTCGTCAGGCTCGACGGCAGGATCAACGACCTTCAGAACAAGGTCACCGAGGCGGCGACCAGCTACGGCGCCAAGGTTCAGGCCGAGATCGACAAGAAGCAGAACGACGCGCGCACCCAGGCGGTGGGCATCCTCGAGGAGCTCGATGCGCTCGGGAAGCTGTCGGCCACGAGCACGCCCGTGACGGTCGCGCACTGGATACTCCGGCTGCTGCTGGTCGTGGTCGACTGCCTGCCGGTGCTGGCGAAATGGATGGGCGGCCCCACCGCGTACGACCGGCTGGTCATGCGGCGGACGGAATCCGACGTCAAGCTCTACGACGAGGAGCTCCGGCGCCGCGAGGAGATCACGTCCCTGGTCGGGGAGGCGAGCAAGGAGGACGGGCTGCGGAAGCGGCGTGCCACGCTCGACGAGTACGCCGAGGACGATCGTCGCACCCGTCTCGACCTCGAACGCGAGCTCGACGAACAGACCGAGCGGCTGTACCAGTTGTACCGGAGGGAGCAGCCCTAGGCGAGGAAGGCCGCCGCGCTCAGGGCGAGCACGCCGACCAGCGCCAGCATGAGCGAGGCCTGGACGAGCCGATACTTCGCCCAGTTCAGCTTCCCCACCCGCACGAGCTGGTGGGCCAGCGATGCGAGTCGCTCCTCCGGGCGCAGGTCCCGCAACCGCTGGTGGAGCTCGGCCGGCTCCCAGTGACGTAGATGGCCGAAGTACGCGACGTGCATCCGGTGCTGCGCGTGCTGCCGTCGAACGCTGCCCAACCTCGGGAACACCGCGGTGCCCGCGGCGACCATCGACAGGATCAGCGCGGTGATTCCGCCGAGTTCCGCCGCATGCCGCCATCCGACGAGCCCGGCGAGCGCGGCGCCCTTGCTGTTGGCCGACAGCGTCGCGAACAGGGCGCCGCCTTCGAGGGCGAGAAGGATCGACCCCTTCGTGTCGACCTTGCTCGTCAACGCCTCCTGCGCCTGATGGACCTGCCAGGCGAAGGCGGCGGCGTCCGTGGCGTCGCTCGGCCGCGAGCCAGGCCGGTACGGGTACCGCGACCGCCAACGACCGAACAGGTTGACCACCTCCCGAGGCGGACCACGGACACCACCGTCATCTCAGCAGTGTCACGCGCCCGGCGGGCCATTTTCGGGCGAACGCCTCTCGATCGTCCACGACGACCACGACCCTCGGTAGCACTCGGCGGGACCGACCGTGGGGAGCGCCGTAGTGCGGGCGCCGGTCACCTGTGTTGTGCTGTGTCACGCGCGGCGGACCACCCAACCTCGAACCGGAGCCACCATGGCGAACGTGCCGGTCAGCGACGTCGACCTCTACACCGACGAGGCCCGGGTCGACCCCTACCCGATCTACGAGCGGCTGCGCGGGCAGGGCCCGGTGGTGCACCTACCCCGCTACGACCTCTACGCCCTGCCCCGCTACGAGCAGGTGCGCACGGCCCTGATGGACTGGAAGACGTTCACCTCGGCCCGAGGCGTGTTCGTCGACCCCGAGATGAACGCCCAGCTCGAGGGCATCACGCTGTGCAGCGACCCGCCCGAGCACACGATGCTGCGCGGGGTGCTCGGACGCCCGCTGCGCCAGGACCGGATGCGCGACGTGGCCCCCAGGATCGAGGCCGAGGCCGACCGGGTCGTCACCCGGCTGGTGGAGCGCGGCCGGTTCGACGCCGCCACCGAGCTGGCCGAGCACCTGCCGATGACGGTGGTGTCAGACCTGGTCGGGCTGCCCGACCGGGGACGGGCGAAGATGCTGGACTGGGCGGCGGCGATCTGGGACGTCCAGGGGCCGGCCAACGCCCGGTTCGCCAAGGCCATGCCCTCGGTCGAGGAGTTCATCGCGTTCGCGGTCAACGACGCGGTGCCCGGCAACCTGGATCCGGACGGCTGGGCCGCCCACCTCTACCAGGCGGCCGATCGCGGCGAGCTGCCCCGGGACAAGTGCCCGGTGATGATGCTCGACTATGTCACGCCCAGCCTGGACACCACGATCCTGGCGATCACCAACACGATCGCGCTGTTCGCCCGCCATCCCGACCAGTGGGAGCTGCTGCGGTCCGACCGAACGCTGATCCCGCACGCGATCAACGAGTCGCTGCGCCTGGAGTCGCCGGTGCCGCAGTTCAGCAGGGTGCTCACCGAGGACCACGAGATCGACGGCGTGGCGCTGCCGGCCGGCAGCCGGGTCGCGCTGCTCTACGGGTCGGCCAACCGCGACGAGCGCCACTACCCGGACCCCACCCGGTTCGACATCACCCGCCGCCCGTCCGACCACCTCGCCTTCGGTCGCGGCGAGCACGTCTGTGTGGGCATGCACCTGGCCCGGCTGGAGATGACCGCGCTGCTCGAACGCCTCGCCGACCGGGTGACCGGGTTCGAGGTCGTCTCGTCGACCCCGATGATCAACAACGGCCTGCGCGGGCTGGAGCACCTGGAGGTCATCGCGCACACGACCGGTTAGGCGAGCTCCCCGTGGCGCACGCCGTCCAGGAACGCGGCGAACTGCGCGGCGGTGAACACCAGGTGGTGGTCGTCGCGCGAGTCCCACGGCCGCTTGCTGTCCCGGATGGCGACCCAGCCGCGCGCGTGGGCCACCTCGACACACCGGTGCGGGTCCTGACCGCTGCGGCTGGACTTGCGGAACTGCTGGCGCTGGAAGGCGGGCGGCGTCGAGTTGCTCATTCTCTTCCCTTTCTCATGGCTTTCTGCCGACGGCGGCGTACAGGCAGGGCCGTCCCGGAGAATGCGGGTCGACGGGCTGGACGTTTCGCCAGTCGGTGGCGTACACGACGCCGGGTTCCACGATGTCCAGGCCGTCGAAAAGCTCGGTGAACTCGTCGCGGCGGCGGACGTAAACGGGGTTGGATGTGCTGCCGTACTCCCGTTCGAGGTTCAGGTACTGCTCGCGGGCGAGCGGGGTGGCCTCGTCGACCGCGGCGTGGGACAGCGCCAGGTAGCTGCCCGGGGCGAGCCGATCCAGGTAGGAACGCAACAGCGCGCGGGGATTGTCACGGGGGCTGACGAAATGGAAAACGGCCACGATGAGCAGGCCGACCGGCCGGTCGAAGTCGATGAGCCGCGCGGTCCGGGGATGGTCGAGGATGGTGTCGGGGTGCCGCAGGTCGCCGGGGATCGCGGTGGCCACCGTGGAGTCCCTGAGCATGTCCTGCGAGGTCACGACGGCCTCGGTGTCGTTGTCCACGTAGACGACGCGCGTCTCGGGCGCGATCTGGTGGGCGGCCTCGTGCACGTTGCCCACGGTGGGCACGCCGGAGCCGATGTCGATGAACTGCCGGATTCCGTTCCCCAGGGCGAACCGCACGGCGCGGCGGAGGAAGTCACGGTTGTCCCGCGCCATGTCCCAGGCGAACGGGCAGATGTCCCTGATTCGCTCGGCGAATGCACGGTCGACGGGGTAGTTGTGCGTGCCGCCGAGATAGTAGTCGTACAGCCTCGCCGCGCTGGGCTTCGTGGTGTCGATCTCGCGGGAGTAGAAGTCGCTCACTACGTACCGTCCTTGTAGTTGCGGTTCTCGATGTAGCGGATGAACCGCCGCGAGTCCTCGGCGGGAAGCGCCGCCGAGGTGAGGATGCGCCACGCCTTCTCGTATCCGTCCAGTGCCTTCTTGTCGTCGATGTAGCGGATTTCCTTCTCGCCCTGGATGTAGCCCACCTCGAGCGGGCCGGCCGCGCCCGGCGAGGGCACCCGGACCAGGATGAACGGCCTGGCCGCGACCTGGGTGCCGCTGGCCTGCTCCTTGAACGGCAGGATCTGCAGGAGCACGTTCGGGCGCCTGGACAGCTTGTGCATGTGGTCGAGCTGCTCGCGCATGACCGTCACGCCGCCGTACTCGCGCCACAGGCAGGACTCCGAGAGCACCGCGTGGTACTGGATCGGGTCGTCGCCGGTCAGGGCCTCCTGGCGCTGCAGCCGCGCCTGCACCCAGTCCTCCACCGAGAGCTCGTCGTCGCCGCCGCGCTGCGCCGCGAACAGGGCACGGATATACGCCTCGCACTGCACCAGGTCGGGCGCGATCTCGCTGTCCAGGCAGCGCAGCAGCTCCGCCGAGCGCTCCAGGTCGACCATCAACCGGAAGTCCTCGTGGTACGCGCGGTTGTGGCCGGTCGACCAGAACCCCCGCTTGTTGCTGTCCTGGTGCAGGTTCACCAGCGCGGCCGTGTGCCCCTGGTCCAGCGTCAGCTCGCGGGCCAGCGTGATCAGGTCGCCGTAGCTGATCGCCGCCCGGCCGTTGATCACGTCGGTGATCTTCTGCGGCCGAACCTTGATCAGGGCGGCCGCCTGCGCCTGCGTGATCCCGGCCTGGTCGATCGCGTGCTTGATCTCCTTGCCGAGCAGGAGCCTCTTCGCCGTCCTGACGGCCGTAGCACCCACCGATCAGACCTCTTTCATGCGGATGTACCAGGGCAAAGCTACACAGAGTAGTTGAGATGTGACGTCTGGCCGCGCCCCCTTCCTGGAGACTGAAGAACGGTAACCCGAAACCCGGACTCCGGGTATCACCTATCCCGGTTTTAGGATACGGATTTCTGGACTACGACACGCGTCGTGGACGGAGTCAAAGCGGGCGCGGAACGACGACGGCCGTCACAACTGTGATATAGCGGCAACTCGATCGGGCGACGTGCCGCCTTCGAGCGCCCCTTTTCGATCCCGAAGATTACAGTTACGGTAGCTCTGAACCCGGAATCCGGGTTTGGAGGATCCGGGATTAAGTGGCGACGCGCAGTGGGAGGGCTGACGTCTGGTGATGTGCCGTGCCGGTGACCGCCCGGGGCGGCGCGCCGTGGCCGAGCAGGGGCGACAGCCCGGCCTGGCCACCGTCAGCAGGTTGCCGACCGCGACCGCTCCGGAGGTTCGCACCAGGGTCCACGCCGTGCTCGAGAACGCCGACCAGGCCCTCTATCTGGGCTCCCGGCTGACCGACGACCTGGACCCGCACGGCCCGGTCAACCGCGGCCACGTGACCGCGCTGCTGCGGGCCAGCGGTGATCTCCTCGACATCCACGGCGGCGTCGCGGTGTACGTGGAGGCCGAACCGCCGACGCCGCGCTCGGCCCGGTTCAGGCTGCACCGCAGCGCCCCCGGCACCGATCCCGTTCTCACCGACCCGGTGGCGGCGGTGACGGCCGAGCCCGCGAGCCGCCTCTGCGAGTGCGGCCTGAGCCTCGAACCGCCGAAGGGCGCCGAGTACTGGCTGCCCGACCGACACCCCGACCCGGGTCCGGACGCGGTGTACGCGGTGGCGATCTGCGGCGAGTCCCCGCTCGCCCGCCGGGCGGTGCGCCGCGAGGAGCGTGCCGGCTGGCGGAAGGAGGGGACCCGCGTCGGCTTCCCGGACTACGCGATCACCTGGAAGTGGTCCGACCTGGGCCGGTGCGAGGCGGGCGGCCTGCACCCGGTCCGCCGCCTGCGCCCCTGACCCCACACGCCGTCAGCTCGCCAGCGCGGCGATGCCGGCGCGAACCTCACGGGCGAAGATCTCGGGCTGCTCGAAGGCCGCGAAGTGCCCGCCGCGCTCGGCGGCGTGGTAGTAGCGCAGGTCGCTGAACTGCGTCCGCAGCCAGCGTTCGCTGACCGCGAAGATCTCCTCGGGAAACTGCGTGTAGGCGGCCGGGATCCGCACCAATTCGGGCTGGGTGGTGAGGTACCGGGCGTTCTCCCAGTACATCCGGGCCGATGACGCGGCGCTGTTCGTCAGCCAGTACATCATGACGTTGTCCAGCAGGTTGTCCCGCGACACGGCGTTCTCCGGGTGGCCGTCGCAGTCGGCCCAGGCGTAGAACTTCTCCACGATCCAGGCGAGCTGGCCGGCCGGGGAGTCGGCGAGCGAGTAGCCGATCGTCTGCGGGCGGGTGGCCTGCTCGGCGGCGTAGCCGTTCTCCTCGGCGAAGAACCGCCGTGCCCTGGCCAGCATCTCGCGCTCCCGCTCGGTCGGCTCGCCGAGCCGGGAGAGCGCCTCCGGGGAGGCCCGTGCCACGTTCAGGTGCACGCCCAACAGGCCCTCGAAGGCGCCGGCGGCCATCGCGGTGGTCACCGCCGAGCCCCAGTCACCGCCCTGGGCGTAGTAGCGCGGGTATCCGAGGTGAACCATCAGCTCGTGCCAGGCGCCGGCGATCCGCTCGATCCCGGTACCGGGGTGGGACGGCTTGTCGCTGAACCCGAAGCCGGGCAGTGCGGGGATCACCAGATGGAACGCGTCGGCCGCCGAGGCGCCGTGCGCCTCGGGGTCGGTCAGCGGGCCGATCACGTCCAGGAACTCCACGACCGAACCCGGCCAGCCGTGCGTCATGACCACCGGACGGGCGCGTTCGTGTGGGGAGCGCACGTGCAGGAAGTGGATTCCCAGGTCGCCGATGGTGGCGTGGAACTGGGGGAACGCGTTCAGCCGGGCGGCCAGCCGTCGCATGTCGTACTCGGTGGCCCAGTACTCGCACAGCTCGCGGGTGTAGCTCAGCGGGATGCCCTGCGACCAGTCGTCGACCGTCGCCGGCTCGGGCCACCGGGTGCGGGCCAGCCGGTCGCGCAGATCGGCGACCTGCGCGTCGGTGATCTCCGCCCGGAAGTCGCGTATCTGGGCCGTTGCGGTTCTCATGCGGGGGTAACCGTCCTTCGTGGGGCGATCGCTGGCGAGCGGAGCGGGGCCGTCCGGGGTTCGCAGCGACGGCCATCGCCGCTTCCGCTAGCGTGATGCTAGTGCTAGCTGCTTTTGTCATGCAAGCAGTAAGCGTGCGACGTCGGCCCGGGCACGGGGAGATCGTTGAGCGACCGTCAGCTACGGGGTGATCCGCGCGCCGAGGACGGCGTGCGCGGCGGCCGGCGAGCCGGTGACGGAGATCCGGGGGTCGTCGAGCGTGGTCCGTTTCCACAGCAGGAGCAGCAGCGCCTCGGCGGGGCCGGTGACCGTCACGTCGGCCGGTTGGCTGTCCGGGCCCGGCGCCGCCGTGCCGTCGCCGGCGACGGTGTAGGCGCCCGCGTCGGGGACCTCGACGCGCAGGCTCCGGGTGAGCGGCGGCTGGCGGCCCAGGCGAACCTGCCTCGGGAACATGGCCTCGGCGACCTCGGCGACGCCGTCGGCGGCCAGCGCGGGGTCGATCGGGTCGGGGGTGCCCTGGGAGCTCTGCGCGTCCCAGCGGTGCAGCGACGTCTCGTGGGCCTGCCGGCGCATCCAGAAAGCGGCGACGGCGGGCGGTGCGATGGTCCAGCAGGGCGTGTCCGGTTCGATCCCGCGCAGGGTGCGTTCCAGTGCCGCGCCGCCCTCGTCGAACCAGTCGGCCAGCGCCGTGCGGCCGGCGGGTGCGGGGTGGTCGTTCGAGGCCGTGGCGCCGGTCTCGACCACCTGCCGCGCCCATCGGTGGACGGCGCCAAGGTGCGCGGTCAGCTCGGCGAGGTGCCAGCTCGGGCAGCCCGGCACCGGGGCGGCCAGGTCGCCGTCCCGGAGGACCCGGGCGAACGCGGCGCGCTCGGCGGCCAGCCAGCCCAGGTGCTCGTCCGGTCGCATGGCGGCAGCCTATTCGCCGGCGGCGGTGGGTGGGGAGGTTCGCGCGCGGCCGGAGCCGAGATCCCCCTTTCGCCGGGATCGTCCGGTGCGTGATGAAATGCCGGGACACGCCGGGAGGGGGTGTTCGTCGCCGGTGACGTCCGAGGGATCGCACGGGTCTCGGCTCGCGGCCGAGGGGGTCTCGAAGCTCTTCTTCGCCAAGGGAGAGCCGATCTGGGCACTGCGGGACGCCACGGTCGCCGTCGCCGAGGGGTCGTTCACCTGCGTGATCGGCCCGTCCGGCTGCGGGAAGTCGACGCTGCTGCGCATCCTCGGCGGGCTGGAGACGGCCACCACCGGCACCGTCGCGAAGGCGGACGGCGCCGCGTTCGTGTTCCAGGAGCACGGCGTGTTCCCGTGGCTGCGGGTGCTGGACAACGTGGCGTTCGGGGCCCGGATGGCCGGCATGGCGCGCGGCGAGCGCACCGCGCTGGCCCGCCGCTGGGTGGAGCGGGTCGGGCTGGCCGGGTTCGAGGACGCCTACCCGCACCAGCTCTCCGGCGGCATGCGCCAGCGGGTCGCGATCGCCAGGGCGTTCGCCACCGGCTCGCCGGTGCTGCTGATGGACGAGCCGCTCGGCGCGCTGGACGCGCAGACCCGGCTGCTGCTGCAGGAGGAGCTGCTGCGGATCTGGGAGCGGGAGCGCAAGACGGTGGTCATGGTGACGCATTCCATCGAGGAGGCGCTGCTGCTCGGCGACCGGGTGCTGGTCATGTCGGCCCGGCCGGGGCGGGTCACCGCCGAGCTGGAGGTGCCGTTCGCGCGCCCGCGCGGCATGGAGGTCGAGCGGGACCCGGAGTTCGCCGAGCTGCGGCACCGGATCTGGACGCTGCTGCGCGACGAGGTGGCGGCGTCGCTGAACGGCGGCGGCACGAGCGGCACGAGCGGCACGGGTGGCACGAGCGGCGGGGTGGGCCGGTGAGCGCGGCCGAGGCGATCGCCGAGGAGATCGTGGAGCGGGAGCTGCGGCGGGCGCGGCGGCTGCGGCGGCGGGACCTGGCGCTGGCCGTGCTCACCCCGGTGCTGCTGCTCGCCGCCTGGCAGCTCGCGGCCGACGCCGGGGTGATGGACGCGCGGCTGTTCCCGCCGCCGTCGAGGACGTTCGCCCGCGCCGCCGACATGATCGCCTCCGGCCAGCTGCTCGACCACGTCCTTCCCACGCTGGCCCGGCTGTCCGCCGGCTACCTGCTGGGCGCGCTGGCCGGGATCGCGGTGGGCCTGGCGATGGGCGCGTGGCGGCCGCTCTACGCCGCGCTGGCGCCCACGTTCTCCGCCCTGTACGCGCTGCCCAAGATCGCCATCTTGCCGCTGCTGCTGCTGATCTTCGGGCTCACCGAGACGCCCAGGGTGCTCGCGGTGGCGATCACGATCTTCTTCGTGGTGCAGATCAACACGCTGGCCGGCATCCGCCAGATCGACGCCGGCGCGCTGGAGGCCGCGCGGGCGTACGGGGCGACCGGCTGGCGGCAGTTCCGGTTCGTGACCATCCCCGCCAGCCTGCCGTCGATCTTCACCGGGCTGCGGGTGTCGGCCGGGCTCGGGGTGGTGGTCATCACCGCCGTGGAGTTCGTCGCGTCCAACGAGGGCCTCGGCTACCTGATCTGGAACTCCTGGCAGCTCTTCCAGCCCGAGCGGATGTACGTCGGGCTGATCACCGTCTCGGTGCTCGGCGCGGCGGTGACCGGCCTGATCGCGCTGCTGGAACATGCCATGGTGCGCTGGCGCCGGGCGAACGAACCGGTACGACGCCGCAACGCCGGTGCCCAAGAGAACACGGAGGCCCGATGAAACGCATGTCGACGGCGCTCGCGGCGCTGACCGCTGTGACCGCCGTGACCACACTGGCCACCGCGCTGGCCGGCTGCGGCGGGTCGTCCGCGAAACCCGATGACGCCACCGTCACCGTCGCGCACGCCCCGTCCACCCTGTTCGCGCCGCTGTACCTGGCGCAGGCCAAGGGCTACTTCGCCGAGCGCGGGCTGAAGGTCGACCTGCAGACCATCAAGGCCGGCCAGGACGCCATCCCGCTGGCCGCGAGCGGCAAGGTGGACGCCGTGGTGGCCGGGTTCTCCGCCGGCATGTTCAATGCGCTGCACGCCGGCCTGGACATCAAGATCGTCGGCACCATGGGCGTCTCGACGGGCGACCCGAAGGCGTCACCGACCGCGCTGGAGGTGTCCAAGAAGCTGGTCGACGCCGGCACCGTCAAGGCCCCCGCCGACCTGCGCGGGCGCTCCGTGGCGCTGTCCGGCGGCCCGGGCGCGGCCGGCGGGTACCAGCTCGGGGTGACGCTGGCCGGCTCCGGGCTGACGCTGAGGGACGTGCGGGCGGTCAACCTCAGCTTCCCGGACATGGAGGCCGCGATCGCGAACGGCAGCGTGGACGCCGCCCTGCCGCCGGCGCCGTTCACCACCCGGATGGAGCGCAACGGCGTGGCCGTCCCGCTGGCGGTGCCGCCGGCCGGGACCGCGGCGAGCGGGGTCGTCTACGGCGCCGCGTTCGCCGGCACCGACCGGGCGCAGAAGTTCTTCGACGCGCTGGTCCGCGCCTCCGCCGACCTGCAGGGCACGGCCGCCAAGTCCGAGCAGAACCTGAAGATCCTGGCCGACGCCACCGGCGAGGACCTGGCAGTGCTGCAGCGGGTGCCGTTCTACACCTGGCGCCCCGACCTCGCCCCGGACGCCGACCAGCTCACCCGCCAGCAGCGCGTCTACCTCGACGCCGGCCTGCTGGACTTCTCCGAGCCGCTGGCCCCTGACAAGTTCGTGGCGCCGGCGTTCAGCCAGAAGGCGCCCCGCTAGCCGCGCTCGACCAGTGGGGCGCGGGGTCCCGCCTGCCGAGGGCAGATCTGCTCACGGCGGAAGGAGCGGCGGCCGGCGCCGCGCCGCCGGCATCGTCGGAGCATGACCAACGACGAGAGGCAGCCGCTGTTCGACCACCGGCTCCGCGAACGGTTCTTCAGCCAGCGGGTGCTGGTCCTCGACGGCGCGCTCGACGACGACAACGGGACGGTGCTGGCCACCCAGCTGCTCTCGCTGGCCAGCGAGGACCCCCGCAAGGACATCGCGCTGTGGATCCACTCGCCGGGCGGCTCGGTGCCCGCGATGCTGGCGATCCGCGACGTGATGCGGCTGGTGCCGTGCGACGTGGCCACGCTGGCCCTGGGCCTGGCCTGCAGCGCGGGGCAGTTCCTGCTGTCGGCGGGCACCCCGGGCAAGCGCTTCGCCCTGCCGCACGCCCGCATCCTGATGCACCAGGGCTCGGCCGGGATCGCCGGCTCGGCGGTCGAGGTGGAGGTGCAGGCGGACGACCTGCGCTACACCCGGGACACGGTGCTCGGGCTCATCGCGGCGGACACCGGCCAGCCGATCGACCGAATCCACGCCGACTCGCTGCACGACAGGTGGTTCACCACCGGGCAGGCGCTCGAGTACGGCTTCATCGACCACATCGTCAACGATCTCAGCGAGGTCGTGCCGGTGCGCATGCACGCGCTGGGGATCGGCGTGGAGGCAGCATGAGCACCTACACCATCCCCAACGTCATCACCCGGGTCGCGGGGACCGAGCGGATCATGGACGTCTACTCCCACCTGCTGGCGGAGCGGATCGTCTACCTCGGCACTGGGATCGACTCCGGGGTGGCGAACGCGCTGATCGCGCAGCTGCTGTTCCTGGAGGCGGACAACCCGGAACAAGAGATCAACTTCTACATCAACTCCGAGGGCGGCGACCCGTCCGCGATGCTCGCGCTGTACGACACCATGCGCTTCATCAAGGCGCCGGTGGCGACCACGTGTGTGGGCCAGGCGGTCGCGGCCGGCGCGGTGCTGCTGGCCGCGGGCGCGCCAGGGCGCCGCTCGGTGCTGCGCCACTCGCGGGTGGTGTTGCACCAGCCGGCGGCGCAGGGCCGAGGCGCCATCCCGGACCTCATCCTGCAGGCGGACGAGGTGGTGCGGGTGCGCACCCAGCTGGAGGAGATCCTCTCGGCGCACACCGGCAAGTCCGTCGAGCAGCTGAGGCACGACACCGACCGGGACCGGGTGTTCGATGCGGTGGGCGCGGTCGACTACGGGCTGGTGGACCAGGTCCTGGACCACCGGGCCTGAGACCGGCAGGGCCAGGGTGCCTCAGGCGGCCATGAGCACGGGTCCGGTGGGACGGCGGCGGGCCACCGGACCCGTGCCGCGCGGCCGACGGACGTCACCGGCGATGCCGATGAGCAGCCCGGCCAGGTCGATGCCGAGCGCACCGGTCACCGCGGCGATCATCTCGCTGGACGGCTCCTTGCGCCCGCGCTCGATCTCGGACAGGTACTGCGGCGAGATGCCGGCCCGCTCCGCGACGTCGACCAGGCGGCCGCCCTGCTCTTCCCTGGTCGCGCGCAGGCTCCGGCCGAGGACCTCGCGCCACAGCGGCTCCGGCTCACGATCCGGGGCCTGGGTGCGGTTCGGGGGGAACCGGAGAATGTCCGCCATGACGTCATCCTGACAGTCACCCGGCGTCCGGGTGCAACGCTTCCGCTCCGGGCGAAACGGCGGGCGGTCAGGCTCGGTCAGGTTCGGTGCCCGCCGGCGCGCAGCGCGAAGTCCCGGAACGCGGCCACCACCGGAGGCAGCGGCCGGTCCGCCGCCCACACCAGCCCGATCCGCCGGACGGCGCGCGGGCGCAGCGGGACCTCCGCCACCCCGCGCGGCGGCCCCGGATCGGTGACCGGGATCAGCGACACCCCCAGCCCCGCCGCGACCAGCCCGCGCACCGTGTCCAGGTTCTCGCCCTCGAACGCCAGGCGCGGGCGGAAGCCCTCGGCGGCGCACAGCTCGTCGGTGAGCCGGCGCATGCCGAACCCGACCTTCATGCCGATGAACGGCTCATCCGCCAGCTCGGCCACCCGCACCGAGCGCCGCCGGGCCAGCCGGTGGTCGGACGGGACCGCGAGCACCACGGGCTGCTGCTCCACCTCGGTGTACTCGAAGTCCGAGCCCGTCGGCGGCGGCGCGGTCAGCGCCAGGTCGGCCGCGCCGGTGCGCACGTGCTCCAGCAGGTCCTCGTGCCGGCCCTGGGTCAGGGTGAACCGCACGTGCGGGCGCTCGGCGCGAAACGCCCGCAGCAGCTCGGGCACCCGCAGCTCGCCCATGGTGTGCAGGAACGCGAGCGCCACCCGGCCGTGGCTCGGGTCGATCTCCTCGGCGACGCCGCGGCAGCCGTTCTCCAACGTGCGCAGCGCCTGCCGGGCCGCCTCGGCGAGCAGCGCTCCCGGCCTGCTCAACCGCACGCCCCGACCGTCCCGCACGGTCACCGGCGTGCCCAGCTCCTCGGACAGCACGGCCAGCCACCGGCTCACCGTCGGCTGCGGCATGCCCAACACGGCCGCCGCCCTGGTGACCCGGCCCTCGTCGGCCACCGCCCGCAGCACGGCCAGCCTGGGCGCGAGCGCGGCGGCCAGGTCGGTCGACTGGTTGCTCACAGTCTCGGTCACGGCGTCGATTGTGCCCGTGCTGGTCGTGGGCGATCCATCCGTATATGGATGGTTTTCGCGTCGATGGCGTATTGGACGGATGGTTCGGACGCTGCCTAGCGTGCAGGTGTGACGGTCTCGCGTGATGCCCAGGCCCCGGGCCAGGGGCACCGCAAGGGCAGCGCGGAGTTCCGCCGGATCACGCTCGCGCTGTTCGCCGCCGCGTTGGCCACCTTCACCACGCTGTACTGCGTGCAGGCGGTGCTGCCGGACCTGGCGCGGACGTTCGGGCTGTCTCCGGCGACGGCCAGCCTGGCGGTGTCGGTCGGGACCGGGGCGCTGGCCGTCGCGGTGGTCCCGCTCACCGCGCTGTCCGAGGCGCTGGGCCGGACCCGGGTGATGACCGCGGCGATGTTCGCCTCGGCGGTGCTCGCCCTGGCCGAGGCGGTCAGCCCCAGCTTCGAGGTGCTGCTGGTGCTGCGTGCGCTGCAGGGTGTCGCGCTGGCCGGGCTGGTCGCGGTCGCGATGTCCTACCTCGGCGAGGAGCTGCACCGGGAGTCGCTGGGCGCGGGCATGGGCCTCTACATCGCGGGCAACAGCATCGGCGGGATGGCCGGGCGGCTGGTGGCCGGGCTGGTCGACGACGTGGCGAACTGGCGGTGGGCGCTGGCGGTGGTCGGGCTGCTGGCGCTGGTGTGCGCGGTGGTGTTCCGGGCGGCGATCCTGCCGTCGCGGCGGTTCCGGGCGCGCCCGTTGCGCGTCAGGGCGCTGGCGGCGTCGGTGGGCCGGGCGCTGACCGACCCCGGACTGCTGGCGCTGTACCTGGTCGGGTTCCTGCTCATGGGCTGCTTCGTCACCGTCTACAACTACCTGGACTTCCGGCTGCTCGAACCCCGGTTCCACCTGTCCCAGGCCGTGGTCGGGCTGATCTTCGTGGCGTACCTGGCCGGCTCGTTCTCCTCGACGGCGGCGGGGCGGCTGGTGGACAGGTTCGGCCGGCGGCGGATGGTGTGGCCGGCGGGGGTCCTCACCCTGGTCGGGATCGCGCTGATGGTGCCCGCCCAGCTCGCCGTGGTCGTCCTCGGGCTCGTGATCACCACCGCCGGGTTCTTCGCCGGGCACTCGGTGGCCAGCGGGTGGGTGAGTTCGCGCTCCGCCGCGCTCGGCGTACAGGGACCGGCGGTGTACCTGTTCAGCTACTACGCCGGGTCCAGCGTCGGCGGCTGGGCGGGCGGCCTGGCCTACGGCGGCGCGGGCTGGGTCGGGGTGAGCGGGTACGCGGCCGCGCTGGTGGTCGCCGTGATCGCGCTCGGCGTCGGGTTGCGGACGCTGCGTCCGGCCTGGTCAGGGCCCGTGAGTGGTTAGCGTTGCTATGACAACGCTAACCACTCACGGGTGGTGAGCTGCGCGAATGAGGCGGGTCATGGCGGCGTCGAGGGCGGGGCGGCGGTCGGGCGGTACCGGGGGGTACGCGGTGCGGCTGGGGTGGGAGCCGGCGCGGTGGAGGTCGTGGAGGGTGCGGGCTAGGTGGTAGGTGCTGGCGTCGCAGTCCAGGACGGGGACGTCGGGGCGGGTGCGCGGGTGGCGGTAGCCGTGCACGGCCAGCAGCGCGCCGACCGAGCCGCAGCCGGTCAGGATCGCGTCCGCGCCGGCGTCGGCGGCGCGGGTGGCGACAGCGTCGAACCTGTCGATGAGGTGGCCGGGGCTGTCGACGGCGGTGAGGAGGTCGTCGGGGCGGCACTGCGGGTCCAGCCACCAGACCGGCGGGGCGAGCAGGTTGTCGGGCGCCACGAACAGCGCCAGGTCGCGTTCGAAGCCGGGGCGCAGGCCCTCGGCCACGGTGACCACCGCGAGCCGGGAGCCGAACGCGGCGCCGATGCGCGCGGAGCCCTCGGCCAGGCCGGTGACGGGGGTGTCCAGCAGCGCGCGGGCCTCGATGATCGGTGACGCCCAGCAGCCGAGGATCACCACGTCGGCATCGGCGGCCGCGTCGGCGGCGGCCGTGAGCATGATCGAGTCTTGAAGGAGGCGGGTGGCGGGGTGGCGGACGCCGCCCGCTTCCGCGGGCAGGTGGGTGAAGTTCAGCTCGAACGCGCCGTCCGCGAGGCCGGCGACGTAGTCGCGGATTAGCGTCCACAGCGGGGCGAGGTCGGGGTCGCCGGCGGAGCCCTCGATCCAGGTGAGCTTGGGCAACGGGTCAGCGGCGGCGGGGTTCATCGCATCACCAGCCCGCCCGACGCGATGATCGTCGCGCCCGCTATGTAGGTGGCCCGGCCCTCGCCGGCCAGGTACCAGACCACGTCGGCGATCTCGTCCGGCGTGGCGGCCCGGCGCATCGGGACCTGCGCGAGCCCGTCCTCCAGCCGGTCCTGCGCGCCGGTGCCCGGCGTGACCACCCAGCCGGGCGCCACCGCGTTGACCCGGACGCCGCGCGGCGCCAGCTCCGCCGCGAACGACTGCGTCAGGTTCACCACCGCCGCCTTGGACGCGCTGTAGAGCACCTGGCCGCTCGGCGGCTCCAGCCCGTCCACCGAGGCGAAGTTGACGATCGCGCCGGCCCCCGCCTCGACCATGGGCGCGGCCACCGCCTGGGAGACCAGGAACGTGCCGAGCACGTTCACGCCGAAGATCTTCTCGTACAGCGCGGTGTCGCCGGACCAGACGGTGGAGGTCGGGTAGATGCCGGCGACGTTCGCGCACGCCGCCGGCGGCCCGAACGCGTCCACGGTGGCACGCACCGCCTCGGTGACCGCCCCGGCGTCGGTGATGTCCACGACCAGCGGCAGGAACCCCTCGCCCAGCTCTTCACGCAACGAGCCGAGGCCGGAGGACTGCACGTCGAACCCGGCGACCGACCAGCCCTCGGCCACGAAGCGCCGCGCCACCGCTCGCCCCATGCCGCTGGCCGCCCCGGTCACTATCGCTGTAGTCATGAGGTGAGCTGTCCTTTCGTCGGGAGCGCCGGCGCGCCCGTGCTGGTCTCTTCGAGCGTGCGGCCCCGGGTCTCCTCGGCCCAGACGATGGACAGCACCAGCCCGATCGCGGTGAGCACGGCGGCGACCAGCATCGTCGGCCCGTTGCCGATGGCCACCAGGGCGACCGGGATCAGGAACGTGCCCAGCGCAGCGCCGACCCTGCTGATCGCCGTCGCGATCCCGACCGCCGAGGCCCGGATCTCGGTCGGGAACAGCTCGTTCGGGTAGATGAACACGAACACCGAGGTGGCCGCGTTGAACAGCGCGTACAGAATGAACGCCGAGACGATCCCCTCGACGGCCATCCCCGGCCAGAACGCCACCGGCAGCAGCGCCAGCGTCGACATGGTGAACATCGAGATCACCACCTTCCGCCGCCCCAGCCGCTCCAGCAGGAACGACGCCGGCACCTGGCCGGCGAAGTAGACGGCGTTGAGCACCAGCGAACCGAGGATCGACTGCGCGCCCTCGTGCAGCCCGAAGCTCTGCAACACCGTCGGCGCGAACGTGAAGATGGCCATCTGCGGCGTCACCTGGCACAGCCAGCTCAGCCCGCAGTAGAGCGTGCGCCGCAGGTAGATGCCGTGGAACAGGTCGCGGTAGCGGCGGCGGCCGGCCCGCCCGCCGGAGGAGGAGTGGCTGGCCAGCTCGTCCAGCTCCTCGTCGCGGACCGTCCGCTGCAGCGCCTTCTCCACCGCCGCGCGGGCCTCCTCGCGGCGGTCGCGGTGCAGCAGCCAGCGTGGAGACTCCAGGATGCCGATCCGGATGAGCAGCACCGCCAGCGCCGCGACCACCGAGCTGCCCAGCATCCACCGCCAGCCCTCGGCCGTGCCGATGACCGTGACCGCGAACCCGACCACGCACGACACGACCGCGCCGACCTGCCAGTACGCGGAGAGCAGGCCCAGCCACGGCCCGCGTTTCTGGCGCGGGATCCACTCCGCGAGCAGCGAGGTGGCGATCGGGTAGTCCGCGCCCACCGCGATGCCGATCAGGAACCGCAGCGCGATCAGCTGCCAGGCGTCGGTGACGACGATGCACAGCGCGGAGAACACCACCATCGCGACCAGGTCGATGGTGTACATCGCGCGCCGGCCCACCCGGTCGGTGATGGCGCCGAACCAGAGGCTGCCGACGAACAGCCCGACCAGCGACGCCGCGCCGGTCAGGCCCATCTCGGTGGGCGAGAGGTGCAGGTCCTTGGTGACGCCGGGCAGCGCCAGCGCGATGATCGTCAGCAGGTAGCCGTCCAGGAACGGGCCGCCGGAACAGGCGATGAGCAACCGCCTGTGATAACTGGTCATGGGCGCGTCGTCGAGCACATGAGACATGGGTTGTTCACGCTCCTGGCGAGGGATACGGGAGGAGTGGAGCGGCCGCCGGGTGAGGTGAGGTTACGGCGGCGGCGCCGCTGGTCACAGACGTGATTTCCGTTGGTTTGCGAAGGTTTTTCCTTGAGCTGGGACGCCGGGGGAGGCGCGCCTCTCCAGCGTGGTGAGGGTCTTGCGCGCGCGGGCGAGCTGGTCGAACCAGAGCGGGCGGAGGATGTCGATGCGGGCGTCCGGGGGCTCGGCGGCGGCGAACAGCTCGCACAGCGGGACGTCCAGCCGGCGCTGCGCGGAGATCATCCGCGCGACCAGCCGGGCCTGCGCGGAGTAGACGGGGTTCTGCCCGCCCCGGGGCGCGGCCAGGCCCACGAAGTACAGCCCCGGCCGGCCGACCGGCAGCGTCATCGCGCCCACCCGCAGCGGCACCCCGCCCTGCCAGCGCAGCAGGTCGTCGTCCAGGAACGGGAACGCCACCTCGAAGCCGGTCGCCCAGACCACGGTGTCCACGTCCAGCCGCGAGCCGTCGGTGAAGTTGACCGTCCGCCCTCCGGCGCCGGACACCCCCGGCACAGGAGTGATCCGCCCGTGCTGGATCCAGTACAGCAACAGGTCGTTGACCACCGGCGGCTGCCGGTTGAGGTTGCGGGTGGCCGGCGCCGGCAGCCCCGGGTACCGCTCGTGCCCGCCCACCGACACCGTGACCAGCGCGCGGGCCACCCGTTCCTGCAGCCAGCCGGGCAGCCGCCGGAGCACCGGCAGCTCGCCGCGCGGCCGGCCGAAGAACGTCTTGGGCTGGAACACGTGCCCGCTGCGCACCGAGATGTACGTCCGGTAGCCGGCGTTCGCGGCGTCCACCGCGATGTCGCAGCCGGAGTTGCCGGCGCCGACCACGAGCACGCTCTCGCCGCCGATGTCGCCGGTGTTGCGGTAGCGCCCGGAGTGCAGCGAGGTGCCGGTGAACGCCGCCGCCTCGGCGGGCAGCCGCGGCGACCACAGGTGCCCGTTGCAGACGATCACACCCCGGTACTCCGTGCTCGCACCGTCCGAGGTCCGCACCCGCCAGCCCTTCGCGCCGTCGTCGATCGGGTCCAGCCCGAGCACCTCGGTGTCGAAGGTGATCCGCTCGCGCAGGCGGTGCTCGCGGGCGAAGCCGTCCAGGTAGTCGCACACCTGCCGGCGGCTCGGGAACGCCGGGTACTCAGGCGGCATCGGGTGCCCGTCGAAGCCGGAGGCGTCCCTGGGCGTGATCAGGTGCAGGAAGTCGTAGTCGGTGTGCCAGTGGCCGCCGACGCGGTCGGTGCGCTCGTAGCAGTCCACCGGGATCCCGGCGGCGGTCAGGGTGCGCAGCGTCTCCAGCCCGGCGGCGCCGGCGCCGATGACGCAGTAGCGGTCGGTGGGGTCGGCCTCCGGCAGCGACATGGCGTGGGTGCCCTCCAGCTCGGCGTGGTCCGTGCGACCAGCCCAGTCTTGGAAACGGCGGGCACCCTTGTGAAGCCGAGATCGCCGTTCGTTCCCATAGCTTCCGCCTTGAGCACGGGCTAGCGGGGCTGTCCACGGCGGCGGCGTTGCAGCCTGGCCAGGTGCTTTCCGGCCAGCTCCATGAAGCGCCTGGTCGCGGGCGAGAGCGGGGTGTTGCGGCGGGTCACGAACCCGAACGTCTCGGTGTACGGCGGGTCCAGCGGCGCCCAGCCCAGCCGGCGCAGGTACCCGCGCGAGCTGGCCACGTGCCAGGACACGAACGTGTCGCCCACCCCGCGCGCGGCCAGCTCGGCCGCCGCCACCTGCAGCTCGACCTCGGCGATCGGCGTCAGCGTGACGCCCGCGCGCTGCGCCCTGGTCGCGATCTCGCGGCGCAGCGGGTCGTCCTCCCACCGCGAGTCGCTCATGATCAGCGGGCCGGCCGCGATGTCGTGGATGGTCACCGGGCGTCGCACCCGCTGCGGGTCGGCGCTGACGTAGACCACGCTGTCGGTCATCACCGGCGGGGTCACCGCCAGCCCGCGCGCGTCCACCGGCAGCATCACCAGCCCGGCCTCCAGCCGTCCCTCCCTGACCTCGGTGGCCACCTCGGCGGAGTTCAGCCCGATGATGTGCATGACCACGCCGGGGTAGCGGCGGTGGAAGTCGGCGATGAGCGCGGGCAGCAGGTACAGGTGCGCGCTGCTGAACGTCCCGAACGAGACGGTGCCGCCGGTCAGGGTGCGCACCTCGCGGACCGCCTCGGCGGCCGCCCGGGACTCGGCCAGGGTGCGCTCGGCGTGCGGCACCAGGATCCGGCCGGCGTCGGTGAGCTGCAGCTCGCGGTTGGTGCGGACGAACAGCGTGACGCCGAGCTGGCGCTCCAGCCTGCGGATCTGCTCGGACAGGCTCGGCTGCGCGATGTGCATCTCCTCGGCGGCCGCCGAGAACGACTTGCGGCGCACCGCGGTGAGGAAGTACTGCAACTGCTGCAGCGTCATCGCCATCGGGTGCCTCCTCGGCGGGGCCGGTACCGGAGTATCTATAGCTCGGACGCGTCGAACCGGCGCGGGCCGGGCTCACCAGGAGGCTGCGAGATGACCGGTACCAGAGACGACTTCCTGTCCATCGCCCGCTCGGCCGCGGGCCTGCTGCGGGCGCCGGCGGTCGTCGAGGCATGGCGCGGGCCGAGCGCGTTGCCCGAGCTCAGCGTGGGCGGGCTGGCCGGTCACCTGGCGTACCAGGTGCTGGTCGTTCGGGAGGTGCTGGCCAACCCGGTGCCGAGCGAGCCGACCATCCCGCTGCTCGAGCACTACGCCCGGTCGGCCTGGGTCGGCGCGGACCTGGACTCGGAGATCAATGTCCGGATCCGGGAGGGTGCCGAGCGGCTGGCGGCGGACGGGCCGGCGGCGTTGGCCGAGGAGACGGACGCCGCCATCGGGGAGCTGGCCACCGCCCTGGCTTCGGGTACGGACCGGCCGGTGCGGATGCCGTTCTGGGGCCCGTGGTCGCTGTCGCTGGACGACCTGCTGGTCACCCGCATGATGGAGCTGGCGGTGCATTCCGACGACCTCGCGGTCAGCGTGGACATCCCCACCCCCGACCTACCGCCGGCCGCCGTGCACGCGGTGGTCGACCTGCTGTCCCGCCTGGCGGTGCGCCACCACGGGCCGACCGCCGTGCTGCGCGCGTTCAGCCGCGCCGAACGCGCCCCGGCCTCCATCACCGTGTTCTGACCGCTCGGCCCGGCGGTGCGTCGGGTGCGGTGGCGTAGCCGTGCAGCAGCAGGTCGGCGACCTGGGCGCCGATCTGTTCGGGGTCCGCGTCGAGGCCGCGGGCGAAGCGCAGGGTGATGCGGAGTGTGCCGACGATGGCCTGGGGGAGCAGTTCGGCCGGCAGGTCCGAGCGCAGCGCTCCGCCGTGCTGGCCCCGGCGGACCAGGTCCAGGATCGCGCGTTGCATGGCCCGGCTCGCCGGTGGCGGGGTGGGGCGTCGCGTGTCCGACGGGAGCGGTTGCAGGTCGGTGCCCACCAGCAGCAGCGGGTAGCGACGGGCGATCGTGGCCATCTCGACGATGAGCGTCCGCAGCGCCGGCACCGGCTCGAGGTCGCGGGCGGTCACGTCGGCGAGGACCGCGTTGGCCTCCTCGGCGGCCGTTTCGAAGATCGCGCGGCGCAGCGCGTCCCGGTTGGGGTAGCGGCGGTAGACGGTCAGGCGGACGACCCCCGCCTCGTCGGCGATGCGCTGGATGGTCGCGCGCGGGTCCTCGGCGAGCACCCGCGCGGCCGCCCGCAGGACGAGCTCGTCGTTGCGCCGTGCGTCGGCGCGCGGGCCTCGGCGGCGGGGTTCGGTGGCGGGCATGTGATGAGCTTAAGTGTTACAAATCAGACACACTTGGTGCCTTAGCCTCGGTGGTCGGCCATGCCCGGCCGGATACCGAGAGGACCCTCACAGTGATCATGCTTCCCATCGTCGCCGGCCAGCAGGGCGTGCTGGTGATCAACGTCTTCACCGTCCGGCCGGAGAACCAGGGCGCGCTGGTCGACTGCATTCGGGACGCCGGGGATCCGGCCGACATCCCGGGGCTGGTCGGGATGCACCTGCTGCGCAGCGAGGACGGCACCCGGGTGATCAACCACATGCACTGGACGAGCGAGCGGGCGTTCCGGGCCGCGACCGGGTCCAACCCCGTCATCGAGGCCACCCGCGCCCGCGTCACCGACCTCATCGACTCGCGCCTCCCCGACCCCTACGAGGTCGTCCCGCTCACGCGGTAGCGGCCGTCGCACAGGTAGTTGGGCCGTCGCACACGCCGCACCATGTGCGACGGCCCCACAAGGTGTGCGGCCCGCGGGGGTGTACGGGCGGGTACGCCGGCGGACGTAGTTGGGGGTGGGGGGAACGGTTCGTTGGCCGGACGACTGGGGCGGGCTCGGGCGGCAGCTTGGCGGTATGACCACGACACCCGACCGGCGGTGGCTGGCGCTGAGCTTCGTCTCGGTCGCCCAGCTCATGCTGGTGTTCGACATGATGACCATGAACATCTCGCTGCCGTCGGTGCAGGCCGCGCTGGGGTTCTCCGACGCGGACCGGCAGTGGGTGATCAGCGCGTTCGTGCTGACCTCCGGCGGGCTGTTGCTGCTCGGCGGCCGGCTGGCCGACCACCTCGGGCTGACCAGGGCGTACCTGCTCGGGCTCGGCGGGTTCGCGGTCGGCTCGATCGCCAGCTCGCTGGCCCCGAACCTGGCCGCGCTGGCCGCCGCGCGGGTCGTGCAGGGCGCCTCGGAGGCGCTGCTGGCGCCCGCCGTGCTGTCGCTGATCTCGGTGACGTTCACCGCGCCACGGGAGCGGGGCAAGGCGTTCGCCCTGTTCGGCGCGATCGTGGGCGGGGGCGGCGCGGTCGGGCTGGTGCTCGGCGGGGTGCTCACCGGCGAACTGGGCTGGCAGGTCACCCGGCTGGTGAACCTGCCGATCGCGCTGCTCGCCGCCGCCGGCGCCTGGTACCTGCGTGGCGCCACCCGGCCCGGCGCCACCAGGCGCGGCCGGCTGGATGTCGCGGGGGCGCTGCTCGGCACCACCGGGCTGGCCGCGCTGGTGGCCGGGTGCAACGGCGCCGCCGGCGAGGGCTGGGGCTCCGGCCGGGTCATCGGGCTGCTCGCGGCCGGGGTGGCGCTGCTGGCGGCGTTCGCGGTGTGGGAGGCGCGGATCGCCCGGCCGCTGCTGCCGCCGCGCATTCTCGCCGACCGCAACCGGCTGGGCTGCTACCTGGCGATGGCCGCCGCGACGGCCGGCATCTCCGGGGTGTACCTGTTCCTGTCGTACTACCTGCAGGTCGCGCTCGGCTACTCGGCGGGCACCGCCGGGCTGGCGCTGCTGCCGATGTCCGCCGCGGTGGTCCTCGGCTCGCAGCTGATCGCCGGGCAGCTCCTGCACCGGGTGGCGCCGAGGGCGCTGATCGTGCCGGGACTGCTGGTCGCGGCGGCCGGGATGTCGCTGCTCACCGCGCTCACCCCGACCAGCGCGTACCTGACCGGGGTGCTGCCGGGGCAGGTGGTGCTCGGCCTCGGGCTCGGCGCCGTCTACACCGCCGCGATGAGCACCGCCACGGTGAGCCTGGCCAGGGCCGACGCCGGGGTGGGCGCCGCCGTGGTGCACGTCATGCAGGGCGTCGGCCGCGCGCTCGGGATCGCCGTGCTGAACACCGTCGCCGCCGCCGCCGCGACCGCGAGCCACAGCTCTGCGCACCCCGGCGCAACGGGCCGGGACATCGCCGGGCTGGTGTACGGCAACACGGTCGCCGCCGGCTGGGCGGTCGGCATCTTCACCGCGGCCGCCGTCGGCACCGCCCTGCTGATCAACGCCAAGGCGCCGAACAGACCGGCCACCGAGACCACCCCGGTAGGAGCCCGCCGATGAACCGGGTCGCGATCGTCACCGGCGCCAGCCGAGGCATCGGCGCCGCCACCGCCGCCGCACTGAGCCGGGCGGGCTACGCCGTCGTGCTGGCCGCCAGGGACTCCGCCGCGCTGTCCGCGCACGCCGCGACCATCACCGCCGCCGGCGGCACGGCCCTCGCGGTGCCGACCGACGTCACCGACGCCGACGCCGTGCGCCGGCTGGTGGCGCGGACGATGGACGAGTTCGGCCGCCTCGACGCCGCCGTGAACAACGCCGCCGGCGGCGGCCACCGGCCGACCCCGCTGGCCGAGGTCGCGGTGGCGGACTTCGACAGCGCGCTCGCGGTGAGCCTGCGCGGGGTGTTCCTGGGCATGAAGTACCAGATCCCGGCCATGCTCGCGACCGGCACCGGCGGCTCGATCGTGAACATGTCCTCGACCGCCGGCCTGCGCGCGGTCGGCGGGCTGGCCGGCTACGTGACCGCCAAGTCCGGGCTGGTCGGCCTGACCCGCACCGCCGCGCTGGACTACGCCGAGGCCGGCATCCGGGTCAACGCGCTCGCGCCCGGCCCCATCCTCACCGACCACCTGGAGCGCGCCGGCGACGCCGTCCAAAAGCACGTCGCGGCTACCCTGCCGGCCCGCCGCCTCGGCCAGGTCGACGAGGTGGCTCAGGCCGTGGTCTGGCTGTGCGGCCCGGACTCCGCGTTCGTGACCGGCGCAACACTGCCCGTCGACGGCGGCATGCTCGCCGGCCAACCACCGTTCCAACGCTGATCAGAACCCGTGAGTGGTTAGCGTTGCTATGACAACGCTAACCACTCACGGGTGCGCACGGTCAGGGGCCGCCGCCGGGTTGGGGTCCCTGGTAGCCGGACTGGGAGGAGTCGTCGATGCCGACCTCGTAGCCGGCGCGTTCGACCCGGTTGGCGCCGACCTTGGCGCCGGTGGAGTTGTTCTGGAACGCGAAGGCCTTGTCGAGCTTGCCGACGATCTGGTTGCCGCTGGCGGTGATGTTGCTGACGTCGTCGGCGAACAGCGCCTGGCTGGCGTGGTTGTCGCAGAAGTTGTTGGTGAACACGAAGTTCGTGGACTTGCCCTCGCCGCTGCCGTCGCCCGCCTCGCTGTCCGGACCCTCGGCGATCAGGCACATGTTGGCGATGTCCTCGCAGCGGTTGCCGTCGATGAGGACGTTCTGGCTGGCCGGGTTGTCGTCGTCGGTGGCGAAGGTCTGCATGCAGTCGGCGTGCGCGTGGTTGAGGTTCTTGGTGTCGCGGATGGTGTTGTGCACGATCTTGATGCCGTTGCCCCAGAACCGGATGCCGTCGCCGTCGTCACCGCGCGGGGACAGCGAGGCGCTGTTGCTCACCGTGATGTTGGTGCCCTTGAGCGACCAGCCGGGCGCGCTGGGCTGGCGGGCGATCACGCCGTCGATCACGACGTTGCTGGCGTCGACGGTGATGCCCTTCGTGGTCGCCCGGCCGCCGCCGAGGACCACGATCGGACGCTCGGGCGTGCCGGAACGCCGCAGCTCCAGCCGCTGCCCGCCCATGTCGCCGGCCAGGCAGATCCGGTCGCCGGGGTTCGCGCCCGAGGTGGCCGCCGCCATCGCGGCGGGGTCGCCGGCCTGGACCGTGCAGTTGGTCGCCGGCTGCGGGGTGCCCATGCCCGGGGTGCCGGCCGGAGCGGGGGCGGGTACGGGCGCCGGAGCGGGCGCCGCCGCCGTGGACTCCGACGGGCGCGGCTCCGACGACCGGCGGGACGAGTGGTCGGAGCCGGAGCGGCCGCACCCGGCCAGCAGCACGACCGCGACCAGCACCGCGCCGGCCGCCAGCCAGCGGGTCCGGGCGCGGGCGGAGGTGGTTATCACACATACAGCTAACCGAGCAACGCTGTGTGTTTGCTGTGTTAACCGTATCGGGATGGCTAAGACGCGGGGCTACTTCACGCAGGGGATGCCGTTCGTGTGCAGGCTGCTGGCCGGCACCCCGTCCGGGTTCGAGCCCGACCCACCCGACGCGGACGAGGCAGAGCCGGACGACCCGGTGGCGTCGGCGAGGTCGGCCGGCGGCTTGAAGTCCGTGCCGAGCACCAGCTTCAGGTGGCCGGACTTGAGCGTGCTGTCCTGCCGGGCGGTCAGGCCGCCGAGCTGACTTGCCAGTGCGTCGCCGGCGTCCTTGGCGCCCGCGGCGTAGGACAGGGTGGTGGCCGAGCGCAGCTTGCTGTCGGTGGTGGCCGCGCCCTCGGTCAGCCCGCGCGCGGCGAGCGCCTTGCCCAGCGAGCCGGCCAGCCCGTCGCGGCCGGAGGCGTTGGCGATGTCCAGGGTCGCGGGCGGCAGCTTGGCCGGCGGCGGTTTCGGGGCCGCCGCGTCGTCCGGGCCGAGCAGGCCGCGCACCACCTTCTTGATCTCGTCCTTGTCCACCACGTTCACCGCCTGGCCGTCGACGGTGTCGAACGCCTTGACCGGCAGCGTGGTGAAGCTCAGCCCGCCGCCGGCGATCGCGGGCGCGCGCTGGGCGAACTCGAGCAGGTCCATCCCGCCGTCGATCACCAGGTCCTTGGCGGCCACCCCGACCAGGCCGTGCATCCGGGCCGGGTTGGCCAGCGTGCCCGCGCTCTTGAGCTGGTAGGCCACCGAGGCCAGGAACGCCTGCTGGCGGCGGGCCCGGTCCAGGTCGGTGAAGTTCAGCTCGGGGTGGACGTTGTCGCGGCGCTGTCGGACGAAGGCCAGCGCCTGGGAGGCGTTGAGCTGCTGCTGGCCCTTGGCGAACTTCGCCCCGGAGAAGCTGTCCTGGGTGGGGCCCTGCAGGCACACGGTGATCGAGCCGAGCGCCTCGGCCAGGTCGTAGAACCCGCCGAGCGTGACCTCCGCGAAGTGGTCGATCCGGATCCCGAGGAAGTCCTGGACGGTGGTGACGGTCTGCTTGCGGCCGGCCTCGCGGCCCTGCCGCTCCAGCGTGACCTGGTCCTTGACGCCGCGCGCCCGCAGCTTGCTCTCGGCCTCGGCCTTGGCCAGTCCGTATCCCTCTTTGATCTTCGCCTTGCGGGTCCCGCTGGGCCGCCCGGGCAGCTCGACGTAGTCGTCACGCGGGATCGAGATGCCCACCGGCCGGGCGCCCGCCTGGTCGCTGCCGGGGACGTGGACCACCATCAGCACGTTGGTGTTGTAGCCGCCGTTGCTGCTGTCCCCGGCGTGCAGCTGGTCCATCACCGCCTTGGGCAGCGGGTTGCCGTTCTGGTCCAGCCGGCTGTCCAGGCCCATGATCAGGATGTTCATCGGCTCGGAGGAGGACGCGGCCGGGCCGCCGCCCAGCGCTTCGGACCTGGTCAGCCCGGTGTTGAGGTCGCTGTAGACGCTCCACCCGTACCCGGTGGCGACCAGCACCAGGCAGGACAGCATCGCCAGCGTCACCCGTCCGGCCCTGGCGGCCGTGGCCAGCGCGCCGCTCCCGCGAGCGGGGACGGGGACATCGCGCCGGCGGGCGCCGCGTCGAGGGGCGCCGTCGGCCGGTGAGGCTCTACGGGTCACGCCGGATCCACCCACCTAGCCGCCGAGCCCCTCGCCGCTGATCATGTCACTCATCCCTGGCGGGGGAGGGTATCGCACGGGTCGGTCGGTACGGCCCGAGGCGGTGCTACCGCCTCATCTCGTGTCGCGCGGATCAGCCGGTGCCCTGGCGCGGACCCGGCGGGGTGCCGGTGCCGGGCTTGTCGGTGCTGGTCGCGGCCTGGTCGGCCTTGGGCTCGGCGGCGGCCTGCTCCGACTTGGTCTCGGAGTCGGCCAGGCCGCTGGTCTCGGACTTGAGGATCCGCGCCGAGCGCCCGACGCCCCTGGCCAGCTCGGGCAGCCGCTTCGCGCCGAACAGCAGGACCACCACCGCCAGCACGATCAACCAGTGTGTGGGGCTCCACGCGCCCATGGGTCGCACCCGCCTTCCTGGGCTCTCGGTACGCGGCCCAGCGCAGTCATGACAGCCGTCGATGACGGCCTTCGCCGTCCATTCTGCCTTCGAGTCTCGCAGCCCGCCGGTGGGTGTCAACCGCGCGCCGCCGATCGGGTGCCCGCCGTGCCATCGGTTCGGGTCAGCGGGACCTCGGGGGTTCGTGGTCGGTCTCGGCCTCGTAGAACGACTCCGCGTCCAGCGCGTCCGTCGACTCGAGGCCCGTCGACCCGGGGCCGGACGGGCGCTGGCTGGCGCGGGCGGACAGCTCGGCGAGCCCGGTGCGGGTGGCCACCGCGACCAGCCGGTCGCCGCCGGCGAGCACGTGGTCGGCCGGCGCCGGCATGGTGATCCGGTCGCCGCCGCGCGGCTGCAGCGCGATGACCTTCGACCGGGTGGCCGTGGACACCGTGCCCAGCCGGACGCCGACCAGCGGGCAGCCGGCCGGGATCGGGATCTCCGCGACCAGCAGCACGCGGCGGCCGACCGGGATGGTGGTGAGCACCTGGCGCTGCTGCATGGCGGCCGCGAACGCCGGCGCGGCCAGGAACGACACGCTGCGCGAGACGTCGATGCCGAACGTCTCCTGCACCCGCCGGGCCAGGTCGTCGTCGAACAGCCGCAGCACCACCCGCAGGTCGTCGCGCATGGCCCTGCCGTGCAGCCCGGCCTCCAGGTTGGTCACGTCGTTGTTGGTGACCGCCACCAGCGCCCTGCTGGCGTCCAGCCGGGCCTCGCGCAGGATCTCCTCGCGGCTGGCGTCGCCGATCACCACCGGGATGCCGGAGCGGCGGGCGCGCGGGACGCCCCTGGCGCGCTCGTCGCTGTCCACCGCCACCACCGGGACGCCGGCGTCGTGCAGCTGGGCGAGCACCCTGGCGCCGACGTTGCCCAGCCCGACCAGCACCACGTGCCCGCTCATCCGCCTCGGCCGCCCGGCGCCACCGGTCAGCCGGGCGGTGACCAGCGCGTCCACCACCGCCGCGGTGACCACCGGGATGATCGCGATGCCGACGATCGTGATCATCGACTGGACGATCTTCTCGGGCAGGCCGAGGCGGGTGTTCGGCTCGGCGGCACCCGCCGCGTCCAGCACCGTCAGGTACACCGCGTCGCCCAGGCTGTGCCCGCTGAGCATCGCGAACAGCGTGGTCCCGACGCCGAGCAGGACCACAAGCAGCAGCGCGGCCAGCGCCAGCTTCCGGTTCAGCAGTCCGCGCAGCCGGGTCAGCGCCAGCCCCCGGCCCCGCCACCGGCGCCGGCCCACCGGCAGCACGCCTTCGCCGGCCAGCGCGAGCACCAGGTCCGCGCCGTCCTCGTCGGGCGGCAGCCGCACCGGGCCACCGGGCGCGCGGGTGTCGGCCAGCCCGCACACCACCCGAGACGCGGGCACGTCCGCGCGCCGGGCGACGAACACCGTGGGGCCGTGCCGCCCCGGCAGCCGGACGGTCCCCGGCGCCACCTCGTCGAGCACCGCCGCCACGAACGACGGCGCCGCCGTGGAGGAGTCGGAGAGCACCACCGAGCCGGGGAACAGCTCCCGGATCCGGTAGCCCAGGCTCATGTTGAAGAACCTGATCACCAGCCGCAGGTTCGGGTTGAGCTCGTGGGCGCGCAGCGCGGCGTGGATGTTTCCGACGTCGTCCTGCTCGACCAGCGCCAGCGCGTCCGCGTCGGCCAGCCCGGCGGCCCGGAAGGCGCCCACGCTCAGCTCGGGCAGCTCGACCAGTTGCACGCCGGCCAGCTCGGCGATCCGGGGCGCCCAGTTGGCCTCGATGGACCGGACGATCACCGTCACCTCGGCGCTGGACTGGTCCGCCAGCTCGGCGGCCAGCCGGTAGGCCAGCGGGTTGTCGCCACAGATGATCAGGTTGCGGCGCCGGGAGCTGCGTGGTCGCGCCGGGTCGATCACCCCGGCAGCATAGTGCGGCGTGCGGTGCCCAGCGGGACGTTTGGGGTGACGGCCGGCGAGACCGGCGTCACGTTGCTGAGGGTTCGAGCCGGTGGGCGGCGCGTTCGGGCACCCTGGACGGTGTGAGCGAGGGGTTGCTGTCGGGGCGGTGGCGGGCGGTGGTCGTGACGCTGGCCGCGGTGAGCGCGCTCGGGGCGGTGGCGCTGGGCTGGTGGTACGCCGGCCACAGCTCCGCGGGGCTGCTGGACGCCGCGCTGGGCGGGCCGCTGGTGGAGCACGCCGACGGCCACCGCTCGTACCTCTGGCCGGTGGCCGACCTCGGCAGCCCGCCCGCGCTGCTGCTCGGCATGATCGCGCTGGTCTGGGCGGCCGTGCGGACCCGCCGCCGGCCCGCGCTGGTGCTCGCGGTCGCCGGCCCGGTGCTGGCCGTGACGGTGACCGAGTTCGTGCTCAAGCCGCTGGTCGGGCGCACCTTCGAGGGCGGTGGCCTGTCGCTGCCCAGCGGCCACGCCACCAGCATCACCTCGCTGGCCTGGGTGCTGGTGCTCGCGTTCGTGGCCGGCGGCCTGCCCAGGGCCGGGTGGCTGCGCGCCACGCTGGTCGGGCTCGCGGCGGCCGCCGTGGTCGGGGTGTCCGCCGCGATGGTCGCCCTGGAGCGGCACTACGCCACCGACACAGTGGCCGGCGTGCTGGTCGCGACGGCCGTGGTCGGCGCCGTCACCGTCGCCGTGGACAGGTGGTTCGCCGCCCCCGCCCGCGCCCGCCCGTAACCCTCCGCGAGTCGGGATTTCCGTCAGGGCGAGTCGGGATTTCCGTCAGGGCGAGTCGTGCTGGTACGGAGCGTGCCGCTGTTACCGGAGCGGGACTGTCACATGCAACGGCCGGGGCGGGTCAGGGTGGTGATGGGTACGGACGAGCACCTTGGAGGCACCCCATGAGCGAAGGCATCAGGACCGTCATCGTCCCGGTCGCGGACCTGGCGAAGGCCAAGGCCGTGTACGGCGAGCTGGCCGGTGCGCCGGCGCAGGACGAGCCGTACTACGTCGGCTACGACCTGGGCGGCGGGCTGCACGTCGGGCTGGATCCGAACGGTCACGGCAAGGGGATGACCGGCCCGGTCGGTTACTGGCACGTCGAGGACATCGAGGCCAGCCTCGAGGCGCTGCTGGCGGCCGGCGCGCAGACCGTGTCGGCGGTCCGCAACGTCGGCACCGGCCGCCGGATCGCCACCGTGCGCGACACCGACGGCAACCTGATCGGGCTGCTGCAGCCGTGAGCGGGCAACCCGACGAGGAGATCACCCTGATCAACGTGTTCACCGTGCCGGTGGCGGAGTCCGAGCGGTTCCTTCAGATGTGGCGGCGGCGGGCCGCGATCATGGCCGCCCAGCCGGGGTTCGTCGAGGCCACCATGTACCAGGCCGTGCACGACGACGCCGAGCTGCGGTTCATCAACGTCGCCCGGTGGGCCAGCGAGGAGGCGTTCGACGACGCGATCGCCAGCACCGACCTCCCCGAGGCGGCCCGCCGGCTGCTCACCGAGCAGGGGATCACCTCGCGCCCGGCCGTCTACCGGCCCACCGCGCACCTGCGCCCCGGCGACGGTCCCGAGGGTCCGTAGCCGGGGCGCGGGCGGGGGTCAGATCTCACGGCGTCCAGGCGTCGGTGGCGGCGACGTCGCGGGCGTAGTCGGCGAAGTCGCGGGGCGGGCGGCCGAGCGCGCGCTCCACGCCGTTGGTGACGTAGGCGTTGCGCCCGTCCAGCACGGTGCCGAAGATGTCCGCGAACACCGAGGCCGTCTCCTCCGGCAGGCCGTACTCGACCAGGTTGGCGATGAACTCCTCCCTGCTGATCCGGTGGTACTCCAGGTCGCGGCCGGTGGCGGCGGCGACCTCGGCGATGGCCTCGGCGAAGGTCAGCAGCCGCGGCCCGGTCACCTCGTAGAGCTGGCCGGCGTGGCCGTCCTCGGTCAGCGCGGCCACCGCCACGTCGGCCAGGTCGTCGGCGTCCACGAACGGCTCGCCCACCTCGGGCGCGGGCAGCGCCACCACGCCGGCGCGGATGAACTCCTCGAAGCCCTTCTCGCTGAAGTTCTGCGCGAAGAACGCCGACCGCACGATGGTCCAGTCCGCGCCGGCGTTCATCACCACCTCCTCGCCACGCCGGGCCTCCTCCTCGCCCCGGCCGGAGAGCAGCACCAGCCGGCGCACGCCGGCCTTCACCGCCTGTTCGGCGAACCGCCGCACGGTGTCCACCGCGCCGGGGGCCACCAGGTCCGGGTGGTACGCCAGGTAGGCGGCGCTCACGCCGTCCAGCGTGGCCGCCCAGGTGCCCTCGTCCGCCCAGTCGAACGACGGCGACGCGGAGCGCGAGGCGAGGCGGGTCGGCACCCCGCGCGCGGCGAGGCGTTCGGCCACCCGGCGGCCGGTGGTGCCGGTGGCGCCGGTGACGAGTGTCAGGTTCGCGGTCTGTGAAGTCATGTCCGACAGTCAAGCCGCCCGCGCTGAGACGGACCATCGTCGAGATGCTCGGCCACATGCGCGCGCGTCTACACTCTTCCGGGTGGACGCACTGGCCGGCCTGCTGGACGGGCCGAGGGCGCGCGGCGCGTTCCTGATGCGCATCGTGATGGATCCGCCGTGGTCGATCCGGATCGCGGACCGCGCGCCGCTGTCCCTGACCGCCCTGGTGACCGGGCATGCCTGGGTGGCCCTGGACGGCGCCGACGCCGTGCGCGTCGGCCCCGGTGACATCGTCATCAACCGGGGCCCCGACCCGTACACGTTCGCCGACGACCCGGCGACCCCGGTCCAGGCGGTGATCCACCCCAACCAGCGCTGCACCACGCCGGACGGCGTCGACCTGCACGACGCGATGGACCTCGGCGTGCGGACCTGGGGCAACAGCGCCACCGGCACGACGCTGATGCTGGTCGGCTCCTACAACATCGACGGCGAGGTCAGCCAGCGGCTGCTGCGGGCGCTGCCGGTGATGCTGGTGCTGCCGGCGCAGGCCTGGCGCTCCCCGCTGACCGGGCTGCTCGGCGACGAGATCGTCAAGGACGAGCCGGGCCAGGAGGCGGTGCTGGACCGGCTGCTCGACCTGCTGCTGATCGCCGCGCTGCGGGCCTGGTTCGCCCGCTCCGGTGTCGGCGCGCCGAAGTGGTACCGCGCCTACGACGACCCGGTGGTCGGCCAGGCGCTGCGGATGCTGCACCACAACCCGGCGCACCCGTGGACGGTCTCGGAGATGGCGGCCGCGGCCGGGGTGTCCCGCGCGGCGCTGGCCCGCCGGTTCACCGAGCTGGTGGGGGAGCCGCCGATGGCCTTCCTCACCGGCTGGCGGCTCGCGCTGGCCGCCGACATGCTCACCGACCAGGACGCCACCCTGGAGGCGGTGGCCAGGAAGGTCGGCTACAGCAGCCCGTTCGCGCTGAGCACCGCGTTCAAGCGGGCCAGGGGGATCAGCCCGCGCGAGTACCGCGAGTCGCACGCGAGCCGCGCCGCCGGCCAGCTGGTCTCGCCGGGCTGACCGCGCGCGTCAGCCCGGGCCGGGCACGGCCATGCCCTCGACCAGCCGCGCGAGGACCTCGCCGTCGCCGGCCGCCGTGATCCCCGCCGGGCCGCGGTCGGCCAGCGCGCGGACCAGGCTCGCGGCGTCGGTGGTGATCACGGCGTCGGGCCGGTCGGGGCGGTCGTGGCGCACGTCGGCCCTGCCGTCGCGCAGCCAGATGCCGAAGCCGGTCTCGGCCTCGCCGGCCACCCGCACCTCCAGGGTGGCCGGCGGCGCGTCGGGGTCGCCCGCGAAGTACGTGCGGACCGTCAGCATCAGCGAGTCGACGCTGACGAACCGCTGCTCCTCCCGAGGGGCGGCCGCGAGCGCCCAGGTGCCCAGGTCGAGCAGGATCGGCTCCAGCCGCCGGCCCCAGTCGGTGAGCTCGTAGACCCAGGCGGCCGAGGGCGGCGCGAGCCTGCGGCGGCGCAGCACGCCCGCCTCGGTGAGCTCGCGCAGCCGGTCGGTCACCGCGTTCGGGCTGGCGCCCGGCAGCGCGGCGCGCAGGTCGGTGAACCGCTTCGGGCCGAGCAGCAGCTCGCGCACGATCAGCAGCGCCCACCGCTCGCCGACCAGGTCGAGCGCGCGGGCCATCCCACAGGCCTGCCGGTAGCCACGCTGTACGGGCATCGCGCTCTCCTCGATTTCTAGTTGCTTATTCATACTAGCAACTTGTACGCTCATATCATGATGACACACGAGGTAGTCCCCGCCGAGAAGTGGCTCGAAGCTCGCCTGGAGCTGCTGCGCGAGGAGAAGGAACACACCCGAGAGCGCGATCGGCTGGCCGCGAAGCGCCGCGCGCTGCCCTGGGTCAAGGTGGACAAGGAGTACGTCTTCGACGCCCCGGACGGGAAGCTCACGCTGGCCGACCTGTTCGACGGGCGCAGCCAACTGATCGTCAAGCACTACATGATGGCGCCGGGGCAGGCCACCCCGTGCGTGGGCTGCGCGTTCGAGGCCGACCACGTCGAGGGCGCGCTGGTGCACCTGAACAACCACGACGTGTCCTACGCCGCCGTCGCCCGCGCGCCGATCGAGGAGATCGAGGCGTTCCGCCGCCGGATGGGCTGGAACTTCCGGTTCGTCTCGTCCTTCGGCGGCGACTTCAACTACGACTTCAACGTGTCCTTCCCGCCGGACCGGGCCGACGGCGGGACGATCTACTACAACTACCAGGATCGCCAGATCCCGATGGAGGACCTGTCCGGGCGCAGCGTCTTCCACCGCGACGAGAGCGGCCAGATCTTCCACACGTACTCATCGTTCGGCCGGGGCGGTGAGGAGCTGCTCACCACGTACATGTTCCTGGACCTCACGCCCAAGGGCCGCGACGAGAACGGCCCGTACCACAGCCTGACCGACTGGGTGCGCCCGCACGACAGCTACGGCAAGGGAGGCAGGGTGGAAGGCAACGGCCGCTACCACCCGGCGGGCTGAGGGTCGAGGACGGCCAGGTCCAGCTCGCGCAGCCGGGCCGGGTCGGCGATCACCTCGTAGCCGGCGACCCTGCCGTCCGCGATGGTGAACGTGAGCACCAGCCGGAGCCGTCCGCGCGGGGCCACCACGGCGCCGACCTCGCCGTTGACCAGCGCGGCCTCGGCGAACCGGGCGCGGCGGCCGAACACGGTGGTCTCCTCGGCCACGGTGCGCGCGCCCCGCGACTCCAGCGCGGCGCCCGCCGGCAGCGCGGCCGGGTCGGCACGGCGCACCACGTCGGGGGCGAGCACGGCGAGCAGCGCGGTGAGGTCGCCGCCCCGGGCCGCCGCGAGGAAGGCGTCGACCACGTTCCGGTGCTCGGCGAGCTGGGCGGCGGGGGTGGCCGGGGTGCCGCGCACCCGCAGGCGCGCGCGGCTGGCCAGCTTCTTCGTGGTGGCGGTGGTGCGGTCCACGATGGGGGCGATCCGGTCGAACGGCACCGCGAACATGTCGTGCAGCACGAACGCGACCCGCTCGTCCGGGTCGAGGGTGTCCAGCACCACCAGCAGCGCGCGGCCGACCGAGTCGACCAGGACCGCCTCGTCCTCCGGCTCGTTCCCGTCGCCGTCGCGCGGCCGGTCGGACACCTGCGCCCCGACCAGGTCCTCCCGCCGCGACCGCCCGGAGCGGAGCATGTCCAGGCAGATCCTGGACACCACGGTGGTCAGCCAGGCGGCCAGGTTCTCGACCTCGCCGGCGTCCACCCGGGACAGCCGCAGCCAGGCCTCCTGCACCGCGTCGTCGGCCTCGCCGGCCGACCCGAGCATCCGGTACGCGACGGACCGCAGCTGCCCCCGCTGCTCCTCGAACCGCTCCGCCAGCCCGTCCCGCTCGTGCATTCCTCCAGCCTTGCACGGCCCCCCGACGGTTTCGGTCACCGGCACGGCGGCCCGGGGTCGACGCCGTCCGGGAGCAGCCGCCGCGCTGCCGGGCTCAGCTCGCCGGGCACCAGCCGGCACAGGCTGTCGCGCCACTCTCGCGCGGTCAGGGCCACGGCGGCGGGCGCCCGGTCGTTGTAGCCGGTGATGCCCAGGGTGGTCGACACGCCGGTGAACTCCCCGAACACCGCCGGGACCAGGGTGCCGCTGGCCGCGCGCCGGTCGAGGTCGAACAGCGTGATCGACTCCGGCGAGCTGTTGCCCTGGTTGGGGTAGTGGGTGGTGATCAGGTGGCCCTCGGCGGTGAACCCCCACAGCGACATCACGTCCCCGGGGTTCAGGCCGGAGTCGGTTCGCTTGCCGGTCGGGAGGTCCCACGTCTCGACGCCGGCGGTGCGGGTCAGGGCGGCGAGGCGGTCGCCCCGCGCCGCGATCGAGTACCGGCCCGTGATCGGGATCTTCATCTCGGCGAGCATCCGCCCGGCCGGCACGTCCCAGAGCTGCATGCCGTCCTCGGGCGTGGCCACCAGCGCCTGGGTCGGGTGGCCGACGCGTGGCCAGATCCCCGCGTGGTCGCGGTAGAACTCGGGCTTGGTGGCCTGGGCGGCGAGGTTGATGGGGGCACCGAGGGGTTGGCCGGTGGTGGCGTCCCACGCGCTGAGCACCCCGCCGACGAGCGCCGTCACGGTCGTCGGCGGGCCGCCGGGCATCCTGCCGAGCGCGAAGTTGACGCCCTGGGCGCCGCGTTCGTTGGGTGGCGCGGTGGGGCCGCCGGGCAGGGTGAGCCGGGTCGCGGGCGCCAGCGTCCTGGGTTGGTACCTGACCAGCTCCCAGCTGGCCGGGGTCTGGCTCGGCGACCACAGGTCGTCGTCGGGCACGTCCAGCTCAGGGTCGCGGGGCGGGGTGGGCCGGGTCGCGAGGGTCTCGCCGGAGGCTCGGTCGTAGCTGGTGAGGCTTCCGTCCTTCTGGGTGGCCAGCAGCACCTGCCCGTCGGCCAGCAGCGAACGCGTCGGCGTCGGCCCGCCGTTGCCGCCGGTGAGCGGCGCGTCCCGGTGCACCGGGACGCGAACAACTGTCGGTCCGGTGGCGATGAAGGCGGTGGTCGCCCCGTCGGGCCTGGTCGTCAGCGTGATCCACGGCGCCAGGCGGGGCGGCCAGGCCGAGGTGTTCATCGGCGGGCTGGTGAAGACGTAGGCCCGGCCCGAGGACAGCTCGGTGGCGCGCCACAGCCGCTGTGCGGTACCGGCGCCGAAGGTCAGGTCCTCCACCAGGTATCGGTTGTCCGTGGTGATCCGGTAGTTCTGGCAGGTCGTGAGCAGGGCCAGCGGGATCTCCCGGGTACGGGCGCCCGAGGTGATGTCCGTGACCGCCAGCGAGGCCCGGCTCAGCGTCACCGTCGGGTCGGCCGGGGTGCAGCCGAGCACGGCGGTGCCGTTGTTGACGACGCTGGTGCCGGGTGGGGCCGAGTAGACCTCGGCGTCGCGGGCCAGCGAGCGGACGGTGAACCGGGGGGTGGGGTCGGTCGACGCGCCGATGGTGACGCGCACGCGGTCCGGGTCGTCGGTGAGCGCGAGCTTGACCTCGTCGCTCGGCAGGCTGATCGGCACCGTCCGGGTCGCCCCGGTGGCCAGGTCGTGGACGGTGAGGGCGGAGCGGCCGGCCTGGTCGCGGGACCACCAGCCGATCCGCTCGCCGTTGGGGGAGCGGCCGGCCAGGGTGGGTCTCGGCGTGGTTGGGGCGGCCAGTTGCGTCGGCGTCGCGCCTGGGCGCACGTCGGTGACCCGCACCGCGCCGTCGCCGTCCACGTAGTAGAAGCGCGTGCCGTCCTTGCCGAAGGCGCCGGTCGGGGCCGGCAGGGGGAGCCGCTGGGGGTTCGGGCCGGACGGGTCGGTGACGGCGGTCAGGTCGTCCTCGCCCGTGGTGAGCAGCAGGTTGTCGTGGGGGGCGGTGGCGCTGGTGGAGACGATGAGGACCGGCTTGTCCCCGGGCGCGCCGGTGACGACGGTGTCGGCGGCGCCGAGCGCGAGGTACTGGCCGGCCAGGGCGGTGCGGGCGGCCGGGTTGTTCGGGTCGCTGCGCCAGGCGGCGAGGGCGAGCTGGGCGGCGAGGACCGGGTCGTCGGTGGCGCGGGCGGTGGCCTCGCGGGCCAGGGTCTCGGCGTTCGCGGTGGCCTGTTGGACGGTGTTGCGGCCGGTGGTACGGACGGCGACGACGGTGAGGGTGCCGGCGATGAGCACGAGCGCGGCGACGGCGGCGGCGATGATCCGCGTGCGGCGGGCGTCGCGGCGGTGGCGTTGGCGGGCGCGGTGCAGGAAATCTGACTGGGCGTCGGTCAGTTCGCCGGCGCGGTCGGTCCAGGCGTCGGCGGCGGTGAGGGCGGCGCCTCGGGGCAGCGCGCCGTCGTCGCGGCCGGTGGACTCCCAGCGTTGCCGGTCGTTGTCCAGTTGGGCGCGCCAGGCCAGGAACTCGCGGTCGGCGGCCAGCCAGTCGCGCAGCCTCGGCCAGTGCTCGATCAGCGCCTGGTGGGCCAGCTCGACCGTGCCGCCGGTGCCGCCCGAGCCGCTGGATCCCGCCACCACGACCAGCCGGCCGGCGACCAGCGGCGGCGCCAGCTCGCGCAGCTCGGGCGGCAGGTCGGCGTAGCGGACGGGCTTGCGCACGAACCGCCCGTCCCGGCCGGGCACCGCCAGCCGGGTGCACAGCGCGCGCAGCTTCTCGCCGGGCAGCTCGGCGGTGACCTTCTCGGCGTGCGCGGCCAGCGCGCCGGCCACCCCGCCGGCGGCCCGGTAGCCGGCGTTGGTCAGCGCGCCACCCTCCCGGCGCGCCCACAGCTGCGCGAGCAGCGACTCGACCAGCGGCAGCTGGCCCGGTTCGGTGCCGGCGTCGTCCAGGATCCGGTCCACCAGGCCGTCGTCGAACCCCAGCCCCGGGGCCCGCTCGGCCGGGCGGACGATCGCCTCCCGCAGCCGGGCCCGGTCCATCGGCCCGACCAGCACGGTTCCCGAGCCGAGCGCGTCCGCGACCGCCGGGGTGAGCGCCTCGTGCAGCGCCAGCCCTCGCGCGGTGAGCACGATCCGCAATGGGCCGGTCGCTCCGCCGCGCGCCGCCAGCTCGGCGAGCAGCCCGAGCAGCTCGCAGGCCGCCTCCGGGGTGGCCTCGCTGAGCTCCTCGAACTGGTCAACGAACAGCACCAGCCGCTGTGCGTCTCCGCCGGCCAGCGCGTCCGCCAGCTCGTCGAGCGCCTGGGCCCGGCCCGCCGGGTCACCCAGCGCGGCGCCGATGCGATCGGAGTCCCGGGCCTGGCGCGCCGCCGACGACCCCGGATCGGCGAGCCTGAGCACCGCACCCGCCGTGTCCACCAGCACCGGCAGCCCCGGCCTCGGCTCGACCCGCTCGACGGCCACCCCGTCCGCGCGCAACGCCGGCAACAGCCCCGCCCGCGCCAGCGACGACTTCCCGGCGCCCGACGGCCCGTCCACCACCACCAGCGGCGAGGCCTCCACCGCCGCCCGCAGCCTGCGCAGCTCGGGTTCGCGCCCGAAGAAGTACTCCGCGTGCTCCTCGTCGAACGGCTCCAGCCCCCGGTACGGGCACGGCAGCAGCTCGGGGTCCAGCCCGAGCACCTGCTCGATCGGGATCAAATACGCCGTGGTCACACTCGGGTCCCGGTCGGCGGCCACCGTCATCCCGACCACCGCGCCGGACTCGTCGTCCCACACCGGCGAACCGGAGAACCCGCCCTCGATGGCCGCCTCGCCCGGGTTGCCCTGAAGCTGGAACCACCCGGTGGCCTGCCCGCCCCGGATCCTCCCGGTCGCCCACACCCCGTCCCAGCGCCCCGCCGGGAACCCGAACGCCCGGAAGTGGTGGTCCCACAGCCCCTCCACCCGGCGCACCGGCGGCATCACCGCCCCGGCCGGGGCCGATGCGGTCAACCGCAGCAGCGCGACGTCGCCGGTCCCGTCCTCGGCGACCGGCACCCACCGGTGCACCCGCGCCGACCGGGCCGCCGCCGCGCCGGCCAACATCGGGAAGTCCACCAGCACCGGCCGCTCCGGCGTCGCCTCGGCGAACATGTCCGCCCCGATCGCCGAGGCCACCACGTGCGCGCACGTCGCCACCAGGTCCGGCCCGATCAGGAAACCGGACCCGACAACGTCACCGCCCGCGTCCCTGACCCGCACACACGCCGTCGCGGCCAGCCCCACCCCACCGCGCTCGACGACAACCTGGTCAACCGCCTCCACCCGGCGCGCCCCCCATCTCCCGGCGTGGTCAAGTTAGCCGTGAGTGGCAATAGGCGCCATAGCACCCATTGCCACTCACGGGTTTCAGCGGCCGGTCAGGAGGTTCGCGAACCGGGTGATCCGGCTGGGGCGGCGCAGGCCGGCGGCCTCGCGGCGATCGGCCTCGCGGTAGAGCAGGTACATCGAGCGCACGCCCAGCCAGCGCAGCGGTTCGGGCTCCCAGCGGCGCACCCGGCGGTTCGTCCAGGGCAGCGTCACCAGGTCGGTGTCGCGGCGCAGTACTAGGTCGGCCAGGGTGCGGCCGGCCAGGTTCGTGGTGGTCAGGCCGCTGCCGACGTATCCGCCCGCCCAGCCGAGGCCGGTGCGCGGATCCAGGCTCACGCTCGCGCACCAGTCTCGGGGGACGCCGAGCACGCCGCACCACGCGCGGGCGAGCGGGACGTCGGCGGTGGCCGGGAACTGGCTGTGCAGGATCGCGGCCAGCGACTCGACGGTCCAGGCCTGGGTGATGCCGTCGGCGTCGGTGCGCGAGCCGTAGCGGTACGGCACGCCCCGGCCGCCGATCGCGATCCGCCCGTCCGCGGTGCGCTGGGCGTAGCTGTAGGCGTTCGCGGCGTCCCCGACCAGCTCGGCGCCGTCCCAGCCGAGCTCCGCCCAGATGTCGTCGGGCAGCGGCTCGGTGGCCACCATCGAGGAGTTCATCGGCAGCCACTCGCGGCGGCGGCCCTGCACGGACGCCGTATAGCCCTCCAGGCAGCGCAGCACGTGCTCGGCGCGGACCACGCCGCGCTGAGTCACCGCCCGGCCCGGTTCGATGGCGGTGACCTCGGTGTCCTCGTAGATCGTGACGCCCTTGCGCCGGACGGCCGCCGCGATGCCCTGGACGAGCTTGGCGGGTTGGACGCGCGCGCAGTGCGGGCTGTACACCGCGCCCAGCGCACCCTCGATCCGGACCCGTTCGTGCACCTCGCGGCGGGTCAGCCGGCGCTCGTGCCACTCGCCGATGCCCCACGCCCGATGGGCGGCCAGTGAAGCGTCCATCCTGGCCAGTTGGGGTTCGGACCTGGCCACGTGCAGGACCCCGTTCTTGACGATGTCCGCGTCGATGCCCTCCTCGGCGCACACCGCGATGACGTCGTCGACGGCGCCCTCCATGGCGCGGACCAGCCGGAGCACCCCGTCGCGGCCCCCGCTCGCGGCGTACCGGTCGAGGTTGCCGGCCAGCTCGGCGGACAGCCAGCCGCCGTTGCGCCCGGACGCGCCGTACCCGGCGAACTCCTTCTCCAGCATCACGATGCGCAGGTCGGGGCGGTGGGTGGCCAGGTGGTAGGCGGTCCACAGGCCGGTGAGGCCGGCGCCGACGATGCACACGTCGGCGGTCCGGTCGCCGGGCAGCGCCTCGCCGCGTTCGGGGAGTCCGATCTGGTCGTACCAGAACGAGACCCGGCCGTTGGTGAGGCCGGCGGTGCGGCGGGACTGGTAGGTGCGGTCGGTCATGTTTCCTCTAGCAGCGGGGGAGGGCGGTGGCGTCGGCGGCGGCGAACGTCAGCCACACCGGGTCGCCGGGGCGGGTGTCGGTGCGGTGGGCGGCGGACTCGCGGACGTGGGCCTGGCCGCCGTCGGGCAGCCGGACCAGCACCCGGCGGGCGTTGCCCAGGTAGACCTGGTCGACCACGTCGCCGGGCACGGCATTGCATCCCGGCGGCGGGTCGTCGCCGTCGGGTCGGGGTACGAGCGTGATCCGCTCCGGGCGCAGGACGACCGCGGCGTCGGCGGCGTCCAGCGGGTCGCCCCGCTCCGCCCGCACCGGGCGGCCGAACACCTCGACCACTGACCCGCCGCCGTCCGCCCGCGACGGCCCCGCCAGCACCGTCGACTCGCCGAGAAACTGGGCCACGAACATCGAGTGTGGCGACTCGTACAGCTCCTCGCCGGTGCCGACCTGCTCGATGCGCCCGGCGTTGAACACGGCGATCCGGTCGGACAGCGCCAGCGCCTCGTCCTGGTCGTGGGTGACGAACACGAACGTCGTGCCCAGCTCGGCGTGGATCCGGCGGATCTCCAGCTGGAGCTGGTCGCGCAGCTTCTTGTCCAGCGCGCCCAGCGGTTCGTCCATCAGCAGCACGCTCGGCCGGTACACCACCGCGCGGGCCAGCGCGACCCGCTGCTGCTGCCCGCCGGACAGCTCGCGCGGACGCCGGCCGGCGAACCCGTCCAGCCCGACCATGCTCAACGCCTCGGCGACCCGCGTACGCCGTTCCGACCGGGAAAGTCGCCGCTGCCGCAGCGGGTACTCCACGTTGTCGCCGACGGACATGTGCCCGAACAGCGCGTAGTTCTGGAACACCATGCCCAGGTCGCGGCGGTGCGTGGGCACCGTGTCCATCCGCCGCCCGCCCACCACGATCTCGCCGGACGTCACCGGCACGAACCCGGCCAGCATGTTCAGCGTGGTGGTCTTACCCGAGCCGCTGGGGCCGAGCAGCGTGACGAACTCGCCGGCCGCCACGCTCAGGTCGATGCCGTCCACCACCGCCGTGCCGTCGTAGACCTTCGTCAGCCCGGCCAGCTCGATCGCCGCGCCGGCCCCCGCCTCACCGCGCACGCTGGGTCCTCCTCGTCATGATCACGCCGCCGGCCACGGTGATGATCGTGGTCACCACCAGGATCAGCGAGGACGCCGCCGCGATCGTCGGGTCGGTGTCGCGGGTGACCGAGCCGTACATCTTCACCGGCAGCGTCTGCAGGTACGGGCTCTGGATGAACAGCGAGAGCACCACCTCGTCGAAGCTGGTGGCGAACGCGAACAGCGCGGCGGACCCCATCCCGGGCGCGATCGCGGGCAGCGTCACCCGGGTGAACGTCGTCCACCGTCCCGCGCCGCACACCGCCGAGGCGTCCTCCAGCCGCCTGTCGAACTGCCGCAGGCTGGCCGACACCACGATCAGCACCAGCGGCAGCGCCAGCACCGTGTGCGCGCCGACGAACCCGGTCAGCGTCCCGGTCAGGCGCAGCCGCAGGAACAGCGCGTACACCCCGACCGAGAGCACGATCACCGGAATGATCATGGGCGCGACCAGCCAGCCCCGGACCGCGGAGTTGACCCGGCGCTGGTGTCGGGCCATGCCGAGCGCGGCGGCGGTGCCGATCGCGGTGGCCAGCGCCGCCACCAGCAGCCCGACCTGAAAGCTCGCGAACAGCGCGCGCCGCCAGCTCCGGTCGGTGAAGAACCGCTCGTACCACCGGATCGACCAGCCGCCCGGCGGGAACGCGAACGACGGCCGGTCGGTGAAGCTCAGCGGGATGACCACCAGCGACGGCGCCACCAGCCACACCGCCACGAGCACCCCGAGGCACCACAGCGCCGCCCGTCCCAACCGGCGTGCGTTCACCGCGAACCCCGCAACCGCCCGGCCCGGAAAGAGGCCGCCACCGCGAACGCCAGCGACAGCAGCACCCCCGTCACGACCAGCAACGACAGCCCCATCACCCCGCCCCGGCCCCAGGCCAGCAGCCCGGAGACCTGCGCGTAGATCTGCTGGCTGACCAGCGAGCTGTCCGGGGAGCCGAGCAGCGCGGGCGTGACGTAGAACCCGAGGCTGCTGATGAACACCAGCAGCGACCCGGCCGCCACCCCCGGCAGCGACAGCGGCAGCCACACCCTGGCGAACGTCACCGCCGGCCGCGCCCCCAGCGTCGCGCTGGCCGAGAGCAGCCCCCGGTCGATCCGCAGCATCGCCGAGTAGATCGGCATCACCATCATCGGCAGCAGGATCTGCGCCATCCCGACCACCACCCCGCCGGTGGTGCGGATCAACGCCACCCGCCCCAGCCCCAGGCCGTCCAGCAGCGAGTTGATCAGCCCGTTGTCCTGCAACAGGATCACCCAGGCGAACGTCCGCACCATCAGGCTGGTCCAGAACGGCATCAGCACGATGATCGTGAGCACCATCCGGGCCCGCGCCGACGCGGTGACCATCAGGTACGCGTAGCCGTACCCCACCACCGCGCAGGTCGCCGTCACCAACCCGGCAGTGGTGAACGTCCGCACCAGCACCGCCCGCTGCACCGGGTCGCCGAGGTACCAGCCGACGTTGCCCAGCAGCCCGTCACCGTCCGTACCCGTCAACCACACCACGAACGCCAGCGGCAGCGCGAAGAACGCCGCCATCAGCAGCAGCGACGGCGCCAGCAGCGCCCACCAGGACCGCGCCGCGCGCCGCCGACCGGCCAGCGCGGCACCGCCGGCATCCGGGGCGGCTTCCGTGGCGAGGACGTCTGTGTACGCCATCCGCTACCCCGAGAGCCAGTCGTTGTAGCGTCTGATCGCCTCGTCCAGGTGCGCCGCCCACCACTTCAGGTCGACGTGCACGGCCTGGCGCTTCCTCTCCGGCGTGGTGGTCAGGTACGAGGCGGCCAGCGGGTCGAGCCGGGGCGCGGCGTCCACGTTGATCGGGCTGTAGCTGGTCAGCTCCGCCAGCGTCGCCTGCTGGCGGGCGCCCAGGTAGTAGTTGAGGAAAGCCATCGACGCCTTGGGCGAGCGCGCGTTCTTCGGCACCGAGATCGCGTCGAACACCGGGAAGAACTGGTTCCACTGCACCGCGTACGGGGCGCCGTTGCGCACCGCGCCGTACGCCCGCCCCGACCAGATCATCGACATGTCCACCTCGCCGGACTCCAGCAGTTGCTGGGCCTGCGCGCCGGTGGTCCAGAACACGGTGTCCTTGCGGATCGTGGACATCTTGCGCAGCGCCCGGTCCATGTCCAGCGGGTACAGGTTCTCCGGCGCGACGCCGTCGGCGAGCAGCGCGGCCTCCATCGGGCCGGGCGCGGCGTCGCCGGGCGTCCCGACGATCGAGCGCTTGCCGGGGAACCGGGCGGTGTCGAAGAAGTCCTTCCAGCCCGTCGGCGGGTTCGCGCCGTACTTCTTCGTGTTGTACGCCAGCACGTATCCGTAGCTCATCGCCGGGATCGAGCAGGCGTTGACGCGCAGGTCGTCCGGGATCTTGCTGGTGTCCACGATCGCCGGGTCCAGCGGCTGGAACAGCGTGCCGCAGTTGGCCGCCGCGAACACCCCGTCGGTGTCCACGATGTCCCAGCTCACGTTGTCCCACCGCACCTGGGCCTGCAGCTTCGCCTGGTCGGTCGGCCCGTCGCCGAGCATCTCCGCCCCGGACTCGGCCGCGAACGGCTCCACCGCCGCCTTCTCCTGGCCCTCCTGGAACAACCCGCCGTACGACACGAACGTCAGGATGTAGTCCCGCAACGCCCCGGCCTTCACCGTCCCCGCCGCCGGCGGCCCCGCCCCGAGGTCCAGCTTCGCCGGATCCGGCACCCCCGGCGCGCACCCGCTCACCACGGCCACCACCGCGGCGAGCACCGCCAAGAGCCGTCGCGAAGTCATGGCCGGTGCGGGGGAGAGATGATCCAGAGCACCTCGGCGACGCCGTCACCGAGGTTGCGGGCGGTGTGTGGCAGGTCGGTGCGGTACTCGATGCTGTCGCCGTCGGTCAGCTCGTACTCCGTGCCGTCCACGCTGACCTCGACGCGGCCCCGGATCACCAGGAACATCTCCTGGGCCTCGCCGTGCGTGTACGGCTCCCCGGTGTCCTCCCCGACGGCCAGCTCGCCGTTGTAGACCTCCAGGTTGCGCAGCGGCCGGCGGGAGAGCAGGTACTTCTTGGACCGGCCGCCGGTGGGCAGCTCCGGGCGTTCGTCGCGGCGCAGCACCCGCGAGGCCGTCAGGTCGTCCTCGCCGAACAGGTCAGCGGTGGTCAGCCCGAGCGCGGTGGCGATGCCACGCAGGGTGCTGACGGTGGCGTTGGCGTGCCCGCGCTCGACCTGGCTGAGGAAACCCGGCGAGATCCCGGCCGCCGCGGCCAGCGCGCGCAAACTCTGGCCGCCGTGCTCGCGCAGCATCCGGATCCGCTTGCCCAGGTCGGCGCCGTCGCTCGGGAGTGGCCCGGACGGAGCACTCATGCCGGCCACCTCCTCGTGGACGCCATCACACAGGCTGTTTGGTGACAGGAAACATAGTGATTGATGACGACCCGTGCAAGGGCTCGGCTAATGAGGCTGGGTCAGCTCGCGCAGCCTGGTGCCGGAGGCGAGCACGGTGGGCAGCAGCTCACGGACCACGTCCTCGTCGAGCCGCCCGGCCGGCACGACCACCGCGAGGGCGGCGAGCGGCGCCCCGGCGGGGTCGCGGACGGCGGTGGCCACCGCGCTGATGCCGTGCTCGCCCTCCTCCCTGTTGATCGCGTAGTTCTCCCGCCGAACGGCCGCGAGCTCGCGCTCCAGCTCGTCCCAGGCGCCGATCGAGGACTCGGTGCGCACGGTCAGCTCGTGCCCGGCGTAGCGGCGGGTCAGCTCGGCCGGCGACAGCGCGGCCAGCAGGACCTTGCCGCCCGCCGTGCAGTGCGCCGGCAGCGCGAGTCCGGTGCGGTCGCCGACCCGTACCGAGCGGGTGCCCTCCACACAGTCGACGAACCGCACGTTGCGTCCCTCCAGCAGCGACAGGCTCACCGTCTCGCCGGTCTGGTCGCGCAGCTCCTCCAGCACCGGCCGGGCCACCCGGCGGATGTCGATGCCGCCGACGGCGGCCAGCCCGACCTCGGTGAGCACCGGCCCCGGCCGGTAGGCGCCGTTGGCCCTGTCCTGCAGCGCGAACCCGTGCTCGCGCAGGCTGGACAGCAGCCGGTGCGCGGTGGACCGGGCCACCCCGAGCCCGTCCGCCGCGTCCGCCACCCGCAGCGCCCGCCGCTCGCCGAGCAACACCAGCAGTCGCAAGGCGTTGTCCACCGAGCTGAGCCTGTTGGAATTCGACATAGAAGAACTTTAGCCGCTCATGCTTCCATATTGAGGGACGGGTTCCTAGTGTCGTGCCCGTGAGCTTGGATCTTCCGGTGATCGTGGTCGGCGCCGGCCCGGTCGGAATGACCGCGGCGGCCGCGCTGGCGCACGCCGGCCTGCCGGTCACGGTGGTGGAGGCCAACCCCGAGCCGAGGCCGGACTGGCGGGCGTCCACCTTCCACGCCGCGACCATGGAGCTGCTCGAGGACATCGACATCACCGAGCGGATGCGCGCCGAGGGCCTCACCGTGCCCCGCTACCAGTTCCGGGACCGCCGCGACGGGCTGATCGCCGAGTTCGACCTGTCGCTGCTGGGCGCCGAGACCCGGTATCCGTACCGGCTGCAGCTCAACCAGCAGCGCCTGGTCAGGTTCCTGTTCGACCGGCTGCGCGCCGACGACCGCGTGGAGCTGCGCTTCGGCGCGCGGGTGACCGGGGTGGCCGACACCGGCGACGGCGTCGAGGTGACCGCGCGCACCGACGGCGGCACCGACGGCGGCATCGACGGTGGTGGCGAGGCGCGGCTGCGCGGATCGTACCTGATCGGGGCGGACGGCGCGGCCAGCGCGGTGCGCAAGCTCAGCGGCGTCGCGTTCGAGGGCGTCACCTACCGGGAGCGGTTCCTGATCGTCAGCACCACCGTGGACCTGCGCGAACAGCTGCCCGGGATCGCCGACGTCAACTACGTCGCCGACCCGGTGGAGTGGCTGTTCATCCTGCACACCCCCGAGGCGTGGCGGGTGCTCTGGCCGGTGCCGGCCGAGGTGAGCGACGAGGAGGCGACCACGCCGGAGGAGATCCAGCGCCACCTGCGCGCGGTGGCCCCGCTGCCGGGCGGCTACCCGATCGTGGACCGGCAGATCTACCGGGTGCACCAGCGGGTGGCCGAGTCGTTCCGGGTCGGCCGGGTGCTGCTGGTCGGGGACGCCGCGCACGTCAACAGCCCGATCGGCGGGGTGGGCCTGAACAGCGGGATCCACGACGCGTTCGACCTCACCCGCCGGCTGGCCCGCATCGCGCGCGACGGCGCCGACCCGGACGCCGAGCTGGACACCTTCGACGCGCACCGCCGCCGGGTCGCGCTGGAGTACGTGCAGGCCGACACCGAACGCAACACCCAGCGGCTGCGCGAGACCGACCCGGAGCGCCGCCGGGCCTCGCACCGCGAGCTGCGCGCGCTCGCGGCCGACCCGGACCGGGCCAGGGCGTGGCTGCGCCGGGTGTCGCTGCTGGAGAGCGCGCGGCGGTTCGGCATCGGCACCCCACCGCCGGAAACCCTGCTCACCAACCAAGGAGCCTCGCGATGAGCGTGGACGTGGAGTCGGAGCTGGCCGAGTTCTACAGCGACCTGGACGCGGTGGACCTGGCACCGCTGTGGCGGCTGACCGACGAGCTGCTCACCCCGACACCCCGGCCGAAGGCGGTGCCCTGGCTGTGGCGGGCGGCGGTGTACCGGGCGCTGGCCGAGCGGGCGATCCGGCTGGTCCCGGTGGAGCGCGGCGGCGAGCGGCGGGTGCTGAGCCTGCGCAACCCCGGGCTGGGCGGCGCGCCGTACGCGGCGGGCACGCTGTGGGCCGCCGTGCAGTGCCTCGGGCCGAGGGAGAGCGCGCCCGCGCACCGGCACAGCCCCGGCGCGATCCGGTTCGTGCTCGCCGGCGAGGGCGTGTTCACCACGGTGGACGGCGACGCCTGCGAGATGCGCGCCGGCGACCTGGTGCTGACCCCGGCGATGGCCTGGCACGACCACACCAACACCGCCGGCGAGAACATGCTCTGGTTCGACGGCCTCGACCTGCCCATGGTCCAGGCGCTGGACGCGGTGTTCTTCGAGCCGCACCCGGAGCTGAACCAGCCGGTGCGCGGGCGCAACGAGTCCGAGCGCCGGTTCGGTGGCGCGGGCGCGCACGTCGCCGGGCAGGTGACCGGCGCGCTGGATCCCACGCCGTCGCCGCTGCTGGTCTACCGGTGGGAGGACGCGGACGCGCGGTTGCGCGCGGACGCCGACAAGACAGACCGACCGTCGGTCTGTCTCGAGTACGTCAACCCCGGCACCGGCGCGAGCGTGCTGCCCACCCTGGCCTGCGGGCTGGAGCGGATCCTGGCCGGCCGGTCCACCCCGGCGACCAGGCGGGCCGGGAACCGGGTCTACGTGGTGCACGGCGGCAACGGACACAGCGTGATCGACGGCCGGCGCTTCGACTGGGAACCCGGCGACATGTTCGTGGTGCCGTCCTGGTCGGCCGTCGAGCACCGGGCGCCGTGCCAGGCGGACCTGTTCGTGCTCAGCGACGCCCCGGTGCTGCGCGCGCTGGGCCTCTACCGCGAGGAGCAACTGCCCACCGCGCAGCCGGTGATCTCGGCGTTCACCCCGAGGAGCGGCGGATGAGGCTCGCGCTGTTCGACGACTCGCGGCTCGGGGTGGTGACCGAGGACGGCGTCGTGGACGTCACCGCCGTGCTCGGTTCGCGGCACGAGGACGACCCGGTCACCGCCGGCTGGTGGCGCGGGCTGTGCCGGGACTTCGTAGCGCTGCGCCCCGAGCTGGAGGCCGCCGCCAAGGCCGGCACCCCGGTTCCGCTCGCCGCCGCGCACCTGCGCGCGCCCGCGCTCAATCCGTCCAAGATCATCGCCTGCGCCAGCAACTACGCCGAGCACGTCACCGAGATGCACGAGGTACAGGAGCGCACCCTGGGCCGGGTGGAGGACTGGATGATGTCCTTCGACGTGTTCCTCAAGGCGCCGTCCGCGCTGTCCGGGCCCGGCGAGGACATCGTGCTGCCGCGCGAGGTGGTGGCCGCCGGCCAGGAGATCCACCACGAGTCCGAGCTGGTGGTGGTGATCGGCACCGGCGGCCGGGACATCGCGCTCGCCGACGCGCTGGACCACGTGCTCGGCTACACCGTCGGCCTGGACATCACCGTGCGCGCCGCCGCCGACCGCTCGCGCCGCAAGAGCTACGACACGTTCGCCCCGGTCGGGCCGTGGGTCACCACCGCCGACGAGGTGGGCGACCCGGCCGGCCTGGAGATCGAGCTGGTGCGCGACGGCGCGGACGGGACCAGCGAACGCCGCCAGCACGTGCACACCCGCGACATGATCACCCCCGTACCGGCGATCGTCAGCTACGCCTCCCGGCTGATGACCCTGCTGCCCGGAGACCTGATCTTCACCGGAGCCCCGCCCGGGGTCGGCCCGATCACCGCCGGCGACGTGCTGCGCGCCCGGATCGACCGGCTCGGCTCGATGACGCTCGGGGTCGTCGACGGATGAACGCTCGGACCGGCGCGGACGCGGTGCTCGAGGTGCTGCTGGCCTGGGGCGTGCGGCGGGTGTTCATCTGCCCGGGCAGCACGGAGGCGGCGTTCCTGGACGCCACGGTGCGCCATCCGGACTTCGAGGTGGTGCTGACCACCCACGAGTCGGTGACGGTGGCGATGGCCGACGGGCACGCGCGGGCCACCGGGGAGCCGGCGGTGGCCTACCTGCACACGCACCTCGGGCTGGTCAACGGGCTGGCCCACCTGGACGCGGCCCGGATGGCGCGCTCGCCGGTGGTGGTGCTCAACGGGCTCAAGGCGGCGAGCATCCAGGCCAGGGGAGGCTTCACCGCGCTGCCCGCGACCGGCGAGCTGGCCCGTCCGTTCGTCAAGCGGGCGTGGCAGTCGCTGACCACCGCGGGCCTGCCCGAGGACGTCACCCAGGCGCTGCGGGCCGCGACCGCCGAGCCGAGCGGGCCGGTGTGGCTGGGGCTGGCGCAGGACCTGATGGAGACCGTCTGCCCGGTCGCCGTCCCTGACCCGGCGCGCCATCGGGTGAGTGCCAGGACGGCGCCGGACCCGGAGCGGCTGCGGGAGGCCGCCGAGCTGTTGCGGTCGGCGGAGCGGCCGGTGCTGGTCGCGGGCGCCGAGGTGGGCCGGCACGGCGCGCAGCGCGAGCTGGTGGCGCTGGCCGAGCGGCTCGGCGCACCGGTGTGCAACGAGGACCGGCGCGGGTTCGAGCGGCCGGGCTTCCCGGCGGACCATCCGCTGCACGCCGGTGGCTACTCGGCGCAGAACCCGGCGGTCGCGGGCGCCGACGTGCTGGTGTTCCTGGGCTGTCGGTGCTTCGTGGAGTTCGAGCCGTCGCCGGAGCCGCCGGTGCCGCCGTGCTGCCGGGTGATCCACAGCCACGTCGACCCGTCCGAGCTGGCCAAACTGCAGGGCACCGACGTCGCCCTGGTCGCGGACGAGTCGCTGGTCGCCGCCGGCCTGCTGGACCTGCTCGGCGACGCCCGCGCCCCGGCGCGGCCGCCCGTACCGTCCGTACACACCGAGCCGCCCACACCGTCCGAACACACCGAACCACCCGCACCGGCCACCGTCCACCAGGTCGCGGCGGCGCTGGCCGAGGTGGTCGACGACCGCACCACCGTGTTCGAGGATGCCACCACGTCCGAGCCCGCCCTGCTCCGCGCGCTGCCGCTGAACTCGGTGGACGCGCTGTTCACCACGGCGTCCGGCTCGCTCGGCTGGGGCATGGGCGCCGCGCTCGGCTACCAGCTCGGCGCGCCGGAGCGCCGGGTGCTGGCGGTGGTCGGCGACGGCGTGTTCCAGTTCGGGCCGCAGGCGCTGTGGGTGGCCGCCCGCCACCGCATCCCGGTGCTGTTCGTGGTGATCAACAACCGTTCGTACGCCGCGGTGGCCGCCGCGCTGCGCCGCTACGGCGGGACCGCCGCCCGCGTCGGCAGCTACCCGGGCAAGGACATCTCCGGGGTGGACATCGCGGCCGTGGCTCGCGGTTTCGGCCTGCCGGCCCGCCGCCTGGACCGCGCGCACGAGCTGCCCGCCGCCGTGAAGGAGCTGGGCGCGCTGGACGGCCCGGCCCTGATCGAGGTGCTCACCGACCCGGACGACCTGGGGGCCGCTCCCAGATAACCGCCCGGCCACGCCCGCGCCGGCGGCCAGCCAAAGGAGGCTGACATGCCCGACCGAGAGATCGACGTCCGCGCCGAGATGGACGGCGCGGCGCTGACCCGGTTCCACTGGCTGCTGATCGGGCTGGTCTTCGTGGCCATCGCGTTCGACGGCTACGACATCCTGGCGCCGTCCTACGTGATCCACTTCGTGGGCAAGGCCTGGGCGCTCTCGCCCAGCCAACAGGGGTTCCTGGTGTCCGCCGGCCTGATCGGCGTTGCGATCGGCTCGCTGAGCCACGGGGTGATCGCCGACCGCTTCGGCCGCCGTCCGACCATGATCGGCGGGCTGCTCGTCTCCGGGGTCTTCAGTCTGGTCACTGCAATGGTCGCGGACTCGTACGGAAGCTTCGTGCTGCTCCGGCTGGTCACCGGCCTCGGCCTCGGGGTGATCATGCCGCTGGGCACCGCGTATATCAACGAGTACCTGCCCGACAAGACCCGGTTCGGGCTGGCCACCCTGGCCGCCGCCGGGTTCTCCATCGGCGGGGTGGGGGCCTCGGTGATCGGCATCCTGTTCAGCCAGCAGTACGGCTGGCAGGTGCTGTTCTACGTCGGTGCCGGCGCCGGCGTGGTCGGGCTGGTGTTCCTCGCGGTGTTCCCGGAGTCCACCGAGTACCTGGTGGCGCACGGGCGCACCGAGGAGGCCGCCCGCCTGATGGCCCGCCTGCGCCCGGACCGCGCCGCGCTCTACCGGGACGCCCGGTTCGCCGAGATCAGGCCGGCCGGCAAGCGGGCGAGAGCCGACTGGCGGGTGCCGCTCAGCCGGCCGTTCCTGGTCTCCACGATCGCGCTGTGGGTCTCGTCGTTCCTGCTGCTGTTCGTCAACTACGGGCTCACCGCGTGGACCCCGAACCTGATGGTGGCGCGCGGCGACGGGTTCGCGCTCGGGTTCGGCTTCGGCGCGGCGCTGCACAGCGTGCCGTTCGTGGGCGGGATCGTCTGCGGGTACCTGGCCGACCGGTGGCTGGGCCGGCGCGGCGCCCTCGCGCTCTGGTGCGGGCTCGGCGCACTGACCACGTTGAGCATGGTCGTCACGTACCACCCGATCCTGAACATCATCGCCATCGCGTTCGCCGGGTTCTTCCTCATCGGCGGCCAGTTCATGCTGAACAACACCTGCGCGATGACCTACCCGGTGCACGCCAGGGGCACCGGTACCGGGTTCATGCTCGGGTTCGGCCGGTTCGGCGGCATCCTCGGCCCGTACATCGGCGGCGCGCTGCTCGGCGCGTTCGGCACCCCGGACGTGCTGTTCATCGCGGCGGCCACCGCGGGCACGCTGGCCATGGCGTGCGCCGCGTTCATCGCGCGCCCCGGGGTGCGGCCGGCCGCGCCCGCCGAGGTGGCCGCCGTCTCGGAAGCGCGATGACCGCGTCAGCCGCCCGCGGCCTGGGACTCCTGGAACGCGGTGAGCGTGCCCAGCTTGTGGTCGCGGGCGGCGCGCTCGATCTCCTCGGCCGGCCGGCCCGACGAGATCAGGTCGAGCAGCAGGTCGTGCTCGGCCACCGAGGCGAGCGCCCGGCCAGGGACGAACGCGAACGACGAGCGGCGGATCAGCGCCAGCCGGCTCCACTCCCGCTCGAGCAGCCCGCGCAGCCTCGGGTTGGGGCACGCCCCGCACAGCAGCCCGTGGAACTCGTGGTTGAGCCGGGTGAACGACGCCGGGTCGAACGCCCGCATGCTGGCCCGCATCCGTTGGTTGAGCCGCCGCGCCCGGTCCAGGTGCTCGGCCGTCAGCTCGGGCGCGGCCAGCGCCGTCGCGGCCCCCTCCATGATCGCCAGCGCGTGCATGGTGTGCCCGAACTGGTCGGGGTCGATGCTGGCCACCCTGGCGCCGTGGTTGCGGGTGAAGACCAGGTACCCCTCGGCCTCCAGCCGGCGCACGGCCTCGCGCACCGGCACCGGGCTGACCGACAGCTCGCGGGCCAGCTGGTCGAGCACCAACCGATAGCCGGGGCCGTACTGGCCGTCCTCGATCCGCTGCTTGATCGCCTGGTACGCGCGGTCGGACTTCGACTCGCCCGCCGCCGCCTGATCCGTCACAGTGTCCCCCGCTCGGCCCCGCAGCGCCGGTCGAGCGGGGTGTTGCGCGGGCTCGCTGATCATATATGTTCTTGCATACGTTAGCAGGTGGTTCCCGTTTCCCGGTTGGAGGACAACGCCGATGGCCTTGCGAGACACCCCGCCGTTCCGCGGTGATCACGTCGGCAGCCTGCTGCGGCCGTCGGTCCTGCTCGAGGCCCGGGAGAAGTTCGCCGCCGGGGCGATCGACGCCGACGAGCTGCGGGGGGTCGAGGACACCGCGATCGCCGAGGTCGTGCGCAAGCAGGAGGAGGTCGGCCTGCGGTCGGTCACGGACGGCGAGTTCCGCCGCGCCTCCTGGCACATGGACTTCATCTACCAGCTCGGCGGAGTGGAGAAGGCCCAGGACAACATGGCCATCGAGTTCCGCAACGAGTCCGGGACCCTCCAGTTCACCCCGGCCGCGCTGCGCGTCGCCGGCCCGGTGCGCCTGGAGCACACCATCTTCGAGCCGGACTTCCAGGCGGTGCGCTCGCTGGCCACCTCGGCGCTGCCGAAGCTGACCATCCCGTCGCCGAGCATGGTCCACTACCGGGGCGGCCGGGCGTCCATCGACCCGGGCGTCTACGCCGACGACGACGCGTTCTGGACCGACGTCAGCGCCGCCTACGCCGAGCAGGTGCGGCGCATCGCCGAGGCCGGCTGCCGCTACCTGCAGTTCGACGACACCAGCCTGGCCTACCTGAACGACCCGAAGCAGCGCGAGCAGATCGCCGCCCGGGGCGACGACGCCGAGCACCTGCACGAGCGCTACATCCGCCAGATCAACGCCGCCCTGCGCGACCGCCCCGAAGGCATGGCGATCACCACGCACATGTGCCGGGGCAACTTCCGCTCGTCCTGGGTGGCCGAGGGCGGCTACGACTTCGTGGCCGAGGCGCTGTTCAACGAGCTCGCCGTGGACGGCTACTTCATGGAGTGGGACGACCAGCGCTCGGGCGACTTCGCGCCACTCCGGTTCGTACCCAAAGGCAAGTTCGTGGTTCTGGGCCTGGTCACGACCAAACGCGGCGAGTTGGAGTCCAAGGACGACCTGAAGCGCCGCGTCGAGGAGGCCAGCCGCTACGTGGACATCGACCAGCTCTGCCTGTCCCCGCAGTGCGGCTTCTCCTCCACGGTGAACGGCAACGCCCTGACCGCCGAGGAGCAGTGGGCCAAGCTCCGCCTGGTGGTGGAGACCGCGACCGAGATCTGGGGCTGACCCGGGCGTGGTGAAGATCCTCACCACCCACGTGGGCAGCCTGATCCGCCCGGACGACCTGGTCGCGATCCTGCGCGACAAGGAAACCGGCCGCCCCTACGACGAGGACGTCTACGCGGCCACGCTGCGCCACGCCGTCGCCGGCGTGGTCCGCCAGCAGGCCGAGATCGGCATCGACGTGGTCAGCGACGGCGAGTTCGGCAAGTCGGTGAGCTGGTCGCGCTACGTCCGTTCCCGCCTCGCCGGCTTCGAGGACCGCCCCGTCGAAGGCGGCACCGAGCCCGGCGTGGTCGTCATGCCCGGCACCGACAAGCGCCTGTTCCCCGACTTCTACGCCGAGTACGAACGAACCCAGGGCTTCACCGGTTCGATCACGAACTGGGTCTGCACCGGTCCCGTCTCCTACATCGGCGCCGACGCGGTGCAGCGCGACATCTCCAACCTCACGGCCGCGCTGTCCGATGTCGACGTCACCGCCGGCTTCCTCCCGGTCGTCGCCCCCGCGAGCGTCGTCCCCGTCCGCCACGACGAGCACTACGCCACCGAACGCGACTACGTCTTCGCGGTGGCCGCCGCCCTCAACGAGGAGTACCGCACCATCGTCGACGCCGGCCTGATGGTCCAGGTCGACGACGCCTGGCTGGCCTCGATGTACGACACCATGGTCCCGCCCGCTTCCCTGAGCGACTACCGGGAGTGGGCCACCCTCCGCGTCGAGGCCCTGGTCCGCGCCCTGGACGGCATCCCACCCGACCGCTCCCGCTACCACGTCTGCTGGGGCAGCTGGAACGCCCCACACGTCGGCGACGTCCCCCTGGCCGACATCGTCGACCTGATCCTCCGCGTCCCGGTGGGCGCCTACGCCCTGGAGCAGGCCAACCCCCGCCACGAGCACGAATGGCAGGTCTGGGAAAACGTCACCCTCCCCGAAGGCCGCAAGCTCATCCCCGGCGTCGTCTCCCACGCCACCAATGTCGTCGAACACCCCGAGCTGATCGCCCAACGCCTGGTGCGGCTGGCCCGTGTGGTCGGCCCCGACAACGTCATCGCCGGCACCGACTGCGGCTTCGCCCAGGGACCATTCGTCCGCCGCGTCCACCCGTCCATCATGTGGGCGAAACTGAAATCTCTCGTCGAAGGCGCCGAACTAGCATCGCATCGGCTCTAGCCCGCGTTGGTGGGATTTTCGAACGACGCGCACGGTCACGAACTGAGCCCAGCCACCCCCACCAAGTTCCCCTCCGGATCGGTGAACTGCCCTACCACGAGTTCGCCCTTCTTCGCGCCCTTCGGCTCAGGCCCGAACCGCCGCGTCCCGCCCAGGCTCTCCGCCTTCCGCAACGCCGCCTCGACATCAGGCACATCAACGTAGAAAACTACCCGCGGCCGATAACCATCACCCCCGCCGATGCCGCCGTTGATCCCGTTCCCATCGCCGGTAGTCGTCCCGTCCACGAACCCGTAGTTTCCGGGTTCCGACACCTCCAAGCTTGACGCATCTCCCACACCGAACTCCCACCCGAAAAGCTCGCCGTAATACTCGCGAAGCTTCGTCGGGTCGGTACCGATGATCTCGAAGTGCACAACCGGATCCGCCACTGGTAGCTCCTCGCTCGTCAGGGCGCCCACACCGGGCGCCTCGCCACAGGGTCGGAGCCACCCGCGCCGTCCGGACACGGCAAAGCCAGCGATAGTCAGGCCGGCAGGCGCTGGGCACGAACGACGGCGAGAGCGGCGGCGAGCAGGGTCACGAGCGTGCCGAGCACGAGCCAGGGCCTGCTCACGTCCGCCTCGACGGTCTGGTAGCCGATCTGTTCGCGGAGGTTGTCGTACACCTGGTGCAGCTCGGCGCCGCTCTGCGCGGGGTAGAACCGCCCGCCGGAGAGCTGGGCAACCCTCGCCAGCGACGAGTCGTCCACGGGCACCGGGATGATGCCTCCGCCCATGTCGATGGTCCCCAACAGGGTGCCGAACGAGATGGTGCTGATCGGCACATGCTGGCGGGCGGCCTCGGCGGCGAGCGCGAACTCGTCGCGGCCGACGTTCTGCTTGCCGTCGCTCATCAGGACGATCCGGGCGGGCGGCGGGCCGGACTCGCTGCCGGGGACCTGGGCGTTGAACGCGGTGATGGAGTTGAGGGCGGCGGCCAGCGCCTCGCCGGTGGCGGTGGACTCGGCGAGCTGGAGCGTCTGGATCTGGTGGACGGCGGCCTCGCGGTCGGTGGTGGGCGGCACCAGGACGGCCGCGGTGCCGGCGAACGACTCGAGCCCGAGGTTGACCGTCGGCGGCAGCTCGCGGACGAACCGGGTGGCGGCCTCCTGGGCCGCGGCCAGCCGGGACGGGGCGACGTCGGTCGCGCGCATGGACTGCGAGACGTCGATGACCAGCATCACGGTGGCCCGGTTGCGTGGCACCTGCGCCTGCGCGGTCGGCCCGGCCAGGCCCACCGTCAACAGGATCAGCGCGACCAGGAGCAGCGCGGCCGGCACGTGCCGGGGCCAGCCGGGCGCCCGGGGCACCACCCGGTCCAGCAGCGCGAGGTTGGTGAACCGCAGGATGTTGCGCCGCCGTCGCCGCTGCGACCAGCCGTAGCCCGCCGTGACGGCGGCGACCAGCCCGAGCAGCGCGAGCCAGCCGGGCGCGGCGAAACCGTCGATCGCCATGCCGGCCAGTGAACCCAACCGGGCATGTAACCGCCGTGAGCCGTGTCGGTCAGTCCTGGATCCGCCGAAACGGCCGGTCCTGCTCCAGCGCGAACGCCAGCTCCAGCAGGGTCCGCTCGTCGCCGTGCGCGGCCGAGATCTGCACGCCGATCGGCAGCCCGTCCGACGACGCCCCGGTCGGCAGCGAGATGGCCGGGGCGCCGGCGATGTTGTTCAGCGGCGTGAACGCCACGTACCGGGTCAGCCGGTGCAGCAGCTCGTCGAACGGCACGTTCGGGCTCAGCTCGCCGAGAAGCGGCGTGACGTGCGCCAGCACCGGGGAGAGCACCACCTCGTGCCGCACGAACATCCCCGCGTACGCCCGCCGCACCCGGGACAGCCGCGCGAGCATGCCGGGCGTGCGGAGCAGCCCACGCCGGTACAACCGACCAAGGCCGACGCTCAGCCCGTCCAGCTTCGAGGCGTCGAACGAGCGGGACAGCGTCCACCGGCCGAACGCGCCGGCCGAGAACGCCAGCATCCCCCAGTACAGGGTGAAGTCCGCGACGAACCGGTCGTCCACGGGCAGCCGAACCGGCGAGACGTCGTGGCCCATCGAGGTGAGCGCCCGCGCGGTGTCCAGCACGGCGGCCCGGGTCTGCGCGCACGCCCGTACCCCGCCGACCGAGTCGAGCACCAGCCCGACCCGCAGCCGCCGGTTCGCCGGCCCCTCCACCAGCCCCAACGGCGGCAGCGCCGGGTTGCGCCAGTGCCGCTCGGCGGCGGCGAGGAACGCGGCGGTGTCGCGCACCGACCGGGACACCACCCCCTCGGAGATGATCTTGATCGGCATCGACCGAGCCTGCGGGCTCTCCAGGTGCCGGCCCCGGCTCGGCTTCAGCCCGACCAGCCCGCAGCACGCCGCCGGGATCCGGATCGACCCGCCGCCGTCGTTGGCGTGCGCGATCGGCACCACACCCGCCGCGACCAGCGCCGCCGCGCCCCCCGAGGACGCCCCGCTGGAGTGGCCGGTGTGCCACGGGTTGCGCGTCGGCTCGGCGTCGGCGAACTCGGTGCTGGCGTTGAAACCGAACTCCGGCAGCCGGCTCTTGCCCAGCGCGGCCAGCCCGGTGCTCAGCAGTTGGGCGGCGAACGCACCGGTCGCGCGCGCCGGCCCGGCCCGGAACGCGGCAGTGCCGTGGCCGGTCGGCATGCCGCGCACGTCGGTGTTGTCCTTGACGTAGGTCGGCACGCCCGCGAACGGCCCTTCGCGCACCGGCTGGACCGGCGCGGGCGCGGTGAACTCGACGGCCCGCAGCGCCGGCTCGACCCGCAGCGCCCGCTCGGCGGCCGCCTTCGCCGCCTCCTCCGCGCCGATCTCCCCGTCCCTGATCAGCGAGGCGAGCGCCACCGCGTCGTGGTCGCCCAGCGCGTCGTCGCCGAACGCGTGCACCCTCGTCATCGGCCAACGGTAACCGCCGCGCCGGGGATACCCTGAGACATCCGATGTCCGGGAGGCCCCGTGCCGGTCACAGACGAAGCGATCGAGAAGATCAAAGCAATGATCGTTTCCGGCGAGCTGGGGCCGGGGGCGCGGCTGCCGCGCGAGGCCGACCTGGCCGAGCGGCTGGGGCTGTCGCGCAGCTCGCTGCGCGAGGCGGTCAGGGCGTTGTCGCTGATCAGGGTGCTGGACGTGCGCCAGGGCGACGGCACCTACGTGACCAGCCTGGACGCGGACCTGCTGCTGGACGCGATGAGCTTCGTGATCGACTTCCACCGCGACGACTCGGTGCTGGAGTTCTTCGAGGTCCGCCGCATCCTGGAGCCGGCGGCCACCGCGATGGCCGCGGTGGCGATGCCGGAGGCGGAGATCGAGGGCCTGCGCGCGGTGCTGGCCGAGCTCGACCCGGACCCGGACCTGGACGCGCTGGTGGCCAACGACCTGGAGTTCCACCGGCGGGTCGCGGCGGGCAGCGGCAACGGCGTGCTCTGCTCGTTGATCGACGGGCTGACCGGCCCGACCCTGCGGGCCCGGATCTGGCGCGGCCTGACCCAGGAGGGCGCGGTGGCCCGCACCATCGAGCAGCACACCGCCATCTGCGACGCCATCGCCGCCCGCCAGCCGGACGTGGCGCGCTCGTGGGCGACGATCCACGTGGCCGGGGTGGAGCAGTGGCTGCGCAGAGCGCTCGGCACGCCGCCGCCGTCCGCGCGGTAGTCGCCCCGCCGAATTAACCGGGACCGCCACCAGCTCGTGCGCATACCGTCGGCCCGTGTCCGTGACCGACCGCGTGAGCGCCGCCTGCCTGCCGCTCGCCCCGGCCCTGCTGTTCGCCTACGGCGCCGTCCGGCTGCTGGACCCGACCCGGTCGCCGGGGGTGGTGTGGACGGTCAGCCACGTCTTCTACCTGGCCTCGTACCTGGCGGTCGGGGCGGCGACCTACGCCCTGCGGCGCCTGCTCGCCGACGCAGGCCCCTCGGTGCGCCGGATCGGTACCGGGCTGGTGCTGCTCGGCTGGCTGGGTGCGCTCTGCGGCGTCGGCCAGGCCGTGATCGACCTGGTCGCCGGCGCGCTCGCCTCGACCAAGGCGGAGCGCGGGGTCATCGCCGACCAGTTGCGCGACGCCGTCCCCGGCGCGGCCCAGATGTTCTACGGGACCGGCCCCGCGCTGTCGGTGCTCGCGGCGATCGGCCTGATGACGCTGGCCGCATGGTTGCCGGCCCGTCGGGTGCCGTGGTGGTCGCCGGTCCTGGCGTTGGGCGCCTGGACGCTGCCCACCCTGAGCCTGGACCTGATCCCGGTCGCGGCGCTCGGCCTGCTGGTCGCGCTGTGGCCGCCGTACCGGATCCTGCGCGCCGGGGCGCCGCTACGGACGCGGGCGTAACCGCAGCCCCTGCATGCCGCCGTCGACGGCGAGCACGGTTCCGGTGGTGGAGCCCGCCGCCGGGCCGGCCAGGTACGCGATGGCCGCCGCCACCTCGTCGGCGGACACCAGCCGGCCCATCGGCTGGCGGGCCTCCAGCGCCGCGCGCTCGGCGGCCGGGTCGTCGGCGGCGGCGAGCAGCCGGCCGACCCACGGCGTGTCCGCCGTGCCCGGGTTGACGCAGTTGACCCGGATGCCCTCGCCGACGTGGTCGGCGGCCATGGCCAGCGTGAGCGACTGCACCGCGCCCTTCGACGCGCTGTACAGCGCCCGGTTCGGCAGCCCGGCGGTGGCCGCGATCGAGCAGGTGTTCACGATCGCGGCGGCCCGCGACGCGCGCAGGTGCGGCAGCGCCGCCCTGGTCAGGCGGACCATGCCGAGCACGTTGACGTCGAGCACCCGGTGCCACTCGTCCAGCGGGTTGGCCTCCACGGTGCCCTGAGCACCGATGCCGGCGTTGTTGACCAGGATGTCCAGCCCGCCGCCGAGCCGAGCCACCGCCGCGTCGACCGCCGAGTCCACCGACTCTTGATCGGTGACGTCCGCGCGCAGCCCGAGCAGCGGCGCGCCGACCCGCGACGGGTCCAGGTCCAGGCAGGCCACCTCGGCGCCCCGGGCGGCCAGCATCCGCGCGGCGGCCAGCCCGATCCCGGACCCGCCGCCGCTGACGATGGCCTTGAGCCCGTCCAACTCACTCACGCCGTCACACCTCTCGCAGACATCGGATGTCTCCTTATACGCCGTCCCTCCGGCGCCCCACAATGCCGATCACGGGTCCTGGACGGCGCTCCAGGTCACGGACGTGACGGCCGGCTCCAGGCTCAGGCGGCTGACGGCCTGTTCGAGCCGGCGGTCGTCGCGGTGGTCGGCGGTGAGCTCGGCGGCCACCGTGACCTGGCCGTCGGTGGCGGTGTTGTAGCTGCGGATGCCGCGCAGCCCGAACGCCGTGTCGGTCACCGCCTGCACCAGCAGCGCGCGGATGTGCGCCTCGGCGGCCTCCTCGCACGCCGCCTCGAAGCGGTACTCCACGCACACCTCGTCGCCGCCGGCCGGCTGGCGGTCCAGCCGCCGCCCGAGCGGGCGCAGCAGCAGGTTGGCCACCACCACGGCCACCGCGCCCAACGCGGCCACCGGATACATCCCGGCGCCGGCCAGCGAGCCCACGGCGGCCGCGCACCACAGGGTGGCCGCGGTGTTCAGCCCGCGCACGTTCAGCCCGTCGCGCAGGATCACCCCGGCACCGAGGAACCCGATGCCGGACACCACCTGCGCGGCCACCCTGGTCGGGTCGGCCACCCGCACCCCACCCTCCAGGCCGGCGTCGAAGCCGTACGTCGACAACAGCACGAACAGCGCCGCGCCCGTGGCCACCAGCGCGTTCGTGCGCAGGCCCGCGCCGCGCGCCCGCCACTGCCGCTCCATGCCGATGGCCGCGCCGAGCCCGAACCCGGCGACCAGCCGCAGCGCCATCTCCGCCACGCTCATTGCCCCACGCTCCTTCCCTGTGATCAGAGGGCGAGCTGAACCACCCGGACGACGACCATGCCCACGGCGATGACCAGGTAGCCGCGCAGCACGCCGAGCCCGAGCCGGCGTCCGAGCCCCAGCCGAGGCGGCGGGAGCAGCCCCAGCGGCGGCATCCGCCAGCCGGCCCTGGCGTCGCGGTCGGCCGGGCGCGGGCGCGGCGCCGTCTCGTGCCGGGCGTAGACGATCACCAGCGGGACTGCCAGGCAGGTGCCGGCGCCGAGGACGGCCAGGATCGCGGCGGTGCCGATGCCCGGGAACACCACCGAGGCGGTGAGCACGACCGAGAGCATCACCAGCACCGCGACCACCGCCGAGGTGAAGACGTTCATCGCCCGGCCGTTGACCCACGGGCCGAGCACGGCGCGGTCGTTGCACAACAGCAGCAGGAACACCGTCGCCGACGGCAGCAGCACCCCGGCCAGGGTCTGCACGCCCTCGGTGAGCAGGCCCAACGGGCTGCCCGGGACGACCACGATCACCGCCGCCGCGACGACCAGGCCGGCGAACACCGCGTAGAAGCCCTTGGCCTCCCGGGGCCGGCGGTGCAGCGAGTGCCGCAGCCCGAGCACGTCGCCGATCGCGTACGCGGTGGCCAGCGACACCGCCGCCGCGCCGATGACGCTCGCGTCGATCAACGCCACCGCGAACAGCACCCCGGCGCCGTTCCCGACGTAACGCCCGAGCCCGTCGGCCACCCCGGCGGCGTCGGTGAAGCTGCCGGCCTCCGGGCGTCCCTCGAACGCCGCCGCACAGAACGCCATCATCGCCACCGCGCCGACGACCACCAGCACGATCCCGATCCACAGGTCGGCCCGCGCGTAGCCGATGAACCTCGGCGTGATCCGCTTGTCGACGAGGTAGGACTGCTGGAAGAACAACTGCCACGGCGCCACCGTGGTGCCCACGATCGCGATGATCAGCAACAGCACCGTGGACGGCTCGCCGCCCGCCGGCAGGCCGGGCAGCACGAAGTCGCGGGCGATCCGGCCGACCGGTGGGTGCGCCATCACCACGATCGGCACCAGCAGCAACGACCCGCCGACCAGCACCAGGCAGGCCCGCTCGAACCGGCGGAAGCTGCCGGCGCTCGCGGCGGCCACCACCAGCACCGCCGCGACCAGCACCCCCGGCACGGTGGGCAGCCCGAGGTAGGACAGCCCGAGGGCGATCCCGATGAACTCGGTGACCAGGGTCAGCGCGTTGAGCGCGAACAGGTCGATCACGCTGAACGCGCCCCAGAACCGGCCGAACCGCTCCAGGATCAGCCTGGCGTGCCCGACCCCGGTGACCGCGCCCAGCCGCAGCACCATCTCCTGGTTCACATACAGCACCGGGACCAGCAGAAACAGCGTCCACAACAGCCGGGTGCCGTAGTCCTGGCCGGCCTGGGTGTACGTGCCGAACGCGCCGGCGTCGTTGTCCCCGACCATCACGATCAGGCCGGGGCCGACGATCGCCAGCAGCGTCCGCACCCGGGCCGGCAGGCCCACCCGGCGGCGCGCGTCGCCGTGCCGGATGGTGCCCAGCGCGCCCCGGATGTCGCCCACGTGCGCCGGGTCGAGCACGGCCGTGGCCCGTGCCCGCGTCACCGCCGCGTCGATGTTGCCCGCGACGGCATCGCCAGGACGCGGGAACGGCCGGGTGTAGGTACGGCCGCCGTGCGCGGCGGTCATCAACATCGGTCCGGCCGGCGTGACCTGGCCGGCCCTGAGCGCCCAGTGCGGCGCGGCCGCCGGACGGCGGCGAATCGATACGATCTCGAGCAGAACGCGCCAAGTCATGGCGGTGCCCCCGTTCGACGGGCGCGCGCCACCGTCCGGACGGAACTAGTCAGTCGCCCCCGGAACCGGACCCGGCACGCGCGAAGTGATCAACGGAACCGGACTTCGACCCGAATCCATCACTCACCTCCTCACCGCCCGGGCACACGCGGGTGCCGCCACCGCCACGTAGTGCACACCGCCGCCCGTCTCATTGTCAAGTACCTACGCAAGTGAGCGAATGAACCGCCCGCGAGTCGTGGATTTCGTCAGGGTGAGTCGCGGATTTCGTCAGGCGCCCTCCGCGTGCGCCTCCGCATGCGGGCTCGCTGGCAGGTCGCGGCCGACGGTCAGCCGGACCACGTCGACCAGCCGGGGGTTGTCGATCAGGTAGATCTGCCGGCGCCCGTCCCGCCGCGACCTGACCAGCCCGGCGAGCTTGAGCTTGGCCAAATGCTGGCTGACCGTGGCCACCGTCTGGCCCACCTCGGTGGCCAGCGTGCCCACGTCGCGCTCCCCGCCGGCGAGCAGCCAGATGATCTGCAGCCGGGAGGTCGCGGCGAGCATGCCGAACGTGGCCGCGGCCTCCTGGAGCGGCTCCGCGTCCAGTGGAACGCCGGGTTGGGGCGTCACTGCCAATGCGATCCCTTTCACGCCGGGGCCCAGCAGACTGTCTCACTCTGTACGGTTGCGCAAGGACACATTCTTCAGTCGATGGACGCCCCGGCCGGGGGAGGGCAAGCGCTGGCATCCATCAGGAGACCAACGGGGCGAAGCACATGGCTGACGGGCGGATCGGCGCCGGGCACGAGGTGGCGCTGCGTGGCCTGGCGGCCGCGCCGCCGTTGACGTTGTGCCAGCGGCTGGGCACCTCACCGCGCGGCCTGACCGAGGCCGAGGCGGAGCAGCGCTGGGACCCCGGCCACCCCGACCCCGCCGAGCCGACCGCGCTGGGCCGGCTGCGCGCCGCGTTCCTCAGCCCGTTCGTGCTGCTGCTGGTCGGGCTGGCCGCGGTGTTCGCCGCGCTCGGCGACGCCAGGGGCTGGGTGACCATCGCGGTGATGGTCGCGATCAGCGTCGGGCTGCGGTGGTGGCTGCGGACGCGGTCGGACCGGGCGGTGCGCCGGCTGCGCTCACGGGTCACCCGCACCGCCACCGTGCGCCGGCGCTGCGCCGTCGGCCAGCCCGGGGTGTGGCGCGAGGTGCCGGTGGAGGACCTGGTGCCCGGCGACGTGGTGTCCCTGGCCGCCGGCGACGTGGTGCCGGCCGACCTGCGGCTGCTGCACGCCAACGGGCTGCGGGTGGACCAGTCGGTGCTGTCCGGCGAGGCGACCCCGGTCCGCAAGCGCGCCCCCAGCGGCCAGGAGCCACCGGAGCCTCCGGAGCCCCGGCCGGCACGTACGTTCTGGCCGTGGCGCCGCAAGACGGACACCGACGTCGTGGACCTGCCGTCGGTGTGTTTCGCGGGCACCTCGGTGGTCAGCGGCACGGCGACCGCCGTGGTCATGACCACCGGCCCCGGTACCTACTTCGGCGCGCTCGCCCGGGACGCCTCCGGGGCGCGGCCGGAGAGCAGCGTCGATCACGGGGTGCGGGCCGTCGGGCGCACGCTGATCCGGTTCATGCTGGTCCTGGTGCCGATCGTGCTGGTGGTCAACGGCTCGGTCACCGGTGACTGGGCGCAGGCGGGGCTGTTCGCGGTGGCGGTGGCGGTCGGGCTCACGCCGGAGATGCTGCCGGCGATCGTGACGGCCACCCTGGCCAGGGGAGCGGTGGCCCTGTCCCGCCGCGACGTGATCGTCAAACGGCTGGACTCCATCCAGGATCTCGGCGGGATGGACGTGCTGTGCCTGGACAAGACGGGCACCCTCACCGAGGACCGGGTGGCGTTCGCGCACAGCGTGGACCTGGACGGCCAGCTCGACGACTCCGCCGTCGAGTACGCGTACCTGATCGGCCGGTCGCTGTCCGGCCCGCCGGACCGGTTCGACCGGGCGATCCAGGACTACGTCACCGAGGACGAGGCGCTGCTGGCCCGCGCCATGTACACCAAGGTCGACGAGCTCGGGTTCGACCACGACCGGCGGCGGGCCTCGGTGGTGGTCAGGGACCCCGCCGGCGAGCACCTGCTGATCACCAGCGGCGACCCGGACGAGATCCTGGCCCGCTGCACGTCGTACCAGGCCGGTGCCCAGGGAGCCCAGCTGGACGCGGCGCGGCGGCGGGAGGCAGCGGACCTGGTGGCCGCGCACGAGGCGCACGGCATGCGGGTGCTCGCGGTGGCCTCCCGCCTCGCCGAGCTGGCCGACCCGGGCGGCCTCGGTGGGCCCGCCGAGCCCGACGACCTGGAGCGCGACCTCACGCTGATCGGGTTCGTGGCGTTCGTCGACCCGGTCAAGGCCACCATGCCGGACGCCGTCGAGCGGCTGGCCGAGCACGGCGTGGCGGTCAAGATGCTCACCGGCGACTCGGCGCTGGTGGCCGAGCAGGTCTGCAAGCGCGCCGGCATCCCGGTCGGGCGGATCGTGCTCGGCCACGACGTGGAGCGCGCCTCGGACTCCGCGCTGGCCGAGCTGGTCGAGCGGACCACGGTGTTCGCCAAGGTCAACCCGCAGCACAAGGCGCGGATCATCGCCGCGCTGCGCCGCCGGGGGCACTGCGTCGGGTTCCTCGGCGACGGCGCCAACGACACCACCGCGCTGCGCACCGCCGACGTCGGCATCTGCGTGCACAACGCGACCCCGGCCGCCCGCGACGCCGCCGACCTGGTGCTGCTGGACACCGACCCGACGGTGCTGGTCAACGGCGTGGTGGCCGGCCGGCGCACGCTCGGCAACACCATGAAGTACGTCAAGATCACCGCCGCGTCCAACCTCGGCAACGTGTTCTCGGTGCTCGCGGCCAGCCTGTTCCTGCCGTTCCTGCCGATGCTTCCGGTCCAGCTGCTGGCCCAGAACCTGATCTATGACGCGGCCCAGCTCGCGCTGCCCTTCGACCGGGTGGAGCCGGGCTACCTGCGCCGCCCGCGCCGCTGGGACGCCCGCCGGCTGGTCCGGTTCATGCTGGTGTTCGGGCCGCTGAGCTCGCTGTTCGACCTGGCCACGTTCGGCGTGCTCTGGTGGCTCGTCGGCGCGAACACCCCGGCCGAGCAGTCCGTGTTCCAGGCCGGCTGGTTCACCGTCGGCCTGCTCTCCCAGGTCCTGGTGGTGCTGGTGCTGCGCGGCCGGGGCCTGACCCGGCCGGCCTACGCCGTGCTCGCGGCCGCCACCGCCGCCGTCCTGGTCGGCCTCGCCCTGCCCCGCTCGCCGTGGGCGTCCGCGCTGCAGATGACCGCCCCGCCGCCGGCCGCCTTGCCGTGGCTGCTGGCGATCGTCGCCGCCTACCTGCTCGCGGCCATCCTGGTCAAGAAAAAGACCCGTGAGTGGTTAGCGTTGTCATAGCAACGCTAACCACTCACGGGTGAGGGACGGCGGTGGCGGGACGCGGGACGTTCGTCGGCCGGGCGGGTGAGCTGGCCGCGCTGCTCGACGTCCTGAGCGCGGCGCGGTCGGGGCATGCCGGGGTCGGTGTGGTCGGTGGCGACCCGGGGATCGGGAAGACGCGGCTGCTGGCGGAGTTCGGTCGGGTCGCGGCGGCTCGGGGCTGGTCGGTGGTGAGCGTGCAGGCGCCGGCGGTGGGCGTGGCGCCGGCGTTCTGGCCGTGGCGGCAGGTGGTGCGGCTGTGGCCGGCGGCGGGGCTGCGGGAGGAGCTGGCTCGCGGCGGTTCGTGGCTTGCCAGGGCCGACGCGGAGCCGAGCACGTCGTTGCCGAGCCCCGAGGCGCGGTTCGTCGCGTTCGAGCGGTTCGGGCTGGCGTTGGCGCGGGCCGCCGGGGACGGGACGGTGCTGCGGTTCGACGACGTGCACCGTTTCGACCCCGACTCGTTGTCGCTGCTGGTCAGCGTCGTGTCACAGGTGCGGGAGTGCCGGCTCGCGATAGTGGGCGCGTTTCGGGCGCGGGAGCTGCGAGCACGCCCGTCCGGGGCCGAGCTGTGTGCGCGGGTCGGGCGCCACCCGCACGGTGTGTCGATCACGCTGGGCGGCTGGTCGAGCTCGGAGGTCGAGGCCGGGTTGCGCGCCCAGCTGGGGAGGCGAGCGGAGCCAGCCGTCCTCGCCGCCGTCTGTGCGCGGACCGGGGGCAACCCGCTGTTCGTGCACGAGATCGGCAGGCTGCTCGGCGCCGGCCTGGCCCCCGATGCGCTGCTTCCCGACGTCATCCGCGACGCGGTCCGCGAACACCTGGACGGCCTCTCGCCCGCCTGCCGCCGGACGCTGACGGTGGCCGCCGTGCTCGGGCGCGAGATCGACCCCTCGGTGCTGGCCACCGTCAGCGACACCGACCCGGCCCTGGTGCTCTCGCACCTCGACGAGGCGCTGCGGGCCGGGGCGGTGACGGCGGTGACGCGGCGGACCGGCCCTCGGTTCGGGTTCGCCCACGACCTGTTCGGCGAGACCCTGCTGGCCGATCTTCCCGCCGCCGAACGAGCGCGGGGACACCTGCGCGTGGCGACGGCGCTCGAGCTGGCCGGCGGGGCGCGGCCGGTCGAGATCGCGCGGCATCGGCTCGCGGCGCTGCCGCTCGGGGACCGGGCGGCGGCGAGCCGGGCGGCCTTCACGGCGGGCCGCGAGGCGCTGGCCGAGCTGGCGTACGAGAACGCCGCCGAGCTGTTCGACAGCGCGCTGGACACCGCGCCACCGGACATGGACTCCGCGCGGCGCTGCGAGCTGCTGATCGAGGCCGGTCGGACCCGCTTCATCCGCCGCGACTCCTCGGGTGCCGTGGAGCACTGCGCCGCCGCGGCCGAGCTGGCGTTGCGCACCGGGGATGCCGAGTCGCTCGGCCGGGCCTGCCTGGCCCTGCCGGAGTTCCCCGATCCACGCTGGACGCTGCGCGTCTCCACCTGGTGTGAGCAGGCGTTGGCGGGGCTGGCCGAGGGCGAGACCTCGATGCGGGCACAGCTGCTCGCCCAGCAGGCGATCGCGTACCTGTTCGCCGGTGGCCCGGACCAGGTGGCGGCCACCAGCGCGGCCGCGCTGGCGATGGCCAGGCGGGTCGGCGACGACGACGCGCTGCGCATCGCGCTGCGGGCCCGCCAGCTCGCCCGCGCCGATCCGGCGGGCCACGCCGAGCGGCTCGTGCTCGGAGCCGAGATGCTCGCGCTCGGGCGGCGCCGCGCCGATCCGGAGGCGGAGTTCTGGGGCCACGTGTGGCGCTTCGACGCGCTCATGCAGACCGGGCACATCGACCACGCCATGGCCGAGATCGACCGGGCCGATCCGATCGCCACCCGGTTGGGACGCCCGTTGGCTCGCTGGCACGTGCTGCGCAGCCGGGTCGCCGTCGCGATCGGGCAAGGACGGTTCACCGAGGCCCAGCGGTTGGTCCGGCTGGAGCTCGACCACACGCCGGACGGGCTCACCGCCCGCGCGCCCTACTGGTCGGCGCTGCTCATCGCCCGGCTCACCGGCGACGCGCGCAACGTCCCACCCGATCCGCTGCCGGCCGACTACGACCACCCCATCGCGGTGATGGGCGACCTGATGCACCTCGCGCCGTACCACCTGGCGCTCGGGCGCACGGCCGAGGCCGCCGCCCTGCTCCGGGCGGTGCCCGGCGTCGACAGTGCCCGCGTCCCGCCGTTCGTGCGGATGCCGGTCGACGCCATGCGGTGCACGGTGGCCGCCGCGATCGGTGACACCGACGCGGCCGAGGCGGCCTATCACGCCCTGTTGCCCCATGCCGACCTGCACGTGGTCGCCGGGGCCGGGGTGTCGATCACCTACGGCTCGGCGCACCTGCCGCTCGGGATCGCCGCGGCCGCCATCGGGCGCACCGACACCGCGATCGACCACTTCCGCGCCGCCGTGGCCGCCAACGACGTGGCCGGGCTGCATCCCTTCGCCGCCACCGCCCGCCACGAGCTGGCCGCCGCGCTGCGCTCACGGGGCGAGCCGGGTGACGCGCCCGAGGCGCGAGAGCATGCCCGGCGGGCCGCGGCGCTCGCCGAGCGGCTGGGCATGGCGCCGCTGCTCACCCGGGCCAGGGAGCTCGCCGACCAGCTCGCCCAGCGCCCGGCGTGGCACGCGCTGACCGCCAGGCAGCGCGAGATCGCATCGCTGGTGGCCCGGGGACGAAGCAACCGCCAGATCGCGAGCGAACTGCACATCTCCCGGCGCACCGCGGAGAACCACGTCCGCAACATCATGGCCGCCCTCGGCGCCGCCAACCGCGTCCAGGTCGCCACCTGGATGTCCCAGGGCACCGGCGAGCTGCCACCGAGGTAGAGCGAGTGGCGAGATGAGTAGTTCTCGTCATGCCGGCGGCGACGCGCCGGCGTTGGGTCGGCGGCACCGGGCGCGAACGTGCCCGCCGGAGAGGAACTCCCATGGCCAGGCCCACCCACGATGCCGACCCGACCGGTTTCGGCGCCGTCGACGATCACGACGCCGACTACTTCGTCCGCTTCCTCGACGCCCGAACCACGATCCCGGGGGAGATCCGCGTCAAGCGGCTCATCACCAGCGAGCTGCGGTTGCGCGAGGGGCTGTCCGTGCTGGACGTCGGCTCGGGCACCGGCGCCGACACCTGTCACCTCGCGACGGTGGTGGGGCCGGACGGCAGCGTCGTGGGGCTCGACCGCAGCGCGCGCATGGTCGAGGAGTCCCGCCGCCGGGCCGGCGCGCTGGGTGTGCCCGCGGAGTTCGTCGACGGCGACGCCGCGTCGCTGCCCTTCCCCGACGCCACGTTCGACCGCTGCCGCGCCGAACGAGTACTCGCGGTGATCGACGATCCGGTGGCCGCCGTGGCGGAGATGGCCCGGGTCACCCGACCCGGCGGCCTGGTGGTGGTATCGGAGATCGACTCGGGAACCATCTTCCTGGACGGACCCGACAGCCATGTCGCGGACTCGCTCGTGCACGCGCTCGCCTCGGGCCTGCCCAACCCCCGCATCGGCCGCCGGCTGAACCGGCTGCTCGCCGAGGCCGGCCTGGCGGACGTGCACTGCGTGCCCCAGGTCGTGCTCAACCCCGTGGCCTTCCTGCGCGTCGTGTTCGCCGGCCAGCTCGAGGAGCTGGTCGCCACCGGAGAGGTGAACCGCGCCGGAGCCGACGCGTTCTGGGCCGAACAGGAACGCGGCGAGCACGAAGGCTGGCTGTGTACCGGCGTCACCTGCTTCACGGCCGCCGGCCGCAAACTTGCATGAGCCGGGCACTCACGGGCGCGGTCCTTGCTGGGCGATCAGCTCGCGGGCTTCCTGTTCGGTGGCGACCGCGGGCGGTGAGCCGGGCAGCGGGTGGCGGGCGCTCTCGGTGAGCAGGAACGCGCTGACGGCGCCGACCACGCCGACGGCGATCAGGTAGTAGCCCGGCCAGTTGAGGTCGCCGGTGGCCAGCACCAGCGCGCTGACCACTGTCGCGGTGGTGCCGCCGAACGCGGAGACGAAGATGTTGAACGTGATTGACAGCCCGCCGTAGCGGATGTGCGTGGGAAACATCGCCGGCAGCGTGGACGGCGAGGTGGACGAGAAGCACACCAGCGTGAGCCCCATGACGATCAGCCCGAGGAACACCGTGACCGGCGTGTCCGCCCGCATCAGCAGCACCGACGGCAGCCCGAGCGCGATCAGCGCGACGCTGCCAACCAGCAGCACCGGCCGCCGCCCGACCCGGTCGCTGAGCCGCCCGAGGAAGGTCACCACCACCATGAGCACCAGGAGCACGGCGATCTGCATCAGGTTCGAGGCGTTCTCGCTGATCCCGCGCGCCCCGCTGGCCGGCAGCGTGACCGTCAGGTACGTCGGGATGTAGCTGGTCAGCATGTAGTTCGTGACGTTCCAGGCCACCACGATGCCGCCGGCGAGCAGGATGGCGCGCCAGTGCTTGGTGAACACCAGCCGCAGCCCCTCCTTGGCCGCGGTGCCCTGATGGGTGGCCGAGGACGCCAGCAGCCGCTCGAAGGCCGGCGTCTCCTCCAGGCGCAGCCGCAGGTAGACCCCGGCGAGCCCGAGCGGGAGCGCGAGCATGAACGGGATCCGCCAGCCCCAGGCGAGCATCTGGTCGTGGGACAGCACGGTGTTCAGCAGCGTGACCAGGGTGGCGCCCAGGGCGTAGCCGGTGAGCGTGCCGAACTCCAGCCAGCTGCCCAGGAACCCGCGCCGCCGGTCGGCCGCGTACTCCGCGATGAAGGTCATCGCGCCGCCGTACTCCCCGCCGGTGGACAGTCCCTGGAGGATCCGCGCGAGCAGCACCAGTAGCGGGGCGGCCACGCCGATGGCGGCGTAGCTGGGCAGCAGCCCGACGACGAAGGTGCCGGCCGCCATCAGGATGACGGTCAACGACAGCACCTTGGTCCGGCCGATCCGGTCGCCCAGCGGCCCGAAGATCAGCCCGCCCAGCGGCCGGACCAGGAACGACACCGCGAACGTGGCGAACGCGTAGATGACCGCCACCGGCCGGGGGAGGTTGGAGAAGAACACCTGGGTGATCACCGGCACCAGGTAGGCGTAGACCCCGAAGTCGTACCACTCGGTGACGTTCCCGATGGCCGCCGCGGCGACCGCGCGCCGCACGGTGCTCTCGTCGGTGACCGTGAGGTCGCTGATCTTCTTCGGCGGGCGGGCGCTGCCGTCCTGTCCATGGTCGTCGCTCACTGGGACCCCCTGTGGTCCAGTTCTCCACCAGGTTACGACGAGACGATCTCCTGAGTTGCGTGGTGCGCAACATGCGCCTGATAGTGCAACAAGGGTGGGCCTGGCGGACCGTCGAGTCAAGGTTCACGTCGCCGCCGCTGTGACCGCACTCAGGCTGACGCGACCGCATGGCAGTTACATACCGTCAGAAGGTATGTTACGTTCAGGCTCGTCAGAGGCGGCCGTCGGCCGTCATCGTCCCGGTCGGGAGGCGGCAGATGAGCGATGCGGCGCGGATCGTCAAGGAGAACGCGGCGGCGAAGGACCCTCACGACGTCGAGGCGGTGTTTCATCCGGACGGGTACCGCGAGACGGCCGGGTCGGGAGTTCGCCAGGCGACCGGCGAGGGCGGGTTGAGCGCCGAGCAGGCGTCGCGGTTCGTCGGCGAGTGGTCCCGGCTGTGGACGGCGCCGAGCTACGACGCCTGCCGGCCGCTGCTGCACGACGACGTCGTCGGGCGCTGGCCCGGGTTCGAGCGGCCGCTGCGCGGCGCGGACGCCTACGCCGGCCAGGTCGCGCGGGTGGCCGAGCTGGTCCCGGACATCCACCTGTGGCCGACCGCGCACGCCACCGAGGGCGAGCTGCTGTTCATCAGCTGGGAGGGCACCGGCACCGTCGGCGGGCGCGCGCTCGACCTCTACGGCATCGACAGGTTCCGGCTGCGGGATGGCCGGGTCGCGGAGTCCGTGATCGCCTACGACCTGGCCCGGATCGCCTCGGCCGGGTCAGCCCCGGTCGGCGAGCGCGCGCATCAGCCGGCGTAGCTCGCGCAGCACCTGGTCGTTCGCGGCCTGCTGGTCCTCCGCGCGGGCCACGTACATGGCGGCCTCGCACAACGCCCCGTGCAGCATCCGGGCCAGCGGCTCCACCGGCCGCTGCCCGATCCGGCCGGTGCGCATGGCCTCGGTGAGCCCGGCGCACATCAGCGCGAACCCGTGCCGGCCCTCGATCTCGCGCATCGTGGACCAGTCCAGCACCGAGGGCGCGTCCAGCAGCGTGATCCGCTGGACGTCGGGCTCCAGCGACGCCTCGAAGAACGCGCGGCAGCCGGCGTAGAACCCGTCCCACGGGTCGGGTTCGCGCTCGGCCGCCGCCTTCACGGTCCGCGCCAGCTCGCGCTGCTCGGCCTCGAACACCGCCCGGAACAGCGCCGGCTTGCCGTCATAGTGATGGTAGAGCGCGCCCTTGGTCACGCCGGCCTTCTCGCTGACGGCCCCGAGCGCGGTCGCCGGATAGCCGACCGTGGCGAACAGCTCGCGCGCCGCCGCGACCAGCTTCCCCTGCGTAGTCTCGGACCGCTCCCGCTGCGACATCCGCGTCGCTGCCCTGGTCACACCAGGGATACTAACCTGCCGACCGTCGGTATGTACCCGTCCGAGACCCCCACCCGCCCGCCAAACCCCCCGCCAAACCCCCCCGCGAGTCGGGCGTCTCAGCACAGTGAGTCGCGCGTTTCAGCACATGCACGCGCGGCGGCGCCGACGGCGTGCCGGTAGCGTGCCGGTGGTGTGCCGGTGGTGTGCTGAAACGCCCGACTCGGTGTGCCAGGACGCCCGACTCGCGGGGGGTTTGGGGCGTTGCGCCTAGGCGACGGGGACCTCGTCGGGGGCGGCCATTCGGGCGGCGTCGGCGGTGGTGTCGTCGGGCATCCGTTGGCTTTCGCGTTCGGCGGCCACGCGCGCGCGGTAGTGCTGGACCTCGCGGGCGCGCTGGGCAGGGGTCCAGCCGAGCACGGGGGCCAGCAGGTCGGCGGCCTCCTCGCAGGCGTCCAGGCCGCGGTGGAACGTCTCGATCGAGATCCGGGTGCGGCGGGTGAGGACGTCGTCGAGGTGGCGGGCGCCCTCGTGGGTGGCGGCGTACACGATCTCGACGCGCAGGTAGTCGGGCGCGCCGGCCAGCGGGCGACCGAGCGACGGGTCGGCGGCGACCATCGCGAGCGGCTCGTCGATGAGCGAGCCGTAGCGTCCGAGCAGGCGCTCGATCCGGGCCGGGTGCAGGCCGGAGCGCGCGGCCAGGGCGGCCGACCTGTTGCGTACCGCGGCGAAGCCGTCCGCGCCGAGCAGCGGCACGTCCTCGGTGCACGACGGCGGCACCTCGGCCCGGCTGAAGTGACCGAGCTCGTGCACGGCGGCCTGCACGGCGTCGCGGGCCATCACCCGGTACGTGGTGTACTTCCCGCCGGCCACCACGACCAGTCCGGGCATCGGGGTGACCACCGCGTGTTCCCTGGCCAGCTTGGTGGTGTCAGCGGACACCCCGGACAGCAGCGGGCGAAGGCCGGCGTAGACGCCCACCACGTCGTCGCGGCTCAGCGGCTCGGTCAGCACCTCGTTGACGTGCGAGAGCAGGTAGTCGATGTCGCTCGCGCTGGCGGCCGGGTGCGCCTTGTGCAGCGTCCAGTCCGTGTCGGTGGTGCCGATGATCCAGTGCCGGTTCCACGGGATGACGAACAGCACGGACTTCTCGGTGCGCAGGATCAGCCCGGTGTCCGAGACGATCCGGTCGCGCGGCACCACGAGGTGCACGCCCTTGCTGGGCCGCACCCGGATCCGCCCGCGCTCGCCGGCCAGCGCCTGCGTCTCGTCGGTCCACACGCCCGTCGCGTTGATCACGACCCGAGCCCGGGCCCGAACCGTCCGCCCGCTCTCCAGGTCGACCAGCTCGGCGCCGGTCACCCGACCGCCCTCGCGCAGCAGGCCGACCACCCTGGCCCGGGTGGCCACCCGAGCGCCGTAGGCCGCCGCCGTGCGGGCCAGGAACAGCGTGTACCTGGCGTCGTCGACCTGCGCGTCGTAGTACTGCAGCGCGCCGACCAGCGCGTCCTTTCGTAGCGACGGCGCCAGCCGGCGCGCCCCCCTTCTGGTCAGGTGCCGGTGGTGCGGCAGCCCGCGCGCCTGCCCGGCCAGCGGCCCCAGCGCGTCGTAGAGCGTCACGCCCGCGCCCGCGTAGGCCCGCTCCCAGACCCGGTGGCGCAGCGGGTAGAGGAACGGCACCGGGCGCACCAGGTGCGGCGCCAGCCGGGTGACCAGCAGCCCTCGCTCCCGCAGCGCCTCGGTGACCAGCCGGAAGTCCAGCATCTCCAGGTAGCGCAGGCCGCCGTGGATGAGCTTGCTGGACCGGCTGGAGGTGCCGGCGGCGAGGTCGCGGGCCTCCACCAGCCCGACGGACAACCCGCGGGTGGCGGCGTCCAGCGCGCAGCCGGCGCCGACCACCCCGCCGCCGATCACCAGCACGTCCAGCTCCCCCGAGCCGAGCGCGTCCAGCGCGTCGGCGCGCGCCCCGGGGGAGAGCGCGACAGCCGTCATGTCAGCCGACGTCCACCCAGTTCAGCGTCCGCTCGACGGCCTTGCGCCAGTTCGCGTACCCCTCGGCGCGCTGCTCCTCGGTCCACTTCGGGGTCCAGCGGTGCGCCTCGTTCCAGTTCGCCCGCAGCTCGTCGGTGGACGTCCAGAAACCCACCGCGAGCCCGGCCGCGTAGGCGGCGCCCAGCGCGGTGGTCTCTGCCACCACCGGCCGGCTCACCGGGACGCCCAGCACGTCGGCCTGGATCTGCATGCACAGGTCGTTGGACGTCACGCCGCCGTCGACCTTGAGCACGTCCAGGTGCACCCCGGAGTCCTTCTCCATCGCCTCGGCCACGTCCCTGCTCTGGTAGCAGATCGCCTCCAGGGTGGCCCTGGCCAGGTGCGCGTTGGTGTTGAACCGGGACAGCCCGACGATCGCGCCGCGCGCGTCCGAGCGCCAGTACGGCGCGAACAGCCCGGAGAACGCCGGCACGAAGTAGACCCCGCCGTTGTCCTCCACCTGCCGGGCCAGCGCCTCGGACTGCGCGGCGCCGGAGATGATGCCGAGCTGGTCGCGCAGCCACTGCACGGCCGAGCCGGTCACCGCGATCGAGCCCTCCAGGGCGTAGACCACCGGCTCGTCGCCGAACTTGTAGCACGCCGTGGTGAGCAGCCCCGCCTTCGAGTGCACCAGCTCGGTGCCGGTGTTGAGCAGCATGAAGTTGCCGGTGCCGTAGGTGTTCTTGGCCTCGCCGGGTGCGAAGCAGACCTGGCCCACGGTGGCCGCCTGCTGGTCGCCCAGGTCGCCGGTCAGCGGTACCTCGCCGGCCAGCGGGCCTCGGACCAGCGTCGTCCCGTACGGGTCGGGCGAGCTGGACGAACGGATCTCAGGAAGCATCTGCCGAGGGATGTTGAAGAACCCGAGCAGCTCGTCGTCCCAGTCGAGGGTCTCCAGGTTCATCAGCATGGTGCGGCTGGCGTTGGTCACGTCGGTGACGTGCACGCCGCCGTCGGTGCCGCCGGTGAGGTTCCACAGCAGCCAGGTGTCGGTGTTGCCGAACAGGGCGTCGCCGCGCTCGGCGGCCTCCCGCGCACCGTCGACGTTCTCCAGGATCCACTGGATCTTGCCGCCGGAGAAGTACGTGGCCGGCGGCAGCCCGGCCTTGCGCCGGATGACGTCACCCCGACCGTCGCGCTCCAGCGCGGTGGCGATCCGGTCGGTGCGGGTGTCCTGCCAGACGATCGCGTTGTAGAACGGGCGGCCGTTGCGCTTGTCCCAGACCACCGTGGTCTCGCGCTGGTTCGTGATGCCCAGCGCGGCGAGGTCGGACGCGGACAGCCCGGTCTTGTTTAGCGCGGTCTGGCACACCGCGGAGGTCCGTTCCCAGATCTCCACCGGGTTGTGCTCGACCCAGCCCGCCCTGGGCAGGATCTGCTCGTGTTCGAGCTGGTGGCGGCCGACCTCGTTGCCGCCGTGGTCGAAGATCATGAATCTGGTGCTGGTCGTGCCCTGGTCAACGGCGCCGACGAAATCGGCCATGATCCACTCCTATGGGTTCACTGGGGGATGTCGCGGCCCACCGGGGTGGGCGTTTCCTCGTCGGCGGGCAGGTTGCGGTTGATCAATAGCTGGAACAGCCCGCCGCCGACCAGGCCACCGATGATGGGCGCCACGATCGGCAACCAGAAGTAGAGCTGGCCGTGTTGGTCCACCCAGGCCGTCGAGTACCCCGTGATGAACGAGGCCAGCCGGGGGCCGAAGTCGCGTGCCGGGTTGATCGCATACCCGGCGTTCGCCCCGAACGCCATGCCGATCGCCACCACCAGGAACCCGATCGCCACCGGGGCGAGGTTGGCCAGCGGCGGGTTGTTCCTGGCGTTGACCAGCGCGAAGATCACGAAGACCAGGATCGCGGTGCCGATCACCTGGTCCAGGAAGGCGGTGCCGATGCTGATGCCCTCGGCGCCGTTGCCCGGCAGCGTGGAGAACACGAACTGCGACTTCACCGTGTGCCCGGGGTCGTACTTCGCCAGCAGGTCGGCGTAGTTGGCGCGCACCAGCAGCGCGGCCACGAACGCGCCGGCGGTCTGGGCCAGCGAGTACGGCAGCACCTTGCGCCAGGGGAAGCCCTGGTACGCGGCCAGCGCCACGGTCACCGCCGGGTTGAGGTGGGCGCCGCTGATCCGGCCGGCCACGAAGACGCCGAACGTCACCCCGAAGCCCCAGGACCAGGCGATCGCATCGTGCCCGCCGAGGCTGCCGTCCGGCGTGGTCACCACCTGGGCCACCACGCCGCAGCCGAACAAGATCAGGATCATGGTTCCGGCGAACTCGGCTATGAGCTCGCCGTAGTAGGAATTGCGCATCTCTCCTCCGAGCTCCGTCGCTCCTGTTGGCCGTGACGCTAGAAACGGACTGTGACCTCGGCAACGGCGTTCATTCGACATTGCCGAACAAACACCCCGACCGGGTCACAATCCGGACTACGCTGCGTCGGATGCCCGGGTCCATTCAGTCGGTCGAGCGGGCGGCCGCGATGCTGCGGCTGCTCGCCGGTGCCGGCCGCCCGCTGGCGCTCGGCGAGCTGGCCGCCGCGCTGGGCCTGCCCAGGGCCACCGCGCACGGCATCGTCCGCACGCTGCGCGAGGTCGGCTTCGTCGCGCAGGACCGGGACACCGCGCAGTACCTGGTCGGCTCCGGGCTGCGCACCCTGGGCGCCGAGGGCTGGGATCACCACGACCTGCGGGCGCACGCGATGAACTGGGCCGACGCGCTGGCCGGCAGCACCGGCTGCGCGGTGTACGTGGGCGTGCCGGCCGGGTCCACCGCGAGCCTGGTGCACCACGTGTTCCGCCCGGACGGCTCGCCGCAGCGGCTGCGCATCGGCGAGCACGAGCCGCTGCACGCCACCGCGCTGGGCAAGTGCCTGCTCGCGTTCGTGCCGGTCGCCACCCCCGCGCACCGCGACCTGGACCTGCACCCCTACACCGGCCGCACCTGCGCGAGCGTGCCCGCGCTGCAGGCGCACCTGGACGTCACCCGCCGCCGCGGCTACGCCACCGACGTGGGCGAGTACGAACCGGGCGCCGGCGGGGTGGCGGTGGCGCTGCGCGGCCCTGGCGGGCTGGCGGTGGCCGCGCTGGGCATCGAGGGCCCGGTCGAGCACCTGTTCGGCGCCGGCGGCGAACCCCGCCCCAAGCTGACCGCCGAGCTCATCGCCGCCGGCCGGGAGATCTCGTCGGCGCTGCGGGAGGAGACGTAACCCGTGAGTGGAAAACGTTGCTATGACAACGCTAACCACTCACGGGTTCTGACCAGGGGAAACGGGGTGGGCGGGTGAGCGAGCGGGTGGTGGCGGCGATCGACCAGGGCACCACGTCCACCCGGTGCCTGCTGTTCAACCGGGCCGGGCGGATGGTCGCGGTGGCCCAGCGCGAGCACCGGCAGTACTACCCGCGCCCGGGCTGGGCGGAGCACGACGCCGAGGAGATCTGGCGCAACGTGGCGCGGGTGGTGCCGGCCGCGCTCAAGCAGGCCGGGCTCGGGCCGGAGAACATCGCCGGGCTCGGCATCGCCAACCAGCGCGAGACCACGGTGATCTGGAACCGGCACACCGGGGTGCCGCTGGCGCGGGCGATCACCTGGCAGGACACCCGGACCGACCACTTCGTCTCCGAGCTGGTGGCGGACGGGCACGGGCCGCTGTTCGGCAAGCTCAGCGGCATCGGGCCGGCCACCTACTTCGCCGGGCCCCGGCTGCGCTGGCTGCTCGACCACGTGCCGGGCGCGCGGGCCGGCGCGGAGGCCGGCGACGTGCTGTTCGGCACCATGGAGAGCTGGCTGATCTGGCGGCTCACCGGCCGGCACGTCACCGACGTGACGAACGCCAGCCGCACCATGCTGATGGACCTGCGCTCGTTCGAATGGTCACAGCCGCTGCTGGACGTGCTGGGCGTGCCGGCGCGGATGCTCCCCGAGATCAGGCCGAACGCCGAGATCTACGGCACCTGCACCACGCTGCTGCCCGGCGTGCCGGTGGCCGGGGCGCTCGGCGACCAGCACGCCGCGCTGGTCGGCCAGGCCTGCTTCGCGCCCGGCGAGGCCAAGTGCACCTACGGCACCGGCGCGTTCCTGCTGATGAACACCGGCGCGCGGATCGCCGAGCCGACCCACGGGCTGATCCCGACCGTGGGCTACCTGCTCGGCCCGAAGCCGGTGTACGCGCTGGAGGGCTCGATCGCGGTGACCGGCTCGCTGGTGCAGTGGTTCCGCGACTCGCTGGGCATGATCCCCACCGCCGCCCAGATTGAGACGCTGGCCCTGACCGTGGCGGACAACGGCGGCTGCTACATCGTGCCGGCGTTCTCCGGGCTGTACGCGCCGCGCTGGCACGCCGATGCCCGAGGCGTGATGGTCGGGCTGACCTCGTACATCAACCGTGGGCACCTGGCGCGGGCGGTGCTGGAGGCCACCGGCTGGCAGACCCGCGAGGTGGTGGACGCGATGAACGCGGACTCCGGGCTGCCGGTCACCCGGCTCAAGGTGGACGGCGGCATGACCGCGAACCACCTGCTCATGCAGTTCGTCGCGGACGTGCTGGACGTGCCGGTCGAGCGACCGCTCGGTCTGGAGGCGGTGTCGCTCGGCGCGGCGTACGCGGCCGGGCTGGCCGTGGAGTACTGGGCGGACCTGGAGGTGCTGTCCGCCAACTGGCATCGCGCGGCCATGTGGACCCCGTCCATGGACGCCGACGTCCGCGCCCGAGAACACGCCAACTGGAGCCGCGCCGTGGAACGCAGCCGGGGATGGGTGACGACCGACTGAGCGCCCGGCATCGCCCGGCGATCAGCGGCCCATGTGTACGTAGCCGGCCCAGAGGCCAGGGAGGTTGGGGTAGTCGGTGCGGGCCCGGCGCGCCGCCTCGTGCACCGCGCGGGCCGCGTTCAGCGCGGTGTCGGACCGGATCGCGTGGTCGAGCGCCGAGTAGGTGTTCCTGGCGAACTCGCGCGCCGCCAGGTCGGGGATCTTCCAGAGGGTCGCGATGACGTCGGGGAAGCCGGCCAGCTGGAACGCGGACGCGAGGTGGATCGCCTCATCAGCGTGCCGTGACCCGGTCCGGGCGGTCTCGCACGAGGAGAGGTAGGCCACGGCCGGTTCCGCCAGGTCGAGGCGTGAGACGTCGGCCGTGGTGAGCGGTCTCGCTTGGTGGTCGTGCAGCAGCAGCCGACTTCGGGACGGGATGTCCGGATCGATCACCCCATGGCAGGCGAAATGCACCCACGTGTGGCGCTGCAGCTCGTCGAGCGTCCGTTGCCTGGTCGCCCGCTCGTTCTCCAGCTGCGTGGAGTCCGGAAAGAGGCGGCACACCATCTCGGCCTCCGCCTTGGCGTTCTCCAGAGGGTCCTCGCCGGGCGTCCGTGACATCGCGATGACCAGTGGACGTGGGGCGGTGCGGGCGGCACGGCGTTCCCGCACCGCGGCGAGCGCGCGGATGGTCGGAGCGTACGAGGAGACGGCGCGGTCCAGCAGGGAATCGCCTTTCTCGGCATGCAGCCCGGCGGCATGGATGGGGAGCATGGTCAACGCCCCGGTGGGGATCCACCACACCCTCGGCGGCGCGCCCTCGGGATCCGGCTCCGGTAGGCCCGCGACCTTCAGCACCGGATCGACCACGTATTTCCATAGCCAGGCCAGCACGTCGTATACGGCTTCCCGTCCGGAGGGGTCGAGGATGCGATCGAGGCCCACTGCGAGCTGGAGCTCGCGCGTGCGGTCGGCGACCTCGCGCAGGGTGATGGGCAACGGCCGCGTGATCACCCCGTCCGGTCTCACGATGATCGCGTCGGCACGGTCCTCGCTGACGTTGAGGTACACCACCGGCCCGTCCGCCCCCTGCGCGAGGATCCGCTCCAGGCTCGGTGTCGTGGCGAAGTCGCTGAACCCGTCCTCGGCTCGGATCCGCTCCAACAGGTGTTCCCAGCGCTCGACCTGAGCGCGCCGGATCCGCCGCGCCCGGTCGTCGACGTCGGGTGCGGGCTCGGCGCTCGTCCCGCCGTCAGCCCACCCGAGCTCGCCTTCGAACCCCGCCGACAAGGTGTAGGCCGTGCTGAGCGACTCTCGCAGCTCGTCGAACTCCGCCGCCAGCGTCGGGTTTCTGGCCTGCAGCTTCGTGAGGTCGGCGCGGACGTCGAGGGCACGTGACAGCAGCACGCCGCGCCCCTGTTCCAGCAGCACCAGCGCCTTCTCCGGCTGCCCCGCGCTGAGGGCGCAGGCCGCGGCCCTGGTGGCGATGCCGGTCCACTGGCCCAGGCGAACCTCCTGGTCCTCCCGCCCAAGCTCGAGCGAGGCGATCCTGGGCAGCAACCCGATCACACCCTCGAACGCCGTCACGGCCTCCGTGTGCCGGCCACTCGATGCGGCGATGTCGCTCCAGGCGAGGCCGGCCCTGACCCGGGTGGGGGCGTCGGCCAGCGCATGGTTCGCGGCGTCGCGGGCCGCCTCCAGCGCCCAGCCGAGCGTCCGCTCGGCCTGGTGGCCGTCATCGGCATGCGCCCGCTCGTACCGGTACCTGCTGTGCAGGGCCAGGGCGAGGTTGAGCCGGTGGTCGGCGCCTTGCGGCGCGTCCGGGGACACGGACTCGGTCGCGCGGTGCGCGAGGCGAATCGCCTCGTCGAGGTCTCCGACCCGGGGCCGGAGCTCGTACCGGTGTTTTTCGGCCGTCTCCGGGCCGGCCGTCCGGTCGCGGAGCTCGAAGCGGGTGCGGAGCGCGAGGGCGAGGGCGTTCTGGCAGGACTGGAAGAGGCGGTCGGTCGGCGGCACCCGCTGCAGCGCGAGCCGGCCCGCGTCGATGGCTTCCCCGAGGTCCCGCAGGCTCCCGGTGCTTCTTCCCCGTTCGGCGAGTAAGGCGCACAGGGTTGTCAGGTCCACCGGTCGCGCCGAGCCGCGCCTGCGTGCCGATCGAAGGCTCCGCTGGATGTGCCCGATGGCAAGGTCGAGCAACCGTCGCTCCTGGGTGAGCGCGTACTCGCTCTGGAGCGCCGAGGCGAACTCGTGGCTGCAGGCCGGAAAGTGGCGGCTTCTGAACGGCACGAGCCGAACCGCTGTCCGGCACGCCGCGCCGGCCTCGGCGAGGTCTCCGGCGCCGCCGACATGGTCGTAGCGAAGCCGTAGCGAGGCGCTCAGCAAGGACAGCACGAGCGCGCGCCTCGCGCCGCCGCGGTACCCGGTTCGGGCGATCTCACGGCCGATGTCGATGGCCTCGTCGAGGTCGTCGAGGCGGCGCAGCCGCTCGTAACGCGCGTGCAACGCCGTCAGCAGGGAGGCCACATGGGTGAGGTGGGACGAGTGGCTGACCGTGGCGCGGGCCGCGCGCCGGAATATCTCCACGGCCTGCTCCAGGGCCTCCAAGTCGTCCCTGGCGAGGAACCTGCGCAGCAGTATCCGGCCTTCGACGATCCATTCGGAGGCGGCGTCCGGATCGTAGTTGGCGTTGGAGCGTCGCTGTCGCGAGTGCTGATTCTGTCGCCACAGCGCACCGGCCCCGGCGAGGACGAACGCGGCATGCGTCGCTGTCGAGACCCACTCCAGGCCGGGCCGAGGGGCGAGCGCCGGTCCGGCCGCCAGCGCATAGGTGAGCAAGCCCACCCCGAACCCGAACGTCCGGAAGCGGGCGATGAACAGCATCCGGCCGTCGCCGGCGTGGAAGACCAACACGGCGAGCGCGCCCAGCAGCGCCACTACCTCCCCTGGCATGGCCTACCCGCGGGCCCGCGCAAGAATCTCTTTGGCACGATCCAGTGCCGACTCATGACCGGCCACGGCGCGGCACAGCTCGGTGTACATGTCCACGCTCTCCCGCGCGAGCTGCCTCATCTCGTCGTCGGCAGCCAGCTCCATGCAGCTCGGCAGCACGGCCCGCCGGAACCTGCCGATCTCGGTGCCGGGGAAGACGGAACCACGAATCCCGACCGGCTGGGGACGGCCCGGCCGCCGAGGAACGTCGGGTCGTTCCACCATGAGCGTCGCCAGGAGCAGGCGCGCCTGCGCGGCCCCCGCTATCCGGGCCTCCACCGACAGCGGGCCGTCCCCGTTCAGGTCGAGCCGCGGGGATCCGGTTTCGGCGGCAAGGGCCTCGTTGATCAGCTCGGCCCTTCCCCCGGTCGGGTCCGCCAGGTGTGAGGCGGCGAGGGTGGTGCGCGCATGCCGGCGAGCCGCGCGCGTCCCACCGCACCGTTCCATCACGGGGACCCCTTCCCGCCCCATCGCCCCGATGGCATGAAACACGGGCATCAGGCCGGCCGGTCGCGGCGCGGTGGTCGAGCGGGCCTCGGCGCGCCAGGTGAGGTTGGCGCACAGCACGAAGTAGTTGAGCCCCTCCTGGTAGGTGAGCCCGGCCCGGACGCGATTTCCCCGTGCCACCTGCCTCCTCGCGGTGTCCCAGCAGGACAGCGCCGACTGCAGCGAGCTGGCTGGCGTTCGGGCCATTACACGTCTCCTGGTTCACTCGTCACCGGCGAGGCCGTCGATGCGGGCAAGGGTGGCGACGGCTCGCCTCGAGGCCGACTCGAAACCACCTTCCGACTGGCACAGCTCGTCGTAGATGAGGACCGCCTCGGTCGCGAGCGTCCGCATCTCGGCGTCGTTGTCCAGGCCGACGCAGCTGGGCAGCACTGCTCGCAGGTACCGCTTCTGATCCTGCAGGTAGCTCACCCTTCCCCCGCTGCCGATCGGCCATCGGGGGGAGGTCGGCTCTGGCAGGCCCGGATACTTCCGGAGGATCCCGGCCAGCAGGGCGCGCGCCTGTGCGGCACCACCGATCAAGGTCGCCGGGCGCAGCGGCGGCCGCGCGTCCGTCAGCACGTATTGGTGCATCGGCCTCGTCGCCTCGTCCCGTAGCGCGTTCCGGATGCGCGCCGGCTCGCCCTTGGCGGGGTCGGCGAGATGCGAGGCGGCCAGACCCGCGCGTGCGAACTGGATCGCGAGCTCTCCGTCGCCGCGATGGTCGAACATCATCGCGGCCTCACAGCCCATCGACGCGAGTGCATGGTAGGCGGGCACGACGTTCGCGTGCGGTGTGAGCTGGAAATAGCTGACGAACCTGCCGATGGCCCTGGTGTACAGCACGCCGGCGAACGCAAGGTTCCCCCGTTCGCCCATTGCGCGGGCCTTCTCCCATTTGCCGAGGGCCTTCTGTACCAGGTGCTCGACGTCCCGCCCCACAGCTCATTCCCCCGTTCGGCCGTGCACGAGGTCGACCAGCAGGTCCGCGTACCGGGCCGCCAGCACCACGTGTGCGTGCCCCGGCGCGTCCGCCGACTGCCGGCGCAGGACCGCCTCCATGCCCCTCGCCAGGTCGGTGACCGCGCCACGCACCACCGCCGGCCGGGAGGAGGTCGCGATCGTGTCGGTGCCATGACGAGATCGGTAGCGGCCGAGCAGGCTGGCCAGCTCCGCCGCGCCATCCGCGCGGTCGGCCGCCGCTCGCTCGACGTGTCCGGCCATCACGGCCAGGACGCGCGCCACCTCCTGGCGTGGATCGGGGGCAGGGACCGGCTCCGTCGGGGGTGCCCCCGCGCCGACCGGCCCGGGGCGCCGCGTCGCCGTACGCCTCGCGCGCACCAGCGACAACACTTGGAGCAGCGCGGTCCCTATCGCGAGCGCCAGCAGCCCATGGCCGTCGGTCGCCATGCTCTCGGCCTGGCCTGAGGTGTAGGCCCACGCGGCCGCGGCCGCCCCGAGCCCCCAGAGGACCTGTGCCGGCAGCCCCCCGCCGATGAACAGGTCGATGACCACCAGTGCGCCGAACCACCACACGCCCAGCCCGATGAGGTGGATGACGGTCCCGGGCACGAACGCGACGACGATCGCGGCGACAAAGACCAACAGCATCGCGTACCGGGCCATCACGATGTCGACCGTGCCCCTCTGCCTGGTGCCGAAGCCGAAATCTTATCTGGCCGGCCGGAATGACCGCCCGCCGCACACCTACCTGGGGTGCCGCACACCCCGCACCATGCGCGACACCCCGACAAGCCGTGCGGCGCCGGAGCGGATACTCGTGCGGTGACCGGTCTGCTGGATGTGTCCACGCTTGCCGGTCCGTTGCCCGTGGTGCTGACCGTGGCGGGGTTGGCGGGGGCGGTGGGGCTGACCGTGCGGCGGGGGCGTCCGTGGTGGGTGGCGGTGGCTCCGGCGGCGGCGGTGGGTGCGGTGGTCACCGCGGGGGCGGTCGCGCTGGTGGTGAACGTGGTGTGGCGGCCGTTCCCGGACCCGCTGCCGGCCGACGTGCTGGCCTGGGTTGGGCTGGCGCTGTTCGCGGTGGTGGCCGCGGTCGGGGCGTGGTGGCCGGCGCGGGCGTCGGAGTGGTGGCGGCGGTCGGCGGCGGTGCCGATGGCGCTCGCGGTGGTGCTGCTGGCCGGCATGAAGATCAACAGTGTGTACGGGTACTACCCGACGGTGGGCGACGCGCTGGGCGTCGAGCCGGCGAACGAGGTCGACTTCGCCGCGATCGCCCCCGCCTCCGCGCCCGCCGAGCCGCCGCCGGCCCCGGAGGAGCCCGCCGCCCCGAGCCGGCCGCTGATCGAGACCTGGCGGCCGCCGCCGGACATGCCGCGCGGCGGGCGGGTCAGCAAGGTGAGCATCCCGGGCACCCGGTCGGGCTTTGCCGCGCGGCAGGGGTCGGTGTACCTGCCGCCGGCCTACCTGGGCGCGCACCGGCCGGCGCTGCCGGTGCTGGTGCTGATCGCCGGCCAGCCCGGGGCGCCGCAGGACTGGCTGACGGCGGGCAAGGTGTCCGAGCTGATGGACAGGTTCGCGGCCGCGCACGCCGGGCTGGCGCCGATCGTGGTGATGCCGGACGCGACGGGCTCGGCGCTGGGCAACCCGCTGTGCCTGGACTCCGCGCTGGGCAACGTCGAGACCTACCTGGCGCACGACGTGCCCGCCTGGGTCCACGCCAACCTGACCGTGGACGCCGACCCCCGGCACTGGGCGATCGGCGGGTTCTCCTACGGCGGTACCTGTGCGCTGCAGCTCGCGGTCCGCGCGCCGGGGGCGTACCCGCTGTTCATCGACATCTCCGGCCAGGACGAGCCCACGCTGGGCGGCCGGGAGCAGACCGTGAAGGCGACCTTCGGCGGTGACGAGAACCGGTTCCGCACGGTCAACCCGCTGGACATCCTGGCCACCGCGACGTTCGAGCACAGCGCGGGCGTGGTGGTCATCGGCGAGCGGGACACCGTCTACGGCCCGCAGGCGCAGCGGGTGCTGGCCGCCGCGACCAGGGCGAAGATGAACGTCCAGTTGCTGCGGGTGCCCGGCGCGCACTCCTGGACGGTGGCGCACGACGGGCTACGGCTGGCGATGCCCTGGGCCGCCGGCCAGCTCGGCCTGGTCGCGCCCCGGTGACGGCCGGCGGGGCAGGACCGTCCCGAGCATCACCCGGCCGATGCCCCAGACCTCGCGCGCGGTGAGCCCGGGCAGGTAGGCGCGGGTGATCGCGGCGCCGATCGCGGGCAGCGCGAGCGGGTCCGGGTAGGCCAGGTACAGCGGCCGGTAGGACGGCTGGAACTTGGCCTTGAAGGCGAGCAGCGAGGCGAACCCGTAGATCGGCTCCAGGATCCGGCTCATGGAGTCCAGCGCGCGCTGCAGCCCGCTTGCCGGGGTGTCCCGGCCGATCCTGGCCAGCGGCGCGCCGGACAGGCTCAGGAACTCCAGGCCGTCGGCCCGGCAGTCGCGCGCGGCGCTGGCGATGAGGAACTCCACCACGCCGCTCGGGGCGTCCGCGCGCCGGCGCATGAAGTCCAGCGTGTAGCCGACCAGCGTGCCGTCCTGGCGCACCGGCAGCCAGCTGGTCACCGCGTGCACGGTGCCGTCCTCGTCGACCGCGACCAGCAGCCGCACGTCGTCGTCGGCCAGCTCGTCGAGCCCGCCCAGGGTGAACCGCATCTCCGGCAGCCCCTTGTGCGCCACCCACTCCTGGGAGATCGCCCGGATCTGGCGGGTGACCTCCGGTGGCGCGTCGCTGAACCGGTACCAGCGCGCGGTGATCCCGCTGCGGGCGGCGAGGTTGATCGCGGTGCGCACGCTCTGCCACTTCTTGCCGGTGAACTTCAGGTTCGCCAGCGGCAGGATGGCCTCCTCGCCGACCTGCGCGATGTGCCAGCCCAGCGCGGCGGCGTGGGTGGCGGCGTCCGCGCCGACCCCGTACAGGCACGGCCGCCAGCTGTTGCGGTGGCAGTACTCGACGAACCCGGCGATCGCGCCCCGGTGGTGGCGTTTCTTGCCGATCGGGCCGCCGGTGGTGATCGCCACGCCGGCGATGACCCGGTAGGCCACCACCGCGGACCCGTCGGGGGTGAACCAGTAGGAGTTGCCCGGCCAGGTCGCCGGGTAGGACTGGGTGGCCGCGCCGCCGCCGGCCAGCAGCGCGCGCACCCGCGCGGAGACGTCCGTGGCCGGCGCCAGCCGAACCCTGGTGAACGCCGCGACCGCGCCGGCCAGCACCACCGCCCAGAACACCACCCCCGTCCACTCGAAGACCAGCGTGGTCACCGGCCAGACCGGGAAGAAGTCCGCCTGTATCGCGCCGAGGTAGTCCGGCGGCAGGAACCGGGTGGGCAGGTCGGCGAGTAGGGCGGCCGGCGTCGGCGCGGGCTCGAACCCGCCCGGCAGCGCCAGGCCCGCGACCAGGTAGGCCGCCGACACCGCGACGCCGGTGCGCGCGGAGGCGGTGATCCAGCGCCGGTACGTCCCCGCCGGCGCGCGCACCGCGAACAGCCGCCAGGCGGCCGCGAGCAGCAGCACGACCAGCAGCGGCTGCGCGACCGGGAGCGCGAAGGCCAGCGCGCCGTGGACGTGGTGACCGGGACCGGCGATGATCCGTTCCCGCACCGGGCTGCGCACCGTCAGCACGGCGAACAGCACGCCGAGCACGAACAGCGCCAGGTTCAGCCCGACCGCGATCAGCCACGCCGCCCGCCGCCCCCGCCGCAGGCCCTCGGCCGCGACCAGCAGCAACAGGATCGGCATGATCGACATGGTGGCCGGGCCGAAGCCGTAGAGGCGCAGCCGCGCGCGCAGGTGCGCGCACTCCCTCGGCGGCGCCGCCGGGTCGGTGCAGATCTGGGCCACCTCGGCCGGGCTCGGCGGCGGCGTGGCGAACACGAACCGCAGCACCGACAGCGGCCCGGTGTGGGTGTCCGCGAACGCGGCGATCAGCGGGCCGACCGCCGAGGCGGCCACCAGCAGCGCGACCAGCACCCGAAGCTCGGGCGTGGAGAACCCCGCCCGCGCCCTGCCGCCGCGCCGCACCAGCCTCGCCCGGACGCACGCCGCCCCCACCGCTCTGCCCTTAGCCGCCACCGCCCCGACCGCCCCGCCGGCCAACCCCGCGCCCAGCCGCAGCACGTCCCCGGGCGTCCCGGAGTACAACGCCAGCATCACCAGGCTGACCAGCATCAACAGCCGCAGGCGGCGCCGCCACAGGGTGCCCTGCCAGGCGGTGGCGGCCAGCGCGAGGCCGATCAACGCCGGCACCGGGCCGACCGTGACGGCGGTGCCGACCAGCCGGGCCCACCGCCCCGGGCTCGCCCCGACCAGCCCGACCAGGGCCAGCCCGGCGCCGGTGCCGAGCAGCTGTACCACCACCCACAGCAGCAGCGCCCGCGCAACGCCCAGCCTCCGCTCCACCACCGGCACCACGACCAGCAGCAACGCGCTCGCGAACAGGTACGCCGACCACCCCGGGCACCACAGCATCGAGCTCAGCGGCGCCCACCAGTGGCCCTCGCGCAGCCGCCCGATGCTCAGCCCGACACCTGCGGCCAGCTCGGCGGACGGGCCGTGCGCCAGGCTGCCGGTGGCCCACCCGACACCCCACAGCACCACCAGCGCGGCCGCCGTCAACGGGGTCGCGCGCACCCGCCGCACCGCCGACCCGGCCAGCTCTCCGGGTCCGCGCTTACCGGCCTTCGTCGACATGGTCGACCACCGGGTTCACCGCCCCTTCGTCACGCACGCCTCGTGGCCCACCGGCCGGGACCGTCGTCATGGCTCATGCGACGGTACGCACCGCTCACGCGGATCCGCCCGCTGATTGTCTCCGAACCCGCCGACAACAACGCGCGCGGATGCACGGACGCTTAGATATTTGATAACAAAACAACGAACCGCGCCTGACCAGCCGGATGCCGAGCGGTGATGCCCGAGTCATACCGACAAACGTGTGCCCCTCTTTTGGGTACATTCCCGACCGGGAACGATGCCGACCCGGCCGGGTTCCCGGAAACGTCGCGCGGAATTCGGGGCGAAATCGACGGCCGAGGGTCACTGAGAAATGTACCCGCCGCACCGGGGGTGTCCGCAATGTTCGATTTCACCACGACCGGCGATGAGAGTGAACACGCAGGCAGGGTGCGTTGTCCGGAGGCGTCGGCCGGCGTCCTGGCGAGTCCGTGGCGCCCGGCTGGATTTGGTCGGCGGGCGCCTCGCTCGGTCGGCCCGCGAGCCAATGTGTCATTGTGTCATCAAACATTGACAAGTTGTAGTGCGCTATGATCTCCGCCGCTGAAGCGGGGAGATTTGTGATGTCGTCGGGCGCACTGAGGCGCGGTATTACCGCCGTGCTGGAGCGTGTCTGCGCGTACCTGTGGGGCTTCCCGCCCCGGTTGATGGGGCCGATCGCGGCCCAGCTCGGCTCGCTGCGGGCGCTGGGCTGGTTCGTCTGGAACATGCCCCGGTACCAGCGGACCCTGAAGGTGTTCGGCCCGGTGCGGACCCACCTGCTGTGCACCACCATCTCCCTGATCAACGGCTGCCGGTACTGCAGCCACGGCCACGCCTACGCGTTCGAGTTGGCCTACCTGCGCGAGTACGGGCGGCTGTTCCCGCTCAGCGAGCAGGCCATCGACCTGTTGCGCGGGCTCTCGCCCGGGGTGGTGCGCCGCCGGATGGTCGGCATCGTGCAGAGCGCCGGCCTGCACGGCGAGGTGCGCTGGCTGGAGCGCGCCGCGATCCTGACCACCGCCGACGACCCGCGCCCGACCGACCGCGACGACGTGCGCATCGTGCACCTGGTCCGCATGTTCCGGGTGCTCAACTCGGCGGGCATGGCCAGCAAGACCGAGCCGGACGGCGACGCCCACTCCCCGCTGAACAAGGACATCGCGCTGAAGCTGCGCTACGCCCGGCTCCGCGACGCCGTCGACCCCGGCTGACCTCGGTTCTGTTCACGGCGTGGCTGTCATGACGTAGCCGAGGCGCGCATCACCGCGTACCGGAGCTTGAGCGCGACGTTCTTGTTCAGCGGCGAATGCGCCTCGTCGGGCTCCGCGCCACTGGTCCGGCCCACCCTGTTGAGGGTGCCGAACATCGTGACGAGGTGGGCGATGCGCTCCTCGTTGGGCTCGGCGGGGCGGTGGTCGGCGGAGGTGGCGAGCGTGATCGTTCGGTCCAGCCAGAGCGCGTCGAGGTGCAGCCCGGCGGCCTGGGTGGCCTTGACCAGCTGGTGGCGGACCTGGGCCGGCGGCAGGCCGACCATGGCAGAGATGGCCTGCTCGTCCAGCGGGAACAGCCGGCCGTACTCCGCCAGGTGCGCGAGCTCGAACGCGTAGGCGTGCCCGTACGTGCAGTAGGGGCAGCCGTTGATCAACGAGATGCCCACGCACAGCAGGTGGGTGCGGGTCTCACCGAGCGCCTTGAGGGTCCGTTCGTACTTCGGCATGTTCCGCACGAACCAGCCCAGCGCCCGCACCGGGCCGAGCTGGGCCACGATGGGCGCCATCAGGCGAGGCGGAAATCCCCACAGCCGTCTTCCGAGTGCTTCCAGGATGGCTGTGGCGCCGCGCTCGAGCGCGCTGGGCGCCATCCAAAGACTCTCCCTCGACCTGTTACCGCCGGGGCCAGATGCCGTCGGTGAGGGCAGCGATCGTAGCGCAGTGCGGGCGTCCGGTTGGCCGAGTCCACCGGAGTGGACGCATCCCTCGCGCGCGTCCTTGAGTGATCGCTATAGCGCAGCTCGGGAGCTTGTGTGACCGCTCGTGATCGCCCCCGCCGAGGGCTCGTCCGACCGACCCGTCGGTCGGAGCTGCCCCATTCGTGAGGGTGTCCGGGAGCGGGCGGCCGTGCGTTCGCGCGCTGTCCGCGATGGGGGCCGTTCACCGCGGAGTAGACCGACGGTCGGTCGGTTTTGGGTGCGGTGGTGAGCTGGCGCGGCGGGGTTCGTGATCATCAGGTCACCACGGTTGTTATAGCGGGTCAGAAACGTGCGTGGTGACCTGATGATCATGGTGAACGGCCTGGCTCGGGCGGTCTGAAGCGCGGGCGGTGACGGGGGCTCAGTTCGCCGTAAAGGTAGACCGACGGTCGGTCTGTCCCTGCTCCGTTCGTGCGGGCTCGGGTGCGGGCGTGAGCGGTCGGTGCGGGCGTGGGCGTGAGCGGTCGGTGCGGGCGGTCAGTTGCCGGCGAGCGGGGTGGGCGTGGTGTAGAGGTTGCGGTAGGCCACCGGCGGCATGCCGAACGCGCGCTTGAACGCACGGGTGAACGTCTCGACCTCGCGGAAACCCCAGCGCGCCGCGACCAGGGAGATCGGCTCGCGCGAACCCGGGCGGACCAGGTCGCGGCGCGCGCTTTCCAGCCGCCGTTTCCGGATCCAGCTGCTCGGCGACTCGTTCCTGGACTGGAACAACAACTGCAACGACCGCAACGACATGAAGTGCGCGGACGCGATCGCCCCCGGCGTCAGTCCAGGCTCGCTCAGATGGTTCTCGATGTAGGCGAGCACCTCGGCGAACCTGCCGGACTCGGCGGTGGTCAGCGCGGATCCGAGCGCGTCGCGCAGCACCGCCTCGCTGAGCTCGATGAGCGTCTCGGAGATCGCCAACCGGTTGCGCTCGCTGAGGTCGTACACATCCGAGTTGAGCCCACGCATGAGCCGGGACAGCACCCGCGCCGCACCCCTGTCCACCGGTGTGGCCGTCGCGGTGATCGTCGCGACCGCGTCGCTGGAGATGGTGAGCACGTCGCGCGGGATCATCAGCACCTGGTGGCGGTACGGCCCGAGGAAGTCCAGCGAGTACGGGCGGGTGGTGTCGGAGACGACCAGCGCGCGCTGCTGCAGGTTCGCCGTCCGGTCATCCTGCGAGATCCGGCACGACCCACTCAGGTGGAAGATCAGCTTGTAGAAGTCGGCGTGGCCGCCCGAGCGCGCCAGCTGCGGGGTGCGCACCACGGTCTGGGCGTCCGCCTTGATCGTCACCACCCGCAGGCTGCCGACCTCGTCGGCGCAGATCTTGCCGACGAAGCCGTTCTCGTCCCGAGAGAAGACGTTGATCGGGACCGATGCGCGCGAGATCGCCCGGTTCCACGAGTCGGCCCGCTCCTGGGCGCGCGTCGCGCGGGTGTCCACGTCGACCAGGTGGTGCCCGGGCGCGAGCAGCGGGTCGGTAGCAGTGTCGATGCTCATCGTTGCGGCGGCACCACCTCGTGCTCGCGTGCGGCCATCCCCGGCGCCGGGAGGACTTCGTCCGACGTCCGATGTCAGCCGCATGCTACCTCCGCGCGGCGGTTCGCAAAATGCCTGCTCGTTTGCGCGCAACGGCGGTTCGGCTGGCCGGTCCCGTGGCTACCGTCAGCAAGACCGACCCGGGGAATGGCGAGCCTTCGGAGGAAGAATGGCTGGAACCTACGATCACCTCTTCGTCACCGAAATGCAGGAATGCCGCCTCGACATGGTCAACGAGGGGGAGGCGGCCGGAAAGCCGCTGCCGCCGAACCTGAGCGATCCGTGGGCCGCGATGCGCTCCTCGGACGTGCCCGGAGCGACCGCGTACATCACCACGAGCTGGGTGCATGAGGTGGACCACGACGTCGAGTGGGTCGAGGAGCACGACCACGAATACGACGAGATCCTCATGTTCCTGGGCAACGACCCGAACAACGTGAACGACCTCGGCGGCGAAGTCTACATGACGGTCGAGGGCGAACAGCACATTCTCACCACGACCAGCTCGCTGTTCATTCCCCGGGGCACCAAGCACTGCCCGCTCGGCTTCAAGTCCGTTTCCCGGCCGTTCCGGTTCATCGCCGTCGCGCTCAGCGGCAACGGCAAGTACCTGCCCTGACCGCACAGGGACCCAGCACAAGGAGGTGCGCGGTGCGTAGACCGCTTCGCGACCGCTTGATGGTCGCCGGCTCCGTCATCAGCGCAGCGCTGATCGTCGGGGCGCTGGCGGCCTGCGCGCCACCGCCGGGCCAGACGACCGGCGGGGACACGGTCACGCTCGGCGTGGTCGGCAACACCAAGGACACGATCTACCCGTACTCCAGCCAGAACTCGCCGTCGAACAACGCGCTCTGGGCGCAGATGTACGACGGGCTGACCTATCTGGACAACGAGGGCGGCGTGCAGATGGCGCTGGCCGAGTCCATGACGCCCAACGCCGACGACACGGTGTGGACGATCCACCTGCGCCCGGGCGTCAAGCTGCACAGCGGTCGGACCTTCGGCGCGGACGACGTCATCTACAGCGTCACCAAGATGCTCGACCCGAAGAGCGCCTACACCCCGTCGACCCAGATCAACATGGTCGACCCGAACGGCATCACCAAGGTCGACGACCTGATCGTCCAGATGAAGCTGACCCGCCCGTACGGGCCGTTCCCCTCGGCCTGGTCGTCCGACCGGCTGGTCATGGTCGGCAAGGACTGGACCGAGCAGAACCCGGACGGCACCGGCCCGTTCACCGTCGACGCCTTCACCCCCGGCCAGGAAGGCACGTTCACCAAGTTCGACGGCTACTACGGCCAGAAGCCCAACTTCAAGCACCTGCGGCTGGTGTACTTCCAGGACCAGCCCGCGATCACCAACGCGCTGCGCGGCGGCCAGATCGACATCGCGTTCACCGTGCCGTTCACCGACGTCACGACGCTGCGCGCGTCGCCGGGGATCAAGATCCTGGAGAGCGAGAGCGCCGGTTACCTGATCTTCGAGATGCGCCTGGACGTCCCGCCGTTCACCGACCCCAGGGTGCGCGAGGCGTTCCGGCTGATCGTGGACCGCGACCAGATCGCGAAGAACGCCTTCGGCGGCTACGCCAGGCCGGCCAACGACTACCTGGGCAACAACACCCCGTGCCCGCCGCCGGCCGTGCCGCAGCGCACCCAGGACATCGCCCGAGCCAAACAACTGCTCGCCGAGGCCGGCCAGACCAACATCTCGGTGGAGCTGCCCACCGACGCCGCGTTCCCCGGCATGCTGGAGGCCGCCCAGCTGTTCGCCCAGCAGGCCGCCCAGGCCGGCGTCACGGTGACCGTCCGCAAGATGGACGGCGCGGCCTTCCTCAACAAGTGGCTGCAGTGGCCGTTCCTGGTCGGCTACTCCTCCTCGCCCTACTTCATCACCGCGACCAGCCACTTCGCCCCCGCCGGCGAGGAGAACGCGACGCACTTCGACGACCCGGAGTACAACCGCCTCTCCACCCAGCTCTACGCCACCAGCGACCAGCGCAAGCAGTGCGACGCGATCACCCAGATGCAGCGCATCGAGCACGAGCGCGGCGGCGACATCGTTCCCATCTACCCCAAGCAGCTCATCGCCTACAACGAGCGGGTGCAGGGCCTGCGGCCCGACCTGTACGGCCGGGGCTCGTTCGAGTTCCGAGGGGTGTCCCTGACGCCATGACCGGAAGGAACGGAACCGGGCGCGGGCGGTGGCTGGCGCTGCGGCTGGTGCAGGGCCTCGCCACCCTGTTCGTGGTCTCGATCCTGATCTTCGCGGCCACCCAGGCGCTGCCGGGCGACGTGGCCAGGCTGATCCTGGGCGTGCACGCCACGCCCGAGCGGCTGGCCACCGTCCGCGAGCAGCTCGGCCTGACCCAGCCGCTGTACGTGCAGTACTGGCGGTGGTTCACCGGCGTGCTGCACGGTGACTTCGGCACCTCGCTGATCAACGGCCAGCCGGTGAGCGCGCTGCTGGGCGTGCGGCTGCGCAACTCGGTCACGCTGAGCGCCATCGCGCTCGTGATCATGCTGCCGGTCTCGCTGGTGGTGGGCATCGCCGCCGCGCAGCGCAAGGACAGGGCGGTGGACAGGTCCTTCCTGGGCCTGTCGATGATCGCGAACGCGACGCCGGAGTTCGTGCTCGGCACGGTGCTGGTGGCGCTGCTCGGCACCAACGTGTTCAAGATCTTCCCGCCGGTGTCGATCATCCCGCCGTCGCACATGCCGTGGTGGCACCCGGGGGCGATGGTGCTGCCGGTGACCACGCTGGTGATCGGCGGCGTGATGTACCTGTCCCGGCTGGTCAGGGTGTCCTTCATCGACGTGCTGAGCAGCGAGTACATCCAGGCGGCCCGGCTCAAGGGGCTGTCCACCGCGCGGATCCTGTTCAAGCACACGCTGCCCAACGCGCTGGCCCCGGCGATCCCGGCGGCCAGCCTGGTGGCCGCGTTCACCGTCGGCGGGGTGGTCGTGGTGGAGTACCTGTTCGCCTATCCCGGGGTGGGCTCGGCGCTGGTGGACTCGGTCGGCAACCGGGACGTCCCGGTCGTGCAGGCCATCGTCCTGATCATCGCGGTCACCTACTTCCTGCTGAACCTGGTCGCGGACGTGCTGGGCAACCGAGGGTCCGGGCGATAGGGGCGAGATGCAACCGACCACCACCACCGCCGAACTGATCGAGCCCGCCCCGAGCGACACCGAGGGAGCCCGCCGCGAGCTCGGCCGCTACTGGCGCTCCGGGCAGGTGCGCTGGGGCCTGGTGCTGTTGCTGGTCACCACGATCGCGGCGTTCGCCGGGCCGTGGCTGGCGCCGCACGACCCGACCCGGTCGATCGGCCTGCCGTACGCGCCGCCGGGCGGGGCCAGCCCGCTGGGCACCGACCAGCTCGGGCGCGACGTGCTGTCCCGGGTACTGGCCGGCGGCGCGCACCTGGCCTGGATGGCGCCGGCCTCGGCGGTGGCCAGCGTCGGGCTCGGCGCGCTGGTCGGGCTGCTGGCCGCGTTCTATCCCGGCCGGACGGACTCCGCGCTGATGCGGGTCATGGACGTGCTGCTGGCCTTCCCGGGGCTGTTGTTCGCGCTGCTGTTCGTGTCCATGCTCGGGCCGGACCCGGTGCTGCTGGTCACGCTGGTCACCCTCGCGCTGCTGCCCGGCGTGGCGCGGGTGGTGCGCGGCGCGGCGGTGCCGCTGACCACCCGGGAGTACGTGCTCTGGGCGCGCGCGGTGGGCATCCCCGGCCGGGAGATCCTGTGGCGCGAGGTGCTGCCGAACGTGACGTCCCCGCTCATGGTCGAGCTGGGGGTGCGGCTGATGTGGGCGGTCGGGATCCTCGCGTCGATGAGCTTCATCGGCTACGGCATCCAGCCGCCGACGCCGGACTGGGGCCTGATGGTCAGCGAGAACCGCACCGGGCTGGCCGTGCAGCCGCTGGCCGTGCTCAGCCCGATCGTGCTCATCGTGCTGTTCACCGTCGGCGGGAACCTGATCGCCGAGGGCGCCGCGCGGGTGATCGCCCGCACCGAAGGGGCGGACTGAGATGGCGGTCGTCGAGGTCGAGGGGCTGACGGTCGTCCTGGAGGCGGACGGCAGCCCGATCGTGAACGACGTGTCGCTGTCCCTGGAGCACGGCCACGCGATGGGCGTGGTCGGCGAGTCCGGCTCCGGCAAGACCACGCTCGCGCTGGCGCTGCTCGGCTACTCCCGTCCCGGCGCGAAGATCACCGGCGGCCGGGTCACGATCGACGGCACCGACCTGCTGTCGCTGTCCCCGGCCGGGCTGCGCCAGGCCCGCCGCGAGCTGGTGGCCTACGTCCCGCAGGACCCGGCGGCCGCGCTCAACCCCGGCCTGCGGATCGGCACCCTGCTCACCGAGGGCCTGGCCGGCGAGCCCTCTGAGGTGGCAAACCGGGTGCGGGAGATCCTGGACACCGTCGGGCTGCCGTCCGACGACGCCTTCCTCAAGCGCCACCCCGGCCAGCTCTCCGGCGGCCAGCAGCAGCGGGTGGCGATCGCGATGGCGGTGGCCGCCGGCCCGCGCCTGATCGTGCTCGACGAGCCCACCACCGGCCTGGACTACTCCACCCAGGCCAAGGTGCTGGAGCTGGTCAAGCGGCTGTGCACGTCCCGGGACATGGCCGCCGTCTACGTCTCCCACGACCTGGCCGTGGTCGGCGAGGTGGCCGACCAGGTCACCGTGATGTACGGCGGGCGCACCGTCGAGTCCGGCACCCGCGCCCAGGTTCTGGGCAGCCCCGCGCACCCGTACTCGCGCGCGCTGCTCGACGCGGTCCCCTCGGTGCGCGAGCGGCTGCGGCTCGCGCCCATCCCCGGCCGCGCGCCCTCGGTCGGCCAGCACGGCCCCGGCTGCGTGTTCGCGCCGCGCTGCGGGTTCGTGGTCCAGGCCTGCCGGGAGTCCGAGCCCGAGCTGGTGCCCGTCCCCACCGGCAACCAGGCGCGCTGTTTTCGCACCTCGGAGGTGCTGGCCAGGCCCCGGATCGCGGCCAGGGACGGCGGTGCGCGGCTCGCCGATATGGCCGGCGCGTCGTCGTCGCTGCGCGCGGTGCGGCTCAACGCGGGCTACGGCGGCCGGCAGGTGCTCTTCGACGCCTCCCTGGACCTGGCCAAGGGCGAGTGCCTCGCGCTGGTCGGCGAGTCCGGTAGCGGCAAGACCACGCTCTCGCGCTGCCTGATCGGGCTGCACGAGGAGGTCTCCGGCGAGCTGCGGTTCGACGGCGAGCCGCTGCCGCTGCACGCCGACCACCGCTCCGACCCCGCCCGCCGCGGCCTGCAGTACGTCTTCCAGAACCCGTACGGCTCGCTCAACCCCCGGCGCACCGTCGGCGCCAGCATCGAGGCGCCGGTGCGGCACTTCTTCGGCCTCGGCGCGCGGGAGACCCGGAGCCGCGCCGCCGAGGCGCTGGAACGGGTGGAGCTGCCGGCCGCGATCGCGGGCAGGTACCCGGCCGAGCTGTCCGGCGGCCAGCGCCAGCGGGTGGCCATCGCGCGGGCGCTGGTCTGTGACCCGGAGGTGCTCATCTGCGACGAGGTCACCTCCTCGCTGGACGTCTCGGTGCAGGCCGCCGTGGTCGAGCTGCTCCGCTCGCTGCTCGCCGACGGCCTGGCCATGGTGTTCGTGACGCACAACCTGGCGGTGGTGCGCAGCATCGCGGACAGCGTGGTGGTGCTCAGCAACGGCCGGGTGGTGGAGGCCGGCACCGCCGACCGGGTGCTCACCGCGCCCGCCGACGACTACACCCGATCCCTGCTCGCCGACACCCTGGAGGTGCCCCAGCCCACTCCGACCTGATCTCAACCCAACCCGTCGAAGGAGAGGAACGCGCGCACATGGCAGGCAAGTACGACCACCTGTTCGTCACCGAGATGAAGAGCTGTGACGAGGACATGGTCTACGAGGGCGAGGAGACCAGCGAGGAGAACCTCCCGAACATCGGGCAGGGGTTCGCCATGATGCGCTCCAAGGACGTCCCGGAGAGCCGGATCTACATGACCCACGTGTGGATCAACGAGAACGACACCCGCCAGACCTGGGTGCACGAGCACGTGCACGACTACGACGAGATCCTGTCCTGGCGGGGCAACGACCGGGACAACCCGCACGACCTCGGCGGCGAGATCTTCATGACCATCGAGGGCGAGGAGCACCGGATCACCACCACCGGCTCGGTCTACATCCCGGCCGGGACCAAGCACTGCCCGCTCGGCTTCGGCCGCATCGAGCGCCCGTTCACGTTCAGCGCGCTCATGCTCGACGGCGACTACACCGGCCGCCGCAGCTGATCGCCCAGCCCGTCGGGGCGGCCCGCCACGTGGTGGGCCGCCCTTCGGTTCTCCCGAGCCGGCATCGGCCGGACGGATTACAGTTCGCCAAACCGTGTATCCGGGAGGAACCATGTCAACGGCGACAGGGGTCCGGGCGGTCTCGCCGATGACCGTCGCGTTCGCGAGCTTCATCGGCACCACCGTCGAGTGGTTCGACTACTTCATCTTCGGCACGGCCGCGGTGCTCGTGCTCAACAAGCAGTTCTTCCCGACGCTCAGCCCGGTGGCCGGCACCCTCGCCGCGTTCGCCACGTTCTCGGTGGCGTTCGTCGCGCGGCCGCTGGGCAGCGTCTTCTTCGGCCACTTCGGCGACCGGGTCAGCCGCAAGGCCATGCTGGTGTTCACGCTGCTCGGCATGGGGCTGGCCACCGTGCTGATCGGGCTGCTGCCCGGTTACGCGGTGATCGGCGTCGCGGCGCCGGTGATCCTGGTCGTGCTGCGGCTGGTGCAGGGCTTCGCGGTCGGCGGCGAGTGGGGCGGCGCCGCGCTGATGGCGCTGGAGCACGCGCCGGACCGGGGGCGCGCCTTCTACGCCAGCTGGGCGCAGTCCGGGGTGCCCGCCGGCCTGGTGCTGGCCACCGGCATGTTCTACCTGGTCCAGCTGATGCCCGAGCCGAGCTTCCAGGCGTGGGGCTGGCGGCTGCCGTTCCTGGCCTCGTCGGTGCTGATCCTGGTGGGTCTCTACATCCGGTTGAAGATCACCGAGTCGCCCGAGTTCACCAAGATGCGCGAGGAGGAGGCCACCCGGGAGCGGCGGGTGCCGATCGTCGACGTGCTGCGTGCGCACAAGCGGTCGGTGGTGATCGGCGCGCTGTCCATCGCGGGCGGGAACACGGTGTTCTACCTCGCCACCGTCTACTTCCTGGCGCACGGGCCGGGCGACCTCGGGTTCGACAGGGGCCTGATCCTGGTCATGATCACGGCGGCCGCCGCGCTGGACGTGGTGAGCATGCCGCTGGTGGCGAGGGTCGCGGACCGGATCGGGCGCAGGCGGCTGCTGCAGCTCGGCGCGGTGATCGGGATCGTGACCGGGGTGCCGATGTTCGCCGCGTTCCAGACCGGCAGCGGGTGGGGGATCTTCCTGGCCGCATTCCTCGCGCTGCCGGTCGGCCACGCGTTCTCCAGCGCCGTGATCACCAGCTTCATCCCCGGGCTGTTCGAGACCCGGGTGCGCTACACCGGCGCCGGCCTCGCCTACCAGCTCAGCGGCATCATCGCCTCGGCGCCGGCGCCCTTCGTCGCGGCGTTCCTGTACGCGCAGACACACAGCAGCCTGGCGGTCGGGGCGTACCTGTCGGCGGTGTCGCTGGTCGCGCTGGCGGCGATCTCGTGCGGCCCCCGGGAGAGCCTGGACCGGGAGGTTCGGTAGTTCTACGGATCCGTCGGGCCGGGGGTCGGGCACAGACTGGCGGGCATGTCCACCGACTCGATCCGCCCGACCACCCGGGCGTTCGGATACGTACTGACGCTGCTCTCGATGGGCATCACCGTCACCGCGCTGGGGGCCGTGCTGCACAACCTGGTGGACATCGCCTTCGGCTACACCAGGGGCACCGACGGCCTGGTCACCTGGGCCGCGTCCACCCTGGTCGTCGCGCTGCCGATCTTCGTGGGGCTGTTCTTCTGGCTGCGCCGCGCGGAGGCCGCGGAGACCGCTGAGGCCGGCGAGGCCGGTGAGCTGGACCGGGGCAGCAGGCTGGCGGTGCAGGTGACGCTGGTGGTGGCGTTTCTGTGGGCGGTGTCCCGGCTGGTCCGTTACGTCTACAGCGTGCTCAACGCCGGCTCCGGCGAACCGGGCCTGGGCAGCAACATCGGCAACCACCTGGGCAACCTCACGCACACCGCGATCACCGTCGGCCTGGCCGGGGCCGTGTTCTGGTACTGGCGAGCGGCGCCGAGGCCGACCGGGTTCCGGCGCACCGCGCTGGTGACCGGCCTGCTCGCCGCCGGCTGCGTGGTGGCGGTCGTCGGGCAGTCGCTGCTGGCCGTGTCGATCCGCGCGGACGCCGCGACCGAGGACCGGATCCGCACGCTCGCCGCCGGCGTCGAGAACCACGCGCGGACCACCGGCGCGCCGCCGCCGAGCCTCGACGGCCTCGGCCTGGACACCACCGGCGTGCGCTATGCCGTCACCGGCCCGCGCACCTTCGAGCTGTGTGCCACCTTCGCCACCTCCAGCGCGGATCCGTACCCCCGGCCGAGGCCCCGCCCGGTCGGTTACGTGGACCCGAGCGTGCACCCGGCCGGCGAGGTGTGCTTCCCGGCCTCGGTGTCTCCAGCTCCCTGACCTGGGCGCTAGCTGTCGCTGCGCAGCCGCTCGATCTGCGCGCGCAGGCCGTCGCTGTGCTCCCGCAGCGTGTCCATCCGCGCCTGCAGGCCGTCCAGCCGCCGCTGGTAGAGCTCGACCAGGCCCGCGCAGGCCGGTTCGCCGTCCAGGTCGGCGTCCAGGCAGGCCCGCAGCTCGCGCACCTCGTGCGAGCTCAGGCCGGTGCCCAGCAGCCGGTTGATGTTGCGCACCCGCAGCACGGCGGCGTCCTCGTAGTCCCGGTAGCCGTTGTGCAGCCGGTTCGAGCTGACCAGGCCGAGCTGCTCGTAGTAGCGCACCGCCCTGGTCGTCACGCCGGCCCGCCGCGCCAGCTCGCCAATGCGCACGACCGACCTCCCCTATCCGCCGGCCCGCCGTGTCGGGTAGCGCGCCACCGACGCCGCCAGCAGCACGACGGTGACCAGCCCGAGGGCCGTCGCCGTCACGGTGACGCCGGAGACCCCGTACCCCGAGAATGCCACGCCACCGAGCCCGCCGCCCATGGCGATGCCGAGATAGAGCGCGCTGCTGTTCAACGCCACCGCCTCGGTGCCGGCCGGGCCGGACAGCGCGAGCAGCCGCGCGTTCATCGGCGGGTTGAACGCCCACCCGGCCAGGCCCCAGCCGGCGAACACGGCGGCCACCGCGGCCAGCGGCACCCCGCCCGGACCGGCCAGCCCGAGCGCCGCCAGCCCGCCGGTGGCGACCACCTGCACCGCGCAGCTCCCGACCAGCGCGCGGTCCGCGCCGAGCCGGTCGGTGAGCCGCCCGCCGACCACCGTCCCGGCGGCGCCCACCGCCCCCACCACCAGGATCAACACCGCGAGACCGTCGACGTCGGCCCCGGACAGCTCCCGCGCGATGGGCGCGATGTAGGTGTAGCTCATCAGCCCGTAGCTGGCCCCGACGACGGTGCCGAGCACGGCGGCCACGATCGGTGGCCTGGTCAGCAGCGCCAGCCGCCTGCGCATCCGCAGCCGGGGCCCGCCGGGCAACCTGGGAAGCAGCGCGGGCACCACCAGGGCCGCGACGCCGGCAAGCACGGCGACGAAGCCGAAGGTCGCGCGCCACCCCCACATGCCGCTCAGCCAGGTGCCGGCCGGCACGCCGGCCACCAACGCCAGGGTCAACCCGCCCGCCACCGTGCCGATGTAGCGACCCTCGCGCCCGGGTGGTGCCATGCCGGCGGCGACCGCGAACGCCACCGGCGTGACCGAGGCACCGGCCAGCGCCGCGAGCACCCGCATCGCCATCAGGACGCCGAACGATGAAGCGACCACCGCCCCCGCGTTGGCCAGCGCGAACACCGCCAACCCCACGCCCAGCACCGCGCGCCGGGGCAGCCGGGCCGTCGCCACCGCCAGCACCGGCGCCGCCACCGCGTACACCACCGAGAACACCGACACCAACTGCGCCGCAACCGCCTCGGACACCGCGAACCCGCCGGCCAGGCCCGGCAGCACACCGGCGACCACGAAGTCGTCGGTGCCCACCACGAAGGCGACCAGGGCCAGGCACAGCAGCCCGGCCCCGGCGGCGAGCCGTCCGGGCCGTTCGTCAACATCAACCATGTGCGGACGCTAAAACCCGGACGCTAGCGTCAAGGTCAACCTGTCCGCGGCCGCTCGCCCCGACGTGTGCCGAAACGCCCGACTCAGTGTGCTGAGAGCCCCGACTCGCGGGCGGTTTGGGCGGGCTTGAGCGCGCCGGCGAGCAGGTTGCGCACGGCCCATTCGAACTCGGCGGGGGTGAGGGCGCCGGCGGGGTCGTGGGTGGGGCTGAAGGTGTGCTTGTTGAGCAGGTGGCCGATCACTAGTGGCCAGAGGGCTCGGTAGGTGCGGGTGGCGGTCTGGGCGGTCATTCCGGCGGCGCGGAGTTGGGACAGGCAGCGGTCGCGGATGGGGGTGGCGGCCGCGGTGTGGTGGGCGCCGCCGGCGATCACCTGGGCGCCCCAGGGGTGGGCGGCCAGGTAGTCGTAGATGGCCATCCACTGCGCGGTGACCGTCTCGGTCGGTGAGTGGCCCTGCTCGATCAGGGGGTAGCCGGCGGCCAGGTCGTCGACCAGCAGCGCCAGCAGCTCGGCGCGGTCGGCGATGTGTCGGTACAGCGAGGCCTGGCCGGTGTCCAGCTCGGCGGCCACCCGGCGCAGGGTCAGCTCGCCGAGGCCCTCCGCGTCGGCGATCCGGCGGGCGACGGCCAGGATCGCGCCTCGGTTGAGCGCGCCGTGGGGGCGGGGGCGTCGGGTTGTCACCATGGCCATACTCCTTGCGAACGGCGTTCGCAGTTGGTTAGCCTGCCCTTCATGTCTAGCTCTGCGAACGATGTTCGCATCGTAGCTCGGTCCGGGCCGGTGCTCACCGCGCTGGGGGTCGTGGTGCTCTCCTACGGGCTGTTGCAGACCATGCTGGTGCCGACCGTGGGGGTGTTGCAGCGCGCGTTGCGCACGGGGGTCGGGCCGGCCTCGTGGGCGGTGCTCACCGCGCCGCTGCTGGCCAGCGTGGTGCTCACCCCGCTGGTGAGCCGGCTGGCCGACCGGTGCGGGGCGCGGCGGGTGCTGCTGGCCAGCCTGGCGGTGTACCTGGTCGGCACGGTGGGCGCCGGGCTGGCCCCCGGCATCGAGGTGCTGATCGGGTTCCGGGCCGTGCAGGGGATCGGGCTCGCGCTGGTGCCGTTGTCGTTCGTGCTGGTCAGGGCGACGCTGCCGGCGGGGCGGGTGCCGTTCGGGCTGGCGCTGACCGCCGGGCTGGTCACCGGGTCGGCGGGCGCCGGGCTGCTCGTCGGTGGCCTGCTCGCGGACCTGCTGTCCTGGCGGTGGATCTTCGTGCTGGGCAGCGCGCTGGTGGCGCTCGCGCTCCTGCTCACCGTGCTGTTCGTACCGACGGACCGACCCAGGGGGCCGTCTATCCCCGCGGGTGGGCTGCTGTCCAGGCCGCTGGTGGTCGCGCACGCCGGCGCGCTGCTGCTCGGGGTGAACCAGTTCCTCTGCTACGTGCTGGTGCCCAGGCTGGCGCAGCTGCCCGCGTCGGCGGGCGGGTTCGGGACCACGGTGACCGGCGCGGCGCTGATCCTGCTGCCGGGCACGCTGGTCACGATCCCGGCGAGCTGGGCGGCCGAGCCACTGGCCAGGCGGTACCGGCTGACCGCGCCGCTGGCGCTCGGGCTGCTGCTGGCCGGCGGGTCCGGGGTGGCGCTGGCCCTCGGGCACGGCCGGGCGTGGCAGGTGGTGCTCGGGTACCTGGCCTGCAGCGTGGGCTACGGGCTGGCCATGGCCGGGCTGCCCCGGCTGGTCAACCACGCCAGCCCGGCCGCGCACAGCGGCAGCGCGAACGGCGCCAACACCGTGGCCCGGGTGCTCGGCGGCGCGGCCGGCAGCCAGTTGGCGGTGCTCGCGGTGCAGCTGCCGGGGGCCGGCGGGTTCGTCACCGGGTTCCTGCTCGCCGCGGGCGCGGCCGGGCTGGGCGCGCTGCTGTGCCGGTGGGCCTGAGGGCCGGGTCCCGCGAGCGAAAGTGCTCGCCGCGCGCCGGCTGGCTCACGTAGCGTCGGGCACGGGAGGCGCATGTGGTTGCGGTGTCGCTGGCGTTGCTGGCCAGCGTGGCGTACGGCGTCTCGGACTTCCTCGGCGGCGTGAAGAGCCGCGCGCTGGCCGGTCTCACCGTGCTGTTGGTGTCCCAGGCGGCGGCGCTGGCCATGCTGACCGTGCTGGTCATGACCGTCGGCGACTGGCGGTTGGGCGGTGCGGCGCTGGTCGCCGCCGCGCTGGCCGGGGCCTTCGAGATCTGTGGCATCGCGGCGCTCTACCGGGGTCTCGCGGTCGGCACCATGGGTGTGGTCGCGCCGATCGCGGCGGCCGCGCCGGTGGTGCCGGTCGTGGTGGGCGCGCTGCGCGGGGAGCCGCCCACGCCCGTCCAGTACGTCGGCATCGCGCTGGCCATCGTGGGCATCGTGCTCACCGCGTTCGAGCGGCGCACGGACGGCTCCGAACGGCGGGCGCGGCTGGGCGCCAGCGCCGGGTACGGGCTCGCGGCGGCCCTCGGGTTCGGGGGCTTCTACGTGGCGGTCAACGCCGCGAGCGATGTGGACGTGCTCGGGACGCTCTGGGTCGCCCGGCTCACCTCCGTGGCGCTCCTCGTCGCCGTGGCCTGCCTCGCCAGGCCGCGGCTGAGCGCGCGGCCCGCCGACCTCGCCGTGTTGGTGCTGCTCGGAATGCTCATCATCGGCGCCGACTCGTCCTACGCGGTCGCCTCGACACACGGCACGCTCGGCGTGGTCGCGGCGCTCAGCTCGCTGCACCCGTTGATGACCATCGCCCTCGGCCGCCTCTTCCTGCGCGAAAGGCTCCAGCGCGTGCAGCAGGGCGGCGCCTTGATCTGCATCTGCGGGGTGGCCGCCGTCGTCGCCGGATGACCGTCAGCGGATGCTCTGGCCGTAGACGTGGTCGACCGTCATGGTCATGAGGATCCTGCGGTCGGCGACCATCACCGAGCGGTACTCGTCCCAGTCCGGGTGCTCGCCGGCGGCGGCGCGGTAGTAGTCCACCAGCGCCTGGACCTCGGGGCCGTTCGGGTCGGTGCCGGGGCCGGTGAGTGTGGCGGTGCCCTCGGCGGTGGCCCAGGAACCGCCGTCGGGGCTGGTGACCTCCAGGGTGGCCCTCGGGTCGCGGCGCAGGTTCGCGGTCTTGGCCCTGCCCTCGGTCATCGACACGTGGATGACGCCGGACTTCGGGTCGAAGAACGGCTGGACGGGGGAGAGCTGCGGGCGGCCGTCCGACTTGAGGGTGGCCAGGACGCCGAGGCGGCTCTGGGCGAGCAGCGCGCGCGGGTCGAATGTCATGACGACATCATCAACCTTGACGTCGATGTGAAGGCAAAGAAGGAACCGTCTGGGTGTCGGCCAGCGCGGCCGGGGCGGACAGCCGCCACGCCTCGAAGACGAGCTCGGAGAGCTCCTCGGCGTCGATCTTCTCCAGGTAGGTGACGACCCAGCCGAACCCGCCCGCGGTGAACTGCACCTCGAAGACCTCGGGCCGTTCGGACACCAGCGCGATCTGTTCGGCCAGCGTCTGTTTCAGGCCCACCGTCCGGGTCCTCGGCCAGAGGTAGCCGAACTTCTTCCCGTGCACGCTGTACGACGTGTAGTTCGCCGACTGTTTGTGCTCGACGCCCGGCAGGGCGTTCACCAGCGCCAGGAACTCATCGATTTCGACGCCCACGCCGGACCACGATACGGACGTCACCGTTTCAGCGGGTGGGTGGATGCGCGGCGGCGCAGCTCCACGGCGTGGATGCGGGCCTCGGCCGGGTCGGCGCGGTCGATCTGGCCGAGCAGGGCGTCGGCGCACGCCCGGCCGAACTCCCTGGGGCGCAGGTCGATCGCGGTCACCGCCGGGTCGCACAGCTCCAGGACCGGGCCGTCCACGCAGGCCGCGATCATGAGGTCCCCACCGCCGCCGACCCGCCTCCCGGCCTCGCGGGCCGCCTCCAGCGCGGCGACGGCCGACCCGTCCGGCGCCAGGACCAGGGCGTCCGCCTCGGGGAAGTGGCGCAGCAGCGCGCGGGCGTGCCCTGGCACCGAGGAGACGCTGGAGTCGCCGGCCATGGTCCGCATCCTGGGCTCCAGGTCGAGCGAGCGGCACCAGCGCAGGTAGGTGGTGCGGATGGTGCGCGCCCAGTCGAACGAGCCCCGCACCGCCAGCAGCGCCGGGCGTCGGGATCCGCCCTCGCGCAGGTGTTCGAGCAGCTCGGTCAGGGCGGCGGCGTGGTCGGTGCGGACCGAGGCGGTCGGGGCCGGCGCGCCCGGGTAGCGCTCGCCGCTGACCACGGGCAGGCCCGCGCGGGCGAGCGCGGCGGCCGTCGGGTCGTCGGCGGCGGGGTCGACGAGCACGATGCCGTCCACCCTCGGCCGGGGGACGTGGTGGCCGGCCAGCAGCGTCACGTCGACGCCGTCCTTGCCGGCTCGCTCGACGGCCCCGAAGGCCACGTTCATGTAGTAGTTCGTGCGGGTCAGCTCCAGCGGGGGCGGCAGGTAGACGCCGATCGAGCCGGTGCGGGCCTTGCGCAGGTGGCGGGCGGCGGCGTTGGGCAGGTAGCCGAGCCGGCTGGCGACGTGCTCGATGCGCTCGACGGTGGCCGCCGAGACGCGCCCGCCGCCGGACAGCGCGTCGGACGTGGTGGTGATCGAGAAGCCGGCGGCGTCGGCTACGTCCTGCAGGGTGACCGCCCGAGTGCCCACGCCGGCGACAGTAGCCCAACCGGATCGACCATTGCCGGAACGTTCCGGCTCCGGCTAGTGTCTCCCGCTGCCGGAACGTTCCGGCAGGAATGGGGACGATCGATGACGCTCACCCCTCGTGGCACCCCCGGCCGCCGCCGGCCGCTGGTCTGGGCGGTGTTGGTGTTCGACCTGCTGTTGGTGCTCTCGCCGCCGGTGCACTGGTGGGTGGGCAGCCAGGCCGGCCCGGCGTGGAGCCTCGGCTACTTCCTGGGCGGCGGTGTGCTGGTCGTGCTGTCGGTGTGGTTCTTCCTCGGCCGGGAGCGGGCGGACGGGATGGATCAAGAATGAACATCTTGATCGGCTACGGGGCGGTGGCGCTGTTCATGGCGCTGGTCGTCGGGGTGCTGCAGCTGACCAGGCGCCCGGACGTCACGTTCGTCGACTACGCGACGGCCGGGCGGTCGTTCGGCTCGTGGTTCCAGACCATGTCGTTCCTGAACACCTGGATCGCGGGCACCGGGTTCATCTCGTTCGCCGGGCTCGCGGTCTCCGGCGGGGTGATCGGGTACTACTCGATGCTGTACTCGCTGCTCGGCGTGGTCATGATGTTCTTCCTCGCGGACCGGGTGAGCACCTGGGGCCGGCGGCTGGACCTGCGCACCCAGTCCGACCTGCTGGGCACGCGGTACCGGTCGATGGCGGTGCGGCGGCTGGCGGCGGGGATCGGCGTGCTGGCCGGGATCCCGTGGCTGGTGCTGGGCATGCAGTCGCTGGGGATGGTGTTCTCCTACCTGTCCTTCGGGCACGTCTCGCCGGGCGGGGCGATCCTGGTCGGCATCGGGGTGCTGGTGCTGCGCCAGGTCTGGACCGTGCGGATGGGCATGCGCGGCGTGGTGATCTCCGACATGGTGCAGGGCATCGTGGCCTACGGCGTCGGGCTCGTGGTGATCGTCGCGATGATCGTCTGGCTGGTGCGCGGCGGGCACTCGCTCGACGCGGTGGCGCCGGAGAAGTTCCTGCTGCCGCTGCCGGGCAGCGCCGAGGGCGGCTGGTACCTGTTCTCCCTGCTGCTCACCGGGTTCCTCGGCGCCTGGTGCTGGCCGGACATCTTCGTGCGGCTGTTCACCGCTCGCGGGGTGTGGACGATCAAGCGCTCCGCCGTCCAGGCCGCGCCGCTGATGCTGCTGTTCACCGGCGCGCTCACCACGCTGGCACTGCTCGCGTCCTCGCTCCCTGAGGTGGCCGCCAAGCCGGACCACGTGTGGTTCCTGCTGCTCTCGCACGGCGGGCCGGTGCTGCTCGCGCTGGGCGGGGTGATCGTCATCGCGGCGACCATGGGCAACGTCGACGGGGCGATCCAGGCGGTGAGCGCCCAGGTGGCCAACGACATCCTCGGCTCGCGGTCCGCCGAGCTGCGGACGGCCAGGCTGGCGGCGGTGGTGATGACCGCGGTCGGTGCCGTCGGCGCGGCGAGCACCACGGCGTCGGTGGAGGGCCTGATCGGCTGGGCGATCCTGTCGTACCAGGTGATCGTCCAACTGGCGCCGGCGCTGTTCCTCGGTGTGTTCTGGCGGCGGGGTGGCGCGGCGGCGGCGCTGTGCGGGATGGCCTCGGGTATCGCCGTCGCCGGGGTGCTCCAGATGGCTTACCCCGTGTCGGTGCCGTGGCTGGGCGGGCTCACCTCCGGAGTCGCGGGCCTGATCGTCAACACCGCCGCGTACCTGGCCGTTGCGTGCGCAAGGCCGATGCCCGTACAGGAAGCGAGCTGACCGTGACCGTCGATCTGATCATGCATTCGGGCCGGGTGTTCGACGGGCACGCCGTGCATCCCACCGCGACCACGCTGGCGGTGGCGGACGGGCTGGTCGCCGCTGTGGGGACCGAGGCGGAGGTCCGCGCCTCGGTGGGCGCCGCGCGGGAGGTCGTCGACCTGGGTGGACGGATGGTCGTCCCCGGGTTCGTGGACGCGCACGTGCATGCCGTGCTCGGCGGCGTCGAGCTGGGGCAGTGTGCGCTGGACGAGTGCGCCGACGAGCCGGCCGCGTTGGCCGCCGTCGCTCGGTACGCCGGCGCGCATGCCTCGCGGCCGTGGGTCCTCGGCGGCGGCTGGCAGATGACCGCGTTCGCGGGCGGCCGGCCGACGCTGGCGGCATTGGACGGCGTGCTGCCCGACCGTCCGGCCTTCCTGCTGGACAGCGCGCACCACACGGCCTGGGTGAACTCCCGCGCGCTGGCTGTTGCCGGTATCGACGCGGGCACCCCCGACCCCGCCGACGGGCGTATCGAGCGCGACCCCGGGGGCCGGCCTTCCGGGCTGCTGCACGAGGGCGCGATGAAGCTCGTGCAGGCCGTCCTGCCGCCGACCGATGAGTCCGAGCTGGACGCCGGCCTGGACACCGCGCAGGCGTACCTGCACTCGTTCGGCATCACCGGGTGGCAGGACGCGCTGGTGGGCCGCTACGCCGCGTTTCCCGACGTGTACGGGGCGTACGTGCGGGCGGCCTCGGACGGTCGGCTGACCGCCCGTGTCCGCGGCGCGCTGTGGTGGCCCCGGGAGACGGTTGCTGACGACGTGGCGGCGACGGTGGCCGCGCTGGCGGCCAAGCGCGACGCGGCCCCGGCCGGCCGGTTCGCCGCCGGCACCGTCAAGATCATGCAGGACGGCGTCGCGGAGACGGCCACCGCCGCTGTGCTCGAGCCTTACGTCCGTTGCCGTTGTTCCGGCAGTGGCCTGTCCTACTTCGCCCCCGACCTGCTCAACGCCATGGTCACCGCCCTGGACGCGGCGGAGTTCCAGGTCCACGTGCACGCCATCGGCGACCGCGCCGTCCGGGAGGCGCTGGACGCCTTCGCCGCCGCCGGACCGAGCCGCCACCGCCACCACATCGCCCACCTCCAGCTGGTCGACGACGCCGACATCCACAGGTTCGCCGCCCTGGACGTCACCGCGAACCTGCAGGCGTTCTGGGCCTGCCACAGCTCGCACATGCGCGAGACCTGCCTGCCGGTCCTGGGTCCGGAGCGCACCGAGCGCCAGTTCCCGTTCGGCTCCCTGTCGCGGGCCGGCGCGCGCCTGGCCATGGGCTCGGACTGGCCGGTGACCACGCCGGACCCGTTCGCCGCCATCCACGTCGCCGTCAACCGCCGCGAACCCGGCCGCCCCGACGCCGAGCGGCTCGGCACCGACCAAGCCCTCGACCTGACCACCGCCCTGTCCGCCTACACCGCCGGCTCGTCCCGCGTCAACCACCTCGACGCCGCCGGCACCATCCGCCCCGGCGCCCTGGCCGACCTCGCCGTCCTCGAGACCGACCCGTTCGCCCTACCACCCGCCGACCTGCACCGGGTCCGCACAGACCTCACCCTCGTCGGCGGCCACCCCGTGTTCGAACGCCGCTGACCGCCGAGTTCAGTTGATGTCGAACTCGTTCCCCTCCGGGTCCGTCATCGCGACCGCATAGTGGTCGAGCCCTTCCTGGTGCAAGGCGCCGGTCACGGTCGCGCCCAGATCGGCCAGCCGCTTCGCCTCGGCGTCGACTCGCTGCCGGCGAACCTCGATCGGGTCCGCCCGCTGGCCGCTCGCGTGGATGTCGAGATGCAGCCGGTTCTTGACGGCCTTGACGTCCGGGACGACCTGGAACCAGATGGCCGGCCCGTGGCCCTCCGGGTCGCTGATCCTGTCCACGCCGGCGCCCAGGGCGTCCTCGGGCACTCCGAGGTCGCGGTAGTAGTCGTCCCAGGTGGCGAAACCGGTCGGGGGCGGCGCAAGCTCGTAGCGCAGCGCGGCGGCCCAGAATCGGGCAAGCCGGTCCGGGTCGGCGCAGTCGATGACCAACTGGAAGCGGACGGGCATCAGGTTCTCCAAGCCTCGGGCAGCTAGTACGGGAACCGAACATTAGTTCGATATGTGTGGAAAGCAAGCCGACCTGCGTCCCGGCACCTGCACTCTCATATCGATGAGCGAGCAGGTGCGAAGATCCGCGTGTGGAGGCGGAGCTCGTGTCGCGCGCGGTGGCTGCGGCGACAGCGCTGGCGGGCGAGTTGCATCTGCGGGTCGACGACGCGGTCGTGGTTCAGAATTCGAACAAGCTCGCCCTGCGCCTGGTGCCGTGTGGCGTCTTCGCCCGCGTAGCACCGGTGGGGCAAGAGGTAGCCGCGCTTGAGGTCGAGCTTGCTCTGCGACTCGCCGGGACCGCGAGCCCCGTCGCGGCGCTGGAGCCCCGGGTTGAGCCGCGGGTCTACGAACGCGACGGCTTCGCGGTGACCTTGTGGACCTACTACGAGGTGGTGGCTCCTGACCTGGACGTACCGGGCGCATACGCAGGCGTGCTCCAACGCCTGCACGCCGGCATGCGAAGGGTCGAGATCGCAACCCCACACTTCCTGGACCGGGTCGCGGAGGCCGAAGGGCTGGTCGCGCACCGAGAGGAAACCCCCGCGCTCGCCGAGGCCGACCGGCATCTGCTCCTCGGCGCGCTGCGGAGCGCTCGTGAACGGATCCGCGGTCGCGGTGCCGCCGAGCAGCTACTGCACGGCGAACCGCATCCTGGCAACCTCCTGAGCACCCGTGATGGCCTGCTGTTCATCGACTTCGAGACGTGCTGCCGGGGACCCGTCGAGTTTGATGTCGCCCACGTGCCGGAGGAGGTTGGCGCCCGCTATCCGGGCATCGACCAGGTTCTGCTGGCGGAGTGTCGGCGGCTGGTGCTTGCGATGGTCGCCGCATGGCGCTGGGACATCAGCGATCAGTTTCCGGATGGTCACCGGCATGGCCGGAACATCCTGTCCCTGCTCCGCCAGGGTCCGCCGTGGCCCGCACTCGGTGCTCTCACAGCCGAATAGCGGCACGCACTTGCAGACCGCGTTGAGGGCGCCCGTCGTACCGCTGAATGTCGATGAGGAACGTGGGCGTTGGAGAGATGGGCTCTGTGGCCGCCTGGAGTGAAGCGGGACGCTGTGGCTATCTAAGCATCGGGAGTAGATAGATCTGCGGGTGGGCCGGTCTGTGGTCGACGGCCCCACCGCGCGTGTGTCGGACTTAGCCGTCCTTAAGTTCTGCATCGTTTGCTGACATGATGATGGAATCGATGCAACGTCGGATCATGCGAAGACTCTCGAATGCCTCACCAGTGGCAAGTACCTGTCCATCAGGCGCCTTCAGGCGAAACCGATATCTATCGGCTCGATCTATATATATCTCGAACCGACCAACTTTGACTCGCGTACCCTTGTCTTTCGACGGGCCTTCCGGGATATGAATGTTTGGATCTTTGACGGCGTCTCGAACCGACGTGATCGCGATAATAGCGGCATCTCTTGTTTCATAAGCCTCGCCTGCGGCGGCGAGTATCTGCCCGTTGAACGCCCTCAAGCGAAATCGATACTTGCCGGCGCGGTCTTTGTATACTTCAAACTTGCCGCCCGATCCAGTACCTTGTGCCCCGGGGTGGGTAGAAGCTGCAGGGTGCAGGTCTGTTGGTTCTAGTCTGAATCCGGCACCTGTGATGGCATTGCGGATATCGGCTTCCTCGACTGAATACTCATTCGCCAAGTCTTGGACGGATCTGCCTGCTTCATATCTACGCGCGATTGTGCGCGCGGCGCGGCTGTGTAGGAGTCCGACTGATGCTTTGTCTATTTCGAGCTGTGCCTTGAGCGAAGGCGTGTCGTCTGGTCTGCGGCGCGCCGTATATAGGTATTCACTTCGACTGCGAGTGCGTTCGACAGCCGCGACGGTCTCAGATGCCGCGCGATGAAGCCAGGCCGGATCGTCGGATCCATGAACGTTGGAGAGCAACTCCAGGCAAAGGGCATAGAGCTTATTTTTATCCTGGCTGCTTTCAGTTTCCATCTTTATTGCCCTCCCTCCGTTTTGGATTGAAGGGTGGCGCTTCTTCGTTTAGATGAACTTTTCGCGCAATGCGGACATCTGCCTTTGTGGTCTCGATCGATGATCACTGTACTGGCTCGGACTGCGTGAAACATCGCCTCCGTTCCGCTTGCGCCGGTGGGGATTGCCTCGGTATCGAGAACGCGACTTACGATCCGTTCCCAGTGATCTTGTGCCGTTCCCCAGTCATTGTGATGCTGGCGCACGAAAGCGATGGTGAAGCTGCCCTCGATGCCGAACTCGTTTTGGTAGCAGAAGTCGCTCAGTAGTGGGATCCACTTACCCATTCGCGTCCCCCGGGGGTGGGAAGGCTTTAGCTAAAGGGGTCTGCCGCCGTGACGTAACCGAGTTGCTGACGAAGTAGCCGGTGACAGCGCCGACAAGACCCGGTACGAGCAGCCAACCGGTGATCGAGAGGACGTAGGCCAGAGCTGGTACTGAAGTGCTGCTCGGTGAGGTGATCTGGATCAGTACGTCAAATGCCGTGGCCCAGCCTAGATAGTGCCCGCCTGCTACGAACAAGATCGCGAGTGGCGCGCTTAGGGGGAGGCCCCGTCGCAGCATCCACAAGCTAATACCGGCGTGCCTCCCGGTTGATCTGTAGCGCCTGCGAAGCCGGCGGAAGGCGGTCTCGCGGGGTGGAGCCGGAAGGTCGGCGCGCGTCATGATCGTCTTGTCTACGGGCGTCGGGGTATGAGCAGGCTCCCCTTCGCGCTCCTCGGACTCGGAGCGTGCCTCGCTCGACATGGCCGCGCAGTCTAGCCGCCAGGCGCGCGGGGACCGCCGTATGGCTCACGACGAGGCCGGTCCGGTTAGGTCGCAGACTATCCCGGCCCAACGACGACCTGTGGTCACCGTCAGTCACCCGCGCGGCGTTAGCGCCTGCGCGCGGCAAGTTTCGCAGGACTGGCCTAATACCTCGACGACGTGCGCGCTGGCCAGGCGACCGGGTCAGATGCCCTCAAACCCACGCGGACCGGCGAACTTTGACGCTCGCGCCCTGAGCACAGGGAGGCTAGTCCGAGGGGAATGTGGGTTCGACGTCCAGTGAAGCGGCGGTGGGTTTGCGTTCGGCGGCGCTCCAGAGGACTGAGATGGGAGTGCCGTTGGGGGCGGAGCGGGCGATGAACTCGTCGAGCAGGGCGTCGAGGCGGGCGGTCAGTTCGGTGCGGGCGGTGTCGTCGAGGCGGAGTACGGCGCGGCGGACGTGTTGGGGGGCGGTGGGGTCGTTCTCCCGGAGCTCGGCTCGGTGCGCGTCGAGCACCGCGAGCTCGACCTTGGCGTGCAGGTGCTCCTCGTCGTCGGGGCCGAACTCGAGGCGCCAGGTGCGGCCGGTGGCGCGGTAGGGGCGTTCCCAGGCGCCGTGCGGGCCCTGGCGGGGGGCCTCGGCGACCAGGAAGCCGGCCTCGGTGAGCGCCCGGACCCGGCGCAGCAGGGTGGCGGGGGCGACGCCGAGGCGCTCGGCGAGCTGTTGGTTCGTCCAGGGTTCGTCCAGGCACAGGCGTAGCACGCGCCAGCTCAGCGGGTGGGTGAGCGCGCGGAGCTGTGCGGGCGTCGTGGGGGGACGCGGCTCGGGCATTGACAGGAGCGTAACCGATTCGCGAGATTGCGATCGATATCAGTTTATGAAATCGGAGACCGCATGGACGCGATCAGGACGTACGTCGAGCGCAACCGCTCCCGGCACGAGCGGGAGCTGGCGGACTGGGTGGCGGTGCCGAGCGTGAGCGCGACCGGCGAGGGCATGCCCGAGGCCACCGAGCACGCGCGGCGCCTGGTCGAGGGCAGCGGGCTGGCCCCGAGGGTGGTCGAGACCGGCGGGTGGCCGCTGGTGACGGGCCATGCGAAGGGGCCGGACGGCAGCCCGCACGTGGTGATCTACGGCCACTACGACGTGCAGCCGCCGGGACCGCTCGGGGAGTGGGACAGCCCGCCGTTCCAGGCCACCGTGCGCGGCGGGCGGATGTACGGGCGGGGCACCGGCGACAACAAGGGGCAGCACCTGGCCCAGCTGCTCGCGCTGCGGGCACTGCGCGACGAGGGCGGCGGGCTGCCGTGCTCGGTGACAGTGGTGCTCGACGGCGAGGAGGAGATCGGCAGCCCGCACCTGACGGACACGCTGGCGTCGATGCGCGAGGAGATCGACGCCGACGTCGCGCTGTGGAGCGACGGGCCGGTGCACGACAGCTACGAGCCGACGGTGTCGCTGGGCGTGCGCGGCGCGCTGAGCTTCGAGATCACCGTGCGCGGCGCGAGCTCCGCGCTGCACTCGGGGAACTGGGGCAACGTCGCGCCGAACCCGGCCTGGGAGCTGGTGTGGCTGCTCGCGGGCATGCGCGGGCCGGACGGGCGGATCGGGGTGCGCGGGCACGACGACGGCGTCACGCCGTTGACCGACGGGGAGCGGGACGCGTTGCGCGCGCTGCCGGTGGACGCGGCCGCTGTGCTGGCCGGCGCCGGGCTGGACCGGATGGACGCCCACCCGGACGGGCCGGGGTACAACGAGCGGCTGGCGCTGCCCACGTTCAGCATCAACTCGCTGTCCTGCCTGGACGGCGACGACCATCGGACGGTGATCCCCTCGGTCGCGGTCGCGCGCTGTGACATGCGGTTGGCCTGCGGGCAGCGGGTTCGGACGGTTCAGGACGCGGTGCGCGCGCACGCGCGGGCTCGGCTGCCGCACGCCGAGGTGCGGTTCAAGGTCGGCATGGAGCCGTCCCGCACGCTGCCGGACGCGCCGTTCGCCGAGGCGGTGGCGCGCGGGGTCGGCGAGGCGGCCGGCAAGCCCGCGCTGCTCGCCCCGGCGCAGGGCGGCAGCCTGCCGATCGCCGCGCTGACCGACGGCCTCGGCCTGCCGTGCTACGGCATCCCGCTGGCGAACGTCGACGAGCGCAACCACGCGCCGAACGAGAACTTCGAGCTGCGCCGGTTCCACGACGGCATCGTGACGGCGGCCAGCGCGCTGCTCAGCGTCGGAAAGGCCGGGCGGTGACGTCCCAGGCGCGGGCGGTCGCCGCCGCGTCGATCGGCAACGGGCTGGAGTGGATGAGCTTCAGCTCGTACGCGCTGCTCGCCGACGTGATCGCCCGCCGGTTCTTCCCGGCCACCGACCAGGCGCTGTCGCTGATGCTCGCGGTGGCCAGCATCGGCGCGGCGTACTTCATCCGGCCGGTCGGGGCGGTCGTGCTCGGCGCCTACGCCGACCGGGTCGGCCGGATGCCGGCGCTGATGATCGCGATCCGGATCATGGTGGCCGCCACCTTCCTGATCACCTTCATCCCTGGCTACGACACGATCGGCGTGCTCGCCCCGATCGGCATGCTGGTCGCCGTGCTGCTGCAGGGGTTCTCGGCCGGCGGCGAGTTCGGCAGCGCGACCGCGTACCTGATCGAGCAGAACGCCAACCGGCGCGGGTTCATGGGCGCCTGGCAGGGGGCCAGCCAGGCGGCGTCGACCCTGCTGGCCACCGTGCTCCTCGCCGTCCTGTCCGGAGTGCTCACCCCGGCACAGTTCGACTCCTGGGGCTGGCGCATCCCGTTCGCGATAGGCCTGCTGCTCGGACCGGTCGGCTTCTACATCCGCCGCCACCTGCGCGACTCACCGGAGTTCACGAGCGCTCGCGCCGAGCCGGAGCACCCGCTGCGCGCGACGATCAGAACCCAGAAGTCCCGCATCCTGCTCACCATCGGCGTCCTCGCCGTCTCCACCGGGCTGAACTACCTGCTCACCTACATGCCGACGTTCGCCATCCGCGAGCTGGGCCTGCCCACCTCCACCAGCTTCACCGCGACCATCCTCACCGGCGTGGTGCTCACCGTGTGCTCCCCGCTCGCCGGGCACCTCTCGGACAGGATCGGCCGCACCCGGATGCTCGCCGCCGCGGCCGTGCTGATCTTCGTGACCAGCCTGCCGTTCTTCCTCCTGATCAAGAGCGTTCCGAGCTTCGCCGTGGTCACGGCGGTGGTGACGCTGATGGGCCTGGTCAAGGTCTGGTACAGCGGGCCGCTCGGCGCGCTGATGGCCGAGATCTTCCCGGTCCGGACCCGGGCGACCGGGCTGTCCATCGGCTACAACCTCGGCATCGCCGTCTTCGGCGGCCTCACCCCGCTGGTGGTGACCTGGTTGATCGCCACCACCGGCAGCAAGCTCGCGCCCGCCTTCTGGATCATGGCGCTGGCGGTGGTCAGCACGACGGCGATCCTGCTCGCCGGCCGGTACGTCGCTAGCGACGGTCGTAGGCCCGGCGGGCGGCGTCGACCTGCTCGATATGGGTCTCGGCCCAGTCCTTGATGGCGACCATCCGGGGCAGCAGGTCGCGGCCGAGCGGGCTGAGCGCGTAGTCGACGCGGACCGGCACGGTCGGGGTGACGGTGCGGGTGACCAGGCCGTCGCGTTCGAGCGTGCGCAGCGTCTGGGTCAGCATCTTGCTGCTCACGCCCGCGATGCGCCGGCCCAGCTCGCTGTGCCGCATGTCGCCCTCGCCCAGCGCGCAGAAGATCAGGCCCACCCACTTGTCGTTCAACGACTCCATCAGCTGGCGGGTGGGGCAGGCGGCGATGAAGGCGTCGTAGGCCTGTTTGGCCTGGTCCCGGCGTTGGCTTGCGCTCGTGGTGGTCATCGGGATTCCCCCCGGGTGGGTAAGGAACTTTCAGGTACCTACTTCCTAGCAGAAAGTGCTGGTTCCTACCGTCGAGATGTCCGCGAGAGGAGGCGACGACATGCGGGTAGGGGTCTTCATCAGCGGGGTGGGGACGGCGCCGGTGGACGACGTCGCGGCCTGTGCCGCGCACGCCGAGGAGGTGGGGCTGGACTCGGTGTTCGTCGGCGATCACCTCACGCCGGTGGAGCCGATGCTGGACAGCACGGTCGTGCTGGCGGCGGCCGCCGCCGCGACCAGGAGGGTCCAGGTCGGGTACGGGGTGATGATCCTCGCGCTGCGGCCGGTGGCCTGGGCGGCCAAGCAGGTGGCGGCGCTGCAGCAGGTGTCAGGCGGTCGGCTGGTGCTGGGGATCGGCGCCGGAGGCGCGGTGCACGGGACGGCGGGCTGGGAGGCGGTCGGGGTGCCCTACGCCGAGCGCGGCCCGCGCACCGACCGGGCGTTGGAGCTGCTGCCGGGGCTGGTGGCGGGCGAGCCGGCCATGGTCGGTGGCGCGGAGATCACCTTGGCTCCGGGTGCGACCCCGCCGCCGGTCTGGATGGCCGGGACCACGGCGGCCGCGTTGCGCCGGACCGTGCGGCACGCCGACGTCTGGTTCCCGGCCATGGTCGGGCCCGCCACGGTGGCCGCCGGTCGGGAACGGCTGGCCGAGGTGGCGGCCGCCGAGGGGCGGGCGGTGCCGGAGGTCGCGGTCGGTGGGGTGGGCGTGCTCGGCGACGATCCCGGCGGCGCCGGGGTGGAGGGCATCGTGCGCGCGCTGAGCGGGAACTACGGCGTGCCGATCGAGGAGGCGGCGTCGATCCCGATCAGCGGCACCCCGGAGTGGGCGGCCGAGCGGATGGCCGAGCACGCGCGGGCCGGCGTGACGCACCTGGTGCTCAACCCGATCGACCCCGTCGACGGGGACTGGCGCCGGCAGGTCGAGCTGATCGCCCAGGCACGGTCACTGGTCGCGTCGCTGCTGGACTAGCTTGCGCAGCCGGTGCAGCTCGGCGGCGCCGGCGCCGAGGTGCTCGCGCAGCTCGCGCTGGGCGTGCTCGTGGTCCCCGCCGCGCAGCGCGTCGAGCAGGACGCGGTGGTCGTCGCCGGCGCGGCCCAGCTCGCGGGTGCTGCGCTCGGCGAGGTTGAGCGCCAGGCGCAGCTCCTGCTGCACGGCGGCATGCCAGGCGGTGAGGCGGGCGTTGCCGGTGGCCTCGACCAGCACCGCGTGGAAGTCCCGGTCGCCGGCGAGCACGGCGGCCACGTCTGCTCTCCCCAGGCCGCGCTCGATGTGCTCGACCAGCGAGGCGAGACGTGCCCAGGCGGGTGCGTCCGGGCCGGCAGCCAGCAGCGCGGTCACCCCGGCCGCCTCCAGCACGCCGCGCGCCTCGTACAGCTCGTCGATCTCGTGGTCGGACAGCTCGGTGACGATCACGCCGTGGTTCATCTGGTGGCGGACCAGGCCCTCGGCGGCCAGCACCCGGGAGGCCTCGCGCACGGTGTTGCGGGAGACGCCCAGCTCCTCGCTCAGCGGGATCTCCCGCAGCGGCGTGCCGGGCAGGATCCGGCCGGACAGGATCGCCTCGCGCAGCGCATCGGTCACCGCGTTGTGCGTGCTCCTGCGCTCGAAGCTCACCCCGAACCGGCCCATCGCGTCCCCCGTTCTAGACGTCCAGTCTCTGTCCCAGCCCCAGCGAGGCCGCGCGCCGCACCAACAGCGACGTGATGGCCACATCCTGCACGCCCAGCCCGGTCAGGTCGCAGACGGTGACCTCGTCGGGTCCGGTCCGCCCGGGGCGCAGGCCGGCCGCGACCTCGCCCAGCTCGGCGTGGACGTCGTCGCGGGCGAGCAGCCCGGCGTCGAGCGCGTGGTGCAGCTCGCCGGAGCGGGCCGCCGCGTCCAGGGAGTCGACGACGAGCCTGTCCGCGCGGGCCAGCAGCGACGGGTCCAGCTCGTGCTTGTCCGGCATGTCCGAGCCCACCGCCGTGACGTGCGCGCCCGCCCGGACCCAGTCGGCGCGCAGCACGGGGGACCGGGCCGGGGTCGTGGTGACGATGACGTCCGCGCCCCTGACCGCCTCGGCGACATCCGCGACCGCCCGTACGGACACCCCGAGCGACGCCGTCATCTCCTCGGCGTACGCCACGGCCGCCTCCGCACGACGGGCCGCCACGACGACCTCGGTCGGCGTACGCACACCCAGGAGCGCACGGAGCTGGTGGCGCGCCTGGCCGCCGGCCCCGACCACGGCCACCCGCTCGACCCGTTCGCGCGCCAGCAGGTCCGCCGCGAGCGCCCCCGCCGCCGCGGTGCGCAGCTCGGTGAGCAGCCCCCGGTCGGCCACCAGCGCGACGATCTCGCCGGTCACCGACGACAGCGCGATGCTCATCCCCCCGGACGCCGACAGCCCGCGCCCCGGGTTGTCGTAGAACCCGGTGGCCAGCTTGACCGCGAAGTGCTCCCGTCCCGTCAGGTAACCGCCTTTGACGTGCAGCTCGCCGTTGCGGTCGGGCAGCGCCAGGTCGAAGTTCGGCGGTGAGACGGCCTCGCCGCGCGCCAGCGCCACGAACCCGTCGCGCACCGCCCGCACCGCCTCCGGCCCGTCGATCGCCGCGCGCACGTCGTCCTCGGTCAACAACAACATTCGCGCTCCCTTGTCACCGGACCAGTGCCGCCCTAGATTGTAGAACAACTGAGCAGTATCCAAGCGAACGGAAGGTGATCATGCAGGACACCCGGCGGGACTTTCCGGTGCTCTCGGAGCTGACGTACCTGACGACCGCGTCGGTCGGCCTGGTGCCGCGCCCGGTGCTGGCGGCGGCCCAGGAGTTCGAACGCGACCTCGCGGACAGGGGGACCACCGGGTTCGACGAGGCCACCGAGCTGGCGGTTTACGACACCGCGCGGAACGCGGCCGCCCGCCTGCTCAACGCTCCGGCGCACACGATCGCGTTGGCCAGCAGCATGACCGAGGCGCTCTGCCAGGTCGCCTGGTGGCTCAAACCGTCGGCGCCGGCCAACGTGGTGTCCACCGACGTGGACTTCCCGAGCAACACCTACCCCTGGTTCCGCATCGCCGAGGAGACCGGCCTGGACGTCCGCCTGGTCCCGGTCGCGGACGACCCGCTGGGCTTCGACGTCGACCGGGTCGCGAGGTACGTCGACCACAACACCGCCGCGATCAGCATCAGCCACGTCCAGTTCGGCACCGGGCACCGCCTCGACCTGCGCGCCCTGGCCGACCTCGCGCACGCCCACGACGCGCTGCTCATCGTGGACGCCACCCAGTCCGCCGGCCAGGTGCCGCTCGACGTGGCCGCCGACGACGTCGACGTCCTGATCACCGGCTCGTACAAGTGGCTGTGCTCCACGTTCGGCGCCGCGCTGTGCTACCTGCGCCCGGAGCTGTGGGAACGGTTCAACCCGCCGCTGGTCGGCTGGCGCAGCGCGCCGGACGCCTACGCGCTGCACGCCCACTGGCAGGGCCTGGCCCCGGACGCGCGCCGCATGGAGTTCTCCACCATGTCGTACACGGCCACCGTGGCCCTCGGCGCCGCCGTCGACTACGTGCTCGCGCTCGACCCCGAGACCATCCGGAAGCACAACCTGGCGCTGACCCGCCGCCTGATGACCGGCCTGACCGGCCTCGGCGCCGAACTGATCACCCCCGACCGCGACGAGCTGCGGGCCGGTACGGTGACCGCCCGTTTCCCCGGCCACAACGGTGAGGCGGTCGCCGCCGAGATCATCGAGCGCGGCGTGATCGTCAGCCCGCGCGCCGGCGGAACGCGCTACTCCGCGCACTTCTACAACACCGAGGACGACATCGACACCGCGCTCAACACGACCGCCGACGTCCTCGCCGCGATGCGGGCGATGCGGGCGACGCGGTAGCGCACGCCATGACCACCGAACGCGACAGCGACGTCGCGACACGCGGGGCGGCCCTGTTCCGCCTCAAGCCGGTCACCGCCCAGGACGCCGGAGAGCTGCGCCGGACCCTCGGCCTTGGCGCGCTCACCTCGATCGGCATCGGCGCCACGCTGGGCACCGGCATCTTCGTGATCCTCGGTCAGGCGGTCCCGGCGGCCGGCCCGGCGGTGGTGCTCTCGTTCGTGCTCGCCGGCGTCACCGCGCTGTTGTCGGCGCTCTCGTACGCCGAGCTGGCCGGCATGATCCCGGTCGCCGGGTCGGCGTACTCCTACGCCTACGCCACCCTCGGCGAGCTGGTCGCCTGGGTCTGCGGGTGGTGCCTGCACCTGGAGTACGGCATCTCGATCGGCGCCATCGCCGTCGGCTGGGGCCAGTACCTCAACGAGCTGCTGGCCCTGGCCACCGGCTCGCGGCTGCCGGACGCGCTGAGCCAACCGCCCGACGCCGGCGGGATCGTCAACCTGCCGTCCGTCGTCGTGGTCCTGCTGGCCATGGTGTTCCTGCTGCGCGGCGCCCGGGAGACGGCGTGGGCGACCTCGGTCATGGTGGTGGTCAAGGTCGTCACCCTGGTGTTCTTCTGCGCGGTGGCGTTCACCGCGCTGCGGGCGGAGAACCTGGAGCCGTTCGCGCCGCTCGGGATCGCCGGGGTCAGCGCGGCGTCCGCGACCCTGTTCTTCTCCTACATCGGCTTCGACGCCGCCTCCACCGCCGGCCAGGAGGCCAGGCACCCGCAGCGGGACATGCCGCGCGCGATCATGCTCGCGCTGGTGGTCGTCACCGTGCTCTACTGCCTGGTCGCGCTCGCCGCCGTGGGCGCGATGCCGTGGACGGCGTTCGCCGGCACCGACGCCGCGCTCAGCCAGATCGTCACCACCCGGCTCCAGCAGCCGGTGTGGGGCGCGCTGATCGCCGTCGGCGCCGTGGTGGCCACCGCCAGCGTGGTGCTCACCGTGCTCTACGGGCAGACCCGGATCCTCTACTCGATGTCGCGCGACGGCCTGGTGCCGCCGGTGTTCGCGCGCGTCCATCCGCGAACCGGGGTGCCGCGCGCGAACACGCTCATCGTCTCGGTGTTCGTGGCGGTGCTCGCCGCCGTCGTCCCGCTGGGCAAGCTCGCCGACGCCACCAGCATCGGCGCCCTGTTCGCGTTCGGGCTGGTCAACATCGCCGTGGTGGTGCTGCGCCGCACCCGCCCCGACCATCCGCGCGGCTTCCGGGTGCCGTGGAGCCCGCTGCTGCCAGTGCTGGGCGTCGGCTGCTGCGTCTACCTGATGTTCAGCCTGGACGTCGAGACGTGGGTCATCTTCGGGCTGTGGATGCTGCTCGGGCTCGTCGTGTACTTCGGGTACGGACTGCGGCACTCACACCTGCGAACGGAGAACCGATGACGCTGGAGCTGATCAACCCGCCGGGGCTGCCGGTGCCTCCGACCTACAGCCACGTCGCCGTCGCGCCCGGCGGCCGGATCGTCTTCGTCGCCGGCCAGGAGCCCGAGGACGCGGACGGCAACCTCGTCGGCCCCGGCGACCTGGCCGCGCAGGCCCGCCAGGTGTTCGCCAACCTCGGCATCGCCCTGGCCTCGGCGGGCGCCCGCCCCGAGCAGGTCGCCAAGATCACGATCTACGTCGTCCGCCCGTCATCGAGGCCGCCCGGGCCACGCTGTTCGGCGACCACAAACCGCCGGACACGCTGGTCGGCGTGCCGACACTCTCCCGCCCCGAGTACCTGATCGAGGTCGACGCGATCGCGGTCCTCGGCCTACCTGGGTGAGCCCAAATCGGCCGGCAAGATCCTTGCGGGCTCCGGGCGTGGAGCACCGTTGTAGTACCTCGGTATCTCGTTGCCCCATCCGAAGACGCCGAAGGGCACGCCGGCCAGATACGCGGAGATCCCTGCGGCGGGGTAGGGGATGGTCCAGTCGGGTAGTGCTGTGAGGGGAAACCAACGGACGGCCGAGCACTTGTCTGGTTCTCGGTTGGTGGGTTCGCCGCGCCATCGGGTGGCCTCGAAGAAGACGCCTAGTCGGGGTTCCTCGTCGGGGTGTTGGACGTGCAGGGCGTGCACGAATCGCAGGTCGTCGGGGTCGATGATGACGCCGACTTCTTCGTGGGCTTCTCGGACGACGGCGCGGTCAGCCGGTTCTCCCATGTCGGTCTTGCCGGAGGGGAGGTGCCACATGCCGTCGCCGTAGCCACCTCGGCGTCGGCTGAGCAGGATTTGACCATCGCGTACCAGCAGGATGTGAACGTCCAGAACCACGTGTTGGGGTAGCTGGCTCACGTCGCCTTCTTCCGCCGGTTCGCTGCCGTGGGGGGTTTCCTGGACTTGGGACGAGCCATCTTCGTGTCGTGTAGGCCCGCCAAGCCGATCTCGGCCCGTGGAGTTACCCGCTTGCACTCTAGGCGGGCAGCGGCCATCGGTGCGGGCTGTCGGGGTTGTCGAGCCAGACGTGTTGATCGTTGGCGGTCACGGTGAGGCCAAACCGTTCCCAGCCTGGTTGTCCGGCCTCGGCCCAGAACTGCTGCACCTGTTCGAGGGTCTGCCACAGCGGGCGCGGTCCGGCTTCCCACACCTGGCCGGTGCCGTCCGCGTTCGTGGTGACCTCGCACCAGGATCCGTCGCGGCTGTAGAGGTACATCGCGCCTATGCCCCCGGTGTCGGGGTCTTGGCTGTAGCCGAACTCGATGCGCCCGGGCACGGTCAGATGCAGCAGGAACCACAACACGCCGTGCTCCCACGGGCGCTCCAGCCGCAGGCCGGTGACGTGGCGCTGTGCGTGGCGCCGGTCCCGCTCGGGCTTCTGGCCGGGGTGCTGTGCGAACGTCGGGGTACGCATCTGCATGAATGTCGCTGCTCCGCCGTCGAACTGCCCGGTGAGCTGGTCGGCGTCGCGGCGCAGCAACACGAGGTTGCCGACGACCGCGCTCACCTTCACGTCGACGAGCACCAGGCCGCCGTAGCGGGTTTGTTCGGCCCATGCCCACGGCACGCGAGGCACCGCGCATGTGGCGATGATCCGGTCATAGGGCGCGTGCTCGGGTAGCCCGGCGATGCCGTCAGCGGTGACCAGCGTCGGGTGGTAGTCCAGCTCGGCCAGCCGTTGCCGCGCCGACTCGACGAGCCCGGCGCCGACATCGAGCGAGAACACGTTCGAATCTCCGAGCCGATGCGCCAGCAGTGCGGCGTTGTAGCCGGTGCCGGTGCCGATCTCCAGCACCCGCATTCCCGGCTGGACGTCGAGCATTTCCAGCATGCGGGTCATCAGGCCCGGCGCGGAGGACGACGACACCGGGCCGGTGGCGTCCCGGCCGCCGTCGGGCACTGCGCCGATCTCGGTGACCAGCGACAGGTTGGCGTACACCTGCTCCCACCACCGCTCGCGGTCCTCGCTGGCGGTGACCAGGTGCCAGCCAGGCTCGTCCGGGCGTCGCTGGTAGTAGGCCGGAACGAAGTGATGCCGGGGCACGTCGAGCACGGCTTGCTGCCAAGCCGGGGAGCTGAGCTTGCCGGCCGTGACCAGCTCGTCTCGCAGTGCCCGGGCCCGCTGCCGCCAAGAGTCCACGGTGGTCACCTTGCCACCGCCAACAGGTCAGCCATCCCTACCTTCTTCCTCGGGGTGATCCGGGCCAGCCGTAGGGTCTGGAGCCCCAGGGGTGCCGGGTGTGGCTTTCAGTCATCTGCCGGATGCGCGGCTTTCTGCGATTGGCCGCCCGGCACCCCCTCGACGACTCGACCGCTGATTGAGAACTGCGAACCGATCGCTGTGTAGGGATGAGCCGGCGAGGTCGTCTGTGGGGCAACATGCTGGTCAGAGCGGGGAGGCGATGTTGGGACGGGTATGGGCCGGGGTGGACATCGGCAAGGGACATCACCATGCGGTGGTGATCGACCCGGACGGTGTGCGCCTGCTCTCGCGGCGGGTGGCCAACGAGGAGACGGCGCTGTTGGAGCTGGTTGCCCAGGTCAGCGGCCTGGCCGGTCAGGTGGACTGGGCCGTGGACATGTCCACCGGCGGCGCCGCGCTGTTGCTGGCGTTGCTGGTCGCTCATGGCCAGCGGGTGGTCTACATCTCCGGCAACCAGGTCAACCGCGTCGCCGGCGCGTACCGGGGCGAGGGCAAGACCGATGCACGGGATGCAGCGATCATCGCTGATCAGGCCCGTATGCGCCGTGACCTGACGCCGTTGCGCCTCGATGACGAGCTCATCGTGGAGCTGCGCATGCTGGTTGCCCGGCGTCGTGACCTCGCCGGTGATCGGGTTCGCCTGGTCAACCGGCTGCATGAGCAGCTGCTGGGGATCAGCCCCGCGCTGGAACACGCGCTGGAGCTGACCAACCGTGGACCGCTGGTGCTGCTCACCCACGTGCAGACACCGGCCGCGATCCGCCGGCTCGGCGCCGAGCGGCTTGAGGACTGGCTGCGCTCGCGGAAAGTCCGCGGCGCCGCCGAACTGGCCACCAAAGCCGTGACGGCGGCCAACACCCAACACACCACGCTGCCCGGCGAGCGGTTGGCCGCGCAGCTCGTCGCGGACATGGCGAAGGGAGTGATGTCCCTCGATGAGCAGCTCAAACACACCGACAAACTCATCGAGGGCCGGTTTCGCGGCCACCGATCCGCCGAGGTCCTGCTGAGCATGCCCGGCATCGGCATTCTGCTCGGCGCGGAGTTCCTCGCCGCCACCGGCGGCGACATGACCGCGTTCGCCTCGGCCGACCACCTCGCCGGCTACGCCGGCCTCGCCCCCGCACCCCGCGACTCCGGCCGCATCAGCGGCAACCTGCACCGCCCCCGCCGCTACCACCGAGGACTGCAACGAGCCCTCTACACCTCCGCCCTGGTCAGCATCCGCTGCAACCCCCAGTCCCGAACCTTCTACGACCGCAAGAGATCCGAAGGCAAACATCACACCCAGGCCGTTCTCGCCCTGGCACGCCGCCGCGTCAACGTCCTGTGGGCGCTGCTGCGCGACAACCGCAGCTACACCCCGGCACCGCCCACCGCGGCCGCCGCCTAATGGCCCCGTCAACTTGACAACCTCATTGAGAATCGCCGCGGTCATCGGCGCTCCGGTAGCGGCCTCCAGCCAGCCGAACTGCGGTCCGGTGTTGGCCTCCAACAGCACCCACTCACCGTCGGGCGTGACCACGAAATCCAGACCCGCGTAGCTCAGGCCCGTGTGTTTCATGTAGGCGCTCACACCATCGACCACCGTGTCCGGGACTGACACGTACCTGTAGGTCAGGGCGTCCGGGTCGGACCGCCAATCGACTCGGGCGCGCTCGGAGCCGGCATCGATCGCTAGCGGGAACCACCGATCGCCGATGACGGTCAGCCGAACCTCGAACGCTTTCGGCACAAACTCTTGCAGGGTGGTCGCCGTCACCGCCACCGTGTCCAGGGCGTCCACATCGTCAGCGGTGAGTCGTCGAGTGTATGCGACTTTGACCTGGCCATCCTGGATGGTTCCGGACAGAAACCGCCGGGCCGACTCCGCATCATTCGTGATTTCAGTCTTTGCGACCGTCAACCCGCACGCAGACGCGGCGATCTTCCACTGATACGGTTTCCATATCGCGTCCGCGCATCTGTTCGGATGGTTCGCCCATAGCACCTCGAGCGACGCGAGGACGCCGCCGAGCGCGAGTTTCGCTTCCCGATATGCGAACTCTCGTTCCGGCCCGATCAGCCCCGGCGCCAGAACATAGGTAGAAGGGTTCCGGTTCCACACCGAACGGATGTCTTCCAACCTGACCGACCGATGCTTGTTCCACAGTCGGCCGGTCACCCTCCCCGCCTGATCGAGCCGGCCGTCAAGCCACAGCCGAGTCGGGAATTCCGCCAGATCGGTGCGAAACACCGGGACATGTCGGTCGACCAGCTTTTTGACCACCGCGTCTGCCGTCGGGTCGAACTCCCGGGCCAACACAAGGACCGTCATTTCACTTCTTCCCAGCCCCATGTCTCGTTATCTCCGCCATCTCCATCCGTATGGGTAGATTCGTACGATGTCCATTCTTTCTTCATGTCCGGGGCAACGGGTCGACCATCTGGAGACACTGCCATCTGTGACAACGGGTCATACCGGAACTCTGGCAACTCACGCTCCGGCGCTGTGTCCACGACACGCAACAAGAATGGCCGCACGGCACCGCCCGCGCCCCCGGTCTCATCGCCGTCCGGGCAACTCCATCACACGCAGTCCCGCCGACGCGAGCGGGCCGTCGACTTCAGTCAGGTCGGACATTCAATCCTCCACTCATCGATTGTCATTCCACAACTTGGCAGCTTTCCCCATCGCTAACCGCTACTGCTTGGTTCTGACCGAAGCCACCCGATAGAACTAACGCCTGTCGATGATGTTGGAACCCGACCCCCGGAGGCCCGAGATCAAAGGGCGTTGCCTCCGGGGGCCGGGGATGCCCGCACCGGCCGGACCGGGGAACCATTGCCGGGGGCGAGTCCGGTTCCACCCGTGTTCGACACAGCCAACGCGGGAGTCTGCATCTCGGCCATAGCGGCCACGATCAACCACGGCGCCGCTCCAGTTCCAGAGCGCGGCGCATGCGTCGGTCTTGTCGCCAGGCCATGAACAAGCGAAACAGCCTGAGAAATTCGTCCTCTTCAAAGCCGGGTTCAGGTGGGACGGCCCGGCGTCGTTTGACTGCGGCCGGCCGCGGCTCGGCGTCATGATCCGCATCGTTTGCGATCATGAGGCACCACCGACAGAACACGACCCGACCGGGTAGCCAGGTGCCGGGCCGGAAAGCTTCGTCACCGCAAGCCGACACCGCGTGCTTCTTGGTGGGCTCGGCCACGGCGTGAACACGGTGGTCGTTCAGGCCAGGCAGCAGGCCCCATGACTGAGCCTCCCGGTTCGCCGACGTTGCCGGTTCTTGGCTGGCCTACGCGCCGTACCTGCCTTACCACGGCGGCCTTCGCGCGACTTTTTCACCGCGTGATCTCTCGACTGCGGAGCTTCCCGCCGGCCATCCATCCGGAGCGTTGCCCGCAACGCTCCATATCCGACGAACCACCCATCCGGACGTGGGTTGATGTCCAGCCTCGGCGGCACCCACGCGCTTGCGCTGCTCTGGCTCGGTGGGTGCGCCAGCACGCCAGCCAGTACTGCAAGTCGACGGCAAGGCCGGGCTGAATGTTGGCGTATCGGAGGTGTGCAGCTCGCCTCACGTCGATCATGTATTGACCGTAAACCCGCTGGTCAACGTTGCCCCAAGAAACACTTGGGGTAGTCCGCGCGTAGGGTCGTGGCATGCGGCTCGACGACCAGGCCACGACGGGCGATCGGATCGCCTATTACCGCAAGCGGCAGGGGATGACGCAGGAGGTACTGTGCGGCCTCGTCGGCGGTCGCACAACCGAGTGGTTGCGTCAGATCGAGAACAACTACGCGGAGGTCGACCGACTGTCGACCATCGTTGCGATCGCGGACGCTCTCCAGCTACCGCCAATCGAGTTGCTGCCTGGGCCGTTCCGGACGAGATCACGGCGACCTGGCAGCTCGCTCGGCACGGCACCCGACAGCGTGCCGCCCATCGAGTCCGCCATGCTCCGGTATGACGGCATGGCCGGCTTGATCGGCGTGCCTACCTGGGAACCCGTGCCGCCGCGGGATCTACGTAACCGAGTCGCACGCGCCTTCTTCTGCTCCCAAACTGAGCGCTGGTCCGAGATGGGGCCGCTTGTGCCCGACATGATCGCCGATGCCTGGAACCTTGTTCATGGCGCCGAGACAGAAGAACAGCGCCGCGAGGCTTACGAACTCCAGGCCCTTGTCTACCGAGTGGCGTCGGGAATGCTCGATCGACTCGGAGAGAAGCAACTACCGTGGGTGGCCGCCGAGCGTTCCATGTTCACGGCTGAGCAGACCGGCGATCCACTGCTGATCGCGGGCGGTGCCTGGCGACTCGCTGTTGTACTCCGCCACATCGGCAGGCTCCGTGAGGCGACAGATGTCCCCATTGCCGCCGCCGACGCGCTGCGATCCTCGCTCACGTCTCCACAAGCACACAGTGTGTACGGATCGCTCATGCTGAAAGGCGCTGTCGGCGCCGCCACACTTGGCGATCGCCGGGAAGCGGAACAGTACTTTGCCGAAGCCGCGCGCTCTGCTGAACTCATCGGCGACCGGAACGACTACTGGTTTGCCTTCGGCCCTACCAACATTGCGATCCATCGTGTCTGGCTTTCGCTAGAAGAAAGCGACCCAGGTCGTGCTATCGAGGAAGCAGAGTATGTGCCACACGATCGGCTTCCGCGTGAACTTTCGGAGCGGCAGGCCTCTCACCTCATTACGGTAGCCTGGGCGCATTACCTCCGCCGACGTGACCGCGATGCACTCGATGCGCTCAAGTCTGCCCGCGTCGCTGCACCTGAACAGCTCATATTCACCGGTCGAGTCCATTCGATGATTCGGGCGATGCAGAGACGCGAACGCCCGTCGACTAGGGCGGACATTCGTGAATTGGGCGACTTTATCGGCATCGCCGGTCGCGCCAACTAGTGGAGCTACGCGGGAGATACAGCCTGCTCACCGACGACGAGGTACGTGACGCGAGCGGATCACCACTCCGCTGACAGCCCTATCACCGCTGGTCAGCCGGTGGGGCGCCGCGCCGAGCAGGTGAGGACGCAGCGGCAGCCGGCGGTGGTGAGCGATGATGTCGCCGGGGGCACGGCGAGGAGGGCTGGCGGTGGCTGACGACAGGTGGCAGTTCTGGGTGGACCGGGGTGGCACGTTCACCGACATCGTGGCCCGGCGCCCGGACGGCCGGCTGCTGACGCACAAGCTGCTCTCGGACAACCCCGGGCGCTACCGCGACGCCGCCGTCGCGGGGGTGCGGGCGTTCCTGGACATCCCCGAGGGCGAGCCGGTGCCGGCCGAGCGGGTCGAGGCGGTGCGGATGGGCACCACCGTGGCCACCAACGCGCTGCTGGAACGCACCGGCGAGCGGACCCTGCTGGTGATCACGAAGGGGTTCCGGGACGCGCTGCGCATCGCCTACCAGAACCGGCCGCGCATCTTCGACAGGCACATCGTGCTGCCCGAGACGCTGTACCACCGGGTGATCGAGGTCGACGAGCGGATCACCGCCGACGGTGAGGTCCTCCGGGCGCCGGACCTGGACGCGCTGGCCGGTGAGCTGCGCGCGGCCCGCGAGGACGGCATCGGCTCGGTCGCGGTGGCCTGCCTGCACAGCCACCTGCACCCGGCGCACGAACGGGAGATCGGCAAGCTCGCCGAGCAGGTCGGGTTCACCCAGATCTCGCTGTCCAGCGAGGTCAGCCCGCTGATGAAGCTGGTGCCCCGGGGCGACACGACCGTGGTGGACGCCTACCTGTCGCCGGTGCTGCGCCGCTACGTCGACCAGGTGGCCGACCAGATGCGCGGGGTGCGGCTGATGTTCATGCAGTCCAACGGCGGGCTGGCCGAGGCGGGGCACTTCCGGGGCAAGGACGCGATCCTGTCCGGGCCGGCCGGCGGCATCGTCGGGATGGTGCGGATGTCCGCGCTGGCCGGGTTCGACCACGTGATCGGCTTCGACATGGGCGGTACGTCCACCGACGTGTCGCACTACGCCGGCGAGTACGAGCGGGTGTTCACCACGCTGGTCGCCGGGGTGCGGCTGCGGGCGCCGATGCTGGACATCCACACGGTGGCCGCCGGCGGCGGCTCGATCCTGCACTTCGACGGGACCCGCTACCGGGTCGGCCCGGACTCGGCGGGCGCGGTGCCGGGGCCGGCCTGCTACCGGGGCGGCGGCCCGCTGGCGCTCACCGACGCCAACGTGATGCTCGGGCGGGTGCAGCCTGCGCACTTCCCGGCGGTGTTCGGGCCGGACGGCGATCAGACCCTGGACGCCGACACCGTCCGCGAGCGGTTCGCCGAGCTGGCCGGGAAGATCCGCGAACAGGCCGGCGACGACCGCACCCCGGAACAGGTCGCCGAGGGCTACCTGCGGATCGCGGTGGCGAACATGGCCAACGCGGTCAAGAAGATCTCCGTGCAGAAGGGGCACGACGTCACCCGGTACGTGCTCACCACGTTCGGCGGCGCGGGCGGCCAGCACGCCTGCGCGGTGGCCGACTCGCTGGGCATCCGCACGGTGCTGGTGCCGCCGATGGCCGGGGTGCTCTCCGCGCTCGGCATCGGCCTGGCCGACACCACGGTGATGCGCGAGCAGTCGGTGGTGGAGCGGCTGGAACCGGGCCTGATGCCCCGGCTGCGCCACCTGGCCGACGACCTGGAACAGGCCGGCCGCGCCGAGCTGCTCGACGAGGGCGTCGCCGCCGAGCGGATCCAGGTGACCCGCCGCGTCCAGCTGCGCTACGACGGCACCGACACCGTCGTCCCGGTGACCCTGGCCGAGCCGGACGAGATGCGCGCCGAGTTCGAGGCCAGCTTCCGCACCACGTACTCCTTCCTCATGGACCGCCCGCTGATCGCCGAGGCGGTCGCCGTCGAAGCGACCGGCGTGACCGAACCACCCGAGCTGTCCGGCCTCGCCGAGTCCGCACCGGGTGCGGCACAGGTCGACACCGTCCAGCTCTACACCCGCGACGCCTGGCGCGACGCCCCGCTGTACCGGCGCGAACGGATGCGCCCCGGCGACACCGCGACCGGCCCGGCGATCATCACCGAGGCCAACGCCACCACCGTGGTGGACGACGGCTGGCGCGCCGAGATGAGCCCGGACGGCCACCTGCTGTTGCACCGCGTGGCCGCCGCGGCCGAGGCCGACAGCACCACCCGCGCCGACCCGGTGCTGCTGGAGATCTTCAACAACCTGTTCATGTCGATCGCCGAGCAGATGGGCACCCGCCTGGAGGCGACGTCGCAGTCGGTGAACATCCGCGAGCGGCTGGACTTCTCCTGCGCGCTGTTCGACCCGGACGGCAACCTGGTGGCGAACGCCCCGCACATCCCGGTGCACCTCGGCTCGATGGGCACCTCGGTCAAGGAGGTGCTGCGCCGCCGCGCCGGGCGGATGAAGCGCGGCGACGTCTACGCGGTCAACGACCCGTACCACGGCGGCACCCACCTGCCGGACATCACGGTGATCACCCCGGTGTTCGCCAGGGAACGGGACGAGATCCTGTTCTACGTCGCCTCACGAGGACACCACGCCGAGGTCGGCGGCATCACCCCCGGCTCCATGCCCGCGCACAGCCGCGACGTGCACGAGGAGGGCGTGCTGTTCGACAACTGGTCGCTGGTTGCCGCGCCCGCCGGCGCCGGAGGCGACAACACAGCCGGGAGGTTCCGCGAACAGGAGACCAGGGAGCTGCTCGCCGGCGCCCGCTACCCCTCGCGCAACCCGGACACCAACCTGGCCGACCTGCGCGCCCAGGTCGCGGCGAACAACAAGGGCGTCGACGAGGTCGGCAAGATGATCGACCACTTCGGACTGGACATGGTGCAGGCGTACATGCGCCACGTGCAGGACAACGCCGAGCAGGCCGTCCGCCGGGTGATCGGCACCCTGCGCGAGGGCGAGTACCGCTACGAGATGGACTCCGGCGCGGTGATCGCCGTCAAGGTCACCGTCGACCGCGACGCGCGCACCGCCGTGATCGACTTCACCGGCACGTCCGCGCAGCTGGACACCAACTTCAACGCGCCGTCCTCGGTGGCCACCGCCGCGGTGCTGTACGTGTTCCGGACCCTGGTCGCCGACGACATCCCGCTCAACGACGGCTGCCTGCGACCGATCACGCTCGTCATCCCGGACGGCTCGATGCTCGCGCCCACCTACCCCGCCGCCGTGGTCGCCGGCAACGTGGAGACCTCCCAGGCGATCACCGGCGCGCTGTTCGCCGCGCTGGGCGTGCAGGCCGAGGGCGTCGGCACGATGAACAACGTGACCTTCGGCAACGAACGGCACCAGTACTACGAGACCGTCGGCTCCGGCTCGGGGGCCGGCGACGGCTTCGACGGCGCGTCGGTCGTCCAGACCCACATGACGAACTCCCGCCTCACCGACCCCGAGGTCCTGGAGTGGCGCTTCCCCGTCCTGCTCGACGAGTTCGCCGTCCGCCCCGGCAGCGGCGGCGCGGGCCGCTGGCACGGCGGCGACGGCGCGATCCGCCGCATCCGGTTCCTGGAGCCGATGACCGCCAGCACCCTGACCGGCCACCGCCGCGTCCCGCCCTACGGCATGGCCGGCGGCGACCCCGGCGCCCTGGGCCACAACTACGTCCACCGCACCAACGGCACCACCGAGGAGCTGGCGGGCTGCGACTCCGTCGACCTGCAACCCGGCGACGTCCTGGAGATCCACACCCCGGGCGGCGGCGGATACGGCTCGGCCCCGGCCTAGCGGCTTATCGTGGAGGGGTGACGCCTCGACGGCCGGGTCCGCTGCGCTGGCTGTGGTATGCGCTGGGCGGCCGCCTGCCCGAGCGGTACCGGGACTGGGTGCTGCACGACGCGTCCTGCGACACCTGGGTGCTCCGGCACTTCATCCGGGCCATGGTGCAGGTGAGCGTGGTCGCGGTGCCGATCCTGCTGTTCGTGCCCGGGCCGCTGTGGATCAGAGGGTCCGCAACGCTGCTGGGCATCCTGGTGGGGTTGCAGTACGCGTTCTGGTTCTTGGACGGCTCCGTGGAGCGCCGGGTCCGTCGGGCCGGCTTCCCGCCGGGCGCGGCGCAGGCCGCCCGGGACGCGCTGCACGCCGAGGAGAAGGCGGCCGCCGCCGCCCGGTACGCGGCGCGCTACCGCTCGGGGAACTAATGTCCGGAACTGGGCGTCTGTCGAGAGCCCAGGACCGGGAGGACGCGCGGATGGCTGGGTCGTGGGAGATCATCGTCGTGGGCGCGGGGTCGTCCGGCGCGGCGCTGGCGGCGCGGTGCGCGGGCCAGGGCCGCCGGGTGCTGCTGCTGGAGGCGGGGATCGACTACCGCTCGGCGGCGCTGCCCGAGGTGTGGCGCTCGCCCAACCCGATGAACGGCCTGAGCAGCCCGACGCTCGGTGACTACCTGTGGCCGGGGCTGGACGCCGCCCGGACCGAGGACCAGCCGCCGTACCTGTACTGGCGCGGGCGGGGCGTCGGCGGCAGCTCGACGGTCAACGGGCAGATCGCGATCCGCCCGCCGATGGAGGACTTCGAGGACTGGGTCAAGGCCGGATGCACCGGCTGGGGGCCTTCGGACGTGCTGCCGTACTTCGCCGCGCTGGAGTCCGACCAGGACTTCGGTGACCGTGACTACCACGGCAACAGCGGCCCCACCCCGGTGTACCGGGCGCCGGTGCCGGCCTGGGGCGCCGTCGACGAGGCGCTGCGCGCGGCCGCGCTCGCGCACGGCTTCGGATGGGCCGAGGACGTCAACGCCCCCGGCGCGAGCGGTGTCTCGCCGTACCCGATCAACTCCCGCGACGGCCGGCGGGTCAGCGTCAACGACGCCTACCTGGAGCCGGCGCGCGGGCTCGCCACGCTGGAGATCCGGGGCGGCTCGGTGGTCGACACCGTGGTCGTCGAGGGCGGCCGGGCGGTCGGGGTCCGGCTGGCCGGCGGTGATGTGCTCCGAGCCGACCAGGTCGTGCTCAGCGCCGGCGTCGTCGCCTCGCCGGCGATCCTGCTCCGCTCCGGGATCGGACCGGCCGACGAGCTGGCCGGCCTCGGCGTCGAGCCGCTGCTGGACCTGCCGGTCGGGCGCGGCATGCAGGACCACCCGATGATCCTGATCGGCGTGCCGCTCACCGCCGAGCACTCGGCGGGACCCGACGACCGGCACACCAACTGCTGCGTGCGCTACGACAGTGAGCTGCCGCACGACATGATGCTGGTCTCGCTGAACCAGAACGTGCTGGCCATGAGCTCCGCGGACGTCAGCGCGGGGGCCGGCGGCATCGGCGTGTGGGTGAACCAGGTGTTCTCCCGGGGCCGGGTCCAGCTCGCCGGCCTGGACCCGGCCACCCCGCCGGTGATCAGGGAGAACATGCTCTCCGACGAGCGCGACCTCTCGCGGCTGCGCGACGGCGTCCGGCTGCTCGCCGGGCTGGTCGACTCCGACGCCGTCCGCGCGATCGGCGACGGCGACCCGTGGCGGGCCAACCAGCCGCTGCGCGCCGCGCTGGACGGCTCCGAGCACGAGCTTGACCGGCTCCTGCGCGCCACCGCCGTGGACACCCAGCACGGCACCAGCACCTGCCGGATGGGCTCGCCGGACGACCCGGACACGGTGGTCGACCCGGACTGCCGGGTGCTCGGCGTGGACGGCCTGCGGGTGATCGACGCGTCCATCTTCCCGTCCGTGACCAGAGCGAACACCAACCTGGCGGCGATCATGGTCGGGGAGCGGATGGCCGACCGACTATGACGGGGTCGAGCCGCCGCAGGTGGTGGCGCATCCGGTACCGGGCCAGCGCGCGGTCCTCGCCGAGCAGGGCGGTGGTGATGCCGTCGTGCTCGGCGTCGGTCGGCGGCGGGTCGGCCGGCAGCGACCGCAGGGTGATCAGGATGCGCAGGAACAGCCAGAGCACGGGGTTGCCGGACAGCTGCGCGAGCCGAAGGTGCCAGTCGTCGCACGCCAGGCCGGCCAGCTCGGCGTCCAGCGGCGGGTCGTGGGTGAGGGCGGAGACGTGGTTCACCGACTCCAGCTCCAGCGCCCCGCGCAGCACGCACAGGTGGCCCGGGCTGGTGCCCCGGTAGCGCAGGTGGCGGGCGATGGCCTGCACGCTCGCGGTCGGGTCGGGCCTGTTGATGATCAGGCCACCGCCCGGGCCCCGGCGCATGTAGGCGATGGAGTGGTACTCCAGCAGCCGCACGGCCTCGCGCAGCACCGAGCGGCCGATGTTCAGCCGGTCCAGCAGGGCGGCCTCCGAGCCGATCACGGTGCCAGGGCCCCAGTCGTTGGTCCGGATCTCGGCGATGATCTGTTGGGCGACCAGCTCGGCGAGCTTGACGTCGCCGGCGACGCCGTTGGGCGTCTCGGCCGCGCCGGTGGCCTCCAGCGGCGGCCGCCGTTCGCGCAGGTGCCGGCGCAGCGCGGTGAGGTGCTCGGTGGCGCGGAACTGGGCGGGCGAGGTCTCGCCGGCCACCACGGCGGCCACGATCGACCGGTGGGCCTGGTGGGCGTCGGCCAGCGCCCGGTCCGAGGCCGCGTTCGGGCCTCGGTCGTAGCGCGCGGTCAGCGCGCACAGCACCTGGACGAACAGCTCCAGCGCGGGGTTGCCGCACAGCCGGGCCAGCGCCAGGTGTAATCGGTTCAGCGACCGGGGGTGCGGGCAGGTGGCGGCCTCGTCGGCGAGCAGGCCGCGCAGCTCGGCGATGCCCGGCTCGGTGATGTGCTCGGCGGCCAGCGCGGCGGCGAGCGGCTCGACCGCCAGCCGGACGGCGAGCACGTGCTCCAGCGTGGTGTTCGCGAACTCCAGGTACATCAGCATCGCGCTGGTCGCCGCGCGGGCGTCCGGCGCGCACACCACCAGCCCACCGAACGGGCCCCGGCGCATCGCGGCCACCCGATGGTGCTCCACCAGCCGGATCGCCTCCCGCAGCACCTGCCGGCTGACCTGGTAGCGCTCCTGCAGCGCGGGCTCGGAGCCGAGCACGTGCCCGATCGGCCACCCGGCGCGTGCGATGTCGCGCTCGATCCGCAGCGCCACCCTGGCCGCGAGCTTGCCCGCGCCGGGGTCGGCGGTCAGGGCGGGCTGCTCACTGCCGGTGACAGGCATCGGGTCGCTCGCCGCCATGGCGGCACTCCTTCGTGCTCGCGGGCCGAGGCGGGGCAGGCCGCATCGCGCGGTGTGCCACGGTCCCTGGATGTGGTGTCTCGTGGTGTTGCTGCGGCCGCCGGTCAGTTCGCCCGCGTGTAGCGGGCGAGGGCGCCTTCGATGACGATGCGGATCTGGGCGAGGGCCTCTTCGACCGGGCCGCTGGGTTGCAGCAGGTGGCTCAGGGTCAGCCGGACCACGATCTCGACGACGCGGGCGAGCACGTCGTCGTCCACCGCCAGGTCGGCGTAGCGGACCCGAACCTCGGCCAGCACGACCTCGGTGGCCGGCCCCAGGACGGGCTCGGGGCGGGTGGTCAGCAACGGCAGCAGGCCGTCGTCGCCGCCGTGCCTGCCCAGCAGGACCGCCTTGATCAGCGGGTTCTCCGCGCCGGTGCGCAGCACGAACTCGACGGCCGCCGGGATCCCGGCCAGCGGGTCGCCGCCGTGCTCGCGCAGCTTCTCCACCACGCTGCCCAGGATCCGTTCGACCTCGCGGGAGACGACGGCCTCACCGAGCGCGCCCTTGCCGCCGAGCTGCTTGTACACCAGCTGGCGGCTGACCCCGACCTGGTCGGCGACCCGGCTCATGGTGACCGCCGCCCAGCCCTCGGCGCAGATCAACTCGGCGGTCACGTCCAGCAACCGCTCGCGCACGACCGCACGCATCTCCGAGTAGAACCCGCGCCCTTGACTCACCCACCGCAAGTTACACAACAAGGCGGGCGGTGTCGCTCCCGTAGACAAAATACGGGTGTTTGTCACACTTGTAGTCATAGCAGTGGTCGCTGTCACAGATCATCACGCACAGCAAACCGCCGCCGCCCTGCCCGGGGGTACGGGCTGGGCGGCGGCGGCTGTGAAAGACCGGGTGCCGGGGGCGGTCTAGCCCACCGACCAGCACCGCCACAGGTTCGGGTCGCCGTTGGCCGGCGGGACGCCGACGTCGCCCCACTCGCCCTGCCACTGGCACGCGTCGTTCACGGTCAGTGAGGTCATGTGGTCGTCGCCGTTGTTGAAGCAGACCCAGCCGTACGGGTTGTTCGCGATCAGCTTGACGTCGTCGTAGCCGGTGTAGTTGCAGTAGCCCTTGAGGTTGATGCCGCCGAGGTCGTGCCCCTCCACCGGCGTCGACTTCGGGACCGGGGCGGGCGCGGGCGGCTGCGGGGCACGACCGTGACCGCCGGACGCCGGGACCGATACGTCAGACACGGACGCCAGGGCGACCGGCGGCGCGGCCGACGGAACCAGCGGCGGGGCCGCCGCCGAGCCGCCGGCCAACAACGCGACGGCCACACCGCCCGCGACGACCAGAGCGGGGGAGAACCAGAACGGGCGCATTTCGCTGACCTCCGTGGAGCTACCGATTCTGTGAACGTACCGAACACGATCAACTTAGGCTAGAAACCGCGCGCGAAACGTTCCGTGTTACGCCTGACGACACGACTTGGCGGCGATCGGTTGGGGCGCTCGTCCTCGGTTCGTCACGATCGGCGGCGTTTCTTGCTACTGTCCGTCCCCGTGCGGCCCGTGATCGCCCCCTTCGGCGGCATCATTACCCGGCGCGCCGGCTGAGCCAGGTCGCCGGCGCGCCCGCTCGCGCCGTGTCCGCCTCCGGGGCCTGGCCCGGATCTTCGCTGGTTCGACCGAGGAGATCCGTGATGAACAGTACGGCCCAGGCGCGCGTGAACGACGCCGCCGAGTTTCCCACCTACCGCGCCGTCGTCGCGCACGTCACCGGCGGCCTCGACGGCGTGCTGCGCGTGGTGACCCTGCTGCGGGGGCGGGTGTACCGCGTCCGCGACCTGGAGGTCGAGGTCCGCGAGGGCGTGGTCGAGAGCAGGGTGGGCTGCACCGCGCTGCTGACCTCCGGCGAGATCGAGATGTTGCTGGCGCGGCTGCGGCGAATGCCGTCCGTGGTGTCGGCGGAACACGGGTAGCGGCGCGAACCTGGCGCGATGCCCGGGCGGCATCGGCCTATGCCGGACTGGTCCTTCCGGAGACGCCCCGCCATCGGTGAGATGGCTGTCGCGCAGCCGGACTACGCGGCGCGCACAGGTCTTGTGTGTCTGGGGGTAGGCGGGAGCTTGCTGAGCGCTTGAACGTCGATGCAACGGCGCCTCGGGCACGTGATTATTCGATATTTCGAGCAGAGCCCACGGTTGTGCTTCTGCCTGGATTCACAGACCTCGCGCGGTCTCTATCGCAAATTACCTGGTGGTCAGGGAGGAACAGGGATGAGTCGGAAACGGTCGGTGGCGGTGACCGGGCTGGTACTCGCCGGGGCGGTGGCGCTCTCGGCGTGCGGCACGAACCGCTCGGAGGGGGGTGGCGGGGGCGGGTCGTCGTGTGACACCAGCAAGGGCACGGTGGTGGTCGGGCTGATCGCGCCGATGTCCGGCGGGCTCTCGGCGATCGGCCTCGGCATGCGGAACTCGGCCGACCTCGCGATCAAGGAGGCCAACCAGTCCTGCGCGGTGCCCGGCTACCGGCTGGCCTTCCAGCCCGAGGACGACCAGTCGACGCCGCAGGTGGCCGCGCAGGCCGCGACGAAGCTGGCGTCCGACCCGAACGTGGCGGCGGTGATCGGCACCTACAACTCCTCGACCGCCCAGTCGGCGGCGCCGATCCTGGCCCAGCGCGACATCGTGCAGATCTCCTCGGGCAACACCGGTCCCTCGCTCACCATGGGTGACGCGGCGGCGACGGCGCCGAAGCGCCAGTTCCCCACGTACTTCCGGGTGAACACCAACGACCTGGTGCAGGGCCCGTTCGGCGCCCAGTACCTGGTGAAGAAGGCCGGCAAGAAGAAGATCGCGGTGGTCAACGACGGCAAGACCTACGGCGTCGGGCTGACCCAGCAGTTCATGACCGAGGCCAAGCGGCTCGGCGCGGAGATCGTCGCCCAGGAGAAGGTGGGCGAGAAGGACACCGACTTCTCCAGCGTGGTCGCCAAGATCCGGCCGAAGAAGCCGGACGCCCTCTACTACGGCGGCGAGTACCCGGCGGCCGGCCCGCTGTCCAAGCAGCTCGCGGACAACGGCCTGAACATTCCGCTGATGGGCGGGGACGGCATCGCCGACCAGAAGTACGTCTCGCTCGGCGGGCGTGAGGGCGACCTGGCCACCGGCGTCGGCGCGCCGGCGGAGAGCCTGCCCAGCGCGAAGGGCTTTGTCGACGCGTACAAGGCGGCGCGGTACTCCGAGCCGTCCAGCGCCTACGGCGCGATGACCTACGACGCGGCGAACGTGATCATCCAGGGCCTGGCCGACGTGGTGGGCACCGGGAAGTTCGAGACCTCCAGCCGCAAGAAGCTGGTCGAGCGCGTGCAGAAGACCCGGATGAAGGGCGCCAGCGGCGAGGTCGCGTTCGACCAGTTCGGCGACACCACGAACAAGGTGCTGACCATCTACTCGGTCAAGGGCGACGACTTCGCGCCGTTGCAGACCGGGGCATACACCCCGTCCCGGTAAGGATTGCCCCTCTTGCTGTCCACCCTGCTGTCGCAGATCGTCAACGGACTGGTGCTCGGGTCGCTGGTCGGCCTGATCGCGCTGGGCTACACGATGGTCTACGGCATCATCCAGTTGATCAACTTCGCGCACGGCGAGATCTTCATGATCGGTGCGTACGGCGGCCTGGCGATGTTCAGCTACCTGCTCCCCACCTTCGTGCAGCATCGCTGGTACCTCGCCCTGCCGCTGTTGCTGGTCGCGGGGGCGGTGGTCGCGGCGGCCGTGGCGCTGGCCATGGAACGCTTCGCCTACCGCCCGCTGCGGGGCGCTCCCCGGCTGGCTCCCCTGATCACGGCGCTGGGGGTGTCGGTGGCCCTGCAGGAGATGGTGCGGGTGTTCTACCCGGGTGCGACGGCGGCGATCCCGTTCCCGGAGATCTTCGTGCCGGGGGCGCTGGTCATCCCGGTGGGCGGCGGCGTGCCTGTCAAGTACTCGGGCGTGCTGCTCATCGTGGTGTCGCTGGTGCTCGCGGTGGGGTTGCACCTGTTCATCGAGCGGTCCCGGATGGGCAGGGCGATGCGGGCGACGGCCCAGGACCCCGACGTGGCGCGGCTGATGGGCATCAGCCCGGACCGGGTCATCATGCTCACCTTCGCGGTGGGCGGGGCGCTGGCCGGGGTCGCGGGGGTGCTCTACGGCGGGTTCCTGAACAACATCAACATCGACATGGGGTTCCAGAACGGGATCTTCGCGTTCACCGCGGCGGTGCTCGGCGGCATCGGCAACATCCGGGGCGCCGTGGTCGGCGGCCTGGCGATCGGCCTGGTCAAGTCCCTCGGCGGGCAGTACCTGCCCGGCGGTTCCGCCTACGACTACGTCTGGATCTTCGTCGTGTTGATCGTGGTGTTGGTGTTCCGGCCGGAGGGCTTCTTCGGCGAGACGGAACGGGTCCGCGCATGACCACCACCCACAGAACGGCGCCGGCCCATGCGGCCTCGTCCTCGACCCAGGGGAGCCCCGGGGGCGAGCACGGGCCGGCGCCGCTCACCTCCGCGCTGCGCGTCGCCGGCGGCGTGCTCACGCTGGTCGGCGCGTACCTGCCGTGGGCGACGTTCGTGCTCAACGACGGTGCGTACCCGGCCAAGGCGACGCTGGAGTTCTTCACCGAGCCGTTCGGCGTGACGGGTTTCCGGCTGCACCTGCTGGCACTGGGCGCGGCGGCGATCGTGCTGTCGCTGGTGGCGGTGCCGGGGCGCGGACGGATGCTGCGCGCGCTGGGCGTCGGCATCGTCGCGGTCACCGGGGTGAACCTCGGGTACCTGGTGGCGCTCGGCGGCGGGTTCGGGGCGGTCACGGCCTCGGACGGTGACGTTGCGTTCGGCGCTCTCGTGACGTTGGCCGGCGGTGCGCTGGTGGTCGCGGGGTCGGTCCTGGGCGGCGGTGCGGGCGCGGGTGCGCCTCGTTACGGCTGGCGGCTGCATCCGGTGGCCGAGTGCGGGCTGCTGCTGGTGGTGTTCGTGCTGCTGCTCCTGCTGGTCTCGGCGCTGCTCACCAGCGGTGGCCAGGGCGGGGCGGCGAACGTCTACTCCGGCGCGGTCTTCCTGTCGTTCCTCGCGGCGGTGGGTGGCGCGGCGGGGGCGTTGAACGCGTCCGGGCTGCTGAGCTGGGTGGCGGCGGTGTCCGAGCGGCACCACGTGTTCAGCGTGGCGGTGCTGCTGGTGTGCGCGCTGGCGCTGCCGCTGACCGGCGCGGGCACCGAGTACTGGATGACCGTCGCGGCCAACATCGGGGTCTACGCGGTCACCGCGATCGGGCTGAACATCGTGGTCGGCCTGGCCGGGCTGCTCGACCTCGGCTACGTCGCGTTCCTGGGCATCGGCGCGTTCGTGGCGGCCAACCTGTCCGGCGCGGCGGCCTCGAAGGTCGGGCTGTCGGTGCCGTTCCCGGTGGTCATGGTGGTCGCGGCGGTGGTGGCCGGGCTGTTCGGCGCGGTCGTCGGGTCGCCGACGCTGCGGGTGCGCGGCGACTACCTGGCGATCGTGACGCTGGCGTTCGGCGAGATCTTCGTGCGCAGCGCGCAGAACGACATCGGCGGGCTGACCGGCGGCTCCAACGCGATCCCGGGCATCCCGCCGGTCGAGGTGCTGGGGACGTCGTTCGACGGACCGGTCACCCTGGGCGGGCTGGAGCTGCCGCCCGGCGTGCTGTACTACCTGCTGATCGTGATGATCACCGCGCTGGTGATGCTGGTGTTCGGCAATGTGAAGAACTCGAAGCTGGGGCGCGCCTGGATCGCGATCAGGGAGGACGAGGACGCCGCCAGGGCCATGGGCATCCGGACCGGACCGATCAAGATCCTGGCCTTCCTGCTGGGCGCCATGCTCGCGGGGTTCGCCGGCGCGTTCTTCGCGCACAAGACCGCGACCGTGTCCTACGAGAGCTTTCGGTTCCTGGAGTCGGTGACGTTGCTGGCGGCGGTGATCCTCGGCGGCATGGGCACGATCCCGGGCGCGGTGCTCGGCGCGTCGATCCTGTTCGTGCTGCCCGAGAAGCTGCGGGAGTTCTCCGACTACCGGCTGCTGCTGTTCGGCATCGCGCTGATCCTGATCATGAGGATGCGGCCGCAGGGGCTGGTGCCCGACCGGCATCGGCGGGCGGAGTTCGTCGAGACATCCACGGCGAAGGCGGCCGGATCGTGATCGACCCGCCGACCGTACGGCTGCCCACCGCCCGCCCGTCCGCGCCGACGCTGCTGCGGGCGTCCCGGGTGACGATGGAGTTCGGGGGCCTGGCCGCGCTGCGCGAGGTGTCCTTCGGGCTGGCCGAGCGCGAGGTGCTCGGGCTGATCGGGCCCAACGGCGCCGGCAAGACCACCCTGTTCAACTGCCTGACCGGCCTGTACACGCCCACCGCCGGGGCCGTCACGCTGCGCGGGCGGGCGCTGCCGCGCGACTCGGCCAGGGTCACCGAGAGCGGCGTGGCCCGGACGTTCCAGAACATCAGGCTCTTCCCGACCATGACCGTCCAGGAGAACGTGCTGGTGGGCCGGCACGTGCGGATGCGCCAGGGGGTGCTGTCCTCGCTGCTGCACGGTCGCGGGTTCCGCCGCAGCGAGGCCGAGGCGGCGAACCGGGCGTCACAGCTGCTGGAGTTCGTCGGGCTCACCACTGTGTCCGACGAGCTGGCCAACAACCTCTCCTACGGTGACCAGCGGCGCCTGGAGATCGCCAGGGCGCTGGCCACCGATCCGTCCGTACTCCTGCTCGACGAGCCCACGGCCGGCATGAACGCGGCCGAGACGGAGAACACCCGGCGGCTGATCCTGGCCATCCGCGAGCAGGGCATCGCGGTGGTGGTCATCGAGCACGACACCAAGTTCATCTTCTCGCTGTGTGACAGGGTGCTGGTGCTGGTCCAGGGCGCGGTGCTCGTCGAGGGCGGCGCCGACGAGGTCCAGGGCGACCCCAGGGTGATCGAGGCCTACCTCGGCGCCCCGCCCTCCGACGTCGACGCTCTGATACATGGGGGCCGGGCATGAGCCCACAACGCAACGAGCCCAGCAGACCATCGCGAATGCCCATCGTGCCGAGCGGAGCGAGGCGGGTGTCACAGCGATGAGCCTGCTCGAAGTGCGCGAGCTGACCGTCGCCTACGGCGCGATCCGGGCGGTGCGCGGGGTGACGTTCTCGGTGGGGCGCGGCCAGATCGTCAGCCTGATCGGGAGCAACGGCGCCGGCAAGACCACCACGCTGCGCTCCATCTCCGGGCTGGTCACGCCCGCGTCCGGTGAGGTGATCTTCGACGGCGAACCGCTGCACCGGCTGCCCGCGCACGAGATCCTGTCCCGGGGCGTGGCGCACAGCCCCGAGGGGCGGCGGGTGTTCGCCCGGATGACCGTCGAGGAGAACCTGCGCCTCGGCGCGCACACCCGCCGCGACGAGCACGCCGTGCTGGCCGACCTGGACAAGGTCTACACGCTGTTCCCGGTGCTCGGCGAGCGGCGGGACACCAAGGCCGGGCTGTTCTCCGGCGGCGAGCAGCAGATGCTCGCGATAGGCCGCGCGCTGATGTCGCGCCCGAAGCTGCTGATGCTCGACGAGCCCTCCATGGGGCTGGCGCCGATCATGACGAACAAGATCTTCGACACCATCCGCGAACTGCGTGCCGAGGGCACCACCGTGCTGCTGGTGGAGCAGAACGCGCTGGCCGCGCTGGCGCTGTCCGACTACGCCTACGTCATCGACCTGGGGCGCACCACGCTGGCCGGAACCGGCGCCGACCTGCTCGGCGACCCTCGGGTCCAGGCGGCCTACCTGGGCGAAGGTGTCGCGCACTGAGCTGAATGCGGCCGCGCCCGGCGTGCGGCGTAAGCTCGTGTGCCGTCGGCGGCGGGAAGCTCCCGGCCGTTGTATCTGGAGCCAGCGGACGCGGCTCAAGTAATTGAGGGTTGTTCACGATTCTGGCGTGAGGGTGGGCCGGAACGACCCTCTGCATACGACGCACCGTGTGCATTCTGGTAAGGATTGGCTTACCACGCGCCAGAAAGCAGACCGACGTGACCGATGCACTCGCGGACCGGGGGCGGTACCAGCGGCATCTGCGCAACTTCCGGTACCTGGTGGACGGCACGTCCACCGGGGTCGCGGCGCTGGTCGTGCTGGTCGCGCTGGTCGCCACCGTCGTGCTGGTGGTGACGCTGCCGCTGCTGCCCAAGGTGGCCCGGCTGGTCCGCGCGCTGGCCACCACCGAACGGCGCCGCACCGGGCGCTACCTCGGCTTCCCGATCCCGAACCCGCCGCCGAGCGCCGGCCGCTCCCCCCGGGAGCTGCTCACCGACCCCGGGCTGCGCCGCGACGTCGTCTGGCTGTCGCTGCACGCCGTGGTGGGCACCATGGCCGGCGCCGTCGCGATCAGCTCGCCGCTCGGCGCCGTGCAGAACGTGATCATTGCGATGATCTGGCCGCTGGTGCCGAACCTGGTGTCCACGATCAACACCCCGGTGACCTCCTGGCCGCAGGCCGGGCTGACGCTGCTCATCGCCGCCGGCTACGCCGCGATCGGCCCGCTGGTGGTCCCGCCGCTGGCGCACTGGTACCTGCACGTGAACGCCTCGCGGCTGGCGCCGCCGAAGACGTCGCTGGTCCAGCGGCTGGCCGACGTGATGGCCACCCGGGCGGCGGTGGTGGACGCGAACGACAGGGAGCTGCAGCGGATCGAGCGTGACCTGCACGACGGCACGCAGAACCGGCTGGTCGCGGTCGTGATGCACCTCGGGATGGCCGAGCGGGCGCTGCGCCGCGACCCGGCCAGCGCGCTGCCGCTGATGCTCACCGCGCAGAACGCCGCCGTCGACGCGCTCGCCGAGCTGCGCGGGGTGGTCCGGGGCATCTACCCGCCGGTGCTGGCCGACCGCGGCCTCGCCGACGCGGTGGCCGGGCTGGCGAACCACAGCACGCTGCCCTGCCGGGTGGACATCGGGCCGCTGCCCAGGCTGCCCGGCCCGGTCGCGGCGGCCGCCTACTTCGCGCTGGCCGAGGCGCTCACCAACACCGCCAAGCACAGCGGCGCCCGGCAGGTGACGGTGCGGCTGTTCGTGGAGGGCGACTGGCTGGTGCTCCAGGTCGACGACGACGGCCACGGCGGCGCCGACGAGGAGCAGGGCAGCGGGCTGGTGGGGATCCGCCGCCGGGTCTCCGCCCTGGACGGCACCATGGACCTGCACAGCCCGCCGGGCGGCCCGACCGTGCTGCGGGTGTGCATCCCGACCGGAGAGTGACCCGTGCGCATAGTGATCGCCGAGGACGACGCCCTGCTCCGGGAGGGCCTCGCGCATCTGCTGCGCGCCGAGGGGATGGAGGTCACCTCCGCGGTGGACAACCCGGCCGCGCTGCTGGAGGCGGTGCAGGCCGACCGGCCCGACATCGCGGTGGTCGACGTCCGGATGCCGCCGACGCATCGCGACGAGGGGCTGCGGGCGGCGGTCGAGGCGCGTCGGCGGGTGCCCGGCCTGGCGGTGCTCGTGCTGTCCGCTCACGTCGAGGAGAGCTATGCCACCGATTTGCTCGCGGGGGGTCAGGGCGGGGTTGGTTATCTGCTCAAGGAGCGGGTCGGGAGGGTGGCGGATTTTCTCGACTCGCTGCGGCGGGTGGCGGCCGGGGGCACCGCGATCGATCCTGAGGTCGTCTCTCAGTTGCTCACTCGCCGGCAGGGGGACGATGTGCTGGACCGGTTGACCGTTCGCGAGCGGGAGGTGCTCGCGCTGATGGCCGAGGGTCACTCGAACTCCGCGATCGCGAACCTGCTGGTGGTCAGCGACAGCACCGTGCACAAGCACATCGGCGGCATCTTCGCCAAGCTCGACCTGCCCGACTCGGACGCCGGACACCGCCGGGTGCTCGCCGTGCTGGCCTTCCTGGGCGCCTGAGGCGTGCGGGAGCGGGGGTGCCGAGGAGGACGTCAGCCCCGGTATCTCCGTGATCGAAAGCGGACTGGTGCCCCTCAACGAACGAAAATAGATCGTTCTAATGGCCGGGTAGATAGATCGTTCTAGCAATAGATAGATCGTTCTACTGAAGCGAGCGGAGCAGGGCAGGGCGGGGCGGGGCGGCGCGGGGCGTGCGGGCGGTGCGGACGGAGCGGTGCGGGGCGTGCGGGGCGGTGCGGACGGAGCGGTGCGGGGGGGTGCGGGGCGGAGCGGATGGAGCGGTGCGGGGCGTGCGGTGCGGACGGAGCGGTGCGGACGGAGCGGTGCGGGGCGGGCGGAGCAGGGCGGGCGGAGCAGGCGGGCGGAGCAGGCGGGTAGGGCGGGAGTGGCGGAGCGGACGGAGTGGTGCGGAACGGGGCGTGCGGAGCGGTGCGGGGGGTGCGGGGCGGTGCGGACGGAGCGGGCCGGAGCGGAGCGGGAGTCCGGCCGGTCACTCCGCGTGGCCCTCGGGAGGGCAGGCGGCGCGCCCAGGCCCCGGGTCAGAGCGCGGCGTGCAGCGCGCCCAGGTCGTTCGCCTCGCCGGCGTTGCTCAGGTTCAACGTGGCGTGCAGGACCAGCGCGGCGACGGTGGGGGAGGTGCTGCCCTGGCGCCAGGCGATCCGCAGCGTCGAGGGCGGGCAGTCCAGCACGCGCACCGCGCGCACCCCGTTCCCGGCGAACGCGAAGCTGATCGACTCGGGCACGAACGCGATGGCCTGGTTCAACCGCACCAGCGCGCGGATCTGCGAGCTGTCGCTGATGATCGGGCCCTGACTCCACCGCTCCGAGGCGACCTGCTCGGGCGGCCACAGCAGGAACCAGTCCTCGCGCCCGCCGCCGGGCCGGATCACCGCCAGGCCGCGCAGCTGCGCCAGCTCCAGCCCGCTGCGGGCCGCGAGCGGATGGTGGTCGGGCAGCAGCACGACCCGGGGCTCGGAGAAGAGCTCGTCGCTGTCCAGCCCGCGCTCGTCGAACGGCTCGCGGATCAGCCCGACGTCCGCGATCCCCTCCCGGAGCTGGTCGCCCTGCTCGCGCTGGTCGACGATGAGCGCCTCGGCGGAGACCTCGGGGTCGGTCTGGTGGTACGAGGTGACCAGCCTCTCCAGCACCGACACGTCGCACCCGGGCGCGATGACCCTCAGCCGCGGCCTCGGCGTCCCGGCGCGGCGGGCCAGCCGGATCGCCTCGGCCGCCTGTTCGTCCAGGTTGCGGGCCTGGCGCAGCAGCACCTGGCCGGCCTCGGTCGGGGTGATCTCCCGATACCCGCGCACCAGCAGCGGGGTACCCACCACCGCCTCCAGGGAACGGACCGCCCGGGACAGCGCCCCCTGGGTCATCAACAGCCGTTCCGCCGCGCGGGTGAAGTTTCGTTCCTCGGCGACCGCCACGAAGTACCGCAACAACCGAAGGTCGACGTCAGCCACCATCGCTCCCGGTCGCCGCCCAGGTTGGAACCTGTCCAGACTGCATGACGCGGACAGTATGGCCACAAGATCACCCACACCATCCCGCGCGCGCCACGATTGATGGTGTAGCCAGCTCCACCCCGGCTCCACCCCAGCTTCCCCACTACCTCTCGGCGCCGCCAGGCGCCCGGGCGCGCGTCAGGTCGACGTCGCCGGCCGGCGGGAGCGAGCCCCGGCCGGCGAGGAGGCCCACGCCCGCCTGCACCACCGCCGTCGCCGACAGCAGCAGGATGGGCGCTGTCCAGCTCAAGGTGACCGAGTGCAGCAGCCCGAACAGGACGGGGCCGACGGCCGCGATCAGGTAGCCGATGGACTGCGCCATCGCGGACAGCGCGGCCGCCGTGGGCGCATCGGCCGTGCGCAGCCCCATGAACGCCAGCGCCAGCACGATGGTGACACCGCTGCCGATGCCGAGCAGGGTCACCGAGACCAGCGGCCAGCCCGGCGTGACCAGCAGGCTCAGGTATCCCAGCAGCGAGGCCAGCGAGCCGCCCACGGCGAGCAGCCGCTGGTCACGCACCCGGCGCATCACCAGTGGGGTGCCCAGGCTGGCGAGCACGCCGACGACCTGCAGGTAGCCCAGCTGCCACCCGGCCGCCCGCTCCGCCACCCCGTTGCCGCGCAGCACGCTGGGCACCCAGGCGATCACCACGTAGAAGCCGAACGACTGCAACCCCATGAACAGGGTGACCGCCCAGGCCAGCCAGGCCCGCCACGGCAGCCGCGCGTGCCGCCCCGGCCGCCGCTCGGGCAGGGGTCCGCCCGAAGGCCGCCGCATCCAGGTAGCGCCCCACATCCCGGCCGCGAGCAGGGCCAGCACCAGCCACATGCCCAGCGCCGTGCGCCAACCGCCGGGCGCCCGGTGGCTCACCGGCACTACCAGCGCCGAGCCCAACGCCGCCACCGTCCCCATCACCGTCACGTAGCCGCTGGTCAACCCGCCGACCGAGCCCGCAAAGTCGCGCTTGACCAGCGCCGGGGTGAGCACGTTGGCGACCGCGATGGCCACCCCGAGCACGGCGGTGCCGACGAACAGCGCGGCCACCCCCGGCACCGACCGCAGCGCGATCCCGGCGGCCAGCGCGAGCAGCGCGGCCAGCAGCGCGCGCTCGATGCCGATCCGCCTGGCCAGCGGCGGCGCGAGCGGCGAGAAGGCGGCGAACGCCAGCAGCGGCGCCGCGCTCAGCACCCCCGCCACCGTCGAGCTCAGCCCCAGGTCGGCGGACACCCCGTCCAGCAGCGGGCCCAGGCTGGTCAGGCTCACCCGCAGGTTCGCCGCCATCAGCAGCAGGCTCAGCACCAGCGGCGCCGCGCCCACCCGTCGGCCCGGCGCACTACCCACGGTCCCTGGCACCTCGCTTCGTACGTTCCGGGCGACCGCCTCACCGTACGCCGCGATCACGGCCCGTTCGGACGCTTTAGAAAAGCTCTTTCGCAGAGGTAATCTGATCGGCGTGATGGCGTCCCTGCGCCTTGCCGAGGAGCTGATGGGCGGGGTGGCCGCGCTGCGCCGGGTGGTCCGGCGGCGGTTGCGCGGCACGGTGCCCGGCCCGGCGCTCTCGGGCGCCCAGCTGGAGCTGCTGCGGTTCGTCGAGACCGAGCCGGGCACCGGGGTGGCCGCCGCCGCCCGCGCCCTGCGCCTGGCCGGGAACTCGGTGAGCACGCTGGTCAACCAGCTGGTCGCGCGCGGGCTGTTGGACAGGGAGGTGGACCCGGCCGACCGAAGGGCCGTCCGGCTGGTGCTCACCGACGCGGCGGCGAGCCGGCTGGCCGCCTGGCGCGCCGCCCGGTCCGAGCTGGTCGGTGCCGCGCTGGACCGGCTGCCCGCCGACGACCGGGCCGCCGTGCGGGCGGCGCTGCCCGCGCTGCGAAGGCTGCTGGCCGAACTGGAGGAGGAACGGTGAGCGCTCAGGAGACCGCTCAACAGACGCAGACCGCCGTGCGCTGCGTCGGGCTGTACCAGCGCTTCGGGGACACCGTCGCGGTGGACGGCCTGGACCTGGAGGTGCGCCGGGGCGAGGTGTTCGGGCTGCTCGGCCCGAACGGTGCCGGCAAGACCACCACCATCCGGATGATCACCACGCTGCTGCCCGCGCCGCCGGGCGCGATCGAGGTGTTCGGCGTGGACGTTGCGCGGCGGCGCACGGCGGTGCGGCGGCTGATCGGGTACGTGCCCCAGCAGCTGTCCGTGGACGCCACCCTGACCGGCCGGGAGAACGTGGGCCTGTTCGCCCGCCTCTTCGACGTCCCCCGGCGCCAGCGCGCCGAGCGGGTGGCCGAGGCGCTCGCGGCCATGGACCTCACCGACGTCGCCGACCGCCCCGCCAAGAACTACTCCGGCGGCATGGTGCGCCGCCTGGAGCTCGCGCAGGCCCTGATCAGCGCTCCCCGCCTGCTGGTGCTGGACGAACCCACCGTCGGTCTCGACCCGGTGGCCCGCGACGGCGTGTGGACCCGCATCGAGCACATCAAGGCCACCACCGCGATGACCGTGCTGGTCACCACCCACCTGATGCAGGAGGCCGACCACCGCTGCGACCGGGTGGCGCTCATGCACCGAGGCCGGATCCGCGCCCTCGGCACCCCCGCCGAACTGCGCGGCGCCCTCGGCCCGACCGCCACCCTCGACGACGTGTTCCGCGCCCACACCGGCGACCGCCTCGACGACCGGGGCGACCTGCGCGACGTCCGCGCCACCCGCCGCACCGCCCGGAGGGTCTCGTGATCACCGACATCCCGCCCGACCCCGGCCCGCTGCGCGCGCTGCGCACCTCGGCGTCCCGGGTGGCCACCATGTGCCTGGTCGAGCTGCAGCGGCTGCGCCACGACCGCACCGAGCTGGTCACCCGCGCCGTGCAGCCCACCCTGTGGCTGCTGGTGTTCGGCCAGGTCTTCACCCGGATCCGGGCCATCCCGACCGGCGACACCCCGTACCTGGACTTCCTCGCGCCGGGCATCCTGGCCCAGTCCGCGCTGTTCATCGCGATCTTCTACGGCATCCAGATCATCTGGGAGCGCGACGCCGGCGTGCTGGCCAAGCTGATGGTCACCCCGACGCCGAGGGTCGCGCTGGTCGCCGCCAAGGCGTTCGCCTCCGGGATCCGCGCGGTGGTGCAGGCGTTCGCGGTGCTGCTGATCGCGGCGCTGCTCGGCGTGCACCTGCAGCTCGCGCCGCACCGGCTGCTCGGCGTCGTCGTCGTGCTGATGCTCGGCTCGGCGTTCTTCTGCTGCCTGTCGATCACGATCGCCGGCCTGGTGCTGTCCCGCGACCGCCTGATGGGCATCGGCCAGGCCATCACCATGCCGCTGTTCTTCGCCTCCAACGCGCTCTACCCCGTCGAGCTGATGCCCCGCTGGCTCCAGGCGATCAACCACGTCAACCCGCTGAGCTACCAGGTGGAGGCGCTGCGCGGCCTGCTCGTGGGCACCCCCGCCCGCTACGCCCTCGACCTGGCCGTCCTGGTGCTCTCGGCCGCTTTCATGGTCACCGTCGCGGCCGCCCTGCTGCCCCGACTGGCCAAGAACTAGCCGACCCGTGGTCAGCATCCCAAATACGTGGTCACGATCCAGCCGCGCGTGGCCACCGCCGGCGCCGCTGGAGCCGCTGGAGCGTTCTTGTTCAGCATGACCATGGCTGCGATCAGTATGCCGATGAGGCCCACGCCCGCAACTTTGAGATGGGCGTGCGCCGTGGTCTTGCGGCGTTGAGAGTCGCTCGCCCAGTGATGGTTGCGGCTTCGATAGCCTTGTCGGTCTTACATGTCGCCGGTGACATGCCCGGCACGGACGCCCCAGCTTATCGACCTAGCGCTTCCAAGATGGTCGTAACCACGCTCGCCCCTTATGCATTGTTCCGATCTCGTCTTGTCGATGGTTTCGCTGAGGGTCGTCAATCTAACGAAACCGCCATCGAGTGAGGTGGCGTTAGTGAGGAACTGTCACAAATGTACGAACCAGGGCACCACTTTGTCGGCGGTATGGCCACCGAGAGCGACGTGGCGTTGGCGGGCACCTCCACGAATGTACGGCGCAGGGCAGGCCAGGGTCCAGGCTGGTCTCGGGTTCGTTGCGCACCAGCAGCTCGGGCGGGCGCGCTGAGCAGGGCGGGGACCCAGAGCAGGTAGCGCAGCGTGCCGGCGGACATCTCGGCCGCGCCGAGCGGGCACAGCAGGCTGTTGAGAATGCCTACACCCTGGAATCCAGCTGGGTATCTTTGGAGTTTTCGGTGTTGTTGTCGTGAACCAGGTGGCCCCACTGCTCGTCCGCGTCAGAAAGACTGCCTTCCTCGGAGCGGGCCGGTATTTGTATCGCGTAGCCGCGGGGTAGGTCTCGCGTGAGGGATCCTTTTGTGTCGACCCGTATGCGTGCACCGTTGAACCGGGCGCCCTTGACGAACTTTGCTCGGGCGAACCGAACGGTGCCGTTGAACCGAGATTCGTCGAACAAGGCACCTCTGTGGAACCATGTCCCTATGAATACGGCACCTCCGGTGAAGTATGTCCCGTCAAACAGGGCGCCTCGGGTGAACTGTGTGCCACTGAACTGGGCATCTCCAGTGAACCGAGCCTCGTTGAACCGGGCGATACTACGGAAGTGGGCTCCACCGAATTGAGCACGCGTGGTGAACTGTGCTTCGCTGAACAACGTTTCGCCAATGAATCGAGCCTCGCTGAACCGGGCGACCGCTAGGTGGCAGCCTGTGAAGTCGAGATTGACGAGGGTGGCTCCCGCGAGATCGAGACCTACGCCAGCCCAGAAAGTGCTGAGCGGATTGTATGGATCGTCTCCGGGGTGTAGATGTATTGCGAGTATTCGTTGCGCGGTCAGTCGAACTTGTAGTTCCTGTGCGGCTTGTTCGCGCTCACGCTGCTGTGCGTCTATCTGGCTGTCGCTCTGGATGCCGTGCGGAGGCTCTTCGTGGGCGGCTTGGGTGCGAGTGGTGGCGGATGATGCTCTCGTTCTATTGCTGGAATCTGGCGTCTTGTACGGCATGCGAAGGTACGCGCACAGCAAGTTGACGATAGTCTGTCGTTGGTCCGGGTTGTTCTGTGCGAGGCGTTCCAGTGCATACATGCCCGCAAGCCTTACCGGTGCCGTATCTGAACCAAGTTGGTCAGCGGCTTTGCTGTACAAGTCGGTGACCCGCCGTTCGAGCGCATCTCGGTCGGCTGCTTGAGCGATGCGTTCCTGCAGTGCTTGGTCGAGGTCTTTCTGTCGTAGCGCGATTTCGCTGGTACGTTGCCGGCGGGCGGCTAGCCACAACGCGCCGGCTCCACCACCGCCGAGTACGATCGTGCCGGCTGTCTTGATCGCTTCCAGCTGATTTCTGTCAGCTTCGGTGCCTTGCCCATAGGCGATCAGTAGCCAGGTGGCGGCACCCGCTCCAATTGCGGCTATCGCTAGGGCTGCCAGCGCCATGGTGCGGATTGACAGCACTCGATAGGTGGGGCGCGGCTCCATGTTGGCCAACCATAGCGAAGTAACGGCTGGCGATTGCACCGTTCGGGGTGTTGGCAGATGCCTGCTGACACGCTGGGCCGGGCGGCACAGGATCAGAGCACGATCCCCGGCGGTGGGGGCGTGAGGGCCGGGTGGTCGCGGTGGAACTCGCGGGACCGGGGGAACGATCGCAGCCAGTCGTAGAACAGCTCCTTCGCGGACAACAGCTCGACACCGCTGGCGGCCATCCGTCGCAGGCCGTTGTGGTGCGCCCGCGCGGGCGAATAGACGGCGTCGTCGACGGCCACCACCCGCCAGCCCATATCCCGCAGGCGCAGGGCCGAGTGCGCGACGCACACGTCCGTCTCCAAACCGACGAGCACGGCCGTGGTCCTCCCTGACCCGCTCACGGCGTCCAGGATCTCGGGGTTGTCCGGTACGGCGAAGGCCACCTTGGCGAACACCGGCGTGGCGTCCGGGAGCCGGTCCACGACGGACGGCGCGGTGGGGCCGTTGCGGGCGGCGTCCTCCTCGGTGACCACGGCGGGGACGTTCAACGAAGCGGCCACCCCGGCGACCCAGGAAATGCGCGCGAGGGTGGCGTCGAACAGCACGCTGTCGAATCCTTCCTGGGTCGTATAGAACCCAGGCTGCGCGTCGATCACGAGGAGCAGGCTCTGGCCCGCGTCGAGCAGCGGCATGGTCATTTTCCTCGGGTGTAGGCGTCGATGAGCTCGTGCAACCGGCCGCCGTCGAAGCTCGGGCCGTGGCCGGGGTGGACGGTGTCGATGGGCAGCTCGCGCAGCCGGGCCAGGCTCGACAGGTAGTCGGGCACGCTCGAGCCCTCCAGCTCGTCGAGCAGCTCGTCGTCATAGATCACGTCGCCGGAGAACAGCGCCGCGTTCTGTTCGTCGTAGAACGCGACGCTGCCGGGGGTGTGGCCGGGCAGGTGGAGCACGGACAGCGCCCGGTCACCAAGATCGATGCGCATGCCGTCGGAAAGCGCCCGGGTGGCGGCGGCCGGGCGCAGCCGGTAGTCGCCGGGTCGGTAGGACTCGAACGGCACGGCGTCGATGAACAGCTCGGGCATCGACGGGTCGGTCACCGGTCCCATGCCGAGGGTCGCGGCCAGCGCCCTCGCGTCGAGCGTGCCCGGAAGCGGCGCCGCCACCGGCTCGAGCGGGTGCGCCCAGCGGCTGTCGAACTCGTGCGCGGAGCCCATGTGGTCCAGGTGCGCGTGGGTCAGCAGCAGCGTCGGGTCGCCGCCGAGCAGCTCGGGGAACGCCGGCCGCAGCGGAACCACGCCGAGCCCGCAGTCGATGACCACGTCGCCGGTACTGCCCCGGATGTGCCAGATGTTGGCCCGCAGGAACGGGTGCACGTGCGGTTCGTCGATCACGGTGATCGCGTCGTCGACCCGGACCGCGCGGAACCACTCCTCGGCGACGGGCAGGGACCGCGCGCTCACCGGGCGGTCACCACTCGGCGCCTGCCGGCGAGCACGTAGACGACCACCGCCACCAGCGGCCCGGCGATCGTGCAGACGTCCGCGCCGGCCAGGGCGGAGGCGACCGGGCCGGTGAACACCTTGGTGTTGACGCACAGCGCCGCCGCCGCGGTGCCGGCGAGGAGCGCGGACGTGCCGGCCCAGTTGACCCCGTTGCGGTACCAGAACGGGCCGCCGGGGCGTTCGTCGTGCAGCGCCGGCCCGTCGTAGCGGTTGCGCCGCAACGCGATGTCCGTGGCGTAGATCGCCAGCAACGGTCCCAGGAAGGTCACGGTGAGCGCGAGCAGGTCGCTCATCGTGCCCAGGAACGTGGACGCGGCCAGCGCATAGGCGCACAGCGCGCCACCCAGCACCGCGTCGATGACCACCGTCCGCGCCCGGCTCGCCCCCACTCCGAGCGACTGTAGACACAATCCGGACGAATACGTGGTGAGCACGTTGTTCGTGATCGAGCCGCACACCAGCGCGAGCAGGAAAACCGTGTAGAACCAGGGCGGCAGGATCGCGCGCATCGTTTCCTGCGGGTCGGTCATGTCGACCACCGTTCCGGCCAGGATCCCGATTCCGCCGAGCACCATCGCGGCCAGCCAGCCGCCGCCCGCGGTGAACAATGCAACCCGCCACCTCGAACAGTCCGCCGGCAGGTAACGGGCGTAGTCCGCGCCGTTTCCCCAGGACAGCGGCGCCGCCGCGATCAGCGTGAAACCGGTGAACACCGCCACCCACAGCGCTGTCCCGTGCAACGGCGTGAAACCGGCCGGCTGCGCGGAGGCCCGCGTCACTACAAAACCGCCGAGAACCAGCACACACCCGCCGAGCGCGACCGTGAAGAAGGAACTGAAACGCACGATCGTCGCGTGTCCGTAAAGACTGAGCGCGAAAGTCGCCAACCCGATCGCCGCCGCGACCATAACCTTCACCGCAACCGTGGCATGCACCCCCGCGGACTCGACCAGCGCGAAACCGGCCAGCGATCCCACGGCCAGGTTGAGGCCCTCGTACGCGATACAGGTCAGCCAGTTGATGCCCGCCCCGACCACCCGGTTCCCCCGCACCCCGTACATCGCGCGGGTGACGATCGAGCCCGGCGTGCCGGAGGCCGGGCCGCTGATCGCCAGCGTCCCCACCAGCGCCCAGAACAGGTTGCCGAGCAGGAGCACGCCGAACGCCTGCGCCGGCGAGAGCCCCAGCACGACCAGCGCGCCGCCGAGCAGGATGTAGAGGTACGTGGTGTTGGACGCCAGCCACACCGCGAACAGCTCGCGCGGCCGTCCGTGCCGGTCCGCCTCCGGGATGTGGTCGATCCCCCGGCTCTCGATCCTGCCGAACTCGTCGACGGCCCGAGCCCCGGCCGCGGGCTCCTGCCGAACGCGTGGAGGCATCGTCGACTCCTCTATTGAGCAGATGGTCAACAAGCTGTTGAGCACATAGTCAATACGAGGGCCTGGGTGCATGTCAACGGGCCGTGACCGTCAATATGCTGGCGGGATGGCCGGAGGACGCAGCCGCAGGCAGCCGGGGGAGCGCCGGCAGGAGATCGTCGACACGGCCATCGAGCTCGCCGAGGCGATCGGCCTGGACAGGGTGACCTCGCGCGATGTGGCCGCCGCGATGGGCGTCACGTCCGGGCTGGTGCACCACTACTTCGCGACCACCGAAGAGCTGATCATCGCGGCGTTCCGCCACTTCGCGGACGAGGAGCGCGACGAGTGCCGGCGCGAGACCGCCCCGCTGGAGCCGCTACCGGCCCTGCGCGCCTACCTGCTGCGCGGCATGCGGCACCCGCGCCGCCCCACCGTGGCCCGGCTCTGGATGAGCGCGTGGATCGCCGCGCCGAGACGCCAGGGCCTGGCCGCCGAGGTCGACCGGCAGATGCGCGCGGACCAGGAGCTGTTGCGCGACCTGCTGGCCAGGGGCATCGCCGAGGGCGTCTTCGAGCTGGCCGACCCGGCCGTGAGCGCGCACCGGATCCTCGTCCTCTTCGACGGCATCCTGGTCCAGCTGTCCATGCGGAAGACCGACACGATCTACGACGACATCGGCGACCTCGGCTGGGAGACCGTCGAGCACGAGGTCGGCCTGCCGGCCGGTGCCCTTCACGAGAGCAGGCCGGCGGCGCGCTGAGCGCCCAGCTGGTGGGTCGGCACCCGGAAGGTCTCCCGCGCGGTGCCGGCCGCGAGCGCCGAGGCCAGGCAGAGCGCCGCGGTGAAGATCGCAACCGGGACCCAGCCGCCGGCGCCGGGGCCGGCCAGCACGCTCGCGACCGTCGGCGCGAAGCCGCCGATCGCGAACCCGAGCTGGGTGCCGATGGCGAGCCCGGACAGGCGCACCCTGGCCGGGAACATCTCGGCGTAGAAGGCGGGCCAGACGCCGTTGGCCGCGCTGTAGACGACGCCGGACAGCAGGATGCCCACCGCGAGGACCAGGGGATAGCTGCCGGCCGAGATCGACCACAGGTACCCGAACACCAGCGCCCCGCTGCCCAGCGCGCCCGCGATGAACACCGGCCTGCGCCCGACCCGGTCGGCGAGGCCGGCCAGCAGCGGGATCGCGAGCAGCGCCACGGCGTTGGCCAGCACGCCGACCCAGAGCATCGCCGAGCTGGCCAGCCGCGCGGTGTTGACCGCGTAGGACAGCGCCCACACGCTGAAGATCGTGCTCACCGAGGCGACCATGGCGGCCACCACCACCCGCAGCACCCCGGCCCAGTGGTCCCGGAGCAGCTCCGCGACCGGCAGCCTGGCGACGCTGTCGGTCGCGCTCTCGCGCTGGAAGACCGGTGTCTCGGCCAGCGTTCGGCGGATCACGAAACCGGTGACGACGACCAGCGCGCTGAGCCAGAACGGCAGCCGCCAGCCCCACGACAGCAGCGCGGGCTCCGGCAGCAGCGCGACCGGCAGGAACACGGCGGTGGCCAGGATCTGCCCGGCCTGCGTGCCGCTGAGGGTGAAGCTGGTGAAGTAGGCCCGGCGGTGCTCGGGGGCGTGCTCCAGGCTCATCGAGTTCGCGCCGGCCTGCTCGCCCGCCGCGGACAGCCCCTGCAGCAGCCGCAGCGCCACCAGCAGCGCGGGCGCGAGCACGCCGACCTGGCCGTACGTCGGCAGGCAGCCGACCAGGAAGGTGCTGACACCCATCAGCAGCAGGGTGGCGACCAGCACCGTCTTGCGGCCGAGCCGGTCGCCGATGTGGCCGACGAACACCGCGCTGACCGGGCGCGCCACGTAGCCGACGCCGAAGCTGGCCAGCGCGAGCAGCGTGCCGGTCGCGGGCGAGGAGGACGGGAAGAACACCTTGCCGAAGACCAGCGCGGCGGCGGTGCCGTAGATGAAGAAGTCGTAGTACTCCAGGGCGCTGCCGATCCACGCGGCGGCGGCCGCCTTGCGCGGCTCACCCGAGGTGGTGGTGGCCGGGGCGGTGGGGGGTGATGGAGTGACGCTGCCGTCCGAGGTCACCGTTGGCCTCCCTAATGTATGAACTAGTTAGTTACATACGCGGCGAACGCATCGTGAGGCCCCGGGCCGGCGGTGTCAACCCCGCGCGACGGATTCAGCTCGGCCGGCGCGCGGTGAGGTGGTCCACCACCAGGTCGCCGACCAGTCGCCGGTAGTGCTCGCGGCGGTCCGGATCCAGCGGGTCGCGACGGAAGATCGCCGAGAAGGTGTGCCGGTTGGCGGTGCGGAACACGCAGAAGGCGCTGATCACGAGGTGGATGTCCAGGGCGTCCACATCGTCGCGGAACACCCCCGAGGCGCGGCCCCGGCGCAGGATGCGGGCGAGCACGTCCACGGCGGGGTCGGCCAGCCCGGACAGGATGGGCGAGCGGGCCAGGTGCTTGGCGTGGTGGATGTTCTCGATGCTGACCAGCCGGATGAACTCCGGGTGCGACTCGTGGTGGTCGAAGGTGAGCTCGGCGAGCTGGCGGATCGCGGCGGTCGGCTCCAGGTGCTCGACGTCGAGGGTCCGCTCCAGCGCGCGGATGCCGGCGTAGGCCCGCTCCAGCACCGCCAGGTAGAGGCCCTCCTTGCTGCCGAAGTAGTAGTAGATCATCCGCTTCGTGGTGCGCGTCTTGGCGGCGATCTCGTCCACCCGGGCTCCGGTGTAGCCCTGCTCGGCGAACTCCGAGGTGGCCACGTCCAGGATCTCCGCCCGGGTGCGCTCCGGGTCGCGCTGGCGCGGTGCCCCCGACGGCTCGGCGGCGGGTACTGCCACGGCTCCTCCCCGGGTGACGTGCCGACCCGCTGACTGTAGGCCGCCGGGGTGCCAGGGGTTGTCGGGCGCGCGGCTTTCGTGCCGCGGTGTCGTCCGGTATAACTAACTAGTCCGTACATTAAGCTGGAGTGGCCGTGGCGGAGTACCTGGTCGGCCTGGTCGGGCGCGGGATCGGCCCGTCGCTCAGTCCGTCGCTGCACGAGCGGGAGGCGACGGCGCTCGGCCTGCGGTACCGGTACCGGCTGCTGGACCTGGACGTGCTGGGGGTGCCGGCTCGCGGGGTCGGCGGGCTACTGGTGCGCGCCCTGGCCGAGGGTTATCGCGGGCTGAACATCACGCACCCCTGCAAGCAGCTGGTCGTCGAGCACCTGGACTCGTTGTCGGCGGACGCCGAGGCGGTCGGCGCGGTGAACACGGTGGTGTTCGACGGCGGCCGCGCGGTGGGGCACAACACGGACGTCACCGGCTTCGCGCGGGCGGTGCGCACCGGGCTGGCCGGCGCCGCGCAGCGCCGCGTGGTGCTGCTCGGGGCCGGCGGGGCGGGCGCGGCGGCGGGATACGCGCTGCTGGCGGCGGGTACGTCCGACCTGGAGGTGGTGGACGTGGATCACGGCAGGGCGGGCGCGCTGGCCGGGCGGCTGCGGCGCCGGTTCGGCGAGCGTGCCGCGCGGGCCGTCGAGGCCGGGGCCGAGCTTGGCGAACGGCTGAACGGCGCGGACGGCTTGGTGCACGCCACCCCGACCGGCATGGCCGGCACCCCCGGCACCGCGCTGCGGCCCGAGCTGCTGCGCCCCCCGCTGTGGGTGGCCGACCTGGTCTACCGCCCGCTGCGCACCGAGCTGCTGCGCGCGGCCCGGGCGCGGGGCTGCCGGACCCTGGACGGCGGCCGGATGGCGGTGCACCAGGCGGCCGACGCGTTCGAGCTGTTCACCGGCACCCCGCCGGACCGGTGCCGAATGCTGCGCCACTTCGCCGAGGAGGCCTCCCGTGCCCGGTGAAAGGTGCGCGATCGCTACCGTGTGCCTGTCCGGCACGCTGGAGGACAAGCTGGCCGCCGCGGCCACCGCGGGGTTCGACGGGATCGAGGTGTTCGAGCCGGACCTTGTCGCGGCCCCGATGCCGCCGGCGGAGGTGCGCTTGCGGTGCGCGGACCTGGGCCTGCGCATCGAGCTGTACCAGCCGTTCCGGGACTTCGACTCCACCGACCCGACCCGGTACGCGGCCAACCTGCGCCGCGCCGAGCGCAAGTTCGACCTGATGGCCGAGCTGGGCGCGGACACCGTGCTGGTCTGCTCCTCGGTGGCCCCGGACGCGGTGGCCGACCTGAACCGGCTGGCCGAGCAGCTGCGCGAGCTGGCCGAACGGGCCGGCGCCCGAGGCCTCCGGGTCGCCTACGAGGCGCTGGCCTGGGGCCGGTGGGTGCACACCTACCGGCGGTCCTGGGACGTGGTGGCGCGGGCCGGGCACCCGGCGCTCGGGCTGTGCCTGGACAGCTTCCACGTCCTCTCCCGCGACGACGACCCGGCCCCGATCGCCGCGATCCCGGCCGAGAAGCTGTTCTTCCTGCAGCTCGCCGACGCGCCCCGGCTGGCCATGGACGTGCTGCGGTGGAGCCGCCACCACCGGCTGTTCCCGGGCCAGGGCTCGTTCGACCTGGTGACCTTCACCGAGTCCGTGCTCGCCGCCGGCTACGAAGGACCGCTCTCGCTGGAGGTCTTCAACGACGTGTTCCGGCAGGCCGACCCGGTGCGCACCGCCGTGGACGCCCGCCGCTCGCTGCTCGCGCTCACCGAGTCGGTGGCCGCTCGCCGCCCCGACCTGGCCACCGGCCCCGGCGCGCCGCCGGCCCCCGAGCTGTCCGGGCACGCGTTCGCCGAGCTGAGCGTCGGCCACGCTGCGCAACCCCGGTTCGCCGGGCTGCTCGCCGCACTGGGCTTCGCCCGCACCGGCCGGCACCGGAGCAAGCCCGTCGAGCTGTGGGAACAGGGCGAGGCGCGGGTGCTGCTCAACGCGAGCGCCGACCGGCCGGACCGGGCGGAGATCGGCGCGGTGGCCGTCGAGTCGGCCGATCCGCCCGGTTCCGCGCGCCGGGCGGAGCTGCTGTGCGCGCCCGTGCTGCCGCGCACCCGGGGTCCCGGCGAGGCCGACCTCGCGGCCGTGGCCGCCCCGGACGGCACCTCGGTGTTCTTCTGCCGGACCAGCGCCGAGGCCGGCTGGCGCGCGGACTTCCCACCCACCGGGGCCTCGGCGGGCGCCGGCGCGGGCATCACCGGCATCGACCACATCGCCCTGACCCAGCCGTTCGACTACTTCGACGAGGCCGCGCTGTTCTACGGCGCGGTGCTCGGGCTGCGGGCGCACCCGGAGGCGGAGTTCGCCGCGCCGTTCGGGCTGATGCGCAGCCGCGCGGTCACCGACGAGGCGCGGCGGGTGCGCCTCGCGCTGTCCGTCGCACTGCTGCGCCGGGGGGAATGGGCGCCGGGCGTCACCGACCCGCAGTGCGTCGCGTTCGCCACCGACGACCTGTGCGCCACCGTCCGCGCGGTCCGGGAACTCGGCGCCCCGCTGCTCGCCATCCCGGACAACTACTACGACGACCTCGACGCCCGGTTCGCGCCGGAGCCCCGGCGGCTGGCGGCCATGCGCGAGCTCGGCGTGCTCTACGACCGCAACGGGGGCGGCGAGTACCTCCAGGCCAGCACCGAGCTGCTGGGCGGGCGGGTGTTCTTCCTGCTCGTCCAGCGCGTCGGCGGCTACGGCGGGTACGGGTGGGCCGACGCCCCGGTCCGGATGGCCGCGCACCGCCGGCGGCGGATCACCCGGTCGAACACCCCCTGAGGGGTGAGCTGACGCCCGCCGTCACTTCCGTGGCGCGAAACTGGACACCGACGCCAGTGCCCTCGCCGGCCCGAGCTGCCACGTTGTACATGACGTACAACACGGTCCGGAGCTTTGGGTGCCTCGGGCCATCGCACTCCCTTCGGCAGGCCCATAACCTGCTAAGTACATCTATAAGACTGTGGATGCGGGGGTTGCCGTGGAGCTGGTTCGAAGCCTCGGACCGAGCACGTCGACGCGGACGTCGGGCACCTGTGAGTGCGGGCTGAGCACCGAACCGCCGGCCGGGGCCACGTGGTGGCGGCCGGACGTGGATCTCGATCCGGGCGCCTCGGTGCGCGCGGTGGTGCGCTACGGCGAGGAGCCCGAGCTGCGCCGGGCGGTGCGCCGCCCCGACGGCTCCGGCTGGTCGGAGCACGGCGCGATGGTCAACTTCTACCACGACATCACCCCGCCGATGAGCTGGACGCGGGTCGGCACCTGCTGGGCGGAGACCTCGCACCCGGTGGTGGCGGTCCGCGAGGACGCCGACGGCTCCTGGGTCGTCCAGGCCTGACCGGCCGCCGCGCGGGCAACCGGCCCGTCGCGCATCCCGCGCCGTGTGCGACGGCCCAACTACGTGCGCGACACGGCCGTTCGTGGCGCGCAGGCCTCCACGAGCTGCCGCTCGGCGTCGCCGAGGTAGCTGGAGAGCAGCTTCGCTGCGTGCGCGCCGCTGCCCCGCTGCAGGGCGGCCAGGATCTCGCGGTTGCGGTTCAGGTACGGCTCGTGGAACCGGCGGGGGTTCTCCATCACCGAGAAGACCAGGCGGAGCTCGGCCAGCACGGCCTGCATCAGCTCGCGGACCCGCACGCTGCCGGACAGCTCGGCGACGGCCTCGTGGAACACGATGTCCGCGGTGGCCAGGCCGCGCCAGTCCCGGGCGTCGATCGCGGCCCGTCCGCGTTCCACCGCGTCGGCGAGCCGGGTCAGGTCGGGTGGCGCGCCCTCGACGTCGCGCACCGTCGCGCACTCCACCAGCCTGCGCAGCCGGTACAGGTCGACCACGTCGGCCACGCCCAGCACGCGGACGAACATGCCCCCGTTCGGCCGGTGCACCAGCAGCCGCTCGTAGGTGAGCAGCCGGAACGCCTCCCGCAGCGTGGCGCGGGTGACGCCCAGCGCCACGATGATCTCTTCCTCGGCGAGCCGGGTGCCCGGCGGGAAGTCGCCGGCGCTGATCCGCGACCGCAGGATGCGCGCCACCCGCTCGGACGTGCTGGTACGGCCGGGCAGCGCCCGGTAGGCCAACAGCCCGTACGACCCCATGGCCGCCCCCGCGGATACGTGGGACCCATTTCACTCAACGTGAGTGATTCGGAGTCTAACAGAATTGTTCAACGATCAGACGAACGGGCATTGACGATCATGCTCGCGGTGGCCTGGGCGGCCAGCGTGTCGGTCGGTTCCAGGACCCGGGCGTTGACGATCATGCGTTGCCGGCCGCCGTGCACCAGCTCGGCGTCCAGCCGGTACGGCCGGCCGGGCCGCACCGGCCGCAGGAAGTCGATGTCCAGGTTGAGCGTGATCACCGGGAACGCCCGCTCGCCCGCGCTGGCGCACGCCGAGCCGCAGACGTCGTCGAACGCCATCGCGATGTATCCACCGTGCACCCCGCTCCCGGCGAAGTTGACCAGCGCGGCCGGCGGCGTCCAGTCGACGGCCACCCGGCCGGGGTCCGCCTCCCGGTAGCGCAGGCCGAGCAGCCGGTGGTGCTCACCGTGCGGCACGCGCCCTTCGACCAGCGCCCGGATCATCTCCACGCCGGAGAGCTCGGCCGACAGGGCAAGCATGGCCCGCCACATGTCCGGCCCGGCGGCCTCGTCGCTGCGTGTCACCGCCCCACCCTGACCGGCCGCCACGGTCGCCGTCGATTACCCGCGAGGTAACGCTAACGACCCGTGGGCAGGGTGGCGGCCAGCGCGGCGCCCGCGGCGAACAGTCCCGCCACGATGAGCAGCGCGAGGTGCATCCTGGGCATGAACTCCGCCTGCGCGCTGACCAGGCCGCCGAGCAGGGCCACGCCGAGCACGGAGCCGACCTGCCTGGCCGAGGTCAGCACGCCGGACGCGACGCCGGTGTGGGCGGCGGGGGCCGCCCGGAGCGCGGCGGCGGCCACGGTGGGCTGTGACGCGGACTGGCACAGTCCGAGCAGCACCAGCCCGACCGCGAGCGCCCAGTACGGGGTGTCCGGCCGGGCCACTGCCAGCACCGCGCTGCCCGCGAGCCCGGCGAGCTGCCCGGCGACCAGCGTGGCGCGGGTCAGGCCGCGTCCGATGAGCCGCCCGGCCAGCAGCGGGCCCACCACCGTCACCGCGGCGAACGGCAGCAGCGCCATGCCGGTCTGCCAGGCGCCCTCGCCGCGCTGCTGCTGGAAGTACAGGGACAGTACGAACAGCTGACCGTAGACGCCGACGCTCAGGATCAGGCCCACGATCGAGACGGCGGCGAACCGGCCCCGGCCGAGCAGCTCCGGCGGCAGCATCGGGGCACGCGCCCGGCGTTCCACCCGGACGAACGCGGCGGCCGCCAGCGCGGCGGCGAGCAGCGTGCCGACCACCACCGGCGCGAGCCAGCCCCGGTGGCCGGCCTCGGTCAGCGCGATCGCCAGCGCGGCGAGCGTGACGATGCCGAGGGCCTGCCCGGGCACGTCGAACCGCCCACCGCGCACCGGCGTCTCGGCGCCCGCGCGCGCCAGCAGCGCCCACGCCAGCACGGCCACCGGCACGTTCAGGAAGAAGATCACGCGCCAGCCGAGCGTGTCCACCAGGCCGCCGCCGACCAGCGGGCCGAGCACGGTGGCGGCACCGGCCACCGCCGCCCAGTGGCCCAGCGCGCGGGCCCGGGCGGTCGGTTCGGCGTGCAGGTGGCGGGCCAGCGACAGCGCGGTCGGCAACATCAACGCCGCCGTGACCCCCTGCGCGACGCGGGCGGCCACCAGCACCGGCAGCGACGGCGCCAGCCCGCAGGCCAGCGAGGCGACCGCGAACCCGACCAGGCCGATGCCGAACACCCGGCGCCCGCCGAGGCGGTCGGCCAGCGCGCCGGTGGTGAGCAGCAGCGCGGCGAACATCAGGTTGTAGCCGTTGACCACCCAGGCCATCGCGGTGACCGTCGTGCCCAGGTCGCGCTGGATGCCCGGGATCGCCACGTTCACCACCGTGGTGTCCAGCACGATGACGAACACGCCCATCAGCACGCCGAGGTAGCTCAGCCTGGCCGCGCGCGGCGGGGCGTCCGCCCCGCGTTCGGTGTCGTCCACGTCGAACCTCCGCTAGTCGATCCGCTCGATCCGCTCGATACGGGCCAGGACCTTGGTGCTGATGCGGCGCAGCTCCTCGCGCTGGCGCTCGCCCAGCTCGTCCAGCAGGTACTCGCGCACGCTGCGCGCGTGCCGGCGGGCGGCCGCCTGGAGCGTCGCGGCGCCGGCCTCGGTCAGCTCGGCGTGCCAGGCGCGCCCGTCGGTGGCGCTGGCGGTGCGCCGCAGCAGCCCGTCGCGCTCCAGGCGGGCCACCGCATAGGTGATCCGACTCGGGTTCGACCTGGTCGCGTGGGCGAGCTCGGTGAGCCGCATGCCGCCCTCCGGTGCCGAGCCGAGCACGAACAGCAGCTCGTAGTAGGTGCGCGGGATGCCCACGTCGGCCTTCAGGTCGCAGTCGAAGTGGTTGAACAGCTCCCTGCTCATCGCGGAGAACGCTCGGTACACCCGCTGCTCGTCCTCGGTGAGCCACTCGATCTCGATCATCCAAAGTCCTTCAGTACTGAAGTAAATCGACGACAGATTACTTCAGTACTGAAGTAGTGTCGAGCCGGTTACCGGCGAGGTGCCCGTTCCAGGGCCTCGGGGGTGAACACGTAGCGCAGGAACCAGTGGCGCATCCGGCCGATGAGAGCCGCGTCGCCGTGGATCCGGACGTCCGGCCGCCGGACCAGCCGCGCCCAGGACAGCCGCCCGAGCCACCATTCGGTGACGGCCAGGGTGGGCGCGGCGAACCACACGTCGACCGGGGCTCCGGTGTCCTCGCGGCACAGGTTCACCTCGGTGCGCGACAGGTGCAGCCAGAAGTGCCGGTCCGTCGCGGCCCGGTCGGTGAACTCGACGGCGAGCACGACCGTCCGGGCGGGCAGCGCCGCCGGGTCCACGCGCCGGCGCATGTCCCAGGTGAGCGCGACGGTGTCGAGGTCGTCCTCGGTGAGCGCGGCGCGGTCGTTGGCGCCGGCCCACCGCGCGAGCTCCCGGATCACCGGGGCCAGCGCGGCACCGGACTCGGTGAGGCGGTAGCCGCCGTCGGTGGGCTCGACGACCCCGGCGTGGCGCAGGCCGCGTAGCCGCGACGCCAGCGTCGCGCGGGGGATGCGGGGCAGGCCACGGCGGATGTCGGTGAACGTCGACGCGCCGAGCAGCAACTCCCGGACGACCAGCAGGGACCACCGCTCGCCGAGCACGTCCAACGCCCGTGCCACCGCGCAGAACTGCCCGTACCCGGCCACGCCGCGAGGCTATCGGTTCAAGAGTTGAACTGGAACGCCCCGCCGTGCGGCCCGAGGGTCGGAGCATGGATCTCGGAACGAGCGTGCTGGACGCGATCGGAGACACCCCGCTGGTGCGCCTGCGCAGCGTGGTGCCGCCCGGCTGCGCGCGGATAGTGGTGAAGCTGGAGGGCGCGAACCCCACCGGGAGCATGAAGGACCGGATGGCGCTGGCCATGGTCGCGCGCGCCGAGGCCGACGGCCGGCTGCGCCGAGGCGGCACCATCGTGGAGTACACCGGGGGCAGCACCGGAGCCTCGCTGGCGCTGGTCGCGGCGGCGCGCGGATACCGGCTGCGGATCGTGACCTCCGATGCGTTCAGCCGGGACAAGCTGGCCCAGATGGCCGCCTTCGGCGCGCGGTTGACGGTCCTGCCCAGCCCGGGCGGGCTGATCACCCGCGAGCTGATCGAGCGGATGATCGAGACCGCCAGGCAGATCGGCCGGGAACCGGGCGCCTACTGGACCGACCAGCTGACCAACACCGACAGCATCGCCGGCTACCACCCGATGGGCGAGGAGATCTGGCGCCAGAGCGGCGCCGAGGTGGACGCGTTCGTGCAGGCCGTCGGCACCTCGGCGTCGCTGCGCGGGGTCGCCGCCGTGCTGCGCCGGCACGATCCGAGGGTGCGGATCGTCGCGGCGGAGCCGGCCGAGTCCGCGGTGCTCGGCGGCGGCCCGAAGGGTGCCCACCGCATCGAGGGCATCGGCATCGGCTACCTCCCGCCGATGTGGCAACCCGAGCTGGTCGACGACATCGTCACCGCCTCGACCGCCGAGGCCGAAGCCATGGCCCGGCGCCTGGCCCGCGAGGAGGGGCTGTTCACCGGGACCTCCTCCGGGCTGAACGTGCTCGGCGCCATCCGCGTCGGTCGGCGGCTCGGCCCGGACGCGACGGTGGCCACCCTGCTGGTCGACTCCGGGCTGAAGTACCTCGGCAGCGGCGTGTACGACTGTGGTTGTCCGTCCACCTGACCGAGAGGGAGCGCCGTGAGGTTCGGCATCAACCTGATCAACAACGGCCCGGGGGCCACCCCCGACTCGCTGGCCGAACGCGGCCGCTACGTCGAGGAGGTCGGGTTCGACCTGCTGATGATCTCCGACCACGTGGTGCTCACCGAGGATGTGGCGGCGGCCTATCCGGCGCCGTTCTACGACCCGTTCGTGACCCTGAGCTACCTGGCCGGCACGACCAGCACCGTGGAGCTGGGCACCACCGTGCTGATCGCGCCGTACCGCCATCCGCTGCTGACCGCCCGGATGGCGGCCAGCCTGGACCAGCTCAGCGGCGGACGGCTGGTGCTCGGGGTCGGGATCGGCTGGGCGCGCGAGGAGTTCGCCGCGCTCGGAAGCGACCACTCCCGCCGGGGCGCGATCACCGACGAGTACCTGGAGGTGATCAGGGCGGCCTGGACGTCCGAGCTGGTGTCGTACGACGGCGAGTTCGTGCGGCTGCGCAACGTCCGTACCGCGCCCATGCCGCGCCGAGAGCCGCACATCCCGATGTGGGTCGGCGGTGCGAGCCCGAGGGCGCTGCGCCGGGTGGCCAGGTTCGGCGAGGCCTGGCACCCGCTGCACCCCACGGTCGCCGAGGTGCGGCGCGGCCAGCGGGAGCTGCGCCGGCTCGCCGAGGAGGTCGGCCGCCCGGCCCCGGTTGACGCGCCCCGGCTGTGGCTGCGCATCCTGCCCGAGCCGGTCCCCGGGGACGACCGCCCGGCCGGCACCGGCTCGCTCGACCAGATCCGGGCGGATGTGCACGAGCTGGCCGAGCTCGGCGTCGACGCCGTCGTGTTCGACACCTACCGCCGCGAGGCCCTGGACACCGCGCACGGCGACGACATCGCGGCGTTCGACCTGCTCGCCGAGCGGGTGATCGACCTGGCTACGGGCCAGCCGCGATGACCTAGAGGTTCTCGGCGTTCTCGGTCACCGGGACCGAGAACCTCCAGGTGGTGGTGAGCCCAGGCGAGCGCGGAGCTCGGTGGCCTGGGGGGCGTTGACCACCTCAAAGATCGCGAGCGCCTCCCGCCAGGACTCGTGCGCCTCGTCGACACGGCCGGCGTCGCTGAGCGCGTCGCCCAGGTCTTGGAGGGTTCGGGCGGTGTTGAAGTGGTCATCGCGATCTCGACTGATCGCGATGGATCCGCGGAACTGTTCGACCGCGTTGTCGAACTGGCCAGCATCTGAATAGACCGAGCCCAATCCACGTCGAGACAGGGCCTCCGCCAACTGATTGCTGGTTCGCTGGGCGGCGACCAGCGCTTGCCGCAGGCGGTGCAGGGCCTCCTCGAATCGCTGCTGTTGTCTGAGGATGTCGCCCAGCTCGATCAGCGTGTGGCTCTCGCCACGCTGGTTGCCGATCTGTTGAAAGACCGTGAGTGCCCGCTCGCAGTGGTCGGCGGCCTCATCGAGCCGGTGGAGCTTGTTCAGGGTCATTCCGAGGAGGTGCAGGGCGCCGCCCTCGCCTAACCGGTCGGCGCTGACGCGCGCGAGCTCAAGTGTGTGGCGGTAATACGAGATCGCCTCGTGGAACCGCGCGGTGAAGAGGCGTGAGTCGCCGGCCCAGCTCGACAGCCACAGCTCGCGCCGTGTGTCCCGCGGTTGCCGGGCACTGGCGATTCCGGTACTGCACATGGTGTGCACGTCCGCCCATCGAGCGCGCATGTCCATGAAGTTCACGAAGCTGAGTGGGAGTTGCGCGGCGAGGTCGTGATGCCCGTGTTCGGCGGCGGATTGAACCGCGGCGGTGAGGTTCGGGTACTCCTGATCGCACCAGCGCACGGCGTCGTTTCGGGAATCGAACGTCAACGGACGACAGTCGACCTCGGGTGGATCGGGTGGCGGCTCAATGCCATGCGGGTATACGAGCCGTTGGGCCGCGTATGCGGTGTGCAGGTACCAGGAAAGTGAGCGCCGGAGGATGGTAGTGCGGTCGCGTTCGGATTCGTGGATCTTGGTCTGTTCGGCGGCGTAGTCGCGGACGAGGTCGTGGAACTGGTAGCGGTCCCGGCCGATCTCGGTGAGCAGGTGCACGGCGGTTAGCTCGTCCAAGTGACGGAGGGCCTGCTTGGTGGTGGCGTCGATGAGTGCGGCCGCGGCGGGGGCGCTTATCGTGGGACCAGGGTGCAGGCCGAGCAGCCGAAACACCCGCGCGGTGTCGACGGGCAATGCGCGGTAGGACCAGGAGAACACCGTGCGTACCGCGGTTGTGTCGTCATCGTCGGCGGCCAGCATGTCCATTCGATTCTGTTCGTCGGCAAGGTCGGCCACGAGGTCGGTGAGGGAGCGGTGGGGCCGATCGGCGACGCGTTCGGCGGCGATCCGCAGCGCCAGCGGCAGGCCCGCGCAGCGATGCGCCAACTCGCGGATGACCTGAGGTTCGGTGTCCGCCCGCGCCGCCCCGATGATGTGTTGCAGCAGGGTGACCGCTTCGGCGGGAGGAAGCTGGTCGAGGTTCACCCGGTGCGCCCCGTCGCGGGCCACCAGCCCGGACAGCCGGCTACGACTGGTCACTATGACCAGGCAGGTGGGCGTGTTCGGCAGCAGCGGGCGGACCTGCTCGGCGGTGGTGGCGTTGTCGAGCACGATCAACATCCACCGGTCGGCCAGCAGCGACCGGTACGAGCTTGCCATCGCCTCGACATCCGAGGGGATCGCCTCGTCGGCGGTGCCCAACGCACGCAGGAACTGCTCCAGCGCCTGGGCTGGGGTCAGCGGCGAGCTGGGTCCGTAGCCGCGCAGGTTCACGTACAGCTGCCCGTCCGGGAACCGGTCGCGCACTCGGTGCGCCCAGTGCACCGCCAGCGAGGTCTTGCCCATGCCACCCGCCCCCGCGATCACCGAGATCACAACCTCCGATGACCCACCGGCGTCACCCGCGCGGTCGGCGAGCAGGACGTCCAGCTTGGCCAGTTCATCGGCCCGATCGGTGAAGAACATGACGTCCCGGGGCAACTGCCTCGGCCGCCTGGACCCGCCGCCGGGTGGTGCGCCGATCGACACGTGCTGGATCGAGCGGGCCTGCACCACCGCTTCGGCTCTCGAACCAATCAGCTTGTTATCGACCCCGGTCGATCCCCTGGCTCGACGCCATCTGTCGCTGAACCGTTCGTGATCTTTCGTCATCGTCGGCCCTCAATCATGTGGAACCTACGGTAACGAGTCGATTACTCAATATCCGGCGAACGGTTGGAATCGACGCACGGTCGTTGCCGCTGGACGACTCGACCGGGGCGTGGAGCGCCTACCACCGGGCGGGGCGGCGGCGGGTGGCGAGTACTACGTTGATCCTTTTCGTAGGCCAAGCGTGCCCAACTGCTGTTGGACCTGTTCCGCCCTGTCGTCACGTTGCAGTTCTCGATAGATCTTCAGTGCCTGCGTCCAGATGGCACAAGCCCGATCGAGCTGGTCGAGAGCCATGTGGGTGTGGCCGAGCTCATCGAGTGAACCGGCTTGAAGGTATCGGTAACCAAGATCGTTCCTGATGTCGACGGCCTTCTGATAGAAGGACACCGCTTCGGCGTAGTCGCCGATATGATGAGAAATGTAGCCGAGACTGTGCAATGTGCTCGCTTCCCGTGCGCGGTCCGGGTTGCCGCCCAGCAGGTTGAGAGAGGCCCTGCAGAGTGCTCGGGCCAGGGAGAGGTGATCCAAGTTCGCGAGCGCCCAGCCTGCATGATTTAATGCAACCGCCTTCAACACCGACATTCCCGTGTCTCGATAGAGCCGGGCGGATCGGATCGCATATGTCACGGCTTGTCGATATTCTCCTCGATCGGCCCGCAGCTGACCGAGAGTCCGGTAGATGTGCGCCTGGTCGACGGTGTCGCCGGCCTCTTCGGCCAGCCTGAGTGCATGACTGAGGTGAACAAGGGCGTCCGGGACCGGGCGCTCCCAGCGGTAGGCGTCGCCAATGCGCCAGTGGGCTCGGATATGCGCGACAGGATTTGTCGTACAGTGGGCACCGGCCAGGCCAGCTTGCCAGGCGCTGATTCGATCCTCAAAGTGTCCGTGCATCTCCTGAAAGGTCTCCATTGCCCACGCAAGTTGCCATGTGTGGTCGTTCCAGTGTTCCGTGAGTGCGATTTTTTGGCTGGCCGCGAGGCAGGAGTACTCGGACTCGAACCACTGCAGTGCCTCTTGGGGTCCCTCAAAGAACTCGGGATGAGTTGTACGGGGAGCCGGCGGGGCAAGTTTGATGAGCGCCGCGCTGGGATCGAGAAGACGGTCGCCGGCATAGGCGGTGTGGAGGTAGAAGTCGATTACCCGGCGTAGGGCTTCCTTCCGCTGGGCATCGGTCAGCTTGCGGGTCGCGAGCTCGCGGGCATAGATGCGGACCAGGCCGTGCATCCGGTATCGGCCGCCGGGGTTCCTTCGCAGGAGGCTGAGCTCCTCCAGCGCATCCAGCGCCCTGCGGGTATCGACAATGGGCATTCCGATGAGACTGGACGCGGCGGCAACACTGATGTCGGGACCGGGCGCGATTCCAAGCATCCCAAACACGCCAATCTGCTCACCGCTCAGCGCGCGCAGCGACCAGGACAGCACAGCGGGAAGGCTGGCGGCGGGGTCTTTGTCGTCCAGCACGCTCAACCGTGTCATCTTGTCGCGTAGCTCGGCGGCCAACTCCGTCAGCGACATGTCAATTTTGATCTGCACTCGGCTGGCGACAATGTTCAGCGCCAACGGCAGCCCACCACATGCGGCGAGAACCGTGGCGACCGCGTCGGGGTCCTCGGCCATGCGCCGAGTGCCGATGCGGGCTTCCAGGAGTGCCCGCGCCTCGTCCTCGGACAGCACATCCACCGGCAGCGGATGCGCGCCGTGGGTGGTGACGAGGCCGGTGAGCCGATCCCGGCTGGTGATCACCACGAAGCACTCCGAGGTGCCCGGCGGGAGCAGCGGTCGGACCTGTTCGGTGGAGTATGCGTTGTCGAGCACGATCATCGTCCGCTTGCCGGCCAGCAAGGTTTGGTAGAGCTGGATCCGCTCGTCAAGGCCGTACGGGATGCTGTTGCCCGGGACGCCGAGCCGGCGCAGCAACGCCGCCAGCGCGCCGGCGGGTGGCAGGGGCGTCTCCGGGTGGAAGCCCTGCAGGTCGAGGTACAGGCAACCGCCGGGGAAACGCGCGCGGCGACGGTGTGCCCAGTGCACGGCGAGCGCGGTCTTGCCGATGCCACCGATGCCGCACACCGCCGAGATCACCACGGTGGCGTTCTTGCGGGTGGCGCCGAGCAGCCGATCCAGCTCGGCGAGATGCCCTAGCCGGCCGGTGAACGATGCGATGTCCAGCGGTAGCGCCTGCGGCACGGTCACCACGCCGGGGTGCGGTTCGGCCAGGTTATTGCGGACCTGGCGCGCACGCCGCGCGTCCCTCTCATTCACCTTCAGTTCGAGCACCAGGTTGGCCAGCGCGCCGTCAGAAATCAGGGTGGTGCCGTTGAGATACGCATAGAGGCTGCTCAGCGAGACCCCGATCCGCTTGGCCAGCCCCGCGCGGCCGATGGCCCGGCCGGCGTGGCCTTCGGCGTCTCGCACCAGCCGACGCAGGCACGCGGCGAAATCGGCAAGCGTGCCGACCGTGCTCAGCTCATCCCATTCCAGCTCATCCATGCTCCATGCTCCGTACCGCGATATCCCGGTTCCCCTCGACGACCCCCGGGATCTCCATTCTGACGTGATGCGCCAGTGGATATTGACACATCATCGGCGAGGACCATCACCGGTGCCGAGCCCGATGTGGGCCACATGTCGGGCAGCCCGGGTGGGGTGCGTCCGGGCCGAGTGCGTAGCAGTCCTGGAGCGTGACCAGGCTGACGCCGAACTGCCTGTTGACCCGCAATGCCGGAACCCCGGTGATCAGGCTCATCACGGCGTGCGCGGCCAGATGCCCCGCGATCCCGGCCGACACGGCGCTGGCCGCATGCGGCGGCGAGGTATCCGCCGTCCAGAACGTACGTTTCGGTTGGGCGGCGATGTGTTCCCGTTCCGCCGCGTAGGCGCAGTCGTAGCACGGCCCGCCGACGCTCGGCCGGTACACGCCGATATTGACCAACGGCCCGTGGTAGCCGCCGTGTACCCACGCTGTCCCGGTCGCCCAGCACGCCTGGTTGGCCCAGGACCGAATGTGCTGGGGTTCATCGGCCGCCAGCAGGAGCACATCGGAGCTTGCCGCCAGTTCCCGTATCGCCGCCGGTCCGTCGACCCTGTGCTGCTCACCGGTGATATGGATGTCGGAGTTGTATTCCTTGAGCCGTTGCACCGCCGCCTGCACCTTGGGCCGGCCCAGATCACCCTCGGTAAAGAGGATCTGTCGATTCAAATTGGACAGCTCCACCACATCCGGCTCCACACAATGCAGACGCCCGATCCCCGACGCCACCAGATCCAGGGCGGCGGTGCAGCCCACCCCGCCGATACCGATTACCACGACCCGTGACCGTCGCAGCAACAACTGCGTCTTCCAACTCGAGGACCACGCTGCCCGGTCCATCCACCGCCACATCCCCAGTCCACGCTCATAACGCAGCAGCTCCGCCGCACTCAGCCCGGTCGGCGCCGGCTCGGCGGCATCTTCCAGGTACCCCGCACGATCCAGATCCACGATCGCCTCACGCACCTCATCGGCAGGATGGGTCGGGAAGCGGTGGACCAGATCGGCGACGACCTGGTCCACCACCCGAGACCCATCGAGCAGTCCCAGCAATGCCCACACCCACCCGTCCGGATCCCGGATATCGGCGGCGATACCCGGCACGATGCCGCCGATCCGGACCCGGTCGGTGCCGTGCCGGACGGGCCGGTGCTCAGGCTTGACGCGTGGACGCCACATTGGGTCTCTCTTCATGATCAGGTGCCGCTGCTGAAGGTCATTTTCCGCTCCATCTCGACGACCTCAACCAACTCGATCATCACTGTCCACCTCCTCCCACGTGCGCCCGTTTCCGCGCAGGCGCGCCGACCCCAGACAGCTCTGCGTCTGAATGTCTTCGCCAGGTGACGAAGGGTGAAACACCAACTCGTTCATTACTGCGCCTCCTTCGCCGGACAACCTGGCGTCGGGTGGGAGATGCGCCCGCCCGCCGCGCTGCGTTCACAGAGTGCGGGCAACTGTGCGACTCCCCCAGCAGTTCTGGGATCAACTGGAAAGTTCCGGAGTCACCCGAGGCCGGCCCGCGATCGGGCCGGGTCCTCGGCGACTGGGGCCGGCCCCGGTAATTCATCGTCTCGGTGTGTTGGAGATCGAGGACACCGCAACCTGCCCGTGTGTCTCTAGACTGAGATCGTGCTCACGGTGCGTTCATGCCCACTCACGGCTCCGGGAGGTCCGCAGTGCAGCGTGCGACCGACACCGACGTTACGACCGGGCAGGGCGCGGCCGGTGAGGTGAACGCCTTCGCCGTCGAGCTGCGCCGCTGGCGAGACGTCCGCGGTCACTCCCGCATGAGCCTGGCCAAGGCGATGGGCTACGACCGCTCCTACGTGTCCAAAGTGGAATCGGGAGCGGAGCGGCCGTCCGAGGCTTTCGCGGCGCACGCCGAGGCCGCACTGCGAGCCGGTGGCGCCCTGCGGGCCGCCTTCCGGGACTTCGAGGCACATCGACCCGCTCGCGCCCGCCCCGCGCTGCCACCCGAGTCGACCGAGCAGCCCGGTACGGGGCACGGGCTCGTGGTTGATCACGACGACGCGACCCTGCGCTACGACGCCGGCATCTATCGGCTGACCCAGCGCCGACGCCTGGTCAACCGCGGGAGCGACCCGATCACCCGCTACCTCATCCGGATCTCGGTCGACAGGTTTCCAGGCGATCCGCAACGGTCCAACCAGCTCTACAGCGACAACCCGCTTACTTGGGATGAGATCGGGCTGCGCGCGTGGCACGGGCAGGGCCGTACCAACCCGATGGACTGGACCGCCCACCACGACCGGGCCGCGTTCAAAGAAGTGTGGCTGCTCTTCTCCGGCGAGCACAGCCACTTCCCGCTTTATCCCAACGAAACGTGCTGGATCGAGTACGAGTACACGGTACGAGAGGAACACTGGGGAAACTGGTATCAGCGGGCGGTCCGACTGCCCACGCGAACCTTGTCCGTGTGCCTGAACTTCCCCGCCGAGCTCGTTACCTCGGCGTGGGGCCTGCATATGTCGATGACCGCCCAGCCAATGCCGTTCGCCACCGCCATTACGCGTGCCGAAGCCGTTGAGGAAAATGGCCGGAGGCATGTGTTCTCCTGGTCATGCGAAGATCCGCCGCTGCATGCCCGCTACCGTCTTGAGTGGGACTTCCGCGGCCGCGCCGACACCTCGGCCGGGCCGTCACCGCGGCCGAGCGAGGTGATGGTGGCCCTGGGCATCGTGCAAGCTGGCGATCCCGCACTTCAGCGGGTCGCGCGCCTGTTTGACCTGCCGGCGGAGGCCGAGGACGCGCGCCGCGTCGCCACCGCGCTCAACTCGGTGGGCCAACGCATCGCCAAGGCGCACACCTTCGGCAAAGGCATGGGCCTCGCCGCGCCCCAGATCGGCATCGACCGAGCCGCCGCGATCGTGCGGACACCCGACGGCGAAGCGATCACCCTGTTCAACCCGACCATCATCGAAGAGGCCGGCGAAGTCGACGAACAGTACGAAGGCTGTCTTTCCTTCTTCGACGTACGGGGCCAGGTTCCTCGTGCCCACGTCATCGACGTCAAACACACCACTGTCGACGGTGCCACGAAGATCACCCGATTTGAACGCGGCGTCGCCCGCCTGGTGGCACACGAGGTCGATCACCTCCATGGCTACCTCTACACCGAGCGGATGCGGCCCGGCCTCGACACCATCCCCGTCGAGCAGTACCGCAGCACCGACACCACGTGGAAATACTGACCAACCCGGGGTCAGAGGTTCTCGATGACGGCGGCGACGACCTCGTCGGTGGTCGCCTTGCCGCCGATGTCGCCGGTGAGCACGCCCGCGCCGGTGGTGGCCTCGATGGCGGCGCGCACGCGTGCGGCCTGGTCGGGCAGGCCGAGGTGGTCGAGCATCATCGCGGCGCTGCTGATGGCCCCGATCGGGTTGGCGACGCCCCGGCCGGCGATGTCCGGCGCGGACCCGTGGACGGGCTCGAACATCGAGGGGAAGCGGCGCTCGGGGTTGAGGTTGGCGCTGGCGGCCAGGCCCAGGCTGCCGGCGAGGGCGGAGCCGAGGTCGGAGAGGATGTCGGCGTTGAGGTTCGACGCGACGACCACCGACAGGTCCTCGGGCCTGAGCACGAACTTGGCGGCCATGGCGTCGACCAGCACGCTCTCGGTCGTCACGTCCGGGTAGTCCCGGGCGACCCGCTCGAACGTCTCGTCCCACAGCACCATGCCGTACTGCTGGGCGTTGCTCTTGGTGACGCTGGAGACCTTTTTGACCGCGCGGGTGCGGGCCAGGTCGAAGGCGAAGCGCATGATCCGTTCGCAGCCGCGCTCGGTGAACAGGGCGGTCTGCAGGGCCACCTCGTTGCCGGGGCCCCGGGCGGAGAGGTTGCGCCCGCCCAGGCCCGCGTACTCGCCCTCGCTGTTCTCCCGGACGACCACCCAGTCCAGCGGGTGCTCGTCGGCCCTGCGCAGCGGGGACTCGACGCCCGGGTGGAACCGGACCGGCCGGACGTTGGCCCACTGGTCGAAGCCCTGGCAGATCTTCAGCCGAAGCCCCCAGAGGCTCACGTGGTCGGGGACCGACGGCCACCCCACGGCGCCGAAGTACAGCGCGTCGAACCCCCGCAGGACCTCCAGGCCGTCCTCGTCCATCATCCGGCCGGTCCGCTCGTAGTAGCCGCATCCCCACGGCAGCTCGGTCCAGTCGAACGCGAACGCGCCGTCCGAGCCGGCGGCGAGCGCGTCGAGCACCGCCCGCCCGGCGGCGACCACCTCGATGCCCACGCCGTCGGCGGGGATGGCGGCGATCCTGAACGTGCGCGGCGCGGGCGGTGCTGACATCGGCGTGGCTCCTTGGCCTGGGGGTGCGGTGACACGAGTGAAGCCCTCGGCGGCGCCGCGCGTCCAAGATGCGCTGCCGATGCTTTTGATAGGTGTTTCCTATGTAGCCTGTTCAAAGGCCGTGAGTGGCTAGGGGTGCTATGACGCCCCTAGCCACTCACGGGTTCGGACAGGTGGTCGGCGGGGGTGTAGGCGCGGGCGGTGGCGAGGAACGCCCTGGCGGCGGGGGTGAGCGGGGCGGAGCGGCTGAGCAGTGCGACGTCCAGGTGGGCCGGGGGGTCGATGCGCACGGCGCGCGCGCCGGCGCGGCGGGCCAGCGACACCCACGCCGAAGGCAGCACGGCCAGGCCGACGCCCTGCATGACCAGCGGCAGGATCGAGGTGCGGTGGGCCACCTCGGCGACGATGTGCAGGTCGGCGCCGTCGGCCCGGATGTCGTCCACGACCTGGCGCATCAGGCTGCCGGCGGGGGAGACGATCATCCGGGACCCGGCCAGCGCCGCGCGGGGCACCGGGTCGCCGTCGGGGAACTCCGGCCCGGGCCGCCCGACCAGGACGAACGCCTGGTCCTCCAGCGGCAGCACGTCCAGGCCCGGCGCGCGCAGCGGCCCGGGGGCCCCGACCAGGCCGAGCTCGCAGGCGCCCTGGCGAACCTTCTCCACCACCTCGTCCGCGGTGAACGCCGCCCCGGCGCTGACCGTCATGCCCGGGTGGCGGTGGGTGAAGGCGCGGGTCAGGGCGCCCAGCGGCTCGATGCCCGGGGTGGGCATGGTGACCAGCTCGACGCGCCCGCGCCGCAGGCCCTTCAGCGACTCCATGGTGGACCGGGCCGTGCGCAGGTCGCGCAGCACCTGGCGGGCCGGGTCGATCAGCTCGGCGCCGGCGTCGCTGAGCACCACGCCCCGGCCGATGCGGTGGAACAGCCGGACGCCGAGCTCGCGCTCCAGGCCGGCGATGGCCTGGGACAGCGACGGCTGGGCGATGTGCAGCGTGCGCGCGGCGCGACCGAAACCGTCGTGCTCGACGATCGCCAGGAAGTACTCGAGCTGGCGCGCGTCCATCACGATCCACCTGTACTCATAGGCAGAACCTACCGGTCGGGTAGCGAGCCCCTGTTGGACGAATCGATCCGCGCCGCCCCACGCTGATCGTCGCGTCACCGGGTCGAGGAGGATTCATGGGGCACACGGTCGGGCTCGCGGTTCTCGCCGCCGTCTTCCTGCTGGGCACGATCCGGCCGATCAACATGGGCGCGCTGGCGCTGGGCGCCGCGTTCGTCGTCGGCCTGACCGTCTACGGCTCGAACGCCGACGACATCGCGGCCGGCTTCCCCGCGTCCATGCTCATCGTCCTGGTCGGCGTGACGTACCTGTTCGCGCTGGCCACCCGCAACGGCACCGTCGACTGGCTGGTGGACGCCGCGGTGCGGATGGTGCAGGGGCGTATCGGGCTCATCCCGTGGGTGATGTTCCTGGTGCCGTGCGCGCTGACGTCCATCGGCTCGGCCACGCCCTCCGCGGTGGCCGTGATGGTGCCGATCGCGCTGAAGTTCGCGCGCCAGTACCGGATCAGCGAGGCCATGACGGGCGTGATGGTGATCCAGGGCGCCACGGCCGGCGGGTTCTCGCCGCTGGGCATCTACGGGATCGTGGTCAACGGCCTGGTCGGGCGGGTGCCGCCGCTCGCGCTGTTCGCCGGCACGTTCACCGCGTGCCTGCTCGTCGCGGGGGTGGCATACGTCCGGTACAGCGGGTTTGCACCGCGCGTGCCCGACCCCGAACCGGCCGGGGGCGGCGGCGCGGGCGGCGGTGGCGCGACCCGGACCGTGGTGAAGCCCGCGCAACGGCTCACACCGCGCATGGTGCTCACCCTGTGCGGGATCCTCACGCTCGTGCTGGGCGCCCTGCTCGCGGGCCTCGACGTGGGGTTCGCGGCGATCACGGTGGTCGCCGTGCTCGGCCTTGTCCACCCCGAGGACGGCAAGGCGGCGGCCGGCGACATCGCGTGGGGGACGGTGCTGCTCATCTGCGGCATCATCACCTACATCGCGCTGCTGCAGAGGATGGGCGCGATCGACTGGCTGGGCGCGCGGATCGCGGGCATCAACGCCCCGCTGCTGGCCGCGCTGTTCGTCTGCGTGATCGGCGCCGTCGTGTCGGCGTTCGCCTCGACCACGGCGTTCCTGGGGGCGGTCCTGCCGATGGCGGCGCCGTTCCTGGGCGGCGGGGAGGTGGGCACCGTCGGCCTGGTCGTCGCGGTCGCGGTGTCCACCTCGGTGGTCGACTGCTCGCCGTACTCCACCATGGGCGCGCTCACGGTGGCCAACGCCGGGGAGTCGACCAGGGACGGCGTCTTCCGGTCGCTGATGCGCTGGGGCCTGACGCTCATGCTGGTCGCACCCGTCCTGGCGTGGGGGCTGCTCGTTCTCCCGGGGAGCTGGTGAGGGTGGCACGGTGGCGCGCGCTGTTCTTCGACGTCCAGGGCACCCTGACGGACTTCCGGTCGAGCCTGGTCGACCACGGGTTGGCCGTGCTGGGCGGGCGCGTCGACCGGGCGGCCTGGTCGAAGGTCGTGGACGACTGGCGCCGCCGCTACCGCGACGAGCTGAACGACCTGGCGAGCCGGGGGCGGTGGCATTCGGTCCGGTCGGTGTACCGGGACGCCCTGGTCGGGCTGCCCGGACGGCCCGAGCTGGCCCCCGCCGAGATCGAGGTGCTGACCGACGGGTGGGAGCGGCTGCGGCCGTGGCCGGACGTGCCGCGCGGGTTGGCGCGGCTGCGGGAAGACCACCTCGTCGCGGCACTTTCCAATGCGGACCTCGCCGCCGTGGTGAACATATCGCGCCACGCCGGCCTGGAATGGGACGCGGTGTTCTCGGCGGAGGTATTCGGCGCGTACAAACCCGACAGTTCGGTGTACGAGCGCGCGCTCGCGCTTCTTCGGGTCGATCCCTCGGACGCGTTGATGGTGGCCTCTCACGCGTACGATCTCGACGCGGCGCGGGCGGTCGGTATGGGCGCGGCGTATATTCGCCGGCCGCTGGAGTTCGGCCCCGGGGGTGGCGTCGAGGAGGTGCCCCGGGACCGTTTCGAGTTCGTGGTGGACGGCCTCGGCGCGCTTGCCGAGAAGATTAGTGCGGGATGGCGTCGATGATCGTTCGGGCGCCCTGGCGGAGCAGGTCGGCGCCGACGAAGAAACCCAGTGCATGCGGGTTGTCCGGGTCGCCCGAATGGCACGCACGCACCCAGCGGGACGCGTCCGGGGAGAACACCTCGCCGCGCAGCGTCAGCTCACCGGAGGCGCCGGTCGTGGCGTAGCCCGCGATCGGTGAGTTGCAGTGGCCCTGCAGGGCGTGCAGCATCGCCCGCTCCGCGTCGGCCTGGCGGGCCGTCTCGCCGTGGTTGAGCCGCCCGCCGAGCCCGAGCGGGTAGTCGTCGCCCTCGCGGCACTGCAGCGCGATGATCCCGGCACCGACCGGCGGGCACATCGTCTCCAGCGGGAGCACCTCGGTGATCCGCTCGGCCTGGCCGACCCTGCGCATCCCGGCGACCGCCGCGACCAGGCCGTCGAAATGGCCCTCGTCGAGGCGCATCAGCCTGGTGTTGATGTTGCCGCGCACCGGTGCGACCCGCAGGTGCGGAAAGTGCACGCGCAGTTGCGCCGTTCGGCGTACCGAACTGGTTCCGATGACCGATCCTTCGGGGAGGTCGGCCAATCGGGCGCCCGAGGTCGTGATGGCCGCATCGTGAATGTCGTCACGCCGGAGATAGCCGGCGAAGGCCAGGCCCTCGGGCACCGGTATTTCGCCGGGAATGTCCTTGAGGCAGTGCACCGCCAGATCGGCCCGATGCTCCAGCAGTTCGGTGTCGATCTGTTTGATGAAGGCACCCTTGCCGCCGAGTTCGGCGAGGTCTCCCATCCACCTGTCGCCCGCGGTGGTGACCTTTATCACCTCGGTGTCGAGGGACGCTTCCAGGGCGCGCAGCGAGTCGCCCACCTGCTGTGCCTGGTGCAACGCCATCGGGCTGGCGCGGGTGGCGATCCTGATAACACGCGACATGCCCTCACAGTACGACCGGGCGTTCGGCTACCCGGTGTGGGCTCGCGCGGCCAGGGAGCTCAGGGAGAACTCGTCGGGAGGCGAGGCGTCGCGTGCGGCCAGCTCGGTGAGGAACTTCGGGACGTCGTGGTGGCTGGCCAGGGCGACCGTCGAGCGGTAGCAGTCGACCAGGGTCTCCAGCAGCTGGGCGTCGTGCGGGCGCAGCGAGGTCTCGCTCTCGCCGTAGGCGAACCAGTACTCGAGCAGCTCCTCGAGCGTCTCCAGCAGGTCGGGTGCCGGGCGCGCGGTGAGCATCTTGAGCGCGGCGGCCAGGTGGATCAGCGGGTGGAACCCGCTCGGCGTGGAGAACGGGCTCGCCGGCGTGCTCTGCATGACCCGGAACAGGCGCGAGCGGATCGGCGTCTCGGCGCGCTCCTCGGCGGGCACGGAGTTCCAGTTCTCCAGGAAGTCCAGCTCCCAGCGGAAGTCCGCGAGCGCCGAGGTGACGATGAACCGGGCGGTCTCGACGCCGACCTCGCCGTCGCGTTCCAGCTCGCGTTGCACGTCGGAGGCCAGGGTGTCCCAGGTGGCGTCGCCGAGCTTGTAGTCCTCGCGCACCTTGCGGGCCAGCTCGGCCACCCTCGGGTCACCCGGCGGCACCAGCGCGGCGGAGTGCATCTCCTGCGCGCGGCGGCGGGCCCAGCCCACCGGGACGTCGTCCTCGGCGACCCCGTGGTCGGCGGTCGCGGCGGTGAGCCGGGCACGGAACCAGATGACGGCGACCGCCGCCAGAATCAGGCACAGGCCCAGTGCGCCCAGGGTGATCGACACGGGAAGATACTAGGGGCACCGGGTGTGTGTGGCTAGATACGGATTTCCCGTTCAGCGCGTGACGTGGGCTATCTGGCTCTCGGAGCGGCCGTCGACGGTGACGCGGAGCAGGAAGCTGCCGGAAACCGGGCGGCCCTCGGTGTCGGTGGCGTCCCAGTGCACGGTGCGCCGGCCCGGCGCCGGTTCCTTCTCGTCCACCAGCGCGCGCACGTGTTCGCCGAAGCGGTCCCAGATGTCGACGGTGAGGTGGGCGGCGTCCTCGGGCACCGCGACCGCCACCGCGAGCGGGACCCCGGTGCGCAGCGGGGCGTTGTCGTCGAGCAGGACCAGCTCCTGGCCCGGCGCGACCGCCCTCGGCTCCGCTTCTGGCGGCTCGGCGGCGTACCGGTAGACGGTGCGGCCCGAGGCGTACCCGATCGGCTGCGGGCCTCGGAAGAACCGGAACCGGTTGATGAACAGGCCCACCTCGTTGGCGTTGCGCCAGGTCGCGCCGCCGTCGACGGTCGCGCTGCTGAAGCCTTCCTCGAACGTCTCCGAGCCCCAGCCCCCGACCCAGCCGGTGTCCTCGTCGAGGAACCCGACGCCTTCGAGGTTCGCGTTGCCCTGCGGGTCGTGGACGTCGATGCGGGTCCAGGTGTCGCCGCCGTCGGTGGTCTTGAGCAGGGCGGCGCGGGTGAAGCTCTCCAGCGCGACGTAGCCGACCCGCTCGTCCAGGAAATGGATCTTCCATCCCCACTCGCCGAGCGGGAGCTGGTCGCGCAGCGGGGCCGCCCGGTCGGTCCAGGTGCGGCCGCCGTCCTCGGTGCGCAGCACCACCGCGTGCACGTCGTCGCGCGTCGGGTTCGCCGCGGTGGCCAGCCCGCCGACCACCCAGCCGTGGTCGGTGTCGGTGAAGTAGGTGTCGACCAGCAGCGTCGCGTGCTCGCCCATCTCCCAGGCCTGCCAGCTCGCCCCGCCGTCCACCGTGCGCATCATCCGCGCCGGCCGGTCCGGGTAGTTCGTGCCGGAGGCGTACGCCACGGACTCGTTGACCACCGACAGCCCGCAGACAGCCGATGGCGCCCCCTCCGGAAGCCCGGTGACCAGGTTCCAGCTCGCGCCGCCGTCCGCCGTCTCGTACAGCGGCCGGCCCGGGGTGAGCGTCCCGACCCAGCCTCGGGTCGCGGAGGCGAACCCCACGCAGCGCAGGTACACCCGGTCCTGGAACTGCTGCTCCCAGGTCTGGAAGCCGTCGGTGGTGTGCAGGATCTGGCCGTTGCTGTTCACCGCCCAGCCCTCGCGCGCGTCCAGGAACCAGATGTCGTCGGTGCGCGAGCTGGCGATGGGGGCGTTCGTCGGGCGCCAGGCCGGCGCAGGGGCGTCGTCCGGGCACCCGTCGTCGATCCACCGCTCGACCTCGGCGATCGCCTCCGCCGGCACCGGCTCGCGGCCCGAGGGCATCCGGTTGAACCGTGCGCCCGCCGGCGGCTCGGGCAGGTCGGCGCCGAACGGGGCCTCCCCCTTCAGCGCGCGCACCAGGTTCGAGCCCGCGCCGTCGCCGACGATCACCAGCCCGAGGCCGAACACCCTGGCCGCGACGAACCGGTCACGGGTGGTGTTGCGCCAGAACGCGCCGTGGAACCCGACCGACGCGCCCGCCCCGCCGACCGCCTCGTCGAGGATCTCGCGCACCCGCTGGAAGCGGTTCACGGCTTCCTCCAGATCGTCCGGGTGGCGTCGTCGACCGGCCGGGCGGTGCGCAGGCCGCAGTCCTGCAGCGTGTGCGGGCGCAGCAGCCGCGACGACGCCGCCGGCCCGATCTCCCGCCAGGCGAAGCAGTCCCTGATGATCGGCTGGTTCGCGCCGCCGGTCACCTCGCGGTCCGCGCGCACCAGCGCCCGCAGCACGTCGTGGTAGGTCAGGAAGTTCGGCGACAGCGACCCCCAGGTGACCGCGAGCAGCCGCCCGATGTAGTCGCGCGCGTCGAGCAACGCCTTCTCGAACTCCTTCTCGTGGCCCTGGTAGGCCGCCGTGAAGTCGGCCTGGATCTTCTTCAGGTCGGCGGCGCTGCCCGGCAGCTGGGTGGACCTGTCGCGCAGGTCGGCCGTGATCAACCCGTGCTGGACCAGCCCCTGCTGGAACACCTCGACCATGGTGTCGAAGATCGCCCCGGTCAGGGGGAGCGAGCGCTCGTGCGGCTCGGTCCCCACGTCCGACATCCGCTTGGCGTTGAACGCCACCCGGATCTGCCTGCTGTCCGACAGCTCGCCGACCCTGTCCAGCCCGTTGACCGTCAACAGGTTGCCCTTGGTGGACTCCAGCAGGTACCTGACGAACGTCTCGAAGTGCAACAGCGCCACGATGGCCGTCAGGTCACCGCTGGACTCGTGCATCCCGCCGTAGTCGACGCCCTCGTCCTGCGGGCTGGACGGCACCCCGACCTCGCTGAAGATGATGCTGTGCCCCAGCTCGTGCGCGAGCACGTCGAAGTTCTCGCAGTACGGCCTGGCGTGGTCGATCGTCCCGCTGGGCGTGCGCCCGTACCCGAACTCCAGGAAGCCGTACCCGGACTGCGCGTTGTCCCACTCGATGAGCGGGATCATCTCCAGCCGCGAGAAGTCGGACTCGAAGTGCCAGTCGATGCGATGCTCGAAGTAGTCCTCCCAGATGTCGAGCACCCGCCGCACCGTGGCATACATGGTGGCGGCGGCGAACTCCCGGCTGTCCGGGTCGAGATGGGCGAAATGGCCCTCGCCGTCGGGCCGCACCGGTGGCGGGGATGCACCGCGGTAGGGCGGCTGGGTCATCTGGCCGTAGGGAAGCTTGTCGACCGCGTCGACGACGAACATCCGCCCGTCCGCCGGCCCCGGCCGCATCTCGCCGGGAGGCACCGAGATCGTGACCTCCTCCGGCTCCGGGAACAGCGGGGTCCCGTCGTCCTTCTTCAGGAACCGGGGCTGCGGGAAAATGCGGAACCGCGTGCCAATGTTGGCGATCTGCGCGTCGAGCCGCTGGGACATCACGACCTCCTCCGTCGGTGGTCCCCTCGGCACAAAGAGAGCCGACGCGCGCCCCGGCTGATACGCGCAGACACCTAAGGCGACGGGTTCACGACGTCCGTCTGATCAGCACGGCCATCGCCGGCCTGTCGGCGATGTAGGACATCCCAACCTGCCGCCAGCCCGCCCGGATGTAGATCCGGTATGCATCGGCGTGGGGGTGTACCGCGAGAGTGGCCCACGGTTCCGGGCGGTCGGCAAGCAAACGCACCATGATCTCCCGACCGACCCCCCGACCTCGATACGGTTTGTCGACGGCCCATTCGTAGACCGCGAAACTTGGACACTCGACGATCTCCGGTGGCGGAGGTGCGTCGCACCCCGGCCACCACTCACCCGGCCGTCTGGCGGTGCCGTAGCCGAACCCGACCGCCGTGCCGTCGTCGTGGGCAACCACCACACCGAACCCCGGGTGGGCGACATCCTCGGTGTAGTTCCTGACGAACACCCGCACGTCCGCCGGGCCTTCCCGATAGGGCGGCTCGGCGAACACCCGGGCGTAAAGCGCGGCCAGCTCGTCGGCGACGGCCACGGGGGAGGACGGAACCGTGTAGCTCAGCACCGCAACGCTTCGGACAGAGCGAGCGCCTCACCGTGGGTGCGCATGGCCAGTGGAACCGCGTCGAGCACCTTCCGCGCCACGGACAACACGACCGCGTCGTTCCGGAACCCGTCGGGCAGGGCGGCCAGAACTTCGGCCGCCCTGGCCAGACCTCCGCGCGGGTCCCGGTCGAGAACGAGGCAGCGGGCGCGGTGCAGCTCGACCTGGGCGCGGGACGCAGGCAGCGAATCACGGTAAAGCGCGAGGGCCTGATCCTGGGCGACACCTGCCGCCGCCGTGTCCCCAAGCTGGGTGTGGACGTAGGACTGGGCGTGACGGGTCCGGTACTCGGGCCAACCGTGCACGCTGTCCGATGCGTCGGTGACCGATGACGGGAGCGCCTCGGTCAGTCGCTCCAGTCGCTCCAGCGCGTGCACCGCATCGCCGGTGCGTCCGATCGTCGCGTTGGCCTGGGCGATGCCCGCCCACAAGCCCACCGCGCCCCGGGTCGCTGTGTCTCCGCCGATTTCCACCGCTTCGGCGGCCACGTCGAGCAGGACCGAAATGGGCCGGTGCTCGTACAGGCCCATCACGACTTCTTCGCCCCGACACATCACACGCGCGGCCTGGTCACCAGAAGCGTCAGCCAACACACGCGCGGTGCGCCACCACCGCCACGCCTTCTGGTACTCGTCCAGCGACGACCAGGTACGAGCGGTGATGACGGCTAGCTGGGACGCCACCCGGCAATACCCGGCCCACAGCCGTCCGGGGCCTATGTCGATGAGTGCCCGCACGGCGGGTAGATCGGCCGCCAATTGCCGGATCAGGATCTCCGGCGGGGTCACCAGGTAGCTGTGCCCGTACTCGGCGGCGACTGCCTCCCACTCATCCAGGTCCGCACGCTCGGAGCCCTCGACAACTCGGGCCAGATCGCGGCGCGTGGACTCCAGCACGGTCAACGCACCGAGCCCCAGCATGTGCCGGCGGTTCACATCATCGGACCCTAGCTCCGGTACGACGACGGGCGGCGGATCGTCCGGAACGTCAAGAGCGGCACGCTCGGCGGTCTCGATCGCGACTAGGTCCAGGCCCAAGACGCGCTCGATGACCGGCCCCCACTCGTAACCAGGCTTGCGGTCGCCCCGTTCCCATTTCGACACGTAGTTGGCCGTCGTGGTGTACCCGCTCGCTTGGCTGAGCACATAAGCAAGCTTTGCTTGCGACCACACCCGGCCCCGGGGCGTCTTATGGCGCTCCCGCGCTTGCTTGATGTGTGCCCCGATGGCCTGCCTGACCCGTTCCTCGATATCAACAGCGGCCACGGTGTTCCATCCTCCCGCTGTGGATCATTGAGCCATAGTATGGACCAGTCGGAGCCATAGCGGCGGGCCTTCCCAGCGGCATCACCAGACGGTGCACTACCCACTGTGACTAGGGACTTCAGGGGTAGGGCCAGCCGAAGCGCCGCATCCGCTCCACTAGAGACGCTGACCATCGCACTGCTGCTGGACATGACCGACTATCACGTCCACGCCGTCTATGACCCCGAGGACCCGTACCCGCTCGCTGTGTGCGGTGTGCACCTGGTTCCCGGGATCTTCATACCCGGTCCGATTCTGCTGCATCGTCGCTGCCTTGCGGCCATCCCGGACCCGGACGACGTCGAACTGCGTCCCGCGTCCGCCGTTCGTCGGCGGGTGCTGGCGGCCGACCCTGACGACCGGGCGGGGCCGGTCCTGGCGCTCACCCGCTGGCATCTGGCGCGCCAGTACGACCGGCGGATACGCCGCGCCGTGGCGCTGGACTGGAGCCACCATGGCTGACGAGACCAGCTACGTCAGGTTCATCGTGTCGCGCGGTGCCGGTTTCGCCAGGCTCCTCGTCGAAGCCCGTTGCCCGACGCGGGATCACCGCTGCTCGATCGCGGAGCGCATCGGCCAATGCCCATGTGCTCCGGGGCGGTTCCACCCAACTAGGCCAACCAGGTGAGTCGAATCTGAATCGTCACCAAGTGAAACGCGTATTGGAAAAGTAACGAAACGATGGGTTCCGGCAATCGAGGTGCTCGCGGTGGCGATCGACGCCGACTCGCCGCGCGCCCGTATCGACTGGCGCGCGGACTACGATGCGCTGCGCTACTCACCGATCGAGGTGCCCGCCGAGGTGCGGACCGGGATGCTCGACTACCTGCGCGCGTTTCGGCTGCACTACGGCGCGTTCGACTTCGTGATCAGGCCGAGCGGGGAATGGGTCATGTTGGAGTGCAACCCCTCCGGTCAGTGGTTGTGGCTGCATCACATGGCGAAGCTGCCCATTCCCGGCGCGCTGGCCGATCTACTGACTGGAGAACCTACGTGAGTGAGCCGCTCGGTGTTCCTGACTGGCCCCGGCGGGCGAAGGCCCTCGCCTCGGAACTTGCTGATGCCGGTGCGCTCACCGACCCCGGGTGGCGGGCGGCGGTTGAGCAGACTCCTCGGCACCTGTTCGTGCCGAGGTTCTTCCGTGATGATGGTTCGGTCGTCGACGGCGCCGACCCGGCCGACGCCGGGGAGTGGTTGGGCGCGGTCTACAGCGACGACAGCCTGGTTGTCCAGCGGGCCGCCGTGCCGGGAGCTGACCGGGCGTGGCCGACCAGCTCGTCAACCATGCCCAGCCTGATGGTGCGCATGCTGGAGATGTTGAACGTCACCGACCGGTCACGGGTGCTGGAGATCGGCACCGCCACCGGCTACAACGCCGCGTTGCTGTGCCATCGCCTCGTCGACCGCCAGGTCGCCAGCATCGAGCTTCACCCCGAGCTGGCCGCCGACGCCGCCGAGCGACTGGGCGCGCTCGGCTATCGACCTACTCTCGCGGTGGGTGACGGCGCGGCCGGTGTGCCCGACCAGGCGCCTTACGATCGGATCATCGCCACCTGCGCGGTACCCGAGATTCCGGCCGCGTGGATCGCGCAGCTCGCCCCGGGCGGGCGAATCGTCGCCGACCTGCGCGGCGAGATGTCCAGCAGCCTCGCTGTGCTGGACAACACCGACCCCGGCACGGTTACCGGCAGGCTGCTCGACCAGGCCGGCCACTTCATGTGGCTTCGGCCCGACCCGGACAACCCGCTCCGGGACGCACACCGGTTCGAGTTCGTCGCCGACCTCGACACCGCCGAGACCACCACCACAGACCTTGACCCCGAAGTACTCGCCGAGCCCGGTCTGCGGGTCCTGCTCGGCATTCTCGAACCCACCCTCAGCCCACCCTCACGCGGCCGGCGCGACGGCGCCGACACCTGGTGGATGCACGCCGAGGGCGGCTGCTGGGTCGAGGTCGTGGACCGGACCGTGACCCAAGGCGGCCCGCGACATCTCTGGCCGACGGTTGAGTACGCGGTGACCGAATGGCGTCGCCTCGACCGACCCGGGCGTGGCCGCTACGGGCTCACCGTCACCGGCGACGGCGTGCACCGCTACTGGCTCGACCAACCCGACCACACCGTCGCGTTCACCAACGTCGTCGCTACACGACCGGACCTCACCGACGAACTGCTCCGGCGACAGGAGGTCGATCAGCAAGCACGTTCGTTCGCGCTGGAAGGCCGCGAGGCCACCGACGCCGAGATCAAGCGGCTACGCGAAGTCGACCGCGACAACACGGCCTGGCTGGAAACCGTGATCACCGAGAACGGCTGGCCAGGCATCCGGCTCGCCGGACAAGCCGGGGCACGCGCGGCCTGGCTACTCGCGCAACACGCCGACGCGAAACCCGAGCTCCAGCGCCAGTGGCTGGCACTGCTCCGGGCCGCCGTCGAAGCCGGCGACGCCGAACGCGGAAATCTCGCCTACCTACAGGACCGCGTCGCCATTCACCAACACCTTCCCCAACACCACGGCACCCAGTTCCTCTGCCTCAACGGCAAGGACGGACTCGCGCCACTCGAAGACCCGCAACGGGTCAACGAGTACCGGGCAACCGCCGGACTACACCCACTCACCGACGACGAGATCAGCACCGCCTGGCCCGACTATCCGTAGATCCGGACATCGGCGCCGTACGAACGATCACCGACCCCACTCAGCTAGCCCGGTGACGTGGTGATGGTGATCGTGGTCCAGGCGCCTAGGCGGATGCGGTCGCCGTCGGAGAGGGGGACGCGGACGCCGGGAGGGATCGGTTCGGGGGAGTCGCCCACGGCGGTGCCGTTGGTGGAGTCGAGGTCCACGATGTCCCAGCCGCCGTCGGGGCGGGCGATCAGGAGGGCCTGTTGCGCGGACACGCCCGGGTCCGTCGGCGGGCCGGAGAGGTCGATGTCGGGGGCGGTGCCCCGGGTCCGGCTGCGCCGGCCGATGGCCAGCCGCTGGCCGGTCAGGGCGAAGCGGCGGTCGGGGCAGTACTCGGGGAACGCGACGGTGTCCACGTCCGGGCCGTTGCGGCTCTTGACGTGTTCGTACCAGGACCTGTCGGCGCGGACGACGGCGAAGTACGGCCCACCGTCGTCAACCGGCTCGGGCGGCGGGACCGGGGCGGTGGCGTCGTGCCCGCACGCCTCGCAGAACCGCCCGTCGCGGGGGGCGCCGCAGTGTGCGCAGTTCGCGGCGGGCTCGGCGGCGGGCTCCGGGGCGGCGGGCACGGCGGGGGAGGCCTGGATCGGGCGCCCGCAGACGTCGCAGTAGTCCTCGCTCTCGGACGGGTGCCCGGCGTCGCAGCTGACGGTCATCGTCACGCCTTCGGCCGCACGCGGACGGTCTTGGTGGAACGGGTGTCCAGGGTCATCTCGTCCTCCGCGCTGACGGTCTTGCGCAGCCGCACGGTGCCCGTCGGGGCGTCCACGACCTCGACGACGCGGCCCAGCAGCCGGGCGGTGTCGGTGTTGCCGGACTGCTCGGCCAGCGCGACGGCCCGCCCGAGCCGCGCGGTCGCGGTGCGCTCGTCGCCGTCCTTGCGGGCGGCCAGGCCCTGCTGGATCGCGTCGGCCAGCTCGGCCTGGCCGGTGTAGCTGGCCACCGCGCGGTTGATGCGGGTGGAGAGGGCGGAGTCGTTCGTCCAGGTCACCACCGCTTTCCCGGTGGCCAGGACCTCGTCGGAGTCGGCCTGGACGACCTGGACGCGGGCGGCGAGCTTCTCGTCGCGGACCGCGCCCGGCTCGACCCGGATGCCCAGGTGGTAGTCCCGGGACTCCGCACCCCAGGAGCCGAGCGGGTACTGGCCGCGCAGCGGGTCGAGCCGGTGGCGCCGGGCGGTGAGGTCCTCGACGGTGGGGGCCACCTGCTTGACGAACCGGACCGTCGCGTCCCGGGGCGTCCAGAGCCGCAGCGCGATGTCGGCCACCGCCTTGCCCATCGCGGCGTTCATGACCGCGCCGAAGTCGGCGGCCAGGTCGTCGGGGTCGGCCACGATGTCCACGCTGCCCAGCAGCGCCGAGGCGATGGTGCGCAGCTCGTCGACCCGCCAGTCGGTGCCCACGCCTCGGCAGTCGCAGGCGAACCGTCCCTCCACGCGGGCGAGGGCAGCCCGCAGCTCTGCCTCGGTCTCGTGCTCGTTCTTGCCGTCGGTGAGCAGGATGGCGTGCCTGATCGCGTCCGGATGCGCGTCCGCGATCGTGCCGGCCATGGTCAGCCAGCGGCCGATGGCCGTGCCGCCGGACGGTGTGAGGCCCTGTACGGCGGCCGAGGCCTCGGTGCGGGTCGCCTCGGTGGCCACGGCGGTGCCACCACCGGGCGGGAAGACCTGCTCGGCGTCCTGGTTGCCGGCGATGACGGCGAACGACACCCCGTCGCGCAGCTCGCCGATCGCCACCGAGGTGGCGTGCCGGGCGGCGGCGATCCTGCTGCCGGTCATGGACGTGGAGCAGTCGATGATCAGTATTTCCAGGCAGTCGGTGCCCGGCCGGGCTCCGCCCTCGGCGGTGATGGTGACGATGGCGTCCACGTCGGTGGCGTCGGCGGCGAGGTAGGGGTTGAGGTCGACCTCGACGGCGAACGACGGTGCCTCTGTCATGTCGAGCTCCTCGGGGTGATCGGGATGACGGCGACGGTGACGTTGTCGTGGCCGCCGGCGTCCAGCGCAAGGGTCGTCAACGCCAGAGCCTGGCGCAGCGCGAGCCCTGGCTCGGACCCGGTGACGGCGAGGGCCGCCGAGGCGAGGTCGGTGGCGGACGGCAGGTAGTTCCACAACCCGTCACTGCACAGCAGGAGGATGCCCGGGCCGGCCGGGCGCAGCAGTGTGACGTCCGGTTCGTCGGCGCCGTCCGGGCCGACCCACCGGGTGAGCACGTGCGCGAACGGGCCCGACGGCGCCTCGGGCGGCTCCTCGCCGGTGGAGTCGGCGACCTGGGCGGCCCAGGAGTGATCGGTGGTCAGCCGCCGGGACGGCTCGGGCGCGTCGGGCGCGGCCAGCCAGTAGGCCCTGCTGTCCCCGATCCAGGCCACCGCGATCTCCGGGCGGGCGGGGTCGCTCGGGTCGACCACCGCCGCGACGATGGTGCACGACGCGTCGTCCGGGCGGGCATCGGGTGTGGCGGCCGTGACCGCCCGTGCCCCGGCCGCCACCGCCGCCCGGACCCGCTGCTCGGCCGAGCCCGCCGCCGTCTCGGAGTTGTCGAGCAGCACGTCCAGCGCGGCCTCGGCGGCGGCCTGCGACGCGCGCTCGGGGGCGCGGCTGGAGGACACCCCGTCACAGACCACCGCCGCGATGCGGGGATCGGTGCCGGCGTCGGCGTAGCAGCCGAGCGCGATGGCGTCCTCGTTGTGCGGGTGGCTGTGCCCGCGATCGCTCACCCCGGCCAGCACGTCCAGGTCGATCTCGACCCGGTCGCTGCCGCCCCGGTAGCGCAGCCCGCAGTCCGGGCAGAAACCCTCGTCGTCACTGTCCGGGCCGGGGACGTGCCCGCAGCCGTGGCAGCGCTGCTCCGGCTCGGACGAGGTGCTGCCGGAGCGCCGCACCCGCAGGTCGGCGCCGCAGCCCTCGCAGAACCGGTCGCCGACCAGCACCGGTCCCGCACACTGCCCACACGTCGTGGTGGCCTGGGTCACGGCGTCGCTACGTCCAGGTGCGCGGATGAACCGCGTTCGCCCGGTCCACCATGGCGACCCGCCGCGTCCGGTCCGGGGTCAGCCGGGCGCCGGCCCGCAGGCACCGCTCCAGCGCGAACCGCAGGTCCCGTTCCCGCCAGCGGCAGCCGAACAGCGCCGGCGCGTTCGCGGGCGTGCCGCCGTTGGAGCCCGCCTCGGTCACCGCCCGCTCCAGCAGCGCCGCCCGGATGTCCTGCTCGGTCGCCGGGTCGAGCGGCAGCCCGTCGAGCCGGCCGGCGGCCGCCGAGAGCTCGTCGGCGCCGATGCCGGTGTCCCGCAGCCGCACCCGCACCGCCGAGAGCTGGGCGGTGGTGTACTCGCTCGAACCGCTCGGCACGCCGTCCAGCGCCTCGATCGCCGCCGCCCGCTCGCCGGCGCGCAGCCGCACCCTGGCCAGCCCGAAGGAGGCGTCCACCAGGCCGGGGTCGGTGCGGGCGAGCACCGTGTAGTAGCGCGCGGCGACCTGGTCGGAGTCCGAGCACTCCGAGGCGGCGGCCAGCGCGAGCTTCGGCGCCGGCTCGCCGGGAAGCGTGCTGTACACGACGTCGAACCGCCGCGCCGCCTCGGCGGGCCGGCCGGCGACCAGCGCCGCGACCGCCCGCCACCAGTCCAGCCGCCAGTCCTCGAGCCGCTCCTCGGCCAGCTCGTCCAGGGTCTTCGTGGCGGCGTCCGGGTTGGCGGCCTCCAGGTACGCCCTGACCAGCCGCAGCCGCAGCTCCAGGCTGGTCTGTGGCCCGGTGGCCAGCAGCGCGTGCACCTCGTCGGGGCCGGCGGCGCCCGCGGTGGCGAGCAGGCCGGCCGCCGGGTCGCCGGTGTCCACCAGCGGCAGCGGCAGCAGCTCGGCCACCCGCGCGGGGTCCGGCCGGCCGGGTTGGTCCGGCGACCCGAGCAGGCCACTGGCGAACACCCCGCGCATCGGCCCGAACAGGGTGGACGGACCCGGGTGCGGCTGCCCGGTCTCGGCGGCGAGCACCTCCCGCAGCACGCCGGTGAGCTGGTCGGACATCTCGTCGGAGGACCCGAACCGGCGCAGCGGGTCCGGATCGGTGGCGCGGCGCAGCAGCCGGTCCAGCGACTCGTGCTCGGACAGCACCGGGTGCCCGGACGGGTCGGGCAGCGGGGTGGGCTGGCCACCCGTGGTCGGCGGCATGCCCAGCGCCAGCACGGCGAGGCTGCGCCCGACCGTGTGCAGGTCCGAGGCGGGCGACGGCCCGTCCGACGCGATCTCCGGGGCCTGGTAGCCGACGGTGCCGTACACCGGGCTCTTCAGGTCGTCCGTCCTGATCACCGCGCCCAGGTCGATCAGCTTGAGCTGCCGGTCGTACTGGATCACGTTCTCCGGCTTGAAGTCGCAGTAGACCAGGCCCTGCTCGTGCAGGTAGCCCAGCGCGGGCAGCATCTCCAGCAGGTAGGCGATCACCAGGGATGCCGGCAGCGGATCCCACCCGCCGTCGGGGCGGCGCCGCTGCTCCAGGAGCTGCTTGAGGGAGACGCCGCCGACGTACTCCATCACGATGTAGCCGACCGGCGTGCCGCGCTCGTCGGGGTGGGTGGCGAAGTTGTGGACGGTCACGATGTTGGGGTGGCTGACGCGGGCGAGGAACCGCAGCTCGGCCTGGGCGGCGCGGCGCGCGTCCGGGTCCCCGGAGTTGAGCAGGCCCTTGAGCACCACCGGGTGGTTCTCCACCTTCCGGTCCAGCGCCAGGTAGATCCAGCCGAGCCCGCCGTGGGCCAGGCAGCCCTGCACCTCGTACTGGCCCTCGACCAGGTCGCCGGGCGCCAGCTTCGGGCGGAACGAGTAGGCGGCGCCGCAGTGCGGGCAGAAGCCCTCCTCCCGGCCGGGGATGCCGGCGCGGCTGCGCCCGACGGGCTTCTCGCAGCCGGTGCGGCCGCAGAAGCGCTTGTTCTCCTCCACCCGGGGGTCGGCGAGCACGGCGGCCGCCGGGTCGCGCGGCGGCACCGGGGGCACCTCGACCAGCCCGCCGCCCAGCCGCGACCGGGTCCGGCCGGTGGTGGTCGGCGACGAGGTCCGGCGGGACGGGCGGCTGCCGGTGGAGCCCGAACCGGAGGCGACGGTGGCGGGTCCGGAGTCTCCGGCCGCCCGGGTGGCGGGCGGCGGCGCCGGTGGGTAGCCGCACTCGTCGCAGTAGCCGTCCTCCAGCGTGCCCGTGCAGTCGGTCCGTGCGCAGGGCGTGCCGTCGGGGGCGGTCACCCCCGGCTCCCCGGCGCGGAGACCAGCCGCTGGTAGTCGGCCAGCGCCCGGGTGGCCTCGGCCAGGTCGCACGGGCGGGTCCACAGCAGTTGGCGCAGCCGCTGGTCCAGCTCCAGCAGCCGGGGGTGCTCGGCGCGGTCCAGCCGGACGGCCTTGGCCCGGTACGCCTCGTAGCGGCCGCGCAGCTCGGCTCGCCGTTCCACCAGGCCGGCGGCCAGGTCGTGGGACGCCCGCAGCTCGTCGGCGGCCGCGTCCAGCGCCGCGCGCAGCCGCTGCAGCCGGTCGGCGCGGGCCGTCCAGCCGGTCACCTCGGGCAGCCCGGCCAGCTCGGCGCGCAGCGGCGACAGCCGGTCGGCCGGCGAGGCGATGTCGGCGTTCTCGATCAGCTCCACGGCGCGCGCCCTGGCCTGGTCGGCGCGCCTGCCCAGCGACTCCACCTCGCGCAGCCGGCCGGTCACCTCGGCCAGCGCGTCCGGCCAGCCGTCCCGCGCCTGGACAAGGCCGGCGAGCCGGGCCTCCAGCTTGGCCACCTGGGTGCCGAGGTCGGCGTGCACCGGCCTGGACGTGATCTGGTCCAGCGACAGCGGGTCGGCGGTGGCCTCCTGCTGGAGCTGGTCGCTGCGCTCGGTCAGCTTGGCGGCGTGCAGCGCGGTCGGGTCGCGCGCGGGCAGGCCGAGGTCGTCGACCAGCGCGCGGGCCGCCCGCAGCCTCTCGGCCAGCGGCCCGAACTCGTCGAGGAACGCCTGGTAGATCCGGTCGACGTCCAGCACGAGCGTGCTGACCTGGTAGAACTCCACGTCGATGCGCTCGGACAGCTCGCCGAGGGAGATCTGCTCCACGCGCTGGGCGACCGGCGTGCGCAGCCGGTCCGGCAGCGCCACCGCGACCCGGGCCACCTCCACCGACCGCCCCCGCAGCAGCCGGCGCAGCTCGTCGACCTCCCGCTGCCCCGGCCGGGAGCGCGCCGCGCGCACCTCACGGGCCTCGGCCAGCACCGTCCGGAAGCGGTCGAAGTCCTGCCACAGCGCATCCCAGGCCGGCTCGCACAGCGCCCAGCGCCGCGCGGTCTCGCCGCCGAGCGCGCCGGCGCTGAGCAGCGCGCGCCCGCGATGGCCGTCCAGCTCGACCAGCGCGGCTCCGATGCGGCCTTCCTCGTCGGATCGGCGCGCCAGTTCGTCGTCCAGCGCGTCGACGCTGTCCCGACCGGTCATCTCTATCCAGGCCCCCAGGCGTGTGTGCTCGCGCACATACTCCCACCCGATCGTGGCGAGCATTGGCCGCTCGTGCAACCGGAAGCGGATCTCCGCGCCGGTTGGATGATCCGAGTCGCACGCTTTACCCTCACCCCGGGGGTGTACAGGTGACCCGGACGCTTGCCCGCGATGGGCGCTCTGCCACGCCGGAACGGGCGGTGTCACCCCGATGGCGGACGCTCACCTCGGGGACCACCACCCCGGACCGGCTGTGGCGGGTCGGCGCGCTGCTGGTCGTCGCCTGCCTGGCCACGGCGATGGTGAGCCTGCTGGCCGGGCTCGACAGGCGCGACGCGCTGGGCGCCGGCGGCACCCGGGTCGCGGCGTTGAACACCGACTCCGCCCAGCTGTACCGCTCGCTGAACGAGGCCGACGCGATGGCGTCCAGCGGCTTCGTCTCCGGCGGCTCCGGTGGCTCCGGCGGCGAGGCCCCGGCGGTTCGGGCGCGCTACGACGACCACGTGTCCAGGGCCGCCGCCCGGCTGGTGCACGCCGCCGGGCTGCTCCCGCCGGGCGGGCGCGACGCCGCCGACGTCGAGCTGCTCGCCCGCCAGCTGCCCCGCTACACCGCGCTGGTGGAGAGCGCCCGCGCGCAGGGCGGCCAGCCGAGCGCGCGGGAGACGCTGAACACCGCGTCCGCCCTGATGCGTACGACCCTGCTGCCCGCCGCCGACCAGCTGCGCCGCAGCCAGGCGGCCGCGCTGGCCGCGAACTACCGGGGCGCGAGCGCGTTTCCGCTGGTGGTGGTGATCGTGGCGGCGGTCACGCTCGCGGGCGTCGGCTTCGTCGGGGTGGCCGAGCGGCGCCGCACCAACCGGATCCTGAACCTCGGGCTGCTGGCCTCCGCCGCGCTGCTCGCGGTGGCGCTGCTGTGGTGGCTGACCGCCACCTTCGTCGCCGCCGGTCGGCTGGACGCGGCCCGCGCGCACGGCGACGTGACGACGGCGCTGGACGACGCGCGGGTGGCCGTGCTGCAGGCGCGCGCCGCCGAGACCCGCTCGCTGGCCGAGGGCGCCGGGCCCGACCAGGAGTCCGGCCCGCTGTTCGACCGGCTGCTCGGCGCGGGTGGCCAGCTCGACCGGGCCGCCTCGGCCGCCGATCCCGCCTCGGCGCGGGGCATCGCGGCGGTCCGGGCGGCGGCGACCGGGTGGCGGGACGCCCACGAACGGCTGCGGGCGCTCAGTGCGAGCGGTGACCGCCCGCGCGCGCTGGCCTCCGCCGCCGGCGCCGACCCGGAGGGTTCCGCGGTGAGCTTCGACAGGCTCAACGCGTCGCTGGCCACCGCGCTCGGTGAGGACCGCACGGCGCTGGCCCTGGACGTGCGCGGCGCCGACGCCACCCTCACCGGGATCGCCCTGGGCCCCGCGATCCTGGCGCTGTTGGCGGCGGTGGCCGCCGCGATCGGGGTCGGCAGGCGAATCTGGGAGTACCGATGACCGGCCGGTGGACACGGCGCGACCTGCTGCGCCGGGGCGCGCTGGCGTCGCTGGGTGTGGCCTCGCTGGCGTCCGGCTGCGGTCGCGCCGCCGCCGGCGGGACCTACGCGGAGGGCAGCGCGACGCTGGCCCGGGCACGGGAGACCGGCATCATCAGCCTGGGCATCGCGGGCGAGGTGCCGTACGCCTACACCGATCGGAACGGGAACGCGACAGGCCAGTCGGTGGAGCTGGCCCGCGTGCTGCTCGGCCGGCTGGGCATTCCGCGCGTCCAGGCCGTCACCGTCGACTTCGGCGAGCTCATCGCCGGGCTCACCCTGGCCCGGCAGTTCGACATGGTCGCGGCCGGGCTGTTCATCTCGCCGGACCGCTGCCGGGCGGTCACGTTCTCCATCCCGGACTACACGGCCCCCACCGCGTTCCTGGTGCCACGGGGCAACCCTCGCCGCATCGCCGACTTCGAGCAGGTCCGCGACCAGGGCCTGCGCATCGCGGTGCTCGGCGGCGCCGTGGAGCGCCGCTACGCCGCCGACACCGGCATCCCCGACGCGCGGATCCAACAGCTCGCCGACCAGCAGGCGCTGCTCGACGCGGTGGCCACCGGCCGCGCGGACTGCGCGGCCCTGACGAACATCTCGCTGCGCAACATCGCGGCCGCGAACCCCGCCGCCCCGGTCGAGGTCACCGCCGGCTTCTTCCCGGTGATCAACGGCCGCAGGTCCGTGTCGGCCGGCGGCTTCGCCTTCCGCCCCGGCGAGACCGACATCCTGGACGCGGTGAACGACCAGCTCCGGGCCGTCCAGCGCTCCGGCGAATGGCTCACCATCGCCAGGCCGTTCGGCTTCGGCCCGGAGAACGTGCCGGGCGCCGACGTCACCACCGAGGCGCTCTGCGCGACTTAGGTCCGAAGGACCTCCCGGCCGATGGTGCGCAGCGCCACGTCCTCCTGCGGGGCGTGCACGGCGGCGGACTGGACGTCGCGGAAGTGGCGCTCCAGCGGGTTGTGCTGGCTCAGGCCGGGGTTGCCGAGCGTGCGCAGCGCGAGCTGGACCGCGTCGAGGACCTGGCGGTCGGCCAGCGCGCGGGCGCCCAGCGCGCGGGTGGCGGCGACCGGCTCGCCCGCGTCGATCCGCCCGGCCAGCCCGAGCAGCAGGTCCTCGGCGCCGGCCAGCAGCGCCTCGATCTCGCCGGCGATTCGCTGGAAGCGCTCGGTCTCGGCGACCGGGTGGCCCAGGTTCGCCGGCACCCGTTCCCAGGCGAAGCGGTGGAAGTAGCGCTGCGCCGCGCGGCCGACGCCGAGGTAGATCGAGGCCAGCGGCAGGGCGATCCCGCTGATGTCCGGCTCGGTGCGCGCCCCCTGGTCCAGGACCTCGATCAGGTTCTCGCGCGGGATGGCCACGTCGGTGAACACCACGTCGTGGCTGCCGCTGGCGCGGAGTCCGAGCTGGCGCCACTCGTGGCGGATCTCGATGCCCGCGCTCCCGCCGGGAACCGCGAACGTGCCCACCCTCGGCGCGGGCTCGTCGGTGCGCGCCCAGACCAGGAAGTAGCTCAGCCCCTCCGCCCCGGTGGCGAACCGCTTGTGGCCGCTGACCGACCAGCCGTTCGCGGTGCGGCGGGCCACGGTGCCGGGCAGGCCGCCCCGGGTGGGGGAGCCCAGGTCGGGCTCGACCCGGACCGCGTTGAGCAGGGTGGGGCGTTGTGCCGACTCGGAGAGCACGCGCGCGTACAGGTCGGGCGGCCAGTGTGGGGCGCGGGCCTGCTTGGCGTGCGCGAGCAGGGTCATCGCGGTGATCAGCGCGACGGACGGGTCGCCCTCGCCGAGCGCGGCGAGCACCCGGCACTGCTCGGCAAGGCCGATGCCCGCGCCGCCGTACTCGCGGGCCACCGTGGCGGTGAGCAGGCCGGCGGCGTGTACGGCGGCGATGGGTACGGCCGGGAACTCGCCCGTGCTGTCGTAGTCCGCCGCGGTGGCGGCCAGCGTCGACGTCAGCTCTTCCAGATCGGCGCCCACGGTCACGCTCACGCCCACACGCACGCTCACGCGACCGGCCGGATGATCAGCGGCAGCTCGGCGCCCAGCCGCAGCCGCTCCAGCCAGCGCACCACCGTCGCGGCGACGCTGCGGTGGTGGCTGGCGTTGAGCACGTCGTGGCGACCGTCGGCGACCGCGAACAGCTCTGCCCCGGGCAGTGCGGCGTACCGCTCCCGAGCCCACGCCAGCGGGCTGACCTCGTCGTTCTCCCCGTGCAGGCCCAGCACCGGCACGGCGACCGACGCCGGCTCGCGCAGCTCGTCGGGGATGCGCCCGGCGGTGAGCGTCCCGGTGTCGAACCGCTCGGGATCGCGCAGCAGCGCCTGGTGCGACGGGCAGGAGGCGCGCAGCTCCGGCTCGGCCTCGGGCGCCACGTCCGTACCCCGGTCCGGATCCGGCAGCCCGGCCAGCACCAACCCGTCGACGGCCACCGCCCCGGCCAGGCGCGGCGCGAGCAGCGCGCCGGCGTCCGAGCCGATCAACACCGCCGGCCCCGGGCGCTCCGGCGACTCCAGCACGGACCTGACCTGAGCAACAACGGCGTCGAGCCCCGACGTGGCGTCCGCCACGACCCGGACCCGGTAGGCGTCCGCCGACAGCCGCCGCCCCAGCCGTTCGTACACCCCCGGCCGTTCGCCCCGGCCGGGGAGCACCACCAGGGTGCCCCTCGGCGCGAGCCCGGCCGGTTCGTCGAACGCCAGAACCTGGTTGACGGTCATTCAGCTCCCTTTCCGAGGTATGCCTCTTGCACGGCGGGGTCGCCCAGCAGCTCCTGGGCGGTCCCGGACACGACGATGCGGCCGGTGGCGAGCACGTACCCTCGGTGCGCGATCGAGAGCGCCAGCTCGGCCTGCTGTTCGACGATCAGCACCGCGACGCCCAGCTCCGAGTTCAGCCGGGCGATCTCGTCGAGCACCCGGTCGACGAAGATCGGCGAGAGGCCCATGGTGGGCTCGTCCATGCAGATCAGCCGGGGCCTGCTCATCAGCGCCCTGGCGAACGCGAGCATCTGCTGCTCGCCGCCGGAGAGCGTGCCGGCCTCCTGGCGGCGCCGCTTCGCCAGCCGGGGGAAGTGCTCGTACATGCGCTCGACGTCGTCCGCGATCCGCGCCCGGCCCCGGCGGGTGTACGCCCCGGCGAGCAGGTTCTCCGCGACGGTCATCCGCGCGAACACCCGCCGCGCCTCGGGCACCGACCCGATCCCGGCCCTGATCCGGTGCGGCGTGGACGTCGAGGTGATGTCGGCGCCGTCCAGCCGCACGCTCCCGGCGGCCGGCCGGACCAGGCCGAGGATCGCCCGCATCGTCGTCGACTTGCCCGACGCGTTGCCGCCCAGCAACGAGACGACCTCGCCCGGGCCCACCCGCAGGCTCACCCCGGCCAGCGCCCGCGCCGGGCCGTAGCGCACGTCCACCCCGTCCAGCTCCAAAAGCGGCGTCATCGCGACCGCTCCCGGCGCCGGCCCAGGTACGCCTCGATGACGGCCGGGTCGTTGCGCACCTCGGCCGGCGTCCCCTGGGCGATCAGCCGGCCGTCGTCCATCACCAGCACCCGGTCGGACAGCGTCATCACCAGGTCCAGCTTGTGCTCCACCAGCAGCATCGCCTGGCCGGCCGCCTTCAGCTCGATCAGCTGGTCGAGCACCTCGGCGGTCTCCGTGGGGTTCATCCCGGCGGTGGGCTCGTCGAGCAGCAGCAACCTCGGCCGGGGCGCCAGCGCGCGGGCGATCTCGGTGCGCCGGCGGTTGGCGTAGGACAGCGTGTAGGCGTGGTCGTCGCGGCGCGAGGTGAGCCGGTCGGAGAACCGCGCGAGCTGGGCGTCCACCTCGTTGGCCAGCCGGCGGCGCTCGCGGCGCGCGGCCGGGGTGGGCACCAGCGCCACCGCCAGCTCGGCCAGCAGCGACACCCAGCGCAGCAGCGGCAGGTGCGACAGCCGCCGCAGCGGGCGGGCCGCCCGGACCGTGGAGTGCAGCCCGACCTCCACGTTCCGCGCGACGGTCAGCCCGGCGAACACCCTGCCGTTCTGGAACGTCCGCGCGATGCCCGCCTCCACGATCCGCTCGACCGAGGCGCGCTCGATGCGCCGCCCGTCCAGCTCGATGGTCCCGGCGTCGGCGCGCAGCACCCCGGAGACCAGGTTCAGCGTGGTCGTCTTGCCCGAGCCGTTCGGCCCGATGACCGAGACGACCTCGCCGGGGCGGACCTCGAACGAGACGTCGTCCACCGCGACGACCCCGGCGAACGCCCGCCGCAGCCCGGTCACGGACAGCACGGCGGTCATGCCCGCCGCACCCAGATGCCGCGCGGCCGGAACCGGATGACCAGCAGGAGCAGCACCCCGTAGCCGATGATCCGCACGTCCGGCGTGAGCCGCAGCAGCTCCGGCAGCCCGACCAGCACCACCGCCCCGAGCACCGCGCCGACCGGCGACACCGACCCGCCCAGCACGATGATCGTCAACGCCAGCAGGGACATCGCGAAGGTGAAGATCGTCGGGTCGATGTAGGTGTACTGGTGCGCCAGCAGCGAGCCGCCGATGCCCGCGAAGAACGCGGCGACCGCGTAGGCGAGCGCCTTGTAGTCGCGCACCCGCACCCCGCAGGCGCGCGCCGCCACCTCGTCGGAGCCGACCGCCGCGATCACCGTGCCCAGGTGCGAGGCCCGGATCCGCCCGACCACCACCAGCGTGAGCACCAGTAGCGCCAGCCCCAACAGGTAGAACTCCGCCGCCGTGTTGATCTTCGAGCCGAACAGCACCGGCGCCGGGACGCCCCGGATGCCGTACGGACCCCGGGTCAGCGACTCCCAGTTGCGGATCACCGCCACCGCCACGGTGCCGATGCCGAGCGTGGCGATCGCCACGTAGTGCCCGGACAGCCGCCACACCGGGGCGGTGAGCACGGCGGACACCACCGCCGAGACCAGCCCGGCGGCCAGCAGCGCCGGCCAGAACGGCCAGCCGCTGACCACCGTCAGAACCGCCGAGGTGTAGGCGCCGACCGCGATCGGCCCGGCCTGGCCGATGGTGACCTGCCCGGCCGAGCCGCAGGCCAGCGTCATCGAGGCCGCCACGATGCCGTACACCATCACCTGGCTGCCCACCGTGACCGTGTACCGGTCCGCGACCAGCGGCAGCGCGGCGGCCACCGCGACCGCCACCGCCGCCTGCCACCACCTGACCCGGATCTCCCGCCCGCCGGACAGGAACGTGCCGGTCATCGGCTCGGACGCGAGCGCGGGCACCCGCCCGAGCAGCCCGCCCGGCCGCACCACCAGCACCAGGAACAGCACCCCGAACGTGATCAGGTCGCGCACCCCGTCGCCCCAGAGGAACACCCCGAACGCCTCCAGCACGCCGAGCACGAACCCGCCGGCCACCGCGCCGACCATCGACCCCAGCCCGCCCAGGGTGGCCGCGACGAACGCCGTGAGCCCGGCCGCCGTGCCCGAGGTCGGCGACACGTTCGAGGTGTACATCCCGACGAACACCCCGGCCAGCCCGCCGAGCCCGGAGGCGATCACGAACACCAGGTGCTGGATCCGTGGCACCGGGATGCCCACCTGCAGCGCCGCCTCCGGGTCCTGGGCGGTGGCCCGGATCGCCCGGCCGGTCCGCCCGAACCGCAGGTACGCCGCGAGCACCGCCATCACGGTGACCGTGATCGCCAGCATCACCAGGTCCGAGGTGCCGAAGCGCAGCCCGCCCAGCCGCAGGTCGTTGGTGGGCAGCGCGGGCGGGAACGGCCGCACCCGGGGTCCGAACGCGAGCTGCGCCAGGTTGTCCAGCACCAGCGAGACCGCCACCGTGGCGAGCAGCGCGCCGATCGGCGGCGCCTTGGCCAGCGGCCGCACCGCGACCACGTTGATCAGCAGCCCGAGCAGGCCGGTCGCGGCCACCACGCCGAGCACCGCCAGCCACAGCGGCCAGCCGCGCTCGGCGATGAACCACCACCCGGCCATCGAGCCGATCGCGAACACCGAGCCGTGCGCGAAGTTCGCGACGTGGGTCACGCCGAAGATCAGCGAGAAGCCGACGGCGATCAGCGCGTACGCGTTGCCGTGGATGAGCCCGGCGAACAGCGTGTCGAGCACGTCAGCCGGCCTTCAGCACGAACTTGCCGTCCTTGACGACCAGCTCGCGCACCCTCGGGTCGGCCGGCCTGCGGTGCTCGTCGAACCGGTAGGTGCCGAACTGGATGGACGGGAACTCCCGGGTCTCCAACAGCCCCTTCTGCACGCCCTCGCGGGTCGCCCCGCCGTGGCGGGCCGCGGTGACCAGCGTGACCAGCGCGTCGTAGGCGTAGACGTTGAAGTCGCCGGGCTCCTCGGCGTGCTTCTTGCGGAACGCCGCCGCGAACTCGCGCACCTCAGGGCGCGGGTCGTCGGCGGTGAACGCGCCGGTGATGATGTCGCCCTCGGCGGCCGGGCCGGCCAGCGACAGGAACTCCGGCGTGTTCTGCCCGCCGAAGAACGGCCCGCCGAACCCGACGTCGCGCAGCTGCCTGACCACCAGCGCGCCGTCCGGCCCGTAGCCCAGGTGCACCACCGCGTCCGGGCGGGCGTCCCGCGCGTTGATCAGCACCGGGCGGAAGTCCGTGGACTCGGGCAGGAACGCCGCGCTGTAGCCGATCTGGACGCCGCGCCTGGCCGCCCCGGCCGAGAACGTGTCGAACGCCGCCCTGCCCCAGTCCGTCTGCTGGTAGAGCACCGACACCTTCTTCGCGTACTTCGACACGAACCCGGCGTTGGCGTCCTGCAGCACGTCCTGGGTCAGCGACGGGGACCAGACGTGGTCGCCGCCCTTGGTGAAGTCCGGGTGCGAGTTGGTGAACCCGAACTGCACCAGCCCGGCGTCCTGGTATACCCCGGACGCGGCCATCGAGGCCGGCGAGGAGAAGTCGCCCAGCTCGGCGACGATCGCCGGGTCGTCCACGAACTTCTGCGCGATCGGCACCGTCTGCTTGGGGTCGGACTGCGAGTCCTCCCACCTCAGCTCCACCGGCCGGCCGTTCACCCCGCCCTCGGCGTTGATCTTGTCGAGGGCCAGGTCGAAGCCCTGCCGCCAGAGGCGGCCGTACTCGGCGCTGGGGCCGGTGAGCGGCGCGGACACGCCGAAGACCACGGCTCCGGACGGGGGAGCGGAGCGGTCGCCGGCGGCGCAGGCGGTGAGGGCGAGCGGCGCGACGAGCAGGGCAGCGAGCAGCGCTTTCATGCACGATCCGATCGGGGAGTGCGGACGCGTGGGAGGCTGGGGAGGCGCCTCAGCTACAGCGCGTGGTCGTGCAGCCGCGCATCTGGTCGATGTGCCGGCGGTAGGCGGCGAACAGAACGCTCGTCATGTCGGTTCCGACGTTATGCGGCGCCGGCCGGGACCGTCAACAGCGCCGCACGTCACTGATCAGAACCCGTGAGTGGCTAGGGGCGCTATGACGCCCCTAGCCACTCACGGGTGCTGGCGCACCTTGCGCACGAACGCGTCCCCGGCGGTGATGGGGCGGCCCTCGGCGTCGGTGACCTGGTAGCGGACGGGCAGCTGGTGCTCGCTGTCCAGCAGCCGCGAGTGCGGCTCGCCCTCGTCGAACATGTGCGCCTCGCCCCACTGCCGCAGGGCCACGATGACGCCGAACAGCTCGCGGCCCTTCGGGGTCAGCGCGTACTCGTGGTAGGCGGATCCGTCGGCGGCGGGGACGACCTCCAGGATGCCGTGGGCGACCAGCTCGCGCAGGCGGGTGGTCAGGATGTTCTTGGCCAGCCCCAGGTTGCGCTGCAGCTCGCTGAACCGCCCGATGCCGTCCAGGACGTCCCGGACGATCAGCAGCGACCAGCGGTCCCCGATCACGTCCACGGTCCTGGCGACCGGGCACTCCGCCCGCCGGTGGCTCACGCCTCTCGCATGCATGGTTGCAAGTTTAAACCAGTACGCCTACGCTTCCAAGTAGTTTCAACGAGCAACCACTAGGGAGTAGCGATGACAGCGAACGTCAGCCCGGTTCGGGTGGCGGTGGCCCAGTTCGAGCCGAGGGTCGGTGTGGAGAACCTGAAGGCCAACGGGCTGGCCGTGGAGGAGCGGATCAGGACGGCCGCCGAGGCGGGCGCGGGCCTGATCGTCCTGCCCGAGCTGGCCACCACGGGCTACGTGTTCTCCAGCCGTGACGAGGCCTTCGCGCACGCCGAGGCCGTCCCGGACGGGCGCAGCGTCGAGTCGTTCGCCCGGCTGGCGGCCGAGTACGACGCGTACATCGTGGGCTGCGTGGTCGAGCGGGACGGTACGAGGCTGTTCGACACCGCCGTGCTGGTCGGCCCCGACGGGTACATCGGCCGGTACCGCAAGACGCACCTGTGGAACACCGAGAAGCTGTGGTTCACCCCGGGTGACGAGGGCTTCTCGGTGTACGACACCCGCATCGGCCGGATCGGGCTGCTGGTCTGCTGGGACATCTGGTTCCCGGAGACGGCCCGGATCGTGTCCCAGCTCGGCGCGGACATCATCTGCATCCCCACCGGCTGGGTGTGGACGCCACCGCCGCTCTACGACGCCAGCGGCGTGTGCATGCCGGCCTACCTGACGACCACCGCCGCGCACGTGAACAACGTGTTCATCGCGACGGCCGACCGGATCGGCGAGGAGCGCGGCGTGGGGTTCATGGGGAACTCGCTGATCGCGGGCACGAACGGCTGGCCGATCGACCGGATCGCCGGCCCGGACGAGGACACGATCCTCTACGCCGACGTCGACCTCACCGCCGCGCGGACCGCCCCGATCTGGAACCAGCTCAACGACCTGCACCGCGACCGCCGCACCGACCTCTACGACCAGATGCTCGGCTACGGTGCCGCGCCGCTGCCCAGGTGACGGCCGTGACGATCACCGGACTGGGCCGGGCGCTGCGCCGGGGCGAGACCTCCGCCGCCCGGCTGGCCGAGGACGTACTGCGGAGGGTTCACGACCGCAACTCTGAGTTGAACGCGTTCGCGCTGGTCGACGAGCTGGGGGCGTACGCGGCGGCCCAACGAGCCGACCGGGAGCTGGCCGAGGGCGTCGACCGGGGGCCGCTGCACGGCATCCCGGTTGCGGTCAAGGACCTCGTCGACATGGCCGGCCTGCCCACGACGTGCGGGTCGGCGACGTCCTTCGGTGCCGCGGCGGCGACGCGTGACGCCGAGGTCGTGACCCGGCTGCGCGATCGGGGCGCGGTCATCGTCGGGAAGACCACGCTGCACGAGTTCGCCTACGGCGCCACCGGGGACCGGTCCGTGCACGGCCCCTCGCGGAACCCGAATGATTCCGGCCGCATGTCCGGCGGCAGCAGCGGAGGCAGCGCGGTGGCGGTGGCGTCGGGCATGGTTCCGCTGTCGGTGGGGACGGATACGGCGGGCTCGGTTCGGGTGCCGGCCGCGTTGTGCGGCGTCGTCGGGTTCAAGCCCGCCTACGACGCCATCCCCGGTGCGGGCGTGTACCCGCTGGCGCCCACGCTCGACCACGTCGGCCTGTTCGCCGGGTCGGCCGAGGACGCGCTGATCGGTTACATGGCGCTCGCCTCGCGGCCGCCGGAACCCCCGCCGCTGCCCGAGCCGCTGTCGTTGACGGTCGGCTGGGTCCGCGCCGGCGTGTGCGACGCGCGGGTCGAGGAGCTGGCCCACCGGCTGGTGACCCGCGCCGGGTTCGCCCCGCGGCCGGTCGGCGGGTTGCCCGGGCACCTGTTCGACGTCTTCACCACCCTGCAGGGCAGGGAGGCGTATGAGGTGCACCGGCATCATCTGGACGCCGACCGCGACCTGATCGACGACGAGGTCGTGGACCGGCTGGAGCGCGGCGGCAAGGTCTCCGACGAGAGCTACGCGGCGGCCGCCGAGGCGCGCGAGGAGCTGCGCGCGACCGTGCGGGAGCTGCTGCGGACCCACGACCTGCTCGCCCTGCCGACGGTCCCGGTCGTGGCGCCCCCGCTCGGTGCGCGCCGCGTGCGGGTCGACGGCACGGAGCTGGAGGTCCGCTCGGCGCTGCTCTCGTTCACCTACCCGTGGAACCTGACCGGCGTACCGGCCATCAGCATCCCGGCCGGCCGCCAGGACGGACTGCCCACCGCCGTCCAGCTCGTCACCGCCCCCGGCAGCGAACACCTCCTGTTCGCGGCCGCCCGGGCGCTGGAGGCCGCCTGATGCCGTCCATCCAGATCGACCTGCCGCTGACCCTCACCGCCGCCACCAAGCGCGCGCTCGCCCAGCGGGTCGGCCAGGCCTACGCCGAGATCATGCAGGTCGGCATGGACCTGCTCACCGTGTCCGTGCACGACCTCGGCGAGGGCGGCGTGTGGCGCTGCCACGAGACCGGCCCGCCGACGCCCTCGGCCCTGATCATGTGTGACATCCGCGCCGGCCGCCCCGTCCAGACCCGAGCCCGGCTGGCACAGGCACTGATCGACACGTGCGCGGAGATGCTCGACCTGGACACGCTCTGGACGAAGGTCGAGTTCACCCAACACGCCGGCGACGAGATGTACCACCCGCACCTCGGCGGCTTCAACAACGACTGGACGGGCGACGAACGAACCACCGCTTCGCCGCCGAAGACTCGGTGTGCTGAAACGCGCGACTCGGTGTGCTGAGACGCGCGACTCGCGGGCTTGCTTATGACCGGGACGCCGTCGGGGCCTCGGTCGAACACGACGCCACCCCGTGAGCCGCGCCGGTCGCCTCCGGGCGGATCCAGATCTCGTCGAGGCCGCCGGTGGTCAGCCGGTGGTGCTGCGCGGGGTCCTGGTCGGGGAAGTCCAGGCGCTTGGCCATGCCCCGGGTCTCGGTGCGGGCCAGGGCGGCGGTGTACATCCAGCGGGCGTGCGCGGTCATCGCGGCGGCCTGCCGGGCGCGGACCACGTCGGCCCCGGTGGCGCGCAGGGAGGCGCGCACCCGTCGCCAGGTGTCGTCCAGGGTGGCCAGCGCGCCGGCCAGGGCGTCGCCGTGGCGCAGGTAGTTCTTGTCGTACGGCAGCACCTCGCGTTGGACGGTGGCCACCACGGCGCGGTGGTCGTCCACCGGCCGCCCGGCCGGCCGCAGCCCCGCCCCGCCCAGCGGCGTCACGGCGCGGCGGCTCGCGCGGTCGCCCAGCGAGCGGGCGTGGCGGGCCGCGCCGGCGCCGGCCCAGGCGCCCGAGGAGATCGCCCACGCCGCGTTGTGGCTGCCGCCGCCGGTGAACCCGCCGCAGATCGGCTCCCGGGTGGCGGCGTCGCCGGCGGCGTAGAGCCCGGGCACGGTGGTCGCGCAGTCGTCCGAGGCGAGGCGGATGCCGCCGGTGCCGCGCACGGTGCCCTCCGCGATCAACGTGACTCGTTGCCGTCCTCGGTGTAGAACGTCGCGTAGTGGTAGAACGCCGTCTTCGTCACCGAGGTGCCCTCGGGGGCGATGCCGTAGGCGTTGGAGAACTCCATCCCGGACAGCTCGGCGCCGGCCTCGGCGGCGAACAGCGCCCCGTCGCCGGTGTTGACGTTGCAACCCAGCGCCCCGGACAGGAACGCGCAGCCGCCGCTGGCCAGCACCACCGCGCCGGCCCGCACCCGGAAGTCCCGCCCGACCTGGCGGCGGTGGCCGACCGCGCCCGCGACCGCCCCGGACGGGTCGGCGAGCAGCTCGGTCACCGGGCTGTGGTCCAGGATCCGCACCCCGCGGCGGCGCACCCAGGCCCGCATCCGGCGCATGTACTCCGGCCCCTGCAGGCCGGTGCGCAGCTGCTCGCCGTTCCCGGTCACCGGGAACGGGTAGCGGGTGGCCCCGGCCAGCTCGTTCACCCCGGCGTAGGTCTGGTCCAGCACCCTGGCCATCCAGCGACGGTCGGCCAGGTAGCCGCCGAGGCCCTCGCGGCTGGCCATCGCCGCCTCCCGCTCGGCCGGCTCCGGCGGGACGTACCAGACGCCGGTGCCCGCCGACGCGGTCGCGCCGCTGGTGCCGCAGTAGCCCTTGTCGGCGAGCACCACGTCGGCGCCGGCTGCCGCGGCCTTGACGGCGGCCCAGGTGGCGGCGGGGCCACCGCCGACCACGAGCACATCCGTGGTGAGGTCCAGCTCTATCACGATGTCCTCCAGGAGGTGAACCGCCGCTCGACGGTCAGCAGCAGCTGGTTGAAGGCCACGCCGATGACCGAGATGGCCACGATCCCGGCGTACATCTGGGGGATCGCGAAGTTGTACTGCGAGGCGTTGATCAGGTAGCCGAGGCCGGCCTTCGCGCCGACCATCTCGGCGGCGACCACCACCACGATGGCCGCCGCGCCGGCCAGCCGGATGCCGGTGAAGATCGTCGGCAGCGAGCCGGGCAGGATCACCGTGGCGAACAGCCGCACCGGCGGCAGGTCCAGCGACCTGGCCAGCTTGAGCAGCGTGGGGTCGACGCCGCGCACGGCGGTGATGGTGTTCAGCAGGATCGGCCAGCAGCAGGCGTAGGCCACGATGCTGATCTTCGACGTCTCGCCGATGCCCAGGATCAGCACGAACACCGGGAGCAGCGCCAGCGCCGCGGTGTTGAGGAAAAGTTGCACCAGCGGGGTGAGCAGGTCGGACACCGGTTGGTACCAGCCGATCAGCACCCCCAGCGGCACCGCGAACGCGACGGCCAGCGCGAACCCGACCAGCGAGCGGGTCAGGCTGGCCTGGACGTGCTCGGCCAGTTGGCCGTTCCCGGCCAGCTCGGCGAGGGCCCGCAGGACCTCGGAGAACGGCGAGAGGAACGTCGGGTCGACCAGCCCGGTGCGGGGTGCCAGCTCCCAGGCCGCCAGCAGGGCCGCCACCGCGACGGTCTTGGTCGCCACCGGTCGGACCAGCGCCGCCAGGCGTCGGGTTCGCGCCCCGTGGGGCGGTTCAGCGGGCGGGAAAGCGCGCTTCTGCCGCGACCGTGACCGCGTTGCGAGGATGGTCATCCGACCGCCTCCCTTTCCAGCTCGTGGGCACGGGCCACCTCGTCGTGCAGCAGGGTCCAGATCCGGTGGCGGTAGTGGGCGAACTCGGGCGTCGACCTGATGTCCTCTGAGTCCCGGCGGCCGAGGTCGATGTCCACCACGCTCTTCACCCGACCCGGCCGCGAGGTCAGCACCGCCACCCGTTGGCCCAGGTAGACGGCCTCGTCGATGCCGTGGGTGATGAACACGACCGTCTTGTGGGTGCGCTGCCAGATGCGCAGCAGCTCGTCCTGCAGCGACTCGCGGGTCTGCGCGTCCAGCGCGGCGAACGGCTCGTCCATCAGCAGCACCTCGGGGTCGTAGGCGAGGCTGCGCGCGATCGCCACCCGCTGGCGCATGCCGCCGGAGAGCTCGTGCGGGTGCCGGTCGGCGAACCCGGCGAGGTCCACCAGTTCGAGGTACTCCCGTGCGCGCTCTGCCCGTTGCCGGCGCGGGACGCCTGTCGCTTCGAGCCCGAACTCGACGTTCCCCAGCGCGGTGCGCCAGGGCAGCAGCGCGTACTGCTGGAACACGATGCCCCGGTCCAGCCCGGCGCCGGTCACCGGCTCGCCGTCGAGCAGGATCCGCCCCGCGCTCGGCGTGGACAGCCCGGCCAGCAGGTCGAGCAGGGTCGACTTCCCGCACCCGCTGGGCCCGACGATCACCATGAACTCCCCGGCCGCCACGTCCAGGTCGATGCCCTCCAGCGCGGTCAGCCGCCCGGGCGTGCCTCGGATCGGGAACTCGCGCCCGACGCCGTCGAAACTGATCTTCGCGGTCATGGCTCAGGCCTTCGCGTAGGAGTTGAACTCGTTCGTGTACAGGTCGCCGGCCTTGACCGACCCGCGAGGGATGTCGCCGCGATCGGCCAGCCAGTCGATCCAGACCTGCAGCTCCGCGTCCTTGATCAGGCCGCCGGTGCCGGCGACGCCGTAGGTCTTCCAGTACCGCAGCGGGTCGGTGTCCTCGTTGCGCCGCCGGTCCGTCATGATCTTGGTGAACCGCTCGATGACCTCCGCGCGCGGCGTCGTGCGGCTCCACTCGATGGCCCTGCCGACGCCGGAGACGAACGTCCGCACGGTCTCCGGGTTCCGCTCGACGAACGACTTCTTGATCACGTAGCTGCCGGCGGTGAACGCGCCGAGCAGCTCGACGTCGCTGAACAGCTTGCGGATGCCGCCCCGGGCCAGCGCCTTCTCCCGCAGCACGCCGTCCAGCGCGCCGACCTCGATCTGGCGCTGGCGCAGCGACTGCTCGGTGTTCACCGGCGGCACCACGATCGGCTCGACCCGCCCGATCTCCTCCTTGGACAGCCCGTTGCGCGCCAGGTAGATGTCCAGCATCGCCTCGCTGTGCGCGCCCAGGGTGTTCATGCCGACCTTCTGGCCCAACAGGTCGCGCGGCCCCCGGATCGGGCTGTCGTCGAGCACGTAGTACCCGGTCTCCTCGTCCCGGTCCCGCCCGTAGTAGCCGATCACCGCCGTGACCGGTGCGCGCGCGGCGGCGAGCTTGACCACCGCGCCGTTGAACGCCCCGCCGAAGTCGACCTGCCCGGTCGCGGCGGACTGGATGTCCTGCGGGCCGCTGATCGTGTTGCCGACCCACTCCAGCTTGACGCCCTCCAGGTAGCCGAGGTCGGCGGCCAGCTCGGGCGGGATGACCTGGCCGGCCCAGCCCTGGTAGCGCAGGGTGCCGGTGTTGCGACCGCCGCCGGTGCCGCACCCGACGGCCGCCGCGGCGAGGCCGGACAGGGCGAGCCCGAGGAACCGCCGTCGGTTGGTCATCAGAGGGCGGAGAAGTGGGCGGCGTCGCCGCTGCGGGTGATGCTGCGCGCGCCGTCCACGCCGACCGGGACGTCGCCGGCCAGCGTGATGCGGTGCAGCAGCCGGTGGTGGTCGTCGTAGTCGGAGATGGCGTAGTGCTGGGTCGCGCGGTTGTCCCAGATCGCCACGTCGCCGGGCTCCCAGCTCCAGCGGACGGTGTTCTCCAGCCGGATCACCCGGTCCTGCAGCAGGTGGAACAGCGCGTGCGACTCCTTGCCGTTGAGCCCGACGAACTCCCGGACGAAGTGACCCAGCAGCAGCGCGCGCTCGCCGGTCTCCGGGTGCACCCGCACCACCGGGTGCTCGGTCTCGTAGACCGTCGAGCGGAACTCCTCGCGGTAGGCGACCAGCCGTTCGTCCAGCTCGTCGGAGACGGACTCGGCGTCGGCGGCGTAGTCGAACGCGTTGGTGTGCACCGCCCAGAGCCGGTCGGCCAGGTTCTTCAGCGGCACCGGCAGCGCCTGGTAGGCCGCGGCGGTGTTCGCCCAGGTCGTGGTGCCGCCGTAGGGCGGAAGGTGGATGGCGCGCAGGATGCTCGCCGCCGGCACCCGGTCCACGAACGTGACGTCGGTGTGCCAGCTGTTCGCCTTGGACCGCTCGGAGTCGATGGGCAGCACGTGCGTGCTCGACCCGCGCACGGTGGGGTGTGCGGCGGTCGGGGCGCCGAGCAGCCGGGCGAACCCGAGCTGGCCGTCGTCGTCCAGGTGCTCCTGGCCCCGGAAGAAGATCACCTTGTGTTCGAGCAGAGCGGCGCGGATGTCCGCGACGACGCCCGTGTCGAGGCCGGGGCCCAGCCGCACCCCGTCGACGCGGGCGCCGATGCGGCCACCGATCCGGACCACCGTCACGCCGTTCGAGCCGGCGGCGGCGGAGCGTGCGGAGGTGTCGGCCTGCAGAGTCATGGGTGCGTCCTCACGTCGGCGGGATCGTGTCCGAAACAGACGGTAGGAACGCGGGGGGAGCGGCGACAACGGTTGCGCTCAGCGGGATCGTAACCGGTCAAGGACGGTACATCATGACTTGTTTGATGGATTTTATCAACGTGACGCGGACCGCCGGCCCGGAACCTCGCCGGGCTCGGCGACGTGTGTTAGCGTCGCTCGTATGGGTGAGGGCGGTAACACGTTGACGGCCACGCCGCCGTTGCGCAGCCGCCGTCACGTGGACTACTGCCGCACGGCCACCGCGCTCTGTCGGGCCTGACTCCGCTTCGAGTCCCTACCCGACCCGCCCGGGGTCCCCGGGTGGACACCCCGCGGGGAGACCGTGACAGCCACCGTCATACCCATCACCGCGCGCGGCCCGGCCGGCGCGGTCCTGACCACCGCCCGCCGCGACGGCCCGATCTTCCGCGACGAACTGGCCACCGCGACCGGCCTGAGCCACGCCACGGTGAACCGACAGGTCGCGGCGCTGCTGGAGGCCGGCCTGCTGCGCGAGCGGCCCGACCTCGTCGCGGCCGGCGCGGTCGGCCGCCCCCGGGTCCCGGTGGAGGTGGACCCGGACCGGTTCGGCGTGCTGGGCGTGCACATCGGCCCCCGGCACGCCACGCTCGCCTCCGGCGACCTGCGCGGCCGGGTGCTGGACGCGATCGACGTACCGGTCCCCGCGCCGCTGAGGCCGGCCGAGGTGATCCCGCTGCTGACCGGCCGGCTGCGGCGCTTCGGCGCCCGTTCGCCTCGGCGGCGCCCGCTGGGGGTCGGGGTCGTCATCGACGACCAGCTGCGCGGGGGCCGTGCCCCGCTCGCCCAGGCCGTGGACATGGACCTCGACGCGGTCGTCATGCCGCAGGTCGAGGCGATGGCCGCCGCCGAGACGCTGCTGACCCGGTTCCCGACGGACGGGGCCACGCTGTACGTCTACGCCCGGGAGTCCGTCGGGGCGGTGCTCACGGTGGACGACGTGGTGGCCGGCCCGTCCCGAGGCCCCGGCACGATCAGCCACCTGCCGGTCGGCGGCCCGGCCGGCTGCCCGTGCGGTGCCACCGGATGCCTGGAGGCCTCCGTCGGTGACACCGCCGTCGCGGCCCGGGCGCACCGGGCCGGCCTCGTGCCCGAACCGTCCATCGCCCAGCTGGTCGCCGCCGCCGAACGGGGCGCCCGCGCGGCGCACGAGCTGTTGGTGGAGCGCGCGCGGCTGCTCGGGCGCGGCGTCGCGCTGGCCCGCGACGTGTTCAACCCGGACCGGGTGGCGCTGCTGGGTCGCGCGTTCACCGGCTACCGGCCGGCCCTCGCGCACGTCGCCGCCAGCTTCAACGCCGCGAGCGTCCTGGAGCCGCTGAGCCTGCGCGTCAGCTCGCTCGGCCCCCGCGTGCACGCGCTCACGGCCTGCACCGCGGCCCTGCGCCCGATCTACGCCGACCCCCTCGCCGCCGTGCGCAAAGCCGACGCCCGAGCCAAGTCCCGCGTCGCGGTTGCGCCCTGACCTGGTTGGTCCGGAGCGGTGGAACCCGGCCCCCGGTTTCGGTCACGTCTCGTGGTGTCCGACGACGGCGCCGCTCCGCCGCCAGGGCGCGCCGGATGATCCGTTCGTATCGCCAGGTCAGCCACCGCCACCAGAGCGTGACAAGGAGGCCGTTGTGTCGGTCTGACTCGTTGGCGAGGCGCCACACGCGCACGGCCGGTCGAAGGCGGGTGCCGTCCGCGATGGCGTCCAGGCAGCGTCGGTGGAGCACGGCCCCACCGGGTTGGTCCAGGTAGATGTCAGGGCAGATGGCCAATCCGCATGCCGCCGTCGGGTACGGGTCGGCGGGGCTGCACACGGCGTGGACGCGCCCGTCGGTGAGGTCGGGCAGCAGGCCGAGGGTCGGCGACTCGACCTTCATTCGCGGTCATCCGTGGTTACGACGTGGGCATCACGTTGTCATGCGGTTCATCCGCCTAGAGGTACGTTGGCTACCTCGGACCATTCGTAGCGTTTGCGATCACGATTCAGCTTGATGAGCGACACCGAAGATATCTGAACGCTCGATGACGGGACCGCGAGGCCACTGATGGTCGCATGGATGTCGTCAATTCGGGCTTTGCCGTTCGAATATGCAAGTGTGACGTGTGGGTGGAACCCCTCCACGGATTCTGGCACGTTCATCGGATCCCACACGTCGCCGATACCTGCCCGAATCTGTCTTCTTAGGTGAAGAAGGTCCGAGAGGGGTTCTACCATCATGGAGACCGCTTCCTCGTCAACGCGTGGTGCACCTAACTTGGCGTGGATGGGCGGGACGTCTGAACAGCGAAGCCTCACCGATTCGCGAATCTTCTCAAGATCCTTAGCGCTCACGTCGTCGGCAAACCCGACGCCTTGCATAGTCAGGTGGATGCCTTCAAAGCTGACCAGGTCGAGCGTGTCGAGCCCTTGGGCGGCCTTGGCAAAGACGGAGACAGTATGCTGAATGAGTCGATTCTCGGGAAACGTTATGTGCCAGGTAAAGAAGGATCGACCTTGTTGCCAGCCAGGTCGCCACCACCAGTGGTCACGAGTCACGCGGGTGTGATCCGTCATGTCCGAGCCTTCGCCCTCGGGCCGCGCCCCGGCCGTTGGCGCGGCGGCGGGGGCTGTTTTCGGTGGCCCGGAGCCTACTCGCCGTGAACCTTGCCCGTGTTGGGGCGAGGCGCGGGGTCTCGGCCGGCTAGGGCGGCGGTCACGGTGCCGAGGGCGCAGACGAGCGCGAACGTGAGGAACAGGTAGCGCGCGGAGGCCAGGGTCGACGGGGCGCCGAGGTTGACCAGTACGCCGGCGAACGCGGCGCCGAAGGCGTTGCCGATGTTGAGCACGGTGGCGATGCCGGCGGAGGCCTTGGTGGCTTCGTCGGGGTCGGAGGTCACGGCCATGGTCGCGGCGCCGAGGTGCGGCATGGCCATCGCGATGCCGCTGCCGGCGATCAGCAGCGTCGCCACCCACACGATCATCAACCACGTCGGCGGAGCGTCGCGCAGCAGCAGGCCGAACAGCGCCAGGCCCACGGCCAGCACCATCGGGCCGAACAGCTTCAGCAGCCGGATCACGCCCAGCCGCCGCGCGGAGCCGGTGAACAGCTGGACCAGCGTCCAGCCCAGCGCGAGCGCCGCGCCGAAGAAGCCCGCGATCACCGGCGGCATGCCGCCGAGCCGCTGGCCGAACAGCGGCAGGAACGACTCGGTGCCGATCGCGAACGCCAGCGTCGCCGTGGTCAGGTACAGCCACTTCAGCGGGTTGTGCGCGACGAACACGAGCGTGCTCAAAATCCGAGCCCGAGCGCGGCGCTCGGCGGCGAGGAAGGCCGCCAACAACACGATGCCGCCGAGCAGCAGCGCCGTCATCGGCCATCCCGGCGGTACGATCCCGGCCACGCTGATCGCCGCGGTGACCGCCGCGACCAGCACCGACGTCGCCGGCACCGGGGCTGCGGCCCGTGACCGGTCGCCGCCCGGCACCGCCCGCCCCACCGCGAACGCGATCAGCACCGCAGCCAGCGTCAGCACCGCGAACGCATACCGCCACGAGGTGAACTGCGCGAACACCCCGCCCACCCCAGGCCCGACGAAGTTGCCGGCCGCGAACATGCTCGAGATCAACACCATGCCCCGTGACCAGAGCCGCTCCGGCAGCGCCCGCTGCACCATCACGAACGCCAGCCCGTGCAACAACCCACCGCCGAACCCCTGCAGCACGCGCCCCACCAACAACACCGGCATGACCGGCGCCAGCCCGCAGATCACCGACCCGAGCGCAAAACCGCCGAGCGCGATCCGGTACGCCCCCGCACCGCCCCACCGCGCCCGGCACGCGCTCACCAACGTGGAGCCGATCACCATGGTGACCACGTACAGGCTGGTGCTCCACGCGTAGAGCTCCTCGCCGCCGATCTCGGCGATGGCCGTGGGCAGCAGGCTGGCCACGACGTAGATGTTGAGCGCGACCATCAGCACGCCGCCGGAGATGACACTCGATATCCCCAGGTAGCGGGCGCGCAGCTCGGCCCAGGTGCCCGCTCCGGCCGGCGACAGACTCATCCGGGCGACGCTATGACCTCAACCGGAATTAAGGTCAAGAGGCAATGCAGGCTGGAGAGATGGCGCGTCGCGGTAGCGGTTGGTTTCGCACGCTGGTCCACGAGGCGCGTTCCCGATGGACGTTGTTGCTGGTCGTCGCCTGCGTGCTGGGCGGGGTTCCGCTGGTCGTGCTGCTCAACCCGGACCAGCGGCTGTCCCTGCTCGGGCAGAGCGTGGCGGTCGGGGCGCGGGAGCCCGAGCTGTCGCTGTCCGGCCCGGCGCAGCTGGTGCAGATCGGCAACACCAAGCTGGACCTGCCCATGCTGACCGTCTACGGGCCGCTGCGACCCCGGCTCTCGCTCGGGCCGGTGCAGCGCAACGCGGGCGCGCTGCAGGCGCTCGACCCGGCCACCTCGGCGCGGGCCTGGGCCGACACCGTCCACACCCTGGCCGACGGGTTCCTGACGTGGTTCGCCTGGGGCGCGGTGGGGATGCTGGCGGTGGCCCTGGCCGGCAGCGCCGTGATGGGCTGCGTGCGGATGATGATCGTGCTGCGCCGCGCGAGCCGGCACGGCCGGTTCCCCGTCGGAGACGCCGTTCTGTGGCGCCACCTCTCGGGCGCGATCGGGCGGATGACGCTGGTGGCGGTCGCCGTCTCGCTGGCCGCGTGGGCGGCGAGCGGGGCGCTGGCCTACCTGGGTACGACCCGGGGGCTGGCGAAGGTCGGCTCGCTGACCGAGCTGGTCGGCACCACCCGGGTCACCCCGTCGCCGGTCGGCGCGCCGACCTACGGCTACAACGGCGCGGTGATCGGCGACTCGCGGGCCTCCCGGGTCGGCGGCCCGCCGGTGCCCGGCGCCGACGCGGCGGACACCGCGTGCGAGCGCAGCGCCGACTCGCTGGCCGTGGAGCTGGGGCTGCTGGGGTCGAAGAAGGTGCTCAACCTGGCCTGTTCGGGCGCGAGCATCGCCCAGGGCCTTCGCGGTTCGCAGCCGGTCCGCGACACCCAGGTGCCGCCCCAGGTCGGCCTGCTCAAGCAGGTGCGCGGGCTGGAGTTCGTGGTCGTGGCGGTCGGGCCGAACGACCTGTACTGGCAGGACTTCCTGCAGTACTGCTACAGCCAGGCCGGCTGCGACGACAGGCTCACCGCCGGCGAGTTCGGCTACCGGCTGGCGGGCTTCGACCAGGACTACGCCGGCCTGCTGCGCGACCTCAACGACCTGCCGGACCGCCCGAAGGTGGTCATCATGACCTCGTACGACCCGTTCGCCACCGACGCCGGGGCCGACTGCCCGGACGTGCGCGGGCCCGTCCAGTTCCCCGGGCTCGACCAGCACAAGATCGACCTGCTCCGGGAGCGCAACACCCAGCTCAACGCGACGCTGGAGGCGGGCGCCCAGAAGTACGGCTTCACCGTCGCCCGGCCCGAGGTGACCCCGCTGTGCGCCCGCCCGGTCGACGGGGGCGGCCCCGACCTGCAGGGCCTGCGCGATCCCCGCCCGTTCCACCCCACGGCCGTCGGCGAGCTGCGGATGGCCGCGGCCGCCGCGCAGGCCCTGGCCCGCACCCAGCCGCCACCGCAACGCTAGGCGTCTCGCACCAGCCGATAGGTGAGCAGGGTGAGGGTGTGGCCGATGGTGCGGGCTTCGAGCAGGTGCAGGGGTTTGGTGTTGCTGGTCGGGCCGAACAGGCGCACGCCGTCACCGACCAGGACGGGGTACGTCAGCAGGCGCAGCTCGTCGGCCAGGTCGTGGTCGATCAGTGTGGGCACCAGCCGGGAGCTGCCGTAGACGACGATGTCCCCGGTCAGCTCGTGCGCCAGCTTCGTGACCTCGTCCACGACGTCGCCGCCCAGCACAGTCGTGTTCTGCCAGGCGGGATGTTCGAGCGTCGAGGAGACCACGTACTTGGGCATGCCGTTGAGCCGGTCGGCCCACGCGCCGGTCCGCGACGGCCAGCGCTCGGCGAAGAACTCGTAGCTGCGCCGCCCCAGCAGCATCGCCTCGGCGGCCAGCGCCTCGTCCGAGTAGACCTTGGCCCACGCCTCGCGGTCCGCGGTCCCGAGCCGGCCGAACCAACCGCCGCGCGTGAAGCCGGTCTCGCCGGTCGGGTCCTCGACGACGCCGTCGAGCGTGACGTTCTCGCTGATGATGATCTTTCCCATGGTGGTCCTCCCGGTGTTGACTGCCGGGTATGGAGAAACCGCGACGCCGGGGAACTGGGCGCGGGCACGGCGCCCAGTTCGCCCCTCGGCCGGTGTCCGTACACGTGTGATGACAACCGAGCTGATCTCACGGGCGCGCGGCGGCGACGGCGAGGCGTTCCGCGCGCTGACCGAGCCGTACCGCCGGGAGCTGCAGGTGCACTGCTACCGGATGCTCGGGTCGTTGCAGGACGCCGAGGACGCGCTGCAGGACACGCTGCTGGCGGCCTGGCAGGGGCTCGACGGGTTCGAGGGGCGCGGCTCGCTGCGCACCTGGCTGTACCGGATCGCCACCAACCGGTGCCTCAACGCGCGGCGCTCGGCCAGCCGGCGCCCGGCCCTGGACTGGGACATGCCCCTGGTCGAGGCCCCCGAGCCCACCCGGCTCGGCGAGCTGGCGTGGCTGGAGCCCTACCCCGACGCGCTCGTCCCGGAGGCCCGCTACGAGCGGACCGAGTCCATCTCGCTGGCCTTCGTCACGGCCCTGCAGCTCCTGGCGCCGCGCCAGCTCGCGGTGCTGGTGCTGCGCGACGTGCTCGGGTTCCCGGCGGCCGAGGTGGCCGGCATGCTTGACACCACCGTCGAGTCGGTCACCAGCGCCCTCAAGCGCGCCCGCGCCGGGCTGCGGCGCCGGCTGCCGGCGACCGGCGAACCGGCCCCGGCCCCCGACTCGCCGGCCGAGCGCGCGCTCGCGCAGCGGTTCGCGCGCGCCTACCAGGCGGGTGACGTCGACGCGCTGGTCGCCCTGTTCACCGACGACGTCTTCGTCTCCATGCCGCCGATCCCGCTGGAGTACGAGGGCCGCGACGTGGTGGCCCGCCTGTTCGCCGGGATCTTCGCCTCCGGCCGCCGGGTCGACCTGGTGCCCACCCGCGCCAACGGCCAGCCGGCGTTCGGGGCGTACCTGCGCGCCGCCACCGGCATCCGGCAGGGGTCGGGCCTGTTCGTCCTCACCCTCGCCGGCGAAAGGATCCGCGCCTTCACCCGCTTCGACACCGGCGTGCTGGCGTGGTTCGGGCTGCCGCGCTCGCTCCCGCCCCGAACGTGACGAGGCTCGCGGCCGCGATCAGGCACGCCGCGACGCCGCCGTACAGCGTGGCCAGGCCGAAACCCCTGGCCAGCGCCGGGCCCGCCAGGCCGCCCGCCGCGTCCTCACCGTTCGCGACCCGCTGCGCCAGCGCCCGGATCGCCGGTTCGGCCAGCCGCCCGGACAGTTGTGCGCGCAGGCCGTCCGCGATCCCGGTGACCAGCAGCAGCCCCATCACGGCGATGTTGACGGCCAGCGACACCAACCGCGCGCTCATGTCGATGCCCGAGGCCATGCCCGACCGGTCGCCGGGCACCGAGGCGGTGGTGGTGTTGGTGACCGGCGTGTTGACCAGCCCGAGCCCGGCCCCGGCCAGCAGCGCGCCGGGCAGGACCGTCGCCCAGCCCGGGTGCTCGGCGCCGCTGCCCCGGTACATCAGCAGCAGGCCCGAGCACCGCCAGCTCCACGGCGCTGGTGAAGCCGAGGCCGGACCCCTGGGTGATGTAGAAGACCAGCCCGAACACCCCGAGGCCGAGGGTGCCGATGCCGAGCAGGTCCAGCCGCCCGGCCTCGGGGTCGCGGGACTCCCGCACGCCGAGCGCGATCAGCGCCAGCGTGACCGCGGCGACGACCACGTGAACCAGGAACACCCAGCGCCAGCTCGACAGCGCGAGCAGCGCGCCGCCGATGGCCGGCCCGAAGCCGAGCCCGACCCCGAACACGATCCCCCAGGTGCCGAACGCCCTGGCCCGCCGGCGCCGCTCCCGGAACTGGTGCGCCAGGATCGCCACCTGACAGATGAGCATGGCGCCGCCGCTCACGCCCTGCAGGAACCGCCCGGCGACCAGCACCGTCACGTCCGAGGCCAGCCCGCACAGCAGCGAGGTGACGCCGAACGCGGCGACCGCCGCCGCGAGCAGCCGCCGACGGCCGAACCTGTCGGCGAGGACGCCGGTCGCCACCAGCACGGTGGTGCACGCGATCGTGTAGGCGTTCATGACCCATTGCAGGTCGGCAAACCCGCCGTGCAGCACCTCGCCGACGGTCGGCAGGACCACCGGGACGCTGGAGATCTCCAGGCCGAACATGAGCGAGGACAGGCAGATCGCCCCGAGCGCGATCGCGTCGCGCCCGCCAGGGGTGAGTTTCATGGCGAAATGCTCGCCGGGTTCGCCGTCTGGAGGAACGAGAAGATGACGGCAGTTCTGGCTTCTGACGCTTCAGATCGGCGGTAATCTCGATGCCATGGCTGTGAATCAACGTCCAATGCTCGATTCGACCGACAACGCCATCCTTCAGCTCCTGCAGGCGGACGGGCGGATGAGCACGGCGGAGCTGGCACGGGCGGTCTCCATGTCGGCGTCCTCCACCTCGGATCGGGTGCGGCGGCTCACCGACCTCGGCGTCGTGCGCGGCTACCGGGCCGTCGTCGATCCGGTCGCCCTCGGCTACCCGATGACGGCGTTCGTCCGGCTCCGGATGGCCACTCCGGCGGGCAAGGCGTTCGACGAGCTGCTGGCGGGCACGCCCCAGATCCTGGAGGCGCACCACGTCACCGGGGAGGACTGCTACCTGATCAAGGTGATCGCGCGGTCCATGACGGACCTCGAGGTCCTCACCGACAAGCTCGCCACCTTCGGCCAGGTCATCACCAACCTCGCGTTCCGCAGCCCGGTGCGCGACCGCGCGCTTCCGCCCAGCGCCGAACTGGCCGAGGACGCCGCGTTGGCCTAGCGTCGGTGGCCGTGCGCATTGTGGACCCGAGCTTTGGCATCCCGGTCGACGAAGAGGTCACGCCGGTAGCCCGCGACGGTGAGCCGGCGGGCGCGCTGTGCCTGTTCTCCAACTCCAAGCCGGGCGCGAACGAGCTGCTCAACGGGGTGGCCAGGCGGCTGGAGGCGGAGCGCGGCATGGCCGGCATCGGCTTCGACTCGAAGCCCAGCGCGGCGTCCCCGGCCGACGCCGCGACCCTGGACCGGCTGGCCCGGCGGTACCGGAGGGCCATCGTCGCGATCGGCGATTGAGGCTCCTGCTCGTCGTGGAGTCTCCACGACTCGGTGGAGCTGGAGCGCCGTGGCGTCGTCCCGTTCCTGATCGTCACCCGGACCTTCCTGCCGCTGGTCAACGCCCAGGCGAGGGCGCGGCGGGTGGAGCCCCGGCTGGTGGTGATCGACCATCCGCTCGGCGGGCTGACCGAGTCCGAGCTGGCCGGCCGGATCGACGCCGCGTACGCCGGCGTGGCCGACCTGCTGGACGTCGCGCCCGCCGCGCCCGTCGTCGGGCCGCGCGGCGATGACGGCCGCGCGGAGGCGCTCGACGTGCCCGACCTCGGGCCGGCGGACTGGTTCGGCTGGGCCGAGGAGCGCGGCTGGGGCGACGGGCTGCCCACCATCGCGCCGACCGAGGACCTGGTGGACGCGATGCTGGTCGGCGCCGTGCCCACGCTCGCGCTGGGCCCGTTGCCGCCGAGCCGGCTGGTGCCGTCCCTGAGGTCGGTGGCGGCCAACGCGGTCATGGCCGGCGCCCGCCCCGCCGACCTGCCGGTGCTGCTGGCCGCGCTGCACGCCGTCCAGGCCGACGAGTACAACCTGCACGGCGCGCTGGCCACCACCCACCCGTGCGCGCCGATGCTGCTGGTGAACGGGCCGATCCGGGAGCGGCTCGGGCTGAACTCGGGCGGCAACTGCTTCGGCCAGGGCACCAGGGCCAACGCGGTGCTCGGGCGGGCGCTCGCGCTCGTGCTGGCCAACGTCGGCGGTGCGCGGCCGGGCACCATGGACCGGGCCACCCAGGGCTCGCCGGCGAAGTACAGCTTCTGCTTCGCCGAGCACGAACAGGCCAGCCCGTGGCCGCCGTACCACGTCCGGCGCGGGTTCGACGCGTCCGACAGCGTGGTGACGGTGATGGCCGCCGAGCCACCGCACAACATCAACGACCACGGCAGCACCACCGGCCTGGAGATCCTGACCACCGTGGCCGGCAGCATGGCGAAGTCCGGCTCGAACAACGTCTACCTGAGCGGGCCGCACCTGCTGGTGCTCGGCCCGGAGCACGCCGCGACCCTGCACCGGGACGGCTGGACCGTGGACGGCATCCGGGAGTGGCTGTGGGAGCACGCCCGGATCCCGGTTGACCGGATCTCGCCGGGCAACCGGGCGTACTTCGCCGGCGCGGGCATCGAGCCGGACGGCGGCCACTACCCGGTGAGCACCGGGCCCGAGCGGCTACACCTCGTGGTCGCGGGCGGGGCGGGCAAGCACTCGGCCTGGATCCCGTCCTTCGGGGCGACCGAGGCGGTGTCGGTTCGTATACCGCCTACGTGAGGTCGGCGAGCAGGTCCCCGTCGTGGGCCACCATGTCGAGCGGGTACTCCTGCATGAAGGTCATGAAGTCCGGTAGCCGATAGGCGTCCGCGACGGCGGCATTGATCTTCTTGAGGACCTTTCGCTTGGTGTCCGGATCGGCGCCGAGAGGAATGTGCACCATGAACACGGGCCTGGCCGGTTCCGAGCCGAGGAGCCCGTTCTGGCTCACGCTGTCGAGCGGCCACTCGCGCAGGAAGATCCGCACGTCGTCGGGGACGGGCCAGGCCTCGTGCAGGGCGTCGTAGGCGGCCTTCACCAGTTCGCGCTTCTTGTCGACGCCAACGCCGGTGGGCACGTCGAGATATCCAACAGGCATGTCGTTCTCCTTCAAAAGGATCAAACTGTCACTATCTAGTTTCTTCTGGATACTAAGCGATGTCAAGGGCAAACTTGGCGTGTGTACGATGGAAACCATGGTGACGAACCGCCGGTACGGTGACGGGTGCGCGATCGCGCTCGCGCTCGACCATGTGGGCGAGCGGTGGGCGCTGCTGATCGTGCGCGAGCTGGTGCTGGGCCCGAAGAGGTTCACCGACCTGCGGGACGGGCTGCCGGGCGCGGGTTCCAAGGTGCTGGCCCAGCGCCTGCGGGAGCTGGAGGACGCCGGCGTGGTGCGGCGCCGCACGCTGCCCCCGCCGGCCGGCTCGCAGGTCTACGAGCTGACCGAGTGGGGCGCCGAGCTGGACGGCGTCATCGTCGCGCTGGGGCGGTGGGGCGCGCGGGCCTCGAACCCGTCAACCGATCACGTGGGCGCGGACTCGGCCATGATCAAGCTGCGCAGCTCCTTCCGTCCCCGGCCGGAGCGACCGTGGAGCGCCGACTACGAACTGCGCATGGGCCGCCACCGCTTCACCGTCCGGGTCGCCGACGGACACCTGGTCGAGATGCGCCGGGGCGAGCCACCGGGACGGCCGGACACGATCGTCGACACCGACCCGGACACGGTGAACCGCATCCTCGACGACCGCGCGCTCACCGAGGCGATCGACGAAGGCCGGCTCACCCTGACCGGAGACGCCCATGCCGGCCGCCGCCTGTTCGAGGCGACGATCAACCGCTCCGGAGCAGCGCCCTCAGGCCCCGGCTGACCGCGCGCAGCGGTCTGTGCCCGGCAGAGCATCACGCCGCCCTCCGCGATAAAACACCTGGTCAGAACCCGTGAGTGGTTAGGGGTGCCATAGCACCCCTAACCACTCACGGGTCTTGACCAGCGGAAACGTCAACTGGTTCTGGAGAGTCGGCGGCGGGTGCTGAGCGTGATGGTCAGCGCCGCGGCGGTCAGTGCCACGCCGAACCATACGGCGCCCCGGACCCCGAGCTGGTCCGCGACCACTCCGCCGAACAGGGCACCGAGCGCGATCGAGGTGTTGTAGCCGAGCGTGTTGATCGCCATGGCGGCTTCGAAGGTGTCGGGCGCGGCGTCGAGCGTCAGGTTGACCTGGGACAGGTTCGCGGCGCCGAAGGAGATCCCCCAGAGGGCCACCGCGATGATCACGCCGGCCGGGGTGTGGCCGAACGCGAGCAGCAACAGCAACGATGCCACCAGCCCCGCGCAGGCGACGGTGAAGCTGCCGAGGAGGTTCTTGGTCACGGTGTAGCCCGCGACGAAGTTCCCGGCCGCCCCGCCGGCGCCGTAGATCATCAGCAGCACGGTGATGAAGGCGGGCGTGCCGAACGGGCTGGCCTCCACGAACGGCCGGATGAAGGTGTACGCCCCGAAATGTCCGAGCACGTACAGCGTGACGGTGATCATCACCCCGCGCAGGCGCACGTTCCGCAGCGGCAGCCGGAAGACCTCCCGGGCCGGGACGGCGTTGTCCGAGGGCAACGACGGGACGACGGTGGCGACCGCGAGCAGCACCAGCGCGCTCAGGCCGCTCCAGATGAGGAACGTGGTCCGCCAGTCGGTGAGGCTCTCCAGGAAGGTGCCCAGCGGCATGCCCACCACCGTGGCGATCGAGATGCCGGACAGCGCGACGGCGGCCGCCCTGCTCGCGTGGCGGTCGGGAACCAGCCGCATCGCCATGCTCACGCCGATGGCCCAGAACACCCCGTTGGCGAAGCCCATGACCAGCCGCGCGGCCAGCACCAGCGGGTAGTTCGGCGAGAGGGCGGTGACCAGGTTTCCCACCGCGAGCACCACCAGCAGCGCGGACAGCAGCACGCGCCGGTTGACGCGCCTGGTCCACGCCACCAGGAACGGCACGCCCAGGCCGGCCGAGACGCCGTACAGCGTGACCATCAGCCCGGCGATCCCGACCGAGATGCTCAGGCTCGCGCTCACCGGGGTCAGCAGGCCGACCGGCATCAGCTCGGTGGTGACGAAGACGAACAGGCTGGCGGTGATGACGCAGACGCCCAGCCACGACCTCATCGCCGAGCGCGGGCGGGTGCGCGTGCGCGCCGAGATAGTTTCCATGGAAGAGACATTACTTTCCATGGAAGGTATCGTCAAAGCATGGCCTCACGGTGGGACCCCGACAGCGAGCCGGACGACGTGGACCGCATCGTCGGCCAGTGGCGGCGCGAGCGGCCCGACCTCGACGCCAGCCCGATGCACGTGGTCGGGCGGATCACCCGGCTGTCGCTGTCGCTGGACGAGCTGCTGCGGCAGGTGTTCGGCCGCTACGACCTGGGCCGGGGGGAGTTCGACGTGCTCGGCACGCTGCGCCGCTCCGGTGCGCCGTACGAGCTGACCGCGGGCGAGCTGAGCGGCTCGACGATGGTGACCTCCGGCGCGGTCACCAAGCGGGTGGACCGGCTGGAGCGCGCCGGCCTGGTCAGCAGGCGCGCCGCCGACGAGGACGGACGCGGGCGGCTGATCAAGCTCACCGACCGGGGCCTGGAGCTGGTCAACACCGTCATCGAGCACCACGTGGCGAACGAAACCAAGATCCTCTCCGGCCTCACCGACGAGGAGCGTGACACCCTGGTCCGCCTGCTCCGCAAGCTCACCCACACCCTGCCCGCGCCCTAGCGCCCGGCCGCCGTGAGGTTCCAGAAGTCGGCGTAGTGGCCGGCGAGGTGCACCAGCCGGTCGTGGTCGCCTTCCTCCAGGATCCGGCCGCCGTCCAGGAAGACGACGCGGTCGGCGCGTTGGACGGTGCGCATCCGGTGCGCCACCATCACCACCGTGCGCCCGGCCATCAGGCGCTCGATGCCCTGGTGGACGGCCGCCTCGTTCACCGGGTCGAGCGCCGAGGTCACCTCGTCCAACAGCACGATCGGGGCGTCCTTGAGCAGCGCCCGCGCGATCGAGACCCGTTGGCGCTCGCCGCCGGAGAGCAGGGTGCCGCCCTCGCCGACGTTCGTGTCCCATCCCCGGGGCAGCCGCTCGATCACCTCGTCCAGCCGCGCGGCGCTCGCCGCCGCCCGCACCTCGGCCTTGCCGGCGTCGGGACGGCCGAGGCGCACGTTCTCCTCGATCGTGCCGTCGAAGAGGTAGACGTCCTGGAAGACGATGGCGATCCGGGCCATCAGCGCCTCGGAACCGATCGCGCGCACGTCCACGCCGCCCACCCGCACCGCGCCCGAGTGCACGTCGTAGAACCGCGCGAGCAACCGCAGCACCGTGCTCTTGCCCGCCCCGGACGGGCCGACGATCGCGAGCCGCTGCCCCCGCGGGACGGAGAACGACAGGTCGTCGAGCACCGCCCGGCCGTCGTGGCGAAACGTGACGGACTCGAACTCCAGCTCATGACCGGCCGGCTCGACGGGTTCGGCGGGCTCGGCCAGCGGCTCGGCGCTCAGCACGGCGTCCAGCCTGGCCAGCTCGGAGCGGGCGCCGCGCAGCTGGCCGCCGATCTCGGACAGCGACAGCAACGGGTCCGCGCAGCGGGCGGCCAGCACCAGGATCGCCAGCACCTCCGCCGCGCCGATCCCGCCGCCGAGCGCGAGGTAGGCGCCCAGCACCAGCAGGACGGTGAACGCCGCCTGCACCGCGAGCGTCAGCCCCACCACACCGGGCAGCGCCGCGAGCGTGCTCCGCCGCGACACCCGCTGAAGCTCGCGCAGCGAGTCGTCGAGCAGCCCGAACCGTTCGACTGTCCGCCCGCCGGCCCGCAGCACCGGCTGCGCCTGCAGGTACTCGATGACCCGGCCGGTGGCCTGGTGGTCGCGCTCGTGGCGCTCGGCGTCGGTGGAGTCCATCGCGCGTGCCGTCCAGGCCTGGATCGCCGCCACCACCGGCGCGGCGGCCAGCGCGGCCAGACCCATCCGCCAGTCGAACGCGAACATCACGACGACGATCGTCGCCGGCGTCACGCTCGCGCCGACCAGCGGTGCCAGCAGGTGCGCGATGACGCTCATGGCCCGCAGCACGCCCCGGCTGGCCAGCACCGAGACCTCGCCGACCCGCCCGGCGTCGTACCAGCCGATGGGCAGCCGGGCCAGGTGGTCGCCGAGCCGGTGGTACACCCCGCGCAACAGCGTGGTCCCGGCCCGGAACCCGGACAGGTCCGCGCGGTAGCGCAGCACCGCGAAGCCGGCGACCGCCGCCCCGAACGCCACCAGCCACGGCCAGGCGCCGCCGGGCGTAGGCCCGAACAGCGCCCGCAGCACCGGGACCAGCAGCGCGTAGGACAGGCCCTCGGCGACCGCCGTGGCGGTCATCAGGGCCACCGTGCGGCGCACCGGCCGGGCGTACTCGTGCCCCAGCACGCGCAGCAGCATGCGAATCATCGGGCCTGGCCTCCTCGGCTCCAGAACTCGGCGAACCTCTCGTTGCGCGCGAGCAGCTCGGCGGGGCCGCCGCGCTCGACGATCGCGCCGTCCTCCAGCATCACGACGGTGTCGGCGTCGGCGATCGTCTCCATGCGGTGGGCGATGACCAGGACCGTCCGCTCGCCCTCCAGCGTCGCCAGCGCCCGCCGCAGCGCCTGCTCGGTCCGGGGGTCGGCGAAGGCCGTCGCCTCGTCGAGCACCAGCACCGGCGCGTCGGCGAGCAGCGCGCGCGCGATCGAGATCCGCTGCGCCTCGCCGCCGGAGAGCCAGGCCTGCGTACCGATCACCGTGTCGTACCCGCGCGGCAGCTCCAGGATCCGGTCGTGGATGTTCGCCAGCCTGGCCGCGCGGACCACGTCGTCGAGGCCGGCCTGTGGCACCGCCAGCGCGATGTTCTCCGCCACCGACGCGCGCAGCAGGCTGGTGTCCTGGAAGACGAACGAGACGGTGCGGTACAGCTCGCGGGCGTCCAGCTCGCGCAGGTCGACACCGCCGAGCGCGACCGAGCCGTGGGTCGGGTCGAAGAACCGGGGCAGCAGCCGGACCAGCGTGGACTTCCCGCTGCCCGACGGCCCGACGACCGCGGTGACCGTCCCCGGCTCCAGCACCAGGTCGATGCCGCGCAGCACCTCGTGGCCGTCCTCGTACCCGAACCGGACGCCCCGCAGCTCCACCCGGTGACCTCGCGGCACGGCCGGGTTCGCGGGCTCGGGCAGCGGCGGCACCGCGAGCACGTCCCCGATCCGCCCGACCGCGCGCCGGGCGGCCTGCATGTCGTCGAAGCCGTGGCCCAGCGCCGCCACCGGAGCGGTCAGGCCCAGCCCGAGCACCAGGAACGCCAGCAGGTCCGCCGGCGCCATGCCACCGGCCGTGACCAGCGCCGTACCCCCGACCAGCACGACCAGGAGCACGAACGGGGGCGACAGCGCGAGCTGCATGCCGGCCGCGATCGCGGACAGGCCGTGCACCCAGCGGTAGAAGCTGTCGGCGAACTCGTCGGTGGCGGTGACGAAGGCGCGGTGCGCGCGCCCGGACCCGCCGAACGCCTTGACCACCGAGATGCCGCGCACGAACTCGACGACCGAGTTCGAGATCCTGCCCATCGCCGCGTCGAACTCCTTCTGCTCGCGCAGCCTCGACGCCGTCATCATCAGCGGGACGTGCGCCACCGCCAGCGCCACCGGGATCAGCGTGATCAGCGTCAGGCGCCAGTCGACGGTGAACAGGTAGACCAGCGACACCAGCGGCACCACGAACGCGGAGACCAGCTCGCCGGGGGTGTGGGCGATGAACGGGTGCACCGCGCTCACGTCCTCGCCCACCACCTTCGCCAGCTCGCCGGTGCGCCGCCGGGCGAACCAGCCGATCGGCACCTGCCCCAGCCGCGCGGCCAGCAGCCGGCGGAACTCCAGCTGCACCCGGCCGTCGAGCAGGTGCCCGATCCCCGACGACGCGGCGGTGAACACCAGCCGGACGAGCAGCCCGACCGCGCCCACGGCCACGACGAACCAGACGCGGCCGTGATCGGCAGGGCCGGGCGAGAGCAGCGCGCGGCCCAGCTCGACGACCGCCAGCAGCGGCGCCAGGCCCGCGACGGCGCCGATCACCTGCAGGATCACCACGGCCGCGAAGCTCCCGAGGTGCGGACGCAGCAGCCCGGGGGTGGTGCTCATCGCTCTCCGCTCGTCAGGTGGTCGCGGAGGAACCCGGTGAGCTGGGTCCGTGCGGTCCTGGCCTGGGGCATCAGGCCCGGCATGCTGACCAGCCCGTGGGTCGCGCCGGGGTGTTCGGCGAGCCGCGCGGGCGTGCCGGCCGCGTCGAGCCGTTCGGCGTAGCGGCGGCCGTGGTCGGCCACCGGGTCGATGGTCGGCACCACGACCAGGGCCGGGGCCAGCCCGGTCAGGTCGTCGGCGTGCAGCGGCGACACCGCGCGCGGGTCGGTTCCGGGCGGGACGGCGTAGCGGCGGAACGCCTCTACCTGCGTCACGGACAGGGTCGGGCTGTGCGCGTGCTCGGTCATCGAGGCGTGGTCGAGCATCGTCGAGGTCAGGTCGAGGCAGGGGTTGGCCAGCACCTGCGCCCGCAGCGGCAGGCCGGCGTCCCTGGCCCGGATCGCGGCGAGCGCGACGATCAGCGCGCCGGCGCTCTCCCCGGCCACGGCGACCCGCCCCGGGTCGATGCCCCAGCTCGCGGCGTGCTCCAGCAGGTGCCGAAGCGCGTCCCAGCCGTCGTCGGCGGCGCAGGACAGCGGGGTCCCTGGCGCGAGCAGGCGGTGCTCGACCGAGACCACGACCGAGGGCAGCCGCGCGGCCAGGTGGCTGTTCAGCCAGTCGCTCTGCACCGCCGTGCCCACCATCCCGCCGGCGTGCACGTGCAGCACCAGGGGCAGGTGCCCGTCCGCGCGCGCCGGCCGGTACACCCGGACCCGGAGCCGGCGGTCGGGCAGCGCCACCTCCCGCCACCGGATCTCGGCACCCCGGTCCGGGATCCCGGTGATCACCCGCATCAGCCGGGACGCCCGCCTGCGGTTCTCCGCCTCGCGGTAGGCGGCCAGGCCCTCGGCCGTCATCGCCGGCCAGTCCGGCTCGCCGCGCAGCGCGCCCAGCACCCGGAGGCGCAGCGGTGGCAGCTCCTTGACGTCGCTCATGCCATCCTCCTCGGCGTCTAGTTTCGCTACTTCAGGTAGCGAAACTAATAGTAGCGTAACTGGCTATGGTGTGACGATGAACCGAGCGACCACGTCCGCCCGCCCGCCCGGTCGCCCGCGCTCCGGCATCAACGCCACCGTCTTCGCCGCGACGCTGCGCACCGTCCACGAGCTGGGCTACGCGCGCGCCACCGTCGACCGCATCGCGGCGGCCGCGGGCGTGGCGAAGACGACGATCTACCGCCGCTGGCCGTCGAAGGGCGCGCTGGTCACGGACTGCCTGCTCGACGCGTTCGGCCCGGCCCCGCTGGAGGGCGCCGGCCGCGCCGAGGTCATCGCCTCGGCCATCCGCTGGGCCGCGGCGAAGATCGGCGAACCGGGGGTGGGCGACGCGTTCGCGGGCGTGTTCAGCGACGCGGTCAGCGACCCTGCCCTACGCGAGGTCCTGTCCAGCCGGCTGCAGGAGCCGTACCGGCGTGCGCTGGGGGACGCGCTCGGCGAGCCGGACGCCCGGGTGCTGCTGCTCATCGACGTCGTCGTCGGGACCCTGCTGCACCGCATGGGCATGACCGGCCGTCCCATGGTCGACTCCGACGTCGGCGAGCTGGTCGAGATGGTGGTGGCGCACTTCGCCTAGGCCAGGGCGCGGTGCAGTGCACCGCCCAGCTCGGTGAGCTGGCGCTGGGACACCTCGGCGGACACGATCGCCTGCGACCCGTGGAAGGTGCCCGACCACTGGTGCAGCTCGACCGGCACGCCGGACTGCAGCAGGCGCAGCGCGTACTCGATGCCTTCGTCGCGGTTGGGGCAGAACTCCGCGGTGGCGAGGTAGGCGGGCGGCAGGCCGGACAGCTTCTCGGCCCGCGCCGGGGCCGCGTACGGCGAGGAGGCGGCCGCCGCCGCGAGGTAGTGCCGCCACACCTGGGCGAGCTTGGCGCTGGTCATCCAGGGCGTGCCGGTGAAGTTGCGCGCCGACCAGCTCTGCTGCCGGTCGTCCAGCGACGGCTGGTTGAGCAGCTGGAACCGGATCGGCGGCCCGTCCTGGTCGCGCGCTCGCAGTGCGGTCGCGGCGGCGAGCGTGCCGCCGGCGCTGTGGCCGCCGACCGCTATCCGCTCCGGGTCGACGCCCAGCTCGGCGGCGTGCTCGGCGGTCCAGGTCAGCGCGGCGTAGACGTCGTCGAGGGCGGCCGGGAACGGATGCTCCGGCGCCAGGCGGTAGCCGACGGAGATCACCACCGCGCCGGAGCCGTCGGCGAGCCGGGTGGCCCACGGGTACTCGGTGTCCAGGTTGCCCATGACGAAACCGCCGCCGTGCATCCAGACGATCGCGCCCCGCGCCCGCCGGGGGCGGTAGATCCGCACCGGGACGTCCGGATCGGCGGGCACCGTGCGGTCCTCGATCTCCATGTCCGCGACATCCGGCACCGGCACCGAGGCGGCCAGCTTGGCGAGGTTCTCCCGCGCGGTGACCGGATCGGACAGGTCGGCCTTGGGGAAGAACGGGATGAACGCTTCCAGTTCGGGATCCATGCCCACGATCCTCCCGGCCGCCCGGCCCGGCGGCACCCGCCACTCGTCGCGCATTCTCCTGCGTAGCCGCGCCGATCGTCGCTATGGTGCGGGCATGGAGGTCCTGGCGCAGCGGCTCTCGCACCTGGACGAGGAGGCCGGCGGCGCGGTCCGGGTGGTGATGTTCTACGACACGCTGATGCGCCGGCGGGTGGACCTCCCGGCGCTGGCCAGGGCCTCGGCCGGGCTGTCCGAGTGCCCGGCCGGGATCCGGCTGCACGGCACCGGCCAGGAGATCCGGATGTCCCCCGACGGGCGGGAGGCGCCCGTCCCGCCACCGCCCGCGTCCACCACCGTGTCGGTCACGCTCGACGAGGAGGAGATCGGCGCGGTGTGGCTGGAGCGCCCCGGGCCGCCCGGACCGTTCGACGAGTTGTTGCTGGACCGGCTGGCCATCGCCGTCGCCTCGGTGGTCGAGCGCTACGGGCCGGCCCGCACCACGATGGCAGACCCCGCACTGGTCGAGCTCGTGATCAGCTCGGAGGGCGACGAGGCGGCCAGGGCGCGGGCGCTGCGGCTGCTGGGTTTCGCCGCCGACCTGCCGATCCGGGTCGCCGCCGTGTGTTCGGGCGTTCCGCTGGATCGGGTCGGCGCGCTGGTCTGCCCGGCCCGTCCGGTGAAGGCGGCGCCGCTGGCCGGCGTGGGCGTCATCCTGGCGGCCACCATGGACGCGGCGCGGTTTCCGTCGGGTGTTCGCGCGGGGGTCGGTGCCGCCGCGAGCCCGGACCGGTGCTGGCGGGAGGCCCGCACCGCGCTGCGCTTCGCCACCGAGCGCCAGCCGATCGTGGAGTATGGCGAGTTGGGGGCGTTGGCGTTGCTCGCGCACGTACCCGAGGCCGCCGCTCGGGACAACGCCGACGTGGCCGCGATCGGTGGCCTGGCCGCTGAGGACGTGCGGACGTTGGACATCTACTGCGCGGCCGGCTCGCTGCGGCGGGCCGCCGAGCTGCTGCACCTGCACCACAGCAGCGTCGCCCGCCGGCTCGAACAGATCGGCGGAGCCTTGGGCGTCGACCTCACCGACCCCGCCGGGCTGACCCGGGCCAGGCTCGCGCTCACCGCCTGGCGGCTGTTCGGGACGTGAACGGGTTCGTGCTGATGCGTGCCGTACCCGGGTGGCGGCCGGCTACTCGGTGCTTGACGTTCGCACGCCGTGGATAGATCGTTCTACTTCTAGATAGATCGTTCTAGCGTTTGATAGATCGTTCTACTGCGGAGGAGCGGTGGAGTGATGTCGGGGCGAGCGGCCACGCAGCGGCGCCCCGACGGCGGCACCCTGCGGCGGCCACCGGACGTCGGCGGTGCACATCGCCGCCATGCTCACACCTGGCCTTGCCGACAACGCCGCCAGGGACGACCTCGCCCCGACATCGCGTGTATCAGGCCACCACCGTGGCCGCTCCTACAGGTGGACGGAAACGAGCGAGCGCATGGGTAGGTGGGGCTGGAGATGCTGCCATGGGGTCTGCGCCGGAGGTTCTGGAATCTGATCGCGATCGCGAAGTACCGGGCGAACCGGCCGGTGACGATCCCGGTCCCGGTTGACGATGAGCAGCCTATCGGCGACGTCAGCCTGGTGAGCCAGTTCCCGGGAATTCCCATACACAACATCCGAGTCGCGGACCGCGTCCCGGACGACGAAAGGTCGCTGCTCAAATACTATTTCTACGAATTTCAAGTTGCGTTGTACCGCATATTCGGACCAATGCAGCCAGGAATGCCGGACATCCCGGAGAACCCGGACCAGGCGCTGTCCGAGGCCTACACCAAGGCCCATCGGCGTTGTTTCCCGGCACCCATTCTTCCCCCGGAGTTCGCCGGCGAGGTGGACCTCGGCTTCCTCGCGGTGGCCGGTCCGTACGCGGGCTACCTGGAGCGCACCTCCGACGGCGACTACCAGTGGGACCTGCGCGAGCTGGCGCGCTACGAGCACCATGACGGGCTGCGCTCGCTCGGGCTGCGGGTGGTCTTCCGGGCAGATGGATCGGGGTCGAAGCTGGCGCCGGCGCTGATCGACTGCGAGCTGGGGGAGTGCCGGCCCGGCGACGCCAACTGGGAGGACGCGAAGCGGCTGGCGCTGTGCGCGGCCACCAACCACGTGTCGCTGGTCAGGCACTTCAACTGGGTGCACCTCGCCGTCGGCGGGCCGTTCGCGATCGCCACCCGCAACTGCCTGGACGCCCGGCACCCGCTGCGCCGGCTGCTGTGGCCGCACATGTTCGGCACCCAGTACAGCAACCAGATCGTCACCAAGGGGCAGATGGCCAGGGGCGGCGACTTCGACTCCGTCTTCAGCTTCACCCACGCGGGCATGTGCGAGCTGTTCGAGGACACCTACGACGCCTACGACATCACCGTGCTGGACCCGGACCGCGACGCCGCGCGCCGGGGGCTCGACTCCGCCGGTTTCGACACCCCCAGCCTCGCCAACCTGCGGGCGATCTTCGACGTGCTGCACGCCCACGCGGCCCGCTACCTCGCCCTGTACTACCCGACCGACCGGGCGCTGCGCGCGGACGCGGCCGTCGTCGACTGGCTGGCCACGATGGACCGGCTCGTCCCGAACGGCGTGCGCGCGCTGAGCGGCGAGGACGTCACGATCGCGGGCACCGCCCGGTTCGTCGCCGCGCTGCTGCACCTCGCCACCGTGCAGCACGAGGTGCTCGGCACCGGGCTGTGGAACTACCAGATGTGGAGCCAGGTGCAGCCGGTCCGGGTCTACAGGAACGGCCGGCGGCTGCCCGTCGACGTGTACCAGCGGCTGGTGAACGCCAACTTCAACCTGAACGTCAAACGCGCCGCGCTGATGCAGGACTTCGGCTATCTGGCGCTGGACGCCAGGGCGGCGGCCGAGTTCCGTGCCTTCCAGCAGGAGCTCGAAGAACTGCAGTCACGGCTGACGAAGGAGCCCTTCGCCTATTGGCGCATCTACCCGAACATCCTCGAGGCGAACATCAATGCGTGACGGTTTTTCAGGGGAGAGAACATGAGCAAGTCGGCGCTGCGTCGGGCGTTTGCCAAGCTGGCGGTCGCGATCGACCGACGCCGGCGCTGGGATCGTTTTCCGACGCCGGTGTCCCTGGCCCTGTTGATGGGGATCCGGGACTCGTTGCGGGAGCACAACCTGTACGACACCAACGTCGAGGCGTCGCTGCCGAAGCTCGACCCGGCGCCGCCGCCGCGCTGGCTGACCGCCCGCACCGTGGACGGCACCTACAACGACCTGTCCGCGCCGGCAATGGGGGCGGCGCGGACACGGCTCGGGCGCAACGTCCCACCGAGGCGCGCCCACCCGGAGACGGGCGAGCGGTTGATGACGCCGAACCCGCGCCTGGTGAGCACGACGCTGCTGGCCCGAGGGTCGGAGATGATCCCGGCCACCACGCTGAACGTGCTCGCCGGGGCGTGGCTGCAGTTCGAGACCCGGGACTGGTTCAGCCACGGCACCGACCCCGAGCACCCGTTCGAGGTCCCCCGGCCCCAGGGCGACCACTGGCCCGACGACCCGATCCGGCTGCCGCGCACCCCGCGCGACCCGCACGCCGAGGGCGACCCGCCGGGCACCTTCGTCAACACCGAGACGCACTGGTGGGACGCGTCCCAGATCTACGGCAGCACCGCGGAGTTCCAGCGCGCCATCCGCCGCCCGAAGCTCGGACCGGGGCGGGTGGCGATCGGCAAGGACGGGCTGGTGGACATCGACCCGGCGCTGCTGGGCAGCTCGGGCGGGCTGGACGGCTGGTGGGTCGGCCTGGAGCTGCTGCACACCGTGTTCATGCGCGAGCACAACGCGGTGTGCGAGATGCTCGGCGCGGCGTACCCGGCGTGGTCGGACGACCAGGTCTTCGACAAGGCGCGGCTGGTCATCGCGGCGCTGCTCGCCAAGATCCACACGGTGGAGTGGACGACGGCGATCCTGGCCCACCCCGCGCTGCAGATCGGCATGCGGGCGAACTGGTTCGGGATCGCCTCGGAGCGGGTCCACAACCTCGTCGGGCGCCTCGGCGACAGCGAGGTGCTCAGCGGCATCCCCGGCTCGCCGACCGACCACCACACCGCGCCCTACTCGATCACCGAGGAGTTCGTCGCGGTGTACCGGATGCACCCGCTGGTGCCCGACGACTTCCTGGTCCGCGCGGTCGGCGACCCGAGCCGCCGCGACGAGCTGGCCTTCCTCGACCTCTCCGGGCTGAAGTCGCGCGACGTGCTCAAGCGCTACGGCGCCACCGACCTGTTCTACTCCTTCGGCACCGCGCATCCCGGCGCGGTCACCCTGCACAACCACCCCCGGTTCATGCAGCAGCTCCGCCGCGACGACGGCATGGTGATCGACCTCGCCGCCGTCGACATCCTGCGGTCCCGGGAGCGAGGGGTGCCCCGCTACAACGAGTTCCGCCGGCTGCTGCGGCTCCCGGAGGCCCGCTCCTTCGAGGACCTGACCGGCAACCCGAAGCTGGCCGCCGAGCTGGCCTCGGTGTACGACTCCATCGAGGACGTCGACCTGACCGTCGGGCTGCACGCCGAACCGCCGCCGCCCGGGTTCGGCTTCGGTGACACCGCGTTCCGGATCTTCATCCTGATGGCGTCGCGCCGGATCAAGAGCGACAGGTTCTACACCACCGACTTCACCCCGGAGACCTACACGCCCGAGGGCATGCGCTGGATCGCCGAGAACGACATGTCCTCGGTGCTGGTGCGCCACTACCCCGACCTCGCGCCGGCGCTGCGCCCGGTCCGCAACGCGTTCGCGCCGTGGCCGGTGCTGCCCGACGCGACGGACTCACGGTGAGGCGTACCCCGACCACGCGAGGCCGTCCACCGCCAGCCAGGTCTGGCCGGCCACGGTCGCCGGGGTCATGCCGCTGAACGCCAGGACATCCCGGTGCAGGTGGGACTGGTCGACGTAGCCGCCCTCGGCGGCGGTCCGGGCCGCGTCCCCGCCCGCCGCCAGGCGGTGCACGGCGTGGTCGAAGCGGACCAGCTTCGCGGCGCGCTTGGGCGCCAGGCCGATCTGCGCCCGGAACCTGGACCACAGCCGGGTGCGTGACCAGCCGACCTCGGCGGCCAGCGCGTCGATCCGGACCCGGCCCCGGGCGGCCGCGATCCGGCGCCAGGCCCAGGCCACCTCGGGGTCCACCGACGGCCCGGTTTCGTGGCGCCGGGCGATCAGGGCCTCGGTCAGGGCGAACCGGTCCGGCCACGACCGGGCCTCGCCGAGCCGCTCCCGGATCCGCGCCGCGTCCCGTCCCCACAGGTCGTCGAGGGTCACCACCACGTGGTCCAGCTCCGCCGGGGAGACGCCCAGCACCGCGTACGCGACCACCGGGGACAGCCGCACCTGCACGCACTCGACCTTCGAACCGCGCACCCGCAGGCCGCCGTGCATGTACCCGACGACGAGGCTTCCGCGCCGGTGCCGGCCGGTGTCGACGTCCACGACCAGCGGCCCGTCACCGCACTCCAGCGCCAGCGACACCGCCGGATGCGGGACCACCCGCACGTCGACCGAGCCGTCGCCGACATCGCGGAACCCGGCCATGCTGACCCCGGCCACCGGCCCGGACCGCGCCGGCCTCGCGACAGTCCACCTGGCCGAGGCGCCGGGCTCGGTGGACCGCATGCTCCCCATGCTAAGTGCGAACATTCGTCCAAGACTTCGACGCACACCGGCGGCGACAGTTGGACCCATGACCAACGGCATCGTCCAGGACGCCTTCCAGGCGCTCGCCAGCAACGACCCCGACCAGATCTCCTCGGTGTTCACCGAGGACGCCGAGTGGCTCTCGCCGCCAGGCAACGCCGTCGCCGTCGCGTCCGGGGCGACCCACCACATGGTGGGCAGGAAGGCGATCGTGCGCTTCTTCGCCGAGGACTTCCCCCGCCTGTTCGCGCGCGACCTCGACGTCACCTTCCACGGTTCGCACGGCGACGGCGAGCGGGTGACCGTCGAGGCGACGGTGTCCGCCACGCTCGCCAACGGCAACCATTACGGCAACGACTACTGCTTCGTGTTCGAGCTGCGGGACGGGCTGATCCACCGGGCCCGCGAGTACGTGGACACGGCCCGAGGGCACCGGATGGTCTTCGGTGACGATCAGAGCCCGCGCTGACCGGGCCGGGGGATCCCTCCGCCCCAGCCGGGGCCGCGCGCGGCGCAGCGGTCCAGGATGATCTGTTCGGCCAGGGTGGGCCGCTGGCGAGGCGGTCCGTGGCGCACGGCGTCGGTCACCACGTCGTCGGTGCCCGGCCCGCGCGGGGTGACCTCGGCGCCGGGGACGCTCACCTGACCGCCGAGCTGGTCGGCGATCGCGTGCTCCCAACCGGCGGCGACCCGGCAGGCGTACGCGTAGGCGGGGTGGCGCTCCTGGGCGTGCTCGGCCAGGGCCAGCCACACCGGCACCCGAGTGTTCAGCTGCAGTTCGGTGTCCAGCACGTCCCGGTTGGCCAACGCCGAGTCCAGCGTCCTGTCGAGCACGGCGAGCAGTCGCTCGAGAACGGCGATGTGATCGAGATCCGGACGGCGCCGGGGCTGCTCGGTGGCCTCCGCGAACCGCCGCTGCTGAGCGCGTATCGCCTGGTAGCCCTCGACGAGGGAGGTAAAACCTGGGTTCTCCTCGGCCACGAGGTCCTGTCTCCTCCCGCCGTCCGTTGCCCGCCGAGCGAGCTCGTGACGCGACGGTACACGATTGATCATGTGGCCGATACGGTCGTGCGCGATAGAAGCGGGCGAACCAGCCGTTCCAGCGACGCTGTAGGCGTGGCGCGTGGTTGGCTCGTACTGTGACCTCGTGACTGAGTGGACGCCGTCGGCGCCGGGGGAGTTCCTGACGCTGGACGAGCTGCTGTGCTTCGCCCTCTATGCGGCGTCGCGGGCGATGACCGGGGTCTACCGGCAGGGGCTCGACAGGCTCGGCCTGACCTACCCGCAGTACCTGGTGATGGTGGTGCTCTGGGAACGGGAGAGCCTGTCGGTCGCCGAGCTCGCCGACCGCCTGCAGTTGGCGACCAACACGCTGTCCCCGCTGATCAAACGGCTGGTGTCGGCCGGGCTGGTCACCAAGCACCGCCGCACCGACGACGAGCGGCAGGTGCAGCTGAGCCTCACCGGCCCCGGCCGCGCGCTGCGCGAGGAGACGCGCTCGGTGCGCGCCGCGGTCGCCGAGGCCGCCGGGATGTCCACCGCCCAGGTCATCGAGCTGCGCGACCAGCTCGGCGCGCTGACCGACCGGCTGCGGGCCGCGTCCGCGCCGCCCAACGCCGCCGTCGCCGCCGACCCACCGTGATCGACACTATGGGTTGGTCCCGGGGATGCGGGTGGGGTGGGAGATGGACCGCCTGGAGGTCTCCGGCATGAGGCAGATGGGGACGATGGCGATCGCCGCGGCGGCCATCAGGTAGAAGGCGGGGATGGAGTTGCTGCCGGTCGAGGCGATGAGCGCGGTGATCACCAGCGGTGCGGTGCCGCCGAACAGCGCGGTGGACACCCCGTAGCCCAGGGAGAAGGCGCCGTAGCGGTTCCTGGTCGGGAACATGGCGGGCAGGGTCGAGCCGATCGTGGCCAGCATGAGCGGCAGCAGGACGGCCAGGATCAGCAGGCCGCCGCTCACCGCGAACGCCGAGCGCATCTCGATCAAGCTGATCGCGGGGTAGCTGAACAGCAGGAAGCCGATGGCCGAGGCCAGCAGCACCGGCCGGCGGCCGATCCGGTCGGACAGCGCGCCCAGCGGGGTGATGAAAGCGATCATGGCGAGCATGACCCCGACCAGCACCAGCAGCGACTGGGCCTCGTTGATGTTCAGCACCCGGGTGAGGTAGGTCGGCATGTAGGTGAGCAGGGTGTAGTCGGCGACGTTGAGCAGGATGACGATGCCGATGAGGTTCAGGATCTGGGGCCAGTAGGACAACGCCTCGCGCAAGGGGGCCTTCGTTCCGGCTCCCTTGGAGGCCAGCCGCCGAAACGACGGCGAGTCGTCCAGCTTCTGGCGCAGGTAGAACCCGACCAGCCCGATCGGCCCGGCGAGCAGGAACGGGATGCGCCAGCCCCAGCCGTTGAGGGCCTGCGGCGGCAACGTCAGCTGCATGGTGGTGGCGATGCCCGCGCCGAGCACGTAGCCGCTGAGCGTGCCGAGCTCGAGAAAGCTGCCGAGCAGGCCGCGGCGGCGGTCGGGGGCATACTCGGCGATGAACGTGGCGGCGCCGCCGTACTCGCCGCCGGTGGAGAAGCCCTGCACGAGCCGGGCCGCGACGAGCAGGACCGGCGCGGCCACTCCGATCGTGGCGAAGCTGGGGATCAGCCCGACGCACAGGGTCGCCCCGGACATGGTGATGATCGTGAAGGCCAGCACGGCCCGGCGGCCGAACTTGTCCCCGAGCGGCCCCAGCACGAAGCTGCCCAGCGGCCGCAGCACGAACGGCAGCGCGATGCCGGCGAACACGAGCAGCTTCTGCGCGGTGGGGTCGGCCTCCGGGAAGAAGTTGAGCCCGATGCTGGTCACCAGATAGCTGTAGATCGCGTAGTCGTACCACTCCACGGCGTTGCCCATGGCGGCCCCGGCAACGGCCCGCCGGATCTCCCGCTCGCTCGGCCGTGCCTCGCCGTGACCCGCCTCAGCCGCCACCGCGTTTCCCGAACGGTCGCGCGGGGACGCGCCGGGGCCGAGGCAGCGCGCGCCGCTCCTGGTCCGTCCACCCGCCCCAGATGCCGTCGGTGGCCCCGACGTCGAGCGCGAAGTCGAGGCAGCGCGCGGCCACCGAGCAGCGCGCGCACACCGCCTTCGCCTGGTCCGCCTGCCGGTTGGCGTGCTCCCCGGTGCCGACCGGGAAGAACAGCTCGGGGTTCTGGTCGCGACAGGCCGCCTGGGTCCAGTCGACATGCTGCCAGCGCATGCGGTCGTCCTCGGTCGTCGGAGTCCTGTGGCCGTGAGCGCTGTTCCCGCCGTGGCGCGCGTCAAACGCCCACCGGCGAAGGTTTCGGCGCGGTGGCGGCGGGTAGCCGCCGCCGGTGAGCGGCCCTCGGGCCGATTCGACGACAGGGGAGGACCCGTGAAGACGGTCGAGGACAGCGTGGACGTGGCGGTCCCGGTGCGCACCGCGTACAACCAGTGGACGCAGTTCGAGCGGTTCCCGGAGTTCATGGCGGGCGTGGAGCAGGTCAGCCAGCTCACCGAGACCAGGACCCACTGGCAGACCAAGGTGGCGGGCGTCCGGCGGGAGTTCGACGCCGAGATCAGCGAGCAGCATCCGGACGAGCGGATCGCCTGGCACACCGTGGGCGGCCCGTACCACGCCGGGGTGGTCACCTTCCACCGCCTGGACGACAGGAACACCCGGGTCACGCTGCAGATGGAGTTCGACCCGGAGGGCATCGCGGAGAAGGCGGGCGCGGCCCTCGGCGTCGTGGACTGGCAGAGCAAGGGTGACCTGAAACGGTTCAAGGAGTTCATCGAGGCCGAGGGGGCCGAGACGGGCGCCTGGCGCGGCGACGTGCCGCCACCGCCGCAGGCCGGATACATGCGGGACATCCCGCCCGAGATCTGAGCCATGAGGGCGATCTGGACCGGGTCGATCAGCTTCGGGCTGGTGTCGGTGCCGGTCGGGCTGTTCAGCGCGGTGCAGAGCCACACGGTTCGGTTTCACCAGTTCGAGCGGGGCACCTCGGACCGAATCCGCAACCGGCGGGTGAACGAGCGCACCGGGCGTGAGGTCGACTACCGCGACATCGTCAAGGGCGCCGATGTCGGCGGTGGTGACTACGTGATCGTCGAGCAGGAGGAGCTGGACTCGGTGGCGCCGGGGCGCTCGCGGAGCCTGGAGATCTCGGACTTCGTGGACCTGGCCGAGATCGACCCGATCCACTTCGAGCGCACGTACTGGCTGGCCCCGACGGCCGACCAGTACGCCCGGCCGTACGCGCTGCTGCGCGACGCGATGGCGAAGACCGGCCGGGCCGCGATCGGCAGCTTCGTGATGCGGGGCAAGGAGTACCTGGCGGCGGTGCGCGCGGATGGTGACGTGCTCGCGCTGGAGACCCTTTATTTTGCCGACGAGGTCCGCGACCCCGGGGACCTGGAGCACCTGCCCGGCCGGGTGAAGCCCAAGCCCAAGGAACTGGACATGGCCGCCCAACTGGTGGAGTCGATGAGCGGGCCGTGGCGGCCGGAGGACTACCGGGACTCCTATCGGGACCGGGTCGAGAAGCTGATCGAGGACAAGCGGCGCGGGCGCGAGATCGTGACCGAGTCCGAGCCTGCCGCGCCCACCGAGGTGTCCGACCTGTTGGAGGCGCTCGAACGCAGCGTCAGGAAGGGCCGCAAGCGCGGCGGCACCGCTGGGCCCGACCTGGACAAGGCCAGCAAGTCCGAGCTGCGCGAGCTGGCGCGCGAGTACGACATCTCCGGCCGGTCGTCGATGAACCGCGACGAGCTCGCCGAGGCCGTCCAGCGCGCGGCCTCCTGAGCCGCCTTCTGGGCGGTGCTCGACCGTGGGGCCGGTCGGCGGCAGGGCCAGAGCGACACCGGCCGCCGACCGGAGATCATGAGCGGCCGGATGGCCAGTCCCACTCGATCGGCTCCCAAGCGCTGAACACGAAAGCGGTCCGGCGCAGTTGGCCTGGTCCCTGCACATGCGCGGCGTACGCAAGGCAGTCCTCACCGCCGAGCCGGTGTCCCTCGGAGTCCTGTAGGCGCTCCAGCTCGGCGACGGCCCATGCGACGGCCTTCGCCTGACTGGCGAAACATCGTGGGGCCGACTCCTCTACCGGCGCGCGCTCGCCTTCCAACCTGACCTGCACCGTCCACGGGCGCACCATCGCGGTGAGTCGCCGGCTAAGCGGGAGCACGCTCATCGGTAGTCGACCACCTTGCCGTCGGGGGTGTACTTGAGGACGGTTCGGTAGTCGCTGCTACCCGGAAGCACAGCCGTGTTGCCGTGGTCGTAGATCCAGACGGTGAACCCGGCATCGGCCAGCACCTTGGCCAGGTGCTCGACCTCTGAGAGGTCGTCGTTCTCGTGGGTTTGCAGCTCGTTGCGCACCGGAGCGCCCAGCGGCCCCTCGTGCAGGCGCGCGTGCAAGTGGTAGCGGCTCACCGCTCGGCCGCCCTGCTACGAACGGAGCTTCGTGACCTGTGGCACACAATGATCAATCGTCGTGAGCGCCGGCAGTTCCTACCAGGCCAAACGCAGTACGAAGGGCTGCCCACGCGCGTCTAGGCTCTGGACATAAACTGGACATCATGGGTGTTGATCTCGCCTCGATGAAGCCCGAGCTTCAACGCCTACGCCAGGGCCAGGGCCTCGCACAGCCGCAAGTCGTACTTGGTTCGAGCCCGGCGCTGCGTCGCTGCCTGATCGGCCCGGCCGCCGAGGGTGACTCGCCGGCCAATGTCGCGTTGGCTGTGGTCGAGCGCTTGGTGGGCGCGATCGGTCGGCTCAGTGACTCGGATCAACTGATCGCCCGGACCGAGTTCAACCTCGGCGCGAAACACTCCTACCCGACGTTGACCGAACGCCAGGAGGCACTCGCGGCGGCCTTGGGCTGTACGGCCAAGACCGTCCGGCGTCGAGCAGACCGGGTGCTGGACGCGCTGGCAGTGATCATCGCTTCCGGCGTCATGGCATCCGAGCCGACCAACCGGGCTACTCCGGTCGCCGCCGATGGTGCCCGCGACACCGATCACGTGCTGCGGCGGTTCTGGAGCATCGGCCCAGGTTCTCGCGTCGACGTCGTGTGCTCGGAGATTCCGCCAGAGGAAGCCCCGGAGTACGCGCAGCCCGGAGACCGAAACTATCTGCGCTACGCGAAGTTCGCCGATCTCGACACGTTGATCTACGTCCGGACCAGGCTCGCGCAACTCGCCCCGACAGCGGCGGTCCGAGACTTCGCACCAGCCGAGCACCACGACGACACGGACGCCGCGACCATGATCGTGATCGGCGGGCCGCCGTGGAACGCGAAGTACCGCGAGTTCCTCCCGCAGTTGCCCTACTACTTCGAGCCACACCCGCTCGGGGAGGACGATCCGTTGATCGTCCCGCAGCTCGGCAACCTGCGGCTCGGCCCGGTCTGGACACCGCGCGCCGAACTGGTGCATGACGTCGCGGTGTTCACCAGATTGCGCCTGGCGTCCGGCACCACGGCCGTACTGCTCGGGGGATGCCTCACGCTCGGAGTGCTGGGCGCGGCGAAGGCGTTCCTTGGGGGGCAAGTCGGGGCGAGCAACGCGGCATGGGTGTCCGACCACATCGGAGACGGCGACGCCGTGGTGGTCACCGAGGCTCGTCGCGTTGGCGGGATGACCGACGTCGCCGGCTTTGCCGGCTCCGGTCCGCTCCTGGCCATGGGTAGAGCGCGCCCGGACGAGCCGTTCGAGGTGATTGCCGACAACTCCCGTCGGTACCTGTCGTGACCGGCGGCCTGAGCTGCTACGTAGTGAACCTGCGCAGGCGGCCGGACCGGCGCGCGCACATCGCCGCCCAACTGCCCGCCGGGCTGTCGCCGGTCTACACCTCGGACTGGGACGGGCCGTTCGACGGCCGCTCCTTGAGCCTGGACCAACTCGACCGAGGCGGATACCGGCTCTTCCCGTGGGAGATCGAGTCGGACAACCCATGGTGGAGCCGGCCACTGAAGTACGGCGAGATCGGATGCTCGTTGGCTCACCTGGCCTGCTGGCGCCACGCCGCCGAACTCGGCGCCGACTACACGCTGGTGCTCGAAGACGACGCCGTTACCCCTGTCTCGCTGCTCGACACCCTCCTGACGCGGTTGAAGCAGCTCGGTGCCCCCGCACCGTTCGAGCTGCTCTACCTCGGCCGCTTCCCGCTGTACCCCGACCAGCCGGCCTACCTACCCGACGGTCGACCCATCGACGGCATGGTGACGCCGGGCTACAGCCACTGCACGTTCGCCTACCTACTCACACGCGCTGGCCTTGATGCCGTCCTGTCGGCACGCTTGGAATCCGCCGTCGTGCCGGTCGACGAGTTCCTGCCCGCGCTCTACCACCCACACCCCCGTCTTGACCTGCAACGACGGTTCCCGCCGTGTATGCGCGCCCTGGCGTTCGAGCCAGCATTGGTGACCCAACGGGACAAGAACGACGCAGGAAGCGACACCGAGGACTCACCGTTCGTCACCGAGCCGGCCGGCGACTACCTACCGAGCGCCTGATCTGCCCGGCTTCTGCCAATGCTCGATCCAGTCCCGCAACCGTGTCCCGGTCCACTGGTCAGCCGGCGTGAACTCGTTGGCGCCAGTGGCAACGTGCTCGGGCGGTACATCCCGAGTAACGATCGCGCCGGCGGCGACGTAGCTGCGTGGCCCGACCGTCACCCCGCCCACCACGTGGGCACCGAAAGCAACAATGCTGTCGTCCTCGATCCGGGGCGGCTCTTCGTCAACTGCCCACCAGCCTTGATGCGGTCGGGTGTACTCGTGCACGAGCTGACCCATCACCGAGCAGCGCGCGCCGATCCAGGTGCCGTCACACACGAACCCGGCCACGCGGCACCCCGAACCGATCTGCACGCGGTCACAGATGTACGCGCCATACAGCAACCGGGATCGCGCTCCGATCACCGAGTCATAGCCCACCCTGACCCGATCCTCGACAACGCAACCCTCGCCGAGCTGAACCCCCTCGTAGAGGACGACATGGTTGAAGATCAGACAGCCAGCACCGATGTCGACACACCGCCCGACTTCACCGGTGCCGCTCGCCATGGCCGCTTGAACCCGGGCCTCCTTCGGGCAGCCGAACACGGCGCCCTCACCTACGACAACACCTGTTGCGCGCCGGACTTCGCCGCGTAGCGCGTCGAGGTCGACCACCGTCAGCCGGCCTGCGCCGGGGACAGCGACACATCGTCATCGTGTCGGCTCAGCCACTCCACGGTCACCGTGATCGCCTCGTCCTCGCGTTCGCGGCTGTCGAAGCCGTGATCCGAACCCGCCACGGTGTGAAACTCCGTCGGCGCATCCGATGCCCTGGCACGAGCCGCATCGCGCGCGATCTCGTAGGAGACATAAGTGTCCAGCTCGCCATGCACAACCAACGCGGGCATCGTGCTGGCGGCGAATGCCCCGGACGGGTGGTATCGCGACATCTCGGTGAGCGCCGTCCGGCCGAGCTCGAAGCTATCGTCGATCATCAACGCGCCATCACGCATCGCTGCCTCCCACCGCTCCGGGCCGAAGTTCTCCCGGCCCCACGGCAACTCAGGCTCGATGAAGGTACGTCGCACATCGAGGATGGGGTTCCACAACACCAGCCGATCCGGGCGCAGATACCGCAACGACTCCAACGCCGACACAGCCCCAAAGCTCGACGCCAGCACCGTCAACGGCCCGCTGAACTCAGCACGTGCCCGACTCACGGCAGCATCGAGATCCAGCATCTCCCCAGCAATGGTCATACCTCGCTGCGTGCCATCGCTCGCACCATGACCACGGAACGAGAACCGCAACACCCCGAAACCGACCGTGGCCAGCCGCTCGGCCAGCCGTCGATACATGCCACCCTCGTCCATGTCGGTGTCGATCCCGTGGACCAGCACGACTGACCCGAACCTGTCGCCCGCAGAGCCAGCGCGCGGCCGGTGGAGCCGCGAATCGAGCATCAGCCCATCCACCGACGCCAAACGCACCGGTTCGCCGCCGCCCGCTGTCACCGCTGCTCCACCAGGTTCAGCCACCGCGCCATGCTGCCAGGACAGGGTCGATCGCCGGAACACCAATCGGCCACGCCAAGATGCTGAACCACGACGATCAGCATCGGTGTCCACCGCGCGGGACTTCATACAGCGCCGAACGAGCACGATCATGCCCAGCCTTCCACGCGGCCTGTCGACAACACAGCCGGCTGAGCGGTGGGGCGCGGGTTTTTGGTCGGCGTGCAGGGGTACCGACGTGGCGTGATGGGGCTGGGTTCGTTGGTTCGGTTGCCGGTCGCCGGGGTGGGGCTCGCGGTCGGCACGTCGTCGGCGTTGGTGCGGGCGGCGGCTCGGACGGGGCGGGTGGCGCGCAATGCGGTCACCGTCGGCGGCGAGCACTGGCGGGCGGGCGGTCGGTTGCACGTGCGGCTGCGTGGGCGCCGGGGTGGGCGGCGGGCGGTGATGAGTGCGGCGCGCGCGGTCGCGCTGGCCCTGGCCGAGCACCCGGACGTGCTGTTCGCGTACTGGGACGGCGGGCCGGAGCGGCTGGTCGTCCAGTTGACGCAGGACGCGGTGGTCGAGCACGTCTCGGGACGGATCGGCGAGCTGGCCGAGCGGCACGGGCTGGCCCACGGTGGCGAGCCGGACACCACGGAGCTGGCGCCGTCCGGCGAGGTCGACGACGTGCGGCTGGCCGCGACCGCGCTCGCGCTGGACGCCGTCGGTGCCGCCGCCGCGGTGGCCGGGCGGGCGCTGCGGGTGCGGCACTCGCCGGGGATGGCGACCGCGCTGGCCACGCTGGTACGCGAGGACCCCCGGATCCGTTCGGCGCTGCGGGACCGGCTGGGTGGCTCGGCCGCCGACCTCACGGTGGCCGCGGTGAACGCGGTGGCGCACGGCCTGGGTTGTTCGCCCACCCCGCTGGTGCTCGACTCGGCGCTGCGGGCCAGCCAGCTGGTGGAGGCGGTGGCACGAACGGCCGCCCGGGACGTCGCGCAGGACCAGCTGTCCACGCCCGAACGGGCGGCAGGGGCGGGCGACCGGCCGGTCCAACGCCCGGATCCGGAGCGCCCGAGCGACAGGTACGCCGTCGCCGCCACCACCGCGAGCCTGCTCGCCTCGGCGGTGGCCCTGGTCCGAGGCGATCTCGACGGGGCGGCGGAGGCGGTGCGGGCGGGGACGCCCAGGGCGGCCCGCTACGGCCCGGCGGCGTTCGCGGCCGGCGTCGGCGTGGTGCTGGCCAGGGCGGGGGTGCGGGTGCGCGACGCGGAGCGGCTGCGGCTGCTCGAACGGGTGGACACCGTCGTGCTGCACCCGAGCGCGCTGTGCGGGCGCGGGCACACCGACGGCGCGCTCGACCCGCTGGCCGACGCGGTGCTGGACGCGGCCCGCCGCGCCGGGCTGCGGGTGGTCGTGGTGGACGACCCGGGGCTGGGGGAGTTCGCGGCGCTGGCCGACGAGGTGGCCGGGCGCGACCAGCCGCTGGCCGGGCTGGTGCGCCGGCTGCAGGACCAGGGCCGGACGGTGCTGACGGTGGCCCGGCTGTCCTGCCGGTACGAGCACAGCGAGCTGCTCGCCGGCCTGTTGCGCGGCGACCTGGCCGTCTCGGTGACCGACCCGGGCAGCGCGGTGGTCTGGAGCGCGGACGCGAGCACCGACGGCCTGGACGGGGTGTGGCGGCTGCTGGCGGCCGTTCCGGCGGCGCGGCGGGCCGGACGGCGGGGCCGGATCCTGGCCGAGGCGGGCACCGCGTTGTCCGGGCTCGCGCTGGTGGCCGGCCCGAGGCTGCCGGTCAGCCCGGTGGACGTGGCCTCGGCCGGGGCACTGGCATCGGGCTGGGCCGCCGCGCTGACGGTGGCCACCGCCGGCCCGCCCACCCCGCACCACCGGGTCGAGTGGCACGCCCTGGCCCCCGACCAGGCCCGACACCGCCTCGCCCGGTCGCAGGCCCCCGCCGACAGCACGCTGACGACCCTGGTGCGGCGGGCGCGCCGAACCGCCGGGGCGGGGCTGGAGCACCCCGCGATGACCCCGGCGCGCTGGTCGCTGCGCCTGGCCGGCACCACCGCGTCCGAGCTGGCCGATCCGCTGACGCCGGTGCTGGCGGTGGGCGCGGCCGCGTCCGCGCTGCTCGGCTCGCCGGTCGATGCGCTGCTGGTGGCCGGGGCCATCGGGCTGAACGCGGTCACCGGCGGCGTGCAGCGGCTGCGGGCCGAGGAGGCGCTGTCCGGCCTGGCGCGCGGCCAGCGCCGGCAGGCCCGCCGCGTCGTCGGGCGGACGACCAGGCTGGTCAACATCGACCGGCTGGCGGTCGGTGACGTGATCGCGCTCGAGGTCGGCGACGTGGTCCCGGCGGACGCCCGGCTGCTGGAGCTGACCGACCTCGAGGTGGACGAGTCCGCGCTGACCGGCGAGTCGCTGCCCGTCCTCAAGCAGGTGGCGGCCACGCCGGGCGCCTCGCTGCCCGAGCGGCGGTGCATGGTCTACGAGGGCACCACGGTCGTCACCGGCCGGGCGACCGCGCTGGTGGTCGGCATCGGCGCGCAGACCGAGGCCGGTCGGGCGGTGGCGTTGGCGTCCCGGAACCCGACCCCGCCGGGCCTGCAGGCGAGGCTGGGCGAGCTGACCCGGTGGGCGCTGCCGCTCACCCTGGCCGGTGGCGCGGCGGTCACCGGGCTGTCGCTGCTGCGCGGACAACCCGTGCGCGAGGCGGTGCGGGGCGGGGTCGCCGTCTCGGTGGCCGCCGTCCCGGAGGGGCTTCCGATGGTCGCCACCGTCGCGCAGCTCGCGGCGGCCCGGCGGCTGGGGCGGCGTGGCGTGCTGGTGCGGGCGCCGAGGGCGCTCGAAGCGCTCGGCCGGGTGAACACCGTCTGCTTCGACAAGACCGGCACGCTCACCGAGAACCGGCTGCACGTCGTCGAGGTCGCCTCGGCGGACAGATCCACCCACCGCGCCGAGGATCCCGAGGCACACCCCGTGCTCACCGCCGCCGCGCGGGCCTGCCCGGACGGCGACGCCGCGGACAAGCACGCCACCGACGAGGCGGTGCTGGCCGCCGCGCCGCCGGACCCCGGCTGGCGCCAGCTCGACGGGCTGCCGTTCGAGGCGGCCAGGGGGTACTCCGCCACGGTCGGCACCGACGAGCAGGGCGTCCGGCAGTTGATCGTCAAGGGCGCCCCGGAGGTCGTCCTGGAGCGCGGCGGCCGTGCCGACGAGCTGGCCGACGAGCTGGCCGAGGAGCTGGCCGAGGAGCTGGCCGACAAGGGCCTGCGCGTGCTGGCGGTGGCCCGGCGGGTGCTGGCCGACGACGAGACCCCCGACCTGGACGACGACGCCTCGACGGGCGAGCTGGAGCCGCTCGGCCTGCTGGGCATCGCCGACACCGCGCGCGAGACGTCCGAGGCCCTGGTGACCGGCCTGCGCGCGGCCGGGGTGAACCCGGTGATGCTCACCGGCGACCATCCCGCCACCGCGCTGGCGATCGCGAAGAACCTCGGCTGGCCGCCGGACACCACGGCGGTCACCGGCGACGAGCTGGCCGCGCTCGACGGCGCCGGCCGGGCCGAGGCCGTGCGCGACGCCGGCGTCGTCGCACGGGTGGCGCCGGAGCAGAAGCTGCAGGTCATCGAGGCGTTGCAGGCGGCGGGACGGGTCGTCGGCATGGTCGGTGACGGGGCCAACGACGCCGCCGCGATCCGGGCCGCCGACGTCGGCGTCGGCATCGCCTCGCGCGGCTCGGCGGCCGCCCGCAACGCCGCCGACGTCGTCGTCACCGACGGGGACCTCACGGTGCTGGTCGACGCGGTGACGGAGGGACGCGCCCTGTGGCACAGCGCGGCCGACGCGGTCGGCATCCTGGTCGGCGGGAACGCCGGCGAGGTCGGGTTCAGCGCGCTCGGCACCCTGGTCGGCGGCCGCTCGCCGCTGTCCACCCGACAACTGCTGCTGGTCAACCTGCTGACCGACATGTTCCCGGCGATGGCCGTCGCGGTCACCCCCAGCGACGCGACCGACCTCCCGCCGGCCACCCCCGACCTGCTCGGCGCCCCGCTGATCGAGCAGATCCGCCGCCGGGGCGTGCTCACCGGCGTCGGCGCCGGCACCGCCTGGCTGATCGGCACGCTCACCCCGGGCAGCGCGCGGCGAACCAGCACCATGGCGCTGTGCGGGCTGGTCGGCTCGCAGCTCACCCAGACCCTGCGCGGCCGGGAACGCAGCCCGCTCGTGGTCGCCACCAGCCTCGGGTCCGCCGCCGCGCTCGCCGCCGTGGTCCAGACCCCTGGCCTGAGCCACTTCTTCGGCTGCACCCCGCTCGGCCCGATCGGCTGGGCGGGCGTGGGCGCCGCGATCGGCACCGCGGCGATCGGCCCGCACATCCAACCCCGACGGGAAGGCGATCGGTCATGACATTGGGTATCGCCCCGGCCAGCCTCGGCGACGACGACCTGCGCCGCGAGCTGTGGCACCTGTACGAGACGCGCAAGGAGACGCTGCTGGGCGGCAGCGAGTCGGCGCTGCGCACGCACACCGAGCGGATGCTCGCGCTCGAACGGGAGTTCCTGCACCGTTTCCCCGCCGAAGGCGCGCCCGACCCAGAGCGGACCAGGGCCGGCCGACGCAAGAACGCCGGCCAGCCCTAGGGAGGGTCAGCTCACCGCCCGCTCCAGCTGGGCCTTGGTCATCTTCGAGCGCCCCTTCACGCCCTGGCGCTTCGCGTCCTGGTAGAGCTGCTGCTTGGTACGCCCCTTCGGGCCCGAGTGCGAGCGCTTCCCGCCCCGGCGCTGCGGCGACACGTCCCGGGTGGAGGTGCGACTGGCCCGGTCGGACTCGCCCTCCCGCGCCCGGTTCTTGTTGACGGTACGGGCGGCGATCTCCTCGGCCCTGCCCTCCCCGGTACCGCGCTTCTTCGCACCCTCCTTGATGTGCTCGTACTGGCGTTCGCGCTTGTTGCTCCACGCTTGCTGAGGCACGACACCCTCCTTCCGCGACCGGTTGTCACAACATCGGCAACTACCCGCGCTGGGCCCGACTATGTGGGGGCGGTCAGGGCGCGGACGGCCAGGTGGGCCAGCGCGGCGGTCGCGGCCGCCATCGGGAGGGTGAGCAGCCAGGCCAGCGCGATCTCGCCGGCGGCGGTCCAGCGTACCGAGTTGCGGCGTTGGTCATCCCGACGCCGAGGATCGCCGACGTGATCGTCTGGGTGGTCGAGATCGGCGCGGCGAACACGAACGCGGTGGTGTACAGCACGGACGAGGCGGTGAGTTCGGCGGCGAAGCCGCGCGGCGGGTCCAGGTCGACGATGCGCCGGCCGAGGGTGCGCATGATGCGCCAGCCGCCGGAGTAGGTGCCGGCGGACAGCGCGCCGGCCGAGCACAGCACCACCCACCACGGGACCGCGAAGCCCTGGTGGAAGCCGCCGACCACGAGCGCGAGCACGATCACGCCCATCGTCTTCTGCGCGTCCTGCAGCCCGTGGCCGAGCGCCATGGCCAGCGCGGAGACCGTCTGGGCGGCGCGGAAGCCCCGGTTCAGGCGGGACGGGCGGCCGCGCCGGAACACCCAGAGCAGCAGCACCATCACCAGCCCGGCCAGCACGAACCCGACGACCGGGGACACCAGCATCGGGATGACGACCTTGTCCACCACCCCGGCCCAGCGGACCGTCCCGCTCGCGGCCAGGGTGGCGCCGACCAGCCCGCCGATCAGCGCGTGCGAGGACGACGACGGAAGCCCGAAGTACCAGGTCACCAGGTTCCAGGCCACCGCGCCGAGCAGGCCGGAGAGCACCACCAGCAGGCCGGGGACACCGCTCGGCGCGGCCACGATGCCCTGGCCGACGGTGGCGGCCACCTCGGTGCCGAGGAAGGCGCCCACCAGGTTCATCACGGCGGCCGCCGCGAGCGCCACCTTCGGGGTGAGGGCGCGGGTGGACACCGAGGTCGCGATCGCGTTGGCGGCATCGTGGAAACCGTTGGTGTAGTCGAACCCGAGCGCCACGATGATCACCACCAGGACCCAGGCGAGCTCCACTCAGGCCTCCTTGACCGCGATGCTCTCGACGGTGTTGGCGACGGTCTCGAACGCGTCCGCCGCGTCCTCCAGGGTCTCCACCACCTCCTTGACCTTGAGGATCCCGAGCACGTCCACGTCGGCGGGCGCGAGATCGGGGGTGAGCAGCTCGCCGAGCAGGTCGCGGTAGACCGAGTCGGCGGCGTCCTCCAGGGAGTTCACCTCGACGGTGTACTCGTGCAGCCGGGACAGCGTGGCGAGCTTGGCCATCGCGGCGGCGGTCGCCTCGGCGGCCCGGCAGAGCAGCTCGCACTGGGTGGTGACGCCGGCGGGCAGCTCGCCGAGCCGGTAGAGCACCGTGCGGTCGGCCGCCTCCTCGATGGCGTCCAGCACGTCGTCCAGCCGGGACGCGAGCAGGTGGATGTCCTCCCGGTCGAACGGGGTGATGAACGTCGAGTTGAGCTTGGTCAGGATCCGGTGGGTCAGCCGGTCGCCCCGGGTCTCCAGGTCCTTGATCTGCTTGGCCAGCTCCCCGCGCGCGCCCGGCGCGGCGGCGACCAGCTCGGCCAGCAGCCGCGCCGCGTCGGCGATGTTGGCGGCGGCGTCGGTGAACAGCGGGTAGAAGCCCCGTTCCCGAGGCGTCAGTCGGAAGGCCATTGCCGGGTCCGGACGGCGAAGGTGAGGCCGAAGTTGTCCAGGGTGGCCGGCAGCGGGCGGTCCGGGTCCAGCCTGGGCGGCGCGAGCAGCCTGTACTCGTGGCCGGCGGTCAGCTCGGCCAGCACCGTGCCGGTGACCTGAAGGACCAGGTCCCGGCCCGGGCAGCGGGCGGGGCCGGCGCTGAACGGCACCAGGCCCGCCTCGGCGGACGCGGTGCCGTCCAGCCATGCCCGCGGGGCGAACCGGTCGGCGTAGGGCAGCGTCTCGGCGTCCCGGTGGAAGAACGGGGTGAAGATCACGAACTGGGTGCCGCGCGGGATCCGCACCCGGCCCCAGTCGGTGTCCCGGGTGGCCTCCCGCAGCAGCAGCGGCGTGGTCGGCCACAGCCGCACGGTGTCCAGCACGCAGGCCCCCGCGTACGGCCCCGGCGTACGGGCCTGAGCTGCCTGCTCGGGGTGGGTGGCGAGCAGCGCGAGCGCGCGGAAGGTCACCATGCCGGCGGCGTCGAAGGCGAACAGCCAGTGGGGGACCTGGTCGGCGGCGCGGGCGCCGACCTGCCCGGCCAGGCTGCCCGGCTCCGCCCGGTCGAGGTGGCGGCGCAGCGCGGCGTCGAACCGGCGGCGCACCCCCTCCCGGCGGGGGTGGAACCCCGCCCAGTTCGCGTCCCTGCGCAGCCGGTCGAGCAGGTCGGTCGGCTCGCGGTCGTCGCGGGCGGCGTCGCCGAGCACGATCCGGCGCACGATCCACCACCAGGCCGCGTTGAACTCGTCCCACCCGAGCCGGTCGCGGGCGGCGAGCAGGGCCGAGACCTCGTCGCGGATGACCGCCGTCATCGGGGCCGTCAGGCTGTGCTCGGGGCGGTCGGTCTCCAGGACGTCCTCGTTCAGCTCGCGCCTGTCCGACCGCTCGGGTTCGTCGGAGATCAGCACGCCGTGCGGCTGGAAGTGCCGCAGCGACAGCCGCTTGTAGTGCCCGCCGGGATGGAACGTGTCGGCGTCGGCCAGGATCCGTTCGACGTGGCCGGCGTTCAGCGGCAGCGCCATCGGCCTGATCGGCAGCGGCAGCACCAGGGGCCCCGGGCCGTAGCGGTCCCGCAACCGGCGCATCAGCGCGATGGACATCCTGTCCAGCCGCGCCCGGCGCGCCAGCCGCAGCAGCCGGGGGCGCCGTTTGATCACGCCGATCACCACCGACGGCAGCAGCACGCCGCCCAGGACCAGCGCGGTGTCCAGCAGCGACGCGCGGGTCGCGCCGGCGTCCGTGGTCTCGTGGGCCGGGCGTTCGGTACTCGGAGGTCGCATGACGTCGACCTACCCGAGGGGCGCGCGTCTACACGGTTTAGGCATGGCACGAGGGGGTAGACATCGCCGCCGTTCGTCCACCCCCTCACGAACGGTGGCGAGCCGGGGCCGCCGTGACGGGAGCGGTGGCCTCGGTTCCGCTTACCCGAGGCCAACCCCGCGCCAGGCATGGCCCGCCGATCAACGGGTAGCAGAGGTGACGTGGCGGGTCAGATGTTTGCCGTCGGTGTCGCCCTCGCGGTGGCGGTGCTGCTCGGGCGGCTGTTGTCCAACCGGCTCGGGGTGCCGGACGCGGCGGTGTACGTGCTGATCGGCGCCGCCGCCGGCCTGCTGCCCGGCCTGGGGCGCCCCGAGCTGTCCCCGGAGCTGGTGCTGCTGTTGTTCCTGCCGCCGCTGCTCTACTACGCGGCGTTCTTCAGCGATCCCAGGGAGACGGTGGACCACCTGGTACCGGTGATCGGCCAGGCGTTCGGGCTGGTACTGGCCACGGCGGCCGCGGCGGCGGCCACGTTGCTGGCGCTGTTCCCGGACGTCGGGTGGGCGGCGGCGATCGCGTTCGGGGCGGCGATCGCGCCGCCCGACCCGGTGGCGGCCACGACCGTGCTGCAGAAGGCCGGCGCGCCCAGCCGGCTGGTCACGGTGCTGGAGGGGGAGGGCCTGGTCAACGACGGGGTGGCGCTGAGCCTGTTCGCGATGGCCGTCGCGAGCGTGGGGACACAGCAGTCGGCGGGCTCGGCCACGGTCGGGGCGCTGGTCGAGGTCGGCGGCGGCATCGGCGCCGGGCTGTTGGTCGGCTTCGCCGTGACCTGGCTGCGCGGGCGGATCAGGGACGGCCCGAGCCACGTCGTGCTCTCCCTGGTCACGCCGTTCATCGCGTTCGTGCCCGCGTACCTGCTGCACGCCTCGGGCGTACTGGCCACCGTGACGGCGGCGGTGTGGCAGAGCACCCGGGGCCGGGGGCTGGTCGCGCCGACCGCCAGGGTGCAGACCGAGACGTTCTGGCGGGTGCTCAACACCCTGCTGGTCGCGTTGCTGTTCGTGCTGCTCGGCATCCAGGTGCCGGCGATGGTCGAGGTGGTGAACGACTACTCGGTCGCCACCCTGGCGCTGGCCTCGCTCGCGCTGGTCACGGTGACGGTCCTGGTGCGGATGGGGTGGGCGTTGTTCATCCAGCCGGTGCTCGCGCGGCTGCCGTCCCGCGAGGAGGCGGTGGTGTCCATGCCGCGCGCCGAGCGGCTGGTCCTCGGCTGGTGCGGGCCGCGCGGGCCGGTGTCGCTGGCGGTCATCATGTCGATCCCGGTGCTGACGCCGTCCGGCGCCCCGTTCCCGCGCCGCGACCTGCTGCTGTTCCTCACCATGGTGATCGTGCTCGCCACGCTGGTCGGCCAGGTGATGCCGTTGTCGGCGCTGCTGCGCCGGCTGCGCCTGAGCCCCGGCGAGCGGGAACGGACCGAGGGCCTGCGGGCCAGGCGCGCCACGGTGGACGCCGCGCTGCGCGAGCTGGACGGCATGACGGCCGAGGAGCGCCGGGACACGGCGGGCACCGAAGCGATGCGCCAGGTGTTCGAGCTGCGCCGGGACCGGCTGCGCGGCCTGCTGGACAACGAGTCCGACGGCCGGGCCGACACGGAGGCGCCCGAGGACGACCAGGCGCTGCGGCTGCGGCTGCTGCGGGCCGAACGCGACGCGCTGCATCGCCTCTACGGTCGCGGCGAGATCAGCGGGCGGACGAACCTCGAGATCAGCCAGGAGCTGGACCTCGACGAGACCCGGCTGCGTGGCGGCCACTAGGACGGTGGGTTGTGCCGGAGGTAGGTGCTGGGGGTCTGGCCGGTGGTCCGGCGGAAGGCGGCAATGAACGCGCTGGGCTTGCGGTAGCCGATGGCTCGGGCGGTGGCGCCGACCGACGCGCCGGCGGCGAGGTGCTCGGCGGCGGCCCGGATGCGCAGGTGGGTGCGCCACTGGGCGAAGGTCAGCCCGGTCTCGCTGACGAACAGCCGGGACAGGGTGCGGACCGCGCTGTGCACCTCACCGGCCCAGACGGCCAGCTCGCGCGGGTCGGCGGGGTTGGCGACCAGGCTCTCCGCGACGCCGCGCACCCGAGGGTCGCTGGGCATGGCCAGCTGGATGGTGTGCGCCGGCAGCGGCGTGAGCAGGCCGAACAGCAGCGACTCGGCGTGGTGGCGGCTGGGGTCGTCGCGGCGGCACCGGGACAGGTGCAGCAGCAGCTCGCGCAACAGCGGGCCGACCGACACGCCGGTGGGCTCGGGCCAGGCGATCGGGCAGTCGGCGGCGGTGATGCGCACGACGCACACCTCGCCGTCGCGCAGCGTGGTCTCGCTGTGTTCCGCGCCGGCCGGCACCCACAGGCCGTGGCCCGGCGGGACCAGCCAGTCGCGGGCGGCGGTGCGCATCGTGACGGTCGCGGTGCTGGCCCACAGCAGCATCGGCTCGGGGTGCGAGTGGCTGTCGAGCCGCCGGTGGCGCTGCGACCCGGCCCGCTCGATGCTCAGGATCGGTGACCCCGCCACGCCGATCACCTCCCGCTCTCAGGGTAGGTCGCCCCCTGTCCGTTCCGGGGCATCGGTTGGCCGTCGGGCGCACCCGCGCCGGCTTACGGTCGGGGTATGAGCGACTGGGCTTCGATCGCCGAGCTGATGACCGCCTGGGGACGGCACCGCGACGCCGGCAGGTGGGACCGGCTCGCCGACCTGTTCGCGCCCGATGCGTTCCTGGACCTCGCGTGGTTCCACGGTTCGGCCGACGACTTCGTCGCCAGCTGCCGGCGGCGCGCGTCCGGGAGGTCGTTGCGGTCGAAGCACGTGATCGCCAGTCCGCTGATCACGGTGCTGGGTGACCGAGCCCTGGCGGAGACCGACGCGCAGCTGCTCACCGACCAGCTCGACCTCGACCTGGGCGCCGTCACGCACATTCGTTTCCTGGACTGCCTGGTTCGCCTCGGCGACTCCTGGCGCATCGCGTACCGAGCGTCGATCTACGACCTGTGCGCGTTCACCAGCCCGACGGGTCGGTTCGACGTCGATGCCGACGCGGCGGGCCAGTTCCCCCGCGAATACGCCGGCCTGGCATACATCCTGTCCCGCAGCGGCTACCCCGTCACCGCCGAGTCCCCCACCAGGGGCGGCCCGCTGGAGGACGACATCCAACGCGCCGAAGCCGAATGGCTGCACGGAGGCCCGCTTCCCGGCATGCGGTGACCGACCGGCTTGCCGCCCGTTCGCCTCGGACGCTGCACATTCGGTACCGCCGAGCGTGGCGGCTCTGACCCGGACACGGTCACTCGACCACCAGGCTGACGTGCGGTGCGTTCACCGAGACCACCTTCACCCGGGTGCCGCCGAGCACGGCTGCCTGCCCGGCGGAGAGGCGGGCCGCGTCCCCGCCGCTCGCGACGGTCACCGTGTTCGGCTCGATGGGGCCGACGTGCAACAGGATCCGCCTGACCTTGACCCGTTGCTCTCCGGTCAGGTTGACCTTGCACGACGTGAGGTCACACACCTGGGACGACGTCGTGCAGGCGGTGCCGAACAAGATCGTGGCCACCGCCAGTGCGGCGGCGGCCAGCGGGGCTCGGGCTCGGGCGGTCATCCGGACTCCTCATGGTGACGGCACGCGGTGCGTGCGGTCTGACGACCGTCATGACCCGGCCGGCGCCGCCGCGGTTGGGGAGTCAGGGCGGCTGAGTCGCGCGCCGAGGATTCCGCTCACCAGGTATCCGGAGAACCTGCCGATGGGGATCAGCCACCCCGCCTGTTCCCAGCGGAAGTAGGCGGGCGAGAGCAGGCTTGCCGCCGCCGACAGCCAGCCGACCCGCGTCGCGGCGGGTCCGAGCAGGCCGGCGTCCCGACCGGACTCGGCGAGCAGCGCGGTGAAGACGCCGTAGGCGACGCCGTGCACCGGGCCGCCCGCGACGAAGACGCGCCGGGTGGTGTCCAGCACGGCCTCGTCGTCCCGCTCGATCGGCATCGTCAAGGTGCTCTGGGTGGCGGCCGACGCCGCCAGGCACGCCGCCGCCGCACCGCCGCTGACCAGCGTGGCCGTCCGCATCAAGCCGGGCCGGCGGGTGTGCCGCGCCGCGAGCCGGGCGACGGACGCGGTGAACCGGACCTGGGCGAGCACGGCGAGGGCCTGCCAGGCGACGCTGAACCGGGCAGCGGCCCTGCTGTCGCGGTAGTAGGTGCGGATCTCCTCGGCCGTGGAGCCCGGCCGGGGGAACGGCCCCTTGGCGAGCCGGTTCGCACCACCGATCGCCACCACGAACGCGAGCCCGCTCAGCGCCCCCGACAGCGCTGCCCTGTCTCGAGCGGTGGACCTTCTCATCGGCGAACTCCTCAACGGTCAGGGGATGCGCAGGCTGGCGACCGCCTGCTCGTGCAGTGGGACGGCGTCCCGTTCGTTCTCGACGAGGGCAAGGGTGAGCACCTGGACGCTGTGGCGCGGGGTGTAGGCGACCCGGCCGAGCACGAGCACCCGCCGTCCACCCATGTCGGTCGTGACCCGGAAGTCGCCGCCGGGGTAGTTGTTCACCGTGACCGGTTTGCTGGCGATCACGGTGCCGCCCACCTGGTCGGCGATCTTCTTCGTCATCGCTTCCGGGTCGCGCACGGGCGCGGCGAGGTCGGTGACGTTGAGCCGCTGCTGGCCGCCGTCGTTGGGGAGGCTGGCGACGTACTTGTACAGCATCAGGCGGCCCTGGACCGGCATGGTTCCCGGCTGCGCCGGCCCGGCCAGCCGTACCGAGGCTCCGCTGCCCGGATCCGTCACCGTGGCCCATGGCACGGAGGCGACAGAGGCGACGGAGGCGACCGGGGCCGGCGCGGCGGTGACGACACCCCGATCGCCCGCGCGGCCCGCCGCGCCCAGGACAAGGCCCAGGACGGTGATCGATGTGGCCAGGACGCCGATGGTGCGCCGCGATGTGCTCGTCGTCTTCATGTCGCTGGTGACCTCGGGAGTCCGCGTTCGGTTGGGCAACGAGCACTACCGAGGTCACGCTAGAGAAGCGAAGATCGGGGCGAATCGGCTATGTCACCGGTCGACGCCGTGGTCGGCGATGACGAGCCGGACCAGCGCGGCGCGGTTGGCGATGCCGAGCTTGCTGAACACCTTGCGCAGGTGGTAGTCGACGGTGCGCGGGCTGAGGAACAGTTGCGCGGCGACCTCCCGATTGGTGGCGCCCTCGCTGATCGCGACGGCGATGCGCAGCTCCTGGGCGGTCAGCGCGGCGAGCGCGTTCGGGGCCGGGTCGTTGCCCGACTCACCGGAGGCGCGCAGCTCGGCGCGCGCCCGGGCCGCCCAGCCGAGCGCGCCCAGCCTGGTGAAACCCTCCAGCGCCTCGCGCAGGGGACCCCGGGCGTCGGCCCGCCTGCGCCGGCGGCGCAGGTGCTCGCCGAGCAGCAACTGGGTACGGGCGGTCTCCACCGACCAGCCGGCGTGGGCATGCAGGTCGAGCGCGGCGGCGAACTCGGACTCCACGTCGTCGTCGGCGGCCAGCAGGGCGCGGCAGCGGGCGGCCAGCGCCAGCAGCTCGGGTGCCCGCGTGTTGTCGGCCCAGTCGTTGAAGCGGGCGAGCAGCTCGCCGTCCAGGCGATCCGGCCGGCCGGCCCGGGCGGCGGCCTCGACCAGGTCGGGTACGGCGTGCACGACGGTGCCCAGGGCGGTCCGTCCGGGGTGTGCCATGGCTTCGAGCTGGCGCAGCGCGTCGACGGCCCGCCCGGCGATGAGGTCGTTGAGGCCCAGCGCCTGGCGGGCCCAGGCCGTGACGTCGGGCAGGTCGTGCAGGGTGGCCTGGGTGAGCGCGTCCTCGGCGAGGCGTTGGGCGTCGGCGCTCCTGCCCTCGTGGGCGGCGAGCAGCGCGAGCAGGCTCTGGTGGCGGCACGCGGTGTTGGGCTGGCCGGTTTCCCCGGCGAGCCGGTGGCCCTCCTCGGCGTGGGCGCGGGCGGTGCCGAGCCGGCCGGCGAGCAGCTCGTCGTGCACCCGGGACAGCAGGACCCAGGCCAGGCTTCCGGCGGCGCCGAGCGTGCGGGCGCGGCGCATCGCCCGGTCCCGGTACTGGCGGGACAGCTCGAAGTGGCCGGTCACGGTGAGCATCCCGGCGGCGCCGACCAGCGTGGCGGGCTCGTCGAGGTGCTCCAGCGCGGCGATCTGCCGGGCGGTCAGCTCGGCCCGGTTGCCCAGCAGCGTGGCGTAGACCGCCTGGAGCAGCCCGAGCAGCCCGTCGTCGGGTTCGGCGGACCGCTCGGTCAGCTCCCGGGCGGCCAGGGCGATGCGGGGCCAGACGTCCAGGGCGCCGGCCATGAACCCCGCCTCGCCGAGGAGCAGCAGCAGCCGGACGGTCTTGTCTCGATCGACGGCCCGGTCGACGGCCCGCACCGCGTTGGGCACGATCCGGGACAGCAGGGCCACGCCCTCGGCCGGCGAGCCCGCCCGCAGCGCGATCAGCGCCCGCAGCTCGACGGCCTGGTCGGCCAGCGCGCCCCGCGAGGAGGGGGCCAGGTCCAGGCCGTCCAGCAGCGTGGTGGCCTGCGCGGTGTCGCCGGCCTGCAGCCACGCCGAGGCGGCGGCCACCAGCCGCCGCCGGCGGTTCTCGGGCGCGGGGGTCAGCTCCGCCGCCCGCTCCAGGGAGGCGGCCGCGGCGGCCGGGCCGGCGTGCCGGATGGCGCGCTCGGCGGCGGCCTCCAGCTCGGCGGCGACCGTCTCGTCGCTGCCCTCGGCCGCGTTCGCGCGATGCCAGGCCCGCCGGTCGCCCTCGGCCGGCTCGGACCGCAGCGCCTCGGCCAGCGCGTGGTGCGCGGCGCGGCGGTCGCCCGGCCCGGCATCGTGGTAGACCACCGACCTGATCAGCGGATGCCGGAACCGGAGCCCGGGCCCGCGCGCCGCGACCAGCTCGTCGAGCGCGCCGGACTCGAGCGCGCAGGCGTCCACCCCGAGCGAGGCCGCCGCCTTGCGCACCACGTCCAGTTGCCCGGCGCCGGCGGCCGCGATGAGCAGCAACAGCCGCCGCGCGTCCGGGTCGTGCCCGGCCACCCTGGCCCGAAACGCCCGCCGCAGCCCCTCGGCCAGCGGCAGCGGCTCGCCGGACGGGCTGGGGCGCACGCCGGCGCGGACGAACTCGCGGATTGCGAGGGGGTTGCCCGCGCTGGCGTCCAGCAGCTCGTCCTGCTCGGCGGGCGTGAGCCGGCTCCCCCCGTGCTCCACGAGCAGGGTGCGGGCGGCGTCGCGGGCCAGCCCGGACAGCGTCAGCACGTCCAGGCCGGCCCCCTCGACCGAGCCCCGCTCGCCCACCCGAGACGCCAGCACCATCGCGACGGGCTCGGCGACGAGCCGGCGGGCGACGAACCTCAGCACGTCCAGCGACGGCCGGTCCGCCCAGTGCGCGTCGTCGACCAGGCACAGCACCGGCCGCTCCCCGGCGCTCTCCGACAACAGCGACAACGCCGCCAGCGCGACCAGGAACCGGTCCGGGGTGGGGCCGTCGTGGCGGCCGAACGCCACCCCGAGCGCCCGCGCCTGCGGCGCCGGAAGCCGGTCCCGAAGGCCCAGCACGGGCAACAGCAGCTGGCTGACGGTGGCGTAGCCCAGCCCGGTCTCCGCCTCCAGCCCGACCGCGTCGAGCACACCGAACCCGCCGGACCGCTCGCGCGCGTAGGCCAGCAGCGCGCTCTTCCCGATGCCCGACTCCCCGCCGATGACCAGGCCACCGCCGTGCCCCTCACCGGCCCGGCGCAGCAGCGAGTCGATGGACATCCGCTCCGCGTCACGTCCGCGCAACATCGGATCAGCGTACGGATCGCGGGAAGGCCCGCCCGGTCCCGTGCTCAGCCGGTGAGGCTCGCCGGTGCGTCCCTGGTGAGGATCTCCATGTTGTGCCCGGCGGGATCCTTGAAGTAGAGGCCGCGCCCGCCGAACAGATGGTTGATCTCGGCCGGTTCGTTGTGGAACGGGTCGGCCCAGTACGGGACGCCCGCCGCCCTGATGCGGCCGAGGATCGCGTCGAAGGTGGCGTCGTCGACCAGGAAGGCGAAGTGCTGGCCACGGTAGTCGGTGGAGTCGACGTAGTCGAGGCTGACGCCGTTGGTCAGTGGGATGGGTACGAACGGTCCCCATGGCGTGCCGGTCCGGATGCCGAGTATGTCGGCGAGGAACCTGGCGGCGGCGTGCTTGTCCGGCGCCGGCGCGAGGGTGTGGTTGAGCTCGACGGTCATGACGGGTTGGTTCCTTCTGCCCGGATGACCGGGCCGACGACGTGGGTGACGGGGTAGCCCTTGCGGGCCTCGGGCGGTGGGGCGATGCCGGTGATCGCGGCCTGGCGTTCGTCGAAGTAGCGCTCGAACCCGGCCGGTGTGCAGACCAGCAGGTAGCGGGCGGGGACGTCGCCGTGGTTGGCGACGGCGTGGATGGTGTCGCGGGGGGCGAAGGTCACGGTGCCGGGGCCGGCGCGCAGGATCTTCTCGCCGAGCTGCAGGGTGAGGGTGCCGTCGAGGACGTACCAGGCCTCGTCGAAGCCGTGGTGGTGCAGGGGGGTGCCCGCCCAGTGGGCCGGCACGGTGTTCTCGCAGAGGGAGACGTGGCCGGCGGTCTCCTCGTGGCGCAGCAGGACGTCGAAGTTCAGGTCGTTGGTCATGGCGGTCCCTTCGGGGGTCAGGAGGCCGGCGGCGTGGCGATCCGGCTCAGGTGCATGGACGCGAGGCGCCAGCCGTCGGCGGCGCGGACCAGGACGTGGGTGGAGCGGAACTCCCCGTCGTTCTGGCGGCCCTGGTGGGCGGCCCGCTGCGCGTGGACGCCGACCGCGACGGCGGTGTCGCCGTACTCCCGGACCGTCACGTCGCGCCAGGTCAGCTCCTGGGTGACCAGCGCGCCGGAGCGGTAGCGGTGCACCCACTGGGACTTGTCGAGCAGGAAGCCGAACGGGCCGACCAGGGTGAAGTCGTCGGTGGCCATGGCGTCGAGCGCGTCCGCGTCGCCGCGCTGCTCGGCGTCGGCCCAGCGCCGGCCGAACTCCAGGACCTGCTCTTCGGTGCTAGACATGGGCGGGTTTCCCTTCGGTGCGGAAGTGGTCGAGATGCGCTCGCGCCCATCGCGCGAACGTGGTCGGAGGGCGGCCGAGCAGCTCGGCCACGGTGGGCAGCAGCTCGGTGCCGACGTCGGAGCCCACGGTGCGGGCCACCATCGCGTCGAAGACGTCCTCCGGGACGCCGCCGCGCAGCATGCCGGCGCGCACGGTGTCCAGCGGCGGGTCGATCGCGCGCAGCGGCCGGCCCAGCAGCTCGGCCAGGATCGCCAGCTCCTCGGTCGGGGTCAGCACCTCGGGGCCGGACAGCTGGTACGCGGCGCCGTGGTGGCCGTCGGTGGTCAGCGCCAGCGCGGCCACGGCGGCGATGTCGGCGGGGTCGATCGAGGCGGCCGGCCGGTTGGCGAACGGGATGGTGACCTGGTCGCCGTGGTGGATCTGGCGGGCCAGGTGCAGCGCGTTGGACATGAACCGGCCCGGGCGCAGCAGGGTCCAGCCCATGCCGGAGCCGGTGACCGCGTCCTCGATGTGCCCGCACCACTCGGCGATCGCGTCGTCGCCCTCGCCGCCGCTGAAGACCGACAGCGCCACCACGTGCGCCACCCCGGCGCGGGCGGCGGCGTCGACCAGCCGGGGGAGGTGGGTGGGCCGCTCGCCCCGGGGGCCGGTGGGTTGGGCGGACATCAGGAACGCCCGTTCCACGCCGGCGAACGCGTGGTGCAGGCCGGCCGGGTCGTCGGCGTCGCCCTTGACCACCTCAACGCCGGGCGGGGGGTCGATCGACTCGGGGCGGCGGGTCATCGCGCGGATCGGGCTCGTGCCGGCGGCCGCGAGCTGGCGGACCAGCTCGGCGCCGACGTGGCCGGTGGCTCCGGTGACCAGGATCATCGGGTGCTCCTTCCAGGGATCAGCAGTGCGGCCAGCGCGGCGCCGGCGAGCATCAGGCCGGCGGCGACGTAGGCGGCGGTGGTGTAGCCGTGCACGAGCGCGGCCGTCCCGCCCGCCAGGTAGCCGGCAGAAGCGGAGGCGGCCACGGTGTTCAGCAGCGCGAGCCCGACCGAGCCGCCGACCTGCTGGGCGGTGTTCACCACGGCGGCGGCGATCCCGGCGTCCCGGCGCTCGACGTGCGCGGTCGCGGTGCTGATGGCCGGGGTGAACACGCAGCCCAGGCCGGCGCCGAGCAGGATCTCGGCGGGCAGCACCAGCGAGGCGTATCCGCTGTCCGGGGTGAGCCGGGTGAGCAGGCCCATCGCGGCGGCGGCCGCCAGCAGCCCGGGCACGATCAGCGCGCGGGCCGGGTAGCGCGGCAGCAACCGCGCGGCGACCAGCTGCGCGGAGCCGAACACCGCGACCGACAGCGGCAGGAAGGCCAGCCCGGTCACCACCGGCGAGTACCGCAGCACCACCTGCAGGTAGTAGCTGAGGAACAGGAACACCCCGAGCATGCCGGCCACCGCGACCCCGGCCGTGAGACAGGCGCCCGCGCGGGCTCGGTCGGCCAGGATGCGCGGGGGAAGCAGCGGCTGCTCGGTGCGCGCCTGACGCCACCCGAACAGTGCGACCAGCGCCAGCCCGGCCGCGAGCGGCCCGATCGTCCAGCCGGACGCCCAGCCGTCGCTCGCCGCCCGGGAGCAGCCCGCGACCAGCCCCACCAGCCCGGCGGTCACCAGCGCGGCGCCCGGGACGTCCAGACCGGTCCGGGGTCCGGACGGCGACTGTGCCGACGATGGAACCGGCAGGTAACGGGTGCCGAGGGCGGCCACCGCCGCGACCGGGACCGTGACGAACAGGCAGGCGCGCCAGCTCAGCTGCCCCACCAGCACGCCGCCGACCAGCAGGCCGACCGCCCCTCCGCTGCCCGCGATCGCCCCGAACAGGGCGAACGCCTTGGCCCGCTCGCGCGGCGCGGTGAACGTGACCGACAGCAGCGCCAGCGCGCTCGGCGCGAGCACCGCGGCCGACGCCCCCTGCGCGGCCCTGGCCAGCACCAGCGACACCGGCCCGGCCGCCAGGCCGCCGGCGGCCGACGCCACGGCGAATCCCACGAGCCCGACCAGGAACGTCCGCGCCTGGCCCAGCCGGTCCACCAACCGGCCGCCGAGCAGCAGCAGCCCACCGAACGCCAGCGTGTACGCGGTGATCACCCACTGCCGGTCGCCGTCGGACAGTCCCAGCGCGTGCTGCACCGACGGCAGCGCCACGTTCATCACGGTGGCGTCCAGCGCGATCATCAACTGCGCCAGCGAGACGACCGCGAGCGCAAGCCAACGGTGCGTGTCGCCATCAGCTCGCGTCTCGGTGGCCATCGCCGGTCCCCTCTCGGTCACCGTAAACGTTAGATATCGAACGATTAGATGTCAAGATGTCTGTCGCGCGCCGTCCGGACGGCTCGTCACCGCGCGCGGCGGGGCGGCAGCCGTTCGCCCGCGTCGTTCACCTCGATGCCGTAGGCCGCGAGCAGCGCCTTGTGCCGGTTCCTGGCCCGGGTGTGGCGCACCATCGCCGGGATCATGATCATCACCAGCAGCAGCCCGCCCCCGAGCAGGCCCGACGCGACGAACGGATGCCGCACCCACAGGCCGTCCTCGACCGAGCCGTCCCACACCAGCGCGGTGACGAGCAGGAACAGGGCGGGAATGAACAGGACGCCCCACGCGGTGGCCCGGAAGCCGTGATCGACCACCGCGTCCACGTGCGCGGTTCGGGCCGAGGCGGGCAGCGGGGTCGGATAGGGCAGGTCGTCGGCGGCGCCGGACCGGGACAGCCGCGCCGACGCCCGGTGCAGCACGATGCCGCTCGACGTCAGGGTCACGACCAGGACGCCGGCGGTGACCAGGGCTTCGACACCGCCGGACGCCACCGCGACCAACCCGATGAACAGAACGGCCACCCTGCCGGCGATGACGGTCAACCGCGTGCCGTGCCTCGCCGCCCGTGCCGCGCCGGCGCTCGCCGACCCCGCCGCCACCCCGAACCAGGCCAACAGCGCAACGGCGACCAGCATCCCCACCAGGACCGTCACCCCGGGCACGGCGACGAACGGCCGCCCCTGCGCCGCCCACCGCCCCACCGTCCGCCCGACCAGCCACGCCAGCCACACGATCGCCGGCGCGCACACCGCGACGGTGACCACCCGTACCCAGCCGAACAACGTCATGCCCCTACCGACCCCCGCCGGGCCCGCGCGGTTGTGCATCGATCACGGCACGGCGGGCGACCACACTCCGGTGGCGAGGCTAAGGACGAACGCCGGCCGCGCGTATCGGCGATGTAGCCGGTGGTCGGCGGAGATTTCGCCGCTGCCACGATGGGCACGCGCCGACGAACGGGAGGCCGAGGTGGCGGACGCGACCCTGGACGAGGTGATGGCCGAGCTGGCCGCGCTCGAAGACCCGAAGACCCGCGAGGTGAACGAGAGGCACGGCGACGACCACGGCGTGAACCTCACGAAACTGCGCGCGCTGGCCAAGCGGCTGAAGACGCACCAGGAGCTCGCGCGCCAGCTCTGGGCGACCGATGACACCGCCGCCCGCCTGCTGGCGACCCTGGTCTGCCGCCCGAAGGCGTTCGAGCGCGACGAGCTGGACGCCATGCTGCGCCGGGCACGCACCCCCAAGGCGCACGACTGGCTGGTGAACTACGTGGTGAAGAAGAGCCCGCACGCCGAGGAGCTGCGCCAGGCCTGGCTCGCGGACCCGGACCCGGTGGTGGCCGGCGCCGGCTGGGCGCTGACCACCGAGCGGGTGGCGAAGAAGCCCGACGGCCTCGACCTCGCCGGGCTGCTCGACGTCATCGAGGCCGAGATGAAGGGCGCCCCGGACCGGCTGCAGTGGGCGATGAACCACTGCCTGGCCCAGATCGGCATCGAGCACCCCGAGCACCGCGCCCGCGCCATCGACATAGGCGAGCGCCTGCGGGTGCTCGAGGACTACCCGACGCCGCCGAACTGCACGTCACCGTTCGCGCCCATCTGGATCAACGAGATGGTGCGACGCGCTGGGGCGCGGCATGGATGAGCTCGTAGTCGCGGCCGATGCCGCTGGTGGCCTGCAGCAGCAGCGGCAGTAGGTCGTCGATGAGGCGCTGGTAGCTGACCTCGGCCGCGATCACGGTGATGTTCACCGCGGCGATGGTGTGGCCGTCGCCGCCGCGCAGCGGGGCGGCGACGGACCGGATTCCGGGCGCGATCTCCTCGTTGGTGGAGGCCCAGCCGAGGGCGCGGGCCTCGCGGAGCTCGGCGTCGAGCCGGTCGGGTGCGGCGGGCCTGTCCGGTGTGACGGGGGAGCGCGTCGGCGTGTCCAGGGCGGCGCGCAGCTGCTCGGGCTCCAGCGCGGCGAGCAGCACCTTGCCGAGGGCGGTGCTGGTCGCGGGGAACCGGGTGCCGACGTCGACACGCAGCGCGACGACCTTCGGGACCTCGGCGCGGGCGACGTAGATGATGTCCGAGCCGTCGAGCTGGGCGATGGAGGCGGCCTGGTTGGTGCGCGCGACCAGGTCGAGCAGGTGGGGCTGGGCCACGTCCCACAGGCCGGTGGACAGCGTGTAGGCCACTCCCAGTTCGAGCACCCTGGGGGTGAGGACGACGCCCTGGGGCGTGGTGCGGGCGTAACCGAGATGTTCCAGCGTGAGCACGATGCGCCGCGCGGTGGGGCGGGCCAGGCCGGTCGCGGTGGCGATCTCGGTCAGGGACATGGCTACCGGGCGGGTGCCGAAGCACCTGATCACGTCGAGGCCTCGGGCCAGCGCCTCGACGAAGTCGGGCCCGGCGTCTTCGCGTGGCATCTGGCTCCCTTCGACCGCGTACGGCCCACAGACTAGCCGCTCTACGGTCGGACGTCCGTTCGGCTATTGACAGTTCAGCCCCCGGGTCGCATGCTCCTTTCCGGTCAAGTGACCGTACAGCGGTCAATTGTCCGCTCACCGGTGAGGAGGACGTCCATGTCGAACGGCGCCGATGTCGTGGTGGTCGGTGGCGGCCCGGCCGGGCTGACGGTGGCGGCCGAGGCGGCCCGCTCCGGCGCCCGGGTGGTCGTGCTGGAACGGCGCACGGGGGACACGCACTCGCGGGCCGGGGTGATCCAGCCCCGGGTGCTGGAGCTGTTCGACGCCCGGGGACTGATGGGCCGGTTCCGGGCGGCGGCGGCGCGGTGGCGGCCGGACTTCGAGGTCCCGCGCTACATGTACGCCGGGCTGCTGGGGCTGCGCTACGACGAGCTGGACAGCAAGTTCGGCTACGCGCTGATCCTGCCGCAGACGACCACCGAGCACCTGCTCGCGGACTGGGCGGCCGAACAGGGGGCGCAGCTGCGCCGGGGCGTGTCCTACCTGGGGCACGCCGAGACCGCCGACGGCGTGGTCGTCACCGCGCGCGACGACGCGGGCCGGTCGGTCGAGGTGACCGCGTCGTACCTGGTCGGGGCCGATGGGGCGCGCAGCGCGGTGCGGGCGGGGGCGGGGATCCCGTTCCCGGGGCGGCCGACGCGGATGACGGCGGTGGCGGTGGACGCCGACCTGCCGTTCCCGTGGCGGGCGTCGATGCGGATGGCCCGCAACGAGCACGGCTGGGTGCTCAGCTACCCGTTCGGCGAGCGGACCACCCGGTTCATCATCGTGGCCGAACACCGCAGGCAGGTGCCGAAGTCCGAGCCGGTGACCGTCGACGAGGTCCGCGAGTCGCTGCGGTTGATCTTCGGTACGGACTTCGGGGTGCGCTCGGCGAAGTGGCTGTCGCGCTACGGCGACGCGCACCGGATGGTGCCGCGGTTTCGCCGGGGCCCGGTGCTGCTGGCCGGTGAGGCGACCCGGGTGCACTACCCGGCCAGCGGGATCGGGATGAACTACTGCATCCAGGACGCGTTCAACCTGGGCTGGAAGCTGGGCTGGGTCGCGGCCGGCCACGCCCCGGACGCGCTGCTGGACAGCTACCACGACGAGCGGCATCCGGTGCTGGTGGCGCTGATGGACGACGTGGCCGCGCAGTGCGCGCTGCACTTCGACTTCTCGCCGGGCGGGCTGGCGCTCAAGGACTTCGTCGAGCGGGAGCTGGTGCCGATCCCGGAGGTCAACGCGAGCCTGCGGGACCGGCTCAGCGGGTTCGGCACCTCGTACCACCGCGACGGCGACCCGCATCCTTCGGACGGCGTCAGGGTCGGCGACTTCGCGGTGGGCTCGCCGCACGGCGCGAGCTACACCGAGGTCGCCGCGCGGCGCGCGGGTTTTGTGCTGGCGGAGGCGGACGGGGGTCCGCGCGAGCTGCCCGAGCGGATCACCGCGGTGACGGCCTCGGGCGCGCTGCCCGGCGCGGCGGCGGCTGCCGTGCTGGTGCGTCCGGACGCCTATGTGGCGCGCGCCTGGGACGGGCGGCCCAGCGACGAGCAGGTGGCGGCGGCCTACCGGGCGGCCCTGGAAGGGGAGCGGAGATGACCCGGGTCCTGGTGGCCGAGGGCGCGTGGGTGGTCACCGGGGACCCGGCGCTGGGCACGGTGCGCGGCGCGGACGTGCTGGTCGAGGACGGCCGGATCGCGCGGATCGGCCAGGGCCTGCCGCGCGAGGGCGCCGAGGTGATCGACGCGCGGGGCATGGTGGTGATCCCGGGCCTGGTCGACGCGCACAAGCACACCTGGCAGTCCTCGGTGCGCCACCGGTGCACGGAGATGGACCTGACCACGTACTTCGGGGAGATGTTCGGCCGGCTCGGGCCGAGGTACCGCCCCGAGGACGTCTATGCCGGCAACCTGCTCGGCGCGCTGGCCGCGCTCGACGCCGGCACCACCACGCTGATGGACTGGTCGCACGTGCAGAACTCGCCCGCGCACAGCGACCGGGCCGTCGCCGCGCTGCGCGACAGCGGCATCCGCGCGGTGTTCGGCCACGGCTGGCCGCTGGTCGACCTGGCGGCGTGGATCCAGGGCAGCGACCGGCCGCACACCGACGACGTGCGCCGGATCCGCCGCGACCTGCTCGCCGACGACGACGATCTGGTGACGCTGCAGCTGGCCGCGCGCGGCCCCGAGCTGTCCACGATGGACGTCACCCGCGCGGACCTGGCGATGGCCCGCGAGCTGGGCATCCGTACCTCCATCCACATGGGCTGCGGGCCGGAGTTCGGGGCCATGGGCGCGATCGGCCGGCTGGATCGCGCCGGGCTGCTGGGCGCGGACCTGACGTTCGTGCACTGCAGCGAGTCCAGCGACGAGGAGTTCGCCATGATGGCCGGCGCGGGGGTGTCGGTCGCCGTCGCGCCGCAGCACGAGCAGGGGCTGCCCGGCATCGGCCACACCCCGATCGACCGGCTGCGGGCGTTCGGGATCACCACCGCGCTCAGCAGCGACACCGAGGCGTTCGGGGCCGCCGACCTGTTCACCCAGATGCGGGTCGGCCTGGCGGCGCACCGCGGCCAGCTCGCCGAGGGCCGTTCCCGGTACGACGGCACGCTGAGCGTGCACGAGGTGTTCGCGATGGCCACCCAGGGCGGCGCCGACGCGCTCGGGCTGGGCGATCGGGTGGGCAGCCTGTCCGTGGGCAAGGCCGCCGACCTGGTGCTGGTCCGGGCCGACGACCCGAACCTGTTCCCGATCAGCGACCCGGTGGCCGCGCTGGTCGCCTCCGCCCACCCGGGCAACGTGGACACCGTGCTGGTCGGCGGCGTGGTCCGCAAGCGCGGCGGCGCGCTGGTGGGTGGCCTGCTGGACCACGCGCGCACGCTCGCCGCCGCATCCCACGACCGTCTTCTCACCGAAAGGTTGTCATGACGCTGGACCCTCAGATCGCGGAGTTCCTGTCCTCGCTGCGTGCCGCCGGCGCGCCGGAGACCTTCGCCGGCACGCCCGAGCAGGCCCGCCGGCGGATGGCCGAGGCGATCGAGGCGGGCTGGGACCCCGCCGAGTTCGCCCCGGCCGGAAGCGTCCGGGACGCCGTCATCGGCGGGGACGGGCTTCGGGGGAAGATCATCCATCCGGTGACCGACCCGGTGGCCACCGTGCTGTACTTCCATCCGGGCGGGTTCACGCTGGGCAGCGCGCACCTGATGCAGGACGTGGCGCGGCGGTTGGCGCACGAGCTGAGCGCGTGCGTGGTGTCGGTGGACTACCGGCTCGCCCCTGAGCACCCGTTCCCCGCCGCGGTCGACGACGCGCTGGCCGCGCTGCGCTGGGCCGTCGACTCGGCGGCCGAGCTGGGCGGCGACCCGAACCGGATCGGGCTGGCCGGCGAGAGCTCGGGCGCGAACCTGGCCGCCGTCACCGCGCTGGCCGCCCGCGACGCCGGCATCCCGGTGGCCGGCCAGCTGCTCGCGTCCCCGGTGACCAACTTCGCCGCGCGCCACCCATCGGTCGAGGAGAACGCCGAGGGCTACTTCCTCAACCGCTCCGACCTGGACACCGTGCGCAGGTACTACTTCCACGACGACGACGCGCTGGCCGCCGACCCCCGAATCTCCCCGGCGCTGACGGCCGACCTGGCCGGCGTCGCCCCGGCCGTCGTCGGGGTGGCCGGCTTCGACCCGCTGCGCGACGACGGGATCGTCTACGCCGCCCGGCTGCTCCAGGCCGGCGTGCGCACCGCGCTGCGGGTCTATCCCGGGCTCATCCATCCGTTCTTCGGCATGCCGGGGCTCAGCCCGGCGGCGGACGCGGCGGTGACCGAGCTGACCGGGCTGTTCGGCGGGGTCCTCGGTGCGGTTTGAGCACGAGACGCTGCCGCAGGCGGTGCGCTTCGCCTCCGGTGAGGCCGGGGCGATGGTGGCGGAGTCGGTGCGGCGGCTGGGCGGCTCGCGGGTCATGGTGATCGCGGCGCCGGCCGAGGCGGACCTGGCGCGCCGGGTCACCGCCGGCGTGGCGGTGGCGGTACGGCACGACGAGGTGGCCATGCACGTTCCGGTGGAGGTGGCACGGCGGGCACGCTTGGCGGCGGACCGCGCTGACGTCCTGGTCAGCGTGGGCGGCGGGTCCACCACCGGGCTGGCCAAGGCGGTCGCGCTGAGCACCGGGCTGCCGATCGTGGCGGTGCCGACCACCTACGCCGGCTCGGAGGCGACGAACGTGTGGGGGCTGACCGAGGGCGCGCGCAAGACCACCGGGGTGGACGACCGGGTGCTGCCGCGCGCGGTGGTCTACGACGCGGCGCTGACGCTGTCGTTGCCGGTGGCGATGAGCGTCGCGTCCGGGCTGAACGCGCTGGCGCACTGCGTGGACGCGATGTGGGGGCCGCGCGCGGACCCGATCGACCGGGCGCTGGCCGGGGAGGGGATACGCGCGCTGGCGGCCGGGCTGCCTCGGGTGGTGGCCGAGCCGGGCGGTCTCCCCGGGCGCGAGCAGGTGCTGTACGGGGCGTACCTGGCGGCGGTGGCGTTCGCCTCGGCCGGCTCGGGCCTGCACCACAAGATCTGTCACGTGCTCGGCGGCCGCTATGGGCTCCCGCACGCCCAGACCCACGCGGTGGTGCTGCCGTACGTGCTGGCCTTCAACGCCCCGGCCGCGCCGGACGCCGAGGAACGCATCGCCGGCGCGTTCGGCACCGACACCGCCCTCGCGGGCCTGCAGCGGTTGCGGGCCGTCCTCGACGCGCCGAGGGCGCTGCGCGACCACGGGTTGGCCGAGGCCGACATCGACGACGCCGTCCCGGAGATCCTGGCGGCGGTGCCGAAGCACAACCCGCGCCCGGTGACCGCCGCCGGCCTGCGACGACTGCTGGACGCGGCGTGGCGCGGCGCCGACCCCGTACATGACGAGGAGACCACCACATGACCGAGCAGTCAGCACGTGAACAGGCGGTGGTGGACCAGGTCATCGCCTCCTTCGAGCATGCCGGGGACGCGCGGCTCGCGGAGCTGATGCGGGCGCTGACCCGGCACCTGCACGCGTTCCTGCGCGAGGTCCGGCTGACCGAGGCGGAGTGGCGCACCGCGATCGACTTCCTCACCGAGGCCGGCCGCATCACCGACGCCAAACGTCAGGAGTTCATCCTGCTCTCCGACGTGCTCGGCGCCTCCATGCAGACGATCGCGATCAACAACGAGGCGTACGCGAACGCGACCGAGGCCACCGTGTTCGGGCCGTTCTTCGTCGAGGGCGCCCCGGAGATCCCGCTCGGCGGCGACATCTCCGCGGCCGCGGCCGGGCAGCCGTGCTGGGTGGAGGGGACGGTCACGGGCACGGACGGCCACCCTGTCCCCGGCGCGCGCATCGAGGTGTGGGAGGCCGACGGGGACGGCCTCTACGACGTGCAGTACGACGACGACCGCACCGCCGCGCGCGGGCACCTGTTCACCGACGAGACGGGCGGCTACCGGTTCTGGGCGCTCACCCCGACCCCGTACCCGATCCCGCACGACGGCCCGGTGGGCGCGCTGCTCGCCGCGGCCGGCCGCTCGCCGATGCGCGCCTCGCACCTGCACTTCAAGGTCAGCGCCCCGGGCCTGCGCACGCTGGTCACGCACATCTTCGTGCGCGGGGACGGCTACCTGGCCAGGGACGCGGTGTTCGGCGTCAAGGACTCCCTGGTCGTCGACTTCGCACAGCACCCGGCCGGTTCCGCCACCCCGGACGGGCGCGACCTCGCCGGCCGCGACTGGGCTAGTGCCCGCTTCGACATCGTGCTCGCCCCGGGTCGACCGCGATGAGGACGAACGCGAGCAGGCAGGGCCGGTCCGAGCGGTTCGACCAGGCGTGATAGGTACCGCGCTGGACGAGCACGTCGCCCGCGTGCAGCTCGACCTCGGTGTCGTCGAGCAGTGCCCAGACTGCTCCGTCGAGCACGACCGCGTAGTCCAGCGAGTCGGTGGTGTGGAACGCCGGCGGAATGACCTCGTTCCCGTCGCCGTCGAAGCGCCAGTCCCTGTCCGGCGGCAGCTCCAGGATCCGGAACACGCTGCCGCCCGGCGGCGGCCCGACCGTGTCCTCCGGACCTGTCGCGTCTCGCCACAGGTCGGTGACGACATAGCCGGGAACCCCGTGGCCGGCGCGACCGGCGGGGACGTCGTCGACGACGATCGTGGACCTGCCGTCGCCGGTCACTCCCGTCACCACGCGCCGGATCCGCCTGGCTGAGGCGGCGGGCGGTGTCGTGTGGTCGAAAGGGTTGTAGTCGGTCATGTCAGGTCGTCGAACCGGAGGACGAACAGGCCCTGGTTCTTGTCGGTGCTGTACACGTAGCCGCGAGCATCGACGATCACGTCCTCGGACTGGTTGACCAGCCGCCCCGAGGGAAGCGGCCCGAGCCTTTTCGGCGGGTCGGTCGGGACGAAGTAGCCGCTTTCCACCGGATTGTACGGGTCACGAATGTCGTAGAGCCGCAGCCCGGCATTGAAGTACGTCATCAGGACGTGGTCGTCCATGACCCTGAACACCGAATGCCCCTGATGGTGCGCCTGGTTGTGCGGGCCGAAGCGCCCGCCCTTCTCCTGGTAGTTCCGGAATCCGGTGCGTTCTTCCGGAGTTGGAATCGGCAGTTGGCCAATGATCCGAGGACGGTGTTCATCCGCAATGTCCACGATGAACGCGTAGTTCAACGGCTCGTCGTACCCTTCCTTGATCGCCTCGCTGTTGACTATCAACAGGTCCCGATCCGGGATCGGCACGGCCGAGTGGCAACCCAGCACGCTACCGAGGTCGCCGAAGTCCACTCGGCTCACCAGTGCGGGTTCGGCCGGATCCGTAACATCCAGGATCACCGCCCCGACCCGACCGTAGCTGACATACGCCCGCTGTCCGTGTACATAGGCCGGACCGTGCATGTAATGGTCGTATGGGCTGGGCTCGTCGTCGTCGTCCGCCGCCTGGCCGGGCCACCACCAGCGCGCCGCCTCCACCGGATTGCGAGGATCCGCCAGGTCCAGGACCACCAGCATGTTCCCGTCAAAGCCGTCCGGCTGGGCCGCGAGATATGCGTACCGTCCGCCGGCCCAGAAATTCCGGTGGGTGCCGACGCCGCCGGTGCTGTACCTGCCGACCGGGACGGGGCTAGCCGGGTCGGTGGCGACGTCGAAGGCGAGAACGCCTTCCTCGAACCTGTCGGTATCCGCGCCGTAGATTTCCGCGAACGGCTTCTCCAGCGACGTCACCATCAGCCCGTCCGCCACCTGGACCTGGGACGTCAGCGTGTTGGTCGGGCCCTCGACGAAGCGTATGAGCTCCGGCGACTCGGCGTCGGTCACGTCCATCACCGTCCAGCCCGAGTGCCAGAAATGGCTCAGGTACAGATACCAGCGTTCACCCACGCATTGCATCGGGCGTTGCGCGGCGAGGAACCACCGCGGCGACTCCCGAACCGCCACCGCGCCCCACACCACGAGCACGATCGGCGCCGCCCCGACGACGAACAGGCCCCTCCAGCCGATCGTCGTGATCAGCAGGGCGCTCACCGTGCTGGCCAGCAGGCCGCCCACCGAGACGAGCCCCGCCGAGGCGTAGGCGCCGAGGAACGTGCGGTACCTCGTCGGCGTGTACTCGAGGACCAGCGGCGTGCCGAGGATGGGCGCGGCCGGCACCGCGACTCCGATGAGGACCCGGAACAGCGCCAGGTACCACCAACCCCCGAGGGGGCGAACGCCATTGCGAGAGAGCAGGCGGAGAACAGCGCGACCGCGACCATGAGTGGGCGTTTCCGGCCATATCGATCGCCGAGATGGCCCCACATGAAGGAGCCGAGAATGGAGCCGATGCCCGCCGCGAGAAGGATGACGGTCGTCTGGCCGAAGGTCAGGTTCCACTCCCGCGCAATGACAACGACGACGAAGTTGATGACGAGAAGATCGAAGAACTCGAGCGCCCCGACGATGAGTACGAAGCTCGTCATACTCCAGTATCTGGACGTCAGGCGGGCGTTGTCGATCGCGTCGAGAACTGTGTTCACGGGTGTTCCCTGAGCGCGGGCAGGACCTCGCGCGCAAACAGCTCCATCTCGTCGGAGGAGAACGTCTCGACCAGCAGCCGGCGGGCGCCCGTCTCCTCGACGGTCTGCCGCAGGCTCCGCACGATCTCCTCCGGGGTTCCCGAGATCGCGATGACCGGTCGCCGTTTCCTGGCGGCGTTGTCGAGGTGGAACTCGGCGTCCGTCTCGGGCACGGCGCGCAGCCCGCCCGCGGTGTAGACGGCGATGAACCGCCCGTACGCCCTGGTCATGCGGTCGAGGTTGCGCTCGGCACGCTCGGGGGTCTCGCCGAGGGCGACGAAGCGCTCGATCATGAGGTTCGCCCCCGACAGCGAGTGCCCGTGCTCGGCGCCGGTCTTCACGTAGTGCTCGAAGGCGTTCCGGTGGTCCTCGTGGGTGCCGAAGTTGCGCATGATGTTCCAGCCGCGCTGCGCCGCCTGGCCCATCGAGTCCAGGCTCGCGCCGCCCAGCCAGACCGGCAACGGGTCCCGCAACGGCCGGGTCGCGATGGTGGTGGGCCGGGTGACCTGCGTGAACTCGCCGTCGAACGTGAAGTCCCGCTCGGTCAGCGCGGTCCACAGCAGCCGCAGGCCCTCCAGCCACTGCCGCATCAGCCGGTCGGGGTCGAGGTCCCGTCCGGTCGCCATGAGCGTCTCGCCGGGGACGCCCCGGCCGATGCCCAGCTCGAACCGGCCGCCACTGAGCAGGTCCAGCGTGCCGGCCTCCTCCGCCACCCGGATCGGGCTGTAGAGCGGGAGCGTGGTGACGGCCGTGCCGATGCGGATCCGGGTGGTTCGTTCGGCCGCCGCGGCCAGCAGCAGGTGCGGGGACGGGCAGGTCATCGACGGCGCGTGGTGCTCGGTCACGGTGATCCCGTCGAACCCGAGGGCCTCGGCCTGGACCGCGAACTCGACGAACCCGCGCACCTGCCGCCGCTGCCATTGCGGGTCGTGGACGTCCGGGTCGGTCTCCGTGGTGTGCAGGCCCACGCCGTAGGTGTGGACGACCTTGATCACATCCGGGTCGTGGCTCAGCGCGCTCATGGTTCGGGATGTTATGAACCGCGGCGCTGTCGAGCTATCCATTCGTGGCGAGCGATATCCAGTTTTGGAGGTAAACTGAAGAAATGGCGTCGACGGCGATTCTGCGGCGGTACCCCGTCACCCGTACCGAGGATCCCGCCGAACTGATCGACGCCCTCTGCCGCACTTTTCGCAGCGACATCCGGGCCGGCGGGTTGCTGCCGGCGCACTCCCCGGCGGAGGTGCGCGGAATCGTCACCGATCAGTTCACCGTGGGTTTCGTCGACTCGCGGATCTGCGTGGACATCGCGGGCGGAGGCTCGGAGTCCTCGTATTTCGTCAACGTGGTCATCTCGGGTGATCTGCTTTCGGCGAAAGGGGAGGAGCGCATCGTCGGCGGGCCCGACCTCATCGGCGTGTTCAACCCCGGCGACGTGCACCATCTCGCCCCCGCGCTGTCCGGCACGCGGACGGTCGGGATCCGGCTGCACCGCGACCTGGTCGAGCGCGAGCTCGCCAACCTCCTCGGCGCCGCGCCCGACGGGCCGGTGCGGTTCGACTTCGCCCTCGACCTGGCACACCGGCGGTCCGACGGGCTGCGGCTGGTGCTGGACACGATGCTGGACCAGCTCGGCGCCGGGCACTCCCTGTCCGACCACCCGGCGATGCGGCTCGGGCAGCTGCGGACCTTCGCGACGGCCTTGCTGCTGACCCACCGCCACAGCTACAGCGAGGCCCTGCGCACCGGGCAGTCGCCGCCGAGGCCCCGGTCGGTGCGCCGGGCACTGGAGTTCATCGAGGACAACCTCGCCGAGCCGATCACGCTGGGCGACATCGCCGCCGCCACCGGCTACAGCGCCCGAACGCTGACCGGCGCGTTCGGTGAACACCTCGGCACCAGCCCGATGAGGCACCTGCGCGAGCGCCGGCTCGACGCCGCCCGCCGGCACCTGACCCAGACCTCGGACTCGGTCAGCGCCACGGCGGCGAGGTTCGGGTTCGGCCACCTGGGCCGCTTCTCGGCCGCCTACCAGCGGCGTTTCGGCGAGCCGCCGTCGCGCACGGCCCGCCGCCGTTGACGTCAGGAAGCGGCGTGCTCGGCGTCGTAGCCGTAGATCCAGCCGTTGTGCGTCAACGGGTCCTCGCCGGCGAACGAGCTGTCCCGAGCGCGCTGGGCCGGCCCGTCCGGGAGGTGGTTGCTCTGCTGCCGGTCCCGGCTGAGCGCCTGCACGCGGCCGACCCTCGGGCGGCGGATCGCCTCGTAGCGCCGCACGGCGGCCGCCGGGTCGTCCGGCCGGCGGGCCAGGCAGCCGGCGAGGACCGCGGCGTCCTCGATCGCCTGCGCCGCGCCCTGGGCGAAAAACGGGAACATCGGGTGCGCGGCGTCGCCGAGCAGCGCGACCGGGCCTCGGGTCCAGCGGGGCAGCGGGTCGCGGTCCAGCAGCGCCCAGCGGCCCACCCGGTCGGCGCCGGCCAGCAGCGCGGTCAGCTCGTCGGCCCAGCCGGCGAACTCGGCGCGCAGGTCCTCGATGCGCCCCTCGGCGGACCACGACTCGGCCTGCCAGCCCCGCGCCGGCCCGAACGCCACGATGTTGACCAAGGCCCCGGCCCGGATCGGGTAGTGCACCAGGTGGTGGTCCGGCCCCAGCCACAGCGTCTGGACCGGGCGCAGCGCGAACGCCGGAACCCGGTCCGCCGGCACCAGGCAGCGGTAGGCGCACAGCCCGGACAGCCGAGGCGGGCCGGCCTCCGCCACGAACCGCCCGACGGTGGTGTGCACCCCGTCGGCCCCGACGACCGCGTCGGCGACCGCCCGCGAGCCGTCGCCGAAGTCCAGCTCGACGCCGTCCGGGCCGACCCGCATGCCGACCAGGCGGCGCCCGAGCCGCAGCGACGCCTCGGGCACCGCCGCGCGCAGCACGTCGAGCAGGTCGGCGCGGTGCGCGACGTAGCACTGCTCGCCGTAGCGGCGCTCGCACAGCTCGCCCAGCCGCTGGCTGAACAGCACCCGCCCGTCCGCCCAGCGCCGAAACTCCCACCCGACCCGCAGCGGCACCGCCCGCTCGGCGAACCGGTCCAGCTGGCCCATCCGGCGCAGCAGGCGCGCGGCGTTCGGGGACACCACCAGCCCGGCACCGACCTCGGTGAGCGCGCCCGCCTGCTCGTACACGGTGGCCTCGATCCCGGCGCGGTGCAGCATCGCCGCCGAGGCCAGGCCGCCGATGCCGCCACCCACCACCGCCACGCGCGGACTCATCGAACCTCCCGGGGGACGAGCAGGACCAGGCCGGCGGCCAGCAGCGCGGGCAGGGCGAACGCGTAGTGGTTCCAGCTCGGGGCCAGCGCCCCGGTGGCCACGGCGGTCACGATCACGCCCCCGTACACCGGACCGAGTATCGCGCCGATCCGCCCGACCGCGAACTCCCAGCCCAGCGCGGTCGCGCGGGCCGACGCCGGGTAGTAGCCGCCGACGAAGGCGTTGACCAGCGTCTGGGTGTTGGCGCCGAAACCGGCGGCGGCCGCCGCGACCAGCAGCGGCGCGGTGGCCGGGCGCAGCGCGAACACCAGCACCGAGACCGCCGCGACGAGGAACGACCCGCAGATCACGGTGCGCTCGCCGACCCGGTCCGCGAGGGCGCCGGCCCCGATGACCCCGACCACCGCGCCGGCGTTGAACACCAGCAGGAAGGCCAACGACGAGCCCATCGAGTACCCGGAGCGGCGCATCAGCTCCGGCAGCCAGGTGTTCAGCCCGTACACCAACAGCAGGCCGATCACCGAGATCAGCCAGAACAGCACGGTGGCCCGCAGGTACCTGCCGGAGAACAACACCCGCACCGAGTCGAGCCGCCACGCCCCGGCCGTGGCTCCGGACGGCGGCTCCGGTGGTTCGAGCCCGTAGCGGGCGGCGTACCGCCGGGCCTCCGCCATCCGGCCACGGGCGGCCAGGAACGCGACCGACTCGGGCAGCAGCCGGTACGCCACCGGCACGACCAGCACCAGCGGCGCCGCCCCGATGAAGAACATCGCGCGGAAACCTCCCACCGGTAACACCACTATCGCGAGCACCGCCGCCAGCACCCCACCGACCGAGTACCCCGAGAACATCACCGCGTTGCGCAACTGCCGCCGCGCCGTCGGGGAGTACTCGATCGTCAGCGCGATCGCCGTCGGCACCACCCCGCCCAGCCCGAGCCCGGTGACGAACCGCAACAGCCCGAAGATCTCCGGGTTCGGCGCCAGGCCGGTCAGCGGCATCGCCACCGAGAACCACACCAGGCAGCCCAACATGATCCGCCGCCGGCCGAGGACGTCGGTGAGCGTGCCCACCGCGACGCCGCCGACCAGCGTCCCGAGCAGCGCCAACCCGCCGAGCTGGCCGGCCTGGGCCGGGGTCAGGCCCCACGGCCGGTAGGCCAGCAGGTCGGGGAGCACCGAACCGAAGGTGATCAGGTCGTAGCCGTCCGCCACGATGGTCACCCAGCAGATCGCCAGCACCCACCACGTGCTGCGGACCCGTGTCGGAACAGAACCGGTGACAGCCACTGGGCATCTCCTGACCACGCCGTTGGGGAGGTGGCACACACCTTCCGGCGCCGCGGTCCGGTCGGGCAGCATGATGTCCGGTGAACGGACATTCTTGGCTGTCGTGGGGAGGCGGGACGCCATGGCGAACAGCCCCGAGCGCGGCCGCACGGTGCTGTCCAGGGCGCTGGCGATCCTGGGCGCGTTCACCCCCGCACACCCGGACCTGACGCTCACCCAGATCTGCCGGCTCACCGGCCTGCGCCACGCCACCGCGCACCGGCTGGTCGGCGAGCTCGTCGGCTGGGGCGCGCTGGAGCGGCTGCCCGGCGGCGCCTACGTGACGGGCCTGCGCCTCTGGGAGCTGGGCGCGCTCAACCCCCGGGGGCTGCCGCTGCGGGTGCGCGCGATGCCCGTCATGGAGGACCTGCACGCGGCCACCCAGCAGCACGTCCAGCTGGCCGTCCTGGACGGCGCCGAGGCGCTCGTGGTGGAACGGATCTCCACCCCGCACGCGGTGCCCGTCGTGTCCCAGGTCGGCGGGCGGCTGCCGCTGCACGCCTCCGCCGTCGGCAAGGTACTCCTCGCCCACGCCGACGAAGACCTGTTCGCCCAGGTCACCGCCGACGGCCTGACCCGCTACACCCCCGCGACCACCACGGACCCGGCCGAGCTGCGCGCCGCCCTCGCCGAGTGCCGGCGAACCGGCGTCGCCGTCGTGCGCGAGGAGATGAGCCGGGGCGCCCACTCGGTGGCGACCCGGATCACCGACGCCCGCAACCGGGTGGTGGCCGCCCTCTCCGTCGTGGGCGCCGACCCGGCGACCCACCTGCTCACCCCCGCCGTGGTCCTGGCCGGCCGTGGCATCTCCCGCACCACCGCCCCCTGAAGCGCGCACTCGCCTTTCCCACCACCCCGCGAGTCGGGCGTCTCAGCACACTGAGTCGCGCGTTTCAGCACACCGCACCCCGACCTCGCACACCCCTGCGCCACCTCGGCGTCTCAGCGGATCGCGCCGGGTTCCAGGGCCTGCGGGTGGTGGGCGATCGCGGCGTGGTGGTCGCGCCAGTCCTCGGCGCTGGGGCCGACGTGCACCGACGCGGCCACCAGCTTCGGTACGTCGTGCAGCAGCCGGTGGGTGGCCTCGGTGGCGATGTCGTGGGCGGCCACGATCCCGAGGCCGGGGTCGACGGCGATGGAGGTCTCGGCCCGGACGCGGTGGCCGACCCAGCGCAGCCGCAGCGAGGTCACGTCCAGCACGCCGGGGACCGCGCGCAGGCTGGCCTCGGCGGTGTCGACCAGGGCGGGGTCGATGGCGTCCATCAGCCGGTGGTAGATGTCGCGCGCGGCGCCGCGCAGCACGAACAGGATGGCGATGGTGATCAGCAGCCCGACGATCGGGTCGGCCAGCGGGAACCCGGCCAGCACCCCGAGCGCGCCGAGCACCACGGCCAGCGAGGTGAAGCCATCGGTGCGGGCGTGCAGCCCGTCGGCGACCAGCGCGGCCGAGCCGATCCGCCGCCCGACCCGGATCCGGTACACCGCGACCAGCTCGTTGCCGACGAACCCGACCAGCCCCGCGGCCACCAGCACGCCGATGTTGTCGATCGGCCGGGGCGAGACCAACCGCAGTATCGACTCGTAGCCCGCCACCACCGCCGACAGCGCGATCATCCCCACGATGAACACCCCGGCCAGGTCCTCGGCGCGCCCGTACCCGTAGGTGTAGCGGCGCGACGCCGGCCGGCGGCCGAGCACGAACGCGATCCACAGCGGCACCGCCGTCAGCGCGTCGGAGAAGTTGTGGATCGCGTCGGCCAGCAGCGCCACCGACCCGGTGACCACGACGACGCCCGCCTGGGCCAGCGCGGTCGCCCCCAGCGCCACCAAACTGATCTTCACCGCCCGGACGCCCTCCGCGCTCGCCTCCAGCGCCGAGTCCACCGAGTCCGCCGCGTCATGGCTGTGCGGCCTGAACACCGACCGCAACGCCCCCCAGGCCCCATGCCGATGTCCATGTCCATGTCCATGTCCATGTCCATGTCCATGCCCGTGCCCATGACCGTGCCCATGACCGTGCGAGCCCACGTTTGCCAGCATGCGCGACCGCCCGCCATCATGCAACCATGCGCGCGCACAACAACGTGGCAGGTGCGAGCCCGCTGCGACAACCCACCACCGGCGACCGGCTCGAGCTCGCCGCCGACGTACTGGGCCACCTCGCCCAACCCGTCCGCCTGCACCTACTGCGCCTGCTTGCCGAGGGTGAGCAGGACGTCACCACGCTCACCGCCCAGGTCGACGCGACCCGCTCCTCGGTGTCCCAGCACCTGGGCCGGTTGCGCATCGCCGGCCTGGTCCAAACCCGCCGCGACGGCCGTCGGGTGGTCTATCGGATCACCAGCGACCACCTCCGCGAGCTGGTCGAACAGGCCTACCAGTTCGCCGGGCACCTGGTGGACCACATCCCGCACCACTACGCCGAGCGCTGACGGCCAGCACCGACGGTCGAGGCCGATCATCGGTCGGGACAGGGCGACGACCGCAGGCACTCGGCGAGCAGGTCGACGACGTCGTGCCAGGCTCGCCGCGCATGCCGTGGGTGGTAGCCGACGCCGGGGACCACGGGATGGTCGACCGGCGGGTGGTGGAAGGCGTGCAGGGCGCCGCCGTAGACCACGAGGCGCCAGTCCACGCCCGCGACCTGCATCTCGGCCATGAATGCGTCCCGTTGCGCGGGCGGCATGATCGGGTCTTCCGACCCGACCCCGGCCCACACCGGGCAGCGGATGCGCGCCGCCTCCCCCGGCCGGCCGGTGGTCAGTGCGTTGACGGTCCCGATCGCGCGCAGGTTGACGCCGTCGCGCCCGAGTTCCAGCGCGATCGCGCCACCGGTGCCGTAGCCGACGGCGGCGATCCGGTCGGGGTCGACCCGCGGTTCGGCGCGCAGCACATCGAGCGCCGCGTGGCCGATGCCCCGCATCCGGTCGGGGTCGTCGAGCAGCGGCAGGCAACGGGCCAGCATCTCCTCGGGGTCGCCCAGATAGCGCCCGCCGTGGATGTCGAAGGCGAGCGCCACGTACCCCAGTTCGGCGAGGGCGTCGGCCCGGCGCCGCTCGACGTCGCTGAGCCCCGTGCCCTCTGGACCGAGCAGCACCGCGGGCCGTCGGTCGATACCGGCCGGCAGCGCGAGGTGCCCGATCATCGTCAGACCGTCGGCCGGGTACTCGACCGTGCGCGTGGTAACCGTCGTCATGAGACCGGACGGTAGTGAGCGTTGTGCCCGGTCGGGCCGGGTTTCACCGCCGGCGGAACTCGCGCCGTGGGCGGTGTCAGCTTCGCTCGGCGGGCGCGCGGTCCAGGGCGGCGTCAGGTTGCCGCCGCCGCGCCCGCATCCGCTCGGCCACCTCGATCGCATCGCCCTGGGGCGCGTCGGAGGCCCGGTCCGGCCTGGCCGTGAGCAGATAGACCAGGCCGGCAACCGCCACCACCAGGAACCCGATGAGCGCGATCCACCGGTCGTAGAACGGCAGGTCCGCATCCCCGCTGGGCAGGCTCAGCACCACCATCGCCAGCACCCCGTAACCCAGCGCCGCCACGGTCACCGGCAGCCCGGCCCGGCCCAGCGTGAACGGCCCCGCCGGGCGCCACCCGCGCAGCCGGGCCCGCAGCGCCGCGAGCACCACCATCTGGAACGCGCAGTAGCCGGCGAGCATCTGGAACGCCGCGATCCGAAAGATCGAGTCCGGGGCGAAGTAGGCGAAGACGAACAACAGCACCGGCACCGCGTTCACCGACAGCAGCGCCCGCAACGGCACCCGCCGCCGGGCGGACATCACGGCGAACCACCCGCTGCCCGGGAACATCCGGTCCCTGGCGAACGAGTACACCAGCCGGCTCGCCGCCGCCTGCTGCCCCATCACGCAGGCCAGGAACGACGTCAGCGCGATGACCAGGAAGATCTTCGTCCCGACCGTCCCCAGCGCCGCCTGCAGGATCGACGGGATCGGCTTGGCGTCCGCGCCCGACACGATCGCCGGAAGGTCCGGCGCGGCCAGCAGGTACCCGGCGAACGCCAGCAGCGCCGCGCCGCCACCGACCAGCACCGTCAGCTGCATCGCGAACGGAATGCGGCGCGCCGGGTTCGGCACCTCCTCGGCCACCTCGCCGCAGGCCTCGAAGCCGTAGAACAGCAGCAGCCCGACCAGCGACGCGGCCAGGAACGGGCCGAAGTAGCCGCCGGCCCCGGTGCCCATGCTGTCGAACAGGACCGAGAACGAGTTGTGCCGTTGGAACACCAACAGGTACAGACCGACAGCGATCACACCCACCAGCTCGGCGGCCAGCCCGATCTTCGCGATGCGGGCCAGCGTCTTGGTCCCCGTCGCGTTGAGCACCAGGCCGAGCGCCGCGACCACGACCGCGATCAGCAGCGTCGCGCCCGGGCTGTGCGCGGCGGAGGCGCCCGGGTCCTCGGCCGTACCCAGGAACAGGCTGGCGACGAAGTCGGCGCTGAACAACGCGGTGGTGGTAATGCCGATCATGACGGTGAACAGGTAGACCCAGGACAGCCACCAGGCGTACCGGCCGCCCCACAGCCGCCGCGCCCACTGGTAGAGCCCGCCGGCCAGCGGGTACTGCGAGACGACCTCGCCGAACACGAGCGCGACCAGCCACTGCCCGCCCGCCACGATCACGATCCAGAAGATCGACGGCGGGCCGGCGGTGGACAGCCCCTGGCCGAACAGCGCGATCACACCGACCAGCGGCGAGAGGTAGAGGAAGCCGAGGGCGAAGGTGGCCCACAGGCTCATCTCGCGGGTGAACTTCTGTTCGTACCCCAGCGCCCTGAGCTGCTCGTCGTCGGTCGGTGGGCCGTTCATCTCGGATCCTCCTGATCGGCGCTGACGGTTGGGGAGCAGTCTCGGCAACTCACCCCACCCGGCGCAGCGCCCAACCTGTGACACATCGCCGGGCACGGCTGCACAGGCTGTGCATGGGCCGCGCCCCGGCGGCCGGGCTACCGTGCGACGATGCCCGAACTGACCGACCACCTCGCCTCGGTGATCACCGATCCCGAGCCGACCCTTCGCTACGACATCGCGATCATCGGCTCCGGCATGGGTGGCGGCACGCTCGCCTACGCGCTGCGCGACAGCGGCGCCCGCATTCTCATCGTCGAGCAGGGCGACTTCCTGCCGCGCGAGCCGCAGAACTGGTCGCCCCGCGCGGTGCACATGGAGAACCGGTACAAGAACTCCGCCCACTGGTACGAGCCGAACGGGCGCGGCTTCCTGCCGGGGAACTACCACTACGTCGGCGGGAGCACGAAGTTCTACGGCGCGACGATGCCCCGCTTCCGCGAGCACGACTTCGGCGAGGTCGAGCACGTCGACGGCGTGTCACCGGCGTGGCCGCTCACCTACCGCGACCTCGAACCGCACTACGCCGAGTTCGAACGGATCTACCGGGTGCACGCCACGTTGGGCGACGACCCGACCGACCCGTGGCGCTCGACGGACTTCCCGCACCCGTTCATCGGCCACGAGCCCGCCATCGAGGGCTTCGCGGCGGCGGTCCGCGCCCAGGGGCTGCACCCGTTCGGGCTGCCGCAGGCGGTGGACCTGGGGGAGAACGGCGCCTGCGTGCGGTGCGCGACCTGCGACGCGTTCCCGTGCCTTGTCGACGCGAAGGGCGACGCCGACGTCAGCGCGGTCCGCCCGGCGCTGCGCTCGGGCAACGTCTCGATCCTGACCAACGCCGCCGTGCAGCGGCTGGAGACCGACCCCTCGGGCCGGCGGGTCGTCGCCGCCCACGCCCGCCACCGGACCGGGGCCGTGCGCATCGAGGCCGGCCGGTTCGTCTGTTCCGCCGGCGCCGTCAACTCGGCGGCGCTGCTGCTGCGCTCCGCCTCCGACGCGCACCCGAACGGGCTCGCGAACGCCTCCGACCAGGTCGGACGCAACTACATGGCTCACGTGACGACGTTCTTCCTTGCCGCCGACCCGCGCCGGCGCAACGACGTCGTGTTCCAGAAGACGATCGGCATCAACGACTGGTACTCCGCCGGGCCGGACACCCCGTACCCGCTCGGCAACGTGCAGGGGCTCGGCAAGATCCGGGGGCCGATGGTCAAGAACGCCCGCAAGCGGATCCCGCTGCCGGTGCTCGACGCGGTCACCCGCCACACGATCGACCTGTTCCTGCAGTCCGAGGACCTGCCGCTGCTGCAGAACCGGGTCACGCTCGGCGCCGGCGGCCGGGTGGTCCTCGCGCGCAAGGCCACCAACCTGCGGGCGCACCGCCGGCTGGTCGAGCGGATGAAACACGTCGCGCGGCGCGCCGGCTATCCCGTCGTGCTGCACCAGGAGCTCGGCATCGAGGCCAGCTCGCACCAGTGCGGCACCGCCCGGATGGGGACCGACCCAGCCACCAGCGTCGTCACCCCCGGCCTGCGCGCGCACGACGTCGACAACCTCTGGATCGTCGACAGCTCCCCGTTCGTGTCCTCGGCCGCCGTCAACCCCGCGCCGACGGTGGCCGCACTCGCCCTGCGGACCGCCGCCGCCGGCGAGCTCACCGCGTGAAAGGAAGACCATGACCTCGAACCGGGTCCCCACCCTGCGCAGCGTGGACCACGTCGCCTTCACCGTCCCCGACCTGGACGACGCCGTCCGCTTCTTCACCGAGCACCTCGGCGGCCGGCTGGTCTTCACCGACGGCCCCTTCACCGGCCCGGCCGCGATGAGGACCAGGCTGGACGTCCACCCCGACGCCTCCTGCCGGCTGGCCATGATCCGCCTCGGCCGCACCATGAACCTCGAACTGTTCGAGTACACCAGCCCCGACCAGCGCACCACACCCCCGGCCAACAGCGACATCGGCGGCCACCACCTCGCCTTCTACGTCGACGACATCGACGCGGCCTACGCCTACTTCCGCGAGGTCCCCTCCGTCACCCTGATGGCGGGTCCCAACGGCGTCGACCCCGACGCCCCGGTCGCCGGCCAGCGCTGGTTCTACCTGCGGACCTCCTGGGGGCTGCACCTGGAGATGACCTCGTACTCCGGCGACGGCTTCTACGACGGCCTGCCCGCCGCGGGCGTCGCACCGCCGGCCGAATCCTGGGACTAGTCGCTTCGGCATATTGCGGCGCCGTCATGGTGGCCATGCGGGAGGTCGGACAAGGACCTACCATCGAATGCTCAAGGGGGATACGCCGAGGTCGTCAACTGTGGCGGACAGGGGGGAACGGTGCGATTTGTTCTGACGCACCTGTGGTACTCGGGGTATTCCTTGAGCGGGCTGGCAGTCACCGGCATTGTCACCGCTACGGGGCTCGGCGGCACCTTCTTTCACGTGGGCACAGTGCGTGAACTGCTCGACTGGGGAGCGTGGGGAGTCTTGTTCGGGGTGTTGTGCGGCGGGCTCGTGGCGCTGTACAACGCTCGCCGGATACGCCGCGCGCGCAACCGGGCGCACGAGCTGATTGGCCCGTCGGCCACCGACGCGCAGGGCGCGGAGGCGGTGTGCGCCGCGGTATGCGGCCCCGTACCAGCCGATCGACAGATCCAGTCGGCAGCCGCTCGGCTGGCCTCCGACCGCCTTGAATACGTGCCCCGCAAGAGCGTGTCTGATCTCGTTACCGGCGGCGTACTGCTCATGTTGGCGGTGTGCAACGCCGCCAGAGACTTCAGTAACTGCGGCCTCGTGGCGGTGGGCTGGGGCATACTGCTCCACCAGCTGCGGTCGTGGCGCGTTCACCGACGGGTTGGCCGTCTGCGCGCGAGCCTCGACCGCTAGCGCGGTACCAGGCCTATAGGAACTCCCTATATCGTCCGCTGACTTTTGGTCTTTGTCTCTCGTTCCTTTTCAGACGTAGCGTGAGAAAGGGGTTCTTCTTCGTCGAAAGGAACGGTGGCGATGGCCACAATTGAGAACGGATCGCGCGAGCTGGCCGGGAAGCGGGCTCTGGTGACAGGCGGTTCTCGCGGGATCGGGGCGGCCATTGTGCGCCAGCTCCTGGACGAGGGTGCCAAGGTGCTCACGACCGCCAGGTCGGGGACGAGCACGGTGCCGGAAGGGGCCAGCTTCGTGCCGGCCGACGTGCGGACCCGGGCCGGGGCGCGGGCGCTCGCGGAGGCCGCGCGGGAGGCGCTCGGCGGGGTGGACGTGCTGGTGCACAACGCGGGCGGAGCGCGGCCGTACGAGGGCAGCTCGGCCATCCCCGACGAAGCGTGGCAGGACGCGCTTGACCTGAACTTCCTGGCGTCGGTGCGGCTGGACTCGCTGCTGGCGGCGGGGATGCGGGAACGGCGTTCGGGGGCGATCGTGCACGTGTCCTCGGCCGCTGTCCCCGCCCCGGTGGCACCGTTCCTGCACTACACGGCGGCGAAGGCGGCGTTGGAGAACTACAGCCGGGGGCTGGCGCTCGAACTCGCCCCGTTCGGGATCAGGGTGAACACCGTGACCCCCGGCAGGACGGCCACCCCCGGCGGCCAGGAAACGCGGCAGCGGTGGGCGAGCCTGGCCGGGGCGTCGGAACAGAGCACCGCGACCACGCCGCTGGGGCGCGACGGTCGGCCCGACGACATCGCCCACGCGGTGCTGTTCCTCGTGTCCGAGAAGGCGAGCTGGTTGACCGGGAGCAATCTCGTCGTCGACGGCGGCGAGTTTCCCAGGGGCTGATGCCGATATGGACAGATGCCGCGACAAGAATGCGGTCAGCCCCGGCCCCATCGACACGGGAATCCTGGGCCACGGGATGACCGAGGAGGCCGCCGCGCGGTTCAAGGCGGAGCGGGTCGCGGACAACCCCATGCGGCGGTTCGGCACCCCCGAGGAGATCGCCGTCGCGGCCGCGTTCCTCGCCTTCGACGCGACCTACACCACCGGCGCCGAGCTCTGAGCCGCGTCGGACCAGGTCTGCTGGCCCAGCAGCTCGAGCAGGGCCGTCTCCGCCGGGCCCGGGCGCTGCCGAAGCACGGCGATCACGGGCTGGTACACGGCCGGCGACACCGGGCGAACGAGGTGTTCGTAACCGTCCGGCACCGCCGAGGCCGGAACCAGCGTCACCCCCAGCCCGTCCGCGGCCCAGCGCACGGCCGTCGCGGTCTGGGACACCCTGGCGACGGTGGTCGGGGGCAGCTCGTTGTCCCGCAGCACGTCCAGCAGCACGCCGTCGAGCGCGCTGTCGCGGTCGAACCGCACCCACGGTTCCCCGGCCAGCTCGCGCGGCTCGACCCGGTCGGCGGCGAGCAGGGGGTGCCCGGCGCCCAGCACCGCGACGAACTCCTCGTCGCCGAGGTGGTGGGCGTCGGCGGGGCTGCGCTTGCAGGCCGCCATCAGGGCGAGGTCCAGCACGCCGCGCCGGCACAGCCGCTCCAGCTCGGCGGAGCTGGGCTCCTCGAACACGGTGACCTCCAGCCTGGGGAAACGGCGGCGCAGCGCGCCCAGCGCGGCCGGCAGCTGCCGCGTGCCGAACCCCATCTGCACCGAGACCACCAGCTCGCCCACCAGCTCGTCGGCGCCGGCGCGCGCCGTTTCCCTCGCCCGCCGCGCGGCGTTCACCGCCGCCTCCGCCTCCCGCAGGAACGCCCGGCCGACCACGGTGGGCACCAGCCCGGTCGGGGTGCGGGCGAACAGGCTCACGCCGAGCTCCCGCTCCAGGCCACGGATCTGCTGGGACATCGACGGCTGGGCGACGTGCAGCCGCTCCGCCGCCGCCGTCACCGAACCCTCCTCGGCAACGGCCAGGGCGTACTCGAACTGACGAAGGCTCACCGTTGTGAGCGTACGTGAGCGCCGCGCCCTCGACGCTACTCGTCGGTAACATATCGTCGGCGTATCGAAAACCGGATACGTACCGGCAACACCGCGCTGTCTTGACTGGGCGGCATGACCTACAGCGAGCCAGCGCGAACAGCGGCCCGCCGCCCCGGTTCGACGGCGACCTCGGCCGCCCCGGCAGTGGGAATGACCGTCTATTGCTGCGCGCCGGACGAGGCCGTGCTGTTCCGGGAGTTGGCGCCTCGCTTCGGCGTCGCGCCGGCGATCACCGAGGCGGCGGTGTCCGAGGCCAATGTCGAGCTGGCATCCGGAAACCGCTGCATCAGCGTGGGTCACAAGGCTCGGATCACGAACTCCACCCTTCTCGCGCTCGGTCGGGCCGGCGTGAGGTACATATCCACGAGGAGCATCGGCTACAACCATATCGATGTGCAGTATGCGGCGAGCGTCGGCATTTCCGTTGAGAATGTCGCCTATTCGCCCGACAGCGTGGCGGACTACACGTTGATGTTGATGCTGATGGCGATACGACACGCGAAGCCCATGGTCCGCAGCGCCGACGTCCATGACTACAGGCTCAACGACGTGCGCGGGAGGGAACTGCGCGACCTGACCGTCGGGGTCATCGGAACGGGGCGCATCGGCGCGGCGGTCATAGACCGGCTGCGGGGTTTCGGCGCCCGCATTGTGGCTCATGACAGTTGTCCCAGGGCCGCCGCCGACTACGTTCCCCTTGACGAGCTGCTACGGCAGAGCGACATCGTAACCCTCCATACCCCGCTCACCGCGGACACGCACCATCTCCTCGGTCGCCAACGTATCGCGCGGATGAGGCGCGGCGCGTTCGTCGTCAATACCGGACGCGGGCCGCTGATCGACACCGAGGCGCTCGTCGCGGCGTTGGAATGCGGTGACCTGGGCGGCGCGGCGTTGGACGTCCTGGAAGGGGAGGAGGGCATCTTCTACGCCGACCGCAGGAACGAGCCCATCGAGAGCGGGCTCCTGTTGCGGCTACAGCGGATGCCGAACGTGCTCATCAGCCCACACACCGCCTACTACACGGACCACGCCCTGAGCGACACAGTCGAGAACAGCATCATCAACTGCTTGGAATTCGAAAGTGGGAGACGGCATGGATAGGTTGAAGGTCGGGATTCTGTTCGGCGGCGCCTGCGAGGAGCATCCCGTCTCCGTCAAGTCCGCGCGGGTGGTCGAACAGAACCTCGATGCCGGCCGGTACGAACCGTACTGGATCGGGATCACGAAGGGCGGTGCCTGGAGGCTGTGTGACGGCCCCGGCGCGGACTGGGAGAACGACGCCGGCCGCCCGGCCGTGCTCTCACCGGACCGGGACGTGCGCGGCCTGCTGGTCCTGGACGAGGGGAAATACGAGGCGATCGGCCTGGACGTCGTGCTCCCCGTGCTGCACGGCAAGCTCGGCGAGGACGGCGCGATCCAGGGCCTGTTGGAGCTTTCCGGCATCCCCTACGTCGGCTGCGACATCCAGAGCTCCGCCGTGTGTATGGACAAGACCCTTACCTACACCGTCGCCAGCAGCGCGGGAATCGCCACACCGAACTACCGGATTGTCATGGCGGGCGACACCGTCGACCCCGACCGGCTCGCCTATCCCGTCTTTGTGAAGCCGGCCCGTTCGGGTTCGTCCTTCGGGGTCAGCAAGGTGTCCACGAAAGAAGAACTGTCGAGCGCGATCGAAACGGCACGACAGTACGACTCGAAGGTGCTGATCGAAGAGGCGGTGGTCGGCAGCGAGGTGGGGTGCGCGATACTGGGGAACGACACGGACCTGATCGCGGGCGAGGTGGACCAGGTCGCACTGTCTCACGGCTTCTTCAGGATCCACCAGGAGAGCGCGCCCGAAAGCGGCTCCGAGAACGCGACTTTCATCGTCCCGGCCGACATCTCGCCGGATTCGCGCGCGCTCGTCCAGGAGACCGCAAAGGCCATCTATCGCGCCATGGGCTGCCGGGGGCTCGCGCGGGTGGACACGTTCCTGAAGGACGACGGTTCGGTGGTGCTCAACGAGGTCAACACCCTGCCCGGCATGACCCCGTACAGCCGCTATCCGAGAATGATGACCGCCGCCGGACTGCCGTTCTCCGAAGTGATCGACCGGATGGTGTCGTTGACCCTGGGGGAAACCAACGGTGATCGATGACTTCGTCTTCGTGGACGAGTTCGTACCCGGAATACGGTGGGATGCCAGGTACGCCACCTGGGCCAACTTCACCGGCAAGCCGGTCGACGGCTACCTGGTCAATCGGGTGGTCGGGACGACAGCCCTGTGCACGGCCCTGAAAAGCGTGCGGGAAAAGGCCGCGTCCCTCGGCTTCGGCCTGCTTCTCTGGGACGGCTATCGCCCGCAACGCGCCGTGGACTGCTTCGTGCGCTGGTCACAACAGCCGGAGGACGGCCGGACGAAGACGCGACACTATCCGAACATCGACAGGGTCGAGATGTTCGAGAGGGGATACGTCGCCGCCAGGTCCGGCCACAGCCGAGGCGGCGCGGTCGACCTGACGTTGTATCACCTGACCACCGGTGAGCTCGCCCCCATGGGCGGCGACCATGACCTGATGGATCCGATCTCGCATCATGGCGCACAAGGAATCGCGCAGGTCGAGGCGGAGAACCGGCAATACCTTTGTTCCGTCATGGAGGACTGCGGTTTCCGCTCATACGAGTACGAGTGGTGGCACTACTCGCTGAAGGACGAACCCTACCCGGACACCTACTTCGATTTCCCGATCACACGGTAGGCAGTTCCACGGTGGCGCGCAGCCCACCGCCGGGGCGGGGGGTGAGGGTGAGGGCTCCGTCGTGCGCCTGGGCGATGCTCCTGACTATGGCCAGGCCGAGGCCGACACCCGCGTGGTCGGTGCGTACGCGTTCGGCGCCGCGTTGGAACGGCTCCGCGAGCGTGGCGACCAACTCCCGGGTGAGCTCCTCGCCGGTGTTCTCGACGGTGAGCACCACGCTCCCGGGGCGAACGCCGGTGCTGACCCACACGGCGCCCCCGTCGGGCAGGTTGTGGACGATCGCGTTGTGAACGAGGTTCGTCGCGAGCTGCAGCAGGAGCGCGGGTGAGCCGCTGGCGGGGGTGATGTCGCCGAAGGTCTCGATGGTGACGCCGCGCTTGTCCGCGACGGGGAGCAGCGTTTCGGCGGCCTCTTCCGCCACGAGGGACAGGTCGACGTGTTCTCGGGCGAAGGACCGCTGGTCGGCGCGGCTGAGCAGGAGCAGCGCCTCGGTGAGGTCGATCGCCCTGGTGTTGACGGCGCGGAGGCGTTCGACGAGCTCGCCGGTGTCGCGGCTCGGGTCGTTGCGGGCCACGTCGAGCAGCGCGTGCGTGGTCGCCAGCGGGGTGCGCAGCTCGTGGGAGGCGTTCGCGGCGAACCTCCGCTGTTCGGCGACGTGCGTTTCGAGCCGCGCGAGCATGGCGTCGAACGCGTCGGCCAGCTCGCGGAACTCGTCCGCGCGTCCCGGCAGCCGGACCCGGTGCGAGAGCGATCCGGCCGCGGCCATGCGGGTGGCATTGGTGATGCGCGTGAGGGGGGCGAGCATGCTGCCGGCGAGGATCCACCCTCCCACCAGGCCGAACACCAGCAGGAACGTGAGCACCAGGACCGCCGCCGGGCCGAAGATGATGGGGCCGGCGTTGCTCGGATCGAAGACGAGGGGGAAGTAGGCCAGGCGGGGAATGAGATTTCGCAGCGGCACGTCCCGCAGCAGGAACACCCAGACCGCGCCGAGCAGCATGGCACCCGCGAGCATGAGGAACCCCGCATAGCTGAGGGTGAGCCTGAGGCGGACGCTCATGCCGGGCTGCCTGTCCACGCTCACGCCGGGGCCTCGATGCGGTAGCCGACGCCGGCCACGGTGGCGATGATCCCGGGTTCGCCGAGGCGCTTGCGCAGCGCCGAGACGGTGATGCGCACGGCGTTGGTGAACGGGTCGGCGTTCTCGTCCCAGGCCCGTTCCAGCAGTTCCTCGGCGCTGACCACACCGCCCTCGGCGGCCACGAGAACCTCGAGCACGGCGAACTGCTTCCTGGTCAGCGCGATGTAGCGGCCGTCGCGGTAGACCTCGCGGCGGAACGGGTCCAGGCGCAGGCCCGCGATCTCCCGCACCGGCGGCCTGCTGTGCGCGCGCCTGCGGTCCAGCGCCCTGAGCCTGAGCACCAGCTCGCGAAGTTCGAACGGCTTGGTGAGGTAGTCGTCGGCGCCGAGCTCGAACCCGGAGGCCTTGTCGTCGAGCCGGTCGGCGGCGGTGAGCATCAGGATCGGCATGCCGCTGCCGGAGGCGACGATGCTCTTCGCTATCTCGTCACCGGAGGGCCCGGGGATGTCGCGGTCGAGCACGGCGAGGTCGTAGGCGTTGATGCTCAGCAGCTCCAGGGCCGTGTCGCCGTCGCCGGCGATGTCGGCGGCGATCGCTTCCAGGCGCAGGCCATCGCGGATGGCCTCCGCCATGTAGGGCTCGTCCTCGACGACCAACACGCGCATGCGCCCGATGCTACGAGCCCGGATATATCGCCGGCGTACCGAAAAGCGGATACGCGCCGGCAACGCCGCGCCGCCTGAACTGGTGGCATGAGTCAGACAGTGGCAGCACGCACGGCGACCCGAGGGACGTTCCGGCCCACCGCCGTCGGCCTGGTCGTCGTCACCGCCGCGATCATCGGAACCCTGGTCTACCGGGCGCCCTCGCTCATCGACGCCCTGCGCGACCGCCTCGGCGATACGGCCGCCGAGGCCGACGGCGGCCTCCCCGGCGGCGTGACGGTGTTCGACGACAGGTATCCCGGCGTGGCCAACCTCGACCCCGACCTGCTGCAGGCCCTGCGCGACGCGGCCATGGACGCCGCCGCCGACGGTGTCGTGTTCTACGTCAACAGCGGTTGGCGTTCCCGGGCGTACCAGAACCAGCTTCTACGCGACGCCGTCGCGAAGTACGGCTCGGAGGAGGAGGCCGCCCGATGGGTCGCCACCGCGGACACGTCTCCCCACGTGTCCGGGCACGCGATCGACGTCGGGCGCGCCGACGCCACCGCGTGGCTGTCCGAGCACGGCGCCCGGTACGGGCTGTGCCAGATCTACCGCAACGAGCCCTGGCACTACGAGCTGCGTCCCGAGGCGATCAGCCGTGGTTGCCACCTGATGTACGCCGACCCCACGCGCGACCCGAGGATGCGCGGCTAGTCGGGTCGGATGCCCAGGTACTCGGATTCGAGGACCAGGTCGGGGAGCTGGTGCTGGTACTCGACGTGGGTGTGGTGCTCGGTGGTGCGCCAGAGGGTGCCCTGGTGCCGGCGCATGTAGCGCAGGTAGTCCGGCACGCCCGGGTTCTCGATGTTGTCCGCGACCACGATCGAGCCGGGGCGCAGCCAGCCCTGGGCGAGGATGCGCTCCAGGTCGGGCAGGTACTCCTCCTTGCCGTGGTCGAGGAAGGCGAAGTCCAGGGCGCCGGGGGCGAAGCCGTGCCGCTCGCGCAGGCGCGCCAGGGTGGCCCCGCCGTCGTCGAGCCTGCCCACCACGACGCCGACCCGCTGCGCCACGCCGGCGTGGCGCAGGATGCGGGAGGCGATCCGCGCGTTCGCCGCGCCGCGCTCGATGCTGACCAGGCGCGCGCCGGGCGGCATCACGCGCGCGATCCGCAGCGCGCTGTAGCCGCAGTAGGTGCCCAGCTCCAGCAGCCGCCGGGGCTCGGCGGAGCGCACGGCGGCGTCCAGGATGGCGCCCTTCTCGTCGCCGACGTTGATCAGGTGGGCCTTCTGGTACGCGAACTCGTCGATCGCCGCGATCACGGCGTCCAGGTCGCCGGACGGCGTGGTGGCCAGCACGTGCCGCGCCAGCGCGCGCTCACGACCGTCCCCGGCCTGGCCGAAGCTGTTCGGGGTCAACCGCCGCAACACCCTGGGCAGCGACCCGCGCGCCGGCCACCCCTTCGCCAGCCCCAGCCGAGCGCTTCTCATGGCCGCGTGCTCCCTCCGTCCCAACCAGGCAGCAATTCCTATCTACGTACGGAGATAGTAGGTCGGGAAGTTAGGAGGGAGCTGTGGCCTGACTATGGACTAGCCCTCCTTGGCGTAGTCGACGAAGCCCTGCCAGTCGATGACGACACACGGCTCGTCGCCGACGACCCAGGCGTCGTGACCGGGCGGACAGCTCATGAAGTCGCCGGGGCCGAACGTCTCCTCCTGCCCGTCGTCCATCCGGACCGTCATCCGTCCGGAGATCATGTAGCCCAGGTGGGCGGACATGCAGCTGTCCGTGCCCGCGATCGGCTTGACGTGCTTGGACCACTGCCAGCCGGGCTGGAAGGTCGCGCGCCCGACCCCACCCTCGTCGAGGTTGACCAGCTCGAGCTGGCCCATTCCGTCCTTGAACTGTCGAGTCTCTTCCGGGTCGCCGAGGCTCCGCTTCACCAGGCCGCTCATGGCTCGCTCCTCTCCTGAGGACTCGGGAGTAGACACCCGGCAGGGGAGCGCGTCTAGGTCCGAAGGGTCGAACGGCCGGTCGTCGAAACCAAACCTTGACCGTCCTGGCCACCGTCCCGTTGCAGGGTCGGCTGTATGGCAACTGACCTGTGATATATCGAACGGCGAGGTGACGTCACGTGCGCCCGTTCACCGAGACCCATGGCGGCGAGGTGGGCGGCGATGGCGCTCGAGGAAGGTGCCTATAACTGCCGCCGCCCCGCCGCCCCGGCGCCCGGAAGACCGCGAAGGCCGACTCGTGCCCGCGCACGGCCTCCCAGCCCCGGCACGAGCTGTCGGACGCCTCCGGAGGTGAAAGAGGTTCGCGCGCTCCTCGCGTCGTGGGAGAATTCAAGGCTGAGCGCGCTCGTTCTGAGGGTGATGATATCGGTTGGCCAGCACAAGCTACTCCGATGATCCCGATCGGTTCGCCTACCTCGCGGAGGGCAACGCGCGCAGGCGCGAAAGCGTGTAGCGGTTGATCTGCTACTCCGAGACGGTGTCGACCGTGCATTACTTGTCAATCCTGTGTACAAGGACTTCTGGGACGTGCCCGGCGGAATGGCTGAGGCGAATGAGTCGTTGGTGTCAACCGTCAAGCGTGAGCTGAGAGAAGAACTCGGCATCGACGTCAGTGTTGGACGCCTCCTAGTTGTCGATTGGGTCGGCCCCCGTGGTCCATGGGATGATCAGCTGATCTTCATATTCGATGGTGGCGTACTAAACTCGGATACGATCGATCGTATTAGAATCGTTGATAATGAGATCAGCGAGTTTGCCTTCTTGTCGCTTGGAGAGAGTGAGCGGTATCTTAGGTCGGACATGTGGAGCCTCCTCGTAGGCGCCTATCGAGGCTTGGAGGAGAACACCACGCTGTACTTCGAGAACCACAAGACACCTTGACGTGTTCATCGCGCGCGTCTCCTTGCTTTCCGGTCAGCCACGACACCACTCCGACGCCAGGGCGCGACGTATCCGCCGGTCGTAGAGCCGAGCCAGACGCCAACGGACAACCTTGAGGACGGGTCCGGCTTGGTCGTCCGGGTCAGCGTCCAGCGCCCGCCGCCGGACGGCCGACGCCGGGCGGAGCTCGACGTCATCCGGGTCCGGGATGGCCGCCAGACAGCGACGATGCAGCAGGACCGGGCCGGGTATGAAGATCCCGGGAACGAGGTGCACTCCGCACGCCGCGAGCGGGTACGGGTCTTTGGGGTCATAGACGGCGTCGACGTGGTAGTCGGTCATGTCCAGCATCAAGCCGAAGGTCACCGTCGCTGGTGGCTCGCGGTCGAGCCGTCCCGATCCACTCCCGTAGTCGATCATGCGTCAACGGTCGCGCACGCGCGTGCGGCATCGGTAGGCCGCTGGACCGGTCACTCGCGGTCGTTAAGCGGTCATGGCGCGGTCATGAAGATCCCGCTATGCGCTCGTATCCCTGACCGGCGCTGGTAGATTGGTGGTGGTCCACTCGGTCAACTCGCGCACGGCGGGCATTTCCCCGTGGTGCGCATTGAGATCGCGAACCGCTGATCTGACCTTCGTAGTGAGCCGCACCGAGCTGATCTGAGTGGCCTCTTTAGCCGCGCTTGTGATAGCAGGCACGGCTTCATCCACGTTGCCTCGCGCGGTCAGAACGATGGCTAGATTGGCCTGGTAAATGGTGTAGTTACGTCGATAATGTTTCTGGTCGCCGGCTGCTAGCGCTTCCCGAGCTTGCAGCTCCGCCTCGTCTAGATCTCCCAGACAGTAGGCGGCTCGGCGACCTTGCGTGGCGAGCGAGGCAGGCCGCCAGAACGTCAACCAAGCCGGATCATCATCGTGCTGGCCCCGATCGAGATCAGCCTCGGCCCGGCCGAACGCCCGCCACGTGGCAGCGCTGTCGCCGTTGTGCGCGTGACCGCACGCCTCACGCGCCGCCAGCAGCGACAACAGCCGAGGAGTGGGACGACTCCGCCGCGCGATCCGGCTAGCGGCCTGGGCAAGATCGACCGCGTCCCTGCCCCGGCCCTCGTGATCGGCCGCCAGGGACATCGCGTTGAGCGCATACACCTCTGTATCGGTGTCGTCGGAGATGCGCGCGGCGTGCTGGGCCTTCAGGTACCAGGAGTGAGCATCTCGATAACGACCGGCGTCGAATGACAACCAGCCGGCCAACGCCATCAACTCTCCGGCAATCGATCGCAACTGATTGCCAACGCCAGGTGTATACGAAGCAGTCTCCATGATCCGTACCAGGTGGCCCAGCGAATGCTCCGCCAAGTGGTAAACCTTCTCGCTGGAGCCGGACGCGTGATCAAGCGCCCGCAGGTACTCCATGTCTTGCTTGTACTGGTCAACATCGCCCATGTCGACACGCACCGGCACGGACGCGGGCAATATGAGGGCAGGAGCAAACGTCGCGGCCGTATTGAAAAGTTGCCTTCGGTTCACGTCCTTCACCTCGCTTTCTGACCCATTTGAGGTGTCGGAATTTGCAGAGTGGTGACCACCGACCGGCGGACTATCCGCGCTGGTGAGCACCTCAGTGTTAGTCTCGCGGTGCTCCGCGCTCCGGCCATCTTGATAAGGCTCGAATAGCTGCTCGACGGTGTAGCCGGGGAACATCGCTTCGAGCACCGCGCACGGTTCGGAGCGGGGGACACCACCGATTCGCCCGTTGATCCAGCGTCGGTACTGGGCATCGCTCGGGTACGTGCCGACCAGTTCGCGGTCGACCGTGGCCGCCGCCCGGTTGTACTCCCTGCGGAACCGCTTGTACGTCTGCCAGCGCCGTTGACGCAGGAGTGCTTTCAACAACGTGGGCCGGGTTGCTTCCGGCGTATCAGGGGCGTCAGTTGGATCGGTCATGTCCGAGTTTGCTCCTCGGGCCTTCCCCCGGGCTGTTGGCGCTGCGTCGGGGGCTTGACTTCTGTGGCCCGGAGCCTACCCGCCTCGGTGCTTCCCCTGGTCTGACCGCTCAGCGGGAGCGCCCGCCGGGAGGGTTCACCGATGCCAGGTCCACCGAGCGGGTCTCCTTGGCGATCAGCGACGCGACCAGGGAGACGGCGCCCATGGCGGCGAGGTAGGCGGCGATGGCGTAGCCGGTGCCGAACGCGGAGTAGAGGGCGAGGGCGATCAGCGGGGCGAGCGAGCCGGCGAGCACGGACGCCAGGTTGTAGGCGAGCGAGACGCCCGAGTAGCGGATCTCGGTGGGGAACAGCTCGGAGAAGAACGCGCCGATCACCGAGCTGTAGGCGGCGAAGATCAGCAGGCCGCCGGTCACGGCGGTCACGATGGCCAGGGTGTTGCGGCTGTCCAGCAGGCCGAAGAACACGAACGCCCAGACGATGGTGGCCACCGACGCGGCCAGGTAGATGGGGCGCCGGCCGATCCGGTCGGCCAGCACGGCGAACAGCGGGATCGTCACCACCGCGACGGCCTGGCCGACCATCACGGCGCCGAGCGCGGTGGACTGGGACAGGCCCAGCATCTTGGTGACGTAGGTGATCACGAGCAGCGAGTAGATGTAGAACCCGGCGTTCTCGCCGAACCGGGTGGCGGCGGCGAGCAGCACCGGGCGCCAGTGCTCGCGTATCACCACGCCGACGGGCAGCCCGGTGGCATTCGCCCGCTCCCGTGAGAACAGCGGCGTCTCGGCGACGTAGAGCCGCAGCCACAGGCCGAGCACCACCAGCAGCGCGGACAGCGCGAAGGCGATGCGCCAGCCCCAGGACAGGAAGGCGTCGGCGGGCATGAGCACGCCGAGCAGGGCGAGGACACCGGCCGCCATCAGGTTGCCCAGCGGCGGCCCGACGTTCGGCCAGGACGCCCAGAACGCGCGGCGGCGGCTGTCGCCGTGCTCGGAGACCAGCAGCACCGCGCCGCCCCACTCGCCGCCGAGCGCGAACCCCTGCACCAGCCGCAGCAGCACGAGCAGCACCGGCGCGGTCACGCCGATCGCCGAGTACGGCGGGAGCAGCGCGATCAGGAACGTGGCGACACCCATCAGCAGCAGGCTGGCGATCAGCGTCGCGCGCCGGCCCTTGCGGTCGCCGTAGTGGCCGAGCACCGCCGCGCCGACCGGGCGGGCGACGAACCCGACGGCGTAGGTGGCGAACGCCAGCATCGTCCCCACCAGCGGGTCGGAGCCGGGGAAGAACAGCTTGTTGAAGACCAGCGCCGAGGCGGTTCCGTAGAGGAAGAAGTCGTACCACTCGACGGCGGTGCCGGCCAGGCTGGAGCCGGCGACCAGCGGCAGGCTGGTGTGGGACTTGCGGGCGACCGTTCCTGTCATCGTGACTCCGAGAAGGCCTAGAAGGACCAGGGCACCGGGTCGTGGCCCCGGTCGGTGTAGTCGCCGAACCGCCCGGAGAGGAACGCCAGCGGCTGGCCGTCGCGCTCGCAGGTGTGCTCCACCAGCCCGAACACCACGACGTGGTCACCGGCCGTGACTGTCCGGTCGACCGTGCATTCGAGGTGGGCGAGGGCGTCGGGGACGACGGGCACCCGGTGCCGCCCGTAGGACAGCGGCAGGCCGGCGAAGTGGTCGTCGCCCCGGGCGGCGAAGCGCCGTGCGATGGGCTCCTGGCGGGCGGCCAGGACGGACACCGCGAACCGCCCGGTGTCGGCCACGGCGGTGGCGGTGCGCGCGCCGTGGTTGAAGCAGACCAGCAGCAGCGGCGGGTCCAGGGAGACCGAGGTGAGCGAGTTGAGCGTCATGCCGTGCGGGGTGCCCTCGGCGTCCAGGGCCGTGATGACGGCGACGCCGGTGGCGAAGCGGCCCATCGCGCGGCGCATCGCCACCGGGTCGACCGTCGTCATGGTGCTCACCGCGCGGCCCTGGTAGCGGCCTGGTGCAGCGCGTCGGTGCCGCGCAGCGTGTCGACGATCTGCCCGTGGTCCAGCACGCGCGCGAACCCCCGGCGCATGGTGCGCAGGGTGGCCTCGTGCGCGAGCGCGCTGTCGGTGGCGTTGATGTCGGACCCGAACACGATGTGGTAGCCGAGGAAGTACCCGGTCCGCGCGGTGGACTCGCAGCAGAAGTTGGTCAGGGTGCCGCTGATGATCAGCGTCTTCACGCCCCGGTTGCGCAGCGCGTAGTCCAGGTCGGTGCCGGCGAACGAGTCGTAGGTGTGCTTGGCGGAGATGATCCGCTCGCCCTCGCGCGGACTGAACCCGTGGTAGACCCTGCTGCCGGGCTTGCCCTCGGCGATGGCGCCCGCCTTGATCGGCGGCCAGTACTGGTAGAAGTCGTGGGCGACGTCCGGCGCGATGGTGTGCTCGGTGTAGATGACCGGAACGTTCGCCAGCCGGCACTCCTCGATGACGTGCTGGATGCGCGGCACCTGCCGGTACGCCTCCGGGACGCACATCGGGTGGGCCGGGTTCACGAAGTCTTCCTGCATGTCGACCACGATCAGCGCGCACTCCTCGGGCCGGATCTCGAACGCCCAGTGCTTGTCGGTGCCGTAGTCGCGCTCGGCGAACTCGATGAACTCCCGTTCGCCCGCGAACACCCCGGGTGCGTTCAGGGTCCGCGCGTCGAGCAGGTCGTCCTCGGTGCGGCCGTACTGGCGGAGGAAGTCGGAAACGGGATCCATTTTCGCCGCTCCTTCCCTCAGCGCACGCGGTAGCGGACTTCGAAGGTGGTGCAGCCCTCCTCGCTGCGCCACGGGCCGTGCTCCATGCCGGGCGGACGGCAGGCGTAGGTGCCGGCCGAGAACGTCTCGTTCAGCCGCAGGTCGGTCATGGAGCCTTCGAGGATGTAGACCTCCTCCCAGAAGTCGTGCACCTGCACGCCGTTCGGGGTGGTGTCGGTGCCGGGCTCGAAGCGCAGGATGCGGGTGGCGACGCCGGCGTCCGGGTCGGCGGCGAGGATCCGCTCGGTCAGCTCGGCGACCACGCCGGCGCACGGGGTGAACTCGACCTTGTCGACGGGGAAGAACTCGTGTTCGGGCTTGGCCATGGGGCAACTCCGTTCCTGTGGTGAGGGTTCAGCGCGGGGGTTCGGCGGTGTAGCCGGCGAGGAACTCCTCGACGTCGGCCACGTGCCGTTCGTAGCCGTAGTTGCGGTAGGCGTAGCCCTTGGCCACGAACGGGGCGCCGGCGTAGAACATCTCGTACTGGTGGTGGCGGCCCGCGAACTCGGAGCCGACCACGTCCCAGACCAGCTTGAACAGCTTGATCCGCTCGACCGCCTCGACGCCGGGGGACTGCACGTACCTGTCGATGTCCGCGCGGGTGGCCGGGTTGTGCAGGTCGGCCACGCTGGCCGGAAGCTGCAGCACGCCGCCGCCGGCCAGGTCGCGCAGGATGGCCAGCACCCGGGGGTACAGCTCGGCCTGCAGGCCCATCGCGCCGTACACCGCCCGCCCGCCGGGCCGCCACATGCCGGCGTCGTCCGGTTCCGCCGTGTACTCGGCGGCAAGCACGGCGGACTCCACCAGCGAGGCGACGCTGGCCAGCTCGCCCAGCTTCTCCTGCACGCCGGGGATCTTGTCCACGCCGTTCACCGACGTGATCTTGCGGGCCAGCCCGGCAATGAACTGGAGCTTCACCGCGAACCGGATCTGGGCCTGCCAGTTGCCGAGCACGTGGGCGCCGGTGTCGAAGAACTGGCGGCGCAGCCCGGCCACCTCCCGGTCGACGAACACCCGCTCCCACGGGATGAACACGTCGTCGAACACGACCAGCGCGTCGGTCTCGTCGTAGCGGGTGGACAGCGGGTAGTCGTAGCCGCTGCTGGCGGCGGTGGCGTACGGGCGGCGGCAGTACAGCTTCAGGCCGGACGCCGCGACCGGGACGGTGAAGCCGAGCGCGAAGTCGCGGTCCTCGGCGGTCAGCGGCTTGATGCAGGAGATGAAGATCTCGTCGGCGACCGCGGCGCCGGTGGCCAGCATCTGCGACCCGCGCACCACGATGCCGTCCTCGCGCTCGGCGACCACGCCGACCTGGATGAACTCGCCGTCCCACGCGTGCGCGGTGGTGGCCCGGGAGACCTGCGGCGGGATGATCGCGTACGAGACGTAGAGGCTCTCGCGCAGCACCCGCTTGTGGTACTCGACCACGCTCGACGAGAGGTCGCGGTGCTCGGCGGCGAACGCCTCGGGGTGCGCGGCGAACCCGGCGAGGAACGCGCCGACGTGGTCCGGGCTGCGGCCGACCCAGCCGTGGGTGTGGCGCGCCCAGGTCTCGATGGCGCGGCGGCGCGCGGTCAGGTCCTCGCGCGAGCGCGGGATGGAGAACACCCAGTTGGCCTCGGCGTCGATCTCCGGCGCGCGGTAGGTCATCTCGTTGGTCGGGTCGGCGGCCAGGTCGAACAGCTCGGCCATCGTGGTGGCGATCGGCGCGAACGCCGGGTGGTGGACCACGTCGTGCACCCGCTGGCCGTCCAGGTAGATCTCCCGGTCGTCCTTGAGGGCGGCCAGGTAGTCGGCTCCACCGCGCATCAGGTGGTCCTCCGTTTCGTCTCGTACGAGCAGGTCAGCGTGTGTTCGCCGGCGCGCAGCGAGGTCCGCCACCCGGTGCCGGGGCGGAAGTCGCCGGTCAGCAGCGGCAGGGTGCCGCCGAACACGACCAGGTCGCCGTCCAGCTCGCCGAGCGTGTCGGCCAGCCGGGCCAGCAGGTCGTCCGGCGTGCGCAGGGCCGCCAGCGTGCCGCGCTGGTAGTCCACGCCGTCCACAGTGGACGCCAGCTCGATGCCGTCCCACTGGGCTTCCGCCGGCAGCGTGACGACCTGGGAGGAGAACGGCTTGGGGCAGGCGGCCTTGGACGCGCCGATGTCGGTGCGTTCGAGGTCGCGGTCGGTGTGGTCGGAGCCGACGCCGAGGTAGTGGCGGCCGGCGTGGCGGACCAGCACCGGCTCGGCCTCGCCGGAGGTGTTCTCGCCGGTGACCTCGACCAGCGGGCCGGTGGTGAGCAGCGCGGGGTCTAGGTCGTAGAAGGTCGGGATCGACGCCGGCTCGGGCACGCCGATCGCCGCCAGCTCGGCGATGTGCGCCCGGACCGCCTCGGCGTCCCGCCCGGTGTAGCCGGCGACGATCAGCCGCCTGGGCTCGAAGGCGAGGTCCTCGCCGGTGTCGACGGCGTGCAGCCGGAAGCTCGGCATGGAAGTGAACGTCCTCTCTGTGTTTCGATACCAGGGATCAGCCCAGGCGGCGGTCGGCCAGCACCGGGAACTCCGCCCGGGTCTTGGCCACCACGGCCGGGTCGACCTCGCAGTGGGTGATGCCCTCCCGGTCGTCGGCCTCGACGAGCACGGTCCCCCACGGGTCGACCACCCGGCTGTGGCCGCCGAGCGCCGTCTCGCCCTGAACGCCGACGGCGTTGCACGCCACCAGCACCACCTGTTCCTCCAGCGCCCGGGTGGTGGTCAACAGCTGCCAGTGCGCGCGCCGCTCGGCGGGCCACGCGGCCGGCACCACGACGGTGTGCGCGCCGGCGTCCACCAGCGCCCGCCACAGCTCGGGGAACCGCAGGTCATAGCAGGTCGTGGCGCTCAGGGCGCCCAGCGGAGTGTCGGCGACGGTGACGTCCTCGCCCGGGGTCAGCAGCTGCGCCTCGCGGGAGCGGTAGCCGAACACGTGGATCTTGCGGTAGGTGTGGACCACCTCGCCGGCCGGGTCGACCAGCACCGCCGTGTTGTGCAACCGGCCCTCGGCGGTGCGCTCGACGAAGCTCCCGAGATGCAGGAAGCAGCCCAGCCGCCGCGCCCACTCCCGCGCCGAGGCCACCGTGTCGCCGTCGCGCGGCTCGGCCAGCTCCTCGTACCTGTCGAACGCGAAGTAGCCCGACGGCCACAGCTCCGGCAGCACCACCAGGTCGGCGCCCCGCGCCTCGGCCACCAGCTGGCCCACCCGTTCGCGGCGCCGCGCCACCGGCTCGCCCGGCGGGCTGGCCACCTGCACCAACGCCACCCGCATCAGGACACCCCGCCGGCGGACTCGTCGGTGTCGACCCACTGCGCCACGCCGGGCAGGTGCAGCGTGGCCAGCGTGCTGCTCAGGTGCGTGGCCACCGCCTCGGACGCGGCAGCCGAGTCGGCCGAGCGCACCGCGTCCAGGATCGCCCGGTGCTCGGCCAGCACGCAGCGGGCCCGGTCGTGCGCCGCCGCGATCGCGCGCAGCCCCATCCGGACCTGCCGGTCGCGCAGCGTCTCGTAGAACTCGCTGAGCACCGCGTTGCCGGCGGTGCGGACGATCGCGCGGTGGAACGCCCGGTCGCACTCGATGAACGCCACCGGGTCGCCCAGCAGCCCCTCCTGCTCGGCGATCAGCCGCTCCAGCTCCACCGGCAGCCCGCCGGCGACCGGCGCCACCCGCCGCACGCACCAGTCCTCCACCAGCCCCCGGGCCTGCATCACCGCCTCCACCTCGGTGTCGGTGATCGGCGGGACGTACGCGCCCTTCTTGGGCACGATCTGCAGGAAGCCCTCGGCCTCTAGCCGCAGCAGCGCCTCCCGCACCGGCGTCCGCGACGTGCCGGTGGACTCGCACACCTCGGCCTCGGTCAGGAACGTGCCCTCCTGGCGCGGCAGCGACCCGATGTGGCGCTTCAACCAACGGTAGGCCGCGTCCTGGGCGCTCTCGCCCCGCCCGCTCACGGCTCGTAGACCCGACATAGGCGTAATGTATACATCACGTCGATAAGACGGCAAGTGGCATCGTTGCCCTAGTGATTCGCACACCGAGGCGCGCGGCGGTCCTCGTGGAGATCGCGGCGAGCGTTGCCGAGCTGCATCCGGACCGGGTCGTCCGAGTGGGCGTGGACGGCGTCGACGGCGCGGGCAAGACGACGTTCGCCGACGAGGTCGCCGCCGCCATCGCGCCGTGGGGACGGCCGACGATCCGCGCCGGCGTGGACGGCTTCCACCACCCGCGACGCATCCGCTACCGCCTCGGTCGCGACTCTCCCGAGGGCTTCTTCCAGGACTCCTACGACTACCCGAAGCTGCGCGCGATGCTGCTGGACCCGCTCGGCCCGGCCGGCGACCGGCGGTACTGCACCCGCGCCTTCGACCACGCGACCGACCGGCCGGCCGAGCAGGTCTGGTCGTACGCGCCCCGCAACGCGATCCTCATCCTCGACGGGATCTTCCTGCACCGGCCCGAACTGAGCTCCTACTGGGACTACAGCGTCTTTCTCCACGTCGACTTCGCCGTCTCGCTGGCCCGAGCCGCCGAACGCGGCGACCTCGACCCCGACCCGGCGGCCCCGTCCAACCGGCGCTACGTCCAGGGCCAACGCCTCTACCTCGACAGGTGCCGGCCGAGCGACCTGGCGTCCGTCGTGATCGACAACAACGACCTCGGCACGCCTCAGATCGCCCGGCCGGCCACCCCTCGGTAGGTGCCGGGGGTGATGCCGTAGCAGCGGCGGAACCAGCGGGTCAGGTGGGCCTGGTCGGTGAACCCGGAGCGGGCGGCCGCGTCGGCCAGCGAGTGCCCGGCGGCGATCAGCCGGCGGGCGGCGCGCAACCTGAGCTGGCGCTGGTAGTCGCTGGGGGCGAGGCCGTAGGCGGCCTTGAAGGCGCGGAACAGGGCGAACCGGCTGCATCCGGCGGCGGCCGCCAGGTCCTGGGCGGTGAGGTCGTCGAGGTACAGCTCGTCGAGCAGGGCGCGGGCCCGGCGGGCGGCGGTCGCCTCGGCGCGGTGGGTGAGTTGTGCGGCGGAGGACTCGAGCGGGGCGCCGCGGGCGCCTCGGCGCACCAGGGCGGCGACGGTGCCGGCCAGCGCCTCGTCGCGGGCCAGCGTTCCAGCGTCGGTGCAGATCCTCGTGTGCAGCAGGCCGAGGGCGCGGGCCAGTTCGGCGTCGTAGAGCACGGGCTCGGCGAACAGCGGCAGGCCGGTGGGGCGGGCGGTCTTGTCGGAGAGCAGGTCGGCGATCAGCTCGGGTCCGAGGTGGACGATGCGGTAGGTGAAGCCCTGCTCGGCGGCCGAGCGCCCGTCGTGCGGCTCGTCCGGGTTGAACGCCATCACCATGCCCGCCGCGCTGGTGCGTGACTCGCCCCGGCAGTCGAAGGACTGCGCGCCGAACTCGGTCAGCCCGAACGAGTACGTCTCGTGGGTGTGCCGGTGGTAGACGTGCCGCTCGAAGTGGGCCTGCATCGCCTCGACCGGCCGGTCGGCCAGCCTGCGGTAACGCACCCATTCCACCGGGTCATTGTGCCCGCACCAGCGTGCAAGACGGCCCGCTCGGGTGCCCGGAGGATCCACGGTGTGCGTACTCGTCTCTCGCTTGTTCTGGTCGTGGCGCTGTGGGGCAGCGGGTTCGCCTCCTCGAAGTTCGCGGTGCACGCGATGCCGCACCAGGCGGCGGCCTTCCTGCGGTTCGGGCTCGGCGCGGTGGTGCTGCTCGGGCTGCACGCGGTGCTCGGCCGAGCCCGCCCGGCCGTGGGTGAGCTGGGCCGGATCGCCGGGCTGGGGATGCTCGGCGTGTTCGGCTACAACATGTTCTTCTTCCTGGCCCTGACGCTGGCGCCGTCGGCCGACGGCACCGTGATCGTGCCGGCGACCGCACCGGTGATCACGGCGGCGGTGGGTGCGTTGCTGGGCCGCCGGCGGCCGGGGGCGCGGACGGCCCTCGGGCTGGGCGCGGCGGTGTGCGGGGCCGTGGTGTTCTTCGTCGGCATCCCGCCGGGTGGGTCGAACCGGGTGGTGGGTGACCTGTTGTACCTGGGGGCGGCGGCGTGCTGGGCGGCGTACACGATCCGCGGGGCGCCGGTGCTCGGCCGGTTGCCCGCGTTCACCGTCACCACCTATGCCACCGCGGCCGGCGCGCTCGCCCTCGGCGTGGTGGCGGTGCCCGCGTTCGCCGCGACCTCGTGGTCCGCGCTGCCGGCGGGGTTCTGGGTCAACCTCGGCTACCTGGCGGTGTTGCCCACGGCGCTGGCCTACGTCATGTACTACGCGGCGGTGCGCGGGATCGGGCCCGCGACCGCGTCGTCGGCGATGTTCCTGGTGCCGGTGTTCGGGCTGGCCTGCTCGTGGCTGTGGCTGGGCGAGTCGATCACGGTGGTGCAGGGCGTCGGGTCGGTGCTGATGGTCGTCGGGGCCTGGCTCGCGGGACGTTCAGGTGGGCCGCGTCCAGTCGGGGGTGCGGGCGGGGAGCAGGGCGGCCAGGGCGACGCCGAGCAGCGCCGGGATGGCGAACGCGTAGAAGTTCCACGCGGTGCTCACGCCGTGGGCGATGAGTAGGCCGCCGAACGCGGGGCCGGCGATCGCGCCCAGCCGGCCGACGCCGAGCGCCAGGCCGAGGGCGGTGGCGCGGATGGCGTCCGGGAAGTGGATCGCGATGTGCGCGTTGACCAGGATCTGGGTGCCGATCGTGCCGAACCCGGCGAGCGCGGCAACGGCGTACCTGGGCAGCTCGGGGATCGGCAGGCTGAGCAGGAAGATCGAGACCGCCGCCGTGCCGAAGGCGACGACGGTGACCGGCTTCATGCCGATCCGGTCACCGAGCGGCGCCGCGACGACGGTGCCGATCATGGCGCCGAGGTTGAGCATCACCAGGAACAGCAGCGAGCTGGACAGCGAGTACCCGGCGGACTTCATGATCTGCGGCAGCCAGGTGTTGAGCCCGTAGATCAGCAGTAGTCCGACGAAGCTGACGACGGCGAACAGCGCCGCCGGTGCGCGGTGGCGGCGGGAGAACAGCTCCAGCGCGCCGGGCCGGCGCCCGGTGGCGGCCAGGAAGGTGACGGACTCCGGGAGGTAGCGCAGCAGCGGCGGTACCACCAGGACCAGCGGCGCCGCGCCGACCCAGAACACCGAGCGGAAGCCGAACGTGGGCATCAGGACCAGCGCGAGCGCGGCGGCGAGGATCCCGCCGACGGTGTAGCCGGAGAACATCAGCGCGTTGTTCAGCCCGCGCCGGTGCACCGGGCTGTACTCGGTGGTCAGCGCGATGGTGGTGGGCATCGCGCCGCCCAGCCCGATGCCGCCGAGGAACCGGAACAGCCCGAACAGCTCGGGGCTCGGCGCCAGCGCGCAGCCGACCATGGCCAGGGAGAACCAGGTGATGCTGGCCAGCATGATCTTCCGCCGGCCGACCACGTCGGTGAGCCGGCCCGCGATCAGCGCCCCCAGCAACATGCCGACCAGGGCGTAGCTGCCGATGGCCCCCGCCTCGACGGCCGTCACGCCCCACGGCTGGTAGCGCAGGATGGCCGGGACGGCGGCCCCGTAGACGATCAGGTCGTACCCGTCGAACAGGATCACCGCGAAGCACAGGGCCAGCACCAGGCGCTCGCGTCGGCCCCGGCCTGAGGTGGTTGAGGTGTGTGCGGCTGTCGTCATTGGCGGCCTCCTCGGTGTGCCTGCTCTGCGCAACCGTTCGCTCTATTATCGGCGAACGATTGCTCAAGTCAAGCGGTCAGGCGCGGTCGCGTTGGCAATCTCTGGCGCGATGGGCACGTTCGTTGACAGGTCGCAAACGGTTGCATAGTGTTTCCTTCACATTGCGCGTCGGGAGGATGAGTGGGCACGACGGCGGGTTTGGTGGAGCGCTACCGGCGTTCCGGGTTCGGCGGCCGGGTGCGCCGGGGGCGGCGGCCCTCGGTGCTGGTGGTGGACTTCTCCCTCGGGTTCACCGACCCGGCGTACCCGACGGGTTCGGACATGTCGGCCGCCGTCGAGGCGACCGCCGCCGTGCTGGACACCGCGCGCGAGGTGGCGGTGCCGGTGCTGTTCACCACGATCGGTTACGGCGACGCCGACGAGGCGGGCGCGTGGCTGGCGAAGGCGCCCGGCCTCGCCGAGCTGCGCGTCGGATCCCGGCCGGCGGAGCTGGACGGGCGGCTGCGGCGCCGGGCCGGCGAGCCGTTGCTGGTGAAGAAGGGGCCGTCCGCGTTCGCCGGCACCGAGCTGCACGCCATGCTCACCGACCGGGGCGTCGACACGCTCGTCGTGTGCGGCGCGACCACCAGCGGCTGCGTCCGGGCCAGCGTGGTCGACGCGGTGACGCTGGGCTACCCGGTGCTGGTGCCCGAGGACTGCGTGGCCGACCGGGCGCGGGAGCCGCACGAGGCGAACCTGTTCGACATGGACCAGAAGTACGCCGACGTGGTCGACGGCGCCGACGTGCGCGGCTACCTCACCTCCGTGACGACACCCGCCCGATGATCACCCCGAGCGGACGCTCCCGGACGGTGAACGCCAACGGCCTGCGCCACCGCGTCCTGAGCTACGGCGCCACCGGCCCCGACCTGCTGGTTCTTCCGGGCATCACCACCACCGCGCTGGCCGCCGAGTTCATCGCCGTGGCGCTCGCGCAGACCCACCGGGTGCACGTGCCCGACCTGCGCGGGCGCGGCGGCACCGAACGGGCAGCGCCGGGCCGCTACCGGCTGGCGGACTACGCCGACGACGTGTCCGCGCTGGTCACCGCGCTCGGCCTGACCGCCCCGGCCGTCGTGGGCCACTCGCTGGGCGCCCGGATCGCCGCCGCGTACAGCGTCCGGTCCCGGGGCGCGCACGGGCCGCTGGTGCTCATCGACCCGCCGCTGTCCGGCCCCGGCCGCGACCCGTACCCCACCACGGCCGCCGCCTTCGCCGCCCAGCTGGACGAGGCGTACGCCGGCACCACCGAGGAGGCGGTCCGCCGCCACTACCCGGGCTGGCCGGCGCCGCAGCTTCGGATCCGCGCGCAGGAGCTGGCCAGCTGCGACCGTACCGCCGTCCTGGAAACCCACCGGGGGTTCCACGACGAGGACTTCTTCGCCCACTGGCCGGCGCTGCGCCCACCGGCGGTCCTGGTCAGGGGCGAGGACAGCCCGGTGGTGACGGATGCCGGCGCGCGCGAGCTGCGGACCGCCAACCCGCGCGTGCCGGTGCTGACCGTCCCGGCGGCCGGCCACATGGTGCCGTGGGACAACTGGCCCGGCTGCCGAGTCGTCCTCACCCAGTTCCTGACCAGCCAAGGGAGCGAGCCGTGATCAACCCCACCGAGATGCAGCAGTTGTTCCGCCGCCACCTGCGGCTGTGCCGGGTGCACGAGGGCGAGCGGGTGGTCGTGCTCTCCCAGGGCCGGCGGCGCGAGAACTACGCCGAGGCGTTCCTCTACGCCGCCCGCGACCTGGGCGCCAGGGCCTACCACCTGCGGCTGCCGGAGGGGCTGCCGACGGACGGCACCTGGGCGGTCGGCGCGTCCGAGCTGGCGCACAACCCGGAGGCGGTGGCGGCGCTGAGCCGGGCCGACCTGGTCATCGACTGCGTGTTCCTGCTGTTCTCGCCCGCGCAGATGGCCATCCAGGAGGCCGGCACCCGGGTGCTCAGCGCGGTCGAGCCGATCGAGCTGCTGGCCAGGTTGTTCCCCACGCCCGAGCACCGGGAGCGGGTGGAGGCCGGCGCCGAGCTGCTGGCCAAGGCGTCGACGCTGCGGTTCACCAACCCGCACGGCACCGACGTGACCTACCGGCTGGGCGCCTATCCGACGATCACCGAGTACGGCTACACCGACCAGCCCGGCCGCTGGGACCACTGGCCGGCCGCGTTCGTGTTCACCGGCGGGGCGGATGACGGGGTGGACGGCGAGATCGTGCTCGGCCCTGGCGACGCGCTGCTGCCGCAGAACACCTACGTCAGCGGCCCGGTCCGGTTCCGGATCGAGCGCGGCTTCATCACCGACATCCGGGGCGGCCTGGACGCCGAGCTGATCAGGTCGTACATGGAGTCGTTCCGGGACCCGAGGGGCTACGGCATGTCGCACGTGGGCTGGGGGCTGGACGAGCGCGCGCACTGGCACGGGCTGTGGCCGCCGTCGTTCCCCGGCGGGATGGGCATGGAGCTGCGCTCGGTGTACGGCAACGTGATGTTCTCCATCGGCCCGAACAACGAGCTGGGCGGCCCGAACGACACCGCCTGCCACCTGGACATCCCGATGCGCGACTGCAGCCTGTTCCTGGACGACGAGCCGGTGGTGATCGACGGCGACGTGGTCGTCGAGGAGATGAAGCCGGCCGGGTCGCGGCGATGAAGCCGGCGGAGTTTCGCTACCACGCGCCGCGCAGCGTCGAGGAGTGCGTCGCGCTGCTGGCCGAGCACGGCGGGGAGGCCAAGCCGCTGGCCGGCGGGCAGAGCCTGGTCCCGCTGATGAACCTGCGGCTGGCCAGGCCCGAGGCGCTGGTCGACCTGGGCCGGGTGCCCGGGCTGGACGGCATCCGGGTCGACGCGGGCGTCCTGGAGGTCGGCGCGATGACCCGGCACGCAGACCTGGCCTCCTCCGAGCTGGTCGCGGCGGCCTGCCCGCTGCTGGCCGACGCCGCCGCGCTGATCGGCTACCCGGCGATCCGCAACCGGGGCACCATCGGCGGCAGCATGGCGCACGCCGACCCGGCCGCCGAGCTGCCGTGCGTGGCGGTCACGCTGGACGCGGAGTTCGTGGTGGCCGGCCCGGCGGGGCGGCGGACGGTGCCGGCGGCCGAGTTCTTCGTCGACCACTTCACCTGCGCGCTGGCCGCCGACGAGATCCTCACCGCCGTGCGCTGGCCGGTGCCGTCACGGGCCGGCGGCTGGGGGTTCCGCGAGTTCGCCCGCAAGGCCGGCGACTTCGCGGTGGCCGCAGTGGCCGTCGACATGGCCGTCGACGTGTCGGCCTCGGCGCGGCGGGTGCGGATCGGCGTGGCCGGGGTCGGTGGGCGCCCGCTGCGGCTGGCCGAGGCGGAGCGGGCGCTGACCGGCACCCGGCTGCGCCCCGACCAACTCGCCTGGGCGGGCGACGCGGTGGCCGCATCCCTCGGCGACGGTGTCGATCGAGAGCTGGTCCGGACCCTCGCCGTCCGCGCCCTGTCCGACGCCCTGACCCGGATCGGAGCCTGACATGCACACCGTGTCGATGACCGTCAACGGCCGACCGGAGACCGTCCGGGTGCCGGCCCGCAAGCTGCTCTGCGACGTGCTGCGCCAGGACCTCGCGCTGACCGGCACCCACGTCGGCTGCGAGCACGGCGCGTGCGGTGCCTGCACCATCCGGCTGGACGGGCGGCTGGTGCGGTCCTGCCTGATGTTCGGCGTCCAGGCCGAGGGCGCGGAGATCACCACCATCGAGGGCATGGCCGACGGCGAGGACGACCTGCACCCGGTGCAGCGGGCGTTCTGGGAGAAGCACGGGCTGCAGTGCGGCTTCTGCACCCCGGGCATGGTGCTGGCCGGCGCGAAGCTGCTGGAGGACAACCCCGACCCGACCGACGAGGAGATCCGGGGCGCGCTGAGCGGCCACGTCTGCCGCTGCACCGGGTACGTGTTCATCGTCGACGCGATCCGGCACGCCGCTCGGGAGATGGCCCGATGAGCACGCCGGACGCGAGGCAACCCAAGCTGTTCGGCGCCAGCGTCAAGCGCACCGAGGACCCCCGGTTCCTGCTCGGGCGGGCGCGCTACGTGGACGACATCGTGCTGCCCCGGATGCTGCACGCCGCGTTCGTGCGCAGCCCGCTGGCGCACGCCGAGGTCCGCGCGGTGGACACCGCCGCCGCGCTGGCCCGCGCCGACGTGCACGCCGTGCTCACCGGCGCCGACCTGCACGGCACCGCTCGGGGCATCGTCTGCGACTCCACCATGGACACCTGGCAGTCCACCGAGTTCCCCGCGCTGGCCACCGACCGGGTCCGGTTCGCCGGCCAGACCGTCGCCGCCGTGGCCGCCTCGGACAGGTATGTCGCCGAGGACGCCTGCGAGCTGGTCGAGGTGGACTACGCCGAGCTGCCGGTGGTGGCGTCCATCCCGGCCGCGATCGCCGACGGCGCGCCCCGGCTGCACCAGAGCTGGACCGACAACCTGTTCATCAAGCGCCACTTCGAGGGCGGTGACGTGGCTGGCGCGTTCGAGGCCGCCCACGGTGTCGTCACCCTGGAGCTGGTCAACAACCGGCACTCCGGCATCCCGCTGGAGACCAGGGGCTGCATCGCGCACTACGACCAGGCCGAGGACACCCTGGTCCTCTACACGGCCACCCAGATCCCGCACCTGGTGCGCACCGGCCTGGCCGACGCGCTGGGCCTGCCGGAGAACCAGGTCAGGGTCATCGCGCCGGACGTGGGCGGCGGGTTCGGCATCAAGGGGCACCTGTTCCCCGAGGAGATCGCCGTCTGCCTGCTGGCCGTGCGCACCCGCCGCCCGGTGAAGTGGATCGAGGACCGGGTCGAGCACATGATCGGCAGCATCCACGCCCGCGAGCACCACCACGAGGTGCGGGCGGCGTACACCGCCGACGGCGTGGTGACCGCGCTGCGGGCGCGGGTCTACGTCGACTGCGGCGCCTACTCGGTGTATCCGTGGACGTCCACCATGGACACCGGCATGGCGCTGGGCATCCTGCCGGGGCCGTACCGCATCCAGAACTACGAGTGCGACGCGTTCAGCGTGGCCACCAACAAGACCCCGCTCGGGCCGTACCGGGGCGTCGCCCGGCCGGCCGCCGCGTTCTCCATCGAGCGGGTGATGGACGCCGTCGCCGTCGAGGTCGGCATCGACCAGGCCGAGGTGCGCCGGCGCAACCTGGTCCGCCCCGAGGAGTTCCCGTACCGGTCGGTGACCGGGCTGCTCTACGACTCGGGGAGCTTCCGGGAGTCGCTGGAGAAACTGCTGGTGGACAGCGGGTACGAGCGGCTGCGGGCCGAGCGGCGGGCGGCTCGGGAACAGGGCCGCTACCTGGGCATCGGCATCTCCTGCTACACCGAGCAGAGCGCGCACGCGACCTCGGAGTTCGTCAAGCGCGGCGTGCCGATCATCTTCGGCTACGACACCGCCACCGTGCGGATGGACCCGTCCGGGCGGGTCACCGTGCAGCTGTCCACGCACTCGCACGGCCAGGGCCACGAGACGACCATGGCGCAGATGGTCGCCGACCAGCTCGGCCTGCCGCTGGCCGACATCAAGGTCCGCTTCGGCGACACCGCGCAGACCCCGTACGGGCACGGCACGTTCGCCAGCCGCAGCGCGGTGCTCGCCGGCGGCGCCAGCGAGAAGGCCGCGCGGCAGGTCGCGGACAAGCTGTTGGAGTTCGCCGCCGAGGTGCTGGAGGCCGCCCCGTCCGACCTGGAGCTCGTCGACGGCGCGGCCGTCGTCAAGGGCGCGCCGTGGCGCAGCGTCGGCGTCCGTGACCTGGCCCGCTGGGCCTACCACCGCCCGGAGAAGCTCCCGCGCGGCATGGAACCGGTGCTGGAGGCCGTGTCGTCCTACGACGCCGAGCCCGGCGGGGGCACCTTCGCCAACGCCGCGCACCTGTGCGTGGTCGAGGTCGACCCGGACACCGGCGGGGTCACGCTGCTCGGCTACCACGTGGTCGAGGACTGCGGACGGATGATCAACCCGCTGATCGTGACCGGCCAGGTGCACGGCGGGGTGGCCCAGGGCCTCGGCGGCGCGCTGCTGGAGGAGTTCGTCTACGACGAGCAGGGCCAGCCGCTGGCCACCACCTTCATGGACTACCTGCTGCCCGGCGCCACCGACATCCCGCACATCGGCGTCACCCACCTGCAGACCCCGTCGCCGTTCACCATCCAGGGCATCAAGGGGATGGGGGAGGGCGGGTCGATCGGGCCCGGCCCGGCGCTGGCCGCCGCCGTCGACGACGCGCTGCGCCCGCTCGGCAGGTGCTTCGGCACCGAGCTGCCGCTGACCCCGGCGCGCGTGCGCGCGCTGGTCGCCCAGGCCCGAAAGGACGGTTCCTGATGCATGTCGTCGACAGCCAGTGGCACTGGCATCCGCCGGCGCTGCTCGACCACCATCTGGGCCGGGACGCCTACCCCCGCTCGCGGCGGACCCCCGAGGGCTATCTGTACGAGATCTCCGCCGACGAGGTGTGGACGTTCGACAGGCGGTTCACCGACCTGGACCACCAGGTGCGGGTGCTGGACACCGTCGGCATCGACACCGCCGTGGTGAGCGCCTCGGTCACCGGCGACCTGGCCGACCGCGACCTCGGCGAGGCCCGCGAGCTGTGCGCGCTGCTCAACGAGGAGATGGCGCGCGCCCAGAAGGCCCACCCCGGCCGGTTCCTCGGCCTGGCCCACCTGCCGCTGTCCGACACCGACGCGTCGCTGGCCACGCTGGACGACGCGGTGCGGCGCCTGGCGCTGCGCGGCGTGCTGCTGCCGGGGAACATCGCCGGCGAGTCGGTCGCCGCGCCCCGGCTGTGGCCGCTCTACGCCGAGATCGAACGGCTCGGCCTGCCGGTCTTCCTGCACCCCACCCGGTCGTTCCGCGAGCCCAGGGTGACCCCGTCCCGGATGGAGGTGCCCATCGGCTACATGTTCGACACCAGCTTCGCCACCATGGCGCTGATCGTGGACGGCGTCCTGGACCGCTTCCCCCGGTTGACGATCGTGCACCCGCACGCCGGTGGCACCCTGCCCTACCTGCACGGACGGATCGAGGTCTACCGGGGCAAGGGCTGGTGGCCGCACCTGGACCGCCCGTTCGTGGACTACCTGCGGCGGCTGTACTTCGACACCGTCTGCAACCAGCCCGAGACGCTGGCCCTGCTCATGCGCGTCGTCGGCCCCGAGCGGCTGCTGTTCTCCAGCGACTACCCGTACTGGTCCGCGCGCAAGGCCGTCGACCTGGTGCGCGCGCAGGCGCCGGCCGAGCACCTACCCGGCATCCTCGGCGGCCACGCCCAGGCCCTGCTCGCGTGATCGGTACCGGGGCCGCGTGGCCCGCGGGGCACGGCACACAGCGTTGCGGCGCAGCACACAGGTCTGGACATGTGTGCGGCGGCCACTCGGTGTGTGCGGAGCCCGTGACCCGGCCGGTTGTCGGGGCGGTTGTCCTCGGACGGGTCAGGGCGCGACGGCGTGAGTCCGGGCACGCTGTGCCATCCGGGGGTCGCTGGATTGGCGCACCACCAGCCTCGGCTGGACCAGCACCGACGACACCGGGCGGCCTTCGACCCGGTCGGCGATGAGCCGGGCGGCCGTGGCGCCGATGTCCCGCACCGGGTTGCGCACGGTGGTCAGCGGGATCGGCAGGTCGGCCGAGACCTGGATGTCGTTGAAGCCGACCACCGCCACGTCCGTGCCCGGCGTGAGCCCGTGGTCCCGCAGCGCGCCCATCACGCCGATCGCCGCCCAGTCGTTGGCGGCGAAGATCGCCGTCGGGCGGGGTTCGGCGGCGAGCAGCCGGTCGGCGGCCGCGCGTCCGTCCGGCCCGGTGATGCCGGTGAGCAGTATCCGCTCCTCGGGCACGTCCAGGCCGCGCTCGCGCAACGCCCCGAGCACCCCGGCGACCCGGTCCTGGGTGGTGCTCGCGTACGGCAGGCCACCGGTGATGGCGATCACCTCGTGCCCGAGGTCGGCCAGGTGGGTGCCGACGAAGTGGCCACCCAGCTCGTCATCGCAGGTCACCGCCACGAAGTCCTGGTAGCGGCGGTTGACGAGCACGAACGGGACGTCCCGCGCGGCCAGCTCGTCGACGTACCCGCCGGCCAGCGACGCGTCGGCCACCAGCAGGCCGTCGACGCGCCGGCTCATCATCAGGCTGACCCGGCGCCGCTGCTCCTCGGGCTGGTCGCGGGTGGTGGCCACCACGCTCTGGTAGCCGAGGTCGGTGACCGCCTCCTCGATGGCCTCGTACATGTTCGCCAGCACCACGTCGGCCAGCCGGGGGACCAGCACGCCGAGCATCTTGGTGCGCCGGCCGCGCAGGCTGGCCGCGTGCGTGTCCGGGACGTAGCCGAGCTTGCGCGCGACCTTGAGCACCCGGCGCGCGCCGTCCGACAGCCGGGCTTCGGACTCCGCGGTGAGGTTCCTGCTCAGCACCCGGGAGACGGTCGACACGTGCACGCCCGCCTCGTCCGCGATCGTGCGCATCGTCACCTGAGGGCGCTCTATCCGCTGTGCCACCCGACCACCCGTCGACCCCGCCAGAAGCCGCAACTCGTTTCCAGAATACCTGCAACAGTTTGCACCACGAGTTGCGTCACCGATCCGGCGGGGCCGGCGGGGGTCAGGCCATGGCGGCGGCCGCCAGGGAGAACACGTCGAAGACCGGGAGCGGGGTGACGCTCCGGATCTCGGCGCGGAAGACGGGCACCGCCGCGCACTCCACCAGGATCGCGTTCACGGCCGCGAGCTCGCCGCCGTCGCACAGGCTCTCCGCGAGCCGGCCGACCAGCTCCCTGCCCAGCTCGGCCCGCGACCAGCCGCCCCGCGCCACGTAGTCGGTCCGGCCCAGCGCCGACCAGGCGGGCAGCTCGTCCAGCCCGAGCAGCCGGATGCGGGCACGCTCGGGGTGCTCCTCGACCAGCTCGCCCAGCGCCGCGGCGCTGTAGGTGATCACGCCGACGGGCTGGCTCGACATGCCGAGCACGAAGTCCAGCAGGTCGAGGGTGCTGGCGATGACCGGGGTGGAGGTGGCGCCGGCGAGCCGGTCGCGGGCGGCCCACATGAACCCGCAGCCGCCGACGATGAGGTCGACGTGCTCGTCCAGCCGCCGGGCCGCCGCCACCACGCCCCGGACGGCGGCCGGCGCGGCGGCCACCATCGAGGGCGTGTCGGTGTTCTCGGCGACCGCGGTCCGCAGCGGCACCGGCCAGAAGTCCGGGTTGTTCGCCGGCCACATCGACCTCTCACCGGCCGCCAGCTCCTCGGGGCCGGCCTCGACGAAACCCTCCTTGGACTGGAGCATCACCCCGACGACCGGACGCCGCGCGCGGTCGGCCTTCATGCGCCCGACCGGACCAGCTCGTGGATCCGCCAGCTCATGCCGTCCGCCTCACCGAGCAGGTCGCGCGCGCAGTGGTCGTACATCTGGTGCGACACCTGGATCGCCTGGCCGCCGGAGATGGCGTTGCGGAACACGCGCTGCAGCGGGCCCTCCCGCAGGGCGGTGCCGCCGCCCTGGCGGAAGGCGAAGGTCGCGATGTCGCGGTAGACGTCGCTGACGTAGATGGACCCGGTCCGGACCAGGGTGAGCTGGCGGGTGGTCGGCGGTTCGCCGTCGGCCAGCCGCGCCTCGATGCCCGACCACGTCTCGACGATCCAGGCGCGGGCGCTGCGCAGCTGCGCCTCCGCGAACGCGTACTCCCGCATGAACGGTTCCGAGTCCGCCAGCCGGACCCCGCGCTTCGCCGGTCGGCGGGCGAAGGCGGCGATCTCGTCGAGCGCGCGCCGGCCCACGCCGAGCCCCCAGCTGGACTGGGCGACGTTGAACCAGCCGGTGAGCCCGGGCAGCGTGGCGTCGCCGCCCCACCGCATCGTGCCGGTCTTGAAGTCGCCCAGGCTGAACGCCTCGGGAACGTGCGCGTCCGTGATCGTGTAGTCGAAGCTCCCGGTCGGGCGCAGCCCCACCACGTCCCAGTTCCCGGCCAGCTCGACCTGGTCCTTCGGCACCAGGAAGCCGATCATCTCGTTGCTCCGCTCGCCGCCCCGGACCACGTGCGCGGCGCCGCACACCCAGTTGGCGTGCACGATCCCGCTGCCGTACGACCAGCGGCCCGAGACGCGGTAGCCGCCCTCGACCTTCTCCGCGGTCCCGCCCGGCGCGAGCTGGCCGGCGAGGAACGGCACGCCGTCGGCGTAGATCTTGGACGCCGTCTCCTCGTCCAGGAAGTGCAGGACGTTCGCCATGATCGTCGTCGCGGCGCTGACCCAGCCGGCCGAGGCGTCGCCGTAGCTGACGGCCTCCAGCACCCGCAGCGTGCCGAGCGGCCCCAGGTTCGCGCCGCCGTACTCCTCGGGCGCGCGCATCCCGAGCACCCCGCTGTCCCGCAGCGCCTCGACGGTCTCGTCGCTGAGCCGGCCGGCCGCGTCGTTGGCCGCCGCCTGGGACTCCAGGAGCGGCGAAATCTCCTGAACGCGCGACACAATCGCGTCGGCCGTGCGCGGATCGGTATTCATGCTGTTCGTCCTTCCTGTGTCTTATTCAAAGTCGGGTTATTCATCAACACCGCCTTCGGCGGTGACGCGCCGTCACGTCGATCTCCCAGGTCACGCCGGTCCGGCGCGGCTCCGGCGCTCGGGCGGACCTCCGGCCCACCCTCACTGGCCGGAGTTATGAATAACCCTCCCTCATCGTTACGCCCAAAACCTTGCCAGCTCAACCGAGGTTGATGTCAAATAGAAGAATGGAGAAGCTGTTCACGATCACAGATGTCGCGGCGCGATTCGACCTGCCGAGGTCGACGCTGCACTATTGGGAGCGCCGAGGGCTTCTCGGTGAGCCGCATCGGAGATCCGGCCGTCGATGTTACGACACCGACCAGCTTTACCGAATCGCTTTGATCAAGTTGTGGAGAACCACCGGGCTGCTCGCCATCGACGACATCGCTCTCATCCTCACCGGTGAGTCACAGGCTCGCGACTGGCGCGACACCATCACCTCCAAGCTGGCCGACATCGAGAACCACATGGCGCAGCTCGACACCGCCCGGAGCTACCTCAGCCACCTACTCGACTGTCCGTTGGAAAACACGCTGGAGCAATGTCCGAACTTCCGGGCGACCGTCGAGCATTACCTCACGCCCGCGTACGACCCCCTGAAATAGAGCAGTGGTGACGAGCCCACGGCAGATCGTACGGATCGCACCGATCCGACGGCGATGTCATGGTCACCGCCGTCGTACACCGTCCGCAGGTCACATTCGATATGAGCCAGACAACCTTCGAACAGGGGCGCGCCGTTCTCGCCGGGCTGCCATGCAACGTTGTCGAACTTGTCCGCGCCCGTCCGGGCGAACCTGTCACTGAGCCATTGCTGGTCGTCGGCCAGGACGTTGATGGAGAAGCGCCCGGAGTCCCGGATGCCGCGCCAGCTCGCCGAGGAGCGGGCCAGGCAGAAGAGGACCTGGGGCGGCTCGGTGGACAGCGAGGCGAACGACTGGCAGGTCATGCCGCGCGGCGTTCCGTCGTGGACCCCTGTCACGATCACGATCCCGCTCGCGAACCTCCCCACCGTGTCCCGGAACAGCCGCTCGTCCACCCTCACCACCCCACCACGGCCGCGATGTCCGCCTCCGGCACCCGCCCGGCCACGGCGTCGTCCAGTGACCGCCCGAGGATCTCCAGGCCGAGGTCCACCTCGTCGGGGCCGATGGTCAGCGGCGGGGCGATCCTGAGCACGTTGCCGCGCAGGAACGTGAGGTAGAGCCCCCGGTCGAAGGCCGCCGCGACCACCGACGCGGCGACGGTCCGCGCGCGTTCGCGGGTGGCACGGTCGGTCACCAGGTCGACGCCCAGCATGAGCCCGTCGCCGCGCACGTCGCCGATGACCTCGTGCCCGGCGGCCAGCGCGACCAGCCCCGCCCGCAGCCGCTGGCCCATCCGCACGGCATTCTCCAGCAGGCCTTCGTCCTCGACGATGTCCAGGGTCGCGTTCGCCGCGGCGCAGCACAGGGCGTTCGCCGCGGTGCTGAACACGTGCCCGGGGGCCGACCAGGCGTCCATCAGCTCGGCGCGGGCGATGACCGCCGAAACGGGCATGCCGGATCCGAGCGCCTTGCCGCACACGACGATGTCCGGCGCCACCGGGAACCGTTCGCAGGCGAACCAGGCGCCGGTGCGGCCGATTCCGGTCTGAACTTCCTCGGCGACCAGGAGAATCCCATGCCGCCGGCACAGTTCCGCCAATAGCTCCAGATATCGAGCGGGCGGAACGACGATTCCGGCATCGCCCTGAACGGGCTCGATGAATACCGCGGCAACCTCGTCACCCGGTATCCGCGTCGCGAACAGGTCTTCCAGCTCGGCGATGCAGTTGTCGGTGATGTCGCCGTCCATCCGGTACACGTCGGGGAACGTCACGTGATGCACGTCGGGTATCTCGGGGCCGAACCCCCGGCGCATGCTGAGGCTGACCGCCGACATGCTCAGCGCGCCGTAGGTGTTGCCGTGATAGGAATGCCGAAACGCGATGATCCGCGAGCGTCCGGTGGCCGCGCGAGCGAGTTTCATGGCGCCGTCGTTCGCGTCGCTGCCGGACAGGCCGAAGGCAACGCGCCGGGCAACGGTTCCGGGGCACAGTTCGGCCAGCCGGGCGGCGAGCGTGACCAGGCCCTCGTGGGTCATGTAGGCCGAGTTCACGTGGATCAGCCTGTCCGCCTGCTTCTGGATCGCGCCGACCACCCGAGGATGATTGTGCCCGGTGTTCAGGACGCACGCCATGGAATGGAAGTCCAGGAACCTCCGCCCCGACCGGTCGGTGAACCAGCAGCCGTTCCCGTGGTCGACCACCAGCGGGAAGAAGCCGATCCGCGCCGAGGGCGACAGGTATTTCGCCTCCTTCGCCAGCAGGTCCGCGTCGGACTCAGTCATGACGGTCACCTCCAGCCATTGCGGCGTGCACCTCGGAGAGGCTCGAGCGGCTGTCCTCGGCCAGGAACCCCGCCTCGTCGCCCACGTTCGAACCGAGCTCGGCGGCCGCCCGGCGCAGGTAGGACGCCCGCAGCGAGGCCAGGTCCACCTCGCGCACACCCAGCTCGTCCAGCCGGCGCGGAACCCGGATCGCCGTGCCGGGGCGGTCCTCCTCGGACGGTCCGAACCCGATGTCGATGCCCTGGCGCGCGGCGAACGCGAGCTGCGCGGCGGGGGACTTGCCGGCGCCGCTGTACTCGGTCTCGCTGACGACCACCGTCTGGTGAGAGTCCAGCTCGCGCGCGAGCACCAGCGCGGCCGCCAGCGAGGTGTTCCCGGCCGGTCCTCGTTCGAGGCCTTCCAGCCGGGCGAGCAGCTCGGTGGTGTAGAAGACCTCGCCCTGGGTGACCAGCACGAACCTGTCCAGGTAGCGCAGCGGCCTTGCGGCGTTGCGCGGGACGTCGACGCGGTCGGGCCAGGTGGTGAACGGCACCGAGAACCCGGTGTGGCCGGTGGTGAACGACTTGCGGTTGAAGTCGCGGTCCGAGGCCATGTGCAGGCCCTCCAGCGACACGCTCACGCCGGTCACCACCGTGTTGTGCGCCCCGGCGGCCCGCAGCCCGCGCGCGGTTCCGGTCACCATGCCGCCGCCCGCGTGCGTGGCCAGCACCATGTCCGGATCGCGGCCGGTGAGCGCGCGGGTCTGCCGGGCGATCTCCGCGCCGAGCGTCTCGATGCCCGCGATGCTGAACGGCGTGTACAGCGAGGCGTTGAAGTAGCCGGTCTCCTCCAGCGTGCGCAGCAGCACGTAGAACAGCTCGGGGCCGACGGTGGTCTGCATGACCTCGGCGCCCAGTGCCTCACACTTGCGAGCCTTCTCCAGGATCTCGGGCTGCGCGAGGCCTCGGCTGTCGAACGCCTCCTGGATGATGATGGCCTTCATGTTGTTCGCGGCCGCCTGCGCCGCCACCGCCGCGCCGTAGTTGCCGCTGGTGGCCGCGACGAGCCCGGCGAACCCGGCGCGCCGGGCGTGGTGCGCGGACAGGCAGGCGCGCCGGTCCTTGAAGCTGCCCGACGGGTTCGCGGCCTCGTCCTTGACCAGGATGCGGGCGCCCTTGCCCGGCTCGGCGTGCTCGCGCACCAGCCCGGTGAGGTTGTGCAGCTCGCGCAGCGGGGTGTCGCCGACCCCGGCGCGCAGCTGAACGGCGCGCACCTCCGGCAGGTCGTACCCGACCCGCGCCATCAGCGACTCGGTGTCGAAGGCGAGCCGGCCGAGGGCCAGGCCCGGGTAGTCGATTCCGGTCGAGGCGCGCAGTATCTCCGCCTTGCGCGCCATCACCGAGTCATAGCTCATCGGGCGTTCTCCCGCTCCTGGCGACGGCGCGCGAGGTCGTCGGCCAGCCGGACCAGCACCGGGTGCGGCGTGCCGAAGGTGTGGTCGTCGCCCGGTTCCACCGCGACCAGCACGCCGTCGAGGTTGCGCCCGGTCGGGGTCCGTATCCGCGCGCGCCCGCCCACCCGGGTGTCGGCCACCAGCAGCCCCTTCGCGCGGACCTCGTACGGCACCGCGCGGGTGTCGGCGGGCAGCTGAGCGGCCCGCTCCCCGGGCTCCAACAGCGTGTAGCGGATCTGGACCCTCGTTCCGGCGGGGACGACGACCTCGGCGTCATGGCCCATCCGGGCCTCCCTTCAACGCGTCCACTACCTGCCGGGCGCGTACCTGGGCACGGGTGAACGCCCGGCAGGCGCGGGCCAGGGCGTCGACGTCGCCGGATCGTCCCGGGCCGCCGGCGTCCAGCTCGGCGCGGGCCGTGCCCAGCAACCGCCGCAGCAACGGCGCATCGGCCGCCGCACCGGCGCTCCGCAGCAGCCGGTCGGCCGACTCGATGTCGCGCTCCGCCGTGGCCCGCGCGTCGGCGACCAGCGACTCGCAGCTCTCGCCGAGGCGCAGCTCCCACGGCACCCCCGTCTCGTCGACGTAGCAGTAGCCGTGCGCGGTCCCGTTGGCGAAGCTCTCCCTGGGCGCCATGAGGCCGATCGCGCCGCTGTACCGCCCGGTCGCGGGCGAGCCGAACGCGATGAAGGCGTTGTGCCGCCCGCCCACCGATGCCTCCACCAGGTCTCCGGAAAGGCCTCGGCGCCCGCCACCGCCACCGTCGCCGCCGGCCCAGGCGCTCGCCGCGAACCGAGGGCCGGTCCGGAACAGCGCGAGCAGCGACTCCGGCGAGATCGTGCCGCTCTGCCCGAGCAGCCCCCGGTACAGGTACGCGTTGCGGGAGAAGCTGGACGCGGCGCAGAGCTGCCGGGTCACCGCGCCCGGCGACGCCTCGCCGACCCGCTGCGGGTCGGGGGTGAACCAGCCGGTGTCGGTGCCGTACCGATATCCGCCGGGCGGCGGGCAGAACCCGTGGCCCAGATCCGGGCTGAGCAGGTTGTTCGTCGCGTAGAGGAAATCGTGTGGCGCGCCGTCGGGATCGCTCGTCGATTCCCGGTAGACCGGCCGGCCCGGCGTGCGGTCCTCCAGGACATAGCCGTACTCGTCATCGACGTAGAACCCGCCGGCGCTGCCCAGGATCCGGCCCGCGTCGCCCACCGGAAAGCCGAGCTCCATGCGCATTGCCTCGCGGGCGCTGGACGCATACCGCAGGATGTGCATGGTCGCGGCGCCACGGGTCACGCCATAGCCCCACAGTTCCCTGGGTTCGGCGCAGCTCTCGTATCCGCCGTGGTGCACATAGGTCACGCCCCGGCCGTTGAAACCGGGATGCCCGGAGAACCCGAACCTGCCGAGCCCGGGAATCGAACCGTTCACCGAGAACGGCGTATAGACGAACGGATACCCGTCGTCCGGGTAGGCGACAATGGTGACCTGGAAGGTGCAGTCGTGGTCGGTGGAGGACGCGAAGCAGGCCCGGCCGTCCCGGGTGGCACCGCCCCAGGCCGCCGCCCCCGAACAGGTGCCGGTCTCGCCGGTAGGAATGCGGACAAGGCCGAAATAGCCGCCCAGCTCCTCGCCGCCCTCGGCATCGAGCACGCCGATCGGCGCCGGCTCCGGCGCGGGTGGGCGCAGGTCCGTCCACATCGCCACGGCGTGCTCGTAGCTCAGCGGAATGTCCACCTGCCGGGCCCCGTCCGCCATGCCGGCGCACATGTCGAGTATCTCGGGCGTGTGCTCGCGCATCGCCCGCTCCCAGGAACGCAGGATCTCCACCTTCTCGCCGGAGATGTCCCGCGCCGCCACGTGCTCGAAAACGAACCTGCCGAAGATGTCCACGCACTGCCGCACGTACTGCGCACCCATGGCTCGTGAGTCGCCACGCAGGATGACGACCGGGCAGATGCTCGGCACGATCGGCACCTCGCCGTAGTACGAGATCTCGGTGCCCGCGTTCGTGCACTGCCCGGCGGCGGGAGCCCGGCTCCCGGTCCGGCTCGCGTCGGCAAGCTGGATTGCCGTATGAAGGCGGTCGCGGGCGACCCGGAGATCCTCGACCGAGGGCGTCCGCCGCGCATAGTCGGCGCATTCTCCGGTGGACCTGTTGTACAGCCACTTGCCGGCCGCCAGCTCCAGCGCCGCCGCGTCGATCAGGGCAACCCGGTCGCCGTAACCGGCCACCCCGAACCGTTTTCCGGTCAGCTCGGTGTTCGCCTGCAGCAGCGCATACTGAGCGTCCGAGATGGCCGCGATCGTGCGGCGCATCTCCTGTTTCCATTCGGCACTTGTCACCCGGGGACTCCTCCCGACCCGGCCGGAACATCTCGCCCGTCGAGCCTGCCAGCTCAACCCGGGTTGACAGCAAGCGTCGGTCCGTACGACGCGGGCGCTGAGGGCCATCGTGGCCGGTCACGGCGTTCTATGGGCGAACCTTGACATCCAGGAACGATTGACCAACACTGAGCAACCGTTTGCAGACGTGCCCTGTTCGAGGCGCCCCAGAAGGAGATCGTCCATGGCTGACACCGACGTCAGGGAAGGCTCGGCCCGATTAGGGACCATACGAAAGATCGCCGTCGCGAGCACCATCGGGAACGGCCTGGAGTACTACGACTTCTTCCTGTACGGCACGGCGGCCGCGCTCGTCTTCGGAAATGTCTTCTTTTCCGCCGTATCGCCGTTGGTTGGCACGTTGGCGTCGTTTGCAACCTTTGCGGTCGGTTTCGGCGCGAGGCCGCTCGGCGCGATCGTCTTCAGCCACTTCGGCGATCGCGTCGGGCGAAAACCGGTGCTGGTTGTCACGCTCACGATCATGGGTGTCTCCACCTTCCTGATCGGATTGCTGCCCTCCTACGACTCGATCGGGATCTGGGCACCCGTGCTGTTGGTGATACTGCGGCTCGGGCAGGGACTGGGGCTCGGCGGTGAGGCCGCCGGCGCGCAACTCCTGACGCTGGAGCACGCCCCTCCGGGAAAGCGCGGCTTTTACACCTCATGGCCGGCGATGGCCACCCAGATCGGCTCGCTGAGTTCGACCGGAATGATCCTGGTCCTGAACTCCGTGCTCGGGAAGGAGCAGTTCCTGAGCTGGGGCTGGCGGCTGGCGTTCCTGCTGAGCATCGTGGTCGTGGCGATCGGCGTGTTCATCCGCTCACGGGTGTCCGAGTCGCCGGTGATGGAAGGCGGGCGGCCTGGCAACGCCCAGAGACCGGCCGTCCCGCTGGTCGAGCTGGTCAGGACACACCGCCGCGAGCTCGTGCTGGCCAGCGGAATGTGGTGGGGCGCCTCCGTCGGCTACTACATCAACAATGTGTTCTCCATCTCGTACCTGACGACACAGCGCCACCTGGATCAGTCCACCATGCTCACGATCCTGATGGTGACGAGCATCCTGTCGCTGGGCATCCCGATCGCGGCCGGTGCGCTCAGCGACCGGTGCGGCCGGCGCCCGGTTCTCCTCGGCGCGACCTTTCTCAGCCTGGTCATCTCGATCCCGTACTTCTCGCTGCTGGAGACCGCGCCACCGGCGCTGATACTGGTGCTGCTGGTGCTGTTCAACGCCAGCCTGCTCGCCATTGCCGGGATCCAGCCGTCGATGTTCGGGGAGCTGTTCGGCCCTCGCGTCAGGTATTCGGGAGTTTCCGTCGCCTTCACCGCCGGAACGCTCGTCGGCGGCGCGGTCGCGCCTTTCATCGCCACCGCGCTGCTGTCCGCGACGGGAGGGGCGACCTGGGCAGTCACCGTCTATCTCGTCGTCATGATGATGGTGTCCGCCGCGTTCGCCTGCGCCATTCGGGAGACGCGCAACGCGGACCTGGTGTCGTAGGCTCACTCGCCCGGGCTGGCCAGCTCGTGCAGCAGCTCGGTGAGGAAGCCACCGGCCTCGGCGGCGGCCCGGTCCGGCTCGCCCGCGGCGATCGCGTCCAGCAGCCGGCCGTGGCCGATGTCGTTGGCGTCCCCCGACGTGGTGGCCACGCTGGCGACGACCACCTCGGTGAGCCCCCGGTAGAGCTCGGTGAGCAGCGTGTTGTGCCCGGAACCGACGACGGCGAGGTGGAACTCGGCGTCCAGCCGGATGAACTCGGCCATCTGTCCGGGCTCGGCGATGCGCGCCTTGGCCCGGTCCCTGCGGTGCAGCAGCTCGGTCAGCTCGGCCAGCTCCTCCTCGGTGCGCGAGCTCGCCGCCAGCCGGGCGCCCTCCACCTCCAGGGTGCGGCGGACCTGCAGCACCTCGCGCAGCTCGCTGCCGCACAGCCGCCGCACCGCGCCGGACACCTCGCTGGTGGCCCGCACGTAGGTGCCGTCGCCCTGGCGCACCTCGAGCAGCCCGCCGTGGGCCAGCGCGCGGACTGCCTCACGCACCGTGTTGCGGGCCACCCCGAACGTCGCCGCCAGCTCGGTCTCCGGCGGTATCCGGCCGCCGATCGGCCATTCGCCGCCGGTCACCGCCGTGCGGAGCTGCCTGATCACCTGGTCGACGAGCCCGGCGCGCCGGGTGGTTTCGAGCGCCACGATGCGCCTCCGAGGGGACATCCGGCCCTGTCTGGCGCGCGGGCCGGGACTGACACGTCACAATCGATAGAACCAATCATCCTACGTCTGGGATGGTAGTCCGTGTGTCGGTGAGGTCTGAGGCCAGGGAGCAACTGTCGAGCGCGTCGCACGCCGGGTTCGAGCGCGCGGCGGGCGGGGTGCTGCTCGCGGCCGCCGTGGTGCTGGCCGCGATGAACCTGCGGCCGGCGATCACCAGCGTGGGCCCGGTGCTGGACAAGGCGCGCGATGCGATGGGCGCGTCGACCACCTGGGCCGGGCTGCTGACCACGGTGCCCGGGCTGTGCTTCGCGGTGGCCGGGCTGGCCGCGCCGTGGCTGTCGCGCCGCCTCGGGATCGGGCCGGCGGTCGGGACGGCGATGGGGGTGCTCGGGGTCGGCCTGGTGGTGCGGGTGCTGGACGGCCCGTTCCTGATGCTCGGCGGGACGCTGGTGGCCTGTTCCGGCATCGCGCTGGCCAACGTGCTGATCCCGGTGGTGGTCAAGGACTCGTTCCCGCTGCGGATCGGCCTGATGACCGGCATCTACACCGCCGCGCTGCAGGGCGGCGGCGCGCTCGGCGCCGGGCTGAGCCCGCTGCTGGACAACGCGCTCGGCGGTTGGCGCTGGTCGCTGGCGGGCTGGGCGGTGCTCGCGGTGCTCGCGCTCGGGTTGTGGGCGGTGGCGTACCGACACCACGCGCGCCGGCGCGGAGGCAGCGGGGCGGCCGCGCGCCTGTCGAGCGGTGCGCAACGCCGCCCGGCGGGTACGTCGATGCTGCGCAGCGGCCTGGCGTGGACGGTCACCGTATTCTTCGGCGGGCAGGCCTTCCTGGCCTACATCATGCTCGGCTGGCTGCCCCTGGTGCTGATGGACGCCGGCGTCAGCCGGCCGGCGGCGGCGATGCTGGTCGGGGCGGTCTCCCTGGTCGCGGTCCCGATCAGCCTGGTGGTGCCCGCGATGGCCGCGCGCCGGGGCAGCCAGACCGGGTGGATCGTGCTGCTCGGGCTGGTCGGGTTGCTCGGCGTGGTCGGGCTGATGGTCGCCCCGAGGGCCGCGCCGGTGCTGTGGGCGCTGTTCGTCGGCATCGGGATGAGCGTGTTCTCCCTGGTCCTGACGGTGATCGCGCTGCGCGCCCGTACCGGGGAGGACACCGCGCGCCTGTCCGGCATGGCGCAGGGGATCGGGTACCTGCTGGCCGCGCTGGGGCCGTTCCTGTTCGGCCTGCTCCACGACGTCACCGGCGGCTGGACCGTGCCGTTCGCCATGATGACCGTCGTGTACCTCGCGCAGATCATCGCCGGCGCCCGGGCCGGGCGGCCCCGCTACATCTAGTCGGCGAGTCGCGCGTTTCAGCACAGTGAGTCGCGGTTTTCGGCACATCCGAGACCGCCGACCGGTGTCGAACCGTGTGCCAGAACCCGCGACTCGGTGTGCCAGAACGCCCGACTCGCGGAACAGCGGAACAGAGGCACGGATGCCGAGCGCCGCCAGGTCGGGGGAATTGGGGTGAGCCGGCCGGCGGGGCCGGGCATGATCGTCGTCGTGGTTCTCGAACTCCTGTGCGGCTGAGCCAGGCGCTCGCCTTCCGCCGCCGCCGCCCGTTCGAGCCAGGAGTCCTGATGAGCCACGTTCTGATGTCCACGTGCGCCGCGCACGGTCACGTGCACCCCAACCTGTCGGTGATGTCCGAGCTGGTCGCGCGCGGCCACCGCGTCACCTACCCGGTCCCGGACCGTTTCGCCGCCGCCGTCGCGGCCACCGGCGCGACCCCGCTGCTGATCCACACCGACCTGCCCGACCCGGCGAAGGGGGAGCAGCGGCCCGAGGGCGGGATCGAGGTGATGCGGTTGTTGTCCGACGAGGCCCGCGGTGCCTACGCGCAGGTCAGCCCGGCGTTGGAGCACGACAGGCCGGACGTCTTGTGCTACGACGGCAGCGGCTGGGCCGGGCACGCGTACTCGCGGGTGCACGACCTGCCGAGGGTGGAGCTGGCCCCGCACATGATCGCCTGGGACACCTTCGAGGAGGACTTTGCCGAGGCGTATGCCTTCTACGGCACCCCGGAGGGCCTGGCCTGGCAGTCGGAGATGGACGGCTGGCTCGCGGAGGTCGGGGTCGGGCTCGGGAACCGGGAGTTCCTCGGCGCGCCGGACCGGTCGGTGGTGCTGATCCCCGAGGCGATGCAGCCGAACCTCGACCGCGTCGACCGCGCCCGCTACACCTTCGTCGGACCAGTGATCGGCGACCGCTCGCACCAGGGCTCGTTCGCCGATCTCGGCACACCGCCGGACCGGCCGCTGCTGCTGGTGTCGCTGGGGTCGGCCTTCAGCGACCGGCCGGGGTTCTGGCGCGACTGCATCACGGCCATGCACGGCACCGGCTGGACGACGGTGCTCGCCGTCGGCCCGTACACCGACGTCGCCGGGCTCGGTGACATCCCGAACGACGTCGTCGTCCGGGAGCGGGGGTCGCGGTGCCGCAGGCGGCCGACCAGTTCGCCAACGGCCCGCGCCTGGCCGGCCGCCGGTGGGGCGTCGGCGGCCGCCGACGTGATCGAGTCCCTACAGTGAGGGCATGAGCCGGTGGCTGCGGGACCTGCGCGGCGACGACCCGGACTACCGCGCGCCCGTGCTCTTCGCGGACGCGATCGCCGCGCTGGGACGGGACGGCGACGTGATCGTCTACCCGGACGACGTGCGCACCGAGCGGATCGTCGGCACCGTCGGCCGCGCCGGGGACTTCGACGCGCAATTCCGGTTGCTGAACCAGGCGCTGCGGGCGCGTCACCGGTCGGTCGCGGAGGCGGTCGCCGCCGGGATCGCGCTGCCCCGGGTGGAGCTGATCCAGCTCGGCGAGATGTACTTCGTGGTCGACGGGCACCACCGGGTGTCCGTGGCCAGGGCGCGCGAGCAGCACAGCGTGCCGGCGATCGTCCGCCGCATCTGCACCACCGCCTACGCGATGTGGTGCCTGCGGCTGTCGCACCTGGCCAGCAAGGCGGCCGAGCGGGAGTTCCTGACGCGGGTGTCGCTGCCCGCCGACACCCGGCCCACGCTGTGGCTGGACAGCCCCGCCGACTGGGCGCGGCTGGCCGACGCCGCCGAGGCCTGGGGTTTCCGGCGGGGCCTGGTCGGGGTCGGCCCGCGCGAGCTGGGGCAGCGGTGGTGGACCGACGAGGTGGTGCCACTGGTCGCCCGGCTGCGGGCGAGCGGGCGGGGCGTCGGCCTGCGCGACATCGAGCTGTACGCCGCCGCCCTCGCCGACCGCGACCGCCGCGCCGGCCTCACCGCACGCTGACGCGTCTCAGCTCGTCGCGGGCAGCGCGACCCCGGTGACGATCTCGGCGTACTGGCGCATCAGCCGCAGGGCGGTGGCCCTGGTGACGTCGGGATCGCGCGCCACGATCCGGTAGCCGAGGTAGTCCTCCATGGCCATCAGCGTCATGGCGGCGTCCTGGGCGGGTCCCCGCAGCGCGAACCGTCCGGCCGAGGCGCCCCCGGCGAGGATCTCCGCGTACAGCCCCACCTGCCGGTGGTAGATGCCCTGCACCTCGCGGCGCTGGTCGAGCTCGAAGCCCGCCGCCAGCACCGCGCGCCAGATGGCCCGCCACTCGGCGTCCTCGGGTCCGGTCGGGAGCCCGGAGGCGATCGTCAGCGCCAGCTGTTCGGCCGGGTCCGCCGTGCGCCGCACCATGGCCAGGCGGTCGTCGTAGAACCGCACGTCCGACCGCAGCGCCAGCTCGGACAGCAGCTGGTGCATGTCCTTGAAGTAGTACCGCACCGCGTTGGCGGTCAGCCCGAGCTCGGCCGCCACGTCGGTGACGCGCAGGGTGGCCAGGTCGTGACGCTCGATGAGGTCGATGGCGGCGTCGAGGATCTCCTGTCGTCGCTCGCGCTGTCGGTTGGGTCGTGGCACCGGCCCATTCTCGCGCCGACCCCTTGCGGAATCACCGGGGCGGGCTCATTATTTTCCGTCAGTGAAAACAACTTCCCCCGGAGGAGCAGCGTGCGAGCCAGGGATCTCGGCATCGTCGTCGGCTGGCACCCGACCGGAGCGGACAACGCCATCACCGACGTGTCCGGCGTGCGCGTCGGGCAGGTGACCCTGGACGAGCCGTCCGGGGTGCACACCGGCGTGACGGTCGTGCTCCCGCACGCCGACATCTGGACCGAACCCGTCTTTGCCGGCGCGCACCGGCTCAACGGCAGCGGCGAGCTCACCGGACTGGAGTGGATCCGCGAGTCCGGCGAGCTGACCTCGGCGATCGGGCTGACGAACACGCACAGCGTCGGCGTGGTCCGCGACGCGCTGGTCCGGGCGCAGGTTCGGGCGAGGGGGCCGGGCGTCTACTGGTCGCTGCCGGTGGTCGGCGAGACGTACGACGGCCTGCTGAACGACATCAACGGCCACCACGTGCGCGCCGAGCACGTCGACGCGGCCCTGGCGGCCGCCGGTCCGGGGCCGGTGGCGGAGGGCAACGTCGGCGGCGGCACCGGCATGATCTGCCACGGCTTCAAGGGCGGCATCGGGACGGCGTCGCGGGTGTCCGGCACCGCGAACGGTCGGTACACCGTCGGCGTCCTGGTGCAGGCCAACCACGGGCGGCGCGAGCGGCTGCAGGTCGACGGCGTGCCGGTCGGGCGGCTGATCGGACCGGACCGGGTGCCGCTTCCCGAGTCGCCCGACCGGTACCAACCCGGCTCGGGGTCGATCATCGTCATCGTCGCCACCGACGCGCCGCTGCTGCCGCACCAGTGCACCCGGCTCGCCCAGCGTGCCGCGCTGGCCGTGGCGCGGGTCGGCGGCACCGGCGAGCAGTACAGCGGCGACCTGATGCTCGCGTTCGCGACCGGCAACACCGGCATCCCGCCGTACGCCTGGGACGAGGACCCGCACGCCGCGCGCCCCGAGATACCGCTGCGGATGGTCGCGCCGCAACTGATGACGCGGCTGTTCGACATGACCATCGAGGCCACCGAGGAGGCCATCCTCAACGCGATGGTGGCCGCCACGACGCTCACCGGTCCGCACGGGGTCACGGCCCACGCGATCGACCACGACCTGCTGCGGCGGGCATTCGACAACCGTTCGGAGGACCGATGAGCAGGCACCGTCTCACCGGGCGCCTCGGTGCCGTCGGCGTCGTGTTCATGGTGGTGGCCGCCGCGGCGCCGCTGACCGTGATCGGCGGGAACATGCCGCTGGCCATGGGCCTGGGCAACGGCCCGGGCGCGCCCGTCGGGTTCCTCATCGCCGCCCTGGTGCTGCTGCTGTTCAGCATCGGCTTCGTGACGATGACGCCACACGTCCCGGAGGCCGGCGCGTTCTTCTCCTACGTGACGGTCGGGCTGGGCAGGCGGCCCGGCACCGGCATCGCCGTGGTCGCGCTGATCACCTACACCGCGATCCAGGTCGGCATCTACGGCTACGTCGGCTGGGCCATCGGCGACGCCGTGCGGTTCTACGGCGGCCCCGAGGTCCCCTGGCCGGCCTACTCGTTCGCGGTGCTCGCCATCGTCGCGCTGCTCGGCTACCGGCACATCGAGCTCAGCGCGAAGGTGCTCGGCGTGGCCCTGGCACTGGAGATCGGCATCGTGCTCGTCCTGGACATCGCCATCGCCGCGAGGCCGGGCCCCGCCGGCCTGACGCTCGCGTCGTTCCACCCGGACGTGTTCGCCGGCGGCGCGCTGGGCGTCGCGGTGCTGTTCGCCACGACCGGCTTCATCGGCTTCGAGGCGACCGCCGTGTTCCGCGACGAGGCCCGCGACCCCGACCGGACGATCCCGCGCGCCACCTACGCGGCGGTGCTCATCATCGGCGGCTTCTACGCGCTGACGTGCTGGTCGTTCGTGGTGGCGATCGGCCCCGACCAGGTGGCCACCGTCGCCAAGGCCACCCTCGACGGAAACGCCAACATGCTGCTGGACACCACCGACGCCTGGCTCGGCCGACTGGGCCGCGACATCGTCAACGTGCTCCTGCTGACCAGCCTGTTCGCCTGCGTGTTGTCCTTCCACAACGTCATCGCCCGCTACCAGTTCGCGCTCTCCACCCGCGGCCTGCTACCGCCGCGCCTGGGCACCGTGCACCCGCGGCACGACTCCCCGGCGTTCTCCTCGCTGGTGCAGACCGCCACCGCGGCGGTGATCGTTCTGGCGTTGGCGGTCTTCGGCGTCGACCCGCTGGTGGGCGTCTTCGGCTCGATGGCCGGCGTGGCGACGGTCGGCGTCGTATTGTTGATGTTCACGACCTCCCTGGCCGTCCTTGCCTACTTCGCCCGCCACCGCGACCAGGTCGCCGGCCGGCACTGGCAGGCCCGCATCGCCCCCGCGCTGGCATGCGTCGGCCTGCTGGCCACCCTCTGGCTGGTGCTGTCCAACTTCACCCTTGTCACCGGCGGCAGCACCGCCCTGAGCATCGCGCTGGCCGCCATCCCGTTCGCCGGCCTGCTCATCGGCACCGCCGCCCGCCAACCAGCCCACCCACCGACCCGGACACCGGCCTAGCCTCGACCACCGGCGACGGGCCGCCACGGAGTCAGTGATGCCCTCAGCAGGATTCGAACCTGCGCTCTCGCCTCCGGAGGAGAGGCCGGATTCGTGCCTGACCAGGCTGTTTGCTGAGTCACCGCACTGTTGGCCCGCAACTGGCCCACGCGTACGGGGCGCCTGCCGGGGTTCGACGATCCGAACGTTGATCGAACCAGGTAACTATTGACGGTCAAGTCCGATAGCAAGAGGTTGGGTGGAGCAGGGACGGGCTCCAGAGGCAAACCCGGGGGACCGATGAGCGCCGGAACGGCCCTACACGCGCTGATGACCGAACTGTCGCGCGTGTCGACCTTGATCGAGGCAGGTCGCTGCATGCGCGAGATCGTTTCGGACTTTGAGGCGAGCACTCCAGTCGGCTACAGAGTTACCGGGCACGTTGGGCGCGGCGGCCTGACAGCCACTCCTTGGATCGGTGTCTTCCACCCGGATATCACCGTGCGTCCCCAGGAAGGACTGTACGTCGCGCTAATCCGCCACGCCGACTCGGCAGCCGCCACCTTGACAGTGCAACAAGGCGGCGATCAACTCCGCCTGAGGCTGGGCGCTGCGGAAGCGCGAACTCAGTTGAGGCGACGTGCCGACCGGATACGGGCAGCCATCTCGCTTAAGGACGAGCCGCTTGATATGAACCACTTCGGAACAGGGACCCGGCAGCGCGGATACGCCGCCGGCAGCATTGCGGCCAAGACCTACCGCCTGCAGGAGGAGCCGGGGGATGCGGAACTGTCCCGGGATCTCCGGTCCATGCTGCGCATCCTGGACAGCGCGGCCAGCGTCTTGGACGACGCAACCGGAGCGGCCTGGATCAACAGCGACCCTCGCGCCGATGACAACCGTCCGATGCCCGCAAGCATGCGTCGTTTCGTTCCCAAGAGCAGCGATGACTACACGGTCGAGTTGGCGCCTCGGACGCTGGTCAAGACACGCCTGCATGAGGCAGTTGTGAACGACCTCGAACGGCACGCGCATGCGCTCAGTTGGGCCGTCACCAGCGAGCATCCCATCGACCTCGTGCTACGAAAGCCGACAGGAACCGGTGAGGCCCAGTGCATTGTCGAGGTCAAGACCGTCAAGGGCGGGAGGGCCGTCGACGCTGTTAGGGCGGCGATCGGACAACTGCTGACCTATCGTTTCCAGCTCTTCGAGGCCGAGATTCGAGCTACGATCTTGCTGGTGGCAGCTTTCAGCGAGGACATCGGCCCGAGCCTTCGCCAGTTGCTTAGCGACGAACTGGATATTGCCGTATTGTGGCTTGACGACCGCCAGTGGCGAGGGTGCGAGCTGGCGGAACGCCGCAAGCTCGTGCGCCCTAGATCGATTTAACCGTTCGATCACGCCCACGTCCTAGAGACCTTCAGGTTGCGCGCACTGCTCAAATTAGTTATCAATCTGCGGATCCGTTTGGTGCTGGACGAGTTGATAGTTCGGGCGAATATTGAATGTCGCCGAGAAGTTGTCGGCGAAGATTTTAGCGGCGTCTCTGGACCGCCAGGAAGATCAGTAGCGCCCCCATCTGGCTACGTCGGAGTGGAAGCTTCGAACTACCGTCCATGCAGAAGATGTCGCGTCGTCCAGCCACATTCTGCCAAAAGCCCGGCTTGGTATCCCTGGCTCATTCGCATGCCCGAGCTGAATGATTAGCGTGGGGAACGGCTCGGATGACAGCATTTGGAGCAGTGACTCCGCGACAGCTGCGATACGATCGTCCTCGACTCGTTCCCGGCTCGCAAAGCGCTCTCCGGCTCCCTCTCTGAGTGCGTGCCGCATGTGCCGCCCGTAGGTCCGGTCCTCCAGTACCGGCACTACAGCCGATGCAAGCCGTTCAACAGCTTCATCTGCAGATGGTGGCGGGTTGTGCATGAGCTGTTGCAGCTCGTCCGAATCCATTTCCCCTGCGCGGTTCCTGGCATCACCGAGCGCAGCTACGATCCGCCACCACTCACGCCGCCCGCTCTCCTGCTTTATGGAGGGGACGAGCTCAAAGAGATCTAGCAGGCGCCTTTTCGCTGCGAGGAAGTCCGGCGCGTTCCACCACGTCAAGGTGTCATCGCGTTCGGCTTTCTGCCACTGTGCGCCAATATCGTCCATGTCGCTCATGGTCGGAAGCCTATAGCTCGCGCCTGGCATCTGTGTGCGTGCGCGTTGCTGGCGGCATCGGGCGCAGTCTATGCCTCGTACCGTCACAGGCTGGGGTTAGCGCCGTCTCATTGGTGGACCCAGCCCCGGGAGGTGTCGGGATCTCGGACGCCTCCCGGGGCGGGGTGTTGCCCGTGCCGTCCGGTAAGGAGCCGAAGGGAAGCGGTGTCACTCCCGGGCTCCACCCGTCACGGTCTGACACGGGGATCTATGGGGGCGCGCTCATCTCGGCGGCGCGCTGCTTGCCGTCCGGGGTGAGCCGGTACAGGCGGTTCCGAGGCCGGATCGCCTCGTTGACGTGCTCCCAGCGGCTCGTCACCCGCCCGAACCGGGTGGCCTTCATCAGCACGTCGTAGATCCCGCCTGGGGGTAGGTGGGCGCGGCGGCAGATGTCGACTGCGGTCATCTCGCGGTCCGCTCCCTGGGCCACGGTGGTCAACGCCTTGGACAGCCGCCGGTTCACAGGCGTCTGTTCCGTCGCTGGGTTGGGTGTTGGATGTAGCCGTTCGCGGCGATCTTGCGGTCGTCGGACAGGTGCGGCACCTCCTGCCGTTGGCCGTTCACGTAGAGCGCGGTCGGGTGCCGGTCGCCGGGGGTGTTGAGGACGAACTCGGTGACCGCTCCGGCGAGGACGCCGGGGTCGGTGGACAGGTCGTGGGCGTAGGTTTCGGCGTCGTCCTGGAGGGTCCAGATGACCTCGGTGGAGCAGATCATTTCGGGGCGTACGGCGTGCACGGCGTAGACCGCGTGACGTCTCCTCACGAGCCGGCCCTCGGCTGGTGCTGGCCGTCTGCGGTCTGTGCCGCGCGTCGGGCCTTTGCCTCGCGCATTGTCCGCGTTCCCCGGCGTTTCGCCCGCCAGAAGCTGATCCAGGCCATGAGCAGGTCGCCGCTTCCGGGACCGCTCGGTCCGCATCGGGTGTCTTCGCTGATCACGACGGATACCTTCGTCGCTGGCCGGGCGCGCGAGGCTTCCAAGGTCGCAGATGTCAAGGGGAGAGTTCGGGGAGGATTGCAATCGTCCCGGTTGCCGTTTGGGCTGCCGCGGGTGTTGTGTGCGTGTCACGATGAGCACGGGTCACAACGGGGGGTCGGAGTGGCTGACGCCAATGGGCAGCTACGTGCGGCCCGGGAGCGGATGAACTCGACTGATCAGCCGGGCGAGTGTCTGTCGCGACATGAGCTGGCCGAGTTGGTGAACGCTCACGTGTTCCACCACCACGGCAGGGTCGTGGAGATGGACGCGAACTATGTCGGCAAGCTCGAACGGGGCGTCATCCGGTGGCCGGGGAAGTTGTATCGCGAGGCAATGCGGGCGGTGCTGAACGCTCCCAGCGATGTGGCGTTGGGATTCAGCAACAAGCGTCGGGCCGTGGTCAAGGTCTCCGAGGTGACCCGGAGGGCGTTTGCGCGGGCCTCGGCGCTCGGCGCGGGAGGGCTGGCGCTGGCGCCGGTCCTGGACCTGTTGGACGGCAGCGAGCCGACCCCGATACCGGACCGGGTGGGAGCCACGGAGGTAGCGCAGATCCGCACCGCCGCAAGAGTGTTCGCGAGCTGGGACCACACATTCGGCGGAGGGCTGGCGCGGGAGGCCGTGCTCGCACAATTGCGCTGGTCAGCAGGCCTTCTCGATCAGGCGCGCTACGCCGCTCAGCACCGGGCACCGCTGTTCTCTGCGGTCGGGTACCTGGCGCACACGTTCGCGTTCATGGCGTTCGACGCCTTCGCCCACGACGACGCCCGCCGCATCTTCCGCTTCGCGCTGGCGTGCGCCGAGGAGGCCGGCGACTGGCATCTACGGGCGAAGGTGCTCTCGTCGATGGCGCGACAAGCGACGTGGGTCGGCCAGCCCGACGACGGCCTGACGTTGACCGAATACGCATTGGTCCGGGCGGACCGGCTCACCGCCACTGAGCGCGCGATGCTGCACACCGCGCACGCCCGTGCGCTGGCGAAGATGGGCCGGGTACGGGATGCCTTGCTCGCGGTCGGGCGTGCCGATGAGGCGTTCACCCACGCCAGGCCGGCGAACGACCCGCCGTGGATGGCCTACTACGACGCCGCGCAGCATTCCGGCGACACCGGACACGCCCTGTTCGACCTCGCCGTTCAGGGACGGTCGCCGGGTCCGGCTCGTGACCGGCTGGCCGCCTCCGTCGCCGGCCACACCAACGCCTACGCGCGATCGCGGACGATCTCTCACATCAAGCTGGCGAGTCTCACGATGGCAACCGGTGACCCGAGGGAAGCGATCGTGATCGGTCACCGCGCTCTCGACGCCGCCAGTGTCGTCCGGTCGTCCCGCGCCGCCGACGACCTCCGGGAGCTTGCCCGCTACTCCAACCGTCACACCGACATCGGGGACGTGGCCGACCTGCGCCGCCGCATCACGACGGTGGTTCTGGAGTCGTGAACACCAATCTGGACGGCCACGTCCGGACGCTGGCCGAGGCCTGCGCACAGGTCGGTATCGATCCCGCCGGGGCCGAGTGTGTACGCCTCGGCGAGAACGCGATCTTTGCTCTGTCCGGTCAGATCGTGGCCCGTATCGCGCGTCCTGGCGCCACCGCGACCGCGCGCCGAGAGGTACGGGTGGCGCGCTGGCTCGCCGAACACGCGATCCCGGCCGTCACCCCGCTCGACAACATCGACCAGCCCGTGGAGATCTTGGGGCGGGCCGTCACGTTCTGGCGGCAGCTCCCGCCGCACCGGCACGGCACACCCGCCGAGGTGGCCGCGGCGCTGCGCCGGCTGCACGACCTGGCGCCGCCGCCCAGCTTCGCCGAGCTTGACCCGTTCGTCCGGCTCGCCGAACGCATCGACGCCGCCGCGACGCTGGTCGACGACGATCGGACCTGGCTGCGCGAGCACCTCGCCGACCTGCGCGACTGCTACCAGTGCCGGCCTACGGGGCTTCCGGCTTGTGTGGTGCATGGGGATGCCTGGGTCGGCAACGTCGTGGTCACGGCCGACGGGCAGACGGTGCTGCTTGATCTCGAACGTTGTTCGGTCGGGCCGCCGGAATGGGATCTCGTGTCGACCGCGATCAAACACACCTCGTTCGGCTGGATCACCGAGCGGGACTACCGCGACTTCACCGACCGCTACGGCCACGACGTCACGACCTGGGGCGGTTTCGACCTGCTCCGCGACATCCGCGAGCTACGCATGGCCTGCTACGCCGCCCAGCGCGCCGCCGAGCACCCGCCGGCCCGCGCCGAGGCCGCCCTGCGCACGGCATGCCTACGCGGCGAGCACGGCCCGCGCCCATGGAAGTGGACGCCGGCGCTCTAGCCGCGCCGGTGGCCAGGGAAGGTAACCACAACAGGAAGGATGCCCGCCGTGGGGAAGCACGATCCGCCGAAACCGCCAGTCGACCCGAGCAAGGACGGACAAGCGCCGAACATACCCAAGGAGCCAGACCCGGGTAAGCACGGCAAGAAGTGACTGACCAACCTGAGGTGCTGTCGCGGCGGCTTCTACACGATCTCAGCGACCAAGGCGAGATCACGGACCGTTGGGCCGCCGCGCTGCACACGGTCCCACGTCATCGGTTCGTCCCCGATGTCATCTACCTGCACGAACGCGGCCGGCCCGGCAATGACCTCGTGCCACTACGCCGGGCCGACGATCCCGGGCGCTGGCTCGAGCTGGTGTACTCGAACGAAGCGATCAACACCCAGGTGAACGACGGGCACCCCGCCCCCGACGGCACCGGCTTCGAGGTCACCTCCTCCTCGTCACAACCGTCGGTGGTCGCGGGGATGCTCGCCGAGCTGGACCCACAACCCGGTCAGCGGGTTCTGGAGATCGGCACCGGCACCGGCTGGAACGCCGCGCTGCTCGCGCACACGGTCGGCGCCGATAACGTGACCACGGTCGAGATTGACCCCACCGTGGCCGCCCACGCACGGGCAGCGCTCGACGCCACCGGCTACGGCGCTGTCACCACGATCGTGGGTGACGGCGCGCTCGGCTGGCCCGACGGTGCACCCTACGACCGGGCGATCAGCACCGTCGGCGTGACTACCGTGCCCTACCCGTGGGTGGACCAGACCACGCCCGGCGGACGGATCGTCGTGCCCCTGACCAACAGCTACCACTCACCCGGTGTCGTCGTGTTGACCCGCCACGACGACGGGACCGCGTCCGGACGTCTCGCCGGCCCCGCCTCCTTCATGACGCTGCGCGCCGCGAGGGAACCGAGGGTCAACGGCGCGGACTTCACCGCGCCAGCCATCGCGAAGTCGACCACCGACCTTCATCCGCACCGCGTCGCCGGCAACCGGGACGCCGCGACCGCGATCGGACTGCGCGTCACCGGCATCTGGTGGTCGTGGCAGACCACGGGTGACCTCGGCAAGCTCTGGCTGTACGCACCGGACACACGCTCGTGGGCATCGCTGGAGCTGCGGACACACCCGCCTTACCCGGTCGAGCAGGCCGGACCGCGCCAGCTATGGGACGACGTGACCGGTGCCTACCGATGGTGGCTGGAGAGCGGCGAACCGACCGTCACCGACTGGCTGGTAACGGTCGGCCCGGACGGCCAACGAATCGAGCTACAGCTCTAAACCGGAATCCAGCTCAGTGTTGGTGCGCTACGGAATGTTCGGTGTGGGCGCCGGTCAGGGATCTGACTTCCATCTCGGCGTACTTGGCCGGGTCGCCGGTGTCCTTGCTGAGCACCGTGCCGAGGTAGCCGAGCAGGAAGGACACCGGGATCGAGACGAGGCCGGGGTTGTCCAGCGGGAACCAGCTGAAGTCGACACCCTGGAGCATGGACGGGCTGCGGCCGGTGGACGGGTCCACGGGCTTGCCGGACACCACCGGCGAGAAGATGATCAGCAGCACGGTGACGCCGAGGCCGCCGTAGATGCTCCACAGCGCGCCGGCGGTGTTGAACCGTTTCCAGAACAGGGAGTAGAGGATCGTCGGCAGGTTCGCCGAGGCGGCCACCGCGAAGGCCAGCGCGACCAGGAAGGCGATGTTCTGCCCGTTGGCCAGGATGCCGCCCAGGATGGCGATGACGCCGATCACCATCGCGGTGATCCGGGCGACCTTGACCTCCTCCTGCTTGCCGTCGACCTTGCCGCGCTTGATGACGTTGGCGTAGATGTCGTGCGCGAACGACGCCGACGCGGTGATGGTGAGCCCGGCGACCACGGCCAGGATGGTCGCGAACGCCACCGCCGCGATGATCCCGAGCAGCACCGTGCCGCCGAGCGCGTAGGCGAGCAGCGGGGCCGCCGAGTTCGCCGCCCCGGGCGCCTTCTTGATCGCGTCGGGGCCGACGATCGCGCCGGCCCCGTACCCGAGCACGAGGGTGAACAGGTAGAACAGGCCGATCAGCCAGATCGCCCAGACCACCGAGCGGCGGGCCTCCTTGGCGGTGGGCACCGTGTAGAAACGCATCAGGATGTGCGGCAGCCCCGCCGTGCCGAGCACCAGCGCCAGCGCCAGCGACACGAAGTCGATCTTGGTGAGGCCGCTCTTGCCGTACTGCTTGCCGGGGCTGAGCAGCGCCTCGCCGGCCTGGCCTCCGCGCTGGACCGCCTCGCCGAGGAGCGCCGAGAGGTTGAACCCGCTCAGGCCGAGCACCCACAGCGTCATGACGCCGGCGCCGACGACCAGCAGCACGGCCTTGATGATCTGCACCCAGCTGGTGCCGCGCATCCCGCCGATCAGCACGTAGGCGATCATCACCACGCCGACGATCGCGATGACCACGGCCTGGCCGGACTTGCTGGTGACGTTCAGCAGCAGTGCGATGAGGCCGCCGGCGCCGGCCATCTGGGCGAGCAGGTAGAAGAACGACACGGCCAGCGTCGAGGTGGCGGCGGCCGCGCGGACCGGGCGCTGGCGCATCCGGAACGCCAGCACGTCGCCCATGGTGTAGCGGCCGGTGTTGCGCAGCAGCTCCGCGACCAGCAGCAGCGCCACCAACCATGCGACCAGGAAGCCCACCGAGTAGAGGAAGCCGTCGTAGCCGTTGAGGGCGATCGCGCCGGCGATGCCGAGGAACGACGCCGCCGAGAGGTAGTCCCCGGAGATGGCGATGCCGTTCTGTGGGCCGGAGAACGCCGCGCCCGCGGTGTAGAAGTCGGAGGCGCCCCGGTTCGCGCGGCGGCTGACCCGGACCACGATGGCCAGCGTGATGACGACGAAGACGCCGAAGATCGCGATGTTGAGCAGCGGGTTGCTGCCCTGCACGCCCTGCGAGAGCGTCATGCCCGTTCCCCCTCGAGCCGGTCACGGATGGAGCCGGCCAGCGGGTCGAGCCGCCGGTTGGCGTAGTGGACGTACCAGGCGGTGATCCCGAACGTGGACACGAACTGCAGCAGCCCGAACACCAGCCCGACGTTCACGTTGCCGAACAGCTTGATCGCCATGAGCCCGGGGGCGTAGCTGCTGAGCAGCACGTAGAGCAGGTACCAGACGAGGAACAGCGCGGTCACCGGGAAGACGAAGCCGCGCAGCCGGCGCCGCAGCTCCTGGAACTCGGGCTCCGCCTGGGCGGCCTCCCAGTCGCGCACGTCCGTCGGTGGTGACGACTCGGTACCCACGATGCCTCCCTGCACGACCGGCCCAGCTACCGGAGGGACAGGAAAACGTTCACGGGGCGTCGGGGGAAGTGGCGCGCGACACGTCGTCGGGTGGCGCGACCAACGGCCGACGAACGGTCCGAAATGCCGACGAACGGTCGCGGCCCACGCGGAACTCAGCGGGCGTCGGCGGAGCGCTCGGTCTCGTCCAGGTGCAGCCGCAGCATGGCGGCGTTCGCCCACGCCGGTGGCCTGCCGCGCAGCGACACCAGCACCATCGTCAGGAACGCCAGCGGCACCGACACCAGCGCGGGCTGGCCGAGCAGGATCGCCGCGAGCCCTGGCGGGACGGCCAGCGCGAAGCCCGTCCCGATCACCCCCGCCGACGCGAGCAGCCCCACCACCATCCCGACCACGGCGCCGCGCGCGGTCAGCCGGGGCCACCAGATCCCGAGCACGAGCAGCGGACAGAACGTCGAGGCGGCCACCGTGAACGCGGACGTCACGAGCACGCCGACGTCCAGGTACACCGACGGCAGCGCGAGCGCCACCACGCACAGCGCGGTGGCCAGCGTGGTGAGCCGCAGCCGCCGCACGGTGGCCCCGGGCAGCAGGTCGTGCGACACCGCGCCGGACAGGGCGAGCAGCAGGCCCAGCGAGGTGGCCAGGAACGCGGCGAACGCGCCGGCGGAGAGCATCGCGGTGAACAGCGAGCCGGCCCACCCGGTGTCCACCCGCGACGGCAGCGCGACGACGACCGTGTCGGTGCCGCCGGTCAGGTACAGCTCGGGCAGCAACACCGCGCCCAGCGCGCCGTAGACCCCCGGGAACAGGTAGAACACGCTCAGCAGCAGCACCGTGATCGCCGCCGTCCGGCGGGCAGCGCGACCGTCCGGGCTGGTGTGGAACCGCACGATGATGTGCGGCAGCCCCATGGTGCCGAGCACGGTCGCCACCAGCACCGACAGCGTCGCGAGCAGCGGGTGGCCGGCGCCGTTCGGGTCCAGCAGCGGGCGCGCCCAGCCCGCGCCACCCGGCGGCGGCGCCCCGGCCAGCTCCGGCACGGCGGCGCCCGCCTGGAAGGTCCAGACGCTGCCGTCCTCGACGTCGTAGCGACCGGGCGGGAGCACCTCGACGGGGCGGCCCGGCGCGGTGCTGGCCGCCGTCGGCTCGGTGATCGTCAGCCGGACGTCGTGGCGGAACTGCACGGGCGTCACGCGTTCGAACCGGGTGAACTCGACGGGGTGCAGCGCCTCGGCCCGGGTGTCCGCGCCGACCTGCAGGACCAGCCAGATCGCCGGGACGATGAACAGCAGCAGCTTGAGCCCGAACTGGAACGCCTGCACGTAGGTGGCGGCGCGCATGCCGCCCAGCGCGAGGGTGATGCTCACCGCCGCGCCCGCGACGACCACCCCAACCCAGTACGGCGTGCCGCTGACCACCGTGAGCACCAGCCCGGCCGCCTTGAACTGCGGCACCAGGTACAGCGTGGCGATCACCAGCACCACGGCGCCGGAGAGCTTGCGCAGCCCGGGCGAGCCCAGCCGCGCCTCGGCGAAGTCGGGCACGGTGAGCGCGCCGGTCCGGCGCATCGGCGCGGCCACCAGCGCGAGCATCGCGATGTACCCGGCGGTGAAGCCCACCCCGTACCAGAGCGCCCCGACGCCGTCCTTGACCATCAGCCCGGCCACGCCGAGGAACGACGCCGCCGACAGGTACTCCCCGGACACGGCGGCGGCGTTCAGCGTCGGCGAGATCCGCCGCGACGCGACCAGGAAGTCCGACGTGCTGCGGATCGCGGCGACCCCGCGCGCCCCGATCAGCAGCGTGACCACCACCACCAGGACGATCGCGGCGCCGATCACGCTCGCCTCTTGGCCGGTCCGCCGCGCTCGGTGCGCTCGGCGCTGCGCAGCTGCCAGCGCGCGAGCAGCACCAGCGCCGGGTAGGGCAGCAGGCCGACGGCGAGCCAGGACACCGGAACGCCGGCCAGCCGGACGGCGTCGAGGTGCGGGAACGCGAACAGCACGATCGGGATGCCGATGATCAGGGCGGCGAGCAGCCCGACCGCCAGCACCGCGTACCGCAGCTGCGCGCGGTGCACGCGGCGGGCTCGTTCCAGGTCGGAGGGGGCGAGGTGCGGCGGTTCGGCGCGCACGCCGGTGCGGCGGCGAGCCATCGCGAGCCGGGTCTGCGGGCTGGCCACCGTGACCCTGCGCTGGCGGGTCACCGGCGCTCGCCCCTGGACGGCGGGGGTTCCGGCCGGGCGGAGGTGTCGAACTCGCCCCTGGTCGCGGCGTCGAGCAGCAGCTCCCGCAGCTCGCGGGCGTGCCGGCGGCTCACCGGCACGTCGCCCACGTCGGTGTGCGCCAGCAGCCCGCCGGTGACGTCGCTGCGCAGCTCGCGCACGGCGGGCACCGCCAGCAGGTAGCTGCGGTGCACCCGGGCGAACCCGGCGGGCCGCCAGTGCTCCTCCAGCCGGGAGATCGGGATCCGGACCAGGTGCGCGCCCGACGGGGTGTGCAGGCGCACGTAGTCGCCCTGCGCCTCGGCGAACCGCACGTCGTCGCGCCGGACGAACCGGGTGCGCCCGGCCAGCTCGACCGGCACGGCGGCCAGCGCGTCGACCTCCGCCGCCACCGGTGCCGTAGCGGCGCCGGCGTCCGCCGCGAGGAAGCGCCTGACCTTGTCCAGCGCGCCGCGCAGCCGCTCGCTGCCCACCGGTTTGAGCAGGTAGTCGACGGCGCCGATGCCGTACGCGGACGCGGCGTGCTTCTCGAACGCGGTGACGAACACGACCACCGGCGGGTCGGTCATGCGGGCCAGCAGCGAGGCGAGCTCCATCCCGTCCATCGCCGGCATCGAGATGTCGAGGAACACGGCGTCGAACGGCCCGGCCTGGATCAGCCGCAGCGCCGTGAGCGCGTCCGCGGCGGTCGCCACGTCGGCGACGTCGGGCGACTCCAGCAGCAGCCGGCGCAGCTCGTCCAGCGCCGGGGCGACGTCGTCCACCGCGAGCACCCGCAACCCGTCCGACGCCCGGGTGCTCACTGCGCGACCACGCCCGGCTGGAACCGGGGCAGCCGCACCACGACCCTGGTGCCGGCGCCGTCGGCGGTCTCGATCACGACGCCGTAGCCGGGGCCGAACACGGTGCGCAGCCTGCGGTCGACGTTCATCAGGCCCATGCTGCCGGGCTTGCCCCGCCCGGCCAGCACGTCCGCGGCGTACTCGGGGTCCATGCCGGGTCCGTCGTCCTCGACGGTGATCACACACTCGCTCCCTTCGGCCTGCCCGGCCACCTGGACCAGCCCGCCCGCGCTGGTCAGCTCGACACCGTGCCGCACGGCATTCTCGACCAGCGGCTGCAGCGCCAGGTACGGCACCGCGACCGGCAGGATCTCCGGCGCGATCCGCACCTGCACCCGCAGCCGGTCGCCGAGCACGGCGCGGGCCAGCGCGAGGTAGGCCTCGATCGCCTGGAACTCGCCCGCGACGGTGGTGTAGTCGCCGTGGCGGGCCAGGCTGTGCCGGGCGTACGCGGCGAAGTCGAGCATCAGGTCGCGGGCGCGCTCGGGGTCGGAGCCGACGAACGAGGCGATCGCGGTGAGGCTGTTGTAGACGAAGTGCGGGGATATCTCCGCGCGCAGCGCCCGCAGCTCGGCCTGCTCCGCGACCTCCGACGACGCCTCCAGCCGGGCCCGGTCCAACGCCTCGCTGAGCAGGGCCGCCGCCTCCCTGACCGCCGAGGTGGCCACCTCGCCCTCGACGACCAGCGCGCCGACCAGCTCGTCGCGGGCGTGCAGCGGCAGTGCCACCAGCGGGGCCACCAGCCGCCCGCCCCGGCCGGCCCGGGAGTCCGTGCGCAACGCCCGTCCCACCAGCTCGGTCGCCGCCTCCGGGTCGGCGGGGTCGCCGGACCACAGGAGGGCACCGTCCAGCCCCGCGAGCCCGACGGCGTCCGCGCCGAGCAACCGGCGCAGCCGCCGGGCCGCCGCGATCGCCCCCGGCCCGTCCAGGCCGGACCGCACGGCGGCGGCCACCCGCCTGCCCTCCGCGACGGTGGCCATCGCGTCCGGCCCGAACCGGGCGCGCGCACCACGCCACCAACGGCCGGATCCGGGTGCCGCAACCATGACGCCTCCGAGTGACACGGCAACCTGAGGCCACCATCGTCGCCCATCCCGCGAATCTCGGTAAGGACGCCGAACCGCCGACACCGGAGTCGGCGGCCGGCGGCCCGCCGGCACAGGGATGCGCGGGCACGTCACAGCAGGGGCGGCCGGACTCGAACACGGCACCGACCGGCGTGGAAACCAGCTGCTCTACCAGTTGAGCTACGCCCCTATGGCCAAACCTCACACGGTTGGTTTCGACCCACCGCGCTCGGTTTCGACGAGTCTACAGTTGCCGCCCGATCACTCCTCGCGGTGCCGATCTCTGGCGAACCAGGAGAGCACCAGCGCGGCCGCCACCACGATCGCGCTCACCACCGCCAGGCACGCCGCCGTGACCACCCCGACCAACACGATCACCACGTCGTGGCCTCGCCGGTCCTCGGCGACGAGCCGCCGCTGGATCTCGCCGAAGATGTGGCGCTCCCGCTCACTGAGCATGACGTCCTCCTCCGCTCAGGTCAGTTCGCCGAGCTCGACGATGACCAGCTCACCGTTCGTGTACCTGTTCGACCGGAGGTCGTAGTCCCCGCCGGCGGTGAAGTACGGGCGCCGCGCGCCACGACGTGCCCGTTCGCCGAGTCCAGCACGTAGACGGGTTGCATCTCGTTTCCCTCCGCTCGGCTCGCCGGGAGTGACCCCGGCGCCGCCGATATGGTTGGGGGCGTGCCGCGCCCGGTCCCCGTGCTCGTACTGGCCGGTTTCCTCGGCTCGGGGAAGACGACGCTGCTCAACCACCTGCTCTCGCGCAGCCTGGACGCGCGCATCGGGGCGATCGTCTACGACTTCGGCTCGATCCCCGTCGACGCGATGCTGGTCGGCGGCAGCGCCGAGGGAGTGGTCCCGGTCGGCAACGGCTGCCTGTGCTGCGTCGCCGACGAGGCCGGCGTCCGGCCGCTGCTCGATCAGCTCGCGCGGCCGGGGTCGGACATCGACGTGATCGTCATCGAGGCGAGCGGGATCGCCGAGCCAGGTGCCCTGGTCCGCCTCGTTCTCGACGCGGGGAGTCCGCACACGAGCTTCGGCGGGCTGGTCGAGGTCGTGGACGCGGTGGAGTTCGAGTCGGTCCGGAGCCGGCATCCCGCGCTGGAGCGGCACGTGCGGCTGGCGGACCTGGTGGTCGTCAACAAGGCCGACCGGGTGGACGCCGCCGGGCTGTCGCGGGTGCTCGAGGCGTGCCGCTCGCTCAACGAGCGGGCGCCCGTGCTGGCCGCCCGGCACGCCGCGGTGGAGCCGAGGATCCTGTTCGACGTCGATGTGGTTCCCGGCCGGCAGCTGATGCTCGGCCAGGCCCTGTCCGACGAGCACCACGGTGATCACGAGGGTCACCTGCACGCCGTCTACGAGGCGATCGAGTTCGTCACCGACCGGCCGATCGACCCCGGTCGCCTCGTCGAGTTCCTGCAGCGCCGGCCGGCGACCGCCTACCGGCTCAAGGGCTTCGTCCACTTCGGGGTGAACGGTCACCGACAGCGGTACCTGCTGCACGCCGTCGGGCAGCACCTGCGGTTCTCCCGGTCTCGATGGGATCCGGGGCAGGCGCGTGGCACGAGCCTGGTGGTGATCGGGTGCGGGATGGACCGTGATGCGCTGCTGGCCGCGCTGGGCGCCTGCGAGCGGGACGAACCCGCCGATCCCGACGCGATGTTCGCGGTCCACCGGCACACGTTCGAGCCGCCCGTACCCGAGAGCGTCAGCCGCTGAGTTCTTCCAGTGCGCGTTGTGCGGCTTCGAGCTCGACGCGGAGCTGCTCGACGCGTTCGACCTGGCGCTGGCGGGCGGCGTCCAGCGATGCCTCGATGGCGTCGGTCACCGCGGTCGGCAGCGAGCGGGCCGCTTGCGCGATGTCGGCCGGCTGCACCGGGGTGGGCCGCACCGCGCGCTTTCTGCCGATCGTCACCTCGACGGTCCATTCACCCTCGGCCGAGCCGGTCAGGGTGACGGTGACTCCGGAGGGGCGTCGACGATCCGGGCTCTTGGCCGCCGCCGGTGCCGGTGCCGGTGCCGGTGCCGAGGGCGGGGCCTTGTCCGCGGTCGGTGTCCGGGGCGGCGACGGTGCCGGCGGGCTGGTCGGCGTCTCGGCCGGTTCGGGAGGTTGGGGTTTTCGTTTGCGTGGCGGCCGTGTCCTGGTCAGCTCGCCGGGCGAGCAGAACATGGTGTCGCGCGAACCCGCGGGCCTGACCTGGATGAACTCGCCCACGGGCGCATCACCGAGGGACACCACCTTGGCCGAGCCCCCGGTCGGGACGCCGACGGACGCCGGGGTGAACCACACGGTCGACGGCTTGCCGGCGGACAGCTCCGCGCGCACCTCCGCCAGATCCTGCTCAGACAGCGTTCTCGGCTCGACCATCGGTTTCCTTCCCTCGGCGCCGCGCAGCATGTTGGGGTGTAGCACACGGTGCGGGGTGCGCGGCCGCCCAGGTAGGTGTGCGGCGGAGTCTCCATATTGTTAGTTAGAGCCTGCAACTATTGCCGGTCCTTTGTGTTCGAATTCGATCACGCAGCGCAAGCGGTGATCCACGTTGGCGGAGCGCTGTTGGCAGTTGTTGGCGATAACCTCACCGATCTCCGGTGAAACACCTGTTCGCGCCTAATTCAACGGCGGGCCGTTGACATGCGGGGTACCAAGAGGGGTGACTCAGCGTGAAATGAGGGACCTATAGTTCACACAAATTGGGTGGCCGTTATGATCGAATTTCTCAATCCGGGAGATTGTCATGGCGTCCAGCGCGCTCAAGCGCGGTGCCACGGTCGTGCTGGAGCGCCTGGGCATGTACCTGTGGGGGTTCCGCCCACGTCTCATGGCGGCCATCGTCATCCAGCTCGGGCCGGTCCGAGCGCTGGTCTGGTTCGTGGTCCACATGCCCAGGTACCAGCGCACGCTCAAGCTCTACGGGCCGGTCCGCACCCACCTGCTGTGCACCGTCATCTCCCTGGTCAACGGCTGCCGGTACTGCACGTACGGCCACGCCCGCGCCCTGGAACTGTCCTACCTGCGTACACACCGGAGGCTGTTCCCGCTCAGCGAGCACACCATCGGACAGCTTCGCGGCAAACAACCGGGATTGATCAGGTACAGCATGGTGAGCGCCGCTCAGAGCGCCGGCCTCTACAGCGAGGTGCCCTGGATGGACCGGGCCATCGAGCTGACCCTCGCCGACGATCGCCGCCCCACCGAGTACAACGACGTCCGCATCTCGCGCCTGGTCGACATGATGAGCCTGCTCAACTCGGTCGGCATCGCCAGCAATGCCGAACCGGACGAGGCGCATTCCCCGCTCAACAAGGACCGCGCCCTCAACCGGCGCTACGACAGGTTGCGACCCGATCCGGAGGCGTAGCCCGAGGGCGCGCTGCTAGCGCACGACGGCGACCGGACAGCGGGCGTGGTGCAGCACGGAGTGGCTGACCGAGCCCAGCAACAGCCCGGCGAACCCGCCTCGTCCCCTGGTGCCGACCACGACCATGGCCGCGTGTTCGGAGGCGTCGGCCAGGATCCGGGACGCCGCCACCGGGATCGCCTCGCGGGTGACAGCCACGTCCGGATACTTCGACGCCCAGGCCTCGGTCGCCCGCTCCAGCAGCCGCTCGGCGGCGGCGATCCGCTCGGCGGTGTGCGTCCAGGCCGGGGCCCCGGTGCCGGTGGTCCGGCCGTCGTGGTCGCGCCAGCCGAACACCGCGGTCACCGGCACCTGGTCGCGCGCGGCGACCTGCATGGCGTAGCCCAGCGCGAGGTCGGCGCCGGCCGACCCGTCCACCCCGACCACGATCCGCCGCGCGTTCGGATCGGCCGTCTCGCGGGCCACCACGACCGGGCAGTGCGCGTGCGAGCACACCTGCTGGCTCACCGAGCCGAGCAACAGCCCGGAGAGGGCGGTGTGCCCGCGCGCGCCGAGCACGACCAGCGAGGCCTGCCGGCTGGCGCCGATGAGCACCTTCGCCGGCAGGTCGTTGACCACCTCGGACGTGACCGGCACGGCCGGCCTCGGGTCGAGCGCCGCCAGCGCCGCGTCCACGACCTCCTTCGCGGAGTCCCACAACGCCCGCTCGTCGGCCGGGGCCAGGGGCATCTCGGTGTAGATCGGGGGCAGCGCGTGCACCACGTGCAGCGGCACCCCGCGAGCCCTGGCCTCCTCGGCCGCCCGGGCGAGCCCCCGGGCGCTGTCCGAGGAAGCGTCGACGCCGGCAACAACCGCCTCTGGTGGCACGCTCATCTCGCTGCTCCTCACTCGGGTGTCCGTGTGGCGCCCAACCTGCCCCCGAGGACGTGCCGCCGGTAGGGCCGACCGTCCCTACCCGAGCCGCCATGGGCCCGACCGTCGCCAGAAAAGGTCGGAATACCCCGGGCCTGGGGGCTTTGGTGGCTGGTCGCCGTGGCCTCGGCGCGGAACCGTGGCGCGAGACCGGACGAGACTTCAGGGAGACGGCATGAGCAACAACGGGACGGTCGTGGTCGGGGTGGACGGCTCCGAGGGTTCGCTGGCGGCGCTGAGGGTCGCGGTGGAGGAGGCGCGGCGGCGTTCGGCGCTGTTGCGTGTGGTCACCGCGTACGAGCTGCCGAGCTACTGGGCGCTGCCGGCGGGGCCGGCGATCGGGGTCACGCCGGAGGAGATCGCGGAGAACGCCCGTGAGCAGACCCAGGCGGAGGTGGACCGGCTGCTGGCCGGGGATCCGGCGGCGCCGAAGGTGGAGGTGTTCGTCACGGCGGGGGCGGCGGCGAAGGTGTTGGTCGATGCCGCTGACGATGCCGGCCTGTTGGTGGTGGGCCATCGCGGGCGGGGTGGGTTCAGCAGCATGCTGCTGGGCTCGGTCGGGCTGGCGTGCGTGCTGCACGCGCCGTGCACGGTGACCGTGGTCCGGTAGCCGGGATGGTGGTGGCCGGCCGGTTGCTGCCGGCATCGCCGTGGCTGCTCATCGAGTCGGGCCTGGACCTGGAGTGGGAGCGGGTGGAGCCGTTGTGGTCAGGGCGATCGGGATGAGCCTCTCCTGGCCCGGGGTCGAGGTCGCGTCCGGCGCCGGCGAGAACGCCGGCGCCCCGGACCGGCGGCCGGGGGTGGTAGTGGTCGGGATCGACGGTTCGGCCCCGTCCCGCAACGCGCTGCGCTACGCGATGGCCGAGGCGTCGCGGCGAGGCGCCGGAGTGCGGCTGGTGTGGGCGTACGACCCGTCCGAACGGCGATCGACGGGCCAGGGTGGTGGCGCGGACGCGTCGCCGAGCCTCGTCGGCCCGTCCGTCGAGCTGGGTGCGCGGGCGTGGCGGATGGCCACCGGGCTGGCCGGGGCGGACCCTCGGCTGGCGAGCGTGCCGGTGGAGATCCGGGTGCTGGCCGGGCCGGCGGCGGGGGTCCTGCTGGCGGCCGCCCGCGACGCGGACCTGGTGGTGATCGGTCGCCGGAGCCGGTGCGGGCTGGCCAAGGCGCTGCTCGGCCCGGTCGGGCTGCACTGCGCGCTGCACTCCGAGGTCCCGGTGGTGATCGTCCCCGCCGACGCTCCCGCCGCCCGGAATCGGTGACTTTGGTCCTTCCGATCACCGGTCGTTCGACTTCGTCCGGTGCGGGCCGGCGGTCGTACCCTGAGCCCGAGGTCCCGCTCGGAAGGGGTGTCGAGAAGTGCTGAACGTCTTCTTGGTCGACGATCACGAGGTGGTGCGCCGCGGCGTTGCCGACCTGCTCGACGCCGAAGCCGACCTGACGATCGTCGGGCAGGCGTCGTCGGTGTCCGAGGCGCTGGCCCGCATCCCGGCGTTGCGCCCGGACGTGGTGGTGCTGGACGTGCGGCTGCCCGACGGCAACGGCGTGGAGCTGTGCCGCGAGCTGCGTTCCAGGTTGCCCGGGCTGAACTGCCTGATGTTGACCTCGTTCACCGACGAGCAGGCCATGATGGATGCCATCCTGGCCGGCGCCGGCGGTTACGTGATCAAGGACATCAAGGGCATGGAGCTGGTCTCGGCGGTGCGTACGGTCGGCTCCGGCCGGTCGTTGTTGGACAACCGGGCGGCCGCCGCGCTGATGTCCCGGCTGCGGGCCAGCGTGGAGAAGCCGGGTCCGCTGTCCGGGCTCACCGACCGGGAGCGCACGCTGCTGGAGCTGATCGGCGAGGGCCTGACCAACCGGCAGATCGCGCAGCGCATGTACCTGGCGGAGAAGACGGTCAAGAACTACGTGTCCCGGCTGCTCGGCAAGCTCGGCATGGAACGGCGCACCCAGGTCGCGGTGCTCGCCACCGAGCTCCGCGACCACCAGCGCCGGACGGGCTAGCTGGTCGCGGCGTCGACCGGCGCCACGCCGGCCGATCCGCCGCCGGCGATCAGCTCGACGGCCGGGGGCGAGGGGACGGCGGAGGGCGAACCGACGACCCCGGCCACCCGATGCCAAGACGTTCGACCCTGCCGGGGGCCAGCGCCGGGCTCGACGATTGCGTCCTAGGAGGTGAGCCACCATGGCTGACGTGCTCGTCACGGCCCAGCCCGTCGCGCCGGACGCCGAGCGACGTGCCGGGCGGCGGGTGGTCGTGTTCCTCGCGGACCCCGTCCCGCCCGAGTGGGTCCTGGACTGGTGCCGTGACCACGGCGGCCGGCCGTCGCTGCGGCAGACCTCGACCCGCCCGCCCCACGGCGCGCCCAGCGGCCTGCCCAGGGCCGTGGCCGAGCTGGCCGGTCACGAGATCCTGCTGCCGCGGCCGTCGCCCGACCACCCGCCGCGACCGGCCGGCGTGACCGTCGCGATCGGTGACCTCCCGAAGGACGCCGAGGTGCTGGCCGCCGCGGCCGATGCCGCCGCGCACCTGGGTACCGGCCTGGTGCTCGCCCACGGAGTGCCGCCCTCGTTCGCCGAGCGCAGTGTGGGCCTGGGCGCCGCGCTCTCCCGGGGCCGGTGGCTGCTCGACACCGCCGCGCGGCGGGTCGCCGCTCAGGTTCCCGGGCTGGCGGTGGCGCGGCGGCTGGAACGGGCCTGGCCGCACGAGTTGGTCAGCCAGGGGTCCGGGGTGTTCGACCCGGCCGGGCTGCTGGTGCTCGGCATGCCGGTCGCCGCCCGCGACGGCGGGGTGGGGCTGGTCGCGAGCAGCGCGCTGCACTTCTGGCCGAACGCGATCCTGTTCGTTCCCACGAGCCCGGCGTGATCAGGCCGGGCGCGCCCGCGCGGGTAGGTCGTTGCCGGTGATGACGCCGACCAGCCGGCCGTTGTCGACCACCGGCACCGTTCGGACCTGACGGCGACGCATGGCCTCGGCCAGCTCGGCGGGGTCGCCGTCCGGGGTCGCGACCAGCGCGACCGGAACCATCACGTCCTCGACGAGCAGGTCCGACCGGCCGGTCGCGCGCTGGCGGCGCAGCAGGTCCGCCTCGGTGAACATCCCCACCAGCCGGCCGTCGTCGAGCACCGGCAGCGCGCCGACATCGCTCAGCCCGATCACCAGCGCGGCATCCGCCGCCTCGCACCGGGGGTGGGTGGTGAACACCCTGGCGCTCATCAGCTCACCCACCTGTTGTGTCGTCCCTGCCGTCATCGCCGTGTCTCCTCGCTCATCTGGCGGCTGTATGCGGCCGGGATGACCGCGACCGGGCAGGGGGTGAACCCGATCAGGCCGCGGCTGGTGGACCCGACCGGCCGGCGCTCGAACGCCGTCTTCGTCAACGCCGCCTGTGCCATCGCTGCGGTCTCCTTCCGCCCCGGTGCCGTCCGGGGCTCCCGCCCAGCGTGGCCGCGCGGGCCGGCAGCGGCCTAGGGCAGCCGGCACCCGCACCCAAGGTCCAAGGGCCCCATCCGGTCGCCTCGACGGGGCGCCCCGTCACAGGTACAGGAGCACCGAGCTGAGCTCGCGCCGAGGCGTCGGGGCGAGCTCGTCGGCCGCGGCGGCGACGCGCCGACCAGGCCGACCGGCGGGGTGGCGACGCTGTCCGGGGTGATCCCGGCCTGGCTGCCGGCGTAGCGGCGGGTCCACAGTTGCAGCTCGGCGGCGTAGCCGGGGGAGCGCTGTTGTTCGCGGGCGGCGGCGTCGAGCGCGTCGGACAGGCGGCGCTTCAGGGCCGGCCCGGTGACCTGCCGCAGCCATGCGCCCTCGCGTACGGCCTGTGCCATGCACACCCGCACCGCGGTCGCCCGACGGCGCCCGCAACGCGGACCTGACGGCCTCGACGAGCACCTCGGTGCGATCCTCGACCTGACTCATCGCGTCGCTCCCATCGCGCCCGGCGCCGATCACCACGCCTGCCCGTCCCTCGCGTGCGTGGCTCATGACCTTCGCCCGATGTCACCGCGCGACCAGGGCACCAAGCCCTCAACCGGAAGGCCAACCGTCACCGAGGGAGAAGCTCGGAGGACTCCGCCGGTCAGCGGGACGGCGGCGGCCCGAGGATCTCCACCGCGTGCCGTGCGGCGGCGTGGCCGAGTGCGGCCGGGTCGACCGGGGTGGGGTCGGGCAGCCGGCGCTCGGCTGCCGGGACCGCGACCTCGGCGGCGAACCGCTCGAAGCCTCCGGGGCTGGTGATCTGCAGGGCGCGCAGCGGCTCGTGCGGGCCGACCAGGAACGTGTGGGGGCGGTTCACCGGCAGCAGGACGAAGTCGCCGGGTCCGGCGCGGAGTGCCTGGCCGTCGCAGTGGAACGTGGCGGTGCCGGCGAGGACGTAGAAGGCCTCGTCCTCGCGCAGGTGGCGGTGCAGTGGCGGGGCGAAGCCGGGCGGGTTGAGGAACTCGACGACCGTGAGGCGCCCGCCGGTCTGCGCGCCGCTGGCCTTGACGGTGGCCAGGCTGCCCAGGAACCACAACGCGTCGCCTTCGCCGTCTTGGAGAAGATAGGGGCCGTTCGTGGTCATGGCCGCTCCAGTTTTGGATATCCGCTGTCTATCGGATAGACGCAAGTATGGTGAAGTTATGCCGAAAGTCAATGGCGGGCGCCGCGCCTACCACTCGCCGACCCGGGCGGAGGCGGCCGAGCGGACCCGACGGGCGATCGTCGCCTCGGCCACCGTGTTGTTGACCGAGCGCGGTTACGCGGCGGCCTCGCTGCGCGAGATCGCCGAGCTGGCCGGGGTCGCGCGGCCGACGGTGGCGGCCGCCTTCGGCTCGAAGCCGGCCCTGCTGCGCCAGGTTCTCGACGAGGCGCTGGCCGGCGACGACGAACCGGTGCCGGTGGCCCAGCGGCCCTGGTTCGCCCCGGTCTGGGAGGCGACCGACCCGGCCGGGGTGCTCGACGCCTACGCCGGCGTGTGCACGCTCATCGCCGGGCGCGCCGCGCGGCTGTTCGAGGTCGTCCGGCGCGCCGCGGGCGACTCCGCCGACTGCGCCGAGCTCTGGACGACGTTGACGGCGAACCGCCGGGCGGGCGCCGCGATGGTGGTGCGGCGGGTGGTCGAGACCGGTCCACTGCGCACCGGCCTGGACTTCGACCGCGCCGTCGACGCGCTCTGGCTGTTCAACGACCCGGCGCACTACGACGCACTGGTGCTGCGGCGGGGCTGGCCCGAGGTCGACTACCGCGGCTGGCTGGCCACCCAGATGCGGGTCGCGCTGCTCGGCCCGGGGGTCGACGCGCCCGGCGGCGGGTGACCGCGCTGAGTCCGCTCGGACCGCTCAGACCGCGAAGAGCAGGGCGGCGCTGACGAGCATCACGACGGCCGTGGTGAGGTGGATCCCGAACGCGGTCGCCCTGGTCCCGCCGTGGCGGAGCACGACGAACATGTCGCCGAGGGGTATGGGGGCGAGCACCAGCATGAACAACGCCGAGGCCATGGGGTCGACGAAGGCCAGCAGGGCCAGGCCGAGCAGGCCGTAGCCGCCGTCGCGCAGGCCCTTGATCGTGAGGTAGGCGGGGTCGCCGTCGGCATTCGCCGGCACCCCGTACCCGGCGGCCGCCGGGACCGGGACGAACAGGAACCGAAGCCCGACCAACAGCAACATCAGGTTCAACGCGATGGCGAGACCGTAGGCGGCGTACGTCAGCATCCGAACTCCTTGGCTAGCGATGCTAGGAACACGAGCGACACTATCAGTGCATCGCTAGGCTGTCTAGCACTGCTAGAGTCGGGGTATGTCTATTCAGGCGCGCAGGGAGCGCGAGCGCGCGGAGCGGGAAAAGCTGATCGTCATCGCGGCCCGCGAGCTCGCCGAGGCCGAGGGCTGGGACGCGGTGACGACCCGGCGGCTCGCGGAGAAGGTCGAGTACAGCCAGCCGGTGCTCTATAGCCACTTCGACGGCAAGGATGCGATCGTGGCCGCCGTCGCGCTGGAGGGCTTCGCCGAGCTGGCCACGGAGCTGCGGGCCGCCCGGACGGCGGCCTCGGACGCGGACGCCGCTCTCGCCGCGGTCGCCCGCGCCTACACGGACTTCGCCGACCGGCGCCCCGCCCTCTACGACGCGATGTTCCGGCAGGCCGTCACCCTGCCGTTCGCCACCCCCGAGGCGCCGGCCGCGCTGCACGCGGGGTTCGGCGAGCTTGCCACGGCGGTCCGGCCGCACGCGGGCGACGACGACCCGGCGCTGCTGACGGAGACGTTCTGGGCCGCCCTGCACGGCCTGACCACGCTCACCCGAAGCGCCCGGCTGCCCGCCGCGCAGCGCGACACCAGGCTCGCGCTGCTCCTCGCCCGCTTCACCGGCCGCGCGTAGCGTCCGGTTGTGCGCGGGTGACCCGCGCGGCGTTGGAGCGGTTCAACGGCACGTCCATGTTGCCGCCGACGATCTCGGTGCGCAGGCGGTTGGTCGTCCGCCAGCCTTCGAGTGCCCGGTCCGGGTCGGTGGCGGCGACGGCGAGCAGTAGCGCGTCGACGAGCATGAGCTGCACGACGGGCGGTCCGGTCAGCGTGTTCTCGGTGGACGGGGTGACCAGGATGGTCTCCACCCGGTCGGCGAAGTGGCTGGCCAGCACCTCGGTGATCACGACGACGGGGCATCCGGCGCGGGCCGCCTCGCTGATCGCCACGTCGTGCTCGCGCACGTGGCGCAGCGGCGCGACCAGCACGAGCGCCGACGCCGCGCTCAGCTGGCCCAGTTCGTCGGCGAAGTTGTAGCCGGTCAGGCTGGTGGCGCTGGCCGTTCGTCCGATGCGCCGCAGGCCGAGGGCCAGGGCGTCGGCCACGGGCTGTGCCGATCCGTAGCCGACGATCAGGGCGTGCCCGGCGTCGGCGAGGATCCGGGTGGCGGTCTCGAAGACCTCGGCCGGCACGGCGCGCGGCAGGGCGCGGGCGAGCTGGGCGGCGTCCAGGCCGATGCGGTCGAGCAACCGGCCGCCGTCGTCGGAGCGGACCAGGTGCTCGGCCAGGGTCTGCTCGGGGTCGCGCACCGGGTTGAGCATGGCGGCGGCCGCCCGGCGCATCTCGGCGAGCCCGCTGTAGCCCAGCTGTTTGACGGTGCGCACGACTGTCGCGTCGCTCACGCCGGCCCGGTCCGCGATCTCCCGCGCGGAGAAGACCGAGGCCTCGGTCGGGTGCAGGGCGAGGAAGTCGACCACGCGGAGCCCGCCGTCGCCGAGCTGGTCCCGGAGCTGGGCGATCCGCTTCGTCAGGTCGGACGTCATCTAGTGGCCACTAGACGTTCTCGGTTTCATGCAGTACACACTACATCGCAGGCGATGGTGCGACGCGGCGGAGGTGAGGGCGTGACGCCCACCGTGAGGTTGACCGCGTGGTCGCTGGTCCTGGCGCTGACGATGTCGGGGTGCGCGCTGGGTTCGTCCGCCGCCCCGGACCCGGCGCTGGTCGAGCGCCCGCACGGGCGGTGCGATCCGGCGTTGGCGGCGGCGGTGCCCCCGGCGGTGCGCGAGCGCGGCGGCGTCCTGGTCGGCATGGTGCCGGACAGCCCGCCGATGGGCTACCACGCCGAGGACGACGCGACGATCGTCGGCTTCGACCGGGACATGAGCCAGGCGATCGCCGACGTGCTCTGCCTGCCTGCGGAGCCGGTCCCCACCAGCCTCGACGCCATCGTGCCCGGCCTGGCCGCCGGGCGCTACGACATGATCCTGGCCTCGCTGAGCCCGACGGCGGAGCGCCAGAAGAAGGCCGACTTCGTCACCTACTACAACGGCGGGCAGGGCTTCCTGGCCAGGAGCGACACGGACTTCGCCGTCCACTCCTACCCGGACCTGTGTGGCCGCGTCGTCGGCGTGGTGGTCGGGTCCGTGCAGCAGGGCCAGCTGGACCAGGCGGCCGACACCTGCGCCAGGGCCGGCCGCCCGGACTGGCAGCTGCGCCTGTATCCCACCGGGACCGCCGCGGCGCTGGCCCTGCGCGCCGACCGCATCGAGGTCCTCTACTTCTCGATCTCGCTCACCCAGTACGTGGCGGCGAAGTCGCCGGGCCTGTTCCGGCTGGCCGGCCGCTACAAGCGGGCGCTGGTGGCCGCCGGTTTCGCCAAGGGCTCGCCGCTGACCGGCCCGGTCCACGAGGCGGTGCGGCGGCTGATGGCGGACGGGACCTACCTGGCGATCCTCGACAAGTGGGGCCTGCGGGACAACGAGCTCGACCACACCGACATCCTCGACGGAAGGTCATGACGGTGATGACTGACACTCCGGCCGCCGGCGCCACCGAGCTCCCGGCGCGGATCCTGTCCAGGAGGAGGTACGGGGACTGGGTCGCCGGCGTGCTGGTGGCGCTCGCCGTCGCGGTGCTGCTGGTCTCGGCGGTCACCAACGAGAACTTCGCGTGGGCGACGTTCGGCCGCTACGTGTTCGGCCCCGCGATCCTCGCCGGGCTGGTGCGGACCGTCGAGCTGGCAGTGGTCGTGATGGCGCTGTCCATCGTGGTCGGCGTCGCGCTGGCGATGATGCGGCAGTCGTCGAACAAGGTGCTCAACGCGATCTCGCTCGCCTACATCTGGCTGTTCCGCGCGACCCCGCTGCTGGTGCTGCTCCTGCTGCTCTACAACCTGGCGGCGCTGTACCCGAGGCTCGCGCTGGGCATCCCGTCCGGCCCGGACCTCGTGTCGGTGGCGACCAACACCGTCGTCACGGTGACCGGCGCCGCGATCATCGGGCTCACGCTGCACGAGTCGGCGTACTGCGCGGAGATCTTCCGCGCCGGGCTGATCTCGGTGGACCACGGCCAGCGCGAGGCCGCCGAGGCGCTGGCCATGCCGGGCTGGCTGATGATGCGGCGGATCATCCTGCCGCAGGCCATGCGCGCCATCGTCCCGCCGCTGACCAACCAGTTCGTCAACGTGGTGAAGACGACCTCGATCGTCAGCGTGATCTCCATGCCCGAGCTGCTCTACAGCGCCCAGATCATCTACGCCCGCACCTTCGAGACGATCCCGCTGCTGCTGGTCGTCACCTTCTGGTACCTGGTGCTCACCGCGGTGCTCACCGTCGCGCAGCGCTACGTCGAGCGGTACTTCAACCGGGGCCGGGCCGGCGCGTCGGCGGCCGGCTCCCGCAGGCTGTCCCAGCTCGCGCTGGAGGCCGGGCGATGAGCGCGCGCCCGGCGGTCGAGATGCGTGGCGTGCACAAGCTCTACGGCTCCCTGCACGTGCTGTGCGACGTGGACCTGGTGGTGGAACCAGGCGAGGTCGTCTGCCTGATCGGACCGTCCGGGTCCGGGAAGAGCACCCTGCTGCGCTGCATCAACCACCTGGAGAACATCCAGGCCGGCACGATCGCGGTGGACGGGGAGCTGGTCGGCTACCGCCGGCGCGGCCGCGACCTGGTCGAGGCGACGGCGAGGGAAACCCGGATCGCGCGCCGACGCATCGGCATGGTGTTCCAGCAGTTCAACCTGTTCGGCCACCTCACGGTGTTGCAGAACCTGGTCGAGGCGCCGATCCGCGTGCAGCGGGTGCCGCGCGGTGAGGCCGTCGCTCGGGCCGAGGAGCTGCTCGGCAGGGTCGGCCTCGCGGACAAGCACGCGGCCTACCCCGCCCAGCTCTCGGGCGGGCAGCAGCAGCGGGTGGCGATCGCGCGCGCCCTGTGCATGCGGCCGAAGCTGATGCTCTGCGACGAGCCGACCAGCGCGCTGGATCCCGAGCTGGTCGGCGAGGTGCTCGCGGTGCTCAGGGACCTGGCGAAGATCGAGATGACGATGCTGGTCGTCACCCACGAGATGGGCTTCGCGCGCCAGGTCGCGGACACCGTGGTGTTCATGGACCGGGGACGGATCGTGGAGCACGGGCCGGCCGCCCGGGTGCTCGACGCGCCCCGGCACGAACGCACGCAACGTTTCCTCGAAAGGGTCGGCTGAGATGGAGGGTGTACCGGTGCGGTCCGTGGAGTACGTGGTCGTCGGTGGGGGCGTGGTGGGTGCCGCGACGGCGTGGAACCTCGCGCGCCGCGGCGCCGAGGTGACGCTGCTGGAGGCGCGGGAGCTGGCCTGCGGTGCGTCCGGCGGTCCGGGCCGTCGGGGCGTCCGGGCCGGGGGCCGTGACCTGCGCGAGCTGCCCCTCGCGCGCCGGGCGCTGGAGCTGTGGCCCGAGCTGGACGGCCTGCTCGGCGCCGCCACCGGCTATCGACGCAACGGCCTGCTCAACCTCTACGACGTCGAGATCGCCGGCGTCGCCGGCTGGCAGAGCCTGGCGGCCAGGGCGCAGGCGCAGCGGGCGGCGGGCGTGCCGTCCGAGATCGTCGAGCGGGACCGCCTGGACGAGATGCAGCCCGGCATCGCCGACGACGTGCGGTACGCCCTCTACACCCCGCACGACGGCACCGCCGACCACCCGGCCACGACCAGGGCGTTCGCGAAGGCGGCCGAGGGGCTCGGCGCCGCCGTCGTCGAACACACCACCGTGGCGGGGCTCGCGCCGGACGCGGACGGCGCCGCGGTCACGCTGGAGCTGGCCACCGGGGAGCGGCTGCGCGCCGGCCGCGGCGTGGTCCTCGCGGCCAACCGGTCCACGCCGCGCCTGCTCAGGGACGCCGTCGGGGTCACGCTGCACCTGTGGGAGAAGGCGACCCAGATCACCTTCGTCACCGCCCCACCCGGGTTCGTGCTCAACCACCAGCTCGGCCACGGCCGCCGGTCGCTGTCGGTGAAGGTCACCGACGACGGCGCGGTGATGCTCTCCGGCGGACGGCCCGGCGGCTGGGATCCCGTCGCGGGGGTCGGGACGACCGATCCGGACGTGCTCCGCACTACCCTCGCCGACCTGGCCGCGACCCTGCCCGCCCTGGCCGGGGCGGAGGTCCTGGCCGTGGACAACAGCCGGGCCGACACCAGCACGATCGACCTGATCCCCGTGATCGACACCCTGCCCGGCCTGCCCTCGGTCGTGGTGGCCGCCGGCTGGAGCGGGCACGGCTTCGCCCTGGCCCCCGCCGTCGCCGAGGCGCTCACCACCTGGGTGCTCGACGGTGACCGCCCGTACCCGCTGCGGCCCTTCACCCTCGACCGCCTCGGCGCCACGGCCACCGGGTCGTGGCCGACGCTTACCGGACCGTGACGTCGAGGCCGTCGAGGACCGTCGGGCCGGCGTGCGTCGCGGGAAGCTCGACCTCGGCGCGGACCAGCCGGCCGGGGCCCTCCCGCAGTTCGACGTCCACCCGGCCGTCGCCGAGGTGAACACCTGGGGCGCGGCGGCGACGCAGGCCGCATCCGCTGAGCAGCTCGGCGAGCGGTTCGGGCTCGGGGACCGCGAGGACGACCGCGCGAAGGCGGGGTCCGTCGGGCGGTCCGGCCGGCAGCGGCGTGCGCCAGTCGATGAGGAACGGCAGGTAGGGATGCAGGGCGCCCGGTCCGAGCTCGCAGGTCCGCCAGGACAGGTGCTCGCCGTCGGGTGTGGTGCGAGCCCCTTCCTGGACATCGCCCGGGGTGTGGCCGGCGGCGATGACCTCGGCCCGCGTCGCATCGATGTCGTCGACGGCGATCGCCCATGACAGCGGGCCGGGGCTGGCCCGCACCCGCCGGGCGTTCGGGCTGGTGGCGGCCGGATCCGCGCCGATCAGCTCGATGTAGGCCGGCTCGGGTCCTCGGACGAGCGCGTTGCTGGTCCCGGCGGGATGGTGTCCACCCAGCTCGGCGCGCAGCCCGGCCCGCGTCCACCGCGCGGCCGCGGCGGGCACGTCGGTGACGGCGACGAGCAGATGGTCCACGCGGGTCATGGCTCAGGTTCCCGGCGCGACGATGATCTTGCCGACCACGCCGCGCTGTTCGAGCAGGGTGAGCGCCTCGTCGGCCCGGTGCAGCGGGAACGTCGAGTCGATGGTGGGGGTCAGCCGCCCGTCGCCGATCAGGTCGAGCAGCGCGTGCAGGTCCTCGCGGTTCCATCCGTTCGAGCCGATGACGTTGAGCTCGAACGTCCAGATGAACCGCAGGTCGGTCTTGGGGTCGTAGCCCGCGGTCGCTCCGCAGGTGAGGACCCGGCCGTTGTTGTGCAGGCACCGCAGCGTCGGCACCCAGGTGTCGCCACCGGTGAAGTTGACGACGACGTCGACGCCGCCGTCGCCCCAGACCCTGGGCTTGCCATACCGCTCGTGGACGGCGTGCGTGAGCTTCTCGGTCGTGTAGTTGATGCCTTCGTCGGCGCCCATCTCCTTGAGCCGGGCCAGCTTCTCGTCGGTGGAGGCCGCGACGGCGACGTGGGCGCCCGCGAGCCGGGCCAGTTGGACGCAGCAGGTGCCGACCCCGCCCGAGGCGCCGAGGATCAGCACCTTCTCGTCCCGCGCCACCCGGCCCCGGGTCACCATCATGCGGTACGCGGTGCCGTAGGCGACCGGAAGGGCGGCGGCGTCGGCATAGGAGACCTGGTCGGGCAGCGGGATGAGGGTGTGCGCGCCGACCTCGCAGTACTCCGCGAGACCGCCGTCCATCATCTCGCCGATCAGCTTGTTCCGCCGGCGGTCCAGCGGGTCGACGAGCACCCGGTCGCCCGGCTTGAAGTCGGTGACACCCGGGCCGACGGCGACGACGTCACCGGCCATGTCGATGCCCATGATGATCGGCATCGGGACCTTGATGCCCGGCATGCCGCGCATGGTGAAGATGTCGTGGTAGTTGAGCGAGCATGCCTTCACGGCGATGACCACGCTGCCCTCGTGCGGCGTGGGGTCCGGCCACGACCGCTCGAAGCGCAGGTCACGGACGGTCCCGTGGGAGTGCAGGACGTGGGCCTTCATGGTCTGCTCCTAACCGGGTGTCGTCGAGTAGGTGCCGCGCCCCACGGCCGTGAGCCGGCCCTGTTCGTCGTGCACGTCGACATCCGCGACGGCGACGGTGCGCCCGGCGCGGCGGACCGTCGCGGTGGCCACCAGCGCGTCCCCGGTACTGGGCCGCAGGTAGTCGACCCGGAAGTTGACGGTCGGCACCCCGCCCCCGGTCGCGAGGGCGACCGCGAAGTCGCCGGCGATGTCGATGAGCGAGGCGATCGGCCCGCCGTGGAACCAGCCCGAGCCCTCGTCGCGGCGAAGCTGTGGCCGCATCGGCATGCGCAGCGTCACCCGCTGCCGGTCGCGGTCGAGCTTCTCGCAGGTGATGCCGAGGAAGGCGATGAACGGCGAGCCATCCAGCCAGCCCTGCAATGTCGTCGTGGTCAGCTCGGGCGGGTTCACGGCGGCATCCTCCGTAGGTCGTCTGGTCACGGTGACCACCCGTGGGTTCGTTCCAGCTCGATCGCCAGTTGCGCCAGGGCGTTTCGGTCGGTCTTGTTCGTGCCGGCGAGGGGCAGGTCGGGCCGGAAGCTGACCCGGCGCGGATGCAGGTGCGGCGCGCCGTGGCGCAGCGCGTGCTCCTTGACCGAGGCGGCGTCGAGCGGGCGGTCGTCGACCGGGACCACGAACGCCACCGGGATCCGGCCCCGCTCGGGGTCGGGCAGCGACACCACGGCGGCCTGGTGAACGGCGGGGTTGCGCTCGAGCAGCCGCTCGACCTCGCCGGGGTAGATGTTCTCGCCGGCGCAGACGAACATGTCGTCGGCCCGCCCGACGAAGGTGTAGAAGCCGTCCTCGTCGCGCCGCATGACGTCGCCGCTGGTGTACCAGTCGTCGCGGACGACGGCCGAGGTGCGCTCGGGCAGGTTGTGGTAGCCGCGCATGACCGCCGGGTTGCGCATGAGCAGGACGCCCTCGTCGGGCGAGGGCCCGTCGACCAGCCGCAGATCGCTGCCGGGCAGCGGGTAGCCCAGGGCGCGCGGCGGGGTGGGCAGGCCGTCCGGGTGCGGTCCGAATACGGCCGGGCCCGCCTCGGTCGTCCCGTAGGAGAGGGAGACCCGGCATTCCGGCAGCAGCGCCCGGGTCCGCGCGATCAGCTCGTCGCTGGTCGGGGCCGAACCCAGGGTGAGGGTGCGCACGGAGGACAGGTCGGCGCGGCCGGCCTCGGCCTCCCGCAGCGTCCGCACCCACATCGTGGGTACGGCGGCCACCGTGTCGACGGCGTAGTGCTCGATGGCGGCCGCGTAGGGGCCGGCCGCGAAGGCGGGCTGGAGGATGACCGTGTCGGCGGACAGCAGCGCGAGCGCGACCGTGACCAGCCCGTTCATGTGGAACAGCGGCTGCGCGAGGATCTGGGTGTGGCGCTGCGCCGGGCGGGTCGCCGCCATCGTGCGCAGTGCCCAGAGCTGCCCGGCGTGGGTCAGCGACACGCCCTTGGGCCGGCCGCTGGACCCGGAGGTGTAGAGCAGCTCGGCCTCGGCGCCGTCCGGCGGTTCGACGGCCGCGAACTCCTGGGCCACGACCGAGGCCGCGAACCCGTCGGGACCGGGGTCGTCGAAGTCCACCACGTCCAGGCCCGGTGGCACGAGGTGGCGGCGGCCGGCGTCGACGAAGGCCAGGCGGAGCCCGGCGTCGTCGATGATGTAGGCGAGCGACTCGGCCGGCAGCTTGATGCTCAGCGGTACGGCGACCCCGCCGGCCAGCATGGCGCCGAAGTAGGCCGCGAGGTACTCGACGCGGTTGAGCGCGAGGATGCCCACCCGCTCGCCGGGGCGTAGGCCACGGCCGGCCAGGTGCGCGGCCACACCCCCGGCCATCCTGGCCAGGTCGCGGTGGGTGACCTGGACGGGCTCCTCGGGGTTGCGCAGGTCGACGACGGCGACCGTGGACGAATCCTCGTCGTGAGCGGCAACGACATCGCCGAGGTTCTGGGCGTCGCGCACAGGCCACCTTTCGCGTTCAACGGCGGGACCGATCACACGGGAATACTGAATAAGTTACTTGTATAGTCAGAGACCGGTCAAGCACGGCGTCCGAGTGCACCGAACTGCTGGGAGAATGGCCGCCGACCGACTCGAGGGAGGCATCATGAGCAAGGCGGCGCCGTCCCGGCCTGCCGGACAGGGACTCACCCGCCCCGAGCGCGCGCCCGGTCAGGGCATCGCCGACTGGGTCTTCGAGTCGATCAAGGCCGACGTGCTGAGCGGTCGCGTCGCCGCCGAGGAGATCCTGGTCGAGGGCGCGCTCGCGGAGCGTTTCGGGGTGAGCCGGGGGCCGGCCCGCGAGGCGCTGCAGCGGTTGCGCCGCACCGGCCTGGTCCGCAGCGTGCCGAGGGTCGGCTACATCGTGGCCGGGGTGGGGCTGCGCGACTACGACGAGGTCTTCCAGATCAGGATCGCGCTCGAACCCCTCGCCGCCGAGCTCGCCACCGACAGGATCGCCCGGGGGCTCGCCGACCCCGCGCGCCTGCTCGAGCTCGCCGGCTCGACGCTGCCGTTCGCGACCGACCCGTCCCCGGACCGGGGACAGCGGCACGCGGACCTCAACCACGACTTTCACCATGAGATCGCCGCGCTGTCCGGCAACGGCCGCCTCGCCGCCGCGATCGACTCGGTGCACGACGAGCTGCAGCGGGTGCTCACCCTCGTCACCTACGACCTGTCCACGCTCGGCGAGATGACCGACGACCACGTGGCCATCGCCCGCGCCGTCACCGCCGGTGACCCCGCCGCGGCGCGGGAGCTCATGCGCGACCAGCTCACCCGGGCGTACACCCTGATGCGCGACTACGCCGTGACCGACGGCGGAATGGCGCCGTATCGCGGGTAGATCGCGGGTAGTCAGTCCACACCGGCCGGCGACCGAACGTCCGCCTCCGCGCCGTGCAGCGGCAGCCGGGACGTCTCCGGGACGACGAAGGCGACGGTCAGCAGCACCGCCACCGCGACCACCGTGATGTAGACGGCGGGCGCCACCGGGTGCCCGGTGCCGGAGGCGAGGGCCTGGCTGACGAACGCCGCGGTGCCGCCGAAGAGGGTGTAGGACGCCGTCTGGCTCAGCGCGCTGCCGGTGTAGCGGACCCTGGTCGGGAAGGCCTCCACCATGACCGCCCCGCCACCGCCGAGCGTGATCGCCGTCCCGAGCAGCAGCAGCCCGAGACCGGCGCCGGCGCCGAGCATGGAGCCGCTGGAGAGCAGCAGGAACGCCGGCACGCTGAGCACCGCCAGCGCCGCCGCGCCGATCATGAGGACGGGCCGGCGGCCCCATCGGTCCGACACCCTGCCGAACAGCGGGATGAGCACCGAGAGCACGATCGTGGCGACGCTGCTGGACAGCAGCGCGCTGTTCGGGCTGAACCCGACGGTCTCGGAAAGGAACGTCGGGATATAGGTGAGGATCGTGTACGTCGACAGCGACATCAGTGCGCCGACGGCGAAAACCGAGATGATCTGCCGTGGAAACTCCCTCAGGGCGCGGCGCACCGGGGCCTTCTCGACGGCGTTGGCCCGCGCGATCTCGCGGAACGCCGGGCTCTCGTCGAACCGGTTGCGGATGTAGAAACCCACCAGGGCGAGCACGCCGCCGATCAGGAACGGGGTCCGCCAGCCCCACGCGAGGTAGGCCTCCGGGGACAGCGTCAGGCGCAGGGCGAGCAGGAACAGCGCCACCACCGCGCCGGGAAGCACCGTCGCGGCCGTGTTGACGCCGCAGAGCAGCCCGCGCCGGCGCCCCGAGGTGGACTCCAGGAGGAACGACAGCGACCCGACCCACTCGCCGGTCGCGGCGAACCCCTGCAGGACGCGGCACACGATGAGCAGGGCAGGCGCGAGCAGGCCGACCTGGCTGTAGGTCGGCAGCAGGCCGACGGCGAACGTCGCCGCTCCCATGAGGACGATGACGATGGTGAGCACGTTGCGCCGGCCCAGCCGATCGCCGAGCGTCCCCCAGAACGGACTGGCCAGCGGCCGGACCACATAGCTCACGCCGTACACCGCGAAGGTCGCGAGCAGCGCCGCGTTCGGGTCCGCCGAGGGGAAGAACAGCGTCGCCAGCACCGAGGCGACGTACGCGTAGGCCAGGTAGTCGAACCACTCGACGAGGTTGCCGACCGTCGTGGCGAGCAGCAGCCGACCCGCTGGCCGGGGTGGTTCCACGGACTGCGCCATGCGGACTCCTTCGACGCCGGCACCGGGGTCAATGGCGCACCCGACCGGATGCAGCGACCCTAGGAAGGAACCCTGAGTAGGTCAATAGTCTAATCAGCCTCCAAGCCTGGCGGTGAACCCTGGGAGAAACCCATTGAACTTCTTATAGTTGGCCGATGTTGGACTCGCGGCACATCCAGACGTTCCACGAGGTCGTGCGCTCGGGCTCGTACTCGGCGGCGGCCCGGTCGCTTGGCTGCACCCAACCGGCCGTCAGCCAGCAGATGCGGTCCCTCGAACGCGCCGTGGGCACGCCGCTGTTCACCCGGTCCGGGCGCACCCTGCGGCTGACCGAGGCCGGCGAGCTGCTCTCCCGCCACGCCGAGGTCATCCTGGGCGACCTGCGGTCCGCGGCCCAGCAGGTGGCCGCGATCAGGCGCCTGGCCGCGGGCCGGGTGCGGTTGTGCACCTTCCCGAGCGCCTGCGCCACCATCGTCGCCTCGGCCGTCACCCACCTGCGGGCCACCAACCCGGGCATCCGGGTTCAGCTGCTGGAGGCCGAGCCCCCGGACTCGCTGGCGATGGTGCCGGCCGGCGACTGCGAGATCGCGCTCGCCTTCAGCTACGACCTGTCCGCGCCGACCGAACGCGAGGATCTCGCGGTCACGCCGCTGCTGGACGACGAGATGGTGGTGGTGCTGCCGGCCAGCCACCCGCTGACCCGCCGGCGGGCACTGGAAGTGGGCGAACTGGCCGACGAGACCTGGATCGCCGGCTGCCCCCGGTGCCGCGCCACGTTCGTCGAGGCGTGCGCGGGCGCCGGCTTCACCCCGGACATCGCGTTCACCACCGACGACAACCTGGCGATGCAGAGCCTGGTGGTCGCGGGTTCGGGCATCGCGGTGATGCCGAGCCTGGTCCTGTCCTTCCTGCGGCACCCCCGGCTGGTCGCGCGCCCGCTGCGCCCGGCGGTCCACCGTGCCGTGGCCGCCTACACCCTGCCCGAGTACCTGCACGTCCCCGCCACCGCGACCATGCTCGCGGCGCTGCGTCACACCTCGACCCAGCTCCGACCCGGTCGCCCGGGCGTCCACGGGACCCCGACCTATAACTAGCCCTTGGATGTGTCCAAGGTTCCGCGGTCTGGTGCCGATGCATGGGGCGGCACACACTCGGCGGAGGGTCGCGGTCGACACCCTGGCATCCGCCGCGGCCCTTGCCAGCCCTTTCGGACAAGGACCAGACCCATGTCGACGCACACCTTCGAGGTCACCGAGCTGACACCGCTGATCGCCCCCGTCCGCGCCGCCGTCCGGCGCGGGCTGTCCCCGGCCGACACCGCCGACGTCGTCGCCGCGCGGCTGTCCGGCTACCTCACCGAGGGCCGTCCGCTGCCCGAGCGGTACCGGCGGGCGAGCCCGGACCACTACGTCCAGCACCTCATCCACGTCGAGGACGACGGCAGCTTCTCCGTCGTGGCCCTGGTGTGGCTGCCCGGACAGTGCACCCCCATCCACGACCACCGCGCGTGGTGCGTCGCGGGCGTGGCCGAGGGCCAGGAACACGAGCAGCGCTACGAACTGCGCACCGACCCCTTGGCCACCCCGCACCTCGTCCCCACCGCCGAGGTCACCAACCACCCCGGCGACGTGTCCGCGCTGGCACCCCCCGGCGACATCCACCGCGTCGCCAACTCCTCGGACGCACTCACCATCTCGCTGCACATCTACGGAGCGGACATCGCCGCACTGGGCAGCAGCGTGCGCCGGGTCTACGACAACCCCGTCACACGAGCCTGAAGCGCTCGGGGTGGGGACGGTTACGTGGGTCGGTCCGCCGCCTCGGCGCAGGCGCGCACGAACCCGAGGGCGGTCGCCGATGTCGTGTCCTTCGGCCAGACGACGGCTACCTTGCTGCCGCTGACGCCGTCGACGGGACGGTAGGCGATGTCGGGGCGTTGGTAGTAGCGGGCGGTGGCGAGCGGGGTGAAGGCGATCCCGAGGCCGTTGGCGATCGCGATCAGCCACTCGTCGGGGCGTTTGGCGACGGCGCCGATGCGGATCGGGTGGCCGCCGCGCTGGTCGGCGGCGAGGCAGTAGTCCCGCCAGGCGCCGGACTCCTCGGGTGGTGCCACGAACGGTTCGTCGAGGAGCTGGTCGAGGCGGATCAGGTCGCTGGTCGCGAGTGGGTGTGAGCTGGCGAGCGCGACGCAGCGCGGCTCCTCCAGCAGGACGTGGCTGGTGAACGTGTCGTCCAGCGGGACCGGCAGGCGGAGCAGGGCGACGTCGACGGCGCCGCCGGCCAGGCCGGCGGTCGGGTCCTGCCAGTCGGTCTGGCTCATCTCGACGCGCCAGCCGGGGTGGCGCTCGGCGAACATCCGCAGGATGGTCGGCGTCATCTCGTTCGCGGCGCTGGCGACGAAGCCGACGCGCAGCACCTGGCTCTCGACGGCGGCGACCTCGCGCACCGACGTCAGGGTCGTCGCCCAGGCGTCCAGGAGGGTCTGCGCGTCACGCAGCAGCAGCGCGCCGGCGTTGGTCAGCTCGACGCGGCGGCTGGTGCGGCGGAACAGCTGGATGCGCAGGTTGCGTTCGAGCTGGCGGATCTGCTTGCTCAGCGACGGTTGCGCGATGTGCAGCTCCTCGGCGGCGCGGCTGAAGCTCAGCCGTTGCGCGACGGCGACGAAGTAGCGCAGGTGACGCAGGTCGGCGTCCATGCCAGCAGGCTATAGCCACAGGTCTTGGACGTCGCCGGTGCGATGGACGCAGCCTTTCCTGGCGGCACGGCAACGACGCCCGGTGCCGGAGGAGGCGGAGCGATGAACGGACCCATCCTGGTGCGCGCCATGGCGTTGGCGTGTGTCGTGGGCGCGTTGCTGTCGGGCTGCGGCGGCGAGGCGGACGGCGCGGGCGGCGCGGCCGCCGCGCCCGGTTCCGAGGCGTACCTGGCGTCGATCGAGGGCGATCTGCGGCAGTTGCTGACCCCACCCTCGCAGGGCTGGCCGGGTCCGGAGCGGGCGCCGAGGCCGACGCCCGGCCGGAACATCGCGATCATCTCGTCCAGCCAGGCGTCCGACGGCACCTCGCTGGCGGTCGGCCAGGCCGTCGAGGCGGTGCGGGCGCTGGGGTGGACCGCCCAGGTCTGCGACGGGCGGGGCGATCCGGCCGGCTACGACCAGTGCGTGCGCAGCGCGGTGTCGGCGAACGTGGCCGGGATCATGGCCGTGTCGGTGCCGCCCGCGCTGATCCGCCCGGCGCTGGAGCTGGCCAGGCAGCGGCGGATCCCGTTCGTGAGCGAGTCGGACACCAGCGCGGCGGACCCGCTGGTGGCCGCGGTCGCGCCGCTGCCGTGGGCGGCGCAGGGCGCGGCGGTGGCGAAGTGGATCGCGAAGGACAGCGGCGGCAGGGCCGAGGTGTTCGTGATCCGCAACGACGAGTTCGCCGGGGTGAAGGAGCGCTCCGACGCGCTGGTCGCCGAGCTGCGCCGGTGCCCGGGCTGCCGGGTCCTCGACGAGCAGCAGATCGTGTACACCGAGGCGCTCTCGCCGCGCATCGGGCAGATCATCAAGGCGGCCGGCGACCGGTTCGGCCCGAGGCTGCGGTACGTCGTCTCCCCGTACGGCGCGACCGAGTCGTTCACCGTGCCCGCGTTGCGCGCGCTGCGGCGCGACGACGTCAAGCTGGCGGACTTCGAGAGCCAGGCGCAGCAGACCAGGAACTGCCGCAACGGGGACGTCGACGTGCTGGGCGCCTCGCTGGTGAGCTGGCACGCCTGGGCCGGGGTGGACCAGTTGCTGCGGGTGGTGGAGGGCGCGCCGCCGGTCGACGCGAACTACGTGCCGCACTTCCTGGCCACGCCCCAGACCTGCCCCGCCGCCGGGACCGTGGAGGACCTCGCCAGGCTGGACTTCCGCGCGAACTACCGGCGGATCTGGACCGGCGCCTGATGGCCGCGCGCTTCGACGGCCGGGTGGCGCTGGTGACCGGCGCCGCGCGGGGGCTGGGCAGGGAGATCGCGCGCGCGTTCGCCGACGCCGGGGCGCACGTCCTGGCGGCCGACCTCGCGGCCGACGCGCCGAGCGCCGACCGGATCGTCCCGGTGGCCTGCGACGTGACCGACGCCGACCAGGTCGCGGGGGCCATGGGGTTCGCCGTCGAGCGGTTCGGGCGGGTGGACGTGCTGGTCAACAACGCGGGGGTGTCGACGGTGGCCCCGGTGGCGGGGATGGCCGAGGCGGACTTCGATCGGGTCGTCGGCGTCAACGTCAAGGGCACGTTCCTGTGCTGCCGCGCGTTCGCGGCGCTGGCCCCGGAGGGCGGCGTGATCGTGAACGTCGCCTCGCAGGCCGGCAAGCGCGGGGTGGCGAACATCGCGCACTACTGCGCGGCCAAGGCGGCTCAGGTCAACTTCAGCCGGGCGCTCGCGCTGGAGCTGGCGCCGGCCGTGCGGGTCAACTGCGTGTGCCCGGGCATCGTCGAGACCGAGCTGGTCGCCGAGCAGCTCGGCGCGCAGGCACGGGCGAGCGGGCGCAGCGAGCGCGAGGTCCGCGACGCCTGGCTGGCCGAGGTGCCGCTGCGGCGGTTCCAGCCGGCGGCGGCGGTCGCGGCGGCCGTGCTGTTCCTGGCGTCGCAGGACGCCGCCGAGATCACCGGCGAGGCGCTCAACGTCTCCGGCGGGATGGTGATGCACTGATGCCGCCGCTGATCGACGCGCGCCGGGTGGTCAAGGACTTCGGCGCCACCCGGGCGCTGGCCGGGCTGGACCTGCGGGTGCGGGCGGGGGAGATCCACGCGCTGGTGGGCCGAAACGGCGCCGGCAAGTCGACGTTCATCAAGATCCTCGCCGGGTTGCACGAGCCGGACGGCGGCGCGATCGAGATCGCCGGTGAGCCGCTGCGGCGCCGCCGTGACCGGATCGCGTTCATCCACCAGGACCTCGGGCTGGTGGAGGCGATGAGCGTGGCGGACAACTTCGGCCTGGTCGCCGGGTTCGGTTCCGGGCGGGGCCTGGTCGCCGACCGGCGGCTGCACCGCGAGACCGCCGCCAGCCTGGCCGCGCTCGGCGTCACACTCGACCCGCGCACGCTGGTGTCCGAGCTGCCGGTCAGCGACCGGACGCTGGTCGCGGTGGCCCGCGCGCTGCACCTCGACGCCCGGGCGGTGGTGCTGGACGAGCCGACCGCGAGCCTGCCCGCCGCCGACGTCGAGCGGCTGTTCGGCGCGCTGCGGCGGCTGCGCGACCGGGGCGTCGGGGTGCTGTACGTGAGCCACCGGCTGCCCGAGGTGCGCGCACTGGCCGATCGCATCACCGTGCTGCGCGGCGGTGTCGCGGAGCTGACCGTGCGGCCGGAGGAGGCCACCGAGGCCCAGCTCGCCGCGAGCATCATCGGCGCGGCCGTGGCGCGCGGGCCCCGGGCGGCCCCGAAACTCGCCGGGGACGGGGTCGCGCTGCGGGTACAGGGGCTGGTCGCGGGCGGGGTCGGCCCGCTGGACGTCCAGGTGCGCGCGGGCGAGGTGATCGGCTGCGCGGGCCTGCGCGGCGCCGGGCAGGAGGCGCTGGGGCGCGCGCTGTACGGGCTGCTCGGCTGGACCGGGGCCGTCCAGGTCGGCGGCGTCGACTACCGCGCCGCCGCGCCCGCCGACGCCCTGCGCGCCGGCGTGGCCTACGTCGGCGGCGACCGGGGGCTGTCGCTGGCCCGGGGCCTGACCGTGGCGGAGAACCTGCTGATCAACCCGGTGCGCCGGTGGGTGTCGCCCCGGCGCGAACGTGCGCTGGCCCGGGCGCTGATCGAGCGGTACGGGATCGTCGCGGGCGGTTCGGCGAGCCTGGTCGGGACGCTGAGCGGCGGGAACGCGCAGAAGATCGCGCTGGCCCGGGCGCTGGAGGCCGCGCCGAGGGTGCTGCTGCTGGAGGAGCCGACCGCCGGGGTCGACGTCGGGGCGCGGGCGGAGTTCTACCGCCTGGTCGACGACGCCCGCGCTCGCGGGCTGGCCGTCGTGCTCGCCTCATCGGACGAGGAGGAGATCTGCGAGATGTCGGACCGGGTACTGGTGTTCGGTCGCGGCGGCGTGCGCGCGCACCTGGCCGAGGGGGAGGTCACCGCCGACCGGGTCGGGTCGGCCGTGATGGGGGTGGTCCCCACATGAGCCAGACGGTGACGTCCACCGCCGCACCCGCGCGCGAGGCCGCCGAGCCCGCCCGGCGCCTCGGCGACCTGGTCTCCCGCTACGCCCTGCTCGGCGTCTTCGTGCTGGTCGTCGCGGTGTTCTCGATGCTGCGCCCGCAGACCTACCCGACCTGGCAGAACGCCACGTCCATCCTGGGCAACCAGGCGATCACGCTGCTGCTCGCGCTGGCCGTGCTGGTGCCGCTGCTGGTCGGCGAGTTCGACCTGTCGGTCGCGGCCACCTTCGGCTTCTGCCAGCTCCTGGTGGTCGGGCTGCTGGTGCGCTCCGGGCTGGGCGTGGTGCCGGCGGTGCTGGTCGCGGTCGGAGTCGGCGGGCTGGTCGGCGTCTTCAACGCGATCCTCATCACCCGGTTCGGGGTCAGCTCGTTCATCGCCACGCTCGGCACCCAGACCCTGCTCGGCGGCGTCGCGCTGGCCTACTCCGGCGGCCAGGTCGTCCAGGGCGACCTGCCGGCCGCGTTCCTGGACGCCGGCCAGGGCGCGGTGGGCAAGGTCTCGCTGGTGACGATCTACGCGCTGGCGGTCGCGGTGCTGCTGTGGTTCGTGCTCGCCCGCACCGCGCTGGGCCGGCGCCTGCTCGCCACCGGCGGGAACCGGGACGCCGCGCGGCTGTCCGGGGTGCGCACCCACCGCATGGTCGTGTTCGCGTTCGTCACCTGCGGCTGCCTCGCGGCCGCGACCGGCGTGGCGATGGCCGCCGAGCTGGGCAGCGGACAGCCCCTGGTCGGGCCGTCCTACCTGCTGCCCGCGTACGCCGGCGCGTTCCTCGGAGCCACCACCGTCACCCCGGGGCGGTTCAACGTCTGGGGGACCGTGATCGCGGTGTACGTGCTGGCCGCCGGCGTCACCGGGCTGCAGCAGCTCGGCGTGGCGTCCTGGGTCGAGTACGTGTTCAACGGCGCGGCGCTGCTGCTGTCCGTGATCCTCTCCGGCTACGCCGCCCGCATCAGGGCGTGGCGGCGAGCCCGGAGCAACGACAGGAAGGAAACCCGGTGAGCCAGGAGCAACGGGCGCGGATCGCGCAGATCGGCGTGGTCGTGCGCGACATGCGCGCCACGATGGAGGAGTACCACCGCACGCTGGGCTGGGGCCCGTGGTCGGTGTTCGTGCTGGACGGCGACCGGCACCACCACACCCACCTGCACGGCCGGCCCAGCCCGTACTCGATGCGGATCGCCGTCACCACCGTGGGCGGCATCGACTACGAGCTGATCGAGCCGCTGGAGGGCCCGAGCATCTACAAGGAGTTCCTGGCCGCGCACGGCGAGGGCATCCACCACATCCTGTGCGACGCGCCGGACGGCTCGGCCGCGCTGAACCAGCGCCTGACCGGCGCCGGGATGGCGATCTCGATGGGCGGCAGCGTCGGCGCCAACCTGGAGTACCAGTACCTGGAGGCCGAGGGCGTGCTCGGCGGCGTCGTGATCGAGACGTACTCCGGCGACGTCGAGCCGCCCACCTACGTCTGGCCGGGGGAGGGGACCGATGGGGCTGTTCGGTAGCGCGGGCCGGTTCGTCGGCTACTTCGGCACCCCGCTGACGCCCTACGACGACGACCTGGAGATCGACGCCGAGACGTTCGTCAAGCACGTCCGCTTCATGGTCGACTCCGGCGTCTCGGCGCTGTGCTGGCCCATGCACCTGGCCGAGTCGCTCAACCTGACGGTCGAGGAGCGCACCGAGCTCGCCCGGCTGACCGTGGCGGCGGTGGCCGGCGACGTCCCGGTCACCATCCACACCAGCTGTCCGGGCACCGACCAGGTGATCGAGCTGTCCCGGCACGCCCAGCGGGTGGGGGCGGCCGGCGTCGTGGTCGCCACCCCGTACCACTGGCGGCCGGTGCCGGCGGCGCTGGAGGCGCACTTCGCCGCCGTCGGGCAGGCGATCGACATCGACCTGCTGACCTACAGCTACCCGGACGCGATGCAGGTCACGGTCGACGCCGGGCTGGCCGCGCGGCTGATCGAGCGGCTGCCGAACTACCTGGGCGTCAAGGACGCGGGCTACGACATGCAGGACTTCACCGAGCTGTGCCGGGTCACCTCGGGCCTGCGGCCGGACTTCTCGGTGTTCACCGGGATCGAGTACCTGCTGCCGAACATGGCGGTCGGCGGCGCGGGCTCGTTCTCGGCGTGCGGCATGGTGGCGCCCCGGCTGCTGCGGTCGCTGTACCAGGCGGTCTCGAAGGGCGACTACGCGGCCGCGCTGCCGCTGCAGCACCGGATCTCCCGGCTGTGGTTCCTGCTGCGGCCCGGCTACCCGGCCACGATCAAGGCGGCCATGGAGATCATGGGCCGCCCGGTCGGCGGGGCGCGGCTGCCGATCCTCGCGCTGGAGCCGGCGGCGAAGGAGGCGCTGCGGGCGCGGCTGGCCGAGTGCGGGGTGCTCGACGAGGAGCCCTACGGCTGGGACGCGACCGGGACGCCGGACCCGGAACGGGCGGGGGCGGCCCGTGCCTAGGCCGAGCGGGCGGCTGGCGGCGTTCCTCGGGCCGGGACGGCCGATGGAGATCAGGGAGTACCCGGTGCCCTCGCCGGAGCCGGGCGCCGCCCTGGTGCGGATGACGGTGGCCAACGTCTGCGGGACGGACCTGCACCAGTGGCGCGGCGAGTTCGACATCGCGCGCCTCGGCCGGCCGTACCCGCAGGTGCTCGGGCACGAGATGACCGGGGTGGTGGCCGCGCTGGGCGCCGGGGCGGGACGCGACAGCGCGGGCGCGCCGCTGGCGGAGGGCGACCGGGTGGTGTTCCGCTACTTCACCCCGTGCGGCCGGTGCCGCGCCTGCCTGCGCGGCGTCAGCAGGGCCTGCCCGGACGCGCGCGGCTACCTGCGTGAGCCGTGCTCGCGGCCGCCCCACTTCAACGGCGCGTTCGGCGACTACTACTACCTGCGGCCGGGGACATCGCTGTTCCGGGTGCCGGACAACCTGGCGGACGCCGTGGTCGCCGGTGTCAACTGCGCGCTCAGCCAGGTCGTCGGCGGGTTCGACCAGGTGGGCCTGGGGATCGGCGAGCAGGTGGTGATCCAGGGCGCGGGCGGGCTCGGCCTGTACGCCACGGCGGTCGCCCGCGAGCTGGGCGCCGGGCAGGTGATCGTGGTGGACGGCAGGGCGGAGCGGCTGGAGCTGGCGCGGCGGTTCGGCGCCGACCGCACCATCGGCCTCGCCGAGCTGCCCGACCCGGCCACGAGGGCCGCCCTGGTCAGGGAGCTGACCGGCGGATGGGGCGCGGACGTGGTCGTCGACGTCGCCGGGCATCCGTCGGCATTCAACGAAGGGATAGCGATGCTCGGACGTACCGGGCGGTACCTGGAGATCGGCAACCTGCACCCGGGCGTGACGGTGCCGGTCGACGTCAGCGAGCTGGTCTTCCGCAACGCGACGGTGCACGCGAACTTCTACTACGAGCCGGCGCACCTGGCGAGCGCGCTCGGGCTGCTCTCGCGCACCAGGGACGACTACCCGTGGGACGCGGTGACCGGTCGGTCGTTCCCGCTGGCGGAGATCAACGAGGCTTTCCTCGCCGCCGACCGGGGCGACGTCGCGCGCGTGAGCGTCACGCCGTGAGCGGCATCCGGATGTTCATCGGCGGGCGGTGGCGCGAGCGCGAGCCCGAGGACGGCTGGCGGCACGTCGACCCCGCGACCGGCCGCGCGGACTTCACGGTCCCGGTCGCGTCCGCCGCCGATGTCGACGGCGCGGTGCGGGCCGCCCGCCGCGCCTTCGACGAGGGCCCGTGGCCGCACCTGGCGCCCCGGGAGCGCAAGCTCGCGCTGCGGCCGCTGGCCGACCTGCTGCGCCGGCACGCCGACGAGCTGCACCGGCTGCAGACCCGCGACAACGGCATCCCGATCGGCTTCGGCGCCTCGTACCGGATGTCCGCGCACCTGGCCGCCGACATCGTCGAGTACCACGTCGGCTGGATCGACAAGCTCGGCGGCGACGCGCCCGCGCCGTTCAGCGCGCACACGCCCACCCAGGCGCTCGTGCTCAGGGAGCCGGTCGGCGTGGTCGGGGCGATCACCCCGTTCAACGGGCCGGTGCTGCAGTTCGCCCAGAAGATCGCCCCCGTGCTCGCCGCCGGCTGCACCGTCGTGATCAAGCCGTCCGAGTTCGCCTCCGGCGTGGCCCACCGCTACGCCGAGCTGATCGCCGAGCTGGACCTGCCGCCCGGCGTGTTCAACCTGGTGACCGGCCTCGGCGAGACGGGAGCCGCGCTCGCCGCGCACCCCGGCCTCGACAAGATCACCTTCACCGGGCGCCGCGAGATCGGCGAGCGGGTGGTCGCCGGCGCCGGCACCAGGGGCGTCGCGCTGGAGCTGGGCGGCAAGAGCCCCAGCATCGTCTTCGACGACGTGCCCGACCTCGACGCCGCCGCCCGCACGGCGATGAGCCTGGTCACCATGGGCCTGTCCGGGCAGGTGTGCTCGACGCAGACCCGCTCGCTGGTGCAGCGCGGCGTCTACGACGCGTTCCTCGACGCCGCCCGCGCCCAGACCGCCGAGGTCCGCTACGGCGACCCCTGCGACCCGGCCACCACCTCCGCCCCGATCATCACCCCGCCCTCGGCCCGCCGCGTGCTGTCCCTGGTGGATGCCGCGGTGCACGGCGGCGCCCGGCTGGTCACCGGCGGCGGCGCCGCGCGACCGGCCGGCGCCGCGGCCGGCGGCAACTGGGTCGAGCCGACGCTGCTCGCCGACGTGGATGCGCGCGCCCCGCTGGCCCGCGAGGAGGTCTTCGGCCCGGTGCTCGCGGTGATCCCGTTCGACGACGAGGACGACGCGGTGCGGCTGGCCAACGACTCGCCGTACGGGCTCTCGGCCGGCGTCTACACCGGCGACCTGGCCCGCGCGCTGCGGGTCGGGCGGCGGCTGCGCACCGGCACCGTCGGCATCAACGGACCGTTCGTGTTCACCCCCGGCACGCCGTTCGGCGGCTACAAGGCCTCCGGGCTGGGCCGCGAGGGCGGACGAGAGGGGATAGCGGAGTTCCTCGAAACCAAGACGATCACCGTTCGCCTCGACAACTGAACCATCACGACAAGGGACGACACCACATGCTGCTGCGCAGGACCCTGGGCCAGGACGGCCCCGCCATCGGCGCGATCGGCTACGGGGCGATGGGCCTCTCGGGCGTCTACGGCCCGAGCGCCGACGCCGACGGGATCGCCACCATCCACCGCGCCGTCGAGCTGGGCATCAACCTGATCGACACCGCCGACGTGTACGGCGACGGCCACAACGAGCGGCTGGTCGGGCGCGCGATCGCCGACCGCCGCGACCGGGTGGTGCTGGCCACCAAGTTCGGCGGCGGCCCGACCGAGCCGGGCGGCGGCGGGCTCGGCCGGCCGGAGCGGGTGCGCGGCTGGCTGGAGGCGAGCCTGCGCCGGCTCGGCACCGACCACGTCGACCTGTACTACCTGCACCGCGTCGACCTCGCCACGCCCATCGAGGACACCGTCGCGGCGATGGCCGAGCTGGTCGCCGAGGGCAAGGTCCGCGCGCTCGGGCTGTCCGAGGCCGGCGCCGACACCGTCCGGCGCGCCAACGCCGTCCACCCGATCGCCGCGCTGGAGACCGAGTACTCCCTGTTCAGCCGCGAGCCCGAGCGCGAGCTGCTGGCCCTGGCCCGCGACCTGGGCATCACCTTCGTCGCCTACAGCCCGCTCGGCCGGGGCGCGCTGACCGGCGCCATCACCGGCGCCGCCGACCTGCCCGCCGACGACTGGCGCCGCCGCTCGCCGCGCTTCGGCGAGGCCCACCTGGACGCCAACCTGCGCATCACCCGCGCGCTCGCCCCCATCGCCCGCGAGCACGGCATCGCGCTTGCGCAACTCGCCCTGGCCTGGCTGCTGCACCGAGGCGACCACGTGGTCCCCCTGCCCGGCACCCGCACCATCGCGAACCTGGAACGCAACGCCGAGGCCGCCACCGTCACGCTCACCCCGGCCGGCCTCGCCGCCATCGACGCCGCCGCACCCCCCGGCGCCGCCGCCGGCGACCGCTACCCACCGGAGTTCATCGCCGCGCTGGACGCGTGAGGCCGTCGGCGCAGCGTGGCGAAGAACGCCCGGATGTCGCCGGCGAGCAGGTCGGGGGCCTCCATGGCGGCGAAGTGGCCGCCGCGGTCGAACTCGGACCAGTGCACGATCGTGTGTTCGGCCTCGAGGGTGCGGATCGACACATCCAGGGGGAACACGGCGACGCCGGTGGGCACCGTGGAACGCGCACCGGCGCCCCAGGCCCCGGCGTGCGCGGTCTCGTAGTAGCTGTTGGCCGAGGAGCCGTGATGTGTGGTGCGCGGTGACGCCGGCGGACGGGGCGACGTCACGCGGGGGCGCCCAGCGGCGGGTGCTCGAGCACGCGGGGCCTGTACTCGACCAGCTGGATGCGGCCGTCGAAAGTGCGGTGATCGATCATCTCGAGGGCGACGTCCGGGTAGCCGTCGTAGATGCGTTCCGCGCCCGTCGCCCCGGTGATCACGGGGAACATCACGACTCGGAAGCGGTCGACGAGTCCGGCTCGAAGCAGGGACCGGCTCAGGCGCAGGCTGCCGATCGTGCCGAGCAGCCCCGAGCCGTTCTCCTTCATGGCGCGGACCGCCTCGACGGCGTCGCCGCGCACGAGCGTGGAGTTGGCCCAGGTCAGTGGCTCCTCGAGCGAGGAGGAGAACACCACCTTGGATGCTTGCGTGAGCCCGTCGAGGGACGCCGCTTCCTCGGCCCTGAACTCGTATTCACCGTTCGGGACCTGGCCGGCGGCGAAGCCCGACATCTGGCGGTAGGTGTTCGCTCCCATCAGGTGGGTGACCTCGGGCTGCTCGCCGAGCCATGCGAGGTACTCCGGGCCCTCGAGGCCCCAGAACCCGGGCCAGCCCTCTCCCGATGCGTAGCCGTCGAGGGAGGTGATGAAGTCGACGAGAAGCTCTGCCATGACGGTGTCCTTTCCGCGGGTGCTACGAGCTTCGACCGGCCGGGAGCCACGAACTCATCGGCCGCGCTGTGGGGTAACCAGGAACCCATGACGCCGCGGCCGATCGTCTCGTAGGCCCCGCCATTCACCCAAGGTGCGGAGCCCACTCGACCGTCGCTCGACACGGCGTCCGACCGGGCCTGATCACCGCTTCATGCGATAACGCCTCGCCGGGCGGACCGGATCGTGCTCAGGTGTCGGGTCAATGTCTCCGCGTAGTTGGCTAGTCGGCCTGTGGCCTGGGCGCACCGATCGTGGAGTGCGTCGATCTCCGCGTCGGTGAGGTCTAGCTCGAGAGGATCACGCTCTCGGAGTTGCTCGGCGAGAGTGGGCAGCTCACCCAGCCGCACCGACGCGGCCAATGCATCGGCCACGGCGACCGCGGCGGCGCGAATGTCCTCAACCACCGGGTGCGGTGTCCCGCATGCGATGAGCGCGTTCACAAGTTGCTCAGCATCGGGCAACTCGGGCAGACGGTGATCGGCCCACACCGTGCCCCAGAGTCGCCGACGATATGTTTCCGCGTTGAGGTCGTCCCTGTCCTCGGAAACGATCAACTCACCCTGGGCGGATCGTCGCATCACCAGGCCATTACGAGCCGCTAGGTCCTTGACGGTATAGAGCAGATCGCGATGTTGGGCGTCGCTGTCGAGCACCGCCCCTGCCATCCAGCCCGCCAGCCCGACCAGTTCACTGACCTGCTCAGGCTCCTCGAACACCGCCGAGGCGGCGTCGCACGCCCACGCTGCACACGGCGCGGCCACGACCACCCGGTCACGATCGATCGGCGTGCCGGTCGCCGTGGCCAGCAGCGCATAGCCGGCCACGTCGGCCCACCATGCCACAAATTCCCGGGCTGTTCGATCAAGCTCACGCTCCGCGTCGACGGCCAGATTCACTCTCAGCGACGCGACGATCTCGCGCGGATTCGGCCACTCGTGCCGTGGTACCTGCCTTTGCTCGAGGAGCCGGTCGCTCTCTTTCGACCAGCTGTCAACGGCCCTCTCGGCGGCGGTGTGATCACGAATCAACTCAGCGGCTCCCGTGGCCAGCTCAGCGAACAACGCATCCACCGCCTCGTCATTCAGAAACTGTGGTCCGAATTCTTCTCCGAAATCAGTCACCGCTATCCTTTTCTGTTAAACCTGCGGGCTCCGGGTCTGAGTTTTGGCGAACGCCGTCGATTCGGAGACCGTAGCGCATTAATGCGACACCGATATCGCCAAGTCGTTACTCAGGAGTAGTGCGGCATGGCTACGTCTACCTGTTGAACCTTCGGCGACGGCCGCGAGGCGCGGTCAGGTCCAGCGGGAACCGCGGACGGACTGGTCCCACATGTCGTCGAGCTCGCGGCTCAACTCCGGACCGGCGTCGTGCCGGATCTCCTGCCGCTCCGTGATGACGTCTCGTGCCCGAGATTGGCGGCGGTGGTCAGATAGGTCCTTACGTCACCGTCCGCGAGTCGCTCACGGCATCTCGTCGCCGCCCGGGGCGCTCGAGGTCTGGAATAGCTCGGCTGCGCTCTCGGCCGAGATCGATCGGCGCTGTGAGAGGGCGGTCTGTCGAGCTGTGGGGGTGTTGAGCACCGGGGTTGTGGTTACCCACGGTGTGTGGAGGACCTGCGCGAGCCGGCCCGGATCGCCGCGCGCGCCGGGTTGGCCGCCAATGGTCTGATCCATCCGCTGGTGGCCTGGCTGGCGGTACGGGTGGCGTTCGGCCGAGGAGGGCGCGCCGACCAGGCCGGGGCGCTGCAGACGATCTCCGCCGAGCCGGACGACGCGGCATTGCGGCCGCTCGTGTTCGAAGGTGTCCAGCGCCCGCTCCACGTATGCCTTGTCCCGGCTGTAGCCGGCGGCCGGCCAGCCGTGCGTCGGCCAGGTCTCGTCGACGGCATGGTCGTCTTATGCGTGCCGGAGCGAGGCGACCAGGTGCGGGCGCCGGCCGTGCTTGGGGCGGAGCGTGAGGTCCCAACCGTCCGTGACGGCGGCGAGGGCCAGCTCGACGGTGCTGGGCAGCGCCACCGGTGAGCGGAACACCGCGTCGAGGGTGTGCGCCTCCGGCAGCCGGCCGGCCACCGAGGCGACGCAGCGGGCGGCGGTCCACATGCCGTGCGCGACGGCGCCCGGGAAGCCCAGCGGCCGGGCCGAGAGCGGGTGGAGGTGGATCGGGTTGACGTCGCCGCTGACGCGGGCGTACCGGCGGCCGGTGTCCGAGGCGACCCGCCAGCGCGCGGCGGGGTGTTCCGAGCGCACCTCCCGGGGCTCGGGGTCGTCCGAGTTGCCGCCGGGCGCGGTGGCGCCGCGCGCGAGGTAGGTGCCGCGCCCGGTCCAGGCGGTCTCGCCGCTCGCGGCCAGCTCGCTGACCAGGTCGAACCGCGCGCCCCGCCGGTGCGCGCGGGGTGGCTCGGCGCGTACCCGCAGCGTCAGCGGGCGGCCCTGCTCGATGCGGCGCCGTTGGGCGACCCGTTGGCGCAGGTGCACCAGGCCGGGGAGGCGGAACGGGAAGCCGGGTTCGGTCATCAGCGCGAGCTGCAGCGGGAACGCGAGGACCTGCGGGTAGGTGGTGGGCAGGGTCCCGTCCAGCGCGAACCCGCACAGCCGGCAGTAGTCGGCGAGCCGGTCGGGGTCGACCGTCACCTCGTCCAGGACGAGCTCGCGCCCGCCGACGGTGCCGTCCCGGCGTCGGCGGGGCAGCAGCGCGGCCAGGTAGCGGGGCGCGAGGCGGGGCGGGGCGGCCAGGTGTTCGGTGGCCATCGCGTCAGGCCCCGAGCATGCTCTGCCCGCAGACGCGGACCACCTGGCCGGTGACGCCGCCGGTGCCGGGTTCGGCGAGCCAGGCGATGGTTTCGGCCACGTCGACGGGCAGCCCGCCCTGGCGCAGGCTGTTGATGCGGCGGCCGGCCTCGCGGGTGGCCAGCGGCATCGCGCCGGTCATCTCGGTCTCGATGAAACCGGGGGCCACGGCGTTCACCGTGACCGACCGTTCGGCCGCCGAGGGGGCGAGGGCGCGGACCATGCCGATGATGCCGGCCTTGCTGGCCGCGTAGTTGGTCTGGCCCCGGTTGCCGGCGATGCCGGTGGTGGAGGACACCGAGACGATCCGCCCGCCCGGTCGCAGCGGGCCGTGGTCGGACAGCAGCGCGGCGTTGAGGTCGAGCTGGGCGCGCAGGTTCACGGCGAGCACCGTGTCCCAGCGCTCGGCGTCCATGTTCGCCAGCAGCTTGTCCCGGTTCACGCCGGCGTTGTGGACCACGACGTCCAGGCCGCCGTGCCGTTCGCGCAGGTGCGAGACCAGCCGCGCCGGCGCGTCGGGGGTGGTGATGTCGAGCTGCAGCGCGGTGCCGCCGGTCCGGTTGGCCGTGGCGGCAAGGGCCTCGCCGTGCGCCGGGAGGTCCACGCAGACCACGGTGGCGCCGTCGCGGGCGAGCACCTCGGCGGTGGCGGCGCCGATGCCGCGCGCGGCGCCGGTGACCACGGCGACGCGGCCGGCGGGCGGCGGGCCGCCGTCGGTGCGCGCCGGGTCGATCCGGATCACCTGTCCGTCCACGTACGCCGAGCGCGCGGACAGCAGGAAGCGCACGGTGGAGTCGCCCGCCCTCGGGTCCGCGTCGTCGGCGACCAGCACCAGGTTGGCGGTGGCGCCGTCGCGCAGCTCCTTGGCAACCGACCGGACCAGCCCCTCCAGCGCCTGCCGGGCGGCCGCCGCCTCCACCCCATCGGCCCGCTCGGGCGGGCCGGCCAGCACCAGCAGCCGCCCGGACGGCCCGAGCCGGCGCACGCAGGTGCGCAGGAACTCCATGGCCGCGCCCAGCTCGGCCAGCTCGGCAAGGCCCGTCGCGTCCAGCACCGCCGCGCCGAGGCGTCCGCCCGGGTCGGCGGTGGCGTCCGGTTCGAGCAGCGCCTGCACGTGGTCGGCCAGCCGCCGGCTCGGGCCCGCGGCGCCGATCAGCACCGGGCCGTCGACCAGCGGCTGGCCGGGGTGGTGGCGGCGCAGCTCGGCGGGCCGGGGCAACCCGAGCCGCCGGGCCAGCGGCCCGCCCACCGGCGCGTTCAGCATCCGGGCGTACCAGTCGGTCATGGCGCCTCCAGGATCGCCGCCACCCCCTGGCCGCCGGCGGCGCAGATCGAGATCAGGCCGCGCCCCGAGCCCTGTTCGGCGAGGAGCTTGGCCAGGGTGGCCACGATGCGACCGCCGGTGGCGGCGAACGGGTGGCCGGCCGCGAGCGAGGAGCCGGCCACGTTGAGCCGGGACCTGTCGATCGGCCCGAGCGGTGCCTCCAGCCCGAGCCGCTCGGCGCAGTACGTCTTGTCCTCCCACGCCGCGAGGGTGGCCAGCACGGTGGAGGCGAACGCCTCGTGGATCTCGTAGAGGTCGAAGTCCCGCAGCGTCAGCCCGTTGCGTTCGAGCAGCCGGGGCACCGCGTGGACGGGCGCCATCAGCAGGCCCTCGTCGCCGTGCACGTAGTCCACCGCCGCGGTCTCGGCGTCCACCAGGTGCGCCAGCACGGGCAGCCCGTGGCGTGCCGCCCACTCGTCGCTGCCCAGCAGCACGGCCGACGCGCCGTCGGAGAGCGGGGTGGAGTTGCCGGCGGTCATGGTCCCCTCGGCGCCGCCGAACACCGGCCGCAGCCTGGCCAGCGACTCGGTCGAGGCGTCCGCGCGCAGGTTGGCGTCCCTGGTCAGCCCCAGGTACGGGGTGAGCAGGTCGTCGAAGAAGCCTCGGTCGTAGGCGGCGGCCAGGTTGCGGTGGCTGGCGGCGGCCAGCTCGTCCTGCTCGGCGCGCCCGATCCCCCACCGGGCGGCGGTGATCGCGGCGTGCTCGCCCATGGACATGCCGGTGCGCGGCTCGGCGTTGCGCGGCACCTCCGGCACGACCTGGCCGGGGCGCAGCCCGCGCAGCGCGGCCAGCCGGGCGCCGGTGGTGCGGGCCTGGTTCAGCCGCAGCAGTACCCGGCGCAGCTCGTCGTTGAGCGCGATCGGCGCGTCGCTGGCGCTGTCCACCCCGCCGGCGATCCCGCTCTCCACCTGCCCGAGGGCGATCTTGTTGGCCACCGCGACGGTGGCCTCCAGCCCGGTGCCGCAGGCCCGCTGCAGGTCGTAGGCCGGGGTCGCCGGGGACAGCCAGCCGCCCAGCACCGCCTCCCTGGTCAGGTCGCGGTCCCTGCTGTGCTTGAGCACCGCGCCGGCCACCACCTCGCCCAGCCGACGCTCGCGCAGCCCGAAGCGGGCCACCAGGCCGTCCAGCGTGGTGGTGAGCATGTCCTGGTCGGACGCGCGGGCGTAGTGCCCGCCGGAGCGCGCGAACGGGAGCCGGTTGCCGCCGAGCACGGCCGCGCGGCGAGTGGTGTCCGCCATGACGAGCTCCCGTGGTAGTCGACGCCGGCACCGGGTACCACACCGGTGGGCACCCGTCCGCCGATCCGCATCGGAGTCGCCATGAGTACCACGCCGAGCACCACCTCACGCGTGCCTTCCGAGATCGACATCGAGGCGTTGCGCACCCTGCTGGACGGCCGCTGGCGGGCGGTCAGGGCGGACGTTCGGGCCCAGTTGGGCGAGCGGCGGCTGCATCCCGACCCGGAGTGGAGCGTGGCCGAGCACCGCGCCAGGGTGGCGGAGGGCATGCGGCTGCTCGCCGAGAGCGGCCGGCCCCGGCTCGGCTTCTCCGCGCGCCACGGCGGCCGCGACGACATCGGCGGCTCGGTGACCTCGATCGAGATGCTCGCCTACGGCGACCTGTCGCTGATGGTGAAGGCCGGCGTCCAGTGGGGGCTGTTCGGCGGCGCGGTGCAGGCCCTGGGCACCGAGGCGCACCACGCCCGCTACCTGCCGGCGATCATGGACTACTCGCTGCCCGGCTGCTTCGCGATGACCGAGACCGGGCACGGCAGCAACGTCCAGGCCCTGGAGACGACGGCCGGCTACGACCCCGCGACCGGCGAGTTCGTGGTGCACACCCCGTCGCAGGCCGCGCGCAAGGACTACATCGGGAACGCGGCGGTGGACGGGCGCCTCGCGGTGGTGTTCGCCCAGCTGCTCACCCCGGGCGGCCGGCACGGGGTGCACGCGCTGCTGGTCCCGATCCGGGACCGCGAAGGCCGGCCGTGCCCCGGCGTGACCATCGCCGACTGTGGGCCGAAGGCCGGGCTGAACGGCGTGGACAACGGGCGGCTGAGCTTCGACCGGGTCCGGGTCCCCCGCGACGCCCTGCTGAACAGGTACGGCGACGTCGACCCCGACGGCCGCTACACCAGCCCGATCGACAACGAGAGCCGGCGGTTCTTCACCATGCTCGGCACCCTGGTCAGGGGCCGGGTCAGCGTGGCCGGCGCCGCACAGAGCGCCACCCAGACCGCGCTGGCCATCGCGATCCGCTACGGCCTGACCCGCCGCCAGTTCGCCGCGCCCGGGTCGACGAGCGAGCTGCCGGTGCTGGACTACCTCGCCCACCAGCGACGCCTGCTGCCGGCGCTGGCCACCACCTACGCGCTGCGGTTCGCCCAACAGGCCCTGGTGGAGACCCTGCACGAGGTGCAGACCGGCGGCACCACCGACGAGTCCGCGCAACGCGAGCTGGAGACCAGGGCGGCCGGGATCAAGGCGGTCGCCACCTGGCACGCCACCGCGACCATCCAGGCCTGCCGGGAGGCCTGCGGAGGCGCCGGCTACCTGGCCGAGAACCGACTGCCCCAGCTCAAGGCCGACACCGACGTGTTCACCACGTTCGAGGGCGACAACACGGTGCTGCTGCAGCTCGTCGCCAAGGGCCTGCTCACCCGGTACCGCGACCACGTCGGCGACCTGGACACCCTCGGCATGATCCGGTTCATCACCGAGCAGATGGCCGACATCGTGGCCGAGCACACCGCCGCCCGCCGCCTGGCCCAGCACCTGCACGAACCGCGCCCCGACGACCCGGACTGGCACCACTCCCTGTTCGCCGACCGGGAAGACCACATACTGGCCGGCCTGACCCGGCGGCTGCGGCGCGCCACCGCGCCCGGCGCCGACCCGTTCGCGGTGTTCAACGCCGCCCAGGACCACGTGCTGGCGGCGGCCCGCGCCCACGTCGACCGGCTGGTGCTCGACACGTTCACCGCCGCCATCCAGAGATGCCCGGACCGCGGCGTGCGCGAGCTGCTCGACCGGCTCCGCGCCCTGCACGCGCTCGACCACATCGCGGCGGACCGGGGCTGGTTCCTCGAACACGGACGCCTGACCCCCAACCAGGCCAAGGCCGTCACCGCCACGCTCAACCACCTCTGCGCGGAGCTGCGCCCGCACGCGCGCACCCTCGTCGACGGTTTCGACATCCCCGAAGCCTGGCTGGACGCCGCCATCGTGCGACCGTGACGGTTCGGACCGGCCGGTTCATGTTTGGCGCCGGCCTGAGCGGGGATGGTGACGAAACCGTCCTCGGCCGGGAAGAGGAAGTCTCATGCCAACGCAGACCGTCGGTGACTACGTCTTGCGTCGCCTCCGCCAGTGGGGCGTCGAGTACGTGTTCGGTTACCCGGGTGACGGCATCAACGGCATCATGGCCGCGTGGGTGCGAGCCGGCAACGAGCCTCGGTTCGTGCAGTCCCGCCATGAGGAGATGTCGGCGCTCGAGGCCGTGGGCTACGCGAAGTTCTCCGGGCGGGTGGGCGTGTGTGCCGCCACGTCGGGCCCGGGGGCGATCCACCTGCTCAACGGGCTGTATGACGCCAAGCTCGACCACGTGCCGGTGGTGGCCGTCGTCGGGCAGACCAACCGCGGCGCGATGGGCGGCTCCTACCAGCAGGAGATCGACCTGCTCAGCCTGTACAAGGACGTGGCCAGCGACTACGTCCAGATGGTCACGGTCCCCGAGCAGCTGCCCAACGTGCTGGACCGGGCCATCCGGGTGGCCACCGCGCGGCGCACCGCCACGGCGGTGATCATCCCGGCGGACGTGCAGGAGCTGGACTACGTCGCGCCCGGGCACGAGTTCAAGATGGTCCCGTCCAGCCTGGGGCTGACCCAGCCCGGCCAGGTGCCCGACAGCGATGCCCTCGGCCGTGCGGCCGAGGTGCTCAACGCCGGCGAGCGGGTCGCGATCCTGGCCGGTGCGGGCGCCCGAGGTGCCGCCGAGGAGCTGCGCCGGGTCGCCGAGCTGCTCGGGGCCGGGGTGGCGAAGGCGCTGTTGGGCAAGGACGTGCTCTCCGACGAGCTGCCGTACGTGACCGGCGCGATCGGGTTGTTGGGCACGCGGCCCAGCTACGAGATGATGGCCGGTTGCGACACGCTGCTCACCGTCGGTTCGAGCTTCCCGTACACCCAGTTCATGCCCGAGCTCGACCAGGCCCGCGCGGTGCAGATCGACATCGACCCGACGCTGGTCGGCATGCGCTATCCGTACGAGGTCAACCTGGTCGGCGACGCCGCCACCACGCTGCGCGCGCTGATCCCGTTGCTGGCCGAGCGCACGGATCGGTGCTGGCGCGAGCGGATCGAGTCGGACGTGGCCCGATGGTGGGAGACCATGCGGATGCAGGCCGAGCTCGAGGCGGACCCGATCAACCCGATGCGGCTGTTCTCCGAGCTGTCCGAGCGGCTGCCCGAGGACGCGATCGTGACCGCCGACTCCGGCTCGGCCGCCAACTGGTACGCCCGCAACCTGCGCTTCCGAGGCCGGATGCGGGGTTCGCTGTCCGGCACGCTGGCGACCATGGGCCCCGGTGTGCCGTACGGGATCGGGGCCAAGTTCGCCCACCCGGACCGGCCGGTGATCGTGCTCGAAGGCGACGGCGCCATGCAGATGAACGGTCTCGCGGAGCTGATCACCATCAAGCGGTACTGGCAGGAGTGGAGCGACCCCCGGCTGGTCGTGGCGGTGCTGCACAACAACGATCTCAACCAGGTCACCTGGGAGATGCGCGCGATGCAGGGCGCGCCCAAGTTCGCCGAGTCCCAGTCGCTGCCCGAGGTCTCCTACGCGGCGTTCGCGCGGGGCCTCGGGCTCGACGCGATCGCCGTGGACAAGCCCGACGAGATCGTTCCCGCCTGGGAGCGGGCGCTGGGCGCCGACCGCCCCTCGGTGCTCGACGTGCGCTGCGACCCCAACGTGCCGCCCATCCCGCCACACGCCAGCTGGGAGCAGATGAAGGACTCGGCGCTGTCGATGGCGCACGGCGACGAGGACCGCTGGGGCGTGCTGAAACAGGGGGTCAAGACCAAGCTGCAGGAGTTCCTGCCGCATCGGAGATGACGGCGGTCATCCGCTGATCGCCGACCCGGCCACCGAGCTGCGCGGCGAGCCGGGACCATCGCCGTCACCGTCCGCTCACGCCGTTCGACAGGCCGCCGGCGAGCAGCTCGGCGAGGTGGATGGCTTCGTGCCCGCCGCTGTCGGGGTCGAACCGCAGCCCGGTGTCGCTGCCGGGTCAGAGCGAGCGGCCGCTGCCATCGGCGACCCTTCGGCACGGCCGATGCTCGTGTCCGAGACCGGGCTGCCCAACCGGTTCTACCTGCCGGACCTGCGCTCCGACGAGCTCACCGAGTCGTCGACCAGCACCGTCTGCCCGTACAAGGGCACGGCGAGCTACGCCGGCGCCGGCGAGGTCGCGGACGTGGCGTGGTGCTACCGCGACCCGTTGCCCGAGGCCGGCAAGATCGCCGGATACTGGTGCTTCGACGACGCCAAGGTGGACGTTCGCGTGGACAGCCGGGCGATACCCACGCAGCTGCCCGCTCGGGACCCCCGCCCGCCGACCTGGATCGTCGACCGGTTCGGCGACGCGGTGCGCGGGTGGCTGCACCCGCGCGGGGCCAGCCCCCACGAGTAGGCAGGCAGCGCCGCACGCCGTGCGCGTGGTGCCGCTGACCGTCGTCGAACCAGGGCACCGGCCGCTCACGTATGGCCGGCGCCGGAGCGGGTAGGCCGGCCACGGTGGTCGGGAGGGCAACGAGGTATCCCAACGGCGGAGGGGACGCTGCCATGCGCCCACTGATGCATGTGTCGATCAACGATGGTCCGGGGGTTCGCACCGAGGTGGTGGTGCAGGGCGAAGTGGATCTCTCCAACGCCACGATGCTGGACATCAAGCTGACCTACGCGTGCTCGCGCGCCAGCCACGGGGTGGTCGTCGACCTCGCCCGGTTGGACTTCGTCGACGCCGCCGGCCTGTGCGCCCTGACCAACGCCTGCCGGCTCTGTCGGATTCGCGGGCTCGGCTTCGAGGTGGTCAACCCCAGCAACGCCGCGTTGCGAGCGATCCGAGCCGCCGACGAGGACCGGCTCCTGCCGCTCGACGCCGCGGTGGCATGACGACCGGTGCGCGGGGTCACGCCGCCCGACCGGGGAACCCGCTTGCGGACGTCAGCGCAGTGCACGCAGCAGGCGCGCGACGATCGCGGCCGCCACGAGCCAGAACACCGCGGCGAGGCCGTGGTTGATCGGCAGGGCGAGCTTCGGGTCGTCGGGGGTGAACAGCCCGTCGAACCAGAGCGCGAGCTTGCTGGAGGAATCGGCGAAGAACGTGGTGATCTGGTTCTCGGGGTTGGCATCGAGGAGTGTGAGCACGATGTTCCCGACGAGGATGGCGGCGAAGACCACACCAACCAGACGGACCGCCCCGCTCACGAAGTCAACCGCTCGGCCGAACGTCGCGCCGATCCTGGTAGCCGTTCCGGGAGACCCGCGATCTGTCGTCATGAGCGGGTGATGCCCGGCACGTGCCGGGATATACCGGTTGTTATCGATTTGTGCCCGGTTTACCGACGAGCTTGGTGAGCGCGAAGCCGCCCACTCCGCCCAGCACCACGGCCACGACGTAGACGGTGACCGCCCGGAGATCGGATGCTGGGCGCCTCGGTGCGCTCTCGGGTTCGGGCAATGTCGTCATCGGTACAGGGTCGTCATCGGTACAGGGTCTCGCGCAGGGGGACCTCTCACTCGGACATCTCGCCCAGCCGAGGGTCGCGGTCGACCACATATCCGCGAGACCTACGACCACTACCAGGGTCACGGCTCGGTCAGCAGGGCGATCGGGGCGTTGCCGCAGCGGCGCAGCGTGGCGCGGGGGCCGGTCAGTGACTCGGCGCCGGAGGTCCACCACGCCGGGACGTCCGGCTCGCGGACCACCGACCCGGTGACCTGCCGCGCCAGGGTGGACACGATCACCCTGCCCTGCGCGTTCACCAGCGCGGCGCGGGCCGTCCGGTCCAGGCTCGGCTGTACGGCGTGTTCGAACTCGCGGACGAACATGTCGGCGCCGACCACGCCGGCGAACGCCCGGCCTCGGCGGACCGGGATGGTGAAGGTCAGGGTGTACTCGTCGGTGCACAGGTAGTCGACGTACGGGCCGGTGATGTGCCGGCGCCCGGTGTCGCGGGGCACGGTGAACCAGGACTGGCGGGTGTAGTCCAGGAAGTGGTCGCTGGCGGGGTCCAGGCTGATGAACAGCTGGCTGGGCGTGCCGGTGAACGCGGTGGTCCACCACTCGAAGCCGAACTCCTGGTCGGCCAGGGCGTGCGGGGCGGCGATGAAGCCGGCGCCGACGACCAGCCCGCCGAGGGTGTCCAGCACCGGCGGGCGCAGCCGCTCCAGGTCGGTGGCGGTCGGCCGCCCGGGGGCGGCGAGCAGCGCCTCGGCGGCGGCGAGCAGCGGTTCGAGGCCGGTGAAGACCCCTTCCACGATGCTCGACACCTGCTCGACGACGTCGTCGCCGGTTCGCGTCCGCGTGTCCGTCACGGTGCTCACCCCAGGGTTGGAAGCTTACGGATCGATCAGGTCCAGGTGTAGCTCCGCCAGCCGGTCGATCGCGTCCAGGATGTGGCGCTCGGTCAGCCGCCGGGCCAGCTCGCCGTCGCCGTCCGCGATGGCCTTCGTGATCGCGTCGTGCGCGGCGTACGCGTGCTCGTGGTGATCCGTGCGGCCGACCGGAAGCCACAACAGCCCGCCCTGTTCGGCCTGGAGCTGGAGCTCCTGACGGGTCAGCCGGGGCGACTGCGCGGCCGCCGCGACCTCCAGGTGGAAGTGCCGCTCGGCGCGCGAGGCCGCCGTCCCGGTCGCGGCGGCGATGTCCTCGGTGGCCAGCCGGAGACGGTCCATGTCGTCGGCGGTGCTGCGCTCGGCGGCCAGCTTGGCCGCGGTGCCGGCGATCGCCAGGTAGTGGTCGCCGACGTCGCGCAGGTCGGTCAGGGACACCGCGCGCAGGCGCCGCCGCCAGGCCTCGGCGGGAGAGCCCTGGGAGTCGGCGGGGGTCCGCACGAAGCTGCCCCCGCCGCGCCCTCGGCGGGTCTCCACCAGCCCGAGCTGGCGCAACGCGACCAGCGCCTCCCGCACGGTCACCGTGGACACGCCGAACCGGCCGGCCAGCTCGGTCTCGCTGGGCAGCTGTTCGGCATCGCGGAGCAGCCCCAGGGTGATCGCGTCCACCAACCGCCGGGTCACCGCCTCGGCGCGGCCGGCCTGCTCCAGCGGCGCGAACACGGCCGACCGCGCGCTGTGCGACATGCGGCGGACCATCGCGTCCTTCCCGACCTGTGGGTTCCTTCCGGCCGGAGTCTAGCCATTGTCATTTGACATATGGACTTATATGTTTTTGTCAGAGTGTCCGGCGTCACATTCGAGGAGCGTCCCGTGGACCAGTTGAGGCACTTCGTCGGCGGGCGGTACGTCGATGCACTGTCCGGCCCGGTGGCCGAGATCATCGACCCGGTCACCGGGCTGGCGTACACCACCGCCCCGGTGGCGCGCGCCGAGGACGTGGACCGCGCGCTGGCCGCTGCGGCCACGGCGTTCGAGTCGTGGGGGTCGACGACGCCGGCCGAGCGCCAGCTGGCCCTGCTGCGGATCGCCGACGCGGTGCAGCGCCGGGCCGAGGAGATGGTGGCCGTCGAGTCGGCGAACACCGGCAAGCCGCTGGCGGTGACCATGGCCGAGGAGATCCCGATGGTGCTCGACCAGCTGCGGTTCTTCGCCGGCGCCGCCAGGGTGCTGGAGGGCCGTGCGGCCGGGGAGTACCTGGCCGGGCACACCTCGTTCGTGCGGCGCGAACCGGTCGGGGTGTGTGCGCAGGTCACGCCATGGAACTACCCGCTGCTGATGGCCATCTGGAAGATCGCGCCGGCGCTGGCGGCCGGGAACACGGTGGTGCTCAAGCCCTCGGACACCACGCCGGCGTCCACCCTGCTGCTGGCCGAGATCTGCGCGGAGTTCCTGCCGCCCGGGGTGCTCAACGTGATCTGCGGGGACCGCGACACCGGCCGCGCGCTGGTCGCGCACGAGGTCCCGGCCATGGTGTCCATCACCGGGTCGGTGCGCGCCGGGATCGAGGTGGCCGGATCGGCGGCCGCCGACGTCAAGCGGGTCCACCTGGAGCTGGGCGGGAAGGCACCGGTGATCGTGTTCCCGGACGCCGACCTGGCCGCGGTGGCCGAGGCGATAGCGGTGGCCGGGTACTTCAACGGCGGCCAGGACTGCACGGCGGCGACCAGGGTGCTGGTCGGTGGCGGCGCGCACGACGAGTTCGTCTCCGAGCTGACCGGGCAGGCCAGCGCCACCAGGACCGGCCGCCCGGACGACGAGGACGTGCTCTACGGGCCGCTGAACAACTCCGCGCAGCTGGCCAGGGTGAGCGGGTTCGTGGACCGGCTGCCCGACCACGCCTCGGTGACCAGCGGCGGCCGGCGGGTCGGGGACGAGGGCTACTTCTACGCCCCGACGGTGGTCGCCGGGGTGCGCCAGGACGACGAGATCAGCCAGAACGAGGTGTTCGGGCCGGTGATCACCGTGCAGTCGTTCGACGCCGAGGAGGAGGCGGTGGCCGCCGCCAACGGGGTTCGGTACGGGCTGGCGTCCTCGGTGTGGACCGCCGACCACGCCCGCGCCATGCGGTGCGCGGCGCGGCTGGACTTCGGCTGCGTGTGGATCAACACGCACATCCCGCTGGTGGCCGAGATGCCGCACGGCGGGTTCAAGCGCTCCGGGTACGGCAAGGACCTGTCGATGTACGGGCTGGAGGACTACACCCGGGTCAAGCACGTGATGAGCGCCCTGTGACGGCTGTGTCCAGCTCGGAGGAGACGGCGATGCCGCGGCGGGTGCCCGCCCACCCGGCGGTGCGGCTGCGCGGGCTGCGCAAGGACTTCGGGAAGGTGCGCGCGGTGGACCGGGTGGACCTGGACATCCACGCCGGGGAGTTCTTCGCGATGCTCGGCCCGTCCGGCTCGGGCAAGACCTCGCTGCTGCGGATGATCGCCGGCTTCGAGGCCCCGACCGAGGGCACCGTCGAGCTGGACGGCCGCGACGTCACCGCGCTGGCCCCGTTCGACAGGGACGTCAACACGGTGTTCCAGGACTACGCGCTGTTCCCGCACATGAGCGTGGCGCGCAACGTGGAGTACGGCCTGCGGGTCAAGCGGGTGCCCGTCGCCGAACGCCGGGAACGGGTGCGCGAGGCGCTGCGCACGGTGCGGCTGGACGACTACGGCTCGCGGATGCCCGCCCAGCTCTCCGGCGGCGAGCGCCAGCGGGTGGCGCTGGCCAGGGCGCTGGTGAACCGGCCGAAGGTGCTGCTGCTCGACGAGCCGCTCGGCGCGCTGGACCTGACGCTGCGGCTGGCCATGCAGACCGAGCTCAAGCAGATCCAGCGCGACGTGGGCATCACGTTCGTGTTCGTCACCCATGACCAGGGTGAGGCGCTCACCATGAGCGACCGGATAGCGGTGGTCAACAAGGGCGGGGTGGAACAGGTCGGCACCCCCGCCGAGGTGTACGAACGGCCGGCCAGCGCGTTCGTCGCCGGGTTCGTGGGCACCTCGAACCTGGTCGCAGGGCCGGCCGCCGAGTCGCTGCTCGGGCGGTCGGGGGTGTTCAGCATCCGTCCGGAGAAGATCCGGCTGGACGGCGAGCTGTCCACCCCCGCCGAGGACGGCGAGGTCAACGCCACCGGGACGGTCACCGCCGTGGTCTTCGCCGGGGCGCTGGTGCGCTACGAGGTCTCCCTGGACGTCGGCGGGCGGCTGTCGGTGCTGCGCCAGAACGTCTCGGAGCTGCCGGTGCGGCCCGAGGACCGGGTGCGGCTGGCCTGGCGGCGCGAGCACTGCTTCCGGGTCCCGGACGGGCGGTAGTCGGTATCGGCGCGACAAAGGGGTTGTGATGAGGAATCGGAAGGCGCTGCTCGCCGGCGTGCTCTGCGCCGGCCTGCTGGTCGCGGCCTGCGGGACGTCGGGCGGATCGGGAACCGGCGCGCAGCCGGGGGCGAAGGGTTTCAGCCCGCCGTCGCTGCCGGCGATGCCGAAGCTCGGGCAGCCGGAGGGCCAGCTCACCGTCCTGGCCTGGCCCGGCTACGCGGAGAACGGCGGCAACGACCCCAAGGTGAACTGGGTGGCCCCGTTCGAGCAGCAGACCGGCTGCAAGGTCAACGTCAAGACGTTCGGCACCTCGGACGAGGCGGTCACGCTGATGAAGACCGGCCAGTACGACGTGGTGTCCGCGTCCGGCGACGCCTCGCTGCGCCTGATCGCCTCCGGCGACGTGGAGCCGGTCAACACCGCGCTGGTGCCCAACTACGCCGACACCTTCGAGTTCCTCAAGAACAGGTCCTGGAACAGCGTGAACGGGGTGGCCTACGGCATCCCGCACGGCTGGGGCGCGAACCTGCTGACCTGGCGCACCGACAAGGTGACCCCGGCCCCGACCTCCTGGTCGGTCATGTTCGAACCCGGCTCGCCCTACCACGGCAAGATCGTCGCCTACGACTCGCCGATCTACATCGCCGACGCCGCGCTGTACCTGATGGCCCACCAGCCCCAGCTCGGCATCAAGAACCCGTACGCGCTGGACCAGGCGCAGTTCCAGGCCGCGGTGGACCTGCTCAAGCGGCAGCGGCCGATGGTCGGCGAGTACTGGTCGGACTACCTGAAGGAGAGCCAGGCGCTCAAGAACGCCGACGCGGTGGTCGGCACCGGATGGCAGGTCACGGTGAACGTGACCAAGGCCGAGGGCACCCCGCTGGACGCCGCCATCCCGTCCGAGGGCGCCACCGGCTGGTCGGACACCTGGATGCTGGCCGCCCGCTCGCCGCACAAGACCTGCGGCTACCTGTGGCTCAACCACATCGTCAGCCCGAAGACGAACGCCGAGGTCGCGGAGTACTTCGGCGAGGCGCCGGCGAACTCCAAGGCGTGCGCCCAGACCACCGACAAGGGGTTCTGCGACACCTACCACGCCGGCGACGCGGCGTTCGCCTCGAAGATCCAGTACTGGACCACGCCGATCGAGCAGTGCCTGGACGGGCGCAGCGACACCAGGTGCACCGACTACGGCCAGTGGACGCGGGCCTGGACCGAGATCAAGGGCTGACGATGGCCCTGTCCTACCCGGTGTCGCGGTTCCTGCGGCGGCGGCCGGGGGTACGGCTGGGGGTGTTGTTGTCCGGGCCGCTGGCCTGGCTGGGGCTGGCCTACCTGGGCTCGCTGGGCGCGCTGTTCGTCACGGCGTTCTGGCGGACCGACACGTTCACCGGGCTGGTGGTGCCGGAGCTGACCCTGGAGAACTTCCGGGCGTTGGTGACCGACTCGGTCTATCGGACGATCACGCTGCGCACGGTGGGCATCGCGGCGGTGGTCACGGTGGTGGACGCGGTGATCGCGTTCCCGATGGCGTTCTGCATGGCCCGGGTGGTGCCACCGGCGGCGCGGCGGGTGCTGGTGATCGCGGTGCTGACCCCGCTGTGGGCGTCGTACCTGGTGAAGGCCTATGCCTGGCGGGCGATGCTGTCCGGGCAGGGGGTGCTGCACTGGCTGCTGAGCCCGTTCGGGCTGGACACCCCGGGCTACGGGCTGGCGGCCACCGTGATCACGCTGTCCTACCTGTGGCTGCCGTACATGATCCTGCCCATCTTCGCCGGCCTGGAGCGGCTGCCCGGCTCGCTGGTGGACGCGGCCGGGGACCTGGGCGCGAAGCCGTTGCGGGCGTTCCGCACGGTGATCCTGCCGCTGACCATGCCCGCCGTGGTGGCCGGGTCGATCTTCACGTTCTCGCTGTCGCTGGGCGACTACATCACCGTGCAGATCGTCGGCGGCACCAGCCAGATGCTGGGCAACGTCGTCTACAGCAACATCGGCGCGGCCAACAACCTGCCGTTCGCGGCCACCGTCGCCCTGGTCCCGGTGGTGATCATGATCGGTTACCTGGCCGCCGCCAGGCGCACGGGCGCGTTGGACAATCTGTAAAGGAGGTCGTCGTGCGGACGTCGCGGTGGGTGCTCTACGGCGCGCTGGCGGCCGGGCTCGCGGTGATCTACTTCCCGCTGCTGCTGGTGCTGCTGAACTCGTTCAACGCGGACGCCACGTTCGGCTGGCCGCCGTCCACGCTGACCGCGCAGTGGTGGGTCCGCGCCGCGGGGAACGCCGGCGTGCTGGCCGCGCTGTGGACCAGCGTGCGGGCCGGGCTGGCCGCCACGGCCATCGCGCTGGTGCTCGGCACGATGGCGGCGTTCGCGCTGCGGCGTTATCGGTTCTTCGGCCGGGACGCGGTGTCGCTGCTGCTGGTGCTGCCGATCGCGCTGCCCGGCATCGTCACCGGCATCGCGCTGAACAACGCCTTCCGCACCGTGCTCGGGGTGGGCCTCGGGCTGTTCACCGCGATCGTCGCGCACGCCACGTTCTGCATAGTGGTGGTGTTCAACAACGTGGTGGCCAGGCTGCGCCGGATGGGCGGGAACCTGGACGAGGCGTCCGCCGACCTCGGCGCGGACGGGTTCACCACGTTCCGGCTGGTGACCTTCCCGCTGCTGCGCTCGGCGCTGCTCGCCGGCGGGTTGCTGGCGTTCGCGCTGTCCTTCGACGAGATCATCGTGACCACGTTCACCCTGGGCACCGGGCTGGAGACGCTGCCGATCTGGATCCTGAACAACCTGTTCCGGCCGAACCAGGCCCCGATCGTGAACGTGGTGGCCGCGGTGCTTGTCGTGGTGTCGACGGTCCCGGTGTACCTGGCGCAGCGGCTGTCCGGCGACAGCGCGGGCGGCGGCCGGCTCTAGGGTCCGGGGAGCACGGCGGTGGCCTGGATCTCGATCATGGCGCCGGGCGGCATCAGGCTGGACACGCCGATCAGGGCGCTGGCCGGGAAGCGGTCGCCGAAGTACTCGCGGCGGATGCCGGTGAAGACGCGGCCGTGGCGGACGTCGGTGATGAACACGGTCATGGTGACGATGTCGTCGAGGGTGCCGCCGGCCGCCTCGACCCCGAGCCGGACCCGGTCGAGGGCCGCGCGGCACTGCTCGGCGAAGTCGAGCGAGACCACCTCGTGGTCGGTGCCCAGGCCGCACTGCCCGGCCAGGAACACCTGACGGCCCACCACCACGCACTGTGAGTAGCCGTACTCGCTCGGGTCCTCCAGCCCGTCGACGGGCACGATCCGCTTGGTTCCCACTGACGTTTCCCTTCTAGTCCACGTCGAGCCCGACCGGCTCGGGCGCCGCTCCTCGGGTGACCCGCATCAGGCCGCTGTCGCACACCTTGAGCCTGGGGATGGCCGAGGCCAGGCAGCCGAAGCCGACGGTGGTGAGCACCCCTGGGTGCGGGCAGCCGAGGTCCTCGCGCAGCGCCCGGTCGACCCGCACGCACGCCGCCGCCACCCGCCGCGAGGGCTCGTCGGAGAAGATGCCGAGCAGCGGCAGCGCGGCCTCGGCCCGTACCTCGCCGTCGCGGGCCACCACGATGCCGCCGCCGAGCTCGATCACGCGGTTGGCGGCCCGTGCCATGTCGTGTTCGTCGACGCCGGCCACCATGAGGTTCGACGTGCCGGGGTTGACGGTGGCCGCGAACGCGCCGTGGGCGATGTCGAGGCCGAGGGCGACGGCCAGCCCGATCCGGCCGGAGCGCTGGTGGCGGTCGATCACCGCGACCTTGGCCAGCCCCTGGCCCGGCGCCAACCGGCCGGCGTCGAGGCGCACGTCCTCGTGCAGCTCCTCGGTGAGCAGCGAGCCGGACCGGAAGCCGATCACCCGCAGCGTGGCGCCGGCCGGGGCGAGGAGGAAGTCGGACGCGCTCAGCGGGCCGGCCACCGCGATGGTGTCCGACCACTCGGGCGGGTAGCCGGGCGGGTCGGCGGCGAGCAGGTAGTGGTGGTCCTCGGCGGCCAGCCGGCCGCGCGCGTAGACCCGCCGCACCCGCCAGTCGCCGAGGTCCTCGACCAGCGCCAGCGAGGCGAACCGGCCGGGCGCGACCGCGCCGTAGTCGCCGTCCACGCCCATGCTTCGCGCCGAGTTCAGGGTGGCCATCCGCACCGCGTCCAGCGGCGCGATGCCCTGCCGCACGGCCAGCCGCAGCTTGTGGTCCAGGTGGCCGTCCTCGACCAGGGACGCCAGCTCCTGCTCGTCCGTGCACAGCGCGAAGCAGGCCGGGTCGGCGCCGTGCTCGGTCACCGCGCGGGCCACCGCGCGCAGGTCGCGGGCCGCCGAGCCCTCCCTGATCTGCACCACCACGCCGGCCCGCGCGCGCTGCAGTGCCTCCTCGGCGGTGGCCGTCTCGTGGTCCGAGCGGCAGCCCAGCGCGGCCGAGGCCTGCACCAGCCTGGTGTCCAACCCCTCCAGGTGGCCGGCGACCACCCGGCCGCGGCGCAGTGCCTCGGCGTAGACCTCGCCGGGACCCCCGTCCAGCCCGACCGTCCAGCTCCACTCCCGGATCTCCACGCACCTGTCGTCGGCCACCCAGCGCAGTACGTCGTCGGTCGTGGCGGCCCCGGTACGTACCGCTGCGAGGAACGGGGAGAGCAGCAGGTCGAGGCCGGTGCCGGCGGAGCGGTCGATGAGCAGGTCGACGGCGGCGGCGCCGGCGATCACGGCGGGCTCGTAGAAGCAGGTGCTGTAGGCGACGGTGCCGCGCGGCACCAGCACCTCGGCCAGCCGCTCGACGGTCAGTTGCGAGCTGCCCACGTGCAGGTGCGGCTCGACGAAACCGGGCAGCACGAACAGCCCGGCGCAGTCGTGCATCTCGGTCGCCTCGCCCACGGTGTACGACACGTCGCCCACCGCCGCGATCCGCTCGCCGCCGATCGCCACGTCGGCGGCCGCGATCCGCCGGTTGAACACGTCGACGACGCGGCCGCCGCGCAGCACCGTGTCGGCGGGCCGATGCCCGGCGGCCACCTCGCCGGCGTGCCGGCGGCCGGCGACCTCGGCGAGCACGTGCGCGTTGGATCGGGTCGGTGCCATCCGTCCTCCCTAGCCGTGGGTTTCCGCGGTGTCTGCGCCTCACTCGCCGGCGGGGCTGCGAAGGCGCTCTCCTGTTGGTTGCTTTCCGACCGATGCGGGTCGCGCCACGAAGTCCGCCCCCAGGTAGGCGTCGAGCACCAGCGGGTCGCGCTGGATCTTCTCCGGTGAGCCCTCGGCGATGCACCGCCCCCGGGAGAGCACCAGCACCCGGTCGGACAGGCCCAGCACGAACGGCATGTTGTGCTCCACCACGAGGAAGGTGTGGCCCGCGCGGTTCAGCTCCACGATCAGCTCGCCCATCCGCTCGATGAGCCGGGGGTTGATGCCCCCGGCCGGCTCGTCCAGCAGGATCAGCTTCGGCTCCAGGATGAGCACCTGCGCCAGCTCGACCAGTTTGCGCTGGCCGTAGGACAGCGCGGCGGCCGGCTGGTCGCGCAGCGCGCCCATGCCCACCAGGTCGAGCAGCTCGCCGGCGCGGCGGGCCTCCGGGCCGCTCACCGCGACCGCGCCCAGCCCGCGCCAGGAGAACGCGCGCAGCGGCGTCACCACGTTCTCCAGCACGCTCATCCGGCCGAACAGCCGGGTGGTCTGGAAGGTGCGGGCCAGCCCCCGGTGCGCCCGCGACCAGGCGGGCAGCCGGTCCACCCGCTCGCCGTCCAGCCACACCTCGCCGCCGTCGGCCCGCATGGTGCCGCCGACCAGGTTGAACGTGGTGGTCTTGCCGGAGCCGTTGGGGCCGATCAGCGCGGTGATCGAGCCGGCGGCCACCGCGAACGAGCAGCCGTCCACGGCCCGCACGCCGCCGAAGCCCCTGCGCAGCCCGCGCACCTGCAGCATCGGCCGATCCGGCGGTGGCGCGACCCGCTCGCGCACGCCGGTCACGCGCCCGGGCCGCGCCGGCTCGCCGCCTCCTCCGGGAACCGGGCCGCCGCCCCGGCCCCTGGCGAAGCCCTCGACAGTGGGCAGCAGTCCCCGGGGGAAGAACAGCGTCACCGCGACCAGCAGGCCGCCGACGATGAGCAGCCGCACGTTGCCGCCGCCGAGCGTGAGGTTGCCGTAGTAGTCCAGGAACTGCAGCACGAACGCGCCGATCACCGGCCCGAACAGCGTGCCGGTGCCGCCCAGCAGCATGGCGAGCAGCATCTGGCCGCTGAGCAGGACGCTGAACACGTACACCGGGTCGATGAACGCGGCGTAGTACGCGTAGACCCCGCCGGCCAGCCCGAGCACCGCCGCGCCCATCGCGAAGCCCACTACCTTGTAGACGCGGGTGTTCACCCCGATGGTGGCGGCCTTGTCCTCGTCGTCGCGGATCGCGAACAGCCCCAGCCCCAGCTTGGTCCGGCGCACCCGCGCGGACAGCAGCAGCGCCGCGACCAGCAGCGCGAACAGCGCGAAGTGGAACGGCCAGTTCAGGTAGGCAGGGCTCCAGCCCGGGGTGGGCAGCGGCAGCCCCGCCGGGCCGTTGGTCAGCGGGGTGGCCTGGGTGGCGACGAACTGGACCAGCAGCAACGCGGTCATGGTGAGGATGACGAAGGTGTGCCCGCGCCCGCGCGCCGCGACCGCCCCGACGAACAGTGCGTACACCGCCGAGGCGAGCGCGGCGGCCGGCAGCCACACGAACGGCGAGAGCCCGGTGTGCCTGGCGAGGATGGCCGCCGTGTAGGCGCCCACCCCGAACGGCACCGCCTCGCCGAACGAGAAGTAGCCGCCGTAGCCGCCCATGATGTTGACCGCGACGGCGCTCACCGCCAGCACCATGGACAGGATCACCAGGTTCTGGTGCGCCTGGTTCGCGGTGAACAGCGGGACGCCGCCGAGCAGCACCGCGCCGGCCAGCACCGCCAGCCGCCGCACGCGCGCCGTCACGGGACGTCCTGGCGCAGCCGGGTGCCGAGCAGGCCCTGTGGGCGCAGCAGCAGCACCGCGAACACCGCGAGGTAGGGCACCGAGGTGGTCCAGTCCACCCCGATGTAGTGCGAGGTCAGGCTCTCCGCCACGCCCAGTGCGAGGCCGGCCAGCACGGTGCCGGCGAGGTTGCCCATGCCGCCCAGCACCACTATCGCGAGCAGCCGGGCCAGCCACGCCGTGCCCGAGCCGGGCACGAACGGGTACAGCACGCCGATGATCGACCCGCCGGCGGCGGTGGCGGCCACCCCGGTGGCGAAGGCGACCGAGGCGATCGCACCGACGTTGATGCCGACCAGCGCGGCGCCCTGCGGGTTGGCCGCCGAGGCGCGGATCGCCCGGCCGGTCCAGGTGCGCCGCAGGAACGCGACCAGCGCGGTGAGCAGCACCAGCGCCAGCACCAGCCCGACGGCCTGCACGAACGGGACGAAGAGGGGGCCGAGGTGGAAGGACTCGTCGGCGTAGGCGGGGCGGATGCTGCGCGCGTTGTTCCCCCACGCGAAGCCCATGCCGGCCTCGATGAGCAGGCCGAGCCCGAACGGCAGCAGGATCGCCGCGCCGACGTAGTCCGCCCGCACCGGGCGGATCACCGTCGCGTAGAGCAGCCAGCCGAGGCCGAACATCAGCGGGGTGGTGACGACCAGCGCCACCAGCGGGTCTAGCCCGGTCCGGTCCCAGACCGAGTAGGTGAGGAACGCGGCGAGGATGAGCAGCGCGCCATGGGCGAAGTTGATCACCTGCATGACGCCGTAGATGAGCGAGAGGCCGGCGCCGGCCAGCGCGTAGGTGCTGCCGATGAGCAGGCCCAGCACCACGGCCTGGGTCAGCGCGGTCAACACGACCGCCAGCAGGTGAGGATCCGGTCGCTGGTGGCCAGCCGTGCCGGCAGCACCACCTTCGGCACGCCGTGCTGCCACTGGCCGATGGCGAACTCGCTGAGCGGGGCGCCGGTCGCGTCCCAGGACAGCGGGCCGATGACGGTCTCCACCGAGGTGGCGTGCAGCCAGTCGGCCAACGCCCGCTGGTCGGCGATGCCGCGGGCGCCGACCGCGGCCAGCGCCGCCGCGAGCACCTGGCCAGCCGCGTAGGCGCCGGCGGACAGCCGGCCGGGGTCGGTGCCGAACTCCGAGCGGAACCGCTGGACGAACTCGGCGTTGTCCCGGCTGTTCAGGTTCGGGCTGTAGCCGGCGGGGTAGAACACGCCCTCGGTGTTGGCGGCGCCGACCGCCTCGGGGTACTCCTTCGGGTACACCGGCGAGCTGCTCTGGTAGAGCAGCCGGGGGGTGGCGCCGGCCTTGAGCAGCGCCCGCAGGAACCCGGTCTCGTCCTCGAAACCGCCCGCGTTGACCACCAGCTGCGCGCCGCTGTCCTTGACCTGGCTGGCGATCGGGTCGAAGTTCCGCTCGCCGAACTGGTAGGTCGCGCTCAGCGCGGTGCGGACCCCGGCCTGCTCCAGCAGGGTGCGCATGCCGGTCACCGTCGAGCTGGTGAACGGGTCCTTGGTGAGGACGTAGGCGACCGAGGCCGGGCGCTCGGCCGGCGGCAGGCCGGCGACGTGTCTGGCGAAGGCCACGCCGAAGTTCCAGGACGGCGCCGGCTCGGTGTAGAAGTACATCGGCGAGCGGCGGTCGAAGATCTCCGGCGCGGCGCCGGCCGGGTCGAGGTAGAGCTTGCGCCCGCGCTCGGCCACCGACAGCGCCGGGACCGTCAGCCGGGTGGAGAACGTGCCGATCAGGAAGTCCACGTTGTAGCCGCCGAGCAGCGCGTTGAAGTCGCTGATCACCGTGTTCTGGTTGCTGGCGTCGTCGAGGATCTTCAGCTCGACGCGGCGGCCCAGGATCCCGCCGCGCTCGTTGACCATCCGCTCCCACACCTGGTAGCCGCGCTGCACGGCGACGCCGGTCTGGGAGTCCTGGCCGGTCAGCGGCAGGGAGGTGCCGATCATGATCGGGCGGCCGGCGCCGTCGCCGTTCTGAGTGCCGGCCAGGCCGCAGCCGGTGAGGGCCAGCGCCGCCGAGAGGACCAGCGCGCTCACCGCCCGGCGCGCGCTCATCGCCCGCACCGCCAGCAGTCCAGGATCGTCTGGGTGGTCGCCAGGTCCCTGGGCAGCACGATCTGGGGCGCACCGCGCTGCCACTGCCCGGTGGCGAAGGTGCCCTGGGACGCCCCCCGCGCGTCCCAGGACAGCGCGCCGAGCACGGTGTTCACCTTGTTCGCGTGCAGCCAGTCGGCCAGTGCGAGCTGGTCTTTGATGCCCTTCTCGCCGACGGCGGTCAGCGCGGCGCGCAGGATCTGGCCGGCGGCGAACGCGAACGCCGACAACCCGCCCGGCCGGTCTCCGAACAGCTCCTGGTAGGCCTTGACGAACGCCGCGTTGCCCTCGCTGGCCAGGGTCGGGGTGTAGCCGGCGGGGTAGAAGACGCCGTCGGCGTTCTCGGCGCCGACGCCGGCCGCGTACTCGGCGAGCTCGCCCGGCGCGTTCGTCTGGTAGAGCATCCTCGGCGCGGCGCCCGCCTTGAGCATGGCGCGCAGCAGGGACACCTCGTCGGCGAAGCCGCCGGCGGAGACCACCAGCTCGGCGCCGCTCTGCTTGACCCGGTTGGCGATCGGGTCGAAGTTGCGCTCGCCGAACGGGTAGGTGGCGGTCAGCACGGTCCGCACGCCGGCCTCGGAGAGGATGGTTCTCATCCCGTTGACGGTGCTGGCGGTGAACGGGTCCTCGGTGAGGACGTACCCGACGGTGGCCGGCCGCCGGTCCGGGGGCATGGCGGCGACGTGCCTGGCGAACGGGACGCCGAAGTCCCACGGCGGCGCCGGCTCGGTGTAGAAGTACGTCGGCGAGCGGCGGTCGAAGACCTCCGGCGCGGCGCCGGCCGGATCGAGGTAGAGCAGCCTGTTGCGCTCGGTGATGGACAGCGCGGGCAGCGCGAGGCGGGTGGAGAAGGTGCCGATCACGAAGTCGACCTTCTCCGTGCCGATCAGCGCGTTGAAGTCGCTGATCACGGTGTTCTGGTTGCTGGCGTCGTCGAGCACCTTCAACGTGACCCGGCGACCGAGCAGCCCGCCCTGCTCGTTGACCACCTTGACCCAGGCGTCGTAGCCGCGTCGGACCGCCACGCCGAGCTGCGCGTCCTCACCGGTCAGCGGCAGCGAGGTGCCGATGGTGATCTCGTTTCGGTCCCAGCCGCCGCCCCCGCCGCTGTCGCTGCCGCCGATGCCGCAGCCGGCCAGCACCAGCGCGAGCGCCAGCGACAACGCCGTGGTCGCCGTGATGGCTCTCATGCCTCACCGCCCTTCGAGGTCAGCCCACGAGCACGGGCAGCGGCGTGCGGACCGTGTCCTCGCCGTAGTCCACCCGGACCAGGCCGTCGGCCACGATGTGCAGCCCGGGCCCGACCGGCAGCAGCAGGAAGCCGAACGTGGTGTACAGGCCGGGCAGGGCGCAGCCGAGCCGGTCGGCGATCGCGGACCGCACCGCCCGGAACGCCGCCGCCACCTCCGGCGCGGGCGCGGCGCTGAGGAAGCCCAGGATCGGCAGCGGCGCCTCGGCCAGCACGCGGCCGTCCAGCGCGGCGACGAACCCGCCGCCCAGCTCGCTGATGCGGTTGGCCACCAGCGCCATGTCGGCGTCGTCCGCTCCGACCACGCCGATGTTCAGCGCGACCGGGTTGAACGACGAGCCGAACGCGCCCCGGCGCATGCCGAAGCCCTGCAGGAAGCCGACCGCGCTCCGGCCGGTCGCGCGGTGCCGTTCGATCACCGCGACCTTCGCGACGTCCCGGCCGGGGTCGGCCGGCACCGCGCCGCCGACCACCGGCATGTCGAGGAGGCGTTCCTTCCAGCGCGGCGAGCCGGCGCCGAGCCCGATCGCGCGGACGGTCACCGTGGCGCGCCCGTCGGGAGCGGCGACCGCGAAGTCGGCGGTCGCCAGCTCACGCCCGACCCGCACGGTGTCGTGGAAGTCCGCCGGGTAGGTCACCTCCGAGGGCAGGTCGGCGACGTAGCGGCCGTGCTCGCCGACCACCCTCGGCCCGGCGACCACCGCGCTCACCCTCATGTCGGCCAGGTCCTCGACCAGGTTGACGAAGGCCAGCCGGCCGGGGGTGACGCTGCCCAGCTCGCCGGCCACGCCGAGGAAGGTGGCGGCGTTGAGCGAGGCCATCCGGATCGCGTCCACCGGCGCCACCCCGGCCGCCACCGCGGCCCGCACCCGGTGGTCGAGGTGGCCGAGGTCGGCGATCTCGTCCACGTCCTCCTCGTCGGTGCTGAACATGAACAGCCGGCTGTCCAGGCGGTGCCGGGTGATCGCGGTGAGCAGCTCGGCCATGTCCTCGCGGATGCCCGACGACCAGCGCATCTGCACGGCCACACCCAGGCGGGCGCGTTCGATCGCCTCGGCCGCGGTGCGCGCCTCGTGGTCGGAGCGGATGCCGGCGGCGACGCAGGCCCGCAGCGGCGGGCCGGACAGGCCGGCCAGATGCCCGGAGAGGATCACGCCCTTCTCCCTGGCGAGCCGCCCGATCCGGCGCTCGGCCGGGTCGCCGCGATGCTCGCGGGACAGGTACCACTCGCGGACCTCGACGCACTCCGGCCAGTCCAGCACCTCGGCGAACTCGTCCGGGTCGATCCGCTCCAGGTCGCGCGGGGCGCCGAAGGCGGGGCAGAACGGCGAGAGGAACACCCGCAGCGGGGTGCGGGCGGTCTCGTCGAGCAGGAACCGCATGGCGGCGACGCCGGCCATCGTCGCGGGCTCGTAGAAGTCGGTCACCACGGCGGCGGTGCCCAGCGGCACCACCAGGCGGGCGAACTCGGTCATGGCCAGCGCGGACGCCCCGATGTGCACGTGGCTGTCCACGAAACCCGGCACCAGGTACCGGCCGGCGGCGTCCACCACCGTGGTGTCCGGGCCGAGCAGGTGCTCCACCTCGCCGACCGAGGCGATCCGGCCGCCGGCCACCGCGACCCCGGCCGGGTAGATCTCGCCGGTGTGCACGTCCACCAACCGCCCGCCCCGGATCACCAGGTCCGCCGGCCGCTCGCCCAGCGCGACGGCGATCACGTGGTCGCGGTCGACGCCCGCGTCCCAGTAACGCCCGTTCACGCCCTGACCCCGGAGGCCGGGACCAGCGGCGGCCAGCGATCGGCCCACGGCGCCGCCCGCTCGTAGGCGCCGGCCGCGCGCAGCAGGTCGGCGTCGCCCCGCCACCGGCCGACGAGCTGCAGGCCGACCGGCAGCCCGTCCTCGGTCGGCCCGGCCGGGAGCGACACGGCCGGGTGCCCGGTCATGTTGAACAGGTAGGTCAGCGGGATCAGGTCGAACTGCGAGGCGAGCGGCACCCCGGCGATCTCGGCCGGGTAGTCGACGCCGATCTCGAACGGCGGGCACGGCGTGGTGGGCAGCGCCAGCAGGTCGTAGCGCTCGAACAGTCGGCGAACCCGCTGGTAGACGGCGGACTGGACCATCTCGGCGCGCGCCGCGTCGGTCGCCGTCCTGGCCCGTGAGTGCTCGACGCGCCAGATCATCAGCGGGTCCACGTCCCGCTCGCGCTCCGGCAGGTGCGGTTCCATCAGCGCGGCCCGCCGGTTGGCGTTGAGCAGGACGTATGCCTCGACGGCCGCGCTGAAGTCGGCGTTCGCCGGCTCGACGTCCTCCAGCTCGCAGCCCAGCTCGCCGAGCACTCCCAGCGCGCGCCGGCAGGCCCGCGTCACCTCCGCCTCGACCGGGACGAACCCCAGGTTGCCCAGCCAGCCCACCCGCCAGCCGGTGACCGGCCGCTCGGCGGCCACCACCGAGGGGAAGTCCTCCCCGGTGTCCGGCAGCGAACGCGGGTCGGCGTCGTCGGGTCCGGCCAGGACCTGCAGCATCAGGGCGGCGTCCGCGACCGACCTGGTGATCGGGCCGTTGCAGTAGGTGATCGGGTGCCACAGCATCGGGTTGGGCGCCGTGGGGATCCGCCCGTCGGACGGCTTGAACCCGACCAGGCCGCAGAACGCGGCCGGAATCCGGATCGACCCGGCGAAGTCGCTGCCCTCGGCCAGCGGCGCCATCCCGGCCGCGACCGCTGCGGCCGCGCCCCCGCTGGACCCGCCAGGGGTGCGGCCGGTGTGCCACGGGTTGCGGGTCGGGCCGAAGACCGGGTTGTCGGTGACCGCCTTGCAGCCGCCTTCCGGCGTGTTGGTCTTGCCCACCAGCACGCCGCCCGACTCGGCCATCCGGCGGGCGACCAGCGCGTCCTCCGTCGGCACGTGGTGCTCGGTGAGGCGCGAGCCGAACGTCGTGCGGATGCCCTTGGTGGGGGTGAGGTCCTTCAGCGAGTAGGGCACACCGTGCAGCGGGCCGAGGGGGTCGCCGCGCAGCACCTGCCGCTCGGCCTCCCGGGCTCGGTGGCGGGCGGTCTCGGCGGTCACCGTGCAGAACGCGTTCAGCTCGGGGTCGAGCGCCGCGATCCGGTCGAGCACCGCCTCCGTCGCCTCCACCGGGGAGAGCTCCCGCGCGCGGATCGCGGCGGCCAGCTCGGTCGCGGACACAGCGCACACGTCACCCCGACGCTCGGAGCCAACCACGCGCCCCACCTCCACCTCGTCGTGGAAACAACAAACGTTTGCAGTATTTGGCCTGAGGCGGCCACTGTCAAGGCGGACGATCAAGACCGACAAAGCGATTCCGTGGATGATGGGAGTGCTTGCAACGGAATCGACGACGCATCGCCCCCGAACCATGCGATTCAGTGCGGATTGCCGGTGCTCTGATCGCCGTGCCCACGCCCCACGTCGCCGCTCAAGTGCCCGTCCGCCGAGTTGCCGCGCTATCTCCGCAGGTCAAGACCCGTGAGTGGATAGAGGTGCCATAGCACCTCTATCCACTCACGGGTTGTGGCCAGGGCGTCGGCTGTCGCGGATGGGCGGGCCTGGGCTGCAATCGTTTGGCTCTCGTCCGACTGTCGGGCCGTCTCGTTGCTGTCGAGGGGCTGGCGCGAAGGAGTCCGGTCGACCAGGGGCTGTCGCGGGGAGCAGGGTCTCGTCGCTGGTGGTGGTCGTACGAGCTCCTGAGCTTCGAGGTCACATGCGAGCACCTGGCCGCGACCGAGGCCGCTGGTCGGGTTGGCCAGATCGTTCCGGTCGTTACAACGAAATTCGCGGTAGAACGCCCCGTAGGCGATGATCTCGGTTGAAACTAGGGGATTGTCCAAGCAAATCGACTGTGCCACACTCCCGGCTGTGCAATCGATTGCTATTCGGATGAGCCTCCCGGGCGGAGAGCTTCGGTGACCGGGCGGTTCACCGAGGCGGAGATGCGGCGGCGGCTCGGCGCGGCCCGGGACTTCATGGCCGGCGACGACCTGGACGCGCTGCTGGTCTACGGCGCCGGTTCGCAGAACGCCGACCTGTGCTGGTTGTCCAACCACCGGGACCCGCACGGCGCGCACCTGGTGGTGCCGCGTGACGGCGAGCCCACCCTGTTCGTGGCCTTTCTCAACCACCTGCCGAACGCCCGCGAGCGCAGCGCGGTGCCGGCCGAGTGGGGCGGTTACCGGCCGTGGGAGAAGGTGGTGGCGGCGCTGCGCGCGGCCGGGGCGCGTCGGGTCGGGCTGGTCGGCGGGCGCGCGTCCTACGGCTTCGGCATGCCGTACCTGCACCACCTGGCGCTGCGCGAGCTGGCGCCCGAGCTGGAGCTGACCGACGTCACCGCAGGCTTCGACGAGCTGCTCCTGGTCAAGTCCGGCGAGGAGGTCGCCGCGCTGCGCCAGTCCGCCGCGCTGACCGACCTGGCGCTCGCCGCGCTCGCCGAGCAGACCCGGGTGGGAATGACCGAACACGAGCTGGTGGCGCGGGCGGAGTTCGCCTACCGGCGCGCCGGCGGCGAGGTCGGCATCACCTACCTGCGGTCGATGGCGATGGCCGACCCGTCCGGCATCGTGCCGGCACAGCGCGCGGCCGGCCGTCGGATCGAGCGCGGCGATGTGATCATCTGCGAGCTGTCGGCGTCCTCGTGGGGGTACTCGGGGCAGGTGCTGTGGCCGGTGTTCGTCGGTGCCGACCCGACGCCGGAGTGGCAGCGGCTGTTCGACGCCGCGCTCGCGGCCTTCCAGGGGATGCGCGGCGCCGTCCGGGACGGGGCGAGCGTGGCCGACGCGATCGCCGCCGCCGAGCCGATCCGGGCGGCCGGCTACTCGATCTGCGACAGCCTGCTGCACGGCTTCGGGCTCGGGCTGCACCCGCCGTACGTCGACCCCGAGGAGTTCCACCACCCGCCCGAGGACGGCGGCGCCAGGTTCGCGGCCGGCATGGCCGTGGTGCTGCAGCCCAACCCGATCACGCCCGACCAGCGGATGGGCATCCAGCTGGGCGCGCTCACCGTGGTGACCGATCGCGGCGCAGAGTGCCTGCACGCGGTCCCGTCCGGCCCGCTGATCGCCGAGGGGTGAGGCGAGATGACCGAGCGTCGCACACTGATCAAGGGCGGGGCGGTCCTGACCATGGACCCCGAGCTCGGTGACCTGCCGCGCGGCGACGTGCTCGTCGAGGGCCGGCGCATCGCGGCGGTCGCCGCCGAGCTGGACGTGCCGGCCGACGAGACGGTCGACGCGGCGAACACGCTGGTCATGCCCGGGCTGATCGACTCGCACGTGCACCTGTGGCAGGTGCCGCTGCGCGGCCTGGCGGCGCAGTGCTGGGCGGGGGAGTACTTCCCCACGGTGCACCCGCTGGCCGGCCGCTACCGCCCGGAGGACATGTACGCCGCCACCTACGGCGGCGCGGTCGAGGCGCTCTCCCACGGCACCACGACCGTCGTCGACTTCTGCCACTCGGTCAACTCGCCCGAGCACGCCGACGCCTCGGTCGCCGCGCTGCGCGACGCCGGCGTGCGCGCGCTGTTCGGCTACAGCTTCCGGGACCGCCCGGAGGTGGCGCGCCGCGCGTTCACCGGCCATGACCAGCGGGTCCGCGACGCCGCCAGGGTCGCCGACGCGCTCGCCGGCGACGGCCTGGTCCGGATGGCGATCGCGCTGAACAACATCGACCACGTGGACGCGCCGACCGGGGCGCGCGAGCTGGCCTGCGCGCGCGAGCTGGGGGTGCTCGCCACCGTGCACTCCGTGGACCCCGGCGACATCGACGAGCTGCACCGCCGTGACCTGCTCGGCCCGGACATCGTCTGGGTGCACCAGGAGTCGGCGGGGCCGGAGCAGCTGGCGTTGCTGGCCGCGCGCGGCGGCGTGATCGCGGTGACGCCGGAGATCGAGGCGGGGATGAGCGGGCGCTACCCGGTGACCGGCCGGGCGCTGCGGCACGGCGTGCCGGTGACGCTCGGCGTGGACATCCCGAGCGGGGTGAACGCGGACCTGCTGGTGCAGCTGCGGCTGGCGTTCCAGCTCCAGCGGTTGTTCGACGCGCAACGCGAGCGGATGGAGGGCCGGGACGCGGTGCGCACGCCCCGGGTGCCGGCGCTCACCGCCCGGGACGTGGTCCGGCTGGCGACCGTCGACGCGGCGCGCGCGCTCGGGCTCGGCGACCGGGCCGGCAGCCTCATCCCGGGCAAGGACGCCGACGTGCTGCTGCTGGCCACCGCCCCGTTCGGGCTCGGCGCCGGCGACCTCGCCGCGCACGTGGTGTGCCACGCGTCGGCGGCCGACGTGGACTCCGTGCTGGTGGCGGGGGAGTTCCGCAAGCGCGGCGGCCGGCTGGTGGGCGTGGACGAGGGCCGGCTGCGCCGCGACCTGGCGGCCGCGCGCGGGCACGTCCTGGCCGGGGCGAGGTGATCGGATGAGCGCCACGACACGGTTGACCCTCGGGGTGTTCGGCCCCTCGCCGATCGCGCGGCTGGCCGCCGACGCGGGGCACTTCGCGGCGCGCGGCCTCGACATAGAGCAGGCCCGGGTCGGCTCGTCGGTCGAACAGTTCCGCGACCTGCTCGCCGGGCGCTACGACCTCGTGCTGACCAGCCCGGACAACGTGCTCGGCTACCGCTTCGACCCGGCCAACCCGCTCGGCGGCGTGCACGACGTGCGGATCCTGGCCGCCGCGGACAGGGGGCTCGGGCTCTCCGTCGTCGGCGCACCCGGGGTGGGCGACATCGCCGGGCTGCGCGGCGGGACGGTCGGGGTGGACGCGGTGCGGTCGGGTTTCGCGTTCGCGCTGTACCGGACGCTCGCCGCGCACGGCCTGGAGCGCGACCGCGACTACCGGGCGGTACCGGTCGGCGGGACACCGCGCCGGCGGGCCGCGCTGCTCGACGGCGCGTTCACCGCCACGCTGCTCTACGGCGGGCACGACCTCGCCGCGATCGCGTCCGGCTGCCGCCGGCTGGCACGGGTGACCGACGTGGTCGGCCCCTTCCTGGGCACGGTCGTCGCGGCCACCGGGCGCTGGGTGGAGGAGCACGGCGAGCTGGCGAGGGCCTTCCTGGCCGGATGGCTCGCCGCCGCCGCTGAGCTGGTCGCGCCCGAGGGCCGCTCGGCCGCGCTGCGCCTGCTCGCGGAGCAGACCGGGCTGGGCGCCCCGGACGTCGAGGCCTTCCACGCCGTGCTGACCTCGCCGCGCGAGGGCGTGGTGGTGGACGGGCGCGTCGACCCTGCCGCGTTGGCCGCCGTGGCCGGGCTGCGCGCGGAGGCGGGCGGCCCCGGCGCGGTGAGCGCCTCGGTCACCGACCCGCTCCCAGGGCGGCTGGTCGACGACCACTTCCTGCCGATGGCATCGACCACGAACCGGAGCCGGCCATGACGCGCGGCCGCGCGGCCCGCCTGGGCCGAGGGGTGGCGGCGTTGCTGGTCGCCGCGCTGGTCACCGGGTGCGGCGGCGCCGGGGCCGACAGGTCCACCACGCCGCTGCTCATCGGCACCTCCCTGCCGCTGACCGGCGCGGACTCCCAGACCGGCGTCGCGGTGGAGCAGGGCTACCGGGCGTGGGAGAAGGTGATCAACGCCTCCGGCGGCATCCTCGGCCGGCAGGTCGCGTTCAAGATCCTCGACGACGCCGACGACCAGAACACGGTCATCAGCGACTACAACGCGCTGATCGAGCGGTACCGCGCGGACTTCGTGGTCGGCACCTTCTCCAGCCGGCTGACCATCCCGGCCTCCACGGTGGCCGAACGCCACCGGAAGCTCTACCTGAACCCGGCGGGCGGGGCGCGACAGGTCTTCGAGCGCGGCAACCGGCTGCTGTTCTACACCGAGCCGGCCGCACCGTGGGAGTTCGGCACGCCGTTCGCCCGCTACCTGGCCAACCTGCCCGCCGACCAGCGTCCGAGGACGGCGGCCTACGTACTCACCCAGGACCCGTTCACCAGCACCACCGTGGAGGCGATCAAGCCGATCCTGGAGGCCGCCGGGGTGGCCACCGTGGTCAACGAGACCTACCCGATGGGCACCCAGAACTTCGACCCGATCGCCGCCCAGGTCAAGCAGAGCGGCGCCCAGGTGGTGATCGACGCCGGTGGGTTCGAGGACGAGACGGCGCTGGTCCGCGCGCTGATGAAGGCCGGAGCCACGCCGAGGTTCCTCTACCAGACCAACGCGCCGGCCTTCCTGAAGGAGTACCCGGCGGCGATCGGCGCCGCCAACGCCGAGGGCGTGTTCTACCCGGCCGGCTACAACGTCGAGCTGAACAGCCGGGACAACCCCGCGTTCGTGGCCGCCTTCCGGGAGCTGTACCACACCGACCCGTCCGGCCTGGCCGCCTACGCCTTCGCCGCCGGCCAGGTCCTCACCGCCGCGCTCACCGCCGTCGGCGAGGAGGGCGTCAAGGACCAGCGCAAGCTCGCCGACTGGCTGCGGGCCAACTCGGTGGACACCGTCGCCGGGAAGCTGTCCTGGGATGCGAAGGGGATCTCCCAGGGCGTGGTGGCCACCGGCCAGTGGCAGGGCGGCCGCACCCGGATCATCCTGCCGCCCGAGCTCGCCCAGACCACCACCGTCCGCGCTTGCTGGCGGGCCTGCTGAACGGGGGCCGAGGTGACCGACCTTGCCCAGGCCGTCGTGCTCGGCCTGCTCATCGGGGGCACCTACGCGCTCGTCGGGTGCGGCCTGTCGCTGATCTACGGCGTGATGGGGATCATCAACTTCGCGCACGGCGCGCTGCTCATCCTCGCCGCGTTCCTCACCTACACGATCTGGCAGGCCACCGGGCTCGACCCGCTGCTCGCGCTGGTCGTCACCACCCCGCTGATGTTCGGCCTCGGCTGGGCGCTCTACAGCGTGCTGATCCGGCCGGTGCGCGAGGAGTTCGTCGGGGCCTCGGTGCTGCTCCCGTTCGGGCTCGCGCTGCTGGTCGAGGCCTCGATGGGGACGATCTGGGGCAACAACACCAAGTCGATCCGGCCGTCCTACGTGGACGACTCCTACCACGTCGGCGGGCTGTTCCTGCCGAAGGTGCAGCTGTTCGGGGTGGGGTTGGCGGTGCTGCTGCTGGTCGCGCTGGTGGCGTTCCTGCGCCACACCTGGACCGGCCGGGCCATCCGGGCCGCCTCGGCCAACCCCCGGGGCGCCGAGCTGGTCGGGGTCGACGTCGGTGGGGTGTCGGCCATGACGTTCGCCCTCGGCGTCGCGGCCACGGCGGCCGGCGGGTCGATAGTGGGCGTGCTGTTCTCGTTCGTCCCGGGCTCCGGGACGCAGTGGCTGGTGCGGCTGCTGGCGATCGTGGTGCTCGGCGGCATGGGCAGCATCGGCGGCACCGTGATCGCCGGCCTGGTGCTCGGCGTCGCGGAGAGCCTGACCTCCCGGTACGTCGGCCTGGTGTGGACCACCGCGGTGCCGTACGTCGTGGTGTTCCTGGTGCTGCTGGCCCGGCCGCACGGGCTGCTCGGCGCGCGGCTGCGCGAGGACGTGGCGTGACCCGCCGGCTGGCCGTCGCCGCCGCCGGGCTGCTGCTCGCGGTGTTCCCGCTGGTGGTGTCCAACCAGGCGGACCAGAACATCGTGATCCTGTCCCTGGTGCTGGCGGCCGGCGCGGTGGCCGTCAACATCATGGGCGGCTACGCCGGCTACTACTCCTTCGGCGAGGCGGTGCCGTTCGGTGTCGGCGCGTACACCGTGGCCGTCCTCGCCGAGCACGCCGGCGGCTCGCCGTTCCTCTGGCTGCCGGTCGCGGCGCTGGCCTCCGGGGGGTACGCCCTGTTCGTCGGCGCGGTCGCGGTGCGGGGCCGGGGGCACGCCTTCGTGGTCCTGACCATGGTGGCCCTGCTGCTCGTGCAGTTCGTCGCCACCCAGTGGCAGGACCTCACCGGCGGGCCGGCCGGGTTGCCGCTCCCGACGCTGGGCTGGGACCGGGACTTCCAGAACTGGCCGTTCCACTATGCGCTGCTCGCGCTGCTCGCCGGCGCCCTGCTGCTGTCCGCCCGGCTGCGGCGGACGCGGCTGGGCATGGGCCTGCTGGCCATCCGCGAGGACGAGGACAAGGCCGCGACGATCGGCATCGGCACGCATGCGTACAAGATCGTCGGGTTCGTGCTCAGCGCCATGCTGCTCGGCCTGGACGGCGGGATCTACGCCTACTACGCCGGCTTCGTCGACCCGGTGGACACGTTCAGCCTGGTCCTGAGCGGCCAGCTGTTGCTCGCGGTGCTGCTCGGCGGGGCCGGCACCCGGTACGGCCCGGTGCTCGGGGCGTTCCTGCTGGAGCTGATCGACTACTACGGCAACCAGACGTTCGGCGGCGGGAACGCCCGGCTGTTCATCGTCGGCGGGCTCATGGTCGTCGTCGTGCTGTTCCTGCCGACCGGCCTGCTGCCCAGCGCGCGCGCCTGGCTGCGGGCGCGGCGGGCGCGTGGCACCGCCTCGGCGGTCGGGCGGCGGCTGGCGGACGTCGAGCCGGGCGGCGGCGCGCTGGTGGTGCGCGCTCGGAGGGCCGAGCCCGACGCTCGCGAGCCGCTGCTGCGCGTCGAGGGGCTGCGCAGGTCGTTCGGCGGCCTGCGCGCGGTGGACGGCTGCTCGTTCGAGGTCCCGCACGGTTCGATCACCGGGCTGATCGGCCCCAACGGCTCCGGCAAGACCACCACGTTCAACCTGATCGGCGGCACGATGCGCGCCGACGCCGGGCACGTGTGGCTGTCCGGAGAGTGCATCGACGGCCTTCCGCCGTGGACCCGCGCGCACCGAGGCCTCGGCCGCACGTTCCAGCTCACCCGGTCGTTCGCCCGCCTGACGGTCCTGGAGAACGTGGTGGCGCCGTACTCGCCGCACGCGGTCACGAGCGCCGACCGCGCCGAGGAGCTGCTCGACTTCGTCGGCCTGCACGGATTCCGCGACCAACCCTGCGGCTCGCTGTCCTACGGGCAGCGCAAGCTGGTCGAGCTGGCGCAGGTCCTGATGCTCGACCCCACGCTGGTCCTCCTCGACGAGCCCGCCGGCGGCATCAACCCGCGCCTGGTCGAGCGGATAGCCGGGCTGATCCTGGCCCTCAACCAGCGGGGCATCACCTTCCTCATCGTGGAGCACAACATGCCGTTCATCCTGGAGCTGAGCGACCGCGTGCTGGTGCTGGCCCGAGGCTCGTGCCTCGCGTCTGGTACCCCCGCCGAGATCCAACGCGACCCGCTCGTCCGGGACGCCTACCTCGGTGACGAGCTCACGGGACAGGGGCACCCTCGGCCATGACACCACTGCTGGAGCTGCGCGGCGTCGTCGCCGGATACCGGGGCGGCGGCGACGTCCTGCGGGGCGTGGACCTCGCCGTCGAGGAAGGCTCGATCGCCTGCATCGTGGGGCCCAACGGTGCCGGCAAGTCCACGGTGATGCGGCTGGTCAGCGGGCTGCTCGCGCCGAGGGCGGGGCAGGTGCTGTTCGCCGGCGAGCCGATCGGGGGCAGGCCGCCCGCGAAGATCATCCAGGCCGGCGTCGTCCAGGTCCCGCAGTCGCAGGGCCTGTTCCCGGACATGACGGTGCGGGAGAACGTCCTGATGGGCGCGTACCCGCTGCGCCGCGACCGGGCCCGGGTCCGGACGAACTACGCCCGGGTCCAGGAGATCTTCCCCATCGTCGCCGAGCGCGCAGAGGACAGGTCGGGCAACCTCTCCGGCGGGCAGCGGCGGATGGTGGAGTTCGCCCGCGCCCTCATGCTGGAGCCAAGGATGGTGCTGCTGGACGAGCCGTCCGTCGGGCTCGACCCGAAGGCCCTTCAGGGCGCCTACGAGAGCGTGCGCCGGATGAGCGAGGCCGGCCGAACCGTGCTGTTGATCGAGCAGAACGTGCGGTTCGGCCTGCGCCTGGCCACCCACGGCATCGTCATGGAGGGCGGCCAGGTCAGGTTGACCGGCCCCGCCGAGCAGGTCCTGAACAACCCCGAGATCGCGGACCTCTACTTCGGCGGCTCCTCCGCGCACAGCGGCGCCGGGTAACGAGCGGGTCAGGACTGAACGCGCAGGACCAGCTCGAGCGAGCGCGCCACGTGCCGTCGGCTCACCGCTTCGGCGCGCGCGGGATGCGAGCGCCCGATCGCCGTCGCGATGGCGTGGTGCTCACGGCGGGCGAGGGTGCGGTCGCGGGCCGTGTAGAGGCCGGCCAGCCGGCGGTTGAAGTGGTGCTGGATGTTCTGGTCGATCGCGGTGATCAGCATCTGGTTGCCCGAGGCGTGGGCGACCGCGGCGTGGAACTCCTCGTTCTCCTCGACGTACGACACGCCCTCGCGGGCGCCCGCCAGTTCGAGGATGCGATCGCACTGGGCGCGGGTGGCGCGCTCGGCGGCGAGGCGGGCGGCGTAGCCCTCCAGCGCGGCGCGCAGCTCGTAGATGTCGCGCACCTCGCGAGCCGTGTGCTCATGCACCTTCCAGCCGCGCCCGACGCTGCTGTCGACCAGGCCTTCCGCCTCCAGGCGCTGGAGGGACTCGCGCACCGGCGTGCGGCTCACGCCGAACCGTTCGGCCAGCTCGGCCTGGAGGATCCGTTCGTTGGGCCGCAGGTCGCCGTCCAGGATGGCGCGCCGGATCAACCGGTACGTCCGCTCCACGGCGTGGCCGGAGCCGTCGTCGTCCAGCGCGGCCAGGCTGCCCGGATCCATCTCCAGCGCCAGCTCGAGGCGACCGGCGACGGCCGCGGGGGCGCGCCGCAGCCCGCGCTCGATCAGGCTGAGGTAGGAGACGGACACCCCGGCGTCGGCCCCGACCTCGGCCAGCGTCCGACCGAGGTCGACCCGGCGCTCACGCACCGCGGCGCTGAGCGCGGCGGTGGGCTGCTCTGGCATCCGCGGCTCCTCGATTTGCCGTCATCGTACCCGCGCGACTGGATCTTGCCGTGGTTCGCCGGTCTGTTGACAACGTATACACGAGTGGATACGTTCAGGACGTCAACAGGACCACCGGAGGCGTCCATGACGGAGACCGTCGGGCTGCACCACGTGACCGCTATCTGCGGCGACGCACAGCGCAACATCGACTTCTACTGCGGGCTGCTGGGGCTTCGGTTCGCGAAGAAGACTGTCAACTTCGACGACCCGGAGACCTACCACACGTACTACGGCGACGGCCTGGCCGCGCCGGGCACGGCGATGACGTTCTTCCCCTGGCCCGAGGAGCGGCGTGGCCGGGAGGGCGCCGGGCTGGTCGTGGGCACGTCGTTCGCCGCGCCGGCCGCCGCGCTGGGCTACTGGACCGACCGGCTGGAGCGGGCCGGGACCAAGGTGGAGCGCCTGGTCCGGTTCGGCGAGGAGGTGGTGGCGTTCAAGGACCCGGACGACATGTCCGTCGAGATCGTCGGCCGGGCGTCCGTGGCGCAGGTGCACCCGTGGGCCAACTCCCCGGTGCCGGCGCAGGAGCACCTGCGGGGCTTCTCGGGTGTCACGATCGCTCACCGCGACACCGCCGCCACGGCCCGGTTCCTGGTCGAGGCGCTGGGCTACCGCCGGGTCGGCGAGGAGGGCGACCGCACGCGGTTCGAGACCGGTGACGGGTGCCTGGCCGACCGGATCGACCTGCTGCGCACCGACGACGACGATGACGACCGAGGCGGCCGGATCGGTGTCGGGGCCGTGCACCACATCGCCTTCCGCGCGCCCGACCGCGACACGCTCTACGCGCACGCGGCGGACCTGCGCCGGCACCGGATCGAGGCGACGCCGATCGTCGACCGCGCCTACTTCCACTCGCTCTACTTCAGCGAGCCCGGCGGCGTCCGCTGCGAGGTCGCCACCGACGTGCCGGGCTTCACCCGGGACGAGCCCGAGGAGTTCCTCGGCCAGTCGTTCAAGCTCCCGGTCTTCCTGGAGCCGTGGCGGGGCCGGCTGGAGCGGACGCTGCCGCCCATCCACGACCCCAACGCCTGAGGATGGGCACCGGAAACGGGCCACACCGCAGTGGTCGCGTGCTGGAGCTCGGGAGCGAGGTGGGCGCCTCGGCCGCGGTCATCCTCCTGCACGGGCGCCACGACAGCCCGGAGCGCATCGCCGAGCTGGCGCCGCGCCTCGGCGGCCGCTCGCGCTGGTTCCTGGCGCCCTCGGCCGCCGGCGGGAGCTGGTACCCGCACAGCTTCCTGGACCCCCTGGAGCGCAACCAGCCGTGGCTGGACTCGGCGCTGGCGGCCGTCGACGACGTCGTGGAACGCGTGGACCGGGCCGGCCTGCCCCGAAGCCGGACCGCCCTGGTGGGGTTCTCCCAGGGTGCCTGCCTCGCGCTGGAGTACCTGGCTCGGCGCCCGGCCCGCTACGGGGCCGTGATCGGCCTGATCGGCGGGCTCATCGGACCGCCCGACCACACCGGCCGGCTGGACGGCACGCCCGTGCTCCTGGCCTGCGGTGACAACGACGACCACGTCCCGCTGGCCCGGGTGCGGGAGACCGCCTCGGCGCTGGCCGGGATGGGCGCGCGGGTCCGGCTGGAGGTTCGGCCCGGCGGCGCGCACGAGATCGACGACACCGGGATCGCGGCCGCGGCGGAACTGCTCGACTCGATGACCCGACCCTAGATCAACCCGCTCACCAGCAAGCGGAGGAAACGTGATCGTCGACGTTGCCGCACACGTTCACCCGCCCCGGTACGCCGCGCGAGTGGCGGCCACGGACAGCCCGTACCGGGAGGACGTCAGGGCGCTCACCGACGTCGGTGCCCGCCTGGAGATGATCGACCGGTTCCCCGGGTACCGGCAGGTGGCCTCGGTCGCCGTCCCACCGCCCGAGACGCTCGTCGACGCCGCGCGCCTGCCCTACCTGTGCGCCGAGCTGAACGAGGAGCTGGCCGGCCTGGTCGCGGACCATCCCCGGCGGTTCCCCGGCGCGTTCGGGCAGCTTCCGCTGTGCGACCCGCGCGCCACCGAACGGGAGATCGCGCGCTTCGCGGACCTCGGGCTGGTCGGCTTCCAGTGCCACACCGACCTGGACGGCCGGCCGCTCGACGACCCGGCGGTGCTGCCGACGCTGGAGACGGCGCTGTCCGCCGGGCTGCCGTGCCTGCTGCATCCGGCCCGGATGCCGATCCCCGACTACCCCGGCGAGGCGGAGTCCGAGCACGGGCTGTGGCGAACCTTCGGCTGGCCGTACGCGACCACTGTCGCGCTGGCCCGGCTGGCGCACGCCGGCCTGTTCCGGCGGGTTCCGGACGCGGTGGTGATCGCCCACCACGGCGGCGCGATGGTGCCGTTCTTCGAAGGACGGCTGTCCGAGGCCGTCCGCGCCGACCTGCGACGCGCCTACGCCGACACCGCGGTGTCCGGATCGGCCGCCGCCGCGCGGTGCGCCCTCGACTTCTTCGGCGCCGAACGGGTCCTGTTCGGCAGCGACACGCCGTTCGGCCCCGGCGGCGGGCTGGACTACATCGAGCAGACGATCGGGATCATGGATCGGCTCGGCGTGAGCGCCGAGGCACGCTCGGCGATCGAGCACGGCACCGCCGAGCGGCTGCTCCTGGCACCCCGAGGCGGCGAGCGATGAGGCGCGCGGACGTCGTCGTCAGGCGGGTGGCGTTCGCGATGGTCACGATCGTCATGGCGATCTCGCTCAACTTCGTGCTCTTCCGCGCCGTCCCCGGCGATGCGGTCACCGCCCTGCAGTGCGGCCAGTGCTCCGCCGAGTTCCGGGCGTCCCAGCGCCACGCCCTGGGCCTGGACCGGCCGCTGCCGGAGCAGTACTGGATCTACCTGAGCGGGTTGGCCCACGGCGACCTCGGGCTCTCGCTGGACTCGCGGCGCCCGGTGCTGGAGGAGATCGGGCCGCCGCTGCTCAACTCCGTGCCGGTGATGGCGCTGAGCCTGGTCGTGGCCGTCGCGCTGGGCGTCGGCACCGGTGTCCTCGCGGCCTGGCGGCGCGGCACCGCGGTGGACCGGGGCACCACCTGGACCGCGCTGGTGTGCCACGCGCTTCCCCCGCAGTGGCTGGGGCTGCTGATGGTGCTGTTCGTGGCCGGCTGGCTCGGCGTGCCGGCGGCGGGCGCGGTGGACCCGATGCTCGGCGTGCTCGCCGACGCGTCGACGTGGGAGGTGGTGGGCGACCGCCTCCGCCACATGATCCTGCCGGTGTCGACGCTGGCGCTGGTGATCTTCGGCGAGTTCACGATGATCAGCAGGTCGTCCATGCTGGAGACCCTGGGAGAGGACTACGTCCTCACGGCCAGGGCCATGGGCATGCGGGACCGGCGGATCGTCTGGCGGCACGCATTCCGTAACGCGATGTTGCCGCAGGTCACGGCGGTCGCCATGTCGATCGGGTTCATCGCCGGCGGCGCGATCACGATCGAGTACGTGTTCTCGTATCCCGGCGTCGGGCTGCGCGCCGTGCACGCGATCGACCAGCGGGACTGGCCGGTGCTCCAGGGCATCTTCCTGGTCGTGACGGTCACGGTGATCCTCAGCAACCTGGCCGCCGACCTCCTCTACGCCGCGCTCGACCCTCGGGTGATCGCATGAGCGCCGGGCGCCAACCGCGGGTCGGGCTGGTGATCGTCGTCGCCTTCGTCGCGGCCGGCGTGCTCGGCCCGCTGCTGGCCCCCTACAGCACCACCGCCAGGTCGGGCGCGGTGTACGAGCCGCCGAGCCCGGCCCACCCGCTCGGGACCGACGACGGCGGCGTGGACATGCTGTCGCTGCTCCTCGACGGCACCCGCGTGTCGCTGGTCATCGGCTTCGCGGCGGCCGCGGTGGCGGCGGCGGTCGGCGGCCTGGTCGGGCTGGTCGCCGGCTACTTCGGCGGGCGCACGGACGGCGTGCTGATGCGGATCACCGACTACGTGATCGTGCTCCCGACGGTGCCGACCATGATCGTGGTCGCGGCGCTGTTCGGGCGGACGCTGACCAACGTCGTCCTGATCATCGGCGCGGTCTACTGGACGTACACCGCCCGGGTGATCCGCGCGCAGGTCAAGACGCTGCGCGCCCGGCCGTACGTGACCCGCTCCCGGGCGCTGGGCGCCGGCCACCCGCGCGTGATCACCCGGCACGTGCTGCCCCAGGTGGCCCCGCTGCTGATCGCCAACACCGTGCTGCTGGTGTCGAGCGCGATCTTCGCGGAGACCTTCATCGCGTTCCTAGGCCTCGGCGACCCGACGCTGGTCTCGTGGGGGCGGCTGATCCAGAACTCGTTCCGGGGCGCGGCGGTGCTCAACGATGCCTGGTGGGCGGTGGTCCCGCCCGGCGTGTGCGTGGCGGCCGTGGTGCTGGCCTGCACGATGGTCGGCCAGTCGATCGAGGACTCGCTGAACCCCCGGCTGCGGGTCGGACACCTGTCCGGGCGGCGCTTCCGCGTTCGCCCGCCGGTCCCGCGAGAGGTCGATGACGATGCCGCTGCTTGAGGTGCGGGACCTGCACGTCTGGTTCGAGCTGCCGGACGGCGGCGAGGTGCACGCGGTGCGCGGCGTCTCGTTCGCCCTCGACCGCGGCGAGCGGATGGGGCTGGTCGGGGAGTCGGGGAGCGGCAAGACGACCGCGATCATGGCCGTGATGGGGCTGCTCCCGGCGTCGGCCAGCGTGGCGGGGCGGGTGCTGCTGGACGGCCGGGACGTGCTCGCCGGCGGCGAGGAGGGCCTGCGCCCGATCCGCTGGCGCCGCGTCGCGATGGTCTTCCAGGGGGCGATGAACGCCCTGAACCCGGTGCGCCGGATCGGCGACCAGCTGGTCGAGCCGATGGAGCTGCACGGCGTGGCCCGGGGCAGGCGCGCCCGCCTGCGGGCCGCCGAGCTGCTCGAACTGGTCGGCATCCCGCCGGCGCGGGCGCGCGCGTACCCGCACGAGCTGTCCGGCGGCATGCGCCAGCGGACCTCGATCGCGCTCGCGCTGGCGTGCGACCCGTCGGTGCTGCTGGCCGACGAGCCGACGACGGCCCTGGACGTGATGATGCAGGCCCAGATCCTGGAGCTGCTCGGGCGGCTGGCCGACGAGCTGGGCCTGGCGGTGGTGCTCGTGACCCACGACCTCGCCGTCGTCGCCCAGACCTGCGCGCGGGCCGCCGTGCTGTACGCCGGCGAGATCGCGGAGGCGGGCACCGTCGACGACCTCTACCACCGGCCTCGGCATCCCTACACCCGGCTGCTGTTCGAGGCCACGCCCGACCTGTGGGGAGAGGTGGCGCGATGACCGAGCTGCTCACCCTGGATCGGGTCGCGGTCCGGTTCCCGGCGCGGCGGAGCCTGCTCGGCGCGCTGGCCGGCCGGGGGCGCGGGTACGTCACCGCCGTCGACGGCGTCACGCTGTCCGTGGCGCGGGGCGAGATGCTGGCCGTCGTCGGCGAGTCCGGCTGCGGCAAGACCACGCTGGCCCACGCCGGCCTGCGCCTGGTCCAGCCGCACTCCGGGCGGGTCCGCTTCGACGGCGAGGACGTCGCGGGCCTGGACGAGCGCCGGCTGCGCGCGATGCGCCGCCGCGTCGCGCTCATCCACCAGGATCCCTACGAGTCGCTGGACCCACGCTTCCGGGTCCGCGCCACCGTCGAGGAACCGCTGCTGATCCACCGCACGGGCGGCACCCGTGAGCGGCGCCGGGCGGCGGTGTCGCGGGCGCTGGAGCGGGCCGGGCTGACCCCGCCCGAGCGGTTCCTGGAGCGCTATCCGCACGAGCTGTCCGGTGGCCAGCGCCAGCGCGTCGCGATCGCCGCCGCGTTGATCCTCGGGCCGGAGCTCATCGTGGCCGACGAGCCGGTGTCGATGCTCGACGTCTCCGTGCGGGCCGGCATCCTGCGGCTGCTCGACGGCCTGCGCCGCGACGGCCTCGCCATCGTCATGGTCACCCACGACCTGTCCACCGCCGCCCACTTCGCCGACCGGATCGCCGTGATGTACCTGGGCCGGGTGGTCGAGGAGGGCCCGGCCCAGGCCGTCGTCCGCGCGCCCCGCCACCCGTACACGCGGGCGCTGCTGTCGGTCGTCCCGTCCGCCGACCCGCGCCGGCGCGGGCAGCCACGCGTCCTGAGGGGCGAGATCCCCGACGCCGGCGCGGTCCCGCCCGGCTGCCGCTTCCACCCCCGATGCCCGGCGGTGACCGAGCGCTGCCGCCGCGACGACCCCCGGCTCCCGGACGTCGACGGCCACCGCGCCGCCTGCTGGCTGGTGGAGACATCGTGACCGGCAGGAGGGTGGGTCTCGCCGTCGTCGTCGCGCTGATGGTTGCGGCCTGCGGGAACGGCACGGCGGCCCGGGTGTCGAGCGCCGATGCGGAGGGCGGCGTGCTGCGCGTCGGGGTGGTCGAGACCTCCCAGTCGCTCAACCCGTGGCTGACGCTGACCCTCCCGTCGGGGATCGGCAAGATGCTGGCCTACCCCCGGTTGATCGAGCAGGACGCCGGTGCCGGCGGCTGGCACCCGGCGCCGGACCTGGCGACGTCGTGGGACATCGCGCCGGACTACCGGCGCATCACGTTCCACCTGCGGCCCACCGCGAAGTGGTCGGACGGGGGCCCCATCACCGCGCGGGACGCGGCGTGGACGATCAACACGACCCTGAGGTTCCGGGACGGCCCCACCAGCAGGATGGCCGGCGTGGTGGCCGGCATCGAGCGGGCCAGCGCGCCGGACCCGACCACGCTGGTGGTCGACTACCACACGGTTCGGTCGGACGCGCTGGAGGCGGTCGGCGGCGTTCCGCTGCTGCCCGAGCACGTGTGGGCGCCGCTGGCGACCGGGGACGGGCGGGGCCTGCAGGCCTACCGGCCCGACCAGCGCCCGGGCGGGATGGTCACCGGCGGCCCGTATCGCCTGCAACGGTTCGACCCGAGGGGCACAGTGGTCTTCGTCCGCGATCCGGACTACTACCGCCCGCCCGCGCGGGCGAAGGTGCTGACCCTGACGCTGTTCACCAACGCCGACTCGATGGTCCACGCCTTCCGCGCCGGCGAGGTCGACGTCATCCTCTCGGTGCCCACCTCGGCCGTTCCGGCCGTGCGCAAGACGCCCGGTGCGACGGTGTCCGCGGATCCGTCGTTCGAGCAGCTGGACCTGCTGTTCAACAGCAACCCGAACAAGACGGAGAACCGCGAGCTGCTCGACCCCCGGGTCCGGGAGGCGCTGGGCTACTGCATCGACCGCCAGGACGTCATCGACGTGGTCTTCCACGGGTACGCGCGGAGGATCGAGACCCTGTTCGGGAGCACCAGCCAGTACGCCAACCGTGCGCTGCCCGCGCGCGACCACGACTGCGCGGCCGGGAACCGGATCCTGGACGAGCTCGGCTACCGGCGCGGACCCGACGGCGTGCGGATCGTGCCGGCCGGCTCCGGGCAGCCGACGCACCGCATGGCCTACGAGGTCGTGACGCCGAACTCGTGGCCGTTCAACATCACGCGGGCGGCCACCATCCTGCGCTCCAACCTGGGTGACCTCGGGGTCGACGCCACCCAGCTCACCGTCGGGGACGAGCCGGCGACCTGGGCGAAGACCCTCGGCGCCGACTGCGACGCCACCACCCGGCGCGGCTACACCGGCTGGGACCTGTGGCTGGACGTGGACATCTCCGACATCAACCCCCTGGACACGCTCGACCACTACGTGAGCTCGTCGTGGTGCGCCTGGAACCTCACCGGGTTCACCGATCCCGCCTACGACGAGCTGTACCGGGCAACCTCCCGCGACCCCGCCCAGCGCGACGCCGGGATCATGAAGCTGCAGGAGATGTACTACCTGGCGCGCGCGGCCTATCCGATCGCGGAGATACCCGAGATCAGTGCCCACAACGACCGGTGGACAGGTTTCCCGAGCTTCCTCCTGGTCGCCACCAACAAGGACTTCTACACCAGGCCGCACCTGACGAACGGGGGATGAGATGTCCGTCGAATCGCCGTCCGACATCGACACAGCCGAGCTGGGCCCGGCATTCGCGGCGCGCCACGACGCACACGACGCGCTGCACGACGCCAACCGCGCGCTGGTCGAGCGCGACTGGTGGGACCCGGTGTACGTCGCCACCCGGCGGGCGCTGGAGCGGGTGACCGTCGACCTCGCCCGGGCCAAGTGGATGCTCGGCCGCATCGACGGCACCTACGGCGACTTCGCCCCGCCGCTGGGCGCCTCGGGCGACCTCGACACCGTCGTCGCGATGTTCGGCGAGGTCACCGGCGCCGCGGGGCGGATCCAGGACGCCTGCCGCGCGGGCCGCGTCCTCGACGCCCCGCTCCCCGAGCTCGTCGGCCGGGCGGGCAGCGAGATCAGCTTCGCCGGGGACGTCCCGCTGGTGCCGTCCATCTGCCCCATCGTGGTGCTGCAGGGATCGAACCGGGACATGGGGCGCCAGTACGCCCAGCAGGTCATCGAGATCTTCGGGCGGTGGATCTTCGCGCCGCAGGCGGCCAGGCGGCTGGACGCGGCGGAGACCGCCCAGCTGCGCATCTGGGAGGCGCAACTGCGCCGGCACATGCCCGAGGTGCTGGCCTTCGTCGAGGGTTGGGCGGACGGTGCGTCGATGTCCTACGACCAGGTGCTGGCGATCTGGACCGGCACCCGCCCGTTCGCCACCGAGTCCAGGCCCTTCGCCTACGCGGAGTCCGACGCCGCCGGCGAGCGCACGAACGCGGCCTACCTCGGAGGGTCACCGCCCAGGGCCGGCGTCCCGGACCTGTGCAGCGGCGTGTGCGCCTGGGGCGCTGCGACCGCGGACGGGCGGCTGGTGGCCGGCGCGACCACCGACCACGACTGCACGTTCCAGGCGACCATCGTCGCCTTCCCGGCGGACGGCCACAGCTTCGTCTACACGCCCTTCTCGGTGAAGGGCTCCATCCCGATGATCGGCCGCGACTACCTCGGCGGCCACCCGGGGATGAACAGCAGGGGCGTCGCCTACGTCCACCACGGCGGCGCCAGCGGCGGCGAGCCGAGGGACCAGTGGGGGTACGGCGTCCGCCGAGGCGCCGCCACCTTCCACGCGCTGCAGTTCGCCGACAGCGCCGCCGAGGCCCGGGACATGATGCTGCGGCTGCCGGTGGGGGACGCCGGGGTCACCCTGGGGACGGCCGGCGGGCTGTGGGCCGACGGCGAGCGGGCGTTCTGTTTCGAGGCCCGCAACGGCTGCCCCGACGATCCAGACCCGATCATCAGGGAGGCCACCTACGACGCCTACGGGTCGCCGCACGACTTCCTCTACGCCAACAACAACGCGCTGAGCCCCCGCTCCGGGCACCTCAACGGGGCGCCGCGCACGGGCTACGAGTACTCCCTGGCCGGCGGGTGGCACACGGTCGATCCCCGGGTCATCCACGAGGCGCCCGGACCCATCGCGATCCGCCGCCTGATCACCAAGACCAGCGAGGGCCGCAACCGCTTCCACTACCGGGCGATGATGGAGGGCTACGGGCGGATCGACCTGGACTACCTGGACGCCCTGTACCACACCAGCGGCGAGATTCCGCCCGGCGACGTCCGGGAGGTCGCCGAGCGCTGGCACGCCGGCGAACGGTGGAACTCCTCCGTCGCGCACCGGGGCAACGCGTTCACCGCCCTCATGGCCCCGAGGGCCGACGGCTCCGGTACCTACCGCGCCTGCGTCGGACCGGCCGCTCGCGGGCTGGCCACCCCCGATCCGGGCCATGGCTACTACTACGTCGACGAGACCAACGCGTTCTGGGAGATCACGCTGGCGGCATCGCCCGCCGAGGTGCTGGCCGATGCCGAGCGGCGGGCGCGGGCGCACCTCGCCCATGCATCCGAGGCGCTCGCCGCGTTCGACGGCTGTCCCGAGGCGGGCGCCGAGCTCGCCCGCCTCATGCATCTGGCAGAGTCCGAGCTCGCCGGGGCGGGCCGCGACAGCGGGCACCGCGCCGCTGACGCTCAACCGGCCGGCCTGTCGCGGCGGCTTCGCTCGGCTACACGTGCCCAGGTACGCGCCAAGCAGGTCGCCGAGGCCGTGCGCCCGCCCGCCGGCCTCACCCTGCGCCGCCACGCGTAAACACACCAACGCTCGTTGGTAACCGGAACAGTGCTCGCCTGGGCGCTCCGACCGTTGCTGATTGCGACAGATCAGTCCCTTCCTTTGCGGACATCCTTGCCCTGTTCGGCGAACGCCTTGAAGTCCCGCATGTGTTGCTGCGACTGCTTGTGGAAGGCGCCGGGCATGAGAAGCCCCACCAGCCGCATCAGCAGGCCGCTGAACCGGTATTCGCTCTCGCTCTCCCAGAGCGTCGTCTCCGGATTGGCTTCGGTCAGCCGATCGCGCACGACGCTCCACATGCCCGCGCCGACGATCTCGCGGTCGAAGTGAACGACGATCCCCTGGGGGATCCCGTGCAGGTCGGCCGGATCCCGGCGTGTGATCGTTTCGGTGCATTCGATCGTCCGCTGCCCCGACCGCATCACGACCCGCGACGTCGTACCGAGCTGCCCGTGTATCCCATTCACCGGCTCGTGCAGCACCAGGCCCCGCAGCCACCTCGGTAGGTGTGCAGGGTCGGCAAGCAGCTGGGCCACCTTCTCCCTCGGCAGGGCGATCTCGATCGAGTTGGTGTACTTCATCGCGCATTCTTTCCAGGTGTGGGACATGCTGTTGTGTTGCTCGTCCTGCTCCTCGACGGAGAGGTCTGACATCCGTCTCCAGGAATGCTGGTCAGCCCGCCGCGGTGGGGATGTCAGGTCGGGTCGGGTGCGTAGAACTTGGTGGTGGCCTCGACCGCGGCCGCGACGTGCTCCGGTTCGCCACCAGCGGCCAGGTGAGCCCGTCCCCAGGCCGCGGCGCTGCGCCGGATGAACTCGCGCCCTTCGGGCGACTGCTGGACGCCCTCGTGGTCGGCGGTCTCGCCATCGGCCAACAGCCGGGCCAGGGCGAGGAGATGCAGGTCCCAGCCAACGCCGCCGGCACCGGGGCCGTAGGTCGGGAAGAGGGGCTCCTCGACGATCGCTGCGTGGATCAGTTCGAACTCGGTGTCGCCGGTCGGGCCCGGGGCCAGGCGCACTTCCACCTCGCTCGTGCCGGGCCAAGCGTCGGCGTCCGGTCCGTAGAGCCAGGACACCTTGAGCAGACGCGGCGGCTCGCACCGGAGGATCTCGCCGTGCTCACCACCGTCCAGCTCGAACTTCCCGCCAAGCCGCAGGTCCCCGGTGACCGGTTTCAACCAGCGAGGCAGCCGCTCGGGGCTGGTCAGGGCGTCCCAGACGTCGTCGATCCGCGCTTCGTATCGACGCCGCACCTCGATGGTGTACGCGTCGCCGGCGGGCACGCTGCCCTTGCCCATCGCTCGGCGCGCGGCGGCCAGTTCGTCCAATACGTCTTTCATGTCATGTTCCCTTCGCTGATGGATCGGTCTTGTCCGCATCGGTGCCGGGCTCGGCCGGTCGGGTGGGCTCCCCGCCGGCCGGAGTCCGAGCTGCACGCCTGCCCCGCGCCAGCTCGGTTCCCAGAGCGTCGAGGCGTTGTTCCCACAACCGGCGAAACCGGTCCAACCACGCGTCAACCTCGCTCAGCGGCGCGGGCTCGACGGCGTAGAACCGGCGAGCGCCCTCAGCCCGCACCGACGCGAACCCGCTGTCACGCAGCACGCGCAGATGCTGTGAGACACCCGGCTGGGAGAGCCCGAACTCGGCCCGGATCACGTCCGTGATCGCGCCAGAGGTCTGTTCGCCGTCGGCGAGCAGCTCCAGAATGCGCCGGCGCACCGGGTCGCCAAGGATGTCGAACGCGTGCACAACCAAGGACCGTACTAGTCTCCACTTATATAAGTCATTCATGGTATCCTGACGCCATGTTCGACTGAGAGTTCGTCGTCGTTCGCGAACTCTGCCCCGCGGTAGCAGGTGAGGGCCCGATCCCTCAGCGTGTGCACCACCCTCGCGCCGCTGCTCGCCGGCGTGTCCGCCACCGGCGTAGCGGTCCTGCTGCTTGGACGCACAACGCTCCACGGTTTCGGAGTCGCGCGTGTCCGCCTCTTGGGACTTGGGGCGCCGGCCTTCGACCCCGAAGCCGGCCTGCCGCGTGAGCGCATCGCTCACTCTCTGTACATCGGTTGGCTACGAGTGCGGGGTGTGCGGGGGCGGTACTGCGCCAAATGTGCAGGCAAAGCACCTGTTCGGGCATTGCGGGTCGGTGCTGCGCACGAGCACAGTGGTTGAGGGCCGCACACGGAGAGTGTGTGTGATCACATATCACTCAATGGGTCGGGAGGGGTGATGGTCCGCGGCGGGCGAGCGCCGAGCGGCTTCAGGACGAGGATCCCGGCGGTGGCGGATCGGTTCGTGGCTCGGCCGCGGCTGTCCGGTATGCCTGGGACGGGTACCGACCAGACGTCGGAGGACGTCGTTCTGGTCACCGGGCCGCCGGGGTCGGGGAAGACGACGCTGCTGGCGGAGTGGGCACAGTCCGTCGGGCGGGCCGGTTGGGTCTCGTTGAGCGAGGGCGACGACTCCCGCTCGGTCTGGGCTACGGTCCTCGCTACGCTGCCGATGCTCGATGTCGCGGTGCCGGGGGGCGGTCGGCCCGACCTCGAGTTCGTCACCAAGTTCGTGTGCGCGGCCGACGAGCTGCGTGAACCGGTGTGGGTGTTTCTCGACGAGATCGAGCATCTGTCCGACTCTGATCTGCTGCGGAGCCTGAGCTTGCTGCTGCGGTGGCCGCCGTCTTCGCTGCGCTTCGTTCTCGCGGGCCGGTTCGAGCCGGCGCTGGGCTTCCCCCGGCTCCGGGTGGATGGGAGGCTGCGTGAGATCCGGGCTCGCGAGCTGGCCTTCACCAGGGACGAGGCGGTTGAGCTGCTCGGCGGTCATGGTCTTCGTCTCGACGACGCCGCGATGGATGCGCTGATCGAGCTCAGCGAGGGATGGGCGGCGGGCCTTCGGCTGGCCGCCATGGCGCTGGAGACCGGCGACGAGACGGAGCTGCTCGCGGGGTTCGCCAGCGGCCATCGCGCGGTCGCCGACTATCTGGTCGGCGAGCTGTTTGCGCACCAGTCGCCCCGCGAGCACGGATTCATGCTGCGCACGTCCGTGTGTGACGAGCTGACACCGGCGCTGGCCGGCGAGCTGTCCGGGCTCGACGACGCGGGTGAGATTCTTGATCATCTTTGCCGGTGCAACGCTCTCACCGAGTTCTCGGCGGGCACCACCGGGACCTATCGGTACCACCGCCTGTTGCGTGGCTACCTGCGCGCGGAGCTGCGACGTACGCAGGGAGAGGCGTCGGTGGCACGGCTGCACCGCGCCGCGGCGCGGTGGTATGCCGAGCATGACGATCCGCGCCGTGGTGTCGGGCATGCGCTCGCCGCGAACGATGCCGCTCAGGCCGCCGATCTCATCGAACGGGCGGGGCCTGGGCTGGTGCTGTCGGGGCAGGCCGACGGGCTGCGCTCGCTCGTCGCGCACGTCCCCGCGCGGCTGGCCGAGCTGCCCTCGGTGCGGCTGATGGAGGCGGCCGCGGCCCTGGAGGCCGGCGACGTGGCCGAGGCGGACGCCGCGCTGGACAGCGTGCGGACCGAGGATCCGCGGTGGGCGGCGCTGCACGCCGTGCTGCGCGTGCGCAGCGGCCACGCGACCGGCGCCGCGGACACGACCCTTGACGATCTCGAGGCGGCGGCGCGCGCGGCGAACGACCCCGAGGTCGACGAGCTCGCCCAGCTGACCGTGGGCACCACCCACCTGCTGCACGGCGCTGCCGACAAGGCCGAGCCGGCCCTGCGCCGGGCGCTCGACGCGGCCGACAGCCACGGCCATGAGTACGTGGTCCTGCGATGCCTGGCCGGGCTGGCCGCGACGGCGATGTCGTGGGGCGACTTCGACAAGGCGGGCGCGCGGGCTCAGGCCGCGATCGACTTCGCCCGCGCGCGGGGACAGGAACAGACAGCGGCCTGCGGGTCCGCCTACCTCACCGCGGGGCACGTCGCGTACCTGCGGCTCGACCGCGCCGACGCGAACGGGTACTCGTCGCTGTCTGGCCGGCTGCTTGACGCCGAGGCAGACCCGGCTTCGGCGTTCGCGGCGACCGCCCTCGGCGCCACCGTGAGGTTCGATCGCGCCGTGCGATCCGGGTCCGCGACTCGGGAGGCACTGCGGTCGTATCCGGCGGCCATCCGAGGGGCGTGGGCCGCGATGTCCGGCCCGCTCGAGCCGGTGTGGGTGGCGTTCGCGGCCGAGGCGCTCACGCGGATGAGCCTGTGGGTGGGCGAGACGGGCTGGGCGGCGGAAGCCACCCAGCACGTGACCCAGTCGTTGGGAGACGCCGGCGAGGCCAACGTGCTCAGGGCGACCGTCGAGCTCCATCGTGGCCGGGTTGCCGCGGCCCAGCGGTGCCTTGCTCCGGTGCTCGCCCGGGCCTCGACCTGCGTCTCGCCGGTCTCGACCGTGCAGGCCTGGCTGCTCGACGCGGTGAGCGCCGACCTCTGCGGTGATACGCGACGCACGCGCCGGGCGTTGATCGAGGCCGCGCGGGTCGCCGAGCCGCTGAATGCGCTGCGCCCGTTCGACGACGGAGGCCGGCGAACTCGGGCTCTGGTCGCCCGATACCTGGGCCGGTTCGGCCGCCTTGAGCCATTCGTGCACCACGTCCTGCGTGCCGTTCCCGGGCGCGCGCTCGGTCCCGCCGAGCGTCTCAGCGACCGCGAGTTGGAGGTGCTCGCCGAGCTGCGCTCGCTGCGCACCTCCGAGGAGATCGCGGACGATCTCGGGGTCAGTGTCAACACGATCAAGACCCATCAGCGCAGCATCTACCGGAAGTTCGACGTCGGGACCCGACGCGACGCTATCGCCGCCGCCGGGCGGCTCGGTCTGCTCTGACGTTCATCCCTCCCGTGTGACGACCGGCGCCGGCGGCGATTACATCCTGGTGCTGAGCAGGTGGTGCCGTGTCCAGGAGGTCGAGCTCGTGCGGTATGAGTTCACGTTGGCGCGCCCCCTGTCCATGACCGCAAGGGCCGCGTTCCCTGAGCTGAAGGTCTCCATGGTCGACCCGCGCGGCACCACGCTCTACGGGGCGGTTCAGGATCGTGCGCACCTCGACGGCATCCTCGCGCGGTTCCGCAACCTCGGGCTGGAGCTCATCGACCTGCACCGGCTCCCCGACTGAGCCGGACGCGCACCCAAGGATCATCCGCGCCGGGTGAGGCGGCGGGCTCGGGAGGCCTTCACCCTGGCCACCGCATCGTGCACACGCACTTCGACGCGCGGGGAGGCAGCATGACCGAGGGGACGGGAGCGGCCGCACAGACACCCGGGCCGTCGGCGACGCACCAGCATCGCGCGTCAGGAACGCCCGGTCGACGCGACGTCGCGGATGTCATGGCCGACGTCGGTGAGTCGAGATGGTGGCCGGTCGCCTACGGGGTGCTTGCCGTCATCGCCGGCATCCTCGCCGTTGCCTGGCCGGGTGTGACCGCGCTGGTCCTGGCGGCGATCTTCGGGATCCAGCTGCTCATCCTGGGACTGTTCCGCACCGTCTGGGTGCTCGCGGTCCCGGACACCTCGACCGCGACGAAGGTCATCGGCGTGCTCGTGGGCATCCTGGCGATCATCGCCGGGGTGATGTGCCTGCGCTCACCGGTCGCGACCGCGGTGTTCCTGGCGATCGTGGTCGGACTGTTCTGGTTGGTGAACGGCGTGATGGAACTCGCGGCCGGGGTCGCGGGACGCAGCCAACGGGGCAGGGGCTGGGCGATCCTCGGCGGTGTGGTGGGGCTCATCGCGGGCGTCGTCGTGCTGTCCATGCCGGTCATCAGCGCGGTCACCCTGGCGTGGGTGCTCGGCATCGTGATGATCGTGCACGGAGCCGTGACGGCAATCGGCGCGTTCGGCAGGCCCGCCACGACCCCGGCGAGCTGACCGGTCGGGGGACACGCGTTCCGATCCCCACACTGACATCTTGGTCACGGCCGATCGACCACCGGAGTTCGTCGAGTCCGAACCCCGGCTCAGGACGAGTCAGGGCGCTGGGTCGGCGCGGGCGCACGTCGTGTCGCGTTCGTGTCAGGCCGTTCCGGCGGCGGGATGACTCAGTCCGGAGTGACGATGGCGAAGGTTTTGTCGCCCGGGTCCAAGACGCCTGCGAGGCGTGCGAGGACCGAGGCGTCACCGGTCAGCGCGATGTCCGCTGTGGCGAGGCCTTCGGCGCTCAGGCCACCCGCCGCGAGCGCGGGTAGCGCACGTCGTGTCGTGGTGAGCACCGCGTCCGCGTCGCCCTTCTGCGGGCGAGGGCTGTAGGTCAACACGCCGTTGGCGAGGCGAAGGCGGTACCGCTCGTGCACGTCGGTGAGCACCACGTCGATGCTGAGGTTCTCGTCCCACGCCCGTGGCCCGTCGACCTGTATGGCGATGGCGTCGAACAACATCGACGGAGTGAGCTGGCCGATCACGTCGGGTGCGGTCGTCTCCGTGGGCGTCCCGAACGGGCCGTCGCGCAGCTCGGTCGCGCCGGACAGGTAGAAGGTGCGCCACGTGCCGTTCTCCGAGCCGTACCCGAGCTGCTCGTAGGTGTCGGCGAGCAGTTCGCGACCGGCGGGGTGGTCGGGCTGGGCGAACACGACGTGGTTGAGGACCTCGGCGACCCACCGGTAGTCGCCTGCGTCGTACGCGGTTCGCGCCTTCTCGACGACGGCGTCGGCGCCGCCCATGAAATCGACGTAGCGCTTGGCCTTCTCCACGGGCGGGTGCTCCCAGAGGTGGGCCGGGTTGCCGTCGAACCAGCCGAGGTAGCGCTGGTAGATGGCTTTGACGTTGTGGCTGACCGAGCCGTAGTAGCCGCGGGCGTTCCAGGCGTTCTCCAGCGTGGCGGGCAGGATGATCTCTTCGGCGATCTCCGGACCGACCAACCCCTTGTTCATCATGCGCAGCGTCTGGTCGTGCAGGTAGGCGTACAGGTCCCGCTGCGTCGACAGGAACTCGACAACGCGGTCCGTGCCCCAGGTCGGCCAGTGGTGGGAGGCGAAGACGACGTCGGCGTCGCCTCCGAACAGGTCGATCGTCTCGGTGAGGTAGTGGGCCCAGGCGTGCGGGTCGCGCACGACCGCGCCGCGCAGGGTCAGCAGGTTGTGCAGGTTGTGCGTGGCGTCCTCGGCGGCGCAGAGTGCCTTGAAGTCCGGCAGGTAGATGAGCATCTCCGCCGGCGCCTCGGTGCCCGGAGCCATCTGGAAGACCATCCGCACGCCGTCGACGGTCTCGACGTGCCCCGTCGTGGTGATGACGTCCGTCGGCGCGATCAGCGAGACCGTGCCGGTGGACAGCGTCTGCCCGAGGCCCGCGCCGACCTGACCGCGCGGGCCTCGGGCCAATGCCGCGCCGTACATGTACCCGGCCCGGCGGTTCATCGCGGTCCCCGCGTATACGTTCTCCGAGACCGCCTCCTCGATGAACCCGTCGGGAGCGAAGATCTTCACGGTCCCCGCGTCGACCTCGTCCTGCGTCACGAAGCCCTTCACCCCGCCGAAGTGATCGGCGTGCGAGTGCGTGTAGACAACCGCCTTGACCGGCCGGTCACCGCGGTGCCTGCGGTAAAGGTCCAGCGCCGCCGCGCCCGTCTGCGCCGACAGCAGGGTGTCGATCACGACGACACCCTCGTGGCCCTCCACGAAGGACGTGTTCGACAGGTCCATGCCGCGGACCTGGTAGATCCCCTCGGTGACCTCGAACAGCCCTCCGATCGCGGCGAGCTTCGACTGGCGCCACAGGCTCGGGTTCACGCTGTCCGGGGCGTCACCCTCGAGGAACGAATAGGTCGAGTTGTCCCACAGGACCTTCCCGTCCTCGTCGACGACGGGTGACTCGATCGGGGCGACCAGGCCTCGCCTGGCATCGTCGAAGTCCTGCATATCGGAGAAGGGCAGGAGCTTGAGCAACTCCTCCTGCTGTTGGACGATCGCCGTAGCCGCGTACTTCGGAGCTGTCATGCAACCAGCCTCGCGGCCCCCTGGACGGATCCTCATCATCCGCTGGGGGTGAAAGCGTTGCTGCTCGCTGGGCCTGACCCCGGCCTGCTTCGGGGCTGAGCGCACCGGTAGGCGACCGCGGCAGACGTGTTGTGAGACGGCGACATCAGGCAGGCTTCGACGGACACCGACCGCCCGCCGGGCCGGGTCATTCCTTGGGTATGAGGTCACGCGATCGTGGGCCGGCCAGGCTGAGCGGCTGTGGACGTTCTCACCGCCTTGTTGAACACGGTGCTTGTGGTGTTCGTGGTGGCCACGATGCTCTCGGCCGGGTTGCGCACCAGCGTTCCGGCGCTGCTCGGGGTGCTGCGCAACGGCGTCCTGGTGGGGTTGGTGCTGGTCGCGAACCTGGTGGTGGTGCCGCTGCTCGGGCTGGTGGTGGGGCGGGTGTTCGCGTTGTCCACCGCCGGTGTCGTCGCGCTGGTGCTGGTGGCCTCCTCGCCGGGTGCGCCGTTCGGGGCGAAGCTGGCGATGATCCAGAAGGGGGACGTGGTCACCGGCTCGGTGCTTCAGGTCGTCCTCGCCGCCATGGGAAGCGTGACGTTCCCGATCACGGCGAACCTGCTCATCGGCTGGGCGGACCTCGGCGCGGACATCAGCATTCCGATCGGCAGGCTGATCGCGGGTGTCGCCGTCCTGCAGCTGGTGCCGTTCGCGGTGGGGCTGGCCGTGCGGGCCTGGGCGCCGGAGACCGCGGCGGGCTGGATGCCGCCGGTCGCCCGTGGCTCCAACCTCGCCTTTGTCGGTGTGCTCGCGTTCGGTGTGCTCGGCAGCTGGGAGCAGATCGTCGATCTGATCGGTTCCCGGACCCTGGCGGCCGCCGCGGTGTTCACCGTCGTCGGCGCCGTGGCCGGGTGGTGTCTTGCCCGCGGTGGCGCCACGACCCGTACGACGGTCGCGTTGATCGCGCCGACCCGCAACGCCAGGCCCGCGTTCGCCGCGGTCGCGATCGGGTTCGGCAACGACCCTGCGATCCTCGCCGGCCTCACCGGCATCCTGCTGGTGGGGCTGGCCGTCGAGATACCGGTCGCGTCCTGGCTCGCTCGCCGGCGTGGCGCGGAGCCCGACCGCGCGAGCGACCGGGCCGGGGCCGATGCCGATTCCGATTCCGATTCCGATGCCGTGGGGCACACCGAGCTCGGCGCCGCTCCACCGGGTTCGGGGGTCGTTGCCGGGCCTGAGCGGTGACGGCGGTCAGTGCGGCGCGGTCCTGGCCGGCGCGTCCTGGTCGGGACCGGTGCGCTGGAGCGGGACGGGCGCGGGGGGTGCCGGTGCGCCCATCGTCACCATGGACGTCATCCAGCGCGTCTGCGGGTCGATGTCGAGCAGCAGGGCCTTGGTGAGCAGGGTCAGCGGGATGGCCAGCAGCGCGCCGAGCGGCCCGATGAGCCACGACCACACCACCAGCGACAGGAAGGTCAGGGTCAGCGACAGGTCCACGGCGTCGCCGACGAACTTCGGCTGGATCACCGACTGGATCACGAAGTTGATGACGCAGTAGACCACGATCACGAGCAGCATGAGCCGGGGCCCGCCCTCGAGCAGCCCGAGCAGGGCGGGTGGCACGAGCCCGATGAGGAAGCCGATGTTCGGGATGTAGTTGGTGATGAACGCCAGCAGCGCCCACAGCACCGGCAGCGGTATGTCCATCAACCCCAGCGCGACCCCGTCGAACACCGCGACGATCAGTCCGAAGACGGTCGACACCGCCAGGTAGCTGCGGGTTCCCCGCGCGAACGAGGTGAACGCCGAGGCGACATCCGGACGTGAGCGCGCGACGGCCGTGAGGCGCGACGGGAAACCGGCGGCGTCCAGGCCCATGAACAGCAGGACGGCGAGCAGGAACACCAGGTTGGAGAACGCGCCGGCCAGGCCCGCGAGCATGCTGCCCAGCACTCCCGCCACCGCTCCGAAGTCCACCTTCTTGAGCACGGCCTGCACCTGCTCGGTGCCCACGCCCAGGCCGCGCAGCCAGGCCACGGCGTCCTGGACGAGCGCGGCGAACCGGTCCTGGTACTCGGGCAACAGGGTCGCCAGCTGCGCGACCGACAGCGCCAGCGCCGCGGCGAGCCCGAGCACGATCACGAAGGTGGCCAGCAAGGTCACCGTGACCGCCAGCCAGGTCGGGGCGCCCCGGCGCCGTAGGCGGGTGATCAGCGGATGCACGGCGACGGTGAGTATCAGCGCCAGGAACACCGGCCCGAGGATGTCCGCGAACGCGCGCAGCCCGGCGGCGACGATGACCATGGCCGCCAGGGCGAGCAGCACGATCAGGCCACGGGGGAGGGGCCAGCGACGCTTCGGCGGTTCGGTCACGGTCGCCATGAACCGGCATGCTGCCGCCGTGGGCACCTCCGACGCATCATCCCTCCCGGGTGAGGCACGGATGAGGTGCGCTCGGCTCCGATGAGTCCGAGGCGATCGGAAGCGGCGGAGGGGAGGTTGCCGTGCGGCCAGGTCCGCCCGCGCCCGGGCTGATGGCGACGTTGCGGGACTACCGGCCGTCGTGGTTGCGCGCCGATCTGGTGGCGGGCCTGACGGTCTGGGCCGTGCTGGTGCCCGAGTCACTGGCCTACGCCACCATCGCGGGCGTCTCTCCGGTGGTCGGCCTCTACGCGGCGGTCGCGTCCCTGCTCCTGTACGCCCTCATCGGGTCCTCCCGGCACCTGGTCGTCGGACCCATGTCGGCCACGGCGGCGCTGTCCGCCGCGATCGTGGCCGGCCTCGCCGGGGCCGGTACCGCCCGCTACGCCGCCTTCACCGTCACGCTCGCCCTCGTCGCCGGGGTCGTCGGCGTCCTCGCGGGCCTGCTGCGGCTCGGGTTCATCGCGTCGTTGATCTCCGAGCCGGTGCTGAAGGGATTCATCATCGGGTTGGCGCTGACGATCATCGCCGGCCAGCTCCCCAAGCTCTTCGGGGTCGAGAAGGCGTCCGGGAACTTCTTCGAGCAGGTCGGGGGGCTCGTGGCTCACCTGGGCGGGGCAAGCCTCGCCACGCTCGGGGTCGGGCTGGCCGCCCTGGCGGTGCTGGCGATGCTGCGCAAGGTGGTCCCGCTGGTGCCCGGATCCCTGGTCGTGGTGGTGCTCGGGGTGCTGGCCGTCATCCTGTTCGGCCTCGACGACCGGGGGGTGGCGATCGTCGGGCCGATCGAGCGGGGCCTGCCCTCGTTCGGCCTGCCGGCCGGGATCGGGCTCGGCGACTATCTCGGGCTGGTCGGCCCCGCACTGGGCGTGCTGCTGGTCGGGTTCGCGGAGGGACTGGGCGCCGCCAAGACCTACGCCGCGAAGGCCGGGTACGACATCGACGCCAACCGTGAGCTGCTGGGGCTCGGCGCCGCCAACGTCGGTGCCGGCCTGTCGTCGGGGATGGTCGTCAACGGCAGCCTGTCCAAGACGGCCGTCAACGGCGGCGCGGGCGCCCGCTCCCAGGTCTCCGGGCTGACGGTGGCGGCGCTGACCCTGTTGACGCTGCTGTTCCTGACCGGCCTGTTCGAGCGGCTGCCCGAGGCCGTGCTCGCGGCCATCGTCATCGTGGCGGTCATCGAGCTCGTCGACCTGGCGGCGCTGCGGACGCTGTACGGGATCTGGACCCACCGGCTGGGCAGCATCTACGGCCCGGCGGCCCGCGCGGACTTCGCCGCCGCCGTCGCGGCGCTGCTGGGCGTGCTCGTGTTCGACACCCTGCCCGGGTTGTTCATCGGCATCACGGTGTCGCTTCTTCTCCTGCTGTACCGGGTGTCGCGTCCGTACGTGGCGGTGCTCGGCCGGGCGCCGGCCACGCCGGGGACGTGGGTCGACCTCGCCCGCAACCCGGAGGGTGCCGGGGCGCCGGGCGTGATCGTGGCGCGGGTGGAGAGCGGGCTGTTCTTCGCCAACGCCGACCACGTCCGCGAGCGGCTGCGTGCGTTGGCCGGCGAGGGAACTGTCCGCGCGGTGGTGCTCGACGCGCGGACGGTGCCGTTCGTCGACGTCACGGCCGCGGCGATGCTTCAGCGGCTGCGGACCGACCTCGAGCGCGACGGCATCCGGCTGGCCATCGCCGGCGACGTCGGTCAGGTGCGCGACGTGCTCGCCCTGGCCGGCGGACCCATCCTGGCCTGTTCCACGCTGGATGAGGCCGTGGCCACGGTCCTCCAGCGGCCGGCGCCGGACTGAGCGCGCGCCGTCACCGCTGACCGCCCGCTTCGTGCTCGCGCACCCAGCCGGTCGCGTCCCGGTAGGCCCGGCGCAACGCCCGGCCCACCCATTCGTCACCGGCGTAGAAGTTGTCCTCCCCGAGGGCTCCCAGGGCGCCGGTCACCTCCAGTTGCCGGCGGATCCGGGGGTTGTCGGTCACCACCATCAGCCTCGATCCGGAGCGTGCGAGGGCGGCCGCGAACCTGGTGAGGACGTCGATGAAGGTCGCGCCGGCGTCGTCGACTCCGCGCAACCGAAGGATCACGGCGCTGCCCGTCGACCCGTCGCGCACCGAGGGCAGCTGTGCTTCGAGCGCGGGAGCGGCGGCGAAGAAGATGCTGCCGTAGGGCTGGAGCACGATCACCTGCCCGCCCGGCACCTCCTCGGGTGGCGCCGTCTCGCGCACCCGCCTCCCGCCGCGGAGCTGAAGCTGTCTCATCCTGATCCGGCTGGACTGCCGCACGACGTGCAGGATGATCGAGAGCCCGATCCCGACCAGCACGGCGTACTGCAACGGGACGACCAGCGTCAGCACGAACGTGGTGGCCATGACGGTGAGCTGGACCGCGCCGGTACGGGCCACCGAGAGCGCCTGGGCCGGCCGGATCGAACCGGCGCCGACCACGATCAGCAGGCCGGCGAGCGCTGGCATGGCGACGTATCCGATGACGCCGCCGAGCAGGAGGATGACCGCGCCCATCACGATCCCGGCGAACAGCGGCGCGAGCCGGGTCCGCGCGCCGGCCTCGGCGAGCAGCGAGCTTGCCGACATCGAACCGCCCACCGGCATCCCTCGGAACACGGCCGAGGCGATGTTGCCGGCGCCCTGGCCGACGAAGTCCCGCGACGGGTCGGGGCGCGACCCGTCCGGGTTCGGCACCCCCGCCGACACCCCCGCGCCCTGCACCAGGCCCACGAACGCGAGCGACAGCCCTGGGACCAGCAGCCCCGGGATCTCCGCGAACGCCGGCAGCACCGGCAGCGGAAGCGACCGGGGTATCGCGACGATCCCGTCGAGCCGCGCCACCGGCGCACCCAACGCACCGAACAGCATGCCGAGCCCTGAGCCCACCGCCACGGCGACGACCAACCCGAGCGACCGCAACCGCGTGCGCCGCAACACCAGGATGAGCACGACGGTGACGACGCCGACCGCCGTCGAGGCGGGATCGACACGACCCAGCGCGAGCAGCAGCCCCAGCGCCTGGCCGAGCCGGCCCCCGCCGGGCGCCTGGTACCCGGTGAAGTTCCCGAGCTGACCGAGAACGATGTTGACACCGACGGCGGTGATGAACCCCGTCATCACCGAGGTGGACACGAACCGCAGCAACCGACCCAGCCGCGCCACCCCTGCCACGATCATCACCACCCCGGTGACCAGCGCAAGCGTGTACAGCGACCGCTCGGGGTCGGCGCGCGAACCCAGGTCGACGTCGGCCACCACGACCGCCATCGCGCCGGTGGACTGCACGGCCATGTACGTCGAACCGGTGAACAGCGCGCCGCCGACCATCCCGAACAGGTACGCGTACAGGCCCGAGACGGGGTTGACCCCGGCCAACAGCCCGCTCGCCAGGCCGTCCGGCACGCTCTCCACCCCGAGCACGACCCCCGCGCGCGCGTCCGCGCCCAGCGTCTCGCGTCGCCAGGCCGTCCGGAGCTCGCCGAGCGAGGCGAGCATCCGCATCGATCTCCCCTTCCGCACCCGCCGGCCGTATACCGTCACTGTCGTCGTCACCGCCGCGCCGGCACGTCATCCCCCACGGGTGAGGAGGAACCCGGCGGCGGCGCTCACGCTGGGCGACCATGGCAGGCCACCCGCCACCGGCTCCGCGCATCGATGCGCGCACACGCGCGCCGGTGCCGCGATGATGACCACGGCTTCGGGCGTCACCGGCGCCGACATCGAGCGCATGGCCGGCGCGCTGTTCCTCGACCAGCCTCGGCAGCGCTCCGCCTTCTGGGCGCTGCTCGTGCTGGCCGCGGTGATCGCCGGCGCCGGGGTGGTGGCCGACTCGGTCGCCACCGTGATCGGGGCGATGATCGTCGCGCCCTTGATGACGCCGATCCTGGGTACCGCGCTCGGGCTCGTCCTCGCCGATCGTCGCCGGGTCGTCAGGAGCGCGGTGCTCGTCGTCGCCGGTGCCGTTGTGGTCGTCGCCCTCGGCTACGCGCTCGGCCTGCTGGTCCCCGGGCCGATCGTCGCCGACACCAACACACAGGTCGCCGGCCGGGTCGACCCGAAGCTGATCGACCTGGTCTCCGCGCTCGCGACCGGCGCCGTCGGAGCCTTCGCCCTGGTGCGCTCGGACATCTCCGACGCCCTGCCCGGGGTCGCGATCGCGATCTCGCTCGTCCCACCGCTGTCCGTGGTCGGGCTGACGCTGGAGTCCGGTGCCCCCGCGCAGGCGGCGGGTGCGCTGCTTCTGTTCGCCACGAACGTGACCGCGATCATCGCCACCGGCACGGTCGTGCTGATCGGTTACCGGGTGCGGGCCGCCGCCCTCGGCGCCGGGCAACCGGTCGGGCGCCTGCGCGCACGAACGATCGTCGTGGTCGCGCTGCTCGTGCTCGTCGTGGCCGTCCCGCTCGGGCTCGGCAGCTACCAGGTCTTCCGCGACCAGGCGATCGTCGCCACCGCGCAGCCGGTGGCGGACCGGTGGGCCAGGGCACGGTCCTGGCAGGTGGTGCAGGTGTCGATGCAACGGGGGGTGCTGCGCGTCGCGGCCGTCGGCCCGCCACCCGGCGCGGACGCGCCCTCGCTGCGTCGCGCGCTCGACCAGGCGGGACTGGCCGAGGTGCCTGCGCGCCTGTCGCTCGTCGTCGGCGGAACCCGGGAGCTGGACGTCACCAGGCCCGCCACCTGAGCCGGGTCACCCGCGACGGATGACGCGCCTCGCGCCGCCACCGCACACGCTGGCTCACCGACGACTCGCACCGAAGGAGGAACGATGGCGACCCTCACCGTCTGGAAGTTCGACAGCGCCACCGGCGCCGACGACGCCGTCACAACGCTAGAAGCCCTGTCGAAACAGCAGCTGATCACGGTGCACGACGCGGCAACGGTGTCCTGGCCCGCCGACGCCAAGCGCCCGAAGACCCGCCAGCTGCACAACCTGGCCGGTGCCGGCGCTCTGGGCGGCATGTTCTGGGGCATGCTCTTCGGCCTGCTCTTCTTCATCCCGCTGATCGGAGCCGCGCTCGGCGCGGCCACCGGAGCGATCACCGGAGCGCTGGGCGACGTCGGCATCGACGACGACTTCATCAAGCGAACCCGCGACGAGGTCACCCCGGGCACGTCCGCCCTGTTCGTGATGACCTCCGAGGCCGTCATGGACAAGGTCAGCGAGGCCTTCGCCGAGCAGAAGCCCCAGCTGCTCTCCACGAACCTGTCCCAGGAGCAGGAGAACGCCCTGCGGACCGCGTTCGCCGCATGACGGCCTGGGCCCTCACCCGCCGAGCACGACCGTCCACTCGGAGGGACATCTGTTAGCGACGTCGACCGCGTGGCTGTTCGACCTCGCCCAAGGTGGCCATCCCCGACCGCAGGAGATCTGTCATGACCGATGCATCGACCGCCCACAGCGGTCCCGCCGGAGCCGCGAACCGTCCCTCGAGCGAGAGATCGGCGCGCGCGGTCACCGGTTGGGCCGGCTGGGTCGCCTTCGCCGGCACCATGTTGATCATTCTTGGTGTCTTTCAGCTGATCGAAGGGCTGGTGGCCCTGTTCAACAACGGCTTCTACGTGGTGCGCCAGAACGGGCTGGTCGTGAACGTGGACTACAACGCCTGGGGCTGGCTGCACTTCGCGCTCGGCGTGGTCGGCCTGCTGGTGGGGTTCGGGCTGCTGACCGGGAACACCGCGGCACGGGTGGTCGGCGTTCTCGTGGCCGGCCTGAGCGCGATCGCGAACCTGGTGTTCCTCCCCGCCTACCCGGTGTGGTCCACGATCATCATCGCGCTCGACGTGGTCGTGATCTACGCGATCATCGTGCACGGCGGGGAGCTCGAACGCTGACGAGGTCCGTGCGATGTCCCTCGGGTGCATCCCACGATCGCCGTCGCCCCGGCCGATCAGCTGGTGCGCGCGCGGACCGCGGGGGGCGATCCTGCTCATCGCCACCGGGCTGCTCGTCGCGCTTGCCGTGATCGAGTTCCTCGCCCGGCCGGGAACCTCCACGACCGACGCGCGGTCCGGCTGACCGGGTCATCCGCCGGGGATGAGGCCGGCCCGCGCGTCCGGTTCCCAGCCTGCCCGAGGGCAGGAACGAGCGGAACGAACGGAGCCGGGCAACGCGGCCGGAATCGTGGTCTACCAGAACGTGTGGGCGGCACCGTTCGTCGCGGCCGTACACCGCGCGGGCGGCCAACTCCTCGCCGAGGGCCGGATCCCGGTCCAGGACCTGGCCGCCGCGCTGGACAGCACCGAAACCGTTGGGGCCTGAAGGCCGTCGAGAAGGGAAGGCGCCATGCCCGGTCTCCTTCGTGGACTCGCCCACACCCAGGACGTGCTGACCGACGCCGAGTTCGAGCGGGAGAAGAGCCGGATCCTGAACACCTGATCGGCGTGCTCGGCCCGCGCCGTGAGCCCCGAAGCGCTCGTCCTCGCGCTGACCACCGTGGTCCGCCCCTCCAGCGCGGCGGCCGTCTACGCGATGCTGTCCACCCACCGCCCGCAACGACTGCTGGTCGCCTACATCCTCGCCGGCCTCGCGTTCAGCCTGACCATCGGCGCGCTCGCGGTACTGGCGTTGCAGGGCCACAGCTCGTCGAGCACGGCGACGGCCGGCCGCGCGCTGCTCAACATCGTCATCGGCGCCGCGGCCCTGGGCTACGCCGCCGGCGCCTGGACCGGGCGGGTGCACCGGCGCGCCGCCGACCCCGCTGACGAGTCCTGGATGCAGCGTCGGCTACGGCACCTGACCCCGCCCGTCGCGGCCCTGGCCGGAGTCCTGACCCACCTGCCCGGCCTGGTCTACCTCGCCGCGCTCAACGCCATCATCGGGACCGCGTCGGGACCGGTCAACGGCATCCTGCAGGTGCTCGTCTACAACGCCCTGTGGTTCAGCCTCGCGATCGTGGCGCTCGTGATGTCGGTCTACCGCCCGAGCGTGTCCCGTGACCTCCTCGAACGAGGCACCGCCTGGGCCAGGCGGCACCAGCGAACCATCGTGGTCGTGTTCTGCGGAGTCCTGGGCCTGTACCTCGTGGTGAAGGGGGTCGTGGACCTTCGCGCGCTGCCGTGACCCGCCCGTTGTGGGGGATGCCGGGCCCGCCCGCCGGTGCGCAGAGTTCCGTATGAGCCAGACGACCACCGATCGGCGCCATGGACCGGGCGGGGACTCACCTCGCCCCACCCGGGAACAACGGGAAGCCCGTGGGCGCGCGGCCAGGACCGAGGTGCCCCGCTCCAGCCACGCCGCGTTCACACCCCAGCCCGACCGGCCGGACCCGGTGGAGCTGCTGCAACGCCAGGCGGCAACCCGGGTGCCGGAACTGCTGCCCATCCGCTACGGGCGAATGGCCGCATCGCCGTTCACCTACTTTCGGGGGGCCGCCTTGCCCATGGCCGGTGACCTCGCCCGCACACCTCGATCCGGGCTGATCGTTCAGGCGTGCGGCGACGCGCACCTGTCGAACTTCGGCCTGTTCGCCTCCCCTGAGCGCCGGCTCGTCTTCGACATCAACGACTTCGACGAGACGCAGCCCGGGCCGTGGGAATGGGACGTCAAACGCCTGACGACGAGTCTGGAGATCGCCGGTCGGGACAACGGCTTTACCACCAAGCAGCGACGGGACATCGTCCTCGTGGCCGTCGCCGCGTATCGGGAGGCGATGCGCGACTTCGCGACGCGCACCGCCCTGGATGTCTGGTACGCCCGCGCCGACGTGTCCGAAGTGGAGTCGATCGTCGGATCTAGGCTGGGCGGCCGCCAGGGCAAGAAGCTCGCCCGTGGCGTCGCCAAGGCCCACACCAGGGACAACCTCGGGGCACTCGGCCGATTCGCCACCGTTCACGACGGCCGGCCCCGGATCCGCCCGGAGCCACCCTTGATCGTTCCGGTCGCGGACGTGGTCGCCGACCCGGGGCGCGCCGAGGCCATCGAACAGCAGCTGCGCGACCTGGTTCGTGCCTATCGGGACACGCTGGAACCGGAGCGCAGGGTGCTGCTGGACCGGTATCGGCTGGTGGACATGGCTCGCAAGGTCGTAGGAGTCGGCAGTGTGGGCACCCGCTCGTGGATGCTGCTGATGCTCGGCGACGACGCACGTGACCCGCTGTTCCTCCAGGCGAAGGAGGCGGGACCGTCGGTGCTGGCCGAGTACGTCGGCCCCAGCGAGTACGAGAATTCCGGGCAGCGCGTGGTCGTCGGGCAGCGACTCATGCAGAGCGTCAGCGACATCTTCCTCGGCTGGCTGCGCGCCGAGGGCTTCGACGGGAGCAACCGAGACTTCTATCTTCGCCAACTGCGGGACTGGAAGGGCTCCGCGGACGTCGAGGCAATGGTGCCGGCCGGAATGCGCGCCTACGGCAAGCTGTGCGGCTGGACGCTCGCCAAGGCCCACGCGCGAACCGGGGACCGCATTGCCATCGCCGCCTACCTCGGTTCCAGCCGCGCGTTCGACCAGGCAGCCGCCACGTTCGCCAGCGGCTACGCCGACCAGAACGAACGCGACCACCAGACGCTTCTGGCCGCGATCGGCTCCGGCCGGATCACGGCCGAGCCCGGGGTCTGAGCGCGCCGGGGGTCGGGTCAGGCGGCCGGACGACGCTCGCGTGTACGCCTTCGTTGGAAAGCCCACCCACTCCCGGCGAGCGCGAGCCACACCGCGGTGCTGATCACGGCCTCGGCGGCGGAGTTCGGAACGCGCAGCAGACCCAGCGTCCCGGGAAACAACCGCGCCAACCCACTCAGCGCGAGTCCGGCGCCGCCCAGGGCGCAGGCCACGGCCAGCACCGCCGAGCGGAACCGCTGCGCGGTCAGCCCCGCGATGAACCCGACCGCGACGACGAACAGGATGGCCAGCAGCACGCTGCCCTCCCCGTGCTCCAGCAGGCCAAAGAGCTTGGCGCCCACCACGCCGCCCGTGATCGCCCCCACGAAGAACAGCGCCGCACGCAGCACCAGCATCACCACAACCCAGGCCCCCAACGCGGTCGCCAGCCCGACCACGGCGGCGACACCCGGCCCCGAGCCCAGCCCCTCCGCAATCAGCCAGCCGAGCGCAAACCCGGACGCGGCGACCGCGAGGTGCAACGACCGGATCCCGAGGAAACACAGCACGAGCCCGACCGCCAACACCCCCAACCCGCTGCCGTCCACGCACCCGCCTCCCACACCCGACCCGTCCGCCGGCACCCCGGACAGGCGGCGGACGCCGACAACCGCGAGAGCACCACGTCCAGCCCAGCGTCAAGCCGGCTCGGCCTGGAGTCCTCATCCGTTCCGAATGACCCGGCTTGGTAGGGCGCCAGATCGAAGTGCCAGGCGTGGGCGGCGGAGCGGGTCAGCGGGCAGGGATAGAGACCTAAGTCCTCGATCGCCGCCCGCGAGCGAGCGGAGGCGCGAACGGCGGGCTCTTGCGGATATCGAGAGAAGGCCGCGGCGGTCCGGTACTGACCGTGCTGGGAGTCTCGGTCGGTGTGGTGTTGCGAGATTGGGTTGCCGGCCCGGTGATGGGCTGGCCTGGGTGTGCCGGGGGCGAGGACACTGGCGGGCATGAACATGAGCCCGTCGGGTTGGTTGGTGTCTCACCGTCCGCTGTTTGTCGGTGTCGCCGCGGTGGGGCCGCTGGCGGCGTGTGCGGTGCTCGCGCTGGTTCGGGACAGCGTGGCGAACACCAATGCCGCGCTGGGGTTGGTGTTGTTGGTGGTCGCGGCGGCCGCGACCGGGATCCGGTCGGCCGGGCTGGTGGCCGCGTTGTCGAGCGCGGTGTGGTTCGACTTCTTCCTCACCGAGCCCTATAACCAGTTCACCATCACCGACCGGGCCGACATCGAGACCGCGGTGCTGCTCATGGTGGTCGGCGCCGGGGTCGCCGAGATCGCGCTGTGGGGCCGGCGCCAGCAGGCCAGGGCCAGCCGCGAGCAGGGCTATCTGGACGGGGTGTTGCGTACGGCCGCCACCGTGGGCGCCGGCCAGTCCTCGATCGAGTCGCTGGTCGAGCATGTCAGCGAGCAGATCGTGGAGCTGCTGCAGATCGACCGCTGCCGGTTCGACCGCGGCGACGGCCCGGTCCTCGCGGCCATCGACAGCGACGGAGCGGTCAGCTACAACGGCCACCCGGTCGACCTGAGACGGCTGGGCCTGCCCACCGACACCGAGATCGCACTCGCGGTGCGCAGCGGCGGCGTGGTGTATGGGCGGTTCTTGCTCACGGCCGCCACCAGCGTGGTCAGGCCGTCGCCGGAGCAGCTCCGGGTCGCGGCCGCGCTCGCCAGCCAGGTGGGCGCCGCGCTCGCCACCAACACCAACGCCAGTGCCACGGGCCGACCGAGCACCATCTCGTAGCGATCGGTTGAGTATTTGTTAGTGACTAGCAGATGTTAGTCTCTAACGTATGGTGGGGTTGCGCCAGCTCAAGCGCGACCGGACGCGGGCCAAGATTCAACGCGAAGCCCTGCGGTTGTTCCTGGAGCGCGGCTTTCACGGTGTGACGGTCGCGGAGGTGGCCGAGGCGGCCGAGGTCTCGGCGATGACGGTCTTCCGACATTTCCCCACGAAGGAAGACCTGGTCATGTCCGATGGTTACGACGAAGTGATCGCCGAGCGTATCGCCGCCGGTCCTTCGGAAGGCCCGTTGACGCGCAGGATCGGCGAGGGCCTGTTGATGGGCTGGGGTGAGCTGTCCGGTGAGGCCGCCGAGCTGACGTTGGCCAGGGTGCGCCTGATCATGGACACCCCGGCGCTGCGCGCTCGTCTGTGGGAGAACCAGTACGCCACCGGGCGAGCGATCGTCGCCGCGCTGGCGGGTGAGGATCCGTTCGAAGTCGAGGTCGCGGCCGCCGCGTGCCTCGGGGCGGTGGGCGTGGCGTTGCTGCGGTGGGCCGCCGAGGGCGGCCGCGCGGACGTGCGTGAGCTGATCGAGACGGCCCTGGAGGTGATCGACCGATGAGTGTGATCGAGACCCGGGGACTGACCAAGCGTTACCGGCGCACGCTGGCCGTCGCGGACCTTGACCTGCGGGTCGAGTCGGGCGAGATCTACGGGTTCCTCGGTGTGAACGGCGCCGGGAAGTCCACCGCTATTCGGATGCTGCTCGGCATGACCCGGCCGACCTCGGGCGAGGCGAGGCTGTTCGGTCGATCCCGGCCCGAGTGGCGCAAGGTCGGTCATCTGGTCGACGGCGCGCACTGCTACCCCGATCTGACCACGCGCGAGAACGTGCTGCTCGCCGCCCGGTTGCGCGGTGTGCGTGACCGGCGAGCCGTTGATGCGATCCTCGGGTTGGTAGGGCTGGAGCGGTACTCGTCGCGCCGGGCTGGGGAGCTGTCCCTCGGCAGTGCCCAGCGGCTGGGCCTGGCGAAGGCGCTGGTGCACCGACCCGACCTGCTGGTCCTCGACGAGCCCGGCAACGGCCTGGATCCGGCGGGGATCGTCTGGTTGCGCGCGCTGCTGGTCGACCTCGCCACCGAGGGCGTCACGGTGCTGGTCTCCAGCCACATCCTGGCCGAGGTCGCCCGGGTGGCAACCCGCGTCGGCATGATCCACCAGGGGCGGCTGCTGACCGAGCTCGACACGGCGGCGCTGCCGCACTGCACGTGCGGCGGGCGGAACCTGGAGGACGTGTTTCTCGGGATGCTCACCGAGCACGAGCAACGGGCCAGGCCATGAGGACCGGTATGGGTGCGGCGCTGTGGGCCGAAGCGCTCAAGCTGCGCAGGTCACGGGCGCGGTGGGTGAGTGTCGCGGCCATCCTGGCGCCGACCCTGATGGCGGCCAGCTTCGTGGCCGGCGCGACACCGGAAGGCGCGGTCGGCGCGAAGTTGACGGCGATGGGGCTGACCCGTGACGTCGCCGGCTACGTCCGGGCGGTCACCGAGATCGACGCCATCGGTGGCCTGGTCGTGTTCGGGTTCCTGATCACCTGGGCGTTCGGCCGTGAGTTCAGCGACCGCACCGCACTGGACCTGCTCGCCCTGCCCACCTCACGCACGGCCGTCGTTACCGCCAAGCTCATCGTGATGACCGCCTGGATGCTGCTGCTCGGATGCCTTCAGCTCGCGGCCTCGGCGGGCCTGAGCGCGCTGCTCGGCCTGCCGGGATGGTCACTGGACGCGCTTGAGTCACCGGCCATCGTGCTCGGGTTCAACGCGGTCCTCGTCGGCCCGATCGCCCTGGCCACCAGCGTCGGGCGAGGCTATCTGGCCGGAATCGCGACAACGGCTTTCGCGGTGGTCCTCGGGGTCGTGCTGGCCGGCGCCGGCGTCGGCGGGATGTACCCGTGGTCGGTACCGGCGATCGCCAGCGGCATGCTCGGGCCGACCAGCGTCGGTGCGGGCAGCTTCGGGCTTGCCGCCGCGACCGCGGCCATCGGCGTCCTGGGCACCTCGGCCTGGTGGAACCGCGCCGACCACCACTAGCCCTCGCACGCGTCTGGACAGCACTGGTCGACCCGGCCTAAATTAGTTGCTAGTTCGCAATTAATGCGGGGTAGCAAGTTGGATGAGGCTGAGCGGCTGTTGGAGCTGCTGGGGTCGATGCAGCGGGATCTGATGCCTTCGCTGGTGCGGATGCATGAGGGTGATGACCTGCGGGTGTTGGACTCGGTGTTGCTGCAGGTGTTGGAGCGGGGTGGGGAGCCGACGGTCAAGCAGCTTGCCGAGGTGTTGGGGCGGTCGTTGTCGCGGACGAGCCGGATTGTCGACGGCCTGGTTCGGCGGGGGTTCGCCGAGCGGTATGAGGATCCGGTTGATCGGCGGGTGCGACGGGTCCGGCTGACCGAGGCGGGGGCGGGGGTGCTGCGTCGGTTGCGGATGGTGCGGGTGCGGGCGCAGCTGGAGTTGTGGGGCCATCTCACGGCGGGGGAGCGGGAGATCGTCATGCAGGGCATGGAGCTGTACGCGAAGGCGGCGAGGAGGATCCGCGATGAACGTGATCGATCTGGCGAAGATCGACGCGAGCATGGTCGACCTGGTCGGCGGGAAGGCGGCCGGCCTGGGCGAGATGATCAGGGCGGGTGAGCGGGTACCGGACGGGTTCTGCCTGACCACCCGCGCCCACCGGTCCGGCACGCTCGACGAGGACGAGCTGGTCGAGGCCTACCGAGGGCTGGTCGCGGACACCGACGGGCGGGTCGCGGTGCGCTCCAGCGCCACCGCCGAGGACCTGCCGGAGGCCAGCTTCGCCGGCCAGCAGGACACGTTCCTCAACGTCCGAGGCGCCGACGGGCTGGTCGGTGCGGTGCGGGCGTGCTGGGCGTCGCTGCACACCGAGCGCGCGGTCGCCTACCGGGAGGCGAACAACATCGACCACGACACGGTCGCCATGGCCGTGGTGGTGCAACGCATGGTCGACCCGGTGGTGGCGGGCGTGGTGTTCACCGCGAACCCGGTCACCGGCAACCGGACCGAGACGATCATCGATGCCGCTCCCGGCCTGGGGACCGCGATCGTCGACGGCACGGTGGTCCCCGACCACTACGTCTGGACCGACCCGAGCCGGACCGTGGACTCCGGTGAGCGCGGCTGCCTGGGTCGTGCCCAGCTCGACGAGCTGGGCAGCGCTGGTGTGCGCCTGCGGCAGCATTTCGGGACGCCCCAGGACATCGAGTGGGCGATCGACGCCGACGGCGTGCTCTGGTTGCTGCAGTGTCGGCCGATCACCACCCTGTTCCCCCAGCCTCCGCGCGCCGAAGTCGGTCAGACCCGGCTGTACTTCGAGTTCGGGCACATCCAGGGGATGCTGCGACCGTTCACCCCGATGGGCCTGGCCGTGCTCAAGGTGGCGGCCGCGGGGTGGATGACCGCGATGGGGGTGCGGGTCGACCCGCTGGACGGAATCAGGCGGATCGTGCCCGTCGGTGGGCGCGCCTACGCCGACATCACCGACCTGGCGCGTAGCAGGTGGACCCGGCGACGGCTGCCGAAAGGCCTGGACGCCTACGGCCCGAGGGTCCGGGGGATGGTCGAACGCCTGCTCGACGACCCCCGGTTCGCCCCGACCTTTGGTCTTCCGTTCCGGGCGAGCACCGCGCTGAAGATGACCCTGCGGCTCACCCCGGGCGGGGTCATCGGCATCACGCGCAGCCTGGCCCGACCACACGCCGCGCGCGAGCGTGCGCTGCGCGCGCTGGACCGGATCGGCGGCGCCGCTGTCGGGCCTGGCGAGCCGGCCAGCGCGGCGGACCGGCTGCGCTACGTGATCGAGGACGCCCAGCGGCCGATCATGGGTCGGGACATGATGGCCCTGACCTGGCCGTTGATGACCGGGGTTATGCTCGCCAGCGCCCCGGCGGCCCTGCTCAGGGGTGTCGCGGCCGACGGCGAGGTCGACATCACCATGGGCGGGATGCCGCACAACGTCACCACCGAGATGGACCTCGCGCTGTGGCGGCTGGCCGACAATGCACGCCAACACCGCGAGCTGCTGACCACCACTCCGCCCGAGCGGCTCACCGCCCGCTACCGGGCACACGCGCTGCCCGACATCGGCCTGGACGCCTTCCTCGCCGCCTACGGGCGGCGCGCGGCCGGCGAGATCGACGTCGGCCTGCCCCGCTGGGCCGAGGACCCCACGCCGCTGTTCGCCACCATCGCCAACTACCTGCGCCTCGACGACCCGGCCCAAAGCCCGGAGCAGCGGTTCGCCCGCGCCGCCGCCACCGCCGAGGCGAAGATCGACGAACTCGCCGCGCGGGCCCGCTCCGTCCGGGGCAGGATCGCGGTGGCCATGATTCGCCGGGCACGCGCGCTGGGCGGGCTGCGCGAGATCGGCAAGTTCGCCTGGCTCGCACCCCTGGCGCAGGCCCGCCACCAGCTGCTCCTGATCGGCGCCGAGCTCACCGAGAACCACCTGCTCGACCGCGCCGAGGACGTCATGTTCCTCGACCTGCACGAACTCGCCGCCGCCGTGCACCACCGCGTCGACCACCGAGGGCTCCTGGCCCGACGCCGAGCCGACTACCAGCGCGAACTGCGCCGGACCCAGGTCCCCGCCGGGCTGCTCTCCGACGGCACCGACCTGGAAACCCTCACCCCGCCCCCCGCCGCCCAGGACGGCGTCCTGGTGGGCATGCCCGCGGCGGCCGGCCAGGCCACCGGCCGCGCCCGGGTCATCCGCGACCCCGCCGGCGCCCGCATCGAACCCGGCGAGATCCTCGTCGCCCCCACCACCGACCCCGGCTGGACCCCACTGTTCATGACCGCCGCCGGACTGGTCACCGAGACCGGCTCACCCGCCGCCCACGGACCCACCGTCGCCCGCGAGTACGGCATCCCCGCCGTCATCTGCGTCCGCGACGCCACCCACACCATCACCACCGGACAGACCATCACCATCGACGGCGCCGCCGGAACCATCCACATCGGACCCGACTAGAACAGCTGGCGCGGCCGGCCGAATGAAGATCGGCGGCCGGCCCGACGCTTGACGGTGCTGCGGCCGAGCACCCCGGTGGACCTGAGCCGCACGGTGGTGCGGATCATGCTGCCGTTGTCGTTCGTGGTCGCGTTGGTGTTGGTCAGCCGGCGGTCACCGCGGACCAGTCGGGGGGCTACCTGGAGGGCAAGGAGGTTCGTTTCGGCCCGGCCGCCTCCGGGCTGTGGGCGGCGTCGACGACGGGCACGTCGACGGTTCGGTCTCTCGCGTTCGGGCCGCCGCGGGGGAGACAGCGGCGGCGAGGAATCTGCGAGGGCGGCTTGTCGACGACCCGCCGCGTGCTGCACCAGCCAGCGGCAGGACTCACACCGGCGGCATGGTCACGGTGGCAACCCTGACCGCTGGTGGGGTGGCCGACGAGCGGTAGAGGCATTATGACGCCGTCCGGACGGGGTGGAGCGAGCTCGTGGCGGACACGTTCGACCGGGCTATCGGCGAAGCCGAGGGCCTGCCAGCGTCGGCAGGAGCGCGGTGCACACCGCGCCGAGGGCGATCACCGCGGGGGAGTGGAGTTGCGCGCCGATCGAGATGATCGCTGCCCCGGCGCTGAGCAGCACGATGATCCCGATGGTCGTCGCGACCAGCGAGCCGACCGTCGGCCCGGGTAGCTGAACGAACCGGTGAGCCAGTCGGGGATCGTCGCTGGCAAGGCCTTGTTCGATCTCGACCAGCTTTCGTTCCTCGTCGTCTGGGAGTGCCATTGGCTACCGCCGCGGGGGGTGAGGGGAAGCCGAGGGTGGGTCACTGGATGCTGAAGATGATCACGGCTCGCAGGGCGAGGACGCCGAGCAGCACCAGGGCTGGCTGGGCGACCACCGTCCGCGTCACCGCGACGGGCACGGTGCCGGTCTCGGTGGTGGCGAGCCGGACGGTTGCCAGTGAGCCGAGGCCGGGCGCGAGCCCGGCGAGGGCGACCAGCCAGAGCAGGATCCACGGAAAGCCGAAGACCTCACCGAGCGTGCCGGCCGGGATCAGCGTGAGCGCGAACACGACTATCAGCGCGATCTCGAGCAGGGCGTAGAGGCGCTCGGAGACCTCGAGCGCGCCGATGCTGTCCCGGGCCGGTGCGCGCAAGCGGCACAGGAGTATCAGCAGCGCGGCCGATCCGGTCAGGCCGGAGGCGAGGAAGAGGCCGCCGAGAGCCCAGGTGTCGCTCCACACCGGCTGGTTCGACACCGACAGCAGCACGCCGGTGTAGCCGGCGATGAAGAGCCCGAGCAGGGCTCCGATCGCGTTGAGGGCCTTGCCGGGGGTGCCGTCGAGCAGCCGCACGGCGCGGTCGGCGAGCCCGACGCGGATCACCCGGTCCCGCACCAAAACCTCGACGAACGACACCGTCGCGACGGCGCCGAACGCGACCAGCGCCCAGGAGCCGACGGACATCGGCGACCAGTGCTTGAAGTTCAGGCTCGCCGCGCCCGGTGAGGTGTTCCACAGCATGTGCCAGAACCGCTCCGGCCTGCTCAGGTCCAGGGCGAGCAGCAGCGGGCAGATGATCATCGCCGGGAGGGCGACGTAGTAGCCGAGCCGGGCGGCGGGTTCGTCGGCCGGCTCGCCGCGCAGCCGCAGCAGGGTGGCGATCGCGTAGGACCCGCCGGCCAGGCCGGCGAGGAAGAAGTAGAACAGGATGTACCAGGTCCACTCCGGCGGGCCGGCGAAGTGCTGGGCGACCGACGGCGACATCAGTCCTCGCCTCCCCCCGGCTCGGGGGGCGTCTCGGCGGCGGGCTCGCGGCGCCGGCGCAGCGCGACCAGCCCTGCGAGCAGGCCGAGCACGGCGGTGACCAGCATCCCCAGGTAGCCGCCCACGTTGTTGCGGCTGGGCAGCACGGCGTTCTCCTTGTCGGGCAGTTGGTAGGACTCCGGGGCGTCCATGAGCAGGAAGAACGCGTTCAGGCCGCCGTAGACCGTGTCGTCCTCGCCGTACAACCGGGCCTGTGTGACCCCTTGGGCGTGCAGGTCGGCGACGCGCCTGCGTGCGGTCATGCGCAGCTCGTCGAGCGGCGCGAACTGGATCGACTGGGTGGGGCAGGCCTTGGCGCACGCGGGTTCCATCCCGCCCTGGAGCCGGTCGTAGCACAGGGTGCACTTCTGCGCGACGCCGCTGTGTTGGTCGATGCCGATGACGTCGTAGGGGCAGGCGGCTATGCAGTCGCGGCAGCCGTTGCAGACGTCGGGTTGGATGTAGACGGTGTCGAACTCGGTGCGGATGATCGCGCCGGTCGGACAGACCTCCATGCAGCTGGCGTGCTGGCAGTGCTTGCAGACGTCCGACATCATCAGCCAGGCCGTGCCCTGGCCGCTGGACATCGTCTCATCGGGCACGTTGTCGATGAACTCCACGTGCCGCCAGTTCTGGGCGTCCAGGCGGCCGGTGTTGTCGAACCCGTCGAGGAACGACGGTTCGTGGCCGGGAAGCTCGTTCCACTGTTTGCAGGCGACCTCGCAGGCCTTGCAGCCGATGCACACGCTGGTGTCGGTGAAGAAGCCGTACGCGCGGCCAGGGGTGATCTCCACCATGTCAGAACCCCATCAGGTTGGGTGTGATCTTCGTCAGGCCCCGCTCGGCCGCGTAGAGGTCGAGCGGCAGCGCGGTGAGCTCGTCGACCTCGGCCACGGCCAGGGGGTCGATGCCGGCGTCGATGTCGATCAGATACCGCGAGCAGCCCTGGCACGCTTCGATGCGTAGGTGGGGGAACAGCGGCGGGTCGGAGCCCGGGGGGACGTGGCCGTTGCCGCGCCCCACCTTCGGCCCGTCGTGGTGCTCGGCGAAGATGGTGCGCCGCGCACCGTCGGTCTCGCCGCAGCAGGCACAGCTGCTGGCGGAGTAGGCCCAGGTGGTTCCGCAGCGGGCGCAGGCCAGCCGCCGTCGGCCCGCGACGAGTCCGTCCTTGGCGTCGGCGCGCAAGGACAGCTGTGGCGGGCCGGCGCAGCGCGGGCAGCTCCGCTCGTTCCGGGGGGCGGGGTCGCGGGCGCACGCGGCGCCGGCGTCGATCGTCTCCAGTGGGCCGCGCAGGACCGCGCGGGCCAGATACCTCTCGACCGGCGTCAGGTCCTCACCGGCGAGCCAGCCGCGCAGCACCCGCCCGGTCGCGGCTCGGTCGAGCAGCTCGCGCACGCCCTCCACCAGCAGCGGGGGGCCGTGTCGCTCGGTGGCCTCGACGGCGTGCGGCAGCACGTGCTCCTCGGCCCACCCGGCGAGCTCGTCGGCGGCCGGAGGATCGGCTCGCGTCCGAGGCCATGCCTGCTCCCAGACGTCCAGCAGCGCGAGGTACAGGGTGAGCATCTCGGCGGCGTGTTCGTGGCGTTCGCGCAGCGCCGCGGCCCTGCGGCGGTGGTCCGCCCACGGGCTGGTCACGGTCCGCGCGCCGGACATCAGATCTTCTCGATGTTGACGAGGAAGGCCTTGAACTCGGGCGTGCGGGAGCTGGCGTCGCCGACGAACGGGGTGAGCGCGTTGGCCAGCCAGTGCTGTCCGGTCCGGATGCCGACGAAGCCCCAGTGGATCGGGATGCCGATCTGGTAGATGCGCTGCCCGTCCACCCGCAGGGGCCCGAGACGTTTGGTCACCACCGCGCGCACCTCGAGCTTGCCGCGCTTGGACGAGACCCGCACCAGGTCGCCGCTGGTGATCCCCTTCTCCCTGGCCAGCGCGGCGGGGACCTCGACGAAGGCCTCGGGTTGGAGCTGGACGAGCTGGTCCACCTGCTGGGTGATGTAGTGCTCGTGCTCGGTGAGCCGGTAGCTGGTGGCCACGTACGGGAACTCCGCCGGGGTGCCGAACCGGTCGGGGCGCCCGGCCTGCTTGTCGTAGAGGAATGCCGCCGGCGTGGTCGCCACCGCCGGGTGCAGCGGGTTGCCGACCGGTGACTCGATCGGCTCGTAGTGCTCGGGGAACGGCCCGTCCGCCACCGAGTTGCTGAACAGCCGGCCGGTGCCTTCCCCGGTCATGATGAACGGCAGCGGGGAGGCGGGATCGGCGGGGTTGGCGGTGGGTGGGTAGTCGGGCACGTCGCCGACCCACCTGCCGGCGGCGGCGTTCCAGCCGATGCCGGCCCGGGTCGGGTCCCACGGCCGGCCCTGGGTGTCGGCGGATGCCCGGTTGTAGAGAATGCGCCGGTTCAGCGGCCAGCTCCAGGCCCAGTTGGGGTAGAAGCCCATCCCGGTCGGGTCGTTGCGCTTCGGGTCCTGCACCCCGTCGCGGCGTCTGGTCAGGTTGCCGCTCTCCGGGTAGTGGCCGGTGTAGATCCAGTCGCCGGCGATGGTGCCGCCGTCGTCGCGGAGCGCGGCGAAGGTGTCCAGGCGCTTGCCGGTGGCGAGGTCCCGGCCGTTGATCTCCTGGGCGAGCTCGTCCAGCTCGGGCTTGGTCGGGTCCCGGTACGGCAGGGTCAGCTCCATGATCGGATCCGGGTACTTGCCGCCCTGCTGGGCATAGAGGCGGCGCACCCTGGCGAAGAGGTCGGCGAGGATCCAGTGGTCGTGCCGGCTGTCCCCTTCCGGCGGGAGCACCTGGTCCTTCCACTGCGCCCAGCGGCCGCTGTTGGTGAACGACCCGTCCTTCTCGATCCAGTGCGTGGCCGGCAGCATGAACACCTCGGTCTGGACGCGTCCCGGGTCGATCCCCGGGGCGCGCCAGAACTCCGAGCTCGTGGTCGGGTAGGCGTCCATCACGCACAGCCACTTGAGGTTGGACAGCGCCTGGAGGACCTGGTTGGAGTCGGGGCCGATGCTGGTGGCCGTCATCCCGGACAGCAGGAGCCCCTCCATCTTGCCCCGCAGCGCCGCGTCGAAGATCGAGATCCAGGACGAGTTCGAGGCCGGCTTGGGGATGTGGTGGAAGGCGAACTCGTTGTCCGGGCGCGCGGCGTCGCCGTACCAGGCCTTGAGCAGGCTGACCATGAACTTGCGGTAGTTCGCGCCGAAGAAGTTCTGCGAGTTCGGGCGCAGCGGCGTGGTCGCGCTCTGCGCCACGTAGTCGTTCAGGTTGCGCTGGCCGGGCGCCGGGATCTTCAGGTAGCCGGGCAGGATCTCCCAGGAGATCGCGTGGTCGGTGTTGCCCTGGATGTTGGCGTGGCCGCGCTCGGCGTTCATGCCACCGCCCGGCCTGCCGATGTTGCCCAGCAGCAGTTGCAGCAGCGCGCCCGACCGGATGAGCTGCACGCCGGTGGTGTGGTGGGTCAGGCCGACCGCGTACACGATCGTCATCACCTTGTCCGGCCGCCCGGTCTCGCCGACGGTCCGGGCCACCCCGAGGAACTGCTCGCGCGGGATGCCGGTGATCCGCTCCACCATCTCCGGGGTGTAGCGGCCGTAATGCGCTCGCATCAGGTTGAGCACCGAGCGGGGGTGGTCGATGTCCACCACGGCGAACCCGTCGGGGCCCGTCTCGTAGGCCCACGCCGTGGTGTCGTAGCTCCGCTTGGCCGGGTCGTACCCGTTGAACATGCCGTCGGTGAAGGCGTAGCCCTCCTTCACCACCAGCCCGGCGTTGGTCGCGTAGCGCACGTACTCGTCGTGGTAGAGCCGGTTCTGGAGCACGTAGTTGATCAGGCCGCCGAAGTAGGCGACGTCGGTGCCGGTCCGGATCCGTAGGTGCGTGTCGGCGACCGCCGAGGTGCGGGTGAACCGGGGGTCAGCATGGATGATCTTCGCACCGCGGTCCAGCTTCGCCCGCATGAACCACTGGAAGCCGACCGGGTGGGCCTCGGCGGGGTTGGCACCATTGATCAAGATCACGTCGGCGTGCCTGATGTCGCGCCAGTGGTTCGTCATGGCGCCTCGGCCAAAGGTGGCGGCCAAACTGACCACCGTGGGGCCGTGTCAAACGCGGGCCTGCTGCTCCAGGTGGATCAGGCCGAGCCCGCGCATGACCTTGGTGGCGAAATAGCCCTCCTCGGAGCTGAACGCCGCCCCGCCGGCGAACGCGATGCCTTCGCAACGGTTCACCGTGTTCCCGCCGGCGTCGGTGGCGACGAACGTGCGGTCCCGCGATGCCTTGATGTTCTGCGCAAGCTTGTCCAGGGCGAAGTCCCAGGACACGTCCTTCCACTCGCTCGCCCCGGCCGCGCGGTAGCGCGGGCTCGTCACCCGCCGGCTGGACACGGCCAGCTGCAGCGCCGTCGCGCCCTTCGGGCACAGCCTGCCCTCGTTGACCGGGCTGTCCGGATTGCCCTCGATCTGGAGCAGCTCGACCTTGCCGTCCCCGGTCTTGCGGGTGTAGGCCAGCAGCGCACAACCGACCGCGCAGTAGGGGCAGACCGAGTGCGACACCGTGGCACCCTCGATGCGCAACCGCTGCTTGACCATCCTCGCCCGGACGACGTCGAAACCCAGGGCCGAAGCCCCGAGCCCGCTCACAACCGTCCCGCCCAGGAACTCACGTCGGGTGATATCCACGGCTGGCCTCCTCGCCAGGCGACCGCCCGCTCACACCCCAACGGGCGACCAGGGTATTGAATTGTTCCCATCGTGTGCTGTAGGAGTCAATGCCCTGGTCAGGGGCATTGAGTGAATAACGTGAGGAACGATTTTATTTGGAAAGGCTAACCTTGGGCGAGCTGAAGATCACTTCGGTCGCCCCGTGCGTCCGGGTTGCGCAAGATATCCAGCAACCGAGGCCCGGCGGGTACGAGTAGCCCACCGACCCCGCGTTCGGCGGCCTCGGCCAACGCCACCCGCCAGGCCGCTCGACCCTCCGGCGACGCGGTCCGCATCCAGCGTTCCGGTGTGCCGCCCGCCGAGGCACGCTCGAAGACCCCGTCGTCGAGCCGGCGGAACAGCGCCAGGTCGGGCCGGCCCTCGTCGCCTTCGGTGAGATCGGCGAACGCCGAGGGTTCGCCGCACAGTGCAAGGCGCCCGTGGCTCAGCCGCGCGATCGTGGCGAGCGTGTCGGCACGCCAACCGCCCGGGGACCTCGGCAGGGCCGCCACCAGCAGGGACCGGAACGTCAGGCTCGCCAACGCCGCCGTCACCGCAAGCGGATCGAGCCCCGTGCCCGAGGGGAGGTCCACCCAGATCGCGTCGGCGCCGGCGCTGTCGAATGCCGCCGCGTCGGCCAGCCACCCACCCAGCTCCTCCGGAGGCGGCGCGAGCAGCACCCCGACGCTCACCGTCGCGGTGACCTCACCCACCTGGGGCTCCATGCGCCTCACCGTAGCGAGGCGCTGTCAGGGGGTGAACCGGTATCCACCAGGTGGCCGAACATGAACGGGTCGCACATTCGGTCCGACCCGCAAGGTGAGCGGTGTGGTTGTTGGTTATGTGGAGTGCGGCGACGAAGGGCGAATGCGGCGCGGGTGTTCGGCATCGAGCCAGTGGGCTAGTTCCCGGTAGAGGGTGTAGAGGGGTCCGGTGTCGATGTGGTCGGTGGATGCGTCGAGGGTCTGGTGAAGGCGGTCGTAGGTGGCGCGGCCTCGGGCGGACAGGTGGATCACGATCTTGCGTCGGTCGGTGCGGTCTGGTCGGCGGTAGGCGAGCTTGCGCATCACCATTGCGTTGACCAGCTTGGTGAGGGTTGAGGCGGGCATGAGCACGGCCCTGGCTATCTCGCTCATCGTGTGGCCCGCGCCGTCGGCGAGCGTGGAGAGCACCCACCATTCTTCGAGGGAACTGCGTTGCTTTTGCCAGCACGGAGCTGAGCTGGTCGGTCAGCTGGTTCTGGGCCGCGGTCAGGGTGTGCAGCAGGTCGGTCGCCTGGCATTCGGTCATAGCCGCGCTCCACCCCGAGTTCGAGAACCGTCGAGCCAGCCGTTTCGACACGGGCCTGCCGTGGTGGTCTGATCTCGTTGAGGCGGGTACCACGAGGACGGGCCTGTGCTGGCACCGGATCGCTCGACGCGTCACCGACGGCCTGATCCAGCGCGTGACCCTCGCGGCGAGCCCGCCGCCTCGGCTGCCGAGCACGATGAGCAGCGCGTTGCTCTCCTGCGCCGCCTTGGCCAGTTCACCAGCGGGGTCGCCGCGTCGGACGCCGGAAAGGTGCTGCGCTGGTCCGGCATCGAGCACCTCGCGCCCGGGCGTACGTGGGTTTCGTCGGCGGAGCCGTACTCCTGGCCGTCGTCGTGCGGTTGCACCTCGAAGCCGAGCGCGCGGTGGTGCTCGAGCGCGCGGGCGCACTACTCGAAGGTGCACACCTGCGACTTCGGTATGGAGGCGGCGCTGGTGCCCGGTGACGGCTTCGGCGTTGTCGAGTTGGACACCCGCAACGGGCCGGTCAGGGTCGGCATGATGATCTGCTGCGACAGGGAGTTCCCGGAGTCGGCGCGGGTGCTGACGGTGCGGGGCGCGGAGATCATTCTCACCGGAACCCCGTGGTTGGCGACAGATCCACCCGGCTAGCATGGTGGCGGCGCACGGGGCGCCGCCGGTTCGCGGGAAGGGCTCAGCCCACCTGTTGCATGCGCGATACCTGTGTACCGACCTCCTTCTCCTGCCTGATCATGCGAACACCAGGCAAGCCGGAAAGGAGGCCGTCGTGCCTGCCCGTCGCCTGCCCAGTGACCCGAACCTGGAAAACCTGCGCAAACAGGCCAAACAGCTGCACCGCGGGGCGCGCGCCGGTGACCCGGAGGCGGGCTCGCTGGTCCGCGAGTTCCACCCCAGGGACGTGGCGCTCGCCGAGCTGTCCCGTGCGGACGCGCAGCTGGCGCTGGGCCCGCTCCTACGGTTTCCTCAGCTGGCCACGGCTGACCGAGCACCTGATCCAGGTGGGCCGCTACACGCGCGCGCCGCACCGTGAACCCGTCCACGAGGCCGGCCCGGACCGACTGCTCCGGCTGGCCTGCCTGACCTACGCCGACGAGGACACCCCGGCCCGCCTGGACGAGGCGCGGCGGCTGCTCGCCACCAACCCCGAGCTGGCCACCGCGAACATCCACACCATGGCCGCGGTCGGCGAGGTGGCGGCGGCCGCGGTCGCGCTGGCGGATGACCCGTCGCTGGCCAACGCGGAGGGCGGCCCTTTCGACTGGCCGCCGCTGCTCTACCTGGCCTACTCGCGGCTGGACGGCCCGGGCCAGGACACGCTGGGGGTGGCCCGGTTGCTGCTGGTGAACGGCGCCGACCCGAACGCCGGCTACCTGTGGGAGGGATTGCCGTCCCCGTTCACCGCGCTGACCGGTGCGCTCGGCGGCGGGGAGAGCGACCAGCCGCCGCACCAACATGAGCTGGCCCTGACCCGGCTGCTGCTGGAGGCCGGCGCGGACGCCAACGACAGCCAGGCGCTGTATAACCGCGCGTTCGCCGGCCCCGGTGAGGACCGCAACGACTGGCTGGAGCTGCTGCTCGCGCACGGGCTGGGCCGGGGCTCCGGCGGGCCGTGGCACCAGCGGATGGGGCCGATGCACCCGACCCCGGCGAAGCTGTTGCAGGACGCGCTGCTGCACGCGGCCGCCGAGGGCCTGCCGAACCGGGTGCGGCTGCTGCTGACGGCCGGGGTGGACGTGCACGGCCTGGGCACCGAGCACCCGATCACGGCAGGCTGGGACGCGTACGAGCTGGCCATGCTGTCGGGCAACATGGAGGTCGCAGGGCTGTTGCGCGAGGCCGGGGCGCGGGCAGGTGATCCGATGCTGGAGTTCGTCGCCCGGTGCATGCGCGGCGACCGGGACGGGGCCACCCGGCTGCTCGCCGACGACCCCTCGCTGACCGAGCGAGCGGTGGCCGCGCACCCGGCATTGGTCTGTCGGGCGGCCGAGCTGGGCAGGCTGGACGCGGTCCGGTTGCTGGCCTCGTTGGGCTTCGCGGTGAACCCGGCCGGCGCGCGTACCCCGCTGCACGAGGCGGCCTGGCGCGGTGACCTGCCGATGGTGCGAGCGCTGCTTGAGTTGGGCGCCGATCCGGACGCCGAGGACGCCGAGCACCGGGCCACCCCGTCGGGCTGGGCGGAGTACAACGAACAGCGCGAAGTGGTGGAATACCTGGCCTCGCACACCCCTCGCCTGTCATGAGACGTCAGCGCGACAAGGGGGTCCCACATGCGGCGAGCCTCAGCGGTCATCAGCGAGACTCGACAAGCGACACCCGACCGGCGGCCGGCCTACGAGACCAACGGCGAACCCTGGGGGCCAGCACGGTGACCTTTCCGCGCCGACAGCGGACGCGGCCGAGGGTCGGCACGAACCGTGTCGTACCCCGAAGCAGTTCATCTGAGATGCAGACCGATGCGGAGGCGTTTACTTGCTCGTAGTGGCCTGGAATACGTAGCGGTTGACGCTGTACAGGTAGTCGCCTTCGTCGCCGCGCGCGCGGAGGTCGGCGAGCCATGCCGAGGCATCGGCCTCGGTCAGGCCCTGTCGACCGACGACGAACCGGGCGATGGCCGTCATCATGCCGGCGCTGAACGAGTCGTCCGTCAGCCGAGGGTTGAAGATCACGTGCACCCGCTGCCCGGTGACGTGGAAACCGGCTCGGCGCAGCAGCCCGGCCAGCGTCCGGGGCAGCCGAGGGTGTACGAGGTGCTCCTCCCACGCCGCCACGACGCGCCGGTGCAGCTCCCGGTCGGCCGTATGCCACACCAGCGAGTCCCAGTCGGTGTCCAGGATCAAGGCGCGCCCATCGGGCCGCAGCACCCGCCGCAGCTCGCCGAGCGCCCCCGCGACGTCGGTGACGTACTCGTAGACCTGGGTGGACACGGCCGCGTCGAACGTGCCGTTGGCGTAGGGCAGCGCGACCGCGTCGCCCTCGTCGATGTGCGCCCACGGCAGCTCTCGGGTGCGGGCGGCGGCGAGCGCGTTCATCGCCGGGCTCGGGTCAAGGCCGTGCACCGTTCCGCCCGGGCCTACCGCCTCGGCAAGGGAGGCCACCAGATAGCCCGGCCCCGATCCAACGTCGAGCACCCGCTCTCCGGGCTGCGGTGCGAGCAGCGACAGCACCTGTTCCCGCTGCGCCACCACATCGGGGCTCGCGTACATCCGCTCGGTCCGCCGCGCACCGCGCTCATCGAATCGCAGCGTGGTCATGACACAACACACTAAGGCGTTGCTTGTCCACGGCCTGGCATCCGTGGGCGGGTGTCAGGGTTACGGCGGGTCGGCGTTCACGTGATGCTTATCAACGCCGTCCGAGGGGAGCGTCGCCAGTCCTCTGTAACGTCGTTACTGGTGATGGGGGCGAAGCCTCGGGCCGCTCTGGTCGCCGCCTCGAACAGGGTCTGCGTGTCACTTCTCTGCCATGTGTCGGACCGCGGCTTGGGTGGTTTCGATCAGTCGGGTGCTGGCGCGGTGTGCGGCGGTGGGGCGGTGGGCGCGGATGGCCTCGAGGACGGCGTGGTGCAGCGGGAGGGTGGCCGCGACGCCGCCCGGTGCGTGTGAGCTGGCCTCCAGGCCGTGATGGAGGCTGGTTTGCAGCAGCCGGCCGAGCTGTTGGATCAGTTGGTTGTCGGTGGCCCGCAGCAGGGTGAGGTGGAAGGTCAGGTCGGCCTGGACGAAGGTCTCGGCGCCGTCGGGCAGCGTGGGGGCGTGCTCGGCCATGCGGGCGTAGGCGGAGTCGAGCGCGGCGAGATGTTCGTCGGTGGCGCGCTCGGCGGCGAGCCGGGCGGCGCCGGGTTCGACCATGAGCCGCAGCTCGAGCAGGTCGTCCAGGAAGCCCGGGGGTCCGATCTGGCCGTGCCAGTCGATGACCTCGCGGTCCATCAGGTTCCAGTGGTCGCGGGCCAGTACCCGGGTGCCCAGCCGGGGCCTTGGCTCGACCAGGCCCTTGGCGGCGAGTGCCTTGACCGCTTCGCGGATCCCGCCCCGGCTGACGTCGAGCTGGGCGGCGAGGTCGGTCTCGTTGGGGAGCTGGCTGCCGTGCGGGAACTCGCCGGAGACGATCCGGCGACCCAGTAGCTCCACGACCCTGCCGTGCATGGTGCGATGCCGTCCGAGGGGCCCGGGCCGCGTACTGTTCACATGCGAATCATCAAATGATTCATCAATAATGTCAAACAGGCGGAAGGACCGCTCATGCGGATCACCGGATTGAGCACGCACGTGCTGGGTACGCCGTGGCGGAACCTGACGATCGTCGAGGTGCTGACCGACGAGGGCATCAGCGGCCTTGGCGAGGCGCGGATGCTCAACCACACCGACGCGCTGCTGGGATACCTGGCCGAGGCGTTGCCGAACCACCTGCTCGGCGCGGACCCGTTCGAGATCGAGGGCCTGGTGCATCGGATGACGCGCCACGACTACGCCAGGGCCGGCGAGATCGCGATGTCCGCGCTGGCGGTGGTCGAGATCGCCTGCTGGGACATCATCGGCAAGGCGCTCGGGCTGCCGGTGTACCGGCTGCTCGGCGGCGCGGTGCGGGATCGGGTCAAGGCGTACGCGAACGGCTGGTACCGGGTCGAGCGCACGCCCGAGGAGTTCCACGCGGCGGCCACCGAGGTGGTGCGGCGGGGCTATCGCGCGTTGAAGCTGGACCCGTTCGGCGCCGGCATGTTCGAGCTGGACGCCGAGGAGACCGCCCGGTCGCTCGCGCTGGTCAAGGCGGTCCGCGACGCGGTGGGCCCCGACGTGGAGCTGCTCATCGAGATGCACGGGCGGTTCAGCCCGGCGACGGCGATCCGCATCGCGAACCTGCTGGTGCCCTACCGCCCGTCCTGGATCGAGGAGCCGGTGCCGCCGGAGAACCTCAAGGCGCTGGCCAAGGTCGCCGCCCACACCGAGATCCCGATCGCCACCGGCGAGCGCATGCACACCCGTTTCGACTACCGGGAGCTGTTCGAGCTGCGGGCCGCCGACATCATCCAGACCGACATCACCCACTCCGGGGGGCTGTGGGAGGCCAAGAAGCTGGCCGGCGAGGCGGAGGCCCACTACCTGCTGATGGCGCCGCACAACGTGGGCGGGCCGATCTCCACGGCGGCGAACCTGCACCTGGCCGCGACCACGGTGAACTTCAAGATCCAGGAGCACTTCAACGACTTCGCCGACCCGTTCGTGAAGCGGTGCGCGCCGGGCCTTCCCGAGGTCGTCGACGGGTACTTCCCGCTGCCCGACCGCCCGGGCCTGGGGGTCGAGCTGGACCGCGAGCAACTCGCCCGACACCCGCGCGAGGCGGTGAACTTCAACCTGTTCGTGGAGGGCTGGGAGCAGCGCCAGTCCAGGGGCGACCGCGGGGCTTGACGGTTTGGGCGAATCATTGAATCATTCGTGCACGCAGGATGGGCTTGGGTCGATGTTGTTCCCGCCGAGATGGATGCGTGGTCTGTGATGACGTCAACGGTGACGAGTGATTACTCCCGAAGGGCGGCGCTGAGGCTGGTCGGCGCCGGCGGTGGCGCGGTCGGTGTGGGCGCGCTGCTGGCCGCGTGCGGCGGCGGGCGCCAGGGTTCGGAGGGTAAGGGGGCGGGCGGTTTTCCGGCGACGCCGCCGTGGCGGTTCGTGTTCGTCAACCACGTGACGACGAACTCGTTCTTCGTGCCGACCCGGACCGGTCTGGCGGATGCGGCGGCGTTGTTGGGGTTGCCGGCGCCGCAGTGGACGGGCTCGCAGGACGGCAACGTCTCGGAGATGGCCAACGCGTTCAACACCGCGATCACCAGCAATGCCGACGGCATCGCGGTGGCGTTGACCGACGACAACGCGTTCGTCGAGCCGACCAAGCGGGCGTTGGCCAAGGGCATCCCGGTGATCGCCTACAACGCCACGGCGGCGAACAACTTCCCGCTGACGTATGTGGGGCAGGACCTGTACCGGTCGGGGTTCCTGATGGGGCAGCGGATCGCTCGCGATGTGACGTCCGGGGACATCCTGGTGGGGATCTCACAGCCGGGCGGCAACAACGTGCAACCCCGGCTGGACGGCATCACCGACGCGCTCAAGCAGGCCGCGCCGGGGGTGACCGTCAGGTCGGTGAACACCGGGGCCGAGCAGGCCGCCGAGCTGAACGCGATCACCGCCGCGTACACCGGCAACCCCGGCGCGAAGGGGATCTACGCGGTCGACGCCGGCAGCACCGCGTCCATCGCGCAGCTGATCACCAGCCGGAACCTGCAGGGCAAGGTGCACGCCGGCGGGTACGACACGCTGGCGGACACGATCAAGGGCGTCGGCTCGGGCGCGCTGGACTTCACCATCGACCAGTCCGCGTACCTGCAGGGGTTCCTGCCGGTGCTGTACATGTACATGTACCGGCTGTCCGGCACGCTGGTGACGCCGCCGGTGACCGACACCGGGCTCACGTTCGTGACCAAGGAGAACGTCGGCCCGTACCAGTCGGCCAACAGCAAGTTCGAGGGCGGGCCGAACGCGGCGATGGTGCCGATGCCCTCGGCGATCCCGCTGCCGCCCGCGACCGCGCTGACCCGCTAGCGCATGCCGAACAACGTGGGCGCGCTGCTGGCCGGCTCGGTGCGGGTCAAGGAGCTGAGCATCCTGCTGGTGACGGTGGCCGCCGGGATCTACTTCAGCCTCACCACCAGCGTGGGCTTCAACACCGTGGACAACTACCACACGATCGCGCAGTACGTGGCGCCGTGGGCGATCGTGGCCGCGGGCGAGGTGATGCTGCTGATCTGCGGCGAGATCGACCTGTCCGCCGGGTTCGTGTTCACCCTGTCGCCGTTCGTGCTGATCCTGTTCTACGACGCGGGCGCGCCGCTGCTGCTCGCGCTGGTCGGCTCCCTGGTGGTCTGCGCGTTCATCGGGACGGCCAACGGGCTGATCCGCACCCTGTTCGGGCTGCCGGCGTTCATCACCACGCTCGGCATGGCGTTCCTGCTGCAGGGCATCTCGCTGGTGATCTCCGGGGGCTCGCCGGTCGCCGCGCCCACCGGCGAAGGCCTGGCCACCTGGATCGGGCAGGCGCCGTGGAGCGAGTTCGGCTGGGCGTTGCTCATCGTCGCGGTGATGCAGGTGGTGCTGTCCACCACGAGGTTCGGCGTGTACACCCAGGCCACCGGCGGCAACCCGGTCGGCGCGGCGGAGTCGGGCATCCGCACCGGCACGGTCAAGGTGGTCAACTTCGCGTTGACCAGCACGCTGGCCGGGTTCGCCGGGGTGTTGCAGGGCACCAGGGTGGGCTCGTACGACCCGACCAACGGCGGGTTCAACACGATGTTCTTCGCGGTGGCCGCCGCGGTGATCGGGGGCACCGCGCTGCTTGGCGGGTCGGGCACGGTGGTCGGGGCGTTCCTGGGGGCGCTGTTGCTGGGGATCGTGTACGACGGGTTCAACCTGACCGGGGTCAACGCCAGCGCGTTCCCGGTGGTGCTGGGGATCGCGATCCTGGTCGCGATGCTGATCAACGTGTACCTGACGGTGCTGCGCAAGCGGATGAGCGCCCTATGAGCAGCGACATCAGAGCAGACGAGGTCGTTCGGGCCGAGCACCTCAGCAAGGGGTTCGGCCCGGTGAGCGCGCTGCGCGACGTGAACCTGTCGGTGCGCCGAGGCGAGATCCTCGGCCTGATCGGCGACAACGGCGCCGGCAAGTCCACCTTGATCAAGATCCTGACCGGTTTCCACCGGCCGGACGGCGGTGAGCTGTTCTTCGAGGGTGAACCGGTGGTGCTGCGGTCGGTCACGCACGCGCGGTCGCTGGGCATCGAGACGGTGTTCCAGGACCTGGCGATGGTCAACGAGCTGCCGGTCTACCTGAACCTGCACCTGAACAAGGAGCTGGTGCACGCGCCGCTGCCGTTCCTGCGCCGCCGGGAGATGAAGCGCCGCGCCCGCGAGGCGCTGGACGCGATCGGCATCAACATCCCGTCGGTGACCGCGCAGGTCGGCCAGCTCTCCGGCGGGCAGCGCCAGGCCATCGCGGTGGCCCGCTCGGTGCACTCCGAGGCCAAGCTGCTGCTGCTGGACGAGCCGCTGGCCGCGATGGGGGCCAAGGAGGGCGGGCTGATCCTGCGCCTGCTCCAACAGCTCAAGGCGCGCGGCGACATCGCCATCATCCTGATCGCGCACAACTACGGCCAGATCGTCGACGTCTGCGACCGCGTCAACCTGCTCCAACACGGCGAGATCACCTTCGACAAACCGTCCAAGGACACCTCCGTCGCCGAACTGCTCGAGCTCGTGCACGCCGAATACCGCCTCAACCACGACTGAGGAGAGCCCATGCGCGGCATCCTGCTTGTCAGAGTGATAGCGATAGCCGGCATCGTCGGCCTCACAGCGTGCGGCGGCACCGCAACGAGCACGCCGCCCGCCCCGCCCTCGGCGGGAGCCAGTTCCGCGGCTGCCAACCAGGCGCCGACCGTGACCAGTGAGCCGTTCGGTCAGGTGGACGGCGCCGCGGTGAGCCGCTACACGCTGTCCAACGGCCGTGGCATGACGGTGCGGATCCTGACCTACGGCGGCACCATCCAGTCGCTGGAGGTGCCCGACCGCCGAGGCCACGTCGACAACGTGGTGCTCGGGTTCGCCACCCTGGACGGCTATCTCGACATCGCCAAGAAGAAGGGCAACCCCTACTTCGGCGCGATCATCGGCCGCTACGCCAACCGGATCGCCAAAGGCGCCTTCACCCTCAACGGCACCGCCCACCAGCTGCCGGTGAACAACAACGGCAACAGCCTGCACGGCGGCACCGCGGGGTTCGACCAGAAGGTGTGGCAGGCCACCCCGCAACAGGGCGGCGACACGGTCGGACTGAAGCTGCAGTACGTCAGTCCTTCAGGGGAGATGGGCTATCCGGGTGCGCTCACGGCGACGGTCACCTACACCCTCGACCAGACCAACCGGCTGAACATCGACTACCAGGCGAGCACCGACGCGCCGACGGTGGTGAACCTGACCAACCACAGCTACTGGAACCTCGCCGGCGAGTCCGCCCTGGGCATCTACGACCACCGGCTGACCCTCAACGCCGACCGCTACACCCCGACCGACTCGACCCAGATCCCCACCGGCCAGCTCGCCCCGGTCAAGGGCACGCCGATGGACTTCACCGCCCCGACCGCGATCGGCGCCCGGATCACCGCGAACGACCCGCAGCTGCTGACCGGCCAGGGCTACGACCTGAACTGGGCGATCAACCGCGGAGACGACACCTCGCTGGCGCAGGCCGCCAAGGTGGAGGACCCCTCGACCGGGCGGACGCTCACCGTGCTCACCACCGAGCCCGGAATCCAGTTCTACTCCGGGAACTTCCTCGACGGAACGATCATCGGAACCGGCGGCCACGCCTACCGGCAGGGCGCCGGGCTGGCGCTGGAGACCCAGCACTTCCCGGACTCGCCCAACCACCCGGAGTTCCCCAGCACCACGCTGAACCCGGGCCAGACCTATCACCAGACGACCGTGTTCCAGCTCGGCGTCGGATGATGCGGAACATCCGGGAGTTCCTGGCCTCCAGCGGGCTGGCGGCCTCGGACGGCGATGCGGTGCCGTCCAGCGAGAAGCGGTTCCCGGACGGCGCGCAGTATCGGGTGGAGATCCCGAGCGTGGAGGGGCCCGAGGTGCTGTCCGAGGTCCTCGTCGAGGCCGACGCGCGGGGCGTGCCGGTGCACCGCGTCTCGCAGGGTAGCGGCGGGATGCTGCTGACCGACGACGAGCTGTCCGCCATGGTCCATACGGCGGCGATCCGGTCGATCGAGGTGAGCCTGTTCGCCCGGCCGCTGGCGGGATGGGGCACCTCCGCCGCGGCGGTGGCGTCCGGGGCTGGCGCACTGGGCGCGCAGGCGCACGGCACCGAGCAGCTCGTGGCGTGCCTTGCCGACATCGAGCGGTCCGCCGACGCCGGTATCCGCAGCGTCCTGGTCACCGACATCGGGGTGCTGGACACGGCGGTGCCGGTGCCGGCCCAGTCTCCATGAGGGCGGTGTACATCGAGGGGCCGACCCGGTTGCGGGTGGGCCCGGCCGAGCCCGCGCCGCCGGGGGCCGGCGAGGCGTTGGTGCGGATCGCCTGGGCCGGCATCTGCGGGTCCGACCGGGAGGTGCTGGCCGGCGGGCGCCCGGCCGAGCTGGTGAGGTATCCGGTGGTGCCGGGGCATGAGTGGTCGGGCACGGTGGCCTCGGTGGGCGCGGGCGTGGACGCCGGGCTGGTGGGCCGGCCGGTGGTGGGGGAGAACTTCCGCTCCTGCCAGCGCTGCGACGCGTGCCGTCGCGGTGAGACCAACCTGTGCCAGGCCGGATACGAGGAGTCGGGGTTCACGCTGCCCGGTGCCTGGGCGGACTACCTGACGGTTCCGGCCCGGCTGCTGCACGTGCTGCCCGACGGGACCGACCTGCGCGCCGCCGCCGGGCTGGAGCCGGCCGCGTGTGTCGCGGCGGCCTGCCTCAAGGCGGCGCCGGTGCCGGGCGAGGCGGTGGCCGTGGTCGGCGGCGGCACCCTGGGCCTGCTGGCCACCCAGCTGCTGCGGGCCTGTCATCCGGGCGAGCTGACGGTGGTGGAGCCGCGCGCGGCTCGCGCCGGGCTGGCGCGGCGGTGCGGGGCGAGCGCGGTGCTCACCCCCGACCGGGCGGCTGCCGAGCCGGGCCGGTTCGACCTGGTGCTGGAGGCGGCCGGGGCGCCGGGCGCGGCGCGGCTGGCGGTGGCCCTGGCGCGGCGCGGTGGCCGGGTGGTCCTCACCGGGCTACCGGCCTCGGACGACCGGCCGTTGTCCGCCGCCGACCTGGTGCAGGGCGCGGTCACCGTCCACACGGTGTTCGGCGCGCCGTCTCGCGCCTGGTCGCACGCGGTGCGCGCGTTCGCGGCCGGCGCCTTGGACCCCGGCCTGATCGTCAGCCACGAGCTGCCGCTCGACCGGGTCGGTGAGGCGTTCGCCCTGCTCGCGGACGAACACGCGGGCGCGGTCAAGGTACTGCTGCGACCATGACCGTCGCGGTCCCGGCGCCCGCCGGGGTCGTGATGCGTCGGTGCGAACGTGCGACTTGAATGGGCACTCGATGGAGTAGCCGGTAGTGCTGGAGGGTGGAGTGGCGGACAGCAGTCCCGCGGGCAGGCCGAGATTCAAGGTCGACGCGGATGTGCCGCATTCGGCGCGGGTGTGGAACTACTGGTTGGGGGGCAAGGACAACTATCCGGTGGACCGCGCGGCCGGTGACGACTGGGTGGCGCTGAACCCGGGCATCGTGACCATGGCGCAGCAGTCACGGCAGTTCTTGATCAGGGTTGTGCGCTTCCTGGCCGCCGAGGCCGGGGTGCGGCAGTTCCTGGACATCGGCACCGGTTTGCCCACCATGCAGAACACCCACGAGGTCGCTCAGGCGGTGGCGCCCGATGCGCGGGTCGTCTACGTGGACAACGATCCGCTGGTGTTGGCCCATGCTCGCGCGTTGCTGGTCAACACCACCCCGGAGGGCGTCACCACGTACCTGGACGCGGACCTGCACGACCCAGAGTCGATCATCGATGGCGCCCGCAACGTGCTGAACTTCACCAAGCCGATCGCCGTGATGTTCATGGGCGTGCTCGGCCACGTCGCCGAGTTCGGCGAGCTGCGTTCGATCGTCGACAGGCTGACGGCGGCCGTTCCGTCCGGCAGCTATCTGGCGTTGTGGGACGACACCGACGCCGGCGAGGCCAAGCGCCGGGCCAGCGAGAGCTACGCCGAGACCGGGGCGGTGGCGTACCACCTGCGCACGCCCGAGGACCTGGAGCGGATCTTCGACGGCTGGGAGCTGGTGGAGCCCGGCTTGGTGCCGGTCACCCGCTGGCGGCCGAACCTGGCGGAGGTGGGCACCGTACAGGAGATCGATGCCCACGGCGGGGTCGCTCGCAAGCCATAGTGCACCGAAGCCGGTTCTCTGCCTGGCTGTCGCTCAGCAGTTGGGTTGCGACACAGTTTTGGCCGAGTAGTAGGTGAGGAACATGTCCACGCCGCGGTCGATGAGCTCGTTGGCGCGGTTTTTGTTGATTCGTTCGCCGTATGCGAGGTGGGCGAAGTGTGGGTAGAGGACGAGTGCGTAGAGCTGGACCAGTGCCAGGTCGATGTCGGGGATGTCGAGCTCGCCGGCGTCGATGCGTGCGCGGAACTCCTCGACGAGGATGGCGGACGTTGGGCCGGGGCCGTTGGCCTTCCATGCCTGGCCGAGCTCGGGGAATCGCTCCACCTCGCTGGCGACGAGGGTGCGTAGCGCAAGTACCTGTGGCTGCGCCATTCCGGTCACCCATCCTCGCGCCGCCCGCATGAGGATCTCGCGCATGTCGCTGGACTCCGCCAGGCTCTTTTCCAGGGCCGACTTCGGTTGCTGGAGCGCGTCTTCGAGGGCGTCGTGGATCACCGCGAGGAACAGCTCTCGCTTGCTCCCGAAGTGGTTGTAGATCGTCACCTTGGACACGTCGGCGCGCTGGGCGATGAGGTCGATGCCGGCTTCGTAGCCGCGGGTGAGGAACACCTCGCGGGCGGCGTCGACGATGGCCCGGCGCTTGAGGTCGGCGCGCTCGCCGGTGGGCGTGCGCCGGGGTGGTTCGGCCATGCCCCGCATGCTACCAACCCGCTGAACTGTCCCGTCCAGTTCATCTGGACTGAACTGTTGCGTTCACATGTACTGAAGCGTA
>NZ_JIAI01000003.1 GCF_000620785.1 Actinospineispora acaciae DSM 45401 | reverse complement strand
CACACGGTTGACGTCGATAGGGTCGTCGCAGCTCATGAGGTGAGTCGACTCGCCGGCTCGACGACGAGGCGATCCGTGACAGACATCGGGACAGGAGGGGCGAGTGGACCTGTACGAGTACCAGGCGAAAGAGTTGTTTGGCCGGCATGGGGTTCCGGTGTTGCCGGGGCGGACGGTGGATTCGGCGGCCGGGGCTGGTGAGGCGGCGGCTGAGTTGGGTTCGGCTGTGGTGGTCAAGGCGCAGGTGAAGACGGGTGGGCGGGGTAAGGCTGGTGGGGTGAAGCTCGCCAGCACTCCGGAGGAGGCCCGTGAGAAGGCGTCGGGGATCTTGGGGATGGATATCAAGGGTCACACGGTGCATCAGGTGTTGGTGACGGTGGCCAGTGATATTTCGGAGGAGTATTACTTCTCGTTTTTGTTGGACCGCTCGAACCGGACGTTTTTGGCGATGTGTTCGGCCGAGGGGGGTATGGAGATCGAGCAGCTGGCGGTCGAGCGCCCCGACGCGCTCGCCAAGGTGCCGATTGACCCGATCGCGGGGGTGGACAAGGCCAAGGCGGGCGAGATCGTGGCGGCGGGGCGGATCCCGGCGGCGGTGGCGGATCAGGCGGCGGATGTGATCGTCAAGCTGTGGGAGACGTTCGTGTCCGAGGACGCCACCCTGGTCGAGGTGAACCCGCTGGTGCGCGACCCACAGGATCATGTGGTGGCGTTGGACGGCAAGGTCACCCTGGACGAGAACGCCGGGTTCCGCCACCCCGGTCACGCCGATCTGGTCGACGCCCGCACCGAGGACCCGCTGGAGGCGAAGGCGAAGGCGAAGGACCTCAACTACGTCAAGCTCGACGGGCAGGTTGGGATCATCGGTAACGGCGCCGGGCTGGTGATGTCCACCCTGGACGTGGTCGCCTACGCGGGGGAGCGCCACGGCGGTGTCGCGCCGGCGAACTTCTTGGATATTGGTGGTGGGGCGTCGGCGGAGGTGATGGCCGCCGGGCTGGATGTGGTGTTGTCGGATCCGGATGTCCGGGCGGTGTTCGTCAACGTCTTCGGTGGGATCACCGCGTGTGACGCGGTGGCCACCGGCATCGTCGAAGCACTCAAGATCCTCGGGCCGGCGGCGACGAAACCGCTGGTGGTGCGCCTGGACGGCAACAACGTCGTCGAAGGCCGACGCATCCTGACCGAGGCCGGCCATCCGTTGGTCACGTTGGTAGGCACGATGGACGATGCCGCGGACAAGGCCGCCGAACTGGCCGCCGCCGGCACTGTGGGGGCGTGAGGACAAACCGATGTCGATCTTTCTGAACGAGCGCAGCAAGGTCATCGTGCAGGGCATGACCGGCGCCGAAGGCACCAAACACACCACCAAGATGCTCGCCGCGGGCACCAACATCGTCGGCGGGGTCAACGCCCGCAAAGCCGGCCAGACCGCGAGCATCGGCGGCCGCGACCTGACGGTGTACGGCACGGTCGAGGAAGCGATCAAGGAAACCGGCGCTGACGTGTCGGTGGTGTTCGTGCCGCCCCGCTTCGCCAAGGACGCCGTCATCGAGGCCATCGACGCCGAAATACCCCTGGCGGTGGTCATCACCGAAGGCATCCCCGTGCACGACTCCGCCTACATGTGGGCGCACGCCGTCGCCACCGGCAACAAGACCCGCATCATCGGGCCGAACTGCCCCGGGATCATCTCCCCGGGCAAGTCCAACGCCGGGATCATCCCCGCCGACATCACCGGCCCCGGCCGTATCGGGCTGGTGTCCAAATCCGGCACCCTGACCTACCAGATGATGTACGAACTACGCGAGATCGGGTTCTCCACCGCCATCGGCATCGGCGGCGACCCCATCATCGGCACCACCCACATCGACGCCCTCGCCGCCTTCCAGGACGACCCCGACACCGACGCCATCGTCATGATCGGCGAGATCGGCGGCGACGCCGAAGAACGCGCCGCCGACTACATCCACAACAACCTCACCAAACCCGTCGTCGGCTACGTCGCCGGATTCACCGCACCCGAAGGCAAAACCATGGGCCACGCCGGCGCCATCGTCTCCGGCTCCTCGGGCACGGCGCAGGCCAAGAAACAAGCCCTCGAAGCCGCCGGGGTGAAGGTCGGCAAAACCCCCAGCGAGACCGCCGCGCTGATGAAAGAGATCATGAAATCGCTTGGCTGACCGCGCGGCGTGGTGGTGGGCTCACAGGGCCGCGCACTACCGTGCGGGGGCGAGCCCACCACCGCCCGACGGGCCGGTCTTCGGTCGCGGGCAGCGTCATGAAGCAGGAGGTCGCGATGAGCAACCCCACCGGTCAGCCCTCCGGGACGCCCGGTAACGAACCGGGGCCGGTGAGCGGTGTGGCCAGGGCGCTCGCGTTCGCGGTGCTCGGTCTTGCTGTGATCATATATCTACTCGGATACGCCGACGGGGTCACCGCGCTGGCGACCAGCCCGGCCGGGATCCTGGTGCTGGCCGGAGGACTCCTGGCCGGCGCCGCCGCGCTGCCCCGCACCCGCAGGCTGCTGGTTCCGGCCGTGGTGATCGCCGTGGTGGGCGTGCTGCAGATGCTGCTCGCCGTCACCCAGGGATCGGGTTCGCTGGGCACGGCGGCGATCGTGGCGGTGTTCCTCGCCGTGCTGCAGTTGATCGCGGCCGTGGCGGCGCTGCTGGTGGATCAGGGCCTGGTGAACCTCTCCTCGGACCGGCCGTCGCGGTCGGCGTACGGGCGGGGCGGTCCGCCCATTCCCGGTGTCGGGCAGCCGGGCTTCCCGCAGCAGTACCCGGGCGGGTACGGCGGTCAGTATCCGGGCGGCGCTCCGTACGGCTACCCGGGGGCGAGCCAGCCGTCGGGCCAGCAGCAGCCGGCCGAGTACGGGCAGTCGCAGTCGCCAGGTGGCTACGGCGGGTACCCGCAGCAGTCGGCCGGATACTCCGGCTACCCGCAGTCCGCCGGGTTCGGGCAGGGCGGATACCCGGCCGCCCCCGGATACGGCCAGCAGCAGCCCGGCTCCGGTGGCTACGGCGGCTACGTGCCGCAACAGGGCGGCTACGGGTCGACCTCCCAGCCGAGCTCCCAGCCGCCGTCGCCGACCTCCCAACCGACCGCGCAGTTCGGCGCCCAGCAGCCGCCCGCCGAGCCACCGGCGCCCCGGCAGCCGACGTCGACCGCCGGCGAGTCCGGCTACCCGCCGCCGCCGTCCACGCCGGAACGTCCGTACCCGTCGCCGGCCTCGGAACGGCCGGCCGCCACCACCCAGCCCGAGGGCGGCGCCTCCGGATCCGAAGGCGGCGACAACGGGACCGACGAGAAGACCGCATACATCCGGCAGCGCCCCGAGGACGGTCCCCGGGGCGGCTCCACCGGCTGATCACGCGCCCGCGTGTCCTCGTCATCCGGCGCCGCGCCGGACCCGTCGTCGGAGGCCGAACCCGAACCCCGCGCCGGGGCCCGGACGGCGGCCGACACCCGACCGGGCACGCCGGCCGACCGCCCGGAGCGTGCGCCGACCGACCGTGACGGTGACCGTGACCGGCCGGAAGGCTCGCCCGGCACCCGGTTCCGGTTGCTGGCGGCCGCCGCGCTGGCCAGCGTGCTGGTCAGCTACCTGGCGATGGTGCTGGTCGCCGCGTTGGCCGGGCTGACCGTCGGGGCCGGGCCGGCGCCGGGCGCGCTGCTCGGCGCGGCGATCCCGCTCTGGCTGGCCGGCCACCAGGTACCACTGGTGATCGACGGCGCGCCGCTGGGCGTGCTCCCGCTGGTGCCGACCGCCGGGCTGGTCGCGCTGGCCGCGTACTGGTCGGCGCGGGTGACCCGCCGGCTGGGGGCGCGGGTGCGCGAGGACGCCTCGGCGGCGGTGGCCACGCTGGCCGGCACGCACGCCTCGGTGGCCGTGCTCGCGACGGCCCTGCCTGGCACCCCGTCGCCGGCCACCCCGTGGGCGGCGCTGCTCGGCGGGGGACTGGTCACGGCGGCCGGCGCCGGCGCTGGCGCCCTGTGGGTCGCCGGGCCGCCGGCCTGGTGGTCGGACGCGCCGGGCTGGCTGCGCACCGGGTTGGCCGCGGCCGGGGTCGGCGCCTCCGCGCAGGCGAGCGCCGGGGCGTTGATGCTGCTCGCGGCGCTGCTGGCCGCGGTCGGCGAGGTGCACGCGCGGCTGGCCCTGGCCGCGCCGGGGGTGGGCGCCGGGATCGGCATCACCCTGCTGTCGGTGTGCTACCTGCCGAACGCGGTGATCGCCGCCGTCGGCTGGCTGGCCGGCCCCGGGCTGTCGATCGGGGCGGCGTCGGCGTCCCCGCTGTTCACCTCGCCGGGGCCGCTGCCCCAGGTGCCGCTCATGGCCGCCATGCCGATCACCCGGCCGCCGGCCTGGACGGTGGTGGCGTTCGTGCTTCCGCTGCTGGCCGGCGCGCTGCTCGGCCGCCACTGCCGGCGGACGGTCCGCGAGCCGATACCCCGGCTCTACTCGGTGGTGGTGGCCGTCGTCGTGGTGGCGGTCGGGTTCGCGCTGCTCGCCTCGGTGGTCGGCGGGCGGCTGGGCGCCGGGCAGTACGACCCGGTCGAGCTGCCCCCGGCGGCCATCGGCGCGGCGCTGCTGGTCTGGCTCGGGCTGCCGGCGGTCACGGTGTCCCTGCTGCCGGGGCGGGCGCGATCGGTCCGCTCGGGTGGGCGTGGCCGGACGGTCGGTGCGCGCGGGCGGGCCGGCTCGCGGCGCGGTGGGCGAGCGGCGGAGCCGTCCGACGGCGGCGTCGACGTCGAGTAGCCGTCACCGGTACGGGCGTGCCGGTGACGGCCTGTCCCGGGCGAGGGTCACCCGTCGACACGGGTGACGTCCAGGTTGCGGAACGTCGGCTCCTGGTCGCAGAGCTTGGCAAGCTTGGTCGCGAAGTCGGCGGTGACCGGGTGGTCGCTGTTCGCCATCGCCGCCCGGTGGCTGGGGAACTCGACGATCGCCAGGTGGGTGTCCGGGCGGTCCCGGTCTGAGGCCTGGATGGTCCAGCGCGCGGTGCGGGCGTCCCCGATGGCCTGCGCCCACTGGTCCACCAGCGTGTTGACGTCGTCGATCCGTCCGGTCCTCAGCTCGATCAGCTGGACGAACGAGCCGGGCTCGGTGTTGCTCAGCGCGGGGTCGCGCAACCCCGCGCGCAGCGCCGCCCTGAGCTCCTCGTTGTCCTCGTGGCCGTGCACGTCGACCGCGTGGGCCGCGCCGGCGCGCACCACCTCGTCCTCCTCGCCGATCAGGGTCAACGTGCAGCCCGACTCGCTGGGCATCTCACGGCAGTCGAGCATCATGCGGCTCATGGCACACTTCCCGGATTTCGTTATAACTGTGGGCCAGATCACAGTAGGCAGTTGATCGCGGGCCGGCGCCCTGCTTCCGGGTGAACAAGCCCACCGCCCCGGCCCGGCGCCCACCGCCCGCGCACGACCCGAAGCGGCCGCCGTCTAGGCTTGAAGGCCCCGCCGAGCAGGGGAGTCGAGGAGTCCACGCTGAGCACGTCGAACGCCCCGTACCGGCTGGAGCTGCCGGTCCCGGCCAGGATCGTCGTCCTGGTGTCCGGCTCGGGCACCCTGCTCCAGGCCCTGCTGGACGCCGCCTCGGCGGGCGACTACCCGGCCGAGGTGGCCGCCGTCGGCGCCGACCGCACCGGGATCGAGGGCCTGGCCCGCGCCGGGCGCGCCGGCCTGCCGACGTTCGCCGTGTCGCTGCGCCAGCACCCGGACCGCGAGCGGTGGAACGAGGCGCTCACCAAGTCGGTCGCCGAGCACCGACCGGACCTGGTGGTCAGCGCGGGGTTCATGAAGCTGCTGTCCCCGGACTTCCTGGCCGGCGTGGGCGCCCCGGTGCTGAACACCCACCCGGCGCTGCTGCCCGCGTTCCCCGGCGTGCACGCGGTGCGTGACGCGCTGGACTACGGCGTCAAGGTCACCGGCTGCACAGTGCACCTGGTGGACGCCGGGGTGGACACCGGGCCGGTGCTGGCGCAACGGGCGGTGCCCGTGCTGGCCGGCGACACCGAGGCCGCGCTGCACGAGCGGATCAAGACCGAAGAACGGCGGTTGCTGGTGGACACCGTGGCCGGCCTGGCCCGCCGCGGCGCCACCGTGACCGGACGAGAGGTGAGCATCCCGTGAGTCCTTCCGAGCGCCGGCCGATCCGGCGCGCGCTGATCAGCGTCTACGACAAGGCCGGCCTGCTGGACCTGGCCACCGGCCTGCACGCGGCCGGCGTGGAGATCGTCTCCACCGGGTCGACCTCGCATCGGATCGCCGACGCCGGGGTGCCGGTGACCAGGGTGGAGGAGGTCACCTCGTTCCCGGAGTGCCTGGACGGGCGGGTCAAGACGCTGCACCCCCGGATCCACGCCGGCCTGCTCGCGGACACCCGCAAGCCCGAGCACCTGTCCCAGCTCGGCCAGCTCTCGATCGCCCCGTTCGACCTGCTGGTGAGCAACCTCTACCCGTTCACCGAGACGGTGGCGTCCGGCGCGGGCGTGGAGGAGTGCGTCGAGCAGATCGACATCGGCGGCCCGGCCATGGTCAGGGCGGCGGCGAAGAACCACGCCAGCGTGGCCGTGCTGGTCGACCCGTCGCGCTACGCCTGGGCGCTGGAGCAGATCGCCGCCGGCGGGTTCGCCCTGGACGACCGGCAGCGGCTGGCCGCCGAGGCGTACCGGCACACCGCCGGCTATGACGTCGCCGTCGCATCGTGGATGGGCAACGTGCTGGCCCCCGAGGCGGCGTCCGGCGCCGGCGAGGTCGACGCCGCGCACCGGTTCCCGTCCTGGATGGGCGCGACCTGGCGGCGCCGGGCCGGCCTGCGCTACGGCGAGAACCCGCACCAGGCCGCCGCGCTGTACGTCGCCGCGCCCGGCGGCGGTTCGGAGGGCCTGGCCGGCGCGGAGCAGCTGCACGGCAAGGAGATGTCGTACAACAACTACCTGGACGCGGACGCCGCCTGGCGTGCCGCCCACGACCACCGCGACCCGTGCGTGGCGATCATCAAGCACGCCAACCCGTGCGGCATCGCGGTGGCCGCCTCGATCGCGGACGCCCACCGCAAGGCGCACGCCTGCGACCCGGTCAGCGCCTACGGCGGTGTGATCGCGGCGAACCGTGAGGTCAGCGTTGCGATGGCGGAGCAGGTCGCGGAGGTGTTCACCGAGGTCGTGGCGGCGCCGTCGTACGCGGACGGGGCGTTGGAGGTGCTCGCCCGCAAGCGCAACGTGCGGGTGCTGCGGGTGGCGGGGGTGCCCGGGCCCGGTGCCGAGCTGCGGGCGGTGAGCGGCGGCATGCTGGTCCAGAGCCGCGACATGGTCGACGCTCCGGGCGACGACCCGACCAAGTGGGAGCTGGCCACCGGCGACCCGGTGGACGACGCGACCCTGGCCGATCTGGCGTTCGCCTGGCGGGCCTGCCGGGCGGTGCGGTCGAACGCGATCCTGCTCGCCCACGACCTGGCCACCGTCGGGGTCGGGATGGGCCAGGTGAACCGGGTGGACGCCGCCGGCCTCGCGGTGCGGCGCGCCGGCGACCGGGCGGCCGGCTCGGTAGCCGCGTCCGACGCGTTCTTCCCGTTCCCGGACGGGCTCGAGCTGCTGCTGGAGGCCGGGGTGCGGGCGGTCGTCCAGCCCGGCGGGTCGATCCGCGACGACGCCGTGACCGCCGCCGCCACCGCCGCCGGAGTGCCGCTGTACCTCACCCGCACCCGGCACTTCGCGCACTGAGGCGCGGCGCCCGCGTCAACGCACCGCCCGCGACGGCTGCCGTCCCATGAAGCCCAGCAGGCGGTCCACCATCGGGGCGTCGTCGGGCACCTCGACGATGTGGCCGAAGGGTTTGCCCTCCCCTCGGAACTGCTCGGGCAGCGTGGCGCGGGCGCGTTCCAGGGTGAGGGCGAGCTCGTCGTCGCTGAACGGCACGTCCTGGCCCGTCGCTATCGCCAGGTCACAGCCGTGCGTGACGTACTCCATGAGGCTCATGGCCAACGCCATCCGCCCGGGCACCTCCGGGCCGGTCAGGCGCACCGAGCGGTCCACGCCCCGGGTGCGCCACCCGTCGATCAGCTCCGTCGCGGCGGCCTGGAACTCCGCCACCGGGTCGGTGCTGACGAACTCAGCCGGATCGATGCCGGCGGACCGCTCGTTGGCCGCCGCCGCGAACACCCGCACCCACCCGACGATGTGGTTCGTCAGGGCGCGCACGTCGTAGCCTGGGCACGGCGTCGGGGCGCCCGCCTGCTCGCCGCTCACGCCGGCCAGCAGCGCGGCATCCTTGGTCAGCACGCTCTCCAGCACGTCGACGTCGCTCATCGTCCCTCCCCATTCGGCTCGGCCGACGGGCTCGGACCGAGCGCGGCCCAATATGGTGCACATCAGGTCCCGGAGTCCATACCCGGCCGGCGGTGCTCCAGCCGCGGCACCGGCCGCCCGTCAGAACCCGAACCGGCCGCCGCCGTACGGGTCCTCGCCCCTGCCGCTCCCGCTTCCTGGTGAGTCGCCGTCGTCGCCGTTGGAGGGGGTGCGCCGCCCGGTGGAGCCGGGGCTGTCGCTGTCGTCCGGTGACGTGCTCCTGCCGGTGGCGCCGGTCGACGGCCGGCTGCTCACCGATGGCCGCAGGCTGGCGCTGGGCGGTGGCTTGGGCGACGGGCGGGCCATGCAGTCGGCGTTCGCGATCACCTGGGCCGGGCTGGTCGCCGTGTTGTTCCGCGAGTCGGTGGCGATGATCTTCCAGACGACGTTGGCGCCGGAGCCAGACCCGATTCGTCCGGAGTAGGTCTCGCCGCTGGGCTGCATCGGCTGTGTCTGCTGCCCCGGACCGACCAGGACGACACGGACCGGTGGCGACTCGTCCCGGATCGTGGCGCTGATCGTCGCGACCGTCGGGCAGCCGAACCCCCCGATCCTGGTGCTGCTCGCCCTCGGGTTGATGATCGCGGGTGGGCGTTCCTCGCGCAGGGCCACCGAGACCTCCGCCTCGCCCTGGCCGTCGGCGGCGCTGACCTTGAGCTGGGTGCGCCCGTCGCCTTCCTGCGGCAGCGCCCCCCGGTCGGCGACGACCGTCAGCTCCTGGGACTGGCCACCGTCCAGCGAGCCGGACGCCGGTTGCACCTTCAGCCAGGGAGCCCCCGGGTCGGTGCGCCAGGACAGCCGGTTCTTGCCGGTGTTGTCCAGCGTCACGGTCGAGGTCGAGTTGGTGGCCCCGAGGTCGATCACGGTGGTCGACAGGGAGAGCTCGGAGGACGGGCCGAAGGTGACGGCCACCACCGGTTTGCGCTCCATGTTCCGGTGCACGAACAGCGCGGTGCCCATCACGATGACGAGCACGCTGGCCACGGTGGTGATCCAGGCCGCCCGTGTCCGAGGCCGGGGCAGCCCCTGGTGCGCGGTGATCAGCGGGATCTCCCGCAGGACCCGCTCTCGCAGCGCCGCCGGTGGGGTGGCCAGCGGTACGGCGACCCGCAGCGGGGTCGGGTGGCTGGCGAGGAGCTCGTCGAAGGACGGCGGCGGCCTGTTGGGCGGGCCGCCGGGCCGCCGCGGTGGGGCGAGCCGGGACTGGAGCAGCGGGCGCAATGCCGGATCGAGGCGCACGCGCAGCTTGTCCAGCCGAGACCGGGCGCGGTCGGCGGACATGCCGACGATCGTGCCTATCTCGGAGAAGTCCAGCCCGTGCCGGAGGTGCAGGGTGAACAGCGCGCGGTCCAGCCGGTTCAGCTCGGGTACGGCGCGCCAGATGACCGCCTGCGGATCGTCGCCCGGCCGGGACTGCGGACCGCCCGAGGCGGCGGCGCTCGCACCGCTGGGTTTGCCCTGCCGATAGACCATGGAGTAGAGCCATGGGCGCAGCTGGGAGGGCTCGCCGAGGTGGTTGAGGTTCGCGACGGCGCGCTGGAACGTCTGGTGGCTGGCCTCGGCGGCGAGCGCGGGGTCGCGAAGCAGCGCCAGGTGTAGGTCGTAGATCGGAGCGGCGAAGCGGTCGTAGAGGGCGGCAAAGGTCGCTCGATCCCCGGCCAGCGTGCCGAGAACCAACCCACCGTCGCTATCAACTTTGACCAGCGTGCTACTGCCCGTGGCCACAGTGAGCCCCTCCTGAGCGCCTTGACTGAACGCGTTCTCATGGGGATTATTCTGTTCGAACAGATGTTCGATGTCAATGGAGGTGTTACACGCGGCGCTCCGGCGTCGCGTGAGCGGTCCCATCAGGGAGGTTGCGGTGACCGGGTTGGCGGCCGGAGCGGCGTCGGCGGAACGGGCGTCGGCGCCATCGGAAGGAGGGTCCGACTCGAGGGCGGCGCGTTTGAGGGAGGCCAGGAGGTTGCTCGGCCGTGCGACGCGGGCCTCGGAGGGCCACCGGGCTCGGGCCGCGCCGACGGACGGCGAACGGGTGTTGCCGGTCGCGGCGCCGTTGCGTTCGGTTCTGCCCGGCGGGGGGTTGCGCCGGGGGAGCACGGTCGCTGTCCGGTCCTCGACGTCGCTGCTGCTGGGGCTGGTGGCGGAGGCGTCCGCCGGGGGCGCCTGGTGTGCCTTGGTGGGGATGCCCACGGTGGGGCTGGTCGCGGCCGAGGAGGCGGGGCTGGTGCTGGCCAGGGTGGCTTTGGTGCCTCGCCCCGGTGCCGATCTGGTGGCGGTCACCGCCGCGCTGCTGGACGGCGTGGACCTGGTGGCGGTGGCCGGGGTGGGGCGGCTGCGCGCCGGCGACCGGCAGCGGCTGGCGGCCAGGGCGAGGCATCGCGGCGCGGTGCTGCTCCCGGTCGGCCGTTGGCCGGGGGCCGACCTGGAGGTGGGCACGGCGGCCGGGCAGTGGCACGGGCTGGCCGGCGGCGGTGCGGGCAGGCTGCGCTGCCGGAGGGCCAGGGTGCGGGTCGGCGGCCGTGGGGCGGCGCATCGGGGGCGGGCCGTCTCCGTGCTGTTGCCGGGGCCGGGGGGAGCGGTGGCCGGGGTCGGCGGGTCGGTGGCGGTCGGGTCCGTAGCGCGAACCGCCGGGTTCGCCGGGGAAGCGGCCGCGCCCGGCTCGAGGGCCGTTCGGGAGGCGGGGTGAGCGGATCGCGGCCGCGCGCCGGGCCCGGGCGGGTCGACGCCGGCGGTGAGCCCGGGCAGGGGCGGGCCGAGGAGGATCCGGCGCCTCGGGTGCTCGCGTTGTGGTGCCCGGACTGGCCGGTGGTGGCGGCCGTCGAGGCGGCGGGCGTCCCCCGGGACCGGCCGGCGGCGGTGGTGGCCGCGAACCGGGTGCTGGCCTGTTCGGCGCTGGCCAGGGCGCAGGGCGTGCGCCGAGGGCTGCGCAGGCGGGAGGCGCAGGCCCGTTGCCCGGAGCTGGCGGTGCTGGCCGCCGACCCCGAGCGGGACGCCCGGATGTTCGAGCGGGTCGCCCTCGCGGTGGAGGAGGTGGCCTCCGGGGTGGAGGTGGTCCGGCCCGGGCTGATCGCGCTGCTCGCGCAGGGGCCGCTGCAGTACTACGGGGGCACCCGCCCCACCGCCGTGCGGCTGATCGACCACGTCGCCGCGCGCACCGGGGTGGAGTGCCAGATCGGCATCGCGGACGGGCTGTTCGCGGCCACCCTGGCCGCCCACCGCGGCGTGGTGGTGGAGCCGGGGCGGACCACGGACTTCCTCGCTCCCCTGCTGGTGGAGGAGCTGGAAAGGGAGCCGGGGGTCGACCGGGCGGAGCTGGTCGGCCTGCTGCGCCGGCTGGGGCTGCGCAGCCTTGGCGCTTTCGCCGCGCTGCCGGCGGCCGACGTGGCCTCCCGGTTCGGTTCCGACGCGGTGCTCGCGCACCGGCTGGCCAACGGCCTGGATCCCCGCCCGCCCGCGCGCCGCCGCCCGCCGGAGGAGCTCGCGGTGTCTGTCGAGCTGGACCCGCCGGTGACCAGGGTGGACGCGGCGGCTTTCGCGTCCAGGGCGCTGGCCGAGCGGCTGCACGCCCTGCTGGCCGGGCATGGGCTGGCCTGCACCCGGCTCGGCATCCGGGCGTGCACCGTGGACGGTGTGGAGCTGGCCAGGGTGTGGCGCTGCGCGGAGCCGCTGACCCCGGTCGGGACGGTGGACCGGGTGCGCTGGCAGCTGGACGCCTGGTTGACCCGCGAGCTGGCCGGCGCCGGGCTCGTCGCGGCGGCGGAACACGGCGGTGTTCGGCGGTTGCGGCTGTCCGGGGAGGAGGTGGTCACGGCCGGCGCGCTGCAGATGGGGCTGTGGGGCGACATCGGCGCCGCCGACGAGCGCGCCGGCCGGGCACTGGTCCGGGTGCAGGCCATGCTCGGTCCGGAGGGGGTGTACACGGCCGTGCTGGGTGGGGGGCGGGGTTCGGCGGAACGGGTCAGGCTGGTGCCCTGGGGCGACGAGCGCGGCGCCCCGTCCGAGGGTGCCGCCGCGGGGGACGTCAGGGGTGATGCGGCGGAGCCGTGGCCGGGGCGGTTGCCGGCCCCGTCGCCGGCCACGGTCCTGGTGCGTCCGGCGCCCGCCGAGGTGCTGACGGCGGCCGGCGACCCGGTCCGGATGACCGACAGGTACGCGCTGACCGGGGCACCGGCCCGGATCGTGGTGAACGGCGGCCGGCCGATGCCGCTGCGGGCCTGGGCCGGCCCGTGGCCGGTGGACCAGCGCTGGTGGGACGTGGTCTCCGGATGGCGGGGCAGCCGGCTGCAGGTGGTGGTGGATGGCGAGGCCGCCATCGAGTCGGGCTCCTGGGCATTCCCGTCCGGGGCGGGAGCGGACGGGGATGAGGGCGGCGGGCCGGGCGAGGTGGCGCTGCTGCTGCTCTGGGGCGAGCACGGCCGCTGGTCGGTCACCGGCGTGTACGACTGATGCGCCCACCATCACCGGCCGGCCGATTCGCGTGGCCGGCCGCTGTGTCCCCTGGCCGGTCTTGACGATCGAGTTCGGAGAGCAGCCTGTCGACGGCGTAGCAGGCGCGGTCGAACTCACCGGGTGGGAGTAGCTGGCGCCAGCGTTGTTCGATCTCCGCGATCGCCCGGCCCGTTTCGTCGAGCAGGCGGCGACCTCGCTTCGTTGGGAAGATCAGTTTTGCGCGCCGATCCGAGGGGTCGGGTCGTCGTTCCAGGTATCCGCGCTTCTGTAGGTCGTCGACCAGCTCGGAGCAGGCCGCGAGGCTGAGCTGCGCCCGGCGGGCCAGCTCGGTCAACCGGATCCCTTCGACACCCACGTTGCCCAGGACCGGCGTGTGCGCGAACCGGAGGTCGGGGTACTCGCTCGCGCGGCGAGGGTGCGAGAACAGCTCGGCTCGGAACGTGTACAGCAGTCGCGACACGAGCTGCCCCACGGCGAGCCGATCGGTTGCGAGTGGGGGAGTTGACCTCGTCACGTCCCGAGACGATACTACGGTATCCGAAACTTCGGATTCCGAAGGGATGTATCGTGAACTCCGCCAGGGTCACGGCCAACCGACTGATGAACACCGCGGTTGTCGCGCTGTACCGGCGCTCCAGTGGTCGAGTCATGGGCCGAGGGCGGGGCAAGCTCCCCATCTTGCTGTTGACCGTCCCTGGTCGATGCAGCCGTCGGCCGCACACCGTTCCCATCGTCTACCTCGAACGCGGCGGGGACTTCCTCGTCGTCGGGACCGGGCTCAACGGCGCGCGCGAGACGCCGAGGTGGTTTCTCAATCTCACGGCGGCTGGCACCGGCCACATACAGGTCCGTGGGCGCGGGCGGGTCGTCAGGGCACGGCTGGCCGATGGCGCCGAGCGCGACGAGCTCTGGGCGCGCATCGCGGAACGCGCACCGCACTTTGTCGCGTGGCAGGCGCGAACGGGCCGGACGTTCCCGGTGGCGCTCTTGACGCCGGCCTCCACGTCGAGTTGACCGGTTTCACCGGTCCCTCGACCCGCGAACCCAGCCTCCTGGACGGGGCGCCCTCGATCGCCTATACTCGAACATACGTTCGAACACGTTCGAGAGGGGTGCTGGTGAACACCGTGGCGCAAGGCACTGACAATCCGGCCGCACCGTGCCGGGTCTCCCCACTGCTCGCGCGCCGTCCGGGGTGGACGGTCTCGGAGCATCCCAGCGGCATGGTCATCTGGCGCAGCCCCAGCGGCCGGCACTACCTGCGGCGCCCGTCGCGCCCGGCCCGAAACGGTCGGTGCCGCGATGCCCCCGGCCCGCGCTGAGGTCCGCCCATGGGGTTCAACAATCCGGAGGTCAGCTGGGCGGAGCTGGAGCGGGTGCTGTCCGGCAAGCCCAGGGACGGCACCAGCCTGACCGGGGCCACGCCGCCCGGGGTGCCCGGGGACGGTGGGGACAGCCCGGCCTGGTCCCACAAGCGGCCGCCGTACCAGCTGCCGGACGACCTGGCGGCCGGGGCGGGGCCGGGGGTGGGCACGGTCCCGTACGCCGAGCTGCACTGCCACTCCAACTACAGCTTCCTCGACGGCGCCAGCCATCCGGAGGAGCTTGTCGAGCAGGCCGTCCGGCTGGGGTTGGAGGCGATCGCGCTCACCGATCACGACGGTATGTACGGCGTGGTGCGGTTCGCCGAGGCGGCCGCGAAGGCGGGGATGCGCACGGTGTTCGGCGCAGAGCTGAGCCTCGGCCTGCGGGCGCCGCAGAACGGGGTGCCCGATCCGGAGGGCAGCCACCTGCTGGCGCTGGCCAGGGGGCCGGCCGGGTACCGCGCGCTGTGCCGCACCATCAGCACCGCCCAGCTGCGCGGAAAGGAGAAGGGCCGGCCGATCTACCACCTGGAGCAGATCGCCGCCGACATCGCCGGGCACGCCGTGGTGCTCACCGGTTGCCGGAAGGGCGCCGTGCGGCGGGCGCTGGTCGAGCGCGGGGTGCCGGCGGCCGCCGCCGAGCTGAGCCGGCTGGTCGAGCTGTTCGGCGCCGAGCACGTGGCCGTGGAGCTGACCGAGCACGGGCTGCCCACCGACACCGAGCGCAACGACGCGCTGGCCGCGCTGGCCGCCGACGCCGGGCTCCCCACGGTGGCCACCAACGCCGTGCACTACGCCGACCCGGCGCGGTTTCCGCTGGCCACCGCGCTGGCGGCGGTCCGGGCACGGCGGAGCCTCGACGAGGCGGACGGCTGGCTGCCCGCCGCGCCGATGGCACACCTGCGCAGCGGCGCGGAGATGGCCGCCCGGTTCGACGCGCGGTACCCGGGGGCCGTCGCCCGAGCCGCCGCATTGGGGCGGGAGCTGTCCTTCGAGCTGCGCCTGGTGGCCCCGGAGCTGCCGCCGTTCGACCTGGACGGGCGCTCCGAGACCGACCAACTGCGCGAGCTGACCATGCTGGGTGCGGCCATCCGGTACGGCAGCCACGCGGAGAACCCGGAGGCGATGGAGACCATCAAGCACGAGCTGAAGATCATCGAGGAGAAGAACTTCCCCGGCTACTTCCTGATCGTGCACGACATCGTGTCCTTCTGCCACAAGAACAACATCCTGTGCCAGGGCCGAGGTTCGGCGGCCAACTCGGCGGTCTGTTACGCGCTGGGCATCACGGCGGTGGACGCGGTGGCGCACGGCCTGCTGTTCGAGCGCTTCCTGTCCCCGGCCAGGGACGGTTACCCGGACATCGACCTGGACATCGAGTCCGGCCGGCGCGAGGAGGTCATCCAGTACGTCTACGAGAAGTACCACCGCACGCACACCGCCCAGGTGGCGAACGTGATCTCCTACCGGCCCCGGTCGGCGGTGCGGGACGTGGCCAAGGCGCTCGGCTTCTCGCCGGGCCAGCAGGACGCGTGGAGCAAGCGGATCGAGCGGTGGGGGCCGACGGTGCGCAAGAGCGGTGTCGCCGCCACCGCCTCCTCCAACGGTGCCGAGCCCGACGTCGCGGTGGACGACGACGGCATCCCGGAGAACGTCTGGGCGCTGGCCGACCAGCTGCTCGGTTTCCCCCGCCACCTGGGCATCCACTCCGGCGGCATGGTGATCTGCGACCGGCCGGTGTCCGAGGTGGTCCCGGTGGAGTGGGCGAGGATGGCCGACCGCACGGTGGTGCAGTGGGACAAGGACGACTGCGCGGTCGCCGGGCTGGTCAAGTTCGACCTGCTCGGGCTGGGCATGCTCACCGCGCTGCACAAGATGATCGACCTGGTCGCCGAGCACCACGGCCGGTCGATCGAGCTGGAGGACCTGCAGCCCACCGATCCGGCCGTCTACGACATGCTCTGCAAGGCCGACTCGGTCGGGGTGTTCCAGGTGGAGTCCCGGGCACAGATCGCCACCCTGCCCCGGTTGCGGCCGCGCACGTTCTACGACCTGGTGGTCGAGGTCGCGCTGATCCGGCCCGGCCCCATCCAGGGCGGCTCGGTGCACCCCTACATCCGCCGGCGCAAGGGCCTGGAGGAGGCCACCTACGACCACCCGGCGCTGGAGAAGGCGCTGAGCAAGACGCTGGGCGTGCCGCTGTTCCAGGAACAGCTGATGCAGATCGCGGTGGACGTGGCCGGTTTCTCCGCCGCCGAGGCCGACGAGCTGCGCAGGGCGATGGGCTCCAAACGCTCGGTGGAGCGGATGAACGCGCTGCGCGAGCGGTTCTACGCCGGGATGGCCGACAACGGCATCACCGGCGAGGTGGCCGTCAAGATCTTCGAGAAGATGATGGCGTTCGCCAACTTCGGCTTCCCGGAGAGCCACTCGATCAGCTTCGCGTCGCTGGTCTACTACAGCTCCTGGTTCAAGCTGTACCACCCGGCGGCGTTCTGCGCGGCGCTGCTGAACTCGCAGCCGATGGGGTTCTACTCCCCGCAGTCCTTGATCGCCGACGCGCGCCGGCACGGGGTGGTGGTCCGAGGCCCGGACGTGAACAGCTCCAAGGCCGACGCCACCCTGGAGCCGGTCGGGGACGACGCCGGGGCCGACACCGACGACCGGGCCATCCGGCTGGGGCTGTCCAGCGTGCGCACGGTCGGCGACGAGCTGGCGAAGGCGATCGAGGACGAACGGCGCGCGAACGGTCGGTACGCCGACCTGCCCGACTTCGCCCGCCGGGTCCAGCTGACCGTGCCGAAGGCGGAGGCGCTGGCCACCGCGGGCGCGTTCGGCTGTTTCGGGATCGACCGGCGGGCCGCGCTGTGGGCCGCCGGCGTGGTCGCCAGCTACCGGCCGTCCCAGCTGCCCGGCACCGAGGTGGGCGTCAAGGCCCCGCCGCTGCCCGGGATGACCGACGCCGAGCTGACCATCGCCGACGTCTGGGCCACCGGGGTCAGCCCGGACAGCCACCCCATCGAGCACCTGCGGGACCAGCTGCACGCCGAGGGAGCCGTCCGGATCGCCGAGCTGACCACCGTCACCGACGGCGCCCGGGTGCGGGTCGGAGGGCTGGTGACGCACCGGCAGCGGCCGGCCACGGCGGGCGGGGTCACCTTCCTGAACCTGGAGGACGAGTCCGGCATGCTCAACGTGGTGTGCTCGCCCGGGCTGTGGGCGCGGTACCGGACGGTGGCCATGGGCGGGTCCGCGCTGGTGGTACGGGGTCGGCTGGAGCGCACCAACGACACCACGAACGTGCTGAACCTGTTGGCCGACCGGCTGGACAGGCTGGAGTTGCGGGTGGTCGTCCGTTCCAGGGACTTCCGGTGAGCGGCCGGGGCCAGGGCCGGTCACCGCCCGCCCGTTCTGCCAAGATGGCCGGATGAGCGCGACGGGGGCGGACGGGGGTGCGGCGTGAGGGACTGGCGCCGCCGGTTCACCGACCGGGTGCCCGCGCACGGCGCGCTGATCGTCGTGCTGGTGATCGTCGCCGCCGGCTTCGTCCGAGTCCTTGCCGAGCACTGGCGGGAGGGCACCGGGCTGATCGCCGGCGCGCTCCTGATCGCCGGGGTGGCCAGGGTGCTGCTCCCGGACGACCGGGCCGGACTGCTCGCGGTGCGCAGCCAGGCGATCGACGGGCTCTGCTACCTCGGCCTCGGGGTGCTCATGGTGGTGCTCGCGGTGACGATCCCGAAGACGCCGTTCGGCCTGGGCTGACCGGGGCCGGCGGTCTCGGTCAGGGCGTCGGTCAGGGTGTCGCGGGCGTTGCGGCGGACAGGGCGGCGCGGAGCAGGCGACCGGGTTCGTCGGGGTCGCTGGAGCGGATCCGGGGCAGGCCGCGCACCCACTCGTGGTCGGTCATCCCGGGGTTGTGGGTGGTCGAGCCGTCCGGCCAGAACACCTGCGGGCTGCCCTGGATGGGCAGGTCCTTGCTGCGCGCGTAGTCGGCCAGCACGTCCGCGCGCACCGAACCGGCGTCCCACTCGGCCAGGATCGCGGACGGGTCCAGGCCCGGGTACGCCTCGGCCGCGTCGGACAGCGCGCGTTCGAGCCCGGCCCGGATGCTCAGGTTCACCGAGTCCCGGAAGAACGCCAGCCGCAGCTGGTAGTCGACGTCCTCGGCGGCGCGCACGCCGTGCACTCGCCGGGCGGCGGCCACCAGCTCGAACGCCGGCAGGAAGGTGGACGGCCAGTCGCCGGTGTACTGGCTGAAGATCGTCGGCTCGTGGTTGGCGAGCACGGCGGTCTCGGCGGGCACGATGTGCTGCGGCGTGCTCTGGCTGTTGACCAGCTCCAACGGCCACGCGCGCTGGTCGAACACCACGTCAAGGCCGCCCGCCTCGCGCGCCGCGCGCAACCGGTGCACGGCCACCAGCGCCCACGGGCAGTGGATGTCGGACCACACGGTCACCGTCTGGGTCGTCGTCCCGCTCGTCATGGACACGACTTTATGTGGCGGGCCGGGCTAGGGGCCGGTGTGGTGGGCGGCATGGTGCGCGGCCAGCACGTCAGCGCCGAAGTCGCCCTCCGGGTCGCGCCACACGGAGTGTGCATGGTTCGCCATCCGCTGGGCGTTGTCGTACTCGACCAGCAGCCGGGGTCCCTGCAGCCGGTAGTAGCAGGCCTGGCCGGGTTCGAACGAGCCGGCCCAGGCGACGTGCACGCCGTCCAGCAGGGCGCCGGCATATCGCTCGGCGTACCGGGCGGCCATCTCGGCCGGCGCCCGGCCCAGGTAGCAGTCGAGCAGCGCGCGCAGCAGGTCCCGCTGCCCGGAGTCCAGCGCGGACGCCGGCACGCCCTTCGGCGAGGCGGTCAGCTCGACGGCGTCGTGGTCGGCCTCGGTGACCCGGTAGCGCCGCTCGATGTCGCGCTGCACGGCGTCCATGCGGTTCGCCATCGCGGGGTCGGTGAACCGGTCGCGGAACAGCGAACCGAGCGGGAGCACCCGGTCACCGGGGCCGACCTTCGGGCGGTTCGCGCTCGCGATGTCCGCAGGCGCCCGGGGCGTGAGCACGGCCTCGGCCCGCAGCGAGGGCTCGAGGGAGAGGACCAGCTCGCGCGCCAGGTCCTCCACCCCGCCCAGCAGCCGCAGCTCCCGCGAGCCGAGCAGCGGCGCGCTGGCCGGGTCCGCGCCCAGGAAGCACGGCGTGCACGACACCAGCGAACCGGACACCACCAGGTTGTTCAGCGACACGTGGTGCCCGCCGAACCGCCAGCCCCACATCGGGTCGCCGGGCGTGCCGAAGACCCGCAGGTAGTACATGCCCGGGTCACGTCCGCGCTCCCGGCCGAACGAGGCGCCGGCGAACCCCTCCACCCGGTCCAGCACGTTCTCCAAGCCCATGATCGACGCCGCCGTCACGTAGCCGGCCTCGGACAGCCCGGTGGCCACCAGTGCCATGGCCCGCCGGTACTGGCCGGGGCTCATCGCGCCGACAGGCAGCCCGCCGTGGTCGGTCGGCGTGTAGAACCAGCGCCGGCGCTCCGTCTCGGAGTCCGGTTCGGCCCCCGACGGCCAGGCCCACGCGGCCCGCGAGCGCTGGTCGTCGTCCAGGCCGGCCAGCAGCGCGGTGGCGGCGTCCGCCATCCGGTCCGCGACGGCGGCGGCCCCGGAACCGGATCCGGACCCCGATCCGGTCTCGGCGGAACGGGGCAGGCTGGCATCGGTGCCGGCAGACATGCCGACCAGCCTACGACCGAGAACCTCGGAGATGAACCGCTCGCTGAGAGCCCCGACCACGGACGTCGCGCCTCGGTGGGCACCGCCGGGAGCCCGGCCTGTGGACCACGGCGAGGCTCGCCAGAGGCGGTTCCGCGGAACCACCCCGTGGGCATTCGCGGTTCAAGCAGGCGTGTTGAGCCGCACGTGCGGCTTAAGAGAGCCATTTTTCCGCGCCCCGGTTCCGCGGAACCGCGAGCCCGTACCCACGACCACCACGAGATCGCTGGCGCGTTCCGGTTAGGGCGAGCCGGCGGGCTCAGAACTCGGCGAGCGCCGCCTTGAACGTGGGGCTCGGGCGCATGACGTCGTCGGTGCGCGCCTTGTCCACCCAGTAGTAGCCGCCCAGGTCGGCCGGCCGGCCCTGCACGCCGTTCAGCTCGCCGACGATGGTGTCCTCCTCGGCGGCCAGCCGGTCGGCCAGCACGGCGAACGTCTTCGCCAGCTCGGCGTCCTCGGACTGCGCGGCCAGCGCCTGCGCCCAGTACAGGGCGAGGTAGAAGTGGCTGCCCCGGTTGTCCAGCTCGCCGACCTTGCGCGACGGTGACCGGCCGTTCTCCAGCAGCTTTCCGGTGGCATCGTCCAGCGCCTTGCCCAGCAGCGCGGCGTTCGCATTGTCGTCCGCCCCGGCCAGGAACTGCAGCGACTCGGCGAGCGCGAGGAACTCACCGAGCGAGTCCCAACGCAGGTGGTTCTCCCGCACCAGCTGCTGCACGTGCTTGGGCGCCGACCCGCCGGCCCCGGTCTCGAACAGCCCGCCGCCGTTCATCAGCGGCACGATCGAGAGCATCTTCGCGCTGGTGCCCAGCTCGAGGATCGGGAACAGGTCGGTGAGGTAGTCGCGCAGCACGTTGCCGGTCACCGCGATGGTGTCCTGGCCGGCCCTGGCCCGGCCCAGGGTGTACCGCGCGGCCTCGCCGACCGGCATGACCTCGATGGTCAGCCCGTCGGTGTCCTCCTCGGCGAGGTACGAACGGACCTTCCGCAACACCTCGGCGTCGTGCCCGCGCGTCTCGTCCAGCCAGAACACCGCGGGCGTGTCGCTGGCCCGCGCCCGGCGCACCGCCAGCGCCACCCAGTCCCGGATCGGGGCGTCCTTGGTCTGGCAGCCGCGCCAGATGTCACCGGCCGCCACCTCGTGCGAGAGCAGCACATCGCCGGACGACGAGACCACCCGCACGGTGCCCGGCGCGGTGATCTCGAAGGTCTTGTCGTGGCTGCCGTACTCCTCGGCCTTCTGCGCCATCAGCCCCACGTTCGGGGTGGTCCCCATGGTGGCCGGGTCGAACGCGCCGTGCTCCCGGCACGACGCGACGGCCTCGGCGTAGAGCGGGGCGTACGAGCTGTCCGGGATGACGAACTTGGTGTCCTGCTGCTCGCCGGCCGCGTTCCACATCTGACCGGACGCGCGGATGGCGGCCGGCATGGACGCGTCGATGATCACGTCGCTGGGCACGTGCAGGTTCGTGATCCCCCGGTCCGAGTCGACCATGGCCAGCGCCGGGCCGTCGGCCAGCGCGGCGGTGACCGCCTTCTCGACCGCCTCGCGGCGCTCGGCCGGCAGCCCGGAGAGCGCGGACAACACGGCGGCCAGCCCGTCGTTCGGGTCCGCGCCCACCGAGGCCAGCTCCTCGCCGTACGAGGCGAACACGCCCGCGAAGTAGCTCCGCACCGCGTGCCCGAAGATGATCGGGTCGGACACCTTCATCATGGTGGCCTTCAGGTGCACGGAGAACAGCACGCCGCGCGCCTTGGCGTCGGCGACCTGCTCGGCGAGGAACGCCTCTAGGGCCTCCCGGCGCATCACCGCGCCGTCGACGATCTCCCCGGCCAGCACTGGCAGCGACGGCTTGAGCACCGTGACGGTGCCGTCCGCCGAAACGTGCTCGATGCGCAGCTCGTCCGCGGCGGACAGGGTCACCGAGGTCTCGGAGTGACGGAAGTCACCATCGCTCATGGTGGAGACGTGCGAGGCGGAGTCCGGCGACCAGCGGCCCATCGAGTGCGGGTGGTTGCGGGCGAAGTTCTTCACCGAGGCGGGGGCGCGGCGGTCGGAGTTGCCCTCGCGCAGCACCGGGTTGACGGCGCTGCCCTTCACCGCGTCGTAGGCCGCGCGGGCGGCGCGCTCGGAGTCGGTGGCCGGGTTCTCCGGGTAGTCGGGGACGGCGTAGCCGGCGTCCTGCAGCTCCTTGATCGCGGCCTTGAGCTGCGGGATCGAGGCGCTGATGTTAGGCAGCTTGATGATGTTGGCGTCCGGCGTCCTGGCCAGCTCGCCGAGCTCGGCCAGCGCGTCCGGCACCCGCTGGGCGTCGGCGAGCCGGTCCGGGAACTGGGCCAGGATGCGCGCGGCCAGCGAGATGTCCCTGGTCTCGACGTCGACCCCGGCCTTGCCCGCGAACGCCTCGATGACCGGCAGGAACGAGTGTGTCGCCAGCGCCGGTGCCTCGTCGGTGTAGGTGTAGATGACCTTCATCGTTCCCTCTGCCCTGCCTGTCGGTGGTGGTCGTCCTCGCCGCCCCTAACAGTACGCCCGTACTGTTGAGGACCCAACGCCCGGCGACTAACGGCTTCGACGGTAGCGTCAACACCCACAAACGTGCTGTCGGGTGGGCGGGTATCGACATGGTCAAGATCATCGATCCGAGCAAGCTGAGAAAGAAGTTCCTCGACCCCAAGAGCTGGCCGTTCGCCCTGATGATTGCCCTGCTCCTCGGGTTGGTCGTGCTGATCGACAAGGGCTCGCTCAGCTCGGAGTCCGGGCTGTCCGCGCCGTGCCGGGTGGAGGTGAGCGCGGACGTGCTCACCGTGCACAGCACGCCGGACTCGACAGGCACGATCGTTGCCACCCTGCACCGGGGCGACCTGCGCGGCGCGCAGACCACGGTGCGCAACGGCTATCGGCAGCTGGGCGACAACAACTGGGCGCTGGACCAGGCGCTGCGGCCGCTACCGGGCAGTAAGTGCTCGTGAGCGGTCGCCGCCCGGGCGGAACCGACTTACTGTGCACGGGTGGCTGATCTCGTTTCCGAACCCATGGCGCCCCCGTCGGCGAGCGCGGTTCGCCGCGCGCTGCGCCGCGCCCGTGACGGCGTCACGCTGAACGTCGACGAGGCCGCGGTGCTGTTGGCCGCGCGCGGGGAGGCGTTGGACGAGCTGTTCACGATCGCGGCCCGGGTGCGCGACGCCGGCCTGGTCGCGGAGGGCCGCCCCGGCGTGGTCACCTACTCGGCCAGCGTGTTCATCCCGCTGACCAGGCTGTGTCGGGACCGCTGCCACTACTGCACGTTCGCCACCGTGCCGCACCGGCTGCCGGCGGCGTTCCTGGAGCGCGACGAGGTGCTGGCGATCGCCCGCGAGGGCGCGGCGGCCGGGTGCAAGGAGGCGCTGTTCACCCTGGGCGACCGGCCGGAGGAGCGGTGGCCGGCGGCGCGCGAGTGGCTGGAGGCGCGCGGGTACGGCTCCACGCTGGACTACGTGCGGGCCTGCGCGATCGCGGTGCTGGAGGAGACCGGGCTGCTGCCGCACCTGAACCCGGGCGTGCTGTCCTGGGCCGAGCTGAGCCGGCTCAAGCCGGTCGCGGCCAGCATGGGCATGATGCTGGAGACCACCGCGGACCGGCTGTGGTCGCAGCCCGGCGGCCCGCACTACGGCAGCCCGGACAAGGAGCCGGCGGTGCGGCTGCGCACGCTGACCGACGCCGGCCGGGTCGGCGTGCCGTTCACCACCGGGATCCTGATCGGGATCGGGGAGAACCGGACCGAGCGGGCCGAGTCGCTGTTCGCGATCCGCTCCGCCGCACGGGCGCACGGGCATATCCAGGAAGTGATCGTGCAGAACTTCCGGGCCAAGCCGGACACCGCGATGGCCAACGACCCGGACGCTTCGCTTGACGACCTGGCGGCCACGATCGCGGTGGCCAGGCTGGTGCTCGGGCCGAAGATGCGGCTGCAGGCGCCGCCGAACCTGGTCGGCTCGGAGTTCGAGCTGATGCTGCGCGCCGGGATCGACGACTGGGGCGGGGTGTCCCCGGTGACCGCCGACCACGTCAACCCGGAGCGGCCGTGGCCGGCGATCGAGGAGCTGACCGAGCGCACCGAGGCGGCCGGGTTCACGCTGCGCGAGCGGCTGGCGGTGTACCCGCGCTACGTGCTGGCCGGCGCGCCGTGGATCGACACCCGGGTGTCCGCGCACATCACCGCCCTCGCCGACCCCGAAACCGGCCTGGCCCGCGACGACACCGCGCCGCGCGGGCTGCCCTGGCAGGAGCCGGACGGCGGGTTCGACTCCACCGGCCGGGTCGACCTGCAGGCCACCATCGACACCACCGGCCGCACCGGCGACCGGCGCGGCGACTTCGACTCGGTGTACGGCGACTGGGACGCGCTGCGCGACGAGCTTGCCGCCACCCAGCGCGGTCACGGCGCGGCGGCACCGGAGCGGCTGGACGCCGACGTCCGCGCCGGGCTCGCGCTCGCGGCCGCCGACCCCGCCGCGCTGCTCGACCCGGCGCACGAGTCGGCCGCGATGGCCGTGCTCACGTCGTCCGGACAGGCCCTGGACGAGCTGTGCCGGCTGGCCGACGAACTGCGCGCCGAGGTGGTCGGCGAACCGGTCAGCTACGTCGTCAACCGGAACATCAACTTCTCCAACGTGTGCTACGTGGGCTGCCGGTTCTGCGCGTTCGCCCAGCGCGAGCGGGACGCCGACTCCTTCCGGCTGTCCCTGGACGAGGTGGCCGCCCGTGCCGCCGAGGCCGCCCGCGCCGGCGCCACCGAGGTGTGCATGCAGGGCGGCATCGACCCGCAACTGCCGGTCACCTTCTACGCCGACCTGGTCCGCGCGGTCCACGAGGCCGTGCCGGGCATGCACGTGCACGCGTTCAGCCCGATGGAGATCGTGTCCGCGTCCGCCAAGGCGGGCGTCTCGATCCGCGACTGGCTGACCGAGCTGCGCGAGGCCGGCCTCGGCTCCATCCCGGGCACCGCCGCCGAGATCCTCGACGACGAGGTCCGCTGGATCCTGACCAAGGGCAAGCTCCCCGCCGCGCAGTGGATCGAGGTGGTCAGCACCGCGCACGAGCTGGGCATCCCGTCCTCCTCGACAATGATGTACGGCCACGTCGACGAGCCGCGCCACTGGCTGGGCCACCTCCGCACGCTCGCCTCCATCCAGGACAGGACACGGGGGTTCACCGAGTTCGTGCCGTTGCCGTTCGTGCACCACAACGCGCCGATCTACCTGGCCGGCCTGGCCCGCCCCGGTCCCACCGAGCGGGACAACCGCGCGGTGCACGCGTTCGCCCGCCTGGCCCTGCACGGCCGCATCGACCACGTCCAGTGCTCCTGGGTGAAGCTCGGCGACGAGCTGTCCGCGCGCATCCTGGCCGGCGGCGCGGACGACATGGGCGGCACCCTGATGGAGGAGACGATCAGCCGGATGGCCGGCTCGGAGAACGGCTCGGCCCGCACCGTCGCCGAGCTGTCCGCCATCGCCGCCCTGGCCGGCCGCCCGGTCCGGCAGCGAAGCACCACCTACCGCGAGCCCGTCCGCACCCTGACCCCCGCCGCCGGCCACGGCCCGCGCCTGCTGCCGCTCACGCCCGCGTGAGTGGTCCCCCGGCCCGGCCGGCGGAGGGGTTACCGTGGCGGCATGGGCATGTTGGGCGAGATGTTCCCCGGACAGAAACTGCGTGACGAGAGCGGCGAGGACGGCGAAGGCGAGCAGTACCGACCGCCCCGCTTCGACATCGACCTGGACAGCGGCGTGGTGCGGATGCCGACCCTCGGCGCCCCGGCGGACACGAAGGAGTCCTCCCCGGAGGAGTAGCCGGGAGCGCTCAGCCCCCGGCCTTCGCGACCAGCGGCGCCAGCTCGTCGAGCAGGTGGGCGGTGATCGCCGGGTTGGGCATCAGCAGCTCGCCTGCCAGGTCCACCGAGATCAGGTGCAGGCGCCCGTCCGCCCGCATCCGTAGCCCGGCGACCAGCGGGTTCGCCGTGAGTTCCTGGCGCGCGCCCTCGCCGTAGGTGCTGATGAACGCGACGTCGGCGCTGTCCAGGGTCGCCAGCAGCTCCGGCCCGAGCGGGGTCATCCCGAACCGCGTGTTGTCAGTGGTGCCCAGCCGCTTGAGCGGGTCCGGCACCCGCATGCCCAGGGCGGTCAGGAACCGCGCGGACGTGGTGTCGTCCGCCATCACCAGGTGCAGGTTCCCGCTCCCGTACTGGCCGAACGCGTAGCTCATCCCGCGCACCCTCGGGTGCTCGGAGACGAAGCGCTCCATCCGGCGCCGCGAGTCGTCGACCATCGCCGCCGCCCTGGCGTCCTCCCCGAGCGCGGCGCCGATCATCCTGGTCAGGTCGTCGCCGGAGTCCAGCAGCAGGCTGCGTCGGTACGACACCACCGGCGCGATCGCCGACAGCTTCTGGTACTGGGCGTGGTACTCCGGCTGCGCCGAGGTGGCCAGGATCAGGTCCGGGCGCGCCGCCGCGATCCGCTCCAGGTTGGGGGTCACCAGGTCCAGCGCGAGCACCTCGGGCGCGAGCTTGGCGGTGCCCGGCCAGTTGCCGTCCGGGCTGGACGGGTTCCTGACGACGGCCACCAGGTTCGCGCCCAGCGCCGCCGCGATCTGCACGTCCGCCGAGCCGACCGCCACCACCCGGCGCGGCTTGGCCGGCACCGTCGCGGCGCCCTGCCCGTGCTGGACGACGACGGCCGGCGCCTGCGCACCGCTCGCCGCCGGTCCGGGCGTGCCCGCACACCCGGCCGCGATCAGACAGCACAGGATCGCGATCAACCGGAGTACGGCGGCCGTCATCGGTACCGGGGCGACCGGGACGGACGCTTCGGCCGGTCGCGGGTCAGCAGCGGGACGACCCGGTGCGGCACCACCGTGCTCAGGGCGATCACGCTGGTCGACCGGTCGATCGCGCTGGAGTGGTTGAGCCGCACCAGGGTGTCCTGCAGGTCGCGGTGCGACGCGGCGGCGACCCGGCACAGCACGTCGCCGGCGCCGGTGGTGGTGTACGCCTCGACCACGCCGGGCATCTCCTCCAGCTCGTGCGCGATCTGCTCCAGCGCGCCCTGGGCGATCTCCAGGGTGACGAACGCCTGCACCGGGTAGCCCGCCGAGGCGAGGTCGACGTCCGGGCCGTAGCCGGTGATCACACCGGACTCCTCCAACCGGCGCAGCCGCGCCGACACAGTCGCCCTGGCCACCCCCAGCTGCCGGGACAGCTCCAGCGCGCCCGCCCGGGGGTGCTCGTGCAGCCCTCGCAGCAGCGCGAGGTCCAGCTCGTCGAGCATGCCGCGAATACTAGCCGGATTGCCTAGCTCACCGCCGTCGAACCGGCGCTTGTTAGCCATCCAGGCCAGCCCGAACTGTGCTCATTGCATACGGTGCACTCAGCCCGGTCCAATCTACGGCCATGACCACCGTGGACTCGAACTCCCTGCGCGAGCTGGTCGGGCTGGTGGCCCACGACCCGGCCGACGACAGCTTCCCGGTGAACGGCTGGGACGCGGTGGTCTGGGTGGTCGGCAACGCCACGCTGACCGCGCACTACTTCCGGACCGTGTTCGGCATGGACCTGGTCGCCTACAGCGGCCCGGAGACCGGCAACCGCGACCACCACGGCTACGTGCTGACCAGCGGCCCGGTCAATGGCGGCGTCCGGTTCGTGATCACCGGCGCGGTGGACCCGGCGAGCCCGCTGGCCGAGCACCACCGCCGGCACGGCGACGGGGTCGCGGACATCGCGCTGGACGTCCCCGATGTGGACAGGTGCGTCGCGCACGCCCGTGCCGCCGGCGCGCGGATCCTCCAGGAGCCGCACGACCTCACCGACGAGCACGGCACCGTCCGGCTGGCCGCCATCGCGGCGTACGGCGACACCCGGCACACGCTGGTCGACCGCTCCCACTACTCCGGCCCGTACCTGCCCGGCTACCAGCCGCGCTCGCAACCCGCCGGCGGCGAGCGGGTGTTCCAGGCGCTGGACCACGTGGTCGGCAACGTCGAACTCGGCGCGATGGACCAGTGGGTGGACTTCTACCGCCGGGTCATGGGGTTCACCAACATGGCGGAGTTCGTCGGCGAGGACATCGCCACCGAGTACTCCGCGCTGATGAGCAAGGTGGTGGCCAGCGGCAACCACATGGTGAAGTTCCCGCTCAACGAGCCCGCCCAGGGCAAGCGGGCGTCCCAGATCGACGAGTTCCTCCGCTTCTACCAGGGCCCGGGCGCACAGCACCTCGCCCTGGCCACCGCCGACATCCTCGCCGCCGTGGACACGCTGCGCGCGGCCGGCGTCGAGTTCCTGGCCACCCCCGACTCCTACTACGACGACCCCGAGCTGCGCGCCCGCATCGGCCACGTCCGCGTCCCGGTGTCCGAACTCAAAGCGCGCGGCATCCTCGTCGACCGCGACGAGGACGGCTACCTGCTGCAGATCTTCACCAGGCCGTTCGGCGACCGCCCCACCGTCTTCTTCGAGCTGATCGAACGGCACGGCTCGGCCGGGTTCGGCAAGGGCAACTTCCGGGCGCTGTTCGAGGCCATCGAACGCGAGCAGGCACTGCGCGGCAACCTCTGAGGCCGGGCCGCCGGCGCCAGCGTGGGGGCGGGCGCCGGCGGTGCGGGGGCGTTTGCCCAGCTCACCACCCGTGAGTGGCTAGGGCCGTCATAGCGGCCCTAGCCACTCACGGGTCTTGACCTGCGGTGATGTGTGCGGGCGGGGCGGTGGCGGTGTGGTTGGCGGCGCTGGGAGAATCATGGTCATGACCGATTCCCACCGCCGGAGGGTGTTGTCCGGCATCCAGCCGACCGCCGACTCGTTCCACCTGGGCAACTACCTCGGCGCGCTGCGGCAGTGGGTGGCGCTGCAGGACGAGACCGACGCGTTCTACTTCATCCCGGACCTGCACGCGATCACGGTCGAGCAGGACCCGAAGACGCTGCGGGAGCGGACCCTGCGCGCGGCGGCGCAGCTGATCGCGGTCGGCCTGGACCCGAAGCGGTGCTCGCTGTTCGTGCAGTCCCAGGTGCCCGAGCACGCCGAGCTGACCTGGGTGCTCGGCTGCATCACCGGGTTCGGCGAGGCCAGCCGGATGACCCAGTTCAAGGACAAGGCCGCCAAGCAGGGCACCGACCGGGCCACCGTCGGGCTGTTCACCTATCCGGTGCTGATGGCCGCCGACATCCTGCTGTACCAGGCCGACGCGGTGCCGGTCGGCGAGGACCAGCGCCAGCACCTGGAGCTGTCCCGCGACCTGGCGCAGCGGTTCAACTCCCGGTACGGCAGGACGTTCGTGGTGCCCGAGCCGTTCATCCCCGAGGGCCTCGCCAAGATCTACGACTTGCAGGACCCGACGGCCAAGATGAGCAAGTCGGCGTCCACGCCGGCCGGCATCGTGGAGCTGCTCGACGACCCCAAGGTGTCCGCGAAGAAGATCCGCTCCGCGGTGACCGACGCCGAGCGGGAGATCCGCTACGACCCGGAGCAGAAGCCGGGCGTGTCCAACCTGCTCACGATCTACTCCGCGCTGACCAACCGCAAGATCGCCGAGCTGGAGACCGACTACGCCGGCAAGGGCTACGGCGACCTGAAGAAGGACCTGGCCGAGGTGGTCGGAGACTTCGTCGCCCCGATGCGCGACAGGGTGAACGAGCTGCTCGACGACCGCGCCGAGCTGGACCGCGTGCTCGCCGAGGGCGCCACCCGGGCGAGGGACATCGCCGGCGCGACACTGGCCTCGGTGTACGACAGGATCGGGTTCCTTCCGCCGGCGCGCTGACACCCGCTCCGGTGGCCGATTTCCCCATTTCAGCTACGACTCCGGTCGCTGCGGGCTAGGCTCGGGCCGTTAATCGTGCCCGAGCCGTCTCGCCAGGTCGCGTACTAGTAGTCGTGCCCAGGGCATTCGGTCGGACTCCGTAGGCGGGTCCTGGGGGAATGATGCCCGGTAGGGGTGATTTGCTGCGCCCGTTCGTCGCTTCTTCGGTGGTTCCGTTATTGCTCCTCTTTTTGTTCACCGGCTCGGCAGCGGCGGACGCGGAGAGGGTCACGGACTGCGTTGGTGGCACCGCGTGGCTCAATACGGTGGAGGTCTGCGCGTTTGCCGAGGCGGAGCCGAGCGCGATCTACAGTTTTGGTGGAACGTTCACCGACTACACCATCATGGGGGCGCCGGAGCCCCGGTTAGTGGTGGAGGTTTTCAACGCCAGCGGAGAGGTGGTGTTGCAAACCGAGCGGTCCTGGGGGAACAACCGCCACGGCGAAAGGGTAGAGCAGAAAGCTCCACCCGGAGATCCGGCCGTCAACGATCGCTACACCAAGGTTTGCGCCACGCTCTACTCGCGGCAATATCTGAACAAGCCGCGAGCGTGTGCGGAGATCTCTTAGGAACTGGCTTCGCCGCGCCGCTGTGACGCGCGGGCGCGGATGCCGGCGGACGCGGGCGGGTAGCGCGAGAATGATCGCGCACATCCGGAACGCCGGGCGTGCACGATCGGGCGCAGTGTCGCCGACCGCACGGGGAGGCCGTTGTGACCAGCACCGTTTCCGCCGGATCGGGACGGCCGTCCAAGCTGACCGAGCTCCGGGCGCGGCATCATTGGCTCGATCACCTGCTCAGGGCCGCGCAGCGCTACGGAGACAAGCACGGCGACCACTACGCCGCCGCCATCACCTACTTCAGTGTTCTGGCGCTGGTCCCGCTGCTGATGGTGGCGTTCGCGGTGGCCGCGTTCTTCCTTCGGGCACACCCGGAGCTGATCGGCCAGCTCAAGGCGTCGGTCACGAAGGTGGCGCCGCCAGGGATGGACGTCACCTTGGGCGGCATCGTGGACCAGGCGATCGCGTCGGCCGGCACGGTCGGGGTGATTGGCCTGCTGGCCGCCGCCTACTCCGGACTGGGCTGGATGAGCAATCTGCGCGAGGCGCTTTCGGAACAGTGGGGCCAGCGCACCGAACCGCCGACGTTCCTGCGCCGGCTGGCGGTCGACCTCCTTGCGCTGGTGGGGCTCGGGGTCGCGTTGGTGTTGTCGGTGGCCGTGGGTGTGGTCGGCGGCCTGGCCGGTCCGATCGCGAACAATCTCGGGCTGGGTGACGTGGCCTGGCTGAGCCCGTTGATCTGGTTGGCCGCGTTGGTGGCCGGGTTGCTGGCCAGCTCGCTGGTGTTCCTGTGGGTCATCGCCCGGCTGCCTCGCGAGCCGGTTTCCTGGCGAAGCGCGACAAAGGCCGCGCTCATCGGCTCCGTCGGCTTTGAAGTGATCAAACAGGTAATGATCGTGTACGTCGCCGAGGTGACCAATTCGCCGACCGGAGCGGCGTTCGGTCCGATTCTCGGGTTGCTGATCTTTGTCTTCACGGTGTCGCGGTTCGTGCTCTTCCTGACGGCGTGGGCGGCGACGGCGCGGGAGAACGAACAGACCGACCGTCGGTCTGTTCCGGGGCCGGCGGTGATCAGGACGGACGTGGTGGTGCGCAACGGCATCGGCGCGCCGGCCGCCGTTGGGCTGGTGGGTGCCGGCGTCGTGACCGGTGTGGTGGCCGGCCTGGTCGGCGGGTTCCTGCGCCTACGCCGGCGACGCGACGGCCGGTGAGCCCGCCTCAGTGGTCCTTGTGGATGCTGGCGTCCACGTTCATCCCGGGAACCACGGTCACGCCGTTGTTGTTGATGATGGCGATCCTGACCGGGACGTACTGGTCGACCTTCTGCGGGTTGCGCGGGTCGCTGTCGGAGCTGGGGAACAGCTCGAACGCGCCGGCGGTGGAGCCCTGGATCTGGGTGACCAGCCCGAGGATCGGCGTGTTGGGGAAGGCGTCGACGGTGATGTCGACCTGCTGGCCGACGCGCACCTCGCTGATCTCGCTCTCCTCCACCCGGGCGGTGATGTAGATCGAGTCCGGGTTGTACGCGGTGGCCAGCTTGGAGCCCTGGGTCACGTACTGGCCCTCGACGGTGTTGTTGACCGCGACGGTGCCGCTGCCCGGCGACCTGATGGAGCGCTTGACGCGCGCCCCGCTACCGGCCTCCTCGATGCGGCCGACCACCTCGTTGTGCTGTACCGACGATCCCTGGGTGACCTTCCAGTCGATCAGCGTGCCGGTGCTGGGCGCGTTGATGTCCACCTTGTCGCCGTCGACCTTGGCGTTGTCGGTCGAGACGTACTTGCTGGAGTGCAGGAAGTAGGTGCCGGCGAACGCGCCCGCCTCTAGCAAGGTGATCAGCGTGATGATCGCGGTGGCGATCTTGGTCGAGCGCTTCAGCCTCCGCTTCGGCGGCGCGGGCGGCGGGTCCGAGGGGCGGGGCCGCTCCAGGGTGGCGACCGCGCCGTTCGTCGGCTGCTCCGGGGCGCCTTCAGGTGTCGGGTCCTGGCTCGTCATCGTGCATCCCCGCCTTAGTGGGCCATCGGCTTGTCGCCGCCCTGGGCCTGGGGCCCGGACTTGAGCCCGAACGCCAGCAACACCCCGACCAGCGTGATCGACCCGGCGATGAAGAACGCGTTGCTGTACGCCTGCGTCTGGACCTGGTTGGACAGCTGCTGCCACAGCGGGATCAGCCCGGACTGTCCCTGGTCGGCCATCTGCGTGATGCGCTGGTCGACGTTCGCGCCGCTGGACTGCAGCAGCCCGGACCGGTCGGCCATGAACTGCGCCTTGTCCACGGTGACCACCGCGGTCAGCGCGGCCAGCCCGAGCGCGGAGGTCACCCGCTGGGTCAGGGTGTTGAACGCGCTGCCGACGTCGGTGACCTCGGGCGGCAGCGATGCCAGGCCGCCGGTCATGATCGGCATCATGCCGAGCGCCATGCCGGCCGCCATGGCCACCAGGCCGATGACCAGCTCGCCGCGGCTGATGTCGACGTTGATCCTGGACAGCCACAGGATCCCGCCGCCGGTGAGCGAGAGCCCGACCACGGCCGGCCAGCGGGCGCCGAACTTGTCGTAGAGCTGACCGGCGATGGGCATCAGCACGGCCATGGTCAGCGCCTGCGGCAGCAGCACCAGGCCGGTGTTCCACGGGCTGAGCCGCTGCACGCTCTGCAGGAACAGCGGGATGTAGAACAGCACCGCGAACAGGCCGACCGAGATCGCGCTGATCAGCAGCAGCGAGTTGACGAACGGCCAGTGCTTGAGCACCCGGATGTTCAGCAGCGGCTGCTTGACCTGCAGCTCGATCACCACGAAGAACGCCAGCAGGTTGGTCGCGACGGCCAGCAGGATGAGCACCGGGTAGCTGGTCCAGCCCCAGGTGCTGCCCTTCTCCAACGCCAGCAGCAGGGAGAACATCGCGCCGGCGATGCTGATGAAGCCGAGCAGGTCGAACGTCCTGGTCGACTCGCCGGGGGTCTTCGGCAGCACCATGACGGCGGCGATCGCGCCGATCACGCCGATCGGGATGTTGATGTAGAAGATCAGCCGCCAGTCCACGTTCTCGACCAGGTAGCCGCCCAGCGTCGGCCCGACGCCCGGCGCGACCACGATGCCCAGCCCGTAGAGCCCCATCGCGGCGCCGAGCTTCTGCGGCGGCACGATCCGGAACAGCAAGGTCAGGCAGGTCACCGGGAGGATGCCGCCCGGGATGGCCTGCATGATCCGGAAGAAGATCATGGCGCCGAGCCCGTCGGCCATGCCGCACAGCACGGACGCCACGGTGAACAGCAGCAACGCCCAGATGTAGAGCCGCTTGAGCCCGAACCGGACGCCCAGCCAGGCGCTGACCGGCACCACCACGCCCTCGGTGAGGCTGTACGAGGTGCTGATCCACTGGATGTTCTCGGCGCTGACCCCGAAGTCCTGGCGGATCACCGGAATGGCCACGTTCACGATGCTGATGTCCAGGATGGACATGAACATGCCGGCGATCAGCACTACCAGCGGCAGGCCCCAGCCCGGGGCCTTCTCCGGTGCCGCGTCCGGGGTGGTCTCCGGCGCGGGTAACGTCGATTCCGGCGGCGGGGTGACCCGCTCGCGCTCGGCCTCGACGACACCGGCGCGCGGACCATCCCCGTTGGTCGACGTCGTCATGGGTGCCTCTCGGTGGAAGACCCGAGCGGCACTGCTCGAGCCGGACATCCGGGGGGTTGTCCCCGGTTCGGTGTACAAGCCTAGCGGCGTATGCGGGGACAGGTCCACGGATTTACTCCTATGATGACCGTCATGCGCACCGAGCACGTCGCCGCGGCGAAGCTGCGCAGCGACGCGCGGCGGAACCGAAAACTGCTGCTGCGCGCGGCCGGAGAGGTTCTGCGCGAGGACGGCCTGGACGCCTCGCTGGACGAGATCGCGCGCCGCGCCGGTGTGGGGAACGCCACGTTGTACCGACACTTCCCGAGCAGGGAGAAGCTCTGCGAGGCGGTGTTCGCCGAGGCCGGTGAGCTGCTGGAGGAGATCTGGGACCGGGTCATGCGCATCGAGGACCCGTGGCGGGCGATCGTCGCCTACTACGAGGAGGCGTGCGGCTTCTTCGCCACCGATCGGGGGCTGGCCGACCTCATGGTGCAGGGCATGCCCAGCTCGCCGGTGCTCAACCAGCTGCGCGAGCAGGCCGACTGGCGGCTGCGGGCGCTGCTGGAGCGGGCCCAGCGGGCCGGAGTGGTGCGCGCGGACATCGACGTGACCGACGCGATCCTGGTGATGTGCGCGCTGCAGCGGGTGATCCCGGCGGTGGAGTCGGTGTCACCGGACGCGTGGCGGCGGCACCTGGCGATCACGATCGACGGGCTGCGTCCGCATCCCGGCGCGCGGCTTCCCGGGGCCGCGCTGAGCGAGGACGAGCTGATCGACCTCTGCGAGCACTTCCACAACCCGCGCGGCGGGGGTGGCCGGCGGCGGCCCTGAGCGGCGGCCCTGGGCGGGAGGTACGGACGGTCAGGGCTCGGCGGGCGTTTCGGGTCGGCTCGCGGTGTGGCGGCCACCGGGGCGGGGGCGGCGGCGAGCGACCAGCACGGACGCCAGCACGCCCAGGATGACGCCGGCCCCGATGACGGCCAGGCCGGCGATGCGGTTCTCGACCTTGGTCTCGGCGGGGGCCGGTGGCGAGGTGGCGGGCGAGTGGGCAGCGGCCGCGACCTCGGCGTCCGTGGGCGGGCGGTGGTCCACCAGGGTGCCGACCGGCGCGGTGGTGGCCGGCAGCCCGAAGCCGTAGTCGAGCAGCCGCGCGGCCTGCGCGTCCATGGTCACCGGCCGCTGCTCGCCGCGCATCAGCACGGCCACCAGCCGGCGCCCGCCCCGCTCGGCGGCCACGATCAGGGTGTGCCGGGCGTCGTCGGTGAAGCCGGTCTTGCCGCCGATCGCGCCCTGGTACCAGCCCAGCAGGTGGTTGTCGTTGCTGATCTTGTAGCCGGGGCGGCCGGCGGCGCCCGGCCAGTCGAACAGCCGGGTCCGGCTGACCTCGGCAAACGTCGGGTCCCGGTGCACCACCCGGTAGATCGCCGCCAGGTCGTAGGCGGAGGTGGACATGCCGGCGGCGTCCAGCCCGGACGGGCTGGCCGGGCGGGTGTCCAGCGCGCCGATCTCGGCGGCGGTCTCGGACATCGCGCGCAGCGTGGCCGGCACCCCGCCGAGCTCGCGGGCCAGCGCGTTGGCCGCGTCGTTGCCGGAGTTCATGACCAGGCCGGTGAGCAGCTGGCGGACCGTGTAGCGCCCGCCCGGGTTCACCCCGACCCGGCTGCCGTCCATGTTCGCGTCCTCCGCCGTGCCCTCGACCACGGTGTCCAGGTCGAGGCGGCGCAGCGCCACCAGCGCGGTGAGCACCTTGAGCAGGGACGCGGGCCGCTCGCGGGCGTGCGGGTTGCGGGCGGCCAGTACGGCGCCGCTGTTCAGGTCCGCGAGCACCCAGGACGCGGTGGTCTCACCCGGCGGCACCGGCGGCGCGCCCGGCGGCAGCACCAGCCCGCACTCGGCCATCCTCGGCCCGCCGACCGGGCGGTCCGGCATCGGCAGCGGCGTCGGCGGGGCCTCGCCGGGCTGGGGCCGTTCCGAGGCGTCGATCGGCGGCGGCGGCGCCAGCGGCACCGTGCAGGGCGCGTTCGGCGCCGGTCGCGGCTGGGTGTGCGAGGGCTTGTCGGGTAGCGGTTGGGCGGTCGCGATGCCCGCCGGCCCCAGCAGGGCGCACCCGGAGGTCGCCAGGATCACGAGCGCGCCGGCGAGACGTCGGCCAGGCGGGAACACGCTTGTACACGGTAGACGAGTCCGTGATCGACATCGCCGCGACGGCCGCCGGTCACCCTTTAGGCCTCAGCGTCGGCCTTGACGGCGTCCAGGGTGCGGCGCATCCCGTCCACCATCGTCTCGTCGACCTTGCCCCCGAAGATCAGCAACGCGGCCGCGCGCACCGGCAGCGACGGCGCCTCGGTCCGGTCCCGCCACTGGGTCAGCACGGTGCCGCCGCCCTCGGCGGGCTCCAGCTTCCAGCCCCACCGCATCTTGTTCTCCCTGACCTGGAAGGCGAACCGGCGCGGCTGCTCGCACTCGATGACCGTGCAGTGCGTCGACCAGCGCAGCAGCCCGTGCTTGTTGGAGCCGGTGAACCGCGCGCCCTCGGCCGGCCCGGTGGCGCCGCTGGTCCACCGGCCGCCGGTGCAGCCCGGGCTCCACCTGCCCATGTTCGGGATGTCGGTGACCAGTGCCCACACCCGCTCCGGGGCGGCCGCAATCGTCACGCTGACCTCGTCCATCGCGTTCCTCCGATCGTCGCCGGATGATCGACACGGACTTTACTCGTCGGTAACCAGAAGACAATGCGTCGTGTCCAAATTGAATAACCCTCAGTGCTGGTCATCGTCGGGTACCGCCCAGTAGCGTGCCGGCAGGCAATGCCGCTTCCGTGTGGGCTCGGCGCTGCCGCGATCCGGACCGAACGCCGAGGGGGCGAAGATGCTCGGATTTTCGCGTGGAACGGTATTCGCCGCTGTCCTGCTGTCGGCCGCGCTGAGCGTGGTCGGCTGCGCCAAGGACACCGGCGGCGCGGGCGGCGGCGGTGGCGGGGGTGGCGCCCCGGCGGACTGCCAGCGGAACCCGGCGCCCAGCGGGACGGCCGCTGCCGCCCCTCCCACAGCCCCCGGCACGAACGCCGCCGCGCTGCGGGTCGGGCTGTCCTTCGACGTCGGCGGGCGCGGCGACGCCTCGTTCAACGACGCCGCGGCCGCCGGGCTGGACCGGGCGCGCGCCGAGCTGGGGCTGACCAACAGCAAGGAGCTGACCGCCGCCAAGGAGGAGAGCGAGGACGCCGCCACCACCCGGCTGCGCCAGCTCGTGGACGGCGGCTACGACCCGGTCATCGCCGTTGGGTTCAAGTACGAGCCCGCGGTGAAGACCGTCGCGAAGTCCGCGCCGAACGTGAAGTTCGCGCTGGTGGACAGCACGGCCGAGGGGGTGCCGAACGTGACCCCGCTGCTGTTCGCCGAGGAGCAGGGCTCGTTCCTGGTCGGCGCCGCCGCGGCGCTGAAGACCAAGACCTGCCACATCGGCTTTGTCGGCGGGGTGGAGACGCCGCTGATCCAGAAGTTCGAGGCCGGCTACAAGCAGGGCGCCAAGGCCGTCGCGCCGAACATCAAGATCGACACCAAGTACCTGTCCCCGGCCGGCGACCTGAGCGGGTTCAACGACCCGGCCAAGGGCACCGAGGCGGCAAAGGGCCAGCTGGACGCGGGCGCGGACATCGTCTACGCGGCGGCCGGCGCGTCCGGCAGCGGCGTGTTCCGCGCGATCAAGGCGGCCAGCTCGCCGAACAGCCCGCGTTACGGCATCGGCGTGGACTCCGACCAGTACCAGGACAAGACGCTGGCCGACGTCAAGGACGTGATCATGACGTCCATGCTCAAGCGGGTCGACGTGGCCGTCTACGACTACATCTCCGCCGTGGCCGGCAACCGGCTGGGCAGCCTGCCCAAGGTGTTCGACCTCAAGGTGGACGGCGTCGGGTACGCCACCTCCGGCGGCAAGGTGGACGACATCAAGCCGCAGCTGGACGCCTACAAGTCGCGGATCATCAGCGGCGCGATCACGGTGTCGGCCACTCCGTAGGCCTGGGCGGCCTGAGATGAGCCCTCGGTACGCGGTCCAGCTGTTCGGCATCAGCAAGCACTTCCCCGGCGTGGTGGCGAACAGCAACGTCGACCTGAACGTGCGCGCCGGCGAGGTGCACGCGCTGTGCGGCGAGAACGGGGCCGGCAAGTCGACCCTGATGAAGATCCTCTACGGCATGCTGCAGCCGGACTCCGGCCGGATCCAGGTGGACGGCTCGACGTTGCGGTTCCGCTCGCCGTCGGATGCGATCAAGGCCGGCATCGGCATGGTGCACCAGCACTTCATGCTCGCCGACAACCTCACGGTGGCGGAGAACGTGCTGCTCGGCGCGGAGGGGCTGCACGGCATCGGCAAGCGCGCCCGGCGCCGGATCGCCGAGCTGGCCGCCACCACCAGGCTGCGGGTGGACCCCGGGCTGCCGCTGGCCCGCCTCGGGGTGGCCGACCGGCAGCGGGTGGAGATCCTCAAGGTGCTCTACCGGGGCGCCCGGGTGGTGATCCTGGACGAGCCGACCGCCGTGCTGGTCCCGCAGGAGGTGGACGAGCTGTTCGGCACCGTGCGGGCGATGCGGGCGGAGGGGTACACGTTCCTGTTCATCTCGCACAAGCTGGACGAGGTGCGCGCGATCGCGGACACCATCACGGTGATCAGGCGCGGGCGCTGCGTGGGCACGGTGGATCCGCGCACGGTCACCAGCCGGCGGCTGGCCGAGATGATGGTGGGCAGCGAGCTGCCCGACCCCGGGATCAGGGAGCCGGCCGCGGCCGGGCGCGAGGTGCTGCGGCTGGAGGGGCTGACGCTGCTCGCGGACGGCGGCCGGCGGGTGCTCGACGACATCACGCTGAGCGTGCGGGCCGGCGAGGTGCTCGGCATCGCCGGGGTGGAGGGCAACGGGCAGACCGAGCTGGTCGAGACGATCATGGGCATGCGCCGGGCGGCGGCCGGGCGGGTGCGGCTCGGCCACTACGACCTGACCCACGAGCCGACCCTGTTCCGCCGCGAGGCCGGCATCGGCTACATCCCGGAGGACCGCACCCGGCACGGGCTGCTGCCCACCCAGCCGCTGTGGGCGAACCGGCTGCTCGGCCACCAGAGCCGCCGCCCGCTGGTCAGGCGCGGGATCCTGAACGTGGCGGCGGCGCGGGCAGACACCGAGCGGATCGTCACCGAGTTCGACGTCCGCACCCCGTCGGTGGAGGTCGCGGCGGCCGCGCTGTCCGGAGGGAACCAGCAGAAGCTCGTGGTCGGACGCGAGCTGGCCGGCGACCCGCACCTGCTCATCGCGTCGCACCCGACCCGTGGCGTGGACGTCGGCGCGCAGGCGTTGATCTGGGAGGAGATCCGCCGCGCCCGCCACCGTGGCCTGGCCGTGCTGCTGGTCTCCGCCGACCTCGACGAGCTGATCGGGCTGTCCGACTCGATCAAGGTGATGCTGCGCGGGCGGCTGGTGGCCGACGCGGACCCCTCCACCGTGACGCCCGAGCAACTGGGCACCGCGATGACCGGGGCGGCGACGTGAGCGGGGCGGCGGCGTGAACGGGGTGCGTGGGCGGCTGCTGGCGCCGGTGCTGGCGGTGGTGTTCGCCGCGCTGCTGTGCGCGGGGGCGCTGGCGATCAGCGGCGACTCGCCGTGGCTGGCGCTGCGGACCATGGTCGGCCAGGTCGGGCAGGGCACCACCGCGGTGGACATCCTGAACAGCGCGGCGGTGTACTACTTCTCCGGGCTGGCGGTCGCGGTGGGCTTCCAGATGAAGCTGTTCAACATCGGCGTGGAGGGCCAGTTCCGGCTGGCCGCCTGCGTGGCCGCGATCGTGGGCGGGCTCTGGGTGCTCCCTCCGGTGCTGCACACGGCGATGATCATCCTGGTGGCCGTGCTGGTCGGCGCCGGCTGGGCCTCGATCGCCGCGCTGCTCAAGGCCTACCGGGGCGTGCACGAGGTGATCTCCACGATCATGCTCAACGCCATCTCCACCGGCGTCATCGCCTACCTGATCAGGCCGGACACCTTCGGCGTTCTGCGCGGGAACAACATCTCCACCCAGCCGATCGGGCCGAGTGGCCAGTTCCCCGGCATCTCGCTGGGCGAGCGCGGCACGGTGTTCGGGATGGTGTTCGTGGCCGTGGCGCTGGGCCTCGGCTACTGGTTCCTGCTCGGGCGCACCCGGTTCGGGTTCGACCTGCGCGCGTCCGGGGAGTCGGCCACCGCCGCCTCGGCCGGTGGGGTCAACGCGCGGCGGATGACGGTGCTGGCGCTGCTGCTCTCCGGCGCGATGGCCGGGCTGGTCGGGCTGCCCGAGCTGCTCGGGCGCGACTTCGCGTACACCCTCAACGCCCCGCAGGGCTACGGCTTCACCGGGATCGCGATCGCGCTGCTGGGCCGCAACCACCCGGTCGGCGTGGCGTTCGGCTCGCTGCTCTGGGCGTTCCTGGACAAGGCGGCGCTGGCGCTGGACAACGTCGGCGTGCCCAGGGAGATCGCGGTGATCATGCAGGGCGTGACGGTGATCTCGGTGGTGATCGCGTACGAGATCGTCCGCCGCTACCAGCTCGCCGCCGAGCGCCGCAAGGTCACCGCGCAGGCCAGCATCGCGCTGAGCTCCGCCGGATCCGGCCCGCCCCCGCCGTCCGCGCCGCCGGCCAGCGCCCCCTCGGAGGCATGATGACCGCGCTGAACCCGGCCGACGCGCCGGTCACCGTCCCGGACGCGCCGCCGCCGCGCAGGCGGGTACCGGGGTGGGCGCGGGCCGCTCTCGTTACCGCCGTGGGCGTCGGCGTGCTGGTGGTGACCTCCGAGCTGACCGGCCAGCACGAGCTGACCTCCTCGGGCACCGCGCAGTCCGCGCTGCGGCTGCTGTTGCCGATCATGCTGGCCGGGCTGGGCGGGCTCTGGGCCGAGCGGGCCGGCGTGATCAACCTCGGGCTCGAGGGCATGATGATCATGGGGACCTGGGGCGGCGCGTTCGCCGGGCTGGCCTGGGGGCCGTGGGCGGCGATCGTCGGCGGGGTGGTCTTCGGCGCGCTCGGCGGGCTGCTGCACGCGCTGGCCACCGTGACGTTCGGGGTCAACCACATCGTGTCCGGGGTGGCGATCACGCTGCTCGGCGCCGGGCTCACCAAGTACCTGTCCACGCTGATCTTCGAGCCGCTGTCCCGCAACCCCCGGCAGTCGCCGCAGCTGCCCGGCTTCGACACGTACTCGGTGCAGCCGCTGGGCAACTGGCTGGGGGTGCTGGAGGACGGGCGGGTGCCGGTGCTCTCCGACCTGGCCGGCCTGGTGCGCGGGCTGGTCACCGGGTTCACCCCGCTGGTGCTGCTCGGGCTCGCGCTGGTCCCGGTCAGCTACTGGCTGCTCTGGCACACCCGGTTCGGGCTGCGGCTGCGCTCGTGCGGGGAGAACCCGTTCGCCGCCGAGTCGCTGGGGGTGTCGGTGTACACGCACAAGTACATCGCGGTGGTGGTGTCCGGCGCGCTGGCCGGGCTGGGCGGCGTGGCGCTGGTGCTCAACCCCGGCCAGCTCGGCTACCTGGAGAACCAGACCGGCGGGCGCGGCTACATCGGGCTGGCCGCGATGATCTTCGGCAACTGGCGGCCGGGCGGGCTGCTGGCCGGGTCGGCGTTGTTCGGTTATGTGGACGGGCTGCAGTTGCGGGCCGGGGGCGAGGCGGTGCACGCGCTGCTCTACGGCGGGTCGCTGCTGGCGGTCGCGGTGGCGCTGTGGTGGGTGGCCCGGCGGCGGTGGTGGGCGGCGGTCGCGGCGGCGGTGGCCGGGGCGCTGGCGTACGCGGTGTACTACGTGGCGGACACGGTGCCGCGCGAGTTCGCCACGTACGCGCCGCAGCTGGTCACCCTGGTGGTGCTGGCGGTGGCCGCGCAGCGGTTGCGCCCGCCGGCCGCGGACGGGCTGGAGTACCGGCGTGGTTCCGGTGACTGACCCCAGGCCGGACTGGCCGATGCTGCGCGCCGCCGCCTCGGCGGCCGCCGGGTACGCCTACAGCCCGTACTCCGGGTTGCGGGTGGGGGCGGCCGGGCTGTGCGACGATGGCCGCCTGGTGATGGGCTGCAACGTGGAGAACGCCTCGTACGGGCTGACGCTGTGCGCCGAGACCACCATGGCCGGACAGCTGCGGCTGACCGGCGGTGGCCGGTTCGTCGCGGTGGCCTGCCGTTCCGGGGACGGCATCGCCCTGACCCCCTGCGGCCGCTGCCGCCAGGTCCTCTACGAGCTCGGCGGCCCGACCTGCCTGGTGGACACCCCCGACGGCGTGCGCCCCCTCGACGAGCTCCTCCCCGCCGCCTTCGGCCCAGGTCAACTGCCGTGAGTGGTAAAGGTCGTCATAGCGGCCCTAGCCACTCACGGGTGGTGACCAGCGCTGTTGATGTGATCAGGGCGAAGCGGGACGGCGGGCGGCTGAGCGACGAGCAGATCGACTGGGTGGTGCGGGCGTACACCGACGGGGCGGTGGCCGAGGAGCAGATGGCGGCGCTGGCGATGGCGGTGCTTCTGCGGGGTATGGACGCCGGCGAGACCGCACGGTGGACGCTGGCGATGATCGAGTCGGGGGAGCGGCTGGACCTTTCCGGCGGGGTGGGGCGGCCGCTGGTGGACAAGCACTCCACCGGCGGGGTCGGTGACAAGATCACGCTGCCGCTGGCGCCGCTGGTCGCGGCCTGTGGGGCGGCGGTGCCGCAGCTGTCGGGACGGGGGCTCGGGCACACCGGCGGCACGCTGGACAAGCTGGAGGCCATTCCGGGCTGGCGGGCGTCGCTGTCCGAGGCGGAGATCCGCGCGCAGCTCGCGGAGGTCGGGGCGGTGGTGTGCGCTACGACGCCTCGGCTGGCGCCGGCGGATCGGAAGCTGTACGCGCTGCGTGACGTGACCGCGACGGTGGAGTCGATCCCGCTGATCGCCAGCTCGATCATGAGCAAGAAGTTGGCGGAGGGCACCGACGCGCTGGTGCTGGATGTGAAGGTCGGCTCCGGGGCGTTCATGAAGACGCCGGAGCAGGCCGGCGAGCTGGCCCGGACCATGATCGACATTGGTGCGGCGCACGGGCTGCGGTGCGCGGCGTTGATCACTGACATGTCGGTGCCGCTCGGGCGGACCGCCGGGAACGCGTTGGAGGTCGCCGAGGCGGTGGAGGTGCTGCGGGGCGGCGGGCCGGCCGATGTGGTCGAGCTGACCGTGCGGCTGGCCAGGGAGATGCTCGCATTGGTCGGCCTGGACGGCGCGCCCGATCCGGCGGAGGTGCTGGCGTCCGGGGCGGCGTACCCGGTGTGGCGGGCGATGATCGCGGCCCAGAGCGGTGATCCGGACGCCCCGCTGCCCACCGCGCGGCACGTCGAGCCGGTGCTGGCGGACCGGTCCGGGGTGCTGGTGGCGGATGCCTACGCGGTCGGGGTGGCGGCCTGGCGGCTGGGTGCTGGACGGGCTCGCAAGGAGGATGCGGTGGACCCGGCCGCCGGGGTCCGCCTGTTGGTCGGCCCGGGGGAACCGGTCACCGCCGGGCAGCCGCTGCTGGAGCTGCACACCGACCGGCCGGACACGCTGCCGGCCGCCCGCGCCGCGCTGGACGGCGCGGTCACCGTGGCCGACACCGCGCCCGGCCCCCGCCAGCTCGTACTGGCCGACGTCCGTACCTGACCGACCGTCCGCGCCCAAACCGACCGACCGTCGGTCTAGCTCCGGCCGGCCTAGACCGACCGACGGTCGGTCTAGGTTCGGCTCGTTGCGGACGGCTCAGGCGTTACGGACTGCTCAGTCGTCGCCGTCGTCGGACGGGTCGTCGGGGGTGGTTCCGTTGCGGGCCTTGACGGAGGCCTTGGCGCGCGAACGGCGCTGTGCCGGACGTGGGGCAGGCATCGGCATCTGCGGCGGGTGCCCGCCCGGACCCCGGCCCAGGATGAGCTCGGCGAAGGTGGCCATCGCCTCGTCCAGCTGGCCGGCGTTGCGCCGCTCGGACTCCTGGTTGGCCTGCCGCACCAGCGTGGACAGGGAGTCCTTGTCCGGCCGGTTGTCCAGCGTCTTGTCCAGCGTGTCCAGCCGCTTGGTGACCTCCTCCAGCCGGTCGGCCAGGGAGTCGAGCCGGTTGGCCAGCGTGGTGAGCTGGTCGGTCGGGTCCACGGCGGGGCGCTCGGCGAGCGCGTCCAGCTTGCCGCTCAGCCCGGTGCCGGTGTCGCCGATGAAGGTGTGCAGCTCGGTGCCCGTCTCGCCGATCAGGTTCTGCACCCCGGCGCCGTTCTCGCTGATCAGGGTGCGCAGCTCGTCGCCGGTCTGCTGGGTGGTGCGGCGCAGCTCGTCGCCGTTCTTGCGGGCCTCGTCGCGGGCGCCGTCCAACTGCTGGCGGAACTCCTCGTCCAGCTCGTCGAGCCGCCCGCGCAGCGCGGTCTCGGCGTCGCCGACGCGCTCCTTGACCGGGCTGGTGATCGCGCCGGGCAGCCCGTCAAGGCGCAGCTCGTGGCGGTCCAGCCGGTTGTCCAGGTCGTCGAGGCGCTTGTGCAGGCCGCCGAGCTTGTCGTCCAGCCCGTCCATCCGGCCGACCACGCCCTCCATCCGGCCGGCCACCCCGTCCAACCGGCCGTCGAGCTGGGCGAACGGCTTGGCCAGGCGGTCGACGAGCGCGTCCACCCCGCGCGCCACCGAGGCGATCGAGGCGTCCTGCGCGTCGAGCTTGGCCACCGTCTCGTCCAGCCGCTCGGCCAGCACGCTGACCTCGGTGCGGTCGGGCAGTTCGGCGAGCCGTTTGCGCATCGAGCCCAGCGCGTCGAGCGTCGCCAACCGCGCGTGGATCTCGTCCAGGGAGTCGAAGATCTGCTGCTGCTCGCTGTCCCGGATCTCGGCGGCACGCATCAGCATGCTGCGCATCCGGTCGAACGACATGGTCTGTTGATCACTCAAGGCGCTGACGCTTTCGTCGAACGGTTAGGGGGAGCTGAGCAGTCACAAGAGTATCGAGTAGCGCAGCGTCACCCGCATGGGTCGGCGGTTCCTCTTGCATCACCCGAAAGAAGGGGAGTAATGAGCGCTAGGGTCACCCACGTGACGCAGATCCCGGTCCCGCTGACCGCAGAACACGTCCGTACTGCGCCAAAGGTGCTGCTGCACGATCACCTGGACGGTGGCTTGCGGCCGGCCACCGTGGTCGATCTCGCCGAGTCCAGCGGGTGGTCGCTGCCCACCACCGACGTCGATGAGCTGGCCGGTTGGTTTGCCGCGGCGTCCGGTTCCGGCTCGCTGGAGCGGTACCTGGAGACCTTCTCCCACGCCGTCGGCGTCCTGCAGGATCGGGACGCGCTGGTCCGGGTGGCCGCCGAGTGCGCCGAGGACCTGGCCGCCGACGGCGTGGTGTACGCCGAGGTCAGGTTCGCCCCCGAGCAGCACGTGGAGCGCGGGTTGTCGCTCGACGACGTGGTGGAGGCGGTGCTGGAGGGCTTCCGGGTGGGCGCCGAGCGCGCCGCGGGCGCCGGCCACCGCATCCGGGTGGGCTGCCTGCTGACCGCCATGCGGCACGCCGCGCGGTCCCGGGAGATCGCCGAGCTGGCGGTGCGGTACCGGGACGACGGCGTGGTCGGCTTCGATATCGCGGGCGCCGAGGCCGGCTTCCCGCCCACTCGGCACCTGGACGCCTTCGAGTACATGCGCCAGCAGAACGCGCACTTCACCATCCACGCCGGCGAGGCGTTCGGGCTGCCGTCGATCTGGGAGGCGCTGCAGTGGTGCGGCGCGGACCGGCTCGGCCACGGCATGCGCATCGTCGACGACCTGGAGGTGGCGCCGGACGGGTCGGTGCGGTTGGGGCGGCTGGCCGGGTACGTGCGGGACAAGCGGATACCGCTGGAGATGTGCCCGACCTCGAACATCCACACCGGGGCGGTGGCGTCGCTGGCCGAGCATCCGATCGGGCTGCTCACCCGGCTGCGGTTCCGGGTCACGGTGAACACCGACAACCGGCTGATGTCGCGGTGCAGCATGACCAGCGAGCTGACCGACCTGGCGCACACGTTCGGCTACGGGTGGGCTGACCTGCAGTGGTTCACGGTGAACGCGATGAAGAGCGCGTTCATCGGGTTCGACGAGCGGCTGGCGCTGATCAACGACGTGATCAAGCCGGGGTACGCGCCGCTCATCGGCTGACGGCCGCCCCGCCGGGTGTGCTGGAAACCCCGACTCGGTGTGCCGGGAGCCCCGACTCGCGGGTGGGTTGGGTTACGGGCGGTGGAGGCGCCTTGTGAGGGCGGTGGTGAGGGTGGTCCAGCGGGTGGCTTCGGCTTCGAACGGTGGGCTGGGGGTGAGGCGGCTGGGGTCGGGGCGGAGGATGCAGGAGACCAGCCAGCCGAGGCTCTGGGACGGGGCCAGGGCGATCGCGGCGCTCTCGTCATGTGCCCAGGCGCCTACGTCACGCAGCAGCTCCACGGCCAGGTCGAGCTGGTTGGGGTCGACGGCGGCGGGGCCTTCGGCGATGTCCTCGCCCAGGCCGGCGAGCTGGTAGGCGTTCTGCGGGTCGACCTCGATCTCCAGCTCGCGCTCGACGGCCTTGGTGACCACGTCGGGCCAGGTGGACGCGCGGGTCAGGTCGTGGTCGTCGGCCCCGGCGTCGGCCAGGTGGCGGGCCAGCGCGCGGACCGAGCCGAACACGTCGATCCGGCCCTCGGCGCCGAGGAACAGCGGCCGGTCGTCGAGGTAGCAGCGCAGCGTGTAGAAGTCGCCCTCGTCGGTGCTGATCATGATGGGGTCGATGCCGACGTCCTCCCAGAACCGGGCGGCCTTGCTGAGCGGGGCGTCGCGCTCGACCGGCCGGTCGTGGGTGGCGCGGGGGGCGGGTTCGCGTTCGGGTTCGGACGGGAGCGGCTCGCCGGTCTCCTCGGCCAGCTCGCTGCGGGCGGTGGCCAGCGCGTCCTCGTCCACCTCCGGGACCTCGACCATGCCGTCCAGCGCGTCGATCACCTCGTCCCACCTGGCGGCGATCACCTCGCCCAGCTCGGTCCACAGCTTGCCGCCGTCGCGGCCGGTGAACAGCCACTTGCCGCGCTCCAGCAGGGCGAACCCCTCGGCGGAGTTCAGCACGTCGTGCACGGAGTCCAGGCCGCAGGTGTCGGCCAGCGAGCGGACCAGCGTGGTGATGCCGGCCAGCTCGCCGACGGTCCAGGTGTCCGGTTCGTCGGCCACGATCTCGGGCGCGCCGACCAGGTCGTAACAGTTGTCCTCGTCGGGGACCAGCTCGGCCACGGTGAGCTGGCGCACCAGCGGCCACGCCGGGTGGTCGGTCAGGTCGTGCTCGGCCACGGTGCGCACGTAGGCGGCGAGCGCGGGCGCGTCCGGGAAGGCGTGGATCGCGTCCTCGTCGCCGAGGAACCCCTCCCAGTCCTCACCCCCGTCGCGCCACCTCGGCGCCCACAGGGTGATCAGGTCACCGGCGGTCAGGGAGAGCTGGATCGGGACGATATCCGTGGCCACTGTTCTGTATGCCTCTCGGTGCGGTCGCGTCCGCAGGGTAATAGGGCCGCATGATCACCCGGACACGCCACCGGGCCGACCCCGCATGGGGCCGACCCGGGTATGGAACCGCGTGTCTCGGACGAGACGCCTCACGGCGAGGTGTGCAACCGCACCACGCCGACGCTGACATCGGTGAGCCCACCCTCGTCGAACTCGTGGCGGAGGCGATCCGCCTTCAAGGTGGCGGACAGGCCGTCGTACGGTCCGTGCGCGTCGACCTCGCCGGTCTGTGGGTCCACGGCTAGCACGATGTAGCCATCGCATTGTCCGAGTTGCTCCGCCGCGGCAACCAAGGCCGCGTTTGCAGGCGCGTTCTCCGGCACTCCGATCACCTCCTGACGACTGACTCTCAATGAGTACAGCGGCGGAGGAGCCGTGAGCGTGTCACTGTTTACCGGATACCACCCGTTCGGGTCAGGTTCACGGCTCACTGTGGGTGACTTGACTGCGGGGTGCTGATATGCGTCCGGGCCTATGCTCGATCGGGTGTACGGCACGATGGCATATCCGCAGGTGATCACGATTTCCCGGGTGTTGATCTCCGGTCGGTGAACCGGCCACCCCTGGCCGCACCCGAGGGGTCGCGGAACCCCCTGGTGGGCGCCAGGAACGCGTTTCAGTCAATCCCCGGCTCCGACCCCGGATCACGCAGATGAGGCACCTGACTTCCAGTTACGGCCCGACCGGGGCCTTTTGTGTCGACGGCCGGCGCCCGGAGCGTTGCTCATGCTCGATTCACCGCCGGTTAGAGCGTGTCCCGTGGATCTATGCCGAGCGAGCGGTGATCCATGTGGTGGCTGGCAAGGCGGAGGAGCCCCAGATACCGGTGTTGTATCTGGGGCGACGACAACGCCGCCAGGCGCCACATGGGCGCCGCGCAGCCGGCTGGATGATCCACGGGGCGCGCTCTAGCCTGCCGTGCATGGACTTACACGTGGTGGACCACCCGCTCGTCGCGACCTGGTTGTCCACCCTGCGCGACGCCCGTACCGACGACGCCGCCTTCCGGGCCGCCCTGCGCGAGCTGACCGGCATGCTGGTCTACGAGGCCTGCCGGGACGCCGCACTGGCCAGCGGCCCGATCCAGACCCCGGTCACCACGACCACGGGCCATTGGCTGGAGAAGCCGCCGCTGCTGGTTCCGGTGCTGCGGGCCGGGCTGGGCATGGCCGAGGCCGCGCTGGCCCTGCTGCCGCACTCGCGGATGGGGTTCGTCGGCGCGGTGCGCGACGAGCAGACCCACCGCCCGGTGCCGTACATGCAGTCGCTGCCGGACTCGCTGGTCGGCCAGCCGGTGGTGGTGCTCGACCCGATGCTGGCCACCGGGGGCACCCTGGTGCACGCCGTCGAGCTGGTGGTCGAGCGCGGCGCCACCGACGTCACGGCGATCTGCGTGCTGGCGGCCCCGGAGGGCCTGGCGACGGTCGAGGCGAGCGGGCTGCCGGTGCGGGTGGTCGTCGGGAAGGTGGACGAGCGGCTCAACGAGGCGAAGTTCATCGTGCCCGGCCTCGGCGACGCCGGGGACCGGCAGTTCGGCACCGTCTAGGCGCGGGCGCGCGCGTCGGCGGTGAGCCAGCCGGCGCTGCTGGCCACCATCGCCTTGCGGTACAGCTCGTCGGGGCCGTCCTCGGTCGGCGGCAGCAGCGAGCGCAGCTCCAGCGACACGAAGCCGTGCACGCTGGCCCACAGCGAGCCGGCGATGACCGCCGGGTCCTCGTCGCGGAACACCCCCGCGTCGATCGCCCTGCGCACCGCGTCCAGCAACGGCCGGAAGGTCGCCTCGGCCCGCGTCCGCGACTCGGGGCCCGGGGTGAACGAGCCACCCGCCGGCCCGAACATCACCTGGTAGAAGTGCGGGTCGGCCAGCGCGCTCTGCCGGTACACCACGCCGAGCGCCGCCAGGTCGGCGAGCGGGTCGTCCCCGGGCGGGATGGTGGCCAGCCGCCGCCCGAACCGTTCGAACGCCTCGTCGTACACCGCCCCCAGCAGCGCGGGCTTGCCACCGAACAGCGAGTACACCGCCGTGGTCGATGTCCCCACCTGGGCGGCCAGCTTGCGCAGGCTCAGCGCGTCCGGCCCCTCCTCGGACAGGGTCCGCACCGCCTGTTCGAGCAGCCGCACGCGCAGCGCCTCGTCGTGCACCTTCGGCCTGGCCATGCGGCGAAGGCTAACCCAGCGCCGACCCAGCGCCCGCCAGGTCAGTCCATCAGCGTCGCGGCCACCGTCGCCCCCAGCTCCCAGCACGCCTCCAGCGCCGCCTTGTCCGGCGTGCCCATGACCACGACCGGAGCGGCCACCCGCTTCCACTCCAGCCCGTCCGCGATCGACTCCACCGCCTTGACCGCGCCCTCGGTGCCCAGGTTCCCGTGCACGAACAGCCCGTACGGCCGACCCTTCGTATCGTCCAGGATCGGGTAGTACACCTGGTCGAAGAAGTGCTTCAACGCCCCGGACATGTAACCGATGTTCGCCGGCGTGCCGAGGATCAGCCCGTCGGCGCCCAGCACGTCGGACGCGGTGGCCGCCAGCGCCGCCCGCCGCACCACGTCGACCCCGGTGATCTCCGGGTCGGTCGCGCCGCGCAGCACCGCGTCGAACATCTCGGCGGTGGCCGGCGAGGGCGTGTGGTGCACGATCAGCAAGGTGGCCACGGTGGTCAGTGTGCCCGCGCCTCGGAACGGTAAACAGCCACCTCGCGAGCCTCCCGCGCCGCGTCCCACCCCAGCAGCGGAGCGATCAGGGACGCCACCTCCGGCGCCGCCTCGGCACCCCCGTCGCGGCGTTCGATGGCCAGGTGGCTGCGGCGGGTCAGGACGTCGGACAGGGTGGTGGCGCCCTCGTGCGTGACGGCGTACCGGAACTCGGCGGGCAGGTATTCGGGAGCGGCGGTCAGCGGCCGGGCGAGCGACGGGTCGGTGCGGGCGGGGGCGAGCACGGCGGGCAGCTCGTCGCCGTAGCGGTGCAGCATCCGGCGCAGGTGGCGTTCGTCGACGCCGTACTCGGCGGCGAGCAGCGGTAGGCGGTTGGCCACGCCGCGCCAGTTCGGGGCGCCGACCAGCGGGAGCGCGGCGGTGGGGGAGGGCGGCAGGGTGCGGCGCAGGGAGCGGGCGGCGGCGGTCACGGCGTCGGCGGCCATCACGCGGTAGGTGGTGTACTTGCCGCCGACCACGGTCACCAGGCCGGCCGGTTCTTCGATCACGGTGTGGTCGCGGGACAGCGCGGACGTGGCCCCGGAGGCGGCGTGCACGGGCGCGAGCAGGGGCCGCAGGCCGGCGAAGGTGCCGAGCACGTCCGAGCGGGTCAGCGGGCGGGCCAGGTACCTGTTGACGTTGCGCAGCAGGTAGTCGACGTCCTCGGGGTCGACGGTGGGCGCGGAGCGGTCGCCGTGGTACGCGGTGTCGGTGGTCCCGAGCAGCCAGTGGTCGAACCATTTGCGCAGGATGATGACGGAGTCCTCGGCGCGGGCCAGGACGCCGGCCGTCGAGTCGAACGCCTCGCGCGCGATCACCAGGTGCACGCCCTTCGCGGGGGTGACCTGGAAGGTCGCGGCGCCGGCCAGCGCCTGGACGTCGGCGGCCCACACCCCGGCGGCGTTGACCACCACGGACGCTGAGACCTCGAACAGCGAACCGGACGGCTCGTCGCGCGCGGTCACCCCGCGCACCCGGCCGCCCTCGGTCAGCACGTCGACCACCCGGGCGTGGCTGATCACCCGCGCGCCCAGGCCGGCCGCCGTGCGCGCCACCGCCAGCGCGTAGCGGGCGTCGTCCATCCGTCCGTCGTAGAACCGCAGCGCCCCGGTGAGGCGGGTCGGGTCCAGCCCGGGCGCGGCCCGCAGCGCGCCCCGGCGGGACAGGTGCCGGTGGTGCGGCACGCCCCGGCCCCGGCCGGCCAGCGCCATCAGGTCGTAGAGCGCGACGCCGGCGCCGATGTAGGGCCGTTCCCAGCGTTTGGTCAGCGGGAACAGGAACGGCTCAGGGGCGACCAGGTGCGGGGCCAGCCGGGTGATGGCCAGGTCGCGTTCCCGCAGCGCCTCGGCGACCAGCGAGAAGTTGAGCTGTTCGAGGTAGCGCAGGCCGCCGTGCATGGTCTTGCCGGAGCGCGACGAGGTGCCGCTGGCCAGGTCGCCGGCCTCCAGGAGCACCACGGACAGGCCGCGGGCAGCGGCGTCCAGCGCGACACCGGCTCCGGTGATGCCGCCGCCGATGACGACCACGTCGTGCCGTTCGGCGGTTGCGGCGGTCACCGCGGCGCGGCGTTGGGCGGGGTTGAGCCGGTTCGGCGGGTCGGTCACCGGTCCTCCCGGAGGCTCAGCATGGCGCGGCGGTGCCTCTCGTCGGCGCGGGTGTCGAGGCGGCGCACGGTCTCGGGGTCGAGGTAGCGCGGCGCGCCGACGGCCAGCGCGCCGGACAGGATTCGGGCGGCCTTCACCGCCATGGCGGTCACGGCCAGCACCTGGGCGGCGTTCTCGCCGAGCGCCACGATGCCGTGGTTGGCCAGGTGCACCAGCCGGGGCGGGGCGCCGTGTTCGTCGACGTGCGCGGCCAGGCCCCGGCGGACCGCCCTGGCCAGGGGGAGCCCCGGCTCGGCGTAGGGGACCAGCAGCGCGTGCGCGCCGCAGACCACCACCTGGTCCGGGAACAGGCTGCCGGCCACCAGGTCGGCGGCCCGGTCGGAGCAGAGCAGCGCGTTGACCGCCGTCGGGTGCGTGTGCCCGACCACCCGTACCCCGGGCAGGTCCAGGGCGAGCGCGTGCAGCATGGTCTCGATGGAGGCGGGCTTGCCTTCGTGGGAGGCGGCCAGCCGGGCGGAGAGGGCGGCCACGTCGTGGTCGTCCAGGGTGGGGTCGTCGACCAGCGCCAGCACCTCGGCGTGGTCCAGCCGCACCAGGTCGTCCTCGGTGATCCGGCCCAGGGTGGCGCCGCTGGCCTTGACCAGGAACGAGCCGTCGCCGAGCGCGGCCGAGGTGTTGCCCTCGCCGAGGATGGCCAGGTCGGCCGCCGGGTCGCCGAGCTGGTGCGACAGGCGTACCAGCCCGCGCCGCGCCTCGGCCACGTTCGGGCCGGTCACGCGGTATCCCGGGGCCACAGTGGGCGGGCGGCGGCGAGGTGGTCGAGGTAGCGGCGGTAGCCGTCGTCGTACAGCGGGCGGTGGGTGGGATCCGGGTCGATGACGTCCTCCGGGGCGGTCCAGGCCGATACGTCGAGTTCGTCACCGCTTGCGGCCACGATCACGGCGCCTCGGGCGCCCACCTCCGGGGTGCGGGCCAGCTCCAGCGGCACCCCGAGGACGTCGGCGAACACCCGCATCCAGGCCCGCGAGCGGGTGCCGCCGCCGCAGACGACCACCCGGCCGGTGCGGCCCGCCGTTTCGAAGCAGTGCCGGGCCGCGTACGCCAGGCCCTCGCACACCGCGCGCACCAGGTCGTGCCGGTCGGTGGTCAGCCGGACGCCGGTGAGCTGCCCGGACGCCGCCGGGTCGACGAACGGCGCGCGCTCGCCGGAGGTGGCCAGGTACGGCAGCGCCTCCACCCCGCGCGCGCCGGGCGGGCTCTCGGCCAGCGCCTCGCCGACGGCCTGCACACCGAGGCCGAGCACGCGCAGCAGCCAGTCCAGGGACGCGGTGCCGACCATCGCCGGCATGGCCCGCAGCCAGCGCCCCGGCTCGCCGGTGGCCACGTGGAAGCCGGCCGGCTCGCCGTCGGTGACCAGCCGGTCGACCCTGACCAGGCAACCGAGCGTGGTGCCGACGATGAGCAGCGCGTCGCCGATGTCGCGCAGGCCGCCGCCGAACGCGCAGGCCGGGAAGTCGAACGGGCCGGAGCTGACCGGCGTACCGGCCGGCAGGCCGAGCAGCGCCGCGCCCGATGCGGACAGCGGTGCGCGCGGCACCGGCCCCTGGATGGGTGCGAGCAGCTCGCGGCGGTGCTCCAGACCGGTCAGGGAGAGCACCTCGGTGCTGTAGCCGGTGCCGGTGCCGTCGCCGAACGGCATGGAGCTGTCCGACGGGTCGGTCGCGCGCACCCCGGTGAGCCGGCCGAACACGGCATCCTTGCAGTAGCCGGCGGTCGCGGCTGCATCCAGCGCGGCCGGCTCGTGACGGTCCAGCCAGGCCAGCAGCGGCGCCGGCGCGCCCGGGAACAGGGCGGAGCCGTTCACCCGGAACACCCGCTCGGTGACGCCGTCCGCGCTCCACTCGCCGAGCAGCCCCGCCGCGCGCCCGTCCAGCCAGGACATCGCGGGGCGGACCGGCCGGTGCGCCGCGTCGACCAGCCAACAGCCGTCGCCCTGGCCGGTCAGCGCGACCAGCTCCGGCCGTGCGTCGGCGCCCGTGTCCGCCAGCACGCCGCGCACCACCTCGCCGAGCCCGGCCAGCACCACCTCCAGGTCCTGCTCCACCGCGCCGTCCGGGCCGTGCGCGAGCTCCAGCGGCCGCCCGCGCACCGCCAGCGCCGCCCCGTCCGCGTCGAACAGCACCGCCTTGACCACCGACGTCCCCACGTCGACGCCCAGGCGCGCGCCCGTACTCACCGCGCCGGCACGGTCTGGCCGTAGCCGCCGAGCACGGCGGCCACGCCGTCGATCTCCTCGCGCGGCAGCAGGTTGGGCTCGCCGAGCAGCCGGGCCTGGTGGTAGAGCCGGCACACCCACTCCAGGTAGACGCTGCGCGAGTACGCCTTGGCCAGGCTGTCGCCGTACGTCGTCGCGCCGTGGTTCTGCATCAGCGCGCCGTACCTACCCTCCATGGCCCGCACGCTGTTCTCCGCCAGCTCCGGGCTGCCGAACCGGGCGTACGGCGCCACCCGCACCGGCCCGCCCAGCAGCGCGATCATGTAATGCACCGGCGGCACCTCGTCGAGCAGCACGGACAGCGCCGTGCAGTACAGCGGGTGGGTGTGCACCACGGCGGCGGCGTCGGTGGCCCGGTAGACGGAGGTGTGCATGGGCACCTCGGAGGACGGTTCGAGGTCGCTGTCCACCTTGTTGCCGTCCAGGTCGATCACGCAGATGGACTCCGGCGTGAGGTCCTCGTACGGGACCCCGCTCGGGGTGATCGCGATGTGCTGCCCGGAGCGGACGCTCAGGTTCCCCGAGGTGCCGACGGTCAGGTCGTCGGCCTGCATCCGGTGGCAGTAGTCCACCAGTTGGGCGCGTTCGTCGTGCAGCAGCATGTCGTCTGGTTCCCTTCCCTAGCGGGCACTGGCGGGTCGGCCGGCCACCTCGACCCGGACGTCGTACTCGTGAAGCGTGGCCAGCGTGTCGTCCGAGATCCCGGCGTCGACGATGATCGACTCGAACCGGTGCACGGGCAGCAGCCGGTGAATGGCGTTGCGGTTGAGCTTGCTGTGGTCGATGAGCAGGTGGCAGCGCTCGGACGCCTCGACCATCTCCCGCTTGACGGCCACGATCCGATCTTCCTGGTGGAACGCGTAGCCTTCGCGGACCGCCGACGTGCTCACGAACGCGGCGTCGAAGCGCAGCGAGCGGATGGTGTCCACGCAGATGGTGCCCAGGTAGGAGTCGTGGTGCACGTTGTAGTGCCCGCCCAGCGCGATCACCTGGACGTCGCGCACGGCCGCCAGCTCGCGCATCGCGGCCAGGTAGTTGGTGGCCACCGTGAGCGGCGTGAGCTCGGCCAGGTGCGGGATCATCTGCAGCGCGGTGGTGGAGTCGTCGAGCAGCACGGACATGCCGGGCTCGACGTGTCGGCAGGCGTGCTGGCCGATCAGCCGCTTGGCCTCGATGTTGGCCTTGGCGCGGAACTGGACGTTCGACTCGAAGGTGCCGCTGGGCTGGGCGGTGGCCACGCCGCGAGCCTTGCGCAGCACGCCCTGGCGCTGCAGCTCGTCCAGGTCGCGGTGGATGGTCATCACGGACACGCCGAAGCTTTCGGCCAGCTCCTGCGCGGACACCGAGCCGCTGCTCAGCACCAGGTCGGTGATCCGGGACTGGCGGCCCTCCGGGCTCAGCCGGCGCAGCTCCGCCGGTGAGTGGGGCGTAGACGGCGTAGACATAGCTCGGCACCTCCCACCGCTCGTGCCCACCAGCACCTGCGATGGGCATCACATCGCGTCCGGGCGGATACGTCAAGCTTGGATGTGAAAATCACGCTTGCTGATGAGATCTTCGGCGACAGGCGGATGTTCGTCACGCCAACATCACGTGAAACGACGTTAGCTACACATATTGACCTGAGATGTACCGCCGTCATACTGTGACGCCCAGCCTGGCGGGCGGTGAACCGGGTCACACCTGGCGCCCGCTGTCTGATCACGTGACTGGTGCGGTGGTAAGGAGCAGCGGTGCTCGGTTTCCAGGGTGACGTCCCGGCAGGGGATGTCGAGCTGACCCTGGTTCGCCACGGCCGCACCGAGTGGCACGCCGAGAACCGCTACGCCGGCGTCACCGACCTGGAGCTGGACGACGTCGGCCGCGAGCAGGCGCGCACGCTGGCCGCCTGGGTCCGTGAGCACCCGCACGACGCGGTGGCCTGCTCGCCGCTGCGTCGAGCCCGGCAGACGGCGGAAGACTCGGCGGCCGAGCTGGGCGTACGGCCGGAGGTCGTGCCGGAGCTGCGCGAGGTGGACTTCGGGATCGCCGAGGGCCGCACCCTGGCCGAGCTGCGGGACGACGAGCCCGAGCTGGCCGCCGCCTTCGTGACCGACCCGGTGCGCCACCCGTTCCCCGGGGCCGAGCCGCCGGAGCAAGCGGCCACCCGGGTCCGCGACGGGCTGCGCGCGCTGGCCGACCGTCACCGGGGCGGGTCCGTGCTGGTCGTCGGCCACAACACGGCGCTGCGCCTGGCGCTGTGCTCCTGGCTGGGCATCGCGGTGGCGCGCTACCGCGACGTGCTGCCCCGGCTGGACAACGTGGCGGTCACCCGGCTGCGGGTGGCCACGCCCACCGACCCGGACCGCCCGCCGGCCCTGCTGTGCCTGAACGCGAGCCTGACCCCCGAACCCGTGTCACCCCGGAGGCCCCGATGAACGTAACCCGACCGGTCGGCGCGCTGCCCCGACGTGACCTGCCCCGACGTGATCTGCTGCGCATGCTCGGCGTGGGCGGCGCGGCCCTCGGCGCGGCCAGCGCGCTGGCCGCCTGCGGCGTCGGCACCGGCGGCGGGCGGCGCAACGAGAACGGCGCCTCCCAGGTCACCGGCGGGTTCGACTGGCGCAAGGCGGCCGGCCAGGAGATCTCCATCCTGCAGACCCCGCACCCCTACCAGGTCGCGTTCCAGCCGCTGCTGGCCGAGTTCACCCAGCTCACCGGCATCAACGTGAAGGCCGACCTGGTCGCCGAGGCGGACTACTTCACCCGGCTGAACACCGAGCTGGCCAGCGGCGCCGGCAACTACGACGCGTTCATGACCGGCGCCTACTTCATCTGGACCTACGGCCCGCCCGGCTGGATGGAGGACCTCAACCCGTGGCTGCACAACGCCTCGGCGACCGCGCCGGACTACGACTTCGAGGACATCTACGTGGGCCTGCGCCGCTCCACCGCGTGGGACTTCAAGACCGGCAGCCCGCTGGGCACCGGCGGGCAGTGGGCCATCCCGTGGGGCTTCGAGACGAACGTGGTCTGCTACAACAAGGCCGAGTTCGACAGGCGCGGGATCAAGCCGGCGGACAGCTTCGACAACTTCATGCAGCTCGCCATCGACCTCACCGACCGCGCCAACAACCGCTACGGCGTGGCGTTCCGGGGCTCCCGCTCGTGGGCCACCATCCACCCCGGGTTCATGACCCAGTTCACCCGCGAGGGCTGCGTCGACTACACCCGCGAGGGCAGCAAGCTCACCGCCACCATGAACTCGCCGAAGGCGGTGGCGTTCACCCGCAAGTGGGTGGAGCTGGCGAAGAAGGCCGGCCCCACCTCGTGGACCACCTACGAGTACCCGAACTGCACGTCCGACCTGGGCGCCGGCACCGCGATGATGGTCTACGACGCCGACTCCGCGACCTACCCGCAGAACATCAAGGGCAACGCCGCGCAGGCCGGCAACCTGGCCTGGCACCCCGGACCGGCCGGCCCGGACGGCAGCTACGCCACCAACCTGTGGACCTGGTCGCTGGCGATGAACTCCGCGTCGAAGAAGAAGCTCGCCGCCTGGCTGTTCATCCAGTGGGCCACCGGCAAGCAGGCCCAGACCAAGGCCGTGCAGCGCGGCCAGCGCGGCTTCGCCGACCCCACGCGGGCGTCCGTGTTCAACGGCGCCTTCAAGCAGACCCTGGGCAACTTCCCCGGCTACCAGGAGACGTTCGAGCGGGTCATCGACACCACCGACATCAAGTTCACCCCGCAGAAGCAGTTCTTCAAGACCACCGAGGACTGGGCGTCCGCGCTGCAGGACATCTACTCCGGCCAGGACGCCAAGGCCCGACTGGACAAGCTGGCCGCCGCCAGCACCTCCGCCGTGAACAACCCGTGAGTGGTTAGCGTTGCTATGACAACGCTAACCACTCACGGGTCCTGACCAGGGAGGACTCGATGACGACGAGCGCGCCGGCTCGGCCCGGTCACACCGGGGCGGCGGAGAGCGGCGGGGCGAGGGCGGTGCCGGCGTGGCGGCGGGGGATGCGGCCGTACGTGCTGTCGCTGCCGGCGGTGCTGATCATCGTGGGGATCCTGTACCCGTTCGGGCTGGGGGTGTACTACGCGTTCCTGAACTACGCGGCGGTGGTGCCGGAGCCGGTGCTGGTGGGGCTGCGCAACTTCGGGACGGTGCTGTCCGACCCGGCGTTCTGGGCGAGCGTGCGGGTCACGCTGGTCTACGCGGTGGCCGCCACCGCGGCGGAGACCGTGCTGGGGATCGGGATCGCGCTGCTGCTGAACAGGTCCAGCCTGGTCGGGCGGGTGTTCGAGCGGGTGCTGATCCTGCCGCTGATGATCGCGCCGGTGATCGCGGGCGTGCTCTGGAAGCTGATGTTCAACCCGCAGTTCGGGGTGCTCAACCACGTGCTCGGGCTGGGCTCGACGTTCGACTGGCTCAGCGACACGCACGCGCTGATCTCTGTCGTGCTGGTGGACGTGTGGATCTTCACGCCGTTCGTGGCGGTGCTGGTGCTGGCCGGGATCCGGTCGCTGCCGAAAGAGCCGTTCGAGGCGTCGGCGGTGGACGGGGCCGGCTGGTTCTACATGTTCCGCAGGCTGATGCTGCCGATGATGTGGCCGTACATCCTGGTCGCGGTGATCTTCCGGTTCATGGACTGCCTGAAGATCTTCGACCACGTGTTCGTGCTCACCGCCGGCGGACCCGGCGACGCCACCCGCACGCTGCAGATCAACGCGTACCAGAACTCGATCATCAACTTCAACTACTCGCTGGGCAGCACGTACATGTTCCTGCTCTGGGCGCTGGTGTTCCTGACCGCCCGCTACCTGGTGAGCGTCCTGGCCAAGGCGCAGCGCCGAGCGGCCGGATCGGAGGTGTGACCCAGGTGGCCATCCGTGAACGAGCCCCTGGCCAGCGGCGGTTCTCGCCGGCGTCGGTGGGCGCCGACCTGATGCTGCTGGCGTGGTTCCTGTTCTCGCTGTTCCCGCTGGTGTGGCTGGTGCTGCTGTCGTTGAAGTCCGAGGCCGAGCAGGTCAGCACGTACTTCGAGTTCACCCCCACGCTGAGCAACTTCGCGACCGTGCTCTCCGCCGACGGCGCCCGGCTGACCAGCGTGAACTTCACCTCGGCGCTGCTGGACAGCGTGCTCAACTGCGTGGGCGCGGTGCTGGTCTCGCTGGTGATCGGCATCCCGGCGGCGTACGCGGCGGGGCGCTGGCAGTACCGAGGGTCCAGCGACGTGATGTTCACGATCCTGTCGTTCCGGTTCGCCCCGGAGCTGATGGTGATCGTCCCGCTGTTCGTGATCTACAACCAGCTCGGGCTGTTCGACACCACGGTGGGCATGGTGTGGGTGCTGCAGCTGGTCACCATGCCGCTGGTGGTGTGGATCCTGCGGTCGTACTTCCAGGACCTGCCCGCCGAGCTGGAGCAGGCCGCGCTGCTGGACGGCTACACCCGCAAGCGCGCGTTCCTGATGGTGGCGCTGCCGCTGGTCCGGCCGGGGATCGCGGCGTCGGCGCTGCTGGCGTTCATCTTCGCCTGGAACAACTACGTGTTCCCGCTGATCCTGACCGGCAGCAACCATCCGCCGGTGACGGTCGCGGTGACCAGGTTCCTCGGCGGCGGCGGGCAGGCGTTCTACAGCCTGACGGCGGCGGCGGCGATCATCGCGGCGCTGCCCCCGCTGCTGGTGGCGCTGTCCATCCAGCGGTACCTGGTGCGCGGGCTGTCGTTCGGGGCGGTGAAGGCGTAGTGGGCTCGCTGGCCGTGGAGAACCTGACCGCCCGGTACGGCAGGAAGGTCGCGCTGCACGGGCTGGACCTGGAGGTGGCGGACGGGGAGTTCTTCGTCATCCTCGGGCCGTCCGGCGCGGGCAAGACGACCACGTTGAAGAGCGTGGCCGGGCTGGTCGACTCGGTCTCCGGGGAGGTGCGGATCGCCGGGCGGGACGTCACGCGGGTGGAGCCGTACGACCGGAGGGTGGCGATGGCGTTCGAGAGCTACGCGCTGTACCCGCAGAAGACCGTCGAGCAGAACCTGGCCTCGCCGCTGCGCTCCGGGCGGGCCGGCCGGTTCACCGCCGCCGAGCAGGCCGAGCGGATCGCGGCGGTGACCAGGACGCTCGGGATCGATCATCTCCTGCAGCGGTTCCCCAGGGAGCTGTCGAACGGGCAGCGGCAGCGCACCGCGCTGGGCCGGGTGCTGGTGCGGCCGGCGGAGGTCTACCTGCTCGACGAGCCGCTGTCGCACCTGGACGCCAAGCTGCGGGCGGCGATGCGCGCGGAGTTGAAGCAGTTGGGCGAGATGTCGCGGACGACGACGCTGTACGTCACGCACGACTACCAGGAGGCGCTCGCGCTGGGGGATCGGGTGGGCGTGCTGCGGGACGGGCGGTTGGTACAGGTGGGCGCCCCTGGAGATGTGTGGGACGAGCCGGTGGACACGTTCGTGGCCCGCATGTTCGGCCAGCCGGAGATCAACTTGTTCGACGCGGCCGTGGAGCGCGGGGTGGCGCGGTGGGCGGGTGTGACAGTGGGGGTGCCGGAGGGTTCGCCGGACGCGGTGCGGCTGGGCATCCGGCCCCGGGACCTCGCGCTGGTCACGGGCGCGGTCCCGGCGGACAGGCTGGTGCTGCGCGGGCGGGTGACGCTCGCGGAGCGGCTGGGGCGGTTGGTGGAGCTGAGCGTTGACGTCTCAGGGGAGTCCGTCATCGCGGTCACCGCCGACCAGCGGGTGAGGGAGGGTGAAGCGGTGACGCTGGCGGTGGACTGGGCACGGGTGCATGTGTTCGGTCCCGGGGAGGACAGCGCCAGGATCGGTGCGGCCAGGAAGGTGTCCGACGAGGTGGCGGCCGGAGGGTCCCGATGACGGCGGCCGCAACGGCGCCGGCCCAGGTGGCGCAGCGGCTTCGGCTGGAGGGGCTGCGCAAGACGTACCGGAGCCGTGGGCGCGAGCCGTTCGAGGCGGTGAAGGGCATCGACCTGGACATCGAGCCCGGCGAGCTGGTCGCGCTGCTCGGCCCGTCCGGCTGCGGCAAGACGACCACGCTGCGGATGATCGCCGGGTTGGAGACGGTCACCGCCGGGCGCATCCTGATCGGCGACCGGTCGGTGGGCGACCTGCCGGCGGGCAAGCGGCACGTCGGCGTCGGGTTCGAGAGCTACGCGCTGTACCCGCCGCTGTCGGTGCGGGAGAACCTGGCCTACGGGCTGCGCGCCCGCCGCGACCGGGACGCGCGCCGGAAAGTGGACGCCATCGCCGAGCGGCTGGAGATGACCGACCTGCTGGAGCTGCGCCCGGCCAACCTGTCCAGCGGGCAGAAGCAGCGGGTGGCGCTGGCCCGCGCGCTGGTGCGCAACCCGCCGGTGCTGCTGCTCGACGAGCCGCTCTCGCACCTGGACGCCGGGCAGCGCCAGCGGGTCCGCCGCGAGCTGAAGGTGCTGCAGCGCGAGTTCGGCTACACCACGATCATCGTCACGCACGACCAGCTGGAGGCGCTGAGCCTGGCGGACCGGATCGCCGTGATGGACGCCGGCGAGATCCGCCAGTTCGGCACCCCGGACGAGATCTTCGACGACCCGGCCAGCCGGTTCGTGGCCGACTTCGTGGGCGAGCCGCCGATCAACCTGCTGGACGGGGTGATGGACGGCGACGGGGTACGGATCGGCGACGCCGGCGTGCTCCCGGTCGCCGGCGGCGGGGCAGGAGACGGCGCGAAGGTGACGGTCGGGCTGCGGCCGCAGGACTGCCGGGTGCACCGCTCGTCCGGAAACTCGCTGACCGCGACGGTCCAGGTGTACGAGAACCTGCTGGAGTACGGGCTGGCCACGGTCGCGCTCGCGGGCGTGGGCAGGAGGGTGGTCGTGCAGGTCGACCCCGGCGAACCGCTCACCTCCGGGGACACGGTGGTGATCACGGCGGCGCCCGAGCGGGTGTACCTGTTCGGCGCCGAGGACGGCGGTCGGCTGCGGTGACCGGAACCAGGGTGGTCTGCGCGGGCGACCAGTTCATCTCCGGCGCGCTGCTGGCCTCGCGCGTGTCCGGGGCGATCGACGGCGTCACCACCGTCCGGACCGACTCGCGCTGGCCGAGCGAGCCGTTCGACGACGGGGACGGCGTGCGCGAGGCGGCCGGCGACCCCGGCGAGCTGGCCGCGCTGGTGGCCGGGGCGGACGCGCTGGTCACCCACCTGGCGCCGGTCACCGCCGAGGTGCTGGAGGCCGGGAAGGGCACGCTGCGGGTGGTCGGGGTGACCAGGGGCGGGCCGGTCAACGTGGACCTGGCGGCGGCCACCCGCGCCGGCGTCCCGGTGGTGCACCTGCCGGGGCGCAACCTGGGCGCGGTCGCCGAGTACTGCGTCGGCACCATGATCTGCGCGATGCGCGGGCTGCCGGTCGCCGCCGCCGAGCTGGCCGCCGGCCGCTGGGACGGCACCGGGTTCCGCTTCGACCGGGTCGGGCTGGAGCTGCGGGCGGCCACCGTGGGGCTGGTCGGGCTGGGCGCGGTCGGGCTGCGGGTGGCCGAGCTGCTGGCCGCGTTCGGCGCGCACGTCCTCGCCCACGACCCGTACGCGGCGCCCGAGGAGGCGGCCAGGGTCGGAGCCCGGCTGGTCACGCTGGACGAGCTGCTGGCCGGCAGCGACGTGGTGAGCCTGCACGCCCGGCTCACCGCCGAGACCCGCCGGATCATCGACGCCGCCGCGCTGGCCGCGATGCGCCCGGGCGCGCTGCTGGTCAACACGGCGCGAGGCGAGCTGGTCGACCCCGCCGCGCTGGACGCCGCGCTCGCCTCCGGCCACCTGCGCGGCGCGGTGCTCGACGTGTTCGACCCGGAACCGCCCGCGCCCGGCGACCCGCTGCCGGCCCGCCCGCAGGTGTTCGCCACCCCGCACCTGGCCGGGGCGTCGCGTCAGGTCGCGGAGGAGTCGGCCGCGCGCATCGCGACCGAGGTGGCCGCCGTGCTCCGTGGCCGCCGCCCCGCCCACTGCGCCAACCCGGAGGCCCTGCCGACCGCGTGAGCGACCCGGGCGCGGATAAATGCGCTTCGCGTGGGCGCTCGGTGCCCTTAGAGTCTGAGGTGGTCAGGGCGGGTGTAGGCGCGTTGGGAGGGTTCCCGGGCGCGGGGGGCTAGGAATTGGGGCATGCAGGCACCCCAGTTGAGGAACGACCGGTATCGGCTTCTCGAACTGGTCGGGCACACCGAGCGCCGCGTGATGTGGCGAGCGCTGGATCGGTGGGCGGACGGGCAGGTGATCCTGACTCGGGCGGCCGGTACGGCTCCGGGCGCCGACGATCCGGGCGGGACCCGCGCGTTGGTGGCCCGCGAGGTGGCGGTCGCCTGCGCGGTGCGAAGCCCCCACCTCACGCGGGTGACGGACCTGGCCGTTACCCCAGAGGCGTTGTGGGTGGTGTCTCAGGACCCGGGCAGGCATGCGGCGCACACCGTGCACGCCGTCCTCGAGTACTCGCCCGTCGCGCCGCTGGACATCGCGCGCTGGGGTTGCCAGGTCGCGGGCGCGCTGGCCTCGGTGCACGGCGCCGGGCTGCTGCACCGCGACGTGCACGCCGGGCTGGTGCTGGTCGACGAGAACGGCGCCGCGCACCTCACCGGGCTGGGCGCCACGCCCACCGGCCGACCCGACGGCGCCGACCCGCCGCGTCACCCCGCCCCGGAGGTCCAGCTCGGCGCGCCGCCGTCACCGGCGGCCGACGTGTTCGCCTGGGCCACCATGATCAGCACGGCGCTGGCCGCCGCCGGCGTGGCACATGACGGCGGCGGCATCTGGGAGGTGCTCGGGCAGGCCCGCGACCCCGACCCGGCCCGGCGGCCGGACGCGGCCACCGCCGGCCACCGGCTGGAGCGGGCGATGACGGCCATGACGGTGGCGTCCGGGGCGCGTCAGGGGCCGCCCGCCCCGGTCGCCGAACGCCCCACCGACGTCGTCACCGTGCCGCCCGCACCGCCGCACCGGCGGATCCAGCCGGCGGGTCCGGCGCCGAGGCCGGCGAACCACGCGCCGGCTCCCCCTCGCGGACTCCCACCGGGCCCGGTCCCACCACCCCGGCGGCCCGCGCCCGCGTTCACCGCCGCACCCCCGGCCGCCGCACCCCCGGCCGCCGTACCTCCGCTCGGCCCACCGCTCGGTCCACCGCCCGGCTGGCCGCACGGGGGCCGGCCGCCGCGCCCCGGTGGCTCCCGCCGCACGACGATCCTGGTGGTCGCCTCGGTCATCGTGCTCGCGCTGCTGGCCGGTCTCGTCGTGGTCGGGTACAGGCTCGTCGGGAAGTCGCTCGATGCGCCGTCCCCGTCCGCCCCGCCGGTGGCGGCCCCGGCACCACCGCCGGCGCCGCCGTCGCTGCTCGGTGACACGCGCACGGCGGACGCGTGCAGCCTGCTCAGGCCGGAATCCGTTCGACACCTCGGCGCGCTGAAGCGTCACACCGACTACCTCACGCCCGGTAGCTGCGGCATTTCGATTCAGGTCAACCCGGCGAGCCCGGCGCGGGTCGTGCTCTCCGCCCGACTCGCCGAGGCCTTTCACGAGAGTCCGAGCGAGGCTCCTGAACGGGTCGGTGAGCTGCGTGTCTACCGCCGAGGTCCGGAGGACGGCGGGTGCCCCCGCGCGGTCGTGCTGCCCGACAACCTGCGAGTCATGATCGACGCTCACGTCGTCCTCGGAACGGCGACGACCGACCTGTGCGCGGTGGCGGACATCGGAACGGCCACCGCCGTCGAGGCGCTGAACCGCCACGCGGTCACCCACCGCACACTCGTCGAATCTCCGAACACGCTGACCCGGATCGACCAGTGCGCGCTGTTCGACCAGGCCGTGCTCGCGCCGGTCCAGGGGCTCAATACCAGCTTGCGGCGTTCGGGGCTCAACGGATGGTCCTGCCAATGGGGCTACAGCCCTACCTATCCGTCCGCTCCGCAGGTGGAGGTGATAACCCTGATCATGCCGCCGGCGGACGAGCGACCCATCTCGGTCGGCGGCAGGGACGCACGACTGCGGCCGAACTACGACTCGTCGATGCCGAACTCGTGCACGCTCGACATCTACCACCGCCCGTACGTCACGCCCGACGGAAGCGCCCTTCGAGAGCTGTTGCAGATCACCGTCTACGCGGGGCGGCAGCCCAACTCCGACGTGGCCTGCGCACAGGTCACCGCCATCGGCAACGCCGTGGCGCCCAAGCTGCCCCCGCCCTCCTGACCGGCTCGGAAAGGACGATCGATGACATCCGTACCCAGCCGTTCGACGAGCACGTCGGCGCGACTGCTGCCCCCCGACACGGGCAGCCTGGCACGAGGCGTCCCGCGCTGTACGCCCGGCACGCTGTTCGCGCTGGCCCGCAGGGGCGGCATCCAGGTCGACCCGGCCGCCCGGTTCGACGTGCTGTTCGGGCGGAACGAACCGGAGGTGCACGTTCCGGTCGGCGAGGACGACCCCCGGGTGAGCCGTCGCCACGGCGTGCTCCGCTGCGACGGGCGGCGGTGGACGATCCGCAACATCGGGGTGGTGCCCATCCGGCTGCCGGGCTCACAGCTGCTGCTGTCCGGGCACGAGCAGCCGCTGCCGGTCAGCTACACCCCGGTGTTCATCCGCACCGAGCCCGGCCGCGAGCACCTGCTCGAGCTCCGGGTCGCCTCGGCCACCTCGGACGGGATGTGGGCGCGCCACGATGACGCCACCGGCCGGCCCGCGACCTGGGCGCTGTCCGCCCGCGAGCGGCTGGTGCTGGTGGCGCTGGGCCAGCGGTACCTGCGACACGAGGCCCACCCGCAACCGCAGTCCTGGAACCAGGTGGCCGAAGAGCTCGCCGAGCTGCAACCCGACCAGCGGTGGACGCCCAAGATCGCCGAGCACACCGTTCGTGAGGTCCGCTCCCGGCTGGCCGGCACGGTCGCCGGGCTCACCAGGGACGAGGTCGGCGAACCCGTGGGCAACGCACTCAACCACAACCTGCTGGCGGAGCTTCTCGTCACTACTACGCTGGTGCCGCCCGACCTGAGCTTGCTCGACCCCTCGTCAGAAACACGCTAGAAATGGAACCGGCGGCCAGTGCGCACAGAGAAAAGCATGGAGGCGGGTGAGGAGCTGTTCGGCCGTTATCGGCTGGTCCGCTCGATCGCCCGGGGCGGAATGGGAACGGTGTGGGAAGCCGAGGACATACTGCTCGCCCAACGCGTGGCGCTCAAACACGTCAGCTTTGCTGACCTACCGGCCGAACAAGCCGCACTGACCCGCGCCCGTACCCTTCGCGAAGCCAAAATGGCCGCCCAACTGCGCGGTCACCCTCATGTTATAGCGATATACGACGTCATCGAGTCCGACGGCGACGTCTGGCTGGTCCTCGAATACCTGCCGTCGGCCAGCCTCACCGAGACCCTGACCACCGGCCGGCGCCTCCGGCCGGCCGAGATCGCCCGGATCGGGGCGGCGGTCGCCGACGCACTCGCCGCCGCCCACGCCCGAGGCATCGTCCACCGAGACGTCAAACCCGGCAACATCCTCATCGGCGCCGACCACCACACCGTCAAGCTCACCGACTTCGGCATCTCGCACGCCGCCACCGACGACAACGCCCTCACCCACGTCGGCGTCGTCTCCGGGACCCCCACCTACATGGCCCGCGAGGTCGCCAGGGGTGAGCCGTCGACCCCGGCCTCGGACATCTTCTCCCTCGGCGCCACCCTCTACCGCGCCGCCGAGGGCAGCCCACCCTTCGGCGAGGACCCCAACACCAACCGCCTGCTGCTCCGCGTCGCCACCGGTCCGATCAACGCACCCACCACACGTACCCCACTCACCCCGCTGATCATGCGGCTGCTCGAGTTCAACCCCAGCACCCGGCCCGACGCCGCCACCACGCGCGACCAGCTCCACGTCCTCTCCGGCCGGCTCGCCGAGGCGACCTACCCCCCGCTCGACGAGCACTACGGCCCGACCACGCCACCCGGTGGCCACCGGCCGCCGCCGCTGCCCGCACCGCGACCGCCGCGAAAGCCGCGCCGATGGCTGGTCGTGGCCGCGATCGCCGCCTTCGCGCTCGCCGCCGGGCTGGCCGTCGCGCTGCCCAAGCTCCTGGACAACGGGCCTCCCACCGGCGTCCCGCCCCTCCCCACGGCCGTCGGACCCATCACCCTGTCCGGTGACCCGCGCGCGGCCGACCCCTGCGCACTCATCGACCCCACCTGGCTGCGCCAGTTCGGCCAACCCGTGATCACCACCAACATCAGCTACACCCCTGAGGCGTGCCAGGCGCGGATCACCGTTCCCAACGGCGACATGGTCCTCGACGTCAAGTTCAACACGCCCAAGACGGTGTCGGACCTGGGCGGCCAGCCACAGCAGCTCGGGGACCTCACCATCGTGCGCCGCTCCGTCCAGACCGGACTTTTCGTCACGTCCTGTGACAGCGTGATCCTGTTGGCCGATCGAACCGCGATCTATTTCGAAACCAACGGGCCGGACGGCTCCGACATATGCGGGGCGACCGAGGTCGCCACGGCCGTCGCGGTGAACCGGCTCGCCCGCGACGGAATCACCTACCGTCCCGGCCGCACCGCCGAATGGCTCATCACCAGCAACGACGCCTGCGCGGTCCTCGACCCCGCCACCCTGGCCGCCGTTCCCGGCCTCGACACGAACATCCGCTTTCCAGGCTTCGGGAATTGGTCTTGTACCTGGGGAGCGACCCAGAAAGATGCTTCACGACTGTATATGGGTTTCCGCCTTGATAACGTGCGTGTCGATGACTACGGCAACGACACGACCATCGCGGGCCGGCGAGCGTGGACCAAAATCAGCCGCGGCGACAAAAACCCCGCGAAGTGCCACTTGTACGTGATAACCCGCCCCGCCCCAACCGCGATGGGTGCCACCGAGATGCTCGAGCTCTCCCTCGAAGGCCCACAACCCGCGGCCGAGCTCTGCGCCCGCGGCAGCGAGGTTGCGGCAACCGCCCTCACCAAGCTGCACTGATGGGCGGACGAGAAGTGCAATGGCCGCGCTAGGGAAGACGGATGCGGACGCATCGACTGGTAGCTGACCGCTACCGGATGCTCGAGCAGGTCCGGGACACCGGGGCGGGATCGGTGTGGCGGGCGCTGGACGAGTGGTCGGATCGGCAGGTCGGCCTGTTCGAGGTGCCGGGCCGGGTCCAGGGAGTTCTCGACCCGGCGGTGTACGCGGGGGTTGCGCGCGAGGTGAGCATCGCGTCGCGGGTACGGAGTGATCATCTTGTGCGGGTCTGGGCGGCGATCGCGGACGCCGGAACGGTGTGGCTGGTCTCGGAGGGACTGGCGGGGCGCACCCTGCGCGGGGTTCTCCAGGCGTATCGCGTCACCGTCTCGGACGTGTTGAGCTGGGGGCGCGATGCGGCCGACGGGTTGGCGGCGGCTCATGGCGCGGGTGTGGTGCACGGCGATGTGCACGCCGGCCTGGTGATGCTCGGCGATGACGGCCACGCGCGCCTCGCCGGCCTGGCATTGACCCATCCGGACCTGGGCACTGGCGGCCCGCCGCATCACGGTGCACCCGAGCTCGCCGCCGGCGGCACCCGTTCGCCGGCCGGTGATGTGTTCGGGTGGGCCGCCATGGTGCGAGCCGCCCTCGAACACGCCGGGGACGGTCACGGCGGCGGGGAGCTCGTGGAGCACCTGTTGGGACACGCGCTGAGCCCCGAGCCGGCCCGGCGGCCGGACGCGGCCACCGCCGCCCGCGAGCTGACGGCCCTGCTGACGGCCCGGGTGACGGCGCGGCCGTCGGCGCCACCGGCCCACCTGGCCTGGGCCGGGCCGCCGGCACCGCCCGCCGAGGCGGGGACGCCGACGTCCGAGCGCCACACCGGCCCGGTCATGCCCCCGGCCGGAACGCCGCCGCACCGGCCGACCGGACCGCCGCCGACCGGACCGCCGCCGACCGGACCGCCGATCGGACCGCCGCCGACCGGCTGGTCGCCGGAGGTCTGGCCACCCCACCCACCGGCAACGAGCCGTCGCCGCGTGGCGCTCGCTGTGATCGCGGTGTTCGCGCTGCTCGCCGGGGCGGGTGTGATCGTTTTGAACGCCACGAGCCGGCCCGTGCCCCCGCCCGCCGGTCCGCCGGCGCCACCGTCGCTGCTCGGGGACACGCGCACGGCGGACCCGTGCAGCCTGGTCTCGCCGGACTCGGTCCGGCCGCTGGGCAAGGGCACAGTTCATCCGGACTACCTGTCACCCGCCGCGTGCGGTGTGGAGGTCACGGTCAGCCCCGGGTTCGTCGTCCTGACCGTCGAGTTCGACACCCCCGAAGAGGCGGATCCTCGGGAGAACGTCCAGCAGGTCGACGGGCTGCGCATCCTTCGCACACCCGTCCGGGTCGGGGAGTGCCAACGCACGATCGTGCTACCCGACCAACTGAGGGTCGAGATCCGCGCCGAGAGCCGCAAGGGTGCCCTCACCGACCTGTGCGCGGTCGCCGAGACCGCGATGACCGTCGCCATGACGGCGCTGAACAACCACGCCGTCCGCAGGCGTCCACTCGCCGTTCCAGCCAACGCGCTGACAACCGTCGACTTCTGCACGCTGGCCGACCCGGCCACCTTCAGCGCGATACCGGGCATCGACACGGCCAGGCGAAGACCAGGACTCAACGCGTGGTCCTGCATATGGGGTCGGGGCGACGCGGGAGCGCCCGGGCTGGTGCTGGGCATCGTCGCCTATCGAGCGCCCCCCACGGCACGCGAAATCGCGCCGATCGGGGGCAGGCGAGCCTGGAGCATCGACGCGTCCGGTCTGACCCTTCCGACGGCGTGCTACCTCTACCTGCACCATCGAACCTATGTCGCGGAAAGCGGCGAAAGGCTCGACGAGTACCTCGCGGTCACCGCGTACGCGGGGCCACAGCCCAACGCCGACCTGTCCTGCGCCCAGGCCGTGACCGTCGCCAACGCGGTCGCGCCCAAGCTGCCCCCGGCGGGCTGACCGCGCCGAACGCCCCCGGCCCACCACCGAAGGGACCTCCATGACCCAGGTCGAGACCGGCCGAGGAGCCGGCTCCGTGCGAGAGCTCCCTCCAGACACCGCCAGCCTGGCCCGAGGCCTGCCCGAGTGCGAACCCGGCAGCCTGGTCGCGCTCGGTGCACACGGCGGCGTCGCGGCGGCCCCGGCCGCCGGGCTGGACCTGCTGTTCGGCCGGGACGAACCCGGGGTGCACATCGCCGTCGGCGAGGACGACCCCCGGGTGAGCCGGCGGCACGGCCTGCTGCACTGTGACGGGCAGCGATGGACGATCCGGAACACCGGCGTCGTCCCGATCCGGCTGCCGGGCTCGCAGCTGTTGCCGTCCGGGCACGAGCAGCCGCTGCCGGTCAGCTACACCCCGGTGTTCATCCGCACCGGACCCGGCCGCGAGCACCTGCTCGAGATACGCGTCGCGAGCCCGGCGGAACCGGGACCGCCCGCACCGCCGCCCGCACCACCGGCCGACCCCGCCGGCCGGCCCGCGACCTGGGAGCTCACCGCCCGGGAGCGCCTCGTCCTGGTGGCGCTCGGCCAGCGCTACCTGCGCCACGAGGCGAACCCCCAACCGCGGACCTGGAACCAGGTGGCCGAACAGCTCGCCGAGCTGCAACCCGACCAACGATGGACGCCTGGGGCCGCCGAAGACACGGTGCGCGAGGTCCGTGCCCGACTGGCCCGCACCGTCGCCGGACTCACCCGTGACCAGCTCGCCGGGCAGGATGATGACACGCTGAACCACAACCTTCTGGTGGAGCTGTTGGTCGACACCACCGTGGTGCCGCCCGACCTGCGGCTGCTTGGCAACCCTCCGGGCACGGGCTAGGAACCACGTGCCGGCGACGGACTACGGGGGAGGGCAGATGGAGGGGCACGAGCGGCTGTTCGGCAGGTATCGGTTGGTGCGCTCGATCGCCCGGGGCGGTACCGGCACGGTGTGGGAGGCCGAGGACCTACTGCTCGCCCAACGCGTGGCGCTCAAGCACGTGAGCTTCGCCAACCTGCCCGCCGAACAGGCCGAACTGGCCCGCGCCCGCATCCTGCGCGAGGCCAGGATGGCCGCCCAGCTGCGCGGTCACCGCCACGTGGTCACCATCTACGACGTCATCGAGTCCGACGGCGACGTCTGGCTGGTGCTCGAATACGTGCCGGCGGCCAGCCTGACCGAGGCGCTCACCGATGGCCGGCCGATGAGCCTGATCGAGATTGCGCGCATCGGGGCGGCGGTTGCCGACGCGCTAGCCGCCGCCCACGACCGTGGCGTCATCCATCGCGACATCAGGCCCGGCACCATTCTGATCGGCGTCGACCAGCGGACCGTCAAGCTCACCGACTTCGGGCTCTCCCACGCCGCCGCCGACGATCAGCTGCTCACCGGCGACAACGCGGTGTCCGGCACGCCCGCCTACATGGCCCGTGAGGTGGCCCGGGGTGAGCCGCCGACCCCGGCCTCGGACATCTTCTCCCTCGGCGCCACCCTCTACCGCGCCATCGAGGGTGCCCCGCCGTACGGCGAGGATCCCAACCCCCGCCGGATGCTGCTCCGCGTCGCCACCTACCCCATCAACCCGCCGGCCACGCGCACCCCGCTCACCTCGCTGATCATGCGGCTGCTCGAGCTCGACCCCAACACCCGGCCGGACGCCGCCACCGTCAGTGACCAGCTCCATGCCCTCGCCCGCCGCGTTTCGGAGGGCACCCTGCGCACCCGTTACCCGGTGCCCGCCCCGAGCCCGCCGACGCTCGGCGGTGGCAGGCCAACGGCCCTGGCAGGCCCGGGCGCGCCGACGCTCGGTGGCCAGCCACCGGGCCCGCCCGAGCCGCGCCCGGCCCGCCGGCCCCGTCGCCCGATGGCCGTGGCCGCGATCGCCGCCTTCGCGCTCGCCGCCGGACTGGCCGTCGCGCTGCCGCGACTCCTCGACAACACGGCCCCCACCGGCGCCCCGCCGCTGCCCGCCGCGATCCGGCCCATCACCCTGTCCGGCGACCCCCGTGCGGCCGACCCCTGCGCGCTCATCGACCCCACCTGGCTACGCCAGTTCGGCGAGCCCGTGACCGTCCGCGTGAGAAAGGGCGCGTTGCAGTCATGTGAAGCGGGAATAGGAGTCGGCAGACAAGACAGTCGTCTCCTCGTCTCCTATCGCGAACCCGTATCCTCGGTGTCGGATCGCGATGGCGAGAAACAGCGAGTCGGTGACATAACAGTTGTGCATCGCCGCACCCCTGAGTCCGGCTTCTATGCGGTGCACTGCAGCGGATACATCATATTGTCCGACCGCTCCGAGATCGTCGTCCAAGCGGTCGGAGCCGGCTTTCCTGACCTGTGCGCGGCCGCCTGGGTCGGAATCAGCGCGGCGGTCAACGTACTCGACCGCGACGGAGTCGTCTATCGCCCCGGCCGCACCGCCCAATGGCGCATCGCCGACAACGACGCCTGCGCCCTTCTCGACCCCTCGACCCTGGCCACCGTGCCCGACCTCGAGCCGTACAACCGTGTTCCGGGATTCGCCAACTGGAGCTGTACCTGGGACTCGACGAAAAAAGGCGGCCCGAGCGTGTACACGTTGTTCAACCTGTTCGAGGCCGACCAGACCGACGTCGGGGCACCCACCACCATCGCCGGCCGGCGAGCCTGGACGAAGCTCGTGCCCGGCACCCGGGCCGCCCAGCGATGCATGGCCATGGTTGCGACCCGGCCCACGCCCACCGCGCAGGGCGACGTCGAGGTGCTCGAGCTGTCCCTCGAAGGCCCACAACCAGGCCCCGAGCTCTGCGCCCGCGCCACCGAACTCGCGGTCGCCGCCCTCGGCAAGCTCCGCTGAAGGACCGTCAGGTGTGGGCGAGGGTCCGGTGCACCATGTCGCAGGCCTCGGTGATCTGCTGGCGGCGCTGGTCGGTCGACTCGCAGACGACCCTGTAGTACACGGTGCCGTCGAAGAGGAACAGGATGTGGCTCGGCTTCCCGGAACGCAGCGTGAGCCTGTACTCGAGACCGGGGAGCCCGGCGCGCTCGACCTGCTTGCCGGGCTCCGACAGGGTGCCCAGTTGAGGGACCAATTCCTCGACCTCCCGCTGGGCCTCGGCGAGGTTGTCCTTGGTGATCGAGCCCCGCAGGGTCGCGCGCTCCACGACGATCATGTTGTCGTTGTCGAGGTAGAGCGCGACCGCCTTGTCCCGCGTGCTCCGCCCCCCGGCGGTCACGTCGAACCTGACGTCGTCGGTCTCGCGCAGCGTGTTGGGGTAGTCGAAGGTGATCTGGTAGTCGGGGTGGTGGAACCGCTGGGTGCCCGCACCCGACGTGGAGAACCTCACGGTGCAGCCGGACAGCGCCGCGGCGGCGACCAGCGCGGCGAGCAGCGTCGTTGCGCCCCGGACGGCGCGCCTGAGTCGTGTCATGCGGCAATCGTCGCCGGGCGCGGCTGGGACCCCTCCCGAACCGATCGAACGGCGAGCGATGAGTCCGGCCGGGCTCGCCGGTCTGTACGGGGGAGCTTCCAGCCGACGGAGGGACGACAGTGGGCGAGCAGGGTGCCACGGCGGGCGTGGCGACGGCGTACATCGAGGCGTTCGGGCGCGGGGACCTGGCCGCGATCCGCGGCTACCTGGCCGACGACGTGGTGTTCGAGAGCCCTCGGGCGGCGGTCAGGGGCGCGGACGAGGTGGCGGCCGCGGTGGCGGAGTTCGCCGGCGCCGTCACCGGGGTGACGATCATCGCGGCGGTTGGCGACGAACGGCAGGCCATGATCATCTACGACATGGCGACCGGGCCGTTCGGCACCATCCGCGCGGTGGACCACCTGGTGGTGGAGGACGGCAAGATCACCTCGGACACGCTGGTGTTCGACACCTATCCGTTGCGCTCATAACCCGAGGAGCGACGGGTCGGTGGCGATCGCGCGCCAGCGGGCGCCGGGGTCCTCGACCAGGCGGCGGCGGTCCAGGTCCAGCAGGCCGCCGACGCTGGACACCTCGGCGACCAGCGTGCCGTCCGGGGTGCGCAGCTCCTGGAACACCCGCGAGGTCTTGCCGTCGCCGTACTCGAACGCGCAGGAGATCTCGACCCGCTCGCCCGGCCGCAGCTCGCGCCGGAACCGGATGGTGGTCTCCAGGTTGACCGGGCCGATCCGGTGGGCCATCAGGTCGGGCAGGTCGATGCCCGCGGCCCGCACGCACTCCCAGCGCGCATGGTCGGCGTAGGCGAGCAGCGCCGGCCCCCTGACGTGCCAGTTCGTGTCGAGGTCGTCGAGGCGGACGCCGGTGCTGGTGCGGAACGTGACGGGTGGTGTGCTCACGGGTCGGAGAATGGCTGATCATCCGCCGCCGCGTCTGGAACGTTTCGGACAGCGCCCCCGCGGGTCCAGCTGGCGACCAGCCGCGCGGGGCTGGTGCCGGCCAGCAGCCGGCAGTCGCGGCCCAGGTGGGACTGGTCGGCGTAGCCGAGCTCGGCGGCCAGGCCGGCCAGGTTCGCCTCCCGCCCGGCCAGCGCCGGCACCCTGGCCAGGAACCGCTGGAACCGGAACACGGCGTGCAGCCGCTTGGGGCCGAAGCCGACCTCGGCGCACACCCGCCGGTGCAGGGTGCGCGGGGTCAGGCCCAGCCGCTCGGCCACCCGGTCCACCCGGCTGCCCGGCGCCCGCAGCAGGTGCACCGCGCGCAGCACCGAGGGGTCCGGCCGCCGCCCGGCCCGCTGCAGCGCCCGCACCAGCGCGTCGAGCGTGTCGGGGCGCGGCGTTCCACCCGGGCCGAGCGCGGCGCGGGCGGCGCGGGCCAGCTCGCCGGACAGGTCGGCGAGGTCGATCTCCCCGGTGTGCCCGGCCAGCGGGGCAAGCTCGGTGAGGTCGCAGCCGAGCAGCGCGCCGGCCGCGCCGCAGCGGATGCGCAGCCCGACCGGCCGGTCCGCCGCGCGCACCTCGAAGCGCCGCACCTCCGCCGCCGGGAGCACCACGACCAGCCGGTCCTCGCGGGCGATCAGGTCCATGCGGCCGTCGGGCAGCACCCGCAGCGACCGGTCCCAGCCGCCGTGCCCCCGCCAGCCCCGCTCGCCGAACGCGCGCACCGACCCGTCCGGCAGGTACGGGCGGTAACGCGACCACAGCCGCCCGTCCGCCCGCTCGCGCACCGCCGAGGCCCGCAATGGCACACCCACCAGGCCATTCTGCGACCGTTGCGGTGTCGGGGGGTGTGACCTACGGCTCGCTACCGCGAGTGACCGCCGTTCGGTCGTACTCGCCGTATGTGGCCTCGTGATTGGACCCACACTCGTCTACGATCTGTCAACGTATTTTTTGAGATGGGAGGCGGGGCAATGTATGTCGTGACGTTGTCCGCCGCATATGGCGCGGGTGGTGGGGTCGTGGGTCCGGCGGTGGCCGAGCGACTCGGCGTGCCGTTCATCGACCGGGCGATCCCGGCCCAGGTGGCCACCGACCTCGGGGTGTCGTACGAGGACGCGCTGGCCCGCGACGAGCAGTGCAAGGGCTGGCTGCAGCGGGTGCTGACCGCCGCCGCGCCGATGTCCAGCGACTTCATGATCGGGTACGCGCCGCCGCGCACCGTGCTGCTGCCGGACAGCGAGTTCGTCGCGTGCACCGAGACCGCGATCCGCAAGGCGGTCGGCGAGAAGGGCGGGGTGATCCTGGGGCGCGCCGGCGCCATCGTCCTGCGCGACCACCCGACCGCGCTGCACGTCCGGCTGGACGGAGATCCCGAGCGCCGGGTGCGGCAGGCGATGAGCATGGGAAGCATCTCCGAGGACGAGGCGCGGGAAGCCCTCAGTCGCAACGACAGCGCGCGCACCACGTACGTGCGGCACTACTACCGCGCGGATCCCACAGACCCGAGCCACTACGATCTGTTGCTGGACAGCACCCGGCTGTCACTGGACACATGCATAGACTTGATCACCGCCACAGCCAAGGCAGCGGATCACTCGAACGGGTAACGGAAGCGGGCCGTCGCTCGATACCCCGGGTGCTGCCATGGATCCCGGGAGAAATGCGATGCACCCCCTTGAAGCCGACCCACACGCCGACTCGGCCCGCGACGTGTTCTACGCCGGCTTGCCCACGTTGACCTGGGAGGCAGTCGCGCGACGGGTACTCGATCTGACGGCCGCCGCGCTGGCCCTGCTCGTGCTCGCGGTGCCGATGCTGGTGGTCGGGCTGCTCATCCGTTCCTCCGGCGGCGGCCCCGCGCTGTTCAAGCAGCGGCGGGTCGGGCTGGGTGGCCGTTCGTTCACCATCTACAAGTTCCGCACCATGCGTAACGGCGTGGGTGACGAGCTGCTGCGCGAGCTGATCGCCGCCGAGCTGCGCGGCGAGGACACCTCGGTGAACGGCAGCCACAAGCTGGACAGCGACCCCCGGGTCACCGCGATCGGCAAGTTCCTGCGCAAGACCAGCATGGACGAGCTGCCGCAGCTGATCAACGTGGTCCTCGGCGACATGTCCCTGGTCGGCCCCCGCCCCTGCCTGGAGTGGGAAGCCCGGATGTTCCCCGCCGAGTTCCAGCCCCGCTTCTCCGTCCGCCCCGGCCTGACCGGCCTCTGGCAGGTCTCCGGCCGCTCCACCATGGGCACCCTGGAGATGCTGCACCTGGACCTGGCCTACGTCCGCTCCCGCACCCTGGTCACCGACCTGTCCATCCTGGTCCGCACGATCCCGTCCATGATCAGGGACCGCAGCGCGCGTTAAAACCCGTCCGCGAGTCGGGTCGTGGTGGCTGGGGAGGCGGGGGAGAAACGCTGTCAGGGTGAGTCGCGGATTTCGTCAGAGCGCCTACCGACGGCCTTGAACGCGCGGGTCTGTTCGGTGAGCGCCCGCTCGGTGGGCAGCCGTTCCATGCTGCTGGCGCCGTAGAAGCCGTGGCAGTGCCGCGCGTTGGCCAGCACGTGGGCGGCGTCCGCCGGCTCGGCGATGGGGCCGCCGTGGCAGAGCACCAGCACGTCGTCGCGGACGTCCAGCGCGGCGGCGGCCCACTCGTCGATCAGCTCGACGCAGTCGTCCAGCGTCTTCGCCGTCTCCGCGCCGATCGCGCCGCCGGTGGTCAGGCCCATGTGGCAGACGATCAGGTCGGCGCCGGCGCGGGTCATGGCGCGGGCGTCGTCGGCGCCGAACACGTACGGGGTGGTGAGCAGGTCGGCCTCGCGGGCGGCGGCGATGAGGTCGACCTCCAGCCCGTACCCCATCCCGGTCTCCTCCAGGTTGGCCCGGAACACCCCGTCGATCAGCCCGACGGTCGGGAAGTTCTGGATCCCGGCGAAGCCCAGCTCGGCCAGCTCGCGCAGGAACCGCCCGCGCAGCAGGAACGGGTCGGTGCCGTTCACGCCGGCCAGCACGGGGGTGTGCTCGACCACCGGGAGCACCTCGGCGGCCATCTCGACGACTATCTCGTTGGCGTTGCCGTAGGCGAGCAAGCCGGCCAGCGACCCCCGCCCGGCCATCCGGTACCGACCGGAGTTGTAGATCACGATCAGGTCGATCCCGCCGGCCTCCTCGCACTTGGCGGACAGCCCGGTGCCGGCCCCGCCGCCGACGATCGGCTCGCCGCGCCGCGCCATGTCCTGAAACCGTTCGACCAGCTCGTGCCGGGAGTGTCGGCTCATCGGGTGACCTCTCGGAACGCTGTCATGACCACCTCGGCGAACTCGGGATCGTTGATGTTGTGCGGCACCCGCAGCAGGCGCCGCCGGTCGGTCTGGTGCACCTCGTTCTCCAGCGTGGCGAACAGGGCCTCGTCGGCGGCCGGGTCGTGGAACGGCTGGCCGGGCGCGTCCAGCATCGACACCCCGCCCTCCGGCAGCAGGAACCGCACCGGCCCCTCGCAGGCGTTGAGCTTGCCGGCGATGAAGGTGCCGATCAGCCGGCACTCCTGCTCGGTGGTGCGCATCAGCGTGACCTGCGGGTTGTGCCGGTAGAAGTGCCGGTTGCGGTAGCGCGGCGGGATCGTCTCCGGCGCGGCGAAGTTGACCATGTCGAGGGCGCCGCAGGAGCCGACGTACGGCACGCCGGCGCGCGCGATCGCGTCCAGCCGTTCCTCGCCGGCGCTGAACACGCCGCCCGCTATCAGGTCGCAGACCTCGGTGGTGGTGATGTCCAGGACGGCGCCGATCTGGCCGTCGTCCACCAGCTTCTCCATTGCCCGCCCGCCGGTGCCGACCGCGTGGAAGACCAGCGGGTCGTACCCCTGCTCGGCGACGGCGGCCGCGACGGCGGTGACGCAGGGGGTGGTGACGCCGAACATAGTTAGACCGACGGTCGGTCTGTCTTCGGCGGCGGGGATCTCGTGGGCCAGCGCGCCGGCCAGCGCGTGCGCGGCGTTGCCGAGCACCTGTCGGGAGATCCGGTTCAGCCCGGCCACGTCGGTCACCGAGTGCAGCATGGCGATGTCGCTGGCGCCCACGTAGCCGGACACGTCCCCGCCGGCCACCGTGCTGACCATCAGCTTGGGCACCCCGACCGGCAGCGCGCGCAACGCCGGGGTGATCAACGCGGTGCCGCCGGAGCCGCCCAGTCCGAGCACCCCGCCGACGTCGTCGCGCCCGGTCAGGAACCGCTCGAACGCGACGGCCATGGCGGTGACGGCGCTGCCCCGGTCGCCGGTGAACACCGCGTCCGCCCCGTCGGGATGGTGCGCCGCGACCTCGCGCGCGGTGACGTCGGGCGGGTGCTCCTGCCGTCCGTCCGTGGTGGACAGGTCCACGGTGGTGACCTGGATCCCGGCCGCGCGCAGCAGCTCCGCGACATAGCCGAGCTCGGCGCCCTTCGTGTCGAAGGTACCGACCACATAGCCGTTCCCGCGCACGCCCGCCTCCCCACACCGTCCGACAAGTCCGCGCCCCAGTCCTACCGCCCGCCCCCACCCGTCCGCGAGTCGGGCGTTAGAGAGGGAGCGCAGCGACCGACCTCCAGCGAGCGAGCTTGCGAGCGAGCCAATGTCTCAGCACACCGAGTCGGGCGTCTCAGCACACCCGGGTCGCGGTGGTCACCGCAGGCGCGAGCCGTTGTGCGGGTACAGGCGCTGGATCTCGTACTCGATGAGCGCGAGGTCGTCGTGCAGGCGGTCGATCCGGGCCAGCACCTGCTGGCGGTGGGCGACGAGCACCTCGTGGCGGCGCGCCGCGGTCTCGGACTCGGACCTGGCCAGCTCGGCGTAGTCGCGCGCGTCCGCGACGGTCATGCCGGTGGCGCGCAGCCGGGACAACAATCGGATCCTGGCCAGGTCGTCCTCGCTGTAGCGGCGCCGGCCGTTCGACGAGCGGTCAGGGGCGAGCAACCCGGACCGCTCGTACGAACGCAGCGTCTGTGTGGTCAGCCCGGTCCGCTGCGCGAGCTCGGCAATTGTTAGACCGTCATCCACCTGTGCAGTCTCAAGGGGTAGGGAGCGCATTTACGTCAAGTCGACGCCCCGGTCGACGTCGAGGTGTCACATTAGCGTGGCTTGGTCGCGGACTGCAGCCCGACGCCGCCGCTCGCCGCGAGCCGGACCGGCTTGGCCGGCGCCAGCCCCGCCTCGCGCTGCCAGTCCGCCATCCGGTCCGGCGGCCAGGTGCCGGAGCGGCTGGTGAGCGCGAAGTAGAAGTCCATCAGCGCCGGGACCTGATCGGCCCGCCCCGGGTCGTCCAGCCGGAAGAAGTCGGCGATGGTGTACGTCCCGCCGGGGCGCAGCGCGCGGGCCACCTTGGCGGCGAGCGCGCGGTTCTGCTCGTCGGTGAAGTGGTGCACCACGCCGATGATGGTCACCGCGTCGTAGCACCGTTCGCCCAGGTCGTCGGCCAGCGCGTCACCCTCCCGGTGCCGGACCCGCTCGCCCATGCCCTGCGCGGCGAGCAGCCCGGCCGCGTGCCGCACCGCCTCCGGGAGGTCCAGCACGACCGCGCGCAGCCCCGGGTGCCGCCGGCACAGCGCCACCGCGTAGGCGCCGTGGGAGCCGCCGATGTCGAGCAGGTCGGTGGCGCCGGCGGGGATCGGCACGGCCTTGGCCAGCGGGCCGGTCAGGCTGCCGGACAGCGCCTTCATGCCGCGTTGGTAGAGGCCCCATTCGTCGTCCGAGAGCGTGTCGTGCACGTCCACGGGCGTTCCGGACCTGACGAACGCCTCGGAGCCTTCCAGCAGCGTCCACTCCTGGAACTGCAGCGCGAGCTTGTCGGCCAGCGAGCGCGGGCTGCTCGACACCAGCCACTTGCGGGACAGCCCGGTCAGCTCGTAGCGCCCCGCGCGCGCCCGCAGGTAGCCGGACGCGACCAGGGAGGGCAGCAGCTTCTCGGTCGCGGCCGGGTTGGTGGCGCACTGGCGTGCCAGCTGCTCGGCGGTGGCCGGTCCGGACGCCAGCGCGTCGAACAGGCCGATCTTGCTGGCCACCATGATGACCTGCGCCAGGGTGAACGCCACCTGGGTGTCCATGAGCGGGCGGGGAACCAGGTTGAGCCGGACGGCCAGCCACTCGATGGGGCTGCCCGCGACGAGGCCGAGTCGCATGGGCCGTCAGGTTAGCCGCGAGCGCTTGCAGCGGACATACACCGACGGCACTCGACAGATGTCGGATTCGATGTCACAGGCATCCGAATCGATTCCGGTTACCGGAATTCCGGGACTGGAAAGCGGTATAACAACGGCAGAAGGGCCACGCTGTGCGGAGGTGGTTCGTCGGGAGCCGCCCTCGGTCAAGCATGGCAGACGTAAGGGGGAGCGGGTTGAGTTTCCACACACAGGACAGCATTCAGGGCACGGCGATCTTCTCCGGGGACGCGACCGCGGAGGTGGTGGTCGGCGTCGGGCCGGTCGGCGCCGCCGAGGTGGTCCGGGTGGCCCGGGAGGGCGTGCCGGTGCGGCTGTCCGACGAAGCTGTTGCGGCAGTCTCGGAAAGCCGCAAGCACATCGAGGCGCTGGCGAACGACCCGAAGCCGGTGTACGGGGTGTCCACCGGGTTCGGGGCGCTGGCCACCAAGCACATTCCCCAGGACAAGCGGGCCAAGCTGCAGCGCCAGCTGGTCCGCTCGCACGCCGCCGGGTCCGGCCCGGAGGTGGAGCGGGAGGTGGTGCGCGCGCTGATGCTGTTGCGGCTGTCCACGCTGGCCACCGGGCGCACCGGGGTGAGCGTGAACACCGCGCTGGGCTACGCCGCGATGCTCTCCGCCGGGATCACCCCGGTGGTGCCGGAGTACGGCAGCCTGGGCTGCTCGGGCGACCTGGCGCCGCTGGCCCACGTGGCGCTGGCCCTGATCGGGGAGGGCACCGTGCGCGACGCCGCCGGGCATCTGATGCCCGCCGAGACGGCGCTCACGGCGGCCGGGCTGCGTCCCGTCGAGCTGGCCGAGAAGGAAGGGCTGGCGCTGATCAACGGCACCGACGGCATGCTCGGGCAGCTCGTGCTGGCCTGCCACGACCTGCGCGGACTGCTCACCCTGGCCGACGTGGCCACCGCGATGAGCGTCGAGGCCCAGTTGGGGACCGACCGGGCGTTCGCCCCCGACCTGCTGGCGCTGCGCCCGCATCCAGGCCAGGCGTCCTCGGCGGACAACCTGACCCGGCTGCTGGCCGGCTCCGGGGTGATGGCCAGCCACGCCGGCCCGGACTGCAACCGGGTGCAGGACGCGTACTCGCTGCGGTGCGCGCCGCAGGTGGCCGGCGGCGCCCGGGACACGCTCGCGCACGCGGAGGTGGTCGCCAACCGGGAGCTGGCCAGCGCCATCGACAACCCGGTGGTGACGCTGGACGGGCGGGTGGAGTCGAACGGCAACTTCCACGGCGCGCCGGTCGGGTACGTGCTGGACTTCCTGGCGATCGTGGTGGCCGACCTGGCCAGCATGAGCGAGCGGCGCACCGACAGGTTCCTGGACGTGGCCCGCAGCCACGGCCTGCCGCCGTTCCTGGCCGACGACCCCGGGGTGGACAGCGGGCACATGATCGCGCAGTACACCCAGGCCGGGATCGTGGCCGAGCTCAAGCGGCTGGCCGCGCCGGCCAGCGTGGACTCCATCCCGTCCTCGGCCATGCAGGAGGACCACGTCTCGATGGGCTGGCACGCGGCGCGCAAGCTGCGGCGGGCCATCGACGGCCTGACCAGGGTGCTCGCCATGGAGGTGCTGACCGCCGCGCGCGCCCTTGACCTGCGCGCGCCGCTGGCCCCGTCGCCGGCGACCGCCGCCGTGCGGGATGTCCTGCGGACCAAGGTCGACGGCCCCGGCCCGGACCGCCACCTCGCGCCCGAGATCGCCGCCGTGGTCGACCTGGCCCGCTCCGGCGCGCTCGTGACCGCCGCCGAGTCCGTCCTCGGCCCGCTGGCCTAGCCAACCCGTGAGTGGCTAGGGGCGCCATAGCACCCCTAGCCACTCACGGGGTCATCAGCTCGCGGACGCGGGCGCTGTCGGCCTCGGCAACCGCGCGTTCGGACTTAGTGGCCGGTTCCAGGCGGACCGGGATGTCCTTGTGGTGCGGCGTGCCGGCGATCGGGTCGCGGTCGGCGGCGTCCGTGATCAGGTTCAGCCTCGGTCCGTTGGTGACCCGGCCGCCTCGGCCGTCGGGGTACGACATGCCGTAGCCGTGCGGGAGCGCGAGCTGCATCGGGCGCAGGCTCTCGTCCGCCTCGGCCCGTACCACGATCCGGCCGGTCGCGGTCACCACCGCCGCCCAGTCGCCGGGGTCCACGCCGGCCGAGGCCAGGTCCTCGGCGCGCCCGCGCAGCGCGCCGTCCGGGTCGGTGCGCCGCCACGCGGGCGCGCGCAGGATCTGGTTCGCGTTGTGCGACCTCCGCTGGCCGGCGACCAGCGAGAACGGGTACCGGGGGTCGGGCCGCTCGGCGGCGGGATCCAGCGAACCGAGCCAGTCCAGCAGCTCCGGGACGGCCAGCTGGATCCGGTCGCGGCGGGCCAGGGTCCAGACCTCGTCGTACTCGTGCACGGTGAACGGCATGCCGCTGGGGCTGGCCAGGATCCGTTCGAACAGCTCCTCGCCCAGTTCGGCGCCTTCCGCCTGAGAACCGAGCGCGCGCTGGACGGGCACGGTCATGGTCGCGGCCACCCGGTGGCAGCCGGCCCACAGCGGTGCCATCGCCGCGGCGCCGTCGGGCAGGCTGGCGCCCAGCGTCCGGTACAGCAGCACCGGCCCGAGCGCCGCCAGCTCGGGGTCGCGCTTGACCAAGGCGGCGAGCGCGGCCGGCAGCGCCGAACGCTCCATCCGCGCGGCCGAGGCCAGTTCTGACGCGGGCGGCAGCGCGCCGAGCCCCTCGAACAGCCGGGCGTAGATCTCCGCCTCGGCCAGCGTGCCCGGCAGCGGGTCGAACAGCGGCCGGCGGACCTGCACGTAGTTCGTCGGCCACTCCAGCGTGAACAGGGTGAACTCCCACTTCTCGTGCTGGGAGGCGGCCGGCAGCACGTAGTCGGCCAGCGCGGCGGTCTCGGTGTACGCCACGTCCACCACCACCGACAGCTCGCACTCCCGGATCGCGCGCTCCACGGCGGCGGTGTCGGCGTAGGTGTTCGCCGGGTTGGACGACTCCACCCACAGCGCCCGCACCCGGTTCGGGTGGTCGGTGAGGATCTCCTCGGCCATCGTGCTGGCCGGCAGCAGCCCGCCGATGTACTCGTACCCGGTGATCTCCGAGCGCTGCCCGGAGGAGTTGCCGATCAGCGGGTGCAGCCAGGAGTGCAGCGCGTTCGTGCCCGGCCGGCCGAAGTTGCCGGTGAGCAGGTAGAGCAGCTTCTCCAGGTAGCTGTTCAGGGTGGAGTGCCGGCCCTGCTGGATGCCCAGCTCGACCCGGACGGTCATGGCGCCCGCGGCCAGGACCATGTCCACCGCCCGGTCCACGTCGGCGCGGTCCACCTCGGCGTGCGCGATCCACTCGTCCACCGGCACCCGGCTCAACGCCGCCGCCACCTCGGAGAACCCCTCGGTGTGCGCGGCCAGGAACGCCTCGTCGGCGCCGCCCCGGCGCAGCAGCAGCGCGAGCACGGCGGCCAGCAGGTAGGCGTCGGTGCCCGGGCGCAGCGGCAGGTGCAGGTCGGCGACGTCGGCGGTCTCGGTGCGCCGGGGGTCGATCACGATGATCTTGCGGTCCGGGTCGTTCTTGATGGTGTTCAGCTCGGAGCGGGCGTTGGTGAAGCCGTGCGCCAGCCACGGGTTGCAGCCCAGCACGAGCAGCAGGTCGCAGTGCTCGACGTCCTCGGCGGTGTGGCAGTTCTGCGCCCCGAACAGCTTGCCGTTGACCCAGAAGTCACCGCCCTTCTCCTGGGACAGCGCGTTGAAGAACCGCGACGAGCGCATCCAGCGCATCAGCGCGGTGCCGTACCCGCCGCCGGAGTGGTTGCCCTGCCCGCCGCCGCCGACATAGGCGAACGAGCCGGGCCGCCCGGCGTCCGCGTCCGCCTGCCGGACCGCTTGCAGCCGCCCGGCGATCTCGGTCAGCGCGGTGTCCCAGTCGACCGGCTCGTGCCCGCCGTCGGGCAGCCGGCGCAACGGGCTGGTCAGCCGGTCGCCGTGGTTGCCCAGCCAGGTCAGCCGCTGCGCCTTCTGGCACAGGTAGCCGGCGGAGCGGGGGTTCGCCTTGTCGCCGCGCACCCGGGTGATCGCGCGGCCGTCCAGCCGCACCTCCAGCCCGCAGTTGAGGTAACACAGGCTGCACGCCGTCCTGTGCCAGTCGGACGCCATCGTTTCGGTCACCTGTGCGCTCCCGCCGTCCCGCCCAACACCAGAGTTCCATGACTGGACTCAGCTACCCGGCCAGGGTTGCGCACAGGAACCCAGCCTGTCAATGGGCGATTCGAAACGATGTTTCGTTTGTGTATCAGGCAAACTATTCGATGTGACCAAGGAGGTGCCGGCGGCGTTGCTCAGGCTGTGGGGGATCACGGAGCCCTCGCGGCTGGGGCGGCCCGCCGAGCTCGACGTCGGCCGGGTGGTGGGCGCCGCCGTCGAGCTGGCCGACCGCGACGGCCTGTCCGGCGTGACGCTGCCCAAGGTGGCCAAGGCGCTCGGGTTCACCAGCATGTCGCTGTACCGCTACGTCGGGTCGAAGGATGAGCTGCTGGTGCTGATGGCCGACGCCGCGATCGGCTCGCCCCCGGACCTGGACGGCATGCCGTGGCGCGAGGGCCTGCGAACCTGGGCGCACGCCGAGCGCGAGGTCCACCGGCGTCGTCCGTGGCTGTGCCGGGTGCCGGTGTCGGGGCCGCCGGCCGGGCCGAACCACATCGCCTGGATGGACGCCGCGCTGGTGGCCATGCGCGGCACCGGGCTCGACTGGGGGGCGAAGGTCGGGGTGATGTCCCTGGTCGGCGGGTACGTCCGGCAGTCCGCGACGCTCTCCCGGGAGCTGGCCGCGGGCCGCGAGCGGGGCCTGGACCAGGCCGGCGCCGAGCGGAGCTACGGGCGCGCGCTGGCCGCGCTGGTGACCGCCGACCGCTTCCCCGAGGCGGCCAAGCTGTTCGCCTCCACCGTGTTCGAGCAGGGCGGCGGGCCGGACGGCGACTTCGCCTTCGGGCTGGAGGCGATCCTGGACGGGGTGGCGGTCGCCGTCCGGCGGGCCGGCGCGGCCGGGGCTCAGCGGTAGCCGGTGGCGTCCGCGGGCTTGCCGGGGTCCATGACCTCGCGCAGGTAGCGCCAGCAGTCCGGCTGCGAGCCGTCCAGGTCGGTGAAGCCGTACTCGCGGGCCAGGTCGCCGGAGGACAGGGAGCGGCCGTTCCACCGTGCCCGGTCGGGGTCGGCGGCGAGCGCGGCGACGGCGCGGCCGACGAAGCGCGGGGTCTCGGAGACGACGAAGTGCGGCTCGCGCTCCGTCGCGTCCCGCCAGTTGTGCTCGGCCACGCCGAACTCGTCGAGCATGATCTCCGAGCGCATCCACCCGGGGGTGAGCGAGACCGAGGTGGCGCCGTGCGGCGCGAGGTCGCGGGCGTGCGCCCAGGCCATCCGGGTCACGGCGGTCTTGGCCAGGTCGTAGAACGGCGAGAGGCGGTAGTTCTCCCGGTTGTACTCCTCGGTGCCGTCGGTGACCTCGACCAGCAGGCCGCCGGGGCGCTCGATCAGCAGCGGCAGCGCGTGGTGGGCGGTGATCAGGTGCGTGTCGACGGCCAGGCGGAGCATCCGCAGGCCCCGCTCCAGGTCGTGCGCCCACACGGGCTTGTTCCACTCGACCAGGTACTCGCCGCCCCAGATGTCGTTGACCAGCACGTCCAGCCGTCCGGACTCCTCCCGGATGCGCGCGACCAGGGCGGCGACCTCGGACGCAACCAGGTGGTCGACCCGGACCGGGATGCCGTTGCCGCCGGCCTCGGTGACCAGCTCGGCGGTCTGCTCGATCGTCTCCGGGCGGCCGTACTCGGAGCGCCGCTCGCGGGTGGTGCGGCCGGTCACGTAGACGGTCGCTCCCGCCGCGCCCAGCTCGACGGCGATGCCCCGGCCCGCGCCCCGGGTGCCGCCCGCGACCAACGCCACAGTTCCGGAAAGTGCCACGTCGTCTCCCTCTCGTCCGTGCCGCTAATATAAACGCATGTTCGTTTATACACGAGCGGCGGCGTGTCGTGCCGAGGCCTAAGTCGCGGCCGGACGACGAGGTGCTCGCCGAGGCGCGGTCGCTGCTGATGGAGCACGGCTCGCTGACGCTGGCGGCGCTGGCCGGGCGGTGCGGGCTGTCGGCGTCGACGCTGGTCCAGCGGTTTGGGAGCAAGGACGAGCTGGTCAGGCGCGCGCTCGCGCAGGCGTGGGACGACCTGGACGGGCGGACGGCGGCGGCGGTCGCGGCGGCCCCGCGCGACCCGGGCGGTGCGGTCGGCATCCTGGTCGCGCTGTCCGGTGGGTACGGCGACATCGAGGCCTACGCCGACGGGCTGCGGATCCTGCGCGAGGACCTGCGCGATCCGGGCGCGCGGGCGCGCGGCGCCGCGTGGGGGCGGGTGCTGGCCGGGGCGATCGAGGAGTGCTTCGCCGGCGCACCGGGGGCGCCGGCCGGCATCGGGCGGATCATGATCGCGCAGTGGCAGGGCGCGCTCCTGTGGTGGAGCTTCCAGCCGAACGTCCCGGTGGACGACTACGTCCGCAGTCACCTCACCGAGTTCGTGTCCGCCGTCGTCCGGGCGTGAGGCCGCGTCGCATACCTACCTGGGGGACCGCACACTCCGCACCATGTGCGACGCCCCGACAAGCTATGCGGCGCCGGGGGAGGGTACGGGCGGGAGGGTGCGGACCAGGGTTAGGGCGCGGGCGAGGGTGGTCAGCTTGGCCTCCACGGTGGTGCCGGCGGGGTAGAGGCGGACGGTGTTGACCCCGGACTCGTGCCAGGTTCGGAGGCGGTCGCGGACCATGGGTTCGGTGCCGATCAGGGTGGTGGCCAGGACCATGTCGTCGGTGACCAGGGCGGCGGCGGCGTCCCGGTCGCCGGACTGCCAGCGTTCGCGGACGGCGGCGGCCACCTCGGACCAGCCCTGGCGGCTGTAGGCGTCGTTGTAGAAGTTCGTACGGGCCGAGCCCATTCCTCCCAGGCTGAACGCGAGCTCCTTGCGGCGGGCGGCCAGCATGCCGCGCAGCGCGTCCTCGTCGTCGGCGAACGCCACCTCGGCGCCCTGGCAGACGTCCAGGTCACGGCGGGTGCGGCCGGCGCGGGCCAGGCCGGCGTCCAGGTGCTCGAAGTAGGCCGAGGCGCCCTCGGGCACGAAGCTCGTACCCAGCCAGCCGTCCGCCACCTCGCCGGTCAGCGCCAGCATCTTCGGCGACAGCGTGGCCAGGTAGATCGGGATGTCCGGGTTCGGCTCGGTGGCCAGGCGCATCGGACGGCCCTCGCCGCCGGGCAGCGGTATCCGGAACCGCTCGCCGGCGTAGTTGATCTTCTCGCCGGCGAACGCGCTGCGGACGATCTCCACCGTCTCCCGCATCCGGGCCAGCGGCCGCTCGAACGGCACCCCGTGCAGGCCCTCCAGCACCTGCGGCCCGGACGCCCCCAGCCCGAGCACGAACCGCCCGCCGGAGAGCTGCGCCAGCGTGAGCGCGGCCTGAGCGATGGCCACCGGGGTGCGGGTGCCGAGCTGGATGATCCCGGAGCCGAGCTGGATCCGTTCGGTGCGCGCGGCCAGGTAGCCCAGCGCGGACGGCCCGTCGGCGCCCCAGGCCTCGGCGACGAAGCAGGCGTCCAGCCCGAGCTTCTCGGCTTCCACCACGAACTCGGCGGTGGCCCGGAAGTCGCGGGACGCCTCCACCGTCGTCGCGGTGCGCATCAGCTCGGCTCGGCCCGTTCCTTGATCGCGGCCAGGGTGCCGATCATGCCGGCCTCCAGCTCGCGCAGCCGCACGAAGACGATCTTCTGTTCCTTCTCCGGCATCCGGTCGATGGCCCGGCTCAGCCCGGACCGGGCCGGGCCCATCTGCGTCCACTGGGTGAGCCTGGTGCCGCCGTCCTCGGCGCGCAGCGTAAACCGCCAGATCGAGGACGGGTTCGTCACGTCGGTGACCGCCCAGGCGAACACCTCGGGCGCCGTGCACTCGATGACGTACGAGGTGGTCTCCCACTCGCCGAGCGCCTCGTGCTTGTTGCGGCCGAGGAAGGCGTTGCCCACCTCCGGGCCGGTGGCCCCGTCCAGCCACTCCACCGAGCACAGCTCCTGGCTCAGCTCCGGCATCAACCGGATGTCGCTGACGATCTCCCACACCCGCTCGGGCGGCGCCCCGACGAAGGTGTCCACCCGCACCGTCGGCGTGTCCGCGTAGCGCGCGCCGGTCCACTCCATTTCCGACCCCGGTCCTGCTCGTTCCACATCGCTGACCGCCAGAGTTGCTTAACTAGACTTAGAAGTCAACGGAAGAGGCACCTCAAATAGGTGACTCATCGTGTGGAGCCGGCTTACCGGCCCGGAGACGTCAGCCCTGCTGGGCGAACCGGCGCTTGACCTCGGGCCGCTCGGCCATCCAGGCCGGGAACCCGGGACCCATCCGCATCGCGGTGTCGTCCGGGGTCAGCGGCTCGCCGCAGTGCGCGCAGACCACCTTGCCGTGCGTGTCGTTGCCGCAGCGGTGGTGGTGGAACGTGATCGGCGCGCCCTCCTTGCCGGCCAGCCAGGTGTCGCCCCAGTGGGCGATGGCGGCCAGCACCGAGTAGAAGTCGCGACCCTTGTCGGTGAGGACGTAGTTGTAGCGGACCGGCTCGGTCTGGTACGGCACCTTCTCCAGCAGTTCCTCGCCGACGAGCCGTTGCAGCCGGTCGGACAGCGTGTTGCGCGCGATGCCCAGCTCCTGCTGGAACTCGTCGAACCGACGGATGCCGTAGAACGCCTCGCGCAGCACCAGCGGGGTCCACCAGTCTCCCAGCAGATCCATGGTGCGAGCGACCGAGCACGGCCACTGCGCAAAGGACGTTCGCTTCATGCCGAATAGGATACGACTAGACCAGAAATCCGTGGGTCACCGCGATCGAGTGGTCGCCGGATTGAGGGTGCTCAATCGGCATAGTGTCACCTCACGAGCTCACGGCGGCCCGGATCGTCTCCTTGAGCGAGCCCATGGTGGCGATCACGGCGGTCGGTTCGTAGCCGCAGTGTGCCATGCAGTTCGCGCAGCGGGGGTCGCGGCCTCGTCCGAACGCCTCCCAGTCGGTCTCCTCGATCAGCTGCTTGTAGGTGTCGACGTAGCCGTCGTCGAGCAGGTAGCACGGGCGCTGCCAGCCCAGCAGCGAGTAGGACGGGATGCCCCACGCGGTGCACCGCAGGTCCCGCTTGCCCTCCAGAAAGTCCAGGAAGATGGGCGAATGGTTGAGCCGCCACCGCTTGCGGCGGCCGTCCGCGAACGCCTTCTTGAACAGCTCGCGGGTCTGTTCGACGCCCAGCCAGTGCTCCTGGTCCGGCGCCTTCTCGTAGGCGTATCCGGGGGAGATCTGCATGTTGTCGACCTTGAGGTCGTCGTTGAGGTAGTCCAGCACCTCGATGACGTCCTGCGGGGTGTCCTGGTCGAAGAACGTGGTGTTGGTGAGCACCCGGAAGCCGGCCCGCTGGGCCTGCTTGATGGCGTCGACGGCGCCGTCGAAGCCGCCGACCTTGGACACCGACTCGTCGTGCCGCTCGCGAAGCCCGTCGATATGGACCATCCAGGCGAAGTTGCGGTGCGGGGTGAACTTGTGCAGGTGCTTGGGCAGCAGCAGCGCGTTCGTGCACAAGAACACAATCTTCTTGCGCTGCAGCAGCTGGTGGACGATCTCGTCGATCTGGGGGTGCATCAGCGGCTCGCCGCCGGCGATGGACACCATCGGCGCGCCGGACTCCTCGATCGCGCCGATCGCCTGCTCGACGGGCATCCGCTTCTTGAGCAGGTGCGCGGGCTGGGCGATCTTGCCGCAGCCGGCGCACTTGAGGTTGCACGCGAACAGCGGCTCCAGCTCGACCAGCATGGGGAACTTCTCCTTGCGGAGCAGCTTCTGCTTGAGCAGGTAGCCACCCAGTCGCAGGGACTGACGCAGTGGCATGGCCATGTCTAGGACACCTCCCGTGGCAGGGTGAAGAGCACGTCCTCGTCGACGAGCCGGGTCTCGGTGGTCTCGACGGGTCCCAGCCCGCCGAGGCAGTGCACGAGCTGTTCGACCAGGTGTGGTGGGGCGGACGCGCCGGCGGTGATGCCGATCCGGCCGGCGCCGGCCAGCCAGCGCAGGTCCACCTCGCCGACGTCGTCGACCAGGTGGGCCGGTGTGCCCTCGCGCTCGGCGACCTCGACCAGCCGTACCGAGTTGGACGAGTTCGGCGAGCCGACCACCAGCACCAGGTCGGTGGCGGCGGCCACCGCGCGGATGGCTTGCTGCCGGTTCGTGGTGGCGTAACAGATGTCGTCGGTGCGGGGGGCGGTCAGTTTCGGGAAGCGTTCGCGCAGGACGGCGGCGATGTCCTCGGCCTCGTCGACGGCGAGCGTGGTCTGCATGGTGTAGGAGACCTTGTCGGGGTCGGCGGGGTGGACGCGGCGGGCGGCCTCGACGTCCTCCACGACGATCACGCTGGACGGGGCCTCGCCGAGGGTTCCCTGTACTTCCTCGTGGTCGGCGTGGCCGATCAGGAACACGGTCTCGCCACGGCCGGCGTAGCGGCGGACCTCGGCGTGCACCTTGCTGACCAGGGGGCAGGTGGCGTCGATGGTGCGTAGTTCGCGTGTCTCTGCTTGGTGGTGTACGGACGGGGCTACTCCGTGGGCGGCCAGGACCAGGACGGCGCCTTCGGGGACCTCGTCGGCCTCTTCGACGAATATCGCGCCCTTGGACTCCAGCTCGCGGACGACGTGGGCGTTGTGCACGATCTGGCGGCGTACGTAGACGGGGGCTCCGAAGCGGTCCAGTGCCCGGTCGACGGTGTCGATCGCCCGGGAGACGCCGGCGCAGAACGAGCGCGGGGCGGCTAGGTGCACCTCGCGGGGGCCTAGTGCGGCGGCCCATTGTTCGAGCGCGGGTACCGCTTGGCGAAGTGAGCGGAGTGCCGTGACGCCTCGGTGTGCGGTGCCGAGGGTGTGGAGCGGGTGGTCGGGGGTGTCCACGATGGCGCGGACGGCGGCGAACGGGGTGTTTTCGTTGGGCCGAGGGGCGAGTGCGGCGGTCTCCATGTCCACGACCATCGGGCCGGTCGGGTCGGGTTGCCTGGAGACGACCAGGGCCGATCCCGTTTGAAACGTTCCAATGTGGGTGGTCAGGCCGCGGCGGCGGAGTGCGGCGGCGAGTAGGGGCGCGGACGGGATCTCGACGCGGCGGCCGTCCTCGGAGCGGACCTCGTCGGCCACGACCAGGTCGCCGGGTTGGATGCCGGTGTGGCGGGCCCCGCCGAGGCCGGCGACCAGCGCGGAGCTTTCGTCCACCCGTGCACGGGCTGCGCGTTTCGGGCCCATGCCGGTGCGGACCAGGCGCATCGACTCGGCGGCGGTTTTGAGCGCGGCGTGTTCGATCCGTAGCGGGGTGTAGAGCACGGGCTTCTGACGAAATCCGCGACTCACCCTGACAAAATCCCCGACTCGCGGTGGCGTTTTCATGAGGGGGTCCGGACGTAGCGGGCCAGGGCGGTGGTGGGGAAGACGAGGCGGTACAGGTGGTAGTTGAGGTAGAAGTCGCCGGGGAAGCCGGTGCCGGTGAAGTAGGGCTCGTCCCAGGTTCCGTCTTCTCGTTGGGTTTTTGACAGGTACGCGACGCCTCTGGTGACTGGGTCGGTGTTGCGGTGGCCGGCGGACAGGAGGGCGAGGAGGGCCCAGGCGGTTTGGGAGGCGGTGGAGGGGCCTCGGCCGATCCAGGCGGGGTCGGTGTACGAGCGGAGGTCCTCGCCCCAGCCGCCGTCGGGGTTCTGGTGGTCGCGCAGCCAGCGGACGGCTCGGCGGATCACCGGGGCGTCGGTGGGGGTGCCTACGGCGATCAGGGCGGGGACGGCGGCGCCGGTGCCGTAGACGTGGTTGGCGCCCCAGCGGCCGAACCAGGAGCCGTCCTTCTCCTGGTGGCGCAGCAGCCAGGCCACGCCTCGGCGGCAGGTCACGGTGTCGGCCTTGCCTTCGGCGGCGAGGGCCTCGACTATGTGGGCGGTGACGTCGGCGGACGGCGGGTCGATCACCGCGCCGAAGTCGCAGAACGGCAGCTTGGTGCACAGCACCTGGGTGTTGTCGGCGTCGAACGCGCCCCAGCCGCCGTCTTTCGACTGCATGCCGGCCATCCAGGTCATGCCCCTGTCGATGGCGGCGCGCAGCCGGGCCGGGTCGGGGTGGTCGACGCGGCGCAGCGCGAGCACGATCTCGGCGGTGTCGTCGGTGTCCGGGTAGCCGTCGTTCTCGAACTCGAACGCCCAGCCGCCGGGGGCCAGGCCCGGCCGGCGCACCGCCCAGTCGCCGGGCACCCGGATCTCCTCGTCGAGCAGCCAGGTGGTGGCGTTCACGATCGCCGGGTCGTTGGCGGGCACCCCGGCGTCGAGCAGCGCGGTCAGCGCCAGGCCGGTGTCCCACAGCGGCGACTGGCAGGCCTCCATGCGGCGTACCCAGCCGTCCGGGGTCCGCTCGCGGATCGCGAAGCCGTCCAGGCCGGCGATGGCGGCGCGCAGCGACGGGTGGTCCATCGGGTAGCCCATCAGGTGCAGCGCCAGGATCGAGTACACCCACGGCGGCTGGATGCCGCCCCAGCAGCCGTCCGCCTCCTGGCGGGCCAGGATCCACTCGACGGCGCGGCGGCGCGCCAGCTTGCGCAGCGGGTGCACCGGCAGGTTGGAGTAGCCGTGCAGCACCTTGTCCAGGCGTTGGAACGCCCCGCTCCAGGTCAGTGGGCCGTCCATCGGCGGGGGCGGGGCGTAGGTGCGCAGCTCGTCCACGCCGAAGGGCAGTGGCCGGCACGGGCGCAGCGAGGCGACCACGGTCAGCGGGACGACGGTCTGGCGCGCCCAGCACGCCCAGTCGTAGACGTTGAGCGGGAACCAGGACGGCAGGAAGATCAGCTCGGGCGGCAGGTCCGGCAGCTCGTCCCAGGACCACAGGCCGAACAGCGCCAGCCAGATGCGGGTGAACACCCTGGCGCGCTCCAGGCCGCCCTCGGCGAGCACGTACTCGGCGGTCGCGCGCATGTGCGGCGCCTCCGGGTCGTCGCCGGCCAGCCGCAGCGCCACCCAGGCCTCCACGGTGGTGGACAGCTCGGGCGGACCGCCCTCGAACGTGGCCCAGCTGCCGTCGGCGCGCTGCTGGGAGCGGATCCAGCGGGCGGCCTCCTCCGTCTGGTCGGCCCGGCGGATGCCCAGGAACTCGCGCAGCAGCAGGTCCTCGGCGTCCATCGTGACGTTGGTCTGCAGCTCGCCCTTCCACCAGCCCTTCGGGCTCTGCAGGCCGCGCAGGTGGGCGACGGCGGCGTCCAGCGTCTGCTCGGCGGTGCGTGGTCGCGCCGGGGTCGGCTCGGTCACGGACGCCGGGGTGGGCACGGTCTGGGTCATCAGGCCTCCCTGGCCACGACGAAGTGGGCGATGTCCAGCAGTTCGGCGCGGGCGGTGGGGTCCATCCGGACGCTGTTCAGCGCGCGCTCGGCGGTGGCCAGCCGGCGCCGCGCCTCGTCGGCGGCCCAGCGGCGGCCGCCGGCGGCCTCCACCAGCTCGGCGGCGCGCAGCACGGCCGCTTCGTCGATGTCCTCGTTCTCCCCGACGGTGGCCAACCAGGCGGCCAGCTCGCGGCCCGGCGCGCGGCCGTGGGTCAGCGCGTAGGTCACCGGCAGCGACTTCTTGCCGGCCCGCAGGTCGGCGTACACCGGCTTGCCGGTGCGGACCGGGTCGCCCCAGATGCCCAGCAGGTCGTCCACCAGCTGGAACGCCAGGCCCAGCTCGGTGCCGTAGCGGGCCAGCGCGCGGACCAGCTGGTCGGGGGCGCCGGCCAGGACCGCGCCGATGGCCGCGCTGGCGGACAGCAGCGCGCCGGTCTTGCCGCCGGCCATGGCCAGGCACTCGGACAGCGGAACGTCCGAGCGGCGCTCGAACGCGAGGTCCTCGGTCTGGCCACGGACCAGCTCGCGGGTGGTCTCCGCGATGAGGCGGGCGGCTCTTGCGGCGGCCGGGGTCGGCTCGTCCAGCAGCACCTCCACGGCCAGCGCGAGCAGCCCGTCGCCGGACAGGATCGCGCTCGGGGTGCCCCAGACCGCCCAGACGGTGCCCCGGTGCCGGCGCTGGGTGTCGCCGTCCATCACGTCGTCGTGCAGCAGCGAGAAGTTGTGCACCAGCTCCACGGCGATGGCGCCGGGCACCGCGACCCGAGGGTCCGCGCCGGCCGCCGAGGCGGACAGCGTGGCCAGCGCCGGGCGCACGCCCTTCCCGCCGCCGGACTCGCTGGGACTGCCGTCCAGCTCGGTCCAGCCCAGGTGGTAGGACACGATCCGCTCGTTGGCCGGGTCCAGCCGTCCGACGGCGGCCCGCATGGCAGGCGCCACCAGGTCCCTGGCGCGGGTCAGAATGTCAGGTGCTGCACTGAATACCGTGGTCATGCCACCACCCCTTGGCGGACTCGGGACTTGTCCATGACGAGGGAGGCAGCGGTGACGCCGCTGCGCACGGCGCCTTCCATGGTCGCCGGCCAGCCGGTGGCGGTCCACGCGCCGGCCAGGTAGACGCCGTCCGCGCCGGTGGGGGCGGGCGGGCGGTGGGCGGCGGACCCGGGGGCCTGGCGGAAGGTGGCGGTGCGCTCCCTGGTGACGAAGAAGTCGCGCACCTCGGCGTGGTTGACCGCCGGCAGCAGCTCGGCCAGCGCCGGGAGGAACCGCTCGCGCAGCCGTTCGGTGGGCAGGTCGATCAGCTCGTCGGCGGCGGAGAGGGACAGGGCGAGGTACTGACCGGTGCCGGGCAGGCCGGACGGTTCGGTGCGGTCGAACACCCACTGCACCTCGGTGCCTCCCACGCCGGCCAGGAACGGCTCGTCGGTGACCCGCCGGTCCAGGACCACGTGCACGTTCACGATCGGCGTCGCGCCCAGCCGCTCCGACCACCCGGCGGGCAGGTCCACCGCGCCCGGCGGGAGCAGCTTCTCGGTGACCGGCGGCGGCGCGGCCAGCACCACGGCGTCGAACGCGTCGCCTGCCGGGCCGTCCGTACCGACCCGCCAGCCGGAGCCGTCCGGGGCCAGCCGCCGCACCGGCGTGGCCATCCGCACCTCGACCCCGGCCTCGCCCAGCGCCGCCGTCGCCGCCTCGCCGTGCAACCGGCCCAGCGGCACCCGTGACCAGCCGATGTCGGCGGCCGACGCCTCGGTGAGCAGCCCGCGCTGGAACACCATCGCGGCCAGCGCCAGCGAGGCGTCGTCCGCGCGCGCGTTCAGGGTCGCGATCCCGACCAGGTCCCACAGCGCGTCGATGGCCCGGTCCGTCTGGCCGTGCTCGCGCAGCCAACCGCCGAAGTCGCGCGCGTCCGTGACCGCCGAACCCGGATCCAGGCCGCGCAGCGCCAGCCCGGCCCCGCCGAACCGCAGCCGCTCGGCCACCGACAGCGGGTGGTAGCCCAGCACCGAGCCGGCCAGATGCAGCGGCGCAGGCCCCATGCCCCGGCGGAGCACGGCGGTGCGCGGATCGCCCGGAGTCCGCACCGCGATCCGCATCCGGTCCTGCAGCGTCGCGTCGGCGGCCACCCCGAGCCGCTCCAGCAGCTCGCGGTACGCGGTGCAACACCGCAGGAAAACGTGCTGCCCGTTGTCCACCGCCAGCTCGCCCCGGCGGAACGAGTGCGTCAGCCCGCCCAGCTTGCGCCGCGCCTCGTACACCACCACCGACGCGCCGGCGTCCGCACACCGCAACGCCGCCGTGATCCCGGCCAGCCCGCCCCCGACCACCGCAACCCGTGAGTGGCTGGGGCCGTCATAGCGACCCTTGCCACTCACGGGGTACGTCCCAGCAGCGCGCGGGCGGCCACGGCGGCCTTCTCGCGGCCGGACAGGGACAGGCGCCGGTCGTAGACCCGCTCCGGGTGCTCGGCGATGCGGTCGAGCAGCCGGTGGTAGATGCCGGACATGGCGCCGCAGCAGGCCGCGCTGCGCCGGTCCAGCAGCGGCAGCAGGCGCAGGCCGTCGCCGTACCACTGGCGGGCGCGGGTGGCGGCGTCGCCGATGAGCTTGGCCAGGCCGCCGTCGGGGTCGGCCAGGGCGGTGTGCTCGTCCAGGGCCAGCGTCACGCCGAAGCGGTCCAGGTCCTCGGCGGGCAGGTAAATCCGGCCGTTGGTGAGGTCCTCGCGGATGTCGCGCAGGATGTTCGTCTGCTGCAGCGCGATGCCCAGGTGGTCGGCGTAGAGCGGCGCGCGCGGGTCCGGCTGGTGGTCGAACACGGACAGGCACAGCCGCCCGATCGAGCCGGCGACGCAGCGGCAGTACTCCACCAGCTCGTCGAAGTGCACGTACCGGCGTCCGGTGACGTCCATCCGGACGCCCTCGATGAGCTCCTCGAACGCGGCCAGCGGGATGGGCAGCCGGCGCGCGGCGTCGGCGACGGCGACCAGCACGGGGTCCGAGGAGTGCGCGATGTCGGCCAGCGAGCGGTGCACGGCGTCCAGCGCATCGAGGCGCTCCGCCGGGCTCGCCCCGTCGACGTCGTCACCGATGTCGTCGACCCGGCGGGCCAGCGCGTAGATCGCGCACATCGCGGCCCGCCGCCCCGGCCGCAGCAGCCTGATGCCGTAGTAGAAGTTCCTGGCCTCGGTCCTGGTGATCGTCTCGCACAGCCGGTAGGCGTCGCCGACGGTGCCCTGCGCCACCTCGGTCATCGCGTGCCACCCCCTGCCATCAGCCCGGGCAGGTGGCGGGCCACGTCCCGGCGGCGGGTGCGGGCCACCCGTCCGAGCACGTCGCCGTCCACCCGCCGCAGCGCGTCCACCGCGGCCATCCCGCCGGCGACGTAGCCGGCCACCGCCAGCCGCGCCCAGCCGCGCAGCTCGCCGACCAGCGGCGCGCCGGAGGCCAGCAGCTCGGCGGCCCGGTCGGTCTGGAACGCCATCAGCCGGCGCAGCGGCGGGCTCGCGGCCGGCGCGTCCAGGTCGGCCTCGGTCACCTCGAACGCGGCCATGTCCTCGGCCGGCAGGTACACCCGCCCGGCCGCGCGGTCCTCGCCGACGTCCTGCCAGTGCTCGACCAGCTGCAGCGCCGCGCACACCCGGTCGGACAGCTCCTCCCGATCGGGGGTGGAGGCGTCGAACACGGCCAGCACGAGGCGGCCCACCGGGTGCGCGGACAGCGCGCAGTAGCCGCGTAGCGCGGCGTAGTCGGCGTAGCGGTGCACCCGCTGGTCCACCTGGTTCGCCCTGATCAGGTCCTGGAACGGCGCCGGTGACAGGTCGTGGCGCGCCACCGTGGGCGCCAGCCGGCGCAGCACCGGGTGCGCGGGCCGGCGTCCGTCCCAGATGCTCGCCAGGTCGCGGCCGAACTCCGCCAGCCGGGCCGGCCGGTCGCCGTCCGCCTCGTCACCGAGGTCGTCGATCGTCCTGGCCACGTCGTAGATGGCGATCAGGCCGCGGCGGTGCCGGCGGGGCAACACCCGCAGCGCAACCGGGAAGTTCTCCGCGTGGCGCTGCTCGCGAAGGCCCGGCGACCCCGCCGATGACTGGGCCGGTGACGGAGCCGAGCCGGATGCGCACACGCAGTTCATCGTCTGATCGCGGCCGCGATCCTGTCTGCTGCCCAGCTGTCAGTTTTGTGTCGCCGGGGTTGTCATGCCCGAACAGCCGGGCCTCACCGTCACAACGACCCCAATCGATGGGTGAACGTGTGATAACTCCTTTCCGACGTTGACCTCAACTGCCGTTGGGGTGGCAGGCTGGCAGGCGGACGGGCAAGCGGGGGAGGCGGTCGGTGTGCGGGGCGCGGGCATAGCGACGGCCCGTCGCGCGTTCCCACGAACGGGGCGGGCGCGTGCGAGTCGCCGGTGCCCGTTCGGGGTAGCAGGTAATACTGCTGGGGATCCGGGTACGGAGCGTGTTCGGAGGGATGAAAACGGTGTATCCACGGGTTAGCTCGGGGTTAGCCGACATCGTTCCCGCGATCACCGACCGGCTGCCGGTGATCCTGGCCGAGGTCCGTGACCTGCTCGCGGACGAGCATCCCGACTACGCGAGCTTCCTGGCCGAGGAGTTCGACGACGTGGTTGCCTCGGCGCGGGGGTTCGCCAGCCGGCTGGTGGGTGTCGCCGAGAACGCGCCGGACGGTGCGCCCAGCGAGGACGTCCTGGAGCAGACGCTGTTCGAGGAGATCGGCAGGGAGCACTTCCGGCAGGGCCAGGACCTCGGCGGGCTGCTCGCCGCGTACCGGGCCGGCGCCGCCGTGGCCTGGCGGCACGTGGCCCAGGTGGCGCTGTCGCTGGACGCGTCCAGCGAGGCGCTGGCCGGGCTGGCCTCGACCGTGTTCACCGCCGTGGACAGGCTGTCCACCGCGTCGCTGCGCGGGTACGCCCAGGAGCAGTCCGAGTCGGTGCTGGCCCGCGACCGGCTGCGCGAGGAGCTGGCCGAGCTGCTGCTCTCGGACAGGTCGGACACCGCGACGATCCGGGCCGTGGCCGCCCGCGCGGAGTGGCCGCTGCCGCACGACGCCGCCGTGGTCCTCGTCGACCCGGACAACCAGGCGGCCAGGGCGGCGCTGGCCCGGCTGGAGCCGGCCTGCCTGCGGATACGCGGGCCGCGCGCGGGTTCGCTCGGTGCGAGCGCTGACGGGGCGCCAGGGCTGGTGGGCGCGATCGTGCCCGACCCGTCCGGCCCTCGGCGGCGGGCGCGGCTGGCGAACCTGCTGCGCGGGGCGGACGCGGTGGTCGGGTCCACGGTGCCGCTGGACCGGCTGCCGGCCAGCCTGCGGGTCGCCGAGATCGCCGTCCGGCTGCGCCGCACCCATGTGCTCACCGACGACCCGCTGTTCGTCGGCGAGCACCTGGACGCGCTGATCGTGCACCACGACGAGCGGCTGCTGGCCGCGCTGCGCCGGCAGTACCTGGCCCCGCTGGACGACCTGCCCGCGCCCACCCGCGACCGGCTGGCCACCACGCTGACCTCCTGGCTGCTGCACATGGGCAACCGGCAGGCGATGGCCGGCGAGCTGCACGTGCACCCGCAGACCGTCCGGTACCGGATGGCCCAGCTGCGCGAGCTGTTCGGGCCGGCGCTGGACGACCCGTCGATCCGGGCCACCCTGCTGCTGGCGCTGGCCTGGGGGCCGGCCGCGGACGAGTCCGAGCCGGCCGACGCCGTACCGGAGACCACCAACGGCTCGGCGCCGCACGGCGGCGGTCGGATCCGGTCCCCGCGCCGGCCGGACTGTGGGGCCGGCGTGTCCGCACGGAGCGAGCGATGAGCGCGGACGTCTCGGAGTCCGGCTCGGCCGTCCCGGTGGCCGGCCCGGCCTCCGAGGTGCCGCGCCGGCTGCTGGTGGTGAGCGCGACGATCGGCGAGGGCCACAACGCGACGGCCGCCGCCGTGGAGGAGCGGGCCCGCGAGCTGTGGCCGGGCTGCGAGATCCGCCGGGTGGACACCCTGGAGCTGATGGGCAGGGCCACCGGGCCGGCGTTCCGCTGGATCTACCGGACGAACGTGGACCGCACCCCCTGGCTGTACGACTACTTTTACCGCGAGCTGTGGCGCCGGCCCTGGTTCGCCGCCGCGTCCAGCCGGTTCACCGGCGCCTGGGCCGGCCGCGCGCTGCGCCCGGTGGTCGCGGAGTACCGGCCGGACCTGGTGGTGTCCACCTACCCGCTGGGCACCGGCGGGCTGGACTGGCTGCGCCGCCACGGCGGCCTCGGCGCGCCGCTGACCGCGATCATCTCGGACTTCGCGCCGCACCCGTTCTGGGTCTACCCCGAGGTCGACCTGCACTACGTGGCCAGCGAGGCGAGCCTGCGGGCGATGTTCCGGGCGCAGCCGGACGCCAAGGGCGTGGTCGGCGCGCCGCCGGTGGTGTCCGCGTTCGCGCCGGCGGACCGCAAGGCGGCGCGGGCGGCGCTGGGCCTGCCGGTGAACGCGCCGGTGGCGCTGGTGTCCTGCGGCTCGCTCGGGTTCGGGTCGGTGGAGCGGGCGGTGACCGCGGCGCTGGCCGCCGACCCGGCGCTGTGCGTGGTGGTCACCTGCGGGCGCAACGAGCCGCTGCGGGAACGGCTGGTCGCGCGCGGCGAGCCGGCGGCCCGGCTGGTGCCGATGGGCTGGACGGACCGGATGCCCGAGCTGACCGCCGCCGCCGACGCCGTGGTCACCAACGCCGGCGGGGCCACCGCGCTGGAGGCGCTGGCCACCGGGCGCACCGTGCTGCTGTTCGAGCCGATCGCCGGGCACGGCAAGGCCAACGCCGCGCTGATGGAGCAGGCCGGGCTGGGCCGGGTGTGCCCGGACGGACCGGCGCTGACCGCCGCGCTGCGCGCGCTGCTCTCCGCCCCCGAGCAGCTCGCCGACGCGGAGCGGCGGGCCACCGAGCACACCCGGCCGCTGGACTTCGGCGCCGAGGTGGCCGCCATGCCCGCGCTGCCCCGCCACCACGGCTCGCGCCCGCTGGCCCCCGGGGACGCGCTGTTCGTGGGCGCCGCGACCGCCGCCGTGCCGCAGCAACTGGGCGTGGTGATCATGCTCGAGCCGGTGGCGGCGCCGCTGGACCCGGCGCGGGTCGTCGACGCGCTGCGCGAGCACGTCGCCCAGCGTGTCTATGCGCTGCCGATGCTGCGTCGGCGGCTGTGGACGACGCCGGGCCGGTGGCCGCGCTGGCTGGCCGAGAACGAGGTGGACCCCGCCCGGCACGTCGACGCCGTCGTCCTGGACGGGACGGAGTGGGACGACGCCGTGGAGGAGTTCTTCGGCACGGCCCTGCCGACGGACCGGCCGCCGTGGCGGCTGCGGGTGCTGGCCGACCGGGCGAGCGGGCGCACCGCCGTGCTGGCCGCGCTGCACCACGCGCTCGGCGACGGGCTGGCGGTGACGGCCACCCTGGTGGAACTGTTGGACGACAACCCGGCGCCGGTGCTGCGCCCGGTGCCGCCGGTGCGCGCGCCGGAGCCCGGTGCCGGGCGGGCGCGAGTGGGCAGGGCGTTGCGGCTGGTCAGGGGGCTGGTCGGGCTGGCTACCGCGGGGCGTGGTCCGGTGCGTGTGGCGGCGGGCGCGAGCGGACCGGCGCGGCGGTTCGTGGCGGCCTCGCTGCCCGCGCGCCAGGTCCGTGCGGTGGCCAGGTCGTTGCGGACCAGCACCACCGCGCTGCTGCTCGGCCTGCTCGGCGAGGCGCTCTACCGGCACGGCGCGCCGGTGGCCACGGCGAACGGGCGGCTGCGCACCGCCGTTCCGCTGACCACCCGGCGGGTGCGCCGGGGCGGGGTGACCGCGGCCGCCGGCAACGACACCGCGGCGGTCATGCTCGACCTGCCGGTCGGGCCGGCCGGCGTCCGGACGCGGATCGCGAGCGTGGCCGGCGAGCTGGCCAGGTTGGAGCGCTCCGGCCAGAGCGCGGCGGCCGGGTTCGCGGTGCGCGCGCTGGGCGCGCTGCCCGGAGTGCTGCACGGGCGGGTGGCCAGGCTGGTCTACGGCGGACGGTTCTTCAGCATGATCGCCTCGGTGATGCCGGGGCGGCGCCGTGAGCTGCGGGCGCTGGGCGGGCGGATCGGCTCGGCGTATCCGGTGCTGCCGCTGGCCGACGGGGTGGGGCTCGCGGTGGGGTTCCTGAGTTGGGGTGAGGTGGTCGGGGTGGGCGTGACCGCGGATCGCGCGCTGTTCGGTGATCCGAATCGGTTCGCCGAAACGCTGGTCGGGGTGTTTCATGAGCTGGCCGGGCCAAACGTGAACGGGGGTGTCACCGATGGCGAGTGAACAGGCCGAGATGCTGGTCATCGCGGTGCCGGCCGCCGTGCTGGGGGCGGCGAGCTTCGGGCTGGCCAGCGCCATGCAGCAGCGCGCCACCAAACGGGTGCCGACGACCACCGCGATGGATCCCAGGCTGTTCTGGACGCTGGTGCGCCAGCCGACCTGGGTGCTCGGCGTGGGCACCGTGGCGGTGGGCTTCTCGCTACAGGTGGTGGCGCTGGCGTTCGGGCCGTTGGTGCTGGTCCAGCCGTTGCTGGTGACCGGGGTGCTGTTCGGGACGGTGTTCTCCGCGATGCTGGCCCGCCGGCCGCTGGACGGCCAGATCCTGCTCGGCGCCACCGCCTGCGTGGTGGGGCTGTCCGCGTTCCTGACGCTGTCGCGGCCGACCGGCACCGGCGGCGAGATGGTGAACCTGGCCGGGATGATGCCGCTGGCCATCGGCCTGAGCGTGATCATCGTGGGCTGCATGGTGGTGGCGGTCGGCTCGCGGTTCTCCGGCAGCGCACACGTCACCGCGCTGGCGATCGCCACCGGCGTGCTCTACGGGATGACCGCCGGGCTGCTGAAGGTGGTCACCGGGGAGCTGCGCACCGGCGGGCTGGCGTCCGTGCTGACCCACCCGTCGCTGTACATCATCTGCCTCCTTGGCCCGATGGGGTTCCTGCTCAGCCAGAACACCTTCCAGCAGGGGGTGCTCATCGCGCCCGCGCTGGCCATCATCTCGATCGTGGACCCGCTGGTGTCGTTCGCGATCGGCGTGCTGTGGCTCGGCGAGGAGGTCACCACCACCGTGCCGGTGCTGGCGGGGGAGGCGATGGCGGCGGCCGTGGTGATCGCCGGGATCGTGTTGCTGGCCAGGCGCGGTACGCAGATTCGCCACCAGTTGGAGTTCGCGATCGGTTCCGGTGCCGGCGCGCGGTCCAACGTGAGGTGGGGGTGAGGCTGGCCGGCCGGACCGCGCTGGTCACCGGCGCGTCCTCCGGGATTGGCGCGGCCACCGCGGATGCGCTCGCCGCCGCCGGCGTCAAGCTGGTCCTGCTCGGCACGGACGGTGGCCGGCTGGACGCGGTGGCCGACCGGACCGGCGGCACCCCTTTGGTGGCCGACCTGGGTACGGAGTCCGGCTTGCGCGCGGGCTGCGAGGCGGCCGCCGAGACGGACCTGCTGGTGTGCTCGGCGGGGCGCGGGTACGCCGGTGAGTTCGCCGCGATGCCGGCCGAGCGGGTCGCCGAGCTGGCCACCCTGAACCTGGTCGCCCCGATGCGGATGGCCCGCGCCGCGCTGCCCGCGATGCTCGCCCGCGGCGGCGGCCACCTGGTGTTCCTGTCCTCGATCGCCACCGTCGGGGTCCGCGACGAGGCGGTGTACGCCGCGACCAAGGCCGGCCTGCGGGCGTTCGCGGCCAGCCTGCGCTACGAGATCGGCGCCGGCCGCGTCGGGGTGACCACCGTGTTCCCCGGCGCGGTGAACACGCCGTTCTTCGACCGCCGCGGCCGTGCCTACGACCGGGGCTTCCCCCGCCAGCTCGAGCCGTCGGCGGTGGCTCGGGCGCTGCTGGCCGCCGTCCGCCGGGACCGCCCCGAGGTGTTCGTGCCCCGGTGGCTGACCGTGCCCGCCCGGCTGGCCGGCGGGGTGCCCGAGCTGTTCCACCGCATGGCCGCCCGCTTCGGCTGAACCCTGCCCCGATCCGCCCCTGGCAGGACCACCCCGGCCCGCGCCGCGGCATACTGGTATCAAGGTGCAACCGGTGCGGAGGTGAGTGTGGTGCGGAAGGACGTCCGGTCGGGGTGCCCGATCAGCCTGTCGCTGGAGATCTTCGGCGACCGGTGGACGCTGCTGGTGCTGCGCGACATCATCTTCACCGGCGCCCGGCACTTCCGTGAGCTGCTCGCCGGCCCGGAGCGGATCTCGTCGAACATTCTGGCCGACCGGCTCGCCGTGCTGGTCGATCACGGCCTGCTCACCAGGTCCGGGGATCCCTCGCACAAGCAGAAGGTCGTCTACAGCCTGACCGAGCGGGCCATCGAGCTGGTCCCGCTGTTCGTCCAGCTCAGCGACTGGGGCGTCCGCTACCTGCCGGTGGGCGAGGAGTTCGTGGCCCGGGGCGAGGTGCTCGGCGCCGGTGGCCCGCCGCTCTGGGAGGTCTTCATGGACGAGCTCCGCGAGACGCACCTCGGCCCGCACGCCCGTCAGGCACCGGCGCCGAACGGCCCCACCGTCGCGGACCAGATGCGCGACGCCTACACCGCGGTCGTCGGCTGAGAAACCTCAGGTCACGGTGACCGCGGCGCGGCCGAACCGCAGCCGGATGCCCTCGCCGTGCAGCTCGCGCTTGAACCAGACCAGCGAGGCCAGCGCCGCCACGGTGACCAGCGTGTACGAACCCGCCGTTGTCACCACCATGAAGTCGCCGAGCGAGGCCTGGGCCAGCGCCCACAGCGTGGTCACGCCGTTGGTCAGGAACACCATCGCCCACAGCAGCGACACCCGCCGGAAGAACCGCTGCACCCCGGGTCGGCTGGTCACCGTGCTGGGGAACGCGCAGAAGTCGTCGGCCAGCCTGGCGATCAGCGGCCGGCGCAGCGGCACGGTGGCCACCAGGACCAGCGCGTAGAGGAAGTTCTGCAGGGTGGGCTGGAGGAAATAGAGGAACACACTTCCGGTCGCGAAGCCGATCACGGTGCGGGCCACCAGCAGGGCCGTGGTCAGCACCAGGACCATCGGGATCGAGATGCCCTTGACCAGTCGCCACCCGATCGCGCACAGCGCCCACGCCACGGCGGCGATCAGCCCACCGGTCAGGTTCGTCAGGGAAAACAGCAGGTAGAACAGCCCGAGCGGGGCGAAAACCGTCTCGAACAGGTGCAGCACAGCGCGTCCCAGGTGCTTCGAGAGCTCCCCGAGATGGATGGTCTGGCGTTCCTGCATGGCGGCGAAGAGTAGCGGGAGGTAGCTGGGCGGGTCGGGAGGACCCCTTGCGGGCGACATTCGAAACGGGATGCTATCCGGTGCTTCGCTCGCAGCGTGTGAAATCGTTACTTTTGCAGGCAGCCGGCGCTGGAACGATCGAGTGACCCGACCGGGGCCGAAGGTCGACACGCGCTCGCGACACGCCGACCGACGGCCGTTCCCGCCGTGTTCCTGAGCATCCGCTGAGGCGAACCCTCAGGCATACGTTTTGACGATCACCACCGCGGCCGCGACCAGCGCCAACAGGCCGACGAGGCGGAGCCAGGGGATCCAGCTCCGCTGATGGAGGGTGCTCGAACACATCTGGAGGAACACGGCGGCCGAGCTCGGCTGCCGTTGCTGCCGGTAGGGGTCCATCCCGGACGGCTCATGCGGTGGGTCCTGCATCTCGCGCCTTCCGTGCCAAGGCCTCTCGTGCGGGCTTGTCTCAACGGAGCGCAAGGGTATCGCCTGCCGTCCTTGCATTTGCACGTGCATATGCAAGTGCTTGTTGCTTGCGCGGCCTGGCTCAGGTGTCGTACTCGTCGGGCAGGCGCAGGTTGGGGCCGCCGGCCTGCAGCCCGAGCGGGGTCGCCCGGCCCTTCGGCTCCTCCCACGCCTCCTGGCGGCCGAGCGCGGTGAGGTCGAGGTAGTTGTTGCCGCTGGTGAACTCCTCGATGCCGCGGCCGAACGTGGAGTAGGTGTGGAAGACCTCGTCGCCGACCCGGAGGAAGGCGCTGATCCCCGGCCAGTCGCAGTTCATCCAGTCCTGCCACGGCATCCCGGCCTCGGCGAGCCCCGCCTTGTCCTTGTAGAAGATCTGTACGGGCGCGACGCGGTCGTCGACGGTGGCGTGGAAGTCGTAGTTGAAGTCGCTGCCCGCCGAGGAGTACCAGGGGAACGTCCACCCCATGCGCTCGCGGTACGCGGCGAGCTTCTCGTAAGGCGCCCGCGTCACGGCGACCAGCGTGGTGTTGCGGACGTGCAGCTGGCGCAACCTGGCCGGGATCTGGTCGGCCGCCGAGGAACAGCTCGTGCATCCGGTGTCGCGCGGGCGCTTGACGCCGTCGGCGTCCACGTCGTTCATCCACATGAAGTGGTGCATGACCAGCTGGGGCCGGCCTTCGAACAGGTCGAGCAGGCCGACCGTCCCGTTCGGCCCCTCGAACTCGTACCGCTTGTCGATGCGGACCATCGGCAGCCGGCGGCGCGCGGCATTGGCCCGGTCGCGGGCGCGGGTGAGCTCCTTCTCGGTGGCCAGCAGCTCCAGCCGGGCGGCCAGCCATTCCTCGCGCGAGACCACCTCGGGCAGGTTCTCCATCGTCTTCTCCTTCCTTACTGTGCCGGTTCGGGCGCGGGCGGCCGGAGTCGGCCGGTGGCCAAGGCGGCCGCGACAGCGAGGACCGCGATGCCGATGCCGGTGACCACCGCGGCGGCGGGTGAGTAGGCGCCGACCGCGACGCCGCCGGCGGCGGATCCGGCCGCGATGCCGACGTTGATCGCGGAGGCGGGCAGCGACTGCGCCAGCTGGCCGCCGGGCCCGGCCAGGCTGACCACGCGGTACTGCAACGAGGGTGCCATGCCCATGCCGAACAGGCCCAGCGCGAGCAGCGCAGGCGCCACCAGCGCGGCGACGGTGCCGAACAGCTCGAGCGCGAGCAGGGACGCCGCCACGCCGATCGTGCCGAGGGTCAGCGTCCGGGCGGCGTTCCTGTCGGCGAACCGCCCGCCGCCGAACGAGCCGATCGCGGTGGCCACCCCGTAGGCCAGTAGGAACACGCTGACCAGCGCGCCGGAGACGCCCGTGACATCGCGCAGGAACGGCACGATGTACGTCACGGCCGCGAACAGCGCCGCGAACACCAGGAAGCTCAGGCCCAGCGCGGCGAGCACCCTCGGGGCGAACGCGTACCTGGCCTGGTCGCCGACTCCCCTGCCGGTGGCGGGAACCGAAGGGACCAGCACCAACGCGGCGACCAGCGAGACCACCGCCAGCGCGACCACCGCCACGAACGCGCCCCGCCAGCCGAGCGTCTGGCCGACCAGTGTTCCCGCCGGCACGCCGAGCGCGGCCGAGACCGAGACGCCGGAGATGACCGCCGACATGGCCCGGCCCATCCGCTCGGGCGGGACGACGGAGATGCCGGCCCCGAACGCCGCGGCGATGGACAGCCCCTGGACCGCGCCGGCGACCGTGCGCGCGGCCAGGAACAGTCCGTAGCTGGCCGTCACCACCGCTACCAGGTTGGCCAGGACGAACAGCGCGAGCGCGCCGACCAGGATCGTCCGCTTGTCCAGCCGGAGCGTCAGTGCCGTCAGGGCCGGACCGCCGAGGGCCAGCCCCAGCGCGTTCACGGTCACCAAGGCGCCGGCCGAGGGAATGGACACCTGGAAGTCCGCGGCGATCAGGTCCAGCACCCCGACCACGATCAGCTCGGCGGTGCCCATCACGAACATCGCGAGGAACAGCGCGGCGAGGGTCAGGTTCGCTCGGAGATCCGTCGGTCGGGTCGCCGTGCTCGGTGGGTGGGGCCGGTCGGTCGCCGGCGACATCGGATTCTCCTCTACTTCGTGTTCGAGACTGCTCTTGTTTTCGAACTACTGTCGGAGCGTACGGAGACTGGATCGAAAATGCAACTGGTTCGACAAGGAGGGCGATGTAGTGGACGTTCGATCGGCGCGGCGGTGGATCTTGGGCGACCGCGGGAGTGTGGGGGTCCGCGGTCGGGGCGCCGTGAGCGTGTCGTACGGAAGGTGACCGTTCGAGGGCCGTCGCCGCTCTGAAGATCATCAGGGCGTTATGGTTGTTTCGCGAGTGTTATAGCAACCGTGGTGACCTGATGATGTTGTACTTCCGCTAGACCGACGGTCGGTCTGGTCAGTTTGGGGCGGGGGTGCGGGCGGGGGGTTTGGGATCTGGCGGTCAGGGTGGCCCGGCGAGCTCCGAGGCGTCCTGGGGCGCGGACTTCGGGTACATGTCGGCGGCGGTCAGGTTCGTTCCCAGCCGCGCCTGGCCGGTCGGGTGGCGGGCGTCTCGGTTCGTGAGCGGTAGACGATGTACGGGCGGAACAGGTAGCCCAGCGGCGCGGTGAAGGCGTGTACCAGCCGGGTGAACGGCCAGATCGCGAACAGCAGCATGCCGATCAGGGTGTGCAGCTGGAACGCCGGGCCGGCCGCGCTCATCGCCGCGACGTCGGGCTGGAGCACGAACAGCGAGCGGAACCATGGCGAGACGGTGAGCCGGTAGTTGTGCTCGTCGCCGCCGGTCGCGCCGAGCAGCGTGGTGGCCAGGCCGGCGACGATGGCCGCGACCAGGACGACGTACATCAGCTTGTCGTTGCGGGTGGTGGCGGTGAACACCGGGCCGGTGGTGCGCCGACGGTAGATCAGGATGCCGACCCCGACCAGGGTGGCCGCCCCCGCGATGGCGCCGAGCACCAGTGCCTGCAGGTGGTAGGCGTGCTGGCTCAGCCCGACGGCGTCGGTCCAGGACTTCGGGATGACCAGGCCGATGACGTGGCCGATGATCACGACGAGCAGCCCGAAGTGGAACAGTGGGCTTCCGACCCGCAGCAGCCGCGACTCGTGGAGCTGTGAGGAGCGGGTGGTCCAGCCGAACCTGTCGTAGCGGTACCGCCAGATCGTGCCGCCGATCAGGATCACGACCATGACGTAGGGCAGCGCGCCCCAGAGCAACCAGCTCATGTGCGTACTCCGGGCATGCCGAGGTCCGTCCCGGTCGTCGCCGCCGTCGTTCGGGAGATAGACCGACGGTCGGTCTGTTTGGGGTGCGCGGTGGGCTTGGGTGCGGGCGGTTGGGGTGCGAGCGGTGGGAGGGGGTACGGACTCAGTTCGAGGCCGACCAGCTCGGGCGGTGGTGGCTCGGACTTCTGGCCGGCCACCCCGCGGGCGGGCGGCGGTCCCAGCAGCGCGCGGACCGCGTCGACCGGCGCGGCGTACGGGGTACGAGCGGTGAGCAGGGCGTCGTGCAGGCGCTCCAGCGCGGGACGGTGCTCCGCCAGCAGCGCGAGCCCGTCGGCGAGGTCCACGGTGGCGGCGAACTCCAGGATGGCGGGCAGGAAGTCGGGCAGCTCGGCGTCGTCGAACCGAGCCCCGGCCGCCCGGTAGCGGGCCTTGAGCGCGGCCAGCGATCCACCGCGGCGCCGGGTCTCGCCGTCGGTCCACCAGGTCAGGTAGAGGCAGCATCGCCGCCGCAGGTCGAACACCTCGACGTAGTGGCGGGCCAACTCCCCGGGCGCCATGGCCGCGACCCACGCCAGGAAGCCCGCGAGCCGCTCCCGTGACGCCCCGGCCGGCAACGCCTCGACGGCCGCGCTGACCAGCGGCAAGGCGTCGAACACGGACTCGTCGGGGTAGCGCAGGCACACCGAGGCGGCCTGGAGCACGACGGCCTCGCCCGGCACCCCGGTCACCGGTCTGCCTCCGGCGCCCGCCGAGGCGGGAACAGGCCGGGCGGGCGGCCCTTGCCGTCCCAGTTGAGCAGGTTGACCCTGGCACCCGGCTCACCAGGATCGGCGACGTGCTCGCCCGTCTGCCGCTCCCGCAGCGCATGAAACGTTTCAACCGAGACCGGTGCCGGCCGCCCGGACGCCTCCCCGAACGGCCCACTGCCGAGCATCCCCGGCCCGCCGTCGACGTCCAGGCTGCAGCCCAGCTCCTCCAGCTCGTGCGCCTCCCCGGCATGAGCGGTCGGGATCACGTACCGCTGTTCGTACTTCGCGATCGCCAGCAGCCGGTACATCTCGACCAGCTCGCCGCCGGTCATCCCCACGGCCGCCGCGATCGACTCGTCACGCGGCCGGTCCAGGGTCACGTCCCGCATGTACGAGCGCATCGCGGCCAGCTTGCGCAGCACGTCGCGCACCGGGACCGGGTCGCCGGCGGTGAACAGCTCGGCCAGGTACTCCACCGGGATGCGCAGCGCGTCGATGGCGCCGAACAGGTTGCCGGCGCGCTCGCCGTCGTGACCGGTCTCGGTGAGCCGCTCGACCACCGGGGACAGCGGCGGGATGTACCAGACCATCGGCATGGTGCGGAACTCCGGATGCAGCGGCAGGGCCACCCGGTACCGCTTGGCCAGGGTGTAGACCGGGGAGCGGCGGGCGGCGTCCAGCCAGTCCTCGCTGATGCCGTCGCGGCGGGCGGCCTGGGCCACGGCGGGGTCCGACGGGTCGAGCAGCAGGTCCAGCTGTGCCCGGTACAGGTCGCGCTCGGACTCCACCGAGGCGGCCTCGGTGACCCGGTCGGCGTCGTAGAGCACCAGCCCGAGGTAGCGCAGCCGGCCCACGCAGGTCTCCGAGCAGACGGTGGGCAGGCCGACCTCCACCCGGGGGTAGCAGAACGTGCACTTCTCGGCCTTGCCGGTGCGGTGGTTGAAGTAGACCTTCTTGTACGGGCATCCGGTCACGCACATCCGCCAGCCCCGGCAGCGGTCCTGGTCGACCAGCACGATGCCGTCCTCGGAACGCTTGTACATCGCCCCGGACGGGCAGGACGCCACGCACGACGGGTTGAGGCAGTGCTCGCAGATGCGCGGCAGGAAGAACATGAACGCCCGCTCGTACTCGAACCTGACCTTGTCCTCGGACTCGCGGCGGATGCGCTCCACGATGGGGTCGCTCGGTCCGTGCTCGGGCGCGCCCCCCAGGTCGTCGTCCCAGTTCGCGCTCCAGCGCACGTCCATCGGCTCGCCGGTGAGCAGCGACTTCGGCTGCGCGACCGGGAAGTCGTCGCCGAGCGGGGCCTCGGTGAGCGTCTCGTAGTCGTAGGTCCACGGCTCGTAGTAGTCCCGGATGTTCGGCAGCACCGGGTTCGCGAAGATCGACAACAGCTTGCGGAGGCGGCCCCCGGCGCGCAGCGACAGCCGGCCGCGCCGGTTGCGCACCCAGCCGCCGCGCCAGCGTTCCTGGTCCTGGTAGCGCCGGGGGTAGCCCTGGCCGGGCCGGGTCTCCACGTTGTTGAACCAGACGTACTCCACGCCCGCCCGGTTGGTCCACGCCTGCTTGCAGGTCACCGAGCAGGTGTGGCAGCCGATGCACTTGTCCAGGTTCATCACCATGGCCATCTGCGCCATGACTCTCATGTCAGTACTCCACCCGCTGGTTGGCGCGGCGGCGGATCACGGTGACCTCGTCACGCTGGTTGCCGGTCGGGCCGAGGTAGTTGAACGCGAACGACAGCTGCGCGTAGCCGCCGATCAGGTGCGTGGGCTTGACCAGGATCCGGGTCAGCGAGTTGTGGATGCCGCCCCGGCGGCCGGTGGTCTCGGACTTCGGCACGTTCACCACCCGCTCCTGGGCGTGGTAGACGAACACCGTGCCGGCCGGCAGCCGGTGGGTGACGACGGCGCGGGCGACCAGCACGCCGTTGCGGTTGACCGCCTCCACCCAGTCGTTGTCCGCCACCCCGATCGTGATCGCATCCGGTTCGCTGATCCACACCACCGGCCCGCCCCTGGACAGCGAGAGCATGAACAGGTTGTCCTGGTACTCCGAGTGGATCGACCACTTGGAGTGCGGCGTCAGGTACCGCACGGTGACGGAGGCGGCCGTGTCGCCCAGCACCGGCTCGCCGAACAGCCGGTGCATGTCCAGCGGGGCGCGGTAGGTGGGCAGCGCCTCGCCCAGCTCGTGCATCCAGTCGTGGTCGAGCAGGAAGTGCATCCGCCCGGTCAGGGTGTGCCACGGCTTGCCACGCTCGACGTTCACCGTGAACGGGGCGTAGCGGCGCCCGCCGGTCTCCGAGCCGGACCACTCCGGGCTGGTGATCACGGGCACCGGCCTGGCCTGGGTGTCGGCGAAGGTGATCCGCCGCTCCTCGCTGCCCTCGGCCAGGTCGGCGAGGCGCACGCCGGTACGCCGCTCCAGCTCGCGGAAACCCTGGACGGCCAGCCGCCCGTTCGTCGTGGCCGACAGCGCGAGGATGGCCTCGGCGAGCTTGGCGTCGGTGTCGATGGCGGGCCGGCCGTCCGAGGCGCCGCCGAGCATCACGCCGTTGCGGGCGCCCAGCTCGATGAGCTCCCGGTCGGGGCGGTAGGTGACGGCCTTGGTGGTCATCCCGAGCGTGTCCAGCAGCGGGCCGATGGCGGCCATCTTCTCCGCCACGGCGGGGTAGTCGCGCTCGACGACCACGAAGTTCGGCATCGTCCTGCCCGGTACGGGCGGTACTTCGCCGGCCCTCCAGTCCCGGACGCGGCCGCCGGGTTGGGCGGTCTCGCCGGGGGTGTCGTGCTGCAGCGGCACGGCGACCACGTCATGGCGCTTACCGAGGTGGATGCGGGCCAGCTCGGAGAACCGCCGCGCGATGGCGTGGAAGGCGTCGAAGTCGGTGCGGGCCTGGAACGGCGGGTCGATCGCCGGGTTGAAGGCGTGCACGAACGGGTGCATGTCGGTGGTGTTCAGGTCGTGTTTCTCGTACCAGGTGGCGGCCGGGAGCACCACGTCGGACAGCAGCGTGGAGCTGGTCATCCGGAAGTCCAGGGACAGCAGCAGGTCCAGCTTCCCGATCGGCGGGTCGCCCTCGCGCCAGGTCACGTCGCGGGGGCGGCGGTCCTCCGGGGTCTGCTCGGCGCGCAGGTTGTGGTGGGTGCCGAGCAGGTGCTTGAGGAAGTACTCGTCGCCCTTGGCCGAGGAGCCGAGCAGGTTCGCCCGCCACAGCGTCAGGCAGCGCGGCCAGTTCTCCGGGGCGTCCGGGTCCTCGATGGCGAACTTCAGCTTGCCGTCCCGGAGCTGTTCGGCGGTGTACTCGGCGCCGTCGCGGCCGGCCACCGTCGCCTCGTCGGCCACGTTCAGCGGGTTGCGGTCGAACTGCGGGTAGGACGGCATCCAGCCCAACCGCGTGGACAGCGCGATCGTGTCCATGGTGTGCATGCCCGCCAGGTGGCCGGCGCCGAGCGGTGAGGCCAGCGCGTCGGCGCGGTAGCCGTCGTATCGCCACTGGTCGGTGTGGGTGTACCAGTACGCGGTGCCGATCATCTGCCGGGGCGGGCGCTGCCAGTCGGTGGCCATCGCCATGGTCGTCCAGCCGGTGAGCGGGCGGCACTTCTCCTGGCCCACGTAGTGCGCCCAGCCGCCGCCGTTGCGTCCCATCGAGCCGGTGAGCATGAGCAGCGCCAGCACCGCGCGGTAGGTGGCGTCGCCGTGGAACCACTGGCAGATGCCCGCGCCCATGATGATCATGCTGCGGCCGCGAGACTCCTCGGCGTTGGCGGCCAGCTCGCGCGCCACCTTCGCGGCCAGCCCGGCCGGGACCGAGGTGATCGGCTCCTGCCAGGCCGGGGTGTACGGCTCGGACGGGTCGTCGTAGCCCGTCGGCCAGTCGCCCGGCAGGCCGTCGCGGTGAACCCCGTACTGGGCCAGCATCAGGTCGAACACGGTGGTCACCGGCGTGCTCCTGATCCGGCGGACCGGGACGCCCCTGCGCAGCACCTCGCCGTGGCCGTCGGCGGCGTCGAACCGGGGCAGCAGCACCTCGACGGCCTCGTCGCTCCCGTGCAGGGTGAGCCGCGGTGTCACCTCGCCCAGCTCGAGGTTCCACCGGCCGGCCCCGGTCTCGGTGTGCCGGAAGCCCAGCGAGCCGTTCGGGACGACGGGTTCGCCGGAATGCTCGTCGATGAGCACTGTCTGGAAGGCGGCGCCCTCGGAGGTGTCGCCGAGGTCGACGGCGGTGAGGAACCTGCCGGGGACGTACGCCCCGTCCTTCTCCTCCAGGCTCACCAGGAACGGCAGGTCGGTGTAGCGCCGGACGAAGTCGACGAAGAACGGCACGGTGCGCTCGACGAAGAACTCCTTCAGGATCACGTGGCCCATCGCCATCGCGAGCGCGCCGTCCGTACCCGGCTGCGCCGGCAGCCAGGTGTCGGCGAACTTGGTGTTGTCCGCGTAGTCGGGGGACACCACCACGACCTTCTGCCCCCGGTAGCGGGCCTCGGCCATCCAGTGCGCGTCCGGGGTGCGGGTGATCGGCACGTTCGAGCCCCACATGAGCAGGTAGGTGGCGTTCCACCAGTCGCCGGACTCCGGCACGTCGGTCTGGTCGCCGAACACCTGCGGGGACGCCACCGGCAGGTCTGCGTACCAGTCGTAGAACGACGTCATCGCGCCGCCGACCAGCTCGATGAACCGCGACCCGACCGCGTGCGACACCATCGACATGGCCGGGATCGGGGAGAACCCGGCGATCCGGTCCGGCCCGTACTCCTTGATCGTGTGCACGTGCGCGGCGGCGACGATCTCCACGGCCTCGTCCCAGGACACCCGCACGTGCCCGCCCTTGCCGCGCGCCTGCTGGTAGCGGCGGCGCTTCTCCTGGTCGCCGGTGACCTCCGCCCAGGCCGCGACCGGGTCACCGAGCCGCTTGCGGGCGTCCCGGTACATGTCCAGCAGCACGCCCCGGGCGTACGGGTAGCGCACCCGGGTGGGCGAGTAGGTGTACCAGGAGAACGCCGCCCCGCGCGGGCAGCCGCGCGGCTCGTACTCCGGGGAGTCCGGGCCGGCCGACGGGTAGTCGGTCTGCTGCGTCTCCCAGGTGATGATCCCGTCCTTGACGTAGACCTTCCACGAGCACGAGCCCGTGCAGTTCACCCCGTGCGTGGACCGCACCACCTTGTCGTGGCTCCACCGGTCCCGATAGAACACGTCGCCGTCCCGGCCGCCGCTCAGGAACTCCGCGCGCAGGTCTTCGCTGGTCTCCCGGCGGGTGAAGAAACGCCCGGTCTGGAGCAGGGCGTCGGCCGCGGGCCCGTCCAGCCGCCCACCGGTGTGCCGATGTCGCTGCCGGTGCTTGGGCATCAGGGCTCCCGTCTCTGACCGCCGCCAGAGTTACTCCGCCCGTCCCGTCCGGGCAAGACCTGCCGTCCACACTGATGACCAAGGTCCACACGGCCGAGTCACCTTTGCCCTCCCTGTCGCATGCTCGCGGTATAACACTGGTGACCTGGGAGGGAACGTGGCCGGGGACAGTCGACGAGGGGCCGCCGGGCCGGCGCCGATGCTCGCGCTGGCGACCGTCGGGTTCGCCCTGACGTTCTGGGCGTGGGCGCTGCTGTCCCCGCTGGGTGAGGCGCTGCGCCAGCAGCTCTCGCTCAGCGCGTTCGAGCAGTCGCTGGTGGTGGCCGTCCCGGTGATCGTCGGGTCGTTGGGCCGGATACCCGTCGGCGCGCTCACCGACCGGCTGGGTGCTCGCCGGATGTTCCCGATCGTGGCGCTGCTGACCGTGCTGCCGGTGCTCTACCTCGGCCACTTCGCCCAGTCACTGGCCGGGTACCTGGTCGGCGGGTTCTTCCTCGGCCTGGGCGGCACCACGTTCGCCATCGGGGTGCCGTTCGTGAACTCCTGGTACCCGCCGGAGCGGCGCGGGCTCGCGCTGGGCATCTTCGGCGCCGGCATGGGTGGCACGGCGATCTCGGCGTTCTCCACCGTGCAGCTCGCGGCGGCGGTGGCGCCGAGCTTCCCGTTCGACCTGGTGGCGGTCGTGCTGTTGGTGTACGCGGGGGTGGCGGCCGGGTTGCTGCGGGACCGGCCGGGGCGCGCGGTGGCGTCCGGCGGCGTGCTCGGCGGGCTGGCCGCGACCGTGCGGATGCGGGTCACCTGGCAGATGTCGTTCCTGTACGCGGTGTCCTTCGGCGGGTTCGTGGCGTTCAGCGTGTACCTGCCGACGTATCTGGTGATCGCTTATCACCTGGCGCGAGGCGATGCCGCGTTGCGCACCGCGGGGTTCGTGCTGCTGGCCGTGGTGATGCGGCCGACCGGAGGGTGGCTGTCCGATCGGTTCGGGCCGGTGCGGGTGCTCGGGTACTCGTACCTGGCGGTGGCGGGGTTGGCGGTGGTCGCGGCGTTCCGGTTACCGCTGATTCCGGTCGGGACGCTGGTGTTCTTGGGTATGGCGGCCGCTTTGGGTGCGGGCACCGGGGCGGTGTTCGCCCTGGTCGCGCAGCTGGTGGAGCCGGAGCGGGTGGGTGCGGTGACCGGCGTGGTCGGGGCCGCCGGCGGGCTGGGTGGGTTCTTTCCGCCGCTGGTCATGGGTTTGGTGTACGGCGCGCTCGGCGGGTATGCGCTCGGTTACCTGCTGCTCGCCGCGACCGCCGCGGGTGCGGCCGCGTTTACGTTGGTCACGGTCCGGGGGCGGGTTCCGGCCGGCTCGCGCTGAGCCCCGCACCGGCGGCGGACCTACCAGGCGAGTCCATCCAGATGGTTATGGCCGGAAAGCAGGAGGGCGATGCGGTCCCGCGCCGCTTCGCGTGTGTCGGGCAGGGGGTGGTGTGCGTACAGCGCGAGCTCCACATACATGTCATAGAAGTTCAACCGTTCGCGCAGCTGCTCGCGCTCGAACAGCTCCGGATACGCGCCGCGCAGCCATCCGGGGACCTCTGTGAGTGTGGTTTCGTCGAGCCCTCGTTCGTCGGGTGTGGGTGGGTACTCTCGCGCTTTCGCGCACCAGCGCAGGATGGTGTCGAGCTCGACATCCGCTGGTTGAGCCAACGCCTCCGCGAAGTCGATGAGACCGGTGACGCGTCCTTGGTCGACGATCACGTTGGATCCGTGCACATCACCATGGACGAGGACGGGTTCGTCGGCAGCGAACAACGCCAACCGCTCCTGGATCCAGTCGGCGACGTTCGCGAGCAGACGTGAGTCGTGATTGGGCAGTCGCCGCGCGGCCTCGACCTGCTGGAGCGCCGCACTCACCACGGGTGGGTGGAACGCGGGCCACGGTGTGCCGCGGAGCGCGTCGGCCAGCCAGGGCGGCAGCAGGTCGGCCGGGGCAGGAACGCGGTGAAGTGCGCGCAACGCACGGCCGAGGCTCTCGATGATTGATCGGCGCGTGTGCGAGTCCGCCGCCGGCCATGCCTCGTACAGGGTTCGGCCGGGCAGGCGTTCGGAGATGTACCACGGCCCGTCCGGGCCGTCGCCGTGGGCAAGCATCCGGGCATGTGGGACCTCGCTGCCGACGAGCAGGTTGACGACAGTTGCCTCGTGGCGATACGCCCCGCGGAACTGTCCGTTGTTGTTCAGCCGTACGACGTACTCGTCACCGACCCACACGCGGCTCACCCAGCCGGCCTTGGGAAGAAAGCGCCCTGTTGCCGGCAACCCGGCGGCCGCCAGCGTCCTGCGCAGCGCCGGATCGGTTGCCGGCTGGTCGGCGAACTGTGCTGGTTGGTCGCACACGTACCGAGTCTCGCACCGAGGGCGTCACGTCGAGTTGATCATCCAGTGGGTGAAGGCGGCGTAGCGGTGGGCGAACTCGGCGGGGGTGCGGTAGTGCTCGACGGCGTCGGAGAGGGTGCGGACGCGGGCGTAGTGGGGGATGCGGTCGGATTCGTAGGCGGCCAGGGCTTGGGGCATGTCGGGGTGGGCGGCGAGGTGGTGCGACAGGGCGGCGGCGTCCTGGATGCCCAGGGAGGCGCCGGCGGTGATGTGGGGGGACATGGCGTGGGCGGCGTCTCCGGCCAGGGCGACGCGGTGGGAGGTCCAGCGGGGTAGGGGCGGGACGATGGTGATCGGGTTGTGCAGGACCTGGTCGTCGGGGGTGGCGGCGATCACGGTGAGGAGCTGGTCGTTCCAGCCGTTGTCGTTGAGGTGCTCGGCGCGGGTGAGGGCTTCGGACTTGGCGCCGGCGGTGGGGGTGGGGGAGCCGAGCTGGGAGACCAGCCAGTAGGCGCCGCCGTCGTGGGTGCGGGCGTAGCCGCCTCGGCAGCGGTGGTGGCCGACGGTCATGGCGGCGCCGGTCACATCGGCGGCGCCGGGTGGGAGGAGTCCCCGCCAGGTGTGGTGGCCGGGGTGCGGGCGGGGCATCGCGGAGGGGATCAGGTGGGTGCGGACGGCGGAGTGCAGGCCGTCGGCGCCTACGAGCAGGTCGAAGGTGTCGGCGGAGCCGTCGGAGAAGTGGACGGTCACGGAGTCGGCGGTCTCGGTGTAGGCGGCGACGCGGGTGGACAGGCGGATGTGGGCGCGGCCCACGGCGTCGGCCAGCACGTCGTTGAGCAGGGGGCGGTTGGCCAGGAAGTAGTCGTGGTCGGCGGGGCCGTGCTCGGGGGTCTCCAGGAGGCGGCCGGCGGCGTCGTGGAAGTACATCGAGGCGGGGCGGCCGACGGCGCGGATCCGGTCGGCGATGCCGAGGTCGGAGAAGACGGCCAGGGCGTTGCGCCACAGGCCCAGGGAGGTTCCGGTGGACCGGATCTCGGGGGCCTGTTCGACGACCGTCACGTCCAGGCCGACGCGGCGAAGGGCCAGCGCGGTGGTCAGGCCGACGATGCCGCCGCCGGCGACCAGCGCCCGGGTCATTCGCCCGCTCCGTTCGCGGCGGAGAGGACGTCGACGGCGGCGCGGTGCAGGCCGGGGGCGGCGGCCAGGAGGTCGGGGCTGGCGGGGGTCCAGGGGTTGCCTCGGGTGTCGGTGACCGTGCCGCCGGCCTCGGCGACCAGCAGGGCGCCGGCGAGCAGGCCGGAGCGTACGTCGCTGTGCTGCCAGAACACGTCCATCCGGCCGGCGGCGACCTCGATGAGCTGCAGCGTGGCCGGCACCGATGAGCGGGTGACCAGGGCGGCGTCGAGCATCGCGGACAGCGAGCGGGTCAGGCGCCGCAGGGTGGCGGGGTCGTCGCCGGGGCGGGCCTGGCCGGTGCCGACGTACGCGCCGTCCAGCCGGGTCTTGGCCGACGGGCGCAGCGGGGCGCCGTTGAGGAACGCTCCGCCGCCGGCGGACGCGGTGTAGGTGTCGCCGGCGAGCGGGAGGTGCACGGCGGTCAGGACGGGGCGGTTGTCGCGGACCAGGGTGGCGGTCACCGACCAGTCGGTCAGGCCGTGCACGTGGTTGATGTTGCCCTCCACCGGGTCGGCCACCCACCACTCGCCGTCCGGGAGCGCGCCGGTCTCCAGTTCGTCGTCGATCCAGCCGGCGGCGGGGCGGGCGGTGCGCAACGGCTCGCGCAGCAGCGACAGGGACGCCTCGTCGTTGGCGCGCAGCGCGGCGAGGACATCCTCGAGGGAGTTCGGGCGGGCGTCGCGGGTGAAGCGCTGGCGCACCAGGGCGCCGGCGGCCTGGACGGCGGTGGTGACCTCGGTCAGTAGCTCGGTCAACATCGTGGACATGGCTGTCCTTCCAGGTAGAAGGGGGATCGGTGGACCGAGTTCGAGGTTAGGAACGGGAAAACATGACGTCCAGTGCATGTTTGGTACGTCTAGGATTACTCGTGTGCAACTGGATATGAACCTGCTGGTCGCGCTGGACGCGTTGTTGGAGGAGGGCAGCGTGGCCGGCGCCGCGCAGCGCCTGCACCTGACGGCGCCGGCCATGAGCAGGGCGCTGGGCCGGATCCGGCGCGCCATGGATGACCAGATCCTGGTGCGCACCGGGCGGACGATGACGCCGACGCCGCGCGCGCTCGCGGTCCGGGAACGGGTGCATGCCCTGGTGCAGCAGGCGCAGGTGGTGCTGGCGCCCGAGCGCGACATCGACCTGACCACGCTGGACCGGACCTTCACGCTGACCTGCCACGACACCATCGCCACGGCCATCGGGCCCGCGCTGCTGGCCTCGGTCGGAGCGCAGGCGCCCGGGGTGCGGTTGCGCCTGCTCGCCGAGGCCAGCGTCGACACCAGCGACCTGCGCCACGGCCGGGTCGACCTGGAGATCGCGTCGGGGCCGCCGGCGTCGCCGGACATCTCGCACGACACCGTGCTGCACGACCGGCTGGCCGTCGTCGTCCGGGACGACCACCCGGCGGTCGAGGCCGGGCTGAGCCTGGAGCGCTACACCGCCGGGGAGCACATCATCGTGTCCCGGCGGGGGCGGCTGCGGGACCCGATCGACGAGCTGCTGCGGGCGCGCGGCCTGGAGCGCAGGGTGGTGGCCGCCGTGGCCACCGCGACCGCCGCGTTCCACACGATCCGGCACGGCGAGCTGTTCGTCACCGTGCCCGAACGGATGACCAGGCCGGTGCTGGACACGCTGCCGCTGCGCGCGCTGGAGCTCCCGCTCGAGCACATCCCGATCCCGGCGACCATGGCCTGGCACCAGCGCTATGACGGTGACCGCGCGCACGCCTGGCTGCGCGCGCGGGTCCGGGCGGCGCTGAACGCGACCTGAGGACGGTCAGGGTTCGATCGCGGCGTCGGCGGGCGCGGGCTCCGGCTCGGGATCCGGCCAGCGAGCCGGAGGCGGGCCGAACGCCCGTTCGGCCGAGCGGATGACGCCCTTCGCGATGGCCAGGTTGCCGGTCGCGCCGATCAGCGCGCCCGCGCCCAGCGGCAGCGCCCTGCCCAGCGCCAGCGCGCCCTGGCGGACGGCGAACCGCTTGATGAACCAGCGCACCAGGATCTGGTTCACCGGCCCGAGCTTGGGCAGCGGCACCGCGTCGGCCAGTCCCTGCGCCCAGTTCGTGGAGCGGCCGGTGACCTTGCGCATGAGCTGCGCACCGCCCTCGCCAAGGACGATCGCGAGCACCAGCGCGCGGCGGTGCTCCACGTCGCGCATCGGTTGTCCGTGCACCTCGGCCACGGCGAGGGTGTAGAGCACCGAGGCGTCCAGCGCGGCGACGGCCTCGGCCGCGGCGGTGCCCAGCGACGCGACGGTGCCGATGCCGGGCAGGAACGCCGCCCCGCCGGCGGCCGCGCCGAGGCCGCCCGCGGCCAGCAGGTACTGCTTGTCCAGGCCGGCGATCACCTCGGCGGGCGTGGCGTTGGGCTTGTCCCGCCGGATCTTGGCGACGTGGGACGCGACCAGGGGCTGCTGCACCCGCAGCGCGCGCTCCACCGCGGCCCTGAGCGCCTTGCCGGTCAGGCCCTTGGGGGGCTCGGGGAGCTGCTCGTTCGGTGCGTCCTTGGCTGGGCTGTCAGAGCTCACTGTGACACCTGCCTCGCCGCTTCGCGTTGTGGGCTCACGCTGCCCAGTGTGCTTGCGAGCGGGCGGTATGGCACGGAGATCAGCCGATGGGCTGTCATCGTGTGATGTGTGAACGACGAGCTGGCGGCGCGGGTGGTCCGATGGGTCGGTGAGGACTTCGGGCTCGACCTGGGCTCGGTCGCGGAGGTGCGCGACGGCGCGGACGAGGCCGCGCTGCTGTGGCGCGGGGACGGTGAGGACGGCGCGCGGTACGCGGTGAAGCTGACCGGGGGTGGTACGGCGGCCGGGTTGGTGGTGTCCGCGCACCTCGCGGAGCACGGCGTGCCGGGCGTGGTGGGGCCGGTGCGGACCAGGGACGGGCGGTTGTACAGCGAGCGCGAGGGACGGCGGCTGTCCGTGTCGCCGTGGGTGTCCGGCCGGCCGGCGCTCGAATCGGGGATGGCGGCCGAGCACTGGGTGTCGTTCGGGCGGCTGCTGGCGCGGGCGCACGCGACCAAGGTGACCGACGCGATGGCCACGGACCTGCCGCGCGAGGAGCACGATCACGAGCGGTGGGAGTTCGCGGTGCGGTCGCTGGACGCGCGGCTGGGCGGGCTCGGGCTTGGGGGCGGCGACCGGCTCGTCGCGGACCTGGCCCGGGAGTGGCGGGGTGCGGCCGGTTTGGTGTCCTCGGTGCTGGAACGGGCCGACGCGCTGGGCGAGCGGCTGAGCGCGGGGTGGGCGCCCGGCGTGGTCTGCCACGGCGATCCGCACCTGGGCAACCTGCTGCTCGGGCCGCACGGGCGGGTCTGGCTGATCGACTGGGACGACGCGGTGCTCGCCCCGCGCGAGCGGGACCTCATGTTCGTCTTCGGCGGCGTGCTGTACTTCGCGCTGGTCGGCCCCGAGGAGCTGGGCCGGTTCATGGACGGTTACGGACCGGTGGAGGTCAACCCCGAGCGGATGGCCTACTACCGGTGCGTGCGCGCGCTGGAGGACCTCGCGGTGCCGGCCGCGCAGGTGCTGGACGCCCACCGGCACGGCGACCGGGAGCGGGCGGACGCGCTGGCCATCGTCAGGGGCGTGCTGTCGCCGACGGGCCTGGTCCGGCAGGCGCTGTCCGAGGCCTGAGACTACTGACCAACCTGGGCGAGCGCGTCGTCGTCGGCGGCCGCGTCAACGTCGGTCCAGGTCGGCTCGGGCGGCGGGTGCGCGAGGTGCCAGCGCACCGACTCGGCCACCCGTTCCGCCGGGTCGCCGGGCCGCCAGCCGAGCAGCCGCCGCGCCCGCGCCGAGGACACCAGCAGGTGCTGCGCGGGCGTGGCGCTCAGCGCAAGGTCGGCGGGCAGCGCGCGGTCCGGCACGGTGACCAGCTCGGCGTCCGACCCGGCTGCCCGCAGGATCTGCTCGAACCAGGTCCGGACCGACCAGGTGCGCGCCTCGCCGAGGTTGACCGCCTGGCCGTCGGCGACCCTGCTGTCCAGCGCGGCGAGCACGCCGGAGGCCATGTCGTCGACGTACCCCCTGGTCCAGAGGAGGTTCGCGGCCCCGACCGGGATGCGCCGCCGCCCCGCCCGTACCCGCCGCAACAGCGGCTCCTCGCGGCGCTGCCAGTCGTGCGGCCCGTACACCACCGGCAGCCGCAGCACCACGGCGCCCCGGGCCAGCCAGCGCTCCTCGACGTCCAGCTTCTCGTAGTCGTCGGGTATGTCGAGCTTCGGCGTGGAGATCCCGGCGCCCCGGTACGGGTAGCGCTCGGCCCTGACCTCGGAGTCCTCGGTGATCGGCAGCGGGGAGAGCTCGCGGCCGGTGCGCAGGCCGGTGAACGCGGCGTAGACGTCCTGGCTGGACAGCGCCACCGTGGGCACCTCGGGCAGCGCCGGGGTGACGGCGTCGACCTGCGCGCCGGTCAGCGGGGCGGTGTCCACCACGGAGTCCGGGGCGAAGTCCGCGATCTCGCCGGCGTGGTTGGCGAGCCGGGCCCGGTCGGTGATCAGGTGCCGCACCGGCACCCAGTCGTCCGGGGTCGACCGGCCCCGGTGCACGGCCAGCACCTGATCGCCGCGTTCGTGCAGCCGCTCCACCATGCGCCGGCCCACGAACCACGTCCCGCCCACAACCAGAACTCGCATCGGCGCGACGTTACCGCCGCCGGGGCGCCGATCCGCCGGATTGAGCCCTCGGCGAACGGTCCGGCGGATCTCAGACCGCGGTGGTGTGCTTCGGCTGGTACAACATCATCTCGACGTCGCCGGGCAGCGCCAGCCGGACCAGCCTTCCCCAGCTCTCCTCCTCGGGCGGCCCCGTGGTGCGGACGCCCTTGGCGGCCAGCTCGTCCACCGTCGACTCCAGGTCGTCGCACATTAGCGAGAGCTGGTACCCGGGGCCGTCGGCGGGGTGCACGGCGACCTCGGCCGGCGGCATGGCGAAGATGAGCCACCCCGGTTCGTCCTCGACGTGACGCCAGCCCAGGGTGTCCCGCAGCACCGCGCGGAGCGCCTCGAACTCGGAGGAGTAGATCAGGGCGTGGACGCCGGTGATCGCCATGGCCGGATTCCTTTCGTGCTCGTCATGTTGGTGCTAGCAATCTAGCATCACCGACGATCAGCGGAAGACCTCCGCGTGGTCACGGGCGAACTCGGCCACCGTTCGCGGGGCGTGGCCGGTCACCTCGGCGACGGCCGGGGTCACGGCGGCGGCCTCGCCACGGCTGTAGTGCGCGTAGTCCTCGATCAGCCCGTCGACCTGCCAGTCCGGCATGCCGGCGCCGCGCAGGCTGGCGGCGAAGGCGTCCGGCGGGATGTCGGCGAAGCTCACCTCGCGGCCCACGGCGGCGCCGATGGCCTCGGCGATCTCGGCGTGCGTGATCGCGGCCGGTCCGGTGATGGTGTACGTGGCGCCCTCGTGCCCGGGCTCGGTGAGCGCGGCGGCGGCCACCGCCGCGATGTCCCGGACGTCCACCGCGCTGACCCTGGCGTCGCCGATCGGGGCGAAGATCTTCCCCTGCTCGCGGATCAGGCCGGCCAGCGCGAACATCCCCTGGAAGTACAGGTTGGGCCGCAGGAAGGTGAACCCGATGCCCAGCTCGCGGATCCGCCGCTCGACGGCCGAGTGGTAGCGCAGGAACCGCACCGGCGAGTCCTCGTCGGCGGCCAGTTGGGAGAGCTTGACCAAGTGCGTCACGCCGGCCCGCGCGGCGAGCTCGGCGAACCGCTCCTGCTGGGCCTGGGCGCGCTCGGAGGAGGGCGTGACGAGGTACGCGCGCGAGACGCCGGCCAGCGCGGCGGCCACCGCGTCCGGGTCGTCGAAGTCGGCCACCGCTGCCTCGACCGCGGTTCCGCGGAACCGCCCCTGGGCCGCCTCGGACCGCACCATCACGCGTATCCGCACGTCACGGCCGTGCAGCAGCTCCACCAGCTCGCGGCCGGTGTTGCCGGTCGCGCCGGTCACCAGCACCGTGTCGTCAGCGGTCATCGTGTCCTCCCCGGTCGTTGCCGTCGTTGTCGCGGGCTTCGGCGGGGTAGTGGCGGATGCCCTCGTTCAGGTAGCCCGCCCACTCCTCGTCGACGGACTCGATGCCCAGCACCGTCACCAGGTGGCAGAGCTGGCCCCGGGCGAAGAAGTTCTGGACGGCCGGCAGCGGCGCACGCGACCGGTCGGCGACGTAGCGCACCAGGCGTGCGTGCTCGGCGCGCAGCGCGCGTTGGATCTCCGGCTCGTCGGCGGCCGCCAGCGCGTGCACCTGTAGCGCGAGCAGTGTGCGGTCGGCGATGAGTGCGGCGTAGGCGTCGGCCATCGACGAGAGGACCTCCGGGGCGGGCGCCGTCGACGGCAGGGCGTCCGCCCTCGTCGCCAGGGCGTCCAGGATCCTGTCGAAACAGGCGTGCACGGCGGCGATGAACAGCCCCTGCTTGGTCGGGAACAGCCGGAAGACGTACGCGGGCGAGATGCCGGCCTCGGTGGCCACCCGGGCGACGGGGGTGCCCCGGTAGCCCGACACCGCGAACGCCCGCACCGCCGCCGCCAGCACGGCGGGGCGCCGCTCCTCGGCCGTGGACAATGCTCGTTCCATGTGAGTGACTGAACACTCACACTTGGGTCGCGGTCAATGTGGATCCGATGTCTTCTCAGTATCTAAGACAATGTGCCCAAGGGTCGGGATGGACGGACTAGCCTGCGGGGCATGACTGTGCATCGAGGTCCACGTGAATGGGATGCCGTTCGGTACGACGCGCAGCCGCTGCCGCACGAGCGGTGGGGTCGCGGGGTGCTGGCGGCGCTGCCGCTGGCCGGCGACGAGCGGGTGCTCGACCTGGGTGCCGGCACCGGGCGGGACACCGAGGCGCTGCTGGAGCGGCTTCCCACCGGGCACGTGGTCGCGGTGGACGGGTCGGCGGCCATGCTCGCCCAGCTGCGGGACCGGCTGGCCGGGGTCGGGCCGCAGCGGCTCACGGTGCTGCGCGCCGACCTCACCGAACCGCTGGTGCTCGACCGGCCGGTGGACGCGGTGTTCTCGGTGGCCACCCTGCACTGGCTGCCCGACCACGCCGCGGTGTTTCGTTCGGTCGCCGGCGTGCTGCGCCCGGGAGGGCTGCTGCGCGCGGAGTGGGGTGGGGCCGGGCAGTTGGCCGGCATCGAGTCGGCGCTGGACCGGCTCGGGCTGCCCCGGATCGGCCAGACGTGCAACTTCGCCACCGCGGAGCGGACCGCCGAGCTGCTCTGCGTCGCCGGGTTCACCGACGTGGACGTCACGCTCACGCCGGACCCGGTCCGGTTGGCGCCCGGCGGTGAGCTGGAGGCCTACCTCGGCACGGTGGTGCTCGGCGCGGTCCTCGACGGGCTGCCGGCCGAGCGGCACCGGTCGGTGGTCGACGCGGTGGTCGCGCGGCTGCCGGAGCCGACGGTGGAGTATGTCCGGCTCAAGGCCGCCGCGCGCCGGATGGCGGACTGACGGCGTCCGTCCGGGTCACCTCGGGGTGGCGGTTGTGCCGGCCGGTGGGCGGGCGGTCATCATGGGGCGGTGTTGGCGGGACTCTGGGCGGGTGCGGCGGGCCTCGTGTCGGCGCGAGTGTCGGCGGGGGCGTCGGCGCGCGCGGCGGCCGGTCGGCGCGGGCTTCGGCTCCGGCCGGGCGTGGTGGCCGGGCTGCTCGGGGTTCTGGTGCTGGCCGGGTGCGGTTCGCCCGAGCTGACCAGCACGCCGGCCTCGAAACCGGCGCCGACCAGCCGGGCCGCCGCCTCCGGCGCGCTCGCCAGCGCGGTCACCAAGCTGGACCTGATCAGCCAGGACCCGTGCCAGACCGGGAAGGCGGAGCAGGTCTACCCGGACTGTGACAGGTTCCTCGCCGAGCTGCGTTCAGCGGTGGGAACGGTGCGCGCGGGGGCCGCGGGGCTGCCCAACGGCGAGCTGGTCGGGGTCAGCTCGGCGACGCTGCTGTCCGCCGCCGACGCCTTCGACCGGGACGGCTGCGGCTCGCGCCTGAGCCCGACCGGCCCGGCCAGCGCGCAGGCCTGCGCGGCCGACCTGGAGCGCGTCCGGTCCGGCCTGGCCACCCTGATCGACCAGACCCGGGACGTGGCCGGCCGCTGACCCGGCCACCGGAGCGCCGTCAAGGCGGTTCCGCGGAACCGCCTCACGCCGGGGCACCGCCGGAGCGTCGAGCGGGGCCGTTACGGGGACAGCAGCCGTCGGATCGCGTCCAACTGCGCGGCCGCCAGCCGTCCGAGCTCGTCGGCGTCCAGCTCGGGCAGGTGCGTCACCGACCACTCGTCCATCGCCCAGAGCACCGCCAGCGCGAGCCGGGCCTGCAGAGACGGCGGAAGGTCGTCGCGCACCGCCCCGGCCGAACGCCCGGCCTCCAGCGCCCGGGTCAGCCAGTCGTCCACCCCGGCCCTGGCCCGGCTCAGCGCCCCGTCCTCGCCGGCCGGCGCGTCGGGCAGGTAGAACATCCGACCCAGGCTGGTGAACAGCTCGCCGCGCTCGGCCAGCGCCAGCAGCTGGTCCAGCAGCCGCGCGATCCGGTCCCAGAAGTCGGGGCCGGCCAGCTCGGTGGCGTCTGGCAGGTCGACGGCCTCGACCAGCGCCCGGCCCGCCTCCGTCACCACCGCGTCGAACAGCGCCTCCTTGGAGTCGAAGTAGTGGTAGAAGGAGCTCTTGCTCATGCCGTTGGCCCGGATGACCCGGTTCAGCGAGGCGCGCTGGTAGCCCGCGCCGGCGAACTCCCTGGCCGCCGACTCCAACAGCGCGCGCCGTCGCCGGGGCGGCAGCTCTCCCACCGTCCGTGATCCCACCGGCCGACGCTAGCACGTCAGTGGACCGCCCGGTCCAATTCCGTGCTAGCGTCGAGTAGTGGACCGGGTGGTCCACTGTTGTTGGACGTATGAGGAGTGGACGTGTTGGAGTCGACACCCGTCTCGGATCAGCTGGCAGCCGTGCGGGAGGACCCGCTGCGGGTGCTGGTCGTCGGCGCCGGGGTGGCGGGGCTGACGCTGGCCGGGCTGCTGCGCCGGCGAGGGCTGCATCCGGTGGTGCTGGAGCGCTCCGGCCCGGACGCGGGGGCCGGTTACATGCTGGCGCTGATGCCGCTGGTCGACCCGGTGCTCGCCGCCCTCGACCTGACCGAGGAGTACGCCCGGCGCGGCGTCCCCCTGGCCCGGTACCGGATCCGAGGGCGGACCGGTGCGACGCTGCGGGAGTACCAGATGAGCCGGCTGCTGGCCCGCTTCGGCGACTACCGGGGGATCAGCCGCGGCGGCATGCTCGGGGTGCTCGGCTCGCCGGGGCCGGCCGTCAGCCATCGGGCCACGGTGAGCGCGATCGAGCAGGACGCCGACGTGGTTCGGGCCGTGATCGAGGACGGCTCGGGGGCCGCCGTGACGGGCGAGTTCGACCTGGTGGTGGCCGCCGACGGGCTGCACTCGGCGACGCGTGGCCTGGTGCTCGGCGACGACGGGGTGTCCGGTTTCGACAGCGGCTGGGGCGGCTGGGTGGGCTGGCTCCCGCCGGACCGGGACCACGATCTCGGCGAGGAGCTCTGGGGCGACGGGACGTTCATCGGCACCTACCCGGTGGAGGACCGGCTCGGGTTCATCGTGTGCGGCCCGCGCGCGGACACCCGGGTCGGGCCTCGGCGGTTCGCCGGCCGCGCCCGCGCCGCGTTCGCCTCGCCGGGCCAACGGGTTCGTGATGCCCTCGACGTCCTGGACCGGGCCGAGCCGGACGAGTGCTACTTCTGGTCGCTGGTCGACCGGCGGGCCGCCACCTGGTCGGTCGGGCGGGTGGCGTTGCTCGGTGACGCCGCCGCCGGTTTCCTGCCGACGGCGGGCATCGGCGCGGGCATGGCGATGGAGTCGGCGTGGGTGCTGGACGGTCACCTGGGCGGTCACCTGGACGGGCACCCGAGTGCCGCCGGCAGGGAGCGGATATCCGTAGCGCTGCGGGACTACGAGGCGCACCAGCGCCCGCGCGTCGAGGCCGCCCAGGAGAACTCCCGCCAGCTGGCCAGGCTGATGTTCCGGGGCGGCCGCCCGTTCGCGTTCGCGCGCGACCTCGCGGCCAGGTTCGTCCCGCTCGGGGTCGCGTTGCGCCCGATCCAGCGGCTGCTCGTCGAGCGGCCTACGCTGGGCGCCGCCGCTCCCGCCGGCTCGTCGCCGGGCTATCGCACCGGTTAGTCAGTTGCCAGGACTATGCAACGGTGCCGAGGCTGGCGCACCATATCGGGATGAGCGACTCTCCGGCGCCCGCCGCTCGGCATGTCCGCTTCGACCGTGCGGACCGGGTGGCGATCGCGGGCATGGCGGGCTTCATCGTGCTGCTGCACGTGGTCGGGTGGGGCGTGCTTGCCGGCCTGGTCGCGCCGATGAACTACGAGCTTGGCTCGGCGGGCGTGTTCGGCATCGGGCTCGGGCTGACCGCGTACCTGCTGGGCATGCGGCACGCCTTCGACGCCGACCACATCGCGGCGATCGACAACACCACCCGGAAGCTGGTCGGCGAGGGCAAGCCGGCGCGCGGTGTCGGGTTCTGGTTCTCGCTGGGGCACTCCAGCGTCGTGTTCGGCCTGTGTTTCCTGGTCGGCATCGGCATCAGGGCGCTGGCCGGCCAGGTCGAGGACGGCGCCTCGGAGCTGCAGCAGACCACCGGCCTGATCGGCACCCTGGTGTCCGGGGTGTTCCTGGTGCTGATCGGGCTGATCAACCTGTACGCGCTGGTCGGCATCGCGCGGGTGTTCCGGCGGATGCGCACCGAGCCGCTCGACGACGCCGAGCTGGAGAAGCACCTGAACGGGCGCGGCCTGCTGGCCGTGCTGTTGGGGCGGGTGATGCGGGCGGTCACCAAGCCGTGGCACATGTACCCGGTCGGGCTGCTGTTCGGGCTCGGGTTCGACACGGCCACCGAGATCTCGCTGTTGGTGCTCGCCGGCGGCGCGGCCGCGTTCTCGCTGCCCTGGTACGCCGTCCTGACCCTGCCGGTGCTGTTCGCGGCGGGCATGTGCCTGCTCGACACCGCCGACGGCGTGTTCATGTCCGCCGCCTACGGCTGGGCGTTCCTGCGTCCGGTCCGCAAGGTCTTCTACAACCTCACGGTGACGTCGCTGTCCGTCCTGGTCGCGCTCGTCGTCGGGGTGATCGAGCTGCTCCAGTTGCTGGCCGACAAGCTCGGCGTCGACCCGGACTCGGGCGGTCCGCTGGGCTTGGTCGGTTCGCTGGACCTGGAGAACGTCGGCTACGTCATCGTGGCGTTGTTCGTGCTCACCTGGGTCGTCGCGCTGGCGGTCTGGCGGTTCGGCCGCATCGAGGAGCGCTGGAACGGCGGCGGTCAGGTGGGCGGGCCGGTGGAGTCCCGGGCCGCGGGATCGACCGCCGACTAGGCAGGGTGGCGGCCGATCCGGCGGCCCATATCGGGGGACTGGCTCTTCTTCGGGGCTAGCTCAAGGCTGACCCAGCTCACGACTGCCCAGGATCTGGCGGACGGCGTCGGCCGGGATGCGAAACGAGCGGCCGACCCTGACATGCGGGATCTCCCCGGAGTGCACCATCCGGTAGATGGTCATCTTCGACACTCGCAACATGGTGGAGACCTCGGCGACCGTCAGCAGCTCGCTGCCGCTGGCAAGTCGCCGTTCGCCCGCCTCGGATCCGCGGTCACCCGTGACCCTCTGCTCACCGAGATTCATGTCATCGACGTCGCGCGCGTGCGTGTCGGTGTTACGAGTGCGAGGAAAGTAATCAAAGGGTTCACCGAGGTGGGTGGGAGCGTTCGCACGGATGGGTGTTTGCGCCCACAACTGTGTAACCCGTTCTCATGGTGTCACGCGGGTGTCCGCGCGGACGGGATGGCCCCGTCCGCGCGGACCGCGGCTCAGGCGTCCTTGCCGCCGTCGGGCTCGCCGGCCTCGACCGCGGGGGTGTCGGTGGCCACCGGGATCTGGCGCGCGCCCGCGCCCTCCGCGTAGGCACCGGCCACCCGGACGCTCAGCACGCCGGCGTCGTAGGACGCGCTCACCGCGTCCGCCGTGACGTGCGCCGGCAGCGTGAACGCCCGACGGAACGACCCGTAGCGCACCTCGCGCAGGCTGCGCCCGTCGCGCTGCTCGGACCGCTGGTCACGGCGCTCGCCCCGGACCACCAGCTGGTCGCCGTCCACCTCGACGGTGACGTCCTTGGCGGCGTCGACCCCGGGCAGCTCCAGGGTGACCACCGCGTCCGCGCCTTCCCTGGCCACCTCGGCGGCCGGGACGAACGAGCTCGTGCCGTTCGGCCAGCTCGGGAACGGGCCGGTGAAGGCGCGCCGTACCAGGGCGTCGAACTCGGCGAACGGGTCGCGGCGGGTCCACAGGGAAAGGTTGCTCATGCTTGCCTCCTGATCATCTCGGCTCTCCTGGTGAGCCTCACGCTCATAAAACGTGAGCCGACCCGACTCAATTCCCAGGGCCGTAGAAATTTCCAGGATCGATCAGTCCGAGCGGGATGCGCGCCGTCCCGGCCGCCGGCGCCTCGGCAAGCCCGCGCAGCAGCAGCGCCAGCCGGGGCCGCTCGTCCAACCGGCGGGCCACCTCGAAGTAGCTGGCCAGCAGGTGTACGCAACGGCCGTCGGGGCGTCCCCTCGGGCGCGCGCAGTCGCAGCCGGTGCCGAGCGTGGCCGGGTCGGGCGCGAGCGGCAGGCCGGCGGAGCGGAGCGCGGCGTGCACCGCGTCGGGCAGGTCGTCGCCGGTGACCGGGGCGGCGGACGCGGCCAGCGCGGCCCTTGCGGCGGTGAGCTGCGCGTCGTCCCAGGTCGGCACCGTGATGTGGACCCGGCGCTCGGTACGGTCGTGCACCACGGCGCGCACCGTGCCCGCCCCGAGCTCCATGTCGCGCACCCGGTCCCGCCTGGTCAGCGAGCGGGCTCTGGGCAGGCTCGGATCCGGGCGGGTGATCCTGGTGGGCTCGGCCAGCCGCACCCAGTCGTGACCCCAGGCGGTCATCGCGGCCGCATCCCGCGAGTACCGCGCTCGCCATTCGTGAGCACGGCGCGCAGCTGTTCGTCCGACAGGCGGGCCAGGTCGTTCTCCGGCGCGCGGACCTCGCCGGTGGCGACGCCGGCCAGGTCGCGCTTGCCGGCGTGCAGCTCGGCGATGGTCTCCTCCAGGGTGTGTTCGGTGAGCAGGGTGTGCACGGTGACCGTGCAGGTCTGGCCGATGCGGTGCGCCCGGTCGCTGGCCTGGTCCTCCACGGCCGGGTTCCACCAGCGGTCGAAGTGCAGCACGTGGGTGGCCCTGGTCAGGTTGAGCCCGAAGCCGGCCGCCCGCAGGCTCAGCACCAGGATCGGCGGGCCGTCCGGGTCGTCGGAGAACTCGGCGACCATCCGCTCGCGCGCCGCCGGGGGGAGCCCGCCGTGCAGGAACGGCACCGGCCGGCCGGTGACCTCGGCGGCGAGATGGCCGGCCAGCAGCTCGCCGGTGGCGCGATACTGGGTGAACACCAGAGCCCGGTCGCCGGTGGCCTCGCCGGCGTCGTCCGGGTCGTTGTCACGGATCTCGGCGAGGATCTCGGTGGCCCGGTCCAGCTTGCCGGAGCGGCCGGCCAGCGGCGCGCCCGTCGGCCGTACCTGCTCGGGGTGGTTGCAGATCTGCTTGAGCCGGGTGAGCAGGGCCAGCACCCGTCCGCGCCGCCCGATGCCGGTGCCGAGGCCGGCGTCGAACGCCTCGTCCAGGCTCTCGAGGTACAGCCGCCGCTGCTCGTCGGTCATCGCGCAGAGCACCGTCGTCTCGATCTTGGGTGGTAGCTCCGGGGCGACGTCGCGCTTGCGCCGGCGCAAGATGTGCGGCCCGACGATCTCGTGCAGCCGCGCGGCCGCCGCCGACGAGCGCCGCTGCTCGACCGCGACGGCGAACCGGCCGCGGAACCGGGACCGGGTGCCCAGCAGCCCCGGGTTGGTGAACGCCAGGAGCGACCACAGCTCGTCGAGCCGGTTCTCCACCGGGGTGCCGGTCATGGCCACCCGCAGCCGCGCGTCCAGGGCTCGCGCCGCCCGGGCTGCCCGCGCGTCCGGGTTCTTGATCTGCTGCGCCTCGTCGAGCACGACCACGTCCCAGCCCCGTCCGCCCAGCGCGTTGGCGTCGGCCCGGAGCACGCCGTAGCTGGTCAGCACCACGGTGCCGGCGCCCGCCGCGGTCAGCAGTCGTGAGCGCTCCGGCCCGGCGTACCGCACGACGTCGAGCTCCGGCGCGAACCGGGCCAGCTCGCGCGCCCAGTTGCCCAGCAACGAGGTCGGGCAGACGACCAGGTGCGGCCTCCCGAGAGCAGCGTCAGCGGAACGAGCATCGGCACCGAGAGGAGCGTCAGCGGAACGAGCGTCGGCACCGAGAGGAGCGTCAGCGGAACGAGCGTCGGCACCGAGAGCAGCGTCAGCGGAACGAGCATCGGCGCGCCGGCCGGCGAGCACCGCGATGGCCTGCACCGTCTTGCCGAGGCCCATCTCGTCGGCGAGCACCCCGCCGCCGTGTGCCGAGGACGCCGCGAGCCAGCTCACGCCCGCGCGTTGGTAGGGCCGCAGCACGGCGTGTATCCGGCCGGCTTCGGTGTGGGCAGGCTCGGCGCGGTGGGCGGTGCGCGCGGCGGTCACGGTGGCCGAGGCGGACCAGATGGTCATCCCGTCCAGCGCGAGCGCGGCGTGGCCGGCGGTCGGGAGTGCGGCGGCGAGCCCGGGCAGCTCGCCGGCGGGGTCGCCCGAGTCGAGCGCGGCCGCAATGCGCGACCAGGCTCGCAGTGAGGCGCTCGCGTCCGGCGCCCGCCACCGCGCCAGCGCCGGCACCGCCACGTCGGGGTCGACCAGCGCGGCGGGCACCGTGACCGGGACCACGGCGCCGTCAAGGCGGTTCCGCGGAACCGCGGCGGGGGTCGCCGGGAGTGGTTCGGGCCGGGCGGTGAGGCGGTTCCGCGGAACCGAGGGCAGCGCCATCGAGAGCGGTTCCGGCCGGCCGGCGGGCAGCCCGACCTCGGCGGCCGCCGAGCGAGGATCGTCGACCCCCCACCAGGCGAACAGCTCGCGTTCGACCAGGTAGCAAGCCTGTAGCCGGCCGGGCAGCTCGGGGACGTGCGGGGAGCTCATCTCCACGATGATCCGGGGCGCGGACGCGGTTGCCAGGTAACAACCCTTACCTGGCAACCTCCCCGGTGCGTATGTCCAGTCCGTTTTCCGAACCGTTTGGGCGCTACCGGCGCAGCACCGCGCGCAGCGCCGCGCCCAGCTCGGCGGGGTCCGGTCCGCGCCAGGCGACGAGGCCGTCCGGGCGGACCAGCACGGTGCCTCCCGTTCCGACCCCGGACCGGCGCGCCCACCCGCCGTCCGGGTCGACCAGCTCGTTCGGCCCGATCGCCGCATCGATGCCGGCCCCCGGCCCGGAGCCGGAGCCGGCGCCGGCGTCGGCCCCCGCGCCCGCGCGCACCGAGTACGCGCGCAGCGGGACGTCCAGCTCGGCGGCGGCCTTCTCGGCGGCAGAGAGCCCGTCGGGCGCACCGGTGAGGACCAGGAAGTGCGGGCCGAGGAGCTGGCGGGGGGACACCGGCCCGCCCGGGCCGCGCAGCCAGGCGTGCGGCACCCGGGTGCCCGGCCGGCCCGACGGGTCGTTCGGGTCGTCGAACAGGGAGTCCGGCGCACCCGGTGCGGTCTCCTTGACGAACGCGCCGTCCGGGCAGGCGTAGCCGAACAGCAGCGCGATCGGGTCCATCGGCTCGCCGATGCTGTCGTCGGCCAGGTCGGGGCGCTGGCGGACCACCAGGTTGGCCACCTGCCACTCGCACACCGCCTCGGCGAACGGGCGGCGCTCGGTGTCGTGGCTGTCCAACAGCGCGGGGCCGGCCTGGCCTCGGATCACGGCGGCCAGCTTCCAGCCGAGGTGGTAGCCGTCCAGCACCGCGGTGTTGCCGCCCTGGCCCCCGGTCGGGGGCATCAGGTGCGCGGCGTCGCCGACCAGCAGCACCCGCCCGGTGCGGAACCGGTCGGCGAGCCGGTGCGCGTACTCCCAGGTCGCGCCGTCGAGCACGTCGAGTTCGAGGTCCGGCACGCCGACCAGGGTGCGGATGATCCCGGCGGTGGCCGCGTCGTCCCGGTCCGGATCGACTGACATGCCGGCCACCCACTCGCCGGGGTTGTCGGTGGAGACGATCACGCCGGTGCCGCCGGGGAGCTCGGGGTTCTGCATGTAGTGCAGGACCACGGCGTCCTGGCCGGCGTACGCGGTCAGGTCGGCGAGGAAGCGGACCGTGGTGGTCCGCTCGAACGTGCCCCGCCCGTGCGCGCCGATGCCGGCCAGCTCGCGCAGGCCGCCCTTGTGGCCGTCGGCGGCCACCAGGTACCGCGCGCGCACCTCCCGCTCGCGTCCGCTCTGGACGTCACACAGCGTGACGGTCACGCCGTCGGCGTCCTGCGTGACCGACTCGCAGCGGGTGTTGAAGCTGACCCGGGCGCCCAGCTCCCTGGCGCGCGCGGCGAGCGCCGCCTCCGCCTTGGCCTGGCTGGCCATGCCGAACGGGGCCGGGGAGTACGCGGTGATGTCGGGCATCTCCTCGGTGAAGCTGTGCAGCACCGGGCCGGCCATGCTCCGCGAGATCGCGATCGTCATCGCGGCCCGGCCGGGCGGGGACGCGTCGAGTATCGCCTGGTCAACGCCGGCGGCGCGGAGTCCTTCCATGACCACGGGGTTCTGGCCCCGGGCCTTGGGCTGCACGGATGTGCTCGGGTGCCGGTCCACGACCAGGGCGGGCACCCCGTGCAGGCCCAGGAACACCGCGGTGGACAGCCCGCCGAGGCCGGCCCCGACCACGACGACGTCCGTCTCTTCTCGCACCATGGTGACGTCCCCTCAGGAGCTAGCATTACTTCGATTGATCGGATATCTTGATGCATCGAAATAATAACCGAGAGGAGTCGCCGGGTGTCAACCGTTTCTCGTGTGACGCAGGTTGACCGGCTGGTGGACCTGATGCGCGAGCACGCCGGCCGGACCCTGATGTTCCATCAGGCCGTCACCGAGCGGGTCGGGCTCGGGCCGACCGACATGAAGGCGCTCGACCTGGCGCGCAGCGAGTCGCGCCTGACCGCCGGACGGCTGGCTCAGGTCACCGGGCTGAGCACGTCGGCGACCACCGCGGTGCTGGACCGGCTGGAGCGGCGAGGGTTCGTCGAGCGCCGCCGCGACCCCGCCGACCGCCGCAAGGTGGTGGTCGTCGCCACCGGCCGGCACGACGAGGAGCTGGGCGGCATCTTCGCGACGGTCGAGGCGGACACGCGCGCGTTGCTCGCGGAGTACAGCGAGGACGAGCTGGCGCTGATCACCGGGTTCCTGACCCGGCTCAACAGCGGCGCCGAGCGGCTGACCAGGATGCTCACAACGCAGCGGGAGTAGCCGCGCGCCGGGCGGTCAGGCGCAGCACGATGGCCAGCGCGGTGAGCGCGAGCGCCGCCACCGCGGCGGTGAACACGATGCCGGCGGTGCGCAGTCCCCACACCTGCGCGCCGACCCCGACCAGCACCACCGGCACCGAGATGCCCAGGTAGATCACCACGAAGAAGCTGGACACCGTCTCCGCCCGGCGGTCCGGCGGGCTGGCCGAGGTGACCGCCGTCATCCCGGCCCGGAAGCAGACGCCCTGGCCGACGCCGACCACCACGGTGCCGGCCGCCAGCGGCGCCAGCGACCCGGCCGTGAGCGCCACCGCGATGCCGGCCAGCCCGGCGACCAGCACCAGGCAGCCGGTGGGCAGCGCCACCCGCGTCGGCAGCCGCGTCGAGCCGGCCTGCCCGAGCACCGATCCGGCGAACATGGAGAACACCATGGCGCCGGCCAGCGCGCGGTTGGGCAGCCCCAACAGCGACGAGAGGAAGCCCGGCTCGACGGCGGTGACCAGGCCGAACACCGCGAACGCGGCGAACACCGCGATCGCGCAGGGCAGGAAGGCCGCTCGAGCCTGCCCCGGCACCCCCAGCCGCTGCGGCCGTGCCCACTCGCCGCGCGATCCGCGCCCGCCGTCGCGAGTTCCGTGCCCGCTGTCGCGGGCGGGCGCCGTCTCCGGCGCGAGCCACACCCCGATCGCGGCCGGGACGAGCAACAGCAGGTGCGTCACGAACGGCAGCAGCAGCGGCGCGGGGGCGTACTCGGCGAGCAGGCCGGCCAGCAGCGGCCCGGCTCCGAGGCCGAACATGTTCACCGCCGTGGCCAGCATGGTCGCCCGCGCGTGGCGGCCGCCGTGCCCGTCCCCGCCGAGCTCGATCAGCTCGACCAGTGCGACTGTGCCGGTTCCGGAGACCAGGCCGGCGGACAGCCCGGACAGCACCCGGCCGGCGAGCAGCGTGGCCAGCCCGCCGTCGGTGGTGAACACGAGCGCGGACAGCGCGGCCGCCGCCAGCCCGACCAGCAGCACGCGCCGGCGCCCCAGCACGTCCGAGGCCCGGCCGAACAGCAGCAGCGCGGCGAGCACCCCGGCCGCGTACACCGCGTAGATGACCGTGGTCGTGAGGTTGGAGAAGCCGAGCTGTCGCTGGTAGAGCCCGTACAGCGGGGTGGGCAGCGTGCTGCCCAGCATCGCGACGCCGAACGTGTAGCCGACGAACGCGACCGCCACCGGCCGGCTCAGCCCGCGCCGGCCGGGAACCGTGTCTGTAGTACCCACGAAGACCAGCGTGCCGACGGCCCGACAATCTATCCAACGGATTGTAACTATGGCTGCGATCGATACCATCGATTTATGGAGCTGCGCCAGTTCGAGCATTTCCTCGCGGTGGTGGAGGAGAGGCACTTCACCCGCGCCGCGCGCCGGGTGCACATCGCGCAGTCGAGCCTGTCCAGCTCGATCCGGGCGCTGGAGCGCGAGCTGGGCAGCGAGCTGCTGATCCGCAGCAGCCGGCGGGTGGAGCTGACCGAGGCGGGCCGCGCGCTGGTGCCCGCCGCGCGCCGGGCGCTCGCCGCCACCCAGGACGGCCGTGACGCGGTGGACGCGGTGCGCGGCGTGCTGCGCGGGCGGCTGGACATCGGCGTGATCCAGTCGGTGGGCATCGTGGACCTGCCCGCGCTGCTGGCCGCGTACCGCGGGCGCTACCCGGGCGTCACGCTGCGGCTGCGCAACGCCAGCGTCGGCGACCTGGTCCAGATGACCCTGGACGGCGACCTGGACCTGGCGTTCGTGGACCGCCCGCTGGACGGCAGGCGGCTGCGCGAGATCCCGTTCGGCGTCGAGTCGCTGGTGCTCGCGGTGCCCGCCGGCGACCCGCTGGCCGCGCGCCGCGTTGTCCGGCTCGACGAGCTCGCGGAGCGTGAGTTCGTGGAGTACCGGGCGGACTCCGCGCTGCGCGCGCGGATCGACCAGGTCTGCGCCCAGGTGGGCCTGCGCAGGCGGGTCTGCTGCGAGGTGGACACGCTCGCGCAACTGGTCGAGCTGGTCGGCCACGGGCTCGGGCCGGCGCTGTTGCCGCCGCTGTCGGTGCGCCGCGCCGACCGGGTGGTGGCCATCCGTACCGAGCCGGACATCTCCCGCGAGCTGCTCGCCGTCACCGCCGCCGAACGCCCGCCGGCCCCGGCCACCGCCGCGCTGCTGGCCATGCTCGAGTCAGAGCAGCTTGATCCCGATCAGCATGCCGAACGCCCAGATGCACAGCGCGGTGACCAGCGGAAACCACACCAGGAACACGACGATGAGGACGATCCACGCCATCACGCCGCTGTCTGACCTGGCGGCCAGGCTGTAGAGCACCAGCGCAGGCAGCCCGCACATGACGCCCCACACCGCGATCCCGATCAGGCCGATCGTCGTCTGCCAGGCGGAGACATCGTTCATTGGGTTCTCCCTCGCCGATGCCGAGGCGCATTCCGGGACCCTCGATCACTCCCGATGACCGACCCTATCCCCGGGGTGACGGGTTGCGCCCGTTCTGGGGGGTGGCGGTCAGCATCAGGGACACGATGAAGTCGATCAGACGCTCGCGGTCCACCTCGAGATCACCGCGCAGCCACGTCGCCACCAGCTCCCAGGCGCCGCCGACCATGCTCAACGCCGTCATCTCGACCTCGGTCTCGGACAGCGTGACGTCACCGATCAGCTCGTGGAACTGACCGGTGAAGATGTCCACCAGGGCGCGCATCAGCACCCGGCGGCGGTTCCGCAGAACCGGGCTGGCCTGGATCTCGTACACCAGAACCTGGGTGTGGCGGGGGTCGACGGTCAGGAAGTCGACGGTGGCGCTGACCGCCGCGTCGACCCGAAGCCGCAGCTCGGGCGGGACCGCGTCGGTGGCGGCCAGGATCGCGGCCTGCCCGCGTTCGGTGAGGTCGTCGAACACGGCGACCAGCAGCGTGTCCAGGTCCGGGAAGCTCTCGTAGAAGTACCTGTCGTTCAGCCCGGCCTGGGCGCAGACCCCGCGCACCGTGGTGCCCGCCCAGCCCTGCGTGCCCAGCAGCTCCAGGCCTGCCTCGAGCAGCGCGGCCCGGCGCCGGGCCCGCCGCTGGTCGGCGGACGCCCCTCGGTACGGGCGGGTCGCGGTCATCCCAGGCGATTGTGCCGCACGGTACTTGACGTTGGTCGAATATCTGGTGATGATTGCCACCAGAATTGTTGGTGACAGTTCTCACCAGATAAGGAGGCCGACGTGACCCCGACCGAGCCGCGGCTACCGCACCCGGACTGGATGACCCGCCACCCGTGGAAGCTCGGGCTTCCGCTGTTCGCGCCGGGGGACGTCCGCGCGACCGCGTCGCAGCTGGCCTGGTTCCGCAGGTTCGCGGCGGCAGGGGACCCCCTCGCGGACGCGGTGGCCGCCATGATGCGCGAACTGCCGGGCGGTCGCGGGCGGCGGATGTTCGAGCAGGCGTTGGAGCACGGCATCGACACCGTCGCGGACCCGCCGCGCGCGCTGGCCGACTTCTTCGCGCACGTCGACGCGGCGCCGTACTGGCTGGACCGCGAGCTGCTGGAACGCGGTTGCCGGGTGGTCACCCGCACCGGGCTGGTCGGCATGCTGATGGTGATGCCGAGCATGGCGCTCTACGGCGGGTACCTGGCCTCGCGGGCGGACAAGGTGCTGGTGCGGACGGGCGGGCTGGAGACGATGGCGCCCCGCCGGCTGGCCGAGACGTCGAGCTGGTGGGTGGACGTCACCACCGTCGGCGGGTTGGACCGCGACGGCGACGGCTTCAAGAACACCGTGCGGGTGCGGATCATGCACGCGCACGTGCGGGCGGCGATGGCCCGGCGCGCGGACTGGGACCGCGAGGAGTGGGACGAGCCGGTCAACCAGGTCCAGCTGGTCGGCACGCTGCTGCTGTTCTCCCTGGTCCTGCTGCTCGGCTCGCGGGTGCTCGGGCTGCGGTTCTCCGCCGCCGACAAGGCCGCCAACTTTCACCTCTGGCGGTACGTCGGCTACCTGATGGGCGTCGACCCCGAGCTGCTGCCGGTCACCGAGGTCGACGCGTGGCGGCTGTTCTGGCTGGAGGGCGCCACCGAGTTCCGCCCGGACCAGGACTCCCACCGGCTCGGCCAGGCGCTGCTGGCCGCCACCCCGCAGGTGCTGCTGCCGCCGCGCTGGAAGGGCTCCGCGCTGGCGGGGAAGGCGCTGACCAACTACCTGGGCTCGTTCAGCCGTCTGGTGCTCGGCAAGGCCAATGCCGATCACCTCGGCGCGCCGGACAGTCGCCCGTACCAGGCCGCCGTGGTCGCCACCGCCGCCGCCAACCTCGTGCTCGAGACCGGCCGCCGGCTCATCCCGGGGGCGACCCGCGTCGCCGAACGCCTCGGCCACGCCCAGCGCGCCAGGATGATCCGGCGCATCGTCCGCGAGCAGCGCGCCGACCGTGGCTACAGCCGCCACGACACCCTGCACGCCCGCTCCCGCCCTGCCACCGCCACCGGTAAAACCGCCGCCGCCGAGGCCGTGACCACCGCAAAGTCCGCGTAGGCGGTTCCGCGGAACCGCCCTGAGCGGGCCCCGCCGGCGGTCAGGACGCGCGCAGGGCCTGGCCGGGGGTGTGGCCGAGGGTGCGGCGGTACACGTCGATGAACGCGCTGGCGGTGGCCCACCCGCAGCGGTGCGCGACGGTGGTGACCGGGGTGCCCTCGGCGAGCAGGATCAGCGCCCGGTGCAGCCGCAGCTGGGTCCGCCACCGTGGGAACGTCATGCCCAGCTCGGTGCCGAACAGCCGGGACAGGGTGCGCTCGCTGGCCCCGACCTCGGCGCCGAGCGCGGCCAGCGAGCGGCCGTCGGCCGGATCGGCGGCGAGCAGCGCGCACACCGAGGCGAGCCGGGGATCGCGCGGCGTGGGCAGCCGGATCTGTTGGCGCGGGGAGTGCCGCAGCTGGTCGAGCAGCACCGCGCGCAGCCGCCGGCGCTCGGGGCCGTCGTCCTCCGGGTCGCGGGTGTAGCCGATGATCAGCTCGCGGAGCAGCGGGCCGACCGCGAGTACCGCCGGCGCGTCCAGGCGCAGCGGGTTCTCGGTGGCCGGCAGGCCGATCGTGTGCAGGTCGGTCTCGCCGTACGCGCGGTGCTCGTGCACGGTGCCGGCCGGCACCCAGATCGCCCTGGTCGCCGGGGCGATCCAGTGGCCGCCGTCGGTGGCCACGGACAGCACCCCCCGGGCGGCGTAGACGATCTGGTTCTGGTCGTGCCAGTGCGCGTCGATCCCTGACCCGGCGCCCAGCCGCTGCAGCGCGGTGCGGGCGACCGGCTTGTGCTCGACCGAGTCGGCCACCGGGGCCTGGCGGGAAATCGACATTAGTTGGCAGCTTATCGGAAGCCGGCGCCGTCGGACTCGTTCGAAGCTGATCGGTATGAGCGACAGACGCATGCCCACAGTGCTGCTCGCCGTCGGCCACGGATGCGTCGACATCTTCCAGGGGATCGTGCCGGTGATGGTGCCGTTCCTGGTGGCCGAGCGGCACTACGACTACGTGGCGGTGTCCGGGTTCGTGCTGGCGGCCACCGTGCTGTCCTCGGTGGTGCAGCCGGTGTTCGGCCTGCTCACGGACCGCTGGGTGATGCGCTGGCTGGTGCCGGCCGCGATGGTGTGCACCGGGCTCGGCGTCGCGCTGGTCGGGGCGGCCGGGTCGTACCCGCTCGCGCTGGCCGCGATCGCGCTGTCCGGTATCGGCGTCGCGGCCTACCACCCGGAGGGGGCGCGGCTGGCGCGAGTGGTGACGGGCGGCGACCACGTGCGGATGAGCTGGTTCTCCCTCGGCGGCAACGTCGGCTTCGCGTTCGCGCCGGTGATCGCCACGCCGGTGCTGGTCCTCGGCGGGCTGGCCGCCGCACCGGTGCTGCTGGCCCCGGCGCTGCTCGGGGTGCTGGTCACGGTGCCGCTGCTGCGCCGGCGCGCGGGGGGAGCGGCCCCGGCCGGCGGGGCAACGCGAGCGGGCACGGCGGGCAGCGCGGCTACGGCGGGGGCGGCGGTCGGCGGGCGCGGCGGCGCGCGGAGGGGTGCGGACGACTGGCCGGCGTTCGGCGTGCTGACCGGCGTCATCGTGCTGCGGTCGATCGCGTTCGTCGGGCTGAGCACGTTCCTCGCGCTGTTCGTCCAGCAGCGCGTGGCGCAGGACGCCACGGCGGGCGGGATCGCGCTGTTCGTGCTGTACGCGGGCGGCGCGGTGGGCACCTGGCTGGGCGGCAGGATGGCCGCGACCTGGGGGCGGCTGCCCACCATGCGGGTGTCGTACGCGGCGTCCGCCGTGGCGCTGGCCGGGGTGGCGTTCGTGCCGGGCCCCGCGCTGCTCGCGTTCGTGGGGCTCGCGTCGCTGGCGCTCTACGCGCCGTTCTCGCTGCACATCACGCTCGGCCAGGACTACCTGCCGAGCCGCATCGGCACCGCCAGCGGGGTGACGCTGGGGCTCGCGGTGAGCGTGGGCGGGGCGTTCGCGCCGGCGCTCGGAGCGATCGCCCAGGCCAGCTCGATCCAGGTCATGCTCGGCTGCCTGATCGTGTTGCCGGTGCTGTGCGCGGCGTTGGCCCTGCGGCTGCGCGAGCCGTCCGCGCCGGCGCGCCTGTGAGTGGCGAGTACGGCCCGGGCCGTACTCGCCACCCACGGCCTACTCGGTCGGCGCCCAGTTGCCGTGGAAGCCGTTCGGGACTCGGGCGGGCAGGTGTACGGCGGCCACCGTCTCCAGCGTCTGGGCGTCCAGGATGGCCAGGTCGCTGCGGTCGGTGGCGCGGTCGTACACGAAGCCCATCAGCACGCCGTCGTCCTCGGGTGCGTCCGGGGCGCTGGGTACGAACACGAACTCGCTGAGGGTGTGGCCGGGGCCGAAGGAGCGTTCGGTGGCGTGGCCGGCGGTCAGGTCGTGCTTGAGCAGCGTGCCGGCGGCGTTCGCCCCGGTGCCGGCCTTCATCTGCACCGCGTAGCCGTAGCGGTGCCGGCGGCCGGTGAGTCGCTCGTCGACCCGGGGGAACTCCTGCGGGTGGTCGTCCAGCCGGGACTCGCGGACCTTGCCGTCGGCCAGGTCGACCGTCCAGCGATCCAGGGTCGGCTGACCCTCGTTGGGGCCGTTGAAGTCGGTGGCGAACATCTTCGGGTGCCGCACCACGTCGAGCACCACGGTGTCGCCGGCCCCGTCGTCGCTGTCGAAGGCGTTGAGCGGGTGGAACACGTAGCACGGCTCGATGTCGAACCAGCGCACGTCGGCGTTGCCGCCCTCCCTGGGCATCACGCCGACCCGCGCCGGGTAGCGGGGGTTCCAGGCGTACGGCATCGCGCTGTTGCCCGGCAGCGAGCGGTTCAGCGCCGCATTCACCGGGTCCGGCACCCGCACCCGGCCGACCAGCGCGGACATCACCAGCTTGGCCGGGGTGCGCAGGGGGCGCGGCACGGACATCCTCACCGCCTGGTTCGGGTCGAACGTGACCGGGAGGTCGTAGAAGATCACGTGCTTCTCGGTGAGCGAGAAGTCGTGCATCATCGGGCTGCCGGTGACCTCGATGTCCACCGCCCGGCGGGCCTTGCCGTCGGTGCCGATCACCGAGTACTGCACCTTGTTGCCGTGCCCGAAGTAGTACGACACCGCGTGCAGCTCGCCGGTCTCCGGGTCGTGCTTGGGGTGCGCGGTGAAGCCGCCGGGCAAGGTGCCGTCGAAGTCGCAGTAGCCGATCGTGTCCAGCTCGTCGGACAGCTCGTAGTTCGCCGGGCCGGCCTCGATCAGGGCCAGGGTGCGGCCGGCGTGCTGGATGACGTTGGTGTTCGCGCCGGGCGCGTCCAGCGGGGCGCTGCGCCGGCCGGTCAGGGGCGGTTCGCCGAGCACCCTGGCCGCCTCGGGGCTGCGGATCCAGCGGTTGCGATACCACTTCGCCTGCCCGTCGCGCAGCCGCACGCCGTGCACCATGCCGTCGCCCACGAACCAGTGGTAGACGGCCGGGTCCACCTCGGAGATCGGGTTCGGGCCGTTGCGCAGGTAGCGCCCGTCCAGGTACTCGGGAATGGTGCCGGTCACCGCCAGGTCGGTGACGGTGAGCTCCTCGTGCACCGGAGCGAAAGCGCCCTCGAGGTAGGTGTTGCCCATGCCCGTCTCCTCACTCGTCACCGTAACAGTGTTACAGATGATAGTAACGACGTTATGGGCGAACGGCAAGACCCTACACCGAGGTGCGGGCGGTCCCTGTGCGCAGCGTCGCCGCGGTGGCCATCCAGCCCTCGCGGGCGCTGGGGTAGCGGGGTGCCCAGCCGGTCGCGGCGCGGAACCGGGCGTTGCTGACCCGCAGCGACCGAGACAGCGACGTGAGTCGCTCGCCGAACAGCGCCGCCGCCCGGCCGGGCACCCGTAGCCACATGGCGGAGCCGGCGGCGCGCTCGAGCGCCCTGGCATGCTCGCGCTTGGTCAGCGGTTCGTCGTCCACGACGTTGAACGTGCCCGCCGGCGCGCGCAGCGCCGAGACCACCGCCGAGGCCGCGTCCGCGAGGTGGATCGAGGACAGGTAGCCGTCCGGCGGGCCGACGACCAGGCCGACATGGCGGCGGGCCTGCGCGAACATCTGGTCGCTGTGCGCCGCGCCCGGGCCGTAGAACAGGCCGAAGCGCAGCACCACCGCCGTGCCGCCGGCCTCGGTGAACCGGCGTGCGTTCGCCTCGGCGGTGAGGTTGGAGCGCGCCAGGGGGTACGGGTCGACCGGCGCGTCCTCGTCGATCCAGTCCGCGCCCCCGTCGCCGTAGAGCATGCTCACCGACTCCTGGACCAGCCCCGCGACGCCCGAGGCAAGCGCAGCGTCCACCACCGCCGCAGAGCCCTCGGTGCGCACCCTGTCGTTCTTCCGCCACGCCTTGGCGCTCATGAACCGCGACGTCGGCGGGATGGCGGTGGCCAGGTTGGCGACCGCGTCGTGGCCGGCGAACGCCTCAGCGAGCGCGGACCGTTCGAACAGCGACACCGCGACGGCCCTGGCGCCCTGGGCGCTCAGCGCGGCCGCCTTCTCCGGGGTGCGGGCGAGCGCGGTGACCGTGTGGCCGTGCCGGATCAGCGCCGGCACCACGTGCCGGCCGATCGCCCCGGTCGCGCCGGTGACGAACACCTTCATTCCGATCTCCTGACCGCGAGGACCAGCATGGCCGCCACCAGGGCCAGCCATGCACCGAGCGCGGCCGTCTGCGCGACCGCGTCGGCCGGAGGGAAGTGTTGCAGGTGTGACACATAGAAGAGCAGATGCGCGGCGCCGAAAATGACCGAACCGACCAGCACCGCGCGCACCAGCGCTCGCTGCATCCCGACCGCCGCCATCCCGGCCATCGCCGCCATGGCCAGGTTCTGCGCGCCGGTGTCGACCATCAGGTGGGCGTTGTACGGCGGCAGCATCGCCACCCACGGATGGCTCGGCAGCGGGAAGTCGTCGTAGAACGAGCGGGGCAACAGCAGTTGCCAGGCCCCGGCGAGGCCCTGCGTCACCGTGATCACAACGAGGCCGGCGCGCAGCGGCCGTCGCGCCTTCGTGTTCGCCATGGGTCCCTCCGGGCAGTGATGTTGTCACCGGCCTAGACCGGGTGCGGGCCGGGAACGTGACAGCTCGACCCGGCCGGTTCCGGCGGACGCCGCTCGTACCCGGTTCCGCGGAACCGGGTCACGGTCGCGGCGGTCCAGGAGGGGACGCGGCGGCGCGCGCATCGACGCGGTCGGGGTTGTTCGGATCGGAACCGCTTGACAACCGGAACGCCGGTTCCGCATTCTGTTCGTCCACTAATAGGAATCGTAGCTCCGGTTCCGTTTTGATCAGATGGAGGCTCCATGATCGTCGTCACCACGCCGACCGGGCAGATTGGCCGGCAGGTCCTCGGCGCCGTCCTCGACAGCGGTGAGCAGATCCGCGTGATCGTGCGCGATCCCGCCCGGCTGCCCGAGGGGGTGCGCGAACGGGTCGAGGTCGTGCCCGGTTCGCACGCCGAAGCTGATGTCGTCACCAAGGCCTTTGCGGGGGCCGGCAGAGTGTTCTGGCTGGTGCCGCCGAACTCGGCCGCCGAGAGCGTCGAGGGCTACATCCTGGGGTTCACCCGGCCGGCCTGTGAGGCGATCGTTAGCCAGGGCGTTCGGCGAGTGGTCGGCGTCTCGAGCCTGGGCCGGGGGGTGGCCCGCAACGCCGGGCAGATCTCGGCGGTGCTGGCCATGGACGAGCTGATCGAGGGCACCGGCGTGAGCTACCGGGCGCTGTGGGTGCCCGGCTTCATGGAGAACGTGCTCGCCCAGGTCGAGCTGATCAAGAGCCGGGGCGTGTTCCGCTCGCCGCTGTCCGGGGATCTCAGGCTCCCGACCTGCTCCACCGGCGACATCGCGGCGACCGCGGCCCGGCTCCTGCTCGACGACTCCTGGAGTGGGCAGGGCGGCGCGGCGGTGCTCGGACCCGAGGACCTCTCGCACAACGACATGGCCCGGATCATGTCCGAGGTGCTGCGGCGCCCGATCGGCTTCGAGCACGTGCCGCCCGAGGAATACCGGACCATCCTGGTGCGGCACGGGATGAGCGAGGCCTGGGCGCAGGGCTTCGTCGACATGGCGGCCCAGGTCGAACGGGGCATCTACCACGCCCAACCGCGCACCGAGGAGTCCACGACTCCGACCAGCTTCCGGCGGTGGTGCGAGCGGGTGCTCAGGCCGGCCGTGCTGGGCTGAACCTGTGCCGGCGCGGTGGTGCGTCGTCGCGGCGCACCTCGGAACGTCAGTCCATCGGGGTGAGCAGGACGATCGGGATGACGCGGTCGGTCTTCCGTGCGTACTCGTCGTACAGCGGGAAGATGCGCGCCATCCGGGGCCAGAGCCGCTCGCGCTCGGCCGGGGATGCGACCCGGGCGCGGCCGTTGAACCGGCGGGTGCCGACCTGTACTCCGACGGCCGGGTCCGCCTGGAGGTTCTTGAACCACGCCGGATCATCATCGGCACCTCCCTTGGAGGCGACCACGACGAAGTCGTCACCCGACCTGCCGTAGATCAGGCAGGTGCGGCGTGGCTCGCCGGTCCTGTGTCCGGTCGTGGCGAGCACGAGCGTGTACATCCCGTCCGACTCGTGTCCCTCGGTGCCGCCCGAGGCCAGGTACCTACGGGCGTGCTCGGCGACCCAGTCCCACTTCGAGTCGGTGGCGTGGTCGAGATCATCGGCGATGGCCATGGCGGCGATCCTTTCCGGCGTGGACGGTGCTGGTCGGTGGCTTCGGCCGAGCTTGCCGTCCGGCGCCACGGGTACGGGGCACGAGCGCGCGCGAGGTCGTCGACAACGAGGCCGACGTCGCCCATCCGCTGGATCGTCATCGTTCCTCGCATATCGCGTGGCCGCTCGTGTCCCTGGGACGGAGCCGGCGACAGGTTCTCGACATCCGTCGCAGACACATGGCGACCCGTCCGTCGTCCGGGCTGGGGACAACCGGTGCGGTCTGACTGTGAAACCCGGACGGGAGTGCTGGGCGAGGGATATTATCGAACGTATGTTCGAGTCGATGGATACAGCTGAACTGGAAACAGAGCTGGTCGCCCTGTCCAGCCGCATCGCGTCCGCTCAGTGCCGGTTCCTCCAGATGCTCGCGGAGTTCGACGCGCGGGACGGGTGGGCCGGCCCGGGCATCCGCTCGTGCGCGCACTGGTTGTCCTGGCGCGTCGGGTTGAGCCGCCGCACCGGCCGGGAGCAACTGCGGGTGGCCAGGGCGCTGCGATCGTTGCCGTTGATCGTCGAAGCGTTCGGCGGCGGGCGGCTGTCCTACGCGAAGGTCAGGGCGATCACGCGGATCGCCACGCCAGGCACCGAGCGAGCGCTGCTCGACCTGGCGTTGGCCGGCACGGCGTCACATGTGGAACGGGCGGTCAGCGCCACGCGCGCCGCAACGACCCCGGCGCCGGACCGTACCGCCGCCCGAGCGGTGTCCTGGCGCTGGGACCGGGACGGCTACCTGGTGCTGCGCGCGAAGCTTCCGGCGGAGGAGGGCGCTCGGTTGGTCTCCGCCCTGGAAGCGCGGATGTCGGGGGCCCGGCCCACCGCGCGGCCCACCGTGCCAGGTGCCGAGCCGAGCGATGACCCGGCCACCGCCGAGGGCGGTTCCGCGGAACCGCCCGCCGCCGACGAGACGGCAAGCCGGCGGGCCGCTCTGGAGCATGCGCCCGGCGCCGCCGTCGACCGCCTCGCCGCGCGCCGGGCCGACGCGATGCTCGAGCTACTGGCACCCGACTCCGGCCAGCACGAGGTGATCGTCCACGTCGAGGTGGCCACCGGCGCGGCCATGCTGGACGACGGGCCGCCCGTCGCGAGCAGCACCGCCGAGCGGCTGGCCTGCGACGCCCGGGTACGGACCCTGATCAAGGATCGAACCGGCAACCCGCTTTACCTCGGTCGCGGCGAGCGCCTGGTGAGCAGGACCCAGCTCGCCGCGCTGCGCATCCGTGACCGGCGGAGATGCCAGTTCCCAGGATGCGACCACAGGCGTTTCCTGCACGCCCATCACATCGTGCACTGGTGGCGTGGCGGCCGAACGGACCTGGACAACCTGGTGCTGCTCTGCTCGTTCCATCATCGGCTGGTGCACGACCATCCGTACCGCCTGGAACGCCGGGGCAACCGATTACGGGTCTGGCGCGCGGACGGTGCCGAGGTCACGGCGCAGAGACCGATGCCCGGCGTCGGCGCGGCGGTGCTCACGCCGCTCGACCTGTGGGTCGAACAGCACGTCGACGACGAGGCGATCGTGCCATCCTGGACGGGCGAACGGCTGGATGTGGACGCGTTCCTGGCCGCCGTGCTCCCGGACCTGGCGGCCGCCTGAGAACGGCCACCGCAAGAACGGCCCGCGAGAACGGCCACCGGGAGAACGGGGTCAGCCGAGGCGGTGGGTGACCCGCTCGGTGGTGGCACGGCGGTCGAGGGTCGCTTCGGCGGTCCCGGGCTCGAGGTTGCGGCACTGGACCAGTGAGCCACCGGCGGCCAGTACCGCGAGCGGCACCTCCACCAGTCCGTCCGCCCCGCCGCCCGTTCCGTCGGCCGGCGCCGACCAGTCCCTGGCGGTCAGCACCCGCGAGGTGACGGTGAGGCCGGCCTCGGCGGCGGCCGCCCGCGCGTCGGCGAGCACCTCGGCGGCGCCCCGGCCGTCCAGCACCGCCGCGCCCGCGTCGCCGTCCGGGGTGAACACGTCGCCGTGCGCGCGCACCTCGGTGGCGAAGTCGACGACGCCGGCGGGCAGGTCGGCCAACCCGGCGCCGAGGGCGTGCAGGGACAGCGCCACCACGACCGGGACGTCGGCGGCGCACGCGGACTGGAGCCGGTCGGCATCGCAGCAGGCCACGTCCACCGGATCGTCCAGGTCGACGCCGGTGACGACTTCGGCGCCGCACCACCAGGCGCCGAGCAGCACGGCCAGCGTCTGCCAGTGCGCCGGCAACAGCACCGCGACCCGCCCGCCCGGCTCGAGGTCGCACTCGTCGCGGAGCAGGTTCGCGGTCTTGGCCGCCCAGTTGGCCAGTGTCGTCCCGGACAGCTCGATCCGCTCGCCGGTGGCGTCGTCGTAGTAGGTGACCAGCGGGCGGGCCGGGTCGCGGGCGAGCACCGGTGTGAGCAGGGCATCGGTGAGGGTAGGGCCGGGATCTAGTCCACGCATGGCACTCCGTCGGCGGTGATCGGCGGCGTCGGTGGCGCCGGCGCGGCGCTGGATCGGGATGCCCGGCTGCTGGCCGACGAGCGCGTCGATGAGCTGGACGACGAGTCGTCGGAGCGGATGCTGGACAGCGAGAAGTCCGAGGCCAGGTAGACCCGGACGGTGTCGGCCGGGACCTTCGAGTCCTCCTCGGTGCGCATGCCGCCCATCAGCTCGGCGACCTGTTCGCCGGCGTCGGAGTGCCCCGGCGGGTAGTGCACGGTGGAGGTGCTCGGCTCCTCGATGTTGTCCAGTTTGCCCCGCTGGTAGCCGCGGGCGGTCAGCTTGGTCGCGACCTGGCCGGCCAGGCCGCCACGGCCGGTGCCGTTGCGCACGTCGACGGTGATGTCGCCGGGGGGTACCTTCTCGGAGCTCGCCCCGCCCGGGCGGGGAGCGGTGCTCGCGTCGGGTGCCGCGCCGGTCTGTTCGCGTACGAATCGGCGCACCTCGTCGGGCTCGACCAGCACGACGTCGCCGGCGGAGTTGCTGTCCGAGCCCGCGGTCGGGATGGTCACGAACTGCAGGTTCCCGCCGGCCAGGTTGGAGGCCTGGCGGGCGAAGCCGAGGATGTCCCAGCCGGAGTCCAGCACCACCGACGCCTTGGCCGTGTCGATCAGGCCCTGCAGCTTGGACGGACTGGTCAGCGTGCCGGCGGAGAGGATCTTGTGCGCGACCGCGGCGAGGAACACCTGCTGGCGGCGGATCCGGCTGAAGTCGGACTGGGGAAGGTTGTAGCGCTGGCGCACGAACGCCAGGGCGTCACCGCCGGAGATGACCTGGCGGCCGGCCTTGAAGTTGGCGCCGGACCGGAACTCCTTGACCGCCTCCTTCAGGCAGACCTCGACGCCGCCGATGGCGTTGGTCAGCTGGAAGAAGCCGAGCAGGTTGACCTCGGCGAAGTGGTCGATCTTCACGCCGGTCAGCTTCTCCACGGTCTTGATCAGCTCGCTGCGCCCGGCCGTTCGGCTGTCGCGGTCCACGGCGGCCTCGTCGCCGCCCCGGTTCCGCAGCTTCTCGGACGCCGCCATGAGGGCCTGCGGGTACGCGGAGTTGATCTTGTTCTTGCCGTACCCGGGGATGTCCACGTAGCTGTCCCGGGGGATGGAGATCGCGGTGGCCTTGCCGCCGTTCGCCGGCACGTGCAACAGGATGATCGTGTCGGAGTTGAGCACGCCCTCCTCGGCCCCGCTGCGCAGCTGCGCGAGCACCTGCTTGGACAACGGCCGGCCCTGCGCGTCCGTGCGGCTGTCCACCCCGACCAGCAGGATGTTCATGTCCGTGCCGGGCGCGGCCTGTGTGCCGCCGGTGATCACGTCCGAGGTGTTGATCCCGCCGCTGAGGTCCTGGTAGTAGCGCCAGCCGATGCCGGTGGCCACCAGCACCACGGTGGAGAGCAGCGCCATGACCGCCCGGAGGCCGCGTCGAGCCATCTGGGCGGGCGGGGCTGGCCGCTGATCCACGCGCCTCCTCGGCTCGGTCGGGTGGTCGGATACTGACAGCTTGACATCAACTGTGCTCGCGATGTGTGCCGCCGCCGCCCCGGCCGGCCGGGCAATGACGCACTCACGTCCGCGCGAAGCCTGCCATGCCAGACTTCGGCCATGCGCATCATGGTCACCGGCGGCGCCGGCTTTATCGGTTCGCATTATGTGCGCCGGATGCTGAGAGAGACCTATCCGGGTGACGGTGACGCCGCCGAGGTCGTCGTTCTGGACCTGCTCACCTACGCCGGTTCGGAGGCGAACCTGGCCGAGGTCGCGGACTCGCCCCGGCTGCGGTTCGTGCGCGGCGACATCCGTGACGTCGAGCTGGTGACCGCGCTCATGGCGGGGGTGGACCTGGTGGTGCACTTCGCCGCCGAGTCACACGTGGACAGGTCCATCACCGGCGCGGCCGACTTCGTGTCCACCAACGTGGGCGGCACCCAGATCCTGCTGCAGGCCGCGCTCGAACACGGCGTGTCGAAGTTCGTGCACGTGTCCACCGACGAGGTGTACGGCTCGATCCCGGACGGTTCGTGGGCCGAGGACCACGTGCTGGAGCCGAACTCGCCCTACGCCGCGTCCAAGGCCGGGTCCGACCTCATCGCCAGGTCGTACCACCGCACCCACGGCCTGCCGGTGTGCATCACCCGCTGCTCGAACAACTACGGCCCCTACCAGTTCCCGGAGAAGGTCATCCCGCTGTTCCTGACCAACCTGCTGGACGGGCGCAAGGTGCCGCTCTACGGCGACGGCCTCAACGTGCGCGACTGGCTGCACGTAGACGACCACTGCCGGGGCATCGAGCTGGTGGCCGAGCGCGGCCGCCCCGGCGAGATCTACAACATCGGCGGCGGCACCGAGCTGTCCAACCGGGAGCTGACGCGGCTGCTGTTGGAAGCCACCGGGCACGACTGGTCGATGGTCGAGCCGGTGGCCGACCGCAAGGGCCACGACCGCCGCTACTCGGTCGACCACACGAAGATCGCCCGCGAGCTGGGGTACGGGCCGGAGGTGCCGTTCGCCGACGGGCTCGCGCGCACCGTGGCGTGGTACCGCGACCGCCGCGACTGGTGGGAGCCGCTTCGCGCGCGCGCCGCCCTGGCTCGATGATCCGCTGGCTGGTGACGGGGGCGCGCGGTCAGCTGGGCAGCGAGCTGGTCGCCGCGCTGCGCGGGCAGGACGTCACCGCGGCCGGGCGGGCCGAGCTGGACGTCACCTCCGACGGGGTGGCCGACGTGCTGCGGGCGTGGGCATTCGCGGACGGCGACGGCGACGCGGCTTCCGGTGGTGACGCTCACGGGGCCGCCGATGGCGCCGGCGACGCGGCCGCCGGCGGTGGCGGTCACGGGGCCTCCAGTGGCGACCGCGACGGGGCTGCCGGCGGTGACGGCCCTGGCGGCGGGACGGGCGGGACGGACCGGCGGCTGGTGGTGGTCAACGCGGCGGCCTGGACGGACGTGGACGGTGCCGAGGCGGACCCGGCGGGCGCGGCGGCGGTGAACACCGACGGCCCGGCGCGGCTGGCCGCCTGCTGCGCCGAGCTGGGCGCCACGCTGGTGCAGGTGTCCACCGACTACGTGTTCGACGGCACCGGCACCCGGCCGTACGAGGTGGACGACCCGGTGCGGCCGGCCACCGTCTACGGCGAGACCAAGGCGGCCGGAGAACGAGCCGTCCGGGCGGCGCTGGAACGCCATTACATCGTGCGCACCGCGTGGCTGTACGGCGCCGTGGGCGGCAACTTCGTCAAGACCATCGTCGGGCTGCGGCACCGGCACGACACCCTGGACGTGGTGGACGACCAGGTGGGCTGTCCGACCTGGGCGGCCGAGCTGGCGCGCGGGGTGGTCGAGCTGGTGGGCTCCGCCGCGCCGCACGGCACCTATCACTGCGCGGGCGCGGGAGAGGCGAGCTGGTACGAACTGGCCAGGGCGGTGTTCGCGGAGGTCGACGCCGACCCGGACCGGATCCGTCCGTGCGACTCGACGCGGTTCCCGCGCCCGGCGCGGCGGCCGGCGTACTCGGTGCTGTCCGGGCGGTCCTGGGAGCGGGCCGGGCTGCGTCCTCTGCCGCACTGGCGGGAAAGCCTCCGTCTGGCGTTCCAGAACAGCCGTTCGGCGTTCGACACGCCGCTATAACATGATTACTTGCGCGTAGCGTCAGATTCCACTAGCCCAAGCGGGTGAAGTGTCGCTCGTCGCATATCGGCCGGTCGTGGTCGTCGTTGGCCGGGGCATGGGACCGGAATGGGTTCTGCTCAGCCTGCTGACGGTGGTGGCACTCTGGCTCGGGTTGGATGCATGCCGGGAGAGCAAACGGCTGCGTGCCCGGCCGTCCCGGGGGCAGATACGGCGTCCGGACCGTGCGGGTGCCACCTCGAAGGGGGACTGGGCCTACTGGCCGATGACGACCTCGGCCAGCGATGACCTGAGAGTCGGTCCCCGGTTGTAACCATAGTGTCGGTCGTTCGAGCCACAATGGGCTGCAATGAACCACCACGATGTGCGCGGCGTCGACAACCGGCGCGGCACCGGCGGACGGCTCGGAGATGACGAGCCGCTCTGCGCGCGGGGCCGTGCGCTCCTCGACGACCCTGAGGACCGTCACGACGAAGCGATCGAGGTTCTGCGGCGGGCGGTGGCGGCCAGGGAACCGTCCGCGGCGGCGCTGCTGACCAGGGCGTACCTGGATCGCGGGTTCCGGTACGAGGCGATCGAGCTGCTCACCCCCCGGGTGCGGGCCGGCCGCGCGGACCTCGCGCTGCAGCTGGCCGACGCGCTGGCCAGCATCGGCGACGTGGAGCGCGCCGAGGACGCCTACCGCACGGCGGTGAACGGCGGCGACGTGGCAGCGATGAACACCTTCGGGGTGTTCCTGAGACACCGGGGCCGGCCCGGTGAGGCCGAGATGATGTTGCGCAGGGCCGCCGAGGCCGGCGACGAGCTGGCCCCGATGAACCTGGTCGCGCTGCAGTGGGAGGTCTCCGGCGACCCGCGCCTGTCGCTGCGCACCGCCGAGCAGTGGGCCGACGAGGGCCAACCCAGCACCCTGCTCGGACTGGCCTTCATCAAGACCGCCACCCGGCACTACGACGAGGCCGAACGGATCTACCAGCGCGCCGCCGAGCTGGGCGCCTACCGGGGCCACATCGAGTACGCGCTGTTCCTGCAGGAGGTCCGGGAGGACCTGGACGCCGCCGAGCGCGAGTTCGAAGCGGCCGAGAAGGAGCAGGAGCCCGGCTGGGCGCTGGCCTTCGGTCGGTTCCTTGCCGACATGGGCCGCCCGGCCGAGGCACGGGCGTACCTGGAGCACGCGGCGCACTGGGGCAGCGTGGCGGCATCCGAGGCGCTCGAGGAACTCGACGGCGACCCGAGCGACGACTAGCCGTCCGGCTACGATCTCGCGCTATGCCGCAGTCCTATGGTGACCGGTTGGCTGTGGTGACGGTCACCTACTCACCCGGCGACGCGCTCGCCGAGTTCCTCGACTCGCTGGAGAAGGCCACCACCCGGCCGTACACGGTGGTGCTGGCCGACAACGGCTCGCTGGACGGCGCCCCCGAGCGCGCGTCGGCCGAGCGCGACGGCGTCGAGCTGCTGCGGATCGGGGAGAACATCGGCTACGGCGCCGCGGCGAACCGGGGCATCGCCGGCCTCGGTGACGAGGTCGGTTGGGTGGTGGTGGCCAACCCGGACGTGGTCTGGCAGCCCGGCTCGCTCGACGAGCTGGTCGCGGCCGGCGAGCGCACCCCCCGCGCGGGCGCGCTCGGACCGCTGATCAGGGACTCCGACGGCACCGTGTACCCGTCGGCCCGGCTGTTGCCCTCGCTCGGCAGGGGCGCCGGGCACGCGCTGTTCGGCGCGGTGTGGCCGCGCAACCCGTGGACGCGCGCGTACCGGCAGTCCGAGACGGCGGTGGCCGAGCGCGACGCCGGCTGGCTGTCCGGCTCCTGCCTGCTGCTGCGGCGCACCGCGTTCGACTCGGTGGACGGCTTCGACTCCCGCTACTTCATGTACTTCGAGGACGTCGACCTGGGCGAACGGCTCGGCAAGGCCGGCTGGCGCAACAGGTACGTCCCCTCGGCCGAGGTGGTGCACACCGGAGGGCACGCCACCACCGCGAACGCGCGCGTCTCCGCGCGGATGCTCGCCGAGCACCACGGCAGCGCGTACCGCTACCTCGCCGGCCACTACCCGGGACCGCTGTACGCGCCGCTGCGCCTGGCCCTGCGCGCCGGCCTCGCCGTCCGCTCCGCCCTCTCCACCGCCCGCACCCCCCGCTGACCGCGTTTCGATACCGTGCGGCCGTGACGATGCGCGACGTGGACGCGGTGGTGCTGGTCGGCGGTCAGGGCACCCGGTTGCGCCCGCTCACGCTGTCCGCGCCGAAGCCGATGTTGCCCACCGCCGGGGTGCCGTTCCTGGCGCACCTGCTGTCCCGGATCCGGGCCGCCGGCGTCCGGCACGTGGTGCTCGGCACGTCCTACCTGGCCGAGACGTTCACCGAGCACTTCGGCGACGGTGCCGAGCTCGGCCTCGAGCTGGACTACGTGATCGAGACCGAACCCCTGGGCACCGGCGGCGGGATCCGCAACGTGGCGCCGTACCTGCGCGCCGACGAGGTGCTCGTGTTCAACGGCGACGTGCTGGCCGGCACCGACCTCACCGCCGTGGTCCGTACCCACCGCGCGGCCGAGGCGGACGTCACGCTGCACCTGGTCCGGGTGCCGAACCCGCGTGCGTTCGGCTGCGTACCGACCGACCCGGACGGCCGGGTGCTCGCCTTCCTGGAGAAGACCGACGACCCGCCGACCGACCAGATCAACGCCGGCTGCTACGTGTTCCGCCGGTCCGTGATCGACTCGATCCCCGCCGGGCGCGCGGTGTCGGTCGAGCGGGAGACCTTCCCCGGGCTGCTGGCCGCCGGCGCGCGCGTGCACGCTCACGTGGACGACTCGTACTGGCGTGACCTGGGTACGCCGTTCGACCTGGTACGGGGCTCGGCCGACCTGGTGCGCGGGTTGGCGCCCTCGGCGGCGCTGCCCGGTCCGACCGGGGAGGCGTTGGTGGGCAAGGACGCCGAGGTGGCCCCGGACGCGGTCCTCGCCGGAGGTACCACGGTCGGCGCGGGCGCGGTGGTTGGCGCCGGTGCCCGGTTGGACGGGGCGCTGCTGTTCGACGGCGCGGTGGTCGGTGCGGGCGCGGTGGTGGACCATTCGGTGCTCGGCGTTGGCGCGACCGTCCAGGCCGGCGCCTCGGTGCGGGACGCGGTGATCGGGGACCGGGCGGTGGTCGGGGAGCGGTGCGAGCTGCGCGACGGGGTGCGGATCTGGCCGGACGTGGTGCTCCCGGCCGGCGGCGTGCGGTTCTCGGCCGGGGTATGACCGACGACGTGAGCGCGGTGGCCAGCGTCGCGTCGCGGGGCGGGGCCAGCGAAGGCGGTTCCGCGGAACCGGGTTCGGCGAGTGCGGACGGTCCGCCGGGTCCGGGTTGCGGCTCCGCAAGCGGTCCCGCGGAACCGCTCGAGCGGACCTGGCGGCCGGGGTTTCGGGTGGACCTGGCCGGGTTGTTGGCGCCGTTGTGGCGAGGGCGGGGCGATCCGACGATGCGGATGGATCCGGTCAACGGCGCGTGTTGGCGAGCCGGGACCACCTCGGCGGGGCCGGGCGCGATGGCGCTGCGGTACCGGCGTGACGGCACGGTGACGGCGACCGCGTGGGGGCCGGGCGCGGCGGTGCTGCTGGAGGGGTTGCCCGCGCTGCTCGGCGCGGAGGATGACGACACGGGGTTCGTGGCGCATCACGAGCTGGTCGCGGACGCTCGGCGGCGGATGCCTGGGCTGCGGTTGGGTGCCACCGGACGGGTGTGGGACGTGCTGCTGCCGGCGGTGTTGGAGCAGAAGGTGACGGGGGTGGAGGCGCGGCGGTCGTTCCGCGAGCTGTGCTGGCGGTTCGGCACGCGGGCGCCGGGTCCTGCCGGCGAGGGCCCGCGTGGGCTGCGGGTGCCGCCGACGCCCGAGGCGGTGCGAGCGATCCCGGACTGGGAGTGGCACCGCGCGGGGGTGGACTCCGCGCGCCGGCGTGCGCTGCTAGCCGCGGCGACCGTGGCGCACCGGTTGGAGGGCGCGGTCGCGCTCGGTGGGGCGCGCGGACGCGAGCTGCTGCGCCGGGTGCCAGGGATCGGGGTGTGGACGGCCGCCGAGGTCGCGCAGCGGGCCTGGGGGGATCCGGACGCGGTCAGCGTCGGCGACTTCCACATCCCGTCGGTGGTGGGTTGGGCGCTGCTCGGGCGGCCGCTGGACGACGCCGGCATGCTCGAGGTGCTCGCGCCGTACGCGCCGCAGCGGCAGCGCGCGGTGCGCTACATCGAGGCCTCCGGGTTCCGCCGTCCGAGGTTCGGCCCTCGGTTCGCGGCCAAGGACTACCGCGAGATCTAGAGCGCGGTCGGTAGGTCGTTGGCCCGGCTGCGCTCGACCTAGGTCCACCGGACACGCTCTAGGCTGGGGACTCATGAAGATTGTGGCGCTCGTCGGCGGGGTCGGCGGGGCTCGGTTCCTGCTCGGGCTCAAGGCCGCGCTCGGTGTCCCGGGCAGCGGCGAGCACGAGATCACCGCGCTGGTCAACGTGGGCGACGACATCTGGTTGCACGGGCTGCGGATCTGCCCGGACCTGGATACCTGCATGTACACCCTGGGCGGCGGCATCGACAGCGAGCGGGGTTGGGGTCGGGCCGGGGAGACCTGGACGATCCGCGACGAGCTGGCCGAGTACGGCGCGGAGCCGACCTGGTTCGGGCTCGGCGACCGGGACGTGGCCACCCACCTGATCCGGACCCGGATGCTGCGCGCCGGCTACCCGCTCTCGGCGGTCACCGAGGCGTTGTGCGCGCGCTGGCAGCCGGGGGTGCGGCTATTGCCGGCCAGCGACGACCGGGTGGAGACGCACGTCGTGGTGGACGACCCGGACGGCGGTGACCAGGGCGGACAGAAGGCGATCCACTTCCAGGAGTGGTGGGTGCGCCACCGTGCCGCGCTCAAGGCGCACCGGTTCGCCTCGGTCGGGGCTGAGGAGGCCACGCCGGCGCCGGGGGTGCTGGCCGCGCTGGCCGAGGCCGATGCGGTGCTGCTCGCCCCGTCCAACCCGGTGGTGAGCATCGGCACGATCCTCGCCGTGCCCGGCATCGCCGACGCGCTGCGCGCCGGTCGGGCCCGGGTGGTCGGGCTGTCGCCGATCGTCGGCGGCCGGCCGCTGCGCGGAATGGCCGACGCCTGCCTCGACGCGATCGGCGTGGCCACCACGGCCGAGGCGGTCGGCCGGCACTACGGCGCGCGCGGCGCGGGCGGGGTGCTGGACGGCTGGCTGGTGCACGATTCGGACTGGGCGGACGTGCCGGGGGTGGCGGTGCGCGCGGTGCCGTTGCTGATGACCGACGTGGAGGCGACGGCCAAGATGGCCAGCCACGCGCTCGAACTGGCCGGGGTCGGCGGTGCCTGACGCCGGCGTGCAGCCGGACGTGGACACGGACGGCGCGGGCACGGACGGCGCGGGCACGGACGGCGTGGACACGGACGACACGGACACGGACGTAGCGGCGGACGTGGAAACGGACGTGGACCTGGACGTCGACACGGCGTCGGGCGACGCACCGGCGCCTCGGGATCACGCCGCGCCCGGGCTGCGGCTGTGGCCGGTGCTCGGGTTGCCGGAGTTTCGGCCCGGGGACGACCTGGCGGCCGCGATCGCCGCCGCCGTGCCGGAGCTTGCGGACGGCGACGTGCTCGTGGTGACCAGCAAGGTCGTGTCCAAGGTGGAGGGCAGGCTGGTGCCCGCGTCCACCGATCCGGACGAACGGGACGCCCAGCGCCGCGAGCTGATCGACGACGAGACGAACCGGGTGGTGGCGCGCAAGGGCCGCACCAAGATCGTGGCCAACAAGATCGGATTGGTGCAGGCGGCCGCCGGGGTGGACGCCTCCAACGTGGCGTCCAACGAGATAGCGCTGCTCCCCGTCGACCCGGACGCCTCCGCCGCCCGGCTGCGCGCCGCGCTGGCCGAGCGCACCGGCCGGGAGGTCGCGGTGGTGGTCACCGACACGATGGGCCGCACCTGGCGGGTCGGCCAGACCGACGTGGCGATCGGCTCGGCCGGGCTGACCGTGCTGCATCGCTACGCAGGCGCCCGCGACCGCGACGGCAACGTGCTGGTGGTCAGCGAGATAGCGGTGGCCGACGAGATCGCCGGCGCGGCCGACCTGGTCAAGGGCAAGCTGGGCGGCGTCCCGGTGGCCGTCCTGCGCGGCCTCGCCACCGCCGGCGCCAACACCGACACCAACACCGTCGCCAACACCGACGCCAACAGCGACGGCGACGCCGGGAAAGCCAGGCTGCCCGACGACGGCAGCACCGCCGCCGACCTGATCCGCCCGCTGGACGAGGACCTGTTCTCGCTCGGCACCGAGGAGGCGCTGGCCCAGGGCCGCCGCGACGCCGTGCCGGCACGGCGCTCGGTGCGCGAGTTCACCGCCGAGCCCGTCGACCCGGAGGCGGTCCGCCGCGCGGTGGCCGCCGCACTCACCGCCCCCGCCCCGCACCACACGACCCCGTTCCGGTTCGGCTGGCTGCGTGACCCCGCCCGCCGCACCGAGCTGCTGGACGCCATGGCCACCCGCTGGCGCGCGGACCTCGCCTCGGACGGCCGCCCGGAGGACGAGATCGAGCGGCGGCTGGCCAGGGGCGACATCCTGCGCCGGGCGCCCGAGCTGCTGATCCCGATGCTGGCCCCGGACGGCGCGCACGAGTACCCGGACCAGGCCCGCAACGCCGCCGAGCTGACCATGTTCACCGTGGCCGGTGGGGCGGCGGTGCAGTCGCTGCTGGTCGCGCTGGCCGCCGAGGGCCTGGGCTCGTGCTGGGTCGGCTCGACGATCTTCGCGGCGGAGCAGCTGCGCGCGGTGCTCGGGGTGCCGGCGCACTGGCGTCCGCTCGGGGCCGTCGCCGTCGGACACCCGGCCGTGGAGCCCGCCCCGCGCGCCCCGCTGGACCCGGCGGCCGGGATGCTCAAGTGGTGATCGAGGGGCACGAACGGTGGCTCGATGGTGACCGCGCGGTGAACGGCACCACACCGGGGTCCGACGGATGGTGACCGCGAGATCGGCCGAGGCGGCGCTGCGCGAGTGGCGTCCGGAAAGCGAAGGGCAACGCGCGCTGCGGGAGGCGTTCCTGGCGTTTCTGATTGCCCGCCCGGATGCCTGTCGCCGTTCCTGCGAGCCCGGCCACCTGACCGCCTCGGCCGTCGTGCTCGACCACGAGGCGCGAAACGTGCTGCTCACGCTGCATCCGAAGGTCGGCAGGTGGATCCAGCTCGGCGGGCACTGCGAGCCCGCGGACGCCGGCCTGTCCGCCGCCGCGCTGCGCGAGGCCGTCGAGGAGTCCGGCATCGACGGCCTGGTCATCGACCCGGAGCCGCTGCACCTGGACGTACACCCGATCACTTGCTCGCTGGGCCGGCCCACCCGGCACTTCGACGTGCGGTTCCTGCTCAGGGCGCCGGCGGGGGCACGAGCCCGGATCAGCGACGAGTCGATCGACCTGCGCTGGTGGCCGGTGGACGGGTTGCCGACCGAGATCGACACCATGCCGGAGTTGCTCGCCCTGGCACACTCGAGGGTGTTGCGCACATCGGACTCCGTGCGCGGTCCGTTGCCATAACAGTGCGACAGATTCCCGTCTTTTTTGTGGAATGTATGACTAATTCTCAGCTTTGTGTTGCGCAAATAAGTCGATCAAGGTGACGCATGATCGCAAGTGGGTGTCAGCGCAGCCAAGGGGTAAACGCAGAGTGACCGAGGCCAGCTCCCCGTGAGCTCCCGCCGAACGCCGAGAAGATCAAGTCGCCGACCCAGAAGAACGCCGAGCCGAGCGCGGGCACCCCGAGCAGCAACACGAAGAAGGCCAGCGGCGCCCACGGCCGGACCTTCGCCGCGAGCTCCCGGCTGTCCGGGGACAGGTACGGCTCGAGCACCCCGAACCCGTCCAGCCCGGGGATCGGGAGGATGTTCAGCACGAACGCCAGCACTTGCACCAGTGCGAGGTAGGACAACCCGGCGAACAGCCCGATCGGCATCGGGACCGACGTGCTCACCACCGCCAGCAGTGCGCCAAGGACCAGGTTGATCATGGGTCCTGCCAGCGAAACCATGCTCCGGTTGAACCGCGACCGGATGGCCCAGTCGTTGATCCAGACGGCCCCGCCCACCAGCGGGATGCCGCCGGCGAGCACGAAGAACAGCGGCAGCACGAACGACAGCATCGGGTTGAGGTAGCGGCGGATGTCCAGCGTCAGGTACCCCTTGTTCGCCACCGAGGTGTCGCCGCCCCGGTATGCGACGGCGGCATGTGCGAACTCGTGCAGACACAGTGACACCGCCCACCCCGCGAGCACCAACAGCATCACGCCTGCCGTGATCGACACCTCGTTCGGCACGGTGCTGAGCACGCCACCACCGACGGTGATCGCGAGCAGCAGGAGGAAGATCGGGCTGACCGGGCTCTGGCGTGGGCGGCGGCGAAGACGATCTGGCACCCGCCTAGTCTGCCCATCGGCCATCGACTGGGCGAATTGCCCTCGGTATTCGGGGCTCTGGCTTGACCTATTAGAATCTCCCCGGTGTAATCACAGCGGTGTCATTCGACGGCCGCGCTGAACCCGAGGCCAACGGTCTCGTGTGGGGGATTCACGGACCAGGGCGCGCAGGGTGCTCCAAGGGGGAGGGGCGGTCGTGAGATGACCGACGCGGAAGATGGGCAGGTGAATGTGATCGTCGGGGCGGCAGGCCGCAGCGAGCAGGGTGACGGGGGCGGCCCGGAGCGATCCGACTCGTCGCCGCGGCTGGACGCGTGGGAGATGCTCGATGCCATCGGGGACGGCGAGCAGCCGGAGTGGCAGGAGCGAGCGTTGTGCGCGGAGACGGATCCGGAGGCGTTCTTCCCGGAGAAGGGGGGCTCCACCCGGGAGGCCAAGCGGATCTGTAGTGGGTGTGAAGTACGTGCGGAGTGCCTGGAGTACGCGCTCGCGCACGATGAACGGTTCGGAATCTGGGGCGGGCTCTCGGAGCGGGAGCGCCGCCGTCTCAAACGTCGAGCGGTGTGAGCCCTGGCGACGCGCCCCGAAGCGTCGCCCTCGCTCGCGTGCCGCCCTGGGCGGTTCCGCGGAACCGCGGTCCCTCGGAACCGCCCAGGCCGGTTTGACGAGCTAGTTAGCTGTTCTCGCCGGTCTCCAGGGAGTCGGGCTCGACGCCCAGGTAGGTGGCGATCTGCTCGATGAGCACCTCGTGCAACAGGTCGACCAGGTCGATGCCGTCGCGGGAGCGGGCCTCCAGCGGACGACGGTAGAGCACGATCCGGGCCCGGGTGGGCAGGCCACGGCGGTCCACCCCGGCCGGCACCAACTGCGCCAGCGGCACGCCCAGGTCCTCGACGACCTCCGGCGGCCAGCTCGTGGCGTCCGGGTTGGTCTGCTCGATCTCGGGCACCATGTCCACCGCGAGGTCGAGCTCGGTCAGCTCGTCACCCCAGCGCTCCTCGATGGGTTCGAGCGCCTCCAGCACCATGTCGTCGAAACGTTGCGCCCGGTTCTTGAACACCGGCGCGGTGACCGGATACCGCAGCCCGCGCAGGCCCCTGCCGCGCCGGTCCCGGCGTGGTGCCCGACGCCGCCTATCGCTTCGTACAGACCTCACGCGGCGAGGGTACGCGTCGCTGCCACATCCGGTGTGCGGCAGGAGATATGGTCATTTGCGTGCGGAGTGTGCGGAGCTGTTCACGAAGCGGGTGCACCGAGCACGCGGTGGCCACCTTGACCTACGTCTATGCCGAGTCGACCGCGGTGCTCGGCCCGCTGGCCACCCAGCATGAGCCGCACTCGTACGACCTGTGCACCGACCACGCCCAGCGGCTCACCGTGCCGCGCGGGTGGGACGTGGTGCGCCACGAGGGCGAGCTGCCCCCGCCGCCGTCCCAGGACGAGCTGACCGCGCTGGCCGAGGCGGTCCGCGAGGCCGGCCGCGCGGTCCAGGCGGAGCCGGCCCCGATCACGAGCGGCACCCGTCACCTCCGCGTCCTGCGCGGCAAGGAGGACTGACCGGCCACCGCACGCCGGTCGGGCTACGGGCGTAGACCGGCCAGGAGGCTGAGCAGGGCGGGTTCGACTTCGGCGCGAGCGGTCACGGGGTCGGGGGCGTGCGCGATCAGCTGCGCCGCCTCGGCCAGCGCGGCGAGGATCAGGTGTGCCAGCGGGCGGGGGTCCTGGCGGCGCAGCGCGCCCGCGTCCATGGCGGTCTGAAGCACGCTGATGGTCAGGCCGAGGCCGTAGCGCTCGCTCACCTCCCGCCAGCGCGGCCAGCCGAGCACGGTCGGCGCGTCCTGCAGGGTGATGCGGAGCACGGCCGGCTCCAGGCAGGCGTCCAGGAACGCGTGCATGCCGAACACGAGCAGCTCGCCGGGGTCGATGTCCCCGGAGCGCTCGGCCAGCCGGTTCCCGATCGCGGTGATCAGCTCCTGCTCCAGCCGCTCGTGCACGGCGGCGAACAGCTCGCGCTTGTCGGCGAAGTGGTGGTAGAGCGCGCCCCGGGTCAACCCGGCGCCGCGCACCACGTCCTCGGTGCCCACGCCGGCGTAGCCGCGCGCGGCGAACAGCTCGGCGGCGGTGGCGATGAGCTGGGCGCGGGTGGCCTCGGAACGTTCTTCCCTGACGGACATACAAGCTGTATGTTAACGTCCTACTCAGATACAGACAGTATGTATGTGAAATGGGGGCACGATGTACGAGGTGGAGCTCGCCCAGGGCACCGTCCGGTACACGGACACCGACCCCGGCGGGAGCGCGGGCGCGGACAGGCCGGTGGTGGTGCTGGTGCACGGGCTGCTGGTGAACGGCACGCTGTGGCGCGACGTGGTGCCCGGGCTGGCCGAGCACGCGCGGGTGGTCGTCCCGGAGCTGCCGCTGGGCTCGCACCGGGTGCCGATGCGCGCGGACGCCGACCTGTCCCCGCCCGGGATCGCCAGGCTGATCGCGGACTTCATGGCGGCGCTGGACCTGCGCGAGGTCACCCTGGTCGGCAACGACACCGGCGGGGCGATGTGCCAGCTGGTGGCCACCCGGCACCCGGAGCGGCTGGCCCGGCTGGTGCTGACCAACTGCGACACCCACAAGAACTTCCTGCCGATGGCGTTCAAGCCGATGCAGTGGGTGGCCTGGGTGCCCGGCGCGCTGTGGCTCATCGCCCAGGCGTTCCGGATCCGGCCGCTGCTGGCCTCGCCGGTCGGGTTCGGGGTGTTGGCCAGCACCCCGGTCGGCCAGGAGCGGCTGGACGGCTGGGTGGCGCCCGCGCTGTCCGACCGGCGCGCGCGCCGTGACCTGGCCAAGGTGCTGCGTGGCATCCGCGTCCGGTACACGCTGCAGGCGGCCAGGGACATGGTCCGGTTCGGCCGGCCGATCCTGCTGGCCTGGGGGCGCAAGGACAGGTTCTTCACCCCCGCCCACGCGCAGCGGCTGGTCGACGAGTGGCGGGACGTCCGGCTGGAGTGGGTCGAGTCGGCCACCTTCGTACCGGTGGATGCGCCGGAGCAGCTGTCCGAGCTGGTGGCGCACTTTATGCGGGAGGCATCGGCGAGCCGATAGGCTCTCCGGGTGTCCGAGCTGGAAGTTGACCTCTCCGAGATCGTCAAGGCCTACGACATTCGGGGCGTGGTCGGCGACCAGCTCACCGCCGAGGCGGCCCGCCGGTTCGGCGCCGCGTTCGCCAAGCTGGTCGCCGCTGATACCGGCACAGGGGCGAACGGCGTGACCGTCGGCAGGGACATGCGGGCCACTTCGCCGGAGCTGGCCGCCGCGTTCGCCGAGGGCGTCACCGGCCAGGGGCTCGACGTCATCGACATCGGCCTGGCGAGCACGGACCTGCTGTACTTCGCGGCCGGCACCCTCCAGCTGCCCGGCGCGATGGTCACCGCCAGCCACAACCCGGCCCGCTACAACGGCTTCAAGCTCTGCCGCGCGGGCGCCGTCCCGATCGCCGACGAGCTGGCCGGGCTGCGCGCCGACGCCGAGCGCGGGCTGCCGGTCAAGCCGGCCGAGCGGGCGGGCACCGTGACCGAGCGCGACCTGCTCGGCGACTACGCCCGCTACCTGCGCGGGCTGGTGGACCTGTCCGGGTCGCGGCCGCTGAAGGTGGTGGTGGACGCCGGCAACGGCATGGCCGGGCACACCGTCCCATCGGTGCTGGTCCCGCCCGTCGAGCTGGTGCCGCTGTACTTCGAGCTGGACGGCAGCTTCCCGAACCACGAGGCGAACCCGCTGGACCCGGCCAACCTGGTCGACCTGTGCGAGCGGGTGCGCGCGGAGGAAGCCGATATCGGGCTGGCCTTCGACGGCGACGCGGACCGCTGCTTCGTGGTGGACGAGCGCGGCCGGCCGGTCAGCCCGAGCGCGATCACCGCGCTGGTCGCGGTGCGCGAGCTGGAGCGCGAGCCGGGCGGCACGGTGATCCACAACCTGATCACGTCGAAGGCCGTGCCGGAGATCGTCGGGGAGCACGGCGGCCGGCCGGTGCGGACCCGGGTGGGGCATTCGTTCATCAAGCGGACCATGGCCGAGACCGGTGCCATCTTCGGCGGCGAGCACTCCGCGCACTACTACTTCCGGGACTTCTGGCGGGCGGACTCCGGGCTGCTCGCCGCGCTGCACGTGCTGGCCGCGCTCGGGGAAAGGGACCGGGCGCTGTCCGAGCTGATGGCCCACTATGGTCGGTACGCGATGTCCGGCGAGGTCAACTCGTCGGTGGCCGACCCGGCGGCGCGGTTGGCGGCGGTCAGGGGGCACTACGGCGGGCGGGACGGGGTTCACCTCGACGAGCTGGACGGGCTGACGGTCCAGCTGCCCGACGGGTCCTGGTTCAACCTCCGTCCGTCCAACACCGAGCCGTTGCTGCGGCTCAACGTGGAGGCGGCCGACGCCGAGACGGTGGCGGCGTTGCGGGACGACGTTCTCGCGCTGGTCAGGCGGTGAGAGGGATGAGAGAGAGGTCGGCCATGGTTGTCGAGCTGGATCCGCGGCTGCTGGAGATCCTCGCCTGCCCGTCACCGGACCATGCCCCGCTGCGCCCGGGCACCCAGGACGACCCCGGCGCCGACGTGCTCACCTGCACCGCCTGCGGCCGCCGGTTCCCGGTGGTGGACGGCGTGCCGGTGCTGCTCCTGGACGAGGCACAGCCAGCCACGGATGACGCCGGCGATGACCGGGCCGACGACGCGACCGGCGCGGACGGTTCGCCGGGCGAGAAGTGATCGCCGTGCTCAACGACAGCCTGCTGGAGAACCCGGCGGCGCTGGCCGAGGCGGACACCGGCGGCCTGCTCCGGTCGGCGGCGACCGCGGGGGCGCAGCTGCGCTCGGCCGCGCAGGCCGCCGAAGAGGCCGGGATCCCGCCCAGGGCGCTGGCCGGCCACCGCCCGCGCGCGCTGGTGCTGCTGCGCCGGCCGGGCGCCTCGGTGTACGCGGTGCCGCTGGTCTGCGCGCTGCTCGGGCCGCAGTGCCCGATCCCGGTGGTGGCCGTGGACGCCGCGCCGAGCTGGATCGGGCCGCTGGACGTGCTGGTCGCGCACACCGCCGACGCCACCGACCGCGAGCTGGCCGACTCGGTGGGCCGCGCCGTCCGCCGGGGCTGCGAGGTGGTGCTGTCCGCGCCGATGGAGGGCCCGATCGCGGCCGCCGGAGCCGGTGCCGCCCGCATCCTCGAACCGCGCGTCCCGGTACCGCCCGGGCTGGACTTCCCGCGCGCGCTGGCCGCCGTGCTCGTGGCCGTCGCCGCCCTGGACCTGCTCACCCCCGACCTGGACGTGCTGGCCACCGAGCTGGACCGCGAGTCCGAGCGCGATCATCCCTCACACGAGTCGTTCGTCAACCCGGCCAAGGCGCTGGCGCTGCGGCTGGCCGACCGCACCCCGCTGCTGTGGGGCACCGACCCGGCCGGCGTGGCGCTGGCCAGGTACGCGGCGGCCACCCTGGCCGCGCACGCCGCCGTGATCGCGCACGCCGCCGACGCCGCCGAGGCGGCCAGGGCGCCGGCCCTGCAGCGCGCGCTGGCCACCACCGGCCAGGACGACGTCTTCCACGACCCGTTCGACGACCCGATCGAGGCGAGCACCGGCGCGACCACCCTGCCGGCGCCGCCTCGCGTCGTGCTGCTGGCCACCGAGGACGACGACCCCTCGGCGGCGGTGCTGCGGCGAGCTGGACGGGAATGGCCCTCGGCCGACACACTGCACCCGGTGGAGGAGATCCCCCTGGGCACGCCGTACGCGTCGCTGCGGCGCGCGGCCCTGCTCGCCACCCGGTTCGACCTGGCCGCCCTCTACCTCGGGCTGGCCGGAGCGGTGCTCGGTCCGGACCACCCCGACGACCGACACGCCGGCCCGGGCACACCCCGGCAACTCTCCGGCCCGGCCTGACGTTCTCCCTAGAGACGAGTTTCGGAGAAAGATGGAGTTCCTGGACAACCCCGTGCGCAGGTACGCCTGGGGCTCGCGGACGGTTATCGCCGGGCTGCAGGGCCGCCCGGTGCCGTCCCCGCACCCCGAGGCAGAGCTGTGGCTCGGCGCGCATCCGGGCGACCCCTCCTACCTGGTCGGTGACGGGCAGGAGCAGCGGCGGCTGTCCCTGCTCGACGAGCTGACCGGCGACCCGGAGACCCGGCTCGGCTCCCGGTGCGCCGGCCGCTGGAGCGGACGGCTGCCGTTCCTGCTCAAGGTGCTGGCCGCCGACGAGCCGCTGAGCCTGCAGGCGCACCCCAGCGCGGAGCTGGCCGAGGCGGGCTACGCCAGGGAGAACGACGCGGGCATCGCGCTCGACGACGCCCGCCGCAACTACAAGGATCCCAACCACAAGCCCGAGCTGGTCTGCGCGCTGACCGAGTTCCACGCGCTGACCGGGTTCCGCGAGCCGGCGGCCACCGTGGCGCTGCTGCGCGAGCTGGCCGTCCCCGAGCTGGCCGGTCACGTCGAGCTGCTCGCCGGCCAGCCCGACGAGCGCGGGCTGCGGGCGCTGTTCAGCACCTGGATCACCCTGCCGCAACAGGTGCTGGACCGGCTGGTCCCGGCCGTTCAGGAGGGCTGCGTGCGGCTGCTGCGCCGCGCCGATCCCGACCCGGCCGGACACCGCGACGTCGCGCGCACCGTGCTCGAGCTCTCCGAGCGCTACCCCGGGGACGCCGGCGTGCTGGCCGCGCTGCTGCTCAACCGGGTCACGCTGGCCCCGGGCGAGGCGCTGTACCAGGGCGACGGGGTGCTGCACGCCTACCTGTCCGGGGCGTGTATCGAGCTGATGGCGAACTCGGACAACGTGCTGCGCGGCGGGCTGACCCCCAAGCACGTCGACGTCCCCGAGCTGCTGCGGCTGCTCGACTTCGGCTCGTGCCGGCCGCCAATCGTGCACGGCATCACCGACGGCGCGCTGACCAGGTACGACACCGTCGCCGAGGAGTTCCGGCTGTGGCGGCTGGACTGGGCGGAGGCGAACGTCGGCGATGTCGTCTCGCTGCCCGACGGCGGCCCCCGGATCCTGCTGTGCACCTCCGGCGCGGCCAAGGTCTCGGCCGGGTCCGGGCGTTCGCTGACCCTGCGCCGGGGCGAGTCGCTGTGGCTGGACGCGACGGACTGCGAGGTCAAGGCCGCCTCGCTGGACGAGCCGGCCCAGCTGTTCCTGGCCACCGACGGGCTGTAGGAGAATACCGGGCGTGTCAGCTGGTGGGGGTACGCGCGCGATCATCGCCGCGCTGGTGGCCAACGCGGGCATCGCGCTGGCCAAGTTCGTCGGGTTCCTGGTCACCGGGTCGTCGTCCATGCTCGCCGAGTCCGTGCACTCGGTGGCCGACACCTCGAACCAGGGCCTGCTGCTGCTCGGCAAGAAGCGGGCGTCGCGGGCGGCGACGCCGACGCACCCGTTCGGCTACGGCCGGGACAGGTTCTTCTACTCGTTCGTGGTGGCGCTGCTGCTGTTCTCCCTGGGCGCGGTGTTCTCGCTGTACGAGGGCGTGCACAAGATCCTCGACCCGCACCCGGTGGAGACCCCGGTGGTGGCGTTCGTGATCCTCGGGGTGGCCATCGTGCTGGAGGCGTTCAGCTTCCGCACCGCCATCGCCGAGTCCCGCCCGCTCAAGGGCGCCCGGTCCTGGTGGGGCTTCATCCGGCAGGCCAAGGAGCCCGAGCTTCCGGTGGTGCTCCTGGAGGACTTCGGCGCCCTGCTCGGCCTGGTGTTGGCCCTGCTCGGGGTGGGCCTGGCCGTGGCCACCGGCAACGGCGTCTGGGACGGCATCGGCACGGTGGGCATCGGCGTGCTGCTCGCCGTGATCGCCGCGATCCTGATCGTCGAGATGAAGAGCCTGCTCATCGGCGAGGGCGCGGACTCCGAGACGCTCGCCCGCATCACCGCCGCCCTGGAGCGGGACCGGGTCGAGCGCGTGATCCACATCAAGACCCAGTACCTGAGCCCCGACGAGCTCCTGATCGGCGCCAAGATCGCCCTCACCGCCGGCCTGACCGTCGAGGACGTCGCCAAGACCATCGACGACGCCGAACACCGCGTCCGAACCGCCGTCCCCACCGCGCGCATCATCTACCTCGAACCCGACCTCGACCGCTCCCGCTAGCGCCCGCACTCACCGCCCGCGAGTCGGGCGTCTGAGCACACTGAGTCGGGCGTTTCAGCACACGGTCACGGTCAGCCGGGCGCGCCGCCGATCGCGGTCAGCGCGGCGCGCAGGTCGCCCAGCCGCCCGTGACCGAGCCGGCGAGCCAGCTCCTCCTCGATGGCCGTGAACGCCGCGAGCGCGGCGCGATGTGACGCATGGCCCCGCTCGGTCAGGCTGACGACCTTGGCCCGTGCATCGCCGGGGTCCGACGCGAGGCGCACGTACCCGTGTTCGGCCAGGTAGCGGACCTGCTGGCTGATGGCCTGCTTGGACACTCCGGACAGCCGCGACAGGTCGCCGACCCGTTGCCCGTGGTCGCCGAGCCAGCGCAGCACGTTCCCGCCCAGTGGCAGCGAGAGCTCGGCGAACCCGGCCGCGGTCAGGTGCCGGTCGAACGCCGCCGCCAGCTCGCGCTGCGCCTGGGCCATCAGGTCGTGGGTCGGCACCGGTTTGGTCACGGACGGAGGCTAGCCGATTCGTCAAGCCCTTGACTAACGCGCACGGACAGGCGGAATATCGTCAACATGTTGACTAATGAACGCGACGTGAGCGAGCGCGTCCAGGGCTTGATGGCCGCGGCCGACCGGCTGGACGTGGACGGCTTCGTCGGTCACTTCAGCGCGGACGCCGACTTCCACAACCCGATCGGCATGGTGTTGCGCGGGCGGGAGGAGATCCGGGCGCTGCACGAGAAGCTGTACTCGCCGCATCCGCCGCCCGGGTTCCCCAGCTTCGCGTCCGCGCGGGCGACCGGCCGGGTGCAGTCGGTCCGGATGGTCGGCGCGAACGTGGCGGTGGTGGACTGGGCGTGGACCCAGCACGGCGGCACGGTGGACGGCGTCGAGTGGCCGGACCGGCGGGGGACGAATACCACGGTGTGGCGGCGTGACGAGGGTGGCGAGTGGCGCGTGGTCGTCTGGCGGGACAAGGACTTCCCGGCCGGTTTCGAGCCGCCGCCGGGTTACGGGGCTTAGGGGACCTCGGCGCGCGCCTGCCCTGGCGGCGGCCTGGTGTGCTGAGGCGCCCGACTCAGTGTGCTGAGACGCCCGACTCGCGGGCCGGTTTGGGGCACGTGGCGGAGACGAAGGTGCGGAACAGGGCGGCGGTGGCGGGGTCGACCTCGGGGTGGGACTGGATGCCTACGAGGTAGTGGGCGGTGGGGTCTTCGATGGCTTCGATGGTGCCGTCTTCGGCCCAGGCCACGGCGGTCAGGTTGGATCCGAGCTTGTCGATGCCCTGGTGGTGGGCGCAGGACACGGTGAACTCGGGGCCGAGGGCGGTGGCCAGTTTTGAGTCGGCGGTGATGTGTACGGAGTAGGGGTCGTAGTGGCCGGGGCGGGTCGGGGTGTGCTCGGGCAGGTGCTGGCGCAGCGTGCCGCCGCGCGCCACGGTGACCAACTGCGCGCCCCGGCAGATCGCCAGGACGGGGAGGCCGCGCTGTTCGGCGGCGGCCAGGGCGGCGAGCTCGGCCTCGTCGCGCGCCGGGCGGGCCGGCTGGGTCTCGGGCGCGCGGACCTCGCCGTAGCGTGCCGGGTCGATGTCCGGGCCGCCGGCCAGCAGCAGGCCGTCCACCCGGGCCATCACGTCCGGGACCGCCTCCGGAACCGGGGGCAGCAGCACCGGCGCCCCGCCCGCGTCGGCGACCTGCCGCACGTAGTCCCAGGGCAGCAGCGCGCACGGCACGTCCCGCCAGACACCCCAGCTCGCCGGCTCGTGATAGCCGGTCAGTGCGATCAGCGGCCTGTTCACAGCGGCGTCACGTACGCGCCGGAGATGCCGCCGTCCACCAGGAACTCCGAGGCGGTGATGAACGAGGCGTCGTCGCTGGCCAGGAACGCGATGGCGGCGGCGATCTCGGTGGCCTCGGCGAACCGGCCCATCGGCACGTGCACCAGCCGGCGCTGCGCCCGCTCCGGGTCCTTGGCGAACAGCTCGGTGAGCAGCGGCGTGTTCACCGGGCCCGGGCACAGCGCGTTCACCCTGATTCCCTCCCGGGCGAACTGCACCCCCAGCTCGCGCGACAGCGCCAGCACCCCGCCCTTGGACGCGGTGTACGAGATCTGCGAGGTGGCCGAGCCCATCACGGCCACGAAGGACGCGACGTTGACGATCGAGCCCCGACCGGCGCGTTGCATGTACGGCAGCACCGCCTGGCAGCACAGGTACACCGAGGTCAGGTTGACCTCCTGCACGCGACGCCAGGCGTCCAGCCCGGTGGTCAGGATCGAGTCGTCCTCGGGCGGCGAGATGCCGGCGTTGTGCAGCGCGATGTCGATGCGCCCGTAGCGCTCGTCGGTGCTCGCGTAGATCCGCGTGACGTCCTCCGGTGAGGTCACGTCCGCCGTGATCGCCAGCCCGTCGAGCTCGTCGGCGGCCCGCTTCGCCGCGTCGCCGTCGATGTCCACGCACGCCACCCGGGCACCGTCGGCGGTGAGCCGGCGCGCGGCGGCCAGCCCGATCCCGCTGCCCGCCCCGGTCACCACCGCTACCCGATCATCCAGCCGTCCCATGCCGGTCAACCTACCTCCGGCCCGGCGTCGGCACCGAAAAGCGGTTCCGCGGAACCGCCCCGGACCGCTTCAGAGGCGCTCGAAGCCGCGTACGCGTTCCCAGTCGGTCACGGCGGCGTCGAAGGCGGCCAGCTCGACGCGGGCCATGTTCGCGTAGTGCGCTACCACGTCCTCGCCGAAGCAGTCCTTGGCCAGCTCGGACTCCTCCCAGACGGTGAGCGCCTCGCGCAGCGTGAGCGGGATGCTCGGCGCGCCCGAGGTGTAGGCGTTGCCCTCGCAGGGAGGTGGCAGCGGCAGTTCGTGCTCGATGCCGTGCAGGCCGGCGGCAATGATGGCGGCCAGGCCGAGGTGAGGGTTGACGTCCCCGCCTGGCACCCGGTTCTCCACCCGCAGCGACGGGCCGCGCCCGACCAGGCGCAGCGCGCAGGTGCGGTTGTCCAGGCCCCAGGACACGGCGGTGGGCGCGAAGCTGCCGGGGGCGAACCGCTTGTAGGAGTTGATGTTCGGCGCGAGCAGCAGGGTGAACTCGCGCAGCGCGGCCAGCTGGCCGGCCAGGAAGTGCTCGCCGATCGGGGACAGCGAACCGGGCGTGGACTCGGGCCCGGCCAGCACCGCCTTGCCGGCGCCGTCGCGCAGCGAGACGTGCATGTGACAGGAGTTGCCCTCGCGCTCGTCGACCTTGGACATGAACGTCAGCGAGCAACCGTGCTCGGCGGCGATCTCCTTGGCGCCGTTCTTGTAGAGCGCGTGGTTGTCGGCGGTCACCAGGGCCTCGTCGTAGCGGAACGCGATCTCGTGCTGGCCGAGGTTGCACTCGCCCTTCGCGGACTCGACGTACATGCCGGCGCCGGACATCCCGGAGCGGATCGCGCGTAGCAGCGGCTCCACTCGGGAGGTGCCCAGGATGGAGTAGTCCACGTTGTACTGGTTGGCCGGCGTCAGGTTCCGGTAGCCGGCGCGCCAGGCCTCCTCGAAGGACTCCCGGTAGACGATGAACTCCAGCTCGGTGCCGGCCAGCGCGCGCCAGCCCCGGGCGGCCAGGCGTTCGCGCTGCCGGTGCAGCACCTGGCGGGGTGACGGCTCGATCGGCTCGCCGGAGAGCAGCCGCAGGTCGGCGAAGACCAGCGCGGTGCCCCGCTGCCAGGGCACCCGGCGCAGCGTGGTCAGGTCGGGGACCAGCTCGAAGTCGCCGTAGCCCTGCTCCCACGAGGTCAGCGCGTAGCCGTCCACTGTGTTCATGTCCACGTCCACCGCGAGCAGGTAGTTGCACGCCTCGGCGCCGTGCGGCAGCACCTCCTCCAGGAAGTACCGGGCGCTGCACCGCTTGCCCTGCAGCCGGCCCTGCATGTCGACGAGGACCAGCAGCACGGTGTCGATCGCGCCGGTGTCCACCGCCGAGCGCAGCTCGCCGACGCCGAGCATGCCCTCGCGCTGGTGCATCGAACTCACCCGTCTCCTCCGGCCTGCGTCTTATTCGGGTCGGGTCATCCATCGAGACCGCCGCCGGCGGTCGCGCGCCGTCGCGTCGATCACATGATCACGTCGGTTCGGCGCGCGTCCGGCGCTCGGGCGGACCGCTGGCCCGCCGTCGCTCGCCGGACACTATGTATACCCCTCCTGGGCTTCCAACTGGATCAGCTCCTCGATACTGCCCTGCCGGCGTGGCCCGGTGAACCACCTGCGCGCGGAGACCAGCCACCAGATGCCGGCGAACCCCAGCACCGCGAGCACCGCCAGCGGGGTGTAGTTGAAGGTCTCCGCGGTGACCGGGCTGCTGGTCGGCAGCATGAACAGCACGCTGATCACCATGACCCAGCAGACCGCGACCGCCGCGACCGGGCGGCCGAGGCGGCCCAGGTTCCACGGCCCCGGCGTGAACCCCGCGCCCGCGCGCAGCCGCAGGTAGGACGGGATCACGTAGGCGATGTACAACCCGATCACCGCGATCGAGGTGACCGCCGCGTACGCCGTGGAGTTCCACAGATACGGCAGGCCGAGCACGAACGCCCCGGCGGCGGCCAGCCAGACGGCGTTGTTCGGCAGCCGGGTCCGGTGCCCGACGCGGCGCCACAGCCGGGAGAACGGCAGCGCCCCGTCCCGGGAGAACGCGAAGATCATCCGCGAGTTGGCGGCCACCGAGGCCATCCCGCAGAACAGCTGCGCGCCGATCACGATGACCAGCAGCCCGGTGCCCAGCGCGTCGCCCACCGCGTCGATCATGATCTGCGCCGGCGGCACCCCGGTCGGGCTGCTGGCCTGCGCCTCGTAGTCGCCGATCGCGAACGTCAGCCCGACCAGCAGCACCCAGCCGGCGACCAGCGACACGAGGATCGACATGACGATCCCGCGCGGGCCCGCGGTGGCCGCGCCCTTGGTCTCCTCGATCATGTGCGCGGACGCGTCGTAGCCGGTGAACGTGTACTGCGCCAGCAGCAGCCCGAGCGCGGCCACGTAGAACGTCGAGGCCCAGCCCGTCTGGTTCTCGAAGTGGCCGAACACGAACGATGCCGGCTTGTGCTCGCCGGGCACCACCGCGAGCACCGTCACGATCACCAGCACGCCGATCACGTGCCACCACACGCTGATCGAGTTCAGCAGCGCCACCAGCCGCACCCCGACGGTGTTCAGCAGCGCGTGCAGCAGCAGGATCAGCCCGAACAGCAGCACCGTGTGCGGCGGGGTGGCCTCGAAACCGAACCGCAGGTCCAGCAGCGCGTTCAGGAAGGTGGCCGCGCCGAAGTCGATGCCGGCGGTCACCGCCACCTCGCCGAGCACGTTGAACCAGCCGGTGAACCACGCCCAGGCCGCGGCGTTGTGCCTGGCCAGCTTGGCGGCGAAGAAGTAGAGCCCGCCCGCGGTCGGGTACGCCGAGCACACCTCCGCCATGGCCAGCCCGACGAACAGGGTCAGCGCCCCGACGCCCAGCCAGCCCCAGATGATGACGGCCGGACCGCCGGTCTTCATGCCGTAGCCGTACAGCGTCAGGCAGCCGGACAGGATCGAGATGATGGTGAACGAGACCGCGAAGTTGCTGAAGCCGGACATGGACCGGCGCAGCTCCTGGGCGTAGCCCAGCTCGTGCAGCCGGCGCTCGTCGGGGTCCTCGGGCAGGGTCTGTGGACCGACCGCGCCGCTCACGTCGTCGGGAGGAGGCGTCATCGACATATTGGGCGGCTCGCCGGTACCCGGCGTCAAGGGCCTCGTTCGCCTCGGCGGCGCGCGCTCAAGCCTTCCTCAAGTGCGCTGCCACCGGCCAAGATCGTTGGTACCGTCCGGCGAATGGGGGTAAACGGTCGCGGACGGGTCAAGTCCATCGAACAGTCCATCGCCGACACCGACGAGCCCGGCGCCAAGCTCCGCAAGGATCTCGGCGCGCTGGACCTGGTGGTCTTCGGCGTGGCCGTGGCGGTCGGCGCCGGCATCTTCACCCTCACCGCGAAGGTCGCGGGCAATGTGGCCGGCCCCTCGGTGTCGCTGGCGTTCGTGATGGCTGCCATCGGCTGCGGCCTGGCCGCGCTGTGCTACGCCGAGTTCGCCTCCACCGTGCCGGTGGCGGGCAGCGCGTACACCTTCTCCTACGCGACCTTCGGCGAGCTGGTGGCCTGGACCATCGGCTGGGACCTGGTGCTGGAGTTCGCGGTGGCCGCTGTCGCGGTGGCCAAGGGCTGGGCGCTGTACCTCGCGCAGTTCCTCACGCTGGTCGGGGTGCCGCTGTCCAGCACGACGGTGCACCTCGGGCCGATCGCCTTCGACTGGGGGTCGGTGCTGCTCGTCGCGGTGCTGACCTGGGTGCTGGTGATCGGGGTGAAGCTGTCCAGCCGGGTCAGCCAGGTGATCACCGCGATCAAGGTCGGCGTGGTGCTGCTGGTGGTCGTGGTGGGGATCGGGTACGTCAAGGTGTCCAACTACAGCCCGTACGTGCCGCCCGCGGCGCCGGCGTCGGGCGGCAAGTCCGGGCTGGACCAGTCGCTGCTGTCCGTGCTCGGCGGCGAGAGCACCAGCACGTTCGGGGTGTACGGCCTGCTCGCCGCCGCGTCACTGGTGTTCTTCGCGTTCATCGGCTTCGACGTGGTGGCGACCACCGCCGAGGAGACCCGCAACCCCCGCAGGGACGTGCCGCGCGGGCTCATCGGCGCGCTGACCGTGATCACCATCCTGTACGTGGCGGTGTCCCTGGTGCTGACCGGGATGGTCAACTACACCCAGCTGGCCACCGGCCCGGACGGCACGCCGGCCACGCTGGCCACCGCGTTCGCGCTCAACGGCGTCAACTGGGCGGCCGTGGTGATCTCGCTCGGCGCGCTCGCGGGGCTGACCACGGTGGTGCTGGTGATGTTCCTGGGCCAGACCCGGGTGCTGTTCGCGATGTGCCGCGACGGGCTGCTGCCGCGCGGGCTGGCCCACACCGGCGCGCACGGCACGCCCGCGCGGCTCACGCTGATCGTGGGCGTGGCGATCGCCGTGGTCGCGGCGTTCACCCCCGCCGGCGCGCTGGACGAGCTGGTCAACATCGGCACGCTGTTCGCGTTCGTGCTCGTGTCGACGGGCGTGATGGTGCTGCGCAGGACCCGCCCGGACCTGCCGCGCGCGTTCCGCACTCCGCTGGTGCCGCTGATCCCGGTGCTCGCGGTGCTGGCCTGCCTGTGGCTGATGCTGAGCCTGAGCGTGCTCACCTGGGTGCGGTTCCTCGGCTGGATGGCGCTCGGCTTCATCGTCTACTTCTGTTACGGGCGCGGACGGTCCCGGTTGGCGGAGTCGTCGGCCGAGTCGTCGGCGACGTGATGGCCCGGGTCATCCTGGTGCTGGCGGTGCTCCTGGCCTGGTCGGCGACGTCCGGGTGCGGGTCGGCCTCGGCGGAACCGGGCTCGGGCGGTTCCGCGGAACCGGGCACGGAGGGGTCGGGTGGCTCGGCGGGGACGGTGGTTCCGGCCGGGCTGGGCGGTTCCGCGGAACCGGGTACGGGCGGTTCCGTCGGGTACGGGGATCGGCCGGCGGATCGGGTGGGGCTGGTCCGGCGGTGGGTTCCGGTGAGTGGCGGGGGCGCGGCGAACCGGCGGCCACCGTTCGTCGAGCTGCGCGCGGATGGCGGCTGGAGCGGGTCGGACGGGTGCAACGGGCTGCGCGGGACGTGGTCGCTCGGCGCGGACGGCGCCTGGCGCGCGACCCAGGGGCCGACCACCAAGATGGCCTGCGACAACGTGAACGTGGGCCTCTGGTTGGAGCGGGCCACGAGCGTGCGCCTCGACGGCGCCGTGCTGGTGCTCGTCGACGGCGGCGGCCAGGAGACCGGTCGGCTCCGGGCGGGCTGAGCCCGGTCCGGGTCAGCCAGTCCGGGCCAGCCAGTCCGGGCCAGCCAGTCCGGCGGCGGGTCAGGCCAGCCGGGTCAACAGCCTGCCGAGGAGCTCGGCGAGCCGGCCGGAGTCGTGGTCACCCAACGCGTCGGCCACCTCGCGCTCGGCGTCCGCGACCTGGGCGCGGACCGTGCGGTGCAGCTCGGCGCCCCGGTTGGACAGGAACACGAGTACCCGCCTGCGGTCCTGGGTGTCCACCCGGCGGTACACCAGGGTGCGCTCGGCCAGCCGGTCGATGATCTTCGTGAGGGTGGGCGGCGGCACCAGGGCGAAGGCGGCGATCTCGCTCATTGGGTGCCCCAGCCCGTCGGCCAGCAGGGCGAGCACGCGCCACTGCTCGATGGTCAGCTCGGCGGCGGAGCGCAGCGCGGACTCCAGCCGCTGGGCCACCGTTCGTTCCGCCTGCGCCAGCAGCCCCGCCAGCGAGGTCTGAACCGGAACCGACACCCCTCCCCAGCCCCCCTTCGACGAGAAACTCGTTCAGAATAGAACATTTTTGTTGCGAAGTATGGACGCCGATGAGGGCCGTCGACCTGGGCCGACGTAGAACCAGATTGGGGCCTTGACGACCGGGCGTCCCGTCAATACTTTCTGGTGACACTTTTTCTGGTGGTGCTAAGGGAGGTCGCGGCGCGGGCCGAGCGGGCCGAAGGGCGGATCGGGACCGCTGTGCGGCGTCCCCGTGAGGGTGAGGTGGTGCGACGTGGCTTCCAGGACGGCGATGATCTCCGGTGGTGGTGGGTACGGTGTGCGGTCATGAGTGAGTCGGCAGCGGGCGCGCCGGGGGGCCGGGACGCGCCGTACCACGTGCACGAGATCCCGGAGTTCACCCTGGAGTGCGGCGCGACGCTGCGCCCGGCGCGGGTGGCGTACCAGACGTACGGCACCCTCAACGCGGACAAGTCGAACGCCATCGTCTACCCGACCTGGTACTCCGGGCGGCACTGGGAGAACGAGTGGCTGATCGGCCCCGGCATGGCGCTGGACCCCGAGCGGTGGTTCATCATCGTGCCCAACATGCTCGGCAACGGGCTGTCCAGCTCGCCGTCGAACACCCCGCCGCCGTGGGACCGCGCCCGGTTCCCGAGGATCAACGTGCGGGACAACGTCGAGTCGCAGTACCGGCTGGTCACCGAGGTGTTCGGGATCGAGACGCTGCCGCTGGTGCTGGGCTGGTCGATGGGCGCCGGGCAGACCTACCAGTGGGCGGTCAGCCACCCGGAGATGGTCCAGCGAATCCTGCCGTTCTGCGGCTCGCCGCGCACCGCCCCGCACAACAAGGTGTTCCTGGACTCGGTGGGGGCCGCGCTCAGGGCGGACGGTGCGTTCGCCGGCGGCTGGTACTCGCCGGACGCGTTGCCGGTCACCGGGCTGCGGGCGGCGGCGCGGGTGTACGCCGGGTGGGGGTTCTCCCAGGCGTTCTACTGGGACGAGGTGTGGCGCGAGCTGGGGTTCAGCTCGCTGGAGGACTTCGCCGTCGGGTTCTGGGAGGGGTTCTTCCTGGACGGGCGCGACCCGAACAACCTGCTCACCATGCTGGACACCTGGTGGACCGGTGACGTGGGCGCCACGCCGGGGGCCGGGTCCACCGAGGAGGCGCTGGCGTCGATCAGGGCGAAGGCGCTGGTCATGCCCGGTGAGAAGGACCTGTACTTCCCGCCGGAGGACGAGCGGTGGGCGGTCTCGCACATGCCGAACGCGGAGCTGCGGGTGATCCCCGGGGTGTGGGGGCACTTCGCGGGCGGCGGGGCGAACCCGGTGGACACCGCGTTCATCGACGCGGGGGTGGCCGAGCTGCTCGCCTCCGAGCCGGGGGGCTGATCCGGCCGGAATCGGATGCAACCGATCGGCGTCGCGCTCCGTCCATATCTGTAGACGGACGAGAGGAGCGCGACGGTGGTCGGCCGGGTATGGGGTGTGCTGGCGGTCGCGGTGTTGACCGCGTTGATGGTGGTGGCCGGGAGCGGCGGCGAGCGCGCGCGGGCCGATGAGCCGGCGAGCCGGTCCGACACCGGGGGCCGGCCCGCCACCGCCCGGCCGGTGCCGCCCCCGTTGGTGCCGGCCGACCGGCAGGGGCTGCTGGGCAGGTGGGTGCCGGTGAGCGGGGCGGGGGCGCATGGGCCTCGGCCGCCGTTCATCGAGTTCGGCGCCGACGGACGGTGGAGCGGGTCGGACGGGTGCAACGGGCAGGCCGGCGGTTGGACGCTGGCCGCCGACGGTGGCCTGCGCGCCACGGCCGGTCCATCGACGATGATGGCCTGCGACGGTGAGCCGGTCGGCGGCTGGATGTCCAACGCGGCCAGGGCGGCCTTCCAAGGCAAGGAGTTGGTGCTGGTGAACGCCGCGGGCGTGGAGCAGGGACGGCTCCGCCGCGCGGTGTGATAGCAGGCGGGGGAGAACCCTACCTGCGTTTGGGGGGTCCACTCCGGGCGCTCAGGGGGTCACACCATCGAGTGACGGACGGCTCGATGTCACGGTGTGTGTTGGCCAAGCGCACACCCGACAAGGAGCCGTCCGATGAGTCAGGACCCCAACACCTCGCCGCAGGGCCCCGGCCGCTCGTCCGGAGGTCCGGGAATCTCGGTACGCACCACGATCGTCGTGCTCCTCGCGGCGTTCGCCGTCCTGGTCGGCATCGGCGCGCTGTTGGCCGGCCCGATCTCCAGCCCGACCAAGTCCGCCGCCGCGCCGCCGCCGAAGCCGGCCGCCGCCGCGGTGAAGCTCGAGCCGACGGCGTCCACCGGGGAGAACCCGTTCATGGCGCCGGTCGGCAAGGACCAGCCGAACGTCGAGACGCCGCCGAACACCTCGGGCCAGTTCGCCGGCGACACCCCCGGCCTGTTCGGCGACAACGGCAACCAGACCAGCTGTGACGGCAAGGCCCTGCTGGCCAACCTGCAGGCCGACCCGCAGCGGGCCGCCGCGTGGGCCGGCGCGCTGGGCATCCAGGCGGGCGACATCCCCGGCTTCGTCAACACGCTGACGCCTGTGGTGCTGCGCTCGGACACGGCGGTCACCAGCCACGGCTATGCCAACGGCACCTACTCCCCGTACCCGGCGGTGCTGCAGGCCGGCACGGCGGTGTTCGTGGACAACTACGGCGAGCCGACCGTCAAGTGCTACAGCGGCAACCCGCTGACCGCGCCCAGCGGCGTGCAGCAGGTGGGCTACGACGGGCCGGCGTGGAAGACGTTCCAGCCCGCGTCGGTGACCTACATCCGCCCGACCACCATCGTGATCAAGGACTACACGTTCATCAACATCTACTACAACCGGCCGATCCACTGCCCGCGCAAGGACTACTGGCCGCAGAGGCATCACGACCACGACTGGGACCACACCTGGGGCAAGGGCGACCACCACCCGGACTCGGACAAGCCGGGCCACGGCAAGCCGGACACGGAGAAGCCTGACCAGGGGAAGCCGGACTCGGGAACGTCGGACACGGGCAAGCCTGGGACGGGGACGCCGGCCTCGGGGACACCGGGATCGGGGACGCCGGCCTCGGGGACGTCGGGTACGGGCAAGCCGGGCCAGCATGTCTGCCCCGACTACAAGGGGCCGGGTACCGACCAATGCCTGCCGTCGGACACGGGACTCGACGGCAAGCCGCAGCGGCAGGCGTGCCCCGACTATCAGGGGCCTGGCACGGACAAGTGCCTGCCGTCGAACACCGGCATCGACGGCAAGCCCAAGCCTGCCGAGTCGGGTAAGGGCACCGACCCGGGGAACACTAAGGAGCAGCCCAAGCCGGGTCAGTCGAACCCGGGCCAGCCGAACCCCGGGCAGTCGAACCCTGGTCAGCAGGGCACGGGCCAGCCGAACCCGGGTCAGCAGAACCCCGGTCAGCCGGACAACGGCAAGAAGCAGCCCTCGGGCAACGTCGGGACGCTGCCGCCGCGAACGGCGCCGGTGCCCGCCGGGCAGGGCTCGGTCGTGGTCAAGGAGCCGTCGGGCGGCTCGGGCCAGGGTGGGTCGGGCTCCGGTCACTCGTCCAACTCCGGTGGCTCCGGTTCCGGTGGGTCCTCTGGTTCCGGTGGCTCGCGCTCGGGGGGTTCGGGCTCTGGGGGGTGACCGGGGGTGAACGAACGGCCGGGGCCGAGGTGGTCCCGGCCGTTCGTGCTGGGTACGGGCGGTCAGCTCGACGTGCTGGCCAGCAGCTCCTCGCAGGTCCTGGCCAGCACCTCGGCGGCGTCGCGGATCGCGGTCGTGCTCGCCGGGTGTGAGGCCAGCCGCTGCCAGTAGGCCAGCTGGTCGCGGGCCGCCGTCGCGATCGCGTCCGGGGCGGCGCCACCGGCCAGCCCCAACCTGGCGGTCGGTGCCACGCCGCCGGCACCGAGCAGTCGCTCGGCCAGCCGTTGGTCCACCTCGGACAGCCGCAGCGAGCCGGCCCGCAGCGCATCGGCGAGGTCGGTCTCGACCAGCTCGTGGGCGCCGGAGCGAAGGCGGTCGAGCTGGTAGAGCAGCTCATGGGCGCGCCGGCCTTCCCGGGGCGAGGCGCCGATCAGCTCGTCCAACGAGCGGAGCGTGGCCCGTACCGTGGCCGCGTCGGCGGGGCGGGCGAACCGCCAGGTCAGCATGTCGCGCAGCTGGGCCACGCCGCTGAGCCGGGTCAGCTCCTCGGCCAGCCTGGACGGTGTGGACGCGGTCGCCTCCCGCACGAGCTCGACGGCCGCGCGGGCGCCGAACCGGCCCAGCCTGCCGAGCAGCTCGGGCGGGATCCGGTCGTCGAGGTCGGCGGCCGGGCATCGGCTCAGGGTGCGGATCGTGTCGAACTCGTCGGGTGTGAGCGCGGCCCCGCCGGTCGCCAGCAGCGCCGCCACCGGGATCACCGTCTGGCAGCGGCGGGCCAGCTCCGGGTCGGCGCCGAGCTCCTCCGCCTGGCCGGCGGCGAGCTTCAAGGCGTCCGGGCATGATCCGCCGCACTCGTCCGCGCGGGTGAGCAGGCCGATCGCCGGCGCGTCCGGGCACGCGGGGGACACGTCGGAGCCTTCGGATCCTTCGGGCAGGAGCAGGAGTACGGCGTGCGGCGGCGGAGCGTCGGGGTCCTGGACGTCATCGCCGTCGAGCAGTTCCAGGCTGGGGGCGTCGGGCAGTGAGTGCAGCGCCCGGGCCAGCGTGGTCCCGCCGGCGCCCGCCGGGCCGAGCACGGCCACCCGCAGCGGTTGGCCCAGGCGCTCGGCCAGCTCGTCGAGGCGGTCGCGTTCGGGTGCGTCCGGATAGATCTCGATGGCGGCGCGGACCAGCGCGCGAGCCTGGCCGAGCAGTGACCGGTCGCCGTTCGTGGCCAGGTCCGGTGCGGTTGGTGTCGTCGCTGAGGTGGCCGGCACCGGCGGGGGACTTGGGGTCGGGTCGGCGGACGGGGTCGCCACGGAGGGTGGGGGTGGCGCGGGCCGTGGGCTCGGTGACGTGGGTGGGTCGGGCGCGGACGGCGTTGGGGTGCCGGCCGTGGTGGGCTGGGGCTCGGTTGGTGCGGGTGGCGGCTGGGGCGGGCTTGCGGTCACGGGAGCTGGCGTGGCGGGCTCAAGCGGTTCCGCGGAACCGGGTTGGGCTGGGATAGGCCGTTCCGCGGAACCGGGTTGGGCTGAGATGGGCGGTTCCGCGGGATCGGGCCGCGCTGGGATAGGTGGTCCCGTGGGGCCGGGTTGGGCTGGGATAGGCGGTTCCGCGGAACCGGGTGTGGTGGTGGCGGGGCGGTCGGCGTGAGTGGTTTCGGCCGGTGGGAGCGGTGGGGGCGGCTCGGGTGGGGTGGCGAGTTGGGCCGGGTGGGGTGCGGCGGGGGGTAGGGGGACGTGGCCGTGGATGGTGGTGCCGGCGCCGGGGGCGGAGTCGACGGTGATCTCGCCGCCGACGGCGATGATTCGGGCGACCACGTTGCGCATGCCTCGGCCGGGGGAGCCGGTGGTCGTGGACGGGTCGAAGCCGGGGCCTTCGTCGCGGACGGTGAAGCGGAGGGTGCCGTCGGCGGACTCCAGGCGGACCTTGATCTCGGCGCCGGGGGCGTGCTTGCGGGCGTTGTTGACGGACTCCAGGCAGCAGAAGTAGACGGCGGACTCGATGTCCGGGCCGTAGCGGGCGTCGGCGACGGCGTCGGCGAACTCGACGGCGACGGCGGCTTCCGGGCCGGCGGCGTCGGCGGCCAGGGTGGAGGTGAGGGCGGCGGCCAGGCCCCGCTCGGTGAGGACGATGGAGGAGACGCCGGTCGCGGTTCGGGCCAGCACCGCCTCGGTGTTGGCGAGCTGGTCGGCCAGCTGCGTGAGCCGGTCGCGGGCCTGGTCGTACTGGTCGCTGCGCACCTCGTGTTCGACCAGGCCCAGCGCCAGGCGCAGCGAGACCAGGTGGTGCTGGGCGCCGTCGTGCAGGTCGCGCTCGATCATGCGGCGCTCGCTGTCCATCTCGGCGACCGCCTGGCGGCGGGACGCGGCGATGTCCTCGGCGTGCGCGACGGCGGCGCGCAGCTCGCGTTCGAGCTCGATGCCCAGGCGGCTGGCCTGCAGGACGGCGCCGAGGCTGTCCGCGACGTCCTCGAGCAGGGTGCGCCGCTCGTTGTGCAGGCCGGCCACCGCGCCCCGGTCCACCGCGATCGCGCCGATCCGTTCGGTGCCCTGGCGGATCGGCAGCACCACCATGTCGTCGTCACCGGGCGAGCCGTCGGACCAGGCGTAGGTGCGTTCCCGCAGGCCGGGGCGCAGCACGGTGAGGCGGCACGAGCGCGCGCTCAGGCCGCGGCCGATCGCCTCGGCCAGCCCGGCCAGGTCCGGGCCCTCGGTGGACGCGGTGCGGGACAGCGCGGCCACGTCGGCGAGCACCCGGTACGGGGTGGGGCGCTGGCCGTAGAGCAGCCGGTCCACCAGCTGCTCGGCCCGCAGGTACACCGGCAGGAAGGCCACCGCCGCCAGCCCGGTCGCCAGCGCGGCGGCCACCACCGCGCCGGCACCGGTGGACGAGCCGGGCATCCAGCCGGCGACCGCGTGCGCGACCACATAGGCGCCGCCCACCAGGACGATCACCATCATGGCGGCCAGGCCCCGGCTGAACACCCGCTCCGCCGCCCACAGCCGGCCGCGCCGGATGGCCACCAGTACCGAGGCGCCGATGCCGGCGGCGGTCAGCCGGGAGAACCAGAACAGCAGCGCGGTCGGCTGGCCGCCCTCGCCCTCCGCGCCCACGGCCGCGTGGCGCGCGCCCGGGTCGACCATGGTCAGGCCGGGCTCGTCGAGGTACCACAGCAGCAGCGTGAGCACGGCCAGCACCGCGCAGGTGCCGAACGCGGCGAGCAGCACGCTGAACAGCAGCCGGGCCTGGGTGCGCAGCTCGGCGGTGGCGCCCTGGCGGATGCGGCGGGGCAGCACGGCCAGGCCGACCAGCGGCACGGTGAACCCGAAGAACAGGATGCAGCTGACCGTGTGCGGCAGCAGTGTGGTGCCGATGCCGACCACGACCAGGGTGCCGACCGCCACGGCGACCAGCGCCACCCGGCCCGGACCCGACCGGCGCCCGAGCTCCCAGCGGCCGGCCGGCAACAGCAGCAGCGCGACCACGTACGCGGCGCAGGACACGCCGTGCAGCAGCACCTGGTGCACGGCGCCGACGTCCAGGCCGGTCGCGGCCTTGATCGCCACCGCCGCCGCGTGCGCCTGCAGGTTGAACGCCCCGGCCGAGCCGATCATGGCGACGGCGAGCAGCTGGGTGACCCAGGTGCGCATGCCCAGGAACAGCAGCGCGCCGGCGATGGCCAGGTTCAACGCTGCGAAGCCGTAGTCGAGCAGCACCTGGCCGAGCGGCTCGCTGCCCGGCACGGCGGCCAGCACGCCGCGCGCCCAGCCGTTGCCCCCGGCGGCGAGCCGGCCGAGCGCGTCGGACACCGCCGGCGAGTACGTGGCCACCGCGACCACCGCGCCGATGACCAACCAGCCGACCGAGGCCACCACGCAGGCCGCGAGCAGCACGGTGTAGGCGACGGCCGCCACCCGGGTCGGGGTGTTGCCGGTCGAGGCGATGCGCCCCGGGTACGTGGTCACGACGGCCCGATCGAGCGCGCCGTGGCGAGCTGGCCGAGCCGCTCGACCGCCGGTTCCAGTTGGTCGGGCAGCCAGGCCCGCAGCACCACGCCGCCCGCGTCGTCCTCGACCACCTCCAGGTCGCCGCCCAGCGCGGCCAGCCGGTCGCCGTCGTCGGCCAGCCAGGCGCGCAGCTCGGCCAGCGAGGTCGGCGGGGTCGGGTCCTCCAGCCGGACGGACAGCGCGCCGTCGGCGTGCGCGAGGTGCACCCGCAGCGGGTGGCGGGCGGGGCGGCCGGCGAGCTGGCGCATGGCGGAGGCGGCCAGGTAGTAGATGCCGGACTCCACCTCCCAGGCCAGCCGGTCGGGCAGCCGGCCGGTGAGCTGGACCGGCCGGGGCAGGTCGGTGGCCACCTCGTCCAGCGCGCCGTACGGGCCCTGGTCGCGCAGCACCGCCGGGTACACCCCCCTGGCGATCACCCGGAACCTGTCCAGCAGCTCGTCCAGCGCCACCCGGGCGCGCGCGATCGCCTCCCCGGCCGCCTCCGAGTCCGGGTCGGGCTCGAGTGCATCGCCCGCGTCCGCGAGGTCCGCGCGCAGCGTGGCCAGCCGGTCGGAGGTGGCGTTGCCCAGCTCGGCGACCAGCCGCCGCCGTTCCACGTCACGGGCCTGGGTGAGCCGCTGGCGGGAGGCGGCGAGCTCGGCGGCCAGCTCGTCGGCGCGGCGCACCCGCTCGGTGAGCTCGGCGTTCAGCGCGACGCCGCGCAGCAGGATCCCGGCGCCGTTCGCCACGTCCTGCATCAGGCGCTGGTCGGCGGGGGTGACCGGGCGGCCTGGCTTGCCGATGGCCAGCACCGCGCGCAGCACCGGGCCGTCCAGCACCGGGACCACGTGGTCGGCGTCCGGCCCGGCCAGCAGCACCGCCAGGTTGTCCACCGTGCGCGGGCCGGCGCTCGGGTCCGAACCGGCCGGTGGCCAGCTGGCCGCGCTGACCAGCTTCTCGCCCACGGCCAGCCACAGCTCGGCGCGCTGCGCCCCGGTGCCCTCGCCGAGCACCCTGGCCAGCCCGGGCAGCGCCTCGTCCAGCGAGCCGCCTCGGATCCTCGCCGCCGCCTCGGCCAGCGCGGAGTACGGGGTGGTCGTGGAGTCGTGCGCGAGCCGCTGCACCAGCCGGTCCACCCCGGCGAGCACCGCGGGCAGCCCGGCCACCGTGACCGCCGCCGCCAGGAACGGCAGCACCACCGAGCCCTCGGCCGGCCCCAGCACCAGCCCGACGCCGCCGATCACCACCGGGAACACGGCCGCGACGAAGCACGCGACCAGCAGCAGCCGCAGGGACCTCGCCACGATCGTCTTGTTCATCGCGCACCTTCCACCAGCGCGCCGGCCCTCGCAGTGGACAGTAAACACCCAGCTCGCGGACGCCAAGGCCGGCGGCGAGCTGGATATCAAGCGTCCCTAGACCTCGGCGCGCTGGGAGCGGAGGTAGGTGAGCACGGCGAGCACCCGGCGGTGGTGCTCCGCGGTGTCGGTGTGCAGGCCGAGCTTGCCGAAGATGTTCGCGATGTGCTTCTCCACCGCCTTGGGGGTGACGAACAACTGGGCGGCGATGCCGTTGTTCGACCGGCCCTCGGCCATCAGCCGCAGCACGTCCAGCTCCCGCTCGGACAGGGATGCCACCACGTCCTTCTTCTCCCCTCGAGGTCGGTCCACCAGGCGCTTGGCCAGGACCGGTTCGATGACGATCTCGCCGTCGTGGATGCGGCTGAGCGTGTCGGTCAGCACGTCGACGCTGCCCACCTTCTCCTTGAGCCGGTAGCCGATGCTCTCGGTGCCGATCTCCAGGATGCGCATCAGGTAGTGCGACTCGGCGTAGTGCGACAGGAACAGCAGGCCCATCTCCGGGTGCGCGGCGCGCAGCCGTTCCGCCGTAGTCAGCCCGCCGTCCGGTTCCGGGGGCATCCGGATGTCCAGGATCGCCACGTCCGCCTGCTCGGTGGCCAGCAGCGCGACCAGCTCGTCGCCGCCCGCGACGGAGCCGACCACCTCGTGCCCGGCCGCCCGCAGCAGCATGAGCAGGCCCTCGCGGAACAGGGCGCCGTCCTCGGCCAGTGCTACTCGCATGGGATCCTCACCGTGATCGTGGGTGTCTCGTCGGAGTCGGTGTCGGAGTTCGCGTCGGCGTCGGCGTCTCGGGTGTCGAGGTGGACGGTGCCGCCGAGCGGGCCGGCCTGGTCCAGCATGACGTCGGCGTTCGCGGGGTCAAGGCCGCGCACGGCCAGCACCAGCTCGCGGCGGTCCCGCCGGATGGCGACGGTGACCGGGCCGGCGCCGTCCGAGCCTGGCCCGAGGCACTCCGCGACGGCGAAGTACGCCGCACCCTCCGGGACCGGGCCGAACCGGTCACCGTCGGCGTCGATCCGGACCTCGATGCCCCGCTGGCCGGCCAGCTCGCGCAGCGCCGGGCCGAGGCCGGCCTCGTCGAGCAGCGGCGGGTAGATCTTGTTGGCCACCTCGCGCAGTTCCTGGAGCACGGCGTGCAGCTCGTCCTGCAGCTCGCCGATCCGGTCCTGCCAGGCCGCCTCGTCGCCGGTCTCCTGGTAGCGCAGCAGGCCCAGCCGCAGGGACAGCGCGGAGATCCGCAGCGAGGCGCCGTCGTGCAGCTGGCGCTCCAGCCGCCGCCGGCGCAGCCACTGGCCGGCCTCCTTGCGGCGCTGCCCCGGGTCGGGGACGCCCGGGCAACCGGCACCATCGGCGCAGCCCGTACCGTCGACGGAGCCCGCGTCCGCCACCGCGAAACGAAGGGGGAGCGGGTCGCCGTCACGCCAGGGAGACGCCGAGGTCATCGACCAATTGTCCCGGCGTGATCAGCTCGTTGGAATGGGGCAGACCCGAGCGCCGGGTAGGGTTGTCCCCACTGGGAAGAACGCCAGGTCACAGCCGGGACAACTCCCTCGATATGGGGGGTTCTCCCGGTTACCATGAGTGCCCCTATCAGGCGAAAGGGGTGTGGTGGCGTACAACCTCGGCGTCGATCTCGGCACCACATTCGTGGCCGCCGCGATCGCGCACTCGACGCAGGTCGAGATGTTCACCCTGGGCGACCGGTCGGTGGTGGCGCCGGCCGTCGTGTACGTGCGCGACGACGGCGAGCTGGTGACCGGCGACGCGGCGGGGAGACGCTCGGTCAGCAACCCGGACCGGGTCGGCCGCGAGTTCAAGCGCCGGCTCGGCGACCCGACGCCGGTGATGCTCGGCGGCGCGCCGCATGCGGTCACCGCGCTGCTCGGCTCGCTGCTGCGCGACGTGATCGGCAAGATCACCGCGACCGAGGGGCAGCCGCCCGAGCACGTGGTGCTGACCCACCCGGCGAACTGGGGGCCGTTCCGCAGGGGGCTGTTCGAGGAGGTGCCGCACCTCGCCGGGCTGCCCGAGGTCACGCTGGTCACCGAGCCGGAGGCCGCCGCCGCGCACTACGCGGCGTCCCGGGACCTGGACGAGGGCGAAGTCATCGCCGTCTACGACCTGGGCGGGGGCACCTTCGACGCCACCGTGCTGCGCAAGCGGGCCGGCGGGGTGGAGATCCTGGGCACCCCGGAGGGCATCGAACGGCTCGGCGGCGTGGACTTCGACGAGGCCATCCTCGCGCACGTCAACGTCTCCGCCGGCGGGACGCTGTCCGAGCTGGACCTGACCGACCCGCAGACCACCATCGCGCTGGCCCGGCTGCGCCAGGACTGCATCCTGGCCAAGGAGGCGCTGTCGGTGGACACCGAGGCGGTGCTGCCGGTGTTCCTGCCCGGCCGGCACTTCGACGTCAAGCTCACCCGCGCGGAGTTCGAGGACATGGTGCGCGCGCCGATCGAGTCGACGATCGGGGCGCTGTCGCGCACGCTGCGCTCGGCCCAGGTGACCCCGGACGACCTGAGCGCCGTGCTGCTGGTCGGCGGGTCGTCGCGGATCCCGCTGGTCGCCAGGATGGTGTCCGAGGAGCTGGGCCGTCCGACGGTGGTGGACACCCACCCCAAATATGCGGTGGCGCTGGGCGCGGCCACCCTGGCCGGGGCTCCGGAGACGAACGGCCATGCCGCGACCGTGCCGGCGGTGGAGACTGCGCCGGCGACCGGTGGGCGGGAGCCGGAGTCGGTGGCGGCCGGGTCGGCGCCGCCCAGGACACGCCCGTCGGACGGCAAGGCGGCCTCAGCGGCCCCGGCGGCCGCGTTCGCGCCGGTGACCGCGCCGGCCCCGCGCACGAACGACCGCCCGCTCCCCGCCGTGCCGGCCCCCCGGGAACCGGTCGTCCCGCCGCGCGACGACCGTCCGTCCGCGCCACCACCGCACGGCCAGCCACCGCCGGCCCGAGCCCGGCCGCCCGCGATCGCGCGCGCCGCCCGCTCGGGCTCCCCGAGATGGCAGCTGATCGGGCTCGGCGTGCTCGCCGTGGTGGCCGCCGTGGCGGTGGTGCTGGCCACCGTGCTGGTCATCAACTCGGTGAAGTCCGGCCCCTCCGAGGCTGCGGCCGGCGACGCCGTGACCAACACCCCGGCGCTGGCGCCGCCGACCCAGGCGCAGGCGGCGCCCAGCGTGCCGGTGCCGAGCCTGGGCACCCCGATCCAGGTCGGTGCGACGCCCACCTTCGTCGCGGTCTCGCCGAACGGGCGGCTGGCCTACGTCGCCAACGGCGCCGCGAAGATCGTCACCGTGGTGGACACGTCGATCAACAAGGTGATCGCGACGATCCCGGTGGAGGCCGGGCCGCCGCAGTACGTCACGTTCGCCCCGGACGGCCGCAAGGTGTACCTGAGCATCTTCAACGAGGCGCGCACCATCGCCCAGGTCGGCGTGCTGGACACCACGACGAACCGGATCGTCGCCACCATCCCCGTGCGCACCAGGCCGTTCCTGGCCGCCGTGACCGCCGACGGCCGCTGGCTGTACGTCCCGAACCACGACTCCGGCACCGTGTCCGTGATCGACACCGCGAACAACACGGTGGCCAGGGAGATCAAGGTCCCGGCCAACCCGCACTGGATCGAGTTCTCCAAGGACGGCACCCGGGCCTACACCGCGAACCACGAGTCCAACCTGATCGCCGTGCTGGACACCGCGACCGGCGCGGTGACCGCCCAGATCCCGGTCCAGACCAGCCCGCACAGCCTGGCGGTGCACCCGAACCGGCCGCTGCTGGCGAACGTCAACTACGACTCGAACTCCGTCACCGTGATCGACACGAACACCAACAAGGTGACCGCCACCATCCCGGTCGGGAAGAACCCGAGGGAGATCAGCTGGGCGCCGGACGGCCGGTTCGCCTACGTCGCGAACGAGACCGACGGCACCGTCTCGGTCATCAACATCGAAACGAACCAGGTGACCGCCACCATCCCCACCGGCCCGGCCCCCAGCAGCATCGGCGTCCTCCCCAACGGCCAGCAGGCGTACGTCACCAACCAGGCCGGCACCACCCTCGCCGTCCTCGACATCGGCGCCTGACCCCCCACGCCACTTCCGCGAGTCGGGGCTCCCAGCACACTGAGTCGGGGTTTCCAGAGGGAGCGCAGCGACCGACCACCAGCGAGCGAGCTTGCGAGCGTGCGCGTGTCACCAGCACACCTCGAACCGGGGGTTCTCCCTACCCGGAACTGGCGGGTTCGCCCGGCGCGGTCCTAGGGGCTGCTCGATGGTTCCGCCGCCCCGGCCGGAGCATTCTCAACTGGTCAGCAGGAACGACCGGAGAGGGTGGTCACGATGGACGCGACGACGACCCCCACGTTGAGCAACCGGGACCGCACCGTGCTGCGGGCCATCGCCGATGGTCGCTGCCAGGTGTCGGGTGGTTGCGGGATGACGCTGGTCATCGACGGGCTGTGCTACGCGGACCAGTTCGCCGGCTCGCGCCTCACCGGCGCCGGCCTGGTCGCCGTCCCCGGCCCCGCGCCGGAGCCCGCGCGGCTGACCTCCACCGGCCTCGCGCTCCTCGCCGCCGCCTAGCGGCCAGCGCGCCACACACCCAGGAGCCCCAGATGCATCCGTTGGCCTCCACCACCCGCCCGCACGTCACCGGCGAGCTGCCAGGGCCGCGCTCGGCCGAGCTGCTGGCCCGCCAGGAACGCCGCGAGTCGAACGCCCGGGTCTACCCCCGCTCCTTCCCGTTCGCCATCGCCGAGGCCGCCGGCTGCTTCGTCCGCGACCTGGACGACAACGTCTTCCTGGACTGCTGGTCGGGGGCCGGCGTGCTCTCGCTCGGGCACAACCACCCCGAGCTGGTGGCCGCCGTGACCGAGCAGCTCGGCGTGTTCAGCCACGGGCTGGACATGCCCACGCCGGCCAAGGACGCGTTCACCGAGGCGCAGCTGTCCATGCTGCCGACGTCCATGCGGGACCGGATGAAGATCCACTTCTGCGGCCCGACCGGGGCGAACGCGGTGGACGCCGCGATCAAGCTGTGCAAGACGGCCACCGGCCGGGGCGACGTCGTGTCCTTCCAGGGCGGGTTCCACGGCAGCAGCCACGCCGCGATGGCGCTGACCGGGAACGTATCCCAGAAGCGGCCGATCGCGAACGGCATGCCCGGCGTGCACTTCTTCCCGTTCTCGTCCTGCAGCCGCTGCCCGCTGGCGCTGAACCCGCAGACCTGCCAGGTCAACTGCGTGGCGCTGCTGGAGCGCGCGCTGGCCGACCCGAACGGCGGCGTCCCGCTGCCGGCCGCCGTGATCATGGAGATGGTGCAGGGCGAGGGCGGCGTGATCCCGGCGCGGCTGGAGTTCGTCCAGCGGGTGCGCGAGCTGACCCGCCGGCTGGGCGTGCCGCTGGTGGTGGACGAGGTGCAGACCGGGTGCGGGCGCACCGGCACCTGGTTCGCGTTCGAGCAGTACGGCATCGAGCCGGACGTGATCGTGGCGTCCAAGGCGCTGTCGGGCATCGGGCAGCCGGTGGCGATCGTGATCTACGACGAGACGCTGGACACCTGGCGGCCCGGCGCGCACACCGGCACGTTCCGGGGCAACCAGCTGGCGTTCGCGGCCGGTGCCCGGGCGGTGCGGATCGTGCGCCGCGACGACATCCTGGGCAACGTCCGGGCGCGCGGGGCGCAGGTCGCCGCGCGGCTGGCCGAGCTGGACGGGCACCCCGGCGTGCTCGAGGTCCGGGGGCGCGGGCTGATGTGGGGCGTCGAGCTGGCCGAACCGACCGACGGTCGGTCTGTGACCGAGGTGGCCGAGCGGGTGCAGGCCCGTGCGCTTCGGCACGGGCTGATCGTGGAGCTGGGCGGCCGGGCCGACTGCGTGGTCAGACTGCTCCCGCCGCTCACCGTGACCGCCGAACTGGTGGACGTCGCCCTGGACATCCTCATCGACGCCATCCGGACCGTGACCGCCGTACCCAAGACCGCCGCTCCCGCGGCCTGAACGGCCGCCGCACACCGTTCACGCGGTGTGCGGCGGCCGGGAGGCCTAATACAGGACGGGAAAGCGGCGGCCGCCGCTAGTGTGCAACGCCATGAGCTGGCTCGATCTCGGCGCGTTCATCGTCACCGTGTTCATCGGCGCCATGGTGCCGGGGTCCACGACGGCCCTGGTCGTCCGCTGGAGCGCGGTGTGGGGACCGCGCTCCGCGCTGCCCGTGATCGCGGGGATGCAGGTCGGGCTGTACGCGTGGGCGGTCGCCTCGGCGGTCGGGGTGGCCGCGCTGGTGGCGTCCAGCGAGTGGGGGCTGACGGTGCTGCGGCTGGTCGGAGGGGCCGTGCTGACGGTGCTCGGGATCCAGGCCTGGCTGGCGTCCAAGAAGATCACCGATCAGGCGGTGGTGGACGAGGCGCCGGTCGGGGGCGGGTGGCGACGGGGCGCGGTGACCGGGCTGCTCACGAACCTCACGAACCCGAAGGTCCCGGTGTTCATGTTCGCGTTCTATCCGCAGTTCGTGCCGGCCGGGTCCGACGCGCTGACGGTCGTGATCATGCTCGCGGCGCTGCAGGTCGTGATCGACAGCGGCTGGTTCGTCTTCCTGGCCACCTGCGTCGGCAGGGTGCGGCACGTGCTGGCCAGGGCGAAGGTCAGGCGGGTGCTGGAGCGGGTGATCGGCACGGCGCTCATCGGCCTCGGCGTGCGCGTCGCGGCCGCCAAGTTCTGACCGCATCACCGGACGGCGTCGGCGTCCAGGGTGGCGCCGAGGGCGAACTCGGCGTCGAACTCCGTGTCGCCCAGGGCCGCGCGCGCCGCCGCCGTGATCCGCTCGACGTCGGCGCGGTCGGCGCGGTCCGTGCTGGCGTGCGACTCGCCGGCCGAGGCGCGGGCGGCCGAGGCGGTGCCGAGCAGGCGGGCGGCGTGGGCGTGCTCCCCGCTCAGCGCGCGCTCGCCGGCGAGCCCTTCGAGGGCCAGCGCGACCGCGCGGGGGTCGCCGGTGCGGCGCGCCGCGGCCAGGCCCTCGGAGTGCAGCCGGGCGGCGGTGCGCGCGTCGCCGCGCTGTTCGGCGAGGAACCCGAGCTCGGCGAACGTCAGCGCCTTGCCCGGTTCGTAGCCGACGTCGCGGTGCCACTCGTGCACGGCGGTGAGGTGCTCGTGCGCGGCGTCGAACCGGCCGGTGCGGCGGGCCACCATGCCCAGGCCGAGCTGGGCGTAGACGGCCTTGGCCTGGTATCCCTGCTCGCGGGCGAGCGTCATGGCGCGGCGGTGGTGCTCGTCGGCGAGCGCGGTGTCACCGGTGAGGGCGGCGATCCGGCCGAGGCGGCTCAGGTGATCGATCACGGCCGGCCACAGCTGCAGCTCCTCGGCCCACCGCAGGGCGTTCGAGTGCCGCCGCGCGGCGGACTCGTGGTCGCCGGCGATCTCGTCGAGGGTGCCGAGCAGCTCGGCGGCCATGACCTGCCCCCACCGGTCGCCCAGCTCCTCGAACAGGCGCGCGCTCTCCTCGCCCGCCCGCCGCGCCTCGTCCAGCCGGCCGCGGGTCATCGCGTACAGGCCCGTCTCGCGCGCCGAGGCGGCGGTGCCCCACGCGTCGCCCAGCTCGCGGAACGTCGCGAGCGCGGCCTGGGCGAGAGGCTCGCACTCCTCCAGCGCGCCGATCCCGCTCATCACGTGCGCGTGCAGCCAGCGGGCGTGGGCGAGCGCTCCGGGGGTGTCCAGCCCGGCGTACTCGGCGAGCGCGGCCCGGCTGTGGGCGGCCGAGTCGGCGACGCCGCGTTCCCGGATTGTGACGGACGCGAGTGCGGCGCGGGCGTCGGCTCGAGCCGCGCTCATATCGGACGGTGTCGCCCCGGCGATCTCCAGCGCCGCACCCAGGGATCTTGCGGCCGTGCGCTGGCGGCCGCGCAGGAACCAGTACCAGGTCAGCGCGCCGACCAGCCGCAGCGCGAGCGCCGGGTCGGGCCGGGCGACGGCGGTGTCCAGCGCCGCCCGCAGGTTCGCCGCCTCGGCGTCCAGCCGGTCCAGCCATTCTCGCTGGTCGGGGCCGCGTAGCCGGACGGAGGCGCGCTCGGCGAGCTCGGTGGCGGCGACCGCGTGGCGGTACCTGACGTGCTCCTCCTCGCCGGCCTCGCGCAGCCGTTCGATGGCGTACGCGGAGACCGTTTCGAGCAGCCGGTACCGGGTGCGGCCGCCGGCCTCGACCGGCAGCACCAGCGAGCGGTCCGCCAGCCGGGACAGCAGCTCCAGCACGTCGCCCGCCTCGACGGGCCCGCCCGCACACACCCGCTCGGCGAGCCCCGCCACACACCCGTCGGCGGTGACCGCGAGCCGGCGCAGCACCGCCCGCTCGGATTCCGACAGCGGCTCCCAGCTCCAGTCCATGACGGCGCGCAGCGTCCGCTGCCGAGCGGGAGCGTCCCGAGGGCCGGAGCCGAGCACCCGGAACCGGTCGTCGAGGCGCGCGGCCAGCTCGGCCAGTCCGAGCGTGCGGACGCGGGCCGCCGCGAGCTCCAGCGCGAGCGGGAGGCCGTCGAGCTGCCGGCAGACGCCGGCGACCAGCGCGGCGTTCTCCCGGCTGAGCCGAAACCCCGGCGCCGTCGCGGTGGCGCGGGCGACGAACAGCCGCACGGCCGGGGAGCCCTCGGCGTCGTCCGCATCGGCCGGCAGGTCGAGCGCCGGCACCGGGCGCACGATCTCGCCGCGCAGGCCCAGCGGTTCCCGGCTGGTCGCGAGCACCCTCGGCTCCCGCGTCCGACGCAGCAACGTGGCGACCAGCTCGGCCGCCGGCTCGACGACCTGCTCGCAGTTGTCGAGCAGCAGCAGCACGTGCCGGTCGGCCACCGCGTCGACGATCCGGCGCAGCGGGTCGCCGGAGGCGTCGTCGTGCAGGTCCAGGTCGGCCGCCACCAGCTCGGCCAGCTCGCCCACCCCGTCGCCGCGAGCCGAGTCCACCCCCGACAGGTCCACCATCCGCACCCCGTCCGGCGTCGTGGGGACCAGCAGGCGCGCGGTCTCGACGGCCAGCCGCGTCTTCCCGACGCCGCCGGGGCCGGTGAGCGTGACCAGCCGGGCCGTCCCGAGCAGGGCGCGCAGGTCAGCGACGTCACGCTCCCTGCCGACGGTCTCGTCCCACGCCTCGGGCAGGTTCGTCCGCGCCGTCGCGGCGCTCACCGGCGGGCCACCGTGCAGCGTGGGCTCCTGGGCGAGGATCGCCCGGTGCAGCTCGACCAGCTCGGGCGAGGGGTCCAGGCCGAGCTCGTCGCGCAACCGCACGCGCAGCTCGTCGTAGCGTTGCAGCGCCTCGGCCTGCCGGCCGGCCCGGTACAGCGCGCGCAGCCGCGTGGCGTGCAGCTTCTCCCGCAGCGGGTGCCGGTCGAGCAGCGTGCTCAGCTCGCCGATCACGGCGTCCAGCTCGCCCAGCTCCAGCCGGGCCTCGGCGTGCTGCTCGACGGCGCCGAGGCGCAGCTCCTCCAGCTCGGCGATCGCGGGCGCGGCGAACTCCTCGTCGGTGACGTCGGCGAACGCCGGCCCCCGCCACAGCGCGAGCGCCTCGTCCAGGCGCTTCGCGACCGCCGCCGGCCGCTCGGTGGCGCGCCCCGCCGCGGTGACCGCCTCGGAAACCAGCTCGGCGAACCGCCCAGCGTCCACGGCGGCGGCCGGCACGTCGAGGACGTAGCCCGGACCGCGCGAGACCACCAGCCCCCGGGCGCCCGGCTCGGCGCCGTCGAGGGCCCGCCGCAGCTGCGAGACCTTGACCTGCAGCGCGCCGAGCGGCTGGCGGGGCGCGTCGGCACCCCACAGGTCGTCGATCAGGCGGTCGGCGGTGACCAGGTTCCCCCGGTGCACCAGCAGGTCGGCGAGCAGCGCGCGGACCAGCGCACCCGGCACCACCACCGGCTCGCCGGCGTCGGTCCACACCGCCAGCGGGCCGAGCACCCCGAATCGCACGCTTACGACGGTAGCCGTCGACCCGTCAGTGGACGGGAAGTGACCGGTAAGCGCGGGGGCGCACCGTCGGTGACGTCGAACAGGACAACACCGAGAGGAAGACCGATGAACATCCGCCGCCCCGCCCCCCGCATCCTGGCCATCTCCGGCAGCCTGCGCTCCGACTCCGTCAACACCGCCCTGCTGCGCGCCGCGGCCGCCACGGCCGACGACACCTGGGTCGAGCTGTGGTGCGGCCTGGGCGCCATCCCGCCGTTCAACGAGGACGGCGAGGACGACACCCCGGCCGCCGTGGCCGACATGCGCGCGGCGATCGCCGGCGCCGACGCGCTGCTGGTCTCCACCCCCGAGTACAACGGCTCGATCCCAGGCCAGCTCAAGAACGCGCTGGACTGGGCCTCTCGGCCCTACGGCGACTCGGTGCTCACCGGCAAGCCCGTCGGGATCACCAGCGCCAGCCCCGGCGACTACGGCGGCGCGTGGGCGGCCCAGCACCTCGGCAAGGTGCTGGAGATCGCCGGCGGCACCGTCCTGGAGCCGTCCTTCTCCCTGCCGCTGGCCGACCAGGCGTTCGAGCCCGGCACCGACGTGCTCCGCGACCCCGCCCACACCGCCGCCCTCGCTACCCTCGTCTCCGCCCTGCGGACCGCGGCGCGCCCGGCCCTGGCCGTCGTGGGCTGACCATGAGCGCCGTCACCGTTGTCAAAGCCGCCCCGTCCCGCTCGTTCCCCCGCCTGGCCCTGCTCGCGCTCGCCGCCGGTGCGTTCGTGATGTGTACGGCCGAGTTCGTGATCGCGGGCCTGCTGCCCGACATCGCCTCGGACCTGGGCGTCGGCATCTCCACGGCGGGACTGCTGATATCCGGCTACGCCCTGGCCATCGTCATCGGCGGCCCGCTGTTCGTCGTCGCCGGGACGCGGGTGCCCCGGCGGCGGCTCCTGGTGGTCGCCGCCGCCGTGTTCGTCGCCGGCAACCTGCTGTCCGCCGTGGCCGGGTCGTACGGGCCGCTCATGGCGGGCCGGGTGTTCGGCGCGCTGGGGCAGGGCGCGTTCCTCGCCACCGCCTCGGTCGTCGCCGCCGACCTGGTCGCGCCGGCACTGCGCACCCGGGCCATCGCGCTGGTGTTCGCCGGCGGCACGGCGGCCAACGTCGCCGGCAGCCCGCTGGGCGCGCTGGTCGGGCAGCAGCTCGGGTGGCGCGCCACCTTCTGGGCGGTCGCCGCGCTTGGTGTGGTGGCGCTGGCGGCGGTCGTCGCCGCGGTGCCGACGCCGCCGCCGTCCTCGCCCGCGCCGAGGGGGAGCGGGTTCGGGGCGTTCCGGAGCCGCCAGGTATGGCTCACGCTGGCGATCGGCGTGGCCGGGCCCGGTGGCCTCTTCGCGGCGTACACCTACATCGCCCCGCTGCTGACCACGGCAAGCGGCTTCTCGCCCCGGGCGATCGCCCCGGTGCTCGCGCTGTTCGGGATCGGGCTGCTAGTCGGCAACTCCATCGGGGGCAGGTTCGGCGGCGCCCAGCTCCGGCTGCTCGGCATCGCGCTCGGGGTGCTCGCCGCCGGGCTGCTCGGGCTGGCCGCCGGCGCGCGCTCGCCGGTTGTGGCGACAGGACTGCTGGTCGTCGTCGGGGCCGGTGCGTTCGCCATGGTCGCGCCGTTCATGACCAGGTTGATCGGGCAGGCCGAGGGCGCGCCGCTGCTCGCCGCCGCCGTGGGCGGTTCGGCGACGAACTCGGGCGCCGCGCTCGGCGCGTACCTCGGCGGGGTCGCGATCGACACCCCGCTGGGCGTGACCGGCCCGCCGGTGGCCGGCGCCGCGATGGCCGCGGCCGGCCTGCTGGCGGTCGCGCTCGCGGCGCGCTACTCCAGACGACCGTGACCAGCGTCGTAGCGGGCAGCGAAGAGACCCCGGGTATCCTGGAGGTACCGCCCCTCTCACCCCCAGGAGTACGCGCGTGCCTACCCAGGCTCCGGACCGGCTGCGCACGGTCGTCAGAACAGACCTGCGCAACGTGGCCATCGTGGCGCACGTCGACCACGGCAAGACCACGCTGGTCGACGCGATGCTGCGCCAGTCCGGCGCGTTCGGCGAGCGCACCGAGCCGCTGGACCGGGTGCTCGACTCCGGTGACCTGGAGCGGGAGAAGGGCATCACAATCCTGGCCAAGCACACCGCGATCAGCCACGGTGGGATGACCATCAACGTGGTGGACACCCCCGGCCACGCCGACTTCGGCGGCGAGGTCGAGCGCGGGCTGTCCATGGTCGACGGCGTGCTGCTGCTGGTGGACGCCAGCGAGGGCCCGCTGCCGCAGACCCGGTTCGTGCTGCGCAAGGCGCTCTCCGCGCACCTGCCGGTGGTGCTGGTGGTGAACAAGACCGACCGCGCGGACGCCCGCTGCGAGGAGGTCGTGGACGAGTCGCTGGAGCTGCTGCTGGAGCTCGCCGACGAGCTGCAGCTCGGCGAGGACGTCACGGCGAACCTGCTCGACCTGCCGGTGGTCTACGCCAGCGCCCGCGCCGGGAAGGCGTCGCGGCAGCGGCCCCAGGACGGCACCGTCCCGGACGCCGACGGGCTGGAGGCGCTGTTCGAGGTGCTCACCGCCGCCGTGCCGCCGCCGGCGGACAACCCGGACGAGCCGCTGCGCGCGCACGTGACCAACCTGGACGCGACCAGCTACCTGGGCCGCATCGGGCTGTGCCGGGTGCGCGCCGGGCGGCTGTACCGGGGCCAGACGGTGGCCTGGTGCCGCGCCGACGGCAGCATCCAGAGCGTCAAGATCACCGAGCTGCTCCGCACCCAGGCGCTGACCCGCGAGCCCACCGACTCCGCCGAGGCCGGCGACCTGGTCGCGGTGGCCGGCATCCCGGAGCTGATGATCGGGGACACGCTGGCCGCGCTGGACGACCCGCGCCCGCTGCCGCGCATCGAGGTGGACGAGCCGGCCATCTCGGTCACCATCGGGATCAACACCTCCCCGCTGGCCGGCCGCTCCGCCAACGGGGAGCACCCCGGCACCAAGCTCACCGCCCGGCTGGTGCGCGGCCGGCTGGACGCCGAGCTGGTCGGCAACGTCAGCCTTCGCGTGCTGCCCACCGAGCGCCCGGACGCCTGGGAGGTCCAGGGCCGGGGCGAGCTGGCGCTGGCGGTGCTGGTGGAGACCATGCGCAGGGAGGGCTTCGAGCTGACCGTCGGCAAGCCCGAGGTGGTCACCAGGACCGTCGACGGCAAGCTGCACGAGCCGTACGAGCGGCTGTCCGTGGACGTCCCGACCGAGCACCTCGGCGCGATCACCCAGCTGCTGGCCGCGCGCAAGGGCGAGCTGATCCAGATGACCCACGGCGAGCACCGGGTCCGGGTGGACTACACGGTGCCGTCCCGGGGCCTGATCGGCTTCCGCACGGAGTTTCTGACGGTCACCAGGGGCTCGGGCATCGCCAACCACGTGTTCGACGGCTATCGCCCGTGGGTCGGCGAGCTGCGCACCCGGCGCACCGGTTCGCTGGTCTCCGACCGCTCCGGCCCGGTCACCACGTACGCCTGCCTGCAGCTGGCCGACCGGGGCACCCTGTTCGTGGCGCCCGGCACCCAGGTGTACGCCGGCATGGTGGTCGGCGAGCACACCCGAGGCGACGACCTGGAGATCAACATCACCAGGGAGAAGAAGCTCACGAACGTGCGCAGCTCCACCGGCGACGAGCTGGAGCGGCTCACCCCGCCGACCCTGCTGAACCTGGAGCAGGCGCTGGAGTTCTGCGCGCCCGACGAGTGCGTGGAGATCACCCCGGGCGCGGTGCGGGTGCGCAAGACCGAGCTGGACGCCCACCTGCGCGCCCGCGCCAGGGCGCGCGCCCGCAACCCCCGCTGACTCGGCCCATCAGCCGATATAGCAATACTCCCCGCTCACGCCCTCGTAGCCTTTGGGAGGATGGCTGTCACACCGGGGGGTTGTCCACGAGTCGCCTTCGGCGACGACAACGCTTGATCCAGCCACTCGGACAGGCCTACGGCCCGCCCTCGTGGCGGGAGCGTGAACAACCCCTACCGAGTTTGACAGGGCGGAGGTCCATGGGCGGCGTGCGACGGGCTGGTGACGGCTCGCGGTGGCTGTTGCTTGCCGTCGTCATGGCCCTGCTCACCGGGTGCTCCAGCGCGCTCCCGCCGGAGGCGATCCCGGCCGTCCCGCCGCCGCCCCCGCCCCCGCCGGCCACCCCGGAGCAGGGCAAGCGGCTGGTGGTCGGGGTGGACCACCTGGGCAACGGGTTCAACCCGCACCAGATCTCCGACCTGTCGCCGGTCTCCACGGCGGTGGCCGCGCTGGTGCTCCCGTCGGTGTTCCGCCCCGGCGCGAACGGCGAGCGGGTGCTGGACCCCACGGTGGCCAACAGCGCGAAGGTGGTCTCCACGGCGCCGTTCACGGTCAGCTACGAGCTGTCGCTGGCCGCGTCCTGGTCGGACAACACCCCGATCGCCGCCGAGGACTTCGTCTACCTGTGGGAACGGATGCGCAGCGAGCCCGGGGTGGTGGACGCCGCCGGGTACCGGCTGATCACCGACGTGCGCAGCCGGGCCGGCGGCAAGGCGGTGGACGTGGTGTTCGCCCAGCCGTACCCGGGGTGGCAGCGGCTGTTCTCCGACCTGCTGCCCGCGCACCTGCTCAAGGACGCGCCGAGGAGCTGGGCCACCGCGCTGGCCGACGGCGTCCCGGTGTCCGGCGGGCCGTTCGTGGTGACCGCGCTGGACCGCGACCGGGGCCAGCTCGTGCTCGCCCGCAACGACCACTACTGGGCCACCCCGGCCGCCGTGGACAGCCTGATCATGCGCCGGGTCGACCCGAACGGGCTGCTGGACGGGGTGCGGGCCGGTGACCTCCCGGTCGCGCAGGTCTGGCCGGACCAGCCGACCCTGGCCGCGCTGCATCAGCTCGGCCCGGCGGCGCGGCTGCAGGGCGTGGCCCAGCCGTACGTGGTGCAGCTGGGCATGCGCACGGACCGGGGCGTGCTGGCCGACCAGAAGGTCCGCAGGGCGGTCGGCGCCGCGCTGAACCGTGACGCGCTGATCGCCATCGGCACCGGCAACGGCGCGGGCGGGGTGCGCGACGACGCCCAGCTCCTGGCACCGTCCGAGCCCGGCTACCGCCCGACAGCCCCGCCGGGCGCCCCCCTGCACCCGGACCCCGCCCACCTCACCCAGCAGCTCACCGCCGCCGGCTACCAGCGCACCCCGAAGGGCCGCTGGGCCACGCCGTCCGGCCAGCCGCTGCGGATCGTGGTCGGGGCGCCCACCGACCGACCCCGGTTCACCGAGGTCGCCAGGGAGGTGGCGCGCCAGCTCGACGCCGCCGGCATCGACGCCGAGCTGGTCACCGCGCCTGGCGACGTGCTGTTCACCGAGCCGACCGTGCCCCCGACCCCGCCCTCGGCGTCCGCGTCGGCGTCCGCGTCGGCGTCCGCGAGCCCCAGCCCGAGTCCGAGCCCCAGCCCGAACGCCGGCGCGAGCCCCGGCGCCACCCCGACCCGAGTCGCCAAACCCGGTTCCGCGGAACCGCCCGGCCCGACCCCGGTGGCCGCCACCCCAACACCCCCCTCCGCCGGCCAGGCCGCGTCCGCCGGCGCCTCGGCCAACTCCTCGCCCAGCGCTTCGCCGCCCCCGCCGCCCGCGCCGGCCGGCGTCTCGGTGGACCTCGAGGTGATGCCGCGCGCCGTCGGCGGGGACCTGACCAGCACCGCGGTGTCCAACTACGGCTGCCCGCCCGGCATGGCCGGCGTCGCGCAGCCCGCGCGCAACGCCACCGGCTTCTGCTCCACCGGCCTGCAGCCGACGCTCGACGCCACCCTCCTCGGCGCGGTCGGGGTCGAGCAGGCCAGCGGCACCATCGAGTCCACGCTCTGGCAGCAGCTGCCGGCGATCCCGCTGTTCCAGCCGGTCACCACCCTGGTGACCACCCAGAAGGGCGACCGGGCCACCGGCGGCATCGGCCCCGGCCCGCTCACCCGGGGCCCGTTCGAGACCGCCGCGACCTGGCTGCCGCTCGAACAGTGACGAGGTAACGTCCGAGGGTCACTGCTGGGTTACAACCGGCCGCGGAGGGTGACAACGTCGCCGGGACGGTTCTAACGTCCCCCGGGCGTGCGCGGCGCGCGGTCGCGGCGCAACGGAGGGGCGCAATGAGGGGAACAATTGTGGCCGCCGCGCTCGTCACGGCCGTCGTGCTGGGCCTTTCGGCCTGCTCGGGCGGCGCCGGTGGCGGCGGTGGCGGCGCGGACGTGGGCCGGGAGCAGAGCCTCAAGCCGGGCGGCATCGGCGGCAACGACCAGCCGTACTCCCGGCCCAAGGTGGCCGACATCGGGACGGTCTCGGTCACCGTCGAGGAGAGCTTCCAGGATTACAACAACAACACGGCGTCGGCGAACTCCCAGGCCAACGTGTACTTCTACCCATTGTGGACGCCGTCGCCGTTCTTCGTGGACAGCGACTTCAGCCTCAAGGTCGACCGCGACTACATGGAGTCGGTCACGGTCAGGTCGACCGACCCGCAGGTGGTCGAGTACAAGTGGCGGCCGGAGGCGGTCTGGTCGGACGGCGCCCCGGTCGGCTGCAAGGACATGTACCTGCTCTACCTGGCCGGCGCGAGCACCGCCAAGACCCCCGGCGGCGCGCAGGCCTTCGACTCGCCCCCGATCGGCTACGACCAGATCTCCAAGCTGGAGTGCTCGCCGGACGGCAAGACGGTCACCGTGACGTTCAAGGCGCCGTTCGCGGACTACCGAGGCATGTGGTCGACGGCCGGCCAGGCCGGCAACCAGCTGCTGCCCGCGCACATCCTGGAACAGCGCACCGGCATCCCGGACATCACCAAGGTGCCCGTCGACGCCGACACCCCCGAGGTGCACAAGGCGGCGGACTTCTACACCAAGGGCTGGAACGACTTCGACCCCGCCGTGGGGCTCTCCGCCGGGCCTTACAAGATCGAGAGCTCCACCCGCAACCAGCGGGCCGTGCTGGTCCGCAACGAGCGGTGGTGGGCGAACCCCGGCGGCCCCGCCAAGCTGGACGTCACGGCGGTGACCGACTCGCAGGCCGCCGTGCAGAAGCTGCTGAACAAGGAGGCGCAGGTCATCGCGCCGCAGGTGGAGTCGGCGATCGCCGAGCAGGTGCGCGCGGGCGGCGACTTCACGGTGTTCGCCCGCGGCGGGCAGTCCTACGAGCACGTGGACTTCAACATGACGCGGCCGTTGTTCCGCGACCACCCCGAGCTGCGCAAGGCCGTCGCGGCGTGCGTGAACCGGGAGGACATCGTCTCCAAGCTGGTGCGCAGCGTGGACCCGAACGCCAAGCCGCTGGGCAACTTCCTGCTCAACCCGAACGAGGCCGGCTACCAGGACCACTACGCGGGCATCGGCGGCAAGCCGGACCAGGCGCGCAAGCTGCTCACCGACGCCGGCTGGGCGCCCGGCCCGGACGGGGTGTTCGCCAAGGGCGGCCAGCGGGCCAGCTTCCGGGTCGGGCACAAGCTGGTGGACCGGCGCAACCAGACCGTCCAGCTCATTCAGGGCAGCTGCCGCCCCGCCGGGATCGAGGTCATCGACGCGGGCAACGAGGCGTTCAACGACCAGCAGCTTCCCGCCGGTGACTTCGACGCCGCGCTGTTCGCCTGGGTGGCCTCGTCGGTCAAGTCCAGCCTCAACCAGAACTACGTGAGCAAGGCGCGCGGCGGGTTCGCCAGCTACAACAACTACGCCAACCCGAAGGTGGACGACCTACTGATCAAGGCCAACACCCAGCTCGACTACGCTGCTCGGCTGGCGACCCTCAACGAAGCCGACCAGGTGATGGCCGAGGATATGCACAGTATTCCGCTGTTCCAGCTCACCGACTTCGCCTGCGCGCAGCGCGGGTTCGGCCCGGTCAGCTACATCAGTACCGGCGGCGCGCTGTGGAACGCGTTCGCCTGGCAGAAGTCCGGATAGCATGCTGCGCTACGTCATCAGGCGGGTGTTGATCGCGATCCCGCTGCTGCTCGCCGCGTCCGTGCTGACCTTCGGGCTGACGCTGGCGATGGGCGACCCGCTGGCGGAATGGAAGCTGGAGCGCCCGCGCGCGCCGGCGGAGGTGGCGGCGCAGTACGAGCGGATCGGCTGGAACAAGCCGGCACCGCAGCGCTACCTGGACTGGGTCGGCGGGTTCGTCAAGGGCGACTGGAAGACGACGGTCAGCCCGGGCAGCGGCGACCTGGACGTGCGCTCGGAGGTCGGCCGCGCGCTGGGCGTGACGGTGCGCCTGATCGTGGTCGCCGAGGTGCTGGCGCTGCTGATCGGGATGGCCATCGGGGTGGTCGGCGCGGTCCGGCAGTACTCGGCGTTCGACTACGCCGCGACCGGGCTGGCGTTCTTCATGTTCTCCATGCCGCTGTTCTGCGTGGCGGTGATCCTCAAGTTCGGCGGCATCCAGCTGAACAACTGGCTGGAGGACGCGGGCCTCGGCCGCTGGATCGTCACCGCCGGGCCACCGGACGCCGGGTTCGCCGGCGGGCTCGGGCAGCTGCTCTACCAGTACACCGGGGCGTACCTGCTGCCGGTGCTGTCGCTGGTGGCCATCCAGTTCGCGCTGTACAGCCGGTTCCAGCGGGCGTCCATGCTCGGCGTGCTGAACGCCGACTACGTGCGCACCGCGCGGGCCAAGGGGCTGACCCAGACCCGGGTGGTGCTGCGGCACGCGGCGCGCAACGGGCTGATCCCGGTGGTGACGGTGTTCGCGCTGAACATCGGCGTCCTGATCGGCGGCGCGGTGATCACCGAGACGGTGTTCGGCTGGCGCGGCATGGGGGCGCTGATCGTGGACGCGATCACCAAGAGGGAGCCGTGGATGGTGCAGGGCTGGATGATGGTGACCGCCGCGGTCATCATCGGGTTCAACCTGCTGGCCGACCTGGTGTACGCCTACCTCGACCCGAGGATCCGCCTTGGTTGACCTGGTCCCCACCACCACCGACGCGGCCGCCGCGGGCTTCGCCGAGACCCGCGCCCGCTCGCACCGGCGCACGGTGCTGCGCAGGTTCCTGCGGCACCGGGCGGCGGTGGCAGGCATGCTGGTGTTCGCGCTGTTGCTGGCGTTCGCGTTCGGCGGCCCGCTGGTCTGGAGACACTCTCCGTACACGGACTATCCGGCGAAGGTCCCGCCCGGCGCGGCCTTCCCGTTCGGCACCGACCGGATCGGGCACGACATGCTCGCCTCGGTGATCTCCGGCACCCGGTTCTCGCTGCAGATCGCGCTGGTGGTCGCGGTGGTGGCCACCGCGCTCGGGGTGGTGCTGGGCGCGCTGGCCGGCTACCTGCGCGGCTGGGTGGACGCCACCATCAGCCGGCTCATCGACCTGATGCTGTGCATCCCGCCGCTGGTGGTGGCCGCCGTGCTGGCCAGGCACACGTTCACGCTGGCCCCGTCCGGGAACAACGCCGGCAACTGGCTGACCGTGGCGCTGATCATCGCGCTGTTCACCTCCTGGTTCCCCATCGCCAGGACGATGCGCGGCATGGTGCTCTCGCTGCGGGAGAAGGAGTTCGTGGAGGCCACCCGGGCGCTGGGCGCGAACACCGGCCGCATCGTGTTCAAGCACATCCTGCCCAACACCGTCGACGTGATCATCGTGAACGCCACCGTCACGGTGGCGCAGGCGGTGCTGCTGGAGTCCGCGCTGTCGTTCGTCGGGCTCGGGGTGCACCGGCCGGAGGCGTCCCTCGGGCTGTTGATCAACGAGAACAAGAACGAGCTGGCCACGCTGCCGTGGCTGTTCTGGTTCCCGTTCCTGCTCATCGTGCTGATCTCGCTGTCGGTCAACTTCATCGGCGACGGGCTGCGCGACGCCTTCGACCCACGGCAGCGGAGGGTCCGCACATGACCCTCCTGGAGGTGGACGGCCTCTCGGTGGACTTCCACACCGAGGACGGCCTGGTGCGCGCGGTGCGGGAGGTGTCGCTGTCGCTGGGCGCCGGTGAGGTGCTCGGGGTGGTGGGCGAGTCCGGGTGCGGCAAGTCGGTCACCGCGCAGGCGGTGATGGGGCTGCTGCCGCGCAACGCCACGGTGCGCGGGTCGATCCTGCTGGACGGCACCGAGCTGGTCGGCGGCGGCGCGGACGACCTGCGCAAGCTGCGCGGGAGCCGGCTCGCGATGATCTTCCAGGACCCGATGACCTCGCTGAACCCGGTGTACCCGGTGGGCTGGCAGCTGGCCGAGGCGTATCGGGCGCACAACAAGGCCCGGCGGCGGGAGGCGAACCGCAAGGCCGTCGAGGCGCTGGAGCGGGTCGGCATCCCGGAGCCGGGGCGCCGCGCGCGGCAGTACCCGCACGAGTTCTCCGGCGGCATGCGGCAGCGCGCGATGATCGCGATGGCCATCATCAACGGCCCGGAGCTGATCATCGCGGACGAGCCGACCACCGCGCTGGACGTCACCGTGCAGGCGCAGATCCTGGAGACCCTGACCGAGGCCGCCACCGAGGCAGGCGCCGCCGTCATGATGATCACCCACGACCTGGGCGTGGTGGCCGGCATGGCGAACCGGGTGCTGGTGATGTACGGGGGCACCGTGGTGGAGTCCGCCGGCGTGGACGAGCTGTTCGCGCATCCGCGGATGCCGTACACGGTGGGGCTGCTCGGGTCGGTGCCGAACCCGGAGCAGGTCGGGCAGCGGCTCACGCCGATCGCGGGCGCGCCGCCCTCGCCGCTGCACCTGCCGCCGGGGTGCTCGTTCGGGCCGCGTTGCCCGCTGGTCCAGGACCGTTGCCGGGAGGACGAGCCGGAGCTGGCGGCGGCCGCGAAGGGGCATCTCACGCGGTGCGTGCGCTGGTCGGAGCTGTCCGGTGACGAGCTGGCCGGGCGGATCTTCGACCGGCAGCTCACCGAGGAGGCCTCGTGAGCACGTCCACCCGCTCGCTGCTCGAGGTGCGCGACCTGGTGAAGGACTTCCCGGTGCGCGGCGGCGGGATCATCCCGCGCACGGTGGGCCAGCTGCGCGCGGTGGACGGTGTGTCGCTGGACCTGCGGTCGGGGGAGACGCTCGGGCTGGTCGGCGAGTCCGGCTGCGGGAAGTCCACGGTCGGGCGGTGCATCCTGCGGCTGCACGAGCCGACGTCCGGGTCGGTGCGCTTCGGCGGCGAGGAGCTGACCACGGCCGGCGACCGGCGGATGCGGGCGCTGCGCCGCGACCTGCAGATCGTGTTCCAGGACCCGTACGCGTCGCTGAACCCGCGCTGGACGGTGAACAACATCGTCGCCGAGCCGTTCGAGATCCACCCCCAGGTCGACGTCGACGTGCAGGGCAGGGTGGACGAGCTGCTCCAGATCGTCGGGCTCAACCCGGAGCACCGCAACCGCTACCCGCACGAGTTCTCCGGCGGGCAGCGCCAGCGGATCGGCATCGCCCGCGCGCTGGCGCTGCGGCCCCGGCTGGTGGTGCTGGACGAGCCGGTGTCCGCGCTGGACGTCTCGGTGCAGGCCGGCGTGGTCAACCTGCTGGCCTCGCTGCGCGAGCGGCTGGGGGTGGCGTACCTGTTCATCGCGCACAACCTGTCGGTGGTGCGGCACATCTCGGACCGGGTGGCCGTGATGTACCTCGGCAAGATCGTCGAGACCGGCACCAGGGACGAGATCTACGCCGACGCCCGACATCCGTACACGCAGGCGCTGCTGTCCGCCGCGCCGGTGCCGGACCCGATCGCCGAGCGCCGCCGCGAGCGGATCATGCTCACCGGCGACGTGCCCAGCCCGCTGAACCCGCCGTCCGGCTGCCGGTTCCGCACCCGCTGCTGGAAGGCCCAGGACATCTGCGCCGCCGAGGAACCGCCGCTCGCGCCGGTGCGCGGCTCGGCCCAGAAGGCGGCCTGCCACTTCCCCGAACCCCTGGAGTCCGCGCTCGCCGGCGCCCGCGCGTCCCGCTGACGCCGCGCCGGGGCTTAGGGTGCGGCGGTGGCGGAAAACGGGCGGCGGCTGTTGCTGGTGCACGCGCATCCGGACGACGAGACGATCGCGACCGGCGGGACCATCGCGCGGTACGCGGCGGCGCCGGACACGCACGTGACGCTGGTCACCTGCACGCTGGGCGAGCGGGGCGAGGTGATGGTGCCCGAGCTGGCCGGGCTGGCCGCCGAGCACGCCGATCAGCTCGGCGGATACCGGATGGGCGAGCTGGCCGCCGCGCGCGCCGCGCTCGGGCTGTCCGACCAGCGGTTCCTCGGCGGGGTCGGGCGCTGGCGGGACTCCGGGATGGTGGTGCTCGCGGGCGGTCGGGCGGGCGCGCCACCGCCCGGCGAGCTGCATCCCAGGGCGTTCTGTGCGCCGGGCGCGCGCGCCGAACAGGTCGAGGCGCTGGCCAAGGTCATGGCCGAGGTCCGGCCGCAGGTGGTGGTCGGCTACGACCCGAGCGGCGGCTACGGGCATCCTGACCACGTGCGGGCACACGAGATCACCATGGCGGCCACCGCCACGGCACCGAGCGTGCGCAAGGTCTACTGGACGGTGCTGCCGCACGGCGCGCTGTTCGACGGGCTGGAGGGGCTCGCGGGCGCGCGCGAGCACGGGCTGCCGTGGCGGCCCGCGGAGCCGGAGGAGCTGGCGTCCGTGCCCGACTCCTCGGTGACCACCCGGGTGGACGTCTCCGCCGTGCTCGGCGCCAAGCTCGCCGCCCTGCGCGCGCACGCCACCCAGCTGGGCGTCTGGGAGCACGCCGGGCAGCGCGCGTTCGCGCTCACCAACGAGCTGGCCCAGCCGGTGCTGGCCACCGAGTACTTCACGCTGGTCGGGGCTCGAGTCGACGCAGGGCGCGGTTCGCTGGACGAGACCGACCTGTTCGAGGGGGTCGAGCCGTCATGACCGACGATCGAGCGGTGTCGGACGAGCAGCGCGCGCCGTCGCCGTCCGAGTCCGGTTCCGCGTCGGAGGAACCGGCGGTGTTCCTGGAACGCCGCACGGCGCTGGACGGCTCGGCCGTCGCGGACCGGGCGCAGGCGGCGGCCGACCGGGCGCACGCCATGCTGGTGGTGTTCGTGCTCCTGGTCGACGCCGTGCTCCTGGCCATCCTGGAGATGATGTTCGTGACCGCGTCGGTCGGGGGCGTCCCGCTGCCGCTCAGCGCGCTGGTGGCGTTGATGAGCTCGCCGTGGCTGGTGCGCCGGGTCGGCGAGCTGGCCGGGCCGCGCTGGGCCGCGGCGCCGCTCGGGCTGTGGTTCCTGACCTGCGGCGTGCTGGCCTTCGCCGGGCCGGGCGGGGACGTGCTGCTGGTCGGCGACCTGTCGGCGCTGTTGCTGCTGGCCGCCGCCGTGCTGCCGGCCGCGTTCCGGATCGGCCGAATGCTGCGCCCCACCCGCCCGCCCGCGCCACCCTCCTCCGACCCGCCGGCGCCACCCACCTCGTCCGTGTCGCCACCGGACTGACCCACCCGAACCGTATTACCGTCTTCTGATATGACGGAGACCACGAACAGCCCGCGCGACTGGGTCAACGAGCACATCCAGCGCTACCTCGCCACCAACGGCGCCGACGGCCACGACTGGAACGGCTACCCGACCCTGCTGCTCACCACGATCGGCCGCCGCTCCGGCACCCCACGCCGCACCGCGCTGATCTACGGCAGGGACGGCGAGAACTACCTGCTCGTCGCCTCGCAGGGCGGCCTGCCCGAGCACCCGCTCTGGTACCGCAACCTGACCGCGAACCCCGAGGTCCAGCTGCAAGTAGGGCCGGAGAAGTTCACCGCCCGAGCCCGCACCGCGACCCCCGAGGAGAAGCCCGCGCTGTGGCGCACCATGGTCGGCGTCTACCCGCCGTACGAGGAGTACCAGGGCCGCACCGACCGGGACATCCCGGTGGTCATCCTGGAGCGCACCTCCTGACCGCGCGGCCTCACCCCGGCGGGCGCAGGTAGACGTACCGGTGGTGCGGCCGGAAGCCCAGCCGCCGGTACAGCCCGAGCGCGGCGGTGTTGTGGTCGGCTACCTGGAGCACGCACCACCGCGCGGACCGCGCCGCCGCCCACCGCGCCGCCGCGCCCGTCAGCGCCACCGCCACCCCGCGCCGCCGGTGCTCGGGCGCGACCGCCAGCCGTGCCACATGCAGGTGCTCGTCCAGCACCGCCAGCCGCACCGCGCCGATCACCGCGTCCGCCGCATCCGAGGCCACCCCGAACCCGACGTGCGCCAGCCCGGGCGCGGTGAGCACGTGGCGCTGTGCGGCGGTCACCGGGGCGTCCCCGGCCAGCCGCCACCAGTCCTCACCGGGGTTCTCCTCCACGGCCAGCCGCAACCCGCCGGACGGCTCGGCCAGCCCGGTCAGCTCGGACAGCTCGGTGACCAGCACGCTGACCTCCGCGCCCGCCGCGTGCCGTTCGTCGAGCACCCACCCGTGCGCGGCCAGGTTCCGGTGCCACGGCGAGTCGCGCGGCACCTGCGCGCGCGGCTCAACCCCGTGCTCGTCCGCGAACCCGACCACCTCCGCCAGCGCGTCCGCCACCGGCCGCCCCGGGTCGCCGACCGCCAGCGCCGAGTTGGCCCGCGCGGTGAACCCACCCGCCGCCCGCAGCCGCCACTGCCCGAGCGGGCGCTCCAGCGGCGCCGGCCAGGCGTCCGCGCAGACGTTCTCCAGCCGCGCCACCGCCGCCCAGGACGGCCGCCGGGGCACCGGCGGCGGAATCTCCCTGACCGCGACCACCGCGTCCCTGGCCACCCGCACCTGTCCGCGCCTGGTGTGCACCAGCACGGCCTCCGGCCCGTCGTCGGCCAGCTCGCCGACGGCGTCGGTGTACAGCGGCCGGCCGTCCTCCGTACCCAGCCGATGCCGCAGCGCGACCCGCCTGCCCACCAGCCCCGCCAGCTCCACTAGTCCATTGACTGTGTTGTTTTCCGCCACCGCCCCCTCCGCCCCAGTGCCCACTACACGATCCTGCCCTACCCCCGGGGTGATTCCGCCCTCTCTCATGGCCACCTCAGTGCACACTCCGCCGGGCGAGCAGACATACTGACGGTTAGTAACGCCGAACCGCCGTAGCATCCACCGCAGGAGAAACCGCCGTGACCTATGTGATCGCCGAGCCATGCGTCGACCTCAAGGACAAGGCGTGCATCGAGGAGTGTCCGGTCGACTGCATCTACGAGGGCGCCCGGATGCTGTACATCCACCCGGACGAGTGCGTCGACTGCGGCGCCTGCGAGCCGGTGTGCCCGGTGGAAGCCATCTACTACGAGGACGACGTCCCGGACCAGTGGTCGGAGTACACCAAGGCGAACGTGGACTTCTTCGACGAGCTGGGTTCGCCGGGTGGCGCCTCCAAGGTCGGCCTGGTCGACCGGGATGTGAAGCCGGTCACCGACCTGCCGCCGCAGGAGCACGACGAGTGACCGACAGGTGAGCCGACCGGACATCGCCGCGCGACTGCCGGACTTCCCCTGGGACTCCCTGGCCGAGGCCAAGGCCCGCGCCGCCGCCCACCCGGGCGGCATCGTCGACCTGTCCATCGGCGCGCCGGTCGACCCGGTGCCCGAGGTGATCAGGGCCGCGCTGGCGAGCGAACCCGGCCAGGCGCCCGGCTACCCGGCCACCTGGGGCACCGAGGAGCTGCGCACCGCGTTCGTCGACGCCATGGCGCGCCGCTACGGCGTGACCGGGCTGGACCCGGACGCGGTGCTGCCCACCATCGGCTCCAAGGAGCTGGTGGCCTGGCTGCCCACGCTGCTCGGGCTCGGCCCCGGCGACGTGGTCGCGCTGCCCGCGCTGGCGTACCCGACCTACGAGGTGGGCGCGCTGCTGGCCGGCGCTTCCGTGGTCCGGCTGGCCGACGGTGAGCCGCCACCGCCGGGCACCCGGCTGGTCTGGCTGAACTCCCCGTCCAACCCGACCGGCCGGGTGCAGGGCGCCGCCGAGCTGCGCGCCGCCGTGGCCGCCGCCCGCGCGGCCGGCGCGGTGGTGGCCTCCGACGAGTGCTACCTGGCGCTGTCCGACCCGCCGCACCGGGCGGTGTCCGTGCTGCACGAGTCGGTGCGCGACGGTTCCTTCGACGGCCTGCTCGCGGTGCACTCGCTGTCCAAGTCGTCGAACCTGGCCGGCTACCGGGCCGGGTTCGTGACCGGCGACCCCCGGCTGGTCGCCGCGCTGCTGGAGGTCCGCAAGCACGCCGGCATGATCGTGCCCCGGCCGGTGCAGTCGGCCATGCTCGCCGGAGTTCGTGACGACGAGCACGTCCGTACCCAGTGGGCGCTCTACCGGGCGCGGCGGGAACGGTTGGGGCGAGCGCTGGCCGCCGCCGGGCTGAAGATCGAGCACTCCGAGGCCGGGCTCTACCTGTGGGCCACCGCCGGCGAGCACTGCCGGGCGACCATCGACCGCCTCGCGGCCCGGGGCATCCTGGCCGCCCCCGGCGAGTTCTACGGCCCGTCCGGCGCCGAGTACGTGCGGCTGGCCGTCACGGCCACCGACGAGCGGATCGACGAGGCCGCGCGCAGGCTCCGCGAACCGTGACCCGGGTGCGACCCGGCGTCGCCGGCCGCGCGGCGGTACGCCCCGGGCTGGTGCTGGCCGGCCTGCTGCTGCTCGCCGCGAACCTGCGGGCCGCGCTGGTGGGCTATCCGCCGCTGCTGGAGATGGTCCGCGACGCGCTGGGGATCTCGGCGGGTGCGGCCGGCTTGGTGCAGGCCTGCGCGGTGGTCATGATGGGCGTCGGCTCGTTCCTGACGCCTCGGCTGGCTGGCAGGGTCGGTTGGGAGCGGTTGCTGACCTGGTCGATCGTGGTGCTGGCGGCCGGGAGCGTGCTGCGCGGGGTAGCGGCGCTGCCCGCGCTGCTGGCCGGCAGCGTGCTGGTCGGGCTGGGCATCGGCGGGGCCGGGGTGCTGGTCACCGGCGTAGTCAAGCGCCACCTCGCGGAGCGCGCCGGTGCCGTCACCGGCGCCTGGGTGGTGTCCATGATGGCCGGCGCCACGGTGACCAGCGCGCTGGCCGTGCCGCTCGCCGTCGGCCTGGGCGGCTGGTCGTTCTCGCTGGCGGTGTGGGCGGTGCCCGCGCTGCTGGCCGCCGGGGCGTGGTGGCCGGTGGGCCGGCGGTTCGGCCGCTCACCGGGTGGTCGCCGCGCCGACACCGCGCTGCCCTGGCGGGACGGATTCGCGCGGCTGGCCACCTGGTTCATGGCGATGACGTCGCTGCAGTTCTACGGCTGGTTGACCTGGCTGTCCCCGTACTACCAGCACCTGGGCTGGCCCAGCCAGCGCGCGGCGCTGCTGCAGGCATTGTGGAGCGTTGCGCAGATCCCGGTAGCGCTGCTGGTGCCGGCGCTGGCCGAGCGACGCCGACGCTGGGTCTTCTGGACGTCGTTGACCCTGGGCTGCGGGATCGTCGGAACCCTGGGCGTGCTGATCGTCCCGTTGCCGCCGGTGATCGGCCCGTGGCTGTGGGTGGCCCTGGGCGCGGTCGGCGTGGGCGGCGGTTTCGCGCTCGGCCTCTCGGTGATCGCCTGGCGCAGCCCGGACGCAGCGCGCACCGGTGCGGTGAGTGGCCTGGCCCTGGGCGTCGGCTACCTCACCGCCGGCATCGGCCCGCTGCTCATGGGCCTGCTGCTGGACCTGACCGGGGCCTACGTCGTGCCGTTGTCCGTGCTCGTGCTCGCCGGCGCCTGCCAGGCCGCCGCCACGTACCTGATCGGCGACGGCCCGCGCCAGCCCCGCTCGTGATCAAGCCCGGCTGAGCGCACCGCAGAGGGGGCAGAACGGCCCGATCGGCGTGGTGGCCGGGCACGGAAAGACCCGATGCCCGCACAGCGACCGGTAGACCTTGACGTGCGTGCGCAGCGCTCCACCCAGGTCCGTGTTCGAGACCGCATGCGTCATCCCGTCCCTCCGACACGTCATCCAAGCCAGCCATGGTGAGCGCAGCACTCGCGTAGTATTGCATAGTCAAAATAGAACTTCGAGAAGATTCCATTGGTGGATTGACATGACGTCGTGCACGCGGGGAGACTGGACGTTCACACAGTGCACACCGGGAGGGCCGCGATGGCGAGGGTGATCGTACGCAGTGCCGAGTGTGGTGATTTCAAGTCATGCCCGACGATCGAGCGCGTGGAAGGTGGGTTTGACCTGGTCGGATACCGCAGGGATGACCCGAGCCTGTCTCCGGACGAGGCGCGTATCCACTGGCCGGACAGCGCTCAGATGTTGCCTGAGGTGACTGATCTGCACGTCCGCCCGACCGACCTTGACGACTACTTCGAGCAACGGCGTCGAACCCCTGGTGACCTACTTCGAGTCCAGACCCTTGATCGCTACAACGTGGCCAGCGACGAGGGGAAGTACGAGTGCTACCTCAACGGCGAGCCCAAGCCGATGACGCCCTTCTTGGAAGGCTGGTACCAGGAACTGCGCGATGACGCCGCCGTCGGCCGCGTGTGGCGGAACGTGCATGTGGTGAAGCTTCCACTCACCGACTACCTGCGTTATCAGTTTGAGTGGGGCTACGCGTACAACGTCCGCGCCGGCCAGGACGTCCGGGTCGTGGACACCCAGACGCACCCGGAGGCCGAGCTGTTCTTCGACCCGGGCGACTTCTACGTGTTCGAGCACAATGAGATCCTCCACATGCGCTATGACAAGGAGGGGCACTTCCTCGGCGGTGTGGGCGCCGGCGCGTCCAGTACCAGGGGATATGTAGCGCTGGCCGAGCTGGCCTGGCGCCTGGCGACCCCGTTCGACGAGTGGTGGGCCGCGCATCCCGAGTTCCACCGCGATCGACTGTAGGTTTAATGGCGAAATGCCTGATCGGACGACCGGTGGCCGGGACGCGCTGTCCCGCACTCTGCGCGAGCTCCGCCAGGCTGCTGGTCTGTCCGGTAAGGAGGCGGCAGAGGCCGCCGGAATCTACGCGTCGAAGATCTCGCGGATCGAGCGCGGCCGCACCGTGCCCTCGGAAGAGGACGCCCGACTACTGGCCGCTGTCTACCGGGCTACGCCAGAGGAACGTGACCGCATCGTGGCGATGGCGCGGGACGTCAAAGCGGAGAACCGTCGGGTCGTGTTCAAGCGCGATCTTGGTCCGCTCCAGCAGCGATTTGGTCGAATGCTGGAGCAGTCCGCCCTTGTGCGTACGTTCTCGCCAAACGTGGTGCCTGGGCTCTTACAGTCACCGGGCTACATGCGAGCGCTCTTCGCTTCGGACGACGAAACGCCGGAGGCCGTCGATGCCGGTATCGCTGGGCGGCTCGCTCAGCAGCGGATACTTGATGACGAGCTGGATCCACGTCGATTCGTGATCTTGATGGTTGAGGGCGCCCTTGGCTGGGCGGCCGGGCCACGCGAGCTGATGATCGAACAGGTCGAACGGATCATCGCAGCGACCTACCGGAGCAATGCCCGTGTCGGCATCGTGCCGTTCGGTCGGCCGGCGCGGGTGTTCCCGCCGCACAGTTGGCAACTGTTCGACCAGCGGGCGGTCATCGTCGGCACGCACACCGCGACTGCCATCCTCACCGAGCCTCGGGACGTGAGCGCGTACGTCGAGCTGACCGACGAGGTCGAGGCGCTCGCGGCGTACGGCGACGAGGCTCGCGCGGTGTTGAACCGTGTGATCGACCGTTACCGCGCGCTCGACTCCTGATCCCCCGAATAGATCATCAGGCCGCTACGGTTGTTTTGCGGATGCTATAACAACCATGGCGGCCTGATGATCATGGTCAGGGGGTGGTCAGAGCGCGTCGGCGCGCTTGCTCACCTTCTGCCAAGCCGCGCGCCACAGCGTCCGCTGGTGCTCCGCGCGGGCGTACTCGCGCTCCACCAAACGGCCGGCCACGAACACCTCGTCCTGGCTGGCCTGCTCGCCGAGCCGCTCCACCAGCTCGCGGATCCGCTGCTGGGCCACGCAGGCGTCCTGGTGGTCGCCGAGCACCTCCTGCAGGCCGGTGGTGGCTCCGAGCAGCCGGCGCACCGGCTTGCCCAGGGACGGCTCGGCCAGCTCGCCGGTGTAGCGCAGCCGCTTGCCCTTGATCCGCAGCGCGTGCAGCACCTCGTCCGGCGGGTTCTCGCCCGCGCGGCGGACGGCCTTGCGCAGCGTCCGGTACTCCTTGCGGACCAGCTCGACCAGCTCGGGGCGGTGTTCGGTGGCCGACGGGGTGGGCAGCGGTAGCCGGACCGCGTCGGCCAGCCGTTCCAGCAGCGTCACGTAGCGCGGCGCGGACATCGCGGTGAGCATGTCCCGGCGGGCGGCCAGGTAGTCCTTGTCCAGGGTGCCGATCAGCTGGTTGGCGGCGGTCCGCTCCTCGGCCGGCAGGTCGTCGGCCAGGTGGCGCAGCCGGGGCAGCAGCACGTCCAGGTCGCGCACCGGCCCGAGCGAGCGGCCCAGCCAGCCCAGCTCGGCGCGCAGCCCGTCCGCCCAGCTCGCGTCCAGCAGCGGCCGGGCCGCCTTCAGTGCCGCGCGCATCCGGCGCACCGACACCCGCATCTGGTGCACATCTTCGACGTCCGCGCCGGTCCGCGCGCCGGGATCGTGGCGCAGCAGCGCGCGCAGCCGGGTGTCCAGCGCGACCCGGACGTGGTGCACCGGCGGGTCGGACGGGCTGGCTGTCAGCGGGTCGGGCAGCCGGAGCACGGCGACGGGGCTGTCCAGCCGTCGGGCGACCCGGGTGGCTTTGCGGCGCCGGGTGGGCGCTCCGGCGGTCACTGTCATAACGCCAGGATACGTGCGAGCAAGATCAATTGTGAGCGTGCAGCGCGGCGTTGAGCTCGACGGCCTGCCCGGCGCGCGGACGGGCCTCCACCCGGCCGTTCACCGAGTTGCGCAGCAACAACAACCCCGACCGCCCGGACAGCTCGCGCGCGGACACAACCGCACCGTCCGGAAGCGTCACTTTGGTGCCGGCCGTGACGTAGAGGCCGGCCTCGACCACGCAGTCGTCGCCCAGCGAGATCCCGATGCCGGCGTTCGCGCCGATCAGGCAGCGCTCGCCGACCGAGACCACCTCCTTGCCGCCGCCGGACAGCGTGCCCATGATCGACGCCCCGCCGCCGACGTCCGAGCCGTCGCCGACCACCACGCCCGCCGAGATCCGGCCCTCCACCATCGAGCTGCCCAGGGTGCCGCCGTTGAAGTTGACGAACCCCTCGTGCATGACGGTCGTCCCGGACGCGAGGTGCGCGCCCAGCCGCACCCGGTCCGCGTCGCCGATGCGCACCCCGGACGGGACGACGTAGTCGACCATCCGGGGGAACTTGTCCACCCCGTACACCGTCACCGGGCCACGGGCGCGCAGCTTCGCCCTGGTCAGCTCGAAGCCGGGCACCGGGCACGGGCCGTGGTTGGTCCACACCACGTTGGCCAGCAGCCCGAAGATCCCGTCCAGGTTGACCGTGTGCGGGCGGACCAGCCGGTGGCTGAGCAGGTGCAGCCGCAGGTAGACGTCGTGCGCGTCGGCCGGCGGGTCGGCCAGCGAGCCGATCCGGGTCCGCACCGGGACGACGTCGACGCCGCGCGTCTCGTCCCGTCCGAGCAGCCCGGTCAGCTCCTCGGCGGTGGCCGTGTCGTCGGTGTCGCCCAACGCGGGGGCGGGGTACCAGGTGTCCAGCACGGTGCCGTCGCCGGTCACGGTGGCGATGCCGGCGCCGTGCGCGCCTTCGGTCAGATGCACGCTCGACACGTTAGTCGAGGGTCGCTCTGATGCCGGCGAGGACGAGATCGATCCCGGCGAGGAACTGCTCGCGGTCGTCGTGCTCGCGCAGCTGGCCGGCGACGGCCCGGGTGAACGGGTAGTCGTCGGCGTCGAGCGCTTCCCATGCCGTCGACACGGCGTCGAGGAACTCGTCGCGGCCCATGCCGGGATCGGGGGAGTGGGCGTTCGCGGCGTTCTGGCCGGCGGCGCCGAGGATGTAGTGCATCAACGCCGAGGTCGCGGTGAACCAGCCGTCCTCGGGCACGCCGAGCGCGCGGACCCGCCGGCCGATGCTCTCGAAGATCCGCGGCGTGACCGGCCCCGAGGGGCGGCGGGAAAGCTGCATGGCGAGCTGGGTGGCGAGCCACGGGTGCTCGTCGATCGCGTCGAACAGCCCGAGCGCGACGACGTGGATCTCCTGGCGAGGCGAGCCCGGAGACCCGGCGGGCTCGACGGCCAGGGCGGCGGCGACCACGGCGTCGGTGGCGGCCGTGAGCAGCTCGTCCTTGTTCGCCACGTGCCAGTAGATCGCTCCTGGCCCGGTGGTGAGGCGCTCGGTCAGTGCCCGGAACGTCAGCCCGCCCTCGCCGGCCGCGTCCAGCAGCTCCACGGCGGCCTCGACGATGCGTTCCCGGGACAGCGCCTCCGTACGGCGTGTCCGCGATGCCATGTCGTCATCTTGACATGTCTGGAGCGCCGTTCCAAGCTATGACTGGAACGTCATTCCAGAGACGAAGAGGGCTTACGATGCACGCTCCCGTGACGATCATCGGCGCCGGGCTCGGCGGCCTCACGCTCGCCAGCGTCCTGCACGTGCACGGGATCCCCGCCGAGGTCTACGAGGCGGAGCCATCCCCGGAGGCGCGCGCGCAGGGCGGGCTGCTCGACATCCACGACCACAACGGCCGAACGGCCCTGGAGGCGGCGGGCCTGGTCGACGAGTTCCGCGGCCTCGTCCTGGAGGGCCGTGAGGCGGCGCGGGTCCTGGCCCCGGACGGGACGGTCCTGCTCGACCAACCCGACGACGGCGCGGGCGGACGCCCCGAGGTGCAGCGCGGCGAGCTGCGACGGCTCCTGCTCGACTCGCTCCCGGCCGGCACCGTCCGGTGGGGGCACAAGGCCATCGGCGTCCACCCCGTCGGCGAGGGCCGCCACGAGGTGACCTTCGCCGACGGAGCCACGGTCGTCACGAGCCTGCTGGTCGGCGCGGACGGCGCCTGGTCGCGGGTCCGCCCGCTGCTGTCCGATGCGGTGCCCGAGTACGTCGGCACGTCGTTCGTCGAGATCTACCTGTTCGACGCCGACACCCGGCACCCGGCGAGCGCGCACGCGGTCGGCGGCGGGGCGCTGTTCGCGCTGGTACCGGGCAAGGGGATCCTCGCTCACCGGGAGCGCGGCGGGGACCTCCACGTCTACGTGGTTCTGTCCGAGCCGAAGGACTGGTTCACCGCCATCGACGCCGCCCGGATCGCGCGGGAGTTCGACGGGTGGGCGCCAAAACTCACCGCGCTGATCACCGACAGCGACACCGTGCCGGTGCTCAGGCCCGTCCACACCCTGCCGATCGGGCACCGGTGGGATCGGACGCCGGGGGTGACCCTGCTCGGCGACGCCGCCCACCTCACGGTCCCGAACGGCGAGGGCGCCAACCTGGCCATGTACGACGGCGCCGAGCTCGGCAAGGCCCTCGCCGCGCGCCCCGACGACATCGAGCCCGCGCTCACCGAGTACGAGCAGGCCCTGTTCGACCGGGGCGACGCCGCCGCCGAGGCCGCCCGCGACTTCGAGCTCTGCTTCGGCGACAACACGCCCTGCGGCCTCATCGGCCTGCTCACCGGGGTCGCGCAGGGGCCGACGAGCTACCCGGCCACCGCCGAGGGGCGGCCGAGGTAGGCCAGGTAGCGGGTCTGCTCGTCCGCGCCCGCCGCCGGGGCCACCTCGGGGCCGATGAAGTCGGGGTCGCGGAACGTGATCGTCTCCCGCGCCCAGGCCCACGAGTCCGGCAGCAGCGACGCGTCCAGCTTGACGTCCAGGCCGGCCGCCGAGCCGATGTCCCAGGCGTGCGCCATGAAGTCCGCGATCAGTGCGCGGATGAAGCCCGAGAGCGGGGCGTCGGTGAACACGCCCCCGGGCATCGGCCGCCGCAGCGACTCCTCGGTCAGGGTCGGCACGCTGGACGCCCTGGCCGCGCGCCAGGCCGGCACCGGGTCGCCGGGCACCAGCACGCCGGGGTTCGGGGCGCCCGGGGCGCCGGTGCGGGACTCGTACGGGACGCCGGTGGCCAGGTGACGGACCAGCTCCTGGCCCCAGACGACGTGCCCGATGACGTCCCGGTTGGTCCACTTGGCGCAGGCGGAAGGGCCGTCCCACCCGTCGGCGGGTACCTGGGACACGACCTCGTCGAAGCCGTCCTGGGCGCGGCGGTAGCCGTCGAGCAGCTCGGTGGTGTTCATGTCGGGGCTCCTTGAGAACGTGGGATCGATGCACCGAGGACGAACGGCGGGTGGGCGAATCGACACCCGGTTCGGTGGATCGGCCACACTGGGATCGGACACGAGCGGGCGGAGCTGGCGATGCGATACATGTTGCTGATCTACGGCTGTGAAGGGCCGGAGTCGGAGCCGATCAGCGAGGCGAAGCGGGAGGCCGTGCGGGACTACTTCGAGCTGCTGGCCAAGCGCGGCGTGCTGATCGCCGGGGAGCCGCTGCGCGCGCCGGAGAAGGCGCGGACGGTCAGGGTCCGCGAGGGCGAGGCGCTGGTCACCGACGGGCCGTTCGCGGAGACGGTCGAGCAGCTCGGCGGCTACTTCCTGCTGGACTGCGAGGACGACGACGAGGCGATGGAGCTGGCCAGCCGGTGCCCGATGGCCGCCGAGGGCTCGGTGGAGGTCCGCCCGATCCTGGACCTGCCGTACGCGGTTCGGGCCAGGTGACCGACCCGCCGGCCGAGGTGCGCGACGCGGTCGAGCGGTTCTTCAGGGCCGACCGCGCCAGGGCGCTGGCCGCGCTGATCCGGGGGCTCGGCGACTTCGAGCTGGCCGAGGACGCGCTGTCCGAGGCGATCGCGTCGGCGCTGCGGACCTGGCCCGGCGACGGGGTGCCGCGCGACCCGCTGGCCTGGGTGGTCACCGTGGCGCGCCGGCTCGCGGTGGACCGGATCCGCCGGGCCAAGGTCGGCCAGGCCAAGTACGAGCGGCTGGCCCGCGAGCCGTCGCGCCCGGAGCCGGAGCCCGGTGTCCCGGACGCCCTGGAGAAGGTCGGCGACGACCGGCTGGCGCTGCTGTTCACCTGCTGCCACCCGGCGCTGGCGCTGGAGGCCAGGGTGGCGCTGACCCTGCAGGCCGTCGGCGGGCTGACCGCCGCGCAGATCGCCAGGGCGTTCCTGGTCGCCGAGGCCACCATGGCGCAGCGGCTGGTACGGGCCAAACGCAAGATCCGCCGCGCCGGCATCCGGTTCGCGGTGCCCGAGTCCGACCCGGCCGCCCTGGAGGAACGGCTCGCCGCCGTCCTCGCCGTGCTCTACCTGATCTTCACCGAGGGCTACCTGGCGACCTCGGGAGCGGGCCTGCTGCGGCCCGCGCTGTGCGCCGAGGCGATCCGGCTCGGCAAGCTGCTCGCGATCCTGCTGCCCGGCCAGCCGGAGGTGCTCGGCCTGGTCGCGCTGATGCTGCTGCAGGACGCCCGCCGCGACACCCGCACCGACGCCGCCGGCGACCTGGTGCTGCTGGAGGACCAGGACCGCGCCCGGTGGGACGCCGCCGAGATCGCCGAGGGCCTTGCGCTGGTGGAGACCGCCCTGCGCCAGGGCCGGCCGGGCGCGTACCAGCTGCAGGCCGCGATCGCCGCCGTGCACGCCCAGGCCGCCCGCGCCGAGGACACCGACTGGCCGCAGATCGTCGCCCTCTACGCCGAGCTGTGCCGCCGCGCCCCGTCCCCGGTGGCCGAGCTCAACCACGCCGTCGCGGTGGCCATGGCACACGGCCCGGCCGCCGGCCTGGAGCTGCTGGACGGCCTGGCCGAGGCCGGCGAGCTGGCCGGCTACCGGCTCTACCACTCCGCCCGAGGCGACCTGCTCCGCCGCCTGGGCCACGCCGAGGACGCCGCCGACGCCTATTCGCGCGCGCTCGCCCTCGCCACCAACGACGCCGAACGCCGCTTCCTGAGCCGCCGCCTGGACGCCCTGGAGCGGCCGCGAGCCCGCTAGGTCGGGAGCGGCGCGTAGCGTGCACGGCGTGATCAAGCTGGACCTGAGCGCCGACCCCGTCGAGCTGACCGCCGCGATGGTGGACGTCCCGTCCGTGTCCGGCGACGAGGACGCGCTGGCCGGCGCGCTGCACGATGCGCTCCAGGTACAGGCGCCGCACCTGGAGACGATCAGGGACGGCAACGTGGTGCTGGCCCGTACCACCGGCCGCCGTGACACCCGGGTGCTGCTCGCCGGGCACCTGGACACCGTGCCGGTGGCGGACAACCTCCCGAGCAGGCGGGACGGCGGGTTGCTCTACGGCTGCGGCACCTCGGACATGAAGTCGGGCGACGCGATGATCGCCCATCTCGCGGCCACCGTCGACGACCCGGCGTACGAGCTGACCTGCGTGTTCTACGACTGCGAGGAGGTCGAGGCGGCGCGCAACGGGCTCGGGCGGATCGAGCGCGAGCGGCCGGACTGGCTGCGCGCGGACCTCGCGGTGCTGGCCGAGCCGACCGGCGGCGCGGTGGAGGCCGGCTGCCAGGGCACGCTGCGCGCGGTCGTGACCACCGCCGGCCGCCGCGCCCATTCCGCCCGGTCCTGGCTGGGTAGCAACGCCATCCACGCCGCGGGCGAGGTGCTGGACAGGTTGAACGCGTACCGGCCGCGCGAGGTGGACATCGACGGGTGCGTCTTCCGCGAAGGGCTGCAGGCGGTGCGCATCGCCGGGGGAGTGGCCGGCAACGTGGTGCCCGACGAGTGCGCCGTCACGGTGAACTTCCGGTTCGCCCCGGACCGGACGGTCGGGGCCGCCGTCGAGCACGTCCGCGAGGTGTTCGACGGGCTGGAGGTCCAGGTCACCGACTCGGCACCCGGCGCGCTGCCCGGCCTGGACGCCCCGGCCGCGGCTGAGTTCCTGGCCGCGACCGGCGCACAGCCGGTGGCCAAGTACGGCTGGACCGACGTGTCACGGTTCGCCGCGCTGGGCATCCCGGCGATCAACTTCGGCCCCGGCGACCCGAACCTGGCACACACTCGTGACGAACACGTGCACATCGAGCGAATCACCCGGTGCACGAGCCTGCTGCGGCGCTACCTGAGCCGCCGGGCTGAGTAGTGTCGAGGAGATGTCACCGGCAACAGAACCAGGCTCCCCTGACGACGAGCACCCCTCCGAGAAGCTGCGCGGCCCGGTGGTCCTGCGCCGCGAGCGTCGCCAGGAACCCACCACCACCGACCAGCGGCTGCTCGACTCGCGCGGCCCGTCGGACTGGGTGCACACCGACCCGTGGCGGGTGCTGCGCATCCAGGCGGAGTTCGTGGAGGGCTTCGGCATGCTCGCCGAGCTGCCCCGCGCGGTCACCGTGTTCGGCTCCGCCCGCACCAAGCGCGACCACCCGGAGTACCAGCAGGGCCGCGAGCTGGGCGCCGCGCTGGCCGACGCCGGGTTCGCGGTGGTCACCGGCGGCGGTCCGGGCACCATGGAGGCCGTCAACAGGGGGTGCTCGGAGGCCGGCGGGTTCTCCGTCGGGCTGGGCATCGAGCTGCCGTTCGAGCAGGGCCTCAACCCGTGGGTGGACCTGGGCATCAACTTCCGGTACTTCTTCGCCCGCAAGACCATGTTCGTCAAGTACTCGCAGGCCTTCGTCTGCCTGCCCGGTGGCTTCGGCACCCTGGACGAGCTGTTCGAGGCGCTCACCCTGGTACAGACCAAGAAGGTGACCAAGTTCCCGGTGATCCTGTTCGGCACCGAGTACTGGGGCGGGCTGTACGACTGGTTGAAGGGGAGCGTGCACGACAGCGGCAAAATCGGGGACAAGGACCTCGCGCTGGTGCACCTCACCGATGACGTGGACGAGACGGTGAAACTGGTCAACGAGGCCTACCGGGCATGGGAGGAGACACACTGAGCGTGACCGAATTCGCCGTATGCGTGTACTGCGCTTCGCACGAGGGGATCTCGCCGAAGCTGCTCACCCTGGCCGAGGAGCTGGGCGCCGGCATCGCCGCGCGGGGCTGGACGCTGGTCTCCGGGGGCGGGCGGCGCTCCATGATGGGCGCGGTGGCGAAGGCGGCCAGGGCCGGAGGGGCACGGACGGTCGGGGTGATCCCGCACTCCATGGTGGAGCGCGAGTGGGCCGACCACGACTCCGACGAGCTGCTGGTCACCGACACCATGCGCGAGCGCAAGGCGCTGATGGACGCGCACGCCGACGCGTTCGTCACGCTGCCCGGCGGGCTGGGCACCTGCGAGGAGCTGTTCGAGACCTGGAGCGCCGGCGCCCTGGACCTGCACGCCAAGCCGGTGGTGCTGCTCGACCCGGAGGGGCACTACGCGGGCCTGCTGGCGTGGATGCGCGGCCTGGTGGATGACGGGTTCGTGCGGGCCGGCGCGATGGACCGGCTGGTGGTGACCGGCGACGTGACCTCGGCGCTGGACGCATGCGCGGGCGGGTCGTGACGGCTCCGTTGCGCTTCGGCTCGCGGACGCCGGCCGCCGATCGTGCCCTGGTGGTGGCGAGCGTCGGCGCGTCCGAGCCACTCGAGGAATGGGACGCGGCCGTCGACGCCGGCGCGGACCTGGTGGAGGTCTCCGGGGACGGCCGGCTGGTGCCGATCGTGGCGCAGGCCCGGCAACGCCACCCCGACCTGGTGATCGGCGTGCGCACCGGGCTCGCGCGGGTGGCCGGGCCGGCCTGTGCGGTGGGCGCGGACCTGCTCGGTGTCGGCGCCGACCCGGAGCTGGCCGAGGTGGCGGCCGAGCACGGCGTCGGGGTCGCCTGTCCGGCCGACCGGGCCGAGCGCATGGTGGAGCTGGGGGTGCCCAAGGAGGGCATCCTCGTCGACGCCGAGGGCGCCGGGCACGGGCTGGAGCTGCTGCGCCGCCGCGACGAGCTGGTCACCACCGGGTGGCCGGTGCTGATGACGCTGTCCGGCGGGGAGCTCACCGGCGAGGGTGCGCTGGCCGCCGTCGCGCTGGCCGCCGCGGACGGCGTTAAAGCGTTCCGGGCACACGGCGCGGGCGAGGTGGCCGCCGTACGCCGTACCGTGGACATGGTGGCCAGCATCCTCGGTACCCGCCCGCCCGCCCGCTGCGTGCGCGGGCTCGCCTAGGTGGACCCCGAGCTGGAGGCCTGGTTCGCGCGCCGCACCTGGCAGCGCCCGGCCTGGACCGTCGACGAGCTGCGCGCCGCCAAGCGCGGCCGGAGCGTCTCCGTCGTACTGCCCGCGCTGAACGAGCAGGACACCGTGGGGCCGATCGTGGCCGCCGTCGCCTCGCTGGCCACCGGCCCCGACCCGCTGGTGGACGAGCTGGTCGTGCTGGACTCTGGCTCCACCGACCTGACCAGGGCGCGCGCCGCGGCCGCCGGGGCGCGGGTGGTCGGCCGCGAGGAGGTGCTCCCGGACGTCGAGCCGGTGCCCGGCAAGGGCGAGGTGCTGTGGCGCTCGCTGGCCGCGACCGCCGGCGACCTGGTGGTGTTCCTGGACTCCGACCTGGTCGATTTCGACCCCGGGTTCGTCCCCGCGCTGCTCGGCCCGCTGCTCACCGAGCCCGGGGTGGCGCTGGTCAAGGGCTTCTACCGGCGCCCGCTGCGGCTGGAGACCTCCGAGCTGGAGACCGAGAGCAGCGCCAGCGGAACGAGCATCAACGCAGGCGGCGGCCGGGTCACCGAGCTTTTGGTACGCCCGCTGCTGGCCGCGCTGCGTCCGGAGCTGTCCGGGGTGGTGCAGCCGCTCGGCGGGGAGTACGCCGCCACCCGCGAGCTGCTCGAGTCGGTGCCGTTCGCGGCCGGGTACGGGGTGGAGATCGGGCTGCTGCTGGACACCTGGGAACGGCACGGCCTGGACGCGCTGGCCCAGGTCAACCTCGGCGTACGCAAGCACCGCAACCGCTCGCTGCTGGCGCTGGGCGTGATGGCCCGCCAGATACTGGCCGCAGCGCTGCACCGCTGCGCGCTGCCCGACTCCGGCGGCGCGATCACGCAGTTCCGCCAGCTCGAAGGCGAGTGGCTGCCGACCAGCGCGCACGTCGAGGTCACCGAGCGCCCGCCGATGCTCGAGATCCTGTCCCGCACGGGTGACGGGGTCGACAACTAGGGCCGCACTAGAGTCCACGCATGGGCACGGCGCTGATCTACCTCGTGGTGGTGCTGGGGGTCGCGGCCGTCTTCTTCCTGGGTGCGTCGGCGGTGTTCGGGCGGGGCGAGGAGCTCGCGCCCATCCCACCCGGCGCCACGCCGACCTGGCTGCCGGACCACCAGCTGCGCGCCGACGACGTGCGTGCGCTGCGGTTCCAGCAGGCGATACGGGGTTACAAGATGGCCGAGGTGGACTGGGCGCTGGAGCGGCTGGCCGGCGAGCTGGACCGGGCGGCCGGCGAGCTGGAGCAGGTCACCGGGGAACGGGACGCGCTGCTGCTGCGCCTCGCCGAGCTGGAGCCCACCGATGACATGACGAACGACGGCGCGGCCGCCGGGGAGGCTGGACAGTGACGGAGAACGGTGCAGTGGTCGGCCCGGACGGGCGGGCCCGCTGCCCCTGGGGCATGTCCGCGCCCGAGTACGTGGAGTACCACGACCGGGAGTGGGGCCGGCCGCTGCGCGGGGTCACCCCGATGTTCGAGCGGCTGTGCCTGGAGGGCTTCCAGTCCGGGCTGTCCTGGCTGGTCATCCTGCGCAAGCGGGAGGCGTTCCGGCGCGCGTTCGCCGGCTTCGACCCGGCCGCCGTGGCCGCGTTCGACGACGCCGACGTGGCCAGGCTGCTCGCCGACCCCGGCATCGTCCGCAACCGCGCCAAGATCGAGGCGGCCCGGGGCAACGCCCGCGCGGTGCTGGACCTGGACGTCCCGCTGGACGAGCTGCTCTGGTCGTTCGCTCCCGATCCGGCCGGCCGCCGCCGCCCGCGCACGCTGGCCGAGGTGCCGGCGGTGACGCCGGAGTCGACGGCCATGGCGCGCGAGCTGAAACGGCGCGGGTTCAGGTTCGTCGGCCCCACGACGTGCTACGCATTGATGCAGGCCGTCGGCCTGGTTGACGACCATCTGGAGGGTTGCGTCGCGGTTGGGCCGTGATCGGATCGGTTCGCGATCTTCACCGAGGTGATCGCCTCGGTTGCACCACTCATTCCGGGATAGGGGACAATATCCACTGGATCCACCCATGGGCTCGTCTCAGCCGCCGGCGCGGACACGCGCCGGACCCCCGACGCACCGAGCCCGTGACGACCGGCTATGGAGGGAGCTCGACATGGCGGCCATGAAGCCCCGGACCGGAGATGGTCCCCTCGAAGTCACCAAGGAGGGGCGGGGCATCGTGATGCGCGTACCACTGGAAGGGGGAGGCCGCCTGGTCGTCGAGATGTCGGCCGAAGAGGCCAGTGACCTGGGCGACGCACTGAAAGCGGCATCGGGCTGAGCGTGCCGGCAACCGGCGTCGGGGGGCGCGCGAGCGCAACGGGTGTCGACACGCTGCCACCGGTACCGTCACCGCTGCTGACGGTCGACGTGGTCGGGCGGCCGAGCGAGGGGGCGGAACGGGTCGTCACGCTGGACGCAGAGGGACGACAGGACGCCGCGGGCGGCGGCGTCGACTCCGCCGATCCCGCCGATCTCGTCGATCTCGTCGACCCGGAGCTGATCGAGACCCTGGGTGCCGACGGCACGGCCGGTCAGTTGCACGTGCTGCCGGACGGGCGCCTGCTGCTCGGCATCGGCGACCGCGCCACCGACCCCGCCGGGCTTCGTCGCGCCGGCGCCGCCCTGGCCGGGAGGTTGCGGGCGCGCGCCGACGAGGCCGCGGACGCTACCAGCGACCCCAACGGTGCCGGGCGGCCCGTGGCGGTCCCGGCGGCCGGGCTGTCCGAGTCGAGCCGGGCAGTGCTGAGTACCGAGCCGATCACCGAGCTGGTCACCGGGCTGGTCCTGGGCTCGCACCGGTTCCGGGTGAGCACCCGACGGCCCTCGGCGCCGGGCCGGGTCGAGCTGGTGGTGCCGGGGGCCGAGCTGGCGGTCGCCCGCGAGCGGGCCGAGGTGGCCGGGGCGCTGGCGGCGGCCACCGCGCTGGCCCGCGACCTGGCCAGCACCCCGTCCGACGTCAAGACGCCGACCTGGCTGGTCGAGACCGCCGCCGAGGTCGCCGCCACCGTGCCCGGCCTGACCTCGCGCACCTGGCCGTCCGAACGACTCGCCGCCGAGGGCTTCGGCGGCCTGCTCGCCGTCGGCGGCGGCTCGTCCCGCCCGCCCGCGCTGCTGCGCCTGGACTGGAACCCCTCCGAGCGGGCCGACGAACGGCACCTGGTGCTGGTCGGCAAGGGCATCACCTTCGACACCGGCGGCATCTCCATCAAGCCCGCCGACGGCATGCACCTGATGCGCACCGACATGGCCGGTGGCGCGGCGGTGGTCGGCGCGCTGGTGGCCATCGCCCGGCTGCGAGTGCCGCTGCGGGTGACCGGCCTGGTGCCGGCCGCGGAGAACCACGTGTCCGGCTCGGCGTACCGCCCCGGCGACGTCGTCCGCCACTACGACGGCACCACCACCGAGGTGACCAATACCGACGCCGAGGGCCGGCTGGTGCTCGCCGACGCGCTCGGCTACGCGGTGCGCGAGCTCGCGCCCGACCTGATCGTCGACGTGGCGACCCTCACCGGGGCCATGAAGGTGACGCTGGGCCTGCGCACCGGCGGGCTGTTCGCCACCGACGACGAGCTGGCCGACGCGCTCGTCAAGGCCGGCGAACGAGCCGGCGAGCGACTGTGGCGGATGCCGCTGCTCGACCACGTGGCCGAGGAGGTCGCCTCGGACATCGCCGACGTCCGCCAGATCCCGAAGGGCCCCAGCGGCATCGGCGCGGCGCTGTTCCTGCGGGAGTTCACCGGCGGGCTGCCCTGGGCGCACCTGGACATCGCCGGCCCGGCGCGCTGCGAGAAGCCCTACGACGAGGTGGCCGCCGGCGCGACCGGGTTCGCCGCCCGCACCCTGGCCGCCCTGGCGCTCGGCCTGGCCCTACCCGGCCGTTAGCCCCCTGCCCACCACCACGTCGATGACCGGCGTGCTCGGCGGCGGCTGGCGCAGCCGTACCGCTATCGCCCCGCACGGGCAGCGCAGGTAGCTGACCTGGCCCTCCGAGGTGCGGTGCGTCGAGATCGTCTCGCCCTCCGACAACGGCCAGCCGCACTCCGTGCAGCGCATCCCGCCTCCAACCGGTAATATCCGTCAAGTATTACGACTCTTACAACGTATCCAAGCAGCCTCGAGGTAAGTGGTCAATGGACTTCACCGGTTACCGCAACGACCCGCTCGGGCTGGCCGTCGACCTGGTGAACGGCCTGCGCTCCGCCGGCGCCCCCGCGCCGCGCGAGCTCCTCGCCGCCCGGCGCTACCAGATCGACTCGCCGTGGACCGCGGGCCTGGAGCGCGACCTGTGGGCCTGGGCGGCCCGGCTCGCCGAGGTGTTCGACGCCACCGGCGTCGCCCGGGCCGCCGAGCTGATCAACGGCATCCTCGCCGACGCCGACATCACCCCGCACCTGACCGCGCACGACGGCCAGCCGTGGCACCTGCACTACAGCGGCCCGGACACCGGCCTGCTGGCCAGGGTGCGGGCCACCACGGCGTTCGCGCTGGCCTCGCTGGTCTCCGAGTACGGGCTGGAGCGGCACGGGGTGTGCTCGGCGGCCGGCTGCCGGCGGGTGTACGCGGACGCCTCGCGCAACGCCAGCCGCCGGTACTGCTCGCCGGCCTGCGCCAACCGCTCGGCGGTCGCCGCGCACCGGGCTCGCCGCCGGGCCGGTACCTCGGGCTGAATCCGTGGTGAACGCCGTCTCAGCGGCGGTGTGTCGGGCACCGGAAGGTGGAACCGCGCCCGGAGCCACGTTAATGTCGGTTGCGGTAACCGCGCGAGCGCAGCCCGGCTGCCGGGGGGTCTCTCACCGGCCGCGCCGCCGAGGTCCGGGCCCATCGCGGACGGGACACCCAGCGCAGGGGAGACGGAGCATCGGCGATGAGTACTACGCGCTTTCCGGTGGGCATGCCGGGCAGCGTGCTCGGCATCGTGCTGGCCGGCGGTGAGGGCAAGCGGCTCTGGCCCCTGACCGCCGACCGCGCCAAACCGGCCGTCCCGTTCGGCGGCAACTACCGGCTGATCGACTTCGTGCTGTCCAACCTGGTCAACGCCGGGCTGCACCGGATCTGCGTGCTCACCCAGTACAAGTCGCACTCGCTGGACCGGCACATCTCCAGCACCTGGCGGCTGTCGTCCGTGCTCGGCCAGTACATCACCCCGGTCCCGGCCCAGCAGCGCCTCGGCCGGCGCTGGTACACCGGCTCGGCGGACGCGATCTTCCAGAGCCTGAACCTGGTCTACGACGAACGCCCGGACTACATAGCCGTGTTCGGCGCCGACCACGTCTACCGGATGGACCCGTCCCAGATGATCGCCCAGCACATCGTGAGCGGGGCCGGGGTCACGGTGGCCGGGATCAGGGTGCCGCGCGCCGAGGCCAAGGGCTTCGGCTGCATCTCGGCGAACGAGGACGGCCAGATCATCGACTTCCTGGAGAAGCCCTCCGACCCGCCAGGCACCCCCGACGACCCCGAGGTCACCTTCGCCTCGATGGGCAACTACCTGTTCTCCACCGACGCGCTGCTGGGCGCCCTGCACGCCGACGCCGAGGACGCCGACTCCGACCACGACATGGGCGGCGACATCATCCCGAGGCTGGTCCGCGCCGGCGAGGCCGCCGTCTACGACTTCGCCGACAACGTCGTCCCCGGCGCGACCGACCGCGACGCCGGCTACTGGCGCGACGTCGGCACCCTGGACGCCTACTACGACGCCCACCTCGACCTGGTGTCCGTGCACCCCATCTTCAACCTCTACAACGACCGCTGGCCGATCCGCACCGCGACCCCGCCGCTGCCCCCGGCCAAGTTCGTCGAGACCGGCCGCGCGGAGGACTCCATCGTCGGCCCGGGAACGATCATCTCCGGCGGGGTGGTGAACCGCTCGGTGGTCAGCGCCGGCGTGCGCGTCGAGGCCGGGGCGGAGGTGTCCGACTCGGTGCTGCTGCCGGGCGTGCGCATCGGCAAGGGCGCCACCGTCCGCAACGCCATCCTGGACAAGAACGTGCTCGTCCCCGACGGTGCCCAGGTCGGCGTGGACCTGGCCCTGGACCGAGCCCGCTACACGGTCAGCGCAGGCGGCGTCGTGGTGCTCGGCAAGGGCGTCACCGCCAGCTGACTCCGCGTCCCCGGAACCGCCCGTACCCGGTTCCGCGGAACCGCCTTTCCATGATCAACGGGACCTCACCGCGGCGTCAGTCCGCCGTCGTGAGGTAGACCGACGGTCGGTCGGTTTGGTGGGGTGGTGAGCGGGCGCGGCGGCGTGGGTGGGGTGAGTGCGGCGGGTGGCGTGGTTACGGAGTTGGCCGGGGCGGACTTGGCCAGGGCTGGAGTCGGCTGGCCGCTGGGTCGAGCGGTGGGGTCAGGCCGCGGCGGTGCGGGCGGCGATCAGCAGGCCGGTGGTGGCCTGCGGCAGCGGGACAAGGCGTTCGTCCTCGCGGCAGGCCTGGTGGACCTCCAGCAGCGCGCGCGCCTCCGGGCCGGCCTCGTAGCTGTCCAGCTCGTCGGCGGTCGGTACGCCGCACAGCGCGACCACCCCGCCGGGGCGGAGCAGCCGGATGGCCGCGTCCAGGTACCTCGGGTACTCCACGGTGGCCGCGTCGGCGAACACCAGGTCGTAGGCGCCGTCGGCGAGGCGGGGGAGCACCTCCAGGGCGATGCCGTTGATCAACCGCAGCCGGCCGCTGGGGTAGCCGGCCTCGCGGAAGCCGGCGCGGGCGGCCCGCTGGTGCTCGGGCTCGATGTCGATGGAGGTGAGCACGCCGTCCGGGGCCATGCCGCGCAGCAGCCACTGGCCGCTCACGCCCGCGCCGGTGCCGATCTCGACCACCGCCCTGGCCCGCAGCGCGGTGGCCAGGAAGCGCAGCGCGGCGCCCTCGGCGGGGTCGATCGGGGCGCAGCCGAACTCGGTCCCTCGGGTCCGAGCGTCGAGCAGCACCTCGTCCTCGTCGAGGTGGCTCGGCGCGAGGTACCCGACGGCTCTGGTTGCGAAGCCACGCCGGGCGGCCGTGCCGCCGTCACCGTTCACGTCCTGAGATTACTGCGTCAACGCCGGCAAACCGGGTATTGAGCGGGGCGCGGGAGGTTCTTAGGCGGCTCTTAGGCGAACCTCACGGCTCCCTCACGGTCATCCGTCACTCTGTGTATGGCACAACGTGGGGGCCTTCGGGGTCGTCGGAAGCGCCCACGGGTGACCAACCCAACTGTGCATAACTTGGTCACAAGGAAACAAAGAGGTTGGCCACCACGTTCATACTTGTGGCACGACCCGCCCCCAGGAGGTGCGAACCGTCACCATGGTCACTCGACCGAGCGCCGCCGCGCTGCCCGACGCCGCGTCCAGCTGGACGCCGCCGAGCTGGGACGAGGTCGTCCGAGAACACGCCGACCGGGTCTACCGGCTGGCCTACCGGCTCACCGGCAACGCGCACGACGCCGAGGACCTCACCCAGGAGACGTTCATCCGGGTGTTCCGCTCGCTGGCGTCGTACCAGCCCGGCACGTTCGAGGGCTGGCTGCACCGGATCACCACCAACCTGTTCCTGGACATGGTGCGCCGGCGTGGCCGGTTGCGCATGGAGGGCCTGCCGGAGGACACCGACCGGCTGCCCGGCGGCGGCCCCGACCCCGAGCAGGTCTACTCGGACACCCACCTGGACCCCGCGCTGCAGGCCTCGCTGGACGAGCTGGCGCCGGAGTTCAGGGCGGCCGTCGTGCTCTGTGACATCGAGGGCCTGTCGTACGAGGAGATCGGCGCTACCCTCGGAGTGAAGCTGGGTACGGTCCGCAGTCGGATCCACCGAGGGCGGGCAGCGTTGCGGGCGTCGCTGGAGCGGCATCGCGCGGCGCGGGTCGTCGAGGAACGGGCTTTGCAGGGCGCGGGAGGTTAGTGGATGACCGAGCTCCGGGGGCAGTCCCCGACGGGGCCGGCGTGGGGCGGGGGTCACCTCGCCATGGACGCCATCGTGGCCTACGTCGACGAGGAGTTGTCTCCGGGCGCCCGGCGCCGAGCGCTGGAGCACCTGGCCCGCTGCGCGCAGTGCGCCTCCGAGGTGGTCGCGCAGACCCAGGCGCGCTGGGCGTTGCGCGCGTCGTCGGCCCCGAGCCTGCCGTCCTCCCTGCTCACGTCGCTGCGGGCGATCCCGCAGGAGGCTGAGCTGCCCGCCCCGCCCGCAGGCCTGGCGGTCGGCCCCGACGGCCAGCTGGTCTCCATGTTGCGCGAGCCCGGCCGGCGCGGCGACCGGCGCCGGCAGACCCGAGTTGTTCGGCTGGGCGCGGGTGCCGTGGTGTCCGGCCTGGCGCTGGGCGCGCTGATGGTCGGGGCGGACCCGGCCGCGCCGACGGTGCCGCCGCCCACCGCGTCGTTCGGCGGCGCGGTACCGGTCGGCGACCTGTCCCGGCCCACCGCCGAGTCCCGCGCCGGGATCGGCGCCCCGACCGGCGACCCCTGGCGCCCGGTGCCCACCGCCGCGGTGCTGGCCCCGGCCCCCGCCGCGCTGGCCCCGCCCGCCGCGCCACCGCCGCCCACGGACGCGGCCGCCGTGCGTCACCTGCACCGGTAACGATCACGCGCACCAGCGGGGGTCGTCACACGGGCTTCACCCCCCTCGGGGCACGCTTGACGTCGACCTACGCTGTCCCGACGTTCAGGAGTCCCGCTGGCGATGAGCGACCCGCAACCCGATCGGGACGACCAGACGCCCCGGAACGACGACCCGACGCGGACCGACCAACCGGTACCGGGCGGCGAGCCGGCACAGCGGGACGAACCGCCGGGGGCCGACCCGGCGGCACAGGCCGACAAGACGCCACCACCGCCGCCGAGCGAGCGGCCGACCCGGGAGGACGAGCCGCCCCGCCTCGGCCCCCGGCCGCTGGACCGGCCGCCGGTGGACGCCGGCTCGGCGGATGTCTTCGGGCGTCCGAGCGGAGTTGCCGGCGCGTTCGCCCCGGTGCCGGCGCCCGGCGGTCCCGGGCCGGCGGAGGTCAACGGAGCCCGGCGCATCGAGGTCGCGCCGCCGCACCACGCGCTGGTGAGCGCGTTCAGCCGGCCGCACGGCGTGGGCACCGACCTGCAGCGCCCGCCCGACGCCGGCCAGGAGCCGAGCGACCCCGACCCGTTCTGGGAGGGCGGTGCGGGCGCCGACCCGTGGCGTGACCCGGCTGCCTCGGCGCGGCTCGGGCCGCCGGCCGCGGCGGAGCCCACCCCGGCGATCCTGCCCAGGCCGGAAGGAGCCCGGCTCAGCGCGCGCGAACTGGTGTTCGGCAAGCGGGTCAAGCCGACCGCGCTGGCGCTGCTCGGGGTGATCGCGCTGCTGATCGGGGCGGTCGGCGGGCTGATCGGCAAGTGGGCCAGCGACACCTCGTCCGCGCTGACCGAGCCCGGCGCCACCATCGCCGAGGCCGCGCCCGGCAAGGAGCGCGCGCCCGGCTCGATCGCCGGCATCGCGGCCCGGGTGGTGCCGGCCGTGGTGTCCATCCAGATCACCGTCGGTGAGCAGGGCGGCACCGGCTCCGGCGTGGTCATCGACAACGACGGCTACGTGCTGACCAACAACCACGTCATCGCCCCGGCGGCCGGCGCGACCGGCGCGAAGGTCGAGGCCGTTTTCCACGACGGCACCCGGGTGCCCGCCCAGATCGTCGGCCGCGACCCGAAGACCGACCTCGCCGTGATCAAGGTGAACGTGCCGAACCCGACGGTGGCCCAGATCGGCAGCTCCGACGCGCTCGCCGTGGGCGACGAGGTGATCGCCGTCGGCTCGCCGCTCGGGCTGGAGAGCACCGTCACCAACGGCATCGTGAGCGCGCTGAACCGCCCGGTCCGGCTCAGCGGCGAGGGCTCGGACACCAACGCGGTGATCGACGCCATCCAGACCGACGCGGCGATCAACTTCGGCAACTCGGGCGGTCCGCTGGTGGACTCGACGGGTGCGGTGGTCGGTTTGAACACGGCGATCCGCACCGGCGAGGGCAGCGGCGGGTCGATAGGGCTGGGCTTCGCGATCCCGATCGACTTCGCCCGCAAGGTCGCCGAGCTGCTGATGCGCGGCAAGCCGGTCAAGCACGCCGACCTGGGCGTGAACGTGGCGAAGCCGGTGACGGACGGCCGCACCGACGGCGCCCAGGTGCAGAACGTTCGGCCGGGTAGCGCGGGCGCCGAGGCCGGTATAGTCGAGCAGGATGTCATCGTGAAGATCGGTGACCGGATCATTCGGTCGGCGAACGAGATGTATGTCGCGGTGGTGGAGCACAACGTCGGAGACAGGGTGCAGATCCAGCTGATCCGGCAGGGCCGCCCGCTGACCGTCACCGCGACGCTGCGGTCGGACTAGACCGCGGGGAGGCGGGCCGGGAATGTTCGAGAACGTCGGCTGGGGCGAGATCCTGGTGCTCGTGCTCGCCGGCCTGTTCATCCTCGGCCCGGAGCGGCTGCCCGAGGCCGCCGCCTGGCTCGGCAAGACCATCCGCCAGGTCAGGAACTTCGCCACCGGCGCCCGTGACCAGCTGCGCGGCGAGCTCGGCCCCGAGTTCGACCAGCTGCGCAAGCCGTTCGAGGACCTGCGCCAGCCGCTGCAGGAGCTGCGCGGGCTGCGCAACTTCGACCCGCGCCGGGCCGCCGTCCGCTCGCTGTTCGACGACGACCCGGCCGACTACAAGCCCAACGGCTACACCCCGCCGCCCCCGCTCCCGCCGATGACACCCCCGCCGCCGCGCTCGCTGGCCCCCGGCGAACGCCCGCCCATCGACCCCGACGCCACCTGAGCCGTCCGCACGGACGCGCCCACCGCACACACCGTCGCGGGCGGCGTCCGGACTCTCGGCACACACCGTCGCGGCGCCGCACACAGGTTGGAACGTGTGTGCGGCGCCCACTGGGTGTGTGCCGGCGGAGGGGGTACCGGGGTACGGGCGGTCAGCCGAGGAGCGGTGGGCGGCGGCGGTGCCAGTCGGTGGCCTGTTGGTAGGCGTGGGCGGCCGCCAGGACGGCGTCGTCGGCGTGGCGGGGGCCCACGATCTGCAGGCCGATCGGCCGCCCGTCCGAGGTGAACCCGCACGGCACGCTCGCCGCCGGCTGCTGGGTCATGTTGAACGGGTAGGTGAACGGCGTCCACCCGGTCCAGCGCCGGGAGCCGAACCCGGGCGGCACCTCCATCCCCGCCTCGAACGCCGGGATCGGCAGCGTCGGGGTCAGCAGCAGCGGGTAGCGCTCGTGGAAGGCGCCCATCCGGGTGCCCAGCTCGTTGCGCACCGCCATCGCCCCCAGGTAGTCCATCGCGGAATACCCGGCACCGGTCGCGGCCACCTCGGCGAGCCCGGGGTCCAGCCGGGTCATGCCCTCCGCGTCCAGGTGCTCGACGCACTTCGCCGCGCCGGCGAACCAGAGCACGTGGAACGCGTCCACCGGGTCGGTGAACCCCGGGTCGGCCGCCTCCACCGCCGCCCCCAACTCCCCGAACACCGAGACAGCCCGCTCGAACGCGGCGGCCACCTCCGGGTGCACCGAGACGTACCCGAGCGTCGGGCTGACCGCGACCCGCAGCCCGCGCAGCCCCGCCTCGGCGCCGTCCAGCGCGGCCACGCACGACCGCGCGGGCACCGAGCCCGCCCACGGATCCCTGGCGTCGAACCCGGCCATGACGTCCAGCAGCAGCGCCGCGTCGGCCGCCGTGCGGGTCATCGGGCCGACGTGGGACAGCGGGCCGAACGGGCTGCCCGGGTAGTGCGGCACCAGCCCGTAGGTGGGCTTGTGCGCGACGATGCCGCTGAACGCGGCCGGGATGCGCACCGAGCCACCACCGTCCGTGCCCAGGCTGCCCGCGCCCATCCCCAACGCCACCGCCGACGCGCTGCCGCCGCTGGAGCCGCCGCAGGTCAGCGTGGGGTCCCACGGGTTGCCGGTGACCCCGTTGCGGGGGGAGTCGGTCACGCCCTTCCAGGCCAGGTCGGGCGTGGTGGTCTTGCCGAGCAGCACCGCGCCGGCCTCCCTGACCCTGGCCACCGAGGGCCCGTCGGCGTCCCACGGCCCCGACTCGTCCACCGAGTAGGAGCCGCGCAGGGTCGGCCAGCCCTTGGTGAGCAGGATGTCCTTGATCGAGATCGGCACGCCGTCCAGCGGCCCGACCGGCTGGCCGCGCCGCCAGCGGGCCTCGGACTCCCTGGCCGCGTCCAGCGCGCCCGCCGGGTCGAGCAGGCAGTAGGCGTTCACTGTCGGGTTGAACCGCTCGGCGCGGTCCAGCGCGTCCCGGGTGGCGCGCACCGGGGACAGCTCGCCGGACCGGTACCCGGCCAGCAGCTCGGTGGCACTCAGGTCCGCAAGCGACGCGCCGGCCTCAGTGGTCGTCGAAGTTGTGCTCACCGTGGGCTCCCCGCGGTCTCGGTGACGGACGCGTCGCTCCTGACGTATCCGATGGTCTTGTCCACCACGTTGCGCAGTGGCTCGCCGGCCCGGTAGCGGGCCAGGTTGTCGACGAACAGGTCGGCCAGCGCGTCGCGCCAGCCGATGAAGTCCCCGGACATGTGCGGCGAGACGATCACGCCGGGCAGCGTCCAGAGCGGCGAGTCCGCCGGCAGCGGCTCGGTGTCGAACACGTCCAGCGCGGCCCCGGCGATCCGTCGGGTGGACAGCGCGGCGACCAGGTCGTCCTGCACCACCAGCTGGCCCCGGCCGACGTTGATCAGCCGGGCCCGGGAGGGAAGCCTGGACAGCAGCGCGGCGTCCACCATGCCCCTGGTCTGCTCGGTCAGCGGCGCGGCGAGCACCAGGTAGTCCGCCTCGGGCAGCAGCCTGGGCAGGTCCGAGGCGTCGTGCATCCCGGGGCGGGCCCGCCGGCCGACCAGCCGCACCCGCATCCCCACCGCCTCCAGCAGCCCGGCGATCCCGGCCCCGATCGGGCCGCCGCCGACCACCACCGCGGTCCGGCCGGTGATCGTCCCGGTCTCCCGGTGCCGCCATTCGCCCCGGTCCTGGTGCCGCAGCGTGGCCGGCAGGTCCTTGGCCATGGCCAGGACCATCCCGAGCACGTACTCGGCCATCGCCCTGTCGAACACCCCGCGCGAGTTGGTGATCACCACGTCCGAGGCCACCATCTCGTCGAAGATCAGCTTGTCCACGCCGGCGCTGGTGGCGTGCACCCAGCGCAGCGCGTCCGCGGCGTCCCAGCTGGCCCGCACCGCCTCGCCGACGTTGAAGTCCCAGATCAACAGCGCCTCGGCGCCGCGCAGCGCGGCGGGCAGCTCGGTCGGGGTGGCGTAGCGGACCCGGGCGTCCGGGCCCAGCGAGGCGCGCGCCTCCAGGTCGGGAGGCAGGTCCGACGAGTACAGCACCGCCAATGCCGGATCACGCGGCTGAGCAGGAGAAACCATCAGTTTTGTTACCCTCGTGACGGTGGTGTAAACGATCGGCCGATCGCACGGGAGAGGCATTGACACGCTAGGAAGCGCTCGTATGATTGTCAACAATCCGCGGCCGTAGGAGCTCGCAGGAGACCTTCACACAGTTCCGTTCGCGGGGGGAATGCATGCCTCGTCTGCTTCGTATCACGTTGGCCAAGCGGGGCGTGTCCTGCCTGGCCGAGCTCCTCGACAAGGAGGCGCCGCGCACCTGCGAGGCCGTCTGGAACGCGCTTCCCCAGGCCGGTGATGCCCAGCACGCCAAGTACGCCCGCAACGAGGTGTACACGATGGTGCCCCGTTTCGCCGAGACCGAGATCGGGCTGGAGAACCCGACGGTCACGCCCATCCCGGGCGACGTCGTCTACTTCTCGTTCGGCGCCGGCATGCTCGACCACGCGTTCAAGGAGGACAAGGGCGTCTCGGGACTGCCCGGCGTCGTCGACCTCGCCATCTTCTACGGGCGTAACAACCTGCTGCTCAACGGCGATGTCGGTTGGGTACCCGGCAACGTCTACGCCACCATCGTGGAGGGGCTCGCGCCGATGGCGCAGGCCTGTCACGACGTGTGGCGGTCGGGCAGCGTCGGGGAACGGCTGGTCTACGAGCGGCACAGCGAGACGTAGAGAGGTGCCGGGATGCCTACCGAGCTCTCGGTGGCCTACCTGGAGGCCACAAACGACCAGCGGGGGATCGGCGTGGTCACCCCGTTCGACTTCGCGCTGGACCGCGAGCTCTGGCGATGGGTCCCGGACAACGTCTCGCTGTACCTGACCCGGATGCCGTTCTTCACCACACCGGTGACGGTGGAGATGGCCGCCGCCGTGAGCGAGCGCGCGGTGGTCCGCCGCGCCACCCGGGACGTGCTGACCCCGGAGCCGGACGTGGTGGTCTACGCCTGCACGTCCGGGAGCTTCGTGGGCGGCATGCTGGGCGAGCGGCTGCTGGTGCGCACCATGGAGGACGCCGGCGCCCCGGCGGCCTGCACCACCTCGGGCGCGCTGGTCGAGGCGCTCGGGCTGCTCGGGGCGCGCAAGCTGGCCATCGCCACCCCGTACGTGGACGACGTGACAGCGCTGCTGGTCAGCTACCTGGCCGAGTACGGCATCGAGACCGTGGCCAGCAACGGGCTGGGCCTGCTCGGGCACATCTGGCGGGTGCCGTACCACCAGGTGATCGAGATCGTGAAGGCGGTGGACACCCCGGAGGCGGACGCGATGTTCATCAGCTGCACCAACCTGCCCACCTACGACATCATCGAGCCGCTGGAGCAGGCGCTGGGCAAGCCGGTGCTCACCGCGAACCAGGTCACCATGTGGTCGGCGTTGCGCCTGATGGGGCTGCAGGGGATCGGCACCGGCCAGCGACTTCTGGTTTCCGGCGAGCCATCCGCCGCCTGATGTTGTAGATTGTCCACAATCATGCGGACCATAGGATTCCTGTACCCGGGGTACAGCGCCGAGGACGACTATCCGACCGCGGCGGGCCTGCTCGGCTCGCCCGACGACCCCGCCGTGCCGAAGCTGCTGGTGCAGCACACCGAGATGCGCGAGGACGCGCACCGGGTGGACGCGCTGCTGGACATCGGCGCCGACGACGTGCTGGCCGTGGGCGCGCGCGAGCTGGCGGCCGGCGACGCGAGCTGTGACGCGGTGATCTGGGCGTGCACCTCCGGCAGCTTCGTGTTCGGCTGGGACGGGGCGGCGGCGCAGGTCGAGGCGCTGCGCACGGCGGCCGGCGTGCCGGCGTCGAGCACCTCGTTCGCGTTCACCGACGCGGCCGCCCGCCTCGGCGTGAGCAGGGTGGCGGTGGCCGCCACCTATCCGGAGGACATCGCCGAGCGCTTCGTCACCTTCCTGGCCACCGCCGGGGTCACCGTCGTGCGGCTGTCCGCCCTGGACATCATCACCGCCGCCGAGGTGGGCACGCTCGGCCGGGAGCGGGTGCTCGAGGTGGCGGCGGCCGGCGACCACCCGGACGCCGAGGCGGTGCTGCTGCCGGACACCGCGCTGCACACCATGGCCTGGCTGGACGACCTGGAGCAGAAGCTGGGCAAGCCGGTGCTCACCGCGAACCAGGTGAGCATCTGGCAGGGCCTGCGGCTGGCCGGCGACACCACGGCGCGCACCGGGCTCGGCGCGCTGTTCCGCACCCCGCCCTCGGACGGGGCCGGCGAACCGAGATGAGCGCCGAGGACGGCGAGCTGGAGCCGGTGGACCGCAAGTCCACCCCGGCCCTGGTCGCCGACCAGCTGCGGCGCGCGATCATGCGCGGCACCTTCCCGCCCGGCAGCCAGCTCGGCGAGGTGGAGCTGGCCGGCCGGCTCGGGGTCAGCAGGGGGCCGCTGCGGGAGGCCATGCAGCGGCTGGTCGCCGAGGGCTTGCTGCGCAGCGAGCGGCATCGCGGCATTTTCGTGCGCGACCTGGACGAGGCGGACGTGCGCGACGTCTACACCGCCCGGCTGGCCGTCGAGCAGGCCGCCGGGCGGCTGATCCTCAACGGCGGCAACAAGACGGTGGCGATCGCGCTGCTCGGCGAGGCGGTACGGGTGATCGAGGACGCCGCCGCGACCGGTGACCCGGTGGCGCTCGCGGACGCCGACCAGGCCTTCCACGCGACCCTGGTGGCCGCGTCCGGGAGCCCCCGGCTGCGCCGGATGGCCGACGGGCTGCTGACCGAGACGCGGATGTGCCTGACCGCGCTGCAGGACACCGCGCCGCCGCCGGCCGAGCTGGTCGCCGAACACCGCCAGCTCTGCGACGCGGTGCGTTCCGGGGACTTCGCGCTACTGGCCGCCGTGCTCGAAGAACACATGGCCTCGGCCGTGGACCGCATCGTCGGCGCGCCCCGACCCGCCACGCCCATCGCCGGATAGTCCCCACTGGACAGCGGGCCGGGGCGGATGTTTCCATGTAGTTGTCGACAATCGGACAATATTGCTGACACAACGAGCACGACGCGAGGAGCGCACGATGGCGCGGTTGTCCCCCGTCCTCAAGCAGGCCACCCCGGTGCGGGCGGTGCGCGGCGAGGGCGTGTACCTCTACGACGCCGACGACCGGCGCTACCTGGACTTCACCGCCGGCATCGGGGTGACCAGCACCGGGCACTGCCACCCCCGGGTGGTGGCCGCCGCGCAGGCGCAGGTCGGCACGCTGATCCACGGCCAGTACACGACGGTCATGCACGAGCCGCTGCTGAAGCTGACCGAGCGGCTCGGCGACGTGCTGCCGGAGCGGCTGGACAGCGTGTTCTACATGAACTCCGGCAGCGAGGCGGTGGAGGCCTCGGTCCGGCTGGCCCGCCACGCCACCGGCCGGCAGGGGATCGTGGTCTTCGCCGGCGGGTTCCACGGCCGCACCATGGGCGCCGCCGCGCTGACCACCTCCGGCGCCAAGATCCGCGCCGGGATCGGCCCGCTGATGCCGGGCGTGAGCGTCTCGCCGTTCCCGTACGCGTTCCGTTACGGCTGGTCCGTGCCCCAGGCCACCGAGTTTGCGCTACGTGAGCTCGATTATCTGCTGGCCACCGCCGCGCCGGTGCAGGACACCGCCGCGTTCCTGATCGAGCCGGTGCTCGGTGAGGGCGGCTACGTGCCCACCCCGCCGGAGTTCCTGGCCGGGCTGCGCGAACGGGCCGACCGGCACGGCATCCTGCTCATCGCCGACGAGGTGCAGACCGGGGTCGGGCGCACCGGCAAGTTCTGGGGACACCAGCACGCGCCCGGCGTCACACCCGACATCATCATCACCGCCAAGGGCCTGGCCAGCGGGTTCCCGTTGTCCGGGATCGCGGCGCCGACCGAGCTGATGGCCAAGGCCTGGCCGGGCTCGCAGGGCGGCACCTACGGCGGCAACGCGGTGGCCTGTGCCGCCGCGCTGGCCACCCTGGACGTGGTGCGCGACGAGAACCTGGTGGACAACGCCGCCGAGCAGGGCCGCCGGCTGGCCGACGGGCTGCGCAAGGTGGCCGCCGACCACCCGGTGATCGCGGACGTGCGCGGGCTCGGGCTGATGGTCGGCAACGAGTTCCAGACCGCCGACGGCGCGCCCGACCCGGACACGGCGGCGCGCGCGCACGCGGCGGCGGCCGAGCGCGGGCTGTTGCTGCTGACCTGCGGCGCGGCCGGCAACGTGGTGCGGATGATCCCGCCGCTGGTGGTCACCGCCGAGCAGGTGGACAAGGGCATCGAGCTGTGGGCGGACGCGGTAAATGCGGCGGTCGCTTCGCGGACGCGTTAGCCTCCGCGAGTGGACAACGAGGTCACGCGTACCGAGATCGCCGACGCCCAGGGACTGCGCCAGGGACTGAGGCAACGTCACGTTCGGATGATCGCCCTGGGCGGCATCATCGGGGCCAGCCTGTTCATCGGCAGCGGCGCCGTCATCCATACCGTAGGCCCGGCGGCGGTGCTGTCCTACGCGATCGGCGGGCTGCTGGTCGTGCTGGTCATGCGCATGCTCGGCGAGATGGCCACCGCGCATCCCACGCTCGGCTCGTTCATGGAGTACGCGCGCGAGTCGCTGGGCGGCTGGGCGGGCTTCGCGATCGGCTGGCTGTACTGGTACTTCTGGGTCGGCGTCGTCGCGTTCGAGGCGGTGGCCGGCGCGAAGATCCTGGTGCAGTGGATCCACGGTGTGCCGCAATGGGTGTTCTCGCTGATCCTGATGCTGCTGCTGACCGGGACGAACCTGGTCTCGGCGCGCTCGTTCGGGGAGACCGAGTTCTGGCTGGCCTCGATCAAGGTGGCCACCATCGTGGTCTTCATGGCGCTGGGGCTGCTGTTCGTGCTCGGGCTGTGGCCGGGCGCCACGTTCTCGGTCGGCAACATCGCGCTGGACGGGTTCGTCCCGAACGGCGGGTTGACGGTCATCCAGGGCGTGGTGCTGGTGATCTTCTCCTACTTCGGCGCGGAGATCGTCACCATCGCCGCCGCCGAGTCGAACGAGCCGGGCAAGGCGGTGCGCAAGGCGACCGCCACCGTGGCCTGGCGGGTGGTGCTGTTCTACGTCGGCTCGGTCGCGCTGCTGGTGATGATCACGCCGTGGCGGGAGATCCCGAGCGAGACCAGCCCGTTCGCGGCGGCGTTCGACAGGTTCGGGGTGCCGGCGGCGAGCACGATCGTGAGCGTGGTGGTGCTGACCGCCGCGCTGTCCGTGCTCAACTCCGGGCTCTACACGGCGTCGCGGATGCTGTTCGCGCTGCGCCGGCACGGCTGGGCGCCGCGCTGGGTGGCCGACACGAACGGCCGGGGCGTGCCGTGGAAGGCGATCCTGCTGTCCACCGCGGTCGGCTACGTCGCGGTGGTCATGAGCTACGTCGCGCCGGACACCATCTTCTACTTCATCATCAACTCCGCCGGGGCGGTCGCGCTGTTCGTCTACGCGATCATCGCGGGCTCCCAGCTGCGGATGCGCGGGCGGCTGGAGCGCGAGGCGCCGGAGCGGCTGGAGCTGCGGATGTGGGGCTACCCGTGGCTGAGCTGGCTGACCCTGGTCGCCACCCTGCTGGTGGTGGCGTCCATGGTGCTGGTGGACGACGCGCGCTCGCAGCTGTGGCTGAGCCTGATCAGCCTGGCGGTGATCCTGGGCGTGTACTTCATCCCGGCCGTGCGGGGTGGTGCCCGAGCGCGGGCGGAGGCTACTTCTTCCGGACCGGGCTGATGTTCAGCGACATGCCGGCCAGCCCGCGCGAGCGGGTGGACAGCCGCTGGGCCACCCCGGCCAGCGCCTGGGCGGCCGCCGTGTCCGGTGCGGAGAGCACCAGCGGGGTGCCGCCGTCGCCGGACTCGCGCAGCCGTGGGTCCAGCGGCACCTGGCCGAGCAGTGGCACGCTGGCGCCCAGCGCGGTGGACAGCGACTCGGACACGGCCTGACCGCCGCCGGCGCCGAACACCTCCATCCGGCCGCCGTCCGGCATCTGGAGCCACGACATGTTCTCCACCACGCCGACCAGCCGCTGGTGGGTCTGCAGCGCGATCGAGCCGGCCCGCTCGGCCACCTCGGCGGCGGCCTGCTGCGGCGTGGTGACCACCAGGATCTCCGCGTTCGGGATCAGCTGCGCGCAGGAGATGGCCACGTCGCCGGTGCCCGGCGGCAGGTCCAGCAGCAGCACGTCCAGGTCGCCCCAGAACACGTCGGAGAGGAACTGCTGCAGCGCGCGGTGCAGCATCGGGCCGCGCCAGGTGACCGCCGCGTTACCCTGGGTGAACATGCCGATGGAGATGACCTTCACGCCGTGCGCCTGCGGCGGCATGATCATGTCGTCGACCTTGGTCGGCCGGTCGGAGGTGCCCAGCATGCGCGGCACCGAGTGGCCGTAGATGTCCGCGTCGAGCACCCCGACGCTGAGCCCGCGCGCGGCCATGGACGCGGCCAGGTTGACCGTCACGGACGACTTGCCCACCCCGCCCTTGCCGGACGCCACGCAGTACACCCTGGTCAGGGAGCCGGGGTCGGCGAACGGGATGGTCGGCTCCTTGGCGTCGCCGCGCAGCGAACGGCGCAGCTCGGCGCGCTGTTCGTCGCTCATCACGTCCAGCTCGACCTCGACGGCGCGCACCCCGGGCACCTCGGTGACCGCCGAGCGGACCCGTTGGGTGATCGTGTCGCGCATCGGACAGCCGGCCACCGTGAGGTAGACGGCTACCGCGACGGTGCCGTCCTCGGCGATCGACACGGACTTGACCATGCCGAGCTCGGTGATCGGCCGGTGGATCTCCGGATCCTCCACCCGGGCCAGCGCGGCCCGAACGGCATCCTCACTGATCCCGGCCACTGTGTGCGATGTGGTGGTCATCGATACCCATGGTACGTGCGCTGGTCCGGCCCGTGGTGAGTCGGTGCGCCGATCCCGGACGGGTGGTCTTCGCGGCCATGAGGTTCGACCTCCGCTCGTCGCCGGATGCGCGGCCCTGTCGCTTGTAATATCTGATTGCATGTCGTTGAGCACGGAAACGTCCGAGTCCGATGCGCCCGCCCTGTCCGAGCTGGCCCTGGCCGGCGGAGAGCTGGACGCCGACGGCCTGGCGGCGTGGCGCTGCTTACTGCGCGGACACGCCACCGTGACCCGCGCGCTGGAGGCCGAGCTGATCATCGAGCACGGGCTCTCGCTGGCCGGCTACGACGTGCTGATGCGCCTGGCCGAGGCGCCCGGCCGGCAGCTGCGGATGACCGAGCTGGCGCACGCGGTGCTGCTGTCCCGCTCCGGGGTGACCAGGCTGATCGACCGGCTGGAGCGCGCCGGGTTCGTGAGCAGGTGCCGGGTCCGCGAGGACGGCAGGGGCGTGGCCGCGAGCCTCACCGAACGCGGCCTTGCCCAGCTGCGTGCCGCGTCACGCACCCACCAGGCCGGGGTCTCGCGCTACTTCGTGAACCGGCTCGACCACTCCGACCTGGTCGACCTGCGCCGCATCGGGGTGCGGCTCGCGGCCCAGTCCGTACCCCTCGAACTACCCGTGAGTGGTTAGCGTGGCTATAGCAACGCTAACCACTCACGGGTGGCGGTCGGCGCGGTGCTTGCGGGTGGGCTCGGGCGGTAGCCGGGCGGCCAGCTTGTCCAGCTCGCCGCGCAGGTAGTCGCGGGTGGCGACCTCGCCGATGGCCAGCCGCAGCGCGGCCAGCTCGCGGGCCAGGTACTCGGTGTCGGCCTTGGTGCGCTCGGCGCGGTTGCGGTCCTCTTCCAGCGACACCCGGTCCCTGTCGTCCTGCCGGTTCTGTGCGAGCAGGATCAGCGGCGCGGCGTACGCGGCCTGGGTGGAGAACGCCAGGTTGAGCAGGATGAACGGGTACGGGTCCCACCGCAGGCGCACGGCGGCCAGGTTCAGCGCGATCCAGACGATCACGATCACCGTCTGCATGGCCAGGTAGCGGCCGGTGCCCAGGAACCGGGCGACCCGCTCGGAGAGCCTGGCGAACGCCTCCGGGTCCAGCGCGAACCGGGGCCCGCGGCGGCCGGCCCTCGGCTGGTCGAGGCGGCGGCTGGAGTACAGCTCAGGCATCGGTCACCGTCACCTCGCCGTCGGTCTGGCGCTCGCGCCAGCCCGGGGGGAGTAGGTGGTCCAGCACGTCGTCCACGGTGACCGCCCCGAGCAGGTGGTCGTTGTCGTCCACCACCGGGCCGCAGACCAGGTTGTAGGTGGCGAAGTAGCGGGTCACCTCGGCGAGCTGGGCCTGCGGGTGCAGTTGGGCCAGCTCGGCGTCGACCAGCCCGGCGACCAGCTCCGGCGGCGGCTCGCGCAGCAGCCGCTGCATGTGCACGCAGCCCAGGTAGCGCCCGGTCGGGGTGGCGGTGGGCGGGCGGCAGACGAACACCATGCTGGCCAGCGCCGGCGGCACGTCCGGGTTGCGCACCCTGGCCAGCGCCTCGGCGACGGTGGCGTCGGGCTGCAGGATCAGCGGCTGCGGGGTCATCAGCCCGCCCGCGGTGTCGGCGGAGTAGGACAGCAGCCGGCGCAGCGGCGCGGACTCCTCGGGCTCCATCAGCTCCAGCAGCCGGTCCGACTCCGCCTCGGGCAGCTCGCCGAGCAGGTCGGCGGCGTCGTCCGGGTCCATCGCCTCCAGCACGTCGGCGGCCCGGTCCGGGTCCAGGTGGGCCAGCATCTCGCGCTGGTCGGACTCGGGCAGCTCCTGGAACACGTCCGCCAGCCGCTCGTCGTGCAGCGCGTCGACCACCTCGAACCGGCGCTTGCGGGGCAGCTCGCGGAAGGCGGCCGCCACGTCGGCGGCGCGCATGCCCTCGAACACGGCCAGCAGCCGCTCGGCGCCCTGGTCCCGCGACACGGACAGCCCGTCGACCTCCGACCAGTCCATCACCTGGACCTGTCCGCGCCTGCTCAGCCGCCCGCGCCGCTCGCGCACCGCCAGCCGCCCGACCACCCAGTCCCGCGAGCGGGTGCGTTCGATCGCGGCGTCCACCACGACCGCCTCGATGCCGCCCTTGCCGTCCGGGATCCGGACCCTGGCGTCCAGGAGCTGGCCGACGACCAGCGTCTCGTTGGGCCGCTGGCTGAACCGGCGCAGGTTGACCATCCCGGTGGCCAGCGTGACCGCGCCCGGGTCGATCGCCGTCACCCGCAGCATCGGCACGAAGATCCGCTGCCGGGTGAGCAGCTCGACCACCAGCCCGAGCACCCTGGGCGGTAATCGGTCCACCCGCAGCGCGGTGACCGCGTCGCGGACCTTGCCGATCCGCTCCCCGTCGGGTCCGAACACGGCGAGGCCCACCATCTGCGCCACGAACACCCTCGCCGAACCCACGACGATCAGGTTAGCTTCGGCGATGTGACCGAGTCCTCGATGACACTCAGGTTCGATGTGGTGGACGTGTTCGCCGACCGGCCGTTCGCCGGCAACCCGCTCGCGGTGGTGCACGGCGCGGACGCGCTGGACACCGACCGCCTTCAGGCCATTGCCCGCGAGTTCAACCTCTCCGAGACGGTGTTCCCGCTGCCGCCGACGGTGGAGGGGGCGAGCTACCGGGCGCGCATCTTCACCCCGGCGGAGGAACTGCCGTTCGCGGGGCATCCAAGCGTGGGGGTGGCGTGGGTGCTGGCTCGGGACGGGGTGATTCCCGCCGGGGACGCTGTGCAGGAGTGCGGGGCTGGGCTGCTTCCGGTGCGGGTGGACGCGGCCGGTGCCCGGATCGGCGGCGGGCCGGCGTCGGTGGGGCCGGTCCTGGAAGCCGGCGGGTTGGCGCGCGCGGTCGGGTTGAGGGATGAGGACGTGGACCCGGTGGCCGAGGCTGGGGTGGCGGGGGCCGGGCTGGAGTTCGTGTTCCTGCTGGTCCGCGACGAGGCGGTGGCCAGGGCCGTGGTGCCGGAGGTCGGGGCGTTGCGGGCGGCCACCGGGGGTCGGGGCCTGGTGGCCGTGGTCTCCCTGGATCTGGGTGAAGGTCGGGTGCATGCGCGGGTGTTCGGGCCCGGGTCCGGGGTGCCCGAGGATCCCGCCACCGGCTCGGCGGCCGTCGCACTGGCGGTGTTCCTGGTGGACCGAGGGCTGTTGCCGGTCGACGGGGAGTCCGCGTTCACGGTGTACCAGGGCGCCGAGATGCACCGGCCGTCCCGGCTCGAGGTCGAGGTTCGTGCCGAGGGGGGTACGGCGGTCAGTACGTCGGTGGGTGGCCGGGTGGTGGCCGTGTCGTCCGGCCAGATCGCGGTCCCGCCCGCCGGCTAGCCCGCACCCACCCAACCCCGCGCGCGGGGATTCCGTGATCATCAGGTCACTACGGTTGTTTCCAGGGCGCTATAACGACCATGGTGGCCTGATGATCACGGGAAGCGGGTGGTCAGAGGTGCAGGTGGTGCAGGGCGCGGCTGATGTCGGCGACGATGCGGGCGGGGTTGTGGTACACGTCGCGGGCCACATGGCGGTACACGCGCCAGCCCGCGTCCACCAGGCAGGTGTACCGGTACACGTCGCGGCGCCCTCGCTCGTCGGTGAAGTGGTCCTCGCCCTCGTACTCGATCGCGATCAGCTCGTCGGGGTATGCCAGGTCCACAGTCGCGACCAGCCGGTGGTCAGCGTCACGGACCTGGTGCTGTGCGACCGGCCGGGGCAGTCCGGCGAGCACGAGCACCAGCCGCAGCCGCGACTCCATCGCCGACGCCGCCGCCGGCTCGGCCAGCGATACCACCTCGGGTAGTCGCAGCGTGCCGCGCGCGCCCGGGTACCTCTCGGCGAGCGTGAGCACCTCGACCGGCGCGAACCCGAACCGGCCGGACAGGGCGTCCAGCGCGACCACCGCCTCCGTCAGTGGATCGCGCCGGGCCAGGTCGTAGGCGGTCCGCAACGGCGTGGTCACGTCGATGCCACCAGTCGTGCGCCACTCGTCCCCGGCCAGCTCGTCCTGCCGTACCACCAGCCCGGCCGGCGCCCGGCGATGTGAGCGGCCGAGGATCACCTCGACGGGGACGTCGGCCGGGGCGCAGTCGGCGCCGAGCACCGCGGCGGCCGCGTAGCCGCCGAGAATCCCCCGCCCACCAGACCACAGGTAGGCCGCCCGGGAGCGAAGAACGAGGTCCGCGACCAGTGCGGCCGACGCATAGACGTCGGGAAACAACCGTCGGTAACGGCGCCCCCGTAACTCCTGGCGGCTCACCAGGCCGGTGGCCACCGCCGGCGTCCCCCGGAACGGCGCGTCGAGCATGGCGACCAGGTTGCCCGGCGAGATCGACTCACGACGGTGGAACGCGGAAGATACCGTCGAGTAACCCGTCCGGACCTTGGCTGGGTGAGAAACCAATCACCTAGGGGGCGCCGTGGCGCCGATCTCGTGGAAGCATCCACGGGCAGAGAAGAACGTCAACGCCGACCAAGGAGGCGCCGCCGGTGAGCACCGTCAGCCCCCGTCCCCGTCGATCGTGCCTGGCGGTGCCCGGGTCCAGCCAGAAGTTCATCGACAAGGCCCGGACGCTCAACGCCGACCAGGTGTTCCTGGACCTGGAGGACGCGTGCGCGCCGCTGGCCAAGCCGGGCGCGCGCAAGACCATCGTGGCCGCGCTGAACGAGGGCGGCTGGGACGGCAAGACGCGGGTGGTGCGGATCAACGACTGGACCACCGAGTGGACCTACCGGGACGTGGTCGAGGTGGTCGAGGGCGCGGGCGCGAACCTGGACTGCCTGATGCTGCCCAAGGTGCAGACGCCCGAGCAGATCCACGCGCTGGACCTGCTGGTCACGCAGGTCGAGAAGACCATGGGCTACGAGGTGGGCCGGATCGGCATCGAGGCGCAGATCGAGAACGCGCTCGGGCTGACCAACGTCAACGCGATCGCCACCGCGTCCCCCCGGGTGGAGACGATCATCTTCGGGCCGGCCGACTTCATGGCCAGCATCAACATGAAGTCCCTGGTCGTGGGCGAGCAGCCGCAGGGCTACGACGTGGGCGACGCGTACCACCACATCCTGATGAGCATCCTGATGGCCGCCCGCGCGCACGACAAGCAGGCCATCGACGGGCCGTACCTGCAGATCAAGGACGTGGACGGGTACCGCCGGGTGGCCGGCCGGTCCGCCGCGCTCGGCTTCGACGGCAAGTGGGTGCTGCACCCCGGCCAGATCGACGCGGCGAACGAGGCGTACAGCCCGGCGCAGGCCGACTACGACCACGCGGAGAACATCCTGGACGCCTACGACTGGTACACCTCCGAGGCCGGCGGCAAGCGCGGCGCCGCCATGCTCGGCGACGAGATGATCGACGAGGCGTCGCGGAAGATGGCGCTGGTCATCGCCGGCAAGGGCCGCGCGGCGGGGATGTCCCGCGGCGACCGCTGGACCCCGCCCACGGACTGAGCCGCGACCCCGAGGAGGCACCCATGGCCAAGCTCGCCCAGACCGCCGGACTGACCGATGTGCAGCAGGAGATCCTGGCCACGGTCAAGACGTTCGTGGACAAGGAGATCATCCCGCACGCGCAGGCGCTGGAGCACTCCGACACCTACCCACAGGACATCGTGGACGGGATGAAGGAGATGGGCCTGTTCGGGCTCACCATCGAAGAGGAGTACGGCGGCCTCGGCGAGTCGCTGCTGACCTACGCGCTGGTGGTCGAGCAGATCGCGCGCGGCTGGATGAGCGTCTCCGGCGTGATCAACACCCACTTCATCGTGGCGTACATGATCACCCACCACGGCACGCCGGAGCAGAAGGCGCACTACCTGCCGAAGATGGCCACCGGCGAGGTCCGGGGCGCGTTCTCGATGTCCGAGCCGGACCTGGGCTCGGACGTTGCCGCGATCAAGACCAGGGCGCGGGAGGACGGTGACGACTTCGTCATCGACGGCTCCAAGATGTGGCTGACCAACGGCGGCACCTCGAACCTGATCGCGCTGCTGGTCAAGACCGACGAGGGTGCCGACCGCCCGCACCAGAACCTGACCTGCTTCCTGGTCGACAAGCCGGAGGGCTACGGCGAGGTCGCGCCCGGGCTGACCATCCCCGGCAAGATCGACAAGATGGGCTACAAGGGCGTGGACACCACCGAGGCGGTGTTCGACGGGTTCCGCATCCCGGGTGGGCAGATCCTCGGCGGCCGGCGCGGCGGCGGGTTCGCGCAGATGATGGACGGCATCGAGGTCGGGCGGGTGAACGTCTCGGCCAGGGCCTGCGGGATCTCCATCCGCGCGTTCGAGCTGGCGGTGGAGTACGCCCAGCAGCGCCAGACGTTCGGCAAGCCGATCGCCGAGCACCAGGCGATCGCGTTCAAGCTCGCCGAGATGGGCACCAAGGTGGAGGCCGCGCACCTGATGATGGTCAACGCGGCGCGGCTGAAGGACTCCGGCGAGCGGTTCGACGTGGAGGCCGGCATGGCGAAGCTGCTGGCCAGCGAGTTCTGCGCCGAGGTGACCAGCGAGTCGTTCCGCATCCACGGCGGGTACGGGTTCTCCAAGGAGTACGAGATCGAGCGTTTGATGCGCGAGGCCCCGTTCCTGCTCATCGGGGAGGGCACTTCGGAGATCCAGAAGACCATCATCAGCCGGGGTCTGCTGCGCGAGTATCGTTCGCGCTAATTGATCTCGCGGGCTCGGCACCGGGGATCAGGAAGCGGCATGATGGTGTCGCGAGAGACGTGTGCCTAGTTCCGAGGAGATGGCACCAGTGACGACTCCGTTCGGCGGCATGGGACGCGGCAGTCCCGGGCTGCCCAACCTGCCCACGCCGCCCACCGGCTGGCCGGTGGGTTCGTACGCCACGTACGCGGAGGCCCAACAGGCCGTCGACTACCTCGCCGACCACGAGTTCCCGGTCGGCGACGTGACGATCGTCGGGGTGGACCTGATGCTGGTCGAGCGGGTGATCGGCCGGTTGACCTGGGGCCGCGTCCTGGGCGGCGGCGCGGCCTCCGGGATCTGGATGGGCCTTTTCGTCGGCGCGCTGCTGGCGTACTTCAACAACAACGCCGGGGCGCTCGTGATCGGGGTGGTTGCCGGCGTGTTGTTCAGTGTGCTGTTCGCGGCGTTGAGCTACGCCTTCACCCGCGGACGCCGCGACTTCACCTCGGCCAGCCAGCTGGTGGCCGGCCGCTACGACGTGCTCAGCCACCCGCGCAACGCCGAGCGGGCCAAGGAGATGCTGGCCCGGCTGGCGATGGGGCCGGGTCCGGTGGCGGACACCTGACCCCATGCTGGACACCTCGGTCCCGGAGGCGTTCGACGCGATCGCCCGGGGCTACGACCGGCTGACCGGGTCCAACCCGGGCTATCACGAGCACCTGCGGATGTCCGTGCGCCGGATGGGGCTGCGCGGGCGGGGCGAAGGCCTGCGACTGCTCGACCTCGGCTGTGGCACCGGCGCCTCCACCGCCGCGCTGCTCGACGTCGCCCCGGCGGCCGAGATCGTCGCGGTGGACGCCTCGGCCGGCATGCTCGCGGCCGCCAAGGCCAAGTCCTGGCCGGCGTCCGTGCGGTTCGTGCACGCCCGCGCCGAGGAGCTGGCCGACACGCCGGGCGTTCGCGGGCCGTTCGACGGCGTGCTCGCCGCCTACCTCGTGCGCAACCTGCCCGACCCGGACGCCGGCCTGCGCACGATCTTCGAGCTGTTGCGCCCCGGCGCGCCGGTGGCCGTGCACGACTACTCGGTGGCCGACTCGGTGCGGGCGCGCGCCATCTGGACGCTGGTCTGCTGGTCCGTGATCATCCCGGCCGGTTCCGCGATCACCGGCGACGCGGACATCTACAAGTACCTGTGGCGCAGCGTGCGCCGCTTCGACGGGGCGGCCGCCTTCGAACACCGCCTGGCCGCCGCCGGATTCGTCGACCTCCGCACCCAGACCATGCCCGGCTGGCAACAGCACATCGTGCACACCTTCCTCGGCCGTCGTCCCAGCTCAGAACCCGTGAGTGGTTAGCGTTGCCATAGCAACGCCAACCACTCACGGGTTACGCAGGGAGTATCGGCGTTCGGCGTAGGCCAGGTCGTCGCGCCAGAGGCGGTGGGAGGCGCGGCGGATCAGGGGGCGCAGGAGTGGGGCGGTGAGCGCGAGGCCACGGCGGTTCGAATGGGCGCGGACGGCCTCGATCACGGCGGTACGGCCGGGGGCGAGCGGGGTGGCGTGGGTTTCGACCACGCTGCCGGCGAACTCGCCGGACACGATCGTCATCACCACGGTGCGCGGGTCGGGGCAGCGGAACTCGGCGGTCACCGGGACGCCGAGCGAGCCGACCACGCGGTAGGCCACGTCGACCACGAACACATCGTCATCGGCCGGGCAGTCCGGGACGGGTGGGGGAGCGGAGACGACACGGAGGCCGGCGAAGGCGTACGGGTGGTACCAGGAGCCGTGCCACGGGTCGAGCCGGTTGGCCACCACGTCCTCGGGCTCGCACCGGCCGGCCGCGCACGCCACGGCGGCCACGCTGCCCTCGAGCGGCGGCCGGCGCGGCACCACCGGCGCGGGCAGCGGCTCCTCGCCGCCCACCTCGTCCAGCCGTACCCAGAGCAGCAGGCCGTCGTCGTGCGCGGGGTACGGGGTCCAGTCCCGCCGGCCGGACGGGGACAGCGCGAGCCCGTGCCAGCGGCACACCAGCCGGTTGCCGTGCACCGAGCCGTCGCACAGCGGCGCGCCCAGGTGCGGGCAGGCCCCGGGCCCGACGCAGAACCGACCGTCCGTACCCCGCCAGGCCACCAGCTCCACCCCGGCCACCGTCCGCCCCAGCGGCCGTCCGGCCCGCAGCGCGGTACTGGCGCCGAGCACGTACCAGTTGCCGGCCGGGCGGGCCAGCGCGCGGGCCAGCGCGGCGTCGATCAGCTCCGGCTTCGCGTCCGGCCAGCTCGGTCGCTGCTCCGACCACGGCGGGACGCGCAGCCGGCGCAGCGGGTTCAACCGGCTGGCCACCCCGGCAAGACTAGGCCGTGTGCCGCGCGGTCCGGGCGGCGCGCGGCAGGGTGACGGTGGCGCGGAAGCCCGGGCAGGTGTCGGCGCGGCCCTGATGGGGGCAGTCCCGCAGGTGATGGAGGTAGTCGCGGGCGTCCTCGAGCTGACTGATGCGCCGGCTGATGGCGTCGATGATGCGGTCGATCGCGTGCCGCCAGGCCGCCGTGGCGGGACGGGTGGCGATCAGCTCGCGGATCTGCTCGATACCCAGCAGCGTGACCTCGCGTGAGCGCTTGATGCTCGCGATCCGGTAGAGCTGCTCGCGGTCGTAGCAGCGACGGCTGCCCTGGCGGTGCGACGTGAGCAGGCCGCGGCGTTCCCAGAAACGCAGCGTCGAGACCGGGAGGGCGAAGTGCGCGGCAACGTCGGCGATCGGTATCAGCTTGGTCATGGCGTCCAGTTGACCCGAACCACGGTTCAGCGGGCAAGGTAAGGCTCACCTGAGTTGAGCCTGGGTCGAGGGTCGACTCCCGGTCCGAAAGGTCGATATGCCGCCGCTCACCGCCGGACGAGCCGAGGGGACCACCCGCGCCGGAGTCGTCATCGGAGTGCTCGTCGTCTCCGCGTTCGTCATGTTCCTCAACGAGACGATCCTGAGCGTGGCGCTGCGCGGCCTGAGCGTCGAGCTCGATGTCAGCACCGCCACCGTCCAGTGGCTCACCAGCGGCTTCCTGCTCACCATGGCGGTGGTCATCCCGACCACCGGGTTCCTGCTCGAGCGCTACACCCCGCGCACGGTCTTCCTGACATCGATGGGGCTGTTCTGCGCGGGCACCCTGACCGGCGCGCTGGCCCCGGGCTTCGCGGTCCTGCTGCTCGGGCGCGTGGCGCAGGCCGGTGGCACCGCGTTGATGCTTCCCCTGCTGGCGACCACGGTGATGCGCCTGGTGGCGCGGGAGAGGCGGGGGGCGATGATGGGCACGGTGGCGATCGTCGTCGCGTTCGCCCCGGCGCTCGGCCCGACCGTCGGCGGCGCGGTGCTGGCCTACCTGGGGTGGCGCTGGATGTTCCTCGCGGTACTCCCGCTCGCGGTCGCGGCCCTGGTCGCCGGCGCGGTCACGATCCGCGTGCGGTCCCAGACGCGGTCGGTGCCGCTCGACGTGCCGTCGGTGCTGCTGTCGGCGCTGGGGTTCGGCGGGATCCTCTACGGGCTGTCCTCCATCCCCGAATCCGGCGGTCGCGTGCTGGCGTGGATCCCGATCGCCGGCGGTATCGTCGTGCTGGTCCTCTTCGTTCTGCGCCAGCTGTCGTTGCGGCGCGACGAGCGCGCGCTACTCGACCCTCGGCCGTTCACCAACCGACGGTTCGTGGTGGCGCTGCTGGTCTCGGTACTGCTGTTCATGTGTCACATCGGAGTGGGATCGGTCCTACTGCCGATCTACCTGCAGACCGTGCTGCACCAGGGCACGTTCGTCACCGGCCTGGCGGTACTCCCGGGAGGCCTGGTCCTGGCGTCGCTGGGGATCCCCACCGGCCGGCTGTTCGACCGCTACGGCGCGCGCCCGCTCCTGATCCCCGGCACGGCCGCGATGGCGGTGTCGCTGTGGGTGTTCGCCGCGCTCGGCGAGGGCACCTCCCTGGGCGCCGTCATCGGCGTCCACATCGTGTTGATGACCGGGATCGGCCTGATGATGACGCCGCTGATGACCGAGCCGCTGGCCGCGCTGCCCGGTGGGCTCTACTCGCACGGCACGGCGATCCTGGGCACCTCTCAGCAGATGGCGGGCGCTCTCGGCACCGCGGTGTTCGTCACCGTCGCCTCGCTCGGCGCCGCCAACCCGGCCGGGACGCCCGACGCGGCCGGGATGCGGCTCGCGTTCGGTGCCGCCGGCATCATCGGAGCGCTCGCCGTGCTCTGCTCGCTGTGCACGCGCCCGCGACGAACGGACCGGTCATGACCTAAAGCCACTTGTTGCGGCGAAACGTCCGGTACAGCAGCCCACAGAGGACCACGATCAGCAGCACCACCGCCGGGTAGCCGTACTCCCACTTGGTCTCCGGCATGTAGTCGAAGTTCATGCCGTAGATCCCGGCGATCATCGTCGGCACCGAGATGATGGCGGCGTACGCGGTGATCTTGCGCATGTCGTTGTTCTGCTGCAGCGTGATCTTGGCGAGCACCGCGTCGACCAGCGTGGTGAGCAGCTCGTCGAACCCGGTCACCCGCTCGGCCACGCTCGACAGGTGGTCGTCGACGTCGCGGAAGTAGGAGCGCACCTCGTGCGGGATCAGCGAGCTGTAGCCCTCGGCGAGGCGGCGCAGCGGCTGCCCGAGCGGCATCACCGCGCGGCGCAGCTCCAGCACCTCGCGCTTCATCACGTAGATCTGCTCGGCGCCGACCACCGAGCGCGGCGCGAACACCTCGCTCTCCATGGTGTCGATGTCCGCCTCGATGGCGTCGGTGACCTCCAGGTAGCTGTCCACCACGTGGTCGGCCAGCGCGTGCAGCACGGCGGCCGGGCCGAGCGCGAGCTGCTCCGGGTCCGCCTCCAGCCGCAGCCGCACGTCGTGCAGCCCGGAGTGGTTGCCGTGGCGCACGGTGACCACGAAGTCGCGGCCCACGAACGCCATGACCTCGCCGGTCTCCACCAGCTCGGCGGCCGTGGTGGGCTCCGCGTGCCCGACGTAACAGACGGTCTTGAGCACGGCGAACAGCATGTCGTCGTAGCGGTCCAGCTTGGGGCGGTTGTGCGCGTGCACGGCGTCCTCGACGGCCAGCTCGTGCAGGCCGAACGCCTCCGCGATGCCGTTGATCTGCTCGTCGTCCGGCTCGTGCAGCCCGATCCAGACGAACGCGTCGTCGCGCCCGCGCACCTCGCGCACCGCCCGCTCGTGGCTCCATCGGCCGGGAAGGCGACGTCCGTCGACGTAGACCGCGCAGTCCACCACGTAGGCGGACAGCGGGATGGGGATCCGTGGCTGCACGACGCCGTTCGAGCGGCCGGTGAGCTTCATCCGGGCGCCCCGGGGGCGGATCGAGGGCAGGCTGGGCACGGCGACCTCCGGTCAGGGGGCCGGAGCGCGGGAGGCTCCGGGCGACGGGTGGGATTTCCCTAGGCCCCCGGCCGTGCGAAGTTCGTCAGCCGAACCCCGCGGTGGGGACCCGGCTGGTACTGCAACCTGGCGCAGCGTCCATGGCCCCACCTCCCCTGTGCCACATCACCTCAGTGATATCGACCTGCCGAGCAGCTCCCGGACGGTTCGCCCGCCTAGGGTACCCCGCAGAGGCTGAGAGCGGCCGAAGGAGGCGTGTGACGTGCAGTTTGGGCGCTACTACGAGGAGTTCGAGGTCGGTGCGGTGTACAAGCACTGGCCGGGCAAGACGGTCACCGAGTACGACGACCACCTGTTCTGCCTGCTGACCATGAACCACCACCCGCTGCACCTGGACGCGAACTACGCCGAGGAGACGACCGAGTTCAAGCGCAACGTGGTGGTTGGCAACTACGTGTACTCGCTGGTGCTGGGCATGTCGGTGCCGGACGTGTCGGGCAAGGCGATCGCGAACCTGGAGATCGAGTCGCTGCGCCACACCAAGCCGACGTTCCACGGCGACACCATCTACGCCGAGACCGAGGTGCTGGACAAGACCGAGTCGAAGTCCAAGGACGACAGGGGCATCGTCTACGTGGAGAGCAGGGGCTACAAGCAGGACGGCACGGTGGTGTGCACGTTCCGGCGCAAGGTGATGGTGCCCAAGCGCTCGTACGGTGACGCGCGCGGCGGCGAGCAACCGGGCCGGCCGGTGCCGACCACCTGAGCCGCGGCGATGGCCCAGACCGAACGCCCGCTGCGCGCCGACGCCCGCCGCAACCGGGAGCGGATCATGGCCGCCGCCGGCGAGCTGTTCGCGCGCCGGGGGCGGGAGGCGCAGATGGACGACATCGCCGCGCACGCCGGCCTGGGCATGGGCACCCTGTACCGGCACTTCCCGAACAAGCAGGCGCTGCTCACCGCGATGGTCCGGGAGCGCTTCCGGGGGATGGCGGAGCTGGGCCGCGCCGCCGAGCGGATCGACGACCCCGGCGAGGCCTTCGAGGCCATCCTGCGTGGCTACCTGGAGGCCGCCGACGGCGACGCCGCGTTCCAGCTCGCCCTGATGGGCTCGGGCTCGGGCGAGCTGGACTGGGGCGGGCTGGAACGGGAGAAGGCCGAGTTCGCCGAGGTCGTCACCCGCATCATCGAGCGCGCCGTGGCCGCCGGCGCGGTCCGTGCCGACCTCACCATGGCCGACTTCCCGACGCTCGCCAGGGGCGTGATGTCCACCATGTACTTCGCACCGGCCGGCAACGCCGACTGGCGCCGCCACCTGCAGCTCACGCTGGAGGGCGTCAGGTCCCGCTCAACAGACCCTGGTAGACGGACCGGAGCCGACCGGGCCACGGGGTGAAGTTGACCAGCGCGTCGTCGGCGTGGGTGAGCTGGTCGATGCCGCCGACGGTGACCAGCTCGCGCAGCGCCCGGTCGGAGACGGCGTCGCGGCAGGCGGTGACGAACCGGCCGGCGTTGAGCACCCGGTACGGGCGCACCGCGCCGGCGATGTTGACGTCGAACGGCCCGCACGCCGGGTCGACCGGCGGCGTCACGCCCAGCTCGTTGTGCCGGCCGGCGACCGTCTCCAGCGCGGCCACCAGTGCCCGCTCCCGCGCGGCCGGCTCGCGCGCGTCGAGCAGCTCGTCCAGCAGCGGCCCGATCCGGTCCGCGCACGGCAGCCGCCCGAACGCGGTGCCGAACCACTTCGGGTACGGCCAGTACCGCCGTTCCTGCAGGAAGCACTGCTCGGCCAGCAGCCGGACCAGCCGGGTCGCGACCAGCCGGCCGCCGCGCTCGTCGCCCGCCTCGGCGCACCGCCCGACCAGCGGTTCGGCGTTGCCGATCAGGTGCCACTGGCTGGCCATTAGCCACAGCCAGACGTCGCGCGGGTAGTGCGCGAGCGCGTCGCGGACCCCGGTCAGCTCGCCGATCTCGTCGGTGAACACCTCACCGGCGGTGACCTGGAGCAGGTGCTGCTGCGGGACGGCCAGCCACCACGACACCGGCAGCGACGTCGGCAACACAGCGCCCGGGCTCACGCCGAGCTGGCCGAGCAGCCACGAGCCCAGCGTGCCGACCCCGACGTGGTGGCGCACCGTGCCGGTTTCGGAGTCGAAGAACCGCACCGGCCAGCCCGCGAACCGCTCCGGCAGGCCGCTCTCCACCGCGTCCGTGACCGCCCGCACGTGCCGCTCGGAGACGAAGACCAGCAGCCGGGGACCCCAGCCGTGGTCGGTGGAGCGGGGCTGGTCGTAGCCGAGCACCTCCGACCCCTCGCCGAGCAGCGCCGCCGCGTGCGGGACCTCGACGAGCTCGCGCACCACCTCACGGTAGAAGTCGCGCGCGAGGTCCAGTCCGGGGCGGAAGTCGGGCATCGGGCAGGGACCGTAGCGGGGTCCGGGCCGCCCGCGCAGCCGGGTTTCCCGCCGCTTGACTTGAAGTCGACTTCAAGTTGAACCCTGGACGCGACAGTGATCGATCGAGCGGAAAGGGGCGACGCGGATGTGCGGCATCGCCGGATGGGCGGACTGGGAACGTGATCTTCGCGGCGAGGCGGAGACGGTGGCGGCGATGACGCGGACCCTGGTGCCGAGGGGGCCGGACGCCGGCGACGTGTGGGTGTCGCGGCGGGCGGTGCTCGGGCACCGGCGGCTGGCCGTGATCGACCTGGCCGGCGGGGCCCAGCCGATGGCCGCCGCGCGCCCCGGCCAGGACGAGTGCGTGATCACGTTCGCCGGCGAGATCTACAACTTCGGCGAGCTGCGGTCCGAGCTCCAGGGCCGGGGGCACCGGTTCCGCACGCGTTCGGACACCGAGGTGCTGCTGCGCGCCTACCTGGAGTGGGGCGAGGACTGCCTGCCCAGGCTCAACGGCATGTTCTCGTTCGCGGTGTGGGACCCGGCGGCCGGGCGCCTGCTGCTGGCCAGGGACCGGCTCGGCGTCAAGCCGCTCTACTACCGCGGCTACGACGGCGGCGTCGTGTTCGGCTCCGAGCAGAAGGCGCTGCTGGCGCACCCACTGGTCGAGCCCGAGGTGGACGCCGGCGGGCTGGCCGAGCTGCTGTGCCTGACCCAGACGCCGGGCCACGCCGTGTTCCGGGGCATCCGCGCCCTGCGCCCCGGCCACCTGGCCGTGATCGACCGCCGGGGCGTGCGCGAGTCGTGCTACTGGCGGCTGCACAGCGCACCGCACGACGACGACCCGGAGACCACGGCGGCCACCGTGCGCGAACTGCTGGCCGACACCGTCGAGCGCCAGCTGGTGGCCGACGTCCCGGTGGGGACGTTGCTGTCCGGCGGGCTCGACTCCAGCGCTGTCACCGCGCTGGCCTCGGCCGCGAGTGGCACCGTCGGCACCGTTGCGAGCTACTCGATCGACTTCGCCGGCAACGACGAGCACTTCCGTCCGGACGCCAACCGGCCCGAGCAGGACGCGCCGTTCGCCCGCACCGCCGCCGCGCACATCGGCAGCAAGCACACCGAGATCGTGCTGCGCACCGAGGACGTGCTGGCCGCGCAGTCCGAGGTGGTGACCGCCCGCGACCTGCCCGGCCTTGCGGACATCAACGCCGCCCAGTACCTGCTGTTCCGCGAGGTGAAGGGGGCGGTGACGGTGGCGCTGTCCGGCGAGGCGGCGGACGAGGTGTTCGGCGGGTACGCCTGGTTCCACCTGTCCGAGCTGCTGGACGGGGCGACGTTCCCGTGGGCGGTGGCGCTGGACGGCTACCGGCCCGTGCTCGACCCCGGCCTGCTGGAACGGCTGCGCCCGCGCGAGTACCTCGCCGACGGGTACGCCACCGCGCTCGCCGAGGTGCCCAGGCTGGACGGCGAGCCGGCCGCCGACGCCCGCATCCGGGAGATGTTCCACCTGACGCTGACCCGGTGGCTGACCATGCTGCTCGACTTCAAGGACCGGATGAGCATGCGCTCGGGCCTGGAGGTGCGGGTGCCGTTCTGCGACCACCGGCTGCTGGAGTACGCCTGGAACGTGCCGTGGGCGCTCAAGACACTGGACGGGCGGAACAAGGGCCTGCTGCGCGCCGCCGTCTCCGACCTGCTGCCCGCCGCGGTGCTGAACCGCCGCAAGACCTCGTTCCCGGTGACGCACCACCCCGGCTACCGCGCGGCGCTGGCCGAGCTGATGTCCGCCGAGCTGGCCGACCCGAACTCGCCGCTGGACCCGCTCATCGACCGGGCCGCGGTGCGCGCGCTGGTGCGGGGGCGCGCCGAGCCCGCCGGCTGGTGGCGCGCCAGCGACACGCTCGCCTCGCTGCTTCAGATCGCGTTCTGGCTGCGCCACTACCGGGTGCGGCTGGTCTAGGCGTTACCGGCCGGCCTCGCCGGCCAGGCGGCCGGTGAGCCGCTCGTCGACCTGTTCGCGCAGCCAGGGGCAGTCCACGGCGGGGTGGTCGCGGGGGCATTCCAGGGTGTGGTCGAGGTAGCTCTTGGCGGCGGTGAGCTTGGCGATCTGCTCGGTGAACGCGGCCAGCCGGTGGCGGACGGTCTGGCGCCAGTCGCCGTTCGCGGTCTGGCCGGCGAGCAGCACGGCGATGTCGTCGAGGCTCATCAGGCCGGTCTCCTGCCACATCTGGATCATGGCCAGGCGGCGCAGCTCCGGCCAGGTGTAGCGGCGCTGGCCGGAGCCATGGCGCACCGGGTCCACCAGGCCCCGCCGTTCCCACCACCGCAGCGTCGAGGTCGCCACGCCCAACAGCTCGGCCGCCTCGCCGATCGACCACACCCGATCCGTCACCGGCTCATTACACCCGAACGTGTCTGCGTTCATGACCAGCTTTATCGCGCCGGGAGCGCGCCCCAGTCGATCAGCGCCTCGGTCAGGCCGGCCACGAGCGGCAACGTGTAGTAGTCGGCCTCATCCACCCATCGAGCTTCGTCGGCGTCGCTGCCGCCGGTCGGGCGGTCGGGGCCGACCAGCTCGCAGGCGTAGTCGGCGATCACGTAGGTCGCCCCGGACGGCGCCGGGCGGCGCACCGTGCCGAGCAGCCGGCCGGGCCGCACCCGCAGGCCGGTCTCCTCCTCGATCTCGCGGACAACCGCCTGGTGATCGGACTCGCCGGGCTCCACCCGGCCGCCGGGAAGCGACCAGAGCCCCTGGCCCGGCGGCTGCCCTCGGCGGATCAGCAGCAGGCGGCCGGAACGGTCGTGCACGACCGCTCCGACACAAGCGATGGTCTCTTCACCCATGGTCACCTATTCTTCTTTCTCACTCCATTGGCGTACGCCCGCCTGTCGGGTTCACATCCGGCCCGCTTGTGCTGTACAACAAGATCCGACAGGGCCAGGCGGGCCGCGCGTAGTTGGATGGTGGGTCACGGTGAATCTCAAGAAGCTCGTGGGTTTTCTCGTGGTCATATTCGTGCTGTTCTGGATCATCTCCCAGCCGGGGAACGCCAGCGGCACCGTGAACGGCGTGCTGGCCGGCCTCCGAGACGTGGGTCAATCGATCATCACCTTCATCGGCGGGGTGTTCTAGACTCGTTGCTGGGGGTAGACGACAGTGCTTGCACCCAGAGAGATCGACGAGTACATCCTCCCGACCGAGCGTCGGGTCATCAGGGTGCGCCAACACTGGTCGGTGCTGCTCGGTCACATGACCTCGACGGCGCTCGTGCTGGGCGCGCTGGTCGCGATCGACACCTATGCGCCGTCCAGCCTGGTGCTGGACAACCTGACCTGGTACGCGGGGTTGGTCGCGGTGGTGCGCCTGACCATCATCGTGGCGCTGTGGTGGGTGGAGCGGATCGTCATCACCGACAAGCGGGTGATGATCTCCAAGGGCATCATCACCCACAACATCGGCATGATGCCGCTGGGCAAGGTCACCGACCTCACCTTCGAGCGCAGCCTGACCGGCCGGATGATGGGCTACGGCAAGATGGTCGTCGAGTCCGCCGGCCAGATCCAGGCGCTGAACGAGATCGACTTCATGCCCCGGCCCGAGGAGATCTACGAGGCCCTCGCCGAGCTCATCTTCGGTGACAAGAAGCAGACCCGCTCGCACCTGCTGGCCAAGCCCAGGCGACGGTAGGCCACCGCTTGCGGATCGACCTGCACACCCACTCCAACGCGTCCGACGGCACCGACGACCCCGCTGAGCTGGTGCGGATCGCGGCCGCCGCCGGGCTGGACGTGGTAGCGCTGACCGACCACGACACCACGGCCGGCTGGGCGGACGCCGCGAAGGCCCGCCCCGACGGGCTGGCGCTGGTGCGCGGCGCCGAGCTGTCCTGCGTGAGCGAGGACGGGCGGGGCGGCTGGGTCTCGGTGCACCTGCTGGCGTACCTGTTCGACGCCGAGCACCCGGCGGTGGTCGCGGAGCAGGCCCGGCTGCGCGGGGAACGCCGGCAGCGGCTGGTGCGGATGGTGGCGCGGATGGCCGCCGACGGGTTCCCCGTCGACCCCGAGACGTTCTTCGAGCGGCTCCCGCCGGACCTGCCGGCCGGGCGCCCGCACCTGGCCAGGGCGCTGGTGGAGCAGGGCGTGGTGGGCAGCGTGGGCGAGGCGTTCGCCAGCCTGCTCAACAACAACAGCCGGTACTACATCCCGCGTGAGGACACCCCCGTCGAGGACGCCATCGAGATGGTCACCGCCGCCGGCGGGGTGTGCGTGTTCGCCCACCCGTTCGCCCGCCGCCGGGGCCGGGTGGTGGAGCCGTCGGTGATCGCGGAGCTGGCCGGGGCGGGGCTGGCCGGCGTGGAGGTGGACCACCCGGACCACGCCCCGGCCGACCGGGCACTGCTGCGCGGGCTGGCGGCCGAGCTGGGCCTGCTGGCCACCGGGTCGAGCGACTACCACGGCGCGAACAAGACCACCCCGATCGGCGTGGAGACCACCGACCCGGAGGTGTTCGAGCGGCTGGCCGCGCTGGCCAGCGGTGTTCCTGTGCTCGGGTGAGGCTGTCGGGGGTGGGGGATACGGTAGTGAGGTGGCCACTACAAGCGGCGGGCAGATGAGCCTGGACGGGATGCCCCGCAGGCTGTTCAAGATCACCCCATCTCGGCTGGCCACCTGGCTGGACTGTCCGCGCCGGTACCGGATGACCTATCTTGACCGCCCGCCGCCGTCCCGGGGCGGCGCGTGGGCGCACAGCACGCTCGGCGCTGTCGTGCACAACGCGCTGCGCGCGCTGTTCGACCTGGACCCGCCACGACGCACCCCGGAGGCGGGCGCCCGGCTGGTGGACCGGAACTGGAACGGCGAGGGCTTCCGGGACGACGAGCAGGCCGCCACGTACCGGGAGCGGGCGCGCGGCTGGGTCGCGGACTATGTGGCCGAGCTGGACGTGACCGACGAGCCGGTCGGGGTGGAGCGCTGGGTGTCGGTGCCGACCGGCCGGATCGTCGCCGAGGGCCGGGTGGACCGCATCGACCGGCGCGGTGACGAGCTGGTCGTGATCGACTACAAGACCGGCCGGAACCCGCTGACCGTGGACGACGCCCGCTCCTCGCCGGCGCTCGCGCTGTACGCCCTCGCCGTGCGCCGCACCCTGCGCCGGCACTGCCGCCGGGTGGAGCTGCACCACCTGCCCAGCGGCGAGGTGGCCGCCTGGGAGCACACCGAGCCGTCCCTGCAGCGGCACCTGACCAGGATGGAGGAGGCCGCCGACGACGCCGCGCTGGCCACCGACACGCTGGCCGCCGGCGGCGACCCCGAGGCGCTGTTCCCGCCGCGCACCTCGCCGGGCTGCTCGTACTGCGACTTCCGCCGGCACTGCCCGCAGGGCCAGGCCGCCGCGCCGGACCGTGAGCCGTGGGCGCTGCTCGCGCCGTGAGGGACCCCGTGCGGGTGGTGGGCGGCGCGCTCACCGCCGGCGTGGTCGCGCTCGCCGTCGCGTTGGTGGTCATCTGGGCGCTGGCCGCCGCGCACGGCCAGCCGGGGCCCGGAGCGCCGGTGCTGGCCGGGCACCTCGCGGCGGCCGCCGTCGCGGTGGCGCTGCAGCGGGTCGCGGACCGGCGCGCCGACCGCACCGGCACCCTGGCCGCCATCGCGGTGCTGCTGCTGGTGGCGGTGCTGGTCGGCGTCTACTGGTGGAACTGAGTACCGCCTACTTCGTGATCTCGTACCGCAGCAGCGCCAGGCCGTTGTCGAACCCGGTGGCCTCGACCAGCTTCAGGTCGTGGCGATCGGCGAACAGGCGCGTTCCGCTGCCGCGTGTCGCCGGGCAGACCAGCATCCGGACCTCGTCGACGACGCCGGCGTCCAGCAGGGAGCGCATGAGCGTCAGGCTGCCCCACAGCACGATGTCCTTGCCGCTCTGCTCCTTGAGCCCCTTGATGGTGGCGGCCGGGTCGCGCGTCACGGTGGCGGCGGGGAAGTCGCCCCAGGGGGCGTCGCCGAGCGTCGACGAGGCGACGAACTTGGTGAGGTTGTTGAGCTTGCGGCCCCACTCGCCCTGTTCCTCGGCGTAGGGCCAGTAGTCCTTGAACTGGGTGTAGGAGTTCGCGCCGAGGATCATCGTGTCGACCGAGTCGATGAAACTCATCATGCCGTTCTGGAACGGGTCGTCGGTGACCTCGTCGTCGAAGGGTTCCCCCGACACGAAGCTGAGGCCGCCGTCCTCCTCCGCGACGATGGCGTCGACCGTCACCCACTGCTGGACGATGAGCTTGCGCATGGCTGGTCCTTCCGGTTCGTGCGGCCCTCTCGGCCGCATCCGAGCCTGGGACGGAGCCGCCACGCCGGTCTCGACATCCCGGCGACAAGATTTTTCAGCGGAGGGCGACCAGGGTGGGCCCGCGCTGTTCCAGGAGGATCGGGCCGAGCGCGGTCAGGGTGACCGGGCCTCGGTAGTCGCCGCGGTCGACCGGGATGGTCCGTTGCACGGCGCCGTCGGCCGGGTTGACCACCGCGAGGCCGGCCGGGGTGGGGATCAGCGGGCGTTCGGACATCGCGCCACCCGGGCCGAGCGTGCCGGGCAGCGTCCACACCGGGTGCAGGTCGATCGGGTCCAGGGCGACCGTGCGCGAGCCGGTCCACCAGAGGATGGCGCCGGGCACGGCCCTGGTCGGGGTGAGGGCGCCGGGCGGGTCGCCGGCCAGGTCCTCGGCGGGCACGTCCAGCGGGTAGCTGGCCACCTCGGAGCCGTCGGCGCCGCGCACGCTCAGCCGGGTCGGGTTGGGCAGCAGCACCGCCGCCCGGTCCGGGGAGACCGCGACCACCCGCGTCCCGCTGGCCGGGAGCACCACGCTGAACTCCTGGTCGGGCTTCTCGGACTCGTTGTTGCCGGGGCGCAGCAGGGTCAGCCGGTCGCCGGCCTCGCGCGGGCAGCGCTCCAGCACGGCCAGCCGCCATGACGTGATCGCGGTGGAGGTGTGCAGGCAGTTCGGGCGGGGCTGGGTCTTCGGCTCGCTGGGGGCGCGCACCATGCCGTAGTCCAGCGTCTTGACCAGGTCGGAGCGCCAGGTCTCCAGGTGGTACGGGCCGGTGGCGGTCACCAGGTAGCCGTCGCTGATCAGGCGGGTGCCGGGGACCACGTCGGAGTTGCGCTGCGGGCCCCTGGCGCCGGTGTCCGGCATCAGGGCGGTGACCTCGCTGCAGAACTCGCCGTTGCGGTAGACCGCGAGCGCCATCCCGGCGTTGCTGCCCAGCGTGCACAGCGGCAGGTCGCGGCGGTAGTGCCAGCGGCTCTCGCCGGTCAGCGGGTCGTGGCCGGTCACCGTGGAGCCGTCGGCGGTCACCACCGCGGGCCCGAAGGCGAGCGGGGTGTCGCTGGCCGCGCTGGGTGCCCGCCACGCCTCGGTCAGGGTGGCGGGCACGTCGGGCGGTGCGGCGGGTACGGCGGTCAGTGGGGGCACGGCGGTCACCGACTCGGTGTGCGCGGCCGGGCTGGTCAGCACGACCAGCACGATCCCGAGCACCACGACGGCCACCACCGCGGCGGCTGCCACCAGGTCACCCCGGCGGCGACGTTCCGCCTGAAGCACGGTTGGGCGGGTCCTTTCCGCGTGCGGCCGCTTCTAGCTTGCGGCGGCGTCCGGCGTGCTGGAGGTGCGGCGGCGACGCCGGCGCCTGGGCCGCCGGTCGGAGCCGGTGGCGGCGCCGGCGTGCGCGGCGTCGGACAGCTCGGCGTCCGCCCGCTGCCCGGACTCGGTCGAGGTGCCCGCCTCGGCGGAGTCGCCCCCGGCCACCACGACCCCGGCGCGGCGGCGGCGCCGCTCCCGGCGCGGGCGGGCAGACGTGGGCCCCTGGTCCTCCTCGGTGCCGCCGCGCTCGGTGCCGCGTTGCGCGTCGGCGCTCCGGCCGGAGGAACGGCGGTCCCGGCCGCCGTGGCCCCGGTCGCGGTTCCTGCCCCGGCGCGGGCGGCGGCCGTCGTCCTCCAGGTGCTCGGCGTCCAGCCCGGCCCTGGTGCGCTTCGAGTGCGGCAGCCGTCCGGTGGCGTCGGTCGGGATCTCCAGGTCGGCGAACAGGTGCTCGGAGGTGGAGTAGGTCTCCACCGGCTCGTCGATGTCGAGGCCGAGCTCCTCGCTGATCAGCTTCCAGCGGGGGATCTCGTCCCAGTCCACCAGCGTGACGGCCACGCCCTCGCGGCCGGCCCGCCCGGTGCGGCCGATGCGGTGGATGTAGGTCTTGGCGTCCTCGGGGCACTGGTAGTTGACCACGTGCGTGACGCCGGTGACGTCGATGCCCCGAGCGGCCACGTCGGTGGCGACCAGCACGTCCACCTTCTCCGAGCGGAACGCGCGCAGCGCCTGCTCGCGCGCGCCCTGGCCCAGGTCACCGTGCACGGCGGCCACCGCGAACCCGCGCTCGCCGAGGTCGTCGGAGACGCGCTGGGCGGTGCGCTTGGTCCGGGTGAAGATCATGGTCAGGCCACGGTCGCCGGCCTGCAGCGCCCTGGCCAGCAGCTCCACCTTGTCCAGCGCGTGCGCCCGGTAGACCACCTGGCGGGTGCGCTCGTGGATGGCGCTGGCGTCGTTCTCCTCGGCCCTGATGTGCGTCGGGCGGGTGAGGAACGTCCGGGACAGGGTGATGATCGGGCCGGGCATGGTGGCCGAGAACAGCATGGTCTGGCGCTGCTCGGGCAGCATCCGCAGGATCCGCTCCACGTCGGGCAGGAAGCCCAGGTCGAGCATCTCGTCGGCCTCGTCCAGCACCAGCGCGTTCACCCGGCCGAGCACCAGGTGGCGCTGTTCGGCCAGGTCCAGCAGCCGGCCGGGGGTGCCGACCACGATGTCCACGCCCTTGCGCAGCTCGGCGATCTGCGGCTCGTAGGGCCGGCCACCGTAGATGGCGGTGACCCGGGCGCCCAGGTGCTTGCCGGCGTCCGCGAGGTCGCGCGCGACCTGCACGCACAGCTCCCGGGTCGGCACCACGACCAGCGCCTGGGGCACGTCGTGGTCGCCGTCACCGGGCGTGAGCCGCTGCAGCAGCGGCACGCCGAAGCCCAGCGTCTTGCCGGTGCCGGTGCGGGCCTGGCCGATGACGTCCTCGCCGGCCAGCGCCAGCGGCAGGGTCAGCTCCTGGATGGCGAAGGTGCGCTCGATGCCGACGTCGGCGAGCGCGCGGACGATCTCGGGACGCACGCCGAGCTCGGTGAAGGTGGGGGAGTCGGGCCGGACGGGTGCGCCGGCATGCAACGGTTCCGCGTCCGGTTCGCCTTCTGTGGAGTTGTCGGGGGTTGGATCGGTGGTATGGGTGTTCACGGTCAGAGCAATCGCCTCTCTCCAGCGCGCGGAGGGCCGTTGCGCATCTCGTCGACCGCCGCCGGTTTCGGTCGGGCGGGAGAGACGGCGAGGCGCTGCACGCGCACAGTCGTCGCGGGCCCGCACTGTCCGGACTGTGGCCGGAATTTCGGGCTTCCGCCGGACGCGCGCCGGATATAACGGCGCTGCGTTGCGCCTCATCATAGCGGTCGGTCCGTGGGGCCCGCAGCGTGACGCGCCTCGCGGATCGGCTAGTGCCGCCGAAGACGGGCAGGACGACCTCGCTTCCGCGGCACTACGCTCGCGATGTGGCTGACCAGAGCGTGACTTCCGAGGGTACGGCTCAGATTTCAGGCGGTCGGGTGACCGAGGAGACGGGCGTAGGTGTCGCGGTGAGTCGGACGGCGGTGATCGACCTGTTGGGGGCGCTCGCGTACGGCGAGCTGTCCGCGTTCGACCGGCTGGCCGAGGACGCCAGGACGGCGCCCACGCTGGACGGGCGGGCCGCGCTGGCGGCGATGGCCGCCGCCGAGATGGGACACTTCCGGCTGCTGGAGGAGCACCTCGCCGGCCTGGACGCCCCGGTGGCCGACGCGATGCTCCCGTTCGTGCCGGTGCTGGACGAGTACCACCGGCTGACCGCGCCGCACAACTGGCTGGAGTCGCTGGTCAAGGCCTATGTCGGCGACGGGCTGGCGGCCGACTTCTACCGCGAGGTGGCCGGCATCCTGCCCGAGCCCACCAGCTCGCTGGTCCGCCAGGTGCTCGCCGACACCGGGCACAGCGCGTTCGCCGAGCGCGAGGTGGCCGCCGCGATCGCGCACAGTCGGCAGACCCGCGACCGGCTGGCGCTGTGGGGCCGCCGCCTGCTCGGCGAGGCGATCACGCAGGCGCAGCATGCGGTGGCCGAGCGCGACGAGCTGGCCGAGTTCTTCGTGCGCGGCTTCGGCGACCTGGCCGGCATCTCGGTGCTGTTCAAGAAGCTGCAGTCGCGCCACGGCAAGCGGATGGGCGCGCTCGGGCTGTCCTGAGCCGAGGGTTGCGCTCTGGGCGAACCCGGAGGTCCGCCACGGCCGTGCGCGCCGGGCTCGGCTAGCCTGGCCGTCGAACTTGGTTGTCGACAGTGCGTTTCGGCCTGGAGGTTTGGCGTGGAGGTCAAGATCGGCGTCGCGGAGAGCCCGCGCGAGCTCGTGGTGTCCAGCGCGCAGACACCCGACGAGGTCGAGGCGCTGGTGAACGACGCGCTGAAGAACCCGACCGGGCTGCTCAGCCTGGTCGACGACAAGGGCCGGCGGTTCGTGCTCCCGGCCGCGCGGGTGTCGTACGTGGAGATCGGGCCGGCGGACTCGCGCAAGGTCGGGTTCGCGGTCGGGAGCTAGGCCTAGTCCTCCGGCGGCGGGTCCATCTCGAACGGGGGCGGGCCCACGCCGGTGACCCGGTAGCGGCCCCACGGGTCGGGCTCGCCGATCTTGCCCTCGGCCCGCCCGCCGGCGGTGACCAGCTCCATGTCCGAGCTGGAGCCGCCGAGCAGCTCGTCCAGCGCCGCGTCCGCCTCGATCCGGCCGGACCAGTGGATCCGCCCGTCGATCGGCTCGTTCACCGCGATCAGGCGGACCTTGACCGGCAGCTCGCGCTCGTCCAGCCGCACGGTCGCGGGGCCCGCGTAGTCATCGTCGTCCATCTCGGTCATCCCTCCTGCTCGCCGGCGACCAGCCGCAGCGGCCGGCCGTCCTCGTCCTTCTGGGCCGGCGCCGCCGTCCCCAGCACCCCGGACAGGCCGCCCCAGATCAGCTGGGTGAGGTAGTCGGTCAGCGCGTCGCGGGTCATGGTGCGCCGCTGCAGCCACCAGTCGCCGGCCGTGTAGACCATGCCCGCGATGCCGTAGGCCCACGCCTCCGCGCCGCCCGCGTCGCGCCCGCGCGCCCGCAGCTCCTCCACCAGGCCGGAGGTGATCATCCCGGCGATCAGCGCCAGGTTGTGCGCCACCACGTCGGCGCTGGCCTCGTGCTCGCCGCCCGGGTTGTGCACCACGAACCGCCACAGCTCCGGCTCGTCCTCGATGCCCGCGAGGAAGGCGTCCACGATCGCCCGGATCCGTTCGATCGGGTCGCGCTCGGTGGCCAGCTCGGGCAGCAGCCGGTCCAGCAGCATCCGCGCGGCCCGCTCGCTGACCGCCCGCTGCAGGTCGGCGCGGTCGGTGAAGTGCCGGTACAGCACCGGCTTGGTGACGCCGGCCTGCGCGGCGATGGCCGCCACCGAGACGCCGGCGCCGCGCTCGCGGATGGCCTCGATCGCGGCCTCGACCAGCTCGGTTCGGCGCTGCTCGCGGTGCCCGGCCCAGCGCTCGGCCCGGCCGCTCCGCCGGGAGGGGTTGACAGCGTCTCGTTTCACGTTACCCTTGGTAACAGTTACCGGCGGTAACGTCAAGTTTCCGCCGGCGAAAGCGTCACCGGAAGGAGCGGAGCCGTTATGAGCGCCCCTACGCAGAGCGGCAAGAAGAGCACGCGCGAGGCCAGGGAGGCCACCGCGCGCCGGCTGCTGCGCAGCTCGCTGGAGCACTCCTACGAGCCCAACCTGGAGATCGACTGGGAGGCCCCGCTGGTCGACGGCGCCTACGGGATGCCGGCGCACCGGGTCTCGCTGTACGGCACCGAGCTGTGGGACACGCTGACCGAGGAGCAGAAGGTCACGCTGTCCATCCACGAGGTGTGCAGCGTCGCCAGGGTCGGGCTGTGGTTCGAGATCATCCTGATGCAGATGCTGCTGCGCTACTCCTACGACCGCGACCCCCGCAGCCAACACATCCAGTACGCGCTCACCGAGATCGCCGACGAGTGCCGGCACTCGATCATGTTCGCCAAGATGACCGAGCGCTACGGCGTGCCGGACTACGAGCCGACCTGGATGACCCAGCAGCTCGGCCGGCTGTGCAAGACGGTGGTCAGCGGACCGGCCATGTTCGCCGGCACCCTGGTCGCCGAGGAGATCACCGACCAGCTGCAGCGGGAGGGCATGCGCGACGAGACCGTGCAGCCGCTGACCCGGATGGTCAGCAAGATCCACGTCACCGAGGAGGCCCGGCACGTCAGGTACGCCCGCGAGGAGCTGGCCCGGCTGGTGCCGAAGGCGAACCGGTTGCAGCGGGCGGTGGGCCGCTGGCTGACCGCGGTCATGGCGCACCGCATCGCCACCAACCTGATCCACCCGGACGTCTACCGCAGCGTCGGGCTGGACCCGAAGCAGGCCCGCGCGGTGGCCAGGGCCAACCCGCACCACCGGGACTCGCTGCGCTGGACCGCGCGCAAGCTGGTGCCGTTCCTGCGCGAGCAGGGCATGATCGGCGGCCCGAGCGAGGTGCTCTGGCGCCGCGCGTTCCTGGTCTGACGGGGTTTCGGGCGTCGGCCGGCGGCGGGTGCGAACGTGCTCTCGCCGCCGGACGCGAGCTTCAGTCGTGCACCATCGGGAAGTGCGCTATCCCGCGCCAGGCCAGCCGGGACATCAGCTCGACCGCCTCGGCCTGCGGCACCGCCCGGCCGGAGTCCAGCCAGTACTGCGCGGTGACCTGGCTGAGTCCGACCAGCCCGACGGCGAGCAGCCGCGCGCGCTCGCGGTCCAGCCCGGCATCGGTGGTGACCGCGTCGGTGACCACGTTGATGCAGTCGGTCAGCGCCTGGTCCACCACGGCGGCCGCCTCCGGCTCGCTGCGCAGGTCGGAGGCGAACACCAACCGGTACGACCGGCCCTCGCCGGCGACGAAGTCGAAGTAGGCGGACACGGCGGCCCGGATCCGCTGCTCGTTGTTGGTGGTCTGCTCGATGGCGTGCCGCAGCCGGCCCACGAGCTCCTCGGCGTAGGTGGTCAGCAGCGCCCGGTACAGCTCCAGCTTGCTGGGAAAATGCTGATAGAGCACGGGCTTGCTGACCCCGGCCCGGTCCGCGATGTCGTCCATGGCGGCGGCGTGGTAGCCCTGCGCGGCGAAGACGTCGCGGGCCGCGCCGAGCAGCTGGGCGCGGCGGGCGTCCCGGGACAGGCGTACACCGCGTTGCACAGCGGTGGCTGTGGGCGGCCGCGCGATATCGGTCATCGCGCCCCACCCTACCGGCGAGAAACAAGAATGGCCGGTGACTTCCGGGTCACGTGGTGACTTCCGGGTGACGCGCAGCCGACCGGGCGGTGACCGGGAACCGTCCGGCGGGGGTTGGGAGAACGGGCGCGCGTCCCGCATCCTGGTGTCATGGTCCTCCCGTCTCCGGCGGGCGCCGGCCCCGCGCCCGCCGCCGCATCCGCCACGCCCGCTGCTCCCGCCCTACCCACGCCGCGACCGGCTCCCGCCGCCGGTTCCCCGTCCCGCGCGGCCCCGGCGCCGCTGGCCGACCCCGGCGAGCTGCCCCCGCTCGACCTCGGCCAGCGACCGTGGCCAGGTCAGGAGATCAGCTCCGGTGGCGTCACCCTGCACGTGCGGCTGACGCCGGGGCCGGACGACCAGGCGCCCGCGGTGTACCTGCACGGGCTGTCCGGGTCGGGCACGAACTGGACGGACCTGGCCGCGCAGCTGGCCCCGCACGCCCCCGGCATGGCGCTGGACCTGCCCGGTTTCGGCAGGTCACGCCCGCTGGCGTCCGGGCTGTACAGCCTGGCCGCGCACGCCGACGCGGTGCTCTGCTTCCTGGCCGGCCATGGGCGGCCGGTGCACCTGCTGGGCAACTCGCTGGGCGGCGCGATCGCGCTGCGGGTGGCGGCCCGGCGGCCCGAGCTGGTGCGCAGCCTGACCCTGCTCGCGCCCGCGATGCCCGACCGGCGCCCCGACCCGCGCCGGCTGTCCGACCCCCGGATCCTGCTGGCCGCGGTCCCGGGGCTGCGGGCCCGGGTCGCCGCGCGGCTGGCCGAGGTCACGCCGAGGGAGCGGGTCGAGCAGATGATGCGGCTGTGCTTCGGCGACCCGTCCTCGGTGCCCGACCACCGCATCGCCGAGGCGGTGGCGGAGGTCGCCGAGCGGGCGGAGCAGGCGTGGGCGGGCGAGGCGCTCTGGGGCACCAGCATGGGCATGCTGCGGGGCTGGTTCCTCGGCCGGTCGCTGTGGTCGGTGGCCGCCGGGGTGACGGCGCCGACGCTGGTGGTCTGGGGCGGCCGGGACCGGTTGATGGCGCCCCGGCTGGCCGCCCGCACGGCGTCCGCGCTGCCACGCGGGCGGCTGCTGGCGCTGCCAGAGGTGGGCCACATCCCGCAGATCGAGCGGCCGGTGACCGTCGCGCGGGCGGTGCTGGGCATGTGGCGCGCGGTCGAAGCCGGACGGTGGTAGGCCCGGGGTGGGAAGATAGGCCGGGTACGCGGCGTTGCACGGTTGAGCCGCCGAAACAGACCCTAAGGAGCGAGACGACATGTCGCTACCGCCGCTCGTGGAGCCGGCAGCCGAGCTGACCAAGGACGAGGTCGCCCGGTACAGCCGCCACCTGATCATTCCGGACGTCGGGATGGACGGGCAGAAGCGGCTGAAGAACGCCAAGGTGCTGGTGATCGGCGCCGGTGGGCTGGGGTCGCCCGCGCTGCTCTACCTGGCCGCCGCCGGGGTGGGCACGCTGGGCATCGTCGACTTCGACGTGGTGGACGAGTCGAACCTGCAGCGCCAGGTCATCCACGGCCAGTCCGACATCGGCAGGTCCAAGGCGGAGTCGGCGCGCAACTCGATCCTCGAGACGAACCCGTTCGTCGAGGTGCGGCTGCACCAGACGCGGCTGGACTCCTCGAACGCGCTGGACATCTTCCGCGACTACGACCTGATCCTGGACGGCACCGACAACTTCGCCACCCGGTACCTGGTCAACGACGCCGCCGTGCTGCTGGGCAAGCCGTACGTGTGGGGCTCGATCTTCCGGTTCGAGGGCCAGGCCTCGGTGTTCTGGGAGGACGCGCCGAACGGGCTCGGCCTGAACTACCGCGACCTCTACCCCGAGCCGCCGCCCCCCGGGATGGTGCCCTCCTGCGCCGAGGGCGGGGTGCTCGGCGTGCTGTGCGCGTCCATCGGCTCGATCATGGTGAACGAGGCGATCAAGCTGATCACCGGCATCGGCGAGCCGCTGCTGGGCCGGCTGATGGTCTACGACGCCCTGGAGATGAGCTACCGCACCATCAAGATCCGCAAGGACCCGGAGTCGGTCAAGATCACCGAACTGATCGACTACGACGCGTTCTGCGGCGTGGTGTCCGAGGACGCCCAGGACGCCGCCGCCGGCCACACCATCACGGCCACCGAGCTCAAGGACATGATGGACGCCGGTAAGGACTTCGCGCTCATCGACGTCCGCGAGCCGCACGAGTACGAGATCGTCAAGATCCCCGGCGCGGTGCTCATCCCCAAGGACCGCATCCTGTCCGGCGAGGCGCTGGCCGAGATCCCGCAGGACCGGCCGGTGGTGCTGCACTGCAAGTCCGGCGGCCGCTCGGCGGAGGCGCTGGCCGCGCTGCACAAGGCCGGCTTCTCCGACGCGGTGCACGTCGGCGGCGGCGTGCTGGCCTGGGCGAACCAGGTCGACCCTTCGCTGCCGACCTACTGACGGCGCATCCCCGGGCGCCGGCGTTCGCCACGAACGCCGGCGCCCGCGCGTCACAGCGACATCTGCGACGCCAGCCACGGGGTGGAGACCGACCGGTTCTCGTAGAACCGCAGCTCGGCGTAGCTGACCACGCCGACCGCCGTGACCGCCACGCCGACCGGGATGAGCAGGATCGCGCGCAGGATCGCCGTGCCCACCGAGGTCGGCCCGCCGCCCAGCACCGCCGCGATGAGCATCGTCACCCAGCCGTAGGCGAACACCACGGCGATGACGATCGCCAGCCGCGCCGCCGTCGGCAGGAACCGCCCGTGCACCAGCACGAAACAGCGCCCCATGGTGCCGCGCTCCACCACCAGCACCCCCAGCAGCGACGAGCCGAACACGACCATCAGGTAGAGCCCCGGCAGCACCAGCGCGAACATCCCGAACCCGATCAGGGCGCCGGCCAGCACGCCCCACCCGACGAGCGCCGGCGCCTTCGACATGACCAGCCGCATCGCGTCCGGCGCACTGGTGCGGCGCCCCGCCGCGTCCCGGACGACCACGAACACCGAGGCGCCCTGGATGAACGCGCTGACCGCGAGCATGACCAGCACGCCGATCAGGCTGACCGCGATCAGCCCGCCGGGCGCGTCGGCCCGCACCACCATGCCGAACATGCCGCCGAACCCGGTGCCGACCTGCGCCCCTGCCGGCGTGACCAGACTCCGCACCACCCCGACCACCGCACTCACCACCGCCGCGACCGCCTGCAGGACCAGCAGCTGCGGCAGGCTGCGCCGCAGGACGCCGCCGATCCGGTTGAACCAGCCGCGCAGGTCGGCCGGCACCAGGGGGTCGTTCGGCGGCACCGGGATCCCGCCGCCCGGGTGGCCGCCGCCCATCGGGTAGCCGGGGCCGGGGTAGGCGGGGCCGGGGTAGCCCTGGGCGGCCGGGTAGCCGGGCGGCGGTGGATAGACCTGAGGCGGGTAGCCCTGAGGTGGGTTGGCTTGCTGCGGGTGTCCGGGCGGGTGCGGGTGGCCCGGGGGCGGGGGATAGCCGGGCGGTGGGAAGCCCGGCGGCGGGAAGCTCTGCGCGGGCGGTGAACCCGGCGGCGGGTAGGGCGGTGGGCCCGGGTAACCCGGTGTCTGTGGGATTCCTGGTGCCTGTGGGTGTCCTGGGGGTGGCGGGTGGCCGGGCGGTTGCGGGTGGTCCGGAGCCGGTGGAGAGCCGGGCGGAGGGTGCCCCGGTGGCTGGTCGGCTTCCGGTGGTCGGGCGTGCGGAGCCTGGTCGCCGTCGGGTGGGCGTTGCCACGGTGAGGCGTCGGGCTCGGACGACGGCCGCTCGGGCGGTTCCGCGGAACCGGGTTCGGCGGGCTCGGGGGGTTCCGTGGGGTCGGGCTCGGCGGCGGTGAGCGGTTCCGCGGAACCGGGCTCGGCGGGGCCGGGCGGTTCCGCGGAGCCGAGTCCGACGGTGCTCAGCGGTTCCGGGGAACCCGGTTCGATGGCGCTGAGCGGTTCCGCGGAACCGGGTCCGGCGGCGTCAAGCGCTTCTGGGGAGCCGGGTTCGGCGGTGTCACGCGGTTCCGCGGAACCGGGCGCGGCCGCGTCGGGCGGTTCCGTGAGGCCGAGTTCGATGGCGGCTGGCGGTTCCGCGGAACCGGGTTCGTGGGTGTCAAGCGGTTCCGCCGAACCGGGTTCGACGGCGGCGAACGGTTCCGCGGAACCGGGTTCGGGCGGGCCGGGCGGTTCCGAGGAACCGGGCTCGGCGAGGCCCGAGGGCTCGGACGGCTCGGACGGCTCGGGTTCGGACAGGAGGCGTCCGGTCGGGATTCGTTCGGTCGGTGGTTCGGGTGCGATCTGCAGGCGTTCGGTTGGGGGGTCCGGTTCGTGCAGCGGGTCGCTGTCGGACGGCTGGTGTTCGGGGGAGGGCTGGCCGTTTTCGGACGAGGGCTGGTCGGGGGGTGGGGAGCCGGCCGGTGTTGCCTGGTCCGTCGGGCGCTGCTCGTCCAGGTCCGGGGCGGGTGGTTCTGGCCCCTGGCCGGGGGGCGGCGGTGTCGACATGGGCCGAAGGTAGCGGCTGGCTGGCCCGAGTGGGGAGGTTTCCGCCGGTCGTGCGGTGGGCCGGGCGGGATGCGGGGCGCGAACGGCTACCGTGCGTTATTACAGATACCGATCGGCGTGGCGTAGCCGGGAGCTGGGGTGATCCGGAGGTACCGTGCCGATCTGTGACATCGGTGACGGATCGTGCCAGTGGTTCGGCGTACGACGCGGTGCCCAGCCCCAGGGCCGAGGCCTCCGATGCGGCGCTCGAGTGGGGCGATGAGCTGCCTCGGCACGTGCGCAACGCCTTCGGGGTCCGTGACGTGCCGGTCCGGCCGGTGCGGTTCGGCGGGCTGTGCGCCTGGCGGTGCGGCGACGTGGTGATCCGTCCGGTGCAGGACAACGCGCTGGCCGCGTGGTCGGCGCGGGTGCTGGAGACGCTACGGGCGGACGGGTTGCGGATCGCCCGGCCGGTGCGCGCCTCGGACGGGCGTTGGGTGGTGGCCGGCTGGTCGGCCTGCCAGTACCTCAGCGGCGCCCCGGAGCCCAGGTACGACGACCTGGTGGACGCCGCCATGCGGCTGCACGCCGCGACCGCGTCGGTCCGCCGGCCCCGGCTGCTGGACGACCGGGACGACCTGGTCGCCCGCGCCGACGCGGCCGCCTGGGGGGAACGGACGATCACTTTGAACCCGGAGTCGGGCGGCGTGCTGTTCGCCGAGCTCGCCGGGTACCGCCGCAAGGTCCGGCTGCCCGCCCAGGTGGTGCACGCCGACCTGTTCGGCACCGTGCTCTTCGACGGCAACAAGCCGCCGGCCGTGCTCGACCTGGTGCCGTTCTGGCGGCCGGTGGAATGGGCCGCCGCCGTGGTCGTGGTCGACGCGCTGGCCTGGGGGAACGCGGACCCGAGGCTGCTCAGCGCCTGGTCGCACCTGGAGGGCTGGCCACAGGTGCTGCTGCGCGCGCTGCTGTTCAGGGTGGCGCTGCACGCCCAGCACCCGGCCGCGTCCGCCGAGTCGCTGTACGGCCTGGAGGCGGCCACCGAGCTGATCGTGCCCCGGCTGTGAGCGCTCCGGCGTGAGCCGGCCACAGCGCCGCCAGGTGCGTTCCCGGCGGGTGTGCTGAAACGCGCGACTCAGTGTGCCCAAACCCCCGACTCGCGGGTGGGTGGGGGTGCGGTGGTGGGGGTGGCCCTACCTGTGACGCGGTGGTGGGCTGGGTGGGAATGGTGGGGTGGGGGACTTAGCGTCGGTCACTATGATCAATACCGTTGCCGAGGCGAAGTCGGGTTCGTCGTCGCGCTCCCTGTTTGTCCAGCTGGTTGCCGACTCCGCGTATGTGCTCACCGCCATGCCGATCGCGCTGGTCGGGTTTACCGTGCTGGTCACGGTGGGGTCGGTCGGGGTGGGCACGCTTGTGATCGTCGTTGGTTTTCCGATCTTGTTGCTGGCGCTGCATGTGGCGCAGGGGTTCGCGATCCTGGAGCGGAGCCGGATCCGGTTGGTGACGGGGGAGGACGTCATCTCGCCGGTGTACCGGCCGGCCGGCGACGGGTCGCTGGTCACGCGGATGGTTCGGTTGTTCTCCGACGTGCGGCGTTGGCTGGACCTGTTCTACGGGCTGATCGCGCTGGTGCCGGGCGTGGTGGTGTTCCCGATCGCGGTGGCCTGGTGGTCGACGGCGGTGGCGGGGGTGCTGTACCCGGTCTATGACTGGGCGATCCCGTACGGGCCGGGCGACCACGGGCTGTCCGACCTGCTCGGCCTCGGTGGCTCCCCGGTCGCGCGGATCGCGGTGAACTTCGTGGTCGGGCTGGTCGCCGCGGTGACGCTGCCGTTCGCGATGCGGGCGCTCTCGCTGGGGCTGTCGTTCTTCGGGCGAGGCCTGCTCACCGCCGCTCCGACCGGCCGTTCGTGACCCTGACCGCCCCCAAGGCGCCGCACACCCGGGTGTGCGGCGCCTTCGCATGTGCGGGGGTAGGGCCAGCCCTACCGCGGGGGCGGCGGTGGGCTGGATGGGAAAGAACTGGCGGTGCGCTTAGCGTCGTGCACTATGAACGGCATGCCCGCGGCGACCACTCCCGAGTCGTCGAACCGAACCCCGTCTCATCCGCAGCCGCCGTCGTACGCGCCCGATGTTCCGCCCCGCTCGCTGTTCGCCAGGCTGATCGCGGACTCCGCGTACGTGCTCACCGCGTGGATGATCGCGCTGGTCGGGTTCGTCGTGTTGATCACGATGGTCTCGGTCGGGGTGGGCACGCTGGTCACGGTGGTCGGGTTCCCGATCCTGGCGCTGGCGCTGTTCGCCGCGCAGGGGTTCGCGGTCCTGGAGCGGACCCGGATCCGGGTGGTAACCGGGACCGAGGTGCTGGTGCCGGCGTACAAGTCGCTGCGCGAGGGCTCGCTGCCCAGCCGGGTGATCCGGGTGTTCTCCGACGGGCGGCGGTGGCTGGACCTGCTCTACGGGCTGCTGGCGCTGGTGCCGAGCCTGATCGTGTTCCCGATCGCGCTGGCCTGGTGGATGGTCGCGGTGGTCGGCGTGGCGTACCCGCTCTACGACTGGGCGATCCCGCGCGGGCCGGGGGACACGGGGCTCTCCGAGCTGATCGGCCTCGGCGACTCCACGCTCGCCAGGATCGGGGTGAACTTCGCGCTCGGCATCGGCGCCGCGGTGACGCTGCCGGCGGTGATGCGCGCGCTGTCGCTGCTGCTGTCCGGGTTCGGCCGGGGGATGCTGACCCGCCAGCGCGCCGAGGTGCTGGCCGAGCGCGTCTCGGCGCTCACCGAGAGCCGGGCGGCCGCCGCGTCCGCCGAGGCCATCGCGCTGCGCAAGCTGGAGCGCGACCTGCACGACGGCCCGCAGCAGCGGCTGATCAGGCTGGCCATGGACCTGGGCGCCGCGCAGCGCCGGCTGCGCACCGACCCGGACGCGGCCGGCCCGCTGATCAGCGGCGCGATCGAGCAGACCAGGGAGACGCTGGAGGAGCTGCGCGCGCTGTCCAGGGGGATCGCCCCGCCGGTGCTGGCCGACCGGGGCCTGGCCGCCGCGCTGGCCGCGCTGGCCGCGCGCTGCCCGGTGCCGGTGAGCCTGGAGACCGAGCAGGTGGAGGCGCACCGGTTGCCGGCCGCTGTGGAGAACGGGGCCTACTTCGTGGTTGCCGAGGCGCTGACCAACGTGGCCAAGCACAGCGGCGCCACCGCCGCCACCGTCCGGCTGGTGCGCGACGATGACGTGGTGCGGGTGCTGGTGACGGACAACGGGCGGGGCGGGGCGCATCCCGCCAAGGGGCACGGGCTGGCCGGGCTGATCGATCGGGTCCGGGCGCTGGACGGCGAGCTGGTGGTGGACAGCCCGCTGGGCGGGCCGACGGTGATGGTCGCGGAGCTGCCCGAGAGTAGCGCCAGCGGAACGAGCATCGGCACAGAGGTCACCGAGGGGGACCGGGCCTGATGCGGGTGGTGGTCGCCGACGACTCGGTGCTGCTCCGGGAGGGGCTGGTGCGGCTGATCGAGGAGTCCGGGAGCAAGGTCGTCGCCGCGGTGGGGGACGGGCCGTCGCTGGTCGCGGCGGTGGGCGAGCACGAACCTGATGTCTCGGTGGTGGACATCAGGATGCCGCCGACGCACACCGACGAGGGGCTGCGCGCGGCCGTCGAGATCCGCGCCGAGCACCCGGGCGCGAAGATCCTGGTGCTGTCCCAGTATGTCGAGGTGTCCTACGCCGGTGACCTGTTCGCCGACCGCGAGGGCGGGGTCGGCTACCTGCTCAAGGACCGGGTGACCGACGTCGACGAGCTGACCGACGCGCTGCGCCGGGTGGCCGCCGGGGGCACCGTGCTGGACCCGCAGGTGGTCTCGCAGCTGTTCGCGGCCCGCCGCGACCCCCTCGCAGCGCTGACCCCGAGGGAGGGGGAGGTGCTCGCGCTCATGGCCGAGGGCCGCACCAACACCGCGATCTGCCGCAAGCTGGTGGTCAGCGAGGGCGCGGTGGAGAAGCACATCGGCAACATCTTCGGCAAGCTCGGGCTGGCCCAGTCCGACAGCGACCACCGGCGCGTGATGGCGGTCCTCACCTACCTGCGGCTCTAGCCCGTGAGCTAGTCGTTGCACGGGCGTCACGCGGGGCCACGCCGGGGTAACGCGCGCTGCCTAGCGTCCGCGCCATGGCTTGGATCGAGCACTGGGAACCCGAGGATCCGTCGTTCTGGGAGCGGACCGGTCGGCGGATAGCCGTCCGAAACCTGTGGTACTCGATCTTCGTCGAGCATGTCGGGTTCTCGGTGTGGACGCTGTGGTCGGTGTTCGTGCTGTTCATGGGGCCGGAGTACGGGGTAGACGCGGCGGGGAAGTTCTTTCTGGTGTCCACCGCGTCGCTGGTCGGGGCGGTGCTGCGGGTGCCGTACACGTTCGCGGTGGCGCGGTTCGGCGGGCGCAACTGGACGGTGATCAGCGCGCTGTTGCTGCTGGTGCCGACGGTGGCGGCGGCGTTCGTGCTGAAGCCTGGCACGCCGTACGGGACGTTCGTGCTGATGGCGGCGCTGGCCGGGTTCGGCGGCGGCAACTTCGCCTCGTCCATGACGAACATCAACACGTTCTTCCCGGAGGGCCGCAAGGGGCTCGCGCTCGGGCTCAACGCGGGCGGGGGGAACATCGGCGTGGCGGTGGTCCAGCTGGTGGGGCTGCTGGTGATCGCGGCGGCCGGCGTAGGACGGCCGTGGCTGCTGCTGGCGGTGTACATCCCGCTGATCGTCGTCTCGGCGGTGTGCGCGGCGCTGTTCATGGACAACCTGGTCACGGTTCGCAACGACACCGGCGCGGCGCGGGAGGCGCTGGCCGATCCGCACACCGCCGTGATGTCGGTGCTCTACATCGGGACGTTCGGCTCGTTCATCGGCTACAGCTTCGCGTTCGGGCTGGTGCTGCAGAACCAGTTCGGCCGCACGCCGCTGCAGGCCGCCGCCGTGACGTTCCTCGGGCCGCTGCTCGGCTCGCTGGTCCGACCGGTCGGCGGCTGGCTGGCGGACCGGGTCGGCGGCGCGCGCGTCACGTACTGGAACTTCCTGCTGATGGGTGCGGCCACCGCGGTCTGCATCGCGGCGTCGTCGCCCGCGCTGTTCACCGCCGGGTTCATCGGGCTGTTCGTGTTCTCCGGGGTGGGCAACGGGTCGACGTACAAGATGATCCCGGCGATCTTCCGGGCCAAGGAACTGGCGGCCTCCAACGGCGGCGCCGAGCCCGACCTCGGCCGGGCCCGGCGGGTGTCGGGCGCGGCGATCGGGATCATCTCGGCGGTCGGCGCGCTCGGCGGGCTGCTGATCAACCTGGCGTTCCGGCAGTCGTTCGCGGCCACCGGCGGGGGCGTGCCGGCGTTCTGGGCGTTCCTGGCGTGCTACCTGGCCTGCGCGGTGCTCACCTACCTGGTGTACGGGGCGTCGCGCGAGCCGGCGCGGGCGCCCGCGTACGCAGGCGTGTGAACCTCCGGGAAGCCGAACGCCGCGACCAGCGCGGGTTCGTGGAACTTGACCACGCGGGAGACGCCGGTGGCGGTGGGGGCCAGCACCACGGCGCCGTCGGCTCGCAGCGCGCCGCCGCCGGTGTCCCGGTGGTAGACGACGGCGGCGGGCTGGCCGTTGGCGGTGGTGGCGATCATCCGCCAGTCGCCCGGCGCGCCCAGCACATACGTGTCCAGCAGGTGGACGCACATCGACCGGCCGGACCGCCAGTCGCGGAACGGCGTCGCCTCCAGCGTGGCGTCCGCGCGCAGCACCCGTTCCAGCAGGGCGGCGTCGGAGCGCTCGAACGCCGCGATGTAGCCGTCCAGCAGCGCGCGGGCCCGCCGGTCGGTCGGTTCGAGCAGGTGCTCGGGCTCGGGCTCCAGCTCGTCCAGTCGGGCGCGGGCACGCTGCAGGCCGCTCTTCACCGCCGCGGTGGTGGTGTCGAGGATCGCCGCGGTCTCGGCGGCGGAGAACGCCAGCACCTCGCGCAGGAGCAGGATCGCGCGCTGGCGGGCGGGCAGGTGCTGCAGGCTCGCGACGAGCGCCAGCCGCACCGACTCGCGCGCGACCACCACCGCGGCCGGGTCGTCGGCGGGCGCGGCGATCCACGCGTCCGGCAGCGGTTCCAGCCAGGAGACCTCGCCCGGCGGGACGGGGCTCGGCACGGTGTCGGGTTCGGTGCACGGGCCGGTCAGGCCCGAGGGCAGCAGCCGGATCCGGCGCGGCTCCAACGCCTTCAGGCAGACGTTGGTCGCGATCTTGTAGAGCCAGGAGCGGACGGACGCGCGGCCCTCGAACCCGGAGTAGGAACGCCACGCCCGCAGGTACGTCTCCTGCACCAGGTCCTCGGCGTCGTGCGCGGAGCCGGCCATGCGGTAGCAGTGCGCCAGCAGCTCGCGCCGATACCGCCCGGTCTCGGCCTCGAACCGAGCGTGGTTCACACCGCGAGCCTGCCACCCGCTCAGGGCAGCAGGGCCAGTTTGCCGACGGTGGCCCTGGACTCCAGCTCGGCGAGCGCTTTCGGGCCGTCGGCAAGGTCGTAGGTGGTGGGCCGGGCGGGGGCGAGGACGCCGTCCGCGATGAGCGCGAACATCTCGCCCATGAGCTCGCCGAAGATCCGCGGCGCGGCCTGGGCCAGGACGCCGATGTTCAGGCCGATGAGGTGGACCTGGTGCTTGTAGACCAGCTCCCGGTTCGTGACGGCGGCGTCGCCGGCGGCCATGCCGAAGACGACGACGCGGCCGGTGACCCGCTTGGTCGCGGCCAGGCTGGCCTCGAGGGTGGCGCCGCCGACCGACTCCAGCACCAGGTCGACGCCCGCGCCGCCGGTCAGCTCCAGGACCTCGGCGGCGAGGTCGGAGCCGAGGGAGTCGATGACGTGGTCGGCGCCCAGCTCGCGGACCACGTCGTGCTTGCCGGGCGAGGCCGAGGCGAGCACCGTCGCGCCGTAGTGCTTGGCCATCCTCACCGCGGCCTGGCCGGTCGCGCCGGCGGCGGCGTGGATCAGCACGGTCTGGCCCTCGGTCACCCCGCCCAGCGGTTTGAGCGCCGCCAGCGCGGTCGGCCAGCTCACGACCAGGCCCAGCGCCTGCTCGTCGGCCCAGCCCGCCGGCACCGCCGCCGCAGCGGCCGAGGGCAGCGCCATGTACTCGGCGAACGCGCCGCCGGTGATGCCGACGCCGATGACGTGGGCGCCGGGCTCCAGGCCGGTCACCCCCTCGCCGACCGCGACGACCTCGCCGGCGCCCTCGATGCCCGCCAGGTACGGCGGCTTCGGGCCGGCCGGGAACGTGCCCCTGGCCTGCGAGAGGTCGACGAAGTTGACGCCGGCGGCGGTGACCCGGATCAGGGCCTCCCCCGGGCCGGGGCTGGGTACCGGCGCGTCGGTGACCAGGCGCAGGTCCCGTGGGCCGTTCAGGGACGTCTGCCGCAGCGCGCGCATGGTCGCGGGAACCTTCATGTGCTATCAGGCCTTCCGTCTCGGCGTACATGTACGGGAGACGCGAGGGCGCGCCTTCCGTACATGTAGATCCCGGCCGCCACGGAAAGGAATCGTCAGGTGATGTCGGCGCTGTCCACCGCGCGCAGGATGTGCGGGGCGAACATCTCCGAGCGGGTGTGCGAGAGGCTGACCCGCTGCAGCTCGTAGGGCCGCAGCCGGCGCTCGAACCGGAGCCGTTCCACGATCTTCCAGCGGAACGCCTGCAGCGCGCCCTCGATCGGGACGTCGTCCCAGCGCTTGTTGAACCGGGGCAGGATCAGGTTCTGCACCGCGCCGGGGTAGTACCTGTCGTCCTGGATGGAGTAGACCTGGTGCAGCCGCAGCAGGTCGCCGTCCAGCTCGGTGGTCTCCAGCGTGGTGCTCAGGTTGCGGCCGCTGAAGCTGCACTGGTGCTCGTCGGGCCGGGTGCCCCGCTGGCAGAAGTTGCGGACGGTCCGTGACTTGCCGGCCGCGCTGGCGGTCAGCTTCGCGTTGTCCGCGACCAGGATCCACTCCAGCACGGCGCTGGACATGATCCGCAGGTCGATCGCGTACTCGCCCCGGTTCGGCGTCCAGACCAGCACCGGGTCGTCCTGGTCGGACCACATCCGGATGCGCTGGCTGAACATCGTGTAGCCGTCGTCGAGGCGGTGCCGGTGCCAGACCCTGGCGCGGTGCTCGAGCGTGTCCAGGCTGGCCCGCGCGGCGCCGTGCAGCTCGGCGAGGCTGGCGATCACCTCGTCCACCCAGACGTAGCTGGGCAGCACCAGCACCAGGTCAACGTTGGACCCGGGCTCGTCGCCGGACGCGCCGCGCACGCTGAAGTAACGGCCGTAGTTGAGCGACCCGCCGAGGATGCACGAGGTCGGCAGGTCGGCCAGCACGGACTCCAGGTGGTTGAGGTCGCGGAACCGGCGTGCCGTCTCGACCATCGTCTCGTACGGGCACGGCCGCCGGTAGGGCCGGCGCGGGTCGTGCTCGGAGGTGTACTGGATGAACCTGTCGAAGCGGGCGTCGTCGTAGAGCTGCTTGAACAGCGACCCGGTGATCCGGTTGGCGCCCTCGGCGTTGCCCAGGATGCCCAGCCCGTGCAGGATCAGCTGCTCCTCGCGGCCGTGGTAGTTGGCCGCGATCCGGGCCAGCGCCTCGGCCAGGAAGTCCGGGATCGCGTCCGGCATGAACCGCCCGCCGTGGTCGTCGGCCAGCTCGACGCACTGCCGGTAGGCGCCCTCGACCAGGTCCCAGTCCGCGTTCGTGTGCGCCGTGCGCAGCACGTCGGCCACCTGCTGCTCGTGGTCGAACACCGGCGTCACCCTGGGCAGCTCCGGCAGCGCCCGCGGCGGGACCGCGTCGACCCGCCCGCGCAGCGCGAGGATCTCGGTGGCCAGCTGCTCGATCAGCTCGCGCTCGTAGCTGCCCCGGTAGGTCTCGATGCTGACGCCCTGCTCGCGGGAGGCGTTGCGCCTGCGGTCGGCCGCCTTGAGCAGCTTGTGCCCGGGCTCCAGCCCGAACGTCAACCGGGCCGCCTTCGCCTCCCTGCTCTCCCCGAGCCCGCTCACCGCCTGCAGCAGCAGCGACTCCACGCCCAGGTCCTGGGGCGAGTCCGGGCCGAGCAGGCCGAGCGTGGCGGCCGCGTCGAGCAGGTGCGGGATGTCCAGCGTCCGCGCCCGATACACGCCGTGCAGGCGCAGCAGCTTCAGCTCCGCGCAGAGGCCGGCATGCACGTCCGATCCCTGACCCCCCATGACCTGATGCTCCCCGAGAAACGCCCGGCATTCAACCGGCGGTCACCAGTATTTGCCCTGATCACCAGGGTAGACCGATGCCCTGCACGGGTGGGGGACGAAATTGCAGGAAGAAATTTATGGAGGTCGGTGGTCATGGGGGTGACCGGAACGCTGTTGATCGCTTGTGCCGCATTCCTGGTCGGGTTCCCGGCCGGTGCCCGGTTCGAGGAGCTGAACCTGAGGTGGCGCGAGCGGCGGCTGGCGAACGCGCGGCGCGCGCTGGTGCGGACCGACGGCGGGGCGTACGTCCTCGGTGAGTTCGAGAGCATGTCCGACCGGCCGCGTCGGGACTGGGGCCGCGAGCGGGACGTCGTTGCGGGGCTCGGCGAGGGGCTCGGCGAGGGGGAGGCGGTCGAGCTGCCGGTGCGCGAGTCGTACCTGCCGCCTCGGCAGCCGGCGGCCTAGGGGCGGTGCCACCCGCCCGGCGGCCACGCCAGGCCGCCGAGCCGAGATCGACACCAGCGCCGTCCAGGGGGCTCGACGCGCGGGTGTCGATCTCGGTGCACCGGGACGCGGTGAGCGTCCTCGTGCGTGGTCGAAACGGCTCGGAAACATGGCGGCAACCGGTGGCGTCGAGCATTCCGGCATGCCGGTGGCCGCACGAACCGAGACCGAGTCCGAGACTGAGACCGAGACGCATTGCCCGTACTGCGCGCTGCAGTGCGGGATGACGGTGGACTCGGGCGCGAGGGTGCGGCCGAGGCGGTTCCCGACGAACGCCGGCGGGCTGTGCCAGAAGGGCTGGACGGCTGGCGAGCTGGTGGGCCACCCGGAGCGGCTGGTCACGCCGCTGGTGGACGGCTCGCCGGCGTCGTGGGACCGCGCGCTGGGGCTCGTGGCGGGGCGGTTGGCGCGGCTGCGCGCGGAGCACGGGCCGGACTCGGTGGCGGTGTTCGGCGGGGGCGGGCTGACGAACGAGAAGGCCTACCTGCTGGGCAAGTTCGCCAGGGTCGCGCTCGGTACCTCGCTGGTGGACTACAACGGGCGGTTCTGCATGTCCTCCGCGGCGGCCGCCGGCACCCGGGCGTTCGGGCTGGACAGGGGGCTGCCGTTCCCGGTCACCGACCTGGACGAGGCCGAGGTGGTGGTGCTGGTCGGGGCGAACGTGGCGGAGACCATGCCGCCGTTCGTGAGCCACCTGAGCGAGGCGCGGCAGGTGGTGATCGATCCCCGGGAGACGGCCACCGCGCGCCAGGCCGTGGCGGCGGGCGGGCTGCACCTGCGGCCGGCGCCGGGCACGGACCTGGCGTTGGCGCTGGGCATGCTGCACGTGGCGGTGTCCGAGGGGCTGGCCGACGCGGTGTATCTAGACCGACGGTCGGTCGGTTTCGAGGAGGCGTGGCGCGTCGCGGCGTCCTGGTGGCCGGAGCGGGTCGAACGGGTCACCGGGGTGGCGGCCGCCGACCAGCGGTCGGTGGTACGGATGCTCGCCGGTGCGCGGCGTCGTTACCTGCTCACCGCGCGCGGGGCCGAGCAGCACGCGCACGGCGTGGACACCGTGACGGCGTGGATCAACCTGGCGCTCGCGCTGGGCATGCCGGGCACGCCGGGCAGCGGGTTCGGCACCCTGACCGGCCAGGGCAACGGCCAGGGCGGCCGCGAGCACGGGCAGAAGGCCGACCAGCTGCCCGGCTACCGGCGCATCGACGACCCGGCCGCGCGTGCGCACGTGGCGGGGGTGTGGGGCGTGCCGGCGTCGTCGCTGCCGGGGCCGGGGTGTGGCGCGGTGGAGCTGCTGGGTTCGCTGGGCCGGCCGGGCGGGCCGCGCGCGCTGCTGGTGTTCGGGTCCAACCCGGTGGTGTCCGCGCCGGACGCGGCGGCGGTGCGCTCGCGGTTGGCGGCGTTGGACCTGCTCGTGGTGGCGGATCCGTTCGTGTCCGAGACCGCCCGGATGGCCGACGTGGTGCTGCCGGTCACGCAGTGGGCCGAGGAGGAGGGGACGGTGACGAACCTGGAGGGACGGGTGCTGCGCCGCCGCCGCGCGCTGCCCCCGCCGCCGGGGGTGCGTACCGATCTGGAGGTCCTCTCGGCGCTCGGTGCCGCGCTGGAGGCGCCGTCCGCGTTCCCGTCCGAGCCGGAGGCGGTGTTCGAGGAGCTGCGGGCCGCGTCGGCCGGCGGGCCGGCCGACTACTCCGGGATCAGCTACGCGCGGCTGGACGCGGGCGAGGCGCTGTACTGGCCGTGCCCGTCCGCCGAGCACCCGGGCACGCCCAGGTTGTTCCTCGACCGGTTCGCGCATCCCGATGGCCGGGCACGGTTCATTCCGGTGGAGCACGTCGGCCCGGCGGAGCGGACGGACCCGGAGTTCCCGCTGTGGGCCACCACCGGCCGGGTGCTCGCGCACTACCAGTCCGGCACCCAGACCCGGCGGGTCGCCGAGCTGGCCTCGGTGGAGCCCGAGTCGTTCGTCGAGGTGCACCCGGACACCGCGCGGCTGGCCGGCCTGGGCGACGGTGCGCGCGCTCGGGTGGTGTCCCGGCGGGGCGCGGCGCGGGCGGTGGTGCGGTGCGCGCCCGGGTTACGAGCCGACACCGTGTTCCTGCCGTTCCACTTCGCGGGCGAGCAGGCCGCGAACCTGGTGACCAACCCCGCGCCGGACCCGGTCAGCGGGATGCCGGAGTTCAAGGCGTGCGCGGTCCGCCTGGAGCCGGAGTAAGTCTTGGGGCGGTCACGCGGTGAGGGGAGCGTAACGGGGTCGTCATCGAGGGTGCCGTGGTCGTAACGAGCGGTTCCTAGCGTGGCGGTCGTGTCTCGTCGGGTAGTCGTCGTCGGCAACGGGATGGTCGGCGCGCGTTTCATCGAGGCGGTCCGCCGCCGTGATCCGGATGCGGTGCGCGCTCGGGTCGCGGTGTTCGGGGCGGAGCGGCGGGCGGCGTACAACCGGGTGTTGTTGTCCAGCGTGCTGGCCGGCGGGTTGAGCGCGGACCAGGTGCGGCTGCACGATCCGGGCTGGGCGAGTGAGCACCGCGTCGAGCTGCGCACGGGCGTGCGCGTCACCGAGATCGACAGGGCGGCGCGGCGGGTTCTGTGCGACGACGGCGCGAGCGAGCCCTATGACGAGCTGGTGCTGGCCACCGGCAGCCGGGCCTGGATGCCGCCGACCGAAGGGCTGGTCACGAAGGACGGGCGGCCGGCGGAGGGGGTCGCGGCGTTCCGCGACCTGGACGACTGCGCGCGGATCCTGGAGCTGGCCCGGCCGGGTGGGCGGGTGGCGGTGCTCGGCGGCGGGCTGCTCGGGCTGGAGGCGGCGCGCGGGCTGGTCGGGCGCGGGGTGCGGGTGAGCGTGCTGCACCCGGTCGAGCATTTGATGGAACGGCAGTTGGACAGCGGCGCCGGGGCGGTGCTGGCCGCCGCGCTGGGCCGGCTGGGGGTGGACGTGCGGTTGGGCGTGCTGGCCAAGAGGTGGACTCCCGGCGAGGGGCTGGAGTGCGACGACGGCGGCCGGCTGGCGGTGGACGCGGTGGTGGTGGCCGCCGGGGTGCGGCCGGAGGACGGGCTGGCGGCCGCGGCCGGGATCGCGGTGGACGGGGGCGTGCTGGTGGACGACCGGATGACCAGCTCGGACGACCGGGTGCACGCCATCGGCGACTGCGCGCGGCACCCGGGCACGGTGTCCGGCCTGGTGCAGCCCGGGTTCGAGCAGGCCGAGGTGCTCGCCGACCTGCTCATCGGTGCCGACCCGGCCGCCCGTTACCGAGGCTCGCCGCTGGTCACCCGGCTCAAGGCGCGCGACATCGACCTGGCCACCGCGGGCGACGGGCTGGCCGAGGACCCCGGCGACGGCAGCGTGGAGGTGCTGCGGCTGCAGGACGCGCGGCGGGGGCGTTACGCCAAGCTGGTGCTGCGCGGCGACAGGCTGGTCGGCGCGATCATGCTCGGCACCCCGGACGCGGCCGCGTCGATGATCCAGCTCTACGACTCGGGGCGGCCGGCGCCGTCGGACCGGCTGGCGCTGCTACTCGGGCGCGCGCTGCCCCCGGAGGGCGCGGCGGCGCCGTCGCCCGCGCACCTGCCGGCCGCGTCGGTGATCTGCCGGTGCAACACGGTGACCAAGTCCAAGCTGGTGACGGCGTTCCGGGCGGGGGCGGCGGACCTGGACGGGCTGGTGCGGGCCACCAGGGCGAGCACCGGGTGCGGCGGCTGCCGGGACGCGGTCGCGGGCGTGCACGCCTGGCTCACCGCGGCCGAGGGGACGGCCTCGTGAGACGGCTGGTGGTGGTCGGGCACGGCATGGTCGGGCATCGGCTGGTGGAGGCGATGCGGCGGCGCGATGTCGACGGGCGCTGGCGGATCGTGGTGTTCGGCGCGGAGCGGCGGCCGGCGTACGACCGGGTGGCGCTGTCCAGCTACTTCGAGGGCGCGGACGAGCGCGGGCTGCGGTTGCCCGAGGTGGACGGCGTCGAGCTGCGGTTGGGGCAGCGGGTGGAGTACATCGACGCGGACACAAGGATGGTGCGGACCGCGGACGGTGAAGGGGTCGGGTACGACGCGCTGGTGCTGGCCACCGGCTCGGACCCGTTCGTGCCGCCGGTGCCAGGGCACGACCTGCCGGGCTGTTTCGTCTACCGCACGCTCGACGATCTAGACGCGATCAAGGCGGCGGCCGCGCGGGCGGTGGCCGGGGACGGGCCGGGGCGGCGCGCGGGCGTGGTGGTCGGCGGTGGGCTGCTCGGGCTGGAGGCGGCCAGGGCGCTGCGGCTGCTCGGGCTGTCCCCGCACCTGGTGGAGATCGCGCCCAGGCTGATGCCCGCGCAGGTCGACGAGGGCGGCGGCGCGCTGCTGCGGCGGCTGGTCTCCGAGCTCGGGGTGGCGGTGCGCTGCGGGGTGTCGGTGCAGGCGATCGAGGCCGGGCACGACCGGCGGCTGGTCACCCGGCTCTCCGACGGCGTGGAGCTGGACGCGGACGTGGTGGTGTTCTCCGCCGGCGTGCGGCCGTGTGACGGGTTGGCGCGGCGCGCCGGGCTGCGGGTCGGCGAGCGGGGCGGGGTGCTGGTCAACGACGCGTGCCGCACCTCGGACGAGCGGATCTACGCGGTGGGCGAGTGCGCGGCGGTGTCCGGGCGCAGCTACGGGCTGGTCGCGCCCGGGTACGCGATGGCCGAGGTGGTGGCCGACCGGCTGCTCGGCGGGCGGGCCACGGTCACCGCCTCCGACCTGGACACCTCGACCAAGCTCAAGCTGCTCGGCGTGGACGTGGCCAGCTTCGGCGACGCGCACGGCGACACCGAGGACGCGCGCGAGGTCGTGGTCGGCGACGCGGTGGCGGGCTCGTACCAGAAGCTCGTCGTGTCCGAAACAGGCACGCTGCTCGGCGGGATCCTGGTCGGGGACGCCTCCCGGTACGCCGCGCTGCGCCCGCTGGTCGGCACGAAGCTGCCGGCCGACCCGGTCGCCATGATCGCCCCGGGCGGCGTGCAGGTGGGCGCGGACGCGCTGCCGGACGCCGCGCAGGTGTGCTCCTGCAACGCGGTGACCAAGGGCGCGCTGCGGGAGGCCATCGCGGGCGGGGCGCACGACGTTGCGGCGCTCAAGGCGTGCACCCGTGCCGGCACCGGCTGCGGCTCCTGCGTGCCGGCGCTCGCCTCGCTGCTCGCCGCCGAGGGCGTGACCGTGTCCAAGGCGCTGTGCGAGCACTTCGCGCACACCCGCGCCGAGCTGTTCCAGATCGTGGCGAGTACCGGGATACGGACGTTTTCAGAGCTTGTTGAAAAGCATGGCACCGGACGCGGTTGTCACGTCTGCAAACCGGCGGTGGCCTCGATCCTGGCCTCGCTCGGGTCCGGGCACATCCACGATGGCGAGCAGGCGACGCTACAGGATACGAACGACCATTTTCTGGCGAACCTGCAGAGAAATGGTACGTACTCCGTCGTACCGCGCATTCCGGGCGGCGAGGTCACCCCGGACAAGCTCATCGTCATCGGCGAGGTGGCGCGCGACTTCGGGCTGTACACCAAGATCACCGGCGGGCAGCGGATCGACCTGTTCGGCGCGCGGGTGGAGCAGCTGCCGGCGATCTGGCGGCGGCTGGTGGACGCCGGGTTCGAGTCCGGGCACGCGTACGGCAAGGCGCTGCGCACCGTCAAGTCGTGCGTGGGCACCGACTGGTGCCGCTACGGCGTGCAGGACTCGGTGAGCCTGGCCATCGCGCTGGAGCTGCGCTACCGGGGGCTGCGCGCGCCGCACAAGGTCAAGGCGGGGGTGTCCGGGTGCGCGCGGGAGTGCGCCGAGGCGCGCGGCAAGGACTTCGGCGTGATCGCCACCGAGGCCGGCTGGAACCTCTACGTCGGCGGCAACGGCGGCTTCCGCCCCCGCCACGCCGAGCTGCTCGCCGCCGACCTGGACACCGAGACGCTGGTGCGCACCATCGACAGGTTCCTGATGTTCTACGTCCGCACCGCCGACCGGCTGCAGCGGACCGCCGCCTGGATCGAGTCGCTCGCCGGCGGGCTCGACCACCTGCGAGAGGTGATCATGGACGACAAGCTGGGCGTCTGCGCCGAGCTGGACGCGGCGATGACCGGGCACGTGGCCGGCTACGCCGACGAGTGGCGCGGCGTGCTGGAGGACCCGGAGAAGCTCGCGCGGTTCACCTCGTTCGTGAACGCGCCCGACACCCCGGACCCGACCATCGAGTTCACCGACCGGCGCGGCCAGCCGGTGCCGCTGGGCACGCCGACGCTGCGGGTGGCCGGATGAGCTGGGAGGCGGTGTGCCCGGCGGCGGCGCTGCAGCCGGGGCGCGGGGTGGCCGCGCTGCTCGGCGAGCGCCAGGTGGCGCTGTTCCGGACGGACACCGACACCGTGTACGCGATCGACAACGTCGACCCGTGCACCGGGGTGGCGGTGCTCAGCCGGGGGCTCGTCGGCGATCGCGACGGCGAGCCGGTGGTCGCCTCGCCGCTGCACAAGCAGGCGTTCAGCCTGGTCAGCGGCAGGTGCCTGGACGAACCCGAGCGGCGCGTCGGGGTGCACCGGGTACGGTTGAGCGGTGGCATCGTGCAGGTCGAGGTGAGATGACGGCCCCGCCGCTGGCCGGATTCACGGTGGGCGTGACGGCCGCGCGCCGCGCGGAGGAGCTGGGCGCGCTGCTGGCCCGCCGGGGCGCGTCGGTGCTGCACGCGCCCGCGCTGCGCATCCTGCCGCTGCCCGACGACGCCCAGCTCGCCGCCGCCACCCGCGACCTGGTCGAGTCGCCCCCGGACGTGGCGATCGCGACCACCGGGATCGGGTTCCGGGGCTGGCTGGAGGCGGCCGAGGGCTGGGGGCTCGGCGAGCGGCTGGTGGCCGCGCTGCGCGACGCCACGGTGCTGTGCCGGGGACCGAAGGCGCGTGGCGCGGTGCGCGCGGCGGGCCTGGTCGACGCCTGGTCGCCGGCCTCCGAGTCGTCCGCCGAGGTGTTGGAGCACCTGCTCGCCGCTGGGGTGAGCGGGCGGCGCATCGCCGTCCAGCTGCACGGCGACCCGCTGGCCGAGCTGGTCGCGGCGCTGCGCGCGGCCGGGGCCGAGGTGGTCGAGGTGCCGGTGTACCGCTGGATGCCGCCGGCCGACCTGGCCCCGCTGGACCGGCTGACCGACGCGGTGCTGGCCGGCTCGGTGGACGCGGTGACGTTCACCAGCGCGCCGGCCGCGACCAGCCTGCTGGCCAGGGCGGCCGAACGGGGCGTGCGGGACGAGCTGGTGGCGGCGCTGCGCGGGCCGGTGTGCGCGGTGTGCGTGGGCCCGGTGACCGCCGCGCCGCTGAGCGAGCTGGACGTGCCGACGGTGCAACCGGCGCGGTCCCGGCTGGGCGCGATGGTGCGCGAGCTGGAGGCGCAGGCGCCCCGGCTGGCGCGCAGCTTCCCGGTTGCCGGGCACGTGCTGGAGGTGCGCGGGCACGCCGCGCTGGTGGACGGTTCGCTGCGCGCGGTGCCGCCGGCCGGGATGGCGCTGCTGCGCGCGCTCGCGCACCGGCCAGGGCGGGTGGTGGCGCGGGCGGAGCTGCTGCGCGCGCTGCCCGGCGGGGGCGACGACGAGCACGCGGTGGAGACGGCGATGGCCAGGCTGCGCTCCGCCCTCGGCGAGCCGGCGCTGGTGCGGACGGTGGTCAAACGCGGCTATCGGCTGGCGTTGGACGACCTCGATGGTGACGGCGGGTAGTTCCCGTCGGGAGAATTCGGTCGCCTGAGTTGGGCGTTCAGCGCATTATCGCGCCCGGGTTCGATAACGTTACGCACGCCTTTGCCGCTGCGCGTTGGGGCCGTCAATGCGGGCCTTGGTCATGACAAGTTCATCACGGCTGGGTACCGTTGTGCGTCGATCACATGCGACGTTACCGTGTGTGACGAGTGCACTCAATCGGTCGGTTCGACGACTGCGTTGATGGGGGACTGAGCGCGATGAGTGATCCGTCGGCACGTCGGTGTGCGTTGCCCGGATGTGAAGAGATCATCGAGGAGATTCCCGGCCGCCCGTACCGGAAGTACTGCTCGCCCACGCACCGCCAGGCGGCCCGCAAGCTCCGGCTCGAACAGTCCTACCAGCGGCAGGAGCAGGACCCCGAGCCCCGTTCGCCATGGGCACCCCCGGCGCCACGGACCGAGCCGGCCGCCGAGTCGGACCCGCCCACCGAGCCGGTGCCGATCCCGCCCGCCGAGCCCGAGGCGCCCCGGATCCCGGAGCCGACGCCGCCACCGGCCGACGAGCTGCCGGCGTTGGCCCCGCCGCCGTTCGCCCCGCCGCCGGCCGGCGACGTCAAGAAGGCCGCGTCTCGCCGCAGGCGCACCGAGGCCGCCGCGTTGGCCCGCAGGCGGGCGGTGGCGCTGCTCGGCGCGTTCGGCATCCTGGCCGGCGGCGGCAGCTATGTGGCCGGCAACCAGAACACGATCCCGGGGACGCCGGAGGCCGCCGCCCCGGAGGCCGCCCCGCCCCGGGTCGACCCGGCCCAGTGGGCGACCCAGGCCCGGGACACGCTGGACTCGGTGGACGACCAGCTCGCGCTGATCGAGCGGACCAAGGAGCTGTGGCGGCAGGCGCCGGTGCGGCACAACGCCGCCGACCTGCCGATCCCGGTGCGCGACCTGCTGGCCCGCGAGTCGCTGTTGAAGCAGCAGCAGGCCATTCTGCGCTCGCAGTTGGCGAACTACCAGACGCTGGGCACGGCCGGCGCCGACCTGGCCGCCGCGCAGCAGCGGATGTCCAGCCTCGACCAGATGCTGCAGGCACTGCCGCCGGTCGCCGAGTCGACCCCGGAGCAGCAGGCGTCGCGCGACCAGCTGCTCCAGCAGCGCGCCACCGCGCGCGGCCAGGTGGACGCCAAGCAGAAGGACCTGGCCGCGCTGCGCGGCGGGGTGGAGAGCGCGGCCCGCAACCCGCTGCGCGACACCGGCGCCGACATCACCGACTCCGCGGTCCGAGGCGTGGTCGACCTGACCGAGGGCAAGGACCCCGGCCGGGGTTCCGAGCAGGACCCGGGCGACAACCCGCTCGCCATCGGCCAGCGCCCGCAGACCGGCGGCCGGGAGCGGCAGGACCCCGGCAACGCCGCCCCACCGAACCCGGGTGGCGCACGGGACGGGCTGGTCGGGCCGCCCGCTGGGAGGTCCGGGGGCGGGACGGGTGGGCCGAACCTGGCGTCGCCGGATACCGGCTCCGGTGTCGGTGGGACCGTGACCGGCGCCGTCGGTCGCGCGGTGGACGTCGACGATTCGGACGACGACTCGAGCGGGCGCTCCGAACGGGCCGGCGGATCGGACGACGACTCGCGGGGCCGGGTCCGGCACCGGGACGACTCCGACTCGGTCACCGACGCGGAGAAGCTCAGGCGGGTGCGCGAGACCATGCGGCTGGTGTCGCAGGTCAACGGGTCGAGCGGCGGTGACTTGGACGACGCGGTGAAGTCCATCATGGGCTCGCAGGGCAGGTCACACCTGCCGTCCAGGCCGTCGCGGTCCGGCTCGGACACGACGACGGGGCCGAGGGCGGAGACCGGCGCACCTAAGACGGCATCACCTAAGACGGCATCACCTAAGACGGCATCACCCAAGGCAGCCACGCCCAAGGCGGCCACGCCCAAGGCGGCCGCGCCGAAGTCCGAGGCCCAGCCGAAGGCGGGCTCCGAGTCGCCGTCCAGGTCGGGTGCGCGGCCCGGTCAGGCGCGGCCCGGCTCGCGCCCGTCCACCGGCCAACCAGGCCAACCAGGTCAGCCCGCGAAGCCCTCTCAGCCCACGAAGCCCTCGGCCGGCTCGCCGAAGAAGGCGCAACAGGGCGAGGCGTCCTCGCCGCGCGGCACCGGGAAGTTCCGGACCGTGCGCGGCGAGTCGCGCAACGGCTCCGGGACGATGAACGGGTCGGGCTCACACCGCGACCGCGAGCTGGTCGGGGCGGGCTCCGGATCGGGCAGGCCGTCCCACGGCGGTGGCGGCAGGCTGCGCGAGTCCAGGTCCGGCTCGTCGTCCGACGGCGGGGGCCGGGGCGCCAAGTTCGGCTCCGGTTCGGGTACGAGCGGCGGCAAGTACACGCGGTCCTCCAGCGGCGGCGGCAAGAAGAGCAGCGCGAGCGGCCGCAGCGGCGGTGACAGCGGCCGAGGCGGCAGCCGGGCCGGCCGGGGCGGCGGCGGTCACAGCGGCGCCCACGGCACCAGCGGCGGCCACGGCGGCGGCAGCGGTAAGAGCGGCGGCGGCGGAAGCCGGGGCGGCGGCGGTAAGGGCGGCGGCGGCAAGAGCAAGGGCGGCGGCAAGCACTAGCCGGTCACCTCGCGCGGCGGACCCGCCTGTTCACGATCGTGACGCCCTCGGCCCGTAGCCTGGCGAGCTGCTCGTCGGCCAGGTGCGGCGCGCAGGTGCCGTCGGCGCGCAGCACCCGGTGCCACGGCAGGTCCTGGCCGTCCTCGGAGAGCAGCCGCCCGACCTGCCGCGCGGACGTCACCCCGGCCCGCGCCGCGACCTCGCCGTAGCTGAGCACGCTGCCCACCGGGATCGCCTCGATCACCTCACGCACCCGCTCGGCCACCTCAGGGTCCACGCCGGAAGGATAGGACAACCCCCGGACACGCCGTGCCCCGTGACCGGCCCGCTCCGGCGGGCGTGGTTCCATGCCGAACGTGACCCGTCCGCTGCTGGTTCGCCACCCGCTGCCGGCGGCCCCGGAGCCGCATTGGGACGCCACCGCGCGCCGGGTGCTCGACCACGCCGACGGCCTGCTGCGGGTGCTCGGCGCCCCGGGCACCGGGAAGACGACGGTGCTGGTGGAGTCGGTGCTGCGCCGGATCGGGGCCGGCGCCGACCCGGAGCGGCTGCTGGTGCTGGTCGGCAGCCGTCGCGCGGCCGGTGAGCTGCGCGAACGCATCACCTCACGGGTGACGGGGGAGTCCGGGCTGGGCACCGTCCGCGAGCCGCTGGTGCGCACCGTGCACTCCTACGCGTTCGGGCTGCTGCGGCTCTACGCCGGGCGGGTGGGCGACCCGCCGCCGAGGCTGCTGGCCGGGCCGGAGCAGGACGCCGTGGTGCGCGAGCTGCTGGCCGGCGAGCTGGAGGGCGACGTGCCGGGGTCCGGGTGGCCGGAGCGGCTGCGGCCCGCGCTGGAGGTGTCCGGTTTCGCCACCGAGCTGCGCGAGCTGCTGCTGCGGGCGGCCGAGCGCGGGCTCGGCCCGTACGAGCTGGCCGAGCTGGGCGCGGAGCGCGACGCCCCCGAATGGGTGGCCGCCGGGCGGTTCTACCTCGGCTACGAGCAGGTGAACCTGTTGCGCGGCGCCGGTGGGGGAGCGGCCGGGGACGCCGGCTGGGCGGCCACCGCGCCCGCCCTGGACGCCGCCGAGCTGGTCGCCGCCGCGCTGGACGTGCTGGCCGCCGACCCGGAGCTGCTGGCCGCCGAGCGCAACCGGGTCCGGCACCTGGTGGTGGACGACGCGCAGGACCTGGACCCGCAGCAGATGCGGCTGGTCCGCCTGCTCGGGTCCACGGCGGAGACGTTCCTGCTGGCCGGCGACCCGGACCAGGCAGTGCTCGGGTTCCGGGGCGCCGACCCGACAGCGCTGCGCGCCGCCGACCCGGACGGGACCCGCACCGCCGTGCTCACCGCCGACCACCGAAGCGCGCCGGTGCTGCGGGAGGCCACCGCCCGGTTGTCCGCGCGGCTGCCCGGCGTCGGCGCCCGCCGCCGCACCGCGCCCGAACGGTCCGACGCGGGCGAGGGCACGCTGGCGGTGCGGGTGTTCGCCTCCGCCGCGCAGGAGGCCCGGTGGGTGGCCGACCGGCTGCGCCGCGCGCACCTGTCCGACGGCGTGCCGTGGTCGCGGATGGCGGTGCTGGTGCGCTCCACGAACCGCTCGCTGCCGGTGCTGCGGCGCGCGCTGCTGGCCGCCGGGGTGCCGATGGCGGTGCCGGCCGACGAGCTGCCGCTGTCCCGCCAGCCGGCGGTGCTGCCGCTGCTGTTGCTGCTGCGCAGCGCGGCCCGGCCGGAGGAGATCGACGCGGACGCCGCGGTGGCGCTGCTGTCCTCCCCGCTGGGGGCGGCGGACCCGCTGCGGCTGCGCCGGCTGCGCCGCGGCCTGCTGCGGCTGCACGCGGCGGGTGGCGCGGCCGCCGACGAGACAGACGACGAGGACGGCGGCAGCGACGAGCTGCTGGTCGCGGCGTTGCGCGCCGGCGCGGACGGGGAGACCGACCCGCTGCCCACGCTGCCGGCCGCCGACACCGCCCCGCTGCGCCGGGTGGCCGAGTTGCTCGGGCTGGCCCGCTCGTCGGGCGCGGAGGGGGCCAGCGCCGAGGAGGTGCTGTGGCGGGTGTGGCAGGCCAGCGGGCTGGCCGGGCGGTGGGCGGCCGCGAGCGCGCGCCTGGGTCCGGCGGGGGCGCAGGCGGACCGGGACCTGGACGCCGTGGTCGCGCTGTTCGACGCGGCCGCCCGCTACACCGACCGGCTGCCCGGCGGCGGGGACATCGCCGGGTTCGTCCGGTACGTCGAGGACCAGCGGATCCCCGGCGACAGCCTGGCGCCGCGCGCGCCGGCCGGCGAGTCGGTGGCGGTGCTGACCGCGCACGCCGCGCGCGGGCGGGAGTGGCGGGTGGTCGCGGTGCCGGCCGTGCAGGAGGGCAGCTGGCCGGACCTGCGGCTGCGCGGCACCCTGCTGGGCGTCGAGCGGCTGGTGGACGTCGTGGAGGGCACCGAGAGCGGCTCCGAGCGGCTGTCCCGCGTCGCGCCGCTGCTCGCCGAGGAGCGGCGGCTGTTCTACGTGGCGTGCACCCGGGCGCGGGAGGCGCTGTACGTCTCGGCGGTGCGCGGCGAGGACGAGCAGCCGTCCCGGTTCCTCGACGAGCTGGACCCGCCGCCGGTAGCCAGTTCAGCGGGAGGCGCATCAACACAGCCGTCCGACGGCGTCGATCCGGACGAGCCGCGACCGGTGACCCGCCCGCCCCGGGCGCTGGTGCTCGCCGAGCTGGTCGGCGAGCTGCGCCGGGCGGCCTGCGCGCCCCCCGGCGACCCCGGCCCACCCGGGCGCCGGGAACGGGCGGTGGCCCAGCTCGCCCGGCTGGCCGCCGCCGGGGTGCGGGGCGCGCATCCCGACGAGTGGTACGGGCTCGCGCCGGTCAGCACCGACAAGCCACTGCGCGAGCCGACGGAGCCGGCCCCGGTCTCGCCCTCGGACGTCGAGAAGATCATGAAGTGCCAGCTGCGGTGGATGCTGGAGCGCCACGGCGGCGACGACGGCGCGATGCTGCCCTCGGTCACCGGCTCGCTGGTGCACGCGCTGGTGCAGGCCACCGCGAGCGGCGCCGACGAGGCCGAGGTGGAGGACTCGCTGCGGCGCGCCTGGTCGGCGGTGGACGCCGGCGCGCCGTGGTTCAGCCGCCGCGAGCTGGAGCGGGTGCGCGGCATGCTCACCGCGTTCCGCCGCTGGCTGGAGGAGACCAGGGCGGCCGGCCTGACCCAGGTCGACGTCGAACGCGGGCTCGCGCTCACCCTGCCGCCGAGCGAGGACGGCCCCGGCGTGCGGCTGCGCGGGCGGGTGGACCGGCTCGAACGTGACGCCGAGGGCCGGCCGGTGATCGTGGACGTCAAGACCGGCAAGACGGCGATCAGCGAGGACGACGCCCTGGCCCACCCGCAGCTGGCGATGTACCAGCTCGCCGCCGCGCTGGGCGCGTTCCGGGACGTGCTGGGCCGCGGTTCCGCGGAACCGGGCGGGGCGCGGCTGCTCTTCCTGGCCGACCGCCGCTCCGACGGCCGCGCCAAGGAGCGCCACCAGCCCGCGCTGGGGCCCGAGGACGTGGCCCGCTGGCGCGACCAGCTCAGGGCCAGCGCCGAGGTGACCGGAGCCGCCGAGTTCACCGCCAGGGAGAGCCCCGACTGCGAGCGCTGCGGCGTCCGCACCAGCTGCCCGCTCACCGGCGACGGCCGAGGGGTCCCGGGCCGATGACCGTCGTCCAGGAAAGAACGGAGTGGCTCACCCCCGCCCGCCTGGCCGCCGCGCTAGGTGTCCCGCCGCCCACCCCCGAGCAGGCCGCCGTGATCGCCGCCCCCGCAGAGCCCGCGCTGGTGGTGGCCGGGGCCGGCGCCGGCAAGACCGAGACCATGGCGGCCAGGGTGGTCTGGCTGGTGGCCACCGGCCAGGTGCTGCCCGAGCAGGTGCTCGGCCTGACGTTCACCCGCAAGGCCGCCCAGCAGCTCGCCGACCGGGTCCGTTCCCGGCTGCGCCGCCTCGCCGGCTCCCGGCTGCTCGACGACATCGACCCCACCGGGGCGCGCAAGGCCGCGCTCGCCGACCGGGCCGGGGACGTCACGGTGGCCACCTACCACGCCTACGCCGGCCGGCTGGTCGGCGAGCACGCGCTGCGGCTGCCCGCCGAGCCGGGCGCGCGGCTGCTGTCCGAGACCGCCGCCTGGCAGCTCGCGCACCGGGTGGTGTCCACCTGGGCGGCGGACCTGGACATCGACCGGGTGCCGGCCACCGTCACGAACTACCTGCTGTCGCTGGCCGGCGAGTTGGGCGAGCACCTGGTCGAGCCCGGCCAGCTTCGCGCGCACGCGGACTGGTTCGTCCAACTGGTGGAGAACGCGCCCCGGGCGAAGGGGCAGCGGGCCGCGCTGGCCCAGGACGTGCGCCGGATGCTGGACACCCAGCGCACCCGGGTGGCACTGCTGCCGCTGCTGGAGGCGTTCACCGCGCGCAAGCGGGCCGAGCGGGCGGTGGACTTCGCCGACCAGATGGCCATCGCCGCCCGCATCGCCGCCGAGCACCCGGACGTCGGCGCCGGCGAGCGCGCGCGCTACCGGGCGGTGCTGCTGGACGAGTACCAGGACACCGGGCACGCCCAGCGAGTCCTGCTCCGCTCGCTGTTCCGTACGGACCCAGAGGAGGAGCCGGTCGCGGTCACGGCGGTCGGCGACCCGTGCCAGTCGATCTACGGCTGGCGCGGGGCGAGCGCGGCCAACCTGCCCCGGTTCAGCACCGACTTCCCGACGCCCACGCTCCGGCCGGCGCCGAGGTACGGCCTGCTCACCAGCTTCCGCAACCCGGCCGAGGTGCTCACGCTGGCCAACGCCGTGTCCGAACCGCTGCGCGCCGGCGCGGTGAGCGTGGACGAGCTGCGCCCCCTGGACGGCGCCGCCCCCGGAACGGTCCGGATCGCGCTGCTCGCCGACGTCACCGAGGAGATCGCCTGGACCGCCGACGCGATCGCCGCCCGCTGGCACGCCGCGCTGGACGCCGGCGACCCCGCGCCGACCGCCGCCGTGCTGGTCCGCCGGCGCGCCGACATGGCCCCGATGGCCGCCGCGCTGCGCGAACGCAACGTCCCGGTCGAGGTGGTCGGCCTCGGCGGGCTGCTGGCCGAGCCGGAGGTCCGCGACCTGGTCAGCGCGCTGCGGCTGGTCGCCGACCCGCTGGCCGGCACCGCCGCGATGCGGCTGCTCACCGGGGCGCGCTGGCGGCTGGGCGCCGCCGACCTGGCCGCGCTCTGGGCGCGCGCCAAAGAACTGGCCAGGCCCCTGGACGAGACGCCCACCAAGGCGAACAACCTCGCCGACCTGGTGGACACCGCGCTGCCCGGCGAGCATGCCGAACAGGCCGGCCTGGTCGACGCGCTGGACGACCCCGGCCCCCCGGAGCGCTACTCCGAGGCCGGCTACCAGCGCATCCGCCGCCTCGCCGGCGAGCTGCTGCACCTGCGCTCGCGGGCCGGCGGGGCCGGCAGCGCGGGCTGGGCCGGCCTGTCCGACCTGGTCACCGACGCCGAGCGGGCGCTGCTGCTGGACGCCGAGACGGCGGCCCGCCCCGGCCCGGCCGGCCGCGCGCACCTGGACGCGTTCGCCGAGGTGGTCGCCGAGTTCGCGGCCGGCGCCGAGGTGCCGACCCTGCCCGCGCTGCTGGACTACCTGGCCACCGCCGAGCAGGCCGAGGACGGGCTGCGCCCCGGCGAGGTGACCGTCGCCGAGGACCGGGTGCAGATCCTCACGGTGCACGCCGCCAAGGGCCTGGAGTGGCAGCTCGTGGCGGTGCCGCACCTGGTCCGCAAGGTGTTCCCGTCCGCCGCCAAGACCGGCTCCTGGCTGACCAACCCGGCCGAGCTGCCCGTCCCGCTGCGCGGCGACGCCCCCGACCTGCCCGACCCCGAGCTGCCCGAGGACGGCGACCGCAAGGAGGTCGTGGACGCGATCAAGGCGCACAAGGAGGCGCTGGACGACCGCCGGCTGTCCGAGGAGCGGCGGCTGCTCTACGTGGCGATCACCCGCGCCGAGCGCACCCTGCTGCTCTCCGGCCACTGGTGGGGCGCCAGCGGCGACCGCCCGCGCGGCCCGTCCGAGTTCCTCGAGGAGCTGTCCCAGCTAGGGGTCGTAGAACACTGGGCGGACGAGCCGGAAGAGGACGAACCGAACCCGGTGACCGCCCAGCCCCGCACCGAGCGCTGGCCCATCGACCCGCTCGGCGACCGCCACGACGGCGTGCACCTGGGCGCACAGCTGGTCCGCAAGGCGCTGGCGAAGATCCCGACCAAGAAGCGCCAGGATCAGATGCAGCTGTTCCCGACCGGCGAGGCCCCGCCCGAGCGCGACCCCGAGAAGGACCCCGAAGGCTGGGCCGAGGACGTCGACGCGCTGCTGGCCGAGCGGGCCGCCGCCAGCATGGCCCGCCCGCAGGTGGCGCTGCCGCCGTTCCTGTCGGTCAGCCAACTGGTCGAGCTGGCCGACGACCCGGAGGCCCTGGCCGCCCGGCTGCGCCGCCCGATGCCGTTCCCGCCGAACCCCTACGCCCGCCGGGGCACCGCGTTCCACGCCTGGCTCGAACAGCGCTTCGGCGCCACCCGGCTGCTGGACCTGGACGAGCTGCCCGGCGCGGCCGACGACGGCGCCGCCCCGGACACCGACCTGGACGAGCTGCGCACCGCCTTCCTCGCCTCCGACTGGGCCTCGCGCCGCCCGGTCGAGGTGGAGGTCCCGTTCGAGACCGAGCTGGACGGCATCGGCATCCGGGGCCGGATGGACGCGGTGTTCGCCGACCCGGACGGCGGCTGGACGGTGGTGGACTGGAAGACCGGCGCCGTCCCGGACTCCGCGCGCCAGCCCGCCCTGGCCGTGCAGCTCGCCGCCTACCGGCTGGCCTGGGCGGCGCTGGCCGGCTGCGACGTGGACCGGGTGCGCGCCGCGTTCCACTACGTCCGCGCCGGCGTCACCGTCCGCCCCGCCGACCTGCTCGACGCCGAGGGCCTGCGCGCGCTCGTACGCGGCGTGCCACCGCCGGGCGAAACGGGGTTACCCTCACCGGCATGACCGCGAAGATCGTCCTCTTCGGCGCGACCGGGTACACCGGCGCGCGCACCGCCGAGGCGATGACCAGGCGGGGCCTCGCACCGGTACTCGCCGGCCGGGACCCCGCGCGCCTGGCCACCGTCGCCGAGCGGCTCGGCGGGCTGCCCACCGCGACCGCCGACGCCTCCGACCCGGCGTCCGTGCGCTCCCTGATCGGGGCCGGCGACGTGCTGGTCAGCACCGTCGGCCCGTTCGCCGAGCGGGGCGGGCCCGCGGTGGCCGCCGCCGTGGACGCCGGCGCCGTCTACCTCGACTCCACCGGCGAGCCGCCGTTCATCCGCGAGGTGTTCGAGCGGCACGGGCCGGAGGCCGAGCGCACCGGGGCCGCGCTGCTGCCTGCGTTCGGCAACGACTACGTGCCCGGCGTGCTGGCCGGCGCGATGGCGCTGACCGAGGCCGGCGTGGCCACCGCCTCGGTGCACGTCGGCTACTTCCTGGTCGGCGGGCGCGGCGGCCAGCCGTTCTCCAAGGGCACCCTGCGCTCGCTGGCCGGCGTGCTGCTGGAGCCGATGTACGCCTGGCGGGACGGCTCGCTGCACGACGAGCCGGCCGGGCTGCGGATGCGCGAGTTCGCGGTGGCCGGCAAGGACCGCCCGGCGGCGACGATCGGCGCCGTCGAGCAGTTCGCGCTGCCCCGGCTGGCCGCCACCGGGGTGGCCCCCCGGCTGCGCGAGGTGGACGTCTACCTCGGCTGGTTCGGCCCGGCCACCAAGGCCGTGCACCTCGGCTCCAAGATCACCCCGTTCCTCGCCCGCACCGAGCCCCTGGCGCGCGCGGTGAACGCCCTGGCCGGCCTGGCGGTGCGCCGAGCTTCCGAAGAACCGAGCGCCGCCGCGCTGGCGTCCAGCACCTCGTACTTCGTCGCCGAGGCCTCCGGCGCCTCCGGCCAGCGGCTGGCCTCCGTGACCCTGACCGCCCCGGACCCGTACGCGATCACCGCCGACCTGCTCGCCTGGGCCGCCGGCCACGCCGCCGAGCACGGCGTCACCGGCACCGGCGCCCTGGACCCGGTGGCCGCGTTCGGCCTGGACACCCTGCGCGCCGGCGCCGCCGAAGCGGGCATCGTCCCAGCTCACAACCCGTGAGTGGCTAGAGGTGCCATAGCACCGTTTACCACTCACGGGTGGTGAGCTGGGGTTTTGGTGCGCGCGGTGCCATGAGTCGGCGCCGGTCGGCCGGCGTGGTCGACAATGGCGTCCATGGCGGACGGAGCGCGGACCGACGAGCGGCGGGGTGAGGCGGGCGCCTCCCGGGGCGGCCGCCCGCGCGATCCGGCGCTGGACGAGGCGATCGTCAAGGCCACCCGGCGGCGGCTGGTGCTCGACGGGTACTCCGACATGACCATCGGGGACATCGCCGCCGACGCCGGGGTGTCCCGCCCGACGATCTACCGGCGCTGGCGGGACAAGCTCGAGCTGACCATCGACGCCCTGGACTACGGCTTCCGCGCCCAGCGCGACACGTATCCGAGGCTGACGTTCGAGGAGCTGTCGGCGCGGGAGGCGTTCACCGAGGCCATCCGGCGGGTCGACCCGTGCTACTTCAACCCCGACGCGATGGTGCTGATGGGCAACTTCATGGGGGAGACGCTGCGCACCCCGGAGCTGCTCGCGGTGGTCCGCGCGCACGCCGTGGAGCCGAGGGTGCACCTGGTCGAGCGGGTGCTGCGCGACCTGCGCGACCGGGGCGCGGTACGGGCCGACCTCGACACGCACACGATCGCCACCCTCTGTTTCGGCGCCTACTACTCGGCGTTCCTGCGCGGCGAGGCGGACCGGGCCGACCTGGCCGCCAAGGTGGCCGCCGTGCTCTGGCCGGGCATCGCCGCGGCCGGCTCCTAGAGTTTCGTTACAGCTATTGACCGTAACGGAAAAAGTTCCTACCGTCCTGTCGTGACCGGCCGGGCGAAAGGCGATCGAGATGTCATCCAGCCGTGAGTTGATCGAGCGCAGCATCCCGTTCCTGGAGGAGGTCAAGAACCGCACCGCCGGGGCCGAGCTGGAGTCGTGGCTCAACCGGACCCACGGCCCCGGCAGCCCGCTCCACGACGACCTGGCCCGGATCATCGCCGACGGCGTCGCGGCGGGATGGGCGGCGAACGTCGAGGTGGACGGGCCGAACTACCGGCGGAGCCGGATCGCGGACCCGAGCGAGGAGCTGAGCTACTTCAGCATCACCGCCGTCTACATGAACAGCGTGCCCGGCTACCGGGGGCAGTACCACCAGCATCCCTACGGGGAGCTCAACCTCGTCGTCCCGCTGGACCCGGACGCCCGGCTGGCCGGCCCGCGCGGCTGGTCGGGCGCCGGCTGGACCGCGCCGGAGCCCGGCAGCCACCACTACCCGGAGGTGAAGGGCGGCGCGTTGATCGCGTTGTTCTACCTGCCGGCGGGGCGGATCTCCTACGACATCACCCCGCCCGCCGACGCGTGATGCGAGGTGGACGTCGAGCAGGCCCTGCTGTCGCGCCGCAGTGTCCGGGCGTTCCTCCCGGTCGAGGTTTCGCGCGGCGAGATCGAGCGGTTGCTGGCGCTGGCGGCGCGGTCGGCGAGCAACTCCAACGTGCAGCCCTGGCACGTGCACGTGCTGACCGGGGAGCCGAAGCGCCGGCTGACGGCGGCGCTGGTGGCGGCGATGGCGGCCGGGCGGCGGGTGGCGGAGCGCGAGCTGGAGTACCCGTACCAGCCCGAGCCGGGCGCCTGGCCGGAGCCGTTCCGGTCGCGGCGGCACCGGTTCGGCGAGGGCCTCTACGGCGAGGCGCTCGGGATCGACCGCGCCGACACCGCCCGCCGGCACGCCTACCACCTGCGCAACTACGACTTCTTCGGCGCGCCGGTGGGCATGGTCCTCACCGTCAGCAGGCATCCGCTGGCCGGCGCGCTGGTCGACGCCGGGCTGTTCCTGCAGGCGCTCATGCTGGCCGCCCGGGGCGCCGGCCTGGACACCTGCCCGCAGGCGTCGCTGATCCACTTCTACCCGGTGCTGCGTGCCCACCTCGAGGTCCCCCCGGACCGGCTGATCGTCTGCGGGCTGGCGCTGGGGTACGCGGACCCCGAGCATGTCCTGAGCCGGCACCGGACGCCACGAGAACCGGTGGACGGCTTCACCACCTTCCACGGGCCGACCGACGCCGATGAGGAGCCGATCCGATGACGACGTACGACGAGCCGCCACGATGTGAGCTGGCGTTGTCCGGCGCGCGGGTGGTCGACCCGGAGTCCGGGCTGGACGCCGTGCGGACGGTCGGGATCGACGGTGGCCGGATCGTCGCGGTCACCGAGTCCCCGCCTCGCGCGGTCCGGACCCTGGACGTCACCGGCCTGGTGGTCGCGCCGGGTTTCGTCGACCTGCACAGCCACGCGCAGGGCACCACCGGGCTGCAACTGCAGGCGCTGGACGGGGTGACCACCGCGCTCGAGCTGGAGGCCGGGGCGCTGCCGGTGGCGGGTTCGTACGCGGTGGCCGCCGAGGAGGGCCGTCCGATCAACTTCGGGTTCTCCGCGTCCTGGACCGGGGCGCGGATGCGGGTGCTGGACGGTGTCGACCTCCAGTCGGACGGGCGCGGCGGGCTGGCCGCGTTCGCCGCTCACCAGGACGGCCCGAACTGGCGGCGCCCCGCCGAGGGACCGGAGCTGTCGCGGATCCTCGGCGCGCTGGAGGAGGCGGTCGGGGAGGGCGCGATCGGGATCGGCGTGCTGCTGGGCTACGCCCCGGACACCGGCCGCGCGGAGTACCTGCGGCTGGCCGGCCTCGCGCAACGGCTGGGGGTGCCGACGTTCACCCACGCCCGCTACGGCGCGCACCGGGAGCCGCACGGCTCGCTGGAGGCGGCGCTGGAGGTGATCTCGGCAGCCGCCGGCACCGGCGCGCACATGCACCTGTGCCACCTCAACAGCACGTCCAACCGCTCGATCGACGCCATCGCCGACGCCATCGACAGCGCACGGGGCTACGGGCTGCGGGTCACCACCGAGGCCTACCCCTACGGCGCCGGCTCCACCGTGATCGGCGCCGCCTTCCTGGACCCGGAGGAGCTGGCCGCGCACGGCATGAGCCCGTGCTCGCTGACCTACCTGGCCACCGGCGAGCGGATCGCCGACGAGGCCAGGCTGCGAGAGCTGCGCGCGGCCGACCCGGGCGGGCTGGTGTTCCTGCGGTTCCTCGACGAGGACGACGACGCCGACCTGGCGCTGCTGCGCCGCTCGCTGCTGCTGTCCGACACCGCGATCGCCACCGACGCGATGCCGCTGGTCAAGCCCGGCGGTGAGGTCGCCGCCGACGTCTGGCCGGTCCCGCCCGGCTACGCCACCCACCCGCGCAGCGCCGGCTGCTACGCCCGCACCTTCCGCTGGCTGGTCCGCGAGACCGGCGCGCTGACCCTGACCGAGGCGGTGCGCCGCTGCTCGCTGCTGCCCGCCCAGATCCTCGCCGACGCCGTGCCGTCCATGGCGGCCAAGGGCCGCGTCCAGCCCGGGGCCGACGCCGACCTGGTCGTCTTCGACCCCGACACCATCACCGACCGGGCCACCTACGCCGCGCTCGCCCCCTCGGCCGGCATCCACCACGTGCTCGTGGACGGCCAGTTCGTGGTCCGCGACGGCAAGCTGCTGCCCGACGCCCGCCCCGGCCGCCCGGTGCGCGCCTCGGCGGCCTGAGCGGTCACCAACCTCGCAGGTCCACCGGCCAGGTCGTGAGCACCTCATCCCCGCGCACCAGGTACATCCGCTCGTGCAGGGCCACCGTGGGCGGCGGATCTCACTGGCGGCTCCTTCTGCACGCAGTTATGTTACGTTCAGTGACTGTAATGAAATGAGGAGAAGCGCATGCCGGGCGGCTGGGATCTGATCGTCGTGGGCGCGGGGTCGGCGGGGGCCGTGGTGGCGGCGCGGTCGGCCGCGATGGGCAGGCGCGTGCTCCTGCTGGAGGCGGGACCGGACTACCGGTCGGCGGACATGCCCGAGGTCTGGCGGTCGCCGAACCCGTTGCGGGCGCTGCTGGACCCCGCTGCCGGCGCCGACCTGCTCCAGCGCGGCCTCTACACCCGCCGGACCGAGCGACAGCCCGCCGCCCCGTACACGCAGGGCCGCGGCGTCGGCGGCGGTTCGTCGGTCAACGGGCACATCGCGATCCGCCCGCCGATGCGGGACTTCGAGGACTGGGCCGGCGAGGGATGCACCGGATGGTCCCCCTCGGACGTGCTGCCCCACTTCGTCAGGATGGAGGACGACGAGGAGTTCGGCGAGGCGGCCTACCACGGCCGGGGCGGGCCGATACCGATCCACCGCACGCCGAGGCCGGACTGGGGAGCGGCGGACAACGCCCTGTACGAGGCGGCCCGCGACGCCGGGTACGGCTGGGCGCCGGATGTCAACGCCCCCGGTGCGACGGGGGTCTCGCCGTACCCGGTCAACTCCCGGGGCGGCCGGCGGGTGTCCACCAACGACGGCTACCTCGAGCCGGCAAGGGCGGACCCCAACCTCACGGTCCGGGGCAATGCCACCGTCGACCGGGTGGTCTTCGCCGGCACCCGCGCGGTCGGCGTCCGGGTGGTCACCGACGGGCGCGCCGCGACCGAGCACGCCGACCGTGTCGTGCTCAGTGCCGGAGCCATCCACTCACCGGCGATCCTGCTCCGGTCCGGGATCGGGCCGGCCGGTCGTCTGCGCTCCCTCGGCATCGACGTGCTGCACGAACTGCCGGTCGGGCACGGGCTGCAGGACCATGCGCTGTACTTCCTCGGGCTGCCGCTGAACGAGCGGTCGGCGGCATCACCGGACGACAGGTACACCAACGTCTGCGTCCGCTACAGCGGTGACGACCCCGCCGGGCAGCCCGACGACATGATGCTCGTGGCGTGCAACCAGAACGTCCTGTCCCTGGCCAGCGCGGACGTCCGGTTCGGCGCCGGCGCCCTGCTGGTCTGGGTCAACCAGGCCTACTCCCGGGGGACGGTGGCGCTCACCTCGGCCGATCCCGCCGTGCAACCCGTACTGGACCATCGGATGCTCTCCGACCCCCGCGACCTGTCCCGGATGCGCACCGGGGTGCGGCTGCTGCTCGACCTCGGCCGGAGCGGCCACGTCAAGGCGATCACCGACGGCACGCTCGACCAGGTCAACGAGGGGCTGCTCGCGGTGGTCGACGACGACGCCGCCCTCGACGAACACCTGCTCGCCACCATCGCCGACGGCCAGCACGCCACCAGCACCTGCCGCATGGGCGACCCGTCCGCCCCGACCACCGTCGTCGACCCCGACTGCCGGGTGCTCGGCACGGAGGCACTCCACGTCGTCGACGCCTCCGTCTTCCCGTCGTGCCCGCGCGCCAACCCCAACCTCGCCACCATCATGGCCGCCGAGCTCATGGCCGACCGCCTGCCGGGTCGGTGACCGCGCGCAGCAGCCGGTCGAGGGCGGACACGTCTCCGATGACGGCCGCGTTGCCGTCGGCGGATGCCCGCGCGAGGGTGGCCGGGTCGGTCAGCAGGGTGCTGAGCGTCCGGGGGTCCGTACGGAGCGAGACGGCCGCCGTCGCGGGCTCGCCGGGTCGCACCTCGATCCGTCCGGACTCCAGGCGGACCTCCCAGGCTCGGCCGTCCAGCTCGAGACGGCACGTCGTCGGCGGCGCCGAGGGGTCGGGGCGAGCGGCGTGTTGCAGAAAGATCAGCACTGAGGTGGCGCTGAGCGCGCTCGGCGGCGGGGGCTGCGGGGCGTCGAGCCCCCAGTCGCTCAGGGCCAGCAGCACCGGCTCCAGCTTCCGGCCCCGCTCGGTCAGTTCGTAGACCCGGGGGCCTTCCGTGGGCCGCCGGACCACGCCCTGCTGCTCCAGCTCACGGAGCCGGTCCGCCAGCAGGTTCGAGCTGATGTGCGGGAGCGCGTGCCGCAGCTCCGAGAAGCGTTGCGGCGCCAGGAGCAGCTCGCGCACGACCAGCAGCGCCCACCGCTCCCCGACGACGTCGAGGGCCCGTGCGATCGCACAGGCGTCCCGGTAGCTGCGGCTGGTCGGCATGGTTCGAAACTACCACAACAGGTAGTTGTTTTTCACAATCAACTGTGCTTGCCTTTCACAATCAAACCGATTGAACGGAGGACGCGCGTGAGCGGGTTGCTGCTGGAGAAGAAGAACGCCGTGATCTATGGCGGCGGGGGTGCCATCGGCGGTGCCGTGGCGCGGGTGTTCGCCAGGGAAGGGGCGCGGGTGTTCATTGCCGGGCGGACGCGGGCGAGGCTGGACGCGGTGGCGGGTGACATCGCCGCCCAGGGCGGTGCCGTCGAGGCCGAGGCGGTCGACGTCCTCGATCAACGGGCCGTCGAGAGGCACGCCGATGCGGTCGCTGCGCAGGCCGGCGGCATCGACATCGCCCTCAACGCCGTGAGCGTCATGCACGACCAGGGCACGTTGCTCGCGGACCTCTCGCTGGAGGAGTTCATCCGGCCGATCGACGGGTTCCTGCGGCAGCTGTTCATCACCAGCAAGGCCGTGGCGCGGCACATGGGCCGGGAGCGCCCCGGCGTCATCCTGACGTTGTCCGAGCCGGGCGCCAAGCTGGCGGTGGGCGGCATCCTGGGGCACGGCGTGAGCGCGGCCGGCAAGGAGGCGTTCTCCCGGCTGTTGGCCGCCGAGCTGGCGCCCGCGAACATCCGGGTCGTCGACATCCGGCCGCACGCGGTTGCCGATGCGCCGGCGGCTGGTTCGTACACCAAGGACCTCTTCGAACGACCCGCCGCGGCGGCCGGGCAGTCGGTCCAGGAGTTCCTCGAGGTCGGGATGGTGCAGGGGACGCTGCTCAAACGGCTGCCGACGCTGTCCGAGATAGCCGAGACCGCCGCGTTCCTGGCGTCGGACCGGGCCGGGGCCATGACCGGGACCGTCGTCAACCTGTCCGCCGGCGCACTGGTGGACTGAACTGCCGTTAGGCTATCCGGGTGACCGCGCCCAGGCCCGAGATCGAGCACCCCGGCGCCGGTGTGATCCGGATGCCTGAGCGGCGGTTCCACCCGCTCCAGGCGATCGTGCGGCGGCTGGGCGTGGCGCTGCTCGCGTTGGGCATCACGGTGCTGGTCGTCTACCTCGGGCGGGACGGCTACCGGGACGTCAACGAGGACGGCGTCACGCTGCTGGACGCGATCTACTACGCCACCGTGTCGCTGTCCACCACCGGCTACGGTGACATCACTCCGGCCAGCGACCAGGCCAGGCTGATCAACATCCTGGTGGTCACGCCGCTGCGGCTGGTGTTCCTCATCGTGTTCGTGGGCACCACCATCGAGCTGCTCACCGAGCGCTCCCGGCAGGTGTTCAAGGTCCAGAAGTGGAGGTCACGGGTGCGCGACCACGTGGTGGTTGTCGGATACGGCACGAAGGGCGCGGCCGCCGTGGACACCATGCTCGGCGACGAGGCGGCGGACCCGGCGAAGATCGTCGTGGTGGACAGCGACCCGGAGCGGCTGCGGCTGGCCGGCGCGCGCGGGCTGGTCACGGTGACCGGCAGCGGCACCCGCTCGGAGGTGCTGCGCACGGCGGGGGTGGACCGCGCCGCGTCCATCGTGGTCGCCCCCAACCGCGACGACACCGCGGTGCTGGTCACGCTCACCGCCCGCGAGCTGGCGCCCCGGGCGACCATCGTGGCCTCGGTGCGGGAGACGGAGAACGTGCACCTGGTCCGCCAGTCCGGCGCGGACTCCGTGGTGGTCTCCTCGGAGACGGCCGGCCGGCTGCTCGGCATGGCCACCACCACCCCGTCGGTGGTCAACGTGATCGAGGACCTGTTGACCCCGGACGTCGGCTTCGCCATCGCCGAGCGCCCGGTGGAGCAGTCCGAGGTGGGCGGCTCGCCGCGGCACCTCTCGGACATCGTGCTCGGCGTGGTCAGGGCCGACGAGCTGCACCGGGTGGACGCCCCGGCGGTGGACGCCCTGGAGTCCGGCGACCGCCTGCTCTACGTCAAGAAGGTGACCCCGCCCGGCGAGTAGCCGCCCGGCCGCCCGTGCCCCAGTAGAACGGGCCCTCGGTCGGGGTCACCGTGAACTCCCAGCCGTGGACGGCGAGGCGTGCCTCCAGCTCCAGCGCCTGGTGCGGGACCTTGACCGCCCGGTAGGCGGAGCCGTCGTTGAGCCGGCGGCGAATGGTCGACGACGCCTCGCCCTCGATGAGCTCGTCGGGCTCGCGGTAGGCGTCGTCGGCGAAGAAGACCCGGCCGCCGGGTTCGAGGCCGTCGTCCACCAGCTTCCAGAAGTCGGCGAAGCGCTCCAGCGGCACGTGCGAGAGCCAGAACCCGAAGAACACCACGTCGTAGCGCCGGTCCGGCCGCCACTCGAACAGGTCGGCCAGCACGAACCGGACCCGGTGGTCCTGGCCACGGTCACGGACGCGGTCGCGCGCTATCGCGAGCATCTCCGGCGCGGCGTCGACGGCGGTCACCGTCGCGGCGTGGTCCAGCAGGCGAGGCGTCCATGTCCCCGGGCCGCAGGCCAGTTCGAGCACGTCACCGGCGGGGGCGAAGGCGTCGAGCGCCGCCTCGATCTCGTCCATGCCCGGGAAGTCGAGCGTGCCGTCGAAGTATTCGGGCGCGCGGGCGCGGTAGTAGGAAACCTGCTCGGCCAGCAGCGGCTCGAGCCCGTCATCGGCCATCACGGCACGGTAGCGGAAAGATCAAGAAAGTCGTCGCGATTTTCGACGCCCAATCCGCCTGTGGCGGCCGTTCGCGTGGAATCCTTGATGACCATGACACGCCCGCCCCAGCCCGACGGTCCAGAACAGCCGCCCGACGGCTCGGACAAGCCGACATCCGGCCCGGACAGGCCCGCCGCCGGTTCCGAGGAACCGACGCAAGCCTCCGAGGAGCCGACGGTTGTCGCCGAGCGGCCGGCCGTGAGCCCCGACGAGCCGACGGTCGTCCCGGAGCGCCCGGCCGCCGATCCCGAGGAACCGACCGCCGCCTCCGACCGCTCGCCCGCCGGCACCGAGGAGCCGACGGCCACACCGGAGGAGCCGACGGTCGTCGCCGACCGGCCACCCGTCCCGCCACACCCCGCCGAGCCGCCGCCCGCCGCGCCACCGCCGCCGCCCGCGCCACCGCCGCCCGCCGCCCCGCCGCCGCGCCAGGAGCAGCCGCCGGGGCACGAGCAGCCGTCCTATCCCGGCCAGCCGTACCCCGGCCAGCAGCCCTATCCCGGCCAGCAGCCCTATCCCGGCCAGCAGCCCTATCCCGGCCAGCAGCCCTACCCGGGGCAGCCGTACCCGGAGCAGCAGGCGCCGTACCCCGGCCAGGCCGGATACCCCGGTCAGCAGCCGTACCCAGGACAGCAGCCGTACCCCGGCCAGCCCTATCCGGGCCAGCAGTCCTACCCGGGCCAGCCGTACCCGGGCCAGCAGCCGTACTCCGGCCAGCAGCAGTACCCGGGACAGCAGCAGTACCCAGGCCAGCAGCAGTACCCGGGACAGCCCTACCCAGGGCAGGCGTCCTACTCCGGCCAGCCGCCGTACCAGGGTCAACCGCCCTATCCCGGCCAGCCCTACCCGGGGCAGCCGTACGGCCAACCGCCTCCGGGGCAGGACCCCACCAACGTGGTCGGCGCCAGGGTCGGCCAGTACATCGTGGACGCGCTGCTGGTCATGGTGCCGCTGGTCGCGCTGTGGGTCGGGTTCTTCTCGCTGGTGGCCTCCGTCGGGTCGCGCCGATCGATGCTGCCGGTCACCGGGTTCCTGGTGTTGACCGTGCTCGGGATCGTCGGCTACTGGCTGGTGTTCGCCTGGTGGCCGTCCACGCACGGCGGGCAGACCCCGGCGATGGGCTGGCTGAACCTGCGCATCGTGACCACGGAGGGTGGCCAACCGAGCCTCGGCGCGCTGACCGTGCGCTGGCTGTTGTTGATCGTCGACGGCTTCTTCTGGGGGCTGGTCGGCCTGATCGTCATGCTGTCCAGCACGCGGCACCAGCGGATCGGTGACATGGCGGCCAACACCCTGGTGATACGGGCCTAGGGCTCGGCCGGCAGGGTCAGCTCGAAGACCGAGTCGGCGCCGCAGGTCAGGTCGCCGCCGTGGGCCCTGGCGATGCCGCGCGCGATGGCCAGGCCGAGCCCGGCGCCGCCGAACCCGGGCGAGCCCGGCTCCCGGCCGCGCGCGCCGTCCAGCCGCACCAGTCGGTCGAAGATCCGCTCGCGGTCCTCGGCCGGCACGCCGGGCCCGCTGTCCGCCACTCGGACTACGGCCCGGGCCGAGGCGCGCACCACCTCGATGTCGACGGTGCCGCCGTCCGGGGTGTGCCGCCGGGCGTTGTCCAGCAGGTTCGCCAGCACCTGGGCGAGACGGCCGGCGTCCCCGGGCACGGTCAGCGGCTCCCCGGTGACGGTGACGGTCAGCGTGGGCGCCAGCAGCCGGACCCGCTCGGCCTCCGCCTCGGCCAGGCCGCGCAGCTCCACGGGCTCGGTGACCAGCCGCAGCCCGGCGTCGATCTGGGCCATCGCCAGCAGGTCCTCCACCAGCCGCCCGGCCCGGCCGGCCTCCCGGATGAGCAGCAGCTGCAGCCGGTCGCGCTCCTCGCCGGTGGCCCGGGTGCGCAGCGCGGCCTCGGCGGCGGCGCGCAGCCCGGTGATCGGGGTGCGCAGCTCGTGCGCGGCGTCCGCGACGAACTGGCGGGTGCGCAGCTCGGACTCGCGGGCGGCGGACTCCGCCTCGCGGGCCTGCCGCTCGGCGCCCTCCAGCGCGTCGAGCATGTCGTCGAACGCCGCGGCGGTGCGGCCCAGCTCGGTGTTCGGCCGGGTCGGGCCGAGGCGCCGGCCCCGGTCGCCGGCGGCGATGGAGCGGGCCAGCAAGGTCATGGTGTCCAGCGGGCGCAGCGCCACCCGGGTGGTGGCCAGCAGCGCCAGCCCGGCCGCCGCCAGCCCGCCGATGCCGAGCAGCAACAGCAACCGGCTCAGCCGGCGCTGGATGGCGGCCAGCTCGCCGACGTCGCCGGCCAGGGTCAGCCGCGACCCGTCGGCCAGGGTGCGCCGCACCACCGGGCCGTAGTGCCCGGGCGGCCCGCCCCGGTAGCGGGGGCCTTCCGGACCCCGGTCGCCGTCGCCGTCTCTGTCCTCGCCTGGCCAGCCGTGGTCCGGGCCGGGGCGCGAGCCGTACACCGTCCCGTCCGCGCCGACCAGCCCGACCCGGACCGCCGGCCCGGCCAGCCGCTCCACGATCGTCGCCGGCGGGGTGCCCTGCCTGGCCAGCTGGTCGGCCTGGGCGGCGCGGGTGGCCAGCCCAGCGGCCAGGTCGGCCCGGGACTGGACCCCGACGAACACCAGCGACAGCGCGCCGACCAGCAGCAACACCACGGCGAGCACGGCGAGGCTGTACAGGATCACCCGCCGGCGCAGGGACACGGTGGACAGCGGAGCGGTCATGACGGCCCTGTGCGCAGCACGTAGCCCATGCCGCGCACGGTGTGCAGCAGGCGGGGCTCGCCGAGCTTGCGGCGCAGCGAGGAGATGTAGACCTCGACCAGGTTCGGGTCGAAGTCCTCGTAGCCCCACACCGAGGTGAGCAGCTGCGCCTTGCTGAGCACCCGGTCCCGGTGCGCGGCCAGGTGTTCGAGCAGCCGGCGCTCGGTGGCGGTCAGCTCGATCGGCCGGTCGCCGCGCATCACGGTGCCCGCCGCGCCGTCCAACACCAGGTCGCCGACCTGCACGGTGGACGGGGTGCGGCCCATCCGGCGCAGCACCGCCGTCACCCGCGCCACCAGCTCGGCCAGCACGAACGGCTTGACCAGGTAGTCGTCCGCGCCGCCGTGCAGGCCGCGCAGCCGGTCGTCGATGCCGTCGCGGGCGGTCAGCAGCAGCACCCCTGCCGCACTGTGCCGGCGTACGACGTCGAGCAGGGCGAACCCGTCGCGGCCGGGCAGCATCACGTCCAGCACCACCAAGTCCGGGCGGAAGGTGGCCAGGTCGTGCTCCAGGCCCTGGCCGTCGGGGCGGCCGGTGGCCTCGAAGCCGGCGTCGGCAAGGCCGGCCACCACGGCGGCCAGGATCGCCTCGGCGTCCTCCACCACCAGCACCCGGGCACGTTCGTTCACCTGCCCATTTTGCCGCGTTCAGCGCGGACAAGCTGAAGATCGGCTGAAGGGTTCGGCCGTCCTCAGCCCCCACACAGAAACCGGGCGCACCGTCGATGTCAGAGGGGTCAACGAGCCCCACGATGTCGAGGGAGGACAACGATGACGACGTCGGAACCCGGCGAGAGCAAGGCCGCCGGCGAGGGCGAGGGCACAACCACACCGTCCGAACCGCCGCCCGCCGCGCCGCCGCCTTCCGGCCCCTCCGGCCCGTCCGGTCGGGGCAGCCGCCGGCGGCCGTGGCTGATCGCGGGCGCGGCGGTGCTGGGCGTGCTGCTGCTGTTCGCGGCGTTCGGGGCCGGCCGGGCCACCGGGCGCTGGCACGACGGCGGCCCCGGGTGGCACGGTGGTCGCGGCGACCACTGGGGCGCCGGCCGGATGCACGACGGCCCCGGCGGCGGCCCGTGGATGATGGGCGAGCGCGGCGAGTTCGGCGACGGCCCGGGCTGGGGTCGGCACGAGCGCGGCGGCCCCGGCGGTCCTGGTGGTCACGGCGGCCCCGGTGGCCAGGGGCTGGCCGGCACGGTGGCCTCGGTGAACGGCCCGAGCCTGGTGGTGAACACCGACGGCGGCGGCCCGGTCACCGTCACCACCAGCGACCGGACCAGGGTGGCCGGCGAGCAGCGGCACTCGGTGGCCGACCTCAAGCCCGGCGACCGGGTGCTGGTCAGGGTGCGGGACGCGAACACGGCGGTCGGCGTCTTCGTGCCGCCGGCCCGCGCGTTCGGCACCGTCACCGCGCTCGAAGGCGACCGCGCCACCGTGACCAGGCCGGACGGCCTGACCCAGGCGGTGGACGTCTCCGGGGTGACCAACAAGCCCAAGGCCGGCGACCGGGTGGACGTGCGCGGCGTGATCGCCGACAACGGCGCCACCCTCAAGGCCAGCTCGCTGCGCACCCTGCCGAAGTAACACCGAACCAAACCACGTTGACGAGATGTGATCGGATGGTCTGGTGACTCCACCACCAGACCATCCGAACATCCAGGCAGTGGTGGCCGCGTTGCGTGCCGGCGGCGCGGCCGAGGGCAGCATCGAGCGGATGCGGGTGCTCCCGGACGCGGTCAGCACCGCGCAGGCCGCCGCCGACGCGCTCGGCATCCAGGTCGGCCAGATCGCGAACTCCCTGGTGTTCCGGACGGATCAAGACCAGCCGCTGCTGGTGCTCGCGTCCGGCGCGCACCGGGTGGACACCGACAAGCTGGCCGCCGAGCTGGGCCTGCGCACGATCAGCAGGGCGGACCCGAAGTTCGTCAGGGCCGCCACCGGCCAGGTGATCGGCGGGGTGGCGCCGGTCGGACACCCCGCAAAGCTGCGCACCGTGGTGGACGTCGCGCTGGCCGACCACGACGAGATCTGGGCGGCGGGCGGCGTCCCGCACGCGGTCTTTCCAACGACGTTCGACGAGCTGGTCGCCGTCACCGGCGGTACCGCCACGGCCGTCGCCGACGCGCGTTAGGGTCGGGGAGTGTCTTCCGCCACGTCACCCATGGGGCCGCTGACCGACCTCGGCCGCCCGACCGTGCCCGAGCTGCACAGGTTCACCCTGCCCAACGGCCTGCGGGTGCTGCTCGCGCCGGACGCCAGCACCCCGGTGGTGGCGGTGTCGGTCCACGTGGACGTGGGCTTCCGCTCCGAGCCGGAGGGCCGGACCGGGTTCGCGCACCTGTTCGAGCACCTGATGTTCCAGGGCAGCGAGAGCCTGGAGAAGCTGGCGCACTTCCGGCACGTGCAGGGCTCCGGCGGGGTGTTCAACGGCTCCACCCACCCGGACTACACCGACTACTTCGAGGTGCTGCCGGCCGCCGCGCTGGAACGCGCGCTGTTCATGGAGGCCGACCGGCTGCGCGCGCCCCGGCTGACCGAGGAGAACCTGCGCAACCAGGTCGACGTGGTCAAGGAGGAGATCCGGCTCAACGTGCTGAGCCGGCCCTACGGCGGGTTCCCGTGGATCCTGCTGCCGCCGGTGCTCTACGACACGTTCCCGAACGCGCACAACGGCTACGGCGACTTCTCCGAGCTGGAGCAGGCCACCCTGGACGACGCCGCCGCGTTCTTCGACGGCTACTACGCGCCGGGAAACGCGGTGCTCACGATCGCCGGCGACCTGTCGGTTGACGAGACCACCGCGCTGGTGGAGAAGCACTTCGGGGACATCCCGGAGCGCCCGGTGCCGGCCCGTCCTTCGTTCGCCGAGCCGCTGCCGGGCACCGAGCGGCGCCAGTCCGTGCCCGACGCGCACGCCCCGCTGCCCGCGCTCGCGCTGGGCTACCGGCTGCCCGACCCGGACACCGACCTGGACGGCTACCTGGCGCACACGCTGCTCGGCTCGGTGCTCACCGACGGCGAGGCGGCCCGGCTGCAGGAGCGGCTGGTCTACGGCGAGGGCATCGTCACCGACATCTCCGCCGGCTGCGGGCTGTTCGGCGCCCCGCTGGACGCGCGCGACCCGGACACCTTCACGGTGACCGCCGTGCACCCGGCCACCGTCGACCCGGACCGGGTGACCCGCGCGGTGGACGAGGAGCTGGACCGGCTGGCCACCGACGGGCCGGGCGAGCACGAGCTGGCCCGGATCTCGGCGCGCTGGGCGGCCTCGCTGTACCACGAGCAGGACCGGGTGATGAGCCGGCTGCTCGCGCTGGGCGCCCGCGAGCTGCTCTACGGTCGCGCCGAGCTGGCCGCCGAGCTGCCCGCCCGGATTGCGGCCGTCACCCCGGCCCAGGTGGCCGAGGCGGCCGGCCGGCTGCGCGGGCACGGCCGGGCGATCCTGGTGGTCGAACCCGCAAGCAACGGAAACGGGGAAGCACAGTGACTGTCACGGCCGGGACGACCGGGCGCAACGGCGCCGGCGGCCACCGAGGCGCCGAGCAGATCGGGCACACCGAGACCGGGCCGCGCCCGCTGCCCCCGCTGGGCGCGCAGCGCACGGTGCCCGACCTGGACCTGGCGGACCGCACGCTGCCGAACGGGCTGCGGGTGATCGCGGTGGCCAGGCGCACGGTGCCGACCGTGGAGCTGCGGCTGCGCATCCCGTTCGCCGGGGCCGAGCCCACCCATCCGGCCCGCGCCGAGATGGTGGCCTCCGCGCTGCTCACCGGCACGGCGGGGCGCAGCCGGGTGGAGATCGACGACGAGCTGGCCAACATCGGCGGCGAGCTGGCCGCCGGGGTGGACCCGGAGCGGCTGCTGGTCTCGGGCAGCGCGCTGGCCGGCGGGCTACCCGCGCTGCTGGACGTGCTGGCCGACCTGCTGGTCGCGCCGGCCTACCCGGACGGTGACTTCGACCGCGAGCGCGAGCGGCTGGTGGAGCGGATCGCGGTGGCCCGCTCGCAGCCGCGCACGGTGGCCAGGGAGGCACTGCAGCGCCGCCGCTACGGCGACCACCCGGCGTCGCGCGAGATGCCGCTCGCCGAAGATGTCGCAGCCGTGGCCTCGACGGACGCCCGGGAGCTGCACCGCGCCGCCGTGCTGCCGGCCGGCTCGACGCTGGTGCTGGTCGGCGACGTGGAGCCGGAGCGCGCGATCGCCACCGTGGCCGACAAACTGGCCGCCTGGGCGCCGTCCGGCACCGCCGCCGAGCTGCCGCCGCTGCCCACCCTGACCGGCCGTGACCTGCTGCTGGTCGACCGCCCGGGGTCCGTGCAGTCCCAACTTCGCCTCTCGGCGGCCGCCGTACCCCGCACCGACCCGAGCTACCCCGCGGTCCAACTGGCCAACCTGGTGCTCGGCGGCTACTTCTCCTCGCGCCTGGTGGAGAACATCCGCGAGGACAAGGGCTACACCTACTCCGCGTCGTCCTACCTGGAGTTCACCCCGTCCGGGGCGACGCTGCTGGTGGAGACCGACGTGGCCACCGACGTCACCGCCGCCGCCCTGCTGGAGACCCGCTACGAGCTGGCCAGGCTCTCCGCCGTGCCCCCCACCGACGCCGAGGTGGAGTCGGCCCGCCGCTACGCGATCGGCTCGCTGCTGATCTCGCTGGACAGCCAGCCCGGGCTGGCGGCCACCCTGGCCGCGCTGGCCGGGGTGGGCCTGGACGCGCAATGGCTGCGGGCGCACCCCGCTCGCCTGGAAGCGGTCACGCCCGAGCAGGTGGCGCGGGCCGCCGCCGAGTTCTTCACCCCCACCGCGTTCACCGGCGTGGTGGTCGGGGACGCCTCGGCCGTCGGCTCCGGGTTGCGCGCGCTCGGCGGGGTCGAGCTGCCTTGACCTGCTCGTCCGCGCTGGGCGGCTTCGGCCTGCTCGAACCGCCCAGGCTGTCCCGCTCCACGGTGGACCGCGAGGAGCCGCTGCGCACCGACGCCGCCCGGCTGGCCGCCGGCTGGCGCGGCGCCCGGGTGCTGGTGGTGGACGAGAAGGGCCGCACCCCCATCGAGGCCGGCGGGCACGAGCTGCTCACCAAGCGCGGCCCCGAGTTCGGTGACGCGCCGCCGCCCGGCGCGGTGTTCCTCGGCGAGCAGGCCGGGGTCGCCTACTGGGCGGTGCGCGGGCGCCCGTCCCTTGTCGATGGCGACGACCCGGCGGCCTGGCAGGATCTCCGCGCGCGTGGCGCGGACCTGGACGCCACCGGCGCCGGCCTGATGGTGACCGCCGTCGCGACGCTGGGCTGGCACGACAACGCCGGCTTCTGCGCGCGCTGCGGCTCGCCGACCGAGCCGCGCAACGCCGGCTGGCTGCGGGTCTGCACCAGGTGCGGGCACGAGGAGTACCCGCGCACCGACCCGGCGATCATCTGCCTGGTCCACGACGGCGGCGCGGGCGGCTCGGCGCGGCTGCTGCTGGCCCGCCAGCCGGTGTGGCCGGCGGGGCGGTACTCGGTGCTGGCCGGTTTCGTCGAGGCCGGCGAGTCGCTGGAGGCCTGCGTGGCGCGGGAGATCCACGAGGAGGTCGGGGTGCGGGTCTCCGACATCCGCTACCTCGGCAGCCAGGCCTGGCCGTTCCCGCGCTCGATCATGATCGGCTTCTCCGCCGTGGCCGACCCGTCCGAGCCGCTGCACCCCGCCGACGGCGAGATCGCCGAGGCCTTCTGGCTGACCCGCGACGAGCTGCGCGCCGCCCTGGAGGCCGGCGACTGGGCCGCCCGCGCCGGCGACACCGACCGGCGCAGGGTCCTCCTCCCAGGCCCCGTCTCGATAGCCCGCTCCATGCTGGAGTCCTGGGCCGCCGCCGACTGACCTGGGCACCGCATACCTTCCTGGGGTGTCGCGCATGGTGCGGGGTGTGCGGCAGCACCGGTAGGTATGCGGCGAGCCAGGCGGGTATGCCGGTATGGGCATCCAGGTGCGCCGGATTGGTACTGGTCCGGGCTCCCGGCGTCGACGACCATGTGACGGTCGCGACACACAGCCGTGGAGGACCTTGGTGAGCAGCAGCGTGGCCCGGGCGGCCGACCCGAGCGGATTCGTCACCTACCAGAACCCGGAGCTGTACCATCCGGACTGGAAGGGGTTCTACACCGAGGCGCTGGAGCGGCGTCGCGGCGTCCAGGAGCGGTTTCCGCACGAGGTGGACGTCAAGTACGGGCCTGACCCGCATCAGCTGCTGGACGTCTACCACCCGCACGACGCCGGCGGGTCGGGGCGCCCGGTGATCGTCTACTTTCACGGCGGACGGTGGCGGGAGGGGCATCCGGCGTTCTACGACCACTTCGGCGAGCCGTGGGTCGAGGCCGGCGCGGTGTTCGTGTCCGCAGGGTATCGGCTCACGCCGGAGCACAGCATCGCGGACGCCGTCGACGACGCGGTGAGTGCGGTGGACTGGGTCGGTACGAACGCGCGCCGTTACGGCGGTGACCCGGAGAGGATCACGGTGGCCGGGCACTCCGCGGGCGGTCACCTGGCGGCGATGGTCACCATGACGGACTGGGCACCCGGCCGCTCGGTACGGGGCGCGCTGGTCATGAGCGCGCCGGCGGACCTGCGCACTCGCGGGCTGGCCGAGGCGGACGCGGAGCGGCTGAGCCCGGTGGCGCGGCTCACCCACGCGCCGGCCGGGGTGGTCGTCTCGTACGGCGACCCGGAGCCGAACAAGAAGAGCGAGGACGACAGGCTGCTCACCGAACAGGGCCGGCTGCTGGCCGACGCGCTGGACAAGGCCGACCTGCCGGCCACCACCGTCAACCTCGGGCACACCGACCACCGCGCCACCGCCGCCGCGTTCGCCGACCCGGCATCGCCGCTGTTCGCCGCCGCCCGCGCCGTCGTGTTCGGGGACGGGCCGTGAGCACCGACCAGCCCGCGCCCGCCGCCGCCCGTACCGAGCCGACCACCGTGCCCTGGCGGGTGGTCGCGCTGTCGTTCCTGGCCGTGCTGTTGGACGGCTTCGACACGGCGTCGCTGGCGTTCGCGGTGCCCACCCTGGCCAGGCAGTGGGCGATGGCGCCGGCCGCGTTCACCTTCCCGCTGGTGCTCACGAACATCGGGGTGGTGGTCGGGTACCTGGGCTGCGGGGCGCTGGGCGCCCGGTTCGGCCGGCGGCGGCTGCTGGTCGGCGGCGTGCTGGTGTTCGCGGTGGGCACGCTGTGCACGGCGGTGCTGCTGCCGGCGGTGCACTCGATCGCGGCGCTCAGCGTGGTGCGGCTGGTCACCGGGCTCGGTCTGGGCGTGGTGCTGCCGGTCGCGGTGTCGCTGTCCGCGGACCAGAGCCCGGCGCGGCGCCGCGAGCTGGTCTCGGTCACGGTGACGCTCGGGCTGGCCTCCGGCGGCACCCTGGGCGGGTTCGTCGGCGGGCCGTTGATCAGCACCGTGGGCACCGCCGGGGTGTTCTGGATCGGCGGTCTGGCCCCGGTCGTGCTGGCCCTGCTGATGGCGCGCTGGCTGCCCGAACCCCCGGCGGCCACCGGCCCGGACCGGGAGGCGGCCAGGGACCGGGCCAGGGACGAGGCCAGGGTCGGCCGGCTGTTCGCGCCCGCGCTGCGGACCAACACCGCGCTGCTGTGGGCGTTCGCGTTCCTGGTCTTCGTGGCGGCGTACACGCTGACCTCCTGGGTGCCGACGTTCCTGACCGGGTACGGCTTCTCGGCCAGCCAGGCCCCGCTCGGGCTGGCGTTCGTGCACCTGGGCGGCGTGCTCGGCGGCATCGTGCTGATCCCGCTGGCCGCGCGCATCGGCGTCACCCGCGCGCTGGTGCTGATGCCGGCGCTGGCCGCGGTGTGCATGGTGGTCGCCTCGCGGGCCGGGCTCGACGGGCTGGCGCTGCTGCTCGTGCTCGGCGGCGCCGGCGCGGGCGTGACCGCCGGCCAGATCGGCCAGCTCGCGCTCGCGGTGGCCCTCTACCCGACCGGGGCGCGCACCACCGGCGTCGGCTGGGCGGCCGCGCTGGGCCGGGTGGGCTCGATCGTGGGCCCCGGCGTGGCCGGCATCCTGCTCGCGCTCGCCCTGTCCGGGCAGAACATCATCGCGCTCACCGCGATCCCGGTGGTGGCCGCCGTCGGCGCCGCCGCCGCGCTGTGGTTGCGTACCCACCGTGTATGACCTGGGTGACGTCACGGTCGTCCCGCTGGTGGAGAACCCCCGGCTGCTGATCGAACCCGAGGAGTTCTTCCCCCGGCTGGCCGGCGACCGCTCCGGCTGGTGTTTCGCCGAGCCGTGGTACGACACCGGCGCCGACCGGCTGGTGTACGCCATCCGGGCCTTCCTGGTGCGTGCCCCGGACCGGACGGTGCTGGTGGACGCCTGCGTCGGCGACGCCAAGCCCCGCCGGCGCCCCGAGTTCGACGACCAGCACACGGGCTGGCTGGACGCGGCGGGCTCGATCGGCCTCGACCCCGACGACGTCACCGACGTGGTCCTCACCCACCTGCACGTGGACCACGTCGGCTGGGCCACCCGCCGCGCCGGCCCGGCCTGGGAGCCGGTGTTCGCCCGCGCCCGCCACCACGTCACCGCCCGCGAGTACGACTACTGGACCGGCCCGGCCGGCGCCGCCGCGATGCACCGCACCGGCGACTACCTGGCCGACAGCGTGCACCCGCTGCGCGAGCGCGGCCTGCTGCGCCTGACCGCGCCCAACGCCGCCATCGGCAACCGGATCCGCCTGGTGCCCGCCTTCGGCCACACGCCCGGCAACGTCTGCGTGCACGTCACCGGCTCGGAGTCCGACCTCTGGCTGCTCGGCGACGCGCTGCACCACCCGCTGCAGCTGCTGCGCCCGGACTGGAGCACCCGCTACTGCGTGGACCCCGCCGCCGCGGCCCGGACCCGCCGCGCCCTGCTCGACCGCCTCGCAGCGACCGCCGCCCCGATGCTCCCCGCCCACTTCGCGTACCCCCGCCCCGGGCGCGTCACCCGCGCCGGCACGGGCTACACCTTCGAACCCGAGACCTAGGAGAACCGCAGCGCCGTCGGCCGGACCTCGTGCAGGTGGATGAGGATGTCGTAGGAGCGGCCGAGGGCCACGTCCAGGTCGCCGGCGTTGGGCTTGGCCTGGTTGTAGTGGCCGCCGACGTTGCGGGTCGGCCGGGCCTGGGCCAGCCAGCTCCGGGCGCCGGCGGGGACGGCGCGCAGGTCGACGACGTAGTTCCGGTGGCTCACCTGGTCCAGGGTGTGCTCGTTGTGGTCGGGGCCGGGGTCGCCCACGGTGAACGCCTGGTAGTGCTCCTTGGGGTCGCCGGCGTTGAACCCGCCGTGGTGGAAGCTGGTGCCGACGGTGACGAACGTGTCGCCGAGGCGCTCGCGCAGCCAGCCGCTCACCGTCCGGCGCGGGGCGGCCGGGTCGATGGGTTCGTAGCTGGCGTGTGCCGTCATGTTCGAGATCATGATCTTGCCGGGTACGCGCTCGCGCCACCACGCGATGTTCTCGGCCATGATCTGGTCACGGTAGGCGCCCGCGTCGGCCTGGCCCTGTGGCGTCCTGGTGTCGAAGGAGTAGCCGTGCGCGCTCTGCGCCAGCGCCCTCGCGTGCTGGACGGTCCAGGCGTACTCGGGGTCCTGGATGCGCGGGCGCGCGCGCAGCAGCTCGACCACGGCGTCGGCGTCGCGGGCGATCCGTTGCCGTTCGGGCAGCGGCTTGGCCGCCTGGGAGCCGAAGTAGTCGTTCAGCGACATCCCGGGCGCCGGGGCCAGGCCGTTGTAGAGCTGGTCGATGCGGGCGGTGAGGTCCGGGTGCCAGCGGGCGACGTAGCGTCCCACCCTGTCGAACAGCACCTGGCCCGGGTAGGCCAGGTCACTGCCCATGAACTGGACCTTCTTCTGGTGGCCGGCGTTGTAGGCGCGCATCCACTCGATGAGGCCGAGCATCTCGCGGTTGTCGAACGACTGGTAGTACATGTCGAACTCGTCGTCCATGATCGCGCCCGGGTCGCCGGTGCCGCGCAGCACGTAGTCGTTGAGCCGCACCCCGGTGCTCCAGCTCAGCTCCCTGGCGAACGTGACGAAGCCCTTCTCGGCGGCCAGGTGCGCGAACAGCCGCTGTTGCAGGGTGACGAACTCGTGCGAGCTGTGGGTGGCCTCGCCGACGCTGACCACCGTGGCGCCGCCGACCATCTCGCCGAACGCGCCCAGGTCGTCGGCGTCGCCGCCGGGTTCGGTGGAGCGGATCGGGTGCGCCCCGCGCTCCAGCCCCGCCACCGGGTCCGCCGCCGGGTCCGCCGCCAGGTCCCCGGCCCCCTCGCCGGGCGCGACCGAGCAGGAGGCCAGCACCAGCGCGCCGAGCACGGACAGCACAGTTCGTCTCATGGCGCCCAGCGTGCGGGCCGGCGCTGACCGATCACTGACAGGCGCGGGCGGCCAGCGTCAGCGCCTGGTCCTGGGTGAGCGAGGCGCCGGCCCGGTAGAGGTCGTCGAAGCTCGCGCCGTCCAGGCGCCCGCGCACGGCGCCGGCCACCCGCGCCACCGTCGGGTCGCCGTCGACCGGCAGCCCGCGCAGCGCCACCGCCGCGCCGAGCAGCCTCGCGGCGTCGCGGTGCTCGTTTCTGGCTACCGCGAGGCCCGCCACCGCCTCGGTCGCGGTGGCCGCGATCAGCGCGTGCCGGCCGTCCAGGGCCCCGCGGAGGCGGTCCGCCGCCTCGTCCAGCTCGCCGACCGCCGCCGCGACCAGACCGAGCGTGACCAGCGCGCGCGGGTGCGCCTCGGGCGGGCGTATCCCGGGCGCCGGGGTGTCGGCGAGGGCGCGGGCGGCCTCGGCGCGGGCGGTGGCCAGGTCGCCGCGCAGCCTGGCCAGCTCGGCAAGGCCGCCGTGCGCGCGGGCCACCCGGGCGGCGGCGCCGGTCCGCGCGGCGATCGCCAGCGCGCGGCGCAGGTCGTTCTCGGCGTCACGCTCGGTGCCGGAGCGGGCGTGCCATTCGGCGCGGCGGCAGAGCAGCTCGGCGGTGTCCTCCGGGGCGCCGAGCTGGACGGACAGCTCGACGGCCTCGTCCAGGTAGGCCAGCGCCTGGTCCCGCCGGCCGCGCCAGCCGGTCAGCTCCGCCAGCTCGGCCAGCGTCTTGACCAGCCCCCAGCGCTCGCCGAGCACCCGGAAGCGCTCCAGCGCGCGGCGCAGGGCGCGCTCGGCGTCGTCGGCGCGGCCCAGGTGCAGCGCGCGCAGCCCGTCGGAGAGCGGGCGCAGCGCGTGGTTCCACGGGTCGGAGTCCAGCAGCGCGTCCGGGGGCGGCGCCAGGCGCCCGTCCGGGCGCGGGCCGGCCAGGCGCGCCCAGAGCACCGTGAGCATGGGCTGGCGGGGCGGTTCGGTCCAGGTCGCGGCCAGCGAGTTGAGCGCGTCCAGGTGCTCGCCGAGGTCGGCGCCGGCGCCGGCGGCGGTGAGCACGCACAGCGCGTACTCCTCGGCCAGGCTCTCGGGCGGGCGCGGGCCGATCCGGTTTGCCAGCTCGGCGCAGGTGGCCCCGGCCTCGCAGCCGTGCCCGCGCAGCCACCAGTACATGGCCAGCGCGCCGCACAGCCGCAGCGCCAGCACCGGGTCGTTCGCCACCGCCCAGCGCAGGGCCGCGCGCAGGTTGTCCAGCTCGGCGTCCAGGCGAGCCAGCCACTCCAGCTGGTCGCCGCCGCGCAGCCGGGGGTCGGCCCGGTTGGCCAGGGCGAGGTGGTGTTCGGCGTGCCCTCGGCGCAGCCGTTCGGCCTCGTCGGCGTCCAGCAGCCGGGCCGCGAACAGCCGGATCGTCTCCAGCATCCGGTAGCGCCCGTCGGCGAGCTGGACCAGCGACCTGTCCACCAGCGAGGCCAGCGCCGGCACCGGGTCCGGCGGCCCGCACACCCGCTCCACCGCCGCCACGGTGGCGCCGCCGGCGAACACGCTGAGCCTGCTCAGGGTGGCCCGCTCGCCGTCGTCCAGCAGCTCCCAGCTCCACGCCACGACGGCGTGCAGCGTGGCGTGCCGGGCCGGGGCCGCCGCCCGCCGTTTCCGGGACAGCAGCGTGAAACGGTCGTCCAGGCGGCGCGCCAGCTCGTCCAGCGGGAGCGCGCGGGCGCGGGCCGCCGCCAGCTCGATGGCCAGCGGCAGGCCGTCCAGGGCGGCGCAGATGCGGGCCATGGTCTCGCCGGAGGCGGTGTCGGAGCCGGTGTCGGAGGCGGTGTCGGGGGCGCTGGCCAGACCGGACCTGGACGCGAACAGGGCGACCGCCGCCGGTACCGGCAGCGTGGGGACCGCGAACGGGGCCTCGCCGTCGATGGCCAGCGGCTCTCGGCTGGTCGCCAGCACCCGCAGCTCCGGGCAGCCGGCCAGCAGCCGGTGCACGACCTCGGCGGCCGCCTCGACGACGTGTTCGCAGTTGTCCAGGACGAGCAGGCTCGGCCCCTCGGCGAGCGCGGCTCGTACGTGCGCGAGGTGAGGCCCGTCGTCATCGCGCAGCCCGAGCGCGGACCGCAGCGCCGCGATGACGCCCTCGGGCTCGGTCACGGGGCTCAGGTCGGCGAAACGGGCCGGCCCCGGGTGCCGGCGGGCGCCCGCCACGGCCAGCCGGGTCTTGCCGATGCCGCCGGGGCCGGTCACCGTCACCAGCCGGTGGGCTTTCAGCGCGGACGCCAGCTCGTCCAGCTCGCGCTCCCGGCCGACGAACGCGTTCGGCCACTGTGGCAGCGGCCTCGGCCTAGGGCCACCGGCCTGTGCGAGCACGTCGAGGTGGGCGCGGCGCAGCTCGGGCGAGGGGTCGGCGCCGAGCTCGTCGGCCAGCGTCGCCCTGGCCTCCTCGAACGCGGCCAGCGCCTCCGCGTCCCGCCCCTGGGCGGCCAGCGCCCGCACCAGCAGCGCCCTCGGCCGCTCCCGCAACGGGTGTGCCGCGACCATCGCGCGCAGCCGCGCCACCAGCCCGTCCGCCGAGCCCAGCGCCAGCTCGGCGTCGACCAGGTCCTCCGACGCCTCGACCCACCGCTCGTCCAGCTCGGCGGCCACCCCAGGGGCGTCGTCCAGATCGGCCAGCGCGCGCCCGCGCCACAGCCCGAGCGCCGTGCGCAGCCGGTCCGCCGCGGCGGCGTGCTCGCCCCCGGCCAGCGCCTCGCGGCCGGCGTCGGCCAGGCGCGCGAACTCGTGCGCGTCGACCTCCTCGGGGCGCACCGCGAGCCGGTAGCCGCCGGGGTGGAACTCCACCAGCGCCGCGTCCGCCCCCAGCCGCCGGCGGATCCGCGACACATGCGCCTGCAGCGCGTTCGCCGCCCCGGCCGGCGGCGCGCCGCCGTACACCGCGTGCAGCAGCCGGTCCACGGTCACCACCCGGCCCGCGTCCAGCACCAGCAGGGCGACCAGCGCCCGGGCCTTCCGGCTGCCGAGCGTGACGGGCGCGCCGTCGCCCCCGGTCACCAGCAGGGGCCCGAGGATCCCGAACCGCACCCGGGCGTTTATACCTCCCGCGCCGCCCCGGGCAGCACCACGACGTGCTCGGTGGCCAGCTCCAGCGCGACCGGCTCGCCCACCCGGGGCGGGCACTGGCCGAGGCGGGCCAGCTCCACCTCGTCCAGGCGCGCCCGCAGCCCCAGCCCGTCCAGGTCGACCAGCAGGTTCACCGCGCTGCCCAGGTAGGTCGAGCGCCGCACGGTGCCCTTCAGCGCGGTGTTGCGCCGGTCCGGGCCGGCGGGGTTGAGCCGCACGTGCGCGGCGCGGAACGCGAGCGTCACCCGGTCGCCGGGGGTGAGCGGCGCGGGCGGGGCGGGGGCGCGGACGTCCAGGGTGTGGTCGTGGACACGGACGGTCACCGTTGTCGTGTCGTGAGCGGTCACGGCGCCGTCCCACAGGTTCTGGTAGCCCAGGAAGTCGGCCACGAACGGCGTGGCGGGCCGGGTGTAGAGCTCGCGCGGGCCGCCGACCTGCACGATCCGGCCCCTGTCCATCACCACCACCCGGTCGGCCAGCGCGATCGCCTCGTCCTGGTCGTGCGTGACGTACACCGAGGTCATGCCGTAGGCGTCGTGCAGCGAGCGGATCTGCTGGCGCATCGTGTAGCGCAGCCGGGCGTCCAGGTTGGACAGCGGCTCGTCGAAGAACACCAGCCTCGGCCGCGCCACCATCGCCCTGGCCAGCGCCACCCGCTGCTGCTGCCCGCCGGACAGCGTGGTGGCCAGGTGCTCGCCGCGCCCGGCCAGGTCCACCTGTTCCAGGATCTCCGCCACCCTGGCCGCGATGTCGCGCCTGGGCAGCCCGGCCAGCCGCAGCGGGTAGGCCACGTTGCCGAACACGGTCATGTGCGGCCACAGCGCGTAGCTCTGGAACACCATGCCGACCTTGCGCTTCTCCGGCCGGACGAACACGCCCCGGGCGGCGTCGGACACGGCCTGGCCGCCGATCCGGACCTCACCGGCCGTCGGCTCCTCCAGCCCGGCCAGGCAGCGCAGCGTGGTGGTCTTGCCGCACCCGCTGGGCCCGAGCAGCACCACGAACTCGCCGTCCTCGATCCTCAGGTCGATGCCGTCGACGGCGGCGTGCCCGTCGAACAGTTTCCTCAAGCCGCCGATCTGGACCTCTGCCATCGTCCACTCCGTGTTTTGTTGAATGTCGGGCTGTCCATCGAGACCGCCTCCGGCGGTCGCGCGCCGTCGCGTCGATCTCCCGGGTCTCGTAGGCCCGGCGCAGGGTCCGGCGCTCAGGCAGACCTCCGGCCTGCCATCGCTCAGCCGGACTCATGTACAGCCCTCCGCCGTGAGTCAGGTGCGTGCCCGTAGCCGGTGGTAGCCGCCCGCCCAGTAGAGCAGCGGCTCGCCGTCGCGCCCGCCCGCCGCGACGACCTCGCCGATCAGTATCTGGTGGTCGCCGCCGGGCAGCAGGGCGTGCAGCGCGGCGTCGAACCAGCTCAGGCAGCCGCCGACCACCGGCGACCCGGTCTGCACCACCTCGGTCGGGACGCCGGGGAACCGGTCGCGGGCGCGGCCCCGGCCCGGGGTGGCGAAGTACCGGGACACCCGCTGCTGGTCGGACGCGAGCACGCTCACCGCGAAGTGCCCGGACGCGCGCACCTCGGCCAGGAACGGGCTGGCGGCGTTCACCGACACGGTGACCAGCAGCGGGTCCAGCGACAGGGACTGGAACGACGAGCAGGTGATGCCGTAGAGGTGCCGGCCGTTGCGGGTGGCCACCACCGTCACCCCGGACGCGAACCGGCCGGCGGCGCGCTTGAACCGCCCGGTCGGGTCGCGGTCGGCGCTCATCCGCCGCGTCCGGCCGGGAAAAGCGGTTCCGCGGAACCGCCTTGCGACGGCGGCGGCGTGCTCACCGGTCCGGCCCGCGCTGCAGGCCGTGGTAGCCGAAGGCGGCGCGCGCCTGGGCCAGCGAGCTGCCGCCGAGTGCCCGGGCCAGGATGCCGGCCTCCCGCTCGGCGATCTCCAACGCCACCGCCAGCACGTCCGCCTCCACCTCGGCCGGGACCAGCACCACGCCGTCGTCGTCCCCGACCAGCAGGTCGCCGGGCCGGACCTGGACGCCCGCGACCCCCACCGGCTCCTGCACGGCGGCCACCTCCACCCGGTCCTTGCCGGTGCGCATGAACCGGCCCCGGCTGTAGATCGGGTAGCCCAGGTCCAGGGCTCGGCGCACGTCCCGGCACACCCCGTCGATCACGGTGCCGGCCACGCCCCGGTGGTGGGCCACGGCGGTGAGGATGTCGCCCCAGACGGTGCGGTCGGTGAGCCCGTCGTTGGCCAGCACCACCACGGCGCCGCGCGGCACCTCGTCGAGGTAGTCGCCCACGGTCCCCGGCGGGTCGCCGGCCGGGCGGTAGCGGACCGTGTACGCCCGCCCGAGCAGCCGCTGCCCTCCCGCCAGCGGCCCCAGCCCGGGCAGCCCGCCGGCGCGCCCCAGCCGGTCCAGCGCGTCGGACACGCTCGCGGTGGACACGTCCGCGAACCGGGGGTCGATCGTCATGACTGTCCCACCTTCGGGAAGCGCGTGTCGTGCATGACCTCGCTGACCGGCCGCCCGGCCGCGACCGCCTCGGCCATCGAACGTTCCCGCGCGACGATCCGCTCGGCCAGCTCGACCACCTCGCCGGCGCCCTCGGCGGCCACGAACACCACGCCGTTGCGGTCCGCCACCACCAGGTCGCCAGGGCTCACCAGCACCCCGGCCACCTGGATCGGGACGTCCATGTCGCGCTGCACGATCCGTCCGCGCGCGCTGACCGGGACCACCGCCCGGGAGAACACCGGCAGGCCGGCGTCCACGCAGTCCGGCACGTCCCGGCAGGCGCCGTCCACCACCACCCCCGCAACCCCGCGCCGGGCGGCCGCCATCGCGAGCAGCCCGCCCCAGCACGACACGTCGGTCCGGCCGTGGTTGTCGATCACGATCACGTCGTCCGGGGCCGCCGAGTCGACCACCGGGCTGGCGATGTGCGTGCCCGGCCCGCCACCGGCCCTCGGCCCGGCCACCACCGTCCGCGCCCGCCCGACCACCGTGCCCCCCGACGGCCACACCGGCGCCAGCCCGAGCACCGCGCCCGGCCGCCCCAGCGTGTCGAGCGCGTCCGACACCGCGCAGCTGTCCACCGCCCGCAGCCGCGCCACCAGGTCTGCCATGACCACCCCCGCGTCAGAGCCCGAACAGCTTCCGGGCGTTGTCCTCGAACAGGGTCCGCCGCGCGTCCTCGTCCAGCCAGTCGATGTCGCGGATGAGCAGGTGGATGTCGTCGAACCACCGCCCGGTCGCCGGGTCGCGCTGCGAGCCGGTGCCCGGCTTCTCGGTGCCGAACAGGCACCTGTCCACGCCCACCGTCCGGATCAGCAGCTCGATCGCGTCCCGGGTGTACAGGCAGGTGTCGAACCACAGCCGGCGCAGCCTGTCCAGGTACGGCTCGCCGCCGGAGCGCACCCCGGACGGCAGGAACCGACCCACCTGGTACGGGATGGCCCCGCCGCCGTGCGAGACCACGATCTTCAGCTCCGGGAAGTCGCGCATGACCGTCGAGGACAGCAGGCTCCAGACCGCGACCGTCTCCTCCTGGATGAAGTGCAGGCTGTACGTCTCGCGGGTGGGCGGCCGGCAGCCGGCGGCGTGGATCACCGCCGGCACGTCCAGCTCGCACAGCGCCTCGTACAGCGGGTACCAGTACCGCTCGCCCAGCGCGGGCGGCACCGAGGTGCCCTCGCACGGGTCCGGGTTGAGCAGGCAGCCGACGAACCCCAGCTCGGTGACCGTCCTTCTCAGTTCCGCCGCCCACTCGGAGACGGGAAGCTCCGGGCTCTGCGGCAGCCCGGCCAGGCCTCGGAACCGGTCGGGAAAGAGCGTGCCGACCCGGTGGATGACGTCGTTGGTCTCCTCGATGAACCAGCGCACCAGGGTGCCCTGCTCGGAGTGCATCATCTGGTACGGCCGGGGCGAGATCAGCTGGACGTCCACGCCCGCTCCGTCCAGGTGCTCGACGTGCGAGGCGTTGCCGAACGCGGGGTTCGGCTCGAACTGGGCGGCCCGCAGCGCGTCGTCGCTGATCCGGGGGCTGCCCCTGCCGTGCGCGCCCCGGTGGGAGAGCAGGTTCGCCTTCCACGCGTACAGCTCGGCCGGCGCGGTCAGGTGGCCGTGTACGTCAATGATCATGTGTAACGCCTCCTACGACAGCGGGGAGGAGATGAGCCGGCGGACTCGCTCGTCGGCCTCGGAGCGGTCGTACATCCGCAGCAGCCGGGTCCGGCCGGCGCCCGGGTCGCCGCGGTGCAGGTACTCGTACAGCTCCTGCCGCGAGCCGAACCCGTCGCCGACCAGCTCCCAGGCGATCCGGAACAGCCGCGACTTCTGGTCCACGCCGATGTCGTGGCCGCGCATGTACCGCTCCAGGAACGGCCGCAGCTCGGGGTTGGCCAGGTCCGCCTCGGACGGCTGCATGATCAGCCCGGACGCGCCGATCCGCCGCAGCACCTCGACGACCCGCGCGGACACCCCCGCCGACCAGTACGCCAGCCCGTAGCTGGGCGCGGGCGCGAGCAGCCCGCCCGGGGTCATCGCCGCTCCCGCCTCAGCGCCCGCGATGCCCAGGCGCAGCGTCTCGGCGTAGGAGATGATCTCGCCGAGCTCCTCCTGGATGCCCCGGAACGCGTCCACCCCGATGCTGTTCGCCAGCAGCGCCGCCACCGAGACGAACACCCGCAGCCGCTCGTGCAGCCTGATGTGCGTGCTCTGCATGCTCCACGCGTTGAGCCGGCCCAGCCCGCGCAGCGCCAGCGGCCCGTCGCCGAGCAGGAACACCCGCTCCCACGGCACCACGACGTCGTCGAAGAACAACATCGCGTCCTGCTCGTCGAACCGGCTGGCCAGGTGGTGGCTGTGCCCGGTGCGGTGCGCGCCCAGCGGCTCGCGGCACAGCGTCTTGAGCCCCTTGGTGTTCATCGGCAGCGCGAACCAGATGACGAACTCCTCGGCCCCCCGCAGCGCGGAGACCCCGTTCAGGTAGACCATCACCTCGTGCGCGAACGGCGCCAGCGTGGCCAGCTGCTTCGCGCCCCTGATCACCACGCCGTTGTCGTTCTCGCCGACCACCCGCAGGGCCAGGTCGGGGTGTTCGAGCGGGCTGGCGCTCCGGTCGATCTGCGGGTCGCCGAGCGCGTGGGTGAGCACCAGGTCGTGCTCGGACGCGAACCGGTGATAGTCGACCGCGTGAGCGCCGAACCCCGGGCGGTGTGCCTCCAGCTCGTCGCGGTAGTCGTAGAGCCCGACCACCACGTTGGACATAAAGTCCGGGGAGCGGCCCAGCTGGCCCCAGCTCTCCCGCATCCACCACTCGGTGGCCGCCAGCTTGGCCCGCAGCTCCTCGCGGGTCCGGGGCAGCGAGTACGCCAGGCTCACCGGGTTCGCGGTGCGCTCGCTGGTGTACAGCGTGGCCGCGCGCGCCGCCGGGTCGGTCAGGCGCAGGTCGAACAGCCGGGCGAACTCGTCGATCACGCCCCGGAACGCCGGGTGCTCGCCGACGTTCTTCACCCGCTCGCCGCTCAGCCAGACCTCACGGCCGTCGTCGAGGCTGTCCCGAAAGCGTTCGCCGCTCAGGGCCCCGCTCGCGCCGGTCACATCCATGTCCGGACGCTAACCGCGCCGCAGTGCCCGGCTCACCGGTTCGTTGTGCGAAATCCGCCCGCACCCCGTGCGACACGGTGTCTGACCCGACGGCTCAGCCGTGGCGCCAGGCCGCCGTGACGAAGCCGCGCAGCAGCTCGTCGTTCGGGGTGGCGGCGGCCGGGTGCTCGGTGAGGTTGGCCAGGCGGTCGTCCGACGCGCTCTGGGTCAGGGCGCCGACGGCGAACAGGTAGCTCCACTCGTACCAACCCTCCGGCCGGCCGGGGCGGACCTCGCGCAGCGCGGCGATGAACCGCCGGGCCATCGGGTCGAACAGCTCGCGGATGATCGGGCGCCGGGGGCTGGACGGGTCGGCGGCCTCGCGCAGCACCAGGCGGCGGTACCAGGTGCCCTGCTCGCGCAGCGCCATGACCGGGTCCATGAACGCCGCGACCAGCCGGTCCAGCGCGTCCGGCGCGCGCGGGTCGCCGAGCGTCTCCAGGCGTTCCAGCCGCTGCTCGTTGACGTACTGGCGGCGTTCGAACACCGCCGAGTAGAGCGCCAGCTTCGACGGGAAGTGGTAGCCGAGCAGCGACAGCTGGACCCCGGCCGTCGAGGCGACCTGGCGCAGCGTGGCGCCGTCGTAGCCGTGCTCGGCGAAGATCCGCTCGGCGGCGTCCAGGATGCGGACGCGCCGGTCGGTCGCCGCCGGGGCGGCCGCGCGCGCGGCGGGGGACATGGCGGCGAGGCTACTGGACGTCCGTGCAGCCGGCCTCTTGACGCTCTTGACTGGACGCTCGTACAGTTCCGGCTCGGGCCGAGGCGGTGGAGGCGATGGTGCGCACGCGCTGGGTGGTGCTGGGCGGGGGCTTCCTCGCGTACATGTTCGACGCGCTGGAGATCCTGCTGCTGTCGCTGGCGCTGCCGGCGATCCGCGCGGACCTGGGGCTGACGCCCGCGCAGGGCGGCCTGCTCGCCACCGCGACGCTGCTCGGGATCGGGCTGTCCAGCGTCAGCGTGGGCTACCTGTCGGACAACTTCGGGCGGCGCACGGCGCTGGTCGGCTCGCTGGTCACGTTCGGGGTGTGCACGGCGGCGCTGGCGGCGGTGCCGGGGTTCGCGCTGTTCCTGGTGCTGCGGTTCGTGGCCGGGTTCGGGCTGGGCGGGGTGTGGAGCGTGGTCTCGGCGTACGTGGTGGAGACCTGGCCGAGCCGCTCGCGCGGCAAGGCGGCGGCGTTCGTGCTGAGCAGCTTTCCGGTGGGGGGAGCGGTGGCCGCCGTGCTGTCCGGGCTGTTCCTGCCGAGCTGGCGGCTGTTGTTCCTGGTCGCGGGGCTGGCGGTGGCGATGCCGGTGCTGGTGGTGGTGCTGCTGTTCCCGGAGTCGGGGGAGTGGGAACGGGAGCGCGCGGCGCGGGCCGACACCGGGCGGGTGTCGATCGGGGAGATCTTCGTGCCCGGGCTGCGCGGGCGCACGGTGGTGGCCACGCTGGTCGCCGCGCTGGCCCTGACCGGCTGGTGGGGCGGGTCGACCTGGCTGCCGACGTACCTGAGCGCGGAGCGCGGCATCGCGGCGGGCACGGTCGCGGTGTACATGACGGTGCTGAACCTCGGGATGTTCCTTGGCTACAACGTGTTCGGCATGCTCGCCGACCGGATCGGGCGGCGCACCGCGATCATCGTCTCGCTGCTCGGGGTGGCGGCGACGCTGCCGCTGTACGCGCTGACCTCGGACCCGACGGCGCTGATGTGGTTCGGGCCGCTGTTCGCGTTCTTCGCGGCGTTCACCGGGCTGTTCGGCTCGTACCTCGGCGAGCTGTTCCCGACCCGGGTGCGGACCACCGGCGCCGGGTTCAGCTTCAATGTCGGGCGTGGGGTGTCGGCGTTCGCGCCGTTCGGTCTGGCGGCGCTCGCGGCGGTGACCGGGCTGGGCGGCGGGCTGCTGGTGTGCGCCGGGTTCTTCGCCGCCGCCGGCCTGCTCACCTTCCTGCTGCCCCGCGAGCCCGATGCCCAACCGAGCACCCTGGAAGGAGCCGTGGATGCGGCGAATCGTTGACCTGTCGGTGCCCCTGCGGGCGGGGATCGCGTCCGACCCGCCCGGGCTGCTGCCCGAGATCGACTACCTGGACCACGAGCAGACCCGCGACGACGTGCTGCGGTTCTTCCCCGGCGCGGGCGTCGACGACCTGCCCGACCGGGAGGGGTGGGCGCTGGAGCACGTCCGCCTGTCCACGCACAACGGCACGCACCTCGACGCGCCGTACCACTACGCGTCCACGATGGACGGCGGGAAGCGGGCGATCACCATCGACGAGGTGCCGCTGGACTGGTGCTTCCAGCGCGGGGTCAAGCTGGACTTCCGGCGGTTCGACGACGGGTACGTGGTGACCCCGGAGGACGTCGACGTCGAGCTGGAGCGGATCGGCCACGAGCTGGCGCCGCTGGACATCGTGCTGGTCAACACCAGCGCGGGCGCGCGCTACGGCCACGACGACTACCTGAGCAGGGGCTGCGGGATGGGCCGGGACGCGACGCTGCACCTGCTGCGCCAGGGCGTGCGGGTGACCGGCACCGACGCCTGGAGCTGGGACGCCCCGTTCGTGCACACCGCCCGCCGCTACGCCGAGGAGGGCGACGCGAGCATCATCTGGGAGGGCCACCGGGCCGGCCGCGAGATCGGCTACTGCCACATCGAGAAGCTGCACAACCTGGAGGCGCTGCCCGCTCACGGGTTCGACGTGTCGTGCCTCCCCGTCAAGATCCACAAAGCATCGGCCGGCTGGACGCGGGCGGTAGCGATCTTCGAGGAGGCGGCGTGAGCCGGATCGGGTCGCTGCGCCTCGACGGCGTGCGGCGGTACGGCATCGTTACCGACGGCCACATCGACCTGCTGGATCGCGAGGCCGACGTCTTCGAGGCGCTGGCGACCGGTTCACTGCGCGTCGGCGAGCGGCTGCCCTGGGACGAGACGGCACCGCTGGAGGTGCCGTTCCCCGTCGCCACGATCAGAGACTTCATCACGTTCGAGCAGCACACCGCAGGCTCGCTGCGCTCGGTCACCGGGGCGGCGCAGGTGCCGGACGCGTGGTACGAGGCGCCCGCGTTCTACTTCACCAACCCGCACGCCGCGATCGGCTCCGGCGCGCCGGTGCCGATGCCCCCTGGCTGTGAGGTGCTGGACTTCGAGCTGGAGGTGGCCGCCGTGATCGGCCGGCCCGGGTTCAACCTGACCCCGGACGAGGCCGCCGGGCACATCGCCGGGTTCACCATCCTCAACGACTGGTCGGCCCGCGACCTGCAGGCCCGCGAGATGCGCGTCGGCCTGGGCCCGGCCAAGGGCAAGGACACCGCCACCACGCTCGGCCCGGTCCTGGTCACCCGCGACGAGCTGCGTGACCGGAACGGACGCTACGACCTGGCCATGGAGGTGTTCGTCAACGACACCAGGATCGGCGGCGACACCCTGGCGAACATGGCCTGGACGTTCGCCGAGCTGGTCGCCTACGCCAGCCGGGGGACCTGGGTGCGTCCCGGCGACGTCCTGGGCTCCGGCACCTGCGGCGGAGGCTGCCTGGCCGAGCTGTGGGGGTGGCGGGGCGAGCGGTACCCGCCGCCGCTGCGGGTCGGGGACACCGTGCGGATGACCGTCGAGGGCATCGGCACCATCCGCAACACGGTGGTCACCGGTCCTGAGCTGCACGAGGTGCGGCCCGCGCGCCGTGGCCGTCCGAGCCCACCCTGACCGGGCCGTAGCCCAGCAGCCGGGCCACCCGCAGCCCGACGTGCAGCTCGCTGCGCACCCGCCCGTCGGCCAGGTCGACGTTGATGATCTTCTTGATCCGGTCCAGGCGGTAGTACATGCTGCTGCGGTGGATCACCAGCCGCCGCGCGCTCTCCTGGGCGTCGCCGCCGGTGTCCAGGTAGCAGTCCAGGGTGGTCCACAGGTCCGGCCCCTTGTCCTCCTCGGCGAGCAGCAGCTGCACCGGGGTGGGCAGGTCGCGGACGGTCATGTGTTCGAGCGGCAGCCGTAGCAGCAGCCGGTCCACGCCCAGGTCGCGCCAGCTCGCCAGCGCGCCGTACGCCGGGTCCAGCCAGGCCGCCCTGGCCGCCGTCCCTGCCTCGCGCGCGGCCTCGGCGATCTGGTCGAGGGTGGGGCGCGGGTCGCCGACGCCGGCGCGGACCGGGCCGGTCAGCCGGGCGGCGAGCAGCTCGACCTTGACCGGCCGGGGCAGCACCAGCACCGCTTGGACCACAGGGTCGTCGAGCACCGTCCCGCACGCCGTGGCCGCGCACAGCGACAGCAGCTCGGCCAGACAGCCCTCCAGCCGCGCGCGCGTCTCGGCGCTCGAATCTGACGGCGCGCCGGCCAGCACCATCGCCGTGTAGCGGTCCGAGGCGCGCAGGTGCCCCTCGCCGACCAGCCGCTCGCCGGCCTGGTGATCACCGCGCAACAGCTCGCCCAGCAGGGCGTCGATCCGTCGCTGGTCGCCACCCGGCCGGCCGAGCCGGTGCCGGGCCAACAGCTCGGCGAACTCACCGTTCGCCTCCGCCAACACCCGCCGCTGCCAGCCGGGTGGCTCGTCGCCGGCGTCCGGGTCGACGTACACGATGTAGCCGAGCAGCTCGCCGTCCCGCCGCACCGGGAAGACCACCCTCGGCGGGCTGCCGGTGGTCGGCTCGCGGGGGATGACCACCGGCCCCTCGGCGTGCCGCACCCCGGATTCCTTGATCAGCTTGCTGGCCCTTGCCGAGCCCCGTCGGGACAGGATGATCGAGATGCGGGCCGGGTCGACGTCGCCGTCGTGCCTGCTGAACTCCACCAGTCGCAGCCCGGTGTCGAACACCACCACCGGCCGCCCCAGGCGGGCGGCCAGCGACTCGGTGATCTCGGGGGACAGCATCCGCCCGTCCCGCTCAGCCGGCGCCGTGCCAAAACATATGATAATTATAACCTCATGACTCAAGCGGCGGTCCGGGTCCGCGTCGGCTCCGTGCACGAGTTCGCCGAGGGGCACCGCGTGCTGGTGCCGCACGGGCGGTACGCGGTCGGGGTGTTCCGGGTGGACGGCGAGTTCCGCGCCTACCGCAACGTGTGCCTGCACCAGGGCGGCCCGGTCTGCGAGGGTCGCTACTTCCCGCTGATGACGGCGGTGGTGGACGCCGGCGGCCGGGCGCTGGGCGAGCGCTACGACGAGTCCGAGCCGCACCTGGTCTGCCCGTGGCACGGCTGGGAGTACGACCTGCGCACCGGCGAGTTCTGCGGCGACCGGCGCCGGCGGCTGCGCTCCTACCCGGTCACCGTGGAGGGGGAGGACGTCTATGTCGTACTCGACTGAGTCCGAGCCGGACATCGACGAGGTCAGACGGCTGATGGAGCGCGCGGTGCGGGGGTACGGGCAGCTGGTCGAGTCCGGCCAGGCGGTCCCGGTGCTGGACGCCGACCACCGGGTGACCGCCACCGACGCGGCCCGAGCGGCCAGCGCGCTGCTGCACGCGGTGAACCTGGAGGTCTTCGAGCTGGCCCTCTGGGAGACCTGGGGCGGCCGGCCCTGGCAGACGGCGGGGGAGTGAAGGAATGCGCGAGCTGTACGACAGGGGCCAGATCCAGATCGAGAACCTGCTCGGCAACGCCCAGCGCCAGGCCGAGGAGCGGCGCCTGCACGAGTTCACCATCGTCGACGTCGACTCGCACCACTACGAGGACCGGCGCTGGGACGAGATCATCCCGTACATCGACGACGACCAGATCCGGGACTGGGCCAGGGCGATGACCCAGCGCTCCGGCAAGGCCGCCGCGACCACGATCACCACCGCCCAGCTCGGCCACCAGGAGATCTCGGGCCGGGTGCTCCGGGCCGGCCGCAACCAGCTCGCCTCGCAGCACGACCTCGGCGCGAGCAAGCGCCACGACGACGTGGTCAGAACCATCTGGTCGATGGACATGATGGGCATCGACTACACGGTCATGTTCCCGACCCCGATGCTGCACCTGTCGCTGCATCCCGCGCCCGAGGTGGAGGTGGCGCTGGCCCGCGCCTACACCCGCTGGCTCACCGAGGAACTACTCCCTCAGGACGACCGGATCAAGACGCTGGTCTACCTGCCGTTCAACGACCCGGCCGCGAGCCTGGCCTTCGTCGAGGAGTTCGCCGACGTGCCGGGCGTGGTCGGCTTCATGGTGACCAGCATCCGTTACCGGGGCGTGCACGCCAACGAGTACGCGCCCGTCTACTCCGCGATCCAGGACACCGGAAAGCCGCTGGCCTTCCACGCCGCCTACAACTGGCACGAGCAGGCCATGACCCAGCTCAACAAGTTCATCTCCGCGCACGCGCTGGGCTTCACCTTCTGCAACATCATCCACCTGACGAACATGCTGGTGAACGCGATCCCGGAGCGGTTCCCCCGGCTCAAGCTGATCTGGGTGGAGTCCGGCCTGGCCTGGATCCCGTTCCTGATGCAGCGCCTGGACAACGAGTACCTGATGCGCACCTCGGAGTGCCCGGGCCTGAAACGCCTGCCCAGCGAGTACATGCGCGAGATGTACTATTCCACCCAGCCCATGGAGCGCACCGGCTCGCCCGCGCTGATGAAGGCCAGCTTCGAGGAGATCAACGCCGAGAACACCCTGCTGTACTCGTCGGACTACCCGCACTGGGACTTCGACGTGCCCAGCGTCATCCTCGACCTGCCGTTCCTGTCCGAGCACGCCAAGCGCAGGATCCTCGGCGGCAACGCCCTGGACCTGTTCGGCCTGCCCGCCGGCAAGCGCGCCCCCCGCGCCGCCGCGACCCGGCCCGCGTTCACCGGCGGCGAGCCCATCGAGCCCGCGCTGTCCTGACCGGTCACTCGGTGGCGAGCATGACCTCCGTCGACTTGATCACGACGGTGACCGGGGCGCCGGTGGCCAGGCCGAGGTCCTCGGCGGCGTCCTTGGTGATGCTCGACGTGATCTGCTGGCCGCCGCCGATGTCGACCTTGACGATGGTCATCACGGCGCCGACGTCGACCGAGGCGACGGTGCCGGCGAGCTGGTTGCGGGCCGAGAGCCGCACGGAGACCTCCCTAGTTGCTGATATAACGCGGGGAGCCTAGGGGCGGTCGTCCCCAACGCGCGCGAGGTGCGGCGGCGCGTCCGGGTGCGGGGTCACCCCGTGGCCGCAGGCTTGGGGATGAAGTCGTGGATCAGGTGCCAGGCGCTGGGCATCTCGCCGACCGGGACCTCGATCAGGGTGGGGCCGGCGTACCCGGCGGCGGTCGCGATCGCGGACGTGAGCGCGTCGGGGGTGGTGACCCGCACGCCGGGGATGCCGTACGCGCCGGCGAGCGTGACCAGGTCGGGGTTGACTAGGTCGGTGCCGAGGACGCGGCCGCCGAAGCGGGTGCGTTGGGTGCGGCGGACGTTGCCGAAGGCGCCGTCGGTGAACACGACGGTGACCAGGCCGATGTCGTACTTGCGGGCGGTGGCCAGCTCGGAGCTGCCCCAGCCGAAGCCGCCGTCGCCGTTGATCGACACCACGGTCCGGCCGGGGTTGCCGACGGCGGCGCCCAGCGCGGTGGGGAAGCCGTAGCCGAGGGTGCCCTGGTAGCCGGGCGTGAGGTAGGTGCCGGGGTGGTAGACCGGGTAGGCCACCTCGGACAGGTAGCCGACCTGGGTCAGCTCGTTGACCAGGATGCCGTCCTCCGGGATCGCCGCGCGCAGTGCCCGCACCCAGGATGCCTGCGGGACGATCTCCGCGATCTCCTTGGCGGCGTGCTCGCGGGCGGCGTCCAGCTCCGCCGTCACACCTGGCCGGGCGGCGGGCGCGCCGTCCAGCTCCGCGCGCAGTGCGGCCAGGCCGAGCCGGGCGTCCGCGTGCAGCGCCACGTCCGCGCGGCGGGGCTCGCCGAGGTCGCGCTCGGCGGCGTTCAGGAGTACGAGCGTGGCGTCCGGCGCGGTGGACACCGGCACGGCCTTGCCGGTGACGAACCGGCTGCCGACCACCAGCACGGCGTCGGCCAGCGGCAGCACCCGCCGCCCGGCCAGGCTGGTCAGCGCGAGCGGGTGCCTGTCGTCCAGCGCGCCCCGCCCGTGCTGGCTCATGATCACCGGCGCCCGCAGGTGCTCGGCCAGCGCCCGCAGCTCCTGGGCGCCGCGCGAGGCCAGCACCCCGCCGCCCGCGTAGATCACCGGCCGTTTCGCGCCGGCCAGCGCGGCGGCCGCCCGCGCCACCACCGCCGGATCGGGCTGGACCAAAGCCGGCGCCCCGGACGGCTCGGCCAGCTCGACGTCCGCGCTCGCCGCCAGCACGTCCGGCGGGATCTCCACCGCCGCCGGTTGCGGCCGCCCTGAGCGCACCGCCCGGAACGCCTCGCTGACCAGCGCCGGCACCTCGCCCGGGCCGCGCGCGAACCCGCTCCACTTGGTGACCGTGCCCAGCGTGGCGCTCTGCCCCCGAACCTCGTGCAGCATCCCCAGCTCGCGGCCGATCGCGTCCGACGGGATCTGTCCGGCGATGCACACCACCGGCGAGGAGCACGCATAGGCCGTGGCCAGCGCCGCCATCGCGTTGAGCACCCCCGGGCCGGGCACCACCATGCACACCCCGGGCCGCCCCGTGGTGCGGGCGTAGCCGTCGGCCATGTACGCCGCGCCCTGCTCGTGGCGGGTGTTCAGGTACGCCACCCGGTCGCGCACGCCGGCCAGGCCGTCCACCGCGGAGTCCAACTGCACGCCCGGCACGCCGAACAGCTCGGTGACACCCTCCCTGGCCAGCTGGTGCGCCAGTGCCTCGCCGCCGGTCATCTCCATGTCCGTGCTCCCTTGACAACCCGTTGTGACGTAAACATCATAACTTCAAAGCATTAGCTATTTGACGGGTCCGCGCGTCCGCAAGGGAGCGGCATGACGGCAACGACGCCTCCGGCTGTGAGCATGCTCGCCCCGGCGCGTCCCCGCCGGCCGCGCGCGGCCAGGGTGCTGCTGGCGGCGGCGTGCGCGGCGGTGTTCCTCTGGCCGGTGGTGATGGTCGCGGTCGGCGCGTTCCGGACCTCGCTGCCGGGGACTCCGGGCGGCTGGACGGTCACCAAGCTGGTGGACACCTACCTGTCCCCGGTGACCTACCAGGTGCTCGCGCAGACCGTCTTCTTCGCGGTGTCGGTCACGGTGGTGTCGACGTTGCTGGCGCTGTTCTTCGCCTGGGTGGTGGCGCGGACGGACACCCCGCTACGGCGGCTGGTGACGCCGATGATGGGCCTGGTGCTGGCGATGCCGCCGCTGTTCTTCGCGATCTCCTGGGGCATGCTCGGCAACCAGCGGGTGGGGCTGCTCAACACGGTCTACCAGTGGCTGACCGGGGCCGGGCACGGCTTCTTCAACGTCGAGTCCTGGTTCGGGCTGATCCTGGTCAGCTCGCTCAAGGCCGCCTCGTTCAGCTACTTCCTGCTGCTCGGGCCGTTCCTGACCATGGACCGCTCGCTGGAGGAGGCGTCGCTGACCGCGGGCGCGGGGCGGGCGCGCACGTTCTTCCGGGTCCAGCTGCCGCTGCTCACCCCGGCCATCAGCGGCGCGGCGTTCCTGACCATGCTGGCGTTCCTGGAGGCGTTCGACATCCCGGAGATCATCGGGATCCCGGCCGGCATCCGGGTGCTGCCCACCCAGATCTACAGCCACATCAACGCCACCTACGGCGGCCAGTACGCCGAGGCCAGCTCGCTGGCGATGTGCCTGATGCTGATCATCCTGGCGCTGGTGGCGGTGCGCGCGCGGCTGCTCGGCGGCCGCGAGTTCACCACCGTCAGCGGCAAGTCGTACCGGCTGGAGCGCTGGAAGCTGGGCCGCGCGCGGTGGCTGGGTACGGGCGGCATCCTGGGGTACGGGCTGCTCGCGCTCGTGCTCCCGCTGGCGCAGCTCTACCTCGGCTCGCTGCAGTCGCTGTTCGGCCGCTACGACGGCTTCTCGCTGGACAACTACGCCGCCGTGCTGGACGACGCGGAGATCACCGGCGCGATCCGGGACACCGCGCTGCTGGCCGTGCTCGGCGGCCTGGTCACCGTGGTGGTGTGCACCGGGCTGGCGGCCGTGCTACGCACTCGGGGCGGCCTGGCCGAGCGGCTGGTCACGATCAGCGTGTGGATGCCGATGGCGCTTCCCGGCATCGTGCTCGGGCTGGGGATCATGTGGTCGTTCCTGTCCGTGCCCGGGCTCAACCAGCTCTACGCCACCATCTGGATCCTGCTGGTCGGGCTGTTCATCGGCGCGGTGCCGGTCGGCATGCGGGCGGCCGAGGGCGCGCTGGCCCAGATCCCCCGCGACCTGGAGGAGGCCGCCCGGATCGGCGGGGCGTCGCGGGTGCGGGCGTTCGCCGGGGTCGTCGTCCCGCTGATCGTGCCCAGCCTGCTGTCCGGCTGGCTGCTGGTGGCGATCATGATCTCCGGGAACCTGGCGATCCCGGTGCTGCTGGCCTCGCCGACCAGCCAGACCGTCTCGGTCGAGGTGCTCAAGCTCTATCAGAGCGGCGAGATCTCCCAGGCGGCGGCGGTGTTCTGCGTGATCTCGACGGCCATGGCGGCGGTCGGCGTCGTGGTCGGAGTCGTCCGGGCGGTGCTGTCCCGGCGGACCTTGCTGAGAGGAACGGGATGAACATCCGAGGACTTGGGCTGGCCGCGCTGGCCGCCGCACTGCTCACCACCGCGTGCGGCGGATCGGGAACCAAGAGCGTCGACGCACAGAGCCTGGACCTGGCCCCGCTCGGCGTCTCCGCGCCCGCCGAGCGGACCATGCGCGACCTCTACACGGCCGCGGTCAACAGCGGCAAGACCAAGATCGTGATCTACGGCCCGAACCAGGCCGTCTACCAGCCGGTGGTGAACAAGGCGTTCGAGAAGCGCTTCCCCGGGCTGTCGGTGAGCGGCCAGCCGTACACCGGCGCCGAGCTGGAGTCGCGGCTGGCCACCGAGTTCTCCTCGGGCAAGCACGTGGCCGACCTGATCGAGTCGACCACGTACATCTACCTGGACAAGGACTACTACCAGCCCTACGTCCCGACCACCGCCGCCGCGCTGGGACACCGGTTCCGGGGCCCGAAGGACATGCTCTGGGGCGCGTCCGGGACGTTGTTCGGGTTCATGTACAACACCGACAAGATCAAGGCGGCGGACGCGCCCAAGTCCTGGGCCGAGCTGGCCGACCCGCGCTGGAGCGGCCAGATCGTCTCCGGCGACCCCAGCCAGCCCAGCGCCGCGTCCGACATGCTGATCAAGCTGCAGTCCGCGGGCGTGGTCGACGACGCCTGGCTGCACAAGCTGGCCGCGAACAAGCTCACGGTCAAGCGCGAGCTGGAGCTGGCCGACCAGGCAGTGGCGCAGGGCGAGTTCGGCATCGTGCTGACCACGATCTACAACTACTACGCCAACGACAAGAAGAAGGGCGCCCCGCTCGCGTTCGTGCACCCCGCCGACGGCGTGATGATCGAGCCGAACTTCTTCGGCCTGGTCAAGGGCGCGGCCAACACCGACGCGGCCAAGCTGTTCCAGGAGTGGCTGTTCAGCAAGGAGGGCCAGCAGCGGTTCGTGGACCTGGGCACCTACCCGCTGATGCCCGGCGCCCCCACCGGCCCCGACCTGCCGCCGGTGGACCGGCTCAAGGTCCTCGACGTCCCGGATCCGGCCGCGATGAACAAGCTCTGGGGCCCCGGCACCACCAAGCTCAAGTCCATCCTCGGCGGCGGGTCGGCGAACTGAGGCGAACTGAAAGGCGGACAGGGATGACTGTGCGAACGCGGGCGGTGCTGGGCGAGCTGCCGAGCTACCGGCCGGGGCGGACGCCGGAGCGGGTGGCGCGCGAGCGCGGGGTGGCGGCGCCGGTCAAGCTGTCCTCCAACGAGACCGTGTTCGACCCGTTGCCGGGCGTCGCCGAGGCCATGGCGGCCGCCGTGACCAGCCCGAACCGCTACCCGGACTTCCACGCCACCGCGCTGCGCGAGGCGGTTGCGCAGACGTACGGGGTAGAGCCCGAGCAGGTGGTGACCGGGTGCGGTTCGGTCGCGCTGTGCCGCAACGTGGTGGAGGCGACGGCCGAGCCCGGCGGCGAGGTGATCGTCCCGACCCCGTCGTTCGACGTGTACGGCTCCGCCGCCCGGATCGCCGGCGCCACCCCGGTCCGGGTGCCGCTGCGCGAGCACGCCCTGGACCTGGACGCCATGGCCGCCGCCGTCACGGACGACACGCAGGCGATCTTCGTCTGCACGCCGAACAACCCGACCTCGACGGCGGTCGCGCGCGCCGAGCTGGAGCGGTTCCTCGACCGGGTGCCGGCCACCGTCCCGGTGGTGCTGGACGAGGCGTACCACCACTTCGTCACCGACCCGTCCGGGGTGGACGGCATGCGGTTGCTGGCCCGGCGGCCGAACCTGGTGGTGCTGCGGACGTTCTCCAAGGCGTACGGGCTGGCCGGGCTGCGGGTCGGGTTCGGCGTCGCCGCGCCGGAGCTGGCCGCCGCGCTGCGCAAGGTCACGCTGCCGTTCTCGGTGTCCAGCGTGGGCGGCGCGGCGGCGGTGGCCTCGCTGCAACCGGCCGCCGCCACGGCGATGGCGGCCAGGGTCGCGCGGGTGGTGGCCGAGCGCGAGCGGGTGAGCAAGGAGCTGGCCGGGCTGGGGTACGAAGTTCCGGCCTCGCAGGCGAACTTCGTCTGGCTGCCGATCGGGGAGCGGTCCGCGGACTTCGGCGCCGAGAGCGAGCGGCGCGGGGTGATCGTCCGGTCGTTCGCGGGCGCGGGCGTGCGGGTCACCATCGGCGCCCCGGAGGAGAACGACGCGTTCCTGCGGATCGCCGCCGAGCTGGCCTGAGCGGACCCTGTTGTGGGCGGAGAGCGACAAACGTTATACATTTTGCCCGCAGTGGGACACGAGAGGGACTTTGCGGCGTGAGTGACGAGGCCGGCGCGATCGCCTGGAAACAGGTGCGGACCGCGCGCGCGTCCGAGCACGTGGTCAGCCAGATCAAGGAGGCGTTCTTCGCCGGGATGCGGGCCGGCGACTGGCTGGGCACCGAGACCGAGCTGGCGCAGCGCTTCGGGGTCAGCCGGATCACCGTGCGGGACGCGATCCGCTCGCTGGAGGCGCAGGGCATCGTCGACGTCAAGGTCGGCGCCCGGGGCGGCCTGCGGATCGCGGAGGGCGACCCCGACCGGTTCGCCGACGCGCTGTCCATCCAGCTGCACCTGACCGGCATCAGCTGGGACGAGCTGACCGAGGCGATGCGCGCGGTGGAGCCGATGACCGCGAGCCTGGCCGCCCAGCGCGCCACCCCCGAGGACGTGGAGCGGATGCGCGCCGCGGTCGCGGACTGCGACCGGCACAGCGGCGAACCGGCCAGGTTCACCGAGCGCGCGCTGGACTTCCACCTGCTGGTGGCCGAGGCGTCCGGCAACCGGGCGCTGCGGGCCTCGGTGCGCGCGCTGCGCTCGGTGCAGATGCTCAAGTTCCGGCCGAACACGTCCACCGAGGTCGCGCACCGGGTGACCCGGATGCACGGCCGGATCGTGGACGCGATCGCCGCCGGCGACGCCGAGGCCGCGCGCGCCGCGATGAACGAGCACCTGGAGCTGGTCTCCAAGGGCGGGTCGCGCAACACCGCCGTGTGAGCCGGTCGTGTCGCGCAACCGCCTGACGCCGTGGCGGTTCGTGCTGGCCTTCGGGGTGGTCAGCATGCTCGCGGACCTGGTGTACGAGAGCGCGCGGGCGATCACCGGGCCGTACCTGGCCACGCTCGGCGCCGGCGCCGCCGTTGTCGGCCTGGTGACCGGGGCGGGCGAGGCGGTCGCGCTGGTGTTCCGGCTGGTCACCGGGCCGCTGTCGGACCGCACCCGGCGCTACTGGCCGATCACCATCGCCGGGTACCTGATCACCGTGGTGGCCGTCCCGCTGCTCGCGGTGGCCCAGACGTTCGGCCAGGCCGCCACCGCGGTGATCACCGAGCGGTTCGGCAAGGCGGTGCGCACGCCCGCCCGCGACGCGATGTTGGCCGGCGCGGGCAGCGGCATCGGGCGCGGCAAGGCGTTCGCGCTGCACGAGGCGCTGGACCAGTCCGGGGCGCTGCTCGGGCCGCTGCTGATGGCCGCCATGATCGGCATCTCCGGGTACCGGCTGGGGTTCGCGGTGCTGGCCGTGCCCGGCGCCCTGGCCGTGTTGACCCTGCTCTGGCTGCGCCGCGCCGTGCCCCGTCCGCTGGAGTACGAGGCCGCCGCGCCCCGCACCGGGCGAGTTGGGCACCCGAGCGAGCCGTGGTGGCGGTTCCCGCGCCGGTTCTGGATCTACGCGCTGTTCGCCGCGCTGACCATGACCGGGTACGCCACGTTCGGCGTGCTGGCCTACCACCTCAAGGCTCACCAGCTGATGCCGGACTGGCAGATCCCGGTCGTCTACGCCGCCGCGATGGGCGTGGACGCGCTGGCGGCGGTGGCGTCCGGCTGGGCTTATGACCGCTACGGCCTGCGCGGGCTGGTCGTGCTGCCCGTATTGGCCGCCGCCGTGCCGTTCCTGTCCTTCGGCGGGGGCGTCGCCATGGTCTGGGCCGGCGCGCTGGTCTGGGGCGTCGCGCTGGGCGTACACGAGTCCACCATGCGCGCGGCCGTGGCCGACCTCGTGCCCGCCGGCCGCCGTGGCTCCGGCTACGGGGTGTTCACCACCGTCTACGGCCTGGCCTGGCTGGCCGGCGGCGCCGTCACCGGTGCCCTCTACGACGCCGCGCCGGCCGCCCTGCCGTGGTTCGTGCTGGCCGCCCAGGCCGCCGCGCTGCTCGCCTTCCTCCCGCTGGTCCGCGCGCTTGACAAGCCTCCGGCTCGCGAGTGAACCTTCTAGAGGTCAGTTCTAGAGGGACATTCTAGATCTAACGACAGGCCGGCGAAGGGTCAGAGCAATGAGGCTCTCCTATGTCCGTCAGCTCACCGAATACCCCGTAGGCGCACGGCGGATCCGGATACTCACCATGGCCGTGCTGGCCGTCCTGATCGGCAACTACGAGGCGCAGATCGCGCCCGTCGTCCCGCTGCTGCTCGACGACCTGCACATGTCGCTGGCCACCTACGGCTCGGTGTCCGCTGTCGCCGCCATCGCGGGCGCGCTCGCCACCGCCGCCGGCGGCCGTCTCGCCGACCACTACGGACGGATCCGGCTCCTGGTGCCGTTGATGCTGGTCACCGGCCTGCTCTGCCTGGCCATGACGCTGGTGCACACGCCCACCCAGCTGCTGGTGGCGCGCATCGCGCTGGCCTTCGTGGACGGCATGGCGCTGGCCCACACCGCGCCGCTGGTGCGGGACTTCTCGCCCCGGATGGGCCGGGCGCAGGCGTTCGGCTTCTGGACCTGGGGCCCCGTCGGGTCCAACTTCCTCGCCGGGGCGGTCGCCGGGCTCACCCTGCCGCTGTTCGCCGACTCCTGGCGCTCGCAGTTCGTCATCATGGGCGTGGTGTCGCTGGCGGTCTCCGTAGTGATCGCGTTCAACATCGCCGAGCTGTCGCCGGAGCTGCGGGACCGGATCCGCGAGACCGAGCGCCAGGCCCTGGGGGCCGGGCCGAACCGCGACCGCCCGCCGCGGGTGCGCGACCTGCTGGCCAGCCGCACCATCTGGGCGCACGTCATCGGCATCTCGCTGTGGCTGATGCTGTACCTGACGCTGATGCTCTACGGCCAGACCATGATCAGCCACAGCTTCGGGATGAGCGCTGCCGCCGCCTCCCGGATCATGTCCGCGTTCTGGGTGCTGAACCTGCTGACCCTGGTGGTGATCGGCCGGGTCTCCGACCGGCTGCGGCTGCGCAAGCCGATCTGCGTGGCGGGCACCCTGGCCGCGCTGGTGATCGCCGGCTACCTGACCGGCCTGGTCGGGCGGGATGGCGTGACCGCCGCACACCTGATGGTCACCGGCGCGCTGCTCGGCGGCGCGCTGGGGGTGGCGTACGGGCCGTGGATGGCCAACTACTCCGAGGACGCCGAGGACGTGGACCCGCGCCTGCAGGGCACGGCGTGGGGCATCTACGGCTTCATGACCAGGGCCATGGCGGTGGTCACGCTGTTCGTGGTGCCGCACGCGGTGGAGGCGGTGGGCTGGGCGGGCTGGTTGATGATCGCGATGGGCTGCCTGGCGATGTTCGTCCCGGCCTCGCTGATGTTCGGCGGTCCGTGGCGGCGCGCGTCCGCGTCCACCGCGGCCTCGGTGGCGCGGACGACCTGACCCACCAACCTGTTGCATCCGAATGCGTGCGGGTTCATCAGGTTGGGGCTGTCACGGTGGCCGCGTTGGCCGGGATCATCGGGTGGTGACGAGGCTCGGGCGATTCGTTGGTGCCGTCCTGACAGTCGCCCTCGCGGCGTGCTCGCCCCACCCGGCCGGCACGGCGGCCGACCCGGAGATCGGGCGGGGCATCGGGGACCCGTACTTCCCCACCGACGGCAACGTCGGCTACGACGTCGAGCACTACGACCTGCAACTGTCGTACCAGCCCGGGGACGACGACCTGGACGGCACCGCGACGATCCGGCTGGCCGCCACCCAGCGGCTGACCGGCTTCTCGTTCGACTTCGGCCTGGACGCCTCGTCGGTCACCGTTGACGGCAGGCCGGCCACGTTCTCCAAGAAGGACGCCAAGCTGGTCGTCACGCCGCCCGAACCGCTGGCCGAGCGGCAGCGGGCGACGGTGGCCGTGCGCTACCACGGCACGCCGTCCGAGGTGCGGGTCAACGGCGAGAAGATCTGGAAGACCAACCGGGACGGCGCGGTCTCGGTCAGCGAGCCGCACTACGCCACCGCCTGGTTCCCGTGCAACGACCACCCGCTGGACAAGGCCACCTACGACGTCGCGGTGACCGTGCCGGACGGCACCCAGGCGCTCTCGAACGGGCTGTTCCTGGGTTCCTCGCCCGCCGACGGGGGCCGGACCCGGTGGAGCTGGCGCGGCACCCACCCGCAGGCCAGCTACCTCGCGTTCCTGGCCATCGGCCACTACGAGATCGACAACGGCACGACCCCGGAGGGCCGGCCGATCATCATCGCGTACGACCGGCGGCTCTCCTCCGAGGTGAGGGCGGCCGCGCAGGCCAGCGTGTCGCGCACGCACGAGGTCGTCACCTGGGCGTCGAGCCTGTTCGGCCCGTACCCGTTCGAGGCGGAGGGCGCGGTGGTGGCCGCCGACGAGGAGGAGGACGCCGAGGAGTTCCAGACCCGGCCGGTCTACCTCGGCGGTGAGTTCGCCACCGGGCCGGACATGAACGTGGTGGTGCACGAGAACGCGCACCAGTGGTTCGGCGACACCGTCTCGCCGCACGGCTGGCGCGACATCTGGCTCAACGAGGGCTTCGCCACGTACGCGGAGTGGATGTGGTCCGAGCACACCGGCCAGGCCACCGCGCGCGACCTCGCCGCCAAGGCCTACCGGGCGCATTCCGCCGACGACGACTACTGGCTGCTCGCGCCCGGTGATCCCGGCGCGGACCGGCTGCTCGACAGGCCCGTGTACACCCGGGGCGCGATGACCCTGCAGGCGCTGCGCGACGCGGTCGGCGACGACGCCTTCTTCACCATCCTGCGCACGTGGGTGTCCGAGCACCGCTATGCGAACGGCACCACCGAGCAGTTCGTCGAGCTCGCCGAGCGGGTGTCGGGGAAGTCGCTGAAGGCGCTGTTCCAGGCCTGGCTGTTCACCAAGGAGCGGCCCGCGGTCAGCTCGTGAGCTGTACCGTGAAGTCGGCCTCCACCACCGGGCGCATCCGGGCCAGCACCTCGATCATGGCGTTGACCAGCGCGGCGGCCTCCTCCTCGGAGCGGGCGCGGGCCACCTCCCTGCGCGCCTCGCCGATGAAGTTGGTCACCAGGAACACCAGCGCCCGGTGCACGGCGTCGTCGCCGGCGCCGAGCAGCCGGAAGTTCTGCGCGATCCAGTCCTGGCCGCCCTTGCGCTGCAGCTGGGCGAACCCGGGCGGGGTGTCGCCGTCCTGGAAGATCTTCACCAGGTCCCGGCGCGCCCAGGTGGCCTCCAGGTAGGCCCGCGAGCCCGCCAGGAACAGCTCGAACGAGTCCGCGACCCCGCGCTCGCGGGCCGCCGCCACCGCGCCGGCCGCGATGGCCTGCTGCTCGGCATGGTGTCGCTCCCACAGCGCGCGGAACAGCTCGCCCTTGCCGCCGAAGTGGTGGTAGAGGCTGCCCACGCTGGCCCCGGCCCGCTCCACGACCTCGGAGATGCTCGCGTCGCCGAACCCCCGCTCGGCGAACACCTCACGCGCGGCGTCGAGGAACACCGCGCGGGTGCGCTCGGTGCTGCCCCACTGCCGGCCGGCCCGGGTCACCATCGTCTCAGGGTACGGGCGGACTCGACCGAAATATCGGCACGGCCAGCTCCTCGTGGTCCTCCCATTCGACGGCGACCCGCTGGCCGATGCGCACCCCGTCCGGGTCGCCGGCGATCTCGGCGAGGATCCTCGGGCCTTCGTCCAGGTCCACGAACCCGACCGTATACGGCGCCCTGGCCCGGAAGTACGGGTGCTGGTGGCGGCGGATCACCGTGTAGCTGTAGACCACGCCGTCGCCGGCGGACTCGCGCTCGTCCAGCTCCATGCCGCCGCACTCGGTGCAGTGCCGTCGCGGGAAGAACTCGACGTGCCCGCAGGCGCGACACTCCCGGTAGACCAGCCGGTGCCCGGCGGTGGCCTGCCAGAACCGTCCGGTGTCGGGCTCGTCGAGCGCCGGGAGCGGCCGGGTCTCGGTCATCGTTTCAGTCCCTCCCGAGGATCACGGTGGCGGCGGAGTGGCGGGTTCCGAGCTGGCCGCCGTTGCCGTGCGCGACCGCCAGCCGGGCGCCGTCGACCTGGGCGGTGGACTCGCCGCGCAGCTGCCGCACCGCCTCGATCAGCAGGAAGATCCCGCGCATGCCCGGGTGGTTGGACGACAACCCGCCGCCGTCGGTGTTCAGCGCCGGCGCCCCCGGCCGGTCGAAGCGCAGCCGCCCACCCGCCACGTAGGAGCCGCCCTCGCCCTTCTTCGCGAACCCGAGGTCCTCGAGCAGGGTGAGCACCGTGATCGTGAACGAGTCGTAGATCATCGCGATGTCGACGTCCTCCGGCCGCACCCCGGCGCGGCCGAACGCCTCCGGCCCGGAGATCGCCGCCGCGGTGGTGGTGATGTCCCGGCCGCTCTGGGGGTAGCCCAGCGCCTCCCCGGTGCCGAGGATCCACACCGGCGGCTTGCGGAGGTCGGCGGCCACCTCGGGGGCGACGATCACCACCGCGCCACCGCCGTCGGACACGATGCAGCAGTCCAGCAGGTGCAGCGGGTCGGCGATCATCCGCGAGCCCAGCACGTCGTCGACCGTCAGCTCGCCGGTGTGCCTGATGCCGATGTCGGCGAGCCCGGCCACCGCCTCCGGGTTGCGCACCGCGTGCGCCCGGGTGGTCACCGCGATCTCGGCCAGCTGCTCTTGTGTGGTGCCGTACTCATGCATGTGCCGCTGGGCGACCAGCGCGTAGCTGCCGATCAGGCTCAGCCCGTACGGCCCCTCCATGTTCGCGCTCGGAAGCTCGGCACCGCCCCTCGGCGGCGGGCCGGCGCTCTTGTTCAGCGAGCCGTAGGTCAGCAGTGCCACCCTGGCCCGCCCGTCGGCCAGGTCACGGGCGGCGTGCGCGGCGTGGAACTGGTACGAGCTGCCGCCTACGGCGGTGGTGTCCACGACGCGCGGGCTGATCCCGAAGTACTCCGCGACCGCGAACCCGGACGTCGACCCAACCTCCCCGGCGTCGTAGATCGCATCCACGTCCGACCAGCCCAGCCCGGCGTCCTCCAGCGCGCGGGTGGCCGACTCCGCCTTGATCTGCAGCTTGCTCAGCCCGTCCACCCGCCGCTTCGGGTACTCGTACACGCCCGCGATCGCCGCTGGTCGGGTCATCGAATCGCCTCCGGCCGAGTCTCGTCTTAGAATCAAGTTCTAGGACGAACACCGCATCGCTGTCAAGGTGACCCGTGAGTGGTTAGCGTTGCTATGACAACGCTCACCACTCACGGGTCCTGACCAGGGAGGATGCATGGTCGGGGAGTGGGAGCGGCGGGCGGTGGTGAGTCCGGAGCGGTTGCGGTCGTTCTTCGCGCCCCGGTCGGTGGCGTTGGTGGGGGCCTCGGACGGGTCGGGGTGGGCGCGGTTCATCGTGGACAGCCTGCGCACGGCGGAGCTGCCGGGCGCGCTGGTGCCGGTGCACCCTCGGCATTCGTCCGTGTTCGGACTGCCCGCCGTGGCCCGGTTGACCGAGCTGGAGGAGCCGGTCGACCTGGCGTTCTCGCTGGTGCCCACGCACGCGGTGGAGGGGGTGCTGAACGACGCGGCGGACGCCGGCATCCGCAACGTCATCGTGCTGGCCGCCGGGTACGGCGAGAGCGGGGACGAGGGGCGGGAGCGGGAACGGCGGCTGGCCTCGCTGGCGGTGGAGCGGGATGTGACGCTGCTCGGCCCGAACTGCCTCGGCTACATCAACGCCCAGGCCGGCTCGGCGCCGTTCGGGCTGCGGATCGCGCCGCCGCTGCGCCGTGGGCCGGTGGGGATCGTGCTGCAGAGCGGCGCGCTGGCCAGCGCGGTGCTGGCCTTCGCGCGGGCCAGGGCGATCGGGATCAGCCTGCTCACGTCGATGGGCAACGAGGCGGTGCTCACCGCCGCGGACGTCATCGAGTACCTGATCGAGGACGCGGATACGAAGGTCATCGCGCTGTTCCTGGAGTCGATCCGTCAGCCCGAGCGGTTCCTGGAGCTGGCCGGGCGGGCGCTGGCGGCCGGCAAGCCGATCGTGGCGCTCAAGGTCGGGCGCAGCGAGGCCGCGCGGGCCAGCGCGCTGGCGCACACCGGGGCGGTGGCCGGGGACGACGCGGTGGTCGGGGCGGTGCTGCGGCAGTTCGGCGTGGTGCGGGTGGACAGCCTGGAGGAGCTGTTGGTGACCGCCGGGTTGTTCGGGCAGTCCGGCGCGGTGCCGGCGGGTTCGCGGATGGGCGTGGTGACCGCGTCCGGCGGGGCCTGCGACATCATCGCGGACAGGTGCGCCGACGCGGGCCTGACCGTCCCGGAGTTCGCCGGGCCGACATTGCGGCGGCTCCGCGAGGTACTGCCGCCGTTCGCCTCGGTCCGCAATCCGCTGGACGTCACCGGGTTCCTGCTGGCCGACCAGCGCGCGGCGGCCGCCAACATCCCGGAGACCGCGCTGGACGTGGTCGCGGGGGATCCCAATGTCGACTTCGTCTTTCACAGTTTGACGTTGCCGGACGCGGCGCCGCCGGACGAGGAGCCGGTGCGCCGGCGGCTGCGAGCCGTAGCCGAGACCCGTCGGCGGGCCAGCCGGCCGATCGTGCACTTCCTCACCACGTGTACCGACGTCACGCCGTACACCGCCGGGTTGTTGGACGAGTACGGGCTGCACGCGCTGGGCGGCATCGAGTTCGGGGTCAAGGCCCTGGGGCATGCGGTTCGCTGGTCACGGGCGCGCGAGCGTGGGGCGCGGCCGGTGCTGGCGGAGGCGGCGGTGGTCGACGGGGTGCCGGACGGCCCGTGGTCGGAGGCGCGCGGGCGCGAGCTGGTGGCATCGTGCGGGGTGCCGGTGGTGCCGGCCGTGCTGGTCGGCGACGTGGACGCGGCGGTGGCGGCGGCCGGGCGGATCGGGTACCCGGTGGCGTTGAAGGTCTGCGCGGCGTCGGTGACGCACAAGTCGGACGTCGGCGGGGTGGCGCTGGGGCTGGCCGGGCCGGGGGAGGTGCGGGCGGTGTTCTCCTCGATACGGGCCGCGGCTGGGGCTGATGCGGACGGTGTGCTCGTCGCGGCCATGCGTGAGGGCGGCGTCGAGGTGTTCGCCGGGGTCACGGTGGACCCTGCGTTCGGGCCGGTGCTCGCTGTCGGGCTCGGCGGGGTGTTCGTCGAGGCGCTCGCCGACGTCAGCCTGCGCGCGCTGCCGGTCTGCGCCGCCGACGTCCGCGAGATGCTGGCCGAGCTGCGAGGGGCGCCGCTGCTGGCCGGGGCGCGCGGGCGCCGGCCCGCCGACCTGGACCGGCTCTGCGAGGTGATCGCCCGGATCGCCGGGTCCGCGCTCGCGCTCGGTCCCGCGCTGCGCACCCTGGAGGTCAACCCGCTGTGGGTGGACGGCCCCCGGGTGGAGGCCCTGGACGTGCTCGTCCTGACCGGTGCCTGAGCCCGCGTCCTATGCCTGGCGGGTGCTCTCCGTGGTCGGGCTGGCCAGCGTCGTCGTCGGGCTGAACACCAGCACGCTGAACGTGGCGCTGCCCGTGGTGGCCAGGCACTTCGGCGCGAGCTCGGTGGCGTCGAGCTGGCTGCTGCTGTCGTTCATGCTGGCCAACTGCGTGAGCCTGGTGTTCTTCGGCCGGCTCGCGGACATCTTCGGCCGCCGCGAGATGTACCTCATCGGGCTGTCGGTGTTCACCGCCTGCGGCCTGCTCGCCGGCCTGGCCCCGACGGTCTGGGTGCTGGTCGGGCTGCGGCTCGCGCAGGGCGCATCCGCCGCGATGATGCTGGCCAACAGCGCGGCGCTGGTCACCTCGGCGTTCCCGCCCCGGCTGCTCGGCCGTGGCATGGGCCTGTACCTGGCGTCGTTCTCGCTGGCCCAGCTCATCGGCCCGACCGCGGGTGGGCTGCTCGCCGACGGCCTTGGCTGGCGGTGGGTGTTCTGGTTCAACGTCCCGCTGGGGCTTGCGTGCGTGGCCTGGGCAGCGGTCGCGCTGCGCCCGGTGGCCCGTCACGGCGGCCGGGAGCGCCTGGACCTGCCCGGCAACGCGCTGTTCCTGGCCGCGATGGCCACGCTGGTCATCGGGGTGTCCCTGGTGACGGAGTCCGGCTGGGGCGACCCGCGCGTGCTGGCGCTGCTCGGCGCCGGCCTGGTCGCGCTGGTCGGCTTCCTGGGCTACGAGCGGCGGGTGGCCGAGCCGGTGGTGGACCCCCGGCTGCTGCGCGACCCCGGGTTCGGCTGGGCGAACCTGGCCGCGTTCCTGAACGCCATGGCGCGGTTCTCGATCGTCGTGCTGTTCGCGCTGTACTTCCAGCTCACCCGGGGCGACTCGGCGTTCGCCGCCGGGCTCAAGGTGCTCGGGCTGCCCATCGGCACCATGCTGGGCTCGTCCACCGTGGGCTGGCTGACCGCGCGCCGGACCGCCAAGTCGGTGGCCACGCTCGGTGCGCTGGTCGCGACGGCGGGGCTGCTGGTGTTGCTGCCGCTGGTGGTCGCGCACTCCGGGTACTGGCCGATGGGGGCGGCGTTCGTGCTGATCGGCTGGGGCTCCGGGGTCTTCCTGGCGGCCAACACCACGGCGATCCTGGAGATCACCCCGGGCAACCGGCTGGGCATCGTGAACGCGCTGCGGGTCACCATCCAGAACGTCGGCGTGCTGCTGAGCACGGCGGTCTCGCTGACGATGTTGGCCGTCCACCTGCCGCCCGAGCTGCGCTCCGGGCTGTTCGCCCAGCGCGTGGGCGGCCACCTCGACCCGGCGCTGGCACCGCTCCAGGACGGCTACCGCGACGCCATGATCGTCCTCTGCTCGCTGTCCGTGCTGGGGCTCGCCGCGTGCGTGGTCAGCTCTCGTGTGCTCGGGCCACTGCCGGCTGTTGACGATGCCCGCGTGTGCGGTTCAAAATAGAATCGAATTCTAAGATCGGCGATGGGGGTCCGCTCATGGAGCTCAACCTCGGGCCGGAGGCCGCCCGGTTCCGCGCCGAGATCCGAGGCTGGATCGAGGCCAACGCCCCGGCCGGTCTGTCCGGCCTGGTCGACTGGAACTCACCCCCGCTGACCGGTGGCGGCAGGGGCGGGGCCTACTTCGAGGCCGAGTCCGGGCCGGTCTACGCCGAGTGGGAGCGGCGGCTGCTGGACGCGAAGCTGATCTGCCCGGTCTGGCCGGAGCGGTTCGGCGGCCGGGGCTTCACGCCGGTGCAGGACGCGATCTACAGCGAGGAGTGCCACCGCGCCGGCGTGCCCAGGGTGCGCCGGCACTTCGGCGAGAACATGGTCGGGCCGTCGGTGATGGTGCACGGCACGGACGAGCAGCGCGACCACTTCCTCCCCAAGATCGTCTCCGGGGAGCACGTCTACTGCCAGGGGTTCTCCGAGCCCGACCACGGCTCCGACCTGGCCGGCGTGCAGGCCCGGGGCGTGATCGAGGGCGACGAGATCGTGATCACCGGCCAGAAGGTGTGGACCTCGGCGTTCCGCCGGGCGAACATGATCTTCGTACTGTGCCGGACGGCGACCGACGCGGGCGTCGGCAAGCACGACGGCCTGTCCTACGTGCTGGTGCCGTTCGGGGACGACAACCACATCGAGAAGCGCCCGCTGCGCCAGCTCACCGGCGCCGAGCACTTCGGCGAGGAGTTCTTCGACGGCGCCCGCGCCCCGCTGTTCAACATCATCGGCGGGGTGAACAACGGCTGGCGGGTGGCGATGACCACGCTCGGCCACGAGCGCACCGGCAACGCCACCGTTGCGCACCTGCGGTTCGAGCGGCGGTTCTGGGAGGTCGTGGAGCTGGCGCGCTCGGTGGGCCGGGACCGCGACCCGCTGGTCCGCCAGCGCCTGGCCTGGGCGTACACCCAGGTCGAGATCATGCGTTACCAGGGGCTGCGGCTGCTGGCGCGGCTGGCCGAGGGGCGCGAGCCCGGGCCGGAGGCGTCGATCTCGAAGCTGTTCTGGAGCGAGTACGAGCGGCGGCTGGGCGAGATCGCGATGGACCTGGCCGGGACGAACGGGCTGGTCAGGCCGGAGGGTGAGGGTTACGAGCTGGACCCGTGGCAGGACCTGTTCCTGGCCAGCAGGGCCGGCACCATCTACGCCGGCACCAGCGAGATCCAGCGCAACATCATCGCCGAGCGCGCGCTCGGGCTGCCCCGGGAGCCGCGCCCGGCGGGGGTTCGATCATGAGCGGCATGCTGGCCGGGCGGGTCGCGGTGGTCACCGGGGCCGGGCGGGGGATCGGCGCGGGCGTGGCCCGGCTGCTGGCCGCCGAGGGAGCGTCGGTGGTGGTCAATGACCTGGGCGCCGCTCTGGACGGTAGTGGCGCGGACGCCGGCCCTGCCCAGCTCGTCGCGGAGGAGATCACCGCCGCCGGGGGGACCGCCGTCGCGGACGGCGCCGACGTGACCGACGCGGTGGCCGCCGAGAAGCTGGTCCGCACCGCCGTCGACACCTTCGGCACGCTGGACGTGCTGGTCAACGCCGCCGGCATCCTGCGCGACCGGATGATCTTCAACATGGACGAGCGGGAGTGGGACGACGTCATCAGGGTGCACCTGAAGGGCCACTTCAACACGACCAAGCCGGCGGCCGCGTACTGGCGCTCGCGCCGCGACCCGGACGGCCACTTCCGGCTGATCAACTTCACCTCCACGTCGGGCCTGTTCGGCGCGCCCGGCCAGCCGAACTACGCGGCGGCCAAGATGGGCATCGTCGGGTTCACCTACTCCTGCGCGAACGCGCTGGGCCGCTACGGCGTGACCGCGAACGCGATCTCCCCTGGCGCCGCGACCCGGATGACCGACTCGGTGCCCGACGAACGCCGCCGCCCCGGCCTCGCCGGCGCGGACGACCCGACGCGGTCGCCGGACAACGTGGCACCGGTGGTCGCCTACCTCGCCGGCGAGGCCTCGGACTGGCTCACCGGCCAGGTGATCGGCGCGCGCGGATACGAGGTGTCGCTGTTCACCAAGCCGGAGCCCGCGTGCCAGCTGGTCGGCACCGAACGGTGGCCGGTGCCACAGTTGGCCGAGATGATCGAACGCCACTTCAAGCCGGCGGTACGGGGGTAAGCGCGCGATGGACCTGGTGTTCAGCCCCGAGCAGGAGGAGCTGCGGCGCTCGCTGCGCCGGTTCCTGGACGAGCGCTCGCCCATCTCGGCGGTGCGAGCCCTGATGGACGACCCGCTCGGCTACGACCCGTCGGTGTGGCGGCAGATGGCCTCACAGCTCGGGTTGCAGGGCCTGGCCATCCCGGAGGAGTACGGCGGCAGCGGCTTCGGCTACGTCGAGCTGACGCTGGTGCTCGAGGAGATGGGCCGCGCGCTGCTGCCCGGCCCGTTCTTCGCCACCGCGGTGCTGGCCGCCGGGGCCATCCTGGACGCCGGCGACACCGAGGCCGCCAAGGAACTGCTGCCCGGCATCGCGAACGGCACCACGCTGGCCACCCTGGCGGTGACCGAGGACGACGGCCGCTGGGACCTGGAGTCCGTCTCGACCACCGCGACCGACACCGGCGGCGGCTGGCGGCTGACCGGGTTCAAGTCGTTCGTGCCCGACGGCCACGTCGCCGACCTCGTGCTAGTGCCCGCCCGCACCCCCTCCGGCCTCACCCTGTTCGCGGTGGACTGTACCGATGCTCGTTCCGCTGGCGCTTCTCTCGGCGCGGCCGCCGACGCCACGGCGCGCCGCACCCCGCTGCCCACCCTGGACCAGACCAGGAAGCTGGCCAGGTTGGAGCTCGCCGACGCCCCCGCCCGCCCCATCGGCACCGTCGGCGAGGCCGCCCGCCCCCTCGCCCGCACCCTGGACAAGGCCGCCGTGGCCCTGGCCGCCGAACAGCTCGGCGGCGCGCAGCGGACCCTGGACATGGCCGTCGACTACGCCAAGGTGCGCACCCAGTTCGGCCGCCCGATCGGCAGCTTCCAGGCCGTCAAGCACAAGGCCGCGGACATGCTGATGCGCGTCGAGTCCGCGCGCGCCGCCGTCCAGTACGCCGCCTGGGCGGTCGCCGACGACTCCGACGAGCTGCCGGTCGTCGCCAGCCTGGCCAAGGCCTACTGTTCGGACGCCTACTTCTTCACCGCGTCGGAGAACATCCAGATCCACGGCGGCATCGGCTTCACCTGGGAACACGACGCGCACCTACATTTCAAGCGCGCACAATCGAGCCGGCTGTTCCTCGGCGACGGCGAGTACCACCGCGCACTCTTGGCCGACCGGATCGGAATCTGACCGCTCAGAACGGTGGTAGATCGTCGTCGGGCTCGGGTAGTGGGGTGATGACGGGTTCGCCCTGGGTGGTGTGGGTTTGTCCGAGTGGGGTGTGCCAGGTGAACGTTCCGGGTTCGGGTTGTTCGAGTCGCCAGCCTCCCTTCGTCTTGAGGTCATGGTCGTGGTTGCAGACGTTGCCGCCGTTGATCTGGATGGTGGGTCCGCCGTAGCGGTAGTCGTGGGTGTAGTCGTACTCGGTTTTGGTTGTGGACAGGCGGCAGCCGGGTCCGCGGCAGGTGCGGTCGCGGATTTGGGTGTGTCGGCGTAGCCCGACGGTGGGCAGCCGCCGCCCAGGCCGTTGGTCGAGGTGTTGTTTGGTTTCTGGCCAGGCGGCGTACTGCCTGGCGAGGTCGCTGATCACTGCGGCCCAGCCGGGTGGCGGGTTGGCGGCCAGCTTGGCCAAGAGGGTGGCCGGGATGTGCAGTTCGACGACCCCGCCGTCGGCGCCGCCCTGAATACCGGCGGGCCGGTGGCGGGTGATGCCGCCGCAGATCAGGTGGCCGGTGTGGTTGGTGATGGCGAATCGCCATTCGGCGCGGCGTTGGCGGGCGACGAGCTGGCGGGTGAGGTGGGCGTGCAGGGGTCCCCAGCCGGGGATCTCCCCGGGATGGTCGTTGAGGTCGAGCAGGGTGGCCAGTTCGACCCGTACTTCGACGCCGGTGGGGGCGGCCGCACCGTCGGTGTCGGTGTCGCTGTGGAGGAGGTGGGTGATGATCTGGTCGCGGTCGAGGTTGTCGAAGCGGCCGTTGAGTAGCCCGAGGAACACATCGGCGCGGATCTGGTCCAACTTTCCTGGGTGTCCGGCGCGTTTGGCGGCGCGGGCCAACCGGTCGATGCGTTCACACGCCGCGGCCGCCTCGTCGGGTGGCAGGCCGTCGGCGGTGATCACGGCGGTGCCGTCCGGGTTCTCGGCGAAGTCGTGTTCGGCCTCGGCGGCGCGGCGGGTCCAGGCCAGGGCGAGTCGGGTTTCGTCCGCGCCATACCGGGTCGGCTCACCCAACTGGCCGACCTCGTCCAGTCGAGCGCAGGGGTCGCGGCGGCCGACCTCAGCCACCACCGCCAAGAACCGGGCGTCATTGTGCGCGCGTTGGCGTGAGCGGGCCTGCAGCACGGCGATGATCTCACCGTTCGACACTGTGGACAGATCGATCCCATCCAGGGCAGCAGCCAGCTCAGGGCCGGGCGCAAGCTCCGCCAACCCCGTCGTGACCTGCCCATTTGCCATACCCAAGACGCTACCGGCAGGCACCGACAATTCCCGGCGACCACCGCGCCGTCCCGGACACAGACAGAACCAACCCCACCCAACGCGCCCAGCCGCCACTGGGGGACGGCACCAAGCAACCTACAAATTCAGGTCGTCGGAAATCGCGCCAGCGATTTTCGAACGAAACAAATGACGACACGCACGATCACGAACCAGAGCCTATGTTCACCAACCACGGCACCCCGAACCGATCCTGGCACGCCCCGAACTCGTCGCCCCACATCTGCTTCTCCAACGGCACCGAAACGGTCCCACCATCGGACAATTTTTCCCAATACCCCCGCAGCTCGTCAACGCTATCCCCACTCAACGCCACGGTAATATTGTTACCAACCGTACGGTCCATTCCGGGCGGGTTGTCCGCGCCCATCAGGCTGAACCCGCTCTCGGTCTCCAGCATCCCGTGCATGATCTTGTCAGCGTCAGCACCCTCCATCCCACCGAGCTCGCCGAAGGTGTGAAGCACGAGGTCTCCACCGAAGACCTCTCGATAGAACTCCATCGCCTCGCGGGCGTTGCCGTCGAAGCTGAGGTACGGGTTGAGGCGGGAGGACATGGCGGCTCCTCGGGTCGCGGTGTGCAGGGGCGTCACATGGTGGCAGACGACCTGGATCCAGACAACGCACCGAGCTGGGCCAGGAACTCGACGTTGGTGTGGGTCTTGCGCAGGCCGTCGAGCAGCACGTCGATGGCGTGCGCGCCTCGGCCGTCGAGCGCGCGGCGCAGGGCCTGGGTGGCCGCCAGCTCGTCCGGGTTCAGCAGGAGCTCTTCCTTGCGAGTGCCGGTCTGACCGACGTCCACGGCCGGGAAGACACGCCTGGCGGCGGTGGCGCGGTCCAGGCGCAGCTCGGCGTTGCTGGTGCCTTTGTACTCCTCGAAGATGACGGTGTCGCCGAGCGAGCCGGTCTCGACCAGGGTGGTGGCGAAGATGGTCAGCGAGCCGCCGTTCTCGATGTTGCGGGCGGCGCCGAGGAAGCGTTTGGGCGGGGTGAGGGCGGTCGAGTCGACGCCGCCGGACAGGATCCGGCCGGACGTAGGCGCGGCTAGGTTGTAGGCCCGGCCCAGGCGGGTCAGCGAGTCGAGCATGACCACGACGTCGCGGCCCTGCTCGACCAGGCGCTTGGCGCGCTCGATGGCCAGCTCGGCGAGCGCCGTGTGCTCGCGCGGCGGGCGGTCGAAGGTGGCGGCGACGACCTCGGCGGGCACGCCCCGGGCCAGGTCGGTGACCTCCTCGGGGCGCTCGCCGACCAGCACGAGCATCAGGTGGCACTCCGGGTTGTTCTTGGCCAGGCCGTGCGCGATGGCGCGCAGCACGGTGGTCTTGCCGGCCTTGGGCGGCGCGACGATCAGGGCGCGCTGGCCCTTGCCGACGGGCATCAGCAGGTCGGTGACCCGGGTGGTCAGGGCGTGCGGTTCGGTCTCCAGGCGCAGGCGCTCGTTCGGGTGGATCGGGACCAGCTCGGAGAACGCCGGGCGGGTCAGGGCGTGGCGGGGGTGCTGGCCGTTGACGGTGTCCACGGTGGCCAGCGAGGCGAACTTGTCGCGCGGGCCGGCGGGGCGGGCGGTGCCGGTGACGGTGTCGCCGCGGCGCAGCCCGTTCTCGGTGACCAACCGCCGCGACACCAGGACGTCGCGCGGCCCCGGAAGGTAGCCGTCGGCGCGGACGAACGCGCGGTTGTCCACGATGTCGAGGATCCCGGCGGCGGGCAGGGTGGAAGCGTTGTTGTCGTTCATCTGGGTGTCTTTCTCGAAGGTGAGGGTGGATGCGGCAAGAAGGCGCCGCGCGAAGATCCCCGTTCACGGGCCGAAGCCGGTTCAACGGAGGGAGAGAAGAATCCTTCGTGGGAGGACGTACACCTGCATCCACGAAAGGGAGACGCCACCGAGGCTAGCGGCCCGTCGAGCGGGGCGTCAATCCCGATAACGCGGGGTCGCCGGGAACTATTCCACGAGCCGTAGGGTGAGGCCATGAGCGCGGTCACCGCCGGCAGGGGGCGTATCGACAAGCGGCTCGCGATCCTGGACGCGGCGTTCGCCGTCTTCGCGCGGGAGGGATACGCGCAGGCCAGCGTCGACGTGATCGCCGCCGAGGCCGGCGTGGCCAAGGCCACCGTCTACAGCCACTTCCAGGACAAGGAGAACCTGCTGCTGCGGGCGGTCGAGGCCCAGGCCGAGCGGGCGCTGGCGCGCAACCTGGCGGTGGTGGACCGGCTGGCCGAACCGGGCCGCGAGCTGGCCGCGCTGCTCGAGGAGGTCGGGTACCGGCTGCTGGAGTGCTACGTGGAGGCCCGGTCGCTGGCGCTGTGGCGGCTGCTCGCCTCGGAGGTCGTCCAGTTCCCGACGCTGTTCGAGATCGTCCAGGTCGGGGTGGCGGACCGGGTGGCCGATGCGCTGGCGGACCGGTTCGCCCGGCTCGCGGTGGCCGGCCGCCTGGACCTGGACGACCCGGTGCTGGCGGCGGAGCAGTTCGTCTCGCTGCTCATCGGGTCGATGGCCGGGCGCACCCGGCTGGGCAGCCGCGAGGTCGGCGCCGAGGAACTGCGCGCCGTGACCCAGGCCGCCGTCCGCACCTTCCTGAAGGCGTTCGGCCCCGGGTAACCGCTCAGCGCTCCAGCGGCACGCCGTGGGTCTCCGGGCCGAACCGCACGGCCACCGCCATCACCAGGTACATCACGCCGACCAGCGCGAACATCCCGACCACGCCGGCGACGTCGACCAGCGCCCCGGCCAGCAGCGGGATCAGCGAGGCGGAGACCAGCCCGACGGTCACCGAGGCGCCGGTGCCGAACGCGCGCACCCGGGTCGGGTACAGCTCCGGCGCCCACACCCAGCTCGTCGTGTTGAGCAGGATGAACATCAGCTGCAGCAGCCCGCCCAGTGCGAGCACCGCACCCAGGCTGGCCGACGCGCCGAACCCGACGGCGACCACCACGGCGACCAGCGAGCCATAACCCAGCACCACGCGGCGACGGAACCGATAGCCGAACACGCTGGCCAACACGGCCCCGACCAGCCCGCCGATGTTGATCACCGTGGTGTATGCCAGCGAGGTGGACACGTCCAGCCCGCGCGCGACCAGCACCGTCGGCATGAACACCGTGATCGTGACCTGCGCGCCGAAGGTCATCGCGGACACCACCCAGATGACCACCGTGTTCCGCGCCAGCCGGCCCTGGAAGATCTCCGCGAGCCGGATCCGCTGCCGGGGCAGCCGCTCGCCCTCCGCCGCGTCCAGGTACCGGGTGACCTCACCACGGAACCGCAGCCGGTTCGCGGCCAGCCCGGACAGCACCCGGTTCGCGTCCGACACCCGCCCCTGGACCAGCAGGTACCGGGGCGACTCCGGCAGGAACCACCGGTAGACGAACACCAACACCGCCGGCGCGGCCAGCAGCCCGAGCAGCCAGCGCCAGGCCACCGTGGGCCCGCCCAGCACGGACTCCAGCGGCCCGAGGACGAGCGCGGCCAGCGCGGACGAGGCGAAGATGCCCAAACCGCCGGCCGCGATGTTCACGGTGGCCACGGAAGCGCCCCGGAACCTGGTCGGCATCAGCTCGGCGACCAGGGTGAGTCCGGTGTTCAGCTCGCCGCCGAGCCCGATCCCGACCACGAACCGGGCCACCAGCAGCCACCCGAGGTCCGGGGCGAACGCGGCGAGCAGCGCGCCCACGGTGTAGAGCGCCAGGTTGTACATGTAGGTGACGCGCCGCCCGTACCGATCACCGGTGACGCCGGCGATGAGCGAGCCGATCGCCATGCCGGCAAAGGTGAGCGTGGTCAGCAGCCCGACCTGCGCGTTGGACAGCGACCACTGCCGCGCGATCAGCGGCGCGGCCAGCCCGGCGTTGTACTGCTCGATCGCGTCGAACAGCGCGCCGAACGCGACAAGCACCAGGATCAGTATGTGCGCCCGGCGGAACGGGATGCGGTCCAGCGCGGCGGCCAGGTCTCGGGCGGCGCGCTCGCGGCGCTCTTCCACGGGGTTCGATGACGGCGTTGTCATGTGGATGCTCCGTAACGGTCAGGTCAGAAGGTGCTCCGGGATCGGGTCGGCGGCCAGCGCGCGGCCGACCGGGCCGGGGTCGTGGAAGCCGTCGGCGTCGAGCACCACCCGGCCGGCGGAGACCACCGCCTCGGGCCAGCCCACCAGCCGTCGGTCCTGGTACGGGGTGTAGTCCGTGGCCATGTGCAGCTCGTTGGCGTCCGCCGTCCGGGTAAGAGACGGGTCGAGCACGACAAGGTCGGCGTCCGCGCCCGGCGCGATCACGCCCTTGCCGGTCAGCCCGTTCAACCGCGCCGGGTTGCTCGCGAACAGCGCGACGAACCGCTCCACCGGCATCCCGCCGCGGGCCACCAGCTCGGTGAACGCCACCGGCAGCCGGGTCTCCACCCCGGGCAGCCCGTTCGGCATCACCCGCACGTCGTCGCGGTGCTCGGCCTTCTGCCCGGCGGAGTAGCAACAGTGGTCGGAGCCCAGGGTGTCCACGTCCCCGGCCAGCGCTCGCGCCCGCAACGCGGCCACCGTCGATGAGCCCCGCAGCGGCGGGCAGCAGACGAACCGCTCCGGGTGCTCGGTGTCGTAGACGGACGAGTCCAGCGTCAGATAATGCGGGCAGGTCTCGGTGTACGCGCGCACGCCACGGCGCCGTGCGGCGCGGACTAGGTCGACGGCCTCGGCGGTGGTCTGGTGCACGAAGTAGACCGGGGCGCCGACGTGCTCGGCGGTGGCCAGCACCTCGGTCACCGCGGCCGCCTCGGCCAGCTCGGGACGGGTGTACGAGTGGTGCCGGGCGTGCGTGCGGTGCGCGGCCGCGGCCTGCTCCTGGGCGTCCTCGATGACGTGGTTGGCCTCGGCGTGCACGTAGCCGATGCCGCCCAGCTCGTGCAGTGCCCGCAGCACCTCCAGCACCGTGTCCGGCCCGGCCATCACCACGTCCCGGTACGTGGTGAACATCTTGACCGTCCGTACCCCCAGCTCGGCCATCTCCGCGAGCTGCTTCGCGACCCCGTCCTCCCAGGCGATCACGCAGCCGTGCATCGCGGTGTCACAACGGGACGCCGACGCCAGCTCGCGCCGCTCCTGCACGGCCGCCAGCGGCGCCTGCCCCGGCTCCGGGATGGCGAAGTCGACGACCGTGGTCGTACCGCCGTGCAACGCCGCCACGCTCGCCGAGGCGTAGTCGTCGAGCTGCTGGTAGTCGCCGAGGCGCTGGCCGATGTGGCAGTGCGGGTCCACCCCTCCCGGGATGACCAGCCGGCCGCCCGCGTCCAGCGCGCGCTCATGCGGCGGCAACGGCAGCGCCGGGTCCTGCACGGCCACCACCGTGCCCCCGGACACCACCACGGTGGCCGGCCCCGACCAGCCCGCGTTGACCACCGTCCCGCCGTGAACGACCAGGTCGTACGTCATGCGTCTCCACCCTCTGGTCAAGTGTCATTGAAAGATCACCGTGTCTACCGAGGCCAGGTGCGCGCTCATCGCGTCCCTGGCGGCGTCCGCGTCACCCCCGGCCAGCGCGGCCAGCACCGCCCGGTGCTCGCGCAGCTGCCCGGCCCTGGCCGCCGGCGAGCTGACCGCGTGCTGGTTGACCAGCAGCCACAGCGGGTGCGTCTCCGCGCTGACGAACTGGCCGACGATCTCGGCCAGCAGCGAGTTGCCGCAGCCGGCGGCGAGCACGGCGTGGAACCGCAGCCCGAGGTCCATGAACCGGGGCAGCTCGGCCGGCTCGTCGACCAGCTCGGCGGCCTCGTCGACGTTGCGTCCCAGCGCGCGCAGGGTGTCCGGGTCGGCGTGCGCGGCGGCGAGCGAGGCGACCACCGGCTCCAGCGCCCGGCGCGCGCCGATCAGCTCCTTCGGGGCGACGTCCAGGGCGGACTCCTCGATGCCGGCCACCCCGGGGTGCGGCCCGCGCACGTAGGTGCCGTCGCCGTGGCGCACCTCCACCGCGCCGATCAGCTCCAGGGCGAGGATCGCCTCCCGCACCGTCGCCCGCGACACGTCCAGCCGGCCGGCCAGCTCGCGGTCGCCCGGCAGCCGGACACCGGGGGAGTAGTCGCCCCGCGCGACCGCCGTCAGCAGGTCCTGGGCGACGGACAGGTACAGCCGCCCTGGCCTCGACGACTGGTCGGACCTCTGCATGGGAAGAGGTTAAGCCAATGCTTCGGACGGCGGCTACCCCCGACCGATTGAGGGTTGAACCACTGCCCCGACCAATCCGTGTAGCAGACCGGGAGCGAACTCTTCGGGCGGTCGGGGCTGCCCGGATGAAGTGCGGGAGGCATCTCGTGCGAGCACTGCGGTCTACACATGCGGCGTACCGGTCCCGCTGGCAGCGGCACTGGGACCGGATGGCGCCCGCCTACGACCATCGGATGGGGGTGCTGGAGCGCGCGCTGTTCGCCGACACCCGCGAGTGGATCGGCTCGCGCGCGTCCGGGCGGGTCCTGGAGGTCGGCGTCGGCACCGGGCTGAACCTGGCGCACTACCCGCCCGACGCGGCGGTGACCGGGATCGACATCAGCCCGGCCATGCTGGCGATCGCCCGCAAGCGCGCCGCCGACCTGGGGCGCGACGTCGAGCTGCGCACCGGCAGCGCGGAGGCGCTGGACTTCGACATCGCCGGCCTCAACACCGGCCGCTTCGACACGGTGGTCTGCACGTTCTCGCTGTGCGCCGTCCCCGACCACCGTCGCGCGGTGGCGGAGATGGCGCGGGTGCTGCGCCCGGGCGGGTGGCTGCTGCTGGCCGACCACGTGGTGGCCACGAACCCGGCGGTGCGGGCGGCGCAGTGCGTGGTCGAGTGGTTCAGCGTGCCGCTGCACGGCGAGCACTTCCGCCGCCGCCCGTACGAGCTGGTCGTCGCGGCCGGGCTGGAGGTGCGCGAGCGCGACAGGTTCGCCCTCGGTGCGCTGGAGCGACTCGCCGCGCGCAAGCCCCGGCCCGAGGCAGGCGCGCGATGAACGCCCAGCTGACCATCTCCCGGCTGTTCGTGCCCGGTCACCTGGCGGTACGGGACTGGGACCGGCTGGTGGCGAACACCCCGGGCGCCGACGTCACCCAGCTCTCCGCGTGGGCCGCCATCCGCGCCGAGGCCGGCTACTCGCCGATCTACCTGCTGGCCTACCTGGACGACGAGCTGGCCGGCGGCGCGCTCGTGCTGTGCCGGCGGGTGCTCGGCCTGCTCGACGTCGGGTACCTGCCGTACGGGCCGGTCATCGCCACCTCGCCCGTGGCGGGCTCCGGCCGCGCCGCCGTGACCACCGCGCTCGCCGACGAGCTGGCCATCCTGGCCGGCACCCTGCGAATGCTGTTCGTGCAGCCGCCCGAGCACGCCCACGACGTCAGCTCCGGGCTGCTGGCCAGGGGTTTCCGGGTGTCCCATGCGGGCATCGCGCCGGCCGGCTCCTACCGGCTGGACCTGCGCCGGCCGCTGGAGGAGATCCGGTCCGGGTTCTCCCGGCGGCTGAAATCATGGACGAACAGGTGGGATGCGCACGGCGTGCGCGTCCGCCTCGGGGACGAGCGCGACCTGCCGCTGCTGCTCGCCCTGATGCGGTGCAGCGGCGAGCGCCAGGGCTTCGCGCCGCCGCCTCGGTCCTACGTGCGCACGCTGTACCGCGAGCTGGCCGCCGGCGGGCACGTCGCACTGTTCATCGGCGAGGTGCGCGGGGTGCCGGTGTCCGCCGACCTGGTCACGGTGTGCGCCGGGATGGTGCGCGGGCGCCTCGGCGGCTTCGACGCCTCCGGCGAGGCCGGCAAGCTCAGCGTCCCGGCCGCCGTCCGGTGGGAGATCATCAAGTGGGCCAGGGCGCGCGGCTGCCGGTGGCTGGACTTCGGCGGGCTGCCGGAGCGGATGCTCAGCGACATGATCGACCACGGCATCCACAGCAGCGACGAGTGGCCCAGCGCGCAGCGCAGCAAGCTGCAGTTCAACGGCACCGCGTTCCGCTACCCGACGCCCGTCGAGCTGATCCGCCCGGGGGTGGTGCGGACCACCTATGACCTGGTCACCGCGAACCCGGCCGGCCACCGGCTGATCACCACCGCCAGGAGCCTGCTGCGCGGCACCCGTACCCGGCCGCATGCCTACCCGATCCCTCGGCCTCGGCAAGGCGGGTAGTTCTGAGGGTTGTTCACGCTCCTGGCGCAAGGGCGGGCCGAAGGCTCGTCCGAGCGGCTGGATCAGGTGGTTGGATCGCCGGAGGCGATTCGTGAACAACCCTCAGAATCTGGCTAACACTGTCGGTGCGGCCTGCCAGGATGAGGGCATGCCGCTCGACTTCCACCTGCTGGTGCTGTTCGTGGTGACCACGGCCGTCGCGATGGTCACGCCCGGCCCGGACATGCTGTTCATCCTGGGCTGCGGGATGCGGGGTGGCCCGCGCGCCGGGCTGCTCGCCACCGCCGGGGTCGCCACCAGCGAGGTCGTGCACGTCGCGGTGGCCGCGGCCGGCCTGGTCGCGCTGTTCGAGACGGTGCCCGTCGCGTTCACGGTGGTGCGGATCGCGGGCGCCTGTTACCTGATCTACCTCGGGGTGCAGCTCATCCGCCAGCGGGGCGCGGGCGCGGCCGCCGAGATGCCGGCCGCAGGCGGCGGGGTGTCCGGGCGGCGGGCGTACCTCAGCGGCCTGCTGACCAACCTGTTGAACCCGAAGATGGTCACCTTCACCATCGCCTTCCTGCCGCAGTTCATCGCGCCGCAGCTCGGTCAGGTCTGGCTGCAGTTCGTCATCCTCGGCGCCATCCTGGTCACGCTGGAGTTCCTGGTGGACGGCGCCGTCGGCGTGTTCGCCGGGCAGATCGGGGCCTGGCTGCGCCGCCGCCGCGCCGCCCGCCGCCGCATCGACGTCGCGACGGGCGGGCTGTTCATCGGGCTGGGGGTGAGGCTGGCCGCCGAACGCTGAGACTTACCGAGCGCTGAGACTTACACCTTGCGGCCGACGGCTCCGTGCGAGTCGGTCGGCTTGACGGTGCCCACCTCGGTGGGGTCCGGGCGCCACAGCGAGATCGTCGACAGGCCGGGCTCGACCAGCTCCAGGCCCTCGAAGAACCCGCCGATCTGCTCCGGGCTCCGGAACGCGTACGGGATCGCGCCGGTCTGGGCGTAGGACGTCTCGGCCTCGTCGATGGCCTGGCTGGTCTTGGTGCCGTCCTTGAGCGCCAGGTAGCTGCCCGGCGGGACGGTCGCCATGATCCGCCGGACGATGGAGCGCGCCTCCTCGTAGTCGGACACGTGGCCCATGATGCCCATGAACATGACCGCGATCGGCTCGCTGAAGTTCAGCACGTTGTGCGCGTCGGCGATGATCTGGTCGGGGTCGTGGACGTCGGCGTGCACGTAGGTGGTGACGCCCTCGGGGGTGGTGTTGGTCAGCAGCGCGCGGGCGTGCGCGAGCACGGACGGGTCGTTGTCCACGTAGACCACCCGCGACTCCGGCGCCACGGACTGCGCCACCTCGTGGGTGTTCTGCATGGTGGGCAGCCCGGTGCCGATGTCCAGGAACTGCCGGATGCCGGCCTCGCCGGCCAGGTAGCGCACCACCCGGATCAGGAACTGCCGGGACTGCCGGGCCATCGGGACGATCTCCGGATGCACCTTGATCCAGGCGTCGCCGGCCTCCCTGTCGACCGGGTAGTTGTCCTTGCCGCCCATCCAGTAGTTCCAGATCCGGGCGGACCGAGGCACGTCGGCCCTGATCTTGGCGGCCAGCTCCGGGTGCGGTACGTCGGACGTCACACCGACCATCATGACGCCTGGACCGAACGGGGGCACGTCGGATCTCCGTCACCATCGCGCCGGCCTCGCGTGACCGTTAGGTAACTTGGGACGCCGTCGAACAACCCGGAGGAGGGGGAACACATGACGGAACACGCTGGCGCCCCGCCCGAAGAGCCGGACGCCGAGGACCGGCCGGCCGAGCACGTGGGATCGCACGAAGCGCCCGACGGCGCCCCGTTGGACCCGCTGATCGACCTGTCCCGCGACCCCACGCCGGGCAAGCCCAACCACGCGCGCCCGGACGACGAGTAGGCCCGGTCAGCCGACCCCGGCCCAGTAGGTGCCGGCGAGCATCGCCTCCAGCGCCGGCCGGTGCAGGAGCATGTCGTCGGGGTCGGCGGGCACCACTGCCCGGCCCAGGCGGATGGCCCGGTGCCGCACGCGCAGCAGCACGATCGCGTAGCGCAGCGCGGCGTAGAGGGTGAAGAAGTTCATGTCCCGGGGTCGGTAGCCGGACATGGCCTCGTAGTCGCCGCACACGTCGTCGCGGCGCAGGAAGCCGGGCAGCCCCGGCAGGCCGGCCACCGCCGCCAGGTCCTCGAAGAACCGGTGCTGGTAGATGAACCAGCCGAGGTCCAGCTCGCGTGGCCCGAGCGCGGACATCCGCCAGCCCAGCACGGCGGCGGGGGTGAAGCCGTCGTAGGTGATGTTGCCGATCCGCGCGTCGCCCCAGCCGAGCACGGCCTGGCCCACCCGGCGCGGCCAGTTGTCCTCCAGCCAGTCGAAGCAGCGGCCGATGATCGGCGCGTCCGGACCCCGGGCGGTGACCCACCGGTGGTAGGCGCGCTGGCGCTCCACATGGTCGGCCAGCGCGCTCGCCGCGGACGGCGGCGGCCGGGTGCCGGGGCTCGGGAACGCGCGGCGCACCCCCGGCTCGGCGATGTCGTGCAGCTTGACCAGCACGTCGATCGAGGTGTGCTGCAGGGTGGCGCGCTGCGCGTCGGTGGCCTCGGTGAGCCAGGAGCCGAAGTTGTAGGGGACCATGTCCGGCGGGACCCGCCCCTGCGCGCGCTGCATCACCAGGAACGGTGTCCCGAGCGGCTCGGGGTCGGTCTCCAGCCACAGCGGCGCCGGCACCGGCACCCTGGTGTTCTCCCGGACCACGTGCATGGTCTCGAACTGGCGGTCCAGACCGTGGCGGGGGAACAGCGGCACGACGGTGTCCCTGGGCGCGAGCTTGGCCGACAGCTCGCGGCTCCACCGGTTCGGCGGCTGCCCCCAGACGGCGTCGAACCGCACCATGTCGCCGGACAGCGGGTTCGCGTCCGAGACCCACGCGTCGGTCACCACCGGCTCGGCGTGCGGGGGCAGCACGCTCGGCAGCCAGGCCTGCAGCCGCTTCCGGAGCTCCTCGGCGCCGACGCGGGTGTCGGTGTGGGTGTCGGTGTGGGTGCCGACGCCGGTGCCGGCGCGGGTGCCGACGTGGCCGTCCGAGACCGATCCCGGCCGCCGTGATCGCGGCAGTGGGCGAGACGGCGCCGCCACCGCCGCCGCGACAAGGCCGACCCCCGATGCCTGCCGGTTCATCCTGGACACTCCTCTCGGACGGGCGTCTCGATGGGCGGAAACCGGTTCCACTCAGGAGGGTGTGATTGCGTTGCCCGTGACGGATGTGACAGCTCAGGCCGAAATAGAACAGGTTGCAAGATAAGGGGCCACGGCCCGTGCCGCAACGGTCAGTTCGCCCGGTCCGGCGTGTCGCGTTACTCCGCTTGGCCGAATGTCTCCCGCAGCGGGCCGGTGCGCAGGTCGGCGCCCTTGAGCCGGGCGGTGTCCTCGGCGCCCAGCAGGCCCACGCCGGGGGCGTAGCTGGCGCCGCCGGCGGGGCCCAGCGGCAGCGAGATCGCCGGCCCGCCGGGGCGGTAGCCGGCCAGCCGGTCGCCGCCGCTGATCAGCGTGCGGATGTTGCCGGCGACCACCTCGGCGTGCTCGCCGGCCGCCTTGGCCATCTTGGCCTCGGGCAGCGCGGTCAGGTCACCGATGGCGAACACCCGGTCCTGGCCGGGCAGCCGCAGCTCGGCGGTGACCTCGACCTGGCCGTTGGCCCGCCGGGCGTTGGCCAGCTCGCCGGCCAGGTAGTCGCTGGTCGCGACCACGCCGTAGCAGCGGAACCAGATGTCCGCGACGATCCGGCGGCCGTCCACCGTGGTGGCGGAGAACGCCTTCACCTCGCCGGGCTCGGACGGCGGCTGCTCGGCCAGCGAGGTGCCGAGCACCAGCTCGACACCCAGCGCGTCCAGCTGGCGGCGCAGCTCGGCGCGCAGCTCCTCGGGGAAGCCGCCGGCCAGCCCGGACAGCCCGCCGGCCAGGACGTCGCCGGCCGGGTCCACGATGGTCACCGCCCGGTCCGGCCGGGCCGCCTTGAGCTCGCCGGCCAGCTCCAGGCCCACCGGCCCGGCGCCGAGCAGCAGCACGCCGTCGGACCTGGCCAGGTCGTCGTGGGTGGCGCGCAGGGCGGCGATGGCCCCGGCGCGGTCCTCGATCGGGATCTTCGCCGGGAACGGGTACGCCGACCCGGTGGCCAGCACGATGTAGTCGGCGATGATCCGCTCGCCGGAGCCGAGCGTGACCGCCGTGCCGTCCACCCGTACCGCGCGGTCGCGTACCACCCGGCCGCGGTCGAGCAACCGCTCGTAACCGAAGAACAGCCGCTCCGGCCACGCCGGGTCGACGACGGCGCGCAGCGCGGCCACGTTGTGCACGAACGCGTCCCTGGGCTCGACCAGCACCACGTCGGCCACGTCGTCGAGCGCCTTGGCCACCGTGATCCCGCCGTACCCGCCACCGATGACCGCCACCGTCGCTGGCATGGCCGCCTCCCTTAGTTCGTAGTGCGGATTGTACGTACTATGAACTAACGTAGGTCGGGATTCGGGCGGCCGTCAAGTACCCTTGATCGCGGAGGCAGGGGTGATGGCGGAGCTGACCGGGCAGCCGGAGCGGATCGGGCTGGCGGCCGCGCTGGTGCGGCTGTCCCATGTGGTTCTGCACCTGTACGGCGAGGTCAGCCGGGAGCTCGGGCTGACCCCGCAGCAGGCCCAGCTGCTCTGCCAGCTCATCGCCGGCCCGGTCGGCATGGCCGATCTCGGGCGCGCGCTGCACCTGGGCAAGTCCGGCGTGACCGGCCTGGTGGACCGGCTCGAGCGGCGCGCGCTGGTCGCCCGCGCCACCGATCCCCGCGACCGGCGGGCGTTTCGGATCACGCTGACCCCCGAGGGCGCCCGGCTGGCCGACGAGGCGCACCGGGAGGTGACCGCGCGGCTGGACAAGCTGACCGGCGAGCTGGCGCCCGCCGACCGGGACCGGCTGGTCGACGCCATCGGGAACCTGATGGCCGGCTGCTGATCGCGCCCGCCCGGACCGATGTCCGGCGGCGGGGGCGGGCTCCGACCATGGGGTGTGACGCCCCAGGTTTCGTGGGGCGGCGAGACGACCCGGAGGGCACGGCATGAAGTACCTGATGTTGATCTACACCAGCCCCAGGAACTGGGCGCACCCCTCGTTCCTGTACCAGGACGGTGTCACCGACGCCGACCGCGAGCAGATGTCCAAGGAGTTCGAGGCCCTGCTGACCGAGCTTTCCGAGTCCGGCGAGCTGGTGACCGGGGTGCCGCTGACCGACCCCGCCGAGGAGCGGACGGTCCGGGTGCGCGACGGCGAGCGGCTGACCACCGACGGGCCGTTCGCGGAGATCAAGGAGCACCTGGCCGGCTACTTCGTGCTGGACTGCGCGAACATCGAGCGAGTGACCGAGATCGCCGCCAGGTTCCCGGACGCCCGGTTCGGCCGGGTGGTGATCAGGCAGGTCGACGAGTCGGTGCCGCCCGCGGGCTGAGGCGTTTGCGTAGTCGTACGGATGTGACGGGTGCCCGCCGCCGGGAGCCTTGTCGGCATGGCGAACACCACCACACTTCCGCACGGCGCCGCCGAACTCGCGGCCGCCACCCCGGCCGACCGGGACCGCTACGCCGACCTGCTCCGGCTGTTCGCGATCGGCATGGTCGCGGTCGGGCACTGGGTCGTCGCGCTGCTGACGCTGCACGGCGCGGGCACCGTCGGCACCTCGATGCCGGGCATGCTGTCCACCTGGGTGTGGCAGGTCATGGCGCTGTTCTTCTTCGTGGGCGGTTTCGGGCACGCCCGCGCGCTGCGACACCGGCCGCCGACCGGCACGTTCGTGCTCGGCCGCACCGCACGGCTGCTCCCGCCGGCGGTGGCCATGCTGGCGGTCTGGGCGGCACTGGCCGCGCTCATGCACCTCGCCGGGCTGGACACCGGGGTGTTCGCCGAGGGCCTGCACCGGATCACGGTGCCACTGTGGTTCCTCGGCGTGTACCTGGTCATCGTGCTGGCCGCGCCGGCCATGATGCGGCTGCACCACCGGTTCGGGCTGTGGCCGGTGCTCGGTGCGCTGACGGCCGCGACGGCCGTGGTCGACCTGGTCGCGAGCGTGCTGCCGCCGGCCGGGTACGCGAACCTGCTGTTCGTCTGGCTGGCCGTGCACCAGTTGGGCTACGGGTACGCGGACGGGACGTTGGCGCGCGGCGGCCGGCGGCTGGCGGCGCTGCTCGCGGTGGGCGGGCTGGCCGGTGCCGTGCTGCTGGTGTTCGGCACCTCGGCGTACCCGGTGCCGATGGTCGGGCTGCCCGGCAACGAGGTGTCGAACTCCGCGCCGCCCACCCTGGCGCTGCTCGCGCAGAGCGTCTTCCTGGTCGGGGTGGCGCTGCTGCTGCGCCAGGCCGGGACCGCGCTGGCCGACCGCCCCCGGGTCTGGCTCGGGGTGGCCACGGGCAACTCGATGATCATGACCATCTTCTGCTGGCATCTCACCGCCTGCTATCTGGTTCAGGGCGCGCTGCTGCTGGCCGGCGTGCGGCTGCCGGCCGCCGACACGCCGGTGTGGCTGCTGGTGCTGCCGTGCTGGCTGGCGGCGTGCGCGTTGGTGTGCGCGGCGCTGGTGCTGGCCTGCCGGCGGTTCGAGCGGCCTCGCCGGCCCGGTGCGGCCGGGACCGCCGTGGCGGTGGCCGGCGTGCTCGCCTCCGCGCTGGGGCTGTTCGCGGTGTCCGAGGTCGGGTTGGACACCGCCGCGATGCCGGCGCTGGCACTGGCGTCGGTGGCGGCCGGCGCCCTGGCGCTGCGTGGGAGGTGAGGCGCGGAGGGCGCCGTGAGGTGAGTGGCGCCGGTCGCCGTGGCGGCCGGCGTCACTCATGGGCGTCCGACGCGGCCGCCGGCCTGCCCTACCTGTCCACGACGAGCCTCCCGGCGTTCGCCCAGCTGTCCGTCGGCACCTCGTGGATCCAGACCTGGACGGTCTCCGCGGGGATCTGGTACGCCTCGACGAACGAGTCGGTGATCTTCTTGACCAGGTCACGCTTGAGCTCGACGCTGCGCGGACCCTGCTGCACGGTGACGATCGGCATCTGTTTCCTCCCGATGGTTGTGGTGTCGTCGACGTGTTCCAGTCCATCGCGGATCCGACGCTTGACCAAGACGCGGTTCGCACGCGCAGCAATCACGAATCGTGATCGCGGCAGGCCCGGAGCAGCGGGTCGAGCCAGCGCGGGTGGCCCTCCTCGGGCACGGCGAGGTAGCTGGTGATCGAGATGGGCGGCCGGCTCGGGCGGAAGGCCACCCTCGGGCCGCGCAGCACCCTGGCCTGCGCCTCGTAGGCCAGAGTCCAGGACGGTGTCCCGACGCCGACGAGCGCGAGCGTGTTCTGCAGGCGGTCCGCCGGTGGCGCCATGGTCGGGCTGAAGCCCCTGTCCTGGCAGGCGGTGAGCACGCGGTCGACCAGCGGGGGGTTGAGGCGGCGCTCGACCAGCCGCAGCGGCAGCCCGGCGAGGTCGGCCAGGTCGACGTGTGCGCCGCCGGCGAGGCCGTGGTCCGCGGGCAACGCGACCAGCAGCCGGTCCTCCCAGATCGGTTCCAGCCGCAACCCGGGGCTGTGCTCGATGCCCCGCACGAACGCCGCATCCAGCTGGCCGTCCCTGACCTGGTCCAGCCTGGCCTGGGTGCGGGTGTAACCGAGCCGCACGGTGAGCTCGGGGGCGAGCGCGGCGAGCCGGCCGAGCACCCGGTCCAGGTGGTCGCCGAGCCCTTCACTGGTACCCAGCCGCAGCGCGCCCGGCTCGCCGTGCTCGGCGGCCACCGCCCGCGCGCGCTCGGCGGCGGCCAGGGTCGCTCGCGCCTCCGGCAGGAACCGTTCGCCGGCGGCGGTCAGCCGCACGCGCCTCGGCGACCTGTCGAACAGCTCGACGCCCAGCTCCCGCTCCAACCGGCGGATCTGCTGGCTCACCGCCGGCTGGACGATGTGCAGCCGCTCGGCGGCCCTGCCGAAGTGCAGCTCGTCCGCGACCGTGACGAAGTAGAGCAGTTGTCGCAGCTCCAACGCCCGCTCCCTCCACCGCACGCCACACCGGTCGGCCGTCCGACGGCCATAGTCGCCCGCGTTGCCGAGGATCGCCAGGCCGTGCCCGTCGATCGTGGCGTCGGGTTGTCGGGCCGTCCGCCGTTTGGCGCCCCAATCCTGTCGGTTTATTAGTGTGCTAGATATAGTTTCACTGATACGTTAATGCTCGTGATCGCGGGCCGACGCTCGGAACGGAAGGCAGGGGGCGACCGATGGACGACCTGAGCGTGCGACGTCTTACCGGCCTGGCGGGACTGGCCGCCTCGGTCCTGACGCTGATCGAGCTGCCGCTGTACTTCGTGTACGCCGATGCGCCGCCTCAGTCCAACGTGCTGGCCCGAACGTTGTTCGGCATCGTCGGGCTCACCTGCCTGGTCGTGTCCATGACCGGCTTCCGGCACCTCGTCGTGGCGGCGCGGGCGGGGTACGAGTGGGTCGGGGCGCTCGCCAGCGCCGCCGGCCTGATGTGGGTCACCGTCGTGTTCGTGTCCACCGGCCTGGAGACGGGAGCGGTGATCGCCTCGCCAACGCCGATCGACCCGACCATCGCTGTGCCCGGCACCTACATCCTGTACGGCTCGATCTCCCGCCTGCTCGAGGGGCTCTTCCTGCTCGCCTTCGGACATGCCGCGGTGCGCACCGGCGCGTTGCCCCGGTGGGCCGGCCGGTCGGCGTACCTGTTGGCGCTGGTCAACCTGGCGTTCGTGCCGTCGCTGTTCTTCGGCAACGTCCCCGCGAACTTCTATGCCGCCAACGGATGGGGTACGACGGCCACCGTGGGTGCGCTCGGCATGATCTGGTTGCTCGCGGTGAGCGTGGCCGTCCTCGCGGGCTGTCGGAGGCACGTGGCGGTGGCCGGGACGCCGGGGCGCGGGGCGCTGAGCCCCGGGGACCAGCCCGGCGTGAGCCATCCGCGGTGAGCTGGACCTTGCCGACGGTCGATCCTAGGTTTGAGTCCAGCGCGGCCGTCGACCACATGAGGAGGAGCCGATGCCGACCCAACCCGGCGAGAGCGTGATGTGGGCCACCATGCAGGGCCAGGCCGAGGCGCTTGCGAGCCTGATCGCCGAGCCTGGCCCGGTCGGGCGGCTCGCCGAGCGCCTCTCCGGCCGGCGGGTGCTGGTGATCGGCACGGGTACGAGTTGGCACGCCGCCGAGCAGGGCGCCTGGTTGCTGCGCCACGCCGGCACGCGCGCCACCGCCGCCCAGTCCGCCGACGCCGCGCTCGACCGAGGGCTGCTCGACGACGCCGAGGTCGTGATCGCGCTGTCCCACACCGGGACCAAGCGGTTCACCGGTGAGGCCCGCGCGCTCGCGGCCGAACGCGGCATCGAGGTCGTGCGGATCGGCGGCGTCGAGGTGGCCGACGCGGACCTCCACACGGTCGCGCGAGAGCGTTCGGCCGCCTACACCGCGAGCCACCTGGCCGCACTGTTGCGGATGGCGCAGCTCGCCGAGGCTCTCGGCGCCGAGCTCGGGCCGCTCACCGAGATCCCGAAGGCGGTGGAGACGGTCGTCCAGACCCCCGTGGGCGTGGCACCGCCCGCTCGCCTGATCGAGTTCACCGGCGCGGGGATCAACCAGTGGACCGCCGCCGAGGGGGCGCTGAAGATCCGTGAGGCGGCCTACGTGGCCAGCGAGGGGCTCTCGCTAGAGCAGTTCCTGCACGGGCCGTCGGTGGCGTTGCGCGCGAACGACCACCTGGTCTGCCTGGACGGTGGCGGGCCGTTGTCGTCGCGGATCGGGGAGATCGCCGGTGCGGCCGAGCGCTCGGGTGTGCCGGTCACCACGATCACCGATCATCGGTTGAGCGAACCGTTGTCGATCTTCCCGTTGACGGCGGCCGTGCAGCGCATCGCGTTGGAGAGCGCGGAGTCGCTCGGCACCAATCCGGACTCGTTCGGGCGGGACGTCCCGGGGCGCGAGCCGTGGACGTCGGTCTCCCTGTGACCGGGGGGCGATCGTGATCGCCGCGCGTGGACGCCGTTAGCCGTCACGATTGACCACCGCACGCACGTCGAGCGGGAGGATCGTCGAGCCGTTCGCTAGCACGGGGTTGAGGTCCAGCTCGGTGAGGTGGGCGGTGTTGGCGACGAACTCGCCCACGCGGACCAGGAACTCGGCCAACGCATCGCGGTCGACGGCGGGGAGATGACGGTAGCCGTCCAGCATCCTGGCGGCGACCGTCTCCTCGATCATTTCCGTTGCTTCGAGCCGGGTGAACGGCGCGGCCCGGAACGCGACATCGGCGAGGGCGTCGACGAGCACACCGCCGGTGCCGAACGCGATCACCGGCCCGAACGTCGGGTCGACGGTCGCGCCGACCAGAAGCTCCACCCCGGTCGGCGCCATCGGGGTGACGATCATGCCGGTGATCTCCGCGCCAGGCATCGCGGACCTGACCGAGTCGCGGATCGCGGCCCAGTCGTCGGCCGCCGTGGCGGCGGTCACCCCGAGCCGGACGCCGCCGACCTCGGACTTGTGCACCACCCGCGGCGAGACGACCTTCAGCGCGCACGGCACACCGGCCGCGCGCACCGCGGCGACCGCCTGCCGCGGCGAGCGGGCCAGCGACCAGCGCCCGGTCCCCAGGCCGGCCGCTTCGACCAGCAGGCGGGCGGTCGGCTCGTCCAGCACGTGTGCGGTACCGCCGACGCGAGCGATCGGCAGCCGCAACGAGGAACGCCGGCCGGCGGTGGCCAGCCGTTGGCCACGGCGGTGCAGGGCGGCGACCGCGCGCACGGCGTGGTCGATCGAGGAAAGTACGGGAACGCCGGCGGCTCTGAGGACGTCGTGGCTGGCCGGCCGCTCCGCCGTGTAGCAGCTCTGTACCAGCAGCGGCAGGCGGTGCCGGGCGGCCAGCGCCCCCAGGTCGCCCGCGGTGGCATCCTCGATGTCCTTCAGCGCGGCATCGAACCGCAGGTGGTAGCCGCCGAACAGGCCGACGAGCAGCACCGCGCCGACCGAGGGGTCCCGGAACAGCAGCTCGGCGGCGGTGGTGAACAGCGCCGGGTCGGAGTCGGTCGCGCCGGCGACGTCGACCGGGTTGGCCACCGAGGCCGGCGGGCCGAGCACGGCTCGCAGCGCGGTGCGGGTGTGCTCGCCCAGGGTGGCCAGCTCGACGCCGGACCTGGCAAGGGCGTCCGCGGCGAGGGTGGCCTGCCCGCCACCGTCGGAGAGCACGGCCACGCCCGTCCCCGCGGGCACCGGGGCGGTGGTGGCCAGGACCCCGGCGAGCATGGCGAGCTCGTCGGATCGTTCGACCAGCTCGACCCCGGCCTGGGAGAGCACCGCGCCGGCCACCGCGTCCGATCCCGCGATGGACCCGGTATGGGACAACGCCGAGCGGCGACCGGCCTCGGACCGACCGCCGCGCAACAGCACCACCGGGCACGTCCGGGTGGCCTCGGCCGCCGCGACAAGGAACGCCCTCCCGTCGGAGAGCCCTTCGGCGTGCACGGCTATCGACCCGGTGCCGCGCGACCCGGCGAGGTGGGTGAGGCACTCGTGGTAGCCGATGTCCACCTGGTTACCCAGCCCGACGTACGTGTGGAAGCCCGGGCCGCCGATCGCGCGGTCGTCGGCGAGCAGGGACAGCAACATGTTCCCGCTCTGGGTCAGGACGCTGACCGGTCCGGCCGGCGCCTGCGGCACGCCGACCAGGTTCGCGCCGGTGGCGGCGTTCAGGATCCCGGAGGTGTTCGGCCCGACCACCCGCATGCCGGTGCCGGCGATGGCGTCGGCGAGCTCGGCCTCGAGCGCGGCGCCGGCCGGCCCGGTCTCGCGGAAGCCGTTCGCCAGCACCACCGCGCCGCCCACCCCGACCGCCGCCAGTTCGCGCAGCACGCTCGGCACCGCTCGGCCGGGCAGCGCCACCAGCGCGACGTCCACCCCGGGCGGCAGTTGCGCGACGCTCGACAGCACCGGCAGCCCGAGCAGCTCCCCACCCCGGGGGTTGACCGGATACACCGGGTACCGGAAGCCGGAGCGGCGCAACGCGCGTACCGCCTGGTAGCCGCGCTTCCCCGGGTCGCTCGACGCGCCGATCACGGCCACCGAGCGGGGATCGAACAGCCTGTCGAGTGCGGTGCGGGCGGCTTCGGCGGCGGTGTCTGCCGACGTACCTGACCGGGCCGGAGCGGGATGAGTCGCCGTCATCGATGCTCATCTCCCCCGGAACACCGGATCGCGGCGCTCGGCGAACGCGGCCACACCCTCGGCCCAGTCCTGGGTGGCCATGATCTCGAGCAGGTCGCGCGCCTCGCTGCGCAACACCGCGTCCATCGGCTGCTCGCCACGCAGGGCCGACTTCATCCGGGCCAGCGAGATAGGAGCCTTCGAGGCCAGCTTCCTCGCCAACTCGTCCGTCGAGGCGCCCAGATCGTCGGCGGGAACCGAGGAGTGGGCGAGGCCCCAGGCCGCCGCCTGCCGGCCGGTGCAGCGCTCGCCGAGGATGAGCAGGTCGGTCGCCCTGCGCAACCCGACCAGCCGAGGCAGTCGGCGGGTGACGCCGCCCCCGACGAACGTGCCGATCGAGACCTCGGGAAAGCCGATCTGGGCGTCATCGGCGATCACCATGAAGTCGGCGCTGGTCGCGATCTCCGCGCCGGCACCCAATGCGTAGCCGTGCACCGAGGCGACCACCGGCGTCGACATGGTCTGGATCTGGTCGCACACCCGCCAGGCCAGCTCCACGTACCGGGCACGCTGCTCCGGCGTCCTGGCGCCGGCGCCGTGCGCCTTCTGGTCGGCGCCGACGCAGAACGCGCGGCCGGAGCCGGCCAGCACGACCGCGCGCACATCCGGTTGCGCGTCGGCGTCGCGCAACCGCGCCAGCAGCTCGTCGTAGAGCGCCTCGCTGACCGCGTTGAGGCGGTCGGGGCGGTTGAGCGTGAGCCGCAGCGTGGCTCCGGAGCGCTCGGCGAGCACGGGTGTCATGCGGCAAGTGTGACGCAAAGAAAGTTGCGTCGCAAGGTTGAATCGCAACTATTCTTCTGCGAAGATTGCCTCCATCGGGCTGTAGACGGCGAAGCTCTCCAGCAGGCTCTCGTCGGTCCGCAGCTCGTCCCTGCCGCGCTTGCCCAGGCTCACCGCGACCGAGGTGGCCAGCGCCTGGACGACGGCGGTGAAGGTCGACAGCGAACGCAGCACCGTGACGCTGCCGGTCTCCAGGTAGAACGTGAGGCTGGCCGCCCGGGCCAGCGGAGAGGAGGGATCGTCGGTCAGCGCGATGGTGGCGACGCCGTGCTGTCGCGCGAACTCCACGGCGCGAACCGTGTCCCTGGTGTAGCGACGTATGGAAACCGCAACCAGGACGTCGTCGGCGGCCAGCTCGCGCAGCTCGTCGACCAGCAGGCCGCCCGCGCCGCCGATCTGGCGCACGCCCGGACGCACCATGTGCAGCAGATAGGTCAGCAGGTGGGCGACCGAGTAGCACTTGCGCATGCCCACGACGTGCACGACTCGCGCCGTGCGGAGCAGTGACACCGCACGTTCCCAGTCGCCCCTGTCGATCCGGGCGAACGTCCGGGTGAGGTTGCGCGTGTCGTTCTCGGCGATTGCGCCGAGCAGCTTCGTCGTCTCGGTGTGTTCTTTCGCCTGCTCGAGCCGGCGGACCAGGTGCGCCTCCATGGCGAGCTGCTCGCGGCACAGCCGCACCAGGGCCGGGTAGCCGGCGAGCCCGAGGAGGCCGGCGAAACGGACCACCGAGGACGAGTGCACCTCGGCCAGTCGTGCCGTTTCGCCGATGCTGCGGAACGACGTGCCTTCGGGGTCGTCCAGTAGCAGCCGGGCGATGCGCTGTTGCCCGGGGGCCAGGGTCGGCAGCCGGTCCTGGAGGACTTCGCGCAGCTGTGGGTAGTTCGCCGGCGCTTCCGGATTGAATCTCTTCGGCGGCACGCGGGTGTTCGTGTTGTCCACCACGCAACCATAGTTGCGTCATTGCCGGGCTGGGCGGACAGCTGTCCACAGGTTCGCTCGAAGGGGTTGACGAAACTGGAGTTGCGTCTCCATCATTGACCGCAACCAGGATTGAGTGAGCTGGGACACATCCCGTCGAGTGGCATCGAGGAGCCGCCATGACAGTTCATCCGCCGCGGGCAGCGTCGCCTTCGGGGTTGAAGCCCGCGTTGAGCACCCGGCAGCTCACCATGATCGGCATTGGTGGCGTCATCGGGGCCGGGCTGTTCGTCGGCAGCGGCAAGGCGATCAACTCCACCGGTCCGGGCGTGGTGTTCGCCTATGCGGGCATCGGGGTGCTGATCGTGCTGGTCATGCGGATGTTGGCGGAGCTCGCCGTGGCCGCGCCGGACACCGGCTCGTTCTCCGCGTACGCCACGAGGGAGCTCGGCCCATGGGCGGGGCTGGCGGTCGGGTGGTTGTACGCCTACCACTGGGCGGTGATCGTGGCCTTCGAGGCGATCGCGGGCGCGGCCATCGCACAGCACCTGGTTCCCGGGGTGCCGACCTGGTTGGTCGCACTGGTGTTCATGGCGGTGCTGACCGGGGTGAACCTGGCGGCGGTGCGCTCGTTCGGGCGCTTCGAGTACTGGTTCGCCCTGATCAAGGTGGCCAGCATCGTCGCGTTCATCCTGGTCGGCCTGGTCGCGATCGCCGGCCTGCTGCCACATGTTCCGGCTCCGGGGGCGAGCAACCTGGTCGGGCACGGCGGGCTGTTCCCGAACGGGGTGGGCGCGCTGCTGCCGGCCGCGCTGACCGTTTTCCTTTCCTACTTCGGTACTGAACTGGTGACGGTGGCCGCCGGCGAGTCGGTCAACCCCGCCGACACGGTGCGCCGCAGCATGCGCAGCGTGGCCACCCGGATCATCGTGTTCTACGTCGGATCCATCGCGGTCGTGGTCACCCTGCTGCCCAGCTCGTCGGCCGAGGTCACGGCCAGCCCGTACACCGCGGTGCTCGGGCACCTCGGCATTCCCAGCGCCGCGACGGTCATGGATCTCATCGTGCTCACCGCCGTGTTGTCCTGCCTCAACTCCGGCATCTACTCCTCGTCTCGGATGGTGTTCTCCATGGCCACCCGAGGCGAGGCGCCCGCCTGGTTGCGCAGGGTCAACCGGGCCGGCGTGCCCACCCGTGCGGTGCTGGGCTCGGCCGCCGCGGGATTCGTGGCGGTGCTGGCCAACTACTTCCTGCCCACCGACGTCGTCTTCACCTTCCTGCTCAACTCGTCGGGGGCGGTCGCGGTGGTGGTCTACCTCTGTGTGGCCTGCACCCAGATCGCCGGCCGGCGACGCCTCGGGCGCGAGGCCAGCGCGGCGTTGCCGGTGCGCATGTGGGGCTTTCCCTACCTGTCGATCGTGGTCCTGGTGCTGCTCATCGGGGTGCTGGTCGGCATGGCGTTCACCCCGAGCAGTCGTCAGCCGTTGATCCTCACCAGCGTCGCCACCGTGGTCGCCGTGCTGGCCGGCCTCGCGTGGCAGCGCCGCCAGCTCGGTTCCTGGATGGCGGGGGTCAGTCGCGCTGAGCCGGACGCACCCGGAGCAGCGTGATGGCGATCGCGAGCAGGCTCAGGCCGACGACCAGTGCGCCGAGGGCGCCGGCCACCGTCCGCAGGCCCCAGAACGGCACCAGCACGCCGGCCAGGAAGCTGGGCGTGGCCGAGCCGAGGTACGCGGCGAGGTACGCGGCGGACAGCACCCCGGCGCGGTCGACCGGGGCGGTCTGGCCGACGAGCGTGCGCATCCCGCCGAGGAAGGCCGCGCCCAGGCCGAGCCCGGTGACCACGCTCGCGGCGAAGAAGCCGGGCGTGCTGCGCACGGCGAGCACGCCCAGGATCGCCAGCGTGCCCAGGGTGAGCACGGTCACGCCGCCGAGCATCGCGGTGCGTGGTCGCAGCCGGGCCGTCAGGGGCCCGCCGAGCCCGCTGGTGCCGATCAGGGAGGCGACCGCCAGCCCGCCGACCAGGTGGTCCGAGTGGCCGAGCTCGTGGGCGGTCAGCGACGGACTGAGTGCCTGGTAGAAGCCGCCGAGCGACCAGCAGGCGACGAAGCAGCCGGTCGTTGCCAGGAAGATCGGCCGCACCGAGGCGGGCAGCCGCAGCGCCGGGCGCAGCGAACGCAGCGCTCCGGGCAGGCGTGGGCTCGTCTCCGGAGCGAAGGCGACCCCGATCGCGCAGGCCGCCAGCACGGCCGCGAACAGCACATACACCAGTGTGGTGGGATGCGGACCGTATTGGACCAGCGCGCCGGACAGCACCGCTCCGGTGGCCACGCCGCTCATCGGGCCGACGCTCGTTACCGCCGCGGCCAGCGTGAGCCGTCCCGGCGGGTGCAGGTCGAGCAGGAAGGTGCCGAGTGCGCTGGTGCCCAGCCCGGTCGCCACCCCCTGAAGTCCGCGCCCGAGCAGCAGGGTTCCCAGCCCGTGCACGTTCATCAGCACCAGGCAGGCGGCCACCCCGAGCAGCGGTGACAGCACGGCGATCGGGCGCCGCCCGACGTGGTCGGAGAGCCGCCCGCACAGCAGCAACGCGGTCGCGATGGGCACGATGTAGATCGCGAAGGCCGCGGTCAGGCCGGCGTCCGGGATGCCGAACTGTTGCTGGTAGACGACGTACAGCGGGGCCGGTACGCCCGCGGCCGCGAGGACGGAGGTGAAGGCGGCGGCGGTCACCGCGAAGGCGGGGATGCGGGGCAATCGGAACCGTCCCCGGCGGGGGGACGGTGTCGGTTCGGTATGGGCGGAGGTGTCGGTCGGGCAGGAGCTCACGCGGTGGTCCCGCCGCCGTCGGCGATACGGCGGTGGTCGCCCGTCGGCGGGCCGGCGTCGTCGGGGTGCACCGGCTCGCGGCCGGCGCGCGGATGCTCACCCAATCGTCTGGCCCGCTCCATGCGACCAGGCTAAGGCGGCGCTTACCCGGTTGGGTGGGTGTTCGGGCACAGTGGGGCGTGACACTGAGCGCAGTTCTTCACCGCGGAACCCGCCCGCGTGTATGGCGGCGCGGGTCAGGCGTAGCTGGTGAGGAAGGCGCGCAGGTGAGGTGCGACCGCCTCGGCGTCGGTGAGGCTCAGGAAGTGCGCTCCTCCGTCCACCACGACGAGCGGCTCGGCGCGCGGCACCGCCTCGACGATCTCCGCCGCCCGGCACACCGGGTACGCGCGGTCGGCCGAGCCGTGCAGCACCAGGACCGGGCAGCGGATCGCGGCCAGCTTGCACAGCAGCCCGTCCCGGCTGACCAGGGCGTGCAGGATCCGGTCGAACCGGTCGCCGGTGACCGTGCGCCACCTGGCCTTCCATGCCTCGGCGTCCGCGTCGCCCAGGCAGACGGCGGCGACGGCGTCCAGGAGCTGCTCGGCCGGGCCGTTGTCCACCCATGCCTGGCCGAGCTGTCGGTAGTTCGCGGCGATCTCGGCGTCCTCGGCGGCCGCCGACGTGCCCAGCACCGCCAACGCGGACACCCGGTCCGGGGCGGCCAGGGCGAGGCGCAACGCGACGAACCCGCCCTGGCTGGTGCCGATCACGGCGGTCCTGGCCACCCCCAGCCGGTCCAGCAGGGCGAGCACGTCGTCGGCCACGTCCCAGAAGTCGAAGGGCGCGTCGGCCGGGGTGCCGCCGTGGCCGCGCTCGTCGACGGTGATCAGCCGGAACTCGTCGCCCAGCGCGGCCACCTGGGGGGCGAACATGTCGCCGTCCATCAGGAAGCTGTGCAGCAGCACCACCGCCGGCCCGGTGCCGCCGTGATCCACATAGTGCAGCCGCTGGCCGCCGTTCACGGTCACCGTCGACCCCATGACAACAGACTACGAGCCGCGGCCGGCGCCGAGCGGGTGATCCGGGCGGATGTCGCGGCAGCGTCACCGCATCGACGATTATTTGTAGACCGATCGTCATAGAAGCGGCTAGGGTCGGGACGGCGGTGAGCGCCGGTCGACAGGGGAGTGGCCCATGCGAGTCCATCATCTGAACTGCGGCACCATGCGCCCGCTCGGCGGTCGGTTGCTCGACGGCCGGCCGGGGCTGCACCGGCGCGCCGAGATGGTCTGCCACTGCCTGCTGCTGGAGACCGACGACGGGCTGGTACTGGTCGAGACGGGGGTCGGCACGCCCGCGAGCACGCGGCCGAACGAGTGGCTCGGCAAGGCGTTCCGGCTGCTCACCAACCCGGTCATCGAGTACGCGGAGAGCGCGGTCGAGCAGGTGTCCGGGCTCGGGTTCGCGCCCGAGGACGTGAGGCACGTGGTGCTCACCCACCTGGACCTCGACCATGCGGGCGGGCTGGTCGACTTCCCGGACGCGGTCGTGCACGTCTACGAGACCGAGCTGCGGGCGATGCGCGAACCTAGGGACCGGTCGGAGCGGTTGCGGTACCGGCGGGCGCAGTTCGCGCACCGGCCGATGTTCCGGCCGTACCCGGCGGACGGCGAGCTGTGGTTCGGCTTCGAGGCGGTGCGGGAGCTGGACGGGCTCGGCCCGGAGATCCTTATTGTCCCGCTGGCCGGACATACCCGGGGGCATGCCGGGGTAGCGGTGGACACCGGCGACGGCTGGCTGCTCAACGCCGGCGACTCGTACTTCTTCCACGGCCAGCTCGACGCCGACGCGCCGCACTGCCCGCCCGGGCTCGCGCTGTTCGAGTCGCTGGTGCAGACCGAGCGGCGGTCCAGGCTGGACAACCAGGAGCGGCTGCGCGAGCTGGTCGGCGGACACGGGTCCGAGGTCACCGTGTTCTGCGCGCACGACCCGGTGGAGTTCCACCGGCTCGCCGAGGCCGCCGGGGCGCCGCCGGTCAGCGGCTGAGGGCGTCGGCGCGGGCGGCCAGGAAGGCGTGGCAGTGTTGGGCGGCCGGCCCGAGCGGGCGGTCGCGCAGCCGCAGCAGGCCGACCGGGCGCTGGATCGGCGCCGGCAGGATCGGGTGCGCGCACACCGGCCGGCCCGGCGACTCGGCGATCGAACGGGCCAGCAGCGCCACGCCCAGGCCGTGGCTGACCAGCTTCCGTAGCTGCTGCACGCCGGTGCTCTCGTAGCGGACCCGAGGGGCGAAGCCGGCCGCGGCGCACGCCCGGTCCAGGATGGCGCGCAGTCCGCTGTCCGCCGGAAGGCAGGCGAACGGCTCGTCGCGCACGGCGCTCAGCGCAACGGCGGAAGAGCCGGCCAGCGGGTGGTCGGGGGCGGTGATGAGCACGAGCTCGTCGTCGAACAGCGGCCGGCTGGCCACCCGCGCGGGCAGCGAGTCGTTCAGCGGTCCGATCGCGAGGTCGATCTCGTCGGCATCCAGGGCGGCCACCAGGCCACGCAGCCGTGCGGTCCGCAGCTCCATGTCGACCTCCGGGTAGCGGGCGTGGAACGCGGCCAGCGCGGCCGGCAGGTCGAACGGGCCGATCGCCTGGATCGCGCCGATCCGGACCCGGCCGCGCAGCACGCCGGCCAGCTCCGCGAGGTCGCTGCGCGCCCCGTCCAGCTCGGCCAGCGCCCGCCGCGCCCTGGCCAGCACCAGCTCGCCGGCCCTGGTCAGGCGCACCCGGCGGGTGGTACGGGCGAGCAGCTCGACGCCCAGCTCCGACTCCAGCCGGCGGACCTGCGCGGACACCGCCGGCTGCGCCACCCGCAGCTGCTCGGCGGCCCGGGTGAAGCCACCGTGGCGGACCACGGCGTCGAAGTAGGCGAGCTGGCGCAGTTCCATGCGATTGATAATCGGTCGCGATGAGTTCCAGCGCAAACCTGTCTGGCTCTTCTGAGTGGAGTGCGCGGAGGATGAGAGGCATGACTTCACAGACATGGCTCATCACCGGCGCGTCCACCGGCCTCGGGCGCGTCCTGGCGGAGACGGTGCTGGCCCACGGCGACCGGGTGGTCGCCACCGCGCGGAACGTCACGGCGCTCGACGACCTGGTCGGCCCGGGCGCCGACGACGTGGTCCGGCTGCCGCTGGACGTCACCGACCATGACCAGGTGCGCGCCGCGGTGGCCGAGGCCGTCGAGCGGGCCGGGGCGATCGACGTGCTGGTCAACAACGCCGGGCATGGGCTGCTCGGCGCGTTGGAGGAGCTCTCCGACGAGCAGATCCGCCGCATCATGGCCACCAACGTGTTCGGCGTGCTGGCCGTGACCAGGGCGGTGCTGCCGCACATGCGCGCCCGGCGGAGCGGGCACATCGTCCAGATGTCGTCGGTGGGCGGGGCGGTCGGCAACCCGGGGCACGCGCTGTACGCCACCTCGAAGTTCGCCCTGGAAGGCATGTCCGAGGCGCTGGCCGGGGAGGTCGGGCCGCTCGGGATCCGGGTCACGATCGTCGAGCCGGGGCCGTTCCGCACCGAGTTCCTCGGCCGGTCCATGGAGTTCGCGGAGCCGATCGACGACTACCGGTCCACCCCGGCCGGGCGGCTGCGGGAGCACTTCGCCACCGGGGACGGGGCGCAGCCGAACGACCCCCGGCGGGCCGCCGAGGCGATCATCCGGGCGGTCCGCGACGAGTCGTCCCCGCTCCGGCTGCCGCTCGGCCCGGAGGCGGTGACCCGGATCCGGGAGAAGCTGCGCCGCCAGCTCGCCGACCTGGACGCGTGGGAGAAGGTCTCGCTGGACACTCGCTACCCGGAGGTCTGATAAGCAAGAAAATGTTACGCTGCTGCGTATGGATGTCGAGGATCCGGCCTCGGTCGTGCGGCGTTCCGTACAGCGGCTGGCGCGGCGGCTGCGGCAGGAGCGCCCGCCCGACGGGCTGTCCAGCACGAAGCTCTCACTGTTGGCGCAGCTCATGGACTACGGGCCGCAGACGTCCGGCGAGCTGGCCCGGCGCGGGCGGACCACGCCGCAGGCACTGACCCGGTCGATCGAGGCGCTGGTCGATGGCGAATGCGTGCGTCGCGTCACAAATTCAGCCGATAAACGTCAGCAATTGTTGACGATTACCGAGACCGGCCTGGAGGCGCTGGGCAAGGACGCCGCGCCCAGGGACGCCTTCCTGGGGCGGGCCATGGCCGAGCTGCTGACGCCCGCCGAGCGCCAGCTGCTCGCCGTGGCCGCCGGCCTGATGGTCCGGTTGGCCGAGTACACACCGACGGCGGATCGGTGACCGCGGCCGGGAGCACGAGCGGACCGATCGCCGACGCCCGGTTGCTGCGCCGGGTGGCCGGGCTGCTGTACCCGCACCGGGGGCGGCTGGGCGGGCTCGCGGCCAGCGTGCTCGTCCAGTCCGCCGCGGTGGCCGCCGCGCCGTTCCTGGTGCGGGCCATGCTCGACGACGCGCTGCCGCACCACGACCTGGCGCTGCTCGCCGCGCTGGCCGGGGCGACCGCACTGGCGGCGGCGGTCGGCGCGGTGGCCGGGGTGAGCTCCACCAGGCTGGCGCACTCGACGGGCCACCGGATCGTGCACGGCCTGCGCACCGGGATGTTCGACCGCCTGCAGCGGATGCCGCTGGCCTTCTTCACCCACTCCCGCACCGCCGAGCTGCAGACCCACCTGGTCACCGACGTGGACGGCCTGGTCGCCGTGCTCACCGGCCTGTTCAGCTCGGCGATCCAGAACGGCATGCTGCTGCTGGCCACCGCGACCGCGCTGATCGTGCTGGACTGGCGGCTGGGCATCGTCGCGGTGGTGGCCGCCGTGCTGTTGATGACCATCACCGGCCGGGTCGGCCGCGAGCACCGCGCGCTGACCACGCGCCGCCAGCGTGGGTTCTCCGCGCTGGGCGGGCTGATCGAGGAGTCGCTGACCGCCTCGGCGGTGGTGCTCGCCCGCACCCTCGGGCGGGCCGGTGACCAGCGCGAGCGGTTCGGCGCGGAGTCCGCCCGGTTGGCCGACACCCAGCTGCGCACCGCGCTGGCCGGCCGCTGGCGGATCTCGCTGCGCGGCGCCGCGCTGACCACCCTGCCCGCCGCCGTCTACACAGTGGCCGGGGTGCAGATGGCCGTCGGCGCGGCGATCAGCCTGGGCACCGTCGTCGCCTTCGCCACCACGCTGACCAGGGTGATCAGGCCGGTGACCGCGCTGCAGAACGCCGGCCAGGGGTTCTCCGGCTCGCTGGCGCTGTTCGAGCGGGTGTTCGCGGTGCTCGACCTGCCGGCACCGCCGGCCCCCGGCCCACACGCGCCCCGGCTGCGGGTGTCCGCCGGGGAGCTGGCCGTCGAGGACGTGACCGTCAGCTACGACGGTGCGGAGCGGCCCGCCCTGGCCGGGGTGTGGCTGAGCGCGCGCCCGGGCACCGTCACCGCCGTGGTCGGCGCGTCCGGCGCGGGCAAGAGCACGCTGGCGCACGTGCTGCTCGGGCTGCACCGCCCGGACCGGGGGCGGGTGCTGGTGGACGGCCAGGACCTGGCCACCGTGGCGCCGGCCTCGATCGCGGACGGCGTCGGGTTCGTCGCGCAGGACACCTACCTGTTCCACACCACGATCGCGGAGAACCTCCGGTTCGCCCGGCCGGACGCCTCGGACGCCGACCTCGAGGCGGCCTGCCGCGCGGCGCGCATCCACGACCTGATCGCCGGGCTGCCCGACGGCTACCGGACGCTGGTCGGCGACCGGGGCCACCGGTTCTCCGGCGGCGAGCGGCAGCGGTTGTCGCTGGCCCGGCTGCTGCTGCGGGACCCGCCGATCGTGGTGCTCGACGAGGCGACCAGCGCGCTGGACACCCGCACCGAGGCGGCCGTACGCGCCACCATCGCCCGCCGGGCCGCCGTCCGCACCACCGTGGTGATCGCGCACCGGCTCTCCACCGTGCGCGACGCCGACCAGATTGTGGTGCTCGACCGCGGCCGGTTGGTGGAACGCGGCACGCACCACCAACTGCTCGCGTTGGACGGTTACTACGCCCGGCTGGTCGCGGCGGGAGAGCCTGGAGAGGCGTGCAATCGGCTCGCCCGCCCGGCCTGCCCGCCCCTACGGTAGAAAACCTCGCAACCCGGGAGGATCGGCCCGATGACCAGCACGAACAGTCGCATGGAAGCCGGGGAGCCGGAGGGTTTGCTCGAACTGGGACCCGACTTCATGACCGACCCGCACGCCCTCTACCCGCTGCTGCGCCGGGAGCGGCCGGTGGTCGCGGCCCGCTCGCCGCAGGGCCTGCGGATCTGGCTGGTGACCCGCTACCGGGACGTCAGGGCCGCGCTCAACGACCCACGGCTGGGCAAGGACGCCGCGCACATGGAGGAGCTGCTGCGGGTGCAGAGCGCCAGCCAGCGGCACCGGTCCCGGTTCGCGCTGGACCTCACCTCGCACATGCTCAACTCCGACCCGCCCGACCACACCCGGCTGCGCAAGCTGGTGAACAGGGCGTTCACCGGGCGCGCGATCGCCGCCCTGCGCCCGCGCATCGAGGCCATCGCCACCGAGCTGGCCGACTCGATGGCGGCCGGCCCGCGCACCGTCGACCTGATCGACACGTTCGCCTTCCCGATGCCGCTGACGGTGATCTGCGAGATCCTCGGCGTGGCGATCGAGGACCGGGACGCCTTCCGGGCCTGGTCGAACACCACGCTGTCCGCCGCGCCGCTCGAGGAGCGCAAGGCGGCCGCGACGGCGATGGGCGAGTACATGGTCGCGCTGGTGGCGGACAAGCGCGAACGTCCCGGCGACGACATGCTCTCCGAGATCGTCCGGGCTACCGAGAGCAGCGCCAGCGGAACGAGCATCGGCACCGAGGATGCCGATCGGCTGTCCACGCGCGAGGCGGTGTCCATGGCGTTCCTGCTGCTGCTCGCCGGGCACGAGACGACAGTCAACCTGATCAGCAACGGCATGCTCGCCCTGCTGCGCCACCCGGACCGGCTGGCCGAGCTGCGTGCCGACCCCGACCTGACCCCGTCGGCCGTCGAGGAGTTCCTCCGCTACGACGGCCCGCTCAACCTGGCCACCTTCCGGCACACCCTCGAACCCGTCACCATCGCCGGCACCGAGATCCCGGCCGGCGAGGTCGTCATCGTGTCGCTGGCCTCGGCGAACCGCGACCCCGATCGGTACGACCGCCCCGACGAGCTGGACCTGCACCGGGACGCGCCGAACCTCGCGTTCGGCCACGGCATCCACCACTGCCTCGGCGCGCCGCTGGCCCGCCTGGAGGGCGACGTCGCGTTCCGCACCCTGCTCGGCAGGTTCCCCGCGATGTCGCTGGCCGTCGAGCCGGCCGAGCTGAGCTGGCGGGACAGCACGCTGATCCGAGGCCTGACCCGCCTCCCGGTCCGGCTGGACGGCTGAGAATCACTCACTCATTTCGCCAGATGAGTGAGTCCTGTGAGGCAACTGTGAAGCTCTAGTCCTCAAGCAGTAACCAAGAGGTACTCCCTTCGGTTGATTGAGTGTGCCGTTAGCCGGGCGTGATCGTTCGTTCCGCTGCGCCACGACCCCGCGTGCCACCGACTGGCTCGCTCGACAACCGAATCGAGGTCTGAAGGTGTTCTCCAAGCTGTTGGTCGGTGCCGCCGTGGCGCTGGCCCCGCTCCTTGCCGCGCCCGCGGTGGCGTACGCCGCGCCCGCGCCGCTCCCGGCCGCCCCGTTCTCTGGGTCCGGGACGCTGGCATCCGGTGCCACCCTGAACGAGAACCAGTCGGTCCGCTCACCCAACGGCAGGTACTTCCTGACCCAGCAGTCGGACGGGAACCTGGTCTTCTACAGCGCGCCGCGCACCCCCGTCTGGAGCACGCAGACCACGGGCAGCGGCGTGCGCACGGTGATGCAGACCGACGGGAACCTGGTCACCTACTCGGCGGCCAACAAGCCGCTGTTCGACACCGGCACCACGTCCCCCGGCGCCTGGCTGGCCGTGCAGGACGACGGCAACCTGGTGCTCTACTCGAGCGCGCGACGGGCGCTGTGGTCGCGGTCGATGGGGATCAGCAAGCTGGCCTCGGGCCGGACCCTCGCCGTCAACGACTCGGTGAAGTCGCAGAACGGCGAGTACAGCCTGCAGATGCAGAGCGACGGCAACCTGGTGCTCTACCGCGGCGGCGGCACGGCGGTGTGGTCGACCAAGACCACCGGCAACCCGGGGGCGAAGGCCACGATGCAGGGCGACGGCAACCTGGTGGTCACCACCTCGTCCGGCAGGCCGCTGTGGGACACCCGCACCGCGTCGAACCCGGGTGCGTACCTGAACGTCCAGAACGACGGCAACGTGGTCGTCTACTCGACGTCCAACCGGCCGCTGTGGTCCAGCCAGGGCTCGCAGTGACCTGACGGATAGTCGATTGCGTGAGCGGCCGGCGTACGCGCCGGCCGCTCACGCATGTCTGGGGCACACGAATGCAGTGGCAGCTTAATGCGCCGGGTGTGGTTCATGTGACAGTTGTGATCCTTCCGCACTGAAACCGTAACCTGATAGCGGCTCTCAGGGTTGAACTCTTACGGCAGGTGACCCCCGTGGCACTCGCCGTAGACAGTGACCGTCGGGAGGTGTCCGGTGACCTAGCTGACGCGGGCTCCGAAGCGCGCACGAAGTTGCTCTGCAGTTGTCAGCGCCTCGGTGTTGCCGAGGTGCGCGGAAGTGAGGAATTCTCCAGTGTTCGTCAACCTGTTGGCCGGCACGGCCGTCGCCCTGGTCACCGCCGCCGTGGCCACCGCCCCCGCCGCCGCTCCCTCGGACGGTCCCGCTCCGGTGGCCGCCCCGGTGGCCGCCGCCGCTCCGCTGCCCGCCGAGGTGTTCGCCACCGGCAAGGTGCCGTCGGGCGCCACGCTGTCGGCCGGTGACACCGTCAAGTCGGTCGGTGGCCGGTACAAGTTGATCCAGCAGAAGGAAGGCAACCTCGTCCTCTATACGGCTGACAACCGTTCGGTGTGGGCCTCCCCGACGGCCGGCAACCCGGGCGCGAAGGCCATCATGCAGAAGGAGGGCAACCTGGTGATCTACAGCGCCGCCAACAAGGCGGTCTGGGCCACCCCGACCGCCGGCAACCCGGGCGCACAGCTCGAGGTGCGTGACGACGGCAAGGTAGCGGTCGTCGGCAGCAACGGCGCCGTGCTCTGGTCCGCCGGCTGACCGGCCACCACTAGCTGACGTCCGCACCGGCGCGGGTCCGACGACGGGCCCGCGCCGGTGCGGCTGTTCGCGCCCGATGGGAAGTAACGTCGAAACATGACGAGGGCGCTGGTCGTCGGTGCCGTGGCGGTGGCCGCGGCGATCGCGGTGGCCGCCGCGACGATCGCGTCGTGGTGGTGGCTGGTCGCGGGCGTGCCGTTGGTCGCGCTGGCGCTCGTGGGCGTCTACGACCTCACGCAGCGGCGGCATTCGGTGCTGAGGAACTATCCGATCCTCGGCCACGCCCGGTACCTCCTGGAGAGCATCCGCCCGGAGATCCAGCAGTACTTCATCGAGCGCGACACCGACGGCCGCCCGTTCGACCGGGACGTTCGTAGCATCGTCTACGAGCGGGCGAAGGGCACCGAGGACGAGTCGCCGTTCGGCACCGAGCTCGACGTGTACGCCGAGGGCTACGAGTCGTTCGTGCCCTCGATGGCGCCGGTCGCCGAGCCGGGCGAGCATCCGCGGGTGCGCGTCGGCGGCCCGGGCTGCACCCGCCCCTACGACATGGCGCTGCTCAACGTCTCGGCAATGAGCTTCGGTTCGCTGTCGGCCAACGCCATCCTGGCGCTGAACAAGGGCGCAGCCGAAGGCGGATTCGCCCACGACACCGGTGAGGGCGGCCTGTCCGAGTACCACCTGCGCCACGGCGGGGACCTCATCTGGGAGATCGGCACCGGCTACTTCGGATGCCGGACCGCCGACGGTGGTTTCGATGAGCCGGAGTTCGCCGACAAGGCCGCGCACGACGCGGTGAAGTGCGTGTCGCTGAAGCTGTCCCAGGGCGCGAAGCCCGGGCTGGGCGGCGTGCTGCCCGGCGGCAAGGTCAACGCCGAGATCGCCAGGGTCCGCGACGTGCCGAGGGGACGAACGGTGGTCTCACCGCCGTATCACCGGGTGTTCTCCACGCCGCGCGAGCTCGTCGGCTTCATCGGGCGGCTGCGCGAGCTGGCGGGCGGCAAGCCGACCGGGTTCAAGCTGTGCGTCGGTTCCCGCGCCCAGTTCCTCGCGGTGTGCAAGGCCATGCGCGCCGAGGACGTCACGCCGGACTTCATCGTCGTCGACGGCGCCGAGGGCGGCACCGGCGCGGCCCCGCTGGAGTTCGTCGACCACGTCGGCATGCCCCTGACCGAGGGTTTGATCACCGTGCACAACGCGCTGGTCGGCACCGGGCTGCGGGACCGGATCCGGCTCGGCGCCAGCGGCAAGGTCGCCACCGGCTCGGACATCGTCAAACGCATGATCCAGGGCGCCGACTACACCAACGCCGCCCGCGCCATGATGTTCGCGGTCGGCTGCATCCAGGCGCAGCGGTGCCACACCAACCGCTGCCCGGTCGGGGTCACCACCCAGGACCCCGCCAGGGCCCGGGCGCTCGACGTCACCGACAAGTCCGCGAGGGTGCGCCGGTTCCAGCACGCCACCGTGCGCAGCGCGACGCAGATCATGGCCGCCATGGGCGTCCAACACCCCGGCGACCTGCGCCCGCACATGTTGCGCCGCCGCGTCGGCCCGACCCGGGTGTGCTCCTACGCCGAGCTCTACAACTGGCTCGGCCCCGACGAGCTGCTCGCGCAACCACCGGCGGACTGGGCGTCGGACTGGCGGCGGGCCGACCCCGACCGGTTCGACATCTGACGGGGCCGGCGAAGCTTTTCGCGGGGGCGTGCATGAACGCGGCGCGCTCGGGAAGCCAGTGTGTTCGGGCATGGCATCGGTGATGCCCTCCCTGCTCGGTCTGCTGGGGAGCGGGCGAGCGGGGGTACGGGCCGGGGCCGCCGACCCGCCCCCTCACGGCGGCCCCGGCTTTCCACACCTGACAGATCCACGCACAGTCATGGAGCGCAGATGGCCGGCAAGTTCGAAATCTACGAAGACCGGGCCGGAAAGTTCAGGTTCCGGCTCAAAGCCAGCAACGGACAGGTCGTGGCGACCGGCGAGGCGTACGAAAGCAAGTCCGCGGCACACAAGGGCTGCGACGCCGTCCAGCGCGCCGCGGCGGATGCGACGATCGAGGACGTCGCCTCGTAGAACCTCGGCTCAGCGGGTGGCGAGCCAGGGGTAGCGGGCGGTGTCCTTGCCCGCGTAGTCCGGATCCAGGTAGATGAACACCCGCTGGATCAGGAAGTCCCGAACCTCGAACACGTCGCACCAGCGCCCGGCGCCCCAGTCCGGCACGCCGGCGCGCCACGGGCCGTCCCGGTGCTCGCCGTAGCTCGTGCCCTCCGCGACCAGCGTGTCGCCGCCGGTGAAGATCCAGTTGAAGCCGGCGTAGTCGTGCTTGATCGACTTCAGGGTCGCTCCGATGTCACCGAACATCCGCCCGATCTGCTCGCGGCCCTCGGCGATGCCCCACTTCGGGAAGTACACCTGCGCGTCCGAGGCGAACAGGTCAAGGATCGAGCCGCCGTCGCTGGTGGTCCCGCCGTTGTCGAACGCCTTGAGGTACTCCAGCGCCACCGACTTGCGCTGTTCGTCGGTCATGTGCTGGGTGGTCACGGCCATGCTGAACTCCCTGGTCAGAGGCCGTGAGTGGTTGGCGTTGCCATGACAACGCCAACCACTCACGGGGTGATGGCGAGCGCTGTGCGGTGGGCGAAGGCGATGATCGGGCCGAGGGTGGCGCCGCCGGCCCAGTAGGCCTGGGCGGACGCGGACGCGACGCAGTTGCCCACGCCGTACAGGCCGGGGATGGGCGCGCCGGTGTCGTCGAGAACGCGGCCGTCGGGGTCGGTGCGGGGGCCGCCCTTGGTGTCCAGGGTGCCGCCGGTGACCAGGGCGGCGTAGTACGGGCCATGGGGTGCGAGCGGCCACAGCGTCGGGTTCTCCCGGCCGGGTTCTTCTTTCACCGGGCCGTTGAACAGCTGTTGGACGGGCGTCTCGCCCCGGTGGAAGTCGGTGTCGCGCCCGGCGGCGGCCAGGTCGTTGTACCTGGTCACGGTGGCTTTGAGGGTTTCCGCGAAGCCGGGTGAGAGCCGGAGGCCGCCGGTGGTGGCGGCGACCTTGGCGAGGCGGTCGGCGATCGCGGAGGACAGGTCGTCCAGGGTCTCGCCCCTGATCACGTGCGAGTCGTCGGTGCCCGGCGGCACGATCAGCCGGCCGTACTCGTCGCTCGCGCTGTGTTCGGCCGCGCGCTGGTCCCAGATCTGGACGAGCACGAGGTGGGGGTACTCGGCGGCGGCCGGGTCCCAGCGGAAGAAGGCCTGGGCCAGCTCGTTGTAGGGCAGCTTCTCGTTGACCACCCGCCGGCCGGTCTTGTCCACGAACAGCATGGAGTCGCCGGACACCGAGAACATGCCGACCAGGTCGGCGCGGCCGGAGCGCTCCAGCGGCACCGGGCACATCCAGGCGTAGTTCATGTTGCGCAGCTGGGCGCCGAGCGGGCCCGCGATCCGCACGAAGTCGCCCTCGTTGGTGGCGACCGCGCAGCCCCGGTACGCCGGCACGCCCAGGAAGTTCGCCCGCAGGTCGTCGTCGTGGGTGAACCCGCCGGTCGCGAACACGACGGCCTTGCGCGCGCCGATCCGGTGGGTGTGGCCGTCGGCCGTGGTGGCCTCCACGCCGGCCACCCTCGTCGCGTTCAGGATCACCCGCTGGACGCGGTGGCCGGTGCGCAGCTCGACGCCGTCGCGGCGGGCGGCGGCCGTCAGCGTGCGGATGGCGTTCTCGCCGCCGTCGGCCATCGACTCGGACGCGTCCGCCGGCACCAGCACCCGCCCGTAGGGGGCGTTGTCCTCGTCCAGCTCGGACCAGTAGTCGGGCACGGCGGGGCAGTGCCGGTAGGGCAGCGCGCCGCGCTCGGCCAGCAGCTCGGCCGCCTCGGAGGCGCTGTCGTGGATGGCCCCGGCCATGGCGTACTCCCATTCGGTGAGCCCGAGCGTGGGGCCGTCCGGGTCGTAGCGGGTCGGCCGCGACAGCCGCGCCACGTACCGCAGGAAGTCGTCCTTCTCGTCGGTCAGCCCGGCGGCGCGCATCGGCCGGTTGTTCGGCACCCAGTACCAGAACGCCGCCTTCTTCGCGGTCCCGCCGAGCTCGGGGGCCTTCTCCAGCACGATGACCTCGTTGCCCCGCCACCGGTTGAACAGCGCGACGGGCAACCCGGCGCCCCCACCCCCGACCACCACCACGTCCGCGACGACGTCGAAGCCCGCGTCGCCCCGTACCGGCCGGGCGCTCTCTCTGGCAGCCACTCCGTCCATGTTCAGCTCCTTTGCTGGTCAGGACCCGTGAGTGGCTAGGGGTGCTATGGCGCCCCTAGCCACTCACGGGGTCTGACGTGCGAGAACGGTGGTCAGGGCGCGGCGGAGGTCGGCGGGCGGGTTGTCGGGCAGGGTGGCGGAGCGCCAGGCCACGTGGGCGTCGGGGCGGACCAGGACGCAGCCGTCCTCGGCGACCTCGCGGGCGCGCGACCAGTCCTCGTAGACGTCGATGTACGGGCGGCCGGGGCCGATCACGTGCGCGGCGATCTCGATGCCCAGCTCGTCGGCAACCTCGGCCGCCGCGTCCGCCCAGGACTGCCCGGAGATGCCGGTGAGCAGGGTGAACCGCCCGTTGCCGGCCAGGTCGTGGGTGCTCACCTTGTGGCCGGCGCGGTCGGCCAGCCAGACGTGCGGCAGGCGCGCGCCGGGCCAGGTGGTGGGGTGGTAGTACAGCTCGGGGTCGCGGGTGTAGGCGGGCTCGGGCGTGCCGTCGGCGGCCACCGCGCCGCCGGCCGACGCGGCGTACCGCTGGCCCAGCTCCACGCCGTGCGCGTTGAACTCGTAGTCCTTGAGCTCCAGCGCCGCGCGCAGCTCCGCCCGCCGCCGGGCCGCCTCCGGGGTGTCGTCCGCGCGGGCGGCGATGCGGGCGCGCATCAGCTCCGGGTCGCCGGTGTCGGTCAGGCCGAGCGCGGCGAAGATCGGCCCGAACTCCTCGATGCTCTTGTTCGCCCGCAGCACGATCTGCCGCCCGATCGGCGCGCGCTCGGCGTCGTAGGAGTCCAGCAGGGCCTCGCCGGCCACGCCGCGCAGCACGTAGGCCAGCTTCCAGGCCAGGTTGTAGGCGTCCTGGACGGAGGTGTTGGAGCCCAGCCCGTTCGACGGCGGGTGCCGGTGCACGGCGTCGCCGAGGCAGAACACCCGCCCGGCGCGGTACCGGGTGGCGTAGCACTTGTTGTTGCCCCAGAGAGACGTGGAGCGGATGGTCACCGGGATGCTCTTGTCGCCGACCAGCTCGTGGACGATCTTGGTGGCCATCTCGTCGTCCACGTCCGGCGGCGGCTGGTTGATGTCGTAACCCCAGACGATCAGCCACTCGTTCCACGGCCGGACCATCCGCACCAGGCCGAGCCCGATCCCGCCGATGTCCGCGCCGGGCTGCAGCACCCAGTACAGCACGCTCGGGCGGTGCTCCACGTACGCGGACAGGTCGGCGTGGAAGACGATGTTCATGCTGCCGGCGACGTCCATCCGGCCCTCGAACGGCAGGCCGACGTCGGCGGCCACCTGCGAGCGCCCGCCGTCCGCGCCGAGCACGTAGCGCGCCCGGATCCGCGACTCGCGGCCGTTGATCCGGTCGCGGACGCGGACGGTGACGCCGTCGGGGTCCTGGTCGAGCCCGAGGTACTCGGTGTCGAACCGGATCCGGCTGCCGCGCGAGGCGGCGTGCCCGATCAGGATCGGCTCCAGCAGCGTCTGCGGGATGTCGCAGTTCGGCGACGGGCTGGCCAGCGTGTAGTCCGCCTCCCGCGCCGGGTGGGTGCCCCAGGTGCGGACCCGGCCGATCTCCTCGCCGGCCAGGCTGGTGCAGAACACCGTGTCGCCCATGAGCTTGTGCTCGGTGCCCTGGGCCAGCACGTCCGCCTCGATGCCCAGGTCGCGGAAGATCTCCACGGTGCGCTGGTTGGTGATGTGCGCGCGGGGGGTGTTCGCCGTCCAGCGGTACTTGGTGATCACCAGGTGGTCGACGCCGAGGGTGGCCAGGGCGAGCGCGGCGCCCGCCCCGGCCGGGCCGCTGCCGATGACCAGGACGTCGGTGTCCAGGTCGGGCGTGCTCATGACATGGGCGCCAGGGTGAGGTCGAAGCGCAGGTGTGCCCAGCGGCCGTCGCGCGGCGAGCCGTCCGGGGCGGTGCCGCCGTCGTGCTCGGCGAACTCGGCGACCAGGCTGTCCTTGACGCCGAACACGACGTCCTCGGCCAGGTACTTGTCGCCGGCCACGAACACGTGGGTGATCAGCGTGCGGTGCCCGGGCGCGGTGACCTTGAAGTGCAGGTGCGCCGGGCGCATCGTGCCTCGGCCGCCGGCGGCGAGCAGCTCGCCCACCGGGCCGTCGTCCGGGATCCCGTACGCCGAGGGCTTCACCGACCAGAACCGGTACTCGCCGTTCTCCCCGGCGCGCAGCCAGCCCCGCCCGGCCGTCACCTCGCCCTCGTACTGCACGTCGTAGAAGCCGTCCTCGTCGGACTCCCAGGCGTCGATCCGGGCGCCGGGCAGCGGGCTGCCGTCGGTGGAGCGGACGGTGCCCTCGACGTAGCAGGGCACGCCCTTGGCGCCCTGGGCGATGTCGCCGCCGAGCGGGATCTCCGGCGCGTCCTCGACGAAGAACGGGCCGAACACCGTCGACTCGGTGGCGCCGGCCGACGCGGGGGCGTTGATGCCGACCGTCAGCATGGACAGCCCGAGCACGTCGGAGAGCAGGATGAACTCCTGACGCCGGTCGTCGGTGATGTGCCCGACCCTGGTCAGGAACGCGATGGCGGCGTCCCATTCCTCCTGGGTCAGCCGCACCTCGCGGGCGAAGCCGTGCAGGTGGCTGATGAGGCTGCGCATCACCTCGCGGTAGCGCTCGGACGGGGCGTTGTCGAAGCTGGCCAGCACCCGGTCGGTGACGGCCTGCTCGCGGGCGGCTTGGTCGTCGGTCATGGCTACCCCTTGGTTGCGGCGGGTTCGGTGTACGCCGCGCCGGCCCACGCGGCGTGGATGATCTCGCGCAGCGCGGCCCGGTCGGCCCGGCGCGGGTTGGTCGCCGGCACCGAGGGCTCCACCAGCGCGGCGGCCTCGTCCACCTGGTCCTCGGTCATGCCCAGGGTGCGCAGGCCGGCCGGGATGCCCAGCTCGGCGGACAGCTCGCGCAGGCCCTTCGCCGGGTCGTCCACGCCGAGCGCGCGGGCGATGCGGCGGGCCGAGTCAGGGGCGGCCGGGGCGTTGAACGCCATCACCCGAGGCAGCACGATGGCGTGGGTCTGTGCGTGCGGCAGGTCGTAGGCGCCGCCGAGCGCGTGGCAGATCTTGTGGTGCAGCCCGGAGCCGGCGACCGCCAGCGCGGATCCGGCCAGGTAGGCGCCGTAGAGCAGCTCGGCTCGCCCTCCCGGGTCGCGCGGCGCGCGGTGAACGGCGGGCAGCCCGGCGGCCAGCGCGCGGATGCCCTCCTCGGCGACCAGCGACGAGATCGGGTTGCGCCCGCTCGCCCAGAACGCCTCCACGCAGTGCGCGAGCGCGTTGAACCCGCTGGTGGAGGTGATCTCGGCGGGCAGGTCCAGCGTGAGCTCGGGGTCGTAGACCACCGTCCTCGGCAGCACCTGCGGGTCGATCCGGACGGCCTTGCGGGACCCGGTGGTCATCCCCCACGAGGACGTGACCTCGGAGCCGGAGTACGTGGTGGGCACCGCGAGGATCGGCAGCCGGGAGGTGAACGCCACCGCCTTGGCGGTCCCGGTGACGGCGCCGCCGCCGACGCAGAGCAGCGTGTCCGCGCCCACCTCGGCGGCCAGCTTGCGAGCCTCCTCGGCGATCGGCAGCGGCACGTGCTGGCGGACGTTGGTGAACTCCGCGACCACCCGCCCGCCCAGCGGTTCGGCCAGCTCGCGGGCCAGCGTCGCGCCCCGCTCGGTGGCGATCAGCAGCACCCGCGCGCCGCCGAGCCGGTCCACCTCGGCCGCCAGCTCGCGGCGCGCGATGCCGGGGCCGAACACCACCCGGCCGGGCAGCGCTTCGTAGCTGAACTCTCGGGATTCGTCCTGGAGCACGGGGCCTCCGACCGCGTCGTCGGGCTCGTTGGGAGCCCTTCTAGGTTCGTTGTCGATCAGTCATATGTCTAATACTTGTTTCGACTGCTAGCCATACGATGATGTATGGACCTGCGCCAGCTGCGCTACTTCGTCGTGGTCGCCGAGGAGCGTTCGGTGACCCGCGCGGCGGCCCGGCTGCACCTCACCCAGCCGCCGCTGTCCGCGCAGCTGGCCAGGCTGGAGCACGAGCTCGGGGTGACGTTGCTGGTCAGGCACCGGCGCGGGGTGGACCTCACCGAGGCCGGCGCGCACCTGCTCGAGCACGCGCGGCGGCTGCTCGCCGGGATGGACACCGCCACCGACTCGGTGCGCCGCCTCGGCGAAGGCAGGGCCGGCCGGCTGACCTGCGCATTCGTCTCCGCCACGGTGTGGACGGTGCTCGCCGACCTGCTCCGCCGTTTCCACGCCGACCACCCGGACGTGGCGGTCGACTTCGTGGAGGACGGCCCGGACGCCGTGGTGGAGCACGTCCGCGCGCGGCGCGCCGACCTCGGCGTGGTGTACCTGCCGCCGCCCGGCGCGGGGCCGGTGCACGGCCAGGACCTGGACGTCGCCGTGCTGCACCGGGAACCGCTGGTGGCGGTGCTGCCCCGGGCGCTGGCCGCCGGCGTGGGCGAGCTGGTGGACCTGGCCGCGCTGGCCGACCAGACCTTCCTGACCCCGGCGCCGGCGACCTGGGGCGGGCTGCGGCCGCACCTGCAGGGTGCCTGCCGGTTGTCCGGGTTCGAGCCGACGCTGCGCGAGGTGGGGCTGGTGCACACGGTGGTCGCGCTGGTCGGGGCCGGGCTGGGGGTGTCGGTGCTGCCCGCGTCGGTGCGCCGGTTGGTGGGTGCGGACGTGGTGGCGCGCCCACTGTCGCGGCACGTGCCGGTGGTGGAGACCGCCGTGCTGCGCCGGCGCGCGGACCGGCCGTCCCCGCAGGCGCAGCAGTTCCTGCGGCTGGCGCTGGCCACCCCGGAACCGGACGTGCTCAGCCCGGAGCACGCCCGGTCGCGCCGGGCTTGACCGATACGGATCGGCCGACCCGGTTCGCGAGGTGTCTGTTTCCGGTCTATCCGTTCGACGACCAGATAGAAGGTTGCCGAGCCCGACCGGAGGGGGCGGACATCATGACAGGGACGATCAGCTCACGGGACCGGGCGGTGCTGCGGGCGGTGGCGGCCGGGCGGTGCGAGCTGTCCGCGAAGCTGGGCGGGCTGCTGGCGGTGGACGGCATCGGGATCTCCGACCAGTTCGTCGGCGCCCGGCTGGCCAGGGCCGGCCTGATCGCCACCGGCGGCGGCCCGGGCGCGGTCCGGCTCACCCCGACCGGCCGCGCCCTGCTCGCCGCCTGACGCTCGCCGTGTCACTCCGTGAGCGCCGCCCGGACCAGCTCGACGGGGTGCCAGGCGCGGCGGGTGGTGCCGTGCGCGATCTGCTGGCGGCAGGACACCCCGGTGGCGGCCACGACGGTGTCCGCCGGCTCGGCGCGCACGGCCGGGAACAGCCGGTCCTCGCCGATCGTCATCGACACGTCGTAGTGCTCGGCCTCGAAGCCGAACGAGCCGGCCATCCCGCAGCACCCGGCGTCCAGCTCGACGACCTCCGCACCCGGGATCCGCCGCAGCAGCTCCACGGTGGCCGCCGTGCCCACCTCCGCCTTCTGGTGGCAGTGCCCGTGGAACAGGATCCGCCGCCCGGCCGGCCAGGTGTCCGCGCCCAGCCTCAGCGACCCGTCCTCGACGGCCTCGACCAGCAGCTCCTCCACCAGCCGCGCCCGCCCGGCCACCCGCGAAACCCTCTGGTCGTCCGCGCCCAGCAGCGCCCGGTGCTCGGCGCGCAGCGTGAGCAGGCACGACGGCTCGACCCCCACGATCGGTCCGTCGCTCGGCCCGTCCAGCGCGTCGACCAGCCCGGACGCCTGCCGCTTCGCCTTGTCCAACAGCCCCTTGGAGTACGCCGCCCGCCCGCAGCACCCGCCGTCCACCAGCTCGACGCGCCAGCCCGCCCGCTCCAACAGCTCCACCGCCGCGATCCCCACCGCCGGCTCGGTGTACGACGTGAACGAGTCCGCAACAAAAGTGCAGGTCAAAGGCCGTGAGTGGTAAGCGGTGCTATAGCCCCGCTTACCACTCACGGGTTGTGACCTGCGGTGATACCAGCGGGGGAGGGTTTGGCGGGCGAACTTCGGGAGGGGGCGGGCGGGGGCGATTCCCAGCAGGCGGCGGGCGACGGCGAGACGAGCGGGGAGGTTGGAGAGGGGGGCGGTGGCGGCGCCGAGGCGGTTGAGGGTGCGGATGGCGGCGAAGACGCGGGAACGCAGTGGCGTGCCGTGGGTCTGGTGCGTTTGGTGGAGGGTTTCGGACTTGAGGGTGGCCATGTCCACCGAGAGCGGGCACTCGCTGGCGCAGGCCTTGCACATCAGGCACAGGTCGAGCACGTCGTGCAGTTGTGAGTCGGCCAGGGCGGCGGCGGGGTTGGTGGAGGTGAGGGCCTTGACCAGGGCGTTGGCCCGGCCTCGGGTGGAGTCCTGTTCGCGGCGGGTGGCCTGGTAGGACGGGCACATCACGCCGGCGTCGGTCTTGCGGCACAGGCCGATGTTCATGCACCTGTCGGCGGCTCCGCGCATGCCGTCGGGTCCAGCGCCGCCGGAGATGACCGTGAAGTCCAGCGCGGTGCGCAGCGGCGGGGCCGGGGGGAGGGCGGCGTCGCGCAGGTTGTCCGTCATCGACGGTGCGTCGACGATCTTGCCGGGGTTCAGCAGGTTGTCCGGGTCGAAGATCCGCTTGACCTCGCGCATCGCCTCGTAGAGCCGGTCGCCGAACAGGTGGCGGTTGAACTCGCTGCGGGCCAGGCCGTCGCCGTGCTCGGAGGAGTTGGCGCCGCCGAACTCGACGACCAGGTCGCGGATCTCCTCGGCGACCGCGCGCATCCGTACCACCTCGTCGGGGCGGGACAGGTCCACGAACGGCCGGATGTGCAGGCAGCCCACCGAGCAGTGCCCGTAGAACCCGGCGCGCATGCCGTGGCGCTCCAGCACGGCGGCGAACCGGGCGGTGTAGTCGGCCAGCCGCTCCGGCGGCACGGCGGTGTCCTCGACGAACGCGAGCGGGCGGTTGGACCCGGTGCTGGCGGCCATCAGCAGCCCGAGCCCGGCCTTGCGGACCTTGAGCAGCGCGGACTGCTGTTCGGGGGTCTGGGCGAGCAGCGTGTGGTAGCCGTGCCCGTGCCGGTCCCACAGCGCGCCCAGCCGGTCCAGCTTCCCGCGCAGCTCGTCGGTGTCGTCCCCGGTGAAGGAGACGAACAGCAGCGCGTCCGGGTCGTCGTGCAGGATCGAGCCGAGCGCGGCGTACTCGATCTTCTCCCGGGACAGGTCCAGGATGGTGCGGTCCATCAGCTCCACCGCCGACGGGTCGCAGGCCAGCGCGTCCTCGGTGGCGGCGATGGCGGCCTGGGTGGAGCGGAAGTGCCCGACCGCGATCACCGTCCGGCTCGGCTTGGGCACCAGCCCGACGGTCGCCTCGGTGACCACCACCAGGGTGCCCTCCGAGCCGACCACGAACCGGGCCAGGTCCAGCTCGCCGCCCGCGAGACGGTCCAGCCGGTAGCCGCCGGCGCGGCGCCAGAACTCGGGGAAGCCGGTGTCGATCGCGTCGCGGTACTTCTCCACCAGCGCCGGCAGCTCGCGGTGGATCCGACCCCCGAGCGCGCTCTCCGACGCCGGGTCGAACGCCGCACGGGAGGCGTCCGAGAGCACCACGTCCAGCGCCCGCACGTGGTCGATCGTCATCCCGTAGCGGACCGACCCGCTGCCCGCCGAGTTGTTGCCGATCATGCCGCCGAGGGTGGCCCGGTTGGACGTGGAGGTGTCCGGGCCGAACATCAGCCCGTGCGCGCCGGCCGCCCGGTTGAGCTGGTCCTGCACCACGCCGGGCTGCACCCGGGCCGTCCTCGCGTCCGGGTCCAGCGAGAGGATCGTCCTCATGTGCCGGGAGAAGTCCAGCACCAGGGCGTCGCCGACGGTCTGGCCGGCCAGGCTGGTGCCGGCGCCCCGGGACAGCACCGGCACGCCGTGCTCGGCGGCCAGCGTGACCGCGGCGACCACGTCGTCGGCGTGCCGGGGCGTGACTACCCCGCGCGGGGTGATCGAGTACATGCTGGCGTCGCGGGAGTAGAGGTGGCGGGTGTAGTCGTCGAACGCGACCTCGCCGTCCAGCTCGTGGCGCAGGGCGTTCGCCAGCTCGGTCATTCCCCCGCCTCCCGCAGCAGCTCCAGCGCGGCCTCCACACCGCCCGGCTTGGTCGGCACCCCGGCCAGTTGCAGCCCCATCTGCACCCCGGACAGCGTGCCGGCCAGGGTGAGGTCGTTGAAGTGCCCGAGGTGGCCGATCCGGAACACCGTGCCGGCCAGCCTGCCCAGCCCGGAGCCCAGCGACATGTCGAACCGCTCCAGGATGACCCGGCGCACCTCGTCGGCGTCGTGGCCGTTCGGCAGGAGCACGGCGGTCAGCGATCCGGAGTGTTCCCGCTCGTCCGCGCAGAGCACCTCCAGGCCCCAGGCGCGCACCGCCGCCCGGGTGGCCGCGCCGTGGCGCTGGTGGCGGGCGAACACCGCCGGCAGGCCCTCCTCGTTCAGCATGGCCAGCGCCTCGCGCAGCCCGAACAGCAGGTTCGTGGCCGGTGTGTACGGGAAGGCGCCGCTCGCGTTCGCGTCCAGGATCGGCGTCCAGTCCCAGTAGCTCCGGGGCAGCCGAGCGTCTGCGTGGGCGGCCAGCGCCTTCGCGCTCACCGCGTTGAAGCCCAGCCCCGGCGGCAGCATCAGCCCCTTCTGCGAGCCGGCCACCGTGACGTCCACGCCCCACTCGTCGTGCCGGTAGTCGATGGAGGCCAGCGAGGAGATGGTGTCCACCAGCAGCAGCGCCGGGTGCGCCTCGGCGTCCATCGCGGCCCGCACCGCCGGCACCCGGCTGGTCACGCCGGTGGACGTCTCGTTGTGCACCACGCAGACCGCCTTGATCGCGTGCTCCTCGTCGGCGGCCAGCCGGTCGGCGATCGCGTCCGGGTCGGCGCCGTGGCGCCAGTCACCGGGGATGAGCTCCACGTCCAGCCCCAGCCCGGTGGCCAGCTTCGCCCACAGCGTGGCGAAGTGCCCGGTCTCGCTGGCGAGCACCCGGTCGCCGGGGCTCAGCGTGTTGACCAGCGCCGCCTCCCAGGCCCCGGTGCCGGACGACGGGTAGATCACCACCGGCCGTTCGGTGCCGAACACCGGGCCCAGCGCCGGCAGCAGCTCACGGACCAGCGCGGCGAACTCCGGGCCCCGGTGGTCGATGGTCGGCGCGGACATGGCCCGCAGCACCCGGTCCGGGACGTTGGTCGGGCCGGGGATCTGCAGGAAGTGACGTCCACTGTGAGTGGTCACGCGGCATCGGGTTCCGTTCTGTGCCGTTTAATGGCACGCTGTGCGGCGAGACGGCCCGGGGATGGTAGGTGTGCGGTCCGAGGGAGTCAAGGGATGCGAAACGTGCTCAACACGCTGCGGGTGTTGGAGGAGGTCGCCGCGCGCCAGCCGGTGGGCGTGGGCGAGCTGGCGCGCGAGCTGGGGATCCCCAAGAGCTCGGTGCAGCGCGCGCTGGTCACGCTGAACACGGCGGGCTGGATCCGCCCGTCGGCCGACGAGCTGACCCGGTGGGTGATGACCAGCAAGGCGCTCACCGTCGGCGGGCAGGTCAGCCTGGAGCTGGACCTGCGCAAGGCGGCCCTTCCGATCATGGAGGAGCTGCGCCGGAGCACCGACGAGACGATCCACCTCGCGGTGCCGGAGGAGGACCGGGTGGTGCTGATCGAGCGGCTGGAGACGTCCAAGCCGGTGCGGATCATCATGGCGCTCGGGCACGCGTTCCCGTTGCACGCCTCGGCCAACGGCAAGGCGATCCTCGCGCACGGCCGGCCCGAGCTGGTCAACCGGATGCTGGTGCGCGAGCTGCCCCGCTTCACCGAGACGACCATCGACGACGCCTCCGGGCTGCGCGCGGAACTGGCCCACATCCGGGAGCGGGGGTTCGCGGTGAACCGGGGCGAGTGGCGCTCGGACGTCGGCTGCGTGGCGTCGGCGGTCCTCGGCGCGCAGCGGCACCCGATCGCCAGCATGAGCGTCAACCTTCCGGTCAGCCGGATGTCCTCGGAGTCCGAGGAGCATCTCGGCGCGGCGGTCAGGGACGCGGCGAGGGAGCTGAGCGCGAAGCTCGGTTATTGACTGTGGGGTAGCGCACCCCTAACATCCCCGCGCCGTTTTACAGCACTCCATGCCGTGAGACGGAACATTTCCCGCCCGTCAACGTCCGCCGGGAGGAATGCCGTGTCCATTCATGTCATTGCGATCCTGGTACTCGTGGCAGCGTTCGTGCTGGCCACCGTGTACCCCATCAACCTCGGCGCGATAGCGCTGGTCGCCGCGTTCGTCATCGGCTCGGTGGCGGTCGGCGGCAAGCCCGACGACGTCGCCGACAAGATATTCGAGGGCTTCCCGGGCAGCCTGTTCGTGATCCTGGTCGGGGTCACGTTCCTGTTCGCCATCGCCAGGGCGAACGGCACCGTCGACTGGCTGGTCCAGGTGGCGGTGCGCGGGGTCCGGGGCCGGATCGCGCTCATACCCTGGATCATGTTCGCGGTCACCGGCCTGCTCAGCGCGTTCGGCGCGGTGGTCCCGGCGGCGGTGGCGATCATCGCGCCGGTCGGCCTCGGGTTCGCGGTGCGGCACCGGATCAACCCGGTTCTGATGGGGCTGTCGATCATCAACGGGGCCAGCGCCGGCGGGTTCTCGCCGCTGAGCATCTTCGGTGTGATCACGAACGGGGTGGTGGCGAAGGCCAATCTGCCCGGCAGCCCGTTGGCCCTGTTCCTGGGCAGTCTGGTCTTCAACGTGCTGCTCAACGTGGTGGTGTTCTTCCTGTTCGGCGGGCGCGAACTGCTCGGGCGGGTGGTCGAGCAGGAGCCCGTCGGGGTGGCCGCCGGGGGCGGGCCGGGCGCGGCGCGGTCCCAGGCCACGGGCGCGACAGGGGCCGGTTTCACGGATGGCGAGCACGCGCCGGTCACCACGCTGGACCTGAACCGGGCGCTCACCCTGGTGGTGCTGGTGGCGCTGGCGGTCGGCGCGCTGGCGTTCCAGCTCGACGTCGGGTTGCTCGCGGTGACCGCGGTGGTGCTGCTCTCGCTGCTCGCGCCGCACACCTACAAGGGCGCGGTGGCCCAGGTGGCGTGGCCGACGGTGCTGCTGATCTGCGGCATCGTGACCTACGTCAACCTGATGCAGGAGCTGGGCACGATCAAGTTCCTGGGCAACCAGGTGGCGCTGATCGGCGTCCCGCTGCTGGCCGCACTGGTGATCTGCTACATCGGCGGGGCGGTGTCGGCGTTCGCGTCCACCACCGGGATCCTGGGCGCGCTGATCCCGCTGGCGGTGCCGTTCCTGCTGGCCGGGCACGTCGGGCCGGTCGGGCTGATCACCGCGCTGGCCATCTCCGCCTCGGTGGTCGACTCCAGCCCGTTCTCCACCTCGGGCGCGCTGGTCACGGCGAGCACGCCGGAGGAGAGCAGGGACTACGTGTACCGCCGGCTGATGCGGTGGGGGTTCTCCATGGTGGCGGTCGGGCCGCCGATCACTTGGCTGTTGCTGGTGGTACCGGGTTGGCTGTAGGCCATGACTGGACCCTTGGACGGTGTGACGGTGATCGAGGTCGGGGTGTTCATGGCGGGGCCGTTCGCCACCATGCAGCTCGCCGACCTGGGTGCCCGGGTGATCAAGATCGAGCACCCGGACGAAGGCGACCCGACCCGGGGCAGCGGCCCCCGCGAGGGTGGCCATCCGCACGGGGCGGCGTTCGTCCGGCTGAACCGCAACAAGGAGTCGGTCGCGCTGGACCTGCGCTCGGACGCCGGCCGGGAGGCGTTCCTGCGGCTGGCCGAGGGCGCGGACGCGCTGGTGGAGAACCTGCGCCCGGGCGCGCTGCGCCGGCTCGGGCTGGGGCCCGATGAGCTGGCGGAGGTGAACCCCGGGCTGGTGTACGCCTCGGCGTCCGGGTTCGGGCAGGACGGGCCGCTGGCCGGGCTGCCCGGGCTGGACATCATGGCGCAGGCCCGGTCCGGGCTGATGAGCATCACCGGCACCCCGGACGGCGACCCGGCGAAGGTCGGGGTGCCGATCTGCGACCTGGTGTGCGGGCTCTACACCGCGCTGGCGGTGACCGCCGCGTTGCGTCCTTCAGGGTCCGGGTCCGGCGCTGGGCAGCGGGTCGACGTGTCGTTGTTCGAGGCGGGGGTGTCGCTGGCGGTCTGGGAGGCGGCCGGGTACTTCGGCGCCGGGCGGGTGGGGCGCCCGCTCGGGTCCGCGCACCAGACGCAGGCGCCGTACCAGGCGGTGCGTTGTCGGGACGGCTGGGTCACCATCGGCGCGGTGACCCGCAAGACCTGGGACGGCCTGTGCGCCGGGCTGGATTTGGCGGACGCGCACGCCGACCCGCGCTACGCCGACGCGACCAGCCGGTTCCGGCACCGCGACGAGCTGCTTTCCGCGATCGAGGCGGTCACCGCGACCCGGACGGTGGCCGAGGTGCTCGACGCGGTGGGGTCCCAAGGTGTGCCCTGCGCGCCGATCAACGACTATGGCCAGGTGTTCACCGACGACCATCTGACCCGACGCGACTACTACTGGGACGCCCCGCACCCCGAGCTGGGCACAGTGCGCCAGCTCGGCTCGCCGATGCGGCTGTCCGGCACCCCGGTGCGGCGTGACGCCGCCGGGCCGGTGCTGGGCGCCGACACCCGCGCGGTGCTGGGGGAGCTGGGCTACTCCTCGGCGCAGGTCGAAGACATGATCGAGTCCGGCGCGGCGGGGGGTTCGCGGTGAGCGACGAGCTGGTGGTGGAGCGCGACGGGGCCGCGCTGTTGGTGACGTTCAACCGGCCGGCCGCGCACAACGCCATGACGTTCGCGATGTACGAGGGGTTGTACGAGGCATGTGAGCGGGCGGACTCCGAGGACGGCGTGCGGGCCATGGTGCTGCGCGGCGCGGGCGGCAAGGCGTTCGTGTCGGGTACGGACATCGGGCAGTTCGCGGGCTTCGACGGGGCCGCCGGCGTGGCGTACGAGGAACGCATCACGCGGGTGCTGCGGCGGCTGGAGGACGTGACGGTGCCGACGGTGGCCGCGATCTCGGGCTACTGCGTGGGTGGTGGGCTCGCGCTGGCGGCGTCCTGCGACCTGCGGCTGGCGACCTCGTCGTCGCGGTTCGGGATCCCCACCGCGCGTACCCTCGGCAACTGCCTGGCCATGCACACCTATGCGCTGCTGGTCTCGCACCTGGGGCCGGGGCGGACGCTGGACATGTTGTTGCGCGCCCGGATGCTGTCCGCCGAGGACGCGCACGCCGCCGGGTTCGTCGCCGAGCTGGTGTCCGCCGACGACCTGGAGTCCGTGCTTGCCAGCACGCTCGAGACCCTGGCCGGGCACGCGCCGCTGACCATGTGGGCGACCAAGCGCGCGCTGGTCCGGCTGCGCCGCGCCAACCTGCCGCCCGGCGACGACCTGACCGAGCGCGTCTACGGCAGCGTCGACTTCGCCGAGGGCGTCCGCCTGTTCGGCACCGGCCAGCGGCCGGAGTGGACGGGCACCTGACCGTCCTAGACCGACGGTCGGTCTAGGGCGCGGCGGGGGCGCGGGCGCGGCGCTGGCCGCCCTGTCGAGCCGTTCTTGCTTGCGGCGGTCGCTCACGCAGCGTGGTCGTGCGAGCCGGCCATGCCTGGGGTGTCGTGCGCCGTAATCGACGTCAGCGTTTGTTATAGCGGTGGTACGGCACCGTTCGTGTCGATTTCGACGAACCGAACGCGGATCAATGCGGGCCGCGTCCACTCCGAACCGTCACGCACGGTCACGCCGTCGGGTAGTGCGCGCTCGGCCTGTCCGCTCGTTTCGGATGCCCGCGCGCCGGGGCCGCCGTGATCCAGCCGTCTCAAAATATGGACAGACCGACCGTCGGTCGGTCTTGGAGCGGTGGCCGGTCTTGGAGCGGTGGCAGGACCGGGAGCGGTGGCCGGGCCGGGGGCGGTGGCCGGTCTTGGGCACGGTGCGCGCGCACGTGCGAACTAATCGGTTGTCGGCGGCACGCCGGGGCGCGCTATGCTGACTCGTGACCAGATTTGAAATCCAGTCAACGGTCAGAGAGTGAGTGGCATGTCGGACGCGGAGCGGGCGCGGCGGATCTTGGACGCGGCGGCCGACCTGGCGCTGCGCTGGGGGTACAAGCGGGTCACCGTCGAGGAGGTGGCCAAGCGCGCCGGGGTCGGCAAGGGCACCGTCTACCTGCACTTCGAGTCGCGGGCCTGGCTGTTCATGTGCGTGCTGATGCGCGAGTCGCTGGGGCTGCTGGACGAGCTGGCCGAGGCGATCCGGCGGGACCCGGCGTCGGTGCTGCCGGCCGAGCAGGCCCGGCTGACCTACCTCGCGGTGCAGCGCCGGCCGCTGTTGCGGGCGATGTTCTCCCGGGACACCGAGCTGCTGGGCGACCTGGCCGACGAGGGCGCCGTCGAGCCGATGCGCGGGCTGAAGGCGGACCTGGCGAACGAGATGTTCGAGCTGCTCCGCGACCGCGGCCTGATGCGCACCGACCTGGACGTCGACACCCAGCGCTACCTGCTCAACGCGGTGCAGACCGGCTTCTACCTCTACCGGCCCCTCTCGCACGCGCCCGAAGCCGACCCGGAGGTGTCCGGCGCCGCGCTGGCCTACGCCGTCCGGGCCGCGGTGGCACCGCCCGGCGAGCCCGACCCGGCCGCGCTCGCCGAGGTCGCGCCCTCGGTGCTGGCGCGGTGCGAGCGGTTCCGGGACGAGCTGGCCAAGGCCATCGAGTCGCGGCCGGCCAGGTCGGCGACGACCTCGGCCTGATCTACTCCAGGAGGAACGGACGTGAACGGCTACACCCGGCGGCTGGACGAGATCGGCGCCGACGACATACCGCTCGCCGGTGGCAAGGCGGCCAACCTCGGCGAGCTGCGCAGGGCCGGTTTCCCGGTCCCGCACGGGTTCGTGATCACCACGGATGCGTACCGCCGGTTCGTCGCCGCCGCCGGGATCGGGGACCGGATCCTCGAGCTGGCCGGCTCGGACGGCCCGGCCGATTCGGCGGAGCTCGACCGGGCGTCCGAGCGGATCCGGGCGCTGTTCGCCGCGCACGAGATGCCGGCGGAGATCGCGGCGGCGGCCGGCGCGGCGTACCGGCTGCTGCGCGGCACCGGCGGCGGCGAGCCGGCGGTCGCGGTGCGGTCCTCGGCCACCGCGGAGGACCTGGCCGATGCCAGCTTCGCCGGCCAGCAGGACACCTACCTCAACATCCGGGGCGCCGACGAGCTGCGCACCGCCGTCCGGGACTGCTGGGCCTCGCTGTGGACCGCGAGGGCGATGGCCTACCGCGCCCGCCAGCGCATCGACCCGGGCCAGGTCAGCCTGGCCGTGGTGGTGCAGACGATGGTGCCCGCCGACGCCGCCGGGGTGATGTTCACCGCCAACCCGGCCAACGGCCGCCGGGACCAGACGGTGGTCAGCGCCGCCTGGGGCCTGGGGGAGTCGGTGGTCAGCGGGCAGGTGAGCACCGACGACGTGGTGGTGGACACCGCGAGCGGGCGGGTGCTGTCCCGGCACACCGCCGACAAGCGGGTCATGACCGGCTACGCCGAGCACGGCACGGCCGAGGAACAGGTGCCCGACGCGCGCCGCCGCGAACAGGTGCTCGACGACCGGGCGGTGACCGAGCTGGCCGGCATCGGCGCCCGGATCGCCGAGCACTACGGCGCGCCGCAGGACATCGAGTGGGCCTACGCGGGCGGCGAGTTCCGGATCGTGCAGTCCCGGCCGATCACCGCGCTGCCCGAGCCGACTGGTGACGTCCCCACCGAGTGGCCGCTGCCGTACCCGAGGAGCTGGTACTTCCGGGCCAGCATCGTCGAGCAGCTGCCCGACCCGCTGTCCCCGCTGTTCGCCGACATGATCGACGGCTCGGTGGCCCGGTCGCTGGGGGCGCTGATGCGGTCGGTGTTCGGCGCCGGCGTGATGCGGCCCGGGGACCTCGGGCTGCCCACGGTGAACGGCTACGCGTACTACCACTACCGGAAGGCCGCGTTCCGGCGGATGGTCTACCGGATGCCGATCGCGCTGGCCAAGCTGGTCACCGGCGCCGGCGACATGGGCTACCGGGGCTGGCGGGACCGGGCTCATCCCCGCTACGCCCGGCTGGTGGCGCGGTGGGCGGCCAGGCCGGTGTCCGAGATGTCCGAGGCGGAGCTGCTGGCCGGGGTGCACGAGCTGCTCGACGCCGGCACCGTCTACTACACGGCGGTGCAGTCGGTCATCCCGTCCGCCGGGATCAGCGAGGCGCTGTTCGCCCGCTACTACGACCGGCTGGTCCACCGCGACGGCGACCCTACGGCCGTGACGTTCCTGCTCGGCTACGACAGCCTGCCCATCCGCGCGGAGAAGTCCCTGTACGCCCTGGCGGAATGGACCCGCGAGCACCCGGAGCTGGCCGCCGCGATCGAGTCGACGGCCAACGCGGCCATGCTCGCCCGAGGTGACGCGCCGGCCGGGGTGGCGCCGGCGCTGTGGACGGCGTGGTGGGAGCGGTTCGACGAGCACCTCGCGCGGTTCGGGCACGTGGTCTACAACCTGGACTTCGTCGCCCCGGTGCCGGCCGACGACCCGGCGCCGGTGCTGGACACGCTGCGGTTCTACCTGCGCGGCCAGGGCGCCGACCCGAGCCTGCGCCAGTCCCGCGCGGCCGCCGCGCGGGAGGAGGGGGCCGGCGCGGCGCGCGGCAGGCTGGGGCCGCTGCGCCGCGCCGGGTTCACCCGCCTGCTGCGCTGGGCCCAGCGCACCGGCCCGGCCAGGGAGGACGCGCTGGCCGACATCGGACTGGCCTGGCCGCCGATGCGACGGATGCTGCTGGAGCTGGGCGGTCGCCTGGTCAAGGCCGGCGTGCTCGCCGAGCCCTCGGACGTCTTCTGGCTGCGCCACGACGAGCTGCGCGCCCAGCTCGAACCGTCCGGCGCCGCCCCGGCCGGCCTCACGCGCGCGATCGAGCAGCGCAAGATGACCTGGCGCGGGCAGCGGCTGGCCAGCCCGCCGCAGATGCTGCCCGTGGTGGGCATGCCGCGCTGGATGACCAGGATGATGCCGTCCGGCGACCAGGGACAGACCGGCAACGTCATCACCGGCGTGGCCGCCAGCGCGGGCCGGGTCACCGCGCCGGCCCGGGTGCTGGCCGGCCCGGAGGAGTTCGGCCAGATGCGCGCCGGCGACGTCCTGGTGGCCCGGATGACCACCCCGGCCTGGACGTCACTGTTCGCGATGGCCTCGGCGGTGGTCACGGACGTGGGCGGCCCGCTGAGCCACAGCTCGATCGTGGCCAGGGAGTACGGCATCCCGGCCGTGCTCGGCACCGGCGTGGCCACCCAACGCCTCACCAGCGGCCAACAGATCCAGGTCGACGGCGACGCGGGCACCGTCACCCCGATGGAGGACGCCGACGAGCCCCTCCGGAGTCCGTGAGGGGTGGAATGCTGGTCCGGTGACCAACTCGCGGGATACCCGGCCACCGTTCGCCGCGGTTCGGAAGGTGCTCAACCGGCATGACCCGGAGGGCCTGCTCGCGATGGGGGCTCCCGCTGATGAGTACGAGCCCGAGGCCGAAGACTTCGCCGGGCTCCTGCGTGAAGGTCAGTCGATCACTCGTGCGGTAGTGATCGACGTGTGGGGACGGTGGTTCGGTGACACCTACTTCGTGCGCGCCGGCACGGACAAGATCGATACTCTTGCGGCGGATCTTGACGCCCTTCGGTGAACGGGCGACAGCTACCGAGGGTCGCAAGCGATACGGGCGCGCAGCCACTGGCTGAGTACGACGTCGTGCGGCAGCCGCCGCAGCTCCCTCGGGTCTATCACGACTCCTTGGTTCCGCAGGGTCTCGGCGAGGTGTGTCCAGTGGCCTGCGTCCATGTCGTCCCGTGAAAACCCCTCGGACGGCTCGTCCGGGCCGACCACCACGCGTGCCGTGCGCTCGATGTCCGCGACCGACTTCTCGGCCCAGCTGTCCGGCCGCGAGCCATGGGCGTAACTCTCGCCCCAGCCGCGGTCATGCAGCAGCGGCACCCGGCGACCGTCGGCGAGTTCGGCCTCATGCCGTAGCGACACCGACAGCTGCCCAGGACCAGCATGCTGATCATCGACATCGGCGAACGTCACCAGCCGGGTCACCGCGACCATGTCCGCATCGTCCCTCAACGCGCTCCGCGCGGGGCGAGGACGGCGGGGTCGACGTCCAGGTGCAGGACGGCCGCGGTGCCGGACGCGAACGCGCGGTCCAGGGCGGCGGGGAGGTCGCCGGTGGTCCAGACCCGTTCGCCGTGGGCGCCGAACGAGCGGGCGAAGGCGCCGAAGTCCGGGTTGACCAGCGCGGTGCCGCTGACCCGGCCGGGGTGGTGGCGTTCCTGGTGCTCGCGGATGGTGCCGTACTGGGAGTTGTCCGCGACCAGGATGACCGGGCTCGCGCCGTAGGCCACGGCGGTGGCCAGCTCCTGGCCGTTCATCAGGAAGCAGCCGTCGCCGGCCACGGAGACCACCTGCCGGCCGGGGTGGACCAGGCAGGCGGCCACGGCGGCCGGCACGCCGAAGCCCATCGCCCCGTTGCGCGGCGCGAGCAGCGTGCCGGGCCCGTGGTGCGGCAGGAACCGCTGCGCCCACAGCGCGTGGTTGCCCGCGCCGTAGGTGACCACCGCGTCCGGCTCCAGCCGGTCGGAGAGCGCGGCCATCGCGGCGTCCAGGTCGACGCCCTGTCCGGTGCCCGAGCCGGATGCCGGGGTGGCGAACCTCACCGCGGCCGCGCGCAGCCGTTTCGCCCAGTCCGGGTCGGGCTCGCCACCGCCCCCGTCCTCGGCGACGGCGGCGGCGAACGCGGCAGGGGAGGCCAGCAGGTGCAGGTCCACGCGGCGCTGGTGGGTGGACAGCTCCGGGGCGGGGTCCACGACCACGGTGACCGCGTCCGGAGCGCCGCCCCGGTAGCCGCCGGAGAGCACGTCGCCGTAGCCGCAGCCGACGAACAGCAGCAGGTCGGCGGCGTCCAGGGCGTCGGCGAGCACCTGGTCGCGGCCGTAGCCCAGCCACCCCACGTACGCGGGGCTGTCGTGGTCCACGATGTCCTGGCAGCGCCAGTCGGTGGCCACCGGCAGGCCGCGCCGGGCCGCCCAGCCCGCCACCGCCGCCGCGTCCGCGCCGTCCGCCGTCCACCGGGACCCGCCGACGATCACCAGCGGCCGCCGCGCGGCGTCCAACAGCGCGCCGAGCCGATCGCGCTGCGCCGCCGAGACCGCCCCGTCGGCGACCGCCCGCGCCGGCACCGGGCTCGCGGTGGCCGGCCCGACCAGCACATCCTCGGGCAACCCGACCACCACCGGCCCCGGCCGCCCCGAGGAGGCCACCGCGAACGCCTCGGCGACCTGCGCGGCCGCCCGTTCCGGGCGTTCCACGGTGAGCACCTTCTTGGCGGTCGAGCCGAACCACCCGGCGGGGGAGAACTCCTGGAACGACTCGCGGTCGCGGTCGTCGGCCGGCACCAGCCCGACCAGCAGCACCAGCGGCACCGCGTCCTGCCACGCGGTGTGCACCGCGATCGCGGCGTTGGCCGCGCCCGGCCCCCGGGTCACCATGGCCACCCCGGGCCCGCCGGTCAGCCGCGCCTCGGCGAGCGCCATGAACCCGGCGCCGCCCTCCTGCCGGCACACCACCGTGTGGATCGGGCTGTCGTGCAGGGCGTCGAGCACTTCGAGGTAGCTCTCGCCGGGCACGCCGTAGGCCCGCCGCACCCCGAGCGCCTCCAACTGGGCGACGATCGCCGCGCCGGCCGTCCTCCTTGAGCTCACTGCGCGACCACCCGGTCCCGCGACAGCGACAGCCTCGGCGCCAGCGCGCCGGACACGGCCGTGATCAGCGCGATCGCGACGAGCAGCAACGCGGGACCCCAGGACTTGCCGCCCCCGGCCGCGAGCAGCCCGGTGGCCGCCAGCGGGACGAACCCGCTGACCACGCCGGCGATGTTGGACGACAGCGCCAGGCCGCTGTAGCGCAGCCGGGCCGGGAACAGGTCGGCCAGCAGCGGGCCGATCACCGCGTACGGGATGGACAGGCAGGCCACGCCGAGCGCCACCCCGATCACCACCGCCGCCGCGCTCTTGGTGTCGATCATCCAAAACATCGGGAACGCGACCAGCGCCGAGATCACCCCGCCGACGATCGTGATCCTGGCCGCCCCGAACCGCTCCGCCAGCCGGCCGCCCACCACCAGCACGCCGATCTCCAGCGCCCCCGCCGCCAGGGTGGCGTTGAGCATCAGCGAGCTCGACATGCCCAGCGTCTTGGTGCCGTAGGCGAGCACGAACGTGGTGGCCAGGTAGAACCCGCCGATGCCCAGGAACGCCGCGCCGGCGCCGACGACGAGCTGCGGGAACGCCTTGGTGAGCACGTCGCGCACGGGGGCGCTGGCCACCTCGTCCTCCTCCAGCAGCCGCTCGAACAGCGGCGACTCCTCGACCCGGCGGCGCAGCCACAGCGCGATGTAGAGCAGCGGGAACGCCGCCAGGAACGGCAGCCGCCAGCCCCACGAGTCGATGGCGTCCTGCGGCATCAGCTGGACCGCGAGCAGCGCGCCGGAGGACAGCAGGGTGCCGATGGGCGAGCCGATCTGCGGCATCGCGGCGTAGCGGCCGCGCCGCTCGATCGGCGCGTGCTCCACGGCCAGGGTGACCGCGCCGCCCCACTCGCCGCCGACCGCCACGCCCTGCAGCAGGCGCAGCAGCGTGAGCAGGATCGGCGCGGCCACGCCGATGTCGAAGTACGTGGGCAGCAGCCCGATCACGCCGGTGACCACGCCGATCATCGTCACCGTGATGATCAGGCAGCGACGCCGGCCGATGCGGTCGCCCAGGTGGCCGAAGATGACGGCGCCCAGCGGCCGGGCCGCGAACCCGACGGCGAACGAGGCGAACGCCCCGGCCAGCGCCACCACCGCGTTCTGGCTGGTGAAGAACAGCTTGCTGAACACCAGCGACGCCGCGCTGCCGTACAGGAAGAAGTCGTACCACTCCAGCGCGGTGCCGACGAACGCGCCGAACGCGACCTTGCGCGCATCCGCGTCCGTGACCGTCACCGTCTTTGGTGCGCTCATGGGATCCTCCATGGTCAGGACCCGTGAGTGGTTAGCGTTGTCATAGCAACGCCAACCACTCACGGGTGGTGTGCACGGCGTTTCCGCCGACGTAGGTGGCGAGCACGCCGATGGAGCCGATGCGGTCGGCGTCGACGGCGGTGGGGTCGTCGGAGAGCAGCACGAAGTCGGCGAGCTTGCCGGGGGTGAGGCTGCCGCGTTCGTGCTCCTCGCCGGCGGTCCAGGCGGCGTCGAGGGTGTAGGCGCGCAGCGCTGTCGTCGCGTCGACCCGCTCGTCCGCGCCGATCACCGCTCCGGTCGCGGTCAGGCGCTGGACCATGGACTGCATGCCCAGCAGCGGGGAGCCGGCCGCGACCGGACGGTCCGAGCTGCCGGGCACCCGCATGCCGGCGCGCAGGAAGCTGGCGTGGCGGTAGAGCGAGCCGGCGCGGTCGGGGCCGACGGCCTCGGCCATGGTGTCGCCGATCTCGTAGAGGAACCTGGCCTGGGGCACGGGGGTCACGCCGAGCGCGGCCATTCGGGTGACCTGCTCCGGGCTGGTCACCGCGGCGTGCTCGATGCGCGGGCGGGCGTCCGGGCGGGGATGGGTGGCGAAGGCCTCGGTGAAGACGTCGAGCAGGGTGTCGACGGCCCGGTCGCCGATGGCGTGCGCGGCGATCCGCCAGCCGGTGGCGTGCGCGTCCAGGATGTTGCGGCGCAGCAGCTCCGGGTCGTCCTGGAGGTAGCCGTGGCTGTGCCGGTCGCAGAACGGCTCGCGCATCGCGGCGGTGCGGGCGACCAGTGAGCCGTCCATGAACACCTTGACCGGGCCGACGCGGACCCACTCGTCGCCGAAGCCGGTGCACACGCCCAGGTCGAGGCCTCGCCGGTGCGGGTCGTCGCGGTGGCCGGCCACCGGGTGCAGGGCGTCCATCACCGGCATGAGCTGGACCCGGACGGTCAGCTCGCCGTTCGCGCGGGCGCGCTGATAGGCGGCCAGCTCCAGCGACGAGCGGCCCACCCAGCCGCCGCCGATGCCGCAGTCGGTGACGTGGGTGAGGCCCTCGGCGGAGTAGACCCGCGACGCCGCGCCGACCGCGCTGGCCAGGTCGTCGACGGGGTACGGCACGAGCAGGGCGTTGACCAGGGTCTGGGCCTGTTCCTCCAGGGTGCCGGTGGGGTCGCCGTCCTCGTCGCGGACGACCACGCCGCCCTCGGGGACGGTTGCGGTGCCGGCGAGGACCCCGATGCGGTCGAGCACGGGGGTGTTGACGGTGGTCACGTGGCCGGAGCGGTGCTTGAGCACGACGGGGCGGCCGCCGGCGGCGCGGTCCAGGGCGGTGCGGTGCGGGTGGCCGCCGATCGCCGTGTGGTCGTAGCCGGCGCCGATCACGAACGCGTCGGCGGGCAGCGTGGCGGCGCGTTCGGCGATGCGGTCGTAGAGGGTGTCCAGGGCGTGCAGGCCGGTCAGGTCGACCTCGCCGAGGCCCTGGCCGAACCACGCCATGTGGTTGTGCGCGTCGCCGAAACCCGGAACCAGAACGGCCCCGCCCGCGTCTATTTCAATGTCGGCGCGCAGATCCTCCGGATCCAACGCGAACACCCGGCCGTGATGCACGGCGAGCGAACTGGCCCTCGGCCGCGCGTCATCCACGGTCAGAATGGAGGCGTTACGAATCAGCAGGTCAACGCGCATGTGGTCACCCCAGATGGTGTAGGCGGGTGAGCGGGAGGACTGTCGAATGGTGCAGCGGGATGTCCCGGCCGTCCACTCGAACCGGCACCGGCTCGCCCGGCACCTCGACAGTCGGCGTGGCCGTGTTGCGCAGCATGTCCGCGCAGCCCAGCCCACGGCTGCCGGCGATGGCTGTGTAGTTGCGCCCGCGCGGCAGCTCGTCCACGGCCGCGTGCCCGGACACGAACACGTGTGACAGCCGCGCCGGCGCCGCGCCCATCCCGCCGTAGAACGGGAGCATCCGGCGCGGCTGGGTGAGCCGGGTCGAGCCCGAGCCCGAACCGGCCGCACCCCACGCCACGAACCCGGACTTGATCACGAGCTCGGGCTGCGCGCCGAACCACGCCGGCTGCCAGAGCACGATGTCGGCCAGCCGGCCGGGCCGGATCGAGCCCACCTGGGCGGCCAGGCCGTGCGCGACGGCCGGGTTGTGCGTGAGCTTGGCCAGGTAGCGCAGCACCCGCTCGTTGTTGGGCACGTCCGGGCCGGTCTCGCCGGTCAGGGTGGCCTGCGCGTGCGCGAGCTGCCAGGTGCGGCGCGCGGTCTCGCCGATCCGGCCCATGCCCAGCGAGTCGGAGTTGACGATGCTGATCGCGCCCTGGTCGTGCAGCCAGTTCTCCGCCGAGATGGCGTGCTCGCGGATCCGGCTGGCCGCGATGCTCGCGTCGCTGGGCAGGTGCGCGTGCCCACGGTGCACGGTCAGCGTCATCGGCACGAGCTCGGACACGGTGGAGGGGGTGAGGGGGAGGGTGGGGGTGGTGGAGGAGGTCAGCACGTTCGGCCGGGACACGATGGACAGCAGGTCGGGGTGACCGCCGCCGCCCTCCACGTGGTAGGCGTGCACGGTCCGCCCGCCCACGGCGTCCAGGGTGTCGGCCAGGTAGCCGGACTCGTTGAGCGTGTCGGTGTGCAGCGCCACCGGCAGGTCGGCCTGCTCGGCCACGGCCAGGCAGGTGTCGATCACGGGCGGGGTCGCTCCCCAGTCCTCGTGGATCTTGTAACCGCCGCAGCCGGCCGCCACCGCCTGCTCCAGCAGGTCCGTCGACGTCGACGAGCCCCTGGCCAGGAAGGCGGCGTTCAGCGGAACCTCGGCCCAGGACTCGATCAGGGCGTGCAGGTTGTACCGGGGGTTGGCGCCGACGTCCCACACCCCGCCGATGCCCATGCCGACGATCGTGGTCACCCCGGCGGCCAGCGCGGCGGGCACCAGCTCGGCGTTGGACAGGTGCACGTGCGAGTCCACGATGCCCGGGGTGGCGATCAGGCCCTCGCCGGTGATCATCGCGGTGTGCGCGTCGACCACGAGCTCGACGCCGTCCTGCACGTCCGGGTTGCCGGCCCGGCCCACGCCCACCACCCGGCCGTCCTTGATGCCGATGTTGGTCTTGCGCACGCCCAGCACCGGGTCCAGCAGCAGCACCCCGAGCACGATCATGTCCAGCTTGCTGGCCCGGTCCGCGCGGGCGGTGACCAGCGCGCCGTGACGGGCGGTCTTGCCGCAGCCGCCGAGCAGCTCCTCGCCCGGCTCGGTGTCGTCCGCCTCGACCTGGACCCACAGGTCGGTGTCGGCCAGCCGCACCCGGTCGCCGGTGCTCGGCCCGTACAGCCGCGCGTACGCCGACCGCTCCACCGCGCTCATGGGGTGTCGCCTCCGATCAGGACCACGGGCGTCTCACGGTGGGCGTCGGGGTCTACGCGCAGGGCGGTGCCGGCGGGGATGTCCAGGCGGTAGCGGCCGGGCGCGGCGGCGGTTTCGGGGGGCAGCTCGATCTGGAGCGCGGGGTTCAGGTTGGCCAGGGGTACGTGCGAGGAGACCCAGATCGGGGCGTGGCCGGTGTTGCGCAGGACGGCTGTGGTTCGGGGGCGGCCGGGGGCGAGCTCGACCTCGCCGGCGGCCGGCCTGATCGCTCCCGGCGCGTCGGTGTCCGGCGGGCCGAACGGGGCGTCCACGTGCACGAGCACCGAGCCGTGCGGGAACAGCGCCTCGACCTGCAGCGACGGCACCGCGGCCGGCACGCCGTCGACCAGCTGGTCGGGGGTGAGTATGGCGCGGGCGCGCGTCACGACATCGGCGTAGGGGACGTCGTCCCAGGCCAGCTCGCAGATCTCGTCGCAGACCAGCGCCACGGCCTCCGGAGCGCCCAGGCGAGCGCCCCTGGCCAGCCGGCGCCTGGCCAGCTCGGCGCCGCTGTGCAGCAACAGCCGTTCTTGCTCGCGCGGTGTCAGGTGCATGGCCGCGCCGCCCGCGATGCTCGTGGCATCGGCACCGAGAGAAGCGTTTGCGGAACGAGCATCGGCACAGCATCCGCACCGAACGCGAGCCGTGAAAGGCGGATACGCCACGAGATCCGGCCGCTAGATTGTGCATATGCACAGTTCCGCCCACGGACCGGACGGCGACCAGGCGCGCTGGGCGGCGCTGGTCGGGCGGTTGCGCGCGGACGCGGACGGGCTGGTCACCGAGTTCATCGACCGGGTGCGGGCCATCCCGCCGTACCGGCGCGGCGTGGTGCCCACCGAGCGGCTGGTCACCGACGCCCACCTGACCATGCAGTACCTGCTGCGCCGGATCGCCGGCCTGGAGGTGCCGGACTGGCTGCTCGGCACGGGCGAGTCCATCGGCAGGGACCGCGCCCGGCTCGGGGTGCCGCTCAACGACCTGCTCACGGCGGTACGGCTGGACTTCACCGTGCTCTGGGCGGCGCTGCGGGAGCTGTCGGAGCCGGATGACGACGGACTACTGGTGGCGCACGTGCAGGACGTGTGGAACGCGGTCGAGCGGTACACCGCGCGGATCCAGCTCAGCTACCAGACCGAGGCCGCGCTGCTGGCCCGCGAACGGCTCGGCGAGCGGACCATGCTGCTCGCGGCGCTGCTCAGCGACGACGACCCGGCGCCGGACGACGTGGCGAGGGTGGCGGTGGCGCTGGACGTGGACCCCACCGCCGACCTGCTGGTGGCCGCCGCGACCGCCGAGGCCGGCAACCTGCTGCGCCGGGCGGCGGACCGGCTGGCGGCGGGCGGGCGGATGGTGCACGTGCAGTCCGCCGGGCGGCACAACCTGCTGCTGGCGCGCTGGGACGGCGGGACCGGCGCCCCGGTGCGCGCCGCGCTGGCCGGGGTGCCGTGCGGGGTCGGGCCGCTCGCGCACGGGCTGGCCGCCGTGCCCCGCGGTGCCCGGCTGGCCGGCGAGATCGTCGACGTGCTCCCCGACCTGGACGGCCCCACCGAGCTGTCGGAGGCCTTCCTGCCACTGGCCGCGGCCCGGCTCGCCGACACCGCAGGCGACCTGGTGGAGTCCGTGCTCGGCGGCCTGGCGCGGGCGCCGCAACGGGAGCGGGAGCGCCTGCTGGAGACGGTCCGGGCGTACGCGGAGTCCGGCGCGGTGGCCGACGTGGCGGCCCGGCTCTACTGCCACCGCAACACGGTGCGCGGCCGGCTGCGCCGGTTCACCGAGCTCACCGGGCACGACGTGACCGTTCCCGCCCAAGCAGCCGCCGTGCTCCTAGCCCTGGTCAGGCACCGGTAGCGGTCACGGCGCGCCGATGACCGTCTCCTGCTCCTCGACCGAGTCCCCGCCGAACCCCGAGGCGACCGCCACGCCGCAGGCGAACGCGATGGCCAGCGCCGCCGCCCCGGCGACCGCCGGCCACCACCGGGACGCCAGCCGCCGGCGGGGCGCGGTTGCGCCGTCCGTGAGAACCGCGCCCGCCGCCGCCCGGTCCGCGATCGCCGCGCGCACCACCGTCCACCGGCGCGCCTCGTCCCCGTCCAGGCCGCAGGCCCTGGCGAAGGTCACGACCAGCTCCTCGCGCGGCAGCGAGTTCCTGCCGAGCATGGTGGCGACCGTCGAGTAGGGCAGCGCGTCACCGGCGGCGGACGCGGCGCGTTCGAGCTGCCGGAAGCTGCGGCCCGACCACGCCTTGAGCCGGCGCAGGGCGGCGACGAACGAGGCCTCGTCGGTGGCCGCCTCCGGCGACGGCGGCGCGGTGGTCGTCATGTCACTCCCGAGATGAGCGCGCTGAGCTGGCCGTACGGCGTTCCGCACACACCCGAACACCCGAACACCTTGATCAGCGGCGACCGCGCCGGTCACCGTGTGCCCGCTTCGACGCCGCACCGATGGAGGTCACATTGTCCCGGATCCGCGCCGGCCTGCCGCTGCTGGTCGCGCTGGCGGTCGCCGCCTGCTACCCAGCGCTTCCCGTGCCCCGCGCCGCGCCCGCCCCCGAGTCCGTCGGCGCCTTCGTGGCCCGCACCCTGCCGAAGGGCCCCGGCGGCACGGTCATCGCGGCGCACGGCGACCGGATCGTCCACTGCGAGGGCTTCGGCATGGCCGACCGCGAGGCGCGGATCGCCGCGAGCTGCGACACGGTCTACGACATCGGGTCGGTCAGCAAGCAGTTCACCGCCGCCGCGATCGTGAAGCTGGAGTCGATGGGCAGGCTGCGGGTGAGCGACCCGATCGGCACACACCTCGGGCCGGTCCCGGCGGACAAGCGCGGGATCACCCTGCACCACCTGCTGACGCACACGGCGGGCCTGGTCGAGGGGCTCGGCGACGACTACGACGTGCTCTCCCGCGACGCGATGCTGGCCGGGGCGCTGGCCTCGGCGCCGCTGTCCGCCCCCGGTGCTGAGTTCCACTACTCCAACGTCGGTTACAGCATGCTGGCCGCGATCGTGGAGAAGGCCTCCGGGATGGGATACGAGCGGTTCCTGGCGAAGCACCTGTTCGCCCCGGCCGGCATGACCAGGACCGGATACGTGCTTCCCCGCTGGGAGCCCCGCCAGGTCGCCGTGGAGTACGACGCCGGGGGCAAGCCCCACGGCCGCCCGTACGAACGCCCGTGGGCACCCGACGGCCCGTACTGGAACCTGCGCGGCAACGGCGGCATCCTGTCCACCGCCCGCGACATGTTCCGCTGGCACCGCGCCCTGGCCGGCGACGCGGTCCTGCCGGCGAGCGCCAGGGAGAGGCTCGTCACCCCGTACACGCCGACCACCGAGCCGGGCGAGTCGTACGGCTACGGCTGGAACATCGTGGACACCCCCGCCGGCCGGGTCGCCGGGCACGACGGCGGCAACGGGTGGTCGGTGGCGAACTTCGCCCGGACTCCGCGCGACGGCGGCGTCATGGCGTTCTGGGCCGGCAACCAGACCCGACAGGAGCCGGGCTGGAACAACCTCGAGGATCTGGAACCCGGCTTCACGCGGGGCCTCCTGGACCGCGCGCGGCGCTCGTGACGCGGACCCGTGAGTGGCGCTCACGGCTCGAGCAGGCGGTCCAGCAGTTGGTCCATGGCGGCCTTGATCTCGGCGGGGGCCATGTCGCGCTCGCGGCGGTGGTGGATGTAGCGCCCGCCGGAGAGCAGCGCCAGCAGCGTGTCGGCCAGGTAGCCGGGGTCGACGTCCAGCTCGGCGGCGCGGATCAGCATGACCAGGTGGGTGTGGTGGGTGCGGTACGGCGCGCTGCGGTAGCGGCTGGTCGGCGAGGCGAGCTCGCTGACGGTGTGCAGGTCGGCCTCCACCTCGAGCCGGTCCAGGTAGGCGTGCATGAACGCGCGCAGCCGCACCAACGGCGGCGCCTCCGGGCCCATCGGCGGCGGCCCGAAGATGTACGCCCACTGGAAGCGCTTCTCCTCGTTGTCGAGCAGCGCGAGGGCGAGCCCGCCTCGGTCCCCGAACCGGCGGTAGATGGTGCCGACGCCGACGCCCGCCCGCTCCGCGAGCTCGGACATCGACAGCCCGGCGAGCCCGCCACAACACTCGCCGACCATGGCCCGCGCCGCCGCGAGCAGCGCGCGCCGGCTGCGCGCGGCGTCCGCCCGCTCGGCCGGTGGCTGCCCGAGCACCGGCAGGTCCGCCCGGTCCGAGCGCCCCCGGTCGTCGGCGCCCGTGCGCCTGGTCGCCATCACTGCCTCCACGTTCCTGAGAGAATCTAGCCCCGGTTGCATCCGGAAGCGATTCCGCTTAGTCTACAAGAAGCGGAAGAAATTCCGGTTAGTCCGAACCCATGAACCTCCGAAGGATGCAGAGATGACCACCAGCACACAGCCCCTGGTCGGCACGTTCGTCGCCGACCCCATCCACTCGCTGTTCCAGTTCTCCGTCAAGCACATGGGCGTGTCCATGTTCAACGCCTCGTTCGACGACATCGACGCCCGCGTTGATGCCGACGAGCAGGGCGTACGCCTGCAGGGCGCGGTCCGCGTGGAGTCCCTGTCGATCAAGAACCCGGACTTCCGGGGGCACGTGCTCGGCGGCGCGGACTTCTTCGACTCGTCCAACTACCCGGAGCTGACGTTCCGGTCCACCGACGTGGTGCTGCGCGAGGACGGCAGCGCCCGGGTCGACGGCGAGCTGACCATCAAGGGGATCACCAAGCCGTTCACCGCGACCGGCACCTACCAGCCGCCGGTCGAGGACCTGGGCGGCAACCTGCGCACCGGCGTGGAGCTCGAGGCGACGGTGGACCGCCGCGACTGGAACTTCACCTTCGACGCCAAGCTGCCCAAGGGCGGCGACGCGCTCGCCAACGAGGTCAAGCTCACGGTGCGTGCCGAGCTGGTCAAGGAGGCGTAACCACCATGCGGTTGCTCGGTCTGAGCGGCAGCCTGCGGGTCGGCTCGCACAACCGCAAGCTGCTGGAGGTGGCCGCCTCGACGCTCCCGGACGGGGTGGTCATGGACGTCTACTCCGGGCTGGGCGACATCCCGCCCTACCTGGAGGACGGTGACGCGCCCGAGCCGGTGCTCGCGCTGCGGGAGGCGATCGGCGCGGCCGATGCGGTGCTGATCGCCACCCCGGAGTACAACGGCTCGATCCCGGGGGTGCTCAAGAACGCGCTGGACTGGGCGTCGCGGCCGTTCCCGAACAACGCGCTGCGCGCCAAGCCGGTCGCCGTCATCGGCGCGTCCACCGGCGTGTTCGGCGCCGTGTGGGCGCAGGCCGAGCTGCGCAAGGTGCTCGGCCTGATCGGCGCCGACGTCATCGACACCGAGCTGCCGGTCGCCCTGGCCGACGACGCCTTCACCGAGGACGGCTCGCTGGCCGACCCCGGCCTGACCGAGGCGCTCGCCGATCTGGTCGGACAGCTCGTGAGGGCGGCCGGCGAGGTGGTCGGCACGCCGAGGTAGCCCAACTAGGTATCGCGCGCGCAGTGAGGGTGGCAACATCCTCACTGCGCCGACGCCTTGGGGGGCCGAGATGACGGATCCGAACGCACCCTCGGGGTCGACGCCCGAACCGCAACCCGGCTACCCGCCGTACGGGCAGCCACAGCCTTACGGACAGCAGCCTTACGGACAGGCGCCGTGGACGGGCCAGGGCGGTCCGGTCGGCGGTTGGGGGCAGCCGCCGGCCCCCAAGCCGGGAGTGATCCCGCTGCGGCGGCTGGGCGTCGGCGAGATCCTGGACGGCGCCATCTCCTACATCCGGGCGAACCCGAAGATCACCCTCGGGCTTTCCGCCGTGGTGATCACGCTCTCGCAGCTGATCCAGGTGGCCGCGCGGTTCACCGAGTTCGCCGGGCTGGTGACGCTGTTCAGCGGTCCGGTCCGTGAGTCCGACATCGAGCGGATGTCGAACACGGGTGCCGGCGGGTACGTGGGCGGGCTGTTCGGCACGGTCGTCGGGTTCGCGGCCCAGTCGCTGCTCACCGGCCTGCTCATGGCGGTGATCTCTCGCGCGGTGCTCGGCCGGCGGCCACGGTTCGGTGAGGTGTGGGCGATCGCCCGGCCGAGGCTGCTCGGTGTGTTCGGGGTCATCCTGCTGCTGGTCCTCACGCTGGTGCTGGTCGGCGGCGTCGCGGCCGGAGCGGTGGTGGCGACGGTGGCCGGCGGCCTCCCGGGCGGCGCCATCGCGGCGGTGGCGTTGACGATCGTGCCGGCCGCCCTGGTCCTGCTCGCGTACCTGTACGTGTCGTGGTCGCTTGCGGTTCCGGCCTACGTCCTGGAGGACATCTCGGTGCTCGGGGCACTGCGCCGGTCGTTCCACCTGGTTCGCGGGCAGTGGTGGCGGGTGTGCGGCATCCTGCTGCTCGCCGGGGTCATCGTCGTGGCGTTGAGCTTCATCCTCGTCATTCCGTTCGCCATGGTCGGCGGTCTCCTTGTCGGCATGGGCGGCTCGAACGCCGGGGCCGGGGCGATGGTGTTCCTGCTGGTCGGAACCGTGCTCGGCGGGATCATCGCCGGCACCATCACCACGCCGTTCCAGGCCGGGATCAGCGGGTTGATCTACTACGACCAGCGGATCCGCCGTGAGGGCCTGGACATCGAGCTGGCCAGGCTTGCCGAGGCTGAGTGATCACGATCGCGGACGTCCCGATCGACATCGGGCGTGACGAGGCACGGCGGGCGGCCGTGGTGGAGCTGTCCCGCCCGGAGTACGCGACGCCGGACATGTCGCTGCCCGCCCGGGTGCTGCGCTGGGTGTTCGAACTGCTGGGCGAGCTGCTGGAGCGCGCGTCCGCGATGTCTCCCGCCGGGTACTGGGGGCTGCTCGCGCTGGCCGCGGTCGTGGTGCTGGCGGTGATCGCGGTGCGGCTGCGGCTGGGCCGCATCGGCCGGGTGGCCACCCGGGGGTCGGCGCCGCTGGGAGCCGGGCCCGCCTCCGCCGCCGAGCACCGCCGGGCCGCCGACGCGCACGCCGAGCGCGGGGAGTGGGCGCTGGCGATCCGGGAGCGGCTGCGCGCGGTGGTGCGCGAGCTGGAGGAGCGCGACCTGCTCGACGCGCACGCCGGGCGGACGGCCGCCGAGGTCGCCGTCGAGGCCGGCCGGGTGCTCCCGACCTGCGCCGAGCCGCTGCGCGCCGCCGCGCACCTCTTCGACGACGTCTGGTACGGCGGCGTGCCCGCCCAGGCGTGGATGGACGCCCGGATGCGTGACGTGGACGAGGCCGTCCGCCGGGCCAGGCCGGTCGAGCACGCCGGTGCACCGGCATGACCGCCCTCGATCCGCGCGCCGCCGCGATGTGGCGGGCGTCCAGGGCGCCGCTGCTGGTCGGGGCGTTCGTGATCGTGATCGCCCTGGTGATCGCCACCCTCTCCGCCCGGCCGCCGGTGGGCCTGTTGAACCCGGAGGCGGTGGACGGGTCCGGCGGCAGGGCGCTGGCGCGGCTGCTGACCGAACGCGGTGTCACGGTGACCCTCACCCGGGACGCGGGCGCGGTCGGCGCGGCCGGCCCGGCGGCCACCGTGCTGGTGCCGTTCCCCCAGCTGCTCAGCGCCAACCAACTCGCGGCGCTGCGGCGCTCCGGCGCCGACCTGGTGCTGGTCGCGCCGAACCAGGAGGCGCTCGCGGCGCTCGCCCCCGGCGTCGAGCTCACCACGCTGCGCGCGCCGACCCGCACCAGAGAGCCGCGCTGCGAGCTGCCCGCCGCGCGCGCCGCCGGCACCGTCGAGCTGGGCGGTCACCTGTACCGGGCGGCGGGTGGGCTGGGCTGCTATCCCGACGAACCCGTCGCCGGTACCGGCCCCGGCGGCGGGGACGCGCTGGTGCGGGTGAGCGTCGGGGCACGGGCGGTCACCATGATCGGCGAGCCCGGGCCGCTCACCAACGGCTCGCTCGCCTCGGAGGGCAACGCCGCGCTCGCGCTGCGGCTGCTCGGGGCGAAGCCGACGCTGCTGTGGTACATGCCCGGCCTGGAGGCGCCCGCCGCCGGCGAGGAGCGCGACCTGGAGGACCTGGTGCCGCCGGGCTGGCGGTGGGCCGTCGCGCAGCTGTGGGTGGCCGCCGCGGTGGCGGTGCTGTGGCGCTCGCGCCGGCTCGGGCCGGTGGTCCGCGAGCCGTTGCCGGTGGTGGTCAGGGCCATCGAGACGGTACGCGGCCGCGCGCGGCTGTACCGGCGGGCGCAGGCGCGCGGGCACGCCGCCGAGACGCTGCGCGCCGCCGTCCGCATCCGGCTGGCCGGCCTGGTCGGGCTGGGCCGTGGGGACGGCCCGGAGCCGGCGGCGCTGGTACGGGCGGTCGGCGCGCGAACCGGCCGGGCCGGCTCGGACGTCGAGGCACTGTTGTACGGTCCGGCCCCGGAGGACGACGCGGCCCTCGTCGAGTTGGCCGACCGGCTGGACAACTGCGAGCGGGAGGTCCGTCGAACGTGAGTGTCCCTACGGTCAGCGATGCCGAGGCGGCCCGGCGGGCGCTGCACGCGCTGCGCCGCGAGGTGGGCAAGGCGGTGGTCGGGCAGGACGGCGCCGTGACCGGGCTGGTGATCGCGCTGCTGTGCCGGGGCCACGTGCTGATCGAGGGCGTGCCGGGGGTGGCGAAGACGCTGCTGGTACGGGCGCTGGCCAGGAGCCTGGCGCTGGACAGCAAGCGGGTGCAGTTCACCCCGGACCTGATGCCCGGCGACGTCACCGGCTCGCTGGTCTACGACGCGCGCAGCGCCGAGTTCTCGTTCCGCAACGGCCCGGTGTTCACCAACCTGCTGCTCGCCGACGAGATCAACCGCACCCCGCCCAAGACGCAGGCGTCGCTGCTGGAGGCGATGGAGGAGCGGCAGGTCTCGGTGGACGGCGTCGGCCGCCCGCTGCCCGACCCGTTCGTGGTGGCCGCGACCCAGAACCCGGTGGAGTACGAGGGCACCTACCCACTGCCCGAGGCCCAGCTGGACAGGTTCCAGCTCAAGATCACGATGCCGCTGCCGGAGCGGAACGACGAGCTGGCCATCCTGGCCAGGCACGCGGGCGGGTTCGACCCGCGCGATCTGGAGGCGGCCGGCGTCACCCCGGTCGCCGGCGCCGCCGACCTGGCCGCCGGCCGCGCCGCCGTGCAGCGGGTCACCGTCCGCCCGGAGGTGCTCGGCTACCTCGCCGACGTGTGCCGGGCGACCCGCTCGGCCAGCGCCGTGCAGTTGGGCGCCTCGCCAAGGGCGGCCACCGCGCTGCTGGCCGCCTGCCGGGCCGCCGCGTGGCTGTCCGAACGCGAGTACGTGACCCCCGACGACGTGAAGATGCTGGCCCGCCCGGCGCTGCGGCACCGGCTGCGGCTTCGCCCGGAGGCCGAGCTGGACGGGGTCACCGCGGACGGCGTGGTGGACGGGGTACTGACCGCCGTCCCGGTCCCCCGGTAGGCGCCGGCCGTGGCGGTCACCGGGCGCGCTGCGCTGCTGGCGGCGATCGGTGCGCTGGTCGTCGGGTTCGCGCTGCCGGCGTGGTGGGGGCTCGCGGTGGTGGAGGGCGCGCTGCTGGCCGGGGTGCTGGTGGACCTCGCGCTGGCCGGGTCGGTGCGGGGGCTGCGGATGTGGCGCTCCGGCGACACCTCGGTGCGGCTGGGCCGGGACGCCACCGTCCACCTGGTCGTGCACAACCCCGGCCGCCGCCCGGTGCGCGGGACCCTGCGCGACGCCTGGCCGCCCAGCGCCGGCGCGACCCCTGGCCGCCATCCGCTGCGGGTGCCGGCGGGGGAACGGCGCCGGCTGGAGGTGACGCTGCGGCCGACCCGGCGCGGCGACCGCCCCGCCGACCGGGTGACCGTGCGGTCGGTGGGCCCGCTCGGGCTGGCCGCGCGCCAGGGCGGGCACGTCGTGCCGTGGACGGTGCGCGCGCTGCCGCCGTTCACCTCGCGCAAGCACCTGCCGTCGAGGCTGGCCCGGCTGCGCGAGCTGGACGGCCGCGCCCTGGTCCGGGTGCGCGGCGAGGGCACCGAGTTCGACTCGCTGCGGGAGTACGTGCTCGGCGACGACGTGCGGTCGATCGACTGGCGGGCCACCGCGCGCGCCGCCGACGTGATGGTGCGGACCTGGCGCCCGGAGCGGGACCGGCACATCCTGCTCGTGCTCGACACCGGCCGCACCTCGGCCGGCCGGGTCGGGGACGCGCCCCGGCTGGACGCCGCGATGGACGCGAGCCTGCTGCTGGCCGCGCTCGCCTCCCGCGCCGGCGACCGGGTGGACCTGCTGGCCTACGACCGGGCGGTCCGCGCCGGCGTCTCCGGCGTCGGCCCGGCCGAGCTGCTGCCCGCGCTGGTCAACGCGATGGCCCCGGTGGAACCCCGGCTGGTGGAGACGGACGTGCGCGGCATGGTCGCCTCGGTGCTGGCCCGCACCTCGCGCCGCTCGCTGGTGGTGCTGTTCACCGGCCTGGACGCGGCGCCCGTCGAGGAGGGACTGCTGCCCGGCCTGCCGGCGCTGTCGCTGCGGCACCGGGTGATGGTCGCCTCGGTGGCCGACCCGGCGGTCACCGCGATGGCGGCCGGCCGCGGCGACTCGGTGGCGGTGTACGACGCGGCCTCGGCCGAGCGGGCGCGCGCCGAGCGGCTGCGCACCGGCCGGCTGCTGGAGCGCCTGGGCGTCACGGTCGTCGACGCCACCCCGGAGGAGCTGGCGCCTGCCGTCGCGGACAGCTACCTGGCCTTGAAGGCGGCCGGCCGGCTCTGAGGATGCTCAACCCGTGACCGGTGCGCTGTCGCCGCGCGAGGACTCGGCCATGTCGCCGGTCTCGCCGCCCCGCACCGCCCGCCGCCCCAGCACCACCACGTAGGCCAGGAACAGCGCCTCGGCCAGCACGCCGATGCCGACCCTGGCCCAGGTCGGCAGCCCGGACGGGGTCACGAACGCCTCGATCGCCCCGGAGACCAGCAGCACCAACGCCAACCCGAGCGCCATCCCGACGGTGGCCCTGCCCTGCGCGGCCAGCGCCTCCCCGCGCGGTCGCGGCCCCGGGTCGACCACCGTCCAGCCCAGCCGCAGCCCGGCGCCGGCGGCGATGAACACGGCGGTCAGCTCCAACAGCCCGTGCGGCGTGATCAGCCCGAAGAACAGGTCCAATCGGCCGGCGGCGGCCATCAGCCCGGCCGCGACCCCCAGGTTCACGGTGTTCGACCACAGCACCAACACCACCGGTACCCCGAACACCCCGAGCACCAGGCAGGTCGCGGCCACCAGCGCGTTGTTCGTCCACACCAGCGTGCCGAACGACCCCGCCGGCGCCGAGGAGTAGTACGCCTCGAAGTCGTGCTCGACCAGCCGGCGGATCTCGTCCGGCGCCCCGATCGCGGCCCGCACGTCCGGGCTGCCGGCCACCCACGCCGCGACCGCCCAGGCCACCAACAGCGCCACCACCGCGATCGTCACCCACCAGCGACGAGCCCCGTAACAGGCGGCCGGAAAACCCACGACCAGGAACCGCGCCGCGTCCCGCCAGTTCGGCTCGGCCGACCCGGTCACCACCGACCGCGCCTTGGCCACGACGGAGGACAGCCACCCCACCAGCGCCGGGTCCGGGGACGACGAGCGGATCGCCGACAGATGGGTGGCCACCCGCTGGTAGAGCGTGACCAGCTCATCGGCCTCCGCCCCGGACAGCGACCGGCGGTTGACCAACCGTTCGAGCCGCCGCCACTCCGGCTCGTGCGCGGCCCGGTAACTGTCGATTTCCATACCGGTCACCCCCCTGAACGGGCACACTAATTCCCGTGAGCGATCTGGTCACCGGGGATGCCGTGGTGCTCGAGCTGCGGCTGGCGAAGCTGCCCAGCCGGGCGCTCGCCTTCGTGCTCGACCTGCTGGTGATGGCCACCATGTTCGGCATCGTGCTGGCGATGACGTTCGCGCTGCTGCCCTCGGTCGACGGCACGCTGCAGGCCGCCGTCGTGATCGCGCTGCTCATCATCGTGTTCGTCGGCTACCCCGTGACCTGGGAAACCCTCACCCGAGGCCGTTCCCTGGGCAAACTGGCGCTGGGCCTGCGGGTGGTCCGCGAGGACGGCGGCCCGATCAGCTTCCGCCACGCCCTGGCCCGAGGCCTGGCCGGCCTGATCATCGACTTCGGCGGCTTCAGCGGCTTCACCGGCGCCGTCGCGGTGGTCAGCTCCCTCGTCTCGCCCCGGGGCCGACGCCTTGGCGACATGCTCGCCGGCACCGTCGTCGTCCGCGAACGCCAACCCACCCCGGACCCCCTCTACCTCGCCATGCCCCCATACCTGGAGCCCTGGGCCGAAGCCCTGGACCTCTCCCGCCTCCCCGACGCCCTGGCCCTGCACGCCCGCCAGTTCCTGAGCCGCACCCACGAGCTCGACCCCGCCCACCGCGCCACCCTCGGCAACAGCCTCGCCCACCAGGTCTTCGCGCACGTCAGCCCGCCGCCGCCGCACGGAACCCCCGCCGAGGAGTACCTGGCCGCCGTCCTGGTGACCCGCCGCCGCCGCGCCGAAGCCACCCTGGCCGCCCGCCAACCCCCCGCCCCGCCGAGCCCCCCTCAACCGGCCACCCCACACCGACCCCCCGACCCCCCGGAGGGATTCGTCCTGCCCGGCTGACCCACCGCCCGATACCTGGCTACGGATCGGACTCCGCCGTATGTCTCAGGTTCGGAGTATGTCGAGTGGTTTGGGTTTTCGTCGTGGTGTTTGGGTGTGGTCGAGCCATTTTGGGGGGATGAATTCTGGCCATCCGTTGACCATGTGGATCGTCCAGCCGGCGCGGTGGATCATGCGGTGGTGGGTGACGCAGGGTAGGACCATGGAGTGGATCCCAACGCAACCAAACATAATTTCAGGTCGTCGGAAATCGCGCCAGCGATTTTCGAACGAAACAAATCAACGGCGCGCACGCCAACGAACCCACACGTAATAGAGCGGCCCAACAACGGCCAGCCCCACGATCCACGAGATGTCCACCTTGCCGAGCGCCTCGGCCGCCACCCCGGTGTAGACGCTCGTACTCAAGAACGGCAACTGCACCAAGATGCCCACAACGTAACAACACACGGCCGCCACATTGACCCGACCGTAAACACCCCCATCCGGCCGGAACAGCGAGGCAATGTCGTAGTCCCCGCGACGAATAAGATAATAGTCGACCAGATTCACCGCCGTCCACGGAATCAACACGCAGAGCAACAAGAGCATGAAGTTAGCAAAGGTCACCAAGAAGTTATCCCTGCTGGCCAGCGCCATGGCCACCGCGGACACGAAGATGATGCCCGCACACGCCGCCCTGGTCCCCGCCCTCGGCGTCCACACCGGCCTTACCGTCTGACCAACAGTGATCATGGAGAGCGCCCCGCAGTAGAGGTTCATCGCGTTCGTAGCCGCGATACCGAGCGCGAACACCGCGATGACCACCGGCCCCACCACACCGGTCACCCGGGCGAGCCCACCGACCGTGTCCCCGTCCGCCGAGGCCAGGCCGACCAGCGTGCCCAGCACCATCGGCAGCAGCGAGCCGAGCACGCACCCGCTGTAGGTCGCCCAGAATGCCGGCCGCACGCCGGTGTCCGGCCTCATGTAGCGCGTGTAGTCCGACACGTACGGCGCGTAGGCGATCTGCCAGAGGGCGGCCAGCGAGAGCGTTCCCATGAAACCCGTCCAGCTGAACGCGCCCCCGGACAGCGCCAGCCCCGGCACGCCGCCCGCGAACAGGGCGAACGCGAACGCGAGCAGCAGCGCGAGCCCGGCGACCACGCTCATCACCCCGGTCACGGCGTGGATCAGCCGGTAGCCCGCGACCGCGCTGACCAGGCTGACCAGCCCGATCAGCACGATCGCGGCGGGGAGCGGGAGGCCGAGCAGGCCGGTCAGGGCCTGGCCGCCGAGCACCATGTTCGAGGCGAAGAAGCCGGTGTACATGAACACGACCAGGGCGACCACCAGCAGGCTGCCCACCGAGCCGAACTGCGCCCGGGTCTGCAGCATCTGCGGCACGCCCATCCGCGGGCCCTGCGCGGCGTGCAGGGCCATCACCACGCCGCCGACCAGGTTGCCGATCGTCAGCGACAGCAGCGCCGGCCCGAGGGACAGCCCGTAGACGGTGGTCGAGAGCACCCCGGTGGCCACCGTGAGCAGCATCAGGTTCGAGCCGAACCAGACCGTGAACAGCTGGCGGGTACGGCCGTGCCGCTCGTCGAGCGGGATGTGTTCGATGGTCCGTTTCTCGATCTCGAGCCCGGACGGTGATCCTTGCCGAGCCGGCGTGGCGGCCGGGCTGTCGATGCGTTCGGTCATCTGCGCTCCTCGCTGAACGCCCGCTGAACGCGTCAACTATCGGGCGAGGGCGAGTCATCTGTACATCGCAAAGAATCGGTCGGAGTCATCGGCAGAACAGATGACTCCGAGCGTCAGACGTGGCCGAACCTGTCCAGGCACTCCTGCAGCGACAGGCCCTCGGCGATGGCCGCCCTGATCTGGACCTCGGTGCGGGTCAGCTCCTCGGCCCTGGTCAGGACGCGGTCGATCGCGGCGGCCGGGACGACGATCCCGCCGTCCTCGTCGGCGAGCACGAAGTCGCCGGGGCGCACGGTGACCCAGCGGGTGGTGGCGCCGCGCAGGTACACCGGCTCCTGCGCGCCGGTCACCCGCCAGCGCCCGATGGACTGCACGGGCGTGCGGTAGCGGCCGAACACCGGGAAGCCGTGCTGGCGCAGCCACTTCAGGTCGCGCACGCCGCCGTCCACCAGCGCCCCGACGGCGCCGCGCTCGGCCATGCCCAGCGCGATCAGCTCGCCGAAGTAGCAGACGCCCTCGCCGTCGCCGGCCCAGACGGTCACCTCGCCGGGGCCGACGCGGGCGCAGGCGGCCATCTTGGCCGGGTCGCCGGTGCCCTCGTACGGGGTCATCGAGCCGGCGATGGTGAACGCCCAGCCGGCCACCCGCTCCCCGGACAGCGCCGTGAGCTCCGGGTGCAGGCCCTGGTCGGGCAGGTCGGCCTCGTCGAGCGCGTCGGCCACGTTGGAGGTGTCCACGGCCAGGAACCGGGTCCTGATCGCGTCGCGTTGCTCTTCGCTGTAAACGGTCATGGAGTCCTCAGATGCTCGGGATCATGCCGCCGTCGACGCGGATGATCGTTCCGGTGATGAAGGAGGCGGGCGCGCCGGCGAGGTAGGCCACGGCGGAGGCGTACTCGTCGGGGTGCCCGTAGCGGCCGACGGGGATGGTGGCGGTGCTGGCGGCGGCCACGTGTTCGGGCGTCTGGCCGGTGCGTGAGGCCTTGGCGCGGTCCAGGGCGCGGACGCGAGCGGTGGCGATGCGTCCGGGGACGACCACGTTCGCGGTGATGCCGTCGCCGGCGACCTCGGCGGCCAGGGTCTTGGACCAGGCCACCAGGGCCGAGCGCAGCGAGTTGGACACCCCCAGGCTCGGGATGGGGGCCACCACCCCGGAGGAGGCGCTGGTGATGATCCGTCCCCAGCCTCGGGCGCGCATGGCCGGCAGCAGCAGCCCGGTGAGGGTGGTCACCGGGGTGATCATGGCGGCGAACCAGGCGTTCCAGTCCTCGGCGGGCAGCTCCGCGATCGGGGTCGGCGGCGGTCCGCCGGTGTTGTTGACCAGGATGTCCGGCGGCTCGACCGTGTCGGCCAGCCCGCCGGCCGCGGCGCGTAGTGCATCACCGTCGGTCAGGTCGAAGGCCAGCGGGTGGAACCGTCGAGACTCCGAGCGCATCGCGGCGCCCAGCTCGTCCAGCGCGGCGGCGTCGCGGTCCGCGCCGACCACGACCGCCCCTTCACGAGCGAGCGCCAGCGCGATCGCCGTACCCAGCCCGCCGCCCGCGCCGGTCACCAGCGCGACACGGCCGTCGATGCCCAAATCCATGATCAGGTTCCAATCCGCAGGGTGGCGGTGCTCTTGCGCAGGTGGGCGAGCACGCTCAGCGCGGTGATCCGCCCGGTCTTGGGGTTCTCCGAGGGGATGTTCTGGATGGTCATGCTCATCTCCGCCGAGTCCGAGGTGACGTCGATGCGGTGGGTGTTGCGGGTCAGCGCCGGGTCGGCCCAGACCGCCAGCCGGGTGCGGTCCGGCCCGATGCCGGCCAGCGAGACGGCCACCGCGACGTTGAGGTTGGCCGGGAATCCGGTGGCGGCCTCCCGCGCGGACCCCTCGAACAGCAGCAGCGGCTCGGTCAGCGCGCGCAGCTCGTCCTCCCGCCCGCGCAGGTGCGGCGCGCCGAGCAGCCCGCCGACCGGCTTGCGGGTGGTCATCCGCACCTCGGTGACCTCGCCCTGGGCGGCGGCCTGCAGGGCGTCCAGCCCGACGATCGCCCCGGACGGCACGGTGATCGAGGCGCCGGTCCGTTCCGCCAGCTCGACCAGTCCCCAGTTGTCCAGCAGCGCGCCCGCGCTGAGCACCACCAGGCCCTTGCCGGCCTCGACCATCGGGCGCGCGACGGCGTCGAAGACGGCCGCCGGGGCGCACTCGACCAGCACGTCGCAGCGGTCGTGGATCCGGTCCAGGTCGAGCACCGGCACCGGGGTGGCCAGGCTCCGGGCGAACTCGGCGGCCCGGTCCGGCCGGCGTGCGCAGATCGCCGACAGGGTGTAGCCGGGGATCCCGACGGACAGGGCGTCCGCCACCGCCCGGCCGATCGGTCCGAGGCCGACGATGCCGACGCGCTGGGTCTGGGTCACTGGTCCTCCTTCGATGACGTCTCGTACGCGGCCGCCACCCGCAGCAGGGTCGCCTCCGCCCACGGCCTGGCCACCAGCTGCAGCCCCAGCGGCAGGTTCCGACGCGAGCGCCCGGCTGGGACGGTGATCGCGGGTAGGCCGAGGAAGCTGAACGGCCGGTTGGCGGACAGCAGGCGGGCGGTGGTGGCCAGCGGGTCGGCGCGGGCGGCGTCACGTCGAGGCGCCGGGACCGGCGCGGCGGCGGTGGCGATGACGTCGCAGCCGGCCAACACCCCGCTCAGGAACCCGCGCAGCGCGGCGCCCCGCAGCCGTAGGGCGTTGACGTGGTCGGTGCCGTGCGCGGCGAGCGCCTGGTGCAGCCGGGTACGGACCGAGCCGGGGTAGGCGCCGGGCGCGCCGGCCAGCGCCCGCTCGTGCACCGCGCCCGCCTCGCACCAGGTCAGCACCGAGGCGGCGACGTCGTAGCCGTGCAGTTCGTCCAGCCGGACCGGGACGGTCCGCGCGCCCAGCTCGCCGAGCACGGACCGGGCGCGCAACACCGCGTCGAGCACCTCGGGGTCGCACAGCCCGCGCAGGTACTCCTCGTCCACCCCGACCCGCACGCCGTCCAGCGGCCTCGCCCCGTCCGGCGGCGACGACGGCGAGAAAGCCGGCGCGCGGAACGACGAAGGGTCGCCCGGGTCGTGCCCGCTCATCACCGACAGCGCCAGCGCCGCGTCGGCCACCGTGCCCGCGATGATGCCGATGGTGTCCTGCGAGTACGACAGCGGCACGCAGCCCGTCCTCGGCACCCGCCCGTAGGTCGGCTTGAGCCCGACCACCCCGCACAGCGCCGCCGGTATCCGCACCGACCCCGCCGTGTCACTGCCCACCGCCAGCGGCAGCGCCCCGGCCGCCACCGCCGCCGCCGCGCCGCTGGACGAGCCGCCGGCGATGTGCTCGGGGTTCCACGGGTTGCGCACGTCGCCGTGCACGTCGTTCAGCCCGGTCGCGGCGTAGCCGTACGGATCCAGGTTGAGCCGCCCGACCGGGACCGCGCCCGCGGCGTCCAACCGGTCCAGGCAGGTGCTCTCGTCCGCTCGCGTCCGCACCAGCGCGCCACGCACGCCCAGCCCCGGCCGGCGCCCGCCCCGGGTGAACATGTCCTTGAACGCGTACGGCACCCCGGCCAACACCCCCGACCCGCCCGCGCTCCAGACCCCGTCCGTAGAGATCTCCACGAAACAGTTCGTGCGTTCCTGAGCGTCCGCGCACGCCGCCAGCACCTCGTCGACCGAGCCGACCGAGCCGACCGACAGCTCGCGTCCGCCCCCACCGCCCCACACCGCCGCCGGCGTCCCCGCACGCCCCAGCTCGTCCTCCAACACCGCCCGGAACGAGTCGATCTCGTCGTCCGCGCACAACTCCGCCACCAAACCGGCCAGCACCTCCCGCGCGGCCCCGACGGTCACCGCCCGTCACCAGGCGGCGGGCAGACCTCGTCGCGGTAGTACCGCGCGATCTCCCCGGCGGTGGTCAACCACACCCCTTCACCGCGCCGGCGGATGTGCTCCAGCGCGGCCCGGAACCGGCGCAACCGGAACGGCTGGCCGACGATGAACGTGTGCACCGAGATGCCGAACACCAGCGGCTGCGCGCGGGACTGCTCGAGCAGCTCGTCGAAGGAGTCGACGACCATGGCGGCGAACGCCTCCGCCGTGCCGTGGTGCATCACCACCATCGGCACGTCGTTGACCTCGTGCGGGTACGGCACCGACAGCAGCGGCCCGCCCCGGGTGCGCAGCCAGACCGGCTGGTCGTCCATCGGCCAGTCCAGCGTGTACCGGAAGCCCCGCTCGGCGAGCAGGTCCTCGGTCACCCGGCTCGGGTTCGCACCCGGGCTCATCCAGCCCGCCGGTGGACCGCCCTCGTGCGCCTCGATGGCCCGGTACACCCGGTCCACCAGCTCCCGCTCGGCCCGTTCGTCCAGCTCGTTGGGGTGCACCGAGTTCGTGTGCCCGTGCCCGACGAACTCCGCGCCGCCCGCCCGGTAGGCCGCCATCAGCTCCGGCGCGTGGTCGTAGTCGGCGGTGTTGAGCAGCACCGTCGGGCGGATGTCGTGCCGCGACAGCAGCTCCGCGAGCCGGAACCCGCCGACCCGGTTGCCGTACTCGCGCCACGCCCAGTTGTACGTGTTCGGATGCGGCAGCCCGGGGGAGTAGGGCAGCCCGAGCCCGCCCTCGCCGTACCCGAAGTGCTCGGTGTTGACGGCGACATACAGCGCCAGCCGCGCGCCCCCGGGCCAGGAGAACCGAGGCCGGGAGACGATCGGTGAGTACCCGAACCGCCCGTGATCAGGAAGCGTCATCGCGAAAACTCCTGGTAGGACCGAGCGATCTGCGCGCGGTCGAGGATCGCGCCGAGGTGCTCGCTCATGGCGCGAGAAGCTCGCTCCGGGTCGCCGTCCCCGATCGCCTCGACGATCGCCCCGTGCTCGCGGATCGGCGCCCCCAGCCCGCCCAACCGGCGCGCCATCTGCACGGACTGCTCGAACTGCAGCTCGCGCAGCTCGCCGACCAGCCTGGCGTGCAGCGAGTTGCCGGTCATCTCGGCGATCAGCACGTGAAACCGCAGGTCGGCGCGCACCCACTCGACGACGTCGTCGTCCTCGCCGCTGCCGTCCGCGATCTCCCGCAGCCGCGCCAGCTGCTCGTCCGACCGGCGGCTGGCGGCCAGCGCGGCGCCCGGCACCTCCAGGTGCATGCGCACCTCGTGCAGCTCGGCGGAGTTCGTCGTGCCCAACAACGACAGGCCGATATCCGAGCGGTCCCGGCCGATCACGAACGTCCCGGCCCCCGACCGGCTCTCGATCATGCCGGCCGCGCGCAGCCCGCCCAGCGCCTCGCGCACCACCGGCCGGCTCACCCCGAACGCCTCGGCCAGGTGGATCTCGCCGGGCAACCTCGACCCGACGGGGAAGCGCCCATCACGGATCATCGCCGCCAGCTCGTCACGCACCGCGACCGCCGAACTGGTCCGCGACAACGGCGCGATGCCCACCGGCCTCTGCTCTGCGCACATAGACGCAACACCTCTCCAACCTGCCAAACTGTAAGACAGCCTGACAGATAACTGAACACCGACGCAAGACCGCTCGTCTTGACGTTCATTCAGGCGCCGACGTAGTATTCAATACGTCAGACAAAGTAGGGGGCCGTAGTGACGAACCCGAAGCTCGACCTGCTCATCGACCGTCCCTCCGAGTCGGTACCGGAGATGGTCGTGCGCCGGGTCCGTCAGGCCATCGCCGACGGCGTGCTGCTGCCGGGGACGCGGCTCACCGAGCGCGAGCTCATGGACCTCACCGGCGTCAGCCGCACCTCGATCCGCGAGGCCGTGCGCCACCTGCTGACCCTCGGCCTGATGGAGACGGCGCCCAGCCGGGGGGTCCGGGTCGCGGTGCTCGGCAGCGCCGAGGTGCGCGAGATCTACGAGGTGCGCGACGCACTGGAACCGGCCGCCGCCGAGCTGTTCGTGCGCCGCGCCACCGACGAGGAAGTGGCCGCCCTGGTCGAGAAGGTGCAGCCGAAGGCCTCCGGGGAGGAGCGGCTGCGGGCGATATACGAGTTCGACGAGCTGCTGCTGGCCGGCGCGCGCAACTCGCTGCTGCAGGCGACCCTCGCCCCGCTGCACACCCGAATTCATGCCCTGCGCAGCCTGTCGGTGACCATTCCCGGTCGCCGGGAGGAATCCATCCAGGAATACCTCGACCTTGCCGCCGCGATCCAGGAACGCTCGCCCGAGCGGGCCCGCGAGGCGTCACACCGGCACGTACGGGCGGCCGCCCAGGCCGCGCTGGAAGCCGTTCGGATACTCGAAAAGAAGCAGTAAGCGCGGTCACATTCATCAGGGGAGCCGTTCACGAACGGCGCTCGGTATCGGCGCGCGCCCGGATTCGTCTCGACGATTGTGAATAAATACACACTTGAGAGGCAAGATGTGGAAAAGCGTGGACGACGTGGCGATCGTGGGTGTCGGGGAGTCCGACTTCCGCGCGCTCTACGCCAATAAGAACGTCCCCAAGGACCTCTACGACCTGGGCGCCCGCGCGCTGCGCGACGCGCTGGACGACAGCGGCGTCGACAAGAGCGAGATCGACGCGCTGATATGCACGAACCTGAACTACGCGCGGATGGCCGACGTGATCGGCACCCACAACGTGAAGTTCGTGCACGACCTCGAGGGCACCGGCCGGATGAGCGGCATCGCCCTGCAGGAGGCCTGCGCGCTGGTGCGCAGCGGCTTCGCCGACGTGGTGGCCTGCGTGTACGCCACCAATGGCCGGTCGGTGGGGATGAAGTACGGCGGCGAGGGCGGCGGCCCGACGGTCGGCTACGACACCATGTACGGGATGACGTCGCCCGGTGCGTACGTCTCGCTGATGTACCAGCGCTACCGGCACCTCTACGGCGCCCCGGACGACGCGCTCGCGCCGCTGGCCATCAACAACCGCCGCAACGCCGCGCGCAACCCGATCGCCGTCTTCCAGGACGAGATCGACCGCGAGGAGTACCTGGCCTCGCGCTTCATCGCCGAACCGCTGCGCAAGCTGGACTACTGCATCATCAACGACGGCGGGGTCGCGTTCATCGTCACCTCGCTGGAGCGGGCGCGCTCGCTGCGCAAGCCGCCGGTGCGGGTCGCCGGCACCGCCGGGATGTCCGCGCTCACCAACCACTACACCAGCGAGGACTTCTTCTACTCCGCGTGCCAGAGCGTATCGGCTCAGCTTTACCAGCAGACCGGGCTCGCCCCGGAACAAATGGACTGCCTGCAGGTGTACGACAACTTCACGCCCACGATCCTGTTCACGCTGGAAGGCTTCGACCACGCCAAGCGCGGCAGCGCCTGGGAATGGGTGCGCGACGGGCGGATCCATTTCGACGGCCCGAGGCCGCTGAACACCTCCGGCGGCCACACCGGCGAAAGCTACATGCAGGGGTTCGCCTTCCATGTCGAGGCGGTCCGACAGGTGCGCGGCGAAGCCGGGGCACGGCAGGTCGCGAACTGCGAGACCGTCCAGTACATGTGCGCCTCGCCGATCGTCACGTCTCACGTCCTGACGACCGCATAGGAGTTTAGGCAATGGATATCGAGGCGTACACCGCGCTGTTGCCCGAGGTCACGGCCGAGAACAGGCCCTACTGGGACGGCTGTGCCGCCGGCGAGCTGCGCTTACAGGCGTGCGACGCGTGCGGCGCGCGCTGGTTCCCGCAGGCGCCGGTCTGCCCGGAGTGCCTGTCCGGATCGTTCACCTGGAAGGCGGCCAGCGGCGCCGGCACCCTCTGGTCCTGGTTCACCATGCACCAGCGCTACCTGCCCGCGTTCGCCGACGAGCTGCCCTACCTGGTGGCGTACGTCAAGCTCGCCGAGGGGCCTTTCATGATCAGCACGCTGGTCGACCCGCCGGACGAGCTGCGCCTGGACCTGCCGGTGCGCGCGGTGTTCGAGCCGAACGCGAGCGGCCGGACCATCGTCAAGTTCGCCGTTGCAGAGGGAGCCGCCCGGTGAGCTCTGCCCACATGGAGGCTCTGGTCCTGCGCGAGGACCTCGGCGAGGGCGTCGCGCGGGTGACGCTGAACCGGCCGGCCAAGCGCAACGCGATGAGCCGCGCGGCCCGCACCGAGCTGCTCGACACGCTCGATGCCCTGCACGGCGCCGCGAAGGTGATCATCCTGACCGGGAACGGGCCGGCGTTCTGCTCCGGGGTGGACCTCAAGGAGTCCGGCGAGGAGGGCATGGACGCCGACGACACCCCCGAGGGCCGCCGGACCAGCTGGGCGGCGGTGCAGGAGAAGATCCGCGCGCACCCGGCGGTGGTGATCGCGGCGGTCAACGGGTACGCGCTCGGCGGCGGGCTGACCCTGATCAACTCCAGCGACCTGGCGATCGCCGCCGAGGACGCGCCGATCGGCATGCCCGAGGTGGGCTTCGGGCTGTACCCGAGCCTGGCCGGGCCGTCCACCCAGCTGCGGCTGGGGCCCAAGCGCGCGGCCTGGATGGTGCTCACCGCGGACCGGATCAGCGGGGCCACGGCGGCCGAGTGGGGCCTGGTGAACCAGGCGGTGCCCGCCGAGCGGCTGGCCGACGCCGCGCTGGAGCTGGCCCGGCGGATCGCCGGCTTCGACGCGGTGACGCTGACCTGGTCCAAGCGCGCGCTGCACGAGATCCCGATGCACATCTCGGACTGGACCAACGCGATCCAGTACGGCCAGGACGTCAGGGTGCAGATCCAGGCCCGGACCGACGTGCTCAGCGACGGCAACGCCACCTACCGGCGAGCGGTGAACAAACCGGCCCAGGACGCCCGCCCATGACGTCGACGCGGGTCGTCGAGCTGTCCGGGGACACGGCTGCACAGGTGTGCGGGCGGCTGTTCGCCGGGTTCGGGCACGAGGTGTTGCGGTGCGAGCCACCGGGCGGCGACCCGGGGCGCACCCGCGAGCCGGTGGACGCTTCGGGCGTCAACTTCACCTACGCCACGCTCAACGCCGACAAGCGCGCCGTGCCGGAGGACGAGCTGGAGCGGCTGCTGGCGCACGCCGACCTGCTGGTCACCGACCTGGGCCCGCGCCGCGCCGCCGCCCGAGGCCTGACCCCCGAGCGCATCCGCCGGGACTGGCCGCGCCTGGTGGTGGCCTGGCTGACCCCGTACGGCCTCGACGACGACCGCTCCGACCAGCACTCGGACAGCCTGCTCGCGGAGAGCTACGGCGGGCTGGCCACCATGATCGGCGAGCCGGACCGGGCGCCGCTGAGCCTGGGCGGCGAGCAGACCGCGCACGCCGCCGCGTTCGTCGGCTTCTACGGCGCGATGCTCGCGCTGCGCCGCCGCGAGCACACCGGGGCGGGCGACGTGGTGGACGTGGCGCTGTGCGACGTGGCCGCGCACATCGACTGGAAGAGCGACGTCATCTACGCCCACGGCGGCAACGTGCCCAACCGCGCGGGCGTGTTCACCGGGCCGTGGCGCATCGTGCCCGCCGCCGACGGCTGGGTCGGCATCGTGTTCCAGCCCGACCAGTGGGACACCGTGCGCGGCCTGGTCGGCGACCCGGCGCTGGACGACCCGAGGCTGCGCGACGAGGCCGGCCGCGCCGAGCTGGCCGGGCTGTGGTGGCCGGTGATCGAGCGGTGGGCGGCGCGGCTGCCCAAGCGGGAGGTGTACGAGCGCGCGCAGGCCCTCGGGCTGGCGTTCGGTTTCAGCGCGGACGTGGCCGACATCTGCGCCTCCGAGCAGTACCGCGCCCGCGGCTTCGTCGCCGGGCAGCGGCCCCGGATCGGCCCGATCCCCAGGCTCGGCGCGCTGGCCTGGCGCTGCGGAAGCCCACCGGAGCTGGACGGCCGGGCCGACGGCGCCCTCCCGGCCGCCCGGCGAGCACCGGCCGTGGACGGGACGGCACCGGCGCCGCTGTCCGGCGTGGTCGTGCTGGACCTGGGCACGATCACCGCCGGCGCCGCCGCCGGCCGGCTGCTCGCCGACTACGGCGCCACCGTCATCAAGATCGAGTCTCCGAACCGGCCGGACTCCTTCCGGCTGTGGCCGGCCATGGGCACCGAGCTCGCCGACTCAGACTCCGACGGCGACTCGCCGCTGTTCGAGTCGAACAACGCCGGCAAGCTCGGCGTGACCCTGGACCTGAAGACCGAGGCGGGGCGCGCAACCATGGCCCGCCTGGTCGCCGACGCCGACGTGCTGCTGGAGAACTTCACCGTCGGCGTCACCGAGCGCCTCGGCATCGACCACGCCACCCTGACCGGCATCAACCCCAGGCTGATCTACGTCTCGCTGTCCAGCCAGGGCCAGTCCGGACCCGAGGCGCGCGGCCGCTCCTACGGCTCCACGCTCGACCTGCTGTCCGGGCTGGCCTCGGTCACCGGGTACCCCGGCGGCGGCCCGATCTGGTCCTCCGCCGACGTCAACTACCCCGACCAGCTGGTCGCGCTGTTCGCCGCCGGCCTGGTCGGCTACTGCCTGCACCACGACGTGCGCGGCCAGCACCTGGACATCTCCCAGCGCGAGCTGGTCACCTGGACGCTGGCCGACCGCATCGCGGAGTACGCGGCGACCGGGCGGGTCGCGGCTCCGACCGGCAACCGGCGCCCCGGCAGCACCCCGCACGACGTCTACCCCTGCCTGGGCGCCGACCAGTGGATCGCGCTGGCCTGCCGGACCGACGCCGAACGCGCCGCACTGGCCGGCGTGATCGGCGCCGCCGAGCTGGCCGGACACCCCGAAAGCTGGTGGCTGGCCAACCAGGAGCGGGTCGACCGGGTGATCTCGGACTGGACCGCCGCCCGGTCCCGCACCGAGTGCGTGGCCACCCTGACCGAGGCCGGGATCTCCTGCGCCCCGGTGTACACGGCGGCCGACCGCGCCCGCGACCCGCACTTCCGCGACCGGCGGGTCTACCTGGACCGCACCGACGAGCACCCGAGGAGCAAGGGCTTCCCGATGCGGCTGCGCGAGTACGACCCACCCCGGCCGAGCCCGGCCCCGGACCTGGGCAGGGACAACGCGACGGTCTTCGGGGCACGGCGCCCCTGGACGGAAGGAACCATATGAGCACCAAGGGACAGGCACTGATCGTCGGGGCCTACGAGCATCCCGGGCGTGAACTTCCGGACAAGTCGCTGGCGCAGGTGCACACCGAGGTCGCCCTCGGCGCCGTGGCCGACGCCGGCCTGACCCTGGAGGACGTCGACGGGTACTTCTGCGGCAACGACGCCGCCGGCGCCGGCTGGATCTCCATGGCCGAGTACATGGGCCTGCGCAACCTCACCTACATGGACTCCACCGAGAGCGGTGGGGCGTCACCGATCTACCACGTCTCGCACGCGGCGGCCGCCATCGCCGCCGGCAAGTGCAACGTGGCGCTGGTGACCCTGGCCGGCAAGCCGCGCACCGGCATCCAGCCCGGCGGCGGCGGGCCGGTCACCCCGGAGGACAGCTTCGAGCGGCGGATGTTCGACGGCGCCGGCATCCTCAGCACGTACGCCCTCGCCGCGCAGCGGCACATGTACGAGTACGGCACCACCAGCGAGCAGCTCGCCGAGATCAAGGTGGCCGCCTCGATCCACGCCTCGCACAACCCGAACGCGTTCCTGCGCAAGGTCATGACCGTCGAGGACGTGACCAACTCGCCGCTGGTGGCCGACCCGCTGCACCGGGCGGACTGCTGCGTGGTCACCGACGGTGGCGGGGCGGTCGTGGTGGTCAGCCCGGAGGTCGCGCGCAAGCTAGACCGACGGTCGGTCTCCATCCTCGGCCAGGGCGAGGCAGGCAAGATCCTCAACGGCGGCAAGGCCGACCTGACGTACTCCAGCGCGGTCTGGTCGGGCCCGCGAGCCTTCGCGGAGGCCGGCGTGACCCCGGCGGACATCGACTACGTGTCGATCTACGACAGCTTCACCATCACCGTGCTGATGATGCTGGAGGACCTCGGGTTCTGCGAGAAGGGCAAGGGCGGGCGGTTCGTCCTGGACGGCGCCCTGGTCGCTCCCCACGGCAAGCTCCCGTTCAACACCGACGGCGGCGGGCTGTGCAACAACCACCCCGCCCACCGGGGCGGCGTCACCAAGATCATCGAGGCGGTCCGGCAGCTGCGCGGCGAGGCGAACGCCGAGGTCCAGCTGCCCGACTGCGACCTCGCCCTGGTGCACGGCAACGGCGGCGACCTCGGCACCCGAATGCGCAGCGCGACGATGATCCTCGGGAGGGCCTCATGAGCGAGACAACCGCGCTGCCGGTACCGGTGCCGGTGGCCAACCCGGACACCGAGGAGTTCTGGGCGGCCACCGCGCAGGGCCGGCTGCTGATCCGCCGCTGCAACGCCTGCGGCGAGGCCATCTGGTACCCGCGCCCGGTCTGCCCGTTCTGCCACAGCGACGACACCGCCTGGGAGCAGGCCGGCGGTCGCGGCACGATCTACACGTTCAGCGTCATCCGCCGCGCCTTCGGCGCCTGGTCCGGTTCCACCCCGTACGTGCTCGCCTATGTCGAACTCGACGAGGGCCCGCGAATAATGACCAACATCGTGGAATGCGATGTGGAGAAGGTTCGGATAGGCGACGTCGTTGAGGTCGTCTTCCAGGACACCGGCGACGGGAACGCACTACCGCGGTTCCGTCCGGCGGGGTCATAGCGGGGTCATAGCGGGATAGCACCGAAAGGCATAGCGCACATGACTATCAACAAGATCTACTCATCACCGGCGGACGCGGTGGCCGACGTCCCGGACGGCTCCAGCGTGTCGATCGCCGGGTTCGGGATGACGCACAGCTTCCCGACCAGCCTCACCGTCGCGCTGCGCGAGCAGGGCGCCCGGGAGCTGTGCATCGTGGCGAACTCGCTGGGCGCCGGCCCCTACCGGTCCAACACGCTCATCGAGAACCGCCAGGTGAACCGGCTGATCGTGTCGTTCTCGGCGCGGGCGGGCGCGGGCGTCTCGGCCGCCGAGGAGCAGATCGCGGCCGGCCTGATCGACGTCGAGCTGGTGCCGCAGGGCACCCTGGTGGAGCGGCTGCGCGCCGGGGGAGCGGGCATCGGCGCGTTCTTCACCCGCACCGGCGTGGGCACCGCGATCGCCGAGGGCAAGGAGGTCCGCACCATCGACGGCGTCGACCACGTCCTGGAACAGGGGCTCAAGGTCGACTACGCGCTGATCAAGGCCGACCGCGCGGACCGGTTCGGGAACCTGGAGTTCGGCGGCGTGGGCCGCAACTTCATGCCCAGCTTCGCCAAGGCCGCCAAGATCGCGATCGCCGAGGTGGACGAGATCGTGGACGGCGAGATCGACCCGGAGCGGGTCGGCCTGCCCGGGATCTTCGTCGCGCGGGTGTGCAAGAGCACCGTCGACGTGCCGCACGACCACCTGACCCCCAAGGCCGGCCGGGGCGCGAGCAGCTCGCGGACCTACCACGGCAAGCCGGCGTGGACCCGCGAGCAGATGGCCGAGGTGGCGGCCAGCCTGGTCCCGGAGCCGAGCTACATGAACCTCGGGCTGGGCATCCCCGGCCTGATCTCGAACTACATCGAGGGCCGCGACATCACGCTGCACTCGGAGAACGGCGTGCTGGGTTACGGCACCATCGCCGACAAGGAGAACTACGACCCCTCGGTCTACAACGCCAGCGGGCACTACGTGCACGTCAACCCGGGGGCGTCGTTCTTCGAGAGCGTCACGTCCTTCGAGATGGTCAGGGGCGGCAAGGTCGACGTGGTCGCGCTGGGTGCCTTCCAGGTGGACGCGAAGGCCAGCCTGGCGAACTGGAGCACGCCGGACATGGTCGGCGGCGGCATCGGAGGGGCCATGGACCTGGTCGCCGGCGACGCCACGGTCATGGTGCTGATGACCCACCTCGACGCGGCCGGCAACGCCAAGCTGGTCAAGGAGTGCGACTACCCGCTGACCGGCCAATCCTGCGTGGACATCGTGGTCACCGACCTGGCGGTGCTGCGCTGGGACGGCACCCGGTTCAAGGTGGAGCGGATCGCCCCCGGCTTCACCCCGGCCGAGGTCGTCGAGCTGACCGAGCTGGACCTCGACGTGTCCGCCGTGAGCTGAGGGACACGATGCTGGGGAGGTTGACGGCCGCGGAGCTGGTGCGCGGCTATCGGAGCGGCGAGATCTCCCCGGTGGAGGCGACCAAGGCCGCGCTGGCCACCATCGCCGCGCACGACCACACGCTCAACGCGTTCGTGCTGGTGGACGAGCCCTCCGCGCTCCGGGCGGCCGACGCGTCGCAGCGGCGGTGGGCGGCGGGGACGCCGCTCGGGAGCGCGGACGGGGTCCCCACCGCGATCAAGGACCTCGAGCTCACCAGGGGCTGGCCGACCCTGCGCGGCAGCCACCTGGCCGGCGCGGCCGGGCCGTGGGAGGAGGACGCGCCCAGCGTGGCCCGGCTGCGCGAGGCCGGCGCTGTGCTGCTGGGCAAGACGGCCACGCCCGAGTTCGGCTGGAAGGGCGTGACCGACTCGCCCCGCTTCGGCGTCACCACCAACCCGTGGGACACCGCCCGCACCCCGGGCGGCTCCAGCGGGGGCTCGGCGGCCGCGGTGGCCGCCGGGATGTGCGCCTGGGCCGTGGGTACGGACGGCGGCGGCTCGGTCCGCATCCCCGCCTCGTTCACCGGCACGGTCGCGCTCAAACCGACCGGGAGCCTGGTGCCGATGTACCCGCCGGGCGCCAGCGGCCTGCTCTCACACCGGGGGCCGATGACCCGGTCGGTGCGCGACGCGGCGGCGATGCTGGACGTCATGGCCCGGTTCGACGGCCGGGACTGGACGGCGCTGCCCACCCCGCCGGACTCGTTCACCTCCGGCCTCGAAAACGGCGTGAAAGGCCTGCGCGTCGGGTTCTCCCGCGACCTCGGGTTCGTGCGCAACGACCCGGAGGTGGAGGCGGCGGTGGTCGCGGCGGCCGGCGCGCTGGGCGAGCTGGGCGCCGTGGTCGAGGAGGCCGACCCCGGGTTCGCCGACCCCGTCGAGCCGTTCTGCGTGCTCTGGTTCTCCGGCATCGCCGCCGCGCTCCGCAAGTTCTCCGAGGCCGACCTGGACCGCCTGGACCCCGGCCTGCGGGAGTGCGGCGAGCGCGGCCGGGCGATGTCCGCCGCCGACCACGTGGACGCGATGGCCGCCTGCGCCGACCTCGGCCTGCGGATGGCCAGGTTCCACGAGCGTTATGACGTGCTGGTCACGCCGACAATGCCGATCACGGCATTCGAAGCCGGCCAGAACTGCCCGGACGGATGGCCGTCCCCATTGTGGACGTCCTGGACCCCGTACACCTATCCGTTCAACATGACCCGGCAACCGGCATTGAGCGTCCCCTGCGGATTCACCCGCGCCGGCCTGCCGATCGGCCTGCAGATCGTCGCGGCCCGCCACCAGGACGCCACGGTATTGCGCGCCGGCCACGCCTATGAGACGGCCACCGACTGGTCGGACCTAGCGCCGCCGCTCTGAATCGCATCTCAAGATCAAAAGCGAACTCCACCCGTGACACAGCTCACGTTCGGCGCCGTGCTGCCGCATTCCGCGATGCGGACTGCGAGCGCGTCCGTGCAGGTCCGGGGCCGACGTGAACCTTGACACAGCGAGCCTACGTATGATTACCTATGTCAGACAAAAGTTCGTCATCCTCTGAATGCGGGGCCATCGACGCCCTCGGGCGAACTGCCGTGTGAACGGCGGTTCGGCGGGCTTCGACGGCCACCGAGAGTGGAGGTAGCCCGCCGTGGCGCTCCCCCCGACCCCGTTCCGCTAGGCCCTACACCCGCTTTGCTCGTCACCGAGCGCTTTTCGATACAGAACGCCGTCGCCCGAACCGGTCGACGGCAAATACCGCATATTCCGCCCTCTGCCACGCAATTTCGGCCGGTACGGCAGATTGAGCACGGAGAGTTCCCCGATGCACAAGAGAATGATCGTTGCGCTGGCAGCGGTGTGCCTGTTCGTCACGACCGCATGCGGATCGGGTGAGAACAGCGCGAAGAGCAACGCCGGCGGCAAGATCGCCGACTGCCCGCCGATCGAGGCCGGCGCCGTCGACAGGTCGGCGACGTTCACCTGGATCTACAGCGTGGCGAACACGAGCTTCGACCCCGACAAGATCACCACGGGCAACAGCCAGATGTACCTGTACCCGATCTACGACAGCCTGGTGCACCTGGACGACAAGGGCGAGCCCCGGCCGATGCTGGCCAAGTCGTGGACGATCGGGGACCAGGGCAAGTCGATCACGCTGAAGCTGGTCGAGAACTGGAATTACCACGACGGCACGCCGTTCGACGCCGCGTCGGTGAAGGCCAACCTGGACCGGCACCGCGCGAAGGGGAGCTTCAACCAGCAGCCGCTGGCCACCGTCACCTCGGTGACCGTCGTCGACCCGCACACGATCACGATCTCGACCGCCGGCGGCGCGGCCCCGCTGGTCGGGATCCTGGCCAGCTCGGCGGGCATGATGATGAGCCCGGCGGTGTTCAACGACCCCGGCCAGGCGCTCAAGCCGACCGGCGGGTCCGGCGCGTTCCGGCTGACCAGCTACCAGCCCGGCAGCAAGGTCGAGTACGAAGCCGTGCAGAACTACTGGGACCCGGCCAACCTGAACGTGGCCAAGATGGTCTACCTGATCTCCAGCGATGACAACGCCCGGCTCAACTCGGTGATCAGCGGCGCGGCCTCGGCGACGTTCCTGCGCGACAGCATGTACGGCCCCGCCAAGGACGCCGGCCTGGTGGTCTGCTCGAAGCCGAGCATGTCCAGCTACACCATGGCGCTGAACGTGGCGCGGGCCAAGTTCGACAAGCCCGCCGTCCGCAAGGCCGTGAACCTGGCCATCGACCGGGACGCCATCGCCGCGGTCACCGACGGGTTCTGCGAGCCCTCGGTGCAGATGTACCCGACCTCGTACTACGCCTCGGCGCCCGAGCTGGCCCCGGACAAGCACAAGCGGGACGTGGCGAAGGCGCGCCAGCTGCTGGAGAGCGAGGGCCTGGCCGGCGGGTTCGAGTTCACCCTGGAGACGAACAACCTGGACGCCTACCAGAAGGTGGCCGAGGTGGTGCAGGCCAACCTGGCCGAGGTCGGCATCAAGATGGCCATCGTCCCGGTCGAGCTGCCCAAGCTCATGGAGGACTTCTCGGTCCGCAAGACCGCCGACGCGTCGCTGGTCCAGCAGAAGGCCGAGGCCGACCCGAGCATCCAGATCGAGTCGTACTTCCTCAAGGACGGCTTCAGCGACCCGGGCGGCTACGAGAACCCGGAGATCGCCAAGCTCAACGACGAGGCCAAGGCGGCGGCGACCACCCAGGAGCGGTCGCAGATCTACGGCAAGCTGTTCAACAAGGCGCACGAGGACGGCGCCCAGCCGGTGATCCTGTGCCACCTGACCACGCCGATGGCGTCGAGCTCCAAGGTCATGGGCATGAAGATCTACTCCGACGGCAACCGCCAGTTCCGCGGCATCGCGATGAGGAAGTAGGGCGGCGGTGCTACGCCTGGTCGGAGCCAGGCTCACGACGATGGTGCCGCTGCTCGTCGTCGTGAGCCTGCTCATCTACGCCCTGATCATCCTGGTGCCCGGCGACCCCGCCGTGCTCATCGCCGGCCAGAACCCGACGCCGGAGAAGATCGCCGAGGTCCGCGAGCGGCTCGGGCTCAACGACCCGTTCTTCGTGCAGTTCTGGCACTGGTTCTCCGGCGCCGTCCGGGGCGACCTGGGGCAGTCGTACCTGACCGGTGAGGACGTCTGGTCGTCGATCGTGCTGCGGCTGCCGATCACGCTCTCGCTGGTCGCGCTCACCCTGCTGTTCGCGGCGGTGCTCGGCCTGGCGCTCGGGCTGGCCGCCGGGCTCTACCCGGGGCGCTGGATCGACAGGGCCGCGACCGTCGGCGCCAGCGTCGGCGTCGCGCTGCCGTACTTCTGGGTCGGCATGATGCTGGTGCTGCTGCTGGCGATCAACACCCAGGCGCTGCCGGCCACCGGGTACGTGCCGCTGACGCAGAACCCGGTGCAGTGGCTGCGGCACCTGATCATCCCGGCGCTGGCGCTGGCGATCACGCCGATGGCGATGATCGCGCGCCAGACCAGGGCCGGGGTGGTGGCCGTGATGGCCGAGGACTACATCCGCACCGCCGAGGCCAAGGGCCTGCCCCGGGCCAGGGTCATCGCCAAGCACGCGCTGAAGAACGCGGCCATCCCGGTGGTCACGGTGTTCGGGCTGGAGGCGAACCGGCTGATCGGCGCGACCGTCGTCATGGAGCAGCTGTTCGTGCTGCCCGGGCTCGGCCAGCTGGCGTACTTCTCGGTGTTCTCCCGCGACTTCCCGATGGTGCAGGGCGTGCTGCTGTTCACCGCCGTGCTCATCCTGTTGATCAACTTGGTGGTCGACGTGTCCTACGGTTACTTCAACCCGAAGCTCAAGAAGTCATGACCACGACACAGGCACGGGCAGAGATCCCGACCCCGCGCGCCCCCGGCGTGCGCCGCGTTGCCCGCCGGTTCCGCCGCAACAAGCTGGCCGTCGCCGCGCTCGCGGTGCTGCTGCTGATGATCGTGGTGGCGGCGGCCGCGCCGTGGATAGCGCCGTTCGAGCCGCTGCAGATCGACGTGGCCAACCGGCTGTCCGGCCCGAGCGCGAAGCACTGGCTGGGCACCGACACCCTGGGACGGGACACGCTCAGCCGGCTGATGTACGCCGGGCGGGTCTCCATCGGCGCCGCCGCGCTGGCCGTCGCGATCGCCGTCGCGGTGGGCGTCCCGCTGGGCATGCTGGCCGGCTACCTGGGCGGCTGGTTCGACTGGCTGCTCAACAGGGCGGCCGACGTGCTGATGACCTTCCCGGCCCTGGTGCTCACCATCGCCATCATCGCCGCGACCGGCCCCGGGCTGATCACCGCGATGGTGGCGCTGGGCGTGGTGTACTCGCCCCGGCTGTTCCGCATCGTGCGGGGCTCCACGCTCGGGGTGCGCCAGGAGACCTACATCGAGGCGTCGATCAGCATCGGCACCCCCAGCGGGATGATGCTGCGCCGCCACATCCTGCCGAACATCCTCTCGCCGGTGCTGGTGCAGGTGTCGCTGCTGATGGCGGCCGCGCTGCTCTCCGAGGTCACGATCAGCCTGCTCGGCCTTGGCGTGCTGCCGCCGACCGCGAGCTGGGGCAGCATGCTCGGCGCCGCGTTCGGCGACATCCGGCGCACGCCGATGCTGGTCGCCTACCCGGGCTTCGCGATCGCGCTGGTGACGCTGTCGTTCAACCTGATCGGCGACGGCCTGCGGGACTCGTTCGGCCGCGAGACCCGGACGGGGGAGGGCTCATGACCGCGCCGCTGCTGCGCGTCGAGGACCTGCGGATCGACTTCGCCACCGAGCACGGCTGGGCGAACGTGGTCAACGGGGTGTCGTTCGAGGTCGGGCCGGGCGAGATCGTCGGGCTGGTCGGCGAGTCCGGGTCGGGCAAGAGCGTCACCAGCCTGTCCATCCTTGGACTCATCCCGACCCCGCCGGGCCGCATCTCCGGCGGGCACGTCTGGTACGACGGCCGGGACCTGACGGCGCTGCCCGTGAGCGAGCTGCGCAACGTCCGGGGCAACGACATCTCGATGATCTTCCAGGAGCCGATGACCAGCCTGAACCCCGCGTTCACCATCGGCGACCAGATCGCCGAGGCGTACCGGCGGCACCGCGGCGGGACGAAGAAGGCGGCGTTCGCGCGGGCGGCGGAGATGCTCGACCTGGTCGGCATCCCGAACGCGCGCGGCCGGGTGCGGGACTACCCGCACGAGTTCTCCGGCGGCATGCGCCAGCGCGCGATGATCGCGATGGCGCTGATCTGCGGGCCGAAGCTGCTCATCGCGGACGAGCCGACCACGGCGCTGGACGTCACGGTGCAGGCCCAGATCATCGAGCTGCTGCGCTCGCTGCGCGAGGAGACCGGGTGCGGGATCGTGTTCATCACCCACGACCTCGGGGTGGTCGCCGAGCTGTGCGACAGGGTGGTGGTGATGTACGCCGGCGAGGTGGTGGAGACGGCGGTCGGGCGGGATCTGTTCGTCCAGCCCAAGCACCCGTACACCGAGGGCCTGCTCACCGCGATGCCCCAGCTCGGCGAGCGGGACCGCGAGCTGCCCTACATCCCGGGCCGCACGCCGGAGCCGTGGCGGATACCGGAGGGCTGCCGGTTCAACCCGCGCTGTCGCTACACCCACGACGGGTGCCGGGCCGACGCCGTGCCGCTGCGCGCGCTCGACGGTGGCCGGGCCAGCCGGTGCGTGCGGATCGACGAGCTGACCCTGGCCGGTGCCCGGTGACGCCGCTGGTGGACGTGCGCGGGCTCAACGTCGTCTTCCACAAGAAGGGGACGTTCGCGCGGGCGCGCACCGTGCAGGCGGTCAAGGACGTCAGCTTCCACATCGAACAGGGCGAGACGCTCGGGCTGGTCGGCGAGTCCGGCTCGGGCAAGTCGACGACCGGGCGCGCGGTGCTCAAGCTGGTGCCGTACGCCTCGGGGCAGGTGAGCGTGGCCGGGCACAATTTGACGGCGCTGTCCGGCGAGGCGCTGCGCAAGGTGCGCCGCGACATGCAGATGGTGTTCCAGGACCCGTACTCCTCGCTGGATCCATCCGCCACCGTGGCGGCCAGCGTCTCCGAACCGCTGCTGGTGCACGACGGGCTGTCCGGCCCGCGGGCCCGCGCGCGGGTGGTGGAGCTGCTGGAGCTGGTCGGGCTGGCCGCCCACCACGCCGACCGGTATCCGTACGAGTTCTCCGGCGGGCAGCGCCAGCGCATCGCGATCGCCCGCGCGCTGGCGCTGAACCCGAAGTTCATCGTCTGCGACGAGGCGGTGTCCGCGCTCGACGTGTCCACCCAGAACCAGGTGATCAACCTGTTGGAGGGGCTGCGCGCGGAGTTCAAGCTGTCGTACCTGTTCATCGCGCACGACCTGGCGGTGGTGCGGCACATCTCGGACCGGGTGGCGGTGATGTACCTCGGGCACATCGTGGAGGACGGCCCGGCCGAGCGGATCTACAACCAGCCGGCGCACCCGTACACCCAGGCGCTGCTGTCCGCGATCCCGGACGCCAGCCCGTACCGCGAGCGCCGGGAGCGGATCCTGCTGGCCGGCGAGGCGCCCGACCCGGCGAGCCCGCCGCCCGGGTGCCCGTTGCAGACCCGGTGTCCGTACGTCATGGACGTGTGCCGGCAGGCGATGCCCGAGCCGACCCCGGTGCACGGCGGCGGGCAGGTGGCGTGCCACCTTCAGACCAGCGGGCCGACGCTGTCCGGCGCGCCGCTCGCGGCACCCGCCGTGAAGAGCTAGAGGAGGAGTTGGAGATATGCCGACGGTCGGTTGCCTGGTCAACGGCGAGTGGCTCTACAGCGGGCTGGAGCGCCCGGTGCTGCACAAGCACACCGGGGAGACGCTCGCGCTCGCGCACGACGCCACCCCGGAGATGGTGCGTGACGCCGTCGGGGCCGCCCGGGCGGCCAGCGAGTCCGAGCGGCTGACCCCGCAGTGGCGGTTCGAGATCCTGCGCCGGGTGTCCGAGCAGATCGCCGCGAACCGGGACACGCTCGCGCGCGAGGTGGCCCGCGAGTCCGGGTTCACCGTCAAGGACTGCCTCGGCGACACCGACCGCGCCGTGCAGACCATGCTCACCTCGGCGGAGGAGGCCAAGCGCATCGCCGGGGACATCGTGCCCATCCAGGGCGCCCCCGGGTTCGACCACCGGTTGGCGTTCACGATCAGGGAGCCGGTGGGGGTGGTGTGTGCGATCACGCCGTTCAACTCCCCGCTGAACACGGTGGCGCACAAGGTCGGCCCGGCGCTGGCCGCCGGCAACGCGGTGGTGGTCAAGCCGTCGCCGTTCACCCCGATCGCGGCGGCCACGCTGTGCCGGATGCTGCTGGACGCCGGGCTGCCGGCGGGGCTGCTGCACCTGCTGCTGGGGCCGGGCGATCCGGTCGGGCGGATGCTGGTGGACGACCAGCGGGTCGACTTCTTCACGTTCACCGGCAGCACCGCCACCGGCAAGCAGATCTCGTCGCGGCTGGGGATGCGGCGGGCCACCATGGAGTGCGGGAACGTGTCGGGCACGATCGTCTGCGCGGACGCGGACGTCGAGCACGCGGCCAGGCAGTGCTGCCGGGCGGCGTTCCGCAAGGCCGGCCAGGTGTGCACGTCGGTGCAGCGGATCTACGTGCATGCCTCCGTGGCCGAGGAGTTCGTGTCCCGGCTGGGGAAGGCCGCGTCGGAGTTGGTGGTCGGCGACCCGGAGGACGACGCCACCGACGTCGGCCCGATGATCAGCGAGGCCGCCGCGCAGCGGGCCCAGGAGTGGGTCGAGGCGGCCGTGGCGGCGGGCGCGCGGGTCGCGCTGGGCGGGCGGCGGGACGGGGCCGTCATCACGCCGACGATCCTGACGGACGTGCCGGCGGACGCGCGGGTGGTGTGCGAGGAGATCTTCGCCCCGGTGGTGTCGATCATCCCGTTCACCGAGACCGAGGACGCGCTGCGGGCGGTCAACGACACTCCGTACGGACTGCAGGCGGGGATCTTCACCCGGGACCTGAACACGGCGTTCCGGGCGGCGCGGGCGCTGCGGGTGGGCGGTGTCGTGATCAACTCGACGTCGAGCACGCGGGCGGACTTGATGCCCTACGGCGGGGTCAAGGACAGCGGGTACGGCACGGAGGGGCCGCGCTACGCCATCCGGGAGATGACCGAGGAGCGGCTGGTCCTGGTCGAGCCGGCGGTGTCGTCCTGACCGGTCTGGGTCCCGACCGGCTCGCCGGGTTCGCCGGTGCGGTGCTGCGCGCCGCCGGGGTGCCGGGCGCGGACGCCGAGCTGGTCGCGGACAGCCTGGTGCGCGCCGACCTGTGGGGGCACCAGTCGCACGGCGTGCTCCGGCTCGGCTGGTACGTCAACCGGCTGCGGTCGGGGGTGATGTCCGCGCGGACGTCGCCGGAGACCGTCGTCGACGCCGGCGCGGTCGCGGTGCTGGACGGGCACGACGGGGTCGGCCAGGTGCTCGCCGCGCACGCCGCGCGCGAGGCGGTCGAACGGGCCGGTCAACACGGCATCGGCGCGGTGGCCGTCCGTAACTCCAACCACTTCGGCACCGCCGCGTACTTCACCCGGATGGCGCCTCCCCGGGGGTGTCTTGGATTCCTGGCTACGAACGCGAGCCCGGCCATGGCGCCCTGGGGCGGTAGGGAGAAGGCGGTCGGCTCCAACCCGTGGTCGATGGCGGCGCCGCTGGGTTCCGGGAAACAGATGGTCATGGACATCTCGAACACGGCCGTCGCCCGGGGCAAGATCTACCTGGCCCGCAACCGGGGCGAACCGATCCCGCCGGACTGGGCGATGACCGCGGCCGGCGAGCCCACCACCGACCCCGCCGAGGCGATCGCCGGGGTCATCGCGCCGATGGCCGCGCACAAGGGCTACGCCATCTCGGTGATGATGGACGTGCTGTCCGGGGTGCTCACCGGCAGTGGGTTCGGCGCCGCCGTCACCGGCCCGTACCAGTCCGAGCACCGCGGCGGCTGCGGCCACTTCTACCTCGCGCTGGACATCGCCGCGTTCCTGCCGCTGCCGGAGTTCACCGCCCGGATGGACAAGCTCGTCGGCGAGCTGAAGTCCAACCCGCCCGCGCCCGGCACCGCCGAGATCTTCTACCCGGGCGAGATCGAGGACCGGGCCGAGGCGCTGGCCCGTGCCGAAGGCCTGCGGCTGCCGGCGCAGACGCTGGCCGACCTGAGACGGCTCGCCGCCGAGCTGGACGTGCCGTACACGCTCGAAGGGGATGAGTGCGCATGAGAGTTGTTCACGCTCCTGACGCGAGGGCGGGCCGAAGGCTCGTCCGAGTGGCTGGATCAAGCGGTTTCATCGCCGGAGGCGATTCGTGAACAATCCTTCGAATAAGACTCAGCCTTTGACGATCACGCCGCTCTACGTCGGCCGCAACGAGGACGTGTCGATGGCGAACGTGCTCTACGCCCAGGGCCGGGAGGACCGCATCGACGTCAGCGTCTACATGTTCGTCATCGAGGGCGGCGACTCGCCGATCGTGGTGGACACCGGGACGCTCTCGCCCGAGTACGTCACCACCCACCACCCGTACAAGTTCGTGCGCGACGACGAGTCCGAGCCGGCCACCGTGCTGCGCCGCCACGGCGTCGAGGCCGACGACGTCGAGATCGTGGTGAACACCCACCTGCACTGGGACCACTGCTCGAACAACGCGCTGTTCCGCAACGCGCACGTGCTGGTGCAGCGCAAGGAGCTGGAGTACGCCATCAACCCGCTGCCGATCCACCTGCGCGCCTACGAGAAGCTGCCCGGCCTGCAGGCGCCGTGGATGGTCGCCTGGGACCGCACCGAGACCCTCGACGGCGAGGCCGAGATCGCCCCTGGGGTGACGGTCGTGCCGCTGCCCGGCCACAGCCCAGGCTCGCAGGGGGTCGTCGTCGATACGGACACCGGGCGTTACCTGATCGCCGGCGACACGATCGGCGTGTACGACAACTGGAACGCCTCGGACTGGCGCGACAGCGTGCCGGCCACCATCCACACCAGCCTGTTCGACTACTACGAGACGTTCGAGCGGATGGCCGCCCTGGACTGCGAGGTCATCCCCAGCCACGACGGCCGCGTCCTGGCCAAGGCGCCGTTCGGGAAGTAGATAGATCGTTCTAGCGCTTGATAGATCGTTCTACTCGCGCGAGCGGACGGACGGGCGGACGGACGGACGGGGCGGTCGGTCACGCCGTCTCGGCCGTCCACCGTGGTAGACGGTCGGTCTGGTCCGTGGCGTGGTGCTGGCCGCCCCCGCGGCGTGACGACCGGCGTGCCGAGGTTTCCGAGGGCGCGATCACGGCAAACTTCCGTGCGTGGGCAGGACTGTGACGATCGTGGGTGCGGCGGCGCTGGCGGCGGCGGGCACGCTGAGCGCCCTGTACGTGCTGGCGATGGCGCTGCTGCTCGCCGGGATCTCCGGGGAGTCGGCCCCGCCCGAGCGGCAGGCCTGGCTGCTCGGCGCGGGGTACGCGGTGGCACCGTTGCTGTGCGCGCTGGCAGGGGTGGCCGGGATCGTGGCCGCGATCAGGCGGCGGCTCGGGCTCGCGGCAGTGCTGACGGTGGCCGGCTGGGTGGTGCTCGCCGTGCTGGTCGCGCTGCTGATAGCGCCGCCGGGTGGTCAGGGCTGAGGGACGGTGGCGGCGGACGGCTCGCGCGGCGCCCAGATGCTGTGGAACAGCCCGCCCACCCGCTGCCGGTCGCGTTCCCCGGCCGGGATCAGGTATGCGCAGGCCACGTAGATCACCAGGTTCACCGCGAGCGCCACGATCCCGGACGTGAGCCCACCGGCCCAGGGCAGCGAGGTCGGCCAGGCCGCCTCCAGCACGATGGCCAGCCCGAACCCGACCAGCATGCCGGCGAACGCGCCGTACTTGTTGCCCCGCCGCCAGAAGATGCCCAGGAACTGCGGCACCGCGAGCTGGATGATGCCCTGGTAGCTGAGCACGGCCAGGGTGTACAGCGCGGGCAGCTTGACGGTGGCCACCACGGCGGCGACCAGCACGTAGACCACCATGCCGAGCTTGGCGACCAGCACCATCCGCCGGTCGGACAGCCGCGCGTAGTTGCCCACGATGTCGTTCGCGAACTGCGCGCCCGAGCTCTGGATGGTGCCGTCGGTGTACCCCATGGTGGCGGCGAAGACGATCACGCCGGCGAACGCCAGCCCGACCGCGCCCATGGCCGCCTCGGCGGTGGTGAACCACACCCCCTCCGGGTCCGCGCGCACCGCCGGCATGGTGGCCGCCAGCATCGCCATGACCGTGAGCAGCCCGTAGAACAGGAACGACACCGGGGTGCCCAGGAACGCCGAGCGCTTGAGCGAGCGGACCCCGTTCGCGGTGTAGAGCCGCACGAAGATCCCCGGCCAGCACCAGCCGCCCAGCGCGCCGGAGAACACCAGCGAGAACAGGTAGAACGGCCCGGGCCCGCCGTCCGCCGCGCCGGGGATCGTGAAGTACTCGTCGGGCAGCGCATCGAACGACGCCCCGCGCTCGACCACCAGCCAGACCAGCAGCGCGATGATCAACAGGATGCCTCCGAGGTAGGCCACCGCGCCCTGGAACAGGTCGGTGATCACCACGCCGCGCATGCCCATCCGGATCGTCCAGACCTGCCGCACCGCCAGCACCACGATGCCGGCAAGCACCGCCGCGTTGTACGAGATGTGCCCGAACGAGAGCCGGTCGAGCACCACGCCCATCGCCTGCAGCCCCAGCACCAGCCAGGGGAACCCGGAGACGATCCCGATCACCGCCACCACGGTGCGGATGTGCCGCGAGTCGAACCGCAGCGCGAACAGGTCGGACTGGGTGCGCAGCCCGAACCGCGATCCCCACACCCACACCCGCCGCGACATCCCGTACATCACGAGCACGGTCAGCAGGCTGTAGGACAGCGCGTAGAAGCCGACCACCCCGGACGCCGCGCTCAGCCCGGCGAACCCGATGAAGATCGTGCCCGGCCACCAGGTGTTGAGGAACGAGCTGGCCTGGTAGACGGCGCCGAACGCGCGCCCTCCCACGGCGTAGTCGGTGAAGGTGTCGTCCTGACGGCCGGCGACGTGCAGGATCCAGATCACCAGCGCGAAGAACACCGCCAGCGAGCCGTACGTGATGAGCACGCTCATTCCACGTCGCCCCGCTTCTCCTCGGCCAGGTACAGGCCGACCACGGTGGCCGTGACGAACAGGCCGACCAGCACGAAGTAGGCCAGCGAGCGGGGCAGCCCGAGGAAGCTCTCCCGACCGCTGGCCGCGAGGTACACCGGCGGGAACATGGCGGCCACCGCGGCCACGGCGCACACCGCGCCCAACACCAGGTGCTTGGTCCTCCGGGGCTTGGGTCGGGTCATGGGGGCGGCCTCCTCACCGGTCGGACAGCGTTGGCCTCGGTACCTCGGCGAGCAGCTCGGCGACCGCGTCCACCACCGCCCGCTGGTGATCCGCCAGCTCCTGGCCCGGCCAGCGCGACCAGATCGGCTCGTACGGGTCGTCCACCCCGGTCTTGTGCCCGGTCAGGGTCTCCAGCACGGCCAGTCCGCAGAACGGCACGTAGACCGGGGAGTAGCCGCCCTCGTGGCTGATCACCAGCCGGCCGCCGCACAGCTCGCCGGCCAGGTCCATCAGCCGCCGCGTCATCTCGGCGTAGACGCCGGAAGTGAGCATCATCCGGCCCAGCGGGTCGCCGTTGGCCGAGTCGAACCCGCTGGCCACCATGACCAGCTCGGGGTGGAACGCCCGGACGGCGGGCAGCACCACCCGGTCCATGGCGTGGAGGTAGGCGCCGCGCCCGGATCCGGCCGGCAGCGGGACGTTCAGCGCGCTGCCGTACCCGTCTCCCTGACCCCGGTCGCCGATCGTGCCGCTGTCCGGCGGGAAGTTGCCGTCCTGGTGCAGCGAGACGGTCAGCACGTCCGGGTCGGCGGCGAACACCGCCTCGGTGCCGTTGCCGTGGTGCACGTCCCAGTCCACCACCGCGACCCGGCGCAGCCCCAGCTCGGCCTGGGCGTAGCGGATCGCCACGCCGATGTTGGCGAACATGCAGAAGCCCATGCCCCGCTCCGGCACCGCGTGGTGGCCGGGCGGGCGGACCAGCGCGTAGGCGTTCTCGACCTGGCCGCCGAGCACCGCCCGCACCGCCGCCATGGTGCCGCCGGCCGCCCAGCGCGCGATGTCGTAACCGCCGTGCCCGAACGGCGAAAGCCCGTCGCCCATGTCCCCGCCGCGCGGGTCGGCGCTCTGCTCGCGCATGCTGGCCAGGTGCTCCTCGGCGTGCACCCGCAGCAGGTCCGCCTCGGTGGCCGGCCGCGCCGGCACCCGGACGAGGTGGTCGAGCATCCCGGACACCTCGACCAGCGAGGCGAACCGCGTCTTGGACTCCGGCGACTCGAAGTGGCCGAACGGCTGCAGACCCGGGCCGGTCATGAACCCGGCCGCCTTTCCGGTGTCGTGCCACCCGTACAGCTCGTGCCACACCCAGCCAGTGCCCATGCGCTCTTCACTTCCTCGCCCGCGACGATGAGGGGGACGCCGGCCGTGTCGACGTGTCCGGCGTCACCTAACCGTGACCTACCGACCCCCGCGCGGCGTAGATCGGCCGGCTGGTTCGTGACCTACTTCACATCTAAACGGACGGTAAGAGCGACTCACCGGCCACTTGTGGCGCGTTCGCCTCAACCGTCACGACGTGAGGCGACGTTTAGCGAGGCTTGGGCTTCCGATTAGGTCCGAAATTAGGGGTAACGCTCATCCGAAGCCCGGATGCCCCTAATGGGCTAAGCGTCCGTCACCCAGATGCGGGGATCGGGGAACCCTGATTGTTCCCCGATGTCCCACATACTTGAGCGTTCTACGTTGCCCGTACCCCACGATCGAAACGCACACGGGCTGCTCACGCCTCACCCGCCCGACCCATGCCCCCCCGCTCGTCATTGCCCGCGCTCACCCCTGCCCGGGCCGACGGCTGGCGCCCGCCGCCGCGCGGACCCGGACCGATGGAGTGAACCCGGATCGATGATCACTGCGTTACAGCGGGCCGCACAGATCGCGACGCGACTGGAAGGCGGCGGCACATGGACGGCGGCGTCCGACTCCCTCGGCTCGGTCTCGCCGCGTGAGGCCGAGCTCCGGGGGCCGGACGGCATGTCGCTCGCGCTGGTCGAGCGCGCCGACGGCTACGTCAACGTCTCCTGGCGCGTGCCGCACGCGCTGGACGGGTACGTGCCCGACGGCATCGAGCGGCGACACGAGATCAACATGTCCGGGTCCAAGAACGCCGAGGCGATGGCCACCGAGATCACCCGGCGGCTGCTGCCGCCCGCCCGCGCCAGCCTGGCCGCGATCCAGACGCACAAGATCGTCCAGGACACCGTCGCGGCGAACCGGATGATCATGGTCGACCGGATCAGGACGGCGCTCGACATCACCCCGACCGAGTTCGACCGCCAGGGCAACCTGCACATCGGCCAGTTCGGCGGCGACATCTACGGCACCGTCGAGGTGACCAGGGGCGACCACGACGTGATCTTCTCCATCACCGTGACGCACACCCTGGCGCTGGCCATCGCCGGCGCGATCGGCAAGGCGATCCGAACGCCCTGACCGCTTAAGATTGCGTCCCGTGCTGCTCGTGCTGTGGGACCTCGACCACACGCTGCTCGAGGTGCGCAACGTGAGCAGGGAGGCGTACGCGGTCGGGTTCGAGCGGGTCACCGGGGTTCGGCTCACCCGCCTGGCTCCGATGGCCGGCCGCACCGACCGCGCGATCATCGCTGAAACGTTTCACCTGCACGCGCTGGAGCCGTCCGAGGAGATGGTGGACCGCGTCGGCACGGCGGTCGGCGAGGAGTACGCGGCACGCTCGGCGCAGGTCCCCGGCAACGGCCGGGTGCTTCCCGGCGCGCTGGAGGCGCTGCGCGAGCTGGGCCGGCTCGCGGACGTCCACCAGTCCGTGCTGACCGGCAACATGCGGCCCATCGCGCTGGTCAAGCTGTCCTCGCTCGGGCTGGCCGACCGCCTCGACCTGGCCAGCGGCGCCTTCGGCATGGACCACGCGGAACGCTGGCGGCTGGTGTCCATGGCCGCGCGCCGCGCCGAGGCGGCCCTGGGCCTTGCCGACCTGGCCATCGCGCCGGAGGACACCGTCTTGATCGGGGACACCCCGCTCGACGTGGCGGCGGCCGCCGCGGCCGGGGCGCGGGCGATCGCCGTCGCCACCGGCGCGAGCAGCGCCGCCGACCTGCGCGCGGCCGGCGCGGCCACCGTGTTCGAGGACCTGACGGACACCGCGCGGCTGGTCCGGGCGGTGCGGGGCTCGGCGTAGCGGTCAGGAGCCCCAGGTGCGGGACTCGCCGGCCGGGTTGGTCTCGCGGGGCAGGCCCAGCGGGTTGTCGTCGCGCAGCGCGTCGGGCAGCAGCGCGGCGGGGGCGTTCTGGAACACCACGGGGCGCAGGAACCGGTCGATGGCCCGCGAGCCGACGGAGGTGTGCAGCGGCGCGGTGGTGGACGGGTAGGGGCCGCCGTGGTGCATCGCGGGGGTCACCGCGACGCCGGTCGGCCAGCCGTTGAACAGCACCCGGCCGGCCTGTTCCGCCAGCCGGGTGACCAGCGGGCGGGCCGACTCGGTGTCGGCGGGGTCGTCGGCGTCGAGGTGCACGGTGGCCGTGAGGGAGGGCTCCAGCGCGGCCGCGAGCACGGGCAGCTCGTCGACCTTGTCGTAGCCGACCACGATCGACAGCGGCCCGAACGCCTCGTCGAGCAGGTCGGCGCCCCGGTCGAGCAGCGTGCCGGAGTCGGTGGCGGCCAGCGTGGGAGCGGCGGCCAGGCCGTCCGGGTCACCGCCGTCGACCAGGGTGCGGACCCCGGCGGCGGCCAGGATGGCGTCGTGGCGGGAGCCGTAGCCCCGGCTGACCTTCTCGGTGAGCATCCGCGCGCCCGGCACCGCGCGCACCGCCTCGACCAGCGCGTCCTCCAGGCCGTGGTCGGCGGGCAGGAACAGCAGCCCCGGCTTGGTGCAGAACTGGCCGACGCCCAGGGTGAACGACTCCACGTAGCCGCGCGCGATCTCGGCGCCTCGGGCCCGCACCGCGCCCGGCGTGACGAACACCGGGTTGTTCGAGCCGAGCTCGCCGAAGAACGGGATGGGCCTGGGCCGGGCGGCGGCGATGTCGAACAGCGCGCGCCCGCCGGCCACCGAGCCGGTGAACGCGGCCGCCGCGATCCGCTCGTCGCGCAGCGCGTCGACGCCCTGGCGGTCGCCGTGGATGACCGCGAACACGCCGTCCGGGGCGCCCGCCGTGCGCAGCGCGTCCGCCACCACCTGGCCGGTGCGGGCGGACAGCCGGGGGTGCCCCGGGTGGGACTTGAGGACGACCGGGCAGCCGGCGGCGAGCGCGGACGCGCTGTCCCCGCCGATCACGCTGAACGCGAACGGGAAGTTGCTCGCCGCGTACACCAGTACCGGCCCGATCGGCAGCTTGACCCGGCGCAGGTCGGGGCGGGGGCCGATGGCGAAGTCCGGGTCGGCCGCGTCCAGCACCACGTCCAGGTACGCACCCCGGGCGAGCACCTCGGCGAACAGCCGCAGCTGCACGGCCGTGCGGTTCAGCTCGCCGCGCAGCCTCGCGTCGGGCAGCCCGGACTCGGCGATGGCCAGCTCGACCAGCTCGTCGTCGTGCGCGTGCAGCGCGTCCGCGACCGCGACCAGGTGGGCCGCGCGGGTCTTCGGCGGCAGCGCGCCGAACGGGCCGGCGGCCTCGGCGGCGCCGGACAGGATCCGGTTCAGCTCGTCGTCCGTCGTCTCGGGCACGGAGTCGATCACCTCGGAGCTGGACACAGCCGCGCACCTTCTCTCGCGCTCAGGGGGTTGGTCGGCGTGGCCCATGGTAGGGATGGGCCGGGCTCGTACGGGCGGTCAGGTTGCCGCGCCCGGTCGGGCGAGCGGGTTGTCGGCGGCGGCGATTAGCCAGTCCATCGCGGCGGCGCCCTCGACGACCGGGTTGGCCAGCTCGCCGACCCCGTCGATCGTGATCCGGACCAGGTCGCCGGCGGCCAGCGTCACGTCCAGCGCGGGCACGATGCCGGTGCCGGTGCAGAGCACGGCGCCCTCCGGGAACCGCTGCGCGTGGTACAGGTGTTCGAGCAGCTCGGCGGGCGGTCGGCGCAGCTCGGCGGTGCTGGTGCGGCCCTCGAACACGGTTCGGTCGTTTCGGGTCACCGTCATCTCGATGGGCAGGGCGGCGGCGTCGGGCAGCTCGGCGGCGGGGCGGATGCCCACGGACAGCGCGGCGCTGCCGGCGTACATCTTGGCCTGCGGCAGGTACAGCGGGTTCTCGCCCTCGATGGAGCGCGAGCTGACGTCGTTGGCGACCAGGTAGCCGACCAGCTCGCCGGCGCTGTTGGCCACCGCGGCGAGCTCGGGCTCGGGCACGTTGAGCGGGGAGTCGTCGCGGACGGCGATCGGCTCGCGGTCGGTGACGACACGCCAGGCGGGGGCCTTGAAGAACAGCTCGGGCCGGTCGGCGTCGTAGACCTTCTCGTACACCGAGCGCTCGGTGCTCTCCTCGACGCGCGCCTCCCGGGACCGGTGGTACGTCACGCCGGCGGCCCACAGCTCGGTGCGGCCGTCGATCGGTGGCAACAGCACGACGTCACCGCCGCGCACGGAGACCGACCGACGGTCGGTCTGTTCGAGGGCGGCGTCGAACGCGGACCGGGACAGCGTCAACAGGTCCGCGACCCGCCGCACGTCCGGCACCGCGCGCAGCTCGCCGTCGTCACCGAGCAGACCCACCCGCACCTCTCCGGCCTGACGGTCCGCATACCGCACCAGATGCATCACGAACTCCCTTTCCTGCCTCATACGCCGGCGGGCTCAACAGCGCTCATCACGCTGGTTGCGTTCACTTCGGTGCCGGTCGCGCTAGTCCGCGCGAGCGCCCACCCACCGAAACGTAGCCGCGCACGCGAACCCGAGCACCACGACGGCGGCCACCAGGTACAGCCCGCCCGCGCCGCTGCCGGTGAGCTGCTCGGTCACGCCCATGATGGACGGGCCGACGAACCCGCCCAGGTTGCCGATCCCGGAGATCAGCGGGATGGTCGCCGCGACCTGCACGCCGGCCAGGATGGTCGGCGGCACCGTCCAGAACACCGGCTGCGCGCCCAGGAACCCGAACGCCGCCACGCACAGCGCGATCAGCCCCGGCACCGGCGGCAGCGCCGCGCCCCCGACCAGCCCGACGGTCGTACAGCCCAGCGCGATGAGCAGCGGGCCGCGCCGGTTGCCGGTGCGGTCGGACAGCCACGGCAGCACCAGCACGCCGGCCAGCGCGAACACCCAGGGCAGCGCGGACAGGAAGCCCACCTGCACGTCCGAGAGCCCGCCGATCCGCTTGACCAGCGCGGGCAGCCAGAACGTCACCCCGTACACGCCGAGCTGGATCGCGAAGTAGACGTAGACCAGCCGCAGCACCCGCGAGTCGCGCAGCACCGCCCACACCCCGCGCCGGGGCCGGCGCTCGGCCGGCGGCTCGTCGGCCTTGATCGCGGCGGCCAGCGTGGCTCGTTCGGCGGTGGACAGCCAGCGGGCCTGTTCCGGGCGGTCGGTGAGCAGCCACGGCACGGCCAGCGCGAACAGCGCGGTGGGCACCCCCTCCAGGATGAACATCCACTGCCAGCCGTCCAGGCCGAGCAGCCCGTGCAGGCCGAGCAGGTACCCGCCGACCGGGTTGCCCACGATGCTGGAGATGGCCACCGCCGACTGGAAGATGCCGGTGGCCTTGCCGCGCTCCCGGTTCGGGAACCAGTACGTGATGTACAGGATGACGCCGGGGAAGAAGCCGGCCTCGGCCACCCCGAGCAGGAACCGCAGCAGGTAGAAGCTGGTCGGGCTGGAGGTCAGCGCCAGCGCGGCCGACAGCACGCCCCAGACCAGCATCATCCCGGCCAGCCAGCGGCGTGCCCCGATCCGGTGCAGCACCAGGTTGGACGGCACCCCGAACACCGCGTAGCCGATGAAGAACACCCCGGCGCCGAAGCCGAACACCGCCGCCGAGATGCCGGCGCTGGCCTGCAACTGGTCCTTGACCAGGCTCACGTTCGTGCGGTCCAGGAAGGACAGCACGAACATGATGAACAGCGGCGGCAGCAGCCGACGCCCGACCTTGCGCCGCAGCGCCGCCGGAAGCACGCCCGGCGGCGGGGAGACGGCAACCATGACGACCTCCAGACATCTGATGTCTCGGGCAGATTAGGTGTGCCGTCCGGCGGTTTGCAAGCGTTCGGGCGCTAGCAGACCGGCGGGACATCAGATATCTTGCGGAGCCATGAGCCGTATCGTTGACGCGCGCGCCATCGACCTGCGCTTCCCGACCTCCGACCAGCTCGACGGCTCGGACGCGATGAACGAGGCCCCGGACTACTCGGCGGCGTACCTGGTGCTGCGCACCGACGACGACACCGCGGACGCTGCCGAGGGGCACGGTTTCACGTTCACGATCGGCCGGGGAAACGAGCTGGTCACGGCCGCCGTGCAGACCATGGCAGGGCGGGTGGTCGGGCGCGACCTGGACGAGATCGCCGGCGACCTCGGCGGCTTCTGGCGCTGGCTGACCTCGGACAGCCAGTGGCGCTGGCTGGGGCCGGACAAGGGCGTCATCCACCTGGCGACCGCGGCGGTGGTCAACGCGGTGTGGGACCTGGTGGCCAAGCGCGCCGGCAAACCGGTCTGGCAGTTTCTCGCGGACATGACCCCGCGCGAGGTCGTCGACCTGGTGGACTGGCGCTACCTGCGCGACGCCCTGACCCCCGAACGGGCGCTCGAGCTGCTGGAACGCCAGCGCCCCTCGCGCGCCGCCCGTGAGGCGACGCTGCGAGCCGAGGGCTACCCGGCGTACACCACCAGCGCCGGCTGGCTGGGCTACTCCGACGAGAAGCTGGCCCGGCTGTGCCGCGAGGCGGTGGACGGCGGCTGGGACTCGGTCAAGCTCAAGGTCGGCGCCAACCTGGACGACGACGTGCGGCGCTGCCGGATCGCCCGCGAGGTCATCGGCCCGGACCGCAAGCTCATGATCGACGCCAACCAGACCCTCGGGGTGGGCGAGGCGATCGAGTGGGCGGACGCGCTGGCCGGGTTCGACATCTGGTGGTTCGAGGAGCCGACCAGCCCGGACGACATCCTCGGCCACGCGGCCATCGCCAAGCGGATCGCGCCGGCCCGGGTGGCCACCGGGGAGCACTGCCACAACGCGGTGATGTTCAAGCAGCTGCTGCAGGCCGGCGCGCTGGGCTTCTGCCAGGTCGACGCCTGCCGGCTGGCCGGGGTGAACGAGGCGGTGGCGGTGCTGCTGCTGGCCGCCGAGCACGGGGTGCCGGTGTGCCCGCACGCCGGTGGGGTCGGGCTGTGCGAGCTGGTGCAGCATCTGTCCATGTTCGACTTCCTGGCGGTCAGCGGGTCCATGCAAGATCGGGTGGTGGAGTACGTGGACCACCTGCACGAGCACTTCGTGGACCCGGTGCGGATGGCCGGCAGCCGGTACCTGCCGCCGACCGCGCCGGGCTACAGCGCGCAGATCAAGCCGGAGACGCTGGCGGCGTACAGCTTCCCGGACGGGTCGGTTTGGACCGCGCGGTGACCTCGGCCGATGCCACCGCGAGCGTGGTGGACACGGCCATCGAGGCGCTCAAGCGGGAGATCGAGGGCGGTCGGCTGCGGCCGGGGGAGCGGCTGCCGCCGGAGGCGGAGCTGGCCGGGCGGATGGGGCTGTCCCGGCTGTCGCTGCGGGAGGCGGTACGGGCACTGACCATGGCCGGGGTGGTCGAGGTGCGCCGGGGCTCCGGCACGTTCGTCACCGACCTGCGGCCGGACACCATCATGCGCCGGCTCGGCGGGTTCCTGGAGCTGAGCCAGGACGGAAACATGGGCGAGCTGTTCGAGTGCCGGCGGATCCTGGAGTCCGAGGCGTCCGCGCTGGCCGCCGTCCGGATCACCGACGCCGAGCTGGACGACCTGGGCGCGCGCATCGAGCTGATGGCCACCCTGACCGACCCGGAGGAGCTGGTCCGCGAGGACCTGGCGTTCCACGAGGCGATAGCGGCCGCCGCCCGCAACCCGACCCTGTGCCAGCTCTGCGCCACGGTGGCCCGCCGCACCGAGCGGGCCCGGATCTGGCGCGCGCTGGTGTCGCACGACGTGCTGTCCTGGACGCACCAGCAGCACGTGAGCATCTACACCGCCCTGCGCCAACGCGACAGCCTGGCCACCTACACCGCGGCCAGCCGCCACGTGGCCGACGTCCAGGGCTGGCTGGAGGACCGCCTCGGCGCCGAGCCCTCCTGAACTGATCGGCTACCGGCGACCCCGCCGGTCCCGGCCGCCGCGCAGCGCCGCGAGCATGGCGGGCGCGTCGAGGTAGGCGCGGTGGGAGACCAGCATGCCGTCGCGGACCTGCCAGACGTGGATCAGGCGGATGCGGAAGCGGTTGCCGTGGGCGCGGACGGTGCCGGTGGCGTGCCCGATCTGGACGACCCGGCCGCCGCCGGCGTCGAAGAGCTCGTCGATCTCCACCACGGGGTCGACGTGCCCGAGCGCGATGCGCAGGAACTCGAAGAAGCCCTCCGGGCCGTGCCGGCGCCCGCCCCAGGGCAGCAGGTCGGTCTGCTCCATGACGAAGTCCGGCGCGATCGCCGCCCGGATGCGTTCCAGGTCGCGGACCGCGAACGCCTGGTAGAGCTCGCCGACCAGTTCGACGTCGGTGGACCCGGCCCGCCGGGTGTTCGCGCGCATGTGCTCGTCCCCTCTGTGCCGCCGCGTGCGGCGTCATCGGTCCACGATCGCGCGCGCCGCTTGCGGTTCGCTTGCACACTGCGAGCCGCGTCACACGGCTACCGAAGCAGTTCTACCGTGGCCGTCCAGCCCAGCGCACGCCCGTCGCGCTCGGCGGCCGCGCGTTCGGCAGGGGGGAGGGCGGCGTCCAGCCTGGGCTCGACGCGGTCGCGGGCCACGTCGATGTACCGGCGGCAGTCCGCGCCCACCCGCCGGGCGTGCTGGACCACCGCGGCGCGCAGCCGGACGCCGTCGGCGGCGCGGTCGACGAAGGGCAGCGCGTGCGCGCCGGCGTAGAGCACGCCGAGCGAGTCGGACACGTTGTGCAGCTCGGTGAACACGTCCAGCGCGCTGTTCAGGTACTCCAGCGCGGTGCGGGCGCTGCGGCCGGCGATCGCGGGGTCGCGGCCGGCGTCGCCGAGCAGGCACCAGGCCAGCACCAGCTCGGCGGTGCCCTTGCCCCACATGTGCCCGCAGTCGGCGTTCGCGTTCCTGGCCGCGAGCACGGCGGCCTCGCCCTCCGCCCGCCGGCCCTGGAGCAGCTGCGCGGTCCCCAGCGAGAGCCGCGCGCTGGCCCGCACCCAGGCCGGGGCGGCCCGGCGCTCGGCCTTCGCGACCAGCTCACCGGCGGTGGCCACGGCGGCGGCGGCCTCGCCGAGCTGGATCAGGCCGGCGGCCCGGCACATCAGCGCGTGCAGCAGCTGGTCCTGGTCACCGTCGGCGAGCAGCTCGATGGCCCGGTCGGCCAGCCCGACCGCCTCGGTGGCGTCGCCGGCGTGGAACGAGACGGTGGACAGCGAGAGCAGGGCGTCGACCCGGTCGGTGACCTCGGCGTCCGGCGCGGCCTCCAGCGCGGTGCGGATCAGCCGGGCGCCCTCGGGGAGGCCGCCGGCGGTCACCCACATCCGGCCCAGCGCGGCGGCGGTGCGCAGCGCGTCCACCGGCCGGTGTGCCAGGTCGTGCGCGATGCCGGCGCGCAGGTTGGGCAGCTCGTCGGCCAGCGCGCGGTAGGCGTCGCCCGCTCGCGAGCCGGTCGTCAGCGCGACGCGGTCGGCGACGAAGCCGCGTACCCAGGCGGCGTGCGCGGCGGCCGTGGCGGCCGGGTCGGGGTCGACCTCGCGGCAGTAGGCGCGCACGGTCTCCAGCAGCCGGTAGCGGGCGGGGGTGGCGCCGGTGTCGGCCATCACCACCGACCTGTCGACCAGGGAGGCCAGGGTGGCCAGCACGGGCTGGGCGGCGGCGTCGGCGGGCTGCACGGCCTCGGCGGCCGGCCAGGAGAAACCGCCCTCGAACGGCCACAGCCGCAGCAGCATCGCCCGGTCCTGGGCGCCGAGCAGCGCGACGCTCCACCTGATCGCGGCGCGCAGGGTGGCGTGCGGGGTCAGCGAGCCGCGCGGCGGGGCGCCGAGCACGGTGAGCCGGTCGTGCAGGTGGTCGGCCAGCCCGGCAAGGCCGAAGGCGCGTTCGCGGGACGCGGCCAGCTCGATGGCCAGCGGCAGCCCGTCCAGCGCGGTGCAGATCCGCCGCGCGCTGGCCAGCTCCTCGGCGCTGGGCGTCCAGTCCGGGCGTGCGGCGCGCACCCGGTCCACCAGCAGCCGCACCGCCGCCCCGTCCCCGGTCGTCTCGGTGTCGACGGCCAGCGGCGCGACCGGGAGCAGGTATTCGCCGTCCACCCCCAGCGACACCCGGCTGGTGGTCAGGATCCGCAGCCCGGGGCAGCTGGCCAGCAGCGCGATCACCAGCTCGGCCACCGGCTCGACCAGGTGCTCGCAGTTGTCCAGCACCAGCAGCCCGGGGGTGCCCGCGAGCGCCCCCTGGATCAGCTCGACCGGGTCGCCGGCGAGCTGGGCGACGCCGATCGCGGCGGCCACCGCCGGCGGCACCGCCTCCGGCGTGGACACGTCGGCCAGCCTGGCCAGCCAGGCCGGGCCCCGGTCGGTGACGGTGACGGCGTACTCGATGGCCAGCCGCGTCTTGCCGACCCCGGCCGGGCCGGTGAGGCTGACCAGGCGCTGGCGGGCCAGCGAGCCGGCCAGCAGCTCCAGCTCGCGGTGCCGGCCGATGAACGACGACAGCGGGCGGGTGATGGCCGGGGCGGGTCGGGGCTCGACGGGGGTCGCGGCGGGGCCGGGGCCGGCGGGGGCGGTCGGGAGCGGTTCCGGGCACGGCGCGGCCAGCAGCGTCGGGTCCTGGTTGAGCAGCCGCCGCTCCAGGGTCCGCAGCGCCGGCCCCGGGTCCACCCCGAGCTCGTCGGCCAGCAGCTCGCGCACCCGGCGCAGCTCGGCCAGCGCGTGCCCCTGCCGCCCGGCCCGGTACAGGCCAAGTACCAGCAGCTCCCAGCGCCGCTCGCGGAACGGCGCCTCGGTCACCGCCTCGCCCAGCGCGGCCACCGCCCCGACCGTGTCCCCGACCGCCAGCCGGGCCGCCTGCAGCTCCTCCACCGCGACCGCGCGCAGCTCGTTCAGCCTGACCCGGACGCCGGCCACCGAGGGCTCCGGCAGCTCCGCCCACGGCTCACCGCGCCAGAGCCCGAGCGCCTCCCAGTAGGCCCGTACGGCCGCGGCCGGGTCGCCGCCGTCGAACAGCCGCCCGCCCTCGGCGACCAGCTCGGCGAACCGGCCGACGTCGGTCTGCTCCGGCTCAACCCGGAACCGGTAGCCGGCCCCGGTGCGCTCCAGCAGCTCGCGCCCGCCCGCGCCCAGCGCCGAGCGCAGCCGCGAGACGTTCACCTGCAGCGCGCCGCTGACCACCGGCGGCGCGTCGGCGCCCCACACCAGCTCGGCCAGCGCCGCATCGGCCACCGGCTTGCCGTCGGCGGCCAGCAGGGCGGCGAGCAGCCGGCGCGGGGCCGGGCCGCCCAGCTCCGAGACCGACCCGTCGACCACCACCTCGAGCGGCCCCAGCACCCGACAGAACAGCACGTCCCAACCCCCGCCGCCGGTCAACACACCGACGTGGACCGGGGACGGAGATTACCGACTCCGAGAGCGATCGTCGATGTCCGGCCCTCTGATCAGCCCCGGTCGGCGCCCGAGGAGGCGTAGATGCGCCGGTTGTCCTCGGCGGCGGGCGCGGCCGGCCAGCTCATCCTGGCGAACCGCCGCTCCGGCGCGAAGCCGTAGCGCAGGGCCAGCGCGGTGGCGTCCGCGTTGGGCTCCGGCACGTCCATGATGACTTCCTCGTCCGGTACGGATGCGAGCGCAGCATGCAGCAGGGCCTCGGCGGCCTCGGCGGTGTCCGCCAGCCACGGCCCGAGCTGGACGGCCGGCGCGCCCAGCCGGGTGACCGCGTACCCGGACATCGCGCCGGTGCCGGGGAACCGGAACGTCCGGCTGCCCGGCCGTTCCAGCAGCTCGCGCAGCACCCGGCCGCGGTCCGCGCCGAACCGCTCGGCGTCCCAGCCCAGCACCGCGCGCACCGCCTCGTCCGCGCCGACCTCCCTCGCACCCAGGTCGCCGTTCTCCGCCGCCGGCGGGCTCGGAGGACGCCGGTAGCGGGACAGCCCGTACTGATCGGCGAACCCCAGCGCGAGGTAGACCGGCCGCCCGGCCTCCGAGGCGTCCAGCCGCACCTGCGCCAGCCCGCGTTCGCGCGCGTGCTCCCTGGCCGCTCGGGCCAGTGCGGTGCCGACGCCGCGACGCCGGTGCTCGGGATGGACCAGCACCATGGCCAGCCAGCCGAACCGGCCGCCGTAGTCGGCCAGCACCGCCGTGCCCGCCGGCCGCCCGTCCAGCTCGGTGACGAAGCACCCGGCCGGGTCCAGCGCGAGGTGCGCCCGCCAGTCCGCCTCGGTCTGGTTCCAGCCGGCCGCGCGGGTCAGCTCCATCGCGAACCCGAGGTCGGCCGGGGTCATCAAGCGGGTGTGACTAGCCGGCATCGAACTCCTTGCGCAGCCTGGCCGGTGCCTTGATCCGCCACGCCTCCTCGACCAGCTCGCGCAGCTGCCCCGGGTCCACCTTCTCCAGGTTGACCAGGATCGCGCCGTACCCGTCGTAGTGCGGCGTGGTGTAGAACGCCGGGTCTCCGGCGGCCAGCAGCGCCTCCTTCTCCTCCAGCGAGCACATCAACACCAGCCCGCCCTCGGCTTCGGTACGCAGCCGGGCGAAGCTCTTGCCGGCCACCTTCAGCGACGGGGTGCGGTACGACGTGGACTCCTCGACGCGCGGCAGCTCGCCGGCCATCGCCACCACGTCCTCCCAGCTCGGCATCGCGGCCTCCTCAGCTCGTCGTCGTCCCTATCCTGGCCGCCTGGCAGGCGCGGTTCTTGGACGGATGGGAGCCCTACCGCCCGGCGAGTCGGAGGCGGCGGTCGGCTTCGGTCACGGCGGTCAGGCCGGCGGACCTGATCCGGTCGGCCAGCGCGGTGGCGCGCGCGACCAGCCCGGCCACGTCGACGCCGTGCGGCGGGTCCTCGGCGAACGCCGCGATCCGTCCGGCGCCCCGCTCCAGCAGCGACGCCGCGCCCACCGCGTTGCCCCGCTGGGCGTGGGTGAGCCCGACCGCGAGCTGCGCCAGCCCCTGCCACAGCTCCCGCTCCTCGCCGTCGGTGGCCTTCCAGGTGCCCTCCAGCACCTCGTGCGCCTGGAACGGCAGCCCGGCGTCCAGCAGCCGCTGCGCCTCGACCAGCGCCTCGGCCGGCGGCAGCGCCAGGCCCTCGGGCACCCGGTCCACCCCGGCCAGCCCCCGCGCCAGCGGCCGCCCCGACGCGTCCCGGGGCCGGGCGTTGCGCGCCCGGCCCTCCTCGTCGCGATCCCGTCCGGTCATGGCCCGAATTCTGCACCCCGCGCGGACGGAGGACGATCGACGCATGCCACGCATCGCAACCGCCGAGCGCGTCGACCGCGCCGCGTTGCTGGAGTTCCTCCGGCCACGGCACCGGGGCGTGCTCGTCACCACCCGGTCGGACGGGCGCCCGCAGCTGTCCCCGGTGTCCTGCGGGGTGGACGCCTCGGGCCGGATCGTGGTGTCGACCTACCCCGCGCGCGCCAAGACCCGCAACGCGCGCCGCGACCCTCGGGTGTCGATCTGCGTCCTCTCCGAGGAATGGAACGGGCCGTACGTGCAGGTCGACGGCCGGGCCGAGGTGCTCGACATGCCGGACGCGCTGGACGGCCTCGTCGAGTACTACCGCTGCATCTCCGGGGAGCACCCGGACTGGGACGAGTACCGCGAGGCCATGCTCCGGCAGGACAAGTCGCTCATCCGCATCCACATCGACGGCTGGGGACCGATCGCGACCGGCGGCTTCCCACCTCAGGTCGCCGCCGAGCCCTCCTGAAACCAGGTCACCACGGTGTGCCGCTGGCCGTGGGTGACCGGCCGCACCTGGTGGCGGACCCTGGCGTCGAACGCGACCAGCGTGCCCGGGCGGGCGGGGAAGGAGAACCGGGCCCGCTCGTACCCCGCGTGCGGCAGCAGGTCGGGCAGGTAGAACTCCAGCGCGCCGCCGCCGTAGCGGCCCTCGCCGGGTCGTTCGGCCTCGGCGTTGAGGAACAGCACGGCGGTGACCTGGCGCGGTCCGCCCGCCGGCGCGCCGGACAGGTCGTCGCGGTCGCGGTGGAAGGCCAGGAAGTCGCCCTTGTCGTAGCGCAGGAAGCGCGGTTGCGCCACGCCGGCGAGCTCGACCCGGAAGTGCGCCGCCACGGCCGGCAGGACCTCGCGCAACCGCCCGGCGACCGCCTCGCCGACCGCCGCCTCCGGTGCCACGCACAGCGCCGCGCGGGCCTGCTCGCTCGCGTTCCCCCCGGCGGTGACGTCCAGGCCCGGGGCCGCGCGCATCCGCCTGCTGGCCCGCGCGCACAGCGGCGGCGGCAGGAAGTCACGGCGGACGAACAGGCCCAGCGCGGACGACAGTTCGAAGGTCGTCATGGCCGAACCGGGGGCGGCGAGTCGCATGGAGGAAGGTTGCCGCCGGCGCCCGCCGTGATCCATGGGGCATGCCCCCGAGCAACACGGGCTGTCCCCCGTCTCGGGGTAGGGCTCACCCTCTGGCGGAATAGGGTGCCCGGGGCGCGCGGTTTCGCCCTGCAAGAACCGTAGAACTCCGTGAGAGGCAGCCATGCGTGCACTGGTCGTCACCCCCGGCTCGCCGTCCGGCGTCGCCCTGTCCGAGGCACCCGACCCGGTGCCCGGCCCGAACGAGCTGCTGGTCGAGGTCCGCAACTCGTCGCTGAACTACGGCGACGTCAGTGGCGCCGCCGGCCGTGCCGCCGGCTCGGTGCCCGGCTGGGACGCCGCCGGCGTGGTCGTCGCACCCGCCGCCGACGGCGCCGGCCCCGCGGTGGGGGAGCGGGTGCTCAGCTTCGGCGGCGCCGGCGCCTGGGGCGAGCTGCGGGCGGTGCCGGTGCGGGACGCCGCGGTGGTGCCGGAGTCGGTCGACCTCGGGGTGGCCGCCGCGCTCCCGGTGGCCGGCGTGACGGCGCTGCGTGCGCTGCGCGCGTCCGGCTCGCTGCTGGGCAGGCGGGTGCTGGTCACCGGCGCGTCCGGCGGGGTCGGGCGGTACGCGGTGCAGCTGGCCGCCGGCGCCGGCGCGCACGTGGTCGCCTCGGCGCGCCGGGGCGAGGGGCTCGCCGAGCTGGGCGCCCGCGAGGTGGTGGACGGCCTCGGCGGGATCGCCCCGGTCGACGTCGTGATCGAGAACGTGGGCGGGCCGAGGCTGGTCGAGGCCTGGAACGCGCTCGCGGCCGGCGGCGTGCTGCAGAGCATCGGCGGCACCTCCGGCCGGCCCTCGGAGTTCCCGCCGTACGCCACCGTCGGGCCGAGCCGGACGCTGCACTCGTTCCAGGCCGGCTCGGCGTACGGCGCCGACCTGGCGTTCCTGCTGGAGCTGGTCGCGACCGGGAAGCTGGCGGTGGACGTGGGCTGGCGCGGCTCCTGGCGGCGGTTCGACGAGGCGGCCGCCGCGCTGCTCGGCCGCCAGATCGCCGGCAAGGCCGTGTTGGACCACGACTGAGCTGGACCACGACCGAGCCGGCTGCTATGCAGGCCTGGTGAAACAGGATTACAGCACGCTGTCCGTGACCCTCGACGCCGGCGTCGCCGAGCTGCGGCTGAACCGCCCCGACCGGGCCAACGCGCTGAACCCGCCGATGTGGCAGGAGCTGCGGGCCGCCGCGAAGGACCTGGACGCCACCCCCGAGGCCCGGGTGGTGGTCCTCAGCGGCGCCGGCAAGCACTTCTGCTCGGGCATCGACGTAGGCATGCTCGCCGGCTTCCAGGGCGCGGACGGCGACCGCGCACGCGCCAGCGAGCGGCTCTACCACACGATCACCGACCTGCAGGACGTGCTGACCTGGTTCGAACGCTGCCGCAAGCCGGTGCTGGCCGCCGTGCACGGTGCCTGCATCGGCGCCGGCCTCGACCTCGCGGCCGCCTGCGACCTGCGCTACGCCAGCGCGGACGCCGGGTTCTCGGTCAAGGAGGTCGACATGGGCCTGGTCGCGGACGTCGGCGTGCTGCAGCGGCTGCCCCGGATCGTCGGCGAAGGCGTGGCCAGGGAGCTGGCGTACACCTGCCGGACGGTCTCCGGCCGGGAGGCGGCCGAGCTGCGGCTGGCCAACCGCTGCTACGACACCCCCGAGGAGCTGCGCGCCGGCGTGCTGGAGACCGCCCGCGAGCTGGCCGCCAAGTCGCCGCTGGCGCTGCGCGGCACCAAGCGCGCGATCACCTACGCCCGCGACCACACGGTCGCCGACGCCCTCGACCAGGTCGCCACCTGGAACGCCGGGACCCTGCTGTCCGCCGACCTCGCCGAGGCCGTCGCCGCCCACCTGGAGAAGCGCCCGCCCGCCTTCGCCGACTGACCCCGTGAGTGGCTAGGGCCGCCATAGCGACCCTAGCCACTCACGGGTCGGGATCAGCCGCGCGCCTCGGCCAGCTCCTCGTCGGTGTAGGCGTCGGACTCCGCCTTGCCCATCCGCCAGTACCCGGTGAACGAGATCGCGTCCTTGGGCAGTTGGCGCCCGCCGACCAGGTGCCGGCGCACCGAACGCACCAGCCCGGCCTCGCCGGCCAGCCAGGCGTACGGGGTGCCCAGCGGGAACGTGGTGTGCCGCAGCGCCTCGACCAGCGCCTCTCCGGGCGCGGCGTCCGGGCGCCGGTGCAACCAGCGCAGCCGGACGCCTCGCCCGGTGGTCAGGGGTTGTTCGTCGGCGGCGTCGTCCAGCTCGACGAACGCCAGCGCGCGATCATCGTCATCAAGTGACTCCAGGATCGACGCGATGGCCGGCAGCGCGGTGTGGTCGCCGGCGATGAGCAGCCACGGCGGGTCCTCCGGTGGGGTGAACCCGCCCTGCGCGGCCAGCACGCCGAGCGCGTCGCCGGGGTGGGCGTTGCCGGCCCAGCGGCTGGCCGGGCCGGCGTCGCCGTGCAGCACGAACTCGATGTCCAGCTCGCCACGCTCCGGGCGCAGCGCGCGGGCCGTGAACGTGCGCATCGTCGGGCGCACGCCGTCCGGCATCGCCAGGTAGCGGCGGTACCAGCCGGGCACGTCGTCACCGTCCATCTCCGGGATCTCCGGGGTGGCACGGCCGGCCGGCGGGAAGAACAGCTTGACCCACTGGTCCGGTGAGCGGTAAGGAAACTCGGACAGGCCCTCGCCGCCCACGGTGATCCGCACCAGGTGCGGGGTGACCCGCCGGGTCCGCAACACCTTGGTCACGAAGTAGGGGAAGGCCGTCCCGTCCGTCGTCCGCCGCGCGCTCATAGTCACAGTTAAGCAAGGCTTGCCTAACTAATTCAAGCCGGGGCCTGGCTCGCCGGCCGCCATCCCACGAGCGACGGCCGCCCACCGAGGGGGTGGCACCTCGCCGGCCGGTCCGCCCGCGTACTCGCCGAGCATCGGCAGCCACCGCTTGCCGCCGAGCTCACGGAGCACCCGGTGCACCGGAGCGCCGGGCCGGGCGTGCGCCGCGCGCAGCAGCTCCCGCAACGCCCGGTGCCCGCGCCGGTCGAGCGGCTCGGCCACCGGCCGGACCCGCAGGTACGCGGCGTCCACCGACGGCGCCGGGGTGAAACACGCCGCCGGGATCCGCCTGCGCAGCGCCAGCTCGAACCGCGCGGCCCACCACGCCGCCTCCAGCCCGCGCGGGACCGTCGCGGTCACCCGCCGGGCGAACCCCCACTCGACCACCAGGTCCGCGCCGCGCAGCGCCAGCGCCGGGTCGCCCAGCAGCCGCCGCAGCAACGCCGTGCTGGCCCCGAACGGGATGCTGGCCACCACGCTGAACTCCCGGCGGGGCAGCGGCACCCGGCGCAGGTCGCCGTGCACCACCCGGACCGGGGCACCGGCGAACCGCCCGCGCAGCCGCCGCGCGAACCCGTCGTCGCGCTCCACGGCCAGCACCCTGGCCCCGGTGGCGGCCAGCGGCCCGGTGAGGGTGCCGGGCCCGGCGCCGAAGTCGATCACGAGGTCGCCCGGGCCGAGGGCGGCGGCGCGGACCAGCTCGCGGATCGGGCGGCGGTCGGTGAGCAGGTGAATGCCTGACGGGTTGGATGAGGACGAACGGGCGCGCGACATCGCGGGTGCTCCAGGGAACGCGGGAACGAGGGACCCGGAAGGAGCACAGCGGCGTCAGGTCGCGAGGGGACGCCAGATCAGCGAGGAAGAAGAACGGGCCTGGCCGCTGCGCTCAGTGGCGCCGCAACCGCATGGACGCGATGCCGGCCATGGCCGCTATACCGCACATGGCCGGCACCATACGGCTCGGCCGCCGCCGCCCGCAGCCGGTTTTCGGCCAGGCCCGTCCCCGGGGTTCGCGGTCAGGCCGGTCGTGCCAGGCAGTTGTGGTACGCCGCCACCAGCCACCGACCGTCGCGCCTGGTTAGCACCCAGGTGGCCCGCACCTGCCTTGCCGGCGGCAGCTCGCGCTCGCCGGCCATCAGGATGCCGCCCTCGCCGATCACGACGGCGGTGTCCGGCCCGAGGAACCGCAGGTCCAGCGGCCGGTCGAAGGCCCGCGAGCCGCGCAGCGGACCGGCGAAACCGGCCGCCATGGCGTCCCGGACCTCGTTGGACCCGGTGCTGAACACGCCGCTGTGCAGGATCACGGTGGCGTCCTCGGTGTAGTGGGCGGCCAGCGCGTCCGCGTCACCGGCCGCCCACGCGGCGTAGACGCCGTCCAGCACCGCGCGCACGGCGGCCTCGTCCTCGGTTGTCGTCTTCGTATCGGTAGTGGTCATGCCGGTATGTACTGCCCGGGCGGCCGTGACTCATCGGTACCGATGACCGGAGGGCTCGGCTCCGGTACATATGCAGGTGATGACGACGTCGACCGACTTCGAGCGGCGGACCGATCCGTACCGGCGTGAGCTGCTGGCGCACTGTTACCGGATGCTCGGCTCCGTGCACGACGCCGAGGACCTGGTGCAGGAGACCCTGCTGCGGGCCTGGCGCGCGTACCCGAGGTTCGACCCCGCGAAGGCGTCGCTGCGCACCTGGCTGTACCGGATCGCCACCAACGCCTGCCTGACCGCGCTGGAGCAGCGGGGCCGCCGGCCGTTGCCGTCCGGGCTGGTCGGCCCGATGGAGGACCCGGAGGCGCCGATGGTGCGCGGCGAGGCGACCTGGCTGCAGCCGCTGCCGGACGCGCTGCTCGCGGGCGACCCGGCCGCCGCGCTCGCCGCCAGGGGCGGCCTGCGGCTGGCGTTCGTGGCGGCCATCCAGCTGCTCCCGCCCCGCCAGCGCGCGGTGCTGGTGCTGCGTGACGTCTTCGAGTGGCCGGCCGCCGAGGTGGCCGAGGCGCTGGGCACCACGACCGCCGCCGTGAACAGCGCGCTGCAGCGGGCCAGGGCGCGGCTGGACACGGCGGTGGACCGCGACGGCGTCCAGGAGCCGGACGACCCGGTCCAGCGGGCGCTGGTCGACAGCTACGTCGCCGCCTTCGAGCGGGCCGACGTGGCGGGGCTGAGCCGGCTGCTCGCGGCCGACGCCGTGCTGGAGATGCCGCCGGTGCTGAACTGGTACATCGGGCGCGACGCCTACGCCCGGTTCCTCGCGCGGGTGTTCGCCATGCGCGGCACCGACTGGCGGATGCTGCGCACCTCGGCCAACGGCCAGCCGGCGCTCGCCGCCTACGTGCGCGGCGAGGACGGCGGGTACCGGGCGCACAGCCTGCAGGTGCTCACGGTCACCGGCGCGGCGGTGAGCCGCAACGTGGTGTTCGCGGACCCGAGCCTGTTCGCCCTGTTCGGCCTGCCGCCGTCACTAGAGTCGCCTGGATGAGCGACTCACTGGGCATCGCGGTACTCGGCAGCGACCTGGCCGGGCTGGCCGACCTGGCGCGGCGGGCCGAGCGGCGCGGCTTCGAGTCCGTGTTCACCACCGAGTTCTACGACCGCTCGGCCACCGTGTCGCTGGCCGCGATGGCCGCCGCCACCGAGACGATCACGCTGGCCAGTGGCATCGCCTACGCGGTCGGCCGCACCCCGCTGGTGCTCGCCGCCGAGGCGCGCGACCTGGACGAGCTGTCCGGCGGGCGGCTGCTGCTCGGGCTGGGCACCGGCACCCGGCGGATGCAGCGGGACTGGCACGGCGTGGACGGCGCGTCGACCGCACCCCGGATGGAGGAGCTGGTCCCGCTGCTGCGCCGGCTGTGGGCGCTGGACTCGGGCGGCGTGGAGCATGAGGGCCGCTTCTACCGCTTGGCGCTGCGGCCCACCGCCGAGGTCCGCCCGCCGGTGCGCGCGGACATCCCGGTGTACCTGGCCGGGGTGAACGAGCGGATGGTGGCCGCGGCGGGCGCGGTCGCCGACGGCCTGGTCGGGCACCCGATCTACACCCGCCGCTACGTCGACGAGGTGGTCCGGCCCGCGCTGGCGGCCGGCGCGCGGCGCACCGGCCGTCCCGAGGACGTGCCCATCGCCGGCTACGTGATCACCAGCGTGGCCGAGGACGCCGCCACCGCCCGCCGCGACGCCGCCGCCCAGATCGCCTTCTACGCCGTCGTCCGCACCTACCGCGCCATCATCGAGCTGGAACGCTTCACCGACGAGGTGGACGCCATCCGCGCCGCCTGGGAACGCCGCGACCACGCCGCCATGATCGCCGCCGTGTCCGACCGCATGCTCGCCGCCATGGCCGTCGCCGGCACCCCCGACGAGGCCCGCGACCAGCTCGACGCCTTCCGGGGCCGCTACGACCGCCTGCTCTGCTACGCCCCCAGCTACGGCCTGACCGCCCCCGAGATCACCGACCGGCTGCACGCCATCCTGGATACATTCGGCTCATGAGCGTTGCGGAGAAGCTCCCGGCCGAGTCGTGGCTGGCCGAACACCGCGCCGAGCTGACCGGCTACTGCTACCGCATGCTCGGCTCGCCGTTCGACGCCGAGGACGCCGTGCAGGAGACGCTGGTCCGGGCCTGGCGCGGCTACGACCGGTTCGAGGGCCGCTCGTCGCTGCGCTCGTGGCTGTACCGGATCGCCACGAACGTCTGCCTGGACGCCCGCAAGGCCGCCGACCGCCGTGCCCGCCCGATGGACCTCGCGCCCCCCTCGGCGGCCGGCGAGCCGCTCGGGCCGCCGCTGCCCGAGGCCTGGGTCGAGCCGATCCCGGACGACCGCCTGGACCCGGCCGACCTGGTGGTGTCGAGGGAGACGATCAGCCTCGCCTTCGTGGCCGCCCTGCAACGGCTGACGCCGCCGCAGCGCGCGGTGCTGATCCTGCGCGATGTGCTGTGCCTGCGCGCCCGCGAGGTCGCCGAGGCCCTGGACACCACGGTGGCGTCGGTCAACAGCTCGCTGCAACGGGCCAGGGCGGTGATGGCCGAACGCGAGGTCACGGCGGCCGAGCCGTACAGCCCGACCGACCCGGTGCAGCGCGACCTGCTCGCCCGCTACGTCGACGCGTTCGCGCGCTACGACGTCGACGCGCTCATCGCCCTGATGCACGAGGACATCACGATGACCATGCCGCCGTTCTCCTGGTGGCTGCGCGGCCGCGACCAGATGCGCCAGGCGCTGCTCGGCTCGGACGGCTCGTGCCGGCGCGCGCGCTGGCTCCCGACCGTCGCCAACGGCCTCCCCGCGTTCGGCCAGTACCGCGCCGATGACCAGGGCGGCGAATACCGACCGTTCGCACTCCAGGTCCTGGAGGTGGCGTCCGGCCGCATCCTCGCCACCACCACGTTCCTGGACGCCGAGCGCCTGTTCCCCCTGTTCGCCCTGCCCCCGTCGCTGGACGCCTAGGGTCACTCGATGCCGTACTTGCCCGGGGCGAGCACGCCGCTCGGATCGAGCGCCGCCTTCAGCCGCGAGCAGGTCCGCTCGAACTCGGGCAGTCGGCCCATCGCCCACTCCTGGCGGTCGGTGGGGGTGCGGCCGATCGGGTAGCCGAGCTCGTCGTAGGCGGTCACCAGGGCCTGGTACGCGGCGTTCATGCGTGCGACCTCGGCGGGGTCCTCCCGGTTGAAGACGATGATGTGCAGCGCCCGGGCGGCGCGGGGACCGCAGACGAACTCGACCATGTAGTCGAACCCGTGCTCGGTGAGGATCTTCCGGGACGTCCGCTGGTGCAGCTGGGCCACCTCGCCCAGCATCGGGGTGGCCGGCAGGAACCAGGTCGCCCCGCCGCCGGGACGCCAGTCGAGCAGGCCGAGCTCGCGGTCGGTCGGCTCACCGCCGAAGGTGTCCAGATGGATCTTGTACACCGGGTCCTCGACCATCCGCTCGTGCGGGACGTAGGTGGCCTTCCCGGACGCCTCGAAGTGCGCCCTGATCCGTTCGATGCCGGGCTCGAGCGCCTGCTCGGACGGCCCGTACAGGGCGCCGGAGACCAACCAGGCCCCGGTGCCGTGCCGGTCCTGCAGCTCCGCGCGGACCTCGTCGGGCAGCGGCACGGCGCCCCCGGTGCGGTGGAACGGGTAGCGCTCCTCGGTGCCGAACCCGTAGCTGCCCGAGGTGACCTTGACCAGGGTCGGCACAGCGTTGGTGAGCTTGAGCGGGCGGACCAGCTCGAAGATCTCGGCCAGGTCGTCGTCCTCCGGGAACGCGAACGCGAAGCCCTTGATCACCGGCGGCCGGGGCATCAGCCAGATGGCGGCCCGGGTGACGATCCCGAGGTTCGACTGGGAGAACAGCCCGTCCAGCAACGGTCCGAAGCCCGACTTGTTGACGAACCGGGTCTTGGCGCCGGCCAATGCCCCGTCGCCGGTGCGCAGCACGCCGCCGTCCGGCAGCACGACCTCCAGCCCGCAGAGCATGCCGAAGTGGTCGAAGTACGGGGTGTAGCCGGCGCCCCGGTCCAGCGCGTTGCCCAGGATGCCGCCGTCCGGCGGCCCGGAGGTGGCGCTGAGCATGAGCGTGTCACCCCGGCGCGCCAGCTCGGCCCGCAGCTGGCGGAACGTCACGCCGGGCTCGACGACCGCGTACCCGAGCCGCTCGTCGACCTCCACGATCCGGTTCATCCGCCGCCCCAGGTGCACGACCACCTGATGCTCGCGGACCGGGGAGAACTCGCCAAGACCGGCGTTGCGCCCGGTGCTGGTCGGCCACAGCGTCACGCCGTGCTCGCCGGCCAGGCGGACCACCGTGGCGACCTCGTCGGTGGACGCCGGGCTGACCACACCGGCCGGCCTGCGGTCCCCTCCCGGCAGCCGGTTACGGCCGTACTCGGCCCTGACCGCGTCCGAGACGTCAACGGCCCCGGCCCCGAGCGCGCCCCGCACCGCCGCAAAGAACGTCGCCGACATCCGCCGCCCTCCCTACCTAGCCACCAACAACCTAGCGTCAAGGTGACGGCAGTAACACGGCCGTCATGTATAGGCGCGAGCCATCGGATAAGCCGTGACCGTGTCCATGATTGTCAACCGCTACGCGCCGCGACAACGCCGCGTCTGTCTCGGAGCAGCCGGCCGGTGATATCGGGCCGGCCGGCGTCACACCAATCAAGGCTCACGCCTGAACGTTCGCGGATAGTGAGTTCAGCGACGCCGCCGCAGGCTGGGGTGTGTGATATATCCGTTCGCGGCGATACGGCGGTCATCGCTCAGGTGCGGAACCTGCTGCCGAGTACCGCTCACATACATGGCAAGCGCCTTCCGCTCGCCCGGTGAGTTCACCCTGAAGCGCGTCACCGCACCGGCTAGCACGCCAGGGTCGGTGCTCAGCTGTCCGGCGTATTCCTCGGCATTGCCCTGTGAACTCCACACAACCTCGGTTGCGCGGATCTCGTCCGCGCGGACCGCATGGACGGCGTAAATGAATGGCTCGCCGCTCCAGCGTGTCTCTCGGTGATTCAGCTCCGGTTCCTGATTCTGCTTCGGCTCGTCGCCGGCCTGGCGGAATCCGCCCGGGCTGGGTGTGTCATGAATCGGCGCGTGGACCGCGCGCAGGCGACGTTCTCCGCGCCGCTTGGTCAGGTGGTTGCCGACCAGTTCGGTCAGGGCGAGGGAGGGGGTCCGTGTGGACATCGATGATCCCTAACGGCATGTCTACGGGTGGACGGGCCGAGCGTACCAACTTGGTGATACAAGTTCAATCGAGCCTGGTCGTCCCGCTGACCGGTGACAGCCCGTCCGCGGTCCAGCGGGTGAGGACCGTCTGGTGTTCGCGCTGTGCGCCGGTCGTCGAGTCGATGGCGAAACGGCCGAGCAGCGTCGCGGTGCGGAGTCCGGTGGCGGCCGCCCACAGCGCGGGACGCGAGAGATCCCCGGCGGTCCGCGCGCAGTGCGCGGCCAGGGCGGCGGTTGCCGCGGCCTGGACGGCGGGATAGTCCGGAACGCCGCCCGAGGCCTTCGCATACTCAGCAAGAAAGTCGTCCTCCGACGGACCCACGTGAATGGTTCCACCGCGACCAGGCAACCACTGCGCTATCCCATAGATGCCGTCTGGACGAAGAACGGCTGCGCCGAACTCATGCACGCCGGCCGCAACGGCCCCCAACGTTCGTGGCGGTCGACGCTGGTGGAGAGCCTCGCGAACTGTCGCCACGTCATCCGGGAATGTGGCCGCGCAGAAGAAGTCCCAATCCCCGTCGTGATGAGCCGGGAGTGGCTCGTCCGGCGCGAGCCGTTGTGTGGGGATGCCGAGCCGAACGGCGGTGCGCTCGGCCCCCTCGATGACCTGCGCACCGAACCGTCCTCGACCACTTCTGAGAAACAATGGCGCGACGGACGCGCGCCCGGCGAGCATCTGTACGAACGGCTCGGCGTAGCGGCTCGTCGGGGCCAGCACACTGACCACATGTCCAGGGGCGGCCGCCTCGACGTCATCGCCAGATCCGCCATGGTTCCACAGGAGCTTGCCCAGGTCCGCGACGACCTTGTTGGCGGCGCGCATGAGCTGTGTGGAGTACGGGCCCAACAACAGGTCGCACCCGTCGGTCAGGCTCGAGAGGGCGGGTGCTACCCGGCTCGGTTCACTTCGATCGTCGATGATGACAATCTCGGCGTTTCCGTCCAGGGTGGCCCAACTGCGCAATCCGTGCGCGGCCTGAGTGCCGAACATCGCGTAGCGACCGGTGAGCGACAGGCTGGCACCGATCCGGAGTGGCCCACCGGCGAACGCGGAGTTCATCGCATGTCCACCTCATAGCGGAACTCATGCCGGTCCGCCGCGGCGATTGACTCCTGGACTTCGAGCGGCATGTCATCGACATCATAAATCGTACGCAAGATGCGAACGACCGGGATGCCCGTGGTGAGCTGTAGTTCTTCGGCCTCGGACGGCGTCGGCATCCTGCTGGTCAGGTCATCGACAGACCGGCCCGCAACCCGATGGATCGGCCCAGACGGGTCCTCAATGAAAGAAAGCACGCCACCACGGATCCGACCATTCTCCGCAATCGGAGTTCCTTCCGCGATGCTCCGCGGATAGTAGCTGTCGCATTGGGCGACCGGCTGGTCATTGACCAGGAACAACCGCCGACGGACCACCACAGGCGCGCCATGCTCGACCTCGAGCCGGTCCGCTACCTCGGCGGGCGCTCCGATCGACTCAACGGCAAGCAGACGCTGCTCGGGCCGCTGGCCTTGCTCGATGACCTGAGCGTTGAACCCGGGCAGCCGCTCCCTCCGGTGCCTTCGATAGTTCGCGCCGGTCAGGCGAAGTCGCACAACAGGGACCGGCCGCACGAATGCACCCTGTCCCTGTTTGGTGACCACCAATCCCTCGGCCCTGAGAACCGCGATCGCTCGGCGTACGGTCGTACGACTGGCTTGGTAGGCCTCCGCGAGCTTCCACTCAGAACTCAGACGCTCGCCAGCCGCAAGCTCACCCGTCAGGATCGCCGACCGAAGATCATCAATGATCCGACGGTACGGAAAGTTCGGGTCGGACGAGTGCACCCGCCGACCGTAGTCGTGAGTGGTAAGAGGTGCTATGGCGCCTCTTACCACTCACGGGTCAGGCTCCCGGCGGGGCCCACTGGGACGGGGGGAGTGGGCGGACGCCGTTGTGGGCGTCGGGGTCGACGGTGAAGGTGGCCACGCGCTGGTAGCCCTTCTTGTTCTGCAGGCCGGACTTGCGGTAGGCGGCGGTGAGGGCGACCTTGGCCCAGAACGCGGGGCCGGTGACCGCGCGCGAGCGCGGCGTCCAGCCGTAGTGGCGCAGCAGGCCGTTGCCGTAGTTCATGGCGTAGGTGCGGCGGATGTCGGGGGTCCAGTGTTCGCTGGTCAGGGACACGGACAGCTCGTCGAAGTTCTCGATGCGGTGCGGGCCGTTGAGCGCCCAGTGCAGGGCGTCGCCGGGGGCCAGGTCGTGCGGCTCGGCGTGCTCGTCGTACCAGGGCTGGTAGGTGGCCACGCCGTAGGTGGCGGAGCGGACGGCCTCCTCCAGTTCGGCGGGGCGCAGGAACGGCTCGGTGGCCGGGTAGATGATGAACCGCTTGCGGCCGCGCACCTGCCAGATGGCCTGGCCGGGGATGTCGATGTGGTAATGCACGGTGGCCTTCGGCGAGGAGATCAGCACGCCGAGCTTGCGCTTGACCACGTCCAGGCCGGGCACCTGGGCGGCGAACTCGGCGAAGATCTTGTCGGCCAGCTCGGCGAAGCGCGGGTCCCACTCGCTGATGCCGACCAGGTTGATCCACAGCTTGCCGTCGCGCACCGCCTCAAGGACGCCGGCGCCGGGCACGGTGCCGCGCGCCACGGACGGCCAGGTGGACGGGTCGGTGCCGCCCTCGGTGTGCATGGCCAGGCTCTTCGGCGCGGCGGTCTCGATCAGCTTGGCCAGCGAGTCGTCGGAGAACAGGTCCATCTCCGCCAGGTGGTGGCGCAGCTTGACGGTCTGGTGGCCCCACAGCTCGCGCTGGTGCGCGTCGAGTGGGTCGATAACTGATAACACGACAGGCCCCTTCGTGAGTCACCCGATGCGGGCGACTCTCCCCCTGCCCGGTCACGACCGGGCACCCATACTGAAAATCCCTCAGCTCACGCCCGCGGCGGCGATCGGGCGCACCCCGTTGGGGGCGTCCGGATCGGGAACGAACTCCGGGACGCGCTTGTAACTCTGCCTCTCCTGGACGGTCGCGCGCCACAGCGTCGTGACGGCGACCTTCGTCCAGAATGCCGCGCCGTGCACCGAGCGCGAGCGTGGCGTGTATCCCAGCGAGCGCAGCACCCCGTTGCCGTAGTTCACGGCCCACCGGCGGAGGATCTCCGGGGTGAAGTGTTCGCTGGTCAGCGAGACGTTGATCTCGTCATGGTTGTCGATGCGGTGCGGGCAGTTGAGCGCCCAGTGCAGCATCTGGCCGGGTTCGAGGTCGTACACCTCGGCGTGGTCGTCGTACCAGGGCTGGTAGCTGAGCTCCTCGGCGGTGACGCTGCGGATCACGTTCTCCAGCTCGGCGGGCTGCAGGAACGGCGGCGCCGGCGGGTAGAGGTAGATCCGCTTGCGGCCCCGGACCTGCCAGAGCGCCTGGCCGGCGGGGTCGCAGTGGTAGAACACGCGGGCGTTCGGCGAGGAGACCAGCAGTCCGATCTTGCGCTTGAAGGCGTTGAACCCGGGAACCTCCCGCGCCCACTCGGCGTAGATGGCGTCCAGCAGCTCGCGGAATCGGGGGTCGGCGTCCTGCACGTCCGTCATGTTGATCCACACCCGGCCGGAGCGGACCGCGTCCAGGATGCGCCGCCCGGACACCCCGCCCCTGGCCACCGACTTCCAGGTCGATACGTCGTCGGCCATGGTGTGCATGATCAGGCGCTTCTCGTCGTACGTATCGAGCAGCGCGGCCAGCACCTCGTCGGAGAACAGGTCCAGCTCGGTGAGGCCGTGGCGGAGCTTGACGGTGTGCCGGCCCCAGACCGCGCGGTGGCGCGGCTCGAGTCGCTGGATGATGCGCGGCACGCGGCGAGAATACCGGCCACGGGTAGCCGTGATCGCGGCCCTCGGCCTGGTTAGGCTCGCCGCTCATGGACACCACGCGCGAGTGGTCCGAGCCGCCCCGCTCGGCCCGACCGCATCCCGGCGTGGGCCCGCTGGTCGGCTCGGCGTGCACGGTGCGGGTGGTGGACCGGGGCGAGTTCGACAACGGCTGGGCCGACCACATCCTGGAGACGCTGCACTGCGAGGTCTCGCCATGAGGCCGCCGGCGCTATTGGTGGGCGGGAACCCGCAGACGCTGTCGGTGGGGCGTCGGCTGGCCGCGCTCGGGGTGCGGGTGTACGGGCTGGGCACCGGGCGCGAGCTGCGCCACTCGCGGGCGTTCCGGACGGTGTTCCTACCGGGGGAGAACGACGAGCGGGTCCGTACCGACTGGCTGCTCGGCGCGCCCGGCGCCCGGTTGGCCGGTGCCGTGCTGTTGGCCTGCGACGACGTCGCGCTGACGCTGGTCGCCCGCAACCGCGAGCGGCTGGCCGAGCGGTTCGAGCTGGACATCTCCGACCCGGCCGCCCAGTTGGACATGCTCGACAAGCACGCCACGTACGAGATCGCGACCAAGGCGGACGTGCCGACCCCGAGGTACTGGATGGTCGGCGGCGCGGACGAGCTGCTCGCCCGCCGCGACGAGTTCGCCTACCCGCTGCTGCTCAAGCCGCTGCGCTCGCACGAGTACCAGGCGCGGTTCCCCGGCAAGTTCAGGACCGCGCGCGACGGCGGGGAGCTGGTGGCCCAGTACCGGGCGATGGGCGAGGCCGGCATCGAGTGCATGCTGGTGGAGACCATCGAGGGCCCGGACTCGCTGCTGTGCAGCTACTTCACCTACATCGCGGAGGACGGCGAGCCGGCGTTCCATTTCACCAAGCGGATCATCCGTCGGTTCCCGCCCCGGCAGGGATTCGGCTGCTACCACGTCACCGACGTGAACCCGGAGGTCCGCGACGTCGGGCTGCGGATGGTCAGGGCGGCCGGGGTGCGCGGGCTGGCCAACGTGGAGTTCAAGCGCGACCCGCGGGACGGCACGCTCAGGCTGATGGAGTGCAACGCGCGGTTCGTGGCGTCGAACGCGCTGGTCGCGGCGGCGGGCATCGACCTGGCGCGGCTGGTCTACCGGCGGATCCTTGGCGAGCCGGTGCGCTGGCCGAGGACGTACCGCGAGGGGCTGCGGCTGTGGCACCCGACGAACGACGTCCGCGCCCTGCTCGCGCTGCGCCGCACCGGCGAGCTGACCGTCGCGGACTGGCTGCGCAGCGTCGCGCATGGCCGCCAGATCCTGCCCTACCTGCGGCTGAGCGACCCGGGGCCGGCGCTGGCGCGGGCCGCCGGCCGGGTGTCCAGGGCGGTCACCGGCCGGGTCCGCGCGATCGGATGAGTCACCGGATCATCCTGCTGCCGGGCGACGGGATCGGGCCGGAGGTCACCGCGGCGGCCCGCGCCGTGCTGGACGCCTCCGGCGCGGACCTCGACTGGGAGGTCCACCAGGCTGGCCTGACCGCCCTGGCCGCCGGCGCGAAGGAGCCGTTGCCCCGGCACGTCGTCGAGGCCATCGCGGACCGCGGGGTGGCGCTGAAGGGGCCGTTCACCACCCCGGCGGACGGCAGCATGCCCTCGGTCAACATCGCGCTGCGCCGCGAGCTGGACCTGTACGCCAACGCCCGCCACGTGCGGACCCTGCCCGGCGTTCCGGGGCGGCACGTGGACCTGATCATCATCAGGGAGACGACCGAGGACGTCTACGCCGGCATCGAGCTTGCCGAGGACAGCGCCGAGGAGCTGGCCGACTGGCTGCGCGCGAGGGGCATGCCGGTGCCGGCAGGGGCGGCGCTGGCGGTCAAGGTCGCCTCGGCGGCCGGGGCGAGGCGGGCGTTCGAGTTCGCCGCCGACTACGCCGAGCACCACGGCCGCCGCAGGCTGACCGCCGTGCACAAGGCCACCGTGCTGCCGGCCACCGACGGGCTGTTCGTGGCGACCGGCCGCGCCGTGGTGACCGCCCGCACCCACCTGGAGTTCGACACCATCGCGGTGGACGCGCTGGCCGCACACCTGGTGCAGCGGCCGGAGGAGCTGGACGTGCTGGTGCTGCCCGGCCAGTACGGCGACATCATGGCCGACCTCGGCGGTGCCCTGGTCGGCGGCATCGGCATGGTCCCCGGGGTGAACCACGGCTCGTGCGTGTCGCTGTTCGAGCCCGCGCACGGCAGCGCGCCCCGCCACGCCGGCCGCAACCGGGCCAACCCGGTGGCCACCATCCTGTCCGGCGCGCTGGCGCTGCGTCGCCTCGGTGAGGACGAGGCCGCGCGCCGGGTGGAGGACGCCGTGGCCGCGGCGCTCGCGGACGGCAGGCACACCTACGACCTGACGCCGCACCGATCGGGGGACGGTGCGCTCGGCACGGCCGAGTTCGCCGCGGCGGTCATCTCGAAACTGTTATGACGTTGCTAGTGTCCGGGGGTGCGGTTGGAGTTAGGGCAGGTGGACGACCGGTTGCGAGTGAAGACCGAGCCGATCTCCACGACCGTGTCCGCGCAGCCCGGTGTCGCCACGCTGTCGACGTGGGACGGGCTCGTCTCCGACCTGCCGGGCAGCGATGTCACCCAGCTCAGCGGCTGGGCCGGGGTGCGCGGCAGCGTCGGCTACCGGCCGCTGTACGTGTTCGCCTGGCGGGACGGACGGTTGGTCGGCGGGGCGCAGGTGCTGATGCGCCGGCTGCCGGTGATCGGCACGGTCGGTTACGTCGCCTACGGTCCGCTGGTGGCCGCCGGCGCCCCTCGCCCGGCCGTGGTGACGGCGCTCGCCGACGCGCTGTCTCGGCTGGCCAGACACCGGTTGCGCGCGCTGTTCGTCCAGCCGGCGGACGGTGGGGACGACGTCAGCCGCGCGTTGCTGGCGCGCGGGTTCCGGTGCTCCACGGCCGGGGTGGCGCCGGCCACCACGGTGCGCATCGACCTGTCCGTCGACGAGGACGAGCTGCGCGCCGGCATGAGCAGGCGGATCCGCCGCTGGACCGGCAAGTGGGAGCGCTGCGGGGTCGCGGTGCGCCGGGGCACCGCCCGTGACGTGGACCTGCTCATCGGGCTGATCGGCCGCACCGCCGCGCACCAGGGCTTCCCCGAGCTGTCCGGACGCTACGTGCGCAACCTCTACCACCGGCTCGCCGGCGGCGGGCACGCGGAGATCTTCGTCGGCGAGGTGGACGGCGAGCCGGTCGCCGCCGAGCTGTTCACCGCCTGCGGCGGGGTGCTGCGCAGCCGGTTCACCGGCCTGGACCGCTCCAGCCCGGCGGTGCGGCTGAGCGTGACCTCGGCGCTGGACTGGGAGGCCATCCGCTGGGCCAAGCGCGCCGGCCTGCGCGAGTTCGACGTGGGCGGGCTGTCGGAGGACGCCGCCTCGGTGGTGCGGGCGGAGGGCTTCAGCACGTCCTCGCTGACCGGGCCGGAGCTGTTCAAGGTCGCCTTCGGCGGCCGGCTGCATGCGTACCCGCGCGCGGTCGAGCTGATCTCGTCCACGCTGCTGCGCGCCGGCTACGACGCACTGGACTCGGCGTCGGCGGGACGGTTCCTGGTGGACCGGGCCCGCGGCTGGATGCGCCGGGGCGGGCTGCCCCGGTACTAAGAGCCGGACACGCGAGCCCGCACCTTGGCGATCACCGTCGGCAGCTGCCCGGTGAACAGCGCCAGCGCGAACCCGAAGCAGGCCAGTGCGGTGGCGCCCAGCGCGACCCCCGCGACCAGCTGCGGCACCCGGTGGTGCAGCCGCTCCACCGCCCAGGCGCCGAGCACCGCCGCCGGGACCATGGCCACGGCGGCCGCGAGCACGGCGGTCAGCCGGCGCGGGTCGAGCAGCGGCTGCGGGCGGATCGCCGCGCGCACCATGGCCAGCGCGAGGGCCGCGGCGACCAGGTCGGCCAGCAGCACCGCGCAGCTCAGCCCGATCAGCCGATCCCCGCCGGCCGGCAGCGCCAGCGCGCCCAGCGCGACCGCCAGCCGCACCGCCAGCGTCACGGTGCTGACGTAGCGCGGCCCGGTCACGTCCAGGCGCGCGAACAGGGCCTGGCGGGCCACCTCGTTGACCGCGTCGGCGAACTGCGCGATGGCGAACACGACCAGGCAGGCGGTCAGCCAGCGCACGATCGAGGGGTCGTGCAGCCTGCCGTTGGCCAGCGTGGCGGCCACCGGTTCGGCGTAGGCCCACAGCAGGCACAGCGCGGGCAGGCTGGCGATCACCGAGTAGCTCAACGCCTGCCGCCACGCGGTGCCGAACCTCTCGGCGTCCTGCCCGTCCGCAGCGGCGCTCATCCCCGGCAGCGCCGCGACCGTCACCGCCTTGGCGCCCAGCGCGGCGATCACGAAGTACACCGACATGGCGGCCTGGAACACGAACACCCCGCCGGGCACGGTGGCCGCCACCGCCAGCATCCCGAACATGGACACGGACGGGAACGCCGCCACGACCACCGAGCGGCGCAACCGCCCGGTGACCTCCCGGGTGGCCTCGTCCGCCCGCCAGCCGCGGCGCGGCAGCACCGGCATCCCGACCTGCCAGGCGCCGACCAACTGCGCCACCGCATGCGTGGCCACCGACGCCGTGGCGCCCACCCCGAGCACGAACACCATGGTCAGCGACGCGTTCGCCACGTCCACCCCGGGCCGGAACCACAGCGCCACCAGGCCCACGGTCGCGACCAGCCCCAGGTTCTCCAGAGCGGGCGCCGCGGCGGCCAGCGCGAAGCGCCCCCTGGCCTGCTGCACCGCCGCCCCGATCGCGGCCAGCGTGTAGCAGAGCACCTGCGGCGCCACGAACACCAGCACCAGGACGGTCAGCCGCCACGCCCGCCAGCGGGTGTCCGCGTCCGGGATGCCCGCCGTCACCGCCAGCGCCACCAGCGGCGAGGCCAGCACCAGCCCGGCCGCCGCCACCCCCGACCAGAACAGCAGGTACCCGCTGACCCGTCCGAGCAGCTCCCCGGACGCCGCGACGCCGCGCTCGGCCAGCGACCGGACCAGCGCGGGCACCAGCACCAGCGCCAGGATCGGGCCGGCCAGAGCGGTGTACGTCAGGTTCGGCACCGTGTTCGCGGACAGGAACGCGTTGGCGAAGAACGTCGGCCCCAGCACCGCGCCGATGGCCACCACCCGCAGCAGCCCGGTGACCCTGCTGACCAGCGTCCACACCGCGACCGTGGCCGAACCGCGCGCCGTGCTCGGCGGCTCGGGCTCGGTCGCCGGGCCGCGTTCCATTCCGGACACGCTATCGCCCGCCGACCCCCCGGCGGAGCGCGGCATAGGCTCTTTCGGATCTTTCACGACCCCCGGGCGCGGTGCTATGAACGAATGACCCGAAGCGCGGTTGGGAGGGTCAATGAAGACCAGAGCTGCGATCCTGCGCGGAGTGAACCAGGACTTCGAGGTCACCGAGGTGGACCTCGATCCGCCCCGGGCCGGCGAGGTCCTGATCAGGTATGTGGCGGCCGGCCTGTGCCACTCGGACGAGCACCTGCGCCACGGCGACATCGTGCCCCGGTTCCCGATCGTGGGCGGCCACGAGGGCGCGGGGATCATCGAGGAGGTGGGCGAGGGGGTCACCCGGCTCGCGCCCGGCGACCACGTGATCTGCTCGTTCCTGCCGGTGTGCGGGCACTGCCGGTTCTGCGCCAGCGGCAAGACCAACCTGTGCGACCTGGGCGCCACCATCCTGGAAGGCTGCATGCCGGACGGGACCTTCCGGTTCCACCAGAACGGCGAGGACCTCGGCGCCATGTGCATGATCGGCACGTTCTCCGAGCGCGCCACCATCTCCGAGACGTCCTGCGTCAAGGTCGCCGACGACGTGCCGCTGGACAAGGCGGTGCTGATCGGCTGCGGGGTGCCGACCGGATTCGGCTCGGCCGTGCACGCCGCCGAGACCGAGCCGGGCGACACCATCGCCATCTACGGCATCGGCGGCATCGGGATCAACGCCGTGCAGGGCGCCGCGCTGGCCGGCGCGGCCAACGTGGTGGCGATCGACCCGCTGGCCAACAAGCGGGAGATGGCCGAGCAGGTCGGCGCGACGCACAGCGTGGCCGGCGCCGAGGAGGCGCACGAGCTGATCCAGCAGCTCACCCACGGGGTCGGCGCGGACAAGGCGATCATCACGGTGGACATCGTGAACACCGAGGTCACCACGGCCGCCGTGCACTGCATCCGGAAGGGCGGCACGGTCGTGATCACCGGCCTGGCCGACCCGACCAAGAACACCGTGGAGATCCCCGGCGCGCTGCTCACCCTGTTCGAGAAGCGCATCCAGGGCTCGCTGTTCGGCTCCGGCGACCCGTTCCGGGACATCCCCAGGCTGGTCAACATGTACCAGGCCGGCCAGATCAAGCTGGACGAACTGATCACTAGGACGTACACCCTGGACGAGGTCAACCAGGGCTACCGGGACCTGCTGGACGGCAAGAACGTGCGGGGTGTGATTCGCTACGACACGTGAGCACGGGTCTGGCACCGATCATCGGGCTGCGCCGCGAGCGCGAGGTGCTGACCGTCGCGCTGGACACCGGCCGGCACGTGGTCATCGAGGGCCCGCCGGGCACCGGCAAGTCCACCCTGCTGCGGTCCATCGCGCGTGAGACCGGCCAGGAGGTCGTGTTCGTCGAGGGCAACGCCGAGCTGACCCCGGCGAGGCTGATCGGTGCGTTCGACCCGTCCCAGGTGCTCTCCGAGGGCTACCGCCCGGACACATTCCTGGACGGCCCCCTGCTCACCGCCATGCGCGGGGGCGGGCTGCTCTACCTGGAGGAGCTGAACCGGGTCCCCGAGGAGACCCTGAACGTGCTGATCACCGTGCTCACCGAGGGCGAGATCGCGGTGCCAAGGCTGGGCACGGTGCACGCCGGCCCGAGGTTCCGGCTGATCGCCGCGATGAACCCGTTCGACGCGGTCGGGACCGCCCGGGTCAGCCAGGCCATCGCCGACCGGATGTGCCGGGTGGTGCTCGGCTACCAGGACGAGGCCGCCGAGCGGGCCATCACCACCGCGATGACCGGGGTCGCCGGGCGGCCGGTGGAGCTGTCGGTCGCGCTGGCCAGGGCCACCAGGGAGCACCGCGACGTGCGGATGGGCTCCAGCGTGCGCGGCGCCATCGACCTGGTGCACCTGCTGACCGGGCTGGGCCGGCTGCGCGGCGAGCCGGCCCCGGTCCGGGAGACCGCGCGGGACGCCGCCTACGCCGCGCTGTCCGGCCGGATCCGGGTGGCCGACGGCGTGGACCGCACCGCCGAGTCCGTGATCGACGAGCTGCTGGACCAGCTCTGGCCCCCCGACGAGCCCGACGAGCCGGACGAGCCCCCCGAAGAAGGGGGCGATCCGGGAAAAGCCCCTAGCCTGCCGCCGCCACCGAACGGGGCAGGCCCCCCACAGCGTTCCCGTCCCCGCCGCAACCAGTCCGCCCGCACCCACGGCCGCGCCGAGCTGGCCGCCCGCCACGAGGCCTTCGCCACCGTGTCCCCGAAGGTCGGCGAGCTGGACGAGGATGCCTTCGCCGAGGCCATGCGGTCCGACCCGGACGCGGCCGCCGCGCTGCTGGCCGAGCTGGCCCGCGCCACCGACCGTGAGCTGCGCGCCGCCGCCCGCCGCCTGGCCGGCCGGGTGTTCATCGAGCTGGGCCGCACCGGGCCGGCCCGCGCCAGGGGCACCCGCAGGATCGGCCCGCGCCGGGGCGGGGACGGCGACCTGGACCTCGAACGCACCCTGGACGGCTGGTCGGGGCGCTGGCCGCCGGCCGGGGACGAGCTGGTCACGCTGGGTTGGACGGCGCACCGGCGGGCCGTCTGCCTGCTGGTCGACTCCAGCGGCTCGATGTCCGGGCTGGCGGTGGCGCTGGCCGCGGTGGCCGCCGCCGGCGTGGTGCTGGCCAGCGGGAACGACAGGGGCCGGCGGCTGGACACGAGCGTGCTGGCGTTCGGCGAGGAGGTCACCGTGCTCGCCCCGCACGGCGTGCACCGCCCGCCGGAGGACCTGGTCGCCGAGCTGGTCTCGCTGCGCGGGCACGGCCTGACCGACATCGCGGCCGCGCTGCGGGAAGCCGCCCGCCAGCTCGCCTCCGCTCCCGCCGACGAGCGTGTCGCCATCCTGCTCTCCGACGGCCAGCACACCACGGGCGCGGACCCCGCCACCGCGCTGGCCGGCATCGACCGCCTGCACGTCCTCTGCCCACTGGCCCCGGACGCTCAGGAAGCCACCCGGGCTGCCAGTGCACTGGCCGAGCGCGGCGGCGGCCGGTACCGGGTGGTGCGCCGGCTCACCGACATCGCACCCGCCGTCGGCGCGGTCCTTAGCAGTGTGTAACAGTCTGAGCACCGTGCGCGATGACCGTCACATCATGCGCTACGGGCTGCTCTCCGACGTCCACGCCAACCTGCCGGCGTTGACCGCCGCCGTGCGGCGGCTGTCCGAGCTGGGCGTGGACCGGTGGCTGTGCGCCGGCGACGTGATCGACTACGGGCCGCAGCCGAACGAGTGCGTCGCCGAGCTGGCCGCGCTCGACCCGGTCTGCATCGTCGGCAACCACGAGCTGGCCGCCCTCGGCGAGCTGCCCGACGACAGGTACTCCCCGCGCGCCCGGGCGTCGCTGGCCTGGACCCGGACGGTGCTCACCGACGACTCCCGCCGCTGGTTGGCCGCGCTGCCCCCGCTGGCGGAGGTGCCCGGGGTGGTGATGGCGCACGGCTCGCTGACCGACCCGGAGGAGTACGTCCGCCGCGAGGACCAGGCCGAGGCGCAGCTCGACCTGCTGGCCGCCGAGCACCCCGGCGCGCGGGTCCTCGTGCTCGGCCACACCCACCGCGCGTGGCTCTACCGCCAGGGCCGTGATTCTGTTTCGGGCACCATCCCCGACGCCGTACCGGCGCGCGCCGCCGGCCAGGCCACCGAGGTCACGCTGGCCCACGAGTCCAGGTACCTGGTCAACCCCGGCTCGGTCGGCCAGTCCCGGCAGCGGGAGCGGCGGCCGCTGGCGCGGTGCGCGCTGCTGGAGGTCCCCGAGTCCGGCCCCGCCGCGATCACCGTGCGGTTCCTCGCGGTGCCCTACGACCACCGCGCGGTGCGCGCGGCGCTGCGCCGCGAGCGGCTGCCGCTCGACAGCGTGCACGTGCGCCCCGGCGCGCTGGCCAGGCTCCGCCGAACGCTGGCCCGCCACCAGCCATAACCCGGCCGAGCGCCCGCACCGCCGACCAACACGCATGGTGGCGGAACTTTTCAAGGTCCACCCACCCGATGAGGTACGTTTCTCCGCCATCTCGCCGTCAGGCGCCACGCTGTGGACCCAGTTGCCGCAATTCCGTGTGAAATGCGGGCTGGATGGAGCAGCGGTCGGGGAATGGGTGTGACGTTGGGTGAGACGGCGCAGCGAGGCTGAGCGGCTTCTCACGGCCGCGCGCGAGTTCACCCAGCTCAGCGCGCGGCGGGCGGCCGAAACTGTTATCACAGGGGTCACGTACGCTCGGTTCCTGCTTGATAACGGTCGGTCCGCTGACAGCCGATGGTTGCCGCTGACGGCCACCCGAAGGCCCGGAGCGCGTCCGGCCGGTGGAGTCGAACCGACTCGGCGGGGAGGGATGCGGTTCATGAGGCCTGTGGTTGTGGTGGGGGCCTATACCCCCGGGCTCGCGGTCATCCGGGCGCTCGGTTCGAGGGGCGTTCCGGTGGTCGTGGCCCGGTACCACAAGCGGGACATGGGTCAGGCGTCCAAGTTCGTCCGGGAGCTGGTGGACTGCCCGCACCCGGAGGCCGAGGAGGCCAGGTTCGTGGCGTTCCTGGTCCGGCTGGCCGCGCGGTACCCGAAGGCGATGCTGGTGCCCAGCTCGGACCAGGCGCTGGCCGCCGTGTCCAGCAACGCCGCCGCCCTGGTGCGGGCCGGCTACGTGGTGGCCGCGCCGGACGCCCGGGTGGCGCGGGTGTGCCTGGACAAGTCCGACACCTACCTGCTCGCGGAGTGCAACGGCGTGCCCTCGCCGGCCACCATCGCGGTCGCCGGCGTCGGTGACATCGAGCGCTACGCCGCACGGGCACCGTTCCCCGCCGTGCTCAAGCCCACCATCAGCCACCGCTACTACGCGGTGTTCGGCCGCAAGTGGACGCGGGTGGACGGCCTGGCGCACGCGGTCGCGGAGTACCGGCAGGCGCACGACGCCGGCCTCGAGGTGATCCTGCAGGAGCTGATCCCCGGCGACGAGCTGTGCGGGGCGAACTACAACGCGTACTTCTGGGCCGGCGAGCCGCTGGTGGAGATGACCGCCGCGAAGATCAGGAACTCCCCGGCCGAGACCGGCTCGCCGTGCGTGGCCGTCTCCAGGGACCTGCCCGACGTGCTCGGCCCCGGCCGGGACATGCTGCGCGCGCTGGGCTACCACGGGTTCGCGAACGTCGAGTTCAAGCGCGACCCCCGGGACGGCGTCTACAAGATCATCGAGGTGAACGCCCGGCACAACCTGTCGGCGGCGCTGGCGTACCACGCCGGGATCAACTTCCCGTGGCTGCAGTACCGCCACCTGGTCTACGGCGAGCGGCCCGTGCAGACGCCCTACCAGCGCGGCCTGTACTGGATCGACATCACCCGCGACCTGAAGGAAGCGCCGTCCTACCTGCGCCGGGACGACTACTCGCTGAGCCGGTTCCTGCGCCCGTACCTCTCGCCGCACGTGGCGGCCGTCTGGGACTCCCAGGACCAGGGGCCGGCCAGGGTCCGCGCCTGGGACACGGTCCGGACCCTGGCCGCCGCCGTGCCGGTACCCGGGGCGAAGTCCGCGCGCGAGCAGCTCACCCCGTCCAAGGTTCGTTAGAGCCGGTCGACCGACGGGCTGCGCAGCCGGTTGCGGGTGTCCAGCACGTTCTGCGCGTGGCGCTCCAGCAGCGGCCAGTCCACCACGTCGTGGTCGGTCAGCACGATGACCAGGTCGGCGCCGGTCACCTCGGCCTCCGTGCAGTCCACCAGCTCGATCCCGGACGGCACGTGCTCGGTGTCGATCAGCGGGTCGACCGCGCGCAGGTTCGCGCCCAGGTCGCGCAGCCGGTTCGCCACCGCGATGGCCGGGGACTCGCGGGCGTCGCCGGAGTTCGGCTTGTAGGCCAGCCCGATCAGCAGGATCGTGCTGCCGTTGACGGCCTTGCGGTCGCGGTTGAGGTGCGCGGTGGCGCGGGTGGCCACGTAGTCGGGCATGTGGTCGTTGACGTCGTTGGCGATGTCCACGAACCGGAAGCTCTGCCCCAGCGAGCGGCGCACCTGCCAGGACAGGTAGGACGGGTCGATCGGCAGGCAGTGCCCGCCGACGCCGGGTCCCGGGGTGAATTTCATGAAGCCGAACGGCTTGCTCGCCGCCGCGTCGATCACCGACCAGACGTCGATGCCCATCCCGTGGCAGTACACCGCCAGCTCGTTGACCAGCGCGATGTTGACGTGCCGGAAGGTGTTCTCCAGCAGCTTGGCCAGCTCGGCCTCCTTGGTGCCTGTCACCGGCACGACCTCGTCGACCAGCGCGCCGAAGAACTCCGACACCGCGCGCAGCGAGCCCTCGTCGATCCCGGACACGATCTTCGGGGTGTTCTGCAGCCGGTACACCTTGTCGCCGGGGTTGATCCGCTCCGGGCTGAACCCGACCTGGAAGTCCTCGCCGGCGCGCAGCCCGCTGCCGCCCTCCAGCCGGGGGACCACGATCTCTTCGGTGGTCCCCGGGTACGTGGTGGACTCCAGGATCACGCAGCAGCCCTTGCTCACGTGCGGGGCCAGCGTGTCCGAGGCCCGCTCGATGTAGGACAGGTCGGGCGCGCCGTCCTGCAGCGGGGTCGGCACCGAGATGACGGCCACGTCGAAGCCGGCCATGTCGGCGGGGTCGTAGGACGGGGTGTAGCGGCCGGTGGCCAGCGCGGCGGCCACCTCGGCGTCGGTGATGTCGTCGATGAACGTCTCGCCCCGGCGCAGCCGGTCCACCCGGTCCTTGGCCACGTCGAAGCCGACCACGTCGAAGCCGACCTCCACGGCCCGCATCGCGACCGGCAGCCCCACGTAGCCCTGGCCGAGGATGACCACCCGGCGTGTGTCCTGTGTCATTTGGAACGAACCCCTCACGAAACTCGTGGAATGCCTGTCAACAGAAGTGACGGTAGAGAAGCGCGCCGGCCTGGGTGCTGATCTCGTCCGGCACCGACTCCTCGGTGAAGAGCCTGGTCAGCTCGCCGAGCATGGCGCCGACCTCGCTCTTGGGCGTCGGGTCCGGGCCGCCCCGCAGGGTGACGACGCGGCGCTCCTCGCTCGCCCACTTGCGCTTGTAGGACACCAGCCCGGGCTGGTCGAGGTCGGAGACGCCCCAGTCCACGCTGGTCAGCCCCCGGGACATGGCAAGCTTGAGCGCCGCCCAGTACAGCGCGTCGTTCGGGCGCTTGGGCAGGTGCTCGGACAGCGAGGCGCCGAACTTGTAGTACAGCTTGTCGCCCCAGACCAGGTACATCGCGCCGGCGGCGATCTCGCCGTCGACCTCGGCGAGCAGGGTGATCACCGCGTCCTCGCCGGTGAACTGCTGCCAGATCTTCTCGAAGAACTCCACCGGCTGGGCCAGCAGCCGGTACTTGCGCTTGCGCAGCCCCACGTGCAGCTTGTGGAAGGTGTGCACGGCGTCCAGCTCGGTGCTGGCGGTGACCGTCACGCCGTTGCGGTCGGCGGCCTTGAGGTTGCGCCGGGAGGTGGAGCTGATCTTCTTGTACAGCTCCTCCTCGGTGAGGCCGGCCAGCGGCGTGTGGTGCCAGGCCACCTCGCCCACGGCGCGCAGCCGGGGGTCGGCGGTCGCCGGGTTGTCCGAGAAGCAGCGCATGGTCAGCGGCGTGCCGGTGGCCAGCGCGTCGTCGGCCAGCCCGGCCCAGGCGCCCGGTTCGACCACCATCGGGTCGGCCCGGTCGCAGAACGGCAGGCTGGAGATCCGCTCGCCCCTGATGTCGTCGACGGTGACCCAGGCGAAGCCGCCGACCGGCTCGCCGGCGTCGGACACCGAGAGCCGGGCCTCCGGGGTGAAGTCGTAGCTGTCGCTGACGGCCCGGATCCAGGGCGGCGAGGTGAACAGGCCGCCGGCCGGTCCACCCGCCAGCCGCTGCCAGCCGGGGTCCGTGCGGGGGTCTACCCGCTGAATCGCGTTGACGGTGCTCTCCTTGACGTGAGCTCTGACATGATCACTGGACCCCGCGAGCGTCCCGCCCGCCACGATACCTGTCTGGCCGGCCGGTGCCGTTCGCATACCCTGTCGCCTTCACATACACGGTCGCCTCCAGACGACCCGACGAGGGGAGCGCGGTGCCGGTGTGGTCCAGGCCCCAGGCTGTGTTGCTGACGGGGTTGCTGGCGGGGGTGCTCGCGGTGGCGCTGGCCGGCTGCGGCGGCGGTACCGGCGCGAACGCCAGCGGAGGCGGCGTGCCGGCCAACCGACCGGCGCCGGCGCCGCAGAACGCGCTGCCCCCGGGCGGCTGCGCGCTCATCGACGACCCGGGCGTGGCGCAGCGGGCGCTGGACACCGCCCGGCCGGGGGACCAGGTGTGCCTGGGCGGCCCCGGGCTGGTCTCGGCGAACCTGCGGATCACCAGGTCCGGTGCGCCCGGCCAGCCGATCCGGGTGCTCTCCGACGGCGCCGAGGTGCAGGACCTGAGCGTGCACGCCGACCAGGTCGAGGTGGCCGGGTTCACGCTGCGCGACGGCGGCGGGCTGAGCCTGCGCGGCGCCGGGCTGCGCGCGCACCACAACAACGTGCTCAACGCCCGGCAGAGCGGCATCACCTGCAACTGCACCGACGGCGCCGTCGAGTCCAACGTGGTGGACGGCACCGACGGCACCGGCATCTGGGTGTCCGGCCAGCGCATCACCGTGCGGGGCAACGCGGTCAGCGGGTCGGTGCGCCGCAAGGCCGCCGACGCCGACGGCGTGCGCTTCTTCGGCAGCGAGCTCCGGATCACCCAGAACTCCGTGCACGACATCTCGGCCGCCGGCTACGCCGAGAACGAGGCGCCGCACCCGGACTGCTTCCAGACCTTCACCTCGGACGGCCCGCCCAGCTACGACGTACTGATCTCCGACAACCGCTGCGAGCGGGTGGACGAGCAGTGCCTGATCGCCACCGGGCGCCACGGCAACCCCGGGGTGCCCGCCGACACGCGGGCGATCACGTTCGCGGGCAACCGCTGCGACGTCGGCGGCGCGCAGGCGGTGGGCCTGGACGGCTACCCGCACGTGGACGTCCGGGACAACACGATCACCGGTCCGAACCTGTACCGGGGGGTCTACCTCTCCGGCGGCTCCACCGACGGCGCCGTCCTGGACAACGTCATGCTGGTGGACCGCCCGGCGTACGAGGCCGACCCCGCCTCCCGGCCGGTCCAGGCCCGGGGCAACCGCTCGTCGCGCTGAGCCGCCCCGGATCGGGCCGTGACCGTGCTGGTCAGCCGTGGCCACGCAGCCGCGCCGCGACCTCGGGCGTGGTGCGCTGGGCCGGCACCGACGTGTACGGCAGGGCGGGCACGAAGTCGATCAGCACGCCGCGCAGCGAGCCGAGCAGATCCCCGGTGCCGCCGATCTCGGCGATGTCGGCGGGCGACGGACGCCATTCCTCCAGCCGAAGCTCGCCGGATCCCATCGAACGCCGCTCGGACATGCCTGACCACCCTCGGTTCATCGCTCGTCGGTACGTCGGTCGGGACCGGCGGCTCACCAATGGCTGAGTGCTTCAACCCAATGGCTCAGCGGCCGGCACCCTGTGTATCGCGCGACCCCCCGTTCGGCGTTTCAACCCCACGCCCAGATCCGCTCCGGACCGCGCCGATGAACCTGATCGGTGTGACAGATGGTTCTGGTGTGTCCGAAGTGACAGGCGCCGACCTGCCCAGCCGCCCGGTGCGCAACGCGGCCTTGGCGAGCTCGATCGCCCGCCGCCCCGCCGGCCACCGCCGGGACAGGTCGTAGCCGAACCTGGTCATCCGCCCCGCGATGAGCTCGACGGCCTGGGGGTAGCGGTACAGCTCGCCGCCGAACCCGGCCTTGAACCTGTCCACCCCGCGCAGCCCGTCCCGGCGCCCGCCGTCGGCCAGCAGGTCCGCCGCCTCCGGGCTGATGCCGCCGAAGTCGAACCACCGCACCCCGGCCGCCCGCGCCCAGCCGATGGCGTGCCACTGCACGGCGGCCGGGACGTTGAGCTTGGCCACCGCGTCGTCCCTGTCCATGCCGGCGAACCGCAGCTTGACGGTGTCCGCGCACCGGGTGAAGATCGCGGCCGCCACCGGCGCGCCGTCCAGCTCCCCGATGAACGCCACGGCTCCCGGCAGCTCGGTCAGCAAGGTCCGCAGGTACCCGTCGCCCACCGCGGCGAACCCCTGGTGCTCGCCGGACTGGGCCACCAGCCGCGCCACCGTCGGCAGGTCGTCCACCGTGGCCGTCCGTACCCGAACCCCCCGTGACTCCCACCGGTTGGTCCAGGTCCGCAGCCGCTTGCTCAGCCCCGCCCGCAGCGCCGCGGTGTCCTGGCGCAGGTCCAGCCGCAGCGACTGCCCCGGCGCGATACCGGCGTCGGACACCCGGAACCCACGCCCGAGCAGCCCTCCACCGACCGCGTCGACCCCCGGCGGCGGCTGCACGAACAGCATCCCCAGCCGCTCCCGCCCCATGTCGCTCAGCGCGTCGACGAGCTCCCGGACGACGGCCGCGCGGACCGCTGGCTGGCCACTGAGTCGCTCGGAGACCAACGGCCCATACGGCACATACCCCACACGGCCCAGGCCCGGCAGCCGCCGTTCCAGGACCTGAGCGCCGCCGACCAGCTCACCGTCCGCCTCGGGTCCGTGCTCCTCGCCGCGCGCGTACACGAACACGTACCGCGCCGCGAACCCCACCGTGCCGCGCAACCTGGCCCACCCCGGGAGCTGCGCCACGTCACCGCCCGGGGTCTCGGCCACCAGCCGCCCCCACGCCGCCATTGCGGCGGCCGAGGGCCGGTCGGTCACGACAACCGTCGTAACGGGAAGCGGACGGATCACGCGGATCGTGGCTGTGGACACGCACCCAAGGTAGGAACGCCGCCTGTGCGTCAGCTGTGTACACCTTGTCCGCCGCTCATGAGCCCGTCGCTCAGAACGGTGGTAGATCGTCGTCGGGCTCGGGTAGTAGTGGGGTGATGACGGATTCGCCCTGGGTTATGTGGGTTTGTCCGAGTGGGCTGATCCAGGTAAACGTTCCGGGTTCGGGTTGTTCGAGTCGCCAGCCTCCCTTCGTTTTGAGGTCATGGTCGTGGTTGCAGACATGACCGCCGTTGATCTCGATGGTGGGTCCGCCGTACCGATAGTCGCGGGTGTGGTCGAACTCCGTTTTGATCGCCGACAGGCGGCAGCCCGGTCCGCGGCAGGTGCGGTCGCGGATTTGGGTGTGTCGGCGTAGCCCGGTGGTGGGCAGCCGCCGCCCGGGTTTCTGGTCGAACCCTCGTTTGGTGGCTGGCCAGGCGGCGTACTGGCGGGCCAGGTCGCTGATCACCGAGGCCCAGCCGGGTGGCGGGTTCGCGGCCAGCTTGGCCAAGAGGGTGGCCGGGATGTGCAGCTCGACGACCCCGCCGTCGGCGCCGTCCTGGACGCCGGCGGGTCGGTGGCGGGTGATGCCACCGCAGATCAGGTGGCCGGTGTGGTTGGTGATGGCAAAGCGCCATTCGGCGCGGCGTTGGCGGGCGACGACGTGGCGGGCGAGGTGGGCGTGCAGCGGCCCCCAGCCGGGGATCTCCCCAGGATGGTCGTTGTGGCCGAGCAGGGTGGCCAGCTCGACCCGCACCTCAACGCCGGCGGGAACGGCCGCACCGTCGCTGTGGGTGTGCAGGAGGTGGGCGATGATCTGCTCGCGGTCCATCTGGTCGTAGCGGCCGTTGAGTAGCCCGAGGAACACATCCGCGCGGATCTGATCCAACCGCCCGGGATGCCCGGCTCGTTTCGCCGCGCGAGCCAACCGGTCGATCCGTTCACACGCCGCTGCCGCCTCGTCAGGTGGCAGCCCGTCGGCGGTGATCACGGCGGTGCCATCCGGGTTCAAATACCCGACCACGGATCGCTCGGTGACGGCCTTCTCGTATTGGTCACGGGCACGCTCGGGGTCGGCGGCGATGACCATGCGCGCCAGCCGCGCCCGCAACTGCCCCGACGTCAACCCCCCGGCCTTCGGCAACAGCGCACGGCAGATCCGCTCAATCTCCGCAGCAGGCAGACCTACCAAATGGTCGGTGAAAGCGCGGGCCTTGGGGCGGTCAATCTCCCCGACATCCAACGCCGCCCACACCGCCGGTAGCTGAGAGGTCAGCGCTTCGGCGAAGTCGTGTTCGGCCTCCGCCGCCCGCCGCGTCCAGGCCAACGCCAGCCGGGTTTCGTCCGCGCCATACCGCGCCGGCCCGCCCAACCGCCCGATCTCGTCCAGGGCGGCGAAAGGGTCGCGGCGGCCGACCTCAGCCACCACCGCCAAGAACCGGGCGTCATCGTGGGCGCGCTGCCGCGAGCGGGCCTGCAACACCGCGATAATCTCACCGTTCGACACTGTGGACAGATCGATCCCATCCAGGGCAGCAGCCAGCTCGGGGCCGGGCGCAAGCTCCGCCAACCCCGTCGTGACCTGCCCGTTTGCCATACCCAAGACGCTAGCGGCAGGCACCGACAAAACCTGGCTGCCGCAGGAAGCCAGACCCAACGCGCCCAGCCGCCACCGGGGGACGGCACCAAGCAACCTACAAACTCAGGTCGTCGGAAATCGCGCCAGCGATTTTCGAACGAAACAAAAGACGGCACGCACGATCACGAACCAGATCCACTCAACAAGAACGGCGGCGGCGTGTCCGTCTTCACCACGGCCACCCCCAGAGTCCCCATCAGATCGTCAACGGACAAAGCCGACGGATCCGGAATAGTACGAGCCAACCCACGCCGCACCAGCTCGGCGGCCAGATCCTGCTGATGGTCATCCCCGGCCTCGCCGTAGCGTTCCTTCCGCAACGCCATCAGCGGAAACCGGCCGCCATCCAGAACCGCCATAGCCGACCCCGTCCCCGCATGAGCGACCACGAAGTCAGCTTCCGCCAACGCCTCCGCCAGCTCAGCCGCCGGAAGGAACGGCTTGGCCGCGATCCCCAGATCGTCAACGGGAGTACACCCCGTCTGCCAGAGCACCTCCACCGGCCGCCCCACGGCACGAGCCAACGGCCCGTCCTCGCGCAGCAACTCGGCCAGCGGCTCGATCAGCCGGCGAAACGGAAACTCCCCAGCGGTCCCAACAGTGACCACAACACGGACCGTGTCGCCGAACTCACGAACCTGCTCGACCGGACGGTAGACGTCGAAACTGCTGCCGCCGTAGTGCCAGCCCGGATCCGCCCAGCTCGGGTACTGCGTATGCGTATGAATACCGGGGAACCGCCGCAGCAGCTTGCCGGTCGCGGACGGGCTGGTAACCCGGGCGGCGCTCTCGATGTAGTGGCACTCCACGCCCCGCGCGGCCAGGTACGGCAGGTACGCCAACGCGATCCCGGACCCGGTCGAGACCGCGCGGGTGAACCGCCGCTCCCGATGCAGCCGCGCCGCATGCGGCACGGCCCGCAACACCCCGGGCACCGAGTGGAAGCCGATGTACGGCACGTACTCGACGTCGCGGCCGGCCAGCAGCGAGGTGGACTGCTCGTTGGCATGCGTCACCCAGACCGAGTCCGGGTCGTGCGGGATCCGTCGGGACAGGCCGTCCAGCTGGGCCAGGTGACCGCCGGTGGTGGCGACGAACAGCGTGGTCATCGAGCGCCGCTCTCCCGCAGCATCGAAGGGATGGTCCGGACCAGGATGGAGAGGTCGCCTACCAGGTTGCGGGTCCGAACGTACGCCAGGTCCAGGTGAAGCATCTCCAGGGTACCCATGGTGGAGCGGCCGGAGACCTGCCACAGGCCGGTCAGGCCGGGGCGCACCGCGAACCGGGCCTGGAACTCGGCCGGGAACATCCGCGCCTCCCACTCCAGGCACGGGCGCGGGCCGACCAGGGACATGTCGCCGAACAGCACGTTGATCAGCTGCGGCAGCTCGTCCATGCTGGTCTTGCGCAGGAACTCCCCGATCGGGGTGACCCGGGGGTCGGCGTCGAGCTTGTAGCTGCCGTTCGACGAGGTGTCCTCGCCGCGCAGCTCGGCGGCGATCAGCTCGCGGAGCATCTCGTCACCCACACCGGTGCGCATGGTGCGGAACTTGTACATGGTGAACGTGCGGCCGCCCAGGCCTACCCGCTGCTGCTGGAACAGCGCCGGCCCGACGCTGGTCCACTTGATCGTCAGGCCGATGATGATCATCGGTATGGCCAGCACGGCCAGCGCGAGACCCGAGACCAACAGATCCACCGCTCGGCGCGCAACTGACTCCCAAGTCGCTGCCTGAGGCAGTGCAGAGTCAAGTCCGACGTCGGGCATCGATCCCTCCAACGGTGATCGCCAGCAACGTGAAGATCAGGTCTCCGGTGCCACGGAGCTGAAGATGTGGGTCAATGAGAGTAAGAACGAGCAAGAACAGCCAAACGATTTCCAGACTTGACGCGCACGCACCGAAGGCACCCGGATGGCGGATGGCGGGGCGCACTGTGCGTAACACCCTCAAGGACAGCCACAGGAACGCCAGCAGCAGTGGCAGGCCCCCGATCCAGATGAACCAGAGGATGCCGGACTCCAGGTAGATGACCTCGCGCCAGCGTTCGGGGGCGTGCAGCACCGTGTTGGGTGACACCCCCATGAGGATCGTCACCCAATCGAAGTGCGGCATGTACAGGTACACCAGGTTGTCGTAGCGGCCCATCCAGCTCTCCGGGACGGGCACCCCGTACTCGCCGATGCCCTCCAGCCGGTTGATGAAGGCCGGCGCGCCGATGATCAACGCGACCACGCCGAGCGGGGCGAACCGCTTGGCCTGCCGGCGCATCTCCGGGAACCGCCAGGCGATCAGCGCGAAGCCGACCAGCGCCGCGATCCAGGTGGAGAACTGGCCGGCGGCGAACACCCCGCTGCCCAGGCACAGCGCCAGGATCAGCCGCTCCTGGCGGCCCAGGATGCCCCTGGCGCCGCAGCAGAGGACCAGGATGAGGGAGATGATGATGACGTCGCCGGCCGCGATCGGGGAGCCCAGGGTGGCGCTGCCGCGAGAGCCCAGCTCGGCGATCTCACCGGCGTTCTCCGCCGACGCCCAGAAGGTGTTCAGCAGCGCGATCACCGGCGGGAACTTCAGCGTCTGCAACACCGCGATGAGCCCGACCACGGCACCGGGCCAGACGATGAACCGGATGGCCCTGACGATGTCCTGCTCGGTCCTCACCGTGTAGCGGACCAGGAAGTAGATCCCGACCAGCTTGGTGATGATCAGCGTGCCGGCCCACTCCGTCCCGGTCGGGATCTGGCCGCGCAGGGTCAGCGAGGCCAGCGGCCAGATGGTGCCGAACAGCAGGAAGACCGCCAGCGGGATGTCCACCGCCGGCAGGAACCGGGGCCGGACGTCGTCGCCGCGCAGCATCCGCAGGTACGCCCCGATCACCGCGCCGGCCATCACGATGACCAGCAGCGCCTCGTTGGGCCGGACCAGCGGGATCAGCTTGTCCCGGTCCATGCCGGCCAGGATCGGCATGGTGCACAGATAGGCGTAGGTGGCGAACAGCGGGTACCGGGCGGCGGCGGCGACCAGCATGATGCCGAACAGCCCGCCCACGAAGCCGTAGGCGGCCGCCTGGCCGATCGCGGCGCCCAGCGCCCCGGCGACCGCCGAGCACAGCACGGCCAGCCCGACGATCCAGCCGGTGCCCTTGGTCGGGTCCTTGGCCTCGATGCGCACCGGGTGCGCAGCGGACGGTGGTGGGTGCGTCTGAGTCATGCCTGCTCCGCCGTTAGCTTCATGCCGATGTACCGGACCACCAGCAGGAACGCGCCGAGCGAGACGGCCCCGCACGCCAGCAGGAGACCCAGTTCCACCAGTCGCTCCGGGTGCAGCAGCCACAACAGCCACCACCCCGCCGCGATCACCGGGAACATTGCCACCGTGGCCAGCCCGATTGCGAGCATGTGCCCGCGAAGGATGAACGCCTCGGGTCGGATCGCCCGCCGCAGCCTGGTCAGCACGGTGATCGAGGAGGCCGTCTCGCCGGCCAGCACGCACACCACCAGCCCGGCCAGCCGGGAGCCGTCGGGAGGCAGGGCCAGCGTGCTGAACGCGATGGCGATGCCGACGAACAGCCCGACGAAGCTGGCGATCAGCGGGCCCCTGTCGTCCATCCGGGAGAACAGCGCCTGCCGGCCGAAGTCGTGGATGCCGCCGGCCATCTGGGCGAACGCCGCCACCGCGAGGCAGCCGGCCAGGTCGTTGATCAGGTTGGCCTCCCGCAGCTCGCCGTTGGCCAGCAGGTCGGCGGTCGGCGCGGCGAACGCGGCGAGCAGGCACAGCTGCGGCATCCCGGCGATCACCGCGAAGAACAGCCCCTGCCGCCAGGCCACGCCGAACCGGCGCAGGTTCGTCGAGCTGGCGGCCTGGGCGAGGCGGGGCAGCGCGGCCATGGAGACCGCGCGGGTGCCGAGGAAGGACAGCGCGTAGTAGACCTGGTACGACAGCTGCACCACCAGCACGCCGCCGGGCGCGGTGGAGGAGATGGCGGTCAGCGTGTAGTTCGTGACCGAGGGGCACGCCGCGACCGGCACCGAGCGCAGCACCCGGCGGATCGCGTCGGCCGACTCGGGGTCGCGCTTCCAGCCCCGCCGGGGCAGGGTGAGCAGCCCGCACCGGTAGGTGCCGTACATCTGCAGCACGGCCTGCAGCACCACGGCGAGCGTGGTGCCGATCCCGAGCATGATCATCATGCCGAACGGCGCCTGGTCCACCTCCAGCCCGGTGCCGTAGATCCACGAGGCCAGCAGGACGGTGACGATGGAGCCGACGTTCTCGATCGCCGGCGCCGCGGCGGGCAGCGCGAACCGCCCCCGGGACTGCTGCGCGGCCACCCCGAACGCACACACCCCGTAGAGCACGATCTGGGGCGCCACGAACAGGATCAGGATGATGGTGAGCACCCAGGCCCGCTGCCGGATCGGCTCCGGGAAGCCGGCGACGAACGACCAGGCCACCGCGGGGGAGAGCACCATGAGCCCGCCGGCGCCCAGGGCCGCCAGGCCCAGGATGCGGCCGGCGACCTTGCTGAGCAGCTCCTTGGCGCGGGTGGCTCCGGCGCCGTCCAGTGCCCGCACGATCGACGGGATCAGCACCATGGCCAGGATCGGGCCGGCCAGCGTGGAGTGGATGGTGTTCGGCAGGACGTAGCCGGCCTGGAAGATGTTGGCGAAGAAGGTCGGGCCCATCAGGGCGCCGATGATCAGGACCCGGGCCAGCCCGGCCACCCTGCTCAGCAGGGTCCAGACGACGACGGTGACGGAGTTGCGGGCGGTGGCCTCGCGGGCGGAGTCGTCCGAGGCGTGTGGGTTCATGTTCATCGGGACGGTGGTGGGTTCGGCCATCGCGATCAGCCCCGGATCCGCCGCGACGAGCGGATCGAGATCGGATCGGGACGTACCTTCACGCTTCGCTGCCCCTTGTGTGAACGCGTCTGAACCAGGTTTCGGTGGGTGCCCGCGACTCACCCGCCTTGAACTCCTTCCGCCGTCATGATCGAGCGGTGGGACTATCCACCCCGATGACCCGCCTGATCGGGAGAGTCCCGCCGCTGGCCTCCCTTGACCAGCTGTACCAGTGCCCTGACCTTGTGCCGCAGCCACGGCGTGCGCCCGCCCACCCTGGAGGCGAACCGGTAGGCCATGGAGAGCTTGAACCGGAACATGCCCAGCGAGTCGGTGCCCTTGACGTAGATCCGGTCCACCGCGAACCGGCCGCGCTCCCTGGCCACCGCGAAGCTGACCGCGTAGCCGGTGGCGGCCAGCGTGGCGCGGGCGTCCGCGTCGTGGCTGCCGTACGGGTAGGCGAACGAGCGGGGCGTGTAGCCCATCATCTCGGTGACCTCGTCGCGCGCGGCCACCACGTTGCGGTGCAGCGTCGGGGCGTCCAGGTCGAGCATCCGGATGTGGTCGTAGCCGTGCACGCCGACCTCCATGCCGGTGCCGGCCAGGGTGGCGATCTCGGCCTTGCTGGAGAGCTTCTCCGACGCGTACGCCGGGTTCCAGGTCACCGGGCCGCCGAGCACGCCTGGCGGCACGAACAGCACCGAGGGGACGCCGTACTCGGCCAGGATGGGAGCGGCGGTGCTGAGCACGGACTCGTGCCCGTCGTCGATCGTGACCAGGTAGGACTTGCGCGGCGCCGGGGCGCCGTCCAGCACGGCCATGAACTGGTCGAGGGACAGCGCCTGCCAGCCGCCGTCGCGCAGCAGCTCCAGGTGCGCGCGGAAGACGTCAACCGGGACGAACAGGTGCTCCGGGTCGCCGCTGGCCGGCGGGTGGCCGAAGTTGTGGTACATCAGCACCCGGGGCATCCGCCAGGACATCCGGGGGCCGTGCGGGTCGACGGTGGTGGGCATGGTCAGCTCCGGGTCCAGCGACGGCTCAGCGTCACGACTGTCATCAGGGCGATGAGCAGGCCCGCCACCCCGCCGGTGAGCCCGGCGACGCCCTTGTTCGGCGAGACCGGGTCGGTCACCGAGTAGGCCGGCGCCAGCACCGTGGACTGGTTGGCGGTCACGTTCATCTCGTCCAGCTGGGACTGCAGGGTGACCGCGCGCGCGTTGAGCGCCTGGGTCTCGGCGGCGGTGGTGCCCGGCCTCGGCGCGGCCAGCTGGCGGCGCACCTCGTTCAGCTGGTTCTGCAGGTAGCCCTGCGGGCCGCTGCTGTTGGCCACCGTGAGGTACTGCTTGGCGATCGCGTTGGCCAGGTTGATGCCGTTCTCCCGGCTCGGGTCCTTGACCTGTACCTGGATGATGTTGCTGCTGTTCAGGATGGTCGCGGTGACGCGCCTGGTCAGGCTGTCGACCGAGATGCCGTTCGCGTCCGCGACCGGCTGCAGCACGTTGCGGCTGGTGACCAGCACCACCTGGGTGGTCAGGTTGCGGTCGGTCTTGAGGAAGTCGCCGGTGTTCTCGCCGGCGATGTTGTACTGGATGGTGGTCTGCGCCGCGTACTGGGTGGGAATCACCAGCGCGACGACCGAGCCCAGCAGGGCGCCCACCGCGACCAGCGCCAGGGTGATGCCGACCAGCTTGGTGCGCTGGCCGGCGCTGAGCTGGCGGCGCGGCGGCGGGGGCGGGGCGAACCGGGGGCCGCCACCCATCATGGGCGGGCCGGGCACCCGGGCACCGGGCGGTGGCCCCGGCAGCGGCTGGCGACCCCTGGGCGGGGCGGGCTGCTGCGCCGGTTGCTGTGCGGGCTGCTGTCTCGACGGGGCGGCGGAACCCTGGCCGGAGCCCGAGCCCTCGCCGCCGTTGGACCCGCCGGACGGGCCAGAGCCGCCGCCCGAGCTTCCGCCGCCGGGCCGCGGTGGCCGGTCGGCGTCGCCGGTGTTGCGGGCGGCGTCTGAGGCGCGCGTCATCTGAGCATCAACTCCGCGTCCAACGTCGGGACAGTGCGATCGCCACCAGCGCGGCCACGACCAGACCACACAGCGCGCCGGTGGCGGCGAACAGCATGGGGTTCGGGTACGCGGGTGCCGACACCGAGTATGCCGGCACCAGGATGGCCGCCCGGTTGCCGGCGATGTTCACGGTGTCCAGCTGGCCCTGCAGCGTGTTGATCCGGGTCTGGACCTGAGGCGCGGTGGCCGCCGGCGCGGAGGCCAGCTGGCGGCGGGCCTCGTCGAGCTGGGCCTGCAGGTAGGCCTTCGGCCCGTTCTGGGAGAACACCTTGAGGTACTGCTTGGCCACGTCGTCGGCCAGCTTGACGCCGGCCTGCCGGTCAGGGTCCAGCACGGTCACCTCGATGACCTCGCTGGTGACCTGGTCCTTGCCCATCAGGATCTTGGCGCTGACCCGGCCGGTCAGCTCGTCGGGGGAGACGCCGTTCGCGTCGGCGACGGGACCCAGCACGGTGCGGCTGGTGATCAGCACGGTCTGGGTGGTCAGGTTGCGGTCGGTGCGGAGGAACTCGCTGGCGTTCTCCCTCGACACGGTGTACTCGATGTCGGTGCGCGCCGCGTAGAGCGTGGGCACCAGCAGCGTCACCGCCAGGCCGGCCGCCGCGCCGAGCACGACGATCAGGCCCGAGATCAGGCCCAGGCGCGACCCCTGCGCGGGCGTCAGCCGCCGCCGGGGTGGCGGCGCTGGCGCGAAGCGCGGCCCGGGCCGGAACCCGCCCTGCGGCCCACCGGGGGGCCCGGGCAGGGGTTGCCGGTTGCCGGGAACGGCGGTCGGGGTGCTGTTGCTCCCCGACCCCCGCGTCGCGTCGGACGGACGTGTCATGCCGGTGCACCCCTGGTGGCATCTCGCAGGACGTTGCACACCCTGGCGACCTGGGCCGAGTCCAGGGTGGGCGACATGGGCAGCGACAGGATGCGCTCGGCCGCGGCCTCGGCCACCGGCAGCGACTCCCTGAAGTCGCCGTAGGCGGCGTCCAGGTGGCAGGGCACCGGGTAGTGCAGGCCCCAGCCGATGCCGGCCTCGGTGAGCGTCTTGCAGACCTGCTCGCGGTTCTCCACCTGCACCACGCCGAGGTGGTAGACGGCCTCGGCCTTGGGGTGGCGGGCGACCGGGGTGGCGCCGGCGGGCAGCTGGGCCACGTACTGCTCCCAGGCCCGCACCCGGCCGGCGTTGGCCGCGTCCAGCCCGCGCAGCTTGGCCGACAGCGCGCCGGCGATCACCGAGTCCATGCGGCTGTTGCGCCCGCGCAGGTCGTGGTGGAAGCGGCTGTCGGCGGAGCGGCCGTGGTCGGCCAGCCGGCGGATCTTGCCGGCCAGCTCGGCGTCCTGGGTGACCACCGCGCCGGCGTCACCGAGCGCGCCGAGGTTCTTGCCGGGGTAGAAGCTGAACCCGGCGGCCACCCCGACGCTGCCGGCGCGCTGGCCGGCGAACCGGGCGCCGTGCGCCTGCGCGGCGTCCTCGACGAAGGCCACGCCGTGCTTGGCGGCCACCGCGCCGACCCGGTCCACGTCCACCATCTGGCCGAACAGGTGCACGCCGATGATCGCCGCGGTGTTCTTGTTCACCGCCGCGTCGGCCGCGTCCGGGTCGAGCAGCAGGGTGTCCGGCAGCACGTCCACGAACCGGGGCCGGGCGCCCACGTAGCAGACCGCCTCGGCGGTGGCGATGAACGTGTTGGCCGGGACGATCACCTCGTCGCCGGGGCCGATGCCCAGCCCGGCCAGGATCAGCTCCAGCGCGTCGGTGCCGTTGCCCACCCCGATGGCCTCGCGCGCGGAGCAGTAGTCCGCGAACTCGGCCTCGAACGCGGCGACCTCGGGGCCGCCGATGAACTTGCCGTGGTCCAGCACGCCGGAGAACGCCCGCTCGTACTCCTCACGGAGCGCGCCGTTCACCCCGGCCAGGTCCAGGAACGGGACCGGCTCCAGATTCTCGCTCACGGGCGCACCCCGCTCAGGCGCACCGAGCCGTTGCCGGTGCCGTTCCCGGCGACCTCGAGGGTGGACGGGATGGTGGCCGGGCCGCCGGTGGCGGTCGACACGTCGGTGGCGGCCAGCACGCGCACGATGTCCAGCCCGCGCTCGCCCGGGGTCTGCGGCTCGCGGCCGGTGCGCACGCACTCCACGAAGTGGCCGTCCTGGACCAGCAGCGGCTCCTGGAACGGGATGAACGGGGAGACGATGTCGCCGAACCGGTAGCTGACCGGGAAGCCGTGCGAGGCGCCCTCGTCCACCTGGGCCGGGTCCACGCCGACGTCGTAGATGCGGATCCGCTCGTTGTCGGACATGTCGTTGTAGATGGCCATCTTCTTCTCGCCGACCACGGTGACCCGGCGGACCTTCTCCGGGTGCAGCCAGCTCAGGTGCACGAACGCCGGCGCGCCGGACTGCTCGAACTCCAGCCGGATGTAGGCCACGTCCTCGTGCTGGCCGCCCACGTTGCGCTGCGCCCACACCGACGCGGTCTGCGGGACCTCGTCGAGCAGGTAGGACACGATCGAGATGTCGTGCGGCGCCAGGTCCCAGATCACGTTGCAGTCGTGCTGGTAGCGGCCCAGGCTCAGCCGGGCGGCGTCGATGTAGAGGACCCGCCCGAGCTCGCCGGAGGCGATGATCTCCTTGAGCTTCCAGACCGCCGGGTTGTACTCGAAGGTGTGACCGACCATGAGCCGCACGTCGGCGGAGCGCGCGGCCTCCACCAGCGACTCGGCCTCCTCGACCGAGGTGGCCAGCGGCTTCTCCACCAGCGTGTGCAGCCCGGCCTTGAGGGCCTGCAGCGCGATCGGCGCGTGCACCCCGGGCGGGGTGGCGACGACGACGGCGTCCTGCGACTCCAGCTCGTCGGCCAGGTCGGTGGCGATGCGGACCGACGGGAAGCTCGACATCGCCTCACGCAGCCGCTGTTCGTCTTGGTCGATCACGGTGACCTCGACGTCGGGCAGGCTGTTCAGCACGCGTACGTGCTTGGAGCCCCAGTACCCGTAACCGACCACCCCGACGCGCGTGGGTGTGCGACCCATCAATTGACCTCCGTTGCTTCAGGCCCTGACCGGGCGTACGTCTGATCCCAGACCGAGTTCTCGCACCAACCCGACATCCCCTGAAACGTCGACATGTGCAGGCTCGTTGTTACCCGCTCCATGGTCGGTCGCATCACAAGCAGCGTCAAAGACATAGCCGTATCGGGCGGGCGTGGCCGAGCCGCCCATCGGGGGGCTGGCCTCGGGTTTTGTCATGTATAACGGTGCGTGCACGGGATCGATGCGCATGACGAGGAACACGGGCTCGCCCCACGGCGGGCCCGGCGCCTGGTGGTATCGCCGCGTAACTGTCATCAATCCGTTATCCAGCCGTCCCTGGACCGCTCCACCGGGGTCTGGTACCGAGCGCTGGTTGCGCCCGGCTGGCGGCTGCCCCGCCTGGCCTGTCGGCGGGGGCTCGGCTGTCTCTGCTGTGCCACGTTGGTGGCGAACCCCCGTCGGGGTCGACCGTACCCGCGACCTAGATCGTCCCGTGCGTGCCCCCACTGCGGGTCTCAGCAAACACTCAGCGTAACCGTGAGCCCAAGCTCACGCACCCGCTGTGGACACCGGCCCGCCGGGGGCGGCGCGGCGGGATCTAATATTGCCCAGACGCATCCGCAGGTGCCGCAGGAGGTAGTAGTGACCGCCGTCGCCCCCCAGCCGATCTCGACGCGCCCGTACCCGGCGCGGCGGACGGTCAAGGGAACGTCCCTGGTGCGCTTCCTGCACACCACGGACCCGAAGGACATCGGGATTCTCTACCTGGTGACCTCGTTCGCGTTCTTCATGGCGGGCGGGGCGATGGCCCTGCTGATGCGGGTGGAGCTGGCCCGGCCGGGCGCGCAGGTGCTCTCGCCGGAGCAGTACAACCAGCTGTTCACCATGCACGGCACGATCATGCTGCTGCTGTACGCGACGCCGATCCTGTTCGGTTTCGCCAACTACATCCTGCCGCTGCAGATCGGCGCGCCGGACGTGGCGTTCCCTCGCTTGAACGCGTTCTCGTACTGGCTGTTCCTGTTCGGCGGCACGATCGTGATGTCCGGGTTCCTGACCCCGGGCGGCGCCGCGGACTTCGGCTGGTTCGCCTACACCCCGCTGGCCAACGCCACGCACTCGCCGGGCGTCGGCGGCGACCTGTGGATCATGGGTCTGGTGATCGCCGGTCTGGGCACGATCCTGGGCGGTGTCAACTTCCTGACCACGGTGATCTGCCTGCGCGCGCCGGGCATGACCATGTTCCGGATGCCGGTGTTCACCTGGAACATCTTCATCACGGTGATCCTGGTCCTGATCGCGTTCCCGGTGCTCACCGCCGCGCTGCTCGGCCTGGAGGCGGACCGCCACCTGGGTGCGCACGTGTTCGACCCGGCCAACGGCGGGGTCATCCTGTGGCAGCACCTGTTCTGGTTCTTCGGCCACCCCGAGGTCTACATCGTGGCGCTGCCGTTCTTCGGCATCGTGACCGAGGTGTTCCCGGTGTTCAGCCGCAAGCCGCTGTTCGGCTACAAGGCGCTGGTCTACGCGACGATCTCCATCGCCGCCCTGTCGGTCGCCGTCTGGGCGCACCACATGTACGCCACCGGCGCGGTGCTGCTGGCGTTCTTCTCGTTCACCACGTTCCTGATCGCGATCCCGACCGGCATCAAGTTCTTCAACTGGATCGGGACGATGTGGCGGGGGCAGTTGACGTTCGAGTCGCCGATGCTGTTCGCGGTGGGGTTCGTGGTGACGTTCCTGCTGGGCGGGCTGACCGGCATCCTGCTGGCCTCGCCGCCGGTGGACTTCCACATCACCGACACGTACTTCGTGGTGGCGCACTTCCACTACGTGCTGTTCGGCACGATCGTGTTCGCCACCTACGCCGGCATCTACTTCTGGTTCCCGAAGATGACCGGCCGGATGATGGACGAGACCCTCGGCAAGATCCACTTCTGGCTGACCTTCCTGGGCTTCCACGGCACCTTCCTGGTCCAGCACTGGCTGGGCAACGAGGGCATGCCGCGCCGGTACCTGGACTACCTGCCCACCGACGGGTTCACCACGCTGAACACGGTGTCCTCGATCAGCGCGTTCGTGCTGGGCGCGTCCACGCTGCCGTTCATCTGGAACGTCTTCCGCAGCTACCGCTACGGCAGGGTGGTCACGGTGGACGACCCGTGGGGGCACGGCAACTCCCTGGAGTGGGCCACGTCGTGCCCGCCGCCCAGGCACAACTTCACCGAGCTGCCCCGCATCCGCTCCGAGCGCCCGGCCTTCGAGCTGCACTACCCGCACCTGGTGCCCCGGCTGCGGGCCGAGGCGCACGGCTCCAGGCACGCCACACCGTCGGAAGTGGCGGCGGCGAAATCCGGGCCGGAAGCGGTGCCTGGCGGTGACCCCAAAGAACACTGAGCCGACTCCGCGAAGGGCGCCTCGATGACCGTTAGGGTGGCGGTGCTCATCACGGTGACCGGCCCGGACCGGCCGGGGGTCAGCTCGGTGCTGTTCGCCGCGCTGATCCGGCACGGCGTCGAGCTGCTCGACGTCGAGCAGGTGGTCATCCGTGGGCAGTTGACGCTCGGTGCGCTGGTGGCCACCGAGCACGACCCGGAGGGCCTGCAGGAGTCGGTGGAGCAGGCCATGGCGAGCATCGCGATGACGGTGCGGACGTCGATAGAAGCGGACGAGGCCACCGCGCGGCGGCGGATGTCGACGCACGTCGTGGTGGTGATGGGGCGGCCGATCACGGCGCGGGCGTTCGGTGAGGTGGCGCGGGCGCTGGCCGGCGTCGGGGCGAACATCGACTCGATACGGAGGGTGGCCGACTACCCGGTCACCGCGCTGGAGCTGATGGTCTCGCCGGACCCGGCGGACGCCAGGGAGCATCCGCACGGCACGCTGCGCGCCCGGCTGGTGGAGGTGGCCGCCTCGGTCGGGGTGGACGTGGCGGTGGAGCGCGCCGGGCTGGCGCGGCGGAGCAAGCGGCTGATCGTGTTCGACGTGGACTCCACGCTGATCCAGGGCGAGGTCATCGAGATGCTGGCCGCCCGCGCCGGGGACGGCGCCGAGGCCAGGGTGCGGGCGGTCACCGAGGCGGCGATGCGCGGCGAGCTGGACTTCGCCGAGTCGCTGCGCGGGCGGGTGTCGGTGCTGGCCGGGCTGCCGGCCACGGTGCTCGACGAGGTCGCCGACGAGCTGGAGCTGACGCCGGGGGCGCGGACCACGATCCGGACGCTGAAGCGGCTTGGCTTCCGGTGTGGCGTGGTGTCCGGCGGGTTCACCCCGGTGGTGCGGCGATTGGTGGACGACCTCGGGCTGGACTTCTGCGAGGCCAACGAGCTGGAGGTCGTGGAAGGGCGGCTGACCGGCCGGGTGGTCGGCGAGGTGGTGGACCGGGCCGGCAAGGCGACCGCGCTGCGCCGGTTCGCCGGCGAGTACGGCATCCCGCTGGAGCAGTGCGTCGCGGTGGGTGACGGGGCGAACGACATCGACATGCTGGACACCGCCGGGCTGGGCGTGGCGTTCAACGCCAAGCCGGCGCTGCGCGAGGTGGCGGACACCGCGTTGTCCGTGCCGTACCTGGACACCGTGCTGTTCGTGCTGGGCATCACCCGCGACGAGGTGGAGGTCGCCGACGCCGCGGAGGGCGTGCTGCGGCGGGTTCCCCTGCCATGACAGGTGTGTTGGAACCGCTGGCGGCGCGGTATGTGGACTGGCTGCGGCTGCCGGCGGCGGCCACGGGCGTAGAGGACGATCCCGCGGTGGTGCGGGCGATGCCGGTGGTGCTGCGGGTGGAGCGGGGGGAGCCGCCGGAGCGGACCCCGCTGTTGGAGGCGGCGGCGAGCGCGGCGGTCGCGGTGTGCCTGGACCCGCGTTCGGCGCCGGGCGGGGAGTGGCACGACGAGGTCCTGGCCTGGGTGACACGGCAGATCCGGAAGGTGGCGAGGCGGGCTCGGGGCGCGCACTGGGACGCGGTGCAGGAGCTGCCGGGGGTGACCGTGGCCGTCGGTGGCGCCGAGGCGCGGGCGTTGGTGCCGGGGCTGGTGTCGTCGATGCCACGGGTGGTGACTCGCCTGCAGATCTCCGGCACGGACCTTCCGGCCGACTCTCCGGGGGAGCCGCCGCCGGGGGTGCCGGTGATCTGGCTGAACCCCGAGGTGGAGCTGACCGTGGGCAAGGCGGCCGCCCAGGTCGGGCACGCCACCATGATCCTGGCGGCCGCGCTGCCGGCCGATCACCTGGAGCGATGGCAGGCCGGCGGGCTGCGCTGCGCGGTGCGGACGGCGACGGCGGATCGGTGGCGCGCGGTGCTGGCCGAGGCGGACGGCGGCGCGTCCCGGAACACCGTGCTGGTGCGCGACGCGGGCTTCACCGAGGTCGAGCCGGGCACGGTCACCTGCGCTGCGCGGTGGTGACGGCGGTGGTGACGGCGGTGGTGACGCGGTCCCGGTGGAACGCCAGCAGGCCGGCGAACACGCAGGCCACGGCCAGGGTGAAGGCGCCGACCCGGAGCCAGTGCCAGGCCTGTAGCTGGTCGGCCACCTGCCGCAGGTAGCCGGCCGGGTGCACGGCGGCGCCCTCGGTCATCAGGATCGTCCACTTCGGCCAGAAGAACAGCGCCGAGTAGACGCCCTCGCCGATCCCGAGCAGGGCCAGCGCGGCGGCGAACAGGTGGCGGGCGGTGGCCACCCGCCAGGCCGCGACCACGGCGGCCAGCGCGAACGCGGTGGTGGCCATCCCGACCGGCCGGAAGAAGTGCCCGGGCTTCACGGGGGTCATGAACTCGGCCGTGAGCGTCAGCGACCTGGGCACGTCGCGGAAGAAGTCCGGGTAGAACACGAACGTCTCCAGCAGCAGGGCGCCGTAGAGCATCGTGGCCAGCCAGCAGAAGACGAGCACGACGGCGAACCGGAGGGTGCGAGCCATGACGCCGATCATGGCCGGGCTGGCGGCGCGGGTCGTCGGGCTGGGGTTGCGTGTTCGGGTACCACCGGGGTTGCGGTCCTACGTCCCCGGGGTGACCAGGCCCGACTCGTAGGCGGTGATCACGAGCTGGGCCCGGTCCCTGGCGTCGAGCTTGGTCATGACGTGGCTGACGTGGGTCTTCGCGGTGGCCGGGCTGAGCACGAGCTCCGCCGCGATCTCGTCGTTGGACAGGCCGGTTGCGACCAGTTCGAGGACCTCGCGCTCGCGGGCGGTCAGGGTGCGCAGGGCGCGCAGCCGGGCGCGGTGTGAGAGGCGGGCGGGCAGGAGCGGTCGGCGGGCGAACCGGGCGATGAGCCGGGCGGTGACCGAGGGCGCGAGCATGGCGTCGCCCCTGGCCACCACCCGTACCGCGTGGACCAGCTCGGCCGGCTCGACGTCCTTGACCAGGAAGCCGCTGGCCCCGGCGCGCAGCGCGCCGTAGACGTACTCGTCCAGGTCGAACCCGGTCAGGATGATCACTCTCACGGCGGCCAGGTGGGGGTCGCCGGCGATCCGGGCGGTGGTGTGGACGCCGTCGGGGTCGGGCATGCGGATGTCGGTGAGCACGACGTCGGGGCGGTGTCGGGCGGCGGCGCGCAGCGTTTGTTCGCCGTCGCCGGCCTCGGCCACTACGTCGATGTCCGGCTCGCCGTCCAGGATGGCCCGGAACCCGGCCCGGACCAGGGTCTGGTCGTCGGCGAGCAGCACCCGGATCATGCCGGCGGGTGGGGGAGGCGGGCGGACACCTGGACGCCGCCGGAGGGGGTGCGGGCTACGTCGAGCGCGCCGCCGAGCGCGGTGGCCCGTAGGCGCATGCCTCGGATGCCGGTGCCTTCGGTAACCGGGTGTTCGGCCGTGCCGTCGTCCTCGACCGTGACCAGCAGGGCGTCGGTGGTCACGGTGACGCGGACGGTGGCGGTAGCGCCCGGAGCGTGCCTGGCCACGTTGGTCAGCGACTCCTGGACGATCCGGTAGGCGGCGCGCGCCGGCTCGTCGGGCACCGGGCGGTCGTCGATCGTTGCGACCACCGTGAGCCCGGCCCGGCGCGCCCGTTCGACCAGTGCGGTCAGCTCGGCGAGGCCCGGCCGGTCCGTGTCGTGGAGCACGCCCAGGCTGGCCCGCAGCGCATGCCTGCTGGTCTGCTTGATCGACTCCAGCGCGGCGCGGGCCGGCTCGACGTCGTCGCCCATGCGGTGCAGCGCCGCGCCGGCCTGCACGTTGATCAGCGACACGCCGTGGCCGAGCACGTCGTGCAGCTCGCCGGCGATCCGTTGCCGCTCGCGCAGCTCGGCGTTGCGGGCCAGCGCGCCCATGGTGACCGCCGCGACCAGCCAGCCGGCCAGCAGGGACACGGCGGCGGCGCCGAGCGGCGGGGTACTCGCGGCCAGCTCGCCGGCCCCGGTCGCGATCAATGCGACGGCCGCCAGCGCCCCCGAGGCGGCCAGCCGCCCACGCGCGGCCGCCGTGTACAGCGCGACCACGAATGCGAGCACGATCGGACCGTCCGGCACGTCCGACGGGTAGTAGGCCAGCGCAGCGACCAGCGTGACCGCCGCGACCGCCACCGGATACCGGCGGCGCACGCACAGCGCGGCGCAGGCGGCCGCGATCAGCGCCCAGGCCAGCGCGCGGTGCCCGGTCAGGTCCGCGAGCCCGCGCAGCTGGGGCAGCGTGCCCAGGACGACGACGATGCCCACGCCGGCGGCCAGCACCGGATCGGTTACACGGGCGGCGAGCACCCGGCGGAGTTTAGGTAACCGGTGAAGGCGCGTGCCCGGATATATCCGGGCTCAGGTTGGCTCGCACCACGGCGGCGAGGACCCGGAAGGGGGGACCGTTGAGGCGCCCGGTCTCGGGGAACTCGTCGTCCTGACCGGGTTCGGCCCGCGCGTCCAGCGCCGAGACCACCAGCCGGCGGAACTCGTCCGGGTCGACCTCGGTCCTGGTGGGCTTGAGGTCGTCGCGCGGCTCGGTCCCGGCGATCGTCTCCATCGCCCCGGCCAGGCGCTGGGGGGCCACCGACATGATGTCGATGGCGGCCCCGCCTTCGGCCTCGTTGACGACGACCAGGAACGCGCGCGAGCGCTCGGCCCGACGGCACACCGCGCCGAGCAGCGAGAGCTTGGCGGTCGGCAGCGCCACCCGCCAGCACTCGTCGAGCCCCACCGGCTCGGCAAGCTCGTCGGCCCAGGGTGGTCGGGGCGCCCCGGCCGCCAGCAGCCGCCCGGCCGCCGCCGTCGCGGTGTGCCCGGCCTCGCCCGACGCCACCGCGCCGACGGCGAGCAGCAGCGCCGCCGCGCTCGCGTCCGCGCGTTCCTCGAGCAGCGGGATGACCTCGTCCAGCAGGGTGCGCTCCCGGTCACCCTCCTGGCTACCACGGCGCTCGGCCAGCTCGACCACCGCCGCCCCGCGTTGCTCGGCGAGCCACGGGTCGTCCGACGCGCTCAGGTCCGAGGCGTCGGAGAGGAGGTCCTCCAGCGGTTCGTGCGGGCTCGGGTCGGCCCGGCGGTCGGCCCTGCGGTCGGCCGGGTGGTCGTCCTGGTGGTTGTCATGGTGATCATCACTGTGATCGTCCGGAGGGTCGGGCTCCTCGGCCGGGTGCAGCGACGGGAGTGGCGGGCGTGGTCGTGCTGCCGTCCGCTTCTTCTTCGCCGGCCTGCGGCGGCGGCTGACAGGGCTCATGGATAGGGCAGTGTGCCCTATCGGGTGATGCCGGCGCCCGCCGAGGCCAGCCGGCGCAGCGCGGCACGCACCACCTCGGGGTCGGTGGTCGGCCAGAACGGCGGCAGCGAGGCGCGCAGGAAACCGCCGTAGCGGGCGGTCGCCAGCCGTGGATCCAGGACGGCCACCACGCCGCGGTCGTCCATCCCGCGCAGCAGCCGGCCGGCGCCCTGGGCGAGCAGCAGCGCGGCGTGGGTGGCCGACACGGTGAGGAAGCCGTTGCCGCCGCGCGCGTCCACCGCCCGCTGCCGCGCGGACACCAGCGGGTCGTCCGGCCGGGGGAACGGGATGCGGTCGATCAGCACCAGCCGCAGCGAGCGGCCCGGCACGTCCACCCCCTGCCACAGCGACAGCGTGCCGAACAGGCAGGTGGCGTCGTCCTCGGCGAACCTGGTGACCAGCAGGCCGGTGGCGTCGTCGCCCTGGCACAGGATCGGCTGCTCCAGCCGGGGACGCAGCGCCTCGGTCGCCTGCTTGGCCGCGCGCATCGAGGAGAACAGCCCGAGCGTGCCGCCGCCGGCCGCCGTGACCAGCTCGGCGATCTCGTCCAGGTAGGCCGGCGGGAGGCCGTCGCGCCCGGGGGTGGGCAGCCGCTTGGCCACGTACAGGATCCCGGCGCGCTGGTGCTGGAACGGCGAGCCGACGTCCAGCCCGGACCAGCGCGGGCGCTCCGGGTCGGGGATCGGGTCTGGCTCCTCGGTGTTGTCCGGCTCGGTTGGCTTCTCCGGCCCCAGCCCCCATTGTCTGGCCAGGGCGTCGAACGATCCGCCCAGGGCCAGCGTGGCCGAGGTGAGCACCACGGTGCGCTGGCCGAACAGCCGCTCGCGCAGCAGCCCGCCGACCGACAGCGGCGCCACCCGCAGCGCCCTGGTCCGCGACGAGTCCGGCCCCTGCTCGCCCAGCCAGACCACGTCGTAGCGCTTGGCCGGGTCCTCCTCGTCGAACGCCTTGAGCAGCCGCGCGGAGGTCTCGGTGACCTCGTCGAGCAGGGCGAGCGCGAGCTTGCGCGCGGTGGCCTGGGCCGGGTCCTCGCGCCGTTCCGAGCCGATCGCCGTGCGGCAGCTCGCGCCCGCGTCCAGCACCGTCACGAGCGCCCCCTTGACCGGCGGCGGCAGCCCGCGCTCCCAGCGGCCCAGCGGGGCGTCGGTGAGCACCATGCCGAGCCCGTCGCCGGCCTCGGCCAGCCGGTCCGCGATCGCCTGGTCCACCAGCCGGCCGCAGCGGCGGGCGGCGGCGCTGACCAGGCCGGCGGACAGCTCGGCGGTGGCCACCCCGGTCACCCGGTCCACCAGGTCGTGCGCCTCGTCGACCACCACCACGTCGTGCTCGGGCAGCACCGCGCGGTTCTCCAGCGCGTCGATGGCCAGCAGCGCGTGGTTGGTGACCACCACGTCGGCCCGGCCGGCCTCGTGCCGGGCCCGCTCGGCGAAGCAGTCGGTGCCGACCGGGCAGCGCGACACCCCCAGGCACTCCCGCGCGGACACCGAGACCTGCCGCCACGCCGAGTCCGGCACCCCGGGCACCAGCTCGTCCCGGTCGCCGGTGTCGGTCTTGGCCGCCCACTCGTGCATCCGCTTGACCTGCCGGCCCAGCGCGGACACCGCGAACGGGTCGAACAGCTGGTCGTCGGGCTCCGGGGCGTCCGCGCCGCCGTCCAGCCGGTGCAGGCACAGGTAGTTGCGCCGGCCCTTGAGGATCGCGAAGGTCGGCGCCCGCCCCAGCACCGGCGCCAGCGCCTCGGCCAGCCGGGGCAGGTCGCGGTCCACCAGCTGGCGCTGCAGCGCGATCGTCGCGGTGGACACCACCACCGTGGTGTCCCGCTCGATGGCATGACGGATCGACGGCACCAGGTACGCCAGCGACTTCCCGGTCCCGGTGCCGGCCTGCACGGCCAGGTGCTCCCCCGACCGCAGCGCATCCCGCACCGCATGCACCATCCGCGCCTGCCCGTCCCTCGGCTGTCCCCCCACCGCCTCGACGGCAGTGGCCAACAACTCATCCACCCCAGGCAGCTCCGTCGGGGTCGGGGCGTTCGCGGTGAGCTGGCTCGGCACGACCGCTGACGCTACCGCGTGCCCGTGCCGCGATCGGGCCGCACACCCGGTTCGTACCCGGCACACCTGCTCCAGCGCGTGTGTGGCATACGGAGTGGGTGTGCCACGCGGATCACGCGACGGTGATGCCGGCGGCGCGGAGTTCGGTGAGGGCGGCGGTGGTGGTGTCGGGGGAGACGCCGGCGGTCAGGTCGGTGAGGACGGTGGTGGTGAAGTTGGCGCGGGCGGCGTCCAGGGCGGTGGCGCGGACGCAGTGGTCGGTGGCGATGCCGACCACGTCGACCTCGGTGATGCCGCGGGCTCGCAGCCAGTCGGCGAGCGCCTGGCCGCCGGGCTCGGCGCCCTCGAAGCCGGAGTAGGCGGCGGTGTACTCGCCCTTGGAGAACACCGCCCGCACCGGCGCCACGTCCAGCGCGGGATGGAACGCCGCGCCGGCGGTGCCGACCCGGCAGTGCGGCGGCCAGGAGCGCACGAAGTCGGGGGTCTCGGAGAAGTGGTCGCCGGGGTCGACGTGGTAGTCCCTGGTGGCCACCACCTCGGCGTAGTCGCCGGAGGTGGAGCGGGCGTTGATCCGCTCGGCCACCGAGGCGCCGCCGGCCACCGCCAGCGAGCCGCCCTCGCAGAAGTCGAGCTGGACGTCGACGATGATCAAGGCACGCATCGTGGGCTCCCTAGGAGAACACTGTCGGGATCGCGGGCTCGCCCCTGGACAGCTTGAGGCCCTCCCAGGGGACCGAGACGAGCGCGGCGCGCAGCCGCTCGCGGGACTGTTCCAGGGTGTCCAGCCCGGGCACCGGCTCGCCGGCGGAGACCAGCGGCACCGGCAGCACCCTGTCGTGCGGGCCGGGCGGCACCGGGTCCGTGACGGGGTGGACGACCTCCTCCAGGGCGGTGCCGGTCGGCTTGTAGCGGCGCAGCGCGGACTTGTGGCCGCCCTTGGACTCCTTGGACGAGCTGCGCTTGGCCACCGGCCGCCCCTCCACCTCGACCAGCTTGTAGACCATCCCGGCGGTGGGCGCCCCGGAGCCGGTGACCAGGGCGGTGCCCACCCCGTAGGCGTCCACCGGCTCGGCGCGCAGCGCGGCGATGGCGTACTCGTCCAGGTCGCCGGAGAGCACGATCCGGGTGGCCCGCGCGCCCAGCTCGTCGAGCTGCTCGCGGGCCTGGCGGGCCAGCTCGCCCAGGTCGCCGGAGTCGATCCGGATGGCGCCCAGCTCGGTGCCGGCCGCCGCCACCGCCCGCTCCACGCCCCGGCGGATGTCGTAGGTGTCCACCAGCAGCGTGGTCTTGGTGCCCTGGGCGGCGACCTGGCTGGCGAACGCGCGCTGCTCGTCATCGTGCAGCAGTACGAACGCGTGCGCCGCCGTCCCTGCCGTGGGGATGCCGAACGCGCGGCCGGCCGCCAGGTTGGACGTGCTGGCGAAGCCGGCCAGGTAGGCGGCGCGGGCGGCGGCCACCGCGGCCTGCTCGTGGGTGCGCCGCGAGCCCATCTCGATCAGCGGACGGCCACCGGCGGCGCCCACCATCCGGGCGGCCGCCGAGGCGATCGCGCAGTCGTGGTTGAGCACCGACAGCACCAGCGTCTCCAGCAGCACGGCCTCGGCGAAGGTGCCGGTCACCGTCAGCACGGGGGAGCCGGGGAAGTACAGCTCGCCCTCGGGGTAGCCGTCGATGTCGCCGGAGAACCGGTAGCCGGCCAGCCAGTCCAGCGTGTCCGCCCCGACGACCCCGGTCTCGGCGAGCTGGGCCAGCTCGGCGTCGCCGAACCGGAACCGGGAGATCGCGTCCAGCAGCCGCCCGGTGCCGGCCACCACGCCGTAGCGCCGTCCGTCCGGCAGCCGGCGGGCGAACACCTCGAACGTGCAGCGGCGATCGGCCGTGCCGTCGGCGAGCGCGGCGGCGAGCATGGTCAGCTCGTACCTGTCGGTGAGCAGCCCCGTGCTGGCGCCGTCGTTCCGGGAACCGGTCATGGAACGCCAGCCTAATCGCCCGCCACGACCGGTCCGGATTTCCCGCCCGGGCGTGCACGGCCCGCGCCGGAGCTGTCACCATAGGGACATGGCCGCACCACTTTCCACGCCTGCCCAGTCGGCAGAGCAGGTCGCGGACGAGACCGGTGCCATCGAGGTGCCCTGGCAGACCATCGTGTGGAACGACCCGGTCAACCTGATGTCCTACGTGACCTACGTGTTCCAGAAGCTGTTCGGCTACGACCGGGACAAGGCGACGAAGCTGATGCTCGACGTTCACCACAAGGGCCGTGCGACGGTCTCCTCCGGATCGCGGGAGAAGGTCGAGGGCGACGTGGCGAAGCTGCATGCCGCCGGCCTGTGGGCCACCATGCAGCGCTCGTGAACGGCTGGAAACGACAAGGGCGGGGCGCGAAGCTGCGCCTGATCGGGGTGCTGGACCAGCAGGAGGCCAGCCTGTTGCGCGGCCTGGTCGGGCAGGTCAGCTCGATGCTGGCCGACCGGGTGGCGGACGCCCCCGCCGACGAGCTGGCCGAGCTGACCGGCATCCGCTCCGGCCACACCCGGGCGCCCGAGGACGCGGTGCTGGCCAGGCTGCTGCCGGACTTCCACCGGGAGGACTCCGAGCTGTCCGGCATGCTGCGCGCGGCCAGGGAGCCGGAGCTGATCGAGGCGAAGGCCCAGGCCGCGGCCGTGGTGCTGGAGACCTGCCCGCCCGACGGCGGCCGCGCCGAGCTGACCGTGGAACAGGCCGACGCCTGGCTGGCCGCCCTGAACGACGTGCGCCTGGCCGTGGGCACCACCCTCGGCGTGACCGAGGACATGCCCGAGGACCCACCGCCCGACGAGACCGCCGCCGCGCACCTGAGCGTCTACCACTGGCTGACGTTCGTACAGGACGCCCTCGTCCAGACCCGTTCGACCGCGCTGTAGACCCCCGTGAGTGGCTAGGGCCGTCATAGCGGCCCTAGCCACTCACGGGTCGGTCACGGCACCAGCACGAGGCGCCCGCGCAGGCCACCTTGGGCGAGGCGGTGGTGGGCTTCGGAGGCCTTGTCCAGGGGGTAGGTCTCGGCCACTCTCGGGGTGAGGCGGCCGGTTTCGGTGCGGGCTACCAGGTCGGCGAGGCGGCGGCCGTCGGCCTGGACGTAGACGGTGCGGACCCGGGTGCCGCGCAGGGGCTTCGGGACGGCCACGTCCAGCACGGCGACGAACGTGCCGCCGCCGCGCACCGCGTCCAGCGCCCGGGTGCCGAGGGCGGCGGCGTCGATCACGGCGTCTACCCCGGACGGGACGAGGGCGCGGACGGCGGTGGCGAGGTGTTCGCCTCGGGGGACGAACTCGGCGGCGCCGAGGCTTCTGACCAGCTTTTCGTCGGCGGCGGACGCGGTGGCGAGCACCCGGATGCCGTCCGAGGCGGCCAGTTGCACGGCGTACCCGCCGACCGCGCCGGCCGCCCCGGTGACCAGCAGCGTCCGGCCCGCGTCCAGCTCGGCCCGGTCCAGGGCCTGGGCGGCGGTCAGCGCGTTGAGCGGCAGCGTGGCCGCCAGCTCCGGGGACACCCCGCGCGGGGCGCGCGCCACCGCGCCGGCGTCCAGCACCAGGTACTCGGCGTAGCCGCCGGTCGGGACGTCCAGCCGGTCGGACAGCCCGATCACCTCGTCACCGACCGAGAACCCCGCCGTGTGCTCGCCGAGGGCGTCCACCACGCCGGCCACGTCCCAGCCGACGCCCACGTCGCCGTCGCGCTCCGGCTGCATGCCGACCTGGGTGGCCATCCCGGAGCGGACGAACGCGTCCACCGGGTTCACCGCCGCCGCCCGTACCCGGATCCGCACCTGGCCCGGCCCGGGGACCGGCGTCGGGACCTCCGCGACCTCCAACGCCTCCGGCCCGCCGAACGTCCGTACCACCACCGCGCGCATATCGCTTCCTCCTGCTCGTCTCGGCACTGTGTTCGCCGATCGGGAACATATGGACGGGGCGTGTGCCTTGGTAAGAAGGCACTCGCGAGTGCGTACCGCACCGGAAGGAGAGCGGATGCCGACCCGCACCGCCGCGCAGCGTCGCCACGAGGCGGCCGCGGCGTACCAGGAGTACGTGCGGACCTGCCCGACGCAACGGCTGCTCGGCCGGCTCAGCGACAAGTGGGCGAGCCTGGTGCTGGTCACGCTCGCGGACGGCGGGCGCCGCTACGGCGAGCTGTCCCGCGAGGTGCCGGGCGCGAGCCAGAAGATGCTCACCCAGACGCTGCGCGCGCTGGAGCGCGACGGGCTGCTGGAGCGGGCCGTCACGCCGGCCGTCCCGGTGCGGGTGGACTACCGGCTGACCCCGCTCGGGCGCTCGCTGGTCGACCTGCTGAGCACGATCAACGGCTGGGCGTACCGGCACATGGCCGAGGTGGAGACGGCGCGGGCCGAGTACGACGCGCGCCGCGAACCGGTCGGGGCCGGCGTTGGGTAGCGGCGGGCCTAGCGGTCCTGGGAGTGGCGCGCATCGCGTGCGCACCTCGGCGGAGTGCCCGTACCCTGTACAGGTGCTGGTGATCCGGAAGGATCTCGTGGACGAGATCGTTGCGCACGCCCGTCGGGACCATCCCGACGAGGCCTGCGGCGTGATCGCCGGGCCCGCCGGGTCGGACCGCCCGGAGCGGTTCATCCCGATGACGAACGCGGCCCGGTCACCGACGTTCTACCAGTTCGACTCGGGCGAGGACCTGCGGCTGCACCGCGAGCTGGAGAGCCGCGACGAGGAGCGGGTGGTGATCTACCACTCGCACACCGAGACCGAGGCCTACCCCTCGCGCACCGACGTCAAGATCGCCGGGTATCCCGAGGCCCACTACGTGCTGGTGGCCACCAACCCCGCCATCGAGCCGAAGTTCCGGTCGTTCCGCATCGTCGACGGTGAGGTCACCGAGGAGCCGGTCGACGTGGTCGAGAGCTACATGTTCTCCCACACCGGCGCCGACGACGTCCCCGACTGTCGCTGACCGGCGTCGCGGCGCGGGGCGCTCTATCCATCCGGCCCCGTCGTGACGTCTCCACCGGCTCGCCAGTTCCCGGCCCGGCCGCACCACGAGGAGGACCCATGGCCGTCACCGTTTCGATTCCCACCATCCTGCGCACCCACACCGGCGGCGAGAAGTCCGTCGAGGCGAAGGGCAGCACCGTCTCCGAGATCATCTCGGACCTGGACTCGCGGCACGGCGGCATCAAGAACCGCCTGGTCAAGGACGGTTCGCTGCATCGGTTCGTGAACATCTACGTCAACGACGAGGACGTCCGCTTCGCCGGCGGCCTCGACGCTCCGGTCGCGGACGGCGACGCCGTGACGATCTTGCCAGCGGTGGCCGGAGGGGCCTGAGCCTGATGGCGCGCTACGACTCGCTGCTGGCCGCCGTGGGCGACACCCCGCTGGTGGGGCTGCCGTCCTTCGCCCCGGCCGAGCACGTGCGGCTGTGGGCCAAGCTGGAGGACCGCAACCCGACCGGATCGATCAAGGACCGGCCGGCGCTGGCCATGATCGAGGCGGCGGAGGCGGACGGGCGGCTGCGGCCGGGCTGCACGGTGCTGGAGCCGACCTCGGGCAACACCGGCATCTCGCTGGCCATGGCGGCCAAGCTGAAGGGCTACCGGCTGGTCTGCGTGATGCCGGAGAACACCTCCGAGGAGCGGCGGACGCTGCTGGAGATGTACGGCGCGGAGATCATCTCCTCGCCGGCGGCCGGCGGGTCGAACCAGGCCGTCGCGGTGGCCAAGAAGCTGGCCGCCGAGCACCCGGACTGGGTCATGCTCTACCAGTACGGCAACCCGGAGAACGCGCTCGCGCACTACCGCACCACCGGGCCGGAGATCCTGCGCGACCTGCCCACCGTGACCCACTTCGTGGCCGGCCTGGGCACCACCGGCACGCTGGTCGGTACCGGCCGCTACCTGCGTGAACACAAGCCGGACGTGCAGATCGTGGCCGCCGAGCCCCGGTACGGCGAGCTGGTGTACGGGCTGCGCAACCTGGACGAGGGCTTCGTGCCCGAGCTGTACGACCCCGAGGTGCTCACCGGCCGGTACTCGGTGGGCAGCCGCGACGCGCTGCGCCGCACCCGCGAGCTGGTGGAGAAGGAGGGCATCTTCGCCGGCATCTCCACCGGCGGGGTGCTGCACGCCGCGCTGGCGGTCGCGGAGAAGGCGGCCGGCGGCGCCGAGCGCGCCGACATCGTGCTCGTGGTGGCCGACGCCGGCTGGAAGTACCTGTCCACCGGCGCCTACTCCGGCGACCTGGACGAGAGCGCGCGCGCCCTGGACGGCCAGCTCTGGGCCTGATTATTCGTTGGTCCCATGGCGCCCGCGCTCGCGTAGCCTCGAAACCATGGTGAGCCCACTCCGGTCGTCATCCAGCCGTTCGGTCGCCAGGGTGCTCCCGGCCAGGCCGTTCGCCGCCGCCGTGGCCATGGCGGTGTTCACGTTCCTGCTCTACGTCATCGAGGCCGTCGACCAGGGCACCGGCGGGATGCTGGACCGCGCGGGCGGCATCGTCTCCCGCAACGTCGACCACCTCGACGGCGTGGTGTTCTCGCCGCTGCTGCACGCCAACTGGGACCACCTGGCCGGCAACACGCTGCCGTTCCTGGCCTTCGGCTTCCTGGCCATGGCCGGCGGGATACGCCAGTTCATCGCGGTCACCGCGACCATCTGGCTGCTCGGCGGGATGGGCGTGTGGCTGATCGGCCCGAGCGACGCGTCCACCATCGGCGCTTCCGGGGTGATCTTCGGCTGGTTGGTGTTCCTGCTGGTCAGAGGGTTCTTCGCGCGCAGCGGCAAGCAGATCGTGCTGGGGCTGGTGCTGTTCTTCTTCTGGGGCGGCATCCTCTGGGGGGTGCTGCCGGGCACGCCGGGGGTGTCCTGGCAGGCGCACCTGTGCGGCGCGCTGGCCGGGGTGCTGGCGGCCCGGTTGGTGGCCGGCGCGGACCGGCGGCGGGCGCGGCGCGAGGTCGGTCCCGGCGGCCCGGGCGCGGAGGGCGGCGGGTACGGACCGGCCGGACCAGGGCCGTCGCCGGGCGGATGGTCCGGCGCGGGCGGCCCGGTGCTGCCACGCTGAGGCCGTCATACTGGCCGTTCGGACCGGGACGAGCGGGCGGTGTGCGGAGGGGCGTGGTGTGGTGAGGCCGTGGGTGCGGCGGTCGGAGAGCTTCCGTGAGCTGCCGGTGGACGCGCCGATCGGGGTGTTCGACTCCGGGGTCGGCGGGCTGACGGTGGCCCGCGCGGTGATCGACCAGCTGCCCGCCGAGCGGCTGGTGTACCTGGGCGACACCGCGCACAACCCGTACGGGCCCCGGCCGGTCGCCGAGGTGCGCCGGCTGTCGCTCGCGCTCGGCGACGAGCTGCTGGGGCGCGGGGTGAAGATGCTGGTCATCGCGTGCAACGCGGCGTCGTCGGCGTGCCTGATGGACGCCCGTGAGCGGTATCCGGTGCCGGTGGTCGAGGTGATCAGGCCGGCGGTGCGGCGCGCGGTGGCGGCCACCCGCAACGGCCGGATCGGGGTGCTCGGGACCGAGGTGACCATCCGGTCCGGCGCCTACACCGACACGTTCGCCGGCGCGCGCGACGTCGAGGTGGTGCCGGTGGCCTGCCCCCGGTTCGTGGACTTCGTGGAGCGCGGCATGACCAGCGGGCGGCAGGTGCTCGGGCTGGCGCAGAGCTACCTGGAGCCGCTGCAGCGCGCCGAGGTGGACACCGTGGTGCTGGGCTGCACGCACTATCCGCTGCTGTCCGGCGTGCTGCAGCTCGCGCTCGGGCCGGAGGTCACCCTGGTGTCCAGCGCGGAGGAGACCGCCAAGGACGTACTCCGCGTGCTCTCCGAGCTGGAGCTGCTGCGCGAGCCGGCGGAGGAGCCGGAGCGCGGGCACGAGTTCCTGGCCACCGGGGACCCGGAGCCGTTCCGCCGGCTGGGCCGGCGCTTCCTCGGGCCGGAGATCGGGCCGGTCGCGGTGCCCGCCGCGTTCGGTGGCGCCTGAGCCCGGGCGGGTATCGTCCGCTTCGTGATCCACTCGTTGGCGGTCGTCGCGCTGGTGCTGACCGGGGCGTTGGCGATCTTCGGGTTGGTCAGCACCGTGCTGGCGCGCCCGCCGGGGCGGGAGCACGTGCTGGCCGCCGGCGCGGTCGAGGCGGTGCTGGTGGCGCAGGCGCTGATCGGCGCCGCCCGGGTGTTCGGCGGGGCGCGGCCGGCGGAGACGTCCACGTTCCTGATCTACCTGCTGGTCTCGGTGTGCGTGCTGCCGATCGCGCTGCAGTTCGCCCGCGCGGAGCCGCCGAACCGGTGGGGCGGCACGGTGATCGCGGTGGGCTCGGTCGCGGTCGGGGTGGCGGTGCTGCGGCTGCTCTCGTTGTGGGGCGGTGCCGGTGGCTGAGGCGCGGCCCACCGCGACCGGGCCGGGGCGGGCGTTGATCGCGGTGTACGCGGTGTTCGCGCTGGCCGCCACCGCCCGGGCCGGGGTGCAGCTGGCCACGCGGTTCTCCGAGGCGCCGGTGGCGTACCTGCTGTCCGCGTTCTCCGGCGTGGTGTACATCCTGGCCACCGTCGGGCTCGCCCGGTCCGGCCCGGGGGCGCGGCGGCTGGCCTGGACCGCGGTGTTGGTCGAGCTGGTCGGGGTGCTGGTGGTCGGCTCGCTGAGCGTGTTCGACCCGGTGGCGTTCCCGCGCGCCACGGTGTGGTCGGGGTACGGCGCCGGGTACGGCTGGGTGCCGTTGGTGCTGCCGGTGCTGGGGCTGCTGTGGCTGTTCCGGACCGGGCGTCGCCTCGGGCCGGCTGACCACTGAGATATCGGGCCAAAGCGGCCGGGTGCGGGCAAGATGTCCGCCATGGAACTCACCGTGCTGGGCTGCTCGGGCAGCGGACCGGGACCGGACTCGCCGTCGTCGGGCTACCTGGTACGGATGGACGATCACGCGCTCGGGCTCGACCTCGGCAACGGCACCCTGGGTGCGCTGCACCGTTATGTGGATCCGTTCGACCTGGACGCGCTGCTGCTCTCGCACCTGCACCCGGACCACTGCGCCGACGTCGCGTCGCTGGTGGTGTACCGCCGCTACCACCCGACGCCGCCGTACCCGCCCACCGCCCGGCGGCTGCCGGTCTACGGACCGCTCGAGACGGCGGACCGGCTGGGCGCGCTGTGCTCGGCGTCGGCGGCCGAGCGCGCCGAGGAGGACCTCTCCGACGTTTTCGAGTTCCGGGAGCTTTCCGAACGGCTGCGCGTGTCGGTGGGTGGCTGCGCGCTGCGGGCGTGCCGGACGGTGCATCCCTGCGAGTCCTACGCGGTGCGCCTGGAGCACGGCGGGCGCAGCCTGGTCTACAGCGGCGACACCGGGGCCTGCGACGCGCTGGTCGAGCTGGCCCGGGGCGCGGACCTGCTGCTCTGCGAGGCCACCTGGCCGCACACCGGGCCGCGCCCGCCGGGGGTGCACCTGTCCGGGCGGGAGGCAGGCGAGCACGCGGCCGCCGCCGGGGTCGGCCGGCTGCTGCTCACCCACGTGCAGGTGTGGTACGACCCGGCCGACCTGCTCGCCGAGGCCAAGGCGGCGTTCGACGGCCCGGTCGAGGTGGTCACCGCCGGCGCGACGTACCGGGTCTAGCCGTCTCCTGTCGTCACAGTCGTCTTATCCGTCACAGCCGTCACTCGGCCACCACGTGGTCCCAGACCGACGTGGCGCCGGCTTCGCCGATCCACACCACCAGGCCGGCGACCAGCACCCCGGCGAGCGCGGCCAGCACCGACGCCGTCGTGGTCAGGCGGGCCTGCGTCCGGGCGGTGCCGGCGTCGCCGGTGTCGGCGGCGCGGTCCGCGCGCCAGCCCAGCAGCAGTGTGATCAACAGCAGCACCAGGAAGATCAACGCGAACGGGAGCAGTCGGTCCGCGCGGGCCTCATGCACCTGGATCTGCGGGTTGGTCCCGCCGAGCACGTGTTCGAGCTGGTCGCCAGTCTTGGTCGCGATGGGGACCAGCCCCACCCCGAGCAGCGCGATGAGGAACACCGGCACGCCCAGACTGCGCCGCCAGGTCGACCGGGCCGCGACCACCAGCGTGCCCACGGCTGCCAGCGGGAGCAGCACCACGACCCCGTGAACGATCAGTGGATGGGCGGGCAGTCCGCCGATCAATGTCATACCTGGACCAACGCTCGGGGGGTCACCGAGGTTCACAGTGACGTTGGCGTCATCTCCGCTGTTGCGCATGGTGATGTTGTGGTGCGACGGTGGGTGCGGAGGGGTGGGATGTGCCGCCGCCGTAGGGTGGGCCGGTGACACGAGAAGACGGTAGGGCGGATGACGAGCTCCGCCCGGTTCGGATCGTCCGGGGGTTCCAGCGGCATCCCGCGGGCTCGGTGTTGATGTCGTTCGGCGAGACCAAGGTGCTGTGCGCGGCCAGCGTGACGCCCGGCGTGCCGCGCTGGCGCAAGGGCTCCGGGCTGGGCTGGGTGACCGCCGAGTACGCGATGCTGCCCTCGGCCACCCACACCCGAAGCGACCGGGAGTCGGTGCGCGGGCGGATCGGCGGGCGCACCCACGAGATCAGCCGGCTGATCGGCCGCTCGCTGCGTGCCTGCATCGACCTGGCCGCGATCGGCGAGAACACCATCGCCATCGACTGCGACGTGCTGCAGGCCGACGGCGGCACCCGCACCGCGGCGATCACCGGCGGCTATGTGGCGTTGGCCGACGCGGTGACCTGGCTGGGCGCGGCCGGCATGCTCAACGACCCGAAGCCGCTGTCCTGCCAGATCGCGGCGGTCAGCGTCGGGGTGGTGGACGGACGGGTGCGGCTGGATCTTCCTTACGACGAGGACTCCCGGGCCGAGGTGGACATGAACGTGGTGGCCACCGACGTGGGCACCCTGGTCGAGGTGCAGGGCACCGCGGAGGGGGCCACGTTCACCCGGTCGACGCTGGACTCCATGCTGGACCTGGCGCTGGCCGGCTGCGCCAAGCTGGCCACCGCCCAGGCCGACGCGCTGGCCGAGCCGTATCCGGGGCAGCTGCCCGGGGCCGACGAGGAATGAAGTTGCTGCTGGCCACCCGCAACCCGGGCAAGCTGCGTGAGCTGAGGCGGATTCTGGGTGAGGTCGGGCCTGGTCTGGAGATCGAGGTGCTGGGGTTGGGGGATGTCGCGCCGTATCCGGAGGCGCCGGAGACCGGTGCGACGTTCGCGGAGAATGCGCTGGCGAAGGCGCGGGATGCGGTGGGGGCTAGCGGGTTGGCGTCGGTTGCGGATGACTCCGGGCTGACGGTGGATGCGTTGAACGGCATGCCGGGGGTGTTGTCGGCGCGGTGGGCCGGGCGGCATGGGGATGATGTCGCGAACTTGGAGCTCGTGCTCGGGCAGGTCGCGGATGTGCCGGACGAGCGTCGGGGGGCGGCGTTCGTGTGTTCGGCGGCGCTGGTGAGTCCGGAGGGCGCGACGACCGTGACGCATGGGGAGTGGCGCGGGCGGTTGGCTCGTGCGCCTCGTGGGTCGGGGGGGTTCGGGTACGACCCGATCTTCGTGCCGGATGGGGAGGAGCGGACGTCGGCGGAGCTGTCGGCCGCCGAGAAGGATGCGGCGTCGCACCGGGGGCGGGCGTTTCGGGCGTTGCTGCCGGCGTTGCGGGAGCTGGCCGGGGGGTGACTCGCGGGGGCGGCGGCGTGGGTGCCGTGGGTCGTGGTTGTGTGTGGGCCCTCCCCCCTCCCCCAGGTAGGCGCACGTGATCCACTGAACGGCGGGCACGTGGTCCCGGCCCGCGCCCGAACGGGCCGGGAACCGTACGCGTCGTCCGCTCCGACGGCGGTCGTGCCCGCCGCCGGAGTTCGCTGGTCGCGCCGCTGGTGGCGGTGTCTGGCCGGCTACTTGTATGGACGCGAGCGGTGCGCGATCGGTTCCGTCCGGTTTCGCGGGGTGCCCGGCGTCGGTCAGGGGGCCGTTTCTTCGGCGATGACCTTGCGGGCGACGGCGAACGCGGAGTTGGCGGCCGGCACGCCGCAGTAGATCGCGGACTGCAGAAGCACCTCGGCGATCTCGTCGGCGGTCAGGCCGTTGCGCAGCGCCCCCCGCACGTGCAGCGCCAGCTCGTCCGTATGCCCGCCCGCGACCAGCGCCGTCAGCGTGATCGCACTGCGCATCCGCCGGTCCAGGCCCGGGCGCGTCCAGATCGTCCCCCAGGCGTACCGCGTGATCAGCTCCTGGAACTCCGAGGTGAACTCGTCGGCGCGGGCCACCGCGGCGTCCACGTACTCGGGCCCGAGCACCTCGCGGCGCACCGCGAGGCCGTCCGGATCAAGCTCCATGCGGTTCCCTTCCCGTCTGACGTGCGTACCGCGCCAGCGCGCGGTCCACGAACTTCGGCGCCGCGCCCAGGTACCCGGCCGGATCGTCCACACCGTGCTCGGCGAGCAGCTCGGGCAGCCGGCCGGCCAGCGCCGCCTCCCGGACGGCCGCCGCCGCGCCGGTGCCCAGGGTCGGCCGCAGCGCGCCGGCCAGCCGCTCGGCCAGCAGGCTGCCCTCGGCGCGCCGGATGGTCTCGGTCATCGCGGCGGGGTCCGGGCGCAGCTCGGTGAGCAGGCGCGCGGTGGCCTCCGCCGCGCCGCCGGCCAGCCGCAGCAGCGAACGCCACGGTTGCCACTCGGCGTGCCACGCCCCGGCCGGGCGCTCGTTCTCCGCGAGCAGGCCCAGGTGGACGGCGGCGAGCGCGGACGGTGCTTCTCTTGCGGCGGCCACGACGAGCACGGCGGTCACCGGGTTGCGCTTCTGCGGCATCGCCGAGGACTCCCCGCCCGGGTCGCCGGCGACCTCGCCGAGCTCGGACTGGGCCAGCACTGTGACGTCCAGCGCGGGCTTGCCGCACGCCCCGGCGGCGAGTGCGAGCGCGGCGGCCAGCTCGGCGACCGGAGTGCGGACGGTGTGCCACGGCGTCTCCCGGTACGCCAGCCCGCACGCGGCGGCGAACGCCTCGCCGACGGCCAGGCCCCCGGTCGGCTCGCCCAGCGCGGCCAGCGTCCCGGCCGCGCCGCCGAACTGGGCGGGCAGCCGGGCGCGCACCTCGCGGCAGCGTTGCTCGGCGTCCAGCAGCCCGGACAGCCAGCCGGCCGCCTTGGCGCCGAACGTGGTGGGCACCGCGTGCTGGGTGAGCGTGCGGCCGGCGATCGCGGTGGTTCGGTGCGCGGCGGCCTGGGCGGCCGCGGCGTCGGCGGCGGTGGCCAACGCGGGCAGCAGCGCGTCGTCCAACACCCGGGCTGACACCGTGACCAGCGCGGTGTCCAGGATGTCCTGGCTGGTGGCACCCCGGTGGACCCAGACCGCGGCGTCCTCGTCGGCGGAGGACACCGCCGCCCGCAGCTCGCGGACCAGCGGGATTACCGGGTTCCCTCCGGCGCGGGCGGCCAGCGCCAGCTCGCGGGGGTCGGGGCGCAGCTCGGCGGCCACCCGGGTGATCACGTCGGCGGACCGGGCCGGCGCCAGGCCGGCGGTGACCAGCGCTGTGGCCAGCGCGACCTCGGCGTCCAGCAGCGCGCGGACCAGCGCCGCGTCCCCGGTGCGGGCCTCGGCGAGGCTGCCTGCCCAGACCGGGGCGAGCAGACCCTGATCGAACTCCGACGGCATGATCACAGACTAGGAGCGGTCGGCGGCGACCCGCACGCCGAGGCCGAGCAGCGCCACCCCGGTCACGCGTTCCAGCGCGGTGCGTACCGCCGGCCTGGCCAGCACGCCGGCCAGCCCGCCCGCCGCCAGCGAGAACAGCCGGCACCAGAGCACCGCGACCAGCAGGAACACCGTGGCCAGCACCGCCGAGGTGGTGGCCCTGGGCTCGCCGCCGGCGACGAACTGCGGCAGCAGGGTGAGGAACAGCAACGCGATCTTGGGGTTGAACAGGTTGGTGAGCAGCCCCTGGCGGTAGCCGTCGCGCCGCCGAAATGGCCTGGCCGGCGTCGCGGCGGGCGCGTCGTCGGAGACCGACCGACGGTCGGTCTGTCTCGGGTGCGGACGGAGCGGGCCGTGCGGGCGGTGGCGGGTACGGAGTCCGCGCGGCCTGCTGTGCCACAGCGCGGACACCCCCAACCACCCCAGGTACACCGCCCCGACGAGCTTGACCACCGTGAACGCCGTCGCCGACGCCGCCAGCAGCGCGGACAGCCCGAGCACGGCCGCGCACGCGTGCATCGCAATCCCGGTACAGCAGCCCAACCCGGTGTACCAGGCGAACCGGACGCCGCCGCGCGCTCCGTTGCGCAGCATCAGCGCCATGTCCGGGCCGGGCGTGATCGTGATGACCGCGACGACCACCAGGAACGGCACCAGCAGGCTCGGGATCGGGAGGCTCACGTCAGCAGTATCCCCGACTCGGCGGCGGGATCGGGCCAGGCGCCGCACGGCGGGCGAACCGGCCGAGGAGGGCCTGGGCGGCACCCCGCACCCGGCGAGGAAACGTCGGCGAGCCGTTGAGAAGGCCGCCCGGCACCGCGGGGTCGCCCACCGGCCGGCCGCGGCCGGCGAAGCAGACCGCGGCGATCACGACCGCGCAGCCGATCAGCTGCAACGGGCTCGGCCGCTCGCCCAGCAGCACGACCCCGAACCCGACCGCCGCGACCGGCTCCAGCAGCATCAGCGTCGCGCCCGTGGCGGCCGACATCCTCGGCAGCGCACCGGCGATCAGCAGCCACCCGGCGACCTGGCTGATCACGCCCAGCGCCACCAGCCACCCGAGGGTCGGCCAGCCGGGCGCGAGGTCGAGCCGGTGGGACGGAAGGCCAACCGCCACGGCAACGGCGCCCGCCGACAACGTCGCCAGCAGCAACGAACGCACCTGGGTCGAGGATCCGCCGCCGACCCGCAGCAGGAGCAGATAGACGGAGTACCCGGCGCCGGCCGCGAGCGCGGCGAGCGCTCCCACGAACGGGTCGGCACCCGTGACGGCGGTGCCGGCGAACCCGCCCGCCAGCACGATGCCGCCGAGCAGCACCGGGGTGGTGAACACGAACCGCCGCCCCGGCCGTTCGGACAGGAACAGCAGCGCCAGCACCGGCACGATCACCACCTGGACCGACAGCAGCACAGTGGCGACGCCGGCGCCGACCCTCGGGATGGCCTCGCCCCACAGCACCATGTCCAGCCCGAGCCCGAGCCCGGCCACGAGCGGCAGCCTGACCTTCGCGCGGACGCCGGTGCGCCGAGCCTCGGCGAGGGCGAGCAGCGCCAGCGGCGGCAGCGCCACCAGGCAGCGCCAGAACGAACTGGTCGCCCCGCTCGCCCCGGAGACCTTGATGAACGTCGAGGACAACGCCACGCACAGGCTGCCCACCGCGGCGAGCAGGCGTGGGTCGAACCGGGCGGTGTAGGCCGCGACCGGACCGGCCTGCGGGCGTGTGGACAGCTCGGTGGTTGTCATGGCGTTCAGCGTGATAGGACGAACCATCAAGGACAAGCGGATGTTTCTGAAGGAAATTCGTAAGGATTACTTCTGCATAAAGCCGACGACATGACGGAGTGAGAACTCACTCCGGTATGGTGGACGCCATGAACCCACCGAGGAAGCGCGCCCCGGGCATGAGCCCCGAGCAGCGCCGGGACATGATCGTCCAGGTCGCCCTCCCGCTGGTCGCGGAGTACGGCTCCAGCGTCTCCACGCAGCAGATCGCGCGCGCCGCCGGCATCGGGGAGGCGACGATCTTCCGGGCGTTCGAGGACAAGGACACGTTGCTGCGGGCCTGCGTCGCCGAGGCAATCCGCCCGGACCGGATGCTCACCGAGCTCGCGTCGATCTCCCTGGACGACCCGCTGCGCGAGCGGTTGGTGCAGGCCGCCGACGCGCTGACCGCCTACCTGGGACGGATGGGCGCCGTGGTGGGCGCGCTGTACGCCTCCGGGGCGCTGCAGCGCGAGCGGCCGGAACCGCCGGCCCCGGAGAACAGCCGGGAGGAGTCGCTCACCGCCACTTCGGCCGCGCTCGCCGAGCTGCTCGAACCGGACAGCGACCGGCTCCGCCTGCCCGCGTACACGCTGGCCTCGTGGTTCGGTTTCGTCGTGATGGCGCTGTCCCGCTCGCCCGGGTGGTCGGAGAACGAGCCGGTGCTCGACGTCAACGGTGCCGTCGACCTGTTCCTGCACGGGGCGCTGCGCCCGGGCGAGCGGGAAGCGGCCGTGGGGTGACCGGCCCGGCTGGGTATTCTGACCCTCGCGCCGGCGTAGCCCAATTGGCAGGAGGCACTAGGTTTAGGTCCTAGCCAGTGCGGGTTCGAATCCCGCCGCCGGCACCCGCGCTCAGAGCTTCAGGTCCTTGCGCAGCTTGGCGACGTGACCGGTGGCGCGCACGTTGTAAAGCGCGTGCTCGATCTTTCCGTCCGGGTCGATCACGAACGTGGAGCGGATGACGCCGGTGACCGTCTTGCCGTACATCTGCTTCTCGCCGAACGCGCCGTACTCCGTGAGCACCGCCTTGTCCGGGTCGGAGACCAGCGGGAACGTCAGGCCCTCAGCGTCGCGGAAGGTGGCCAGCTTGGCCGGCTTGTCCGGCGAGATGCCGATGACGTCCAGGCCGGCGTCGTTGAGCTCGGCGAGGTTGTCGCGGAAGTCGCAGGCCTGCTTGGTGCAGCCCGGCGTGCTGGCGGCCGGGTAGGCGTAGAGGATCACCCGGCGGCCCTTGTAATCGGCGAGCGACACGGGCTTGCCGTCGGCGTCGGGCAGCGTGAAACCGGGCGCCGGGTCACCGGGCTCGAGGCGGGAGGTCATGCCCCGACGCTACCGCTGCCCCGATCAGCCGGTCGACGGCGCATCCGAGCCCGAGCCGGTCCCGCCCCGGGTCGACCCGCCGCCGCTCTCGCCGGGAGTGTCGTCGGCCGCCGCCGTCTCCGCACTCGGTGTCTCGGATGCGGACGTCTGAGGCTTCGGCGTCTCAGGCGTCGGCGTACCGGACGGCGAGGTCTCGGGCGTGGACGTCTCGGGTGGGGCGGTGTCGGTCCGCCCCGGCGCCTCGGGTGTCGATGTCCCGGTCGCCGGCTTCTCGGCGCCCGCCGTGCCCTCCGCCGTCGAGGTGGCCTCCGGCTGGTCGGCCGGGCGGCCCTCCTCGGCCAACCGGTGCACCCCGTGCTCGACGAAGCTCGCCGCCTTGCCGACCTGCTCGGCGTACTTGCCGTCGGTCTTGGCGTTGACGAAGTCGACGACCTTGCCGATCGTTTCCTTGATCTTGTCTTCGTGCTGGGCGACCTGCTCGCCCGCGCCGTGGCGCAGTTTGTCGGCGAGCTCTTTGCCCTGCTTACGAATCTCGTCCGCGTCCACGTCCAAAGCCTATCCGCGTTTCGAGTGAGCGGAAGGCCGGCTGGCTCACCGACAGACGAAAGGGTGATCTACCGTTGGTCCCTGCGCGCGTCCCGCGCGCGTTTCGAGGCGAGGAGGAGTCGTGGCACGCGACCCGGACACCATCCAGCGCGAGATCGAGGACGCTCGCACGGCGCTCGCGGGCACCCTGGATGAGCTTGCCGAAAGGGCCAACCCGAAGCGGCTGGTCGAGGACGTCAACGAGTCGGCACACGCCAAGCTGTCCGACCCCAAAATCAAGTTCGCCTTGATCGGGATCGTTGTACTGGTGGTGCTGGTGTTGCTGCGCCGCCTTTTCCGCTGACTCTTTTTCGTCCGAGGTCTGCCCAAGCGGGCGGCGAGATGCCAGGATGATCCGGGATGGCCGAGGTCAGCTACCGGGACGCTTCCCGGCTCTTCCCAGGTTCCCCGCCCGTGCGCGCCGTCGACAAGCTCAGCCTGGACATCACCGACGGTGAGTTCCTGGTGCTGGTCGGCCCGTCGGGTTCCGGCAAGTCCACGGCGCTGCGGATGCTCGCGGGGCTGGAGGACGTCGACGAGGGCGCGATCAGCATCGGTGGCCGGGACGTCACGTCCATGCCGCCCAAGGAACGGGACATCGCGATGGTGTTCCAGTCCTACGCGCTGTATCCGCACATGACCGTCGCGGAGAACATGGCGTTCGCGCTCAAGCTCAAGCATCGGCCCAAGGCCGAGATCGCCGAGCGGGTCGCCGAGGCCGCGCGGATGCTCGACCTGACCCCGTACCTGGACCGCCGCCCGCGCGCGCTGTCCGGCGGGCAGCGCCAGCGGGTGGCGATGGGCCGGGCGATCGTGCGCGAGCCGAGCGTGTTCCTGATGGACGAGCCGCTGTCCAACCTGGACGCCAAGCTCCGGGTGGAGACCAGGGCGAACATCACCGCGCTGCAGACCCGGCTGCGCACCACCACGATCTACGTGACCCACGACCAGGTCGAGGCGATGACCATGGGCCACCGGGTGGCGGTGCTGCAGGACGGCGTGCTGCAGCAGTGCGCCACGCCGAGGGAGCTCTACGACCGGCCGGTGAACACGTTCGTGGCCGGCTTCATCGGCTCGCCCGCGATGAACCTGACCGCCGTGCCACTGTCCGACGGCGGCGTCGAGCTGGACGGGCTGGCGGTGCCACTGTCCCGGGCCACCGTGGACGCGGCGCGCGCCGAAGGGCTCAGCGAGGTGACGCTGGGCATCCGGCCGGAGGCGCTGCGGCTGGTCGGGGCGGACGAGCCGGGCCTTTCGATGACGGTGGAGCTGGTGGAGGAGCTGGGCGCGGACGCGTTCGTGTACGGCGAGGCCCGGATCGGTTCGGAGCCGAAACGGGTCATCGTGCGCACGCCGGGCGCGGAGATCCCGGCGTTCGGCGAGACCGTCCGGGTCGGGCTGCGCGGCCAGGGGCGCACGCACGCTTTCCACCCGACCAGCGGCGAGCGGCTGCCGGACTGACCGCGAGCGTCAGCGGGCGCGGCGGAGCAGGCCGAGCACGGCCTTCCCGGCGCCGGCGGCGAACCCGGCCAGTACGTTCGCCCAGTCGAAGTAGTCGCGCCACTCGGTGATCTTCCCGTCGGTGACCTCGAACCGCCCGCACACCCAGAACGCCGCGCGCACCCGGCGGATCTCGATGATGTCGGTGCGCTCGGTCAGCACCGTGCGGCCGTCACCGACGATCCGGTGGTTGATCGCCCTGAACCCGGTGGCGTAGCGGTTGAGCAGCGCGAGCTGTTTGCCCACCGCATCGCGGCCGCGGGCCTCGGGCAGCGAGACGTTCTGGTAGACGACGTCGTCGGAGAGCAGGGCCAGCGCGGCGTCGGTGTCCAGGCGCTCCAGGGCGGCCAGGAACTCGGTGACCACGTCCACCGGCGCGGGCTCGGGCGGCTTCTTCGTCTTGGCGCGCGAGGTCTTGGGCCGCGCCGTCTTGGCCGGTGTGCTGGGGGAGGAGTCGGACTGGGCCATGAAAGCTCCTTCGGGGGTGCCTGTGTCCCACGCTAGTAAAGCCCTCCGCGCGCCGGTAGTTAGATTGGTGCCGCGATGAGTCCACCGGAGTTGATCACGAGCGCGGCCAACCCGCTGGTCAAACGGGTTCGGGCCTTGACGGACCGGAAAGGGCGACGCCGCGAGGGTGCGTTCGTGGTGGAGGGCGTGCAGCCGGTCTGGCGCGCGGTGGAGGCCGGCTGGGAGATCGAGACGCTGCTGGTGGTGCCCGAGCACCTGCCGGCGTCCGCCGAGCCGATGGTGGCGCGGCGGCGCGCGGACGGCACCCGGGTGGCCGAGCTGAGCGCGGAGCTGGCGGCCAGGCTGACCGACCGTGACCGCCCGCCCGGCCTGTTCGCCGTGGTGCGGGCGCGGACGTCCACGCTGGGCGAGCTGCCGGTGCCGCCGGACGCGGTGTTCGTGGCGCTGCACGACGTCGGCAACCCCGGGAACCTGGGCACCGTGATCCGAACCGCCGACGCCGCCGGCGCGGCCGGGGTGATCCTGCTGGGCGAGACCACCGACCCGTTCGCGCCCGCCGCCGTGAAGGCGAGCATGGGCTCGCTGTTCGCGGTGCCGATCGCGGCCGCCGGCGCGGACGCGTTCCTGGCCTGGGCGCGCGAGCGGGCCGTCGACGTGGTGGCCGCCTCCGGGTACGCCGAGCGCGCGCACTGGTCGGTGACCTACCGCCCGCCGCTGGCCGTGCTGTTGGGCAGCGAGGGCGAAGGGCTGCCGGACGAGCTGCTCAAAGCCGCCGACACGTGCGTGCGGATCCCGATGGTGGGCACCGCCGAGTCGCTGAACCTGGCGGTGGCCGCCGCACTGATGCTCTACGAGACGCGCCGCACCGCCTTCCCCCACAGGCCGGGAACCCCCAGCTCACCACCCGTGAGTGGTTAGAGGTGCTATGGCACCGCTAACCACTCACGGCCTCTGACCTGCCCAAACGGTGGCCTAGCGCGGGGTGAGCTTGTCGGTGAGTACGGCGGTCACGAAGGCGCGCCACTGGGCGGGCGGGAACGTCAGGACGGGGCCGTGGCCGTGAGCCTTGGAGTCGCGGACTCCGACTCGGCCGGGAAGCACGGCGACCTCGACACATTCGGCCACATTCTCGTCCGAGCGGCTGCTCTTGAACCAGGTCGCGTCGGCGAAGTCATCCGTGGTCATCGACAGAACCTTCCGCGAGCCGACCGGCCATCTCCCGCAGCCTACTCCGGGTTTCACCTGGTCCGAGCGCCGCAGCCTGCAGCGCGCCCCACAGTGACTCGTAGATCCGAAGCGCCCTCGGATCGTCGATGTAGCGGGCGTCGTCCGGGTCCTCGCAGTAGGCGAACGGTAACGCGTCGCCGCCCAGGGTCCGTACCCGGATCATTATGAAACGTTTCAAAACGACTGTCGTTTCACCGTCGAACGGATGCAATTGCAGCTGAATGCGACGGCGGCCGGCCATGGTGGCCACGTGCTCCAGTTGTTCGGCCATCAGCGCCCGGTCGCCGACCATCCGGCGCACGCAGGACTCGGACAGGATGATGCTCAGCATCGGTGGGTCGTCCTTGTCGAGGAGGGCCTGACGCTCGAGCCGCGTCTTGATCGAGCTTTCGACGTCCGTCGGGCCGCCAATTGCCGACCCCGTCTCGAACAGCGCGCGCATGTACGCCTCGGTCTGGAGCAGGCCGGGGATCACCTCGGACGCCACGATCCGGATGTCTTCGGCGTCCCGTTCCAGGTCGACGAACGTGCGGAACCACTCCGGAACGGCGGCCCAGTGCCCGGTCCAGCGGCGCCGGCGGCGATTGTCCCTGGACAGCTCGATCATCCACGTCCGGTGCTCGGGGCCGTCCTCGTACAGCTCCAGCAGCAGTTTCAGGTCGCCGAGGCTGATCGCGTTCTCGCCGGACTCCAGGCGGCTGATCTTCGCCGTGGTGCACGCCAGGGCGCGGGCGGCGTCGGCGGGGGTGAGCCTGGCCGCCTCCCGCAGCCGGCGCAGCTCGTGCCCGAGCTGGAGCTTGCGCACCGTCGGCGTCGCCATACCCATCTCCTTCTCGCAATTACGAGATAGCGTGATAGAGTCTCCACCATACCGCCACCAGGGCCGGAGGCCGCGCATGACCGTCGACGCATTCGCCGCCGTGTTCGGGCTCGCCGCCCAGTCGTTGTGGTTGTCGCTGGTCACCGTCGAGGTGCGGCGGCTGCGCCGGGACGTCGGCGAGCCGGTGTTCCGCCGCCTGCCGGACGGCCGGATCCGGTACCAGTGGATCGTCAACGTCGGCTTCGAGAAGGCCCGCTCGCAGGCCGCCGAGCAGGCCCGGGCGCGAACGCCGTCCCAGACCCCGACCGTTCGCGCCCGGGCCACCCAGCGGTCCGGCAAGATGACGGGGTGACCGACCGGGGGATCGGGTGAGCTGGCTGACCGTTCTGTCGATGCCGCTGCTCGCCGCGTTCATCGGATACGTCACCAAGCTGGTGGCCATCGAGATGATGTTCCGGCCGGTGGAGTTTGTGGGCGTGCGGCCGTTCCTGGGCTGGCAGGGCGTGATCCCGCGCAACGTGGGGCGCATCGGCAGCGTCGCGGTGAACCTGCTGCTCGGGCGCCTGATCGATCCGGGCAAGATCCTGGCCAGGGTGGACCCGGGCCGGATCACCGAGGAGCTGCGCGAGCCGCTGCGCCGGGCGGTGACCGAGATCGGCACCGACCTGATGACCAGGTACCAGCCCCGGCTGTGGGACGCGCTGCCGGAGCGGGCCCGGCGGCGGCTGCTGGAGCAGGTCGCGGAGCAGGCGCCGGAGGCGGTGGCCGAGCTGCTGGCCGACCTCGCGCGCAACCCCGAGGCCTACCTGGACACCAGGGACATGGCGCTGCGGAACCTGGCCGGCGACCGTGGCGTGCTGAACCGGCTGGTCAAGGACGTGGGCCAGCCGGAGCTGCGGTTCATCGCGCGCAGCGGGCTGTACTTCGGGCTGATCATCGGGCTGTTGCAGGCGGCGGTCTGGTCGCTCACCCACGAGCCGCTGGTGATGCCGGTCTTCGGCGCGATCGTCGGGCTGAGCACGGACTGGCTGGCGCTGAAGATGATCTTCTACCCGCGCGAGGAGCGGCGGTTCCTCGGCGTGTTCCGCTGGCAGGGGCTGTTCCAGAAGCGGCGCACCGAGGTGGCCACCGACTACGGGCGGGTGGTCGCGGACGAGGTGCTGACCGCGCCCAAGATCGTGGCGGCGCTGCTCACCGGCCCCAAGTCGGACCGGCTGATCGGGCTGGTGCAGCGGCACGTGTCTCGGGTGGTGGACCGCCAGCTCGGGCCGGCCCTGCCGTTGGTGGTGCTCACCGTCGGCTCGCACCGCTACCGCCGGCTCAAGGCGGACATCGCCGCCCGCGTCCTGGCCGAGGCGCCCGCCGCGATGGCCCCCGCGATGGCCTACGCGCGCGACGCCCTGGCCGTCGAGCACACCGTGGCCGGCGCGATGCGCGCGCTCACCCCGGAGGAGTTCGAGTCGGTGCTGCGCCCGGCGTTCCGGCAGGACGAGTGGAAGCTGATCCTGGTCGGCGGCATCCTCGGCGCGGTGGTCGGCGAGCTGCAGCTGCTGCTCCTGGTCGGGCACTGAGCCGTGAGTGGTTAGCGTTGCTATGACAACGCTAACCACTCACGGGTGGGGGCGCGGGGTGGGGCCGCCGAGGTCGATGACCAGGCCGTCGCAGTAGTGGACGAAACCGCAGCGGCGGGCCAGCGCGATCGAGGCCTGGTTGCGGTGCCACGCCCGGTACTGGACGACGGCGCGGCGGGTCAGGCCGGTGCGGACGGCGGCGCCGACGACCCGTCCGCCCAGCCCGCGCCCGCGCGCGCCGGGGTGGGTGAGCACGCCGATGGTGGGCATCCCGTGCCAGTCGCCGAGGCTGGCGACGGCCAGCAGCTCGCCGTCCTCCCGGTAGCCGAACGCGGGCAGCCCGTCGGTGCCGCTCTCGTCGCGCTCCGGTCCGGGGGTCTGTTCGCGCAGGCGGGCGAGCTGCGGGAGGTCCGGTTCGGCCAGCGGGCGCACGCCGTCACCGAGGCCGTCGCCGCCCGGGGGCGCGGCCGTGGCGTAGCCGTACCAGGCGGGACCCAGGGCGCGGCTGGTGCCGGGCAGCGCGGCGGTGAGCAGCTCGCCGCCGAGCAGGTCACCGTCGCCGTCGCTGGCGCGCACGGCGGCGCGCAGCGCGGGTTGGAGCTCGGCCGGCCCGTACACCAGCGGGGCGTCCGCGCCCGCGACCGCGACGACCCCGACGTGGTCCAGGTGGTCGAGCCCGAGCACGCCGCCGGCCCGCAGCGCGTCCGCCGGAACCTTCAGCACGTCGGCCCACCAGCCGTCCACCTCGCCGTGCCAGGCCGCCCCGGTCACAGCGCCGACGCCCCGGCCGGCCGGGTGACGATCACGGACGACGCGCTTCTTGCCATGTCGACTCTCGCTTCGGATCCGACGGGCACACGGGGGGCTGGACAACGCCGTCGGCCACCCTGCCATCCGTACCTGTGAACCGCATAGGAACCGCCCGAATGGCCTACGGCCCCGTCCGAGATCGACCCCGACCGTGGCGGTCTCGGCGGTCGTCGACGAAGGTGGGTCCATGAGCGTGGATGTGTGGTACGCGGGCGGGCCGACGGCGGTGCTGGAGCTGGGCGGGGTGCGGCTGGTGGTCGACCCGACCTTCGACCCGCCGGGGGACTATCCGATCGGCGACCGTAAGTTGACCAAGCTGGCCGGGCCTGCGTTCGGGCCGGCCGAGATCGGGCGGGTGGACGCGGTGCTGTTGTCGCACGACCAGCATCCGGACAACCTGGACGGTGCCGGCCGGGAGTACCTGGCCACGGTGCCGACGGTGCTGTCCACGAACGCGGCGGCCGGGCGGCTGGGCGGCAACGTGCGGGCGGTGCCGAACTGGACGGACGTCGAGCTGGGCCCGGTGCGGGTCACCGGCGTGCCGGCGCAGCACGGGCCGGACGGCACCGAGGCGCTGGTCGGCGAGGTGACCGGGTTCGTGCTGTCCGGCGACGGGCTGCCCACGGTGTACGTCAGCGGGGACAACGCGTCGCTGCCGGTGGTGCGGGAGGTGGCGCGGCGGATCGGCCCGGTCCAGGTGGCCGTGCTGTTCGCCGGCGCCGCGCGGACGGAGCTCGTCCCCGGCGGTCCCCTGACGCTGACCAGCGAGGACGCCGCCGAGGCCGCCGAGATCCTGGCCGCCGAGCAGGTCGTACCGCTGCACTTCGAGGGCTGGGCGCACTTCACCGAGGGCGCCGAGGAGCTGCGCGCGGCGTTCGGGCGGCGCGGGCTGGCCGAGCGGTTCCACCTGCCCCGGCCGGGCGAGCGGGTCACCGTCTGAGCCGCCAGAGCGAGGTCACCTCGGCGGCCCTGGCCGCGCGCAGCGGGTCGGCGGCTGGGTCGGACACGGCGGTGGCGTGGCGTGGGCGGGTCCGGCTCCGGGCGATGACGCTCAGGCCGGCGGCCTCGATCAGGGCGGTCAGCTCGGCGCGCGGGCGCAGGCCGAGCAGCTCGGCGAGGTCGGAGAGGACCAGCCAGCCCTCGCCGGCCGGGTTCAGGTGGGCGGCGAGCCCGTCGAGGAACCCGCGCAGCATCCGGCCGCCGGGGTCGTACACCGCGCGGTCCAGCGGGGTGCGCGGGCGGGCCGGCAGCCACGGCGGGTTGCAGACCACCAGGTCGGCCCGGCCGGCGGGGAACAGGTCGGCCCGCCGCACCCGCACCCGGTCGGCGATGCCGAGGCGCTGGACGTTCTCCCGCGCGCACGCCACGGCCCTCGGGTCGATGTCGGTGGCCAGCACGCGCCGCACGCCCCGGCGGACCAGCACGGCGGCCAGCACCCCGGTGCCGGTGCCCACGTCGTAGGCCAGCGCCGGCGGTTCGGCCGGCAGCGGGGCGGCGGCGACCAGGTCGACGTACTCGCCTCGGGTCGGGCCGAACACCCCGTAGTGCGGGTGCACGCGCGCGCCCAGCGCCGGCACCTCGATGCCCGTGACCCGCCACTCGCGCGCGCCGATCACCCCGAGCAGCTCCCGCAGCGCCACCGCCGCCGGGCCACCGACGACGTCGTCGTCGTCGCCGTCGTCGTAGTCGCCGTCGTAGTCGTCGTCCGGCGGGTAGACGTCCAGGCAGGCCCGCCGCACGTCGGGGGAGTGGCGCAGCGCCAGCCCGTACCCGGCGTCCAGCGGCACCAGCAGCATGTTCAGCACGCCGGCGCGACGTGCCTGCTCACGGCGGTGCGCGTGGAACCCCGACGGCGTCGAGGATCGCCGCACCCGGCGGTCCAGCGCGGCGAGCAGCTGGCGCGCGTTGCGGTAGTCGCCGCGCCACAGCATGCCGATGCGGCGGGTGGCCAGCCGCAGCGCCCGGTCCGCGCCGAGCCGGTCGTCCACCTCCACCACCCGCTCGGGCGGCGGCCGGCCGGTCGCGGACAGCCACCTGACGGTGGTGCCGGCCACGACGAGGTGAGGGCAGGGGTCGGGGCGTGCGTCCATGGGGTCCCGTTCGGTTGATCAAGGATGTCGTCGGCCGAGGGCACCGCGCGGGTGCCGGCGGCTGGCTAGCGGACGACGGCGGCGTGAACGGGAGTTGCCACGGCGGCCAGTCTAGCCGCGGGCGGTACGGTGGCGTCTGGTATGCGGGTGGTGCGTGACGCATATGGCAGCCATGCGGGAGGCACATGTCCGAGCTGACCGTGCAGGGCCTGCGGGTGCTGCGGGAGGTGGCGTCTCGCGGCTCGTTCTCGGCGGCGGCGGACGCCCTCGGCTACACCCAGTCGGCGGTGTCGCGGCAGGTCGCGGCGTTGGAGGCGGCGGCGGGGTCGGCGCTGTTCACCCGTACCAACCGGGGCGTGCGGCTCACCGACGCCGGCGCCGTGCTGGCCGGCCACGCCGCCGCGGTGCTCGACCGGCTGGCCGTCGCGGAGCGCGAGCTGGGCGCCAGGCGGGGACGGGCGGCGCGGCTGCGGCTCGGGGCGTTCCCGACGGCGATGGCCGCGCTCGCCCCGCTGGCCATCGCCGAGCTGCGCGCCGCCGACCCGGACCTGGCGGTCACGCTGCGCGAGGGCACCACGCCGTCACAGCTGCGCAGGGTCGCGGCCGGCACGGTGGACGTGGCCATCGTCGGCGCGGTGCCCGAGGCGTCAGGCCTGGAGCATCCGGGGGTGGCCGCCGAGTTACTGCTGGACGACCCGCTGCTGCTCGCGGTCGGCCGGGGCCACCGGCTGGCGGGCGCCTCGGCGGTGCGGCCCGGCGAGCTGGCCGGCGAACGGTGGATAGTGGGCAGCGCGAACAGCGCCGACGGGCTGCTCGGCGCCTGGCCGGACGGCGACCGGGCGCCCGCCGTGGCGTTCACCGCCCGGGACTGGCTGGCCAAGCTCGCGCTGGTCGCCGCCGGCCTGGGCGTCACCATGGTGCCCGGGCTGATCGCCGCCACGGTGCGCCGGGACGTCGCGCTGGTGCGGGTGGCCGACCCGAGGGCCAGCCGGCCGGTGCTGCTGGCCAGGCCCGCCGAGTCCACGGCCGGCCCGGCGCGGGCGCTGGTGGACGCCCTGCGGGGCGCGGCCGGTCGGCTCACGCTCGAGCTGGAGCGCCGCCGGCTGGAACGCTAGCGGCCGGGTGCGCGAGGATGGCGTGGTGCCAAGCCTGACGACGTTGTTGCTGTTCGTGCTGGCCGGGAGCGTCCTGGTGGCCATCCCCGGGCCGAACCACATCTACATAGTCACCCGTGGCCTGAGCCAGGGGCGCGCGGCCGGGCTCGCGTCGGCGATCGGCGTGGAGACCGGCACGCTGGTCTACATCGCCGCCGCGGCGGCCGGGCTGGCCGCGCTCATCGCCTCCTCCGCGCTGGCCTACGACGCGGTGCGCTACCTCGGCGCGGCGTACCTGGTGTACCTGGGAGTTCGTACGCTGCTGCGTTACCAGCCGCTGACGCTCGACACGGCCGGGGCGCCGCAGTCGCTGCGCCGGGTCTTCCTGGAGGGCATGCTGGTCAACCTGTTGAACCCGAAGGTCGCGCTGTTCTTCGTCGCCTTCCTGCCGCAGTTCCTCGACCCCGGCCGGGGGCCGGTGGCCGCGCAGATCATCGTGCTCGGCCTGGTCATGTCGATCATCGGGCTGTCCAGCGACGTGCTGTACGCGCTGGCGTCCGGGACGCTGGGCGGCTGGATCGGCCGGCGCCCCGCGTTCCTGCGCCGCCAGCGGTACCTGACCGGGGGCACCTACCTGGCGCTCGGCGTCGTCGCGGCCCTGACCGGCCGCCCCTCGCGGCCCTGACTAGCGGTGTGGGAGCTTCGCGGGCGCGGTGGCGCCGGCGTCGATCGGCAGCGCGGCGCCCGTCACGTAGCGGGCCTCGTCGGAGGCCAGCCAGAGCACGGCATTGCTGACGTCGTCGGCCGCCAGCCACGGCACGGGCAGCGCGTTGAGCTTGCGCATCCTGGGCTCGGCGTCGTTCTTGGACGGATGCGCGGCGCCCGGCAGGAACAGGCTCCGGACCGGGTCGTTGTCGACCATCGGGGTGTCCACGGTGGTGGGGTGCACGGAGTTGACCCTTATCGAGTGCGGGGCGAGCTCGACGGCGAGCGTGCGCATCAGCCCGACAAGGCCGTGCTTGGCGCTGGCGTAGTGCGCCAGGTTCGGCGAGCCGACCAGGCCCGCGACCGAGCTGGTGAGGATGATCGAGCCGCCGGCGCCGCGGGCGATCATGTGCGGGATCGCGGCCCTGGCCGTCTTCCACACGCCCGTCAGGTTGACGTCGATCACCTCCTGCCAGGCCTCGTCGGTCAGCTCCCAGGTCGGGCCGAAGCTGACGATGCCGGCGTTCGCGCAGACGATGTCGACGTGGCCGAGCTGGGCCACCGCCTCGGCCACGATCTTTCGCAGGGCCGAGGAGTCGCGGACGTCGGCCTTGTGCGCGAGGATCCGCCGGCCCCGGGCCTGCACCATCGCGGCGGTGGTGGCTAGGTCCGCCTCGGTGGCGCCGGGGTACGGCACGGTGGGCAGGTCGGTGCAGGCGTCCACCGCGACGATGTCCGCGCCCTCCTCGGCCAGCCGCAGCGCGTGTGATCGGCCCTGCCCGCGTGCCGCGCCGGTGATCAGCGCGACCTTGCCGTCCACCCGTCCCATCCAGATGCCCTCCCTGTGAGCGCCACGGCCTGCACAGGATCGCATTTTGGTGGCCGCCGTGGTGGGTTGACGCGTGCCGACCGCAGCGGTGGCGGGCGCGTCAACCGCCCTGCCCCGTCCGTCTCGTCGGCCTGGCCGTCCGTCCGCTCCGTCCGTCCGCCCCGCCCGTCCGCTCGGCCGTTCCTCCGGCCGCCCGTCCGTTCGAGTAGAACGATCTATCAAGAGCTAGAACGATCTATCAAGGCGGAGGGGACCTCGCTCCGTTCACGATCACGAAGTGTCGGACTCTGGCTGTGCCGGCCGTGCGGTCAGGGCTCCAGGTCGGGGTCGGCGAGCAGGGGGGCCACGGCGTCGTGCATCACGGCGGAGGGGTCGGGCGGGCCCGTCCGCCCTGCCCGTCCGCCCGTCTGCCCTGCCCGTCCGCCCGTCCGTCCGGCCGCCCGCTCCTCCGCTCCTCCACCCGTTCGAGTAGAACGATCTATCAAGAGCTAGAACGATCTATCAAGACGGAGCAGGACCCCACTCCGTTCACGATCACGAAGTGTCGGACTCTGGCTGTGCCGGCCGTGCGGTCAGGGCTCCAGGTCGGGGTCGGCGAGCAGGGGGGCCACGGCGTCGCGCATCACGGCGGAGGGGTCGGGCAGGCCCGTCCACCTGGTCCACGCCGTCGCGGCCTGGGCGACGAGCATGCGGTCGCCGTTGGCGGCGCGCATACCCCGGGCGCGGGCGCGGCGGACCAGCTCGGTCTCGGCCGGGATGTAGACGACGTCGAACACGGCCGCCGACCGGTTGACCGTCTCGACGTCCACCACCGGCCCGGGGGAGAGCATGCCCACCGAGGTGGCGTTGACGAACACGTTGGCATCACCGAGTCGCGCCGGTACTGCCGGATCGGCGAAGGCCAGCGGCTCGATCGTGGCGAAGTCGGCGAACTCCTCGGCCAGCCGCCGGGGCGCGGCGGCATCCAGATCGAGCACGGTCAGGCGACCGACCCCGGCGCTGGCCAGCCCGTACACCGCGGCATGCCCCACCCCGCCGGAGCCCGCGACCACCACCGAGCGCCCGGCCAGCTCGCCGGGATGACACGAACGCAGGCCGGCCAGGAACCCGAGCACGTCGGTGTTGAACCCGACCAGCCGGCCGTCCCGCGCGGCGACGCTGTTGACCGCGCCGATCCGCCGCGCGTCCGGTTCGATCTCGTCGAGCAGGGTCATCACGAACCGCTTGTGCGGCGCGGTGACCTGGAAGCCCAGCCAGCCGTCGCGGCGGGCCTCGCCGACCTGCGCGGCCAGCCCGGCCTCGTCCACCTCGCGCAGCTCGTACCGCGCGTCGACGCCGGCCGCCGCGAACGCCGCGTTGTGCATGACCACCGAGTGCCGCCGCCGCAGCGGCGTTCCGAACAGCGCCACAGTCCGCATCGTCATCCGTCCCTCTCCGTCCCGCTTCAGCGGCCGGTGAACCGCGGCGCGCGCTTGTCAAGGAAGGCCCGCGCGCCCTCCAGCACGTCGTCGGTGCCGAACACCAGCTCGGAACCGTCGGTCTCCAGCGCGAGCCCCTCCTCCAGCGGCGTCTCGGTGGCCGCATCGAGCAGCTTCTTGGCCACCCGCACGGCCACCGGCCCGCGCCCGGCCAGGGTGGCGGCCATCGCGCGCGCCGCGTCCAGCGCGCCGCCGACGTCCACGACCCGGGTGACCAGGCCGATCGACAGCGCCGTCTCGGCGTCCATCGGCTCGCCGAGCAGGATGATCTCCTTCGCCCGCGCCGGCCCGACGATCCGGGGTAGCCGCTGGGTGCCGCCGCTGCCGGGCGTCACGCCGAGCTTCAGCTCCGGCATGCCCAGCTTGGAGCGGCGGGTGGCGACCCGGAAGTCGCAGCACAGCGCCAGCTCCAGCCCGCCGCCGAGCGCGTGCCCCTCGATCGCCGCGATGGTGGGCACCGGAAGACGCGCGAGCTGGCGGTAGACCAGCTTCTCCAGCAGCAGCTTGCCCTCGGCGGCGCGCCCGTGCAGCGACTCGAACTCCGCGATGTCCGACCCGGCGCAGAACGCCCGCCCGCCGGCACCACAAACGATCACCGCGCGAACCTCGTCGTCCGAGGCCACGGCGTGCAACGCGGCGCGCAGCTGGGCGGTCAGCTCGGCGGTCACCACGTTCATCGGCGGGTTGTCCAGCACGATCTCGGCGCAGGCCCCCCGGGTCAGGCGCACCAGCTCGGTCACCGGAACACCCCCATCGGCTCCGGCCGGAACAGCCTGGGATCCATCGTCGTGAGTGACGCGCCGACCACGGGCTTGATGTCCATGTGGGCCAGCACGTCGCGTTCGACGTCGATGCCGGGCGCGACCTCGACCAGCTCCAACCCGTCCGCACCCAGCTCGAACACGGCGCGTTCGGTCACGTAGCGCACCGACTGCCCCTTGCCGGCCGCCAGCTCCCCGTTGAAGCTGATCTCCGTCACGGCGTCGACGAACTTGCGGTGCCGTCCCTCCTGGACGATGCGCAGCTCGCCGCCGTCGAAGGACACCCGCAGGCCGCCGGCGGTGAACGTGCCCACGAAGCACAGCCGCCGTGTCCTGGTGCTGATGTTGATGAACCCGCCGGGGCCGCGCGCGGTGTCGTCGAACGCGTGCACGTTGACGTTGCCGGCGGCGTCGACCTGCGCGAACGACAGGCTGGCGATGTCCAGCCCGCCGCCGTCGTAGAAGTCGAACATGGACGGCTGCTCCAGCCGCGCCTGGTAGTTGTGCCCGGCGCCGCCGTCCCCGCCGAACGCCGGCACCCCGCCGAAGATGCCCTGCTCGACGGTGAGCGTCAGCGCGTCGGACACGCCCTCCTCGGCGGCGATCGAGCCGATCTGCTGGGAGATGCCGAACCCGAGGTTGCAGATGTCCCCGGGCCGGAACTCCAGGAACGAGCGGCGCGCGATGACCTTGCGGACGTCCAGCGGGGTGTGCCCCTGGCCGGACGCGGGCGCGCGCAGCTCGCCGGAGTAGTAGGGCGAGTACGGGGTGCGGTAGGTCTGGCGCTGCGCGGCGTCGACGTAGACCAGGTCGACCAGCGCGCCGGGGATGCGGACGTCGGCCGGGCGCAGCGAACCCCGGCCGGCCAGCCGCTCGACCTGCGCGATCACCCGGCCGCCGTTGTTGTGCGCGGCCATCGCGAGCGCCAGCGAGTCGCCCAGGATCGGCTCGTGCTCGAAGGTCAGGTTGCCGTCCTCGTCGGCGGTGGTGGCGCGGATGACGGCCACGTCGATCGGCAGCGCGCGGTAGAACAGCCACTCCCGGCCGGCCAGCTCGACGACCTCGACGATGTCCTCGGTGGTCCGCGCGTTCTGCCGGCTGCCGGTCTGCCGCGGGTCGACGTAGGTGCCGAGGCCGACGTGCGTGACGTGCCCGGGGCGCCCGGCCGCGATGTCCCGGCACAGCGCGGACAGCACGCCCTGCGGCAGCGAGTACGCCTCCAGCGCGCCTTCCTTCACGAGCGCACCGAGCCGGGGCTCGTTGCCGATGTTGCTGCCGATCGTGCGCCGCGCCAGCCCCGGCAGCGCGAGCTGGGAGAACCCGACGTCGGCGAAGTCGCCGATGCCGACCACCCGCACCGTCGTCAGGTCGCGGGGACGGCCGGCCCGCCCGAACTGCGCCGCCAGCTCGTCGATGAACGCCTGCGGGACGCCGTGCCCCGCCCCGGAGCCGCCCACCCAGACGGCCGCGCCGTCGTCGATGAGGTTGACGGCATCGTGGACCGTGCCGAGGCTCATGGCATCAGCCCGCCGCTGTTGGGGTTCAGCGTCTGGCCGATCAGCAGCGAGGAAGCGTCCGAGAGCAGGAACACCACGCAGTCGGCGACCTCCTCGGGCTCGCCGAACCGTCCGAGCGGCAGCTCGGCCATCCGCCGCCGTCCGACCTCGCCCTCCATCACGGTGCGGCCCATGTCGGTGTTGGTGACCCCGGGCGCCACGCAGTTCGCCCGGACGCCGCGCTGGCCGAACTCCCGGGAGATCGACTTCGCCAGCGCGACGACGCCCGCCTTGGCGCTCGCGTAGTGCGCAACGCCGGGCCAGCCGGTCAGCCCGAGCCGGGACGCGATGTTGACGATGGAGCCCCTGCCGCGCTCCAGCATTCCCGGGATTACGGCCTGACAGGCATGGAACGCGCTGGTCAGGTCGGTGGCGATGACCCGGTCCCACTCCTCGACGGTCATCTCGAGGAACGGTGAGTCCGGCATGATGCCGGCGTTGTTGACCAGGCCGTCGACCCGGCCGTAGCACTTCTCCGCGCCCTGGATGAAGCCGAACACGTGCTCGCGGTCGGTCACGTCGCAGGCGAACACCTCGGCGTCGACCCCGTACCCGCGCGCCTGGTGGGCGACGTCCTTCGCGCCCGCCTCGCTGTCGTGGTACGCGATGGCGACGTTCGCCCCCTGCGCCGCGGCGGCCAGCACCACGGCCCTGCCGATCCCTCGCCCGCCGCCCGTCACCGCGACGACCCGGCCGCGCAGCGTCCCCTCCCGGTCAGCCATGACACTCCTTAGAAAGCGCTTTCAGTTCGGGCTATGCTCGCACAGCATGACGAACACCTCAAGGCCCGATCCGCCGTCCCGCATCGTCGACGTCCACGCGCACGCGGTGCCGCCGGACCTGCTCGCGGCCCTGCGCTCGCGCCGCCGCGGTTCGTCGCCCGGGTCCCTGCCCGAGCTGGGCGGGGACGACCGGATCCGGTTCGGCTCGCGGTCGACGCCGCCGGTGTCGCCGGCGCTCACCGACGCGGCGGCGCGGCTGGCGGCGATGGACGACACCGGCGTCGACGTGCAGGTGGTCTCGCCGTGGCTGGAGCTGAGCCCGGACGAGCTGGAGCCGGACGCCGCCACGGCGTTCCTGCGCCTGCTCAACGACGGCATGGCGGCGCTCGCGGCCACCGAGCCGGAGCGGCTGCGCGCGCTCGTACTCCTCGACCGCCGCGACCCGGCCGCCGCCACCGCCGAACTGGTCCGCACCGCGGCCGTGCCCGGGGTCGTCGGCGTCGAGCTGCCCGCCGCCGGCTCCGGCCCGCCCCTGCACGACCCCGCCTGGAACCCACTCTGGTCCGAGGCGTCCGCCCGAGGTTCGTTCGTCCTGCTCCACCCGTGGCAGCGCCCGGCCGCCCCCGGCGGCGCGCGCGAGGGGCCGCGGCTCGGCGACATCGTCGACAACCCGGCGCAGTCCACGGCGGCGGTCGGCGCGATGGTGCTGGCCGGCGTGTTCGACAGGCATCCTGACCTGCGGGTGTGCGTGGTGCACGGCGGCGGGTTCCTGCCGTACCAGGCCGGCCGGTTCGACGCGATCGCGCGCCTGGCTCCCGACCGGCCGGACGGCGCGCGAACCCCCAGCGACGTGCTGCGAACGCTCTACTACGACTCGCTCACCCACTCCTCCCGGTCACTGTCCTGGCTGGTCGAGTTCGCCGGCGCCGACCGGGTGCTGCTGGGCAGCGACTACCCGTTCCCGACCGGCGATGCCGCCGCCGTGCGCGCGGTCACCGCCGCCGGCGGGCTGACCCCTGCCGACCGCACCGCCGTGCTCGGCGCCAACGCGTACCGCCTGCTCGGCTGCTGACCCGCGCTCCTTGACATCCGACGAACGCCGCCAGTAGAAAGCGCTTACAGAAATCGAGAAGGGTTGACAGCCATGGACCAAGTTCGCGTCGGGATCATCATGAACGGCGTCACCGGCCGGATGGGGACGCGCCAGCACCTGGACCGCTCGATCGTCGCCATCCGCGACCAGGGCGGCCTCGAGCTCGCCGACGGGCGCCGCCTGGTGGTCGACCCGATCCTGGTCGGGCGCAACCCGGCCAAGCTGGAGGCCCTCGCCGAGCGATACCGCATCGACAGGTGGACCACCAACCTGGACGAGGCGCTGGACAACGCCGAGGACGCCATCTACTTCGACGCGCTGACCACCAAGGAACGCGCCCCCGCCGTGCGCAAGGCCATCGCCGCCGGCAAGCACGTCTTCTGCGAGAAGCCGACCGCCACCTCCCTGGACGAGGCCCTGGACCTGGCCCGCCTGGCCGCCGCCGCCGGTGTCAAGAACGGCGTCGTGCAGGACAAGCTCTTCCTACCGGGCATCCGCAAGCTCAAGCGGCTGATCGACGCCGACTTCTTCGGCACCCTGCTCAGCTTCCGGCTCAACTTCGGCTACTGGGTCTTCGAGGGCGACTGGCAGCACCTGAACCGCCCGTCCTGGAACTACCGCGCCGAGGACGGCGGCGGCCTGGTGCTCGACATGTACCCGCACTGGCGCTACCTGATCGACAACGTGGTCTCGCCGATCCGCTCCGTGCTCTGCCACGCCGAGATCCACATCCCGAAGCGCTGGGACGAGGCCGGGGTCGAGTACCGATCCACCGCCGAGGACGCCGCGTACGGCATGTTCAAGCTGGACAACGGCGTGCTCGCGCAGTTCACCACCTCCTGGGCGACCCGCCCGTACCGCGACGAGATCGGCGAGTGGCAGCTCGACGGCACCCGGGGCAGCGCCATCGCCGGCCTGCGCGACTGCCGCACCCAGGAGCGGGCCAACACCCCGATGCCGGTCTGGAACCCCGACATCCCGAACCCCATCGACTTCCGCGCCGGCTGGAGCCAGGTGCCCGACAACGAGGAGTTCGGCAACGCCTTCCGGATCCAGTGGGAGATGTTCCTGCGCCACGTCGTGGAGGACGCCCCGTTCGGCTGGGACCTCCTCGAAGGCGCCAAGGGCGTGCAGCTCGCCGAGCTGGCCCTGCGGTCGCACCGCGAGCGGCGCTGGATCGACGTCCCGGAGCTGACCCTCGAGCCGGCATCGTGAGCACCGAGCGGCTGAGCATCAACCAGATCACCGTCAAGCGCTGGTCGTTCGAGGAGGTCGTCCGCGCCCTTGCCCGGCACCGGATCGGCTGGCTGGGCGCCTGGACCGGCCCGGTGGAGGAGTATGGGGTCGAGCGTGCCGCACGGCTGCTGCGCGACCACGACGTCCGGGTCTCCAGCGTCTGCCGTGCGGGCTTCTTCACCGGCACCAACCCCGACGGCGGCGGCCTGGACCGCGAGGCCAACCGGCGCGCCGTGGACCTGACCGCCGCGATCGGCGCCGACGTGCTGTACCTGGTGGCCGGCGGCGTCCGCGACGACCTCGACCTCGCCGCCTCTCGCCACGCCGTGGCCGACGGCATCGCCGAGCTGGTGCCGTACGCCGCGTCCGCCGGCGTGCGCCTGGCCGTCGAGCCGCTGCACCCCATGATGTGCGCGGAGCGGTCCGTGATCGTGACCCTGGACCAGGCGCTGGACGTCGCGGAGCGGTTCGACCCGGCGCACGTCGGCCTCGCCGTGGACACCTACAACGTCTGGTGGGACCCCAACCTGCTGCCGGCCCTCGACCGCGCGGGCGCGCGGACGATCAGCTACCAGGTCTGCGACTGGCTGGTGCCGCAACCGCACCCGCTGTTCGGCCGCGGCATCCCCGGCGACGGCGCGATCGACATCCCGTCGCTCACCCGCGCTGTCGACGCCGCCGGATACACCGGCCCGATCGAGGTCGAGATCTTCAACGAGTCCGTCTGGGCCGCCAACCCCGACGACGTCCTAGTCCGCATCACCGCGACCTTCACCCAGTCCGTCCTCGGCTAAACGTGCAGGTCAAGACCCGTGAGTGGTTAGCGGTGTCATAGCAACGCTAACCACTCACGGCCTCTGACCAGCGGGTTTGCCCGGCGAGCGGGGTGGTTTCGCGGCGGACCAGGATCCCCGACGAGGTCCTCGCCCGCGTCGCCGCGAGCTTCAAGCGCTCCGTCCTCGGCCGAGTGCCCGGATGCCCACCAAACGTGCAGGTCAACACCCGTGAGTGGCTAGGGTCGCCATAGCGGCCCTAGCCACTCACGGGCTCTGAGCAGCGGGTTTAGCCGGTCAGTGGGGCGGTGCGGTGCTGTCGCGGCGGGCCAGGGTGCCCTCGACCTCCACGACGTGGCGGGGGGATGCGGGCTTGAGGGCGAGCTCCATGGCGGTCTCGCCGACCTCTTCCAGCGGCAGTTCGACGGTGGTCAGGGAGGGTACGGCGTCCAGGGTGGCCGGGATGCCGCCGAAGCCGGTGACGGACACGTCGGCGGGCACGGCTATGCCCCGCGCGCGCAGCCAGGACAGCGCGCCGAAGGCGATCACGTCGGCGACGGCCAGCAGGCAGCGGGGCGGGTCCGGGCGGGTCATGAGCTGCTCGGCGCCGGCCAGGCCGCCTTCGCGGGACAGGTCGACGTAGACGATGTCGTCGCGGCCGAGGGACAGGCCGTGGTCCTTGAGGCCCTGGCGGATGCCCTGCAGGCGGTCGCGGACGGCGAGCAGCTTCAGCGGACCGGCGATCACGCCGAACGAGGTGTGCCCGAGCGCCACCAGGTCGTGGACGAGCTTGCGCATGCCGCCGGCGTTGTCGATGTCGACGACGTGGCCGACCGTGCGGCCTCGGGTCACCGACACCACGGACCCGCCGGAGTCCTGGTAGGCCTCCAGCTCGGCGTGCATCGCCTCGGTGTGGGCGGTGTCGCGCAGCGAGCTGCCGGCCAGGATGATGGCGCGCACCCGTTGCGCGGCCAGCCGTTGGACGTACTCCAGCTCGCGCGGCGCGTTGCGGTAGGTGCACACCATGGTGACCAGCAGGTCGTGGCGTTCCGCGACGGTGATGACGCCCCCGCTGAGCGTGGCGAAGTAGGCGTCGCGCACGTCGTGGATCACCAGGCCGACGTTCATCGAGGTGGCGGTGGCCAGCGCGCGGGCGTGCGGGTTGGGCCGGTAGCCCAGCGCGGCGGCCGAGGCCAGGACGCGTTCGCGCAGGCCGGCGCGCCCGCCGTACCCGGGGTCGCTGAGCATCCGGGAGGCGGTCGCCAGCGACACCCCGGCGTGCTCGGCGACGTCCTGCAGCCGCACCGGGGACCGTTCGACCATGACTGACTCTCCCACCGGACGGCTGCCGTCACCGTCCGGGGTACATGATTGCCAATTCTGGAAGCGCTTTCAACTCGGCGTCTTGACGGGAGTGTCGCCACCTCGTACATTGACGCCGCCAGCAATCTGAAAGCGCTTACTGTTCGAGGTGTTCGGACCGTTCGGAGTGTTCGTCGGAGTGTTCGTCGGAGTGTTCGTCGGAGTGTTCGGAGGCGTGCCGGTGTTGACACGATCCACCCGAGACATCCCTCGCGCGACCCGCTGGGCGCGGGCGGCCTGGCGCCCGCTGCTGACGGTGGCGGCGGTGCTGGCCGCGTGGGCGGTGGTGAGCGGGCTCGGGCTGGTCGCCGGCTACCTGCTGCCGACGCCGGCCGCCACCTGGCACAAGCTGGTCGAGAACGCGCCGTACCTGTGGTCCGCGTCGGTGATCACCACCGCCGAGACGCTGGCCGGTTTCGTCGTCGCGGTGGTGCTCGGCCTGGCCGCCGCGCTGGTGATGGCGTTCTCGCCCCGGCTGGAGGGCTCGGTCTACCCGATCATCGTGTTCGCCCAGGTCGTACCCAAGATCGCGGTGGCGCCGCTGTTCGTGGTCTGGCTCGGTTTCGGGTTCTCGCCGAAGGTGCTGATGGCCGCGCTGATCGCGTTCTTCCCCGTCGTGGTGGCCGGCTTCACCGGGCTGAAGTCGATCGACCACGACCTGATCGACCTCGCCGCGACCATGACCGCCAGCCGGCTGCGGGTGTTCACCAGGTTCCGCTTCCCGTCGGCGCTGCCGTTCATCATGTCCGGCCTCAAGGTGGCCGTGACGCTGGCCGTGACCGGCGCGGTGGTCGGCGAGTTCGTCGGCGCCGACAGCGGCCTCGGCTACGTCATCCTCGAGGCCAACGGCAACATCGACACCGCGATGCTCTACGCCGCCCTGATCATGCTCTCGCTGATCGGCGTCGTGTTGTTCCTGCTCGTGGACCTCGCCGAGCGACTGCTCATGCCCTGGCACAGCTCGCGCCGCGCCGCGAGCGTCACCGCGTACTGATCACCCCCGAGAGGGCGGAACCATGACACGCAGCGCCCCTGCGTCCGCACTGGCGGCCGTCGTCCTTGCGCTGGTCCTCACCCTGGCCGGCTGTGCGAGCGGCCCGTCCGGCCCAGGCAAAGGCAAGCCGGTCACGCTGATGCTCAACTTCTACCCGTACGGCGACCACGCGCCGCTCTACTACGGCCTGAAGCACGGCATCTTCGCCAACCACGGCATCGACCTGAAGATCGTGCCCGGCAAGGGCTCGGTGGCCACCGGGCAGGCCGTCGCGGCCGGCAACGCCGACTTCGGCTGGGTGGACACCCCGGCGCTGCTGTCCAGCGTGCAGAGCGGCGTCGCGATCAAGAGCATCGGCGTGTTCGAACAGACCACCCCGTCCGCCGTGCAGTTCCTCGCGGACTCCGGCATCACCCGACCCCAAGACCTGCGCGGCCGCACCATCGCCCTGACCCCAGGCGACCCGTACTCCGACGCGTTCCCCGGCTTCCTGCGCGCCAACGGCATGTCGGTCGACGACGTGAAGACGGTCAACGTCCAGGCCGCCGACAAGATCGCCACCGTGATCAGCGGCCGGGCCGACGCGCTGTGCGGGTTCATCAGCGACCAGGGGCCGACGATCGAGGCCAAGACCGGCAAGAAGGTCGGCTACCTCAAGTTCGCCGACCACGGCATGCCCTACCTCGGCACCGGCCTGGTGGTCAGCGACCGCAACCTGGCCGCCGACCCGGCGCTGTCCGCCGCGATGTGGAAGGCCACCAGCGAGTCCTTCGAGGCCGCCGTCGCCCAACCCGCCGAGGCCGTCGCGGCCATGAAGGGCGCCAGCCCCGCGCTGCCGCCGCACGAGGTCCTCACCGAGCAGTGGAAACGCGCCGCGAGCGTGATGAGCACCCCGGCCACCGCCGGCCGCCCGCCCGGAACCAACGCCGAGTCCGACTGGACCACCACCATCAAGACGTTCCACGACCTGCGCGTGCTCACCACCGCCCAACCGGCGGCAACCTACTGGCGGAGCGTCGCGCCGTGACCCCGGAGATCGAGGTCGACAACGTCAGCGTCCGGTTCTCCTCGAAGCACGCCACCACCTCCGCGCTGCGCGACGTCACCTTCGAGGTGGCGCCGAAGGGGTTCGTGTCGATCGTCGGCCCGTCCGGCTGCGGCAAGTCGACGCTGCTCAAGCTCATCGCCGGGCTGCTGCGACCCAGCGCCGGCGAGCTGCGGCTGCGCGGTACGCCGGTCACCTCGACGCACCGGGAGATCGGGTTCGTCTTCCAGAAGGCCGCGCTGCTGGAGTGGCGGACGGTGCGCCGCAACATCACCATCCAGGGCGAGATGCGCGACCTGCCCAAGCGGGAGGTGGCCACGGCCGCCGACGAGCTGATGGAGCTGACCGGCCTGACCGACTTCGCCGACGCCATGCCGCACGAGCTCTCCGGCGGCATGCAGCAGCGGGTGGCGGTCTGCCGCGCGCTGCTGCACAAGCCGTCGGTGCTGCTCATGGACGAGCCGTTCGGCGCGCTCGACGCCCTGACCAGGGAGGCGATGAACGTCGAGCTGCGCCACGTCTGGCGACAGACCGGCACCACGATCGTGCTGGTCACGCACTCGGTGGCGGAGGCGGTGTACCTGTCCGACCGGGTGGTCGTGCTGACCGCGCGGCCCGGCAGGGTGGCCGAGGTCCTCGACATCGACCTGCCCGTGCACCGGGACTACTCCGACACCATGCGCTCCGACGAGTTCGGCAAGAAGACGACGACCCTGCGCGCCCTGCTGGGCAGCAGCCATGCCGGTAACCATGACTGAGCCCGTGAAGGAGGCCTCATGCCTCGCCTGAAACGTCTCACCGCGATCCCGATAGTGGCCCTGTTCGCCGTGAGCGTGAGCGCCTGTGGCGGCGGCGGGGCGACCGACACCGACGGCGACGGCAGGCCCGAGTTCACAGTGGCCGTCATCGAGCCGGACATCACCACGGTGCCGATCCTGGCCGCCATAGACGCGGTCCGCGCCGCCGGTCACCAGGTCAACGTCGTAGAGCTGGCCGAGCCCGAGCTGGCCATCGAGGGGCTGGCCAAGGGCGACTACGCGATCTCGGCGGAGGCCACCAGCCCGGCGCTGATCGCCATCGAGCAGGAGGCGCCCATCAAGATCATCGCGGACGTCATCGGCAACCAGTGGGCGGTCTACGGCAAGCCGGGCATCGGCTCCTGCGACGACCTGAGCGGGCGCCCGTTCGGGATCTTCAGCGAGGGCGCGGTGGCCACCGCGATCACCAAGGACTGGGTGGGCCGCAGCTGCGCCGCCGGCAACCGCCCGAACTACCTGACCATCGGCGGCTCCGACGTACGCGCGCAGGCGCTGCTCACCGGCCAGATCGACGCCACCCCGCTGGAGATCTCCGACGTGGTCGCCCTGGAGTCCTCCGGCAAGGCCGGGTTCGGCCGGGTCGTCGACTTCGCGGCCAGCCTGCCCGACCTGCACCCGCAGACCGTCTACGCCAACGCCAGGTTCCTCACCGAGCACCGCCCCGTGGCGCAGGCGTTCGTGACCGCGCTGGTCCGCGAGCACGAACGGATCAACGCCGACCCCCGGCACCTGGTCGAACTGGTGACGAAGTACCTGCCGGACGAGGACAAGGCCGACGTGGCCGCGATCGCCAACCGGTACGTCGACGCCAAGCTGTTCGACGCCGCGGCGCTGACCGAACGCAATGTCCAGGGCACGATCGACTTCTTCGCCAGGACCGGTGTGATCCAGCCCGGGATGAAGGCCGCCGACGCGGCCGACCTCAGCTTCGTCAGGGCCGCCCGATGACCGCCGGCCCTCAGTCCGCGCGTCCGCCGGGCGTATTCCGGCGGATCGCGGCGGCGAGCCTGCCGTACCAACTGCTGACGTTCATCGTGTTCGCGGCCGGCTGGGAGATCTACGCCCGCCAGCGCGGCGGGCTGCTGCTGCCGACCTTCACCAAGACGGTCAGGGCCACCGTCCAACTGCTGGGCAGCGGGGAGCTGTGGCGCGCGCTGTACGTCAGCAACCAGGCGCTGGTGCTGGGGTTCGGCATCGCCGTGGTGGTCGGCATCCCGCTGGGCATCGTGCTGGGGCGGTTCCGGCGGCTGGAGCGGCTCGCCGACGTCTATCTCAACATCCTGCTGGTCACGCCGATGGCGGCGATCATCCCGCTGCTGGTGATGTCGGTCGGGTTCGGGCTGGCCTCGCGGGTCATCCTGGTGGCGATCTTCTCGATCGTGATGGTGGTGGTGAATGCGCGCGCCGGGGTGCGCCAGGTGGACCCGTCGCTGATCGAGATGGCCCGCTCGTTCGGGGCCACCGAGCGGCAGGTCTGGACGCGGATCCTGCTGCCGGGCGCGCTGCCGGCGATCATGACGGGCATCCGTCTGGGCGTCGGGCGGGCGGTCACCGGGATGGTCATCGTCGAGCTGCTGATGGTGTCCACCGCGCTCGGCGGCCTGATCTTGCAATATCGCGGCCTGTTCAAGGCGCCGCTGCTCTACGGAACCATCGTGATCATCCTGGCGGAGGCGGTCCTGCTGATCTCCGCGGCGCGGTGGTGTGAACGCAAGCTGACCAGATGGGCTGGGACACCGTGATCGAGATCCGTGGGTTGGGCAAGAGGTTCGTCGGCCAGGACGGCGGCACCGTCGAGGCGCTGCGCGAGGTCGACCTGGACGTGGGCGACAACGAGTTCCTGACGGTGCTCGGCCCCAGCGGCTGCGGCAAGACGACCCTGCTCAAGGCCATCGCCGGCCTCATCGGATGGAACGAGGGCGACATCCACATCGGTGGCCGGCCGGTGCGCGGGCCGGGGCCGGACCGGAGCATGGTGTTCCAGAACTTCGCGCTGTTGCCCTGGGCGACCGTGCTGGACAACGTTGCGTTCGGGCTGCGGATGCGCGGCGTCGCGAAGGCCGAGCGGGACGAGCGGGCCCGCGCACTGATCAACATGGTGGGCCTGTCCGGGTTCGAAACCAAGCGGCCCGGCGAGCTGTCTGGGGGCATGCAGCAGCGGGTCGGCATCGCCCGCGCGCTGGCCGTACGGCCTCAGGTGCTGCTGATGGACGAGCCGTTCGGGGCGTTGGACGAGCAGACCCGCCGGCTGCTGCAGGAGGAGCTGCTCTCCATCTGGGAGGAACACCGGCTGACGGTCGTGTTCATCACCCACAGCATGGAGGAGGCGGTGCTGCTCGGCGACCGGGTGGTGCTGATGAGCGCGCGGCCCGGGCGGATCGCCGAGATCGTTCCGGTGCCGCTGGACCGACCGCGCTCGCGCGACCTGGGCGCGCTGGAACGCTCTGGTCACTACGTGGAGGTCACCGCCTATCTGTGGGACCGGCTGCGGGACATGCACGAGGAACACTCCGCGTCTCGGGTTTCCGGATGAACGCGCTGGCAGAGGGCGCGCCGAGGCCACGCGGGCAGCTGTCCTGGCGCGGCCTGCCGCCGGCCGCGATCAGCCTGGCCGCCGGCGCGGTGGCCTGGGAGGTCGTCGGGCACCTCGCGGCCGTGCCGTTCTTCCCGCCGCTGAGCGCCGTGCTGGCCCGGCTGGCCGCGATGGCCTCCGGCGGGCAGATCGTCGCGAACCTGGCCGACAGCCTGGTCAACCTGGTGCTCGGGTTCGTCATCTCGCTGGTCGTCGGCCTGGTCGCCGGCGTTGCGATGGGCCGCTACCGCAAGGTCGAGGCGGCGCTCGGGGTGTACGTCTACGCGCTGCTCACCGCCCCGTCGCTGGTCTTCGCGCCGATCTTCTTCTCGCTGCTCGGCGCGGGCCGGGGCTCGATCGTCGCGGTGGTCGTTATGTACGCCGTGTTCGTGATCATCATCAACACCGCGTCGGCGATCCGGTCGGTGCCCGCGCACCTGGTCGAGATGGCGCGCTCCTACGGCGCGAGCGAGCCCCAGATCCTGCTGCGCGTCCTCCTGCCCGCCGCCACGCCGATGATCATGGCCGGGGTGCGGCTGGGCGTCGGCCGCGCGGTGACCGGCATGATCAACGGCGAGATGTTCATCGCCGTGGTCGGGCTGGGCCACATCGTCACCCAGGCCGGCGGGCGCTTCGACGGCGCCGGCGTGCTGGCCGTGCTCCTGGTCATCATCGCCGTCGCGCTCGGCGCGGTGGCGCTGGTCCAGGCCGTCGACCGCCGGCTCACCCGGTGGGTCCCCGAGACATCCCGAGGAGACAGATGACCAAGCTGGACGCCTACAGCCACATCCTGCCCGCCCCGTACTTCGAGCGGATGGGCGAGCTCGCCGTGGACCGGGGCGCCCTCAAGCGCTGGTTCGAGCTGACCACGCTGCACGACGTGGACGCCCGGCTGCGGATGATGGACGAGTTCGGCGACGGCTACCAGCAGGTGCTCACGCTGTCCTCGCCGCCGATCGAGCTGCTCGCCGGCCCGTCGGAGTCGCCGGCGCTGGCCCGGCTGGCCAACGACTCGATGCGCGCGCTGTGCGACAAGTACCCCGACCGGTTCCCCGCGTTCGTCGCCTCGCTGCCGATGAACGACCCGGACGCCGCGCTGGTCGAGCTGGCCAGGGGGATCGACGACCTCGGCGCCCGGGGCGTGCAGGTGTTCACCAACGTCGGCGGCCGTCCCCTGGACGAGCCCGCGTTCCTGGCCGTCTTCGAGGAGATGGCCCGCCGCGACCTGCCCGTCTGGATGCACCCGGCCCGGGGCGCCGGCGTCGCCGACTACGCCACCGAGGACGCCTCCCGCTACGAGATCTGGTGGGCGCTGGGCTGGCCGTACGAGACCAGCGTCGCGATGTCCCGGCTGGTCTTCTCCGGCCTGCTGGAGCGGCACCCCAACATCAAGATCATCACCCACCACCTGGGCGCCATGATCCCGTACCTGGAGGGCCGCATCGGCCTCGGCTGGAGCGACCAGCTCGGCAGCCGCACCGCCGGCGAGGACTACCAGCGGATGCGGCGCGAGCTGCTGCCCCGCCCGCTGCTGGACTACTTCCGCCGCTTCTACGCCGACACCGCGCTGTCCGGCTCCGCCATCGGCATCCGCTGCGGCCTGGAGTTCTTCGGCGCCGACCACGTCCTGTTCGCCTCGGACTGCCCGTTCGACCCCGAGGGCGGCCCGATGTACATCCGCGAGACGATCCGCGTCCTGGACGGCCTGGACATCACCGACGACGAACGCGAGCGCATCTACGTCCGCAACATCCGCAACCTGATGCGCCTAAGCGAGGCTCAGCCGGGCGCGTAGCTCGCCGGCGAGCGGGTGGTAGCCGGTCAGGCCGGGCTCGGCGAACCGGATGATCAGGTGCGCGGCGCCCGCCTCGACGTACCCGCGAGCCCAGTCGACCGCGCCGTCCAGGTCGCCGGTGTAGCAGCCCTGGATGCGGGCCATGACCTCGGCGGGCTGGCCGTAGTACTCGGTCATGTACGCGTCCAGGGCACGGTCGGCGTCCGCCTTGTCGTCGGCGATGGCCACCGTCAGGTACGCGGCGGGGCTGACCTCGCCGGGATCGCGGCCGGCCTGTTTCGCGGAGTGCCGGACGGCCTCCAGCCCCCGGGCGTAGTCGGCGGGGGTGGGGCTGAACGGCATCCAGCCGTCGAACCGGGAGCCGGTCAGCCGCAGCAGCCGAGGCCCCTGCGCGCCCAGCCACAGCGGCGGGCCGGCCGGGGCGCTCGGCCTCGGCCGCGGCCCGTTGTCACCGGCCCACAGCCGGCGCCACTCGGCCACGGTGTCGAGCAGGTCGCCGACCCGGCGGTCGCCGCGCCTGCCGACCGCCGCCAGCTCGGCGTGCGTGCCGGGGACGTCCGAGCCCGGCGCCAGGCCGACCACCAGCCGCCCGTTCGCCAGCCGGTCCAGGGTGGCCAGCGAGTGCGCGAGCGTGAGCGGATGGCGAAGCAGCGGCAGCAGCACCGCCGTGCCGAGCTGGATCCGCGAGGTGCGGGCCGCGATGGCCGACTGCGTGACCACCGGCTCCGGCCGGGGCCGCGCCAGCAGCGAGTCGCCGACCCACACCGAGTCGAACCTGTCCGCCTCCGCCGCCACCGCCGCGTCGACCAGGCGGCCGACGTCGCCGTCCGCCCACATCGTCACCTCGCGCGACGGCAGCAGCAGGCCGATCCGTGTCGTCATGCGACCGATTATCGTCAGCCGCCCTTGACCTGCACCTTGTCGCCGACCTGCAGGGTGGTGAAGTACAGCTCGGCGTCGGCCCTGGCGAGCCGGACGCAGCCCGCCGAGGGCCTGTCGAACGTGCCTTCGTGGAACGCGATGCCGCCGGGGGCGAAGAACACCGAGAACGGCATCGGGGACGGCAGCCCCTCCGGCGTCTTGTGCTCGCCGCTCTTGTGGTCGCGGTCCTTCCAGTCCACGGCGAAGTCACCGGCCGGGGTCTCCTGGCCGAGCCCGCCGCTGATCACGTCGATCGGGCCGTTCACGACCTTGGTGCCGTCGGTGAGCCAGGCGCGCTGGGCGCCCAGGCTCACGCAGGCCTTCACCCCGACCGCGCACGGCGTGCCCGGGATGAGCCCTGGCGACTGGGCAGGTTCGGCGGCGTACGCGGTCCCGGCCAGCGGTAAGGCCACGATGACGACCGCCGAGGCGAGGGGGAGCGCTCGGCGGACGGTTCGGCCGCTCACGCGTGGTCGACAACAGTGTCGTGACTATCCATGCTTCGGCTGTCGTTGTTCGAGTTGATTTCGTTATCGCTGTAGCTGCTGGAGTTGTCCTCGTAGTTGCTGAAGCTGCTGTTGTCGGTGGCGCTCTGGTCGGCGGCCTGGTCGGCGTAGCCGTGGTCACCGGCGGCGTTGACCGAGGTGTCGCCGGAGCCGGAGTTCGACACCGAGGTGCTGGTGTCGTTGTCCTCGCTGTTGCCGTACGCGTTCCCGCCCACCGACACCGCGCTGCCGTCGCCGAACCGCGCGCCCTCGAAGCTGGCGTCGGTGGCGTCGCCGGAGCCGAACGCGGTGGTGTTGCCGTGGCCGCTCACCACCTGGTTGCCGTCGCCGACCACGTTGCCGTCGCCGGTGGTGATGTCGCTGTCGCGGATGTCGCCGCCGGACGCCACCGAGCCGTCGCCGGAGGCCACCACCGGGTCGTTGTCGATGACCTGGTCGAAGTCGCCGCCGTCGGTGTCGATGTTCTGGTGGACCGAGTTGTCGATGTTCGTCGAGTGGTCCTCGATCGTCGTGTAGTTGTTGGTGACGTAGTTGTTCAGGTAGCTGGCGCCGTCACCGTCGTTGTGGTCCGGGTGCCTCGGCGGCGGGTAGTGCACGCCGTTGTCGCCGCCGTGCCGGTGGTCATAGCCCGCGGACTGGTTGTCCGCGATCAGGGTCAGCGCGTCGTGCACGTCCGCGGCGCTCAGGTTCGCCAGGCCGTTGTCGGCGGCGTAGCCCTGGGGGTCGGCCTGGAAGTCGGCCCGCGCCTCCGGGTCGCGCAGCAGGGACATGATCCAGTCGAGCAGCGTCGAGTCAGCCATGATCGCCTACTCGCAGGCCAGCTCGAGCATCTTGTCGCCGAGCAGACTCAGCGCCTTCGGTGCCGCGAACGCGGCGGCCACCACGACTACAACCGTGATCAAGGTGTGCTCCAAAAGGTCTCGGGGGTTCGTCGGCCCGACGCTACGGAGCCCCGGATTAGGCGCCGCCCTCCCGCGGGTAAGGGGACGGCAAAACCTCGCCCCGCCGGCCTCCCACCCGCCGCACCCCCGCCCGCCCCCACCCGTCCGCGAGTCGGGGCTCTCAGCACAGTGAGTCGCGCGTTCCAGCACACCTGGATCGCGGACGGACACGGGCGCTCGCGTTGTGGGACGGCGACGGACATGTGCCAGGACGCCCGACTCGGTGTGCCAGGACGCCCGACTCGCGGAGGGGTTGTGGGGGCGTTAGCGGGGTACGGGGGTGAGGAGGGTGAAGGTGGGTGGGGAGGGGTGGGTGAGGGTGAGGCGGCCGCCCTCGGCTTCGGCCAGGGAGCGGGCGAGGGGTAGGCCTATGCCGTGGCCGGTGGCTCGGGTGGAGCGGCGGGTGAACAGGGCGGGTTCGGGGGTGGTGATGCCGGGGCCCTCGTCGGTGATGTCGATGGCCAGGGCTTCGGTGGCGTCGCGGACGGTGACCGTGACGGTGCCGGAGCCGTGCGTGGCGGCGTTGTCGAGGAGCACGGTGAGGACCTGGCGCACGGCGGCGGTGGACGCGGTGGACTCGGGCGCGCACGGGTCCACGGTGATTCGGAGCTCGCGGTGCTCGGCGGCCAGCCGGTCGCGCCAGCCAGTCTCGATCTCGGCGAGCAGGGCGGCCAGGTCCAGCGGCGCGGAGTTGGCGTGCGGGGCGTCGCGGGCCAGCGCGAGCAGCTCGGCGATGGTCCGCTCCAGGCGGTCCACGTCCGCGATCGCCTGGGCTATCGCCCGGTGCGCCTCGTGCTCGGGGCGGTCCAGGGCGGCCTCCAGGCGCAGCCGCAGGCCGGTGAGCGGGGTGCGCAGCTGGTGCGAGGCGTCGGCGGAGAAGGACCGCTCGCGGGCGAGCATGTCGTCGAGCCGGCTGGCGGTGCGGTTGAGCGAGCGGCCGACGGCGTCGATCTCCGGGATGGCCACCGGGTCGTTGCGGACGCTGAAGTCGCCGTCGCCGAGCCGGCGCGCGGTCCCGGACAGCTCTTCGAGCGGGCCGGCCAGCCGCCGCGCCTGCCGGCGGGCCAGCAGCCAGACCAGCCCGACCGCGAGCAGCCCCAGCCCGCCCATCGCCAGCCAGGCCATCCGCACCTGGTCGTAGACCACGGCCCTCGGGCTGGCCGCGCGGACCGCGCCGATCACGTCCGACTCGTGCGTGACGGCCACCGCGACCACCAGGTTGGCCCCGTCCATGCCGGTCGCGGTGTCGCCGGAGAGCGCCTGGCGGACCAGCTCGTCGCGGGCCGGCCCGTCCCCGGTGACCCGGGTGCCGTCGCGGTCGTACACCGCGAGCGCGGTGTTGTCCCTGGCCGCCGGGATCTCGGAGGGCACGTCGTGGTCGTGCAGCTCGGGGGAGACCGCGATCGCCGTCGCGTCGGCCACCCTGACCAGCTTGGACTGCTCGTCCAGCATCGCGTACTGGGCGATGCCGAGCGCCAGCGGCAGCCCGAACAGCCCGATGGCCAGCACCGAGGTGAGCACCGCGAGCCCGACGATCCGGGTGCGCATCAGCCGGACGGCTCCAGTCGGTAGCCGTGCCCGCGCAGCGTGACGATCCTCGGCACCGTGCCCTTGTCGGCCACGCTGGCCAGCCGCCTGCGCAGCGCGGCGACGTGCACGTCCAGCGTCTTGGTCGGGCCGTACCAGTGCTCGTCCCAGACCTCGGTCATCAGCGTCTGCCGGCTCACCGCGACGCCGGGGCTCGCGGCCAGCCGGGCGAGCAGGTCGAACTCCTTGGCCCGCAGCGCCAGCTCATGCCCGGCCACCGTGACCCGCCGCCCCTCGGTGTCCACCAGCAGGTCGCCGATCCGGGCCGGGCGGGTGCCGGGCGCGGCCGGGCCCGCCCTGCGCAGGTGCGCCCGGATCCTGGCCAGCAGCTCGCCCAGGCGCACCGGCTTGGTCAGGTAGTCGTCCGCGCCCGCCTCCAGGCCCACCACGACGTCCATCTCGTCGGTTCGTGCGGTGAGGATGACCAGCACGGACGCCGGCAGCCGGGTGCGCAGCCGCCGGCACACCTCGATGCCGTCCAGGTCGGGCAGGCCGAGGTCGAGCAGTACCAGCCCGAAGTCCGTCGCGTCCGCCGAGTCCAGCGCGCCGTGCCCGGTGCGCTGCCAGGTGACCTCGTGCCCGTGCGCGCGCAGGCTCGACGCGAGAACGTCACCGATCGTCTCGTCGTCCTCCACCACGAGCAGCCGAGACACGCCGTCGAGCCTAGTCACGGGTTCTGATCAGCGGTTATCCAGGAGCGGCTGGCGGGGGTCCCAGGTGGTGCCGTCGGCGGCGTCGCGGCGGCGGCGGGCGATGCCGGAGAGGGTCTCCAGGACGACGCGGTTGGCCAGGAAGGAGGTGATCTCGGCCATGTCGTGCGGCGGTGAGACCTCCACGACGTCGACGCCGACCACCGGCAGCTCGTAGGCGATCCGGCGGACGGAGTCGAGCAGTTGGCGTCCGGTCAGGCCGCCGGGTTCGGGGGTGCCGGTGCCGGGGGCGTGGCCGGGGTCGCAGACGTCGATGTCCACGGAGAGGAACACGCCGTCGCAGTCGTCGGTGGCGATGCCGAACGCCTCGGTCAGGCACTCCTCGAGGCCGCGCGCCACGATCTCGGTCATCTCGTAGGAGCGCATCCGCTGCTCGGCCATCCAGGCCAGCGTGTCCGGCTCCGGCCAGTAGCCGCGCAGCCCGATCTGCAGGAACCGGTCCCCGCGCAGCGCGCCGGACTCGATCAGCCGGCGCATCGGCTGGCCGTGCCCGACCAGCGAGCCGAAGCTGATGTTCCCGGTGTCCGCGTGCGCGTCGAAGTGGATCATCGAGACGCGGCCCTGGCCGAGGTGCTGGGCCACGCCGGCGGCGTCCGGCCAGGCGATGGTGTGGTCGCCGCCCAGGATCAGCGGGATCGCGCCGGTGCGGGCCACCGCGTACACGGCGGCCTGCAGGTCGCGGACCGAGCGCTCGGCGTCGCCGGAGTACATCTCCACGTCACCGGCGTCGTAGACCCGCAGGTCAGTGCCCAGGCCGTCGACTCGCAGCGCCAGCGACGGGCGCGAGCCGTCGTGCGGCAGGTAGCAGCTCTGCCGGATGTACTGCGGGCCGAAGCGGGTGCCGGGCCGGTGCGAGGTGCCGCCGTCGAACGGCGCGCCGAGGATCACGACGTCGGCGTCCGCGAACGTCGACGGGTCGGACCAGTCGCAGCGGTCCACGCCGAGGAACGTGATGTCCGGCCCGTACTGGGCGCCGTAGCGAGCCACGCGTTCTCCATTCGAGTGGGGGCGAGTTTCACGATCGTCTCACGCGTTGCACGGTCGGTTCGAAAAATAAACACAAAGCGTCTTGAGGGCGTCACCCGATGTGATGTTGCGCCGTTGGAACCAGTGAAGGCGAGCACTCCCATGTCGTGGGCCGGCCGATCTCGAGGCGAAGGGTTGGATGATGGACCCATTCAGCGCCGTCCGGGCGCTGCGGCCACGGGCGGCCAGGAAGGCCGAGTTCGCCCGGTTCCACGACGCCAACTACCCGGGGCTGGTCGCCCTGCTGCACGCCTTGCGCGGCGACCGGGGTCACGCGCACCGGGCCGCCCAGCGGGCCTTCGCCGACACCTGGATGCGCTGGGAGCGGGTCCGTTCGCTGCCCGACCCGTCGAGCTGGACCCGCCAGCGGGCGCGGCAGATACGCCCGCCGCGCCGTCGCGCCGCGCGGACACCCGCCGCCGCGCACGAACCCGAGTGGATCGCGCCGCCCGTCCAGCCGATCTTCGACGCGCTCAGCGAGCTGTCCGAGGAGCTGCGCACCGTGCTGGCGCTGCACTACATCGGCGGGCTCAGCTACGAGCGGATCGGCGACGAGGAGGGCATGCCGCCGAGCGAGGTGGCCGCGCGGGTGGCGTACGCGGGTCACGCCCTGGCGTTGCGGATGGGGCGGACGCTGCCCGAGGACATGAGCCGGGACCCGGAGTCGATCGACCCCCGGGTGGCGCGCGAGCTGGCCGACCTGGCGCACGCGCTGTCGTACCGGACCGACCGGGGCGCGGTCGAGCAGGTGTTCGGGCGGGCGGTGCGGTTGCGGGCCAAGGTCATGGCGACCACGGCGGCGGTGGTGGCGCTCGCGGGCGTCGGCGCGGTGTACGCGGTGGCCACGTACCTGCCGGCGGCGTCGGGGCTGGGCGGGCCTCCGCTGAGCGGTTCCGGGACCGCGGCGCCGCCGGGGCCGGGCAGCGAACCCGCGTCGCCGGTGCCGATCCCGGCGTTGCCGCCGACGCCCTCGATGACGCCCTCGGCGCCGCCGCCGGTCGCCGCCGCGCCCCAGCCGGCAGTGCCGTCCACGTCGTCGGCCCCGGGCGCGTCGCCCAGGGACGAGGCCAGCGGGCGTACCGACCCGGGCGACCGGTCGAGCGGGGCGAGCCCTCGCCGTGACTCTCCGGACCTGGGCGTCTCCGACCTGCCGTCGAACCGGCCGCGCCCGACGTCGGACCGGCCTCGGCCGCCCACGAGCGAGCCGCCGCGCCCGACGACGACAACCGATCCTCCCCGCCCGACAACGACGACCGATCCGCCGCGCCCGACAACGACGACCGATCCGCCGCGCCCGACAACGACGACCGATCCGCCCCGTCCCACGACGAGCGAGCAGCCGCGTCCCTCGGAGCCGACGAAGGAACCCGAGGGCGACAAGCCGCGCACGGGCATCGACGGCGGTTTCGAGCAGACCTGGGGGGACGGTCGCGACCAGCGGCCGCGCTCCAGCGTCGGCGGCGGTTGGGACCAGAGCTGGCCGGACGGCCGGGGCGGCCAGAAGCACACCCGGGTCGAGGGCGGCTGGTCGCAGCCCTGGCCCGGCGGCGGACACTGGGGAGGCGGCCCCGAGGGCGACCGCTCCCCGGGACGCGGCAATGGTGGTGGCGGTCCTGGCGGTGGCGGTGGCCCCGGTGATGGTGGTCGCGGCGGCCGGTGATCGGTGCGGTGTTATAAGGCACGGATAGTCCGTAGTAAGAGCCTATTTGTTCTCAAAGTGGCGCTCCGTAGCCGCTGGTTCCCCTCGGTCGTCTAGACTCTTTCGGGTGATGCTCGACCACAAGAACTCCGCCGCGCCGCCGTGCGTTCCCTCGGCGGAGGATGCGGAGGCCGACTTCCGGCGCCGGCCGCGCCGCCGGGGCCGGGTGCTGCACGAGGCGATCTACCAGGCAACTCTGGACGAGCTGACCGAGGTCGGCTACGCCGAGCTGACCATGGACCGGGTGGCGGCGCGGGCCAAGGCCAGCAAGGGCTCGCTGTACCGGCGGTGGCCCAGCCGGGTGGAGCTGGTGGTCGACGCGATCCGTCACGCCGTGCCCAAGTTCGTCCCCGCACCGGACACCGGGGACCTGCGCGCCGAGCTGATCTCCCAGCTCCACCAGTTCGCCGACCACGTGAACGGCCCGGCCGGCGAGGCGTCCCGGGGCATGATCGTCGAGCTGATGCGCAACCCGGAGCTGCGCGAGGCGTTCCAGAAGCACCTGATCGACCCGGTGCTCGCGCCCATGATGGAGGTGCTGCGGCGCGGCGTGGTGCGCGGCGACGTGCGGCCCGGCGCGCTGACCCCCACGATCGCCCGCGTCGGCCCGACCCTGCTGCGCCAGCACATCCTGCTCTACGGCCCGCCGATCGAGGACGAGGTGCTGTTGGAGATCGTCGACGAGGTCGTGCTGCCGTTGGTGCGCGCGGAGCCGGATGCCTAGCTTGCCCCGGCGGAAGCGGCGGGCCGCGATGGTCGACAATCGGGGGATGCTTCGGTTCGTCAGGCGCGGCGTGGTGGTGCCGGCCGTGGCCGCGCTGGTGGTGACGCCGCTGATGGCCGGCTGCGGTGCCGGGTCGTCCGGGGCGGAGCCGGAGCAGCCACCGCCGGCGCCGGCGCCGAGCACCCCGCCGACCAGCGTCAACCTGGTGATCCCGCCATCCGTGGCGAGCCCGGCGCCGAGGGCTCCGGCCCCTGGGCTGCGGCCCATGACAACCTGGGAGCGCCAGCAGAAGGACAAGTGCGAGCGCCAGGTGATCAGGAACGGCTGCGACTTCTACAACGACAAGTCGCTGCGGTTGCAGGGGGTTGACCCGGAGGCGACCACTCCCGGCGGCTAGACGCGGTCGGCGGCGGCCTGCTGGCGCAGCACGAAGCGCTGGATCTTCCCGCTCGGCGTTTTGGGGAGCTCGTCCACGAAGTAGACCGCGCGCGGGTAGGCGTGCGCGGCGAACCGCGTCTTGACCAGGTGTTGCAGCTCGGCGGCCAGTTGGTCGCGGGCCTCCGGGGTCGCGGCCTCGCCCGGCCGGGGGACCACGTAGGCCACCACCACCTCGCCGCGCAGCTCGTCGGGCGCGCCGATCACCGCCGCCTCGGCCACCGCCTCGTGCGCGAGCAGCGCGCTCTCCACGTCGAACGGGCCGATCCGGTAGCCGGCCATGAGGATCACGTCGTCGTCGCGGGACGCGAACGTGAGGTAGCCGTCGGCGTCCTTGGCCGCCACGTCGCCGGTGTAGTACCAGCGGCGGTCCGGGCTGAACCGCTCCCTGGTCCGCTCCGGCGCGTCGCGGTAGCCGGTGAACCACATCAGCGGGCTGGCGGTGCAGTCCACCGCGACCCGGCCGCGCTCGCCGGGGTCGGCGACCTCGTCGGCGTCCGCGCGCAGTACCGCAACCGTGAACCCGGGCAGCTGCCGCCCCATCGAGCCCGGGCGCAGCGCGGCGCGGATCGACGGGTGCCAGGCGTTGCCCACCGCCATGCCCATCTCGGTCTGGCCGTAGTGGTCGTGGATCGGCAGCCCCAGCTCGCGCTGGGCCCAGGTGATCACGTCCGGCGGCAGCGGCTCGCCGGCCGACGAGCAGCACCGCAGCCGCAGCCCGTCCGGCGGGGCGATCCCGGAGTTGCGCAGCGCCCGGTACACCGTGGGACCGGCGGTGAAGTTGGTGACGCCGAACGTGTCGAGCACCCGCCAGGTGAGCGCCGCGTCGAACCCGGCGTGCAGCAGCAGGCTGCGCCGGCCGATCGCGAGCGGCGCGAGCACCGCGTAGAACAGCCCGTACGCCCAGCCGGGGTCGGCGGCGTTCCAGAACACGTCGTCCGCGCGCTGGTCGAGGCCGCGCTCGGCGTACATCCGGAACGCGGCCAGCGCGCGCACCGGCACGGGTACCGCCTTGGGCCGCCCGGTGGTGCCCGAGGTGAACAGCTCGATGAGCGTGCCGTCGCCGCCGGTCGTGGCCGCCGTGTCGAGCGGCGGATGCTCCAGCAGCGCGCCGAACGCCACGTCACCGCTCGCGCCCGTACCCCCGACCGTCACCACCCGGCAGTCCGTGGCCTCGGTCAGCTTGGCCCGCTGGTCGGCGTCCGCGATGATCACCTTCGTTCCGCTGCCGGTGGTCCGCAGGGCTATTGCCGGCGGGGCGAAGGCGGTGAAAAGCGGCACGTGCACCGCGCCGAGCCGCCAGATGCCGAGCAGCGCAATCACCAGCTCGGCCGACTTGCCCATCAAGGTGGCCACTCGGTCGTTCTCGCCCACCCCGAGGGCCGCCAGTCCGGCCGCGAACCTCGCGGAGAGTTCGGTCAGCTCGCCGTAGGTCAGGTCCTGGGCGGACAGGTCGGGTTCGATGATCGTGAATGCGATGTCGTCGGCGGGGTGGCGGTCGCAGAGGAGGTCGGCGGGGCGGGCTCGGCGGTGGTCGTAGGCGTCGAGCAGCCCGTCGACGTACTCGTCGGGACTGATCACTTTTCCCGCCGTGCGGTGATGTCGGTCATTGGCGTCAGTTTCGCGAACACGGTGGTGGTGGGCAAGGATGCCGGTTCCGAGCGATAAGTGACGGTGTCGTGACGGTCGGATCGTGCGTGCCGTTGTTTGTTTGTTCGAGAATCCCGGACGGGATTTGCGCGGGTTCGGATAAGGGATGTCACATTGCCGGCGCGCGCCACGTCAGGGTTCTGACCGACGGACGTACGCGGGGAGAAGGTGGACGGGATGAGGATCGCGGTAGCGGGCGCGACCGGTCGGGTCGGGCGCCATGTCGTGGAGTTGCTGGAGAACGGGGGGCACCAGGTCGTTCCGATGTCGCGGGCGCAGGGCGTGGACGTGATCACCGGGGAAGGGCTCGATGCGGCGCTGGCCGGCGTCGAGTGCATCGTCGACACCGCCACCGGGCCGTCCCCGGAGCTGGGGCCGGCGACGGAGTTCTTCACGGTGGCGGCGGGCAACCTCCAGGCGGCGGGTGCCCGGGCGGGGGTGCGGCGGATCGTGGTGGTCTCGATCATCGGGATCGACCGGTTCACCGGCGGTTACAACGCCGCGAAGGTCGCCCACGAGCGGGCAATGCTGGCCGGGACGATTCCGGTTCGGATTGTGCGCGCGGCGCAGTTCCATGAGCTCGTGGGGCAGTTCGTGGAATGGGGGACGCGGGGCGACGTGGTGTACGTGCCGAGGATGCAGACGCAGCTGGTCGACCCCCGGAGCGTGGCCGAGGTGCTGGTCGAGCAGGCCGTGGCGCCCGACGGCGGCGAGGAGCCGGCGCGGGTGGAGATCGCCGGGCCGAGGGCGGAGGACCTGGTGGACATGGCCAGGTTGCTCATCGCGAAACGGGCCTCGAACCTGAGGGTCGAGGGCGTGAGCGACCCCGACGATCCGGACGCCGCCCTGCAGGAGTCCGGGGCGCTGCTGCCCGGCCCGGACGCCTTCCTGGCCGGCCCGACGTTCGAGCGGTGGCTGGCCACAACCGACCACGTGTGAACCCAATCACAGTTGGGTCTTGTGCCGGCCCGGGCGCGGCCTTACCGTCTCCGTATTCGAGTTGGAAATCGTTTTCCGTAAGGCGGAATCGGAGGTCAATGCGCGCGAGCCGGCCATGGCGGCCGGGTGATCGGCGGAAGAGTCGCCAGAATCGACGGGAGAAGGACGATGGCGGAGAACGTGGCCCCAACGGAGTGGTCCGCGGAGGTCCCCAGCAAGAACCTTCCGGCAATGCCCTACAAGGAGATCCCGGAGCCCCAGTCGTTGCGGCGGGTGCTCGGGCCGAGCGTGATCATGGCCGCCTTGGCCATCGGTTCGGGGGAGTTCCTGCTCTGGCCGTACATCACCACGCAGGTGGGGCTGGTGATGTTGTGGGCGGCGCTGGTGGGCGTCAGCCTGCAGTTCTTCATGAACATGGAGATCGAGCGGTGGACGCTCGCGACGGGCGAGACGGCGATCGCGGGGTTCGCCCGGTTGTGGAAGCCGTGGGGCGCGGTGATGGCGGTGTCGGCGTTCGTGTCGATCGTCTGGCCGGGCTGGGCGACCAGCGGGGCGACGGTGCTCGGGTTCATCTTCGGGCTGAGCAGCTCGGGGGCGACCTGGGTGGCGATCGGCGTGCTGGTCGCGATCGGGCTCACGCTCACCATCTCACCGGTGGTCTACAACGCCGTCGAGAAGATCGAGTCGGTCAAGGTCGTCGCGGTCGTGATCTTCCTCGTCATCGTGCTGGCGGTCGGGATCAGCGCCAGGGCGTGGGGTGACGTGGGCACGGTGGTGACCGGGTTCGGCACCGGGCTCGGCAAGATCCCGGGCGGGCTGGACGCGGCGCTGGTGCTCGGCGCGATCGCGTTCGCCGGCGCGGGCGGGGTGGGCAACCTGGCGCAGAGCAACTGGATCCGGGACAAGGGCTTCGGGATGGGCGCGCACATCCCGCACATCGTCTCGCCGGTCACCGGTGAGGACGTGGCCGTCGCCGCGACCGGGAGCATGGTGCGGCAGGACGAGAAGAACCTGCGCCGGTTCTGGGGCTGGTGGCGGGTCGCGAACATCGAGCAGGCCGTCACGTTCTGGCTGGTGACCGCGCTGTCGATCTTCGTGTTCTCGATGCTGGCGTACTCCACGGTGTTCGAGCGGCGGCTGCCGGGCGAGGGCAACCTGACGTTCATCCGGGGCATGAGCACGGCGGTGTCCGAGACCGTCGGCGGGTGGTTCGGGACGCTGTTCCTGGTGATCGGCGGGCTGGGGCTGCTGCTGACCGCGTTCGCGAACGTGGACTACGTCAGCCGGGTCATCGCGGACGTGCTCAAGACGCTGCACCTGGCCGAGAGCACCCGGTGGACCGAGAGCCGGCTCTACTTCGCCTTCGTGTGGGCCATGGTGGTGATCGGCATCGTGATCCTGCTCGCCGGGTTCAGCCAGCCGCTGGCCCTGCTGGTGGTGTCCTCGGCGCTCAGCGGCGTGATCATGTTCGTGTACTCGGTGCTGTTGATCCAGCTCAACCGGCGCGCGCTGCCGGCCACGCTCAAGGTGCGCGGGGTCCGGCTCGGGCTGATGATCGTCGCGGTGCTGTTCTACGGGTACTTCTCGGTGCGGTTGGCCATCTCCTACGGTGCCATGTTGTTCGGCTGAGGGTTGTTCGGCCGAGGCAGGTTGCGGGGGACGACCTTGCCGGTGGGGTTGCGGGGCAGCTCGTCCAGGAAGACTACGTCTCGGGGTACGGAGAAGCGGGACAGCCGCTCCCGGACCAGGGTGCGCACGCCGTCGGCGTCCAGGGTGGCGCCGTCGGCGAGCACGACGTAGGCCGCGAGCCGCTGGCCGAAGTCGGGGTCGTCCACGCCGATCACGGCGGCCTCGCGGACGTCGGGGTGGGCGGCCAGGACGTCCTCGACCGGTCCGGGATACACGTTCTCGCCGCCGGAGACGATCATGGAGTCGCTCCGGCCGGTGAGGCGCAGGCGGCCGTCGTCGTCGAGCCGGCCCAGGTCGCCGGTGGCCATCATGCCGTCGTGCACGTCGACCTCATCGATCGAGGCGCCGCCGCGGGTGTAGCCGAGGAACAGCATGTCGTTGCCGACGAACACCCGGCCGACCTCGCCGGGAGACACCGGGTCGCCGTTGTCGTCCAGGATGGCCAGGCGGGTGCCGTAGGGGGCGCGGCCGGCGGTGTGCGGGTCGGCGCGCAGGTCGGCCGGGTCGGCGATGCTCACCCAGGAGACCTCGGTGGAGCCGTAGAGGTTGTACAGCACGTCGCCGAAGCGGTCCATGAACCTGGTGGCCAGCTCGCCGGGCAGGGCCGAGCCGCTGGTCGCCACCACCCGCAGCCGCACGTCGTAGCGGTCCAGCTCGGCGTCCGGCAGCTCCAGGATGCGCGCCAGCATCACCGGCACCGCGCACACCGTCTCGCAGCGGTGCTCGGCGATCGCCCGCAGCGTCTCCGCCGGGTCGAACCGGCGGCGCAGCACCACCGGCGAGCCGCACATCAGTGCCAGCTGCAGCGCGGCGAAACCCCAGGTGTGGAACACCGGCGGGGCGATGAACACCGGCTCGCCGGCGCGGAACGGGATGCGGGAGAGGATCGCGCCGGCCGGTGCCCAGTTGCGCGGGGTGGGGCGGGCGGCGCCCTTCGGGGTTCCGGTGGTGCCGGAGGTGAGGACGATCAGCTTGGCGACCGGCGGGCGGACCGGCAGCAGCGAGATCCCGTCCGCCTCGATCAGCCGGTCCAGGGTCAGCTCGCCGGGGCGCGCGGTGCCCGGGTCCAGCCAGGCGGTGATGAGCCGGCCGCCGGGGGGCAGCTCGGGCGGGTCGAGCGCGAACTCCTGGTCGGCGACGAGCACGGTGGCCGCCTGTTCGCGCAGCACGTCCTCGGTGGCGGTGCGCGACAGCGAGGTGTTCAGCAGCACCACGTGGGCGCCCAGCTTGGCGGCCGCGGCGGCCAGCTCCAGCGGGCCTCGGTGGTTGCGGCACAGCACGGCGATCTTGGCGTCGGCCTCCACGCCCAGATCGGCCAGGGCGCGGGCCAGCCGGTCGCTGCGCCGGTGCATCTCGGCGTAGGTGAGCACGCCGCGCTCATCCACCACAGCGGGGCGGTCAGGGTGGCGCGCGGCCCCCGCGGCGTACCCCGCGGCCATCGACAGCCCCCACCGCAGCACGCCCGACGCGATCCCGAGGAACCGGTCCGGCCGCATCGGCGCCACCACGCCCGCCTGCGCGAGCAGCCCCAGCCCCCACGTCAGCTCGGCGGCCTGCCGCACCGCGCCCCCCACCGCCTCCGGCGTGATCATCCGCACCACAGCCCCGAGCATGCCCCAACCCGACCGCCGTGGCCAGCGCACCGGGCGCTCACACACCCACTGTGTCACTCGCACACGCGCTGGAACGGGTGTGCGAGGCACGAAGTAGGTGTGCGACCGCCCCCGCCGCGTTAGTGCAGGGGGAGGGTGTCCAGGGTGGTGGTGGCTAGGGGGGTGGCGGTGGCCTGGTATGCGCGGGCGAGCGTTTGGAAGACGTGTTCGGCGCGGATGGCGGGCCAGTCGGCGGGGAGGTGGGCGGCGGGTAGGCGGGGGTCGGAGCGGACCAGTTGGAGCCAGTCGGTGTGCAGGAGCAGTTGGCGGGCCAGGTCGTCGGGGGCCTCGGGGCGCGGGTGGGCGACGTCCCAGCGGGCCAGGAACGCGTGGTAGGCGGCGGCGATGGCGTCCACGTCGAACGCCGTGGCGATCAGGTTCGCGTCGTCGGTCGGTTTGGCCGGGCGGGCGGTGAGGACTCGCAGGTGGTCGGTGAGGTCGAGGTCGTCGAGCAGAGCGGGGACGTCCACCTCGCCGGGGGCTATCCACAGGCCGTTCTGCAGCGGGCCGAACCCGTTCCAGACCAGCCGGGCGCGCAGCGTGTGCCGGCGGGCGCGCCAGGAGTCGGGCAGCGAGAACCCGACCATCGTCCAGGTGCCGTCCCAGTCGCGGTTGACCGCGCCGGTGCGCCACACCCGGTGGTCGCCCTCGGTGAGCACCGCGGCGGACCTGGCGGTGAGCCCGAAGTACATCTTGCGGCCGCGCCGGTGCCGGGCCAGCAGCCCGCGCTTGACCATCCGGGCCAGCGTCGAGCGAACCGCCTCCTCGGACACGCCGACCTTGGCGAAGACCTCGATGACGCTGCCCGAGTACACCGCCAGGTGCCGGTCCAGCACGTAGATCCCGAGGAAGCTGAGCAGCAGCGACTGGGGCCGCTGGTCGCCGCCCTCCCTCGCGTTCACGGTGGCCAGCGTACCGTCTAAAGTTCGGCAGTTCATTGCTGACGGTCACGATGATGCTTAACGTAGGGGCATGAACACGGACGAGCTGGTCGCGATCGATGTGCACACCCACGCCGAGGTGTCCGCCGACGGCCACCCGTCGCTCTCGCCCGAGCTGATGGCCGCCTCCGAGAAGCACTTCGGGTCGAAGGGCCACCGCCAACCAACCATCGACGAGCTGGCCGCCCACTACCGCGAGCGCAACATGGCCGCCGTGGTGTTCACGGTGGACGCCGAGCACGCCACCGGCCATCCGCCGATCCGCAACGAGGAGGTCGCCGAGGCCTGCGCCCGGTACCCGGACACGCTGATCCCGTTCGCCAGCCTCGACCCGTGGCGGGGCAGGGCCGCCGTCGGCGCCGCCCGCCGGCTGGTGGCCGAGCACGGCGTGCGCGGGTTCAAGTTCCACCCGTGCCTGCAGGGCTACTACCCGAACGACCGGATGGCGTACCCGCTGTACGAGGCGATCGAGGAGCTCGGCGTGCCGGCGCTGTTCCACACCGGGCAGACCGGCATCGGTGCCGGCGTGCCCGGCGGTGCCGGGATCAGGCTCAAGTACGCCAACCCGATGTTCCTCGACGACGTGGCGGTGGACTTCCCCGAGCTGCGGATCATCCTGGCGCACCCGTCCTTCCCCTGGCAGGACGAGGCGCTGGCGGTGGCCACCCACAAGCCGTACGTCTACATCGACCTGTCCGGCTGGGCGCCGAAGTACTTCCCACCGCAACTGGTGCGCTACGCCAACTCGCTGCTCAAGCACAAGGTGCTGTTCGGCTCGGACTACCCGCTGATCACGCCGGACCGGTGGCTGGCCGACTTCGACAAGCTGGACATCAAGCCCGAGGTCCGGCCGCTGATCCTCAAGGACAACGCCGCCGCGCTGCTCGGGCTCGGACATGCGTGACCAGGGCATCGGCTCGTGGACGGCCCGCCGGGCGCGCAAGACCCCGGACAAGACGGCGGTCATCCACGGCGAGGCCCGGCTGAGCTACCGGGAGCTGCACGAGCGCGCGGTCCGGCTGGCGCACGGGCTTCGCGGGCTGGGCCTGCGGCGCGGCGACCGGGTGGCCTACCTCGGCCCGAACCACCCGTCGTTCCTGGAGACGCTGTTCGCCGCCGGCATGAACGGCATGGTGTTCGTGCCGCTGAACATGCGCCTGACCGGGGCGGAGCTGTCCTACTGCCTGGCCGACTCGGGCGCGAGCGTGCTGGTGTCCGCGCCCGGGCACGCCGCCGAGCTGACCGGGCGCCGGGTTTCTCTGGACGGGGAGTACGAGCCGCTGCTGGCGGCCGCCTCCACCGAGCCCGTCGACGAGCCGGTCACGTTGGACGACCCGTGCATGATCATGTACACCTCCGGGACCACCGGGCGGCCCAAGGGCGCGGTGCTCTCCCACGGCAACATCACCTGGAACGCGCTGAACTTCCTGGTCGACGTGGACCTGGCCGCCGACGAGGTCACCCTGGTGGTGGCGCCGCTGTTCCACACCGCCGGCCTGAACGTCACCTGCCTGCCGACCCTGCTCAAAGGCGGCGCCGTGGTGCTGGCGAGCGCGTTCGACCCCTCGGCGGTGCTGGAGTTGATCGGCCGGCACCGGGTGACGTTCATGTTCGGCGTGCCCACCATGTACGACGCCATCGCGGCATGCCCGGGGTGGGCGGACGCCGACCTGTCCAGCCTGCGCCAGCTCGCCTGCGGCGGGGCGCCGGTGCCGCCGGCGACCATCCGCGCCTACCAGCGGCGAGGGCTGTCGTTCAGCCAGGGCTACGGCATGACCGAGGCGTCGCCGGGCGCGCTGTACCTGGTCCGGGAGGCCAGCGAGGCGAAGGCGGGCACGGCGGGCGTCCCGCATTTCTTCACCGACGTCGCGGTGGTGGACCCGGACGGGCGCGCGGTGAAGCCGGGGGAGAAGGGCGAGGTGGTCGTCTCCGGCCCGAACGTCATGCTCGGCTACTGGGGCCGTCCGGATGACACCGCGGCGGCCATGGCCGGCGGGGTGTTCCATTCCGGCGACATCGCCACCGTCGACGAGGGCGGCTACGTCAGCATCGCCGGCCGGCTCAAGGACATGATCATCTCCGGTGGGGAGAACGTCTATCCGGCGGAGGTGGAGGCGGCGCTGCGCGAGCATCCCGATGTGGCCGACTGCGCGGTCATCGGGGTTCCGGACGAGCGGTGGGGCGAGGTCGGGCGGGCGGTCGTGGTCGCCCGTCCCGGTGCCACCCCGGACGGCGCGGACCTGCTCGGGTCGCTGCGCGGCGCGCTGGCCGGGTACAAGATCCCGAAGTCCGTCGTGTTCGTCGACGAGCTGCCGCGCAGCGGCGCCGGCAAGGTGCTCAAGAACCGGCTGCGGGAGCGGTACGGCTAACGCGCGAGTGCCTCCTCGGCGTCGTCCAGGTCGTGCTGGTAGGTCTCGGTCAGCGCCAGCGTGCAGGCCACCGCGATCACGGACACCAGGATGATGTAGAGCGAGATCGGCACGCTGCTGCCGAACACGCGGTACAGCTCGACGGCGATGATCGAGGACACCGCCCCGCCGAGCAGCGCGCCGAGCTGGTAGCCCAGCGACGCGCCACTGTAGCGCAGCCGGGCGTTGAACAGCTCGGAGAAGAACGCGGCCAGCGGGCCGTACATCATGCTCAGCACGGTCTGGCCGCCGAGCAGGGCCAGCGTCATGCCCCAGCCGGTGCGGGTGTCCATCAGCCAGAACAGCGGGAACGCCCAGACCGCCGTGCCGATCGCGCCGGCCAGGTACATCGGGCGCCGCCCGATCCGGTCGGAGATCGCGGCGAAGATGGCGAGCAGCGGGATCTGGAGCACCGAGACGATGGCCAGCGCCAGCAGCACGCTGGCCCTTGACATGCTCAGGATCCGGGTGCCGTAGTCCACGCTGAACGTGATGTACAGGTAGAACGTGGTGTTGACCACCGTGAACGCGCCGCCGGCCAACAGCACCCGCGCCCACGAGGTCCGCATCACCTCGACGATCGGGGAGCGGCTGACGACGTCCTGCTCGGCGTCCTCGGCGGCCAGCCGCTGCAGGTGCTGGAACGCCGGGGTGTCCTCCAGACGCGCCTTGGCGTAGAGCGCGACGGCGACCAGCACGATGCTGGCCACGAACGGGATCCGCCAGCCGTAGCCGAGGAACGCCTCCGGGCTCATGCTCTGGTTCAGGAAGAAGAACGCCACCACCCCGAGCAGCACGCCGATCGGCACCCCGATGTGGGCGAAGCTGCCGTAGTAGCCGCGCTTGCCGGCCGGGGCGTACTCGGTGGCCAGCAGCACGCCGCCGCCCCACTGCCCGCCGACCGCGAGGCCCTGCACGAACCGCAGCACGGTGAGCAGGATCGGCGCGGCCACCCCGATGGCGGCGTAGGTCGGCATCAGGCCGATCAGCACGCTGCCCACCGCCATCGTCAGCAGCGCGGTCAGGAACGCCTGCTTGCGTCCGTACCGATCACCGAAGTGGCCCCAGATGACGCCGCCGACCGGCCGGGCGACGAACCCCACCCCGAAGGTGGCGAACGCGAGCAACACCCCGACCGCCGGGTCGGCGTTGGGAAAGAACAGCTTGGGGAAGACCAGGGCGGCCGCCGTGCCGTAGAGGAAGAAGTCGAACCACTCGACGCTGGCCCCGACCAGGCTGAGCATGGCGATCTTGCGGATCGACCGCTCGTCCAGCCGCCCGGGCTCGCTGCTGTGCGGCGTGCTCATCACGTCGTCTCCGATCTCCAGAGGCGGGCGCGTAATGGCCGGGAATGTAGCCCGGATCACACGCCACGTCACCTGATCAGTGCACCCTTCACCTGAACAGCCGTGCAGCACAAGGAAAACGATCCCCGCGACGTGGGCCGTGAGTGGTTACCAGTGGATGCCGGGGAGGACGCGGGCCATGGCGCGGGCGCCGCGGGACAGGGCGGACATCTCGGTGGCGGCGCTGGCCTCGTCGCCGCGCGCGGCGGCGGAGTCGGGGAAGACGCGGAAGGCGACGTGCAGGAGGGCGTCGGTGGCTCGGGGGGCGAGCGTGTAGGCCAGCGAACCCATGGTGCCCAGGGCGGTGCCGATGTGCTTGGGGCGGCGCTTGAGGGCGTCCAGGACCATGTCGGCGGCCTCGTCGGGCGAGCGGGTGGGGAACGCGCGGTAGATGTTGGTCGGGGCGATCATCGGGGTGCGGACCAGCGGCATGTGGATGGTGGTGAACGTGATGCCGTCGCCGTAGGTCTCGCTGGCCACCACGCGGGCGAACGCGTCCAGGGCGGCCTTGGAGCCGAGGTAGGCGGAGAAGCGCGGCGGGTTGGTCTGCACGCCGATCGAGGAGACGTTCACGATGTGCCCGAAGCGGCGCCTCGACATGTGCGGCAGCAGCGCGAGGGTCAGGCGGACCGCGCCGAAGTAGTTGATCGCCATGGTGCGCTCGTAGTCGTGGAACCTGTCGTAGGACAGGCGCACCGAGCGGCGGATGGACCGGCCGGCGTTGTTCACCAGCATGTCCACCCCGCCGTGGTCGGCCAGCACCGCGCTGACCAGCTCGGCCACCGAGTCGGCGTCGGTGATGTCGCAGGTGTACGCGCCGGCGCGGCCGCCGGCCTCCTCGATCTCGCCGCGAACCTTCTCCAGCTCGTCGCCGCGGCGGGCCACCAGGAGCGGGATGCCGCCCTCTTTGGCCACGCGCAGCGCCGTCTCCCTGCCGATGCCCGAGGACGCGCCGGTGATCATCACGGTGCGGCCGTCCAGCGGGCCGCGCGGGCCGGGGCGGCGGGCGCGGTTGGGGTCCAGGTGCTCGCGCCAGTAGGTGTAGAGCGTGTGGGCGTAGTCGGCGAAGTCGGGGCAGTGGATGTCGGTCCCGGCCAGGGCGGCGCGGGTCTGGGTGTCGTCGAACACGGTCGGGAAGCTCAGGTGCGGCAACACCTCGGGCGGGATGCCGATCTCGGTGAGCACCGCGTCGCGCAGCTCGGTCACCTCGGGTACGCGCGCGAGCAGGTCGCCAACCAGGTTGGCCAGCGAGCGGGCCGGCGCGGCCACGGCGTTCGGGATCACGGTGGCCAGCTTGGGTGCGCCGGCGGCCTCGGCCAGGGAGTTGTAGACCTCGGCGACCGGCTGCGGGCCGGGGGAGACCAGGTGGAACGCGCGGCCGTCGAGGCCGTCGCGGTGCATCAGGGCGACCATGGCGTCGGCCACGTAGTCCACCGGGACGACGGTGGTGGCGCCCAGGTCGGGGACCGGGATCGGCGCGGCGCGGCCGGCCGCACCGGCCGGTTTGATCATCCGGGCCACGGTGTCGATGGCGGGCAGCAGGTAGTACGGGCCGTCGACCTTGTCCATCTCGCCGGTGCGGGAGTCGCCGACCACGATGGCCGGGCGGTAGACGCGCCACGGCACGCCGGTCTGGGCACGCACCAGGGCCTCGGCGGCGAACTTGGTGGCGTGGTACGGGGAGTGCAGGTGCTGGCCGGCGTCGAAGTCGGACTCGGTGAACCGGCCGCGGTGGTCGCCGGCGACCGCGACCGAGGACACGTGGTGCAGGACGCCGGCGCCGATGCGTTCGGCCAGTTCGACCACCCGGCGGGTGCCTTCGACGTTGGCCGCTCGGTTCGCCGCGTCGCTGGCCGTCATGTCGTAGACGGCGGCCAGGTGGACGACGTGGTCGACGTTGTTCAGCGCGGCCAGGTCGTCGTCGGTCAGGCCGAGGCCGTCCACGGTGAGGTCGCCGCGAAGGGCGTGTAGGCGTTCGTGGCCGGGGAGGTCGGCGGTGCGGGCGGACAGGCGCTCGGGCGAGCGGACCAGGCAGGTGATCTCGGCCGTCTCGTTCCCGGGGCGGGCGAGCAGCCGTGCCAGCAGGTGCCGACCCAGGAACCCGGTGCCGCCGGTGACCAGGTAGCGCATGATCGTCACTCCGAGGTAGGTCGGGCGCATCGGGGCGGTGAGCCCCGTGGCCAGGGGTCAGTGTGCCACGGAGATCACCGGTTGGTCCGGCTCGATCGGGCGGAGCCGGTGGCCCTCGTCCGGCGTGGCCTTGGTCAATTTGGTGCGGTTTCTCAGAGAGTGGACGCTACGCTGCCCGCCGTGCTCCGGAAGTCCGCACCGCCCGTGCGAGCGATTCGCCCCCGAACCCGCTGGACAAGGCGCGGCGGCGCCGTATTGCTCGCGCTGGTGCTGGCCGGATGCGCGGACTCGGGTCCGAAGCCTGAGACGCCGCCGGCCGCTCCGGGGTCCCCGCCGGCTTCCGCTCCCGGCGCCGCAGCGGTTCCTGGTGCTGCGCCCGCTCCCGCTCCCGCGCCTGGCCCCGTTCCCGCTCCGGTCCCCGGTGCCGCGCCTGCTCCTCCTGTTTCTCAGGTACCTCCCGCCCCTCCGGCCCCGCCCGTGGCCCCCGCCCCAGCTCCGCCCGCGCCGGCGCCAACGGAACCGGCCACCGGTCCGCTGCCCGGGATGCCGCCGGTGTCCGATCCGCGCAACGTGTACTCCGACGCCGCCGCCGGCAAGCTCAACGACGCGGTCAAGACCGCCAAGCCGCTGGTCTACGTGCCGCACACCAAGTCGGGCGACGTCTGGGTGATCGACCAGGCCAGCTTCGAGGTAATCGGCAGGTACCCGGCCGGGATCGAGGTCCAGCACGTGGTGCCCTCGCACGACATGCGGACGCTGTACGCCACCGACGACCTCGGCAACACCGTCACCCCGTTCGACCCGAACACCGGCCTGCCCGGCCCGCGCATCCCGGTCATCGACCCGTACAACATGTACTTCGCGCCGGACGGCTCCTCGGCCATCGTGGTCGCCGAGGCGCGGCGGCGGCTGATCTGGTACGACCCCAGGACCTGGAAGATCCAGGCCGAGACGCTCACCCCGAACTGCGCCGGGATCGACCACGCCGACTTCACCCCGGACGGCCGCACCGCCCTGTTCAGCTGCGAGTTCGACGGCAGGGCCGCCGTGGTCGACGTCCCAGGCCGCAGGCTGCTGCGGGTCATCGACATGCCGCACCGCAACCGCCGCATGGGCCCGCAGGACGTCAAGCTCGCCCCCGACGGCTCGGTGTTCTACATCGCCGACTCGGACTCCAACGGCGTGTGGGTGGTCGACGGCGCCGCCACCAGGGTGATCCGGCACATCCCCACCGGCGGTGGGGCGCACGGGCTCTACCTCGACCGCGAGGCCAAGCGGCTGTTCGTGACCAACCGGCACGAGGGCTCGGTGAGCGTGCTCGACGCCTACACCGGCGCGCCGCTGACCACATGGCAGATCCCGGGCGGGCGGGCCGGCGCGGAGATGGTGCACAGCGGCGGCGGCGCGCACATGGGCGGGGGGCGGCCGAGCCCGGACATGGGCGGGCTGAGCGCGGACGGCAAGCAGCTGTGGCTGTCCGGGCGGTACGACAACGCGGTGTACGTGCTCTCCACCGACGACGGCCACCTGATCAGGCGGATCCCGGTGGGCAGGGGGCCGCACGGGCTGTGCGTGTGGCCGCAGACCGGCCGCTACTCGCTCGGGCACACCGGCATTACCCGGTAGGCGACCTCCACCACGTTTCCGCTGGTCAGATGCCGTGAGTGGTAAGCGGTGCCATAGCACCGCTTACCACTCACGGGTCGTGAGCTGGGGAAACGTTGGTCACCGGAGCCGTTCTTCGCGGTGGTCGGCCAGGGTTCGGCGCGCGATGTCGACGAACTCGTCCCGGCGGCGGTCGGCGCGGCCGCGTGGCCACACCAGCGCGGATTCCAGCGGCGGCATTCCGGTGATCGGCACGTAGCCGATTCCGGGCTGTCCGAAGTGGGTGGCGAAGGACGGAACCGTGGGGTGGACGACCTTTCCCCTCGCCACCAGGGCGGCCAGTTCGAAAGGCTTGACCGGGCTGCGCGGTATTCGGGGGATGGGCCGCCCGCTCGGCGTGTGGGTCGGGATGAACGCTTCCATTATCGATTTCGGCACGCCGGCGCATTCGGTCACGGCGTTGTCGGCAATGTCGTCGATGTGGACGGACTCCCGCGCGGCCAGCGGATGGTCGGTGGCGACCGCGAGCACCCTGGGCTCGCGGGTCAACGCCGGGCCGATGACGACGTCCGCGTCACCGAGCGGGAGCCGGATCGCCAGCAGGTCGACGTCGCCCCGGCGCAGGGCGGCGAGCGGGTCGGTGCCGTGCGAGATCTCGGTGACCAGGACATCGCACTCGGTGTGGCGCGCCTCGAAGGCCTCCACGATCGCCAGCAGGTGCGGCCCCGCCGAGCACGGTTCGAAGGTGCCCAACCGCAGGGTTCCGGACATGCGGCCGTTCACCGGGGACGAGCGCCGGAGCACGTCGGTCAGCCGGCCATAGGCATCGCCGGCCTCGGCGCGGAAACGCTCGCCGAATGGCGTGAGCGAGACGCGCCGGCTGTTTCGATGCACCAATTGTCCGCCGAGCTTGTGCTCCAGCCCGCGCAGGGATTGGCTCACCCGCGACTGCGTGAGGCCGAGCCGCTCGGCGGTTCGTCCGAAATGGAGCTCTTCGGCAAGCGCCAGGAACACCCGGATCTCGCGCAGCTCCACCGTTTCCCACATCGATGAGCGATGCTACTCGCTGCGATGCACGAACGGCTATTGATCTCCGCAACGCGATGCCCACACACTCCCCGGGTGTCGATGAACATGAGAGCGCTGCTCGCGGTGGTCGCCTCGGCGGTCCTTGCCGGGTGCGCGGGGCAGCCCGCCGACGCCGCCGTGGGGGTGTTCTCCTCGGACAACCCTGGTTCGGTGAACGTCTACTGGATGACCGCGCCGGAGGGGTTGGTGCTGGTCGACGGGCTGCGCACGCTGTCCGACGGGCGCCGCGCGCTGGCCGGGATCCAGGCCACCGGGCGGCCGGTGGTGGCCATCGTGGTCACCCATCCGCACCCGGACCACGTGGGCGGGCTCGCCGTGTTCCACCATGCCTATCCGACGGCGCCGATCTACGCCGACGCCGTGACCACCCAGACCGTCCGCGACGACCCGCTCGGCTTCTACGCCCTCACCCACCAGCAGCTCGGCGACGACCACCCGGCCAGGCCGGTCGTGCCGGACCACCTGCTCGCCCCCGGCGCGACCGTCGACGCCGGCGGGCTTCGGTTGGAGACCGCGGAGTTCGGCGCGGGCGAGGACGTCACGGCGGTGGCCTACTACCGTCCGGACACCGGGGCGCTGTTCGCCGGCGACCTGGTCGGCAACCGCGTCACCCCCGCGCTGTTGGAAGGGCACACCTGCGGCTGGCTGACCGGCCTGGACCAGCTGCGCGCCAGGTTCCCGGCGGCGAAGCGGCTCTACCCCGGGCACGGCGCACCCGGCGAACCGGCCGCGCTCATCGACGCGCAGCGCGACTACCTGCGTACGGTCCGGGCGCTGGTCAGGCCCTCGACAACGGACGCCTCACCGGGCGGGCGCGAGGTCACGCCGGACGAGCAACGCTCGATCATCGCCGAGCTGGACAGGCGCTATGCCGACCACCCCAGCGTCGCGTCCCTGCCCGACCTGCGGCAGCGCAACATCCAGGCGGTGGTCGGCGAGCTGCTGGCCGAGTCGTCCGCGCCGGTGCCCGCCGCGTGCCGGCCCTGACCGGGCGCGGAGACGTCAGCGAGGGCGGGTGGCGCGCCAGTAGCCGGTGGCGTAGATCATCCGGCGGGGGAGGGCGCGGTCGTCCAGGAGGTGCGCGCGGATGTCCCGCACGGCGGTCGCCTCGGCGGACAGCCAGGCCTGGCAGCGGCTCGGTGGGACGCCGGTAGGGAGCTCGGCGGCCCGGACCGCGTCGAGCAGCGGGCGGCCGGGTGGGGCGTCGCCCCGGTGCAGCCAGTGCGGGCGGGTGGCCGCGGTGGTGGGCAGGGGCTGTTCCTCGGCGGGGTCGGCGACCTCGATGTACGCCTCGATCGGGCCGTCGAAGTCGCGCAGCGCGTCCAGGACGGTGGCGATCGCGGGCAGCGCGGACTCGTCGCCGATGATCAGGTGCGCACCGGCGGAGGCGTCGGGGCGGTAGCGGCCGCCGGGGTCGGACACCCCCACCCAGTCGCCGGGCTCGGCGCGCGCGGCCCACTCCGCCGCCGGGCCGTGCTCGCCGTGCAGCACGAAGTCCACGTCCAGCTCGCCGGCGTCGGGGTCGAACCGCCGCACGGTGTAGCTGCGGATGATCGGGCGCGGCTCGCCCGGCGGCCAGACCGGGCCACCCGAGGATGCCCGGGGCATGGCGGGGCGGCTCTGGCCGGCGACCGGGAAGAACAGCTTGATCCGCTGGTCGGGGGCGAACGGGGGGTAGCCGGCCAGCTCCTCACCGCCGAGGGTGACGCGGGCCATCCTGGGCGTGACCCGCTCGGTGCGCAGCACCCGCAGCGTGCGGTGCGCGGCGTGCCTGGTGCCCTCGGTGACGGTGGGTTCGATACTGGTCATCGCCGCTATTGTCGCGCGCCGCCCCGGTCCATCTTTCCGGCCATGCCCGTCCAGACCATGTCCATCAGGTACTCGGTGGCCTCGTCCGCGCTGATGTCGCCGCGCCGGCCCCGCCAGAGCGCGAGCCGCTCGCTGGCGCCGACGATGACCTGCGCGTAGCCCTCCAGGCGGCGCGGGTCGGCGCCCGGCGCCTGCAGGCCGAGCAGGCCGACCACGAACTCGGTCTGCTGGCGGCGGATGTCCTCCAGGGCCTCCAGGGCGGCGCCCACCGGCGTCGTCGCGCCCTCGTAGAGCAGCGTCCAGGAGCCGCCCTGGGAGTCCAGGAAGTCGAAGAACGCGCGGAATCCCCGGCGGACCATGTCCTCCTGGCTGCTGGCGGCGGCCACCGCCTTGGACGTGACGGTCAGCAGCTCCTGGCGGGCCCGGGCGATGCAGGCCAGCAGCAGGCCCTCCTTGGAGCCGAAGTGGTCGTAGAGCACCGGCTTGGTGACTCCGACCCGCTCGGCGACGGCGTCCATCGACGCGGCGTGGTAGCCGCGCTCGGCGAACACCTCGGCGGCCGCGTCCAGGATCTGCCGCTCCCGCTCGGCCCGGCTGTAGCGCCGACGGGCCGGCCTCTTGTCGTCCATCACATCAGCCTACCGCAGGTAAGTTACTCGTGGTAGGTTACCGAGAGTAGGTTACTCCCGGTAGGTTGGAGACGAAGATGCGCAGGTCCGTGGTCATCGTGGGAAGCGGGTTCGCCGGGCTGTGCATGGCCATCCGGCTGGCCGAGCAGGGGCGCGACGACTTCGTCGTGCTGGAGAAGGCGGACACCCTGGGCGGCACCTGGCGGGACAACACGTACCCGGGGTGTGCCTGTGACGTGCAGTCGCACCTGTACTCGTTCTCCTTCGCGCCGAACCCGAACTGGACGCGGATGTTCGCCCGCCAGGAGGAGATCCGGGCGTACCTGGAGGACCTCGCGGACCGCTACCGGCTGCGCGACCGGATCCGCTACGGGGTCACGGTGACCGGCGCGGAGTACGACGCCGAGTCCGGTGGCTGGACCGTCCACACCGAGAGGAGCGCAAGCGGAACGAGCATCGACACCGCGGGCGGCGAGACGATCGACTGCCGGTTCGTGGTCTGGGGCACCGGCGCGCTGCACGAGCCGTCCGTGCCCGAGATCGACGGGTTGGAACGTTTCGACGGCACCGTGTTCCACTCCGCGCACTGGGACCACGGCCACGACCTGACCGGTGAGAAGGTGGCGGTGATCGGCACCGGTGCGAGCGCCATCCAGTTCGTGCCGCCGGTGGCCGAGCGGGCCGCCGAGCTGACGCTGTTCCAGCGGACGCCGCCGTGGATCCTGCCCAAGGTGGACCGCCCGATCAGCGCCGCCGAGCGGTGGGCGTTCCGCGCGTTCCCGGCGCTGCAGCGGCTCTACCGGGCGGCTATCTACGCCCGGCTGGAGGCGCGCGTGGTCGGCTTCCGCAACCCCGCGCTGATGGCCGGCCTGGAGCTGCTGGCCAAGCTGCACATCCGCCGCGCCGTCGCGGACCCCGAGCTGCGCCGCGCCCTGACCCCCGACTACACGCTCGGCTGCAAGCGCGTGCTCATCTCCAACGACTACTACCCGGCCCTGACCAGGGACAACGTCAACGTGGTCACGGACGGCATCGTGCGCGTCACCGAGCGCGGCGTGGTCACCGCCGACGGCGCCGAGCACGAGGTGGACACGATCATCTTCGGCACCGGCTTCAAGGTGGCCGACGCGTTCGCCCAACTGGCCATCGTCGGCCGCGACGGGGTCAAGCTGACCGACGCCTGGCGGGACGGCGCGGAGGCGCACCTCGGGACCACGGTGGCCGGCTTCCCCAACCTGTTCGTGCTGGTCGGCCCGAACACCGGGCTGAGCCACAGCTCGATGGTGTACATGATCGAGTCCCAGGTGGCGTACGTGCTGGACTGCCTGGACCTGCTGGACAGGCGCGGGGCGCGCGCCCTGGACACCCGCCCGGAACGGCAGGCCGCCTACAACGCCGAGCTGCGCGAGAAGCTGGCCGGCGGGGTGTGGCAGCGCGGCGGCTGCCGGAGCTGGTACCTGGACGAGAACGGCGTCAACCGCACGCTGTGGCCGGACTTCACCTTCCGCTTCCGTGGCCGCACCCGCCACGCCGACCCCGCCGACCTCGTCCTGACCCCGTGAGTGGTTAGCGTTGTCATAGCAACGCTAACCACTCACGGGTTGTCCACAGAAGGCGTCGAGGTGTTCGGTGGCCCAGGTGCGGAAGCTGCGGGCGGGGCGGCCGGTGATGCGGTCGGCGGCATGCTCGGCGGAGACCGGCCGGGCTTGGGCCGCCGCCCAGTAGTCGAGCAGGGACTCGACGATCGGGGTGGGCATGTGCGCGGTCATGCGCTGGTGGGCTTGGGTGCGGGTCAGTTCGTGGAGCTCGATGGGGCGGGCGGTGAGGTCGGAGAGGATGGCCAGTTGGTCGCGGAAGCTCAGGGGCTCGGGGCCGCTGAGCGTGATCGCCTGGCCGAGCAGGGTGTCGGTGGTCAGGGCGAGGGTGGCCACATCGACGATGTCGTCGGGGTGGATCGGGCTGGTGCGGGCGTCGGGGTAGGCCTGTTCGACGGGCTGGCCGGTGCGGATGGCGCCGCTCCAGGACAGGGCGTTGGTGGCGAACGCGCCGGGGCGCAGCACGGTGGCCGGGATGGGCGAGGCCTGGACCGCGCGCTCGACGGTGAGGTGGTGGCGGGCCAGCGGCGCGGACTCGGCGTTCGGCTCGGTGGTGGAGTCGGAGGACAGCAGCACGATCCGTTCGACCCCGGCGGCGGAGGCGGCGGTGAGCAGGTCGTGGATGCCGGCGGGCTCGGCGTAGAGGAACACGCCGGTCACGCCGGCCAGCGCGGGGGCGAACGTGGCGGGGTCGGCGAGGTCGAGCGTGGTCACGGCGACGCCGGGCGGGGTGTCCAGCCACTGTGGGGCTCGGCTGGCGGCGCGGACGTCGTGGCCGAGGTCGTGCAGCCGGTGCAGCAGCCCGGCGCCGACGGTTCCCCGGGCGCCGGTGATCAGGATGGTCATGAGTACGGGCTCCGTCCCCGGTTTGAACGGTGTTTGTAACGAACGATGTTCATCGACGAACAGCGTACGTTACGGACACCGTTCGGGCACCCCGTTAAGCTCGTGCCCGTGGTCACCTCAGCGCCCGAACCGGTCAGCCGGCGCGCCCGGCCGGCCAAACCGCCGCTGACCAGGGCCGGCATCGTGGCCGCCGCGATCGAGGTGCTCGACTCCGAGGGCCTGGACGGGGTCACGATGCGCCGGCTCGCGCGCGCACTGGACACCGCCGCCGGCTCGCTGTACGTCTACTTCGACAACCGCGACGAGCTGCTCGCCGCCGCGTACGACCGCGTCCTCGGCGAGCTGGCGCTGCCCGACCCCGATCCCGAAACCGCCGGAGACTGGCGCGCCGAGCTGACCGACCTGCTGCTCGACGCGATCACCGTGATCGGCCGGCACGGCGGCATCGCGCGGGTGGCGCTCGGCGCGATCCCGACCGGCCCGAACGCGTTGGCGCTGACCGAGGTCGTCCTCGGGCTGCTGGCGCGCGGCGAGGTCGAGGAGCAGGCCGCCGCGTGGGCCGTCGACCAGCTCATGCTCTACGTCAACGCCGCCGCGCTGGAGGACTCCACCTACCGGCGGCGCGGCGCGCGGGAGCCGACGGAGGTCGCGTCCCTGCGGGCCACCTACGCCGCGCTGCCCGCCGAGCAATACCCGAACACCTACCGGATGCGGGCCGCCATGACCACCGGCTCCGGGGACCAACGCGCGCGCTGGTTCGTCGAGACCGTCCTCACCGGCATCGTCGACAGCGGCGGCCGCGGCGGGTGAGGATGGACGGATGCCCGCACTCCCTCCGATCGTGGCCGCGCTGCGGTCCGCGCTGCCCGCCGACCGGGTGCTCACCGACCCGGCGCTGACCGCCGGCTACGCACACGACGAGGCGGAGTGGGCGCCGCACGGCACGCCGTCGGTGGTGGTCAGGCCCAGGGACACCGCCGAGGTGGCCGCCGCCGTCAAAGCCGCCGCCGAGCTGCGCGTGCCGGTGGTGCCGCGCGGCGCCGGGACGGGGCTGTCCGGCGGGGCGAACGCGGTGGACGGGTGCGTGCTGCTCAGCCTGGAGGCGATGCGCGCGATCGTGCGCATCGACCCCGCCGAGCGGCTGGCGGTGGTCCAGCCGGGGGTGGTCAACGACGAGCTGCGGGCGGCGGCCGCCGGGCACGGGCTGTGGTACCCGCCGGACCCGGCCAGCGCGCCGTGGTCGACCATCGGCGGCAACGTGGCCACCAACGCCGGCGGGCTTTGCTGCGTGAAGTACGGCGTGACCAGGGACTACGTGCTCGCGCTCGAGGTCGTCACGGCGGACGGCGAGGTGGTCCGGCTGGGCCGGCGAACCGCCAAGGGGGTGGCCGGGTACGACCTGGTCGGGCTGCTCGTCGGCTCCGAGGGCACCCTCGCGGTGATCACCGAGGTGACCGTGCGGCTGCGCCCGCTGCGCACCGCGCCCACCCGTACCGTCGTCGGGTTCTTCGACACGCTCGCTCGCGTGGGGGAGGCCGTCGCGAACGTCACCGCCGCCGGGCTGCAGCCGGCCATCTTCGAGCTGATCGACAGGCACTGCCTGCGCGCGGTCGAGGAGTGGAAGCACATGTCGCTGCCGGACGACGCGGCGGCGCTGCTGCTGGCCCAGTCGGACCTGCCCGGCCCGGCGGGGGAGGCCGAGGCGGCGGCCATCCTGGCGGAGTTCACCAAAGCCGGGGCACGGGACGCGGTGGCCTCCACCGACGAGGTCGAGGCCGAGGCGCTGTTCGACGCCCGCCGGCTGGCCTACCCGGCGCTGGAGCAGCGCGGCGACGCCATCCTCACCGAGGACGTCTGTTTGCCGAGGGGGAAGCTGGCCACCATGCTCGCGCGGGTGGAGGAGATCGGCGCCCGGCACCGGGTGCTGATCGCGAACGTGGCGCACGCCGGCGACGGCAACCTGCACCCGCTGATGATCACGCCGACGGGTGACGAGGACGCCCGTCGCCGCTCGCAGGCGGCGTTCGAGGAGATCGTGGACGCCGCGATCGACCTGGGCGGGACGGTGACCGGGGAGCACGGTGTGGGCCTGCTCAAGCGCCGGGGGATGCGCCGCGAGCTCGGGCCCGGCGCGATCCGGCTGCACCGCGCGGTGAAGGCGGCCTGGGACCCGGCGGACATCCTCAACCCCGGCAAGGTGCTGGGCTGACCGGCCGGTCGCGCTCGCCCAGCCAGTCGCGCAGCGCGCGGTGGACCAGCGGGTGGTTGAGCAGGTCGAGGTGGTGTGCCGGGGCGATCCGCAGCCGGTCGCCCACGCCGATGTCCGCGCTGGTCGAGCGCACCAGCAGGTCGCCGAGCAGCTCGGAGCCGGTCAGCTCGGCGACGACCGTGTGGTGCTCGGCCGAGGCCAGCGGGGGGCAGTCGAGCCCGGCCAGGCCGCCGCTCAGGTTCTGGATCCCGGCCGAGCGCAGGTCGAGGAACTCGCCCCAGGCCCTGCTCGCCGGGCGCGCGGACAGCAGGCCGGCCACCGCGGCCGCGCCCCTGGCCAGGGCGGCGCCGGCGTGCGGGCTGCCCAGGTAGACCACGTGCCGGACCAGCTCGGGCCAGCGGGCGCCGGCCGCCACGCCGTGCCCGCAGGCCAGCCGGCACACCAGGCCGCCCATCGAGTGGCCGATCAGGTCGATCCGGCGCACCGGGACCGGCCACCGTTCGACCAGCGCGGCCAGCAGCTCGCTCAGCGCCTCGGCGCTCACGGCCAGCGGGCGGCCGGTGTTGTACCGGAGGTAGAGCGGCGTGGCCGCGAGGTCGGCGGCCAGCCGGGTGCCGTAGTCCGGGCGCTCCGGTTCGCGGCGGGACCGGCGGAAGCGCCAGGCGTGCTCGGTCTCGCCGAGGCCGGGGACCAGCAGCACCAGGTGCCCACCGGCCGCCGGGTACGCCGCGCGCAGGTCGGCGGTGCGGACCGGTAGGTCGCGGCCGGCATGCCGCAACGCCATGCCGAGGTCCAGGTCGTTGCCCTGCGCGGCCAGCCGGTCGCCGAGCAGGCCGTTCACCGCCGCGACCACCCCCGAGCCGAGCGCCGAGCGGTCCAGCAGCGGTCGGCGCGGCCCGTACAGCGCCGACGCGGCGGCCACCGCCTCGCCGGCCAGCAGCGCGGTGCCTCGGACGGCGCGGTAGGTGATCGTGGTGACGGCGTCGTGCCCTGTTCGTACCGGACGGCCGAGCGGCCCCAGGGCGGCGAAGACGCGGTCGGACACCGCCCGGTGGGTGCGCTCGCCGGGGCGCGCGACCAGGCCCACGGCCTGGCCCACCAGGCGTGCCACGCCGCCGATCTCGTCTCGTGCTCGGTCGCCTTCGATGCGCCCAGGGTGACGCATCCGGCCGTGTTCGTGCCACGGCAACAGGATGCAAATTAACCTTGCAAGTGTGTTTGGTACGAGCTTACGGTCGGCGCATGGCAACCTCAGCGCGCTGGTCGATGCTGGTCGTCGGGACGATCCTGTTCGTCTTCGCGCAGCACGGGCCGTGGTACGTGCCGGCGGCGGGATGGGTGTACGCGGTGTTCCTGCTGCGGTTCGCCCGGGGCGGCCGGGTCCTCGGCGGGACGGTCGCGCTCGCGGTGGCGATGGCGGTGGTGTGGCCGCTCTACCTCTACGAGATCGGGCTGCCGGCGTTCACCCCGATGACGCTGCTGTGCGTGGCGATCGGGCTGGTCATGGCGCTGGCGTTCCTGGTCGATCGGCTGGTCACGCCGAGGCTGGGCTCGGCGGTGGCGCGGACGGTGGTGTTTCCGGCGGCGGTGGTGGGTGCGGAGTTCGCGCTGGCCACCGTGACGCCGATGGGCGACGTGATCGGCACGATGGCCGGCGGCCAGCACGCGAACCTGGCGTTGCTGCAGGTCACGTCGGTGACCGGGAGTTATGGCGTGAGCTTCCTGATGGCCTGGGCGGCGTCTGTGGCCACGGAGGTGTGGCAGCGGTGGCCGGAGCTGGCGCGGGTGCGGGCGGCGGTGCTGGCGTTCGCGGTGACGCTGGGGTTGGTGCTGGTGGCCGGGAGCGTGCGGCTGGCGGCGTCGGTCCCGGCGGAGGGCACCGTGCGGGTGGCCGGGGTCAGCGCGGCGCGCTCGGCGGAGGCGGCGGCCAAGGCGGTGCTGGCGCCGGGCGGCGGTTCGCTGCGGCGCGCGGCCCCGGCCGAGGTGAGGCGCGCGTCCGCGATCACCACCGACGACCTGCTCGCCTCCACCGAACGCGAGGCGCGGGCCGGCGCGAAGATCGTGGTCTGGCCGGAGGGCGGTACCTCCACGCTGGCCTCCGAGCGCGACCAGCTGCTCGCCCGCGTCGCCGACGTCGCCGCACGCACCGGCACCTACGTCGACGCCGCCTTCGTGACCAGGCAGGACACGAGCGGCGAGATCCACAACGAGGCCGTCATGATCGACCCGGCCGGCCACCGGGCGTGGCAGTACCGCAAGGCCCACCCGGTGCCGTACATGGACAACTTCGCCCCCGGCGACGGCCGCGTCCCCACCGCCGACACCCCGTACGGGCGGCTCGCGAACGTGATCTGTTTCGACGCCGACTTCCCGGCGCTCATGCGCCAGCAACCCGGGGTGGACGTCATGCTGGTGCCGTCCAACGACTGGATCGAGTTCGGGCGCACACACACCGAGCGCGCGGTCCTCAAGGCGGTGTCCAACGGCTATTCGCTGGTCCGCCAGGACAGCCGGGGCGTGGCCATGGCGATCGACCCGTGGGGCCGGGTGCTCTCCTCCGCCGACTACTTCGCGTCCGACCGCCAGGCCATGGTCGCCGACGTTCCGCTCCGGGGCTCCCGGACGGTGTACGCCACCATCGGTGACGTGTTCGCCTGGCTGTGCCTGGCCGGGCTCGCGGGCCTCGCGATCGTCGCGATCCGGCGCTCAGGCGGCCGCGACGCTCCCGTCCGGGCGGACCCGGCGCAGCACGGTGCCGACCGCCTCGGCAGCCCTGTCCGCCTCTGACTCGGTCATCACCAGCGGCGGGGACAGCACCAGGTTGTGGCTGCTGCTGACCCGCGCGATGACGCCGGTCTCGTCGCGGATGACGTCGGCCAGGTCCCGCTCGCCCTCGGGCAGTGGCCGCCGGGTGTCCTTGTCCTCGACCAGCTCCACCGCCACCCCCAGCCCGGCGTGCCGGACCTCGCCGACCACCGCAAGCCCGCACAGCGGCGCCAACGCGGCGGCCAGATGGTCCCCGAGGCGGCGGGCGCCCGCGACGAGGTCCTCGCGCTCCAGGATGTCCAGGTTCGCCGACGCCACCGCGCACGACACCGGATGCCCGCTGTAGGTGTAGCCGACCGGATAGCCGTGCCCCTCGGTCACCACGTCGACGATCTCGGACGTCGTCATGACCGCCCCCAGTGGCGCGTACCCGCTGGTCAGGCCCTTGGCGATGACGAGGATGTCCGGGCTGATCCGGTACCGGTCGGCGGCGAACCACTCGCCGACCCGCCCGAACCCGGTCACCACCTCGTCCAGGATCAGCAGGATGCCGTACCGGCGCAGCACGGCGGTGACCCGAGGCCAGTAGTCCTCCGGCGGCACCACCATCCCGGCCACGCCCATGATCGGCTCGGCGATCATGGCGGCGATGTTCCCCGGCCCGAGCCGGGCGATGGTGGCCTCCAGCTCGGCGACGCAGAACTCCGTCGGATCCTGCCCGTCGAACAGCCAGGACCGGTACGGGTGCGGCGGGGTCAGGTGCTCCACGTGCGGCATCAGCGGCCCGATGCCGGCCTTCATGTCGTCGAAGCCCGTCGCGGTGCCGCCGCCGTAGGCCAGCCCGTGGTACGCGGTGGTGCGGGACAGGATCCAGGTCCGCGACGGCTCACCCCGCTGGGAGTGGTAGTAGCGGGCGGTCTTGATCGCGGCGTCGTTGCCCTCCGAGCCGCCGCTGGTGAAGTAGGTGTGCTCCAGGCCGGCGGGGGCGAGCCCGGCCAGCCGCTCGGCCAGCTCGATGGCCCGGTCGTTGCCGAAGTCCCAGAAGCTGGTGAAGTACTCCAACCGGCGCATCTGCGCGGCGGCCGCCTCGGCCATCTCGGCGCGCCCGTGGCCGATCTGCGCCAGCCACAGCCCGCCGGTGGCGTCCAGGTACTCCCGCCCGCCCGCGTCCCACAGCGTGCACCCGCGACCGCGCACGAAGATCGTCCGCTCCTTCCTGCCCCGTGGCAGGTGCGGGTGGATCACGTGGCGGGCGTCGCGCTCCACCAGCTCGTGCTCGGTCACGTGCGCTCCTTGCTGGGTTCGGCGGCGTCGGTGGGGTGTACGGCGTCGGTCGCGGTCAGGTCGACGGGCCGTCCGCGCCGGGCGGCGGCGACGGCGATGGCCACCGTGAGCGCCGCCGCGAGCGGGATCAGCCAGGGCAGCAGGGCGGCCGGCCCGCCGGTGATCCCGGTCAGGACGTCGAAGTTCAGCACCGCCAGCACGATCCCCACCGCCAGCCCCAGCGCCCCGAGCGCCGGCGCCACCAGCGCGGCCCACCCCGGGCGTGCACCCCGGCGGCGGAAGAACCCGACCACGGCGACCGCCGCGCCGGCCTGCAGCACCAGCACCGCCAGCGTGCCCAGCCCGACCAGCCAGGCGTAGAGCTGCGTGAGCGGGTCCGCGCCCGCGACCATGAACAGCCCGAGCACCACCGCGGTCACCACCGACTGGGCCACGCTGGCGACGTGCGGGCTCTGGAACCGGGGATGGGTGCGGCCCAGCGGCTCGGGCAGCAGCCCGGCCCGCCCGAGCGAGAACAGGTACCGGGTCAGCGTGTTCTGCAACGCCAGCAGCACGGCGAACACGCTGGTCACCACCAGCACTGCCATGACATCGGTGGACAGCGAACCGACGAACGCGGTGTTCACGGCGGACACGAAGTTCACCGGGTCCGCGCTCGCCTTCGCGGCCACCTCGGCCGAGCCGTACGCCAGCCCGATCGCCCACATGGTCACCGTGTAGAACAGCCCGATCAGCACGATCGCGACGTACGTGGCCCGAGGGACGGTCCGCCGGGGCTCCCTGGCCTCCTCGCCGTAGACGGTGGTCGCCTCGAACCCCACGAAGCAGGAGAACGCGAACAGCAGCGCCACCCCCGGCGCCCCGGCGAAGACGTTCGACGGCGCGAACGCGTGCAGGTTCACCCCGTCCGGCCCGCCCCTGACCAGCACCGCCGCGTCGAACACCAGCAGCACCAGCACTTCGGCCACCATCAACACGCCCAGCACCCGCGCCGACAGGTTCACCTCGAGGTAGCCGAGCACCGCGACCACCACCAGCGCGACCACCGCGGTCAGCTGCCAGGGCACGGACAGCCCCCAACGGCCCAGCAGGTCCTGGGCGAACACCCCGAACTGGCCGAACAGCCCCACCAGCATGCAGTTGTACGCCAACAGCGCGACCCCCGCCGAGGCGTGCCCGGCCCGCCGCCCGAGCCCCGACGAGACGTACGCGGTGAAGCCACCGGCATTGGTGACGTGCCGGCTCATCGCCGCGTAACCGCTCGCGAACAGCAGCAGCACCACCCCGGCCAGCAGGTACATGCCCGGCGCGCCCGGCCCCGCCGCCCCGAACACCACCGGCCCCGCGCCGAGGGTGGCGGCCAGTGGCGCCGCCGCGGCCACCACGAAGAAGACGATCCCGGACGTGCCCATCGCCGCCGTCTTCAGCCGCCCTGCCATGCGCCGGACTCTGGCAGCGCCGCGCCGGCATGGACAATGCCGAATCCGCGATCGTAGGATCGCCGGACGCGATTGGGCCTGGTCAACGGCGTGTGGGTCCGCCGCGCAGGGAGTAGACATGGAAGTCCGGCAGCTACGCTACGCGGTCCGGTTGGCCGACACGCTGCACTTCGGCCGGGCCGCCGAGCGCGAGCACATCGCCCAGTCCGCGTTCAGCGGGCACATCGCCCGGCTGGAGCGCGAGCTGGGCGTCGCGCTGTTCGACCGCCGCCACCACCGCGTCCGGCTGACCCCCGCGGGCGCCGCCTTCGTCGAGCGCGCCCACCAGATCCTGGCCCAGCTCACCGACGCCGCCGCCGAGGCCAAGCGGCACGACCCCCGCCACCAGCAGACCCTGCGGGTGGGCAGCTTCGCCGAGGCCGCCGGCGAGCTGACGCCGATGATCTTCTCGATCTACCGCGAGCTGCGCCCCGAGGTGCGGCTGGAGTTCGTCGAGCTGACCATGGTCGACCAGGTCGAGCGGCTGGTCGCAGGCGAGGTCGACATCGCCATCGTGCGCGTCCCGCTGGACGACCCGAGGATCACGCTGCGCCCGATGTTCTCCGAGCCCAGGGTCGCGGTACTACCCCGACGGCACCGCTACGCCGAGGCCGGCGCGCTGTCCGTGGACGACCTGCTCGACGAGCCGTTCGCCGCCGCCGACACCGGCGCGCCCGCCGACTGGTCGTCCTACTGGACCTGCGACGACCGCCGCGGCCAGGCCTGCCGCGTGGGCGCGCGGGTCCGCTCGGTGGGCGAGAGCCTGATGGCGATCGCGTGCGCCGGGGCCGTCGACACCTTCCCGCTCACCGCCGCCCGCCTGTTCCACCACGCCGGCGTGGCCTACGTCCCCCTGCCCGACGCCGCCGCCAGCACCGTCGCGTTCGCCACCCGGGCCCGCGACACCCGCCCGCACGTGACCACCTTCGACACCGCGGTAGCACACGCGCTCGCACACCACCTGGCCACCGTGCCGCACGCGCACGCCGTTCCCGGCTAGTCCTCCATCAGCGGAAACGCCAGGAACCGGGTCCGCAGCACCCGGCAGTCGCCCGGGTCGTCGTCCGGGCGGCGGTAACGGTGCAGCAGCGCCACGTAGTCGTCCAGGAACTTCTCCAGGTCGGCCCGGTCGACGCGGATCTCGCCACGGGAGAACAGGTACGCGTCGCCCCACTCGCCCAGCTCGTCGCGGGCCGCCTGGAACCGGGCCAGCAGGTCCAGGTCCTCGACCAGGGTGCGCCGGTTCATCTCGTCCATGGCCTCGCGCATCCGCGGGCTCTGCCGGCTGCGCGGCGGGAACCGCAGGTCGTTGGCGACCGAGCGCCACCACCGCTCCCGACCCCTGGCCAGCTCCGGGACCTCCTCGACCAGGCCGTGCCTGGCCATCTCGCGCAGGTGGTAGCTGGTCAGGCCGGTGCTCACGCCCAGCTCCCTGGCCAGCATCGTGGAGTTCGCCGGGCCCCGGCGCAGCACCGCGCGGATGCGGGTCCGCAACGGGTGCGTCACCGACTTCAGGGTGTCCAGGTCGGTGATCTCCTTCGGCTCGCGGCCCATGCCGGCATCCTAGGCAGCCCGCCGGCCTTGCAAGTCGGCCTTGGCAACGCGCTCCCGGCCGCTGGCCCACGACAGCACCGAGGCCAACAGCACGAACCCGGCGGCGACCGGGGCCAGCGCGGCGGCCCCGACCAGGTTCAGCCCGAGCCCGCCGAGCACGCCGGACAGCGACACCGCGAGGTAGAGCACCGACTGGTACAGCGAGGTGACCACCGACTGCGCGCCGGGGGACATGGCGACCAGCTGCTGCTGTTGCGGGGTGGTGACGGTGAACGAGAGCACGCCGGTCACCAGCACGGCGACCACGGCGGTGGCCATCGAACCGCGCAGCGCCGGCACCGCGAGCAGCGCGACGGTCGGCGCCAGGGTGCCGACGACGATCACCCGGCGCGGGTCGAACCGGTCGGCCAGCGCGCCGGCCGCCAGGTTCCCGGCGGTGCCGGCCACGCCGAACAGCAGCAGCGCCAGCGCCAGCTTGTTGCCGTCGTCGCCGGTGGCCGGCTGGTACACCGCGCTGAGGTAGGTGTACGGCAGGTAGATGCCGGTGAACACCACCAGCGTGCGGGTCAGCAGCCCGAGCACCCGGCGGTCGGCCAGCGGGGCGAGCCGTTGCCGCAGCGCCGTCGCGTCCGCGTCCGTGCCTTCGGCCGTCGCTCTGGTCGGTGCCAGCCGGGGGAGGCGGAGCCGCAGCAGCACGGCCGCGACCAGCCCCAGCACGGTGACGAACCAGAGCGTGGCGCGCCAGTCGGCCAGCCCGCCGATCGCGGTGCCCAGCGGCGCGCCGAGCACCAGCGACGAGGTGATCCCGAACATGACTATCGCGATCGCCCGGCCGCGGTGCGTCGGCCCGGCCAGGCCGGCGGCGGTGGCGCTCGCGGTGGCGGTGAACAGCGCCGCGCCGGCCGCCGCGAGCACCCGGGAGGCCAGCACCAGCCCGTAGTCGGGCGCGAGCGCGGTGAGCACGTTGCCGACCGTGAACGCGGCCAGCGCCACCACCAGCGCGGTGCGCCGCGACCAGCCGGCGGTGAGCATCCCGAGCACCGGCGCGGTCAACGCGTAGGCCAGCGAGAACACCGTCACCAACTGGCCGGCCGCGGCCAGGCCGACGCCCAGCGAGGACGCGATGGACGGCAGCACGCCGGCGATCACGAACGCGTCGGTGCCCACCGCGAAGGTGCCGACGGCCAGTATCGCCGCCGGCGTCTTCCATCGGATCTGCGTCTCGGGCATGAACAACCTCTTCCGATCGTTGTCGAACTACGATGGCGATCGTAACTCAATTCCGATGGAGGTCGTAATACGGTGACGACCGTAAGATGTGGCGATGCGGGACACCGGTGAGACCTGGCTGCCCCAGCCCGATCTGGCGGAGGTCGACGTCCAGACCGTGCTGGCGGCGCTGGCCGACCCGGTGCGGCTGCTGATCGTGCGCGAGCTGAACAACGTCGGCGAGTCCACCTGCACCGCGCTGAACGTGCCGGTGAAGGTGTCCACGGTGTCGCACCACCTCGGCGTGCTGCGCGAGTGCGGGATCGTGTCCAGCCGCATCGACGGCAACGCCCGGCCCAGCCGGCTGCGCCACGACGACCTGCAGCGGCGGTTCCCCGGCCTGCTCGACGCGATCATCAACGCCGCCCCGCCGCGCACCGGCGAGCTCTGATGCCGGCTCGTGACCCCGTTGCCGACCTGCGGCGGATCGCGTTCCTGCTGGAGCGAGCGCACTCGTCGACTTACCGGGTGCGCGCCTTCCGGACCGCCGCCAACGTCCTGGCCGGCCGCGACGACCTGGACACGCTGGCGCGTGGCCGGGGGTTGACGTCGCTGAAAGGCGTCGGCGACACCACCGCGCGCTGCGTGCGGCAGTCGCTGGACGGCGAGGAGCCGGAGTACCTGCGCGAGCTGGAGGCCTCGGCCGTCACCGGCGTGGCGCAGCGCAGCTCGATCCCGCCGATCCCGTCACTGGACGGGGACGCGGCGGCGTTGCGGGCGGCGCTGCGCGGCGACTGCCACACCCACTCCGACTGGTCCGACGGCGGCTCGCCGATCGAGGAGATGGCCCTGACCGCCCGCGACCTGGGCCACGAGTACATGGTCCTGACCGACCACTCACCCCGCCTGACCGTGGCCAACGGCCTGTCCGCCGACCGGCTGCGCCGCCAGCTCGACGTGGTGGCCGAGCTGAACGACCGGCTGGCCCCGTTCGTGATCCTGACCGGCATCGAGGTGGACATCCTGGAGGACGGCTCGCTGGACCAGTCGGACGACCTACTGGCCCAGCTCGACCTGGTGGTGGCCAGCGTCCACTCCAAGCTCCGAATGCCCGCGCCCGAGATGACCGAGCGGATGCTCACCGCCATCGCCAACCCCCGGGTCGACATCCTCGGCCACTGCACCGGCCGAATGGTCACCGGCGACCGCAAACGCCCCGAGTCCACCTTCGACGCCGCCGCGGTGTTCGACGCCTGCGCCGCCCACAACGTGGCCGTAGAAATCAACTGCCGCCCCGAACGCCAAGACCCCCCCCACCCGCCTCCTCCGCCAAGCCCTAGCCGCCGGCTGCACGTTCTCCCTCGACACCGACGCCCACGCCCCCGGCCAACTCGACTGGCTCCCCTACGGCGTCACCCGCGCCGCCGCCTGCGCCATCCCCCCAGACCGGGTCATAAACACCCGCGAGTCGGGACTTTTGTCAGGGTGAGTCGGGATTTTTGTCAGTACTCGTACGCCTCCGCCGGCGCCGCGATCGGCACCGCGTCCAGCACCCGAACGGTCGGCACGTACCCGTCGACCACCGCCGCGCCGCCGCCCACCAGCCGGGCCCGCACCCGCAGCCAGCCGTCCGCCTCCAGCCCTTGCACGGCCCCGGCCCCGGCCAGCCTGACCACCATCGGGCGGGCGTCCGCCGCGCAGCAGGTGATCACCATCCGGGCCAGCTCGACCGAGCCGCCGCGCCGCACCACGAACCCGGTCAGCGTGACGTCCCGGTCGGCAAGCTCGTGCGAGCCGTCCCAGACCGCGCGCGCCACGAAGTCGGACAGCCGCAGCTCGGGCGCGTCACCGGAAGGCAGCGGCGCGAACCGCCCGGAGTCCGGGGCGGCGACCACCGCGTTCTGAGCGCCCGCCCGCTCCACCGAGTCCGCCCCCAGCGCCGGCGGCGCCACCAGGAAGATCGCCAGCACCGGCAGGAGCAGCAGCCACGGGCTGTGCGGCTCGCGGTGACCGTGACCGTGGTCCCGTGACCGGCCGGCGCGGGCGGCGCGCGCGTCCCGGACCAGGCTCGCCGAGGCCAGCACCAGGATGGCCGCGCCGGCGGCGAGCAGGTACCAGCGGTGATCGGGCTTGACGTACCGCAGGAAGATGTCCGTCACCGAGATCTTCACCAGCGCGCCGCCGAGCAGCACCAGCAGCAGGTTCTGGGTGTCCCGCCTCACCGCGCGCCGCCCAGCACGACCAGCCCCGCGGCCGTGCCGCAGGCCACCGCCACCACGAACGTGACGGGCGCGAACCTGGCAGCGAACGCCCGCCCGAACGTGCCGGACTGCAGCGCGATCAGCTTGACGTCCACCGCCGGCCCGACCACCAGGAACACCAGCCTGGGCAGCAGCGGCAGGGTGGCCAGCGAGGCGGCCACGAACGCGTCGGCCTCGCTGCACAGCGCCAGCAGCACCGCGAGCAGCGCCATCACCACGATGCCCAGCACGAGCTGACCGGCCAGGCCCTCCAGCCACGCCGCCGGGACCGCGACGTTGAGCACCGCCGAGGTCAGCCCGCCGAGCACCAGGAACCCGCCGGCCCCGACCAGGTCGTGCCGCGCGGTCTCCACGAACGTCCACCAGCGCGCGCCGCCGCCCGTGCCCGGCCGCACTCGCCGCCGCACCCGGTCCGCGATCCACTCCGCCCGTCCCAGCCGCGCCCACAGCCAGCCCATCACCACCGCCGTGGCCAGCGAACCGGCGAACCGCGCCAGCACCATGCCGGGTTCGCCGGGAAACGCCACCGCCGTGGCCACCAGCACCACGGGGTTGATCGCCGGCGCGGCCAGCAGGAAGGTCAGCGCGGCGGCGTCCGGAAGTCCCTGGCCGATCAGCCGGCGCGCCACCGGCACCGAGGCGCACTCGCAGCCCGGCATGACCGCGCCGGCCAACCCGGCCACCGGCACCGCCAGCGCGGACCGCCTCGGCAGCAGCCGCCCGAGCGCGGCGGGGGAGACGAACGCGGCGATCAGCCCGGAGAGCACCACGCCGAGCACCAGGAACGGCAGCGCCTGCACGCACACCGCGACGAAGACGGTCGCGGCCGTGCGCACGGCCGGGGCGTCCAGCGTGGCGGCGATCGGCCCCTGGAGCAGCAGCGCGGCCACGACCAGCGCGCAGAACACCTGCGTCGAGGTGATCCGGCGGCGGGCACGCGGCGGCGGGTCGTCGGTGGTGCTGGTGAGATCGGTGGTGTCGGTGGTTCCACTGGTGCCGGTCACGGCGGTCATCGTGCCAGCGGAGGTCGGCCCGGCGCGGCGTTTTGGGCGCGCGCTCCCGGGTCGGCGGCGCGCATTCCGCCGATCGGAGTGGCCGGCCGGCGCGGGGTAGGGTGAGGGGGCCGTCGCGAAGTGCCCGCCGGATGATCCGGTGGCCCGCCGGCGGTGTCGAGTCCGGGCTTTCTCCGGCGCAATCCCCTCTCTCCGGTCGCAGCTTTGTCGCGAAAGGAAACCTGTGTCAGAAGCGCGCACCCCGGGTGCGGTGTACCTGCTCGGCGCGAGCATCTTCGTGCTCGGCACCACCGAGTTCGTGATCGCGGGCCTGCTCCCCGAGCTGTCCGCCGACCTGGGCGTCTCGCTGCCCGAGGCCGGCTTGTTGATCTCGGCGTTCGCCGTCGCGATGGTGGTCGGCGCGCCGGTGCTGGCGGTGCTCACGCTGCGGCTGCCGCGCCGGGCCACGCTGCTGGGCGCGCTGGGCCTGTTCGCCGCCGGCCAGGTGCTCGGCGCGCTGGCCGGCGACTACCCGACGCTGATGGTGGCCAGGGTGATCACGGCGGCGGCCACCGGCGCGTTCTGGGCGGTGGCCGGGGTGGTCGCGGTGAGCATGGTCCCCCCGGGGCAGCGGGCCCGCGCGTTGTCGCTGTTGCTCGGCGGGCTGACCACGGCGAACGTGCTGGGGGTGCCGCTGGGCACGCTGGTCGGCCAGCAATGGGGCTGGCGGGCCACGTTCTGGGCGATCGCGGTGGCGGCCGTGGTCGCGATGGCCGGGATCTGGGGGTGGCTGCCGGTGTCCGGTGTCGGCGGCGGGCCGGCGGTGGGGGTGCGGGCCGAGGTTCGGGCGTTTCGGAGCGGCCGGCTGTGGCTGGCGCTGGGCACCTCGGCGGTGTTCGAGGCCGGCGTGATGGGCGCGTTCGGCTACCTGGCTCCGGTGGTCACGGACGTCGCGGGCCTGCCGGGCGGCGCGGTGCCGGTGGTGCTCACGCTGTACGGGGTGGGCAGCCTGGTCGGGGTGCGGCTGGGCGGCCGGTGGGCGGACGCGCGGCCGTGGGGCACGCTGTACCTCGCGCTGGGAGTGATCGCGTGCGCGCTGCTGGTGCTGGCGGCCGCGGCCAGGGTGCCCGGCGTGCCGATGGTCGCCGCGTTCGTGCTCGGGCTCGCCGTGTTCGTGGCGGGTACGGCGCTGACCGCCCGGGTGTTCGCGCTCGCCGGCCCGGCGCCGACGCTGGCCAGCGCGGCGAACGCGTCGGCGTTCAACGTCGGCAACACGGTGGGGCCGTGGCTGGGCGGGCTGGTGATCGCCGGCCTGGGTCTACGCGCCCCGGCCGTGCTCGGCGCGGTGCTGGCGGGCGCGGCGCTCGGGCTCGGCTTGGTGTCGCGCGCGCTGGAAACACCCGGCCCTGGCGTACCTCACACCCGCGAGTCGGGACTTTCGTCAGGGTGAGTCGGGAATTCCGTCAGGCCGACTGACGGCGCCTGAGAGGGGGACTCGCGCTGACAGGGTCCGTGACTCGCGATCCTGGCTCCGTCTGACGAAATCCGCGACTCACCCTGACAAAAACCCCGACTCGCGGGCGGTGACGACGACGGTCCGACTCGCGGACGGAGGGGTCAGGGGGACGGGGGGAACATGGTGGCGAACTCGTGGACGGAGACGTCGGTGCCGGGGGCTAGTGCGGTGTTCTGCCAGGTTTCGAAGAGGCGCTTTTGGGAGGCCATGGCGGCGGGGTCGTGGGGGGTGAGCTTGGACAGGAGGGTTTCGGTGGTGGCCGTCAGGGCGGTGGGGTCGACCACGGCGTTGCACAGGCCGGTGGTGGCGAAGCGGGTGACGGGGTAGAGGTCGCCGGTCAGGATGATCTCCTTGGCCAGGCTCAGGCCGACGTGCTGGGAGAGCAGGGCGGCGTCGGCCACGGAGGGGATGCCCACCTTGATCTCGGGCAGGCCGAACGTCGAGCGGGTGGTCGCCACGCGCAGGTCGCAGGCCAGGGCCAGCTCGAACGCGACGCCCAGGCAGTAGCCGTCCACCGCGCACAGCGTCGGCACCGGGGCGGTGCGCACGGCGGCCAGCATGTTGCGCAGGCCGGCGATGAACGAGCGGGCCGACTCCCTGGTCAGCGAGCCGAACGTGTCGAGGTGCATGCCGGCGCTGAACGCCCGCCCGCCTTCGCCGGCGAACACCACCGCCCGCACCCCGTCCTCCAGGCGCATCGCCGCCCGCAGCGCCTCGATGTCCTCGGGCCGCAGGGCGTTCAGCTTCGCCGGCCTTGCGAGGGTGATCCGCAGCGTGTCGCCGGTGCGTTCGGTCCGTATGGCTGTCACGGTGAGCGACCATATCGTTTGTTGCGCAAACCAAAGGGGTTCATCTGAACGAGCGTTCGGCGTAACGTGATGTGTCGCCCCCGACCGGAGGACTGACAATGAAGTCGATCTTCTTTCATCTGATGCCGTACCGCGATCTGCCGGCGGACTTCGAGACGAAGTACGAGAGCATCTGGGTCACCCCGCCGAACACCGAGCTGTGCGATCCGAAGAAGGTCGCGCAGTACTACGAGTGGAACCTCGACGAGCTGGAGCTGGCCGACCGGCTGGGCTTCGACGGCGTGGGCGTGAACGAGCACCACCAGAACGGCTACGGGTTCATGGCCTCGCCGAACCTGATGGCCGCCGCGCTGGCCCGCCGCACCCCGAACAACTCCGCGATCATGGTGCTGGGCAACACGCTCGCGCTGTACTCGCCGGCCACCCGGGTGGCCGAGGAGTTCGCCATGCTCGACGTGCTCTCGCACGGGCGGCTGGCCGCCGGCTTCCCGGTGGGCACCTCGATGGACGTCAACTTCTGCTACGGCGTCACCCCGACGCAGACCAGGCCCCGGTTCCGGGAGGCCGAGGAGCTGATCATCAAGGCCTGGACCGAGCCGGGCCCGTTCAGCTTCAACGGGGAGTTCAACCAGCTCCGTTACGTCAACCCGTGGCCGCAGCCGCTGCAGAAGCCGCACCCGCCGGTGTGGCTGGCCGGCGGCGGCTCGGTGGAGACCTGGGACCTGGCCGCCCGCCGCGACTACACCTACAGCTACCTGAGCTTCTTCGGCGCCAAGTTCGGCAAGAAGCTGATGGACGGGTTCTGGAGCCGGATGGACGAGCTGGGCGTGGACCGCAACCCGTTCCGGGCCGGGTTCGCCCAGCAGATCTGCGTCTCCGAGACCGACGAGCGCGCCGAGCAGGAGTACCTGGAGCACTGCGCGTACTTCTTCAACAAGTGCCTGCACATCCCGCCCTACTTCTTCGAGGCCCCCGGCTACCGGACGCGCAAGAGCACCGAGTTCGCGATCAAGACCAACCAGCCGGGCGTGATCGCCGCGTCCGCCGCGCTGGAGAAGAACTGGAAGACCCTCAACGAGGAGGGCTTCATCATCGCCGGCAGCCCGGCCACGGTGGCCGACAAGCTGATCGAGGTGGCCAAGACGCTGCGGGTGGGCAACCTGCACGCGCTGCTGCAGATCGGCTCGATGCCGCACGACCTGACCGAGAAGAACATCACGCTGTTCGCCGAGGAGGTCATGCCCCGGATCAGGCACGTCTGGGACGCCGAGGGCTGGGAGCACAAGTGGTGGCCGCAGGGCGCCGCCGACCGGTCCGCCGCCACCACCGCCGCCTGAGGGGGTCGTTACATGACCACGACCGGGACGAAGCTCCCCGAGAACGTCACCGAGCGGCTGGTCCCGGTGCTCGGCGGTCGCGTCCAGGCGCGGGTGCTGGTCGCCGGCACGGGCGAGCCGGTGCTGTTCCTGCACGGCGCGGGCGGGCTGATGTGGGACCCGTTCCTGGAGGCGCTCGCGGCCGGGCACACGGTGTACGCCGTGGAGCACCCCGGGGCCGGCGAGTCCGACGCGCTGACCCACCTGCCCGGGATCTGGGAGCTGGTGCTGTTCTACGACGAGCTGCTCGACGGGCTGGGGCTGGACGCGGTGTCGGTGGTCGGCCACTCGTTCGGCGGCATGGTGGCCACCGAGCTGGCCGCGAACAACCCGCGCCGGGTGTCCCGGCTCGCGCTGATCGCGCCGATCGGGCTGTGGCGCGACGACGCCCCGATCCCGGACATCGCCGCCGTCCCGAAGGGTGAGCTGCCCGCGCTGGTGCTGGCCGACCCGACGGGTCCGCTGGCCGAGATGCTCACCCCGCCGGCTGACGACCCGCAGGCGCTGTTCGAGGCCGCCGTGCGGATGGCCAGCGTCCTGCACTTCATCTGGCCGCTGCCGGACAAGGGCCTGCGCCGGCGCATCCACCGGGTGTCCGCGCCCACCCTGCTGGTCTGGGGCGAGCTGGACAAGCTGGTGTCGCCGGTCTACGCGGAGGAGTTCGCCGGGCTGCTGCGCCGCTCGGAGACGACGCTGGTGCCCGACGCCGGGCACCTGCCGCACCTGGAGCAGCCCGAGCCGGTGCGCCGCGCCGTGCTCGGCTTCCTGGACCGGCCGTCGCAGGAGCTGCCCGGGTAGCGTCCTCGTGTGGGGACGAGGAGCGCGCGGCGCGAGGAGTGTTCGAGGCGCGGGCTGGCCGCCGCCGTCGCGGTGGCCGGGGAGCACGGCCTGCGGGTCGGTGAGCCGGTCGTCCTGAACGACCTGTTCTCGCTGATGGTGCACCTCGCGCCGGCCCCGGTGGTGGCGCGGGTGGCCACCTGGGCGCCGGTGATGCGCCGTCCGGCCGAGGACTGGTTGCGCCGCGAGGTGGACGTCACCGGCTGGCTGGCCGGCCAGGGCGCGCCGGTGGTCGCACCCAGCGCCGAGCTGCCGGCCGGGCCGCACGAACGGGACGGCTTCGCGATCAGCTTCTGGACGCACCTGCGCGCCGACCCGGACCGCACGGTCGGCACCGCCGACTGCGCCGCCATGCTCGCCGACCTGCACGCCGCGCTGCGCGGCTACCCGGGCGAGCTGCCGCTGCTCGCGCCCGCCGCGAACGAGATCCCTCGTGGCCTGGCCGCGCTGGACGCGGACCCCGGCCCGCTCACCCCCGCCGAGGCCGACCGGCTGCGCGCGGCGGCTGACCGGCTGCGCCCGTTCTGGCAGGCGCCGCCGGGGGAGCTGCAGCCCCTGCACGGCGACGCGCACCCCGGCAACATCGTGGCCACCGCCGACGGCTTCGTGTGGATCGACTTCGAGGACGTCTGCACCGGCCCCGTCGAATGGGACCTGGCGTTGCTGCACCAGCAGGACCCGGACGCGGTCGCCGCCCACCACCGTCCGGTTCCGGAGACGATGGCGCGCTGCTCCGAACTGCGCGCCCTGCACGTGGCCCTGTGCCTGATCACCTACCGGGACACGCTCGGCGACACCGACGGCTGGGACGCCGGCATCCGCTACTTCGTGGGCGCGCTGCCGCACCCGTGAGTGGCCAGGGGTGTCATAGCGCCCCTAGCCACTCACGGCTTGTTTGGCGAAGTCGACGAGCGCGGCGTTGACCTCGTCCGGGCGCTCCTGCTGGATCCAGTGCCCGGCGCCGGGCAGCAGCTCGAACCGGCGCAGGTCGGGGACGCCTCGGCGGATGCCCTGTTCCAGCCGGTCGCGGTCGAACCAGGAGATCACCGGGTCGCGGTCGCCGGCGAGCATGAGCGCGGGCGGGCTGATCGTCGCGCCGTCCCAGGCGGCGGTGAGCGCCCAGTTGCGGTCGATGTTGCGGTACCAGTTCAGCGGGCCGGTGAAGCTGGCGCCGGCGAACTCCTCGGTGTACGCGGCGATGTCCGCCTCGGCCAGCCAGGCCGGTAGCTCGGGCGGCGGCGTCCAGGCGCCGAGGAAGCCCTTGTCCACGTCGACGAGCATGTCCCGGCCGCCTCGGCCGTCCCCGGAGATGCCGTAGAGCAGGGTGCGGAACGTCCGGTCCAGGTCGGCCTCGAACTCCGCCTCCACGCCGGGACGCTGGAAGTAGAGCTGGTAGAAGCGCTCGCCGAACCGCTCGCGCAGCGCCGTCAACGGGCGCACCGGCGAGCGGGGGATGTGCGGCACGCTCAGCCCGGCCACGCCGCGCACCACGTCCGGCCGCAGCAGCGCCGCGTGCCAGGCGACCGGGGCGCCCCAGTCGTGCCCGACCACCGTGGTGGTCCGCTCGCCCAGCTCGGTGACCAGGCCGATCGCGTCCCCGACCAGGTGCAGGATCGTGTAGTCCTCGACGTCCGCCGGGGCGTCCGTGCCGGGGTAGCCGCGCTGGTTCGGGGCCACCGCGTGGAAGCCCGCCTCGGCCAGCGCCCGCAGCTGATGCCGCCAGGAGTACCAGCTCTCCGGGAAGCCGTGCAGCAGCAGCACCAGCGGCCCCTCGCCGGCCTCGGCGATCCGCATCCGCAGCCCGTTCACCGTGACGTCCCGGTGGTTGATCCCGCTCATGACCCGACCCTATCGCTGGTCGAGCGTTCGTTTCGGACGCCGAGATGACCGCTGGATGACGCCTCCGGGTGCGTTCGGTCACGCTTCGTTGCGACGATAACCCGCGCGCGCAATGATTGCAGACGCTTGTTACCTACACAGACCTGCTATCGGAGGACTCCAGACATGCCTGCCGGCCTCATCGCCCTCGCACTGGGCGGCTTCGGTATCGGCCTCACCGAGTTCGTGATCATGGGTCTGCTGCCCGAGGTGGCGGCGGACTTCGCGGTCAGCGAGCCGGTGGCCGGGTACCTGATCTCCGGCTACGCGCTGAGCGTCGCCGTCGGCGCCATCGCGCTGACCGCCGTGCTCACCCGGTTCGACCGCAAGGCGGCGTTGATGTCGCTGATGGTGCTGTTCATCGCGGGCAACCTGATGTCGGCGCTGGCCACGTCCTACGGCGTGATGATGCTCGGGCGGGTGGTGGCCGCGCTGTGCCACGGGGCGTTCTTCGGCATCGGCTCGGTGGTCGCGGCCAACCTGGTCGCGCCGGACCGCAAGGCCAACGCCATCGCGATGATGTTCGGCGGGCTGACCATCGCCAACGTGCTCGGCGTCCCGCTGGGCACGCTGCTCGGCCAGCAGCTGGGCTGGCGGTCCACGTTCTGGGCGATCACGGTGATCGGCGTCGTCGCGCTGGTCGGCCTGTGGCGGCTGGTCCCGGTGACGCCGGCGAGCGCGGAGGTGGGGCTGCGCGCCGAGGCCGGGGTGTTCCGCCGGCCGCAGGTGTGGGCGTCCGCGGTGATCACGATCCTGGGCTACGGCGGCATGTTCGGCGGCTTCACCTACATCGCGTTCACCCTCACCGAGGTCAGCGGCTTCGCCTCCGGCGCGGTGCCGTGGCTGCTCATCCTGTTCGGCGCCGGGCTGTTCGTCGGCAACATCCTCGGCGGCCGGGCGGCGGACCGGGCGCTGACGCCGTCGCTGGTGGTCATCCTCGCGGTGCTCATCGCCGTGCTGGTCGTCTTCTCGCTGACCGCGCAGAACAAGGTCATGACCGTGGTGTCGCTGGCGCTGATGGGCGCGGCCGGTTTCGCCACCGTGCCCGGCCTGCAACTGCGGATCATGCGCCACGCCGAGGACGCCCCGACCCTGGCCTCGGGCAGCAACATCGCCGCGTTCAACATCGGCAACGCCCTCGGCGCCTGGCTGGGCGGGCTGGCCATCGGCGCCGGCCTCGGGTTCACCTCGCCGCTGTGGGTGGGCGCACTGGTGACGGCGGCCGGCCTGGTCGTGCTGCTCGCCGCCTCGGCGCGCAGGCGCTCGGCCGACCTGGTGAGAACGTGAGCTCGGTGTAGAACATTGCGGGCGCCGGTTACCGGCGTGTCGAGCTATGGTGGTGTCAAGGGTCCGGCGTACGGAAGGAGAAGCCGTTGCTGCCCGACGACGAGGTCGAAGCCCAGGTCCACGGCTGGCGGCTGCTCGCCGTGCTGCACGCCCGGATCGAGGCGCGGCTGGAGCGGGTGCTGCAGGCCGAGCACGACCTGAGCGTCAGCGAGTACGGCGTGCTGGAGCTGCTGTCCCGGCAGGTCGCGCACCACCTGCGGATGAACCAGCTGGCCACCGCGATGGCGCTGAGCCAGAGCGCCACCACCCGGCTGGTGACCCGCCTGGAGGACCGGGGCCTGCTCGCCCGATACCTGTGCGCCGACGACCGCCGGGGCATCTACAGCGAGGTCACCCCGGCCGGCTTCGAGCTGCTCGAACGCGCCCGCCCGACGCACAACACCACGCTGCGCCACGAGCTCACCGACGCCGCCAGCCGCACCCCCGAACTGGCGCACCTCATCTCCGCGATCGCCATCCCCGACCCCGACCGCTCGCTCCAGCCCCAGCCCTGAGTCCTGGGTCGGGTGGGGCGGATGCGGCAGGTCGTGGTGGGCGCGGACGGGAGCGTCCGGGTCGAGCGGGTGGCGGCGCCGGGGGAGCCCGGTGTCGGGCAGGCGCGGGTGTTGTCGCGGGTGGTGGGGATCTGCGGGTCGGACCTGCACGCGCGGGCGGGGACGCATCCGTTCATCGAGCTGCCGTACCGGCCGGGGCACGAGGTGGTCGGGGTTGTCGAGGCGGTCGGCTCCGGGGTGGACGGGGTCGCGGCGGGCGACCGGGTGGTGGTGGAGCCGAACCTGACGTGCGGGCGGTGCCGGCAGTGCCGGGCCGGGCGGTACAACATCTGCCGCGAGCTGGCGGTGTTCGGGTGCCAGACGGCCGGCGGCATGGCGGACGCGTTCCTGGTCGCGGCCGACCGGTTGCACCGGGTGCCGAAGCGGATGTCCGACGAGCTGGCCGCGCTGGTCGAGCCGCTGGCCACGCCGGTGCATGCGGTGCGCACGGCGGGCGTGGGGGCCGGCGCCAGGGTCGCGGTGCTCGGCGCCGGGCCGATCGGGCTGTTGGTGCTGGTTGCGGCGCGCGCGGCGGGTGCGGACACGGTGGTGGTCAGCGACGTGCTGGCCGGCAAGCGGGAACGGGCCGCCGCGCTGGGGGCCGACGCGGTGCTGGACGCCACCGACCCGGACATGGTCGCGCGGGCGTCGGCGAGCGGCGACGGGTTCGACGTGGTGTTCGACTGCGTGGCGGTGGCGGCGTCGATGGCGCAGGCCTGCGAGCTGGTGGACAAGGGCGGCGTGGTGACGGTGGTCGGGGTCCCGGCCGGGCCGACCACCGTGCCGCTGCACCTGGTGCAGGACCGGGAGCTGTCGGTGATCGGCAGCCTGATGTACACCGGGGAGGACATGCGGCGCGCGATCTCGCTGCTGAACACCGGCGAGGTGGCCGCCGAGGACCTGGTGACGGCGACGTTCCCGCTGGACCGGGCCGCCGAGGCGTTCGCGGCGGGGGACGATCCGGACCAGGTGAAGGTGCTGGTCCGCGTCGACGGCTGAGAACGGTCGACGGCGAACCGTCTACTCCATGAGGTATACAGCCGCTAGCTTGGATCCTTCCGAAAGCTCCGAAAGCTCCGAGCGGCAAAGGATCCAACGATGCATCCTTCTCCCACCGTGCCCGACCGCAAGATCGGGTTCGTGGCCTGGGCCACGCTGATCGGCACCAGCATCGAGTGGTACGACTTCTTCGCCTACGGCGTCGCGGCCGCGCTGGTGTTCAACAAGCAGTTCTTCCCGAACGTCTCGCCGCTGATGGGGACGTTGCTCGCGTTCAGCACCTATGGGGTGGGGTTCGTGGCGCGGCCGGTCGGCGGGGTGGTGTTCGCGCACTACGGCGACCGGGTCGGGCGCAAGTCCATGCTGGTGCTGACGTTGCTGCTGATGGGCGGCGGCACGTTCTGCGTCGGGCTGCTCCCCGGGTACGCCTCGATCGGCATCGCCGCGCCGATCCTGCTGGTCGCGCTGCGGATCGTCCAGGGCATCGGCCTCGGCGGCGAATGGGGAGCGGCCGCGCTGATGGCCGTCGAGCACGCGCCGCCGCACCGGAAGGGGTTCTACGGAAGCTGGCCGCAGACCGGCGTGCCGGCCGGGATGCTGGTGTCCAACCTGGCCTTCCTGGTGCTGTCGGCGACCATGTCAGACCAGGCGTTCCAGTCCTGGGGCTGGCGGGTGCCGTTCCTGGCCTCGATCGTGCTCATCGCCGTCGGGCTGGCGGTGCGGCTGCGGGTCAGCGAGTCACCGGAGTTCGCGGCGGTGAAGGCGGCCGGGCGGATCGAGCGGCAACCGGTGATCGCGGTGCTGCGCACCCAGCCGAAGGACGTGCTGCGCGCGGCCGGGCTGCGGTTCGCGGAGAACGGCACGTTCTACATCCACACCACGTTCGTGCTCAGCTACGGCACCACGGTGCTCGCGCTCAAACGCGACGACCTGCTCCTCGCCGTGATCATCTCGTCCGCGCTGGGGCTGTTCAGCCTGCCGTTCTACGGCGCGCTGTCGGACCGGATCGGCCGGCGCCCCGTGGTGCTGTTCGGCTCGATCCTGCTGGCCGCGATGAGCTGGCCGTACTTCTGGGGGCTGCACAGCCTGTCGGTGCCGGTGATCTGCCTGGTCACGGTGATCTGCGTGAACGTGGGCAACAGCGCGGTGTACGCGCCGCAGCCGGCGTTCTACTCCGAGCTGTTCGAGCCGAGGGTCCGCTACAGCGGCGCGTCCATCGGCGCGCAGGGTGCCAGCGTGTTCGCCGGCGGGCTCGCGCCGCTGGTGGCCACCGCGCTGCTGCAGCTCACCGGCGGGTACCACCTGATCGCCGTATACATGACGGTGCTCGCATTGATCACCGTGGTCACCGCGCTGTTCACGCCCGACCCGTACCGGCGCTCGCTGCGTGTGGCGGACGGCGCACGCTAAGAACGCGTAGGGATCGTTCTCCGGCGCCGTCTCCCGGCCGCATCCTCGTGCCGTGGTCACGAAGACGGGGTCCGACCGGCATCGGCTGGGCGCGCTGACCGGGGTGGCGGCGCTGGGGCTGGACGCGCTGGCGTCCTGCGCGTACGGGCCGGAGTCGATAGTGCTCGCGCTGGCGGTGGCCGGCGCGGCGGGCATCGCGTTCACGCTGCCGGTGACGCTGCTGATCGTGGCGCTGCTCGCGGTGCTGGTGGTGTCCTACCGGCAGGTGATCGCCGCGTACCCGGACGGCGGCGGCGCGTACACGGTGGCCAGGCGCAACCTGGGCGCGCGCGCCGGGCTGGTGGCCGCCGCGTCGCTGGTGGTGGATTACGTGCTCAACGTGGCCGTCTCGGTGGCCGCCGGGGTCGCCGCGCTCACCTCGGCGGTGCCCGCGCTGCTGCCCTGGACGCTGGAGCTGTGCCTGCTCGCGCTGCTGGTGGTGGTCGGGGTGAACCTGCGCGGGGTGCTGGCCGGCGGGCGGTTGTTCGCGGTGCCGGCCGCCGTGTTCGTGACCGCCCTCGCGGCGTGCATCGTCGCCGGCGTGGTCAGGGGCCAGCCGCTGCACCCGCTGCCGCCGCCCAGTCCCGGCGCCGCCGGCGCGAGCGTCGGGATGCTGCTGATACTGGCCGCGTTCGCGAACGGCTGCTCCGCGCTGACCGGCATCGAGGCGATCGCGAACGCCACCCCGTCGTTCCGGGCCGACCGGGCGCGGCGGGCCCGCCAGGCGGAGCTGGGCCTGGGCGTCACCCTGGGCGCGCTGCTGATCGGGCTGGCGGTGCTGGTCCAGCTGTTCGACGCGCGCCCGACCGAGGGCCGCACGCTGCTGTCGCTGCTCGCCGAGGGCTCGATCGGGACCGGCGCGGGGTACCTGGTGGTGCAGTTCGCCACGGTGGTGCTGCTGATGGTGGCGGCGAACACCTCGTACGGCGGGCTGCCGGTGCTGTTGGCCAAGCTGGCCCGCGACGGCGCGCTGCCGCACGTGTTCGGGCTGCGCGCGGACCGGCACGTCTACCGGGCCGGGCTGCTGGTGCTCTCGGTGCTGGCGGCAGGGCTGCTGGTGTTCTCCGGCGGGCAGGTGAACGTGCTGGTGCCGCTGTTCGCGGTGGGGGTGTTCGTCGGGTTCACGCTGTGTCAGCTCGGCATGGTGCGGCACTGGCTGCGGCACCGTGGCCGGGGCTGGCGCCGGCGCGGCCGGCTGGTGATCAATGCGCTGGGCTGTGCGCTGTCCGCGGTCGCGGCGGTGGTGGTCGCGGTGGAGAAGTTCACCGAGGGCGCCTGGCTGATCGTTCTGGTCGTTCCGCTGCTCGTTCTGCTGTTCGGCGCGGTGCGGCGGGCCTACCACCGCATCGGCGCCGAGCTGGGCGTGGACCGGGAGCCGACCCGGCCGCGCTCGGCCGACTCGGTGGTGGTCGTCCCGGTGGTGGCGCTGACCCGGCTGGCGGAGCGGACGCTGTCCGCCGCGATGTCCATGGGCGACCGGGCCGTCGCGGTGCACGTCGTATTCGGCGCCGAGCCGGAGGAGCTGGCCGCCGCCAGGGAGTTCCAGCGCCGCTGGGCGTGCTGGCGCCCGGACGTGCCGCTGGTGCTGCTGGAGTCCGCGCACCGGGTGCTCGGGCCGCCGATCGCGCGCTATGTGCGGTCGCTGGACGAGGAGCACGTGGTGGTGCTGGTCGGCGAGGTGCGCCCGGAGCGCTGGTGGGAGCGGCCGCTGTTCAACCGGCGCGGCGCGGTGGTCGCCCGGTACGTGGGGCGGCACACCGACGCGGTGGTCTGCCGGCTGCGCTTCCCGCTGGCCGGTCTGGGGGAGGCCGCTCCCGATGCGCGAGAAAGACCTTCCGTGCCGGCCGGATCGGGTCGCACAGTCTGAGGTCATGGTCAGCAGGCATCCGCCGGGTGCCCGAGGGGTCCGCCGCGCGCCGTTGCCGGAGAAGCTGCGCGCCCCCGCGCCGGACACCGTCGACCCGCCCGACACCGGCGTGGCGTCGCTGGCCCTGACCGACGGCCCCTCGCTGTTCCCGCCGCCCCAGGCCGGCGCCCGCCGCCACGTGGTGCTCACCCTGGACGGCGACTCGCTGGCCTGGGCCGACCTGGTGGCCGTCCTGGAGGCCGAGTCGGTGACGATCACGCTGTCCGACGGCGCCCGCTCGCTCATGAACGAGTCCAGGGCCGGGGCGCTGGCCGCGCTCGCCGAGGGCCACCGGGTGTACGGCTGGAACCAGGCGCTCGGCCCGCTCAAGGACCGCGCGCTCGAAGACGGCGACCAGCTCCAGTTCCAGGTCAACATCCTGCGCTCGCACGCCGCCGGGGTGGGCGGCTACCTGTCCCCGCCGATCGCAAGGCTGGCGCTGGTGCTGCGGGCGAACGCGCTGGCCAGGGGCACCGCCGGGGTGCGCCCGGCGGTCGTGGACCGGATGCTCGCGGTGATCAACTCGGGCATCGTGCCGCTGATGCCGGAGATCGGCTCGCTGGGCACCGGCGACCTGCAGCCGATGGCCGCCGCCGGGCTGATGCTGATCGGCGAGCGGGTCCCCGCCGCGGACCGATCGGGCGTGACCTGGGCGGACGAGGCGCTGCGCCGGGCCGGGCTGCCGGAGCGGTTCGAGCTGCACGCCGGCGAGGCGCTGGCGCTGATCAGCGGCAGCGGGGTGGTGTCCGCCTGCTACGCCGCCGCCGTGCGCCGGGTGGAGTACCAGGTGGACACGTTCCTGGGCGCGTTCGCGCTGTTCTGCGAGGCCACCAGGGCGCAGCCGCAGGCGTTCGACCCCCGGCTGCACACCGAGCGGCGCATCCCGCAGGAGGTGGTGGCCAACGAGCGGATCCTGAGCCTGGTCGGCGACAGCGAGTGGATGACCGCGGCCGGCCGGGCGCGGCTGGGCGAGCTGCGCGAGCGCGTGCAGGACTCCACGTCCGTGCGCAGCACCCCGCACAAGGTGGCCAGCGCCCTGCACACCCTGGACGAGGCGCGGCGGTTCCTGGTCTGGGAGGCGAACGCGTCCAACTCCAACCCGCTGGTCCTGAACGGACGTGGCGGGTACGAGTTCGTGATGGGCGGGAACTGGGACTGCTCCGTGCTCGGCCACTCCGCGCACTCGCTGAACGTCCAGACCGCCGACCTCGCGGTGCTGGCCAAGGACCTGTCCGGGCGGCTGGCCAACGAGCTGTGGAGCTACGGCCTGCCGCCCAGCCTGTCCGGCGGCAAGATCGGCCTGAACTCCGGCATGACGCTGGTGCACGCGGTGGCCGCGTCGCTGATCCCGGAGATGCACGCCCGCGCCACCCCGGTCAGCTCGCTGTCCTTCCCGGTCAAGGGCGGCCAGGAGGACCACAACACGATGGCCATGGCCTCGGTCCGCAACCTGGTGTCCAACGTCGAGCGCCTGGACATCGTGCTGGCGGTGCTGACGCTGATGAGCGCGCAGGGCGTCGACCTGATCGCCGGCCGCATGTCCGGGCTCGCGCTCGGCCGGCGGTCCGCGCGGGTGCACGCCCTGGTCCGCTCGGTGATCGACCCGCTCGGTGACGACCGCTACATGACCGACGACGTCGAACGGATGACCACCCTGGTCCGGGGCGGCCGGATCGGCCACCTGGTGCGGCCGCTGCGCTCCCCGTCGGAGTGACGCTTCGTCCACGGCCGCGTGACCTGGGCTTGTGGGCGCTGCGCGGGCGGTAGCACGCTGGCCTGGTCGTCGATCCCCGGGAGGTCGCCGTGAGCCATGTTGTGGGCGAGGGTGCCGCTGCCGCCGGCCCCGACGCGCGAGAGATGCTGGTCCGGCTCGGCCGTTCGTGGGGGTGGGCCGCCTTCTTCGGGGCGGTGTCGCTGGTGGCCGGGATCCTGGCGCTGGTCTGGCCGGGGCCGACGCTGCTCATCCTGGCGGTGATCTTCGGCGCCCAGCTCGTGGTCGGCGGGGTGTTCCGGCTGGTCGGCGCGATCGCCTTCGACGACGCCAGCGGCGGCACCCGCGCGCTGCTGGCGATCCTCGGCCTGCTCGGGCTGATCGTCGGCGTGTACGCGCTGCGGCACCTGATGATCACGGTGCTGGCGCTGGGGCTGATCCTGGGCATCTACTGGGTCATCGACGGCATCACCCAGCTGTTCGTGGCGATCGACCATTCCGGGATGCCCGGCCGCGGCTGGGTGGTGGCCAGCGGCGTGCTCGGCATCGTCGCCGGCGTGCTCCTGCTCGCCCTCCCGGAGGTCTCCGCGCTGGTCCTGGCCCTGGTCGTCGGCATCTGGCTGCTCATCTTCGGCATCATGCAGCTCGCCGCCGCCTTCCAGCTCCGCCGTTTGTCCAGGTCAGAGCCCGTGAGTGGTTAGCGTTGTCATAGCAACGCCAACCACTCACGGGTTGGTGCGGGCGCGCCGCCACGTGGGGCTGTCCAGGAAGTGGTTGTCGAAGCGGTCCTGGTTGTCCAGGATCTCCCGCGGGCTGGCCTGGCCTTTCATCACGCGCTCGCCGAGGCGGAAGTAGTCGAACCGGTCCCGCATGCCGGGGGCGAACGTGATGAGCACGTCGGCGCCGGCCCCCTCGGGGGTGCCGAACGCGTGCGGCAGGTAGGCCGGGACGACCAGGAAGTCGCCGGCGTCCAGGGTGAGGACGCGGTCGCCGGCCAGCGCCTGCAGCGAGCCTTCGAGCACGAAGAAGATCTCGGCCGAGCCGGAGTGGTAGTGCGGCGGCGGGCCGTCGGTGCCGGGTGCCAGGCGTGAGCGGTTCGCGCTGATCACCCCGCCGGTGTCGCGGCCGTCGGCGAGCAGCGTGATCGTGCTCGGGCCGCCGCCGAGCACCTCGGCCTGGTCGGCGCGGACCAGGGTGGCGGACGGGCTGTCGGGCTGGATCAGGGACATGGTGGCCTCCTCGTCGGGGTTGGTTCGCTTGAGGATAGTTCGCTAGAGAATTATCTGCCAGCGAATAGGATGGCGGGGTGGAGCGGGATGCGGTGGATGTGATCGTCGAGCAGTGGCGGCGGGAGCGGCCGGACCTGGACCTGAGCGCGATCGGGGTGGTCGGGCGGATCATGCGGCTGTCGCTGGTGCTCGGTGCGGTGGCGCGGCGGTGGTCGGAGCGGTACGGGCTGGGCGCCGGGGAGTTCGACGTGGTCACCGCGCTGCGCCGATCCGGCCCGCCGTACGCGGTGATCCCCTCCGAGCTGGCCGACTCGCTGCTGATGTCCCGCTCGGGGATGACCAAGCGGCTGGACCGGCTGGAGGGGGCCGGCCTGGTGCGCCGGCGCCTGGACCCCGCCGACCGGCGCAGCGTCCGCGTCGAGCTGACCGACGAGGGCCGCCGCCTGATCGACGCCGTTCTGGTCGAACACGCCGCGAACCTCAACCGCCTGGTCTCCGACCTGGCCGACGACGACCGTGCCGCGCTGGAGCGCTCCCTGCGGACGCTGCTGCACACCGCCGAGCACGACGTTGACGCAGGTCAGAACCCGTGAGTGGCTAGGGCCGCCATAGCGACCCTAGCCACTCACGGGGCGTGAGCTGGGAGTTCCCGATCTGCGGGAATCGTATGGGACCGGGGCGGGGGCGGTTCTTAGCGTGCGGCTATGCGAGGCGAGGAGCGGACGGAGACGGTGATCGCGGGCGTGCTGCGGGCGCCGGACGGGGGGTTCGGGCGCGGGCGGGTGCACGTCGGCGGCGGGGTGGTCACCGAGGTGGTGGCGGGGGATTCGCCGTATGCGGGGCCGGCGGAGGTCATTGATGTCGGTGACGCGTATGTGCTGCCGGGCGCGGTGGACGCGCACGTGCATTCGTACTCGCACGGCGGGGAGGGGTTGCGGGCGTCGACGTCGGCGGCGGCGGCCGGCGGGGTGACCACCGTGGTGGAGATGCCGTTCGACGCGGACGGGCCGATCAACAACCGCGACCGGCTGGCGGCCAAGCAGGATCGCATCGCCACAGAGGCGGTGGTGGACGTCGCCGTGTTGGGCACCTGCGAGCCCGGCGGCGGCTGGCGGCGGGCCGGCGAGCTGGTGGACGCCGGGGTGGTCGGGTTCAAGGTGTCGCTGTTCGACACCGACCCGTTCCGGTTCCCGAGGATCGACGACGCCGAGCTGCTGGACGTGATGGCCGCGGTCGGCGAGGCCGGCTCGACGCTGTGCGCGCACGCGGAGAACAACGAGATCATCAAGGCGCTGCTGGCCGACCCGGCGAACCGGGCCAGCACCGACCCGGGCGTGCACGGGCGGACCCGCCCGCCGGTGTCGGAGACGCTCGGGCTGCTCACCGCCATGGAGATCGCCGCCGACCGGGGCAACGCGCTGCACCTGTGCCACCTCTCGCTGGGCCGGTCCGCCGACCTGGTCGCCTGGTACCGCGGCCAGGGCGTGGACGTGACGTTCGAGACCTGCCCGCACTACCTGCTGTTCACCGAGGCGGACATGGCGGACGGTCGGTTGAAGATCAACCCACCGCTGCGCGGCGAGGCCGACCGGGAGGCGATGTGGCGGGCCGTCGGCACCGGGCTGGCCACGGTGATCGCGTCCGACCACGCGCCGTGGCCGCTCGAGCTCAAGGACCACGCCGCGATCCTGGACAACCACTCCGGGACGCCGGGCACCGAGACGCTGGTGGCCACCGCGCTCGGCGGCTGCCTGCGCCGGTTCGGGCCGGGCGAGGCGTTCGGGCGGGCCATCGACGCGCTGACCGCCAACCCGGCGGACCGCTATGGCATCGGCCACCGCAAGGGCCGCCTGGAGCCGGGGCACGACGCGGACCTGATGGTGCTCGCCCCGACCGAGGACTGGCGGGTCGACGCCGGCGCGCTGCACTCCAACGCGGGCTGGAGCCCGTACGAGGGATACGCCCCCGGCGCTCGGGTCACGATGACCATGTCCCGGGGTAGCGTCGTCTGGAGCGCGGAGAAAGGCCTGGTCGGGGCCCCCGGTCACGGCGAGCAGGTGTCCCGGGGGTGATCGTGGCGGTGGAGGCGGGTCACGGCCGGCGCGCGGGCGAGCTGTCCTCGCTCGATCGCGGGCTGCAGATCCTGGCGTACATCCAGGATCATGGGCAGGTCGACGCGGCCGGCATCATCGCCGGCCTGGACATCCCGTCCTCCACCGTCTACCGGTACGTCCGGCTGCTCAAGAACGCCGGCTTCGTCGTCGACGTGGGCGGGCAGCTGCTGCCCAGCCGGCGGCTGGCCGACCCGTCGGTGGCCGGCTCGGAGCACCTGGTCGACCTGGCGCGGCCGGTGCTCGGGCGGCTGCGTGAGCGGTCCGGGCTGGGGTGCGCGCTGACCGTGCGGGTGCACACCGCCGCGCTGTGCCTGGACACCCGGCACAGCGGCTCGGGCAGCGTGGCGTACCACCCCGGCGAGGTGCTCGCGCTCTACGCCGGCGCCAGCGCCACGCCGCTGCTGGCCATGGCGCCGGGGCCGGTGCGCCGCCAGGTGCTCGGCGCGCGGCTGCACAGGTTCACCGCCGCCACCCCGGACGCCGCCGCGCTGCGCGCCGAGCTGGTCGTCATCCGCGAGCAGGGCTATCACGTGTCGCGGGGGTGGCTGACGCCCGGCATGACGGCGGTCGGGGTGCCGGTGATGGTCGCGGGCTCGTGCCTGTGCGCGCTGTCGCTGATCGGCACCGACCGCGACCTGGCCGACACCGCCGGCGCCCTGGAGCTGCTGCGGCACGCGGCCGGCGAGCTGGTCGCGCGGCTGCCGAAGGCGCCGTCGATCGCGTGGACGCCGCCGGAGCCGGGGGAGTCGAACGGGGTGGGCACATGACTGTGCGGGCGTTGCGGGGGAGCGAGCGGCGGTGCCGGAGCTGGCGGGCCGAGGCGCTGCTGCGGATGTTGGAGAACGTGCTGGAGGTCGGCGAGCGGCCGGAGGACCTGGTGGTCTACGCCTCGCTCGGCAAGGCCGCCAGGGACTGGCCGTCGTACCGCGCGATCGTCGCCGCGCTGCGCGAGCTGGAGGAGGACCAGACGCTGGTGCTGCAGACCGGGCGGCCGGTCGGCGTGCTGCGGACGCATGCCAACGCGCCGATGGTGGTCTCGGCGGTGAACAACACGGTCGGGCGGTGGGCCACCGAGGAACGCTTCTACCAGCGGATGCGCGACGGGCAGACCATCTGGGGCGGGCTCACCGCGGCGGCCTGGCAGTACATCGGCCGCCAGGGCGTGCTGGCCGGTACGTACGAGCTGTTCAGGGCGGCACTCGCCGGCCAGCCAGGGGAGGGGCGGTGGGTGCTGACCGCCGGGCTGGGCGGGATGGGCTCGGCGCAGCCGATCAGCGCCGGGATGCTCGGGCTGAGCACGCTGGTCGTGGAGGCCGACCCCGCCAAGATCGACAAGTTGCGGGACGCCGGCGGGCTGGACGCGGTGGCGGGCGACCTGGACGAGGCGCTCACGCTGGTGCGGTCTGGAGCCGCCCGGGCGGTGGCGCTGCGCGGCAACGCGGCCACCGTGTTCACCGACATCGCGGCGCGCGCCCAGGCGCCGGGGTTCGACGTCCCGGACCTGGTCACCGACCAGACCGCCGCCCACGACGCCCGCTACGGCTACCTGCCCGAGGGCCTGGACCTGGCCGGCTGGCACGAGCTGCGCGAACGTGACCCGGCCGAGGTGGAGCGGCGCGCCCGGGAGAGCATGTCGCGCCAGGTGGAGGCCATGCTCGCGCTCGCCGACGCCGGTTCGGTGGTGTTCGAGAACGGCAACAACCTGCGCGTGCAGGCGTCGCACCCGAGGGCCTTCGAGATCCCCGGGTTCATGGAGGCGTACCTGCGGCCGTTGTTCTGCCGGGGGATCGGGCCGTTCCGGTGGGTCGCGGTGTCCGGGGACGAGGACGACCTGGCGGTGGTGGACGGGCTGGCCGCCACGCTGTTCCCGGAGCGGCCCGAGGTTGCCGAGTGGATCAAGCTGGCGCGCGAGCGGATCCCGCCGCAGGGGCTGCCCGCGCGGTCCTGCTGGCTGGGGCACGGCGAGCGGTCCCGGCTGGCGGTGGCGGTGAACGACGAGGTGCGCGCCGGCCGGTGCGGGCCGGTGTTGTTCAGCCGCGACCACCTGGACTCCGCCGGCATGACGCACCCCAAGATCGGCACCGAGGGCATGAAGGACGGCTCCGACGGCGTCACCGACTGGCCGCTGCTGGACGCGATGCTGTTGTCCGCCGGCGGGGCGGACCTGGTGGCCGTGCACTCCGGCGGCGGCGGGTACGCGGGCTGGATGCAGTCCGCCGGGGTGTCGGTGGTGGCCGACGGCACCCCGGCCGCCGCCGGCCGGCTCCAGCTCGCGCTCGACCTGGACTCCGGGCTTGGCGTGCTCCGCCATGCCACCGCCGGCTACCCCGAGGCGGCCGAGGCGGTCGACGCGCCCGGTTCGGACGTGATCTCGATCAACACCGAGGAGTACCGCGATGCGTGAACTGACCAGCGACGACGCCCGCCGGGCGGTGCTCGGCGGCGGGGTGTTCGCCTGCGGTGGCGGCGGCTGGCGCCGGCACGGCGAGCTGATGGGCTCGCTGGCCACCTCGGTGGGCCGCCCGGTGCTGGCGTCGGTGGACGAGCTGCCGGCGGACTCCTGGGTGGCCACGGTGACCGCCATCGGCGCCCCGGCCGCCGAGAACTGGGAGATCCAGCCGGTCGACTACGTGCACGCGCTGCAGAAGCTGATCGACGTGTGCGAGCACCCGATCGCGGCGGTGATGACCGCGCAGAACGGCTACTCCACCTCGCTGAACGGCTGGATGCAGTCCGCCGTCCTCGGCGTTCGCGTCCTGGACGCGGCGGGCGACGTGCGCGCGCACCCGACCGGCAAGCTCGGCTCGATGGGCCTGACCTCCCGCGAGGGGTACGTCTCCACGCAGGTGGTCAGCGGCGGCAACCGCGCGCTGCACGGGCACTTCTCGTCTGTGAACCAGGGCAGCGTGCAGACCTGCGACGACGTGCTGCGCGACATCTCGGTGCGGACCGGCGGGTTCATCGCGGCCGCGCGCAACCCGGTCGAGCTGTCCTGGGTGCGCGAGCACGCGGCGGTCGGCGCGATCTCGCTCGCGCTGGACCTCGGCGCGGCCATGGAGGCGGCGGCCCCGGACGGCGGGGAGGCCGTGGTGGAGGCGGTGTGCGCCACCATCGGCGCCCGGGTGTTGGCCACCGGCGGGCTGGCGCACGAGGTGGGGCTGGACACGCACGGCGGGTTCGACCACGGCACGTTCCGCATCGGCGAGCACACCGTGCCGTACCTCAACGAGTTCATGGCCGTCGACGCCGGCGGCGAGCGGGTGGCCAGCTACCCGGACACGATCGCCATCCTGCGCGCCGAGGACGGGCTGCCGCTCGCGGTGGAGCACGCCGAGCCGGGCATGCCGGTCGTGCTCGTGGCCGCCGACGCCACCAAGCTGCCGCTGTCCTCGTCCGCCGTCGACCCGGTGGCGGTGGGCGAGTGCGAGGAGCTGATGGGCATGGAGTTCCTGCGCTACCTCCCGTCAAGGGGCACCGCATGATCGACGCGTTGGCCCCGGATGCCGGGCGGCTGCAAGGGCAGATCGACGAGCTGTCGGCGTTCCACGACTCCGGCCGGCCGGGCTGGAGCCGGGAGGTGTTCTCCGAGCCGTACCGGGCGTCCCGGGAGTGGGTGCGCGCGGCGATGGCCGAGGCCGGGCTGAACCCGGTGATCGACGACGCCGGCAACATCGTCGGCCGGCTGCCGGGCCGGCGGCGTTCCGGGCCCGCGCTGGTCACCGGGTCGCACACGGACACCGTCCCGTCCGGCGGGCGGTTCGACGGCGTGGTCGGGGTGCTGGCCGGGATCGAGGTGGCGCGGCGGCTGCGCGAGACCGGCACCGAGCTGGAGCACGACCTGCTGGTGGTGGACTTCCTCGGCGAGGAGGCCAACGAGTTCGGCATCTCCTGCATGGGCTCGCGGGCGGTCGCCGGGGTGCTGCGCCCGGAGCACCTGGACCGCACGGACGGCGACGGGCTCGCGCTGGGCACCGCCATGGAGCGCTTCGGGCTGGACCCGTCGGCGGCCCTGGGCCGGCCGTGGCGCGCTTCAGACGTGCACGGATACGTCGAGCTGCACATCGAGCAGGGGCCGCTGCTGGAACGCTCGGGCCACGACATCGGCGTGGTGACCGCGATCGCCGGCATCGACCGGCTGCTGGTGACGTTCGCCGGCCGCTCCGGGCACGCCGGCACCACACCGATGGCCGACCGGCACGACGCGCTGGTCTCGGCCGCCGCCGCCGTGCTCACCGTGGAACGCGTCGGCTGCGGTGCCCCGGTGCACGGCGTGGCGACGTCCGGGCACATCCAATCCGGCCCCGGCTCCATGGGCGTGATCACCGACCAGGCCCGGCTGTGGGCGGAGATCCGCAGCGTGGACGGCTCCTGGCTGCACGGCGCGCGCCGCCAGATCGTCGACGAGATCGCCTCGGAAGCACGTGCGCGGGGCGTCGACATCGACGTCGAATGGCTGACCGACCAGGACCCGGTGCCGACCACCGAGGCCGTCCGCGACCGGATCACCGAGGCCGCCGACGACCTGGGCCTGCCGTGGAAGGCGGTGCCGTCCGGGGCCGGCCACGACGCCGCGCACCTGGCCACCCTCGGCCCGATGGGCATGATCTTCGTCCCCTCGGTGGCCGGCCGCAGCCACTGCCCCGAGGAGCTGACGGCCCCCGCCGACATAGCCCGAGGCGCCCACCTGCTGGCCGCCACCCTGCTCAGAATGGACAGCCCGTGACCCCGACCACCCCCATTTCGGCACACACCGTGTGGGCGCCGCACACACGCCACAACATGTGTGCGGCGGCAACAAGCTGTGTGCGGCCGGGGGAGGGGCGGTCGTGAGTGCGAGCGTGAGCGGGACGGTGACCGGGGGGCGGCGGATCGCGGGGCGGTCGATCGCGGCGGCGTCGTTCGGGAACGCGATGGAGTGGTACGACTTCTCCGTCTACGCGTTCTTCGCCAGCTACGTGGCGCAGAACTTCTTCCGGCAGGGCGACGCCACGTCCGCGCTGCTCAGCACGTTCGTGGTGTTCGGCGCCGGGTTCATCGCCCGGCCACTGGGCGCCGTGGTGATCGGCATGTACGGGGACCGGATCGGCCGCAAGGCCGCGCTGGTGCTGTCCATCGCGACGATGGGCGCCGGCACGCTGATCCTCGCGGCCACCCCGCCGTACGTGTTCATCGGCATCGGCGCGCCGATCCTGCTGCTGATCGGGCGGCTGCTGCAGGGCTTCTCGGCCGGCGGCGAGATCGGCGGCGCGGCCGCGTTCATGATCGAGCACGCGCCGCCGGAGCGCCGCGCCCGCTACGCCGCCTGGCTGCAGGCGTCGATGGGCATCTCGAACCTGATGTCCGCGATCGTCGGGCTGGCCATCACCACGGCGTTCGACGAGGCCACGGTGTCCGACTGGGCCTGGCGCATCCCGTTCGTCCTGGGACTGCTGATCATCCCGGTCGGGCTGTACACCCGGCGCAAGCTGCCCGAGCCCGAGGTGTTCGAGCGCGAGCGGGCCCGTCGCCGCGACGACACCGGACCGCTGCGCCGGCTGTTCGCCGAGCACCCCGGCACGCTGGTGCTCGGGTTTCTGTTCTCGGTGCTGTGGACGGTGTCGGTCTACGCGTTCGTGATCTACCTGCCGACGTACCTGCGGGCGCCCTCGGTCGGGCTCGGGTTCACCGCGCAGCAGTCCTTCCTGGCCACCGTGGTCGGCAACGTGGTGCTGGTGATCGGCTGCCTGGCGTTCGGGCGGCTCGCCGACCACATCGGTGCCAAGCCGATCGTGGTGGCCGGCTCGGTGGCGTTGCTGGTGGTGCCGATGCTGGGGCTGCTCTGGCTGCACGCCCAGCCGTCCACGCCGGTGCTGCTGGTGGTGCAGGTGCTGCTCAGCGCGACGGTGTCGGTGTTCGTCGGCGTCGCCCCGGCCACCCTGCCGATGGCGTTCCCGGTCGCGGTGCGCTCCACCGGCATGGCGCTGAGCTACAACGTCGCCGCGATCTTCTTCGCCGGTTTCACCCCGGCGCTGATGACCTGGGCCACTGTGCGGCTGACCGTCTACGCCCCGGCGCTGTGGGTGGCCGTCGGCTCGGTCGCCTGCCTGGCCGCCGTGCCCGCGCTGTTCCGCCGCATCGAGGCCGTGCAGGCCGGGGACTGACCCAACCGCCGCGCCCCCGGTGGGGTCGGGACGAACATGGCTCCGTTCCTCCGGCTCGCCGCCGCCGCGCTGTTCACGCTGGTGGCCGCCGCGTTCGTGCTGCCCGACCAACTCGGCGGCCTGGACCGCCGTACGCCGTTCGCCCAGCTCGTGGCGTTCCGCCCGGTCGCGCTCGCCGGCGCGCTGGTCGTGCTGGCGCTGCTCGCGCTCGTGCTGGCGCGCACCCGGAAAGTGTGGCCGTTCGTGGCCGGGCTGCTCGCCGTGGTGCTGGCCGGTGGGCTGACCCTGGCGCCCCGGCTGGTGGCCAACCCGCCGGGCGGTGGCCGGGGGCTCACGGTGCTCACGGCCAACCTGCTGAACGGGTCCGGCTCGGTGGAGCGGCTGGCCGAGCTGATCGCGCGGGAGCGGCCCGACCTGGTCGCGCTGACCGAGGTCGGCGCCGCGTACCGGGCACGCCTGGAGCCGCTGGTGCGCCCGCTCGGCTACCGGGCCTACGGCTCCACCGGCCCGGACCGCCCGGACATCGCCGGCGTCACCGCGCTGGCCCGGGTGGAGCTCGGTGAGCTGGACGCCACGGTGGACGCCGCCACCCACTTCCCCTCGCTGGAGCTGCGCGGCGGCCGGTTGGACGGCCTGCGGTTCGTGACCTTCCACTCCATCGCGCCGGTGCGGGGCGCGGTCGGCCAGTGGCTGTCCGACCTGGGCAGGCTGCGCGCCTGGTGCGCCGGCCCGGCCCCGGTCGTGGTGGCCGGCGACTTCAACGCGACCCTCGACCACTCGCCGTTCCGTTCCGCCGCGGCCGGTTGCGTCGACGCCGCCGAGCGCACCGGCGACGGGCTGGTCGGCACCTGGCCGGCGTCCGCGCCCAGGGCGGTGGGCGTGCAGATCGACCACGTGCTGGCCAGCGGGGGCATCGGCGCCGAGGCGACCTCGGTCTGGGACATCCCCGGCAGCGACCACCGCGCCGTCCTCACCCGCCTGCGCCTGCCCCGGTAGCGCCGAGCACCACCATGTTCGTCGGCCTGCCGCCCACCGGCAGGGTGCGGGTCACGGCCAGCGAGTCGGCGGCCAGCTCGGTGACCAGGCCGCGCGCCGGGTCGCTGACGAACACCCGGTTGCCGCCGACCGCGAGCTTCGGGCGGGGCACGCTGAACTCGCCCTCGGCGGTGAACGGCTCGGCGACCTTGGTACGGGCGGTCACCGTGCCGGTGGCGGGATCGAGCTTGTGGATCATGCCGTCCTGGGTCACGGCGAGCACGGCGCCGCCCGCGAGTTCCAGCGCGGAGTTGCCGGCGGGCAGCGGGACGGCGGTCATCGTCCTGGCGGCGACGTCCAGGCGCACCAGCTCGGTTCCGGTGGTGAGCTTGCCGAGGACGGCGTGGCGGGGCTCGTCGACGAGCAGGGTGAAGGTGCGGCGGTCACCGTCCGGGCCGAGCGGGCCGGCGGGGTAGGCGACCTTCTCGAAGGTGGCGCCGGCGCCGGTCGGGGTGACCAGCATGATGCCGTCCCCGCAGGCCAGCAGCGCGGTGCCGCCCAGCGAGGCCTCGCCGTGCAGCTCGGGGCACTCCCGGTTCTCGGCCAGCACGGTGCCGTTCGGGTCGTGCAGGGCCACCCCCACCGGGAGCTCGTCGCGGCTGGGCGCGGGCAGCGTGACCAGGTAGTTCGGCCCGAACGGGAGCGCGACGCCGTGGTGCGGGCCGGGGCTGGGGATGGTGACAGGGCGCAGCGGCCCGTCCGGGAGGGCCGCCGCGTCGAACGCCTGCGCCGTGCCGTCGTCGTCGAAGAACGCGGCGATCCGGCCGTCGTGGTCCACCACGTGCGAGGGCTTCGCGCCGTGCAGGGCCAGGTCCAGCTTCTTCGGCGGCGCGACGAAGTGCCGCCCGCCGGTGGTCGTCCAGGCACCGCCGTCGACCACCTCCACCCGGTTCGCCCTGCCCTGCACCGCCAGCCCGAAGCGGCCGTTCGGGCTGGCGTGCAGCGTCGGCGCGGCGCCGTGCTCGAAGGTGGCCAGCGCGGACCCGCTGCCCAGGTCGAGCAGGGTGCTGCGGCCGGCGGCGCCGTCCGCGACCAGCAGCCTGGGTGCCGGGCGCTCGACGGGGGTGCCGCCGCGCTCCTGGGCCTGTTCGGACACGGTCGGCGGGGTGTACGGCGGGGCCGGCGCCGGGGCGGCGGTCGGGGTGGCGCAACCGGCCAGCACGCTCGCGAGCACGGCCGCGAGCAGGGCAGGGGTGGCAGGGCGCATGCGCGTTCCTTTCGATCAGCGGGTCAGGCCCCGGACGAGGCTGGCCAGGTTGTGGCGCATCAGTTCGAGGTAGGTGTCCGCCTCGGCGGTGAACGCGTCGGTGAGCAGCACCTCGACGCCGACCCGCTGCTCGGCCGCCAGCAGCTCCAGCACGCGCGCGTTGAACTGCGGCTCGCGGAACACCACCCGCACCCCGGCGTCGGTGATCAACCGGCGCAGCTCCTCGACGTCGGCGGCCGACGGCTCCTGCCCGGGCGCCTTGACGACGTAGCCGAGCACCTCGAAGGAGTAGCGGCGGGCGAAGTAGGTGTACGCGTCGTGGAAGACGATCAGCTTGCGCCTGGCGGGCGGGATCGCGGCCAGGCCCGTCTCGTAGTCGGCGGCGAGCCGCTCCAGCTCGGCGCGGTAGGCGGCGGCGTTGCGCGCGAACGCCGCGGCCCCGGCGGGGTCGATCGAGCTGAGGTACTCCACGGTGGCCGGCAGCGCCTCGATGACCTTGTGCGGGTCCAGCCAGAAGTGCGGGTCGCCCTCGCGCAGGTCGTGCACGTGGTCACCGTGGTCGATCACCTTGTCGATCTTGATCGTCTCGATCTTCTCGGCGTAGGTCAGCGGCGTGATGCCGGACTCCCGGGCCGCCCGCCGCCAGCCGCCGGTCTCGACGAACCGCTCCAGGTGCCCGCCGACCAGGACCAGGCCCCTGCTCCGGGTCATCCGCTCGATCTGCGCGGCCGACGCCCGGTAGGTGTGCGGGTCGCCGCCGGGCGGGACGATCGACCACACGCCCACCCGGTCGCCGGCGACGTTGGCCACCACGTCCGCCACCACCGGGAAGCTCACCGCCACCTCGGGTCGGCTCGTAGGGCCGGAGCCGCCGGCGCCGCCGCATGCCGTCAGCAGGAGCACCAACAACGTCACGCACAGCGCACGGATCCTCACGCAGGCAATCTAACGAAAACGACAATCATTGTCACTACTGTTGCTCAGAATGTGCAACAAAGGCCCGGGCGCGCAGCGCGTCGTCCGTCACATCCGCCGGCCGGCCCTGCGCGACCAGGCGGCCGTCCAGCAGCACGGCGTGGTCGGCCAGCTCGAGGTCGGCCCGGTCGTGGCTGGCCAGCAGGATCGTGCGCCCGTCCGCCCGCTCGGCCGCCACCACCTCGGCCAGCCGTCGCCGGGACTCCCGGTCCAGGCCCCGGGTGGCCTCGTCCAGGATGAGTACGGGCGCGCGCTGGGCCAGCGCCTGGGCGATGAGCACCCGCTGGCGCTGGCCACCGGACAGCTCGCGCACCGGCTGGTCGGCCAGCGGTCCGAGCTCCAGCCGGTCCAGCGCCTCGTCAACGATCTCGTGGTCCACCGGGCGCAGCCGCCGCAACGCCCCGCGCTCGGCGTAGCGGCCCATCCGCGCCACCGCCCGCACGGACAGCGCCACCGCGTCGTTGAACCTGGCCGCCTGCGGCACCACCGCCACCCGCACCGGGCCGCGCCCCGCCGGCCGGCCGAGCACGGTGAGTTGCCCGGAGTGCGGCACCAGCCCGGCGATCGCGCCCAGCAGCGAGGACTTGCCCGAACCGTTCGGCCCGAGCAGCACCGTCACCTCGCCCTCGGGGAACCGGCAGGACACCCCCGCCAGCGCCCGGTGCCGCCCGTAGTGCACGGACACCCGCTCGGCCACCACTGAGTCGCTCACGTTGGCCAGCTTATTGAGTATGGTTGTCATTTGCATGTGCAATTATCGAGGGGGGTGCCGTGGAGGCGTGGTTCGAGCCGTTCGCGATCGCGTTCATGCAGCGGGCGCTGCTGGCGGGGGTGCTCACGGCGGTGATGGGCGCGCTGGTCGGGACCTGGGTGGTGCTGCGCGGGCTGACGCTGATGGGCGAGGCGCTCTCGCACGGGGTGTTGCCCGGGCTGGCGGCGGCCGCGCTGCTCGGGGTGCCGCTCGCGCTCGGCGCCGCGGTGGGGGCGGTGGCCATGGTGGCCGGCATCGACGCGGTGCACCGGGGCACCCGGTTCAGCCGGGACGTGGGGATCGCGCTGCTGCTGGTCGGCATGCTGGCGCTCGGGGTGGTGCTGGTCTCGGGCATGGACTCGTTCGCGGTCAACCTGACCGACTTCCTGTTCGGCGACCCGCTCGGCGTCGGCCCCGCCGACCTGGTGGCCGCGGCGGTGGCGGCGGTGGTCGCGCTGGCGGTGGTCGCGCTGGGCTACCGGCCGTTCCTGGTGCTGGCGTTCGACGAGGAGCGGGCGCGGCTGCTCGGGCTCGCGCCCCGGCTCACCCACGGCGTGCAGCTCGCGCTGATCGCCATGGTGATCACCGTGAGCTACCAGGTGGTGGGCACGCTGCTGGTGTTCGGCCTGCTGGTCGCGCCGCCGGCCACCGCCGCGCTGCTGGTGCGCCGGGTGGTGCCGATGATGGCGCTGGCCGCCGCGCTCGGCTGCCTGGCGGTCTGGCTGGGCCTGCTGGTCAGCTTCCACGCCGGCACCGCCGCCGGGGCCACCATGGCGGCCGCCTCGGTGGCCATGTTCTTCCTGGTGCTGGCCGTGCGTCAGCTCACCGGCACCCGCAGCAGGTAGTCGCCGGCGTCGTCGTCCCATTCCATCGCGAGCAGGTCGCGGGCGCGGGCGGCCTTGGCGAACGACAGGAAGCTGTTGAAGCCGTACCGCTTCTCGCTGAACCCGGGCACGCGCTTGCGCAGCTGGTTCTTCAGCCCGCTGAGCTGCGGCGGCCCGCCGGCGGCCTGCAGGTCGCCGACGACGTCGACGAGCAGTCGGAACGCGTCGTGGTCGGCCGACTCGTCCTCGGGGAAGCTCACCTCCGGATCGCCCTGCGCCGACCCCTCGCGCAGCTGCACCACGCGCTGGCTCTCCAGGTGCCGCAGCAGCTCGCCGAACCCGCGGAAACCCTGGTCGGCCTCGTCGAAGGTGGGGTCCTTGCGCAGGATCGCCCGTTTCAGCCGGGACGCCAGCACTGGGCCGTCGGCGTGGCGCAGCAGGCCGGTGAGCGTGCTCGCCACCAGCGCGCCGACATCGCGGTCCTCGGTGGTGACGACGGGTTCGTCGGCCTTGTCGACGGCCTCGGCGGGTTCGGGGGTTGGCGCCGGGGGAGGCGTGGCCGAGGGCTGGCGTGACCGTCCCTTGCCGCGCCGGGGGGCCTGGGTCGGCTCGACACCGGGCAGCCTGTCGTAGAACAGGAACTCGTCGCAGGCCGGCGGGAGCAGCGCCGAGGTGGAGGACTGCACGCCGATTCCGATCACCCGCTTGTCCAGCTCGCGCAGCTTGTGCACCAGCGGGGTGAAGTCGGAGTCGCCGGTGCCGATCGCGAACGTGGTGACGAAGCCGCGCTCGTAGGCCAGCTCGATGGCGTCCACGGCGAGCTTGATGTCGGCGGCGTTCTTGCGCGACCCGCCGATGCGCTGCGGGATCTCGATCAGCTCGACCTGTGCCCTGGCCAGCAGCCGCCGGTCGTCACCGAACGCCGACCAGTCCGCGTAGGCCCGCCGCACCACCACCCGCCCGCGCTCGGCCAGCGCGTCCGCCACCGGCCCGAAGTCGAACGGCGAGACCCCCAGCCCGTCGCGCGCCCCGATGGCGAGGTTCTCGTAGTCGAGCAACAGCGCGATCCGCTCGTCGTCATTGGCCATTGCCGTGCTCCCCCCACCGGTCCCCCGAACCCTACGTCGCCCCCGCCCACCGATTCGGCGGCACACACCGTGTGGGCGCCGCACACATGTCCGGGCCTGTGCGCGGCGGCCAGAACCGGTGTGCGGCGCCCCTTGACGTGGCCGTGGGGGTGGTTAATGCTTTTAGTCACACTAAAGGGGGTATGGGTGGTGCATCTTCGGAAGACGTCGCGGGCGAGCTGGCACGGGCCGGTGTCCAGTGGGAGCGGGACGCTCGATCTCGGGCGGCGGGGGCCGTCGTTGCCGTTCAGCCTGCACAGCAGGGTCGGCGAGGAGCCGGCGACGAACCCGGAGGAGCTGCTGGGCTCCGCGCTGGCCGGGTGCTTCGCGATGTCGCTGGCGAACCTGGCCGAGGAGAACGGCACGCCCGCCGAGTCGGTGGACGCCAGCGCGGTGGTGCACCTGGTGCAGACCGACGAGGGGTTCCGCATTCCGACGGTGGAGCTGTCCTGCGTGGCGCGGGTGCCGGGGGCGGCGGAGGCCACCGTGCGCGAGATGGCCGAGCGCGCCGAGCGCACCTGCCCGGTGAGGCTGCTCTACAACGCCGACGTGACGCTGTCCGTCGAGGTCAAGCAATGAGCGAGGTCGTGCACTACGGCGCGCGGGAGGGGGTACGGGCGGACGGGGACACGGTCTCCGTCCACGAGACGCACCGCGACGACACCACCGGGCTGCGGCAGGCCGTGTACCGGGTGCACGGTGGCCGCTCGAAGCCGCGTTCGCCCGGTACCAACCGGCTGGAGACGCTGTTCGTGGTGTCCGGGGAGGGGACGCTGCACCGCGACGGGGTGGAGCAGCCGCTGCGCCCGGAGCTGGCGGTGCTGGTCGGCGGCGAGCAGGAGTACGAGCTGAGCGCCGACGACGAGCTGGTGCTCGCGTCCGTGTCCGCCGACCACGCGCCGGACGTGCCGTGCGGGCGGGCGCGCGCGAGCATCGACCTGGCCGAGCGGGTCAAGCAGGACGCGGTGAGCAACCGGGAGTTCCAGACGCTGTTCGACCCGGAGTCCGGGTGTTCGGGCGTCACCCAGTTCGTCGGCTACATCCCGCCGATCCGCACGCCGATGCACTACCACCCGTACAGCGAGATGATCTTCGTCTTGTCCGGCGCCGGGCAGGTGGAGATCGCCGGCGCGGTGTCCCCGATCGGCCCCGGCTCGTGCTTCTACCTGCCCGCGGGCGTGCACCACCTGGTGGAGAACCTGGACCCGGGCGACGAGTTCCTCCGGCTGCTCGGCGTGTTCGTGCCGGCCGGCAGCCCGTCGCAGGCCATCCCGGTCTGACGTTCCCCGCAAGTCCCGCGAACCCGGGAGGCCTCGATGGAGCGGCCGAACACCTCGTTGCTCGACGTCTTGCTCGACGTCGAGGACCTGCGCGTGACCTTCCGAGGCGCCCGCGAGGTGCCGGCGGTGCGGGGCGTGTCGTTCTCGCTGGCGCCGGGCGAGACGGTCGCGGTGCTGGGCGAGTCCGGCTGCGGCAAGACGGCCACCGCCCGCGCGGTGATGGACCTGCTCGAACCGGGCACCGAGGTCACCGGCCGGATCTCCTACCGGGGCGAGGACCTGCTCGCGCTGCCGGCCGCGCGCCGGCGCGCGCTGTGCGGCAGCACGCTGGCGATGGTCTTCCAGGACGCGCAGACCGCGCTCAACCCGTCCTTCCCGGTGGGCGACCAGATCGCCGAGATGTTCCGGGTGCACACCGGCACGGCGAAGAAGGCGGCGCGCGAGCGGGCCGTCGAGCTGATCGCGAAGGTGGGCATCCCGGACGCGCGGCGGCGGGCGCGGCAGTATCCGCACCAGCTCTCCGGCGGGATGCGCCAGCGGGTGGCCATCGCGATGGCCGTGGCGCTGGGTCCGGAGGTGCTGCTCGCCGACGAGCCGACCACCGCGCTGGACGTCACCGTGCAGGCGCAGATCCTCGACCTGCTGCGTGAGCTGCTCGACGAGAACGACAGCGCGCTGCTGCTGATCACCCATGACCTGGCGGTGGCCGCGCAGGTCGCGTCCCGGGGGGTGGTGATGTACGCGGGGCAGGTGGTGGAGACCGGCCCGCTGGAGCGGCTCTACCGGGCGCCGAGGCATCCGTACACGATCGCGCTGCTGGAGTCGGTGCCCGTGCTGGAGCGCCGGGTGGAGGACCTCGGCTCCATCCCCGGCGCGCCGCCGGATCCCGCCGCGCTGCCCGAGGGGTGCGCGTTCGCGCCGCGTTGCCGGTTCGCCGACGAGCTGTGCCGGTCGGTGGTACCGGAGCCCAGGGAGCTGCCGGAGGGCTCGGTGGTGGCCTGCCACCACGCGGAGGCGGTGGCCGGTGTCTGAGCCTCTTCTACAAGCCGAGCGCATCGTCAAGCGCTACCCGGTGCGCGGCGCGGGCGTGGTGCACGCGGTGCGGGACGTGAGCTTCGAGCTGGCGCGGGGGGAGACGCTCGGGCTGGTCGGCGAGTCCGGCTGCGGCAAGTCCACGCTGGCCAGGACGCTGGTGTGCCTGGAACGGCCGACGTCGGGGCGGGTGCTGCTGGACGGCGCGGATCTGGCCGCGCTGCCGGAACGCCGGCGAAGGGCGCTGCGCGGGCGCATCCAGATGGTGTTCCAGGACCCGTTCGGCTCGCTCAACCCTCGGATGAGCGTGGGCGAGCTGGTCGGCGAGGCGTTCCGGGTGCACGGACTGCCGGCGGGTTCGGGCTCGGTGCGGGCCGCCGTCGGCGAGCTGCTGGAGCTGGTCGGGCTGGAGCCGGCGCTGGCGTCGCACCACCCCCGTCAGCTCTCCGGCGGGCAGCGGCAGCGGGTCGCGATCGCCAGGGCGCTGGCGCCCCGCCCGGAGGTGCTGATCTGCGACGAGCCGACGTCCGCGCTGGACGTCTCGGTGCAGGCGCAGATCATCGCGCTGCTGCGCCGGCTGCGCGCCGAGCTGGGCATCGCGTACCTGTTCATCAGCCACGACCTGGCGGTGATCAGGCAGGTCGCGGACCGGGTGGCGGTGATGTACCTCGGGCGCATCGTCGAGCTGGGGCCCGACCGGGACGTCTTCGGCGCGCCCGCGCACCCGTACACCCGGGCGCTGCTGGCGGCGGTGCCGAGCCTGACGCCCGGACCGCTGGCCCGCCTGGACGGCGAGGCGCCCAGCCCGCTGGACCCGCCGGCCGGCTGCCACTTCCGCCCGCGCTGCCCGCGCGCCCAACCGGACTGCGGCGCGCGGCTGCCCGACCTGGTCGACACGGCCCCCGGACACGCGGCGGCCTGCCTGTTCCCAATGGAGGGATCATCGTGCTGAACCGTCGGAGCCTGCTCACCGCGGCCGGGGGAGCCGCCGTCCTCGCCTCGCTGGCCGCCTGCGGCGCCAGACCCGGGGCCGGCGGCGGTTCGAACGGCAAGCTCACGTTCGCGCTGTCCGCCGAGCCCAAGGGCATCGACCCGGCCACCAGCGGCGAGTCCAACTCCGGCATGGTGATCCGCAACGTCTACGACCGGCTGCTGGAGCTGACCGACGACGGCAAGGACGTCGTGGCGGGGCTGGCGGAGCGCTGGTCGGTCAGCCCGGACGGCGTCGGCTACACCCTGCACCTGCGCTCGGGCGCGCGGTTCTCCGACGGCACCGCGCTGGACGCGAACGCGGTGGTCGCGTCGCTGCGCCGGACCATGGAGGTCGGCCAGGGCGCGAGCTACCTGCTCACCGACCGCGTCAAGCCGGCCAACATCGTGGCCACCGACCCGGGCACGGTGACGATCACGCTGGACGCGCCGTTCTCGCCGTTCCTGCGGGTGCTCGCGCTGGACTCGGTGGGCGCGGTGGTCAACCCCGCCGTGGTCGCGGCCAAGCGCACCCAGGCCGACCCGACCGCGGCCGGCTGGTTCGCCCGCAACGCCGCCGGCAGCGGCGCGTTCGAGCTGGTCCGCTGGACCCCGAACCAGGCGATCGAGCTGAAGGCCTCCGCCGGGCACTGGCGCGGGCGGCCCAAGCTCGGCGGCGTGGTGCTGAGCTCGCCGGTGGAGCCGTCCACCGCCGTGCTGCAGATGCAGCGCGGCGACCTGGACGTGCTCGGCAACCTGCCGGTCAACCTGATCGAACGGCTGGAGCAGGACGCGAACGTCACCGTCCGGGACACCCCGCAGCTGGGCACCACGTACTGGGTGTTCCAGACCGAGCGGCCGCCGCTGAACGACGTGCGGGTGCGCCAGGCCATCTGCTACGCGATCGACCACGACGCGATCATGGCCAGGGTGGTCAAGAGCGGCGGCGTGGCGCTGCGCGGGCCGATCCCTGGGTCCCTGCTGGACGGGTACGACGACAGCGCGGACATCGCCGTCTACAAGCGGGACGTGGCGAAGGCCAGGGCGCTGCTCGCGCAGGCCGGCCACCCGGACGGGCTGAAGATCGACAGCACCTACGTGCCCGGCTACGGCACGCTCAAACAGATCGCCGAGGTCATGCAGGGCAACCTGAAGGACGCCGGCATCGAGTGCTCGATCGGCGAGCTGCCGCTGACCACGATCATCGACAAGGCCGGCAAGGGCGAGCTGCCGTTCTTCTCCTGGAAGTCCTCGCTGGACTACTCCAGCCCGGACGCGCTGCTCTACGGCAAGCTGCACGGCCGGGCGACCCGGTCGGTGGAGGGCAACCTCGCGCACTACGCCAACCCGCGGGTGGATGCGCTGCTGGACGCCGCGCGCGCCTCGTCCGACCCGAAGGCGCAGGCCGCCGACTGGCTCGCCGCGTCCGCCCAGATCAGCCGGGACGCCCCGTGGCTGCCGCTCTACCAGGACGTGAACCGCCGGGCGGTGCGCAAGGCCGTCCGCAACTTCCGGGAGAACTCGCTGTCCCGTGCCGACCTGTTCGCCGTGGAGAAGGGATGACATGACAGAGAAAGACGTGCCGGCCATCGTCGAGGTGGAGTCGTGGAACATCCGCGACGGGGTGGACCCGGCGGAGTACCACGAGGGGATGCGGACCTGGTTCCGTTGGGTGGCGAACCGGCGGGACGAGCTGTTTCCGGAGTGGCGCTCGGCGTCGTACTACCACGAGGTGGACGCCGCCACCCGCAACCCGACCGGCCGCTACACCATGCTGTTCGAGTACCACTCCGAGGACGAGCGCCGCGCGTACAAGGAGCGCCGCAAGGACTGGTCGGGGCCGTACGCCGAGTACAAGAAGGTGGACCCGTACGAGCCGTACCTGGACAACGTCACGCTGAGCTACCTGGAGCCGCTGGAGCGCGGGCTGTGGCTTCCGGGACAGCCGAGGCGGTAGTGGGCCGTCACGTGGCGCGGCGGGCCGCGCTGGCGGTGCCGCTGGTGCTCGCCGTCGCCGTGCTCACGTTCCTGCTCACGCACCTGGTGCCCGGCGACGCCGCGCGGGTGCTGGCCGGGCTCAACGCCAGCGAGGACGCGGTGGCGCGCATCCGCGAGCAGTACGGGCTGAACCGTCCGCTGCCGGTGCAGTTCGGGCTGTACCTGGAGCGGCTGGCCCGAGGCGACCTGGGCGACTCGCTGACCAACCAGCGGCCGGTGCTGTCCAACCTGCTCGACGCGCTGCCCGCGACCATCGAGCTGACGGTGGCGTCGCTGGTGATCGCGCTGGTCGTGGGCGTCCCGCTGGGCGTGCTGGCCGCCACCCGGCCCGGCGGGCCGGTCGACCACCTGGGGCGGCTGCTCAGCCTGGGCGGGGTGGCGGTGCCGGTGTTCTGGGCCGGCATCCTGTTCGTGGTGGTGTTCTACGCCCACCTCGGGTGGCTGCCCAGCGAGGGCCAGACCAGCCTGTCCGGCGGCGGTGCGCCGATCACCGGGTTCGCCTCACTGGACGCATTGCTGCGTGGTGACGTCTACGAGTTTCTCGACGTTCTGTGGCATTTGGTGCTGCCGTCCGTCACGCTGGCGTTGCCGACGCTGGCTCGGGTCACCAGGACGACTCGGGCGTCGATCCTGGAGGCGTTGTCCGAGCCGTACATCGCGACCGCTCGGGCGAAGGGCGTCCCCGAGTTCCGGGTGGTGTACGTGCATGCATTGCGCAATGCGCTGCTGCCGGTCGTGACGATCACCGGGTTGGCGTTCGGGTACCTGCTCGGCGGTTCGGTACTGGTGGAGAAGATCTTCAAGTGGCCGGGGGTCGGGCGGTACGCGTACGAGTCGATCACCGTGCTGGACTACAACTCGGTGATGGGGGTGACGCTGGTGGCGACGGTGGCGTTCATCCTGGTGAACCTGCTGGTGGACGTGCTGTACGCGGCGCTCGACCCGAAGATCAGGTTCTCGTGACGGCCGCGCCGGCGGTGCCGCTGAGGCTGCGGCGCCGGGTGTCGTTCGCCGCCTGGCCGGCGTCCACCGTGTTCGCCGTCATCGTGTTGTTCCTGACGATAGTGGCCGCCATTGTTCCGGGGGCGCTGGCGCCCTATGACCCGAACGCGATCGACCTGAGCGTGAGCCTTTCCGCACCGTCTTTGCCGCATCCGCTCGGCACCGACAACAACGGGCGCGACCTGCTCAGCCGCGTCATTCACGGCGCCGGTATCTCGTTGTCGATCGGCGTGTCCGTTGTCGTTTTCTCCGTTGTCGTGGGCGGCCTGCTCGGATTGGTCGCCGGATATCGCGGCGGGTGGGTGGACGAGCTCATCATGCGGGTCACCGACGTGTTCCTCTCGGTGCCCTACATCCTGCTGCCCATGGTGGTCGTGGTCGCGTTGCAGCCCAGCCTGGTGAACACCACGATCGCGCTGGCCGCGGTGTGGTGGCCGTCCTACGCGCGGTTGATGCGCGGGCAGGTGGTCTCGGTGCGGCGGATGGCCTACGTGGACTCCGCGGTCGTGCTCGGCGTGCCGACCGCGCGGATCCTGGCCCGGCACGTGCTGCCCAACGCGGCCGGGCCGGTGGTGGGGCTGGCCACGCTGGACGTCGGGTTCGTGATCCTGGCCGGCGCCGGGCTCGGGTTCCTCGGCCTCGGCGCGCGCCCGCCGACCCCGGAGTGGGGCGTGATGACCAGCGACGGCCTTGGCTTCATGCTCGACGCCTGGTGGTACTCGCTGTTCCCCGGGCTGGCCATCGCGGTCGTGGTGCTCGCGTTCACGATCCTCGGCGACGCCGTCCAGGACAGGCTTTCTCTTTCTCCCGACCGGACCGGAAAGGTGCGCACCTAGGTGATCGCAAGCATTCGACTGACGCAGTTCGTGGGTGGGCCCGGCGAGCTGGTGGAGCTGGGGGTGACGGCGGAGGAGGCCGGGTTCGACCAGGTCTGGTTCGCCAGCGACCCGTTCATGCTGCACACCTGGGCGCTGTGCACGGCCGTCGCGCAGCGCACCTCGCGGATCGAGGTCGGCGCGCTGGGCATGAACCCGAGCACGATCGACCCGTCCGAGATCGCCGCGTACCTGGGCACGCTGGACCTGCTGTCGTCCGGGCGGGCGGTGGCCGGGATCGGGTCGCACACCGATGCCATGGTGCCGAAGCTCGGGCTCGACGGGTCCGCGATCCCGGCCCGGACCCGGGAGGCGATCGGTCTGGTCCGCGCGCTGCTCGCGGGCTCGCCGATCCCCACCTCCCGGAGACAGACCGACGGTCGGTCTGTCTCGGGGCGGGCGTTCAGCTGGGACCCGAACTGCGCGCTCGGCTTCACCCCGCAGCGGCCACGGATACCGCTGTACGTCACCGCGTACGGACGCGACTTCCTGACCGCCGCCGGCGGCTACGGCGACGGCGTGCTGCCGATCCTGTTCCCGCCGCAGACGGCCCCCGAGGTGGTGAGCTGGGTGCACGCCGGGGCGAAGGCGGCCGGCCGCGACCCGTCCGAGGTGGACATCGCCGGCTGCGTCTGGGTCTCCGTCGCCGACGACCCCCGGGTGGCCGGCGACCTGATCCGCCCGACCATCGCGTTCTTCGGCCCGTACCTGTCGGAGCACGACCTCGCCCTCGTCGGCCTCGGCCCGGACGACTTCGCGCCGGTCACCGCCGCCCTCGACGCCGACGGCGTGGACGCGGCCGCCAAGCTGGTCACCGATGACATGCTGCGCCTGGCCGTGGTCGGCACCCCGGCGCGGGTCACCGACCGGCTGCGCGAGCTGCTCGCGGCCGGCGTGACCCAGCTCAGCATCGGCGGCCCGCTCGGCCCCGACCCGGCGGCGGCGATCCGGCTGCTGGGTTCCGAGGTGCTGCCGGCGCTGCGCTGACCCGGGCGGCGCTGGCACCGGCACGAGAACGCAGGGAGAACACCCACCGTGATGGGCGAACGGATTCGAGCGCTGCGCACCGCGCGCGCCATGACCGCGACCGACCTGGCCAAGGCCGCCTCGGTCACCCCCGGCCTGATCAGCCAGGTCGAGCGCGGCATCACCGACCCGAGCCTGGAGACGCTGCGCAGGATCGCGCGGGTGCTGGACACCCCCGTGTTCAACCTGTTCCAGGACACCGACCTGGAGCGGGTCGCGGTGGTCCGCCGCGACCGCAGGACGGCGCTGCGCTCGCCGCACGGCGAGATCACCTACCAGCGCGTCTCCGCCGGCGCCGGCAAGATCGAGGTGCTGGAAGGCCTGCTCGACGCGGGCACCGTGTCGTCGGAGACCGGCTGGAGCCACCCCTCCGACGAGTGCGTCCTGGTGCTCGCCGGACAGCTCGTCCTCGAGGTCGACGGCGAGCGCTACGACCTCGACCGCGGCGACAGCGCCAGCTTCGACTCGCTGCTGCCGCACCGCTACCTCAACGAGACGGACGAACCCACCCGCTTCCTGCTCTCCGTCGCGCCCCCGGGGTACTAGCGCACGGCTTTCGCGGCCGGCGGCCCGTGCTGGCCATTGTGGGATTGGTAACACTGGATCGCCGTGGTCGTGGATCGCTCAGTGTGGCTGGACGACCTTGCCCCGCGCGGGGAACACGTAAGGCGCAGTTCGTGCACGTAGCCAAGGTGGAAGGCACGTGTAGTTGACTGAGTACACGTTAGACGCGTACTTTCCGTGCCTACTGAGGCGCGCCCGGCGTCTCGCCGGCGAGCCGAGAGACGGTCACAACTATTGAACGCCATGATCAAGAAAGTCACCACGATCAGTGGTGACGAGCCGACTCATCCGCTGGAGATCGTCAACGTCAACGAGGTCGACGACAACGGCGGGGTGCACATCGAGACCCAGATGACCGCCGGCTTCCTCGTCGACCTGTACCGACGCGGGCTGCTCACCCTGACCGGGAATATCCGACCCGCCCACCAGCAAGGGCGGCTTACCGGCAAGACGAAGACCAAGGTCAACAAGTGGACCACCGAGCTGCTGGAGAACAACGCGATCATCGGCAACATCTCGGTGCGGCTCGACCCGACGAAGTCTCGGCACGCGCGGTGGCAGGACGACTCCGGCCTGACCAACATGACGATCTTCGAGGGCGTGCTCGACTGTGCGGTCGACTCGCTGTCGCGAATCAAGGCGATCCTGCAGGCCGCCGATAACCCTCTCGGGTCGTTCAAGCTCGACACCCGCTTCCAGGTGCGCATCTGGCTGGTCGACGACACCGAGGCAAAGAAGGTCGCGACTATCTACAACACTCGCGGCGACAAGGTCAACGACTCGGCCGCGAAGTACGCCTACTCCGAGACCAAGGAGCAGGAGATCGCCCGCCGCCTGGTCAACGGCAGTGGGCACCTCGGCCAGGACAACGTCGAGGTGCTGTCCAACTCCGTGTCGGCCAGCTCGCACAAGTTGACCGCCTTCAACACCATCAGCCGTGCCCTCGAGACATCGTGGAAAGGCGGCCCGGTCACCGCGGAGGATGTCGAGGCCCAGTCCAGCTGGCTGATCAGCGCATGGGACTCCCTTGCCAGGGTCCGGCCCGAGTTCGGCAAGCTCACCACGCCCGCGCGCCAGCAGCAGCGCAAGAGCAACATAGCCTCCACCGCGGTTGTCATCTACGGCCTCATCGGCGCCATGTCCACCATGTACGCCGAGCACGTCGACCCCGAGACCGCGTTCAAGGCCCTCGCCATCGCCGACGACGGCACCGACATCTTCGGCTGGGACAACCCGACCTGGGCTCATGTTGGGGTCGTGACGCCCACCGGCAGCGATTCCGGCAGCCGCACCACCCGCAACAGCTTCCCCGCCCGCCGCGCCGCCACCCGCGTGCTCCAAGAAGTCATGGGCCTGAGCAGCGACCCCGAGGAATAGTGCTCCGCAACGGCGCCAGCCGGCGCCCGAGATCGAAGGTTTCTCGGCGGTTGGGTGAGCGGGGCGATCGATGATGTGGCCGCTCGTCTCCCTCGCCGTTCCGGCGGCCATCGGAGCGATCGCCTGGGCCGTTGTTTCGCTCAAGCGCCTGCGAGTGAGTAACGAGCGCACCCAGCAGGCCCTGGAGGGCTGTCCGGCGGCGCACCGGGCCGCCGTTCTGAAGGCGGCCGGCGAGTACTCCCGAGCGCTCAAGGACAGCCCCTACTCGTCCCGGCGACTAGCTCCGAGGGGCGGCGCGCTCCGGCGGTGAGGGGTGTCGAGGACGGCGGCACGTAGCGGAGCGGGTCGGCGCGGGGATGCCGACGGTGGCGCAGGCGGCGGCCACGATGTCGGCGACCAGCTCGTCGGAGGGTTCGACGTCGGTGGCCGGGTCCAGGGCCTCGACGGCCGCCTCGTTGATGGCGCCGATCACGGCGGCGCCGCGGATGTGCGCGTTCTGGGGCGGGAAGCTGCCGTCGGCCACGCCGGCGGCGATGATCTCGGTGAAGACGGCGCCGAACTCGCGGCGGGCACGGTTGCGTTCCCGGGTGACCACCCGGTCGGCGGGCTCGGCGATGAGCGCGTAGGCCAGCCGCCGGCCGAGGAAGGCGCGTTCGACGAAGGTCGCCGCGGCGGCGTGGAACTGGTGGACCGGGGTGTCGCCGAGTGCGGCCGAGGTCATCGCGGCCACCTCGTGGGACGAGGCGTACCTGTACACCTCGGCGAGCAGGTCCTCGCGGTTGGTGAAGTACAGGTACACGGTGCCGGCGGAGATCCCGGCCTCGCGCGCGATCGCGGCGATGGTGGCCCGCTCGAACCCGCCCCGGGCGAGCACCCGCCTGGCCGCGTCGACGATGGCCGGCCGGCGTTCGTCGCGCTGCTCGGCCGGGCTGCGCCTGACCCGGCCGGTCACGGCCGCTCCGGCACGGCGCGGTCAAGGATCGCCTCGAGGTCGGTGCTCGCGGGCAGCGACCCGAACGCGGACGCCGGCCGGGGCCTGACCCGCCCGGCGAGGAACGCCTCGGCGACGTGGCCGGGAGCGTGGCGGACCAGCAGCGCGGCCTGCCAACACAGCGCCGTCCGCTCGGCCAGCCGCCTGGCGGCCACCGGGTCGTCGGCCCCGTCCAGCAGGTCCGTGACCTCGGCCAATAGGCGGTCGTAGCCGGGGTCGCAGCCGGCGGCGGGCTCCAGCTCGGCCAGCAGGGCCGGCCGGCAGCGTTCGTCGCGGCGCAGCGCGCGCTGCAGGTCGAGCGCGATCACGCTGCCGCTGCCCTCCCAGATGCCGTTCAGCGGCCCCTCCCGGTAGAGCCTCGGCAGGTCCGACTCCTCGATGTACCCGGAGCCGCCGAGGGACTCCAGCGCCTCGTGCGTGTGCGGCACCACCCGCTTGTTCAGCCAGTACTTGGTCAGCGACGTGCCGATCCTGGCCAGCGAGGCCTCCATCGGGTCCCGCTCGGCGCCGTCGAAGCACCGCCCCAGGCGCATCAGCAGCGTCGTCGCGGCTTCCGACTCGACGGCCAGGTCCGCCAGGACGTTGACCATCAGCGGCTGCTCGACCAGCCGCCGGGAGAACGCCCGCCGATGCCGCGCATGGTGCACCGCCTGCACGAGGCCCAGCCGCATGAACGCCGCCGGCGCCGCCGCCACGTCCAGCCGGGAGTGGTGCACCATCTCCATCAGCGTGGCGATGCCCCGCCCGGGCTCGCCCACCATCAGCGCCCACGTCCCGTCGTACTCGATCTCGGCCGACGGGTTCGACCGGTTGCCGAGCTTGTCCTTGAGCCGCTGCAGGTGGACCCGGTTGCGCTCGCCGTCCGGGGTGAACCGGGGCACCAGGAAACAGCTCACGCCGTGCTCCACGCGGGCCAGCGTCAGGATGGCGTCCGACATCGGCATCGAGCAGAACCACTTGTGGCCGGTCAGCAGGTACCGCTGCCCGGGCCCGGGCGTGCCCACCGGTACGGCGACGGTGGTGTTCGCGCGCAGGTCCGACCCGCCCTGCTTCTCGGTCATCGCCATCGCGATGGTGGCCGCCCGCTTCTCGCCGGCCGGAACGGACCGCCCGTCGTAGTCGTCGGCCAGCACGGCGTGCTCCCAGGCCGCCGCGACCTCGGGCTGATGCCGCAGGGTGGGAACCGCCGCGTAGCTCATCAGCAGCGAGCACACCACGCCCGCCTCCGCCTGGTAGAACAGGTACGTCATCGCGGTGTGCGCCGAATGCGCCCCCGGCCTCGGGTTCACCCAGGGGATCGACGGGATTCCGGCGCGGCGGCCGATCGTCATGAGCCGGTCGAACGAGTCGTCGAGCTCGACCTCGTCGATCCGGTGCCCGTACCTGTCGAACGTCCGCAGCTCCGGCACGAACCGGTTGGCCCGGCGGCCCAGCTCGATCATCTCCGCCGAGCCGACGCGGCGGCCCAGCTCGCTCACCCGATCCGTGGCCCAGCCCGCGCCGGCCCGGTCCACCGCCTCCCGCAGCGGCGCGTCGAGCGCGAACGGGTCGTAGTCCTCCAACGGCGGGGGCTGGTTCAGAACCTCGTGCGTCCGGGTCTGGAGCATGTCGGCCTCCTGGTGAACCTCAGTTCAGTGAATGCTAGTTCAGTCAGTGGAGGCGAGGCAACCGCTTGAAAGGCGGCTGCAAGGCGCGGTCGGCACGATCGCGGTCATGGCTGATCGGAACGAGGGCGTGCACCTCGCGAGCAATGAAGGCGTGCCCTACTGGTTCCTGGGCACGCGGATGACCGTCAAGGCCGACGGGGCGTTGACCGGCGGGCGGTTCTCCATGACGGAGTTCACCGCGCCGCACGGGTTCGGCCCGCCCCGCCACGTGCATGCCGAGCAGGACGAGGCATTCATCATCGTCCAGGGACGGATCAGGGTGGCGTGCGGTGAGCAGGACGAGTGGGACGCCGGCCCCGGGTCGTTCGTGTACCTGCCGCACAAGGTGCCGCACGCGTTCGTGGTGACGTCGCGGGAGCCGGTGGTGGGGTGGGCGTTGTGCGCTCCCAGCGGTTTCGAGGACCTGGTCGCCGAGGTCGGGGAGCCGGCGACCGGCCCGGGGCTGCCCGCCCCTGTCGAGCTGGACGTCGCGCGGGTGGCCGACGCGTCGGCCCGTCACGGTTCGGAGATCCTGGGGCCGCCGATGCGGCCATGACGGCGGTACCGGCACTCGGTTACGACAGAGACCTACGGCAGGAAACGGGCGCGCAGGTCGGGGCGGAGGAACGCGGCGGGGGAGGCGATGGACAGGCCGCCGTCGACGGGCAGCACCACGCCGGTGATGAACGACGCGCGCGGTGACGCGAGGAAGGCGACGGCGTCGGCCACCTCGGCGGGGGTGCCGGTGCGGCGCAGCGGGTAGCCCTCGGTGACGGCGGGCAGGTCGGCGCCGCCGATCATCCCGGGCGCGACCGCGTTGACCCGGATACCGCGCGGGCCGTACTCCAGCGCGAGCTGGCGGACCAGGCCGTCCACACCGGCCTTGGCGGCCGCGTAGCCGGGCAGGCCGGGCGCGGCGAGGAAGCCGTTCACCGAGGTGACGGCCACGATGCTGGACCCGGCGCCGAGCACGGGCAGCGCCGCGCGAGCCGGGAAGAACGCCGCGTCCAGGGTGTTGCGGACGGCGCCGTGCCACTGCTCGTCGGTGGTCTCGGCGGCCGGCGCGACCGGTTGCGCGGCGGCCGCCAGCACCAGCACGTCGAGCCCGCCGAGCCGCTCGTGCGCGTGGGAGACGGCGGCACGTGCCCCCTCGGGTTCGCCCGCATCCGCGACCACCGCACCCACGAACGGCGCCCCGTCCGGCACCGGCGAGAGCCCGCACCCCACCACCCGGTCGCCGCCCTCGTGGAACGCCGCCGCGATGGCCAGCCCGATCGGCGAGCCGGCGCCGACGATGAGCACGTTCACCGGGACGCCCAGGCCGGCAGCCCCAGCTCGTCCAGGATCTCGTGCAGCGCCTTGCCGGTGACCCGGTCCAACGGACGGGCCGGCGACCGCACCGCCGCCGAGTCGAGGATGCCCCGGCGGACCAGCACCTCCTTGTGCACCGCCCAGGCCTGCCCCGGCCGGGTGCCGATCTGGATCAGCGGCAGCAGCCGCGCGAACCCGGCGCGTGCATCGCCCCGCCGGCCGGCCGCGAGATCGTCCAGCACCCCGCGCAGGACGTCGGAGAACTCGCAGGCCGGCATCGTCCCGACGGCCCCGTTGTCGTACTCCTCGATCAACGCCTGGGCGTTCTGCCCGCCGAGCACGGCGAACCCATCAGACGCCGCCCCGCACACCGACGCGATCTTCGGCGGCGTCGGCTGCGCCTCGACCTTGACCGACGTGATCCCCTCCCGGCCGGCCAGCTCGGCGACCAGCTCCACGCCGATGCTCACGCCGGTCACCCCGGGCGCGTCCTGGATCATCACCGGCACTCCGGAACCGGCGGCAACCTCGGTGAAGAATGCGAGCACCCCGTCCGGCCCCGGCCTGACCAGGAACGGCGGCAACACCATGACCTGGTCGGCGCCCCCGTCGGCGGCCGCGCGCGCCTGCTCCAGGGCGGTGACCGTGCTGGTGCCGTTCACCCCGGCGACCACCGGGACCGCGTCGCCGGCCACCGCGCGGACCTCGCGCAGGATCTGTGCGCGCTCGGCGGCGGTCAGCGCGAAGCCCTCGCTGGCCATGCCGAACACGGCCAGCCCGTCCACGCCGGCGGCCAGCTCGAACTCCACCAGCCGGCGCAACGACGCCACGTCCAGCTCGCCGGCCTCGGTGAACGGCGTGGCCAGGATCGGGATCAGTCCGACGGGTGCCACCTCAGCTCGCCTCCGCTTCGACCAGTTCGCGGTCCACCTCGATGCCCAGCCCCGGGCCGTCCGGCAGCCCGAACCCGGCCGGCCCGGCGTCCAGCGGGGTGCGCAGGATTCGCTGGGCGACGTCGATGGTGTCCGGCTGGAACTCCAGGAACGGGCAGTCCTCGACGGCGGCGGCCAGGTGGATGCCGGCGGCCAGCGACACCCCGAGCCCCACCGAGTGGTGCGGCGCGACCGGCACGTGGTGCGCCCCGGCCAGCTCGGCGACCGCGAGCGCCTCGGTGATCCCGGTGCGGGCCACGTCCGGCTGGGCCACCCGCATCGCCCGCACCCGCAGCCACTCGGCGAACTCGAACCTGTTGCGCAGCGCCTCGCCGACGGCCACCGGCGTCTCGATCCGGCCGGCCAGCTCGGCGTGCCCGGCCAGGTCCTCGGGCGCCAGCGGCGCCTCCAGGAACAGGCAGTGCCGCGCCGAAAGCTCGCGCCCGAGCCGCAGCGCCTGGTCCAGCCGGTACGCCCAGTGCGCGTCGACGGCGACGGCCAGTCCCGGCGCCGCCTCCCGGACCGCGTCCACGGTGGCCAGGTCGGCGTCGACGCCGTGCCCGAGGTGCAGCTTCACGGCGGTCGCGCCCTTCGACGCCCAGGACCGAGCGAGCGCGGCGCGGGCGTCGTCGCCCGGCGCCGGCAGCCCGGAGACATAGGCCGGCACCCGGGTCCGGAACGCCCCGCCGAGCAGCGCGGCCACCGGAAGCCCGGCCAACCGCCCGTTCAGGTCCCACAGCGCGATGTCCACGGCGGCCAGCGCGTCGGCCTGGTGCCCGACCAGGTGGCCGCGCTCGCGCATCAGGTCGCGCAGCCCGTGCCACAGCGGCCGCACCCCGCGCGGATCCCGCCCGACCAGCCAGCCGGCCAGCAGCCGGTCCACGATCGCGGCCGGGACCTCCGGCCCCACCGGCGCCAGCGCCTCGCCCCACCCGGACACGCCGTCCTCGGTGGTGACCCTGACCAGCATCGTCTCGTAGCGCGCGGAGTAGAGGCTGCGCCACGGCTCGCGCACCCGGTAGCCGTGCCGCTGCTCCAGCGTCGTGCCGTCGGCCAGCGCGCCCAGGTAGACACGCGGCGCGGAAAGCTTCAGGACATAGCTGACGACCTCGGCGATGCGCACGGCGGCCATTCTATGCATGACGCTTGCAAATACTGCAACTACTGCGCATGATAAGCGCCATGGTTTCCGAACAGGGTGGCAATCAGAGCGTGGAGCGGGCGGCCGCCGTGCTGAACGCGTTCACGCTCGGGCAGCCGGCGCTGCGGGTCTCGGACATCGCCGCGCGGCTGGACCTGGGGGTGTCCACCACGTCGCGGCTGCTGGCCACGCTGGAGTCCGCCGGCCTGGTCCGGCGCGACCCGGTGAGCCAGCTCTACGAGCTGGGCCACGCCGTGCTGACCATGGCCGGCGTGGCGCTGAACAACGACCCGATCTACCGCCAGGCCCGGCCGGTGGCGCAGCGGCTGGCCTGGGAGCTGGGGCTGGCCGCGAACGTCTCGGTGCGCCGGGGCGCCGAGCTGTTCTACCTGCTCAACGTGGAGGGCCAGCTCGCCCAGAAGTCGTTCTCGCTGATGGGCCAGCGCAACCCGCTGCACGCCACCGCGATGGGCAAGTGCCTGCTGCTGGGCGTCCCGCCGGCGGCGCGGGCCGACCTGCTCGGCGACCGGATGGAACGTTTCACCGCGCACACCCTGACCGATCGCGACCAGCTGGACGCCGACCTGTCCCGCTGCGCCGAACGCGGCTACGCCACCGAGGTGGAGGAGCTCGCGCTGGGCCGGGCCTGCATCGCCGCGCCGGTGCGCGACCAGACCGGCGAGGTGGTCGCGTCGTTGTCGATCTCCGGGGCGCTGTCCGCGATCGCGCTGGACGAGCGGGAGCAGCGGCTCGGGCAGGTGATCGTAGAGGCCGCCGACTCGGTGAGCGTCGGCCTGGGCTACCTGGGGCCGGTGCACACCCCGCCCGCGTACTCGTCCGGTCGGGAGTCCCGGCGGGGTACGCGGTGAACGTCCCGGTGAATGTCCCGCTGAATGTCCCGGTGAATGTCACCGTGACGGGCGCGGCCGGGCGGCTGGGCTGGCACCTGCTCGGCCTGCTGACCGAGAACGGCCACCGGGTCACCGGCCTGGACCGGTCACCGGCGCCCGGCGAGCTGCCCGAGGGCGCGCGGTTCGTCCAGGCCTCGCTGTCGGACACCGCGGCGGGCGCGTTCGACGGCGCCGACGTGGTGGTGCACCTGGCCGCGCTGATGTCCTGGGACCGGGCCGACGACCGGGCGCTCTTCGAGGCGAACGTGTCGGGCACGGCGTCTGTTGCCTCGGCCGCCGCCCAGGCCGGGGCCACGCTGGTGTTCGCCAGCAGCGGCGAGGTCTACCCCGAGGTCCGCCCGGCCTACCAGCCGCTCGACGAGGCCCACCCCACCCGTCCGACCAGCACCTACGGGCTGACCAAGCTCCTCGGGGAACAGACCGTCGAGTTCCACCGCCGTGCTCGCGGCCTGCGCGCCGTGGTGCTGCGGTTCTCCCACTTCCAGCACGCCGACGAGCTGCTCGACGAGACCAGCTTCTTCTCCGGCCCGCGCTTCTTCCTGCACCGCAAGCTCGCCCAGCAGCGCGCGTTCGGCAATCGTGACGCCGTACAGGCGCTCGAACCGCTGGCCGCGGCCGCCGAACCGGACACGCTGCTGCTCTCCCGGGGCGAGGACGGCACCCCGTACCGGATGGGCATCCTGGACGCCCGCGACCTGGCCGCCGGGGTGCTGGCCGCCGTCGACCGGGCCGCCGACCTGGACGGCCAGGTGATCGGCCTGGGCCCGGACGACTCGGTGGACTTCGACAAGCTCGTACCCGAGCTGGCCGCCCGCGCCGGCCTGCCCCTGGTGGACGCCAGGCTTCCCGGCCCCGCCGTGCACTACACGACGTCCCACGCCAAGGCCCGCGACCTGCTCGGCTTCCGGGTGGCCCGGCCGATCGACGTGATGATCGAGGACGCGGCCGTCGCGCGCGCCCGCCGCCTGGAGACAACGAGGTCACCATGACTGAGCTCACCCCCGCCCGCCGCCGGCGGGTCCTGCTCGCCGCCGGTGCCGGCCACTTCGTGGAGTGGTTCGACATGGGCATCTACGGGACGCTGTCGACGATCATCGCGGCGAACTTCTTCGCCACGGGCGACCCGACCGCCGCGCTGCTGTCCACGTTCGCGGTGTTCGCCGCCGGGTTCGTGATCCGCCCGCTCGGCGGCCTCTACCTCGGCCCGCTGGCCGACCGGATCGGCCGGCAGAAGGTGCTCTCGCTGGTCGTCCTCGGCACCTCCGGCGCCACGTTCGTGATCGGCGTGCTGCCTGGCTACGCGACGATCGGCGTGCTCGCGCCGCTGCTGCTGGTGCTGGCCCGGCTGGTGCAGGGCTTCGCCGCCGGCGGCGAGACGTCCAGCGCGGTCACCCTGCTCTACGAGTACGGCCCGCCGCGCCGGCGTGGCTACTTCAGCAGCTACTCCGACACGTTCGGCTTCGCCGCGTTCGTGTTCGGCTCCGGCCTCGCGCTGCTGCTCACCGCCGCCCTCGGCGACGCCGCGATGACCGCCTGGGGCTGGCGGCTGCCGTTCCTGCTCGCCCTTCCGCTCGGCGCCGCCGGCCTCTACCTGCGGCTGCGTCTCGCCGACACCCCCGAGTTCCGCAACCTCGAGGCGCGCGGCGCGGTGACCGACTCGCCGCTGCGGGAGAGCCTGCGCGCCGGCTGGCGGGGCATGCTGGTGCTCGCCGGCATCATCGTGATCAAAGGCGTCGCGCACTGGTCGCTGCAGACGTTCATGCCCAGCTACCTGCAGACCACCCTGCACTTCAGCAAGATCTCCTCGTTCACCGCGGTGACCGTCTGCCTGGCCGTGGTGGCGGTGGCCGTCCCGCTCATGGGCGCCCTGTCCGACCGCATCGGTCGCCGCCCGCTCCTGATCGCCGGCACCACCGGCTTCGTCCTGTTCAGCTGGCCGGCGTTCCTGCTCATGTCCCTGGGCAGCGCCCCGCTGGCCATCGTCGGCATGGTCGCCCTCGGCCTGTTCATCGCCGCCTACGACGGCGCGATCGCCGCCACCATGGCCGAGCTGTTCCCGGCCCGCATCCGCTCCGGCGCGATCGCCATCCCGTACAACATCGCCGTGTCCCTGTGCGGCGGCACCGCCCCGTACATCGCGACCTGGCTGATCGCGACCACCGGATACTCGTTGTCCCCGGCCTTCTACATCATGGCCATCGCCGCGATCAGCCTGTTGACCGCGCTCACCGCCATCCGCGAGACCGCCGGCCGCCGCGCCCACCCGACACCTGAGCCGCCGACCGCGGTTGCGTCCGAGTCACTTTAGAACTTACAAAGAAGCATTTGACGCCGGACATCGGTGTCCTTAACGTCGGTGTCAGATTCCGTAGAAAATGCGTCCCCGCGGGTCACCGTCGATTCTCCGCTGCGGACTAGACGCCGGGAGCGCGGCCACATGCCCGACTGGGAAGCTTTAGCGTTATCTTTCATAACCTCACCGTGGTTGTACGCGATACTGCTCGCGCTGTCCCTGCTCGACTCCTTTCTCCCGTTGATCCCGAGCGAGCCGGTCATCGTCATCGCGGGCGTCTACGCCGCCGCCGGCGACACGAACCTGACCCTGGTCATCCTGGCGACGGGGGTCGGCGCCTTCCTCGGTGACCAAATACCGTACGGCGCCGGCCGGCTGCTCGAATCCCGCCTGCTGAAGCGGCTCCCACCCGGCACCAAACGCCGCGCCACCCACGACCTACTGGCCCGACAACTGGCGACCCGGGGCGGATACCTGCTCCTGTTCACCCGATTCATCCCGGTCGGCCGCTATCTGGCCACCTTGACCGCCGGAATGGTCGGTTACAGTTTCCGCAACTACATCGTGTTCACCGCGATCGGCGGCATGGCCTGGAGCATCTACATGGTGCTGACCGGCTACATCGGCGGCGTCGCGTTCCGGGACAACCAGTTGCTGGCGGTCGGCGCCGGCCTCGCGCTCGCGCTGCTGTCGGCCGCCGTGATCGAGCTGGCCCGCCGCCTCCGCCGCCGCCCGGCCGTCACCCCTGGGTGACTTGAACGATCGTTTTGCCTCCTTCGTCGGTGATGCCGGGCAGCAGTTGGTCGATGCCGGCCTTGATGCGGTCGGTGTCCAGCCCGTCGGCGAGCAGGTGGCCGATCAGGCCCGCGCTGAGCGGCGCCAGCAGGACGTGCGCGAGCAGTTGGCGGTCGGGCCGGTCGAGCAGGGTGCACAGGTGCAGGTGCCAGATGGGGTAGTGGCCACGGTGGTAGCGGCCCACCGGGTCGGCCTCGGTGAGCATCAGCAGCCGCGTGTGCCCGGCGACGCGATCCACGACCGCGTGCAGGAAGGCACGGATGCGCGCGGCCGGCGGTGCGCCTGGTCCCAGCGGCGGCGGGCCGTGCAGGAACGCCTCCTGGAACCTCCGCTCGTGCTCGTCGAGCAGGGCGTGCACCAGCCCGGCCCGGTCGCCGAAGCGGCGGTACACCGTGCCCACCCCCACCCGGGCGGCCCGCGCGACCTCGTCCAGCGAGAGGTCCCCGTCGGCGACCACCCTGGCGGCCGCCTCGAGGATCCTGCGGCGGTTGCGCGCGGCGTCGGACCGCTCGGGCGGTAGCTGCCCGAGGACGGCGAGCTCGCGCACTAGAGCGTGCCCCGTGGATCATCCAGCCAGCTGCGCGGCGCCCAGATCGCGCCTCGCGGCGTTCTCGTCGCCGCCGATACAACACCGGTATCGGCGGCTCCTCGGCCTTGCGAGCCACAATCTGGATCACCGCTCGCTCGGCATAGATCCACGGGACACGCTCCAGCCCGGCGGGATGTTCTGGTTGGTCCGGAACAGGTTGGCCGGGTCGTACCTGGCCTTGATCGCCCGCAGCCGGTCGAAGCGGCGCGGCCCGTACGCCGAGGCGATGTCCGCGGTGGTGGCGTCATAGGGCAGGTAGTTGACGTAGGCGCCGCCGGCGGCGTGCGGGCGCAGCGCGTCGATCAGCTCGCGCGCCCAGCGGCGGTTGGCCTCGTCGTCGGCCGGATCCGCCCATTTGGCCTCGATGAACACGTTGTACGGCGCGTGCCGGAAGCCGACCGGCGTGCTGTCGGGGTCGATCCGGGACATCCGCCCGTGCAGGTGCTCGACGGTGATGAGGTTGGTCGGCGACGGCGAGCCCTCGGTGAAGCGGGCCAGCAGGGCGACGACCTCGTCGTCGAGGTGACCGAGCGTGCAGGTGTGCCAGTAGTGCCGCATGCCCCACTCGGCCAGCGGGTCCAGGAAGCGTTGGCCGTCGACGTAGGAGCGCTCGGCGACCGTGTCGGTCGAGGGGCCGGTGGCACGCATCGGCGCGAGCAGCGGCTCGGCGTCGCCGGCGGTGCCCACCACCCGAGGGGTCATCAGCAGCGAGGGCTCGCCGACCGCGCCGGTGAAGATGAGCTCGCCGACGATGTGGTCGGGCAGCGCGCCGGCGAACCCCGTGAACTCCCGGACGACCCGGTTCGCCGACCCCAGCGGCCAGCCCAGCAGCCCGGTCACCAGCCGCGCGACGGGGTGCAGGGCGAACTCGAACCGGACGACCACCCCGAAGTTCCCGCCGCCGCCGCGCAGCGCCCAGAACAGGTCGGGATGGTGGCCGGCGTCGGCGGTGACCGTCGAGCCGTCGGCCAGCACCACGTCGGCGGCGACGAGCTGGTCGACCGCGAGGCCGCGCAGCCCGCGCAGCGCGCCGATGCCGCCGCCCAGGGTCAGCCCGGCCACGCCGGTGGTGGAGACGACCCCGCCGGTGCTGGCCAGCCCGTGGCGCTGGGTGGCCGCGTCGTAGTCGCCCCAGGTCGCGCCCGGGCCGCTGGACGCGGTCGCGCGCCCGGGATCCACCCGGACCGACCGCATCGCGCTCAGGTCGAGCATCAGCCCCCGGTCGGCGACCGCGAACCCCGCGCCGCTGTGCCCGCCGCCGCGCATCGACAGCGCGACGCCGGCCTGCCCGGTGGCCCGTACCGCGAGGGCGACGTCCTCGACCGTGCGCGCCCGCAGGACCGCGCGCGGGCGCCCGCGCACCGAACGCGTGTAGAGCCGCAGCGCGTCCTCGAACCCCGGCCCGCCGGGTTCGAGCACCTCGCCGGTGGCGTCCTCGCGCAGCTGCCGGATGACCTTCTCCATGCCGTCGGTACCTCCGGGTCAGGCCGACGCGCCGGCGTCGATCGTGATCGTGGTTCCGGTGATGTTGGCGCCGGCCGGGCCGGCGAGGTGCACGACGGTGGCGGCGATGTCCTCGGGCGCGTTGTAGCGGCCCAGCGCGGTCAGCGCCCGCTCGGCGGCACCGTCCGGCCCGTCGGCGGGGTTCATCTCGGTGTCCGTCGACCCCGCGTTGACCAGCACGGCGGTGATTCCCCGCTCGCCGAGGTCGCGCGCGAGGCCCCTGGTGAGCCCGACCAGCGCCGCCTTGCTCGCCGAGTACAGGCTCACGCCCGGGTAGGGCACGCGCTCGGCAAGGCTGCTGCCGATGCTGATGATCCGCCCGCCGGCGCCCATGTGCCGGATGGCGGCCTGGCTGGCGACCAGCACCGCCCGCACGTGCGCTGCCAGGGTGGTGTCGATCTCCGCCACGGAGACCTCGTCGATCTTCGCGACCGGGAAGATCCCGGCGTTGTTGACCAACACGTCGAGGCGGCCGAACTCGCCGGCCGCGCGGTGCACCGCCCCGGCCACCGCATCCGGATCGGCGTTCTCGGCCCGTAGCGCCAGCCCGCGCAGGCCCATCGCCGTGATCTCGTCGACCACCGATCGTGCCTGCTCGGCCGACCTCTGGTAGGTGATCGCCACGTCCGCGCCGGCCTCGGCGAGCCCGCGCGCGATGGCCCGGCCGATACCCCGGCTGCCGCCGGTGACGAACGCGGCCTGCCCGGTCAGTGTCATCGGTCCCACATCCCCTGCGTGTGTCGTCATCTCGGTGCCCGTAGCTCACCGATGTACCTGAAGCTATCAACTTGAATGCTACTAACCAAAGTACATCTAGCGGTCGACGGGTAAGCTGGGATGCGTGTCACAGCCGTATGACCGGGGCGAGAGCTTCTGCCCGAGCTACCACCACGCCGTCGAGCTGATCGGACGGCGGTGGAGCGGGGTGATCCTGCGGGAGCTGCTGCTCGGCGCCAGTCGCTACGGACAGCTCCGGTCGGCGATCCCGGAGCTCACCGACAAGATGCTGACCAACCGGCTCCGCGAGCTGGAGTCCGAAGGGCTCGTGACCAGGACCGTCATCGACGCCAGCCCGGTCCGGGTCGAGTACGCGCTGACCAAGAAGGGCAAGGACCTGGAGAACGCGATCACCGCGCTCAGCGAGTGGGCCGACCGCTGGTTCCCCGCCGGCGACGACGCCCCGCCGCCCGACCCCGGGCGCTAGGCCGTCCCCCCTCCGAGGCGGTGGCGTCGGGGCCAACCCTCCGGCCGGGCGTCGACCATGTATCAGGACCAGCTCGTCGGGGCTCTCATGACCCGACGAGAGCCTGTCGTGCGCCGACCGAGGGAGGAGATCGCCCGTGACCCCCGAGAAACAGGCCGGCGCCGCCACGACGACCGTCCGGGTAGTGCTGCACGCCGATCCGGAGCTGGGCACCGAGGACGGCGAGCGCCTGACCCGTCGACTGCGCGCCGAGCTCGACGATCTCGATGTGGAGTCGGTCGAGATGGCCCGGGTCGGCGACGCACCGGCCGGAGCTAAAGGCGATCCGGTCACGGTGGGTGCATTGCTCGTCGCCTTGAGCGTGTCCGGCGGGGTGTTTCCCAGCGTGATCGCAACGCTGCGGGACTGGCTGGAGCGCCAGTCCGGCCGGCATCGGGTCAGCGTGACCGTGGACGGGGACACCATCGAGCTGGACCGGGCCACCTCTGAGCAGCAACGAGCGCTCGTCGGGGCATTCGTCCGAAGACACGCCGCGAGCTGACGATGGGGCAGCGGCTGGCGCTCCTGATCGCCACCTACGAGTACCGCGACACCGGGCTGCGCCGGCTGGAGGCTCCCGCGGCCGATGTCGAGGCGCTGGCCGCCGTGCTGGGCGACCCCAACATCTCCGGATTCCAGGTCTCGACCCTGGTCAACCAACCCAACCACGTCGTCGGCGAGGCGATCGGCGACTTCTACCGAGGCCAACGCCGCGACGACCTCGCCCTGCTGTACTTCACCGGCCATGGCCTCAAGGACGAGGACGGCCATCTGTACCTGGCGATGGAGAACACCCGCCGCGACAACCTCGCGTTCACCGCGCTTCCCACCGAGCAGCTGCACCGGGCGATGCAGGCCAGCCGGTCGCGCCAGGTGGTGCTGATCCTGGACTGCTGCTACAGCGGCGCCTTCCCCGCCGGCCGGACCGCCAAGTCCGACACCGAGGTCCACGCCCTGGAAGGCCTCCAGGCGCGGGGACGCACGGTGCTGGCCGCGTCCGACGCGATGCAGTACTCCTTCGAGGGCGAGCGGCTCGACGGGGTCGGAGCGCGGTCGGTGTTCACCCGGCATCTGGTCGAAGGGCTACGCGAAGGCAATGCGGACCTCGACCACGATGGCCAGATCGCCCTCGACGAGCTCTACGCCTACGTGTACGACCGGGTCGTCGAAGAGATGCCGCAGCAGCGCCCCAAGAAGATCGACAATGTCGAAGGTCGGACGATCATCGCCCGCAACATGAACTGGCGCCCGCCCGACCATCTGCGACACTCCCTCAAGAGCCCCATCGCCAGCGACCGACACGCCGCCCTCGACGGGCTCGAACACCTGTGTCGCATCGGGAGCGACGCCGTACGCGGCTACGCACTCACCGAACTGCGTCGGCTCACCGAGGACGACAGCCGACAGGTTTCGACGGCCGCAAAGGCCCGCCTGAACACCCTCGACCCGTCGTGGGGAGCCGAGCAGCGGGAGCGGGAGGAGCGGGCGCGGCGGGAGCGGGAAGCGGAGTTCCTGCGGAATGCGGCCGAACAGGCCCAGCGCGAACGTGAGGAACTAGCCAGGAAACAGGCCGCCGAACACGCCCAGCGCGTCGCCGAGGAGCACGCTCGGCGCGAGGCGAACGAACAGGCGGCCCGCCGGGAACGGGACCAGCGGGCTCAGTGGGAGGCCCAACAGGGAGCCGCGTGGGAGGCCGAGCAGCAGGCCCAGCGCGAACGCGAGCGCCCGACTCGGACGAACGAGCTCGCCATCGCCTCGCTGGTGCTGGGGATCCTGGGGGTCTTCATGCTCTTTCCGGCTGCCGCGATCTGCGGCTGGCTCGCGCTCCACCAGATCAAGGCCAGGGGTGATGCCGGTCGTGGACTGGCGATCGCTGGTTTGGTGCTCTCCGCGCTGTGGTTGCTCGTGTACATCTGGATATTCGTCTCTCCCTCGTGACGCCGGCTCAGCGATGAAGGCGCCCCGGCCGTGATCGCGTCCCTACAGCGGCGCGTCGGCTCGCTCGCGCTCACGCTCGCCGAGCTGGGTGAGCAGCCGCAACGCGTGCTCCGAGGGAGATCCGGCCTCGGCGGTGTAGAACACCAGCACCTGGTCGGGGGCGTCGGGCAGCCGCGCGGTCTCGAAGTCCAGGGTGAGTTCGCCGACCAGCGGGTGGAGCAGGTGCTTGCGGCCGTGCGTCTTCTCCTTCACGTCGTGGTCGGCCCACCAGCGGCGGAAGTCCTCGCTCTTCACCGACAGCTCGCCCACCAGGGCGGCCAGCTCGGCGTCGTCCGGATGGGCGCCGGCGCGTAGCCGCAGGTAGCTCACCGTCTCCCTGGCCTTGACCGTCCAGTCCGCGAACAGCGCCTGGATGTCCTCTCGAAGGAAGATCAGCCGTCCCCAGTTGCGTTCGGCCGCCGGCAGCCTGCCGAAGTCGGTGAACAGCGCGCAGGCCAGCGGGTTCCAGGCCAGCACGTCGCAGCGGCGGCCCACGATGTAGGCGGGCACGGCGCCGGCCATCTCCAGCAGCCGCGCCGCCCCCGGCCGCACCCGTTCCGGCCGGGCCGGCGCGCGGCGGCGGGCCGAGCTGGCCGGTTGGGCGAGGTTGAACAGGTGCCGGCGCTCGTCGCCGTCCAGCCGCAGCACCCTGGCCACCGCGTCGAGCACCTGGTCGGAGACGTTGCGGGTACGGCCCTGCTCCAGCCGCACGTAGTAGTCGACGCTGATCCCGGCCAGCTGGGCGAGCTCCTCGCGGCGCAGCCCCGGGACCCGCCGGCGCTGGCCGGGCATCCGCAGGCCCAGGTCTTCGGGGCGCACCCGGGCGCGGCGGGTGCGCAGGAACTCGGTGAGCCCGCCGCGCGTGTCCATGGGTTCGAGTATCGGCCACCGCCGCGCCCGCAACGTGGTTCCGCCAGACCCAGGTTCGCCGAACGGCCGGACACCCGGAGCAATGGTGCCCCCTCCGGAGCCGACCCACGATCTCGGCAACCGACCAGAGAAGGGGGCACCGCCATGAGGCGCCTCATCGTCACCGCCGTCCTCGGCGCGAGCGTTCTCCCGCTCACCGCCTGCGCCGGCGACCCCACACCGCCCGCCGCGCCCGCCGCCGTGTCGGCCGCCGTGTCAGCTCCGGCCAGTGACCTGGTCGGGGTGTGGGCCAGCGGCCCGCAGCCGCGTCCGGAGCTGCGGCTCGAGCTGCGCGCCGACGGCAGCTTCACCGAGGACCTCGGCGAGCGCGTCGCCGCCTACCAGGGCCGTTATCAGGTCGCCGGCGACACGTTCTCGCTGGCGGCCGACTCCGGGGCCCGCGCCACCGGGACCGTCGTGCACGGCGGGCAGCACCTCGAGCTCAGCGGCTACCACCTCACCAGGAGCGGATCATGACCAACCTGCCCACCAGGCCGCTGGGCGACACCGGCCTGCGCATCAGCCCGGTCGGCTTCGGTGCCTGGGCCATCGCCGGCCCCGACTGGCGCTACGGGTGGGGCGCGCAGGACGACGACGAGTCCATCGCCGCCATCCGCCACGCGGTCGACCGGGGCGTGACCTGGATCGACACCGCCCCGGTCTACGGCCTGGGCCATTCCGAGCGGCTCGTCGCCAAGGCGCTGTCCGGCATCCCGGAGTCCGACCGCCCCCTGGTGTTCACCAAGGTCGGCCTGGTCTGGGACCCGGACGACCGGCTGGCGCCGCCCCGCCGCGACATGTCACCCGCGAGCGTGCGCCGTGAGGTCGAAGCGTCGCTGCGCCGGCTCGAGGTGGACCACATCGACCTGTACCAGGTGCACTGGCCCGCCGAGCAGCACGGCCCGCTCGACGCCGGCGCGGAGACCTCGGTGCGCAACGCCCGCCCCGAGCCGGGCACCCCGCTCGAGGAGTACTGGCGGGTCATGGCCGACCTCAAGGCCGAAGGCAAGGTCCGCGCCATCGGGCTGTCCAACCACGACGTCGCCCACCTGGAGCGGGCCGAGGCCGTGGCCCACGTGGACACCCTCCAGCCGCCGTTCTCCTTGATCAACCGAGGTGCCGCCGCCGAGATCGCCTGGTGCGCGGCGCGCCACACCGCGGTCATCGGCTACTCACCGCTGCAGTCCGGCCTGCTCACCGGCGCCTTCACCGCCGCACGCGCCGCCGCCCTGCCGCCCGACGACTGGCGCCGCCGCCACCCCGACTTCACCACCGACCTGCGCCGCAACCTCGCCCTCGCCGACGCCCTGCGTCCCGTCGCGCACCGCCACGGCACCACCGTCGCCGCGATCGCGGTCGCCTGGACCCTGCACCGGCACGGCGTCACCGGCGCCATCGTCGGCGCCCGCCGCCCCGGGCAGGTCGACGGCTGGCTGCCCGCCGCCACCCTCCGCCTCGACCCCGAGGACCTCGCCGAGATCCGGGCCGCGATCACCCACACCGGCGCCGGCCACGGCCCCGCCTGCTCAGGTGGTGTGGGCGAGTCGCCGTAGCGCCGTGGTGAACTCCTCCTCGGTGAGGATGCCGCTGGTGTGCAGCTGCCTCAGCGCGCGGAACTGGCCGGTGGAGGTGGCCGGCCTGGCGGCCGTCGCGGTGTCGGCGGAGGCGTGCGAGTTGACGAGCGCGGCGAATCGGTGTGCCCGGCGGGCAGTGAGCGCGGCGGTGGGCACGGACCACTGCCAGCCGGGGCCGGTGATCAGCACCGTCACCATCCGGGTGTGCCCCGGGGCGGCGGGCTGGTCGACGACGGTGGCCCGCACGCCGGCCAGCGAGTGCGAGTGACCGGCGCGCTCGATGCTGTTCGGGTAGAGCGTGACGCCGTTGAACCGGGCCACCAGGTCCGCCAGCCGCGCCACGCAGCGTGGACGCTCGGCCCTCGCGAGGCGGTACTCGTCCCGGAGCCAACGCTGTTCGGCGCGGGCGCGGGCAATGTCCTGCCGCAGGCGCTGGCCGCGGACGATCATGCCGTGGCGGAGCTGAGGTAGCATTCGCGGCCTTTCTGCCGTCGGTGTACATGCGTACGGTTCGACGGGTGCCCGGGCGCCGTTACCACGCCCCGATATGACGGCGCACACAGCCGCCGACCCCGGGAAAGCCCACCTCAAGCCTTGCTCAAGCTTCCGCGGACTCGACAGATCGGAGAGCGCCCCCGGCAGGACTCGAACCTGCGACCGTCGGATTAGAAGTCCGGTGCTCTGTCCATCTGAGCTACGAGGGCCGGTCAGCGGTGAGCGTAGCGCGCTCGACCGGGAGCTATCGCCGTCCCACCACCAGCCGCACCGGGATCGGCAGCCGGCGGCCGGCCCCGGCGGAACGGCCCAGCGCCTCACCCGCGAGCCGGACGCGGTCGGCGGGAAGCCCCGGCGGCCAGAGCCCGGCGGGGGAGAGGGCGGCGACCACCCGAGCGGCGTGGCCGGCGTCCGGGACCGGCACCCAGAACGTCCGCCGGGCGTCGACCAGGACCGCGAAGTCGGCGGCGGTGAACAGCCAGCTCAGCCGGTCGCGCGCGGACTCGCTCCGGAACCGGGGCCGCCCGCCGAGCGCCGCATACAACGGTGACCAGGCACGCAGCTCCCACAGCGACGGCCGGGACGGGACCAGCGCGGCCAGCGTCCCGGTCGGGCGGAGCGCCCGCCGCAGCTCGTCGAACACCGCGTCCAGCGGCTCGAGTGTCGGAAGACACAGCGTGACGCGCACGCCGGCGAGCGCGTCGTCCGCCACCGGCAGCAGGTCCGCACGAGCCCGAACCGCCGATGCCGAGCCGCCCCGGTGAAGTGTGACGCATCTCGCCCGGTCGTCGCGCGCACCGCGCATCTCCACGACCGGACCGTCCACCGAGGCGAGCGCGGCGGCCGACCACTCCTCGACGGTCCGTCCGGACCGGTCCCTGGCATCGGCCAGCGGGCCGCTGACGAGCGTCGGGTCGGTCGGAGCGCTCACGAAGGCGAGTCTGGCAGTCCCTCACAGCGCCCGCCCTCCCGGCCGGCCGGAGTCCTACGCTGGTCGGGTGGCGAGAACGACCGGCGACCCACGAGGGCCGACCCGATCCGGGCAGCTGCCCCTGGTGGTGCTCGGGGTGCTGGTCGCCGCGTTCGTCGCCGCCGGGCTGACCGCGCTGACCGGCTCGCGTCCGCTGGCGTCGCTCGGCCTGCCCGATCCGGGGGCGCTGACCACCTACGGCCTGCCGGTGGTGCGGACCGTGACCGAGATCTCCGCGGTGCTGACCGCGGGGGCGCTGTTGCTGTCCGCGTTCCTGGTCGCCCCGGAGCGGACCGGCTACCTGAGCGTGTCGGGCTACCGGGCGCTGCGGGCGGCGTCGTACTCGGCGGGCGGGTGGACCGTCGGGGCGCTGCTGATGGTGCCGCTGACCGTGGCCGACAGCCTGGGCCGGCCGGTCACCGACGTGCTCGGGTTCGGGCGGCTGGCCGCGATCGTGCCCCGGCTGGAGGTGGCCACCGCGTGGACGATCACCTCGGTGTTCGCGGTGCTGGTGTTCGCCGGCTGCCGGGTGGTGCTCACCTGGGCCAGCTCGGCGGTGCTGCTGGCGATTGCCGTCGTCGGGCTGTTACCCGTGGCCGCCACCGGGCACTCGGCGGCCGGCGGCTCGCACGACCTGGCCACCGACAGCCTGATGGTGCACGTGGTCGCGGCGGCGCTGTGGGTGGGCGGCCTGGTCGCGGTGCTCTCGCTGGCGGGCCGGCGCGCCGAGGCCGCCGAGAACCTGCCGACCGCGATCACCAGGTTCTCCGCGCTGGCGTTGGTGTGCTGGCTGGTGATGGCGGTGTCCGGGGTGGTCAACGCGCTGGTCCGGGTGCCGCTCGGGGACGTGTTCACCAGCTACTACGGCGCGTTGTTGCTGGCCAAGACCGGCGCGCTGCTGGTGCTCGGCGGGTTCGGCTACCTGCAGCGCAGGCGCGCGGTGGCCGAGGCGGTGAGCGGCCGGCGGGGGGCGCTGCTGCGGCTGGGAGCTGCCGAGGTCCTGGTGATGTTGGGCACGGTCGGGCTGGCCGTGGCGCTGAGCCGGGGTGCGCCGCCGGCGCGGGGTGAGGCCAGCCCGTCGCGGACCGAGGTGGTGGTCGGGTACGACCTGAACGGGCCGCCGACGGTCGCGCGGCTGCTGCTCGACTGGCGGTACGAGCTGATCTTCGGCACCGCCGCGCTGGTCGCCGCCGGGCTGTACCTGGCGGGCGTGCGGCGGCTGTCCCGGCGCGGTGACCGGTGGCCGGTCGGGCGGACCGCCGCCTGGTCGGCGGGGTGCCTGGCGATGCTGCTGGCCACCTCGTCGGGCATCGGCCGGTACGCGCCGGCCATGTTCAGCATGCACATGGCCCAGCACATGATGCTCTCGATGCTGGTGCCGATCCTGCTGGTGCTCGGGGCGCCGGTCACGCTGGCGCTGCGCACGCTGCCCTCCGGCGGCCGCGACGGTCCGCCCGGGCCGAGGGAGTGGCTGCTCAGCGCGCTGCATTCGAGGCTGGCCCGGTGGCTGACCCATCCGCTGGTGGTGCTGCCGCTGTTCGTCGGGAGCTACTACGTCCTGTACTTCTCCGGGCTGTTCGCCGCCGCGCTGCCCTCGCACCCGGCGCACCTGCTGATGCTGGCGCACTTCCTGGTCAGCGGGTTCCTGTTCTTCTGGCCGGCGATCGGGGTGGACCCCTCGCCCCGGCGGCTGCCGCCGGTCGCGCGGCTCGCGCTGGTGTTCGCCTCGGTGCCGTTCCACGCGTTCTTCGGGGTGGCGCTGATGAGCTCGCGGGAGGTGATCGGCAACGAGTACTACGCCGGCCTCGCCCTGCCGTGGGTGCCCGACCTGCTCGCCGACCAGCGGCTCGGCGGCGGGCTGGCGTGGGCCACCGGGGAGGTGCCGCTGCTGATCGTGGTGATCGCGCTGGTCGCCCAGTGGTCGCGGATCGACGAACGGTCCGCACGCCGCGCCGACCGTCGGGCCGACCTCGACGGTGACGCCGAACTCACCGCTTACAACGCCATGTTGCGCCAAATGGCGGACGGCACTGACCCGTCCGGTGGCCACGCGCGGCGCCCCGAGGCGGGCGGCGACGGACCGTCCGAGCTCGCGACCGGGCGACACCGCCGCGACGAGCCCTGACCGCCCTCGGCGCCGAAACCCGCCGTTTCCCCTGGTCAGCGCGTTTTGGGGACCCCGGTTTGACTTCGTCTGACAGCACCGCGTAACTTTCTCTTCGCCAACGGGGCGCCGGACAAAACAAGCGGAGCTCCTCAGGAGCCCGCCGATGAGGCCGGTCCGTTGGATCGCCCCACCAGGCAGCCGCCGATCCCACCAGGGATCCGGAGGGTGTACAGTGGAGCAAAACCCCGGAACATCCCGTGTCACAGCGGTGTGTGATGGTGTGTGGATGTCTTTTGAGAACTCAACAGTGTGTCGAGCTTTATTTTCTGGTTTGTTTGTGCCAGTTTGTGTTGTTTTTGTTTGTCAGGGTTTTCTGTGGAGAGTTTGATCCTGGCTCAGGACGAACGCTGGCGGCGTGCTTAACACATGCAAGTCGAGCGGTAAGGCCCTTTCGGGGGTACACGAGCGGCGAACGGGTGAGTAACACGTGGGTGACCTGCCCCGCACTTCGGGATAAGCCTGGGAAACTGGGTCTAATACCGGATGTTACACATGGTCTCGCATGGGGTTGTGTGGAAAGTTTTTTCGGTGTGGGATGGGCCCGCGGCCTATCAGCTTGTTGGTGGGGTGATGGCCTACCAAGGCGACGACGGGTAGCCGGCCTGAGAGGGC
>NZ_JIAI01000002.1:750176-1469371 GCF_000620785.1 Actinospineispora acaciae DSM 45401 | reverse complement strand
GCAGCCCGTCGGCGGTGTACCGCTTGACCGCGCCGGAGCTCAGGTGCATGACCTCGGCGGCCTCCGCGACGCTGAGCTGCCACTGCAGCCGCATCACCACCGCCTCGCGCTCCCTCGGCGGCAGCTCGGCCAGCGCCGCGCGCACCGCCAGCGCGTCGGCGACCTGCGCGGAGACGTCCGGGCGCTGGCTGGGCAGCTCGGCGTGGCCGGAGTCGTCCTCGGCGACCAGCCGCTGCCGGTCCGGGATCACCGAGCGCAGCTCGCGGTTGACCTCGTTGCAGGTCGCGGTGAGCAGGTAGGCGTCCAGGTTGCTGATCTCCGGGCTGTCCTGCCGCTGGCGGCGCAGCACCTTCTCGAAGGCGCGCTGCACGACGTCCTCGGCGCGCCCGTGGTCGCCGACCTTGCGCGCGGCGTAGCGGACCAGCATCGGCATCCGGTCCCGGTAGGCCCGCACCAGCCCCCACTCGAACTCCTCGGCCAGCGCCCTGGACACCCTCCGGACACCGCCGCGCCCAGGCGGCACCAAGCCCAGGACCGTCCCGTCACCATGCGGAACGGCGTTCTCAGTCATCGATCTCCCCCTCCACTCCCGCAAAGGAAGTCGGTGTTATCCGAGCGAAAGTGTCACTCGGTAGTGAACGGTCAGGCCGAGTTTTAGAAGGCCACACTCACACATCCGGCCCTGGCGCCGGCGGTGCCAGCCTTTCCGGGGGCCGTCTGAGTCGGGTCGGCATGGATGACAACCGAGCCAGCGCGCGCATCGGTGAACATCCAGGGCACTGTGTTGGCTGTTGTGGCATCGCCATGGGCGTCGGTGGTGAAGTCCAGCCAGATCTCGTTGTCAGGGTTGGCGAAGGCTGGGTCCACCGATGGCTTCTTCGGGTCCGGCATGTGCTGGAAGTGCGCGCCGGAGTCATCACCGCCGGGTCCGCACGGCTTGGCATGGGCGTGCGCGCCATAAGCGCGGTTCGGCAGGAGGCCTCGCACACTGAGGGTGACGGTGGTCGCGCCATCGAACGTGTTCTCAACCACCATCGCCCTGGCGCTCTCGGGTACCAGCGTCCTGTCATAGTCAAACGCACCGCCACCACGCGCGAAGGTCGCCGTGACCAGCGCCTGTCCTCGGACGCTGTTCGCCACCGAAGGCCCATCAGGGGCCGGGGAGGGGTGTTCACCGTGACCGCCCACCGACGGCCCACCACACCCAACGAGCAAGGAGAATATTCCACACAAGATAAAACAAGAACGTCGTGAAGTCGCCACTTCTTCCACCGCCTTACGAGATTGACAGCCAAACTCAAGTTCAAATTTCGCCGGGACTAAACTACTCACACCAGCGCCGCGATGTTCGGACTGGAGCAGGCGGCCGGTGTAAGTTCCGCTCAGCCGGCCGTGTTCAGCACCGTGAGCGTGCCGTTGCCGATGTTCGACACCAACGCTCGTCGCCCGTCCGGGGTTACTGTGATGGTTGTCGGATTGGGGCCTGTCGGCACCGTCGCGGTGACCCGGAAGGTACGAGCATCGATCACCGATACCGTTGCGTCACCGTTATTCACGACGTAGGCGAAGCGGCTGTCGGCCGACCATACGATGGCCTGTGGGTTCTTTCCCACCGGGACGGTCGCGATCACCTTCCGCGCAGTAGTGTCGATCATTGTGACGGTGTTCCCGTCGTAGTCGCAGTCCGCAACCAGGGGCTGGGAAGGGTGTACGGCGACGCTGTGTGGACTGCGCCCGACCGGTATCTGCTCGACGATCTCGTAGCTCGTGGTATCGAGGACAGAGATCACATTCGACTCGTGGTTGGCGATGTAGGCGTGTGCGCCGTCCCGGCTCAGGCTGATCCAATGCGGGTTGGGCGGTACTGTTATTTCTCTGATGACTCGACTTTCCGCGGTATCGACAACCGAGACCCTACCCGAGTCGTGGTTGGGCACGAACAGCTTCGCGCCATCCGGGGTGACGGCACTGAAGTACGGGCGCGTGCGTATCGGGATCGTGGCGTTGATCGTGTTGGTCGCGGTGTCCAGCACATCGATCGCCGCGCTCGTTCCCGAGTCGGTGAAGATGCTGACATACGCCCGGCGGCCGTCGGGCGCGAAGGTGAGGAATCTGGGCGGCCCAGCGACGATCGGGACGGTCGCGGTGACACGATTGGTCGCGATGTCCAGAACGGTGATCGTTCGAGTCGACGAGTCCCCGACATAGGCGCCACGCCCGTCCGGGGAGACCGCTACGAACTCCGGTGCCTGACCGGCCGACACCTGGCTACCGAATCGCGGCCGAGGAACGCTGGCGGCCACCGCCGGGGCCACGGCCGGCGACGACCCGGCGGGGAGAGCAGTCCGCGGGACCGGAACAGGTCCGCCAGCGCGGATGGACATCGACACGACCACAACCGCCGCGAGAACCAAGACGGTCGCGAGAACCCCGAACAACACCAGCCGGCCACCGCGCCCAGGAACGAAATGGCGAACTCGCCGATCGGGGGGCCGACCAAGCCAGTACGACTGGTCCGACTGGCCCGGCCATACCGATGCCAACGAACTCGCGCCTTCCGGCTGCGTGCCATCCGGAGCGGGCCATTGCCTACCCGAAGGGTCCACACCTCTCACTTTCGACATCACACCACCCGTTATCGACATAGCGCAGACTGTCAGCGCCGTGAAAGCAGTTCACAATCGCAAACACTGAAACCGCGAAGCGGCAGAGAGGATCGTCATGGGGTTAGCAGGCAGGCGTGCCGCGAGGACGACCCCCGCGCGCACTCACTCAGGCGCTCTCACGCCGCGGAACTATCTCGTCGCCCCAGCAGTAATCGGATCGATCGTTCACAATCCGTCCCCCTCCCGATCTCACCGCTACCCAGAGCACGCCAATCGCGCGTCCACAGTTCGCCGCACCGAAGAGATGCCACCCATGTGGGTGAATATAACTAGTGGATGCATCACCACCCCAGCCATCGCCCGCCCGGCAACGCACCATGGCCAAACCCGCTCGCCGGCGTCATCGCCACCGCGACCACCACCCTGCCGCACCGAGCTCGCCGCGGCGGCAAGGGCGCGGCGATGACAGATCAGCACCCGTCGGGTTCACCGAAGCTTCGCCGCTGACGAACCGGGGTGGAACACGATCGGAAATGACAATCGTTTGACTCTCCCTACCCTGCCCGCCTGGCCTCCACGGGCCCGTCGGCCATGTAGTCGAGTGCAATCACAAATCAACGTGGCTTGACAGCACTCGAGCGGCCTCCAGACGGCGGGGAAAGGTACCGACGCCCAACCGACGACCTCTCACACCAGCGTCGAGGAGGGGGCTTACGCTGGACGGGTGTTCGACCGGGCGGCCCAGAGTGTGGACGGTTCGGGCATGGCACGGTCCGAGGGGGCCGATGAAGCGCTCCTGCGCGCGCTGTATGAGCAGCACGGCGCGGCCGTGCTGGCCTATGCGACTCGGCTGACCAGAGACCCCGTCGCCGCACAGGACGTGCTGCAGGAGACGCTGATCCGGGCCTGGCGTCACCCTGAGGCGCTCGCGTCGGATCGGGGGCCGATCCGACCGTGGCTGCTGACCGTCGCCGCCCGAATCGTGGTGGACCGGGCGCGGCGGGCCAGGGCCCGACCTCAAGAGGTCCATCAACCCGCCGCGGAGCCCGCCGAGTACAACGACCCCGTGGACCGGCTGGTCGAGTCGATCCCGCTCTACCAAGCGGTGCGGAACCTGTCCGAACCGCACCGCTCGGTGGTCATCGAGGTGTACTTTCGGGGGCGCACGATCTCCGAGGCCGCCCAGACGCTCGGTACCCCCGAGGGAACCGTCAAGTCCCGGCTGTTCAGCGCGTTACGTACGCTTCGGGACCAGCTCGGAACCCGAGCCGATGACACCGAACAGCGCGGCCAGCGACATGATCGGGAGGTGACAGCGTGACCGACGCCCACGACCACGAGCGGCTGACCGCCTACGCTGTCGGGCTACTCCCCGAGCACGACCAGCCCGCGCTGACCAGGCACCTCGACGGATGCCAGGCGTGCCAGGCGGAGCTGTCCGAGCTGCGTGCGATGGACGCCGCCCTACAGGCCATGCCACCGGAACTGTTCCTCGACGGCCCACCTCCGAACTCCGACTGGGTACTGCGACGCGCCACCCGACAGTTGCGTCGCGAGTCCGAACAGCGCCAACGTCACGGCCTACAACGGCGTCGCCGCCGCACCGCGATCGCCGCCGCGGCACTCATCGCGCTCACCGGCTCGCTCGGTGCGGCCGCTGGATACGCCCTGCACCAACCACCCACCCCAACGTCGAACGCCGTGGCTGCACCAGCCACCCCCGTAGCCGGAACCCGAACACTCACCGGGCTCAACACGTCCAGCGGAGCACGCATCGACGTCACCTTGACCCCGAACACCGGCTGGGTGGGAATCAAAGCCAACATCGTCGGCCTCCCACCACACGAACGCTGCATGCTCGTCGTCACCGACAACAAAGCCAACCGCTACATCGTCGGCAGCTGGGCCGTGCCCGACCCCAGCGAAGGCAGCAACCACTACACCGTCGACGCCGGCGCCGCCGTACCCCTCACCGACGTGTCCACCATCACCGTCGAAAGCCTCGACAACCAACTACTCATCAAAGCCCTCGCCTGACCCCACTCGCCGCGAGGGCGGCCGGGACACGTCGGTGAGGATCGCCGACCACGGCGCGGGAACCCCTCGTCGTGACCTACGCATTCTGTGCGTTTCATCGGTCCCCTCGTCACGCTCGGTCGTCAGAACCTGGCGCGTGGCGCGGCGGTGAACCCGTCTCGCCACGAGCGGTAGCGTGGTTCCCAGCCCAGTTCGTGGCGCGCCCGGCGGTTGTCGGCGCCGCGGGCCCAGCCGGGTCGTGGCGTGTCGAGGTCTTTCGGCGGTTCCGGGGCGCCCACCCATCGGGCGAAGAGCGGCGCCCACTCGTGGCCGGTGGCGGGTTCGTCGTCGCAGATGTTCGCCACGCCGGTTGGCCAGTCCAGCGCGGCGACAGCGGCCTCCGCCGCGTCGTCGACCTGCACGAAGCTGCTGACGTCAGCGTTCGCCATCAGCTCGCGGCGACGGGCCTGTTCGGCCACCAGCCCGCCCGGCGTGTACCAGGTGTCGGGGCCGTAGAGTAGGCCGTAGCGCAGCACCACCCATTCTGGCGCGTCCCGGACGCTACTTTCCAGGGCGACGACTCCCCCCACGGTCGTCGATCTGGGCGCGGAAGCGTGCAGGTCCAGCGGTGTCCCTTCGTCGGCGGGATTCGGTCCGGCCTGGTACGCCCACGCCACGCTCTGCGCGACGATGCGCCTTACCCCGACGGTCAACGCGGCATCGGTCAGATTGCGCGTGCCGATGCGTCGCATCCGTGCGTTGGCCTCACTGCTGCCCCCGCTCAGGTCGGTGAGCTGGTGCATGACCACGTCGGGCGCCGCCGCCTTGACCGCGTCCGCGAGTGCCTCGGCGTCGTAGACGTCAACCACCATTGCGTCAGCACCCCGCGCGCGCAGCGTGGCGGCATGCTGGTCGCTTCGGGACAGGCCGGTGACCTGGTGACCTCGCGCGAGCAGCAGGTCGGTGGCCCGTCGGCCGATGACACCGGTCGCGCCGGCCACAAGGACGCGCATGTCAGCGCCCCACCGGTCGCGGCGCGCGTCGGCCACGGTCGTTGGCAGCCTGATAGTGGATCACGTCGCCGCCCGGCTCCCAGATCGTGTTGCCACCCGGGGATGTTGTTGTCATGTCGTCCACGTTAGGTACCGATCGGATCAGGAAACTAGACCAGATAACCCTTGATTTGCTGTACCACTTTGTTCGCGGGGGATACTGGGGTGGTGATCGACAGTACGCCGCGCTCGTTGGTGTTCGACGTGTTCGGTGAGTACGTCCGCGCGGACGGCGGGTATCTCACGTTGGGCGCGCTGTCACGCCTGCTGGGGCCATTCGACGTTCCACCGGACTCGCTGCGGGTGTTGATGTCGCGGCTGCGTCGGGAGGGGTTGTTCGACACGGTCCGGTCCGGCCGGCACAGTTTCTATGTGCCGTCCGAGCGGGGTTGGCGGGTCCTTGACGAAGGCTACGTGCGGATCATGGGCAGGCCACTGGCGCCGTGGTCGGGCGAGTGGTACGTGGTGATCTATTCGGTGCCCGAGACCGAACGGACCGCTCGGGTGCGGATCCGCAAGCGGCTGGCGTGGCTGGGTTTCGCCCCGTTGGCGGCGGCGACGTGGGTCTCGCCACGAGATCGGCTCGATGAGGCCACCGCGATGCTCGAGGGCGAGCCGTGCGTGCGGTATGACCGCCTGGTGGCGCGGTCGGTGGGCCCCGAGGAGGATCGCGAGCGGGCCAACAGGGCGTGGGACCTGGCCGGGCTGGCGGACCGCTATCGCGAGTACCTGGCCCGATGGGAGCCCGAGGTCGAGCGGGTGCGTGCCACCCCGCCGGATCCGGAAGCGGCGTTCGTGCGCCGTATCCAGGTGATCCACGAGTATCGCAAGTTCTTGTTCGAGGATCCGGACCTGCCGATGCCGTTGCTCCCCCCGGACTGGCCGGGGTCTCGGGCGCACGAGGTCATGCTGGAGAACTTCGAGGTGCTTCGCGAGCCCGCGATGCGCCACTACCGTGAGGTCACCGCCGCGATGCCGGGCCCGCCGGAGGACCGTCCATCGCCGGCCGTGCCGCCGTTGCCAGGGACGCTATGACGGGATGATCAGCGCGTCGAGTGCCAGGAGACCATCGGCCGTCACGCGCAGCGGATTGATGTCGATCTCACCGATATGGGGGTTCGCCTCCATGAACGCGCTCAGGCGGACCAACAGGTCGATCAGCGCGGCCGTCCGGATCGGCGGTTTCCCCCGGCTGCCGGCGCGGACCGCTGCAGGCAGTGCGTTGACCATCTCCCGTGCGTCCGCCGGGTGCATGGGGGCCAGCCGGATCGCGGCCCGGCCGAGGACCTCGACATCCACTCCACCCAGGCCGAGCAGGACGGCCGGCCCGAAGGCGGGGTCACGCACCGCTCCGACGATCAGTTCGGTGCCCGGGCCGGCCTGGCGTTCGATCAGGTAGCGGCGTGCCCTCCCGCCGGCGGCCGCGTCGATCCGGCCCAAGGCGGCCAGCAGTTCGTCCTGCGAGCTGATCCCGGTGTGCACGGCGTCGATGTCGGACTTGTGGCGAACCCGCGCGTCGCACAGCTTGGCCACGACCGGGGCGCCGAGGGCGGTCATGGCCGCCCGCGCCTGTGCGTGTGTGGTCGCCACCGCGCGTCGGGGGCTGGCCAGCCCCAGCCGTGCCAGCAGTGTTTTCGCCTGGTCCTCGTCGAGCTCGTGCTTCGGCGCGGTCGGGCTCGGGCGGTGCTCGGTGAATGGCTGGGCTCGTCTCGTGGCCAGGGCCTGGGCACGGGCGTCGGCGATCAGGGCGCGCAGTCCGACCACGCCGCGGTCCGGCGCGGTGTAGACCGGGATGCCGCCGGCGCGCAGGGCATGGCGTTGCGGCTCGATGTCCTGCTCGAGCCCTCCGGTGACGAAGATCGTGGCGTCCCGGTTGGTCGTGAGGTCCTCGATGATCCGGGGGGTGTGCTCCTCCTGTAGGGCGTAGACGAGGGTCGCGTCGACGTTGTCGTCCGCCGCGACGGCGGTGACGACCTGGGCGAAGGTGTCGGTGGGGCGTCCGGTGTCGACCGGGTTGCGCTGGTAGGTCAACGGCGGCAACAGGGCGCTGAGTCGTCGCGCGGTGGTCTCGGACAGCTCGGGCAGCCGCAACCCGGAGCCGAGGAGTTGGTCGGCGGTGAGCAAGCCGGGGCCGGCCTGGCCGGTGATGACGCCGACGCCGGGGTCGTCGCGGGCCGGCAGGCGCCGGTGGGCCAGGGCCGCGATCGAGTCGACCAGCTCGCTGGGAGTGTCGACGACGACGGCGCCCGCTTCGGTGAGCGCGGCCCGCGCCAACGTCCAGTCCCCGGTCAGCGCCGCGGTGTGGGACCGGGCGAAGGCGCCCACGTCGGCCTTGCCGGCCTTGAGTGCGACAACGGGTTTGACCGCGGTGGCCCGCCGGATCGCGTCCGCCAGCGCCCGGCCGTCGGGCGCACCTTCGACGTGCAGGGCGATTGCCGTGGTGTGCTCGTCGGCGGCGAGGTGGTCGAGCAGGTCGACGAACCCGACGTCCACCGCGTTGCCCAGCCCGGCGGCCAGCGAGATCCCAATGCCCTCCTGATGCAGCAAGAACGCCAGCGCGAGGTTCATGCCACCGCTCTGCGCCACGATTCCGACCGGCCCGGGCCGCAGCGCCCGGACCGACGGCATCAGGTTCGGACACGCCCGCAGGGCGGGGTTGACGAGCCCCGACGTGTTCGGGCCGAGCAGCCGGATGCCGGTGCTGGTCACGATGTCGCGGATTCGCCGCTGCAGCGCGACGCCGTCGGGACCGCTCTCCGCGAACCCGCCCGCGCACACGACCACGGCATCCACTCCCGCGCCGGCGCAGTCGGCGAGCACATCGGGCACGGCGGCCGAGCCGACGACGAGCACGGCGAGCTCGGGCGGATCCGGGATGGCGTCCACGTGCGCGAACACGCGCCGCCCGGCGATCTCGGTGGCCGTCGGGTGGACCGGATGGACGACGGGAAAGTCGGCCAGCGCCGCCATGACCGCCCGCCCGGCCTTTCCGGGGCCGGCCGTGGCGCCGACGACGGCGATCGAGCGGGGCGCCACCAGCCGGCGCAGTCGGTGAGGGACGGCCTCGGTCATCCGGTGGTGCCTCCTGGGTCGGGCAGCACGAGCAGGTCAGCCCGGCCGGACAGGATGTAGGTGGTGAGCCATTCGGTGTCGAGCCGGTCGAGGAGGAGCGCCACCGCGATGCCCAGCTCCAGCCGCACCAGTTCGGCGAGCAGCACGGCGGCCGTGCGCGGCGCCTGTCCGTGCCCTCGGCCATCGATGACGACCAGCGGCGGTCGGCCGGCCGCGGAGACTTCGGCGGAGAGCTCCGAGACGACCCGCGTGACCTCGCTCGGATCGGCCGGTGCGGTCAGCCACCGCGCCGCGGGGCATCGCCGCCGGATGTCCTCGCGGGTCACCAGCCGCCCGGGGAACGAAGCCGGACCGGGTGTGCGCAGCACGGCCTCCGCGTCCGGTGCGCCGAACCAGCGCAGGGTGTCGGCGCCGAACGCCGGATCACCTTGGGCGAGCCGGTGAAAGGAGACCCGGCCGCTGCGGGTGAGGAAATGCGTGGCGAACTGCCGGGGCGCGAGCCTGGCGTACTGGCCGAAGTGTTCCCACCAGGACAGGCTGGGGGTCGCCGCGTCCTGCACGCTCGCCACCTGTGGTCGCCGGGTGTCCTCGTAGGATCTGAGGGCGTCTGCCATGCCGCCCTCGGGGGCTTCGCTGACCACGCGGGCCAGCGTGAGGGCGTCGTCCAGGGCCATGGTCGTGCCCGAGCCCACCGAGAAGTGGGCGGTGTGCGCGGCGTCGCCCAGCAGCACGGTCCGGTCGTGGCACCAGCGCGCGGTCCGCACCGTCCGGAAGGCGGCCCAGCGGGAGTTGTTGGCCAGCAGCCGGGCGCCGTCGAGGTGGCCGGCGAACACCTCCTGCATCGCCCGCCGGCTGTGTTCGTCGTTGGCTCCCGGCGGCAGCGCGCCGGCGGCGTCGAGCCCGGCGCGTCGCCAGGTTCGTTCGTCGCACTCGACCACGAACGTGCTGGTGTGCTGGTCGAACGGGTAGGCGTGCACGGCGAACCAGCCCGCCTCGGTCCGCTCGAACAGGAACGTCATCGACTCGAACGGGCGGTCCGCGCCGAACCAGATGTAGCGGGCGGTGGCGGCGTCGATGGTCGGGCGGAACGACTCGGCGTGCAGCTCGCGCACCCGGCTGTTCACCCCGTCGGCGGCGATGACGAGATCGTGCGAGCGCTCCAGGGCGGCGGGGTCGGCCTCGGTCCGAAACCGCGGCCGAACACCGGCCTGTTCGGCTCGTTTCCGGAGCAGATCGAGCAGCCGGCGCCGGGCGATGGCGGAGAAACCCAGGCCCGTGCAACGGATGCGCTCCTGGTTGAGGCGCAGCTCGATCTGATCCCACTGCCGGGAGTTGTCGGACAGCTCGGCGCCGAGCCGTTCGTCGGCCGCCGCGAGCCGGGCCAGCTTGGCCGAGGAGAACACCACGCCGAACCCGAAACTCTCGTCCGGGCCGTTGCGTTCGATCAGCTCGACCTCGATGTCGCGGCGGCGCTCGGCGATCAGCGACGCGGCGAGCAGGCCACCAGGGCCGCCGCCGATGACCGCGACCCTGGTCATGACCGCGCCTCCGGTCTCGGGCGCGCGGCGTAGGGCACCGCGCTCTCCGAGCTGACCAGCACCTCGAGCCGGCCGATCGGGTCGACCTGCACGGCCACCGAGCTCGCGTCGTTGATCGGGCCAACCCCGGCCGGGGTACCGGTCAGCAGCACGTCACCGGGCCACAGGGTCATCACCGAGCTGGCGTACGCGATCAGCTCGGCCACCCCGAAAATCAGCTCATCGACCCGCGCGGACTGTCGAAGCTCGCCGTCCACCCAGCACCGCAGCGTCAGCTCCCTCGGATCGGGCACCTCGTCGGCGGTGACCACCCACGGACCGAGCGGAGTGAAGGTGTCGAACGACTTGCGCGTGGAACGATCCTCGGTGGAACGGACGGTGATGTCCAACGCACAGCAGTAGCCGAACACGAACTCCAACGCCCGGTCGACGGGGACGTGGCGGGCGGTGCGCCCGATCACCACGGCCAGCTCACCCTCCTGGTCGGTGCGCACGTCGCCGTACGGCAGGCGGACCGTTGCGCCGTGGCCGATGACCGACGACGGCGCCTTGAGGAACACCCCGAGGTCGGCGATGGTGTGCGCGGCCGCCATCTCCGCCTGATGGTCGCGGTAGTTCACCGGGGCGGCGATGATCTTCGGTGGCCTGGGCAGCGGCGCGGCCAGCCGCACCGAGGACAGCGCGTGCGTGGCGACCGCGTCCGTCGGCATCGGGACATCGCCGGCCTCGATCAGCCGATGCAGCACGCCGGCAGGCGACGCCGGCCCCGGGACGCTCGCCGTGACATCGACGATCTCTTCGCCCTGGACCAGGCCCAACCGGTCCTGGCCGAACACCGCGAAGCGCATCTCGTCACCCCTGCCGCTCGACGGATTCCTCGCGGTACATGCCGAGTGCGCGCAACACCGGTTCGTTGCTGTAGGAGAACACGATCGCGTCCTCGGTTCCGCTGGTGTTGATCAGTTCGCGGGTGGTCCAGCCGGGCAGGGCGAAGACGTCCTTGTCGTGCCAGTCCAGCCGTTTCCCGTCGGCCACCACGGCGCCGGTGCCCCGGATCACGTGGTGGATCGAGCTCGACGTGCGCCGGACCGCCTCGCCGTGGAAACCGGGCCGCAACCGCTGCACCCGGCATGCCATGGTGGGCAGCACGGGGCCACCGGTCCACGGGTTGGTGTACTCCAGGATCACCCCGTCGGTGGCGCTGCCCTCGGCGTCGTCGGCGATCGACTCGAACGCGCGCCGGGTCTGCTCCCACGGGTAGTTCCCCACCGGCGAGCTCACCGTCCGGTCCATGCTCCAGGCCGGCACCAGATGGCCATGGGTGAACTGCCGGGTGGAGAGGTCGTCGGGCATCGTGGTCTTCTGCGAGCGCTGGCCGTGGAGCTCGAAGAAACCCGCGCCCAGCGCATTGACCAGCGGATAGTCAAGCGCGTCGAGCCAAATCATCGGGCCTTCGCCACGGTGATGGTGATCGTGCCAACGCCAGCCCGGGGTGAGGAGCAGGTCACCGGGGCGCATGGTGACCCGTTCCCCGTCCACCGTGGTGTGCGCGCCGTTGCCCTCGATGACGAACCGGAACGCGTTGGCCGTGTGCCGGTGCGCCTGAGCCGTCTCGCCCGGCATGATCACTTGGATCCCCGCGTACAGCGTGGCCACCGTGGCGGGCGGGTCCGGCATGCCGGGGTTGACCAACATCAGCACTCGCCGCTCCGCCTCCTCCATGGACAGCTCCTCGGCGAAGTGCAGCAGGTGCGGGCGCAGCTCGGCGTAGCGCCACAGGAAGGGCACCGCGTCGCCGCGTGGCTCGGCCGTGAACAGGTTGCCGTAGTACCTCCACAACGGGGCGGCGCAGAGCTGGTGGATCACGTCATAGCCGGGATCGGCCTGGGAAACCATCACTTCTCCACATCCGGTCGGGAGCCGCGCGCCCGGGCTGCCGCGTCGGCGCGCAACGCGTTCTTATCGATCTTGCCGACGTTCGTGACCGGCAGCTCCGGCACCGTGTGCAGCAGCTCCGGGAGCTTGTAGCCGGCCGCGCCGGCGTCGGTCATGTGCTCGCGCAGAACCTGAACGGTCAGCTCGACGGCACCGCGCGGCACCACGTACAGGCACACCCGCTCGCCCAGAACCGGATCGGGCGCGGCCACCGCCGCCGCGCGCGCGACATCGGGATGTCCGAGAGCGAGCTCCTCGACCTCCTCGGCCGAGACCTTCTCCCCGCCGCGATTGATGACGTCCTTGCGACGCCCCTCGACCACCAGGTTCCCCGTCGGATGCCAGCGCACCAGGTCACCGGTGCGGTACCAGCCATCGCGGGTGAACGATGCCGCGTTGTGCTCCGGCGCGCGGAAGTAGCCTCGGATGGTGTACGGGCCTCGGGTCAGCAGCTCACCGACCGCGCCGCCGGGCACGTCCCGGTCCAGTTCGTCGACGATGCGCACCTCGTCCGCCGGGCACACCGGCCTACCCTGTGTCTCCCAACGCACCTCGTCCGGGTCGTCCAGCCGGGTGTAGTTGATCAACCCTTCGGCCATCCCGAAGCCCTGCTGCACCCGTGCACCCAGGCTGGACTCCAGCCGCCGCGCCAACGCCGGCGCCAGGCGCGACCCACCCACCGCCACGCTGCGCAGGCTCGACAGGTCATGACCGCCGCCGCCCGCGTGCTCCGCCCACCGGTGCGCGACCGCCGGGACCACCGCCGTGTGCGTTGCCCGATGCCGCTCGATGAGCCCGAATGCCTTCTCCGGAGCTGGGCTGTCGCTGAGCACCACCGTCCCCCCGGACAGCAGCACCCCCAGGATCCCCGGACAGGCCAGCGCGAAGTTGTGGGCCGCCGGCAGGGCCACCAGGTACACGGTGTCCTCGCCCACCTCGCAGGCGCTCGCGGTGAGCCGTGCGTTCAGCGCGTAGTCGTCATGGGAGCGCGCGATGAGCTTCGCCCGCCCGGTCGTGCCCCCGGACAACAACAGCACCGCCGCATCCGAGCCGCCCGGGGAACGCCGCGAGATCACCGAGCGGGCCGCCGCGAGGTCGCCACCGCGCCGGCATGCGGCAGACAGATCGCAACAGCCGTCCCCGCCCGACCCGCCCTGCACCCACACCTGGCGCAACGCGGGCGCGCCCGCGGCCAGCTCGGTCACCAGTTCCAGATGCGCGCCACCCCGGAACTCCGCCGACACCGCCCAACCCGAGGCCTCCGAATGGGCCAGCAGATAGCCGATCTCCCCCCGTCGGTGCTGGGGCAGCGCCATCACCGGCACCACACCGACCCGAAAGCAGGCCAACGTGAGGACCACGAACTCCGCCACGTTCGGCAACTGGACCAGCAGAGCCTCGCCCGGGCCGTGATGGCGGGCCAGCCGCTCGGCGAGCAGGTCCACCGCCTCGGCAAGATCCCCGTAACGCCAACTCTGCTCACCATCGACGAGAGCAACCCTCGACGGAGTCCGTTCGGCCCGCTCGGCGAACGCGACGCCCAGCGGCACCCCGCGCCACAGATCGCGCTCGCGGTACCGCGCGGCGAACGCCTCGGGCCACGGCGCCACACCCACCCTCATCAATCCCACCCCTCGACTCCTGGTCGCCAAATTGAAACAGAACCTGATGCGATCGGCAACATGTTTGTTTCGCGACAGCGTCCGAGTTGTGCTGGACGCACAGCGACGACGGACTCCGACTACTCAATACGCTGGTCAGCCGCCATGACATCGCAGGCGTGGGTGGTCGCGTCGCGGTGTGCGTCCGCGGGTAGAGCGGCGCGCGAGGGCTCGTTTGAGGTCGCGGTCACCGCCTCGGTTGCGGCGAAGGAAGCGGATCCGGCTTCTAGCGCGTGTCCTGTAGGGGTTGTGACCCGCACCAGTTGATCATGCCCGGGTGGTGGGGCGTGGAGAGCTGACCGACAAAGCCTGGGCGCGGATCGAACCGCTGCTGCCTGCGGTCGCGGGCCGTGGAAGACCGCGCACGAACGGCTACGGACCTGGACCACGGCAAAGTGGTCGAGCGCTGTTTCAACCGGCTCAAGCAGTTCCGCGACCTTGCCACCCGCTACGCCAAACGCGCCGCCTACAACCGCGCCGAGATCATCACCGCCTCGATCGTGTTGTGGCTGTGCACAGACCTACAGAACACGGCCTAGGCCATCCCACCACGCCGGGCGGCACGACATGCCCGCAACGAGGACGATATCCGCTGGTCACAGACCGGGACCGGCTGTGTCGTGCCCTGCCGAGGGCACCAACCCGCGCGGCGCTTCCTCGTTCACCAAGCCGCTCGGCTTCCCCGCATTGAACACCTGCTTGCGCGGGTGTGCCACAAAGCGGTGTTCTACTCCCCCTCGGACGCCCGCACTACCTCTCCGGGCGGGGGGATGCTCGCATCCACCGCGTTGGCCTCGGGGTCGTTCATCAGTTCCAGGCACACGCCGTCGTAGCTCCTCTACAAGCGGGCGAGATTCGCCCTGTTCAGGGCCTCTTTGATGTCGCCCCCTTCGCGCGCCGCACCGCGGCGCCGATGACGATGGCGAGTTCGGCCTCCCAGTCGAGCTCGTCGGTCTCCGCGGGATTCGCGATCGGGTCGGTGGCGCCGATGAGGGACTCGGCGTACCTGGTGAACAGGGTCGGGTGACGTGGCAGCTCACGGTCCAACTCGAGGATGTGGTTGCGGTAGTTCAGCCCGACGCAGATCACCTTTCCCGGTCGGGGGCGGCAGGCTCATCTCGGCCTGGTGGTGGAACGGCAACGGCGAGGGGCGATCGATGGCTGCGCTCACGTCATGACAGGACAATGAGCTCGTGCTGAAGCCGGACGTGCGGCTCGAGTGGTTGGTGTCCTTCCTGGCCGTCGTCGACACCGGGAGTTTCGGTGCCGCGGCGGAGGTGACGCACCGGTCGCAGCCGAGGGTGAGCATGCACGTGGGGGCGCTCGAGCGGGAAGCCGGGGTCATACTGTTCGACCGGCGCAAACGTCCCGTCGCCCTGACCGAGGCCGGAGCCGCGCTGGCGGAGCACGCCCGGACGATCCTGCGCGAGCTCGACTCCGCGGAAGCCGCGATGGCGGCCCGGCGCGGGTCCGCGCGGGGCGTGGTGACGCTCGGCAGCTACCCCAGCGCGAGCGCCGCGTTCGTACCGGCCCTGCTCACCGAGCTCGCGCGGACGAGTCCCGATGTCCAGGTGGTGCTGGCCGAGCACTCGACACTGGAACTCGACGATGCGCTGATGAGCGGGCGGGTCGACGTGTGCCTGCGACCGATGGCTCCGGCCCCGGCCTCGAAGTCACTGCGGTGCCAGGTGCTGTGGCGGGAGCCGCTCGTGGTGCTGCACCCGTCCCGACACCCCCTCGCCGAGCTGGCGGAACCGCTGACGGTCGCCCAGGTCGCGGAGTACCCGCTGATCACGATCGGACGGCTCAGGGACCCGGAGGCGGTCGGGTTCGAGTCGTACCGGGCGTTCCGTGAGTGTGGCTTCGAGCTCGAACCCGTCCAGGCCACCAACCAGCCGCAGACGCTGATGGCCCTGGTACGGGCGAACCTCGGTGTGGGCCTGACCAACGCGCTGGCCGCCCAGATCTCCGACACCGGTGGTGTCTCGGTCCGCCGGCTGGCGGGAGGCCGCGTGCGCCGCGTCGCGGCCTACTGGGACGCATCCCGTCCGCTGACCCCCGCCGCGCGAACCCTGTTCCGGCAGCTCGGGTCCAGCCCGCTGCCCTCGGGCACCGAGCCGGCCGGCGAGCCCTGGGCAGGACCCGATCAGAGAGTCGAATAGCTGCATCACCGAACCGCGCTTCACACCCGGAAAACGGCGGCTTAGCGTCGTCACGCACGCGGCTTTCGGCGGCGCGCCGGAGGCCGACCCGGTGAAGGGAAACCTCTATGACCGAGACAATGACGTCTGATCTCCTGGTCGAGGCCGAGCGGCTGCCCTGGGTGCCCCAGGGTGACGGGATCGAGTTCAAGCCGCTCCGGCTCAACCTTGCAACGGGAGAGTGGGTCAACCTGTTGCGGGTGCGGCGCGCGGGCCGGGTGAGCCGTCATCGGCATCTCGGGGCCGTCGAGGGCTTTCTCCTCTCCGGCAGTTGGCACTACCTCGAACACGACTGGGTCGCGCGCGCCGGTGACTTCGTATTCGAAGCCCCCGGCGATGTGCATACGCTCGAAGTCCTCGGCGAGGAAGAAATGGTGACGCTCTTCTCGATCCACGGTCCGCTGGAGTACCTCGACGAGGACAACCGGGTGATGTTCGTGGAAACCGTCGAGACCAAACGGCGGCGCTACCACGACTACTGCGCCGAGCAGGGCCTCCCGCTTGCCGCGATCGACTTCTGATGGACGTCGCGCATCACCCCGCGCGGTGGGCGGACGCTTCGGCGTCGTCACCGTTCGCCCTGTGCGGCCGCACCGCGCTGGTCACCGGTGCCGGAACCGGGATCGGGCGCGCGATCAGCCTCGCACTGGCGGCCGCCGGAGCCGACCTTATCCTGTTGTCCGAACAGGAAAACCTGGATGCCACGGCCGTCGGCGCCGCCGAGATGGGCAGCAAGGTCGACTGCCTGCGGCTCGACCTCGGCCGACAGGATCGGCTCTCCCGCATCAAGGAGGCGTTCGACGGGAACAGCGTCGACATTCTCGTCAACAACGCGGGTCTGATCCGCCGCTCACCCGCCGATGAGTTCACCAACGAGGACTGGCACGACGTCATCGAGGTGAACCTGCATGCCGCGTTCGAGCTCTCTCGTGCGGCCGGACGCGGGATGCTCGAGCGCGGGTATGGGAACATCATCAACATCGCGTCGTTGCTGAGTTTCCAGGGCGGTGTGTTCGTCTCCTCCTACACCGCCAGTAAGCACGCGATCGTCGGGCTCACCAAGGCCCTGGCCAACGAGTGGGCCGGGCGGGGCGTCAACGTCAACGCCATCGCTCCGGGCTACGTTGCCACGGCCACGACGGAGGACCTGCGCGCCGACCCACGGCGCGCAGGCGAGATCAGCGCCCGCATCCCGGCCGGCCGCTGGGCCGACCCCGAGGACATCGCCGGCGCGGCGGTGTTCCTCGCCTCGCCCGCCGCGGCGTACGTGCACGGTCACGTGCTCGTTGTCGACGGAGGCTGGCTCGCCCGCTGAGCCATCAGCGTCGAGCTCGAGCTTTCTCCCACTCGCAGGCGCGGTCCGCATTGTCCAGGACCGCGCATCAGTGCAGGAGCATGCATGACTGAAACGCCAATTCCCAAGAACACCGGCTCATCACAAGGAACGCGTCGAGCCGGCGGCACCCGCTGGACGATCATCGGTATGGTCTTCATCGCGACGTCGATCAACTATCTCGATCGGGCCAATCTCGGTGTCGCTCTCCCGTACATGTCGGGTGAGCTGGGTCTGTCGAAGACGTCATCCGGCATTCTGCTGGGAGCCTTCTTCTGGACCTATGCGCTGATGCAGTTTCCCTCGGGCTGGCTCGTCGACCGGTTCGGCCCCCGCCGGATGCTCGCGATTGCGGTGGCGGCCTGGTCGGTGGCGACCATGCTCATGGGGGCGGCCACCGGCTTCCTGGTGCTCATCCTGCTGCGGCTGCTGCTCGGCGTCGGCGAGTCGCCCAGCTACCCATCCGGCGCGAAGGTCGTGTCGCGGTGGTTCCCCGTCCACGAACGTGGCCTCGCGGCGTCCATCTTCGACAGCGGCGCCAGGGCCGGCACCGCGCTGTCCCTACCGATCATCGCGGCGCTCATCGCGGTCATCGGCTGGCGTGGCTCGTTCGTGGCCGCGGGCCTGCTCGGATTCGTCTTCGTCGCCGTGTGGCTGCGCCTGTACCGGGACCCCGACGAGCACCCCGGGGTCTCCGAGCAGGAGAAGGCCCTCATCCGGGACGGCCAACCGGACGACGGCGAGCATGAACGCGCCGCCCTCCCCTGGCACCATCTCTTCCGCTATCGCACGACATGGGGGATGGTGCTCGGGTTCTTCTGCCTGTCGTTCGTCCTCTACTTCTTCATCACCTGGTTCCCCTCCTACCTGGTGGATGCGCGCGGCTTCGACCTGCTCAAGCTCGGGATCTTCGGCATGTTGCCGGCGCTGCTCGCGATACCCGCGCAGTGGGTCGGCGGCCTGCTCCAGGGGCGGCTGATCCGCCGAGGGCACAGCGTGTCCTATGCCCGGAAAGTCCCCTTGATCAGCGGCCTGGTGCTCGCCTCCGTCATCGTCTTCGCGGGCGAGGCGCCCAACGCGGCCACCGCACTCACCCTGCTGACGATCTCGTACTGCGCGCTGACCTTCGCCGCGTCGAGCCTGTGGGCGCTGCCCGCCGACGTCGCCCCCGCGCCGGGCAACGTCGCCTCGCTCGCCGGCATCCAGGGCTTCGCCTCGAACGCCGCCGGCCTGGCCAGCCCCATCGTCATCGGCGTGCTACTGGACGCGACCGGCGGGTCGTACGCCGTGCCGCTGGCGGTGGCCGGCGCGGTGGCCATCGCGGGTGCGCTCGTCTATGGCCTGGTCATCGGGCAGATCGTGCCGCTGGGAAGCCGAGACCTGGGCTCCCCACCGCCCATCCCACGCCAGACATGATCGGGGTCCAGGCGGCTCGCTCGCGCAGCACGCTGGTGCGACGGCTGGGCGGTTCGCGGCGGGCGCTGGAAGAGGCGGTACGCGCGGCCGGGGTCGATCCGGGTGGCCGGGTCCCGGTGCGCCGCCGCGCGGTCGACGCGGCCGCGCGGCTGATCAGCGAGCAGGGCGTGGCGGCGATGACCTTGGAGGCGGCGGCGAGCGCGGCCGGCTGTTCGGTGCACGGCCTGTACGCCACCTTCGCCGGGCGCGACGGGCTGCTGAGCGCCGTCTACGAGAGCTACACGCCGTTGTTCGACATCGAAGCGCTCCTCGAACAGCCCGGCCACGGCCTCGAACAGACCGTGTACGGCATATATCGGGCGTTCGCCACCGGCCTGAGCCGAGAGCCCAGGGTGGCGCCGATGATGTTGGCGGATGCATTCGCCCGCCCGGACGGGGCAGCGGGGCAACTCGTCCAACGGTTCTTTCCCCGGGCGCTCGGCAGCATCGGCGGCTGGTTGTCGGCCGAGATCGCGGCCGGGCGTATCCGGCGCCTGCCGATCGCGCTGCTCCTCCATCAGCTACTCGGTCCGCTCCTGCTGCACCTCCTCTCCGGCCCGCTCATCACCCGGCACGTCGGGCCGGAGAAGCCCAGCTTGGACGAGGCGTGCGCAACGTTCGCGGCGGCCTTCGTCCAGGCCGTGGGGACCTCCGAGCCGCCGACATCGGCCTCGAAAGCGAGGTCACCCACCGTGACGGAAGGCGACCGGACGTGATGCGCAGATCGAGGGCGGCGCTGGGCAGCGCGGCGTTTTTCGTCGTGGCACCGGGAACCGTGGTCGGGCTGATCCCGTGGCTGATCACGCGCTGGGAGCCGCACCAGCCCTGGCCGTACTGGATGGTGGCACAGGTCATCGGCGTCGGGCTGATCTGTGTCGGCCTGGTGCCGCCGGTGGCGGCGTTCGTCGAGTTCGTCAAGGCCGGCGGTACCCCGATGCCACTCGCGCCGACTCAACGGCTGGTGGTCTCCGGGTTCAACCGCTACCTCCGCAACCCGATGTACTTCGGGCTCGTGCTGGTCATCCTCGGTCAGGCTCTGCTGTTCGCGAGCGTCGGCCTGCTGGTTTACGCCGCCATCGCGTGGGCGGTCCCGGCCGCGTTCGTCCGCTGGTACGAGGAACCCACGCTGCTCCGGCAGTTCGGCGCCGAGTACGAGACCTACCGTCGCGCGGTGCCCGCCTGGTGGCCTCGGCCGCGGCCGTGGAACCCGAGCGGCCACGGCGCGCGGCGAGCGCGATGACCCGCCAGGCCAAGCGGCTCTTCTCTGGCTGCTGAACAAGATCCTCGCCGGCGTGCCCGACGGGTTTGTCGCCGAGCTCACCTACGGAACCGACGTCAACTTTCCTCCGCGAAACGGGGACGCGGCCGGGTCAGGGCCGGGGGTGGGTGGGGAGCTCGACGATGAATCGTGCGCCGCCGCCGGGTCGGTCCTCGACCCAGGTGGTGCCGCCGTGGCGGTGGACGTGCTGGGCGACCAGGGCGAGCCCGAGGCCGCTGCCGGTGTCGTCGGTGTCGTGGCCCCGGTCGCCTGCTCGGTGTCCTCGGGTGAAGCGCTCGAAGATCTCCTCGCGCAGCTCGGGCGGGACTCCGGGGCCCGCGTCGTCGACCTCGAGACGCACGTGGCCGGGAACGTTGCGGATCGCGACGCGGACGGTGCCGCCGCCGTGGTGCCGGGCGTTGTCGAGCAGGTTCGCCACCACCCGGTCGAGACGGCGCCGGTCGGCCAGCACCGTCGGCGGGGGGTTGTCGACGTGGACCGGCGTGTCGGATCGCTGGGCGAGGGCGTGCCGGACCAGTTCGGCCAGGTCACAGGTCTCCAGTTCGCGGTCGTCAGCGCCCGCGTCGCCGCGGGAGATCTCGAGCAGGTCGATGACCATGCGGTGAAAACGCCGCACGTCGGCGGCCAGTAGGTCGACGGCTTGCCGGCCGGCCGGGGGCAGCTCGCCTCGGCGGCGGCGCAGGACGGCGACCGCGTTGAGCATGGTGGTCAGCGGTGAGCGGAGCTCGTGGCTGACATCCGCGGCGAACCGGGCGTCGCGGCGTACCCGCCGCTCGAGGTCGCCGGCGGTGCGGTTAAACGACGCGGCCAGCGGCGCGAGGTCGGCGTCCGCGTGCTCGGGCAGCCGGGCACGCAGGTCACCTCGCGCGACCCGTCCGGCCGCGACGGTCAGCTCGGTGAGCGGGCGCAGGGCGCGCCGGGAGGCCCAGCGGCCCAGGCCGAAACCGAGGACGGTGCTGGTGGCGACCCCGGCGACCAGCACGACGCGTAGGAAGCCGACGATCTGCTCCAGCTCCACCAGCGGGAACAGCTCGACGTACATCGAGGCGGTTCCTTCGATGGGCAGCACCACGGCGAGGGTGGGGATGCCGCCGACCGCGGCGCGTTGGCTGCCGGCGTGTCGGGCGCCGAGCAGCTCGTGGATACCGGCGGGCAGCGCGCCGGGTTCGACGTGGCGGCCCCGAACGAGCCACGACCCGGCCGTCCACAGCGCGATGGTGGTGTCGGGGTTGCCGGACAGCCCGGTGAGCAGGTCACCGAGCTGGCCCGGCGCGCGGGAGGCCAGCGAGTCGCGCACCAGCCGCTCGTTCACGCTGGCCTGGCGCAGTGCGCTCTGCTCGCGCTGGTCGAACATGTAGTTGGCCGCGAGCCTGAAGGTCACCAGCGCGAACAGCGCGGCGACCACGGCGGACACCACGGCGAAGGCGACCGCGACCCGCCAGCGCAGCGGCAGCGGCCCCCGGCGCAGCCGCTCACGCCACCGCGAGCCGGCACTCACCGAGGGGTCGGCGGCGCCGACTTGTAGCCGGCACCGCGCACGGTGAGCACCAGGCACGGGTCGTCCGGGTTGGCTTCGATCTTGCGTCGCAGCCGCCGGACGTGCACGTCCAACAACCGGGTGTCGCCGTAGTAGTCGTAGCCCCACACCCGCTGCAGCAGCTCCTCCCGGGTCACGATCCGCCCGCCCGCGGCGGCCAGCTCGACGAGCAGCCGAAACTCGGTGCGGGTCAGGTGTACCTCGGTGCCAGCGCGGCGCACCACGCCTTCCTCGGGCAGGATCTCGACCTCGCCAATCCTCAGACAGGACACCGACGCCACGGCGTCCGGGCGGCGCCGGCGCCGGCGCAACGCCCGGATCCGGGCCGCGAGCTCGGCCGCGACCAGCGGCTTGGTGACGTAGTCATCGGCGCCGGCCTCCAGCCCGGCGATCACGTCGGCGGTGTCCGAGCGGGCGGTGATGATGATGATCGGCAGGTCACCGGCCGAACGCAACAGCCGGCACACGCTCAGCCCGTCCAGGCCGGGCAGCATCAGGTCGAGCAACACCACATCCACCAGGTACTGCTCGGCCAGGACCATCGCCTGCTCCCCGGACGGTGCCGGAACGACATCGAAACCCTCGTCGTCCAGCGCCAGACCGAGCGCGTCACGTATCCGAGGATCGTCTTCCACCAGCAGAATCCTCGGCCGCTCCCGCACCGGCCCACCCGGGCCGCCGTCCGCTGCCATACCCCGCTCTCCTCGCCACCGACCCGGCACTCGCCATCCCGCCCGAACGGATCGGCCAGCCCGATCCCGGTGTCCCCTCGGCGAACCGGCGCAGGACGGCGGGCGAGTGCGGGAGGGATCGAAACCACCGCCCCGCGAGCGGCCCTCGGCGCCGGGGGCACGCCGCGGGCCGCCACGGAAGGCACACAACTCCCGACGGCAGCGACGGTGATGACCCGCACTCGCCCGCCGCGACCGCCGTTGTACCGCGGCGGGCCGCCTCCGTCCCACCGCCGAGGCCCAACATAGGCCGAATCGTCAGACACTCGTCAGGTCGCCCCCGCGAGCGCGAACCACGCCGGCGATCGTCAGGCAACCGACAGCTCGGCGAGGCTCCGGTGGCCACCGCCGTCTGGGTCGGCACCGGGATGACCACGGCGAGATCCGCTCAGCTGGCCACGCCGTCCGAGACGCTGGTGCACAGGGCAAGCACCTGATCCAGACCGGTGATTCGCAGCAGGCGGATCACCGGACAGGGCTCGTCGACCACAACCCGCAGCACCGCGCCCTGCTCACCGGCTCGCGCCGCCGCGTCCGCCAACGCGGCCAGGCCCACCGCGCCGAGGAACCTGACCGATCGCAGGTCCACCACCACACATCCCCCACCGGCCGCCGCCAGGGCGGCGCCGACCCCGGCGCGCAGGCGTCCCACCGTGGACAGGTCCACCTCGCCGACCACCGTCACGACGATCGCGGCGCGATCGGCTCGCTGCCGGACGCTGAGCAACTGCTCGATGCCGGGCTGCCGTTGCCGCTGGTTGACATCTCGCGTGACCACTGCGCTTCCTCGGGTTTGGCCAGTCCGCGGATTTGCCGGTGCTGGTCCACCCATTGTGTGGTCCGGATGTCGTTCGCGGCTGCCCCGCCACCTGACGTTCCGCTGACAACTTGCGGCGGGTGGCCCGCCGCACCGGACACGAGGACGCAATCGCGTTCTACGTCGCCAACCTCGCCGGCGGGGTAGCGCCCAACGCGTCGGTCAACAGGGCCACCAGGGCCTCCAACTGCACGTCCGCCGAGGACGGCGCCTCGTCCTCCGAACCGTCCAGCGCCCGTGCCGCGAGCCCGGCCTTGCTGTCGATCAGCTCGGCGATCCTCGCGTCGATGGTCTGGGCGGCGATGATGCGCCAGGCGGTGACGGGCTCGGTCTGGCCGATGCGGTGGCTGCGGTCGATGGCCTGGGTCTGCTCGGCGTCGGTCCATGAGAGCTCGGCGAGCACGATGTTGGAGGCGACCTGCAGGTTGATGCCGACCCCGGCCGCGGTCAGTGAACAGACCGCGATTGCGACGTCGGGATCGTTCACGAAGGCGTCGATCTGCTTCTGCCGCACCGTCCGCGCCTGGTCGCCTCGGATCGATGAGAACCTGATCCCGGCCTTGGCGATGGTCTCCTCGGCGGCGTCCATCACGTCGACGTGCTTGGCGAAGAAGACAACCTTGCCGGCGCTGTGCGCGAGCTGGATCGCGTAGTCGGCGGCGAGGACGGCCTTTGCCCGGCCGATGCGCCGCATCATGGCGAACACGTTCTCGCCGCCTTCGGCGTTGGTCGCCTCCTTCCGTTCCCGGGTGGCGATCCTGCGCACGAGGTCGTGGTCGATCCCCTCGACGACGGGGCCGGACTCGCGGCGGGCGAGTGCGCTCTCGTACTGCGCCACCATGCGGCGGGCGAGGTCCTGCTCGGCCTTGCGGATCGACCGGCCGACCTTCTGGTCGAGCTCGACGGGGAGGTCGGCGATCCGTCGGGCCGGGATGTCGGCGGCGACGTCGACCTTGCGGCGACGGACGATGCCGAGGTCGACCACGCACTGGCGCGCGCGGGGGTAGAACCCGGGGTCGGCCGGGGTCAGGCCGGTGTCCTCGAGCGCGTGCATCAGCGCGGCGAGCGGTTTCGTGTCGTCGATCCAGCCGAGGAACTGCCAGATCGCCCGGAAGTCCTCGATGTCGTTGATCAGCGGGGTCCCGGTCAGGGCCATCAGGAGGGGCCGGGCGACGCGGGACCGGATGCGCTCGGAGAGCCGCAGCACGTGCTGGGAGCGCTGGGAGGTCTTGTTCTTGATGAAGTGCGCCTCGTCGATGACCATGCCGCGGAAGCCCAGGTCGCCGATCCAACCCAGGTGGCGGTCGAGCACCTCGTAGTTGACGACGACGATGTCGGCGAAGCCGTCCATCGTGTCGCCGTTGCCGTGAATCGCGGTGGCCGACCGGTTGGGGGTCCAGAGCTCGGCCTCGCGGACCCAGTTGGTCTTGACAACGTTCGGCACGACCGCGAGCAGCGGGTAGGCGTCCGCCGCCTTCGCGGCGAGCAGCGCCTGAGCCGTTTTGCCCAGGCCCGGTTCGTCGGCGAGCAGGAAGCTCCGGTGCCCGGCGGCGGCCGCGGCCACCACCTGCCCCTGGTGGGGCATCAACTCGCGACCGCCCGGCGCGTGCGGGAACGACGGCGCCGGCAGCGCCATGCCCTGCGGCGCTCCCGCGCCGGCCCGTTCGAACGAGCTGAACAGCGGCCCGAGCAGCTCCCAGGTGGCCAGCCGGCGTGGCGGGGCGGCGCTCGGCCTGGCGGCCGAGAAGTCCGGGGCGAGGAAGGGGTTGGCCAACTGGCGCGAGACGACCGCCCTCGGCACCACCTGCCGTTCGGCCGCGGCGGGCGCGGCCGACGACTCCGACGACTCCGACGACTCCGGGGACGTGACCTCGACCAGGGCCGGCTCGACTCCGGCGTCCTCGAGCAGGTTCCGCATGAGTGACCTGGCCGCGTCGGGCATCACGGCGTCCTCGGCGAGCAGCGCGAGCAACGACGTGTCACGGGTGGCGATCTGCGCGAGGATCAGCGCGATCCCGTCGAGGCGCTTGAGCATCCCGGACCGGCGGGCGTCGCCGTTCACCTCGGCCCGCACCCTGGCTCGTTCCTGGCGTGCCAGGAACGCGATGACCTGGAACTTCGTCCGGTCCGATGGCAGCATGCGGCCGCGCTGCGCTGCCGCCTCGACGTCGCGCGCGGTGCGGGCGAGCATCGGGATGATGCCGCCGTCGTCCCGGTCGCGGGTACGGCGTTGCGGTCCACGGGCGGTGCGATGTGCGCGCCGTGGGCGCCGGTCACCTCGAGCCACGAACTACTCCTGCCTCCATACGGTCGAAGCCCGATCCCCAGTCGGCGATCGGGCACCTGACGTGGCATTTCGTCAGAGCGGGCACAGGGTGTGAACCTGTGGCTCCTCGGGTCATGTGCCGGAACAGCGGCCGCTCCGGCACACCGATCACGGTGGGAGCCGTCCACGTCTCCGCGGGCCAGACGCCGGCCCAGATCCGATTCGGTCCTGGCCGGGCCGGTGTTCCTCGGGCACCGGTTCGCTCCCGGTACCGGAACAATCGTACCTGTCGCCGAGGGACACGCACCTCAAGGCTGTTGTGGAGCGTCGAGCCCAACGGCGACAGGACGCGAGGCTTCACACCCCATCACGGAGGGCCGGGGCTGGACGTCACCTGGTCGGCGGGCGGTGGGCTGATCAGCACCGGCTCGCCCCAGCCGGAGAACCGGACGTCCTGCGTCATCGGCAGCATCCACGCCGACCCGGCCGGCCGGTCGGAGCGGAACCGCACCAGCCGGTTCTGTCGGTCCAGCCAGAGCGTGTAGCTCCCGGTCGTCGCCGGGTCGGCGGACACCGGCCCGCCCGGCCGCCAGGCGGGGTCCTGGGCCAGCTGCGTGAGCACGGCCGGATCCACCCGCAGCGTGTACCGCGTGGTGGCCACCCCGTCCAGCTGCTCGTCGTCGCTGCCGACCAGCGTCGCCGCCGGCACGTCCCGGCTGAGCGGGTTCACGTACCGCCAGGCCGAGTTCTCGACGGTGCTCCTCATCCGCCGGTCGGTGGCCTTGGTCGAGTCGAACGGATAGTCGGTCCACTGCGTGCCCGCCCCGGCGGCGGGCGCGTTGCGCGTCCACAGGTGCCCGGGCAGCGCCACGGTCCCGCCGTCGGTGTCGGTCGCGGACAGCGCGGTTCCACCGGGCCGGTGGGTTGGGTCGCTGTGGGCCTTCGAGCTGATCGCGTACCAGGCGTGGTCGCCGTCGATGCGCAGCTGAGCGTCGTACCGCATGGTCGTCGGGATGTCGCCGAGTGCCAGGTGCACCGTGCCGGCGGACTTGAGGGTGCCCGCCTTGCGCACCTGCGCATCGATCGCGGCGCTGAGCGCGGCCGGGGTGTCGAACGCGGGCTGGGTCGGCCGGGCGACGTCGCCGGGGTACCCGCCGGAGAACACCATCGCCCCCGCCACGGCCGCCGCCACCACCGCGCCGCCCAGGCCCAGCCACAACCCCCGGTTGCGCATGCGGTGCCCGACCTCGGCCGGCACCAGCACGGTCTCGACGGCATGGGTGGTCTCCGCCGAGGGGTCCACCGGCCTGGTCCGGTCCCCGTCCCCCGACGGCCGTGACGCGGCGACGTGGGGCAACCGTTCGGTGTGCGCCCCGACCACCTCGGGCGGCCAGCCGGCGAGCCGCTCGGCACTCGCCGGCAGCTCGGTGACCAGCTCGGCGGCGCTCGGCCGCGACGCCGGTTCCTTCGCCAGGCACCGGCGCAGCACCGGCGCGAGCGCGTCGGGGACGCCGTCGAGGTTCGGCTCGTCGCCCGCGATCCGCAGCAACATCGCCACCGGGTGCGCGGTCGAGCCGAACGGGCCGTGCCCGGTTGCCGCGAACACCAGCACCGAGGCCAGCGAGAAGATGTCCGAGGCGGTACCGGGCTCCACATCGCCGGCCTGCTCCGGCGACATGTAGGCGGGGGTGCCCGGCAACGCCCCGGTGCGGGTGATCGGGGCGGCGTCCACGGCGCGCGCGATCCCGAAGTCGATCAGCCGGGGCCCGTCGGCGGACAGCATCACGTTCGACGGCTTCACATCCCGGTGCACCAGCCCGGCGGCGTGCAGCCCGGCCAGCGCCCCGACCAACCCGGCGGCAAGGACCCGCAGCGGGTCGGCGGCCAGCGGACCGGCCCGCTCGACCGCCTGCTCCAACGAGGGCCCCGGCACGTACTCCGTGGCCAGCCATGGCCTGTCGGCCTCGGGATCGGCGGCGAGCACCGCGCAGATGCCCACCGCACCCACCGCACTCGCCACCTCCACCTCGCGGGCGAACCGGGCACGGAACCCCGGGTCCTCGGCCAGCTCGTCGTGCACCACCTTGACCGCGGCCAGCTTCCCGTTCCGGTCACCGCCGAGGTAGACCCGGCCCATCCCGCCGGAGCCGAGCACCCCGAGGAAACGGTAGGGCCCGGCACCTTCCGGATCGTCCGCTCGCAGCGGTTCCATCACGCTCTCCCCTGTGCTCAGTGTTCGGTCATCGGGATGACGTCGACGGCGGAGTGGTCGTGCTTCCGGTACAGCCGCCGCCCGTCGGTACTCAGGCCGCCGGGGGTGAGGTAGCCGGTCGTCGGCGCGGTGGCCAGCACGGCGCCGGTAACCGGGTTGATCACCTTCAGGGTGCGGTCGCGGGCATCGTCGAGCGCGAGCTGCCCGCCGGGCAGCGCACACATCGCGTCGATGAGGCCCGGCACCGCGACCCGCCGGACGAATTCCCCCGTCCGTGCGTTCAGCGTCGTGATCAGGCCCGCCGACTCCGCGTACAGCTCGTTGCCGTCCGCCGAAGCCGCGAGGTGCCTGGCGCGCAGCGCCGCCGGCACCTCGGCGACCTGCCCGGTGGTCAGGTCCAGCCGCCAGACCGAGTCCAGCGTCCTGGCCAGGTACGCGGCGCCCCCGTCGGGGCTCAGCACGACGTCGTCGACGTCGCTCGACGGCACCTCGAACCGCATCCAGGTCCGGGTCGTCAGGTTGACCGCCAGCACGACGTGTCCGGTTTGGCCGAGCAGGACCAGCCGGCCGCCGTCCTGGCTCAGCGCGCTGGCCCGGAAGAGTCCGTCATCCGGTACCGCGAACTGCCCGAGCGAGGCGCCGTCGGGCCCGATGGCCTCGACGCGCCCCGGATCCACTCCGTACAGCTCACCGGCATGGGTCAGGTACAGCTTGGTCGGGAGGTTGGGCACCGAGAACCGGTTGCGCACCGCCAGCGAGGCCGGGTCGAGCACCGTGACGGCGCCGGCGTCCAGTACGAACACCCCCCGCTTCGGGTCCACCGCCAGGTCGAGAACGTAGTCCGGCCCCGGCAGCGGGCTCGGGGTGCCGAGCGAGACCGCGCGCACCGGTGGCGGGGGGCTGCCCGGGCCGGTCGGCGCCGGCCCGTCGGGCGCTCGCCGCGCGCCATGTCCGGACCACACGGTCGGCACCAGCGCAACCAGGACCAGCCCGACCACGAGCGGCAGCACCAGCAGGGCGAGCACGCCCGCCGGCTGCCGGCGACCGGTGCGGAACAGCCGGGTCAGCGAGCGCAGCGCGGTGCTGGTCGGGGTGAGCCCGGCGGGAACATCGCCGAGCGACCGCCGGCCCCTGGCCGGGCTGGACGACCGACCGTCCGGCGGGGCCTGGATCGGCACGGCGGGCGGCAGATCGGGCTGCGCGGGCGGCGCGGGCGGCGCGGCGGTCAGCCGGGCGACGACCGGAGGCGGCCAGGCGGCCGGCGCGGATGTGCTCCAGTGCGCGAGCACGGCCGCGAGCTGACGCGAGCTCGGCCGCTCGGCCGGGTCCTTGCGCAGGCAGCCAGCCAGTTCGCCGCGCAGCGCCGCCGGTAGCCCGGTCAGCTCCGGTTCACCGCGGGTGACCTTCATCAACACGGCGACCGGGTTGCCGCCGGTGCCGAACGGCCCGCGCCCGGTTGCGGCGAAGGTCAGCACCGAAGCCAACGAGAACACGTCCGAGGCCGGCCCACCCTCCGCGCCCCCGGCCTGCTCCGGCGACATGAACGCGGGAGTGCCGACCGCCAAACCGGTGCGGGTGATCCGGCTCGCATCCACCGCGCGAGCGATCCCGAAGTCCAGCAGCCGAGGGCCGTCCATGCCCAGCATCACGTTCGAAGGCTTCACGTCCCGGTGCACCAACCCGGCGGAATGCAGCCCGGCCAGCGCATCGGCCAGCCGGCTGGCCAGCACCCCGACCGCCCGCTCCGGCAGCGGGCCCGCCTCGGACACCGCCCGGGCCAGGGACGGGCCGGGCACGTACTCGGTCGCCAGCCACGGACGCCGCGCATCGGGATCGGCATCGACCAGCGCGACCGTCCACGGAGCACGCACCCGCCCGGCCACCTCGATCTCCCTGGCGAACCGGCGCCGGAACTCCGGAACCCCCACATGCGCGCCATGGATCACCTTGACCGCGACCAGCCGGCCACCACCGCCCCGGCCAAGGAACACCTGCCCCATACCACCCACGCCCAGCCGCCCGACCAGCTGAAACGGCCCAATCGACGCCGGGTCCCCGGAACGCAGCCCGGCGACGGCCCCGGTGCCCCGCGGGCTCTGATCGTTGCGCACTCGGTACTCCTCAACGGATGGCGGCCGACGCGACGGCTGGCTCGGTGTCAGCGCGGCATCGACTCGACGAGCCGAGGGTCGGGCGCCTGGACCGAGACCGGGCTGCCGTAGTCGGAGAGGTCCATCGTCATCAGCGCCACCTGGTTCGGCGTCGGCGTCGACGTCCGCGTCAGGAGCCGGGCGAAACGGCCCTGATCGTCGAGGTACAGATCGGCGTGCGCGTCGACGGTCGGCGCCTGCGCCCCGGCGCCGACCCGCATCGGCGGGGTCGACAACGTGAGCTCGTAATGCCGCATGGCCTTGCCGTTGACCTCGGCGACGCCGAGATCCCGCACGTCCCTCGCCCTGGTGCGGAACTGCCTGATCTGCTCGGCCGGGTCGCTCTGCGCCTGGCCGACGGCGGCGGCATCCAGGACGAACCAACGGTCCTGCCCGGCCGGCCGCTGGTACAGCAGGTTGCCGATCATGACGCTCCGCACCCTCTGAGGCGGCGTGCTCGGGTCGCGGACCACGGACATCTCCATGTCGGCGACGTGGGCCGTGTAGTCCATGCCGCCGGCCCCCGTGAGGACGGTCAAGGTGTTGCCGCCGCCCGTCACGTCGACCTTCATGGTGAAGCGCGCCGACCTCGCCGACAGCGTGGCCTCGGAGGCGGCCACGACCTGCTCGAGCGGGTCGGGCGCCGGGGTCGGCGGCCCCCCGGCCGGTGACGGCCCGCCGTCCTGGGCGGCGCCGCCGCACCCGGCCGCGAGCAGCGTCACGAGAACCACGGCCCCGGTCCAGGTCCCTCCGCGCTTCCTCATCCTCATCCCCTCATCGATCCAACGGGCTCCCCGTCAATGACGCACGCAACCGCCGACCGGTTGGGCGCGGTCCCATCGCCGCCGACCCGTTGTTCATGGCCGAGACCCTCCCCGCCCGCGCCCGCCCCCAACATCGGCGCGCGGTGGCGGCGGTGTTCGACGAAAGTTGGAGCCACCCTCCACACGACGGCCGATGTCGGCGCCGGCAACGCCCGATCCGCGGCTCTGCCTGGGTGGTCCTCGCGGGGCCACCTACCCCGTTGGCGGGTGAGGGCGGCGCGCTCAGACTGGAGGCATGGCCAACAAGGAACTGGGCGACTTCCTCCGCGCCCGCCGCGCCGGACTCACACCGGAGGAGATCGGGCTTCCGGTCGAGCTCGGTGTCGGTCGCCGCGTCGCCGGCCTGCGGCGCGGCGAGGTCGCCCGGTTGGCCGGGGTGAGCGTCGAGTACTACACCCGGCTCGAACAAGGCCGCGCCGGACATCCCTCCGAGCAGGTGCTGCTCGCCCTGTCCGACGCCCTGCGGCTGGACGACGTCGAGCGACGGCACCTGTTCACCCTCGCCGGCGCCGTGTCCGGGGCGCGGGGGCGCGGCGAGCACTCGGCGCGGCCGCGGCCGGCGATGCGGCGGGTGCTGGAGTCGTTGGAGTTGTGCCCCGCCTACGTCCGCGACAGCAATCTCGAGATCGTCGCCGGGAACGCGCTGTGGGCGCTGGTGTTCCCCGATCTCGCCGCGCTGCCCCGCCGGGAGCGCAACATGGTCCGCTGGACGCTGCTGGACCCCGGCGCGCGCCTGGTCTGGCGCGACTGGGAGCGGGTGGCCCGTGACCACGTCCACGTGCTGCGGCTGGCCGCCGCGGACCAGCCCCGCAACCAGCGCATCACCAACCTGATCGGCGAGCTGATGGTCCGCTCACCGGAGTTCCCGGCGTGGTGGTCCGAGCAGCGCGTCCACGAACGCAGCACCGGCAGCAAACGGATACACCACCACATCGTCGGTGACCTCGAGCTGGAGTTCGAGATCTTCACCCCGGTCGCCGACCCGAGCCTGGCGATGCTGGTCTACTCGGCCCCGACCGGGTCCCCCAGCGAGGAGCGCCTACGGCTGCTCGCCAGCTGGGGAAGCGAGCCCTCGGCCGCGGCGCCCCGGAGCGCTGACGCCGGCTCCTGATCGGCCCCAGCGGGCATCCAGCCACCCCCTATCACCCGGACACGAGTCGATATCGCCGTGCGCACCCGCGCGCCCGGCGGCACTCCATCACGGCCTGAACAGGCCGTCACCGAAAGGAAAACCCTGATGAGCAAGACGTTCCTGGTCACCGGTGTCAGCACGGGGCTCGGGCTGGCGATCGCCCGGCGGGCGCTGGCGGCCGGACACCGGGTGGCCGGCACGGTGCGCACCGAGCGGCACGCGGCCGCGTTCCAGTCCCTGGACGCCGAACGCGCCCGGGCCTTCATCCTCGACCTGACCGACTCCGACCGGATCGAGCCGACCGTCCGCGCCGCCGAAGCCGCGTTGGGCCCGATCGAGGTGCTCGTGGCCAACGCCGGCTACGGCGTCGAGGGCACCTTCGAGGAGTCCCCGATGGCCGACCTGCGCCGCCAGTTCGAGGTCAACGTGTTCGGCACGGTGGCGACCATGAAGGCGGTGCTGCCCGGCATGCGCGAGCGGCGCGCCGGCCACATCTTCGTGATCACCTCGATGGGCGGGATGACCACGTTCCCCGGCCTGTCGTTCTACGAGGGCAGCAAGCACGCGATGGAGGGCATCACCGAGGGGCTCGCACAGGAGGTCGCGCAGTTCGGGGTGCGGGTGACCGCGGTGGCCCCCGGCGCGTTCGCGACCGACTGGGCGGGCCGGTCGCTGGCCCGCGCGCCACGCGGCGTCCCCGACTACGACGAGCTGTTCGACCCGATCCGCGCCCGCCGCCAGGCCCTGGCCGGCCAGGGGATCGGCGATCCCGACCGCGCCGGCCGGGCCATCCTCACCGTGCTCGACGCCGACACCCCACCCGTGCACCTGCTGCTCGGCTCGGACGCCCTGCGCCTGGTCACCGCCGGACGCCGGCGCGTCCAGAACGACATCGACACGTGGACCGATCTCAGCCTGTCCACCGATCGCCCCGACGGCGGAGTCACCGTCTCCTCCTGACACAGCGGTCAGCGCGCTGGAGCTGTGACGCGCAACGCGTGGACAGATGGATACTGTAGCTATCTATAATAGATACTTACACTATCCATCTGGAGGATGTCGTGATCTACCTGTTCGTACCGATACTGGCCTGGCAGGGCAGGAGGATCCGAGCGACCGTCCCTCGACTGCCCGAGGCCGGCGGCCCCACCGAGGGAACCGCTCGCGGCGACGGCGCACCGTTGCGAATCGCGGTCATCGGCGACTCCACGGCGGCCGGGGTGGGCGCGCAGCGGCACGAAGCGGCGCTGCCCGGCTACCTCGCCGCCGAGGTGGCCAGGCACACCGGTCGTGCGGTTCGGTGGCGGGTGCTCGCGCGCAGTGGTGCCACGGCGGCGTCGGTGCGGCACCGCCTGGTGCCCAGGCTGCGCGACGACGAGCCGCCGCACGCTGTGTCGGTCGCGGTCGGCGTGAACGACCTGCTCCGGCTGCGCTCGCTCCGGACGTTCGAGCGTGAGGTGGCAGCGCTGGTGGCAGCCGTACGGGAGTGCGTGGGCACGCCGGTCCCCGTGGCGTTGTCGGCGATGCCGCCGCTGGGGATGTTCCCCAGCCTGCCTCAGCCGACCCGCGCGATCTTCGGCCGGCGGGCCCGCGCGATGGACCGTCGCCTGCGCCGGGTCGCGGACCGCACGGCGGGCGTACGCCACGTGCCGTTCACCGCCCCCTCCCACGCGCGGTTCTTCGCCGCCGACGGCTTCCATCCGTCCAGCTCGGGATACGCGGACTGGGCCGCCGAGCTGGGGCCGACGGTCGCCGAAATGGTTTCTCGCGGCTAGTCGAGCGAGCCCTGGGTTCGAGGGGGTGCCCGCAGTGGAGCCGCGGGAGGTCGAGACATTTCTCGTGTTGGCCGAGGAACTGCATTTCGGACGCACCGCGGGACGATTGTCCGTCAGTACGGGACCGGTGAGCCAGACGATACAGGCCCTGGAGGTGGAGATCGGCGCGCCGCTGTTTACGCGCACCTCGCGGCGCGCGCGGCGTGGCCGGCGAGTTGCGGGTTGCCCATTTCGCGGCCATCGGAGCGTCGCAGGTGGCCCAGGTGGCGGCGGTGTTCGAGGCGCGCTACCCGACCCGGCGGGTGGTGACCATGCCGCAACCCACGCATTTGTCAAAATCCTGACCGAGACTTACGTCCAGAACCCAACTCTCAATTCTCCACCGATCATTCAGTAAAACTAAACGTTCATTTAGAGGCGCTTATAGGGCTATAATATAGTTACTGGACACCATTAAACCTGAGCTTAACCTTGGCCATGGCCAACACCTATCTCAAGGGCGCCTTCGCTCCAGTTCATAAAGAGCTTACGATCACCGACCTGAATGTGTCGGGCACCATTCTGGAATACCTGGACGGGCGCTACCTGCGCGACGGCCCGAACCCGATCTCCGACGTGGATCCGGTCGTCTACCACTGGTTCCTCGGTGACGGCATGGTGCACGGCGTGCGGCTGCGCGACGGGCAGGCGAAGTGGTACCGCAACCGCTGGATCCGCGGCCCCGAGGTGGTCAAGGCGCTCGGCGAACCACCCCTGACCGGCCGGGCCAGCACCTCGCTGCTCTCGCCGGGCGCGAACACCAACGTCATCCAGCACGCCGGCCGCACCCTGGCCCTGATCGAGGCCGGCTCCGCGAACTACGAGCTGTCCGACGAGCTGGACACGATCGGCTACTGCGACTTCGACGGCACCCTGCCCGGGGGCTACACCGCGCACCCCAAGCACGACCCCGCGACCGGCGAGCTGCATGCGGTCCGGTCAGGCCGCGATAGCGTCGAGCACCGCGTAGATGGCTTGGTTGGCCGGCGTGGGAATGCCGTGGCGGGCACCCAGGCGGGTGACAGCCCCGTTGAACGGCTCGTGCTCGAGCGCTCGGCCCGCCAGCCGGTCGTAGAGCATGGAGGTGCCGTCCTCCTCGCCGAACCGGTCGTAGAAGGCGAGGGTGCGGGACACGTCCTCCTCGCCGAGCGAGGCACCCTCGGCGATCCCGACGGCCACCGCCTCCCGCAGAAGCGTGACGGCCAGGTGCCGGATCTGCGCCCGGCCGAACACCGCCATCCGTTGCCCGGTGAGCGCGGTGATCGGGTTCGCGGCGATGTTGGTGAGCAGCTTGCGCCAGGCGGCGGTGGTGAAGTCCGTCTCGGTGCGGACGTCGACCCCGCGCGGCGCGAGGGCGGCGAACCGCTCGCCGGAACGGTCGGCGGGCACGACCAGGTGCCGGCCCCGGCGGTGGCGGACCAGGCCGAGCGCGGTCCGCTCGGCGGCGATGTAGACCAGCGCGGGAAGGATGTCCGCCGGGCCGCCGAGGCCGGCCAGCCGCTCGCGGTGGTCGATGCCGTTCTGGCAGACCACCACCGTCGTCGCCGGCGTGCACGTCCGCTCCAGCCACGGGCCCACTGTCGCCGTCTGATGCGCCTTCGTGCAGAGCAGCACCCACTCCGCATGCCGCGCCTCGGAAGGGTCGTCGACGACCGGGACGCCGAGCGCGCGCGATGCCCCGTCCCGTTCCAGGCGCAGCGGCGCGTTCGCCGAGCGGGCGCACACCGTGACCCGATGACCCGCGTCGGCGAAGGCGGCGGCGAGGACGGTGCCGATGCCTCCCGCGCCGATGACGGCGATCTCGCTCATCGTCGCGCCGGCTCGGCGCTCGACGGTTCCCGCCAGGCGAGGACCGCGACCAGCGTGATGGCGCATCCGAGCGCCATGTACGCGCTGACCGCCAGCGCGCTGCCGGTGCGGGCGAGCAGCCAGGACGCGACCATCGGCGCGAACCCGCCGCCGAGGATCGAGCCGGCCGCGTAGGCGAGGGACGAGCCGCTGTACCGCACGGCGGGTGGGAACAGCTCGGCGTAGGCGGCGGCCTGGGGCCCGTACGTCAGCCCGAGCCCGAACGCCAGGCCGAACACCGCGAGCAGCATCAACGGCAGGGACGCCGTGGCGAGCAGCGGAAACAGCGGGAACGCCCAGACGGCCAGCGCGACGGTGCCGGCCAGGAACACGGCTCGGCGGCCGACGCGGTCCGACCAGCGCGCCCCCAGCACCGTCCACAGTGCCCAGGACAGCGCCCCGAACACGCCGACGACGAGCATCGTCGACCGCGACACCCCGACCCGCTGGCTGCCGTACGAGCCGAGGAAGGCGATCAGGATGTATCCGCAGAGGTTGAGGCCGACGAACAGCCCGGTGGCGATGAGCAGCTCCCGCCGGTGGCCACCCCACAGCGCCGCCAGCGGTGCCCGCTGGCGCGCACCGCGGCGCCGCAGCTCGGCGAACACCGGGCTCTCCGCGACGCCCGCCCGGACCGCCAGGCCGACCCCGATGAGCACCACGCTGAGCAGGAACGGGACCCGCCAGCCCCAGGCGAGGAACTGCTCAGGGGTCGTCGCCGACGACACCGCGAGCAGCGCCAGGTTCGCCAGCACGAGCCCGAGTGACCCGCCGAGCTGGGGAAACGCCCCGTAGGTGCCTCGGCGCCCCGGGGGCGCGTGCTCGACGGCCAGCAGGGCGGCCCCACCCCACTCGCCGCCCGCCGAGAGCCCTTGGACGAAGCGCAGCAGCACCAGCAGGATCGGCGCGGACACCCCGATGGCGGCGTACCCGGGCAGCAGGCCGATGGCCGTCGTCGAACCGCCCATCAGCAGCAAGGTCGCCACCAGCATCGCCTTGCGGCCGAGCCGGTCGCCGAGGTGCCCGGCGACGATCCCGCCGAGCGGCCTGGCCAGGAAGCTGACCCCGATCGTGGCGAACGACGCCAGCAGCGCCGACGCCGGCTCCAGGCCGGGGAAGAACAGCGGGCCGAAGACCAGGCCGGCGGCGGCGGCGAAGACGAGGAAGTCGTACCACTCGATGGTGCTTCCGACGAGGCTCGCCCAGGCCGCACGGCGCACCTCACCGGCCGAGGCCGCAGGAACGCCCGCCCGCGACGGGCCGTGCGTCGAGGTCATCGCCAGCTCCCCTTCCCGCCGGTGGTCAGTCGAGGACGTCCGGGTCTTCGCGGACGATCCGCTGGTAGAGCGGCTGGAAGCTGAACCACGCGGCGCGCGGGGTGCCCATGGTGTCGCGGACGGTCCGCGCATCCGCCGGGTCGGCGGGCCGCGGCGTGCCGGCGGCCTCCGCGAGGAACTGGACGTGGGCGCTGTGCTCGAACGCGATGAACCACCACGCGGCCTCGTCCACGCTCTGCCCGACGGTCACCACGCCGTGGTTGGCCAGCACGGCGGCGCGGTGCGGGCCGAGGCCCTGCGCGATCGCCTTGGCCTTGAGGTCCTCCAGGGTCACCCCGGTGTGCTCGGTGTGGATCACGTGGTCCTCGAAGAACATGCAACCCTCGTTGGTCAGGGGCTGGATCGGGCGGTTCATCGCCGACCACGCCGAGCCGTACAGGCTGTGCGCGTGGGCGGCGGCGACGACGTCGGGGCGCGCGGCGTGGATCTCCGAGTGGATCCGGAACGCGGCGGTGTTGAGGATCCCGTCGCCCGCCACGACCGCGCCGGAGTGGTCGACCTGGATCAGGTCCGAGGCGCGGATCATGCCGAAGTGCACGCCGAACGGGTTCACCCAGAACCGGTCCGGGTGTTCGGGGTCGCGGGCGGTGATGTGGCCGGCCACGCCCATGTCGAAGCCGAGGCGGGCGAAGGCGCGCAGCGCGACGGCCAGCCGTTGCCTGCGGTCGAGGCGTTCCTGCTCGACGGAGTCGAACACCGGTGGCTCGGCGAAGACCATCCGGCCGGGCGGGCCGTCGGTGCGGCGAGGGGCGGTCATTGGCGGGCTCCTCCTCTGGTGTGCGCGGACGATGGCGGTTCGGCTCAGCCGCCGAGGCCCATGCCTCCCGAGACGCCGAGCGTCTCGGCGGTGACGTAGGACGCCTCCGGGGAGGCCAGGAACGCGACGCCGGCGGCGATCTCGTCCGGGGTGCCGAGCCGGCCGAGCTGGGTGCCGGCGATCATCCGGGCGAGCATGGTGTCTCCGCGCTCACCCATGTCCCGGATGGCCTGCACCATCGGGGTCTCCGTCGGGCCGGGGGCCACGCAGTTCGCGGTGATCGAGTAGCGCGCGTTCTCCCTGGCGATGGACTTGCTGAACCCGATCACGGCCGCCTTCGCCGCCGCGTACACGGCGTTGCCCTTGGAGCCGATCCGGCCCGCCTCCGAGGTCACCGTGACGATGCGGCCGTAACGGCGCGACTGCATGCCAGGCAGCACCGCCTGGGTGCAGGCCAGCACGCCTTCCACGTTGACCGCCAGCACCTTCCGCCAGCGGTCCGGGTCGACCTCGGTGAACCAGCCGAAGTCGTCCATCCCGGCGTTGTTGACCAGGACGTCGAACGGCTCGCCGCCGAGCGCGGCGCGCACCGAGGCGGGATCGGTGACGTCGAGGCCGGCCGCCGTCCCGCCGATCCTGGAGGCGGTCAGTTCCGCGCCGCGCGCGTCGATGTCGACGACCAGGACGTGGGCGCCCTCGCGGGCGAGCCGGGCGGCGACGGCCGCCCCGATCCCGCCGGCGGCCCCGGTGACGACGGCCCGCTGGCCGGTGAAGCGGGCGGTCATCGGCCGGTGAACCTCGGTGCGCGGCGCTCCAGGACGGCGGCAAGGCCCTCGCGCGCGTCGGCGGTGCCGGACAGCTCGGCGACGGTGCGCGCCTCGTCGGGCAGGGCCTGTTCGACGGATCGTCCGAGGCCGTCCCACATCAGTCGCTTGGTGGCGGCGATCGCCCTCGGCGCGCCGGCGGCCAGTTCCCCGGCGAGCGCGAGCGTTCGCTCGGCGAGCTCCGCCTCGGGCACCACCTCGGTGACGATGCCCAGCTCGTGGGCCTCGGCCGCGGTCAGCCGGGGGTTGGTCAGCACGATGCGCATCGCCTGGCGGATGCCGACGATCCTGCTCAGCGTCACGGTCGTGCCGGCGTCCGGAGCCATGCCGACGGCGGTCGCGGCGGGCAGGAACCGGGCGGTGTCGGCGGCGACCACGAAGTCGGCCGCGCAGACCAGGCCGAACCCGCCGCCCCCCGCCGCGAAGCCGTGGACCTGCGCGATCACCGGAGCGGGCAGCCGCATCATGGCCGAGACCGAGACCTGCAGCCACGAGGTGACCTCGCGCAGGTAGTCCGGCAGCCCGTGCCCCTTCGAGGCGAAGTCGCGCACGTCGCCGCCGCCGCTGAAGTGCCTGCCGTTGCCACTGATCACCAGCACCCGCAGGCCGGGATCGCGGTGGCAGGCCATCAGCGCCTCGTACAGCGAGCGGAGGAAGCCGACGGACATCCCGTTGGCCGACCCCGGCCGGTTCATCCGCAGGCTGGCGACGCCGTCGGCGACGTCCAGCAGCACGTCGCCCTCCGCGATCACCTCGGTCATCGGGCCGGCTCCGCCACGGTGCCCGGCCGCGCCCCGACCAGGGCCGCCAGCGAGGGAGCGACCTCGGCGAACTCCGTCACCGACAGCACCCGCCGGGCCTTGCCCTCGTACCGGGGAAGCTCACGCTCGCGCGACGCGAGCACCGGCAGCCGGATGCCCAACCGGTCGGCGAGGCGCCGGCCGATGTCGGCCACCACGCTCTCGTCCAACCCGCCGGCCACCTCGACGACGACTGTCGCCTCGGTGGCACGCAGCCCCTCCGGGTCCTTGTCCACGACCAGCTGCCACCCGGCGCCCGTCCCCACTGTCGCGCGGACCACGTCGTCCACCTGCGAGGGCATCACCAGCGTGCCTCGGACCTTCAGCACGTCATCGGTGCGGCCGGAGACCCAGCTGATCTTCGGGTGCGCGCGGCGTCCGCACGGGCAGTCGTACGCGTCGGCCGCCCACGAGGTCAGGTCGCGGGTGCGCCAGCGCAGCATCGGGGATGCCTCCCGCCGCAGGCTGGTGACCACCAGCTCCCCCGTCACGCCGGGCTGGGTGACCCGCGCGCCCGACTCCGGGTCGACGATCTCCACCAGGTGGTGGTCGGCCCAGACGTGGACGGTTCCCTGCGCGGCGGAGAACTCGCAGGTCCCGGCCACGAAGGGACCGCCGAGCTCGGTCGTGCCGTAGGTGTTGTGCGCCTGGAACCCGGCCGGCATGGCCTCGGTGAGCAGGTCGACCGCCGCCGGGCTCATCGTCTCGCCGCCGAAGATCCCGACCCGCAGGTTCCAGTCGGTCGCCGGGTCGATGCCCGCCTCCCGCGCCCGCTCGACCAGCAGCAGCGCGAACGTCGGGGTGCAGGAGATGACGGTGACGCCCAGGTCCCGGAGCCGCTCGATGGCCAGTGACGTGCGACCGGGGCCGGCCGGGAAGGCCGTGACACCGACCCGCTCGTAGGCACGGTCGAGCGCGCTCCCGCCGATCCAGAGCCCGTAGCCGTAGCACTGCCACGCGATGTCGTCGCCGTTCACGCCCATCGCCGTGAGGTTGCGGGCACCCAGCTCGCCGATGTCGTCCAGGTCGAGGCGGGTGAACGCGATGTTGCACGGCAGGCCGGTGGTGCCGGTCGTCGCGTTGAAACGGGCGACGTCGGCCAGCGGCGTCGCGCACACCCCCCACGGCTGCATCGCCCGAAGCTGGTCCTTGTCCATGAACGGGACCGAGGCCAGGTCGTCGGCGCAGCGCACGGCGGCCGGGTCGACACCCGCCCGCGCGAGGCGGTCACGGTAGTGCGGGACGCGCAGGCACGCCCGCAACGTGCGCCGCAGGCCATCCCGTTGAAGTCGCTCGACCTCGCCGACCGATGCGGTCTCGATGGCCGCAGACCAGTAGGTGGTCACGCCGTGGCCCCTTTGCCAGTAGGTGATCAAAGAATCAACCGACCGTTCGGATGATAGATTGGCAGTAGAGGATCCGGGACGTCAAGCCTCCGGACCGCCGGCCGGGCGATCGCGGCTATCGTTGGACCCGGTTCGGAACCGGCCGAGGTCGAGCGGGAGGCATGCGTGGCGCGCATCAGCAGCTCGGTCCGCCCGCCGTTCCGGCTCGACGAGATCGTCGACATCGCCGTGGGCGTGTTCCTCGAGCGCGGCTACGACGCGACGTCGATGGGCGACCTCGCGAAGGCGGCCGGGATCACGAAGTCGAGCTTCTACCACCACGTCAGCTCCAAGGAGGAGCTGTTCGAGCTCGGCGTCGGCCGCGCCCTCGACGCGCTGTTCGACGTGCTGAAGGAGCCCGGCGCCCTGGACGGCCCCGCCATCTCCCGCGTCCGACACATCGTCCGGCGCCTGGTGCAGATCATCACCCAGCGGCTGCCCGAGGTGGCGCTGCTGGTCCGCACGCACGCCAACACGCCCGCCGAGCAGCGCGCCACCCAGCGCCGCAAGCAGTTCGACCGGGCGATGACGGCACTGGTCGAGCAGGCCGTCCGGGACGGCGACCTGCGCCTGGGCATGGACCCGGCGCTGTTCTCACGGCTGGCGCTCGGCGCCGCGGTCTCGGTGGTCGAGTGGTACCGGCCAACCGGCCGCGTCTCGTCCAACCAGCTCGTCGACGCCGTCGACCAACTGATCTTCGCCTCGCCGCTCGCCGCCGCGTCGCCCCACTCGCTGACCGCGACCCTGGACTGATCGCGCCCGCCGTATGAACGTCCGCCGTATGAACGCCCGTCGTCCCGTCGGCGCATAACAATACGATGCTGCATTGTATTGTTGGTCGTACCGATCGTGCGCACCCGACCGGCCGTTGCGACTTGAAATCAACCGATCGTTCGGTACGGTCTGGTCATGACTGCCCGCGCTGTCGACGGTCCCGACTACGCGCGCCTGATCGGCGCCGACCGAGTTCACGGGTCCCTGTACACCGACCCGCGCGTGTTCGCCGACGAGCTCGAACGCATCTGGTACCGGACCTGGGTCTACGTCGGGCACGAGAGCGAGCTCCCGCAACCGAACGACTACGTGGTCAAGTGCATCGGACCGCAGTCGATCATCATGACCCGGGACCGGCAGGGCACCGTCCACCTGCTGCTGAACCGGTGCAGCCACCGCGCCAACCAGATCTGCGAAGCCGCGCGCGGCAACTCGGGCGCGCTGCGCTGCCAGTACCACGGCTGGACGTTCGGCACCGACGGAGCGCTGCTCGGCTACCCCTTCCGGCAGGGCTACGACGGCAACGAGGCCAAGGCGTCACTCGGCCTCGCGCGCCTGCCCCGGGTCGACTCCTACCGAGGGTTCGTCTTCGGCAGCTTCGCCGCCGAGGGTCCGAGCCTGCGTGAGCACCTCGGCGCCGCCGCCGACGCCCTCGACCGGCTCGCCCGCCTGTCCCCCGAGGGCGAGGTGGAGCTCACCGCCGGCTGGCTCCGCCACGAGGTCGCGGCCAACTGGAAGATGCTGGTCGAGAACGAAACGGACGGCTACCACCCGCAGTTCGTGCATGCCTCGATCTTCGAGGTGGGCCAGAGCCACGTCGCCGCCATGTACAGCGAGAAGTCCCTGGCGGCCGCCCGCGATCTCGGCGGCGGCCACACCGAGCACGACCTCCGCCCGCAGTTCCGGGCCGACGACCTGCCGTTGGGCTGGTTCGGCACCACCGAGGACCGGCTGCCGGACTACGCCCGGTCGATGCGGGAGCTGCACGGCGACACCGCGGCCCGCGAGATCATGGTCGACGGCTCACCACACGTGATGATCTTCCCGAACCTGTTCATCGCCGAGATCCAGGTGTTCGTCATCCAGCCCACCGCGGTCGACCGAACCGTCCAGCACGTCACGCCACTGCGGTTCAAGGGAGCCCCCGACCTGAACCGGCGCCTGCTCCACCAGGTCAGCGGTTCGGTCGGCCCGGCCGGCCTGCTGCTCGCCGACGACTCGGAGATGTACGAACGCAACCAGCGGGGGGTGGCGAGCCGGGCGCCGGAGTGGCTGGCGCTCAGGCGGGGCCTGCACCGCGAGCGCATCGACGAGGACGGCCACCTCGCCGGGGCGGTGACGGACGAGACCACCCAGCGCGGGATCTGGCGTCACATCAGGCACCTGATGACCGAAGGAGGTACGCCATGAGCGCCGCCCGGATCACCCGCGACGAGGCCGAGCGGTTCCTCCACGCCGAGGCCCGCCTGGCCGACGGCCATCGCTACGACGACTGGGAGGCGCTCTGGACCGATGACGCCCTGTACTGGGTGCCGGCGGGCCCCGAGTCCGCCGCCGACCCGGACCGGTACATCTCGGTCATCTACGACCATCGCTCCCGCATCGCCCTGCGCGTCGCACAGCTCAAGACCGGCAAGCGACATTCCCAGGACCCGGCCAGCAGGGTCGCCCGCCTCATCTCCAACGTCGAAGTCACGCGCGACGGCGAACGCGGCACCGACACCCGGGCCACCTTCATCGCCATGGAGTCCCGTAGCCGAGGCCTCACGACATGGGCCGGAACCGTCGAGCACACCCTGACCCGCGTCGACGGCGTCATCCGCATGTCCCGGAAGGTCGTCATGCTGGTCAACCGCGACCAACCCATCCCGACGCTGTCCTTCCTGATCTGACCCGGGCACGAGATCGACATGGACCCGGATCAGCTCATCGAGAACGAGTTCGCCTCCGTCACCGTTTCGCTCGACCACGACGGCAACGCCACCAGGCTCCGCGTCACCGACAACAAGACCGGCCGCACGGCGCACTTCGACGCCCTGCTGCTCGAAACGCTCGTCTGGGCGCCCGACGCCGAACTGCGGCGCCTGCTCGATCCGGGCCTGCACAGGTGGTCACGCCTCGCCCCGTGAAGGGTCAGAACAGGGTCGCGGGCTCGACCGGCTCCGGCTCGGGCAGTGGGTCGAGGCCGGGCACCAGCGCTCGCACGTCGTCGTGGAACCGGCGGGCGAGCGCCGGCGCGTCGTCGTTGTCGGGGGTGTGCAGGAAGACGGTCGGTGCCCGGCCCTCGCGCAGCCACCCGGCGACCACCTCGGTCCACGGCCGCCACCCCTCGACCGTCTCCTCGACCGAGTCCCGGCCCAGGTACCGGACGATCGGCTGGTCGGTCAGTGCCCGCGTCCGCCTCGGCAGCCTCGGCTTCTTGGCCCAGGCGTCCTGCTCTGCCTCGCTGGTCGGTGGGCGCTGGAAGAACACTGTGGTGTCGAACGGCACCCACTCCGCGCCCGCGCCGGCGAGCGACCTCTCCAGCAGCGACGTCGAGCCGGCGTCGGTGAAGAACCCGGGGTGACGCACCTCCACGGCGCGCCGGCGGTCGGCGGGGAGCCGGCGCAGGAACCGGCCGAGGGCGTCGACGTCCGAAGGACCGAACGAGCCGGGCAACTGGGTCCACAGGACCGCCCGTTCGCCGAGGGGTTCGATCGCGTCCAGGAACGCCCGCATCTCGGCCTCGACCCCGACGAACCGGCGCTCGTGCGTGACGACCTTGGGCAGCTTGACCACGAACCGGAAGCCGGGGCCCGTCTGCCGCGCCCACGTCACGACGGTGTTCCGCGCGGGAGTGGCGTAGAACGTGGTGTTGCCTTCGACCGCGTTGCACCAACCGGCGTAGGCGCGCAGGCGCTCCTGGACCGGCAGCGACCGCGGCAGGAACCGCCCTGGCCACGCCTTGTGGGTCCACATCGCGCAGCCGACATGAAGGCGTGCCACGTCGTCGACTCCCCTGGATCGTGAGTGAGAGTTTCTACCGGACACCGTTGGAGGAGAAGGAGGGCGCTAGATCTTTCCGTGAAGAGCGGGGCCGAAGCCCCGTCATAAGGAAGCGCCCTCATGGCCTCCATCGGCATGGTATCGGCCCGGTCAGTCCGGGACGAGCTGGTTGAGCCGGTCCAGGGTGATCACCTCCGAGCCTTCCGGGAGTCCGTCGGGGCGTTCGATCCCGATGAACGTGACGGGCTCGGCCGGCGCCAGGTCGGGCGTGTACGGGGTGTACTCGCGCATCAGCTCGACCAGGTAGGCGACCGTCAGGTGCCGGCGCCGGACGATCGCCCGGACCAGCGTGGCGGTGCCGGTGCGGTTGGCCTCCGTGCGGTTGGCCCACCTGATCCCTCGCGGGTAGAGGTGCAGCCACGTCGCCGTCCACGCGCCGTCGGCCCCTCGGCTGAACACGACCGGCAGCGCGACCCGTCCCGTTCCGCGCATGGCCGAGCGGGACCGGACGGTGGCCGGCTCGAACGGCATGCCCTGCTGGTGGTGCTCGCGGGTCATGAACCCGGACATCGACTCGGCGGCCTGGTCGAAGCCCTCGCCGGCGTAGATGTTCACCTGCGGCACCACGTGGGTGGCCGTCACGTCGGCCAGCGGCACGTCGATGAACTCGGTCGCGCCGTCGGCAGCGTCGGTGATGTCGCCGGAGTAGTAGGCGCCGTCGGCGTGGTGGTTCGTCCAGGACATGTGGCCGGCGTAGCCGAAGTCGTCGAGCAGCAGCGCGGACAGGTCGAAAGTCGGTGCGCCGCGCGGCCTGCCGCCAGTGGGTGAAGAACCGCGGCAGCTCCCCGTCGACGCGGGTGCGCGAGCCGCGGGGCATGACCGCAAACCCGCCCTCGCCGGCCGTTCCGGACAGCGGCAGCGCCAGGTCCAGCGCCGAGGGGTCGACGACCAGCCGCTGGTGCGCCGGCAGCCGCCGCGCCAGCTCGCCGTCCAGCACGCCGACGGCCTTGGCCACCGCCGCCGGGTCCAGCGGCGGGCGCCGGTCGGCGGTCGTCCAGGCCCGGCGGTTGCGGTTGACGAACACCCGCGCGGCGTCGGGCTCGGCACGGTTGGTCAGGTGCTCGCGGACCGAGCACAGCACCCGGCCGGACACCCGGTCGCCGACCAGCTCGCGGACCGCGCGCACCGCACCCGCCGCGAGGTCCATCGCCGCCCCGGGCTCGAGCCCCGCGACGTGCGCGAGCAGCTCGCCGGAGGCGCTGAACCCGACCTGCAGCAGCGCGGCGTCGAGCTGCCGGGCGACCGCCGCGCCGTCCCCGGCCGGGCCGTCGCTCGCGGGCACCCGCAGCGCCTTGTGGACGACCAGCGCCTCCAGCATCGCCGGCTCCCGCCTTGTCGCTCCTTGTCGGTGCGGCTCCACGGCGGAGCAGACGATGCGAGACCCACCCGGGAGTCGAACCCGGTACCAACGGCTTTGCGGGCCGCCACACGACCGTCGTGACGTGGGCCGGGGGTCGCGCGCCCCGGTGTCGAACCAGGCCGCCCAGGGGTATGAGTCCCGGGGTGGCAGCCGTGCCGCGCGCGTTGGGGTGACCGACCGGACTCGCACCGGCTTGACCCAGGTTCACAGCCTGGGGCCTCGTCTGCTTCGGCCTCGGTCACAGTCGTCCCGGCGGGGGTCGAACCTCGCGGCCTCCTACGCGTCGGGTAGGCGCTCTGCCGTTGAGCTACGGGACGGAATGTGGAAGACGAGGGTGTCGAACCCTCCACGGCGATCGTGCAAGGATGGCCTGCGCACCGGCGCGTCCCCCGTGACTCGATGTGCTCCCTCGCCAGGGCTCGAACCTGGTGCCTCCCGGTTAACAGCCGGGCGTGCAGCCCGTTGCACCTCGAGGGAATGGACGAGCGCCCCCAGCAGGAGTCGAACCTGCATCTCCGGCTTCGGAGGCCGGTGTCTTCTCCGTTGGACCACGAGGGCGTGGTGGGGTGGCTGCCCGTCGAGGATTCGAACCTCGGTCTCCGCGTTCAGAGCGCGGTGTCCATGCCGGCTGGACCAACGGGCACCGGCGGGGTACCGGGTATCGGATGTGCGCTCCCGGCCCAGGGCTCGAACCTGGCCTTGTGGATTCAAAGTCCGCCGTGCTGCCGACTACACCAACCGGGACCGGGCCACGAGGGCGGGAGTTGCGGGGTGCGCCGACGGCCGGCGGCGGTGGAGCCTCCCCTGGGAGTCGAACCCAGTTCCTCCCGTTTACTGGACGGGTGCTCTGCCGGTTGAGCTCGAGAGGCGTGGTGCGGTTCCGGGGAGTCGAACCCCGACTGGACTGGCCCTCAACCAGTTGCCTCTGCCGGTTGGGCTAGAACCGCGCGGGTTTCGTGGTGGCTGCCCCAGGAGTCGAACCTGGCCCCCTCGGGTTTCAACCGAATGCGCCGCCGTCAGCGCCTGGCAGCCGGGACGTCGGCGGTCTCGCGCTCACGACGGGACTCGAACCCGCGATCGCCGCATCGACAATGCGGTGCCCTTGCCGCCGGGCCACGTGAGCAGGAACCTGGCGGTGCGGCGGCCCGACCGCCGGCCGCATCGGCCAGGTTTGAGGGGCCGGTGGGCATCGAACCCACTGCTTCGGTTTGGAAGACCGACGTGTCCGCCGAGTTCACCACGACCCCGATGTCCGCTCCACCGCGGGGACCCACCCGACCTCGGGTGCCCCGGCGGTGTGCGGCCGGCATGCCCGCCTCCGGCGGACCTCGGCGCGGTGAACGCGGTCCGTCACGTCGTGCGGGCATTGTCTGCTCCGCTGTGGAGTTGTCAATGGACGGCTGACCCGCACCGCGGTTCGGTGCGTGGCCGAGCGCGCCGGCGGGAGGATTCGAACCCCCGGGAAACGGTTTTGGAGACCGTTCCGCGTCCATTGCTCGCCGACAGTTCGGAATTTCTTGAGCATGCCGAAATAGAAAGCCGCCCGATCGGTCTCCCGATGGGCGGCTCCCAGGCATGACGCTCGTCTACGTCATGGCGGGGAGCCTGAGCTGCAGAGCAGCTCCTGCCCTTGCCGTTCGGTCATGCTCGCGACATCGCTCGCCGCGCCGAAATGGTGGCGCTGCGACCAACCCGTCAACGTGCCCGTCACGACTTCCTCCTCAGTAGAACATCTTCATAGTCCGGGAAATGGGCGGACACGTCAATACCTTTTACGGAGATTCCGTATGCGGGAAGTAAGGAAGACCCGAAGCGCCCGCCTAACCGGCGACGGCCACGCGGTGGTCGGGCCCGCGGCGCAGGGGCGGGCGGCGCGCCCAGGTGGCCCACCGCCACAGCCACTCCAGCGGACCCTGGCGACAGTGGCGCAGCCAGCAGGTGGACCACAGCCACTGGACGGCCAGGATCGCACCCGCGATCACCAGCACCGTCGTCGTCGACCAGCGCTCCGGGTGGCCGTGTACCGCCGCGACCCCCAACACCAAGACCGTGGCGGTCAGGTAGTTGGTCAGCGCCATCCGGCCCAGTGGCTCGAAGAGCACCCGAGGGGCGGCCCGCAACGGCGTGCGGAGCAACACCAGCAGGGCGCACACGTACACCCCCGCCAGCAGCAACCCGGCCAGTGGGTAGCAGAGCCTGAACCCCCAGCCGTCCACGTCGCCGGACCGCTCGAACTGGGCCTGCAGCCACAGCACGGGCGCCGCACCGGCCGCGAGCACGAGGCCCAGTACGGCCGGCGCCCGGGTGGACCGCTCGATCCCGGCGACCACGCCGTAGCGGGTCAACGCCGAGCCCAGCAGGAACAACCCGGGCACCATGGCGAAGTGGCCACCGTCCAGCAGCAACGCGGCGGTGAGGAGCACGGCGGCGAGCCCCGCCACGACCCACCGGGGCAGCCAGGTCGACGGCAGCAGCACCAGCAGGCCCACGGCGGCGTAGACGGTCAGGATGTCGCCCCGCCACAGCAGGAACAGGTGCGCCAGGCCGATCGCCAGCAGCACCACCAGCCGCCGCAGCAGAACCAGCCGGGGGCGGGCGCAGCGGTGTGTGGCGGAGGTCAGCAGCAGCGAGAACCCGATGCCGAACAGCAGCGAGAAGATCGGGAAGAAACGCAGCGCGACAAACAGCTGCATCCAGTCGAGCGCGCCTCCCGGAGGCCGCGCGGCGGACACCACCGCGGCGGGGTCGACGTTGGCGATCGGCGCGACGTTGGCCACCAGGACACCGCACAGCGCGAACCCGCGCACCACGTCGAGCGCGACCAGCCGGGGCCGTCCGGGATAGGGATCGTCGCCAGGCATGGGGCTCATCCTGTGTCCCCGGCCCGGTCGCCGACACCGGTCAGAGGGAGGGTTGCCGCCGGACGCGATCGTGCTTTCGGCCGGTTCGCGTCCGGGCGGCCGCCCGGGTCGCCGCCCGGGTCGCCCCCCGGGTCATGGTCGGCCGACCCCGGGCACGCGGACCGGCAGGGTCAGGATCTCTCCGGTGCGGGGGCCGTTGGTCAGCCGCGCGAGGTTGGCGACGTGGTCGTCGGCCTCCCGCCACTCGGCGGTCAGGATGAACAGGGTCCGCCGGTCCGGGCCGCCGAGCATCAACGCGAACGGTGCCCGGTTCGGTCCCAGCTCGACGCGTTGCAGGATGCGGCCGCCCTCGGCGACGCGGGCGATCGACGAGACGCCGGTGGACACCCAGACCGCGCCCTCGGCGTCGAGGCAGATGCCGTCCGGGCTGACCCCCTTGGCGAAGACCCGGCGGTGGGACAGCCCCGCGTCGGCGTCGATGTCGAACGCGGTGAGGCATCCGGCGAACGACTCGGAGATGATCAGTGTCCGGTCGTCGGGGGTGATCACCATTCCGTTCGGGAACTGGATGTCGCCGGCGACCTGGCGGAGTCGGCCGTCGGGCGTGACCAGCTTGATGTAGCCGGGCTCGGGCGGCGCGCCCGCGACGAAGTTGAAGTCCGCGCCGTTGAGGTAGATGTTGCCCCGGCCGTCCACCACTATCTCGTTCGCGCGCTGCTCGGCGTGCACGACCAGCGACCCGTCGGGCTCCTGGCGCCGCAGCTTGTCCCCGGTCACCAGCAGCCGGCCGTCGGGCAGCCAGGCGATCGAGTAGCCCATCGGGTGGCTGTCGGGCTCTCGGGTGGCCATGACCTCGGACCTGCCCTCCAGGTCGACGGCCACGACCTCGCGGTCGATCCAGTTGCAGAACCACAGCCGGTCCTCGTGCCACCGTGGCGACTCGGGGATTCCCAGGCCGTCCAGCAGGACCTTCGGCTCAGACATCGATGCCTCCTCGTGTGATCGGGTCGAGCTCCTCGTCTCCTATACGAACCACGGCCCGGCCGATCGACACCGGGCGACGTGACGGCGACGGCCGGATACTTCCTTCGCCAGGGACACCACGCCGAACGGAGTTCGCCGCTGTGAGTACAACGCCCAGGTCCGAGCGGTTCGCGGGCCGCACGATCGTCGTCACCGGTGCGGGCAGCGGGCTGGGCCGCGCCGTCTCGGTCCGCCTGGCCGCCGAGGGCGCCTCGGTCTGGGCCGCCGACATCGACACCGATGCCGCCCACGTCGTCGCCGACCAGATCGGGCGCGACGGCGGCGACTGCCGCGTCCACCGTCTCGACGTCGCGGACCCGCTCGGGTGGGAACGCCTGGTCGACGCCGTCGGCGACCGTGCCGTGCACGGCCTGGTGAACAACGCCGGGGTCAGCATGCGCGCCGGTATCGCGGACACCAGCGTCGAGGACTGGAACCGGGTGCTGGGCGTGAACCTCTCCAGCGTCTTCTACGGCATGAAGTACCTGGCGGGGCCGCTGGAGCGGGCGGGCGGCGCCTCGGTCGTCAACGTCTCGTCCATCGCCGGCATGCTCGGCTACTTCTCGGCGGCGTACGCGGCGAGCAAGTGGGGCGTGCGCGGCGTGTCGAAGACGGGCGCGCTGGAGTTCGCCGCCAAGAAGATCAGGGTGAACTCCGTGCACCCCGGGCTGGTGGACACCCCGCTGCTGAACTCCGGGGACCCCCGGTTCGTGGACGTGAGCCTGCGCGCGGTACCGGCCGGGCGGGCCGCGTCCTCGTCGGAGGTGGCCGGCACCATCGCGTTCCTGCTCTCCGACGAGGCGTCGTACATCAACGGGGCCGAGTTGGTCGTCGACGGCGGCATGGTGTCCACCGGCACCTACCACCGCATCACCACCGACCTGGCGGCCCCGGGGACGATCTAGTCCCGCCAGCGGTCGTGGATGTCGCTGAGGCCGGTGAACCAGATCCCGTCGTGCTCGGCGACGTGCCGGATGAACCGTTCGAGCATCATGATCGCGTGGGCGCGGCCGCTGACCAGGCCGTGCACGGTCAGCGTGACCATGCCGCCGGGTGCGTTGGCGTAGGCGTAGTCGAAGGTGTCGCGCCAGCGCGCGAAGACCCCGTCGGTGGACATCAGCCCCTGCAGCGCGCCGGGCACGTGGTCGATCGCCGGGAAGTCGTCCATGAACCACGACACCGGCAGCTCCAGGACCCGGCTGGGCGGCCCGAACTCGTTGGCGCGCTCCCGGTGCGTGACCACCGGACGCGGCCGATAGGGGAAGAAGTCGTTGCCCATCAGCGAGCTGTCCCAGTCGAACCCGTACTCCTCCAGAATCCCCAGCGTGGCCTGCGAGAAGTCCCAGGACGGTGAGCGGTAGCCGCGGGGTCGCCGCCCGACGATCTTGTCGTGTTGCGTCAGCTGGAGGTCCATCAACCGCCGTTCCTCGGCCTCGCTCAGCCCGGTGACGGCCTCGTGATAGGCGCCGTGCGCGGCGATCTCGTGCCCCCCGTCGAGGACCCGCCGCACGGCGTCGGGAAACGTGACAAGCGTGTGGCCCGGCACGCACCAGGTCGTGTTGATGTCGTATTTCGCGAACAGCGCCAGCAGCCGGGGCGTGCCCACTTCGACATCGAAGTCACCGCGCGACAGAATGGACGGGCTGAGCGTGCCCATCACCCCGTTGAAGGCGCACTGGGCGTCGAAATCGACACCGATGTTCACCGCGAGCCGCTTGCCTTCGGGTAGGCGTAAAGTCATTCTCGTCCTTCTCCTTCGGTGGCCAGTCCGTACGGCTTCAACGCGTCGGCGGCCGCGCGCCATCCCTCGCCCCGGCGGTCGATTCCGTTGGCCCGCGCGTACGGAAACGTGGTGGGCGTCTCGCCGACGACAACCGCCTGCCAGCCACGCTCGCGCAGCAGCGGCGCGGCCGAGCCCAGGCGTGGGTCGACCCAGGCCGTCCCGCTCTCCGCGTGGATGCGCGGGGCCGCCAGGGCGTCGGTGATCGACTGGCCGGCCAGCAGCCGGTGGGTGACCTGCGCGACGGCGGTGATGATGCGCCGCCCGCCGGAGGCGCCGAGCGCGGCCACCGGCTCGCCCGCACGGCGAACGAGCATCGGCGTGACCGCGGCGAGCCCGGCCAGCCCGGGACGCACGCTGTTCGCCCGACCGGGACGTGGGTCGAAGTACAGCATGCCGTCGTTGAGCAGCACCCCGGTGCGCGGCTCCAGGTAGCGCGACCCGAACAGGTCCAGCACAGTTTGGGTCAGCGACACCACCGTGCCGGCGGAGTCGGCGGCCGTCACGTGCGAGGTGCACCCGCTGCGCGCCGCGGCGGGCTCGAGCCGGCGCCGGAACGCGCTGCCCATCGCCGTCGCCCAGCCGACGACCGGGTCCTGTTCGGGCGGCGTGCGGGCCATGGCGTGCAGCATCTCGACGGCGGTGGGGAACCCCGTGTTCGGCGCGCCGAGCAGCTCGGCGTCGCCGATGCGCACCGATGTCGGGCCGGCCCACCGTGCCCGGTAGTCGGCCAGGTCGGCCGCCGAGAGGATGCCGCCGAGCTCCCGGATGGACTCGGCGAGCCGCTCGGCGACGGTGCCTCGGTAGAACGCGGCCGCCCCGCCGGCGGCGATCGCGTCGAGGGTGCGGGCCAGGGCGGGTTGGCGCAGCAGGTCCCCGGTGCCCATCACCGGCCCGCGCAGCGGCAGCCCGCCGGGCAGGAACACCTCGGCGCTGGACTCGAAGCGGGCCAGCTCGGGCGCGGCCGACGTGGTCAACGCCGAGGCCAACCAGTCCACCTCGTGCCCGTCGGCGGCCAGCGAGATCGCGGGGGCCATGATCGTGGGCAGGTCGAGTGCGCCGAGGCGCCGGTGGGCCAGGCACAGCGCGGCGACCGCGCCGGGCACCCCTATCGACCTCGCGCCGAGGATGTTGGCGTCGTCGACGACCTTGGGCCAGCCGTAGAAGCCGACCGGATCGTCGCTGCCGGCCAGGGCGAACATGTCCGGCCGGGCGGCGGCGGGAGCGGTGATCGCGCCGGCGACCTCGAAGGGCGCGGCGGTGGGACCGTGGTGTCCGACGATCCACGCCCCACCGCCGAGGCCGCTGAGGAACGGCTCGGTGACCGCCAACGCGAAGGCCGTCGCCACCGCGGCGTCCACGGCGTTGCCGCCGCGAGACAACATCAACGCCCCGGCGTCGGCCGCCCGCTGGTCGTTCGCCACGACCACACCGCCGTCGGTGCTGACCTCAGGCACCGGGCAGGGCACCGGGAACGAGCGTGATGCCGTAGCGGGCGGCGGCCAGGGGGCACTCCCGCGCCTCGGTCGCGATGGGCGGCGGGACGTCGTCGGGTCCCTCCAGCTCGACGCCGTCCTCGAGCATCATGCCCTCCAACCCCGCCGGGGCCACCAGAACCAACATCCGCGCGGCGCCGTCGGTCTCATTGCGGAAACCGCGCTCCACCCCCACCGGGAAATTGAGGAACATCCCCGGCGTGGCGCGCGTGCACGACGACTCGCTGTAGAAGGCGACCTCCCCTTCCAGGATGAAAAAGGCCTCCTCCTCCCGGCTGTGCACATGCATGGGCGCGCCCTCGCCGACGGGCAGAGTCACCTCGAAAAGCGCGTAGGTGTCATTGGTCTGCTCGCCAATGGCCAGGTATCGGTAGATGTTGCCGACCGAGGCCACGCGTCGACCGCCATCGGCCGCTACCACCGTGGGCCGCCGAAGCGCCGAAGTCACCTGTGCACCGCTGGTCATGCAATTCTCCTCATCGACACCGCCCATTTCGAACACCACAGATCATGCGAAGCCCGACCCCCCGCGAGCAAGCAATGTTGCGGTTTCCGGGAAAGGCCCTAGGTGGGTTGCGATCCGACGGCGGCCGGGCCGCGCAGCGCGACCAGGCCGAGTCCGGCGGCGGCAGCGGCGATGGCGGCGGCGAGCAGGAACCCGGCGCGGAAGCCGGCGACGAGCTCGCCGGTGCCCGGGCCGGTGGTGTACGCGGTGGCGACGCCGGCGATGACGGCCAGGCCCAGCGCGCCGCCGATCTGCTGGGTCGTGTTGACCAGGCCGGAGGCGAGCCCGGCGTGGCGCGGCTCGACCCGTGAGGTCGCCGCGACCGTCACCGCGACCAGGGACAGCCCCATGCCGGCCCCGCACAGCAGCGAGGGTCCGAGCACGTCGACCAGGTAGCTGCCGCGCGCGTCGATGGCGGCGAACCAGGCCAGCCCGACCGTGAGCGTGACCAGGCCGCCGGCCAGGGCGGTGCGGGTTCCGAAGCGACCGATCACGCGCCCGGCCAGCTGTGCCGCCGCGACGATGGTGACGGTCAGGGGCAGGTAGGCGACGCCGGCCAGCAGCGCGCCGAGACCGAGCACCCGCTGCAGGTACAGCGCGATGAAGAAGAACATCGCCAGCAGGGTCATGTTCAGCAGCAGGTTGACCGCGTTCGCGCCGCTGAGCTGCCTGTTCCGGAAGATCGAGAGCGGCACCAGCGGCGCGGCCACCCGCTTCTCGATCACGACGAACACCGCGAGCAGGGCGACCGCGCCGGCCAGCCGACCCACCGTGGGCGCGGTGAGCCACCCGGTGCGCTCCGCGTCGACCAGGCCGAACACGAGCAGGGCCAGCCCACCCGTGGCGACCACCACCCCCGGGAGGTCGATCCCGGTCGCCCCGCGCCGCCCGGCCTGCTCGGGCAGCAGCGCGGGCGTGAGCAGGATCGCGGCCAGCCCGACCGGGACGTTGACGAACAGCACCCACTGCCAACCCAGCCAGCTCGTCAGCAGCCCGCCCAGCAGGACCCCGCAGGCACCGCCCGCGCCGATGGCGGCTCCCCACACCCCGAGCGCCCGGCCGCGGCCCTGACCTTCCGGGAACGTGGTCGTGAGCAGCGACAACGCGGTCGGTGAGGTCAGCGCGGCGGCGAGCCCCTGAGCGGCGCGCGCGGCGAACAGCCATGCCGGGGCCTGGGCGAACCCGCCGAGCAGCGACGCGGCCGCGAACAGCCCGAGGCCGACCATGAACAGCCGGCGGCGCGAGACCAGGTCGCCGAGCCGCCCGCCCAACAGCAGGAACCCGCCGAAGGCGAGCACGTAGGCGTTCACCACCCAGGACAGCTGCCCGGCCGTCATGTGCAGGTCCGCCTCGATGGACGGCAACGCCACGTTCACGATCGAACTGTCGATCACCAACATGAGCTGCGCCGAGGCCAGCAGCGTGAGGGCGCCGGCCCGGCGCCCGGAGATCCTGTCGGACATGACTTCCCCTCGATCGGACAACTTCTGTCCGCTCAAGGTAGCTGATCGGACAGATCTTGTCCGTTCGGATAGGCTGTGATCCGTGACCAGTACCGCCCGAGGGTTGCGCGGCCGTGAGCCCGAAGCCGCCGACAACGACCGCAAGATCGTGATCGCGGCCGCCGAGGTGTTGTCCCGGAACCCGCGGGCCCCGATGTCGGAGGTGGCCGTCCGTGCCGGCGTCGGCCAGGGCTCGCTCTACCGCAGGTACCGGGGCAAGAACGACCTGGTGCGGTCGCTGTGCCTGACCGGCATGGCCGAGGCGCGCGAGCTGGTCCAGGAGTACCTGCCGCGGGTACGGCGCGGCCCGGAAGGGTTCGTCCGGTTCATGCACCGCTACCTGGACTCGCCGGCCAGCATCCTGTTCGGCCTGGCCGGCCAGGTCGCCTCCGAGGCCGAGCTGGTGGACGCGGCGGACGCCACCCACGCGGCCCTGGGCGAGGTGCTGGCCGCGGCCGGCTACCTACGACCCGGGCTGACCGCCATCGACCTCGCCCTCGTGGTCACGCTGCACGCCCGGCCGATGTTCGGCGAGCCGGCGCGGGACCGGGAGCTGGCCCATCGCTACCTCCAGCTCGCCCTCGACGGCATGCTCGACACCGACCCTGACACCGACACAGCCGCCCCACCCGGCCGCGCGCCCACCCGCGAGGAGAACCTCGACCACTGGACGGCCGGCGGATCCTGACGGTCAGCCGGCCGACCGGGCGAGTCCGCCCCGGCCGGTGAACCTGGCCGAGACCAGGGCGACGACCGCTCCGACCAGCATCGCCACCGCGATGATGATCAGTGGCGCGACGAAGGTGCCGGTCGCCTCGTGCACCCGCCCGATCAGCGGGGGGACGGCCAGGCCCGCGATGTTGGCCGTCGAGTTGATCAACGCAACGGCCGCCGCGGCGGCGATGCCGCTGGTGAACGCGGTGGCCGTGGCCCACAGTGCCGGGACGGCCGACCACGCGACGCCGGTGGAGACCGCGAGCAGCAGGAACCCGGCGACGGACTGGCCGGCCATGACGCTGCCCACGAGCAGGACCGCGGCGGCCGCCATCGGCACGGCCATGTGCAGGTGGTGGCTGCCGCCCCGGTCGATCCGCCGTCCCACGACGAGCATGAACACGACCGCGAAGATGTACGGGACGGCGGTGAGCAGCGAGGTCTCGAGGTTGCTCGGGTGGCCGAAGGTGCCCTTGATGACCTGCGGCATCCACAGCGTGAGCCCGATGCTGTTGAACGAGTACAGGAAGAAGAACGTCGCCAGCAGCAGCACTCCCGGGTTGCGCAACGCGCCCATGACCGAGTACTTCCGCGCCGACCGGACCTCGCGCTGCTCGCGGGTCATCGTGTCGACCAGCCAGGCCCGCTGCTCGGCGGGCAGCCAGTGCGCCTGCGACGGCTGGTCGGTGAAGCGGTAGAGCACGACGAACCCGAGCACCACCGCCGGCAGCGCGGAGATGACGAACAGCCACTGCCAGCCCGCGATGTGCAGCAGGCCGTCGAGATCGAGCACGAGCCCGGACAGCGGCGCGCCGATGACGGTGGCCAGCGCCGCGCCGATGTAGAACCGGCTCATCGCCCGGCCCCGGTGCCTGCTCGGGAACCACTGCGCCAGGTAGAAGATGATGCCGGGGGTGAAGCCGGCCTCGGCGGCTCCGAGCAACAACCGGACCGTGTAGAAGGACTTCTCGCCGACCACCAGCGCCATGCAGGCGGTCACGATCCCCCAGGTGATCATGATGCGAGCGATCCAGCGCCGAGCCCCGTACCTGTGCAGCGCGAGGTTGCTGGGGATCTCGAAGATGATGTAGGTGACGAAGAACAGGCCCGCGCCCAGGCCGTACGCGGCGGCCGTCAGCCCGATGTCCTGGTTCATCGTCAGCGCCGCGATCGACACGTTGGACCGGTCGATGTACGCGATCAGGTAGCAGACGACGATCAACGGCATCAGCCGCCGCGCGACCCGACGCATGGTCGTTCGTTCCAACCCCGCGGTGTCGGGTCGATCCACCAGTCCGCCCATCCGACCCTTCCAGCCTTGTTGCATATGTTGCACACCGATTGCGCTATTCGCTAGTCTCGGTGCGCGCCGGAGTCGGTGTCAAGCTCCGTCGGAGGAACCAGGGCATGTCCCAGACCGTTGCCAGAGCCATCGAGATCCTCGAGTACGTCTGCATCGAGCCGCGCACGCAGTCCGACGTCGCCCAGATGCTCGGCGTCCACCGGTCGACGGCGCTGCGGCTGCTCGAGACCCTGGCCGAGCGCGGGCTGGTGCGCCGCCGGGGCGATGGACGCTACGGCGTCGGCTACCGCCTTGCCGGCATGGCCCAGCAGGCGCTCGACCAGTTCGACCTCGCCCAGGTGGCCCGCCCGTGCCTGACCGAGCTGTGCCGCGCCACCACCCACACCGTGCACCTGGCGGTGCTCGAACGCGACCAGATCGTCTACGCCGACAAGCTCGAACCGCCACGCTCGGTGCGCCTGTACTCGCAGATCGGCCTGCCCGTGTCCCTGCACACCGCGGGCGTGAGCAAGGCCATCCTCGCGCTCCTGCCCGCCGACCGCGTCGAGGCCATGCTCGCCCACTGCACGTTCGAACGGCACACCGACACCACGATCACCGACCGGGCCGCGTTCCTCGCCGAGCTCGACGCCGTCCGCGAGCGCGGCTGGTCCGTCGACGACGGGGAGTTCGAGGACTACGTCAACTGCATCGCCATGCCGGTGCGCGACGCCACCGGCGAGGTGATGGCGGCCGTGTCCGTCACCTCGCTCAAGGCGCGCGCGGACCTCACCGCGCTCGAACCGCTGCTGCCCCAGCTTCGGGCCGTGACCAGCACCATCTCCCACGAGCTCGGATGGAGACCATGAACCCCGCCGACCTGATCCGGGGTGTCAGCCCCGTCCTCGAGGTGCCGTTCGACGACGACGAGAACATCGACGCCGAGGGCTTCGGCCGGCTCGTCGACCACGTGCTGGGCACCGGGGTGAGCAGCGTCATGTTCCCCGGGTTCGCCTCCGAGTTCCACAAGCTCGGCGGCGACGAGCGCATCACGCTGCGCGACGTCCTGCTCGCCCGCACCCGCGACCGGCCCGACGTCGCCGCGATCATCTCGGTCCCGGAGCACGCCACCGTCCTCGCGGTCGCCGCCGCGGTCGACGCGGTCCGCGCGGGCGCGGATGCGATCAACCTGCTCCCGCCGCACCTGCTCGGCCCGGCACCCGACGCCGTCCGCGCGCACATCGCCTCGGTGCTCGACGCCGTCCATCCGGTGCCGGTCGTGCTGCAGTACGCCCCCGCGCAGACCGGCACCGCGCTGACCGCCGCGACCATCGCCGCGCTGCGCCGCGAGCACGACAACCTCCACCGCGTCAAGGTCGAGTCCACCCCGCCCGGCCGCATGGTCACCGACCTGCTCGCCGGCGACCTCCCGATCCCCTCGCTGATCGGCTACGGCGGGCTGCAGCTGCCCGACGCCCTGCGCCGCGGCGCGGTCGGCGTCCAGCCCGGCTGCTCGTTCACCGAGCTCTACCAGCGAATCTGGCGCGACTGGGAGCAGGGCCGCGCCGACGCGGCCGAGCACCTGCACCGGCGCCTGCTCCCCTACCTCTCGTACTGGCTCCAGCACGTCGAGCTGATCATCGCCGCCGAGAAGCTGATCTCCCGGCGCCGCGGCCTCACCGCCACCGCGACCTGCCGCCGCCCCCGCCACGTCCTCGACCCGTACGAGACCGCCATGATCGACCGCTTCCTCGCCGAGTTCGCGGACGAACTGGCCCCCACCGAGCCGCTCGTGAAACCCGCTGGTCAGAAGCCGTGAGTGGTTAGCGTTGTCATAGCAACGCTAACCACTCACGGGTGATGACCAGCGGCTTTGCATCGCGGCGGCACGCTCGGCGAGACCGTCGAGCACCTCGACCCGGCCCGACGGCACGCCGACCTCCAGGATCAACCTGCCGCCGCTGGCGGTCAGGGTGAAGGTGAAGAACGAGCAGCAGCTCGTCTCGCGCGCCAGCAGCCCCGCCGAGGACACCGCCGCCGGCTCGGTCGGGTCGAGCTCCAGCCGCAGCAGCCCGGGCCCGCGCCGCTCGATGCCACGCACCGCGGTGGCGAACAGCTCGTCGAACTCGGCCTCTCGCAACGGTTGCTCCGAAGTCGGCAACGTGCACGCCTCCGACGCCCACGACATCGGCCCGGCCGCATGTTCAGCGCTCATACCGCGACGGTAAGCCCGTACCCGGGTACCGGATGCAAGCCCGAAATGCCGGCCGGCCCTGTTTGGCCGACCGGTCACCGGGCACCTGTCGGCATGAGTAACGCCACCTTGACACTTGTGATCATCCTTGCGGCCGTGGTCGTGATCGCGCTGGCCACAGGGGCTTTCTACACCGCGCGGTACCGGCGTACCCAGCGGTTGCGGGAACGGTTCGGCCCGGAGTACGAGCACAGCGTCGAGCACACCGGCGATCGCCGACGGGCCGGGTAACCGGCCCCGCCTCCGCGCCCCGACCGCCCACGCTGATCCCGCCTGTTCGGGAACGCTCACCTCAAAGGATGTGAAGAACAATGGGTACCGGCGACAAGATCAAGAACAAGGCCAACGAGCTCAAGGGAAAGATCAAGAAGAACAGGGGCCGGTCCATGCGCGACCCCGAGCTGGAGACCGAGGGCCACGTCGACCAGCTCAAGGCCAACCTCAAGCAGGCCGGCGAGAAGGTCAAGGACGCGTTCAAACGCTGAGGATCAGGGTTTGCGTCCCACGCAGGCGAAACTGCCTCGGGTCGGCTCGAAGGTGCCGATGTGGATGTCCTCCGACGGGCGCCATTCGTTGACGCGGACCAGGCCCGGGTCCACCACATCGAGATCGCGGAAGTAGGACCGGAACTCGTCGGGGGTGGTCAGGCGGTACTGATGCAGCGCCGTCGCCTCGCGGAGGCCATCGTCGCCGATCTCGACGCCGTCCAGGATCACGAGATAGCTGCCTGACGGCACGGCGTCGAGCAGGCGGTTGACGATGGACCGGGCCTGTTCGAAGGTCTGGGCGGCGTGGCCGAGGATGCCGAGCAGCAGCACCGCGGTCGGCCGTTCGAAGTTCAGCACGTTGCGGGCGTCGGAGAGGATCAGGTCCGGTTCCCGGACATCGCCGTCGACGTAGGTGGTCACGCCTTCGGGCGTGGTGTTGGTGAGCAGCGCGCGGGCGTGGGCGAGCACGAGCGGGTCGTTGTCGACGTACACGATTCGCGACTCGGGCGCGACGGACTGGGCGACCTCGTGGGTGTTCTGCATGGTCGGGAGCCCGGTGCCGATGTCCAGGAACTGGCGGACGCCCATGTCGCCGGCCAGGAACCGCACCGCCCGGATCAGGAACTGCCGGGACTCCCTCGCCGCCTTGCGGATCTCCGGATAGAGGGACGCGAACTGTTCCCCGGCCTCCCGGTCGACCGGGTAGTTGTCCTTGCCGCCCAGCCAGTAGTTCCAGACCCGGGCGGGGTGCTGCTTGGTCGCATCGATCTTGGCCAGCAGGTCCGCCCTCGGCTCGGGACGGTCATCTCCCATGTCACAGGCTCCTCGGGCCGATCAACGACGGGCGCACTATCCAATATTTCCACCTGGAAGGACTAGCCGAGGTCATGCTACCTCGATCGGCCGTCACGATGGTGTGGGCCAGCGGATCGCGCGGTACTGGGCGAGCAGCTTCTCGCCGCGCCCGGGATGGGTCGCGGCGACCCAGGCGATGCGCCCTCGGACGTGCGCCGCGAAGTCGGGGTGCCCGGTTCTGTTCTGCTCCGTCGGGCCGGTGCGTGCGCAGTTGTGCAGCAGCGCCCGCAGCGTGTCGTACTCGTCGCGGGCCACCGCCGGCTCGGCGTTGACCACCAGGCCGGTCAGGCGTTGGCGCCGGTGCGAGGGCATCACCCGGGTCTTGTCCGCCCGGATGCGGAAACCTTCGTCGCGGGCGATCCGCGAGACAGCGCGCCGCAGCGCCGGGACGGAGGTGGCGTGGTCCCCGGACAGGGCGATGTCGTCGGCGTAGCGGGTGTAGGCCAGGCCACGCTCTCGCGCCAGGGCGCTCAGCCGGCGGTCCAGCGAGTAGGCGACCAGGTTGGCCAGCGCCGGGGAGCTCGGCGCGCCCTGGGCCAGGTGGGTCCCGGCGAGACGGGTCAGCAGCCGGCGTCGGGCGTCCACCTGTCCGGGTCCGGCCGGTGGCGGGGCCTCGCGCAGCACCGGCGGCGGTGTCGCGGTGACCATCAGCCCGGTGAGCGCGGTGGCCACCGGGCCCGGATAGCCGGCCCACCGCATCAGCCCGGCCACCCTGGCCGCGCCGATGCAGCTGAAGAATCCCTCCAGGTCGAACCGCAGGACCAGGTCCTTCCCGGCGTGCGGGCGGGCGAAGGTGAGGACGGAGCGGCCCCTGGCGAACCCGTGCGCGGCCGGGTGGGTGGGTATCGCCCGCAGCAGGTGGCGCAGCAGCCGGCGTTGGCGCTCGGCGAGCAGGGGCTTGGGCGCCTCCAACAGCCGGGGCACGCCGCCTCGGGTCCGCAGCCAGCGGTGACGGTAGTGCGGCAGCGGACCGCCGCGGTGCCGCCGCAGCCAACCGCGCGAGTCCGCGAACCAGGCCAGCTCGCCCGGCGTGAGGTCCAGCGCGTGGGCGAGGTGCTCGGTGGTGGTCCATTCCGGCACCGGCCAGCGCCAGACCGGCCGCCACTCCGGAGAGACCAGCACCCTCGGGCCTCGGCCGTTGCCCGGCGCGAGGGCGGCGACCACGTCCGGGATCTCCGCCAGCTCCCGCGCGAACCGGGCCTGCTCGGTCCAGGGCATCCTCGGCCGGTGCGCCAGCACGGCGGAGGCGAGCCGTTCGGCGGCGGCCGGGTCGAGCTCGTCGCCGAGCCGTTCCGCCAGCGGTCCCTGCAGCCAGGGCCCGTCGAGCGCGCGCTGCGCCAACGACAGCCAGTTCACCGCCATCGGTGTGCGGCGGCGTCGGAGGACCGGTTCTCCCTGTCATCCGCGCGCCGGGGCACCAACCGTGCGGTCGCGCGCGGGACGCCATGCGGTGCTGAGTACCTGCTGCCCGGGGTTGCCCCGGACCGACGCCGCCCCGCGAACGGGGCCCACGCCGACTCCACCGAACACCGCCGCACGCGGGCGAGGCTACTCACCCGTGACAGCCGTGGCACGGTCGGCTCGGGTAGGAAGCGGTGAGCCGCTCGGCGGCGTCCCACAGCTCGCGCTCGCGTTCGGGGTGGTAGGACTCGTCCGACGAGCGGGCCGCCCGGTGCCGGTCCACGTAGGAGCCGGTCGGCGCGGGTGTGCGGCCCAGCACGACGTCGGCGAGGTGGCGGCCGGCGGCGTCCTGGCCGGTCGCGAGCGGCGTGCGGGCCATCACCGGCAGCAGGCGGCGCATCGCGAACCGGGCCAGCGGGCCGGCGTTGCGGGCCAGGCCGGTACCGGGCACGAAACCCGGGTTGTAGGCGATCACATCGATCCCGGGCAGCCGGCGCGCGTACTCGTGCACCAGGTAGATGGCGGCCAGCTTGCTGGTCGAGTACGCGGTGCTGCCGGCGGTCGCGGTGGTGGGCCGGGCGAACGCGCCCGGGCGGGCCAGCACCTCCGGCGCCGACCACGCCGGGCCGGGCACCAGGCCCAGGTTGTGCCGGAGATCCCCGAAGTGGGTGTCGCTGACGGTGATCACCACGCGCGCCGGCGTGCCGAAGTGGCCGCCCAACGCCCGGACGAGCAGGTGGTTGGCCAGCACGTTCACCGCGAAGGTGGCCTCGAGTCCGTCCTCGGTCTCGGTGAGCGCGTTGGTGTACTGGACGCCGGCGTTGCCCACGAACCCGCGCAGCGGCGGCAGCTCGCCGGCGTCGAGCAGCTCCCGGATGCGCGCGGCGGCCGCCCGCACGCCGCGCAGCGACCCGAGGTCGGCCGCGACGTGGGTGACCGAGGACCCGCCGAACGCGAGCCGGGCACCGGCCGCGTCCCTGGCCACCGCGACGAGGTGGGTGTCCGGCGACTCGGCCAGGATGCGCCGCGCGGCGACGCGGCCGATCCCCCGGCTTGCGGCGCGAGGAGCTCGCCCAGCTCGCGGGGCTGTCCGTCGACTACGTGCTGCGCCTCGAGCAGGGCCGCGCGACGAACCCGTCGGCGCAGGTCGTCGGCGCCCTGGCCCGCGCGCTGCAGCTGTCCCGCGCCGAGCGTGACCAGCTGTTCCGCGCCGCCGGCCTGCTCCCGCCACAGGACGGGACGATCAGCGCGCACGTGCCGGCGAGCATCCAGCGGCTGGCCGCGCGCCTCGGCGAGGTTCCGGTCGGGGTGTTCACCGCCGACTGGACCCTGGCGTGGTGGAACGACATGTGGAGCGCCCTGCTCGGCGACCCGCCCGAGGTCCCGGCCGCCGAGCGGAACCTGGCCGCCGCGCTGTTCGGCGACGGCACCGGGCGCGCGGCGTCGCGGCTGGTGTGGTCCGAGCGCGGCGCGGACGCCTTCGCCGCGTCGATCGTCGCCGACCTCAGGGACGCCGCGTCCCGCTACCCCTCGGACGCCCGGCTCCGGCGCCGGGTCCAGGGGCTGCTCGGGTCGTCAGGGGCCTTCGCCCGCTACTGGGCCACCGCGACGGCGGCCCCGCACGCCGGCGAGCGGAAGACGATCCGGCACCCGGAGGTCGGCGACATCCGGCTCGACTGTGACGTGCTCGTCGTTCCCGGTGCCGACCTGCGTGTGGTCACGTACACGGCGGCGGGCGGGAGCGCGGACGCGGGCAAGCTCGAGCTGCTGCGCGTCACCGGTGGCGCCGTGCGATCCATTACGAATAGCGATGCCTGACGATTGGTTCGATCGTTTTATGCTCTGGTGTCATGGCCGACGTCGAGCTTCGCCATCTGAGGACGATGGCCGCGATCGCCGAGGAGGGCACGTTCGGGCGGGCGGCGGGTCGGCTCGGCTACACCCAGTCGTCGGTGAGCCAGCAGATCGCGGCGCTGGAGAAGGCCGTCGGCGGTTCCGTCTTCGATCGGCCAGGGGGTCCCAGGCCGGTGCGGATCACTCCCCTCGGCGAGGTGGTCCTGGCCCACGGGCGCGAGCTGCTGGCGAAGTCGGAGGCGCTGGCCGACGCCGTCGACCGCTTCAGGGCGGGCAACGGCCGGATCGACATCGGCACCTTCCCCGGCGTGTCCAACCTGATCCTGCCGGCCGTCGTGCGCCGGCTGTTGGACGAGCACCCCGGCTGCGACATCAGGCTGTCCGAGGTGCGGCCGGAGAGTCCGCACATCGGCGACCTCGACCTGCTGTTTTTCGACGGCCGGATCGAGGGCGACGTCGAGAGCGTCAAGCTGTTCGACGAGACGTACCTGTTGGTGGCCGGCGCCGGCGCGTTCCCCGACGGACCGGTGCCGGTGCCGCTGCTCGACGACGCTCCGATGGTCGCCTGGCCGCCGACCTATCACCAGACCTGGCTGGAACGCGAGCTCGCCGGCCACGGCGGGCGGCCGCGGATCGTGTTCCGAACCACCGGCCACGAGACCATCCTGGCGATGGTGCGGGCGGGCATCGGCTCGGCGGTGCTGCCCTGGCTGGCCCTGCGCGGCACCGGCGCCTGGTCGGACGACCGGCTGCGTGTGCACCAACTGCAACCGGCGCCCGCCCGCGAGACGTACCTGCACTGGCCGGCCAGGCGCACCCGGTCACCGCTCGCGGCCCGGGCCATCGAGGTCGCCGTCGACGCCGCGGACCGGCTGGCCGACCAGATGTGAGCTCAGGCGGTGCTTGGTCACCTTGCCGGCGGCGTTGCGCGGCAGCACCGGCAGGTGCTCGAGCAGCTTCGGGATCTTGAAACCGGCGAGCCTGCCGCGACAGTGCTCCCGCAGCTCGGCCAGCTCGGGGCGCCGTCCCGCCGACACCACGACGGCCTTGACCACCTCGCCCCAGCGCTCGTCCGGCACCCCGATCACGGCCACCTCGTCGACCAGCGGATGCTCGGCCAGCACCCGCTCCACCTCCAGCGGGTAGACGTTCTCCCCGCCAGAAATGATCATCGCGCTCTTCCGGTCGTGGATGTAGAGGAAACCGCGCTCGTCACGGCTGCCCATGTCGCCGGTGCGCAGCCAGCCGCCGGCCAGCGCCGCCTCGGTGGCCTCGGGCCGGCGCCAGTAGCCGCGCATGACGGACTCGGAGTCGACCATGACCTCGCCGATCCCGCCCGTAACCCCGTCCAGCCGCACCCGGTAGCCGAGCAGCGGCTTCCCGCAGGAGGCCAGCAGGCGCTCGTCGCCGGCCAGCGCGCCGCGGTGCGCGTCGCCGTCCAGGATCGTGACGATGACCCCGGCCTCGGTCTGCCCGTAGGTCTGGACGAACTCGACCGGGTAGGCGGCCATCATCCGCCGCAGCACCGACCGGCTCACCGGCGAGCCGCCGTAGAGCACCCGCCGCACCCGGCCCTGGGACGGCGGGCGACGGTCGGCCAGCGCGTGCATCATCGTCGGCACCAGCCCGAGCGTGCCGACCCCGTGCGCGGCGGCGGCCCGCTCGACCAGCTCGGGGTCGAACCGGGGCAGCAGGACCACCGACGCGCCGGCGAGCAGGTGCGCGAACTGGTAGATCGCCCCGCCGGCGTGGAACTGCGGCGGGCCGAGCAGGATCCGGTCGGCGGCGGTGATGCCGGCGCCGCACGCCAGGTAGTAGGCGCCGGCGAGGAACTGCCGGTGGGTCAGCACCGCGCCCTTGGGACGCCCGGTGGTGCCGCTGGTGTACATGATGCAGAAGTCGTCACCGGCGGACGGTCGCTCCCCTCCCGGGCCCGCCGCCGGCTCGTCGCGCAGCGGCCGCGCCCACGCCCCGCCGGTGGCGGCGGCCTCGTGCGCCAGCTCGCGGTGTTCCTCGGAGTAGAACAGCCCGACGGCCCCGCTGTCGGCGAGGATGTGGGCGACCTCGGGCAGGGTGAGCCGGTGGTTCACCGCCACCCAGACCGCCCCCACCCGCGACAGCGCGCAGATCAGTTCCAGGTGCTCGACCCGGTCGGCGGACAGGGTGGCGACCCGGTCGCCCCGGCGGACGCCGAGGCCGGCCACGGCGGCGGCCCGGCGGCGGATGCGCTCGTTCAGCGCCGCATAGCCGATCTCCCGGCCCCGGTCGACGACGGCGGTCCGGTCCGGGGTGGCGGCGGCGAAGTGCTCGACGATGTCGGAGACGATCACGGGCGCTGTCAGACCGGTGAGTCGGGCGAGAAGCTCGGGGCCCGCTTCTCCCGGTGCGCGGCCAGGCCTTCCACCGGCTCGGGTCCGGTGAAGGCCAGGAACTCCAGGGCCAGCGACGCGTCGAAGATCGGGCCGGCCGCGCGCAGCCAGTTGTTCAGCGCGTACTTGGTCCAGCGCAGCGCCGTCGGCGGGCCCTGGGCGAGCCGGGAGGCCACCTCCAGCGCGGTGTCGGCCAGCCGGTCGTCGTCCGCGACCAGCGACACCAGCCCGATCCGCTCGGCCGTCTCGCCGTCGATCGCGTCGCAGGTCATCAGGTAGTACTTGGCCTTGGCCAGGCCGCACAGCAGCGGCCACGCGATGGCGGCGTGGTCGCCGGGCGGCACGCCGAGGCGGGTGTGCCCGTCGACCAGCTTGGCCGACCGGGCGGCGATCGAGACGTCGGCGAGCAGCGCGACGGTCAGGCCCGCGCCGGCGGCGGCGCCGTTGATCGCGGACACGATCGGCTTCCCGCAGTTGACCATGTCGTAGACCAGGCGGGCCGACTGCTTCCAGTTCCGGGCGCGGGTGTCGAACCGGGTCATGTTCCGCTCGATCATGTCGAAGTCGCCGCCGGCGCTGAACGCGCGGCCCCGGCCCGTGATCAGCACCGCGCGGACCCGGTCGTCGCCGTCGACGTCCGACCAGATGCGCACCAGCTCGCCGTGCAGCACCTCGTCGGCCGCATTGTGCCGGTGCGGCCGGTCGATGGTTATCTTCAGCACGCCGTCGCACGGCCATTCGAACGCGAGATTCCGGTAATCCTCATATTTCACGGTCATGAAAGCTCCCCGGTGTCGTGCACGGTTCTCCCGTCGAACACCGTGCGAAGTACAGTGGTTTTCCCGATGTCGTCGATGTCGGACGTCAACGGATCCCTGTCGACGATCACGAAATCGGCGTGCGCCCCCGGCGAGAGGTGCCCGATGCCGTCCCAGCGCAGCACCTTTCCGGCGTCCCAGGTCCACATCCGCACCGCCTCGGCGCGGTTGATCCGCTGCGCCGGCCCGAGGTTGCGGTGTCCGGAGCCGGCGAACTCGTGGGTGAGCGCGAGCTGGATGTGCTCGAACGCGTTCTTCGGCCCCCAGTCGCTGCCGCCGGCGAGATGACATCCGGCGTCGAAGAAACGGCGCAGCGGGCTGAGGTCGGCCAGTTCCTCGGCGCCCATCCGCTCGGCGTAGAGGTGCCCTTCGCCCCACGCGAACGACATCGAGGTGGTCACGTCCATGCCCAGCGCGCGGTATCGGCGGACCTGCTCCCCGGTGATGAACTGCGCGTGCACCAGCACCCAGTGCAGCGAGCGAATGTCGTGTTCGGAGTCGACCGCCTCCAGCAACGGCAGGCATTCCTCGTGCGCCTTCAACCCCATGCAGGCGACGTTGAGCCGGATCCGCCGCTCGGCACAGAACCGGATGACCTGCTCGGCCTTGTCCGGCGCGATGTTGTGGAACCCCTCGGTCCGCTCGCCGTAGGGCCCCAGGTACGGGCGGCACATCATGACTCCGCCGACCGCGCCGGTGCCGTCCCACATCAGCGACAGGCCGTTGAACCGGAAGTAGTCGTCGGTCAGGTCCAGCTCGGCGGCGGCGCTGTCGAGCCTGCGCCGGAAGTCCTCGGGCTCGCGCGGCCGGCTCCACGGCATGCCGTAGGCCTCGGCCTCCTGGGAGGCGAGCACCCGCAGGGTCAACTCGTCGCGGCGGCGCAGCTCCCGGTAACCGTCGAGCAGCGGCTTGTCCAGCATGTGGTTCTCGTAGACCGAGGTGACGCCGAGCGCGTTGTAGGCGCGCATCGCGGTCTTCGTACCCGGGACCAGGTCGTCGTAGTTCAGGAACGGGATCCTCCGCCACAACGAATGGGCGAAATCGTCGTAGCTGTAATAGTTCGTGACCGATCCCCGGAGCAGCCCGGTGGGATTTCCGGCCGCGTCCTTGCCCACCCAGACATGGCCGATTCGATCCGGGGTGGACGCGTCGATTCCCAGCTTCGCCAGCGCCATGCTGTTGAACGCCAGCACGTTCGGCAGCGACGGCGCCCAGGACTGGATCACCACCGGATGGTTCTCGGTCGCGCGGTCCAATACCGTCCGGTCTGGTAACCGTCCTTCGGCGAGGTCGCGGGCGGATCTCCGGATGAAGTAGTGCGGCTCGCCGACCGGGCTCGCCATCACCCATTCCCCCGGCGCGGTCCGCCGCGCGCGTTCGGCGATCCGGGCCACGATGTCCGCGTGCGACGCGGCGTCCCACAGCGGGACCAGCGATTCGGCCAGCGACCCGAAATGCAGCAGATGCGGATGCGTGTCGATCAGCCCGGGCAGCACGGTGGCGCCGTCCAGCGCGACTCTCCTGGTCGCGCGGTCGGCAAGCTCGCCGTCGGCCCCGTACGCCACCACCCTGCCGTCGCGCACCAACAGTTCCTCCACCGGATCGGCTCTGCCGTCCTCGAACGGGTATACGACGCCACCGGTGTACAGCAGTTCCGCCATTCCGAAACGGAAACACGTCGCCTCGCCATTTGTAAAATACATCAATCTTCTAACCTTGATAGACTGAACTCATGAGGTCGACGCGGGTCACCCTGCGCCAGCTCGAGTACTTCGTCGCGGCGGCGGACACCGGGACGATGTCCGGCGCGGCCGAGGGGCTGTTGATCTCGCAGTCGGCGGTGTCGCTGGCCATCGCGCAGCTGGAGCGGGCGCTGGGGGCGCAGCTGTTCCTGCGGCACAAGGCGCGCGGGCTCTCGCTCACGCCCGCCGGGACGCACCTGCTGGTCGAGGCGCGCCGGCTGCTCGAACACGCGGGCGAGCTGGAGACCAGCGTGCGCAGCCTCGGCCAGGAGCTGTCCGGCCGGCTGACCATCGGCAGCTTCCCCACGCTGACGCCGTTCCTGATGCCGCGCATCCTGCGGGAGCTGCCGCGCCGCCACCCCGGCGTGAGCATCAGCTTCCGGGACGGATCGGCCGCCGAGCTGCAGGAGTGGCTGCTCGGCGGGCTGTGCGAGGTGGCGCTGACCTACGACATCGGCATCGGCCCCGGGATCGCCACGATCTCGCTGTACCGGATGCGCCCGCACATCCTCGTCGCGGCCGACCACCCGTTGGCGGCCCATCCCACCGTCTACCTGCGCGAGGTCGCCGAGTACCCGGCGATCATGATCGACTACCCGCCGAACGAGGAGTGGTTCACCCAGCTGTTCGTGCGCGCTGGGATCACCCCGGACGTCTCGCACCGGGCGGTGGACTTCGAGTCGGTCCGGGCGCTGGTGGCGCGGGGCATCGGCTGGTCGGTGCTCGCGCAGCGGCCCTCGATCGAGGTCAGCTACGAGAACCTGCCGCTGGTCATGCTGGAGATCCGGGACGAGGTGCCCGACGTCGGCGTGGTGCTGGCGACCCCCGAGTCCGCGCGGCTGACCCAGCGCGCCCGGGCGTTCATCGACTTCTGCCGGGACGAGTTCGCGCCTACATGAGAAAAACTCGTCGGCCTCGCCAGACGATTGTGTTTTACGGCTCTTCCACCCGCGCGGATAGTTATCGCACCGGACGGGAGGTAGCCCATGACGACGACCGTTCCGAACTCCTCGCCCACCAGGGTGGCCTGCGCGAGCCTGATCGGCACGAGCATCGAGTGGTACGACTTCTACATCTACGGGACCGCCGCCGCGCTGGTCTTCAACACCGCGTTCTTCCCCCGGTTCGACCCGGCGGTGGGCACCCTGCTCGCGCTGGCCACGTTCGGCGTGGGCACCGTGGCGCGGCCGATCGGCGGGTTCGTGTTCGGTCACTTCGGCGACCGGCTCGGGCGGAAGAACATGCTGGTCGTGGCGCTGCTGATGATGGGCGTCGCGACGGTGCTGATCGGGCTGCTGCCGACCTACGCGGCGATCGGCGTGTGGGCGCCGATCCTGCTGGTCACGCTGCGCACGGCGCAGGGGTTCGCGCTCGGCGGCGAGTGGGGCGGCGCGGTGCTGATGGCGGTGGAGCACGCGCCGCGCAACCGGCGGGCGTTCCTGGGCAGCTGGCCGCAGGTGGGGTCCTCGGTCGGGCTGGTGCTGGGCACCGCCGTGTTCGCGCTGGTCTCGCTGCTGCCCGACGCGCAGTTCGGCGCCTGGGGCTGGCGGGTGCCGTTCCTGCTGAGCACGGTGCTGGTGGTGGTGGGCCTGCTCATTCGCGCCAGGCTGCCGGAGTCGCCGGAGTTCACCGAGGTCGAGCGGCAGCAGCGGCGGGTGGCGCGGCCGCTGGTCGAAGTTGTCACCGGCAGCCCGCGCCAGGTGCTGTCCGGCATCGCCGCGATCGCCGGCTCGATCGTCGCGTTCTACGTGGTCACCGTGTTCGGCCCGTCCTACGCCACGTCCGCGATCGGCTACGGCCGCACCGAGATCCTGGTCGGCGTGATGATCGCCGCCGTGACCGAGGCCGTCGCGGTCCTCCTGGCCGCCCGCACCGCCGACCGGATCGGCCCCCGGCCGGTCGGCATCGTCGGCGCGATCGCCGTGGTGGCGGCCACGTTCCCGTTCTTCCTCGCGCTGAACAGCGGGAACATCGCGCTGGCGTGGCTGATGATGGCGGTGATCGGCTTCGCCGTCGGCATCGTCTACGGGATCGTGCCGATCTACGTCAGCATGCTGTTCCCGACCCACCTGCGCTACAGCGGCTCGTCCATGAGCTACGCGGTCGCCGCCGGGGTGATCGGCGGCCTGAGCCCGCTGGTCGCCGCCGCGCTGCACGGCGCGACCGGGTCGTACTGGCCCATCGCGCTCTACGTCGTGGTGATCAGCGCCCTCGGCCTGGCCGGGTTCACCGCGGGCGCCACGGCATCGAGCGAGCCCAGGAGCACCGTCGCGGGCTGATCTGACGCCTTGTTCGGCGGCTTGTCCAGCGGCGCAGCCGTGTATACAGTTTGCCGGCATTACCCCATCTAGGTCACGTGGACGGGTCATGCCGAGATCGAGTTCGCCGCTGTCCCGGTGGACCAGCTGGGCGCCGCTGGTGGTGGCCGTCGCCGCCACGGTGGCCGTCGTCCTGACCTCGCCCTCGCAGGAGCGGTCCGCCGGACAGCAGGTCCTGGACGGCCGGCAGCTGCGGATCATGGCGCCGGCGGCCCCGGGCGGCGGCTGGGACCAGACCTCCCGCGAGATGCAGGCGGCGCTGCGCGACCTGGTCGGGCGCACCGAGGTCTACAACGTGGAGGGCGCGGGCGGGACCATCGGGCTGAGCCAGTTCATCAGGCACCGGGGCCAGCCGACCGAGCTGATGACCACCGGCCTGATCATGATCGGCGCGGTGGAGCGCAACCGCGCGCCCAACTCGCTGGCCGACACCACCCCGCTGCTCCGCCTGACCACCGACTACCAGGTGATCGTCGTGCCGGCGAGCTCGCCGCTCAGGACGATGCCCGACCTGGTCGCGGCCATGCGCGCGAACCTTCCGTCGGTGTCCATGTCGGGCGGTTCGGCCGGTGGCGCGGAGCAGATCCTGGCCGGTTTGATCGCGCAGGCCATCGGCGCGAACCCCGCCCAGGTCAACTATGTCGCGCACTCCGGGGGCGGGCAGGCGCTGACCACGCTGCTGTCCGGGCGGTCGACGACCGGGCTGTCCGGCGTGTCGGAGATCCGCCCGCAGATCAAGGCCGGCACGCTGCGCGCGCTGGCGGTGTCCAGCCCCGAGCGGCTGCCCGCGCTGCCGGACGTGCCGACGCTGCGGGAGAGCGGCGTGGACGTCGAGCTGCAGAACTGGCGCGGGGTGGTCGCCCCGCCGGGCATCAGCGCGGAGCAGAAGGCCGAGCTGGAGCGGCTACTGGTGGCGATGACCCGCACCCCGGCGTGGCGCGACGCGCTGGCCAGGCGGGGCTGGGGCGAGGCGACGCTGGCCGGGCCGGAGTTCGAGCGGTTCGTGGCCGACGAGCAACAGCGGGTGGCGCGGGTGCTGCGGTCGATTGGTCTGAGGTGAGCGAATGACGACACCACCGCCGGAGCCCAAGGAGACGGCACCGCCGACGGCGCTGTTCGGGCTGTTGCTGCTGGTCGGGGGCGTTGTTGTGATCATCGACGCGGCCCGGCTGCGGGACAGCTCGGCGGCGGTCGGCCCTGGTGCGGTGCCCACGGTGGTCGGGGTGCTGCTCGGCGTGGTCGGGGCCGGGCTGGTGGTGCAGGCGCGGTCGGCGCTTCGGCGTCTCGGCGCTGCTCCGACGGCGGCCGGCCGGTGGCTGCGGGTGGCGGCGCTGGTGGCCACGCTGCTGGCGTTCGCGGTGCTGCTCCCGGTCCTGGGGTACGTGGTGTGCTCGACCGGGCTGTTCGTGGCGGCCGCCCTGCTGCTCGGCGCTCCCCGGCGGTGGACCGTGCTCGGCTACGGCTGGGCGCTGGCCGCGATCGTCTTCCTCGTCTTCGACCGGGTGATCGGGCTGAGCCTGCCGACCGGACCGTGGGGTTTCTAGATGGACCAGCTCGGGTTGCTGCTCGACGGTTTCGCCGGCGCCCTCACCCCGGCGCACCTGCTGTGGGCACTGGTCGGGGTCACCATCGGCACGGCGGTCGGGGTGCTGCCCGGCATCGGGCCGGCGCTGACCGTGGCGTTGCTGCTGCCCATCACGTTCCGGCTGGAGCCGTCCAGCGCGCTGATCATGTTTGCCGGGATCTACTACGGCGGCATGTACGGCGGTTCGACCACGTCGATCCTGCTGAACACGCCGGGCGAGAGCGCCTCGATGATCGCCGCCCTGGAGGGCAACAAGATGGCCAGGGCCGGTCGGGCGGCCGCCGCGCTGGCCACCGCCGCGGTCGGCAGCTTCGTGGCCGGCACCATCGGCACCATCGCGCTGAGCTTCCTCGCCCCGGTGGTCGCCGACGTGGCCGTCGGGTTCGGCCCGCCGGAGTACGTGGCGCTGATGGCGGTGGCGTTCGTGACGGTCAGCGCGCTACTCGGCCCGAACCTGCTCAAGGGCGTGGCCAGCCTGCTGGTCGGAATCACGATCGGCCTGATCGGGATCGACACCCAGACCGGCCAGCCCCGGCTGACCTTCGGCGTCGCCTCCCTGCTCGACGGCATCGACGTGGTCATCGTGGTGGTGGCGCTGTTCGCGCTGAGCGAGGCGTTCGGGCACGTCCGCTCCGGCACCGGGCACACCACCGTGGAGCCGCTGCGCGAGCGCGCCGTGCTGTCCCGCTCCGACCTGCGCCGGTCCTGGCCGGCGTGGCTGCGCGGCACCGCGCTGGGCTTCCCGATCGGCAGCCTGCCGGCCGGCGGCGCCGAGGTGCCCACCTTCCTCAGCTACAGCCTGGAACGCCGGCTGTCGCGCCACCGGCACGAGTTCGGCCACGGCGCGATCGAGGGCGTGGCCGGCCCGGAGTCCGCGAACAACGCGGCCGCCGCCGGCGTGCTGGTGCCGCTGCTGACCATCGGCCTGCCCACCTCGGCGACGGCCGCGGTCATCCTCACCGCCTTCCAGTCCTACGGGCTGCAGCCGGGCCCGCAGCTGTTCAGCGAGTCCGGGCCGCTGGTGTGGACGCTGATCGCGAGCCTCTACGTCGGCAACGTGATGCTGCTGGTGCTGAACCTGCCCCTGGCCCGGCTGTGGGCGAAGCTGCTGACCATCCCGGCCTACGGGATCTACGCCGGCGTGCTGGTGTTCGCCGCGCTCGGCGCGTTCGCCGCCGGCGGCACCACCGCGGACCTGATCGTCCTGTGCGCGATCGGGCTGCTCGGCCTGCTCATGCGCCAGGCCGACATCCCGGTCGCCCCGGCGGTGGTCGGGCTGATCCTGGGGCCGCTCGCCGAGCAGCAGCTCCGCCGCGCGCTCACCCTCTCCGAGGGGGACCCGACGATCCTGGTGTCCGGGCCGATCACGATCACGCTCTGGGTGCTGGTGGCGCTGGCGCTGCTCATCCCGCCGCTGCTGCCGGTCGCCAGGCGCCGGCGCGCCGCGCTCGCCGCCGGTGGCGGTGGCACGGACGAGCCGACCCCCGCCCCGAAGGACCGAGACGATGCCTGAGACGCCCGCGCCGAGGCTCGAGGACTGGACCTTCACGGTCAGCGAGCACCTCTCGGCCGATCCCGGGACGCTCTGGGACCACCTGGCCGCCCTTCCCCGCATCGGGGAGTGGAGCCCGGAGTGCCGCTGGGCCGCGTGGGCCGCGCACCCGGGCCACGCCCGGACCGGCGCCCGGTTCCGCGCCGTCAACCAGCACGGGGACGTGACCTGGGAGGTGACCGGGCGGATCCTGGAAGCCGCGCGGCCGCGCGTCCTCTCCTGGTCCGTCGACGGCGAGGGCGCCCCGTCCTCCACCTGGCGCTACCAGCTCGAACCCGATCCCTCCGGCGGCACGCGCGTGAGCATGACGTTCTCCCACGGCCCCGGTGGCAGCGGAGTGCTCCTCGCGATCCTCGACGACCCGGAGGCCGCCGCCGAGATCATCCAGCGACGCGAGCACGATCTGATCGGCAACGTCCGGTCCACCCTCCGGGCGATCGAACGGGCGATCCAGGCCGGTCGCTGAGGCCGGACTTTCACATAACGACTGTTGTGTCCTTGCGGTCGATCCCTTACCGTATTTTTCATCACGGCTGTTACGAGAAGGGGTCGGACATGGACGAGTCGGTGCGGACGACGTTTCGTGACGACGGTGCCGTCCTGCTGAAGGACTGCCTGGACGAGGGGCACCTGGCCGCCTGCAAGGAGGCGTTCGACTGGGCCGTGGCGAACCCCGGCCCGAACGCGTCGTCGATGTTCGAAGGGACCGAGCAGCGCTCGCACGTCGACAACGCCAACCCGCGCGCCAAGCACCGCCTCGACGAGCTGGCGGCGGCGCTGCCGCTGGGCACGCTGTTCGCCGAGCTGTGGGGCTCGGAACACGTCTGGTACTTCGCCGAGGAGATCTTCCTCAAACAGGGCGGGAAGGCCGGCCGCAGCCCGTGGCACCAGGACACCGCCTACCTGCCGTGGGCCGGCTCCCACTGGGCCAACGCCTGGATCAGCTTCCAGTCGCTGCCCGAGGGCAACGCCCTGGAGATCATCCGCGGCTCGCACCGAGGCGTGCAGTACGACGGCACCACCTTCGCCAACCCCGACGACCCCACCGAACCCATGTGGGGCGCCCAGGCCCTGCCCCGGCTGCCGAACATCGACGCCGACCTCGCCGCCGACCCCACCGCCCACGACGTGCTCACCTGGGCCGTCGAGCCCGGCGACGTCATCGCGCTGCACCCGCGCTCACTGCACGGCGGCGCCGGAACCGACCCCCGCTGCCCGGACCGCCACACCCTGGTGCTGCGCTTCTTCGGCGACGACGCCACCTTCCGCCCGCTCCCGGACACCAACAAGCACTTCGCCCGCAACGGCGTCCTGTTCGTGGAGGAGATGGCCGGGCTCAACGAGGGCGACCCGTTCCGAGCGCCGGTCTTCCGTCAGGTCGTCTGACATGGAGCGCCAACTCGTCAACCCCGGCCCCACCCTGGCGATCTACGACCGGCTGCACTACTCCCAGGCGAACCGGGTCGGCGACCTCATCTGGGTGTCCGGCCAGGTCGGCATCGACCCCGCCACCATGACACCCGGTGACGGCATGCCCGCCCAGGCCCGACTCGCGTTCGAGGGTCTCAAGGCCGTTCTCGCGGCGGCCGGCGCCACCCTGGCCGACATCGTCGAGCTCACCACCTTCCACACCGACCTGCGCGGCGACGTCACCGAGTTCGCCACGATCAAGGACGAGTACCTCCCCGACCGCTACCCCGCCTGGACCGCCGTCGGCGTCACCCAGCTCGCCCTGCCCGAGCTCCTCGTCGAGGTCCGCGCCGTCGCGGCGGCCGGCAGCGGCGCGAGCACATGACCACCCCGGCCCTGGCGTCACCCTGACCCGCCACGCCCCCCGACCGGGGCGATCAGGGCGAGCGCGGCGTCGAGCAGCGCCCGAACCCGGCCCGGCGTGAACCGCTCGGGCTCGAACGGGAACATCAGCATCCAGCCGTCGCCGATCGCGCTGAGCTGGTCGGCGAGCAGGTCGGCGGGGATGTCGGCGCGGACGGTGCCCCGTTCCTGCCCGGCCGCGAGCATCGAGGTATACAGGTCACGGAAGCGGGCGTAGCGCCGGCCGATGACCGCCGCGAGCGCCGGCTCGTAGCGCGCGTGGGTGAGCAGCTGCGACATCACGGGCCAGAACCGGGCGTCGCCGGTGGTCAGCTCCAGCCACCGCTCGACCAGCGCGCGGACGTCGGTCTGGGCGCGGGCGGCCTCGATCATCGCGTCGTAGCCGTCGAACTGGCTCTCGGCCAGCGCGGTGACCAGCTCCTCCTTGTTCGCGAAGTAGTACGTCACCGCCCCTGTGGTGCATCCCGCGCGCCTGGCCACGGTGCGCAGCGACGCGTTGGCGTAACCCTGCTCCGCGATCACCGACGTGGCCGCCTCCAGCAGCTCCGCCCGCTTCGCCGCACGGTCCCCCGCCGGCCGCCCGCGCCGCGCGACCTGTCTTTCCGTCACAGCGTTAACATAACAGTTGTTCTGTAAAGCGGTACAAGCCCTTCGGGTGGCTGGGTCCGTGCGCAGGGGTGCTCTAGTGTGGCAGCGTGAGCCGCGCGGAGCGGTCAGTCAACTGGCAGGCCGCTGGCGAGCCGTTGGGGGCCATGGATGCGGCCGCCGTCGCTGTCGGGGTGGTGAGCGGGCGGCGGCTCGCCTACGCCAACCGTGCCTTCCGGGACCTGTTCGGCGAGGTGGCCGAGGGCGTCGACGTGGCGCTCGGCGAGCGGATGATCGCGGCGGCCGACCGGGTCGCGGCCACCGGGGTGCCACAGCGCCTGCCGCAGGAGGCCGTCCAGGGGGCCTGGGCGGACGGCGAGGTGCGCTACTTCGACGTGTTCTGCTCGCCCGCGGGCACGGACGGCACGGCGCCGGCCCCCGTGCTGGTCGTGCTCGTCGAGGTGACCGAGCGGGTGGTGGCCCACCGCGAGCTGACCGAACATGCCGACCGGCTGGCCGTGCTCGCGGAGGCGACCTCGGCGATGCACCGCAGCCTGGATCCCTCCGACGAGCTGCGGGCGCTGGGCTGGGCGGCGGTGCCCGAGCTCGCGGACCTGGCCATGGTCCACCTGCTGGTGCACCCCACCGCGCCCGGCATCCGACCGCCGCTGCCCGTGGTCACCGACCGGGTGGTGGTGGCGCGCTCCGGGGAGAGGCTCGACCTGCCCACCCCTCGGCACGGGCTGCGGTGGCGGCGCGAGGACGTGCTCACCCAGGCGATCCAGGCCGGCAGGCTGGTGTCCGGGCCGGTCGAGGCGGCCTCGCCCTGGCTCGAACAGGCCGGCACGGCGGCGTTGACCCTGGCCGGGTTGCACACCCTCGCCGCCGCCCCGGTGATCGTCGAGAACCAGGTGGTGGCGGCGGTGCTGTTCGGGTGCCTGGCCGGGCGCGCGCCGTGGAAGGCCGAGCAGCTCGCCGTGCTCGGGCAGATCGCGGAGAAGGCCGGCCACGCGCTCGGCCACGGCCTGGCGTACCAGCACAGCCGGCGATCCGCGCTGACGTTGCAGCGCAGCCTGCTCACCGATCCGCCGATGGTGCCGGGGCTGCGGATCAGCGTGCGCTACGAGCCCGCCGGCGCCGACGAGATCGGCGGCGACTGGTACGACGCGTTCAACCTCGGTCACGGCGACATCGCCGTCGCGGTCGGCGACGTGGTGGGCCACGACATGACGGCGGCCGCCGCGATGGGCCAGCTCCGGTCCACCCTGCGCGGGCTCGCCGTCGACCGCGCCGAGCAGCCGGCCGCCGTGCTGAACCGCCTCGACACCGTCACCCACCGGCTTGCCATCACCTCGTTCGCCACCATGATCTACGGCCACCTGCACAGGACCGGCCGCGGCTGGCGGCTGCGCTGGGCCAACGCCGGACATCCCGCGCCGCTGCTGCTCCGCCCCGGGCACCCGCCGAGGTGGCTGGAGCAGGCGCACGGGCTGGTGCTGGGAACGGGCATGCCCCATCCGGAGCGGATCGACGCCGAGATCGACCTCGACGCCGGCGACACACTGATCGTCTACACCGACGGCCTGGTCGAACGGCGCGGTCAGGACATCGACGCCGGCATGCGCGAGCTCGCCGAGCGCGCCGCCAAGGCCCCGGTCGACGGGTCGCTGGACGAGCTGTGCGACACCCTCGCCTACCACGCCCCCTCCGACGACGACCTGGTCATCCTCGCCGTCCGCGTCCTGTGAGGAGATCGGTCCGGCTGGCCGCGCCCTGACATACCCGCCCGGATACCGGGTATCCGGCCGGCATGGCGCAATGTGAGGTATGTGGTAACGAGTACGACATGGCGTTCGAGGTGCGCACCCAGGGCGGGACGCACGTCTTCGACAGCTTCGAGTGCGCGATCCACCGGCTGGCGCCGATCTGCGAGCACTGCGGCTGCAAGATCGTCGGGCACGGCGTGCAGGTCGGGCCGCGGTTCTACTGCTGCGCGCACTGCGCACAGGCCAGCGGCGTCCAACCGGGGGTGAGCGAACGGCTGGTCGACCGGGTCTGACCACCCGTTCGCGGCCCGAGGCATGGCCGGTCCGGAACCGGGTATCTGGCCGGCATGGATGCGCAGGTGGACGCTCACGAGCCCGACGCCGTCCCGGACGACATCACCCGCCTGATCCACCGACCCGGCCGACTCCGCGCCCACCGACACCTCCCTCGGAATCGGCAGCCTGAAGGGACGCTGACCATGGATCTGGACGCCGGGGCTGGACGACGCGGTCGTGCTGAGCAAGCGCGGCGACGACTTCCACCTCGACGTCGGCCAGGGCCTCTCCGTCGGCTACAGCCATTACGACGCCGACGTGGTGCACCTCTACCTCGAAGAGAGCTTCACGTTCAAGGTCTCCGAACCCGACGCCGCGATCGCGCTCACCGGCTGAGGACCGGTTTGAGACGCGATGAGGCGGGCATCACCGCACGATGGCGGATATCGACACAATGCCCGACATGATCGACATTCGGCAGGTGCTGGCGGAGCTGAGCTTTCCGGCGCGCCGCTGGCAGGCGATCGCCGAGGCGCAGCACTACGGCGCGCCCGGGGCGTCCGTCACCGAGCTGCTCGGCCTGCCGCTACGCAGCTACCACGGCATCGAGGAGATCGTCGACGAGCTGCGCGAACAGCGCCACCCCCGGATACCGACGGCGACCCGAACCCACGGGGAGCGGGCGGCCTAGGCCCCGCCCCCCACTCGTTGACGATCAGGTCCCGCCCGGCCGAGGGTCGGGCCGCCGTCGCTCCATTGGTTCGGGATCGTCGTCGGCCGGAGGCTCGGGGTCCGCCCACTCCTCGCGGTGCCCGCCCTTCGGCTGGAGCTGACCGTCGAGCTCCGAGGCCAGCTTGTCGTCCTTCCGGGGTCCGTGCTTGTCGCTACCGCGTTCCATCGCCAGGGTCTTCCCGCCGCGTCGTCGATCAAACCGGCATTAGCGTGTGGCCTGTGGCGAACCCGCCGCCCGACCCGGGAGGTCCGACATGGCCAGTAAGTTCACCGAGCTTGCGATCGACTGCGCCGACCCCCGAGGCCTCGCCCGGTTCTGGTGCTCGGTCCTCGGCTACGAGGTCCAGGACGAGGAGGACGGGCTGGTCACGATCGGCTCCCCCATGGTGCCCGAAGGCAGGAACCGCCCCGGCCCGGTGCCGCCGACGCTGACGTTCGCCCAGGTGCCCGAGGGCAAGACCGTCAAGAACCGGCTCCACATCGACGTCAACCCGACCGACCGGGACCAGGACGAGGAGGTCCGCCGCCTGCTCGACCTGGGCGCCCGGCACGCCGACGTCGGCCAGGGCGACCAGAGCTGGGTGGTGCTCGCCGACCCCGAGGGGAACGAGTTCTGCGTCCTCTCCACCCGCCACCCCTGACCGCGGCGCGGCGGCGGCTCAGCCCTTCGCCAGCAGCGCGGCCACGGCGCTGAGCACGCCGACGCCGATGCTGGCCAGCGCCACCGCCCGGGTCGTCCGGTTCCAGGGGCGGCCCTGGTCGAGGGCGTAGCGGCCCGGCCCGGTGATCGCCAGCACGGCGGCCAGCACGCCGAGCACGATGGGGTGGCCGGCCGCGTCCAGGCCCTTGCCGACCACGGCGGCGGCCGCGTTGATCATGACGCCTAACGCCATCGCCGCCGCCAGCGGCGTGAACAGGCCCAGCAGCAGGAGCAGCCCTCCGGCGAACTCGGCCCCGCCGCCCAGCACCGCGAAGAACAGCGCCGGCTCGTAGCCCATCCGCGAGAAGCCGGCCGCGGTCCCCTCCAGCCCCTTGCCGCCGAAGACACCGAACAGTTTCTGTGCGCCGTGCACGGTGAGGATCCCGAACGGGACCACCCGCAGCAGCAGCAAACCGGCGTCGAGGGTTGCGCCGCGCGCATCGACCGCCAACTCCGCGGTGGCGCTTCCAGCGGCTTTCGGCATGCCTGTGTCTCCTTCGTGTCGAGTCGTGAACGAATGGCGAGATGTGTGGCGCCCGCCCGGGACCGCGTTGCCCGGGTGCGCGCCGGGCCGCCCGAGTTTCGGTCGGGGCCGGCCATGAACTTAGGTGAGCCTAGGCTAATGCAAGCCGGTTCAGCGGACGCCCAGCGCCGTGAGCAGCACGAGCACCAGCGTCGTTGCCGCGAGCAGGCCGTGCGCGGCGACGATGGGGGCCGGGAAGTGCCGCTCCGGCGGCGTCCGGGCGGCGGCGAGCTCGGGCTCGGTGGTGCCGCCGCCGGCGGTCGGGGCGGGCACGACGATGTGCCGGGCGAGGTAGACCGGGATCCAGCGGGCCAGCATCGCGAGCCCGCCGGCGGCGACCGCGGCGAGGATGACCAGCGCCACCCACGCCAACAGGGGCCGGGGCGCGAACAGGTAGACGACCCACACGACCAGCCCGGCGGCGGCGAGCAGGAAGTGCGCGAACAGCAGCCCCGGGGGCAGCCGGGTGGCGCGGGGCCGCCGGCCCGCACCGCCGTTGGCCAGCCAGGTGGCGAGCATGTAGATGCCGCCGCCCGCGGTGACGATCCAGGCGACCAGGGCAACCAGCGCGATGGTGGTCATGTCGGGTCGCACCCCTCGGTGGACATGCTCAGGCCGGTCACAACCGCACCTCCTTTCCTCAAATCGCCAAGGAAGTTTGGTCTTATTGCCCGAGGGGGTCAAGCGCCCACGCAAGCAGGCGGTGACACACAGTTGGGTGCATTGTCGTGGGTTTATCGTTGTGCGATGGCGATGAACGTCCCGGACAGCGAGCCGGGCTCCGACCCTTCGGTGCGGGCGGTCGCGGCGCTCGACGACGAGCTGCGACGGCGGATGTACGCCTTCATCCGCGGCTCGGCCACCCCGGTGACGCGCGAGCAGGTGGGCGCGGCGGTCGGGATCTCCCGCAAGCTCGCCGCGTTCCACCTGGACAAGCTCGTCGAGGTCGGGCTGCTGCGCGCCGAGGACGCACCGATGGGCGGCATCGCCAGGGTCGGGCGCCGGCCCAAGGTCTACCAACCCACGGACCTGGACGTGCGGGTCGCCATCCCGGCCCGCCAGCACGACGAGCTCGCCGAGATCCTCATCGACGCCGTACTCACCCAGGCCGCCGGCGAACACGCCTGGCACACCACCCTGCGGGTCGCCCACCAGCGCGGACACGACCTCGGTACGGCCACCCTGGAGCGCACCCGGCCGGGCCGGCTCGGCGCGGACCGGGCGCTCGCCCTGGCCGACACCGCGCTGCGCCAGTGGGGGTTCGAACCCACCCGACCGGCGCCGTCGCGGATCCGGCTGCGCAACTGCCCGTTCCACCCGCTGACCGCCAAGTCCCCCGAGCTGGTCTGCGGGATCAATCACGCCTTCCTGTCCGGCTTCCTGGCCGGCCTGCACGCCAGCGGCGTCGAGGCCGTCCTCGACCCGGCCGCGGGCGAGTGCTGCGTGGAGCTCTGCGCCCCGTCCGTCACGTGAGCGGCCACACCCGTTCGGGATCGCGGCGGACGTCCGGGACCTCGATCGCCTCCAGGAAGTACCCGAGCGTGTCGACGGTGTCGAAGTACGCGTAGCCGCCGGAGCCGTCGGCGCCGATGCCCACCCCGGACTGGATCATCGAGTACCCGGCGTCGACCATCCTGTCCGTCGTGGCCCGCAGGTCCACGACGTGGAACCCGAGATGGTGCACGCCGCGCCGGTCGTCCAACAGCCAGTCGTGGTAGATCGTCGGCGGTTCGAGCGGCTCGATCAGCTCCAACTGGGGGTTGCTGCCCGCCAGCGCCAGCCGCATGGAGTACGACGCGGGCCGGCCTCGGTAGGTCAGCGACGACACGGTCCCCGGTCCGTAGGTCCAGATCCGCCACCGCGGCGCGGTGTGACCCACCGCCCCCCAGGACGCCATGGCCTCGTCCAGGTCCGCCACGACCATCGCGACCTGCCCCGGCCGCCCGCCCGCGTCGGCGATCAGTGGGATCGTCGCTACCGCGTCCTCGCTCATCTGTCCGTACTCCCTCCGTCCGTCGGGGCGGCCGGTTCGAGCCAGCGCCCGAACCATTCGAGCAGGATCTCCAGGCGCTGCATGCGGTGCACGGGGCTGCCGCTCCTGGTCAGCTCGTGCCCCTCGCCCGGGAACCTGACCAGCTCCACCTCGCGATTGTGCAGCTTGAGCGCCATGAACAGCTCCTCGGCCTGGCCGATCGTGCACCGGTAGTCGTTCTCCGAATGCACGATGATCAGCGGCGCGGTGATGTCCCCGACCCGGCGCAGGGGGGACGCCGCCCAGTACGGCCCGGGGTCCTCCATGTGGTTCGCGCCCAGGAACGCCTCGAAGAACCACGGTGCCTCGTCCTTGGTCCCCGCGTCGCTGACCAGGTTGTACGGACCCCGCTCGGCCCAGCCGGCCCGGAACAGGTCGGTCTGCGCCAGCAGCTGCGTGACCATCAGGCCGCCGTAGGAACCTCCCATGACCCCGACGCGCGCCGGGTCGAGGTCGGGGTGTTCGTCCAGGACGCGCCGCGCCACCGACGCCACGTCGGCGACGTCCACGCCGCCCCAGCCGCTGCCCGGGACGGCCGCGCCGGGCCCGCTGACCGCCCGCATCCAGTCGGTCCCGTAGCCGGCGGAGCCCCTGGCGTTGAGGTACAGCACGGCGTAGCCGGCCGAGCACAGCAGCTGCACCTCGTGCGACCACTGGTAGCCGAACTGCGTCCCGCCGCCCTGCAGCCACACCAGCAGCGGCGACCGGCCGGGCGTGGGCGGCCGCAGCAGCCAGGAGTCGACGCTCACCTCCGCGTCGACGCGGACCGGCAGGTGCTCGGGCTCGGCCAGCCGCCGGGTGGCCGCCAGCGCGACGTTCGGGTCGTGCACGGTCGCCAGGTCCGAGGGCGGTCCGGTCAGGATCCGGGGTGGCTCGGCCGGGGCGGCACGCACCAGGGCGACGCGGCCGGCTCGGGTGTCGAAGGCGGTGACCCGGAACGGGCCGCTCACGAGCGGTCGGTGGCGCCCGGTACGGACGTCGAACGCGAGCAGCTCGACCCGCCCCGACCGGGAGACCAGGGCCGCGAGCTCCGTCGGGTCCCGCCAGACCACCGTGTCGGCGTGGACGTCGCGGTCCAGCTCCTCGGCCAGCCGCCGGGTTTCGCCGGTGGCCAGGTCCATCACCGCCAGCCGCTGGACCGAGGGGTACCCGACGATGTCGACGGTCCCGAAGGCGAGCCATCGACCGTCCGGTGACGGCGTGGGGTGGGCGTGCTCGAACGCGGTGGTGGTCAGTTGCCGGGCGACCCCACCGTCGTCGACGGGCAGCCGCCACACGTCGTTGAGGGGTGACCGGTCCCGGCCGGGGTGTCGCTGGGACACGAAGTACACCGAGGAACCGTCCGGGTGCCAGGCGAAGTGGGCGTCGTCGTGGCAGGCGTCGCTCAGCCGCGCCGGCGCGCCGCCCTCGACCGGCACCAGGTAGGCCTGGCGGCGCGTGTTGGCCGTCCAGCCGACGCCGTCCTCGCGGTAGCGCAGCGCCGTCAGCCGCAGCGGAGGGCGCCGGTCCTCGGGCGTGGCGAACCACTCCCGGTCCACCGGCTCGCGCACGACGAACAGGATCGACCGCCCGTCCGGGGCGAACGCGAGCTCGCGCACGGCGTCCGGCAGGGCGCGGACCACGGTGCGCCACGGACCGCACGCGCCCGGCGCGGACAGCCGGATCGACCATCCGCCGGCGTCGCGGGTGACGACGGCCAGCCGGTCGTCGACGGGGCACCAGGTCGGCAGGTGCGTGGCGCCGGGCGCGCCGGCGTCGACCCGCTCCAGCGGACCCGCCGGCGGCCCGGCCACGACGTCCCGGCGGTAGGTGTTGGCGACCGGGTCGGGGACCGAGACGACCCCGGCCACCAGCGCGCCGGCGCGGTCCAGCGCGACGGCCTCGATGTCGACGAACGCGGCCAGGTCCTCCGCCACGACCGGCCTAGTCATGAGCCGCACCGTCATGAGCCGCACCGTCATGAGCCGCACCGTCATGAGCCGCACCCAGAAGCTCGATGTCGGAGCGGTCGCCGAGCAGCTCCCAGCGCTGCAGGGCGATCGGCACGTTGCCCTCGCGCCACAACCGGTCGTGGAACGCGCGCAGCTCGAAGCCCGGCCCGCCGGCCCGGATGGCGTCGTTGAGCAGGGCGAGGATCTGCGTCTTTCCGACCTGGTAGGTCATCGCCTGCCCGGGGGTGGTGGCAAAGAAAACGGCCTCGTGCCGGGCGGTCGCGGCGTCCATCGGCACCATTTCTTCGAGCAGCTCTGCCGCCGCCGGAATGTCCAGCGTTCCGGCGGCCAGGCCCACGTCGACGACGACCCGCAACGCCCGCAGCCGCATGAAGTTGTAGATGATTTCGCGGGTGGTCGGGGCGTCGTCGAAAAGCCCGGCCGCCAGGACCATCTCCTCGTTGTAGAACGCGATGCCCTCGTTGACGCACGAGTCGTAGTACCACCGCCGCGCCGCTCGCGGATGTTTCCAGGACAGGGTGAGCTGTTGGTAGTGGACGCCCTCGTGGACGATTCCCGCTCGCGGGTCGTGCGCGTTGGCGGCGTAGAAGTACGGAAGGTCGGGGCCGGGCGGCGGGAAATAGGCACCGCCGTTCTGGTCGAGGCGGTCCGGTCCTGTGAGGTCGTCCGCGCAGCCCGCCCACGCGATCGGCGCAAGGTAATCCGGCATGGGGTGCGTGTGGTAGTGCAACAAATCGTCGGGCTGGCCGAGCAGGCCGCGCGCGACGTAGAAGTCCCTGACCTCCTGTTCGGCGCGCGCCTGGGCCTCGGACTGCTCGGCGCCGCCGGAGAACACCGGACGGGGGCGGGCGGCCGGCGGGGTGCCGTTGCGCTGGCGTTCCAGGCGCTCCAGGAACGCCGCCCGCTCCGCCTCCCGGCGGCCGAGGGACAGCAGCTCGTCGACCGAGTAGGGCACCAGCGCGACGGTGCGCAGGTACCGCTCGAACGCCTCCCGCCCCACCGGCTTCGCGGCGACGAAACGAGCCGACTCGCCGGCCAGCCACCCCCGGAACTCCACGAGGGCGTCGATGGCCGCGCCGGCCGCCGACGACATGTCGTGATACTCGGGTAGGGCGTCGACGACGGCGGCGAGGTCGGACTCGACGGTGGCCAGTTGCGTCGCGCTCAACGTCGCGAACTCCCGGTAGGCGTGCCCGTCGAGGTTCGCCCGGCCGTCGGCGAGGATTCGGGGGGTCTGCGCCAATGCCCGGTGGACGTCCCGCATTCGGGCATCGTCGATGTCGGGCACCGTCAACAAATCGAAGACGACCCCGACGGTCTGGTCGACATAAAAACCCGGGTTGGTCCGCCAGGGCCGCAGTACGTCCAGCTCCCACCGCACCCGGGCGAGCGCGGACCCGATGAGCATATGGTCGACGGCGTCCGCCACGTTCGATCCCGGATCACACGATTCCCACCGCGCCTCGAAATCGGCAAGCTCCTTTCGGTACCGAGCGATCGCCGCCGAGGAGAAGTCCGGCGTCCACCCCGGCGGCCGGACCACGCGCGTCAGGTCATCGGCGCACCGGGGCTGCTGAGCGACCCGCCATTCCCAGAACTCGTCAACGAGCTGCCGCATGTGAACCTTTCGTCTCGGTGAGCCAGCACGCCGCGTGACGCGCCGGCGCGATGGTGGTCAGGGCGGGCTCGTCGGTTCGGCAGCGGTCGATCACCACCGGGCACCGGGTGTGGAACCGGCAGCCGGGCGGCGGGTTCGCCGGGTCGGGGACCTCGCCGGCCAGGCTCTCCGGCAGCCGACCGTTGCCGTCCGCCAGGGGCAGCGCGCCGATGAGCGCGCGGGTGTACGGATGCTCGGGGCGCTCCCACACGTCGCCGGTCGCGCCGCGCTCCACGATCTTGCCGAGGTACATCACCGCCACCTCGTCCGCGATCTCCTTGACCAGCCCCAGGTCGTGGGAGATCAGCAGCATGCCGATCTCCAGCTCCCGGCTCAGCCGGACCAGCAGCGCGGCCGCCTGCGCCTGCGCCGACGCGTCCAGCGAGGACAGCGGCTCGTCCAGCACCAGCACCGACGGGTCCGCCGCCAGCGCCCTGGCGATCGCGAGCCGCTGCCGCTGACCGCCGCTGAACTGGTGCGGATAGCGGCCCTCGATGCCCGCCGGCAGGCCGACCAGCTCGATCAGCTCGGCGACCCGGGCCGGGCGTTCGCCCCGGGGGACGTTTCCCAGGATGTCGAGCGCGTCGGCCAGCTGGGAGCCGATGCTCCGGCGTGGGTTCAGCGACGAGCCGGGATCCTGGAACACCAGCTGCAGCCCGGTCAGCGTCGCGGGCCGGGCTCGCCCGCGCAGCGGCGTCACCGGGTGGCCGTCGAACGTGACCACGCCGCCGGCCGCGTCGGCGAGCCCGACGGCGGCCCGGGCCAGCGTGGACTTCCCGCACCCGCTCTCCCCCACCAGCCCGACGATCCGCCCGCGAGCGATCGTCAGGCTCACCCCGGCGACGGCCCGCACCGGCCGGTGCCGCCTGTCCCGGTAGGCGACCTCGACGTCGCGCATCTCCAACAGCAACGCCATCACGCCTCCCGGTCGGTCCGGTCGAGCCTGACCGGGCAGGCCACCCGCCCGTCACCCACCGCGACCAGCTCGGGCGTCTCGGTGCGGCAGGAGTCGACGGCGTGCGTGCACCGGGGCGCGAAGCCGCAGCCGACCCGGCCGGCCGTCGGCATCGGCGGGCCGCCGGGGATCGGGGTCAGCCCGCCGCGGCGCCCGCCGGTCGCCGGCAGGGCCGCCAGCAGCCCCTCGGTGTACGGGTGGCGCGGTCGCCGGATCACCGTGCGCGCCGGGCCCGACTCCACGATCCGGCCGCCGTACATGATCGTCAGCACCTCGGCGATCGAGGACATCACGCCCAGGTCGTGGGTGATCATCAGGACGCCGAGCCCCGACTCGCGGCGCAGGCGGTCCAGCAGGCGCAGCACGCCGGCCTGCACCGTCACGTCCAGCGCCGTGGTCGGCTCGTCGGCGATGAGCAGCCCGGGCCGGCAGATCAGCGCGGAGGCGATCGCGATCCGCTGGCGCATGCCCCCGGAGAACTGGTGCGGGTAGCGGGCCAGGCTGCCCTCGGGGTCGGGGATCCGCACCTCGTCCAGGGCTTCGGCCGCCCGCTGCCTGGCCGCCGAGCGGCCCATCCCGAAGTGCCGGCGCAGCGGCGCGGTCAGGATCGCGCCGACCGGCAGCATCGGGTGCAGCGACGTGTTCGGGTCCTGGAACACCATGCCGATCTCGCGCCCGCGCACGGCGCCGAGCCGCTTCCCGGGCATCCGGACCAGGTCGCGGCCTCGGAACCGGATCTCGCCCTCGATCACCGAGCGCGGCGGCAGCAGCCGAGGCACCGCGAGGGCCGTCATGGTCTTGCCCGAGCCGCTCTCCCCGGCCAGCCCGAACACCTGTCCCTCCTCGATGGCGAACGTCACCCGGTCGACGACCGTGACCGGGCCGTGCGGGCCGGGCACGGTGATCGTGAGGTCCCTGGCCTCCAGCAGCGCCGTCATGCCCGCTCCCCCCACGAGCCGGTGCGGTCGATCGCGTCGCGCACGCTGTCGCCGAGGAAGTTGAACGAGATCACCACCGTGACGATGGCCAGCCCGGGAAAGACGCCGATCCACCACGCGTTGAAGTAGTCCGCGCCGACCGAGACCATCGAGCCCCACTCCGGCTCCGGCGGCTGTGCGCCCAGCCCCAGGAACGACAGCCCGGCCAGCAGCAGCACGGCGTTGCCGACGTCCATCGTGGCCAGCACCAGCACCGGGCCGACCACGTTGGGCAGGACGTCCTTGCCGAGCACCCGGGCGGAGGACCCCGACATCAACCTGACCGCGTACACGTAGTCCGAGTGGGTGGCGGACAACACCAGCCCCCGCACCACCCGCGCGTACGTCGGCCAGGTCACCAGCGCCAGCGCGAGCACCGCGTTGTGCAGTCCCGGCCCGAGGGCGGCGGTCACCACCATCGCCAGCACGATCGCGGGAAAGGCGAACACGATGTCCACCACGCGCATCAGCACCCCGTCCACCCAGCCGCCGAAGTAGCCGGCCACCGCGCCGATCAGGCCGCCGGCGAGCACCGTGAACGCGACCAGCAGCGCCGAGAGCGGCAGCGAGATCCTGGCCCCGAAGACGACCCTGGTGAACACGTCCCTGCCCAGCTCGTCGGTGCCGAACCAGTGGGCTCCCGACGGCGCCGCGAACAGGTCGGTGCTCGGCTCGTCCGGCGTGTACTGGGTGAGCAGCGGGGCGCCCAGCATCGCGACCAGCCACACCGCCAGGATGACCATCCCGGTCAGCGCCAGCGGGCGGCGCAGCGGCACGGGCAGCCGCCGGCGCCGCAGCCGCAGCGGCGCCCGGTCGTGGGTCAGCGCCGTCATGACACCCGGATCCTCGGGTCGAGGTAGCCGTAGAGCAGGTCGACGACGAAGTTCACGACCAGGTACACCAGGGCGACGAACAGGCTCACGCCGGTGATCGCGGGCAGGTCCAGCGCGGTGGCCGCCTGGAAGCCGTAGCTGCCGATGCCGGGCCAGGAGAAGACGTTCTCCACCAGCACCGTGCCCGCCAGCACGTTCGCGAACAGCAGCCCGACGACCGTGATGACGGCCGGAAGCGCGGCGCGCAGCACGTGCCTGCCGATCACGGTGGGCTCCGAGAGGCCCTGCGCCCTGGCGGCCCGCACGTAGTCCTGGTCGATCACGTCCAGCACGGCGGCGCGCGTGTAGCGGGTCAGCAGCGCGATGCTCGACACCGCGAGCACATACGCGGGAAGGACCAGGTGGCGCAGGGCGTCACCGAACGCCGTCCAGTCCCCCGCCACGAGCGCGTCCACCGTGTACAGGCCCGTCCGGTTCGGCGGGGCGCTGACGGCCGGGTCCAGGCGCCCGCCGCCGGGGAACGTGCCGGCCTTGTAGAACAACAGGTACAACAGCACGAGCGCCAGCCAGAACAGCGGAAACGAGATCCCGCTCAGCGACACGAACCGGAGCAGGTAGTCCGGCCACCGGTCCCGGAAGACCGCCGAGAGCACGCCGAACGAGATGCCGAGAACGACCGCCATCAGCAGCGCGACCAGCGCCAGCTCCGTGGTCGCGGACACGAAGCTGCCCAGGTCCGCCAGCACCGGGTTGTGCGTGTGCTGGGACGTGCCGAGATCGCCATGGCCGAGCGCGACCAGGTACCTGCCGAACCGCACCGGCAGCGGGTCGTCCAGGCCGTGGGCCGCGCGGTAGCTCTGGATCTGGTCCTCGGTCGCGTTCATGCCCAGGTTCGCCAGGGCCGGGTCGGCGGGCACCGCCTGGGTCAGCACGAAGGTGACCAGCGTGATCCCGAACAGGATCAGCAGCGAGCCGACGACCCGACTGGCGACGAACCGGGGCAGCCTCGACCTCACCGCACGCCGATCCCGGTCACGTCGATCGTCCACCCCGGGTCGAGGACCACACCCGTGAGGTTGGCCGAGCCCACGACGGTCTGGGCGGCCTGCAGGATCGGCATGTACGGCCCGGACTCCATGATCGTCCGCTGCATCTGGGCGGCCAGCGCCGCGCGGCGGCCGTCGTCCACCGTCGTCGACAGCTGGCGGCCCTGCTCCTCCAGACCCGCCGCGTCGCCGTCCTTCCAACCGGCCCGAACCCCGTCCACTCCCCCGGGCAGGTACGTGACCAGCGTGCTGGGGTCCGCGGTGTCCGGGTAGCTGTACGTCAGGGTCATCTCGATGGTCCCCTTTCGCCATGTGGACAGGTAGGTGGTGGTCGGCAGCGCCGCGAGCGTGATCTCGATCCCCACCGGCCGCAGGTCCGCCTTGATCCGCTGCGCGAGCGTGGCGAACTCGACGCCGTTGACGTTGATGTCGCTGGGGTAGGTCAGGGTGAGCGAAGGCCGGTCGATGCCGGAGGCGCGCACGGCGGCCCTGGCCCTCTCGACGTCCCGGCCGACCGCCAGCTCCGGAGGGAGCGAGCCCGCGTTCGGCGCCGGCAACAGCCCGGCGGCCCGCACCGCCCCGGCGCCGGCCAACTGCACCAGCGCGTCGTAGTTCACCCCGTAGCGGACCGCCTCGCGGATGTGCGGGTTCGCCGCCGTTGCCGACACGCCGGCGTTCATGGTCGTCTGCATCCTGACCAGCGACGGCGACGCATCGGTCCGGACGGTCAGCGCCTGGCTGTTCTCCAGCGTCCTGCTCTGCGTCGCCGACAGGTTCAGCGCCACCTCGTTCGTGCCGCGTTGGACGTTGAGCAGCTGTGCCGGGGCCTTCATCGCCCGGATCGCGACGCGCGCGAACTCCGGCTTCCGCCCCCAGTACCGGTCGTTGCGGGTCAGAATGATCGAGTCGTTGGTCTTGTACGACTCCAGGCGGTACGGCCCGCTGCCCGCGGAGTTGTGGTTGAACCAGCTTTCGGTCCTGTCCGACGTCGCGGCGTCGTCGGCATCGGTCCCGCCGTTCTGTGTGACCAGTTGGGAGTCCAGCAGCGCGAACGCCGGTGTCGTCACGGCGAACGGGATCGCCGGGTTCGGTTCCTTCGAGGCCAGCACGACGGTGGTCTCGTCGGGGGCCGACGCCGTGATCCCGTCCATCAGGTAGGACGACCCCATTTTCAGCGCGGCCAGGCGTCGGAAGGAGAAGACCACGTCGGCGGAGGTGAGCCGGCGGCCGCTGGGAAAGGTGACGTCGCGGCGGAGGTGGAACGTGTACGTCCTGGCGTCCGCGCTGGCCTCGAACGACTCCGCGACCGACGGCGCCGGGGTGGTGTCCGAACCGCCCTTCGCCCGCAGCAGCGTGTCGTAGATCCCCCGGGTCGCCACCGTCTGCGCGGGCGTGACCGAACGAGCGGGGTCCAGGCCCTGAATGTCGAAGCTCGCGTCGATCGTGAGCGTGTTCGTCGTGGACGGCCCGCCGCCACACGCGGCCAGCGCCAGTGCGACCAACGCCGCGAACGCGACCGCCGCCGTCCGCCGTCGTACCCCGCGCGCGGCCTGACCCGTGGTCCCCATTGACCCGTCTCTCCCGGCTGCTACCTGCGCACGCCTGACGCGAATAGCAGCGTTGAAGCTTGTTCAGCGACACTGAAGGTTAGCCGCTGCCGGAGGCTTGTCAACGGGCCGGAACCCGGACGCCCGCCGAGTTACAGCGACCGCGAGCGGCGGCGCCAGGAGATCCGGCCCCAGGGCTTGTACACCGAGACCACGGTGGCCACCAGCAGGGTCGCGGTGTACACGCCGCTCAGCGAGGTCAGCAGGCCGACGGGGCCGCCGGCCACCGCGTCGGCGCCGACCGGATGGATGGGCAGCGCCTGCCAGGCCAGCCCGTCGAGCAGGGACAGGGCGGTGACCACCACCGCGAGGGTGAGTCCGAGCTTGGTGACGACCCAGTAGTAGCGCAGCAGTCCCCAGCGGGTGCCCAGGCAGAGCACCACGCCGGTGAGCAGGGTGGCCATGATCATCGGCGGGAAGACCTTGCTGATCGCCGTCGCCGCCATGAACAGCGCCTCGGCGCGCCGGGCCGAGCCGGCGGTCACCGCGCCGAGCTCGAGCACCAGCTTGCCGATCCCCACGCCGAGCCAGCCGCCGGACACCACGATGTGCGCGGCGCGCAGCACCCGGTACGCCCTCGGTCCGAGCCTGCCGCCCCGCCCGGGGCCCCGGCGGCGCCGCACGGCGGTCGGATCGGCGGAACCGTGGCGGTCGGCGGGTTCGAACGCGTCGATCGACGGCACCTGACCCCTCCCCCTCCGGGACGCAGGCGTGAACATGTGACCCCACCACACCATGATCGATCTGCCGGCCGCAAGCGAATCACCGCCGCCCACCGGTGTGTCGCGTCAGTGGCGGCTCAGCTCCTCCGAGGCGGCGGGGGCCTTCGGTGTCGGGCCGATGTGCCGCAGCCGGGCCAGCACCAGGCCCGCGACCGCCAGCGCGATCACCGCGCTCACCGCGGCCGCGGCATGGAAACCGCTGACGAACGCCTGCCCGGCCGCGTCGAGCAGCCGACCGCCGACGTCGGGCGGCAGCCCCCGCGCCGCGGCCGCCGCGCCGCCGAGGGTGCTCCTGGCCGTGTCGGCCGTCTCGACGGGAACGCCGGCGGGCAGCGCGGCGGTCAGGTGGGTGCGGTAGACGCCGACCGCGACGCTGCCGGTGGCCGCGATGCCCAGCGCCAGGCCGAGGTCGTAGGCGGTCTGGCCGGTGGCGGCGGCCGACCCGGCGCGCTCGGGCGGGGCGGCGCCCACCGCCAGCGCGGTGCCCAGCACGCTGATCGGGGCGACCCCGAACATCATCACGGTCAGCCCGGCCGCCGCGAGCACCACCCCGGGGCCGCCCCGGCCGGCCAGCATGGTCAGCCCGTACCCGACGACCGACACCAGCACCCCGGCGGCGATGACGTGGGCCGGGCGGAACCGGCGGGTCAGCGGCGGGGTGAGCTGGGAACCGGCGACGAGGCCTGCGGCGCCCGGCAGCAGCCACAGCCCGGCGGCCAGCGGCGAGAGCCCGCCGACCTGCTGGAGGTATTGTGGCACCAGGTACTCCACGCCGTTGAGCGCCATCATGCCGAGCAGCAGCGTGCCCAGCGCGGCCGCCGTCGTCCGGTCGGCGAGCAGCCGCACGTCCAACAGCGGGCTGGCCAGCCGCCGCTGGCGCCGCACGAACAGCGCGCCGAACACCCCGCCGGCCACCAGCGCGGCGGGCACCGGCCAGTCGACGCCGTGCTCGGCGACCCGCTTGACCGCGTACACCACCGGCAGGATGCCCAGCAGGAACAGCACCACGCTCGCCGCGTCCAGCCGCCCGGCGTCCGGGTCGCGGTACTCCGGCAGCAGCCACGGCGCCGCCACCATCGCCACCAGCATCACCGGCGCCCCGATCAGGAACGTCGAGCCCCACCAGAACGACGCCAGCAGCAGCCCGCCGATGATCGGGCCGATGGCCAGCCCGACCGACAGCGCCGTCACCCACATCGCGATGGCGGTGGCCCGCTGCCGGGCGTCGGTGAACATGTGGCTGATCAACGACAGGGTGGACGGCAGCACCGCCGCCCCGGCCGCGCCCAGCACCGCGCGCGCCGCGATCAGCTGCTCTGCGGACCCGGCGTAGGCGGCCGCCACCGAGGCCACCACGAACAGGCCCGCACCGATCACCAACAGCCGCCGCCGGCCGATCCGGTCGCCGAGCGTGCCCATCACCACCAACAGCCCGGCGGTCATGAACCCGTAGATGTCGGTGATCCACAACAGCTGGGAGCTGGACGGCCTCAGGTCTTCGGTCAGGTACGGGGTGGCCAGCCAGAGCACGCCGAGGTCGACGGTCATCAGGGCGGTGGGCACCAGCAGCAGCGCCAGGCCCAGCCACTGGCGGATGTTCCAGGACATGATCCGGACGCTAGGTACGGCCGCTTCAGGTTCGCTGTGGGTTCGCTGTAGGCCGGGCCCGGCCGGTGTGACGGATAGCGTGGACGCATGCGATTCGGGGTGCTCGGCCCGCTGGCCGCCTGGACCGATGACGGGCAGCGGGTGCACGTCCCCGAGCTGAAGGTCCGCGCGCTGCTGGCCGACCTCGTGGTGAACCTGGGGCGGCCGGTGTCGGTGGACCGGCTCGTCGACGACCTGTGGGCGGATCGGCTGCCCGCCGACCCCGGCAACGCCGTGCAGACCCGGGTCTCGCGGCTGCGGCGGGCGCTGGAGCGGGCCGAGCCGGGCGCGCGGCGGCTGGTGGTGTCCCAGCCGCCCGGCTACCTGCTGCGCGCCGACCCCGGGGCGGTGGACGCCGGCCGGTTCCAGGCGCTGCTCGCCCAGGCGCGGGCCGCCACCGGCGCGCGGGCCAGGGCGGAGCTGCTGGGCGAGGCGCTGGCGCTGTGGCGCGGCGAGGCGTACGCCGACTTCGCGGACGAACGGTTCGTGCGCGCCGCGACCGCCCGGCTGGAGGAGGAGCGGCTGGTCGCGTTGGAGGAGCTGGCCGAGGCGCGGCTCGAGCTGGGCGAGCACGGCCCGCTGGTCGCCGAGCTCGCCGACCTGGTGACCCGCCATCCGCTGCGCCAGCGGCTGCGGGCGGCCCAGATGCGCGCGCTGCACCGGTCCGGCCGGCAGGACGAGGCCCTGGACAGCTACGCGGACCTGCGGCGCCGGCTGGCCGACGAGCTGGGCCTGGACCCGGGCGGCGAGCTGGTCGCGGTGCACCGGGCGATCCTGGCGGGCGATCCCGGTCCGGCCCGGGCGCGGACGAACCTGCCGGCGCCGCTCACCGAGCTGATCGGCCGGGAGGAGGCGGTCTCGGCGGTGCGCGCGCTGGTCGCCGCCGGGCGGCTGGTGACGCTCACCGGGCCGGGCGGGGTGGGCAAGACCAGGCTGGCGCTGGAGGCCGCCTCGGGCCTGGCGCGGGGTGACGCCGACGGTGTCTGGCTGGTGGAGCTGGGCGCGCTGGACCGGTGCGGCTCGGTCGCCGACGTGGTCGAGCTGGTGTCCGGGGTGATCGGCATCCGCGACGAGGTGACCCCCGGCGACGTCGGCCCTCGGCGGCGCCGCGCGGACCCGCTGGACCGGCTCACCGACGCGCTGCGGGCCGGTCGGACGGTGCTGGTGCTGGACGGCTGCGAGCACGTGGTGGAGGCGGTGGCCAAGCTGGTCGAGCCGCTGCTGCGCGGCGCCCCGGGGCTGCGCGTGCTGGCCACCAGCCAGGAGCCGCTCGGCGTCTCCGGCGAGGTGCTCAGCGCGGTGCCACCGCTGGACGAGCCGGACGCGGTGCGGCTGTTCGCGGCGCGGGCGGCGGCCGGGGCGCCGGGGTTCGCGCTGGACGAGCACAACGCCGGGGCCGTCGCGGACATCTGCCGGCGCCTCGACGGCCTCCCGCTCGCGCTGGAGCTGGCCGCCGCGCGGGTGCGCGCCCTGGGCGTCGCGGAGCTGGCCGCCCGGATCGAGGACAGGTTCAGGCTGCTCGCCACCGGGAACCGGGACGCCCCCGCCCGGCAGCGGACGCTCCGCGCCATGATCGACTGGAGCTGGGAGCTGGCGCCGCCGGTCGAGCGCCGGGTGCTGCGGCGGCTGGCCGTGCACGTCGACGGGTTCACCCTGGAGGCCGCCGAACAGGTGTGCGCCGAGGACGGCGTGGACGTGCTGGACCAGCTGGCCCGGCTGGTGGACCGCTCGCTGGTCGTCGCCGTCGTCACGGCGGACGGGTCGCGGTACCGGCTGCTGCGCTCGGTGCGGGCCTACTGCCTGGAGCGCCTCGCGGAGGCCGGCGAGCTGGGCCTGGTCCGCGGGCGGCACCTGTCCTACCACCTGGAGCTGGCCGAGCGCGCCGAACCGCACCTCTACACCGGCGACCAGCGCGACTGGCTGCGCCGGCTGGACGCCGAGTCCGCCAACCTTCGTGCCGCGCTGGACCAGGCCGGTCCCACCGAGGAAGCGTTGCGGCTGGTCAACGCCCTGGCCTGGCACTGGGTGCTGCGCGGGCGGTTCACCGAGGCGGCCCGCTCCTTCGACCTCGCGCTGACAAAATCCGCGACTCACCCTGACAAAATCCGCGACTCGCGGGCGGTGGGGGGCGCGCGCGGGTGGGCACGGCGGGCACGCGCGTGGCGGGCCGGGTTCGGGATGCTCGCCACGGCGGGCGCCGACTCTCCAACCGACGCCGGCTTTGAAGACATCGAGGACCCGCGCGAGCGGGCCCGGGCGCGCTGGTTCCTCGGCCTGGCGCACCGGTGGTACGGCGAGCGGGCGGCCACCGCCGAGCTGATCGAGGCGGCGCTGGAGGGGTTCCGCGCGGTGGACGACCGCTGGGGCGTGGCCGCCGCGCTGGAGGTGCGGGCCTCGCTGGGCCGGGCCGGCGGCGACCTGGCCGGCGCGGCGCGCGACGCCGAGGCCAGCGAGCGGGCCTTCCGCGCGCTCGGCGACGGCTGGGGCCGGCTGCGTGCCGGCTACACCCTCGCCGAGCTGGCCGAGATCTCCGGCGACTACCGGCGGGCCGAGGCGCTGCACACCGACGGGCTGCGGCTGGCCGAGGAGCTGCGGCTCGGGTCCCAGGTCTCGCTGCGGCTGTCCAGCCTGGGCCGCATCGCGCTGCTCACCGGCGACCTCGCGGCGGCCGAGGAGCTGCACCGGCGAGGCCTGCGGGTGGCCGCCGAGCACTCCGACAGGGTCGGCGAGGAGTTCGCCGAGATAGGCCTCGCGCTGGGCGCCCGCCGACAGGGCCGGCTCGACCGGGCCGAGGCGCACCTGCGCGGGTGGCTGCGCCGGGCGGGCCGGGCGGACGGCGAACCGGGCCTGGCGCTGGTGCTCACCGAGCTCGGCTTCGTCGCCGAGCTGCGCGGCGACGCCCAGGCCGGGCTGCGCCTGCACCTGGACGCCCTGCGCTGCGCGCGCACCGTCGGCGACCCCAGGGCCGTGGCGCTGGCCCTGGAAGGCCTGGCCGGCACCGCCGCGCTCACCGGCCACTCAGCGCAAGCCGCCCGCCTGCTGGGCGCCGCCGACGCGATACGCCGCGGCGTCGGCGCACCGCTGCCGCCGGCCGAACGAACCGACGTGCGCCGCATCCAGACCACCGTCATCGAGGCCATGGGAGAGCCCGCGTTCGCCGCCGAGCACGCCGCCGGCACCGAGCTCTCTCCGGACGAGGCGCTCGCCGGGCTGCCCGACAATCAGGCACCTGGATCCGTGGCCGCCTCGGTCAGGGCGGCCAGCAGCGCCGAGGTCGCCGGCGGGTCGGGCGGCTCGCCGTAGCTGGCCGCGTACACCCGGCGGGGCGGGACCGGCAGCGCGGTGGCGACTACCGCCGGATGGTGGTGGGCGCGCAGGGCCAGCCCGGGGATCGTCGTGACGCCCATCCCCGCGGCCACCAGGCTCTGCATCACGACCATGTCGTCGGTGACGAACGCCAGCCGGGGCGAGAACCCGGCCTGCTCGCACATCCGCACCAGATGCGCCCGGCACCGCTCGCAGCCCGCGATCCACGGCCCGTCCCTGTGCTCGGCGAGCGTCCCCCCACCGTCGGCGGTGAGCAGGAAGACCGGGTCGTCGAGCAGGTGCACCAGCCGGACGCCGTCCTCCTCAGGGGCGGTGTCGTCGTACCGAAAGATCACCGCGACGTCCACCTCGCCGGCCCGCAACTGCCGCAGCGCGTCCTCCGGGTGCGTGTCGGTCAGCCCGAGCTCCAGGCCGGGATGCCGCCGGGCGAGCACGGCGGCCGCCCGCGGGACCAGCGAGCTCATGGCCGAGCTGAACCCGGCCACCCTGACCCGGCCCGCGTTCAGGCCGACCAGCGTGGACAGCTCCGCCGCCGCCGAGTCGACCCTGCCGATGATCTCGGCGGCCCGGTCCGCGAGGAGGTGGCCGGCCTCGGTGAGCCGGATCCCCCGCCCGACCCGCTGGAGCAACATCGCGCCGGTCTGCGCCTCCAGCCTGGACAGGTGGTGGCTGACCGCCGGCTGGGTGTAGAGCAGCTCCTTCGCGGCCGAGGTGACCGACCCGTGTCGCCGGACGGCCTCGAGGACGCGAAGTTGGACCAGGGTAACCATCCATAAAGTCTACGTATCAATGACCGTCAAGACTGACATTGGACTTATCGATTGTCCGACTGGATGCTCAAAGCCATGACGACATTCGCTCTCGCCGCGCTGGTACTGATCATGCTGCCCGGGCCGGACCAGGCCCTGATCACCCGCAACGCCGTGGTCGGCGGCCGGCGCGGGGCCTCGCTGACCATGCTCGGCGGCGTGCTCGGCCTGACCGTGCACGCCGGAGCCGCCGCGCTCGGGCTCTCCGCGCTGCTGCTCACCTCGGCGACGGCGTTCGCCGCGCTCAAGATCGTCGGAGCGGCGTACCTGCTGTGGCTGGGCGCGCAGATGCTGCGCTCGGCGATACGTTCGCGCCGCTCGCCGACGGCCGACGTTCTCGACACCGCCGTTGCGGCGCCCCGGCGCGGCCTGGCGTACCTGCGGCAGGGTTTCCTGTCCAACGCGCTCAACCCGAAGGTCGCGCTGTTCTTCCTCACCTTCCTGCCCCAGTTCCTGTCCACCGACAGCGCCTCACCTCGGGCCGAGGCGCTGCTGCTGTCCGGGATCTTCGCGACGCTCTACCTGGCCTGGTTCGGCCTCTACATCGCCGCCGTCGACCGGCTCGGCCGCTGGCTGCGGCGACCGACGGTGAAGGCGCGCATCGAAGAGGTCACCGGGCTCCTGCTGGCGGGCGTCGCCGTCCGACTCGTCACCGAGGGCTCTTGACCCGTTCATCCGATGCAGGTAGGAAACATGCATCACACAGTGGTGTGAATGTTTCACTAGATGGTACGCGCAACGACGCACGAGGACGGTAGCGCCCATGAGTCACTCCGACCCACCCGCGCCGGCGGGCGGGCGCACCACGTCCGCGGCCGCGCGCACGGTCGCCCCCGCCGTGATCATCGGCTCGGCCCTCGAGTGGTTCGACTTCTACCTGTTCGCCTCGATGGCCGCCCTGGTCTTCGGCAAGGTGTTCTTCCCGGGACAGAGCCCGGTGGCCGCGACGCTCTCCTCGATCGCCACGTTCACCGTCGGGTTCGTGGTCCGCCCGCTGAGCGGGATCTTCTTCGGCTACCTCGGGGACAAGATCGGCCGCAAGCGGGTGCTGACGCTGACGTTCCTGCTCATGGGCGTCTCGTCCGGGCTGATCGGGCTGATCCCGTCGTACGGCTCGATCGGCGTGTTCGCGCCGATCCTGCTGGTCGTGCTCCGGCTGGCCCAGGGGCTCGGCGCGGGCGCCGAGTTCAGCAGCGCCATCGCGGTGTCCTACGAGCACGCGGGCGTGCGCACCCGGGGCCTGTTCGGCTCGCTGCCCGCACTGGGCGTCAACATCGGGCTGTTCGCCTCGTCGCTCACGGTCACCCTGCTCACCAGCATGGACAAGGAGTTCCTGGTGACCTGGGGCTGGCGCATCCCGTTCGTGGCGAGCTTCGCGCTGGTGGCGGTGGGCTTCTGGGTGCGCTCCCGGATGCCGGAGACGCCCGAGTACGCCGAGGTCTCCGACGACGACGACCGGCGCTCGCACGCCACCCCGCTGCGCGACCTGTTCCGCTACGACTGGCGCGGGGTGTGCGCCGTGGGTCTGGTGGTCATCGGCTACCTGAGCGCCAGCTACCTGTTCAAGACCTTCAGCCTGTCCTACCTGACCGAGTTCCGAGGGGTGCCGGCGAACATCGGCGCGTTCGGCGTGACGCTCGCCAGCGCCGTGGCCATCGCCGCGGTCCCGGTCGCCGGCTGGCTGTGCGACAGGTACGACGCCGGCCAGGTGCTGTTCGCCGGCGCGGCCGGGATCGCGCTGCTGGCGTTCCCGTTCTTCTGGGCGCTCGACACCGGCGCGCCCCTCCCGATCTGGGCCGTGATGATCGCGACCACCGGCATCGTCATCCCCGCCATGCTCGCCGCCTCCGGGGCATACTTCGCCCGCCAGTTCCCGACCAGCGTGCGGGCAACCGGCCTGGGCACCGGCAAGGAAACCGGTGGCATCGCCGGCGGCATCGCTCCGCTGGTCGGCTTCGGCCTGATCGCCGTGACCCCCGACCACGCCTACTGGCCGGTCGCCCTCATGTTCCTCCTCTGCGCCGTCGCGGTCGTCGCCGGCGTGGTGTGGGACCAACAGAAACGCGTCGAAGCTCGCACCCCCACCACCGCGACCACAGACACCGCCCGCACCTAACCCCCCGCGAGTCGGGGCTCCTGGCACACCGAGTCGGGCGTTTCAGCACACGGCTCGGCACCCGCCGGCGGCCTCGGGATGTGCCGAAAACCGCGACTCAGTGTGCTGAGACGCCCGACTCGCGGTGGGGTTACCAGACGAGGGTGCCGCCGGTCTGGTACTCGGTGACCCTGGTCTCGAAGAAGTTCTTCTCCTTGGTCAGGTCCATGGACTCCGACATCCAGGTGAACGGGTTCTCGGTGGTGTTGAACAGCGGGGGCAGGCCTAGCTGCGCGCAGCGGCGGTCGGCGATGAACCGCATGTACCGCTCGCAGGACTCGGCGGACAGGCCGAGCATGCCCCTGGGCAGGGTGTCGCGGCCGTAGGCGATCTCCAGCTCGCAGCCCTCGGCGAGCATGGCGCGCACCTCGGAGCGGAACGACTCGGTCCACAGCCCGGGGTTCTCGGTGGCGATCTGGTTGATCACGTCGACGCCGAAGTTCAGGTGGATCGACTCGTCGCGCAGGATGTACTGGTACTGCTCGGCGATGCCGACCATCTTGCCGCGCCGGCCCAGCGCCAGGATCTGCGCGAACCCGGTGTAGAACCACATTCCCTCGAACACCACGTAGAACGCGACCAGGTCGCGCAGGAACGCCTGGTCGGCGGCGGGGGTGCCGGTGCGGAAGTCGGGGTCGGACAGGCTGCGGGTGTGCTCCAGCGCCCAGGCGGCCTTGTCGGTGATCGACGGGACCTCGCGGTAGGCGTTGAACAGCTCGCCCTCGTCGAGGCCCAGCGAGGTGCAGATGTACTGGAAGGTGTGGGTGTGCACGGCCTCCTCGAAGGCCTGGCGCAGCAGGTACTGCCGGCACTCCGGGTTGGTCAGGTGCCGGTAGACGGCGAGCACGATGTTGTTGGCGACCAGAGACTCGGAGGTGGCGAAGAAGCCCAGGTTGCGCCTGACCATGTGCCGCTCGTCGTCCGTCAGGCCTCCCGAGGACGCCGGCGCGCGCCACAGCGAGATGTCGGCCTGCATGGACACCTCCGAGGGCATCCAGTGGTTGGCGCAGCCGGACAGGTACTTCTCCCACGCCCAGCGGTACTTCAGCGGGAGAAGCTGGTTGACGTCCGCCCTGGCGTTGATCATGCGCTTGTCCGAGACGTCCACGCGGGCGGCGCCGCGCTCGATGGCGCCGAGTCCGGACGGCGTGTTGGCGTTCACTGGCAGGCCTCGCAGTCCGGGTCGTCGATCGAGCAGGCCGCGGCGACAACCGGAGCGACGGCGTTGAGCCGGCCGTCGGTGCCGGCGAGGGTGGACTTCTCCACCCTGGTCGCGGCCTGCGAGCGCAGGTAGTAGGTGGTTTTCAGGCCCCTGGTCCAGGCCAGCTGGTAGAGCGCGTCCAGCTCGCGGCCGCTGGGGGTGGCGAGGTAGAGGTTCAGCGACTGGGCCTGGTCGAGCCACTTCTGGCGGCGGGCGGCCGCCTCGATAAGCCATCGGGGGTCGATCTCGAACGCGGTGGCGTAGAGCCGCTTGAGCTCGTCGGGCACCCGCTCGATCTCGCCGAGGGCGCCGTCGAAGTACTTCAGGTCGCCGACCATCACCTGGTCCCACAGCCCGCGCGCCGCCAGGTCGCGGACCAGGTGCGGGTTGACCACCGTGAAGTCGCCGGACATGTTCGCCTTGACGTAGAGGTTGCGGTACAGCGGCTCGATGGACGGGTTCACGCCGGTGATGTTGGCGATGGTCGCGGTCGGGGCGATGGCCATCACGTTGGAGTTGCGCATGCCCTGGGCGACGACCTTGGCGCGCAGCGCGTCCCAGTCCAGCCGGGTGGTGCGGTCCAGCTCCAGCTCGCCCTCGCCCCGGGCGGCGGAGAGCAGCTCGATCGAGTCGATGGGCAGCACGCCCCTGCTCCACAGCGAGCCGTCGAAGCTGGCGTAGCGCCCGCGCTCGGCGGCCAGGTCGGAGGACGCGGCGATGGCGTGGTAGCTGATCAGCTCCATCGACTCGTCGGCGAACTCCACGGCGCGGTCCGAGGCCACCGGGATGCGCTGGGCGAACAGCGCGTCCTGGTGCCCCATCAGGCCCAGCCCGACCGGGCGGTGGCGCAGGTTGGACCGGCGCGCGGACGGAATCGTGTAGAAGTTGATGTCGATGACGTTGTCCAGCATCCGGACGGCGGTCCGCACCGTGCTGGCCAACCGCGCGGCGTCCAGCCCGTCGGCGGTGACGTGCCGGGCCAGGTTCACCGAGGCCAGGTTGCACACGGCGACCTCCTCTTCGCCCGAAGCCGCTGTGGTGTTCAGGGTGATCTCGGTGCACAGGTTCGACGAATGCACGACCCCGGCGTGGCGCTGCGGGGAGCGCAGGTTGCACGGGTCCTTGAACGTGATCCACGGGTGGCCGGTCTCGAACAGCATGGTCAGCATCCGCCGCCACAGCTCCACCGCGCGCACCGTGCGGAACACCTTCCGCTCGCCGAGCGCGGCCGCCGCCTCGTGCTCCCGGTACGCCGCCGCGAACTCCTCGCCGTAGAGGTCGTGCAGGTCGGCGGCCTCGTCCGGGGAGAACAGCGTCCACTGCCCGTCCGCCCGCACCCGGCGCAGGAACTCGTCGGGCACCCAGTTCGCGGTGTTCATGTCGTGGGTGCGGCGGCGGTCGTCGCCGGTGTTCTTGCGAAGGTCGAGGAACTCCTCGATGTCGATGTGCCAGGTCTCCAGGTAGCCGCACACCGCGCCCTTGCGCTTGCCGCCCTGGTTCACCGCGACCGCCGTGTCGTTGGCGATCTTCATGAACGGCACCACGCCCTGCGACACCCCGTTGGTGCCCCGGATGTGCGCCCCGATGCCGCGCACCGGCGTCCAGTCGTTGCCCAGCCCGCCGGCGTACTTGGACAGCAGCGCGTTGTCGCTGATCGCGCCGAAGATGCCGGGCAGGTCGTCCGGGATCGTGGTCAGGAAGCACGAGCTCAGCTGCGGGCGGGTGGTGCCCGCGTTGAACAGCGTGGGCGTTGAGCACATCACGTCGAAGCGCGACAGCAGCGGGTAGAACTCGGCGGCCCGCGCCTCGCGGTCCACCTCGCGCAGCGCCAGGCCCATGGCCACCCGCAGGAAGAACGCCTGCGGCAGCTCGTAGCGGGCGCCGCCGGAGTGCAGCAGGTAGCGGTCGTAGAGCGTCTGTAACCCGAGGAAGCCGAAGTCCAGGTCCCGCTCCGGCGCGACCTCGGCGGCCAGCCGGTCCAGGTCGAACTCGGCCAGCGCCGGGTCCAGCTGGCCCAGCTCGACGCCCCGGCGCAGGTAGGCGGCCAGGTACTCCGGGTAGCGGCGGGCGGTCTCGGCCTGGTCGGCGGGCGGGGCGAGCCCGAGCGCGGCGAACGCCTCCCTGCGCAGCACGTCCAGCAGCAGCCGGGCGGCGACGAACGAGTAGTCCGGGTCGGTCTCCACCAGCGCGCGGGCGGCCAGCACCGGGGCCTGGTCCAGCTCGGCGACGCCGATGCCGTCGTAGAGCAGCGCGCGGGTCTCGGACCGCACCTTGTCGACGTCCGCGCCGGCCAGCCCGGCGCACGCCTCCTCGACGACCCTGGCGAGCCGGCCGGTGTCGATCGGGGCGGTGGTGCCGTCGGCGAGGCGCACCCTCGGCTCGGACGGCATCGGCGCAGGGGTGTCCGCCGCCCGGGCGCGGGCGTGTTCCTCCCGGTAGAGCACGTAGGAACGGGCCACCGCGTGGTGCCCGCCGCGCATCAGCGCGAGCTCGACCTGGTCCTGGATCTGCTCGATGTGCACCGCCCGGTCCGGCCCGGCGTGGCGCATCAGCGCGAGCTCCACCGCCTCGGTGAGCCCGGCGACCACCGCGCGCACCCGGCTGGACGCGCCGGCGTCGGTGCCCTCCACGTCCAGGAACGCCCTGGTGAGCGCGGAGGAGATCTTGGAAGGGTCGAACGGGGTGATCTCGCCGTTGCGGCGGATCACCGGAGTCACCTCGGTGACCGTCATCAGAGAGCTACTCCTCGCGAGTTCGCTGTCTCAGAACGGCCGGTGACCACACCGAGACGGCACGGCGAGCAGGGCACAACCCAGCACCACGCCCACTCACGCATCCGTCCCGCGAAGACACCGAGCCGAGCACGCCGGCGGCGTGCCCGCCGATGGCAGGTCTTCGGACTCGTGGGCCCGGCGCGCATGCGCCACCTACCGGCCGTCGCTTCCCAGGTGCGCGCGCACCCAGTGCTCCTGACGGCTGTCGTTCCCACTCACCGCTGCGGGGCAGTCCCGGACTCCCACCGGGTTCCCTGTTGCCACGAGACCCACCCGTTCCGGTGAGCCCCGAACCATCGACGAGCGCAACACTACATCTAGCGGTACGCCAGACGCCGCACCACTACATGCTGGGCGTGTCGGCAGTGTCGGCGGTGTCGACCTCGGCGAGCGCGGTGAGCAGGCCGGCGGTCAGGGCGGCGCGTTCGAGCATGCCGGCGATCGAGATGTGCTCGTGCCGGGCGTGCGCGCCGTCGCCGACCGCGCCGAGGCCGTCCAGCACCGGGACGCCGAGCGCCGCGACGAAGTTGCCGTCGCTCGCGCCGCCCACCGAGCACTCCTCCAGGGTCACTCCCATCCCGGCGGCGACCTCGGCGGCGGTGGCGAACAGCGCGGCGGTCCCCTCGCCGCGTTCCATCACCGGGCGGTTCCAGCCGCCGGTGACCGTGATCGCCGCCCTCGGGTCGGCGGGGCGCAGGGCGGCCAGCGCCGCGTCCACCCTGGCCGCCTCGGCGGCGCTGCTGACCCGGACGTCGACCTCGGCGTGCGCGTGCCCGGCGATGACGTTGCGCGCGGTGCCGCCGCCGATGATGCCCACGTTCACGCTGGTCCCCGCCGCGAGGTCGGCCAGCGCGTGCAGCGCGAGCACGACCCTGGCCAGCTCGTCCACCGCGCTCACCCCGCCCTCCGGGTCCAGCCCGGCGTGCGCCTGCACCCCGCGCGCCTCGACCCGGAAGATCCCAACGCCCTTGCGCGCGGTCTTGACCGCCCCCGCCTGGCTGGCCTCGAACACCAGCGCGGCGCGGGCCCCCCGCGCGGCGGACTCGATCACCGGCCGGGACGCCGGGCTGCCCAGCTCCTCGTCGCCGTTGAGCACCAGCCGCACCGGCGGGCGGGGCAGCTCGGCGGCGTCCAACGCCCGCAACGCCCAGACCAGCTGCACCAGCCCGGCCTTCATGTCGAACACGCCCGGCCCGGTGACCCGGTCGCCGTCGACCGCGAACGGCAGCTCGGCGAGCGTGCCGGCCGGCCACACCGTGTCGTAGTGGCACAGCGCCAGCACCGGCGCCGCGCCGGACCGGCCGGGGTAGTCGAACACCCGGGCGTCGCCGTGCTCCCCGCCCTCGACGCGCGCCACCCGCTCCGCGGCGCCCAGCGGCGCCAGCAACGACGCCTCCACCCAGGCCAGCCCGGCGTCCAGCAGCGCCTTGTCGGTGCTGGGCGTCTCGCGGCGGACGTAGTCGCCGAGGTCGGCCAGCATCTGCTCCCGGTGCCCGGCGATCCAGTCGCGCAACGCGGTGATGCTTGAAATATGCGACGTATCCTTCACGGGTTTGCCTACCTCGTCCTCGGTTGTCCCAGGATATTGACTCACGTCCGCTGCCCCTGTAAGAAATCGCCTAAGGATACGACTCGTATGTGCGAAAGGTGAGGGTGTTGAGCCAGGAGACGGACGCCGAGAACCGGCGGCTGAGCAGCCCGGGCGCCCGGTACGGTGCGCGGCTGCGCTCCCGCTCGTCGGCGTCCGCGCTGCTCCGCGCGGTGATCAGGGCGGAGCGGGAGAACCTGGAACACACCATGGCCCAGCTGGAGGCCGACGGCTCGCTGGAGCGGGCCGCCGGGGAGATCGTCGCCGCCCGCAGGCGGTTCGTCCTTGGCAACGCGAAGAGCAGGGCGCACGCCACGCTGCTGCACCTGGAGCTGTCCGCCAGCATGGCCGGGGTCAGCCTGATCGACGAGGCCACCGTGCGGGCCATCGACGTGCTCAGCGACGTGCGGCCGACCGACGTGCTGGTCGCGTTCGCGTTCCGCCGCTACGCCCGCGACACGGTGACGGTGGCCGGGGAGTTCGCCGCCGCCGGCGGGCACGTCGTGGCGGTCACCGACGACGCCCGCGGCCCGCTGGCCGACACGGCGGCGACCACGATCGTCGTCGGCACCGGCAGCGCCTCGTACAGCGACTCCCCCACCGCGATCGCCGCCGTGGCGCACGCGCTGGCCACGCTCACCGCCGCGAGCGCGAAGGGGGCGCGGCGGCGGCTGGCCCGGCGGGAGGAGCTCGCGCACCGGTTGGCGATCTACGCCGATGGGTGAGACGACGACGCTCGCCGGCGGCCTGCTGGTGGACGGGACCGGCGCACCGCCGCGCCGGGCCGACGTCCTGGTGCGCGACGGCCGGGTCGCCGAGGTCCGCGAGCCGGGTCCGTCCGGGGGCGAGACGATCCGGGTGGACGGGATGGTGGTGTGCCCGGGGTTCATCGACCTGCACTCGCACACCGACTTCTCGCTGTCCGACCACCCGGCCGCCGACACCGCCGTCCACCAGGGCGTGACCACGCTGCTCGGCGGCAACTGCGGGTTCTCGCCGTTCCCGGTGGTCGACAGGTCGGCGCTGGCCGCGACGGCCGGGTTCCTCGGCGCCGGGCTGGACTACTCCTGGTCGGACCTGGACGGCTACGCGGCGATGGTGGAGGCGGACCCGCCGGCGGTCAACCTGGCCACCCAGGTCGGCCACCAGGCGCTGCGGATCGCCGCCATCGGCACCGACCGGCGCCCTGCCGGTTCGGGCGAGCTGTCCCGGATGCGCGGGCTGCTGGCCGAGGCGGCGGAGCAGGGCGCGTTCGGCTTCTCCACCGGCCTGATCTACGCGCCCGGCAGCTTCGCCGACCCCGCCGAGGTCACCGAGCTGGCGGCCGAGGCGGCGCGGCACGGGATGCTCTACTCGACGCACATGCGCGACGAGCGCTCCGGGCTGCTCGACGCGGTGCGCGAGGCGCTGGACACGGCGCGCGCCTCGGGCGTCCGGCTGGAGATCTCGCACCTCAAGGCGATGGAGCGGCCCAACCACGGACTGGTGCGCGCGGCGCTGGCGGAGATCGAGGCGGCGCGGGCCGAGGGCGTCGACGTCACCGCGGACGTCTACCCGTACTCGGCGTCGTCGACCACGCTGACCTCGCGGCTGCCCGGCTGGGCGATGGACGGCGGCGTCCCCCGCCTGCTGGAGCGGCTGGCCGACCGGGCCACCCGGGCCCGGATCGCGGCCGAGCTGGCCGAGCGCCTGTGGCCGGCCGACGTGGTCATCGCCGAGCTGCCACCGGGGCCGTTCGACAGGTTCGTCGGACACAGCCTGGCCGAGCTGGGAGGCGACCCGGCGGACGCCACGCTGGAGCTGCTCGAAGCGCACCACGGCAAGGTGGCGGTGATCAACCACGCGATGGCCCCGGAGGACGTGGCCACCGTGCTGGCCCACCCGCTGGTCAGCGTGGCCAGCGACGGCTGGACGCTGCGTCCCACCGGGCCGGGGCGCCCGCACCCGCGCAGCTTCGGCACGTTCGTCAGGGTGCTCGGCCGGTACGTGCGCGAGCAGCGGCTGATCGGCCTGGCCGAGGCGGTGCGGAAGATGACCTCGCTGCCGGCCGCGCGGCTCGGGCTGGCCGACCGGGGCGAGGTCCGCCCGGGCTCGGTGGCGGACCTGGCGGTGTTCGACCCGGACACCGTGATCGACAACGCGGACTTCACCGACCCGTGGCGGCTGGCCACCGGGGTGCGGCACGTGCTGGTGCGCGGCGTCGCGGTGCTGCGTGACGGGGCCGCGACCGGCGCGCGCCCCGGTCGGGTACTACGACGAGGGGCCTGAGGCGATGACGTCCGAAGAGTCCGGCACGACGCACACGACGACCGAGGAGCCCCGTGCCCGGCGGAACACCGCCGGGATGGTGTGCTTCGGGGTGGCGCTGCTGGCCAGCGTGGTGCTGGCGATCGCGACCCCGAAGGCCGGGTTCTGGGGCCTGCTGCCGATCATCCTGTACGCGGTGCTCGCGCTGGTCGGGGTGGACGTGGTGCTGGCCACGGTGGGCGCGCTGCTGGTCGCGGCGATCCTGACCCGCACCGGGCCGATACCGCTGGGCGCCCAGCTGGCGACCTCGATGGGCTCCCTGGTCGCGGTGATCGGCCTGATCATCATCCTGGGCGCGGGCCTTGGCCACGTGGCGCAGGTGACCGGGGCGGCGCAGGCGCTGGTGCGGACCGTGATGCGCCGGGTCGGGCTGCGCACGCCGACCCGCGTCCAGCTAGGGCTGATGCTGTCCTCGCTGGTCATCGTGGGCGCGCTGGGCACGCTGGCCGGCGGCAACGCGATCCTGGCGCCGATCGTCATCCCGATCGCGGCGCGGGTGGGCTGGCGCCCGGCCGCCGTCGCCGCCATGTTCCACTCCGCCGGCGCCGCCGGGCTGATGCTGGGGCCGTTCACCCCGCCGGTGGTGACCATCATGGCCGCGGCGAAGCTCTCCTACGGCACGTACCTGCTGCAGGCCGGGTTGCCGGTCGGCCTGATCACGATGGTGACCGGGTTCTTCATGGCGCGCTGGATCCAGCGGCGCACCGAGGTGGAGTACACCGCCGAGGACGCCGCGAGCACCGAGTCCGACCAGGAACCCGACGCGCACAGCCGCCGGGCGGCGGCCGCGTTCGCCGGCGTACTGGTGGCGCTCGCCGCCTACGGCGTGTTCGCCAAGGCCGGCTACTCGTACGCGCTGGTGGTGCTGGTGGTCACCGCGGCGGCCACCGGGCTGGCGGGAGGGCGGCGGCCGCTGGAGATCGCCCAGGCGGTGTACGCCGGCGCGTCCCGGCTGATCTGGCTGTTCTTCCTGTTCTGGATGCTCGACCCGCTGCTCACGCTGGTGGAGAAGACCGGCGCCTTCGAGTCGATCTTCGGCGCGCTCGAACCCGTGATGCCGAAGGTCGGGCCGTACTGGTTCCTGCTGCTGGTGGTGCTGCTCGGCTACGTGCACGCGGTGCCGGGCGCGGCGGTCGCGCAGATCGTGCTGATCAACAAGCTGTTCGGGCCGCTGGTCACCGCGCTCGGGGTGCCGCCCGGGGCGTGGGCGGTGTCGCTGCTGGGCACCGCGCAGATCGACCAGCTCGGCCCGTATCCAACGGCGGACATGATGGGGCAGATGGGCCTGGCCCGGTCCCGTGACCTGCGGATGATGCTGTTCAACGGCTGGGCGATCATGGTGGTCAACACCGTCGGCTTCCTGATCCTGTTCGCGGTGCTGCTGTGACGGGCCTGGACGAGCTGGCCGCGCGGGCTACCAAGCTGGGCGGTGCGCTGGGCGCGGTGATCGAGGACCTGCGCACCGGCCGGCGCGCCGAGGTCGGCGCCCAGCGGGCGTTCACCTCGGCGTCGGTGATCAAGTTGCCGATCGCGATGACCGTGCTGGCGGGCGAGCTGCCGCTGGATCGGCAGGTGATGGTCAGGGCGGCCGCCCGGGCCGGTGGCAGCGGCATCCTGCGCGACCTGGAGGTGCCCGCGCTGAGCGTGCGGGACCTGCTCACGTTGATGATCACGATCAGCGACAACACCGCGACCAACGTCCTGATCGACCTGGTCGGCATCGACGCGGTCAACGCCTGGTGCGCCGGGCACGGCCTGACCGGCACGGTGCTCGCGCGGCGAATGTTCGACGCCGAAGCGCGCGCCCGAGGCGAGGAGAACCTCACCACGGCCCGCGACGTCGCGACGCTGCTGGCCGACCTGGCGCGGGGCCGGCTGCTCGACCCGCCCGCCACCGACTTCGCGCTCGACGTGCTCGCCCGCCAGCGGGTGAACGACCGCCTGCCCCGCCACCTGCCCGACGGCCTGCGCCTGGCGCACAAGACCGGCGAGCTGGACGGCATCCGCCACGACGCCGGCATAGTCCTGGACAAGGGCAAACCCACGATCGTCGTGGTCGCCCTCACCGAAGCCATCAACTCCGCCGCAACCGCCTGCGACCTCATCGCGGAAGTTGGCCGCCTGGCCTACTAACCCCCGCGTCGCACACCTTGCTGGGCCGTCGCGCACGGTGCGGCGTGTGCGGCGGCCCACCTAGCTGTGCGGCAGCCCACGGCGCTGTCGGTACCGCCGTTGCTGGCACGCGCGCGAGCAGTACGTGCGGCGGCGGCCGCGCGCCGGCTGGGTGAACGGACTCGCGCACACGGCACAGCGGCCGGCCGCCGCCCCGGCATTTTCGTCACGCCGTGGACGTTTTTCATCACGCTTCCGGCGCGCCGACCGCGCAGCGGCGACGAGGTTCGGCGTCCCGACCAGCCCGCGCGGCGTGCGCTTCACCAACTCGTCATCCAGATACGGGCAGTCGGCCACGATGTCCTCGTCCGGGCAGAGCAGCAGGTGCAGCAGGTACTCGTGGGCGCTCCGCAGCTGCTTGATCTTCTCCTCGACCAGCCCGGCGTGGCGCCGGACGGTGCTGTGCCAGTGCCGGCTGCGGCTGCCCTCGGTCACGACCGACGCCTGGTCGAGGGGCATCGCGCCCACGACACAGCACAGGTAGGCCAGGCCGATGCGACGCAGCTCGGTCTCGGTGTAGACCCGGCGACCGCCGACCCTCGGCGGCTCGGGAAGCACCCGCTGCGACTCCCACCACCGCAGCGTCGACGGGGCAAGGCCGTAGAGCGCCGCCGCCTGGGCGATCGTGACACCACGTGTCTCCCACATGTGTCGATTTGACATCAAGTTCCCTTGAAGAAACAAGATTGAAGTCAGGTTAGGCATGCCTTCGTAGCTCCCCAGGAGGAACGACAGACGTGAGCACCACGACGGACACCCGCACGGTCGCCGCATCGGAGCCCGACCCCCCGCCCGGGCTGGCGAAGACCGGAGCGCTGGCGCGGCTGCTCGCTCCGATCAGGACCCACCTCGTGGCCTGCGCGATCCTCTCGACGCTGGGCGCGGCGGCCGGGATCGTGCCGTACATCGCGTTCGCGGAGATCGCGCGGGCCATGCTCGACGGCCCCGAGGCGGAGCCCGCGAGGATCTGGACGTGGGTAGGCGTCGGCGCCGCGGCCGCGAGCCTGTGGCTGCTGCTGCTCGTCCAGTCCTCCCGGGTGGGCCACTACGCGGACGCGAAGATCCTCTACGAGCTGCGCGCGCGGATCGTGCGCCACCTCGGCGCGCTGCCGCTGGGCTGGTTCCGCGCCTCGGGCTCGGGCAAGGTCAAGCGGGCCATGACGGGCGACCTGGAGGAGATGCACGAGGTCATCGCGCACGCCCTTGGGCAGTTGACCGGGGCCGTCACGGTGATGGTCGTCGGGGCGGCGTACCTGCTGGTCGTGGACGTCCCGCTGGCGCTGGTCACGCTCGGCCTGCTGGGGCTGATGGCGCTCTCGTTCCGGATCTCGATGCGGTCCATGACGACCCACATGAACCGGCTGGTCGCCGCCGAGGCGCGGATCAGCGCCGCGAGCGTCGAGTACGCCGACGGCATCCAGGTGGTCAAGACCTTCGGCACCGGGGGCCGCGTGCTGCGCCGCTTCGACGAGGCGGTGGACGAGCACACCAACGCGTTCGCGGCGTGGGTGGCCGAGGTGCGCTACAGCTCGGCGGTCACGCGCGTGCTGGGCTCGGAGATGGCTGTGCTGGTCGCCGTGACCGTCGCCGGGCTGCTCCTCCTCGCCGGCGGGTCGCTCGCGGTCGCGGACCTGGTGGCGTTCCTGGTCGTCGCGATCGGCCTGCCGAACTCGGTCATGCCGGCCGTGTCCGCCATGCAGGGCGTGCGCAAGGGCCGGATGGGCGCGGCCAACATCGAGCGGCTGCTGTCCCGCGCGCCGCTGCCCGAGCCCGAGCGCCCGCACCGGCCGGCCGGTCACGGCGTCGAGTTCGACCGCGTGACGTTCTCCTACGACGGGGTGACCAACGCGGTCACCGACGTCAGCGCCGTCTGCCCGCCCGGGCGGGTGACGGCGATCGTGGGGCCGTCGGGCGCCGGCAAGACGACGCTGGCCAGCCTGCTGCCCCGGTTCTACGACGTGTCGGACGGGGCGGTGCGCATCGGTGGCGTCGACGTGCGCTCGATCCCGTCCGCCGAGCTGCTGGCGTCGATGTCGCTGGTGTTCCAGGACGTCGCGCTGCTGCGCGACAGCGTGGCGGAGAACATCCGCATCGGCCGGCCCGACGCGGGCGACGCCGAGGTCCGCGCGGCGGCCGCCGCCGCGCACATCCACGACGTGATCGAACGGCTGCCCGAGGGGTACGACACGCCGCTCGACGCGGGCGGGGGCAGCCTGTCCGGCGGTGAGCGCCAGCGGCTCACGATCGCGCGGGCGATCCTGTCCGGGGCGCCGATCGTCGTGCTGGACGAGGCGACGGCCGCGCTGGACCCGGACAGCGAGGCGGCGGTCCAGGACGCGCTAGCCACCCTGGCCGTGGGCAAGACGGTGCTGGTGATCGCCCACCGGCTGCACACCATCGCCGGCGCCGACCAGATCCTGGTGCTCGACAACGGGCGGCTGGTCGAGCGCGGCGGCCACGACGAGCTGCTCGCGCGCGGCGGGCTGTACGCCCGGATGTGGGCCGCGCAGGAAGGGGTGCCGGCATGATCCGCAGGCTCTACCGGTTGTGGCCGGAGCCGGCGCTGCTGGGCCGGCTGTGGTCGCTCACGGCGGCGCAGGCCGTCCTGCAGGGGCTCCTGCTCGGCCTGCTGGTCCCGATCCTGGACGCCGTGATCCGACCCGGACCCGACCGCGCCGAAGCGCTGGCCGAGGCCACGCCGTGGCTGGTGCTCGGCGGGATCGGCGCGGCCGCGTACGCGGTGCTGTGCATCGTCGCCACCCCCGTCGGGTTCAAGGCCTCCGGGGTGCTCGCGGCGCAGCTGCGGCGGACGTTGATGCGCCACGTGAGCACGCTGCCGCTTGGCTGGTTCACCGCCGAGCACAAGGCCAGGCTGGCGCGAGGGGTCACCGCGGACGTGGGCGACGCCGCGCACCTGGCCGTGACCGTCGCCGGACCCGCGATCACCTCGACGCTGCTGCCCGCGACCGTCGTCGCCGTGACGTTCGCGGTGGACTGGCGGATGGGCCTGCTGCTGTGCGTGATCGCGCTGGTCGCCTCGTGGGCGCTGCGGCGCGCCGGGCGCATCGCCGAGCTCGCCGAGATCGAGCTGGAGCGCGCCTCGGCCGGGGTCGCCGGGCGGGCGATCGAGCTCGGCCAGGCCCAGCCGGTGCTGCGCGCCTCGGGCCTCGCCGACGGCACCCCCCGGATGTGGGACGCGCTGGTCGACCACCGCGAGACCTACCGGGACGGCATGCGCCGCGCGCGGCGGCCGTTCTTCACCTACACCGCCGTGATCATGGGCGGGTTCGTCGCGGTGCTCGCGCTGGTCGCCGAGCTGGTGCTGGTCGAGCGCGTCGCGGTCGCCGAGGCGGTCGTGCTGCTGGTGCTGGCCGCCCGGTTCCTGGAGCCGCTGGGCAACCTCATCGAGCTGATCGGGGCGCTGCGGGCGATGACGAACAAGATCGCGCGCATCGAGCTGCTGCTGGCCACCCCCACGCTGCCGGTGCCGCCCGGCCCGGTGCGTTCCATCGACCGGGCCGACGTCGAGCTCCTGGGCGTCAGCTTCACCTACCCGGGCGGTTCCGACACCCGGGCCGCCGCGCTGCGCGAGGTGTCGATGCGCTGCCGCCCGGGCACCACGACCGCGCTGGTCGGGCCGTCGGGGTCGGGGAAGACGACGGTCACCCGGCTCATCGCCCGGTTCTTCGACGTCGACTCCGGGCGGGTGCTCGTCGGCGGCGTCGACGTCCGCGAGCTCGACCCTGCCGTGCTGCTCGACGAGATCGCCATCGTCTTCCAGGACGTCTACCTGTTCGACGACACCATCGAGGACAACCTGCGCCTGGCGCACCCGGAGGCGACCCGCGACGAGCTGGAGAAGGCGGCCGCCTCGGCGCGGCTCGACGAGGTGATCGAGCGGCTGCCCGACGGCTGGCGGACCCGCGTGGGCGAGGCCGGCGCCCAGCTCTCCGGCGGCGAACGCCAGCGGGTGGCGATCGCCAGGGCGATGCTCAAGCGGGCGCGCATCGTGCTCGTCGACGAGGCCAGCTCCGCGCTCGACCCGGAGAACGAGGCGGCGATCACCCAGGCCATCGCCAACCTCGGCAGCGACCCGGACCGCACGGTGATCGTGATCGCGCACCGCCCGGCCACCCTGGCCGCGGCCGACCACGTGGTCTCGCTCGACGACGGCCGCGTCGCCGAGTCCGGCACCCCGTCGGAGCTGATGCACACCGGCGGGGCGTTCGCGCGGATGCAACGGCAGTACGAGCGGTCCCGGCACTGGCGCATCGCCAGCCGCGGCTGAGGTGGCCGGTCAGGGGGTCGCGACGTGGTGGGCGGTGGCGGTCGCGCGGATGAACGGCTCGTCGACCTCGTGGCCGAGCCCGGGCGTCGTCGGCACCGCCACCTGGCCGGCGACCGCGCGGATCGGCGGGTCGACCACGTCGCGCGCGTAGTACTTGTCCGAGCCGGAGACGTCGCTGGGCAGGTCGAAGCCGGGCAGCGCGGCCAGCGCCACGTTCGCGGCGCGGCCCACGCCGAACTCATGCATGCCGCCGCACCACACCCGCCAGCCCGCATCCACCGCGCGCTGGTGCGCCTCCCTGGCCGGGGTGAGCCCGCCCATCCGGGACACCTTGATGTTCAGCACCGTGCCGGCCCGCAGCGCGATCGCCGAGTCCAGCTGGTCCAGGTCGGCGACCGACTCGTCCAGGCACACCGGCGTCTGGAGGCCCTCGGCGAGGCGGGCGTGCGCGGCCAGCGCGCCGGGCGGGAACGGCTGCTCGATCATGAGCAGCCCGAGGTGATCCAGGTCCCGGAACACGGCGAGCGCCTCGGGCTCCTCCGGGTAGCCGCCGTTCGCGTCCACCTGCACCGCCAGGTCCGGGAACGCCGCCCGCACCGCCCGCACCGGCTCGACGTCCCAGCCCGGCGCGATCTTGAGCTTCACCCTGCGGTAGCCGTCCCCGGCGTGCCGCGCGACCTGGGCGAGCAGGTCGTCGATGGTCGGCTCGATGCCCAGGCTGACGCCGGCGGCGATGCGCTCGCGGGTGCCGCCGAGCGCGTGCGCGAGCGGCCGGTCGTGGGCGCGCGCCCAGAGGTCCCAGCAGGCGACGTCCAGCCCGGCCTTCGCGAAGTGCTGGCCCCGGACCTTCGCCCAGGCCCGCGACGCCCCGCCCGGGTGCTCCCACTCGGTGCCGAGCAGCGCGGGCGCCAGGTAGCGGCACAGCATCAGCCAGCAGGTGTCGACGGTCTCCGGGCCGTAGTACGGGTCGCTCGGCGAGGCGATCTCGCCCCAGCCGTGCCGGCCCTCGCCGTCACGGACCCTGACCAGGATGTGCTCCAGCTGGGACTTGCGGTGCGAGCTGGTCTGGAAGGTGTGCACCAGCGGCAGGCCCAGCCGGAACGCCTCCACCTCGACGATCCTGGTCATCGGCCCGCCTCGATCCGGTAGACGGCGGTGTCCGCGTCGACTACCCGGCAGGAGACGGCCACATGGCCGTCCGCGAACAGCCCGCCGAGCACCTCGGCGACGCGTTCGCGCAGCTCCACGGCCCCGGCCCGGTCCGAGGCGACCAGCGCATCCCAGTCCCGGGGCATCCCGAGCAGCGTCGCGTCGCCGTCCGCGACGACGCTCCCCCACCCCGGCCGCTTCCCCGCCGGCGCCTCCGGTGCTCTCACCCGGGCGCCGCCGGTCAGGTCCCAGGAAACCACCAGCCGGTCGGTGCGCATGCCCCGGTCGCGCCCGACGTCCTCGATCCCGAGCATGTTCGGCTCGAACCACCTGGCCACCGCGCCCAGCACGTCCAGGTTGAAGTGCGCGTTGTGGGTGCGGACCGGGTCGAACGCCCAACGCATGCTGGTGACCCCGGTGGCGAGCACCCGCTCTCGCTGCCCGAGCTTGAGCGCCCGGCCGATCCCCCGCCCCTGCTGGTCGTCCCGCACCACCGCGGACTGCGAGTAGTGGTAGACGTCCCCGGACCCGTCGACCCCCGGGAAGCCGTAGGCGAAGCCGACCAGCTCGGCGCCCAGGAACGCCCCGATCACCGAACCGCCGTGGCGCGCCAGCGAGGCCAGCAGCCGGGGGCTCACCGCCGGGTCGGTCGACGCCAGCTTGAAGACGTCCCGGTACAGCCGCACCGCCTCCCGCATCTCGGCCGGCTCGACGAGCGCTCGCACCTCGACCCCGCTCAGCGTGCCCTCCAAACATACGGTCCGTATATCCGGCACCGTACCATTTCCACAGGAGGTCGTGGGCCTACTTATGTTCCGTATCTAATCCCTTCACGACGGATGAGCCATGATCGGGGCATGACCGTGCGGTGGGGTGTGGCCGGGCCGGGACCGATCGCGGCCAAGGTGCTCGGGGACCTGATCCACGTGCCGGACGCGGAGCTCACCGCCGTCGGCTCGCGCTCGGCCCGTCGGGCGGAGGCGTTCGCCGCCGCGCATGCCGCCGCCACCGGCCGGGCGCGGACCCCGAGGGCGCACGGCTCGTACCGGGCGCTGCTCGACGACCCGGAGGTGGACGTGGTCTACCTGGCCACCCCGCATCCCACCCATCGCGCGCTGGCCCTGGCCGCGCTGGGCGCCGGCAAGGCGGTGCTGGTGGAGAAGTCGTTCACGGTCACCCCGGCGGCCACCCGGGAGGTCGTCGCGGCGGCGGGTACGGCCGGTCGCTTCGCCATGGAGGCGATGTGGACGCGGTTCTGCCCGGCCGTGGCCCGGTTGCGCGAGCTGGTGGCCGACGGGGCGATCGGCGAGGTGTGCACGGTGACCGCGGACCTCGGGGTGCGCCACCCGGTCGATCCGGCGACCCAGGCCTACCGCCCCGAGGACGGCGACGGCCTGCTGTTCCACATGGGCGTCTACCCGGTCTCGTTCGCCCAGATGCTGCTGGGCACCCCGGAGGCGGTCGTCGCGCACGGCGTCGTGCACGAGTCCGGCGTCGACGTGGAGGAGTCGGTGCTGCTGCGCTACCCGGGCGGCCGCTCCGCGCTGCTGTTCGCCTCGCTGCGCAGCCCGGCGCCCGGCGAGGCCAGGGTGCTCGGCACCGGCGGCTGGATCCAGGTGCCGCCGAGGTTCCACTACCCCGCCCGGATCGTGCTGCACCGCCGCGGCCGCGACCCGGAGACCATCGACACCCCGCTCATCGGCGCCGGCTACACCCACGAGTTGGCCGAGGTCACCGACCGCATCGCCGGCGGGCACACCGAGAGCGAGATCATGCCGCTGGCCGACACGGTCGCCGTCCAGGACGTGCTGGCCGAGATCGCCGACCAGCTCGGCATGCGGGTGGTCGAGGGCCCCGCCGAGCTGCCCTGAGTCAGAGCACCTGGAAGACCCGGTACGCGACGCCGCCCTCGACGAGGCGCCCGACGCCGACGCAGACGATGTCGTTGAGCCAGGCGTACTCCTCCGAACCGGTCTCGAACAGCGGGTTCGTCCGGAAGTAGTATCGGTCGGGATCGACCCGGTACCGCTTCACCGGGTCGGCCATGTCGGCCCGCAGCTCCGGCGGCGTGACCCACCGGCCGCCGTAGGTCATGTGCACCAGTGCGCCGTCGTGCGTCCGCAGCGTCAGCCGCACGTCGAGGGTCAGCCCGCCGTCGGGCCGGAACAGCCCCCAGTCCCCGCCCACCGTCAGCACCTCGCCGCGCAGCTTCGGCCCGTCGAAGGTGCCGCCGGCGGAACCGAAGAACACCCGCCGGCCGAACGGGCCGGGGCCGATCGCGAGCGGCGCCTGCAGGTCGTCGACCATCTCGAACAGGAACTCCGTCTCGAGTGTCATCCTTCGCCCCTGAGCGAGCGCCGTACGGCATCGGTCGACACGCCGGACCGCGCGCACAGTTCGGACAGGTCGAAGAAGAACCGTTCGCTGGCGATCAGGTCGTCCTCGAAGGTGAACCTGATGTGAACCGGCAGCTCGGCGGTCTTCCCGTTCGGTGTCACCCCGAACCGGTCACCGGTCCAGGTCATCCGCACGGTCCCCCAGCAGACCAGGTTCTCCCCGTCGGAGGCATGGCCCTCCAGGTCCACGTGATAGTCGGGAAAGGACCGGAAGAACCGCGTCAACACCTTCTCGTTCTCGGCCAGGCCCCGCGCCGCCGTCCCGAACGCGCGGTTCTCCAGCAGCATCCGCGGATGCATCACCTTCAACGCGGCCGGCACGTCCTGCCGGCTCTTGGCGACGGCAAGCCCCGTCACCAACTCAACCATCCGATCGACGTCCATAAACAAACAATACGACCGATCGTACGTCCACCGCAACCCACGCTCGCCCGACCGCCGCCGCGCGCCCACCCGTCCCTCATACGCGAGTCGGGCGTCTGGGCACACTGAGTCGCGCGTTTCAGCACACCGTCCGTGTGCTCAGACGCGCGACTCAGTGTGCTGACACGCCCGACTCGCGGGCGGTTTTACCGGGTCTTGAACGCGCGGGCGGCGGCGCGGTCCTCCCAGGAGTCCGTGCCCGGGCCCTTGACCATGTCGGCGAACCAGCTGTCGTGGCGGACCAGGAACCGCGTGCGCTCCTGCTCGGTCATGGTCCCGAGCGTGCCCAGGCCCTCGAAGTAGCCCTCGCGCGCGGCGCCGGGGGCGAACAGCATCAGGAACTCGGCCGGTTCGCCGGAGACGTTGCCGAACGAGTGCAGGCCGCCGGGCGGGACGTAGAGGTAGTCGCCCTTGCCGGCGTCCATCCAGCGCTCGCCGTCGAAGACGTGGATCTCCCCGGCGAGCACGTAGAACGCCTCGGACATCGTCTTGTGGAAGTGCACGCTGGTGCCGCCGACCGCCGGACCCATCCGGGTCTGGTACAGCCCGAAGAGGCCGTCGGTGGTCAGCCGCGTGGACAGGTAGTGGTACTCGCCGCCGCCGGGCATGGTGAGGTCCGGCGGGGTCCCTGCCGGGCGGAACGTCGCGTTGACCTCTCCTTCCTCGCGGTCGTAGCGGATCTCCGGGTAGTCGTCTGCCAGGAAGGACATCGGTCTCCTCGATCTCTTGCGGGCTCATCGACGTGGATAAGTTGAGACCATGGATCTTGTAGCGGCAACACCGTCGATTCGAGCCATGGCCGACCTGGCCACCCCCATGTCCATCCGGGTCGCCGCGACGCTCGGCCTGGTGGAGCACGCGGGGAACGCGGGGGCGACGGCGGAGCGGCTCGCGGCCCTGACCGGGACCTCGGCGCCGGCGCTGGGACGGCTGCTCGACCACCTGGTCACGGTCGGCGTGTTCGAGCACGACGCGCGGTCCGGCCGCTTCCGCCCCACCAGCCTCGGCACCCAGATGGACGAGGTCAGGCTCCTGCTCGACATCAACGCCGCCGGCGGGCGCGCCGAGCTCGCGTTCGTCGAGCTGCTCGGCACGGTCACCACCGGCGCCCCCGCCTACCCGCGCCGCTACGGGCGCGAGTTCTGGGCCGACCTGGACGCCGAGCCGGAGCTGCGGCGCACCTTCGACGCCCAGATGAACTGGCGGTTCGAGACGCAGGCGTCGCAGATCGCCGAGCGCTTCGACTGGGGCCGCTTCCCGGAGATCCTCGACGTCGGCGGGGGCAACGGGATGGTGCTGGAGGCGATCCTGCGCGCCCACCCCGGCGTGCGCGGACGGGTGCTGGACCTGCCGCCCTCGGCCGAGGCCGCCGCCGACAGGTTCGCGGCGGCCGGGCTCGGCGACCGGGCCGGCGCCGTCGCCGGCAGCTTCTTCGAGCCCCTGCCCGCCGGCGCGGATGCCTACCTGCTGTGCGACATCCTGCACGACTGGGACGACGAGCACGCCCGCGCGATCCTCGCCGAGTGCCGCCGGGCCGCCGCGCCGGACGGCACGGTGCTGGTGATCGAGGCCGTGCGCGGACAGGGCGTCGACACCACGGTGGACCTGTTCATGCTGATGTGCTTCGGCGGCCGGGAACGGACCATCGCGGAGCTGACCGACCTGGCCGCCGACCTCGGGCTCACGCCCCGAGGCTCCGCCCCGGTGTCGGACGGGCGCACCGTGCTGGAGCTCGCGGTCACCGCCTGACGCCGACGGCGCCGTAGACGCTGCACGGGGCGTCCGCGCCCTCCTCGTCGTCGTCCGGCCGCCACCGGGTGACCGGCACCAGCCCGGGCGCCACCAGCTCCATCCCCGCGAAGCACGCCCGGAACTGCCCGACGGTGCGCAGCTGGTACATGTGGCCGACCTCGTGGAGCCGCTCCACGCCGGCCAGGTACGTCTGGTCGTCGGTCTCGACGCCGTCCACGAGCACCAGGTGGCTGCCGGGGCAGGTGGCGGCCATCAGCCGGGAGATCAGGGACCGCATCGTGTCGTACTCGGGCGCGGCGTGGCCGAGGATGCCCAGCAGCATCACCGCGACCGGCCGGTCGAAGTTCAGCACGTTGCGCGCGTCGTCGAGCAGCGGCTCGGGGTCGCGGACGTCGGCGTGGAGGTAGGTGGTGACGCCCTCGTCGGTGGTGTTGGTCAGCAGGTCCCGCGCGTGCGCGAGCACCAGCGGGTCGTTGTCCACGTAGACGATCATCGAATCGGGCGCGACGGCCTGGGCGACCTCGTGCGTGTTCCGCATCGTCGGCAGGCCCGCGCCGATGTCCAGGAACTGCCGGATGCCGGCCTCTCCCGCCAGGTATCGCACCGAGCGGACCAGGAACCGCCGGCACTGCCTGGCCATCAGCGGGAGCCCCGGGTTCACCTCGGCGCCGGCGTCCGCGACGGCCCGGTCCGCCGGGTAGTTGTCGGTCCCGCCGAGCCAGTAGTTCCACACCCGCGCCGGATGCGACCTGTCCGACCCGAGCTCCTCGGCGGGGTCGATGTCCACCACGCTCCGGAACGGTACCCCGTTCGGGGTCAGCCCAGCAGGTAGTTGCGGTTGAGCGGGACGTGGGTGGTGGGCGGGGCGGCCAACAGGCGGTCGTGGAGGGTGACGGTGCCGTCGAGGGGGTCCACGGCGATGGGGGCGGTGGCCGGGTTGGCGGTGAGGTGGTCGCGGCGCACGGTGCGGGTGTCGCGGACGGTCACGAAGCGGCGGCGGCTGCCGAGGCGGCGTTGGATGCCGGCGGCCATGGCGGCCTGGGACACGAACGTGACCGACAGCGCGGCGGGTGCCAGGCCGTGGCCGCCCCAGTGCGGGCCGTAGCGGCGGGGTTCGACGGCGGTGACCGAGGCGTTGCCTTCGCCGATCGCGCCCCACGCCGGGTAGCCGGCCTTGAGCACCAGCTCGGGGCGTACCCCGAAGTGGCTGGGCCGCCAGAGCACCACGTCGGCCAGCCGGCCGGGCGCGAGGCTGCCCACCTCGTGCCCGATGCCGTGGGTGTGCGCGGCCTCGACGGTGTACTTGGCCAGGTACCGCAGCACCCGGTCGTTGTCGTCGGCCCCGGCCGGGGCGTACGGGCGCGGGCAGCGCGGCGGGGTCGGCCAGCCGCGCCCGGCCTCGGTGGCCCGCCAGGCCTTCATCAGGTGCGCGAGCTGCCAGGTGCGGCGGATCGTCTCGCCGATGCGGCCCATGCCCTGGGAGTCGCTGTTGATGATGCTGATCGCGCCGAGGTCGTGCAGCGGGCCCTCGGCGGCCATCGTCGCGGGGTGGATCCGTTCGGCGGCCAGCTCCAGGTCCTCGGGCGCGTCCGCGCAGCCGCCGTGCACCCGCAGCACCATCGGGGTGCCCTCGACCGGGGCGAGGCTGCCGTACGGGATGGTCGGGGTGGTGGACGAGCAGATGATGTTCGGCTCCCGGACCAGCGCGATCAGGTCCGGCACGTGCCCGCCGGCGCCTTCGACGTGGTAGGCGTGCACGGCCCGGCCGGCGATTGCCTCGACGGTGTCCTCCAGCTCGGCGGACTCGTGCAGGCCGTCGGTGTGCAGGGCGACGGCCACGTCGTGCTGGTCGGCCAGCCGCAGGGTGGCGTCGATGATCTCGGGGTAGGCGCCCCAGTCCTCGTGGATCTTCAGCCCGATCGCGCCGGCCTCGACGACCCGCTCGGTGGCGCCGGCCACCTCGGAGCGCGAGCTGGCCTGCAGGCCGATGTTGACCGGGAGGTGCTCGAACGCGCGCAGGGTCGCGGACATCGCCGCCGGCGGCTCCTCGAACCCGGCCGTGACCAGGGTGGTCACCCCCGCGCCGAGCGCCACCGGGAGCAGCCGGGGCGACATCAGGTGCACGTGGCTGTCCACGCCGCCGGCGGTGGCGACCAGGCCGTAGCCCATGATCGGCATGGTGTTCGGGCCGACGACCAGCTCGACGCCGGACAGCACGTCGGGGTTGCCGGCCCGCCCGATCCCGACCACCCGGCCGTCCTTGACGCCGATGTTCGTCTTGACCACGCCGAGCAGCGGGTCGATCAACAGCACCCCGGCGACCAGCACGTCCAGCTCGCTGGCCGAGGTGGCGTTGTCGTGCTGGGCCATCCGGGAGCGCAGGTTCTTGGCGTACCCCCAGATCGGCTCGTCGCCGTAGCCGACGTGGTCGTCCTCCACCCGCACCCACAGGTTCGTGTCGCCGAGGCGCACCAGGTCGCCGGTGGTCGGCCCGTAGCGCAGCCCGTACTCGTCGCGCGGCAGCTCGACGGCCATCTACTTCGTCCCCAACGCGACCAGGTCGACCTCGCGGGTCTGGCCGGGCGTCCAGCGCACCGACACCCCGGCCGGCACGTCCAGCCGGAAGCCGTGCGCGGCCGCCCTGTCGAACTCCAGCCGGCGGTTGGTCCGCCAGAACGGGTAGTGCGAGGACACCCTGACCACGCGTGTCGAGGTGTTCGTGACGGCCAGCCGCCGCCGGGGACGCTCGCCGTTCAGCGTGACGGGGGCGCCCTCCACACGGCTGCCACCAGGCCCCGACCACGGCCGGTGCAGCACCAGCAGCCGGCTGCCCTCCTCGAACAGCACTTCCAGGCGTATCTCGTCGACCAGGTCGGGCACCCCGTCGAGCAGTTGCTCGCGGCGCACCGCCCGGCGGCCGGCCACCAGCGTCTCGTCGTAGCCGGCGCCGGCGCGGGCGGCCAGGTGCATCTCGTCGCAGACCAGCGCGGTGGCCTCCGGGGCGTTGAGCCGCAGCCCGCGCCGCAGCAGCTCGCGGGCCAGCGAGGCGACGGTGAACACGTCGAGGCGGGCCTGGTCGGTCGGGCTCAGGTACATCAGACCTCCGCGTTCAGCGGCACCGACCAGTCGCGGCCGCGCTCGGTGGTCACGTACTCCGGCCACGGGTAGTCCACCGGCGCGGTGAACTCGGGCGGCAGCAGCGGCTTCGGGCCGCCCGCGCGGCGGCGCTCGAACTCCTCCTGGGCCGCGTGCAGCGCCGGCCGGTCGCGCAGCAGGTCGAGCAGGGCGCCGGCGGTGGTCTTGGCCGCGCACACGATGCTCGGGTCGATGGTGGCCGGGATGCCGCCCAGCGCGTTGTAGACCCAGGCCGGGCACGACGTACCGGTCGGGGCCAGCTCGGGGCCGGCCACGTAGAACCGGGCGGTCGGCGCGTACCAGGTCATCTCCACGTAGTCGTCGGAGGTGGAGTTGGCCTGCCAGGGCGGCAGCAGCTCGCGCAGCCGGCGCTCCGCCTCGCGCGGTTCGACCAGCCGCTCGGCGTCGGGCAGGAACGGCTTATCCGTGACCGGGACGCCGAGCGCGCGCTGCATGTCCCTGCCCACCGCCACGGCCGCTTCGTCGTAGCCGGGCGGGCCGACGGCGGCCAGGTTGCGGTAGGTGAGCGCGGCCATGGCGTGGTTGGCCAGGCCGGGGCGGTTGCGCGCCACCCACCGGGCGTGCAGGTCGCAGTGCGCGGTGCGGGCGGCGGCCTCGGCGTTCGCGTCCAGCACCGCCAGGATCCGCTCCGCGATGTCCAGCGTGGGCGCCCGCCAGGAGTACTGGATCTGGGCCAGGCCGGCGGGCAGGTGGTCGGCGGTGGCGTTGCCGGCGGTGAGGATCGCCTCGCTCAGCGACCAGCCGCCGACGGTCGGCGCCATCGCGTCCTGCGTGGACTTGGTCAGCGAGTACATCGCGAACAGCGCGGCGTTAGCGCCCGGCGCCCGCGCCGAGGAGTGCACCGACGGGATCGGGGTGCCGGCGTCGGCCCAGGTCTCCGGGTGGTCGCTGCGGAAGGTAAAGATCTTGCTGTAGTACGCGCCGCAGTGGGTGTCCCAGCGGGCGGTGTTGCACATCGGCAGCGAGTAGTACGGGTGGTAGCTGACGATCGCGTCCACGTCGTAGTAGCCGCGCAGGCCGTGCACCACCTTCGAGCCCTGCACCTTCTCCGCCGGCTCGCCGGTGTAGCGCAGCGTGCCGCCGATGCCGTGCTCGCGCATGGCGTGCTGGGCGGCGAGCAGCCCGCCGAGGGTGCTGATGCCCAGCGCGGAGTGCGGGTCGGTGTGCCCGGGCGCGAACCGGCTCAGCCCGGGGCGCGGGCCGGGGCTGGTCGCGGCGGCCTGGCAGTTGCCGGGCACGGCGTCGTACTCGGCGTAGGTCAGCACGGTCGGCCCCGGCCCGTTGCTCCAGCTCGCCGCGAACGCCGTGGGCATGCCGCCGCTGCCGACCTCCACGTCGAACCCGGCGCCGCGCAGCCGGTCGACGTACCAGGCGGCGGAGCGGTACTCGCGCCATGCCGGCTCGGCGAACTCCCAGATGGTGGTGTGCCAGCCCGACAGGTCAGGCCGGTGGTTCTCTATCCAGTCCCAGGCGTGACGCTTGGCGTGGTCGTCCATGCACACCGTCCCTTTCGGTCGTCGGATTTGAACGTGCAACCAAGGAGGCCCACCCTGCGCAGCCGGCGAACACGGCGAGCATGGCGATCACACCGATGCTCCTCGGCAGCTCCAGCGGCACCACGCTGGTGTAGAGCAGGTAGACGGTGAGCACGCAGCCGGCGGCCGGCACGCCCCGGTACCAGATTCCGAACAGGTCGTGCCGGCGGGCGAACGAGATCAGCGCCGCGGTGTTGACCAGTTGGACGAGCACGAACCCGGCGCCCCCCGCGGCGACCACCACGACGAACCCGGTGGTCAGCCCCCAGGCGGCGGTCGCTACGAGCAGCACGGCCAGCTGCACGAGGACGGCCACCGTCAGCGCCGCGACCGGCGTGCGGTGCCGGGCGTGCACGGCGGCCAGGCGCTCGGGCGTGAGCCCCCGCCGGGCCGTGTCGAAGATCAGCCGCGCGGTGCTGATGTTCACTGCTACGTTCACGCCGACGATGCTGTTCAGCGCCAAGAGCATGATCAGGGCCACCGGCCACGGCCCGGCCGCCCGCTCCACCAGCACCAGCAGCGGGCTGCCGGACTCCGCGAACGAGGCCATCTTCGACGGCCCCCAGCCGATGGTCAGCGCATACGACGCGAGCAGGTAGATCCCGATCACCCACAGCTGCACGGCCAGCACGCCGCGCTTGATGGTGCGCGCCGGCGCCCTGCTCTCCTCGCCGAGCGCCACCACGTTGTCCGAGCCGCCCAGCGCCACCGAGGCCAGCACCATGCCGGTGGCCAGCCCGGACCAGCCGTCCAGCGCGTTGGCGGGGTCGAACACCGCGACCGTGTTCGCGGACCCGGCCCCGACGACGAACACCACCGACAGCACGACCACGGCGAGCACCTCGAGCAGCGCGGTGACGATGCCGTAGTCCAGCGACGGCCGCAGCCGCAGGCAGGTGATGCCGTACGGCACCAGGACGGTGACCAGCGCGACCGCGACCGGAACGCCCGCCGGCACCGCCACCCCGGCACTGGCCATGGCGAACTCCACCAGCCTCGGCGCGATCATGGCGTTGCCGACGACCAGCAGCAGGTTGGACAGCCCGTAGGTGATCCCGGTGGCGAACCCGGACCGCTCGCCGAACCCGGCCCGGGTGAACGCGTAGATCCCGCCCGCGCTGAGCACGTGCCGGGAGAACTGGTAGAGCGTGTTGACGCTGAACAGGATCAGCACCGAGCCGAGCACGAACGCCAACGGCAGCGCGCCGAGGCCGAACACCGCCGCGCCGGTCACCGCCACCGTCACCGAGGCCAGCGGCCCGTTGGCGATGAACCCCTGGCTCAGCGCGTGCCGCAGCCCGATCGTGCCGGCCTCCAGCCGTGGCTCGTCGGCCATTCGAGCGCCTCCTTGCGATCGACGCAACGGGGCGAAACATACGAGTGGCCTGAATCTCCGTCAACAGATGATTCGTTGGTCAGATTGTTACAAACAAACTTGAAACCAACGAATTCATCCATGCGCCGCTGATTCGATGGTCGGCTACCGAACCGCCGCCGTCTGCGGCCGGTGAACCGGTGGGCGGCCGGTCGACCCGCGAGTTTCGGCGTGATCGCGTCGTCCGATACCGCGTTGACGGCCCGGATCGGCCGTGGTCACGTTGTCCCCGTCCAAGATCGAGGTCCGAGGGAGGTCGTCATGACGGGCCTGTCCCGCCGCGCGGTCCTCGGCGGTGTCGTCGGCGCGGCGGCGCTGGGCGTCCTCGCCGGGTGCCAGTCCACACCGTCTGGACCGCCCGGCGGTGCGAGGAACGGAGCCGAACCCATGCTGATGCCGCACGAGTCGGGCCCGCACGTCCGCACCTTCATGTCCTGGCCCTCGGTCAGGTCGGACTGGGGGCCGGCGCTGGAGGCGGTGCGCGGTGACCTGGCACGGATCTCCCAGGCGATCGCCCGCTACGAGCCGGTGGTGATGGTGGCGAGCCCGGAGGACGTGGCAGGCGCGGGCCGCGCCTGCGGGTCCGCGGTGGAGGTGGTCGACCTGCCGGTGGACAACCTCTGGGCGCGTGACTCCTTCCCGAAGTTCGTGGCCGGTGGCGGCGCGGTGGCGGGCGTGGACCTCAACTTCAACGGCTGGGGCGCCAAGCCCGGGATCAACTACGCTCACGACGCCCGCGCCGCCGCCGGGCTGCTAGCCCACTTCGGGCTGGAGCGCCGGCAGGCGCCGCTGGTATCCGACGGCGGCAGCATCGAGACCGACGGGCTCGGCACGCTGCTGGCCACCGAGAGCTCGATCGTCATCGACAACCGCAACCCGGGCCGGACCCGCGCGGACATCGAGCGCGCACTGCTCGACACGTTCGGCGCCCGCACCGTGGTCTGGTTCGAGGGCGTCAAGGGCGAGGAGATCACCGACTGCCACGTCGACACCCTGACCCGCATCCCGTCCCCCGGCGTGGTGCTGCTCAACCGGCCCGCGCCCGGAACGCCGCCCGACGTCTGGTCCAAGGTGTCCGACCAGGCCCGATCGGTGCTGCGGGACGCCACCGACGCGCGCGGCAAGCCGTTCACGGTCGTCGAGCTGCCCGAGGCGGACCCCGGCAAGATCCGCGGCGGCGGCGAGACCTTCGTGGCCAGCTACGCCAACTACTACGTCTGCAACGGCGCGGTGTTGCTCCCCGAGTTCGGCGACAAGCAGGCCGACGACCGCGCCGCAGGCCTGCTGCGCGAGCACTTCCCCGGCCGCGACGTGGTCCAGCTCAACATCGACACCCTGGCCACCGGCGACGGCGGCATCCACTGCGCCACCCAGGACCAACCGGTCTAGCCGTACCCGGCCGGCTCAGCCGTGTAGTCCTCCTTGACGATCTCCAGGTGGACCCAGCCCTCCAGGTGCCGGACACCGGGCAGACCCCGGATCGCGTCCAGCGCGGCGCCGATCGCGGCCGGGGACTCGGCGACCACCGTGCCGACCGCGTCCCACCGCCCGAGCGTGGTGGCCAGGTAGTTCACCGACGGCAACGCCGCGATCCCGGCCAGCGCCTCCTCCGCCGCGCCGTGGAAGCGAACCCCGATGCCGCAGCTGTGCCCGAGGCCGACCGCGCCGGGCGCGACCATCGCGCCGACGTGCACCACCCGCGAGTCCAGCAGCCGCAGCACCCGGTCCCGGATCGCGCTCGGCGACAGCCCGACCACCGGCACCAGGTCGGCGTACGACGCGCGGCCGTCCTCCAGCAGGGCCGCGAGCAGCCGGTGGTCCACCTCGTCCAGCTCGATCGGCTCCACCCGGCCCGGCGGCACGTGCGGATCCTTGACCCGGGAGGTGTACGCGGCGGTCTCGACGTGGCGCACCCCCGGCAGGCCCCGGATGCGCGTGACCGCCTCCTGCAGCGCGGTCGTGTCCGAGGTGCGCAGCTCGGCCACCACGCCGTGCCGGGCGGCCACCACCGTGACCAGCGGGGCCGCCTCCATCCGCGCGATGGTCTCGGCGACCGGCCGCGCCGCCGCGTCGACATAGACCGAGACGTGGCCGAACGCGCGCAGCCCCCGGGCCTCCGGGTGCATCACCCCCGCGATCCGCATCGCCCCGGACGCCATCAGCCTGTGCACGCGCGCCCTGGTGGCCGCCCGCGACAGCCCGACCCGGCGAGCCAGCGCCTCGAAGCTCGCCCGCCCGTCGCTCTCCAGCTCGGCGAGCAGCTTGGCGTCGACGTGGTCGAGGTTCAGCGGACCCTCCGGGACGGCTTGCGAGCGGTGACGAACGCGGTGGCCGTCCATGGTCCGCCGAACCAGCCGCGCCAGCCCGAGCGGCGGTGGGTGACGGCGAACCCGAGGGCGCGCAGGGTCGCGGCGTACTCGGAGGTCCTGGCCATGTCGGCGATGACCAGCCGGCCGCCGGGCCTGAGGACGCGGGCCGCCTCGCGCACGGCCCTCGCGCGGCCGTCGGCGTCGCTGATGTTGTGCACCGCCAGGCTGGACACGGCCAGGTCGAACTCGCCGTCGGCGAACGGCAGCTCGCGCAGGTCCGCGGTGACCAGCGTGACGCGGTCGGCCACCGCTTCGGCGGCGGCGTTGGCCCGGGTGACCTCGGCCCGGTTGCCCGACTGGTCGGCCGAGCGCCACAGGTCCACCCCGACCGCGGCGCCGTCGGGCACGAGCTCGGCGGCCATGGTGAGCACCGCGCCCCGGCCACAGCCGAGGTCGACCACCCGCTCCGACCCGGCCAGCCCCACGGCGGCCAGCTCCCGCGCCCAGACCGCGAACTTCCCGCGCCGGGTGGCGTGCAGGTACAGCGCCGTGCTGATCGAGCCCGCCACGCCCGCCGCCAGCAGCAGCTTCCCCCACGGCTGGCGCCAGAAGATCACTCCGGCTACCAGCGGCGGCAGCGCCGCCATGAGCAGGCCGAACACGGCATACGGCGCGTCGAAGCCGTACTCGCCGCGCCGAGCGGATGACGGTGACGGCACGGCCGCAGCATAGTCAGCCGACGGTGCCGTCGTTGTGGACTTCGCGCCCGCCGACCAGGGTGAGGTTCACCGATGTGTCCTTCAGCTCGTCGTTTCCGCAGGTCAACGGGTCTCTGTCGACGACGATGAGGTCGGCGTGGGTGCCCGGTTCGAGGGTGCCGATGCCGTCCCAGCGCATCACCCTGCCGCCGTTGCGCGTCCAGGTGGCCAGCGACTCGCGCCGGGAGATGACCTGCGCCGGCCCGGCGTTCGAGGAGCCGAAGACGCCCTCGTGGGTCTCCCCCAGCGCGATGTGCTCCCACACGTTCGCCGGCCCCCAGTCCGAGCCGCACGCCACGTCGAAGCCCAGGTCCAGCTCGCGGCGCAGCGGGATGAGGTCGCGCAGCACGTCCTTTCCAATCCGCTCCCAGTAGGTGTGCTGCTTGAAGTAGGAGAACGACATCGAGGTGGTCACCTGGAAGCCGTGGTCGCGGTAGCGCCGCCCGTGCTCCTCGCCGAGGATGTAGGCGTGCTGCAGGATCGGCTCGCGCTCTCCCAGTGAACGAGCCGTCGACCCGAACCTGCGCTCGGCCTCGCGCAGCTGGCGCAGCGTCGTGTCGTGCTCGCGGTCGGCGACGGAGATGACGTTGAGGCGCATCCCGCGCTCCACCGCGAAGTCGATCATGAGCTGCCCCTTCCACTCGGGGAGCCACTCCAGGCCGTTCGTCCAGCCGCCGTAGGCGTCCCGGTAGCCGCGGTAGAAGATCTGCTGGCCGGGGCCGAGCGGGCCGCCCCGGGTGACGAGCAGGCCCTCCACCCGGAAGTAGTCGTCGGTCAGCTCCTGCAGGTCGTGCAGCCGGCCCAGCCGGTCGCGCAGCTCATCCTCGCCGAGGGTCACCGAGTCGGCCAGCCCGTGCGGCTCCCCGTCCGGGGTGCACAGGACCCGCAGCGTGAGGTTTCCGGCGGCCCGGTGTTGCCGATAGACGTCGATCGTCGCGAAGTCCATCATGTGGCCCTCGAAGACGCTGGTGACCCCGACGCGGTTGGCCGCCGCCATCCCCTCGATCGCGCCCTCGACGAAGTCCTCCGGTCCGAGGTGCGCGATCCGCGCGAGCACCGAGTCCCACCAGGGCTCGTTGTTGTAGTAGTTGTTGACCGGCCCGGACAGCCGGCCGGTGGGCTCGCCGTGCGCGTCCTTCTCGATGTGCACCCGGCCGACCTGGCTCGGGGTGTTGCGGGAGACCTGGATGTTCCACAGCCCGCGCGTGTTGAACACCGTGGTGTTCGGGTTGACCGGCGCCCAGGCCTGGATCCACACCGGATGCTCCGGGGCCGCCGCGTCCAGGACCTCGCGGGTGGGCAGCTCGCCCTCCGCCAGGTCGCGCCAGGAGCGCCGGTAGAAGTAGTGCGGTTCGCCGATCGGCGAACAGCGGATCCACTGCCCCTTCGGGGTGCGGGCGGCCGCCTCGCGCACGCGCTCGACGATGTCGTCGTGGCTCGCGCAGTCGAACAGGTCCACCACGGCGTGCCGGAACGCGGCCCAGCTCAGCAGGTGCGGGTGGGTGTCCACGATGCCGGGCATGATCGACCGGCCGGCCACGTCGACCCGCTCGGCGCCCGGGCCCGCCAGGTCCAGCATCTCCTCGTTCGACCCCACGGCCGCAATCCGGCCGTTTCTCACCACGACCGCCTCGTGCACGGCGGGGTCGTCCGCCATCGTGATGACCTTGGCGCGGTGGAACACGACAGGCCGGTTCGGGTCCGTTCCGATGGCACTCACGGCGCCCAGTGTTCTCGAACCGACGAGCCGGCGCGTTGTCCTTCACGGCAGCACGGTTGTCCCCGCGCGCGCAGTTCGGCGGCTCCCGGCCGACGCCTGGCGAGAACCCGCTGAAACCTGGCAGTTCAGCTACTCCTCGCCCCCGTCGCCGGCGCCTAACGTCCCGTCGTATGAAGATCGAACCCACCGGCGAGGCGGAGCGCCTGGTCGAGCGGCTGTTCGCGGCCATCGAGAACGCCGACCTCGACACCGTGGCCGCCATCTACGCCCCGGACTTCCGGATCTGGCACAACCACCTGCTCCGGGAGCTGACCGCGCAGGAGAGCCTGGACGTGCTGCGCGAGCTGCATCGGACGGTGTCCGAACCCAGGTACGAGATCGTGCGGCGCGTCGCCGTCCCGGATGGCGTCTTCCAACAGCACGTCCTGCGAGGCCGGCGGCGCGACGGCACCGAGATAGCCGCGCACGCCGCCCTGCACATCGCCGTGTCGAACGGACAGGTCACCCGCGCCGAGGAATACCTCGATCCGGCACAGATCTGAGGCCGCGCGGGTTGCCGGAGATCATTGGGTCCTTTCGTAGGGGCGCGACGCGGGGTGGATCATCGTTACGATCCGACGTCCGGTCGACGTGATCCGGGGGGGTCCATGCGGTGGTACGGGCGTTGTCTGTTGACGGTCGCGGTGGTGCTGGCGGCGGCCGCCTGTTCGTCCCCGGCGCCGCCGGCCGCGCCGCCGCCTCCGCCGCGCGAGCGCGTCATCGTGCAGCCTCCGCTCCCGGATCCCGTCCCCTCGGGGTCGGGGCTGGTCCTCTCGGACTTCATGATGCTTCCCCAGTCGACGCCGAACCCGCCGCCAGAGTCGGGCGACAACCTCGACAGGTGGGCTCGGATCAACTACCTGGGCGAGATCCCGGACGGCTCCGGGCGGCTCTACGTGCCGGACCTCAACGGCAAGCTCTACACCATCAAGGACGGCGGCTCCGGCGTCTATCTCGATGTCGGCGCCCAGGTCGGACCGAACTTCTGGAACCACGAAGGAATCGGGACCGGGTTCGGCTTCGTGGCATTCCATCCGGATTTCAAGCGGAACGGCAAGTTCTACACGGTCCACACCGAGGGCCGTGACGCGCTCAAGACCCAGACGCCCGACCTGCCGTTCCCGAAAGAAACGTACAACCACGGTGTCGTCACCGAATGGACGGCGTCGAACCCCGCCGCGAACACCTTCGCCGGCACCCGCCGAGAGGTGCTCAGGATCGGTTTCGTGAACGACATTCACGGGATCCTGCAGATCGGGTTCAACCCGACCGCGCGGCCCGGCGGCGAGGATTACGGGCTGCTCTACCTGGCCGTCGGCGACGGTGGCGCGGCCGGCGACGCGGAGCACAGCCTGAAGACGACGGTCCCGCAGGACAAGGGGGTTCCGCAGGGCAAGATCCTGCGGATCGACCCGACCGGCACGAACGGCCCGCGCGGAAGGTACGGGATCCCGGCGACCAACCCGTTCGTGGGCAAGGCCGGGGCACTGGGCGAGATCTACGCCTCCGGGCTGCGCGGCCCGTACCGCTTCAGCTGGGACCCCGGCGAGGACCACCGGATGTTCCTCGGCAACATCGGCAACGAAGAGGTCGAGTCCATCTACGAGGTCCGGCCCGGGGACAACTACGGGTGGAGCGAACGCGAGGGCCCGTTCGTCGTCAAGCTCGGCGAGGGACCGAACTCCTGCGACATTCAGCCGGTGCCCGCCGACGACGAGAAGAACGGCTTCACCTATCCGGTGGCGGCCTACGGGCACAACAAACGGCCGACCGGCTGGCCTCATTGCGAGGACAGCGGATACGCGGTGATCGCCGGTTTCGTCTACCGGGGCAACGACATCCCCGAACTGCAAGGAAAGTTCGTGTTCGGGGACGGCGTCACCGGGCGGATCTTCTACACGAACGTCCAGGACATGCGGCGCGACGAGAAACTGGCGCCGATTCACGAGCTGGCGCTGTTCGACGGCCAGGGGCGGCCGGTCACCATGCAGGGACTGGCGAGCAACCCGAACGTCGAACTGGCCGGCCAGCCCAAGGTCGACCTCCGGTTCGGCTCCGATGCCCGTGGCGAGCTGTACGTCCTTGCCAAGGCGAACGGCAAGATCTGGAAGGTCACCGGGATGCGCCGAACCTAGTGCCGTGTGAACGAGGTCGTCTTACCCGTCTTCGGCGCCCAGGCGGCGCCCCGTCCCCGGGGTGCGGGGTGTCCCCGCAAGGCACAGCGTCGTCGACCGAAGGTCGTCGCCCCCGATACAAACCCGGTATCGGGGACTCCGAATCAGACACAGCCTTGCGGTTGCCCGGGTGCGGGTGTCCCGCGGGGACACAGCACCTGGATCACCGAATCCGGGCAAGGAACCCCGTTCACACGACACTAGTCAGAGCACCCCGAACGCGCGGAACGCCTCGCTGACCGGCATGCCGCCCGCGACCGCCTCCCGGAACTCGTTCTCGCCGAGACGCTTGCGGCGCACGATGTCGAGCACGTCGTCCACCAGCGCCGCCGGGACGATGCACACCCCGTCGGCGTCGCCCACCACGAGGTCGCCGGGGCCGATCGTGACGCCGTCGACGACGACGGGGCGGCCGTGCTCGACGACGTCGACGCGGCCCTTGCTGTCGTACGGCGTCGCGCCCCTGCTGAAGACGGGGAACCCGGACCCGGCCACCGACGTGACGTCCCTGATCAGCCCGTCGGTCAGCGCCCCGGCGAGGCCACGGGCCCGCGAGGCGGTGGTGATCAGCTCGCCCCAGACGCCGGCGGCGTCCGAGCGGCCGGTGGCGAACACGAACACCGAGCCGGGCGGGGCGACGTCGAGCGCGGCCAGCAGGCCCGCGTAGGGCCGGGCGGGGGCGATGTCCTCGGCGGGCACCGCGCGAACCGGGTGCGCGCGGCCGACCACGCGCTGGCTCAGGGTCAGCGGCCGGACGTCCGGGCCGAGGCACTGGGCGCGGTGGCCGAGGGTGTCCAGTGCGTCGGCGGCGAGCGCGCTGGACAGGTCGTTCGGGGTGTCGATGATGTCCATGTCTCCTGTTTCGTCGATCACGTCGTGGAGAACGTCAGCCGCATCTCGTGCGCGTAGGTCTCGCCCGCGCGCAGCACCGGGGACGGGAAGTGGGCGATGTTGACGTCATCGGGGAAACCGGTGGTCTCCAGGGTGACCCCGGCGAAGCCGCCGTACTCGCCGCCGCCCTTCGCGCTGGTCCCGCCCAGGTAGCCGCCGGCGTAGAGGCACAGGCCGGGCTGGTCGGTGGCCAGCTCCAGCCGGCGGCCGCTGGCCGGATCCGACAACTCCGCGACGACCCGCATGCCGGTGCCGTCGAGCACCCAGACGTGGTCGTAGCCCCCGCCGTCGCCCGACACCCTGCCGGCGCCTCGGTTGTGCACGCGCGCGTTGCCCCGCCCGAGCGGTGTGGGGTCTCGGAAGTCGAACGGGGTCGCGTCGACGGCGCGAACCTCGCCGGTGGGCAGCAGCTCGTCGTCGAGCGCGACGTAGTGCCCGGAGCGCAGCCGCAGCACGTGGTCGAGGACGTGGCCGGAGTCGTGCCCGGCCAGGTTCCAGTACGAGTGGTGCACCAGGCGGACCGCGGTGGCGGCGTCGGTGGTCGCGGACATGCCGACCACGAGGCCGGGACCGTCCAGGCGGTAGGTGACGGCGGCGGTCAGTGCCCCGGGGAAGCCCTCCTCCCCGTCCGGGGACACCCGCGAGAAGGTCACCGCCTCCTCGCCCGGGTGCACCGCCGTGCTCCATGCGTACCTGTCGAACCCGCGAGCCCCGCCGTGCAGGTGGTTGGCTCCCTCGTTGCGCGCCAGGTGGTGCGTCCGCCCGTCGAGGGTGAACGTCGCGCCCCGGATGCGGCCGGCGTAGCGACCGGCCGTCGAGCCCATGTAGTGGGGGTCGGAGAAGGTCGCCCGGAGGTCCGGGCGGCCGAGCACGACGTCGGCGCGCACGCCGTCGCGGTCGGGGACGTGCAGCTCCAGCAGCCGCGCGCCCAGGTCGGTGAGCACGGCCGTGCAGTGTTCGTTCTCCAGCGTGACGAGCCGGACGGGGTAGCCGTCCAGCCCGGCGTCGGACAGGTTCACGCGGTGTCCTCTCCAGGTCAGCGGTGCGAGCTCAGGTAGTTGACGATGCGGGCCAGCCGGGGGTCCCGCGCCGCCCGCGCCCCGATCCGGCGCAGCGCCGGGTGGGCCAGCGCGCGCTCGACCAGCGGGGTGCGCATCGGCCGGGCGGGGCGATCGGGTGGCGCGGCGGTGGCGAAGCGGTCCTCGAGCACGGCGTGCGCGGCGTTGTGGCCGGGCACCCCCATGACGCCACCGCCGGGATGGGTGCCCGAACCGCCCAGGTACAGCCCGTGCAGCGGCGCCCGGTACCCGCCGTAGCCGGGCACCGGCCGCGCGTCGAACAGCTGGCCGAGGGTCAGCGCGCCGTGGAAGATGTTCGCCCCGGCGAGCCCGAAGTCCCGCTCGTACTCGGCCGGCGTGATCGTCTTCGACGCGATGATCGAGTCCCGGATCCCCGGCGCGTAGGTCTCCAGCACCGCGACGACGCGCTCCTCGAACGCCTTCTTCTCGGTGGCCCAGTCCGAGCCGGCGAGCTCGTAGGGCACCTGCTGGATGCCGGTGGTGAGGATGTGCTTGCCGGCCGGCGCGAGGCTGTCGTCCAGGACCGTCTGGATGATCAGCTCGATCGGGAAGTCCTCGGCGATCCGGCCCCGCGCCTGCGCCTCGCCGACCCGGGTGAACAGGTCGACGTCCGCGCCCAACAGGGTCAACCCACTGTGCCGAGGCCCCACACCGCCGAGGCCGACGAACGTGGGTGGCCGGTCCAGCGCGAAGATCGACCGCGCCATGGCGCCGCGCACGTCGTAGCCCCGCATCCTGGTGAGCAGCTCGTCCGGGAGATCCTCCGGCGCGACCAGGCCGAGATAGGTGGTGCGGGGATCGGCGTTGGACAGCACGACACGGCTCGCGACCTCCTCGCCGGACGTGGTGACGACGCCGGTGACCCGGCCGTTGCGGGTGAGGACCCGCGCGACCTCGCTGTCCACGCTGATCACCGCGCCGCGCGCCTGTGCCCGGTCGGCCAGCGCGCCGGAGATCGCGCCCATGCCGCCGCGCGGGAACGCGAACTGGCCCATGTGGCCGTCGTACTCGCCGATGGCGTGGTGGCCGTAGACGTAGGCCCAGCCCGGGGTCGTCGGCCCGCCGTACACACTCACCGTGCCGGTGAACGCCAGCAGCCCCTTCAGGATGTCCGAGCCGAAGTGCCTGTCCAGGATCTCCGCGACGCTGAGCGTGAAGAAGTCGGTGAACACCTCGGGCACGCCGGCGTCCGCGAACGCCGCCACCACCTCGGCCAGCGACGGCGGCCGGGTGGTGATCAGGAACGGGGACAGCACGCGGTAGAGCTTCTGCAGTTGCAGGCCGAAGGCGAGGAACCGCTCGCCCTCCCCCGGGCCGACCCGTTCCAGCTCGCGCAGGGTCGCGCCGAGGTCGTTGAAGAGCGTGACGTGCCGGCCGTCGCGCCAGATGTTCGTGGTGCCCGCGTCGCCCTGCAGGAACCGCAGGCCCCACTCGTCCAGCCTCAGGTCGGCGAGGATCTTCGGGTGCAGCAGCCCGGACAGGTAGGACGCCGTGGACGCGCGGTACCCGGGGAAGACCTCCTCGGTGACGGTGGCGCCCCCGACGATGTGCCGGCGCTCCAGCACCCGCACCGTCAGGCCGGCGTCGGCGAGGTAGTTGGCCGCGATCAGGCCGTTGTGGCCGGAGCCGATGACGACGGCATCGACGGTGGACATCAGTTCTCCCGTCCGTCGACGGGGTGGGTGACGGCCACCCGCGCCGACTCGTAGGCGGCCGGACGAGCCCGCCGCAGGTGCACCGCCCTGGCGACGCCGGCCGCGGCGGTCCCCCAGAGCAGCACGTTCATCGTGATGACCATGGCCGGGTCGTCGGTGCCGACCAGCGCCGAGAAGTTGACCAGCGCCAGCGCGAGGAAGGCGAACAGGCCGATCCCGCTGAGCACCGGCGCCACCCAGGTGCGCAGCACGCCCTCGCCGCCGCCCGCGCGGCGGAAGAACGCGACCACCGCGACCGACGTCATGGCCTGCAGCGCGATGATCCCGATCGCGCCGAGGCCGGTGGCCCAGACGAACAGCTCGCGGAACGGGTCGCGGTCGAACACCACGAACGCCGCGACCCCGACGGCCGCGAACAGCGTCTGCACCAGGCAGGCCGCGTACGGGGACTTGCGCGTGCCGTGGGTGGTGCCCAGCCAGCCCCAGGCAACGCCGTGGCGGCCCATCGCGTGCAGGTAGCGGGCGACGGAGTTGTGGAACGCGAGCAGCGCCGCGAACACGCTGGTGATGATCAGGGCGGCCGCCGCGTCGGAGACCAGGTGCCCGAGGTAGCGCTCGATGGCCAGGAACGCGAACCGCTCGGTGGACGCCGTCGCGACCTCGGTCGCGGCCGACGTGCCGAAACCATTGATGATCAGCGCGGTGGAGGCGGCGAAGAACACGCCCATCGTCGTGATCGCGATGTAGGTGGCCCTGGGCACCGTGCGCCGGGGGTCGCGGGCCTCCTGCCCGTAGATGGCGGTGGCCTCGAACCCGATGAACGCCGCGTGCGCGAACATCACCGCGATGCCCACGGCGCCGCTGAACACCACCGCCGGGGCGAACGGCAGCGCCGACAGGCCGCCCGGCCCGGCACCGCTCGCACCCCCGGTGACCAGGATCGCCACGTCGAGCACGACGATCACCGAGGTCTCCAGCACCAGCGCGATCCCGAGCAGCTTCGCGCCGACCTCGACCCGGCGCACGCCGAGGAACAGGCACAGCGCCATGGCCAGGAACGCCCACACCCACCACGGCGGGGAACCGCCGAGGTAGCGGGCCGACGCGTCCGCCACGTAGACGCCGAACGCGCCGTACATGCCGAGCTGGACCAGGCCGTAGGACAGGATCGCCAGGGTGGCAGCGCCCAGCCCGGCCGGCAGCCCGAGCCCGTGGGCGATGTAGGCGAAGAAGCCGCCCGCGCTCACCACCCGCCGGCTCATCGCCGTGTACCCCACCGCGAAGACCAGCAGGACCGCGGTGGCCACCAGGTAGGCACCGGGCGCCCCGACGCCGTTGCCGGTTGCCACGATGACGGGGAAGCCCAGCACCACGCCGGACAGCGGGGCCGCCGCGGCGACCACGAAGAACACGATGTCGCCGGTGCCCACGGCGTCCTTGCGCAGGGACGTGCTGGGCGCTGACGCGACCGCCGGGTGCGACGTTGCGGAACCCTCGATGGCGGACACGGTCACCTCGTTTCATCTAGCGAGATATAACGTTCCATTGACTAGCGGCACCATAGGCAGCCATCGTCGACTGGTCAACCGATAGTCTTCGCGATTATGGTTCACTGACTGAATCAGATCGTTTCGCTAGACGGGATCACGCATGCAGGGTCTGCTGACAGGGAAGGTCGTCGTCGTGACCGGCGCGGCCGGTGGCATCGGCTCCGAGGTCGTGCGCCGGTGCGCCGAGGAGGGAGCCGCCGTCCTGGCCGTGGACCGGGACGCGGGCGGGCTCGACCGGGTCCTCGCCGGGCTCCCGGCCGGTTCGCGGGTGCGCCCGTTCGCGGTCGACATCGCCGCGCCGGACGCCATGGCGGCCGCGTTCGGCTCCGCGCGGGACGCGTTCGGCGGGGTCGACGTGTTCCACGCCAACGCCGCCGTCCAGGTGATGGGCGGGCTGGCCGACACCACCGCCGCGGACTGGGACCGGATGTACGAGGTCAACCAGCGCGCCGTCGCGGCGGGCATCCGCGAGGTGGTCCCCCACCTGCGCGAGCGCGGCGGCGGGACGATCCTGGTCACGGCGTCGCTGCTGGCCCTCACCGGCGACGCGGACCTGCCCATGTACGGCGCCACGAAGGGCGCGTTGCGCGCGCTGTGCCGCTCGGTCGCCGCCGCGTACGGCCGCGACAACATCCGGTGCAACACGATCTGCCCCGGCGACGTCGACACCCCGATGGTGCGGGAGTTCTTCGACTACCAGCCCGATCCCGACCAGGCCAGGGCCGACGTCGAGCGGAAGTACCCGCTCGGCCGGCTGGCCTCGCCCCGCGACGTCGCCGAGGTCGCGGTGTTCCTGGCCTCGGACCGGGCCAGCTACCTCAGCGGGATCGACGTCGTCGTGGACGGCGGCCTGCTGGCCAGGATCTACTGATCATGGCCACACCCTCCTTGCGCAGCGCCCGGTGGTTCACGCGCGACGACCTTGCCGGGTTCCTGCACCGCTCCACGATCACCGCGACCGGGGTCGGCAGGCAGGCGCTCGACGGCCGGCCGGTGGTGGGCATCTGCACCGCGTGGTCGGACCTGGTCAGCTGCAACTTCCACCTGCGCGGGGTGGCCGACGCGGTGCGCCGGGGCGTGACCCGCGCCGGCGGCCTCGCGCTGGAGTTCCCGACCATGAGCCTCGGCGAGAACCTCATGAAGCCGACGGCCATGCTGTACCGCAACCTGGTCGCGATGGAGGTCGAGGAGTCCATCCGGGCGTACCCGTTCGACGCGGTGGTGCTCCTCGGCGGCTGCGACAAGACGGTGCCGGCGCAGCTCATGGGCGCGGCCAGCGCGGACGTGCCGGCCATCGCGCTCACCGGCGGCCCGGCCAACCCGGCCGTGTTCCGGGGACGCGAGCTGGGCGTGGGCACCGACCTGTGGCACTACGTGGCCGAGCTGCGGGCCGGGCGGATGAGCCGCGACGACTTCGCCGAGCTGGAGGCGGCGTCCATGCCGTCGGTCGGGCACTGCCCGGAGCTGGGCACCGCGTCCACCATGGCGGCGCTCACCGAGGTGCTCGGCATGAGCCTGCCGGGCAGCGCGACGGTCCCGGCCACCGACGCCCGCCGCTACGCGCTCGGGGAGACCACCGGTGAGCGCGCCGTCGCCTTGGCGCGCAACGGGCCTCGTCCGTCGGACGTGCTGACCCGGGAGGCGTTCGACAACGCGATCACCACGCTGATGGCGCTGGGCGGATCCACGAACGCGGTGATCCACCTGCTCGCGATCGCCCGCCGGGCAGGGGTGGCGCTCGGCCTGGACCGGTTCGACGAGCTGTCCGCCCGCACGCCCGTCGTCACGAACCTGCGCCCCAGCGGGGAGGACCTGTTCGCCCGCCTCGACGCGGTGGGCGGTGTCCCGGGGGTCCTCGCGCGGCTCGCCCCGCTGCTGCACCTGTCGGCCACCGGCGTGACCGGGCGGCCGCTCGCCGACCTCGTCCACCGAGCCGGCGCCGGTTCGGCGGCCGAGACCGCGGACGAGACAGTGGTCGCGCCGCTGGAGCGGCCGTTCGCGGCGACCGGTGGCATCGCCGTGCTGCGCGGCAACCTCGCGCCGGACGGGGCGCTGCTCAAGACCAGCGCCGCCGACCCCTCCCTGCTGAGCCACCGCGGGCCGGCGCTGGTCTTCGACGACGTCCACGAGCTGGCGCATCGCGTCGACGACCCGGATCTCGATGTGGACGCCGACACCGTCCTGGTGCTGCGCGGGGTCGGGCCGGTCGGCGGCCCCGGCATGCCCGAGTGGGCTCAGCTTCCGGTGCCGGAGAAGCTCCTGCGCCGGGGCGTCCGGGACATCGTGCGCATCTCCGACGCCCGGATGAGCGGCACGGCGTTCGGCACTGTCGCGCTGCACGTCGCCCCGGAGGCCGCGGCCGGCGGCCCGCTCGCGCGGCTGCGCACCGGTGACCCCGTCGTCCTCGACGTGGCGCGCCGGCTGCTGGCCGTCGACATCCCGGACCGGGAGTTCGCCCGCCGCCCACCCGCGCTCGGCGACACCCTGCCGGCGCGCGGGTACCAGGGCCTGTACCAGCGTCATGTGACCCAGGCCGACCAGGGCTGCGACTTCGACTTCATGGCCCTTGACGGAGCGGAACCGGCCGGTGATTCAGCCGATGCGATCATCGGCGGCTGGCACGGGGGGTGGTGAGGGTGGTGGTTCGGCTGTTCGTCGGTGCCTACGGTCCGCCGGAGGGCACCGCCGCCGGGATCTCGATCGTCGAGCACGACCCCGACCGGGCGAGCCTGACGCCGCTGGGCACCGTCGCCGAGACGCCGTCGCCGTCGTTCCTCACCCTGTCGCCCGACGGTCGCACCCTGTACGCCGTGAACGAGCTCGACCACGGCGCGGTCAGCGCGTTCCGCCTGGACGGCACGGTGCTCGCGCCGCTCGGCCGGGCCACCACCGGCGGCGCCCACCCCTGCCACCTGGTGGTTCACCCGTCGGGCCGCTACCTGCTCACCGCGAACTACACCTCGGGCAGCGTCGCCGTGCACCGCCTGGGCGCCGACGGCGCGATCGGGGCGCTCACCGACCTCGTCGAGCTGACCGGCTCCGGACCGCACCCGAGGCGGCAGGACCGGGCGCATGCGCACATGGTCACGCCGGGCGCGGACGGGCGGGAGGTCGCCGTCGCCGACCTCGGCTCCGACCGGGTCTGGCGCCTGGCACTCGACGCGGAAACGGGCCGGCTCTCCGCGCTCGGACCCCCGCTCGTCGCCCCGCCGGGCAGCGGACCGCGCCAGGTCGTGTTCTCCCCCGACGGCCGGACGGCCTACGTCCTGGGCGAGCTGGACGGATCCATCACGGCCGGCGCGTGGCCGCCTCCGGGCACCACCGCGTCGCTTCGAGCCGCCGCCGGCCCCCTCCCGCCCGGCAGCCTCGCCGCCGCGCTGGTCGCCGCACCGGACGGGCGGCGGCTCTACGCGTCCCACCGCGGCGCCGACCGGATCACGGTGCTGGACGTCCACGGCACAGTCGGCACGGTCGGCACGGTCGTCCGCCCGGTGGCCGACCTGCCCGCCCACGGGCGATGGCCGCGCCACCTGGCCCTCGGCCCGCACGGCCACCTCTACGTCGCCAACCAACGCTCGGACACGGTCTGCGCCGTGGCGCTCGACGAGCCGGCCGCCGCCGCGGTGGCACCGTCACCGAGCCCGAGCTGCATCCTTGTGACCGACCACCCGTGATGACCGAGAGAAGGACCGCGATGGGCAGCGAACAGGACTCGGCGTACCAGATCAGGGCGGTCGCCCGGGTGTGCGAGATCCTCAACCGGCTCGCCGCCGCCCGGCAGGGGGTCACGCTCGGCGAGATCGCGCAGCTGACCGGCCTGCCGAAGAGCTCGGTGTTCCGCTATATGGCCACCCTGGAGTCCTTCCGCTACGTGGAACACGACGACGGCACCTACCGGCTCGGCAGCGCCGTCGCCCCGCTGCAGGCCTCCCACCTCGACCGGCTGATCGCCATGGCCCGGCCGTACCTGGAGAAGCTGCGCGACCTGCTCGGCGAGACGATCAACCTCGGCCGGCTGGAGGGCTCGCACGTCATCTACCTGGACATCGTGGAGAGCCGCAGCGGCGTCCGGCTCTCCGCCCGCCCCGGCACCCGCGACCCGATCCACTCCACCGCCATGGGCAAGGCCATCGCCAGCCAGCTGCCCGAGGACCAGGTCCGCGCCCTGCTCGACCCCCGGCTGCCCCGGCTCACCGACCACACGATCACCTCGCCCGAGGACTACCTCGCCGAGCTGGAGAAGGTCCGCGCCGAGGGGTACGCGATCGACGACATGGAGAACGAACCCGACGGCCGCTGCGTCGCGGTGCCCCTGCCGATCGGCCTCGACGTCGCCCTCAGCCAGAGCGCCCCGGCGTCGCGGCTGCCGATGTTCGACGTCCCCCAGGTCGCCCGCGCCCTGCACGAGGCCGCCGACCAGCTCACCGCCCGCTACCGCCGCACCCTGCCCTGACCTCACCGGCGGGTATGGCCACCCCGCGGATATTTTTTGCCGGACCTGTCGATCGGGACCACTCGCGTTCGACGCCCCGGTGAGAGAGCAACGCTCCCCGGTCGGTCACCCCACGGAAAGGCATCCCATGAACCTCACCGGCAACACGCAGAGTCCTGGCAACCCGAAGGTACTGGTGGTGGGGGCGAGCATCGCCGGACCCGCGCTGGCGCACTGGCTGCGCCGGCGGGGCGCCGAGGTGACGGTGGTGGAGCGGGCCACCGGGCTGCGTCCCGGTGGGCAGGCGGTGGACGCGCGCGGGGTGGCCAAGGAGGTCATCGGGCGGATGGGGCTGGACGCGGCGGTGCGCGCGGCCCGCACGGACACCGCCGGCGCGCACACCGTCGACGTGGACGGGAACGTGCTGGAGACCTACCGCGCGGACGACCACGGCGGCGACGGGTACATCGCGGAGATCGAGATCCTGCGTGGGGACCTGGCCCAGGTGCTCTACGACGACACCCGCGACGGCGTGGAGTACCGCTTCGGCGACCAGATCGCCGAGCTCACCCAGGACGCGGACGGGGTCGACGTGGCCTTCGCGGGCGGCGACCGGCGGCGCTTCGACCTGGTCATCGGCGCGGACGGGCTGCACTCGGGCGTGCGGGCGATGGTGTTCGGCCCGCGCGAGCGGTTCGTCCGCCACCTCGGGCTCGTGCTGGCGTTCTACAGCGTGCCCAACGAGTACGGGCTGGACCGCTGGCTGGTCGAGTACCAGGACCGGCCGTCCGGGCGCTCCGCCATGCTGCGGCCCATCCAGGACGCCACCCGGGCGATGGCCATGTTCTCCTTTCCCTCCCCCGACCACGACGTCGACCACCGCGATGTCGAGGCCCAGAAACGCCTGCTGCGCGATCGGATGGCCGGCCTGGGCTGGCTGACCCCGCGCCTGCTCGCGCACCTGGACGACACCCCGGACTTCTACCTCGACCAGGTCGCCCAGGTCGTGATGGACAGCTGGTCGAGCGGCCGGGTGGGGCTGCTCGGGGACGCGGCGTTCAGCTCGTCGCCGATGTCCGGGGGCGGCACCGGGCTGGCCCTGGTCGGCGCCTACCTGCTGGCCGGCGAGCTGGCCGCCGCCGGCTGGGACCCGAAGGCCGGGTTCGCCGCCTACGAGCGACAGATGCGCCCGTTCGTGGAGGCCAACCAGGAGATCGGCCGGCTGCACGTACAGAGTCTCGACGCCTCCGCGCCGGACGCCGAGCCGGGCCCGGACCTCGACGGCGAGTGGGTCACCGAGCTGGTCGAGCGCGCGATCAACGGCGTCGACCTGCCCGACTACGCCGGGCTGCCGGACTCCGCGGCCCCGGCCACCTCGCCTGCGACGCCGTAGGCCCCACCGCCGCGGTTGATGGGCGGGCTCCACCGAAAGTCGCAGGCGCCGGCACTTTATGTCCAGCGGTACCCGCCCGTCGGGCCGATGGGACGCACGGTTGCCGAAACGTACGGTCCCGGGACGTGGGGGGTGACGACCATTGCCGCGCCGGGACCGGCGCGATCGCCACGCCCCGTTTTCGTCGATCGGCGAGGTGTTCGGCGGCCGTCGCCGAGTAACCGTGTGAGGAATCGAGGCGAGTTGCGTTGTTGGGTCATCGGGTAGCGGCCGGCGTGGGGAGATGGGGGCGTGCCGTGGTGGTTGTCGCCGCGGTCGTCGGTCTGGGCGCGACCACGCTGGCGGGCTGTTCGTCCGGCACCGACGGGAACGGCGAACCGCGGCGGGGGCCGGCCGTCGTCGGCACCGACGACGGCCCGGTTCGGGGGACGGTCGCCGACGGCTACCGGACGTTCCAGGGCATTCCCTATGCGGCGCCGCCGGTCGGAAAGCTCCGCTGGGCGCCGCCGGCCCCTGTCACGCCGTGGGAACAGGCTCGGGACGCGACCAGGCCCGGCAACACCTGTCCGCAGAGCGCCAGCCTGCTCGACGACCCCGCCAGCGACACCGAGGACTGCCTGTACCTCAACGTCACCACGCCCGACCATGCCGAGAACGAGAAGCTTCCGGTGATGTTCTGGATTCACGGCGGCGGGTTCTACTTCGGCTCCGGCCACGCCTACCAGGCCCTGCGCATGGCCACCCGAGGGCGCGTGGTCGTCGTGACGCTCAACTACCGGCTCGGGGCGCTGGGCTACCTGGCCCATCCCGAGTTCGGCAAGCTCGGAGAGGATCTCGAGGGCAACTACGGCATGCAGGACCAGCAGGCCGCGCTGCGCTGGGTGCGGCGCAACATCGAGCGGTTCGGCGGTGACGAGGACAACGTCACGGTGTTCGGGGAGTCCGCCGGCGGGGTCAGCACCTGCGCCCAGGTCGCCTCGCCGGCCGCCGAGGGCCTGTTCGCCCGGGCGATCGTGCAGAGCGGGCCGTGCGCGGAGACGAAGGAATGGCCGCACGATGACGGCTACTGGTTCGCCCGGCCCCGGGGCCGGGCCGAGGCCCAGGGCCTGGCGCTGGCGAAGACGCTGGGCTGCGCGGACGCGAAGACCGCCGTGGAGTGCCTGCGCACCGTTCCGACCGAGAAGGTGCTGGCCGCCTCCGACGGCGGCGGCTACGGCCCGATGTACGGCGGGGGTGGCGACGTGCTTCCCATCGGGCCGGCGGAGGCCATCCGGACCGGCGCGTTCAACAGGGTGCCGGTCATGCATGGCATCACCCGCGACGAGCACAGCACGTTCATCTGGGCCATCGAGACGTTCACGCGCCATTCCTACAACGCCGACGACTACCGCCAGTTGATCACCGAGTTCTTCGGCCCGAACGCGAACCGGGTGCTGGCGCAGTACCCGCTGACGGACTACAGCTCGCCGAGCCTGGCGCTGTCCACGCTGTTCAGCGACTACAGCTGGGGCTGCCCGGCCGTCACCACCGCCGACGAACTCAGCAAGCACGTGCCGACGTACGCCTACGAGTTCGCCGACCGGAACCCGCCGTGGGGCAAGGACATGCCCAAGGCCAACTTCCCGACCGGCGCGATGCACATCGGCGAGATCCAGTACCTGTTCAACAACCCCGAGTTCCCCGGCCCGCTCTCGGCCGACCAACAGAAGCTGTCCGACGCGATGATCGACTACTGGACCCGGTTCGCGCGCGCCGGCGACCCGAACGGCGGCCCCACGCCGAACTGGCCGGCGTACAGGTCCGTGGGCGACGTGCTGTCGCTCGCGCCGTCACCGGAGGGGATCCGACCGGTCGATCTCGGCGCCGAGCACCGGTGTGGGTTCTGGCGGAGCATCAACCGCTGACCCCCGTGGTGCTGATCTCGACGCCGAACGAGGACGCCGGTGCGCTGAGTCGGTGCCGCCGCGCCCTGAGCGGCTCATTCCGGCAGGACCGAGACGCCGGCGGAGGAGACGATCCGTTGCAGGGCGGCGACGTGCTGTTCGAACGCGGCGCGCCCGACGGTGGTGAGCCGGGCCGAGGTGCGCGGGCGTTTGCCCACGAACGCCTTGCGCAGCTCGATGTAGCCGGCGTCCTCCAGCGTGGTGAGCTGTTTGGACAGGGCGGAGTCGGAGAGCCCGACGCTGTCGCGGATGAACGCGAACGCCGCCCACTCCGAGGACGCCAGCAACGCGACGATGGACAGCCGGGTCGGCGCGTGGATGAGCTCGTCGAAGCGTGGCTCGATCATCGCTGGGTGCCGGCGCGGTGGGTCCACATGATCTGGCGCAGCAGCCGCCGCAGCACCGGCCCGCCCACGACCATGACGACCCCGCCCAGGGCGGTGGCCAGCGTGGCGGGATAGCGGACGCCGGCGGCTTGCAGGGCGAACGCGGCGGGCAGCGTCACCGCGAGCACCAGCGCGACGAAGCCGACGATCGCCAGCGCACCGCCGGGGCCGAGCAGGTCGCCGCGCGGCTGGGCGTGCCGGCGGGCGCCGAAGACCACCGCGCAGGTCGCGGCCGGCACGCCGAGCACGAACACGCCCGTGCCGACGCCGATCACCAGCGGCTCGCGCGACTCGACCGCCGCCACCAGGCCGACCGTCAACACCGCCACCGCCCACCAGTACCACCAGGGGATCAGCGATCGCGTGATCACCTGGTCGGCGCGCCTGTCGATCTCGTCCAGCGCCCGGGCTGCCTCGTCCGGCCTCGGCCTCTCGCCCATCGTTTGCTCCCCGCTCAAGTACTTTCCAATACGGAAAGTACGCCTCACTTTCCCGCTCGGCAAGTACTTCCGGCGGGGTTGGTGCCCGTCCTCGGCCGCGCCTTCTCCGCCCCTCGGGGGTTCTGCGACGCGCCTCGGCCCTGGTTCGCTGCGGCGGGCGTCGGGGACGAACGACTGGGGGGTCGACATGATCATCAAGGGTGCACGGGCGGTCGCGTTGGTACTGACGGCTGTCCTGGTGCCGGCGATGACCGCCTGCGCCGGCGCCGCACCCGACGGCGCCGGCGAGGCGACGGCCCCACCGGACGGGGTGTGGCGCTCCGACGGTTACGGCTGGGTCATCGCGGTCGGCGGCGGGCGGGCGCGGACCTTCGAGACCACCGCGATCAGCTGCCTGCCGGCCGAGACCCTGGACCAGATCGGGCCGCCGGGGGCGGACGGCACCGTCCGGTACGGCACCGACGGCGTGGCACGCCGGACGGTGCGTCGCACGGCGGACGGCCGGGCGGTGCTGCACCCGCTCGGCACCGTCTCCGAGATCGACCTGCTGCCGCTGCCGGGGCTGCCCGAGTCGTGCTCGCGGCCGGTGCCGAACGATCCGGTCACCAACTTCGACATCTTCTGGACCACGTTCGCCGAGCACTACAACTCGTTCGGACGCAAGCACGTCGACTGGGCGGCGGTGCGCGAGCGGTACCGGCCACAGGTGACCCCCCGCACCTCGCGCGCGGAGCTGTTCACGATCTTCACGGCGATGCTCGCCCCGCTCGGCGACGCGCACACCTCCGTCGAGGGGAAGGGCGACCTCGAGTTCGAAGGCCTGCGGGCCGGCACCCGGGGCGAGGACGCCGTCCCGCTCAAGACCGTCACCACGTCCATCGACGCCCACCTGCGCGCGGACCTCGGCGTGTCCGACATCCAGCGGTTCGCCGGCGGGCACATCGCCTACGCGGACCTGCCCGGCGACCTGGGCTACCTGCGGATCACCTCCTTCCAGGACTGGCAGGGCGAGGACTCCGCGTACCTGGCGGACAGGGCCGAGCTGGACAGGGCGCTGGCCGCCGTGTTCACCCAGGCCAGGGTGGCGAAGTGGCGCGGGCTCACCATCGACCTGCGGCACAACTCCGGCGGCTCCGACGCGCTGGGCATCCAGATCGCCGGGCACCTGACCGACCGCGCCTACCCCGCGTACACCAAGCAGGCGCGCAACGACCCGAACGACCAGACCCGCCACGGCCGGTTGCTGACGATCACCGTCACCCCCAGCGAAGGGCCGAGGTACACCGGGCCGCTGCGGCTGCTGACCAGCGACCTGACCGTCAGCGCCGGCGAGACGTTCACCATGGCACTGATGGGCCGCACCCCGGCGCCGGCCCGGGTCGGCACCACCACCCAGGGCGTGTTCGCCGACGACATGCACCGAGGGCTGCCCAACGGCCTGTCCTTCGGGCTGGGCAACGAGGAGTTCTACCTGCCCGACGGCCGTAGCTTCGAAGGCACCGGCATCCCGCCCACCGTCCAGCGGGACGTGTTCACCCCCACCGACCTGCACACCCACAAGGACGCCGCGCTGGACGGCCCGTTCTAGAAGCGCGCGGAGACGGTGGACACCATCCGCTCCAGCGGTCCCTGGCCCAGGCGGCGGCGCCAGAGGTGCCCGAACGTGAGCGCGCCGGCGGCGAGCAGCGCGAACAGCGCCGGCTCGTTGTCGATCAGCCCGGTGGCCAGGACCAGCAGGTGGCCGACGTAGAGGGTCAGCGTCATCGAGCCGGCCGCCGCCAGCGGCCCGAGCAGCCGGGCGAGCGCCGGGACCCGGCACACCAGCAGCGCCGCGCCGAGCACCGCCATCGCCGAGCCGAGCGTGTGCATCAGGTCGATCTGGGTGTTCGAGTGCGGCGCGGGCACCGCCAGGTACCACCACGACCCGACCGGGTCGTCGGAGCTCCACAACAGCCTGTTGGTGGCCCGGCGGACCGAGCCGCCGTCGTCGAGGTCCAGCAGCCGGGCCAGCCCGCCGGCCCGCACCAGCAACAGGTAGGACAGCAGCCGGGCGCCGACCGCGAGCGCGAGACCGCCGCCCAGCAACGCGCCGGCAACCTTGGCCGAGGACAGGTCGAGCCGGCCGATGGCCATGCCGGCGCAGAGGAACGCGAAGTAGGCCAGCACCGGGTAGGAGCCGGTGACGAACAGCGCGGCCAGGAACCCGCCCGGGTCCTCGGCAAGGGCACCGAACGTGAGGTTGCCGCCGGCGGACAGGTCGGCCCCGCCGCCGTCCGCGACCGCCCACAGGATGACCACCGGGGACACCGCGACCAGGGCGGCGCAGGCCAGCGCGAGGGTACGCGGGCGGGCGTAGAGCAGCGGGATGGCGAGCAGGAACAGCAGCCCGTAGTACGGCAGGATCACCTCCACCTCGGTGGCCTTGCCGACCAGGCCGCCGAGCACCAGGCCGATGGCCCCGACCAGCACCGCCCGCACCGCGACCGCGCCGCGCACCCGCCCCTCGACCGGGTGGCGCCCGCCGCTGAGCAGCGCCAGGCCGACCCCGGCGAGCAGCACGAACGTGGTCGCGGCCCGCCCGCCCGCGATCATGGTGGCCACCGTCGGCTCGCCGCGCCTGGTGAACTGGTCGAAGACGTGCACCGCGATCATGCCGAGCAGCGCGAGCCCCCTGGCCACGTCGACGCCGGCCAGCCGGGGCGCGCGGTGCCGGGCGGGTGCGGCGGTGCGGGTCGGGTGTCCACCGTCCACGGCTGGGCCTCCTCGTCAGCGACCGCGTCGTCCGGCGCCCAGCCTGCCCATCCGGGCGCGGAATGACGATGGTGCGCACCCCCGAGGCACCCGGTGCGGCCCCTACCCCGGGGTGGGGCCGACCCCCGGCAGCGGTCCTCCGAATAACGGATCTATCGAACCGACTTTGCCCTCGTCAGGCCGTATCGATGACCCTGATAGCGCGTGACGGCCCTGGTAGGGCGCCCGCAAGCACGGTTGACAGGGCTTTCCGGCGACCGTAGTGTCCCAACTCACTTCGGAACTATATGTCCGATATACGGAAAAGTCGGCGTTCTGGCCCCGCTCGTCCGGCAGGGGCGGTGTGAGGTGGTTGGCTTGTTCGGTCGGTCACGCGCGGCGGTCGGCGTCTCGCGGCGGGGATTCCTCGGTGGTTGCGCGGTCGGTGTGCTGGCGGCGGGCGTCGGGACGGTCGCGGGGTGCGGCCCGGCGGGCTCCGTGCCCGGTTCTGGCTCTGGCTCCGGGGACGACGCGGACGCCGGCCCACCGCGCCGGGGTGGTGCGCTGCGGGTGGGGATGGTCGGCGGCGGCCAGGTGGAGACGCTCAACGTCAACCACTACACCTCCGACATCAGCATCGTCCGCCAGCGGCAGCTGTTCGACAGCCTGGTCGGCTTCAACCCGGACATGACCGCGCCGGTGCCGGCGCTGGCCGAGGAGCTCACCCCGGACCCCGAGTTCCGGGTGTGGACGGTGCGGCTGCGCCAGGGCGTGACGTTCCACAACGGCAAGGACCTGACCGCCGACGACGTGCTCTACACGATCCGGGGCTGGGCGGACCCGGGCAACGACGCCTTCTCCCAGATCGGCAAGTTCGTCGACCTGCCCCGGCTGCGCAAGCGCGACAGCCACACCGTGGAGCTGCCGTTCACCATCCCGTTCGCCGAGCCGCACGGCGCGCTGGCCTCGCCGCCGTGCATGGTCTACCAGGACGGCGAGAAGGACTTCACGAAGCCGGCCGGGACGGGGCCGTTCAAGCTCACCGCGTTCACCCCCGGCCAGAGCAGCACCATGGTCCGCAACGAGAACTACTGGGCGCAGGGCAAGCCGTACGTCGACGAGCTGCGCATCCTGTCCTTCTCCGACGCCACCGCCGCGTTCAACGCGCTGCAGGGCGGCCAGACCGACCTGATGCCGGCGGTGCCATTCCTGCAGGCGCGCGCGATCAAGCAGCGCAGCGCGCGGCTCAAGCTGATGGTCACCAAGCAGCCCGCGTCGACGATCTTCACCATGGCCGTCGACCGGCCGCCGTTCGACGACGTCCGGGTGCGCCAGGCGATGCGCCTGATCGTGGACCGCCAGGCGCTGGTCGACACCGTCTTCTTCGGCTTCGGCGAGATCGGCAACGACCTGCCCGGCCCCGGCCTGCCGCACTACGACACCTCGGTGCCACAACGCACCAGGGACATCGAACGCGCCAAGGCCCTGCTCAAGGAAGCCGGGAAAGAGAACCTGACGGTCACCCTGCACACCAACACGGCGTCGCCGGGTTTCGTCGAGTCCGCCCAGCTGCTCGCCGAACAGGCGAAGGCCGCGGGCGTCACGATCCTGGTCAAGCAGGAGAACCCGAGCGCCTACCACGACCCGTCGCAGCTCTACCGGAAGATGCCGTTCTTCCAGGAGATGAACGCCCCGATCTCCTCGCTGGCCAGCATCTGCATGCTCGACCTGACCCGGGACGGGCCCGCCAACGGCACCCACTGGTACAACCCCGGCACCGACGCCATGCTCTACGAGGCGATCGGGTCCACCGGCGCGCGAGCACAGGAACTCTGGAACCAGATCCAACGCCAGCAGCACGCCGAAGGCGGCTACATCATGTGGGGCCAGCCCGACTTCCTGGACGCGATGGCGAAGAACGTGCACGGCCTGTCCCCCGACAAGTTCGCCAACGCCGGCAACTGGGCGTTCAAAGACGCTTGGCTCGCGACGTGACCAGCGCTGTCGTCGAAAGGACCGCCCGCCGCGCGCATCCGGTGCTGGCGTTCCTGGCCCGCCGGCTGGCCGGGGCGGTGGCCACGCTGCTCGTCGCGTCCATGCTGATCTTCGTGGCCACCCAGCTGCTGCCCGGCGACACCGCCAGCGCGGTGCTGGGCAAGGCGGCCAGCCCGGAGGCGGTGGCGGCGCTGCGGCACCGGCTCGGCCTGGACCGCTCGATCGTCGCCCAGTACGCGGACTGGCTGGCCCACTTCGTGCGCGGCGACCTGGGCGACTCGGCGGTCGCGCTGGCCGGCGGCGCGGAGTCCGCCCCGGTCTCGGCGGTCATCGCCGGCCCGCTGCTCAACAGCGCCATGCTGGCCCTGATCACGCTGGTGCTGACGATCCCGCTGACCCTGGCGCTGGGCGTGTTCACCGGACTGCGCGCCGGGCGGACCGCCGACCACCTGCTGACCACCGTGTCGCTGGCGCTGGTGTCGGTCCCGGAGTTCGTGCTGGCCTCGCTGCTGATCCTGGTGTTCTTCACCGGGCTGCAGGTGCTGCCGCCGGTCGCGCTGGTCGCGCCCGGGGAGAGCCCGCTGGCCGACCCGACCGCGCTGGTGCTGCCGGTACTGACGCTGCTGATCATCGGTGTGGCGGTCGGCATGCGGCAGGTGCGCGCCGGCGTCGCGGAGGTCGCGCGGCGGCAGTACGTCACAATGGCCCGGCTGAACGGGATCGCCGAACGCCGGGTGGTCTGGCGCTACATCGTGCGCAACAGCCTGGCCGCGAGCGTGCAGATGATCGCCCAGAACGTCCAGTACCTGCTCGGCGGGATCGTGCTGGTGGAGGTCGTCTTCGCCTACCCCGGCGTCGGCAAGCTGCTCGTCGACGCCGTCACCGCCCGCGACTTCACCGAGGTGCAGGCGATCACCGTGCTGATCGGCGCGTTCGCCGTCGCGCTCAACATCGTGGCCGACCTGATCGTCGTGTTCCTGGTACCCCAACTACGCACCACGGAGCTGTCATGACAGCGGCGCTGGCGGCGGTCCGCCACCGGCTGGGCGTGGCCGGACCGGTGATCGTGCTCGTGGTGGTGGGCATCGCGGTGTTCGGGCCGCTGCTCGCGCCGCACTCCCCGACCGCGAGCATCGGCATCCCCGGCGACGGCCCGTCCGGGCAGGCGCTGCTGGGCCTGGACCAGGTCGGACGCGACGTGCTCAGCCGCACCCTGCACGGCGGGCGCACCGCGCTGGGCCTCGGCGCGCTGACCACCGTGCTCGCCTACCTCGCGGCCACCGCGATCGGGCTCACCGCCGGCTTCGCCCGCTCCTGGCTCGACCCGCTGCTCATGCGCGCGGTCGACGTGCTGGTGGTGTTCCCGCCGCTGATCGTGCTGCTGGTGCTGGTCACCGGCCTGGGCAGCGGCGTGCCGGTGCTCGTGCTCGGGGTGGCCATCGTCCTGGTACCGGGCATGAGCCGCATCGTGCGCACCGCCACCCTGGAGGTCGTCGCGCGCGGCTACGTGGAGGCCGCGGTCGCGCGCGGCGAGCGCCCGTGGACGATCGTGCGCCGCGAGGTGCTGCCCAACATCGTGGAGGCGATGCTCGCCACGCTCGGGCTGCGGTTCGCGTACGCCATCATCCTGATCGCCAGCGTGAACTTCCTCGGGCTGGGCCTGCGCCCGCCCACGCCCGACTGGGGCCTGATGGCCTCGGAGAACCGGCAGGTGATCGACCTCAACCCGTACGCGGTGCTCGCGCCCGGGCTGATGCTCGGCCTGCTGACCATCGGCGTCACCCTGGTCGCCGACGCCTACGCCCGCGGCCTCGGCCGCTCGGCCCGGAAGGTCATCGGATGAACGTGCCGCCGGTGCTACGCGTGCGCGAACTGTCCGTCTCCCTCACCGACGGGGCGCCGATCGTGGACGGGGTGTCGTTGGACGTCGCCGCGGGCGAGGTGCTCGGGCTGGTCGGCGAGTCCGGCTCCGGCAAGACGACCACCGCGCTGGCCCTGCTCGGCTACGCCCGCCCCGGCGCGCGCATCCGCGCCGAGGAGATCTCGGTGGCCGGCGAGCGCCTCGACGGCCGGGACGAGGCGGCATTGCGCGCGCCGCGCGGCCGGCTCATCTCCTACGTCCCGCAAGACCCCGGCGGCGCGCTCAACCCGTCCTCGCGCATCGGCGCCGCCCTCGCCGACGTGGTCTGCGCGCACGCCCGCGACGGCGAGCCGCCCGCCGAGGTGGTCGAGAGCGCCCTGCGCGCCGCCGAGCTGCCCACCGAGCCGGAGTTCGCCCGCCGCTTCCCGCACCAGCTCTCCGGCGGCCAGCAACAACGGGTCTGCATCGCGGCCGCGCTGGCCTGCCGGCCGAGGGTCCTGGTGCTCGACGAACCCACCACCGGCCTGGACGTCCTCACCCAGGAGCGCATCCTGGCCCAGATCGAGGACCTGCGCGCCCGGCACCGGGTGGCCATGGTCTACGTCACCCACGACCTCGCGGTCATCGCCCAGGTCGCCGACCGGGTCGCGGTGATGTACGGCGGCCGGATCATCGAGCAGGGGCCGGTCGCCTCGGTGCTGACCCGGCCTCGGCACCCCTACACCCGGGGGCTGATCACCTCCACCCCGGACCTGACGGCCCCGCGACGGCTCCAGGCCATGCCCGGGGTCGCCGCCGGCCCCGGCGACGCCGTGTCGGGCTGCGCGTTCGAGCCGCGCTGCGCGGCCAGGGTGGACCGGTGCGCCACCGCGGTTCCCGTGCTGGAGCCGGTCGGACCGGGACACGACGCCCGCTGCTTCCGCTGGCGGGACCTGAAGCCGCTGGAGCTGCCCGCGCTCAAGGCCGCGCCGGTGGCCAACGGCCGGGCCGGCGCGCTGTTGGAGGTCGCTGGCCTGCGGGCCGAGCACAGGTCCCGCCGCGAGCGGGTCGTGGTCGCCGAGGACGTGAGCTTCGCCGTGGACCGGGGCGCCTGCGTCGCGCTGGTCGGCGAGTCGGGCTCGGGCAAGACGACGATCGCCCGGGTGATCGCCGGCCTGCACCCGCCGCACGGCGGCTCGCTGCGGTTCGCCGACGCCCCGCTGGCCGCCCGTGCCCGCCACCGCACCCTGGACCAGCGCCGACGCATCCAGATCGTGTTCCAGAACCCGGCCGACGCGCTCAACCCGCGCCACGACGTGCGGGCCATCGTCGCCCGCCCGATCCGCCAGCTGCGCGGCCTGGGCCGGGCCGGCACCGACGCCGAGGTCGGGCGCCTGCTCGACCAGGTCCGGCTCCCCCGCCGGATCGCCGACCGCTACCCGGGCGAGCTGTCCGGCGGCGAGCGCCAGCGCGTCGGCATCGCCCGCGCCCTGGCCGCCAACCCGGACCTGATCGTCTGCGACGAGATCACCTCGGCGCTGGACGTCTCCGTGCAGGCGGCCATCCTGGAGCTGCTCGCCGAGCTGCGCGCCGAGCTCGGGCTGAGCCTGCTGTTCATCACCCACGACCTGGGCGTGGTGGCCACCATCGCCGACCAGGTGCTCGTCCTGGAGCACGGGCGGATCCGCGAGCGCGGACCCACCGCCACCGTGCTCGACGCGCCCGAGCACGCCTACACCCAGCGGCTGCTGGCCGCCGCCCCGAGCCTGCACGCCGCCGCACACACCACCACCACGACCCCCGCCTCAATTCCGGATCGCCTTATGGACGATTCGAAATTCCCGTTTCCCTGATCATTCGAAATCACCGAGAACCTTGACATTCCAGAACCGCATAGTTAGTCTCAGATCGAAGTTCGAACACTTAAGTCCGATAAACGGACCATTTCTCTGGTGCGTCACGGAGGACACCTCATGAGCTCGACCGCCCTCGAAACGCTTACCGTCGGATACCCCGGCCGCGAGGTGAGCGCCCCCGGCATCCTGGCCGCCGCCGAGCGGCTGTACCCGATGATCGACGCGCAGGTGCCGGCGATCCGGGAGGCCGGCAAGCTGCCCGACGAACTGATGGCGAGCCTGCGCGAGGCCGGCGTGTTCCGGGCGGCGTTCCCGGCGGCCTGGGGCGGCCCGGAGATGTGCTTCGTCGACCAGGTCACCCTGATCGAGGGCCTGGCCAGGCACGACGCGTCCGTCGGCTGGGCCTGCATGATCCTGTTCGACAGCGGGTTCTTCGCCGGCCAGTTCCCCAGGGAGATCGCCGAGGAGATCTACCCTTCGATGGACATGGCCACGGCGGTCAGCGAGTACCCGCCGGGGCGCGCGGTGCGCGACGGCGAGGACTACCGGGTCACCGGGCGGTTCAAGTTCGGCAGCGGCTCGTACAACGCCGACATGTTCGTCTGCCCGACCATGCTGCCCGACGGCGACGGGCTGCTGCTCGACGAGGACGGCAAGCCCGTGCTCGCGCTGTTCTTCGTCCCCCGCGAGCGGGTCACCATCCACGACACCTGGCACACGATCGGCCTGCAGGGCACCGGCAGCACCGACTACTCGGTGGACAACCTGCTGGTGCCGAGCCGCCACATGTGCCGGCTGGACAAGGCCGCCGTGATCGAGGACCGGCCGCCGCTGTCGCGGTACCACCACCACCTCGTGCTCAGCCAGTTCGGCGTCATCCTCGGCCTGACCAGGCACATCCTCGACGAGCTGAACGCCGCCGCCCGCACCAGGGTGTCCACCTCGACCCGCCAGCCGATCAAGGAGGAGTACCCGGTGCTGACCGGCGTGCCCGAGGCCGAGGCGATGTGGGGCGCCGCCCGGGCCTACGTCTACGAGTACGCGCGCGCCACCGACGAGATCGTCTTCCAGGACCGGCCGCTGACCCGCGAGCACAACGCGAAGCTCCCGCTGGTCGGCGTCGCGCTCGCCCAGCTGTGCCGCCGCGCGGTCGACCAGGCTCTGGAGCTGGTCGGCACCGACGCGATCCACACCGCCCGCCCGTGGGAGCAGCTCTACCAGGACTTCCGCGTCGCCGCCAGCCACGTCGTGCACCGCCGCCCGTACTACCGGGAAGCGATGCGCCGCATGGAACACTGAAAGTCACGTCCGTTATTCGGACAATACGTTCGGATCTAGAAAGAATTGTTGTTCCCGGTGCTTGCCGGGCCCGTTCGACTCACAATAGGACGAACCCGGTGGCCGAGATCTCGAAGACCGCGGACCAGGCGCTCGCCGCGCTGGTCATGCTGACCGACCGCGGTCCGATGAAACCCGCCGAGCTGTCCCGAGCGCTGGATCTCAACCGCACGGTGGTGCACCGGCTGCTCTCGACGCTGCTGCGGCGCGGTTTCGTCAGCCGGTACGACGACCGGTACGCCCTCGGCGCGCTGCTGGTGCGGATGGCCGAGCGCGTCCGCCCCGGCCTGCGCGTGGCCGCCACCCCGGTGATGAAGGACGTGGTGGAGGCGGTCGGCGAGACGATCGTCCTGCACATCGCGGAGGGCGAGGACGCCGTCGTCCTGCAGCAGGTCGTGTCCACCCACCACGTGGTGCGCGTGGAGCACCGGATCGGCTCGCGGCACTCGCTCGGCACCGGCGCCAGCGGCCGCGCGCTGCTCGCCTTCCTCGACCCGGCCGTGGTCGCCCACGTCACCGAGCGGACCGGCCGCCCCGACGCACTGCGCCGCGAGCTGGACGCCGTGCGCGAGCTCGGCTACGCGCTGTCCCACGACGAGCTGCAGGACGGCGTCTACGGCCTGGCCGTGCCCGTCCGCACCCGCGCCGGCCGGGTCATCGCCAGCGTCGCCGCGCTGGTCCCGATGAGCCGCGCCTCGACGCTGACCCAGCACATCGACGCACTGCGGGCCGCATCGACGCACATCGCACAGGCCTGCGCCGGCCCCATCGGCACGGACAACCTGACCGGCGACCGTCGCGCCTGGTCAGAGGCCGTGAGTGGTTAGCGTTGCTATGGCAACGCTAACCACTCACGGGTGGTGACCTGGGGTTTTGCTCCGGCGACCGGGCCGCTGGCGGTGTGCGAGGCCGTCGATGAGCAGGGTGAGGGTGAAGTCGAAGCGGTCGTGGCCCTCGCCGGCGGTGAGCTCGGCGGCGTGGCGGGTGGTGTGGGGAAAAGTGGCGGCGGGCAGGGCGGTGAGGCGGCGGAGCAGTTCGGCGCGGTCGTGCACCCAGGCGGCGTCGTCATGGGCTGCTCGGCGGCGGGCGATCGAGAGCTCGAGGCAGTAGGCGGCCACGTAGAGGAAGAGGGCGTCGGCGGTCCAGGCGGCGGCCCGTGGGGGGACGCCGCCGGCAAGCAGGATGGCCAGCATTCCCTCGTTGACGCGCACGATCTCGAGGTCGGTGGGGGCCATCGCGAGCGCGGCGCGGGAGATACCGGGGTACCTCAGGTACTGGTCGCGGATCTGAGCGCACACGGCGCGGGCCTGCTCCCGCCAGGCGGACGGGTCGGGGGTGGGCAGGTCCAGCTCGGAGCAGAGGCGGCCGATGAGCAGCTCGTCGAGGTCGGCCTTGTTGACCACGTGGGCGTAGAGCGAGGCGGGTCCGGTGTCGAGCGCGGCGGCCAGCCGTCGCATGGTCAGCGCCTCGTAGCCCTCTTTGGCAACGACGTCGAGCGCGGTGTCGACGACCTGCTCGGGCGTGATCGGGGCCTTGCGGCGCCGCGGCCTCGGGTCGGGCTCGGCCTCCGGGTCCGGCGGGCGGTGGCGCGCGGCGCGGCGCTGTCTCGGGTCCACCCGGTCACTCTAGCTTGACACGAACAGCGTTCGTACGTAGAACACTGTTCGTGTCGAACGACGTGGACGTGACGGTGGTCGGGGCCGGGCCGGTGGGGCTGATGCTCGCGGCGGAGCTGGCGCTGTGCGGGGCGAGCGTGCGGGTACTCGAGCGGCGGGCCGAGCCGGACGAGGCGGAGAAGGCCATGTCGATCAACGTGCCGACGGCCGAGGCGCTCGACCGCCGTGGCCTGCTGCCCGCCGCCGAACGGGCGCACCGGGAGACGCTCGGGCGGTTGGGGCCGTTCTCCCGGGCGGCCGACGGGCGGTTCACCGGGCACTTCGCGGGCATGGTCCTCGACGCCGACCTGGTGGACTGGTCCGATCCCGACCTGGCCGCGCACACCGAGGCCGCCGGGGCGCGGATGGTGCCGCAGCGTGAGCTGGAGAAGCTGCTGGCCGGCCATGCCGCGCGGCTCGGCGTGTCGGTGCGTCGCGGGGTGGAGGTCACCGCGCTGGACGACACCGGCGACGGCGTGCTGGTCGGCACCACCGACGGCACGGTGCGCTCCGGGTGGCTGGTCGGGTGCGACGGTGGGCACAGCGCGGTGCGCCGCCTCGCGGGCATCGAGTTCCCCGGCACCGACCCCGAGTTCGCCGGGCTGCTGGCGAACGTCGACATCGCCGATCCGGAGAAGCTCGCGAGCGGATGGACGTGGTCTCCCCAGGGGGTGTACCGCTGCGGGCCACAGCCCGGGCGGGTGACCACCCTGGAGTTCGACCGCGTCAACGACCGGTCGGCACCGGTCACGCTGGACGAGGTGCAGGCCAGCCTGCGGCGGGTGTCGAGCACGGACGTCACGCTGACCGCGCTGCGCGGCCCGGCGACCCGCTGGTCCGACAACGCCCGCCAGGCCGCGAACTACCGGTCGGGGCGGGTGCTGCTGGCCGGCGATGCCGCGCACGTGCACTCGCCGTTCGGCGGCCAGGGGCTCAACCTGGGGGTCGGCGACGCGGTGAACCTCGGGTGGAAGCTCGGCGCGGTGGTCGCCGGGTGGGCGCCCGAAGGGCTGCTCGACACCTACGACGACGAGCGCCGTCCGATCGGTGCCTGGGTGCTGGACTGGACGCGGGCACAGATCGGGGTGCTGCGCGGGGACGCCAAGTCGGGGGCGCTGCGCGGGGTCGTCGCCGACCTGCTGGGCACCCGGGACGGCACGACCCACGCGGTCAAGAAGATCTCCGGCGTCACCCAGCGCATCGACCTGCCCGGCGACCATCCGCTGGTCGGCGGGTTCGTCCCCGACCTGCGGCTGGCGGACGGCTCGCGGCTGGCCTTCCACGCTCACGGCGGCGGGTTCGTGCTGCTCGACCGCACCCCGGACGGCGCGTTCGCCCGCCTCGCCTCGGCCTGGGCCGGGCGGGTGCACGGCGTGACGGACGAGCCCGCGACACCGACCGGGGTGCTGGTACGCCCGGACGGTGTGGTCGCCTGGGCCACCGACATCCCCGACGGCACCGGCCTCGACGCCACCCTGCGTCGATGGGCCGGTGCGGCCGGTCAGGCGCCCCGGACCTCCCACAGCTCGGGGAACGCCGGGCGGAACAGCGTCGAGCGCAGGTAGTCCGCACCGGAGGAGCCGCCGGTCCCGGTCCGGCTGCCGATGATCCGTTCGACCATCTTCACGTGGCGGTAGCGCCACTCCTGCACGCCCTCGTCGATGTCCACCAGCGCCTCGCACACCTCGGCCGCCGGGTTGCGCTCGTCGGCGTACGCGGTGGCCAGGACCGCGCGCACGTCGGCCCGAGGCCGCCAGGGTTGGGCGGGGTCGCGGTCGAGCGCGTCGGGCGGGACGGCGAGCCCGGTGCCGGCCAGGTAGCGCAGCAGCGAGTCGAACACCGAGCGGCGGGTGGTCGCCGCGCGCAGTCGTTCGTCCAGCACGTCGCGGGCGAACCCTCGCCGGCCGAGCACCGCTTCCAGCTCGCGGAACTGGTGGGACTGGAAGCCGCTGGAGGAGCCCAGCTCGGGGCGGAAGGACGCGAACTGGCGCGGGGTCATCGTCTCCAGCACGTCGAGCTGGCCGACGATGGTCTTGAGGATCTTGGCGATGCGGCGGGCGGTGTGCAGCGCGCCGGTGCTGTCGCCGTCCTCCAGCCGCCGCTGCAGCAGCGCCGCCTCGTGCAGGATCTGCGCGAACCAGAGCTCGTAGACCTGGTGGATCACCACGAACAGCAGTTCGTCGTGCGCGTCGGTGAGCGGGGTCTGGCAGGCCAGCAGCTCGTCCAGGCGCAGGTAGCCGCCGTAGGTGAGCGTCCCGCCGGCGTGCGGGGGCACCGACCGGTCGAGCAGCGACAGCGCCTCGGCGTGGTGGTGCACGATCCGCCAGCCGTGCTCGTCGTCGCGGCGCAGCACGTCGGTGACCCGGAAGCAGCGGTCGGCCGACGGCGCGGGGAACCGGGCGCGCAGCAGGTACCGGGCGACGGCGGTGTCGCCCCAGACGTCCGCCCGGATGTCCTCGGGCGCGACCGACACCGGCGACGGACCCGACGCTCGCGCGGCCCGCCGGTCGCGCAGCTCATCCAGCGAAGGCAGGCCGTCCAGCAGCCGGTCGGCGTCGCTCTCCCAGATAGTGATGCGGGGGTCGAGGTACGCGTCGAACGCGGCCCGGTCACCGAGCGCGCGGTACAGCCCCTCCACCACGGCGGCGATCTCGGTCATGGCGACCGCCAATCCCGACGGTCGTCACGCACCACCTCGCCGCCCTTCATCACCCAGTTCAGGGTGCGCAGCGCGGAGATGTCCCTGGTGGGGTCGTCGCGGGTCGCGATGAGGTCGGCGAGCTTGCCCTCCTCGACGGTGCCGATGTCGTGCTCGGCGCCGAGCCAGCGCGCCGGGACGATCGTGGCCGCCCGCAGCGCGGGGTACGGCGCGAGCCCGCCCTCGGCCATGTACTCCAGCTCGCGGACCGTGGCGCTCGTCCCCTCGAACTGCCAGAACGGCGGCATGTCGCTACCCAACATGACGGGCACGCCGGCCGCCAGGGCCATCCGGTAGCTGCCCATGTGACGCGGCCCGGCGTCCAGCGAGCGGCGCTGCATCCACGGCGGCACGCCCAGCTCGTCGAAGAACTCGCCGCAGCGGGTGACCACGAGCGTCGGCACCAGGTGCACGCCGCGCTCGGCCATCAGCGCGACCACCGGCTCGGTGAGCTGGTAGCCGTGCTCCACGCAGTCCAGCCCCAGGCGGACCGCCTCCTCGATCACCGGCGCCGGGCCGGCGTGCGCGGTGACCTTGCGGCCCCACGCGTGCGCGGTGTCGATCACGGCGGCCATCTCGTCGCCGGTCAGCTGGGGGGTATGGATCGCCTCGTGCTCACCCGCGATGCCGCCGGAGATCATCACCTTGATCAGGTCGGCGCCGACCTTGAGCTGCTCCCGGGTGCCTCGGCGGAAGCCGTCGGGGCCGTCGCACTCCAGGGTGTCGGTGGAGGAGTGGCCGTGCCCGCCGGTGCACGCCAGGCCCCGGCCCGCGGTGAAGATCCGAGGTCCGGGCACCTCGCCGCGCTCGATGGCCCGCCGCAGCGCGAACTCGGCGTGGTCCTTCTCCGCGACGCAGCGCACGGTGGTCACCCCGCCGTGCAGGGTCCGGCGCGCGCCCGCCGCCATGTACAGGGCGAGCCCGTACGCATCCAGCGCGAGGATCTCCTCCCCCGCCCGCCCGGGCAGCGACAGCGACAGGTGGGTGTGCATGTTGACCAGTCCGGGCATCAGGTAGCCGCCGTCCAGGTCGACGTCCACCCGGTCGGCCGGGACGCTGAGATCCCGTTCCGGCCCACACCGGACGATCCGGCCGTCGCGCACCCACACCGCCGCGCCCGGCACCGTCCGCTCGCCGACCGCGTCGACCAGCGTCGCACCGCGCACCAGCACGTCTGTCACCGATCCACCTCCACGCCGTAGACCTCGCGGGCGACCGCCGGCGAGACGTACCCCTGGGCGACATCGCGGCGCACCAGGTCGGGATCCCGCTCGCGCGGGTCGCCGTGGCCACCGCCGCCGGCGGTGAGCACCGTGATCCGGTCACCGGGCGCCACCGCCACCCGTTTCGTGCTCACCCGGTGCTCGCGGTCGGTGCCGGGGAAGACGACCACCTGGTTCGGCTCGGGCTCATGTCCGCCGCCGATCGCCCACGGCCGCGTCTTCGTCTTCTTGATCACCGACAGGAACTCCCCCGGCGCGCGGAACCGGATGTCGCGGCGCAGCCCGCACCCGCCCCGGAACCGGCCGGCGCCCGACGAGTCCTCCCGGATCTCCACCCGCTCGAAGATCATCCCGGTGCGCGCCTCCAGCACTTCGAGCGGCGTGTTCCGCGAGGTGCTGGCCGAGATGTGGATGGTGGCGTGGTTGCCGTCGTGCCCGGGGCTTGCGCCCCAGCCCACCGGCTCGTTGTTGCTGATCGCGTAGAACTCGCCGGTCTCCGGGTGCTCGCCGACCATCATGAACCCCGGCATGTCCCCGCCGGTGCTGGCCGCCAGCAGCTCGGGCATGCCCTGCGCGAGCGCCTTGTAGATCAGCTCGAACGCGACGATGCCCGTCCACAGGGTGTAGGTGGGCGCCGGGTACACCGCGTGGAACAGCGACCCGGGCGGGGCGACGACCCGCAGCGCGGCGGTGGTGCCGGCGTTGGTCGGCTCGTCGGGCGAGGTGAGCGCCTTGAGCACCACCTTGCACATGGCCAGCGTGGCCCCGAACGGCATGTTGACAGGCCCCCGCGCCGCGCCGGCCGAACCGGTGAAGTCGCAGGTCAGCGTGCCGTCCGCGATCGTCACCGTGACCCGCATGAGGATCGGATCGTCGCTGATGCCGTCGTCGTCGAGCCAGTCGGTGGCCGTCCAGGAGCCCTGCGGCAGCTCCCGCAGCCTCGCCCGCGCCTTGACCTCGGCCGCCTCCAGGTAGCGGTCCACGCATGCCGTCACGGTGTCGGCGCCGAACTTGGCCAGGATCTCGTGGAACCGGTGCTCGCCGGTCCGCAGGGCGGCGACCTGGGCGTGCAGGTCGCCGATCACGAGCTCCGGCATGCGCGAGTTGAACCGGAGCAGCTCCAGGATCTTCTCGTCCGGTTCGCCGCGCTCGAACACCTTGGTGCCCGGGAAGATCACGCCTTCCTGGTGCATGTCGGTGGAGTCGAGGACGTAGCCGGGGTCCTTGGCGCCCAGGTCCATCCAGTGCACCCGCACGCACAGGTAGCCGACGAGGGTTTGCGGGTCGCCGTGGAAGACGGGCATAAACAACGTCGCGTCCGAGGCGTGCGCGGCGTTCCAGTACGGGTAGTTCAGCAGCACGATGTCGCCGGGGTGCAGGTTCTGCGCGCCGACGTACTCCACGCCCTTGGCCAGCGAGTAGTCGTTCGCGCCGAGGAAGAACGTCATCCCGGCCGCCTCGGCGACCAGCCGCATCCGGGCGTCGTAGACGGAGATGCCGAAGTCGAGCACCTCGTAGATCACCGGGTTGAACGCGGTGCGGATCAGCGTCGCGCGCATCTCCTCCGCCGCGGCGACCAGGTACGACCGCACCACCTCCACGGTGGCGCCATCGGGCGTCGTCACTACCGGGCCTCCCGTACCGTCAGATAACCGTGTTCGTCCACGTGCACTGACTGGCCGCCGTGCACCACGGTGGTCGAGGTTCCTTCGTCGACGAGCGCCGGCCCGGGGAAGACGTCACCGGGCTCCAGCAGCGAACGGTCGTAGACCGCGAACGACGCCGTGCCGCGGGTGTCGAAGTCGAACGCGTCTCGGCTGCCGGTGAGTGCCCGCCCCGGGGAGCCGTCGCCGGCGGGCAGCACCGGGACCTGCAGCGGCTCACTCCGGCCGATGCCGCGCACCCGCACGGTGAGCACCTGCAGGCGGTCGTTCATGACGTGCCCGTAGCGCAGCCGGTGCAGCCGCTCGAACTCCGCCCGCACCGCCGCCGCGTCCGGCACCCCCTGCGCGACCGGGACCGGCAGGGTGTGCTCCTGGCCGAGGTAGCGGATCTCCAGGTGGCGCTCCAGCACCGCCCGGCCGGCCGGTACGCCCTGCGCCGCGACCGACGCCGACGCCTGCGCGCCCAGCTCGTCGAACATCCCCTGAAGAGCGGACATGTCCAGCTCGTCCAGCGGCGACATCACCGTGCGCGAGACGTCCTCCACGACGTCCGCGCTGAGCATCCCCCACGCCGAGAACCCGGACGGCGCGAACGGCACGATCACCTCCCGGATGCCCATCTCCCTGGCCAACAGCGGCGCCAGCAGCGGCCCGGCGCCGCCGAAGGCCAGCAGCGAGAACTCCCGGGGGTCGTGCCCGCGCTCCACGGTGATCTGCCGGACCGCGCCGACGGTGCGCGCCAACAGCACGTCGAACACCCCCGCCGCCGCGGCCTGGACGTCCATCCCCAACGGCCCGGCGATCTCCCCGCGCAGAGCGGCGCGCGCGGCGTCCGCGTGCAGGTCCATCTCGCCGGACAGGAAGCTCTTCGGATCCACGTAACCCAGGCAGACCGCCGCGTCCGTGACCGTCGGCTCGGTCCCACCCCGCCCGTAACAGACCGGCCCGGGATCCGCGCCCGCGCTGTGCGGCCCGACCTTGAGCAGCCCACCGTCCAGCCAGGCCACCGACCCGCCGCCAGCGCCGATGGTGCGGATGTCGTAGGTCGGCACCAGCAGCGGGTAGTCCTCCAGCCTCGCCTCGTGCGCGGTCACCGCGCCGCCGCGCTCGATCACGCAGGTGTCCAGCGACGTGCCGCCCACGTCGAACGTCAGAAGATCGCGCCGCCCCAGCGCCTCGGCCAGGAACGCCGCGCCCACCACCCCGCCCGCCGGCCCGGACAGGATCGTGTGCGTCGGCGACACCTTCGCCGCCTCGGCCGACATCGACCCGCCACCGGAGCGCATGATCCGGAACCGCCCGGCGAACCCGCGCACGGACAGCGAACGCTCCAGCTCCCCCACGTACCGCTCGAAGATCGGCCGGATGTACGCGTCGAGCACCGTGGTGCTGGTGCGCTCGTACTCCCGGTACTCCCGCGCGATGTCGGTCGATACGGACACCGTGACGTGCGGATACGCCTCCCGGACCAGCTCCGCCGCGCGCCGCTCGTGCGACGGGTCGCGGAACGCGTGCAGGAAACAGACAGCGACCGACCCCACCCCGTGCTCCTCCACGAGCACCCGCGCGGCCTCCCGCACGCCGTCCTCGTCCAGCTCGTCCAGGACGTTGCCCCGGTAGTCCATCCGCCCCCGGACGCCGACCGTGTTGCGCCGTTCCACCAGCCCAGCCGGCCGCCCGTACTGAAAGTCGTACATGTGCGCGTCCGGGACGTTGCCCCGCCCGAGCAGGAAGACGTCCCGTAGGCCCTCGTTGGTGATGATCCCGGTGGTCTCGCCGCGCCGCTCCAGCACCGCGTTCAACCCCAGCGTCGTGCCGTGGATGAACAGCTCCGCCCCGGCCAGGTCCGTACCCAGCGCGGTGATCGCATTGAGCACCCCCTCGGCCGGCCGCGCCGGCGTGGTGGACGCCTTCCGGAACCGCACCGCCCCGGTCCGCCCGTCCAGCTCCATCGCGTCCACGAACGTCCCGCCGATGTCCACCGCGACCCGCACCGACCTCGCATCCACGGCGAGCAGCATACGGCGAACACTCTGTCGTTGACAGAGTGAACGGTCATGGCTAGGTTCGGCCGATGGCGCGCACCGTCCCCAAAGGACTCACGGTGACCGCCGTGCTCGACGCCGCATTGGCGGTGCTCGACGCCGAAGGGCTCGACGGCCTTTCCACCCGCGCCATTGCCGCGCGCCTCGACGTGTCCATGCAAACCGTCCTCTGGCACGTCAAGGACAAACGCCGCCTCCTGGAACTGCTCATCGACAGAATCATCGGCGAGGTCAGCTACGACGACCTCCCCGACCACTGGGAGAGCCGCACCCGGGAGATCATGCGCCGGCTGCGCGCCACCCTGCTCTCCCACCGGGACAGCGCCCAGCTGATGACCGGCATGCCGAGCATCGACCCGAACGTGCTCCGATTCGAGAACGAGCTGATCAGCGCGCTGCTCGACGGCCTGCCCCGGCGCGAGGCGGTCTGGACGAGCTGGACGCTGACCTACTTCGTGCAGGGCCTGGTCGGCGAGGAACAGAGACGCGCCGACGGGTCGCTCCAGATCGCCTCGACCGAGGAGCACCCGGCCCTGCACGAAGTCTCCGAAGAGATCGCCACAACGGCCTTCCCGGAACGGTTCGAGTTCGGGCTGGACGTCATTCTCCGGCACTCGCCAAGGAGCTGAGGAATGTCCCGACACATTGGGGCCGACGACTTCGCGGCGGGGCGGATTCCGCGCGAACGCCGGCACGGATGGTTGTCCGTCGCGATGCAGCGGTTCGGCACCATGTCGTCGCTGCCGCTGTTCCTGCTCGGTTCGACGCTCGGTGTCGGGATGACGTTCTGGGAGGCGTTCTGGGCGTTCGTCTGCGGGTCGGTGGTCTTCGAGCTGATCACGATCCTGGTCGGGGTCCTGGGCGTGCGCGAGGGCATGTCCACCTCGATGATCGCCCGCTGGGCCGGCTTCGGGAAGGGCGGGGCGAGCCTGATCGGGCTGATCATCGGCATCTCGCTGATCGGCTGGTTCGGCGTGCAGACCCAGATCTCCGCGCAGGGCCTCACCCAATTGCTCGGCGGCCTGCCCGAGTGGGCGTGGTCGCTGGTGTTCGGCCTGGTCGTCACGCTGATCGTGGTGTTCGGCTTCAACTCCATGGCGTGGACGGCCTACCTGACGGTGCCGCCGTTCGTGATCCTCGTCGGCTGGGCGATCGCTTCCACGCTGACCGACCACCCGCTCGCCGCGCTGGTGGCCTCGCCCGCGCCGGGGCCGGCGATGAGCGTGGCGCAGGGCGCCGGCCTGGTCGCCGGCGGAACGATGCTGACCGCGGTGATCACCTGCGACATGACGCGGTTCAACCGCACGGTCGGCGACGTGGTGAAGCAGACCGTCCTGGGGATCACGCTCGGCGAGTTCTTCATCGGCCTGTCCGGGGTGCTCCTCGCCCACGCCACCCGCACCGAGAACGTCGTCGTCATCGTGCTCTCGGCGGTGGGCTGGATCGGCGTCCTGGTCACCGTCCTGTCCGCGCTGAAGATCAACGACTGGAACCTCTACTCCGCGAGCCTCGGGTTCGTGATCTTCGCCGACGCCGTCTTCGGCCGGAAGGTGCACCGGGGCGCGGTGGCGCTCGCGATGGGCGTCGTCGGGTCCGTCCTGGCCGCCGCGAACGTCATCGGGTCGTTCGCCACGTTCCTGACGCTGCTCGGCGACACCTTCTCCCCCGTGGCCGGCATCATGCTCGCGGAGTACTTCGTGGTCCGAACCTGGCGCGACGACCTGCGCCAGAGCGGCGCCGACGAGACCCGAGCCCCTGGTCATGCCCCGGTGTGGGTGCCGGCCAGCCTGCTCATCTGGCTGGCGTCCACGCTGGTCGGCATGTTCGTACCGATCGGCATCGGGACGGTCAACGCGCTGGTGCTGGCGTTCGTCCTCTACGTGGCCGCCGGCCGCCTGGGCTGGGTGCGCGGCGTGGGCGTCGCCGTCACCGAGGGCGCCGACCGCGCGCCGGTCAGCTGAACAGCAGCAACCCACCCGCCGCGACCACAGCGGCCGCGGCGACCAGCCCGAACAGGATCACCCACAGCGACCGGGGCAGCCAGGTGAGCGCGCCGAGCAGGTCCGCGTCCGAGGTGCCGCGCGTCCACCGCGTGGTGCGCCACAGCTCCCGCACCGCCCGCACGCCGCCGAACAGCAGGAACCAGCACAGCGCGGCGGCGAACCCGTCACGCAGCCCCGGCCCGCCCCACCCCGCGACGGCGCCGACCAACCCCCCGGTGACCACCACGGCGAACACCCCGTACGCGTTGCGCACGTGCACCAGCGCGGCCACCAGCAGCCCGATCGCGATCCACAGCATCAGCGCCGCGCGGTCGGCCGCCACCAGCGCCGCCCCGCCCAGCCCGAGCACCGACGGCGCCGGATAGCCGCCCAGAATGGTGAACACCAGCCCCGGCCCCCGGCGGGCACCGGTCGAGACGGTCAACCCCGAGGTGTCGGCGTGCAGCCGGATGCCGGTCAGCCCCCGGCCGGCCAGCACCGCGACGATCGCGTGCCCGCCCTCGTGGGCGATCGTCACGACCGTGCGCGCCCAGCGCCACACCGCCGTCCACCCGACCGCGACCAGCGCGAGCACCGCGGCGAACACCACGGCGCCGCGCTGGTCGGCCAGCGTCACGACGGTGTCGACGACCCGGTCCAGTGTCACCGTCCCGTTCGCCACGCCCGCCAGTCTGGCACGCGGCCTGGCTCAGGCCGGAGCGTGCTGCGCGGCCGGCTCCACCGGCTGTGCGCCCCCCTTTCTCATCCGTACGTACAAGCCCACGAACACCACCACGCCGAACACTACGAGCGCGATCGTGAGCGGCCCGACGTAGTCGTTGTACCGCCCGGTGAGCAGCAGGAACGCCGGCAGCCACGCCGTGACCCAGCCCTGGATGGCACACACCGCGCCGGTGTAGCGGCTCAGGCTCTCCCGCTTCAGGCCCAGCACGAGGAAGAACAACAGCCACAGGAACGCCCAGTACAGCCAGATGACGCCGAAACCGGGATCGCCGAAGCGGACGAAGTTCAGGCCCGAGTAGACCAGGGCGGACAGCACCACGAAGAAGCAGAAGTACCCCAGGCCCGTCCCGTCCAGGTCGAACACCAGGTTGAGCCCGACGTAGAGGTAGGTGAACGCGAACAGGTACAGGCCCGCCGCCGACAGGATGGTGTCGGCGTTGCCGTTGGCGGTGAATATCAGGTAGGTCGGGGTGATGATCTGCAGGCCGCCGACGAAGAAGTTGATCGGCGCGGCCGACTTGGCGTCGACCCAGCCCAGCAGCATCGCTCCGTTGATGAACAGCACGGCCCCGACGAACAGCAGTCCCACGGATCCCATGAGTCCGGACCTCTCAGGTCACGCCGCGGCCCTGGGGACGCCCATCCCGGGGTCGATCTTGTGCGGCCCTTCCTTGCCGGGCCGGACGTTGAAGTCGAAGATCTCGGTCGGGATGTAGACGGTCGAGCAGGAGTTCGGGATGTCCACCACCCCGGACAGCCGGCCCTCGATCGGCGCGGCGCCCAGGATCATGTACGCCTGGATGTCGCTGTAGCCGAACTTGGTCAGGTAGTCGATGGCGTGCAGGCAGGCGCGCTGGTACGACAGGTGCGAGTCGAGGTAGCGCTGCTCGCCGTCGAGGGTCACCGAGGTGCCGGAGAAGGCCAGCCACTCGCTGTACTGCGGGTCGGTCCGGCCCGGCATGAACACGGCGTTCTCCGACACCCCGTACAGCTCCATGCCGTTCTTGATCACGTCCACGTGCAGGTCCATGAACCCGCCCATCTCGATCGCGCCGCAGAACGTGATCTCGCCGTCGCCCTGGGAGAAGTGCAGGTCGCCCATGGACAGCTTGGCGCCGTCGACGAACACCGGGTAGAACACCCGCGAGCCCTTGGTGAGGTTCTTGATGTCCTGGTTGCCGCCGTTCTCCCTGGGCGGCGCGGTGCGGGCGGCCTCGGCGGCGATCCGGTCGAACTCGTCGCCGGTCAGGTTGCCCAGGATCGCCGACTCCGGCAGCGGCGGCAGCGCCAGCGGCGGCACCCTGGCCGGGTCGGTGGCGATCAGGTCGCCCTCGCGGGCGTTCCACTTCGACAGCAGGTCCGCCGAGGGCGCGGTGCCCATCAGGCCGGGGTGCACGATGCCGGTGAACGACACGTCGGGCACGTGCCGCGAGGTCGCGACGCCGCCCTGGAAGTCCCAGATCACCTTGTAGGCGTCCGGGAACTGCTCGGTGAGGAACCCGCCGCCGTTGCGGGTGGCGAACACCCCCGTGTAGCCCCAGCCCTGGCCGGCCAGCGGGCCGGAGTCCTCCTGCGGGATCGGGCCTACGTCCAGGATGTCGACGATGAGCAGGTCACCGGGCTGGGCACCCTGCACGGCGATCGGGCCGGACAGCACGTGCACGCCGGCCAGCGGGGCGTTCAGGATGTCGTCGGCGGAGTCGTTGTTGTGGATGGCGCCGTCGAACCATTCGCGGCAGTGCACCCGGAACGTGTCGCCCGGCCTGACCTGGACCAGGGCCGGGATGTCCGGGTGCCAGCGGTTGTGACCGACGATGCGCTGCTCGGTGAACTTCTTCTGGGAGTCGAGCGGGAACACGACCTCGGGCATGGCAGAACTCCTCAGGTGTTGTGAGAAACCTGTGTGCGGAAAACTCGAAACCGGTGCGCGGTCAGGGACGCGGCAGTCCTCGGGTCCTGGGGTCCGGGCGTGCGGCCGGGGCACGGCGGCGGGACGGCGGCGGTGAGGACACCACGGCGGGCTCTGAGCCGGACGCCTCGGCGCGGTCGATCACGGCCATGCGCCCCCGGTCGGCCAGGCCGAGCATCGGTGGGCTGAAGACCCGGGCTGACGGCCCGCCGCAGCTCGGGCAGGCGACGGTGTCCGGCGCGGTGCCGATCGGCCGGCGAACCTCGATCGGACCGTCGCTGTCGCATCGATACGCGTACGTCGCCATGGCGGCTTACCTTCCGCACCCGAGCCTGGAGAACCACGTCCCTCGGCAGCCTCGTGAGCTGCACAAGGAGATCACAATCGACGGAAATAGTTTCCAAAAAAAGTACTCTGCGTCATCGTGGGTGTCAACGGTCACACCCGCCGGGGTCAGAGCTCCTGGATGACGTCCCAGAACAGCCCGTCGGCGACGGCGAGGAAGACCCGCTGCCGCAGGTGCCGGTCGCGGACCTCGACGGTGCCGCGCGGGCTCTCGTAGGCCAGCCCCTCGGACACCGCCATCACCGGCGGCACCTCGACCGAGCCGGCGCGGCGCATCAGCTCGGTGAGCATCCGCACGCCCTCGTAGCAGGACTCGCCCAGGCTGTTGAGCACCGGCGCGTCCGGGCCGAACCGGCGGAAGTAGGTGGCCGCGAAGTCCATGCCCGACGTCGTCGCCAGGTCCTCGAAGTACCCGGCGGAGGTCATCAGCCCGCGCGTGTTGTCCGCCCCCGACGCGAGCAGCACGTTCTCGTCGATCAGCGAGCTGAACCGCAGCACGTCCCTGTCCAGCCCGCTGGCGCTGAACGCCCTGTTGAACTCGACGGCGTCGTCGCCGATCAGCAGCATCAGCACGGCCTCACAGCCGCTGGCCTCCACCCGGCGCAGCACCCCGGAGAAGTCCGAGGTCCCGAGCGGGACGTACATCTCGTCGCAGACGGTCCCGCCGATCCGCCGCAGGTAGCGGTGCGCGGCCCGCGCGGACCCGCGCGGCCACACGTAGTCGTCGCCGACGATCGTCCAGCGCCGGACCCCCGCCGAGCCGGCGAACCACTCCAGCGTCGGAGCGAGCTGGCGGTCGGGCGTCTCACCGGTCAGGAACACCCCCGGCCGGCGCTCGCCGCCCTCGTACAGGGCGGTGTACGCGTACGGCACCCGCCCGTCGATCCGGGGCGCCACGGCCTCCCGCACCGCGGAGATGTGCCACCCGGTGACGGCCTCCACGGCGCCGGCGCGGATCAGCGCGTCGACGTCCGTGGCGACCACCGAGGGGGCCGTCCCGCCGTCCACCGGCACCAGGTTCAGCTCGCGCCCCAGCACGCCGCCCTCGGCGTTGACCTCCTCCATGGCGAGCGCCGCGCAGCTCTCGCAGGACGGCCCGAAGATGCCGGCGGGCCCCTGCAGCGGAATGACGAGCGCCATGTTGAGCACATCGCGCCCGCGCTGCGGCGGCACCGTCAGGTGCGCCGGCACCACCGGGGTCATGGCGATACGCTAGCCATTCGCGCACGTGTCGTGTTACTCCAAACGCAGGGATAGCATTCGTTGATGAGGGCGCGCCCGGCTCGCACACCCCCGATGAGTGATGAGTCCCTTCGGCAGCTCTCGATGGTGGAGCGCGCCGTCACCCAGCGTCTCGACGAGGCGCTCAAGGTGCACGGCGCGGAGATCGACCAGTGGCGGGTCCTGTCGCTGCTGGTCGAGCGGGGCGGCTGCCCGATGAACGTGGTCGCCGAGCACGCCATGCTGCTGCCACCGAAGCTGAGCAAGCTGGTCGACCGGATGGTGTCGGCGAACCTGGTGTCGCGCCGCTCCGACGAGGCCGACCGCAGGCGGGTGCTCGTCTTCGCCGCCCCGCGCGGGCACCAGGCGCTCGCCAGGTGGGACGAGGCAGTGGCCGAGGTCCAGCAACAGCTGCGGGAGATCCTGGGTACGGACGCCGACCTGCTCGACGACCTGCTGCGCCGGTTGTCCCGTGGCCTGCGGCGGGACGCCACGCCCGCCGGCGAGGTCACGCCCGGCTGACGACCGGCAGTCCGACCGCGCGGCGGCAGAACGCGATGATCGCGTCGATGATCTGGGCGTCCGGAGGGGTCGCGCCCGCCACCGGCGACAGCGGCCCGACCAGCGCCTCGGCGATCGCCCCGACCACCGCCGCCGCGGCCAGGTCCACGTCCTGCTCGGGGATCGCCCAAGCCCGTACCCCCTCGCGCAGCAGCTCGGCCATCCCGTCGCGGTAGCGCCGCCGGTAGGTCAGGCGCTCGGCGTCGACCAGCGCGTCCACCGGCTCGTACACCAGCGCCCAGGCCAGCCGGCGGTTGCCGAGCGCGCCCGTCGCGTAGGTGCTGATCACCGCGTCCAGCCGGTCGGGGAAGTCCGAGGACCGGCCGGCCGCCGCCACCATCGCGGCCAGCTCCCGTTCGGCCTCCGCCCGGAACACCGTGGCGAACAGCTCGGCCTTGGACGGGAAGTGCCGGTACAGCGCGCCCGCGGCCAGCCCGGCGCGCTCGGCGACCGCGCCGACGGACGCGTGGGCGTAGCCGCTGTCCTCGATCAGCTCGGCCGCCGCGCGCAGCAGCCGGTCGCGGGTGCTCACCGGCGCCCCCGCAGGACCACCCTGGCCCCGCGCGCGGGCGCCAGCGTGATGAACCGCGCGCTGATCCGCTCCGCCTCCGGGTCGGCCGGCTCCAGGTCGGCGTGGCGGAGCACGGCCCGCAGCACCCGCCGCATCTCCAACTGGGCGAAGCTCGCGCCCAGGCACCGCCGCACGCCGCCGCCGAACGGCATCCAGGTGTACGCGCCCTCCGGCCGTTCCAGGAACCGCTCCGGGCGGAACCGCAGCGGCTCCGGGTAGACGTCCGGGCGGCGGTGGATCAGGTACGCGCACGGTGCGAGCCAGGCGCCGGCCGGCAGCGCGTGCCCGCCGATCTCCATCGGCCGGCCCAGCGCGCGCAGCACGAACGGCAGCACCGGGCGCAGCCGCAGGGCCTCCTTCGCGACGGCGCCGGCGTAGTCCTCGCCGCCGGTGTCGGCCTCCGCGCGCGCCCGCTCCAGCGCGTCCGGATGCCGCAGCAGCCGCTCGAACGCCCAGGCCAGCGCCGTGGCGGTGGACTCGTGGCCGGCGATCAGCAGCGTCATCAGCTCGTCGCGCAGCTCCCGGTCGGTCATCGCGGAGCCGTCCTTGTAGCGCGCCCTGACCAGCAGCGACAGGATGTCCGTGCGGTCCTCCAGGTCGGGGGCGACGCGGCGGCGGGCGATCTCGTCGTTGATCACGTCGTCGACCGGGTCGATCAGGCGGCGGCCGGCGCGGGAGAACCCCGCCGGGCTCGACCCCGCCACGGTGGCCAGCGCGGCGTGGGCGGCCAGCCATGCCGGGCTGGTCATCCGGTTGAGCAGGGTGCGCAGCACGCCCGTCACGTGCCGCACCCGGTCGGGGTCGCGGACGCCGAACACAGCGCGGACGATGATCTCCAGGGTGATCGCCTGCATGCTCGGCCACAGTCCGAACGGCTCCCCCACCGGCCAGCGCCGCAGCTCGGCCTCGGCGACCTCGGACATCAGCTCGCCGTAGCCCGCGATGTGGTCGCCGTGCAGCGGCGGCAGCATCAGCCGGCGCTGCGCCCGGTGCTCCTGCCCGTCCAGCACCAGGATCGAGCGCGGCCCGACCAGCGGCTCCAGGAACCTGTTGGTCTCGCCGGTGCGCACGGCCGAGGGGTCGGCGGTGAGCAACTGTTTGACGTGGTCGGGATGCGCGAGGAAGACCCAGCGGCCGTGCTCGGCGTCGGCGGCCGGCCCGGCGGCCACCTTCGCGACCAGGTTCACCGTGAACATGTCGCCGTAGCGCCGGTGGCAGCGCCGCAGCACCGACGTGGAACCCCGCAGCCAGTCGATGGCCTGCAGCGGGGCCGGCAGGCGCGGGCCGGGCGGGAACCCGGCTCGCCCCGGCGCGGCCGCCGTCGGAGTCGCTGACCTCATCGTCGCCTCCCCGCGATGTGAATCTGGATTCACGCAACACCGTACGTGAATCCAGATTCACAGGTCAAGTCGTGGAGTCCGCGACCCACGGGTGAACGCCCGCCAAGACCCATCCGCGAGTCGGGCGTGTCAGCACCCTGAGTCGCGCGTTCCAGCACACCACGCGGATGTGCCGAAACGCCCGACTCGGTGTGCCCAGACGCCCGACTCGCGGGAGGGTCGATCAGCTGGCCGGGTCTCGGCCGGGGCCGGGGTGGGCGGCGACCTGGGCGGGCGGTGGCGTTTGGCCGCAGGTCGAGCAGTGGGTACGGAGTTGGACGTGGCCGCCGCAGTCGCGGTGTCGGTAGACGGCGGGCGGGCCGGCGGGGGCCGCCCACCGGTCACCCCATTCGGTCAGCGCGATGATCGCCGGCTGCAGGTCCCAGCCCTTGTCGGTGAGCAGGTACTCGCGGTGCTGGTCGGAGTACTGGCGGGTGCGCATGAGCCCGGCCTCGACGAACCCGTCCAGCCGAGCGGCCAGGATGTTGGGCGCGATGCCCAGGTTGCGCTGGAAGTCGGTGTACCTGGTGACGCCGCCGAACATGGCGTCCCGGATGATCAGCAGGCTCCACCGCTCCCCCACGGCCTCCAGGGCGCGCGCGGCCGAGCAGTTCTGGTTGCCGTAGGTCCGACCGAGCATCCGACCAGCTTACTTGCGCCACGCTAGCGGCCGCCCGGTGCGCAGCGCGCGTTTGGCCAGCGCGATCCCCCGACGGCCGGCGGGGGCGCGGCGGGACACGTCGTAGCACATCCGCAGCGGCGCCGAGGAGATCAGCTCGACGGCCGGCGGGCAGCGGTACAGCTCGCCGCCGAAGCCGGCCTTGAACCTGTCCACCCCGCGCAGCTCGTCGCGGCGGCCGCCGTCGTCCAGCAGGTCGGCGGCCTCGACGCTGATGCCGCCGAAGTCGAACCACCGCAGCCCGACCGAGCGCGCCCACCTGATCGCGTGCCATTGCACGGCGGCCGGCACGTTGTACCGCCCGACGGCGTCGTCGCGGTCCATCCCGGCGAACCGCAGCCGCAGCACGCCGGCGCACCGGGTGAACAGCGCGGCCGCCACCGGCCGGCCCTCCAGCTCGCCGACGAACAGCACGGCGGCGTCGCCGAGCTCGGTGACCAGCGTGCGCAGGTACTCCTCCGACATCGGCATGAAGCCCTGGTGCTGCCCGGAGCTCGCCACCATCCGCGCCAGCACCGGGAGGTCGTCCTGGGTGCCCGCCCGGACCGTGATGCCCCGGCTGGCCCACCGGTTGGTCCAGGTCCGCAGCCGACGGCTCAGCCCGGCGCGCAGCCGGTCCGGCGAGGCTGTCAGGTCCAGCCGCAGCGACTGGCCCGGCGCGATGCCGGCCTCGGAGCGCCGGAAACCGCGTTCCAACAGGTCGGCGCCGAGCACGTCCGCGCCGGGCGGCGGCTGCACGAACAGCATCCGCTCCTCGCGCCGGCCCAGCTCGGCCACTGCCGCGCCGAGTGCGCGCCGCACCGAGGCGGCCGGCTCGCCGTCCCCGCCGTCGCCGCTGTCTCCGCCGCCCAGGTGCGCGGCCAGCAGCGGGCCGTACGCGATGTAGCCCACCCGGCCCACGACCGGCAACCGCCGCTCCAGCACCTGCGCGCCGCCGACCAGCTCGGACTCGGCCCGCGAACCCCGGTACGCCAGCAGGTACCGAGCGGAGAACCCCGCCTCGGCACGCACGCTGGCCCAGCCGGGCAGCTGGGTGACGTCACCGCCGGGCGACTCGGCGACCAGGCGGCGCCAGCCCGCGAGGGCGTCGGGGGGAGGACTGTCCGTCAGCTCGACGGTGACATCGGTCGCGGGGCTGCACAGAGCGATAGGGCACCCCTCCAGGGAGGCCGGCGGTGTAACCACTGTCGGTAACCGAGCATCCCGTACCGTTCCTGAGAGTCACACCCGGGGGGTACTCACCACCGGCACTTGTCCGGGCCGTCGCCCGACGAGATCGCCCGGAAGGCCAGCAGGTGCCGCTGCCACCAGGCCGGCGGCTCGCCCAGCTCCGGGTCGGTGAGCGCGTCGGGCACCACGTGCGCCTGTCCCCCGCGTTCGTACTCCAGGCGCACGCCCGCGACACCGTCGTCGCGCCAGTCCGCCACCAGCAGCCGCAGCTCCAGCCACGGCACGGTGGTCGGCGGCTTCTCCCGCACCCAGTTGGGCTCGGACACCGGCCCGGTGTTCTGGTCGGTGCGCAGGTCGACCCTGGTCAGGGTGACGGTGTCGAGCTGGTACGGCGCGAGCTGCAGTCCGACGAGGCCGGGCAGCAGGTGGTTGGTGGCGCCCTGCTCGGTGTGCAGGTTGCTGAACATGTTGTAGCTGGACACCGTCTTGAGCCCGAGGTAAGGCACGGCGCCGTTGACGAACGCGAGCAGCGGGACGACCAGCAGCCAGGCCGGGCGCAGCCGGTAGCCCGGCCAGGGTCCCCGGTCGGCGAAGCAGGCCCGCAGCAGCGCGACCAGCATCGGGATGACCGCCACGTACCAGGCCAGCACGATCAGCGTGTGCGAGCGAAGGCCGAACAGGCTGTTCGCGCTCGCGCCGCCGCTCAGGCTCACCGCGACGGACAGCAGCAGGTGCACCCCGAAGGCGATCAGCGCGATCCTGCGGGCCCTGACCGCCCGGGGCGCCAGGCCGGCGAACACCCGGGTCGGGACGAACAGCAGGTACAGCGCGAACACCATGGTGGCGAAGTCCCAGAACGACGCGGGCGCCAGCACCAGGTGGAACCCGATCCCGAGCAGCAGGCCCCAGCGCCGCGTCCGGGGCACCGCCAGCAGGACCAGGATGGCCGTCTCGACCAGCACCGTGCCGATCGCCGCGACCCACACCACCGCCGGATCGACGCCGATGGCCAGCCCGTTGTCCTTGATCATGTTGCCCAGCAGGGCGCCCGCGCAGGACGTGGCCGGGTCGAAGAAGGCGGTGTTCAGCTTGTGGAAGACGGTGAACAGGTAGACCACGAGCAGGGTGAGCATCGCCGGGGTGCGGGCGGCCTGGAACCAGCGGACCAGGAACCCGCCGCGGCCGTCCGCGCGGTTCCTCCTCGCCCACGCCCTTGCGGCCGCCCCGCCGAACGCGAGCGCGACGAACAGGCTCAGCACGTGGTGGTTGGCCGCCTCGGGCAGGGCCATCGCCGCGGTCACCGCCGCGCCGGCCACGAACAGGCCGAACGCCGCGGCCGACGTCGGGTACGCCAGCAGCGGCAGGCCGAAGGCCAGCGCGGACAACACCCCGAGCGGGCGCTCGTCCGTGAAGTGCGCGGCCGCCGCGATCACCCACAGCGTGCCGAACCACCGCAGCTGTTCGCGGGTCCCCAGCTCCTCCGGGTCCGGGCCCGGCTCGGCCGTGTGCTCGGACGCCGGTAAGACGGACCTCGTCATGGGCGCCCGCCAGCCGATGTGCCCCTGTCCATGTGTCACCCTCCCCCTTGCCTGGAACGACCCCCATCCACGGTGCCTAACCGGGCACGGCCCCCCGAGGGCGCGCCCGATCGGCAACCGTTAGGAGACCGTCACCAGCAGCTTGCCCAACAGGGAGGTGAGCTGGTCGCGCTCGGCGGCGGTGAGGGCGGCGAAGGTGCTGTCCAGGAACTCGGGCACGGCCCGCTCCGCCTCGGCCAGCGCCCGCCGGCCCGCCTCGGTGACGGTGACCGCGTAGGCGCGCCGGTCCCCGGGGTCGCGCTCGCGGCGGACATAGCCGGACCGCTCCAGCTCGTCGGCGATGCCGACCATGACGCTCCGGTCGATCCGCAGTTCCTCACCGAGCACCCGCTGCGAGCAGGGTCCGACGGCCGCGAGCATCTTCAGCACCAGGTGATGGCCCACCCCGAGGCCGCTCTTCCCGGCCGCCGCCTCCGCGGCGCGCGCCACGTCCGCCGAGGCGCGACACAGGGCGATGTCCGGGCGTTCCGCCGCGAGCCGGCCGAAGTAGGCGGCACCCGTCCTGGTCGGCATGCCCGCACGCTAGCACAGGCCGTCTGTCCGCCGATCGTTTGACAAGAGACCTTCTTAGTACAGATGATTTATGGACAGACGAAAGGACGCCTCGATGTCGCTGAACCTGTCCGCCGACGACGTGCTGTCCACCACCCGCGCGGTGCGCAAGCGGCTCGACCTGACCAGGCCGGTGCCGCGCCGCCTCATCGAGGAGTGCGTCGACCTGGCCACCCAGGCCCCCACCGGGCGCAACCGCCAGCGCTGGCACTTCCTGGTCGTCACCGACGAGGCCCGCCGCCGCGCCGTCGCCGACGTCTACCGGGCGGCCGTCCAGCTCGCCCACGGCACCCCGCTGACCGAGCGCGACCTGCGCCGGATGACCGCCCACCCCGGCTCGTGGGAGCGGATCGCGGACGGGTCGCGCCACCTCTACGAGCACATCCACCGGGTGCCCGCCCTGGTCATCCCGGCCGTCGAGGGCCGCACCGACCGCGCGGACGTGACCGAGCAGGCCGGCACCTGGGGCTCGATCCTGCCCGCCGTGTGGAGCTTCATGCTCGCCGCCCGCGCTCGCGGCCTCGGCACGGCCTGGACCACCGCACAAGCCCCGCTGGAGCGCGAGCTGGCCTCGGTCCTCGGCGTCCCGCACGACAGGATCATGCTCGCCGCCCTGATCCCGCTGGCCTTCACCCTCGGCACCGACTTCCGGCCGGCCGCGCGCATCGACCGCGACCAGGTCCTGCACTGGGACGCGTGGTGAGGCCGGTCCAGGCGGCGGGGAGCAGGGCGCGGGCGGCGGCGGCCGCCCCGGCGGCGAGGCCCGGGATGCTCGATGTGAGGAACGGGCCGCCGCCGGCGAGGTCGCCCACGACGTGCAGCCGCGGGTCGGCGGGGACGACGCCGCCGGACGGGTGGTGGGTGGCGATGCGGGCGTCGACCAGGGTGGTTACCAGCGCCGCCGCGGTGTGGGGGACGGCGTGCGGTGGGGGGTTCACCGCGTTGATGACGACGTCGGCGCGGCGTTCGCCGGCGCGGGTCGTCTCGACGGCGAAGCCACCGTCGCGGTGGGTGATCCGGCGGGTTCCGGCCAGGATGTCGAGCTGGCCGGAGTCGAGCAGCTCGAGCAGCCGCACGGCGTTCACCGGGATCATGGGCGAGGCGACGCTGGTCGCGGTGCGGGACCAGGCGCGCAGCCGGTCCCGGTCCCGCTCGGGCAGCAGCGCCCAGGCGTGCGGGCCGACGGTGTGGGAGGCCTGTTGGAGCACCCGCCGGCCGATCTTGGGGGCAGTGATCGCGGCGACCTGGCGACGCAGCCGGGCGGTTGGCGCTTCGGATCGGGCCGCGCACAGGTCGGCGACCAGCGCGTCGAAGTCCTCGCCCGCATCCGCCATCTCCTCGCGCAGCAGGGCGGCCAGGTGGTCGAGGGTGATCCCGCCCCGTCGCTGCTCGATCCGGGCGATGGTCAGGTGTCGCGGCTGGTGGGCGTTCGGACGCTGCCAGACGTGCGGGAGCATGCCGGTGCGTGAGAGCAGGCTGATCCGGCCGGTGTGGCGGCGCGCGGCGAGGGAGACGGCGACGTCCACCGCGGTCAGGCCGCTGCCGATCACCGCTATGTGGCGGTCTGGGGGTACGGAGTCCAGGGTGCGCGCGAGCGGGTAGGGATCAGCGACGAACCCGGGCGCGCCCGCCAGCCCGTAGTGGTCGTGGGGCGTGCCGCCGCCGACGCACAGCGCGACCCGGTCGACGAGGTGCTCGCGGCCGTCGGCGGTCCGCAGTGCCAACCGGCCGGCGGTGGGTGCCGCCGCGAGGACGGCCGAGGGGACGACCTGCACGCGCCAGCCGCGTTCGCGCAGCGCCGCGACCGCCTTCTCGGCGGTGTGCTCCAGGTACTCGCCGTAGAAGGCGCGGGGCACCAGCGGCGTGCCCATCCCCGGGTCCAGGTGCTCGTCGCCGCGCGCGCCCAGCCACGCGGTGTAGTGGCCGTGGTCCCCGTGGCGGATGGACATGATCGCGGGCGGGGCGTTGACCAGCACCGAGTCCAGGTCCGGCGCGTACGGTCGGCCACGCCAGAGGTTCGCCGACGGCTCGAACACGGTCACCGCCCCGTCGGTTCCGGCGTTGCTCGCCAGCGCGTCCAGCAGCCCTGCGGCGGCCGCGCCGGCTCCGATGACTCCAATGACTCCGATGCTCATGCGGCAAGCCTCGGCGCCACCGGGCCGTGTCCCCATCCCGCAAGCACGGGTGACCTCGTCGGGAATGACCCCCTCACCTGAGGGGTTGGCGCGAACGGTGCCGGCCGCGCACGCTGGACCGCGGAGGGGACACGGGAGGACGTCATGGGCGGGCGGGTCGCGCGGGTGCTGGCCGGCGCCGAGCGGGCGGCAGACGCTGAGGGCGTGTTCACACAGGTGTCGGAACGGCTGCGCCGCGCGCTGCCCTTCGACGCGGCGGTGTGGGCGGCCACCGACCCGGAGACCGGGTTGGTCACCGCGCCGATGGTGGTGGAGGGCCTCGGCGGGCGGGAGCGCTGCGCCGAGTACTGGGAGAGCGAGCTGCTGGAGGAGAACGTCCTCCCGTTCCGGGACCTGGCCCGCGCGCCGGTCCCGGCCGCCGGACTCAGGGCGGCCACCGACGACCTGCCCGCCCGCTGCGCGCGGTACCGCCGGCTGCTCCGGGGCCAGGGCGTGCACGACGAGCTGCGCGGCGTGGCGCGCGCCGGAGGCCGGCCCTGGGCGGTGGTGAGCCTGTTCCGGGACCGCGGCGCGCCGTTCGGCCGCGACGAGGTCGACCTCCTCGCCGCGCTGTCGGCGCCGCTGGCCACCCGGCTGCGGCGCCTGGCCCGGCCGCTACCCGTGACCGGCGAGCCGCCGCCGGGCACCGGGCTGGTGCTCTTCGACCAGGACGGCACCGCGACGTCGATCAACGACGAGGCCCGCGAGCACCTGGCGAGCCTGCCCGACGGCCCGTCCGTGCCGTCCGCGCTCGGCGTGCGACTGCCGATCTGGGTGCTCGGCACGGCCCTGCAGGCGCGCGCGGTGGCGAGCGGTCACGACCGGGCGCCCGCCCGCACCCGCATCCGCACCGACCGGGGCCGGTGGCTGGCCTGCCACGCGTCCGCCCTCACCGGCGCGGACGGGCGACCCGGCCCGGTCGCGCTGGTGATCGAGCCCGCGACCGCGTCCGACCTGGGGGTGCTCGTCGCCGAGGCCTACGAGCTGACCCCGCGCGAGCTGCAGGTCGCGCAGGAGGTCGCGCGCGGCCTGCCCACCGGACAGATCGCCGCCCGGCTGTTCATCTCGCCGCACACCGTCCGCGACCACCTCAAGGTGATCTTCGACAAGACGGCGGTGTCCAGCCGGGGCGAGCTGGTCGCGCGCCTGTTCACCGAGCACTACTCCGTCCGGCACTAACCAGCAGAATCGTCGGATGGACATCCGGCAGCTGGTGTACTTCCTGGCCATCGTGGACCACGGGGGGTTCAACCGGGCGGCGTCGGCGCTGTACGTCTCGCAGCCCTCGCTGTCGCAGACCGTGCGGTCGCTGGAGCGCGACCTGGGCAGCGAGCTGTTCTTCCGGATCGGGCGCCGGGCGGTGCTCACCGAGGCCGGCAAGGCCCTGATCGAGCCCGCGCGGGAGGCGGTGCGCAGCCTGGACACCGCCCGCGCCCGGGTCGCGGCCGTGCACGGGCTGCGCGAGGGGGCGCTGGACATCGCCGCGATGCCGTCCCAGGCGGTGGAGCCGCTGACCACGATGATCAGCGAGTTCAGCGGCCGCCACCCCGGGGTGTCGGTGAGCATCCGGGCGGCGTTCACCCCGCGCGACGTCGTCGACATGGTGCGCACCGGCTCGGCCGAGCTGGGCCTGCTGGCCACCACGGGGCCGCTGCCGGACAGGGAGGTGCGCTCCCACCTGGTCGGCGAGCGGCGGTTCGTGGTGGTCGGCCCGCCCGACGGCCCGTTCCCGGCCGGGCGGGCGGTCGCCCGCGAGGAGCTGGCCGGGCACCGGCTGATCGTCGGCCAGCCCGGCACCGGGATGCGCGCGTACGTCGACGGCCTGCGCGAACAGGGCATCGGCATCGGCATGGTGGTCGAGACCGAGCACCGGGTGGCGATCCTGCCGCTGGTCCTGGCCGGGGTCGGGCTCGCGGTGGTCACCGAGTCGTGGCGAGCCCTCGCCGAGCGGGCCGGCGCGCTGGTGCACGACGTGGAGCCGAAGACCACCCTGCGGATCGGCCTGGTCGCCCGCCGCGCGGAGCCGTCCCCCGCCGCCCGTGCCTTCCTGGACGGCGCCACCGATAAGCCTGGCCTATAAGGCAGGCCGTATCTGCGTCTTGGACGCCCCCGGGGCGGGGTTGTTCGAATCACCGCATGACGAACCATCGGATCGCGCTGATACCCGGCGACGGGATCGGTGCCGAGGTGCTGCCGCCGGCCCGGCGGGTCCTGGACGCGGTCGGCGCCCGGCACGGCTTCGGCCTGACCTACACCGGCTACGACTGGTCCTGCGCCCGATACCTGCGCGAGGGCGCCATGATGCCGTCCGACGGGCTGGACCGGCTGCGCGACAGCGACGCCGTCCTGCTCGGCGCCGTGGGCGATCCGAGGGTGCCCGACCACGTCTCCCTGTGGGGGCTGCTGATCCCGATCCGCCGGGGCTTTCGCCAGTACGTCAACCTCCGTCCGATCCGGGTCTTCGAGGGGGTGGAGAGCCCGCTGCGCGCGGCCGTCGCCGGCGAGGTCGACCTGGTCGTGGTCCGGGAGAACGTGGAAGGCGAGTACAGCGAGATCGGCGGCCGGCTCAACCGGGGGTTCCCCGACGAGATGGCCGCGCAGGAGGCGGTGTTCACCCGGCCCGGGGTGACCCGGGTGCTGGACTACGCGTTCGACCTGGCCGCCCGCCGCCGGGGCCACCTCACCTCGGCGACCAAGTCCAACGGCATCGTGCACACCATGCCGTTCTGGGACGAGCTGGTCGCCGAGCGCAGCGGGTCGTTTCCCCAGGTCAGGTGGGCGGCGGAGCACGTCGACGCGCTGGCCGCGAAGCTCGTGCTGGACCCGGCCCGGTTCGACGTGGTGGTCGCGTCCAACCTCTTCGGCGACATCCTCAGCGACCTCGCCGCCGCCGTGGCCGGCTCGATCGGCCTCGCCCCGGCGGCCAACCTCAACCCCGAGCGCGCGTTCCCTTCGATGTTCGAGCCGGTGCACGGCTCCGCGCCGGACATCGCCGGCCTGGGCATCGCCAACCCGCTCGGCGCCATCTGGTCGGCCGCCCTGATGCTCGACCACCTCGGCCACCCCGAGGCGGCCAAGGACATCACCGACGCGATCGCCGCCGTGCTGGCCAAGACCGACGTGCGCACCCCCGACCTCGGCGGCGGCGCCACCACCGACGAGCTTACCGACAAGCTGCTCGAACACCTCTGACGTTCTCGACGAGGAGAAACGCCATGGCACGCCCCTGGTACAGACAGCTCTACTTCTGGGTGCTCACCGCGATCGCGGCCGGCATCGCGACCGGATGGCTCTGGCCGGCGGCCGGGGTCGCGCTGGAACCGGTCGGCACCACGTTCGTGGCCGCCATCAAGATGCTCATCACCCCGATCGTGTTCCTGACCATCGTGGCCGGGATCGGCGGCGTGGACAGCCTGCGCCGCGTCGGCCGGGTCGGCGTCAAGGCCCTGGTCTACTTCCAGGCCGGCACCCTGGTCGCGCTCCTCGTCGGGCTGGCCGCCGTGAACGCCTTCCGCCCCGGCGAGGGCGTCCACGCCCACCCCGGCCAGCTGCGCCTGTCCGGCAGCGCCGCCCAGTACGCCCAGTCCGGCCAGGAGCAGAGCTGGTGGCACTTCCTCACCGACATCGTGCCGACCAGCGCGGTCGGCGCCTTTGCCGAGGGCAACATCCTGCAGGTCATCTTCTTCGCGGCGCTGTTCGGCGTCGCGCTCAAGGCCGTCGGTCCGGTGGGCCGGCCGATCGTCGAGGGCGTCAACCGGCTCAGCGCGGTGGTCTTCAAGATCCTGCACTACATCATGCTCGCGGCCCCGGTCGGCGCGTTCGGCGCGATGGCCTTCACCATCGGCAAGTACGGGATCTCCACCCTGACCAGCCTCGGCCAGCTCATCGCGCTGTTCTACGGCACCTCGCTGTTCTTCGTGCTGGTCATCCTCGGCGGCGTCACCGCGCTACTCAAGGTCAACATCTTCCGGCTGCTGCGCTACCTGCGCGAGGAGTTCCTGATCGTGCTCGGCACCTCCTCCTCGGAGAGCGTGCTGCCTCGGCTGATGGCCAAGCTCGAAGGCCTCGGCATCCGCCGCGAGATCGTCGGCCTCACCGTGCCCACCGGCTACTCGTTCAACCTCGACGGCAGCTCCATCTACCTCTCGCTGGCCGCCGTCTACATCGCGCAGGCCACCGACACCCCGCTCACCGTCGCCCAACAGCTCGGCCTGCTGGCCGTCATGCTGCTGACCTCCAAGGGCTCCGGCGGCGTCACCGGCGCCGGGTTCATCGCGCTGGCCGCCACCCTGTCCACCGTGGGCACCCTGCCCGCCGCCGGCATCATGCTCATCTTCGGCATCGACAAGTTCATGTCCGAGTGCCGCGCGCTGACCAACCTGGCCGGCAACAGCGTCGCCTCGCTGGTCGTCGCCCGCTGGGAGCGCGTGCTCGACACCGCCCGGGTCAACCGCGTGCTGCGCACCCGCACCCCCGAACCGGAGGCGCCCGCCCAGCCCGCCCTGGCCAACGCGTGAGCACTCACCGCGCGTCGGCCAGCCTCGGCGCCCAGTCCTCCGGCTCCACCCCGGCGGCGTTCGCCGCGAAGCTGATCGCGTGGTACCAGCCGGTGAGCAGCAGCAGGTCCAGCAGCTGTGCCTCGGTGAACTCCCCGGCCAGGCGCCCCCAGAGATCGTCGCCGATCGTCGCGGTGTCGTGCAGCGCGTCCACCGCCTCGATCACCAGCGCGTCGTGGGCGTCCCAGCACGGGTCGGACGCCGCGCCGTGGGCGATCGAGCCTATTTGGTCAGGCGTCAGCCCGACACGCTCGCCGTAGACGGCGATGTGCACGCCCCACTCGTAGTCGCAGCCGCACCGCGCGGTGGTGCGGTCGATCACCAGCTCGCGCTCGCGCATCGTCAGCGACAGTTGCCGGCTCAGGTAGTAGCCACCCCAGGCGTTGAGGCCGGCGGCCATCGGCAGGTTGCGCACGAACGTGCGGAACAGCCGGATGGGCTCCCCGCCGCCCGGCATCAGCGCGCGGAGCCGCTCGGCGACCTCCGGGGTGTACGGCTCGGACAGCGGCTCGATGCGCGGCGTCACGGCGGCCTCCTCGGCGTTTTCAAAACAGCAACGCCGTCGGATGCTATCGTTTCTTTTTCAGCAACACCAGGAGATGCCGCACGTGGCCCGTTCCACCACGCCCGAGCCGGGTAAGCCGGTCCGCGGCTCGACAACCGGCCGGCCCCTGATGGCGGCCTTGGACCTGCTGGGGCGACGCTGGACGCTGCGGCTGCTGTGGGAGCTGCGGGACGGCCCGCTGGGCCCTCGGGCGATCCTGGCCAACTGCGAGGGCCTGTCGTCCTCGGTGCTCTACCGCCGGATCCGCGACCTCGAGCGGTCCGGCCTGGCGCAACGGCTGCCGGACGGCTCCTACCTGCTCACCGACCTCGGGCGCGAGCTCGGCGAGGCCATCTCTGCGCTTCAACGGTGGTCGGTGAAGTGGGCGCGTTCCTCCCCCGGACCGGTGAGTTCGTCACAACGACCCCCGGGTGGTGCGCAACGATCGGCTCGGACGGTCGACACCGGCGAACAGGAGCGCAACGCATGCGGAAGATCTCACTGGTAGCGCTCGCGCGTGACCACCTGGCCCGGGCGCGCGAGGCGAGCTCCGGGCGCAGCGCCCAGAGCGTCTACGGCGGGCACGAGCACACCCTGCGCCAGACCCTGGTCGCCCTCACCGCCGGCTCCAGCCTGGCCGAGCACGACAGCCCCGGCGAGGCCACCGTGCACGTCCTGCGCGGGCGGGTGCGCCTGGACGCCGGGAACGACAGCTGGGAAGCCCGCGACGGCGACCTGATCAGCATCCCCCCGCAACGGCACGCCCTGCTCGCGCTGGAGGACTCCGCGGTGCTGCTCACCACCACGACGCGCCACTAGAGACGCGGGTCGACGGGCTCGGACTCGAGCGCGAGCACGGCGAAGACCGCCTCGTGGACCCGCCAGAGCGGCTCCCCGGACGCCAGCCGGCGCAGCGCCTCCAGGCCGAGCGCGTACTCCCGCAGCGCCAGCGAACGCTTGCGGCCCAGGGCGCGCGAGCGCAGCTTGTCCAGGTGGGCCGGCCGGGCGTACTCCGGGCCGTAGATGATCCGCAGGTACTCCCGGCCCCGGCACTTCACGCCGGGCTGCACCAGCCGGCCGTCCTCGGCCCGCACCAGCGCGGCCAGCGGCTTGACCACCATCCCCTCGCCGCCGGCGTCCGTGAGGCCCAGCCACCAGTCGGTCCCCGCCGCGATCGACGACTCGTCGGTCACGTCCACGACCATCCGCCCCGTGCCGCGCAGCAGGCCACTGGCGTCCGAGGCGACCAGCCTGTCGACCATCGCGAGCTGCCGGTCGTGCGGGACGCCGGCAAGGGTGCGGCCCCGCGCGGCCAGGATCTGGAACGGGGCCAGCCGCACCCCGTCCAGCCCGTCGACCGGCCAGCAGTACCCGCCGTACGCGGCCGTGAACGCCGCCGCGTCGGACGCCCGCTCCCGCTGGCGGGCGAGCAGCTCGGTCACGTCGGGGCCCCGGGCGGCGGCCGCTTCCAGGGCGGCGATCGCGCCCGGGAACACCGCGCCGGACGCCGCCCCGACGGCCGCGTACTGGTCGCGCAGCAGCCCCATCGCCTTCACCGACCAGGGCAGCAGCTCGGCGTCCAGCAACAGCCAGTCGGTGTCCAGCTCGTCCCACAGCCCGGCCCCGGCCACCGCGTCACGCAGCCGGGCCAGCAGCCGCTCGGTCAGCTCCGGGTCGGTGAAGAACGGGCGGCCGGTGCGGGTGTGCACGGCGCCGGACGTGACGCCGTCGGTGACCCCGAAGCGCTCGGCGGCGACGCCCGCGTCCCGGCAGACCAGCGCGACCGCGCGCGAGCCCATGTGCTTCTCCTCGCACACCACCTCGCGCACGCCGGCCTCCCGGTAGCCGGCGAACGCCTCGTGCGGGTGCTCCAGGTGGCCGTCCAGCCGGGAGGTGGCGCACGGCGCCATGGTCGGCGGCAGGTACACCAGCAGCCGGGGGTCCACGGCGAACCGGCTCATCACCTCCAGCGCGGCGGCGGCGTTCTCCTCGCGGACGGCCACCCCGCCGTGCTCGGCCGTCTCCACCACCCGCCGGCCGGTGACGTCGGCGAGGTCCAGCGGGCGCGGGCCCCGGGCCGGTGGGTCCGCCAGCGGGCGGGCCGGCTCGTACCAGACCCGCTCGGCGGGCACCGCGACCAGCTCGCGCTCCGGCCAGCGCAGCGCGGTGAGCTGGCCGCCGAACACGCAGCCGGTGTCCACGCACAGCGTGTTGTTGACCCAGCTCGCGGTCGGCACCGGCGTGTGTCCGTACACCACCGCCGCCCGCCCCCGGTAGTCCTCCGCCCACGGGTAGCGCACCGGCAGCCCGAACTCGTCGGTCTCCCCGGTGGTGTCGCCGTACAGGGCGTGCGAGCGCACCCGCCCGGAGGTGCGGCCGTGGTAGCGCTCCGGAAGCCCGGCGTGGCAGACCACGAGCGCGCCGCCGTCGAGCACGTAGTGGCTGATCAGCCCGTCGATGAACGCCCGCACCCGGTCGCGGAACGGCTCGCCGTGGCGCTCCAGCTGCTCGACGGTGTCGGCCAGGCCGTGGGTGAGCTGGACCGTGCGGCCGGACAGGTGGCGGCCCAGCTTGTTCTCGTGGTTGCCCGGCACGCACAGCGCGGCGCCGGCGTCGACCATGTCCATCACCCGGCGCAGCACGGCGGGGGTGTCCGGGCCGCGGTCCACCAGGTCGCCGACGAACACGGCGGTGCGGCCCTCGGGGTGCGCGCCGTCGACGTAGCCGAGCTTGGCCAGCAGCGCCTCCAGCTCGGTGGCGCAGCCGTGCACGTCACCGACGATGTCGAACGGGCCGGCCAGGTGCCGCAGGTCGTTGTAGCGGCGCTCCCGCACGATCTCGGCGGCCGCGACCTGGTCGACGCCGCGCAGGTGGTGGACCTTGCGGAAGCCCTCGCGGGCCAGCATCCGCAGCGAGCGGCGCAGCTCGCGCTGCTGGCGGGGGATGACGTGACGGGGCAGGTCCGCCCGGTCGGGGCGGACGGCGTTGCGGTCCGCGCAGACCCGCTCCGGCACGTCGAGCACGATGGCCACCGGCAGCACGTCGTGCTCGCGGGCCAGCCGCACCAGCGGTCGCCGCGCGTCGGGCTGGACGTTCGTGGCGTCCACCACGGTCAGCCGCCCGGCCGCGAGCCGCTTGCCGGCGATGTAGTGCAGCACGTCGAAGGCGTCGCCGGTCGCGGTCTGGTCGTTCTCGTCGTCGGAGACGAGGCCCCGGCAGAAGTCCGAGGAGATGACCTCGGTGGACCGGAAGTGGGTCCGGGCGAAGGTGGACTTGCCCGAGCCGGTGCAGCCGACCAGCACGACCAGGCACAGGTCCGGCACGCCGAGCTGGGTCATGTGGCCACCTCCAGGGTGAACACGGCCATCTGGGTGGACGGCCCGACCTCGGGGTCCTCCGGCCCGACCGGCCGGTAGCCGACGCGGTAGCCGTGGCGGTGTGCGACCGCGTCCGCCCAGTCCCGGAACTGCGCGCGGGTCCACTCGAAGCGGTGGTCGGGATGCCGCGCGTGGCCGGCGGGCAGCGTCTCGTAGCGCACGTTGTACTCGACGTTCGGCGTGGTCACCAGCACCGTGCGGGGCCGGGCGGCGCCGAACACGGCGTACTCCAGGTCGGGCAGCCGGGGCGGGTCCACGTGCTCGACGACCTCGCAGAGCACCGCCGCGTCGTAGCCGGACAGCCGCGCGTCGGTGTAGGCCAGCGAGCCCTGCAGCAGCCGCACCCGCGCCGCCCGCCGCTCGCTCATCCGGTCCAGGCGCAGCCGGCGGGCGGCCGCGCCCAGCGCCCGCGCGGAGACGTCCATCCCCACGATCTCGGTGTAGCGGGCGTCCTTGAGCAGCTCGCGCAGCAGCTGGCCCTGCCCGCAGCCCAGGTCGAGCACCCGGGCCGCGCCCGCCTCGGCCAGCGCGCCCAGGATCGCCTCGCGGCGCCGCACGGCCAGCGGGACCGGCCGCTCCTCGGTGTCGGTGTCCTCGTCGACCGCGTTGTCGATCTCGTCGGCGCCGGCGTCGTCGGACTCCGCGAGCCTGGCCAGCTCCAGCCGTTCGCGCGCCCGCTCGGTCAGCGCGCGGCGCCGCATCAGGTACCTGTTGGTGATCAGCCCCCGCTCCGGGTGGGTGGCCAGCCACCCCTCCCCCATCCGCAGCAGCTTGTCCACCTCGTCCGGGGCCGCCCAGTAGTGCTTGGCGCCGTCCAGCACCGGCATCAGCACGTACAGGTGGCGCAGCGCGTCGGCCAGCCGCAGTTCCCCGGCCAGCTCCAGCCGCACGTAGCGCGACTCGCCCCACTCCGGGAACCGGCGGTCCAACGCGACCGGCTCGGCCAGCACCGTCCAGCCCAGCGGCTCGAACAGCCGCCGCACCAGCTCGGCGCCGCCGCGCGCGGGCAACGCGGGCACCTCGATGCGCAGCGGCAGCGGCTCGGCGGCGCGCTCCGGCATCTCCCGGCACTCGCCCCGCAGCGCGGTGCCGAACACCGTGCGCAGCGCCACCGCCAGCAGCGAGGACGCGGCATACGGCCGGTCGTTGACGTACCGGGCGCCGTCCGGAGCGCCCGCTCGGGCCAGCGCGACCGGGTCGACCTCCAGCAGCAGCGCGGCCCGGCAGCGCGACGCGGACGCCTCGGGGTAGAACACGTGCGCGTCCCCGTGCGCGGTCGCGAACCGCTGCGCCCGGTCGGGATGCTTGTGCAGCAGGAACCCGAGGTCGGTGGCCGGTCGCTCGTCGCTACCCGTGGTCGAGATCGTCAGGAACACGGCTGGAGTATCTCGGCGGTGGTGCGACGCCGCCACGGACTTTGCCCGCCCGCCGGGTGTCGACGTTGTCGGTCAGCGCCGTGAGCAGGCCGGGCAGCTCGGCCACGGTCCGGGCGGGCAGGCCGGTCACGGTCTCCTCGGCCAGCGCGCACCACAGGCGTTTGACCTGGTCGGCCAGTGCGCGGCCGCTGTCGGTGAGCTCGACGACGGTGGCGCGCCGGTCGGACGGGGCGGGACCGCGGCGGATGTGGCCGGAGGCCTCCAGCTTGCGGGTCATGAGCGTGACGCTGGGCGGCTCGCAGCCGAGCGCCTCGCTGAGCTGCGCCTGGATCATCGGGCCGGTCCGGGCCAGCTCGAGCAGCAGCGCCTCCTGGCCGGGGTGCAGGCCCAGCGGGGACAGCAGCGCCGCCGCCCTGGCCCGGTGGCGCAGGCTCAGCAGGCGGATGGCCTGGTTGACGGCATCGGCTTGCTCGAAGTCCACGGACGGCTCCTTGACAGGTTCGTTATGCGCATAACATTATGCGCATAACTAATCTTTCAGGACAAGGGAGCCCGCGGTGACCGAACCAGCCCTGACCCGCGGCCGCGTCGGACCCACCTGGACGGTCCTGGCGCTGGCCTGCGCCTGCCAGTTCATGGTGATCTTGGACGCGTCCATCGTGAACGTCGCCCTGCCGTCCGTCCAGCGCGACCTCGGCTTCACCGCCACCGGCCTGGCCTGGGTGGTGAACGGCTACCTGTTCACCTTCGCCGGCTTCATGCTGCTGGGCGGGCGAGCCTCTGACCTGTTCGGGCATCGGCGGGCGCTGGCCGCCGGGCTGGTGCTGTTCTCCGCCGCGAGCCTGGTCGGCGGCCTGGCGACCGCGCCGCATGTGCTGGTGGCGGCCCGCGTCGCGCAGGGCGTGGGGGCGGCGGTGCTGGCCCCGGCGACGCTGGCCGTGATCAACACCAGCTTCACCGAGGGGCGCGCGCGGGCCCGTGCGTTCGGGGCGTGGTCGGCCTCGGGCGGCGTGGGCGGGATGGCCGGGGCGCTCGCGGGCGGCGCGCTGACCACCGGCCTGTCCTGGCGGTGGGTCTTCCTGATCAACGTGCCGATCGGCGCGGTGCTGGTCGCGGTGGCCGCGACCGCGCTGGCCGGCGCCCGAACGGGCCGGCGGGAGCCGCTCGACCTGGCCGGAGCGCTCACCGGGACGGCGGGGCTGGGCGCGCTGGTCTACGGGGTCATGGGCGGCGCCGAGCACGGCTGGACGTCCTCGGAGGTGCTCGTGCCGGTCGGGGCGGGGGTGCTGCTGCTCGTCGGGTTCGCCGTGGTGCAGGCCCGGGTCGCGGCCCGGCCGATGATGCCGCTTCGGCTGTTCAGGGTCCGGAACGTGGCCGTCGGCAACGGCATGCTGCTGCTGTTCGGCGGGATCGCGATCGCGATGTGGTACTTCACGTCGCTGTTGCTGCAGAACGTGCTCGGCTACAGCGCGCTGGCGGCCGGGCTGGGGCAGACGCCGGCGGCGGTGACGTTCGTGGTGATCGCGCGCCTGGCCGCCGCGCTGCTGCCGACGACCGGGGTGCGGGCGCTGGTGCTGGCCGGCTGCGGGTGCTTCGTGGCCGGTTTCGGCTGGCTCGCCCGGGCGGACGCGGGCAGCGGCTACCTCGCGGGCGTGCTCGGGCCGACGCTGCTGGTCGCGGTCGGCATCGGGCTGGTGTTCCCCACCCTGATGGCCGCCGCGACCGCCGGCGTCCCCGCCGCCGACGCGGGGATCGCGGGCGGGCTGGCCAACACCGCCAGCCAGGTGGGCGGGTCGGTCGGGCTGGCGGTGCTGGCCACGGCCGGCGGCTTCGACGCGGTCTTCCTCATCGCGGCGGGGCTCGGCGTGTCGCTCGCCGCGCTCAGCGCGCTGCTGCGGTGAAGGTGCTGGCCGGGGTCTCGCAGAGCGTGTTGGGGTGCGGGTATGCGGCGGCCCAGGTAGGTGTGCGCCGGGTGAGCGTCTAGCCCCGGGTCTCGTCCACCAGCCAGGTCAAGTACTCCGCGCTGCCGGCGGTGATCGGGGTCGCGATGATCTCCGGCACGTCGTAGGCGTGCGCGGCCTTGATGTGCTCGACCAGGGGCGCGACCCGGTCGGCGGCGGTTTTGATCTCCACGCGCCACTCCTGCTCGGTCTGGACCGAACCCTCCCACCGGAACACGCTGGTGATCGGCCCGACCACCTGGGCACAGGCGCCGAGGTTCGCCTCGATCGCGCCGGCGGCCAGCGCGCGGGCGGCCTGCTCGCTGTCGGTTGTCGAGGTGACGATGACGTGCTCGGCGGCCATGGACGGCAATTCTAGGAGCGCCCTGAACAATGCATGCTCTGCTGCGCGGCGCCCAGCCGGCGCCTCGCGGCGTTGTCGTCGCCCCCGATACAACAGCGGTATCGGGGACTCCGAATCAGACACAGCCTTGCGATGCATCCGGCTGGATCGCCGCTCGCGACGAGCGGCATTGTTCAGGACCCTCCTAGGGACGGGCAGCCAGCGAGCGGCGCATGATCGTGCGGGCCTGCGAGCGGCGCGGGTCGTCGGTGCCCATGGTGTCGGGGTCGAGGCCGCGCGCCAGCGCCAGCCGATAGGCGAAGACCTGCAGCGGGATCACGCTCACCAGCGGCATCAGTGGTTCGTCCAGGTCCGGGAGGCGGGTGAGGGCGTCCACCTCGGCCGGCGGGGCGGCGCGGTTGGTGAGCATCCAGGTGTGCGCGCCGAGCGTGCGCATGCCGTGGGCGACGCGGTCGGCGTGGGCGGCGGTCGGGCCGGCGGGGGCCAGCAGGATGGCCAGCTCGCCGGGGCGTGTGCTGGCCCAGGCGCCGTGCGCGGCCTCCTCCACCTGCAGCGCCACGGCGTGCACTGACGCGGCTTCGGTGATCTTCAGGGCGGCCTCGTTCGCGGTGGCCAGCTCGGGGCCGCCGCCGATGACCAGGACGCGCGGCGCCGAGGCGAACCGGGCGGCGGCCCCCGAGTCGTCGGCCTCGGCGGCGGCGAGGGCGGCGGCGGCCGCCTCACCGGCCCGGTCCAGCGCCCGCTCCAGTGCCGATGCGCGGCGGCCGAGGCGCCGGGCCAGCGCCAGCGCCAGCGCGTAGCCCCGGCGCAGGGTGGTGGCGTAGCTGCGGGTCTTGGTCAGGGCCGGCTCCAGGCCACCGGGCTCGACCAGGACGTGGTCGCAGGCCTGGGCCAGCGGCGAGCCGGCGGCGTCGGTGAGCGCGAGCGTCGGTCCGGCGTCGCCGTGGGCGGCGACGGCGGCCACCACGTCCGGGGTGGTGCCGGTGTGGGAGATCGCGACCAGCGTGCCTCGCCCGGAGGGCGGCGGCGGGTAGGCGGCGTACTCGAAGGCGTTGTGGGCGCGCGCCGGCACGCCGGCGACCTGGTTGACGACGTGCGCGATGGCGATCGCGGCGAAGTACGAGGTCCCGCAGCCCACCAGGTCGACGGCGGGGCGGGTGAGCATCGCGCCGGCGGCCGCCTCGGCCTCGGCCAGCCACGCGGGCTCGGCCCGCAGGGCGTCGGGGATGGCGCGGATGCCGTCCCACATGTGGAACGGGTGCGCCGACCGAGGGCCGGCCGTCGTCGTCACGGGGCGACCACGTCGTTGAGCAGCTTGCGGCGCTGGCCGGGCAGCCATTGGACGGACAGCTTGATGCCGCGCCCGGCCAGCCGGCGCCACGCGGCCAGCTCGTCGTCGGTGGCGTGCACCTCCTTGGTCAGCTTGTGCCGGGCGCCGTCGGAGCGCACGCCGCCGATGTTCACCTCGGTGACGTCGAGGCCGGCCTCGACCAGCCGTTCCAGGTCCAGCGGGTTGGCGACCAGCACCAGCGTGCGGCCGGACGGCCAGTCGCCGCCGGTCGCGGCCGCCCGCGCCCGCTCGACGTCCCAGACCCGCACGGTGATACCCGGCGGCGCGGCCATCTCCATCAGGCTGGTGTCCAGCGGGCTGGCCGCGACCCGGTCGCTGACCAGCAGCAGCACGTCGGCGCGCACGGCGCGGGACCAGCCCAGCGTGACCTGGCCGTGTATCAGCCGATGGTCGACACGCACCATCGCGATCGGCACGGACACTCCTTTCAGGCGGGCGGCGCCCAGCGGCGGATCCCGAGGGCGCCGGCATCTGCGGCGGTGGTGGTAGTCGCGTCCAGGGTCTGGCCGTCGCGTTGGGTCAGCGCCTCCAGCAGCATCGGCAGGTTCGCGCCGCTGACCACCTCCACGCCCGGCCGCTCGTGCGCGACGCGGGCGGCGGCCGAGAACGGGGTGGCGCCGGGAAGGTCGGTCAGGACGAGGACGCCGGCGCCCCGGTCCACGTCCTCGACGGCCGCCAGCAGGTATACCCCGAACCGCTCGGGCGAGTCGTGCTCGGCCAGCGCCACCGCCCGGAACGCGGCCTGCGGCCCGATGATCACCTCGACGGCGCTGGCCAGCCCGGTGGCGAACTCCCCGTGGCCGGCGACGACAACCCCGGCCGAGGGCGGCTCAGGACGGGACACCGAGCACCCCCAGCGCGCCGAGCGCGAACCCGCCGACGGCCAGCCCGATCAGCACCAGCACGGCGTTCGCCCGCCGCCGGACCAGCCAGAACACCGCCAGCGTGATCAACAGCGGGACCAGCTTGGGCATGATGTGATCGAGCATCTCCTGCAGCTTGACCGTCGCCTTGCCCTCGGTGTACGTGATCGGCACCTTGATCACCAGCCAGGTGCCCACCAGCGCGCCGACGCCCATCAGGCCGGTGATCGAGGCGCCCTCCATCAACCGCCGCAGCGCGCCCGCGTCCATCCGCTCGAACAGCCGGCTCCCCCACCGGAAACCCCACCGCACAGTCAGCCAGCGCAGTACCAGGTGCACGGCGTTGACCGGGAGCAGGAACACGAACGGCGCCAGGTAGTTCGCCTGCATCCCCAGCGAGGCCCCGATGCCGGAGAAGATCGGGCGCAGCGTGCCGTGGATCGCCGAGTCGCCCACCCCGGCCAGCGGCCCCATCAGCGAGCCCTTGGCGCCCTGGATGGTCTGTACGTTGACCGCCTCGGCACCGTTCACGCCCTCGGGTTCCTTCGCGGCGGCGTGCCGGGTCTCCATCTCGGCCACCAGCGCGTAGATCGGCCCGGGCAGCCACGGGTGGGTGTTGAAGAAGACCAGGTGGCGCCGCAGCGCCTCGCTGAGCCGTGCCCGCTCCGGGTAGAGCCGCTTGAGCAGCGGCATCAGCCCCCAGGTGAAGCCGATCGCCTGCATGCGGTCGAAGCTGAACGCCGACTGGGTGGCGAACGAACGCCAGAACAGCCGCCGCTGGTCGCGCACCGGCACCACCTCGCCGGACCGGCCGGCATCCTCGTCGTCCGCCCGCAGCAGGGTGAGCCCGCCCTGGCGGCTGATCCACAGCGCGGCGATCATGACGCCGAGCAGCGCCACCCCGAGCACGCCGAAGCCGGTGTAGGCGGCCAGCAGGAAGCCGATGAAGAAGAACGGCATCAGCGCCGAGGTGACCAGGCTGTTCATCAGCAGCGCGAACCCGAGCGCGGGCAGCACCGCGCCGGCCACCGCGAGCCCGGTGCCGATCGGCCCCTTGGTGCTCGCGGCCAGCCCGCTCACCACGTCGTGGCCCAGGGTGAGCCCGAGGTAGGCGGGCACCGCGATGCACAGGAAGTGCACCAGGTTGCCCAGGTGCAACATCGCCGATATCCCCCGGGTGTTGCCGGCCGCCGCGAACCGCTCCGCGCCGTTCACGAACACGGTGCTCACGGCCTTGGCGAGCAGCTCCCCGAACGAGCCGAGCAGCGCCGCCGGGACCGCGATGACCAGCGCCTGCGCCGGTTGCAGGCCCGACTCGATGGCCAGCGCGGTGCCCACGATGCTGCCGATGGGCAGGTTGGGCGGCACCGAACCGCCGATGTCGGCCGCCCCGATGAAGATCAGCTCCAGGGAGGCGCCGACCACCAGGCCGGTGGTGAGGTCGCCGAGGATCAGCCCGGTCAGCGGGCCGAGCACGACCGCGCGCTCCAGGAACAGGTCGCCCATGAAGCGCCGCGTGAAGTAGGCGAACCCGGCGATGAACGCGAGCAAGAGGGACTGGCTGACGGACATGACCCCCCTTTCACCGCCTCGCCATCGAGGGCGGCGCTCAAGGAGAGCGCAACGTAACACCACCGCGCAAAATCAGGCAACCAATCTGCTCGGTTCTGCTCGTTTTGGCGGTAGATCGCGGCTCGTTATGCTCGTCGCGTGCGTCGCTCTGATCGATTGCATGCGATCATGGAACGCCTCGCGAAGGACGGCAGCGTGGCGGTGTCCGCGCTGTCGCACGGGCTGGGCGTCTCCGAGGCGTCGGTGCGGCGCGACCTGTCGTTCCTGGAGGCCCAGCGCTGGCTGTCGCGGACCCATGGCGGCGCGGTCGTGCGGTCGCTGCCGGTCGGGTTGTCGCTGCCCAGCGCGCCGGCGAGGCGTCAGGCCGAGCGGTTCGAGATCGGCCGGCTGGCCGCGGAGCGGGTGCCGGAGGGAGCGCGGGTCGGGCTGGCGGCGGGCGGGCTGTCGGTGGCGATAGCCCGGGCGCTGGCCGGGCGCGCGTCGCTCACGGTGGTGACCAACCAGCTCGACGCGGCGCACGAGCTGTCGCTGCGCGAGGGCGTGACGGTGATGGTCACCGGCGGCGTGGCGTTCTCGGGGAGTCCGGTGCTGACCGGGCCGATGGTCGAGTCCAGCCTGCGCGAGGTGCATCTCGACCTGGTGATCATCGGGGGCGACGGGATCGACCCGGAATCCGGCCTGACCGCCGAGGATCCGCTGGTCGCGCACGCCGCGCGGGTGTTCAGGGACGTCTCGCGGCGCGCGGTCGCGGTGTTCGACGCCCCGCAGGTGGGCCGCACGGCGTTCGCGCGGATCTGCCCGCTCGCCGAGGTGGCCGAGCTGCTCACCGCCGACGACGTGGATCCCGAGCTTCGGGACAAGATCGATGACGCCGGGGTTGGCGTCGTCACCGAATAGGGCTCACAGCAGCTCGGGTGAGGCGAGTTGGCGGACGGCGTCGCGGGCGGCCGCCGGGTCGTCGGCCTCCCGGGCCGCTCCCGCCATGGCCTGGCATTCGGCGACGGTGTGGGTTGCGAGCGCGCGCCTGACCAGCGGCAGGGACGCCGGCGCCATGGACAGGCTGGTGACGCCCAGGCCGACGAGCACGAGCGCCATCAGGGGATCGCCGGCCGCCTCCCCGCACACCCCGACCGGACGGTTCGCCAGGCGGCCGGCGTCGGCGGTCATCGCGATCAGCTCCAGCGGGGCGGGCTGCCAGATGTCGAGCAGATCGGCCAGCGCGCCCTGCATCCGGTCTGCGGCGAGGCAGTACTGGGCCAGGTCGTTGGTGCCGAGGCTGACGAAGTCGCAGTGCCGCAGCAGGCGGGAGGCGTGCAGCGCGGCGGCCGGCACCTCGATCATCGCCCCGACGGTCGGCAGACCGGCCGCCCGGGCGCGTTCGACGAAGGTCGAGGCCTCGGCCGGGGTGGACACCATCGGCGCCATCACCCAGGCCTGCGCCTCGCGGCCGGCGGCGGCCTCGGCGATCGCGGCGAGCTGGTCGTCCAGCAGCTCGGGCCGCCGGCGCGCCACCCGCAGCCCGCGCACCCCGAGCGCGGGGTTCGCCTCGTCACCTTGATCCAGGAACGGCAACGGCTTGTCCGCGCCCGCGTCCAGGGTGCGGATGACGACCTTGCGCCCGGCGAACGCGTCCAGCACCGCCCGGTACGCCTCGACCTGCACCGACACCGGCGGCGGCGTGTGCCGGCTGAGGTAGAGCATCTCGGTTCTGAACAGGCCGACGCCCTCGGACGGGACGGTCGCGGCGGCGCGCGCGTCCGCGACAGTCCCCACGTTCACCAGCAGCGCGACCGGCAGGCCGTCGGCGGTCCGCCCGGGTCCGGTGTCGGCATCGGTGACGGCCCGGGTCGCGCTCCGGGCGGCCACCCTGGCCAGCGTGGCGGCGGGCGGGTCGACGGTCACCTCGCCGGCGGACCCGTCGACGGCCACGGTGACCCCGTCGGCCAGCGCCGCCGCGCCCGGGCAGCCGACCACCGCCGGGATCCCGAGCTGCTTGGCCAGGATCGCGGTGTGGCTGGTCGGGGTGCCCAGCTCGGTGACGAAACCGAGCACCCTGGCCGGGTCGAGCACGGCGGTGTCGGCCGGCGCGAGGTCGCGGGCGACCAGCACCGACGGCCGGGCCAGCGTGGGCACCCCGGGCATCGGCGCGCCGGTCAGCAGCGCGACCGCGCGCATCCGCACGTCCTCCAGGTCGGCCACCCGCTCGCCCAGGTAGCCACCCACCGCCCGCAGCGACTCGGCGAACTCGACCAGCGCCTCGTGCACCGCCCGAGCGGCCGTGCGCCCCTCACCCACCAGCGCCTCGACGCGCGCCGCCAGCTCGGGGTCCTCGGCCATCATGGCCGTCGCCTCCAGCACGTCCTCGGCACCGCCGCCGGCCGCCTCCCCCCGAGCCCGCAGCAGCCGCGCCACCTCCGCGAGCGCCCCCACCGCCCGCGCGGTGTCCTGCGCCGGAACACCCCCCGACGGCCCGGGGTCCGGGTCGGGCGGCGGCGGGGCGAGCCGGACCACCGGCCCGGACGCCGCGCCGGGGCTGACTCCGATGCCGCGCAGTACCTGAGACATGGCCGCCATCATGCCCCGCGCTTGCCATTCACGAACCCGACCGGCGATAGTCGGCCCGCAACGACCCCCGGAGGTTTGTCCATGATCGAACGTCAGGTTCGCGTCGCGTCCAAGGTCGGCCTGCACGCCCGGCCGGCCGCGGTCTTCGCCAAGGCGGCCGCCGCCGCGCCCGTCCCGGTCCGGGTCGCGGCCAACGGAAAACCCCCGGTCAGCGCCCGCAGCCTGATCAGCCTGCTCACCCTGGGCGTCCAGCATGGCGACCTGGTGACCCTCTCCGCCGAGGGCGACGGCGCCGAGCCAGCGCTCGACGACCTCGCCGCCCTGCTCGCCCGCGAGCTCGACGAGTGATCAACCGGTGACGATCCCGGCGACCAGGTTGATCGTGGTGGCCAGAATGACCGTCCCGAACACGTAGGACAACAGGCAGTGCCGTAACACCACCGCTCGAATCGTCGTACTCGAAACCCCGGTGTCCGACACCTGATACGTCATGCCGAGGTTGTAGCTGAAATACAGAAAGTCACGGTACGTCGGCGACTCCTGGGAGTTGAAGTCGATGCCGCCCTCGGTCTCCGCATAATAAAGGTACGCATACCGCGTGGCATACATCAGATGCAACGCCGCCCACGCGGTGAACACCCCGGCCAGCGCCGTCGCGGCCGTGGCATGCCCGGACTCCGAACGCCCGCTGACCAGCAAAACCACGATCATGATCAACCCCGCAAGCGCGGCCCCGACGACGACCAGCTCCTCGGCGACCGGCCGGAAGTCCTCACGGGAGACATTCCGACGGGTGGTCGCCGCGTCCATCGGCCACAGCACCGTCCACCCGGCCACAACAAAAGCCGCCGCGGTCGTCGCGATACCGGAGAGAACCCCCAACGGCACGCCCGCCGCAATTCCGACGACCACGCCGACAACCGCCCCGACAACAACCGCACCGGCCAGCCGGGCGACCGCCGACAGCGGCAACCACCTACGCATGGCCAGACACTAGTGTCTAGCCGGCCGCACTCCCCACCGGCGTCCGGTCGGCCACCGCAAGATCCAGCCGACCGTCCGCGCAGTCCACCCGCACCGTGTCGCCCGGGGTGATCTCCCCGGCCAGCAGCATCCGCGCCAGCGGCTTGTCCAGCTCCCGACGCAGCGTGCGGCGCAACGGCCGCGCCCCGAACTCGGGTTGGTAGCCGGTGTTCGCCAGCCAGTCCAGCGCCTGGTCGGACACCTCCAGCGTGACGTCCTGGGCGTGCAGCCGCCGCCGGGTGGACACCAGCATCAGCTCGGTGATCCGGTGCAGCTCGCGGCGGTCCAGGCCGTGGAACACGATGATCTCGTCGATGCGGTTGAGGAACTCCGGCCGGAACTGCTGGCGCAGCAGCCCCATCAGCCGCTCGCGCACCGGTTCGACGTCTCCCCCGGCACCCAGGATGAGGTCCGCCCCCAGGTTGCTGGTCATGATGATCACTGCGTGGGAGAAGTCGGCGGTGCGGCCCTGGGCATCGGTCAGCCGGCCGTCGTCGAGCACCTGCAGCAGCGTGTTGAACAGGTCCGGATGCGCCTTCTCGATCTCGTCGAACAACAGCACCGCGTACGGGCGCCGTCGCACCGCCTCGGTGAGCTGCCCGGCCTCCTCGTACCCGACGTACCCCGGCGGCGCGCCGAGCAGCCGGGACACCGTGTGCTTCTCCTGGAACTCGCTCATGTCGAAGCGCACCAACCGGTCCTCGTCGCCGAACAGCGCCTCGGCCAGCGCGCGGGCCAGCTCGGTCTTGCCCACCCCGGTCGGACCCAGGAACAGGAACGAGCCCACCGGCCGGCGCGGGTCGGTGAGCCCGGCGCGGGACTGGCGCACCGCCTCGGCGACGGCCTCCACCGCCTCGTCCTGGCCGATCACCCGCTCGTGCAGGTACTCCCCCAGATGCAGCAGCCGCTCGCGCTCCTCGGCGGTGAGCTGCGAGACCGGGATGCCGGTGGCGCGCGAGACCACCTCGGCGATGTCCTCGACGGTCACCTCCGGCACCGACCGGCCCGCCGACCGCGCCTCCTCCAACTGCTCTTCGACCTCGCCGATCTCCGCCTTGACGTCACCGGCCCGCTCGTAGTCCTCGGCGGCGACCGCGCTGTCCTTCTCCCGGTGCAGCCGGCCCAGGTGCTCCTCCAGCCCCTTCGTGTCCGGCGCCGGCGTCCGCGAGCGCAGCCGCACCCGGGCGCCGGCCTGGTCGACCAGGTCGATCGCCTTGTCCGGCAGGCAGCGGCCGGTGATGTAGCGGTCGGACAGCTCGGCCGCCGCGACCAGCGCCTCGGAGCCCAGCCGCACCTGGTGGTGCGCCTCGTAGCGGTCGGCCAGCCCCTTGAGGATCTCGATGGTGTCCTCGACCGACGGCTCGGGCACCAGGATCGGCTGGAAGCGCCGCTCCAGCGCGGCGTCCTTCTCGATGTAGCGGCGGTACTCGTCGATGGTGGTGGCGCCCACGACGTGCAGCTCGCCACGGGCCAGGGCCGGTTTGAGCAGGTTGCCGGCGTCCAGAGACGACCCAGCGCCCTCCGCCGAGCCGGCGCCGACCACGGTGTGCAGCTCGTCGATGAACAGCACCACCTCGCCCTCGGCGGCGCGCACCTCGTCGATGACCTTCTTCAGCCGCTCCTCGAACTCGCCCCGGTACTTGCTGCCCGCCACCAGCGCGCCCAGGTCCAGCGCGATGACCCGCTTGCCGGCGACGGTCTCCGGCACGTCGTTGTTGACGATCCGCTGCGCGATGCCCTCCACGATCGCCGTCTTGCCCACCCCGGCCTCGCCGATGAGCACCGGGTTGTTCTTGGTGCGCCGGGACAGCACCTCCAGGGTCTGCTCGACCTCGGACTCCCGCCCCACCACCGGGTCCAGCCGCCCGTCGCGCGCGGCGGCGGTCAGGTCCCGTCCGTACTCGTCCAGGGTCGGGGTCGTCGACCCAGGCTCACCGCTGGCGGCCGGCCCGGTGTCGATCCGCCCGAGCTGGCGCAGCGCCTGCCCGGCCGGGGTGTCCGGGTTCGCCGCCAACCCCAGCAGCACGTGCTCCGGCCCGATGTAGGAGGCCCCGGCGGCGCGGGACTGGGCGTGCGCGTCCAGCAGCGCCCGCTTGGCCGCCGGTGTCAGCCGTACCCCCTCGCCGCTGACCGGCGCGCCCGCGCCCGCCTCCTCCTGTTCGGCAACCGCTTGCATCCGCTCGGCCAGCGCGTCCGGCTCGGCCCCGGCCCTCTCCAACAGCTCCCGGGTGGCGGGCAGCTGGGTCGCCGCCCAGAGCAGGTGCTCGGTGTCGACGTCCGAGTTCCCCCACTGCTGGGCCTGCTCGGCGGCGCGCGCCACCAGCTCGCGGGACCGGTCGGACAACAGCCGCGACAGGTCCACCGACTGCACCTGCCGACGACCCCCGAACGGGTCACCCCGGAAGAAGCGGTTGAGGATCTCGTCAAACCCGAAATCGGCCCCGAAGGGGTCCACGCTCATCGCCTACCTCCGCTCGTCCGCCCCCTGCCCCATCGCGCGTGACCCACCTCACAGCGATATAACGTCGCCGACGCTACCCGGCGGGCGAGTCCGGCTGCCATCACTGGACCGGCTGGTCGACGGCCGCCCAAGGCGGGCCGGGCGTCCGCCGCTGTGCCAGGCTGATCGTCGGAACACGGACGATCAGCGCGGGGTGATGCCATGGCACGGCGGGAACGAACGCAGGACGTGTTGGCGCCGCCCGCGCGGGCGGCGATCTTCATGGTGGTCACCGTGCGGGCGGGCGCCGAGGCCGAGGTGAACGACCTGCTGGCCGACGTCGCGGGGTTGACCCGGGCGGTGGGGTTCCGGGTCCCGGAGGAGGGCCTGAGCTGCGTGGTCGGGGTCGGCGCCCGGCTCTGGGACCGGCTCTACGGCTCGCCGCGCCCGGCCGGCCTGCACCCGTTCCGGCCGCTGGCCGGCGCCGTGCACACGGCGGTCTCGACCCCCGGTGACCTGCTGTTCCACCTGCGCGCCGGGCGCCTGGACCTGTGCTTCGAGCTGGCCGGCCAGCTCATGGCCCGGCTCGAAGGGCTGGCCGACGTGGTCGACGAGGTGCACGGCTTCCGGTACTTCGACGAACGGGACCTGCTGGGCTTCGTCGACGGCACCGAGAACCCGACCGGCGACGAGGCGAGCGCCGCGGTGACCATCGGCGACGAGGACCCCGACTTCGCCGGCGGCAGCTACGTCATCGTGCAGAAGTACCTGCACGACCTGGACGCCTGGAACGCGCTGCCGGTCGAGGAGCAGGAGCGGGCCATCGGCCGGCGCAAGCTCAACGACATCGAGCTGCCCGACGCGGTGAAGCCGACCAACTCCCACGTCGCGCTGACCACGATCGAGGACCCGGACGGCACGGAACGGCAGATCGTGCGCGACAACATGGCGTTCGGCGCGGTCGGCGCCCGGGAGTTCGGCACCTACTTCATCGGCTACGCCGCCACCCCCGACGTGATCGAGCAGATGCTGACCAACATGTTCATCGGCGACCCGCCGGGCAACCACGACCGGATCCTGGACTTCTCCACCGCGGTGACGGGCGGGCTGTTCTTCGTACCCACCGCCGACTTCCTCGAAGACCCGCCCCCACCGCGCACCGAGGCCGAGGACGGCTCGCTGGGCATCGGCGGCCTGAGCAGCAAGGAGCACTCACCGTGAACAACCTGCACCGCGAGCTGGCCCCGATCTCCGACGCCGCCTGGGCCGAGATCGAGGAGGAGGCGCGCCGCACCTTCACCCGCCACGTCGCGGCCCGCCGGGTGGTGGACGTGGTCGGCCCGGCCGGCCCGACGCTGTCCGCCGTCGGCACCGGGCACCTGCGCGCGCTCGACGCCCCCGCCGAGGGCGTGAGCGTGCACCGCCGCGAGGCCCAGCCGGTCATCGAGCTGCGGGTGCCGTTCTCGGTGGACCGCCAGGCCGTGGACGACGTCGAGCGCGGCTCCAAGGACTCCGACTGGCAGCCGGTGAAGGACGCCGCGCGGAAGATCGCGCTGGTCGAGGACCGGACGATCTTCCACGGCTCCGGCCCGGCCGGGATCACCGGCATCGCCCCGGGCAGCTCGAACCCGCCGCTGCCGCTGCCGGCGGACATCCGGCAGATCCCCACCACCGTCGCGCAGGCGGTGAGCGCGCTGCGGCTGGCCGGCGTCGGCGGCCCGTACAGCCTGCTGCTGTCCGCCGAGGCGTACACCGAGGTCGTCGAGACCACCGACCACGGCTACCCGATCCGCGACCACCTCGCGCGGCTGCTGCGCGACGGCGAGATCATCTGGGCGCCCGCGCTGGACGGCGCCCTGCTCATCTCCACCCGGGGCGGGGACTACGAGCTGCACCTGGGCCAGGACCTGTCCATCGGCTACAGCTCCCACGACGCCGGCCACGTCGAGCTCTACCTGCAGGAGTCGCTCACGTTCCTGGCCCTGACCGCCGAGTCCAGCGTCCCGCTCACCGGCGGCTGAGCCGTCCGCGGGGGCTGACCTCGATCGGGATGTGCTTCATCACCGGCTGGCGGCTCTGCGCGCCGTAGTCGCCGATCGGGCAGAGCACGTTCAGCTCGGGCATGTACCCCGCCGCGCAGCCGGGCGGGATGTCGTAGCCCACCGCGCGGTAGCCGTGCGCGGTCCTGCGGGTGCCGTCGTGGGCGACGCTGGTGATGTCGATCAGGCCGAGCTCGGCGATCCCCCGCTCGGCCATGTCGGCGCGGTTCAGGAACAGCAGCGTGCGCAGGTTCTCCACGCCCCGGTAGCGGTCGTCGTCGGAGTAGACGGTGGTGTTGAACTGGTCGTGCGAGCGCATCGTGCTCAGCATCAGCCGCCCGTCGGCGGGCACCGCGTCGGCCAGCGGCGCGTGGGAGAACTCGGCCCGCCCGGAGCCGGTGAGGAAGATCCGCTCGCGCGCGGGCTGGCGGATCCGGAACCCCAGCGGCTGGCGCACCTGGCGGTTGAAGTCCTCGAACCCGTCCAGGGCCAGGGCCATCCGGTCGCGGATCCGGTCGTAGTCGCCGACCAGCTCCAGCCACGGGGTCCGTGAGTCGGGCAGCGTGGCGCGGGCCAGGCCGGCGATGATGGCCGGCTCGGAGCGCAGGTGCGGCGACGCCGGTTCCTTCAGCCCGACCGACAGGTGCACCATGCTCATCGAGTCCTCGACGGTGATCGACTGGACGCCGCCGGCCTGGTAGTCCTTCTCGGTGCGGGGCACGCACGGCAGGATCAGCGCGGCCCGGCCGTGCACCAGGTGCGAGCGGTTGAGCTTGGTCGAGACCTGCACGGTGAGGTCGCATTTCCGCAGCGCGTCGAAGGTGTAGGCGGTGTCCGGGGCGGCCATCGCGAAGTTGCCGCCCATCCCGACGAACACGCCGACCTCGCCCCGGTGCATCGCGGTGAGGGTGCCGACCGTGTCCAGCCCGCGCTCGCGCGGCGGGGTGATCTCGCAGGCCGTCGCGATGCGGTCGAGCAGCGCGTCCGAGGGATGGTGGTCGATGCCGCAGGTGCGGTTGCCCTGCACGTTGCTGTGCCCCCGGATCGGGCACGGCCCGGCCCCGGCGCGGCCGATGTTGCCGCGCAGCAACAGCAGGTTGACGATCTCGCGGATGGTGTCCACGCCGTGGCCCTGCTGGCTCACCCCCAGGCACCAGCCGATGATGGTGGCCCGCGCCTTCCGGTAGATCTCGGCGACCGCGCGGATCCGCTCGCGCGCCACCCCGGACTGGCGCTCCAGCTCCGACCAGTCGGCGGCCTCGCACAGCGCCCGGTACTCCTCGAAGCCCTGCGTGTGCCGGTCGATGAACTGGTGGTCCAGCGCGGTGGGATCGGTCCGGGCAGCCTCCAGCAGCGCCTTGGCCACGCCCCTGACCAGCGCGGCGTCCCCGCCGATGCGCGGCTGCACGTTCAGGGTGCTGGTCGGCGTCGCGCGGTGCAGCGCCATGCGCGCGAGCTCGTGCGGCACGATCGTGCGGGTGGCGGCCGCCTCGACCAGCGGGTTGACGTGCACCAGGGCGGCGCCTCGGCGGTACGCCTTGGCCAGCGAGGTGAGCATCCGGGGGCCGTTCGAGGCGGCGTTGACGCCGAGCAGGATGATGGCGTCGGCCTTGTCCCAGTCGACCAGGTCGACCGTCCCCTTCCCGGTCCCCAGCGCCGCCCGCAGCGCCACGCCGCTGGCCTCGTGGCACATGTTCGAACAGTCCGGCATGTTGTTGGTGCCGAACTCGCGGACGAACCATTGATAGAGGAAGCTGGCCTCGTTTCCGAGCCGACCGGACGTGTAGAAAGCGGCATTGTCCGGAGAGTCGAGCCCGCGCAGCGCCTGCCCGACCATGGCGAATGCCGCCGGCCATTCGATGGGGACGTAATGGTCCGTTTCCGGGTCGTAGACCATGGGTTCGATCAGCCGGCCGGCGTCCTCCAGCGCAAAGTCGCTCCACCCCATCAGCTCGGTCACCGAATGGGCGGCGAAGAACTCCCGCCCCACCCGTTTCGAGGTCATCTCCCAGGTGGAGTGCTTGATGCCGTTCTCGCAGATGTCCATGCGCAGGCCCTTGCGGTCGTCCGGCCAGGCGCAGCCCGGACAGTCGAACCCGCCGTCCTCATGGTTCATCCGCAGGATGATCCGGGGCCCGTCCAGCAGCTCCCGCTGCCGCGCCAGCACCTCCCCGACGCTGCGGGCGGCCCCCCAGCCCGCGGCGGGATGGCGGTAGTCCCGCTGCGAAGGCGCACCGCCGGTGCCCGGCCCGCACCCGGCCGCCGGCGAGTCCGGCGTACCCTGCCCGCGCAACTCCTCCGACGCCATCACGCCGCCCTCCGTCACATTTTCCGACGCTTTACGGGGACGGCCGGAGCATTTCTTGTCACTTATTGACCAGCCCGTATCCATGCTCGCACATCGACATTCCCCGTCACCATTACTCGCACCGGTTCTCGTCCGACGGACGCCCGAGTTCGTGATCCACACCGGGTTGGCAGAATGGCGGGGTGGCTGGAGAATCCTCCTATGTGGAGCGTGCGCCGGCGCCCGCGCTGGCGGCGCTCGCCTCGTCCGTCTGGATCCAGCGGGTGGGTAACGAACCCGTGACGCAGCGGCACGAGCCACACGGCGGCGCCGAGGTGCGGTGCGTGCTCGGCGAGGCGCCCCGGCTGCTCGGGCCGCTGACCACCGCGACGCACCGGGAGATCCCGGCGGGCGGCACCGTGATCGGGATGCGGCTGCGCCCGGGGGTGCTCGGCGGCCTGGTCGGCATGCCGGCCGACGAGCTCACCGACCTGGACGTCCCCGGCGCCGACCTCTGGCGCGACATGACCCGCCTGACCGACAGCCTCGGCGGCGCCGCCACGCCGAAGGCCGCGCTGGCCACGCTCCAGTCGTTCGTCGCGCGGTCCGCCGGCGACCCGGACCCGCTGGTCGACGAGGCCGTCCGGCGCCTCATGCCGTGGCACGGCGGCGGGACGGCCACCCTGCCCGCGCTGCTTTCGATCTCGGAACGGCAGCTGCGGCGCCGGTGCCGGGCGGCGGTCGGGGTCGGCCCGAAGGAGCTGCACCGCATCCTGCGCCTGCGGGGCTTCAGCGCGCGCGTCCAGGCGTCCATCGCCCGAGGCTCGGACGTCGACCTCGCCCGGTGGGCCGTCGAGACCGGGTACCACGACCAGGCGCACCTGACCCGCGAGTGCCGCCGGCTGCTCGGGGTGACGCCCGGCGAGTTCCTCGCGCAGTCGACCGCCACCTGCGCCTGCGGGCACGACCATGCCGCGTCCTACGTCCCGATGCTGCGCCCCGAGGATGGCCGTTCTGTACAAGAGCGGCGGTCGGTTCCGGCCTAGCGTCGTGACACGGAAGGTTGGTGCGTTTATTCGGTGGATCCAGGCGTCGGCTGGCAAGGCGGAGGAGCCCCAGATACCGGGGTTGTATCTGGGGCGACGACAACGCCGCCAGGCGGCGTCTGGGCCGCCGAGAAACGTGCCGAACCTTTCGTGTCGCGGCGCTAGCGTCGCTGTCGCACGGTTCGAGACGCTGTGGAGGGACGCGCGTGATTCTTGTTACCGGTGGCCTGGGTTCGATCGGGTCACACACCGCACGGGCACTGCTGGACCTGGGCGAGTCCGTCGTGGTCACCGCGCACCGGTCCACCGCGCTGCCCGAGCACCTCGCCGGCCGGGTCGTCGTCGAGCCGCTGGACACCACCGACCGGGCGAGCTTCCTCGACATCGGCACGCGGCACGAGATCACCGGCATCGTGCACCTCGCGGCGGCCCGCTACGACCTGCCCGACCCGGTCGCCTACCTGCGCGCCGACTCCCTCGCGCTGCTCAACGCGCTCAATGCCGCCACCGCGTGGGGCGTGCGGCGGTTCTCCGTCGCCAGCAGCATCGCCGTGTACATGGGTGTGGACGAGGTCCCGCTGCGGGAGGACGCCCCGCTGCCGGTGCTGGCGGCCCACCAGATCCCGGTGTTCAAGAAGACGGCCGAGCTGTTCGCCGCGCTGGCCGGCGACAGCGCCGGGTTCGACACGGTGGCCCTGCGCATCGGCACCGTCTGGGGGCCTCTCGGCGTGCCCGACAACCCGTTCACCCCGCTGCCCCGCCTGGTCAACGCGGCGGTCCGGGGCGAGGACCCCGACCTCACCCCGCCCCGGCCACCGGCGTACGCCGAGGACGCCACGGACCTCTGCTACGTCAAGGACTGCGGGCGGGCCATCGCGCTGCTCATGCTCGCCGACCGGCTCAACCACCGCACCTACAACGTCTCGTCGGGACGGCCGGTGCGCTACGGCGAGGTGGTCGACGCGATCAACGCCGCCGTGCCGGGCGCAAACCTCACCCTCCCGGCGGGCCGCAACCCCGAAAGGCCCCCGGACACGTACCTGGACATCACCCGGCTACAGGCGGACACCGGCTTCCGTCCCGAGTACGACGTCGACCGCGCCGTGTCCGACTACGTCGGCTGGCTGCGACACCACGAGGAGTAGAGAGATGGCCACGGTTGTCATGCAGGCCGTCGTGTCGGTGGACGGCTTCATCGCCTATCCCGACGACACGGTCGGGCCGCTGTTCGACTGGTACGGCAACGGCGACCACGAGTTGACCGCCAGGCCGAGCGGCTGGACGTTCAACGTCTCGCGGACGTCCGCGGAGCACGTCCAGCCGTTCTGGGACGCCATCAAGGTCACCGTGATCGGCCGCCACCTGTTCGACACCACGAACGGCTGGGACGGCAACCCGGCGGCCGGGGACGAGCTGGTCGTCGTCACCCACCGGCCGTTGCCGCAGCGGTGGCTCGCCGACCACCCGGACGCACCGTTCCACACCGCCGACTCGGTCGAGTCGGGCATCGCGCTCGCCAAGAAGCTCGCGGGCGACGGCATCGTCGACGTGACCGCCGGCGACCTCGGCGGGCAGGCGTTCTCCGCCGGGCTGGTCGACGAGGTGGCGATGGACGTCGTCCCGGTGGTCATGGGCGAAGGCGTGCGCTTCTTCGGCGGCCACACCGGAACCGTGCTCCTCGGCGACCCCTACCAGGTGGTCCAGGGCGACCGCGTGATGCACCTGCGCTACAAGGTCAAGCGCTAAACGTCGTAGTACCCCTCGATCGGCACCTTCGCCTCGTCGTAGAGGTGCGGCCCGTCGGTCGGCACCGCCGGGAACCCGCCGCCGGACGTGCGCAGCCCGTCGAGCTGGCCGGACGACAGCGCGAACACCACCCGCCCGAGCCCGGACCGGGCGATCGCCCCCGCGCACATCCCGCACGGCTCGCAGCTGGTGTACATGGTGGTGCGCGCCGCCGTGTCCGCGTCCAGCTCCCGGCCCGCCCAGCGGGCCAGCTTCAGCTCCGGGTGCGCGGTGATGTCGCCGTCGCTCACGCTGGAGTTGCGGTCCTCCGCCAGCACCGACCCGTCCGGCCCGACCAGCAACGACCCGAACGGCGGGTTCCCGCTCGACCGCGCCTCGCCGGCCAACGCGATCGCCCGCCGCAGGTGCTCTTCGTCCACCGCGCAACTCCTCTCACAGTGCCAGGCGATGCCCAGGCCACGTTCAGGGGTTTCTCATGCCGGCTCGGTTCACTGGTGTTCGAGCGGTCCCCGTCACCTTCGCCGAACCCCCGGACACCGAATCATGTCACCGAGCGCTCCCGAGGCAGACGCCGCGCTGCCCTGCACCACGGCCGATCCCGACCTGTGGTTCGCCGAGTTCCCGCATCAGCTCGCCCGAGCCCAGGCGCTGTGCCGCGAATGTCCGCTGCGAGTTACCTGCCTGGCCGACGCGCTGGCTCGCGGCGAACCCTGGGGCGTGTGGGGCGGCCACATCTTCGAGCGTGGCCGCATCGTCCCAACCAAGCGCGGCCGGGGCCGTCCCCGCCGTCCCCGCAGGGCGGCGTGAGCCCGCTCAGGCGTGGGCGGCCAGCAGGGCGAGCAGTCCGGAGACGGCCTGGTCGAACGGCTCGGCGGTGCCCGAGGCGCGGGCCAGCACGTACCCGCCCTGCAGCGCGGCGATGATGGCCGAGGCGGTGGTCGCGGGGTCCAGCGCGGAGCCCAGCTCGCCCGCCTCGCGGCCCTCGTCGAGCACCCGCGCCAGCCGGGCGTGCAGCCACTCGAACAACCCCTCGACCGGCTCGCGCAGCGCCGGGTCGGCCATCACGTCCGGGTCCTGGGTCAGCCTGCCGACCGGGCAGCCCCTCAGCACGTCGCGGTCGCGCCGCAGGTACGCCGTGATGCGGTCGACGGCCGTGCCGGGCCCGGACAGCGGCTCCTCGATCGAGGCCCGCAGCTCCTCGGCGGTGCGGCGGATCGCGGCCAGCGCCAGGTCGTGCTTGCCGGCGAAGTGGTGGTACATGCTGCCCTGCCCGGCATCGGCGCGGCGCTGGATGGCCTTCGGGCTGGTGCCCACGTAGCCGCGCTCCCACAGCAGCGCGCGGGTGCTCTCGATCAGCCGCTCCTCCGTACCCACGCCCAGAATTGTACCTACTAGTATGCACAGGCATGCCGATAGATCCCCAGGTCCGCGCGCTCCTCGACCAGCTGGCCTCGGCCGGCGCCATCCCCCTCGTCCGGGGCAGCGCCCGGGAGACCCGCGAGCACTACCGGACGCTCGCGATGGCCCGGCGCGGCGACGGCTACCGCCCGGAGCCGGTGGCAGGCGTCGCGGACCACGCCATCGACGGGCCTGGCGGCCCGCTGCCGCTGCGGGTCTACACCCCGGCGGTCGACCGAGGCCGGGTGTTCACCTTCCTGCACGGCGGCGGCTGGGTGGTCGGCGACCTGGACACGCACGACCCGGTGTGCCGGGCGCTGGCGAACTCGCTGGGCGCCACCGTGGTCGCCGTCGACTACCGGCTCGCGCCCGAGCACCCCCACCCGGCCGCGCTGGACGACACCATGGCCGCGCTCGCCTGGACCGCCGCCGAGTTCCCCGGCCGCCCGCACGTGGTCGGCGGCGACAGCGCCGGGGGCAGCCTCGCCGCCGGCGCGGCACTGCGCGCCCGGGACGCCGGCGGACCCCGGCTCGCCGCGCAGCTGCTCATCTACCCGGCCACCGATCCCACGCTGCGCCAACCCTCGATGCGGGACAACGCCGAGGGCTTCTTCCTCACCGGCCGCGACGTCGCCTGGTTCTACGACCGCTACGTACCGGCCGAGCACCGCACCGAACCCGTGATCGACCTGCTGCACGCCGCCGACCTCGACAACCTCCCACCCTCGGTGGTCACCACCGCCGAGTTCGACCCGCTGCGCGACGAGGGCGACGCCTACGCCGAACGGCTGCGCGCCGCCGGAGTCCGGGTGGAGCACGTCCCCGCCGCCGGGCTGATCCACGGCTACTTCGGCTTCCTCGGCCTGGTGGACGCCGCCGACAAGTACGCCCGGGTGGTCCTCGGTCACCTGGACGGACTGCTCCCCTGACGGCTACACCTCGGTCGTCTCCAGGGCGGCGACCAGGGTGTCGACGAACTCCTGGACGGCGGCGGGCAGGTGCCGGCCGGCCTGGGTCTGCACCTGGAGGGTGCGCTGGCGCAGCTCCCGGTCGCGCAGCCTGATCGCCACCACCTCCCCGGCCGCCACGTGCGCGCCGACCGAGATCATGCCGATCACCCCGACGGCGTCGCCCCGGCCGATGAACCGCACCATCGCGCCCGGGTTGTCGCAGACCAGCACCGGTTCGATGGGCGTGCCCTGGGCCGCGCTCAGCACGTCGAGGAGCTGGCGGTTGGTGGTGCGCGGCGGGTTGAGCACCAGCGGGTAGGGCAGCAGCTCGGCGAGGTTCACACTGGCCCGCCCGGCCAGCTCGTGCCCGGCGCGGACCACCGCGCGCAGCGGCGCCGGCGTGGAGTACGCGATGCGCACCCCGCGCTCGATGGCGATGTTGAACGTGACCGCCACGTCGGCGGCGCCGTCGCGCACCATGTGGGTGGCCGCGAGCGGGTCGGTGACGTGCAGCTCGAACCGCACGCCGCCGTGCAACCCCCGGTAGTCGGCGGCCACCCTGGGCAGGAACTCGTACCCGATGCCGCTGGAGGAGGCCAGCGAGATCAGCGTGTCCGCGCCGCGCCGCTCGTGGATCTGGTCCACCAGCCGCCCGGCGTCGCGGATCACCCGCCGCGCGAAGCCGGCGAACGCGTGCCCGGCCTCGGTGGGCACCACGCCGCTGGGCAGCCGTACGAACAGCGGCGCGCCCGCCTCCTTCTCCAGCCGCGCGACCTGCCGGCTGACCGCCGAGCCCGCCACGAACAGCCGCCGGGCCGCCGCGTTCACCGACCCGGTCTCGTACACGGCGAGGAAGTACCGCAACGCCGGCTCGTACAGCGCCATGACCGCACCGTAGCGAGCGTTGCCGCAACGGCAACGCCCACGAGCGCAAAAAGCTAGCGCTATATCCCCTGGTCGGCCTTGCTCCCGGCGGTGACCCGTGTCACTTTTCAGTCTCTGGTTGCCCGAGCCAAAGGACGTGCATGAGCCGCGACACCGCACTGGAACTCGCCGTCGACTACTTCGACTCCGGCCATTTCCGCGATGACCTCGCGCGCCGGGTCGCCGTGCCGACGCAGAGCCAGGACCCGGCGTCCGGCCCGATCCAGCGCGAGTACCTGGCCACCCAGATCATCCCGGACACCGAGCGGCTCGGGTTCACCGCGCGCATCGAGGAGAACCCCGTCTCCCCCGCCCACCCGTTCCTCATCGCGCACCGCCACGAGGGCGACGGCCTGCCGACAGTGCTCACCTACGGGCACGGCGACGTGCAGCTCGCGCACCCCGACCAGTGGCGCGACGGGCTGGACCCGTGGCGGCTGACCATCGAGGGCGACAGGTGGTACGGGCGGGGCACGGCGGACAACAAGGGCCAGCACACGGTGAACCTGGCCGCGCTGGAGCAGGTGCTGCGCGCCCGGGGCGGCCGGCTCGGGTTCAACGTGAAGCTACTGCTGGAGACCGGCGAGGAGACCGGCTCGCCGGGCCTGCCCGAGGTGTGCGCGCGGCTGGCCGACGAGCTACGCGCCGACCTGCTGATCGCCTCGGACGGCCCCCGGCTGGCGGCCGAGCGGCCGACGCTGTTCCTCGGCTCGCGCGGCTGCACGAACTTCACCCTGCGCTACCGGGCGCGGGTGGGCAGCCACCACTCCGGCAACTGGGGCGGCGTGCTGCGCAACCCGGCGACCGTGCTGGTGGGCGCGCTGGCCACGATGGTCAGCGGGGATGGTCGGCTGCTCGTGGAGGGCCTGCGGCCGCCGCCGATCCCGGACTCGGTGCGCGCCGCTCTCGGCAAGATCGAGGTGGACGCCTCGCCGGGCAGCCCGGCCATCGACCCGGACTGGGGCGAGCCCGGGCTGACCCCGTCCGAGCGGCTGTTCGGCTGGAACACCCTGGAGGTCCTGGCGATGACCGCGGGCGACCCGGACGGCCCGGTGAACGCCATCCCCGGCGAGGCGCGGGCGCACTGCCAGCTGCGGTACGTGGTCGGCACCGACGCGGCGGACCTGGAGCCGATCGTGCGCGCCCACCTGGACGCGCACGGCTACCCGATGGTCGAGGTGTCGGTGCAGCACCGGATGGCGGCCACCCGGCTCGACCCCGAGCACCCGTGGATCCACTGGGCGCTCGGCTCGCTGGAACGCACCACCGGCAAGGAGCCGGGGCTGCTGCCCAACCTCGGCGGCTCGCTGCCCAACGAGGCCTTCGCCGACGTGCTGGGCCTGCCCACCATCTGGATCCCGCACTCGTACGCCGGCTGCGCCCAGCACGCGCCGAACGAACACCTGCTGGGCTCGCTCACCCGCGAGGCGCTGCAAATCATGGCCGGGCTCTTCTGGGACCTCGGCGAGATCGACAGAGTCCCCTAGACATCAAGGAGCGTGCCATGGCGGCACCCGGGTCCGCGACCACCGACACCGGCGGCAGGAAGATCAGCTCGACGCGGATCATCGCCGCCGCGTCGATCGGCAACGCCCTGGAGTGGTACGACATCTCGGCGTACGCGGTGTTCGCCGTCTACATCTCCAAGGCCTTCTTCACCAACAGCGACCCGGCCGTCTCGCTGATGCTCGCGCTCGGCACGTTCGCCGTCTCGTTCCTCATCCGTCCGATCGGCGCGCTGGCGATCGGCGGGTACGCCGACCGGAAGGGCCGCAAGCCCGCGCTCACCCTGTCGCTGGGGCTGATGATGGTCGGCACGCTGCTCATCTGCGTGATGCCCACCTACGCGGCGATCGGCGTCGCGGCGCCGATCGGGATCCTGCTGGCCCGGCTGATCCAGGGGTTCGCGGCCGGCGGCGAGTACGGCAGCGCGACCGCGCTGATGGTGGAGCACATGCCGCACCGGCGCGGGTTCGCGGCGAGCTGGCAGTTCACCAGCCAGTCGATGAGCACGCTGCTGTCCGGGCTGATCGGCACCGCGCTCACCAACACGCTCACCCCGGAGCAGCTCGACTCCTGGGGCTTCCGCGTGCCGTTCATCTTCGGGCTGCTGGTCGGCCCGGTCGGGCTCTACATCCGGCGGCACATGCCGGAGTCGGCCGAGGCCGAGCGGGTGATCGCGTCCGGCGAGCGGGCCACGCCGGTCACCACGCTGTTCGCCCAGCAGAAGCTGCTGGTGCTGCTGGCGATCGGGATCATGGCGGTCACCACCTGCGTGAACTACATGATCACCTACATCCCGACGTTCTCGGTGCAGCAGCTCAAGTTGCCGGCGTCCAGCTCGTTCGTCTGCCTGATCGTCTCGGCGGTGCTGCTCATCGCGGTCACGCCGGTGGTCGGGCACCTCTCGGACCGCTACGGCCAGCTGAACATCATGATCCCGGCCTCGATACTGCTGCTGGTGCTGATCTTCCCGATGTTCGCGCTGATGGTCGGCCTGCCGACGCTGGGCGTGCTGCTGGTCGTGGTGGGCCTGCTCTCGCTGCTCAAGGGCGCCTACTTCGGCCCGATGGCCGCCGTGCTGGCGATGCTCTTCCCGACCGGCACCCGCGCCACCGGGCAGGCGGTGGGCTACAACATCGGCGTGGCCATCTTCGGCGGGTTCACCCCGCTGGTCGCCACCTGGCTGATCAAGACCACCTCGCTGAGCGTGGCCCCCAGCTTCTGGGTGATCGTCGCCGGGGTGGTCAGCCTGACCAGCCTGATCGTCATCCGCAAGCGGCTCGGGATGCGGTAGCCGCGCTACAGCGGCAGGACCACCGGGCGCCGGACGTGACCGAAGATCACCGACGTCCGCACGTGCACGATCTCCCGCCGCTGGGTGAGCCGGTCCAGGACGAACGAGCTGAGCTGGTCGTTGTCGGCCACCGCGACGTGCAGCAGGAAGTCGTCGCCGCCGGACATGACGAAGTACGCCAACACCTCCGGCAGCCCCGCCACGAACGCCTGGAACGAGTCGATCACCGCGCGGTCCGGCGGGCGCAGCTGCACGGCCACCATCGCCTGGGTGCCGCGCCCGATCCCCCGCAGGTCCACCTCGGCGTGCCGGCCGCGCAGGATGCCGCGCCTGGTCAGCCTGCGGATGCGCTCCAGGCAGGTGGACTGCGCCACGTGCAGCCGCGCGGCCAGCTCCTTGTTCGTCAGCCCGGCGTCCTCCTGCAGGAGCCTCAGCAGCACCGTGTCAAGTTCGTCCAGCACCGTCGCCAGCGCCTCGCCTCCGTGTGAATTTCGGACTTTACGATGAGATGCCGAACTTATCACGGCAAGAGAGTCGAATGTCCGCAGCCTTCACTACGTTGGGCGCCATGACAGACCAGCCAGGGTTCAAGTGCGCGATCGTGGTCAGCGACGAGCTGCCCACCGGGCTCGCGGTCAACGCGGCGAGCGTGCTCTCGCTGACCATGGGGCACCGCGTCGACGGGCTCGTCGGGGTGGACGTGAAGGACGCCGACGGCGTGACCCACCCCGGCATCATCCACACCCCGCTGCCGATCCTGGTGGCGCCGCGCGAGCGGGTGAACACCATCGCGCGGGCCTCGGCCGGGCGGGACGACATGTTCTTCGTCGGCTTCAGCTCGCTGGCCCAGGCCTGCCGGACCTACGAGGAGTACATCGACAAGATGGGCGCCACCCCGACCGCCGAGCTGACCAGCGTCGGTGTAGGCCTCTACGGCCCGCGCAAGCAGGTCAACAAGCTCGTCGGCTCGCTGCCGCTGCTGCGCTGACGACCGCCGGACGCGCGTGGGCGGCTGGAGCATGCGGCCCGGCACCTCTACACCGGCGCCATTGCGAACGCCCCGGCCGGCGGGGCGCCGATCGACGCGCCGAGGGCGGCGGCGGTGCCGCACTGCCGCACGAAGAACGCGGCGAGCTCATCCGGCAGCGTCAGGCGGTGATCGCCGAGAATGCGGATCCGCAAGAGCGCGAGCCGCTGAAGAATGCGGCGCTGGCCTCGTCCATGGCCGCCGCGTTACGTCACCGGGGCGTTACCGAACCGACCGCGAGCCTCACGGCCGAGGCGGGCTTCGCGGTGTTCAAGGTCGCCTTCACGCGCTGGGTCGCCGACGGGGCCGAGCCCGGGGGCCTCACAGCGCTCGTACAGGAATCGCTCGACCGGCTCAAGACGGCGGTCGCCGGAGGCTAGATGCGCCTCCGGTGTGCTCGTGAGTGGCGAGTATGGCCATCGCGACACTCGCCACTCACGACCCCGCTGCGCAGGTTATCTCTTATTTCTGAGCGTTGTGGTAGGCCTCCAGCACGTCGGCCGGAATGCGGCCGCGGTCGGAGACGTTCATGCCCTGCTTTCGCGCCCACTCGCGAATCGCCTGGCTCTGCTCGCGGTCTCCCGCGCCGCGGGAAGCGCCGCTCGCGGCCGCGCCGGACGCCCGACGGCCCCGGCGGCCGCTGCCGGCCCGGCGGGCGGCCGCGACGAACTCGTTCAGCGCGTCCCGCAGCTTGTTGGCATTCGCGCTGGACAGGTCGATCTCGTAGTTCTTGCCGTCCAAGCCGAACCCGACGGTCTCCTCGGCGGTACCCCCGTCGAGGTCGTCAACCAGCGAAACCGTGACCTTCTGCGCCATCGCGGCACACCTCCACCCATCCAGAGAGAATGAATCTCGAACCATCGCAGCGGGCGTGACCCGCCCGGCCTGGCCGGAATGCTAGACCGAATTCGCCCACCAAGTCCAACCAGCTCACCGTCGCGAGACTCAACTCACGGAATCTCCACCACTAGAGTCACCCTCAAGGCGGCCTGCCCCCCAAACAGGGGACACTCACACCAATAGTCCGCGCACAGAAACGGGCGTTCGGGTCCGGGCAATATCCTCGCGGAGCCGGCCGAAGCTCGAAGGGATCACCGATGCGTCGAACGCGCGGCGGGCTCCCCCGATCGGCCGCGCCCGACCGAAAACCAACTGGCACTCGGTTCGACCGCCCTCGGTGGTTTGACCTGCTTTTCTCCGGGAACCCGACGTCATGTTGCTACGTCGTATCGCACGGCCCTTGCTCGCCGGGATCTTCATCTACGGCGGAATCGGTGCGCTACGCGACCCGGAGGGCCACGAGAAGGCCGCCCGTCCGGTACTGGACCAGTTCACCAGGACCGTGCCCGTACCGGAGAACGTCTCCTACCAGACGCTGGTCAAACTGGACGCCGGCGTGAAGATCGGCGCGGGCTCGATGCTCGCGCTCGGCACTATGCCCAGGCTGGCCGCCGCCGCGCTGTCCGCCAGCCTGGTCCCGACCACCCTGGCCCAGCACCGGTTCTGGGAGCTGGACGACCCGGACCGGCGGGTGGCCGAACAAATCCACTTCCTCAAGAACATGGGCCTGCTCGGCGGCCTGATGCTGGCCGCGGCGGACACCGGCGGCAAGCCGTCGCTGTCCTGGCGGGCGCGGCGGGTCGACGGCCGGCGCTTGCTGCGGCCCCCTGCCGAGAGGGTCGAACGGCTCGCCGAGAAGGTCGGCCGGGCGGGCGAGCGCGCCGCCGGGGCGGCCAGCCACTCCGGCGAGCGGGCCTCGGACCTGGTGGAGCGGGCCAGCGAGCGGGTCACCGACCGGACCGCCCGGCTGCGCGCCGAGGCCGAGGGCATGACCCGCCGGGCCGCCAAGCGGACCCGCAAGACCGCGAAGCGAGCCCGCAAGCGGGCCCGAGCCCAGGCCGCCCAGGTGTCGAAGCGAGCGGACCGGCTCGCCGCCACCGTGCGGTCCACGGTCGGCTCCTGACCGAGCGACCTAGTGACCGAGTGACCGGGCCAGGCCTCAGGACGAGCGCGCGACCGGCTCGGAGCCGACCAGCGCCGACGCCGGGGCGGGCTCGGCGTACTCGTCGTCGGGGACGGCCGAGGGCGGTACCCCCAGCTCGGAGCCGGAGGCGAGCACGTCGTCGACGGTGATCTCGAGCAGCGACGGGTCCGGCTGGTCGGCGAGGAGGTCGCCGCGCGGGTGGGTGCCGCCCAGCGTGCGGTGCGGGCCGACCGGCGGCGGACCGGACAGCCACGGCTCGACCGGGCCGAACAGGGTGACGGTCGGCGTGCGGTAGGCGTAGGCCAGGTGCGCGATCCCGGTGTCGCCGCTGATCACCAGCCGCGACGCGAAGACCTGCGCGGCGAGGCGACGCAGGTCGGTCCGGCCGGCGAGCACCTCCGGCCCAGGTCCGGCCAGGTCTGCCACCCGGTCGGCCAGCTCGCGCTCGGCGGCGCTACCGGTGATCACGACCCGATGGCCGGCGGCGGAGTAGGCCGCCGCGACCTCGGCGAATCGGGACAGCGGCCACCGCTTGGCGGCGCGGGCCGAACCCGGGTGGACCAGGATCGCCCCCTCGGCGGCGGCCGGCCGACGCGGGTGGTGCAGCCGCAGGTCCAGCTCGTCGGCGACGATGCCGTGCGCGGTGAGCAACCGGCACCACCTGTGCCGTTCCGGGAGCTGTCGAATCCAGTCCGGCCCCGGCCAGCCAGGGCGGCGGTGCCCGATGCGGTGCCGAGGCAGCAGCGAGTCCAGCACGGACGCGCTGCGCGGCCCGTTGCCGTGCAGGTTCACCGCGACGTCCAGATGCCCGGCCAGCGGCGGCGGCTTGGCGGCCAGGTCCGGCATCGGCACGGGCTCCCAGCCGCCGATCAGCTCACACAGCGGATGCAGCCAGGACGGGGTGGCCAACAGCCTGCGGTGCTCGGGAAACGCCGAGCGGAGTCCTCGCAGCGCCGGCACCGCCGCGAGCAGGTCACCAAGGCCCAGCGCGCGCAGCGCGAGCAACACCGGTCTTGTCGTGATCACACTCGTAAGACCCGCCGTTGAGGGCACTCACCCATCCGCTGTCCTCCATCTCGTGCCGCCGCGTCAACACGCGTACCACCCAAGTACCCCGTTCCCGCGAATCAACACCTCGGATCTGCCCGCCATGCCGCGATCGTCCCCATGCAAGCGACCACCGGTAGGGCGAGAGATGCTGGAAACATGGCCGACATCGACAGCGTGCGGGTGTTCCGAGGAATCTATGGGGGCTTCGCGCTCGCCATGACCGAAGGGAACGATCGGGTCCACTTCGATCAGCTCCCGTCCTCCGACGACATGGCGCGCACGGCGTTCGACATCACCCGCCGGCTCATCACGAACGGCCCCCAGGACGGGTTGTCCGGGGCCCAGCAGGAGCTCACCTCGACGATCGTCGCCTTAGCCCTGGTCGAGCGGGGCGGAAAGACCAGCGAGCTGACCCCGGAGTCGATCACGGAGGCGCTCCCCGGGCTGTCCATCCTGGTTCGCGGCGGCGGCGCCACCGCCTGAGCGCGGCGCCGAGCGCCGCCGGGCCGGTGATGAGATCCTGCTCGCGGACGTCGAGCGGTCCCGCGCCCGGCGGGACTGAGGTGAACGAGATGAGTCACGACTACGACGTGCTGATCATCGGCTCCGGCTTCGGCGGGTCGGTGTCCGCGCTGCGCCTGACGGAGAAGGGCTACCGGGTCGGCGTGCTGGAGGCCGGGCGGCGCTTCGACGCCGACGGCTACCCGAAAACGTCGTGGGACGTGCGCCGGTTCCTGTGGGCGCCGAAGCTGGGCTGCTACGGCATCCAGCGCATCCACCTGCTCAAGGACGTGGTGATCCTGGCCGCGGCCGGGGTGGGCGGCGGCTCGCTGGTCTACGCCAACACCCTCTACGAGCCGCTGGCCCCGTTCTACGACGACCCGCAGTGGTCCCACATCACCGACTGGCGCGCCGAGCTGGCCCCGCACTACCACCGGGCCGAACACATGCTCGGGGTCGTCACGAACCCGCTGGTGACCGCCGCCGACCGGGTCGTCAAGGAGGTCGCCGAGGACATGGGCGCGGGCGACCGCGTCCACCCCACCCCGGTGGGGGTGTTCTTCGGCGAGCCGGGCACGCCGCCGGGCACCGAGGTGGACGACCCGTACTTCGGCGGCGCGGGCCCGCGGCGGCGGACCTGCCTGGGCTGCGGCGCGTGCATGACCGGCTGCCGCCACGGCGCGAAGAACACCCTGGACCGCAACTACCTGTACCTGGCCGAACAGGGCGGCGCGCGGGTGCACCCGCTCACCACGGTGACCGCCGTGCGCCCGCTGCCCGGCGGCGGGTACGCGGTGGACGCCGTGCGCACCGGCCGCTCGCCGAGGCGGCGCGCGAACCGGCGCACCCTCACCGCCGAACAGGTGATCTTCTCCGCCGGCACCTACAACACGCAGAAGCTGCTGCACCGGATGCGCGACACCGGCACGCTCCCCCACATCTCGGCCCGGCTGGGCAGCCTGACCAGGACCAACTCCGAGTCCATCCTGGGCGCCAAGGCCAAGGGCACCGACGTCGACTACAGCCGAGGGGTGGCGATCACCTCCTCGTTCCACCCCGACGAGCACACCCACATCGAGCCGGTCCGCTACGGCAAGGGCAGCAACGCCATGGGCCTGCTGCAGACGGTCCTCACCGACGGCGACCGCCCGCATCCGCGCTGGATGACCTGGCTGGCCGAGATGGCCAAGCACCCCCGCGTCCTGAGCTGGCTGTCCGTCCGGCGCTGGTCGGAGCGGACGATCATCCTGCTGGTGATGCAGACGCTGGACAACTCGATCACCGTGTCCGGGCGGAGGACCAGGCTCGGGGGTTACAAGCTCACCTCGACCCAGGGCCACGGCGCACCCAACCCGACCTGGATCCCGGCCGGCAACGAGGCCGCCCGCCGGGTCGCGGAGAAGATCGACGGCGTCGCGGGCGGGACCATCGGCGAGATCGCGAACATCCCGATGACCGCGCACTTCATCGGCGGCTGCGCCATCGGAGACTCGCCGGAGACCGGGGTCGTCGATCCCTATCACCGGCTCTACGGCCACCCCGGCCTGCACGTGGTCGACGGCTCGACGATCTCCGCCAACCTGGGCGTGAACCCGTCGCTGACCATCACCGCCCAGGCCGAGCGCGCCATGGCCCTCTGGCCCAACCGCGACCAGCCCGACCCGCGCCCGCCCCTCGGCGCCCCCTACCGCCGCGAAAGCCCGGTCGCGCCGAAACATCCGGCCGTCCCCGACCACGCCCCCGCCGCCCGCTGAACGCACTGTCCGAGAACCTCGATGGAACGGGTGCTCGGGGCGCAAGATCCGCGACGGATCCGCTGGGTACAACCCGACGAGCACGGGAATTAGAGAAATAGCACCAACCTGACGTACAGCAGATCAACATTCGCGTCATATCCGAGGCGAGTAGGCTCCTACACCCCGGAGACGAGGCCCCCGGCACGGCGTCAACAGCCCGAGAGACGGCCCGAGGAACGAGCTCGGAGATGACCGGTCCCACGAACGCCCCAGACACGCCGGAACCAAGCCGACCCACGTTGTTGAAGGCGCTCGTCCGGCAACGGCGCTGGCAGGCGTACCCGCGGTTTCGCCGGGAGTACGACCGGGTGGCGGCCGAGGTCGACCGCGAGTTGGTGGGGACGTACCCCAGTGAGGCCACCTACCGGCGCTGGCTCAGCGGCCGGATTGGTGGTATTCCGCGCTCGGAGCCCTGTGCTGTGCTGGAGGCGATGTTCCCCGGCTACACGGTCGAGCAGCTGTTCGAGCCGCGCAAAGCCGGCGCGGACGGGCCAGCGGGAGCGGCTTCTCGAACAACCACGTGCGGATCCTGGGCGGACATGAAACCGGCGTCTTACTTCACGTCGGCACTGCGCGCCCTGAACGACAATGACTACCTCTTCGGCCCCCTCGATGTGATGCCTCGGGCCGAACCGCTCATCGCCGAGATCGGTCATGCATGGGCCAATGCCAAGGGCCGGGACCGAGCGGAGCTCATCGGTCTACGCGCCCGGTTCGCCGAACTTCTCGCGTGGTTGCACCAAGACCTTGGCGACAATGCCGCCGCTCAGCACTGGGCCGACCGCGCGCTCGACTGGTCCTACATCAGCGGCGACCGGGAGATCACCGCGATCGTGCTGACACGCAAGACGCAGCTCGCCTGTGACATGCGCGATCCCGACACCGCGACCGGGCTCGGACAGGCCGCCGCCTCGGCCGCGCCACACGTCAAGTTCGCCGCCGCCGCGACCACCTACGCGGCCCACGGTCACGCCCTCGCGGGCGACCGCGCGGCCGCCGAGCGCGGTTACGACAACGCCCATGAACTCGCCGCACGATCGGATGGCGCGTGCGAGTGGGGCGACTGGCTCAACAACTCCTACATCGACGTTCACCGGGCGCAGAGCCTCAACGAACTCTGCGACCACCTCGGCGCCGCCGACACCGGCACCGTGCGCCAGTTCCGCGATCTCATCCGCACGGCCACAACCTGAGCCCCAGGAAGGAACGATCTTGAGCCGACCGTACGTGCTGCTCAAAGTGGCCACGAGCATCGACGGCTACATCGACGACACCAGCCCCAACCGGCTGTACCTGTCCAACGCCGCCGACTTCGACCGTGTCGACCAGGTGCGCGCCGAGTGCGACGCGATCCTCATCGGCGCGGGCACGCTACGCGCGGACAACCCCCGGCTCCTGATCAAGAGCGAAGCCCGCAGAGCCGCCCGCGCCGCGCGGGGCGAAACCGAGCACCTGCTCAAGGTCACGATCACCGGGAGTGGCAAGCTCGATCCCGACCTCAGGTTCTGGCACACCGGCGACAAGAAGCTCGTCTACACCACCGACGCCGGCGCGGCGCGGCTGAGGCAGCAACTCGGCGGACTCGCCGACATCGTCACGCTGGGCTCCAGCATCGACTTCGGCGCGCTGCTCGACGACCTCGGCGAGCACGGTGTCCGGAAACTGCTCGTGGAGGGCGGCACCGTCATCCACACGGCGTTTCTCTCCGCCGGACTCGCCGACGAGATTCAGATGGCGATCACGCCGCTCGTCATTGGGGACGCCGCCGCTCCCCGGTTCCTGAACCCCGCGAGCTATCCGGGCGCGCCGCATCGCCGCATGCGGCTGGTGGGGACGGAACAACTCGGTGACACCGTGCTCCTGCGCTATGCGCCGAAGGAGGAAAGCGACGAGCCACCCGGGCACGCATGGCGGCCATGACTCGACGCCGCCTCGGAACTGGCACAACGCCCCCGACACCGGTGTCGTGATCGCAAGCGACCGGGAATGACCGGCCCTGCGACCTACCGATGACACCCACCGCTGCGCGACGGTGAAACGCATGATCGACTACAGAAGCACCCTCGGGCTGCTGCCCGACCTCACCGACGGGCGCGTCCATGCCGTGTACGACCCCCTCTGAGCCCTATCCGACGGCGGTATGCGGCCTGGTCATCTGCCCCGACATCTACCTGGACCAGCCCAGCGGCGCCGTGCTTCACCGGAGCTGCCTGGCCGCCATCGCGGATGGCACCCGGCTCCGGCCTGCCGTCGGTGTGTGGCGCCTCGCCAACGAGTCAGACCGGCACAGCGGCGTGCTGGTGACGTTCTGGCGGCGGTGGCTGGCCTGGCGGTACGAACGGATCATCCAGCGCGCGCTCGCGGCGGAGCGGCGTCGTGGATGACCACCTTCGTCAGGGCGTGAGGCGGGTGCCTATCTCGCGGATTACGGAGGCGAGCAGGTCGATGTCGGTCTCGGTGGTGCGCCAGTTGACGATGGCGGGGCGCAGGGCGGTCATGCCTCGGTAGACGGTGGTGCCGGCGTACACCCGGCCGTCGCGGAGCAGCTCGCTGCCGAGGCGGGCGTTGAGGTCGTCGAGGTCGGGCTCGGCCACGCCCGACGGGCGGTAGCGGAAGCAGACCACGCACGTGTGCACGGGCGCGAGCAGCTCCAGGTCGGGGGCCTGTTCCACCAGGGTGCCCAGGCGGACGGCCAGGTCGAGGTGGCGTTCGACCATCGCTCGGTAGCCTTCGGCGCCGTAGGCGCGCAGCGTCGCCCAGATCGGGAAGGCGCGGGCGCGGCGGGACGACTCGGGGCCGAGGCGGTTGTAGTCGATCTCGGTCTCGGTGCCGGAGAGCAGGTAGGCCGCGCCCCAGGAGCCGAAGGCGCGGTCGAGCGCCCCGGGGTCGCGCACGAACGCGAAGCCGCTCTCGTAGGGCAGGTTGAGCCACTTGTGGCCGTCCGCGCCGATGGAGTCCGCCCGGTCGACGCCGCGCAACAACCCCGAGCTGCGGGGCGAGAGCGCCGCGCACAGGCCGAACGCGCCGTCCACGTGCAGCCACGCGCCGTAGCGTTCGGCGAGGTCGGCCAGCTTGTCGATCGGGTCGAAGTCGCCGGTGTTGACGTCGCCGGCGCACGCCACCAGTACGGCGGGCGAGCCCGATGACGCCAGGGCGGACTCGATGCCGGCCAGGTCGATCCGGCCGGTCGGGTCGGCGGCGTGCACTTGGACGGTGTCCCGGCCGCAGCCGAGGACCTGCAGGGCCTTGCGGACGCTGGGGTGCACGTAGCCGCCGGCGAGGACGGGCATGGTGGGCAGGCCGGCGAGGCCGTGCGCGGTCACGTCGACGCCGTGGCGCTCCGCCCACCACTGCCGCGCGCAGGCCAGGCCGGTCAGGTTGGCGAACGTGGCGCTCGGGGTGAGCACGCCGCCGTAGGCCGCCGGCAGCCCGAACAGCTCCTTGAGCCAGCGCAGCACGATGCCCTCCACCCGGCTGGCCAGCGGGGACGACGCCCACAGGCCGGCGCACTGGTCGAGCAGCGAGGTCGCCCAGTCGCCGGCCATCGCCGCCGGGGTCGACCCGCCGACCACGAAGTGGAAGAAGCGCGGGCCGGAGGAGTGCACGGCGGCCGCCTCGCCCACCTCGAGCAGCTCCTCGATGCCTCGGCGCGCGCCGACGCCGACGCGCGGCAACGGGCCGTCCAGCTTGTCGACGAGGGGTTCGGCGTCGATGTCGCGCACCGGGCGATCGTGCAGGGAGTCCAGGTACGGACCGGCCGCCTGGTGTACGAGCCCGAGGGCCTCGACCGACGGCTCATCCAGGATGTCGCTCACGATGTTCCCTTCATCAGGGCGTCGAGGTTGGGCCAGCCGAGGTCACGGCGGCCCGCTTCGACATCGTGAATGAGATCGACCAGCAGGTCGAGCGCGGGCGTCGGCACCGATCGGGACCGGCCGGCCTCGATGATCGGCGCCAGGATGTGGTCGACCTCGGTGGGGCGGCGGTGCACGGCGAGGTCGCGCCACACCCCGGTGCGCTGCTGGACGTGGCCGGCCCAGTAGTCGCGCTGCGCCCGCCAGGACGGCTCGGTGCGGTCGGGATGATCGGGCCGGTCGGCGAACACCGTCGGGTCGAACCCGTCGAGCGGCTCGCAGCGCACGCCGCACGCCCGCGCGACGGTCACCACCTCGGCGACCAGCCGGCCCAGCGCGGGGCGGTAGTCCTCCCGGCCGATGATCGTGACGACGTCCTCGCTGACCAGGGCGGTGGCGAAGTACAGCGCGCCGAGCGCCTCCTTGCCCCACAGCGAGCCGACGATGTTGTCGGTGATCTCGACGGGGTGGAACGCGCGCAACAACTCGGCCAGCGCGGCCAGCCGGGGCGTCGAGCGGCCGTCCAGCTCGCCGATGCGCAGCGAGCCCGGACCGGCGTAGACGATCTCCCCCGGGCGGGCGTAGTGGCCGCCGAAGGTCACCAGCGCGCCGACCGTCCGGTGCTCCCCGACCGCGCGGGCGATCTTGTACTCCTCCAGGCCGTTCTGCAGCGAGACCACATACCCGTCGGGCGCGAGCCGGGGCGCGATCGTCTCCAGCGCGTCCTCGGTGTGGCGGGACTTCACCGCGAGCAACACCGTGTCGAGATCGCCTACTTGAGACGGCAGCAGCGCGCGGGCGGTCACGGTGAGCGCGGCGGCGCCGGTGATCCGCAGGCCCGCGCGGTTGATCGCGGCGACGTGCTCGGCGTTGGCGTCGACGAACGTCACGTCATGTCCGGCCGCGGCCAAGTGCGCGCCGACCAGGCCGCCGATCGCGCCGGCGCCGACGACGGTGAGCCTCATTGCAGGTCTCCGGAGTACGGCACGTGGGTGCGTCCGCAGTGCGAGCCGCCGGTGACCTCCAGGATCGCGCCGGTGGTCCACGCCGAGCGGTCGGAGGCGAGGAACGCGACGGCCTGCGCCACGTCGTCGGCGTCGCCGGTGCGGCGCAGCGGGGTGGCGCGCAGCATGGCCTCGAAGTACGGCGGCTGGCCCTCGCCGGAGGTCAGCACCTCGTCCAGGACCAGGCCGGGGGCCACCGCGTTGACCCGGATGCCGTGCGGACCCAGCTCGATGGCCAGGGTGTGGACGAGCATGTTCACCGCCGCCTTGGAGCCGGCGTAGTGCGCCCCGCCGGCCCTGGCCGAGGTGGCCGCGCCGGAGCTGATCGTCACGATCGCGCCCCGGGTGCCGCGCTCGACCCAGCGCCGGGCGACGGCCTGGCAGGCCAGCATGGTGCCGCGCACGTTGACCGCGAACACCTCGTCCCACCGCGGCGCCGTGATGTCCAGGACGGGGCGGTTCGGGAAGATGCCGTGCGCGTTGACCAGCACGTCCAGCGGGCCGATCTCGTTCTCGGCGGCGGCCACCGCGTTCTCCACGGCGTCGGGGTCGCGGACGTCGGCCACCACGGCGCAGGAGCGGGCGGCCGGGGCTCGTTCGGCGGCCTCGCGGTCGAGGTCCAGCGCGGCCACCGAGGCGCCCTCGGCGGCCAGCCGGGCCACGATCCGCCGGCCCAGCCGCCCGCCCGCGCCGGTGACCAGCGCCGTCCTTCCTTCCAACAGCAGCATGGTCACCTCCTCAGGCGAGGACGTCGCACGCGGCGCGCAGCGCGAACGCCACCCGGTTGCGGGCGCGCACCAGCCGGGACTCCAGGAACAGGAACTCGTCGCTGCCCGGCTCCATCGCGGCCAGCGCCGTCACATCGGCCAGCGGGTGCAGCGGGCTCAGGAACAGCGCCGGATCGTGGTCGAATCTGTCACAGGCGGTGTAGTCCAGCGGTACGAGCACCCGGCTCAACGCCACCAGCGTGGCGTTCGCGCGCGCGATGTCGTCCTCGTTCTCGTTGGGGACCCGAGCGGACGCGAACGCCTCGGCCCGCTCCAGCAGCTCCTCGGCCCGGCGCAGCGGCAGCGACAGGTCGAACCGGCCCTGGGCGCAGCCGGCCAGTTCGAGCAGGGTGTCGCGCAGCGCCCGCGCCGAGGCCGCGTAGTCCAGCGGCAGCACCGGGTCGGTGAGCAGCCGCCAGACCGCGTGCAGGTAGATGCGGGTGTCCCGGGCCAGCAGCTCGGGGTCGATCTTGTCGGCGGTGTCGTACGGGGTGTGCCACCACCAGCCGGTGCCCGCGCCCGCCCTGGCCGGGCCGCCCGAGCCGAGCACCATGGACCATGCGCTGGGCTCCTCGGACGCGGGCTGCTCGCTCATGTTGGCGAACAGCGCGGGCACGCCGATGCCCCAGAACGACTGGTCGCCGGCGCGGTGCATCCGCCGCCCGGAGTAGTGCTGGCCCGACTCGGCGTAGAGGGCCTCCTCCGCGAGGTGCGCCAGCTCCGCCGAGGAGGTGGCGTCGCACACCACGGTGTTGCCCATGCCGCCGGTGGAGTCCACGTTGACGTGCACGAGCGCGCGCCGCTCCAGCTCCTCCCAGTGGTGGTCGGCGTACCAGGCCGAGCTGGAGTAGCGGCCCTGGGAGTGCCCGGACCAGAACGCCAGGCGCAGCCCCCGGCGCCATTCGCCGCGGCGTTCCGCGCACGCCCGCGCCACCTCCAGCATGGTGGCGTTGCCGGTGCCGTTGTCCATCACGCCGTGGTGCCAGGTGTCGTGGTGGCCGCTGAACAGCACGAACGGCTCGTCGTCGGCCCGGACGAGGTCCGCGATGAGGATCGGCGTCGACCGCCAGCCGGTCTGGACCTCCGCGTCGACGGTGACCACGAACGGCTCGTCGCCCGCCGCCGCCAGCGCGTCGCGCAGCCGCTGCCCGTCCGGCGCCCCGACGGAGACCACCACCGTGTCCGGCAGCTCGCGCAGCCGCTGGTCGTCCGGGCTGCCCCAGACCGGCGACAAGCACATCTCGTGGTGGTGCTCGTGCGGGCAGACGTGCACCTGGGCCAACGCGCCCCGCCGGCCGGCCTCCAGCGTGGTGGCCGGCCCGGGCACGCCGTCGACCAGCACGACCTTGCCGCGCACGTCCAGTCCCGCGTAGTCGTCGGCCCGCCCCGCCCCGACCGCCACCAGCGGCGCGCTCACCCCGTCCGGCCCGCTGGAGCGCGAGAACGAGTGGGTGCCGCCGTCCACCGAGCCGCCGTCCCACCGCACGCCGCCCCGGACCGGGAGGCTGATGTACGCGGGATGCTCGATCAACTGGGTGGCGAACCCGTACGACCTCAGCTCGCGCTCGATGTAGCCGAGGCTGGCGCGCTCCCCCTCGGTCCCGGCGTGCTTGGTCCAGCGCGCGAACTCCTCGACGTGCGCCATCATCCGCGCCTCGTCGAGCGCCGCCACGGCGACTGTCATTTCATGACCCCTCTCTGCGCCTCCTTCAAGAGAGGCCTATTCACAACTGCTGTACGGTCCCGACCCCGCTCGTCTCGCCTGTCCGGACCTTCGGACGGACCTCCGGCCCGCCCTCAGCTCCGGATGTGACTAGGCTTCTCTGGACGCGCCGCAGCGCGCCGATCGCCTCACCCCGCCGCAGCAGCAGGCCGACCACCGCGACGATCACCACGCCGAGCGCGATGACCAGCGTGGACAGCGCCGCGACCGTCGGGTCCTGGTACTTGAGCGTGTAGTCGTACATCTCGATCGGCAGCGTGGTGCTGCCCGGCCGGGTCAGGAAGATCGTCGACTCCAGCTGGTCGAACGAGGTGATGAACGCGAACAGCCCGGCGACCACCATCGGCACCCACACCCGGGGCAGCACCACCCGCGCGAACGCGCCCACCGCGCTCGCCCCGAGGTCGCGCGCGGCCTCCTCCAGGCTCGGGTCGGTGCCCAGCAGCGCGGCGGTGAGCAGCGCGACCACGAACGGCAGCGAGATCAGCGCGTGCGCCAGGGCGAGCGCGGCGAAGCTGCCGTAGGCCCCGATGCGCGCGAAGAAGATGAACAGCCCGACCCCGAGCACGATCTTGGGCACCACGATCGGCGACAGCAGCGCGGCCTGCCACAGCGCGCGGCCGGCCACCCGCCGCCGGGTCAGCGCGTAGGCCGCCATGGTGCCGACCAGCAGCGCGACCGCCGAGGAGACCACGCCGAGCAGCAGGCTGTACGCGGCGGCGGAGCGGAACGAGTCCTGCTCGGCCAGGTTCTCGTACCACCTTCCCGACCAGCCCGGCGGCGGGAACTGCTGGTAGGCGACCGAGTTGAACGAGTTCACCACCACGATGGCCATCGGCGCGACGATGTAGACGACCACGCCGAGGACGAACACGCCGAGCAGCACGTGCCTCGCCGCCGGCCGTGAGCCGCTGACGCCGCTCATGCCGCACCCACCGCGCGCGCCCGCAACACCCGCTGTTGGAGACCACCACGCTCCCGGTCGCCCGCATCGCCGAGAACTGCGGGCTGGGCAGCCCGGCCAACCTCCGGCACCACTTCACCCGGACGGTGGGCACCTCCCCCAGCGCCTACCGTCGGACCTTCACTACGGACGTCCGACAATCACTGTAACCGTGTTATAGAATGAGCACGACGAACCGTTCCGAGGAGTGACGATCGTGCCTACCCCCGCGGGCGCCTCAGCCGGCGTTCCCGCCCAACTGGTGAACGCCACCGTGCGCCTGCTCGCCGAGGAGGGCCCGGCCGCGGTGCAGGCCCGCCGGGTGGCCGCCGAGATCGGCACCTCCACCACCGCCGTCTACCACTACTTCGGCGGGATGCCGGAGCTGCTGCGCGCGGTGCTGACCGAGGGGTTCCTCCAGCTCGAGGCCGAGCTGGCGACGGTGGAGCTGTCCGACGACCCGATCGCGGACATCTGCCGGCTGGCCCTCGCCTACCGCGCCGCCGCGCACCGCAACCCGCACCTCTACGACCTGATGTTCGGGCTGTCCGCGCCCGGCGGCTACCGGCCGGCCGAGTCCGCCACCGAGGCCGTCCCCGGGCTCGGCGACGCGGAGGACGCCAAGGGCGCCTACAACCACCTGGTGAACGCGGCGGACCGGGCCATCCGCGCCGGGCGGCTGCGGGCCGGCGACCCGGTGCACACGGCCGGGCAGCTGTGGAGCGTCCTGCACGGCTTCGTCACGCTGGAGCTGTCCGGGCGCCTGGCCCACCTCGACGAGGGCCTCGCGCACATCCTGCTGCCGCTGGGCACCAACCTGCTGGTCGGCCTCGGGGACGACAGGGATGCCGCCGAGCGGTCGGTGGCTCGCGCTGTCAGTGATTCACAGTCAGAGGGTTATTCACGAATCGCCTCCGGCGATCAAACCGCCTGATCCAGCCACTCGGACGAGCTGTGTTCATCCGCCGCCTCCCCGCCACCTCTGGCCCGCCCTCACGCCAGGAGCGTGAATAACCCTCAGTGAGACCAGTCCGGATGCCATCGCGCCATCACTTCCTGGGTCTGCGCGAGCAACGGGGTGAGCGGGAGCTGGGCGAGCCGGGCCGCGTTGGTGGCGGTGCGCGAGGCGGGTTCGAGCTGAGCCCTGGCCCAGGTCAGGGCGGCCGGGAGCACGCGCGGCAGGTGCTCCGCGGCGCAGTGGGTGGCGCCCCGCACGAGCCAGACGGTGGCGTTGCGCCAGGTGGTGAACACGGTGGCGTCCTCGGCCGGGATGTACTGGTCGGCGGTGCCGTTGACGACCAGCAGCGGCACCGACGTCGAGGTGTCGAGCAGGCCCTGGCGGCGCAGCGAGAACTCGTCGGCGAACCGGGCCCGCTCGGCGCGGTTCGGCGGCCCGGTCAGCCACAGCGCGTTGCCCACGACACCTGCCATCCCGTTCGGCAGCGCGTCCAGGTCGACGCCGCCGACCCCGGCACCGACCGGACCGCCCAGGTCCACCGCGGCGTCCACCCGGCCGGTGAGGGCGAGCTTGGCGGCCCAGTGACCGCCGAAGCTGATCCCGAAGAACGCCGTGCGCCGGGCTCCGAGCCGGTCCGCGAGCTGCTCCACCGCGCCGGCCAGGATCTCGTCGGCGTCGGCGGCCAGCGGCACGGCAGACTCACCGGTGCCGGGCATGTCCAGCACCGCGACGGTCATCCCGGTGAGCAGGGCGCCGGCCAGCGCGGCCCGGTGCAGCTCCACCTTCCAGGTGTCCACTCCTCCGCACATCACCAGCAGCGACCGCCCGAACACGCCCGGCCGTCGCCAGACGTGCACGGCCACCGGGGTGGTCTCGCCCCGGTACGGCACGTCCAGCACCCAGCGCAGGAAGGTCGCCGGCACCTTGCGGCTGGCACGCTGGTAGCAGTCGAGCTGGTTCTGGTACGCGTCCCGCTGGCGCGGCGCGGCCATGCAGGGGAACCGGGCGGCGCCCCAGCACAGCGCCGCGGTCAGCCAGGCGCGCCGGACCTGTGCCGCCCGGGCCTGCTCGGACCACGCCGGCACCCACGCCGACGGCTCGTCGCCCCACATGTGGTCGACGTTCGCCCGCACCCGGTCGACTATCTGCTCCGGGATGCCCCAGCCGACGAACTGGCGAGAACGCTCGGCGAAAAGATCCGCCGGTTCGACAGCGAACTGGAACATGGGGGCGATCTTTCCGGAAACGGCCCCACATGAGAAGGGGATACTTTTCCGACGGCGGCCGGAACCGGTTCAGCAGCCCAGGGCCGCGGCCAGCTCGACGAAGTCGCCGACTTTGACGTCGCTCGCCGTATCGGCGGCAAGGTCGGCCGTACGATGCGGTCCCTTTTCCCGGGGACGCTCCACGAACGCGGTCCGCAGCCCGGCGCGGCGGGCGCCGTCGATGTCCCAGCGGTGGCAGGCGACCATCAGCACCCGGTCTGGGGCGAGGTCGAGCAGCTCGACTGCCTCGCGGTAGGCGCGGGGGTCGGGCTTGTAGGCGCGCGCGTTCTGCGCCGAGATGATCGCGTCGAAGTCCAGGCCCTCGGCCTTGAGCATGGCGGTGAGCAGCGCGAACCCACCATTGGACAGCGCCACCACCTGGTAGCGCGTTCGCAGCCGCGCCAGCCCCTCCGCCACGTCGTCCCAGGCCGGCAGCCGGTGCCAGGCCCGCACCAGCCGCCGCCGGGACGGTTCGTCGAACGCGCCGTCCACGCCGAACCGGACCAGCAGCTCGTCCAGCGACTCGCGGTGCAGCGTGTCCAGGTACGCCCACGGCCGGGCGGCGTCGTTCACCCTGGCCATCGACGGCAGGTACAGCTCGCGCCAGGCGTCGGCCACCTCGCCGGCGTCCAGCGCCACGCCGCGCTCGGCGGCCACCTCGGCCACCTGCCCGGTCACCCCGGTCCACCAGTCCACGGTGGTGCCGAAGATGTCCACCGCCAGCGCCCGCACGCCGTCCGTCGGCTCCGTCATGCCGTCTCCTCGATCTCGATCTCCAACCAGTCCCGCAGGCCGCGCCGGCCCTCGGCGGTGAGGCTGACCACCCGGCTGGCCTCGTGCGGGCGCAGCCAGCGCAGCTCCAGGAACCGCGACATGAGCGCGGCGCCGAGGCTGCCGGCGAGGTGGTTGCGGCGCTCGCTCCAGTCCATGCAGGGCCGTGCGAGCGGTCGGCGCAGCCGCTCCAGCCGGGCCACCTCGACGCCCCGCTCGCGCAGCCCGGCCGCGCCGCCCTCGGTCACCGCGTAGCCGTCCGGGCACTCGGCCAGCAGCCCGCGTCGCAGCATCGCCTCGCTCACCGCCACCCCCACGGTGCCGGCAAGGTGGTCGTAGCAGAGCCGGGCGCGGCGCAGGTTGCGGCCGTAGACCGCGCCGCGCAGCGAACGCACCGAGCCCTCCGGCGCCAGCAGCAACAGCCCTTCCAGCGCGTCGGCGACCGCGTTGGCCAGCCGGAACAACCGGTGCCGCCCGACCGGCTCGACGACGATCAGGCCACCCTCGACCAGCTTGCGCAGGTGCGCGCTGGCCAGCGACGCGGACACCCCGGCCGCGCTGGCCAGCGCCGACGCCGACTGGGGGCGGCCGGCCAGCAGGACCAGCAGCATGGTCGCCCTGGTCCGGTCGGCCAGCAGCGACCCCAGGCGGGCCAGATCCGCGTCTCCCGGCATGCCGTCACGCTATTCCGCCAACGCTTCAACCCCGATTGAACTGTGCTCGCGAGCGCTTTCGCACATGGCCGCCGACGCCGTCGGCCTGCTCGACGCGCTCGGCATCCACGCCGCGCACCCGGCTCGCGGTGGTGGCCTCCGGCGACCGCACCCCGGCGCCGCGGCGGCTGCGGGTGCCCCGGCAACTGTGGCCCGAGTTCGCCACTCACATTGCCGATCTCGTCCACTCCGCCGAGGCCGACTACGGGGCCGAAACAAGTGCGGCGCCGAGAAAATACGGCCCCGCGGGAATGGCGTGCGTTGATCATTCCTCCGTGGGCCGGTCCGAGACGCCGGCCAGCTCGGCGTAGTCGACGGAGGTGAGCGCCACCGAGGCGTCCCAGAGCCCGGTGCCGAGTCCCGGGTCGTGGGCCGCGCGCCGGTAGGCCACCTTCACCGGGTAGCCCCGCATCTCGCCGGGCAGGTGCGGCCCGTAGTACTCACCGCCGGTGACCGCCGGGTCCACCGCCGCCCGCAGCGCCGGCAGCGCACCGCGCGCGGCCGGTTGCGCCATCAGCGGCGTCACCGCCGGTGTGACCAGCGCGTTCAACCGCCCGAACAGCCCGCCACCGCCCATCCGGGGGCCGCTGGACTGCAGCTCGGTGGCGCTGTACCCCGGGTGCGCGCCGATGCTGAGCACGCCGGCCCGCGCCGCGCGCAGCCGCCGGTCGAGCTCCACGGTGAACACCGCGTTGGCGAGCTTGGACGCGTTGTAGGCGCCGTACGGGCTGTAGCGGCGCTCGCTCTGCAGGTCGTCCAGGTCGAGCCGGCCGAGGCGGTGCAGGAAGCTGCTCATGGTCACCACCCGGCTGCCCTCGGTGCGCAGCAGCAGCGGCAACAGCAGCCCGGTCAGCGCGAAGTGGCCGAGGTGGTTCGTGCCGAACTGCAGCTCGAAGCCCTGCGCGGTCTCCCGCCGCTCGGGCACCGCCATCACGCCCGCGTTGTTCAGCAGCAGGTCGAGCCGGGACAGCCGGCCGGTCAGGTCGGCGGCCAGCGCGCGCACGGACTCCAGGTCGGCCAGGTCGAGCGCGACCAGCTCCAGTCGCTCGGCGGGCACCTCGGCGGCCAGCCGTTCGAGCGCCGCCCGGCCCCGGTCCCGGTTGCGCGCGGCGAGCAGCACGTGCGCGCCGTGCCGGGCCAGCTGCCGCGCCTCGTGCAGGCCCAGCCCGGCGTTGGCGCCGGTCACCATGGCGGTCCTGCCGGTCAGGTCGGGGATGTCCGCGTCTGTCCAGTGTCCTCGGCTCATGACTGCCTCCGCGTGCCGGATCGGGTGCCGTGGAGGCCATTATGGCACTCGGTGTCACGTACGGCCTCCAGTGTCTCGGTTTACACTGAGAAGCGTGTCCGGTCCCGGCGGGTTGCGCGCTCGCGCCCGGCGCGCGGTCCGCGCGGAGATCGCCGAGGTCGCGTTCGGGCTGTTCCTGAAGCACGGCTTCGAGCAGACCACCGTGGAGGACATCGCGGCGGCCGCAGGCCTGTCCCGGCGCAGCTTCTTCCGGTACTTCCCGTCCAAAGAGGACACCGTGCTCGGCTTCCTCTACGAAGTGGGCGAGCAACTGGCCGCCGCGGTGGCGGCCCGGCCCGCCGAGGAGGACGCCTGGACGGCGCTGCGCGCCGGGTTCGACGTGCTGATCGAGGGCTTCCTGGCGCGGCCGAAGGAGGCGGTGGCGCTGCTCGAACTGATCCACCGCACGCCCACCCTGCGCGCGCGCCACCAGGACAAGCAGGAGCACTGGCGCCGCCTGCTCACCGAGGCGGTGGCCCCCAGGACGCGCACCGCGCTGGAGGCGGACACCCTGGTGACCGGCGCGCTCGGGGCGTTCGACGTGATGTGCCGGCACTGGCTGTGCGGCCCGGTCCGCGAGCCCGGCGCGCTGCTGGACGAGGTGTTCGCGCTGGTCGGCCCGCGCCAGGCCGGGTAGGGCCGGCGCTCAGAGCCCGGTGATGACCAGGTCGTCGATGTCGTAGCGCAGGTTGTTGTGCACCGCGATGACGCCGGGGACGTGGTGCGTGACCCGGCCGGCGTGCTCGGTGGCGCTGCGCAGCGACAGCGTGCCGGACAGCGTGACCACGCCGTCCGCGATCTCGACGCCGACCTCGTCCGAGCCGTCGACGATCTCGCGCAGCTCGTGCTCGACGTCGGCCCTGATGACCCCGTCGCCCCGCAGGAACACCCGCAGCACGTCCTGCCGGGCGATCATGCCGACCAGCCGGCCCTCCCCGGAGACCACGCACAGCCGGCGCACCCGGTGGGTGGCCAGCGCCCGCACCGCCACGTGCACCGGTTCGTCCACGCCGACAGTGGCCGCCGGCGTGGTCATCAGCTCGGCGGCGGTCAGGCCCGCGGACTTGCGCCATCGGCTACGGCAGCGCCCGCTGGCCAGCAGCGGCGGGTAGTCGGTACCGCCGTGGAACTCGAGCTTGGCGAGCACGTCGGCCTCGGTCACCACGCCGAGCGGGCGACCGGCCGGGTCGATCACCGGCAGCGCGTCGAGGTCCCGAGTGATCATGAGGCCGGCCAGCTCCTTGAACGGGGTGTCCGGCACGGCCGTGATCACGCGTCGATGCATCAGCTGGGCCACCGGTGGCTCAGGCATCTCGGCCTCCATGGGGAGCGTCTCGCGGACCGACCCCGGAAGTCGTCTAGTCTATTGAGAGGGTGCGCTCTTTCGAAGTTGCTAAGGTTAACAACTATGGCACCACCTGCCCAGATCGGTCTGGAGGGCGTCAGGTGACCAGGCCCCTTTACCAGCTCAAGGCGGAGTTCTTCAAGACGCTAGGCCATCCTGCCCGGATCCGGGTGCTGGAGCTGCTCAGCGAGCGCGAGCACGCGGTGGCGGAGATGCTGCCCGAGGTCGGCACCCCGGCGGCGAACCTGTCCCAGCAGCTCGCGGTGCTGCGCCGCGCCGGGCTGGTGACCACGCGCAAGTCGGGCTCGACCGTCTACTACTCGCTGACCAGCCCGTACGTGGCGGAGCTGCTGGCGGTGGCGCGGCGCATCCTGACCGGCGTGCTGTCCGGCCAGGTGGAGCTGTTGGAGGATCTGCGCGCCCCGACCGACTCGGTGAAGCTGCCCTAGCCCTCGGCGTCAACCGCGCCGACGCAGACCTGGCCGTCGCGGACGGTCGCGGTCATCCGTACCTGATCGGTCCCCGAGGGGCGCACCCGCAGCAGCTCCTCCGCGACCGGGGTGGCCAGCAGGGTGCGCAGCTCCCGGCGCAGGCCCCGCGCGCCGTACACCGGGTCGAAGCCGGACTCGGCGAGCAGCGCCACCACCGCCTCGTCGACGGTGAGCTCCACCCCGCGCCGGCGCAGCCGCCTGGTCAGCAGCTCGGTCTCGGCGGCGGCGATGCGGGCGCACGCCGGGCGGTCCAGCTCCTCGAACACCACCGTCTCGTCGATGCGGTTGAGGAACTCCGGGTCGAAGAACCCGCGCAGCGCGTCCCCTACCGCGGCGTCGTTCCCCTTCGCGGCCAGCCGGCCGGCCACGCCGTCCAGGCGCAGCGGCCGGCCGGCGCGGTCCAGCACCCGGCGCCACCGCGCGCCTCGGCGGCGGGCCAGCTCGGCGGAGCCGAGGTTGGAGGTGAGGAACACGAACGTGTTGCGGAACGAGATGGTCTTCTGGCCGCTGGCCAGGCGCAGGGTGCCGCTGTCCAGCACGTGCAGCAGCGCGCGCAGCACCGTCGGGTGCGCCTTCTCCACCTCGTCGAACAGCACGATCCCCGGCGTGTAGGGGTCGCCCTCCACGGTGGTGGGGTCGAACAGGCTGAACGCCTCCTTGCTCCCGGCGTAGCCGGGCGGGGCACCGCTGAAGGAGGCCGCGTAGTGCTCCTGGGCCAGCGCGTTCATGTCCACCCGGCACAGGTCGTCCGGCCCGGAGCGCAGCTCGGCTGCCACCCGCCGGACCAGCTCGGTCTTGCCCACCCCGGTCGGCCCGACCAGCAGCAGGTTGGCCAGCGGCCGGTCCGGGTCGTGCGCGCCGGCGCGGGCCAGCACCAGCGCCCGGACCACGGCGGCCACCGCGTGGTCCTGGCCGATCACCCGCGCGCTCAGCCGCCGCGCCACCGCCGACGCGTCGAAGGAGCCCGGTGGCCGCCGCGCCTCGGCGGCCACCGGCGCCCCGTCTGCCCCGTTATCGCTGCCGTCCCGCTCGGCGCGCCGACGCCGGTTCTGGTCGTGGTACATGTCCGAGAGGTACGGCATGGGTTCCCTTCTCTGTGACCCCCTTGGTGCGGGTCAGGCCTGCAGCGTCTTCTCCACCGGAAGGTCACCGACCTGGCAGTCGGCCACGCCCACGGTGCGGCGGGTGATCGCCTCCACGTTCTCCCGCGTCTTCTGCGCGTCGGTCACCCAGCTGCGGTAGAACTCGAACGGGCAGTCCGCCACCCCCTTGTCGCCGTCACCGGCCGCGTGCACCCCGGAGTAACCCCGGTGCAGCAGCTTGAACAGGTGGTTCTGCGACTGGTCGTACTCGCGGGCGTCCCGGATCGCGGACAGCGACAGCTGCGCGTACTGGATGCCGTACTCCTCCTCACCGGTCTCACCCAGCGTCCGCCCGTCGAACCCGATGATCGACGAATGGCCGAAGTACGAGTACACCCCGTCGAACCCGGCCGCGTTGGCCACCGCCACGTAGCAGTTGTTCGCCCACGCCATCGCCTTGGCCATCAGCACCTGCTGGTCCTTGGCCGGGTACATGTACCCCTGGCAGCGCACGATCAGCTCGGCGCCCTTCATCGCGCAGTCCCGCCAGATCTCCGGGTAGTTCCCGTCGTCACAGATGATCAACGAGACCTTCAGGCCCTTCGGCCCCACCGTCACGTACGTCGAGTCGCCCGGGTACCAGCCCTCGATCGGACACCACGGCAGGATCTTGCGGTACTTCTGCACGATCTCGCCGTGGTTGTTGATCAGCACCAGGGTGTTGTACGGCGGCTTGTTCGGGTGGTCCTCGTGCTGCTCACCGGTGATCGAGAAGACGCCCCAGGTGTCGGCCTCGCGGCACGCGGCGGCGAAGATGTCGGTCTCCGGGCCGGGGATCGTCGCCGCCGTCGCGTACATCTCGTCCTGGTCGTACATGATGCCCTGGGTGGAGTACTCCGGGAACACCACCAGGTCCATCCCGGGCAGGCCCGTCTTCATGCCCACCAGCATGTCGGCGATCTTGCGGGCGTTGTCCAGCACCTCGTCCTTGGTGTGCAGCCGAGGCATCTTGTAGTTGACCACCGCAATACCCACGGTGTCCGGGCTCGCGGAGATGTCACCATGTCGCATGAGCGTTCTCTCCCTACTCGTTTCTACTTGATCAAGACGTCTGTCTGTCCGGCCTCAGGCCTCAGGCCGGTACCGCCGACCCCGAGGCCGCCTCGGCCCGGTCCTGGCCACGCCGGCTCAGCACGGCGGCCAGCGCCACCAGCACCACGAGGATCACGGCGGCGAGCAGCGCGAGCCCTCCGGTCGACTTGTAGCCGCCGGTCATCCCGAGGAACGCGGGCACCGTGCAGGTCGGCTGGCTGAGCAGCACCACCGCCCAGCCGGTGAACCGGGTCAGGCGCGTCACGCCGAGCCCGAGCACCACGAAGAACAGCGCCCACAGGAACGCCCAGGACAGCCAGATCACGCCGAACACCGGGTCGCCGAGGCGGGCGAAGTTCAACCCCGCGTACACCACCGCGGCGACCGCCACGAACAGCGAGAACCAGCCGATGCCCTCCGGTTCCAGGCCGGCCAGGTTCACGATGCCGACGTAGAGGTAGGTGAACCCGAACAGGAACAGCCCGGCGGCGCCGAGGATCGCGTCGGTGTCCTTGCCGGCCTGGAGGATCAGCACCGTCGGGGTGACGCACTGCAGCGCACCCACGAACAGGTTGAGCACCGCGGCCGAGCGCGGCGGTATCCCTCCCAACATCATCACGCCGTTGACCAGCAGCACCGCCCCGACGTAGAGCAAGCCGACGTTACCCATGGCCAACCTCCCTGTCAGCGGACGCCGGCGCCTCCGTTCAGCACCAGCCGGAATAATTCCAGATGAAAGTAATGAGACAGCGAGGGCTCGTCAAGGGCGGCGTGGGTGGCGGTTGCGGACCTACGGGAGCCCACGCCACGAGCTCAGGGCTTCGTGACGGACGCCCTCACCGTTTCCAAACTGACCGTCGCCAACCCCCGCTACCTCACCCAGCCCGGCGCCTAAACCCCCAGCTCAGAACCCGTGAGTGGTTAGAGGTGCTATGGCACCTCTAACCACTCACGGGTGGTGACCAGCGGAAACGTCGGTCAGGGTGGGGTGCGGGGGCGGCGTTGCCGGGCGGCGAGGCTAGAGCCGGGTGATGACCTCGAAGTCGTAGCCGTCGGCGACGGCGAGGTAGACGTGCTGGGCGGCCTGCGGGCCGCGGAACTCGATGGTGCCGCGCGGGCCGTGGTAGGCCACGCCGTCGATGGCCGCGTTCAGCTCGCGCAGGTCGGCGCTGCCGGCCCGGCCGGCCACCTCGGCCATCGTGTGCATGCCTTCGTAGCAGGACTCGGCCATGTTGTTCAGCGGCGGCGCGCTCGGGCCGTGCAGGCCGACATAGCGGCCCACCAGGTCCATGGCGTCGGCGGTGACCAGCGAGCGGAAGTACGCGGCGGAGACGAACAGGTTCCTGGTGGCGGAGGCGCCGCTGGCCAGCAGCATGTTCTCCTCCATCAGCGGGCTGTACCGGACGATCCGCTCCTGCAGCCCGAGCGCGGCGAAGCGCCGGTTGAAGTCCACCGCGTCCTGCCCGACGAGCAGCATCAGCACGCCGTCGCAGCCGCTCGCGGCGACCCGCTCCGCCATCTGGGCAACATCGCCGGAGCCGAGGCGGACGAACGTCTCGTTCACGATGTCCAGGTCCAGCTCGTGCGCGTACTGCCGCACGGCTGCCGACGACCCGCGCGGCCAGACGTAGTCGTCGCCGATGACGAACCAGCGCCGGGTGGCGAGGTTGTCGCGCAGCCAGCGCAGCGCCGGGCGGATCTGGAACCGGGGCACCTCGCCGCAGCAGTAGATGCCGGCACGGCGCTCGCCGCCCTCGTAGAGCGAGGTGTAGACGTAGGGCACCCGGTCGGCGAGGACCGGCGCGAGCGCGTGGCGCACCGAGGAGATGTGCCAGCCGGTGACCGCGTCCACCCGCCCGGCGCACACCAGCCGGTCCAGCTCCGCCGCGACCCGCTCCGGGCGTGCCCCGCCGTCCACGATCTCGACCTCGACGCGCCGGCCCAGGATGCCGCCGGCCTGGTTGAGCTCGTGCACGGCCAGGTCGCTGATGGCCTCGCAGGACGGGCCGAACAGGCCGGCCGGCCCCTGCAGCGGAATGACCATCGCGACGCGCCAGGTGTCAGCGCGGTTGCGCTCCCGGGTGGCGACGCTCACGTGACCGCCTCCCGTACTGGCCGAGGCCGGGTTCGTCGTCACTGACTTACTTTCAGGCGGAAGTCTTACAATGAACTAGCATTTACACAAGGGCGAAGGCGGGTCGGCGAATGGGCGCACCAGTGGATACCGGAGGTTCACTCGTTCGCGCGCTCTCCAGGGCCACCCGCACGATCGCCACCCGCGTCGAGCCGACGCTCAAGGAAGCGGGCCTGACCCTAGACCAGTGGCTGGTGCTCGACGCACTGGCCGGCTCGCGGGGCTCGACCATGACCGAGCTGGGCACCGACACCCGGCTGACCGGCCCCACCCTGACCAGGGTGGTGGATCGCCTGGTCATGACCGCCCTGGCCTTCCGCGAGGTGGACTCCGCCGACCGCCGCCGGGTCCGGGTCTACCTGAGCCCGAGGGGACGCGCCGCGCACCGGCGGGTCAGCGGCAAGCTGACCGAGCTGGAGCGCGAGCTGCTAGCCGCCACCGACATGCCCACCACGCTGCTGACCTCGCTGGGTCAGCTCGCCGAGTAGGTCGCACCGGTCAGCCGGCGTTCGGCGGCCCGCCATCGCGCGGCGTCGCCGGTCGGTGAGTAGTGGACCGGTTGGTGAGCGGTGGCCACCATGCGGCGCAGCCCTGGTAGGGAGTCGGGCGCGGCGTCGAGCGCGCGGGCCTGCATCAGGGCGTTGCCGAGCGCGGCGGCCTCGGCCGGCCCGGCCAGTACGGGGCGCTCGCAGGCGTCGGCGGTGAGCTGGCAGAGCAGCGCGTTGCGGCTGCCGCCGCCGACCAGGTGCACCACGTCGATGTCCTGGTCGGCCAGCTCGCGGGCCCGGGACAGCGTGCGGCGGTAGGCCAGCGCGAGGCTGTCCAAGATGCACCGCACGGTGTGCGCTCGGGACGCGGGCACCGGCTGGTCGAGGCGCGCGCAGGCGGCCGCGATCCGGGACGGCATGTCGCCGGGCGGCAGGAACTCCGGGGCGTCCGGGTCGATCACCGCGGCGAGTGGCGGCAGGCGGGCGGCCTCGGCGAGCAGTTGCTCCAGGTTGGCACCGCCCCAGGTTCGCAGCGACTCCGACAGCAGCCACAGGCCCATCACGTTGTGCAGGTAGCGGACGGTGCCGTCCACGCCCAGCTCGTTGGAGAACTTCGCCTCCCTGCTGGCCCCGGTGAGCACCGGGCGGTCCAGTTCGAGCCCGACCAGCGACCAGGTGCCGCACGAGACGTACCCGAACCGCTCGGCCGTGACCGGCGTCCCGACCAGCGCGGACGCGGTGTCGTGCGACCCTACGGTGATCACCGGCAACGGCCCGGCAAGGCCGGTCTCGGCTCGTAGCGGCGCGGTCAGCTCGCCGGCCGGCTGGCCCGGCTCGGACAGCTCGGGGAACAGCCCGGGGTCGATGCCGACCCGCCGCATGACCGGCTCGGACCAGCGGCGGGTGCGCGCGTCGAGCAGCCCGGTGGTGGACGCGACGGTGATCTCCGCGCGCTGTTCGCCGGTCAGCCAGTAGGCCATCAGATCGGGCAGCATGAGCAGGGTCCGCGCGGCGGTGAGCTGCGGCGAGCCTTCGGCGGCGGCGAGCTGGTAGACGGTGTTGAAGGACAGCTCCTGGATGCCGGTGACGGCGTACAGCTCGTCGGCGCCGATGCGTTCGTGCACGGCCCGCGCCACCCCGACGGTGCGGTCGTCCCGGTAGGACACCGGGTTGCCGAGCAGCGCGCCGGTGGCGTCCAGCAGCCCGTAGTCGACCCCCCAGGTGTCGATCCCGACCGCGTCCAGCCTTCCTGCCGCTCGACCCGCCGCGCGCAGCCCGTCCAGGATCCCCCGGTACAGCCCGAGCGCGTCCCAGTGCAGGGTGTCGCCGACCCGGACCACGCCGTTCCAGATCCGGTGCGCCTCGGACAGCGCCAGCTCCCCCGGCCCGATGCGCGCGAGCATCACCCGGCCGCTGGACCCGCCGAGGTCCACGGCGGCCACCGTCGCCGAGGTCACACCCGTACCTCGCGGAACTCCACCCCGAGCAGGTCGGCGACCGCGCGCAGCTCGCCGGCCCGGTGCCCGGTGCCCAGCGCCCAGTGGTGGTTGACCCCGGAGGCGCTCCAGGCGTCGGTCCACTCGCCGGGGTCGGCGCCGAAGTCCACCCGGGACGTGGTGTTGCCGATCCGCAGCAGCGGCCCCGGCACCACCTCGCCCTCGGCGGCCACCATGACAAACCCGCCGTCCGCGCGCTGCCCCAGCCCGAACGTGGTGACCGGCCCCGGCCTCACGTCGAACTCGACGGACACGCCCCACCCGCGCTTGCCGTGGTACACCCCCAGCCCGCGCAGCAGCGGCCGCCGCGCGCTGATCGCCAGGTGCGCCGGCCCGTCGTGACCCATCTCGACCACGCCATCGGTGAAGTTCAACGCCTGCAGCTCGGTGAACGAACCCCCGCCGCCGAGCCGGTCCATGATCAGCATGGCGATGGAGTTGCGCAGCTCGTACTCCCCCGCCGCCGGCAGCCCGCGCGCGGTGAGCAGCGAGGCGCCCAGGATCAGCCCGGCGCCCAGCCGCTCGTGCTGCTCGCCGTTCAGGCCCCGGTGGTAGTAGGCCAGGCTGTCCAGCGCGAAGTCGTCCACCAGCCGGTCCAGCCCGACCGAGACCTTCGCGGCCCAGGCGAGGTCGTCCGCGTTGACCGTCTCGTCCACGGTGAACACCTCGCGGGCGTGCGCGATCCGCTCCTCGGTCTCCGCGTCGGTGACCTGCTCCACCCGCACTCGCAGGTCGTCCAGCTCCAGCACCTCGACGTGCCCGCCGAGCTGGGCCGGTACCGAGGTGAGGTCGGTGGCCACGTCCAGCATGCCCGGGTAGAGGTGCCCGAGCAGCCCGTGCCTGGCGTGCCGCAGCGCGCCGCGCACCCCGGCCGCCGCCACCCACCTGGCGATGCGTTCCCAGGCCCGCTCGTCCTCCAGGTACCCGGACACCGACCGGAACGGCACCCCGACCCTGGCGAACGCGTTGGCCATCTCCGGCAGCGGGCAGGCCCCGCAGTAGGCCAGCCAGGCGCCGGTGTCGAACGTCTCGTGGTCCATCGCCTCGGTGGGCTGCAGGTTGACCAACAGCACCGGCGCCTGCGACCGCTGCGCCACCGGGACCAGCATGGACGACGTCAGGTACGTGGTCAGGAACCCGACGATCAGGTCGCAGCCGGCCACCCGCAGCCGCTCGGCGGCGGACGCCCCGTCCCGCTCGTCGGAGATGAACCCGACGTCCACCACCTCGACGTCGCCCAGCCCGCGCAACCGCTCGGCCACCCGCACCGCCGAGCCCTTCAGCGTGGGCAGCAGGTCCGGGAACTGCGGCCAGTACGCGCCCAGCCCGCCGGACACCAGCCCGACCCTGGTCCGCCGTGTCATTGGTACCTCCCTCGGGTTATCTCAGGAACGCCGCCGGTACGCCGGCGTCCACCGGGATGTGCAGGCCGGTGGTCTGCGACAGCTCGCCGCCGACCAGCGCGAACACCGCCGAGGCGACGTGCTCGGGCAGGACCTCGCGCTTGAGCAGGGTGCGCTGGGCGTAGAACGCGCCGAGCTCGTCCTCGGGGACGCCGTAGACGGCGGCGCGCTGGGCGCCCCAGCCGCCGGCGAAGATCCCGGAGCCGCGCACCACGCCGTCCGGGTTCACGCCGTTGACCCGGATGCCGTGCTCGCCCAGCTCGGCGGCGAGCAGCCGGACCTGGTGCGCCTGGTCGGCCTTGGCGGCGCCGTATGCCACGTTGTTGGGGCCGGCGAACACGGAGTTCTTGCTGGTCACGTAGACGATGTCACCGCCGGTACCCTGCGCGGTCATGGCGCGCGCCGCTTCACGGGAGACCAGGAAGGAGCCTCGGGCCATCACGTCGTGCTGGAGGTCCCAGTCCGCCTCGGTGGTCTCCAGCAGCGGCTTCGACACCGACAGGCCGGCGTTGTTGACCACGATGTCCACCCCGCCGAACGCCGTTGCGGCCGTGCTTATCGCGGCGGCGACGTCGGTCGCGGAGGTCACGTCGGCGGTCACGGGTATGGCGGTGTCGGTGGATCCCAGCTCGTCGGCGACCGTGGCGGCGGCGGTGGCGTCGCGGTCGGCGACGACCACGCAGGCGCCCTCGGCGGCCAGCCGGTGCGCGATCGCCCGCCCGATGCCCGAGCCGCCGCCGGTGACCAGGGCGACCCGGCCGGCCAGCGGCTTCGGCTTGGGCAGCCGGGCGAGCTTGGCCTCCTCCAGCGCCCAGTACTCGATGCGGAACTTCTCCGACTCCGGGATCGGCGCGTACCGCGAGACCGACTCCGCCCCGCGCATCACGTTGATCGCGTTGAGGTAGAACTCGCCGGCCACCCGCGCGGTCTGGGCGTTCGCCCCGAAGCTGAACATGCCCACCCCGGGCACCAGCACGATCGCCGGGTCGGCTCCGCGCATCGGCGGGGAGTCGGCGTCGGCATGGCGGCGGTAGTAGGCGGCGTACTCCTCCCGGTACTCGGCGTGCAGGTCGCGCAGCCTGGCTGCGACGGCGTCCAGCGGCGTGACCGCCGGCAGATCCAGCACCAGCGGGCGGACCTTGGTGCGCAGGAAGTGGTCCGGACACGAGGTGCCCAGGGCGGCCAGGGGCGCGAGCTTCTGCCTGGACAGGAAGTCCAGGACGGCGTCGGAGTCGGTGAAGTGGCCGATCTGGCGGCGGTCGGTCGAGGCCAGGCCCCTGATCACCGGGGCGAGGGCGGCGGCGCGTTCTCGGCGTTCGGCGGGCGGGAGCGGCTCGAACCCCGGCCGGACCGGGCCGAACGGCTCGGGCGCGCCCCGGGTGTCCAGGTAGCGCTGGGCGGTCTGGATGATCTCGTTCGACCGGGCCTCGCACTCGTCGGACGTCGCCCCCCACGCGGTGATGCCGTGCCCGCCCAGGATCACCCCGATGGCTTCCGGGTGCGCCTCGGCGACGGCGGCGATGTCCAGCCCGAGCTGGAAGCCCGGCCGCCGCCACGGCACCCACACCACTCGGTCGCCGAAGATCTCCTTGGTCAGCGCCTCCCCGTCGGCGGCCGCGGCGATCGCGATGCCCGCGTCCGGGTGCAGGTGGTCGACGTGCGGCGCGTCCAGCAGCCCGTGCATGGCGGTGTCGATAGACGGCGCCGCCCCGCCGCGACCGTGCAGGCAGTAGTCGAACGCGGCCACCATCTCGTCCTCCCGGTCCACCCCCGGGTAGACGTCGACCAGCCCGCGCAGCCGGTCCAGCCGCAGCACCGCCAGCCCGCGCTCGGTGAGCGTGCCCAGGTCACCGCCCGAGCCCTTCACCCACAGCAGTGGCACCGTCTCACCGGTGGCGGGGTCGACGTCCGAGCCCTTCGCGGAGGTGTTCCCGCCCGCGTAGTTCGTGGTACGCGGGTCCGCACCCAAACGGTTACTCCGCGCCAACAACTCCCGGATCACGTGTCCTCCCTGGTCAGGACCCGTGAGTGGTTAGCGTTGCTATGACAACGCTAACCACTCACGGGTTCGTCAAGCGCCCCATCCGGCCTGCTCGCCGCCGACCCGGTCGGCGATGATCTTCTCGGCGTATCCGGAGCGGTGGTAGGCGGCGACCGGGTCGGGGTCAAGGTTCATCTCGGTGCGGACGTCGGCCAGCAGCGGTCGGACGTCGGTGGCGAAGGCGTCCATGAGTACGGAGTTCGCGGCGAGCACGTCACCGCTGTACTGGGCGGCGGCCAGCGCGGCGGCGTCCACCAGCAGCGCCTTCGCGGTGGCCTCCTGCACGTTGAGCACCGAGCGGATGATCGCCGGGATCTTCGGCTCGATGTTGTGGCACTGGTCGAGCATGAACGCGATCCCGGCCTCGGGCGCGAGCGCGCCGGCGGACACGATCTCGTGCATGATCCGGAACAGCTGGAACGGGTCGGCCGCGCCCACCATCAGGTCGTCGTCGGCGTAGAACCGGGAGTTGAAGTCGAACGCGCCGAGCCGTCCGGCCCGCAGCAGCACCGCCACGATGAACTCGATGTTGGTCCCCGGCGCGTGGTGGCCGGTGTCGATGCAGACCACCGCCTTCGGGCCCAGCGCCAGGCAATGCGCGTACGCGGTGCCCCAGTCCGGCACGTCGGTCATGTAGAAGGCCGGCTCGAACAGCTTGTACTCCAGCAGCATCCGCTGGTGCTCGCCCAACCGGTCGTAGACCTCGCGCAGCGCCTCCGCCAGCCGGTCCTGGCGGGCACGGACGGAGTCCTGGCCCGGGTAGTTGGTGCCGTCGGAGAACCAGAGCTTGAGGTCCCGCGAGCCCGTCGCGTCCATGATGTCGACGCATTCGAGCAGGTGGTCGATGGCCTTGCGGCGAACCGCCGGGTCCGGGTTGGTCACCGAGCCGAGCTTGTAGTCGTCCTCCTGGAACACGTTGGCGTTGATCGCGCCGAGGCCGACGCCCTGGTCGGCGGCGTACCTGGAGAGGGCGGCGTAGTCGTCCACCCGGTCCCACGGGATGTGCAGCGCCACCGTGGGCGCCACCCCGGTGAGCCGGTGCACCACGGCCGCGTCGGCGATCTTCTCCTCCGGGTTGCGCGGCACACCGGCCTGGGCGAACACCTTGAACCGGGTCCCCGAGTTCGCGTACGCCCAGGACGGCGTCTCGATCCGCTGCCCGCGCAACGCCACCTTCAGCTCGTCGTTCACGGCACCCTCTCCAGCTGGGTCTCCAAGTGGAAGATCTCCTCGAGCAGCTCGAAGCCCTGGTCCGGGCGGCGGCCGTCCAGGTCGGTGAAGAACTCGGACATCTCGGCCTGCCAGCGGGCGTTCACCTCGGTCACGGCCATCGCCTCCCGCGCCTCGGCGAGGTCGTCCGCCTCGACGTAGCCGACCAGCAGCCCGTCCGCGCGCAGGTGCAGCGAGTAGTTCCGCCAGCCGGCGTCGCGCAGGGCGGCCAGCATCTCCGGCCACACCGCCCGGTGCCGCTCCCGGTACTCGTCGAGCCGGTCGGACCGGACCCGCAGCAGGAAGCAGTAGCGGGCCATCAGAAGTTGAACTGGTCGATGTTCTGCGCGGTGAACACCGTCGGCGGGCCGAGGACGATCTCGCCGTCGCGGCCGATGGTGTACTCGCCGAGCTTGCCGGCCGCGAACTTCTGGCCCTCCGCGCCGGTGATCCGCCCGGACGCGAGCGCCACGCTGGCGTATCCGGCCAGGTAGCCGATGTCGGCGGGGTTCCACAGCGCGAACCGCTGGACCGTGCCGTCCTTGACGAACTGGCGCATCTGGTTCGGGGTGCCCAGCCCGGTCACCACCACCTTGCCCTTGTACGCCGAGCCGGACACGTACCGGGCGGTGGCCGCGATGCCCACCGTGGTCGGGGCCACGATCGCCTTCAGGTTCGGGTAGCTCTGCAGCAGGCCCTGGGCCTCCTGGAACGACTTCTGGTCGTCGTCGTTGCCGTACACGGTGGTCACCAGCTTGAGCCCGGAGTTCTCCGGCTTGGCCAGCTCGGCCTTCGCCACCTCGATCCAGGAGTTCTGGTTGGTGGCGTTCGGGGTGGCGGACAGGATCGCGATGTCCCCGGAGCCGCCGACCAGCTCCCTGGTCATGGACACCAGGATCTGGCCGATGCCGGCGGTGGTGGCCTGGTTGACGAACAGGTCGCGGCAGTTCTTGGCCGCGTCCGAGTCGAACGCCACCACCTTGATCCCGGCGGCGCGCGCCTGGTTCAGCGACGGGCACACCGCGTTCGGGTCGTTGGCCGCGATGCCGATCACGTCCTGTTGCTGCTGGATCAGCGTGTTGACGTAGCTGACCTGCGAGGATGCGCTGGCGTCGTTCGGCCCGACCAGCTTGAACTCGCCGCGCAGCTCGCCCACCGCGACCCGGCCGCCGCCGGCCTCGATGTCGCTGTACGGGTTGTTCAGCTGCTTGGGCAGGAACGCGACCTTCAGCCCGGTCTTGAGCGGCGCGTTCGGGTTCGCCGCCGCGGTCGTGGTGGGCGGGCCGGACGAGCCGGTGGACTCTTTCGTCGTGCCACCACACGCGGTGACACCCACGGCGAGCGCGACCGCGAACGCGAGCGACGCCACACGAGGTAGGGAGAGCGGGGACATGGCAGCTCCTCTCAGGAGGACCGGACCACCGGCGGCTCTGCCGGTGCCGAAGCCGTGGGGTGAACTGACGGCGCGGAAGGCGGGCGCCGACGGCGGCGGCCCAGCGCGGACACCGCGTTCGGGGCGAGCACCGAGACGATCAGCAGCAGCCCGGTGACCAGGGTGAGCGCCTCGGTGGAGACGTCGAGCAGGCGCAGCGCGTTCTGCAGCGAGGTGAGCAGCAGCACCCCGGCCAGCACGCCCCACAGCGTGCCGCGACCGCCGAAGATCGACACGCCGCCGAGGAGAACGGCGGCCACCACCGCGAGCTCCAGGCCGGAGCCGTTGTCCGCGCGGGCCGAGGAGTAGCGCAGCGTCCAGAGCACGCCGGCCAGCGCGCACACCGCGCCGCACGCCACGTACAGCCAGAACTTGACGGCGGCCACCCGTACGCCGGTGAACCGGGCCGCCTCCACGTTCGCACCGGCCGCGAACAGCCGCCGGCCCAGCGGCGTGGCGTGCAGCAGCACCGCGAACACCAGCGCGAGCGCGAGCAGCGGCAACAACAGGGTCGGGACGCCGGCGCTCACCCACCCGGTGAGCCCGGGCGGGAACTGCGCCACCGCGCGGTCGCCGAGCACCACGAACGCCAGCCCCCGGTACAGCGCCAGGGTGCCGATGGTGACCGCCAGCGACGGCAGCCCGAGCACCGTCACGAACAGCCCGTTCAACGCGCCCAGCACCGCCCCGAGCAGCAGGCAGGCCGGGACGATCGCCTCCATCGGCCAGCCGCCGTCCCACAGCGCGCCGAGCACCGCGCTGGTCAGCCCGAGCGTGCTGGCCACCGACAGGTCGATCTCGCCGGTCACGATGATCAACGTCATGGGCAGCGCGATCAGCGCGATCGGGGCCAGGTCCAGCAGCAGGAAGGAGACGTTGCGCGCGGAGGCGAACCTGTCGACGGTGATCGAGGCGACGGCCAGGAACACCGCGAGCACGACCACTATCGCGACGTCCCAGGACGCCAGCCGGCGTGCGGCCCTAGATCGCATGCGACTCCCTCCGCCGCAGCGACGCCGCGATCCGCGCCGCGACCACCCGGTCGGTGCCGATCGCGACCAGGATCAGCGCGCCCACCACCGCCTGCTGCCAGAACTGGCTCACCCCGAGCACCGGCAGCGCGGCGCCGATCGTGGTGAGCAGCAGCGCCCCCAGCGCCGCGCCCCACACCGTGCCGCTGCCGCCGAACACCGCCACCCCGCCGACCACCACCGCCGCGACCACGTTCAGCTCGTACCCGGTGCCCGCCGAGGCGTCCACGGTGCCGAACCGGGCCGCGAACAGCACCCCGGCCAGCCCGGCCAGCGCCCCGCTGACCACGAACGCCGCCAGCGTCCTGCGCCCGACCGGGATGCCGGCCAGCCGCGCCGCCTCCGGGCTGGAGCCCATCGCGTACAGCTCGCGCCCGCACCGGTAGTCGCGCAGCACCACGCCCGCGACGACCAGCACCGCGAGCCCGATCAACACCAGCACCGGGACCCCGAGCACGGTCGCGGTGCCGAAGCCGAGGAAGGCGGACGGCAGCTTGTCCGCGTTGATCTGCTGGCCGCCCGCCCAGAAGTAGCCGACGCCCCGGTAGACGTACAGCGTGCCGAGCGTGACCACCAGCGCCGGCACCTTCCCGAACCGCACCAACGCCCCGTTGACCAGCCCGCACCCCGCCCCGAACGCGAGCCCGGCCAGCACCGCCACCAGCACCGGCGTGCCCGGCGCCGCGCGCAGCAGCGAGCCGACCGCGAACGCGGCCAGCCCGAGCACCGAGCCGACCGAGAGGTCGATGTTCCGCGTGATGACCACAACCGTCTGGCCGACCGCGAGCACCAGCATGATCGCGGCGCCGAGCAACAGGTCCTGGACCGACTGGGCGGACAGGAACCTCGGGTTGGCCACCGCCGTGACCGCGACCAGGGCGGCCAGCGCCAACAGGATGCCCAGCTCGCGGGCCCGCACCAGGAACCCGACCCTGGACTCCGCCGCCCGGTCCGCGCGCACCCCCGCGCCCGTCATGCGGCCGCCACCCCGGTCGCGGCGAGCATCACCGACTCCTCGTCGGCGCGCCCCCTGGGCAGCTCGGCGACCAGCCGGCCCTCGCGCATCACCAACACCCGGTCGGCCATGCCCAGCACCTCGGGCAGCTCCGAGGACACCATCAGGATGGCCACCCCCTCGGCGGCCAGCTCGGCGAGCAGCCGGTGCACCTCCGCCTTGGTGGCCACGTCGATGCCGCGGGTCGGCTCGTCCACGATGAGCAGCCTCGGCTCGGTGGACAGCCACTTGGCCAGCACCACCTTCTGCTGGTTGCCCCCGGACAGCCGGCCCACCGGGTCGGACAGCGCGGCGTAGCGGGTGTGCAGCCGGTCCGCCCAGCGCGCGGCGTGCCGGCGTTCGGCGCCGTCGACCAACAGCCCGTACCTCGCGAGCGCCCCCAGCCGGGTGGCCGCCACGTTGCGCTGGATCGAGGCGTCCAGCACCAGGCCCTGCTGGCGCCGGTCCTCCGGGACCAGGGCGACGCCGGCGCGCATGGCCGCCACCGGGTCGTGCCGGCGCAGCTCCCGCCCGTGCACCCGGACGCTGCCGGCATCGCGCGGGTCCACCCCGAACACCGCGCGCGCTACCTCGGAGCGCCCCGCCCCGACCAGCCCGGCCAGCGCGACGATCTCGCCCGCGCGGACGGTGAACGACACGTCGGAGAACACCCCGGACCGGCCCAGCCCGGTCACCTCCAGCACCGGCTCGCCCGGGCCCGGCTCCGCCCGCCGTGCCGGGTACAGCGTGTCCAGCGGCCGGCCGACCATCCGCCGCACCAGCTCGTCCACGGTGACGCTCGCCAGCGGGTCGGTGGACACCAGCGCGCCGTCGCGCATCACGGTGACCCGGTCGCACAGCGCGGTGATCTCGTCGAACCGGTGCGAGATGAACAGCACCGCCGCCCCGCCCTCCCGCAGCGCGCGAACCACCTCGAACAACCTGGCCACCTCGACGGCGGTGAGCGCGGCCGTCGGCTCGTCCATGACGATCACCCGCGCGCGCAGCGACAGCGCCTTGGCGATCTCGACGATCTGCTGGTCGGCGATGGACAGCCCGCGCGCCGGCCGGTCCGGGTCGATGGCCACGCCGAGCCGCGCGAAGTAGCCGGCCGCCTCCTCGTTCATCCGCCGCCGGTCGATCCGCCGGAAACGGCGCAGGGGCTGGCGTCCCATCAGGATGTTCTCCGCCACCGAGAGATCCGGGAACAGCGTCGGCTCCTGGTAGATCACCGCGATGCCGGCGCCGATCGCGGCGGCCGGCTCGCCCAGCTCGATCGCCACGCCGTCCAGCTCGATCCGGCCGGCGTCCGGGGCGTGCACGCCGGCCAGCATCTTCACGATCGTCGACTTGCCAGCGCCGTTCTCCCCCACCAGCGCGTGCACCTCCCCCGCGTGCAGCGGGAACGAGACGTCGCGCACGGCGGCCACCGCGCCGAAGGACTTGGCCACGGACCGCACGGCGAGCAGCGGCGGCTCTGCACGGGCCATGTCCACCCTCCACACCCCGTTGTAGTGAAACGTTTCAACTCGTGGCGCAGGCCACAGTAGGGTTGCCGGCGATACCGCGTCAAGGGGGTGTCTACCGGCCACGGAAGGTCGTTCACGGCCGTGCGGCCGAACCGGGGCCTTGGGCTAAGCTTCGCCGCACGACCCGGCCGGGTTTGTTACGTTTCACAGATCGGAGCGGTCAGATGTCCGACCCGGGCACGCCGAGCATGAAGGACGTGGCGGCGCACGCCGGCGTCTCACTCGGCACCGTGTCCAACGTGCTCAACCGGCCCGACCGGGTCAGCGAGCGCACCCGCTCGCGCGTACACGCCTCCATCGCCGCGCTCGGCTTCGTGCGCAACGACTCGGCCCGGCAACTGCGCGGCGGCAACAGCCGCACGCTGGCCTACGTGGTGCTGGACGCGACGAACCCGTTCTTCACCGACGTCACCCTCGGCGTGCAGGAGGCCGCCGACGCCGCCGGCCTGGCCGTGTACCTGTGCAACAGCGGCCAGGACGAGGCCCGCCAGTCCGCGTACCTCGACCTGCTGGAGGAGCAGCGGGTGGAGGGCGTGCTGATCACGCCGATCGACGCCGAGGACACCCGCCTGGAGCTGCTGCCCCGCCGGGGCACGCCGCTGGTCCTGGTTGACCGGGGCGGCGGGCCGGACAGGTGCTCGGTCACCGTGGACGACGTGCTGGGCGGCGACCTCGCGGTGACCCACCTGCTCGACACCGGGCACCGCCGGATCGCGTTCGTCGGCGGCCCCACCGTGCTCGGCCAGGTGAACGACCGGATGACGGGCGCCCGGCGCGCGCTGGAGCGGGCCGGCCAGGATCCGTCCTCGCTGGTCGTGCTGGAGACCGACGCGCTGACCGTGGCCGAGGGCCGCCGCGCCGGGGAGCGGCTGGCCGGGCTGCCGGCCGCGCGCCGCCCCACCTCGGCGTTCTGCGCCAACGACCTGCTGGCGCTCGGCCTGCTGCAGCGGATGGTCCGCCTGGGGCTGCGGGTGCCCGACGACCTGGCCATCGTGGGCTACGACGACATCGAGTTCGCCCAGGCCGCCGCCGTGCCGCTCACCTCGGTCAGCCAGCCGAGGCACCTGCTCGGCCGCACCGCCGCCGAGCTGCTGCTGGCCGAGGCCACCGGTGACCCCGCGCACGAGCACCGCCAGGTCGTGTTCGACCCCGAGCTGATCGTCCGCGCGTCCACCCGCCTCCGCCCGGCCTGACCGGCCCCAATCGGCCTCGACCGGGGGAACGCGCCCGGCCCCTTCCGGCGGGACACTGGTGCGAGCGGCTCCACGGCGAGGTGAGCGAGATGCATGCGACGAAGCACTGGAACATAGCCGTCGAGATCGACGAACACGACGGCAGGACCCGAGCGGTCGCCAGCCTGCGCGGCGACGCCGGCGAGCTGGTCGGGATCGGGCTGGCCCGGTGCAACCCGACCGACCGCGACGTGCCCCAGATCGGCGACGAGCTAGCGACGGCCAGGGCGCTGTCCGAGCTGAGCCACCACCTGCTGGGCGCGGCCGCGCAGGACATCGAACGGGTCACCCAGCAGCCGGCCAGCCCGCGCATCTGACCCGCCGCGCTCGGCCGTCCCCCTCTGCGCTCCCGCGTGGCAGAGTGTTGTGCTGACACGTCACGGGCGGGTGGGCGCACATGACTACCGCTTTCCACTATCGGCTGCAGGTCGAGCGACGGTTCGGCGGCTGGGTGAACCCGGTCGACCGGCGGACGGGGGCCATCGCGTACGGGTGCGACGGGGTCGTCGACGCGTCCGAGGGCGAGCTTGCCGCGATCGCCGAGCAGGTCATGGAGCGCTACGGCGCGGGCTGGGCGAGCCGCCGCGTCGTGTTCGCCCTCGGACACCGGCGCCACGACGAGGCCCTGAGGGACAACGACGTGTTCGGGGTCGTGGCCGAGGGAGGCGGGCTCGTCCCCGGTCCCGCCCACCCCCGCTTCGTCCCCGGGACGCCGCCCTCGTTCGGGCCACAGCCGAGACCGCTCGGCGCGAAACCCTGGAAGGACCACGGTCTCGCCAACGGGCAGGTCGTCGAATGCGGCTCCTGTCGGGCCGACATCACCGTGCGCCTGATGGACGAGAGCGCCATTTTCGTCTCCACACCGGAGAACCTGCGCGGCACCGCACTCATTTGCGGACGCTGCGGCCGGCTCATGTGCGTCGACTGTGCGATTCCCGTCGTGGACCTGCCTTTCGATCCGCGCCAACCGACGTGCGACCGCTGCGGAGAGCGGGTTAGTCCCCCCGTGGCCTCGGACGGTGCCCCATGACATACCAGCGCGAGGACTGTCCCCATACCCCGCATGACTTCTCGTGTGGTCCTTTGCACGGTGGAATCTGCGCACTCGCGCATCGGGGCGCGTGCGAGGCGGTGCATCCGATCTGCCCGGCGTGCTTCACCGCCCGCCCCGAGGTCGTCGTGTCCTCCATCGCCGCGAGGGTGGAGAACGACGGCGCCTGCGTCCTGAGCTGCAGCGCGTGCGAGCGGCACTCCTTCCACTACGACGCCGCGCTGTTCTGCTCGGTGTGCGAATGGCTAGTACCGGACGTCAACGACAGGCTGGCCGAGCGCTACGCGGCCAACGAAGGTGACTACGTCCCCGACCCAGGCACATGTCCGGAGTGCGGCCGGCCCGGCGCGGATCCCGAGGTCTCCTTCCCGATCGCCTGCCCGAGATGCGGCGCCGGCCACATGATCAGCCAGCGCGGCGTCAGCAAGAAGGGCACGACGTCCGTGCCCTGCACGTGCGGCTACGCGATCACGATCCCCGCCGACGTGTGGTGCCCCGGCTGCCAGCTCAACCTGCGCAACCTCCGGAAGATATCGGAGCTGGTCAAGACGGCGAACGAGCCGGACCGACGGGTGGGCGACAACGTCAAGGAGCCGCCCCTGGACCGGGCGGCCCGTAGGGTGGCCGGGCTCGCCACCGCCGGCGAGCGCCGGTCCCGCACGCTGACCGCCACCCAGCGGCGCCTGATGCTGGAGGTGGACCACCTCGACCTGCTCCTGTTCAACCAGGGGCAGATCTCGGACTGGATCCTCGACCTGGTCGAGCTCCGCTCGCTCGGGCACCGCCTGCACCGGGATGGCGGCATGGAGCTGATGAGCGCCGTGGCCAGCCGGGCCGCCGCGATCGAGCCCGGAACGCTACGGCTCGTCGAGGCGGTCTGGCACGGGATCGGCGACTGGCGGCGCTGACCGGCGCGGCTCCTTGCGCAGCAGTTCGTCGATCGCGCCGCCGACGGCGGGGGTGAGCGCGCCGTCGCACGGTATGCGCAGCTGTTCGGCGAACGCCGCGCCGTAGAGGTCGACCGCGGCCTCGACGAGCTGGCAGAGGACCTCGGTGGCCGAGCGGGCGCGCAGGACGCCCACCACCAGCACGACCGAGGCGATGAGCAGCGCGGGGCCCCACAGGAGGCCGAGCAGGGCATAGAGGACCGCCCACCCGACGAGGACCCCGGCCGCCGCGTAGGAACCCTGTGCCTGGGCGACATCGGCACGCAGCGAGTCGGGCAGGACCACCCACAGCCGCGGCCACGCCACGGTGACGTCCAGCCCGTACGCCCGGTGGATGCGCAGGGCGGTGGCGCGCAGGCGGTCGCCCACCCAGGTGGCGTGCTCGGGCCTCTCCAGGCCGATGGCGTGCTGGCGGGCCCGCGCCTCGGCGATCTCGGGTCCGGCGACCACCGAGCCGACGGCGGCGCCCAACGCGTCCGCCTCGAGGCGCTCGGCGAGCCGCCCGGCCCGGTCCCAGCGCCGTCGCCGGATCGCGCGCAGCCACCGCGCCACCGCCCCCCGCGCGGCCACCGGCCGGACACCGCGAAGCACCGCCGCCACGCCCGCCGCCGTCAGGCCCGCGCCGGCGGCGACGATCAGCGCGACCACCGCCACGGCGATGCCCTGCCCGGCCGGGCGCGAGCCGTCGAGCCACCGGATCAAGGGTTCCGCCGCGCCCGGGTCCAGCGCGTGCGCCCAGCCCAGCTGCCAGGCCAGCGCAGCCGTGCACACCCAGAGCATCCCGGGCAGCAGCAGCGTGGTCAGCCAACTGTCGGCGACCTTCTTGCCCAGCTGGTCGAGTAGCCCGTTCACACGCTGGTCACGTGAGCCCAGGCCATCGGGTCGCCGGTGAGCTCGCACCGGCGCTCGATCCCCCGGTCGGCGCCGACCTCGGCGCGCCCGCAGGGGTGCGTGTGGGGGCATCGCCAGCCGCTGACGGTCCGCACGCCCGGGGAGGACGCCGGCAGCGGCCGGTACTCGCGCGCGGAGCCGGTGACGCCGTCGAGACCGGCGTTGGCGGCGGCGTCCTCGAGCTCGTCCAGCAGTGGGATCAGTTCGTCCGCCTGGCCCCGGCGCACGGCCTCGACGATTCGGGTCCACGCGCCGTCGGAAAGGCCCGATTCGGTCAGCAACACTCGAAGGGTGGAGTCCCCTTCCAGATTTGCACAGAGTCGACCGATCCGCCGCATCGCCGGAAGAATGTCCCGCACGCTACGATCGTGCCACTTCCGGTCGTCTCTCGACACCGATGGGCCGATTCATGGCATTCGAAGAGGCGAGGCAGCGCATTGAGCAACTGCTGGCCGAGTTCGAACGCACCGGAGAGCCGAGGACGCTGCGGCGTGCCGTCGAGGCCTACCGGGAGTCGGCTTCCTCCATCCCCGCGCCCGACCACCCCGCGTTCCTTCCCCATCAGTTCAACGCCAGCCGACTGCTGGACCGATTCTTCGATCTGACGGCGGACCCCGCATTCCTGCCCGATGCGGCGCGGACCGCCCGAAACGCGCTCGGCGCCGTCCACCCCGACCAGCCCGACCGCGAACGCATGCTGATCAAGCTCGGCGACACGCTCCAGACGGCGTACGAATGGGCGGGCGAGCTCTCGGACCTGCAACTGGCCGTCAATGCCTTCCGAGCGGCACGGTCCGGTTACCCGCCGGGCAGCCAGGGCGACGCCGCCTGCGCGAACAGGCTCTGCGTCGCACTGCGCCTGGTCTACGAGCGGATCGGTGATCTCGACGCCCTCCGGAATGCGGTCGAGCTGGGCCGGCATGCGGTCTCAAGCACGTCGATCGGCGGCCCGAGGTATGACGCGTTTCGGGCAAGCCTCGGCAATGCGCTGCGCGCCCAGTACGAGCGCAACGCCAACGGCGAGGTGCTGGACGAGGCGTTGGAGATCGCCCAGGACGTGGTCGCGGCCACCCCCGCCGGGAGCAGCAATCACCCGATAGCGCTGAACGTGCTGGCCGCCACGCTCAGGCTCGAGTACGACCGCACCGGCGAGCTCCCGGTCCTGCGGCAGGCCGTGGAGGCCGGCAGGGACGCGCTCAACGCTCTCCAGCCGCCGTTCCTGTACCGCGCGACGTACAAGATGAACCTCGCCAGCCACCTGCGGATGCTCGCCGACCGCGTCGACGACCGGGCGAGCGCGCACGAGGCAGTGCTGCTCGGACGCGAAGCGCTCGAGGAGTTCGCATCGGACGACCCGGAACGCCCCAGGGCGCTGTCCGTCCTGAGCCAGGCGCTCGTCGTCCGTGCCCGCCGCGACGGCGATGTAGAGATGCTGCTGGATGCGGTGCGACTGGCCGACGGCGCGCGCGACGCCACCTCCTACGACCACCCCGCGTACGTGGATCACCTGACCAGCCTGATCAACGCGCTCATGGAGCTGTACTACCGGACGAAGCAGCGCCAGTTCCTCGATCGTGCGCTGCACGCCGCGTCGAACGCGGCGGCATCTACACCGCCGGACCACCCCGACCGCGCGGCCGTCCTGACGAACCTCGGTCAGGTGCTGGAGGCCGCCACGCACGCGGGCGCCACGGGCTTGGACATGACACAGGCGGTGCGGTTCGCCAGGGACGCCGTCGAAGCCACCTCGCCGATGCATCCCCACCGCGCCGACCTGCTGTCGAACCTCGGTGACGTCCTCGCGCTCCAGGCCGAGCACACCGGCGACCAGGCCACGGCACGCGAGTGCGTCAACGTCTACGCCTCCGCCGTCCGCAGAACCGCCGCCTCGCCGATCTACCGCGTGCGCGCGGCACAGCGAGCGGCCAGGTCTGCCCTGCTGGCGGGGCACCGCAACCAGGCGCTGCGGCTGGCCGAGACCGCGGTCGAGCTGCTGCCGATGGTGATCGTGCGCGACGTAGCACGCGCCGACCGGGAGCATCGCCTCCAGACCGCGTTCGGTCTCGCCTCCACCGTCGCCGCGGCCGCGATCTCGGTCGGCCGGCCCGAACGCGCCGTCGAGCTGCTGGAGCAGACCAGGGGCCTGATCCTGGCCAGCACGCTCGAGACCCGAGGCGACCTGACCGAGCTGCGCACGCTCGCCCCCGATCTCGCCGAGCCGTTCGACAAGCTGCGCCGGGCCGTCAACGCCCTCGACCACGAGTCCGCAGTGCTCGGGGCCGTCCTCCCGACGGCGGAGCTCGGCGCCCGGCATCGAGAGCTCGCCGCCCGGCGCGAGCGGCTCAACCAGGAGTGGGACCGGCAGCTCGACCGCATACGCCAACGCGACGGCCTGGAGCGGTTCCTGCGCCCGAGGCTCATCGACGAGCTGGCCGAACAAGCCGAGCACGGCCCGATCGTGTACCTGACGACCCACGAGCAGCGGGGCCATGCGCTGATCGTGCGCGACGATCCCGGCAACCGCGTCGACGTGCTCGCCCTCCCCCCGGACGTGACCGCCTCCGCGGTCGCGGCCCAGGTAGCCGAGCTCGACGCGGCTCGGAGCACGGCGGCCGACCGGAGCCGGCCCGCCGAGGAGCGCCGTGCCGCGCAACGGCGCGTGCTCGGCGTCCTCGGCTGGATCTGGGACAACATCGGCGAACCGGTGCTGCTGCGCCTCGGCCACGCCGGTGCGACCCCGGAAGATGGGCGCTGGCCGAGGATCTGGTGGTGTCCGGTCGGGCTGTTGGCGCTCCTGCCCCTGCACGCCGCCGGCCGTCACCCGGCGGGGTCCGGCGCCGACTCGGTCATGGACCGGGTGATCAGCTCCTACACGCCGAGCATCCGGGCGCTGGCCCACGTGCGCGAGCGCCCGCCCTCGCCGTCCTCGCCCGCCGTCGTGGTCGCGGTTCCGGACGCGCCGGAGTGTCCTCCGCTCGACTCCGCTGTCCTCGAGGCGGACGCCATCGGCACGCTCATCCCGGACGCCACCGTTCTCGTCGGCACCGCAACCGACCGTGACTCCGTCATCACGGCGCTGCGCAACAACGGCATCGCCCACCTCGTCTGCCACGGTGTCGCCGACCGGCACGACCCCGCACGCAGCCGCCTGCTGCTCCACGACCACCTCACGCACCCGCTGACCGTGCACGACATCACGCGGCTGCACCTCGAGTCCGGAGAGCTGGCCTACCTGTCCGCGTGCGGCACCTCGGAGGGCAACCCGCTCCAGGTCGACGAGTCCACCCAGCTCACCGCGGCCTTCCAGCTCGCCGGGTACCGCAATGTGATCGGGACCCTGTGGCCGATCGGCGATCGCCCCGCCGCCGCCGTCGCGCGCCGCGTCTACGCCATCCTCACCGGCGACGGCCTGGCCCCGCCGGACCTGACCATGGTCGCCGAGGCCCTGCACCAGGCCACCCGGCAGCAGCGCAAGCAGGCCCGCGCGGTGCCGACGCGGTGGGCCGCCTACGTCCACTACGGCGCCTGAAGCACCTCACGCCGGAGGGGCGACCGGCGCCGAACGCGGCACCACGGTGACCGGCACCCCGTGCTTGGGCTGGTAGGTCATCGCGTAGCGGCCGGTCGCGTCCCGGTCGCCGGCCGGGGCCAGCTCGAACCGCTGCACCAGCATGACCAGCGCGAGCTGCGCGATGGTCAACGCCATCGGCTCGCCGATGCAGCGGCGCTGCCCGACCCCGAACGGGAAGTAGGCGCCCCGGTGCCGCTGGGCGACCTGGGCGGGGGCGAACCGGTCCGGGTCGAACCGGTCGGGGTCGGGCCAGTGGTCGGGGTCGCGGTGGGTGGCGTACGGGCAGATGATCAGCTGCGCGCCGGGCGGCACCGTCCGGTCGCCGAGCCGGTCCTCCTCCAGCGCGGACCGGAAGTACATCGGGAACGCCGGGAACAGCCGCAGCCCCTCGGAGAGGACCTTGCCCGCGTAGGGCAGCGCGGGCAGGTCCTCCACCGTGGGGACCCGCCCGCCCAGCGCACCGTCGATCTCCGAGGTCAGCCGCGCGGCGACCTCGGGGTGGCCGATCAGCAGGTGGCAGGTCCAGGCCAGGCTGGTCGCGGTGGACTCGTAGCCGGCCATGAACATGGTGAAGATCTCGTCGCGCAGCTGCCGGTCGCTCATCGGCTCGCCGCTGTCCGGGTCGCGGGCGGTGAGCAGCGAGTCCAGCAGCTCGCCGCCCGACTTGTCGTCGCGATGCTCGCTGATCAACCGGTAGATCTCGGTGCCCAGCGCCTCCACCGCCCGCCGGTACCTGGCACGGCCGGGCACCGGCACCCAGCCCGGCAGGAAGAACGCCGGGAGCTGCCCCGCCATGCCGGCGAACACCGTGTCGGCCAGCTCCACCAGCGTCCTGGCCTGCCCCTCGGGCAGGTCCGAGGAGAACAGCACCCGCAGGATCACCGCGATGTCCAGGTGCAGGAACTCGGCCAGCAGGTCGACGGTGCCGGACCAGCCGTCCAGCCGGCGGGCCCAGATGTCCGTCGTCACCTCCCCGGTCAGCCGCAGCCCGTGCTGCTGGAAGGCGGGCTGCATGAGCCGGCGCTGGCGCTTCCACAGCGCGCCCTCCGCGGTGAACAGCCCCTCCCCCAGCGCGACCCGGATCCCGTTCATGATCCGGCCCTTGCTGTAGTTGCCGGCCTTCGTGACCAGGACCTGACGCACGTACTCCGGGTTCGACACGATGTAGACGGCTGTCGGCCCGACCGGAACCCTGGCGAACCCGCCGTTGGCCAGCGCCGCCCCGGCACACACCCCGACCGGATCCCTCGCCAACCACGGCAGCGCCCCCACCAGCGGCGCGCTCCGGAACCCCGTGACCTCGCGACCCACTGGCATGGCCCACCCCATCCCGTCGACTGACCATCGTGGCACGCTCCGCCCGGCCCGTTGGTCAAGACCGGGTATCGGTGCGCGCGTTGGTGGAACGAGCCACGGCGGGCAAGGAAGCGGCCCTCGGCAGGGCGCAGGCCGCCAGCGTGCCCACGGCGGACAGCGCGGCCGCGGCGGCGATGGCGTAGGGGTAGCCCGCCCCGAAATCCGACGGCGAGTCGTAGCTGCCGGCGGCGGCGAACACGGCGGCCGGGACCGCCACCCCGAACGCCCCGCCGAGCTGGCGCATGGTGGTGTATGCGCCGGACGCGGTGCCGATGTCTCCGGGCGCGACCGAGCCGACCACGGACTTGGTGACCGCCGGCATGCCCAGCGCCAGCCCGGCGCCACTCACCAGCATCGGCGCCACCATCACCGGGTAGCCGGCGCCCGGGCTGGCGACCAGCGCGAGCCAGGCCATGCCCAGCAGCTGCAACCCCAGCCCGGCGATGACCAGCGGCCGGGTGCCGAACCTGTCCGCCAGCGCGCCGGCCTTCATGGCCAGCAGGAACGGCGTGAGCCCCCACGGCAGCAGCCCCAGCCCGGCACCGAGCGCGCCGTACCCGAGGGTGACCTGCTCGAACTGGGCGGTGAAGAAGATCGCCCCGGCCATCGAGCCGTTCAGGCAGAACACCGCGAGGTTGCCGGCGGAGAAGGCCCGCGAGCCGAACAGCCGCATCGGCAGCATCGGCGCCGCCGCGCGCCGCTCCCAGGCCACGAACCCCGCCGCCAGCACCGCCCCGCCGACCAGCGTGCCGGCCACCTCCGGGCTGAGCCACCCGGCCGCGTTGCCGCGCACCAGCCCCCACACCAGCCCCAGCGACGCCGCGCTGACCAGCGCCAGGCCACCGAGGTCGAGCCGCGCCCGTGGCCCGAAGGTCTCCCGCAGCCGCGCGTACCCCAGGCCGATCACCACCGCCGCGACCGGCACGTTGAGCCAGAAGATCCACCGCCAGTCCAGCCCCTGGGTGACCGCGCCGCCCACCACCGGCCCCAGCACCGCGCCCAGCCCGGTGACGCTGCCGTACACGCCCAGCGCCCAACCCCGCCGCTCGGGCGGGAAGGCGGCGTTGAGCTGCGACAGCGCCAGCGGCATGATCGTCGCCGCGCCGGCGCCCTGCACCGCGCGCGCCGCGATCAACGCGCCCGTGCCCGGCGCCACCGCGCACGCCGCCGAGGCCAGCGCGAACAGCGCCAGCCCGGCCGCGAACACCCGCCGGCGCCCCAGCCGGTCCCCGATCACCGTCGCGGTCATCAGCAGCACCGCGAAGCTCAGGGTGTAGGAGTTGACCGTCCACTCCAGCTCGGCCAGCGAGGCGCCGAGGCCGGCCTGGATCGCGCTCAGCGCGGTGGACACCACCAGCAGGTCGAGCACCACCATGAACGACGCCACCGAGACCAGGGCCAGCACCCATCCGCGCGCCCGGTCCGGTTCGAGGTGTCCTTCCACCTGTCCCTCCAAGGTTGTCGTGACGTTCAGCCGTGCCGACACCGACAACCGCGGAAACTGGGCGCGCCCAGTTTCGGGCGCGGACGGGGTCAACACGGTGAGGGACCCGCGCGGAGAGGACGAGCACGTGGTGAACGAGACGACGCCGCGGCGAGCCGAGCATCCCGGTCGACCGGCGTTCATGAGACAGCCGGTAACACCTCCGGCCTCCGTACCGACGTAGTAACTGGACTACTCTGTCGGAGTAGTCACGGCACTGGGAGAACCTCGGGAGGCGGCGTGCACGGGTTCGGCGAGCTGGAGGGCGTGGTCATGGACCAACTCTGGGCGCTGGGAGGCGCGGCCACCGTGCGCGAGGTGCTGGAACGCATGCAGCTCGATCGCGTGATCGCCTACACCACCGTGCTGTCCACCATGGACAACCTGTACCGCAAGGGCCACCTCACCCGGGCTCGAGAAGGCAAGGCGCACCGCTACCGGACGGTGCTCAGCCGCGCCGAGCACACGGCCGGCCTGATGCGCCAGGCGATGAGCACGGACGCCGACTCCGAGGCGGTGCTCACCCACTTCGTCGGCGAGATGAGCAGCGAGGACCGGACCCGCCTGCAGGAGGTCCTCGCCCGGCACGGCCAGGAGGCGAGTCGATGATCCTTGCGGCCATCCTGCTGGCCTACAGCGTGGTCGTGCTCGCGCTGGGGCCCGCGCTGCTGCGCCGGGTGACCCGGGTGGGGGCGGCGCCCCGGCTGGAGCTGGCCGCCTGGCTGGCGGCGATCGGCAGCGTGCTGGCCTCCTGGGCGCTGACGGTGGCGCTGCTGGGCAACGAGTTCCGGCACCACGTCGACAAGCTGTTCACCAACCCGGTCGCCGCGGTGGGCACGACCCTGGCCGAGAAGCCGACGGGATGGGCCCAGCTCGGGCTCGCCGCCGGGCTGCTGGCGGTCAGCGGCTGGCTGGCCCTCGCGACCGGCCGGCTGGCCATGGCGCTGCACCGGGCCCGGGTGGACACCCGCCGGCACGCCGAGGCCGCCTGGCTCAGCGCCGGGGCGGTCCCGCGCGGCCCCGGCGGCTCGCTGGTGGTGGACGCCGAGCAGCGCGGGGTGTACTGCCTGCCGGGTCGCCCGCACACCATCGTGATCACCCGGGGCGCGCTGGCCGCCCTGGACGAGGAGCAGCTGGCCGCCGTGCTCGCCCACGAGCGCGCGCACCTGTCCGGCCGGCACCACCTGCTGCTGGCCGTCACCGGCGCGCTGGCCAAGGTCCTCCCCCAGGGCCGGCTGTTCACCGAGGGCGCCACCCAGGTCGCCCGGCTCACCGAGCTGTGCGCGGACGACAGCGCCGCCCGCCGGCACGGGGCGCACACCGTGATCGGCGCCCTGCTCGCGCTCGCCGCCTACCCGGCGACGACGCCCGCGCCCTCCCCGGTGCTCGGCGCCGCCGGCTCCTGCGTCGCGGACCGGGTGGAACGGCTGCTCGAGCCGCCCAGCCCGGCGCGCAGCCGGATGTCGCGCGGGATGACGCTGGGCACGCTGCTGCTGGGCCCGCTCGGGGTGGCGGCGCTGCTGCTGGTGGGCACCTCGGTCTGCCTCACGGCCCTGCTCTGACGCCACGTCGGGCAGCTCAGGACAGCGGCTTGCGGGCGGCCAGCCGCTCCACGACGCCGGCGGCGAACCTGTCGTGCTTCTCCACGCCCATCCCGGCGGCCGTGACCAGCTCCAGCGGGCGGCGCCGGAAGTGCTCGCCGCCCCACGGCACGGTGACCAGCTCCAGCGCCCACTGCATCGCGCGCACCGCCCACCGGGTGCTGGCCACGTGGTCGGCCAACAGCAGCAGCCCGCCGGGGCGCAGCACGCGCGCCATCTCGGTGACCGCCCGCCGGTGGTCGGGGATGGCGCACAGCGAGAACGTGCAGACCACGGTGTCGAACGACTCGTCGGGGAAGGCCAGCGACTCGGCGTTGCCGATGCGCAGCATCACCGGACGGTCCAGCGCGGCGGAGCGCCGGCGAGCGAGGGCCAGCATGGCCGGGCTGAACTCGATGCCGGTCAGGTTCACGTCGCGGGGGTAGTGCACCAGGTTCAGCCCGGTGCCGACGGCCACCTCGAGCGTGCGGCCGCCGGCCTGCGCACAGATCCACTCCCGGGTGTCGCGGAACAGCCGGCGGTCGAGGAACCCCATCTGCCGGTCGTAATCGCGTGCGTGCCGATCCCAGAACCGCTGCCAGCGTGCCTGGCGCACCGCGCTCGTCGCCATCGGCCTGCCTCGCCTCCACCCAGATCTACTATCTCCGTACCGAGACAGTAGCAGTCGGTGTCCACGCTCAGCGGCGAAATAACGCGATCGGTATCACGCAGGCCGCCGCCCCCGCTCCGACCAGGGCGAGCAGCGGGTAGCCACCGGCGCCCATCAGCGGGCCGGCGAGGATCCCGGCCGCCGCGGCGGCACCGCCCATGCCTACCTCGCCCCACCCCTCCCGGCGCGGCCGCCGCGCCGGCGCGAGGCCCTCGGTGAGCAGCGTGGAGCCGGCGATCAGCGCCAGGTTCCAGCCCACGCCGAGCAGCGTCATCGCCACCGCCAGCAGCCACGCCGAATGCGCGCCGACCGCGGCCAGCACCGAGGAGGCCGTCAGCACCGCCCCGGCACCGGCCGACGCCACGGTCGGGCCGACCCGTCCGGTCAGCCATCCGCTCACCGGGGACGGGGCGAACATCCCGGCGATGTGCAGCCCGATGACCAGCCCGACGATCGACAGCCCGCTGCCGGCGTGCCGCATGTGCACCGGGGCCATCGTCATCACCCCGACCATCACCAGGTTCGCGATCGCGAGCACCACCAGCCCGACGGCCGACCGCCCGCCGAACCCGGCCGGCACCGGGCGAGACGCCGAGGCCGCAGCCCGGGCCGGCAACAGCGCGTCGGGCAGCCCGAGCAGCAGCGTGCCGACGGCGGCCGCGAAGCCGACCGCCGCGAACAGGTACGGCCCGCTCAGCGCCGGAAGCCCCACCCCGGCCGCCGCGCCGCTGGACCAGGCCAGCAGGTTCGGCCCGGCCGCCGCGCCGATGGTGGTCGCGGTCAGCACCGAGGCCATCGCGCGCGCCCGTTGCGGCGCGAGGTCGGCGGCGGCGTAGCGGGACAGCATGACCGTGGCGTTGCCGGCGCCCAGCAACAGGCTCCCGAGCAGGATCACCGACAGCCGCCCGAGCACCGCGCCGAGCGCGACGGCCGTGCACCCGGCGATCGCCACCAGCGCGCCGGTGCTCAGCGCGGCCCGGCGCCCCCGCCGGCCGGCCAGCCGGGACAGCAGCACCGACGCGCCGGCCGCCCCGGCCACCACCGCGGTCTGCGGCCACCCGGCCACCTGGTCCGACCCGCCGACCTGCGCGGCCAGCAGCGCCGACGCCGAGGAGGACAGCGACTGCGCGAACCCGCTCAGCACGCTGGTCGCCTGCAGCACCCTGGTCGCCCGCGACCGCCGGCGGGCGGCTCCCTCCGGCGGTGCCTGGACTGTCGGGGCGGCCTCGGTGCTGGTCATGCCGAAAACGTTACGAAGCCGCCAGCCATCTGCGAAGGTGCAACGACACCGTCTGTGCGGGACGGCGCATTACGAATGCGAGGGATTCGCGGGCGATGACATTACGAGCATTCGAACCCGACCAGACCGACTGGCGGCTGCTGGCGGAGCTGCAGGCCGACGGCCGGCTCTCGTTCAACGAACTGGCCCGCCGCGTGCACCTCTCCGCGCCCTCGGTGGCCGAGCGAGTGCGCCGGCTGGAGCAGGCCGGCATCATCACCGGCTACGCGGCGCGGGTGGACGCCGCCCGCGCCGGCCAGCCCGTGCTGGTCTACATCCAGCTGCGCTGCATGCTCAACAAGTGCCTGCTGCGCACCACCCGGGCCGAGGACTACCCGGAGATCGTCGAGGTGCACAAGCTCAGCGGCGAGTACTGCACGATGCTCAAGGCCAGGGCCACCTCGCTGGCCCACCTGGAGGGGTTCGTGGAGCGGCTGGGCCTGCTCGGCGAGATGCGCACCCACATCGTGCTCTCCACCGCCTACCAGGACCGCCCGGTCACCGAGCCGAGCCCGGACCGCCCGGTCACGCCGTCACAGGGCTGGACCCGGACTTGACCTTGACGTCGGTGTCAGCGTTTACCGTGGCGCCATGGCGAAAGCGGCGGTCATTGTCGGCATCGGACCGGGGCTGGGCACGGCCGTGGCCCGGCGATTCGCCCGGGAGGGCTTCTCGCTGGCGGTGATCGCCCGAGGCCGGCGGACCGTCGAGGCGGCCGCCGGCGTGCCGGTCCTTTCGCTGACCGCGGACGCCACCGACGAGCCGGCCCTGCACGCCGCGCTGGACACCGCCGTGGACCGCTTCGGCGTCCCCGACGTGGTGGTCTACAACGCCGCGATCATCCAGGCCGACGCCCCGGGCGAGCTGTCCGCGCACGGGCACCTGGACGCCTGGGCGGTCAACGTGGTCGGCGCGGTGAGCACGGCGGCCCGGCTGCTGCCGGCGATGGCCGAGCGCGGGTCCGGCACCTTCCTGATCACCGGCGGGATGCCGGAGCCGAAGCCGGACTACCTGAGCCTCTCGCTCGGCAAGGCGGGGGTCCGCGCGCTCGCCTCCGCGCTGGACACGCGGTACCGGCCGGACGGTGTGCACGTCGGCTCGGTCACCGTGCACGGCCCGATCGCGCCCGGGACCGCCTTCGACCCGGACGACATCGCCGAGCACTACTGGCGGCTGCACACCGAGGAGCCCGGGTCCTGGCGCCTGGAGGCCCACCACACGGGTCAGTGGTCTCCGTCGTCGTCGCTGTCGTCACCGGGGTCGCGGTAGCTGCCCCTGTCCTCCGGCTGGGCGGGGATGTTGCACTTCTGGTTGGCGTAGATCGGGCCGGCCATCACCGGCAGGTTGTCCGGCGGGTTCGCCTCGGCCGCGACCTTGCCGGTGAAGCTGTTCTCGCAGTCGTCGGTGGCCGCCTTGGTGCCGTCCCGGCCTTCGATCCACATGTCCAGGTGGGTGTCGGTGCCGGAGGGCGCCTTGGCCGCGCCGGAGTCCTCGACGATCACGTAGCGCCGCACGGTCGGCAGGTAGAACTTCGTGCCCGGCTTCCACTCCATGTCGCCCTTGTGGCCGGGTACCGCCACCGTGATCGGGTCGGCGAACGTGCCCTGCCCGGCCGCCTGCTGGTGCAGCACCGGCTCGCCGACCTTCGACGACCCCGGCGGCGTGTTGTCCTGCCAGGAGTAGCCGGTCAGCCAGATGGTCAGCTGCTTCGACCCGGCCGGTTGCGCGCCCGGCTCCGGTCGTGACTCCGGTTGGGCCTGCCGGGAGCAGCCGACCAGCCCGACCGCCGCCACCATGGCCGCCACCGCGACCACCCTCGTCCGCACCGAAGCCAGCACCAGGTCACCCCCTGTCGAACACCTACCCGACCACGTTGCGCCCGGAACGATGACGTGGCCTGTGCGTCAGGTGAGAGTCGGATGTGAACGTCCCGCGACACCGGCAGCCGGGGGCAGGGGCATCCCCCGCACGGCGGGTGAACGTGCCGCCGGGCAGCCGCTTGCGAACGGCCGGTTTGCCGCGACGCTGGGACGTGGAGGAAATCGGACGACAGCGGAGGGGGGCCGCCGACCCGGATGGCCACAGGCAGTAGCACGCTGGTCAGCGTCGACAGCGACGGTGGGTTGGTGCTGCGGGCACTGGCCGGCGAGCGCGCCGGCTTCGCCATGCTCTACGACCGGTTCGCCGCCCGGATCTACGACCTGCACCTGACGCTGCTGCGCGACCAGCGGCTCGCCGCCGAGGCCACCTACCGGACGTTCCAGCGGGCCATCGCCGACCTGAACCGCCTCGGCAACCCGGCGGAGCTTCGCCGCTGGATCTACCGGCGCGCCTACCGCCAGTCCGGCGGCCGCACGCGGCGTTCCGGGATCCCGCCGGCGCCGGTCCCCACCCTCGGCGAGCGGGATCGGGCGCTGTTGGTGCTGCGGTTCCGGCATCGGCTGGAGCCGTCGGAGATCGGGTTCATCCTGGGCGTGTCCGCCCGGCGGGTCCGGCGGCGGGAGAAGCGGCTGCCGGCCAGGCTCGGCCACGCGTTGCACGAGGTGCTGGCCGCGCCCTCGGAGCCGGTGACCACCGAGGACGGCTGGCCGGACGAGGACGAGCCCGTCGGCGCCACCGAACCGGCGCCGGTGGCCTTCCCGCCGCCGGAGCTGCGGTTACGGGTGCTCACCGAGACCGCCCTGTTCACCGCCCACCAGGGGGTGCCCCGGCCTCGGACTCCCGCCGCGTGGACGGCCACCGCGCTGGCGGTGATGTTGGTGGTCACGGGCACGGCGTTGTTCGTCCAGCGCGACCTGGAACGCAAGCCGATCGTCGCGGCCACCTTCGGGCCGTCCTCCGAGCTCGCGCTGTCCACCACGGTGCTCGACCTGGGCGCCACCGGATCCACGGCCACCGTCACGCTGTCCAACAACGGGCCGGAGCAGCTGGCCTGGCGCTCCACCTCGGCCGACCCCTGGCTGACCGCCGCCCCGAAGGCCGGCACCCTGGGCGGCGGCCAACAACAGCAGGTCACCGTGACCATCAACCGCGCGGCGCTGCGGGTGGGCGATGCGCGCTCCCAGTTGACAGTCAGCTCCGCCGACGGCCAGGGCCAGGGCGTGGTCTCGGTGGCGGCCAGGGAGCAGCGCCCGCCGGCGATCACGAACGCCCGCGCGAGCAGCAACCGGATCGGCGGGTTCGGCTGCCCGACCGTGGCCCAGATCAGCGCGACGGTGCGCGACGAGTCACCGCCGCTGCGGGTGCTGCTGGTCGGCCCGGGCCAGCAGTCCCAGGTCATGCAGGTGAACGGCGACACCTACACCGGCCGGCTCGGGTCCGGCACCGGCGCCAACATCTCCTGGCGGATCGTGGCCACCAACTCCAGGGGCGAGACCGCCACCACCCCCGCCCGGGTCATCAGCCGAGCCGACTGCGCCGCCCGCCCCACGCCCGTGCGGCCGCCACCCAGCGCCGCCGCGACGCCGGCGCCCACGCCGTCCCAGGAGCCCAGCACCGAGCCGACCCCTGGGCAGGCGTCCGATCGGGCACCCGAGCCCGCCCCGGACCCCACCGACAACGCCGAGCCCGAACCGAACGGCGCCACCGTCCCACCGGGCGAGGGCTAGCAACGCCCCCGACCGACGTTTCCGCTGGTCAGATGCCGTGAGTGGTTAGCGGTGCTATGGCACCCCTAACCACTCACGGGTCATGACCAGCGGAAACTCCGTCCGATCCTGGTTGTCGTCGCCCTGGTTGCGGTTGCCGACGTCGTTAAATCACCAGAACTTGTCGGGGGTCCGATTTATGCTGGTCGCGTGGCAGTTGCGGTGTGGGCGGTGCTGTGTATCACCGCCATCAAGGCTGACCACCCGATCCTGGGCACCATCTGCCTGCTGCTCCTGGTCGGGTGCGGTATCCGCATGTCCCCGTCCGGTATCACCCCGCCGACCGGGACGCGGGCCGGTGCTCCGCCGTCGAGCGGCGGGTCCAAGATCTAGATCGTGGCGCGGACGGCGCCCACCGGTTCGCCGTGCCCGAGCACGGGCGCGGTGGCCAGCTCGCCGAGCGACTCGGCCGGTACCCCCAGGCGGGCCAGCGCGGCCGCCGCGACCACCGGCCGGGCCCGCCCGGAGCCGTCCGCGATCTTGAGGGCGACCGCCGCCCCGGACGGCAGCCCGACCGCGTAGACGCCCTCGGCGCCGTCCTTCGCGACAGCGCCGGGGACCGCGCGCATCAGCGACGTCACGTCGCGACCGGTGCCGCCGACCCACTCCGGGTGCGCGCGCATCGCGGACGCCACCCGCCCCTCGGCGCCGTCCCCCGCCGAGGCCGCCAGCCGTCCGAACGCGCGCGCCAGGCCGGTCAGGGTCAGCGCGAACAGCGGCGCGCCGCAGCCGTCCACGCCCACCGCGGCGACCCGCTCGGCGGCGAGGTCCTCCACGGTGTCGCGGATCGCGCGCTGCAGCGGGTGCTCCGGGCGCAGGTAGGTCTCGACGGGCCAGCCGTTGCGCACGCAGGTGGCGATCATCGCGGCGTGCTTGCCCGAGCAGTTCATGTACAGCGGGGTCGCCGCCCCGCCGCGTGCCAGGTACCCGTGCAGCGCCCGCTCGCCGATCGGGAGGCCCTCGGTGCACCGCAGGTCCTCCTCGGTGCGGCCGGCGCCGGCCAGGATCCGCCGCACCCCGTCGATGTGGAACGGCTCGCCCGAGTGGCTCGCGCACGCCAGCGCCAGCAGCTCGCCGTCCAGGTCCAGGCCGGCGCGCACCATCGCCGTTGCCTGCAGCGGCTTGTTCGACGAACGCGGGAACATCGCCGCGTCCGGCTGCCCGACCGCGAACGCCACGCCGCCGGCGCCGTCCAGCGCCACCACCGACCCGTGGTGCACCGACTCCAGGAACTCGCTGCGCCACACCTCGGCCACCAGTTCGTGCATCCCGCTCCCTCGACATTCCCGCTCGGGGTTGACAACGGCCAGCCGGCCGGCGAACACTGCTGCTGTCGACAGCCAACTGTCAACAGTCTGACACTATCCCTGGTCGGAGAGTCGCGTGCCACTCGAGTCGTTGCAGCGCCAGAGCCTGGGCGTCCAGGCCGTGGACACGCTACGCGAGCTGGTCCTGACCGGGGAGATCGCGCCCGGCGAGCGGGTCAACGAGGTCGAGTTCGCGCGCGGGCTGGGCATCAGCCGGGGCCCGGTCCGGGAGGCGATCCGGCAGCTCACCAGCGAGGGCCTGCTGGTCTACTCGGCGCATCGGGGCACCTACGTGCGCCACGCCGACCGGGCCGAGGTGCGCGCGCTGTTCGAGCTGCGCTCGGCGCTGGAGTGCGCGGCCGCCCGGATGGCCGCCACCCGCCGCACCGACGCCGACCTGGCCAGGATGCGCGACGTCAACGCCGCCTCCCGGCAGAGCTTCGAGGCCGGCCGCCGCTTCCCCTACCGGCTGGACCTGGCCTTCCACCAGGCGCTGCTGGAGTCCGCGGCCAGCCCACTGATCGCCGAGCAGGTCCGCCTGGCCCAGCAACAGGTCGTCCTGCTGCGCAGCAGGGACACCGTCGCGCCCGCGCACACCCACGCCTCGATGGACGACCACGACCGGCTGATCGAGGCGATCGCGGCCCGCGACGAGACGCTGGCCGCCGTGATCATGCAGGAGCACCTGGACCGGGTGCTCGCCCAGATGCTGGCCGCGATGCCCCCCGACGCGGAACGGATGGAGTAGCCATGTCTTCACTCGACTCCGGCGCTGTGACAGGTGCGACGGCCGCGGCGACCACCCGGCGCGCGATCCTGGCCGGCACCGTCGGCAACCTGGTGGAGTGGTTCGACTGGGGCGTCTACGGGTTCTTCGCCCCGTTCTTCGCCCACCAGTTCTTCCCCAGCGACGACGACACGGCCGCGCTGCTGTCGGTGTTCCTGGTGTTCGCGCTCGGCTTCTTCTTCCGCCCGCTGGGCGGCGCGGTGCTGGGCAGCTACTCCGACCGGCGCGGCCGCAAGGCCGGCATGGCCCTGACCATCCTGTTGATGGCCGGGTCCAGCCTGGTCATCGGGGTGCTGCCGACGTACACCGCGATCGGCCTGGCCGCGCCGGTGCTGCTGGTGCTCGCCCGGGTGCTGCAGGGGTTCTCCGCGGGCGGTGAGTTCGGCTCGTCGTCGGCGTTCATGGTGGAGAACGCGGGCGGGCGCCGGGGCGCGGTCGGCAGCTGGCAGCAGGTGTCGGTGGCGCTGGGCGGGCTGCTGGCCTCGGCGCTGGCCACCCTGCTGATCGGCGTGCTGGACAAGCCGGCGCTGGAGTCGTGGGGATGGCGAATCCCGTTCCTGGTCGGCGGGGTGCTCGGCATGGTCGGGCTGTACATGCGGACCCGGGTCGGCGAGACGGAGTCGTTCCGCGCGCTGGCCGCCGAGCGGGCCACGCTGCGCGCCCCGCTGCTGGAGGTGGTGCGGCGCTACCCGGTGCAGGCGATGCGGGTGGCCGGGATCGTGGCGGCCGGTTCGGTCACGTACTACCTGTGGCTGGTGTACATGCCCTCGTTCGCCTCGCTGGTGCACAAGGCGCCGAAGGGCGAGGCCCAGTTGGCGAACACGATCACGCTGGTGGTGTTCATCGTCGCGCTGCCGTTCTCCGGGATGCTCGCGGACCGGTGGGGTCGCAAGCCGATGCTGTTGGCGTTCGCGCTCGGCTCGGCGGTCGCGGTGGGTCCGCTGCTGCTCTCGGTGGGCTCCGGCTTCTGGTCGATCCTGCTGGTCTCGGTGATCGGCGCGCTGCTGCTGGCCGGCTACTCGGGCTGCCTGGCCGCGGTGATGGCCGAGCAGTTCCCGCCGGCGGTGCGCACCGTCGGCATCGGGCTGCCGTACGGCATCTCGGTGGCGATCTTCGGCGGGCTCACCCCCTACCTGACCACCTGGCTGGTCAAGAACGGCTGGCTGGGCTGGCTGATCGGCTACGCCATCGTGGTGTGCCTGGCCTCGGCGGCGGTGTACGCCCGGATGCCCGAGACGAAGGACGCTGAGCTGCGGTGACCTCACAGGAGCAGGAACCGTGGCAGTGGGACGAGGCGACCTGGCGCGGGCACGTGGAGCGGGTGCGCGCGGGACGGAGCCTGGCGCCGAAGTCCTGGCCGGGCGGGGCGCGGGCGGCCGTCGCGCTGTCGTTCGACAACGACCACGAGACGATCCCGCTGCGCGACGGCGAGGTCCGCCCCGGGAAGCTCTCCCAGGGTGAGTACGGCGCGCGCGTGGGCACCCCGCGCATCCTGCGACTGCTCGCCCGCTACGGCGTGCCCGCGACGTTCTTCATCCCGGCGGTGTCCGCGCTGCTGCATCCCGAGGAGATCAGGACCTGCCTGGACGGCGGGCACGAGATCGGCATGCACGGCTGGATCCACGAGCGCAACATGCTGCTGTCCCCTGAGCAGGAGCGCGACCTCGCGCTGCGGGCCGTGGACACCCTGGAGCGCCTGGGTGGGGTACGGCCGGTCGGCATCCGCACGCCGTCCTGGGACTTCTCCGACCACACCCTGCCGATCTCGCTGGAGCTCGGCCTGGACTACGACTCCTCGCTGATGGCCGACGACGAGCCGTACGAGATCCTCGCCGACGGCCGCCCCACCGGCCTGGTGGAGATCCCCGTCGAGTGGGTCCGCGACGACGCCGTCTACTTCCCGATGGACCGCTACACCGCGCTGCGCCCGTACACCTCGCCGCGCCAGGTGCTCGCCATCTGGCGCGACGAGTTCGACGCCGCGTACGCCGAGGGCGGCCTGTTCCAGCTCACCATGCACCCGCACGTGATCGGCCACCGCTCGCGGATGGCCGTGCTCGCCGAGCTGCTCGACCACATGGCCGCCCGCTCCGGCGTCTGGTTCGCCACCCACGCCGAGATCAGCTCGTACGTACGCCAGGAGTCCGGCCTCCCGCGCCGTGTTGCAGCATGGACGGATGCGCCAAGCCCGAACCAGTGACCACGCGGCCATCGTCTCCAACGTCCAGCGGTGGTGGGGTGACTCGCGCACGCCGGAACAGGCCCGCGAGCTGTCCCTGCTGCTGCCCAAGCTGTTCCTGCAGCACTTCGCGGCGACCAGCCTGGTGGTGGAGGACGACGCCGGCATCCGTGGTTTCCTGGTCGGGTTCCACTCCGCCGACCACCCGGACGAGGCGTACATCCACTTCGTCGGCGTCGACCCGGCGCTGCGCGGCCAGGGCGTGGCCCGCCGGCTGTACACGGAATTCTTCGACGCCGCCCGCCGGTCCGGCCGCTCGACGGTCCGCGCGATCACCTCACCCGCCAACACCGGCTCGATCGCATTCCACCGGGCCATGGGCTTCTCGCTCGAACCTGGCGACCACGACGTGGACGGCGTCCCGGTGCACAGCGACTACGACGGCCCGGACCAGCCCCGGGTGTCCTTCGTGATCACCCTGTAGGCGAAACCCGGACGCGGTCGGGAGCGCCCGTCAGTACGATCGCGCGCCATGGCAACCCCACGCCGAGTGCTCACCCCGAGGGGAGACGACTTCCCCCGTTGGTACCAGGAAGTCCTGGACAAGGCGCAGCTCGCGGACAACGGCCCCGTGCGCGGCACCATGGTGATCCGACCGTACGGCTACTCGCTGTGGGAGCGCATCCAGTCCGAGATCGACACGCGGATCAAGCGGGCCGGCGCCGAGAACGTCTACCTGCCGCTGTTCATCCCGGAGGACCACCTCAAGCGCGAGGCCGAGCACGTCGAGGGGTTCAGCCCGGAGCTGGCGGTGGTCACGCACGCGGGCGGCAAGGAGCTGACCGAGCCGATCGTGGTCCGCCCGACCAGCGAGACGATCTTCGGTGAGCTGATGGCCAAATGGGTCCAGAGCCACCGTGACCTCCCGCTGCTGCTCAACCAGTGGTCCAACGTGGTGCGCTGGGAGATGCGGCCCCGGCTGTTCCTGCGCACCAGCGAGTTCCTCTGGCAGGAGGGCCACACCGCGCACGCCACCCAACAGGACGCCGCCGCCTACGCGCGCCGCATCCACCTGGACGTCTACCTCGACTTCCTCCGCTCGGTGCTGGCGCTGCCGGTCCTGGTCGGCGTCAAGACCGCCCGTGAACGCTTCGCGGGCGCGATCAACACGCTGACCTGCGAGGCCATGATGGGTGACGGCAAGGCCCTGCAGATCGCGACCAGCCACGAGCTGGGCCAGAACTTCGCGAAGGCGTTCGACATGACCTTCAGCGACGCCGAGGGACGGCACCAGCCGTGCTGGACCACGTCGTGGGGCAGCAGCACCCGGATCGTCGGCGGCCTGATCATGGGCCACGGCGACGACAACGGCCTGCGCGTCCCGCCGAGGCTGGCCCCGATCCAGGTCGTCGTGATCGCCGTGAAGGACGACCCCGCCGTCCTCGCCGCCGCCCGCGACCAGCTCGACCATTTGGACCGCGCCGGCGTGCGGGCGCGCCTGGACGACGCCGTGGGCAGGGGCTTCGGCCGCCGGGTCACCGACTGGGAGCTCAAGGGCGTGCCGCTGCGCATGGAGATCGGCCCGCGAGACGTCGAGTCCGGCACCGTCACCATCGCCCGACGCGACACCGGTGAGCGCATTCCCACCGACGCCGCCGCCGACACCGTTCCGAAGCTGCTCGAGACGATGCAGGACGACATGCTGGCCTCGGCGGAGAACCAACTCGCCGGCAGGACCGTGCACACCGAGTCCATCGAGGAGGCCCGCGAGGCCGCGCAGTCCGGGTTCGCCCGAATCCCGTGGCGCATCCTGGGCCTGGACGGCGAGCGATCCCTCGCCACCGCCGCGATCACCGTCCGCTGCCTGCAGACCGCCGACGGCCGGATCCCGGACGACACGGCGGCCGATGACGTCATGGCGGTGGTTGGCCGTAGCTACTGACCGGTGACGACCGGAGCAGCGCGCAGGCGCCGACCAATGTGACCGCCTGGGTGGCCGCGAGCAGCGTGTACCCGGCGGCGAAGCCGTGCGCGCCGCCGGCCGCGATCACCACGCCCATCAGCGTGGGCAGCGCGGCGGCCACCAGGTTGCCCACGCCGTTGATCACTCCGTACGTACTGCCGACCGCCTCCGGCCGCGCGTACTGCTGCACCAGCGTCGGGATCGCCGGGCCCTGCAGCCCCCAGAACCCGTTCGCCAGGATCAGCCCGGCCGCGGCCAGCCACCGGGAGTCGGCCAGCACCACCGCCGTGACACAGGCCGCCGTGCCCACCGCCCCGACCACCAGCACCGCCGGCACCCGGGCCGGCGCCAGCCTGTCGATCACGTAGCCGCCGAGGAAGCCCGAGCCCAAACTGACCAGGAACGGCAGCGCGGACAGCACCCCCATCTGGGCCAGCGAGAAGTGCCGCTCCTGCAGCAGGTAGGACGGCAGCCACGAGCTGCTCCCCCACAGGTAGCCCAGGGTGGCGACCTCGACCAGCAGGATCCAGCCCAGCCGGGGCGTGCGCAGCGCGGCCACGAACCGGTCGCGCGCCGGGCGCCGCTGGCTCCGGCGGGCGGTGGTACGGACGAACAGCATCACCAGCGGCACCCCGACCAGCACGTTCAGCGCCGCGAGCAGCAGGAACGAGCCGTGCCAGCCGAACAGGTACAGCGCGAACGTGACGACCGGCAGCCCGACGGCGGTGCCCAGCGACACGCCCATCGAGGTCACCGCGTTCGGCTTGCCCAGCTCGCCCTCGGCGAAGTGCTCCCTGACGTACATGGTCTTGAGCGAGAACAGCGGCCCCTCGCCCGCGCCCAGCAGCGCCCGCAGCGCGAGCAGCATCACCGCGCCCAGCGCGAACGGCGAGAGCACGGTGAACAGCGCCCACATCGCGAGGCTGACCAGCAGGCCCCGGCGCACCCCCAGCGCCGCCTCGTACCACGGCGTGACGAGCAGCGCGGACACCCCGTAGCCGACCAGGAACAGGGTCATCAGCGCACCCTGCGCGGCCCGGTCGCCGGTGATGCCGAAGTGGCCGGTGAACGCCGGATCGGTGATCAGCACCGAGACGTTCATCCGGTCCAGGTACGAGATGGCGACGACGACGAGCAGGGTGACGACGCCGAGCCAGCGCGCCGTCACGCCGAGATCTCTTCCAACCGGCGCCCAGCGGTCTCCTCACCGGCCAGCGCGATCGCGCCGGAGACGATCCCGACCGCGCCGAGCACCGCGAACACCACCGCCGGCGCCGCCCCGGCCGAGACCAGCGCGCCCACCACGACCGGGCCGAGGATCACGCCGAGCCGGTTCCACGCGCCGCCCAGGCTCGACCCGAGCGCCCGGATCCGGGTCGGGTACAGCTCCGAGGTGTACAGGTACAGGCAGATGTTCGCGGCGAACACGAACCCGGCGGACAGCGTGCTCCACAGCGCGACCGACCCGCCGCCGGTGGCGCCCAGCGCGGCCAGCACGAGCAGCAGCAGCCCGCCGACGCCGAGGCCGAGCACCAGGCTGGTGCGCCGCCCGATCCGGTCCACCACCAGCGCCACCACCACGCAGCCGAGGAAGCCGACCAGGCTGGTCAGCAGCGTGTAGTTCAGCGCGGTGCCGATCGGCACGTGGTAGAGCGAGGTGTACAGGGTGGGCAGCCACGCGGTGAGCCCGTAGTTGACGAAGTAGCCGCCGAACCACAGCACCGAGACCACCGCGGTGCGCCGCAGGTAGCGCCGCCCGACCAGCTCGGCGACCCGCCCGGGCGGCTCGGTCTTCTGGGCCTGGGCGGCGGCCGGCGACACCTCGGCGTCGGGCAGCGGGCCGCCGCACGCCCGCGACACCGCCCGCTCGATGCCGGCCATCGCGGTCTCGGCGCGCTCGGTCAGCCCGCGCGAGGCCAGCCAGCGCGGCGACTCGGGCACGAACCTGATGACCGGGAACGCCAGCACCGCCGGGACCGCGCCGATGAGGTACAGCGCGCGCCACCCGAATGCCGGCACCACCACCGAGGCGATGACGGCCGCCGCGGTGAGCCCCGCCGGGAACGCCAGCTCGTAGAGCAGCACGAACCGTCCCCTGCCTCGTGCCCTGGACAGCTCGCTGATCAGCGCGGCGGCCACCGGCACCTCACCGCCGATGCCCAGCCCCTGCACGAACCGCAGCACCGTGAACAGCTCGAAGTTGGGGCAGGCCACCAGCGCCAGGCTGGCCAGCGCGGTCAGCAGCATGGCCACCACGACGACCCTGGTCCGCCCGATCCGGTCGGCCAGCCCGCCGCAGGCCAGCGCGCCCAGCAGCATGCCCACCGAGCCGGCCGTCACGCCGAGGGTGAGCTGCGCCCCGGTCAGCGACCACTCGGTCTTGATCAACGGCAGGGTGTAGGCGACCAGCAGCTGGTCGAAGCCCTCGAAGAAGGTCACGGTGCCCAACAGCAGCCGCAGGTTGCGCTGCCAGCTCGTGGCGGGCAGCCGCTCCAGGCGGGCGGCGATGGTGGCGGTCGCGCCTCTCGACGGCGGCGACGGCGGCGACGGTGCTGCTGTCATGATCGCTCCTCGGCCGGCGACCGGCCAGGTGTGGTGGTGGGTTCGGGGGTGACCGACACGGCGGCCGCGATCGGGTGGTGCGCGGCCGTCCAGCGGGCCAGGTGGACGCCGGTGCCGAAGCCGTGCGCGGAGATCTGGTCCGCGCCCAGCCCGCGCCGCCCGACCAGGTAGTCGAGCGCGGCGGTGGCGTCCTCGTGCAGCGACTCGGTGGTCAGTTCGGGTGCGGCGGCCGGGTCCGGGTACTCCCGGCCGCCGGTCTCGTAGTAGTGGAACGGCGCCACCGCGAGCCGGCCGTCCAGCGCCAGGTCACGGCAGTACGCCTCGACGTCCTCGGTGAGGCCGGCCGCGTCGTGCAGCACGATCGCGCCGCCCCGGACCGGCCCGGCGGGCTCCACCACGAACAGCGGCGCGGCGGTGCGCAGGATCCGGCGCCGGCGGTTGGCCGGTCCGTGCGTCATCTCGGGACGTTCACCGGCGGCACGAACGGTGCCGGCAGCGGGCCGAGGGCGGTCACGTCGACCTCCAGGATGGATGGCCCGCGCTCGGCCAGCGCCTTGTCCAGGGCGTCGGCGAACCGCTCCGGCGCGCGGACCAACTGGTGCGGCAGGCCGAGCGCGGCGGCGAGCCCGCCGAAGTCGGGGGTGTGCAGGTCCACCCCGGCGCGCCGGCCGACGTGCGCGTCCTGCATGTTGCGCAGCACGCCGTAGCCGCCGTCGTTGAACACCAGCACGGTCAGCCAGGGCCGCTCCTGGGCGAGCGTGGCCAGCTCACCCAGGTGCACGGTCAGCCCGCCGTCGCCGGCCATCACCAGCGTCGGGACACCCGGCCGGGCGGTGGCCGCGCCGATGCCCATCGCGAGCCCCTGCCCGATGCCGCCGCCGACGGCGAACACGTTGGTCTCCGGCCGGTAGATCTCCAGCAGCCGGTTGCCCCACATGCTGGACGGGATGGTCACGTCCCGCACGATCGGCGACTCCGCGGGCAGCAGCTCGCGGATGGCCCGGCAGATCGGCAGGTATGGGCCGATGTCGGCGCCGAGCCTGGCCCGCACACCCGCGCGGGCCGCCGAGACCCGTTCCCGCCAGTCAGAATCGGTCGCCGGGCCGGGAAGCGAACCTAGCACCGCCCGCATCACCTCAGACGCCTCGCCGACGACGCCGACGGTGGCCGGATACACCCGGCCCAGGGCGGCGGGGTCGATGTCGATCTGCACCTGCCGCTCGGGCAGCCGCAGGCCGTAGTGCCGCGTCTCGGTGGACCGGAAGTGGGTGCCGATCGCGACCAACAGGTCGGCGGCCGCGATCAGGTCGGCGGCGGCCGGGTTGGCGGCGAAGTTGCCGATCACCAGCGGATGGTCCTCCGGGACGCCGCCCCGGCCGGAGTTGCTGGTCAGCACGCCCGCGCCGGCCCACTCCGCCAGCGCCCGCACCCACTCGCCGGCCGCCACGGCGCCGCCGCCGGCCCAGATCAACGGCCGCCGCGCACTGGAGATCAACTCCACCGCCGCCGCGACCGAGGCCGGGTCCGCGGGGACAGAGCGGTCCGACTCCATGGCCTCCAAGCCCTCATCCAACGTCTGCTCCGCGTACTGCAGGTCGATCGGCCACTCCACGCTCGCCGGCCCGTACGGCAGGCTCAGCGCGCGGGCGGCCGCCGCCCGCAACACCCCGCCCGCGCCCGCCACCGAGCCGACCGAGGCGGCGTGCTTGGACACCGAGGCGAGCATGCCGAGCTGGTCCCTGGCCTCGTGGATCACGCCCCGGCCGGCGCCGACGAACGCCGAGTCGATCTGGCCGGTCACGTGCAGCACCCTGCTGCCCGCCGCCTGCGCCTCCACCAGCGACCCGGCCGCGTTGCCCGCCCCGGTGCCGGTGCTGGTGATCGCCACGCCGAGCCCGCCACCGACCCTGGCGTAGCCGTCGGCGGCGTTCACGGCGGCCGCCTCGTGGCGGACCGGGACGAACCGCAGCTCCCGGTCGACAGCGCCGACCAGCGGCAGGTTGTGGATGCTGACCACGCCGAACGCCGTGTCGACGCCGTGCTCCCTCATCACATGGACGAGCAGGTCACCGCCGTTCATACGTACCTCCCCACTCCGCCGCCGACATCGACGGTCGCGCCCGTGACGTACGAGGCGCGCGGCGAGAGCAGCGCCACGATCGGGTACGCCACCTCCTCGGCGCGCCCCAGCCGTCCCATCGCCACGCCCCGGTCGGCGGCCAGCTCCGCCGCCCACTCCGGGTAGTCCCGATCCGGCGCCAGCTCGTCGTGGCGCCGCCGCCACTGGCCGGTGTCGATCAGGCCGAGGCACACCGAGTTGACCCGGATGCCGTCGCCGGCCAGCTCGGCCGCGAGGGTGGCGCTCAGGTTGAGCAGCGCGGCCCTGGCCGCCGAGGTGGCGGCCAGCCGCGCCTCGGGCTGGCGGGCCAGGATCGCGTTGACGTTCACCACCGCGGCGGCGTCCGACTTGCGCAGCCACGGCAGCGCCGCCCGCACCGGGCGCAGCACGCCGAACAGCTTCAGCTCCAGCTCGTCGTGCCACTGCTGATCGTCCGTGTCCGACCAGCGGGCCAGCAGCGAGCGGCCGGCGTTGTTCACCACCCCGTCCAGGCCGCCGAACCCGGCCACCGCCTCGGCCACGAACCGCTCCACCTGGCCCGCGTCCCGCACGTCCGCGGCCACCGTCACGGCCCGCTCTGAAGCCCCGGGCAGCGCCGACACCCGCGTCCGCAGCCGGTCCAGGTCGCGGGCGCAGGCGGCCACCCGCGCGCCCTCGGCCAGCAGCATGGCCGTGGTGGCCAGGCCGACGCCGGAGCTGGCGCCGGTCACCAGGTAGTTGCGCCCGGCCAGTCCGAGATCCATCCGTACCTCCTCAGTGGCACGCTCAGCGGCAGACGAACCCGCCGTCGACCAGCAGGGTCTGGCCGGTGATGTAGCCCGCTCGCTCGGACAGCAGGAACGTCACCGCGCCTGTCACGTCGTCGGGCTGTTGTGGCCGCTCCAGGGCACGGTTACGGCGGTACAGCTCGTGGCGCTCGGCCGGGATGCGCTCCGCCGCCTCGCCCTCGGTCAACCCGGGCGCCACCGCGTTCACGGTGACGCCGTCGCGGCCGGCGTCCCTGGCCATCGCCCTGGTCATGGCCACCACGGCCCCCTTGGACGTGACGTAGTGCGCCAGCCGGGGCGAGCCGTAGAACGCCGCGTCCGAGGCCAGGTTCACGATCCGTCCGTGGGCGGCGGCCAGCTGGGGGTAGAGCGCCGCGGCCACCAGCCACGGCCCGCGCACGTTGACCGCCATGACCCGGTCCCAGTCCTCCACCGGGATCTCGTGGAACCACCGCCCGCCCACGCCGTCGGCCAGCGCAGCGTTGTTGACCAGCGCGTACGCCGGCCCGATCGCGGCCACCGCGTCGGCCAGCGCGCGCACCGAGCCCGGGTCGGAAACGTCGGCGTCCACCCGATGGGCCTCGATGCCGTGCTCGGTCAGCTCGGCCACGGCGGCCCGAGCACGGTCGGGGGCGCGCTCGGCCACCACGACCCGCGCTCCCTCGGCGCCGACGGCGTGCGCGATGGCCAGGCCCAGCCCGCGCCCGGCCCCGGTCACCACCACTGTCCGGCCGGCGAGCGTCATGCCGCCACCCCCACCCGGCCGAAGAACTCCAGCAGCAGCCGGTTGAACGCCTCCGGCCGCTCCTGGTTTGCGGCATGGCCGGCCGCCGCGATCACCTCCAGCCGCGCGCCCGGAATGCCCTCGGCCAGCCGCCGGGCCTCCGCGACCCCGGTGACCTGGTCCTGCTCCCCGACCACCACCAGCGTCGGGGCCTGGACCCGGCCCAGCAGTCCGGTGTGATCGGTGGCCGCCATGGACTCCGCGGCGAACCGGTACCCCGGAAGCCGCACCCCCGACATGATCTTGATGACGCCGTCCAGCACCGCCGGGTCGGCGTCCGGGGCGACCAGGCGTGGGGCGCGGCGGCGAGCGAACTCCTCGGCGCCGAGCCTGGCCAGCTCGTCCGCCCTGGCCAGCATCGCGGCCGCGCCGTCCGCCGTCCGCCCGGACCCCCGGGTGCTGTCCGCCAGCGTCAACGACCTGACCACGCCAGGGTGCTCGACGGCCAGCCGGGTCGCGATCACCCCGCCCCAGGACACCCCCACCACGTGCGCCGGCTCGTCCAGCAGCGATGCAGCGGCCCGCGCATACCCGGACATCCCGGGTGCTGCCCCCGAGTCGGCCGACGCCCCATAGCCGGGGGCGTCCCAGGCCAGCACCCGGTGTGCCGCCGCGAACGCGCCGAGCTGCGCCCGGAACGACACGTGCGAGCCCCCGATGCCGTGCAGCAACAGCACCGGCGTCCCGCCCTCGCCGGCCCGGTGCACGAACACGCTCACCGGAACACCATGGTTCGCCCGGCCAGCGCCTCGATGGCGTGCAGCACCGCGAACGGCACCACCGCGCTGCTCGCCGGGTTGCGCTCCGACGGCCGGTTGCGGATCTCGAACCGGTAGTCGCCCGCGGTCCCGTGCGCCTCGATGACGTGCGAGGTGCGCTCGACGGACGGGTCGGCGACGACCACCGCCTCCACCGCGTCCCAGTCCCGCGCCGCGAACGCCACCGCCGCCGCCACGTTGGCCGACCGGGGAAACGCCCGGGTGACCTTCCGCGCCGGACCGCGCATCAGCTCCAGAGGCTCCGTCGCCTCCCGCAACCGCCGCGCCAGCCCCGCATCCATCCACGGCTGGACCAGGCTTGCGGCGGCCTTCGTCGTCGTGATGCGCACCTGACCGAACCCACCCATCCGGGCCGAGGCGGCCAGCAGGTCCAGCCCACCGATCGCGCCAGCGCACAGGTGCACCCGACCCGGCGCGGGCGCGACCAGGGCCTCGAACACCGCGTCGTCGGCGAGCGCGCCCATCGACACCACCAGCAGGTCCCGGCCCGCGCCGACCGCCCGGGCACCCACCTCGGCCAGCGCCCGCTGGCCCGCGCACTCGGCGACCAGGTCGGCCCGCTCGACCGCCTCGTCCAGGCCGAGCACCGCCAACCCGTCCGCGCCCGACGCCGGATCCCGGCGCACCACGCCCGCCAGCTCCGCCCCCGGCACCTCGCCCCTGGCCAGCGCGTGCGCCACCGGCGCGCCGATGCCGCCGAACCCGAGCACCGCCACCCTCATGACGCCGACCGTTGGAGATGCCCGGGGTCGGGCACGCCGGCCATGTGCGTGCGCACGTCCCGCGACGGCGGGCCGGCGGTGCCCCACAGGTCGGACAGCTCGGGCGTGCGCCGCCACACCCGGCACAGCCAGGCGTCCTCGTCCACCTGCGCCACCTCGGAGGTGTACTCGCAGACCAGCCCGGCCGGGTCGGCGAAGTAGGAGAACGTGTTGCTGCCCGGCCCGTGCCGGCCCGGCCCCCACAGCGGCAGCTGGCCGTGGTGGCGCAGCCGCCCGATGCCGCGCATGAAGTGGTCGATCGAGGTCATCTCGTAGGCTACGTGGTTGACCGACGTCCACTCGGCCGCGTTGAACGCGATCACGTGGTGGTCGGTGTTGCAGCGCAGGAACGCCATCTGGTGCTCCGACCAGTCCGAGATCCGCATCCCGAGCACTCCGGTGTAGAACTCGCACGCCGCGTCGATGTCGACGGTGTTGAGCACCACGTGCGCGAGCTTGCGCGGGATGGCCGCGTGCCCGTCCGGGTCCCGGGGGACCACCGCCTCCAGGTCCGCCGACAGCTCGACCAGCCGTCCCTCGGGGTCGATCAGCCGAAGCCCGTACCCCCCACCGACCTGGTCCAACGGCCCCGGCTCGGTCAACAGCGGCACCCCGAGCGCCCCGAGCCGCCGGCCCGCCTCGTCCACCTCCCGAGGGCTCCCCACCGCGAACGCGATCTTGCCGAGGCCGTTGCTGGCGCCCGGGCGCAGCTCCAGGATGTGGTGCTCGGCGCCGGTGCCGCGCAGCCAGGCGGCGCCGCCGTCGGCCTCCACCCGCTCCAGCCCCCACACCTCGGCGTAGAACTCCGCCGCGTCCGTGGCGGCCGGCGAGCACAGCGTCACCGACCGAATGGCCCGCAACCGGGCGACCGGCGTCATCGGGACACCGCCGCGACCGGGGCTTCCGCCGGCCGCTCGGCGCTCAGCTGCTTCTGAGCGGCCGACCGAAGCAGCCGGCGCAGCCGCACCAGGGCGATGTCATGCTGGTAGAGGTTCTCCCGCCGGTGCGCGTCCAGCGGCATCGCCTCCAACATCACCCGGTCCTGTTCGAGCACCGCCCAGTGCCGCTCCTCCAGCCGTGCCCGGTACAGGAACCGCCAACTGTCCCGCTCCCACCCGCTGACCTTGCGGCACCGCCAGAAGAACGCCGCATGCTGGCGCTCGTTGATCGGGGTCACGGTAGCCGCGATGGCGAACGGACCGCCCGGACCCGCCGTCGCCGGGTACGGGATCTCCAGCCCGACCCACTGCAGCCCGGTGTCCGCCCACTCCGACCAGTCGAAGTTGACCCCGCGCTGGTCGGTCTTCTCGAACACGAACCCCCGCTCGGTCTCCCGGATCTGGAACACCGCCTCCCGCTTGCCGCTGAACATCGTGTGCGAGTTGCGGTGCAGGAACGCGCCGTGCATCGGGTCCATCAGGTTGTCCAGCGAGTACAGCCAGGGCGCGTCCCACTCCACGTAGCACAGGAAGTGCCCCCACTCACCGCCCGAGATCGTCTCCGGCAGCCGCAACGGCTCCGGCTGCGTGTCCTCCCCGCTCCCGAGCCAGGCGAAGATCGCGTCGGCGTGCTCCTCGGCCGGGAAGGTCCGCAGCGCCCGCCGGCCCTCCAGCGCGCATCCCGGGCTGCCCGGCACCGAGACCACCACCCCCGAGGCGTCGACCTGCACGCCGTGGTAGTTGCACGCCACCCGGTCGCCCATGTGCACGCCCATCGACAGCCGCGCCCCCCGGTGCGGACAGCGGTCCTCCTGCACGTGCACCGTGCCGGCGGCGTCGCGCCAGAGCAGCAGCTCCTCGCCGGCCCGCTCGATGCGGACCAGCTCCCCGGTGGGCACCCGGCTCGACGGGCACAGCGCGTACCACCTGTCCCGCAGCCCCAGCGCGACCCGGCCCTCGACCGTGTCCAGCATGTTCATCCCTCCCCCGCCAGCCGAGCCAGCTCGGCGCACAGGCTCTCCGCCGACCAGTCCGCGCCCCCGGCCGGCCGTACCCCCGTCTCGTTCAGCGCGGCGACCAGTCCGTCCAGGTCGTGCACGCCGCGCCCGTAGATCGCCTCCAGCTCGTCGGCGAAGGCATGCTCGTAGCTGGTCAGCGGCCTGGTTCGGGCCTGGTACGGCTCCAGCCGCAAGGCAGTCATGACTCTCCTCAGGTGGTGGTGATCAGGAAAGATCCAGTAGGAGTTCGGGAGAGCGGCACCGGGAGACGCACAGCAGCATGGTCTGCCCGGACCGCTTCTCCTCGTCGGAGAGCAACAGGTCGCGGTGGTCGGGCTCGCCGGCCAGCACCTTGGTCTCGCAGGTGCCGCAGATGCCCTCCCGGCAGGAGCTGGGCACCTCGACCCCGGCTCCGGCCAGCGCGTCCAGGATCGACACCCCGGCCGCCACCCTGGCCCGCACGCCCGAGCCGGCGCAGACCACGTCGAACTCCGGTTCCGCGTCCGCCGCCAGCGGCGCCGGCGCGTCGGCCCGGAACCGCTCGACGCTCAGCGGCACGGACTCCGGCAGCCGGTCCGCGACCGCCGCGAGCAGCCCCTCCGGCCCACAGCAGTACACGTGCGTGCCCGTGGGCAGCTCGCCGAGTACCGCATCCAGGTCCGGCGGCCCGCCGTGCTCGTCATCGCAGTGCACGGCCAGCGCATCCCCGGCCAGCTCGCGCAGCTCCGGCAGGTAGGCCATCCCGGAGCGCTCGCGCCCGCAGTACAGCATCGACCACGCCGCGCCGGCCGACGCCAGCTCGCGGGCCATCGCCAGGATCGGCGTGACCCCGATGCCGCCCGCCACCAGCAGGTACCGCCCGGCGGGCCGCAACGGGAAGTTGTTGCGCGGCCCGTCCACCGCCAGCAGCTCGCCCACACCCAACCGTTCGTGCACATACGAGCTGCCGCCCCGCGAGGCCGGCTCGCGCAGCACCGCCACCGTCCACTCCGCCCGGTCGGCCGGATCGCCGCACAGCGAGTAGTCCCGCCCGACGCCGTTCGGCAGCATGACGGTGACGTGCGCACCCGGCTCCCATCCCGGCAGCTCGCCCCCGGCCGGATCGCGGAACCGCAGCTCCCGCACGCCCTCGGCCAGCCAGGTCTGCCGAACCAGTCGCAGGGTGCGCGCCATCGTCGGCTACCTGGTCACGCCGTGCATCGGCGAGGTCGGCGGGTACGTCGGCAGCTGCGGTCGCTGCGCGCCGATCACCACGCAGAACAGCGCGTCCGTATCCCCCACGTTGCGCAGGCTGCGCGGCACCCCGGCCGGCACCCGAATCAGGTCGCGGTAGCCGAGGGTCCGGCTGGCCGTCCTGGTGCCGTCCTCGACGTCGTGCACCGTCACCTCGAGGGTGCCCTCCAGCACGAAGAACACCTCCTCCACGTCATGGTGGGTGTGCTCCGGCCCGATGGCGCCGGCCGGCAACCGCATGTTGGAGAACGTGAAGTGCTCCGAGGGCAGAATCCGGCTGTCACTCTCGTGGTTGCCGGTCGCCCCCGAGCCGATGTATCGGATCTGCGCCCGCCGGAACTCGTCACCGGCCTTGGCCTGGAACGCGAGCGTGTCCCAGTCCTCGTTGCGGCTGTCCTTGCTGGCGATACAAGAGTCGATCAACGCTTCGAGATCGGCACTGTGCTGGGCGACGGTCACGGTGACCCCCATCGTCGGGTAGATGTCTTAGCGCTCAGATAGTTTGCGTACGAGGTTTGTAACAACCCCCACGCGCCTTGGCAACACGAGACCACCGACGTGGCCCGCGTCACTCACCCCGAGCCAGCCACCTGACCTGCAACGACCCGAATCCTGAGACCCAACAAAGAATCTTGGTACGGCCCCTACTCGCTGATCTTGGCCAGCTCCAGGGACAGCTCCACCCGGCTCAACAACCGCGCCAGCTCCCGCTGCTCGGCCTCGGACAGGCCCTCCAGCATCCGCCGCTCGTTGCGAAAATGGTCCTCGACCACCGCGTCGATCACCGCCAGCCCGGCCGGGGTGAGCCTGACGTGCACCACCCGCCCGTCGTCCGGGTCACCCTCCCTGGTCACCAGGCCGGCCGCCTCCAGCCGCTTGACCCGCAGCGTGATCCCGCCGGTGGTGACCAGCGTCTGCTGCGCGAGCTCTCCCGCGGTCCTGCGGAACGGCGGCCCGCTGCGCCGCAGCGCCGACAGCACGTCGAACGCCGCCATGTTGATCCCGTGCTTCTCGAACACCGGCACGATCTGGTCGAGGTACCGGTAGAAGCTGCGGTGCAGCCGCCCGAACACCGCCATCGCCGACACGTCCACATCCGGCCGCACCAACCGCCACTGCTCCATCAGCTGGTCCACGGCATCGCGGACCGGCAGGTCCGAATCGTGGGCCGCCACGGCACGCTCCCATCCCGGTCGCCGACAAACGCCACCTTATCGACCAGCACCGTTCACCCGCCGGAGCCGGCCGCGCGGCTGATCAGAACGGCGGCGGGTCGTCGTCCCCGTTCTCGGGCTCGGGTAGCGGGAGGATGACTGGGTCACCTCGGGTCCGGTGGACCTGGCCGAGCGGACTGATCCAGATGAACGTTCCGGGCTGTGGTTGTCGAAGTATCCAGCCTCCCTTGGTCTTGAGATCATGATCGTGGTCGCAGACGTGGCCGCCGTTGCTCCGGACGGTGGCCCCGCCGTGGCGGTAGTCGCGGGTGTGGTCGAACTCTGATCGGGTGGCCGGCCGCCGGCAGCCAGGACCCCGGCAGGTGCGGTCGCGGACCTGGGTGTCTCGGCGCAGAGGCTCGGTGGGTAGCCGCCGGCCCGGTCGGCCGTCGAGTGTGGGTTCCCGTTCTGGCCAGTCGGCGAGCTGCTTGGCGATGTCTGTGATCACGCCCGCCCACGCGGCGGGTGGGTCGCCGGCAAGCTCGTGGAGCAAGGTCGCGGGGACGTGCAGCTCGACGACCCCGCCATCGCTTTCCTTGCGGACACCCACCGGCCGCCGCCGGGTGATGCCGGCACACACCAGGTGGCCGTCCGCGTCGGTAACCGCGAAGCGCCATTCGGCCCCGCGCTGGCGGCCGACAACGCGCCGGGCGACGTCGGCGGTGACGGGTCCCCAGCCGGGGATCTCCCCGGGATGGTCGTCGTGACCGAGCAGCGTGCCCAGCTCCACGCGAACTTCGATGCCGGTGCGCACCGGAGGAACGCTCGCGGCCGTGTCGACGAGCAGGCTGACGATCTGTTCGCGGTTGAGCTTGTCGAAGCGGCCATCGAGCAGTCCCAGGAAGACGTCCGCGCGGATCTGGTCGAGCCTGCCCGGATGCCCGGCACGCTTGGCGGCGCGGGCGAGCCGATCGATGCGTTCACAGGCCGCGGCGGCCTCATCGGGCGGGAGCCGATCGGCGGTGATCACGGCGGTGCCGTCCGGGTTGAGGCAACCGACGACACCGCGCTCGGCCACTGCCTTCTCGTACTGCTTGCGGGCATATCGCGGGTCGATGGCGATGACCATGCGCGCCAGCCGGGCGCGGAGCTGCCCCGTGGTCAACCCGCCGGCCTTGGGCAGCAGGGCACGGCAGATCAGTTCGATGTGCGCGGCAGGCAGGTCGGACAGGTGGTCGTAGAAAGCGCGGGCCTTGGGCCGGTCGATCTCCCCGTGGTCCAGCGCCGTCCACACCGCAGGCAACTGGATGGTCAACACCTCGGCGAAGTCGTGCTCGGCCTCGGCGGCGCGCCGAGTCCAGGCCAACGCCAGCCGGGTTTCGTCCGCGCCGTACCGAGCCGGCGCACTCAGCCGCGCCACCTCGTGCAGCTCACTGTCCGGATCGCGGCGGCCAACCTCAGCGACCACCGCCAGGAACCGCGCGTCGACCTGCGCACGGAGCCGCGACCACGCTCGCAGAACAGTGATGATCTCGCCGTTGGATGCCTGCGCCGGGTCGATTGTGGCAAGGGCAGCGGCCAGCTCGGGACCCGGCGGAAGCCCCGCCAACCCCGTCGTGACCTGCCCGTTTGCCATACCCAAGACGCTAGCCGAGCCCACCGACAATTCCAGGCGACCACCGCGACAAGCTGACGTGTTTTAAACTGCGGCAGTGCTGGGCACGTCGCCTGCCCTCCCGGACTGTCTCCAAGACTCGGGTGCCTAGGGAAGCCAGACCCAGTGTGGTCATCTGGCTGTGGTCCCGTCTAAAGACGGGACAACCCCACCCAACGTGCCCAGCCGCCACTGGGGACGGCACCAAGCAACCTACAAATTCAGGTCGTCGGAAATCGCGCCAGCGATTTTCGAACGAAACAAATAACGGCACGCACCCCGCACGACATGAGGAAACATGCAAACCTGGAACTGGGATCCCAGTCTCTACGCCGGCAGCGCACCCTTCTACACCCAAGGACGAGTGCCCTATCCGTCAGCCCTCACGACGACGATAACGACAGCACTAAACCTGAACGGCACGGGACGACTACTGGACATCGGATGCGGCCCCGGCTCCCTGACCCTCCCCCTGGCCCCAATGTTTGCCGACGTCATCGGACTAGACCCCGACGCCGACATGCTCCACGCCGCCGCAGCCGAAGCCACCCGTCAAGGTATCGACAACGTGCAATGGCGCCAACTACGCGCCGAAGATCTCCCAGCCGATCTTCCACCACCCACGGTGATCAGCTTCGCGCAGTCCTTCCACTGGACGGACCGCCCCCGGGTCGCCGCCACCGCCCGACGGATGCTGCCCGAGACCGGCGCCGTCGTACACGTCCATGCAACGACACACCAAGGCATCGACACCACCGAACCGCTGCCACACCCACAACCACCACGCGCCGCCATCACGGCTCTCATCCACCGCTACCTGGGCACGATCCGCCGCGCCGGACAACGCACGTTGCCGAACGGCACCGCCAGTGGCGAAGAAGAGATCTACCGGGCCGCCGGTTTCCGGGATCCGCAACGCATCGAACTACCAGCAAGGATCGTAGAACGCACCCCAGAGCAGGTTCGCGCCTCGGTGTACTCCCTGTCCAGCTCGGCACCACACCTGTTCGGAACGCGACTCGACGCCTTCGACGCCCAGCTACGCGAGCTTCTGCACCAAGCCGCCCCCGCCGGCCTGTTCAGCGAACGGCTCCGCGAGATCGCCGTCGAGATCTGGCAGTGACGTCGGACCGACCTCACCGGTCCCCGGGCACACCGTAGGACGGCGCCGACGCCGGGTTCAGCCCACGGGTGACGTAGTCGTCGCGCTGCGGCAGCCACAGCTCGACCAGGTCCGCGAGCGAACCGATCGGGTCGTCGTGCCAGTCCACCCGCAGGTCCGTCACCCGCCACGGCACCTCGTCGACCACCGCAAGGCCCGCCGAACGCACCGGCCCCGCCTCGCCGCCGGCGGCCAGCCCCGCCCGCAACGCCACCATAAGCCGAGACTCCAGCTCACCGGAGGAGTCCTCGAACGCCCGCACCATCGCCTCGGGCACGCCCGCGGACGCCAGCAGGTTCCCGGCCGCCACCGACGATTCCCCCGACGAGCCCGCGTGCACCCCGAGCGTCCGCGAGCCGCTGAAATGCGCCGACCGCCCCGACTTGTCGATCACCGTGAGCTGCCGGTAGTCCGCCTCGGCGCACTCGGACACCACCGACTCCAACGCCGCCACCGCGTCCGACCCCGAAGCCAACGCGTCGAGCACCGCTCCCCCGAGGCGAGGGTCGGTGATGTTCTGCGACCCCGCACCGCCCACGCCCGCGCGCAGATGAATACACCGCGCCGCCACCGCAGGGCTGGACGAGCTCACCGCCATGCCGAACCGACCCCGACCGTCCGTACCCAGTATCGAGAACGTCACGCCGGGATCACCGCAATCGCGTCCACCTCGACCAGCCACTCCGGCCGAGCCAACGCCGAGACCACCAGCCCGGTAGAGATGGGATACACCCCCCGCGTCCAGCGCCCAATCGTCCGGTACACCGGCTCACGGTAACGCGGGTCGACGATGTAGATCGTCAGCTTGACCAGGTGCTCCAGCTTGCTCCCCGCCTCCGACAGCAACTGCTCGATGTTGGCCATCGCCCGCTCGGCCTGCGCGGCAGGGTCGCCGATGCCGACCGACTCGCTGGTCTCCAGGTCCTGCCCGACCTGCCCACGCACATAGACGGTGTCGTTCGCGACCACCACCTGGCACAGGTCGTTGTCCAGCTTCTGCTCCGGGTAGGTGTCGCGGGTGTTGAACTTCCGCAGTCTCTTATGGACGGTCACTTGACGTTCTCCGACAGGTCGGCGGCCGAGCGCACCATGTCCAGCGGCCCCGACCAGTCGAAGTTGCGGTACACGGCGGCGAGGTGCGCGAACGGTGGGGACTGCGCGAACAGCTGGAACGTCAGCCTATGCCCGGCGTAGTCGGAGTTGAGCAGGTCGCGGGCGAAGGCGAGCAGCTTGCGCCGGTCGTCGGCCACCCAACTGTCGTTGATCGTGTAGTACTTCTCCAACCACGGGGCGGTGTCGGCGTTCTCGAAGCTGGCCACGTCCGGCGTGATGCAGATCTGCCCGCCGCACAGCTCCCTGGCCAGGTGCATCATGGCCGGCAGTTGGGTGGTGGCCAGCACCCGGCCGGTGTAGAGCAGCGACTGCTCGGGCATCAGCAACCCACCCGGGCTGCGCTGGCCCATCGCGATGGCGGCGGTGAGGTGGGCGTTGATGCCTTCTCGGTAGCAGGCGAGCTGGGCGAGCTTCTCCTGCACGGCCTGCTGGCGCTCCAGGCCGGTCTGCTTCACGTTCCACAGCGCGGCGCCGATCATCAGGTCGGCCAGCCGCAGGTTGCGCTGGGTGAACGGCAGCGCGGAGTAGCGGTGCAGGGTGGCCCGGATGAACGTGGCCGCGCGGGTGTGCCGGTAGAACAGCACGTTCTCCCAGGGGATCTCCACGTCGTCGAAGACCACCAGGGTGTCCATCTCGTCGACCCGGTTGGACAGCGGGTAGTCCGCCGCGCTGCCCCGGCCGGCGAACCCGGTGCGGCACAGGTACTTCAGGCCGAGGGCGTCCATGTCCAGGATGAACCCGACGGCGTAGTCGGACAGCTCGGCGTCGCCCCAGTTGGCGATGGTGGGCTTGGCGAACGCCTGGTTCGCGTACGCGGCGGCGGTCTCGTACTTGGCGCCGCGCACCACGATGCCGCTGTCGGTCTCCCGGACCACGTGCAGGAGCATGTCCGGGTCCTGGTCCTGCGGGCGCTTGGACCGGTCGCCCTTCGGGTCGGTGTTGGCCGAGACGTGGAACGGGTCCTCGCGCACGGACCGGGCGATGTGCCGGCGGATGTTCTCGGCGAACTGGGGGTCCACCTCGTTGAGCACGTCCTGGCCGTCGTAGAGCGACCACATCTCGCCGACGGTCTCGTCGCCGACCCGGGTGACCACGCCGCGCGCCTCGTCCAGCACGGCGTCGATGGCCGCCCGCTTGTCGATCCAGTCCTGCTGGGTGCGCGGCAGCTTGCAGGACACGCTGTTCCGCTCGCCCGTCTCAGAGTCCACATAGGACATGGTGTCCCGGGTGGCCGCCTCGTGCGCCATGTCGTAGATGCGGGCGCGGATGTTCACGATCGGCGCGAACATCGGGTGCGTGGTCACGTCCTTGACCCGCTCGCCGTCGACCCAGATCTCCCGGCCGGCGCCGAGCGAGTCGCGGTAGTCCTGTCCGGTGCGGATCATGAAGGGTCCTCCGTGGCGGGTGTGGGGCGGACGGCGGGGTTGCCGTACCGGTTGTCCGGGTGGGCGTCCGGGAACTCGGGGAAGTACGAGGGCGCGACGGGGTGCGCCCGCGCGTAGGAACGGTCGACGTAGACCAGCGGTGCGCCGGTCGAGGCCACGATGTCGTGGACCGCGCCCAGGTACACCAGGTGGCTGCCGGCCTCGACGACAGAGTGCACGGCGCAGTCGAAGGCGGCCAGCGCGTCGACCAGGCGCGGCGAGCCGGAGCGCGCCGGCTCCCAGTCGCCGCAGGTGAAGTCCCAGCGTTCCTTGCCCGGCCACGGACGGCCGGCGAACGTGTCGGCGACGTGGTCGTGCCTGGTCGCCAGCATGCTGACGCAGAACGAGCGGCTGCGGGCGATGGCGGCGTTGACGGGGCTGCGGCGGTGGATGCAGACCAGCACCAGCGGCGGCTCGGCGGACACCGAGCACATCGAGCTGACCGTCTGCGCCACCCGCCGGCCGCCGTCGCTGGCGCCGACCACCATCACCCCGGTGGCCGCCCGCCCCATCGCCTGGACGAACGCCTCGCGCAACCCCTCGCCGATGTCCGTGGGGGCCAAGTCGTGCGACATCGTCCCAGCGTGAGCGGCCGGCCACATATCCGTCAAACAGATGTTTTCGCTAGTTTGCATCAACTGCACAGATAACTAGGTCATCACTGAAACAGATGGCCTTGGTCGGAAACATCTATTTGACCGGGTTTGTGGCGGCCGCCCAGCATGACTCGCACATCCGGCAAGGAGAGCAGGTCCCCCATGGCCGTGGAACCCGGCGCCCCCGCGCTCATCGAGAAGCACACCATCGGCTTCGTGCCCGAGAACGAACGGCACGGCAGGGTGCGCGACCTGTTCACCCTGTGGTTCGGCACGAACATCGCGCCGCTGCCGATCGTGACCGGCGCCGCCGGCGTGCTCGTCTACCACCTGAGCTTCGGCTGGGCGCTGTCCGCGATCATCGTCGGCCACCTGGTCGGCGGGGTGTTCATGGCGCTGCACTCCGCGCAGGGGCCGCAGATGGGCATCCCGCAGATGATCCAGAGCCGGGGCCAGTTCGGCTCGGTGGGCGCGCTGCTGGTCGTGGTCATCGCCGCCGTGATGTACCTGGGCTTCTTCGCGTCCAACATCGTGCTGGCCGGGCAGTCGCTGCACGGCATCGCGGGCGCGGTGCCGGTGCCGGTCGGGGTGGTGATCGGGGCGGTCGGCTCCGGGGTCATCTGCGTGATCGGGTACCGCTTCATCCACATTCTGAACCGCATCGGCACCTGGGTGCTCGGCGTCGGCATCCTGGCGGCGTTCGCCTGGATCATCGTCGGCGGGGTGCCGGCCGACTTCTGGACCAGGGGCGGGTTCAGCGTCGCCGGCTGGCTGGCCACCGTGTCGCTGGCCGCGCTGTGGCAGATCGCGTTCGCCCCGTACGTGTCCGACTACTCCCGGTACCTGCCCGCGAACGTCGGCGTGATGCGCTCGTTCTGGGCGACCTACCTGGGCTGCACGCTCGGTTCGATCCTGCCGTTCATGCTGGGTGCGGTGGTGGCGCTGGCCGCGCCGGCGGACACCGAGACCATGCAGGCCGTCCGCGACGTCACCGGCTCGCTCGGGTCGGTCATGCTGCTGCTGTTTCTGCTCAGCGTGATCAGCCACAACGCGCTGAACCTCTACGGCGCGGTGCTCGCCGTGATCACCTGCATCCAGACCTACGTGCAGCGCTGGATTCCCACCGCGCGCACCCGCACCGGCCTGTCGGTGATCGTCATCGTGGTGACCACCGCGGTCGCGATCGCCGCGTCCAAGAACTTCCTGAGCCTGTTCGTCAACCTGGTGCTGGCGCTGCTGGTGGTGCTGGTGCCGTGGACGGCGATCAACCTGATCGACTTCTACGCGATCCACAAGGGGAACTACCACATCGACTCGATCTTCCGGCACGACGGCGGCATCTACGGCCGGTTCAACAGGGACGCCATGGTGGCCTACGTGCTGGGCATCGCCGTGCAGATCCCGTTCATGAACACGCCGATCTACGTCGGGCCCATCTCGCAGTACCTCAGCGGCGCGGACCTGTCCTGGATCGTCAGCCTGGTGGTGACCTCGCCGCTGTACTACCTGCTCGCCCGTCGCACCGTCGGCCGTGGCGGACGGGTCGCTCCTACCGAGCCCGCTCAGCCCGTGAGCTCGCGAACGCTACCGCCGCGATGATGTGAGAGCGGCGCCCCCACGCGAGGAGAACGAGACCGGCGAAGAGCGCGGCGGTGAGGAACAGCGGGCCGCCGGTGACGATGACGTTTGTCGCGGTCGCGCCCGCCATCACGCCCGCCAAGCCCAACGCGGCCGGGCCGGACAAGCGCGGGACCAGCAGCCCGACCACGCCCGCGAGCTCCAGCGAGCCCACCAGGTAGCGAAACCACTGCCCCAGTCCGAGGGCATCGAACGTCGCCACGGTCGTCGCGGCTCCGGACAGCTTCAGAATGGCGGACACCGTGAGGAAAGCGGCCACCACGAGTTGCAGCGACCACAGGAGGTCGTTCCTCACCTCCGCCCCGTCGGCGGTCGATGCGGTCGGCGTGACCCAGACCAGCGCGACCAGCAGCAGGACGAACGCGAGCACGGCGGTCGCGGTCCTGATGCCGTGGTAGCTGTCCCACCGTTGCAGTAGTTCGAGGTGGCCGGCCGGCGGCGCAAACACCGGCCATGTCCTGATCCGATCGTTGATCGGCACGTTGCCGAACCGGGTCACGAGCAGGCTGGTAAGTGCCATCGCCGAGGCCGCCGAGGCCACCGTGCGATGCCAGCCGCGAGAGAGCACCGCGAGCGTGAGGCACGCGATGATCGCGGTGATCATCAGGGTTTGCATGACCGGCGCGTTGACCATCATGAGCACCGTCCGAAAGCGCAGATGGACATCGATCGGCACGTACTGGTAGGCCGGCACGACCGTGACCCAGCCGTAGAAGAACGCTCCGGCCAACAGCCCGGTGCACAGCAGCGCGACTCCGCGCACCAGTCGGTTCACCCTCAATGAGGTCATGCCCGGAGACCTTATATGTAGGCTGTCTTCTTATCGACGGGAATTCGCGTACATCGAGCGGCAGATCCGGCTGAACTCCTGGGCCTTGCGGGTCAGCCGGGAGCCGCGCATCCAGGCCAGCACGATCTCCAAGGGCTCCACCTCGTCGCGCAGCCGCAGCGCCACGATGCGCGCCCCGTCGTAGGTCTGGTCGTGCACCGGGCGCTGGTTGAGCAGCGCGAAGCCGTGCCCGTGCGCCACCAGCGCGCGGACGGTCTCGTAGCCGGCGGTGCGATGCCGGATCACCGGCTCCACCCCGGCGCCGCGCAGCACGGACTCCAGGTAGCTCGCGCTGTGCGGCAGGTCGAGCAGCACCATCGGCTCGCCGTCGAACTCGGCCAGCGAGACCTCGGGCGGGGTGCGCGTGGCGAGCGGGTGGTCGCCGGAGACCAGCGCGTACGGCGGCACGGCGTCGACGGCGACGTGCTCGATGTCCTCGTCCAGGTCGTAGCCGTACATGAGCGCGAGCTCGCACTCCCCCGTGCGCAGCGCCCGCTTGAGCAGCGCGTGCTCGCCCTCGACCATGGTGACCCGCACGTCCGGGAACCGCCCGTGGTACGCCGCGAGCAGGCTGGGCAACCGGAACGGCGCCAGCGTGATGAAGCAGCCCACCGCGAGGTCCCCGACCAGCGCGTGGCCCGCCCGCCTTGCCGACTCGGCCAGCTCGCCGGAGTGCAGCAGGAACCCGCGCAGCTCCTGGTAGAAGCCCCGGCCCGCCTCGGTGAGGGTCAGCCCCCGGGCGTGATGGCGCAGCAACAGCTGAACCCCGAGCTCCTTCTCCAGCTGCGCCACCGCCGTGGACACCGCCGACTGGGAGACCATCAGCGCGCGGGAGGCCGCCGTCATGCTGCCGTGCTCGGCCGCCGCCGCGAAGTACCGCAGCTGCACCAGGGTGAAAGACGGCTCTGCCACGCGGTCAAGCCTATTGTTTCGCCATGCCCAACAACCGCGAGACACGAGACAGCGGCGGTGCCGTCCAAGCCGTCCAGTCGGTCGACCGCGCGGTGTCGATCCTGCAGGTGCTGGCCGGGCACGGGGCGGCGGGCGTCACCGAGATCGCCGCCGAGCTGGCCGTGCACAAGTCGACGGTGTTCCGGCTGCTGGCCACGCTGGAGGCGCGCGGCCTGGTGGAGCAGCACAGCGAGCGCGGGCGCTACCGGCTCGGGCACGGCATCGTGCGGCTCGCCGCCGGCGCCACCAGGGACTACGACCTGCGGGTGCTCGCCCGCCCGGTCTGCCAGCGGCTGGCCGAGGCGGTGGGCGAGACGGTGAACCTGGTGATCCACGACGGCCGCCAGGTGATCAGCGTCGACCAGGTGATCGGCTCGTCCACGGTGACCACCATCAACTGGGTCGGCCAGCGAACCCCCATGCACGCCACCTCCGCCGGTAAGATCTTCCTCGCGCACCTGCCGCCGGGACAGCTGGACGCCGTGCTCGCCGACGGCCTGGAACGCTTCACCCCGGGCACGGTCGTGCACCCCACCCGGCTGCGCGAGCAGCTCGCGCTGGTCAGGCGGCGGGGTTACGCCACCACATTCGAGGAGCACGAGATCGGCCTGGCCGCCGTGGCCGCCCCGGTCCGCGCACTGGACGGCCAGGTGGAGGCCGCCGTGACGGTCTCGGGCCCGGCCTTTCGCCTCAACGACGACACCATGCCGGCGATCGCCGACCAGGTCGTGGACGCCGCCGCCGAGATCTCCCGCCGCAACGGATACCCCAAGCGCGGCTGACCGAAGCCCTCTCGACAGCCCACGGCCCTTGACAGCGGGCCAGGCCGACCGCACGCTGTGCGTTGTCCCATATAGTGCATTTGTTTCATGATACGAGACAACGATGACGACGAGCCTCGTGCCCACGCTGCCCGGCCGCTTCTACACAGACCCGAAGGTCTTCGAGGCCGAGCAGCGGGCGATCTTCGAACGGTCCTGGATGTGTGTCGGCCGCGCCGAGGAGGTCGCCTCGCCCGGACGGTTTCTGCGCACCGAGGTCGGCGGGGAGAGCGTGCTGGTGGTGGCGGGCCGGGACGGCGAGGTCCGGGCGTTCCGCAACCTGTGCCGGCATCGCGGCGCGTGGCTGTGCACCGAGGAGTCCGGCGCGTTTGCCAGGGCCATCAGGTGCGGGTACCACTCCTGGACGTACGGCCTGGACGGGCGGTTGCTCGCCGCGCCGAACATGCGCGAGATGCCCGACCTGGTGAAGGCCGAGCACGGGCTGCACCCGGTGCGCCTGCAGCGGTGGCTGGGGTATCTCTGGCTCAACCTCTCCTCCGCCGCCCGGCCGCTGAACCAGCAGGTCGAGCCGCAGCTGCGGGCGCGGCTGGGCGGGCCGGAGGTGTTGGAGCGCTACGGCGTCGAGCGCCTCGGGCTGGCCAGGAGGATCACCTACGAGGTGGAGTCCAACTGGAAGTCGGTCATCGAGAACTTCATGGAGTGCTACCACTGCGCCACGATCCATCCCGAGCTCACCGCCGCGCTCCCCCAGTTCGCCTCGGGTTACGGCACCGTGAGCGGCGGCGTGGGCACGGGGGCCAGGTTCGCCGAGCACGTCGAGGGGTTCTCCCGATCCGGCGCGGCGGCTCGGCCCAGGCTGCCCGGCCTGCTGCCGGAGGACGACAGGATCTTCCACGGCGTCATACTCCGGCCGAACGTGTTCCTGATCCTGGTACCGGACCACGTGGCGCTGTTCCGCCTGGTCCCCGTGGCACCCGACCACACCCGCGTACTCGTCGACTGGCTGTTCGACCCCGACGCGATGGCCGCCGACGGCTTCGACCCCGCCGGCGCCGTCGAGCTGCTGGACATCACCAACCGCCAGGACTTCGAGGCCTGCCGGCGCTGTCAGCTCGGCATGCGGTCATCGGCGTACGCCGGCGTCCTGGTGCCCGCCGAGCACGTGATCACCGACTTCTACGACTACTACCGGGCGGCGATGCGTTAGCCCAGCCGGTAGCGGATCGGCAGCCGCTTGAGGCCGCTGACGAACGTGCTCGGCACCCCCTCCACCGGCCCGGCCAGCTCGATGTGCTCCAGCCTCGGCAGCAGCTCGGCGAACAGGGCCTGCGTCTCCATCTTGGCCAGCTGCGCGCCCAGGCAGTAGTGCACGCCGGCGCCGAACGCGACGTGACGGTTCGGCGTGCGGGTGATGTCGAAGCGGTCCGGGTCGTCGAACTCGGCCTCGTCCCGGTTGCCGGAGGGGTACATCAACAGCACGTTCTGACCCTCTTTGACGGTGACGCCGCCGATGTCGTAGTCCCTGGTCGCGGTGCGCATGAACTCCTTGACCGGGGTGACCCAGCGGATCATCTCCTCCACCGCGCCGGGCAGCAGTGACGGGTCCGCGCGCAGCTTCTCCAGCTGGTCGGGATGCCGCAGCAGCGCGTGCAGGCCACCGGCGATGGTCGAGCTGGTGGTGTCGTGCCCCGCCGTCGCGATGATCACGAAGTAGGACGACGCGTCCAGGTCGCTGAGGTACTCCCCGTCGACGCGCGCGTTCGCGATCGCCGACGCCAGGTCCTCGGTGGGGTTCTCCCTGCGGTCGTTGATCAGCCGCTGGAAGTAGGCGAAGAAGTCCAGCACCACCGCGAGCTGCTCCTCCGGCGTCTCGCCGCGCCTGCGCTCCGGGTCCTGGCCGCCGAAGATCTCCTGGGTGAGCTTGAGCATCCGGGGGAAGTCGCTCTCCGGCAGCCCGAGCAGGGACAGGATCACCTGCAGCGGGTAGTGCACGGCCACGTCGCTGGCGAAGTCGCACTCGCCGCCGCGCTCGGCCATCAGGTCCACGTACCGGCGGGCCAGCGCGTTGACGTTCTCCTGCATGGTGCGCAGCGTCTTGGGCCGGAACCAGTCGGCCGCGATGGGGCGCAGCTTGCGGTGGTCCGGGTCGTCGATGTGGATCAGCGTGCGCAGCACCATGCCCTGCTCGGCCTGGCGCTTGTCCTCCTCGGCCGGGACCAGCACCGGGCGCGGGTGGTTGTGGAAGACCTCGTGGTTCTTCTCGATCTCCAGGATGTCCGCGCGCCGGGTCACCACCCAGAACGGGTTGTACTCCGGCAGCCCGTCCACCCAGTGCACCGGCGACTCGCGGCGCAACACCGCGCAGGCCGCATGCAGCCGGTCCTCCTCGGCGTAGGCGTCCGGGTCGATCACGGTCAGCCCGGCCTGCTCGACCGTCATGGTCATCTTCGGTTCCCCTTCGGCGGCGGCTGCGTTGCCGGTGCAGAACATACTCCAAGGTATGTTTCATCGGAAGGGCCCTCCGGAAGCTCGGCGCTGAGCTCCTCGAGCATCGCGCGCAGCCCGTCGACGTCCACCGGGTCCTCCCGTTGCTGGGCGCCGACCAGGACGGCGATCGCGATCCGGGCGCGCAGCCTGGCCCGCTCCGCCGGCAACCCGAACATCATCATGGACTCGGTCAGGTGCCGCTCACGGGCCTCGTCCACCCGCGCCACCACCGCCCTGACCTCGGCATTGCTGCGCCCCCATGCCCGCAGCGATGCCTCGGCCGCGTGCGGGAGGCCCACCGCGATGCCCAGCAGCAGCCGATAGCGGGCCCGCGGGTCCGGCTCGGCGCGCGACGCCGCGATCAGCCGCTGGCTGCGCTGGTCCTCCCAGAACTCCAGCAGCGCGGTGACGAACTCGGGCATGCCGGCGAAGTGGTGGTAGAACGACCCCTTGGTGACGCCCAGCCGGGAGCACAGCCCGGCCACGGTGAGGCCCTCGCTGCCGGCCTGGGCGAGCACGTCGAGCGCGGACTCCAGGTAGGCCGACCGGCTCACCCTCGCCATCCACCTCACCCCGCCAATGCCGTGCGCAGTGTACGGCGACACACAGTGATCTTGACCGCATCCACTCGGCCGGGTGAGCGGCCGGTGCGAGGCTGGTTCGGTGACTCCGGGGCTGTTCGCGCTGCTCGTCGGGGCGGGAGTGGCGGCCGGACTTGTCGGGTCGATCGGCGGGCTCGCCTCGCTGTTCTCCTACCCCGCGCTGCTCGCCGCCGGGCTCCCGGCGACGTCGGCGAACGTGACGAACACCGTGTCGCTCGCGGTGGGCAGCATCAGCACGGTGACCAGCTCGCGCCCGGAGCTGGCCGGCCAGCTCCCGAGGGTGCGCCGGCTCGGGCTGATCTGCGCGCTCGGCGGGGCGGCCGGCGCGGGACTGCTGTTGGTCACCCCGGCCGGCGTGTTCGAGCGGATCGTGCCGTTCCTGGTGGCCGGCGCGTCGGTGGCGATGCTGCTGAGCAACGGCGACCGGTCACCCGCCGGCGTCGACGTCACCGAGCCGGCGGACACGACGGGCCGCCGGCTGCTGGTCGCGGCCGGGGTGCTGGCGGTCGCGGTGTACGGCGGCTACTTCGGCGCGGCGGCCGGCGTGCTCATGCTCGCGCTGCTGCTCACCACGCTGCCGGAGAGCCTGATCAGGGTGAACGCGCTGAAGAACCTGCTGCTGGGGCTGTCCAACGTGATCGCGGCGGTCGGCTTCGCGCTGTTCGGCCCGGTGTCCTGGTCGACCGCGCTGCCGCTCACCTGCGGGCTGGTGCTCGGCGCCTGGGCCGGCCCCTGGGTGGCGCGCCGGCTGCCGTCGCGGCTGCTGCGGATCGGGATCGGGCTGGCCGGGCTGAGCCTGGCGGCCAAGCTCGGCTGGAACGCGTTCTAAGTTACCGCCGTCGAGGCGTTGACCAGCGCCGGAAGCCACAGCACCATGTGCGGATGGTGACCTCCCCAGCGCTGTCCTCCCGTGGCATGACCGCGAGCGACCAGCTCGCCCGGCACGCCCGCACCATCCCCGACGTCCCCGCCGTGCGGTTCGAGGGCGGCGGCCACACTTATCGCGAGCTGGACCAGCGTGTCACCAGGCTGGCCAACGCGCTGCGGGAGCGGGGGGTGCGGGCCGGCGACCGGATCGCCGTGCTCGGCCTGAACTCCGTCGAGGTCGTCGAGGCCTACCTCGCCTCGGTGCGGCTGGGCGCGATCGGGGTGCCGATCAACTTCCGGCTGGTCGCCGACGAGGTGGCGTACGTGCTCGCGGACAGCGGGGCGGTCGCGGCGGTGGTCGACGCCGCGTTCGCCGACGTGCTGGCCAAGGCGCGGAAGAAGGCCCCGGCGCTGCGCGAGTGCCTGGTCATCGGCGGTCGGAGCGGCACGAACGATGACGACTACGAGCGCGCGCTCGCCGAGGCCAGCCCGGTGCACGACCCGGTCGACGTCGACGAGCGCTCCCCGGCGTTCATCATGTACACCTCGGGCACCACCGGCCGTCCCAAGGGCGCCGTGCTCACCCACCACAACCTGCTGCTGCACGCGTTCAGCAGCGCGATGCACCTGGGCCGGAGCAGCGACGACCGGGTGTCGCTGTCCGGGGCGCCGCTGTTCCACATCGCCGGGCTGTCCGGCTACCTGATGTGCCTGCTGCCCGGCGGCACGTTCGTCATCATGCGCTCGGGCGGGTTCGACCCGGCGGCCACCGTCGAGCTGCTGGCGCGCGAGCGGGTCTCCACCTGCTTCTTCGTCCCCTCGCAGTGGCAGGCGATCTGCGCGGTGCCCGGGATCCGGGAGCGCGACCTGTCCGCGCTGCGCCAGATCTCCTGGGGCGCGGCGCCGGCGCCCACCTCACTGCTGCGCACGATGATCGACACATTCCCCCAGGCGGACGTGCTGACCGCGTTCGGCCAGACCGAGTGCAGCCCGGTCACCTGCTACCTGCGCGGCGAGGACGCCATCCGCAAGATCGGGTCGGTGGGCACGCCGATGCTCAACGTCGAGGTCCGGGTGGTCGACGACGAGATGAACGACGTGCCGCGCGGCGAGGTCGGCGAGATCGTGTACCGGGGCCCGATGGTGATGACCGAGTACTGGAACAAGCCCGAGGAGACCGCCGAGGCGTTCGCCGGCGGCTGGTTCCACTCCGGCGACCTGGTGCGCGAGGACGAGGACGGCTACTTCTACGTCGTCGACCGGAAGAAGGACATGATCATCTCGGGCGGGGAGAACATCTACTGCGCCGAGGTGGAGAACGTGCTGACCGGGCACCCCAAGATCGCCGACGTGGCCGTGATCGGCGTCCCGGACCCGAGGTGGGGCGAGGCGCCGCTGGCGGTGCTGGTCCCGACCGACCCGGCGGACCCGCCGACCGCCGAGGAGGTCCACGCGTACGGTAGGGAGCGCCTGGCCGGCTACTAGTGCCCGCGCCAGGTCGCGGTGATGGAGGCGCTGCCCCGCAACCCCAGCGGCAAGGTGCTCAAGACCGAGCTGAGGGCGATCCACGCGCCGAGGTGAGCTGCATCGCTACAGAAATAGAGAACGGTTCGTTTTCAAGTAAGGTACGGCAATGATCTCGACAAGCGACGTTGCGGACAGTGGTCGAGGTTCATCGCCGGCGGTCGGCCCCGACTGCATCGACCACTGCGCTGAGGACTCGGCCGATCACCGGCGGGCGCCGAGGCGACGGGGCGACGCACTGACCGCCGCGATCTTCGAGGCGACAGTCGCCGAGCTGTCCGAGGGCGGCTACGCCGAGCTCACCATGGAGCGGGTGGCCGCGAGGGCGCGCGCGAGCAAGGGCTCGCTGTACCGCCGCTGGGGCAGCCGCGCCGAGCTCGTGGTGGACGCGCTGCAGCACACCCGCCCGCACGACGTGCCGGCCCCGAACACCGGCAGCGTCCGGGAGGACCTGCTGGCGTTCCTGCGCGCGATCGCGGCCATCCACGACAGCACGTCCGGTGAGGCCAACCGGGGCATGATGGTCGAGGTCGTGCGCGACCCCGAGCTGATGCGGGTGATCCGGGTCAGGTTCATCGAGCCGGGCATCGCCAACGTGCTGGAGATCCTGCGCCGGGGCGTGGTGCGCGGGACCGTCCGGCCGACCGCGCTCACCCATCGGATCGCCGGCGTCGGGCTCTCGCTGCTGCGCCAGTACTTCCTGCTGCACGGCGCGCCGGTGCCCGACTCGGTGATCGTCGAGATCGTGGACGACGTGATGATGCCGTTGGTCTCGGTGCGCTGAGGCGCCGACAAAGAGGCTGGCCCGCGCCGGTCGGTGGGGGTCGACCGGCGCGGGCCAAGAATCGCGGCGGGTGTGGGTCAGCCGCCGCCTCGGCCTCCGCCGCCCTGTGACGGGGTGCCCTGGACCTGGGCCTGGGGCAGCAGGATCTCCTGGCCTTCGCGCAGGCCGGAGAGCACCTGGGTGGTGTCGTCGCCGACCGCGCCGGGCTGGAACGGAATCTGGATCGGCTTGCCGTCCGGTCCCGGGGCGTTGACGAACGAGCGGCCACCCTGGCGGACCACCGCCGCGTTCGGCACCACCAGGACGTTCTCCAGCGAGTTGACCAGGACGCCGGCCTCGGCGGTCTGGCCGGACTTCAGCCGGTCGTCGGTCTGGGTGAGCAGGACCGTGGCGTAGTAGTTCGTGACGCCCGAGATCGCGGTGCCGGACGGGGCGATGGAGAGGACCGTGCCCTCCCGCGTCAGGTCCGGGATCGCGTCGAAGCTGACCTGAACCTTCTGGCCCGGCTTGACCTTCGCCGCGTCGGACTCCTCGAAGGGAACGACCACCTGGAAGCTGTTCACGTCGTTCAGGACGATGAACGCGCCGCCGCCGGGTCGGGTGGCGGACGGTGCGCCGGTGACGGAGGAGGACGACGCGTCGCTGGTGGCCGCCGCGCCGACGCCGGGGATCGCGGCGTTGGTGCCGGGAGCCTTCGCCGAGGTGCCGCCGCCGGCCCCGACGAACTCGCCGACGGCGCCGTTGATCGCCGAGACCGTGCCGGCGACCGGGGCGTAGAGCACGGCGTTGTCGACGTCCTTCTGCGCCAGCGCCACCGCGGCTCGTGCCGAGGCGACCAGCGCGGCCTGTGCGTCGGTGTCGGCCGGCTTGTCGTTCTCGGCCAGGTCCAGCTGGTTCTGGGCGGACACCACTTCCTGCTTGGCCCGCTCGATGGAGATCCGGCCCTGGGTCTCGTCCACGTCCTTCTGGTGCTTGGCCTTCTCGAACGCGGTCTTGGACGCAATGGCCTGCCGCTGGGCTTCGAGGTAGGCCTGCTTCGCCTTCTCACAAGGATCCTGCTGGCCGGTCATCCCGTTCAGTGCATTGCTGCCGCCCGAGCCGAAGCCGGAGTCCCCACCCAGGCCCAACAGCCCACCGCCTCCCGATGGCGCCGACGGCTTCGCCGACTTCGACGGCTTGGTGCTCGGATCCGTCGAGCCGTCCTCGGGCATCTCGGACGCCGCCTTCTTCCCGCAGGCCTCGATCATGGCCTTCCGCGCCATGTCCGCCGCGTGCTGGTCGAAGTCCAGCTGCTTGCGGGCTCGGTCCACGGCGTTCTCGTCGAGCTTGATCTGCTCGTCGACGTTCTCCTTGGTGGCGTCCAGGATCTTCTTGGCCTGGTCCAGCGACGCCTCGGCACCCTTCACCTGGGGGCTGCCCGAGATCTTGTCCAGCAACGCCTGCTGCTGGTCCAGCTGCGACTGCTGCTGGTTCAACGTCTGCCGGAAGGCGAAGTCGTCCTCCTTCGCCAGCACCTGACCCGGCTGAACCCGGTCACCGACCTTGACGTTCACCTCGGTGAGCTGCGCCCCCTTGGGGAACGCCAGGTTCTGCGACGTCACCGCCGCCAGCGCGCCGGACGCCGACACCTTCGTGGCCACCATGCCCCGCTCGACCCGGGACGTGGGCGCCGGCGGGGTACCGCCGCCACAACCAGCCGCCACGGCCGACAGGCCCAAGGCCAGCGACATCGCGAGCGCCATCTTGAAGCCCCGATGTCCGCGCATGCTCGTCCGGATCGGGATCAAGCCTGCCTCCCCCAGTTAGGTCTCCTGCACTACTCAACGCGGGGGACAGAAATAGGGTACGGTGCGTTTTCTAAGAAGATTTGCCCGCCGAGGGCCGCACGCCAACCGGGGAGATCGGGATGGAAGGGCCGGACGGTGCGTCGAAGACGACGACGCACGGCGAAACCGACGGGAACGGCACCCCGCCCCCCACCACCCCTGAGCCCGCCGGCTCGACCGACAACCCAGGCCCGCCCGCGAAGCGCAAGCTCAAGCGCTCCACCAGGATCGGGCTCAGCATCATAGGCGTGCTGGCCCTGCTCGCCGCACTCGGGTTCGGCGGCGCCTACTTCCTCTACTCCCGCAACTACGTGACCACCGACAACGCCCAGGTGGACGGCGACAAGATCCAGATCAACGCGCCGGCCACCGGCACGCTGGTGAACTGGCGCGGCGGGAAGGGCACCGTGGTGCGGCGGGACCAGATCGTCGGGCGGATCAAGATCCAGGCGCCGTTCGGCTCGCCCCAGCAGACCATCAAGGCCCCCGGCAACGGCACCATCGCGGTGGACAACGGGATCGAGGGCGCCTGGTACAACGCCGGCGCGCAGCTGGCCACCGCCTACAACCTGAACAACATCTACGTCACCGCGCGGGTGGACGAGACGGACGTCGGGGACGTGCGGGTCGGCGCCCCGGTGGACATCAGCGTGGACGCCTACTCCGGCGTCGCGGTGACCGGCATCGTCCAGGAGATCCAGGGCGCGGCCGCTACCCAGTTCTCACTGTTCCCCGAGCAGAACAGCTCGGGCAACTTCCAGAAGGTCACCCAGGTGATCCCGGTGAAGATCCTGTTCACCAACACCGGCGGGGTGGCGCTCGCACCGGGCATGAACGTCACCGCGAAGATCCACAAACCGGGCCACTAGAAACTAGCGCCTGTCGGCCACGGCCCTGATGGTGCGCAGCAGCACCGGTTCCAGCTCGTGCTTGGCCACGAACGCGGCCGCCCCCGCGACCCAGGCCCTGGCCCTGGTCTCGATGTCGTCGTGGAAGCTCAGGATCACCACCGGCAGCGCGGGGCGGACCGCATGTACGACCGCCATCGCGTCCAGGCCGTTCAGGCCCGGCATCTCGACGTCCATCACGACGACGTCCGGGTGCAGCGAGTCGACGAGGTCGCCGACCTCGGCGCCGGACTCGGCCTCGCCGACGATCAGGAGATCGGGTTCCAGCCCGAGCCACATCCGCAGCCCACGCAGGACCGCCGGTTGGTCATCGACCAGGAGAAGTCGAATCTTCCCTCGGCCCCTCACACACCTAGACTCAAGCAGCCGGACCGGTCCGCCACGACGGGCGAGCGGCCGACCGGCAACCAGCCTTCGGCCGATGCGGGATCGGCCAAGAGACGGAGACAGCGGGGGGTGGGCACCAATGCCGGTACGGGTGCTCATCGCCGACGACCACAGCGTGGTCCGCCAGGGGCTGCGGATGTTCCTCAAGCTCGACCCCGAGCTGGAGGTGGTCGGTGAGGCGGCGAACGGCGAAGAGGCGATCCGGATGGCCCGCGCGCTGACCCCCGACGTGGTGCTGATGGACCTGCTCATGCCGGGCACCGACGGGATCACCGCGACCCAGCGCATCCGCGCCGAGGTGGACGGCACCGAGGTGCTGGCCCTGACCAGCGTGCTGGAGGACGCCTCCGTGGTCGGGGCCGTGCAGGCCGGCGCGGTCGGCTACCTGCTCAAGGACACCCAGGCCGAGCAGCTCTGCAAGGCGATCAAGGCGGCGGCCCGCGGCCAGGTGCAGCTCGCGCCGGAGGCCGCCGCCCGGCTGGTCCGCGAGGTGCGGGCGCCGGACAGCCCGGAGACGCTCACCGGGCGCGAGGTGGACGTGCTGCGGGCGCTGGCCAGGGGCCTGACCAACCGGGAGATCGGGCGCGCGCTGAACATCGGCGAGCGCACCGTCAAGACGCACGTGAGCCACCTGCTCGGCAAGCTGGGCCTGCAGAGCAGGACGCAGGCCGCGCTGCACGCGGTGCGCATCGGCCTGGTCCCCGAGTCCGAGCTCAGCGAAGACCCATGACCGACGCCCGGCCGAACCGCACGATCGAGCAGGTGCTGGCCGACGGCGGCGGCCTGCTGGAGGTGCTGTTCCACCGCACCCCGATGGCGATCGCCGTGCTGGACCGGGACCTGGTGCTGCAGAGGTTCAACAAGACCTTCGCCAGCGCGGTGGAGCGGCACGGCGCGATCGGCGCGGCCCAGGTCGGGGACCGCCTGCTGGACCACTTCCCGGGCGCCGACGAACAGACCCGGGAGATGTTCGAGCCGGTGTTCGCCGGCGAGACCCGCTGGCACCACGGGGTGCCCTACACCGCCGACGACGACAGCGTCAGCTACTGGGACCTGGTGCTCGTCCCGCTGCGCGACGACGGGCCGGTGGTGGGCGTGGTGGAGATCTTCACCGAGGCCACCGAGCGGGTCAGCGCGGTCCAGGACCTGCGGCGCAGCGAACGCCGCTTCCGCTCCATCCTGCTCAACTCCTCGGACATCACGATCGTGATCGACACCGACTGGATGCTGCGCTACGTGGCGCCGTCGGTGCGCCGGCTGCTGGACATCCCGGACGAGCGCGCGCTGTCCGAGGGCAGGACGATGCCGGTGCACCCGGACGACGTGGCGACGGTCCGCGCGGCGCTGGAGCACGCCGCGACCGTGCCCGGCGAGAGCCCGCCGTTCCGCGCCCGGCTGCGCCACGCCGACCACACCTGGCACACCTTCGAGGTGGAGCCGGTGAACCTGCTCGACGACCCCGACGTCGAGGGCATCGTGCTGCACGCCAGGGACATCACCGAGCGCACCCACGCCGAGGCCGAGCTGCACCGCAGGGACGCCATCATGGAGGCCGTCCGGTTCGCCGCGCACCGGTTCCTGGAGTCGCACGCCTCCTGGCGGGTGCACATCCACGAGGTGATGGCCCGGCTCGGCCTGGCGGCGGCGGTGAGCCGGGTCTACATCTTCGAGAACTTCCGGGGCGCCGACGGCTCGCAGTGGACCAGCCAGTCGCACGAGTGGGTGGCGCCCGGGATCTCGCCGCAGATCGACAACACCGAGCTGGCCGCCAGCTCCCTGGAGCGCTCCCCGTTCGCCAGGACCGCGCGGGTGCTCGGCGCCGGCCAGGTGGTCGCCGGGAACGTGGCCGACCTGCCGGCCGACGAGCGCGCGGTGCTGGAGCCGCAGGGCATCCTGTCGCTGGTCCTGGTGCCGGTGTTCGTGGACGGGCGCTGGTGGGGAATGATCGGCTTCGACGAGTGCATCCGGGAGCGGAGCTGGTCGGCGGCCGAGATCGACGCGCTGCGGGCGGCGGCGAGCACGCTGAGCGCGGCGGTGCACCGGCAGCGGGCCGAGGACCAGCTGCGCGAGCAGCAGGCGCAGTACCGCCAGGTGTTCGAGGCCACCGGGGACGGGCTGGTGATCACCGACCTGGACGCCACGCTGGTCAGGGCCAACCCGGCGTTCTACCGCATGCACGGCTTCCGCCCGGAGGAGCTGGTCGGCCGGCACGCGACGAGCTGGACGCACCCGGACTACCTGGAGGCGCGCACCGCGTACACCGCCGAGGTGATCGCCGGCGAGCGGCCCCGGACCCAGGCGGTGGACATCCGCAAAGACGGCAGCTCGTTCCCGGTCCAGGTCAACGCGTCGACGTTCACCTTCCAGGGCCGCCCGCACATCCTCGGCGTCGTCCGCGACGACACCGAGCGCAGCCAGGCGTTCAGCCTGCTGGAGAAGCGGCTGTCCGCGCTGTCCACCATCGCGGCCAGCCTGCCGGTGAGCCAGGCGCTGACCGAGACCCTGGACGTGATCACCCGCGAGGTGGTCGCGGCCACCCCGGCGGTGGCCTGCTCGGCCTACGTGCTGGACCTGGACAGCGGCGAGCTGCGGATGTTCTCCGGCGCCGGGCTGCCGGACGGCTACCGGGAGGCCATCGAGCAGTGCTGGCGGGAGGGCGCCGACCCGGGCAGCCAGGCCTACTTCGCCGACGAGCCGCTGATCGTGCGCGAGGCCGTTCGCCAGATCCGGGAGATGCCGATGATGGCGCCGCTGCACGAGGTGGTGAAGGATGTCTCGTGGGACACGGTCGCGGTGGTCCCGCTGGCCTCGCAGTCGCGCCGGTTCGGCTCGGTCAACGCCTACTACCCGAAGGACGTGGAGCCCTCGTCCGGCGACATCGCGTTCCTGCGCGCGGTCGCCGACCAGGGCGCGGTGGCGGTGGAGAACGCCCGGCTGCTCACCGAGGCGCAGAGCAAGGCCGGGCTGGAGGAGCGCCAGCGGCTGGCCCGCGAGCTGCACGACTCGGTGTCCCAGGCGCTCTACGGCATCGCGCTGGGCGCCCGGACCGCCCGCGCGGTGGCCGAGCAGAGCCCGGACCAGCTCGCCGAGCCGCTGGACTACGTGCTGTCGCTGGCCGAGGCCGGCATGACCGAGATGCGCTCGCTGATCTTCGAGCTGCGCCCGGAGTCGCTGGCCACCGAGGGCCTGGTGGCCGCGCTGGACAAGCGGGTGGCCGTGCTGCGCACCCGGCACCACCTGACCGTGCGCGCCACCCTCTGCCAGGAGCCCGAGCTGCCGCTACGGCTGAAGGAGACGCTGTACCGGATCGCGCAGGAGGCCCTGCACAACGCGGTGAAGCACGCCAACGCCGGGCACATCGACCTGCGGCTGCGCACCACCGGCGAGCACGTCGAACTGGAGATCGGCGACGACGGCGTGGGCTTCGCGCCGGCGACCGAGGCCCGGCCCGGGCACCTGGGCCTACAGTCGATGCGGGAGCGAGCCGCCACCCACCGGGGAACGATCGAGATCGAGAGCGTGGTCGGAGCTGGAACCACGGTTCGCGCTCGGCTTCCGCTCCCCCGATGATCCCGACGAGGAGTCGTCGTCGCCCGACGAGTCGGCGGTGGCACTGGGGCTCGCGCTAGCACCGGAGCGCTTCGGCCTGTCGCTGCTGCTCGGCTTGCTCGAACCCTCGCTGTCGCGGGCCTGGGAGGCCTCGTCGCCGCCCTGCTGGGCCTCGGGGGTGTCGTTGCCGTTGTGCACCTGCACCTGGTCGCCGATCTGCAGCGTGTTGTAGAACGCCTCGGCGTCCGGGTCGGCCAGGTGCACGCAGCCCGCCGACGCCCGCTCCAGGCTGCCGCCGTGGAAGGCGACCCCGCCCTCGGCGAAGAACACCGAGAACGGCATCGGCGCCGGCGTGCCCTGCGGCGTGCGGGACTCGTTGCTGAAGTGGTTCTTGTCCTTCCACTGCACCTTGAAGGTGCCGGGCTGGGTCTCCTTGCCGGGGCCGCCGGACGTGATCGTCACCGGGCCGCGCACCACGTTGCCCGCCGGGTCGAGCAGCCAGGCTTTCTGTTTGATCAGGTCGACGCACGCGCGGGCACCCTTGGTGCACGGGGTCCCTTGGATCAAGGTGGTGTCCGCCAGGGCCGGCACGGCGACGACGACCCCGCCGACGCACACGGCTCCGATCACGGCGGCAACGCGCGCCAACACCGCGGCGCGTCCCCGCCGCGGCTCCTGATGCCTGCCCATTCCCGTCCTTCCAGCCGAGTCCAGGGGGGTCAACGACGGGGACACGGAAAAGTGACGGGCGAGAACCACGCCACGTATCGATGTGGGACGGGTCATACCACGAACGAGCGGACTTCGACGGACCCGCTCTACGGTGAGTTATCCACAGGCGCCCAAACCCACCTCCGGGGTGCGTACCAACGGGTGATGATCCAACCTCCAGGGGTCCCCAGCGGCCCGAGAATCCACAAATTGTCTCGACTCGGTCACGAGAATGTCCTGGAAGCACCCCTTCGGCCCTCACGCTGAGTGATATATGTAATCAGACTGTCACCCCCACTTTCCTTCGGTCGCGTGGTCTCCCAGCTAGCGGGCCATCACAGGGTTATCCACACCTGTGGATGCCGCTCTTTCGCTGCGCATCTATAGAGTGACGCCCCGTGAGCCTGACGCCGATCTATGACGAGCTGCGCGAGCTGCGAATCACCGAGACCGCGGGGGGCACATCGGGCGGGGCACGACGAACCTCCCTCCGCCTGGCCGCCCACGCGTCCGGTGGCGCCAACGTGGGCCAGTTGGCCGGCCGGCGAGGCCTCGGCGGCCGACATCGCCGACCCGCCGAGTAGCGCGCCACCGTTATACCGCCGGCCACCGGCAGTCGATCGCGTTATGAAAGCCTGTTGGCGTGACGACGAACGCGGCGACCACACCGGCATGGCGGGTGACGGCCACACCGGTGGTGGCGCTCGGGCTCCTGGCCGTCGTGTGGGGGCGCACGCTGCCCGGGCCGCTGGTGGCGGTCGTCGCGGTGGTCCTGATCGGCGCGGTGCTGGTGGCCGTGCACCACGCGGAGGTGGTCGCGCACCGGGTCGGTGAGCCGTTCGGGTCGCTGATCCTGGCGATCGCGGTCACCGTCATCGAGGTCGGGCTCATCCTGAGCATGATGGCCAGCGGCGACCCCGAGGCGGCCACCCTGGCCAGGGACACCGTGTTCGCCGCCGTCATGATCACTTGCAACGGCATCGTCGGGATCTGCCTGCTCAGCGGCGCGCTGCGGCACCACGTGGTGCTGTTCAACGCCGAGGGCAGCAGCGGCGCGCTGGCCACCGTCGCCGCGCTGGCCACGCTGTGCCTGGTGCTGCCGAGCGTGACCACCAGCACCCCGGGCGGGACCTTCTCCGGCGCGCAGCTGGGCTTCGCCGCCGTCGTCTCGCTGGCCCTCTGGGGGGTGTACGTATTCGTCCAGACCGTGCGGCACCGGGACTACTTCCTGCCGGTGCCCCCGGAGGACGGCGAGAGCCCGGAGTCCTGCGAGGAGCACCTGCCCCCGCCGTCCAGCCGCACCGCGCTGGCCAGCCTCGTTCTGCTGGTGGTCTCGCTGGTCGCGGTGGTCGGCCTGGCCAAGACGGTGTCGCCGGCGATCAAGGCGGGGGTCAACGCGATCAACGCCCCGCTCACCGTGGTGGGGGTGGCGATCGCGATGGTCGTGCTGCTGCCGGAGACGCTGGCCGCCGTGCGCGCCGCGCGCCGGGACCGGCTGCAGACCAGCTTCAACCTCGCGCTGGGCTCGGCGCTGGCCAGCATCGGGCTGACCATCCCGGCCATCGCGGTGGCCACCATCTTCCTGCCCGGGCCGCTGGTGCTCGGGCTGTCCCCCATCGAGATGATCCTGCTCGCGCTGAGCATGCTGGTCGGCACCCTGACCGTGGTGGCCGGCCGGGCCACCGTCCTGCAGGGCGCCGTGCACCTGCTGATCTTCGCGTCGTTCGTCTTCACCGCCGTCGCACCCTGACCCCGGTTACGGTGCGGGCATGACGCTGTCCGCCCTCGGCTACGCCTGGTACGCCCGCCGGCTGCGCAACCGGCTCGACCCCGCCCTCGTCCCCCGCCACGTCGGCCTGATCATGGACGGGAACCGCCGGTGGGCCAGGCAGATGGGCATGGGCAACCCCAGCCTCGGCCACCGATACGGCGCCGAGCACACCGAGAACGTGCTGACCTGGTGCGAGCGGGCCGGCGTCAGGAACGTGACGGTCTTCGTCTGCTCCACCGAGAACCTGCGCCGCCGCGACTCCGACGAGGTCGACTTCCTGATGCGGGTGATCGAACAGGTGGTCGCCGACCGCCTGGGCAGGCCGACCTCGCGCTGGCGGGTGCAGATCGCCGGCATGCTCGACGCGCTGCCGGACAGCACCGCGCGGGCGCTCAAGGACGCCGTGGAGGCGACCCGCGAGTGCGCCACCGGAGCCCGGGTCACGCTCGCGGTCGGCTACGGCGGCCGGCAGGAGATCGTGGAGAGCCTGCGCGACCTGCTGTACGAGCGGGCGGCCGGCGGCGCGGACCTGCGCCGCGTCGCCGAGACGCTGACCGAGAACGACATCGCCCGCCACCTCTACACCGACGGCCTCCCCGACCCCGAGCTGGTGATCAGGACCAGCGGCGAGCAGCGGCTGTCCAACTTCCTACTGTGGCAGTCCGTGCGCTCCGAGCTGCACTTCTGCGACGCGTACTGGCCGGCGTTCCGTGAGGTGGACTTCCTGCGGGCGCTGCGCGGTTTCCAGCGCCGCCGGACGCGGAACCCATGAAACCCGAGTTTCACGAGCGGTACCTGCGGACCTGGACCGAGCCCGACCCGGAGATTCGCCGACACAGCATCGATCAGCTGTGGGCCATGGACGGCCGCTTGATCGTCTCGTCGCTCGGGACCACCATCCAGGGCACCGACGACATCGCGGCGCACATCGCGCACGTTCACGACGACAAGATCACCGCCAACGAGCTCCGTTTCGCCTGCGACCAGCAGGTCGTGGCGGGAGACGCACTGTTGCTGCGCTGGTCGATGCTGGATCCCTCGGGGGAGGCCGTCGGCCGGGGCGTGGACGTCGTCCTCCGAGACGGAGACGGCCGGGTCGAGACCGTGTACACGTTCATGGGCGTCAACTGAGAGCAACGTGTTGACACGGCCCGGCCACCGCTCCGTAGGGTGAGTGCGGAGGTCGGGGTGCGGTCGTTCTACGGAGGCGGTGGCTGCCGTTACCGGCGGCACGTGGACCTGTTGCGCGTGGCCAGCGCGGCGTGTCGGGGCTGAGGTTCGCCTGGTCCCGGTCCGCCACCTTCCCGCCACGGAGCAACCATGAAGTTCCTGGTCCTGACCCTGATCGCGAACGGCCCAGACCCGGTCACCGGCCGGACGCCGTCCGCCCACGAGCGGTTCCGTCGAGTCATCGACCACGCGGTGCTCGCCGAGGAGCTGGGCTTCGACGGCTACGCGGTCGGTGAGCGGCACGAGCGGCCGTTCTTCTCCTCGGCCCCGCCGGTGGTGCTGTCCCACCTGGCCGCCCGCACCCGGCGGATCCGGCTGTTCACCGGCGTGACCACGCTGAGCCTGCTCGACCCGGTGCGGGCCTTCGAGGACTACGCCACGCTGGACCAGCTCTCCGACGGTCGGCTGGAGCTGATCATCGGCAAGGGCAACGGCTCGGCGCAGGCCAAGCTGTTCCACGTCACCGAACACGACCAGTGGGACCGCAACCGGGAGGGCTACGAGCTGTTCCGCCGGCTCTGGCGGCGGAACCGGGTGACCTGGTCCGGGCGGTTCCGGCCGTCGCTGACCGACGCCGAGGTCTGGCCCCGTCCGCTGCAGCGACCGGTGAGGGTGTGGCACGGCAGCGCCACCAGCCGCGAGTCCGTGGAGCTGGCCGCCCGCTACGGAGACCCGTTGTTCTCGGCGAACGTGACCAACCCGATCGAGCCGTACGCCGAGCTGGTGCGCCACTACCGCGAGCGGTGGGCGCACCACGGGCACGACCCGGCGGACGCCCTGGTCGGGGCCGGCACCGCCGGGTTCTACCTGGCCCGCAACTCGCAGGACGCGCTGGCGACCTACCGGCCGATCTTCGAGGCGCGGCTGAGGATCCTGGCCCGGATGGGCGTCGAGCCGGTGTTCGCCACCCTGGAGGACTTCGTGGCGCGCAGCTCGGCGCTGGTGGGCAGCCCGGCGCAGGCCATCGAGAAGGTGCACAGGTACCACGCCGAGCTCGGGCACGAGGTGATGCACGTGCACGCCGACGGGGACGGGCTGACCCCCGCCGAGCACCGCGCCGCGCTGGAGCTGTTCCAGGGCGAGGTCGCCCCGGAGCTGCGCCGCACGATCCCGAGCCGCCCGTTCGCCGAACCGGTCCGTCCGGACGGGCCCGCGTCCACCCCGACCGAAGCCGAGCGCGGGGGCGCGCTCGCGGCTACGGGCGGGGCAGGGTGACCCCGATCGACGCGGCGACAACCGAGCCGATCGCCAGCCACTGCGCCGGGGCCAGGTGCTCGCCGAGGATCACGACCCCGGCCAGGCCGCCGAGCGCCGGTTCGAGGCTGGCCAGCACGCCGAACACGCGAGCCGGCATCCGCCGCAGCGCCGCCAGGTCCAGCGACCAGGGCAGGACCGCGGAGAGCACGGCGACGCCGAAGCCGGCCAGCAGCACCCCCGGCCGGGCCAGGTCCGCCCCCGCCACTCCGAACGGCACGCACAGCAGCGCGGCCCAGGCCACCGCGAGGGCCAGCAGCGACGGGTCGGAGGCGCGCGCCCCGATGCGCTTGACGAGCAGCACGTAGGCGGCCCAGCACGCTCCCGAGACGAGCGCGAAGGCCACCCCGGCGGTGGGCAACGCGGTCGTGCCCGGCCCGTAGAACAGGAACACGCCCAGCCCGGCGAGCCCGGCCCAGGCCACATCGCGGAGGCGACGAGACCCGGCAAGAGCCACCGTGAGCGGCCCGAGGAACTGGATCGTCACCGCCGCTCCCACCGGGAGGCGCTCCAGGGCCGGGTAGATCGCGTGCATTCCGGCGATCGCGGTGCCCAGCCCGAGGATCAGCGGCAGGTCGCGGCGTTCGGGCCACCGCCGGGGGCGCCACAGTGCGCAGAGGACGAGCGCCGCGAACCCCAACCGCAGGGCGACCACGCCCACCGGCGGGACCAGGCCGAACAGCAGCTTCCCGCACGCCTGGCCGGCCTGGATGCCGACCACGCTGCCCAGCACCAAGGCCGGCGCGGGGACGCAGCGTGTCACTCACGCCAGTCTTGGTGGCCGTACACTTGAGGTCCAGCTCATGTTTTTGCACGCCAACGTGCAAGGAACTTTCATGATCGAGTCGATCGACCTACGCCGGCTGCACGTACTGCGGCTGGTACACCGATACGGCACGGTGACCGGCGCCGCCGCCGTCCTGCGGCTCACGCCGTCCGCGGTGTCCCACCAGATCCGGCAGCTCTCGCGCGAGGTCGGGGTGCCCCTGCTGGAACCCAACGGCCGCCGCGTCCGCCTCACTCCCGCCGGGCACACGCTGGTCGCGCACGCCGACGCGCTGCACGCGGGATGGGAACAGGCCCAGGCCGACCTGGCCGCCCATGCCACCGGCGCCGCCGGGCGGCTGCACATGTGCGGGTTCCCGACCGCCGTCGCCGAGCTGCTCGCGCCCGCCGCCGAACGGCTCGGGACCGACTGCCCCCGGCTGACCGTCTTCATCACCGAGCTCGAGACCACCGAGGGGTTCGACCTGGTGCTCGCCGGTGAGGCCGACATCGCCGTGGTCGTACCCAACGCCGAGACCCCGCCCCTCGACGACGCGAAGTTCGACCAGCGGCTCCTGCTGGAGGAGCCGCTGGACCTGCTCGTCCCCGCCGAGCACCCCCTCGCCCGCCGTGAGACCGTGGCCCTCGCCGATGCCGCGCACGACCCCTGGATCATCCCCGCGCCCGGAAGCTCCGACTTCCACCAGCTCACCCTCGTCGCCTGCACCACGGCCGGCTTCGCCCCGGCGATCGCCCACCACGCCAAGGACTTCTTCGCCCTCGCCGCCCTGGTCGGTCGCGGCCTCGGAGTGACCCTCATCCCCCGCCTCGCCCCCGTCCCCTCCCACCACGCCGTGACCCGGGTCCCACTGTCGGGCGCCCCGCCTCCCGCACGCCGCACGCTCACCTGCGTCCGCCGAGGCAGCCACCGCCAGCCCGCCATCGCCCGGGGACTCGACACGCTGCGCGCGGTCGCCCGACACCTGCCGCCGCCGCTGGTGCCGCCCGCCGATGCCCTCGGCGAGGACCACGAACGCCAGGTCTTCTCGCACCGTCACGACCGCCACGACCGCCCGTCCGGGGAATCTCACCACCCAGCACAGCGTTATTTGACATAACGTTAGAGTTCGGGAGGGAGGACACCGTGACGATCGCACCGGAGGTCATCGACCACGAGCCGGACCCCGTGCGCCAGTACCTCGACCAGGTGGGCACGGTGGCGCTGCTGACCGCCCAGGAAGAGGTCGAGCTGGCCAAGCGGATCGAGGCCGGGGTCTACGCCGCCGAGCTGCTCCGCCACGGGCGCGCCGACGGCCGCCGCCCGCCGGCCCGTGACGAGCTGGAGGCCGTGGCCGAGGACGGCGCGCGGGCCAAGGACCACATGATCAAGGCCAACCTCCGCCTGGTCGTCGCCGCGGCCAGGAAGTTCAGGTGGAGCCCGCTGCCGCTGCTGGACCTGATCCAGGAGGGCAACCTGGGCCTGATCCGGGCGGTGGAGAAGTTCGACTACGCCAAGGGCTACAAGTTCTCCACCTACGCCATGTGGTGGATCCGGCAGGCCATGCAGCGCGGCAACGCCTTCCAGGGGCGCACGATCCGGCTGCCCGACCACGTGCTGGACCAGGTGACCATGCTGCAGCGCCGGGAACGCGACCTCGCGCAGCGCCTGCACCGCTCCCCGACCGCCGAAGAGCTGGCCGAGGCCACCCAGCTCACCGTGGGCAGGGTGTTCGAGCTGCGCAGGGCCGCGCACGACACCGTGAGCCTGGACAGCCCGGTCGGGGACGAGGACACCCCGTTGGGTGAGCTGATCGGGAACGTCCGGACCGGCGACGACGACGCGGACGGGCGCGAGGCGGCGGCGGAGCTGGTGCGCGCCAGGCTCGCGCTGCTCGCCCCGGACGAGGCGAAGGTCATCGCCTTCCGGTACGGGCTCCTCGACGGCAGGTACCACACGCTGCAGGAGACCGCCGCGCACGTCGGCCTGGGCCGCGAGCGGGTTCGTCGGCTCGAACGACAGGCCGTCGACCACATGCGCCACCCCGGCGAGACCCGGTCGGCCGCCTGAGCCGTGCCCGGAATACGCGGCCAGGGCACGCCGTTGTAGGAAGCGTCCGGTCCGGGCGACGTGTCCCCGGGTCTCACAGTTAAACAGCCTTCGGGGACGATCGTTCGGCTGAAGCCCCGATGCGCACATCGCCGCGAGGCGACACCGTCCGGTCCGGATCCCCAAGCATGCCCGCCGTTTGGCTCCGCCCGCCCGGGGTATCCGGGAGCGTGGTGGGCGGGAACGGGGATCGGGTCGGCTTGGCGGAGAGGTCCGCGCAGGTGCGCGCCGACGCGGAAGCGCTGCGGCGTACCACCGCGCGGATCGCCGAGGGCCTGGCAGCGACCGAGGACAACCTCGCCGCGACCTTGGAACGGTTGGCCGCCTCTGCCCCCGGGCATGCGCCTCGCCTCACCGACGCCGCTCACCACGCGCGCCGGTTCGCGGCCGAGCTGCGCGCCAGGACACCGCCGTAGGATGACCGGGTCGTTCGAGGGGGGCGGTCGATGCTGGTCGAGCTGGCGATTGCGGACACGTACGGGGCCGGGTTCGAGTACAGCCCGCCGGAGGACGCGCTGGACCGGCGGCTCCTGGGCAGGTTCGGATGATCCGGCCGCGGGTCGCGGTGATCGGGTTGGGCAGCGTGGGCAGCATGGCGCTGTGGCGGCTGGCCGCGCGCGGGGTCGAGGCCGTCGGGTACGAACGGTTCAGCCCCGGTCATGACCGGAGCGCGCACGGCGGCGAGTCGCGGCTGTTCCGGACCGCGTACCTGGAGGATCCCGGCTACGTGCCGCTGCTGCGCCGCGCGCGGGAGCTCTGGCAACGGCTGGAGGCCGAGTCCGGGGCCTCGCTGCTCAGGCTGACCGGGATGTTGATGATCGGCAGCGCCGGCTCGGACGACATGGCCAACGTGTTCTCCTCGGTGGAGCGGTACGGGGTCGACGCGGAGACGGTCCCGCTGCACGAGGCCCGGGCTCGCTGGCCCCAGCACGCGTTCCGCGAGGACGACGTGATCGTGCTCGACCGGGAGGCCGGCTACCTGCGCCCCGAGCTCTCGGTCCTGCACGCCGCGACCCGGGCTCGGGAGCGCGGCGCGATCGTCCACCGCTACACCACCGTCACCGCGCTGGACGTCCGGGACGACGGCGTCCGGGTCCGGACCGGATCCGGGTCCGAGCGGTTCGACCACGCGGTGGTGACGGCCGGCCCCTGGGCGGCGAAGGTCCTGGCGGGCCTGGCGCCGTACGTCAGCGTGCGCCGGCCGGTGTCGGCCTGGTTCCCGGCGAGGACCCCGGAGCTGTTCGCGCCCGAGCGGTTCCCGCCGTTCATCAGGTCCACCCCGACCGACTGCTACGGGGTGCCCGCGCTGGACGGCTCCGGGGTGAAGCTGGGCCTGTCGGAGAAGGACAACCGGCCGGTGGACGACCCGGACTCGCTCGACAGGCACGTCCCGATCGACGAGGTGGACGCGTTCCGGAAGGTGGCCGCCGACTACTTCCCCGACCTGTTCGCCGACCCGATCCGGGTCAGCGCCTACATGGAGGGCTACACCCCGGACGGGCACGGGCTGGTCGGGCCGGCCGAGGGGTCGGGCCGGGTCACCGTGGTCGCGGGCCTGTCGGGGCACGGCTTCAAGCTGGCGCCGGCCCTGGGGGACATCGCGGCCGACTACGCCGTCGACGGCACGAGCGCGCACACCCTCGACCTGCTCGACCCCGGCCGGTACCCGGGCTGACCTCAGAGGTTCAGCACCAGCCGGGGCGAGCGTGCGCGGGACACGCAGGCGTACATCCGGCCCGCCGGGGCGCCGATGTCGTCGCGGTGCTCGGGCTGCCCGTCGAGGACCGCGAGCTCGCAGCTGCCGCAGACGCCCTCGCGACACCCGGACGGCACCGGATGCCCGGCGTGGGTGAGCGCGTCCAGCAACGACTCGTCCGGCGAGACCTGGACCGCCTGGCCCGACCGGGCGCACACCACCTCGAACGCCGTGTTGGGCGGGAAGGTCTTCGCCACCGGACGGAAGCGCTCGGCGTGCAGCCGCCCGGCCGGGAACACGGCCTCGGCGGCCGCGAGCATCGACGCGGGCCCGCAGCAGTAGACCAGCGCGCGGGCGTCCAGCCCTTCCGCGAGAACGGCGAGGTCCGGCCTGCCCTGGTCGGTCGTGGCGACCAGGCGCACGCGGTCACCGTAGGAGCGGCGGAGCTCGTCGGCGAAGGGCATGGTCGCGAGCGATCGTCCCGCGTACACCAGGGTCGCGGCGGATCCGGCTCCGACGGCGGCCCGCAGCATCGGCAGGATGGCGGTGATGCCGATGCCGCCGGCGAGGAACAGGTACTCCGGCGCGGGCAGCAGCGGGAAGTGGTTGCGCGGCTCCGACACGTCGAGGGCGCGGCCCCGGCGCAGGAACAGGTGGACGTACCCCGACCCTCCCCTGCTGAGCGGGTCGTGCCGTACCGCGATGCGATAGCTGTGCCGGTCGGCCGGGTCCCCGCACAGCGAGTACTGCCGGGTCAGCCAGTTCGGCAGGGCGATGTCGATGTGCGCGCCGGGCTCCCAGCGGGCCAGCGGGCCGTCGGCGCCGCGCAGGACCAGGGACACGACATCCTCGGCGACCGGGTCGATGCGGTCGATGACAGTCCGTTGCATGATCAGTACAGGCTCCGGTAGGCGGCTTCGAGGCGGCGGTTCATCAGCTCCGGGTCGGCGTCGAGCCCCATCTGGTCGACGGCCATCTGACCGGCGGACGGCATCTCCTCGGCCAGCGCCTGGCTGGCGGGGTCCCAGAGCCGGGACCGGACGAGCGCGCGCCCGCAGTGCAGGTAGGCCTGCTCCACCTCGACGACCAGCGCGAACTCCGGCTTCCTGGCCTCGGTCTGCATCCGGGCGAGCACGTCGGGCTCGTCGGTGGGGTAGGCGCGGCCGTTGACCCGCAACGTCTCCCGCATCCCGGGGATGAAGAACAGCAGGCCGATCCCGTCGTTCTCCGCGAGGTTGCCGAACGAGTCGGCGAGCTTGTTGCCGGGCCGGTCGGGGATGGCGAGCGTGCGCTCGTCGAGGACCTTCGCGAAGCCCGGGTAGTCGCCCCGGGGTGAGCAGTCGGCCCGGCCCGCCGCGTCCGCGGTGGCCATCGTCAGGAACGGGGAATGGGCGATGAAGCGGCGGCAGTGCTCGTCGAGGTGGTCTCCGATCTTGGCCCTGATCGAGGCTTCGGGCTCTCCCAGCCGGGCGCGTACCTCGTCCGACGACACCCGCCTCGGGCGATTTATGCAGGTCATAGGACTATTATGAGCAATCATTCGGTTCACGCACTACTCGCTTTCGCCACCGGAGCCAGGAGGTGTCATGACGTCGGGCGAGCGCCGGATTCGGCCACGTAGACGGCCGCGCCAGGTGCGGGCCGAACTCACCCGCCAGCGCATCCTGACGGCGGCTGCTCACGTTTTCGCCGAGCACGGCTACGCCGCCGGCACCACCAACCGGATCGCCGAGCGCGCGCGGGTCTCGATCGGCTCGTTGTACCAGTACTACCCGAACAAAGACGCGATCCTGGTCGAGCTGATGACCCGGCACCTCGACGCCGGCCTGGCCGCGATCGAGCGCCGCAAGGGCGAGCGGCTGCCCGACTCGCTCGAGGAGATCGCCCGCGTCATCGTGCGGACGGCCGTGGAGAACCACCTCGACGATCCGGACCTGCTGCGCGTGTTGTTCGAGCAGGCGCCCCGATCCGACGAGCTGCTGGAGAGGATCACCCGGCACGAGCGGGCGCGGGTGGCCTACATCCGGGAGCTATTCGACCGACACCCCGAGGTGCGGGTCGCCGACACGCACACCGCCGCCCGGCTCGTCGTCGCCACCGTCGAGATCGTCGTGCACCAGCTCATCGCCGCGCCCGACCCCATCGACATCTCCCGGCTGGAGCCCGAGATGGTAGCCATGATCACCCGCTACCTCACATGTTCAACCGGGACCGGGCCGGGTACCCACACCGGCGTCGAGCAGAGGAGGACGAGCATGCCTGACGCCCAGCATCCGGTGCCGCCGGGGCCGGACCCGTTGCCGGACCCAGTGCCGGACCCAATGCCCAAGCCTCCGCCCGAGCCCGACCCCGTGCCACAGCCGCCGCCGGGTCCCGGCCCGATGCCGAAGCCCCCGCCGGACCCCTCACCGGACCCCCGGCCGAGGCCGCCGGACCCCCTGCCCGAGCCGCCCGACCCCAGGCCCCCGTCGCCGCTGCCCGATCCGCCGGTGCTCGGCCCGCCCTGACGGCGGCTACGAGCGGGGCAGTCCCGGCGGGTTGATCCGGGAGGTCGGGACCGCCTCGGCGGCGAGGTTCCAGCGCCCCAATGCCTGGGCGTACCTGCCGTCCTTGATCACGGAGTTCAGCGCCTCGTTGAGCGGCTCGACCAGGCCGTTGCCCTTCTTGGTCATGGCCGCGATGTCGGCGGTGACGGCGCCGCCGCCGTTGATCTGGCCGACGCTCTTGGACTCGCCGGCGACCGCGACGTGGTAGGCCACCGACGGGTTCGGGCCGACGTACAGGTCGATCCGGCCGGACTTGAGCGCGAGGTAGTAGTCGCCGGGGTTCTGGTAGTACTGGAACTTCACCGGCGCCAGCCCGGCCGCCCTGTTCTGCGCGTCCCAGCGCACCATGATCTGCTCCTGGTTGGTGCCCGCGCTCACCGAGACGGCCTTGCCCGCGATGTCGGCGGGCTTCTCGATGCGCTGGATCGGGCTGTCCTTGGCCGCCTCGAAGGCGATCAGGTCCACCCGGTAGGTGGCGAAGTCGTACTTGTCCTTGCGCTCCTCGGTCACCGTGACGTTGGAGAAGCCCACGTCGTACTGCCCGGACTCCACCGAGAGGAACAGGTTCTCCCAGGACGTCGGGCGCTGCTCCATCCGCAGCCCGAGCACGTCGGCGACCAGCTGGGCGACGTCGGTCTCCACGCCGATCACCGTGACGTCGTCGTCGGCGCGGAAGTCCAGCGGTGGGGCGCCCCGGCCGCCGTGGCCGACGATCAGGATGCCCCGCTCGCGGATGGCCGCCGGGACCTTGGCCGCGATCGCGTCGACCTTCTCGGCCCGGATCCGGTGCTGCTCCGGGCTCGTGTTGATCTTGGCTTGGCCCGGCGCGGGCGGCGGCACCGGGCGGGCGGCCTGGTCCGGGTCCGGGCCGGAGCAGGCGGCCGTGAGCAGCGCGGCCAGGGCGGCGAGAACCGTGAGGGAGCGGTACATGCGGGGTGCCTCCAGGTGGTGACGGGTCACTGCGAGACCTTGCCGAGGAAGGCGCGGGTGCGTTCCTCGCGCGGGCGGTCGAGCACCTGGGCCGGCGGACCCTGTTCCACGATTCGTCCCTCGTCCATGAACACCACGGTGTCGGCCACGTCGCGGGCGAAGCCGATCTCGTGCGTGACGACGATCATGGTGGTGCCGGAGCGGGCCAGGTCCCGGATGACGTCGAGCACCTCGCCGACCAGCTCCGGGTCCAGCGCCGAGGTCGGCTCGTCGAAGAGCACCAGCTTGGGCCGCAGCGCCAGCGCCCTGGCGATGGCCACCCGCTGCTGCTGGCCGCCGGACAGCCGCCTCGGGTACTCGTCCGCCTTGTCCGCCACCCCGACCCGTTCCAGCAGCTCGCGGGCGTGCGCGAGCGCCTCGGCACGGTCCCGTCGCTGGGCCGAGATCGGCGCCTCGGCCACGTTCTCCAGCACGGTCAGGTGCCCGAACAGGTTGAAGGACTGGAACACGAACCCGATGTGGGTGCGCTGGCGCAGGATGTGCCGCTCCGGCAGCTCGCGCAGCCGCTCGCCGTGGCGCCGGTAGCCGATCAGCTCGCCGTCCACCCTGACGAAGCCGCTGTCCACCTTCTCCAGGTGGTTGATCGCGCGCAGCAGCGTGGACTTCCCCGACCCGGACGGGCCGAGCAGCACGGTCACCTCGCCGGCGCGCACCCGCAGGTCGATGCCGCGCAGCACCTCCAGGGCACCGAACGCCTTGTGCACGCCGCGCACCTCCAGCATCGGGGCGGCGGTCATGCGGTCCTCCCCCGCTGACGGGCCGCCCGGACCGAGGCGCGCAGCCGCTGGATCGGCGTGGGCGGCAGGGTGCGCAGCGCGCCGCGCGCGTAGTACCGCTCCACGTAGAACTGGCCGATGGACATCACGGTGGTCAGCGCCAGGTACCAGATGGCGGCCACCAGCAGCAGCGGGATCACCCTGCCGTTGCGCGTGTAGATCACCTGGACCTGGTAGAACAGCTCGCTCAGCGCCATGATGTAGACCACCGAGGTGCCCTTGACCAGGCCGATCAGCTCGTTGCCCGCCGTGGGCAGGATGGCCCGCATGGCCTGCGGGAGCTGGATCCGGCGGAACTGGCGCAGCCGGGGAATGCCCAGCGCGGCCGCCGCCTCCAGCTGGCCCTGGTCCACCGAGAGGAAGCCGGAGCGCACCACCTCGGCGGCGTAGGCGGCCTGGTGCAGCGCCAGCCCGAGCACCGCCGCCGTCACCGGGCTGACCAGGTCCATCGTCGGCACCGCGAAGAACCCCGGCCCGAACGGGATGCCGAAGCTGATCGCCCGGTACAGCAGCGCGAGGTTGTACCAGAACAAAAGCTGAAGGATCAGCGGCACCGAGCGGAAGATCCAGATGTAGGTCCAGCTCACCGCGCGCAGCAACGGGCTGGCCGACATCCGCATCACCGCCAGCACGGTGCCCAGCGCGAAGCCGACCAGGATGCCGAGCGCGGTCAGCCGCAGGGTGAGCCCGACGGCGTTGAGGATGGACGGGGCGAACAGGAACTGCCGCACCGTGCCCCAGTCCCAGGCCGGGTTCGTGACCAGAGCGTTGATCGCCATCGCGGTGAGCACCGCGACCACGGCGGTCGCCGCCCAGCGCCAGGGGTGGCGGGCCGGCACCACCCGCAGGCCGGCGGCGGGGTCCTCGCCGAGCGCGGCCGGGACGTCGGTTGTGCTGGACGCGGTGGTCATGTCAGGTCCAGCTCCTTTTCGAACGGGTGCGGGCCGATCCGTTCCGGCGGCAGGTGCCGGTCGTACAGCGGGGTGTAGCCGGTGGCCAGGTAGAGGCCCTGCGCCTCGGGCTGGCGCGGGCCGGTGGTCAGGTAGATCCGACGGTAGCCCCGGGCGGCGATCTCGCGCTCCAGCTCGGTGAGCACCCGGCGGGCCAGCCCCCGGCGGCGGTGCGCGGAGTGCGTCCAGATCCGCTTGAGCTCGGCGGTACGCCGGTCGTAGCGGCGGAACGCCCCGCCCGCGATCGGCTCGCCGTCCGCGAGCAGCAGCACCAGGCCGCCGTCCGGCGGGTCGAAGTCGGAGCGGGCGTGCATCTCGGCGGGGATGTCGGCGAAGCCATGGCCGTCGCCGTACCGGCTCCAGTACTCGTGGGACAGCTCCGTGAGCATCGGCACCACCAGCGGATCGGTGTAGGCGACCTGACGGACCTGCAGGGCGGGGAGCGTCACCGGGCGGTCCTCTTCCGTGCGAGGGCTGATCGGGGGCGAGCGTGCCTGGCGAGAGACGCCGTCAGTGACAGATGGCGGTCTGGGTGCGGCACAGGTCCACGTGTCGCCGCCGCGACCACGTGTCCGCCTGGGCCGGCAGGCGCCGGCACGCCGGCGACTCGTGCGCGATCCGCACGGTTGCCTCCATCGGTTGCGGCGGTGCTCCGCCGTTCTTTCGAGGTAATACCGTCCAATGTTGAGTTGTCAAGTCAAGTTTGCGGTGTAGCGACGTCCGCGACACTCGCGTTGAAAGCCGGCCGGTGCAGCGCGTAACGTCGAGTCAGAACCTTTCGGGAGGTCCCCGTGCACGGCACCGAACCGAGCACCCCGTTGATCAGCCGGCGGCACGTCGACCTGTGCCGCACCGCCTCCGCCGTCTGAGCGTCCTTTCGCACACCGCGTCCCGGCCCGTCCCGGGCCCCGCCGTGTCGTCGTGTCGCCGTGCCGTCGTGTCGCCGAAAGGACCCATCGATGTCCCGACCCCTGCACCTCGCCCTGGAGATCGACGGCGACGGCGCGCACCCGGCCGCGTGGCGCCGGGCCGCCCACCCGCCGGCCGCGCTGCTCACCCCGGCCCGGGTGCGCGCGGTCGGGCGGATCGCCGAGAACGCCGGGTTCACCCTGGTCACGCTGGACGACGACATCGTCGCGCCGGGGGCGCAGCCGAACCCGGTCGGCCGGATCGGCTCGGTGGAGCGGGCCGCGTTCCTGGCCGCGTCGACCAGCGTGCTCGGCGTCGCCCCGGTGGTGTCCACCACCTACGCCGAGCCGTTCCACGTCTCGTCCCAGCTCGCCTCGGTGGACCACGTCTCGAACGGGCGGGCCGGCTGGGTGGTCGGCTCCTCGCCGGGTACGGATGCGGCGCGCGCCTGGGGTCGTCCGCCCGTGGAGGGCGAGCGGGCGCGGGCTCGCGAGGCGCGCGACTCGACGCGGGTGGTGCGCGAGCTGTGGGACTCCTGGGAGGACGACGCGGTGATCCGTGACGTCGCCACCAGCCGGTACCTGGACCGCGACCGGTTGCACTACATCGACTTCACCGGCGAGACCTTCGCGGTCAAGGGGCCGGCGATCGTGCCGCGCCCGCCGCAGGGCCAGCTGGTGGTGTTCGCCCCGGTCGGGCTCGTGTCTTCGCCTCACACGCCGGCGGGGCTCGATGAGCGCTCTGCGGGTGGTCGTCTTTCGCCCGGTGCGGGTCGCGCTCTGCCGTCCGACCAGGTGGACGTCGCGCTGGTCGGCCGCGCGTCGCCCGCGCCCGGGAGCCCGCTGACGTTCGCCGAGGTGGAGCTGGCGCTGGACACCCCTGGCGGGTCGGCGGCGCAGCGGGTGGCCGACCTGGAGCGGCACGGGCCGTGGCCGGATCGGGGCCGGCTGCGCTACACCGGCGGCGCCGACGGCCTGGTCCGGCTGCTCACCGACCTGCGTGCGCGCGGGCTGGCCGGCGCGCGACTGCACCCGCTCGTGCTCGACGAGGACCTGGAGGTGCTCTCCCGGTTCGTTCTCCCCGCGCTCGGCCGCGCCCGCGCCGTCTCCCGCCCGCTGCCCGGCGCCTCACTGCGCACCACGCTCGGCCTGCCCCGGCCCGCCAACCGCTACGCCACCGCCCCCGGGAGTGCCCGATGACCCGCACCGACCCCGCCGACGTGCCGTTCCCGAACGCCCAACTGCACTTCGGGGTGTTCTTCCAGGGCGTGAACCACTGGACGATCTGGTCCGACCCGTCCAGCGGCTCGCAGATCGACCCGGAGTCCTACCGCCGGGTCGCCCGGGCCGCCGAGCGCGGGCTGTTCGATGCGTTCTTCCTCGGCGAGGGCCTGCGGCTGCGCGAGGTGGACGGCCGCATCCACGACCTGGACGTGGCCGGCCGGCCGGACGCGATCACCCAGCTCGCCGCGCTGGCCGCGCAGACCGACCGGATCGGGCTGGTCAGCACGTCGAACACAACCTTCAACGAGCCCGCCGACCTGGCTCGGCGGCTGTCCGGGCTGGACCTGCTCTCCGGCGGCCGGGCCGGCTGGAACGTGGTCACCACCGACAACGCCTGGACCGGCGCGAACTTCCGCCGGGGCGGCTACCTCGACCACGCCGACAGGTACCGGCGCGCCGAGCGGTTCCTGACGGTGGCCCGGGCGATCTGGGACGGCTGGTCCGACGACGCGGTCGCCGGCGGCACGGACGCCCCGTACTGGTCGGCGCCGGGCTCGGTGGCGCGGGTGCGGGAGCACGGCGGGCAGTTCGACGTGGACCTGGCGCCCACGCTGCCGCGCAGCGTCCAGGGCCACCCGGTGATCTTCCAGGCCGGCGACTCCGCCGAGGGCCGCGACTTCGCCGCGCGCAACGCCGACGTGATCTTCTCCGCGCACGGCACCGAGTTCGACGACGCGCTGGCCTTCGCCACCGACATCCGCAACCGGCTGCGCGCGGCCGGGCGCCCCGCCGACGACCTGCGCATCCTGCCCGGCACGGAGATGATCATCGGGGCCACCGAGGAGGATGCGCGGGAGAAGGCCCGGTGGGTTCGCTTCGCGCAGGTCACTCCGGCCACCGCGCTCAACGTCGCCGGCCTGCTGTGGAACATCGACCTCTCCGACCGGGACGCGGACGGCCCGCTGCCGGCGGAGGACCCGGTGATCGTGGAGAACACCGGCGCGTTCGGCGCCCGCCGCATCGCCGACCCGCGCGCGGTGGTGGCCGAATGGCGGGCGAAGGCCGAGGCCAACGGGTGGTCGCTGCGCGAGACGGTGATCGCGCTCGGGCCGCAGCGCGGGCACGTGGGCACGCCGTCCGGCCTGGCCGACAAGTTCGCCCGCTTCGCCCGGCACGGCGCCGTCGACGGCTTCAACATCACCCCGTACCTGATCCCGGACGGCCTCGACGACATCGTCGACCTACTGGTCCCCGAACTGCAGGAACGCGGCCTCTACCGCACCGCGTACACCGGCGGCACGCTGCGCGAGCACCTGGGCCTGCGCCCGCCGCTGACCCACCGACACGGCGCCGGCCGCCGCGCCGGCTAGATCAACGACGGTCGGCTCGGTCAGCCTGGCCGGTCGCCGCGCGGAGCCGGCTCCATGAAGCCGTCGCGCATCAGCTCCAGCAGTCGAGGTGAGGCGTCCTTGCCGGGTGGCGAGTTCTCCCGGACCCAGGCGGCGGCGCTGATCAGGTCGAACAGCTCGTCGGTGGTGAGATCGGCGCGGACCCCGCCGGCGACGACCCGCGCCCGGTCGAGGAGACGCTCGCCGCAGCCGCGCAGGTTGGCGCAGAGGTCCTCGGGCAGGGTGCCCTGCGGCCGGCTCGGCGACCTGCTCGGCCACCGCCGGGTGTTCCTCGCGGGCACCGGCCTGGTCGGGATATCCGCGCTGGTCGCGGGGTTGGCCCCGAACTTCGAGGTGCTACTCGTCGGGCGGCTGCTGATGGGGGCGGGTGCCGCGGCGTCAGGTCCGACCGGGCTCGCGCTGCTCAACGCCCTGTTCGAGGGCGAGCGCCGGCAGCGGGCGTTCGGCCTGTACTCCACGGTCACCGGCCTTGGCGCGGCCGCGGGAATGGTGCTCGGCGGGGCGCTGACGTGGGCCGGCGACTGGCGCTGGAGCCTGCTGGTCAACGCGCCGCTCGCGCTGGCCATCGCACTGCTCGCGCTGCGCGTGCTCGGCCTTCGCGCCGAGCGGGCGAAACGCCACGCGCTCGGGCTGCCCAGCACCGTGCTGGTCACCACCTCGCTGGCCGCCCTGATCTACGGCCTGTCCCGGGCGGCCGACCGAGGCTGGGCCGACGCCGCGACGATCGTCGCGCTGCTGGCCTTCGTGGCGCTGTTCGCCGCGCTGCTCGCGGTGGACTCGCGGGCGCCCGAGCCGTTGCTACCCGCCCGAGTCTTCGCCAACCGGGACCGGATCATCGGCTTCGTCAACCTGGCGCTCTCGGCCGCCGCGCTCACCGCATTCGTCGTCTACCTCAACCAGTACATGCAGGCCGTGCTCGGGTTCAACCCGCTGCAAGCCGGGCTGGGAATCCTGCCCTTCGGGCTCGCGATCCTGGTCACCACGCAGGTGCTGGCCACGCACCTCGGCAGACTCGGCCTGAAGGCTCGCGCGCTGCTCGGGCTGCTGCTGATGCTCGCCGCCTTCGGCTGGCTGAGTCGGCTGGACGCCACCGGCGACTACGCCTCCGGCGTGCTACCGCAGATCATCCTGCTCGGGCTCGGCATCGGGCTGGCCATCGTGCCGTTCAACCTGATCGTCATGGCCACCACGCCACCACGAGACGCCGGCATCACCGCCGGGCTCCTGCAGAGCCAACTCGTCGCCGGCGGCTCGATCGGCGTCGCTCTCCTGCTCATCCCCTTCACCGACGACGCCGCCGGCCCCGCACAGAACATCTCCGCCGTCTTCCTCTGGGCCGCCGGCGGAGTGACCCTCGAGCTACTGGTCTCCGTGCCGTTCTGGCTCGGCCGGACGACACGCAACCACGCGGGCGAAGCGGACCCGACCACGCCCTGAACACGATCATCGGCCCAGGTCGCCTCGTCCCCGGGGCCGGATCTCCCAGGGTCAGCGGCCGGGGAACTGCTGGGTCGGGGTGTCGTCGGCGCGCAGCCCGTGCCGGCTCTGGCCGCCCGGTGCCGCCGGGAAGCCCTGGCGGCTCATGCCGGCCTGGATGGCGTGCTGGGCGGCCGGGGGCAGGGTGTGCATCATGTCCATCACGCGCTGCATGCGGCGGGCGACGGCCTTGCGCTCGCCCACGCCGGGGCTCGGGTCGAGCTGCGGCTTGAGCGGTGGGAGGCCGGCCAGCTCGCCGTCCATCTCGGCCATCTCCCGCTGGGCCTGCTCGCTGTCCTTCTCCTCGGACATGCCGATCGGGCCCTGGCGGCGGCCGTTGAGGAACTGCGCGACCACCGGCTCCTCCGAGGTCAGCAGCACCTCGCGCGGGCCGAACATGGCCAGGTGGCGGCGGTAGAGCAGGCCGATGTTGTCCGGCAGCGTCTGCGCGGTGTTGATGTCGTGGGTGACGATCAGGAACGTCGAGTCGGTCTGCGCGTTCAGGTCCACGATGAGCTGGTTCAGGTACGCGGTGCGCACCGGGTCCAGCCCGGAGTCCGGCTCGTCGAACAGGATGATCTCCGGGTCCAGCACCAGTGCGCGGGCCAGCCCGGCCCGCTTGCGCATGCCGCCGGAGATCTCGCCGGGCAGCTTGCCCTCGTCGCCGGCCAGGCCGACCATCGTCATCTTCTCCATGACGATGTCGCGGATCTCGGCCTCGGGCTTCTTGGTGTGCTCGCGCAGCGGGAACGCGATGTTGTCGTACAGGTTCATCGAGCCGAACAGGGCGCCGTCCTGGAACAGCACGCCGAACAGCTTGCGGATCTCGTAGAGCCGGTGCTCGTTGCAGCGCACCAGGTCGGTGTCGTGGATGAAGATCGAGCCCTTCTCCGGCTTGAGCAGCCCGATCAGGCTCTTCAGGAACACCGACTTGCCGGTGCCCGAGGGCCCGAGCAGGACGGAGACCTCGCCGGGCGGCAACGTCAGCGTGACGTCGGACCAGATGACCGATCGCCCAAACGACTTGGACAGACCCTCAACTCGAACCTCAACTCCAGCACTCACCTGAGTCCTCCTCCTGTGACGCGCGTCGGCGCGCGCCGGTCGCCCGGATGGGCGCCATGGCCAGGGCCTGTGACGCGGAGCATAGCAACTATTCGCCGGAGGCTACTCGTTGGTAGGTCACATGTCCCCGCCGGCCGTCATGATCACCGGTCGCGGGGCTACCGGCGCCTTCGGGGGATCCCGGCCGGGTTCGACGGCGGTGGGACCACCGGGCCGATGTCGCCGTCCGGGGCGTCGTCGAGATCGACGATCACCGGGGCGTGGTCGCTGGGGCCGCTGCCCTTGCGGGCCTCCCGGTCCACCCAGGCCGCCGCCACCCGCCCGGCCACCGGGGCGGCGGCGAGCACCAGGTCGATGCGCATGCCGAGGTCCTGGTGGAACCGGCCGGCGCGATAGTCCCAGTAGGAGAACACCCGCTGGTCCGGCCACCTGTCCCGGACCACGTCGTGCATGCCGAGCGCGACCAGCTCGGCCAGGGCGGCTCGCTCGGCCGGGGTGACGTGGGTGGCCCCGACGAACTGCGCGGGGTCCCAGACGTCGGCGTCGGTGGGCGCGATGTTCATGTCGCCGCAGACGACCGCGCGGTCGGTGTCGGCGGCCACGGCGTCCTTGAGCGCGGCCAGCCAGGCCAGCTTGTACTCGTAGTGCGGGTCGTCGGGGGTGCGGCCGTTGGGCACGTAGACCGAGGTGACCCGCAGCCCGGCGCAATTCGCGCTGACCGCGCGCGCCTCCGGCTCCGGGAACCCGGGCTCGCCGGGCAGGCCGCGCACCACGTCCTCCAGGCCGACCCGGGAGGCCAGCGCCACGCCGTTCCAGCGGCCCTCGCCGTGGTGCGCGACCTGGTAGCCGCGGACGGCGAGGTCGGCGGCGAGCAGCTCGTCGAACGAGTCGTTGGACAGCTTGGTCTCCTGCAGGCACACCACGTCGGGGCTGCGCTTGTCCAGCCAGGGCAGCAACCGGGGCAGCCGGGTGCGCACCGAGTTGACGTTCCAGGTGGCGATGCGCACGTCAGCCTTCCTCCGTCAGGCGTACCGAGGCGGTCAGCGACGCCGGCGCTCCGGGTACGCCGACTTCGAGCTCGTCCCCGACCGACCGGGCGCGCAGGGTCTGGCCGGCGAAGGCCGGGCGGCGCAGCCGGTAGCGGAACTCGGTGACCCGGCGGTCGGGACGGTGGCGGCGGGGCAGCTCGAGCGCGAGCAGGGCCAACAGCGGGCCGTGCACGACCAGCCCGGGGTAGCCCTCGACGCCGGTGACGTAGGGCTGGTCGTAGTGGATCCGGTGGCCGTTGTAGGTCAGCGCGCTGAACCGGAACAGCAGCGCAGGGTCGGGGGTCAGCTCCAGCTCGTGCTCGGGCGGTTGCTGTTGCTCGGTTCCGGCCGGGGCCGCCGGCGCGCGGCTGGCCGGGGCGGCGCCGGGCGGCGGGTCGGGCTGGCTGCGGTAGACGATGTCCTGCTCCTCGGTGACCGAGGGCTCGCCGTCGGCTCCATCCACGACGAACTCGTTGCGCACGGTCACGAAGGCCATCTCGCCGCTGCGGCCGGTCTTCACCTCGACCGACGCGACCGCCGAGCGGCAGCTCACCGGCCGCTCCACCGGCAGCGGCCGGCGCTGGTACCACCGTCCGCCGGCGAACATCCGCCGCCGGTGCGGGATGGGCGGCAGGAACCGGCCGTCCGCCGGGTGGCCGTCCGCGCCCAGCTCGGACTGCGCAGGGTGGTCCAGGAAGCCGAACCAGTGCCACAGCGGGGGCAGCTCGGCGCGCCCCCCGGCCAGCGGGCTCGGCTGGTCGAGCAGCGCGGCGAACGCGTCCACCGCCCAGCTCGTCACCCGGTCGGAGCGCTCGACCGGCCTCGGCGACCAGTCACGCAGGTACTCGGCGAGGCCGCTCATCGCGCTCCCGCCCGGATCATCGCCAGCACAACCGCCGACGGTAGCCCATCGGCCCGACACCCCGGATCGGATGGCCCGCGTCGACAACTGTTGATCTTCGCGGCACACTCGTGAGGTGGCGGCGTCCCGTGTCGTGCTGCTCGGCGGCGGGTTCTCCCTGGACACCGACGGGCTGTTGGACGACTACCTGCTGAGCCTGGCCGGCGGGCGGCGGGCCAGGGTGTGCTTCCTGCCCACCGCGAGCGGCGACTCGACGGAGTACGTGGAGCGCTTCCACGACGCGCTGGACGGCCGCTGCCGCACCTCGGTGCTGCGGCTGTTCCAGCGCGACCGCGAGGACGTGCGCGCCGCCGTGCTGGACCAGGACGTGATCTACGTCGGCGGCGGGAACACCGCGAACATGCTCGCCGTCTGGCGGGTGCACGGCGTGGACCGGCTGCTGGTGGAGGCCTACCGCGCGGGCGTGCTGCTGTGCGGGATCAGCGCCGGGATGCTCTGCTGGTTCGGCGCCGGGGTCACCGACTCGTTCGGGCCGCTGCGGGTGCTGCACGACGGGTTGGGGCTGCTCACCGGCAGCGCCTGCCCGCACTACGACAGCGAGCCGGGGCGCCGGCCGGAGTACCGGCGGGCGGTGGCGTCCGGCGCGCTGCCGGCAGGGTGGGCGCTGGACGACGGCGCGGCGGCGCTGTTCCGGGACGGGGTGCTCGCCGAGTCCGTGGCCCGGCGACCGGGAGCGCACCTGTACTCCGTCGCGCCGGCCGCCGACGGCGTCGTGCGCGAGACCGAGATGCCCGCGCGCCTGCTCATCTAGCGGCGGGCCTCCAACAGGTGCCTGGTCGAGTGGGCGACGAACGGGCCGTCGGACCGGATCTGTGCGTCCAGGCGGCGCAGGGTCTCCCGGTAGCGCTCGACGCCGAAGTCCGGCACCCACCAGACGCATTTGCGCAGGATGTAGACGACCGCCCCGATGTCGAAGAACTCCATGCGGCAGCTCGCGGTTCGCACGTCCAGGACGGTCAGGCCGGCGGCGCGCGCCCCGGCCGCCTCGTCGCGCGGGTCGCGGGCCGCGCGCTGTCGTGGCAGCGGCCCGAGGAAGTACTCGATCAGCTCGAACGCGGAGCCGGGGCCGACGTGCTGGGCCAGGTAGTGGCCGCCGTCGACGAGCACGCGCGCGATCTCCGGCCAGTCCGGCCGCACCGGGTGCCGGCTGACCACGAGCTGGAACGACCGGTCCGGGAACGGCAGCGGCTCGCCCTCGCGGGTGTGCACGACCTCGACCCCGCGCGGCCCGAGCAGCTCGGCGGCGTGCCGGGCGTTGGGAGCCCAGCTCTCGGTCGCGCACATCCGTGCCGGCAGGGTGGGCATCTCGGCGAGCACCTCACCGCCGCCGGTCTCGACGTCGAGCGCGGAGTCGACCGCCGGCAACCGCTGGGCCAGCAACCGCGCGTACCCCCACGGTGGGCGCTCCTCGGTGGCGCGGCCCTCCAACCACCCGAAACCCCAACCGGAGACGTCGACGGCCTCCGCCTCGGCAACCAACTCGTCGAACGTGCGCATGCGTCCATGATCTCCGCCGCCGGGAAAACCGGTCGCTCGGGTTCGCCGGCGGCGGTTACCGTCACGGCCATGGACCTCTGAGACAGCATCCGCGAGCCCGCCCGTCCGTCCGGCGCGGGGCGCCCGCGCCACCTGTCTTCTCCCAAGGAGGTCTCCCATGCGAAACACCGATTCACTACGCGACGCCGTGCGCAACGCCCTCGCCCGTGAGCAGGAACCCACCGCCGTCCCGGCTCCACGCCAACCGGAGCCGACCGGCGGCGTCCCTCGGGCGCGTCACCCACGACCGGTCAAGCCCGCCGGGCAGCGCGGCCGGCAGCCCAACCTGGCCCGTCCGCTGCGTCGCCGCGGCGGCTGACACCCGTGAGTGGTTAGCGTTGCTATGACAACGCTAACCACTCACGGGCATGATCGGCCGCATGCAGCGTCGAGCCGCGCCGTGGCGCATGCGACCCCAGCCGCTGGTCCGCGCACAGCCAGGCCGCCCGCGCCGGGTTCCGGAGGGGGTCGACGCGGTGGTCGTCGGCGGGGGGATTGCCGGGTTCAGTGCGGCGGTGGTGCTGGCCGAGCGGGGTGTGCGGGTCACCGTGGTGGAGGCCGAGGACACCGTGGGCGGGCGGCTGGGGGCGTGGCCGCACCGGCTGCCGGACGGCACCGAGCAGGTCGTCGAGCACGGTTTCCACGCGTTCTTCCGGCAGTACTACACGTGGCGGGCGATCCTGCGTCGGGCCGATCCGTCGCTGGCGGTGCTGCGGCCGGTCGGGGGGTACCCGGTGATCGCCGGGCGGTGGCCGGACGAGGACCTCACCGGGTTGCCGGCCGCGCCGCCGCTGAGCCTGCTCGCGCTGTTCGCCCGCTCCCCCAGCCTCGGCGTGCGCGACCTCACCGGGGCCAACCGAGGGCTCGCGCTGGAGCTGCTCGGCTACCATCCGGCGCGCACCGCCGCCGCGCTGGACCGGATCAGCGCCGCGGAGTTCCTGGACCGGCTGAGCCTGTCCGAGCGGGCCAGGACGATGCTGTTCGAGGCGTTCGCCCGGTCGTTCTTCTGCGATCCGCGCGCGATGTCCGCCGCCGAGCTGGTGGCCATGTTCCACTTCTACTTCCTGGGCAACCCGGAGGGCCTGGGGTTCGATGCGCCGCGCACGGACTACCTGCACGGCATCTGGCGGCCGTTGATCGACTACCTGGGCGGTCGCGGCGCCGAGGTGCGCACGGGCGGGCGGGTGCGCGCGGTGGAGCCGGTGGCGGGGCGGCGGTGGCGGGTGGTGCTGGACAGCGGGACGGCGCTGACCGCCCGGCACGTGGTGCTGGCGCTCGACCCCGGTGGACTGCGCGGGCTGCTGGCCGGCTCGGACGGGCTGCGCGCCGCCGCGCCCGAGCTGGCCCGGCGGGTCGAGGCGCTGCGGCTGGCGGAGCCGTTCGCGGTCAGCCGGCTGTGGCTGGACCGCGACGTGGCGCCGGGGCGGGCGGTGTTCTCCGCGGTGACCGGCGAGGACACCCTCGACTCGGTGACCTGCTACCACCGCCTGGAGGAGCCGTCGGCGCGGTGGGCGGCCCGCACCGGCGGCTCGGTGCTCGAACTGCACTCGTACGCCTGCACCGAGCCGGATGCCGAGCGTGCCACCGCGCGGATGCGCGCCGAGCTGGCCCGGCTGTGGCCGGAGACGCGGGCGGCGGCGGTGCCGCACCGGGTGGAGCGGCTGCGGGGCGGCGCGCCGGCGTTCCCGCCCGGGCAGTTGGGCCGGCGGCCGAGGGTGTGCGGCGACGCGGTGGGCGTGCGGGTCGCGGGCGACTTCGTCGAGCTGCCGTTCTGCGCGGGGCTGATGGAGCGTTCGGCGATGTCCGGGGTGCTCGCGGCCAACGACGTGCTCGCCGAGGAGGGCGCGGCCGCCGAGCCGGTGGACGGCGTCCCGCAGCGCGGGCTGCTGGCGGGCTGGACCCGGCTGACCCGCCGGTCGTCGCGGTTCTAGGAGCCGGCGGAGGCGTGCAGCGCGGACAGCACCCGGTTCGCGCTGTTGCGCATGCCCAGCGCGTTCGGGTGCACCGGGGCGGCCGGCGAGGTCGGCACCAGGCCCTCCACCCACTTGGTGCCGGGCAGCTGGCAGATGTCGTGGCCGACGCTGGAGGCGTAGGTGTCGACGAACTCGACGCCGGCCCGGCCGGCCTGCCTGGCCAGCATCGCGTTGAGCGACTTCTCGGTGGCCCGCAGGTACGCCACGTCGCCGGCGCTGAACGGCACCACCGGGAAGCAGCCCGGCCCGGAGTCGGGCAGGATCGTCGGGTACCCGACCAGCAGCACCTTCGCCCCCGGCGCCCGCTTGTCGATGGCCTGGAGCACGGCGGCGACCTTGGGCGCGGTCTTGGCGATCCGCTCGGCCAGCTGGTCGTGGCCGCCCTGGGTGTAGTGGTCGCGGCAGGCCGCGCCGAGCGGCTGGGTCGGCGACCTGGTCCCGCAGTCGGTGACGATGTCGCCGAAGCCGATGTCGTTGCCGCCGATGCCCAGCGTCACCAGCGTGGTGCGCGCGCTCAGGGCGTCCAGCTGCGGCGGGTTGACGCCGCCGGTGACCTGCTGCGGCGCCGTCATGTCCTTCGTGGTGGCCCCGCCGCAGCTCACGTCCCGGAACCTCGGCGAGCGCAGCCCGGCCTGCACCAGCGACGGGTAGTTGTGGTCCGAGCGCAGGCACCCGACCGGCTGCCCGGTCGGCGCCGGGATCAGCGGCCCCGCCACGTAGGAGTCACCGAGCGCCACGTACTCGCCGGTGCCGGCGCCGCCCGGCTCGGCATGGCTCACGCCCGCGCCGGACAGGGCCAGGCCGATGGTCGCCGCGACAACGAACGCGGCCCGCCGTGCGTTCATCAACCGGTGCCCCCTCGTGACGATCGACGACGGTGCGCGGAGTGTAGCGGCCGTGCTACCGACCGTCGGTCACCGCCCGGCCAGGACGGTGACGTGCAGGGCGGCCAGCACCTGGTTCGCGCTGTTGCGCATGCCCAGTGCGTTCGGGTGCATGGGCGCGGCCGGCGAGGTCGGCACCAGGTGCTCGACCCACCTCACGCCGGTGTCCTGGCAGATGTCGTGGCCGACGCTGGAGGCGTAGGTGTCGACGAACTCGACGCCGGCCCGCCTGGCCTGGTCGACCAGCATCGCGTTCAGCGCCGCGGTGGTCTGCCGCAGGTACTCCACGTCACCGGGGGTGAACGGCACCACCGGGTAACAGCCCGGGCCGGAGTCGGGCAGGATCGTCGGGTACCCGACCAGCAGCACCCGCGCGTTAGGCGCCCGCCGGCGGATCTCGCCGAGCACCTCGCCCACCTTCGGCGCCGTCCTGGTGATCCGCTCGGCGAGCTGGTCGTGGCCGCCCTGGGTGTAGAAGTCCCGGCAGGGGGCGCCGTTCGGGTCCCGCTGCGACTTGATCGAGCAGGTGGTGACGATCTCCACGAAGTCGATGTCGTTGCCGCCGACGCCGATGGTGACCAGCGTGGTGTTCTGGCTCAGCGCGTCGAGCTGGGCGGGGTTGACGCCGTCGCGGGTGAGCTGCGACCACCTCATCTCGGTGGTCTTCGCGCCGGTGCAGCTGACATCGCGGAACGACGGCGAGCGCAGCTCGGCCTGCACCAGCGACGGGTAGTTGTGGTCCGAGCGCTGGCATCCCGGCGGCTGGCCGTTCTGCTCCGGGATGCGCGGACCCGCGGTGTACGAGTCGCCGAGCGCGACGTACTCGCCGGTGCTTGGACCGGGTCCAGGGCCTGGACTCGGACTTGGGCCTGGACTTGGGCCTGGACTTGGACTCGGTCCGGGGCTCGGTGAACCGTGGCCGGAGCCGTCCGCACCGGGGCTGGCCGCGCTCACCCCGGGCAGCAGCAGCGCGAACCCCAGGCACACCGTGGCAGCGACCACCGCGCCGGCCACGCGCCGGACCCCCAGGGACCGCATGGCCCGCTCCTTCCGCGATCAACGATAACGATCAACAAGTGACGCGGAGCGTAGCCGTGGTCGCGCCGGTGTCACGGATCGACGCGCGCACCGGCGGCCACGATCACCTGATCTGTCCGAGCAGGAGGGCGGCGGCGTGGCGCATGCCGAGCTCGTTGGGGTGCCACGGCGCCGCCGGGGAGGTGGCCCGCGCGCCCTCCACCCACTTCACCCCGACCGGCTGGCACACGTCGTGCCCGACGGTGGCGCCGGCCAGGTCCAGGTAGCGCACGCCCACCCGGCCGGCCTGGGCCGCGATCATGTCGTTCAGCGCCTGGAAGGTCCGCCCCAGGTAGTCCGCGTCGCCCGCGCTCACCGGCGGGCAGCCGTGACCCGTGACCGGAAGGATCGTCGGATAGCCCACGACGATCACCTTCGCGTGCGGCGCGCGGGCCCGCACCTGGCGCAGCGCCTCGGCCACCCGGGGCGCGGCGGCGCCGATCCGGTCGGCCAGCCGGTCGCGCCCGCCGCTTGTGTAGTGGTCGCGACAGGCGGCGCCGCGCGGGGCGGACGGCGAGAGCCGGGTGCAGGTGGTGACGATCTCGGCGAACCCGATGTCGTTGGCGCCGATGCCGATCGTGACCAGGTCGGTTCGCCCGGTGACGGCGTCGAGCTGGGGCGGGTTGGCGCCGCCCTTGGCCCACTGGGCGGTGGTGAGGTGGCCGGTGGTCGCGCCGCCGCAGCTCACGTCCCGGAACACCGGCGCGCGCAGCGCCGCCCGCAGCAGCGTCGGGTAGTTGCGGTCGGACCGCTCGCAGCCGGGCGGGGTGCCGCGCTGCTCCGGGATGAACGAACCGGCCGTGTAGGAGTCGCCGAGCGCCACGTACTCCGACACCGCGCCGGGCTCGGCGAGTGCCACCGAGGGCACGCACGCCAGGACCGCGGCAACCAGCCACGCGAGCCAGGCACGCCGCATGCCCCGTCCCTTCGCGCGGTGGAAGCAGGTCACCCGACGGTAGGTCCCGAACCGGGTGATTCGGAAGATCTCCGCGCATCGTTCGGGTGAACGCCTCGTTCTCCGGTGTCAGGGCGGGTTCGCCAGCGGCGCGGCTGAGGGGACGTCATCATGATCGGGCGGCGTTGGGTAGTGGTTGCGTTGGCGCTGGCCGCGCTTGTCGCCTGGCCGGGCGCGGCGCGCGCGTTCGCCGCCGAGAAGCCGCACTACCCGGTGCCGTACGGACCGGCGGCCAGGAGCGCCGGCCAGGGCGGGCACGTCGACGTCTCGCCGCCGGGCTCGAACGACTGGGACTGCAAGCCGGGCCGGGCGCACCCCAACCCGGTCGTGCTGGTGCACGGGCTGAGCGCCAACCAGACGGAGAACTGGCAGACCATCGCGCCGCTGCTGGCCAACGAGGGCTACTGCGTGTTCTCCCTGACCTACGGCCGCAACCCGCTGGCGCCGCCGCCGCTGGACCAGGTGGGCGGGCTGCGGCCGATGGAGGACAGCGCACGCGAGCTGTCCGGGTTCGTGGACCGGGTCCGCCGCGCCACCGGGGCGGAGAAGGTCGACATCGTCGGCCACTCCGAGGGCAGCCTGATGCCCAACTACTACGTCAAGTTCCTCGGCGGCAAGAGGTTCGTCGACCGCTACGTCGGGATGACCCCGCTCTGGGACGGCACCCAGACCGCCGGCCTGGCGCTGGTCAACAACACCGCGACCGGCCTGGGCCTCGGCCCGGTCGCCGACGCCGGGTTCGCGCCCGTCTGCGGCTCCTGCCGCCAGTTCCTGCACGGCTCGGAGTTCCTGGCGAAGATGAGCTCCGGCGGCGGCCCCGCCGTGCCCGGCGTGACCTACACGATGATCATGACGAGGTACGACGAGCTGGTCGTGCCGTACACCAGCGGCTACCTGCGCGCGAAGAACGCCACCAACATCGTGCTGCAGGACCGCTGCCCGAACGACCTGGCCGAGCACGCCGCGGTGGCCGTCGACCCGGTCACCGCTCAGCACATCCTCAACGCGCTGGACCCCTCCGACCGACGGCCGGTGGACTGCTTCGCGACGAGCGCGCAGCGCTCCGGCCGAGACTAGGCGCGAGTAAGCATCGGCCACAGGCCGTCCGCGCCCGCGTCCAGCGTTCGGCGTCCCACGACCGCGTTCCAGTGCGCGTCGCTGCCGTCCTCCTCGCGCCAGGCCCACAGCCGGGTGGTGGCCAGCCGCAGGTCGTGCTCCAGGGTGAAGCCGATGGCGCCGTGCACCTGGTGCGCGATCCGGGCCACCGCGCCGGCCGCCTCGCTGGTGCGCGCCTTGGCCACCGCGATGGCGAGCTCGGCGTCGTCCGTGCCGAAGCCACCGTCCGCGATCCCGGCCGCCGCCTCCGCCGCCGCCCGCGCCGCCGCGACCTCGCCGGCCGCCAGCGCGAGCTGCTGCTGCACGGCCTGGAACTTGGCGATCGGCCGGCCGAACTGGATGCGCTCGCCGGCGTAGCGCACCGAACCGGCCAGCGCCCGCTGCGCCGCGCCGGCCAGCAGCAACGCCCGCGCCAGCGCCGCCCGCCGGGCGAGCAGCTCGCCGGCGCCGTCCGGGGCGGGCGCCAGGTCCTCAGCGGCCACCGTGACGTCCAGCCGGAGCTCGTCGCGCGGCTCGCCGGCCAGGTTGGCGCCCTCGACCAGCTCGACGCCGGGCGCGCGGGGGTCCACCGACAGCACGAGGTCGCCGGCCAGCACCGCGACCCTGGCCGCATGCCGCGCCCACCCCACCCGGGCCAGCCGGCCGGACACCGCGACCCCGCCGCCCGGCTGGGAACGCACTGTGAGATCGCCGGACGCCACCGCCAGCACCCCGGCCGGCACCGGCAGCCCGGCGGCGTGCAGCAGCCAGCCGGCCAGCTCGGTCTCGGCCAGCGGCACCGGCGCCGCCGCCTCGCCCGCGACCAGCAGCAGCGCGGCCGAGTCGGCCAGGGTCCCGCCGCTGCCGCCGGCCTGCTCCGGGAGGCTGAGCTGCACCAGTCCCAACTCGGTCAGCGTCGCCCACAGCGCCTCGGGCAGCCCGTCGGCCACCTCGGCGGGATGGTCGGCGAACACCGACCGCACCATCGACGTGAGCTCGTCGGTGTGGGTGCTCATCGCAGCCCCAACCCCCTCGCCACCACTCCGCGCAGGATCTCGTTGGTGCCGCCGCGCAGGGTGAACCCGGGCGCGTGCAGCACCGCGTCGGCAAGCAGCCGGGCGAACCCGCCCTCGGCGCCGGGATCGGGCGGGATGTCCACCAGCAGCCGGGCCGCCTCGATCACCTCGTTCTCGTATCGGGTGCCCAGGTCCTTGACCAGCGCCGCCGGCACGTCCGCCGGAACCCCCGAGCTCAGCAGCGCCGCGATCCCCAGCGACAGCCGCCGCAGCGTCCACACCCGCGCGACCAGCGCGCCCAGCTCACGCAGCCCGGCCTCGCCGAGGCCGTCGCGCCGGGACGCCGAGGACAGCTCCCCCACCAGCGCAACCAACAGCGGGAACGTGGACAGGAACCGCTCCGGCCCGCTGCGCTCGAAGCCCAGCTCGGACGTCACCTGGTGCCAGCCGGCGCCGATCTCGCCAAGCACCAGCTCGTCCGGCACCACGACCCCGTCCAGCACCACCTCGTTGAAGTGGTGCGCGCCGGTGAGCAGCTTGATGGGCCGGATCTCCACCCCCGGCGAGTCCAGCTCCACGATGAACTGGCTCAGCCCGGAGTGCCGGTTGCCGTTCTCCACCGGCGCGCTGCGGGCCAGCGCGAAGAACGCGTGCGCGTGGTGCGCGCCGGAGGTCCACACCTTGGTGCCGTCCAGCCGCCAGCCGCCGTCCACCCGGGTGGCCTTGGTGCGGACCGAGGCCAGGTCGGAACCGGAGTCCGGCTCGCTCATGCCGATGCCGAAGTAGCACTCGCCGGCCGCGATCCGGGGCAGGTAGCGCCGCTTCTGCGCCTCGGTGCCGAACCGCAGCAGGGACGGCCCGATCTGCCGGTCCGCGATCCAGTGCGCGGCCACCGGCGCGCCGGCGGCGAGCAGCTCCTCGGTGACCACGTAGCGGTCCAGGGTGCCGCGCGCGTGCCCGCCGTACTCGGTGGGCAGCGTCATCCCCAGCCAGCCGCGCGCGCCCAGCTCCCGGCTGAACCGCTCGTCCCAGCCGGACAGCCAGACGTCACAGCGCGGCGTGAAGCGTCCGTCGGCGCGCTCCTTGGCCAGGAACTCCCTGACCTCCGCGCGCAGCTCCTCGGCCTCGGGGGGCAGTTCGACGGCGGGTGGAACGAGGTCCAGCTCGGCGGTACTCACGGCCCGATCCTCGCATGAGGCCCCGGAGCGTGCCTGGCAACGCCGGAACTGTCACATGTGTTGCGGCGTTGCAGCGAGGAAGACCGTCAACGACCCAGGAGCACGCCCGTGAGCCTTCTACCGGCGCAGACGTCCCCCGCGACGACCGCACGCCCAGCCGCTCCGGGCGGTGCGGGGCTCGCGGCCGCCGGGCTCGGCATGACCGGGCTGTCCGTGCTGCTGATCGGGATGCTGCACGTGCTGCCGCCGACGGACCGGATCAGCCCGATGACCCGGACGATCTCCGAGTACGCGCTGGGCTCCAACGGCTGGCTGTTCGACCTCGCGGTGCTCGCCCTCGCGGCCGGTTCGGCAGCCGTGCTGCTCGGGCTGGCGCGGGCGGGGGTGGTGCGGGCGCGCGGGGTGGGTTCGTGGTTGCTGGCGCTGTGGGCGGTCAGCCTGGTGGTTTTGGTGATCTTCGAGAAGCACAACTGGCAGGTCGGGCCGAGCGTCGGCGGGTCCATTCACCGGGTGGCCAGCCTGGTCGCCTTCCTGAGCCTGCCGATCGGCGCGCTGGTGGTCGCCGGCGTGGGCGCGCGGGAGGCGCGCTGGCGCGCCCCGTCCGCCCTGACCCGGGGCGCGGCGCTGGTGGCGCTGGCCTGCTTCTCGCCGCTGGTGTACGCGATCGCGCTGAGCGTCACGACCGGCGTGTCATGGTGGCGGGTGTTCCCGCTCGGCGCCATGGAGCGCGTCCTCGGCCTCTCCGAGGTGCTGGTGGTGCTCGCGCTGGGCTGGTGGGCACTGCGCGAGGCACGGTCAGATGGGTGAGCAGTTGCCGATCGGGCATTCCTTGTTCGGCGGCGCCGCGTCCTGACTCAGGGTGGTCATGCCGGTGGCGACGAGAAGCATGGTCGCGGCGACCGCCGCGAGGGCGGCCGCGAGCCGCTGTGTGACGGTACGGGTCTTCGTGATCATGGTTTCTCCCGGTTCGGAATGCGTGTCCCCAAACCCTCTACCCCTGTCACATGAGTAACGAAACAAACATCAGCCTCACTTGTGAGTGATCACGGCTCCCGTTGGAAGTGCCAGATGATCGTGACGGGCTCGCCGGCGTCGGCCGCCAGGGCCGCCTCGGGCACCATCTCGGCCAGCGACCACGGCCACAGCTCCCACGGCCCGGGCGCCGTGGTCGGGCTCGGTGACTCCGCCGGGGGCTCGGCCGGGAACCGGGGTTCCTCACAGCGACGCGGGCGCAGCCCCACCGCCAGCGCGGCGCGCAGGTAGTCGCCGACCAGGTGGCGGTGGCCGGGCAGCCGCCCCGGTCGCCCGTCGGGGCCGCGCACCGAGGGGATCGAGCCGCGCGCGACCCGCTCGGGGTGCATGTCGGAGATCACCAGGTGCCCGCCGGGGCGCAGCACCCTGGCGAACTCCGCGATCACCGGTTCCAGCTCGCGGACGTGGGTCAGGGCCAGGGCGCAGACCACCAGGTCCACCTCGCCGTCCGCCACCGGCAGCCGGGTCAGGTCGCCGAGGCGGAACTCGGCGCCGGGCACCCGGTCACGGGCGCGCGCGAGCATCTCCGGCGAGGAGTCCACGCCGACGACCCGATGTCCGCGCGCGGCCAGCGCCGAGGTGAACCGGCCGGTGCCGCACGCCGCGTCCAGGACGGCGCCGACCGGCAGCGCGTCGAGGATCTCCTTGACCACCGGCTCGTCGAACGCGAACGCGCCGTTGGGGCCGTCATAGGTCCGCGACCAGATGCGGTAGCCCTCGACGGAGTCCACCCGGTCGACCTCGACCGCCGCGCCGGCCAGCGACCCGTCGTCGAGCAGCCGCCGGACCTCGGCGAGGCGGGCATGGACGAACTCGCTGTCGTGCTCGCCGGTGAACGCGCGCATCAGGGCGATGCCCTCGACCCCGAGCAGGTAGGCCAGTGGGTGTTCGTAGATCACCGCCGGGACGGTAGTGACGCGCCAGCGCCCCGGGCCACCGACTTATCGGTTTGTCGCCCGCGCCCAGTCCGCGACGGTGGCCGCCGCGCCCCGTTCGTGCAGCGAGCGCAGGGCCCGGCGGTACTCCGTGACGAACCGCTCGTCGTCCACCAGGTCGCCGAACAGCTCGCGGTTCAACACGAAGTCCAGGCCGTCCACGCCCTGGCGGCGCGCGTTCGCCATCAGGGTGTCGCGCAGCTGGTCCTGCACGTCGATCGGCTCGCCCGCCTCGTCGACGCCCTCGGCGTAGCGGGCCCAGGCCGCGATGGTCAGCACCGAGCGGTGGAACTCGCCGCCGTGCTCCAGCTGGTGGCGCAGCACCGGGACCAGGAACTTCGGGATCCGGTCCGAGCTGCCGAAGCAGAGCCTGGCCAGCGTGTCGGCGATGGCCGGGTTGGCGAAGCGCTCCAGCAGCGTGCGGCTGTACTCCGCGAGGTCCACGCCGGGCACCGGTTGCAGCGCCGGGATGCCCTCCCGCTCCCAGTAGCCGGAGAGCAGGTCCACGAACGCCGGGTCCGCCGACGCCTCGTGCGCGTACCGGTAGCCGGCCAGGTAGCCGAGGTAGCAGAGCACCTGGTGGCCGGCGTTGAGCAGCCGCAGCTTCATCAGCTCGTACGGCGTGACGTCCGCGACGAGCTGCACCCCGACGTCCTGGTACGGCGGCCGCCCGGCGGTGAAGTGGTCCTCCAGCACCCACTGGGTGAACGGCTCGCACACCACCGGCCACCGGTCCTCGATGCCGTACCGCTCGGCCAGCAGCTCCCGGTCCGCGTCCGAGGTGACCGGCGTGATCCGGTCCACCATGGAGTTCGGGAACGCCACCTCGGCGGCCACCCAGTCGCCCAGCTCGGGGTCGCGGGCGCGCGCGAACGCGATGAACATCCGCCGCGCCACGTCGCCGTTGCCCTGGATGTTGTCGCAGCTCATCACCGTGAACGGCGTCATACCGGCCGCGCGGCGGCGGGCCAGCGCCTCGGTCACCAGCCCGAACGCGCTGCGCGGCGTGGCCCCGGGAGCCAGGTCGGCGCGGATCGCCGGGTCGCTGTCGTCGAACTCGCCGGTCACCGGGTGCACGTGGTAGCCGCCCTCGGTGACGGTCAGCGAGACGATCCGGGTGCGCTGGTCGGCCATCCGCGCGACCACGGCCCAGGGGTCGTCCGGCGCGAACAGGTAGTCCATGATCGAGCCGATCACCCGGGGTTCCAGCCGGCCGTCCGGATGCTTGAGCACCAGGGTGTACAGGTGGTCCTGGGCGCGCAGCGCGTCGGCCATGGCCCGGTCCGACGCGAGCACGCCGACCCCGCAGATCCCGTAGCTCCCCACTGCGTTATCGGAGCCGCCGTCGGCCATCAGCCGGTCGGAGTACATGGCCTGGTGGGCACGGTGGAACCCGCCGACGCCGATGTGCACGATCCCGGTGCGCTCCGGGGACCGGGGGTAGCCCGGCACCGGCAGCGTGTCGGCCAGCGAGGACAGGGCGTCGGCGGTGAGCGCGCGCACGGGCTAGCTCAGCGGCGGCTGGTCGCCGTCCGAGGCCGCCTCCACCCCGTTCGAGGCCCTCGGCGGCGGCGCCTGGTGATGCCGGCCGGCCGCGTCCACCGGCGGCACCTCCCTGCGGGCCTGCGCCTCGGCCTCGGCCACCACCTTGGCGATCTCCGGGTCGGTCGCCGTGTCGAACCAGCCCTCCACCTCCTCGTCGTCCTCCGCGGGGCGGCTGTTGGACGGGCCGGTGTCCGGGCTGGGCTCGTAGCGGAACACGCCGTCCTCGCCGGGCGCGCCGAGCATCCGGGTGAAGCCCTCCAGCGCCTTGCCGAAGTCGCTGGGCACCAGCCAGACCTTGTTCGCCTCGCCCTGGGCCATCTGCGGCAGCGTCTGCAGGTACTGGTAGGCCAGCAGCTCGGGGGTGGGCTTGCCGGCCTTGATCGCGGCGAACACCTTCTCGATCGCCTTGGCCTGACCCTGCGCCTGCAGGTACCGGGCCGCCCGGTCACCCTGGGCGCGCAGGATCCGGGACTGGCGGTCGGCCTCGGCGGCCATGATCGCGGCCTGCTTGGCGCCCTCGGCGGCCAGGATCTGGGACTGCTTCTGCCCTTCCGCCGAGCGGATCGCGGACTCCCGCTGGCCCTCGGCGGTGAGGATCATCGCGCGCTTCTCCCGGTCGGCCTTCATCTGCCGCTCCATGGAGTCCTGGATGGACGGCGGCGGGTCGATCGCCTTGATCTCCACCCGGTTGATCCGGATGCCCCAGCGGTGGGTGGCCTCGTCCAGCTCGCCGCGCAGCGCGGTGTTGATCTTATCCCGGGAGGTCAGGGTCTGCTCCAGGCTCAGCCCGCCGACCACGTTGCGCAGCGTGGTGGTGGTGACGTTCTGCACGCCGTCGATGAAGTTGGCCACCCCGTACAGCGCGTTCTTCGGATCGATCACCTTGTAGTAGACGACCGTGTCCACGTGCACCGTCAGGTTGTCCTGGGTGATCACCGACTGCGGCGGGAAGCTGACCACCTGCTCGCGCATGTCGACCCGCTGCCGCACCTTGTCGATGAACGGCACCAGGAAGGCCAACCCGGCGTCCTTGGTGGCCTTGTACCGGCCCAGCCGCTCCACGATCGCCACCGACGCCTGCGGGATGATCTGCACCGACTTGACGACGGTGATGATCACGAACAGCACTATCAGGGCGACGACCACCAACACGATCAGATTCCCCTCCACCATGGCCCCTCCCGGGAGCTAGCTCAACGTCATGGGTTACAACTCGGCGGAGACCACGGCGGTGACGCCGGACAGCTGTACGACTATCACTCGTTCCCCCGGCTCGAACGCGCGCTCGTGGTCGAGCGAGCGGGCCGACCACAGCTCGCCGTCGATCTTGATCTGGCCGCTGTCCCGGTCCACCCGCCGGACCACCAGCCCGCTGGACCCGACCGGGGTGTGCTCGGCCGGCTCCAGCTCCGGTTGCATCCGCCGGCGCAGTGCCGGCCGCACCCCGAACAGCAGCGCCACCGACACCACCGCGAAGACCACCGCGTTGATCGTGGTCGGGGCGTTCAGGAACGCGGCGACCGCGGCCGCCGCGAGCGCGCCGCCGCCGAGCATGACCAGCACGAACGTGCCGGTGAACACCTCGACGACGAGCAGCCCGATGCCGGCGATCAGCCAGAAGAGCGCCTCGTTCACGGCTCGACCCAGGTCTCGCGCAGGCCTCGCGCACTCATGTCACGATCCTGCCAGAGGTCAGGGTGCCGCGGTGACGAAATCGATGAGCCGCTCCACAGCCGTTATGAGCGGGGTCTCCAGGTCCCGGTAGCCGCGCACCGCACCGAGCACCCGCCGCGCGCCGTCGGCCGGCTCGCCCCAGCCCAGCGCCGCGCACACCCCCGTCTTCCAGTCCGTGCCGCGCGGCACCTCCGGCCACGCCCTGATGCCCACCACCGCCGGTCGCACCGCCTGCCAGACGTCCACGTACGGGTGGCCGGTGACCAGCACGTGCTGGCCGGCCACCCGCTGGGCGGTGCGGGTCTCCTTGGTGCCGTCGACCAGGTGGTCGACCAGCACGCCGAGGCGGCGCTCGGCGGTGGGGGCGAACTCGGCGACCGCGCCGGCCAGGTCGTCGATGCCGTGCAGCGGCTCCACCACCACACCCTCCACCCGCAGGTCGTGCCCCCAGACCCGTTCCACCAGCTCGGCGTCGTGCAGGCCCTCCACCCAGATCCGGCCGCCCCGCGCGGTCCGAGCGCGCAGCCCGTCCACCCGCACCGAGCCGGACGCGGACCGTTCCGGCGCCTTGGGCTGCGCGGCCGGGCGCACCACGGTGACCGGCTTGCCGTCGATCAGGAACCCGGCCGGGCGCAACGGGAACTCCCGCCTGCTGCCCCGCCCGTCCTCCAGCACCACGCCGGCGGAGCCGATGCTCACCACCGCGCCGCAGAACCCGCTGGCCGGGTCCTCCACCACCAGGCCGGGCTCCCCGGCGACCGTCGGGACCTGCTTGCGCCGGGTCGCGCCGGCGGCGAGCGGGTCGCTGTAGCTACGGGTACGCACGCGTTCGGGTCGGTCCACAACTGCGTAACGCTATAGCGCAGTCACCCACTCGGCGGCAGTGCCACGCCGGGAAATGACCTCTAGCCTGGCGGCCGTGCCCTGCGTTTCCGCGACGATGACTGTGTGGGTGTCCGCCTGGCTGGCCGGCGCCGCCGCGCCCGACGACGTGCTCGACGCCCTCGAGCCCTGGGGCGAGGCACACGACGTGCTGGCCGCCGACGACCACACCGCCGCAGCGACCGGGCTGCCCGGTCCGACCGACCGGCCCACCTCGATGACGTTCCTGCTGGCCGCGCTGCGCAGGGTGGGCCCGGCCGGGGCGTCCGGGCCGGCCCGGCTGGTGCTGGCCGCGCCCGGCGACCCCCGGGGGCTGCCCGGCCCCGGCGCGTTCAGCACGGCGGTGCTGGAGGCCGGCGAGGGGCTGTTGTTCGCCGACATCGGGTACGGGCTGGTGCCCTGCCCGCTGGGTGACGGGCTGCTGCGCTGGGCCGTCCACTCGATCCCGGAGCCGGTCGCCCCGGAGGAGCAGGTGTCGCTGCGCGAGGCCGAGTACGCGCTGCGCGAGCAGGTCCGCGAGTCGGCGACCACGCTGACCTCGCTGGGCGTGGCACAACACCGGCCGGGGGTGCGCGAGGAGATCGAGGCCGCGCTGCGCGCCCGGCCGCGCTCGCTGTGGCCGGACGGCATGCCCCCGGACAGCCTGCGGGTGCTGCAGCGGGCCGACGAGGTGGACGCCATCCTCACGGCGGCCTCCGTGGACGACCCCGGCGGCGCGCTGTCCGCGACCACCGCGCGCGCCCGCGCCGACGCGCTGCGCCCCCTGGCCACCGCGGTGCGGGTGGCCCGCCGCGCGGCGGTGGCCGAAGCCGTCCGGATCCTCGCCGGCAGCGCCGACCGCCGCTAGACGCGATCATCTGTCCATGCCCGAGAACGCGCGACCGTACCTGGCGGTGCTGCTGTTCGGCTCGTCCTCGCCCGCGCCCGGTTACCGCCCGCTCTACCGCGAGGACCTGACGCTGGTGCACGCCGCCTCCGCCGAGCAGGCCAGGGCCGAGGCGCTCGACCACGCCAGGCGCCAGGAGACCACCCACCGCAACGCCGCCGGCGAGGAGATCACCGTGCGCCTGCTCGAGGTCGTCGACGTCACCGAGACCCTGGACGACGACCTGACCCGCACCGCCGACCTCTACGCCCGCCACTTCCACGACATCGACGCCTACCGCGCGTTCGACCGCCCATAACCCCCGCGAGTCGGGCGTCCTGGCACACTGAGTCGCGCATTTGAGCACATTCGCCGGCAACCACCGGTGTGTGCCGAAACGCGCGACTCAGTGTGCTGAGACGCCCGACTCGCCGGTCAGCCGAGCTTGGCCTCCTTGGAGGTGCCGAGGAGTTCGACCTTTCCGTTGCGGACCTGGTGGATGAAGATCGTGTCACCGACCACGTTGCCGTTCGGCTGGAACTGGACCGGTTTGGCTATCCCGGGGAAGCTCAGCGTGGCGAGGAAGGTGTTGATCGACTCCGGCGTGGTGTTGCCGGCCTGGACGGCCTTGATGAACGCGGTGGCGCCGTCGTGGCCCTCCGGGGCGTAGGTGCTGGGATCGACCTTGTACCGCGCCTGGTAGGCGTCGAAGAACTTCTTCAGCTCGCCCTTGGCCGACTTGGGGCCGGGCACCGCGCAGGGGCAGCCGACGATGGCGCCCTCGGCGGCCTTCTGGCCCGCGCCGTTGATCAGGCCGACGTCCAGGCTGCCGTCCCCGGTGGAGAACAGCGCGGTCAGGCCGGCGTCCCTGACCTGCTTGAGCAGCCGCCCGCCCTGCGAGTAGTAGCCGCCGAAGAAGATGGCGTCCGGGGCGTACGCCTTGATCTTAGCGATGGTGGACGAGTAGTCCGAGGCGGCCTGCGCGAACTGGTCGCGCTGGGTGGCCACCCCGTGCGCGGCGAGCTCCTTGTTCACCGCGTCGGCGATGCCCACGCTGTACTCCTGGTCGTCGTTGACCACGAAGACCTTGCCCGGCTTCTTCGCCGCGACCAGGAACCGCGCGATCGACGGCCCCTGCTCGGCGTCGCTGGCCACCACGCGGTGGAAGTACTTCCAGCCGTTCTGCGCCAGCCCGGGGTTGGTGGCCACCGACGACACGCTCGGGATCTTCGCCTGCTCCAGCACCGGGTCGGCGGCCTTGGACTCGCCGGAGAACTGCGGCCCGAGCAGCCCGACGATCTTGTCCTGCTGGACGGCCTTGGTCACCAGCGGGACCGCCTGGTCCGGGCTGCCCTGGCTGTCGTACTCGATCATCTCGATCTTCTTGGGCGGGTTCGTCGCGTTGAAGGCGTCGATCGCCATCCGGGCGCCGTTGCGGGCCGGGACCACGATGCCCGAGCTCTCACCGGTCAGGTCGCCCAGGAAACCGAGCTTGATCGTCTCCGCCGCGCCGGCCCCGCCCCCCGCCCCGCCGCATGCCGACAGTGCGAGCGCACCGGCCAGCACGGCCGCCGCGAGCGCCGTCTGCCTCCGACTCATACCGCTGAACCTCCTGATGCCGGGGTAGCCCCGGGGCGGCCGACCGCCACCGGGGCGCATGGGCGGCCACCTTCACGCACCGACCTTGCAATCCGCTTACAAACCCGCCGGCGGGGCCGCCGTCGAGGCCCGGAGGACGATCTCGATCGGGTCGGAGACCACGGTGGTGACGTCCTCGTCGGCCGCGGTCGTCAGCAGGGTGCGCAGCGCGTGGCGCCCCAGCTCGGCCACCGGCATCCGCACGGTGGTCAGCGGCGGCTGCAGGTAGTGCGCCAGCGGAAGGTCGTGGATCGCGATCACCGAGACCTGCTCGGGCACCCGCACGCCGGCCGATCGCGCCGCGTTCAGCGCGCCGGTGGCCGAGGCGACGTTGCCGGCCACCACCGCGGTGGGGCGCGGGGCGCGGGCGAGCAGCGCGCGCATGGCCTGCTCGCCACCCTCGGCCGTGTAGGCGCCGGCGACGACCCGGTCCGCGTCCAGCCCGCGCGCCCGCATCGCGGCCCGGAACCCTTCCAACCGCCGCCGCGCGCTGTCCAGCGCGTCCGGGCCGGCGATGTGGGCGATGTCGCGATGGCCCAGCCCGACCAGGTGATCGACCGCGAGCTCTACCGCGGCGGGGTCGTCGAAGAGCACGTACCGGTCGTGCCCGGGGATGCGCTGGTTGAGCGAGATCCAGGCCAGCCGCTCGCGGGCGGTGGGCAGCAGCTCGGCGGCCACCGGCGCGGCCACCAGCAGCCCGTCCACCCGCCCGGAGCGCAGCAGCTCCAGGAAGTGCCCGGCGCGCCCCGAACCGGGCCGCGCGCTGCCGGTGACCATCAGCAGGCCGTGCCGGTCGGCCTCCTCCTCGATCGCGGTGACGATCTCGGCCCAGATCGGGTTGGCGAAGTCCGGGATGACCAGGCCGAAGGTGGACGTTCGCGCGGTGCGCAGGCTGCGCGCGATGGCGTTGGGCCGGTAGTCGAGCTCGGCGACGGCGGCCAGCACCCGACCCCGGGTGGCGTCCTTGATCTTGAGCGTCGGGTCCGCGTTGAGCACCCGCGACACCACCGCCCGGTCCACCCCGGCCCGGGCCGCCACGTCGGCCATGGTCGGGCGCCTGCTGCCGCTCGTCGTCACCTTGTTCCCCGTCGTCTCCGGGTCATCGTAATGAGCCGGGCGCTTGACACCCGGCGCGCGTCATCGTTCAATCGTGTGACTCAATCGATTGAACGACGAGGAGCGCGGCACATGGAGCCGTTCGACCTGCTGGGCCGGCTGTGGGGCGACGACGCGATGGCGGCGGTGTGGTCCGAGCGCGCCACGATCGAGGCCTGGCTGCGGGTCGAGGCCGAGCTGGCCAGGGCGCAGGCCGCCACCGGGGTGCTCGCCGAGGCCGACGCCGAGATGGTCGCCAGGGCCGCGTCCGTGGACGGCCTGGACACCGAGGCGCTGTGGGACGGCGCGCGCAACGTCGGCTACCCGATCCTGCCGCTGGTCCGTGCCGTGGCCGCCAGGCTGCCCGACGGCCCCGACGGGCGGGTGCACTACGGCGCGACCACGCAGGACATCATGGACACCGGCCTGGCGCTGCAGGGCGTGCGCGCGCTGGACCGGCTCGGCGAGCTGGTGCGGACCCTCGGCGACGCGCTCGAACGGCTGATGGACGCGCACCGGCGGACCGTGATGGCCGGGCGCACCCACGGACAGCAGGCGGTGCCGACCACGTTCGGCGCCACCCTGGCCCCCCTGCTCGACGAGCTCGCCCGGCACGCCGGCCGGCTGCGCCAGGTCCGCGCCGAGATCGGGACCGTGTCGCTGTTCGGCGCCGGCGGCACCAGCGCGGCGGCCGGGCCGACCGCCGCTCCGGTACGGCGCGAGCTGGCCCGGCGGCTCGGGCTGGCCGGCGGCGACGTGCCGTGGCATGCGGCCAGGGACTCGGTCGCCGGGTTCGGCGCGCTGTGCGCCTCGGTGGCCGCGACCTGCGCCCGGCTGGCCCGCAACGTGATCGACCTGGGCCGCACCGAGATCGGCGAGCTCGCCGAGGCCGACGGGGAGCACCGGGGCGCGTCCTCGACCATGCCGCAGAAGGCGAACCCGATCCTCGCCGAGGCGATCGTGGGCATGAGCGCCTCGGCGGGCGCGAGCGTGTCCGCGCTGTACCGGGCGATGGAGGTGCCGCAGGAGCGGGCGGCCGGCGAGTGGCAGATCGAGTGGCAGGTGCTGCCCCGGCTGGCCTGGTCGGCCGCGAGCTGCCTGGCGGCGGCGGTCGAGCTCGTCGCGGGGCTGCGGGTCGACGAGGACGCCATGCGGGCCAACCTGGACGCCGACGGCGGGCTGGTCATGTCGGAGGCGTACATGTTCGGCCTCGCCCCGGAGCTGGGCAGGGAGCTCGCGCACGACCTGGTCTACGCCGCCGCGCGGCAGGTCCGCCGGGACGGGGTGGAGCTGCCCGAGGCCCTGCGCCGGCAGCTCACCGAGCGCGGCCTCGACCCCGCCTTCGCCCGCGAGCCCCTGTCCCCCGCCGACTACGTGGGCGACGCGGAGCTGATCTGCGCCTCGGCCCGCGACCGGTGGCACGCCCAACGCCGCCTCATCGAGGAGGAACGCACATGAAGGCCGTCCGCGCGTGGCGGGGCCTCGGCTTCCAGGTGATCGTCTCGCTGGTGCTCGGCATCGCGGTCGGGGTGGCCTGGCCGGGGTTCGCGTCCTCGCTGAACGTCCTCGGCACGATCTTCCTCGACCTGATCAAGACGGCGGTGGCGCCGCTGGTGTTCCTGACCGTCACGGCCGGGATCCTCGCGGCGGGTGACGTCAAGCGGATCGGCAAGGTCGGCCTGGTCGCGATCGTCTACTTCGAGGTCGTCTCCACCATCGCGCTCGCGCTCGGCCTGCTGTTCGGGAACCTGTCCCGGGTCGGGGCCGGGACCGGGCACGTCAGCGCGGGCGCCGGGGCGGCCAAGGGCGCGACGGCCGCGACCGAGCAGGCCGCCCGCCCACACGACTTCCTCGCCACGCTGTTCCCGGACAACTTCATCGGCGCCTTCGCCGGCGGCCACCTGCTCCAGGTGCTGGTCATCGCCTTGATCTTCGGATTCGGCCTGCTCACGCTCGCCCCGGACAAGCGGGCGCCGATCGAGGCGGGGCTGGCCACCCTGTCCACCGCGTTCTTCCGGTTCATCCATGTGATCATGCGGCTGGCCCCGGTCGGGACGTTCGGCGCCACCGCCTACGCGGTCGGCTCGAACGGGACGTCGGTCCTGGTCGCGCTGGCCTATCTCGTGGTCTGCGTCTGGGTGGCGATTGCCCTGTTCATCGCGGTCGTGCTCGGGGCGGTGTGCGCGATGTTCCGGATCAATCTGTTCGCCCTGCTGCGCTTCGTCAAGGAGGAAATACTGATCACGCTGGGCACCGCGTCCTCGGAGAGCGTGCTGCCCCGGCTGCTGGAGAAGCTGCCGACCTACGGTGTCTCCAAGCAGACGGCAGGGCTGGTGCTGCCCACCGGCTACGCGTTCAACCTGGACGGCACCTCGATCTTCATGTCGATCGGGGTCATCTTCCTGGCCAACGCGTACGGGGTACCGCTGGGCCTCGACCAGCAGCTCGGCATCCTGGCCGTGATGTTCCTGACCTCGAAGGGCGCGGCCACCGTGTCCGGCGGGTCGTTCGTGGTGTTCGCCGCGACGGTCACCGCCACCGGCGTCCTCCCGGTGGCCGGGCTCGCGCTGATCTTCGGCGTGTACCGGTTCATCTCGATCGCGGTGGCCACCTGCAACGTCATCGGGAACGTGGTCGCCTCGGCGGTGGTCGCGAAGGTCACCGGCGAGCTCAGGCCGGCCGCCGAGGTCGAGGTGTCGGCGTGACCCGGGCGGAGAGCGACGCGTTCGGGGCCGTCGACATCCCGGACGGCCGCTACTGGGGTGCGCAGACCCAGCGCGCGCTCGGCGTGTTCGAGATCGGCGGCGAGCGCTTCCCCGCCGTGCTGCCCCGCTGCTTCGGGCTGCAGAAGCTCGCGGCGGCGCGCGCCAACCGGCGGCTGGGCACGCTGGACGCCGGGTTGGCCGAGGTGATCGAGGCCGCGGCCCGCGAGGTCTGGGAGGGCGGCTTCGACGACCACTTCCCGCTGCCCGTCTGGCAGACCGGCTCGGGCACCCAGACGAACATGAACGCCAACGAGGTGATCGCCAACCGCGCCAACGAGCTGCTCGGCCGGCCGCTGGGCACTCGGGACCCGGTGCACCCGAACGACCACGTCAACCGTTCGCAGTCCTCCAACGACAGCTTTCCGACGGTCATGCACCTGGCCACCGTGTTCGAGCTGGAGCGCCGGTTGCTGCCCGCGCTGCGCGGCCTGACGGAGGCTTCGGCGGCCAAGGCCGGCGAGTTCGCCGACGTGGTCAAGATCGGCCGCACGCACCTGATGGACGCGGTGCCGATGACCGTGGGCCAGTCGTTCGACGCGTTCGCCCACCAGGTCCGGCAGGCCGCCGAGCGGGTCGAGGCGGGCGTGCCGCGGCTGCGCCGGCTGCCCCAGGGCGGCACCGCCGTGGGCACCGGGCTCAACGCCCCTGCCGGGTTCGACGGGGAGTTCTGCGCCGAGGTCAGCGCGCTGTCCGGGACCTCGTTCACGCCCGCGGCGAGCAAGTTCGAGGGCATCGGCGCGCACGACGCGCTGGTCGACGCGCACGGCGCGGTGAAGCTCGCCGCCGTCACCCTGCTCAAGATGGCCAACGACATCCGGCTGCTCGGCTCCGGGCCGAGGTGCGGGCTGGGCGAGCTGGTCATCCCGCCGGACGGGCTGACCTCGTCGATCATGCCGGGCAAGCGCAACGCCACCGTCGCCGAGGCGCTGGCGCAGGCCGCCCTGCAGGTGATCGGCAACGACACCACCGTCACGATGGCCGGCGCGGCGGGCACCCTCGAGCTCAACGCCGCCAAGCCGGTGCTGATCCACAACGTGCTGCGCTCGATCCGGATCCTGGCCGACGCGACCGAGGTGTTCACCGCCAGGCTGGTGCGCGGCCTGGACGTCGACCGCGACCGGCTGGCGGCCGACGTGTCCCGCGCGCTGCCGCTCGCGACGGCACTGACCCCCGTGCTCGGCTACGACCGGGTCGCCCAGATCACCGCCCGCGCCCACCGCGACGGCACCACCCCGCGCGAAGCCGCCCAAGCGCTCGGCCTGCTCACCGCCGACGCCTACGACCGCCTCGTCGACCCGCCCGCGATGGCCCGCCCGCACCCGTGACCCGTGAGTGGTTAGCGTTGCTATGACAACGCTAACCACTCACGGGCTCAGCGGGCGGCCAGGCAGCAGTCCGGGGCGCAGGGCTCGCCGTTGCGGCCGCCGCCGGCGGAGGGCACGGTGCCGAGGGCGCGAGCGGGCACGGCGGCGAGGTGCTCGCGGACCAGTTCGACGACCATCTGTGCGAACCGGGCGTCCTGGCCGGCGGTGGCGGCGCGGGCGAAGGCCATGCCGTGCTCGGCGGCGCGCTCGGCGGCCTCGTTGTCCAGGTCCCAGACGACCTCGACGTGGTCGCTGACGAACCCGATGGGGCAGGTCACCACCGCGGGCACCGCCTTGGCGTGCAGGGTGTCCAGGTGGTCGAGCACGTCCGGCTCCAGCCACGGCACGCTGGGCGGGCCGGAGCGGGACTGCCAGACCAGGTCGTAGTCGTCCACGCCCAGCTCGGCGGCGACCAGCCGGGCCGCCTCGGCCACCTGGCGGGAGTAGCGGTGGCCGCCTTCGGCGGGGACTCCGGCGGCGGCGTCGGCGGCGGTCGGGATGGAGTGCGCGGTGAACACCAGCCGGGCCTGCTCGCGGTGCTCCTCGGGCAGCTCGGCGGTCGCCGCCCGCACGGCCTCGGCCGCCGAGGCCACGAACTCCGGGTGGTCGAAGAAGTGCCGGATCTTGACCAGCTCGGGCGCGTCCGGGCCGACGGCGGCGCGGGCGCGCGCGATGTCCTCGTGGTACTGCCGGCACGCGGAGTACCCGCCGTAGGCGCTGGTCGCGAACACCAGCGCGCGGCGCACCCCGTCGGCGGCCATCCGGGCCACGGTGTCCTCGACCAGCGGGTGCCAGTTGCGGTTGCCGAAGTACACCGGCAGCTCCACGCCGGCGGCGGCCAGCTCGTCACGGACTCGAGAGATCAGCTCGCGGTTGCGCGCGTTGATCGGCGAGACGCCGCCGAAGTGCTCGTAGTGCTCGGCCACCTCCAGCAGCCGGGCCCGTGGCACGCCGCGCCCGCTGGTCACCCGCTCCAGGAACGGCATGACGTCGTCCGGTCCCTCCGGACCGCCGAACGACAACACCAACAGCGCGTCCACCTGTGCCTTCACACCCCGACGGCGTGGACCCCGCCGTCCGCCCAGACCATCGAGCCGGTGGTCACCGGCATCCAGTCGGAGAGCAGCGCGCAGCAGGTGCGCGCCACCGGCTCCGGGTTGGCGATGTCCCAGCCCAGCGGCGCCCGCCCGTCCCAGACGTTCTCGAACGCGGAGAACCCGGGGATGGACTTCGCGGCCATCGTCTTGACCGGCCCGGCCGCGACCAGGTTGACCCGGATCCCTTGCGGCCCCAGGTCCCTGGCCAGGTAGCGGCACACCGACTCCAGGGCGGACTTGGCCACGCCCATCCAGTCGTAGCCCGGCCAGGCCTGCCGGTTGTCGAAGTCCATGCCGACGATCGAGGCACCCGCCGACATCAGCGGCAGGCACGCGGTGGCCAGCGACTTGAACGAGTACGCGCTGACCTGCAGGGTGCTCGCCACGTCCTCCCACGGGGCGCCCAGGAACGCGCCCTCGCCGAGGCAGGAGGCCGGCGCGAAGCCGATGGAGTGCAGCACCCCGTCCAGCCCGTCCACGTGCTCGCGCGCCCGGTCGGCCAGGCTGTCCAGCTGGGACTGGTCGGAGACGTCCAGCTCCAGCACCGGGACCGGCTTCGGCAGCCGCTGCGCGATCCGCTCCACCAGGCGCATCCGCCCGAACCCGGTCAGCACCACTGTCGCGCCCTGCTCCTGCGCCGCCTTGGCGACGTGGAACGCCAGCGACGCGTCCGTGATCACGCCGGTGACCAGGATCCGCTTGCCCTCGAGTAGCCCCGTCACATCTTCTCCTGTCTGAGAAACCTAGTGGCCCATACCCAGACCGCCGTCGACCGGGATCACCGCGCCGGTGATGTACCCGGCCGCGTCCGAGGCCAGCCAGGTCGCGGCGGCCGCGATCTCGTCCGGCCTGGCGATGCGGCCGAGCGGGATCTGGCCGAGGATCTCCTGCTGGCGCTTCTCGCCCAGCGCCGCCGTCATGTCCGTCTCCACGAACCCGGGCGCGATGACGTTCGCGGTGATCGACCGGCTGCCCAGCTCGCGCGCGATCGAGCGGGCCAGCCCGACCAGGCCGGACTTGGACGCGGCGTAGTTGACCTGGCCCGCCGAGCCGGTCAGCCCGACCACCGAGGAGATGAAGATCATCCGCCCGGCCCTGGCCCTGAGCATGCCCCGCGCGGCACGCTTGGACACCCGGTAGGCGCCGGCCAGGTTGGCGTCCAGCACCCGGGTGAACTGCTCCTCGGCCATCCGCATCAGCAGCGTGTCGTCGGTGATGCCGGCGTTGGACACCAGCACCTGGACCGGCCCGTGCGCCTGCTCCACCTCGGTGAACGCGGCGTCCACGCTCTCGGCGTCGGTGACGTCGCAGCGCACCCCCAGCAGCCCGTCCGGCGCGCCCGAGCCCCGGTGGGTGACCGCCACCTGATCGCCCTGGTCGGCGAACGCCCGCGCGATCGCCAGTCCGATGCCTCTGTTGCCTCCGGTCACGAGCACGCTGCGTCCCACCACAGGAGGCTATCTAACCCAGCTTCCGCCAGACGACGACCATGCCGATCACAAGCAACAGCAGGCCGACGACCACGATGCCGCCCTTGATCAGGTAGTCCACCAGCAGGTGGTGCAGCAGCTCCGCGCCGCTCACCGCGGGCCCGGTCCGTCGAGGTAGCGGTTCGCCGCGCCCCTGATGACGCCGCTCGCCCAGTGGCCCCGGTTCTCAGAGCCCGGCCGCCGCGCCGCCCGCTGGTCGAGCAGCCGCGCCGCCTCCCTGGCGAACGGTGCGGCCCGCTGCCGGGCCTGGTCCAGCTTCCCCCGCCGCTTGAGCATCAGCGCGACGGCGAACACCACCAGCGCCAGCACCACCAGCGCGCCGACGATCAACGCGAACCTGACCAACAGCACGGTGAAGACGGTCTCCATGATCCCCTCCCGTTGTATCACACTCGTGATACAACGGAACGTATCACAGTCGTGCTACAAAGGCTCATGCCTCGAGTGGTGGATCCGGTCACCCGGCGGCGGCAGGTGGTCGACGCCGTCTTCCGGCTGGCCATCCGCGACGGCCTGGCCAGCGCGTCGCTGCGCAACGTCGCGGACGAGGCGGGGCTGAACATCGGCTCGGTGCGGCACTACTTCGACAGCCACCAGCAACTGATGCTGTTCGCGATGCGGGAGATGCTCGACCGGGTGGCGAGGCGGCTGATGAGCCGGGTGGAGCGGCTGCCCGACCTGGCCGAGGTGTCGCCGAAGCGCCGCCGCGAGCTGCTGGCCGACCTGCTGGAACAGCTGCTGCCGCTGGACGAGGCGCGCCGCGCGGAGGTCACGGTGTGGATCGAGTTCGTGACCGCGGCGCGGACCTACCCGGCGCTGGCCGACCTGGCGCACGAGACCGCCGCCGGAGCCCGGGAGGTGGTCCGGCGGGTGCTGACCAGGGCTCTGGCGGCCGGTGAGGTCCGCGCCGAGCTCGACCTGGACCGCGAGGTCGGCCGGCTGTGGGCGTTGATCGACGGCCTGAGCCTCAACGCCGTGCTCAACCCCGACCTGGTCGGCCCGTCGGACTGCGTCGCGGCCCTGCACGCCCACCTCGACGAGCTTCGGCGGCCAGCGGCGTACAGCTAGTCGCCTCTTTCCTTTCTCGTCCTCCGCCGCAGGCTCGGGTGTCTGATCCACCCGTTCGCGGCCGTCTGGCGGTCGTCGGACAGATGCGGCACCGCCTGCCGCTCGCCCTTGACGAACAGCGCGATCGGTTTTCGTTCGCCGAGGACGTTGAGGACGTACCGGGTCACGGCCCCGGCCAACACGCCCGGGTCGGTGGACAGGTCGCGGGCGTGTTCCTCGGCGACGAGCTGCTTTTCCCAGATGGCATCGGTCGCGCAGATCGCGTCCGGGCGCACGGCGTGTACGGCGTAGAGGGTCATCCTGTCGACCATCGCGTCGGGGATCATGACGTCGAGCGAACCGCTCCGTGGTCCGGTTGACCACGGCATGAATGTGAGCTTTTGTGCATTCGCGTGAGCGGATTTGAATCCAGGCGTCTGACCTACGGATATGCGGGATACCGTCGCTTTCTTGATCGCCCGCGGTTCCGCGTCCGGTACGCTGCTTGCCCCACCGTTCACGCTGGTCAGAGAGGCAGCCACCCTGATGGCGCAGCAGCGGCCCCGCTTGCGGAACGCACGGAAGATCCTCGGCTACACCCAGGAAGACCTGGCCCACAAGCTGGGCTGCGACCACTCCCTCATCTCACGCTGGGAGAACGGCCGGGTCGACCCGTCGGCCTTTCACCTTGCCAAGCTGCGGAAAGTCCTCGAGGTCACCGGCGACGAACTGATCGAGATGCTTGGGGAGGGCACTCGACGTGGCGCACGGGACATCCGGGAGGCACACTGGTCGCGACCTCCGGCGCGGCACGACACGCAGCTTGATCAGCGGATACTCCTTGGTGCGGTGTCGGAGGAGGAGGTGGGAGACATGCACAGGCGGGCACTCTTCACCACGGCCTTCGGGACGGCGGTCGGCGCCGCGCTGGCCAGCATCGAGTTGACGCGCCGACGCGGAGACCGCTTGGTCGCCCTGCCGGTTACCGGCCACGACGTGACCGAGTGGGAGCGCGTGGCCGACCGCTACGCGGTCAGGCTCAGCGGAGTCGGCCAGGCTTCCTACATCCAGGCACTTCCCGAGCTATTGACCGACTATGACGAGGTGCACGCGCTCGCTGGCTCGGCTGGCTCCGATCATGGCCCTCGGCTGCTCAGAGTGTGCGCCCAGCTCTCCGCGCTCGCGGCGGTGTGCACGCTTACGGTTGGGTGTTGGGAGCAGGCCGAGCGTTTCTGGCGCCAGGCACAGAAGGAAGCGCGGGCGAGCGAAGATCGAGAGCTGTGCACGATGATCGGCGGCAAACGTGCCGTCTACAGCATCTACGGACCTGATAGTCGCCGGTCCACTCTGTACTTGGCCGAGGATGCGGTGAACACCGATGGAGGCAAACCGTCCGTTGGCGTGGCCAGCGCATACGGTGCGCAGGCGCAGATGCTCGCGCTCATTGGTGACCGGTCCGGCGCATACGCGGCGCTGGCCAGGTTGGAATCAGTGTGTGACAAGCTCGATCCCCCAGGCCCCGCAGTGGTTCCTACGGAATGGACATGGCATCCGCAGCGGCTCCATCACGCGCAGAGCTTCGTGTATTCCTACACGGGTGATATCGGCAAGGCGACTACTGCGCAGGACGCCGCTCTGAGCATGTATCCGTCGAGTGGTTCGCTCGGCGCCGCGCAGATCAGGTTTCACCAAGCCGCTTGTTTGATCAAATCGGGTGACCTGGCGCAAGGTACGCGCCATCTTGGCACCGTCTACGAGTCAATTGATCCGAGTTTGCGCAATGGCGATATGCGTACCTCTGCAAGCTTCGTGCTCGACAAGCTGCCCGACCGTGCGGCAAAGCTTCCGGCGGTACGCGAGGTACGTGCCTTGATCTCGTCGACTTCGGGGTGAGCGCTGTCCAGGTTGCCGTCTGCGGACCTCGGCACTGCACGGAAGCCGAGCGTGAGAACGCCTACCAGGTCGGCGTCCTCCTCGCCCGGGCCGGCGCGACGGTCATCTGCGGTGGCGGGACGGGTGTCATGGCGGCCGTCGCCGCCGGCGCGCGGGCCGAGAACGGGCTCGTCATCGGCATCCGCCCTGGCGACACCGCCGACGACGCGAACCCCGACCTGTCGGCCGTGATCGTCACGAACATGGGCGAGGCCCGCAACGCCGTGATCGTCTGGTCCGCGGACGCCGTGATCGCCGTCGGCGGCTCGTGGGGCACGCTCTCCGAGGTCGCCCTGGCCAAGCGGCGCGGCGGCATCCCCGTCATCACGCTCGGCGGCTGGAGCGTGCGGCAGCCGGACGGCACCGCCCCGCCCGACGCCCCGATCGAGGCGTCCTCCCCCGCCGAGGCGGTCGAGCTGGCCACCCGCGCCGGCGGCTGACCACTGACCCGGTCAGACAAGGAGCAGGACACCAAGCGTTCCAACGGTGGCATCGGCGAACACGTGGATGGCGTACGGAACGGCGATGCCGCCGGTGCGGACCCGCACCCATCCGAGGACGAGACCCCAGGTTGCGGCCATGGCCATCCCCGACCAACCCGACGGAAACCCGTTCAGATGAGCGAAGCCGGTGGCCGCCGCCTGAACCACCACCGAGGGCAGTGTCCCCCAGAGCGCCGCAAGCTCGGTCAGCACGACCCCCCGGAACAGGGCCTCCTCCCAGATCGGGTTGATCAGGGCGGCTCCGAGCACGCCGGCTACTCCCACCCACCACGGCAGGTCCCGCAGATCACGGAAGTACGGTGCCGGCGTCGGATGCACCGAACGCGCCCACCAGACCAGCGCCGCACTCGACGCGGCCACGGTCACCATCGCCAGCCAGGCGACCTCCGAGCTCAACCGGCCCCACCGCAACCACGGCGCGGCCGGGCGCAGCCGGGGCACACGATCACAGGCGAGCAGCGCCGCCAGCGGCGCCACGCACACCACGCCGACCGTGACCGCCGGGGGCCAACCGCCATGCGCACCAGCGGCGTACCCGGCAAAAACCAGATCCACGAACACGGCCGCGCGCATCGCGGGTGCGGACCGCCGCGCCATCGCCACCGCCGTGACCACGGCCAACCCGCACCCCACCAGGACAGACCGCAGCCAGTGACCGGGCAGGAGCGCGACCCCGCCCAGAAACGCCGCCGCGACGACTGCCACGCCGGGAACCCACGGGCGGACCCGCGTCGCATCCGCCACCACATCAACCTAGCGTCGTTCGCCCAACGATCTGCTACCAGCCTGACGGAGCGGAGTCAGGGCAGGCGGCGGCCCAGGCCCAGGGCGCACCCCAGGGCGAGCATCGACAGCAGGGTGCCGCCGAGCAGCCACGGGTGGCTGATGTCCACCCGCCGCGTCTCGTAGCCGATCTGTTCGCCCAGCGTGGCGTAGACCTGCTGCAGTTCTTCCTGGCTGGCGGCGGTGAAGAACTGGCCGCCGGAGATCTGCGCGATCTCACGCAGCGAAGCGTCGTCGACCGGGACCGGGGTGCTGCGCCCGCTCAGGTCGATCCGTCCGAGCAGGGTGCCGAACGAGATGGTGGAGATCGGGATCTTCTCGCCGGACGCCTTGCGGGACGCGGTGAACGAGCCGCGCGGTTCGTTCTCCCCCTCCGGGCCGGGCAGCGTCTGCTTGCCGTCGCTCATCAGGACGATGCGCGCCGGCGGCGGGCCCTCCCCGCCACCGGCCAGGCCCTGGGAGAAGCTCTGCACGGACTGCAGCGCGGCGAAGATCGCCTCCCCGGTCGCGGTGGACTCGGAGAGCTTGAGCGTGTCGATCGCGTGCTTGACCGGCTCCCGGTCGGCGGTCGGCGAGACCAGCACGGCGGCGGTCCCGGCGAAGGAGATGAGCCCGAGGTTGATCCCCGGGGTGAGGCGCTCGGCGAAGCCCTTGGCGGCGACCTGCGCGGCCTGCAGCCGGGTCGGCGCGACGTCGGTGGCCTGCATGGACAGCGAGACGTCGATCACCAGCATGACGGTGGCCCTGTTGCGAGGCACCTTGGCCTCGGCGGTCGGGCCGGACAGCGCGACGGTCAGCAGCACCAGCGCGACCATGAGCAGCGCGGTCGGCACGTGGCGGACCCAGTTCAGGCGCCGGGGCACCACCTGCTCCAGCAGCTCCAGGTTGGTGAAGCGCACCGTGTCGCGCTGCTTGCGGCGCTGCAGGAGCAGGTACCCGACCACCAGCGCGGCCACCAGCAGCAGCAACAGCAGCCACCACGGATGGGCAAAGCTCATATGTCAACTCGCAGACTCATCTGATCACCGCCGGGCGGCCACCGTTGATCGGCCGGGTGCCCGACGGGTCCGACCACTGCCGCTTGCGGGTCACGGCGAACCGCACCACGTCCGCGATCCAGTCCCGGTCGGTGCGCAGGACCAGGTGGCCGGCGCCGCAGCGGCGCAGCGCGGCGGCCACCCGCTCGCGGTGCTCGGCGGCCGCGGCGGCGAACTCACGGCAGAGCAGCGGGGTGGTCTCCACCTCGCGCTGCCGGCCGGTCTCCGGGTCGGCCAGCACCACCGTGCCGACCTCGGGAAGCTCCAGGTCGCGCGGGTCGAGCACCTCGACCGCGAGCAGGTCGTGCCGCACCGACAGCGCCCGCAGCGGCCGTTCCCAGTCCAGCTCGGTCCCCGGCGGTGAGCCGTTGCCGAGGAAGTCGGAGACCACCACCGCCAGCCCGCGCCGCCGCGGTGGCCGGCGCAGCTGCTCGATCGCGGCGGCCAGGTCGCCCCGGGTGCCCTCGGGCGCCCTCGGCGTCTCGGCGACCCGGCGGATCAGCCCGCGAGCGTGCATCAGCCCGCCCCGGGCCGGGACGCGGACGGTGCGCTCCCCCGTGGCCACCAGCGCGCCGATGCGGTTGCCGCCGCCCCTGGTCAGGTGCGCCACCGCCGCTGTGGCGGCCACCGCGAGGTCGCGCTTCTCGCAGCCGGCGGTGCCGAAGTCCAGGCTGGCCGACAGGTCGACGACCACCCAGGTCTCCAGCTCGCGGTCGGCCTCGGTCTGGCGGATGTGCGGCTCGGTGGTGCGCGCGGTCACCGCCCAGTCCATCCGGCGCACGTCGTCGCCGGGCTGGTACGGGCGGGCCTCGCCGGGCTCGCTGCCCGGACCGGGCACCAGCCCGATGTGGTTGCCCTGCAGCAGCCCGTCCAGCCGGCGCCGCACGCTCAGCTCGAGCACCCGCAACGCCGCCTCCAACTTGCCGTCGCGCAGGTTGGGCGGTGCGGGGTATGCCTGGCTCACGACCAGATCACGTCGCCGCTGCGTACTGCGGGCGCGAGCTGACCTGCGGCAACGGCACGGTCTGCAGCACCCGCGACAGGATGTGGTCCATCGGGACGGCGTCGGCGACCGCGTCGTAGGACAGCACCAGCCGGTGCCGCAGCACGTCCGCCGCCACGTCCATCACGTCCTGCGGCAGCACGTAGTCCCGGCCCCTGATCAGCGCCAGCGCCCTGGCGGCGGCCACGATCCCGAGGCTGGCCCGGGGCGAGGCGCCGTAGGACACCCAGCTCGCCACGTCGTCCAGGCCGTGCTCGCCGGGCGCCCTGGTCGCCACCACCAGCCGCACCACGTAGTCCACCAGCGCGTGGTGCATGAACACCCGGGACGCCACGCCCTGCAGCCGGACCAGCTCGGTGGGGGTGAGCACCTGCTCGGCCGCCGGCGGCTCGACGCCCATCCGGTAGATGATCTCGCGCTCTTCCTCGACGTTCGGGTACTCAATGATGATCTTGAAGAGGAACCTGTCCCGCTGCGCCTCGGGCAGCGGGTAGACGCCCTCGTTCTCGATCGGGTTCTGGGTGGCCAGCACCAGGAACGGGTTGGGCATCGGGAAGGTCTTGCCGCCGATGGACAGGTGCCGCTCGGCCATCACCTCGAGCATCGCCGACTGGACCTTGGCCGGCGCCCTGTTGATCTCGTCGGCGAGCACGAAGTTGGACACCACCGGGCCGAGCTCGACGTCGAACTCCTCGCGGCCCTGCCGGTAGATCCGGGTGCCCAGGATGTCGGCGGGGACCAGGTCGGGGGTGAACTGCAGCCGGGCGAAGCTGCCGCCGACCACCTTGGCCACGGTCTCCACCGCGAGCGTCTTGGCCACCCCGGGAACGCCTTCGAGCAGCAGGTGGCCCTTGGCCAGCAGGCCGACCAGCATGCGCTCGACCAGCCTGTCCTGCCCGACGATCACGCGCTTGACCTCGAACACGGTCCGTTCCAACAGCTCGCCCTCCCGGGCCGGGCTGGGCGGGCCGCTCGTCTCGGCCGGTCGGGCCGCGCTGGCCTGCTCCGGGTCGGTCACTGTGTAGCTCCGTTCTCGCCTGGCTCGCCGGCGGGGCCTCCTCCGGGTTCTACCCGTGCACCCAACCGCCCGGTCCGTATGACCACGGTGAAGCTCACCCGGCCGTGCCGTTCATGGGCCGAAACCCGATCGCCGGCGGGCGCCGGGGCTGCCAGCATGATCCTCGTGCCAGAGAACCACTTCGGGGAACCGGTCGCGGAACACTACGACGCCCAGACCGCCGACAGGTACGAGCCCGCCGTCCTCGACCCCACCGTCGACTTCCTGGCCGAGCTGGCCGGCGACCGCGCCGCGCTGGAGCTGGGCATCGGAACCGGCCGCGTCGCCATCCCGCTGAGCCGGCGAGGGGTCACCGTGCGCGGCATCGACCTGTCCGAGGCGATGGTGGCCAGGCTGAGGGCGAAGCCCGGCGCCGAGCGCATCGAGGTGACCATGGGCGACTTCGCCCACACCCGCGCACCGGGCGCGTTCGGCCTCGCCTACCTCGTGTACAACACGATCGGCAACCTGACCTCGCAGGACGAGCAGGTCGCCTGTTTCCAGAACGTCGCCGAGCACCTCGAACCCGGCGGCCGGTTCGTGATCGAGGTCGGCGTCCCGGACCTGCGGCGGCTGCCGCCCGGCGAGACCCATCGCCCGTTCACGGTGAGCCCGACCCATCTCGGGTTCGACGAGTACGACGTGGCCGCGCAGGGCCTGATCTCGCACCACTACCGGTTCGCCGACGGCCGGGGCGAGGTGCGCTCGTTCCCGTTCCGCTACGTGTGGCCGTCCGAGCTGGACCTGATGGCCCGGCTGGCCGGCATGTCGCTGCGCGAACGCTGGGAGGACTGGCACCGCCGCCCGTTCACCGGCGAGAGCACCAAGCACGTCTCCGTCTGGCAGAAACCGGAATAGCCGGCGTGACCGCCGAGGTTGGATCGTCGGTGAGCACCCCGATGCGCCTTGCCGAGCGGCTCTTCGACCACCTCGCGGCCGGTGAGCTGGACTCCGCGGTGGCGCTGTTCGCCCCGACCGTCGACTTCGCCATCCCGAGCGCTCCGGACATCCCGTGGATCCCGAGGGTGCGCTCCGCCGAGGACATGGGCGAGTTCTTCACCCTGCTGCGCACCGAGCTGGACAGCAAGCGGTTCGAGGTCACCAAGATCCTGGCCGACGGCGAGGACGCCGTGGTGCTGGGGCACCTGGTCTCCACCGTGCGGTCCACCGGCCGCGACATCGTCACCGAGTTCGCGATCCAGCTTGGCGTACAGGACGGGCTGATCAACCGGTACCGGATGTACGAGGACAGCTGGGCGGTGGCCAACGCGGTCCGGCCCGCCTAGTCCTTGCGCCGCAATGCGTGGGTCGCGGTGTGGGTGGCCCGGGTTGCATTGGTGAGGTAGTCGAGGACGGCCGCGAGCTCGTCGTTGCCCTTCGCGTCGAGCTCGCCGTCGTGCCAGCGTCCGATGCCGTCGTAGAGCGGCGTGATCTCCTTCTCGACCCGGTCGTGGTCGGGCCGGACGAGGACCTTGCGGCGGTCGGCCGGGTCGTTGGCGCGGTGGACGTAACCGGCCCGCTGCAGCCGGTCGATGGCGCCGGTGATCGCGGCCCCGGTGGTCAGGCCGCTGTTCGCGGCGAGCTGCCCGGGCGTCATCGGACCCTCGGACAGCAGCAGGTTCAGGCACTGCAGGTCGGTCGCGGTCAGGCCGACGGCCTGCGCGACGGCCTGGTGGAACAACACGGTCCGGGTGACGAACTCGCGCATGGCGGAGTTGATCGCCTCGGCCAGCCGGGCGTGTTCGGGTGCATCCACCTTCTACCAACTCCTCCCACAAAGAGATTCTCTCGTTCGGAGAGATATGGAAGTATGCCCCGAAACGACGACAGGAGGAGCGTCCCAGCGATGACCACGTCCGATCACCACACCTCCGTTCTCGTCGTGGGCGGCGGCATCACCGGCCTGTCCACGGCGCTGTTCCTGGCTCGGCTGGGGGTCCGCCCGACGCTGGTCGAACGGCACCCGTCCACGGCGATCATGCCCCAGGCGCGGGCGTTCAACCCGCGCTCGATGGAGATCTACCGGGCGCTCGGCATGGAGGAGCGGATCCGCGAGCGGCAGTCGATTCTGGCCGACCTGCCGGAGATGATCGGCGCGGACACGCTGGCCGGCCAGGAGCGCTTCCGCGTCGACCTGCTCGCCCAGGTCCGGCCGGCGGAGTCGGTCAGCCCCACGGACTGGGCGCTGATCGACCAGGACGAGCTGGAGCGGGTGGTCCGCGCGGACGCCGAGCGGGCCGGCGCGGACGTGCGGTTCCACACCGAGCTGACCCGGGTGGAGCCGGACCCGGAGGGCGTGACGGCCGTCGTGACCCACCGGGGCCCCGGCGACTCCGGCGTCGAGCGGCGCATCCGCGCGGACTACCTGGTCGCCGCGGACGGGAACCGCGCGTTCGTACGCAACCAGCTCGGCGTGGCCGCCGACGGACCCGGCGTGCTCTCCCACGTGGTGAACGTCCTGTTCGACGCCGATCTCGGTGGCGTGCTGCGCGGGCGGCGGTTCCTGCTCGCCTATCTCGACCGGCCGGCCTCGGGCACCGCCCTGGTCCCGTTCCGCGACTTCGGCAGCTGGGTCATGGGGATGCCGTACGACCCGGCGAACGGCGAGACGCTCGCGGGGTTCACCGAGGAGCGCTGCGTGCGGCTGGTCCGCGAGGCGGTCGGCGACCCGGGGCTCGACCTCGCGCTGGTGGCGCCGATGCCGGAGCTCGACCAGAAGGTCACCTCCACCCTGATCGGCGCCTGGGTCGCCGACCGGTACCGGGTCGGCCGGGTGTTCTTCGTCGGCGACGCCGCGCACACCTTCCCGCCGACCGGGTCGTTCGGCGCGAACACCGGCATCGCCGACGCGCACAACCTCGCCTGGAAGCTCGCCGCCGTGATCAAGGGCCAGGCCGGGGCCGCGCTGCTGGACACCTACCACGACGAACGCCACCCGGTCGCGGCGCGCACCCTCGACCAGGCGATGCAGCGCATGCGGGGCCGGTTCCACGGCGGGGGCGACGACGCGGCGAGCATCGACGATCTGACGATGATCTTCGGATACCGCTACGACTCCTCGGCCGTCCTCACCGAGACCCCCGCCCCCGGCGAACCGGTCGAGGATCCCCGCACGCCCAGCGGGAGCCCCGGCCTGCGCGCGCCACACGTCTGGCTGGACCGGGACGGATCCAGGCTGTCCACGATCGACCTGTTCACCGGGTCGTTCACGCTGCTGGTCGGCCCGGACGGAGCGGCGTGGGCCTCGGCCGCCAAGACGGCGGCGACCTCGCTCGACATCGAGGTGAACGTGCACCACATCGACGCCGACCGGCGGGAGCACGCGTACGGCACCACCGCAACCGGGGCCACCCTCGTACGACCCGACGGGTTCGTCGCCTGGCGCGCCCGAACCCTACCCGAACAGCCAGAACACGAACTGCAGCGGGTCCTCCGCCGGCTGCTCGCCCGTGACGCCTAGGCCGGCCGGCCCTCCAGGATGACCGTCTTGGTCTCCAGGTAGGGCGCCAGGCCCTCGCGGCCGCCTTCGCGCCCGATGCCGGACTGCTTGAACCCGCCGAACGCGACGCCGAAGTCGGTGCGGAACGCGTTGTGCCCGACGGTGCCCGAGCGCAGCCGGCCGGCCACCTCGCGGGCGCGGTCCACGTCGTGGGTGAACACCGAGGCGTTGAGGCCGTAGATGGTGTCGTTGGCAAGGGTCACGGCGTGGTCCTCGTCGTCGGCGGCGATGACGCTGAGCACCGGGCCGAAGATCTCCTCGCGGGCGATCGTTGCGGAGTTGTCCACGTTGGCGAACAGAGTCGGTTCGATGAAGAAGCCCCTGTCCAGGTGCTGGGGGCGCCCGCCGCCAGTGGCGAGCACGGCGCCCTCTTCGATGCCCTTGGCGATGTAGCCCTCGACCCGGTCGCGCTGGCGGCGCATGGCCAGCGGCCCCATCTGGGTCTGCTCGGCGAACGGGTCCCCGACCCGGACCTTCGAGAACGTGGCGGCCAGCGCCTCGACCAGCTCGTCGTGCCGGTTGCGCGTCACCACGATCCGGGTCAGCGAGGAACACACCTGCCCGGACAGGAAGCACTCCGCTCCGGACAGCGTGGTCGCCGCCTGCTCGATGTCCATGTCGTCCAGGATCACCGCGGCGGACTTGCCGCCCAGCTCCAGCGTGACGCGGGCGATCCGCTCGCCGCACAGCGACGCGATGCGACGGCCGGCCGCCGTGGAGCCGGTGAACGCGATCTTGTCCACCCTCGGGTCGCGGACCAGCAGCTCGGAGACCTCCCGGTCGGCGGTCACCACGTTCAGCACGCCCGCCGGCAGGCCGATCTCCTCGGCGATCTCGGCGACCAGGTACGCCTCGCCCGGCGCCTCCGGCGAGGCCTTGAGCACCACCGTGCAGCCGGCCAGCAGCGCGGGCGCGAGCTTGTAGGCGATCAAGGTGACCGGCGCGTTCCACGGGATGATCGCCCCGACCACCCCGACCGGCTCGCGCACCAGCAGCCCGTACTCCCCGCCCGCCGTCGGCTGCGCCGGCTCCTCGAACGGGTAGTCGCCGGCCAGCCCGGCGTAGAAGTCGAACGCGGCGCCCGCCCGGTCGCCGCCGAACCGCGCGACCGAGTGCAGCACCCCGGACTGGCGCGGCCAGATCTCGGCGATCTCACCGGAGCGCCGCCGTATCCCGTCGGCGATCGCGCGCAGGTACTCCGCCCGCTGTTCGTGGGTCAGCCGGGGCCAGCTGCCCTCGTCGAACGCCCGCCGGGCCGCGCCGACCGCGCGGTCGATGTCCCCCGGCCGCGCCTCGGCGACCCGGAAGAACAGCTCCTCGGTGGCCGGCTCGATGACCTCGATGGTCGAGTCGGTGGACGGGGCGACCCACTGGCCGTCGATGAAGAACCGGTCCAGGTGACGCAGCCGAACACGCATCTCGGGCGCCAGGCTCATGTGCGATCTCCTCGGTGGCTTTGGATCCGCAGATTCGGAGTTGAGATGGTGTCGACACCGTAAGTGCGGATTCGTTGCCACCGCAAGGGGTCGGTCAGCGTTCGGCGAGGCGCCGCCGCAGGGCCTTCAGCTCGTCGAACCGGGCCGTGACGTCGCGCAGGACGGCCACGACGCCGCTCAGGCCGCCCTCGAGGTCGGGCAGCGGGACGATGGTGAACTCCAGCGACACCCGCTCGCCGTCGCTTCGGACGCCGGGCACGCTGAGCAGGTCGCCGGCGCCGTAGCGGCTCCGACCGGTGCGCATCACCTCGGCATACCCTCGCCAGTGCGCGTCACGCAGCCGTTCCGGGATGATCAGGTCGAGGGACTTGCCCACCGCCGCGTCGGCCGGGTGGCCGAAGATGCGCTCCGCCCCGGGGTTCCAGAAGGTGATCAGCCCATCGCGGTCGGCGGCGATGATGGCGTCCGATTCGCTGGACAGTACGGCGCGGCCGAGCGCCTCGGTGATGTTGTTGCTGGACACGGGCGGAAGCCTCTCCCCGCACTCGCGTGTCGGTCAACCGGCCGCGCGGACGGCTCGGGCGAACCGCTCGGGCCGGAACTCCGGCACCCGCTCGCGCCGGCCGGAGACCAGCTCGGCGACCAGGGCTCCGGTGGACGGGCCGAGCGTCAGCCCCAGCATGTTGTGCCCGGTCGCCACGTAGGTGCTCCGATGCCCGGGCAGCCGGCCGATGAGCGGCAGCCCGTCCGGGGTCATCGGCCGGGCGCCCACCCACTCCGAGTGCCGACGCGACCAGTCGACACCGCGCAGGTACGGGCGCGCGGCGTTGACGATCGCGGCGATCCGGGCGTGGTTGAGCCGGTCGTGGTCGCGGTCGAGCTCCATGGTCCCGGCGATCCGCACGTGGCCGTCCATCGGTGTGACGGCCACCCGTGCGTCCTCCAGCTTGACCAGCCGGCTCGGCGGCTCGTCCCACCCGACGGAGAAGCTGTACCCCTTGCCCGGGAACAGGTTCAGCGCGATGCCGGCGCTCGCGCTGATCTCCGAGGTCCACACCCCCGCCGCGAGCACCGCGCGGTCGGCGGCGATCTCACCGACACTGCTGCCGACCACGACGCGCCCGCCGTCCTCGCGCACACCGCTGACCCGGGCGCCTTCGACGATCCGCACGCCGGACGCCTCCAGCACCGAGACCATGGCGTCGACGAACCGGGACGGGTCGACGGTCCACTCGTCGGTGATCTCGAACCCGGCCCGAGCCCCGTCCCCGAGGCAGGGCTCCCGCTCGGCCAGCTCCGCGGCGGTCAGCAGCCTCCCGGCGGTGGCACAGCCGTTGGCCCGCACCAGGTCCCGGACCCGGGCGGCGGAGCCGGCGGATCCGAAGACGTAGAGGTAGCCCTTCTTGTTGATCTCGACGTCCACCCCGGCGGCGCGCAGGTCGTCGAACCGGCGCAGCGCGTCGGCTCCGAGCAGGGCCAGCGCACGCACGCCCGCCCGGTAGCGGCTCGCGGTGGCGTTGACCAGGAACCGGGACAGGAACCTGACCAGCCCGGCGTTCGGTGACGGGTGGATGTGCAGCGCGGAGTCCGGCCGGTAAATCCCGGCGACGGCCGAGGACACCACGCCGGGGGCGGCGAGCGGCTGGGCCAGGGCCGGGCAGATCTCGCCCGCGTTGCCCCGCGCGGCGCCGCCGCCGAACCGGCTGCGCTCGACCAGGGTGACCTCGAAGCCCTCCCGCCGGAGGTAGTACGCGCTGCACAGCCCGATCAGGCCGGCACCGACGACAACGATCGACCTGGGGTGTGAGCCCCCGTCCATGAACATTCCTTCCTAGTGTGTTGCGCGGGTGCCGACGGACTCGCCGCTGGCCTCCTCGAGCGTCAGCCCGCGCGTCTCCGGCGCGAGGAAGTAGGAGCTGACCAGGCCGACCACGCAGACCGCCGCCCCCACCCCCATCGCGAGCTGGATGTTCGTGCTGAGCAGCAATGGAGCCCCGAATGTCCCGACGGCCGCGCCGATCCGGCTCATCCCGGTGGCGAAACCCCGTGCCGTGGCGCGTACCCGGGTGGGGAACAGCTCCGACGGGTACAGCGACTCCAGGCACTGCGCGGAGTACACGCCCAGCCCGAACAACACGAACAGCGCGATCACCAGCGCCGTCGGTGGGTTCGCGAGCGCCGCGAGCCCGCCCAGCGCCGCGGCCGCGACGCCGAAGCTCACCAGCAGCAGCTTGCGCCGCCCCCGGTTGACGAACAGCGCGCCGGACAGCGACCCGAAGACGAAGAAGACCTGCAGCACGGCGGCGCCGAGGTAGCTGCCCTCGCGCAGGCCGAAGGACTCCAGGATCGTCGGCTCGTACGTGCTGATCGCGTAGATGGGCAGCAGCTGGCAGGCCCAGAACAGGCAGACGAAGACGATCCGGCGGCGGTAGGGCGGCCTGAAGATCGTGCTGTAGCGGGTCGGCTCGCCCTCGTCGACGGCGATGTCCTCGATCCTGGCGTCCGGCCCGAGCATCTTGCGCAGCGCCGCGCCCGCCTCCGCCCGGCGCCCCTTGCTCAGCAGCCAGCGCGGTGACTCCGGCGTGCCCATCCGCAGGAACAGGATGAGCACCGACGGCACCACGCTCGACCCGAGCACCCACCGCCACACCTCGGGATCGTCGGTGCTCGACACGATCAGCCAGCCGGCGATGTAGGCGACCGCCGCCCCGACCGACCACATCGTGGCGAGCATGACCAGCAGCGGGCCACGGGAACGCTTCGGCGCGAACTCGGAGACCAGGGTGCTGGCGATCGCGAAGTCGGCGCCGATCGCAATGCCCATCAGCAGCCGCAGCACGATCAGCTGCCACGGCGAGGTGGCGAAGAACTGCAGCGTGGAGAGCACGATGAACGCGCCGATGTCGAACAGGTAGATCTTCTGCCGGCCCACCAGGTCGGTGACGTAGCCGAAGATCAGCCCGCCGAGGAACATCCCGACCAGCGCCGCCGAACCGATCAGGCCGGACTGCGCGCCGGTGAGCTGGAACTGTGCGCCGAGGAACGGCAGCGACACCCCGACGACGCTGAGGATGTAGCCGTCGCAGAACTCCCCTCCGCCCGCGTACAGCGTGATCAGCAACGGGGTGCGAGAGCGGCGTGGCGGCGTTGCCTTCGTCGTCATGCCGGGCGACGTTAGTGGCGCCGGTGAGGGCGGTCACTGTTCAAAGCAACTAGATTCTTCCGTTGTTGAACCGTATATCTTGTGTAACTTGAACAGGATGACAGCCATGGATCCCGCGATGCTGACCGTCGACCTCGCCACCGAGATCGCCACCGAGACCAGCGAGATCCTCGGTTACCGCGTCCTGATCACCGACAACGACGGGCTGGTCATCGGCAGCGGGGAACCGGAGCGGATCGGCACGCTGCACTCGCCGTCCATCGAGGTCGTGGCCACCCAGCGGGCCAGCAGCAGGACCCGCGCCGAGCTGGCCGACGCCGGCGTCAGGCCCGGCATCACCATGCCCATCACCATCGACGGCGCCACGATCGGCACTGTCGGCATCGCCGGACCGCCCAGGACCGTCCGCAAGCTCGGCCGCCTGGTGCAGCGGCAGACCGAGATCCTGCTCAGGGAGTCGCTCGCCCACCGCACCCGCGTGCTGCACGAGAACGCCGTCGCGCAACTGGTCCGCGACATCGTCATGTACGACGAGCGCGTGCTGGAGGAGCGAGTGCTGACCGCGCGCGCCGAGGAGCTGGGCTACGACCTCTCCGGCGACCGGGTCGCGATCACCGTCGAGCCCCGGGACGACAGGCGCCCCCTGCGCATCCAGGCCGTGCGCGAGGTGTTCCCCGGCCGGGAGGACATCGTCACCGAGCTCGCCCCCGAACGCTGCCTCGTGCTCCACCGGACCGGCCGCGCCCCTCGCGAGCGCCTGGTCGAACGGTGCCGGTCTGTGCTGGACACTCTGCGCCTGCGCGGCGGCTCGGACGTGCGCCTCGGGGTCGGCGGCATCGGGCGAGGCGTCACCGCGCTGTCGCGCTCCTGCGAGGAGGCCGGCAGTGCACTGCGCATCGGCACGCGGTGCTCACCCGGGGAAGCGGTCATCGACATCGAGGACGTTCGCGTGCACCAGATCGTCGAGTCCGTGCCCGCCCCGGTCCGGTCCGGGTTCGCCGAGCGTCAGCTGTCCGCGCTGCGTGCCAGGGGCGACTACGAGCACCTGCGCGCCACCGTCATCGCCTGGTGCACCGGCGGGTTCCACCTCGGCCGCACCGCCGCCCTGCTCAACGTGCACCGCAACACTGTCGTCTACCGGCTGGAGCGGATCGGCCAGCTCACCGGCACCGACATCCGGGAGCCTCGGCACGCGCTGGCCATGCACCTGGCCTGCCTCGCCGACCAGCTCGCCGGCTCAGAGTAGCCGGATGGCGTTCGGCATCAGGCCGTCGCCGTAGCGGACCGGGCTGATCCGCACCTTGCCGCCGGAGTACGGCGCCTCGATCATCTTGCCGTTGCCCAGGTAGAGCGCCACGTGGTGGATGTCGCTGCCGTCCGCCCAGAACAGCATGTCGCCCGGCTTGGCCTGCGAGACCGGCACCTTCTTGCCCTTGTTGTACTGGTAGCCGCTGTAGTGAGGCAGCCCGATGCCGGCCGCGCCGAACGCGTAGATCATCAGCCCGGAGCAGTCGAACCCGGTCTTGCGGAAGTCGCCGAACGAGTCGGCCACCCCGCCGTCCCTGATCCCCTTGGTCGGCCCCTTGGCGTTCCCGCCTCCCCACGCGTAGGGCTCGCCGATCTGCGACAGCGCCCTGTTGATCACGCCCTGGATGCCGGGGCCGCCGATCACCGGGCCGACGGCGCCGGCCGAGGTCAGCTGGGCCTGGTAGTCGAGGTAGCGCTGGCGCTGGGAGCGCAGGCCGGCGTCCTTCGCGGTCAGCTCGTCGAGCTGGCGCTCGATGCTCGCGCGCTGCGCGTCGACCTTCGCCAGCTCGGCCAGGCCGGCGTCCATGGCGGCCTTCGCGACGGCCACCGCGCTGTCGGCGGTCCGCTTGGCGCCGGCCGCCGAGGCCTCCTTGGCCTGCGCGTCCTCCTTGGCGGCCCTGGCCAGCGAGTCGGCGTTGGCCTTGCCGACCCTGGCGCGCTGCAGCGTGTCCAGCGCCGCGCGCTGCTGCTCGGCCACCGCGTCGTTGAACTCCGCGCGCCGGACCAGCTCGTCGGGGTTGGCCGCCTCCAGCAGCAGGCCGAACGAGCCGGCCTGCACACCCTGCTGGTAGGCGATGGCGATGAACTCGTCGACCTGGCGGTGCGCGCTCTCGATGGCGGCGGACGCGGCCTCGGTCTCGGTGTGGGTGGCCCGGGCCCGGGTCGCGGCCTCGGCGGCGGCCTCCTGCGCGGCCTGCAGGTCCACCAGCGCCTTGTTCGCACCCTCCTGGCGGGCCTCCAGCTTCGCGCCTAATCGGTCCGCCTCGGCCTGCACGCCCGCGAGCTGGTTGGTCAGCTTCCCGACCTGGCCGGCGGCCGCCGACACCTCGTTGCGGCTCTGCTCCAACTGCTGGTCGGACGGGTTGGGCGGCGGCGGTGTGGGCGGCGGCGGGTCGGCCAGCGCGACGCCGCCGCCCGCGAACACGCCACCGACCAGCAGCGCGGTCACCGTGACCACGGTCGCCACCTGCCGGGCATGCACGCGCAGCGCACGCACGAGACAACCCTCCACACGTCCGTGACGGAAACAGAGGGACTTTCTCACCCAGAGCACCGAAATCCCGGTACCGACACCACCTGACGACACAACTGTCACCGCGTGGGCGACGCCGACGTGGCGCTCCGGCTCGACACCCAAGCAGTACGCGCGTACTGTTTAGGTCAACGGGCCAGCGGTTGCCCGACTCGCCGCGTGCGACAGACTGCCCGAGACGCCCGTACCACCACCCGGCCCCGATCGGCCGATCGGGAACCGGCACCGCAGGAGAGGACGCGACGTGAGTGCGACAAACCCGGACAGCTTCGGCGCGCGCGGCACCCTGAGCGTCGGTGACGCCGAGCACGAGATCTTCCGGCTGTCCGCCGTGGCGGGCGCCGACCACCTGCCCTACAGCCTCAAGGTGCTGCTGGAGAACCTGCTGCGCACCGAGGACGGCGCCAACGTGACCGAGGCGCACATCAGGGCGCTCGCCGGCTGGGACCCGAACGCCGACCCGAGCACCGAGATCCAGTTCACCCCGGGCAGGGTGATCATGCAGGACTTCACCGGCGTGCCGTGCGTGGTCGACCTGGCCACCATGCGCGAGGCCGTCACCGAGCTGGGCGGCGACCCGTCCAAGGTCAACCCGCTGGCCCCCGCCGAGCTGGTCATCGACCACTCGGTGATCATCGACGTGTTCGGCCGGCCGGACGCCTTCGAGCGCAACGTGGAGTTCGAGTACGGCCGCAACCGGGAGCGCTACCAGTTCCTGCGCTGGGGCCAGGGAGCGTTCGACGAGTTCAAGGTCGTCCCGCCGGGCACCGGGATCGTGCATCAGGTCAACATCGAGCACCTGGCTCGCGTGGTCATGACCCGCAACGGCCAGGCCTACCCGGACACGCTGGTCGGCACCGACAGCCACACCACGATGGTGAACGGGCTGGGCGTGCTGGGCTGGGGCGTGGGCGGCATCGAGGCGGAGGCGGCCATGCTCGGCCAGCCGGTCTCGATGCTCATCCCCCGGGTGGTCGGCTTCAAGCTGACCGGCGAGATCCCGCCCGGCGCGACCGCCACCGACGTGGTGCTCACGATCACCGAGATGCTGCGCCGGCACGGCGTGGTCGGCAAGTTCGTGGAGTTCTACGGCGAGGGCGTGGCGGCGGTGCCGCTGGCCAACCGGGCCACCATCGGCAACATGAGCCCGGAGTTCGGCTCCACCTGCGCGATCTTCCCGATCGACGAGGAGACCGTGCGCTACCTGCGGTTCACCGGCCGCTCCGACGAGCAGATCGCGCTGGTCGAGGCGTACGCCAAGGAACAGGGGCTGTGGCACGACCCGGCGCACGAGGCGCGCTACTCCGAGACGCTGGAGCTGGACCTGTCGACGGTGGTGCCGTCCATCGCGGGCCCGAAGCGCCCGCAGGACCGGATCGCGCTGGCCGACTCCAAGCGAGCGTTCCGGAGCGTGCTCGGCGACTACGCCGAGGGCTCGCCCGCGCCGTCCACCTCGTCGGTGGACGAGGCGGGTCGGGAGAGCTTCCCGGCCAGCGACTCCCCGGCGCCCGTGGTCGGCGACAACGGCGACGGCATCCCCCGCCAGCCGATCTCGGCAGCGGCCGGGGCGCACGGGCGGATCAGCTCGCCGACGCACGTCACGCTGGACGGCGGGGCCGGCTTCGAGCTGGACCACGGCGCGGTGGTGATCGCCTCGATCACGTCGTGCACGAACACGTCCAACCCGTCGGTGATGCTGGGCGCGGCCCTGCTGGCGCGCAACGCGGTGGACGCCGGGCTCACCGTCAAGCCGTGGGTGAAGACCTCGCTGGCCCCGGGCTCGCAGGTGGTCACCGACTACTACGACAAGGCCGGGCTGTGGCCGTACCTGGAGAAGCTGGGCTACCACCTGGTCGGCTACGGCTGCACCACCTGCATCGGCAACTCCGGGCCGCTGGCGCCGGAGATCTCGGCGGCGGTCAACGACGCCGACCTCGCCGTGGTGTCGGTGCTGTCCGGGAACCGGAACTTCGAGGGCCGGATCAACCCGGACGTGAAGATGAACTACCTGGCCTCGCCGCCGCTGGTGATCGCGTACGCGCTGGCCGGGACCATGGACTTCGACTTCGAGAACGAGCCGCTGGGCGCCCGCCCCGACGGCTCGCCGGTGTTCCTGCGCGACATCTGGCCGAACCCGTCCGACGTGCAGAAGGTGATCGAGTCGGCGATCAGCCAGGACATGTTCACCAAGGACTACGCCGACGTGTTCAAGGGCGACGAGCGGTGGCGCTCGCTGCCCACCCCGGAGGGCAACGTCTTCGAGTGGGACGCGGCGTCCACCTACGTGCGCAAGCCCCCGTACTTCGAGGGCATGGAGGCTTCGCCGGCGCCGGTGCGGGACATCTCCGGGGCGCGGGTGCTGGCGCTGCTGGGCGACTCGGTGACGACCGACCACATCTCGCCGGCCGGGTCGATCAAGGAGGACTCGCCGGCCGGGCAGTACCTGCGCGGGCACGGCGTGGAGCGGCGGGACTTCAACTCCTACGGCTCGCGGCGCGGCAACCACGAGGTAATGATCCGGGGCACGTTCGCCAACATCCGGCTGCGCAACCTGCTGCTGGACGGGGTGAGCGGCGGCTACACCCGGGACTTCACGCTCGACGGCGGCCCGCAGGCGTTCATCTACGACGCGGCGCAGAACTACGCGGCCGCCGGGACGCCGCTGGTGGTGTTGGGTGGCAAGGAGTACGGCTCCGGCTCGTCGCGGGACTGGGCGGCCAAGGGCACCGCGCTGCTCGGGGTGCGGGCGGTGATCGTGGAGTCGTTCGAGCGGATCCACCGGTCGAACCTGATCGGCATGGGCGTGCTGCCGCTGCAGTTCCCGGCCGGCGAGTCGGCGGCGTCGCTGGGCCTGGACGGCACGGAGACGTTCGACATCAGCGGCGTGACCGGGCTGAACGACGGCTCCACCCCGGCCACCGTGCACGTCACCGCCACCCGCGCCGGCGCCGACCCGGTGGAGTTCGACGCGGTGGTCCGCATCGACACCCCCGGCGAAGCCGACTACTACCGCAACGGCGGCATCCTCCAGTACGTCCTGCGCCGCATGCTCGCCTCCTAACCCACCGACCGCGCCCGCCGGCGGTCTCCCACCCGCGAGTCGGGCGCCTGGGCACACTGAGTCGGGCGTTTGGGCACACGCCGGATGTGCTGAAACGCCCGACTCAGTGTGCTGACACGCCCGACTCGCGGGCGGTTTAGCGGGTGGTTAGCGGGCGGTGGCCAGGGTTAGGGCGAACCTTTCGGCGGGGTCGGTCCACCAGTCGGACACGGTGAAGCCGGCGGTGGTTAGTTCGGCGCGGACGGTTTCGGGGCGGAACTTGGCGGAGGTCTCGGTGCGGAGGTCCTCGCCTTCGGCGAACGTCACGTCCAGGTTCAGCTCGTGGATGTGCACGGTCATGGGCCGCTTGGCGCGCAGGCGCATCTCGATCCACTCGTTGTCGGCGTCCCAGAGGGCGACGTGGTCGAAGGCGTCGAGGTCGAAGTCGGCGTTCAGCTCGCGGTTGAGCACGCTCAGGACGTTGCGGTTGAAGTCGGCGGTCACCCCGTGCGGGTCGTCGTAGGCGGCCACCATGGTCGCCGGGTCGATCACCAGGCCGATGCCGAGCAGCAGCTGCTCCCCCGGCGCCAGCGCGTCGCGGACCGCGCGCAGGAACGCCGCCCGCTCGTCGGGCAACAGGTTGCCGATGGTGCCGCCGAGGAAGGCGAGCAGGCGCTTGCCCTCGGCGGGGATCCGGGGCAGGTGCGCGGTGAAGTCGCCGACGATGCCGTGCACGGCCAGCGACGGGTAGTCCTCCGCCAGCGCGGCGGTGGCCTCCCGCAGCGCGGCCTCGGAGACGTCCAGCGGCAGGTAGCCGCGCAGGGTGCCGGCCGCGCCGAGGGCGTCGAGCAGCAGCCGGGTCTTCTCCGAGGAGCCCGAGCCCAGCTCCACCAGGGCCTGCGCGCCGGATGCGGCGGCGATCTGGGTGGCGCGGGCGCGCAGGATCTCGCGCTCGGCGGCGAACGGGTAGTACTCGGCCAGCTCGGTGATCCGCTCGTACAGCTCGCTGCCGGTGGCGTCGTAGAACCACTTCGGCGGCAGCACCTTCGGGGTGGACGTCAGTCCGGCCCTGGCGTCGGACCGAAGCGCGGCCTGGCCGTCGGCTTCGGTCAGGTAGACGTCAAGCAGAGCGGTGGTCATGGGGCTCCTTGGAGTCGGTCGCGGCGAGGCGTTCGATGGGCTGGTGCTCGGCGTGGCCCGGCCGGGCCACCAGCAGGTGGCGGTCGGGCACCGGCGCCCAGTCGGGCAACTCGTCGTGCGGTTCGGAGGCGACGGTCACGGCGTCCGGCTCGACGCGGACCGTCAGGGAGTGTTTCCACGCCGTGGCGTATCCGACGGCACCGTCGGTGAGCAGCAGGTTCAGCTTGGAGCCCGGGGCGGCGGCCGCCACCTCACGGACCAGGCCGGCCAGCACGTCGGCCGGGTCGGCGCCGTCGCGCAGCCGGTGCCTGACCAGCGCCCAGAGCAGCGCCGCGTCGGTCGGCGCGTCCAGCGTGAGCAGGTCGGTGACCGGGAGCTCGGCGGCCAGCCCGGCCACCGAGAACGGCCAGCCGATGACCACGCCGTTGTGGCTGAACAGCCAGTGCCCGTCGGTGAACGGCGCGCTGGCGGTGCTCACCACGGGCATCCCGACGGTGGCCGACCGGACGGCGGCGAGCATCGCGCCGGCCTCGGTGGCCGCCGCGAGCTCGGCGAACGACGGGTCGGCCCACAGCGGGCGGTCGCCTCGGTACCGCGTGGGCGGGCGCCCGGAGCCGGCCGGGTACCAGCCGGCTCCGAACCCGTCGGCGTTGATCGTCCCGCCGCCGCGCATGTCCCGGGGCGCGTAGGACTGCCGCAGCAGCCCGTACTCCGGGGCGAGGATCAGATCGGCCAGTGGGCGCGGTGGCCCCAGGTAGACCAGGTGACGGCACACGCGCGCTACCCGGACGCCTCGGTGGGCGTGGCGTCGCGCGCGCACCGGAACCCGGAGAAGATCTGCCGGCGGATCGGGTGGTCCCAGTTGCGGAACGTGCCGCGCACCGCCACCGGGGCCGCGCCGAACGAGCCGCCGCGCAACACCCGGTAGTCACCGCCGAAGAACACCTCGGAGTACTCCGGGTACGGGAACATCTGGAAGCCCGGGTACGGGTGCCAGCCCGAGGACGTCCACTCCCAGACGTCACCGATCAACTGGTGCACGCCCAGCGGCGAGGCGCCCGCCGGGTACGCCCCGACCGGGGCCGGGCCGAGGTGGCGCTGGCCCAGGTTGGCCCGCCCGGGGGTCGGGTCGCCGTCGCCCCAGGGGAACCGGCGGGACCGCCCGGTCGCCGGGTCCCAGCGGGCGGCCTTCTCCCACTCCGCCTCGGTGGGCAGCCGCTTGCCGGCCCACGCCGCGTAGGCCTGGGCCTCGTGGAAGCAGACGTGCACCACCGGCTCGTCCGCCGCGACCGGTTCCAGCACGCCGAACCGGCGCCGCCACCACCGCCGGTCGGAGTCGCGCTCCCAGAACCGGGGCGCGACCAGCCCGGCGTCGCGCCGGTGCCGCCAGCCCGCGTCGCTCCACCAGCGCGGGTCGTCGTAGCCGCCGGCCTCGATGAACTCGGCGTACTGACCGTTCGTGACCGGCGCCGCGTCGATCACGTACGCGGGCAGCTCCACCCGGTGCGCCGGCCGCTCGTTGTCCAGCGCCCACGGCTCGGTCGAGGTGCCCATGGTGAACGGCCCGGCCGGCACCAGCACCTCCGCCGGCACCGGGGCGCCCTGCGAAGGGGGCGGCGGCGCGGCGTGCAGCACCGGGGCGCCCTCCCGGAGCTGGTGGGTGGCCAGCATCGTCTCGTCGTGCTGCTGCTCGTGCTGGGCGATCATCCCGAAGGCGAACGCGTGCTCCTCCAGCCGGCGCCCGCGCAGCGAGCTGTGCGCCAGCGCGTCCAGGGCCTTGTCCCTGACCTCGGCGACGTAGGTCCTGGTCTCCGGTGGGGTGAGCAGCGGCAGGTCCACCCGGCTGGCCCTGGAGTGCTGGAACGCGTCGTAGAGCCCGTCGATCTCCGGGCGCAGCGGCTCGCGGCCGCCCACGTCGCGCACCAGCCACAGCTCCTCCTGGCTGCCGATGTGCGCCAGGTCCCAGACCAGCGGCGACATCAGCGGCGAGTGCTGGCGGACCAGGTCGGCCTCGTCGACGGACTCGGTGAGCAGCGCGCTGCGGGCCCGGGCCTGGGCCAGCTCGGCGGCCACCCGGGTGCGCAGCGCCTCCTCGGTCAGGGTGGCGAGCGGGTGGGTTGGCGTCTCGTGCTGGGTCGTCACGGCGACCCTCCTGTCATCTCGAAGTCTGTGGTGTCGTCGGCGGGACATCGGCCCCGCATCACGCGCTCGACGGCCCCGTCCACCAGCTCGCGGACCGGGCCGGGTCCGATCAGCGCCGGCAACGCCGCGCTGGCCAGGGCGAACACCGTGCGGGCCGCCCTGGCCAGCTTCGGGTCGTCCAGGCCCTGTCGGGCCGCCGTGACCCAGGCGCCGGCCACCGGCAGGCTGGCCTCCAGGGCCGCCGACGTGGTGGCCGTGCTGGACAGCAGCGCGGCGACCACCGCCAGCGGCACCACCCACTCCGGCCCCGCCTGCGCGTCCAGGTAGCGCACCTCGACGTGGCCGTGCGGGCGCACCGGCGGGAACAGGGTGGACAGGTGCAGGTCGAGGTCCTCGGTGGTCGGCGGCTCCGGGAGCGCCCCGGCCAGCCAGTCGGTGAAGGTGACGCCCGGCGGCACGTCCCAGCCGCCCGGCCGGCGTCGGCAGATCAGCCCGGCCTCCATGGCCCGCCGGGCGTAGCCGGCGACCGGGTCGGCGGAGGACAGCTCCGGCGGGGCGGTGCGCGGCGGGTCGATGGCCAGCCAGCAGGCCATCCGGGAGGACTTCCACCCGGTGCGCCGACCGTGCAGCCTCGGTGAGTTGGCGAACGCTGCCACCAGCACCGGCCCCAGCGCGTGCAACGCCATCCAGCGCAGCCCCAGGTCGGCCCGTTCGCCCAGGTCGAGGCAGGGTTGGACGGCGGCGGTGGAACACATCATGCTGCGGCCCTCGGTGCCGCGCCGGTCGAAGGCGGCCTCCATGGCCGTGTACCGAGGGATGGTCAGCACCCGATGGGCGGGAAGGTCCGGGTCGGCCGCGTACCGGCGCGGATACAGACGGTGACGGCCGAGGCGGTCGTGAAGGTCGGCGGCGTCGGACTCGACGGCGGTGACGAGTGAGCCGAGGTCCTCGAAGGGACGGCTGGCGAGCTCAACCTGGCCGCCGGGTTCGACGGTGACGGTTGAGCCGGATGGCAACGGAAGTGCCGGAGAGAGCGGGTCGAGCGTTCGTGGGGTATGGGGTCCGAGTGCGGAGACGAGCGTTGTCGCGTCGAGCGGAGCGGGCGGGATGCTGGGGGGCTCCGCTCGACGCGCGAGTAACCACTCCAGCTCTACGCCCAGCAACCGGGGCGGGCCGTGCTTGAAACAGACCGAGGCGACGTACGCCTCGGCCTCCTCGCGGCTGCGGAGCACCCGCACCGCGCGCTCGGCGAGGCCGCCCTGGTCCTTGGGGACCTTGGCGGCCGCCTTGGGTGACATCACGAACCACCCCCAGAAGAGTGAGACCCGGCAATCGACGCTACACAAGGCCACCGACAAAAGCAGGCGCCGCTGACGCGCCTCTGAGAGTCCGTACATACGGCGTCCTAGCGGCTACGCTGGGTAGATGCCTCGCGTCAGCGCCGGCCACCTGGCCGCCCGTCGGGAGCAGATCCTGGACGGGGCGCGGGCCTGTTTCAGCCGCCACGGCTACGAGGGCGCCACCGTACGCCGGCTCGAGCAGGCCACCGGGCTGTCCCGGGGCGCGATCTTCCACCACTTCCGGGACAAGGACTCGCTGTTCCTGGAGCTGGCCCGGCAGGACGCCGACCGGATGGCCCGGGTGGTGGCCGAGCAGGGGCTGGTTCAGGTCATGCGGGACGTGCTGGCCGACGCGGCCGGCGGCGGGTCCGGGATCAGCTGGCTGGGCACCCGGCTGGAGGTGTCGCGGCGGCTGCGCACCGACCCGATGTTCCGGGCGGACTGGGAGCAGCAGTCCCACCAGCTCACCGAGGCGGTGCGGGGACGGCTGGCGCGCCAGCGGGAGGCCGGCAACGTGCGCCCCGACGTGCCGATACCGGTGCTCGCCCGCTACCTGGAGCTGGCCTTCGAGGGGCTGGTGTCCCACCTGGCGATGGGCCTGCCGGTCGACGACCTGCGCTCGGTGCTGGACGTGGTGGAGAACAGCGTGCGCGCCTGACTATCCGTTGACGGCGTGGTCGATCTCACGCAGCGCCCGTGACGCCCGCCACAGGTGGTCCTCGGGATAGGTGCCCTGGCCCTTGTGCTCGCGGCGCCAGGCGTGCTCGTGGTACCTGTCCAGCACCTCGTCCAGGTGCGTGCGGGCCACCTCGCGCTCGACCAGCAGCTGTGCGCGCAGCTCGTCGGCCGTGGGCTCCACCACGGGCGTGACCGAGTCCGCGCACAGCACGTCGATGGCCTTCTCGTCCAGCCCGCCCGCGTCGGTCCAGAACCGCACCACCCGCCGGTGCCGCACGTTCCAGGCCGGCCACGCGGACGGACGGTGACACCAGACGACCGGGCGCTTGTCCAGCCGGAGCCGGTCGGCGACCAGCTCGGCGGCCGGGTGCAGCGCCAGCCACGGCAGCTCGTCGGGCGGCAGGTCGAACACCAGCACCACGCCCACCCACTCCAGGGTGCGCGCATCGCTGACCAGGTCGCCGGCCGCCCACATGGACGTCAGCGACCATTCCGACGACTCCTGACGCAACCGCGTGTCGTCGCTCGCCTGCGCGGCCATCTCGACGAGGTGGCGCACCGCGTTCTCCCGTTTCACGCCGACTCCTTCATGACGGCTCGCAGACGGAGTTCGTGACCGGCAGCGAGGCTACCGCCCGAGGGCGGTTCCGGGCCGGTGTTTACTAAGCGGCCGCGGGCGCCGGCTCGTTACCTCCCGACACGACCTCACCCGCCCGGCCGGAGAACTGCCGGCGGTACAGCGCCGCGTACCGGCCGCCGGCGGCCAGCAGCCGCTCGTGGCTGCCGCGCTCCACGATCCGCCCGTGCTCCACCACCGCGATCAGGTCGGCGCCCTGGACGGTGGACAGCCGGTGCGCGATGACCAGCGCGGTCCGCCCGTGCAGGGCCTCGGCCAGCGCCTCCTGCACGGCGGCCTCGGACTCCGAGTCCAGGTGCGCGGTGGCCTCGTCCAGGACGACCACGGCCGGGCGGGCCAGCAGCAGCCGCGCGATGGTCAGCCGCTGGCGCTCCCCGCCGGAGAGCCGGTAGCCGCGCTCGCCGACCACGGTGTCCAGCCCGTCGGGCAGCGAGTCCAGCAGCTCGCCGAGCCGGGCCCGCCGCATGGCCTCGACCAGCTCGTCGTCGGTGGCCTCCGGCCGGGCGTAGCGCAGGTTGGCCCGGATGGTGTCGTGGAACAGGTGGCCGTCCTGGGTCACCACGCCAACCGTGTCCCTGATCGACTCCAGGGTCAGGTCCCGCACGTCCACCCCGTTCAGCTCGACGGCGCCGGAGCCGACGTCGTAGAGCCGGGGCACCAGGCCGGCCAGCGTGGACTTCCCGGCGCCCGAGGAGCCGACCAGCGCGACCAGCGACCCGGCCGGCACGTCCAGGTCGACCCCGTGCAGCACCTCCTCGCCGCCCCTGGTGTCCAGCGTGGCGACTTCCTCCAATGACGCCAGTGATACCTCGGAGGCCGAGGGGTAGCCGAACCGCACGTCGCGCAGCCGCACCGACACGGGTCCCTTGGGAACGGCCCGCGCGTCCGGTTTCTCGGTGATCATCGGGCGCAGGTCGAGCACCTCGAAGACCCGCTCGAAGGAGACCAGCGCGCCCATGATGTCCACCCGCGCGTTGGAGAGCTGGGTCAGCGGCGCGTACAGCCGCGACAGCAGCAGCGCCAGGCTCACCACCGTGCCGGGCGCGATCCGCCCGGTCACCGCCATCCAGCCGCCCAGCCCGTAGACCAGCGCCTGGGCCAGCGCGGAGACCAGGCTCAGCGAGGTGAGGAAGACCCGGGACACCATCGCGGTGCGCACCCCGATGTCGCGCACCCTGGCCGCCCTGGAGCCGAACTCGCCGACCTCCCGCTCCGGGCGGCCGAACAGCTTCACCAGGGTGGCGCCCGGCGCGGAGAACCGCTCCGCCATCTGCGTGGTCATCTCGGCGTTCAGGTCGGCGGACTCGCGGCGCAGCGCGGCGATTGTGACGCCCATCCGCCGCGCCGGCAGCAGGAACACCGGTAGGAGCACCAGCGCCAGCAGCGTGACCTGCCAGGCCAGGCCGATCATGACGGCCAGCGCCAGCACGAGCTGGATGACGTTGGACACCAGGCTCGCGAGGGTGTCCGTGATCGCCGACTGTGCGCCGATCACGTCGTTGTTGAGCCGGCTGACCAGCGCGCCGGTGCGGGTGCGGGTGAAGAACGCCACCGGCATCCGCTGCACGTGCCCGAACACCGCCCGGCGCAGGTCAAGGATCAGGCCCTCGCCGATCCGGGCGGACAGCCAGCGGGTGACCAGCCCGATCCCGGCGTCCAGCACGGCCAGCCCGGCGATCGCGCCGGCCAGGGTGAGCACCGTCCGCGCCGCATCCGACAACCCGCCGGCGTTGACGATCGCGTCCACCACCTGCCCGGCCAGCACCGGGGTGAGCACGCCGATCACCGCCGAGACCACCGTGAACAGCAGGAACACCAGGATCTGACGGCGGTACGCGGCGGCGAACCGCCAGATCCGGCGCAGCGTGCCCTTCGGCACCGACCGGTTCCCCAGCTCGCCGGCCCGCGCCGCCGCCCGCATCATCGTCCAGCCGCTCACGCCGTCCATGGCGCCACCCGCTTCCGCATCACTCGTCCGCCCCGGCGAACGCGCCGAACACCGCATTCCTTCCACCGAGTGTTCAACCTCAACTATTGTCGAGGTCAAGCGGTCGCTCAGCGGGCGCTCACGAGCGTGGCGCGCAGCACGGTCGTCAGGTGCTGGGCGTAGCGGTCGGGTGACCAGCCCCGGTCGACGGTGAGCCGTTCGAAGACCTCCAGCGCGGACAGCGCGTAGAGCAGGTCGGTCGCGACGTCCTGCGTGAGCGCGGCGGCGAGCAGGCCCGAGGAGTGCAGGGCGGCCACGATCTCGGCGGCGTCGTCGCGCTGGCCTTGGCGGGCGAAGTAGTCGCGCGCGCCGGCGTCCGGGTCAGTGTGCGCCATGGCGTCGACGGCGTGCGCCATCGCCCGGATGCGGGGGGCGTAGCGGGCCAGGTGCCGGGCCCATTCGTCGAGCTTGCGCACCGGGTCCGGCTCGGCGCGCACCGGCGCCAGCGAGCCGGCCAGGTCCTCGACCTCGGCGACGTGCGCGAACAGCGCCAGCAGTAGCTCGGTCCGGGTGGAGAAGTGCAGGTAGACGGCGCGGCGGGTGCGACCGGCGCGCTCGGCGACCTCGGCCATGGTGAGCGCGGCCAGGCCGTCGCGCTCGACCAGCTCGCGCGCGGCGGACAGCAGCGCGGCCCGGGTACGCCGGCCTCGGGCGTTCATGCGGCGACTCCTCTGGGCGGGTAGCGAAACTTCACATCGCGTGTAGTTTAGTAATTACACAGGGCGTGTAGTTACTTGGAGGTCGGATGTCGGTCGTCGAGGACGCCCGGGGCAACAGGTGGTGGCCGGTGGTGGGTGCCGGGATGGCGGTGTTCATGGCGGGGGTGGACACTAGCGCGGTCGCGGTGGCGCTGCCGGCGATCACCGAGGACCTGGGTTCGGCGGTCGCGCTGGGCCAGTGGGTGGTGCTCGGGTACCTGCTGCCGTTGATCGGGCTCGCGCTGCCGGTCGGGCGCTGGGTCGACCGGGTGGGCAGGCGCGCGGCGTTCACCTTCGGCGCGGGCGGGTTCGCGGTGGCCAGCGCGCTGGTCGGGGTGGCGCCGGGGCTGGGCTGGCTGGTCGCCGCGCGGGTGGCGCAGGGTGCGTTCGGCGCGATGCTGTTCTCGCTCACCCCGGTGCTGCCGGCGGTGATGGTGCGGCCGGAGGCCCGAGGGCGGGCGATGGCGGTGGTGACCACCGTCGGGCCGCTGGGGTTGATCGCCGGGCCGGCGGTGGGCGGCGCGCTGGTCGGGACGCTCGACTGGCCGTGGATCTTCTATCTGAACGTGCCGGTTGCGGCGGTCGCTATCGCCATGGTGCGGGTCGGCATGCCCGACGACGGGCCGCTGCGCGCGCCGCGCCGGGCCTGGCTGGTGGAGGCCGGGCTGCTCGGGTCCGCGTCCGCCTCGGTGCTGCTGGGGCTGTCGCTGGCGGCGGCCGACGGGCTCGGCTGGCTCGCGGTGGTGGGGGTCGCGGCGCTTCCGCTGGCCGCCTGGACGCGGCTGCCCTCGGCCGGTCCGGTGGTGGCGCTGGTGCGCGCGCCCGGCCTGGCCGGCCCGCTGCTGGCGCTGCTCGCCGCCATGCTCCCGATCGGGCTGGTCCAGTTCGTCGCGCCGTTCTACCTGCAGGGGGTGCTCGGCGAGCCGGTCGCGGTGGTCGGCCTGACGCTGCTCGCGTTCGCGGTGGCCACCGCGGCGGCCGGGCCGATCGGCGGCGTGCTGGCCGACCGCTGGGGCGCCAGGAGGACCGCCCTCGCGGGGGCGGTGCTCGCGGCGCTGGGCGTCGGGCTGCTGGCCCCGCTGGACGCGGAGTGGGCGCCGGGCGACGTGGCGTGGCGGCTGGCCGTGCTCGGCGCCGGGGCCGGGTTGTTCAACGGACCGAACCTGGCGGCCGCCATGGCGGCCACCCCACCCCGGCTGCTCGCCACCGCGGCCTCGGCCACCAGCATGGCCCGCCAGCTCGGCATCGCGCTCGGGCCGGCGGTCGCGACGGTGTCCTGGGCGCTGTCCGGCTACACCCCGACCGGCATGCGCACAGCCGTCGGCATCGCCTGCGCCACCGCGCTACTGGCCGTCCCGGCGCTCACCGCACGCCGCTCACCGACCCGGTCGGAATGAATTCCTCCGGCCGCGGTGCGCGCACGAAACCGAGAATGCGACTTAGCTCTCACTCAGTGGAATCGGATCGGACAATCCGCTCGCGCGCACAGGATCCGCACAGGATCGGTACGCGTGGATGTACATCCGAAGCCCGAGCAAGGCATTCTTGCCACTGATTGGCAAGTCAACAATTGCGTGCGGCGGGCGAACCACCCGGTCAGCCCGGCCGCCACAGCACAGCGCGACCCACACCGAGACGAAGCCGAACAGCGCGCCGAGCGCTCCTCAGCCCCGCCGGCGAGTGAGGCGAGAACACGTCACGTGTGGTCCGCGACCTACTTCTTCTTGGTGCGGGTGGCCCCGCCCCGGCCGCGCAGCTGTACCCCCGTTTCGCTCAGAACACGATGAACGAAGCCGTACGAGCGCCCGGTCTGCTCGGCAAGCGCCCGGATGCTGGCGCCCTTCTCGTACTTCTTCTTCAGGTCGTTGGCTAACTTGTCGCGCTGGGTGCCTGTGATGCGAGCACCCTTCTTCAGGTCGGCCACGCGGTCGGCCCTCCTTCGCCGATGCGAGGATCTTTCCGACAGATCCCCTCCTGGCGACATGATGATCCACCGGACCCGATCAACGGAAGGTGATCCACACAGAGATCGGCGAACGGTTCGGCCGAATGGCTTTCGCGTCCGGGTGATCATTGCGCGCGTTCGGGTGATCAGGCCCAGATCGGGCCGGATCAGGCCAGCGTGACCAGGTCGAGGTACTCCTGCGACCAGTGGTCCTCGGTGCCGTCAGGGAGCAGGATCACCCGCTCCGGGTTGAGCGCGCGGGCGGCGCCCGGGTCGTGGGTCACCAGCACCACGGCGCCTTCGTAGCGGCGCAGCGCGTCCAGCACCTGCTCCCGGCTGACCGGGTCCAGGTTGTTGGTCGGCTCGTCGAGCAGCAGCACGTTGGCCGCCGAGCTGACCAGCCCGGCCAGCGCCAGCCTGGTCTTCTCCCCGCCGGACAGGGTGCCGGCCGGCTGGTCGAGCTGGTCACCGGAGAACAGGAACGCGCCGAGCAGGGTGCGCAGCCGCTGTTCGGGCGCGTCCGGGGCGGCGTGGCGCACGCACTCCCAGACGGTCGCGTCCAGGTCCAGGGTGTCGTGCTCCTGGGCGTAGTAGCCCAGCCGCAGGCCGTGCCCGGGCACCACCTGGCCGCTGTCCGCCTCCTCCTCGCCGGCGAGCAGGCGCAGCAGCGTGGTCTTGCCGGCGCCGTTGAGCCCGAGCACCACCACCCGGCTGCCCCGGTCCACCGCGAGGTCCACCCCGGCGAAGACCTCCAGCGAGCCGTACGACTTGGCCAGCCCCTCGGCGGTCAGCGGGGTGCGCCCGCAGGCCGCCGGCTCCGGGAATCGGATCTTCGCGACCTTGTCGTTCTGCCTGGTCGGCTCCAGGTTGGCGAGCAGCGTGTCGGCCCGGCGGGCCATGTTCTTGGCGGCCACCGCCTTGGTCGCCTTGGCGCCCATCTTGGCCGCCTGCAGGTGCAGCGCGGCGGCCTTCTTCTCCGCGTTGGCCCGCTCGCGGCGGCGGCGCTTCTCGTCGGTGGCGCGGGCGTCCAGGTAGCGCTGCCAGCCCATGTTGTAGCCGTCGATCTCGCTGCGGGTGGCGTCCAGGAACCACACCTTGTTCACCACGGCGGCCAGCAGCTCGGTGTCGTGGCTGATCACCACCAGGCCGCCCTCGTGGCGCTGCAGGAAGCTGCGCAGCCAGGTGATCGAGTCGGCGTCGAGGTGGTTGGTCGGCTCGTCGAGCAGCAGCGTGGTGGCCGAGCGGCCGCCGGAGCCGGCGTCGCTGGCCGCGTACAGGATGCGGGCCAGCTCCACCCGACGGCGCTGGCCGCCGGAGAGCGTGGACAGGGTCTGCTCCAGCACCCGGTCGGGCAGGCCGAGGTGGCTGCAGATCCGGGCCGCCTCGCTCTCCGAGGCATACCCGCCGAGCGCGGCGAACCGCTCCTCGATCCGCCCGTACTCGCGCACCGCGCGGTCCCGCTCCGGGCCGTCCACCAGCTCGGCCATCGCGGACTGCGCCTTCTCCATCTCGCGCAGCAGCTGGTCGAGGCCGCGCGCGGAGAGCACCCGGTCCTTGGCGGTGACGGTGAGGTCGCCCTCGCGCGGGTCCTGCGGCAGGTAGCCGACGGGGCTGGACGCGGTGGCCGCGCCGCCGTACGGCTGGCCCTCGCCGGCCAGCACGCGCATCGTGGTGGTCTTGCCGGCGCCGTTGCGCCCGACCAGCCCGATCCGGTCACCCGGGGCGACGCGCAGGGTCGCGCCGGCGACCAGGGTGCGCGCGCCAGCACGCAGCTCGAGATCGGTTGCGGTAATCATCCGGGTTGAAACTCCCCTACAGGTCGCGGACATGGCTACACGGCCCGCCCGCCGTAGCGGGTGGGCATCCCGGCCTCTTAGCTCGTCCGGACCACGCCCTCCAGTGTAAGGGAACCCCGCACGCCATTTAGGCTCGGAGTCCATGACCGCGATCACGCCACCCCCTGACCTGACCGGCCGCGTCGCGCTGGTCACCGGCGGCAGCCAGGGCATCGGCTACGCCATCGCCGCCGAGCTGCTCTCCCGAGGCGCCTCGGTGACGATCACCGCCCGCAAGGCCGAGCCGCTCGCCGCGTCGGCGGCCGCGCTGGCCGAGACCGTGCCGGACGGGGCGGCCCGGGTGCTCGGCCTGCCCGGCCACGCCGGCGACGCGGCGTCGCGGGAGGAGACGGTGGCCACCACCGTGCGGCGCTTCGGCAGCCTGGACATCCTGGTGAACAACGCGGGGGTGAACCCGGTCTACGGCCCGCTGATGGAGGCCGACCTGGACGCGGTGCGCAAGGTGTTCGACATCAACGTGGTGGCCGGGCTGGGCTACCTGCAGCAGGCCCACAAGGCGTGGATGGGCGAGCACGGCGGCGCGGTGGTGAACCTGGCCTCGGTGGCCGGGTTCCGCTCCACCGGCCTGATCGCGGCGTACGGGGCGGCCAAGGCGGCGATCATCCGGCTGACCGAGGAGCTGGCCTGGCAGCTCGGGCCGGGCATCCGGGTCAACGCGGTGGCCCCGGCCGTGGTCAAGACCAAGTTCGCCACCGCGCTGTACGAGGGCCGCGAGCGGCAGCTGGCCGACACCTACCCGATGAAGCGCCTCGGCACCCCGGAGGACGTGGCCCGGCTGGTCGGGTTCCTGGTCTCGGACGCGGCGTCCTGGATCACCGGGGAGACCGTCCGGGTGGACGGCGGCGTGCTGTCCACCGGCACCGCCGGCTGACCTCGGCACCGGGCGCCGACCGTGCTGGACGTGCTGGTGGTCGGCGGTGGGCCGGCGGGGCGGGCGGTGGCGGCCGCGTGCGGCGCGCGCGGGCTGCGCACCCGCCTGCTCGACCCGGCGCCGGAGCGGCCCTGGCGCGCCACCTACGGGGCCTGGCTGGACGAGCTGCCGGTCGGGCTGGCGCGGTCGGTGGTCGCGGCGAGCGTGCCGGGCCGGGCGGTCGCGCGCACCTCGCATCGACTGCACCGGGACTACGCCGTGCTCGACGTGCCCGCACTGCGCCGCCACCTGGACGAACGACTGGAGGCCGGCGGCGTCGAGGTCGAGCGCGGGCGGGTACGGCCGGGTGCGCTGCCGCCGGCCGGGGTGGTGATCGACGCCGGCGGCCCGGCGCAACCGCTGGCCGGACCGCGGTCGAGGCGTCCGCACGCCCAGCAGGCGGCCGTCGGGATCGTGGTGCCGGCCGAGGTCGCCGCGCCGGTGCTCGCCGAGGGCGAGGCGCTGTTCATGGACTGGCGCCAGGTGCCCGGCCGGGGGTCGCCGACGTTCCTGTACGCGGTGCCGCTCGGCGCCGGGCGGGTGCTGCTGGAGGAGACCTCGCTGGCGCGGCGCCCCGGGCTGGACTTCGCCACCCTGGCCGCCCGGCTGTCCGCGCGCCTGGCCGCCCACCGCATCACACCGCCCGCCGATGCGGAGCGCGAGCTGGTCCGTTTCCCGCTGGACCTGCCGCGCCACCGGGCGCCCGGGGTGCTCGGCTTCGGCGCCGCCGCCCCGCTCACCCACCCGGCGACCGGCTACCAGCTCGCCGCCGCCCTCCAGCTGGCCCCCTCGGTGGCCCTCGCCATCGCCGACGGGCTGGCTCACGGCCCGGACGCCGCGCTGGCCGGGGCACGGGCGGTGGTCTGGCCGCCCGCCGCGCGCGCCGTGCACCTGCTGCGCCGGCGCGGCCTGGAGGCCCTGCTGCGGCTGCCCGCCGAGTCGCTGCCGGCGTTCTTCGAGGGCTTCTTCGCGCTGCCGGCGCGCCACCACCGCGCCTACCTGAGCGGGCGGACGGACCCGGCAGGGACCGCCGCGGCCATGGCCGGGTTGTTCCACACCACCGGCTGGCCGCTGAGGCTTCGCCTGATGGGGTCAGCGCTGCTGGTCAGCGGGCTCCCGCGTCCACCACATGGAGCAGTGTGAGGTAGCGTCCGGCGGCACAGCGTCTTACTGCGAAGACGGAGGGCTTCCCCATGGGCTCCTACCAGAAGGTCGTCGTCGGCACCGACGGCTCGGACACCTCGTTCCGGGCGGTGGACCGCGCCGGCGCGCTGGCCGGCGACAGCGGGGCCGAGCTGGTCATCGTGTGCGCGTACGAGCCCGCCAGCCGGGAAGAGGTGGACGCGGCCGCGGACACCCTCAAGGACGAGGCATACCAGGTCGTCGGCTCGGCGCCGGCGGAGACCACGCTGCGGGACGCGGCGGCCAGGGCCCGGTCCGCCGGGGCCACCAAGATCGACACCCTGGCCCTGGAGGGCAACCCCGTCGACGTGCTCGGCCACGCCGTCAGCGAGCGCGAGGCCGACCTGCTGGTGGTCGGCAACGTCGGGCTGAACACCCTCAGCGGGCGGATCCTGGGCTCGGTGCCGCAGAGCGTGGCCCGCCGGTCCGGGGTGGATGTGCTCATCGTGCACACCACATGAGCGCGACCCGCACCGAGTGAAGAGCAACCACCCGGAGAGCGCTCATCCAGCCCCGCCGGCGAGTGAGGCGAAGAACAGAGCTTTGTCCTCCCCCGACGGGGGTTGGCTGGGCGGGATAGCCCGGCTGTTCGGCATCGGGGGCCGCGCCGAGGACCGGGACGAGCTGTACCGGCGGGTGGAAGAGCTGATCCTGGGTGGGCCGCGGCGGTACACCCGGACCCAGCTGATCGCGGACACGGGCATGTCCCGCGAGCTGGCGGCGCGGCTGTGGCGCTCGCTCGGCTTCGCCGACGTCGACGACGACGCCGTGGTGTTCACCGACGGCGACCGGGAGGCGGTGCGGCAGCTGGACCGGCTGCGCGCGGCCGGCCTGGTGCCCGCCGACGTCGAGGAGGCGGTCAGCCGGTCCATCGGGCAGGCGATGGCCGGGCTCGCCGACTGGCAGATCGAGATGCTCTACCAGCGGGTGAGCGGCGGGAACGGTGGCGACGGGCCGGATCCGCGGCGGGTGATGGGCGTCGCGAAGCGGGTGCTGCCGCTGCTCGAGGAGACGCAGACCTACGTGTGGCGCCGGCACCTGGCCGCCGCGGCGGGGCGGCTGCTCGCCTCGGACCCCGACGAGTCGCAGACCCGGGAGCTGACCGTCGGGTTCGCGGACATCGTCGGGTTCACCAGGGCCACCCGCCGGCTGCGTCCCGCCGAGCTCACCGAGCTGATCGAGGACTTCCAGGGGATCACGGCCGAGGTGGTCGCCACCGGGCACGGCCGGGTGGTCAAGACCGTCGGCGACGAGGTGCTGTTCGTCGCCGACCGGCCCGAGGGCGGCGCGGAGATCGCGCTGCACCTGCTGCGGCGGCTCACCGAGTCGGACACGCTGCCGGACGTGCGCATCGGGCTGGCCGTCGGGCCGGTGGTGACCCTGTTCGGCGACGTCTACGGCGAGGCCGTCAACATCGCCGCGCGGCTGACCGCCCACGCCCGGCCCGGCACTGCACTGGTGGATCGAAACCTGGCCGAGGCGCTCGGCGAGGATGCCCGGTTCCAGCTACGGACCCGCCGGCCGCTGGCGGTGCGCGGCTACCGGAACCTGCACGCCTGGGCGCTCGCCCCCGCCGCCCCAGGCACCGGCGCCCCGCCTCGCCGGCGGCGGCTCAGGCGACAGTCGGCTCCTGGAACGGCTTGACCTTGGCCGGGCGGCCCCGACCCCGCTTGAACGGGACCACCCGGCCGCGCTCGAAGATCTCGCCGCCCCATACCCCCCATGGTTCGCGGCGATCGAGCGCCCCGGCCAGGCACTGCTGACGGATCGGGCACTCCCGGCACAGCGCCTGCGCCCGGCCGAGCTGGTCGGGCCGCTCGGCGAACCAGAGGTCCGCGTCATCGGTGCGGCACGGCAACTGGACATCGGCGGCCGGTGCGGCGGCGAGCAACGCACCGAGATCCGGCGTCCATCCGTACCGCGAGTCGTTCGCGGTGCCACCTCCGCCTTCTAGCGGGACCTTCGCGACGAACACTGCATTACCCCCTCAACGACTGAGCGATACCGCCGCTCAGTCATTGAGCCTGCCGCGCGAGCGCGACGGAGTCGTCCCTCTCACGGACCGATCCATCTCCTTCTTATGGTGGATGTCGGTCCAGCCGGAAGAACGAGGTGTGGTCGTGACCTGCGGGTTCTCGATGGGCCGGCAGGTCGTACCGCCGAGAGTTGCTACCGAAGTAGTACTTCTGGCGTGCTCGGACGGTACCAGCGTAGGGGGCGCGTGCTCCACGTCATATAAGTGCGCTTCGGCGCAGATCGCAACTTGAATCGCCGCGACCTGCACCGATGGTGTGATAACTCAGACGGTGAAGCCGAGCGCGCGCAGCTGCTCGCGGCCGTCCTCGGTAATCTTGTCGGGACCCCACGGCGGCATCCAGACCCAGTTGATCTTGACGTCCTCGACAAGGCCGCCGCCGGGCGAGCTGACCAGCGCGGCCCTGGTCTGGTCCTCGATCACGTCGGTGAGCGGGCAGGCCGCCGAGGTCAGCGTCATGTCCAGGACGGCGACCCGGTCCTCCACCCGGATGTCGTAGACCAGCCCGAGGTCGACCACGTTGATGCCCAGCTCGGGGTCGACGACGTCGCGCATCGCCTCTTCGAGGTCGTCCAGGCTCGGGGTGTCCGCCCGGGGGGCCGGCGGTTCGGGCATGCCAGCCGCGCCGCGCGTGATGTCTGCGGTCATTGCTTTGCTCCGTTCGCTTCTGGGCTGTCGGTGACCCGCACCACCGCGTCCTTGAACGCCATCCAGCCGAGCAGCGCGCACTTCACCCGGGCCGGGTACTTGGCGACCCCGGCGAACGCCACGCCGTCGCCCAGCACGTCCTCGTCCGGCTCCACCTCGCCCCGACTCTGCACCATCTCCTGGAACGCGTCCAGGATGCGCAGGGATTCCTCGACGCTGCGCCCGACCACCAGGTCGGTGAGCACGGACGTGGCCGCCTGGCTGATCGAGCAGCCCAGCGCGTCGTACGACACGTCGGCCACGGTGGCGTCGGAGATCACGACGCGCAGCGTGACCTCGTCCCCGCAGGTGGGGTTGACCTGGAAGGACTCCGCGTCGAACGGCTCCCGCAGCCCGGCGCCGTGCGGGTTGCGATAGTGGTCCAGGATGATCTCCTGGTACATCTGGTCAAGTCTCACCGGTCACGCCGTCCCGAAGAACTTCTGGGCCGCCCGCACGCCCTGGACCAGCGCGTCCACCTCGTCCAGCGTGTTGTACACGGCGAACGTGGCGCGCACGGTCGCGGCCACCTGGAAGCGGCGGTGCAGCGGCCACGCGCAGTGGTGGCCGACCCGGACCGCGACGCCCCTGTCGTCGAGCACCTGGCCGACGTCGTGGGCGTGGATGCCGTCCACGACGAACGACACCGCGCCGCCGCGCTCCGCCAGGTCCGTGGGCCCGATGATGCGCACCCCGTCGATGGCGCCGAGGCCGGTCAGGGCCGCGGCGGTCAGCTCGCGCTCGTGCTCGGCGACCGCCTCCATGCCGATCCCGCTCAGGTAGTCCACGGCGGCGGCCAGGCCGACCGCCTGCGAGGTCATCGGCACGCCGGCCTCGAACCGCTGCGGCGGCGGCGCGTACGTGGTGCCCTCCATCCGGACCAGCTCGATCATCGAGCCGCCGGACAGGAACGGCGGCATCGCGGCCAGCAGCTCCTCGCGCCCGTAGAGCACCCCGACGCCGGACGGGCCGAGCATCTTGTGCCCGGAGAACACCGCGAAGTCCACGCCGAGCGCGGCCAGGTTGACCGGGGCGTGCGGCACCGACTGGGCGGCGTCCAGCAACACCAGCGCGCCCACCGCGTGCGCCCGCCGGACCAGTTCCTCGACCGGGTTGACGGTGCCCACCACGTTGGACTGGTGCACGAACGCCACCAGCTTGGTGCGCTCGGTGATCGGGTCGGAGTCCAGGTCGAGCCGGCCGTCGGGCGTCACACCGAACCAGCGCAGGGTGGCCCCGGTGCGCCGGCACAGCTCCTGCCAGGGCACCAGGTTCGAGTGGTGCTCCATCTCGGTGATGACGATCTCGTCGCCGGGGCCGAGGGCGAACCGCTCGGCGGCCGGCTCGGAAGCGGGCGCGGCGGCGTTGCTCATCGCGTAGGCGACCAGGTTGACGCCCTCGGTGGCGTTCTTGGTGAACACCACCTCGCCGGGCTCGGCGCCGACGAACGCGGCGATGCGCGCCCTGGCCGACTCGTAGGCGTCGGTGGCCTCCTCGGAGAGCTGGTGCGAGCCCCGGTGCGGCGGCCCGTTGTGCTGCTCCAGGAAGGCCCGCTCGGCGTCGAGCACCTGGCGCGGGCGCTGCGAGGTGGCCCCGGAGTCCAGGTACACCAGCGGGCGGTCCTCGCGCACGGTGCGGGACAGCACGGCGAAGTCCGCGCGCAGCTTGGCGACATCGAGCGCGGTGAGTGGTGCCACCATGACGCCTCCTCCTCGTTTACCGGGCGGCCGAGGGCGTGCCGGTGTAGCGGACGTAGCCGTCGGCTTCCAGCTCGTCGGCCAGCTCGGCGCCGCCGGAGGCCGCGATCCGCCCGCCGGCGAACACGTGCACCACGTCGGGGTGGATGTGCCGCAGGATCCGGCTGTAGTGCGTGATCAGCAGGACGCCGACCTCGCCGCTCTCCCGGTAGCGGTTGACGCCCTCGGAGACGACCCGCAGCGCGTCCACGTCCAGCCCGGAGTCGGTCTCGTCGAGCACCGCGATCTTCGGCTGGAGCAGCGACAGCTGCAGCACCTCGTGGCGCTTCTTCTCCCCACCGGAGAAGCCCTCGTTCACGCTGCGCTCGGCGAACGCCGGGTCGATCTCCAGGTCGGCGTAGGCCTGCTTGACCTCCTTGACCCAGGTCCGCAGCTTGGGCGACTCGCCCCGGATGGCGGTGGCCGCGCTGCGCAGGAAGTTCGACATCGACACGCCGGGCACCTCGACCGGGTACTGCATGGCCAGGAACAGCCCGGCGCGGGCGCGCTCGTCCACGCTCATCGCCAGCACGTCCTCGCCGTCCAGCAGCACCTGGCCGGAGGTGACCTCGTACTTGGGGTGGCCGGCGATCGCGTAGGCCAGCGTGGACTTGCCGGACCCGTTCGGGCCCATGATCGCGTGCGTCTCGCCGGACCGGACGGTCAGGTCGACGCCGCGCAGGATCTCCTTCGCGCCGTCGTCGCCGGTGGCCACGTCGACGTGTAGGTCCTTGATCTCCAGGGTGGACATGTGTGTGCGTGCTCCAAAGTGTGTGGTGGGAACGTGCTCGTCAGTGCTCGATCGCGGCCAGCTCGGCCTCGACGGCGGCCTCCAGCCGTTCCCGTACCTCCGGCACCGAGATCCGGTTGATGATCTCGTTGAAGAACCCGCGCACCACCAGCCGGCGCGCGATCGCCTCCGGGATGCCCCGGGAGCGCAGGTAGAACAGCTGCTCGTCGTCGAACCGGCCGGTGGCGCTGGCGTGCCCGGCGCCGGCGATCTCGCCGGTCTCGATCTCCAGGTTCGGCACCGAGTCGGCGCGGGCGCCCTCGGTGAGCAGCAGGTTGCGGTTCAGCTCGAAGGTCTCGGTGCCCTCGGCCGCCGCCCTGATCAGCACGTCACCGATCCAGACGGTGTGCGCGTCGTCCCCCTGCAGCGCGGACTTGTAGATCACGTTCGACCGGCAGTGCGGAACCGCGTGGTCGACCAGCAGCCGGTGCTCCAGGTGCTGGCCGGTGTCGGCGAAGCTCAGCCCGGCCAGCTCGGCGTCTCCACCGGGGCCGGCGAAGCGCACCGTCGGGCTGATCCGCACCAGGTCGCCGCCCAGGCTCACGGTGTTCACCCGCAGCGTGGCGTCCCGGCCGACCAGCAGGTGCTGGGCGCCCACGTGCACGCCGTCGTCGGCCCAGTCGTCGATCACCACCAGGGTCAGCCTGGCCGCGTCGGCGAGCACCACCTCCAGGTTGTCGGCCAGCGCGCCGGAGCCCGCGTAGTCGAGCACCACCACCGCCTCGGTGTGCGTGGTGACCCTGATCTGAAGGTGGGCCAGCGCGGCCTGCTCGACGCCGGGGCCGGTCACCGTGATCGGCACCGGCTCGGTCACGCCGTCCAGCGTGACCACCGTGGCCTTCGGCGCCCCCGACCAGGCCAGCGCCGCGACCCGGTCGGCCGGCGTGCCGGCCTCGCCAATGCGCGGGTCCGCGGCAGGGTCGGCGGCGGCCACCGTCTCCACCGTCACGCCCTCACCGGGGCCGACGGTGATCTCGGCGGTGCCGTCCAGCTTCGCGGTGTCTGGGTCGACGCTGTGCAACCCGCGCAGCCGGCGCATCGGGGTGAACCGCCAGTTCTCCTCGCGCCCGCCGGGAACCTCGAACGCATCCACGTCGTAGGAGGTGAACCGCTCCCCCGCGCTCGCGACGGGGACCTCGCCGGAGCCTTCCTTCGCGCCGGACAACTCCGGCGCCAACCCCGCAACTTCCGGAGCCGTCATCCGACAGAACCCTCCATCTGCAGCTCGATCAGCCTGTTCAGCTCCAGCGCGTACTCCATGGGCAGCTCGCGGGCGATCGGCTCGACGAACCCGCGCACCACCATGGCCATCGCCTCGTCCTCGGTGAGGCCCCGGCTCATCAGGTAGAAGAGCTGGTCCTCGCTGACCTTGGACACGGTGGCCTCGTGGCCCATGGTCACGTCGTCGGTGCGGATGTCGTTGTACGGGTAGGTGTCGCTGCGGCTGATGGTGTCCACCAGCAGCGCGTCGCACTTGACCGTCGAGCGCGAGTGCTTCGCCCTCGGGTTCACCCGGATCAGGCCCCGGTACGAGGTGCGCCCGCCGCCCCTGGCCACGGACTTGGAGATGATCGTGGAGCTGGTGTTCGGCGCCAGGTGCGTCATCTTGGCGCCGGCGTCCTGGTGCTGGCCCTCGCCGGCGAACGCGATCGAGAGCACCTCACCCTTGGCGTGCTCGCCCATCAGCATCACGCCCGGGTACTTCATGGTGACCTTGGAGCCGATGTTGCCGTCGACCCACTCCATGGTCGCGCCCTCTTCGGCCTTGGCCCGCTTGGTGACCAGGTTGTAGACGTTGTTCGACCAGTTCTGGATGGTGGTGTAGCGGCAGCGGCCGCCCTTCTTCACCACGATCTCGACCACCGCGGAGTGCAGCGAGTCCGAGGAGTAGATCGGCGCGGTGCAGCCCTCGACGTAGTGCACGTAGGCGCCCTCGTCGACGATGATCAGCGTCCGCTCGAACTGGCCCATGTTCTCGGTGTTGATCCGGAAGTAGGCCTGCAGCGGGATCTCCACGTGCACGCCCGGCGGCACGTAGATGAACGACCCGCCGGACCAGACGGCCCCGTTGAGCGCGGAGAACTTGTTGTCCCCGTGCGGGATGACCGAGCCGAAGTACTTCTCGAACAGCTCCGGGTGCTCGCGCAGCCCGGTGTCGGTGTCCAGGAAGATGACGCCCTGTTCCTCGAGGTCCTCACGGATCTTGTGGTAGACGACCTCTGACTCGTACTGGGCGGCGACGCCGGCGACCAGCCGGGCCTTCTCCGCCTCCGGGATGCCCAGCTTGTCGTAGGTGTTCTTGATGTCGTCCGGCAGGTCCTCCCACGAGCTGGCCTGCTTCTCGGTGGACCGGACGAAGTACTTGATGTTGTCGAAGTCGATGCCGGACAGGTCCGCGCCCCAGTGGGGCATGGGCTTGCGGTCGAACAGCCGCAGCGCCTTGAGACGGCTCTCGAGCATCCACTCCGGTTCGTTCTTCTTGGCCGAGATGTCCGCGACGACCTCGGCCGACAGGCCGCGGCGGGCGCTCGCGCCGGCCTCGTCGGAGTCCGCCCAGCCGAACGCGTACTTGCCCAGGGAGGCGATCGTCTCCTCCTGGGTCAGTGGCTCGGCCGGCGTGGCTGTCCGCTCAGGAGCGGTAGTCATACGCGCTGCCTCCCTTTCGGGATGTTGTGGTGGGTGTGATCCGCTCGGGCCCCGCCGGCTCGCCCTTCCTGGCGAAACCGTCGACGACCCCGAGCGGGACGTGGGTGGTGCACGCGGCGTCCCCGCGCGCGATGGTGGCCAGCCGCTGCACGTGGGTGCCGAGCAGCTCGGCGAACGCCATCGTCTCCGCCTCGCACAGCTCCGGGAACTGGGCGGCGACGTGCGCGACCGGGCAGTGGTGCTGGCACAACTGCTGTCCGCTGCCGGTGCTCTGGGTGCCGGCGGCGTAGCCCTGGGCGGTCAGCGTGGCGGCCAGCGCGGCGGCGCGTCCGGCCACGGTGGCCCGCGAGGTGATGCTGGCCCGCTCGCCGGCGACCAGCTCGGCGGCGCGCCGCTCGGCGAACGAGCGCACGGCCGAGCGCCCGGACGTCTCGGCCAGGTACCGCAGCGCGGCCACCGCCAGGTCGTCGTAGCCGTGGCCGAACCGCACCCGACCGGCCTCGGTGAGCAGGAACAGCCGGGCAGGACGCCCCCGGCCCCTGCGGCCGCGCCTGGGCGCCTCGCGGGTGGTCGCCTCGCCGTGCGCGATCAGCGCGTCCAGGTGCCGGCGCACGGCCGGCGCGCTCAGCTCCAGCTCGGCGGCCACGTCGACGGCCGTGATCGGGCCGCGTTCGAGCAGCAGCCTGGCCACCGCGACCCGGGTACCGCCGTCGGTCCCCGCTCCCCGGGCGCCCTCGGCGGGCGTCGGGGACGGCACCAGGACATCGCGGACCTCACGCGCCGGCCCCTCGGCCTCGCGTGGTGGCGCCCCGGTGGTTTTCACAACACCAGTGTTGCCTATTTCCCGGCGCACGTCCAAGCCGGACCCTCCGAGGGGTGACCGGCCTCACTCCCTGACCCGGGTTGCGCGCATTCTCAGCTGGCGGGTCCAGGCCGACGACGCCTCGGTCGAGCGCTCGCCCGTCCAGGTGAAGGAGTCCGGGGTGATGTCGGTGAACCGCCAGCGCAGCGCGGGCTGTTCCTCGTCGCTGACCAGCTCGATGTCCGGGCCGACCGGGCGGCCGATGAAGCGGCGGACCCGGTTGTTCGGCGGGTCGATCCAGGTCGAACGCCAGGCGCCGAGGGTGGCGTCGTAGAACCGGACCGTGGTCCCGAAGAAGCCCGGTGCGGTGCCTTCCGCGGGGTCGTCGGGTCCGGGCACGGCCCACACGTCCTGGACCGCGCGACCGCCGAGGACCCAGCCGAACCGGAGCACGCCGGACATCGGCGGGCGCCCGGCGGGAATGTCGAAGCTGCACTCCAGCCGCCACGCGCCGGCGAACCGGCCGAACAGGTGCAGGTCGGAGGCCAGCTCGGGGCGGGGTTCCGCGCTGTGCAGGAGTCCGGGCAGTCCGTCTCGGTCACGCATGGTGTTCTCCTTTGCGTCTTCGCGTGGCGCCCAGGCTTGACCCTCCTCCACGGGGAGGGTCCACACCTGGAGGCCATGGCGGGACGGTGGTGGGCGCTGCCGGTGCTGATGTCCGGCACCGCGCTGCTGGTGCTGGACTCTTCGCGGTCGCGGTGGCCCTGCCGGCCATCCAGGCCGACCTGCACGCCGGGTCGGCGGAGCTGGAGTGGGTGGTCGCGGGGTATGGCGCGAGCTTCACGGTGCTGTTGATCACTGCCGGGCGGGTCGCGGACCAGGTCGGGCGGCGCAGGGTGTTCATGGTCGGGGTGGCGGTGTTCGCCGGTGGCCTCGGCGGGGTGCGGGCTCGCGCCCGGTGCGGCGGTGCTGATCGCGTCCCGGGTCGTGCAGGGGGTGGGCGCCGCGCTGGTCAGCCCGACCGTGCTGGCGATCGTGGGGGTGCTCTACACCGGCGCCGCCCGGGCTCGGGCGATCGGCGTCTACGGGGCCGTGATGGGGGTGGCGGCGGCCGGGGGCCAGCTGGTGGGCGGGGCGCTGGTCGACCTCGACATCGCCGGGCTGGGCTGGCGAGCCATCTTCCTGGTCAACCTCCCGGTCACCGCCTCGGCCCTGGTGCTGGCCCGCCGGCTGGTCCCGGAGTCGCGCGCCGCCGAGCGGGTCAGGGCGCTCGATCCGGTGGGCATGGGCCTGCTGTGCCTCACGCTACTGGCGGTGGCGCTGCCGTTGATCCAGGGTCCCGCCGAGGGGTGGCCGGCCTGGACGTGGGTGAGCCTGGCCGCCGCCCCGGCGGCCGGCGCGGCGTTCGTCGCCCAGCAGCGCGCGGCGCGAGATCGTGACCCGCTGTGCGACCCGGTGCTGGTGCGCAACCGGGCGCTGGGCACCGGCCTGGCCGTGCAGTTCGCCTTCTGGTGCTGTCAGGCGCCGTTCTACCTGGTACTGGCGCTGTACCTGCAGTGTGGCCTGGGTCTGTCCCCGACCGCGACCGGCGCGGTGTTCGCCGTGCAGGCCCTGGCCTACCTGGTGGTCTCGCTGCGCGCGCCCGCGCTGACCCGCCGCCGGGGCCGGGTGGTGATCACCGTCGGCGCGCTGGTGCTGGCCGCCGGGTTCGCCGCGCTGGCGGCCTGCGCCAGGGGGCCGGTCGAGGCGCTGTTCGTGCCGCTGGTGCTGGTGGGGGTCGGGATCGGGCTGTGCCTCACCCCGCTGACCATGACCGTCCTGGCGCATGCCGGCCCCCGACGGTCCGGGGTGGTCTCCGGGGCGCTGTCCACCATGCAGCAGGCCGGCAACACCGTCGGCCTGGCGGTCACCGGGGCCATCTTCTTCCACGCCGCGCCCGCCGGGTACGACAGGGCGTTCGCGCTGGCGATGGTGGAACTAGCCTGCCTGCTGGCGGGGGTCGCGGCCGCGAGCCGGCTGCTGCCCGACCGCCCCGCGCCGTGACCGCCTTCGCTCACCCGTGGCCGGTGCGGAACACCGGCCAGCACACCTCGGTGCGATGCCGCTGCTCGACCTCGGTGTCGTCGGCGCCGACCAGGTAGTGCTCCCGGATCGGACCCTCCACCCCGATCGCCCGCTCGGCGACGAACGTGCCCAGCGCCCCGTACGTGCGGTCCACGTCCGAGGCCGGACCGCTGTGCACCGTCACCGCCAGCTCGGCGGCCGGCAGCTCTCCCGTCTCGACCCGCCCGCTCGCACGTACCGGGTCGGTGACGGGAACGAACGCGGTCACCCGGCCGGCGTCGGACTGGAAGAAGTCGGCGAAGTACAGCGCCCCGTCCGTTCCGGCCCGCCGCGAGTTCGGGACCGCCGCGCGCAGCTCGTCGCGCGCCGCGAGCAGCCAGGCGCCCGAGTCCGCCATGCCGACCCGCCCCTCGATGGCGAGCACCCGGACGCTCGGCACCGACCGGTACTCGACCTCGATCGGCACCGACGGCCGCTCCAGCAGCACTCGCAGCGAGGCGACGGTGCCGCGCAGCTCGTCGAGCTGCCGCTCCATCCGCCGCAGGTGCTCGGCGATCGCGGCGTTGCGGGCGTCCAGGTCGGGCGCGGCCAGCACCTCCCCCACCGCGTCCAGCGGCATGCCCAGGTCCCGCAGCCGCCGGATCACCTGCGCGGTGGCGACCTGCGAGGGCCGGTAGAGCCGGTATCCGCTGTGCCGGTCCACCTCGGCGGGCTCCAGCAGGCCGATCTTGTGATAGTGCCGCAGCGCCTTCACGCTCAGGTACGTCATGCGGGAGAAGTCGCCGATCGTCAGCAGCACGCTCACGGCGGCGATCGTCGACCCTCCCCTTACCGGACTGTCAAGCCGCCGCCCATGGAGGGCTGCGGGCGTGTCCTGGCTCGGCCGTCGAGCTTCGGTGACGTAGAAGTGGGGCATGGTGCGCGCCGTCGTGTTCGACGTGGGTGAAACGCTGCTGGACGACTCGCGCGAGTGGGGAGCCTGGGCGGACTGGATCAGTGTCCCTCGACACACGTTCTCGGCCGTGCTCGGTGCCGTCACCGTGATGGGCCGGGACAACGCCGAGACGTTCCAGTACTTCCGCCCCGGCTTCGACCTGACCCGCGAGCGCCGGCGGCGGGAGGAAGCCGGCCGCGGTGAGCACATCGACGAGACTGATCTCTACCCCGACGTCCGATCCGGTTTGGCGGCGCTACGGGCCGGTGGCCTGTGGGTGGGCATCGCCGGCAACCAGACGGCCCGAGCAGCACGGCTGCTGCGAGCCCTGGAGCTGCCCGTGGATTTCATCGGCACGTCCGGCGAGTGGGGTGTGTCCAAGCCAGACCCGGGCTTCTTCGAACGGGTCATCGGCGCCGCGCCCGGCCGGGCGGAGGAGATCGTGTACGTCGGCGACCATCTCCACAATGATGTGCTGCCCGCGAAGGCGGCGGGCCTGCGGGCGGCCATCATCCGGCGAGGACCATGGGGGTACCTGTGGTCCGATGACCCGGTCACCCGAGAGAACGCGGACTGGGTGATCGACTCTCTTACGCAGCTGCCCGATCTGCTGCTTCGTGCGTAACGTCAGCGCACACCAGCCCAGGTTGCGATCTCCAGCAGCCGGTCATCGGTAGACCGAGAGGTGCGCAGCAGGGTGGACAGCGTGTCGTGGACCTGCGGGTGTCCACGGACGTGCAGCGGCGCGATAGCCCGGGCGTCGTGCAGGCAGAGGAGCACATCCTCGTGGTGATCGAGTCGGAGTTGTGCGCGGGCGAGGTCGATGTAGTAGTGCGAGCGCCGTTCTGCCGGGAGATGCTCGGGCGGGTGCCAGGCTGCCGCCCGCTCGACGGCCGCCGGACTGTCGCCCAGTTCGACGGCCACCGCGAGTTCATGGACACGGACCGACGAGGGGCCGAAGGCGGTACCGAAATAGACGTCCTCGGGCACCAGGTGAGCGGCGCGGCGGGCCTCATCGAGGTGCGCCCGTGCGGTATCGGGCTTGCCGGCGCGCCCCGCAACGACCGCAGCACGCATGTGCAGCGCGCCATACGCCGCCGCAGCGGCCGCCCCGGCCCCTGGGCCGGACGGCAGCTCATCCGCTGCGGCGTTCAGAAGCCGGGAGGCCACGGCGAGGTCACCTGTGGCGAAGAAGGTCTCGGTACGTACGTATGAGACCGCGGCGAGCAGGTACGGATCTTCGGCTGCGATGGCCGAGGTCCGCATCAGGTCAATGATCCGGGCGGACAGATCCATGTATCCGTACTTGTAGGCGACACCATCAGCGGCCCGGAAGGCGAGGGTGAGCAGCGCGGCGGCCTGGCGCGCGTCGTGACCAACGCTCGTCTGGGCGGCCCTTGCGAGTTCGGAGATCAAACTGGGCAACCGCCAGGCCAGCACGGCGTAACGGGCCTCGAGCCGGTGATCGATCATTCTCGCGACCTCACCGACCAGCTCGCGGTTCGAGCGGGTGAGCCCGTCGTCAGGCAGGTCAATGCTGTCGAGCGCCCGCCGCAGCCGCGGAATGGCCGCATGCACGGCATCGTCGCCGGCGGGCTCGTCCGTTTGATCATGACCGTGGCGCTGGTCGGCACGCTGTGAAGCGGGCAAGGCAGCGGATTGCGCCCGCGACTCGATCGCGTCCAAGTCCAGGTCCAAGACGCGTTCGAGGACCGGTCCCCACACGTAGCCGGGACGCCGTTCCCCCAGTTCCCATCGGGCCACGTACTTCGCGGTCGTAACCAACCCGCTGGCGCGGTTGAGCTCGTTGGCCAGCCGCGATCGCGTCCACTTTCGGGACTCTCGCGCCTTCCTGATCTTTGCGCCAACAGCCCTGTCAGCCCGCGCTTTCATCGCGTCCACGACGGTTCCGTCTTCCCGCTAGGAGTGGATCACTGGGGTAAGTATGGGGCAGCCCGGGGGTGACGTCGGGGGTATCTGTCAAGATCCCTGGACGGTGCACTAAATCACCGTGACACCATCCGACATCGTGCCGTGGTGGCAGGTGACCGCCGCGCTCGCCATCACCGTCCTGATCAGCGGCCTCGGGACATTCGGCGTTCTCTGGGTACTCCGCCATATGACCGAGCGCGCGGCCCGGCGGGAGCGTGCTCGGCGGGGCTTGAGTACCCGGTGAGCGGCGCCCCGCGTCCCTACGTATGGCTGACCTGCGCCGACGACCTACACACCCATGCGGTGTGGATAGAGGCAATCGCGGCGGCCACCGAGCCTGGCCCGGTCGGACTACCGGCCATCGGTTGTCACCGGATCATGCTCCGAACGAGCGTCCTCGCCGGCCCTTCCGGTCCACGGTGCCCGACATGCCTGGCCGCCATCCCGTCCGGCGCCGAGGACCGTACCGCGGAGGCGTCGCCGCTGACCTTGATCCGGGAGCTGATACCGCACCTGCTCGCACCTGAACCACACAGCGAATGCCTGTGCTCGGGACGCGAGCGAGCCAATCGATATGCCCGACGACCAGCCACACCGGCGCCGTGACTGACCAGGCCGGCACAGCGCACGTCGCCGGCACCACCCGATCAGGGAGCGCGGCCGGGTCTGCCATACGATTTCCCACCATGGCGGCGCCCGAGCTGAGCACCTCACACGAAGCGGCGCCACCGCGCGAGCAGGCCCCGACCAGGCCGAACCACCACCCCAGCGCGCGCGCCGTGCGCCGGTTCGGCATGACCGGCTCGCTGCTCATGGCCGTCGGCTCGCTGGGCGCGGGCGCGCTGCCGGTGCCCAATCCGGCGTTCGGGCTGCGGCTGCTGGGGCTGCCCTCGCGCAACGCCACGGTGTCCATCGCGATCACCTACGCCGGCATGGCGATGGTGGTGCTCGGCTGGCTGTGGCTGGGCCGGATGCTCAAGCGCGACCAGAACGGCGGCACCCCGCTGGCCCACGGCTACATCACCCGGACCATGGGGCTGTGGGCGTTGCCGCTGTTCGTGGCGCCGCCGCTGTTCAGCAAGGACGTCTACAGCTACCTGGCACAGAGCGCGATCGCGGCCAGGGGGCTGGATCCCTACCAGCTCGGGCCGGCCGACGCGCTGGGCGTGGACGACCCGCTGACCCGCAGCATCCCCACCATCTGGCGCTCGACCGCCGCGCCGTACGGCCCGCTGTTCCTCTACCTCGGTCGCGGCATCACCGCGCTGACCGGGAACGACGTGGTGCTCGGCATCTTCGCGCACCGGCTGCTGGCGCTCGCCGGGCTGGCCCTGATCTGGTGGGCGCTGCCCCGGCTGGCCAAGCGGCTCGACCTGGACCCCAGGTCCGCGCTCTGGCTCGGCGTCGCCAACCCGCTGGTGCTGTTCCACCTGTTCAGCGGGGTGCACAACGAGGCGCTGATGCTCGGGCTGATGCTGGCCGGGCTGGAGATCGGGATGGCCCGATCGTGGGTGCTCGGCACCGTGCTGATCACCCTGGCGGCCGGGATCAAGGTGCCGGCCGAGCTGGCGCTTGGCTTCCTCGGCATGTGGGTGGCCAGGGAACGCGGCGGCGGGTTCCGCGAGGTGGCCAAGGTCGGGCTGGCCATGGCGGGGATCACCATCCCGGTCACGGCGGCGGTGGCGTTCGGCACCGGGCTGGGCTTCGGCTGGGTGTACACGCTGGACATCCCCACGCTGATCCGCAGCTGGGTGGCGGTGAGCACCGACCTGGGCCTGCTGGGCGGGCAGCTGGGCATCCTGGCCGGGCTCGGCGACCACACCGACCAGGTGCTCGCGCTGACCCACGCGCTCGGCGGCGTCCTCGCCGGGGTGATCTGTGTCTGGCTGCTGTTCGGGACGCTGCGCGGGCGGATCGACCCGATCACCGGCGTGGGGTGCGGGCTGGGCGCCGTGGTGCTGCTGAGCCCCACGGTGCACCCGTGGTACCTGCTCTGGGCGGCGATCCCGCTGGCCGCCTCCACCGCGCGGATCCGCTACCGGCGCCTCGCGGTGGCCGGCTCCGCGATCGTGGCGCTGCTGGTCCCGCCCACCGGGTCGGACTTCGCCTTCCGCGCCTTCCAGCTGCCGATGGCCCTCATCGCCGGAGCGGTGATCTTCTTCGTCCCGCTGTACCTGATCCGGCACCGCATCCCGCGCTGACCTTCTTCGACGATACGTAGAATCTGGAGCCGTGAGTCCCCCCACGCCGTCATTCCCCGAGGCAGCGCTGTGCGCGCAGGGCCTGGTCAAGCACTACGGCCCGGCGGCTGGCGGGGTGCGCGCCGTGGACGGGCTGGACCTGGTGCTGGCGCCCGCGTCGGTGCTCACCCTGCTCGGGCCCAACGGCGCCGGCAAGACCACCACCGTGGAGATCTGCGAGGGCTTCCTGCGGCCGGACGCCGGCGAGGTCAGCGTCCTCGGGCTGGACCCGGTGGCCGACGGCGAGCGGCTGCGCGCCCGGATCGGCGTGATGCCGCAGGGCGGCGGCGCCTACCCGGGGGTGCGCGCCGGCGAGATGCTGCGGCTGATCGCGGCCTGCTCGGCCCGGCCGCTGCCGGTGGGCTGGCTGCTCGACGTGCTCGGGCTCACCTCGTGCGCGCGCATCCCGTTCAAGCGCCTGTCCGGCGGGCAGCGCCAGCGGCTCGCGCTGGCCTGCGCGGTGGTCGGGCGGCCCGAGCTGGTGTTCCTGGACGAGCCGACCGCCGGCATGGACCCGCAGAGCCGCCGGCTGGTCTGGGAGCTGATCGCGGCGCTGCGCCGGGACGGGGTGGCGGTGCTGCTCACCACACACCTGATGGACGAGGCGGAGGCGCTCGCCGACCAGGTCGTGATCATCGACAACGGCAAGGTGGTGGCCAGGGGCACCCCGAACCAGCTGACCGCGCGCAGCGGCGAGCAGCAGCTGCGCTTCCGCGCCCGGCCCGGCATGGACCTGGACGCGCTGGCCAGGGCGCTGCCGTCCGGGTACCAGGCCGAGGAGCCGATGGCCGGCAGCTACCTGGTGCGCGGGCAGATGAACCCCAAGGTGCTCTCCGCGGTCACCTCGTGGTGCGCCGACCAGGGCGTGCTGGCCGACGAGGTGCGGGTGGCCCGGCGCAGCCTGGAGGACGTCTTCCTGGACCTCACCGGACGGGAGCTGCGCTCGTGACCACCACCCGTTTCCCGGAGGGCACGTTCCAGCCCGCACCCGGTCGCGGCCGGCTGGGCCGGATGCTCGCCGCCCAGTCCGGCGTGGAGCTGCGGCTGGCGCTGCGCCACGGCGAGCAGGTGCTGCTCACGCTGTTGATCCCGCTGGCCCTGCTGGTCGGGCTGACCATGCTGAACGTGGTCCCGCTGCCGGAGCCCCGGGTGGCCATGGTCACGCCGGGCGTGCTGGCGCTCGCGGTGCTGTCCACCGCGTTCACCGGGCAGGCCATCGCGCTGGGCTTCGACCGGCGCTACGGGGTGATCCGCCGGCTGGCCGCGACGGCGCTGCCCCGCTGGCTGCTGGTGGCCGGGCGGCTGGTCGCGGTGCTCGGGGTGGTCGCCGTGCAGATGGTGGTGCTCGGCTCGGTGGCGCTCGCGCTGGGCTGGCGGCCGGCGGTGAGCGGGCTGGGCTGGGCGCTGCTGATGGTGCTGCTCGGCTGCGCCGCCTTCGGCGGGCTGGGGCTGCTGCTGGGCGGCACGCTGCGCGCCGAGATCGTGCTGGCGGTGGCGAACGTGGTCTGGTTCGTGCTGCTGCTCGGCGGCGGGATCGTGCTGCCGGTGGACCAGCTGCCGGGGCCGATCGGCGCGGTGGCCGCGCTGCTGCCGTCCGGCGCGCTGGCCGAGGGGCTGCGCACCGCCCTGGTCGACGGCGGCTCGCCGGGGCTGCACCGGATCCTGGTGCTCGTCGGCTGGGCCGTCGCATCGGGCCTGGTGGCCGCGCGCGCCGTTCGGCTGCGCTGACCCCGGCCAGGGACACCCCTTCGTGCGCGGTACCCCACTGAGTGCGACCTCTCAGTAGCTCTCAGTAACGGCGCTGCTACCCTTCCGCCGCTGCAAGCTACGCAATACAGGAGGGGATTTCGTGAGTTCAAGGCGTTTACTGATCGGAACCGCAACCGCCGCCGCGGCGGCCGCCCTGGCCGCGGTGTTCAGCGTCGCGGGCCCGGCCCAGCCGGCGCTCGCCGTCGAGACCGCGCCGGCCGCCCCCGCCGGCGGCCTGTCGACGCTGCAGGAGTTCAAGACCCCGGGCGGCGGCTGGTTCTACACGCTCAACGGCACCGAGGCCACCAACGCCACCGCGAAGTTCAAGTTCACCAAGTCGGCCGACCTCGGCAAGCTGTACGCGAGCCAGCAGCCCGGCACCGTCGCCATCCACCGGCTGAAGGCCAAGAGCCCGCAGCCGTCGTACATGCTGTCCATCTCGCCCAGCGAGATCAGCAGCCCCAACTTCACCGACGAGGGCGTCCTCGGCTACGCCGACAGCGCGCAGAAGCCCGGCGCCGTGCACCTCACGCGGTTCAGCAACCACGGCAAGTGGCGTGCGCTGCCGGAGCGGCCGACCGAGGTGAACAACATGAAGGCCGCCGGCTACACGGTGGACGGCCAGCTCGGCTGGATCCAGCCCTGAGCTGACGCCGGAACCGGCCTGCTTACCATGAGGCCGTGCCCCACAACCCGCCCCGGACCGCTGTGCCCCGAACCGCTGAGCTGAACCGTGTCCCCGCCGTCCCGCCCCGCCTGATGCGCCTGCTGGCCGTCCTGGCGGTGGTGGCCCAGGCGGGGATCGCGGTGACCGGCTCGGTGGTTCGGGTGACCGGGTCCGGGCTGGGCTGTCCGGACTGGCCCACCTGCTTCCCGGACAGCCTCGTCCCGGACCCGCGCTACGAGGTCGCCCTGCTGCACCAGTGGGTGGAGTTCGGCAACCGCATGCTCACCGGCGCGCTCGGCGTGATCGCGGTGGCCTGCCTGCTCGCCGCGCTGGGCACCCGGCCACGGCGGCGCCGGTTGACCTGGCTGGCCTTCTCGATGCCGGCCGGGGTGGCCGCCCAGGCGGTGGTCGGCGGCATCACGGTGCTCGCCGGGCTGGCCTGGTGGACGGTCTCGGCGCACTTCCTGATCTCCATGGTGCTGGTCTGGCTGGCGGTGCTGCTGGTCCGCGCCACCGGCGAGACCGACGGCCCGGCGACCCGGGTGCTGTCCGCGCCGGCTCGCGGGCTGGTCACGCTCACGAACGTGGTGCTCGCCGCGGTGCTCGTGGCCGGCACGCTGGTCACCTCGGCCGGTCCGCACGCCGGTGACTCGAAGACGCCCCGGCTGGGCATCGGCGTTCCCACGCTCGCGCAGCTGCACGCCGACCTGCTGGTCGGGTACCTCGGCCTGCTGGTCGGGCTCGGTTTCCTGCTGCGCGCGGTCGCCGCCAAAGCATCGGTGCGCCGCCGCTATCGGTGGCTGATCGCGGCGGTGCTGGCCCAGGGCGCGCTGGGCGCCGCCCAGTACGCGCTGGGGGTGCCGGAGACGCTGGTGTCGCTGCACGTGCTCGGGGCCTGCCTGGTGACGGCGGCCGCCGCGGCGCTGTGGGCGGCGACCACCGAGCGGCCCCCGCCGGCGCCGGTCGAGCCGCCCGCCCCGGAGGTCACCGAGGCGCCGTCCGAGCCGGCCGGCCTCGGCACCGGATGACATGCAACCCCGGGTAACCGGGACGCCACCCAGCGCGATCGACTGATCGAGAGCAGAATGACCCGCGCCGAGGGACCGGAGGGAAAGACATGCGTGCGGTGCAGGTGGAACGGACCGGCGGACCGGAAGTGATCGAGCTGTCCGAGTTGCCAGACCCCACTCCTGGCGAGGGTGAGCTGCTGGTCAAGGTGGCCGCCGCCGGCGTCAACTACATCGACACCTACCAGCGCGCCGGGATCTACCCGAAGCCGACGCCGTTCGGGCTGGGCCTGGAGGGCACCGGCACCGTCAGCGCGCTCGGGCCGGGGGTGACCGGCTTCACCGTCGGCGACCGGGTGGCCTGGTTCGACGTCGCGGGCAGCTACGCCGAGCAGGTCGCGGTGCCGGCCGGGCGGGCCGTGCACGTGCCCGACGAGGTGACCGACGACCAGGCCGTCGGCGCGCTGCTGCAGGGGATGACGGCGCACGTGCTGGTCACCGCCACCTACCCGGTGGCGCGCGGCGAGTCCGTCCTGGTGCACGCCGCCGCCGGCGGGGTCGGCCTGCTGCTCACCCAGCTGGCCAACGAGCGCGGCGCCCGGGTGATCGCCACCGTGTCCACGGCGGAGAAGGCCGAGCTGGCCACCGGCGCGGGCGCGGCGGACGTGATCAACTACACCGAGGTGGCGGACCTGGCCGCCGAGGTGCGCGCGCTGACCGACGGCGAGGGCGTCTCGGTGGCCTACGACGGCGTCGGCAAGACCACCTTCGACGCCAGCCTCGCCAGCCTGCGCCCGCGCGGCATGCTGGTGCTCTTCGGCGGCGCCAGCGGCGCGGTGCCGCCGGTGGACCCGATGCGCCTCAACGCCGGCGGCTCGCTGTACCTGACCCGCCCCTCGCTGTTCCACTACGTGGCCAGCCGCAAGGAGCTGGAGTACCACTCCGGCGAGGTCTACGCCGCCGTCGCCGACGGCACCCTGGACATCCGAATCGGCCACCGCTACCCCCTGGCCGACGCCGCCAAGGCCCACCAGGACCTCCAGTCCCGCCGCACCACCGGCAAGCTCCTGCTCATCCCGTAGGAGGGCAGAATCGGCGGCGTGAAGTACGTGCTGCTGATCCGCGACGACGAGATCGACGCGCCGAGCAACGAGGAGCTGGCCGCGGACCTGGTGCACCAGGCCTGGGCCGCGGACCTGGCGCGGCGTGGCGCCGAGCTGTGGGGCGAACGGTTGCGGCCGGTGGTGGACGCCACCACGGTCCGGGTCCGCGACGGCGAGACCCTGGTCTCGGACGGGCCGTTCGCCGAGACCAAGGACTTCGTGGGCGGTGTCGTGATCGTGGAGTGCGCGAACCTGGACGAGGCGATCGAGATCGCCGCCGGCCATCCGTACGCGCGCCGGGGCGGTGTGGAGATCCGGCCGGTCTGGGAATGAGCTTCTCGCCCGGGCGATGTCGATCCCGGGCGGCCTCCTTCGTCGGTGGGCAAAGTCCACCGGGCAGGAGGGAAGTCTCATGAGTACTCAGCACGCGGCGGTGAGCCCACGCGGCGCCACCCGAACGTTGGCGGTGCTGTTCCTGGGAGCGTTCGTCATGGGCAGTGCCGAACTGCTCATCGTCGGCGTGCTGGACCTGGTCGCCGGCGACCTGAGCGTGTCCGTCTCCTCGGCGGGCACGCTGGTGACCGGTTACGCGCTGGGGCTGGCCATCGGCGGCCCGATCCTGACAGCGCTGACGATCAGGCTGGACAGGCGCACGGTCCTGTGCGGCGCACTCGTGCTGGCCGGCGCATGCAACCTGAGCGCGGCGCTGAGCAGCGGTTACGACATCGCCCTCGTGGCGCGGACCCTCACCGGCGCGCTCGCGGGACTGTTCGACGCCACGGCGTTCGCGGTGGGCATCGCCGTGGTCCCGGCCGAGCGGGCCGGCCGGGCCATCGCGGTGGTCATCTCCGGCGTCGCCGTCTCCGCGGCGGTCGGCGTGCCGCTGGGCACCCTCCTCGGCCAGGCGGTCGGCTGGCGCGGCTCGTACCTCGCGGTGGTCGTGCTCATCGCGGTCACGCTCGTCGCCACGGCGGCGCTGGTTCCGTCCGTGCCCAGCGCCGGCGGCGGTGTGGGCGGCCAGGCGAGGTACGCGTTCGCGCCACGGGTGCTCGCGGTGCTGGTCCTGTGCGCCCTGGTGTTCGGGGCGACGTTCGCGGCGCTGACCTACATCGTGCCGTTCCTGCGGGACGTCACCGGCGTCTCCGGCGCGCTGGTCAGCGTGTTCCTCCTGGCCTACGGCGTGGCCACGGCGGCGGGCTCGTTCGGCGGCGGCCGGTTCGCCGACCGGGATGCCGGGCGGACCCTGGTCGTGGCGGCCATCGGCACCGCGGGCTCGCTGGCCGCGCTCCACCTGTTCGGCACCAGCCCGGTCCTGGTGGGGCTGCTGCTGGTGGCGTTGGGCGCGTGCGCCATGGGCGCGGGGCCGTCGCTGCAGTACCGCGTGGTCGCGCTGGCCGGCCCCGGCGGCGAGCTGGCGCAGTCGCTGCCCGCCTCCGCGATCAACCTGGGCATCGCGTTCGGCTCCCTCGCCGGTGGCGTGGCCGTCGGCGCCTTCACCGCCTCGGCCGCGGTCCTGACCGGTCTTGTGATCGCCATCGTCGCCGTTCCCGTCGCGTGGGCCACCGGCCGTCTCGAACCGCCCACGGTCGACCGGGCCGACGCACCGCTCCCGGCACAGCTTCAGGATTGCGGTCGGTAGTGCCGGCGGTACCGGCCGGTGGCCGCCAGCCCGGCGATGATCACGGCCATCGCGACCCAGCTCGGCCAGCCGCCCGGCAGCGAGGTGGCCAGGTTCGCGGTGGCCGGGTCGGTGGCCTGGCCGATGGTGGGCGGTATCGGGTTGGCCAGCAGGTTCGAGCTGCCGTGCAGCACGACGGCGGGCCACAGGTTCGCCGACGCGAGCCGCAGCCAGCCCATGAGCACGGCGAGCAGGACGCTGCCGAGGGTGAACACCAGCGTCCCCACGACGCCGGGCAAGGTCGGGAACAGGTAGCCCTGCAGGGTCAGCGGGGCGTGGAACAGGCCCCAGATGGTGCCGCTGGCCAGCAGCCCCGGCCAGAGGCCGAGCGGGAGCAGCCTGGGCAGCAGGTAGCCCCAGCCGAGCTCCTCGCCGAGCATCAGCACCAGCAGCGGGACGAACGTCACCAGGTTGGTGCCCAGCCCGGCGAGCAACGAGTCGAGCGGGAACGGCCGGACGAACCGGTAGACGCCGGCGAGCGAGCCGATGCACAGCGCCGCCGCCATGATCACCAACGGCAGCAGCAGCCCGACGGCGAGGTAGCGGACCAGCCGGCCCCAGGGTGGCGACGGGGTGACACCGGTGTCCAGGAGGAACCGCGCCGGCCCTCGGTACGCCCCGGTCAGGCGGGTGGCGGCGATCGCGCCCAGGGTCGGGGTGAGCATGCCGAGCCCGCCGAACACCAGGGCGTCCCGCTGGTCGTTCATGTCGCCCAGGCCGGCCCAGAGCAGGCCGACGAGCGTGATGCCGCCGAACGTGACGGCCAGGAAGATCGTCACCTCGCGCCACGGCACCCGCGTCCGGTCAGCGATGGAGGCCGTTGTCCCTGGCCCAGATGGCGATTCCGACACGGTTGCGCACTCCCAGCTTGCGTTGGATGTTGGCGATGTGGGTCTTGGCGGTGCCCGGCGAGATGAACAGCTCGGCGCCGATCTCGCCGTTGGTCAGGCCCTGGGCGACCAGCGCGGCGATGTCGCGCTCCCGCTCGGTCAGCGGCTCGTCCGGATCGGTGCGCCGGCCCCCGGTCATATGGCTCAGCAGCCGAAGCGTGATGGACGGGCTGATCAGCGCCTCGCCGTTGTGCGCCGCCCGCACCGCCTCGACCAGCAGCGTGGGGCCGGCGCGCTTGAGCAGGAACCCGCAGGCGCCCCGGCGCAGCGCGCCGTGCACGTACTCGTCCAGGTCGAAGGTCGTGATGATCACCACCGCGACCGAGCCGGCCAGCGCCTCGGTGACCTCCAGGCCGTCCAGGCCCGGCATCCGGATGTCGACCAGCGCCACGTCCGGGCGCAGCACGCCGGCCAGCTCCACGGCCAGCCGGCCGTCGGCCGCCTCCCCCACCACCCGGATGTCGAGCTGGCGCTCCAGAATGGTCCGGACGTTGCGGCGCACCATCTCGTGGTCGTCGGCCAGCAGCACCCTGATCACGACGCGGACCGGATCGGCAGCACCGCCCGCACCCGCCACCCGCGCGGGCCCAGCGGCCCGGCCTCCAGCGTGCCGTCCAGCAGCCCGACGCTCTCGGTGAGCCCGACCAGCCCCAGCCGCCCGTGCCTGCCGCCCGCCGGAGCGCCGCCCTCGGCGCCGTCGTCGTCCACCGTCACCGCGAGGTCGGGGCCGTTCCCGGTGGCCAGGGTGACCCATACCTGGCCGGCCGAGGCGGCGTGCCGGCGCACGTTGGTCAGCGACTCCACCACCACCCGGTAGGCGACGGCACCCACCTCGCGCGGGACCCGCTCGGCCAGGCCGGGCTCCACCTCCAGCAGGACGGGCGGTGAGTCGAACCGTCCGACCAGCGCGGGCAGGTCGGCGATCCCCCTGGGGTGCCCGTCCCGCTCCTCGCCGCGCAGCAGGTGCACCAGCTGGTCCATCGACCGCAGCGCCGACAGTCCCGCCCGCTCGACCCTGGGCAGCGCGGCCACGGCCTGGTCCGGGGCGAGCTGGGCGGCCTGCGCCTCCAGCACGATGCCGTTGAGGTCGTGGCCCACGAAGTCGTGCAGGTCGCGGGCGATCTCCAGGCGCTGGGCCTGCCGCGCGGCGGCCACCGCCCCGGCCCTGCGGTCGTCCAGCGTCCGCAGGTAGTAGCCGGCCGCCACCGCTCCCCCCGCCGGGAACGCCCAGACCAGGGCCAGCACGACCAGTTCGAGCAGGCTCGCCGGCGGCACCGCGCCCGCCGTCACCCGCAGCGGCAGCGCGACGACGGCCAGCGCGGCCAGCGGCGCGACGAACGCCACCCGCCCGGGCGCTCCCCGGCGGACCAGCAACACCAGCAGCACCACCAGCGCGGCGGTCTCACTGGCCGAGCAGAGCCCCGCCACGTTGTGCATGTCCGGCGGCGGGCGCAGGTGCACCAGGGCGCTGGCGGCGACCGACACGGCGGCGGCCGCGCCGGTGAGCCGCTCCACGGGTGCCCGCCGCGGCGCCGCCGCCACCGCCGCGCCCAGCGCCACCGCCGCCGGCACCGCGATCAGCACGCCGGCGATCGGCGCCGCCCACAGCCCCAGCAGCAGCGCCCCGGCCAGGCCGGTCATCAAAATCCATGGTCGTCGAGCCACCCGGGAAAGGTAGCCAGCGTCCACCCCGGTCCCGGCAGCGAATAAGGGGGGTTGCCGGTCAAGATCTGCCGATCGGCAGATGCCGGCCCGCGCCCGCCCTACCCATGATCGGCCGAGTGAACTCCACGATTCTTCCCCGCGCGGCGCTGTCCGTCATCCTGCTCGGACTGACCGGCTGCGCCGCCTACCAGAACGCCACGCCCGAGGAGACGACCTTCCCGCTCACCGGCACCACGCTGAACGTGAAGGCGCACGACGTGCCCACCGACCTGATCCCGGTCGACCGCAAGGACGTCAAGGTCATCCGCCGGTTCGACGTCAAGAGCGGCAACCGCGAAGCCAGTTGGGAGCTGAAGGACGGCGTGCTCGACCTGGTCGCCCAGTGCACCGGGTTCGGCAACTGCGACGCGCGCTACGAGGTCCAGGTCCCGCGCGGGGTCAAGGTACTGCGCGACGGCAAGCCGACGGACCTGAAGTGAAACGAGCTCAGAACGGCAGGCCGAGCGCCGGCAGCCCCAGCGCGGCGTCCACCGCGATGGTGATGAACAGCACGCAGAGATAGGTGTTCGACAGGTGGAACAGCCGCATCGGCTTGGCGGCTGTTCCGCCTTCTCGCACGTGCGCATGCAGCCGGTGCGCCATCACCACGAACCAGCCGCCGGTGACCACCGCCACCCCCAGGTACACCCAGGACGTGACCGGCACCAGCAGCAGCGACCACAGCGCCATCAGCCACGAGTACGCCACGATCCGCCGTGACACCTGCACCGGGCTGGCCACCACCGGCAGCATCGGCACCCCGGCGGCGGCGTAGTCGTCCCGGTAGCGCATGGCCAGCGCCCAGAAGTGCGGCGGCGTCCAGAAGAAGATCACGCCGAACATGACAAGCGCCGGCCAGTCCACCCGCCCGGTCACCGCCGCCCAGCCGATCACCACCGGCATGCAGCCGGCGGCGCCGCCCCAGACGATGTTCTGCGCGGTGCGCCGCTTCAACAGCAGCGTGTAGACCAGCACGTAGAACGCGATGGCGGCCACCGAGAGCACGGACGCGAGCCAGTTCGTGGTCAGCCCGAGCCACACCGCGCTGACCAGCCCGAGCGCCAGCCCGAAGATCAGCGCGTGGGTGCGCGGCACCTGGTCACGGGCCAGCGGCCGGGCCTGGGTGCGCTTCATCTTGGCGTCGATGTCGGCGTCGGCCACGCAGTTCAGCGCGTGCGCGCTGGCCGCCGCGACCGCCCCGCCGACCAGCGTCGCCACCAGCAGCCCCACCGAAGGGAGCGTCCCGTCACCGGCCCTGCGCCCGGCCAGGAACATGGCCGGCACGGTGATCACCAGCAGCTGCTCGATGATCCGGGTCTTGGTCAGCGACAGGTACGCCCGCAGCACCGAGCGGCCGCGCTTGATCGGAGGGGTCAGGGGGGCGCGTGGCGCCGACGGGCTCAGCACGGGGCGTATGTCCGCCCTGGTCGGCACACCTGGAGCACCTCGCTTGACACTTCAGTTCGGGAACGGCCCGGCTGGTGGGGCCGGCGCGCAAGTCCCCACCTGGAGGGCTTGCACGCCGCCGATGCTAACTCCCACGTGTTCGCATACGGGTTACCGGGTAGCCCTACCAGGCGTGGCGGGCGGCGATCACAATGGCCGCGGGGGAAGAATGACCGTAGGCGGCACCGCTCGCCGGGACTTGTGCGGGTCAAGGCGGGTGTGGGCGGCCGGGGTACGGAGCCGCCGAGGGGCGCGAACGGGCGGGCAACGACGCCGCAACATCGAGACGAACACGGAACAACCCAGGGTCAGGAGCACGCTTCTCGTGTCAGACATCACTCTCGCCGAGCTCACCCACCGCTCGGTTCCCCAGGACTGGACCGAGCTGGACACCCGGGCAGTGGACACGATCCGGGTGCTGGCCGCGGACGCCGTACAGAAGAAGGGCAACGGCCACCCGGGCACCGCGATGAGCCTGGCGCCCACCGCCTACGCGCTGTTCCAGCGGGTCATGCGGCACGACCCGAGCGACCCGGACTGGCTGGGCCGCGACCGGTTCGTGCTGTCCATGGGCCACTCCAGCCTGACGCTCTACATCCAGCTGTTCCTGTCCGGCTACGGCATGCGGCTGGAGGACCTGGAGGCGCTGCGCACCTGGGACTCCCAGACCCCCGGGCACCCGGAGCACGGGCACACCCCCGGCGTGGAGATGACCACCGGCCCGCTCGGCCAGGGCATCGCCTCGGCGGTCGGCATGGCGATGGCGGCCCGGCGCAAGCGCGGCCTGTTCGACCCGGACACCCCGCTCGGGCAGAGCCCGTTCGACCACCACGTCTACGTGCTCGCCTCGGACGGCGACATCGAGGAGGGGGTCAGCTCGGAGGCGTCCTCCCTGGCCGGCACCCAGCAACTGGGCAACCTGATCGTGATCTACGACCAGAATCACATCTCGATCGAGGACGACACCGCCGTCGCGCTCTCCGAGGACACCGCCGCCCGGTACGAGGCGTACGGCTGGCACGTGCAGAAGGTGCACAGCGGGGAGAACGTCACGGGCCTGCTGGACGCGCTGGAGGCCGCGCGCGCCGAGACCGACCGGCCCAGCTTCATCGCGCTGCGCACGGTCATCGGCTACCCGGCGCCGAACAAGATGAACACCGGCAAGGCCCACGGCGCCGCGCTGGGCGCCGACGAGGTCGCGGCGGTGAAGAAGGAGCTCGGCTTCGATCCGGAGAAGAGCTTCGTGGTCGCCGACGAGGTGCTCGCGCACGCCAGGCAGGTCGTGGAGCGCGGCAAGCGGGAGCACTCGGAGTGGCAGGCCGGGTTCGACGCCTGGGCGGCGGCCCACCCGCAGCGGGCCGCGCTGCTGGACCGGATGCTGCGCCGCGAGCTGCCGGACGGCTGGGACGCCGGGCTGCCGAGCTGGGACCCGGACGACGAGAAGAACGCCAAGGGGGTGGCCACCCGCAAGGCGTTCGGCGCCGCGCTCAACGGCGTCGCCGACGGGCTGCCCGAGCTGTGGGGCGGCTCGGCCGACCTGGCGGAGAGCAACAACACCACGATCGAGGGCGCCGACTCGTTCGGCCCGGCGAGCGTGGTGACCAAGGAGTGGGGCCAGTCCAGCCCGTACGGGCGCACGCTGCACTTCGGCGTCCGCGAGCATGCCATGGGCGCGATCATGAACGGCATCACGCTGCACGGCGGGACCAGGGTGTACGGCGGCACGTTCCTGGTGTTCAGTGACTACATGCGGCCCTCGGTCCGGCTGGCGGCGATCATGAAGCTGCCGGTGACGTACGTCTGGACGCACGACTCGATCGGGCTCGGCGAGGACGGCCCGACCCACCAGCCGATCGAGCACCTGCCCGCGCTGCGCGCCATCCCCGGGCTGAACGTGGTGCGCCCGGCGGACGCCAACGAGACCGCCTACGCGCTGAAGGCCGTGCTGCGCGACACCGGCGCCCCGTCCGGGCTGGCGCTGTCCCGGCAGAACCTGCCGGTGCTGGCCGGCACCGACGCCGAGGGCGTGGCCAGGGGCGGCTACGTGCTCGCCGACTTCGCCGACGCGGGCGCCGGAGCACCGAAGGTGATCATCTTGGGCACCGGGTCGGAGGTGCAGCTCGCGGTGGCCGCCCGGGAGCGGCTGGCCACCGAGGGGGTGTCCGCCCGGGTGGTGTCCATGCCCTGCCTGGAGTGGTTCGACGCCCAGGACGAGGGGTACCGCCGCGAGGTGCTGCCGCCGGAGGTCACCGCCCGGGTCGCGGTGGAGGCCGCGCAGCCGATGACCTGGTACCGGCTGGTCGGCGATCGGGGCGAGGTCGTCGGCATCGACCACTACGGGGCCAGCGCGGACTACCAGACGCTGTACGAGAAGTTCGGCATCACCGCGGACAGCGTGGTGGCCGCCGCCCGCTCCTCCCTCGCTAACCATCGTTAAGAACGGGAGCGCATCATGACCGAGCACCCACGACTCGCCGCGCTCAGCGACGCCGGCGTGTCCATCTGGCTGGACGACCTGTCCCGCGAGCGGCTGGACTCGAACAACCTGCTCGAGCTGGTCAGGGACTGGCACGTGGTGGGGGTGACCACCAACCCGACGATCTTCGCCAAGGCGCTGTCGCACGGCGAGGCGTACGACGCGCAGGTCCGCGAGCTGGCCGGCCGGGGTGCCTCGGTGGCCGACGCGGTGCGTGAGATCACCGTCGCGGACGTGCAGCGCGGCTGCGACGTGATGTCCGGCACCTGGGAGGCCACCGGAGGCACCGACGGCCGGGTCTCCCTGGAGGTGGACCCCGGCCTGGCACACGACACCGACGCCACCACCGCGCAGGCGCTGGACCTGTGGAAGGCGGTGGACCGGCCCAACCTGATGGTGAAGATCCCGGCCACCGTGGAGGGGCTGCCGGCGATCACCTCGGCGCTCGGCGAGGGCGTCAGCGTGAACGTCACCCTGATCTTCTCCATCGAGCGGTACCGGCAGGTGATGGACGCCTTCATGGCCGGCCTGGAGCGCGCGCAGGCGAACGGCCACCCGCTGTCCTCGATCCGCTCGGTGGCCTCGTTCTTCGTCTCCCGGGTTGACACCGAGATCGACCCCCGGCTGGAGAAGATCGGCACGCCGGAGGCACTGGCGCTGCGCGGCAAGGCCGCCGTGGCCAACGCCCGGCTGGCGCACGCCGCGTTCCGGGAGGCCTTCGGCACCGACCGCTGGGCGGCGCTGGCGGCGAACGGCGCGCAGCCGCAGCGGCCGCTGTGGGCGTCCACCGGGGTGAAGAACAAGGCCTACCCGGACACCCTCTACGTCACCGAGCTGGTGGTCGCGGACACGGTGAACACCATGCCGCAGGCCACCCTGGAGGCGTTCGCCGACCACGGCGACGTGCACGGCGACAAGGTGACCGGCGCCGACGAGGACGCGCAGCGGGTGTTCGACGCGCTCACCGAGGTCGGGGTGGACGTTCCTGACGTGTTCGAGGTGCTGGAGCGCGAGGGCGTGGAGAAGTTCGCCGCGAGCTGGGACGAGCTGACCTCGACCGTGAGCGAGCAGCTGGCGGCGGCGCGGTGAGCGTCCGGATCGAGGACGGCGAGCTGGCCGCCGAGGCCCGCCGGGTCGTCGACGAGCTGGTCGCCGACAAGGTCGCGTCCCGGATCGCCGGCAAGGACGCCACGCTGTGGGGGCCGGACGCGGAGTCCGAGGCGTCCATCCGGCTGAACTGGGTGGACCTGCCCGCGACCTCGCGCCCGCTGATCGGCCACGTCGAGGCGCTGCGGGAGGAGCTGCGCACGGCGGGGGTGCACCGGGTGGTGCTGGCCGGCATGGGCGGCTCCTCGCTCGCGCCGGAGGTGATCTGCCGCACCGAGGGCCGCGAGCTGGTGGTGCTGGACACCACCGACGCCGGCCAGGTGGCCGACGCGCTGGCCGGTGACCTGGCGGCCACCGTGCTGGTGGTGTCGTCCAAGTCCGGGTCCACGGTGGAGACGGACAGCCACTACCGGATCTTCACCGAGGCGTTCAAGGCCGAAGGGCTGGATCCGGCCGGGCACATCGTGGTCGTCACCGACCCGGGCTCGCCGCTGCAGTCCCGCGCCGAGGAGGCCGGCCTCAAGGTGATCAACGCCGACCCGGGGGTGGGCGGACGCTACTCCGCGCTGACCGCGTTCGGGCTGGTCCCGGCGGGGCTGGCGGGTGCGGACATCGAGCGGCTGTTGGACGAGGCGGCGGCCGCCGCCAAGGAGCTGGCGCGCGACGAGCCGGACAACCCCGGACTGCTGCTGGGCGCCGCGCTGGGCGTGCGGCACAAGGCCGGGGCGGAGAAGGTGGTGTTCGCGGACAGCGGTTCGGGCATCGTGGGCTTCGGTGACTGGGCGGAGCAGTTGATCGCCGAGTCCACCGGCAAGCAGGGCGTCGGGCTGCTGCCGGTCGTGGTGGAAGGGCCTAACGCACCCGGGTTCGCCGACGCCGGGCCGGACGCCACCACGGTGGCCATCGGCGACCATGGCGCCCGGATCACCAGCGACGGGACGCTCGGCGCGATGTTCCTGACCTGGGAGTACGCCACCGCGGTGGCCGGCAGGCTGATCGGCATCAACCCGTTCGACCAGCCGGACGTGGAGGCGGCCAAGGCGGCCGCCCGCGCACTCCTGGACGCCCCGCCCGACGACGATGGCACCGACGCACCTACGTTCGTCGACGGCGCCATCGAGGTGTTCGCCGGCGACTGGCTGCCGGCCGGCGCCGACCGGACCGTGCGCGGCGCGCTGGACGCGCTGGTCGCCGCCGCGCCCGAGCGCGGCTACCTGGCCGTGCAGGCCTACCTCGACCGCATCGAGGACGCCTCCACCGCCGTGCTGCGCGCCGAGCTGGCCCGCCGGACCGGCCTGCAGACCACGTTCGGCTGGGGCCCGAGGTTCCTGCACTCCACCGGCCAGTACCACAAGGGCGGCCACCAGAACGGGGTGTACCTTCAGATCACTGGATCGGTTCCGTCCGACCTCTCCGTTCCGGACCGCCCGTACACCCTGGCCACCCTGCAGCACGCTCAGGCACTGGGTGACGGGCGGGTGCTCGCCGGGCGCGGGCGGCCGGTGCTCAGGCTGAACCTGACCGACCGGGAAGCCGGGCTCGCCCAGCTTGCCGGGGTGATCACCGCGGACATCTGAGATCGCGACCGGGAGGCAAACCCGCGATGAGCGAACCGTTCGTGCAGGCCCGACCCGAGGGTTGGACGAACCCGCTGCGCGACCCGCGAGACAAACGGCTGCCCCGCATCGCCGGCCCGTGCGGGCTGGTCATCTTCGGCGTGACCGGTGACCTGGCGCGCAAGAAGCTGATGCCCGCCGTCTACGACCTGGCCAACCGGGGCCTGCTCCCACCGGGCTTCGGCCTGACCGGCTTCGCCCGCCGGGACTGGGAGAACGAGGACTTCGGCAAGGTCGTCTACGACGCGGTCAGGGAGAACGCCCGCACCCCCTTCCGCCAGGCGGTCTGGGACCGGCTCGCCGAGGGCATCCGGTTCGTGCAGGGCAGCTTCGACGACGACGAGGCGTTCGACAGGCTCTGCGACACCGTGCACGAGCTGGACGCCGAGCGCGGCACCAACGGCAACCACGCCTTCTACCTGTCCATCCCGCCCGGCGCGTTCCCGGTGGTGTGCAAGCAGCTCGCCCGCTCCGGGCTGGCCGGCCAGGACCACCCCGGGCAGTGGCGCCGGGTGGTGATCGAGAAGCCGTTCGGGCATGATCTGGCGTCCGCCCAGGAGCTCAACGCGATAGTCAACGACGTGTTCCCCGAGGAGTCGGTGTTCCGCATCGACCACTACCTCGGCAAGGAGACGGTGCAGAACATCCTGGCGCTGCGGTTCGCGAACCAGCTGTTCGAGCCGATCTGGAACGCCAACTACGTCGACCACGTGCAGATCACCATGGCCGAGGACATCGGCCTCGGCGGGCGCGCCGGCTACTACGACGGCATCGGCGCCGCCCGGGACGTGATCCAGAACCACCTGCTCCAACTGCTCGCGCTGACCGCGATGGAGGAGCCGGTGTCGTTCTCCCCCGGCGAGCTGCGCACCGAGAAGATCAAGGTGCTGTCCTCGGCCAAGCTGGTGCAGCCGCTGGACGAGACCACCGCGCGCGGCCAGTACACCGCCGGCTGGCAGGGCAACGAGTGGGTGGTCGGCCTCAAGGAGGAGGAGGGCTACAACCCGGAGTCGCGCACCGAGACCTTCGCCGCGATCACCGTCGAGGTGGACACCCGCCGCTGGGCCGGCGTGCCGTTCTACCTGCGCACCGGCAAGCGCCTGGGCCGGCGGGTGACCGAGATCGCGGTGGTCTTCAAGCGCGCCCCGCACCTGCCCTTCGACGAGACCATGACCGAGGAGTTGGGCCAGAACGCGCTGGTCATCCGCGTGCAGCCGGACGAGGGCGTGACCATGCGGTTCGGCTCCAAGGTGCCCGGCAGCACCATGGAGGTCCGCGACGTCACCATGGACTTCGGCTACGGCCTGGCGTTCACCGAGGACTCCCCGGAGGCCTACGAGCGGCTGATCCTGGACGTCCTGCTCGGCGAGCCGTCGCTGTTCCCCGTCAACGCCGAGGTCGAGCGGTCCTGGCGGATCCTGGACCCCGTTCTGGAGCGGTGGGCGGAGTCGGGCGTACCTGAGCCGTATGCGGCCGGCAGCTGGGGTCCGAAGGGCGCCGACGCCATGATGGCGCGCACCGGCCGCACGTGGCGCAGGCCCTGAACGGGAGTGGATCATGATCGTTGACATGCCCGCCACGTCCACCCACCAGGTCAGCCGGCGCCTGGTGACCCTGCGCGAGCAGGGCGGCGTGATGACCCTCGGCCGGGTGCTGACGTTCGTCGTGGTGACCGACGACAGCACCAACACCGAAGAGGTCATCGAGTGCGCCAACGCGGCCAGCCGCCAGCACCCGTGCCGGGTGATCGTGCTGGTCCGAGGCGCCAAGAAGGCCGCGCCCCGGCTGGACGCGCAGATCAGGGTCGGCGGTGACGCCGGCGCCAGCGAGGTGATCGTGCTGCGCGGCTACGGCCCGCTGGCCTCCCCCGAGGCGTGCGCCGGCATGACCATCCCGATGCTGCTGCCGGACGCCCCGGTGGTGGTGTGGTGGCCAGGGCCCGCGCCCTCGGTTCCCGCCGAGGACCCGGTGGGCCAGCTCGCCGGCCGCCGGATCACCGACGCGACGGCGGAGAAGAACCCGGTCAAGGCGCTGGAGCAGCGCGCGAGCAGCTACCACCCCGGCGACACCGACCTGGCCTGGACCCGGCTCACCCTGTGGCGGGCGCTGCTCGCGTCCGCGCTCGACCAGCCGCCGTACGACGACATCACCGGCGCCGTGGTGGACGGCGAACCGGACTCCCCGTCCACCGACCTGCTCGCGGGCTGGCTGGCCAGCCGGCTGTCGGTGCCGGTGAAGCGGACCAAGGTCGGCGCGGTGGGCGGCATGCACTCGGTGCGCCTGGAGCGCCGCTCCGGGTCCGTCGAGCTGATCCGCCCGGACGCCAAGGTCGGCACCCTCACCCAGCCCGGCCAGCCGCCCCGGCTGGTGACGCTGGCCCGCCGCCCGGTCCGGGACTGCCTGACCGAGGAACTGCGCCGCCTGGACGCCGACGAGACCTACCAGAGCGCCCTGGCCGGCCTGGCCGGCATCACCCGAGGCCGCGCACCCGCCGGCCGGGGCCGATGACGTCGCAGGTGGTGGTGCACGCCACCCCGGAGCTGGTGGCGGCGACGGCGGCGGCCCGGCTGGCCGTGCGGCTGGTGGACGTCCAGCACGCGCGCGGCACCGCGTCGGTGGTGCTCACCGGCGGGCGGACCGGCATCGCGGTGCTCGAACAGCTGCGGCGCTCGCCGGCCAGGGACGCGGTGGACTGGTCGCGGGTGGACCTCTACTGGGGCGACGAGCGGTTCCTGCCGCCCGGCGACCCGGAGCGCAACGACACCCAGGCGCGCGCCGCGCTGCTGGAGCACGTGCCGGTCGCCCCGGAACGGGTGCACCCCATGCCCGCCGCCGACGTCCGCTGGCGCGACGACCTGGACGGCGCGGCGGAGTCCTACGCCTCGACCCTGGCCGCCCGCGCCACCCCCGAGGACCACGGCCCGGTGCCCCGGTTCGACGTCTGCCTGCTCGGCGTCGGCGAGGAGGGACACGTCGCCTCGATCTTCCCGTCCTCCCCCGCCGTGTACGAGACCGACCGTGCCGTGGTGGCCGTCCACAACAGCCCCAAGCCACCGCCCGCCCGGATCACCCTGACCCTGCCCGCCATCCGCCGCTCCGACGAGGTCTGGCTGCTCACCACCGGCGAGGCCAAGTCCGCCGCGGTCGCCATGGCCCTCAGCGGCGCCGGCGACGTCCAGCTCCCGGCCGCCGGCGCCCGTGGCCTGCGCCGAACCCTGTGGCTGCTGGACCGCGCCGCCGCCGGAAAGCTCCCCCGCGACCTCGTCCCACCCCTGATCTGACCCCGCGAGTGGCCGGCCCGAGCGACAGTCACGGCGCCGGGACCCACTCCTCGGCCCATTCCGCGATCGCGGCGACCGCCCGGTTGAGCGCCTGGCCCTTGTCGGTCAGCCGGTACTCGACGCGCGTGGGCGGGCCGGCGAGGACGTGCCGGACCACGATGTTCTCGGCTTCGAGCTCGCGCAGGCGCTCGCTCAGCATGGTGTCGCTCAGCCCCGGCACCGCGCGCCGGATGTCGGCGTAGCGCTGATGCCCGGAGAGCAGGGCGCGTAGCACCACACCTGTCCAACGCTTCCCGATCAGCTCGACGGCGTGGTGGTAACGCGGGCAGAACTGCTCGTCAGCGGGCCAGTCGTGCACGCCGCCAGCATAAGCCTCTTGCCCTGCTCAGCAGTCGGATGTAGCTTCATGGATCTTAGTTACTCAATTATCCTTATTCGCTGGAAGGGCTGCCATGGATGTCAGCACCGACGCTTCGCATGCCGGCGTGGCCCGGCCCGACGGCGGCGAGGAAGCCCGCTGGTTCCTCGACATGCTGGTGGTTTGGAAGTGCACCGCCGAGATGACGGCGGGCCGGATGTCGCTCGTCGATCATCGCGCCCGATGCGGCAGCGGCACGCCGTTGCACATCCACCGCCGCGAGGACGAGTGGTTCTACGTCGTGCACGGACAGCTGCGCGTACGGGTCGGCGACGAGTCCACGCTCGCCGGGCCCGGCGACTCCGTGTTCGCCCCGAGGAACGTGCCGCACCTGCACTCGGTGCTCTCGCCGGAGGGGGCGCGCTTCCTGGTCGGCTTCAGCCCGGCGCTCGCCGACGGCGCCGACGGTTTCGTCCGTGCCGCATCGCAACCGGCCCCCGCGCCCGAACCGCCGCCCGCCGCCGCCCCGCCCGATCCGGACGCGCTGTCCGCGCTGGCCTCGCGGTTCGGCGTGGAGATCCTGGGTTCGCCGGGCACGACCGAGTAACCCGCGCCGATGGATGCGGAGAGTTGCTACCTCCCGGCCACCTCGCTGCTCGAATGCTACGGGCACGGCGAGCTTTCGCCGGTGGCAGTGGTGGACGTGCTCACCGACCGGATCGACCGACTGGACGGGACGCTCAACGCCCTGAGGGCGCGCGATCTGGAGCGTGCCCGCCGGGACGCCGCCGCCTCCGCCCGGCGGTGGCGGGAGCGGCGGCCGAGGGCGCTGGAGGGCCTTCCCGTGGTGGTCAAGGACCTGGTCGACACCGCCGGGCTGGCCACCGCCTACGGCTCGGGCATGTTCGCCGGTCACACGCCGGACCGGGACGCGGCGGCGGTCGAGCGGCTGCGCGCCGAGGGGGCGATCGTGCTGGCCAAGGGCGCCACGCACGAGTTCGGCTGGGGCATCACCACCGAGAGCGCAACGTTCGGGCCGACCCGCAACCCGTGGAACCCCGACCGGGTGGTCGGCGGCTCCAGTGGCGGGTCTGCGGCCGCGCTGGCGGCCGGCTATGCACCGCTGGCGATCGGCTCGGACACCGCCGGGTCGATCCGGATACCGGCCGCCTTCTGCGGAGTGGCCGGCCTCAAACCGACCTACGGGGCGATCGACACCACCGGCACCATCGCCCTCGCGCCCTCCCTGGACCACCTCGGCCCGATGGCGCGCACCGTGGCCGACCTCCGGTTGCTGTGGCGGGTGCTCGCGGATCAACCGCCCGAGCCGGCCGGGCGCCGCGACCTGACCGTCGGCATCTGCCCGGACCTCGACCAGGTCCGACCCGGGCCGGTCGCCGAGTCGGCGCGCGATGCGGTGGTCTCGGTCCTCGACGGCCTCGGTGTGAAGACGAAGCTGGTCAGGGCGCCCGGCCTGCCTCCGGTCTACCCGACGTTGGCCACCACCCTGCTCGTCGAGGGCCACCGGACGCACACCGAGCTGGGCCTGTGGCCCCGGCGGGCCGGCGAGTACGGCGCGGACGTACGGGCGCGGCTGGAGCTGGCCGGCACGGTGGGGTTGGCCGACTATGTCGAGGCGCAACGAGCACGGACGCTGCTGCGCTCGGCGCTGGCGCGGTTGTTCGGCGACGTCGACGTGTTGCTGTCGCCGATCTCGGCCGTCGGTCCTCCCCTCATCGGCGCGGCCGACCCGGCCCCGCGCGAGCAGGTGATCACCTTCACCGCCCCGCAGAGCCTCACCGGCCTGCCGGCCCTGGCGGTCCGCGCCGGGTTCGACGACGCCGGGCTCCCGGTCGGGGTACAGCTGACGGCCCCGCCGTGGCGGGAGCCGCGCCTGCTCGAGCTCGGCGAGCTCGTCGAGCGGGCAAGCTGGGAGATCCAGCTCCGCCGCCCCCAACCGGCCGGCTGAGCGTCGACACCATCGATCAGGAGGAACACGCCATGCCACACCTAGCGGGGAGCCACCACGTCACGCTGTCCGTCGGCGCGGCGCAGGCCGACGTCGACTTCCACGTCGCGGTGCTCGGACTGCGCTTCATCAAGCGGACGGTGCTGTTCGACGGGTCCATTCCGATCTATCACCTGTACTACAGCAACGCGGACGGGGATCCGAGCGCGGTCGTCACCACCTTCCCGCTCGGCAAGGTCGGGTTGACCGGACGCCGAGGCACCAACCAGGCACGCGAGGTGCTGCTCTCCGCGCCCGCCGGCTCCCTGGACTACTGGAACTCCCGGTTGACCGGGCACGCGATCGAATGCCGGAGCGTCACGGTCTTCGACCGGCGGCGGCTGCTGTTCCGCCACCCGTGCGGGATCGAGTACGCCCTCGTCGAGGTCGACCAGGACCCTCGGCGCGGGTACACCGGCGGCGGGGTGCCGGAGGAACACGCGATCCACGGGATCTACGGCATCGGGGTGCACGTGGCGAAACCGGACAACATGGTGGAGTTCAGCGACGGCCACCTCGGCGCGGGCGACACCCTCGAGGAGGGCGACAGGGTGCGGCTCGTCGTCGGGAAGCCCGCCCAGGGCGGCGCGGTGGAGCTGGTGGTGAACCGGACCGACGACCCCGGCACCTGGACACTCGGCGAGGGCACGATCCACCATTTCGCTTTCAACGCGGAGACCCTGGAGAACCAGGACGAGCTGAAGTTCGCGATCGAAGGTGCGGGATACACCGACATCTCCGAGCTCAAGGACCGCAAGTACTTCAAGTCGGTGTATGTGCGCTCGCCCGGAGGCATGCTGGTCGAGCTCGCCGTGACCCACGCGGAAGGCGGATGGACCTGCGACGAGTCACCCAAGGAACTGGGCACCCGCTTCCAGCTGCCCAGCCAGTTCGAGGCCAGGCGGGCCGAGATCTTCGCACAGCTCGAGGAGATCAACATCTAGCGCTACGGGTCCGCGGAAAGCCTCCATGGGAAGTGGGAGGTCTCAGGAGATCGTGCGCCGGTCTATTTGCCCGAACGAGATCCCCCCCAACTGGTGCTCGGCAGCACGATAGTGAGAGACGATGACACGGGGAGCACGCCTCGCTGGGTCCTGTCCCAATCCCGCGAACTGGCCAGCTTGCCGATCTCAACGCCGACACGACCAGCCAATATGTTGAGTCCACCCGGAGGCACCGGCGCGAGATCGAAACACATGAGGTATTGCTGAGGATCTTCGTCCAAAGAGAAACAGCAAACAAGAGTAGCGCCAAGAGATTTGGCAGAAATGAATCGGATACGAGCCGTGGAGCTCTGAAGAACCGGCGCCGGGGCACCCAGCGGCCATCCAGCACGAAACCAGGTCTCTCCGGTGTCATCCGGAGGCTCGGGCTCGCCCCCGACATCGGTCGTCTCAACGCTGTCGCGCGCCGACCCATCGGCCCACTCGGCCCTGACCACGGCCGCAAGCTCTTCGACCTCGTGCTCGTTCATCGTGCAGTCTCACCCTTCGAAGCTTGCCTCTATGGTCTCATTCACCGAGTCCGGACAACGATCTACCCCTTCACAAAAGGCCGTCAAAACTCCCAGGCTTTCAGTATCCCCGGATTCCGGCTCGGGTCGAGGCTCTTCGACGACCCGCACCCGCATTATACCTACACCAGCAAATCGCCCCTCCAGCACATAATCGCGGCGACCGTCGCGCCGAGCAATTGGGGCAACGTTGTTCACGATTGCGGCGGCGATCGACTCCTCATGCAGATTATGGTCCTGAAGAACGTGTACGAGACCAAAGCCGGTCTCACCGGAGCGACCCTGCCGCAACAGCACCGGATGTCCGGCATTGCCGTTGTCTCGATAAACAGCTAAACAACTGAAGGGTTGCGCGGGTCCGACGTGATTCGTTGTACCGCCTGGACACGGTAATGCGAGCGGGCGTCGCAGTCTTCCCGAAGGCTGCTGGAGCCTTGGCGTCGAGGCGTCCAGGAGCGCCGACTCGGACGAAGCGTTCCGCACAGGTGAAGTGGGCGCCGGGTGCCCCGAAGGCTCCATGGGCCGATTCGGCGCCCAGGTGGCTCCGGGAGGCATCGGGCCGCCCGGGAGCACGGGTGCGCACACGACGGGCACTTTCGCAAGCAGCGAATCGTCTTCCATGCAAGGGTCGACCGACGGCCTAGACGCCGGCTCAACAGCCCCAATGGCACCGAGGAGCACAATGGCAACACACGTAGTCAGCCACCGAGGCACCCACCGTCGCCGCCGAATTCGCACATCCGCCGATTGCCGTCGACCTGCGTTCACAAATCCTCCTTGATTTCGAAGGGTTACGCCGGAGCCAACGATTCCCCTGGCGACGTGATACGCAACACAACTGCCCTGTTCATTCAAAATTCATCGAATAAAATATAGCCTTCCGTTGCGCAAATCTATCCGTCGCCGCGTTCAGGTCGACGCTCGCACTTCTCACCAATCAGCGAGTCTGCCGCGCCAGTGAGCAATATTCCGGAATCGACCTCGTCAGTTGCCGCAGAAGACTCGAAAACTACCCGGCAAAGGCTCGGTCCTCGACTGGTGACGAGGATGCTCCACCTGGGTCACCGATGATCATCGGACAATGCTTGGGCGTGCCTCGCGGGCACCGTCAGCCCTATCGACGAAGATGGCGACATGACGACGGTTGGTGCCGTGTGCCTGCCTCAGGTTCGGCCGGAGCGGCTGCGTGAGCTGGCGCGGACGGCGGAGGACGTCGGGTTGGACGAGCTGTGGCTGTGGGAGGACTGCTTCTGGGGCGGCGGGATCGCGAACGTGGCGGCGGTGCTGGCGTGGACCGAGCGGGTGCGGGTGGGGGTCGGGCTGCTGCCGGTGCCGCTGCGCAACGTGGCGCTGACCGCGATGGAGATCGCCAGCGTGCACCGGCTGTTCCCGGGGCGGGCGAGCATCGGCGTGGGGCACGGCGTGCAGGACTGGATGGCGCAGGTCGGCGCGCGGGTGGAGTCGCCGACGACGCTGTTGCGCGAGCACCTCACCGCGCTGCGCGCACTGCTGCGGGGTGAGCGGCTGTCCGTCGAGGGGCGGTACGTGCGGCTGGACGACGTCGGCCTGGACTGGCCGCCGGCCACGCCGGTGCCCCCGGTGCTGGCGGGCGCGACCGGGCCTCGGTCGCTGCGGCTGTCCGGCGAGGCCGCCGACGGCACCATCCTCACCGCCAGCACCACGCCGGACGGGGTGCGGAAGGCTCGCGCGCTGATTGAGGAGGGACGGGCGGTCGGTGGGCGCACGGACCCGCACCCGGTGACCGTCTACCTGCTCGCCACGACCGGGCCCGGCGCGGCCGAGCGGCTCGACGCCGAGCGGCGCCGGGCGACACGCACGGATCCGGAGCTCGGCGTGGCCGGCGACGCGCACGCTGTCGCCGACGCGGTCACGCGCTGGGCGGAGGCGGGCGCCGACACGGTGGTCCTGCAGCCGGCTGTGGACGAGCCCGATCCGGCCGGCTTCGTGCGCTTCGTGGCCGAGGACGTCCGCCCGCTAGTCCGGTGAGTCACGGGCTCATGTGTCGGGCCAGTACCTGGATGCCTTCGTTGATCGCGGCGTCGGTCGCACGGGCGTAGCCGAGGACCAGACCGGGATGGACGGGGTCGCTTCGCTGGTAGCGGCGTAGTCCGTAGACCTTCACGCCTTCCGCGGCCACGTCGTCGATGAGTTGCTCTTCGTCGACATGTCCGGGTAGCTCGACGAGCATGTGCAGCCCGGCGGCGATGCCGACGACGCTGGCCGCGGGCAGGGTTCGCCGCAGCGCGTGGAGCATGGTTGTCCTGCGGCTGGCGTAGGCCTTGCGCATGTGCCGCATGTGGCGGGCGAGCGTGCCCGATTCGAGAAGCTCGGCGAGGACGAGCTGGTCGAGGGTGGAGATTCCCAGGTCGATCGCCCGGCGGGTCGCCTCGATGTGCGGCGACCAGTGGGGCGGGGTGACGAGCCAGCCCAGCCGCAGGCCGGGGGCCAGGGTCTTGCTGGTCGACCCGACCACCGCGACGCGGTCGGGCGCGAGGCCCTGCAGGCATCCGACGGGCCTGCGGTCGTAGCGGAACTCGGCGTCGTAGTCGTCCTCGACGATGAGGCCGTCGCGTTGCTGTGCCCAGTCGAGCAGCGCGCTGCGCCTGCGCGGCGAGAGCACGACCCCGGCCGGGAACTGGTGCGCGGGGGTCACGAGCACGGCACGCACCTCTGGGTGGTCCGCGAGCGCGTCGACTCGGAGCCCCTGGTCGTCGACGGGAACCGGGACCGGTCGCAGGCCGGCGCCTTCGGCGAAGTCCCGCAGCGGTGGCCAGCCGGGTTCCTCGACGGCGATCGCGCGGTGCCCGGTGCGGTAGGCGGCCCGGCACAGCAGGCCCAGCGCGTGGGAGGTGCCGGCGCAGACGTGCACGTCCTCGCGGTGAGCAACGGCGCCGCGCACCCGCCGGAGGTGCTCGACGATCGCCTCGCGGCAGCGCGGGACGCCCCCGGGCTCGATGTAGTTGAGGTCCGCCGGGTCGATGGACGCGAGGACCTTGCGCGTCGCGCGGGTCCAGGCGGCTCGCGGGAACGCCGTGAGGTCGGGCTGTCCGGCGGTGAGGTCGATCCGGACCGGCACGCCGTCGGGTCGGGGCCGGGCGGCGGGTCGCCGCTGTGGCCGGGGCGTGTCGCGCACGCGGGTGCGGGCGCCGCCCCGGGACTCGAGGAACCCCTCCGCTACGAGCTGTTCGTAGGCCTGCACCACGACCCAGCGGGAGCATCCGATCTCGCCGGCGAGCTCGCGGCTGGCCGGCAGCGCGGCCCCGGCGGGGAGCCTGCCCGACTGCACGGCCTCTCGCAGCAGCGCTTCGAGGCGTGCCCTGCGGGTCGTCTCGGGTCGTCGGTCCAGCTCGTCCAGGAGCAGCGCAAACGGCAAAGTGGTCTGGTTTTCCAGCACGCAGGTGGACTGTAATGCCAGTCCGATCGTCCGTACAGTCGCAGACCAGCCAGCCGGAGGAGTCGACCATGACGGATCAGGTTCTGGGCACGGGCGATCGGCGGCGGGTCCTCGCCGCGTGCTTCACCGGCACCACCATCGAGTGGTACGACTTCTTCCTCTACGGGTCCGCCGCGGCGCTGGTGTTCGCCCCTCGGTACTTCCCGGCATTGAGCCCGTTCGCGGGGACGCTCGCGGCGTTCGGGACGTTCGCCGTCGGGTTCGTCGCGCGTCCCCTGGGCGCCGTCGTGCTGGCGCACCTCGGGGACCGTTACGGGCGCAGGTCGGTGCTCGTCGCGTCGCTGATGATCATGGGCTCGGCGACGGTGGGGATCGGGTTGCTGCCGGAGTACTCGTCGATCGGCGTGCTCGCCCCGGTCGCCCTGGTGGCCCTGGTGGCCCTGCAGGGCATCGGCGTCGGGGGCGAGTGGGGTGGCGCGGCGATGATGGCCGTCGAGCATGCGCCGGGCGGGCGCCGCGGCGTGTACGGCGCGTTTCCGCAGATGGGAGTGCCGGCCGGGCTGATACTGGCGAACGCGGCGCTGCTCGCGGTCTCGGCCGGGCTGAGTGCCGGGGAGTTCGCGGCGTGGGGGTGGCGGGTTCCGTTCGTCGGCAGCGTCGTGCTGATCGGCGTCGGGATGTTCATCCGGCTCAGGGTCGCGGAGAGCCCGGTGTTCGTCGAGGCGGCCCGGGGCGGCGGGGCGGTTCGGTTTCCGGTCGGGACGGTGTTGCGGGAGCACGGCCGCGCGGTGTTGCTCGCGGGTGGGACGTTCGTGGCGGGCAACGCGCTCGGCTACCTGTACATGGTGTACGTGCTCTCGTACGGCTCCCGGGTCCTCGGGCTGGACCGGGTGGTGCTGCTGGCCGCGATCCTCGGCGGCGCCGCGCTGCAGTTGGTGCTGTTGCCGGTGTTCGGCGCGGTGTCGGACCGGGTCGGGCGGCGATCGGTGTACCTCGGCGGGACGGGTGCGTGCCTGCTGTGGTCGTTCGCGTTCTTCCCGCTGGTCGACAACCGGTCGACGGTCGCGGTGGTGGCCGCCGTGGTGGTGATGGCCGGGTTGCTCGCCGCGACCTTCGCCGCGCAGAGCGCGATGTTCGCCGAGCTGTTCCCGACCGCGCTGCGCTACAGCGGTTCGTCGCTGGCCTACCAGCTCGGGGCCGTGCTCGGCGGTGGTCTCGCGCCGGTCACCGCCACGGCGCTGCACGGGTCGGGCGGGAGTTCCGCCGGCGTGACCGCCTACATGGTCGGGCTCTGCGTGCTCAGCCTGGCGTGCGTGTGGGCGATCGCCGAGACCTCGGGGCACGGGCTCGACTCGGCGCGCCAGGAGGTCGTGCGATGAACGGCGACCTCCTGGTCACGGCGCCCATCATCACGATGGACCCCCGGATGCCCCTGGCGAGCGCGATGCTGGTGCGCGACGGGCGGATCGCCGCCATCGGAGACCGCGCCGCCGACTCGGGCCGGGGGGTTCGGCGCATCTCGCTGCCGGGCGCCACCGTGGTGCCGGGACTGATCGACAGCCACAACCACATGCTGTGGGTGGGCATGCAGGACCGGCTGCTGAGCCTGGCCGGCTGCCGGAGCATCGCGGAGATCCAGCGGCGCATCCGCGACCACGCGGACCGGCACCCGGACGGCTGGATCGTCTGCGGCGAGGGGTGGTTCGTCGAGGACCTGGCCGAGGGCCGGCATCCGACGAGTGACGAGCTCGACCGGGCCTGCCCGGACCGTCCGGTCTACCTGCCGAGGATCGCGCACGCGGCCGTCGCCAACTCCGCGGCGCTGGCCGTCGCCGGGATCGACGCCGACCATCCCGATGTCGCGGGCGGGCGGATCGTCCGCGAGCCGGGGACCGGGCGGCCCACCGGAGAGCTGCTGGAGGCTCCGGCGTTCGACCTGGTCGCCCGGCACGTGCCGGCGCCCTCGCGCGAGCAGCGGCTGGACGCGTTGCGCGCGGTCCAGGCTCGCTACCACGCGGTGGGGGTCACCGGCGTGGTGGATCCGTGCCTGAGCGCGGCGGACATGGCGCTGTACCGCGAGCTGCGGGACCGAGGCGAGCTGACGGTGCGGACGGTGATGATGCCGGTCGTCGGCGCGGACGGCTCGGCCGCTGATCTGGACGGGCGAACCGGTGACGGTGACCAGTGGCTGCGGCTGGGCGGGGTGAAGGTCTTCCTCGACGGCATCGCGTCGATGGGCACCGCGCTGGTGCGGGAGCCCTATCCGGACGGTGACGGCGGCCGAGGCACCCAGGTCATGTCCACCGACCGGCTCCGCGACGTCGCCACCGCGTGCGCCCGGGCCGGCCGGTCGCTGGGGGTGCACGCGGTGGGCGGCGGCGCCATCGACATCGCCCTCGACGTGTTCGACGAGGTCTCCGCCCGACACCCGATCGCCGACCTGCGGTTCAGCCTCATCCACGCCTACCTGTGGCCGTCCGAGCACAACATCCGCACCGCCGCCCGGCTCGGCGTGTGCGTCGCGGCCCAGCCCGCGATGCAGGCCTGGGTCGCGCCGAAGCTCGCGGCCCGCTGGGGTGTGGACGCGGCCGCCCGCGCGACACCGCTGCGCTCCTGGCTGGACGGCGGGGTGCGGGTCGGCGGCGGCTCGGACGCCCCGCTCACCCCGACCGACCCGCTGGCCGGCATGTGGCACGCGGTGACCCGTGACGTCGACAGCCACGGCGTGCTCGGCGCCGACCAGCGCCTGACCCCGGCCGAGGCGCTGCGGCTGTTCACCGAGGACGCCGCGTGGCTGAGCTTCGCCGAGCACGAGCGCGGGGTGCTCCAGGTCGGCAAGCGCGCGGACTGGACGGCGATCGACACCGACCCGATCACCGCGCCGGACCGGCTGCGCGATGCGCGGGTCCTGATGACCTGTGTGGGCGGCCGGATCGTCCACGACATCCTGTGAAGGAAGGTGCACGGTGGGTTATCTCGACGAGTACGACGGCATCATCCTGGGTGCCGGCCACAACGGCCTCATCACCCAGGCGTACCTCTCCCGCGCCGGGCTGAAGACGCTGTCCATCGAACGCGGCCAGCACGCCGGGGGCGGCCTGCAGACCCCCGAGGACAACTCGCTGCCCGGCTTCTACCACGGCACGCACGCCGTGTCGTTCAAGGGAATCTCCACCTCGGCCTGGTTCCGCGACCTGGAGCTCGACCGCTGGGGCGTGCGGTTCGTGCGGCCCGACCCGGCGATCGTCTCGATCCTGGACGACCACCGGGCGATCCGCTGGTACTCCGACCTGGACCGCACCGTCGAGTCCATCGCCGCGCTGTCCGAGCGGGACGCGCAGGCGTGGCGGGAGATCGCCACCACCTACCGCGAGCTGACCCGGGAGCTGCTCGGCCCCGAGCAGGCGTCCCCGCCGATACCCGACGGCGAGCGCGACCGGGTGCTGGCCCGAAGCGCCCTCGGGCGCCAGTACCTGGGGCTGCTGCCGCTGAGCCCGAAGTGGTTCATCGAGGAGCACTTCGAGCACCCGGCGGTCAAGGCGATGCTGCTCTACTACTGCATCATCCGCGAGGTCGACGTCAACGTCACCGGCCAGGGCGGGGTGATCCCCACCTTCCTGGCCACCGAGCTGCCCGGCGAGCTCACCGTCGGCGGGTCGTACTCCCTGACCAGGGCGCTCAAGCACGAGGTGTTCGACCACGGCGGGCACATCATGGAGCAGACGGTCCCCCGGCGGATCCTGGTCGAGAGCGGCAGGGCCGTCGGGGTGGAGCTCGCGGACGGCCGGCGGATCCGGGCGCGCTCGTTCGTCGCGAGCAGCCTGAACCCCCAGCAGACCTTCCTGGAGCTGCTCGAACCCGGCCGGGTCGGCGCCACCACCACCGGTGCCGCCGAGAAGTACACCTACCAGAGCGTCGGGCAGATCTTCGGGGTGAACGCCGCGCTGCGCGACGCCCCCGACTACCTGGCCGCCGAGCACAACCCGGACGTGAACGACGCCCGGCTCACCTTCCTCGGCCTGGACGACCCGGAGGACGTCTACCGGCTCTACGACAACGCCCGGACCGGGACGCTGTCCGAGCGGATCATGCTGATCGGCGGCTGCCCCACCGTGCACGACCCGAGCCAGGCGCCGCCCGGTCACCACGCGGCGTTCATGTGGCAGAAGGCGCCGTACGCGCTCGACGGCGACCCACTCAACTGGGACCGGCACAAGCCCAAGCAGCTGCAGGCCATCCTCGACTTCTGGCGGCGGTACGCGCCGAACGTCGGCGGCGAGAACATCCTCGGCAGCTTCGCGGGCAGCCCGCTGGACACCGAGCGGCGGTTCCCGAGCATGGCCCGCGGCGACCTGTTCCACGGCTGGAACGGCCCCGGCCAGCGCGGTGTGGACCGGCCGTTCCCCGGAGGCCGCCCCTACCGCGCGCCCGAACCGGAGCGGCTGTACCTGTGCGGCTCCAGCGTGCACCCCGGTGGCAACGTGACCGGGCTGCCCGGCTACCTCGCGGCCGCCGAGATCGCCCGTGACCTCGGCATTCGCACCTGGTGGCAGCCGAACGACCTGTGGTCGCAACTGCGTGCGCGCCCGACCGACTGAGTTACGCCGGAAAAGGAGACGTCATGACCGACACCCGCAGCCAGGAGATCAGCACACCGGCCCTGTCCGCCGAGGTCGCGCGGCGCTTCGCCTACTCCTACGGCGTCAGGACGGGGGACACCGTGCGCGTCTCCGGCATGGTGGCGCTGGACCACACCGGCGGCATCGTCGGAGAGAACGACGTGCGGGCACAGGCCGCCCAGGTGTTCGAGAACCTCCGGGCCGTCCTGCAAGCGGCCGGCGGCGGCCTCGACGACCTGGTCGAGACCACCACCTACCTCACCGACATGGCCGACGTGCTGGCCGTCAACGAGGTACGGGCCCGCTACCTCACCGGCCCGGTGAAGCCGACGAGCACCCTGGTCGGTGTCGCGGCGCTGGCCCGGCCACAGTTCCTGGTCGAGATCTCCGCGGTCGCCGTGCTGCCGGCCGACGCGCGGTGACGATGCGCACGATCGGCACGCCGGTCCTCATCGTGGGGCGCGGGCCGGTGGGGATGACCCTCGCGCTGCGCCTCGCGCGGTTCGGCGTGGCGAGCGTCCTGGTGGACCGGCTCGACTCCGAGATCCGGCTCAGCTCGAAGGCGGTGCTGATGCACGGCGAGTCCGCCGAGGTGCTGCACCGGGCCGGCGTCGGCGACGAGGTGCGCAGCAGGGGCATCGCCCTCACCGGCTCACGGACCTTCTACCGCAACCACGAGCTGGTCCATGACAGGTTCCCCGCCACCTCGCACGGCTACCCGATGGCGGTCAACTTCCCGCAGAGCGAGACCGAGCGCGCACTCCTCGCGCGGGTACGCGCCGAGCCGCTCATCGACCTGCACCTTCGGACCACCGTTCGGGACATCGCCGTCGACGACGCCGGCGTCACGGCGAACCTCGACACCGACGCGGGCGGCTTGCGGGTACGGGCCGAGTACGTGGCCGGCTGTGACGGCGCCCGCTCGACGGTCCGCAAGTGGCTGCCCGTCGAGTTCGTCGGGCACAGCCACGACGAGCACTACCTGATCGTCGACATCCGCGCCGACCTGGCGCTGCCGCCCGAGCGCCGGTTCTTCTTCGACCCGCCGACCAACCCGCGACGGACCATCCTGGTGCACCCGCAGCTGGACAACCTCTGGCACCTGGACTACCAGGTCGGCCCGGCGCCCGACATCGACGAGGAGGTGCGCACCGGCCGGCTCGACCGGCGGATCCGGGGCGTCATCGGGGCCGCCCGCTACGAGCTCGTGTGGTCCACCACATACGTGTTCAAACAGCTACTGGCCAGCAGGTTCTCCCACGGCCGGGTGTTCCTGGCCGGCGACGCGGCGCACCTGTACGCCCCGTACGGGGCGCGCGGACTGAACTCCGGGTTCGCCGACGCCGACAACCTGGCCTGGAAGCTGGCGTGGGTGCTGCTCGGGCGTGCCCCGCGCGAGCTGCTCGACACCTACGACCTGGAGCGCCGGGGCGCGGCCGTCGAGCACTTCGCGGCGACCAGCGCGTCGGCCCGGTTCATGGCCCCGACGACCCGGCGGGGCCGGCTCTACCGCGACCTCGTACTGGCCGCCGCCGCCAGGGTGCCCTGGGCCAAGCGGCTGGTCGACTCGGGCAGGTTCTACTCGCCGCCCGGCTATCCTCGATCGCCGATCGTGGACGCTTCCGGCGAGATCATGCCGGACATCCCCCTTCGACAGTTCCCCGACCAACGCCAGGTCCGGCTGCGCGACTTCGTCGGGGATGCCTTCCTGCTCGTGCACTTCGCGCCGGACGCCCATTCGGCGGCGTCGGTGTCCTCGGCGCTCGCCACGAGGGCCGGACTCGAAACCCTCACCATCGTGCCGCCCGGCGCGGTGTCGGGTGGTGTGCGCAACCTCGCGGAGGGCGAACCACCCCCTGGCATGGCCGGGCGGCTGCTGCTGGTCAGGCCGGACTGCCACATTGCTGTCAACCGGGACGCCGGATCGGCCGCCGAGGTGTGCTCGCGGGTCGGCCGCTGGCTCGACCTCGCACTCGGCCACCGCAAACAGGAAGGACTCAGCCAAGCATGATCGAGAAGCGGAACGGGGAACTGCACCCCACCTCGGGATACAGCCACGTCACCGTCGTCGACCCGGGTCGGCTGGTGTTCCTCGCCGGCCAGATGCCCATGGACGACTCCGGCCAGGGGGTCGTCGGCATCGGCGACCTGGACGCCCAGGTCGACCGCACGATCGAGAACTCCATCCGTGCGCTACGGCTCGCCGGAGCGCGCCCTGCCGATGTCGTGCGATCGGTGGTCTACGTCGTCGCCACCGACTACCAGGCACCGGCCCGCGCCTGGCACCGCTTCCACCGGTCCGAGATCGGAGCCGCGCTGACCGCCGCGAGCACCCTGGTCGGCGTCAGCACCCTGGGCTTCCCCGACCAACTGGTCGAGCTCGAGCTCACCGCCGCGATCGCCTGACCCACCCGGCACCGCCCGCATCACTGTTATCACCGCTGGGTGGATTGCGGCCGGACGCGCGGCACGTGGCGCGCGGGAAAAGCGGAACCGGATTAACGTGCCGGTATGAGCGAGCAGCCATCGGTGCGAGTGGAACGCAACGGGCCGGTGCACACGGTAATCCTTTACCGTCCGGAGGCACGCAACGCGGTGGACGGCCCCACCGCGCTCGCCCTCTCGCGCGCGTTCCGCGCGTTCGACGACGACCCCGAGGCCTCGGTGGCGGTGCTCTACGGCGAGGGCGGCACGTTCTGCGCCGGGGCCGACCTGAAGGCGGTCGGCACCGACCAGGGCAACCGCACCGAGGCGTCCCCGGACGCGGACGGGCCGATGGGTCCGACCCGGATGGTGCTGTCCAAGCCGGTGATCGCGGCGGTCAGTGGGTACGCGGTTGCCGGCGGGCTCGAGCTGGCGCTGTGGTGTGACCTGCGGGTTGTCGAGCGGGACGCGGTGTTCGGGGTGTTCTGCCGGCGCTGGGGGGTGCCGCTGATCGACGGCGGGACCGTGCGGCTGCCCCGGCTGATCGGCACCAGCAGGGCCATGGACATCATCCTGACCGGGCGCGAGGTGCCGGCCGAGGAGGCGTTCCAGATCGGGCTGGCGAACCGGCTGGTGCCCACCGGCACCGCCCGCGCGGAGGCCGAGAAGCTCGCCGCCGAGCTGGCCACGCTGCCCCAGACCTGCCTGCGCCAGGACCGGCTGTCGGTGCTCCAACAGCACGGCCTGACCGAGCGGGAGGCGCTGGCCTCCGAGTTCGCGCACGGCGAGATCTCGCTGGCCGCCGACGCCGCCGAGGGCGCCGCCGCGTTCGCCGCCGGCGCCGGCCGGCACGGAGCGGCCAGAGTGGTCTGAAATCACACCGAGTCGGGCAGGTTGCCGTCCATGTAGTCGTCGTAGGCGGACAGGTCCAGCAGCCCGTGCCCGCTGTAGTTGAACAGGATGACCTTCTCCTCGCCGGTCTCCTTGGCCGCGAGCGCCTCGTCGATGGCCGCGCGGATCGCGTGACCGGCCTCCGGCGCCGGCAGCTTGCCCTCCAACCGGGCGAACCGCATGGCCGCCTCGAACACCTTGCCCTGCGGGTAGGCCACCGCCTCCATCCGCCCGTCGCGGACCAGCGCGGACACGATCGAGGAGTCGCCGTGGTAGCGCAGGCCACCGGCGTGGATGGGCGGGGGCACGAAGTCGTGGCCGAGGGTGTACATCGGCAGCAGCGGGGTGAGCCCGACGGTGTCGCCGTAGTCGTACTCGAACCGCCCCTGGGTCAGGGTCGGGCACGACGTCGGCTCCACCGCGACCAGCCGCACGCCCGAGTCCGGCACGAACGGGAAGGCGATCCCGCCCAGGTTGGAGCCGCCGCCGCAGGACGCGATCACCACGTCCGGGGCGCGCTCGCCGGCCAGCGCCAGCTGCTCCTTCGCCTCCAGCCCGATCACCGTCTGGTGCAGCAGCACGTGGTTGAGCACCGAGCCGAGCGAGTAGTGGGTGTCCTCCCGCCCGGCCGCGTCGCGCACCGCGTCCGAGATCGCCGCACCCAGCGAACCGGGATGCTCCGGGTCGTCCACCGGCGACGGGACGACCGAGCCGCCCCAGGTCTGCATGATCACCCGGCGGTACGGTTTCTGCTGGTACGACGCCCGCACCATGTACACCTGCAGATCAAGGCCGAACTGCGCGCAGGCGAAGGACAGCGCGGTCCCCCACTGGCCGGCGCCGGTCTCGGTGGTCAGCCGGGTGATGCCCTCGGCCTTGTTGTAGTACGCCTGCGCCACGGCGGTGTTCGGCTTGTGGCTGCCGGCCGGGGACACCGACTCGTCCTTGAAGTAGATCCGCGCCGGCGTGCCCAGCTCGCGCTCCAGCCGCACCGCCCGCACCAGCGGCGTGGGCCGCCACAGCCGCAGGATGTCGAGCACCTCGCCGGGGATGTCGATCCACGGCTCGGTGCTGACCTCCTGCCCGATCAGCGCCATCGGGAACAGCGGGGCCAGGTCGTCGGGCCCGAGCGGCTCCCGGGTGGCCGGGTGCAGCGGCGGCCCCAACGGCGTCGACAGGTGCGGCGCGACGTTGAACCAGGCGGAGGGGATCCGCTCCGGCGGAAGCGTCCAGCGGCTCATCCGCGGAGGCTACGGCCACCGACCCGTGAGTGGCTAGGGTCGCTATGGCGGCCCTAGCCACTCACGGGTTCGCGAGGCGGACCACCACCTGCTCGTTGTCCAGCGTGTACGCCTCGTAGCGGAACTCTGTGCCGGTCCTCGTCACGTACTCACGCCACGCCCGGTGCTCGTGCTCGGCCCAGCCGGGGTAGTTGAGGTACTCGTCGAACACGATCACCGCGCCGGGCAGCAGCCGGGGCCCGACCAGGTCGAGCACCGTGCGCGTCGAGGAGTACAGGTCGCAGTCGACGTGCAGGAACCCGACCGGCCCCGGGTGCGTCTCCAGGAACCCGGGCAGGGTGTCCGCGAACAGGCCCACCACCATCTCGGCGCCGGGCACCTCTGGTGGCTCGGGCGCGTGGAAGGCGCCCTCCGGAAAGCCCGGCCGCCAGTGCTCGGGCAGCCCGGCGAACGAGTCGAACCCGAACACCTTCCCGCCCTCGCGCGCCGCCGCGATGACCTTCAGCGTGGAGCCGGTGTATACGCCGAACTCCAGGGCCATGCCGTCCGCCGGGGCCAGCGAGAGGCCGTGCTCCAGCGTGGCCGTCGGGTTCGGGAAGGGGCGCGCGGTGGGCATCTCGACGCGCACGAACGCGGCGCTCTCCCCGACCGCTACCCGTTCCTCGGCGGCGAACAGGTCGCGACGGTCCCGGATCTCCACGCCCCGGGCGAACTCGATCATCCGATCGGTCTCGGCCCGCAGGTCCGCCCGGAGCGTGTCGAACTCCCGGCGCAGCTCCTCGCGCTGATCCGCGTGGTGCCGCTCGACGACCTCTTCGACCACCCTCGCGAACTTGGCCCGCAGGGCGTGCCGGATGTCCAGCCTACGGATTGGTCAGACCTCTTCGCGGTGCTTGCGCAGCCTGCTCAGCGCTTCCTCCAGGATCGCCGCGCCGTCCGCGTCGCTTCGCCGTTCCTTGACGTACGCGAGGTGCGTCTTGTACGGCTCGTTGCGCGGCGGCGCCGGCGGCGCCTCGTGGTCCGGACCAGCGGGAAGCCCACAGCGGGGGCAGTCCCAACTCTCCGGCTGCTCCGCGTCACACGCGAAGGACGGACTTGTCTTGTGTCCGTTGGCGCACCAGTAGGTGACCTTTATCCTCGGTGCGGTCTCGCCCCGCTCCGACTCACCCATCGGTCCCGCGCCGACCCGGGTACCCCGGATCGCGTTTCCACCGGCCATGCGAACCTCTGCCTGTCGTCCTCGAGCCCGGCCGCCCGCGCGGGGAGCATCAGCTGCCGAGCTTCACCAACAAACCAGTTCCGACGATCGCGACCAGCCAGATCGCCCCGACGAACAGCGTAATCCGGTCCAGGTTCTTCTCCGCCCGCGCGGACCCGGAGAGGCTGGACTGCATTCCACCGCCGAACAGAGAGGAAAGACCGCCACCGCGCCCCCGGTGCAGGAGGATCAGGAGTACCAGCAGGACACTGGAAATGATCAACACGATCTGCAGGGCGAGCTTCATGCCATCCTCATCCGACGGATAGATCACGCGTACCGATCCCGTGTCCGGGGTCTCGGGACGCAGGCCACCAGAGTACCGGTCTGCCGATCAGGGCAGTGGGCCACCCGCGGCTATCGCGCACAGCTTGGCGAACTCGTCGGCGTCCAGGCTGGCGCCGCCGACCAATGCGCCGTCCACGTCCGGCTCGGCGACCAGCTCGCCGATGTTGCCCGACTTCACCGAGCCGCCGTAGAGCACCCGCACCGCCGCCGCGGTGGGCTCGCCGTGGCGGGAGCGCACCCGCTCGCGCAGCGCGCCACAGACCTCCTGGGCGTCCGCCGGGGTGGCCACCCGGCCGGTGCCGATCGCCCAGATCGGCTCGTAGGCGATCACCAGCCCGGCGACCTGCTCGGCGGTCACCCTGCCCAGCGCGGCGTCGAGCTGCTTGACGCAGTGCTCCACGTGCTGGCCCTCCTCGCGCACCGCCAGGCCCTCGCCGACGCACAGGATCGGGGTGATGCCGTTGCGCAGCGCCGCCCGCACCTTGGCGTTGACCAGCGCGTCGTCCTCGCCGTGGTGCTCGCGGCGCTCGGAGTGCCCGACCACCACGTAGGTACAGCCCAGCTTCGCCAGCATCGGGCCGGAGACGTCGCCGGTGAACGCGCCGGAGTCCTTGGGCGCGATGTCCTGCGCGCCGTGCACCATCAGCAGCTCGTCACCGTCGATCATGGTCTGGATGCTGCGGATGTGCGTGAACGGCGGCAGGACCGCCATCTCGATCTTCGTGTAGTACTTCTCCGGCAGCGCGAAGGCGAGCTTCTGCACCAGGGCGATGCCCTCGAGGTGGTTGAGGTTCATCTTCCAGTTGCCGGCGATCAGCGGCTTACGTGTCACCCTTGCTCCAATGCCAACAGGCCGGGCAGCGTCTTGCCCTCCAGGTACTCCAGCGACGCGCCGCCGCCCGTCGAGATGTGCGAGAAACCGGCCTCGTCCAGGCCGAGCGCGCGCACGGCGGCCGCCGAGTCGCCGCCGCCGACCACGCTGTAGGCGCCACCGTCGATGATCGCCTGGGCCACGCCCCGGGTGCCGTCCGCGAACGGGGCCATCTCGAACACGCCCATCGGGCCGTTCCAGAACACCGTCTTGGCGCCGGCCAGCCGGTCGGCGAACGCGGCCACCGAGGCGGGCCCGATGTCCAGCCCCAGCCAGCCGTCCGGGATCTCGTCGGCGGGGACGGTCCGGGTGTTCGCGTCGGCGGCGAACGCGTCGGCGACCACAACGTCGACCGGGAGCACGATCTTCCCCGAGTCCAGCAGGCGCCGGCAGTTGTCCACCTGGTCGGTCTCCAGCAGCGACTTGCCCACGCCGTGGCCCTGGGCGGCCAGGAACGTGAAGCACATGCCGCCGCCGACCAGCAGCGCGTCCACCTTGGGCAGCAGCGCCTCGATCACGGCGAGCTTGTCGGACACCTTGGAGCCGCCGAGCACCACCAGGTACGGGCGCTGCGGGCTCTCGGTGAGCCGGCGCAGGACGTCGACCTCGGCGCGCACCAGGCCGCCGGTGTAGGCCGGCAGCCTGGTGGCGATGTCGTACACCGAGGCCTGCTTGCGGTGCACCACGCCGAACCCGTCGGAGACGAACGCGCCGTTGGTGCCGGTGAGCGCGGCCAGCTCGTCGGCCAGCGCGCCGCGCTCGGCGTCGTCCTTGGACGTCTCGCGCGGGTCGAAGCGGATGTTCTCCAGCAGCGCGACCTCGCCGTCGGCCAGCTCGGGCGGGCCGTCGGCCAGTCCGACCAGCCGTACCGGCTGACCCACGAGCTCGCCCAGGCGGGCGGCCACCGGGGCCAGCGAGTACTTCGGGTCCGGACCGCCCTTGGGACGGCCGAGGTGCGCGGCGACGATCACCCTGGCGCCGGCGCGGGCCAGCGCGGAGAGGGTGGGCAGCGAGGCGCGGATCCGGCCGTCGTCGGTGATCCGGGCACCGTCCAGCGGCACGTTCAGGTCGGAGCGGACCAGCACCGTCCGGCCGGCGACACCCTCGGCGAGCAGGTCGTCCAGCGTCCTCACAGCTTGGATGCCACCAGGGAGGCGATGTCCACCAGCCGGTTCGAGTAGCCCCACTCGTTGTCGTACCAGCCGACGATCTTCACCTGGTCGCCGATGACCTTGGTCAGGCCGGCGTCGAGGATGCAGGACGCCGGGTCGGTGACGATGTCGGCGGAGACGATCGGGTCCTCGGTGTAGCTCAGCACGCCGCGCAGCGGGCCCTCGGCGGCCGCCTTCATCGCGGCGTTGACCTCTTCGACGGAGGTCTCCCGCCCGACGGTGGCGGTCAGGTCGGTGCAGCTGCCGGTGGGGATCGGCACCCGCAGCGAGTAGCCGTCCAGCTTGCCCTTCAGGTGCGGCAGCACCAGGCCGATTGCCTTGGCGGCGCCGGTCGAGGTGGGCACGATGTTGATCGCGGCCGCGCGCGCCCTGCGCAGGTCCCGGTGCGGGCCGTCCTGCAGGTTCTGGTCCTGGGTGTAGGCGTGGATGGTGGTCATCAGGCCCTTCTCGATGCCCACCAGGTCGTCGAGCACCTTGGCCATCGGGGCCAGGCAGTTCGTGGTGCAGGAGGCGTTGGAGACGATCGTCTGGCTGCCGTCGTAGGCGCCGTCGTTCACGCCCTTGACGATCGTGATGTCCTCGCCGCTTGCCGGCGCGGAGATGACCACCTTCTTGGCGCCGGCGTCCAGGTGCTTGGACGCGGCCTCCCGCTTGGTGAACAGCCCGGTGGACTCCAGCACGACGTCGACGCCCAGGTCCTTCCAGGGCAGCTCGGCGGGGTCGCGGATGGCCAGGCCCTTGAAGCCCTTGCCGTCGACGATGATCTCCTCGTCGGTGGAGGTCACCTCGTGCGGCAGCCGGCCCAGGATGGAGTCGTACTTGAGCAGGTGCGCGAGCGTGGCATTGTCGGTGATGTCGTTGACGGCGACGATCTCGATGTCGGTCTGACCCGCTCGGTTCTGCTCGTTCACCGAGCGCCAGAAGTTCCGCCCGATACGGCCGAAGCCGTTCACGCCTACCCGGACCACGGGGTGCCCTCCCTGATCGATTCCGAATTCGCCGGTCAGCCTACCGTCGCGCCCATACCCGTGAGTGGTTAGCGTTGCTATGACAACGCTAACCACTCACGGGTTACGTGTCGGCCAGCATCTCAGCGGTGACGGCGGACTCGGTGTCGGGGACGCCCAGGTCGGCGGCGCGCTTGTCGGCCATGTGCAGGAGGCGGCGGATCCGGCCGGCGACCGCGTCCTTGGTCATCGGCGGGTCGGAGAGCTGGCCCAGCTCCTCCAGCGAGGCCTGGGTGTGCTCCAGGCGCAGCTTGCCGGCGGCGAGCAGGTGGTCGGGGATGTCGTCGGCGAGCAGGTCCAGCGCGCGGCGGACGCGCGCGGACGCGGCCACGGCGGCGCGCGCGGAGCGGCGCAGGTTGGCGTCGTCGAAGTTGGCCAGCCGGTTCGCGGTGGCCCGCACCTCGCGGCGCATCCGGCGCTCCTCCCAGGCCAGCACCGAGGAGTGCGCGCCCAGCCTGGTGAGCAGCGCGCCGATCGCGTCGCCGTCGCGCACCACCACCCGGTCCGCGCCGCGCACCTCGCGGGCCTTGGCCGTCACGCCCAGCCGCCGGGCCGCGCCGACCAGCGCCAGCGCCGCCTCCGGGCCGGGGCAGGTGACCTCCAGCGCGGAGCTGCGGCCGGGCTCGGTGAGCGAGCCGTGGGCCAGGAACGCGCCGCGCCAGGCCGCCTCGGCGTCGCACAGCCCGCCGGACACCACCTGCGGCGGCAGCCCGCGCACCGGCCGCCCGCGCAGGTCCAGCAGCCCGGTCTGGCGGGCCAGCCCGGCGCCGTCCTTGACCACCCGCACCACGTACCGGGCGCCCCGGCGCAGCCCGCCGGAGCTGATCACCTGCACCTCGGAGGTGTGCCCGTACAGGTCGTGCACCTCGCGGCGCAGCCGGCGGGCCACCGAGCCGGTGTCCACCTCGGCCTCGATCACCACCTTGCCGCCCACGATGTGCAGCCCGCCGGCGAACCGCAGCAGGGAGGACAGCTCGGACCGACGACAGCACGGCTTGGTCACCGACAGCCGGCTGAGTTCGTCCTTCACCGACGATGTCATCGCCACCTCGTCTTCTCCTCTCGGCCGGACCGCGACCGCGCTTCCTTGTCCCGCTCCCCCCGGTCCAGCTCCGCGAGCACGGACCGCACCGCGTCGGCGAGGGCCGCCGGGTTGTGCCTCGGCGAACCGTCCGGTTCGCCGATCGGGGCCAACACCGCCTTCGCACCCAGTGCGGCCGCCGAGTGTTGCAGCCGCTCCGCGACCGGCACCGCGTGGGTGTCCGCCAGCACCGCGTCAATCCGCAGCTCAGGGGCGTGCTCGCAGAGAACGTCCAGGTGTTGCTCGGGTGAGAAGCCCGCGGTTTCCCCCGGTTGGGGGGCAAGGTTGAGCACCACGACCCGCCGGGCGGGGGTGTCCAGCAGCGCCCGGCGCAGCTCCGGCACCAGCAGGTGCGGCAGCACGCTGGTGAACCAGGAGCCGGGTCCGAGCAGCACCAGCTCGGCGGCGCGCACCGCCTCCACCGCCTGCGGGCAGGCCCTCGGCCGGGCCGGGTGCAGCCATACCCGGCGGACCCGGCCGGGGGTGCTGGCCACCGCCACCTGTCCCCTGATCCGGCTGACCGTGTCCGGGTCCTGGCCGAGGCCGGTCACCTCGGCCTCGATGATCAGCGGCTCGGCGCTCATCGGGAGCACCCGGCCGCGCACGCCGAGCAGCGTGCACGCCTCGTCCAGGGCGGCCACCGGGTCGCCGAGCACCTCGATCAGGCCGGCCAGCAGCAGGTTGCCCACGGCGTGGCCGGCCAGCGCGCCGGTGCCGCCGAAGCGGTGCTGGAACAGCTGGCCCCAGCGGGCGCCGGACGGGCCGCCGTCGGCCAGCGCGGCCAGCGCCATCCGCAGGTCGCCGGGCGGCAGCACGCCCAGCTCGCCGCGCAGCCGCCCGGACGAGCCGCCGTCGTCGGCGACGGTGACCACGGCGGTCACCGCGTCGGTGAACAGCCGCAGCGCGCTGAGCGTGGCGAAGAGCCCGTGCCCTCCCCCCAGCGCGACCGCTTTCGGGGCGAGGGTGCTCACTCGCGTCCCAGGTCGCGGTGGGCCACGCTGACCGTCACGCCGTCCTCCCCGTGCAGCCGCCTGGCCAGCTCCTCGGCGATGGCCACGCTGCGGTGCTTGCCGCCGGTGCAGCCGACCGCGACCGTGAGGTAGCGCTTGCCCTCACGCCGGTAACCGCCGTTCACCAGGTGCAACAGCTCGTGGTAGCGGTCCAGGAACTCCTCGGCGCCCTCCTGGGAGAGCACGTAGTCGCGGACCGCCTCGTCCTTGCCGGTGAAGTCGCGCAGCTCCGGGATCCAGTGCGGGTTCGGCAGGAACCGCATGTCGATGACCAGGTCGGAGTCCATCGGCAGCCCGTACTTGTAGCCGAAGGACAGCAGGGTGACCTTGGTGTCCGCGGACGCCTCGGTGCCGAACGAGCGCTCGATGGCGGCCCGCAGCTGGTGCACCGACAGCGCGCTGGTGTCCAGCACCAGGTCGGCGGCGGCGCGCAGCGGGCCGAGCAGCTCGCGCTCGGCGGCGATGCCGTCGGCCAGCCGGCCGGCGCCCTGTAACGGGTGGCCCCGCCGGACGTGCTCGAACCGCCCGATCAGCACCTGGTCGCTGGCCTCCAGGTAGAGCAGCCGGGGCTTGTAGCCCCGCGCGTCCAGATCCTTGATCACCGAGGACAGGTCGTCGGTGAACGCGCGGCTGCGCACGTCCATGACCACCGCGATCCGGGTGATCTCGCCTCGTGCCCTGGACCCGAGCTCCACCATGGTGGAGATCAGCTCCGGCGGCAGGTTGTCCACCACGAACCAGCCCAGGTCCTCCAGGACCTTGGCCGCCGTGCTCCGCCCCGCCCCGGACAGGCCGCTGACCAGCGCGACCTCGATACCGGAGGCGCTGGGCCCCGTGCTGTTCACGTCTTCTCCCCCGAGGTGTCGGATGGCTGGTCACCGCGCAGCGCGGCGACCACGGCGGCCGCCGTGCGGGGCCCCATCCCCGGCACGGCGGCGATCTCGTCGGCATCGGCCGCCTTGAGCTTGCGCAGCGAGCCGAAGTGCCTGAGCAGCGCGGTGCGGCGGGCCTGTCCGAGCCCGGGCACCGCGTCCAGCGCGGACTCGGTCATCCGCTTGGAACGTTTCTGCCGGTGGTAGGTGATGGCGAACCGGTGCGCCTCGTCCCGGATCCGCTGCAGCAGGTACAGCCCCTCGCTGGTGCGCGGCAGGATCACCGGGTCCGGGTCGGCCGGCAGCCAGACCTCCTCCAGCCGCTTGGCCAGCCCGCACACCGCCACGTCCGTGACGCCGAGGTCGGCCAGCACGTCCGACGCGGCCTCCACCTGCGGCGCGCCGCCGTCCACGACCAGCAGGTTCGGCGGGTAGGCGAACTTGCGGGGGCGGCCGGTCTCCGGGTCGATGCCGGGGTTCGGGCCCTCGGGCTGGTCGGACTCCGCCAGGTAGCGGCGGAAGCGGCGGCGCACGACCTCGGCGATGGACGCGACGTCCCCGCCCTCGGCCCCGCCCTTGATCTCGAAGCGGCGGTACTCGGACTTGCGGACCAGGCCGTCCTCGAACACCACCAGCGAGGCCACCACGTCGCTGCCCTGCACGTGGCTGACGTCCACGCACTCGATGCGCAGCGGCGCGGAGTCCAGCCCGAGCGCCTCCTGGATCTCGGTGAGCGCGGCGGAGCGGGCGGTGAGGTCGCCGGCCCTGCGCAGCTTGTGCTGGGTCAGGGCCTCGGCGGCGTTGCGGGCCACGGTGTCCGCGAGCGCCCGCTTGTCGCCCCGGACCGGCACCCGCAGCCGCACCCGGCTGCCGCGCAGCCCGCACAGCCACTCGGCGATCGTGTCGGAGTCGGTGGGCAGCTCGGGGACCAGGATCTCCTTCGGCACCGGCGCCTCGGACGAGTCCACCCCGGAGTCGAGCAGCGCGGCCTGCTCGCCGTAGAACTGGCTCAGGAACTGGGCCACCAGGTCGGCGGTGCCCATCTCCTCGGCCTTCTCGATCACCCAGCCGCGCTGCCCGCGCACCCGGCCGCCGCGCACGTGGAAGACCTGGACGGCGGCCTCCAGCTCGTCGTCCGCGAACGCCACCACATCCGCGTCCGTGCCGTCCCCGAGCACCACGGCCTGGCGCTCCATGGCGCGGCGCAGCGCGCCGATGTCGTCGCGCAGCCGGGCCGCCCGCTCGAACTCCAGCTCCTCGGAGGCGGCGGCCATCTTCCGCTCCAGCTCCCGGATCATCCGGTCGGTGCGCCCGCCCAGGAAGTCGCAGAAGTCGTTGACGATGTCGCGGTGCTCGTCCGCGTCGACCCGGCCGACGCACGGCGCGGAGCACTTGTCGATGTAGCCCAGCAGGCACGGGCGGCCGATCTGCCCGTGCCGTCGAAAGACCCCGTTCGAGCAGGTCCGCGCCGGGAACACGCGCAGCAGCAGGTCCAGCGTCTCGCGGATCGCCCAGGCGTGCGCGTACGGCCCGAAGTAGCGCACCCCCTTGCGCCGGGGTCCCCGGTAGACGTGCAGCCTCGGGTACTCGTCGGGCAGGGTCACCGCCAGCACCGGGTAGGTCTTGTCGTCGCGGTACCTGACGTTGAACCGGGGGTCGAACTCCTTGATCCAGTTGTACTCCAGCTGGAGCGCCTCGACCTCGGTGCTGACCACCGTCCACTGCACGTGCGCGGCGGTGGTGACCATCTGCCGGGTGCGCGGGTGCAGGTTGACCAGGTCGGCGAAGTACGAGTTGAGCCGGCTGCGCAGGCTCTTCGCCTTGCCGACGTAGATCACCCGGCCGTGTTGGTCGGAGAAGCGGTACACCCCCGGGGCCTCCGGGATGGTGCCGGCGGCCGGACGATATGTGGACGGATCGGCCATGGTCCCTCCAGCCTAGAAGACCGGCCAAGCACCTTCGCCGGCACCGCTACGGCGTGTCGCCCCCGGCGTGTCGCGCCGAGCGGAAACCGTGTTGCCCGCGTCTGCTTGCATCGAAGGATGGAGGGCTACGACGCGAGCACCTACGGCGACCTGATCGCCGACGTCTACGACCGGTGGCACCCTCGGGGCGAGGGCACCGAGACGATAGCGGCGCTGTTGGCCGAGCTTGCCGGCGGCGCCGGCGGCGGCCGGGCGCTGGAGCTGGCCATCGGAACCGGGCGGATCGCACTGCCGCTGGCCGAACGCGGCGTCGAGGTGCACGGCATCGACGCCTCCGAGGCCATGGTCGCCGAGCTGCGCACCAAGCCGGGCGGCGGCCGCATCCCGGTCGCACTCGGGGACTTCGCGGATGTGGCCGTCGAGGGACGGTTCCGGCTGGTGTACGTCGTGTTCAACACGTTCTTCGCGCTGCTCACCCAGGCCGAGCAGGTGCGCTGCTTCCGCAACGTCGCCGAGCGTCTCACCGACGACGGCGTGTTCGTGATCGAGGCGTTCGTGCCGGATCCGAAACGGTTCGAGCGACAGCAGTCGGTGAACACCAACCGCGTCACGGTGGACGAGGTGCTCCTGGACGTCAGCAGGCACGACCCGGTCGCCCAGCGCATCGACAGCCAGCACATGCTGATGCGCGCCGAGGGCATCCGGCTGCTGCCGGTCTCGCTGCGCTACGCGTGGCCGTCCGAGCTGGACCTGATGGCACAGCTCGCCGGCCTGCGGCTGCGCGAGCGGTGGGCCGGGTGGCGCCGCGAGCCGTTCACCGCCGCGTCGGGCGCTCACGTCTCGGTGTACGGGCGCCCAGGTAGTCCTTGACGGCCATCGAGTCGTAGAGGCGCACGCCTCGCTGGTTGAGTCTGGCCAGTGACCTGGTGAGGGCGGTCGGGAGCGCGGACACCAGCCGCGCGCCCGAGGCGAGCGCCCAGGCGCCGAGCGGGGTGCGCGGGATGAGCGTGCGGGCGGAGCCGAGCGCGAACGCCCGCGCTCCACGCACCGGCCCGGCCATCGCGCGCTCGTAGGCGGCGAACGCGCGCCCTGCGTCGCCGCCGGCCTCGGCCAGCTCGCCGGCCAGCGTGTAGGCGCCCACCACGGCCAGGCTGGTGCTGCCGCCGACGGCCGGCCCCGGGCAGTAGCCCGCGTCCCCCACCAGCGTCACCCGCCCGCGCGACCAGGTGTCCGCGCGGAGCTGGGTGATCGAGTCGAAGTAGAACGCCGGGGTGGCGTCCAGCTCGTCCAGCCAGCCGTCCACGTCGCCGTGCATGCCGGCGAACGCCTCGCGCAGCAGCCGTTTCTGCCTCGGGACGTCCCGGTGGTGGCAGTCCAGCTCGCGCTCGGCGCGGAACAGGAACACCGCCCGCGCGTCGGTCATGTGCTCGGCCGCGTACACCCCGGCCATCCGCCCGGCGCCCAGGTGCCCGACGTACTCGCCGACCACGGCGCGCTCGCGCGGCACCGACAGCACCGCCAGGTACGCCCCGATGAAGACCCCGGCCTCCGGCCCGAACACCAGCCGGCGCACGCCCGAGTGCAGCCCGTCCGCGCCGACCACCACGTCGAACCGGCGCGGCGGACCGTGCTCGAAAACCACAGTGCCCTCCTCGGCGTCGATCGCCGTCAGATGGTCGCCGAACACGTACTCCACGTCGTCGCGGGTCGCGTCGTAGTAGATCTCGCTCAGGTCGTCGCGCATGATCTCGACGTGCCGGTCCGAGGCCGCCCGGTACACCTTCCCGAGGTCCACCGCGAACGGCTTCCGGGCGCCCTCGCGGTGCACGGTCATCCGGTCCACGCGGGTGGCCATCTCCTCGACGCGAGCCAGCACGCCCATCCGCTCGGAGATGTCCATCGCGGGCCGGAACAGGTCCACCGCGTGCCCGCCCGTCTTGCGCAGCGCCGGTGATCGCTCGACGACGGTGACGGTGAACCCGTGCCTGGTCAGCCAGTAGGCCAGCACGGGCCCGGCGATGCTCGCGCCGGAGATGAGGACTCGCATCCGTCCGCCTCCTTACTTACCGGAAGGTAAGCATAGCGCGTACACTGACCTACCGTTAAGTCAGATATCCTGGCCGCCATGCCTCGCCCCTCGGACACCAAGCGGCGCATCCAGGACGCCGCGGGCGAGCTGTTCGCCGAGCAGGGCGTGCAGAAGACCAGCCTGCGCGACATCGCGGACCGGCTGGGGATCACCAAGCCCGCGCTGTACTACCACTTCTCCTCGCGCGAGGAGCTGGTGCGCAGCATCGTGCAGCCGGTGCTCGACGAGGCCGAGGAGTTCCTGAGTGCGCAGGAGGCACTCGGCGGCGCCGTGGAGCCGCGCGCGCTGTTGGAGACCTGCTTCGACTTCTACTACCGGCACCGCAGGCTGCTGCTGCTCATGCTCAGCGAGCTGACCACGCTGGCCGAGCTGGGCATGGTCGAGCTGGTGGTGGACTGGCGCACCCGGTTGACCGTGCTGCTGGTCGGCCCCGAGCCCACGCTGGAGCAGGCCACCAGGGCGGTGACCGCGCTGGGCGGGCTGCAGGACTGCACCATCCAGTTCCGGGACGCACCGCGCGAGGAGCTGCGGCGGGCCTCGGTGGACGCGGCGTGCGCCGCGCTCGGGCTCGACTAGGCCGGCTGGGCGAGCAGGCGTTCGACCACGACGTCCAAAGTCTCGGCGACCACGTGCGGCGCGTCGAACACGTCGGACATGCCGCCCTCCTGGCGGGTCGCGAACCCCGCGAGCAGGCCGGCGCGCACGGCGCCGTGCACGTCCCACGGGTGCACGGAGACCAGCGCGGTGCGGGCGGCCTCGCTGCCGACCCTTTTGCAGGCCCAGTGGTACACCGTCGCCGGGGGTTTGAACGAGCCGATCTCCTCGGCGGAGAGCACGCCGCGCAGGTAGCTGCGCAGCTGGGCGCGGTCCAGCGCCTGGCGGACCACGTCGGCGGAGCCGTGGGTGAACGCGTACGCGGGCACCCGCGCCCTGGCCAGGGTGATCAGCGCGGGCTCCACGTCGGGGTGCGGCGGCAGCTCGGACAGGCCGGCGAGCACGTGCTGCACCGCCTCCTCGCTGAGCCGCCGGCCAGTGGTGCCGATCAGCGCGGACCGGGCGACCTCGGTGAACGGCGGCGAGCCGCCGGCCAGGGTGAGTGCCATGCCGTCCCGCAGGGTGCGGGCGAAGAACAGCTCGAGCTCCCGCTCGGGCCGCCCGACGTCGACGAACCTCGGACGCAGCGCGGACAGCCGCAGCAGCGTCTCGAACACGTCGAGCAGCACGACTTTCGGACGCCGTGCCCGGGTCCGTTCGGGCGCAGTCATCGGCCGCACCGCCTCATCGAATCTGAGATTCCGAAGGGACGGGTGAGCGTAACGCCACGCTACTGAACGGTTGCTCCGGGTTGTGCTCCATCACCCGGAGCAGTCGGCGCACCCGGGTGGCGTAGAGCGGGGCGAGGGCGTAGCCGGGGTAGGAACGCAGCCAGGTCGCGCTGCCCAGGCTGACCGCGTCGGCACCGGCCCAGAAGTACTCCCGGCAGTCGTCGGCGGTGCGGATGCCGCCGGTGGCGATGATCGGCAGCGTGACGCCGGCGTCGCGCAGCTCGGCGACCACCCGCAGGCCGATCGGCTTGATCGCCCGGCCGGACAGGCCTCCGTAGCGGTTGGACAGCAGCGGCTCGCCGGTGCGCGGGTTCAGCCGCAGCGCCTTCACGGTGTTGATGGCGGTCAGCGCACTGACGCCGGCGGCGGCCGCGCGGCGGGCGTTGTCCAGGTAGTCCACGTCCGGCGACAGCTTGAGGATCACCGGGTGGTTGCTGCGCGGCACCGCGTCGGCGAGCACCGCGTCCAGGATCGCGGAGAAGTCGAAGTTGACGTTGTGGCAGGACACGTTGAACTCGACGGCGGCGATGTCCCCTGCCGGCACCGCCTTGTTCACCGCGTCGACCAGGTTGACGAACTCCTCGGCGGAGAACCCACCGAGGGAGATGATGGTGCGCTGGTCGCGGGTGCGCGGGTAGTAGTCGCGCAGGTAGGCCTCGATGCCGATGTTGCACCAGCCGAAGGCGTTGACCCAGCCGGAGCTGGTCGGTCGCAGCACCCGCGCGTACCTGCGTAACAGGTCGGGCACCTCGGCGGGTGACCAGTCCACCCGGTTGGTGAAGTGCCCGTCGCGGGGCTCCACCGTGAGGGTGCGGGTGGTGACCGCGCCGAACCTGTGCAGCGGGACGAACCGGGAGATCGGACTCATCCCGTACGGCACCAGCGCCGCGTCCGACACCCCGTAGCCGAGCAGGCTCGACGATGTCACCAAACGATTTCGTAGCTCGATGTCGCCGAGCCGTACCTGCCCCACGCTGACTCCCCTCGCCAACCGTTCATTGTCCACCATCGGGGAGGTCCCGCCGGTCGAGCGCGGCCGGTGCGGTCAGCCCGAGACCAACAGGCGCTTCGGGTCGAACCGGTCGATGGGCAGCGACGGCCTCCCTTCGATGATCAGCTCGGCCATGATCTTGCCGAACGCGGGCGAGAGCTTGAAGCCATGTCCAGAGAACCCGCCGAGCAACCACACTCCTGGCTGACCCGGGAGCGGCCCGACCAGGGCATGACGGTCCGAGGTGTACCCGTCCATGTGCACCGACACCCGGATCGGGTCGGGTCGCACGCCGGGCAGCAGCTCGGCCACCGCGTCGCGCAGCACGCCCAGCTCCTCGGGCCGCACGTCGCGGACGAACCGGTCGGGATCGTCGACGTCGCCGAACTGGTCGCCGAACCCGGCCTTCACCGAGACCCCGTCCATGATCGGCATGCCGAACAGGTGCGTGCCGTCGGTGTCCCTGATGAAGGACGGGAACGCCCCGACGGCGAACTCCTCCGGCCGGTGCGGCGCGAACCAGCTCAGCACCAGCCGCCTCGCGGTGACCGCCGTGTCCAGCCCCGGCAGCCAACGGCCCAGCCACGGCCCGGTGGCCAGCACTGCGTGGCGCACCCGGTACTCCCGGCCGCCGGCGCGGACCAGGACCCGGTCGTCGCCGGTGGGGAGCACCTCGTCGACCACCGTGTCGGTGTGCAGCCGGGCGCCCAGTTCGACGGCCCGCTCGGCCGCGGCGAGCACGGCGAACTCCGGGCGCACCGCACCGCCTTCGAGGTCGAGCAGGCCCACCTCGTCCGGGCGGAGCCGGTGCTGCGGGTAGCGGCGGCGCAGGGTCGGCGCGTCCAGGTACTCGTGCGGCAGGTCGTTGGCCTCGATCGACTCGCGCACGTTGCGCATCGGCTCGCTGTCCGGGTCGCCGATGGACAGGCAGCCGGTCCGGGTGAACAGCTGGATGCCCGACCGCCGCTCCAGCTCGCCCCACAACCGGCGGGCCTGCCGCAGCAGCGGCACGTACTCCGGGCTCTCGTGGTAGGCCATCCGGAACAGCCGGGTCTCCCCGCCCACCGCCGAGCGGTCGTGGCCCAGGCCGAACCGTTCGAAGCCGATCGCCGGCACCCCGGCCTCGGCCAGCGCCCACAGCGCCATCGAGCCCATGGTGCCGACGCCGACGACCGCTACCTCGGCATCCAACCCAGCGTCCAGCCCGTCCGCCGTCACGACGCTTCCCGTGCGGTCTCGCGCGCGGACGGTGTTCGTGCCCTGGTTCTGGCGAGCACCGCCACCAGCGCCAGCCCGGCCAGCCCGATCGCCGTCCAGCCGCCGACCACCACCCAGGTCAGGCCCACCCCGATGAGCAGCGGCACGAACGTCACGCTGGCGATCTCGACGGGCGCCCACAGCACGTAGCCGGCGCCGTACTCCTCCACGGTGCCGCCGCGCAGCTTGGGGTCGATCATCCGCAGCAGCGCCATCGAGGCGAACAGCGCGGCGGTGGCCCAGCCCCAGGTGAACAGCGCCCGCTCCACCCAACCCTGGCCGAGCGCCCACGGCCCGACCACCCGGAACATCACCAGGCAGAACACCAGACCGAACGCCATCAGCACCGCCAGCGGCGCCACGTAGCCGCGCAGGTACGCCGGCACGATGGACGCGATGCCGGTCACCACCAGGACGTCGGTGGCCGTGCCGGACACGCTGCGCATGCTGCGGGTGCACACGTACCGCCAGCACGCCGTGCGCCCCAGTACCGCCCGCACCAGCGCGCTGATCAGGAACGCCACCGCGAACACCGGCACCGACAGGCTCGGCCAGGCCAGCGCGACCAGCTTGGTCACCCCGTAGCCGGCGGCGGACACCGCCGCGACGATGCCGAGCTGGACCATGAGCGACTCGACGGAGCTGCTGGACACGGTGGCCTGCCCGATCGGCTCGCGCTCCTCCTCGGCGTCGATCAGGCCGGTGCGCATCGAGGCGGGCAGGTCGGCGAACCGGGGCAGGCCGCTGATCCGGCCGGTCGAGGCGCCCCAGTAGCTCAGCGCGATCCCGCCGACGGTGCCCACCAGCGTGCCGACGGTGGCCGAGGTGAAGCCCAGCGAGGTCGCCTCCGCCCAGCCCTGGCCGGCGAACGTCGTACCCATCGCCGCCGCCGTGCCGAACCCGCCGGCCCACCCCGCCGCCAGCATCACGCCGAACCCGGCCGGCAGGTCCCAGAACTGGCCGAGGACCAGCAGCGCGAACAGCAGCCCCAGCCCGAACTGCAGGGTGTACGACGCCACCGAGTAGCCGAGGAACCTGCCCACCGCCCGTCCGAACCCGCCCGAGGCGCGCACCGAGGACTGCAGCGGCAGCGCCGCGAACACCACCACGATCAGCACCGACGGGTACACCGCGAGCTGGTCGGAGAACGGCAGCACGCGCAGCACGTTCGGCCCCAGGACCAGCCCCAACGCCCCACCGACCACGCTGGCCGGCAACAGCAGCCGCTGCGCGACGCCGAGCTTGGCCCGCACGAGCATGCCCACCAGCAGCAGCCCGCCCAGCAGGCCGACGTCGGTCAGCAGCGTCCACGCGGTGAACTTCACGGGCACCCCCCTCGTCTTCGTTGGCGAGGTCTCGATTCCATATGGAAGTGCCGCCCTCGGCAACCGGAGGGGTGTAACCCGCCTCCCTATTCGTTGAAGTGGGCAGCGCATTCGTGGGTGGGTGGGTGGACGGCGTGCGTCGTAGGGATCATGGACGTTCGAGCCGGTCGAAACGGCCATCCGAACCCGAGGCCGAGCCGGAGGGGCCGGCGTTGCGGCTGGTGGACGGCGGGTTCTACCCGGACTGGGAGTCGATCTACCGCGACAACGTGGAGCGGATCTACCACCTGATGTTCTCCAAGGTCGGCAACCGGCCGGACGCGGAGGACCTCACGGCCGAGGTGTTCACCGCCGCGCTGCGCCCGCTACGGGTCACCGCCAGCGTCGGCGAGGTCCGGGCCTACCTGTCGGCGACCGCGCGCACCGTGCTCGCCCACCACTGGCGGCGCACCCTGGGCCGCGAGATCACCGCGATCACCGACGCCGAGCTGCCGCCGCGGCCTGTCGAGCAGGCCACCCAGCTCACCGAGGCGCGGGTCGACCGGGTGCTGACCGAGCTGCCCGACCAGTACCGCCAGGTGCTGCGGCTGCGCTTCCTGGAGGGCTACTCGGTGCGCGACACCGCCGCCGCGCTCGGGGTGAGTGTGGCGAATGCGAAGGTGTTACAACACCGCGCGCTGCGACGCGCCGCGATGGCGATGGAAGAGGTGGACCGGTGACCGGGCGGAACGTGCGCCGATACGTGGCCGACCTGCTGCGGGGGCGGCGGCCGCGCGCGTTTCGGCCCGACGACGACGAGGCGGCGGACCTGCGCGCGGCGATCGCGCTGCGGGCCGCCCGCCCCGGCGCCGGCACCCCCCGCGAGGAGTTCGTCAACGACCTGCACCGGCGGCTGGCCGGCGAGCTGGGCGAACCCGCCGCGCGGCCGGTGGACCGGACCAGGCGGCGGATCGTGCAGACCACCTCGATCGCCGCGGCGGCGGCCGCCATCGGGGCGGCGGCCGACCACATGATCGGCCAGGCCGCCCAGGAGGCGCCGGACACCACCTCGCCGACGCTGGTCCCGAACTCCGGCCGGTGGCACCCCGTCGCGGCCAGCGCCGAGCTGGCCGAGGGCGCCGTGCGCGGCTTCGAGCTGGGCAGCATCACCGGGTTCGTCACCCGCGTCGGCGGCCAGGCGCGGGCGGTGTCGGGCGCGTGCACCCACCTGGGCTGCAAGCTCGCGTTCAACACCCAGGCCCGCCGGCTGGACTGCCCCTGCCACACCACCTCGTTCGCGCTGGACGGCCAACTGCTGCGCCACCAGCTGCCGCAACCGCCGCGCCCGCTGCCGCATTTCGAGGTCCGCGAGGCCGACGGGATGGTGCAGGTCTTCGCCCCGCCCAGCGCCTGAGGGCGGGTGTAACCCCGTCCCCTATTCAACGGTGACACTCGCGCGACGCGGGTGCACCAACAGGCCCACCAGCCACGGGCCGGAGAAGGGGACAACCCGTCATGAAAACGTCCTGGAGCTGGCTGCCGGCCACGACGATCTCGCTGGCGGCCTCGGTGGCCGTCGCGGGCCTCGCCGTGTGGCCCTCCGCCCCCGAAGCCGCCCCGTCGATGGCCGGGATGAGCATGCCACCGGCGCACGCCGCCGCGCCCGCCCCGGCCGGCACCAACGCGGTGACCATCCAGGGGTTCGTCTACGCCCCGGCCACCATGACCGTCAAGGTCGGCACCACCGTCACCTGGACCAACCAGGACCAGGATCCGCACACGGTGACCTCGATGAACGGCGGCCCGCTGCGCTCGCCGACGCTCAACAACGGCCAGAGCTTCCGCTACACGTTCAACGCCCCCGGACACTTCGACTACCTGTGCACCATCCATCCGTTCATGACGGCCACCGTGGTGGTGACCCCGTGACCGGCCCGGAGGAGCAGCGCAAGCCCGGCGACATGACCCGCCGGCAGCTGATCCGCCACACCGCCTGGTTCGGCTCCGCGGTGGTGCTGGCCGTCGCCGGCGGCGAGGTGATCAGCCACGTCGGCGGCGAGTCGACGTCCGCCACCGCGACCGCCGCGGCGGACGACCCGCACGCGCTGCGGTTCGTGCAGGTCAGCGACAGCCACATCGGTTTCAACGGCCCGGCGAACACCGACGTCGCCGGCTCGTTCTCCCGGGCCATCACCCAGGTCAACAACCTCGGGTTCCGGCCGGACTTCGTGATGCACACCGGCGACCTCACCCACCTGTCCACCCCGGCGCAGTTCGACCAGGTGCACCAGATGCTGGGCGGGCTCAACACCGGCGGGACGTTCACCGTGCCCGGCGAGCACGACTCGGTCGACGACCACGGCCAGAAGTACCGGGCCCGGTTCGGCGCCGCCAGCTTGGGCGACGGCTGGTACAGCTTCGACACCAAGGGGGTGCATGTGATCGCCCTGGTCAACACCCTCGCCCTGGAGAAGCTCGGCCACCTCGGCAACGACCAGCTGGAGTTCGTCCAGCGCGACGTGGCCGGGCTGTCCAGCGACACCCCGATCGTGGTGTTCAGCCACATCCCGCTGTTCGCCATGTACCCCACCTGGGGCTGGGGCACCGACGACGCCACCCAGGCGCTGTCGTACCTGCGCCGGTTCTCCTCGGTCACCTGCCTCAACGGGCACGTCCACCAGCTGTTCACCAAGACCGAGGGCAACATCACCTTCCACAGCGCCACCACCACCGCCTACCCGCTGCCGAAACCCGGCCAGGGCGCGGCACCGGCGCCGCTGACCCTGCCGGCCGGCCAGCTCGGCGACGCGCTCGGCATCCGGGAGGTGACCTACAAGAGCGGCGATCACGACCTCGCGGTCAAGGAGGACAAGCTGGCCTGACGGCGATGCCGTCGGCAAATACACCCATGCTCGACGAGCACGGCCGAGCGGAGGTCCCCCGTGCTGAAGTGTTCGGTATGGCGCGCATCACCGTACTCGGGGCCGGTCACAACGGCCTGGCCACCGCGTTGTTGCTCGCCGGGGACGGGCACGAGGTGACGGTGCTGGAACGCGACCGGGCCGCCCCGGAAGGCGGCCCGGAGCGGCTGTCGACGGGCTGGGAGCGGCCCGGCGTCAGCCAGTTCCACCTTCCGCACTACATGCTGGCGAACTGGCGCCGGCGGATGGCGAGTGAGCTCCCGGAGGTGCTCGGCGAGCTCGAAGGGATGGGAGGCAGGCGCCTGGGCACGCTGGACGGCCTCCCGGCCCACGTCACCGGGGGGTTCCGGGCCGGGGACGAGGAGCTGCGGGGGGTCGCGGCGCGCCGGCCGGTCGTGGAGGGGGCGTTCGCGGCGGTCGCGGCCCGGACCCCGGGCCTGACGGTGCGGCGCGGCACCAAGGTCATGGCGCTGGTGGCCGGGCCGCGCTCGTCGGACGGGGTTCCGGACGTCACCGGGGTGGTCACCCAGGACGGCGAGGTCGTCGAGTCCGAGCTGGTGGTCGATGCCATGGGGCGGCGCACACCGATCGATGCGCTGGTGCGCACGGTCGGCGCGCGCCCGCCGCGCCTGTGGCGTGAACGCCTGGCTTTCGTCTACTACTGCCGGCATTTCCGAACCGACCAGGCGGCGGCGACCCCCGTCCTCAGGACGAACCACGAGACCGTCTCGTTGCTCGCCTTCGTGGCCGACTCGGGCACCTTCAGCCTGTCCTTCGTCGTCGCCAGCAACGACCGGCCGGCGCGCGAGCTGCGGGACGTGGACGTCTGGGAGCGCGCGCTGACCCTGTTCCCGGCCGCCGAGCGGCTTCGCGCGGCCTCGGAACCGATCTCCGGCGTCCAGGTGATGTCCGGGGCGGAGGACCAGCGGCGCTCGTTCATCGTCGACGGGAACCCGGTGGTGACCGGCCTGGTCCCCGTGGGCGACAGCTACGCCCGGACGAACCCCTCGCTGGGCAGGGGGACGTCGATCGGCCTGGCACACGCCTGCCTCCTGCGCGACACCCTCCGCGAGGTCGAGCCGCGCCGGAGCGAGGCGCTTGCGCACCGGTTCGCCGAAGCCACCGAGTCGGCGATCGACCCGATCTACCACGTGACGGCCGACTACGACAGGCACCGGATGGCCCAGGTCCAGGCGGAGCTCATCGGCGACACGTACCGGCCGGCCGATCCGTCCTGGTCGGTCCTGTGCATGCTGGACAGCTTGAAGGCGAAGGACGCCGACCTGCTCCGCGTGTACCTGCGCCACGTACAGCTCGACCTCACGGCCCCCGGGCTCGCGGACCTACCGCCCGCCGCCCGCGCCGAGGTCACGACGCCCGGCCACGTGCGGCCCGGCTACCCGCCAGGTGGGCCGACCCGCGCCGAGCTGCTGGCGGCGATCGGTGCGGACTAGGCGGTTTGCTCGCCGACCGGTGATCAGACCAGGATCGTTCCGATGGACGAGCCCGCGTCGGCCCCGCCGGGGGTGGTACGGCCCACCGGCTGGCGGCCCAGGTTCCACTACGAGCTGATCGCGTGCGGGCTGGGCGGGCACGAGCTGCTCGGCATGGACGTGGCCCGCGTGCGGCCGGAGGACGCGCTGGTGGTGCGCGAGCCGGGTGACGGGCTGCGCTGGCACCGCTGCCTGCGCTGCGACGCCTGGATCCCGCTGGCGCCGCCTCGCGGTCCGGTCACCGAGCATCTGCCCGACCGGGCCAGCATCCGGCTGCCGCTGCGGGGCCGGCCGCTGCGCGACCGCTATGTGCTGCGGCTGATCGCGTTGGACAGGCTGCTGCACTTCGTGGTGCTCGGCGCGCTGGCGGTGGCGGTGTTCCTGTTCGCGGCCGAGCGGCCGGTGCTGAGCGCGGAGTTCTCCCGGGTGCTCGACGACCTGCAGGGCGGGGTCGGCGGGCCGAACGGTCTGGCCGGCAACGGCTTGGTGCACGAGCTGCGGCGCGCGTTCGAGGCCTCCTCGTTCACCCTGCACCTGGTCGGGCTGGTGCTGGCCGGTTACGCGGTACTGGAGGGGGTCGAGGCGGTCGGGCTGTGGCTGGGCAAGCGGTGGGCGGAGTACCTCACGTTCGTGGCCACCTCGCTGCTGCTGATCCCGGAGGTCTACGAGCTGACCGGCCGGATCAGCGCCCCCAAGATCATCACGCTGGTGATCAACCTGGCGGTGGTGGGCTACCTGCTCTACGCCAAGCGGCTGTTCGGCCTGCGCGGCGGCGGCGGGGCCGAGGCCCGCGCCCGCGAGCGTGACACCGGCTGGCAGGCGCTGGAACGAAGCCTGCCTCAGTGATCCGAGCCGGCGTGCGCGGCGTGCAGCGCGCGCAGGGCGCGGATCGCGGTCACCGCCCGGGCCTTGTCCACCGCCTGGACGGCCAGCATCGGCAGGTACTCGTCGTCGGGCAGCTCCAGCCGCGCCCAGGGGGCGCCGTCCGGGAAGCCGACCTCCAGCACGTCGTCCCAGCCGAACTCCTTGGTGACCAGCACGTTGCGCACCCGCACCCCGTTGGCGTCCGCGATCACCCTGGGCATCGCGAGCAGCAGCATCCCGAGCGCCATCAGCAGGCCGATCAGCACCAGCGCCACCTGGTCGGCCAGCCGGAAGTGCACGCCGGTGGGCACCTCGCGCAGCAGGACCGCCACCACGACCATGACGCCGAACAGCACGATCGCGCCGATCCAGGCCAGCCAGCGGACCCGCCACGGGCGGAACACGACCTGCTCGTCCACCGGGACCGTCACCCGCCCGGCACCGGGGCGGCCCGCAGCGCGCGCAGCGCCAGCGCCGTGTCCAGGGCGGCCCGGCAGGCGTCGCCGCCCTTGTCCTCCTCGGCGCCCTCCCGGCCGCTGCGCGCCACCGCCTGCTCGACGGTGTTGCAGGTCAGCACGCCGTTGCCGATCGGCGTGGACTGGTCGAGCGCGATCCGGGTCAGGCCGGCGGTCACCGAGTCGCACACGTAGTCGAAGTGCGGGGTACCGCCGCGCACGACCACCCCGAGCGCCACCACCGCGTCGTGCCGGCGGGCCAGCTCCTGGCAGACCACCGGCAGCTCCAGCGAACCGGGCACCCGCACCACCGTGGGCTCGGCCACCCCGGCCTCGGCGGCCACCGCGAGCGCGCGCTCCAACAGCATGTCGGAGATGGCCGGATGCCAGCGGGCGGCGGCGATGCCCAACCGCACGTCCCCGGCGCCGCGCGTCCCGCCCTCGACCTCGACCGGCCGGCCCTCGCCGCTCACTGCCCACTCACCACGATCACCCGTCCCGCGTGAACATCCCTCGTCCACACGGATCCTGTCATGCCGTGACGCCACCGCTTCCGGTGCCGTCGATGCCGTCGCGCGTCGGGTCCATGACGGTGTCCAGGCCCGGCAGGTCGTGGCCCATCCGGTCCCGCTTGGTGCGCAGGTAGTGCAGGTTCTCCCTGGTCGGGCGGATCGGCAGCGCCACCCGCTCGACCACGCGCAGGCCGTAGCCCTCCAGCCCGGCGCGCTTGTCCGGGTTGTTGGTGAGCAGCCGCATGGACCGCACGCCGAGGTCGACCAGGATCTGCGCGCCGGTGCCGTAGTCGCGGGCGTCGGCTGGCATGCCCAGCGCCAGGTTCGCGTCCACCGTGTCCGCCCCGGACTCCTGCAGCTGGTAGGCCTGCAGCTTGTGCATCAGGCCGATGCCCCGGCCCTCGTGCCCGCGCACGTAGAGCACCACGCCCCTGCCCTCGGCGGCCACGGCGGCCAGCGCGGCGTCGAGCTGCGGGCCGCAGTCGCAGCGCAGCGAGCCGAACACGTCCCCGGTCAGGCACTCCGAGTGCACCCGCACCAGCACGGCCTCGCCGTCGCCGATGTCGCCGCAGACCAGCGCGATGTGCTCGATGCCGTCCAGGACGTTGTCGTAGCCGTAGGCCACGAAGGCGCCGTGCGGGGTGGGGATGCGCGCCTCGGCGACCCGCTCCACCTGCTTCTCGAACCGCCGCCGGTAGGCGATCAGCTCGGCGATCGTGACCAGCTCCAGGTCGTGGTCCTCGGCGAACACCCGCAGCTCGTCGGCGCGGGCCATGTCGCCCTCGTTCTTCTGCGAGACGATCTCGCACAGCGCGCCCGCCGGCTGCAGGCCGGCCAGCCTGGCCAGGTCAACCGCCGCCTCGGTGTGCCCGGGCCGGCGCAGCACGCCGCCCGCCTTGGCCCGCAGCGGCAGCACGTGCCCGGGGCGCACGAAGTCGGAGGCGTGCGCGTGCGCGCTGGCCAGCAGGCGGATGGTGTGCGCCCGGTCGGTGGCGGAGATGCCGGTGCTGATGCCCTCCTTGGCGTCCACGGTCACGGTGAACGCGGTGCGGAACGCGTCGCCGTTGGAGTGGTACATCGGCGGCAGGTCCAGCCGGTCGCAGTCGTCCTCGGTGAGCGCGACGCAGATGTAGCCGGAGGTGTAGCGGACCATGAACGAGACCAGCTCGGGCGTGGCGCGTTCCGCCGCGAAGATCAGGTCGCCCTCGTTCTCCCGGTCCTCGTCGTCCACCACCACGACGGGCTTGCCCGCCGCGAGGTCGGCCATGGCCCGCTCGATCGCGGCGAACCGGCCGCCGTTCAGCTCACCCAGGCTGTCCGTGTCCGAACCGCTCACCACGACCTGGCACCGCCTTCCTCGGCCGGCCCCGCCGCCACCGGCGGTGCCTCCCCCGCTGGCCCCGGTCGGTAGGCCGAGACCAGTCGCTCGACGTACTTGGCCAGCACGTCCACCTCGATGTTGACCCGATCGCCGGGCCGCCGCACGGCGAGGTTGGTCTCGGCGAGGGTGGTCGGGATGAGCGCCACGGTGAAGCTGTCGCGGTCCAGCGAGGCCACCGTGAGCGACACCCCGTCCACCGTGATCGAGCCCTTCTCCACCACGTAACGGGCCAGCTCTGCAGATAGCGTGAACCTGATCTCGGCGGTCCGCTCTCCGGTTGTGCGGGATATCACCGACTCGGTGCCGTCCACGTGGCCCTGCACGATGTGCCCGCCGAAGCGCTGGCCGTTGGCCATGGCCCGCTCCAGGTTCACCTTGTTACCGGCCTCGACCCTGGCCAGGCTGGTGCGGCGCAGCGTCTCCGGGGTCATCTCCACGCCGAAGCGGGTGCCGGAGATGTCGACGACCGTCAGGCAGGTCCCGTTCACCGCTATCGAGTCGCCGTGCTTGGCGTCCGAGGTGACCACCGGACCCTCGATGACCAGCCGGACCACGTCGGAGCCGGCGTCCGAGGCCACCTCGCGCACCTCGCCGACCTCTTCCACGATGCCGGTGAACATCACTTCTCCCCTTCGCCGTGGCGCCCGGACATCAGTTCCGCCTTGGCCCGCAGCCGGCGCACCGCCGCCGCCGGGTCGTCGGCCCCGTACACCGCGGAGCCGGCGACGAAGCAGTCCACCCCGGCCTCGGCCGCCGCCTCGATGGTGTCGTCATTGATCCCGCCGTCGATCTCCACCAGCACGGTGAGCTGTCCGGTGTCCACCAGTCGCCGCGCGGTGCGCACCTTGTCCAGCACGTGCGGGATGAACCCCTGGCCGCCGAAGCCGGGCTCCACGCTCATCACCAGCAGCGTGTCGTAGTGCCGCAGCACGTCCAGGTAGGGCTCCAGCGGGGTGTCCGGTTTGACCGACAGCCCCGCTTTGGCCCCCGCCGCCCGCAGGTTCGCGGCCAGCGCGACCGGGTCCTTCGCGGCCTCCACGTGCACCGTGACGTTGTAGGCGCCGGCCTCGGCGTACCCGATCGCCCACCGGTCGGGGTCCTCGATCATGAGGTGACAGTCCAGCGGGGTGTCGGTACAGCTCAGCAGCGACTGGACGACGGGCAGGCCGATGGTCAGGTTCGGTACGAAGTGGCCGTCCATCACGTCGACGTGCAGCCAGTCCGCCCCGCCCGCCCCGCCGTCCACGGCGGCCGCCTCCTCCGCGAGCCGCGCGAAGTCGGCGGACAGGATGCTCGGCGCGATCATCGAGGTCACGTCCGCAGATTACGCCGGGGCGGCGCGCGCTATTCCTTGCGTACGAAGCGTCAACACGCCCGCCTCCCACCGGTAACCCAACGGCACCGGTCGAACACGGAGTAAAAACCAAGATGTGGCATTGGTCACGTTCCGCCTGCCAAGCCTTCTCTTCAGTCGCCGTGAACGAGCCGGTTGTAGCGGGCTTGGCCGTCCAGGTCGAGGACCTTCTCGGGTGCGCGCGTGGGTATGACGCACAGGCCGGAGAGCAGTTGTGCGGCTCCTTGCTCCCGCCGTGCGGCCTGGGCTGGGTCCGGAACGGTGGTGATGCCCTTCTCGGCCAGCAGGGCGATCACGTCGTCGACGAGTTGGTCTTGGTTGTAGTGCGGCCAGGTCATGGCTTGTCTCCGTTCCGCCAGGTCTGTCCGGTGATGCGTTCGTAGACATCGATGTAGCGCTGCTGGGTGGCGCGCACGACGTCGTCGGGCATTGCCGGGCCGGGTTCTGTCTTGTCCCAGCCGGTGGTCAGGCTCCAGTCTCGGACGTACTGCTTGTCGTAGGCGCGTTGGCCGCCCGGCCGGCCGGGCTCCCATTCTTCGACTCGCCAGAACCGGGAGGAGTCCGAGGTGAGAACCTCATCGCCGAGCGTCAGGGTGCCGTCCGCGCTCCAGCCGAACTCGACCTTCGTGTCGGCGATGATGATGCCGTTCTGGGCAGCCCGTTCGGCGCCGCGGGTGTAGATCTCCAGCGTCAGGTCGCGCAACCGCTCGGCCGTCTCACGCCCAACCTGGTCGATGACGTCGTCGAACGTGATGAACTCGTCGTGGCCGGTGTCGCTGTACTTGGTGGTCGGCGTGAAGACCGGCGTCGGCAACTTGCTGCCCTCGGTCAGGCCCGGCGGCAGTGGCACGCCGGACACGGCGCCGTCGCGTTGGTACTCGCGCAGGCCCAGGCCGGCCAGGTAGCCGCGAGCAATGCACTCCACGGGGATCATGCGCAGTGGCTTGCAGCGGACAGCGCGCCCGGCGTACTCGGCGGGCACGTCGGCGGCCGAGATCAGGTGGTTGGGTACGACGTCGGCGAGCTGCTCGAACCACCACACCGACAGCGCGGTCAGCACCTTGCCCTTGTCCGGGACCGGCGTCGGGAGGCTGACGTCGTAGACCGATACCCGGTCGGAGGCGACCAACAGCAGGTCACCGTCCTCGAGTTCGTAAAGGTCCCGAACCTTGCCGCTGTGCACCAGCTTCACGTCGCGTCGCTCCTGATCGTGTACTCGTAGAAGGCCCACCTGTCGGGCGGGGAGACCGATTCGCCGTACTCGATGACGCGGCCGGTTTCGTCGACCCATCGGTTCTGCGCGAGCAGGACCGGCATGCCAGGCGCGATACCCAACTCGGCGGCAATGTCCTCGCTGGCCGCGCCGGCGGCGAGCTGGTCGTAGCCGGCGGCGGCCACGCGGCCGGTCCGGGCCTCGATATAGCTCGACGTGCCTTGTTCGATCCGCTCGGCGACGAGCAGGTCAGGGCACGTGCCGGCGAGGTCACCGTCGAACCAGCTGGTCGAGGTCGACACGGGCGTGTCGTCACTGTCGTAGGTGGTGCGTTGACGCCGGATCACAGGCGCTCCGGTGTCCAGCCCGAGCGCGGCCGCCACTCGTTCCGGCGCGGTCGTCAGCTCCGCGGCTCGGATGCGGGCGTAGTGACCGGGCGGATAGATCTTGCCGGTGCGGTGGATCGCCAGCCGGCGGTCCCGAGCCGAGCGGTACAGCGAGCCTTGCGCGGCGACCACAGTGCCCACGCCTGGGATGCCCTGCACCAAGCCCTCGGCTCGCAACGCGTTGAGTGCTTTGGAGGCCGTGGCGAGCGCGACGTCCCAGTCCGCGACGATCTGCCTGGCCGAGGGCACCCGGTCCCCCTCGGCGAGGCGACCGGAGAGGATCTCCTCACGGATGTGCCGCACGATCTGTAGGTACGGCGGCTCGGTACGTTCGATACTCGGCATGACCACCTCCCTCGCACTGAGCCGTATCGCGTTCTAGCACGCCAACACCTGTTCGGCCAATCATCGAGGGTTGGTGTCAAGCTGTTCTAGTACACATCTCTTGACTGTGTACTAGGACACTTGTACGTTGATCGTCGCTGGGACCGGACTCCCACCGCACACCCGTCGAACGCTCGGCCCGAGCCTGGTGCGCGCCGCGGATCAACAGCGGGGTGACATCACGATGGCGCGCTCTGTCAAGCGTTCGCGTACTGCCACCTCGGACGGCACCGGCTTGGTCATGACGTGTTCCGATCACATCCGCGTCCAGGTGCTCGCTCGTTTCGACGGCTGCGACGAGGTGATGGTCGTGCCGATGACGAGCTGTACAGGCGACTGTCATGAGCACGCGGTCACCGACATCGAGGTTGCTCGCGCGGGCCGCCGCGGGATCTATCGGGCGATGTGCGGCCGTGAGGTCGTGCCAGGTTCCCTCGCTTCACCACCTGATCCTCCGTGCGCGGTGTGCGTGGCGCTGCTCGCTGGTGGGGGCCGGGCGATGCGGGCCGCTCCCCCGGAACCGGCCACCGGGCTGCGAGCCGTCGTGCAACGGGCGCTCGGCCGGCGGTGGCTCATCGTCCCCGGCCGCCGTCCGGCCAAGACAAGCGCACGCCCGATGTCCATGGCCATGCCAGCGATCAGTTCAACGTCGAAACGGAGGCTCACCATGTGGATCGAGGTCGGTCAGGAACGATGATCCCCGACGACACGATCGATAGGGCCGTCGAGTCGTTCTTCCGCGCGCTCGCCACCCACCTGGATTACCCAAGCGCGACGTACAGTCGCGCCCGCGATTGGGTGGACGCTCCGGTCACCGCCGTCGTGGAAGCGCTCTTGCTCAGCGGATGGGTACCGCCCTTGCCAGAGCCCGCCGATACTCTGCCTTCGCCGAGGACCGGATCATGACCGCGCCTGGTCGCTCACGGCCCGGTGCGTCGGAGCAGGGCGAGGAACATGGCGTCGGTGCCGTGCCGGTGCGGCCAGAGCTGGACGGTCGGGCCGTCGCCGAGGGCGGGGATGTCCGGGAGCGCCTCGCGCGCGTCCAGGCGCTCGACGTCGTCGGGGTGGCGGCGCAGCACGCCGGTGAGCACGCCGTGCGTCTCGGCCAGGTGGGGTGAGCAGGTCGCGTAGCCGACCACCCCGCCGGGGCGCACGTGCCGCAGCGCGGCGGTGAGCAGCTCGCGCTGCAGGGCGGCGAGCGCGGCCACGTCGCCCGGCTCGCGGCGCCAGCGGGCCTCCGGGCGGCGGCGCAGCGCGCCCAGGCCGGTGCACGGGACGTCCACCAGCACCCTGTCGTACTCGCCTTCGGGCAGGCCGGACGAGCGGGCGTCGGCGACGTGCACGGTGACCGGGAGCTCGGCGGTGTTGGCACGGACCAGGTCCGCACGGTGCTCGGCGCGCTCCACGGCGTCCAGCCGGCCGCCGTCCAGCTCGGCGAGGCCGGCCAGGATCGCGGCCTTGCCACCGGGCCCGGCGCACAGGTCCAGCCAGCGCCCGCCGTCCGGGCCGGCCAGTGGGGCGTTCGCCAGCCCGAGCGCGACCAGCTGGCTGCCCTCGTCGACCACCAGCGCGAGCCCCTCGGTGACCGCGTCGAGGTCGGCGGGGTCGCCGGCGCCGGTGTCCAGCCGCACCCCGTAGGGCGAGTACGGCGCCGGCTCGCCGCCGGTGGCCAGGGCCAGCTCCTCGGCGGTGATCACCCCGGGGCGGGCGAGCAGGTGTACGGACGGGCGCTCGTCGTCGGCGGCCAGCAGCTCGCCCAGCTCGTCGCGGGCGCCGCCGAGCGCGTCGGAGAAGGCCCGCGCGATCCAGGTCGGGTGGGCATGCTTGAAGGCCAGGTGACCGATCGGGTCGCGCTCGGCGTCGGGCGCGAGCTCGGCGACCCACTCGGGCTCGGAGCGCTCGCCGGCGCGGCGCAGGATCGCGTTCACGAACCCTGCCGACCGGGACCCGGCCGAGGCGCGCACCAGCTCCACCGTGGAGTCGACGGCCGCGTGCGGCGGGATCCGGGTGCGAAGCAGCTGGTAGACGCCGAGGCGCAGGGCGTCGATCAGCTCCGGCTCGATGCGCTCGCGCGGGCGGCTGGCGCAGGCGTCGATCACCGCGTCCAGCAGGCCCAGCGCCCGGCAGCTGCCGTAGCCCAGCTCGGTGGCCAGCGCCGCGTCCCGGCCGGACAGTCGGTAGCGGCGCAGGATCGCCGGTAGCGCCAGGTTCGCGTAGGCGTCGCGCTCGCGCACCGCGGTGAGCAGCTCCAGTGCGGCGGCGCGGGACGGGTCGGTGGCCGGCGGCCGGGACGGGCCGGAGCGCCGGCGTGGCGGCCCGCCGTTGCCCGGACGAGACGGACGGCCGCTGCGTCGTGGAGCACTCACTGGGCGCGCACCCCGGCGACCGGCGCACCGAACCGCTCGCCGGGCTCAGGCCGGGCGCCGCGGGCCCAGTCCGGGGCCGGCATCGCGCGCTTGCCGGCGGCCCGCACCGTCCCCAGCCGCACCGCGCCGCTACCGGTGCCGACCACCACCTCGCGCTTCTCCACCCGCAGCTCGCCCGGCGCCAGCCCGGCCTGCTCGACCGGCCGCACCGGGCCCAGCCCGACCCGCTCGTCGCGGAACACGCTCCACGCCCCCGGCTCCGGGGTCACCGACCGGACCATCCGGTCCACCGCGAGCGCCGGCGACCGCCAGTCCACCTCGGCGTCGGCCACCGTCACCTTGGGCGCGTAGCTGACCCCCTCGGCGGGCTGCGGCACCGCGCGCAGGGTCCCGTCCTCGATGCCGTCCAGCGTGGCCAGCAGCAGCTCCGCACCGGAGCGGGCCAGCCGGTCCAGCAGGTCGCCGGCGGTGTCGCCGGGGCCGATCGACTCGGTGACCACGCCGTAGACCGGCCCGGTGTCCATGCCCTCCTCGAGCTGGAACACGCTCGCCCCGGTGACCTCGTCGCCGTGCCTGATCGCGGCCTGCACCGGGGCCGCGCCCCGCCACGCCGGCAGCACCGAGAAGTGCAGGTTGACCCAACCCAGCCGGGGCACCGCGAGCACCGCCGGCCGCAGCAGCGACCCGTAGGCCACCACCGGGCAGCAGTCCGGCCGGTAGGCGGACAGCGACTCCACGAACTCCGGCGCGGACGGCCGGGGCGGGCGCAGCACCGGGACGCCGTGCTCGGAGGCGAGCTGGGCGACCGGCGAGGCGGCCAGCCGGCGCCCGCGCCCGGTCGGCGCGTCCGGGCGGGTGAGCACGGCGACCACGTCGTGGCGCGGGGAGTCCAGCAGCGCGGACAGCGCCGGCAGCGCGGCGGCCGGGGTGCCGGCGAAAACGAGCCTCACCGTTTCTTACCGGGCCTTCCCGAACAGCGGGTGCGGGCTGGCCTTGATCACCGGCCGGTCCACCGGGTCCGCCTGGGCGAACCACGGCGCCGACCGGATCTCGGCCATCGCCCGCTTGCGGGTCTCCGGGTCCAGCCGGTCCACGAACAGCACCCCGTCCAGGTGGTCGGTCTCGTGCTGGATGCACCGGGCCAGCAGCTCGGTGCCCTCCACCTGCACCGGGTCACCGTGCATGTTCCAGCCGTTGGCGATCACGTGCAGGTGCCGCGTGCAGTCCCAGCGCATCCCCGGGATGGACAGGCAGCCCTCCGGCCCGTCCTGCATGTCCTCGCCCACCACGTCGAACGTCGGGTTCACCAGGTGCCCCTCGAACCCGTCGCAGTGGTAGACGAACACCCGCAGCCCCACCCCCAGCTGCGGCGCGGCCAGCCCGGCTCCCGCCTCGTCGCGCAGCGTGTCGGTGAGGTCCGCGACGAGCTTGCGCAGCTCGACGTCGAAGTCGACGACCTCCGCCGCGCGGGTGCGCAGCACCGGGTCGCCGAACAGCCGGATCGGCTGGATCGCCATCTTCTACGCCGCCCCCTGTCTGATCACTCGATCCTGTCGATCCAGCCTAGTCGCGCGCGGATCGCGGCTCGGGGGGCGCCGGTCGGTCGCTACCGCCCGTCGGGGACCTGATCCTTGACGTCGTCGTAGCCGGCCTTGGCGGGTGCCTCGGTGGGCGCGTAGATGACCCGGATGACGCCGGTCGGGAACGCCTCCGTCGCGATCACCTTCAGGTGGTACGGGGTGTCGCCGTCGTCGAAGAGCTTGCGGCCCTTGCGTGCCGCCACGGGGTGCACCAGCAGGCGGATCTCGTCGACCAGCCCCGCGGCGAGCAGCCGCCGCACCACGGAGATCGAACCGGGGATGAGGATGCCCGTGATCTCCGCATCGGCCTTGAGCGAGGTGACGGCTTCCTCGAGGTCGCCCGCGATCAGCTCCGAGTTGCGCCAGGAGAGCTCGAGCGCCTGGCGGGAGACGACGACCTTGCGCATGTCGCCGAGCTGCTTGGCAAACGATGCGTCCGGCCCGCCGCCGGCCTCGCGCCCGGGCCACGCACCGGCGAAGCTGTCGTAGGTCTCGCGGCCGATGAGCAGCACGGAGGCCGCCTCGTAGTCCTCGCTGACGGCGCGGCTCATGTTCTCGTCGAAGTACGGGAAGTGCCAGTCCGGGTCGATCTCGGCCACGCCGTCGACCGAGATGAACAGGGTGGAGATGACCTTGGCCATCGTTGGGTCCTTTCGAGTAGGCGGGGCGAAGGCTAGATGGAGCGGCCAGCTCGTTGAATCGGTGAAGTCGCCAGTCGGGGCCTAGACGGAGACATGCAGCAGGGTGGGGCGGTCGGCGGTGAACGCGGCCGCCACCGCATCGGTCAGCGCGGACGGTTCCGAGATACGAACGCCGTGGCAGCCCATCGAGCGGGCCAGCGCGGGGAAGTCGACGGGGTCCAGGTCGACGGCGACCGGCCGCTCGCCCCGGTCCAGCATCTCGTTGCGGATCTCGCCGTAGCCGCCGTTGTCCACCACCAGCACCGGTAGCGCCAGGCCGAGCTGCGCGGCGGTGGCCAGCTCGGCGACGGTGAACATCAGGCCGCCGTCGCCCAGGATCGCCAGCACCCGCGCGCCGGGTTCGGCCAGCTTGACGCCGATGGCGGCGGGCAGGCCGTAGCCGAGGGTGCCGCCGCCGCTGGGGAACAGGAAGCCGCCGGGCCGGTGCACGGCCAGGCCGGACAGCGCGCCCAGGTAGCAGGCCATCGTGTTGTCCCCGGCGACGACGGTGGCGGCGTCCACCACCGGGGCCAGCGCGGACAGGATCTCCTGGTACGCCGCGCCCTCCTTCGCCGCGTCGGCGCGCAACGCGGCCCGCGCCCGCTCCGTCCTCTCCCGGCCGTTGTCGCTGTCGGACCGGTCCGGCAGCCTGGCCAGCAGCGCGTCCAGCGTCGGCCCGGCATCGCCGAGCAGCCGCGATGTCGGGTCGGCGTTCGTGCTCAGCCCGGCGGGGTCGATGTCGATCCGGACCAGCGCGCCGGACAGCGCGAACGGGCCGTTCCACATGTCCGACGGGGCCAGCTCGGTGCCGACCGCGAGCACCACGTCGCCGTCCTCGACCAGCGCCCGCACCGCCGGCTGGTGCAGCCCGGCACCGACCGCGAGCGGGTCCGACTCGTCCACGGCGCCCTTGCCGTTCGTACTCGTCACCACCGGCGCACCCAGCCGCCCGGCGAGCGCGCGCAGCGACCCGGAGGCCCCACGCGCGCCGCCGCCCGCGATGATCACCGGCCGCCGCGCGCCGGCCAGCAGCGCCGCCGCCGAGTCCAGCGCATCCTCCGTCGGGAGCACGGCCGGCAGCGGCAGCGGGTCGACGGGGCCGACCGAGGCGGTGGCGTCCAGCAGGTCCAGCGGGATCTCCAGGTACGCCGGCCGGGGCCGCCCGCCGAGCATGGCGGCGAACGCGGCGGCCACCGCGTGCGGGATCTCCGGCACCGACCGGACCCGGTGGGCGTGCGCCACGATCGCGGCCATCGCGCCGCGCTGGTCGCGCACCTCGTGCAGGTAGCCGTTGCCGAGGCCGGGGTGGCCGGTCGGCAGGCCGGGGGCGACGAACAGCACCGGCACCGAGTCCGACCAGGCCTGCGACGCGGCCGCCGAGGCGTTCAGGATGGCCGGCCCGGAGGTGGTCAGGCACACCCCGGGACGGCCGCTCACCCGCGCGTAGCCGTCGGCGGCGTAGCCCGCGCCCTGTTCGTGCCGGGTGAGCACGACACGGACGCCGGCCTGGTCGAGCGCGGCGAACACCGCGAGGTTGTGCGTGCCCGGGATGCCGAACACGGTGTCCACCCCGTGCGTGCGCAGCGCCTCGACCAGCACCTGCCCGCCGGTACTCACGGGGTGGACCCGTCGAGGTCGGCGCCGCCGAGCCGGTCCAGCGCCTCCGGACGCCGCGCGCGCAGCACGAAGAACAGCACACCCACCCCCACCAGCACCGCGAAGAACAACCCGGCCACCACCGCCTTCGCCCCGGTCGGGAACGGGTGGAAGCAGAACCAGTAGACCAGCACCGAACCCGCCGCCGCGAGCAGCGTGCTGACCAGGATGCCCGGCCGCGCGGTCCGGGTGCGCAGCGCGCACACCCCGCCACACACCGCCGTCAGCCCGTACGAAACGATCAACATGTAGCCGGCGAACGTGCCGAGCAGCCCGTACGACGTCTCCGCCCTGGCCAGCAGCGCGCCGAGCACCCCGACCAGGCCGAAGAACCCGCCCACCGCCAGCACCGCCGCCGCCGGCGAGCCGCCGCCCGCGCCCACCCGGGACAGCCGCCGAGGCAGCATCCCGTCGCGCGACATGGTGTACACGGTACGGCTGGTGCCGGCCAGGATGCCCAGCGTCGAGCCGAAGAAGCTGATCGCCACCCCGGGGTCGATCAGGAAGCCCAGCCAGCCCACGCCGTGCGCGGAGGCGAGCAGGTCCAGCGGCGCGTCCAGCCGCACCATCGGCACGTCCCGCAGCCCGAGCACGATCACGTACGTGGCCAGGATGTACAGCACGCCGCAGCCGAGCACCGAGCCGAGCACCGACACGCTCACCGCCCGGTGCGGCCGGGCCGCCTCCCGCCCGAGCGTCACCGCGTGGTCGAACCCGGCCAGGGAGAACACCGAGAAACCGGCGGTGGCCAGGATCGCGGTGGCGCTGAACCCGGTGAAGTCGAACTGCCGCCCGTCCCACACCCCGCCCGGAGCCCGTACCAGCACCGCGACCAGCAGCACCACGATGATCGCCACGGTCAGGAACTCGATGGCCAGCAGCAGCTTGGCGGACAGCTTCACCTCGCGCAGCGACAGCCAGGTCACCAGCCCGGCCACCACCGCCGCGACGACGCCCAGGGTGGCCGCGTTGTCCGGCACGCCGAACTTGACCAGCCAGGCGTTGAGGTAGATCGCCGAGCCGAGCACGCAGGCCGGTCCGGAGACCATCGACGAGCACAGGTGGAAGACCATCACGAAGTAGCCGCCGCCCCGGCCCACCGCGCGGGTGGCCAGCACGTAGATGCCGCCGGTGGTGGTGAACCGCCTGGCCAGCCACGCGATGCCGCCCGCGAAGCCGAGCACCAGCACCGAGGTGACCGTCCAGGTCAGCCAGCTCAGCGGACCGGCGATCTCCACCACCACGCCGATGGCCAGCGCCAGGGTGGACGCCGGGGCGAGCACCCCCAGCGCCACGCCGAACACCGCCCAGGACGGCAGCACGCCCCGGCGCAGCTCGCCTCCGGGCGGGGTGTCGGCTCGCACCGAGGTGTGCTCTGCGCTCTGCGCCATCGCCGCCTCCATCAACGCTGATACTTAACTGGCCGCTCAGTTATGTTCAAGGTGCCGCGATCCCTTGTCAACAGCGCGTATGCACCTATAGTTGACTGGCGAGTCAGTTATAGATTTCGAGAGCGAGGTGCCATGACCCGGCTGGGGGTGTTCCGCGATCCCGCGTCGGTCGCGGTGGTGGGCGCCTCGGGCGACCGGGCCAAGTGGGGCTACTGGCTGGCCAGGGGCGCGCTGCGCGGCGGCCACCGCCGCTCGGTCGGGCTGGTGAACCGGCGCGCGGCGGCGCTGTTCGACAGGCCCTGCGCGCCCGAGCTGGCGGCCCTCGACGAGGTCCCTGAGCTGGTCGCGCTGTGCGTGCCCGGCCCGCACGTGGCGGGCGTGGTGGAGCAGGGGCTGGCGCTGGGCGTGCGGGGGTTCCTGGGCATCACCGCGGGCATACCCGGCGAGCGGGAGCTGGCGGCGCGGATCAGGGCCGGCGGCGCGCGCCTGGTCGGGGCGAACAGCCTGGGCATCTACGACGGCGCCGCCGAGCTGGAGCTGGCCTGGGGGCGGTTCACCCCCGGGCCGCTGGCCATCGTCTCGCAGAGCGGCCAGCTGGGCTCCGAGCTGGCCACCCTGGGCGCGCGGGTGGGGCTCGGGGTGTCCCGGTTCGTGTCCATCGGCAACCAGTCCGACGTGTCCGCCACCGAGGTGCTCGCCGACCTGGCCGACCACGAGCCGACCAGGGTGGTCGCGCTCTACCTGGAGAGCTTCGACGGCGCCGAGGGCCTGTTCGACGCGGTCGCCGCGCTGCGCGCCGCCGGCAAGCCGACGGTGCTGCTCACCGTCGGCGCGGGCGAGGCGAGCAGCCGGCTGGCCCGCTCGCACACCGGTTCGCTCACCTCGCGGATGGACGTGGTGGACGCCGCCTGCCGGCGGTCGGGGGTGCCCCGGGCGGAGTCGCCTGCCGAGCTGCTGGACCTGGCCCGGGCGTGCCTCAGCGGCGCCGCCGCGCCCGCCGGCCGCCGGGTGGCGATCATCGGCGACAGCGGCGGGCAGGCCGGCATCGCCGCCGACCTGGCCGGGGCGGCCGGGCTGGCGGTGCCGGCGTTCGGGGCGGAGTTGGCCCGTGAGCTGGCGCGGGCGCTGCCGCCGGGCGCGGCCACCACCAACCCCGTCGACCTGGCCGGCGCCGGCGAGCGGGACCTGGCCAGCTACGCCGACACCGTCGCGCACGTGCTGGCCGGCGGCGACGTGGACGCCGCCGTGCTGACCGGCTACTTCGGCCGCTACGCCGAGGACGTGCCGGGTCTGGCCGAGCGGGAGCGTGCGGTCGCCCGGCGGCTCGGCGCGCTGGCCCGCGAGCACGGCCGGCCGCTGCTGGTGCACAGCATGGCCGAGCCGGGCGCGGCCAGCGTCGAGGCGCTGTGGCGGGCCGGCGCGCCGGCGTTCGGCGACATCCGCTCGGCGGTGCGCGCGCTGGCCGGCCTGGCTGCGCTGCGCCCGCTCGCCTCGGCGCAGGACCCGACGCCGACATCGGCCGCCGCGCTACCAAAGGCACCGGGCTACTGGGCGACCCGCGAGGCACTGCGCGAGCAGGGCGTACCGTTCCCGCCCGCCGAGCCGGTGCGCACCCGGGCGGAGCTGCACGCGGCCACCGCCGTGCTGCGGCCGCCCTACGTGCTCAAGGCCGGCTGGCTGGCCCACAAGACCGAGGCCGGCGGCGTCGCGCTCGACCTGGCCGGCCAGACCGAGGCACTGCGTGCGTTCGACCGGATGCGCGCGACCCTCGGCGAGGGCGAGTACGTGCTGGAAGAGCAGGACCGCCGCCCGGGCGTGGTAGAGGTCCTCGTCGGCGCCCGCCGCGACCCCGGTTTCGGCCCGGTCGTGGTGGTCGGCGCCGGCGGCACCCGGGCGGAGGTGTGGGCGGACACCGCCGTGGAGCTGGCCCCGGTCGACCCGGCCACCGCGCGGGAGATGCTGGGCCGCCTGCGCTGCGCCGCGCTGCTCGCCGGCTGGCGCGGCCGCCCCCCGACCGACCGGGACGCGCTGGCCGGTGTGGTCGCCGCCGTATCCCGGTTCGTCGCCGCGCACGAAGAGATCACCGAGCTGGAGCTGAACCCGGTGCGGGTCGGTCCGGACGGCGTCCTCGCGGTGGACGCGTTCATCGAGCGAAGGGACAACGCATGAGCAGCATCCCGGCCTGGCCACTCACCGACGAGCAGCGGCAGGTCGTCGCGCTCTGCCGGGAGTTCGCGGCCAACGAGATCCGCCCGCGCGGCCGGGAGGTGGACGAAGCCGACGTGGTCACCCCGACCGACCTGTACGGCAAGGCCGCCGAGGTGGGCGTCACCGACTTCATGATCCCGCAGGAGTACGGCGGCGGCGGGTTCACCGACGTGTTCACCCAGTGCCTGGCGCAGGAGGAGCTGTGCTGGGGCGACCCGGGCATCGGCAACCTGGTCTGCTCCAACGGCTTCTTCGCCGACCCGATCCTGGCGCTGGGCACCGAGGAGCAGAAGCGCGCCTGGCTGACCCCGCTGACCGGCCCGGGCTCCCCGATGACCGCGCTGGCCACCACCGAACCCGAGGCCGGCTCGGACGCCGCGTCCATCGTGACCACCGCCCGCAAGGTGGACGGCGGCTACCGGATCAACGGGCAGAAGGCGTGGATCTCCAACGCCGGCGCCGCCGAGCTGTACGTGGTGTTCGCCAAGACCGACCCGTCCAAGCGCTCGTCAGGGGTCACCGCGTTCCTGCTGCGCCGCGACGCCGAGGGGCTGAGCTTCGGCCAGCCGATGCGCAAGATGGGCCAGCGCGCGATCGTCTGCCGGGAGATCTTCTTCGACGACGTGTTCGTGCCCGACGAGCAGCGCCTCGGCGCCGAGGGCCAGGGCTTCCACGGCCTGATGGAGACCTTCGACATCTCCCGGGTGGTGCTCGGCGCGGCGGCGCTGGGCGCGGCGCGCGCCGCCTACGAGTACGCCCACGACTACGCCAGGACCCGCACCCAGTTCGGCGTGCCGATCATCCAGCACCAGGCGGTGGCGTTCCGGCTGGCCGACATGGCCACCCGCATCGAGTCCGCCCGGCTGCTGGTGCACCACGCCGCCCGGGTGATCGACTCCGGCCAACGTGCCACCGGGCTGGCCGCCATGGCCAAGCTGACCGCCTCCGAGACCGCCATGTTCGTCACCTGGGCGGCCGTCCAGACCCTCGGCGGCTGGGGCTACTCCCGCGAGCACCCGGTGGAGCAGTGGATGCGTGACGTCAAGCTGGAAGAGATCGAGGAGGGCACCTCGGACATCATGCGCTTGGTGATCTCCAGGAACCTGTGACGGGTAGTGTTCGAACCGTGCCCCGGCCCAGCGTGGAAGCGCAGCGCCGCAAGCAGATCCTGGACGCGGCCTGCACGGTGATCGCCAGGCGCGGCCTGCAGGAGCTGCGGCTGCTGGACGTGGCGGCGGTGGCCGGGGTCAGCTCGGGCACCATCCACTACTACTTCGACACGAAGAAAGAGCTGGTCAACGCCGCGTTCGAGTACAACTTCCGGCACTCCCTGGAGCGCAGGCGGTGGATGCAAGACGAGACCAGGCCGCCGCTGGAGCTGCTCGGCGAGATCGTCGAGTCGTACCTGCCGAACCGGGGCGCCTCGCTGCGCGCCTGGAAGGTGTGGGCCGAGCTGTGGGCCGAGGGCATCCGCGACCCCGCGCTGCGGCAGGTCAACGAGGAGCTCTACGGGCGGTGGCGCGAGCTGGTCCAGAACGCCATCGCGGCGGCGCAGCGGGCCGGCACCGCCCGCGACGGCGACCCCGAGCTGCTGGCCAACATGCTCATCGGCATGATCGACGGGCTGGCCATGCAGGTGTTGCTGCGCGCCAAGGCGATGCCGCTGGAGGCCATGCGGGAGGCCTGCCGGACCTTCATCGACCGCCTGATCGCACGCTGACCAGCTCGGGTTCCGAGGCCGGGCGTGACCGGGTCTCCCACCGGCCGACCAGGTAGAACGCCACGCCGATGCCGACGAACACGGCCAGCGGCACCAGCTGGGTGACCTCGTACGCCCACCGCTGCCCGGCGAACGCGGCCGGCAGCGCGTCGTCCGGGCTGCCCGCCGAGCCGAACCACCCGGTGCCCAGCCCCGGCCACACCAGCTGGACCAGCGTGAACAGCACGATCGCGGCGGTCAGCGCGGACGCCAGGTAGCCGCCGGCCCGCCCGCCGGGCACGGTGAACGGCCGGGCCACGCCCGGGAACTTCCGGCGCAAGACCGGCAGCGAGCAGAACATGACCAGGTAGGCCACCATGGTCATCGAAATGGCCAGGTTCAACCCGGCGCTGAAGTACTTGCCGGTGTCGCCGCCGGTGAAGTTCAGCGCGGCGACCATCACCGCGGTGGCCAGGAACCCGGACAGCACGTTGATCCGCACCGGCGTGCCGCGCCGCACCGACACCACGCCGAAGAACCTCGGCCCCGCGCCGTCCGCGCAGGCCACCGTCTGCGCCCGGCTCTCCCCCAACGCCCAGGACACCCCGCTGGTGAACAGCCCCACGATCAGCCCCACCGCGGCCAGCACCCCCACCACCGCCCCGAACCCGGTCAGCCGCACGGCGCCGTCCGCGGCCACCTCGCCGCCGTACACCGTGAACACCGCCTTGCACGCGTCGATGAACCCGCCCAGGCTGCTCACCTGCTCGCCGGGCAGCACCACCAGGATCCCGGCGATCGGCGCGGCGACCATGACGAACGACAGCAGCCCGGCCCGCAGCACGCCCAGCGGGATGGCCCGGCGCGGGTTGTGGATCTCCTCGGCGGCCGAGCTGGACACCTCGAACCCGACGAAGGTGAACACGATGACCGGCACCAGCGCGAGAAAACCCAGGTAGGTCGGTGTGAAGTCGCCCGCCGCCAGCGGCTGGGCACCCCGCGAGATCCCGTACACCACCGTGGAGACGAAGAAGAACCCCAACAGCACGATCCGGGCGACCGCGCCCGCCGCCGGCACCCAGCGCCCCACCGACAGCGACACCGAGGTGCACAGCACGCCGGCCCAGATGAACACCAGCCCGGCCAGGTAGGTCCACGGCCCGGGCAGCGGGTGCACGAACTTCTCGAACGTGGTGATCGCCACCACGCACAGCGTCCCGCCCACCCACACCGGGTTGGACAGCCAGTACACCAACTGGGTCACCCCGGCGACGAACCGGCCGAACGCCAGCCGGCTCCACGCGTACTGCCCGCCCTCCAGCGGGAACGCCGCGCTCAGCTCGGCCACGATCAGCCCGTACGGCACGAAGAACAGCACGCACAGCACGAACAGCCAGGTGAACGCCTCGTGCCCGGCGGCGGCGAGCGAGCCGATGGTGTCCAGCCCGACCAGCGAGCAGACCAGCAGGAAGAACACGTCGAACCGCCCGAGCCCCCGGCGCAACCGGCTCTTGGTGGCCCGCAGCGTGTCGGTGCCGTCGAGCGTCACAGGATCCGACATCGGCGTCGCTTCCTAACTGACCAGTCAAACAGTTAGAGCAGCATGCGACCGCCGTCACATGTTTGTCAATGGGCGCGCGCGCCGCGGTCAGTGGTCGTGCCGTGTGGTGACGTCCCCCCGGGTGATCTCCCGGCCGCAGGCTTCGCAGCACAACATCGCCTGTACGTCGTGACCACAGGAGTGGGTGAGTCGGGGCTCGCCGTCGGCCGGTGGGAGCCATCGACGGCCCCAGGTGGCCATGGCCAGCGGCAGTGGGTAGAAGTCGCGGCCCTTCTCGGTGAGTAGGTATTCGTGGCGGACCGGCCAGGACTGGTACTCCGCCCGGCGCAGGAATCCGTGCCCGACCAGGCGGCGCAGCCGTGCGGAGAGGATGTTCGGGCCGACCCCGAGGCTGTGCTGGAGGTCGTCGAACCGGCGAACGCCGAAGAACGCCTCGCGCACGATCAGGCCGCTCCACCAGTCGCCGGTCATGGTGAGCGTGTACGCGATCGAGGAGGGCTGGTTCCGTTCGAGCAGCTCGAAGTCCGGGGTGCGCCTGCGGACGTCGCCGCCGATCGCCGCCGGGGGCCGGGCGTCACCGCGCTCGGCCCGCACGTCCCTGGCCGTGATCACCTGACCGCAGGCCCGGCAGCGCAGCTCGGCGGCGATGCGGTTGCCGCAGGCCAGGTGGGTGACCGACAGCGTGGGTTCGGGCAGCGGGCGCCACCGGTCGCCCCAGCGAAGAGCGGCCATCAAACATCCGAAGAGGTCCTCGCCGCGGTCGGTCAGCTGGTAGTCCTGGCCGGTCGAGGACTCTCGAACCAACACGCCCCCACGGCCCAGCTGGCCGAGCCGGGCAGACAACGTCGCGCGTGAGATCCCGAGCCGGGCCTGGAACTCGCCGAAACGCCGAACCCGGTGGAACACGGCCTCCCGCAGGATCAGCCATGACCAGGCGTCACCGACGACCTCCATGGTACTCAAGATCGAATCACGCCAGCCGACAGCTGCCTGCGCACGGCCCTGGGTCATAACCACCCCATCTAGTCTGCTTACGATACTTACTTTCACAACAAGACTTACGGTGTTAGGGTTCGTCCTCAGCATCGGTACGGATCCCAGGAGCCCACCGTATGAGCCAGCATCCCTCCCCTTCGGGCAAGCTGATCATCAGCCGCGACGGCCCGGTCACGACGATCACGCTGAACCGTCCAGAGGTCCACAACGCGCTCGACCGCGAGGTCTCCGCCGAGCTCAACCGCGCGGTCAAGGACATCGACGTCGACCGGCAATGCCGAATCGTGGTGATCCGGGGCGCCGGTGACACATTCTGCGCCGGCGATGACATCAAGGAGTTCACCACCTGGTCCGGCGAGGACGGGCTCTGGCAGCTCCGCCAGTACCAGGAGACGGTGAACATCATCTCCAACCTGGTTCCGGTCACCATCGCCGCCGTGGACGGCATCTGCACCGGCGGCGGCCTCGAGCTCACGCTGGTGTGTGACTTCGTGATCGCCACCCACCGGTCGCGGTGGGGAATGCCCGAGATCAACTGGGCTATCACCCCGGGATGGGGCGGCACCGGTCGGCTGGCCAAGTTCGCCGGCCGGCGCAAGGCCAAGGAGTGGAACCTCATCGGTGCGCTGTTCTCCGCCGCGACCGCCGAGCGGCACGACCTGGTCAACCGACTCTGCGAGCCCGAGGCGCTCGGCGAGCAGGTGGACGGGCTGATCGAGGTCCTGCTGGACAAGAGCCCAGCCACCCTGCTGTGCACGAAGTACTTCCTGGACAAGGGCGCGGACCTCGACATGTGGTCCAGCCTGGCTTTCGAGGGCGCGCCGCCCCGCGAGCCGTTCGGAGCCGGCATCCGGGATTTCACCCACAGACAAACCCGCGACGCCCGGCGTCGCCTCGTCACGAACTTCTGGCAGGACTAGCAGGCAGGAGCATCTGATGAACCCGCGCAGCCGCTCGCACCAGACGCTGGATGTCCGCCAGGAGGGACGCAGGGTGTTCCTCACCCTCTGCCGACCCGAGGTCCACAACGCCCAGAACGAGGCCCTGATCAACGACCTGCACGACGCCACCAACGGCCTGCGCGACCGTGACGACTTCGACGCGGTGGCGATCGGGTCACTAGGCGACCATTGGTGCACCGGCCTGGACATGAAGGCCGCACAGCAACACGGATGGCGACCCAGCCGCGAAAGCGCCGAGCGCTGGGACACCGCAATCGCGAACCTACAGGCAATCGACCAGGTCGTGGTCGGCCTCATCGACGGCTACTGCCTCGGCGGCGGCATCCAACTCGCAATGGCATGCGACCTCCGGGTGGCAACCGAACGGGCCGTCTTCGCCATCCCCGCCTCACGCGAGGTCGGAATCCTCGGCGGCATGGCGACCTGGTACCTGCCGCACCTACTCGGTATCGGCAGGGCCAAAGCGCTGATGCTCGGCGGCGCGGTGCTCGACGCCGCCCACGCCGCGCACTGGGGCCTCGTCGACCAGGTCGTCCACCCCGACCACCTGCGCGCGGCGTGGGAACAGATCGTCGCGCCCCTCACCGCCGACACCCTGGCCAGCGTCGGCGCATGCAAACACATCATCAACACCGCCAACGACACCAGCTTCCAGGACGCCTGGACCTACTACCTCAACACCCAACAGCGGCTCATGGCCTCCCCGGCCAGCGCCAACCTCGCCGCGGCGACGATCGAACTCCTCCAACAAGGCAAACGGCCCTACCTCGAAGTGGGCTGGCTCCCATTCGACAACCCGAACCCGGCTCCACCACGTCAGTGAGGCCACTGTCACCTATCCACGCCGGTATGCGCGGCCGAGCATGAATCGTGACGATCTCGGTGCCTTGTGGGTGGTCATCATGAAGTCCAGGGTGAGACCGCAAACAGCGAATCCGTACGAACGTTGCTGTTCCCGCGATCTACAACCGCTGGGCTGACCGGGAAGGGCAAACACATGGCCGATCAGGACGGGCGGGTCGCCATCGTGACCGGCGGGGCGGCCGGGATCGGGTTGGCGACGGCGCTGCGGCTCGCCTCGGACGGCGCGCACGTGGTGTGCGGCGACCGTGATCCGGGCCCGACGGAGAACCCGGCGATCGGTTCCTTCCAGGTCGACCTCTCCAGCCCGGACGGCCCGGCCGACCTGGTGACCGAGGCGATCCGTCGGCACGGCCGGCTCGACGTGCTGGTCAACAACGTGGGGATGGCGACCCGGGCCGGGCTGGCGGCGGTGACCGACGGCGACTGGGACGCCACCTTCCGGCTGAACCTGATGTGCGCGGTGCGGGCCACCCGGGCCGGGCTGGACGAGCTGCGCCGCTCGCCGGCGCCCTCGGTGGTGTTCGTCGCATCCACCACCGCACGGGTCCCGGACCCGTACTTCGTCGACTACGCCGCGTCCAAGGCCGCCGTGCTGGCCGTGGCCAAGGCACTGTCCGAGGAGCTCGGCCCGGACGGCATCCGGGTGAACTCGGTGTCGCCGGGGTCGATCCGCACCCCGCTGTGGGACCGGCCCGGCGGCTTCACCGAGTCGATCACCCGCCGGTACCGTCATCGTCTCGAACGACGGCGTGAACGTGTGCCCGTACGGCCCGCCGCAGTAGGTCGCCGGCCGGGCCACCTCCCACCGGATGTCGCCGTTCCCGTCCAGCATCCCGTCGTCGCAGGACGCGGCCACCACCTCACCGACGATGGTGACCCGGTCCCGCCAGACCATGTTCCACAGCACCTTGCACTCGAAGTGCCGGCCGTACTCGGCGATGCGCGGCGGTCGCACCCTCCGCGCCTGCAGCGCCGTCAGGCCCGCCCGCTCCAGCTCGTTCACGCCCGGCTCGAAGTCCAGCCCGGTCACGCACATGCTGGCGAGCTGGTCGGGCCGGAACGGCCGGGCCTGCTCCGGGAGCTGTCGGCGCAGCGCGGCCACCACCAGCGGCCCGGCGCCGAAGGACAGGATGGTCGCCGAGGTGATGAAGCCGGCCAGCTTCTGCCAGGACGGGAACGGCAGGAAGAACAGGCAGCCCACGACGAACATCACCAGGATCGACACCCACGGCAAGCCCCTTGAGTTGATCTTCGTCAGCCCTGCGCGTAGGAGACCCTGGCCGCCGACGCGGCGTAGATCAGCCCGGTGTCGAACGGCGAGACGACCGCGTCCACCCGGATCAGCACCACCAGCCAGGTCAGGCCGACGGCGCCGGCCAGCCCGGCCAGCGGCCCGAACCCGTCCGCCAGAGCCAGGTGCGCCCACCCTCCGGCCAGCGCGTCCGCCGGGACGGCACCGGTCACCGCGACCTGCAGGAAGATCAGGATCACCCCGCACAGCAGCGCCGAACCGAGCAGCGCGAACGGCACGTTGCGGTGCGGCCTGGTGCTCTCCGCCGCCAGGTCGACGGCCTGTCGGCAGCCGAGGAAGCTGAACACGATCCCGCCGGAGGCCACGGCGGAGAGCACCGAGCCAAAGCCGTACGGCGCGAACCCGCCGGTCGACGCCGCGGTGAACCGGGACGAGTCGAAAGTGGCCGTCAGCAGGATGACCGACACCAGCACGACCGAGACCGCGATCCCCACGGGGGTCAGCACCGGGACGTCGTCGGCCCGCTCGAAGAGATAGGGCAGATATGCCGAGGCGTACTGCAATGTCGCGAGCACCTCGATCGGCGGCACCGCGGCAATGGCCAGCCAGGTAATCCAGCCCATCGTGTAACTGGCGAACGAGCCGAACGAGTACTGCGGGAATCGGCTCACCCCGCCCGCGACCGGGAACATGGCGCTGAGTTCGGCAAAGGTCACCACGATGAGCAGGATGAGCACGATCCCGATCACCCAGGACACCACGGCGGCCGGGCCGGCCAGCTTCGCGGCCGTGACCGGCACGAACAGCCAGGACGAACCGATGATCGCGCCGCAGCTGACGAACAACAGGCCGAGCTTTCCGATATCGCGGCGCAGACCCTTGTCGGACAGCGGAACTGACGCGTCGAGATCACGAGTTGTCTCGCTCATGCGGGGCTTCCCGTCTTTGCGAAGATCCGGCGACCGGTCGAATGTTCGGGAAGTATGCGCGCGCGCTCGCCGCCGTCACCAATACCTAAGCCCGCCACAGCTATGCCTGTCTCACTATGGTCGACCCGAGAAGATATGCCGCGAGAACCCGATGAGTTCCGCCGCCGAGGGCCGTCTGAGCATGCATGAACACGACACCCCACCCAGAACCGCAGACGCCGGCCGGCAAGGTGCTCTGGCACTTCACGATGTCGCTCGACGGCTTCGTCGCGGGGCCGAACCACGCGATGGACTGGATGTCCGGGTTCTCCGGCCGGCCCGGCCTTGAGGAGGAGTACACCGCGACCACCGGCGCCGTGCTCGGCGGCCGCAACGGCTGGGACGCGTTCCCCGGATCCCGCCCTTACGGGGGCGGCGAGGCCTGGCGCGGTCCGGTCTTCGTCCTCACCCATCACCCGGAGGACGCCACGCCGGCCGACGACGTCACGTTCCTCACCTGCGACGTCGCCGAGGCCGTGCGGATCGCGCTGGACGCCGCGAACGGCAAGAACGTCGAGGTGCACTCGGCCTCGATCGGAGCACAGCTGATCGAGCGCGGCCTGATCGACGAGATCGACCTGCACATCGTGCCGGTCCTGCTCGGCGACGGCATCCGGCTGTTCGACAACCCCGGCGGCGCACCCGTGCGCCTCGACCGCGTGCACGACGGCCCTCCGAACGCCGTGCTCAGCGTCCGCTTCCGACCGGCGCCCCGTGGTCCCGCGTAGCGTGGGCGAATGGCGCGGGTGAAGAAGGGGGCCGAGGTCCGGCGGGCGGAGATCCTGGCCTCGACGCTCGAGCTGATCGGCGAGCGGGGCATCGACGCGCTGCGCGGGGTGGACGTGGCGCAGCGCCTGGACATCAGCCCGGCGCTGGTCTTCTACCACTTCGACAGCCTGGAGAACCTCGCGGTCAGCGCGTTCCGGTACGCCACCGAGCGCGACCTGGCCAAGCTGGACGAGCTGCTCGACGCGCCCGGGTCGAGCCCCGGCGAGCGGCTGCGCACCGCGCTGCGCGAGTACGGCCCGACCGGATCCGGGGCGAGCTGGCGGCTGTGGATCGAGGGTTGGTCGGCGGGCCTGCGCAACCCTGCGCTGCGCGCGGTGCTGCACGCGCTGGACCAGCGCTGGCGCAACGTGGTCACCGACCTCATCGCGGAGGGGGTCGCGCGCGGCGAGTTCCACACCGGGGACCCGCGCGGCGCGGCCTGGCGGCTGACCGCGCTCATCGACGGCCTGGCCGTGCAGCGGATCGCCTTCGACGACGCGATCTCCCCGGCGGACCTGGAGCGCTGGGTGGAGACCGCGCTGCGCTCCGAGCTGGGCACAGAGCTGGGCACAGAGCTGGGCACCGGTTGACCGGCGCCTCCCGCCGGTGGTACTGACTAATTGGTCAGTCAGCCCACGGGAGGTTCCGGTGCCGCTCGCCCTGCCCAACGCGATCTCCGCCGCGCCCGGCGCCCGGGCCGACGCGCCCTACCTCGAGGTCGGCTGGTCCGACCCGGAGTCCGAGGCGCGCGGCTACCTGGTGATCGACCGGTTGGTGCGCGGGCTGTGCAGCGGCGGGTTGCGGATGCGCGCGGGGTGCACGACCGCCGAGGTGCGCGGGCTGGCCAGGGGGATGACGCTGAAGGAGGCGCTGCACTACGAGCCGGGCGCGCGGTACGTGCCGCTGGGCGGGGCCAAGGGTGGCATCGACTTCGACCCGTACCACCCGGACGCTGAGGGCGTGCTGTTCCGCTACCTGGCGGCGATGCGCCCGATGGTCGAGCACCACTGGTCGATGGGCGAGGACCTCGGCGTGCGCCAGGACGCGGTGGACCGGGGCATCGCGCGGTGCGGGCTGGACAGCTCGGTGCAGGCCGCGTTCCGGGTGCTGCCCGACCCTGACGCGGCGCGCGCCAGGCTGGCCGCCGCGTTCGCCACCGTGCTCGACGGGGTGCGGCTGGACGAGCTGGTCGGCGGCTACGGCGTGGCACAGGCCGCGCTCGCCGCGCTGGGGCACCTCGGGCGGCGGCCGGAGGCGAGCACGGCGGTGATCCAGGGCTTCGGCTCGATGGGCGGGGCCACCGCGCGCTACCTGGCCGCCGCCGGGGTGCGGGTGGTCGGGATCGCGGACGTGCGCGGCCTGGTGGCCAACCCGGCGGGGCTGGACGTGGAGCGGCTGCTGCGCACCCGCACCCCGGGCGGCGAGCTGGACCGCTCCCAGCTGCGTGCCGAGGACGAGCGGCTGCCCGGCGAGCGGTGGCTGTCCTGGCCGGCGGACGTGCTGGTGCCGGCGGCGGCGTCCTACGTCATCGACGCCGGCAACCACGGCGAGGTGGCCGCGTCGCTGATCGTGGAGGCGGCCAACATGCCGGTCACCCCGGAGGCGGAGGACGCGCTGCGCGGGCGCGGCGTGCTGATCAGCCCGGACTTCCTGGCCAACTCCGCGACGAACGCCTGGTGGTGGTGGGTGCTGTTCGGCGACATCGACGCGGGCGGTTCGTTCGACAAGATCCGCGCGCGGATCACCGAGCTGAGCGGGCGGGTGCTGGAACGGGCCGGCCAACGAGGGACCAGTCCGCGCGCGGCGGCGTTGGCGCTGGCCACCGAGAACCTCGCGGAGGTCACCGCCCGGTACCCGTGACCGTCAGCCGATCTCGTGCGGGTCGACGTGCACGCGGACCGGGTCGGGGGCCTTGCGGGCGGTGCGGGCGGCCTGGGCGGCGACCAGCGCGGCGGCGAGCGCGCGGGCGTCGGCCTGGGGCACCCTGATCAGCGCCCGCTCCTTGGGCGGGTCGGCGGCGCGCTCGTCCAGCTCGACGGGGCCCAGCACCTCGGCGGACGCGGGCAGTTCGACGGTCTCCAGGAACTCGGCCAGCGCGTCGGGGATCGCGTCCACGGCGGCCATCCGCACGGCGGGCGGGAACCCGACCTCGGCTCGGGCGGCCAGCTCGGCGGCGGCGTGGCCGGCCGGGTCCCAGCGGACCAGCGCCTGCACGAGGGCCAGCCCGGCGTCGGCGGCCACCACCACCCGCCCGCCGGCGTCGGCCGGCCGCACCAGGGCGGCGGCGGCCATCCAGCGGCGCAGCGTCTCCTCGGCCACCCTCAGGTCCGGCCGGGACAGCAGCGCCCAGCCGTCCAGCAGCAGCGCGGTGCCGTAGCCGGCGCCGCCCGCCGCGCCGTCCACCCACGGCTCCGCGCCGGGCGTCGCCACCACCAGCGCCGCGCCCGCCGGCACGGTGGACAGCACCTCGGTGCCGCCGCCGGAGCCGCGCACCGGCGTGTCGGGGAAGGCCCGCCCGAGCTCCTCAGCGGTGCGCCGGGCCCCGACCACCGTGGCCCGCAGCCGCCGCGAGCCGCACGCCGAGCACCGGAACGCCGGCTCGGCCACGCCGCACCAGCGGCAGGTCGGCGAGGCGGCCTGCTCGCGGTCGTCGGGCGTCATCGCCCGGGGCGAGACGGGCAGGCCCAGCGGCCCGGCGCATCGCCGGCAGCGGGCGGTCTCCCGGCAGGCGCCGCAGGCCAGCCCGGGCACGTACCCGGCGCGCGGGACCTGGATCAGCACCGGCTCGTCCCTGGCCAGCGCGGCCCGGGCGGTATCGAAGGCGACCTTCGGCAGCCGGGCGGCGTGGGCCAGCGGGTCGCGGGACAGCTCCGCCTCGCTGTCCCCCACCGGGGCGATCCGGGGCGCCACCGCGCGCACCCGCGCCCGGTCCGCCCGCACCTCGCGCGCCCAGCCGGACTCCACCAGCAGCTGCGCCTCCGCGGTCCGGGCGAAACCGGCCACCAGCAGCGCGGCCCCGGTCTGGTGCGACCGGTAGACCAGCACGTCGCGCGCATGCGGGTACGGCGCGCGCGGCTCGGCGTGCACGTCCTCGCCGTCGTCCCAGATCACCAGCAGGCCCGCGTCCGTGACCGGAGCGAACGCGGCCGCCCGGGTGCCCACCACCACCCGGGCCTGCCCCCGGCGCGCGGCCAGCCAGCTCCGGTAGCGCCGCGCCGGGCCCAGCTCGGCGGTCAGCGTGACCACCGCCGCCGGGTCGATCCGCTCGGCGCAGGCGGCCTGCAGCCGGGCCACGTCGCGCTGGTCGGGGACGACGAACAGCGCAGCCCGGCCGGCGGCCACCGAGGCGGCGGCCAGCTCGGCCAGCCGGGCCGGCCAGTCCTCCCCCGGCGTGGGCTGCCAGACCGCGTGCGCCCCCCGGCCGGCGGCCACGGCGGCCAGCAGCGCTTCGCCGTGGCCGTACCGGGCCCAAGCGTCCGGGTTCGGCGGCGCCGGTGTCGGAACGGCGACCGGCGCGACCTGCTCCGCCTCGGTGCGGGCGTGCCGGGGCGGCACCGCCAGGCGCACCACGTCGGCGAACGTACCGGCGTACCGGTCGGCGACGGTGCGGCACAGCGCGACCATCTCCTCGGAGAGCACCGGCTCGGCGGAGATCACCCGCTCCAGCCAGCTCAGCCGGCCCTGATGCTCCGAGCGCGCCAGCCGGCCCAGCACCACGCCGTCCACCAACTGCCCGGAAAACCGCACCCGAACCCGGACACCCGGGCTCACGTCGGCGTCCATGGTGTCCGGCACCAGGTAGTCGAACGGCCGGTCCAGGTGCGCCAGCGGCACGTCCACGGCGACCTGCGCCACCGGGAGCTCGGCCGCCTCCCGCCGCTCACCTCGCCGCTTGGTCCGGGCCGCCGTCACACCTCTCGGTTTACCAGAGCGCGCGCTACGCCCCGGCGGCGGACTTCAGCGCGTCGGCCCGATCCACCCGTTCCCACGGCAGGTCCAGGTCGGCGCGGCCGAAGTGGCCGTACGCGGCGGTCGGCCCGTAGATCGGGCGCAGCAGGTCCATGTCCCGGATCAGCGCGGCCGGCCGCAGGTCGAACACGTCGGCGATGGCGCCCTGGATCTTCGTCGGGTCCACCACCTCGGTGCCGAAGGTCTCCACGAACAGCCCGACCGGGGCGGCCTTGCCGATCGCGTAGGCCACCTGCACCTCGACCCGCTGCGCCAGCCCGGCGGCCACCACGTTCTTGGCCACCCAGCGCATCGCGTACGCGGCCGAGCGGTCCACCTTCGACGGGTCCTTGCCGGAGAACGCGCCGCCGCCGTGCCTGGCCATCCCGCCGTAGGTGTCCACGATGATCTTGCGACCGGTCAGCCCGGCGTCGCCCATCGGGCCGCCGATGACGAACCGGCCGGTCGGGTTGACCAGCAGCCGGGCGTCGGAGGTGTCCAGCTTCAGCTCGGCCAGCTCCGGCTCGACCACCTGCCGGCGGATGTCGCCCACCATGACGCCGTCCAGGTCGACGTCCTCGGCGTGCTGGCTGGACACCACCACGGTGTCCACCCGGACCGCCTGGTCGCCCGCGTACTCGATGGTGACCTGCGTCTTGCCGTCCGGGCGCAGGTAGTCGAGCATGCCGGACTTGCGCACCTCGGCCAGCCGGCGGGCCAGCCGGTGCGCCAGCGCGATCGGCAGCGGCATCAGCTCCGGGGTGTCGGTGCAGGCGTAGCCGAACATCAGCCCCTGGTCGCCCGCGCCCTGCCGGGCGATCAGGTCCTCGGCCGCCTCGACCCGCGCCTCGTAGGCGGTGTCCACGCCCTGCGCGATGTCCGCCGACTGGGCGCCGATCGCGATGTTCACGCCGCAGGAGTGGCCGTCGAACCCCTTCGCCGAGGAGTCGTAGCCGATGTCCAGGATGCGCTCGCGCACCAGCGTGGGAATGTCCACGTAACCGGACGTGGTGACCTCGCCGGCCACGTGCACCTGACCGGTTGTGACCATTGTCTCAACGGCGACCCGGCTGCGCGAGTCCTGGGCCAACAACGCGTCCAGTACGGAGTCGCTGATCGCGTCGCACATCTTGTCCGGGTGACCCTCGGTCACCGACTCGCTGGTGAACAACCGCCGGCTGCCGCTCGCCACTCCGATACCCCTGTCCTGTTGTGACCAGTCCGCCAGGCACCGAGCCTAGTCGACCCGCGCGTGATCGTCGTTGGGCACGAAGCCGGTATCACAACCGACATGCTTGGGGCCAGCCCCAAATGAACACTGAACGAGATAGGGGCGTTACCCAACGCGAGCGGCGTCGTTGAAGCGAGTGAACGCGGACCCCGCGACGTTTCCGAGAGAGGTAACGAGCATGCCCAAGCTTCGAGTGACAGGACGCCTGGCCGCGCTGACCGGCGCGGGCGCCGTCGCCGCGACCACCGCGCTGGTGGTGACCGCCTGGCCGGCGATGGCGGCGGGCACCCAGGAGGTGTCGTGCACCGACCAGGTACGGGTGCGGTCCCAGCCGAACCTGTCGGCGCCCGTGATCGGGTCCTGCGCGCCCAACGAGAAGATCACCGTTGACGAGACGCGCAGCAACTTCGCCCACTCCGTGAACAAGCAGGGGTGGATCTCCATGGACTACATCAACGGCAAGAAGCGCGAGGTCGGCTCGAGCGGCAGCGCCAAGCCGAGCGACAGCAAGAAGAAGAAGGACGACGACGACGATGACTCGGGCGGCGCTCTCGGCGGCCTGTAGTCCGCCCCCGCTCGAAACATCCGACGGCCCCGCCCGGTGACCAGCACCGGCGGGGCCGTCGTTCGTTCAGCTCAGGCGCGCCGCGACCGCGTCCCACACCCGCGAGGCCAACAGCGCCTTGGACCCGGCGGGCAGCTCCACCTCTGTGCTGATCCCCGGGCCGCCGCCCAGCAGCCAGCCGGCGTTGTCGGGCTGGCCGAACGTGCGGCCCTCCCCCACGGCGTTGACCACCAGCAGGTCGCAGCCCTTGCGGGCGAGCTTGGCCCGGCCGTGGTGCAGCACGTCGCCGGACGCGTCGCCGGTCTCCGCCGCGAACCCGACCACCAGCTGCCCCTCGCGGCGCAGGCCGACCAGCTCCACCAGGATGTCCGGGTTGGTCACCAGCTCCACGCTCGGCGGGCCCGCGTCGGTCTTCTTGATCTTGTGGTCGGTGAGGCTCGCGGGCCGGAAGTCCGCCACGGCGGCCGCCATGACCAGCACGTCGGCCCGCTTGGCCTCGGCCAGCATGGCGTCGCGCAGCTCGGCGGCCGTGCCCACGCCGACCATCCGCACCCCGGCCGGCGCCACCAGGTCGTCGGTGTGCGCGGCCACCAGGGTGACCTCGGCGCCCCGTTGCGCGGCGACGGCGGCCAGCGCGTAGCCCTGCCGCCCGGACGAGCGGTTGCCGAGGAAGCGCACCGGGTCCAGCGGCTCGCGGGTGCCACCGGCGGACACCACCACCCGGCGCCCGGTCAGGTCCCGGGGCAGCGCGTCCGGCCGCTCCAGCAGCAGCCTGGCCAGCTCGGCGATCTCCACCGGCTCGGGCAGCCGCCCCGGCCCGGTGTCCACGCCGGTCAGCCGGCCGGACGCGGGCTCCATCACGATCACGCCCCGGGAGCGCAGCAGCGCCACGTTGTCCCGGGTGGCCGGGTGCTCCCACATCTCGGTGTGCATGGCGGGCACCAGCAGCACCGGGCAGCGGGCGGTGAGCAGGCTCGCGGTGAGCAGGTCGTCGGCGCGCCCGTGCGCCACCCTGGCCAGCAGGTCGGCGGTGGCCGGGGCGACCACGACCAGCTCGGCGTGCTGGCCCAGGCGCACGTGCGCCACCTCGGGCACGTCGTGGAACACGCCGGTGTGCACCGGCTGGTGCGACAGTGCCTCGAAGGTGGCGGCGCCGACGAACTTGAGCGCGGACTCGGTCGGGATGACCCGAACCCGGTGCCCGGACTCGGTGAGCCGGCGGAGCAGCTCGCACGCCTTGTAGGCGGCGATCCCGCCGGCTACGCCCAGGATGAGATTCCGGGGCTCTGTGGTCACTCGCCCTCGGTGTGTTCCAGCAGCCCGTCGTGGATCTCGCGCATGGCGATGGACAGCGGCTTCTCCCGCGGACCCGGCTCGACCAGCGGGCCGACGTACTCCAGCAGGCCCTCGCCGAGCTGGGAGTAGTAGTCGTTGATCTGGCGGGCGCGCTTGGCCGCGTAGATGACCAGGGCGTACTTCGAACTCGCCTTGTTCAGCAGTTCGTCGATCGGTGGGTTGGTGATGCCCTCGGGCGCGCTCAGCGTCGAGGTGTCGGTCAGCGGCATGCTCACTACAAAGGCTCCCTGCAGGGGGTCAAGAACTGAGGCGGGCAGGTCCCCCGTCGGGGACGCCTGTCACCAAGTTTACCAATCGCCGGACCACCCGGTCCGGCTCGTCGTTGACCACCGACACGTCGAACTCGCCGCGAGCGGCCAGTTCCTCGCGCGCGGTGGCCAACCTGCGCCGGACGACCTCGGGCGGCTCGGTCCCCCGCCCGGACAGGCGCTGGACCAGGTCGTCCCAGCTCGGCGGGGCGAGGAACACCGTCACCGAGTCCGGGCGGGCGGCCTTGACGGACCGCGCCCCGGTCAGGTCGACCTCGACGAGGACCGGGTCACCGGCAGCGAGGTGCTCGTCCACCGGCCGGGCCGGTGTGCCCGAACGGTGCAGGCCGCCGTGGATCTCCGCCCACTCCAGCAACGCGCCTTCGGCGACCATGCGGTCGAACTCGGCGTCGTCGACGAAGTGGTAGTCGCGCCCCTCGACCTCGCCGGGGCGCGGCGCACGTGTCGTCGCGGACACGCTGAAGTACAGCCTGGGAAGTTCCCGACGCAGTGCAGCCACCACCGTCGACTTCCCGACGCCGGAGGGGCCGGCCAGAACGACCAGCCGGCCCCTCACGGCTCCTTCGGTCACTCCGAGTCGAAGTCAGCGAGCAGAGCCTTGCGCTGCCGCTCGCCGAGGCCGCGCAGCCGGCGGCTCGGGGCAATCTCCAGGCGCTCCATGATCTGCTGAGCACGGACCTTGCCCACGCCCGGCAGGGCCTCGAGCAGTGCCGAGACCTTCATCTTGCCGAGCACCTCGTTCGAGTCGGACTGGTCGAGGACCTCCTTGAGGTTGGTCCCGCCGCGCTTGAGGCGGTCCTTGAGCTCGGCCCGAACCTTGCGAGCGGCCGCGGCCTTCTCCAAAGCGGCGGCCCGCTGTTCTTCGGTGAGCTGGGGAAGGGCCACGATCTCCTCCGTGATGTACAAGCTGGTAGTGCTCTTCTAGGTGGACTCGAACGTACTCACAGACCTCGACCGGCTCGCAACGGGGGTACCCCTGAGAGCCAGGTCAGCGGCCTGCACGCCATTCGGCGCATACGTCCGTGGCCTCGGCGCAAACGCCGAGACCCATCACTCACGATGCCCGCCCGGAACTTTTCCGGTAAACAATTCGGGCTCGGAGCGCACAACGTCACTGTGGATTCCCCCACGCCCCGCATCGTCGGTGACCAGCGCCTTCGCCGTCAACCAGGCGCGCCGTTCGACCCGCTGAGCGGGATGCCGGCGAGTTCCTCCCGCCACCGCGCGGCGGCCTCGCGCAAGGCTGTCTCGTCGGGCCCCGCGCCGAGCAGCGAGCGGGACACCGCCGGCAGAATCAGGCCGTTGACCTGGGAAAATCGTTCTCTGAGGTCGGCCGGGGTGGCGCCCTGCGCGCCCAGGCCCGGCGCCAGCACCGGCCCGTTCAGGTCCTTCAGCGCCAATCCGTGGTCGATGGTGGCGCCGACCACCACACCCACGTCGCCGAGCGGTGTTCGCCCGGCGTTCACCGCAGCGGCGGCGTCCACCATGACCTGCGCCACCCGGCCCGCTTCCGACCGGGCCAGCTGCACCTCGGCCCCGTCCGGGTTCGACGTCCTGGCCAACACGAACACCCCGCGCCCGGAGGCTTGCGCGGCATCCAGCGCCGGACGGAGGGAGCCGAAGCCGAGGTACGGCGAGAGGGTCACCGCGTCGGCGGCCAGCGGGGCGCCGTCGGTCAGGTAGGCGTCCGCGTAGCCGCCCATGGTGGAGCCGATGTCGCCGCGCTTGACGTCCAGCAGGGTGAGCAGGCCGGCGTCGCGAGCGTCCGCGAGCGTGCGCTCCAGCGCGGCGATGCCCGCCGAGCCGTGCCGCTCGTAGAACGCCGACTGCGGCTTGACCAGCGCCACCTGCCCGGCCAGCGCGGCCACCACCGCCCGCGAGAACCGCTCCAGTCCGCGCGGATCGTCCCCGAGCCCCCACGCCGCGAGCAGCTCCCGATGCGGGTCGATGCCCGCGCACAGCGGCCCGTACAGCGCCACCGCCGCCACCAGCCGCTCCCCAAAGCTCGCGCTCGCGCTCATGGGCGCTCGTTTCCAGGGGGCTCGCACACCCACTGTGTACGCCGCACACGTGCTGGAACCGGTGTGCGAGGCACGAACCGGGTGTGCGAGCCCATCAGGTGCGCGCCTTGCCTAGGGCGGCGTGGAGGTCTTGGAGCGAGCGGACGGTTAGTTCGCCTCTCGTCAGGGCCTCTATGCCTTGGACGGCGGCGGCGGCCGCTTGGACGGTGGTTAGGCAGGGGACGCCTCGGGCTACGGCGGCGGTGCGGATCTCGTAGCCGTCCACGCGGGGGCCGGGGTTGCCGTAGGGGGTGTTGATGATCATGTCGACTCCGCCGTCCTGGATCAGGTCGACGATGTTGTCCGGGCCTTCGAAGTGCTTGCGGACCACGGTCACGGCGATGCCGTTGCGGCGCAGGACGTCGGCCGTTCCGACCGTGGCCAGGACCTCGAAGCCGAGGTCGGCCAGCCGCTTCACCGGGAAGATCATCGCGCGCTTGTCCCGGTTGGCCACCGAGACGAACACCCGCCCGCCGGTCGGCAGCGAGCCGTAGGCGGCGGCCTGCGACTTGGCGAACGCGGTGCCGAAGGCGACGTCGATGCCCATCACCTCGCCGGTGGACTTCATCTCCGGGCCGAGCAGCGAGTCCACCCCCTGGCCCTCCGGGGTGCGGAACCGGTGGAAGGGCAGCACGGCCTCCTTGACGGCGACCGGGCCGTCCACCACGTCGGGCAGCGCGCCGCCGTCCCCGGTCGCCGGCAGCAGGCCTTCGGCGCGCAGCTCGGCGATGGTGGCGCCGAGCATGATGCGGGCGGCCGCCTTGGCCAGGGGTACGGCGGTGGCCTTGGACACGAACGGGACGGTGCGCGACGCGCGGGGGTTGGCCTCCAGGACGTACAGCGTGTCGCCGTGCAGCGCGTACTGCACGTTCAGCAGCCCGCGCACGCCGATGCCGTGCGCGATCGCCGCCGTGCTGTGCCGCACCGCGTCCAGGTCGGCCCGCCCGAGCGTGACCGGCGGCAGCGCGCACGCCGAGTCGCCGGAGTGCACCCCGGCCTCCTCGATGTGTTCCATCACGCCGCCGAGGTAGACGTCCTCGCCGTCGCACAGCGCGTCCACGTCGATCTCGATGGCGTCGTCGAGGAAGCTGTCCACCAGCACCGGGTGCTCCGGGCTGACCTCGGTGGCCCGCTCGATGTACCCGCGCAGGGTCTGCTCGTCGTAGACGATCTCCATGCCGCGCCCGCCCAGCACGTAGGACGGCCGGACCAGCACCGGGTAGCCGATCTCGGTGGCGATCCGGCGCGCCTCCTCGAAGGAGGTGGCGGTGCCGTACCGGGGCGCGGGCAGCCCGGCCTCGGCGAGCACGGCGCCGAACGCGCCCCGGTCCTCGGCCAGGTTGATCGCCTCCGGCGAGGTGCCGACCACGGGCACCCCGGCGTCGGCCAGCCGTTGTGCCAGCCCGAGCGGGGTCTGCCCGCCGAGCTGCACGATGACCCCGACCACGCCGGGCCCGCCGGCGCCGGACTCCCGCTCGGCGTGCACCACCTCGAGGACGTCCTCGAAGGTGAGCGGCTCGAAGTAGAGCCGGTCGGCGGTGTCGTAGTCGGTGGACACCGTCTCCGGGTTGCAGTTGACCATGACGGTCTCGTAGCCGGCCTCGCGCAGCGCCATGACCGCGTGCACGCACGAGTAGTCGAACTCGATGCCCTGCCCGATCCGGTTCGGCCCGGAGCCCAGGATCAGCACCTTCGGGCGGTCGGTCTGCGGGGCGATCTCGGACTCGGCCGCCGGGTCGGTCTCGTAGGCGCTGTAGTGGTACGGGGTGCGGGCGGCGAACTCGGCGGCGCAGGTGTCCACCGTCTTGTACACCGGGCGCACGCCCAGCCGGTGGCGCAGCAGCCGCACGCCGTTCTCCCCGGCCAGCTCGGGGCGCAGCGCGGCCACCTGCCGGTCGGACAGCCCCGCCCGCTTGGCCCTGCGCAGCAGCCCGCCGTCCAGCACGGGCGCGGTTTCGATCTCCCCGCGGAGCTCCACCAGCGCCGCGATCTCGTCCACGAACCACGGGTCGATGCCACTGCGCCCGGCCACGTCCGCCACCGAGGCGCCCAGCCGCAACGCGCGCTCCACCGCGTAGAGCCGCCCGTCGGTGGCGACGGTGACGGCGTCCAGCGCCTCCTCGACGGTCGCGCCGTCCGGGTCCTTCCTGGTCCAGAACCCGGCGGCCGAGGTCTCCATCGAGCGCAGCGCCTTGCCCAGCGCCTCGCCGAACGAGCGGCCGAGCGCCATCGCCTCGCCGACGCTCTTCATGGTGGTGGTCAGCCTCGGGTCCGCGCCGGGGAACTTCTCGAACGCGAACCGGGGCACCTTGACCACCACGTAGTCCAGCGCCGGCTCGAAGCTGGCGGGGGTCTCGCCGGTGATGTCGTTGCGGATCTCGTCGAGGCTGTAGCCGACCGCCAGCTTGGTGGCGATCTTGGCGATGGGGAACCCGGTGGCCTTGGAGGCCAGCGCGGACGAGCGCGACACCCTCGGGTTCATCTCGATGACCACCAGCCGGCCGGTCTCCGGGTGCACCGCGAACTGGATGTTGCACCCGCCGGTGTCCACCCCCACCGCGCGCAGCACCGCGATGCCCACGTCGCGCATGCGCTGGTACTCGCGGTCGGTCAGCGTCATGGCCGGCGCCACGGTGATCGAGTCGCCGGTGTGCACGCCCATCGGGTCGACGTTCTCGATCGAGCAGATGACCACCACGTTGTCGTTGCGGTCGCGCATCAGCTCGAGCTCGTACTCCTTCCACCCGAGCACGCTCTCCTCGACGAGGATCTCCGTGACCGGCGATGCGTCCAGGCCGATCGACGCCAGGCGCTCCAGCTCGTCGGGCGTGTGCGCGAGCCCGGAACCGAGCCCGCCCATGGTGAACGAAGGCCGCAGCACCACCGGCAGCCCCAGCTCCTCGGTGGCCGCCCGCACCTCCTCCATGGAGTGGCAGACCCGGCTGCGCGGCACGTCGCCGCCGATGGACAGCACGATGTCCTTGAACTTCAGCCGGTCCTCGCCGCGCTGGATCGCATTGATATCAGCACCGATCAATTCAACGCCGTAGCGTTCCAGCACGCCCTGCTCGTGCAGTGCCACGGCGGTGTTCAGGGCGGTCTGCCCGCCCAGGGTGGCCAGCAGCGCGTCCGGGCGCTCGGCGGCGATCACCTTGGCCACGAACTCCGGGGTGATCGGCTCGACGTAGGTGGCGTCGGCGAACTCCGGGTCGGTCATGATCGTGGCCGGGTTGGAGTTCACCAGGCTGACCCGGATGCCCTCCTCGGCCAGCACCCGGCAGGCCTGGGTGCCGGAGTAGTCGAACTCGCAGGCCTGCCCGATCACGATCGGCCCGGAGCCGATCACCAGCACGTGCCGCAGGTCGTCTCGTCTGGGCATCAGCGAGCACCCGCCATCTGGTCGACGAACCTGTCGAAGAGATCCGCCGCGTCGTGCGGGCCGGCCGCCGCCTCCGGGTGGTACTGGACGCTGAACGCCCGGCCGCTGTCCAGCGCCAGGCCCTCCACGCAGCCGTCGTTCGGGCAGGTGTGGGTGACCCGCGCGCGACCGAACGGGGTGTCGAACTCCTCCCCCGCCTCGCCGGTCACCGCGAACCCGTGGTTCTGCGAGGTGATCGCCACCCGGCCGGTGGCGTGCTCGACCACCGGGATGTTGATGCCGCGGTGGCCGTAGCGCATCTTGTACGTGCCCCGGCCCAGCGCGCGGGCCAGGATCTGGTTGCCGAAGCAGATGCCGAACACCGGCGTCCCCCGCTCCAGCACCTCGCGGGTGAGCGCGACCGGCTTGTCGGCGGTGGCCGGGTCGCCGGGGCCGTTGGCGATGAACACGCCGTCCGGGCGGATCTCCTCGATCGCGGCCAGCGGGGAGTCGGCCGGCAGCACGTGGGTCTCGATGCCGCGCTGGGCCATCATCCTCGGGGTGTTGAACTTGATCCCGACGTCCAGGGCGGCCACCCGGAACCGGCGCTCGCCGTCCGCCGGGACCACGTAGGTCTGTTTCGTGGTGACCGCGCCGTAGAGGTCGGCGCCCTCCATCTTCGGGCTGTCGTTGACCCGCGCCACCAGCCGGTCGGTGGTGTCCAGCGCGTCTCCGGAGAACACCCCGGCGCGCATCGCGCCCCGTTCACGCAGGTGACGGACGAGGGTGCGGGTGTCGATGCCGGCGATGCCGACCACGCCCTGGCGGGCCAGCGCGTCGCCGAGGCTGCCGGTGGCCCGCCAGTTGGACGGGGCGCGGGCGGGGTCGCGCACCGCGTAGCCGGCGACCTGGATGCCGCTGGACTCGTCGTCCTCGTCGTTCCACCCGGTGTTGCCGATCTGCGGGGCGGTCTGCACCACGATCTGGCCGTGGTAGGACGGGTCGGTCAGGGTCTCCTGGTAGCCGGTCATCCCGGTGGTGAACACCGCCTCGCCGAGCGCCGCGCCGCGCGCGCCGAACGGCTCCCCGGTGAACACCCGGCCGTCCTCCAGCACCAACAGTGCCGCGTCGGTCACTTCCTCACCTCCCCGTCGCGCGCCGTGACTCGTCCGCGCAACACCGTGGCCACCACCCGCGCCGGCAGCCGCATGCCTTCGTACGGCGTGTTGTCGGCCAGGCTGGCCAGCCGGGCGCCCCGCACCGTCCACTGGGCGTCCGGGTCCACCAACGTCAGCGTGGCGGGCTCGCCGACCTCGACCGGGCGACCCTGCCCGGCCAGCCCGCCGATCTCGGCGGGCCGCTCGGAGAGCACCCTCGCCACCCCGCGCCAGTCCAGCAAGCCCGGCTCCACCATCGTGTGCACCAGCACCGACAGCGCCGTCTCCAGTCCGAGCATGCCAGGCCGCGCCGCCGCCCACTCGCAGTCCTTGGCCTGCGGCGGGTGCGGGGCGTGGTCGGTGGCCACGCAGTCGATCACTCCGTCGGCCAGCGCCCGGCGCATGGCCGCCGTGTCCGCCCCGGTGCGCAGCGGCGGGTTGACCTTGTTCACCGGGTCGTAGCTGGTCAGCGCGGCGTCGGTGAGCAGCAGGTGGTGCGGGGCCACCTCGGCGGTGACCCTGGTGCCCGCCGCCTTGGCCGCGCGCAGCACCTCCACGGTGCGCGCCGACGAGACGTGGCACACGTGCAGCGCGGCGCCGGCGTCGCGGGCCAGCGCGCAGTCGCGGGCCACGATGGTCTCCTCGGCGGCGGCGGGCCAGCCGGCCAGGCCGAGGCGGGCGGCGACCACCCCTTCGTGGGCCTGCGCGCCGTCGGTCAGCCGGTGGTCCTCGGCGTGCTGGGCGATCACCGCGTCCAGCGCCGTGGAGTACTCCAGCGCGCGGCGCATCAGCAGCGGGTCGTGCACGCAGTGCCCGTCGTCGGAGAACATCCGCACCCCGGCCGCGCTCGCGGCCATGGTGCCCAGCTCGGCCAGCCGCTCGCCGGCCAGCCCGACCGTCACCGCGCCGACCGGGTGCACGTCCACCAGCCCGACCTCGGCGCCGCGCCGGTACACGTGCTCGGTGACCACCGCGTTGTCCGCCACCGGGTCGGTGTTGGGCATCGCGAACACGGCGGTGAACCCGCCCAGCGCGGCCGCCGCCGATCCGGTCTCGATGGTCTCGGCGTCCTCCCCGCCCGGTTCGCGCAGGTGGACGTGCAGGTCGACGAACCCGGGCAGCGCGACCAGCCCGTCGGCGTCGATCACCTCGGTATCGTCGTCCGCGTCGAGACCGGAACCGATCTCCGCGATGAGCCCGTCACGCAGCAGCAGGTCCACCGGCTCGCCCTCGCCGTACGGCCGGGCGTTCTTGATCAACACACTCACGCCGCGACCTCCGGAGCGCCGGCCAGCAGGTGGTAGAGCACGGCCATCCGCACGTGCACCCCGTTGCGCACCTGCTCCAGCACCGCCGCCCGTGGCGAGTCCGCGACCGCCGGCGCGATCTCCATCCCGCGCACCATCGGCCCGGGGTGCAGCACCACCGCGTCCTCCGGCAGCATCGCCAGCCGCCGCTCGGACAGCCCGTACCCGATCGCATACTCCCGCGCGGACGGAAAGAACCCGCCCCTCATGCGTTCCGCCTGCACCCGCAGCATCATCACCGCGTCCATCGCGGGCAGCTCGGCGTCCAGGTGATGACTCACCCGGCACGGCCAGTCCGCCACCCCCACCGGCAGCAGCGTGGGCGGCGCCACCAGCACCACCTCCGCGCCCAAGGTGGCCAGCAACAGCACGTTCGACCGCGCCACCCTGCTGTGCGTGACGTCGCCGACGATCCCGATCCGCTTGCCCGCCACGGACCCCAACCGGTCCCGCAGGGTGGCCGCGTCCAGCAGCGCCTGGGTCGGATGCTCGTGCGTGCCGTCACCGGCATTCACCACCGCCGGCCCGCCGTCGCGCCCCGCCCACGCCGCGATCCGATGTGCCGCGCCCGATGACGGATGACGGATCACCACGCAGTCCGCGCCGGCGGCGGCCAGGGTGGCGGCAGTATCCCGCAGCGACTCCCCCTTGGACACCGACGATCCGCGCGCGCTGACGTTGATCACGTCCGCGCTCATCCACTTGCCGGCGATCTCGAAGGACACCCTGGTCCGCGTCGAGTCCTCGTAGAACAGCGTGATCACCGTGCGTCCCCGCAACGTCGGCAGCTTGCGCACCTCGCGGCCGAGCAGCGCCTGCTTGAGCCGGTCGGCGGTGTCCAGCAGCAGGGTGGCGGTGGCCGCGTCCAGGTCCGCGATGGACAGCAGGTGCTTCATTCCGAGCCCCCCTCACCACGACGCAGCAACACCGCGTCCCGCCCGTCCACCTCGGACAGCAGCACGTCCACCTGTTCCGCGCGCGAGGTCGGCACGTTCTTTCCCACGTAGTCCGCGCGGATCGGCAGCTCGCGGTGGCCCCGGTCGACCAGCACGGCCAGCTGCACCGCGCGCGGGCGGCCGTGGTCGCGCAGCGCGTCCAGCGCGGCCCGCACCGTCCGCCCGGAGAACAGCACGTCGTCGACCAGCACCACCAGCCGGTCGTCCACGCCGCCGTCCGGGATGGAGGTGGGCTCCAGCGAGCGGGCCGGGCGACGGCGCAGGTCGTCGCGGTAGAGGGTGGCGTCGAGGGTGCCGACGGCGGGCGCCGCGCCGGCGAACTCGGCGATCGCGGCGCCGAGCCGGCGGGCCAGCGGGGCGCCCCGGGTGGGCAGCCCGAGCAGCACCACTGTGTCGGCGCGCGCCGGTTCGAACGCGGTCTTCTCGATGATCTGGTGGGCGATGCGCGCAACGGTGCGGGCGACGTCGGACGCGGAGAGCAGCTCGGTGCCCGCCGTCGTCGACTTCGCGCCGCGCGCGCGCCGGGGAGACGCCACGCGGAAACTCCTTCCCTTTCCCGCCTCACGGGACGGGCCTTAAAGGACGCCTCGACGCTACCAGGACGGGCCACCCTTTCGGGCGGCACGCGGCCGTTGGCAATCAACCGACCGGGTGGAGTCCGACACAACGCCAGGGGCCGGACAGAGACCAGCTTGACCTAGTGACGGAAACGAGCGCATGATTACTCTGCGTATCGATCACTATGCCCCACGCTCCACCGCCAGGATGGCCAGCCGGGGCAATCTGAAACGGAGATTCGCCACATGGGCGACTACGCCAAGGCACTGGGCTCCAAGCTCCGTGCCATTCGGCAGCAGCAAGGCCTGTCGCTGCACGGCGTCGAGCAGAAGTCTGGCGGCCGCTGGAAGGCCGTGGTCGTCGGGTCCTACGAGCGCGGCGACCGAGCGGTCACCGTGCAGAAGCTGGCCGAGCTGGCCGACTTCTACGGGGTGCCGGTCGCCGAACTGCTGCCCGAGGGCCGTGTCCCGTCGGGCGCCGAGCCGGCCACCAAGATCGTGATCAACCTGGAGCGGCTGCAGCAGCTGCCCGCGGACAAGGTCGGCCCGCTGGCGCGCTACGCGGCGGCGATCCAGAGCCAGCGCGGGGACTACAACGGCAAGGTGTTGTCCATCCGCACCGAAGACCTACGGTCACTGGCCATCATCTACGACATGTCCCCGGGCGAGCTCACCGAGCAGCTCGTCGACTGGGGCGTGCTCCCTCCAGAGGCCCGTCCGATCAGGGAGGACTGATCGCGAGCTGGTACGCAGCCAGCATCTGAGGATCGTCGATGCTGCCGTGATGGTGGTACTGGCGCCAGCGGCCGTCTTCGTAGCGGAAGTACCGGGAGGTCCGGATTGCCACGGGCGCGGCCACGCCGGCCGGGTCGGTGTACTCACCGGTCTCCCGGCCGGCGAAGACGGCGTGCTCGCCGCCGGTGTACGCCACGATGTCGGCGAACCGCACCCACAACCGCACCGGCCCGGTGAAGATCTTCCGGTACAGCCCGGTGACGGCGTCACCGCCGCGCAGGATGCCGCCCACGGGGTTGTTGAGCTGGGCCAACGGGTGGTTGGACCAGACCTGGGCGAGTGCGTCGGCGTCGCGGTTGTTCAGCGCGTAGTAGAACGACTCCAGCGCGGCCCCGGCCCCGTCCGGCGAGGGGTCGGCGGCATCGGCGAGGCGGTTGCGCGCGTCCCGGCCGTACTCGTCGGCCATGTGCTCGATCGGCATGATCGGGTCCCTTCACGACTGATGTAACGCTTTAAAGTGTTACATTGCGAGCATGGCCCCGCGCAAGGCAGACCTCTCGGGCTGGCTGTTCACCGCCGGCCGGCTCAGCCTCGACTTCCTGGGCACCGTCGGTCACCGGCCGGCCGAGCACGTCGAGCGGCTCACCGATCCGGCCGCGCTGCGCCGCTGGCTGCTGGAGGCGGGCCTGCCGGCGCAGCGGCTGGCGCCCACGGACGGTGACCTGGCCGCGGCGCGTGAGGTCCGGGAGGCGCTGTACGGGCTCATCGCCGCCCAGGTCGACGGCGCTCCGCCCGGCGGCGATGTCGCGCTGCTCAACCGGGTGGCCTCGGTCGCACCGCCGTCGCCGAGCGTCACGGCCGGCAGGGTCGGCGCGGTCGTCGAGTGGAGCCGGCCGGCCGAGCTGAGCCCGCTGCTCAGCGTGATCGTGCGGGACGGCATGGACCTGGTCGGGGGCGAGCTGATCGGCCGGGTCCGCCGCTGTGACGCGCCGGACTGCCGCAAGCTGTTCCTGGACACCGGCCCCCGGCCCCGGCGCTGGTGCTCGGCCGCGGCGTGCGGCACCCGGCACCGGGTGGCCGCCCACCGGGCTACCAGGCGTACGCCTCCGGCGCAGGGCCCGGGCCCGGGAAGATCTCGTCGAGCCGGGCCAGCTCCGGAGCGGTGAGCGCGAGTTCGGCGGCCGCGATGCCGTCGGTGAGGTGGCGCATGGTGCGCGCGCCGACGATCGGCGCGGTCACCGAGGGCCGGGTGAGCAGCCATGCCTGCGCCACGACCGCCGGGTCGGCGCCGAGCTCCCGGCAGAGCTTCTCGTACTCGCCGAGGCCGTCGCGGTGGCGGGCCAGGCCGTCCACGGCGCGTGCGCTGGCGCTGCGTTGCGCGGACTGAGCCTTGGCCAGGATGCCGGCCAGCAGGCCGGAGTTCAGCGGGCTGTACGGGAGAACACCGATGCCGTAGGCCGCGCAGGCCGGCAGCAGCTCCAGCTCGACCGTCCGCTCCATCAGGTTGTAGATCGACTCCTCGGCGACGATGCCGAGCAGGCCGCGCCGGATCGCGGCCTCCTGCCCCTGGACGAGCTGCCAGCCGGCGAAGTTGCTCGTCGCCGCGTAGCGGATCTTTCCCTGCCGGCGCAGGTCGTCGAGAACCTCCCAGATCTCGTCCCACGGTGCCGCGCGATCGACGTGGTGGAGCATGAACACGTCGATGTGGTCGGTCCGCAGCCGCCGCAGGGAGGCCTCGCACGCGCTGTGCAGGTGTTTGGCCGAGAGGTACATGTCATTCGGGCCGGGGCCGGTTCGGCCGTACGCCTTGGTGACCAGGACGACGTCGTCGCGGCGGCCCGGGTCCTCGGCGAGCCAGCCGCCGATGATCCGCTCGGTGAGGCCCTTGCGCTCGGACACGTCGCCCACGACGCGGTTGGCGTCCGCGCCGTAGACGTCGGCGGTGTCGATGAGGTTGACCCCGGCGTCGTGCGCCGCGCTCAGCAGCGCACGGGCCTCGTCCTCGGGCGTGACCGGCCCGAAGTTCATGGTGCCCAACCCGATCGGGCTGACCCGCAGCGCGGTGCGGCCGAGCGTGCGGTACTCCACTACTGCCCCTCCCCCTGGCCGGACGAGAACCGGTCCGGCGAGAACCGGCTCAGCGGCACGTCGCTGGCGCCGTCCAGCGCGAGGTCCACGCAGACGTCCGCGCTCGCGCTCGCGTGCTTGAACCCGTGCCCGGAGAACCCGCCGGCGAGCACCAGCGACGGCGCGCGCCGGGTCACGCCGAGCACGAAGTCGCGGTCGGTGGTGCGGGAGTTCATGCACGGCGCCGCCGAGGCCGCCACCGGGTTGAGCCCGGGGAACGCCGCCGCGCAGAACTTCTCCACCGGGTCGGTGTCGCGTTCGTCGATCGGATAGCCGTTGTCCTCCGGGCGTTGAAGCCACGGCTTCGGCGCGGACGGCCCGGCCCCGATCTTCACCCCGTTGCCGTCGACGTCCGGGATGCCCCAGCCGTCCAGCTCGCCGCTGCGCCGGATGAACACCGGGAACCGCTCGGGGCGATAGGCCGGCCGGTCCGCGCCGGTGAACCAGACCAGCGGCGAGCGCTGCACCTTCAACGGCAACGCGAGGTCGGGAAGCAGGTCGGTGAACCAGGCGCCGGTGGCGACGATCGCGCGCCGGGCCCGGAAGCTGTCCGCGCCGGTCCGGATGCTGACCCCCGACTCGTCGTGCTCGATCGCGGTCACCTCGGTGCGCGGCGCGATCTCGGCGCCGTGCCCGGTGGCCAGCCGCACCGCCGCCCGGATGCACGCCTCCGGGTCGAGCACCCCGGCGCCCGGCTCGAACACCGCGAAGTCCTCCGGGATCGCGGCGTGCTGGGGGAACCGCCCGGCCAGCTCGTCTGGTTCCAACAGCTCGTGCTCGAACCCGCCGATGCGCGCGGAGGCCAGCGCGTTGGCGATCAGCGCGCTGTCCTCCGGCCCGATGCACAGCCCGCCCGAGACCTGGAACAGCGCGGCGCCCGACTCCCGCTCCAGCCGGTTCCACAGCGGCCGAGCGCGGTTGACCAACGGCACGTACTCCGTGCCCTCGAACAGGGTCTGCCGGAAGATCCGGGACCCGCCGTGCGACGAGCCGTGGGCGTGAGCGATGTCGTAGCGTTCGAACCCGATGACCCTGGCGCCCCTGGCCGCCGCCCGCCATGCGGCCATGGACCCGACCGCACCCAGGCCGAGCACCGCGATGTCGTAGCTGTTCGTGTTCCGCACCGATGGACTCCTCAGATGACCTTGGAAAGGAATGCTTGCGTTCGCTGGTGTCGCGGCGAGCCGATGACCTGCGCCGGCGGGCCGGCCTCGACCACCACGCCGTCGTCCACGAACACCAGCGAGTCACCGACCTCGCGCGCGAAGCCGATCTCGTGCGTGACGATGATCATCGTGAGCCCGTCCTTGGCCAGGTCCCTGATCACGTCGAGGACCTCGCCGACCAGCTCGGGATCGAGCGCCGAGGTGGGCTCGTCGAACAGCATGAGCTTGGGCCGCATCGCCAGCGCCCTGGCGATGGCCACCCGCTGCTGCTGGCCCCCGGACAGCCAGCGCGGGTAGGCGTCGACCTTGTCCCCGAGCCCGACGCGGCGCAGCAACCGGACCGCGTTGGCGTGCGCCGCCTCCCTCGACTCACGCCGGACCAGCATCGGCGCGGCCATGACGTTCTCCACCGCGGTGTAGTGCCCGAACAGGTTGAACTCCTGGAACACCATCCCGATCTCCGCCCGCTGCGCGCACTGCTCGCGTTCGGGCAGCTCGTGCAGCGTGTCGCCGTGCTGCCGGTAGCCGACCAGCGTGCCGTCGACCCAGATCCGGCCGTGCTGGATCCGTTCGAGGTGGTTCACGCACCGCAGGAACGTGCTCTTGCCCGACCCGGAGGGCCCGACCATGCACATCACCTCGCCGCGATGCACCTCCAGGTCGATCCCCTTGAGCACCTCGTGGCGCTGGTAGCTCATCCGCACCTGCTCGGCCCGGACCAGCACCTCGGCCCCGTTCACGGCGCCACCACGCTCGGCCGGGGGCGCACGGAGTCGCCGTCGGGTGAGAACTTCCGTTCGATCCGTGACTGGACGACCGTCAGCAGCGACACCACGACCAGGTAGATGATCGTCGCGACGATCAGCAGCGGGATCGTCTGGAACGTGCGCGCGTAGACGATCTGCGCGCTGTAGAGCAGGTCGGGGATCGCCAGCACGCTGACCAGCGACGTGGTCTTCAGCATCGAGATCGTCTGGTTCCCGGTGGGCGGCACGATCACGCGCATGGCCTGCGGGAGCACGATCTTCCACATCGTCTGCAGGCCGGACATGCCCAGCGCGGTGGCCGCCTGCACCTGGCCCCGGGGCACCGAGAGGATGCCGGCCCGGACGATCTCGGCCATGTAGGCGGCCTCGTGCAGGGCCAGGCCCAGGAACGCGGCCATCATCGGGGTGATGACGTCGTTGGCGTTCACCGAGACAAAGTCGGGGCCGCCGAACGGGACACCGATCCCGATCCGGGGGTACACGGCGCTGAGGTTGAACCAGAACAGCAGCTGGACCAGCAACGGGGTGCCCCGGAAGAACCAGATGAACCCGGCGGAGAACCCCGAGAGCAGCCGGTTGCGCGAGCCCCGCATGATCGCCAGCACCACGCCGAGCGCGATGCCGGCCGCCATCGCCATCGCCGTCAGCTCGAGGGTCACCAACAGCCCGCGCATGATGGTCCGCGCGGTCAGCCACTCGCCGACCACGTCCCACCCGAACCTGCGGTTCGTCACCACCGACCACAGGCCCGACGCGATCAGCACCGCGAGCACGCACGCGGCCAGCCGCCGCCAGGGCCGCCGCAGCGGGACCGCCCGAATGCTCAGGTCACGCGGATCCGAACGCAGGCTCTGCTCAACGTGTCCCATCGCTCACGCACATCCCTGGCGAACCGACTGGTAGTAGTAGCGCGAGTGGCCGGGCGGGATCGCGGCCGGATCGGTGAAGATCTTCGACTCGATGACGACGCCGTCCGGTCCGACCCCCCACGGCGCCGCGACCTGCTGGTACTCGGCCGAGAGCGTGGCCCCCGCGTCCGCGGCACCGGTGCCCCAGGCCCTGGAGACCTGTTCGTAGGCGCCGGACCTGAGCAGCGAGTTCACCGCGGCGCGCAGCGCCGGACGCAGCGGCGAGCCCTTGGGCACGGCGATGCCCGCGATGCTGTGCGGCGTCTGGTAGGTGGAGACCACGCAGAGGTTCCCCCGCGACTGGGTCGCCATGTAGAGGGCCTGGGGCTTGTCGGCCACGCCCACGTCCGCCCGGTCCGACTGCATGGCCAGCGCGAGCGCGTTGTCGGTGGGAACCTGCAGGATCTCGATCGGCTTCTTGGCACTGGCGGCACAGTGCTCGTTGGTCTTGGTGAGCGCGTCGAGCTGGCTGACGCCCTTCTTGACGGCGACCCGGTACCCGCAGAGCTGCTCGAACGAGTTGATCGCGATGCCGGATCCCTTCTTGATCAGGAAGCCGCCGCCGGACAGGTAGTAGGACACGAAGTCGACGCTGCGCAGCCGCTCGTGCTCGATGCTCAGCGACGTCATCGCGCCGTCGTACTTGCCGCCGGCGAGGCCCGGCAGCATCGAGTCGAACGAGACGTTCCGCCAGTCCATCCGCAGCCCCATCGTGGCGGCGATGGCGTTGCCGAGGTCGATGGTGTAGCCGGTGAGCGTCGTGTTGTCCTCCTTGAAGAACACGATCGGCGCCGACGGGGCGCTGGTCGCGAACACCAGCGACCCTCGGGTTCTGATGTCGTCGGGCACCAGCGCGACCACGCTCGGATCGGCTCGCACGGCGGGCGGCGCGGCCGGGCCGGCCGCACCGGGGCTCGCCGGCCCGGTTCCCGGGTCGGCACAGGCCGCCGCGCCCAGCATGCCGAGCACGGCGAGCACGGCTGTGACGAGCGCAATTCTCCGAGCTGACATCGCTACTCCAGGTGGGATCTGCGGGCGTTCGCATCACGCCCTCGGTTGGCAACAACGTCGTAGCCATCGGCCCTGGCCGCCACGACCGCGGCGGTCAGCGAGCCCGCGAGGTTCGCCCGGACGTTCTCGGCGTTCCAGCCGAGGCCGGCCACGCAGCGGTCGGCGAACAGCCGCGCCCCGGCCCCGAGCCGTTCCAGCCCGCCGAGCAGGCCGGCGGTGACCACCGGCGCCATCGCCGAGACGTCGAGCTCTCCGGCCCCGGCGGCCAGGCGCGCGCTGGTCGCCTCGCCGGCGACCTGGAAGGAGATCTGCATGACCAGCTCGGGCAGCACCGGGTTGACCTTGCCCGGCATGATCGAGCTGCCCGCCTGGACCGCCGGCAGCTCCACCTCCCCGATCCCGCCGACCGGACCCGAGGACAGCAGCCGCAGGTCGGCCCCGACCCGCGCGACCGCCCGCGCGCAGTGGTCCACCGCCTCCGCCACGCCCACCAGCGGCTCCAGCGACGACAGCGCGTAGAACCGGTCCGGCGCCTCGGTCAACGGGTAGCCGGACAGCCGCGCGAGCTCCGCCACCGCGGCCGGCCCGAACCCGTCCTCGGCGCCCACACCCGTCCCCACCGCCGTCGCGCCCAGCGGCACCGCCAGGAGCTTGTCCACCGCGCCGGCCAGCGCCTCGACGCCCCGGCGGACACCGAAGGCGTGCGACCGGTGCACCGCCGAGACCGGTGCCGCGACGGCGTCGCGCAGGCAGGTCCGGCCCAGGTGCTCCAGGCCGGCGAACTGCTCCGCCTTCGCCTCCAGCGACTCGATCAGGTGCCACAGCTCGGGAGCCGCCCGGTCCGCGACCGCTCGCACCGCCAGCGCGATCGCCGTCGGCATCACGTCGTTGGTCGACTGACCCGCGTTGACGTGGTCGTTCGGGTGCACCGGACGATCGATCCCGCGCCGCGCCAGCTCCCGTGACGCCAGCCCGGCGAGCACCTCGTTCGCGTTCATGTGCGTCGACGTGCCGCCCCCGCCCTGAACCACCGGCACGACGAACTCGCCGAGGTGCTCGCCCCGCGACACCCGCTCCGCCGCCGCGACGATCGCGCCGGCGACCTCGCGGTCCAGCACGCCCAGCCGGGCGTTCGTCGAGGCGGCCGCCATCTTGACCAGGGCCAGGCCCCGCACCAGGTCGGGGAAGTCCGCCAGCCGGGGACCGCCGACGGCGAAGTTGGCCAGGGCTCGCCGGGTCTGCGCGCCGTACAGCGCGCCGTCCTCGTCACCGTTCGCATCCAGGCTTGACAGGTTGCCTGACCAATTCATGGAGATGAGCATGAATATTGGCCAGGCCACCTGTCAAGTGCTCTATACTTTTCCCATGCTCGACCAGGAAGACAGCGACGGCGTGTTCACTCCCGTCGCCGTGCGCAGCGCCGCCGCGCAGGCCGCCGACCAGATCGTCAACGCGCTGCGCCACGGCAGCGTCAAGCAGCACCAGCGGCTGCCGCCCGAACGCGAGCTGGCCAGGCAGCTCAAGGTCAGCCGCCCCACGGTGCGCGAGGCGCTGGCCGCGCTCGAGCTGGCCGGCGTCGTCGAGTCGCACCAGGGTCGCGGGACCGTCGTCATCGCGGTGCCCGAGCAGGTGGCCACCTGGGGCGTCGAGGTCACGCCGACCCAGGTGTTCGAGGCGCGCCTGGCCATCGAGCCACAGCTCGCCGCGCTGGCCGCGCGGAAGCGCTACCCGGAGGACCTGGAGCAGCTACGCGCCGCCGGCCGGGCGCTCGACGACGAGTACGAACGGACCGCGCAGTACCACAGCGACCTCCCGGTCCACCGGGCGATCGCGCGCGCCGCCCGCAACCCGATCCTCGCCGACGCCCTCGAGGACGCCCTCAAGCACACGGAGTCCCCCCGCTGGGTCGAGCTCCGCAGGCACGCGCTGATGCCGGCGTCGGCCCGCGAAGGCCACGTCAACGAGGTGCGTCAAGTGATCGAACACATTGCCGAGGGGGACGCCGACGCGGCGTCGGAGGTCTGGCGGACCCACCTCGCCTACTACCGCGACGAGATGCTCGCCGGGCTGCAGGAGCCCCGTCAGGCGGGCGGGACGGGGTAGTTCTCCGGCGTGTGGGGTGCCAGGCCGGGGCGGATGTGCTCGGCCAGGTCGGCGATCCGGCCGAGCACGCCGTTGACGAACCGGGGCGAGTCGTCGGTGGACAGCGTGCGGGCCAGCTCCACCGCCTCGGTGATGGCCACCGGGTCGTCGATCTCGTCGACCCAGAGCAGCTCGTAGAGCGCGATGCGCAGCAGCGCCCGGTCCACCGCCGGCATCCGCGCCACCGACCAGCCCTCGGAGTGCTCGGCCAGCAGCTGGTCGATCCGCTCCCGCTGCCCGGTGACGCCCTCGACCAGCAGCGCGGCGTAGTCCGACACCGGCGGCGCGTCCTCGGTGGCGCGCCGCTCGGCGAGCACTTCCAGGGGGTCCGCCCCGCGCGCCTCGGACTCGAAGAGGATGTCCAGCGCGCGCTTGCGGGCCTTCGTCCGCGCCCTCACCGGTTCATCTCCTCCAGAAGTTCGGGCGCGCTACAGCGCGAGCAGCTCCTTGCCGGTTCGGGTGAGCAGCTCGGCACCGTCCGCGCGGACCACGAGCGTGTCTTCGATACGGACACCACCCCGGCCGGCGAGATAGACGCCCGGTTCGACGGTGACCGTCATGCCGGCAACCAGGGTACCCGCGCCGGTGGCGGACAGCGCCGGAGCCTCGTGGATCTGCAGGCCCACCCCGTGCCCGAGCCCGTGGGAGAACTCCGCGCCCCGGCCGGCGTCGGCGATCACGGTGCGCGCGGCGGCGTCCACGCCGGCGACCTCGGCCCCGACCGCCAGCGCCTCGCGCCCGGCCGCCTGCGCCGCCGCGACCAGGTCGTACAGCTCGCGCTGCCAGTCGGCGGGCGGGCCCAGCACGACCGTGCGGGTCATGTCCGAGTGGTAGCCGCCGCGCAGCGCGCCGAAGTCCATCTTGACCAGGTCGCCCTGGGCGAGGACGGCGTCGGTGGGACGGTGGTGCGGGATCGCGGAGTTCGCGCCGGCCGCGATGATGGTGTCGAACGAGGGGCCGTCCGCGCCGTGCTCGCGCATCCGCCGCTCCAGGTCGATGGCGACCTCCCGCTCGGTGCGCCCGGGCCGCAGCCCGCCGGCCGCGATCAGGTCGGCCAGCGCGGCGTCGGCACACGCGCAGGCGTCGCGCAGCGCGTCGATCTCGTCCTCGTCCTTCACCGCGCGCAGCCGCTGCACCAGCCCGGGCGCGCGGCGCAGCTCCAGCCCTTCCGTCTCCTTGGAGGCGACCGCGACCAGCGCCGCGTGCGCGTCCACCGTCAGGTGCCCCGACTCGAACCCCAACCTGCGCACCCCCGCCTCCCCCGCCGAGGTCACCAGCGCGCGGTCGCAGGCCCGGTCGATCACCCGCTCCAGGTCGGGCACCTCGGCGGCGGCCTGCGTGGTGTACCGGCCGTCCGTGGCCAGCCGGGTGCTCGTGTCGCCCTCGGCGGAGACCAGCAGCGCCGCGTTCGACCCGGTGAACCCGGTCAGGTACCGCACGTTGACGATGTCGGTGACCAGCAGGGCGTCCAGCTCGGCGGCCCGTACCAGCTCACGGAGCGCGTCCCGGCGCGCGGCGGCAGTCATGCCAGCCAGCCTAGGCCCGGATATGCCTAGTCCAGCAAGCTCGCGGCGTGGTCGGGCACGGAGGTGAACATGTCGCGCGGCGGGCGCTGGTAGCCGGTGCCGGGCGGGCGCGGCGGCAGCGTGAGCTTCGGGTGCTCGACGTGGTGGTACGGCACGGTGGACAGCAGGTGGGCGATCATGTTGATCCGCGCGGAGCGCTTGTCCTCGGACTCCACCACCGCCCACGGCGCCTCCGGGATGTCGGTGTGGAAGAACATCTCGTCCTTCGCCCGGGAGTAGTCCTCCCACCGGGTCACCGACTCCAGGTCCATCGCGGAGAGCTTCCACCGCCGCATCGGGTCGTCCAGCCTCGACTGGAACCGCCGCTCCTGCTCGCCGTCGCTGACCGAGAACCAGTACTTGCGCAGCAGGATGCCGTCCTCCACGAGCAGCCGCTCGAACACCGGCGCCTGCTGCAGGAACCGGGTGTACTCCCGGGGCGTGCAGAACCCCATCACCCGCTCCACGCCGGCCCGGTTGTACCAGCTCCGGTCGAACAGCACGATCTCGCCGGCCGCCGGCAGGTGCTCGATGTAGCGCTGGAAGTACCACTGGGTGCGCTCGCGCTCGGTCGGCGCCGGCAGCGCCACGATCCGGCACACCCTGGGGTTCAGGTACTGCGAGACCCTCTTGATCGCTCCACCCTTGCCCGCCGCGTCCCGCCCCTCGAACACCACGACCAACCGCGCGCCGCTCTCACGCACCCACTCCTGCAGCTCGACCAACTGCCCCTGAAGCCGCAACAGCTCGCGCTCGTACACCTTCTTCGGCAGCCGCTCCACCGACCCAGACTACCGTATCCTAAGTTGACACCTATATAAGTCGTACCTTAAAACTGCACTACACCACCCGTGAGTGGTTAGAGGTGCTATGGCACCTCTAACCACTCACGGGTCCTGACCAGGGAGGATGCGTGGTGGACGAGAGAAGCAGCCCGCTCGGGCGGGTGGTGGGTACGGACGGTCAGACTCGGCTGGAGTTTCGGCGGGACCACTCGGTGCCGGTCGAGGACCTGTGGTCGGCGGTCACCGAGCCGGATCGGCTGGCCCGGTGGGTCGGGACCTGGAGCGGCGAGCCCAGGGTGGGTGGCACGGTGAAGTTCCAGCTCCTGCACGAGCCCGAGCCGATGGAGCCCGAGGACGTGACGATCGTGGCCTGCGACCCGCCACGGCTGCTCGCGGTGGACTTCCCGTCGCCGGACGGGCCGTGGCGGATCGAGCTCGAGCTGTCGGCCACCGAGACCGGGAGCAGCCTGCTGTTCGTCCAGTCGCTGTTCGGGGCCGACCAGGCCGCCGACGCCGGCCCCGGCTGGCACTGGTACCTGGACCGGCTGGCGCACGCCCTCGGCGAGGCGCCGCGGGCGCCCGGGTGGGACGAGTTCTACACCCCGGAGGTGCGCGCGGCGTACGGGCGGCCGACCCTAAGCTGAGGCGCATGGGCGTGTACTTCCGGCAACTGCTGTCCGGGCGGGACTTCGCGGTGGGCGACCCGGTCGCCACCCAGATGGTCAACTTCTCCTACCTGATCGGCGACGAGGACACCCGGCAGGCGGTGGTCGTCGACCCGGCGTACGCGCCGGAGGAGCTGCTCGACACGCTCGCCGCCGACGACATGACGCTGGCCGGCGTGCTGGTCACCCACCACCACCCGGACCACGTCGGCGGCGACCTGATGGGTCACCCGCTGTCCGGGCTGGCCGAGCTGCTCGGCAAGCAGCCGGTGCCGGTGCACGTCAACCGCGAGGAGGCCGAGTGGGTGCGCCGCTCCACCGGGGTGTCCGCCTCCGACCTCACCGAGCACGACAACGACGAGGAGATCCGCGTCGGTGAGCTGCCGATCCGGCTGCTGCACACCCCCGGCCACACCCCGGGCAGCCAGTGCTTCCTGGTGGACGGCAAGCTGGTGGCCGGTGACACCCTGTTCCTGCAGGGCTGCGGGCGCACCGACTTCCCGGGCGGTGACCCGGACGCGATGTACACCAGCCTGCGCCGGCTGGCCGAGCTCACCGGCGACCCGATCGTGCACCCCGGGCACCTGTACTCCGCGGAGCCCAGGGCGGCGCTGTCCGAGGTGCGCCGGACCAACATGGTGTTCCGGGCCAGCACGCTGGACGAGTTCCGGTCGATGTTCGGCTAGGCCGTGTTCAGGCCTGGGCGGTGGTCGCGTGGTAGTGCTCGGCGATCCAGCGCAGCGCCAGCGCGTAGCCGCGTACGCCCAGGCCGAGGATCACGCCGGTGGCCACGTCGCTGATCACGCTGTGCCGGCGGAACTGCTCGCGGGCGTGCACGTTGCTGATGTGCACCTCGATGAGCGGGCCGGTGAGCATGGAGCAGGCGTCGCGCACGGCGATCGAGTAGTGCGTCCACGCCCCCGCGTTGAGCACCACCGCCGTGCCCGAGTCGGCGGCCTCGTGCAGCCACTGGAGCATCTCGAACTCGTCGTCGGTCTGCCGGACCGCGACGGCCAGGTCCAGGTCGTTCCCCACCCGCCGGCACATCTCGGCCAGGTCGTCATAGGTGGTCTTGCCGTAGACATCCGGCTCGCGGGTGCCCAGGCGGCCGAGGTTGGGGCCGTTGAGCACGAGCGCGCGCCCGATCATCGGGCCGTTCATCAGTCCTCTCCACAGGTTGCGGCGTACGCGGCGGCCAGCAGCTCGGGGTCGGGTCCCTCCAGCCGGCCCGGCTTGGCCAGGCCGTCGAGCACCACGAACCGGAGCATCCCGGCCTTTGCCTTCTTGTCCAGGGCCATGCTGTCCACCAGCTCGGGCAGCGCGTCGGGCCGGTAGCCGACCGGCAGCCCGAGGGCGCGCAGCACGGTGCGGTGCCGGTCGGCGGTGGCGTCGTCCAGGCGGCCGGCGGCGCGGGCCAGCTCGGCGGCGAACACCAGCCCGACGCTCACCGCGTCGCCGTGGCGCCAGCGGTAGTCCTCGCGGCGCTCGATGGCGTGGCCGAGGGTGTGCCCGTAGTTGAGGATCTCGCGCAGGCTGGACTCGCGCAGGTCGGCCGACACCACGTCGGCCTTGACCTGGATGGAGCGGCGGACCAGCTCGGGCAGCGCGTCGCCGGCCGGGTCCAGGGCGCGCTCCGGGTCGGCCTCGACCAGCTCCAGGATCGCGGGGTCGGCGATGAAACCGGCCTTGACCACCTCGGCCATGCCCGGGCGCAGCTCGTGCGGCGGCAGCGTGCGCAGCGTGTCCAGGTCGACGAGCACGGCGGCCGGCTCGTGGAACGCACCCACCAGGTTCTTGCCGGCGCCGGTGTTGATGCCGGTCTTGCCGCCGACCGCGGCGTCCACCATGGCCAGCAGCGTGGTCGGCACGTGCACCACCCTGATGCCGCGCATCCAGGTGGCCGCGACGAACCCGGCCAGGTCGGTCACCGCGCCGCCGCCGAGCCCGATCACCGCGTCCCGCCGCGACAACCCGACCTGGCCGCACACCTCCCAGCAGAACCCGGTGACGCCGAGCGTCTTGCCCTCCTCCGCGTCCGGCACCTCGGCGCGGTGCGCGTCCAGGCCGGCCTCGGCCAGCCGGGCGCGCAGCTCCTCGGCGCGCTCGGCCAGCGGGGGCTGGTGCACGATCACGGCGCGGGCGGCGCCGGGCAGCGCGGCCAGCAGCTCGCCGTCGGGGATGCCGCGCCCGATGACGACCTGGTACGGGCTTTCGGCGTTGACCTGGATCCGGGCGGGTTCGGTGGCAATCATGGCGCGATCGGGTGGCCGGCCACGGACAGCGCCCGCAGCACGTCGTCCACCACGTCCTGTGGGTCGCGGCCGCTGGTGGGCACGGTGGCGGTGGCGACGGACTCGTACACCGGCCGGCGCTCGGTGAGCAGCTGGCGCAGGTGCGCGCGGGGGTTCGGCAGCAGCCACGGGTGCAGCGGAACCAGGCCCTCGCGCTTGAGCAGGTTCTCCAGGTCGACGTCGAGGAACACCACCCGGTGCCCGGCCAGCAGCTCGGCGGCGCCCGGCGCGGTGGGGGTGCCACCGCCCAGCGCCAGCACGCCGTCGAACTCGGTCAGCACGGTGCGCAGCAGCTCCACCTCGAGCTCCTGGAACCGCTCCCGACCCAGCTCGACCACCAGCTCACCGGCGGCCAGCCCGTGGGCTTCCTGCAGGTCGTCGTCGAAGTCCTTGAAACCGCACGCCAGCCGGTGCGCCACCCGCCGACCCACCGTGCTCTTCCCGGAGCCCGGCGGCCCCACCAGGATCAACACGGGCTTGTTCGCGTCCACCACCCGGACAGCCTAGCCAGAACGCCCGCAACCCCCACCCGAGTGGTCGACGCAACCTCAGGTGAGGCGGGCGGCGCGGGCGGTCAGGTAGCGCTGTTCGGGCAGGCTCGCGGTGCGCCGGGCGGCCAGTTGGTAGCTGTCGCGGGCGGCGTCGCGGTCGCCGGCCATCTCCAGCAGGTGGGCGCGCACGGCGGGCAGCCGGTGGTGGCCGGCCAGCCGGCCGTCCTCGTCCAGCGTGGCCAGCAGCGCGAGCCCGGCCGCCGGGCCGTCGGTCATGGCCACCGCGATGGCCCGGTTGAGCGTGACCATCGGGTTGGGCGCGATCCGCTCCAGGATCTGGTACAGCACCTGGATCTGGCGCCAGTCGGTGTCCTCGGCGCTCTTCGCGTCCACGTGCACGGCGGCGATCGCGGCCTGCAGTTGGTACGGGCCGAGCGGGCCGCGCGACATCGCGTTGGTGACCAGCCCGGTGCCCTCGGTGATGAGCGCGCGGTCCCAGAGGTCGCGGTCCTGCTCGGCCAGCGGGACCAGGCCGCCGTCCGGGCCGGTGCGCGCCGGGCGCCGCGCGTCGGTGAGCAGCATCAGCGCCAGCAGGCCGGCGACCTCGCCGTCCTCGGACAACCGCCGGTGCAGCGCCCTGGTCAGCCGGATCGCCTCGGCGGCCAGCTCGTGGCGCTCCAGCGACGGCCCCGAGCTGGCCGTATAGCCCTCGTTGAAGATCAGGTAGAGCACGTGCAGCACCACCCGCAGCCGTTCGGGCCACTCCTCGGGAGGTGGCGGGCGGAACTCGGCGCCGGCGGAGCGGATCCGCTGCTTGGCCCGGCTGATCCGGGCGCCCATGGTCTGTTCGGGGACGAGAAACGCCCGCGCGATCTGCTCGGTGGTCAGGCCGCCGACCGCGCGGAGGGTGAGCGCGATCTGCGTGCTCGGGGTGAGCACCGGGTGGCAGCACAGGAACAGCAGGGTCAGCGTGTCGTCCCGGTCGCCGGGCCGGGGCTCGTCAGTTGTGTCGACGACGGGCGAGCGGGCGGCCACCGTCTCCTCGCGCCGCCGCCGCGCCGCCTCGCCCCGGACCTGGTCGATCAGCCGGCGGGACGCCACGGCGGTCAGCCAGGCGGACGGGCTGTCCGGCACGCCGTCGCGGGGCCACTGCACGCTGGCCGCGAGCAGCGCCTCCTGCACCGCGTCCTCGCACTCGTCGAAGTGCCCGTAGCGGCGGACGAGCGCCCCGAGGACCTTGGGCGCGGCCTCCCGCACCAGGTCCTCGAGGCGCCGGCCGCTGGTCACACCGGTTGTCCGTCGGCGAAGATCACCCGCCGCACCTCGACGCCCAGCCCGGGCACGGCGGCGTCCGGGATCATCGCGGCCAGCTCGTAGGCGCGCTCCCGGCTGGCGCACTCGATCAGGTAGAACCCGCCGAGGTGCTCCTTGGCCTCCAGGTACGGCCCGTCGGTGACCACCTGCCTGCCGTCCTTGACCCGCACCACGGCGCTCTCCTCAGGGCCGGCCAGGGCCTGGGTGTTGATCATCTCGCCGCTGGCCTTGACCGTCTCGATGAACTTGCCGTGCCCGGTCATCACGGCGTTGCGCTCGTCCTCGGTCAGCGACTCCCAGATGGCCGGGTTCACGTGCATGATCAGTAGGAACTGCATGGTCCGTCTCCTCTTCGGCACCCCGGGCGGGCGCCGTCACCGGTGGGTCGGAGCCCGCGCCCGGGTTTTGACGTCAGACCGGGATGACGGTGGGAACGATCATCGGACGCCGCCGGTAGGTGTCCGACACCCACCTGCCGACCACGCGGCGCACCGCCTGCGCGATCCGGTGCGTGTCGGTGATGCCCTCCGCCTCGGTGCGCGACAGCTCGGCCTCGATCAGCGGGACCACCGCGTCCAGCGCCTTCGGGTCGTCGGAGAACCCCCGCCCGGACACCGTCGGCACGGTCACCGCCCGCCCTGACGTGCTGTCCACCGCCACCGTGATGGCGATGAACCCGCCCTCGCCGAGCACCAGCCGGTCGCCGAGCGTGGACTCGCCGATGTCGCCCACGGCCAGCCCGTCCACGTACACCCGGCCGACCTCGACCCGCCCGCTGATCCGAGCCTTGCCGTCCACCAGGTCGACGACCACGCCGTCCTCGGCCAGCACCACGGAGTCCTCCGGCACCCCGGTCTGGGTGGCCAGCGCGCCGTTCGCGCGCAGGTGCCGCCACTCGCCGTGCACCGGCATGACGTTGCTCGGCCGCACCGCGTTGTAGAGGAACAGCAGCTCACCGGCCGGCGAGTGACCGGACACGTGCACCTTCGCGGTGCCCTGGTGCACCACCCGCGCGCCCAGCCGGGTCAGCCCGTTGATCACGCCGAACACCGCCGTCTCGTTGCCCGGGATCAGCGACGAGGACAGGATCACCGTGTCGTCCGGCTTGATCCGCACCTGCCGGTGCTCGCCGCGAGCCATCCGGGACAGCGCGGACAGCGGCTCCCCCTGCGACCCGGTGGAGACCAGCACCAGCTCGCGGTCCGGCAGCAGCATCGCCTCGTCCAGGTCGACCAGCAGCCCGTCCGGCACCCGCAGGATGCCCATGTCCGCGGCCAGCGACATGTTGCGCAGCATCGAGCGCCCGACCAGGCAGACCCGCCGGCCCCGCGCCGCTGCCGCGTCCAGCACCTGCTGCACCCGGTGCACGTGGCTGGCGAAGCAGGCCACGATGATCCGCTGCGGGGACTTGTCGAACACCCCGTCCAGCACCGGACCGATCTCCCGCTCGGAGATGACGAACCCGGGGACGTCGGCGTTCGTGGAGTCGACCAGGAACAGGTCGACACCTTCGTCACCGAGCCGGGAGAAGCCGGCCAGGTCGGTCAGCCGGCCGTCCAGGGGAAGCTGGTCGAGCTTGATGTCCCCGGTGTGCAGCACCAAGCCGGCGGGGGTGCGGATGGCCACCGCGAGCGCGTCCGGGATGGAATGGTTGACGGCGAAGAACTCGCACTCGAAGTCGCCGTGCCGGGTCCGCTGGCCCTCGCGCACCTCGCGCAGGTGCGGGGTGAGCCGGTGCTCCTTGCACTTGGCGGCGACCAGCGCGAGCGTGAACTTGGATCCGACGATCGGCAGGTCGGGGCGCAGCCGCAGCAGGAACGGGACGGCGCCGATGTGGTCCTCGTGGCCGTGGGTGAGCACCAGCGCGTCGATGTCGTCGAGCCGGTTCTCGATGGCGCGCAGGTCGGGCAGGATCAGGTCGACGCCCGGCGAGTCGTCGGACGGGAAGAGCACCCCACAGTCGACGATCAGCAACCGGCCCGCGTACTCGAAGACCGTCATGTTGCGGCCGATCTCGCCGATGCCGCCGAGCGCGACCACCCGCAGGCCGCCCTCGGGCAGCTCGGGCGGTGCGGCGACCGGCAGCCGGTCGGGCTCCGGGTCGGCGGCTTGGCGGGCGGATCGCCTGTCAGATGTGGAAGAACGTGTCACTGGGCAACAACTTTCGTGGCCGGGGTGACCGGCCGTGTCGTAGCCGGTGAGCCAGCCATGTCGTCGCCCGCGGTGTCGGCCATGTCCTGGCCGGTGGTACCGGCCGTCTCATGGCCGGCTGTGCTGGCCACCTCATGGCCGGCGTCATGCCGGCCGGGTCGGAGCCGGCGTGTGCCGGCCGTGTCGTAACCGGCTTCACCGGCCGGCTCGGTGTCGCCAGCTCAGCAGCGGCGACGTGGTCTGGGTGCGGCCGAGGACGTCGGGGCGCCCCGCCACACGCCGCGCCGCCAGTCCACCTGAAGGCGCGCATTGACTTACATGATACCGCCCGCCCCCGACCACCGCTCCCCACACCGGCGAGTCGGGCGTCCCAGCACAGTGAGTCGCGGTTTTCGGCACACCTCGAGGCCACCGACCAGTCTCGAACCGTGTGCCAGCACGCCCGACTCGCGGATGGGGTTCGGGCTGGGGAGTTCGGCGGCTAGAGCCCGCGCGGAGTACGGCCGAGCGCCTCCACGTCGGCGGGCGCGCCGTCCAGCTCGACCCGGGCCATGCCCCGTCCGAACGCGTGCAGGATCAGCTCACCGGGCGGCCCGGTCACCGTCACCCGGCCCCGGCCGGGCCTGGCCGCGATCTCCGCCCCGCGCTCCCGGGTGGGATGACGCAGCCGCACGCCGACCGGGCTCTTGCGGTACATGACCCGCGCCATCAGCCGCAGCCGCGACCACAGCGCCTCCTCCCGGTCCGGGTCGGACGGGCGCGGCCGCCACTCGGGCTGCGCGCGCGCCAGGTCCTCGTGGTGCACCACGAACTCGACCAGGTTCGCCTGCTCGTCCACCGCCCCGATCCGGTACGGCGACCACGGCGGCGGGCCGGCGCGCAACATCTCCACCCGCCGCTGCCACGGCACGTCGTCGTAGCCGCGCATGGCCCGTTCGGTGAGCCCGGCGAGCGGCGGCAGCAGGATGCCCGGCGCGGCCAGCGGCTGCCGTTCTCGCACGAGCAGGTGGGCCAACAGCTCGCGGGCGTCCCAGCCGGGGAGCACGGTCGGCGCGTCCGGGCCGGTCGTCTCGAACAGGTCGCACAGCGCCGCCCGCTCGGCGGGTACCAGCCTCATCCCGGCACCCCTCGCGCCGGACGCGACGCCCCGCCGAACAACGTCCTCGGCCGCGCCCCGAGCGAGGCCGCGATGTGCACCGGGTCGCCGTCGAAGCTCACCAGCGCCTCCGACCGCCCGCACATGTGCAGCACCAGCTCCCCCGGCTCACCGACCACGGTGACCATCTTCGTCCCCTTGCGCACCTGTTGGGATGCCCCGTCCGGGCGCCGGAGCACCACGCCGACGTTGCTGCGCTGGTAGGCCAGCCGGGCGAGGCGGATCGCGGCGCGCCAGAGCACCTCGTCCCGATGCGGGTCGACCGGTCGGGGCGTCCATCCCCGCCTCGCGCGCAGGACGTCCTCGTGGTGCACGAACAGCTTGAGGAAGTCCAGCCCGTCGCCCGGCCGACCCCCCGGTAACAGCCACGCCGGCCCGGTGCGCAGCAGCTCCACCATCTCCAGCCAGGGGCGGCGGTACATCCTCGCCTCGGCCCGGCGGGCCAGCGGCGGGATCACCAGGCCGAGCAGGCTGGTCACGAACCGCCGCTCCCCGACCAGCAGGTACGCCAGCAGCTCGCCGGTGCTACGGCCGGAGCACAGCGTGGGCGCCCCCGGCCCGACCCGCTCGAACGTCACGCACAGCGCGGCCCGCTCGCGGCTCTCCTCGGTCACTACGCCCGGTCTCGGTGACACGCCCTTAGCCTTCGGTGACGAGCGGGCTAGAGGCGATCTCGCTGCCGTCCTCCAGGGTGCCGATCTCGAAGTCGGCGAACACGTTGGGCACCGCGTGCTGGAGCTGGCGCAGGCACTCGATGGCCAGCTCGCGGATCTCCACGTCGGCGTGCTCGGTCGCGCGCATCGCGATGAAGTGCCGCCAGGCGCGGTAGTTGCCGGTCACCACGATCTTGGTCTCGGTGGCGTTCGGCAGCACGGACCGGGCGGCCTGGCGAGCCTGCTTGCGACGCAGCGTCGCGTTCGGCACGTCGGCGAACCGCTGGTTCAGCCCTGTGAGCAGCTGGTCGTACGCCTTCTCGGCGGCCTCGGCGGCCTCGACGAACGCGGCGTGCAGCTCCGGGTCGGAGGCAATCACCTCGGGCTCGACCACGGCGGCGCCGCGCCCTGGCACGTACCGCTGGGACAGCTGGGAGTACGAGAAGTGCCGGTGCCGGATCAGCTCGTGGGTCAGCGAGCGGGACACTCCGGTCAGGTAGAACGTGACGGTCCCGTGTTCGAGCACGCTCAGGTGCCCGACCTCCAGGATGTGCCGCAGGTACCCGGCGTTCGTGGCGGTGGCCGGGTTGGGTTTTTTCCATGACTGGTAACAGGCCCGCCCGGCAAACTCACACAGCGCCTGGCCACCATCCGCATCGGTCTCCCACGGCACGTCGGCCGGCGGCATGAACTCGGTCTTGGCGACCAGTTGGACCCTCAACGGAGCTGTGTCAGGCATGCGGGCCAGCGTATCCCCCGGGAGCTTGACATCAATGAGACGTCGGAATTTGGTTGCATGACGTCATCCGTGACGCCATAGTGGTGTCATGGATGTCACGCCTTACGTCACGGCGCTGCGGGAGGATCTCGTGTCCGCCGCCGCGGCCGGCGACGAGCAGACCCAACGCACCGCCGCGCTGCTGGCCGCCGCGATCGAACCCGCCGCCCGGCTGGCCGTGATGAACGCGCTGGCCGACCTGGCCGCGGAGGTCACCGAGGCTCTGGATGGCGACCAGGTGGTGGAGGTCCGGCTGGATGGCCGCCAGGTTCGGGTCGCCGTGACCCAGCCGACCCGGCCCACCCCGACGGACGCACCGCCACCGCCGCCTACCGCGGACGTCGGCGACATCAGCCGGATCACGCTCCGGCTGATGGAACAGATCAAGAACCGGGCCGAGCACGCGGCCGCGGCGCAGGGCATGTCGCTCAATGCCTGGATCTCGCAGGCGGTGCAGGGCGCGCTGCACGGCGCGCCGCCCCAGGACTGGGGCGACTGGAGTCGAGGCCGCAAGCGCGACGACGAGCGCCGGCTGCGCGGCTGGGTACAGGGCTGAGAGGCGGGATCATGACCGAGAACGCTCCACAAGACGAGAACCCCGACGACACGGCAACCGACGGCGCCAACACGACCGAGGTCCGCTCCGAGAGCTGGCCGTGCGCGGGCCCGGCCGAGCTGGACCTGTCCGTCGACATCGGGCAGCTCACCGTGAACCTCGACGATGACGCCGACCAGGTCGCGGTGGAGATCCGCGCGGACGAGAGCCGGGGCAGCTGGACCAAGGGCCTGTCCGGGCTGCTGAACTGGATCGGCGGGGCGACCACCTCGTCCGGGTCGATCCGGATCGGCGGCCGGGAGTTCGACCTGAGCGGGCGTGACTTCCCGTTCGGCGGTCTCGGCGACGTCGACCTGCGCGGGCTGTCCGGGCAGGACCTGAACGTCGAGGCGGTGCGGGCGTGCGAGGTGACCTGGTCCGAGCCCGGGCGACGGCTGGTGGTGCGCTCGCCCACGTCGCTGCCGCTGCGAGTGGTGCCGCTGGTGGTCACGGTGCGCGCGCCGGCCGGGTCGGGGCTCACGCTGCGGACCGGGGCCGGCGAGATCACCGTGACCGGGCGCGCCGGCGCGGCGACCGTCCAGACCGGATCCGGCGACATCACGCTCGGTGCCGTGGACGGCGACGTCGACCTGAAGACGGGCTCGGGGCGGGCCACCGTGGGCCCGATCGCCGGCCGTACCCAGGCCAGGACCGGGTCCGGCGACCTGTCGCTGGCCGGGATCGACGGCCCCGGGCAGGTCCGCGCCGGCAGCGGTGACCTGCGGCTGGGCGTGGTCCGGGGCGATGTGTTCGCCAAGAGCGGCTCCGGCGACCTGGTGGTCGACGACGCCGAGGCCGGCCAGCTCGAGCTGACCACCGGCTCGGGCAACCTGCGGGTCGGGGTGCATCCCGGGGCGGCGGCGGAGCTGGACCTGAGCTCGGGCTCCGGCCGGGTCCGCAGCGAGCTGCAGGTGGAGGACACCGCGCCCGCGACCGGCCCGGCGAAGCTGCGCATCCGGGGCCGGACCGGCAACGGCGACGTCCTGGTGACCAGGGCTTTGAGCCCGACGGGGGCGGCCGGCTAGCCAGCCGGCCGAGTGGCCAACGCCCGGGCGAGCGGGGCGATCAGATCGCCTCGCTCGCCCACCAGCACGTCGTCCAGCTCCAGCCAGTCGGCCATCAGCCGCAGCTCCTCGGCCAGCTCGGTGGCGACCTCCTCGGTCCGCGTGCCCGGCTCGCTGAACGCGCCGGGCACCCGCAGCACGCCGGCGGCCCGGTCGGCCTTCAGGTCGACCCGCCCGACCAGCGAGTCACCGAGCAGGAACGGGAACACGTAGTACCCGTGCTCGCGCTTCTCCGCCGGGGTGTAGATCTCGATCCGGTACCGGAAGTCGAAGATCCGCTCGGTGCGCGAGCGCTCCCAGACCAGCGGGTCGAACGGGCACAGCAGCGCCCTCGCCCTGATCTTGCGTGGCATCCGCGCGCCCGGCGTCCGGTAACCGGGCTTGGCCCAGCCCCGGACCTCGACCCGCTCCAACTGGCCGTCCGCGACCAGGTCGTGCACCGCGCGGCGGCTCACCTCCGGCCCGAGGCGGTAGTAGTCGCGCAGGTCGGTTTCCGTCGCGACACCGAGCGCGGCGGCCGCCTGCGCGATCAGCTGCCGGGCCGCCTCGTCTGGGTCGACCGGCGCGGCGGCCAGCACGCTCGGCGGCAGCACCCGCTCCGGCAGGTCGTAGAGCCGCTGGAAGTTCACCCGGGCGCCGGTGGTCAGCTCGCCGGTGCCGAACAGGTACTCGCAGATCCGCTTGACGTCCGACCGGTTCCACCACGAGCCGCCCTTGACCCGCGCCTGCCCCGGCCCGCCGAGCAGCTCCTCCAGCGTGCCGGCGCCCACCGGCCCGACCTCCTTGACCGCCGCGAGCACCTCGTCGACCAGCGCGGACTCCCGCTCCACCAGCTCGCGGTAGTGCCGCCACCAGCCCGGCCGCTTCGCCTTGGACAACAGCAGCGGCCAGTCCTCCACCGGCAGCAGCGACGCCTCGTGCGCCCAGTACTCCACCAGCAGCCGAGGCCGGCGCGCCGAATGCGCCCACGCCGCCCCGTCCAACAGCTCCCTCGAATACCCGCCGAGCCGACTGAACACCGGCATGTAATGCGCCCGCACCGCCACATTCACGGAGTCCAACTGAAGCAACCGCAGCCGCCCGAGCAACCGCCCCAGATGCCGCCTCGTGACCGCCCCCACCGGCCGCCCCTCGGCGAACCCCTGAGCGGCCAGCACACTCCGCTTCGCCGCCCCCGCGGTGATCGTATCCACGCCCGCCATCCTCACACCCCACCCCGACAAAACCCGTCCGCGAGTCGGGGATTTTGTCAGGGTGAGTCGGGAGTTCTGTCAGCCCTGCGCCGCGTGCCGGCGAGGGTCGCGGTTCTCGATCCGCAGCGGACCGGCCAGCCTTATCTCCCGAAGCTCGCGGTCGCCGGCATCCAGGGTGCGGACCATGCCGTCCGGGTCCCAGCCGATCCGGTCGTAGCAGGCCCGCGATGCCACGTCCGGCTCCGGCACCCACGCGACGCCCTCGGTGGCCCCGCCGGCGGCCAGCGCCTCGAAGGCCGCGCCCAGTAGCCGCCGGCCGTGGCCCCGCCGCCCCCACCTCGGCTCGACCAGAACCGTCACGATCTGCCCGCGACCGGCCGGCGCCTCCGGGTCGTCCGCCCGGGCCGGCGCCGCGGCGCAGAACCCGACCGTCCACTCGCCCTCGGTGGCCACCAGCACGTGGTGTCCTTCCCCCGCGGCGAGCGCCGCCGTCCACGCCTCGCGGGCGGCCGGGTCGGACAGCCGCGCCAACGCCTGCTCGGGGACGAACTCGGCGTACGCGGTACGCCAGGTGATGGCCTGGATGCGGACTATCTCGTCGACGTCATCGACGGTCGCGGGACGGACGGAGGCGACTGCCATCGCTCTTGCCTACACGATCTACGGCGGCCGCCTTGAGCCGGCCCCGCGCCTGACAAATATCCCGACTCACCCTGACGAAATCCCCGACTCGCCGAAGAGTATGGGCTCCAGCCCCACCGTCAGGCCGGGGTGGGTGAGGACGTGGCGGATGCCCATGAGGACGCCGGGCATGAAGGACGAGCGGTTGAACGAGTCGTGGCGGATGGTCAGGGTCTCGCCTTCGGTGCCGAACACGACTTCTTGGTGGGCGACCAGGCCGGGGATGCGGACGGAGTGCACGTGCACGCCGTCTACCAGGGCGCCTCTTGCGCCGGGGAGTTCTTGGGTGGTGGCGTCGGGCATGGGTGGGGAGGAGGCGGCGGCGCGGGCGGCGGCGATCTGGGAGGCGGTGTGCGCGGCGGTGCCGGAGGGGGCGTCGACCTTGCCGGCGTGGTGCAGCTCGATCACCTCGGCGGAGTCGAAGAACCGGGCGGCGAGGCGGGCGAAGTGCATGCCGAGCACCGCGCCGACGCCGAAGTTGGGCGCGACCAGCGCGCCGAGCGCGGGCTTGTGCTCCAGCCAGCCGCGCACGGTGGCCAGCCTCTCCGCGTCGAAACCGCTGGTGCCGACCACGCACGCGATGTCGTGGTCGATGCAGAACCTGATGTTGTCCAGCACCACGTCCGGGCGGGTGAAGTCGACGACCACCTGGGCGCCCGCGTCGGCGACGTTGAACAGCCAGTCGCCGACGTCCACCATCGCGACCAGGTCCAGGCCCTCGGCTGCCTCCACCGCCCGGCAGACCTCGACGCCCATCCGCCCCCGGGCGCCCAGCACCGCGACCTGGATCGGGTCCTCGCTCACCCGCACACCTCCACATCCGCCGACGATCCCGGCAGCCTAGTCGTCACCCGACGACCATCCCGACGATCCAGGCCGCGGTGGCCAGCAGCCCGGCGGCAAGCTCGATCAGGATGCTCCAGCCCACCGCGCGCAGCGCCTCCTTGGTGGACGGCCAGGCCTGGTCGTGTGACCGCGGCCGGGCCAGCTCGGCCAGGTAGACCCCGAGCACGAAGCCGAGGAACAGCCCGATCACCGGGATCACGAAGAACCCGACGATGCCGAGCACCGCGCCGGCCAGCAGCGTGCGCCCCGGCACCCCGGCCGCCCGCAGCGCGCGCCCGGGAAGCAGGAACTTCGCGATGGTGCCGAGCACGGCGATGCCGACCGCCGCGCCCAGCACCGTCCAGCCGACCACGTCGTTGCGGGGCACCGCCCACACCGCGATGCCGGCCACCACCAGCAGCAGGCCGGGGATCACCGTCACCACGATCCCCAGCAGGCCGACGGCCACCAGCACCGCCGCCACCACCGTCGGCCATACGCTCATGCCCGGGAGTATGCCGCCCCGCTCGCGATCTTGTGCCCGATGACCTTGCGGGCCACGCCGAGCTTGTAGCGCAGCAGGTCCGAACCGCGCACCCCGTGCTCGCGCAGGAACGCCCGCGCCGCGCCGGGCTCGGCGAACCACGGGAACAGCGCGGTCGGGTCGCCGAAGCCGTCGAAGAACGCGGTGCCGATGTCGGGGTGGCGGGAGGCCGCGAGCAGCAGCTCGCGCTGGAAGCCGGCGAGCGGCTCGAGCATGGCGTTGGAGAACAGGTTGACGAACCGGCCGTACGCCCAGAACTGGTCGAACGTGGAGGCCAGCCAGTCGGCGCCGAAGGCCTCGTCCCCCCGCTCCTCCAGCCGCTCGGCGAAGAACCGCGCCATCCGGGTGGCGTTGTTCGCGCCCTGCCCGGCCAGCGGGTCGTTCAGGATGACCGCGTCACCAAGGCCCAGGACGTGCCGGCCGGACGGCAGCCGGGCGACGGGGTCACGGACGGTCGGCGTGATCGCGCCGGTCAGCCAGGTGACCGGGCTGGTCGCCGAGGCGGGCGCGAGGAACCGGGCCTCCCAGGGCAACAGGTCGCGGACCAGGCCGCGCAGCACGTCCACGCCCTGGTCGGCCGACTCGACGGCGGTGAACCGGTCCGCCGCGCCGCCGGGCACGGCCTCGAGCACGATGCTCAGGCAGACGCCCGCGTCCTTGTCCAGGAACGGCACCCAGAACATCTCCACCACGCCGGGGACGAACGAGAACTTCAGCTGCTTGTGGCCGACCCCGGCGGCCAGGTCGTAGTCGCGGATGTTCACCATGAACACGTTGCGCCGGGGCCTGTCGAGCACGCTGCGCGCCGGGTCGCGGGCGAACAGGGACGGGCCGCCTCCGTGGCCGACCGTGACCACCGCCAGGTCGTGCTCGGCGGCCAGCGCGTCCAGCCGCTCCACCGACACCTTCTCGACCACCACCGACGCGCCCCGGGCCGCCAGCTCGCGCAGGCCCCGGGAGAACTTCAGCCGCTGGTCGACGGCCAATGCCGGCAGCCGGGGCGAGGCGATGACGGAGAACAGGATCAGCTTGTCCGGGGCGCACAGGTCGAGGTGGATGCGCTCGATGCTGGGCGCGGTGCCCTCCCAGAAGTTCAGCCCCAGCTCACGCTCGTGCACCACCTGCTCGCCGAACAGGCACGCGGTCGGCCGGCCCCGGTCCGCGAGGTAGTCCTCGGGCGTGCGGTCGGAGTACAGCGTGACGGCGAAACCGCGGCGCAACAGCTCGGCGCCCAACACGATGCCGGCCTGACCCGCCCCGATGATCCCGACCGACCGTGCCATGCCCGGCCCCCGTCCGATCCCGCCCCTTGTGGCGTGCGCCACAGATCATCATCGACTGTGATCACAGCTGTGGCTAGGGGTCAGAGGAGCGTCAGCGCATTCGGCAGGTCGTCGACTGTGCGGTAAGGGCCGACCACGGCGGCGGTGAGCGGGCGGGTCAGGACCTCGGCGGCCACGGTGGCCACCTCGTCGAGGTCGACGGCGTCGATCCGGTCCAGGCTCTCCCGCAGCGAGCGCTGCCGGCCGTGGTCGATCTCGAGGCGTCCGATCCGGTTCATCCGGGAGCCGGTGTCCTCCAGCCCGAGCACCAGGCCGCCGCGCATCGCGCCCTTGGCCCTGGTCACCTCGGCGGCGGTGAGCGCGCCGCCGGCCACCTCGGACAGGACGCGGCGGGTCACCTCGACGACCTCGCCGAGCCGGTCGGGCTGGCAGCCGGCGTAGACCGCGAGCTGGCCGGCATCGGCGTAGTTGGTGGTCCCGGAGTAGACGGAGTACGCCAGGCCGCGTTGCTCGCGGACCTCCTGGAAGAGGCGTGAGCTCAGCCCTCCGCCGAGCGCGGTGTTGAGCACGTCGAGGGCCACCCGGTGCGGGTCGTCGCGGCCGAGGCCGGGCACGCCGAGCATCAGGTGCGCCTGCTCGGTGTCCTCGCCGAGCAGGGTCAGCCCTGGCCGGGTGGTCGGCGGGCCACCGAAGTCGGCGGGCGTGTCCGCGGCCGGATCAACGCCGGCCGGGAACGCGTCGGAGACCAGCTCCACCATCCGCTCGTGCTCGACGTTCCCGGCGGCGGCCACCACCATCCGGGGCGGGGTGTAGTGCCGGCGCCAGAACGCGTGCAGCCGGTCCCTGGTCATCGCCTCGATGGAGGCCTGGGTACCGATCACCGGCCGGCCCAGCGGGTGCTCGCCGAACAGCGCGGTGTCGAACACCTCGCCGAGCAGGTCCTCCGGGTCGTCGGCGCGCATCGCGATCTCTTCGAGCACCACCGCGCGCTCCAGCTCGACCGCGGCGGGCGCCATGGTCGCGGCGGTCACCACGTCGGAGAGCAGATCCACCGCGAGCGGCAGGTCGGAGTCGAGCACGTGGGCGAAGAAGCAGGTGTGGTCCTTGGCGGTGAACGCGTTGAGCTCACCGCCGACCGCGTCGATCTCCTCGGCGATCTGGATGGCGGAGCGGCGGGCGGTGCCCTTGAACAGCAGGTGTTCCAGGTAGTGGGCGGCGCCGGCCTCGCCGACGGTCTCGTGCCGGGAGCCGGCCGCGATCCAGACCCCGACCGACGCCGAGCACACCCCCGGCACCCGCTCGGTGACCACCCGGAGCCCGCCGTCCAGCGTGCTCCGGGTGACCGAGTCGGGCTCCGGGGTGCCCGCGCCGCCGGGCGTCGATCCCGACGGTGCGAGCAGCGTCAACTGACCGGCGTCCCCTCACTGGGTTCCGCGGCGGCCGGCTCGGTCGACTCCACGGCTGGTTCGGCAGAGGCGGTCTCCTCGACCACCGGGACCAGCGAGACCTTGCCCCGGTTGTCGATGTCCACCACCTCGACGCGCAGCTTGTCGCCGACCTTGACCACGTCCTCGACCTTGCCGATGCGCTTGCCGTTGCCCAGCTTGGAGATGTGCACCAGGCCGTCCTTGCCGGGCACCAGCGAGACGAACGCCCCGAACGCGGCGGTCTTGACCACCGTGCCGAGGAACCGCTCGCCCACCTTCGGCAGCTGCGGGTTGGCGATCGCGTTGATCTTGGCGATGGCGGCCTCGGCGGACGGGCCGTCGGCCGCGCCCACGTAGATGGTGCCGTCGTCCTCGATGGAGATGTCCGCGCCGGTCTCCTCGGTGATCGAGTTGATCATCTTGCCCTTCGGGCCGATGACCTCGCCGATCTTGTCCACCGGGATCTTCACGCTGGTCACCCGCGGGGCGTACGGGCTCATCTCGTCCGGCTGGTCGATCGCCTCGGCGAGCACGGACAGGATGGTCAGCCGGGCGTCGCGGGCCTGCGCCAGCGCCTTGGCCAGCACCTCGGACGGGATGCCGTCCAGCTTGGTGTCCAGCTGCAGCGCGGTCACGAAGTCCTTGGTGCCGGCGACCTTGAAGTCCATGTCGCCGTAGGCGTCCTCGGCGCCGAGGATGTCGGTCAGCGCGACGAACTCCTTCTGGCCGCCCACCTCGTCGGAGACCAGGCCCATGGCGATGCCGGCCACCGGGGCCAGCAGCGGCACGCCGGCGTTGAGCAGCGACAGCGTGGACGCGCACACCGAGCCCATGGACGTCGAGCCGTTCGAGCCCAGCGCCTCGGAGACCTGGCGGATGGCGTACGGGAACGCCTCCCGGCTGGGCAGCACCGGCAGCAGCGCCCGCTCGGCCAGCGCGCCGTGGCCGATCTCGCGGCGCTTGGGCGAGCCGACCCGGCCGGTCTCACCGGTGGAGTACGGCGGGAAGTTGTAGTTGTGCATGTAGCGCTTGCGCGTCTCCGGGGACAGCGTGTCCAGCTGCTGTTCCATGCGCAGCATGTTCAGCGTGGTGACGCCCATGATCTGGGTCTCGCCGCGCTCGAACAGCGCCGAGCCGTGCGCCCTGGGCACCACCTCGACCTCGGCGGACAGCGGCCGGATGTCGGTGATGCCGCGCCCGTCGATGCGGACCTTCTCGCGCAGGATGCGCTGGCGGACCAGCTTCTTGGTGACCGCCCGCAGCGCGCCGCCCAGCTCCTTCTCCCGGCCCTCGAACTTCTCGCCGAGCCGGTCCAGCACCTCGGCCTTGAGCTCGTCCAGCCGGGCCTCGCGGGCCTGCTTGTCGCCGATGGTCAGCGCCTGCGCCAGCTCGCCGGAGATCGCGTCGGAGACGGCCTCCAGCGCGTCGGGCTGGTAGGCCGGGTAGGTCGGGAACTCGGCGGTCGGCTTCGCGGCGGCCTGGTACAGCTCCTGCTGCGCCTCGCACAGGACGCGGATGAACGGCTTGGCGGCCTCCAGGCCGGCGGCCACGACCTCCTCGGTGGGCGCGGTGGCGCCGCCCTCGACCAGCTCGATCGTCCGCTCGGTGGCCTCCGCCTCGACCATCATGATCGCCACATCGGTGTCGGCGATGCGGCCCGCCACGACCATGTCGAACACGGCGCGCTCGAGCTGCTCGTAGGTCGGGAAGGCGACCCACTGGCCGTCGATCAGGGCCACCCGGACGCCGCCGACCGGCCCGGAGAAGGGCAGCCCGGAGATCTGGGTGGACGCCGACGCGGCGTTGATGGCCAGCACGTCGTAGGGGTCCTGCGGGTGCAGCGAGAGCACCGTGATCACGACCTGGACCTCGTTGCGCAGGCCGTCCACGAAGGTCGGGCGCAGCGGCCGGTCGATGAGCCGGCAGGCCAGGATGGCGTCGGTGGACGGGCGGCCCTCGCGGCGGAAGAACGAGCCGGGGATGCGCCCGGCCGCGTACATCCGCTCCTCCACGTCGATGGTCAACGGGAAGAAGTCGAACTGTTCCTTGGGCTGCTTGGACGCCGTGGTGGCGGACAGCAGCATGGTCTCGTCGTCCAGGTAGGCGGCGACGGAGCCGGCGGCCTGGCGGGCCAGCCGGCCGGTCTCGAACCGGACGGTCCTGGTGCCGAAACTGCCGTTGTCGATGACCGCGGTGGTCTCGTGCACCCCTTCTCGGGTGGGATCTGACATGAAGCGATCGCTCCTCTGTGCTGAGGCCGACCGCGAGGTCCGGAGCGAGGCCGGTCTTCGATCGAAGTCCCCGCGCGGTGTCGTACCGCCTTCCGGAGACCACTACCGAGGACCGGCGGATCGGATGTGTCCGTCCGGAGACCGCGGCGGCCCGTTGGCCTTGTGTAGTTCTTTATGCCGGTGGGGGGAGCGCTTGCCCGCGCTCCCCCCACCGGTTACGTCATCGACGCAGCCCGAGCCGCTCGATCAGCGAGCGGTAGCGGGACACGTCTACCTTCCTGAGGTACTGCAGCAGCCGCCGGCGGCGGCCGACCATGAGCAGCAGGCCTCGACGCGAGTGGTGGTCGTGCTTGTGCTGCTTGAGGTGTTCGGTGAGGCCGACGATGCGCTTGGTCAGCAACGCGACCTGGGCTTCCGGCGAACCGGTGTCCGACTCGTGCACGCCGTAGTCGGTGAGGATGGTCTTCTTCTCGGCGGCGGAAAGTGCCACGGGCGGGGTACTCCTCGATTCTGTGCTGTGCCGTGCGGTCCGCGCCCGGACTCGGCCGGCGCGGGGCATCTCGATGTCGATGCCGAGGTCGGCCGCCACGGACCGCAGCCGTACCCGAATGTCAAGGCTAGCAGGTGCTATCCGCCCGCCGACGCGGACCGGCTCGGGGCGGCGTGGCGCGGCGCCTCCCCCAGTGGGACCGCCAGTGGGACCGCCAGTGGTACGCGGTGCAGCACCGCGTACCGGGGCTGGCCGACGCCGAGCTCGGAGTATGCCAGGCACACCTCGGCCGGGCGCCACCACGGGCCCCGGTGGGTGGCCAGCGGACCCCGGGCCGGCGGCGCGTCCCGGCGCCGGGAGGTGCGCGCCAGCGTGATGTGGCCCCGGAAGCCGGCGGGGTCGCCACCGGCGGCCAGCACCAGCGCGGCCAGCGCGTCGGCGTCCGCCGTGCCCGAGGGCAGCACCCGCAGCGCCGCCACCCCGCCGAAGGACACCACGCCGGCCATCCGCAGCGCCGGCGCCGCGAGCCCGACGGCCGCCGACTCCAGCCGCCGGGCCAGCACACCTGGCTCGGCGGCGCCGTGGACGTGCAGCGTGACCAGCCAGTCCTCGCTCGGCACCGGGCGCCATCCCTCCGGCGGCCAGTCCGGGTGGCCGTCCAGCTCGGCCGCCAGCCCGGCCGTCACCTCGGGCGGCGGCCACAGCGCGGTGAACAGCCTCATCCCGACCGCCGGTCCGAGGAGGTGACGGCCGCGCGGCGCAACAGCTCGGCGATCGCCGGGAAGCGCGGCCCGAGCACGCTCGCGGCCGCGGCCAGCTGGGCCGGCTCGGCCACCGCGCGCAGCATCTCGGCCGGGTCCCTGGGCGCCGCCGACCCGGGCATGCCCAGGTGCGGGCGGCTCTGCTTGACGTGGGCGAGCAGCTCCTCGGCCCGCACCTGCTCGCCGGGCGAGAGCCGCCGCACGTAGCGGTCCAGCAGCGCCATCCTGGCCAGCACCGCCGGGTCGCCGATCTTGACCCGGCGCGCGGACACCAGCTGGCTGAGCATGGCGGTGCTCAGGCCCAGCCCGTCGGCCAGCCGGGCCTGGGACACCCCGAGCACCGTCTGCATCCGGCGGATCCGGTCGCCCAGCGGCTCGCCGTAGATCTCCCGCTGCCTGGCCATGTTGCGCGCGAACACGGCGCGCTCGGCCGGCTCCCCGGTGGCCTTGGCCGCCGGCCGGAGCGGGTCGTGATGTGCCCGGTTGTCCAGTGTCACACTGACCCCGTTCCTCCACGCCCCCGCGCACCTGCATGCTCGCAGCCGCGACCGGCCCGGCGGGGCGAAACGGGGAAACCGGGGCCGATATCTCAGGGAGCGAGCAGCTCGCGGACCCTGGCCACGTCCCGGCCCATCTGCTCGACCAGCGCGGGGACGCTGTCGAAGCGGTCCATGCCGCGCAGCCGGTCGACGAAGTCGAGCGCCACGTGGTGGCCGTAGTAGTCCTCGTCCACGTCCAGCACGTACGCCTCCACCGTGCGCTGGCGGCCGGAGAACGTGGGGTTGGTGCCGATCGAGGTGGCCGCCGGCAGCCGCCGGCCGCCGTGCACGAACCAGGACGCGTAGATGCCGTCGGCGGGCACGGCGGAGTAGCGCGGCGGCTCCACGTTCGCGGTCGGGAAGCCCAGCTCGTGCCCCCGCCGGTCGCCCCGGACCACCACGCCCTCCACCCGGTGCGGGCGGCCCAGCGCCTGCGCGGCCAGCGCCACGTCGCCGCCGTCGATGCAGGACCGGATGTAGGTCGAGGAGTAGGTCACGCCGTCGTGCGGGTCGTTGGTGTCCGTGATCAGTTGCAGGCCCTCGACGCCGAAGCCGAACCGCCGCCCGTACTGGCGCAGCAGCGGCACGTCACCGCGCGCGCCGTGCCCGAAGGTGAAGTTCTCCCCCACCACGACCGCCGCCGCGTGCAGCCGCTCCACCAGCACCTCGTGGGCGAACTCGTCGGCGGGCATCTTGGCCATCTCGGTGCTGAACGGCAGCACGCAGAACGCCGAGACGCCCAGCTCGGCAACCAGTTCGGCACGGCGGGCCAGCGTGGTCAGCTGCGCGGGGTGGTGGCCGGGGCGGATCACCTCGGTGGGATGCGGGTCGAAGGTGACCAGCACCGACGGCAGCCCTCGCTCGGCCGCGACCGAGACCGCGCGCCTGATCAGCTTCTGGTGCCCCCGGTGCACCCCGTCGAACACTCCGACGGTGACCACGCTGCGCCCCCAGCCAGTGGGCACGTCCTCCAGGCCTCGCCAGCGCAGCACGACAACGAGCCTACGCAGGCGCCTGCGACGCCCCGGCCGGGGCCAGCACCAGCACCGGCTTCGCCCGCCCGTCCGCCTCCTTGACCAGCGCCAGCGCGCGCCCGTCCGGATCGATCACCGCGTAGACGCCGTCGATGCCGGCCGTGTCGAGCGGCCGGCCGTGGGACAGGGCGGCCGCCTCGTCGGGGGATGCGGTGCGCAGCCGGAAGGCGGTGGCCACCGCGGCGTCCAGCGGATGGGTCAGCTCCGGCCGCTCGGCCAGTTGGTCCAGGGTGCGCGCGGCGTCCAGGTGGAACGGGCCGACCCGGGTGCGGCGCAGCGCGGTGAGGTGGCCGCCGACGCCGAGGCCGGCGCCCAGGTCGCGGGCGAGCGCGCGCACGTAGGTGCCGGAGGAGCACTCGACGCGCACGTCCAGGTCGGTGTGGTCGGGGCCGCGGCGGATCGCGTCCAGGGCGAACTCCGCGACCGTGACCGGCCGGGCCGCCAGCTCGACGCGCTCGCCGGCGCGCACCCTGGCGTAGGCCCGCTCGCCGTTCACCTTGATCGCGCTGACCGCGCTGGGCACCTGCTCGATCGCGCCGGTCAGCTCGGCCATCCCGGCCCGGACCGCGCCCTCGCCGACGTTCGCCGCCGCGCCGGCGTCCGCGCGCGCCAGCTCGTCGCCCTCGGCGTCGTCGGTGCTGGTCGTGACGCCGAGGCGGACGGTCGCGGCGTACGCCTTGGTGTCCAGCGCGAGGTGGCCGAGCAGCCGGGTGGCCCTGCCGACGCCGAGCACCAGCACGCCGGTGGCCATCGGGTCCAGGGTGCCGGCGTGCCCGATCTTGCGGGTGCCCAGCAGCCGGCGCAGCCGGCCGACCACGTCGTGCGAGGTCATGCCGGCCGGCTTGTCCACCACCACGAGACCGGGCGCGATCGTCATGCCGCCATGCTGCACTAGGTGTGGCAGGGACCTTCGGTGGCGGTAAAGAATGCTCGCGCGCGACCGTTCGATTACCTAATGTGACCGCAACCACGCCACGAGGAGGCGGCATGTCCGACCAAGCCACCACCGACGCTTCCGCGACGCCAACCCCCGGCGGCCGCGCCTACCGCAAGCTGTGGTTCTGGATCCTGGTGGCGATCGCGGGCGGCATCGTGCTCGGCCTCGTCGCGCCCGGGGTGGCGAAGAACACCAAGTGGCTGGCGGATCTCTTCGTCCAGCTCATCAAGATCATCACCGGGCCGGTGATCTTCTGCACCATCGTGGTGGGCATCGCCTCGCTGGGCAACCTGGCCCGCGCCGGTGGGCTGGCGCTGCGCGCGCTGGTCTACTTCCTGCTCGCCACGATCGTCTCGCTGGCGCTCGGCCTGGTGGTGGCCAACATCGTCCAACCGGGGGCCGGGTTCGCCGCCGCGCCCAGCCCGGCGGACCTCAAGCAGGCCCAGTCCCAGATGGGCAACGCCACCCAGGACGCCGGCGTGGTCGAGTTCATCAGCAAGGACCTGTTCCCCAGCAGTTTCCTGGGCCCGTTCGTGAGCAACCAGCTGCTGCAGGTGGTGGTGCTGGCGATCCTCACCGCGTGCGCGATCTCGATGCTCGCGCCGGCGCTGCGCGAGCGGGTGGTCGGCGCGGTCGACCTGATCAGCAAGGTCATCTTCGCGCTGATCCGGATCATCATGTGGGCGGCCCCGGTCGGCGCGTTCGGCGGGATGGCCTACACGGTGGCCGTCTTCGGCGGCGGGGCGCTGGGCAACCTGCTCAAGCTCATGGTCACGTTCTGGGCGACCTGCGCGGTGTTCGTGGTGGTGGCGCTGGGTGCGGTGGCCGCGTGGAGCGGGTTCAACGTCTTCAAGTTCATCCGGCTGATCAAGGACGAGCTGTTGATCATCGTGGGCACCTCGTCCTCGGAGACGGTGCTGCCCCGGCTGCTCACCAAGCTGGAGTCCGCCGGGGCGTCGCGGCAGACGGTCGGCGTGGTGATTCCCACCGGCTACTCGTTCAACCTGGACGGCACCTGCATCTACCTGAGCATGGGTGCGCTGTTCATCCTGCAGGCGGGCGGCGTGCACATGCCGGTCGGCACCCAGATCGCGCTGCTCGCGCTGATGGTGCTCACCTCCAAGGGCGCCGCGGGCATCACCGGAGCCGGCCTGGTCACCCTGGCCGCCTCGCTGCAGGCCTTCGGCGGCGAGTTCTTCCCGCCGGAGGCGATCTCGATCGGCATCGCGATAGTGGTCGGCATCGACCGGGTGATGAGCGAGGGCCGCGCGCTGACCAACTGCATCGGCAACGGGGTGGCCACCATGGTCATCGCGAAGCTGCAGGGCGAGCGGGACGACGCCCGGTTCCAGGCGGTGCTGGACGACCCACGGCTGGTGGACGAGGCGATGCTCGCGCTCAGCCACGGCTCCACGCGGGACACCGCAACCGAGCCCGCACACACCTGAGCACTTCGCCCGTACCACACGCACCGTCCGCACCAGCTCCTTGATCATCAGGCCACCAGCGTTGTTTCGAGGCCGCTATAACAACCGTGATGACCTGATGATCATGGGAAAGGAGCGGTACGAACGCGAGCGGCTGGTGCGGCGGAGTCGTGGTCGGGGCCGGCGTTATCGGCGGCGGTTGAGGATCGCGGCGGTCAGGAGGACGGCGGAGGCGGCGGCCACCACCAGGCCCATCCGGTGCAGGCCGGGGTCGGAGGGCGGGCCGGCGAAGGTCAGTTCGAGTACGGCGGCGGCCAGGTTCGCGCCTATGTACTGGGAGGTCCGGTACAGCCCGGACGCGGCACCGACCGACCGTCGGTCTGCCGCCCGGAACATCTCGGTCTGGTTGCCCACGTTGTTGAACCCGTTCGGCAGCCCGAGCAGCGCGCTCACCGCGACCAGCAGCCACAGCGCGGTCCCGGAGTGCAGCGGCCCGGCCAGCAGCAGCCCGCCGAGCAGCAGCGCCGCCGAGCCGACGATCAGCAACGGCCGGGGGCCGCGCCGGCGCTCCAGCCGGGTGGCCGCGAGCACGGTGGCGGCGCCGAACGCGGCCAGCGGCAGCATCACCAGGCCGGTGAGCGTGACGTCAAGGCGCCGGCCCTGCTCCAGCCACTGCGGCAGCCCGTAGAAGATCAGGTAGAACGCCGTGTACGTCAGGCCGACGCGCAGGTAGGTGCCGGTCAGCGCGGTGTTGCCGGCCAGGGCGCGCAGGTCCAGGAACGGCTCGGCGGCGCGCAGCTCGCGCCAGACCAGCGCCGCGAGCGCGGCCAGGAACACCGGCAGCAGCCACCACCGCACGCCGGTGGTCAGCGAGAGCAGCAGCGCCATCAGCGCGGTCATCGCGACGGTGAACGCCGCCATCCCCGGTATGTCCAGCCGCCGCAGCAGGTGCCCGCCCGGGTGGGCGCGGCCCGGAGGCAGCGCGCGCAGGGCCAGCGCGCTGCCCAGCGCCACCATCGGCAGGTTGGCCAGGAACACCGCCTGCCAGCCGAACGCGCCGACCAGCACCCCGCCCAGGCTGGGGCCCAGCGCCACGGTGACCTGACCGCTGACCGCCAGCAGGCCCAACGTGCCGGTGGCCGAGCCGCCGCGCCGGTCGGTGTCGGCACGCAGCAGCGCGACGGCGGCCGGGTACTGGGCGGCGGTGCCCACGCCGAGCAGCACCCGGATCGCGATCAGCCAGCCCAGCCCGGGCACGAACGGGGTGGCCGCGCTGGCCAGCCCGACCAGCGTCATGCCGGCCAGGTACACCCTCCTGGCGCCGACCAGGTCGGCGAGCCGGCCCATCGCCGGCGCGGCCACCGCGGTGGTGATGTACAGGCCGGAGACCAGCCAGGACGCCGCCGCGCCGGCGTCGAACTCGGTGCGGATGGACACCAGCGCGACGGCGATCATCGACGAGTTGAGCGGCTGCAGCACGGTGCCGAGCAGGATCGTCGCGAGGAACAGCGGCCTCGCCGTCGTTCCGGTCCTGGTGGCGGCGCGGGTCACTCCGGCTCCGCCGCCAGCCGGTCCAGCAGCCGGCCGGCCAGCGCGAGCAGGTCGCGCTCCACGTCGGTCAGCCGCTCGGCCATCGCGGTGGCCAGCCAGGCGTCACGCCGTGCCCGGTCGGACTCCAGCAGCTCCCGGCCGGCCTGGCTCACCCGCAGCAGCACCTGCCGGCCGTCGCGGGGGTCCGGCTCGCGGATCACCAGGCCGGCGTCCACCAGGTCGGCCACGGCGCGGGCGGCGGACTGCTGGGCGATCCCCTCCACGGCGGCCAGCTCGCTGGTGGTGGCCGGGCCGGAGCGGTCCAGGTGGCCGAGGAAGGTCACCTTGGTCAGCCCTAGGCCGTGGGCCCGCCGCTCGTGTCGCAGCCGCCGGGCCAGCCGCATCACGCTGGTGCGCAGCTCGTGGGCGGTTTCGGCCTGCAGTGCGGCGGTCATATACACAGCTTAGCTGTGCAGTTTTGACGAAAGGCGTTAGAAACTACACAGGCGAGCTGTGATTCTCAGCAGGGGCCGGGGCCGTCGTGGAGGCGCAGCTGGATCGGGTCGGCCACGGTGGCCCCGCCCGCCTCCGGGGACCACAGCGCCTGCCGGCCGTCGGCGCTGCCCACCCAGGCCACCGCCGTGCGGGTCGGCGGCGGCGCCCATCCCGCATACGGCACCGCGCCCGCGCCCGGTGGCGGGGTCGGGGTCGGGGGCGACCAGCAGACCCAGACCGGCTCGATGCCGCCCCACCGGCCGGGCAGCTCGCCGGGCGCCGGGCCGGCCTGGTGCCAGGCCACGCTCGCGGACAGCGCCAGCAGCGCCGCCGCGTACACCGTCCCGAACAGCGCGACCATCGAGGCCGGCGGCAGCTCGCGCCGCCGGCCGGTCGCGTCCAGCCCGCGCAGCCACCCCCAGAACGCCCCGGCCAGCGCCAGCCCGGCCAGCGCCGTGACCGCGAAGAACGCCCCGGACCACCAGCGCTGCGCGAACGTGAGGGAGACGTCGGTGGCGCGCAGTCCCAGCCGGTCCAGGTAGACGGCGTCGAGCAGGTCCCCCACCGGCGCGGCGACCAGCACCAGGGCCAACGGCACGCCGACGGCCACCGCCCGCACCGGCACCTCGGCCGGCAGCAGCCGCAGCGCGACCGGGGTGAGCACGGCCAGCAGCACCGCCGAGAAGATGATCACAACCAACGGCGGCACCGGGATGCGCGCCGCCACCCTGGCCGCCACCAGCAACACCAGCAGCGCGACGGACAGCGCCAGCGCCCGCCCGCGCACCCGCGCCAGCGACCGGCGCCGGCCGGCCAGCAGGTGCACAACCAGCAGGGCCACCAGCACGCACAGCATCGACGCGGCCAGCAGCAGCACCCAGGTCCGCTGGTCCAGCCACGGCCCGACGGTGGCCACCAGCATGACCAGCAGCGGCAGCACGCACAGCCCGGCGAGCACGTCGATCCGGGCGCGGCGGCGGCGCTCGCCCGGCTCCGGGACCACCGGCGGGCGCGCGGCGTCGACGTCCAGCGACCAGGCCGACGCGGCCACCGCGAACCGCCGGTTCAGCTCGTCCGGCTCGGCCGGGCCGAAGATCAGCACGTCCGGCGAGGCCGGCCAGGCCAGCTCCTCGGCGGCCGGCTCGGGCCGGGCGGTGGCGGGGTCGGCGGTGGCCGCGCCGACCACCGTGCCGTCCAGGCCTGCGGCGTGTAATCGGGCCACCGCCTTGGCGGCCAGCCGCTGCTTGGCCACCGAGGCGCTCCCGGTGGCCACCCCGGAGGCCTCCAGCAGGGCGGGGACCGGTGCGGCGGCGTCGGTCCTGGGCGCCGGCTCGGCCCGCCCCCGGCGGCGGCGCAGCGCGGCGGTGCCCAGCCGGGCGCCGGTGATCCGACGCCAGCGCAGCTCCGGGTCGGCGGTGAGCCGACGCCAGCCCGCCGCGCCGAGGTCGGCCACCTCGACGATCACCTTGCAGTGCCGCTCTCCCGCCGCGAGCCGACGAACGTAGCTGGTCAGCGACATGATCACTCCGGTACCGAGACGGGGCGCTCCGACTGGTCAGGAGCGCACCGCGCCGAGCACCGCCCACGATCCGGAGTGGGTGCGCGCGACCACGCTGGCCAGCCTGACCAGCATGAACATAGCCAGGCCGGTCCAGATGCCGGCCAGCCCCCAGCCGAACGCCAGGGAAGCCCAGATCAGCGGCAGGAAACCGAGGCCGGCGCCGAGCAGCGTGGCGGTACGCAGGAAGCCCGCGTCCCCGGCGCCGAGCAGCACCCCGTCCAGCGCGAACACCACGCCCGCGATCGGCTGCAGCGCCACGAAGAACCACCAGGCCACCGGCATCGCGTCGAGCACCGCCTGGTCGTTGGTGAACGCGCGCGGCAGCACCCCGGCCAGCGCGGCGAAGATCACTCCGAACGCGCACCCCAGCACCAGCCCGTAGCGGGTCACCCGCCAGGCCAGCGCGTGCGCCCGGCTCGCGCCGCCGGCCCCGAGCGTCGCGCCGATCAGCGACTGCGCCGCGATGGCCAGCGAGTCCAGCACCAGGGCCTGGAAGTTCCACAGCTGCAGCACCACCTGGTGCGCCGCGACCGGGGCGGCGCCGAAGCGGGCCGCGACCGCGGCGGCGGACAGGTAGCAGGCCTGGAAGCCGAGGCTGCGCAGCACCAGGTCGCGGCCCATGGTGAGCTGGCCGCGCAGCACCGCCGGCACCGGCGCCAGCGACACCCGCTCGGAGAGCAGCGCCCTGCCGAACAGCACGGCCGCGACCACCTGCCCGGCCACGTTGGCCACCGCCGAGCCGACCATCCCCAGCTCCGGCAGCGGCCCCGGCCCGTACACCAGCAGCGGGCAGGCCAGCGCGGAGAGCCCGTTGCCGACCAGCACGTAGCGCATCGGGCGGGCGGTGTCCTGCAGCCCGCGCATCCAGCCGTTGCCGGCCATGGTGACCAGCACCAGCGGCGCGCCGAACAGCGCCACCCGCAGCCAGGAGATCGCCGCGTCCGCCACCGGACCGGTCCCACCGGCCAGCCCCCTGGCGACCGGGCCGGCCACCAGCTGCCCGATGACCACCAGCAGCACCCCGATGCCCAGCGCCAGCCAGGTCGACTGCACGCCCTCCACGATCGCGTCGGTGCGCCGCCCGGCGCCGTGCAGCCGCGCCGCCCGGGCGGTGGTGCCGTAGGACAGGAACGTCAGCTGGGTCGACACCTGGGCGAGCAGCACCGCGCCGATCGCCAGCCCGGCCAGCGGCACCGCGCCCAGGTGCCCCACCACCGCCGTGTCCACCAGCAGGTACAGCGGCTCGGCGGCGAGCACCAGCAGCGCCGGCACCGCCAGCCGGAGCACCTCGCGCGCGCCGGCGTTCTCAGTTCGCGGCTCCCCCACGCCGCTCAGCCTGCCGCGCGACCCCGACAACCACGACCGCGCGGGCCGCCGGGAGTGGCCGAAGTCACTCGGTGGCGACCCGGCCGTCGAGGACGGTCAGCCGGACGCCCAGCTCGCGGATCCGGTCCGGCGGCTGCGCCTCCAGGTCGGCGTCCAGGACCACGATGTCGGCCAGCTTGCCCGGGGTCAGCGAGCCGATCCGGTCCTCCATGCCCAGCGCGTACGCCGCGTCCAGGGTGTGCGCGCGCAGCGCCTCCGGCAGCGTCATGGCCTGTTCGGCGCCGATGTCCCCGCCCTCCCGGGTGCGGCGGGTGACGGCGTTGGTGATCGTCTCCAGCGGGCGCAGGCTGGACACGAACGAGTCGCTGGACAGCGCCGGCGCCAGCCCGGCGTCCAGCTCCTCGCGAATCGGCTGCAGGCGGTGCGCCCGCGAGCCCAGCCGGCGCAGGAAGTCACCGCCGCTGTCGTGGAGGAAGTTGGGCTGGTTCACCGGGATCACGCCGAGCCCGGCGAACCGCCTGATCTGTGCGGGCGTGGGGTAGCCGCAGTGCTCGATACGCGGGCGGAAGTCGGCTCCGTACGCGCGGGCGCCCGCCTCGATGGCCCGCAGCGAGTTCTCCATGGCCAGGTCGCCCTGGGTGTGGATGGCCACCCGCCAGCCCGCGCGCGCGGCCCGTTCCACCAGGTCGGCGAGCTGCTCGGCGGGCCAGTAGAGGCTGCCCGCCAGCTCGCCGTGCTCGCCGTAGGGCTCGGAGAACACGGCGGTGCCGCCGATCAGGGTGCCGTCGCTGTAGAACTTCATCGCGCCCAGGCTGAGCCGGTCGTCGCCGAACGGGCCGGCCAGGCCGACCTGGGACAGCGCGTCGAGCTGGTGCGACAGCGGCATCGCGACGGTCCGCACCGGCAGCCAGCCGCCGGCCCGCGCGGCCCGGTAGACGCGCAGCTCGCGCGCGGAGACCTGGGGGTCGGCCACGGTGGTCAGGCCGGCCGCGAGGTAGTGCCGGCCGGCGTCGCGCAACCATCCGGCCAGGTGCTCGAACGGCAGGTCGGTGTGGAAGTTCGGGCCGTGGCAGCCGATCTCGACCGCGAGCGGCAGCAGCAGCTGCATGGCCGAGTCCAGCACCATGCCGGTCGGCCCGCCGTCGGTGTCGCGCAGGAACGCCCCGCCCGGCGGGTCGGCCACCTCGCGTCCGATGTTGCGCAGGGCCAGCGCCGTCGAGTTGACCACCGCCTGGTGCCCGGAGACGTGGTAGAGGATCACCGGGTGCTCGGTGGTGGCGTCGTCGAGCTGGCGGCGGGTGGGGCGGCCCTCGGGGTACTTCGCGTCGTCCATGCCGAAGCCTCGGATCCACTGCCCGGGCGGGGTGTCCGCCGCCGCGTCGGCCACCAGCTTCGTCAGGTCGGCGACGCTGCGCGCGGTGGGATAGCGGACGTCCAGCGCGGCCAGCGACTCGGCGGTGGACAGCAGGTGGTTGTGCGGGTCGACGAAGCCGGGCAGCACGGTGCGCCCGCCCACGTCGATCCGCCGGGCGCCGGGGTCCGCGCGGCGGTGCGCGTCCTTCCCCAGAGAAAGTATGCGGTTGTCCCGGACGAGGATCGTGTCCGTGCGCGGGGTGTCCGCGTCCATGGTCAGCGCCCGCGCGTTGTGCAACAGCAGGTCAGGCACCGGCGGCCTCCTCCGTCCGGGCGGCGGGCGCGGGATCGTGGAACCGGGGCGCGCCGACCAGGCAGCCGATGCTCACCAGGCACATCAGCACCAGCAGTGCCACCACCGGCGCGATGCCCCCGAACGCGGCCAGCAGCGCGGTGCAGACCAGCGGCGAGAAGCCGCCGAAGATCGCGCCGGCCACCTGGTAGGACAGCGAGATGCTGGTGTAGCGGGCGGCCGGCGGGAACATCTGCGCCAGCACCGCCGCGATCGGCCCGTAGGTGGCCGCCAGCACCAGCCGCATCACCGCCAGCACCGTGAAGATCAGCGCGGTGGAGCCGCTGGACATGACCAGGAACTGCGGCGCGGCCAGCACCGCCACCGCTACGAGGCCGACGACCACCACCCGGCGGGCGCCGAACCTGTCGCCCAGCCAGGCCAGGCCCACGGTGGCCACCAGCTCCACGAACGAGGCGAACGTCAGCCCGCCGAGCACCAGCCGCTCGTCCACCTTCAGGTCGGTGGTGGCGTAGCCGAGCAGGAACGTGGTCACGATGTAATAGCCGCCCACCGCGACCGGCAGCACGCCGATGCCGCGCAGGATCGTCCGCCAGGAGCCGCGCAGCGCGGCCCGCACCGGCAGCTCGGGGCTTGTGGTGTCGGCCCTTGCGCGCAGGAACACCGGCGACTCGGCCACCTTCAGCCGAACCACCAGCCCCACCAGCACCAGCACCGCCGAGAGCAGGAACGGCAGCCGCCAGCCCCAGTCCCGCAGCGCGGCGTCGCCGTAGCCGGAGAGCAGCCCGAACAACCCGGTGGCCAGCAGCGCCCCGGCCGGGTTGCCCAACTGCGCGAACGAGCCGAAGAAGGTCTTGTTCTTCGCCGGCGCGTGCTCGACGGCCATCAGCACCGCACCGCCCCACTCGCCGCCGACCGCGAGCCCCTGCGCGAACCGCAGCACCACCAGCAGCACCGGCGCCAGCGCCCCCACCGCGGCGTAGGTCGGCAGCAGGCCGACCGCGAAGGTGGCCACCCCCATGATCAGCAACGTGGTGACCAGCGCGGCCTTGCGCCCGACCCGGTCGCCGAAGTGCCCGAACACCACACCGCCCAGCGGCCTGGCCAAAAAGCCCACCGCGTAGGTGGCGAACGAGGCCATCAGGCCGACGAACGGGCTGGTGCCGGGCGGGAAGAACAGCGTGCCGAAGACCAGGCTGGCCGCCGTCGCATAGGCGTAGAAGTCGTACCACTCGATGGTGGTGCCGACGAACGCGGCGAGCGCCGCGCGCCGGGCTGGCGTGTTCATGGGCGCACGCTAGCCCTCATCCGCGCCGTGCCATGCCGTACGATTCGTACATCGAACGTGATTCTTTTGTGCGTGATGCACAGCAGGGGCGGCTCACCGTCGACGCGCTGCTGGGGATGGACGGCCTGGAGCTCGGGCTGCTGGCCGGCGCCGGTGGGATCCACCGCGAGGTCCGGTGGGCGCACGCGATCGAGCTGGCCGACCCGGTGCCGTGGCTGCGCGGCGGCGAGCTGGTGCTCACCATCGGCCTGGGGCTTCCGGCCGGCGAGGCGGGCCGGCGGGACTATGTGCGGCGGCTGGCCGAGGCGGGGTGCGCCGGGCTGGGCTTCGCCGCCGAGGTGCTCGACGCGCTGCCGCCCGAGGTGCTGGCCACCGCCGAGGAGCTGGACTTCCCGGTGGTCGGGGTGCTCGGCGCCACCCCGTTCCTCGCGGTCAGCCAGGCGGTGGCCGGCTGGTACTCGGACGCGGCGGTGCGCGCGGAGCGCCGGGCGGTCACCGTGCAGGAGGCGGTCGCCCGCGCCGCGCTGCGGTCCGGTGCCCCGGGGATCGTCGGCGCCCTGGCCAGGGGCATCGACGGCCAGGCGATGCTGCTCGACGCGGGCGGCCGGGTCCGCGCGGCGCATCCCAGGGGCGAGCAGGACTGGCACCGGCGGGCCCGCGAGCTGGTCGCCGAGGTCCGGGGCGGCGGACGGGCCGCCGTCGCGGAGCAGCACCGGGGCAGCTACCTGATGGTGCACAGCGTGGGCGGCGCCGGCCGTCCGCGCGGCTGGCTCGCGGTCGCCGGCCCGTCGCACCAGCGGCTGCTGGTCGCCCACGCCGCGACCCTGCTCGCCGTCACCATGCTCGGCATCCGCGCCGTCCGGTCCCGGCTGCACGAGCAGCGGGCCAGGATGTTCGCGCCGCTGCTGGACGGTTCCGAAGCCGAGCCGGACCCGGGCCTGCTGCCCGATCCGCCGTACGAGGTCATGCTGCTGTCCGGTAACGACCTGCTGTCGCCGGCGCTGGACGGCCTCGACGACATCATCGGACGGGCCGAGGTCCGCGACCGGGTGCTGCTGCGCCCCGAGGCGGACGGGCTGGTGGCGGTGCTGCCGCTGGCCCGGCCCCGGCTGGGTCCGAGGCTGCGCGAGCGGGTGGCCGAGCTCGGCGGGGTCGAGGTCCGGGCCGGCGCGGCCACCGCGCCCACCGCCGCCGACCTGCCCGCCGCGGTGGCCAGGGCCAGGGACCTGCTCCCCCGGGCGCCGGGCTATGCGCACGCCGACGACGTGTCGGCGTGGTCGCTGCTGCGCGACGGCCTCGCCCCGGGCGCGCTGGCCTCGTTCACCTCGACGGTGCTCGCGCCGCTGCACGACTACGACCGCCGCACCGGCACCGGCCTGGCCGCGTCGCTGCGCGCGTACCTGGACGCGGACTCCAACCTGGAGGCGGCGGCCGCCGCGCTCGGAGTGCACCGCAACACCCTGCGCGCCCGGCTGAGGACCGCGCAGCGGGTGGCCGGCCGCCGCCTGGACACGCCGAGGGACCGCCTCGAGCTGTGGCTGGCGCTGTCCGCGCCCGACCTGCTCGGCGCGGTTCGCGAGCTACCCGGTCCCCCGTCCTGAGCCGGCCGCCGAGGCCTGGTCCAGGAGGTGCTCGGCGAGCGCGCGGGCGCATCCCGCCGGGCCGTCGGGGCCGAGCGCGTGGGCGGACGCGGTGAAGCCTTCCATGACGAGCACGAGCCGGTCGGCGAGCAGGGTCGGGTCGTCGACGGGGGTGGTGTTCGCCAGCTCGGCGGTGAGGGCGCGGACGGTGGCGCGGATCCAGGCCTTCATGGCCACCGCGTGCCGGTGGGCGGGCAGCGCCTGGTCGGGCACCTCGGTGAGCGTCATCAGGAAGACGCAGCCCCGGCACCGGGACGACGGCGGTAGCTCGGCCTCCAGCACGTCGAACAGCGCCATGATCCGTTCCCGGGGGTGCCGCCCGTCGTCGGCCACCGCGTCCAGGATGCGCCGCCGCTGCTCCTCGCCGGCCCGCTCCACGTAGGCCGCGACGAGGTCGTCCTTCGAGTCGAACAGCCGGTAGAGCGTGGTCGGCGCGATGCCCGCCTCTGCGGCGACGGTGTCGACCCCGGTGGCCCTGATGCCGCGCCAGTAGAACAGCTCGTGGGCCACCTGGAGGATGTGCTCGCGCGTCTGCGCCGAGGTCCGGCGCGGCGGTCCCGGTTGTCGTGCCACGGGCCGAAGTATACGGTGATTACGTTAGGGAACGTTCCCTAACATCAGGGCGGGAGGCGTCGACGTGGGGAAACTGGACGGCAGGACGGCGTTGGTGACCGGGGCGTCGCGGGGCATCGGGCGCGCCGTCGCGCTGCGGCTGGCCGAGGAGGGTGCGCTGGTCGCCGTGCACTACGGCGGCAACGAGGCCGCGGCGGCGGACACGGTCGCGACGATCCGCAACCGGGGCGGGGAGGCCTTCGCCGTGCGGGCCGAGCTCGGCGTCCCCGGCGACGTCGACGCGCTGTTCGCCGGGCTGGCCGCCGGCCTGGGCGAGCGACCGCTGGACATCCTGGTGAACAATGCGGCGATCATCACCCGCACGGCCACCATGGAGGCCGCGACGCCGGAGGAGTTCGACCGGTTGTTCGCGGTCAACGTGCGGGCGCCGTTCTTCATCACCCAGCGCGCGCTGCGCCTCATGCCCGACGGCGGCCGGATCGTCAACGTGTCCTCCGGGGCCACCTGGTTCGCCACCCCGGAGACGGTCTACGCGATGACCAAGGGCGCGCTCAACGTGCTGGGACGGTCCCTGGCCCAGTCCGCCGGCGCGCGCGGGATCACGGTGAACACGGTCTCCCCCGGCATCACCGCCACCGACATGAACTCCTGGCTCGACGACCCCGAGGCCGCGCGCCAGGTCTCCACCATGGTCGCCCTCGGCCGACCGGGGCAGCCGGCCGACGTCGGCGACGCGGTCGCGTTCTTCGCCTCCGACGACGCCCGATGGATCACCGGGCAGACCGTCGAGGTCAACGGCGGCCTGCTCCTCGGGCCGCCGGTCGAGCCACCGGCCGCCGCCGCACCCGTGAGTGGCTAAGGGTGCTATGACGCCCCTAGCCACTCACGGGTCGGGTCAGGCCTCGTCGGGTTCCTCGCGCGGCGCCCGGTAGGGGTCGGCGTCGCCGGCCGGTTTCGCGCCGGCGGCCAGCCTGGCCACCTGGGCGTCGGAGTCGCGGGCCTGGGCGAGCAGCTCGTCGAACCGGCTCGCGGCCTCGGGGACGGCGTCGCGCACGAACGTCAGCGTCGGGGTGAACCGGACGCCGGTGCGCTGGCCCACCATCGAGCGCAGCACGCCGGTGGCGCTGGCCAGCGCGGCGGCGGCGCCGTTGACGTCCGGCTCGGCGTCCACCGTCTCGCCCAGCACCGTGTAGTACACCGTGGCGTCGTGCAGGTCACCGGTGACGCGCGCATCCGTGATCGTGACCTTCGCCAGCCGGGGGTCCTTCACCTCGTGCTCCAGCGCGGACGCCACGATCTGCGCGATCCGCTTCGCCAGCCGGCTGGCCCTCGCGTGGTCCACCATGGTGCTCATCCCCGTCCGTCACTCGTCGTGCGGGCCGATGATCCGCTGCCGGGCGGAGAGCAGCTCCAGCTCCGGACGAGCGGCCACCATCCGCTCGCACTGATCCAACACCTCGATCACATGGCCGGCGTCCGGGGCCACGCAGCTCACCCCGATCAACGCCCGCCGGTGCAGGTCGAGGTGGCCGGCCTCGGCGACGGCCACCTCGTGGCGGCGGCGCAGCTCGGCCAGCAGCGGGCGGACCAGTGACCGCTTCCGCTTCAGCGAGCCGACGTCGCCGAACAGCACGTCCAGCTCCAACGCTCCTACGTACATGGTGATCGGCCCCGAGGGGGCGGTGGCTCCCCGCCCCCTCGTTCGACCGTTACGCCCTCGGCTTCTCCCGCATCTCGAACGTCTCGATGACGTCACCGACCTTGATGTCGTTGTACGAACCGAGGGTGAGACCGCACTCGAAGCCCTCGCGGACCTCGACCACGTCGTCCTTGAACCGCCGCAGCGAGCTGACCGGCTGGTTCTCCACCACCACGACGTTGTCCCGCAGCAGCCGGGCGCGGGCGTTGCGCCGGATCTCGCCGGAGAGGACCATGCAGCCGGCGATCATGCCGACCTTGGACGAGCGGAACACCTCGCGGACCTCCGCGCGGCCCAGCTCGACCTCCTCGTACTCCGGCTTGAGCATGCCGCGCAGGGCCTGCTCGATCTCGTCGATGGCCTGGTAGATCACCGAGTAGTAGCGGATCTCCACGCCCTCGCGGTTGGCCAGCTCGGTGGCCTTGCCCTCGGCCCGGACGTTGAACCCGAGCACGATGGTGTTGTCCGCGATGGCGAGGTTGATGTCGCCCTCGGTGATGCCACCGACGCCGCGGTGGATCACCCGCAGCTCGACGTCGTCCCCGACCTCGATCTTCATCAGGGCTTCCTCGAGCGCCTCGACGGTACCCGAGTTGTCACCCTTGATGATCAGGTTGAGGCTGTCGGTCTCCTTCAGCGCGGCGTCCAGGTCCTCCAGGCTGACCCGCTTGCGGCGCGAGGCCAGCTCGGCGTTGCGCTCCCGCGCGCGGCGGCGGTCGGCGATCTGGCGGGCCACCCGGTCCTCGTCGACGACCAGGAAGGTGTCGCCGGCGCCGGGCACCGAGGTGAACCCGATGACCTGGACCGGACGGGACGGGAGCGCCTCGGAGACGTCCCCGCCGTATTCGTCGAGCATCCGCCGTACCCGGCCGGAGGCGTCCCCGGCCACCACGGAGTCGCCGATCCGCAGCGTGCCGCGCTGCACCAGCACGGTGGCCACCGGACCGCGGCCTCGGTCCAGGTGCGCCTCGATCGCCACGCCCTGGGCCTCCATGTTCGGGTTGGCCCGCAGGTCCAGCGCGGCGTCCGCGGTGAGCAGGATCGCCTCGAGGAGCTGGTCGATGTTGATGTTCTCGCGGGCGGAGATGTCCACGAACATCGTGTCGCCGCCGTACTCCTCGGCCACCAGGTTGTACTCGGTGAGCTGCTGGCGGATCTTGGCCGGGTTGGCGCCCTCTTTGTCGATCTTGTTGACGGCCACCACGATCGGCACGTTGGCCGCCTGGGCGTGGTTGATCGCCTCCACCGTCTGGGGCATCACGCCGTCGTCCGCCGCCACCACGATGACCGCGATGTCGGTGGACTTGGCGCCCCGGGCACGCATGGCGGTGAACGCCTCGTGACCTGGGGTGTCGATGAAGGTGATCAGCCGCTCGTCACCCTCCAGCTCGGTGGCCACCTGGTAGGCGCCGATGTGCTGGGTGATCCCGCCGGCCTCGGTCGCGACCACGTTGGTCTTGCGGATCGCGTCCAGCAGGCGGGTCTTGCCGTGGTCGACGTGACCCATGACGGTCACGACCGGCGGCCTGACCTCGAGGTCCTCGTCGTCGCCCGCGTCCTCCCCGAACGAGATGTCGAAGGAGTCCAGCAGCTCGCGGTCCTCCTCCTCCGGGGAGACCACCTGGACCTGGTAGTTCATCTCGGTGCCGAGCAGCTCGAGCACCTCGTCGGCCACCGACTGGGTCGCGGTGACCATCTCACCGAGGTGGAACAACACCTGGACCAGCGACGCGGGGTTCGCGTTGATCTTGTCCGCGAAGTCGGTCAGCGACGCGCCCCTGGGCAGCCGGATGACCTCGCCCTTGCCCTTGGGCAGCCGCACGCCACCGACGCTGGGCGCCTGCATGGCGTCGTACTCCTGGCGCTTCTGCCGCTTCGACTTGCGGCCCTTGCGCGCCGGGCCGCCGGGACGGCCGAACGCGCCGGCCGCGCCACCGCGACCACGGCCGCCGCCACCGGGACGACCACCGCCGCCTCGGAAGCCACCGCCGGCCGGGGCGCCCGCGCCGGGGCCACCGCCGCCGCCGCGGAAACCGCCGCCACCACCGGGACGGCCACCGCCGCCACCGCCGGGGCGACCGCCACCGCCGCCGGGACGGCCGCCGGGGCCACCCCTACCGCCGCCGGGGCCGCCACGGCCGCCGCCGGGACCGCCGGCCGGACGGCCGGGCATCATCCCCGGGTTCGGCCGGGGCGGCATCATGCCGGGGTTCGGACGCGGGCCACCCGGCCCGGACGGCCCGGGCCGCGAGCCACCGGACGGCCTGTTGCCGGCGCCGCCACCGGGACGCGGCGGCTGGTCCTGGCGAGGCGGGCCGGGGCGCGGCGCCTGCGAGCGCTGCGGCGGCGCTCCGGAACCGACGCCGAACGGGTTGTTGCCGACCCTGGGCGTGCGCGGGCCCGGCTTGGGGGCCTGCCGGCGCGGCGGCACCACGGCCGTCGAGTCAGCACCGCCGGAACCGCCGGCCGCGGCGGCCGGCTGCTCGGGAGCCGGTGCCTGCGGCGCGGCGGGCGGCGGCGCGGGCGCGGCCGGGGGCTGCGCGGCGGCGGCCGGCTGGGCCGGTTGCGCTGGCTGAGCCGGTTGTGCCTGGGGCCGGGCGGCCGGCGGCGGGCCGGGTCGAGCCGACGGTGCCGGCGCCGAGGGCCGGGGCCCGGACGGGCGTGGGCCCGGACGCGGACCCGGGGCGGCCGGGCGGGCCTGGCCACGGTCGGCCGGGGCTCCACCGTCGGCGGCGGCGCCGTTCCTGTCGTCCCTGGCCGGGGCGGGAGCCGCCGGAGCACCACCCGCGCTCGGCGCCGCCGGGCGCGGACCGGAGCCCGGACGACGACCTCGGCCCGGTGTCCTGCCGCCGCCGGAACCACCGGAGCCGCCGGCCATCGCCTCCCGCAGCTTGCGGGCGACCGGTGCTTCCACGGTGGAGGACGGCGACTTCACGTACTCGCCGAGGTCTTGCAGCTTGCTCAGAACTTGCTTGCTGGTTACGCCGAGCTCTTTCGCGAGCTCGTGTACGCGGGCCTTGCCTGCCACTGCTCTCCTCTTGCTCGAAAGGCCGGGCGGCAGGATCCCGCACGACCTCGTTCTACTGTCGCAGCACGTTCATGGTGCGATCTTCACGGCTGGCTCATGACGGGTCGACCTGACTCTCGTGATCCAGGTGCGAGACGGTCTCGCACTTCGGTCTGGGTTGAAGGTACTGCCACACGGCCTCGACGGCGAGCGGACCGGGGACGCGCAGCGCCCTCGGGAACGCCCTCCGCCGCTCCGCGCGACGCAGGCAGTCCAGGTCGCGGTGCAGCCAGGCACCTCGACCGGGAAGCCGCCGTCTCGGATCCGGAACGACTGCCCCGGAGACCTCGACGACACGCAACAACCCGGTGGCCTCGGACCGTGACCGACACCCGACACACGTGCGCACCGGGGCCGTACGTGGCGTCCGGTCCGGAGACTCGCGCGCGGGATCTTGGTCGCGGCTCAAGGCCACCGAAAGTGTAGCGCGTCCGGCTTGACCGCTCATGTTCACGCCTGTGAACACAACGGCCCTCGGGCCGCGCGAATTCCGGCCCGGGCCGATCCGGGCCGCTTGTGCCTGATCACCGAGGTTTAGGCGATCGATCCGGTGGCGGGTGGATGCGGCACCGAGGTCGTCGGGTCGGCCACCGCCCTCGGGCCGGCGTCGCTGCGGATGTCGATCCGCCAGCCGGTCAGCCGGGCCGCCAACCTGGCGTTCTGTCCCTCCTTGCCGATCGCCAGCGACAGCTGGAAGTCGGGCACCACCACCCGGGCCGTCTTCGCCCTCGGGTCGAGAACTGTGACAGATACCACCTTGGCCGGTGACAGCGCGTTGCCGACGAACTCGGCCGGGTCGTCCGACCAGTCCACGATGTCGATCTTCTCACCGGCCAGCTCGCTCATCACGTTGCGCACCCGCTGGCCCATCGGGCCGATGCAGGCGCCCTTGGCGTTCACCGACGGGATCGTGGCCTTGACCGCGATCTTGGACCGGTGGCCCGCCTCCCTGGCCACCGCGCAGATCTCCACCGAGCCGTCCACCAGCTCGGGGACCTCCAGCGCGAACAGCCTGCGCACCAGGTTCGGGTGCGTCCGGGACAGGGTGATCTGGGTGCCCCGGCCGCCCCGGGAGACCCCGACCACGTAGCACCGGATCCGCTCGCCGTGCTCGTACCGCTCGCCGGGCACCTGCTCGGCCGCCGGGATCACCCCTTCGGTGGCCCCCAGCTGCACCACCACCACGCCGCGCGCGTTGGCCCGCACGTCACGCTGCACCACGCCCGCGACGATCTCGCCCTCCTTGGCGGAGAACTCGCCGTAGGTGCGCTCGTGCTCGGCGTCGCGCAGCCGCTGCAGGATGACCTGGCGGGCGGTGGTGGCCGCGATCCGGCCGAACCCCTCCGGCGTGTCGTCCCACTCCTGGACCAGCTGACCGTCCTCGGCCAGCTCCTGGGCGAACACCCGGACCAGACCGGTCTTGCGGTCGATGTCGATGCGCGCCTGCTGATGGTGGCCCTCGGTATGTTTGTAGGCGGTCAGCAGCGCGGTCTCGATGGCCTCGATCACCGTGTCGAACGGTATGTCCTTGTCGCGCTCGATGGCCCGCAGCGCGGCGATGTCGACGTTCACTTCTGTTCCTCCGCAACTTCCCCGCCGCCGTCTCGGTCGCCCTCGTGTGCGTCACCGGTCAGCGCCCGCAGCTCGGCCGCCGGCGGCTGCCGAAACTCGACAACCACCGAGGCCCGGTCCACGTCGGCGTAGCGCACCTCGCGCAGGACCCCGTCGACCAGGAGCTGGACCGCGTCCTCACCGGCGTCGCCCACTCGACCGGTGATCTTGTCAGCATCCCGCAGCGACACCTCGACCAGGCGCAGGTGAGCCCGCCGCCAGTGCCGTTGCGCGGTCAGCGGCCGATCCACCCCGGGCGAGGTCACCTCGAGGGTGTACGGCCCGCCGAGCACCTCGTCGTGCTGGTCCAGCTCGGCGCCGACGCGCCGGCTGAGCGTGGCGATGTCGTCCAGCCCGACTCCCGAGTCGGCATCGACCACCACGCGCACCAGCTTGCGGCGCCCCGCCGGCCGGATGTCGATCTCCTCGAGGTCGAAGCCGACCGAGGCCACCGCGCGCTCCACGGCGGGACGCACCGCCGCGCAGAGCTGCTCGGTCTGGGGACGGGCCATTCGGTCGACTCCTCGGTCTCGGATCCTCTGCTGATCTCCCGGTTTCGCTTCGGCCTTGCCTGGGACGTCGAGCTCCGCACGGGCCGCCCGCGACCGAGGGTTCGGCCAGTGAGCGGGGTCTCAGGGTATCGCGCCGAAGGACCAGGACTGGCGTACCTGGCGCGCGCGTTCGCCCATGCACGCTCCGGCCGTGTGAGGCGCGCCTGGCAGGATCACCGGACGTGGCCGTTCCCGAGCATCCGCGCCCGCCCGGTGCCGGGCTGCCCCGCCGCCCCGTCCTGCTCGCCGTGGCCGCGTCCGTGATCGGCGCGGCGACCGTCTCGGCGACGGGACTGCTGGCCGGGTGTGGCCGGAGCGAACCGGACCCGCTGACGGCGTTGGCCGCGCGGGCCAGGGCGGACGCCGCGATGCTCGACGCGCTGCGGGCCGACCCGGCGCTCGGGGCGCAGCTGTCCGCCCGGCTCGCTCCGGTGGCCGACGCCCGCCGCCAACACGCCCAGGCGCTGGGCGTCGAGCTGGGCGAGACCGCCAACCCGGCTCCCCCGCCCGCCGCCCAGGGACCGCCGCCGTCCCAGGACGCCAAGCAGGCGTTGTCCCGGGTACGTACGGCGCTGGACGACGCCCGCCGCGAGGCCGCCGCCGCCGTGCCCCGGCTGCCCCGCCGGCAGGCCGGGCTGGTCGGCTCGATCGCCGCCTGCTGTGCCGCCTACCGCGAGGTTCTCGGATGAGCAGCCCCACCCCGGAGCCGCCCGGCGACGACCGCCGAGACCTCCCCCGAAGCGGGCGCGCCGGCCCGTCCGCCCAGGGCACCCCGGCCCCCACCCCGGAGCCGAACGCGGCACCGGCGGCGGGAGACTCCCCCGCGCCGAGGATCCCGCCCGCCTCCCCCGCCCCGGCCAGCGGTCCCCCGAGGCCGGACCCGGAGACCACCGCCGCCGTGCAGACCGCGCTGGGCGCCGAGCACGCGGCGGTCTGGTGCTACGGCCTGATCGGGGCGTTCCTGGGCAGCAACATGGACCGCCGGCTGCGCGAGGACCTGACCACCCACCGGGCGCGCCGCGACACCACCATCCGGGTGCTCACCGACTCCGGCGTCCGCCCGGCGCCCGCCGAGCCCGCCTACCGGGTCCCGGCGCCGGTGACCGACCAGCCGTCCGCGATGCGGCTCGCGGTCACCGCCGAGTCCGACGCGGCGACGGCCTGGCGCTCGGTCCTGGAGCGCTGCGACGACCCCGGGCTGCGGCACATGGCGCTCGACGCGCTGGTCGACGCGGCGGTACGCGGCGCCCGCTGGTCAGCCCAACTGGACACCAAGCCGGTGGTACCCCCCTTCCCCGGAGCCCCGTAGCTCACCGGGCGCCGCATGGCTTGTTGGCGCGTCGCACATGGTGCGGGGTGTGCGGCGCCACAGGTAGGTACGCGGCGGCTGATACTCCTCAGCCACGCAGGGCGCTCAGGGCGCGGCGCACGTCGGCCTCCGTGTTGTACAGGTGGAACGCCAGCCGGGCCGCGCCTCGGCGGGCACTGACCACCACGCCGGCGTCGGTCAGCCGCTCCACCGCGTCCGGCCGGTCCACCACCGTGATCGCCGAGTCGCCCGGCGGCTCGCCCAGCTCGGCGCGCAGCTCGTTGGCCAGCCCGACGCAGTGCGCCCTGACCTTGTCCAGGTCCAGCGAGGCCAGCCAGGGCAGCGCGGCCGCCGCCCCGACGTGGCACAGCCAGGCCGGCGAGGTGTCCAGCCGCCGCGCGTCGGTGGCCAGGCGCGCCGGCAGCCCGTAGGTGCTCCCCCACGGCTGCTCGCCCGCGTACCAGCCGGCGTTGTTCGGCGTCAGCTCGGCCCGCAGCCGCTCGGACACCGCCATCCAGGCCGCGCCGCGCGGTGAGAGCAGCCACTTGTACCCGGCGGCGACCACGGCGTCCGCCCATCCCACCGACAGCGGCAGCCACCCCACCGCCTGGGTGACGTCCAGCAGCACCCGGGTGCCCGCGCGGGAGGCCGCGTCGCGCAGCGCGTCGAGGTCGAGCACGGCGCCGTCGGCGGACTGCACGGCGCTGACCGCGACCATGTCCGCCCCGACGGCGGCGGCCGGGACCTCGGACAGCTCGACCTCGGTGACCGTGACGCCCCGGCCGGCCTGCGCGGCGAACGGGAAGGTGACGCTGGTGAACTCGCCCCTGGCCACCACCACGGTGGCGCCGTCGGCCAGGTTGGCGGCGACCAGCCCGGCCAGTGCGGACACCGCCGAGCCGATCGCCACCCGCTCGACACCGACCCCGACCAGCTCGGCGAACGCGGCCCTGGCCACCGCGACCGGCTCGTCGAAGTCGTGCGAGCGCCCGGCCCCGACCCGCCACTGCCGCACCGCCTGCGCCACCGCCTCCGCGACCGCCACCGGGGGCATGCCGATGCTCGCGGTGTTGAGGTACCCGTCGGGCACGTCGAATTGCTGTCCGAATGCCGAGCGCATGGCGGTGAGCCTAGAACGGCGCGCCGCCGCCCACCGACCCTGAGCGCAACGCCCGGCGGGGTAGCGTCGCGAGTGTGCACAGCGAGGAGTTCGAGGTCCGCACCGGCAACCGGGAGGCCGTCGTCGACCTCACCGACCGGGTGACGGCGTTCCTGGGCGAGCACGCCGGCGCCGACGGTCTGCTGCACGCCTGGGTGCCGCACGCCACCGCCGGCCTGGCCGTCATCGAGACCGGCGCCGGCAGCGAGGAGGACCTGCTGGCCGCGCTGCGCTCGCTGCTGCCCGCCGACGACAGGTGGACGCACCGCCACGGCAGCCCTGGGCACGGCCGCGACCACGTGCTACCCGCGCTGGTCGCGCCGTCGATGAGCGTGCCGGTGCTGGCCGGCCGGCCGGCGTGGGGCACCTGGCAGTCGCTGTGCCTGATCGACACGAATGTCGACAACGGGACCCGAACCGTGCGGCTCTCCTTCCTGCCGGCCTGAGATTTCTCCGAACCGCCTCCCGGCACCGCGGCCGGCCGATACCGTGCCGTCCGTGACGATGCCGAGGCCGTCTCAGCGCCCCGCTCGCGGCATCGACCCGTTCGCGGGTCCGCCCCGGCCGATGCCGCACCCGAAGGGCCTGGTCGCCACCGGGTTCGGGCCGGCCACGCCCAGCTACGGCGAGCCCACCGGCTTCCCGCTGCTCGGCACGCCCGCCGGCCCCACCCACCCGGGCGCCCGGCGCGACCCGGCCGCGCTGATCGCCCCGGTACAACGGGTCACCGAGCCGCCGGCCGGCCTGGACCCGCCGCCGGAACCCTGGACCCCGGGCCCGGCCACCGCCGCGCGCCGCTGGCCGCTCCGGGTGATGATCGCGCTCGGTGTGGTGATGCTGCTGGGCGCGGTCGGGGCGGTGCTGGTGGCTCGCCAGCAGGCGGGCGGCGACGCGGACGGGCAGCTGATCAGGGCCAGCGGGCTGAGCTACCGGGTGCCGACGGACTGGACGCCCGGCCCGGGCCGGCCGGAGACCTCGACGAACGGCGTCGCGCTGGACGGGGTGGCCACCTCGGCGCGCTACTCCTGTGGCGGCCACGCCCGGGTCAGGGCCACCGTCGGCGCCGCCTTCCTGGTCCGCCGCGACGGCGTGGACGCCCGCACCGAGGACGCCGCGCGCGACTTCGGGCCGCTGTTCGCCAAGAGCTTCTACGGCGCGGGCTCGGCGGCCACCGGGAGCGCCCCGACCCCGATCACTGTCGGCTCGCTCAGCGGCTCGGCCTCGCTGGTCACCGTGCGCTCCTCGGCCACCGACGGCTGCCCCGGGCTGCGCGGGCAGATCCGGGTGCTCGCGCTGCCCTCGTCCAGGGTCGGCGAGGCGGGCGGGCGCGGCGTGCTCATGCTCGTGGTCCAGCACGACGCCGAGGGCGGCGGGCCGGGCGCGCCGGTGCCGGTGACCGACCGGATGGTGACCGAGATCCTCGGCAGCGTCGAGGTGACCGAGGTGGCCGGGCGCTGAGCGTCAGCCGCGGACCAGCTCGGTCAGGTGGGCCACGGCGGTGTCCACCGGGACCTCGACCCGCTCGCCGGTGCGCCGGTCCTTGACCTCGATCACGCCGTTGGCCAGGCCCCGCCCGACCACCACGATGGTCGGCACCCCGATCAGCTCGGCGTCGGCGAACTTCACCCCGGGGGTGGCGCCGCGGTCGTCCAGCAGCACGTTCACGCCGGCCGCGTCCAGGTCGGCTGCCAGCTTCTCCCCGCCGGCCCGGATCTCGTCGGACTTGCCGGCGATCACCACGTGCACGTCCGCCGGGGCCACCTCGCGGGGCCAGATCAGCCCGTCGGCGTCGTGCGACTGCTCGGCGATCGCGGCGACCAGCCGGGACACCCCGACGCCGTAGGAGCCCTGGGTGATCCGGATCGGCTTGCCGTCCTGGCCGAGCGCGTCCACCTCGAACGCGTTGGTGTACTTGCGGCCGAGCTGGAAGATGTGCCCGATCTCGATGCCCCTGGCCGCGACCAGCGTGCCGGTGCCGTCCGGGGACGGGTCGCCGGCGCGCACCTCGGCGGCCTCGATCGTCCCGTCCGGGGTGAAGTCGCGCCCGCACACCAGGTCGATCACGTGGTGGTCCGGCTTGTCCGCGCCGGTCACCCACGCCGTGCCGCGCACGATCCGGGGGTCGACCAGGTAGCGCACGCCGTTGCCGGCCAGCGCGCCGGGGCCGATGTAGCCCTTGGTCAGGAAGCTGTGCGCGGCGAAGTCGGCGTCGTCGAGCAGCGCCACCTCGTCCGGCGCGACCGACGCCTCCAGCCGCTTCATGTCCACCTCGCGGTCGCCGGGCACCCCGACGCCGAGCAGCTTCCACTCCGTCGAGCCCGGCGCGCGGGTCTTGACCAGCACGTTCTTCAGCGTGTCGGCGGCGGTGAAGGTCCGGCCGCCGAGCTGTTGCCGGTTCAGGAAGTCGACGAGCGTCTCGATGGTCGGCGTGTCCGGGGTGTGGTGCACCACGGCGGCCGGCTTGTCCTCGATGGGCTGCTCCGGGGGCGCCGGCGTGGTGACCGCCTCCACGTTGGCCGCGTAGTCCGACCCGGTGCTGCGCACGAAGGTGTCCTCGCCGGTCTCCGACTCGGCCAGGAACTCCTCGGACGCCGAGCCGCCCATGGCGCCGGACATCGCGGACACGATGACGTACTTCAGCCCGAGCCTGTCGAACAGCTTGATGTAGGCGCCCCGGTGCAGGTTGTACGAGTCCACCAGCCCCTGGTCCGAGAGGTCGAAGGAGTAGGAGTCCTTCATGACGAACTCCCTGGCGCGCAGGATGCCGGCGCGCGGGCGCTCCTCGTCCCGGTACTTGATCTGGACCTGGTAGAGGATCACCGGAAAGTCCCGGTACGAGCTGTACTCGCCCTTCACGGTGAGCGCGAACAGCTCCTCGTGGGTGGGTCCGAGCAGATAGTCGGCGCCCTTGCGGTCCTTGAGCCGGAACAGGTTCGGCCCGTACTCGGTCCACCGGCTGGTGGCCTCGTAGGGCTCGCGGGGCAGCAGCGCGGGGAACCGGATCTCCTGGCCGCCGATGGCGTCCATCTCCTCGCGCACCACCCGCTCGATGTTGGCCAGCACGCGCAGGCCCAGCGGCAGCCAGGAGTAGACCCCCGGGGCTATCCGCCGGACGTAGCCGGCGCGCACGAGCAACCGGTGGCTGGGCACCTCGGCGTCGGCGGGGTCGTCGCGCAGGGTGCGCAGGAACAGCGAGGACATCCTGGTGAACACCCGTGGAAGCGTAGCGATGACAGGGTTCTGTCGGTCCGCCCGGTTACTGTCCGGCGCATGGGAATCAGAATGGGCATGGTCACCATCGACTGTGCGGACCCTCAGAAGCTGGCGGCGTTCTGGTCGGCGGCGGTGGACACGGCGGTCGCGCAGGACTGGGGCGAGTTCGTGATGCTGGCCCCGGCCGGCGAGGGGCAGGTCAGGCTGGCCTTCCAGAAGGTGCCGGAGCCGAAGGTCGGCAAGAACCGGGTGCACGTCGACTTCGAGACGAACGACCGGGTGGCCGAGGTGGAGCGGCTGGTGTCGCTCGGGGCGAGCGTCGCATACGACCAGGTCGGCGTGGTGCCGGGGCTGGACTGGACGACGCTGGCCGACCCGGAAGGGAACGTGTTCTGCGTCGGTCAGGCGCACTGACGGCGGCGTCGGCGCGGCGGGGGGCCGCGCTGTGTCTCATCGGGACCAGGCCTCGATGAGTCGCTGGGAGCTGGTGACGATCCCGTAGCAGGTCGCGAGTCCACCACCAGCACGGCGGACGCGGTCGCCGGAGCGATCGAGCGGAGGTGCCGCTCGCGCGCGGACTCGTCAAGGGTGTCCATGCTCCGAGCATTGCCGCTCAACCCAGGTTGAGTTCAAACTGAGCACATGGCCACAGCGCCGGCCGACGGCGACATGAGCATCCGCGAGCTCGCCGATCGGCTTGGACTACCGCTGTCGACGCTGCACTACTGGGAGCGTCGCGGGCTGGTCAGCGCACGACGCCGCGGCGGCCAGCGCCGCTACGACGCCGCGCAGTGTCATCGCGTCGCGTTGATCCAGATGTGGCAGGCCACCGGGCAGATGAGCTTGAACGAGATCGAACGTGTGCTGCGCGGCCGCACCGAGACCACCGACTGGCGAGCGGTCGTGTCCGGACGAATCGACGAGATCGAAGCCCAGCTCGAACGGCTGCGCACGGCGCGGAACTACCTCGAGCACATGCGGGACTGCCCCCATGACAACCCCGCCCTGGACTGCGCCAACCTCAAGATGCAGACGCGAAAGCACCTCAACGGCAAGTCGGTCCCGGGTACGTGAAACACCCCGGCCCGGGCACGTTCTGCTGCTAGCATCGCACCCGGAACTCCGAATCCCGCATCCGAGAAGTACGTCGCAGGATGGACGGCGGGACCCTGGTCGATCCGGGGAGGAGGTGGCGACAGGTTCACAACGTCCCCCTACCGTAGGAGTCCCCCATGTCCTTCACCGCGGCTGAGATCATCTACCTGGCCTCCCAGCGGCTGGGCCGAATTGCCACGGTTCACCCTGACGGCACCCTTCAGGTCAGCCCGGTCTGCTACACGTTCGACCCTGGCACCGGCTGCTTCGACGTGGCCGGCATCAGCATGGCCACCAGCAGGAAGTTCCACAACGTCGCCGACAACGGGCGGGTGGCCTTCGTCGTCGACGACCTCGCCTCGGTCGACCCGTGGCGAGTGCGCTGTGTCGAGATCCGAGGGCATGCCGAGGCGATCAAGGCGTCCGCCGAACCGGGCGGCAGGTACGACGGAGCCATCATCCGCATCCACCCCGAGCGGATCATCAGCTTCGGGATCGACGACGACCGCGACCCACACGAGCTCACCGTGCACAGCCGCAGTGTCGTCGGCACGGCGGAACCCAGCCCCTGAACCAGGGACGCCGGACTTGTGCCGCGCCGGTCAGGCGCACTAGCGCCGTGTAAACGAGGTCGTCTTACCCGCCTTCGGCGCCCAGGCGGCGCCCCGTCCCCGGGGTGCGGGGTGTCCCCGCAAGGCACAGCGTCGTCGACCGAAGGTCGTCGCCCCCGATACAAACCCGGTATCGGGGACTCCGAATCAGACACAGCCTTGCGGTTGCCCGGGTGCGGGTGTCCCGCAGGGACACAGCACCTGGATCACCGAATCCGGGCAAGGAACCTCATTTACACGACGCTATCTGTTGTAGCGTCGCGCCCGTGTTGATCCTGCTGCCGCCCTCGGAGACCAAGAGCGACGGCGGTGACGGGCCGCCGCTGGAGCTGGATCGGTTGTCCTTCCCCGGCCTCAACCCGGCGCGCAAGGAGCTGGCCGGCGAGCTGGTGGCGCTGGCCGCCGACGTGCCGGCCAGCCGGGCCGCGCTGGGGTTGTCCGAACGGCAGGACGACGAGATCGCGCGCAACGCCGCGCTCTGGTCCGCGCCGACCGCGCCCGCGCTGCGCCGCTACACCGGCGTGCTCTACGACGCGCTGGACGCCGGGTCGCTGCGGGGCGCGGCGGCGGCCCGAGCGGGCGAGCGGCTGGTGGTCGGGTCGGCGCTGTTCGGGCTGCTGCGCGCCGCCGACCCGGTGCCGGCGTACCGGCTCTCGGCGGGGTCGTCGCTGCCCGGGCGCGGGACGCTCGCCGCGTTCTGGCGCCCGGCGCTGGAGCCGGTGCTCGCCGGGTTGGACGGGCTGGTGGTGGACCTGCGCTCGGGCGGCTACACCGGGCTGGGCCGGGTGCCCGGCGCGGTCACCGTGCGGGTGTTGAGCGAACGGCCGGACGGCACCCGGACCGTGGTCAGCCACTTCAACAAGGCCGCCAAGGGGCGGCTGGCGCGGCTGCTGGCGGGCAGCAGGGCGGAGCCGAACGACCTGCCCGGCCTGCTGCGGGTGATCCGCCGGGCCGGGCTGGCGATCGAACGTGGTGCCACCGCGAACGAGCTGGACCTCATCGTGCCCGACCCCGCCGGTTGAGAACGGAGACCCCCATGCCGGACACGCTGTTGCCGATGCCCGAGGACTGGCACCGGGCGCTCGCCGTGGTCGCGCACCCCGACGACCTCGAGTGGGGCTGCGCGGGCGCCATCGCGGGCTGGACCGCCGCCGGCAAGGAGGTGGCCTACGTGCTGGTCACCCGGGGTGAGGCGGGCATCGACGGGATGCCGCCGGAGCAGGCGGGGCCGCTGCGGGAGGCCGAGGAGCGCGCGGCGGCCGCCCAGGTCGGGGTGCACAGCGTGGAGTTCCTGGGCCACCGCGACGGCGTCATCGAGTACGGCATCGCGCTGCGCCGCGAGATCGCACTGGCCATCCGCCGCCACCGGCCGGAGCTGGTGATCACCCAGAACCACCACGACTACTGGCGGCCGGGCACCTGGAACACCCCCGACCACAAGGCGGTCGGCCGCGCCACCGTGGACGCGGCCGCCGACGCCGGCAACCGCTGGATCTTCCCGCCGGCCGACGGCGAACCCGAGCCGTGGCAGGGCGTGCGCTGGGTGGCGATCCACGCCTCCCAGCTGGCCAGCCACGCCGTGGACGTCTCGGGGCGGCGCGAGCAGGCCATCGCCTCACTGGCCGCGCACGCCGCGTACCTGCGCGCGCTGTCCGACACGCCGCCGGCGCAGCGGGCCGCCGAGCTGGTCGACGACATGGCGGCGACCGATCCGGCGGTGTTCGGCGGCCGACCGCACTGCGCGTTCGAGCTGATCACTGTGTGAGGTCGTGAGAAAACTCGGTTGCCGGCGGGAGCGGAGTACGGCACGGTGAGGCCCGATCAGAACCGGAGCCGGTCGGCCGGCGGAGCGAAGGAGGAGGTGGACCGCATGGCGATGACTGCCGCCCAGGACGTGGTCCGCCCCCGTCCCTCGGCCCCGCCCGGATAGCCGTCGCGCACACCGGTGGGGCTGCCCTTCCCTGGTCAGGAGACCCCAACCGGTGCGATCGCACGACTACTTCTCCGATTTCTCTGACGACAACTACCCCGATGACGACTACCCGGGCGTCCATCGCGGCGGCCGGCGCTCGACCCGGCGCCGCCGGGCCCGGTTCGACGACGAGCGCGAGCCCGCCCGCCCGAGCCAGCCCACGCCCGCGCCCGCTGAAGCGCCCTCGCTGATCTGGCGCCGCGAGGACGAGGCCGACTCCGCGCCGCCCGAGGGCGGGAGCTGGTCGAGCTGGGACGGCTCCGAGCACGGCCCCACCCCGTACCCGCCGTGGCTGGTCACCGACCACAGCGCGGTGGATACCGAGCTGGGCGTGCTCAAGTCCGGCAAGGAGGCGGACGTCCACCTGGTCCGCCGCGAGCTGCCCGGCACCGACCGGAGCTGCCTGCTCGCCGCCAAGCGCTACCGGCCGCCCGAGCACCGGATGTTCCACCGCGACGCCGGCTACCTGGAGGGCAGGCGGGTGCGCCGGTCCCGGGAGATGCGGGCGATGGCCGGGCGCACGGCGTTCGGCCGGTCGCTGATCGCCGACCAGTGGGCCGCCGCCGAGTTCGGCGCGTTGAGCCGGCTGTGGTCGATCGGTGCCCCGGTGCCGTATCCCGCGCAGTGGAACGGGCGCGAGGTGATGCTGGAGTTCCTCGGCGACCCGGACGGCACCGCCGCGCCCCGGCTGGCCCAGCTGCGGCCCGACCCGGAGCTGCTGGCCGAGCTGTGGCGGCAGCTCACCGAGGCGATGCTGCTGCTCGCCCGCGCCGGCCTGACCCACGGCGACCTGTCCGCGTACAACCTGTTGGTGCACGGCGAGCGGCTGGTGCTCATCGACCTGCCGCAGGTGGTCGACCTGGTGGGCAACCCGAGCGGCGACGAGTTCCTGGGCCGTGACGTCCACAACATCACCGCCTGGTTCGAGGCGCGCGGGCTGCCGGCCCGCCTCCTCGACCCGGAGGCGCTGTTCGCCCGGCTGGTCGCCGAGGCGTTCGGCACCTCCGCCGGCTGACACTGGTTGACACTGGTTGACACTGGTTGACACTGCGTGACACCGCCGGCACCGACCGTTTGGCCCGCCCGGTCCGACCACCGGGCGGGCCAACGGGCCGGCCGAGGCCGAACCTGGCAGGGTGGGGGGTGAGCCACCACCGGCCGGGCCGCCCGGCCGCTCAACCGTGTTGACGCAGGATGTGATCGTCAATGGCTGCAGCCGAGGCCCCGTTGAACGTCGCCATCGTGGGCTCCGGACCGTCCGGCTTCTATGCGGCCGGCGCGCTGCTCGACCGCGCCGACCTCGACGTCCGGGTGGACATGTACGAGCGCCTGGCCACCCCGTGGGGCCTGGTCAGGGCCGGCGTGGCACCCGACCATCCGAAGATCAAGTCGGTGTCCTCGGTGTACGCGAAGATCGCCGCCGAGGAGTCGTTCCGGTTCTTCGGCAACGTCGACGTCGGCACCGACGTGACCCGCGAGGAGCTCGCGGAGCGCTACGACGCGGTGATCTACGCCGTGGGCACCCCCACCGACCGCAAGCTGGGCATCCCCGGCGAGGAGCTGCCGGGCAGCGTGGCCGCCGTGGACTTCGTGGGCTGGTACAACGGCCACCCCGACTTCGCCGACCACACCTTCGACCTGAACACCTCGCGCGCGGTGGTGATCGGCAACGGCAACGTCGCGCTGGACGTGGCCCGCATCCTGTGCTCGCCGCCGGACCGGCTGGCGGCCACCGACATCGCCGACCACGCGCTGGACGCGCTGCGGGCCAGCGGCATCAAGGAGGTGCTGGTGGTCGGCCGGCGCGGCCCGGCGCAGGCCGCGTTCACCACCCCCGAGCTCAAGGAGCTGCCCGAGTTCACCGAGTCCGGGGTGGACATCGACCCCGACCAGGTCGCCGAGGTGCCCGACGAGGACGGCCTGTCCCGGGTCGCCAAGCGGAACCTGGCGGTGCTGCGCGGGTACGCCGAGGACGCCGAGGCGTACGGCGAGCGGCACATCACCATGCGGTTCCAGCGCTCCCCCGTCGAGATCCGGGGCAACGGCAAGGTCGAGGAGATCGTCCTCGGCCACAACGAGCTGCGGGTCGGCGAGGACGGCTGGGTCAGCGCGCACGACACCGGGCACCGCGAGTCGGTGCCGACCGGGCTGGTGCTGCGCGCGGTCGGGTACCGGGGGCTGCCGATCGCCGGGCTGCCCTTCGACGAGCGCCGGGGCGTCATCCCGAACGAGCGCGGCAAGGTCGAGGGCGCCGAGCGGGAGTACGTGGTCGGCTGGATCAAGCGCGGGCCGACCGGCATCATCGGCACGAACAAGAAGGACGCGGTGGAGACCGTCACCCGGCTGCTGGAGGACCTCGCGGACGGGTCGCTGCGCCGCCACGACCGGGACGGCACCCTCGACATCGAGTCCTGGCTGGCCGAGCGGCAGCCCGAGCTGGTCACCGAGAGCGGCTGGCAGCTGATCGACCAGGCCGAACGCACAGCGGGCGAGCCGGCCGGGCGCCCGAGGGTGAAGCTGTGCCGCACCGAGGCGCTGCTCGACGTCGCGCTCAGCCGTACCCGCGCGGACGCCTGAGCCGTCACGTCGTGGACCTCGGCAGCAGCGCGTACCCCGGCACCATCTGCTCGCGCCACCACACCGTGGCCTCCCGGCCGTCCGCGTAGTGCACCTCGTAGTTGACCACGCCCACCCAGTCGCCGCGCGAGCTGCGCCGCCACTCGGACAGGAACCCCTTGGCCCGGCCGGTCAGGTCCAGCCCGTCGACGACGGTGCGCGCCAGCGTCGGGTCGTGCCGGACCACCTCCTCCAGCAGCACCCACACCGGCCGCACCGGGGGGACCTCGGCCGGCGCCCCGTGGCCCGCGATGGCCGGCGGCCGGGGCGGCTGCCAGTTGTCTAATCGCTCCTTGCTCGAACACATGTTCGATAGTATCTGTTATTGCGCAGCCTGATCGCCACTTTGCGGTGTGGTGTGCACAAGTGTGCCGAGGATGGGCTCACCAGGTGCGGGCGGCGGCGAGGAGGGTGTCGCGGACCGTGGTGATGGCGCGGTGCTCGGCGACGGCCGGGCGACAGGTCAGGTAGAGGGTGTTGAGGGGCGGGAGCTCGGGGCTGGCCACGGCGCGCAAGGAGCCGTCGCGCAGGCCGGCGGCGACCAGGTAACGGGGCAGCACTGTCGCGCCGGCGCCGGCGCGCACGGCGGTGAGCAGGGCGCGCAGGTCGGCGGCGACCACGTCGGGCGTGCGGGTCAACCTGGTCTGGAACACCGTGCGCCAGTACCGGCGCAGGATCGGCGCCTCGGCCCCGTAGGCCAACAGCGGCACGTCGCGCAGGGACCGCGGCCCTATGACGTCCGGGTCCGCGCCCGGCGTCGCACGGTTGGCCTCCATCACCCGGGAGGCCCACGACGGACTGGCCACCAGGACGAACTCCTCGTCGCACAGGGGCTGGGCGACGACGCCCCGCCGGCGCGGCCGGACCGTGCAGATGGCCAGGTCGATCCGGCCGACGGCCACCGCGTCGAGCAACTCGGTGGGCAGCCCGAACGTCACCTCCAGCCGCATCCCGCCGGCGACGAGGTCGGCGAGCGCGGGGATGGCCAGCTCGCCGAGCATCTCGGCCGGGCCGCCGAGACGCACCACGCTGGGGAAGCGGTCGGCCACCGGCAGCACCGACTCCAGGGCGTCCAGCGGCCGGGCCACCCGCTCGGCCAGCTCGTCGGCAACTGTCGTGGGCGCCGCGCCCCTGGCGTGCCGGTTGAACAGCTGGCGCCCCAGGTGGTTCTCCAGCGAGTGGATGTGCGCGGTGACGGTGGGCTGGGCGACGCCGAGCAACAAGGCGGCCGACGTGATCGAGCCGGTGCGGTACACCGCGAGAAAGCTGCGCAACAGGTCCAGGCTCGGTACGGCGGACACATCAGGAATCCTATGTCAGCACTCGTGGAGTCCTATTGGATCTCGATGTGCCGCTCGCGGCAGCATGGCGTCATGACACGAGTTCTGATCGCCCTGACCAGCCACGAGAAGCTCGGCGAGACCGGCGAGGCGACCGGTTATCACGCCGGCGAAGCCGCCATCCCGTGGCAGGTCTTCACCGACGCCGGCCTCACCGTGGAGTTCGTCGCGGTGTCCGGCGGCACGCCGCCGGTGACCAGCCGGGACGACAACGACCCGGTGCAGCGGCGCTACTTCGCGCATGCCGCGCCGACCGACGCCCCGAAGCCGGGCGAGGTGAGCCCGGCCGACTACGCCGCGATCTTCTTCGCCGGCGGCCACGGCACCATGTGGGACTTCCCGCACAGCGCCGAGCTGGCCCGGCTTACCGCCGACATCTACCAGGCGGGTGGCATCGTCGGCGCGGTCTGCCACGGACCCGCCGCGCTGGTCAACGTGACGCTCGCGGACGGCTCCCACCTGGTCACCGGGAAACGGGTGGCCGCCTTCACCAACGCCGAGGAGCAAGCGGTGGGCGCGACCGGCGTGGTGCCGTTCTCGCTGGCCGACGAGCTGGTCGCGCGCGGTGCGGAGCACGTGCCGGGACCGGACTTCGCCGAGCGGGTGATCAGCGACGGCCGCCTGGTCACCGGGCAGAACCCGGCCTCCGCGAGGGGCGTCGCGGAGCGGATGGTGGCGGCCCTCGCGGCCCGCTGAGCAGCGCACCCATCCCGGTTGCCACCACCGTGCCACGGCGGCGACACGGTGGTGGCAACCGGCGCCTGTCGTCACACCGGCCGCCGACTCGTAGGCTTGTGGGCGATGACCTGGCAGATGTACGCCAGCTACCTGGCGGTCGTTGTGGTGGTGGTAGTGGTCCCCGGCCCGGACACCATGGTCACGCTCCGCAACGCCATGACCGGCGGCGCGCGCGGCGGCGTGCTGGCGATCCTCGGCATCGGCACCGCGAGCGTCCTGCAGGGCAGCGCCGCCGCGCTCGGGCTCGGCGCGATCATCGCCGGGTCACAGCCGTTGTTCACAACCGTGCGCTGGCTCGGCGTGGCCTACCTGTGCTTCCTGGGCGTGCAGGCGCTGCGCAGCGCGCGCCGGGGGGACTACGGCCGGCTGGAGGCGAGCAGGCCGAGGTCCCGCGCGTTCGCCGACGGCTTCCTGTGCAACGTCACCAACCCGAAGGTCCTGGTGCTGTACCTGTCGGTGCTGCCGCAGTTCCTCCTGCCCGGGGTGTCCTCCACGGCGGACGGCCTGCTGTTGGCGTACACCGTCGCGGTGCTGGGCGCGGCGTGGTTACTGGGGCTCGCCCTGTTCGTGCACCGGGTCCACGGCTGGGTCACCCGGCGCCGGGTGCGCCGCGCGCTGGACACCGTCACCGGGACCGCGCTGCTCGGCTTCGGCGCCCGGCTGGCCGTCGAATAGCCCTCAGGACCCCAGGCCGGACACCCGCAGCGTGATGTTCAGCCGGCCCCGGGGCAGCCCGATGGCCGGGTCGCCGGTGCCGGGGTAGGTACGCGGCACCCCGTGGTAGGCCAACCGCGACGGCCCGCCGAACACGAACAGGTCCCCGGAGCGCAGCTCGACGTCCGTCCACGGCCGTTTCCGGTTCTCGGTGTTGCCGAACCGGAACACGCACGCGTCGCCCAGGCTGATCGACACGACCGGGTCGCGGCTGCGCTCGTCCTTGTCCTGGTGCAGGCCCATCCTGGCGGCGTCGTCGTAGTAGTTGACCAGCGCGACGTCCGGCCGGTAGTCGATGCCGTCATCCTGGTACGCCTCGGCGACCGCGCGCCGGCCCAGCCCGGCCAGCCAGTCCGGGAACGGCAGCACCGGCGCGCCGTCGCCGTCGTCCACGGTGCGCGAGTAGCGGTACGGGTACCAGTGCCAGCCCAGGCACACCGTCCGCACCGACATCACCCCGCCGCTGGGCAGCCGGGTCGCCCGCATGCCCGGCTGGCCGGACGGGCGCGGCCCTGCCCAGTCCCGGCACGCCTCGACCAGCCGCCGCTGTTCGTCGAGGTCCAGCCAGTCCGGGACGTGTACGGCGCCGTCCGCCACGCGCGCCCGCTGCCGAGGGACCAGTGCCGGGATGTCAGCCATGTCGGGTCAAGGCTTTCACAGGGACCGGAGTTGCTGCGATCCTGTCGCGGTGACCACACCGCTGCGCGCCCGCCTGTCCCACGCCCGGTTACCGGAACGGACCCAGAAGGTGGCGGGCAGCGTCGGCGCCACCGAGAGTGCCCTGGTCGCGGGCGCCACCTCGGTCAGCCACTCCGCGCTGGTGGTCGGCTCGACGGCGGTGACCCACTCCACGGCGGTGGTCGGGTCGGTGGCGGTGGCCGGGAGCGCGGCGGTCTCCGGGTCGGTGGCCACCGCCGGCAGCGTCGCGGTGGCCGGGTCGGCCGGCACGTCCGGCAGCGTCGCGGTCGCCGGCAGCCTGCTCACGGCGGGCAGCGTGGCGGTCGCGGGCAGCATCCTGACCCTGTTGTCGATCGCGATCAGCGCCTGCATCGGCTGCCTGGCCTGCATCGGCTGCACCCGCTGCATCGGCTGTATCGGGTGCGTGAACTGCACGGACTGCGTCGGCTGCGTGGGCTGTGTGAACTGCTCGGGGCTGCGCGGCGTGGTGGGTGCGCGCAACGTGCACGTCGACCCGGCGGCCGAGCAGTCAGCCTGACGAAATCCGCGACTCACCCTGACAAAAACCCCGACTCGCGGGGCAACGGCGCGCGGCCCGGGCCGGGGGCTCCGGCGAAGGCCTGCGCGATGGTGGTCCATTCGGTGGCGACCTTGCCGGTGACTTCGAGGGTGAGGTCGTCGCGGTGGCGGCGTTGGGTGACCAGGAGGCAGAAGTCGAGGGCGGGGGCGCGGACCACGTCGGCGGCGTCGGGTGGGCCCCAGGTCCAGAGGTCGCCGGTGGGGGCGGTCAGCTCGACGCGGACTGGGGCTTCGGGGGCCTCCAGGCCGCGCAGGGCGTAGCTGAACGGGAGCGCGCGCACCCCGATGTGGGCCACGTGGCGCAGCCGGTCGGTGGGTTCGCGGACCACGCCCAGCGCGTCGGCGACGTCCTGGCCGTGCGCCCAGGTTTCCATCAGCCGGGCGGTGACCGAGGACGCGGCGCTCATCGGCGGCCCGAACCAGGGCACCCGCTTCCCCGGGTCCAGCGCGGCGAAGGTCTTGATCAGGCCGGCCCGGGATGAGTCGAACCAGGCCAGCAGGTCATCGGGGTGCAGGTCGCGGTACCGGGCGGCGATGTCGTCGGGGGTGAGCCCGGAGGTGAGCGTGCGTTGCATGTCCGCGGTGAAGCCGTCCGGGTCGACGGCCGAGCGGATGGCCGCGTCGTCGAAGTACGCGAGGTGGCTGACCTGGTCGCGCACCGCCCAGCCCTCGGCCGGCGTGGCCAGCTCCCAACCGGCCGGGTCCAGCCCGGCGAGCAGCGCGCGCAGCGTGCCGGTCTCCTCGGCGAGGTCGCCGGTCAGCTCGGACATCGTGACGGGCATGGCGCCGTCCTCTCGATCGCCTCGGCAGTGCACCGACATCATCGCCCACCGAGGCGACCGGAGCTCAGCGCCGGCGGGAGCGCGCCCAGCGCCGGACGATCAGCACGACGCAGGCGACGGATGCGCAGATGACCAGGATCGGTCCGAGCACGCCGTCGCTGACCAGCGCCACCCCGAGCCCGACCACCAGCACGGCGGCGATCAGGCTCACCAGCAGCGTGGTCGACCGCCGCTTCGGCGCGACCTCACCGACGTGAGCGTCTTCCAGCCTCAGCCGGGTGACGATCTCGTCGAAGTCCGCGCGTTCTTTCGGGCTCAACGCCATTACCAGGAGCTCCTCGCCTCTCGCCCAGCTCGAGCATCGAGGGGTCGTCACACTCCGGTGAGAAGACTCAGCGCAGCGATGCCCGATCGAGTGGATCATCTCGTCGGCACCACTACGATACGTACCGACCGACGCCCGGAAGGTTACCCGATCGTGACCTCGATCGAGTTCGGGGGTCCCCATTCGAGGCATAGATCACCCGGTGCCCGGGTGACCGGCCACGACCTGAGAAGCTGGACGGCGTGCGCAACAACGTCCACCAGCCGACCATCGGCCACGTCGTCATGTTCGGCGCCGCCTCGGTCGGGTGGCTGGTGCTCTTCGTGGTCAGCCTGATGGGGTCGAGAGGATGGCTGCTCCCGGCGTTCAGCGGGGTGCTGATGGTCTGCTCGGCGGTGTTCACCGTGGTGCTCTTGCGCCGGTTCAGCCGGGCCAAGAAGACGGACTGATCACGAGCCCCAGTCCGGGCGCAGCGGCATGCCGGACGCGCCGCGCTCACCCAGCTTGACGCCCAGGATCTGGTGCAGCTGGATGTTGTTGCGCTCGAAGCCCAGCCGCGAGGCGGCCATGTACAGCCGCCAGACCCTGGCCCGCTGCTGCCCCACCTCGCGCACCGCCTCGTCCCAGTGCTCGTCCAGGTTGGCGCACCAGCCGGCCAGCGTGCGCGCGTAGTGCTCGCGCAGGTTCTCCTCGTGCCGGACCTCGAAGCCCTGGCGGTTCATCTCGGTCGCCAGCAGGCCGACGCTCTCCAGCTGGCCGTCCGGGAACACGTAGCGGTTGATGAACTCGTCCACCTGCTTGGGCCCGTCCGGGGTGGGCTGGGTGATGCAGTGGTTGAGCAGCCGCCCGCCCGGCCTGAGCTTGCCGTAGAGCTTGGCGAAGTAGGCCGGCAGCTGCGCCCCGCCGATGTGCTCGGTGAGCCCGATCGAGGACACCGCGTCGAAGTCGGTCTCCGGCACGTCGCGGTAGTCCAGGTGGCGCACCTCGGCGAGCTCGGTGAGCCCGCGCTCCACGATCTCCTTCTGCGCCCACTCGGCCTGGGCTCGCGACAGCGTCACGCCCAGCGCCTTGACGCCGTGCTCGGACGCGGCGTGCATCACCATGCCGCCCCAGCCGCAGCCCACGTCGAGCAGCCGCATGCCCGGCTTCAGCCCGAGCTTGCGCGCCACCAGCTCGTGCTTGGTCCACTGGGCCTTCTCCAGGCTGGCGTCCCCGGTGGGGTACACCGCGCAGGTGTAGGCCATGGACGGGCCCAGCACCCAGGAGTAGAAGCGGTTCGACACGTCGTAGTGGTGCGAGATCGCCTTCGCGTCCCGGCGCTTGGAGTGCAGCCGGCCGCGCGGCACGTACTCCACCTCCGGGATCGGCGCCCGGTAGCGCAGCCGGACCGCGAGCAGGGTGCGCATCAACGTGGCGCGCTGCTGCTTCGGGATGGAGTGCAGGGTGACCTCGGCGAGCGCGTCGAGCACCGGGTACAGCTCGCCGTCCACCTCCAGCTCGCCCGTCACGTAGGCGCGCGCCAGGCCGAGCGAGCCGGGCGCCGAGGCGAGGTAGGCCAGCGCACGCGGCGAGCGGACCCGCAGGCCGAGCTCGGCGCCGGGCGGGCCGGCCGAACTGCCGTCGTAGGCGGTGACCCGTACCGGGGCCTCTGAACCGACCACATTCGAGAAAAGCTCGGCAACCCGCATCATGTTCACCTCTCCCGCACACACTTCTCGTAGAGATCGGGTAACCGGCCGCCCGGGTCGTATGCCTTCTTCAGCTCCCGGTACGCCGGCCCGTTGTAGCGCCCCTCGAACTCCTCCCGCGTGTAGTAGGAGTCCGAGTACAGCGACTTGTGGCCGTCCAGGTCGGCCACCAACCGCTCGATGCGGCGGTTGTAGGTGCCCGGTTCCTCGCCCGGCCCCAGCGGCACAGCGGACCAGAACCCGACGTTGACGTAGAGCCGGCCGGGCTGCATCGGGTACAGCGGCCACCCCTCGGGGTTGCGCAGCCGCACCGGGCACAGCCACACCGGGGAGATGCCGATCTCGGAGTGGAACGCGGCGAGGAACTCGGCCAGCCGCTCCACCGGCACCTCGATGTCCTGGATGACGGGCTCCTCCTGGGGCAGCCCGCGCCAGCCGCGCACCCGGCCGCTGAGCCCGGTGCGGCGGTCCAGCGCGACCAGCTTGCGGTAGACGTCCGAGCGCCGGTACTTCCGAGGCCACAGCAGCCGCCCCACCGGGTGCTGCGCGCCCAGCGCCCGCGAGCACCAGAACCAGTCGGTGTCCCAGCGCCACAGGTAGTCGTGGGTGGAGAGCACGTCGTGCTCGCGGTGCTGGATGGACCGGTAGTAGATCCGCTGGCCGGTGTAGTCGCTGGGCTGGTACGGCTCCTCGTCGGCGAACCGGCCGAGCGTGAGGTACTGCTCGTTTCCGCTGAAGACGGTGCCGTCCAGGAAGTCCACCCGCTCGCCGTCGTAGCTGCCGGCGCGGCAGATCGCGGTGATCGCCTCGGCGGCCTCCGAAGCGCCGCTCGCGCCGGGGAACGGGATGTGGCGCAGCGTCACCCAGCGGCGGACGGGCTCCAGCTCGACCTTGAGCGAGACCGCGTAGCCGAGCGTGCCGTACGAGTTCGGCATGCCCCGGAAGAGGTCCGCGTGCTCGTTGTCCGCCGTGGCCGTGACCAGCCGGCCGTCCCCGGTGAGCACCTCCACCTCGCGCACCGACTCGTGCGCCAGCCCGTTGCGGAACGACGCCGACTCGATGCCGAGCCCGGCCAGCGCGCCGCCCACGGTGATCGTCTTGAGCTGCGGGACGACGTGCGGCATCAGCCCGTGCGCCAGGGTGGCCCGGACCAGGTCCTCGTAGGTGGTCATGCCCTGCACGGTGGCCGTCCGCGCCACCGGGTCGACCTCCAGCACCCGGTCCAGCGCGCCCGCGTCCAACCGCGCGATGCGGCCGGCGTCGGAGCGGAAACGGAAGAGGTTGGACGTCGGCTTGGCCAGTCGTACGCGGCGGTCCGCCGGCAACCGGGCGTACCTGGCCCGCAGGTCGGATGCCGCCGCCTGGTGCCCCGTTATCGCACTCACGGACCTGACGTTAATTGCTTCGCCCCCCGGTTTCCTAGCCTTTCCGACCTAGACCACTCCCCGCCACCCGGCGGTGTCGACGCGTCAGGAGAAGTCCCGGGTGTGCCACCGATCCGGGCGGATCTCGACGTACTCGGGCTCGCCGCTGGGGTTCGCGCCGCTCAGCTCCCACTCCAGCCAGCCGTCCACCGACTCCGCAGGCAGGTAGCGCCCGCCGACGCCGGCCAGCTCCTCGGCGGTCGGCCGCTCCTGCCGGACGACGGTGCCCTCGACCGTCACGTACCGGTACGGCCGCTCGGACCGCTGCACCGATACCGACACCACGCCGGCCGCCGCGATCAGCCGGGACTTGCGCTTGCCCTTGCGCATGATCACCGCGATGGTGCCGCCCGGTCGGTACGCGTACCAGCTCGGCAGGGTCAACGGCGGCCGCCCGCCCTCCCCGGCCACGCTCAGCACGGCCACGTGGGGCTGCGCCAGGAACGCCTCCCGGTCGGCCTGGCTGAGGGGTCGGGACCGTGGGACGTCGAAGTCGGACTCGGACATGGGTTCCCCTCGGGCTGGCGGCATCGATCAGCGGTGGCAACCGCCGAGGCCGGTGCCGTATTCCTGCTCAGGTCACCAGGGAGCGGAGTTGGGCGCGCACGCCCGGCCAGAGCTTGGCCAGCTCCTCGCCCCGGTCCAGGAAGTCGAGGATGGCCAGGCCGCGCAGCGCGGCGAGCACGGTGGCCAGGAACGAGCCGAACTCCGGGCGGTCTGCGAGCTCGGGCGCGCGCTGGTGGCAGAACGCGACGATCCGCCGGGTCAGGTCGTGCTCGAACTCACCCAGGGCGGCGCGCAGCTCGGGGTCGGTGCGGGCGGCCAGCCACAGCTCCATCAGGGCGGGGAACAGCCGGTCGGTGTGCAGCCGCCAGAGCTGGTCGAGCAGCTCCAGCTGGGCCTCCCCGACGCCGCGCGGCGGGCTGGGCAGCTCGGCGATGATCTCGGCGGCGAGCTGGTCGGAGACGTGGCGCAGGGCGGCCACCACGAGCTCGGCCTTGGTGCTGAAGTGGTGCGCCTGCGCGCCCCGGCTCACCCCGGCCCTGGCCACCACGGCGGCGGTGGTCAGGCCGGCGTAGCCGTTCTCCAGCAGGCACTCCGCGCAGGCCTCCAGCAGCGCGGCCCGGGTGGTGGCTCGGCGCTCGGCCTGGGTGCGGCGGCGCGGGCGTGGGCTCATCGTTGCCCGTCATGGGCGTCCAGGAAGGCGTCCAGGTGCGCCCAGGTGGTGGTCCGCGAGCGGCGGCCGGTGAGCACCCCGAGATGGCCGCCCGGCGCGGTCTCGAACCGCACCTCGGGCGCGCCGGTGAGCAGGGTGGCGCCGCGCCGGACCGCGGCCAGCGGGGCGATCACGTCGTTCTGCCCGGCCACGATCAGCACCGGCACCGGTACCTCGGACAGCGCGATCCGCCGCCCGTCCAGGTCCAGCGCGCCGTCGGCCAGGTCGTTGGCCCGCAGCATCAGGTGGTAGATCTGCCCGAACGTGCGGCCCGGGTAGCCGTGCATGTGGGCCATCAGGTAGTCCACGGCCTCGATCTGCTCCAGCACGTCCCTGTCGTCCAGCCGGGACAGCACGGTCAGCGGCTTGGTCAGGTACTTGTCCACCGTGGAGAGCTGGAACGCCCACTTCACCACCGGCGCGGGCAGGCTGCCCAGGGCCTGGTAGACGGTCGAGATCACCCGCCCGCCGGTGATCGCGGCCAGCGGGCGCAGCGGGGCGACCAGGGGCACCGCCGAGACGTCGAAGGGGCTGGCGATCGCGGCGATCGCGGACACCGGCAGGGTGGTGGGCCGGTCGGCGGCGGTGAGCAGCGAGAAGATCCCGCCGAGGCACCAGCCGACCAGCCGCACCCGCGCGCCGCCCCGGTACGAGCTGACCCGGTGCACCGCCCTGGGCACCACGTTCTCCACCCAGAACTCGATGCCCAGCCCGCGCTCGGCGAACGAGATCGGCCCGTAGTCGACCAGGTACACGTCCCGCCCGCCGCGCAGCAGGTGCTCCACCAGGCTGCAGCCCCGGCGCAGGTCGTAGGCGAAGTCCGGGGCGCCCAGCGGGGGCACCAGCAGCACCGGCGGCCCTGATACGGCGACCCCATCCAGGGGCAGGTAGCGGTAGAGCGTCGCGTTCGGCGCGGCGTCGATCACCTCGCGGGGCATCCGGCGCAGGTCGGCCAGGTAGCCGGTGACCGCCCTGTCCCGCACGTTGGCGACGGCACCCAGAAGATTCACGACACGAGGTTACCGGCAGGTGCGCCGGTATGTGAGGATCGGCGCATGGAGCGCACCCTGTTCACCGACGACCACCTCGCCTTTCGTGAGCTGGCCCGGACGTTCGTCCAGCGCGAGATCGAGCCGCACCACGAGCGGTGGGAGGAGGACGGACAGGTCAGCAGGGAGGTCTGGCTGGCCGCCGGGAAGGCCGGGCTGCTCGGGGTGGACGTGCCGGAGGAGTTCGGCGGCGGCGGGGTCGCGGACTTCCGCTACAACGCGATCCTCACCGAGGAGCTGACCAGGGCCGGGGCCAGCGGGATCGGCTTCCCGCTGCAGAACGACGTGATCGCGCCGTACCTGCTGCGGCTGGCCAGCGACGAGCAGAAGCGGCGCTGGCTGCCCGGGTTCTGCTCCGGGGAGATCATCACGGCGATCGCGATGACCGAGCCGGGCACCGGCAGCGACCTGCAAGGGATACAGACCAGCGCGGTGCGCGACGGCAGTGGTGATGGCGCCGACTTCGTGGTGAACGGGGCCAAGACGTTCATCACCAACGGCATCATGTCCGACCTGGTCATCGTGGTGGTGCGCACCGACCCCGACGCCGGCAGCCACGGCTTCAGCCTGCTGGTGGTGGAGCGGGACATGCCCGGGTTCGAGCGCGGCCGGCGGCTGAAGAAGGTCGGCATGAAGGCCCAGGACACCGCCGAGCTGTTCTTCACCGACGTGCGGGTGCCGGAGTCCAACCTGCTCGGCGAGCTCGGCCAGGGGTTCGTCTACCTGATGCAGAACCTGCCGCAGGAGCGGCTGTCCATCGCGGTGGCCTGCGCGGCCGGGGTGGAGCACGCGCTGGAGGTGACCGCCGCCTACACCAAGGAGCGGCACGCGTTCGGCAAGCCCATCTCGGCGTTCCAGAACACCCGCTTCGAGCTGGCCGAGATCGCCACCGAGGCGCAGGTGGCCAGGGTGTTCGTGGACCGCTGCATCGAGGAGCACGTGGCGGGCAAGCTGTCGGTCACCGACGCCGCGATGGCCAAGTGGTGGACGTCCGACCTGCTCAAGCGCAGCGTGGACAGGTGCGTGCAGCTGCACGGCGGGTACGGCTACATGCTGGAGTACCCGATCGCCAGGGCGTTCCTGGACGCGCGCGTGCAGTCCATCTTCGGCGGCACCAACGAGATCATGAAAGAGATCGTCGGACGCGCGCTGTTCGGCTGAGTTCGTGCGGCTGTCCGAGCTGTCCGAAGCCAACCTCGCGCGGGCCTACGCGTACCCGGACGGGCTGGAGCGGCCCTACGTCCGGGTGAACTTCGTGACCAGCGTGGACGGCGCGGCCACCGTGCGCGGCCTGTCCCGGGGGTTGTCGAGCAAGCCGGACCGCCGGGTGTTCGGGCTGCTGCGCCGGCTGTGCGACGTGATATTGGTCGGCGCCCAGACCGCCCGCGCCGAGAACTACCGGGGCGCCCGCAAACCCAACCAGGCCACCGGCGCACCGCCGAGGATCGCCGTGGTCACCGCGAGCGCCGAGCTGGATCCGGCGGCGCCGCTGTTCACCGACACCGCCGTGCCGCCGCTGATTCTGGCCGCCTCGGGCGCCCCGCCGGCCAACCTGCGCCGGCTGGCCGACGCCGGCGCCGAGGTCGTCGAGCTGGGCGAACACCCGCTGACCCCGGCCGCCCTGCTCGCCGAGCTGGACGCGCGCGGCCTGCGCCGGGTGCTGTGCGAGGGCGGCCCCCGGCTGTTCGGCGAGCTGGTCGCGGCCGGCGCCGTGGACGAGCTGTGCCTCACGATCACCCCGGCGCTGGTCGGCGCCGGCACCGCCCGGATGGTCGGGAGTGCGCTGGACGCGCCGCGCGGGCTGCGGCTGGCCGGCGTCCTGGAGGAGGACGGCGTGCTGCTGCTGCGGTACCTGCGCGAGGGCTAGAGGATCAAACCCGTGGCTCACCGGATCCTCACCCCGTAGCCATCAGGCTGTACGGTGCGGCGCACTCCGCGTCGCGGTGCTGACTGAGCTGGGGAGAGACGCGTGCGGCGATCGGCTGGTCGAGGGCGGGGGCCGGCCGGGCTGGGCAAGCTGGCCGTCGCCGTGGCCGCTGCCGGCCTGGCCCTCTGCTCGTGCACCGTCGGCCCCTCGACGCGCCCGCCGGTCGCGGTGCAGGGCCCCAGCGCCGTGGACGGCGCCCCGGAGCCCCCGCAACGCCGGCCACCGCCACCCCCGGGCCCGGTGGTCCCGGTGCCCGATGTGGGCAGGGCCGACGCGGTGGACTTCATCGACTGCACGGAGGACCTGCAGGCGATCCTGCCGGTGCGGATACCGTCCGACCGCCCGCTGCGCTTCGAGTGCGCGGACATCCCGGTGGACGCCGACTCCGACACCGGCCGGCGCCGGCAGTCCTCGATCGGGCTGATGCGCGCCTCCCTGGACAACCAGCCGCCCGGCACCCGGCCACCGCTGCTGATCCTGGGCGACAGCGACGGCGAGACCGGCACCACCCGCGCCGCCCGGCTGGCCGCCACCGTGCCCGCGTCGCTGCTCAGCCACTTCGACCTGATCGGGATGGACCGCAGGGGCGAGGGCACCAGCCGGCTGGACTGCGCGCCGCCGGACCTGCGCGAGGACATCCTGAACACCGACGTCTCCGGCCCCGACCCGAGGGCGGTGGACCGGCTGCTGGAGGACGCCCGGCAGATCGTGCAGGAGTGCTACCTCACCGAGGGCGACACGCTGACCAGGTACGACACCGCGCACACCGTCCAGGACGTGGAACGGGCGCGCCGGCTGCTCGGGGTGCGCACGCTCAGCGCGCTCGGGCTGGGCGACGGGGCGCGCGCGCTGTCGGTGTGGGCGCAGGGCTCGCCGAGCTCGGTGGGCCGGGTGGTGCTGGACTCCCCGCCGGACCCGACCCAGGACGCGATCGGGGCGGCCGAGGCGCGCGCCACCGCCGCCGAGGCCACCTTCGACGCGTTCGCCAAGGACTGCGCGGCCCGGCCGGGCTGCCCGCTGGGCGCCGATCCGCGCGCCACCCTGCGCCAACTGGCCGAGCAGCTGCGCAACCGCCCCGAGCCCGGCCCGGACGGCGACCAGCTCACCGGCACCGGGATGCTGCACGCGGTGCTGATCGGGCTGGACGACCCGGAGGGCTGGCCCGCGCTGACGGCCGCGATCGCCGAGGCCCAGCGCGGCAGCTCCACCGGGCTGCTGCGCTACCTCGACCAGATGGTCGGCCTGAACGGCCGCTTCGACCTGTCCCTGGCCACCACCTGCAACGACACCACGCAACGGGTCAGCCCGCCGCAGGTCACCGGCCTGATCGCGAAGTGGCGGACCGACCATCCGGTGTTCGGCGCGGTGATGGCCCAACGGCTGCTGATGTGCACGGCGTGGCCGGTGCCCGCCGAGCCCGCCAGGCCCGGCCCGGCCAACGGCGCGCCGCCGATGCTCGTGCTGGCCACCGCGCTCAGCCCGCGCCAGCCCCTGCAGGGCTACCAGCGCGCCGCCGACCAGCTCGCGCCGGCCCGGGTGGTCAACTGGCAGGGCGCCGGCCGGGGCGCCTACCCGCGCACGCCGTGCGTCACCTCGGCGGTGGACGCGCTGTGGGTCAACGGCACGGTGCCGCCGGCCAGCGTGCTCTGCCCACCCTGACCCCCGTTCGCGTTAGTTCACGGGAAAGAGTGAGCCGATGTGGCGCGTTTATTCCACAAAAGAATGCGACAGGCCGAATAAAGTGGACCGAGTTCGACAATCAACACGAACGGTCGACGCCGGCATCGCGTGAAAACTACTCGTACGAGTGGGCCGACCGGCCCATGACTACGACCAGTAACCGATCAAACGTATGTCAGCCTCGATTGTATGGCACTGCCACCCGGTCGGGGCTTAGCCCTGACCGGTAGTTTCGCAATCGGGATGAACCAGCCATGGACAACGCGAACAGCATGCCAGTAGACCTTGAAGTCGGTTAAGGCGACACGCGCCTTGGCCGACGAAAAGGGAGGACACGATGATTCGCAAGCTTGGAAAGCGTGCCGCCGTGACCGTCGCGGTGGGTGCCCTGGCAGTGGGTACGTCCGGCCTGTTCGGCGCGACCGCGCTGGCGGGCGGGCACGGACACGGCTACGCCGTCGGCGGGCCCGGCGGGACCGCGCAGTCCTGGTGTCTGATTCCGATCGACCTGGGACTCGGGCTCCTCGGTAATGGTTCGGCCAACAGCTCGCAGTGCAACGCGGGCTCGAGCGGCGGTGGCGCCGGCTACTGATCCGGCCACCAGCAGCCTCAGTGACGAGGCGGTTCTGACAAAGGTAGCGGCCCCCCCGGGTGCGTCGGGGGGGCCGCTACTGTCCTTATTCTACGTCACCGCCCGGGAAGGCTTGACAAAGGCCGCTGTGGCCGTGTCGTGGCTCCGGACGAATTCCTCGAACGAACGCGGCTCGCGCCCGGTGATGTCGCGCACCGCGGTCGTCACACGGTCTTCGCTACCGGCGCGGATGTCCGCGTGCATGCCGGCCAGCGCTTCGGCGTAGTCGGCGGGCATGCCGGCGTCGACGTACGTGCGGGCCAGCTCCTCGACGGTGATGTCGACGACCCGGATGGTTCGCCCGGTGATCTTCGCGATGGTCGACGCCGCGTCCCGGTAGCCGAGCGACTCCGGCCCGGTCAGCACGTGCTCGCCCGCGATCCCAGGGTCGAGCAGCGCGACGGCGGCGACGGACGCGATGTCCTCGGCGTCGATCCAGCCGAGCCGGCCGCCGCCGCTGGCGGTGCGGATCTCGCCGCGCTCCCGGATGCGGGCGGCCAGCGGGTGCGGGCCGGTGAAGTTCTGCATGAACCCGGACGGCCGCAGCACCACCCACTCCGGCGCGCGCCGCACCGCGTCGTACATCTCCGCCACCCCGGGCGCGTTCGGCAGCACCGCCAGCGAGCCGAGCAGCACCACCTTCCGCACGCCCAGCCTCCGCGCGGTGTCCAGGAACGGGCCGACCAGCGTCATCGGGTCGAGGTTCAGCAGCGGCGGAACGAGGTAGACGGCGTCCACCCCGTCCAGCGCGGCGCCGTGGGTGGCCGGGTCGTGCCAGTCGAACCGCACCGCCTCTGCGTCGTCCGGGTGGCGGCTGGCCGCCCGCACCCTGGCGCCTCTTGTACGCAGCAGCGCGCACAGCGGCCGGCCGGTGTTGCCGGTCCCCCCGGTGACCAGGACCGTGCTCATCGGGCCACCGTCGCGTCCAGCGCGGCCAGCAGCTCGGGCAGGGTGCCGGCGGCGCGGGCGGCCGCCACCGGGCTCCAGTAGTCCCGGTAGGACGCGATCAGTCCGTCCTTGACGGTGACCACCGCGATGTAGTCCATCCGGTACGGGGTGTCCGTGCTCACGGTGCGCCCGTTCGCGGTGAACTCGACGACGACCGTGTCCGGGTCCTGCGTGTGGTGCACGGTCACCGACGGGATGTCCGTCACGTCCATCCGGTCCGGGTAGCCGTCCAGGTAGCGGCGGACCGCCTCCCGGCCGTCCAACCGGGTCGGGGCGCCGCCGGTGGCGAACGGGAACTCCGCCTCCCCGTCCGGCGCCCACAGGTCGGCGATGCCGTCCATGTCCTTGTCCAACAGCAGCTCCAGCAGCCGCCGGAACGTCTCTTCGGGTGTGCGCGGCACGTGTGTTGACCTCCGTGTGTGGTGCGTGTGTCCAGGCTCGCCGCGGTGGCGGCAACCGCGGAACGGCCCGGTCAGCCCCGGACCACCGGTCCGTGGATAACCGACCCCCGGACGTGCCAGCCTTGAGCACATGAGCAAGCGCGAACTGGCCGAGTTCCTGCGGCACCGCCGGGAGGCGCTGCGACCCGAGCCGGCGCCGGCCGGGCGGGCCCGCCGCACCCCGGGCCTGCGCCGCGAGGAGGTGGCCTGGCTGGCCGGGGTGTCCACCAGCTACTACGAGCGGTTGGAGCAGGCCCGCGCGCCGCGCCCGTCCACCCAGGTGCTAGCGGCGCTGGCCACCGCGCTGCGGCTGACCGACACCGAGCGCGCGCACCTGGCCCGGCTCGCCGACCAGGCCCCGCGCGGCCGTGACGGGGCACCCGACGATGCGGTGCCCGACGACGTGCGCCGGCTGCTGGACCGGCTCGGCCCGGTCCCCGGCTACGTGGTGAACCCCGCGCAGGACATCGTCGCCTGGAATGCCATGGCGGCCGCCGTGATCGCCGACTTCGCGGCGCTGCCCGCGTCCGAGCGCAACGTGGTGCGGCTGTCCCTGCGCGACGGCGGCACCCGGTGCGGCGCCGGCGAGGGCACCGACGGCGAGTTCGACAGGCAGGTCGCCGCCGAGCTGCGGTCGGCCGGCGCGCGCTACCCGTCCGAACCCGCGATCACCGAGCTGGCCAGGGCGTTCACCGCCCACAGCCCGGCGTTCGCCGCCGGCTGGGCCAGCCACGACGTGCGGGACCGGCCGATCCTGCGCAAGCGGATCACCCACCCGGAGCTGGGCGAGCTGGACCTGGAGCTGCAGACCCTGCGCTTCCCCGGCCACGACCTGCGCCTGGTGCTCTGCACCGCCGAGCCCGGCAGCCCCAGCGCCGCCAAGCTCGCCGCCCTGCACCGGACGACGGCATGACCGCGCGGTCATGGCGGAACCGCCGACATCGTGCGGGCCACAGAGGATCGGGAGTCCGCTCACGGTGGTCTGGCCACAGCGGCACTTGCTCGCCTCAGCCACGACGCCACTCCGCTGTGATCGCGCGGCGTATGCGCTGGTCGTAACGCGCCGCGAGATACCAGCGAGTGAGCTTGAGGATCGGCCCGGCGGCGTGATCCGGGTCAGCGTTCAGCAGCCGTCGACGAACGGCTGACGCCGGTCGAAGCTCGACGGTGTCCGGGTCCGGGATGGCCGCCAGGCAGCCGCGATGCAGCAAGGCCGGGCCTGGCACGAAGATCCCGGGAATGAGGTGCTCGCCGCACACAGTGAGCGGGCAAGGATCTTCGGGGTCATACACGGCGTGGACGTGGTAGTCGGTCATGTCGAGCAGCAGGCCGAACGTCAGCCGTACTGCTGATGCGGGGTCTTGGTCAGCCATGGCGTCGCGCCCCCGGCTGGTCGCGGCGGGCCAGAAGCCCGCACCACGTGTCGTCGTCGATCACGCGCGGGACGCTATGTGCGTGACGACGGGCGTTCCCGGGCCATGACAGGGCCATTTCAGGCCATGACAGGGCCATCAGTACCGCAACCTGCGCTAAACGATGCCGCTGCTCGCTACGGTTCTAACCTATGGCCGACCGCCCGCGGACCCGGTTGGAACAGAAGATCCGCGCCGCCCACCTGTCACAGCGTGACGTACTGCGTCGGTTCCCTTCGGAAGCGCGGCGGCTCGGCGAGAATGAGATAGCTGTATCTGAGCGCCAGTTGAAGCGGTGGCTTCGCGGCGGCGCCCCGATCCCTCGGACGGCCGCATTCTGCCGAGTGCTCGAGGGGTGGTTCGGCGAGCCAGTCGAACGCTTGCTCGGGCCGCCAGACGAGCTGGCCGCTCCGGCGGAGGGAGGCGACGCGGTGGCCGAGGCTGGACGACGTTCAGTCGAGCACGCCATAAGTTCGGCCGGCGCGATCGATCCGTCCGCGCTTGAGCATCTCCAGGACGCCGCGCGGCGAGCCGCGAACGGGTGCCTGAGCCGGCCGCCGCTAACGATGCTGACCGAGCTGGTGCAGCTGCGAGACACCGCATACGAGCAGCTGGACCGGACCTCGAAACCACGTCAGCAAGCCGAGCTGTACCTACTGGCGGGGCTTTGCTGCGGGCTGCTGACTTCGGTGAGCTTCGACCTCGGCCATCCGGACGTGGCCGAGGAGCAGGCACGGGCCGCATTCACCTACGGCTCAGTGATCGATCACCCGTCGCTATGCGCGTGGGCACGCGGGCTGCAAGCTACGGTCGCACTCTGGTCGGGCCTGCCTCGCCGCGCCGTCGCGGCCGCTGAAGCTGGGCTGATCGGCGCTCCCGCCGGCACTTCTCGTGTGCGGCTGCACTCGGTGCGCGCACGGGCGCTCTCGCTGATCGGCGCCCGCGACGAGGTGAGCGCCGACCTGGCCGCCGCCAGCGACCAGCTCGAACTCGCCGGGGACGACGAGTTCCAGGACAGCGTTGGCGGTGAGCTGCTGTTCGACCGGTCTCGGCACGCGCTGTGCGCCAGCTCGGCCTATGTCGCATTGAACGACGGGAAGCGCGCCGAGCCGGCCGCAGAGCACGCCGTCCAAGCATTCGCCGAACTGCCCGCCGGCCGACGGTGGGCATCGGGACAGGTGTCGGCGACGGTCGATCTGGGCACCGCCCGGGTGCTGCGTGGTGACCTGGCTGGCTGCGAAGCCGCGATCCGCGCCGTCTTCGGGCTACCGTCCGCTGAACGCACCGAAGGAGTCGCGCAACGGCTTCTCACGCTGGGCCGGCTCGTTGGCGCTCCCCGGTTCCGAGGCGCGATCGAGGCCGCCCAGCTTGGCGAGAACATCGAGGAGTTCACCGCCGGAAGCCTGGGCAGGACAACCGCGCGCCCGGCGATCGGGCCGAGCTGAGCTAGCCGCAGTGGTCTAGCTCGCGGGCCGCCCAAGTGCCCAGGATCGCGGCCTCCTTTGCCGGGCCGAGGCGACGTTCCACGCCGCGCCCATCGTCACCGACGCCGACCCCGCCAGCCTGCATCCACGCCCACGTGTCGGCGATCGTTCGCCCGTATCCAAGGGTCCGGAGTCCAGCGGCGATCGCTGCCGACGAGTCAACCGACCACGCGCCGGCATGGGTGCGCCACAACGGAAGCTCGGTCCACTGCCTCACACCCTGGTCGATCAGCCAGCGATCGTCGGTCACCCAGACCAGCTCGGCGGACGGGCCGGCCACCTCGCGACATCGGCCGAGGAAGTCGCCCGTGCTGACGCTGGTGCCGGTCACGTTAAACACCCCGGACGGCGCGGCTAGGGCGAACGTGGCCACATCGCGAACATCCACCGGCTGAATCTCCTTGTCAGGGCTACCGGGCGCCAACACCCGGCCGCCCCGGGACATGCGCCGCAGCCACCAGGGCAACCGGTCCACATACTCATACGGTCCGAGCATCACCCCCGGGCGGAGGATCACCGTGCGGTCCGCTCCGAACACTTCCAGTACGGCCTGCTCACACCCTGCCTTCGTGAAGCCGTACACCGAGGGACCGGGGTCACCGTCGTAGCCGAAGTCAGGTCCGGCATCGGGCGGGCATTCCAGCACCTCCGACGCCTCGGTCAACGGCTCCAGCGGCCACCGGGCATAGACCGAGACGGACGAGACGAACACGAACCGCTCGGCAACCGGCTTCAGCGCCCGGGCCACCTCGCCCTGTTCACGAGGCACATAACCGGAGGTGTCGATCACCAGATCCCACGGGCCAGCCGACGCCAGCCGAGCCAGGTCACCGGTGTCGGTCCGGTCTCCCCGGATCAGCTCGACGCCCGGGATGTCGGCACCGGACCGGCCGCGCCGGAACGTGGTCACGGACCATCCACGCGCCAGCGCCTCGGTCACCGCCGCGCGCCCCAGGAACCACGAACCTCCGAGGACCAGCAGACGACCGCTCTCCCCCTCCGCCATGGGCCCAGCGTCGCACGGCGGTCAACTCGCGGTCGGGCTACTTCTTCGAGGATTCTTTTTCCTGGTCAGGCTTCTTGGCGCGGGACGGTTGGACGCGTTTGGGCTCGCCGGGCATCTTGGGGTAGTCGGGTGGGTACGGGAGGTCACCCAGGCCGGCGGCGGCGTCGCGCTCGGCCCATTCCAGGACGGTCTCCAGGCCACGGCCGGGCTCGGTGTCCAGGCCTGCGTGCGGGTCGCCGCGCTCGGCCAGCAGCGCGGGCACGGAGCGCAGCTCGAACTGCTCCGGGTCGATCTCGCCCAGGTCTTCCCAGGTCACCGGCATGGAGACGGTCGCGCCGGGGCGGCCGCGCACCGACCACGCGCTGGCCACCGTGCGGTCCCGGCAGGCCTGGTTGTAGTCCAGGAACACCCGCTCGCCCCGGCTCTCCTTCCACCACTCCAGCGTCGCCCGCTCCGGCACCTTGGCCGTCACCCGGCGGCCGATGGTGATCACCGCGCGGCGGACCTCGGTGAACGTCCACTCCGGGCGGATGCGGACGGTGACGTGCACGCCGCGCCCGCCTGACGTCTTCGGCCAGCCGACCAGGCCGGCCTCGTCCAGCACCTCGCGCAGCACGCCGGCCACCGCGACCGCGTCGGCGAAGTCGGTGCCCGGCTGCGGGTCGAGGTCGATGCGCAGCTCGTCGGGATGGTCGGTGTCGGTGTCGAGCACCGGCCACGGGTGGAAGTCCAGGGTGCCCAGGTTCGCCGCCCAGGCCAGCACGGCCGGCTCGGTCGGGCACACCTCGTCGGCGGGGCGGCCGCTGGGGAAGGTGATCCGGGCGGTCCGCACCCACGGCGGCGCGCCCTTGGGCAGCCGCTTCTGGTAGAACGGCTCGCCGTCGACCCCGTCCACGAACCGCTTGAGCGTGGTCGGCCGATGCCCGATCGCACGCAGCAGCGGCTCGGACACGGCGAGGTAGTAGTCGACCACCTCGCGCTTGGTGATGCCGCGCGCCGGGAAGTACACCTTGTCCGGGTTGGACACCCGCACCACGCGGTCACCCTCCGGGCCCGGCACTGTCAGCTCCACGGCCGGTGAACGTGTCGGGCTCATCGGGTCGTCTCCGTTATCTGATCGGCTTACGCACGGTTCATCATTCGCGCTCAGACGCTACCGTGGGTACATGGCCAGCCGCGATCCCGTCGAGTCCGGCGGACGGTTCGACGACGAGCTGCTCGGGCTGGACCCGGACGACCCGGAGGCCCAGGCGTTCGCCGCGCACCTGGACCGGATGCACCGTGAGCGGCCCACGTTCACCGTGGAGGGCTACCTGGACGGCGTCTCGGACTTCGCCGACTCGGCCAACCGGGCGAGCGGCGAGCGCAGGCTGGGGGCGGTGCTGCTGGTGAGCCTGTTGCTGCTGGTCGCCGGGTACGTGATCGCCGATGCGCTGGGTTTCGTGCTCGCCGCGTTGTTCTGATCGGCGTATTAGCCTGATGGCATGGAATCCGAGACCGGCACCGCGCCCGAGGTGGTCCACTCCGAGCAGGAGTGGCGCGAGCGGCTCAGCCCCGAGGAGTACCGCGTGCTCCGGCAGGCCGGCACCGAGCGGCCGTTCACCGGCGAGTACGTGGACACCAAGACCGTCGGCGTGTACGCCTGCCGGGCCTGCGGCGCCGAGCTGTTCCGCAGCGAGACGAAGTTCGAGTCGCACTGCGGCTGGCCGTCGTTCTTCACCCCGCTGGCCGGCGAGGCCGTCATCGAGCGCACCGACGACAGCCTGGGCATGACCCGCACCGAGGTGCTCTGCGCGCGCTGCCACGGCCACCTCGGCCACGTGTTCGCCGGCGAGGGCTACGACACCCCGACCGACCTGCGGTACTGCATCAACAGCGTGTCCCTGACCCTGGTGCCCGAGGAGGGCTGACCGCGCCGTGTCCGCCAACTTCGTCAACCCGGAGACGATCCACGCCCCCTTCGGCTACACCCATGTCGTCGAGGTGACCGAGGGACGGCCGGTGTACGTCTCCGGGCAGGTCGCGCTGGACCGGGACGGCAAGGTCGTCGGGCAGGGCGACGTCGAGACGCAGACCCGGCAGGTGTTCGACAACCTGCGCGCCGCGCTCGCCGCCGTGGGCGCGACGTTCGCCGACGTCGTCAAGCTGAACTACTACGTGCTCGACGCCACCGAGCTGCCCACCGTCCGCAAGGTCCGCAACGAGTACCTGGATCCGGCGAGGTTGCCGGCCTCCACCGCCGTGGAGGTGACCCGGCTGGCGTTCGACGGCCTGCTCATCGAGGTCGAAGCGGTCGCGCTGATCCGCTGACCACCGCCCACAAGCAGCCTGACCGCCGCCCACAAACGGCGCCTGACCACCGCCCACCAAATAGACCGACCGTCGGTCTGTTTAACGATTAACGGATCGGATCGACGGCCGCAGGCGGTTCAAGCGCCGGCGGCCGCGATGGCCGGGCCGAACGCGGCGCCGAGCAGGTAACACAGGTTGAACAACCCGATCGCGGTCGGCCGGACCCGTTCCGGCACCGAGGCGGCGGCCCGCAGCGCCAGCGCGCCCTGCCCGGTGGACGCGCTCAGCGAGCCGATGACCATGCCCGCGAACACGGTCGGCAGCGAACCGCCCACGGCGACCGCCCCCGCCGCCACCACGGCGCCGGCGACCAGCGTCCCGACCAGCACGAGATAACCCAGCCGCGCCGAGAGCGTCACCAGGAACCAGGAGATCGCACCGCCGGAGAGGTACGGCACCAGCATGGCCACCCCGAGCTGACCGCTCCCCCAGCCGGTCAACGATGCGATCACCCCCGGCACCGCGTACACCACCCCGAAGTTGACCACCGCCACCAGCAGCGCGATCCCCGACGAAGCCAGGAACTTCGGACTGGCCAGCACCGACGCCGGCACGAACCCATCCCGACGCCGCCGCGCATGCCACACCAACGACACCGCCGCCGCCACCGCGACCACCCCGGCGACCAGCGGCCGGCTCGGCAGGAACACCAACGCCGTGACCAACCCGACCAGCAGCGCCGCACCCACCGGGTCACCCCGCCCGGCCACCGCCCCACCACCGCCACCACCGCCACGACCGCCGGCACCCAGCCACACCGCCGGCAGCGCGAGCAGGCTCAGCAACGGCAGCGCCAGCGTGGCCTGCCACGACACCGCCGCGCTGACCCGCGCCCCGATCAGCGGCGCGACGGCGCCGAACGAGGCGAGCGCGGCGGTGACCATCCCCATCGCACCGGCCGAACCGGCCAGGCTCATCGCCACCACCGTCAGCCCGGCGGTGCCCAGCGCCTGCAGCCCGGACCCGACGACCAGCGCCGCCAACCCCGGCACCGTCAGCACCGACACCGCCCCGGCGGCCACCAGCACCGCCCCGACACCCAACGCGACCGCCGTCCCACGCCGCGCCAGCAACACCCCCATCAGCGGAGTACCCACCGCGATCCCCCAGCCGAACGCGGTGACCAGCGACGCGGCGGCGGCCAGCGACACGCTCAGCGAGCCGGCCACGTCGGAGAGCACCAGGCTCGGCCCGGTGATGCCGAAGGACAGCGGCCCGGCCAGCAGCGCCAGCCACGGCGCCGGCACCGCACGACGACGCGGGACGTTCACGGAAAGCTCGGCCATCTCAGGCCCCGTAGGGACGGATGGCCCTGGCGTCGCGCAGCGCGTGCGCCCACCACAGCAGCTGGTTGACCATGGTCTTGGCCGCGTGCCCGGCCCCGTTGGAGTCCAGCACCCAGCCGTTGTCGTCGACGCTGCCGTCGAACAGGTTGACGCTCACCCCGTCCCGGACGGTGACCGCATGCAGCTCGGCGAACACCATCCGCAGGTGCTCCACCGCGCGCAGGCCCTGCGCCATGCCGCCGTAGGAGACGAACCCGACGGGCTTGGCGAACCACTGCTCGTGCACCACGTCGATGGCGTGCTTGAGCGAGGCCGGGTAGCTGTGGTTGTACTCCGGGGTGACCACCACGAACCCGTCCGCCCGGCCGATCCGCTCGGCCAGCGCGTGCTGCCCGGGCGTCCGCTCCTCGGGATAGTGCATCGGCAGCACGAGGTCCCGCAGGTCGATGACGTCGAGGTCGACGTCCTCGCGCTCGCTGACGTGGGTCAGGAACCACCGGGCGATGCCCGCCCCGGCCCGGCCCTCCCGGGTGCTGCCGATGATCACGGCGATCCGGGCCGGGTCCTCGACGACGGTGGTGGACGGTGGCCGGCCTGCGTGCGACATGGTGCCCTCCGGTTGATCGGTACTCTCGACCGGAAGGCGCGAGACCCGGTCTCGCGGCCGTGAGTCGTCTTCTCACGGGAGCGGGAGGTTGACGGGCGTCACGATGTCGTCACCGTTGATCGGTCGCGAGCACCCCGTCGGCGTGCTGCGCGCCGAGGTCGACCACCTGCTGGCGGGGCGCGGCGGGCTCGCGCTGGTCAGCGGCGAGGCCGGGATCGGGAAGACCACGCTGGTCACCGAGGTGGCGGCGGCGGCCCGCCGGCGCGGCGCCCGGGTGCTCAACGGGGTGTGCTGGGACGGCGGCGGCGCCCCGGACTACTGGCCGTGGGTGCAGGTGGCGCGCAACCTGGCCCGGGTGGCCGGCACCGAGGAGTGGGCGCGGGCCACCGAGGCCGCCGGCGACGGCCTGCCCGCGCTGCTCGGCGAGCCGGGCTCACGGCGGCCCGCCTCGACCGACGGCGCCGCGTTCCGGCTGCACGACGCGTTCACCAACCTGCTGGTGACCGCCGCCAGGGACCATCCGGTCGCGGTCGTGCTGGACGACCTGCACTGGGCCGACCCGGCGTCGGTCCGGCTGCTGGAGTTCGTGGTCCGGCACGCCGCGTTCGAGCCGATCCTGGTGATCGGCACCTACCGGGACGTCGAGATCGACACCCCGGAGCACCCGCTGCGCCCCCTGCTGGCGCCGCTGCTCCCCCGGGCCACCGCCGTGCGGCTGACCGGCCTGGACGCCGAGCAGGTCGGCGCGCTGATCGCCAGGGCCACCGGCGACGCCCCGGACCGCGCGCTGGCGGCCGAGGTGCACCGCCGCACCGGCGGCAACCCGTTCTTCGTCGAGCAGACCGCCCGGCTGGCCGGCACCGGCGAACCGGTCGCCGCCGGGGTGCGCGACGCCATCGAACGGCGGCTGGCGCCGCTGCCGGGGCCGCTGCTCGGGCTGCTGCGCACGGCGGCGGTGATCGGCCACGAGTTCGACCCCGCGCTGCTCGGCGCGGCCGCCGCCACCTCGCCGGAGGAGGTAGAGCGGCTGCTCGGGCTGGCGGTGGCCACCGGGCTGGCCTCGGCGACCAGGCACGGGCGGTACGCGTTCACCCACGACCTGGTGCGCGAGTTCCTCTACGGCTCGCTGGGCGACCGGCAGCGGCGGGCCGCACACGCCGAGCTGGTGCGTGCCCTGCAAGCGGCCGGGGGCGCCGAGGCCACCCTGGCGCACCACGCCCGGCTTGCGGTCCCGGAGCTGGCCGAGGAGAAGGCCGTCGAGCTGCTGCGGGCGGCCGCGACGGACGCCCTGGGCAGGCTGGCGCCCGAGGAGGCCACCCGGCACTACCGGGCGGCGCTGGAGCTGACCGATCCGGCCCGGCGCGCCGACCGGGCGGCCATCGAGCTGGACCTGGGCACCGCGCTGGACCAGGCCGGCGGGCTGACCGAGGCCAGGGAGGCGTTCGAGCACGTCATCGCCACCGCCCGCGAGCTGGGCGACGCCCCGCTGCTGGCCCGCGCCGCGCTCGGGCTGCACCGCCTCGGCGACCCGGCCGAGGACGCCAGGGCCCAGATCAACCTGATGGACGAGGCCCGCGCCCGCCTCGACGAAGCGCCGGAGCGGGACGACGCGCTGTCCGCCCTGCTGCTCGCCGCCGCCAGCATGGCGCGCACCCACAAGGCGGTGGACGGCAAGGCCGCCCGCCTGCTGGGCGAGCGGGCCGTCGCGCTGGCCCGCGAGCACGGCGACGACGACGCGCTGGGCTGGGCGCTGCTGGCGCACCACGACGCGATGTGGGAGCCCGGCACCGCCGAGGCCCGCGTCGAGGTGCTCGACGAGCTGGGCGGCGCGGCCCGCCGGGCGCACAACCGGGAGCTGGAGGCGCTGGCCTCGTTCCTGCGCACGCTGGCCCACCTCGAGCTCGGCGACCCGAGGGCGCTCGGCGAGTTCGCCACCTTCGAGCGGCTCACCGAGCGCACCCGGCTGCCCCGCCACCGCTTTCTCGCGCTGTCCCGGCGGGGCGCCCTGGAGGTGCTCGCCGGCCGGTTCGCGCAGGCCCGTCGGTACCTGGACGAGGCGTCCGCGTTCGGCGAGCGGGTCGGCGAGGTGGACCGACGGATGGTGCTGCGGGACCAGGTCTGGGCGCTGGAGATGATGCGCGCGGACTACGCCTCGGCCGAGGCGGCGGCCGGCAGCACCCCGGGCCAGCCGTTCACCGACGTGCTGCTGGCCCTGATCCCGCGCCCGGTCACGCCCGAGCTGGCCGCCCGGTGGCTGGCCTCGGTCGAGTCACGGATCGCCGGGCTGCCGGCGCGGTTCCGGTCGATACTGCTGGTGTTCCGGGCGCACCTCGCGGCGGTCACCGGGGACGACGAGCTGTGCCGGCGGGCGCGGGCGGACCTCGAACCGGTCGCGCACACCTGGGCGGTGCTCTCCGGCGGGGTGATCCTGGGTCCGATGAACCACTGGCTCGGGTCGGTGGACAGGGCGCAGGGACGGTACGACGACGCGGTGGCCAGGTTCACCGCCGCCGGCGCGTCCGCCGACCGGCTCGGCGCCCGGCCCTGGTCGGTGCTGGCCCGCGCCCGGCTGGCCGACGCGCTCGCCGCCCGGGGTGACGCACACGCCGCGGCGGCACTCGTCGCGGACGCGATGCGCGAGGCGGACGAGCTGGACATGGCGCGCGCCATGGACCCGTACCGTCACCTGGCCTCGCCCTCGGCCCGCGCCGAGGAGGCGCCGAACGCGTTCAGCTTCGACGGGCAGGTGTGGACGCTGCGCTACGGCGGGCACACCGTGCACATGCGCGACGCCAAGGGCCTGCGCGACCTGCACACCTTGCTCGGTGCGCCGGGCACCGACATACCGGCCGTCGTCCTCCTCGACCCCGGCGACGACACCCGGCACACCCGCCACACCCGCCGCCTCGGTGCCGACCCGGTCCTCGACGACCAGGCCCGCGCCGCGTACCGGGACCGGCTACGTCGCATCGACCAGGAGCTGGACGACCTGCTCGACCGGGGCGACGACCACCGCGCCGCCGCCCTGGACCAAGAACGGGAGGCCCTGCTGGACGAGCTGCGCCGAGCCACCGGCCTCGCCGGCCGCTCCCGACGCCTCGGCGACGAGACCGAACGGGCCAGGCAGGCCGTGACCGCCCGCATCCGCGACACCCTCCGCCGGCTGCGAAAGCTCCACCCCGAGCTGGCCGACCACCTGACCGAGTCGGTCTCCACCGGCACCCACTGCCGCTACCACCCGCCCGCCCCCGTCACCTGGGCACGCTAGCAAGCGTTTCGTAACTCTGTTACAAATCGGGGAATGAGATCCGTTCACCCGTTCCCGGCCGCGCTCGTCGACGGTGACATCCCCGCCGTCACCGACATGCTCGCACCGGACGTCGTGCTGTACTCCCCGATCCTGTCCAGGTACCGCTTCCGAGGCCACGACCGGGTCGTCCCCCTGCTGACGGCGATCACCGAGATCGTCAGCGATCCGGAGATCCTGGAGGACTTCGGCGACCGCGAACGCCGGCTGGTCGCGGTTCGGGGACGCATCAGGGGCACACGCATCGAGGTCGCCGCGCTCCTGACGTTCGACGAGTCCGCCGCCGTCCGTGAGATCAAGATCTTCGCGCGGCCGCTGCCCGGGGTCGCCGCGCTGATGGCCGCGCTCGGGCCGAGGCTGGCGCACTCGACGACCGCGGCCGCCCTGATGACGGCCGTGGCCGTTCCGTTCGCCGCCGTCGCGCCCGTGTTCGACCGGGCGGCGGAGCGCCTCGTGCGTTAGGGCAGGGAGGCGATCAGGTCGGCGACCTCCAGCCGGCGGCCGGTGTAGAACGGCACCTCCTCGCGCACGTGCCGGCGCGCGTCGCTGGCCCGCAGGTGGCGCATCAGGTCGACGATGCGGTGCAGCTCGTCGGCCTCGAACGCGAGGATCCACTCGTAGTCGCCGAGCGCGAAGCTGGCCACCGTGTTGGCCCGCACGTCCGGGAACTCACGGGCCTGCATGCCGTGCTGGGCGAGCATCCGCCGGCGCTCCTCGTCCGGCAGCAGGTACCACTCGTAGGACCGCACGAACGGGTACACGCAGATGTAGCGCCTCGGGTCCTCGCCGGCCAGGAAGGCGGGCACGTGGCTCTTGTTGAACTCCGCCGGGCGGTGCAGCGCGACCTGACTCCAGACCGGCACGCTGGCCCGACCGAGCGTGGTGTCCCGGCGCAGGTCCGCGTATGCGGCCTGCAGCGGCTCGATCTCGGCGGCGTGCCACCAGACCAGGTAGTCGGCGTCCGCGCGCAGCCCGGCCAGGTCGTACACCCCGCGCACCACCACCCCCTTGCCGTCCAGGGCCGCGACGAACTGGGCGGCCTGCTCGGCGGCCGCCGCCCGGTCCTCGCCGAGCCGGCCGGGTTCGACCCGGAAGACCGACCACATGGTGTAGCGGATGGTGTCGTTCAGTGCGTTGTAATCGAGCCGGGCCATGCCGCCATCCTGCCACTGCGCCCGGCCGCGCCCGCCGCACTGGCCGGAACCCGGGCCGAGCTGGCCGGAACCCGCGCGCCGGGGGTCAGCGCAGCGACTCGGTGGCCGCGCGCGCCAGCTCGGCGAGCCGGTCACGCCGGTCGGGCGGCCAGGACTCCAGGCGCTCGGCGACCGCCGCGCCGAGCGACTTGCGGAACCGCGCGACCAGCTCGGCCCCCTGCTCGGTCAGCGCCACCCTGGCCACCCGACGGTCGTCGGCATCCGGGCGCCGCCGCACCAGCCCCCGCCGCTGCAGCCTGTCGACCAGGCCCGTCACGTTGGTCTTGTCGCAGTGCAGCCGGGCGGCCAGCTCGCCGTGGGTCAGCTCACCGGGCGCCACCATGGTCAACAGCTGAGCCTGCTGCGGGGTCAGGTCCAGCTCCCGGCTGGCCGCGCCCCTGATGGCCTCGACCGAGCAGCACAGCCCGAGCAACGCCTCCGCGAGATCCATGAACCTGAGGGTACTTGACAGTCCACAGCACTCGACTATTTAGTAGACATCACAAACTGTTGAGCTAATGGACTAAAGGAGTCGTGACATGGTCGATCGGGTAGCGGTGGTCACCGGGGGCTCGCGGGGCATCGGCCGGGCCGTCGCGCTGCGGCTGGCCGCCGGCGGGGCGGCCGTCGTGGTCAACTACCGCACCGATGCCGACGCGGCCAAGCGTGTCGTCGCGGACATCGAGGCGGACGGCGGCCGCGCCACCGCGGTCATGGCCGACGCCGCCGACCCCGGCCAGCTCCGCGCGATGCTGGACGCGGCCGAACGGCGCTGGGGCGGGCTGGACGTGCTCGTGCTCAACGCCGGCAGCTTCGTCAGGGGCCCGCTCGCCGACGCCACCGACGACGACTACGAGCACGTCTTCGGCCTGAACGCCCGCGCCACCTTCGTCGCGCTGCGCGAGGCCGGCCACCGGGTCCGTGACGGCGGCCGGGTGGTGTTCGTGTCCACGGCGGCCACCGTCACCAACCCGCCGCACGGCGGGCTGTACGCGGCCAGCAAGGCCGCCGGCGAGCACCTGGTGCGCGCGTTCGCCCTGGAGGTCGGCGCCAGGGGCATCACGGTGAACAGCGTGCTGCCCGGCCCGACCAGCACCGAGACCTTCTTCGCCTCCGACGCCCCGGTCGACGAGCTGGTCGCGCGCACCGCGCTCGGCCGCCTCGGCGAGCCGGAGGACATCGCCGACGTCGTGGGGTTCCTCGCCTCGGACGCCGCCCGGTGGATCACCGGCCAGCACATCAGCGCCGACGGCGGCCGGTTCTGAACGCCCCGTGAGTGGTTAGCGTTGTCATAGCAACGCTAACCACTCACGGGTTCGGTCACGGCCGAGGTGGCGAGGCGCTCGGCGGCCGCCCGGCCGGTGCCGATGCACGCCGGCACGCCCACGCCGTGCAGCATCGCCCCCGCCACCGCCACACCGGGGAGCCCGGCGACCGCGCGCTCCAGCTCGTCGACCAGCTCGCCGTGGCCCACGCCGTACTGCGGCAGGCCCCCGCCCCAGCGCTGCACGTGCGCGGCGACCGGCGCGGCGGTGATCCCGGTCAGGGTGGCCAGGTCGTCGCGGACGCGGGCGATCAGCTCGTCGTCCGGTACCCGCACGGTGGCCGCGTCACCCGCCCGGCCCAGCGAGGCGCGCAGTCGGAGCAACCCGTCGGTGGCCTCCGGCGCGAGGTGCGGCCATTTGCGCGAAGTATGGGTGAAGGCCTTGGCCCGCAGCGGCTCGTCGGCGGCGATCAACACGCCGGAGCTGGGCGGCAGCTGGGAGGCATCCCGCGCCCGGTAGGCCAGCGCGACCACCACCGGGGACGCCAGCTCGATGGCCCCGGCCGCTGCGGACGCGGCCGGCGCAACGTCGGCCAGCAGCTTGCGCAGGGTCGGGGCGGGTACCGCGAGCAGCACCGCGTCCACGTCCAGCGCCTCGGGCGCGGTCGCCGAGCCGATCTCCAGCCGCCAGCCGTCGCCGTCCGGCCGCGAGAGCCGGGTCATCGCGCGCACCGGCAGCCCCGGGCGGATCTCGGCGCCGGCCGCCACCACCAGCGCGTCGATCAGCACCCGGTAGCCGCCGCGCAGCGCGCCGAACACCGGCGGCGGCCTGACAGAATCCGCGACTCGCCCTGACGAAATCCCCGACTCGCGGGCGGGGGGTACGGGCGTGAGGGTATCTACGGCGTGGGTGAGGGACTGGGCGCCGGCGTCTAGGGCGGAGGCCAGCGTGGGGATGGTGGCGCGCAGGCCGAGGGTGTCTACTCGGCCGGCGTAGACGCCGCTGAGGAGGGGGTCGACCAGGCGGGTGGTCAGTTCGTCGCCGAAACGGTCGCGGAGCAGGGCGCCTACGGTGACGTCGTTGCCCGGCGACCAGGTCAGGGGGCGGTGGCGTTCGGCGGTTGCGAACGCGAGCGCTGGTTCGGACAGCAGGGCGGTGAGGTTCGCGGCGCTGCCTGGGATGCCCAGGAGCGTGCCGGTGGGCAGCGGCTGGGTGCGGCCGGCGGCGCGGACGGTCGCTTTCGCCGGGGACGGGTGCACCAGCTCGTCGGTCAGACCCAGCTCGGCGGCCAGCGCGGGCAGCTCCGGGCGGCGCGCCAGGAACGCCTCGGCGCCCACGTCCACCGGCACCCCGGCCAGGTCCACGGTGCGCAGCACGCCGCCCAGCCGGTCCGACCGCTCGATCAGCGTGATCCGGGCGGACGGACCCAGGAGCGTGCGCAGCCGGTGCGCGCCGGCCAGGCCGGAGATCCCGCCGCCGACCACAGCCACGTGCGGCGCGGCCCCGCTCACAGCGAGTGCACCAGCTCCACCACACGGGTCAGCACGTCCGGGTCGGTGTCCGGCAGCACGCCGTGACCCAGGTTGAACACGTGCCCGTGCGTGTCCCGGCCCTCGGCGACGATCCGCCGCACCTCGGCCTCCACCACGTCCCAGCCGGCGAACAGCACGGCCGGGTCCAGGTTGCCCTGCACCGCACGCCCGGGGCCGATCCGGCGGGCGGCCTCGTCCAGCGGCACCCGCCAGTCCACCCCGACCACGTCCGCGCCCGCCTCGGCCATCGCGCCGAGCAGCTCGCCGGTGCCCACCCCGAAGTGGATCCGGGGCACCCCGGCGCCGGCCAGCCCGCCGAGCACCGCCGCCGAGTGCGGCAGCACGAACCGCCGGTAGTCCCGCTCGGACAGCGCGCCGGACCAGGAGTCGAACAGCTGCACCGCGTCCACCCCGGCCGCGACCTGGGCGCGCAGGAAGGTCAGCGTGATGCCGGCGAGGCGGCCGGCCAGCGCGTGCCAGGTGTCCGGGTCGGAGTGCATGAGCGCCTTGGTGCGCTCGTGGTTGCGGCTGGGGCCGCCCTCGATCAGGTACGACGCCAGGGTGAACGGCGCGCCGGCGAACCCGATCAGCGGCGTGCCGTCCGGGCCGGTGCCCAGCTCGGCGAGCAGCAGCCGGATCGCCTCGGCGATCGGCCGGACCGCGTCGGGCTCCAGCTCGGGCAGCGCGGCCACGTCGGCGGCGGTCCGGATCGGCTCGGCGACCACCGGGCCGGTGCCCGCGACGAGCTCCACCCCGACCCCGGCCGCCTTGAGCGGCACCACGATGTCGCTGAACAGGATCGCCGCGTCCACCCGGTGCCGGCGCACCGGCTGCAGGGTGATCTCGCAGGCCAGCTCCGGGGTGAAGCAGGCCTCGAACATGGCGGTGTCCTTGCGCAGCGCCCGGTACTCCGGAAGCGACCTGCCGGCCTGCCGCATGAACCACACGGGCGGGTGATTTGGCTGCTCACCGCGAGTGACGGCCAATAGGGCCGAACCGGTGAGGTCACGGCGCGCACGTGCACCGGTCGTGGCGACCGCCGCCCCATCCAGCCGTACGGCTGATAGTGTGGTTGGCGTCACATCGGAGGCCGTCTGCTCGACGAGCGGGTTCTGCGGTGCGGCAAGCTCGGACATGTCCCGCCCATCCTCGCACGGCCGGCGGCGCGCCTGCCCGCCGCGGTGCCCTTGGCCACATACCCTCGATCGTCGTGAGTCCGCCCATCTTCCGCCAGGCAGTGGACGCGCTGCGTGCCGTCCAGCCTCGGCCGGAGCTGCGCCTGGTGGACATCGCCGCGCCACGCCGCCTCGCGCCGCACAGCTTCGCGCTGGGCGTGGAGCTCGCCGACGACGTCCACACCCCGGTCAGCTCCCTCGACGCCGACGTGGACGCCACCGGTCGGCTGGTGCTCCTGTACGACCCCGATGCCCGGGACGCCTGGGCCGGCACCTTCCGGATGGTCTGTTACCTGCGCGCCCCTTTGGACGTCGAGCAGGCCGACGATCCGCTGCTGCTCGCCGTCGGCTGGTCCTGGCTGACCGATGCGCTCGACGGCGCCTACGCGAGCTACACGGCGCTCGGCGGAACGGTGACTCGTACCTGCTCAGCGCGTTTTGGGGACATCCCGGGACCGACCCGGAGCGACGACGTCGAGCTGCGCGCGTCCTGGACTCCGACCGACTCCGAGTTCGGTCGTCATGCCGAGGCGTTTTACCGACTCGTGACCCACGCGATCGGGTTACCAGAGGTGGGCGTATCTTTGATGACGGACCGTCACAGTTGATCTCGGACTCAGTGCTCCCCACGAGATCGACTGACGGCGGTTCAGTCCAATGTCACGCTTCGCAGTCAGATCGTTGGCCCAGAAGAGTGATGAACGTCGACCAACGCCGTAGATCTCGAATGGAAAAGTTTCGTCGAATCCGCGCGGTTAGGCCGCTTGGGGGCTACCCTGCGTCCACGACACCTCCTCGGACGCGCGGCCCGCAGAGCCGATCGGACGAGGTCCCGGTGCCGGTCGGGGGGCACGACCGACTCCAGGGAGGTAGTGACGTGGCTGTTGTCGGCCAAGGCACGCCTATGCGCACCAACAGTGGTGCGCATACCGTGCTGCCGCCCGCCATGGTCCCGCATCCGCGGGAAGAGTTGTTCACGGTGCTGGTGGTCGACGACCACCCGCTGCTCCGCGAGGCGATCGCGGCGCGGTTGCGCACCATGGGCGCCGGAACCGTGCACGAGGCCGCCACGGTGGCCGAGGCTCGGGCCAGGGCACAGTCCAGTGGGCCGTGCGACCTCGCGGTGCTGGATCTGGGGCTGCCTGACGGCAGCGGCCTGGATCTGGTCACCGAGCTGCGGTCGCAGGGGTGGAACCGGCTGGTCGTGCTCGCCTCGTCGGACGACCCGTACGCGGTGCGTTCGGCGTTCCAGGCCGGGGCTCAGGCGTACCTGCTCAAGTCGGCGTCGGCGGCGATCGTCACCGACGGCGTGAAGCGGGTGCTGGACGGCGGCGTCTACGCCGACCCGACGGTCGCCCCGCTGCTCGCCACCGGTTCCCGGGTACCCGGCACCGACAACACGCCCCGCGAGCTCTCCGCCCGCGAGGTCGAGGTGCTCCAGCTCGTCGCCGACGGACAGTCCAACAAGGAGATCGGCGAAGCGCTGAACCTCTCCGCGTTGACCGTCAAGAGCCACCTGTCCCGCATCGGGCGCAAGCTCGGCACCGGTGACCGGGCGCAGATGGTGGCGCTGGCGATGCGCGCGGGAGTCATCCGCTGAACTCGGTTGGCCCGGCCAGCCGCGCCCCGGCTACGCCTCCTCCACGTCCGGTCCGTCAGGGAGCGGCGGGCGTTCGCGACGTGCGGGAGGACGCCGGCGCGGCGGCCGGGTCAACTCATGCCCAGGTCGATCCGGCCGCGCCCGAGCCGGTGCCGTTGCTCGCACCGGCGGACGGCCTGCCCGAGGTCGTCGGCTCGGTGGCCGCGCTGGACGCGGTCGCGGAGCGGCTCGCCGCCGGGCAGGGGCCGGTCGCGGTGGACGCCGAGCGTGCCTCCGGCTTCCGCTACTCCGCGCGGGCGTACCTGGTGCAGCTGCGCCGCGCCGGCGCGGGCAGTTTCCTGATCGACCCGATCCCGCTGGCCGGGCGGTTCGGGCCGCTGGCCGAGGTGCTGGACGGCCCGGAATGGGTGCTGCACGCGGCGTCCCAGGACCTGCCCTGCCTGGCCGAGCTGGGCCTGCGCCCGACACGGCTGTTCGACACCGAGCTGGCCGGCCGGCTGGCCGGGCTGCCCCGGGTCGGGCTCGGGCCGATGGTCGAGACGCTGCTCGGGCTGCGCCTGGAGAAGGGCCACGGCGCCGCCGACTGGTCCACCCGGCCGCTGCCCAGGGACTGGCTGGTGTACGCCGCGCTGGACGTCGAGGTCCTGATCGAGCTGCGTGACGTGCTGGACTCCATGCTCGCCGAGCAGGGCAAGCGGGAGTGGGCGGCCCAGGAGTTCGAGGCGGTGCGCACCGCGCCGCCCCCGCCCGCCCGCGCCGACCCCTGGCGGCGCACCTCGGGCATCCACCGGGTCCGCCGGCCGCGCCAGCTCGCCACCATCCGGGAGCTGTGGCAGGCCCGCGACGACCTGGCCGAGCGCCGCGACATCGCGCCGGGCCGGGTGCTCCCCGACTCCGCGATCATCGAGGCCGCCGTGACCGCCCCGCCGTCGTCCGCGGAGCTGTCAAAGCTCCCGATCTTCCGTGGCCGCGCCCAGCGCAAGCTAGCGAGCTACTGGTGGTCGGCGGTGAACCGGGCCGCCACGCTGCCCAACGCCGACCTGCCGGCCGCCACCCTGCCCGCCGACGGCCCGCCGCCGGTCAACCGCTGGCCCGACCGCGACCCCGAGGCCGCCGCCCGCCTGGCCGCCGCCCGCGCCGCCGTCGCCGAGCTCAGCGAGCGCCACGACATCCCGGTGGAGAACCTGCTCCAGCCCGACCTGCTGCGCCGCCTGTGCTGGCGGCCCCCCGCCGAGCCCGTCACCGACGCCCTGCGCGCCGGCCGCGCCCGCGAGTGGCAGATCGCCCTCACCGCCACCCCCCTGGCCCACGCCCTCACCGCCCGCCCCTAAGTCGCGCGGCACACCCGGTGTCGACGCCGCACACACGCCCCAACAGGTGTGCGGCGCGCACTCAGTGTGTGCCGCGCGGCCTCAGGCGGCGGGGAGGTGGACGGTGACGGTGAGGCCGCCGTCGGGGACGGGGGCGGCGGTGACGGTGCCTCGGTGTGCGGAGACGACCGCGCGCACGATCGACAGGCCCAGGCCGGAGCCGGAGCCGGCGGCGCGGGGGGCACCCCGGCGGAACGGCTCGAACAGCTCGCCGACCCGCGCCTCGGTCACCGGCACGCCGCTGGAGCTGACCCGCAGCCGCGCCCACCCGGCGTCCGCGTCGGTGGCCACCTCCAGCCAGCCGCCCTCCAGGTTGTGCCGCACGGCGTTCTCCACCAGGTTGCCCACCACCCGCTCCAGCAGCGCCGGGTCGCCGGCGGTCACGGCGGGCGCGCAGTCCAGCCGGACCCGCAGCCGCCGCTCGTCCGCCTCCGCGCGCACCGCCGCCAGCGCGGGCTTGACCAGCGCGGCCAGGTCCACCTCGACGGCCGGCCCGGCCACCCCCGCCTCGGTGCGCGCGAGCAGCAGCAGGCCCTGCACCAACGCGTCGGCCCGGTAGGTCGCGCCGCGCACCACCTCGGCCATCCGGCGCAGCTCGGCCACGTCGGCGAGGGGGTCGGCGAGCGTGACGTCCACCTCGGTGCGCATCACCGCGAGCGGGGTGCGCAGCTCGTGGCTGGCGTTGGCCACGAACCGGCGCTGCATCTCGAACGCCGCGTGCAGCCGGTCCAGCATGGCGTCGAAGCTCTCCGCCAGCTCGGTCACCTCGCCGTACCTGCCGGGCAGCGCGATCCGCTCGTCCAGCGACTCGGCGGACAGCCGCCGCGCGGTCCCGGTGACCTCCCGCAGCGGCCGCAGCACCCGGCCGACCGCCACGTACGACAGCACCGCGGCAGCAGCCACGACCAGCGGGAACGCCACCAGCCCGGTGCGCAGCACGTCGTTGCGCGCGGCGTCGGCGAGCGCCCGGCTGAGCGCCTCGGCCGGCACCGGCAGGTCACGCACCCGGACGGTGGTGCCCGGCGGCAGCGTCGGCACGGCGGTCATCACGCCGCCCACCAGCAGCCACCCCAGCCACAGCAGCAACGCGCTCACGCACGCGGCCAGGGCCGTGCACAGCACCGTCAGCCGCAGCCGCAGCCCCGGCCCTCGGCTCGACCAGCGCTGAGACCAGCGGCGAGACCAGCGCCGTACCGACGGCGAACGGGCGAGGACATCCCCGCGCACGGCGCCGTCCTACCCCGCCGACGGAACCCGGTAGCCCGAGCCGACCACCGTCTCGATGATGCCGGGCTCGCCGAGCTTCTTGCGCAGCGTCATCACCGTGACCCGCACCGTGGTGGTGAACGGGTCGGCGTGCTCGTCCCAGACCCGCTCCAGCAGCTCCTCGCTGCTCACCACGGCCCCGCCGGCGCCGAGCAGCACCTCCAGCACGCCGAACTCCTTGCGGGTCAGCTCGACCGGCTCGCCGCCGCGCTTCACCGTCCGCCGGGCCGGGTCGAGCACCACGTCGCCGGCGGCCAGCACCGGCGGCGTGGCCGGGGTGGCGCGCCGGCCCAGCGCGCGCATCCGCGCCACCAGCTCCGGGAAGTCGAACGGCTTGGCCAGGTAGTCGTCCGCGCCCAGCGACAGGCCCTCGACCTTGTCCGCGAGCGTGCCGCTGGCGGTGAGCATGATGACCCGCGTGATGCCGCCGTCCTGGGTCAGCTGCGCGCACAGCTCGTCGCCGGGCATGCCGGGCAGGTCGCGGTCCAGCACCACCACGTCGTAGCGGGTGATCGCCGCCTTCTCGTGGCCGCTGTCCCCGTCGTAGGCGACGTCGACGGCCATGCCCTCCCGGCGCAGCCCCCTGGCCAGCGCGTCCGCCAGCGGTTGTTCGTCCTCAACGATCAGCACCCGCACCCCGACAGGGTAGAGCCAGCCGGGCTCAGCCGGGGAAGCCGCCACCGAACAGGCCGTGCGCCCTGACCACCTCGACCAGCCGCTCCAGCGGCAGCGCGGGCGCGGTGCCCTTGAACCCGACCATGGTCTGGGCCATGCACGCGGAGTTGTGCGCGGCCTCCTGGAACGCCTCGGAGACCGCGTGGAAGAACGGCGTCATCTCCCCCTCGGGGATCGACCTCGACTGGTTGTAGTCCACCCCGGCCCCCTGCCGCACCGCGTTGGCCGTGGAGAACGCCAGGTAGATGTCGCCCGACTCGTTGTCCGCGACGCTCCCGGTGGCCGCCAGGCCGATCCCGGCGCGCACCGCGAGGCGCCGGCACTGCTCGGGCAGCAGTGGCGCGTCGGTGGCCAGCACGGCGATGCACGAGTGGTGCGGGCCGGCTCCGCCTCGGGCGCGTCCGGGATCTCCTTGCCGACCGGGGCGCCGTTGACCCGCAGGTACCGCCGCTCGCCGTAGTTGGCCTGCACGAACGCGCCGACCGTGTAGCTGGCGCCCTTGTACTCCACCACCCGCGACGAGGTGCCGCTGCCGCCCTTGAAGTCGAAGTACCTCATGCCGGTGCCACCGCCCACGTTGCCCTCCGCCACCGGCCCGGACGCCGCCGAGTTGACCGCGTCCCGCACGTCCTGCTCGGTGATCGGGAACGCGGACGGGTCGCTCAGCTCGCCGTCGTAGGTCTCGGCCACCACCGGCAGCATGAACTCCAGGTCCGGGTTGGTCTCGATGCCCATCTTGACCAGGGTGTCGCGGACCACGCCGACCTGCAGCGTGCTGGTGATGCCGATGACCGAGCTGAGCAGCCCGGTCTCGTCCAGCCAGTGGGTGCCGGTCATCTCGCCGTTGCCGTTGTGCGAGAACCAGCCGGCGTGGCACCAGTTCGTCTGCATCGGCTCCTCGCGCGGCACGATGATGGTGACGCCGGTGCGGACGATTTTCGGCTGGTCCCGCACGATCGTCTTGTACCCCACCTTCACCCCGGGCACGTCGGTGATCGCGTTCCACCGTCCGGTCGGCAGGACGCCGATCTGGATGCCCAGGTCGCGCAGCCGCACCCGCTCGCCGGCCCGGACCCGCTCCAGCGCCTCCGCCGACGACTCGGGTGCTGCCCGGTGGGTCGCCGCCACGCCGATGCCGGCGCCGACCGCCCCGGTGCCGGCGGCCACCCCGGACGCCTGCAGCAGGCGACGACGGCTGATCATCGAGGGCTCCCTTTCCGCCTCAGCTGCCTGGCGACTCCGGCGGCCACCGCGATGACCGCCGCCGACAGGGTGAGCAGCAGCGAGCGCCGGGTGCCCTGGTCGATCAGCAGCAACACGAACGTCGCCGCCAGGGCCAGCACCACCAGCCAGGACAGGTACGGGAACAGCCACATCCGCACGGCGGGCACCCGCCCGGCCCGCCGCGCCCTGGCCCGGCCGCGCAGCTGGGTCAGCGCGATGGCCAGGTAGACCAGGATGGTCACCGACCCGCTGGAGTCCACCAGGAAGTCGAACACCGCGCTGGTGGGCACGAAGTAGTTCGCGGCGGCGGTGCCAAGGCCGGCCGCCGAGGCCAGCAGCACCGCCGGCACCGGCACCCCGGCGGCCGTGGTGCGGGCCAGCAACCGGGGCGCCTCGCCCCGCTCGGCCAGCGCCCACATCATCCGCGACGAGATGTAGATCCCGGAGTTCAGGCAGGACAGCACCGCCACCAGCACCACCAGGTCCATCACCAGGCCGGCGTGCGGCAGCCGCAGGTGCTCCAGGACCGCCGAGTACGGGCTGCGGGTGACCCCCGCGTCGTCGTACGGCAGCAGCGTCACGATCACCACGATGGAGCCGATGTAGAAGACCAGGATCCGGGCCACCGTGGACCGGATCGCCCGGCGCACCGCCTCGACCGGGCGCACCGCCTCCCCCGCCGCGATGGTGACCACCTCGGCGCCGTTGAACGCGAAGGTCACCACCAGGATCGCCGGCAGCACCGCGTACCAGCCGTGCGGCGCGAACCCGCCGTGCCCGAGCAGGTTCGCCGTGCCCGGTGCCGCCACCCCCGGCAGCAGCCCGGCGATCGCGGCCAGCCCGAGCCCGATGAACAGCACGATCGCCACGACCTTGACCAGCGCGAACCAGAACTCGGCCTCGCCGTACGCGCGCACCGCGAGCAGGTTCGCCCCGGCCAGCACCACCACCGACGCGCACGCCGCCGCCCACGCCGGGACCGCCGGCACCAGTCCGTGGAACAGACCGCCGCCCACGACCGCCTCGATGCCCACGGTGACCCACCAGGAGTAGGCGTACAGCGTGCCCACCGCCAGGCCGCTCCAGCTGCCGAACTCACCGGCGGCGTAGCTGGCGAAGGAGCCGGTGGTGGGCGCGGCCACGGACAGCTCGGCGAGCATCCGCATGATCAGCACGACCAGCCCGCCGGACACCACGTAGGCCACCAGCGCCGCCGGGCCGGCCTGGTTGACCACGCTGCCGCTGCCCACGAACAGCCCGGCGCCGATCACCCCGCCGATGGCGATCATGCTCATCTGCCGGTCGGCCAGTGCCGGCCGCAGCGCGCGCCGCGACCGGTGGCCGGGTGCGGGCTCGGCTCGGGAGCGCTGGATGGACGGTGCCTCGTCTGTCATCACGTCTCCTACCGATCGATCGATCGGGATACGAACGGAGACCGTATGTGACGTGAAATACACAGGTCAAGACCTGAGCGTCGCGGAATACCCGGGCCGACCGGCGTCGAGGCCGCCTCGCGCACGTCGGCCGCCGGCGACCCGCGCGGGTAAACTGATCGATCAATCGACCGGTTCACGAAGGGGTTCGGGCAGGCAGATGGCGGTGGCGAGCACGGACGGGGACACCCAGCGTCAGGTCTGGGACGCCGCGGTGCGGCTGTTCGCGGCGAAGGGGTTCCACGGCACCGGCATCCGCGAGCTGGCCGACGCCGCCAACCTGTCCTCGGCGAGCCTCTACCACTACATGGGCACCAAGGAGGACCTGCTCTTCGGCATCATGCGGACCTGCCTGGAACGGCTGATCAAGGCCGCCGAGCGGGTCACCGAGGGCGACCCGTCCCCGCCGGAGGTGATCGTCCGACTGGTGCACGTGCACGTGATCACCCACGCCCTGCACCGGGACGAGACCACGGTGGTGGACAACGAGATCGCGGCGCTCGGCCCGGACCGCAGGGCTGCGGTCGTCGAGTACCGGGACGGCTACGAGGACCATTGGCGCCGCCCCATCGCCCAGGGCTGCGAACAGGGCCTGTTCTGGGTTCCCGACCAGCGGTTCGCGCGGATGGCGCTGCTGGAGATGTGCTCCGGCGTGCCCAAGTGGTACACCCCGGACGGCCCGCTCGACCTGGACACCATCGCCGCCACGCACGCCCAGCTGGCCCTGCAGCTGCTCGGCGTGCCGCCCCGGCAGCTGGCCGAGGCGTCGCTGCCGGCCGCCGCCGACATCCACGGCCTGGTGGAGGAGATCTGGCAGATCCGGCTGCCCCAGATGCGCGCCAGGGAACCGCGCGCGCCGCGCCGCGCCGGTCAGCCCACCCCGGACTCACCGGTCGAACCGGTCGAACCGGCCGAACCGGCCGAACCGGACGTCGGGGGCAGCCAGCGGTAGCGGGTCCAGCCCGACACCGGCCCGGCACCCAGCCGCCGGTAGAACCGCTCGGCGCGGCCGTTGTCCACGGCGACCTCCCACTCCACCCGGCCGCCGGTGCGGGCGCGCAGGTCGGCCATCAGCTCGCGGCCCACGCCGCCGCCGCGGTGGGCCTCCCGGACGAACAGGTCCTCCAGCCAGATGCCGGTGCGCAGCGTCCACGACGAGAAGGTCGGGTACCACAGCGCCAGGCCGGTGACCTCACGCGCCGGGCCGGCGGTCTCCGCCAGCGTCGCCCGCACCACCGGCCGGGCGCCGAACAGCGCGCCGGCCAGCTCGTCCCGTTCCGCGTCGATCGTCACGTTCGCCTCGCTCGCCGCGTGGTCGACCAACAGCTCCCGGATCACCGGCAGGTCGACGGGGGTGGCGTCACGGACCGGCATCGGACCTCCTCGTCGAGTTGACGTCCCTCGGTACGCCTGCTTAGCGTGACGACCATAGCCGATCGATCGATCGATTAAGCAAGGAGACGACGCGAGACATGCCGATGGCCGAGCCCGCACGAACGGTGGTCGAGACCGAGGTGCACGACGGCATCGGGGTCATCCACCTGAACCGGCCGCACCGCCTGAACGCGGTGAACGCCGCGCTGGTCGAGCAGTTGGTCGGCGCGCTGGAGGCGGTCACCGGGGCGGACGTCGGCGCGGTCCTGCTGGCCGGCCGGGGCAGGGCGTTCTGCGCCGGTCACGACCTCAAGGCCGCCGAGGACCCCGCGACGCTGCCCGCCCGGCTGGACCGCATCCAGGACGTCACCAGGCGGATCCGGGCCTGCCCCGCCCCGGTGATCGCCGCCGTGCACGGCCACGCCATCGGCGCCGGCGCGGAGTTCGCCCTGGGCTGCGACCTGGTGATAGCGGCGACCGGGACGACGTTCAGGTTCCCCGAGGCCGGACTCGGGCTCACCGGCACCGGCGGCATCGCCCGGCTGCTGCCGCTGCTGGTCGGCCCGCTCAAGGCCAAGGAGCTGCTGCTGCTCGGCGACCCCGTGGACGCCGAGGAGGCCGCCCGGTGGGGGCTGGTCAACGCGGTGGTGCCGGGCGAGGAGCTGGCGACCACCGCGCACAACTGGGCACGACGGCTGGCCGAGGCGCCCCGGGCCGCCACCCAGGCGGCCAAGCGCGCCGTGGACCACGGCGTCGACCACGCGCTCGAGACGGTGCTGCGGATGGAGGTCGAGCACGCGCTGCGGGTGGACGGCGGGAAGTAGCCGGCCCGCGCCGGGTGAGCGCGCGGCCTACTTCTCGCCGGGCCGGCTCGCGGACGGCGCGTCCGGCGTGGGCTCCGGGGCCGGGAGGGCGGACGCCCACTCGGTGACCCGGCGGGACACGTCCTGGGCGGTCAGGCCCACGGACGCGAGCACATCGCCCCGGCTGCCGTGGTCCAGGAACCGCTGCGGCAGCGCCAGGTCGCGCAGCGGCACGTCCACCTCGGCGGCGCGCAGCGCGGCGGCCACCGCCGAGCCGATCCCGCCGTGCCCGCCGCCGTCCTCCACGGTCACCACCAGCCGGTGCTCGCGGGCCAGGCCGACCACCGCGTCCGGCACCGGCAGCACCCACCTCGGGTCCACCACCGTCACCCCGATGCCCTGGTCGGCGAGCCGGTCGGCGGCGGACAGCCCGAGCTCGGCGAACGCCCCCACACAGACCAGCAGCACGTCCGCGCGCTCCGGGTCCGACGACCGCAGCACGTCCACCCCGTCCACCCGGCGCACCGCCGGGATCTCCGGGATCACCGCGCCCTTCGGGTAGCGCAGCACGGTCGGCCCGTCCTCGATCGCGACCGCCTCCCGCAGCTCCTGGCGCAGGCTCACCGCGTCGCGGGGTGCGGCCACCCGGATGCCGGGCACCACGCCGAGGATGGACAGGTCCCACATGCCGTTGTGGCTGGGGCCGTCGTTGCCGGTCACGCCGGAGCGGTCCAGCACCAGGGTGACCGGCTGGCGGTGCAGCGCCACGTCCAGCAGGAGCTGGTCGAACGCCCGGTTCAGGAACGTGGAGTACAGCGCGACCACCGGGTGCATCCCGGCCATGGCCAGCCCGGCCGCCGAGGTCAGCGCGTGCTGCTCGGCGATGCCCACGTCGATGCAGCGGTCCGGGTAGGCCTCCGCGAACGGGGCCAGCCCGACCGGGTGCAGCATCGCGGCGGTGATCGCGACCAGGTCGTCGCGCTCGGCGCCCAGCCGGACGATCTCCTCGGCGAACACCTTCGTCCAGCCCGCCTTGGACGGACCGACCGGCGCGCCGGTGGCCGGGTCGAACGCCCCCGGGCTGTGCATCTGCTCGATCTCGTCGTTCTCCGCCAGCGGATAGCCGTAGCCCTTGCGGGTCACGGCGTGCACGATCACCGTGCCCTCGAAGTCGCGAGCCCGCCGCAGCGCCGACTCCAGTGCCCCCAGGTCGTGCCCGTCCACCGGGCCCAGGTACTTCAGCCCCAGGTCGGCGAACAGCTCCTGCGGGGCCAGCGCGTCCTTCATCCCGGCCTTGAGCGCGTGCAGCCCGCTGTACACCGTCGGGCCCACCACCGGGGTCTGCGCCAGCGCCCGCTTGCCGGCGTCCAGCACCTTCTCGTAGCCGGGCCGCAGCCGCAGCGCGGCCAGCCGGTCGGCCAGCCCGCCGATGGTCGGCGAGTACGAGCGGCCGTTGTCGTTGACAACGATCACCAGGTTGCGGTCCCGGTTGGCCGCGATGTTGTTCAGCGCCTCCCAGCACATGCCGCCGGTCAGCGCGCCGTCGCCCACCACCGCGACCACGTGCCGGCGCGCGCCGGTCAGCGCGAACGCCTTGGCCATCCCGTCGGCGTAGGACAGCGAGGTGGAGGCGTGGCTGTTCTCCACCAGGTCGTGCTCGCTCTCCGCCCGGCTCGGGTACCCGGAGATCCCGCCGGTGGCCTTCAGCCTGTCGAACCCGTCGCAGCGACCGGTAAGGATCTTGTGCACGTAGGCCTGGTGCCCGGTGTCGAAGATCAACGCGTCGTGCGGTGAGTCGAACACCCGGTGCAGGGCCATGGTGAGCTCAACGACACCGAGGTTGGGGCCGAGGTGGCCCCCGGTGCGAGACACCGTGGTCACCAGGAAGTCCCGGATCTCACCGGCGAGGGACTGCAGCTCGGAGACGCTGAGCCGCTTCAGGTCGGCTGGGCCGTTCAGGTTTCGCAGCGCAGACACCCGTGTGAGTCTACGGAGCAGTAGCGCTCCGGTTTTGACAGCATGCCGAGCCTGTTGGGCACCCGTTCCCATCAGGCAATGGATTGATTACTTGCGCTCAAGTCGACTTGAACTGGCACCGTTCGTGTCATGCCAGCACGCCGCACGGTCGCCCTCGTCACCGGCGCCAACAAGGGGATCGGCTACCAGGTCGCGGCGCAGCTCGCGAAGCGTGGCATGACCGTTCTGCTGGGCGCGCGGAACCGGGCCTGGGGCGTCAAGGCCGCCGAGACGCTGCGCGCCGCCGGCGCCGGCGACGTGCGCCCGATCGTGATGGACGTCACCGACCCGGACTCGGTCGGGGCCGCCGCGACGCACCTCGACATCCACTTCCGGCGGCTGGACGTGCTGGTCAACAACGCCGCGACGTACGACGAGGCGGCCAGGGCCGCGTGCACCGGCGACACCAGGCACCTCCCGAGCGGCGCGGACCTCGACGTCGTGCGCGCGGTGTTCGAGACCAACGTGTTCGGTGTGATCACCGTCACCAACGCGATGCTGCCGCTGCTCAGCCGCTCGTCCGCGCCGCGCATCGTGAACGTGTCCAGCGGCCTGGGCTCGCTGTCCGCGATGAGCGACCCGGACGGCCCACTGGGCAAGATCCCGCCGTCGATCGGCTACATCCCGTCCAAGACCGCCCTGAACGCGGTGACCGTGCAGTACGCCAGGGAGTACCGGGACACCGCGCTGCTGGTCAACGCCGCCGACCCCGGCCCGTGCGCCACCGAGCTGAACCCGACGGCGGTCCGGACCGCGGCGGCCGGGGCTCGCGTCGCGGTCCGGCTGGCCACCCTCGGTCCGGACGGCCCGACCGGCGGCTTCTTCAACGACGACGGACCGGTGCCCTGGTAGGTACTCTCACACGAGTGACCGACGCCACACACCGGAGCCGGCCGGCGTCCTGGGGGTACGCGCTGCGCACCACGAACCCGCCGCCGGGGCCGGTCGACGCGCTCGACCCGGTGACCCGCTGGATCGTCGTCACCCGGGCGGCGGTGCTGCCGATGACGCTGGTCGCCGGCCTGGTCGCGGCGCTGCTGGCGATCGGCGAGCCGGGCCTGGACTGGCGGTGGCTGGTGCTGGCCGTCCTCGGCATCACGCTCGCGCACCTGGCCAACAACCTGATGAACGACCTGTACGACACCGGCGCCGGCTCGGACAGCGAGGGCTATCCGCGCGCGCTCTACGCCCCGCACCCGATCCTGGCCGGGCTGGTCACCCGCCGGGCGCTGGTCACGGCCGTGGTCCTGGTGAACGCCGCCGACCTGGCCATCCTGGTGGTGCTCGCGCTGGCCAGGGGCTGGCCGGTGGTGGCGTTCGCGGTCGCCGGGTTCGTGCTCAGCGTGGCCTACACCGCTCCCCCGCTACGGCTCAAGAAGCGCGGGCTCGGCGAGCCGGACGTGCTGGTGGTGTGGGGGCCGCTGATGATGTGCGGCACGTACTACGCCGCCGTCGGGCACGTCGGCTGGCCGGTGCTGGTGGCCTCACTGCCGTACGGGCTGCTCTGCGTCGCGGTGCTCATGGGCAAGCACACCGACAAGATCTCCTACGACCGGCCGCTGGGCATCCACACGCTGCCGGTGCTGCTCGGCGAACGGCGGGCGCGGGCGGCCACGCTCGCCCTGATGGCCGGGTTCTACCCGTTGGTCGGCCTGTGCGTGCTGGTCGGCGCGATGCCGTGGCCGGCGCTGCTGGCGCTCGCCGCGCTGCCCAGGCTGGTCCGGATCTGGCCCCGGTTCCGCCGCCCGCCGCCGGAGCACCCGCCGGCGAACTTCCCGGTCTGGCCGCTCTGGTACGCCGCCCTGGCCTGGCTGCACACCCGCCAGGCCGGCGCCCTGCTGGTCCTGGGCCTGGCCGTGGAGCTGCTGGTCCCCACCTGAAACCCGGTCTACAGACCGGCCAGCAACAGGCATGCTGTCGGTCATGACTGGATCTCGCATCGGCGTCGTCGGGCTCGGGCAGGGGCGCCATCTCGCGCGGTGGGCGACGCGGACCGGGCTGGACGTGGTGGCCGGCTGCGACCTCGACCCGGCGCGGCTGGACGCGGCCGAGGAGATCCCGTCCCGCTCCCCGGACTGGCGGGACCTGCTCGGCCTCGACCTGGACGGCGTCATCCTGGCCGGCGACTTCGACACCCACGCGCCGCTGGCCGTCGAGTTCCTCGACCGCGGCGTCCACGTGCTGTCCGAGACCGCCGCGTGCACGAGCGAGCAGGAGGGGAAGCGGCTGATCGCCGCCGCCGACTCCTCCCCGGCCAGCTACTCCTTCGCGGAGAACTACGTCTGCCTGCCGCACGTGCGGCTGATCCGCGAGCTGGTGGGCCGAGGTGAGATCGGGCGGGTCGAGCTGATCGAGGCGGACTACCTGCACGGCCTCTCGCCGGAGGCGATCACCGGCCTGCTCGGCCCCGCCGACCACTGGCGCAACCGGATCTCAGCGACCGCGTACTGCACGCACACGCTGTCCCCGATCCTGGCCACCACCGGCGCCTACCCGGTCCAGGTCGCCGCGCACGCCGTGGTCGACTCGGCCCGGCCGACGGCCGTGGTCATGGTGGTGCGGCTGTCCACCGGCGCGCTCGCGGTGGCCCGCCACGGGTTCCTGCAGGGCGAGCCGGACAGCCACTGGAGCTGGCTGTCGGTGCGCGGCGACCGGGGGCTGGTGGAGAACGTCCGGGGGCGCGGGGACGACGCCTGGTCGGTCCGGGTCCGGATGGAGCCGTGGGCGGCGCCGGCCGGTCAGGTGCGCGAGGAGGTCGTCGTTCCGGAGCCGATGCCGCTGGGCGGCGAGCCCGTCGAACGCGCGGCCGAGGGGACGGTGGCCGTGCTGGCCGCGTTCCGGGACACGATCGAGCACGGCGCCGAGCCGTTGGTGCCGGTGCGGGCGGCGGTGGCGGCGTCGCTGGTCGGCGTGGTGGGGGCGGAGTCGCTGCGGCGTGGCGGCGAGCCGGTCCCGGTGCCGTCAGTGGATTAGCGACGCGTCCCGCACCGAGACCGGAGTAGCGCGCCAAGAGCGCCGGCCTGGCGCTGGGCGTGCTGGCCAAGGACGGCCGTTCCGGTGCGCGGACCTCGAATCAGGTTTGTCGGGGTGGTGCGGGACGATGTCCGGCCCGTGACACCGAGGAGGCGGCCCGTGGCCAGTAAGAAACGGAAAGGCTCCGCACAACAACGTCGAGCCCTGAAGGTCAAGACGCGACAGCGACGGCTGGCCGACGAGGAAGCACGGCGTGAACGGCATGCTCAACTGATCGTTGAGCGATCCGGAGATCCGCGGTTCGTCCAGCAGGAACGGCTGTCCGACGGCGGGAGGATCGTTCGATGAGATCCCAGGTCCCGGGCGGGCGCCGATATCAGTGCGGTGTTGGAGCAACGGCTTGATGCGTTCCGTGCGAAGTTCGGACGCGATCCAGGCCCCAAGGACCCGATTTTCTTCGATCCTCACGCAAGCGAGCCACAGCCGCTGTCTCCCGGTGCATGGACGGCCGAGCTGGACAGGTTGATCGGGGAGGGCGACGGGACAGGCGTCGACCCCGCGAAGTTGAACGCGGCGCGAGATCTCGGCTACATCGTCACCGAGGAGAACCAGCACCTCTTCTCCGCCGCTGAGGTCGAGGCCTGGGAGAGCGCGGTCGAACGGTACTGGGAGGAGAACGCCGACGACTCCGGGATCGGTGACCTGGTCGCGTTGTTGGCTGACGAACTCGAGGCCGCCGTCGAGCGAACGCTGGTCAGCACCCGGCCGGAACCGGCACGCGAGTTCGCGACCCGGGTCACGAACACCGATATCGCGGCCGCCGAAGAAGACGAGGACGCCGAAGCACTGGGCACGTCCATAGCGTTTGCGATCGTTGCCGCATGGCTGACCGGAGCGCGTGACGAGCTTTCCCGCCCAACGCTGGCGGCAGACGCAGTGGGCTGGGTCGAGTCCCATCTCGGGGCTGAAGCGGCCGATCTGGCTCGACGCGGCGCGGGAATCCTAGGAGCGCCGGAATCCGGGGACCTCACGGCTCAAGAGCTTGCCGACGAGACCGGAGATGACTTCATTCCGACGATGATATGGCTCGCCGCGGGTGTGGCCGCCGTGTGCGGGGGCGGCGACGCCGGCTGGCTCCGCCGGTACGACGTGAGCGACCCGGACTGAGTCGACGGCTCCACATGTCGGGTGCGCCGCGTCACCCGTCAGCCGCCGCGAACAACGCGACGGTCTCGAAGTGGTGGGTCATCGGGAACGCGTCGAAGGCCCGCAGCCGGTCCAGGCGGTAGCCGCGCTCGGCCAGCAGCGCCACGTCGCGGGCCAGCGCGGCCGGGTCGCAGGCGACGTAGACCAGCCGAGACGGCCGCGCGTCGGCGAGCGGGTCGAGCACCGCGCGGCCCAGGCCGCGGCGCGGCGGGTCGGCGACCACGACGTCCGGGCGGCCCTCGGCGGCCAACGAGCCGAGCACCCGCTCCACCCGACCGGTTCGCCAGCGCACCCACGGCAGGTCGGACAGCGCGTCGCGGCCGGCGTCGACGGCGGACCGGTCGGTGTCGACGACGGTGACCTCGCCCTCGGCGCCGACGGCGGTGGCGAGCACGGAGGCCAGCACGCCCACGCCGCCGTAGAGGTCCCAGGCCCGGCCGCCGGCCGGCGCGTCCGCCCAGTCCGCGACCACCGCGCACAGCGTGTCCGCCAGCGCCGGGTGCACCTGCCAGAACACCCCCGGCGGCAGCGACCACTCCCGTCCCCCGGCCCGCCTCACCACCGGCTCGCCGCGCTCGTCACCCACATGCGTCTCACCGGCGGCGTCCCGTTCCACGTCGACGGACGAACCGGGCGAGAACCGCCGCTCCAGCACCGGCGGGAGCATGCCCGGCGGGGCCAGCGGGCAGTCCGCGATCGGGATCACCTCGTGCGAGCGGTGCGCGCGCAGCCCGGCCCGGCCGTCCGACCCGACCGCGAGCCGGACCCGGTGCCGCCAGCCCAGCGCGCCGCCGGGCAGCTCCTCCACCTCGACCTCGCGGTCCACCCCGGCCAGCCGGCGCAGCTGCTCGGCCAGCACCGCCGCCTTCAGCGCCCGCTGCGCCGCCGGGTCGACGTGCTGGAAGTCACACCCGCCACAACCGCCGGCGCGGGCCCACTCGCACGGCGCCTCCACCCGGTCCGGCGACGGCCGCAGCACCGCGATCGCGTCCGCCCGGCAGAACGACCCGTGCCGGTCCTCCGTCACCACCGCGCGCACCCGCTCGCCCGGCAGCGCGTACCTGACGAACACCACCCGCCCGTCGCACCTCGCCACGCAGTGACCGCCGTGCGCGACCGCCCCGACGTCCACCTCCAGCACCCGGTCCAACCACGAGTCCGCGCGCACCGCCGCCGAAGCCCCGGTCATCGCGGCCTCGCCGACGCCCGGTCCACCGACCCGGACGTGCCCCCGGAACCCGGGCCGCCGATCACGCCGTCCCGCACGCCGGGATAGCCCCGCCGGACCGCGCCCGGCGCGCTCTCCGGACGCCGCCGCTGCTTGGCCCGCATCTTGGCCCGCTCGGACGACGCCAACTGCCAGGGCACGCTGGTCACCATCACCCCCGGTTGGAACAGCAGCCGCCCCTTGAGCCGCAGCGCGCTCTGGTTGTGCAGCAGCTGCTCCCACCAGCGCCCGACCACGTACTCCGGGATGAACACGGTGACCACGTCGCGCGGGCTGTTGCTGCGGATCCGCCGCACGTATTCCAGCACCGGCCGGGTGATCTCCCGGTACGGCGACTCGACGACCTTGAGCGGCACCGGTATCGAGCGGTCCTCCCATGCCTTGGTCAGCGCCCGGGTGTCCTTGTCGTCCACGTTCACGGTGACCGCCTCCAGCACGTCCGGGCGGGTGGCGCGGGCATAGCCGACGGCCCGGATGCTGGCCTGGTTCAGCCCGGACACCAGCACGATCGCGTGGTTGCGCGCGGGCAGCACGGGCAGCTCGTCGCCGAGCTGGATCTCGGCGGACACCGTCGAGTAGTGCCGGTGGATGGCCAGCATCAGCCCGAACGCCCCGCCCATCGCGGCCAGCGCGATCCACGCCCCGGAGCTGAACTTCGTGACCAGCACCAGGATCAGCACCGCGCCGGTCATGCTCAGCCCGAACCCGTTGATGCCCTGCGAGCGGCGCATCCGCCGCCGCGCCGCCGGGTCGGTCTCGGTGGCCAGCAGCCGGTTCCAGTGCCGCAGCATGCCCGTCTGGGACAGCGTGAACGAGACGAACACCCCGACCGTGTAGAGCGGGATCAGCTTGGTCACCTCGGCCTGGAAGGCGACGACCAGCACGATCGCGAACCCGGCCAGGAACACGATGCCGTTGGAGAACGCCAGCCGATCGCCCCGGGTGTGCAGCTGGCGGGGCAGGTACCGGTCCTGGGCCAGGATCGAGCCGAGCACCGGGAAGCCGTTGAACGCCGTGTTCGCGGCCAGCACCAGGATCAGCGCGGTGACCACCACCACGAAATAGAACCCGGGCCGGAAGGCGCCGAACACGCCGTCCGCGAGCTGGGCGACCAGGGTCTGCTGCTGGTAGCCGGGCGGCGCGCCGCGCAGCTGGCTGGCCGGGTCCTCGGCCAGCTTCGCGCCGGTCAGCTGGGCCAGCGCGATCATGCCCATGACCATCGTCACCGCGATGGTGCCGAGCAGCAGCAGCGTGGTCGCCGCGTTGCGGGACTTGGGCTTCTTGAACGCCGGCACCCCGTTGCTGATCGCCTCCACCCCGGTCAGCGCGGCGCAGCCCTGGGTGAACGAGCGCAGCACCAGGAACACCAGCGCGAACCCGGTCAGGTGGTCCCCCTCGGCGACCAGCTGCATGTTCGAGCTCTCCACCGCCACGTCCTGGCCGAAGATCAGGATCCGGGTCAGGCCCCAGATGATCATGGCCCCGATGCCGAACATGAACAGGTAGGTGGGGATCGCGAACGTGGTGCCCGACTCCCGGATGCCGCGCAGGTTCATCGCGGTGAGCAGCACGATCGCGGCCACCGCGAACGCCACCTTGTGGGTACCGACGAACGGCACCACGGCCCCGATGTTCGCCGCCGCCGAGGAGATGGAAACCGCCACCGTGAGCGTGTAGTCCACCAGCAGCGCGCTGGCCACGGTGAGCCCGGCGTAGCGCCCGAGGTTGACGGTGGCCACCTCGTAGTCCCCGCCACCCGACGGGTACGCGTGCACATTCTGCCGGTAGCTGGTGACCACCGTGAGCAGCACGATGACCACGGCCAGGCCGATCCACGGGGAGAAGGCGTATGACGAGATGCCGGCGATGGACAGGGTCAGGAAGATTTCCTCGGGCGCATAGGCAACCGAGGACAGCGCATCGGAGGCGAACACGGGCAGCGCGATCCGCTTGGGCAGCAAGGTGTCCCCGAGCTTGTCGCTGCGCTGCGGCCGCCCCACCAGGATCCGCTTGAGCGCGGTGGTTACCTTCGGCACGCCGGCAGCCTATGCGCCGCTTGCTTACGGGTGCTGGCCGGACAGGCAACGGTTAGGGTTCCGCCGAACGCCAGCGGCAATTCGAGGGAGACTGGGTCCATGCGAGTGGTGATCATGGGCTGCGGCCGGGTCGGGTCCTCGCTGGCGGCCGGCCTGGAACGGCAGGGGCACGAGGTCGCGATCATCGATCGGGACGCCAAGGCTTTCCGCAGGTTGGCGGCCGACTTCCGGGGCCAGCAGGTGTGCGGGATCGGCTTCCACCGTGACGTGCTGCGCCGGGCCGGGGTGGAGCAGGCCAGCGCGTTCGCGGCGGTCTCCAGCGGGGACAACTCGAACATCATCGCGGCCAGGGTGGCCAGGGAGACGTTCGGTATCGAACGGGTGGTTGCCCGGATCTACGACGCCCGCCGTGCCGAGGTCTACGAGCGGCTGGGCATTCCCACGGTGGCCACGGTGCCGTGGACCACCGACCGGTTCATGCGGATGCTGCTCCCGGACGGGGTGAGCAGCGCCTGGCGGGACCCGTCCGGCACCGTGGCGGTCATCCAGCTGCCGGTGCACGAGGGCTGGGCCGGGCGGCCGGTGGACGAGCTGGAGCAGGCCACCGGCGGCCGGGTGGCGTTCATCCTGCGGTTCGGCTCCGGGCTGCTGCCGATGCGGGACACGGTGATCCAGGCCGACGACACCCTCTACATGGCGGTGGTGTCCGGAACCGTCAGCGACGTCACGGCGGCCGCGACGCGCGAGCCCGAGGGGAGTTGACTCAGATGCGGGTCGCCATTGCCGGAGCCGGCGCGGTCGGGCGTTCGATCGCCACCGAGTTACTGGACAACGGGCACGAGGTGATGCTCATCGAGCGCGATCTCGCCGAGATCGAGCCGGAGAGCGTGGAGCGGGCCGAGTGGGTCAACGCGGACGCCTGCGAGCTGTCCTCGCTGGAGGAGGCCGGGCTGCAGAGCTGTGACGTGGTGATCGCGGCCACCGGGGACGACAAGGTGAACCTGGTGGTCTCGCTGCTGGCCAAGATGGAGTTCGCGGTGCGCCGCGTGGTGGCCAGGGTGAACGACCCGCGCAACGAGTGGCTGTTCGACGAGAACTGGGGCGTGGACGTCGCGGTGTCCACGCCCCGGATGCTGGCCGCCGTGGTCGAGGAGGCGGTCAGCGTGGGCGACCTGGTGCGGCTGATGACGCTGCGCCAGGGCCAGGCCAACCTGGTCGAGGTGACGCTGCCGGAGACCACCCCGCTGGCCGGCCGCCCGGTGCGCGAGCTGAAGCTGCCGGTGGACGCCGCGCTGGTGGCGGTGCTGCGCGGCGGGCGGGTGATCGTGCCGCAGCCCGACGACTCGCTGGAGGCCCTGGACGAGCTGCTGCTGGTGGCCTCCGCCGCCGTCGAGGAGGAGATCCGGGCGGCGCTGCTGGGCTAGCCCGTCTCAGGCCGGGCGCGCCTGGCCGCTCTTGCGCCGGGCGCGCTGGACGGCCCAGAACGTGCCCAGCAGCGCCAGGCCGGCCAGCGGGTAGCCCATCGCGATGCGCGCGAAGGCCAGCCATCCGGTCTGGTCGGTGTCGTAGAGCCAGTTCTGCACCGCGAACTTCGACCCGAAGACCACCGCCCAGAGCAGGGTCGCCAGCGAGTACCCGCGCAGCAGGTCCTTGTCCGCGCGCCAGCCCTGGCCGTCGCCGTTGATGCCGTGCCAGATCACCCCGGCCAGCGGCCAGCGCACCAGCACCGAGATCAGGAACCCGGCGGCGAGCACCGCGCTGTACCAGATGCCGAGCAGGAAGAAGCCCTTCGCCTGCCCGGTGCGGTAGGCGATGAACGCGCCAATCCCCACCCCGAACAGCCCGGACACCGCCGGTTGCAGCGGCTCGCCCCTGACCAGCCGCCAGACCGCGATGGCCACCGCCACCCCGACCGCCGCGATCAGCGCCGGCACCAGCGAGGTGAGCGAGAACACCACGGCGAACACCACGACGGGGACCGTGGAGTAGATCATCCCGGACACCCCGCCGAGCTGCTGCAGGATCGTCTCGCGGGGAGCTTCCTTGGTCGGCTCAGTCGGCTCAGTCGGCTCGGTCAGCTCCGTGGTGGCCTCGGGCTCGGCGGCCGTCTCGGCCTCGTTCCCGCGCGCGTGACGACCGCTCACGAGGCCTGTCGCAGCTCGTAGTAGGGGTTGTAGAGCACCTTGCGGCCGTTGCGTACCGCCACCCGACCGCGCACCTTGATCCGGCGGCCGGGCTCGATGCCGGGGATGCGCCGGCGGCCCACCCAGATCAGCGTCACGCCGTCTCCGTCCGTGCCGTCGTAGAGCTCGGCCTGCAAGGTCGCGGATGCCTCCTTCGGACTCAGTTCCACGGTCCGCAGCCTACCGACCATGGTGACCTCGTCCCCGCAGCGGCAGTCGCACGCCTTCTGCGCGCCGGACCGCTCGGCGTCTCGGGAGAGGTCGTCGGCGTCAAGGTCCTCGACGTCCGAGGTGAGCTTGCGAAGGAACCGTTTCAGGAGGCCACCGTCGGTGGATCCCATGCCCTCTCCCGGGGAATGCGAAGGGGAGCCGGCACACTCCGGCCGGCTCGCCCCCAGCGTAACCGCTGCCGCCGTTCTATAAACGTTCCGGCACGATCGTGGTCATGCCGATGTCACACGTCACCGGGGTCCGGCTCGCGGTGCTGCTTCCGGGCACCGGGTCGGACGAGGTGTTCGTCACCGCCGCGTTCGGCGGGCCGCTGCGCGCGCTCGGCATCCCGTTGCTGGCGCCCGCGCCGAGCCCCGGCGTGGGCGTGGTGGACGGCTACCTGCGGGCGCTGGACCGGGCGGCGCAGGGCGGGGACGGGCTGCTGGTCGGCGGGGTGTCACTGGGCGCTCAGGTGGCCGCGCGCTGGGCGGCGGCGTCGTCGAGCGGGCTTCGGCTGGCCGGGCTGCTGCTGGCGCTGCCGGCCTGGACCGGGCCACCGGGAGCGGCGCCGGCGGCGACCGCGGCGGCGGCCAGCGCGGCGGCGCTGCGGCGCGACGGGCTGGCGGCGACCATCGAGACCACCCGGGCGCGCACGCCGGAATGGCTGGGTACCGAGCTGGCCAGGGCGTGGCGGCGCCACGGCGACGGGTTGGCCTGCTCGCTGGAGGCGGCGGCGGCCGCCGTGGGGCCGACCGAGGCCGAGCTGGCCGGGCTGCGGGTGCCGGTCGGCCTGGCCGGGCTGCGGGACGACCCGGTGCACCCGCTGGCGGTGGCCCAGCACTGGCATGACCTGACGCCCCGGTCCGCGCTGGTCACCAGCACGCTGGCGGCGCTGGGCCGGGACCGGGCGAGCATCGGCCGCGCCTCGGTACTGGCCTGGCTGCGAGCCCGCGCGCTCGCCTGACGGGACCGGTCAGGGTTCGCGGTGGCGCCGTCGCCGCTCCACCCGGGGCAGCCGGTCCTGGGTGACCGCCACGTCCGTGGTCAGCGCCATGTGCAGGGCGTCGGTGGAGTCGAGCAGGCTCGGCTCGGCGCGCTTCCTGGGTTCGCTGGGCCTGGGCTCCTGCCCGGGGTCGTAGTGCCCGCGCTCGGGCGGGGGCGGCGCCGACGACGAGTGGCTCGGCCCGGGCGGCGGGAGCTCCGGCCGAGGCGGCTGGTGGTCCCACCGTGGATATTCGGGCGGGGGTGTGCCGTGCGAGCGGTGCTCGGGCCACGACGGGGAGTGATCGGCCCACGGCGGGGGTTCGTTTGCCCAGGGTGGGGGTTCATTGGCCCAGGGCGGGGGGTTGTCGCGCCGAGCCGGGAGATGGTCTGGCGCGGGCGGTGGGAAATCGGCGCCGGGGTATGGAAAGTCCGACATGACCGACGGGAAGTCCGAACCTGCCGAAAGATGGTCGGGCTCGCCTCGCGGAAAGTCCGCGCCCGACCGTGGGAAGTCCGGCCCGGGCGGCGGAAAGTCCGGCCTGTCGAAGGGCCGTTCCGGCCCCCGGAACGCCCGCTCCGGCCCGGGGGGCGGGAAAGGTCCGGGTCCGTGCGCCGGCCGGGGTGGCGGGTACTCCGGACCGCGGGGGCCGCGACCCGGACCGGGCGGGGGGTGTCCGAGGCCGGGCGAGACGTGTCCCGGCCGGCCAGGTGGCTGTCCCGGCCGACGCGCCGGCGAGGCCTCCGGCCAGAACGCCGGCGCGTCGCTGAGCTGCGCCCAGGCCGGCTGCTGGGCCACCTGGTCGGCGCTGACGACCGGCCTCGCGAACGTCCACGTCGCGTCGGGAGGCGGCATGGGCGTCCCGTTGGTGTCCAACGGCCCGGCCGTCGGGATGGGCGGCAGCCCCATGCGCCGTGGGCCGGGCGACGAACCGGCCGGCGGCCCGGCCTGGGGTGGCATGCCCCTGGTCGGCGAACCCGCGAACGGATCACCGGGCCGGCTCGGTGGCGGGGCGGACGGCTGCCACCTCGGAGGCGCGGACGGCGGGGGTGCCCCCAGGCGCGCGGCGGCCGGCGGCGCGGCGGGCGACCGACCCGGCGGCCCCTGAGGCGCGGGAGGCGAAGCCGGCTCGCCCGGCCACCCGATCCGCGCCGGCCGGCCCGACGCGGCCGGTTGCCCCGGCGCGGACGGGGGCGGCGCCGGGGGACGGCCCACCGGGCGCGACGGCTCCGCCTGGGCGGGCGGCCCGGGCGGCGCGGACGGCACAGACGGCGAGAGCGGCGCGGGCTCGGGGACCGAGGGCTGCCGGGACTGCTCCCTGGCCTGCTCGACGCGCTCCTCCAGGTGCTCGGGCAGCCGCAGCGGCAACACCGTCTTGACCGGCAACGGGTCGGGCCCCCTGGTCACGACCGTGCCCCTGATCATCTCCCGCAGCGCGTCGGCCAGCTCGTCGGCGCCGTCGGCGGGCCCGGTGGCCACCCCGTAGAGCATCCAGCGCGGCCCGTCCACCCCGATGAACCGGGACAGCGCCCCGTTCGACCCGGCCTGGACCTCCCGGCCCCACTCCCCCCATTCCGACCGCACCCTGGCGCCGTCCTTGGCCAGCGAGTCCGCGATCTCCTGGGACAGCCCGCGCCACAGCGGCGCCGACCGGGGCGCGGCGAGCGCGCTCAGGCTCACCCGGCCGGACGGCACCAGCACGTGCACCGCCCGCAGCAGCTCTCCGGCGCCCTGCTCGACCTGCAACTGCGCCCGGGCCGGCATCGGCACCCGCAGCGAACCGAAGTCCAGGCCACCGTCCACCGTGGAGGCGCCCGGCTCGTCCGCGTCGAACGGGCCGGTATCCGCCGATCTGCGACGGTCGCCGATCGGTCGCCTCGGTTCGACGGGTGGTAGGTCTTCGAGATCGTCAGGTTCCTGGCGGGCGCGTCCGAACACCTATCGCCCCCCGCCGTCGGCCGGTCCCTGCCCCGCGAGCCGCGCCGCTCCGTTGGACGATTCCGAGGCGACCCCCGTGGAGCCGTACCCCCCGTCCCCGCGCACCGACCCGGGCAGCTCCGACACCTCGTCGAACACCGCCCGCTCGACCCGCTGCACGATCAGCTGGGCGATCCGGTCGCCCCGGCGCAGCCGCACCGGTTCCCGAAGGTCGTGGTTGATCAGGCAGACCTTGATCTCGCCGCGATACCCCGCGTCCACCGTGCCAGGGGTGTTGACCACCGACAGCCCGGAGCGCGCGGCCAGCCCGGAGCGCGGGTGGACGAACGCGGCGAAGCCCTCGGGGAGCGCGATGGCCACCCCGGTACCTACTGTCACTCGCTCGCCGGGCGCCAGCTCGATGTCACAAACGGTGACCAGGTCGGCCCCGGCATCGCCCGGATGGGCGTAGCTCGGGATCGGCACGCCCGGATCCAACCGGGTCAGCCGCACCCGTACACCGTCCGTAACGCCGCTGCCCTCACCCACGGCGCGCGACGTTACCCTGAGCCGAGTGACCACCCGCCGCCACATGACCCGGCCTGCGCCCTCCGGCGCCCCGCGGTTCGACGAACGGTTGTCGGTGCCCTGGTGGTGGTGGCCGGCCGGGTTCGCGGTGATCGCGTTGATCGAGGTCAGCGTCCGCCTCGGCCATCCCGGGGTGCCGGCCTGGATACCGGTGCTGGTGATGGTGCCGCTGCTGGCGACGGCGCTGCTGCGGCTCGGCCGGGTTCGGATCACGCTGACCGAGCGGCGGGACGGCGAGCAACTGCTGAGGGTCGGGCCGGCGCGGCTGCCCGCCCGGTTCATCGCCGATGCGTCGGTGGTCCCCGCCAAGGACAAGCAGGTGGCGCTGGGTCCCGAGCTGGACCCGTCGGCCTATGTGCTGCACCGCCCGTGGATAGGTTCGATGGTGCGCGTGACGCTGAACGACCCAGCCGACCCAACGCCGTACTGGATCTTCAGCGCCCGCCGCCCGGAGGCACTCCTGCGGTGCCTCCGGACCGGTCGTTCCGGCTGACCCGACCCACGCCGTACGGCGCGTGTCGACTCAGCCACGTCGGTCTAGGCGCAGTCCATGCAGATCGGCTGCCCGTTGTGGTGCGCAGCCAGCCGGCTGCGGTGGATCACCAGGAAACAGCTCGAACAGGTGAACTCGTCGGCCTGCTTGGGCAGTACCTTCACCGTCAGCTCTTCGCCGGAGAGGTCGGCCCCGGGCAGCTCGAAGCTCTCCGCCGTGTCCGACTCATCCACGTCGACCACCGCGGACTGTGCTTCGTTCCGACGCGCCTTCAGCTCCTCGAGGGAGTCTTCCGCCATGTCATCTGTCTCATTGCGGCGCGGTGCGTCGTAGTCGGTCGCCATTGCTCCCACCCTCAACAACTCTGTCTCTCTGTCGTGCTGCGGCACAACGTCCCAGCCCGGTCTTTTGTGCCCGGCATTGGGGTGACGCGCGTCTCATCCTGGTGAAAACGGCGGTGCTATCCGCCCTCCGCTCGCCCGTCCCCTGGGTTCGCCGGCGTCGCCAGGCGCAGAGGGTAGCTCAGCGATCCGTCAGAACCCACCGCGATTAGCTCGCGTCGCCCCGTTCTTTGCCCGCCGTCACAATTAGGGTGCTCGCTGTGACCGGAAAGCCCGCCGCGTGATGCCTCCCTCGCAACGATGGGGCTGGCTCGCGCGCTACCCCCAGCCGAAGCCCTACCAGCGGCGCAGCGCGCGCCCGGTGGCGGTCGTCGTCAGCGTGCTCACCGTGCTGGTGGTCGTCACCTGGACGGTCGTGCTGAGCACCGCCGGGGACGCCCCGTCGGGCGCGGTGTGCCCGCCGCCGAGCGCGGCCCCGCCCGGCCAGCCCGAGATCGGGGTCGCGCAGCCGCCGTCCGCCCTGGACCAGGTCGCGCCCGCGTCCCCGACCACCGTCCGGATCCGGGTGCTCAACGGCGGCGGGCAGCGCGGCCAGGCAAACCTGGTGGCCAGCCAGCTCGGCGACCTCGGCTTCACCGAGGCGGGCGACCCGAACAACGACCCCTTCTACCCGACCGGCAACCTCGCCTGCCGGGGCAACCTGCGCTACGGCCCGAACGGCGCCCCGGCGGCCCGCACCATCGGCCTGGTGCTCCCCTGCCTGGCGCTGATCAGGGACAACCGCGCCGACGACACGGTGGACGTGGCGGTCGGCACGCTGTTCGGCGAGGTCCACGCGGGCAAGGCGGCCAAGGACGCCCTGAGCCAGCTCAGCGCCCCCTCCGGCCAGCCCGTCTCCGTAGACCCCCAACTCCTCGCCAAAGCCCGCGCCGTCCGCTGCTGACCCCCAACCAACCCCCGCGAGTCGCGCGTCTCAGCACAGTGAGTCGCGCGTTCCAGCACACACCCCCGTGTGCTCAAACACGCGACTCAGTGTGCCCAAACGCGCGACTCGCGGGCCTTAGACCCCGCCGGCCCCCAGCTCGGACAGCGCGTCGGTGAGCTGGGCGTCGATGCCCGGGGCGGCCACCACTATCGCGTCCCCGAACGGCGCCGCCGGGTCCGGCGCGTGCACGGCCGCACCCGCCTCGCTGGCCACCAGCGCGCCGGCCGCCCAGTCCCACGGGTTGATGCCGTGCTCGTAGTAGCCGTCCAGCCAGCCGGCGGCCACCGCGCACAGGTCCAGCGATGCCGCGCCGCCGCGCCGGATGTCGCGCACCCGGGACAGCAGCCCGGTGGCCAGCTCGCCCTGCCGGACCCGCCGGCCCCGGTGGTAGCTGAACCCGGTGCCGATCAGCGCCAGGTCCAGCCGCTCGGCGCCCGACGCCCGCAGCGGCTCGCCGTCCAGGCTCGCGCCACCGCCGGCCGCCGCGCTCCACACCCGCCCCGAGGCCGGCTCGACCACCGCGCCGGCCAGCGCCGCGCCGTCCCTGGTGACCGCCACCGACACCGCGTACCAGGGGTAGCCGTAGAGGTAGTTGACGGTGCCGTCGATCGGGTCGATGACCCAGCACAGCTGTCCCTCGGCGGGCGAAGCGGCCCCGTCCATGCCGGCCTCCTCGCCCAGCACCGCGTCACCGGGCCGCAGCTCGGCCAGCCGCCCGCGCAGCAGCCGCTCGGTCTCGGTGTCGGCGGCGGTCACCACGTCGGTGTCGGTGGACTTGGTCCGCACCTGGGTGATGGCCCGAGCCCGCAACCCCGCCGCGACCTCGGCCGCTTCGCCCGCGAGCCGCGTCGCCACCGCGCGCAACGCCTCCGGATCGCTCCTGTCCATGACGCTATTCGAGCACATTCACCGGCGCGCACAGCACTTCCGACGCCACTGTCGGAAACTCCGGGGCAACGCGCCGGAGCCCGAGGCCAGCGAGGTCTGCCGGGTGCTCGTTACAATGTCGCTGTGCCCGCGCCGGGGCGTACCGGCCAATTGGTCGGACAGGCTCGACGGGCACCCCTGGAGCTGAGGGCAGCCGGCCAGTTCGGAATGTCACTCGCCAAGCCGAAACGTCGCGAAAGGGCCCCTGTGGCAGCCGTAGAACCCGTAACCAAACCGGATCCGACCGTCGACGGCGCGGCGGCCCCCGCCCGGCGGACCCGCCGGACCTCCGCGACCGGAACCAAGACGGCAACCCGATCCCGCGGCACCGCCAAGACCGCCAAGCCCGAGAAGTCGGGCCGGGCCAAGACGAAGTCCGCCAAGGGCGCGCCGGCCGACGAGGCCGCGCTCGCCGACGGCGAGGACATGGACCTCGACGCCGCCAGCCCCGACGTCGACGACCTCACCGATGTCGACTCCGACGTCGCCCTGGACGAGGACGACGAGGTCGACGCCTCCGAGGAAGGGGCGGACGGAGCGGCGATCAGCATCGCCGCCTCGGACGACGACGAGGACGACGACGTCGCCGAGGAGCCTGGTAAGAGCGCCTCCCCGGCCGCCCGCAAGTCCGGCGACTTCGTCTGGGACGAGGAGGAGTCGGAGGCGCTGCGGCAGGCCCGCAAGGACGCCGAGCTCACCGCCTCGGCGGACTCCGTCCGCGCATACCTCAAGCAGATCGGCAAGGTCGCGCTGCTCAACGCCGAGGAGGAGGTGGAGCTGGCCAAGCGGATCGAGGCCGGCCTCTACGCCGCCGAGCGGCTGCGCAAGATGGCCGACACGGACAAGACCGCCGCCCCGCAGATGCGCCGCGACCTGCGCTGGATCGTGCGCGACGGGGAGCGGGCCAAGAACCACCTGCTCGAGGCCAACCTGCGGCTGGTGGTCTCGCTGGCCAAGCGCTACACCGGGCGCGGAATGGCCTTCCTCGATCTGATCCAGGAAGGCAACCTCGGCCTGATCCGCGCGGTGGAGAAGTTCGACTACACCAAGGGCTACAAGTTCTCCACCTACGCCACCTGGTGGATCCGCCAGGCCATCACCCGCGCCATGGCCGACCAGGCCCGCACCATTCGTATTCCGGTGCACATGGTCGAGGTGATCAACAAGCTGGGTCGAATCCAGCGTGAGCTGCTCCAGGACCTCGGCCGCGAGCCGACCCCCGAGGAGCTCGCCAAGGAAATGGACATCACCCCGGAGAAGGTGCTGGAGATCCAGCAGTACGCCCGGGAGCCCATCTCGCTGGACCAGACCATCGGCGACGAGGGCGACAGCCAGCTCGGCGACTTCATCGAGGACTCCGAGGCAGTGGTCGCGGTGGACGCGGTGTCGTTCACCCTGCTGCAGGACCAGCTGCAGTCCGTGCTGGCCACCCTGTCCGAGCGCGAGGCCGGCGTGGTCAGGCTGCGCTTCGGCCTCACCGACGGCCAGCCGCGCACCCTGGACGAGATCGGCCAGGTCTACGGCGTGACCCGCGAGCGCATCCGCCAGATCGAGTCCAAGACCATGTCCAAGCTGCGCCACCCGTCGCGGTCGCAGGTTCTCCGCGACTACCTGGACTAGGCAAGACACCCCGATACGGGCCTCCGAGCCGCACCCCGGCTCGGAGGCCCGCGTCGTCTCAGGCCGCCAGCCGGGTCCCGTGCGGGCGCAGGTGGTGCAGCACGCTGGGAGCGGGACCCTCGGGCTCGGCCCGGGACACGGCCCCGGCCAGCAGCGTCACCCGCACCCACATCGGCGCCAGGTCGCTGACCCGCAGCTCGGACATGCCCATCGCGGCCAGCAGGCGCGGCGCGGCGGCCAGCACGTCGGCTGCCAACTGGCCGGGCCGCAGCCGGACCGTGAACACGGTGGGGTCGCCGGTCCTGACGATGGTGCCGATCCGGGGCACCGCCGACGTCCATCCGCTGGCGGTCGGGATGTGGTCGCAGAGCCCGGCCGCGATGCAGCCCTCCCGCCACAGCGCCGTGACCTCCCGGCGCCGGCAGTCCTCGAGCCAGGCCTCGGATTCACCCGTACGAGTCCGCTCCGGCTCCTGGCCGAACCGACGACGCAGCTGGCTGATCATCACGCACTCCCCCTCCGGGATTCGCTTCGAACAGGCTTCTGACCTGCGCCGATAGCATCCATCCCGGCCCGGGTCCGGTGCGATGGAGGACACCCCCGAACCGCCCCGGCAACGCCCGACACTCTCGCTGGGGGTAACCCGACCGAGAAGGTGGGGTAACAGCGGAAGTTTGGCCGTCGACGTTTCGGGTACAACTTCGCCATACAAGAGAATGGAGACCGCGATGTCTGCCATCGAGGCCGCGTCACTACGCGGAACCCAGCCACTCCCGGTCTCCGAGCGGTGCGACAGGTGCGGCGCGGTGGCCAAGGTCAGAGCCGTCCTGTCCAACGGCGGTGAGCTCTTGTTCTGCGGCCAGCACGCCCGGGCACACGAGGCCCGGCTGCGCCAGGCGGCGGTCACCCTCGAGTCGGTGGGCGCCACACGTTCCTAGGCACCGGTGCCGGCCCACGGTGACGCACGGTGAGATCCGCCGGGACACGCGCGAGCCCGCCGGAGAATCGTGTGCTCATCGTCTCCTTCCTGATGGTCGGACACGGTCCACCCAGGGAGACCAACCGGCCACGAGCTGTGACGGACGGTGCCAGAGTGCCTGGACAGCGGCCCGCCGCCGTACGCCGTCCGCGCCGCGCGGCGGGCCCCAGTACGCCGATTCAGGCGCCACATCACCGTGACGGAGGTCGCGTCTGTGTCGGGAACACGTGCACAGGTGCCAAACGTCTGGAAGAGTGTCGGCATCGCGCACGCGCGGTGACGTCCCGCACGAGGGCACCGGGTAAGACCGGTGTCGGAGACGGAGGAGGCAGCCAATGCCAGGAACACTTGTCCGGCCCGAGCTCACCGCCGCCGACCGCTGCGACCGCTGCGGGGCAGCGGCAAAGGTTCGCGCCGTACTGCCGTCCGGCGGCGAGTTGTTGTTCTGCGGGCACCACGCGCGCGCCCACGAGGCCAAGCTCCGCGAGTTGGCAGTCGAGCTGCAGTCCGGCGCCTGACGCCGCGACACCCACAACCGACCACCGCCGAAGGGGGCGGGGACCGCGACCGGTCCTCGCCCCCTTCGTCGTACTCAGGCTCAGCGCCAGGTGCGCAGCGTGGCGATCCGTTCCTCGAGCTGCTCGGCGGTGGCCATCGCGGTCGGCGGGCCGCCGCAGGAGCGGCGCAGCTCGCCGTGAATGACCCCGTGCGGCTTCCCGGTGCGGTGGTGGTGCAGGGCGACCAGGGTGTTGAGCTCCTTGCGCAGCCCGTTGAGCCGCTCGCGCACCGAGACCGCCGGCCGTGACGCCGCCGGTGCCGGCGCGGCCGGTTCGGGCGATGCGGACGCGGCGGAGCGGTCCGCGAGCTGGCGCTCTTGGCGCTGCCGCAGCAATGCCCGCACCTGGTCCGGCTCCAGCAGGCCCGGCAGGCCCAGGAAGTCGTGCTCCTCGTCGGTGCCGGCGAAGGTGGCGGTGCCGAACGACGACCCGTCGTAGATGACCTGGTCCAGCTCGGCGTCCGCGCCCAGCGAGGTGAACGCCTTCTCGTCCTCGCCCGGCTCGTCCCGCTCGGCCTGCGCGGCGGCCAGCAGCTCGTCGTCCCAGCCCTCCTTGGGCCGGTCCGGCTTGCCCAGCACGTGGTCGCGCTGCGCCTCCAGCGCGCTGGCCAGCTCCAGCAGCGCCGGCACGCTGGGCAGGAACACGCTGGCCGTCTCCCCCGGCCGGCGGGCGCGCACGAACCGGCCGACCGCCTGGGCGAAGAACAGCGGGGTGGACGCGCTGGTGGCGTACACGCCGACGGCCAGCCGGGGCACGTCCACGCCCTCGCTGACCATCCGCACCGCGACCAGCCAGCGGTCGTCGGAAGCGGCGAACGCCGCGATCCGGGCCGAGGCGCCGGCCTCGTCGGAGAGCACCAGCACCGGGGGCGTGCCGGTCAGCCGGTGCAGCAGGCCGGCGTAGGCGCGGGCGGTGCTCTGGTCGGAGGCGATCAGCAGGCCACCGGCGTCCGGGACGCCGCCGGAGCGCAGCTGGGACAGCCGGGTGTCGGCGGCGCCGAGCACGGCGGAGATCCACTCGCCGTTCGGGTCCAGCGCGGTGCGCCAGGCCCGCGCGGTCTGCTCGGCGGTCAGCGGCTCGCCGAGGCGGGCGGTGAACTCCTCGCCCGCGCTGGTGCGCCAGCTGGCCTGCCCGGAGTACGCCAGGAACACCACCGGCCGGACCACGCCGTCGCGCAGCGCGTCGGAGTAGCCGTAGGAGTGGTCGGCCTTGCTGTGCAGCACGCCCTCGCCGTCCGGCTCGTAGGTCACGAACGGGATCGGGTTGTCGTCGCTGCGGAACGGGGTGCCGGTCAGCGCCAGGCGGCGCACGGCCGGCTCGAACGCCTCCCGGACCGCGTCGCCCCAGGACTTGGCGTCCCCGGCGTGGTGCACCTCGTCGAGCACCACCAGGGTGCGGCGGTTCTCGGTGCGCACCCGGTGCAGGGTCGGGTGCGCGGCCACCTGCGCGTAGGTGAGCACGGCGCCGTGGTAGTCGGCCGAGGTGGCGCCGCTGGTGTTGCGGAACTCCGGGTCCAGCGCGATGCCGACCCGACCGGCGGCCTCCGCCCACTGGTACTTCAGGTGCTCGGTCGGGGTGACCACCGTGACCGCGCCCACCGTCCGGTCGGCGAGCAGCTCGGAGGCGATGCGCAGCCCGAACGTGGTCTTGCCCGCGCCCGGGGTGGCCGCCGCCAGGAAGTCCTTGGGCCGGGCGGCCAGGTAGCGGGCCAGCGCGCGCCGCTGCCAGGCCCGGAGCCCGGGTCCGGCTGTTTCCGTGACCACCGCCGACGATGAACCCGGTTCCGACACGCGACTCCTCTCCCCCGGCGCCCATCCCCCACAGGACGACGGCCGTGCCATGCCTCGCTGCCGGCGCCCGGCCGGTGATGGCCCCCGGGCACCGGCGTCCGGACGCGGCGGCGCTGCCGCGTCGGGTCCGTCCGGATTCCCCTCCAGCCACCTCTCGCGGTGGCGAGCCCGCCCACGGCCGCGTCGATGAGGACGGGCGCCGCGCGGGCACCCGAACTCTAATCGACGCCCTTCGTGATCTTGTCCCCGGTCGGCGCGGCGCGCGGCGGGGACACCGAGGTCGATGTATCGAGCCCGGTACAGCACACTGAAAGGTGACATGAGGACGCAGGACGACTCCGGCGAGCCGAAGAAGGCCGCCGACGCGGGCGCGGGAACCGGCTCCAAGGGCCGGCGCCTGATGGCGCGCACGCTGTCCAAGTCCTGGGACGACGGCATCTTCGCGATGGCCGCGCAGGCCGCCTACTGGGAGGCGCTGTCGCTGCCGCCGCTGCTGCTCGGGCTGTTCGGCAGCATGGGCTACGTGGCCGGCTGGTTCGGCCCGGAGACGCTCAGCTCGGTGCAGCACGGCATCGTCCGGTTCTCCAACACCATCTTCAGCCATGAGGTTGTCACCCAGGCGATCGAACCCACAGTGGTGGACATCCTCCGCCAGGGCCGCCCGGACATCGTCTCGGTGGGCTTCCTGATCGCGCTGTTCGCCGGCTCCTCGGCGGTGTCCTCGCTGGTCGACTCGATCACCTTCGCGCACGAGCAGTACAGCATCCGCCACCCGGTCTGGCAGCGGATCTTCGCGCTGCTCATCTACCTGGCCGCGCTGGTGGTGATGGTGGTGACGCTGCCGCTGGTGACGCTCGGGCCCGAGCTGCTCGGCAAGATACTGCCCAGCTCGTGGACCTCGTCGGCGCTGAACCTGATCAACATGTTCTACACCCCGGCCGTGCTGGTGGTGATCGTGGTGGGCCTGACCACGCTGTACAAGGCGGCGCTGCCGCGCAGCCTGCCCTTCCTCCGGCTGCTACCCGGCGCGGTGCTGGCCATGCTGGTGTTCGCGATCTCCGCCACCGGGCTGCGCGTCTACATCTCGGCGATCACCAGGACCGGCTACACCTACGGGGCGCTGGCAACGCCGATCGCGTTCCTGCTGTTCGCGTTCCTGATCGGGTTCGCGGTGGTGCTCGGCGCGCAGCTCAACAACGCCATCCAGGAGATCTGGCCGGTGCACCCCAGCGAGCGCCGGCACCGCATCCAGACCAAGCTGGGCATCCGCAGGCTGGCCGTCGCGCTGCGCGGCGGGGACGCGCCGGCGCCGAGGCGGGCCCGGCCGTCGGGCACCCGGGTCGGCTACTCCTCGCCGCCCCCGGGCGGCAGCGACTCGTAGATCTTCTTGCAGTCCGGGCAGACCGGTGAGCCGGGCTTGGGCGAGCGCGTGACCGGGAACCGCTCCCCGCACAGCGCCTCCACCATGTTGCCGAGCACGGCGCTCTCGGTGATCTTCTCCTTGCGGACGTAGTGGAACATCTTCGGGTCGTCGTCACCCGTGGAGTCGGTGCCCTCGGGGCGGGTGTCGACGTCGGGCAGCGTCTGGGTCGAAGTGCTCACGTCACCATCATGCCGCGGCGGGCCGTCAGGGATCGAGACCCCTGCGCTCCTCCGACCGCTGTGGCGGTGCCTCCAGCTCGCCCCGGTAGCGCCGGAAGCCGGACCGCTTGATCGGCAGCCGGTCGTTGGCGATGATCACCGCCATCCACGGCAACGGGATGGACAGGATGATCAGCCCGGCGGCCAGCCAGGGCGTCTGGTAGAACAGCGCGGCCAGCACCAGGCAGGGCACGCGCAGCCCCATCATGATCGAGTACCGGCGGCGGCGCGCGGTCAGCTCGTCGTCGTGCGACCTGGCGGCGTCGGTGATCACAATCGGGGTGTCGTCCGGCTCCGGGTGCTTCACGACACCACCTCCCGGCTCGTCGCGGGGTCCACGCTACGCCTTGGCCTTGGCCTTCGCTTTCATCTCCTGCTTGAACGCCCTGACCTTGCCCAGGCTCTGCTGGTCGACCACGTCCGCGACCGACCGGAAGGCGCCCTGGTCGCCGTAGTTGCCGGCGGCCTCCCGCCAGCCCGCCGGGGTGACGCCGCGCTGCTTGCCCAGCAGCGCCAGGAAGATCTTCGCCTTCTGCTCGCCGAACCCGGGCAGCTCCTTGAGCCGCTTCAGGACCGTGGCGCCGTCCGGGTCGTCGCGCGTCCAGATGGCCTCCACCTGGCCGTCGTAGTGCTCGATCAGGTACTGGGCGAGGGTCTGCAGCCGCTTGGCCATCGAGCCGGGGAAGCGGTGCACGGCCGGGCGCTGGGCGACCACCGAGGCGAACTGCTCCGGGTCGGTCTCCGCGACCACCCGGACGTCCAACCCGCCCATCCGGTCCGCGATGTCCTTCGGCCCCCGGAACGCCTTCTCCATCGGGATCTGCTGGTCGAGAAGCATGCCGAACAGCAATGCCAGCGGGCTGCTGGCGAGCAGCTCGTCCGCCTCCGGGTCCTGCGCGAGGCACAGCGTCGTCGTCATCGGACAAGCATCCCACGGCCGAGAGAGGAGGTGCCGACACGCGCCAAACCAACGATGACAGGATTCAGGCATGCTTCCCCGGTTGACACCCGACCTGTGCGCGGGCCTGCGCGCGGCCTTCGAGCGAACCGGCTACCAGGTCGACGGCGTGCCCGAGCTGCTCGGCGAGACCGCGCACGCCGCGCTGGGCCGTGACGAGCCGGTGCCAGCGCGCCTGGCCAGCCGCGCGGGCGGCCCGCTCGGCACCCTGGTGCGGTTGTTCCTGCTCGGCGACACCGAGCCGGAGGACGCGGTGGCCGAGGCGCTGGCCCCGGTCACTGTCGCGGACGCGCTGCACGCCGGCCTGCTGCGGCGCGGCCCGGCCTCGACCACCAACGGCTCCGGGTCCGGATCCGGGCTGGCCGCCGCGCTGGACGTCCGCCCGCACGGCGACGACCACGGGTCCTGGTGGGTGGTCTCCGACCTGGACCTCGGCCGGCTCAGCGGGGCCGCCCGCGCGCTGCCCGCCGACCACGTGCTCGGCGTCGGGCAGGCGTCGCTGAGCCTGGCCAGGGCCACCGTGCGCCGCCCGGTGGGCCGGCTGCTGGACCTGGGCACCGGGTGCGGGGTGCAGGCGCTGCACGGCGCGCGCTACGCCGAGCGCCTGGTGGCCACCGACGTGAACCCGCGCGCGCTGGCGCTGGCCGCCGCCACCTTCGAGCTCAGCGGCGTGGACGTGGAGCTGCGCGGCGGCTCCTGGCTGGAGCCGGTGGCCGGCCAGCGGTTCGACCAGATCGTGAGCAACCCGCCGTTCGTGGCCGGCCCGCCCCGGGTTCGGCACACCTACCGCGACTCAGGGCTGGCCGGCGACGAGGTGGCGGCCAGGCTGGTCGGGGCGCTGCCGGGGCTGCTCGCCGAGGGCGGGGTGGCCCAGCTGCTGGCCTGCTGGCTGCACGTGCGCGGGCAGGACTGGCCGGAGCGGGTGTGCTCCTGGCTGCCCGCCTCGGGCGCGGTGGACGCCTGGTTCGTGCAGCGCGAGGTGGCCGACCCCGCCATGTACGTGGGCACCTGGCTGCGCGACTCCGGGATCGACCCGGCCTCGCGGATCGGCCGCAGGGAGGCCGAGGAGTGGCTGACCTGGTTCGACGCCCAGGGCGTGGAGGGCGTCGGGTTCGGGTTCGTCACGCTGCGCCGCACCGGCCGGGGCGGGGCCGAGCCGACGGTGCTGTGCGAGGACGTGCGGGACGCGCTGGCCGACCCGCTCGGCGTGGAGACCGCGGGCTGGCTGGACCGGGTGGACTGGCTGCGCCGGCACGGCGACGACGACGGGCTGCTGTCCGCGCGGCTGGCCGTGGCGCCCTCGGTGCGCCTGGAGCAGCACGCCGAGCCCGGCCCCGACGGCTGGCGGCCCGGCCTGCGGGTGGTGCGCCGGGTGGACGGTCCGGGGTGGCGGCACGAGGTGGACGAGCCGGCCGCCGCGCTGCTGGCCGGCTGCCAGGGCATGCTGCCGCTCGGCGAGCTGCTGGCGCTGCTCGCGGTCGCGCACGACCGGCCCACCGACGAGCTGGTGGCGGCCAGCCTGCCGGCGGTGCGCGAGCTGGTCCGGCACGGGCTGCTGGTCCCGGCGCAGTGGTCGGAGGTCTCCTCCCCGGTGGCCGCCGGCGTGGGGCAGGCCTACGGATGAGGGCGGTGGCCGCCAGGGTGACCCGCGCGGCGGTCCGGGTGGACGGCGAGGTGGTGGGCGAGATCGACGAGCCCGGCCTGCTGGTGCTGCTCGGGGTGCACCGCGAGGACGGCCCGGAGCAGGCCGGCACCATCGCCCGCAAGCTGCACGAGCTTCGGGTGCTGCGCGACGAGCGGTCCTGCGCCGACTCCGGCGCGCCGCTGCTGGTGGTCAGCCAGTTCACCCTCTACGGCGAGACCCGCAAGGGCCGGCGCCCCTCGTGGTCGGCCGCCGCGCCGCCGGAGCGCGCGACGGAGCTGGTCGACGCGGTGGTGACGGCGCTGCGCGAGCGCGGGGCGCGGGTGGCCACCGGCAGGTTCGGCGCCATGATGGCCGTGGAGTCGGTCAACGACGGGCCGTTCACCGTGCTCGTCGAGGTGCCGCCGAACGGCGGGGCCGGCTAGGCCGGCGAGGACCCGTCCAGGAAGCTGCGGTACACGCCGATCAGCGCCTCCCGCTGCGCCGGCGACAGCCGGGGGTCGCGGCGGATGCAGCCCTCGGTGTCGACGGGCGGCTCGGGCGGATCCGGGCTGTGGCCGTTGCCGGACATCATCCAGCCGGCCTGGGCGAGCATCTGCTCGGTGCTCAGGTGCAGCGCGTCGGCGATGGAGCGCAGCACCTTGAGCGAGGGCTGGTGCAGGCCCCTCTCGATCTGGCTCAGGTAGGCGTTGGACACCCTGGTCAGGCCGGCCATCTCGCGCAGCGAGAGGTTCGCCAGGTGTCGCTGCGCGCGGATGAACTCGCCCAGCGCGTCCATCTGCGCCGCCCACGGATCGGCGCGGGGGCGCTTGGCCCCGTCTGCTGAGTCGTCGGACGGTTGCTCGCTCATCCCCCCATTGTGGTACCCGATCGATCGGTTGACCCAGTGGCGTGTGAGGAGGCCGTCACGATGAATGGACGTACAAGCCCGGGGCGTCCGCCAGCGGCGGGTGGGCGCGGCTGCCCGTCGGCGGGGGCCGGCGCCGCCCGCCCGCGCGCGCCGCGATCCACGGCGTCCAGTCCTCCCACCAGCTCGCCGCGCGCTCCCGCGCCCGCCGCCGCCAGCCCTCCGCGTCCGCCGGCAGCTCGTCGGGCGCCACGCTCAGGTACCGCGACCTGTCCGAACCCGGCGGGTTGACCACGCCGGCGATGTGCCCGGCGTTGGACAGCACGAACCGCACCCGCCCGCCGAGCAGCCGCGCGCCGGCGTAGACCGAGCGCCACGGGGCGATGTGGTCGGCCTCGGCGGCGACCAGGTAGGCGTCCTGGCGGACCCGGCCGAGGTCCAGCCGCTCGCCGGCCAGCTCCATCCGCCCGGTGGCCAGCCTGTTCTCCAGGTAGCAGCCGCGCAGGTACTCCCGCTGCATGGCCGCCGGCATCCGGGTGGCGTCCGCGTTCCAGGCCAGCAGGTCAAGCGGCACCGGCTCCTCGCCGAGCAGCCACCCGCTGACCACGTAGTTCCACACCAGCTCGGCCGGGCGCAGCGCGTCGAAGGTGGCCTTCATCCACTCCGCCGGCAGGTACCCGGCGCGGCGCATCACCCGTTCCAGGCCCCACACCGCGCGCTGGTCGGTGAACGGCGCGAGCGGGCCCGGCTCGGCGAAGTCCAGCAGGGTGTTCATCAGGGTCAGCGAGGCGACGCCGGGTTCGCCCCTGGCTGCCAGCCAGGCGGCGCTGGCCCCGGCCAGGGTGCCGCCCAGGCACAGCGCGACCACGTTCGCCTCCGGCTCCCCGGTGATCTCCGCGATCACCGCGAGCGCGGCCAGCGGGCCTTCGCGCAGGTAGTCGCTCATGTCCAGGCCGCGCAGGCCCTCGTCCGGGTTGCGGTAGCTGAGCGCGAAGCAGGTGTGGCCGTGGCGCACCGCCCAGTCCACCAGGCTGCGGCCCGGGGCCAGGTCCAGGATGTAGTACTTGTTGATCCACGGCGGGCTGAACAGCATCGGCACCCGGTGCACCGTCTCGGTGCGCGGCTCGTACTGGATCAGCTCGACCAGCCGGTTCCGGAAGACCACCTTGCCGGGGGTGCACGCCAGGTCCCTGCCGACCCGGAACCGTCCCGGCGTGACCTGGCGCGGGGCGCCATGGTTGGTCACCAGGTCGCGGACCATGTTGCGCGCGCCGAGGACCAGGCTCTTCCCGCCGGTGTCGAGCGCGCGTCGCAGCACCGTCGGGTTGGTCAGCGGGAAGTTGGACGGCGCGAGCGCCTCGACGAGCTGCTCGACCGCGAAATCCACCTTCCGCCGGCCGTCCCGGTCCAGCTCGGCGGTGCTCGCCAGCGCGCGCAGGTACCTGGCAAGCAGCGCGTGCTGGCGGCCGCACAGGGCGAACCAGGCGTTCGCGGGCTCCGGTCCGTCGTCGAGGGCGCGCGCCAGGGAGTCGAGCGTCCCCGACAGGTAGTCGAGGGTGGCGGTGGCGACCGGGAACGGGCGGCCGGCCAGCGAGGCGCCCGCGCGGAACAGCGCGCCGCCGAACCCCGCAGGGTCGCGCCGGGCGACCCAGTCCGCCACCGGCTCAGAGACCACCGGTGGCCAGCCCGGCGAACCGGGAGTCCTTGTCGTGGCCCAGCGCCGCGTAGGCGTGCAGCTCGCTCCAGAACGGCACCGACCCGATCGGGTACCGCTCGGCCGGCACCTCGCTCTGGTCACGGCCGGTAACCAGGTCGGCGAGCGTGAGCGCCGGCACGTAGAGGTCCGCCTGCACGATGCTGAACACCGGCGAGGCGTCGTCGGGGCCGACGTAGAGGTGCCCGACCAGCGGAGTGAGCCTGGGCACCTCGGCCAGCCGGCGGCGAGCCACCCTCAGCCGCTCCGACCGGCCGGCCGGCGCGTCCCCCCACCCGTGCCACCAGAAGCCGTTCTGTTCGACGTCGAACAGCAGGCCCTCGACGGGGCCGTCCACCAGCTCCCGGGTGCCCGGCTCGTCCCCGAAGCGCCAGTCCGGGCACGCGATACCGTCGTTTGTCGAGGTCACCGGGTACGCCCGTGCCAGCACCGCCCGCCACAGCCCGGGCATCCGCACCCCGAACGCCCGCTCCGCCCGGTCCAGCTCCGCCTCGGTCAGCCCGGCCGCGAGCGTGACGCCCCGCTGCCCGTCCAGCCAGCCGACCAGCCCCGCCACCAGCTCCGGATCCGTCCGTGCCATGCCGGGACCGTAGCCGATTCCCCAGCCGGTTCTCAGGAACGGCCGGCAGTGTGCTAGACCACGTACCCGAACTGGGAACGATTGTCCCCCCTGATGCGTATTACATGGTGAGCCGCGAAACGGGCACCCAGGAGTCAGTCCGTAGCGGCACGCGTAGGGAGGGACCGCACATGACCGCGCCAACGAACGTCATCGAACCCGGGGTCGCGACGACTCCGGCGTCGGCGAGCCCAGAGCTCGAGCCGTCCGCCGAAGAGCTGGACGCCCAGAGTCCAGCCGCCGACCTGGTGCGTGTCTACCTCAACGGGATCGGCAAGCGCGCCCTGTTGACCGCCGAGCAGGAAGTCGACCTTGCCAAGCGCATCGAGGCCGGGGTTTTCGCCAACCACGTTCTGAACACAGAACAGAACATACCCGCTCGGCGCGCCGCGGACCTGCGGGCGCTGGTACGAGACGGCGAACGGGCCCGTACCCACCTGCTGGAGGCCAACCTGCGACTGGTGGTCTCGCTGGCCAAGCGGTACACCGGCCGGGGCATGCCGCTGCTGGACCTGATCCAGGAGGGCAACCTGGGCCTGATCCGCGCCGTGGAGAAGTTCGACTACGCCAAGGGCTTCAAGTTCTCCACCTACGCCACCTGGTGGATCCGCCAGGCCATCACCCGGGGCATGGCCGACCAGGCCCGCACCATCCGGCTGCCGGTGCACCTGGTCGAGCAGGTCAACAAGATCGCCCGGGTGAAGCGGGACCTGCACCAGCGCCTCGGCCGCGACGCCACCCACGAGGAGATCGCCGACGAGTCCGGCCTGCCGGTCGAGAAGATCTCCGACCTGCTGGACCACTCGCGCGACCCGGTGAGCCTGGACATGCCGGTGGGCACCGAGGAGGAGGCCCCGCTCGGCGACTTCATCGAGGACGCCGAGGCCACCGACGCCGAGACCACCGTGATCTCGCACCTGCTGCACGACGACCTGCGCCGCGTGCTGGCCACCCTGGACGAGCGCGAGCAGAACGTGATCCGGATGCGCTACGGGCTCGACGACGGCCAGCCGCGCACCCTGGACCAGATCGGCCGCACCTTCGGCCTGTCCCGGGAGCGGGTCCGCCAGATCGAGCGCGAGGTCATGGCCAAGCTCCGCGTCGGCGACCGGGCGAACCGGCTGCGCGCCTACGCAAGCTGAGACCGGGGTTGGGGTGAGGTGTGCTCGCGGGGAGCGCTCGCCACGGGCGGTCTCAGCGGTGACGTTGGGGGGCCGAGCCCCCCAGGCCCCCCACGGTGCGAGCTCCTCCTGACCCGGCGTGGGCGCGTTGGGTTTGGACCAGCGCCTGGTTCTAGCGATGGTCAACGGGACGACACTGCTGCTTACGAGCCCGTGACGAGGCAGCGGTGTCGTCCCGTTGACTTTTTGACGAGGCCGGCGAGCCACCGACCGGCCCGGGCGGGCGCGCCACCGTTCGCTACGGTCCCGCCCGGCGATCGCTTGCGCCAGGAGGTCCCTCGGTTGGGTCAGTTCCATGGGGCTGCTCGCACGGAATGAGCCACCTTCGCGAAACCCGGCCGCATCGCTACGGCCGATCTGATCATTTCTGAGATCATATGGCGCTACTCGCCAGATGCAAGTATTACTTGCTTCGACAAAGCTTGAACGCGATGGAGATCGCGTTTCATCGCCGGCCGGGTCATCGTTACCGAGATGTAGCTGCTCACGCCGCGGGGCGGATTGACCACTCCTTGATCATGCGCCACACTCAGTGCCCCGAGTCACAGCAGCCGGCCTTAGGAGCTAGCGTGGAAGACTCCAGGCATATAAGGCCCTTTCTCCGCAAGAATCTCGTTTACCTCCCCGATATTGTTGCCGTCGCCGCGGCGATCGCGGTGTTCATCAAGGCTAATGTCACATCCATCAGCAACGAGACTCTGGTGCAGACCGCGAGCGGCCTGCTCGCGCTCATGGTGATGACATTGCTGATCTTGCGAGTTACAAAGATCGAAAAAATGGATGACGGCTTGAGTGTGATCCAGCGGGAAGTCAAGCGTTCGGGCGCACTGGAGGAACGCTTGAGCAGCAATACCTCACGTATCGCCACTCGCCTGTCGGAAATAGCCAGGTTTCTCGAGGGTGGATCGCTCGATGAACGCCTGCGGGCGACCGCGCTCAGCTCGAACAGTTCGTTACAGAACTTCCACGCCGCGGGGATCACTCATGTTCATGCGTCGCTGCAGGAAGTCGACCTGGTCGACGAGTTCGGAAGAGCCAGGCGCTCGATTCGAATAATCTCCACCTGGGTGGGATGCCTGCTGTCGTTGGGCGAGGTCCTCGTCGCAAAGGCTCGGGAGGGGTGTGAGATACGTATTCTCGTCGTCCAGCACACCTCCACGTTCGCCAGGCTCCGAAGCCTGGAGCTCGACCCCGGCAACGAGGACACCGCACCGCGCAGCATCGCTAATGAGCTCTGCGAGTTCAACAGGATCTTCCACCAGCACCCGGACGTCAAAGGCAAGATACAGGTCAAGGCCTACGACGCGCGGCCTCCGATGTGCCTCTTCTCTTATGACCACACCCGGCTGTTGGGCTCGCTCTGGCCCGGCGTCAACGCGATGGACGGGCCTTTCATACGCGTTGTGGGCGAAGGTGACCCATCGGTGCAACTGACGCTGGGCCGCCTGGCCGACAGCGCATTCGAGAGGGTCTGGAACGACAGGACGACGTGCTACGTCCGCGTGATAGATGGGGTTCCGGAGTACACCGACCGACCGGAGCTCGCCTGGTACGCCGAAGGGCAGATATTCGCATCGATTCTCGACGACTACGATCAACTCGACGCAACCGAAGGCAAAGAAGGCCAGCAGAAGGTGGTCAACTCGGTCGCACGAGACGAGGGCCGCGCGCGGGTGGCGGCACTCGAACTACACCAGAAGCTTCGCTCGAAAGAATTTGGCGCGGCGGCCAAACTCGTCAGAATCCTTGATGCCGCCGACTCATTGAAGTATGCGGAGACGGTACTGATCGAAGCAATCGATGCCGGGTACACACAGTTCCGGCAGCCACTCATCAAGTTCTTCCTTCAGTCCGCCCGGGAAGCGGAGGCAGAGACCCTTCTTCGGCAGGGCGTTGTTGAAGGCGACTACTTCTCCATTTTCCGGCTCGTACAGCACCTGGACGCCTCCGGCCGAAGCGATGAGGTCGAGCCCGTACTTCGGGATGGAGCGGCGGCGCGGAACTCCAGAGCCCGCCGTAGTCTCATCAACCTGCTGGACACAACGAATCGGTCGTTCGAAGCGAATCAGCTGCTGGGCACCTGGTACTCGGCAGGGGACTCGATATCGGGCCACGATCTGGCGGTGCGTCTGCATGCCGACGGGGACGTCGACAGGGCCACGAAGATCCTGTTGAAGCTGGCCGAGCTCGGAGACGCCGATGCACAGAGAAGGTTGACCGACCTGAAGGGCGAGCTCTACCCGCACGCCGGCGATCAGGTCCCCGGTTTCAGGCTGACCCTGGTCTCCGACCCGGACCAAGGCGCCCAGGGCCGGGGTCGCTCCTAGTGTCGTGTAAACGACACTAGAACCCCGCGTCGGTGCGACCCGTAGCCTGTGGGTATGAGGTCGCTATCACACCCGGTGTCGCTTGGCTGCGGTCTGGCCGCCGTCCTGGTTCTTGCCGCGTGTGGCGGCGAACCGTCCCGGGGCGGGGGGCCGGAGGGGTCCTCGCCGAGCGCGCCGTCGTCGCCAACCGCTCCGATTCCGCCGGCCGCGCCGGGGGCGCCCGGTGTGGGCACGCCGATTGCGCAGGCGGACTGCACCAAGCAGGCGGCGGATCCGGCCAGCGCGCAGCGGGCGCTCGCCGAGGCGGCGCCCGGTGACCGGGTCTGCCTGTCCGGGAACGTGGGGCGCGTCGAGGTCCGGCGTTCCGGGACGCCGACGCAGCCGATCTCCGTGCTCGGTGGCGGGAAGGTCGTCACCGAGGGAGTGACGGTCGAGGCCGACAACGTGCTCATTGACGGGGTCAACGCCGACAAGCCGAAGGCTCCGGGCATGTTGCTGCGGGGTAACAACATCACCGTTCAGAACAGCGCGATCGTCAGCCCCAGGGAGGGCGATGGGGACGGGATCCGGTTCTTCGGGACCAACATCAGGATTCTGCACAACCTGGTTCGCAACACCGTCGGCACCAAGGAGAGACATGCCGACGCGTTGCAGACCTTCGCCACCTCGGAGCAGTACCCGGCCAGCCGGGACATTCTCATCGAGGCGAACAGGTTCGAGGACATCGCCAACATCTGCCTGATCGCCGAGGGGCCGAACAGCGAGGCCGGCGACGGCAGCGGCGAGGGAACGACGACGAACATCGTGTTCCGCAACAACTTCTGCCAGAACGGAGCCGGTCAGGCGCTGCTGTTCGACGATGTCAGCAACGTGACGGTGCAGGACAACGAGATCGTCGGTGACGTCGAGAACGGGATCATCCTCAAGAACAAGTCCACCGGCGCCCGGGTGGGCGGGAACAAGATCGCCCCGCATATCGAGTCCGAGATCTGGGTGGACGACTCCTCGAAGAGCGGTTACCAGGGCCCCCGGGGATAGCGAGCGCTGAGGCGGCGCGTGGCGGCAGGTAACGTGAGGCGGTGCCCGAGTTCAGTTACGTTGACGTGCTGCCTCTCGGCCCGGACGACACCGAGTACCGCCGGCTCGACCTGGGTGGCGTGACGCCGCTGCGGGTCGACGGCCGCGAGTTCCTCCGGATCGAGCCCACCACCCTGACCGGCCTGGTCAAGGCCGCCGTCACCGACATCCAGCACCTGCTCCGCCCGTCCCACCTCGCGCAGCTGCGGGCGATCATCGACGACCCGGAGGCCAGCCCGAACGACCGGTTCGTGGCCACCGACCTGATCCGCAACGCCTGCGTGTCGGCCGGCGGCGTGCTGCCGATGTGCCAGGACACCGGCACCGCGATCGTGATCGGCAAGCGCAGCGAAGGCGTGTTGACGGCGGGCACGGGTGACACCGACGAGGCCGCCGTGTCCCGGGGCGTGTTCGAGGCGTACCAGGAGCTGAACCTGCGCTACTCGCAGATGGCCCCGACCGGGTTCTGGGACGAGCGCAACACCGGGACCAACCTGCCCGCCCAGGTCGAGCTGTACCACCTGGCCGGCGCCGAGCCCCGCTACGAGTTCCTGGTGCTGGCCAAGGGCGGCGGGTCGGCCAACAAGACGTTCCTCTACCAGGAGACCAAGGCGCTGCTGAACCCGACGCGGCTGGCCGCGTTCCTGGACGAGAAGCTGCGCTCGCTGGGCACCTCGGCGTGCCCGCCGTACCACCTGGCCGTCGTCGTCGGCGGGATGTCCGCCGAGTACACCCTGAAGGTCGCCAAGCTGGCCTCGGCGCGCTACCTGGACACCCTGCCCGAGCGGCCCTCCGGGCTGGGCGACGCGTTCCGCGACCGCGACCTCGAGGCCCAGGTCCTGGAGCTGACCAGGAACTTCGGCATCGGCGCCCAGTTCGGCGGCAAGTACTTCTGCCACGACGTGCGGGTGGTCAGGCTGCCCCGGCACGGCGCCTCGCTGCCCGTCGGCATCGCGGTGTCCTGCTCGGCCGACCGGCAGGCCAAGGCGAAGATCACCGCCGACGGGGTGTTCCTGGAGCAGCTGGAGCGCGACCCGGCCAGGTACCTGCCGGACACCAGCGCCGACGAGCTGGCCAACGCCTCGAACGGGGCCTCGGACGTGGTCCGGGTGGACCTCAACCGGCCGATGTCCGAGATCCGGGCGCAGCTGTCGCGCCTGCCGGTCAAGACCCGCCTGGCGCTGACCGGCCCGATGATCGTGGCCAGGGACATCGCGCACGCCAAGATCGCCGAGCGGCTGGACGCCGGCGAGCCGATGCCCGCCTACCTGCGCGACCACCCCGTCTACTACGCCGGCCCGGCCAAGACCCCGGCCGGCTACGCCTCCGGCTCGTTCGGCCCGACCACCGCCGGCCGGATGGACTCCTACGTGCCCCGGTTCCAGGCCGCCGGCGGGTCGCTGGTCATGCTGGCGAAGGGCAATCGGTCCCGCCAGGTCACCGAGTCGTGCGCCGAGCACGGCGGGTTCTACCTCGGCTCGATCGGCGGGCAGGCCGCCAAGCTGGCCCAGGAGTGCATCCGCAAGGTGGACGTGCTGGAGTACCCCGAGCTGGGCATGGAGGCGGTCTGGCGGATTGAGGTGGAAGACTTCCCCGCGTTCATCGTGGTCGACGACAAGGGCAACGACTTCTTCGCCTCGACCAGCCAGCCCACGCTCCAGGTCAGCTTCCGCTAGAGACGCTCGGTCAGGCGGACGGTGACGGCGTCGCCCGCTCCCTTGCCGATCGCCTTGCGGACGTCCGCCTTCACCGGCAGCTTGTGCGTCCCGTCCCCGAGCGCCATGAACGAGCTCCGGAACGGGTGGCCGTCGATGGTCCCCCTGACCTTGACCAGCCCCCTGGTACCGAAGTACTCCGCCGACCCCGGCATCACCACGTAGGTCCACCCGCCGTCGCTGGAGCTCTTGACCAGCGTCGCGCTGAACTCCCTGTCCAACGCCCCTGCCTTGCTCGCCATCGCCGTTTCCTCCCGTGATCGGTGAACTCTCACCAGGTACGACCACCGGGAACGCCGAAACTCACCGGGGCAAGTACGAACGGTCCGTTAGCGGCGATCCAGGTGGATGCATCGCAAGGCGGAGGAGGGGGCCGATACCGGGTTTGTATCGGCCCCCGACGACAACGCCGCGAGGCGCCGCCTGGGCGCCGCTAACGGAGGCGGCGGGGGCCGCCGTCGTGTCGGGTCGGCGGCGGGCCGAGCACGACGCGCGCGGAGGTGACGGACGCGGTCGTCGGGGCGGCCAGCACCGGGCGCAGTCGCAGCGAGCGCACCTCGGGCAGGTCCTCGGCCAGGCAGCTCACCCGCAGCGCCAGGTCCTCCAGCGCGGCCAGGTCGGCCGGTTCGGCGCCGCCGTAGCCGGCCAGCAGCGGCGCGGCCCTCGGCGCCCGGATCAGGTCGTGCGCGTCGGCGGTGCTCAGCGGGATGACCCGGTGCGCGCGGTCGCCGAGCAGCTCGGTGGCGATGCCGGACAGCCCGAACGACAGCAGCGAGCCGAACGACGGGTCGTCCACCACCTCGAGCGTGCAGGACGGGCCTTTCGGGGCCATCCGCTGCACGTAGAGCTCTTGGCGGCCGGTCACCCTGGCGAGGTCGTGGTATGCCGCGACCACGCCGGCCGCCGAGCCCAGGTCCAGCCTGATGCCGATCAGCTCGGGACCCTGCCAGCGGTCCCCGATCCCCTTGACCGCCACCGGGTAGCCCAGCTCCCCGGCCGCCGCGGTCGCCGCCTCCGCGGAGTCGACCAGCCGGAACGGGGTGACCTCGATCCGGTAGTGGGCGAGCAGCGCGGCCGTCGCGGCGTCATCCAGCGGGACGGGGGCCTCGCCGCCCCGGTAGTGCTCGGCGACCAGGGCGCGCGCCCGGTCGGTGTCGATGCCGTCGGGCCGGACGTACTCGCCCAGTGGCGCGTCCCGCCAGCGGGCGTAGCGCAGCACCCTGGCCAGCGCGGCCACCGCCCGCTCCGGGCTCGGGTAGCTGGGCACCGAGCCGCGGCCGGGCTGGCCGTCCGGCCCGGGCACGGCCAGCTCCGCCGGGACGCCCTCGACGGCGAGGAAGGTGCTCACCACCGGCTTGTCCACGGCGGCCACCTCGGCGCACAACGCCTGCGCGTACGCCGCCCCCGGGGTGGCCACCGGCGGCACGAACACCACGACCAGCGCGTCGGTGTCCTCGGAGCGCGCCGCGGCGGACACCGCCTCGGCGAACTGCTCGGGGGTGGGCGCCGCGCCGACGTCCACCGGCGGGCCGGCCGGCTCCAGCCCCTCGTCGAGCAGCGCGTCGGCCACCAGCACGCCGAGCGCGCTGGAGTTGCCCACCACGGCGACCCTCGGGCCGGTCGGGAGCGGCTGGTAGGCGAGCAGCAGCGCGGTGTCGAACAGTTGCGCCAGGGTCTGCACCCGGATCACGCCGGCCTGCTCGAACAGGGCCTGCACGCTGGTCTCGTCGGCCGGCGGCGGGCTCGCCCCGAACGAGGGCAGCGGCGCGGCGAACCGGCCGCTCTTCACCGCGACCACCGGCTTGCTCCTGGCCAGCCGCCGCGCCAGCCGGGCGAACTTGCGCGGGTTGCCGAACGTCTCCAGGTAGAGCAGCACCACGTCGGTGTCCGGGTCGGTCTGCCAGTACTGCAGCAGGTCGTTGCCGGACATGTCGGCGCGGTTGCCGGCGGAGACGAAGGTGGACAGCCCGAGCCCGCGGGCGCGCACGCCGGACAGGATGGCGATGCCCAGCGCCCCGGACTGGCAGAAGAACCCGACCCGTCCCCTGCCGGGCAGCTCGCGGGCCAGGGTGGCGTTGAGCCGCACGTCGGGCGAGGCGTTGGCCACCCCGAGCGCGTTCGGCCCGATCACCCGCATGCCGTGCGCCCGCGCCTCGGCGACCAGCCGGCGCTGCGCGTCCGACCCGTCCGCGCCGGCGTCGGCGAACCCGGAGCTGAGCACCAGCAGCGACTTGACGCCCTTCTCCAGGCAGGAGTCCATCACCTCGTCCATCCCGGCGGCGGGCACCGCGACCACCGCCAGGTCCACCTCGTCGGGCACCTCGGTGACCGACCGGTAGGCCCGCACCCCGCGCACCGAGCGGGCGTCCGGGTTGATCGGGAACACCGGGCCGGTGAAGTTGGCCCGCAGCAGGTTGGCCAGCACCGCGTGGCCGATCTTCTCCGGGTCGGTGGAGGCGCCGATCACCGCGACCGAGCGGGGGTGCAGCGCGTTGTGCACGCCGCGCGCCTCGGCGGCCTGCTCGCGGGCGTCCCGGACGGCTACCGATCGCTCGGTCGGGTCGACGTCGAACTCCAGGTGCAGCACGCCGTCGCTGAACTCGCGGCTGACCTGGTACCCGGCGTCCCGGAACACCCGCACCATCTGGTGGTTCTCCGCCAGCACCTCGGCCTCGAACCGGCGCACGCCGCTCTCCCTGGCGGCCGCCGCCAGGTGTTCGAGCAGGATCGAGCCGAGGCCGCGGCCCTGGTGGTCGTCGCGGACCACGAACGCGACCTCGGCGGCCGACGAGCCGTCCAGCTTCACGTAGCGGCCGACGGCGACGATCTCCTGCCCGAGCAGCCCGACGAAGGCCACCCGGTCGCGGTGGTCGAGGACGGTGAACCGCTCCAGGTCCCTGGGCGGGATCCGGGGGTACGCCCCGAAGTAGCGCAGGTAGCGGGTGCGGTCGGAGAGCCTGCCGTGGAACTCGACCAGCGCGTCCGCGTCGCTGGGCAGGATCGGGCGCAGGTGCACCACTCCGCCGTCGGAGGCGACCACGTCCGCTTCCCAGTGCCTCGGGTAGGTCGGCGTGTCGGCCACCGTCAGTCCCTCGGGTCGTCCGGGTCGAGGCCGTGCAGCGGGAACACCGCCCGCCGGGTCTCCATCACCGCCGGGTCCACCGGGTCGCCGCCGCTGCCCCACGACTCGAACTCGACGGACCCGCCCTCGCCCATCGTCGTCGGCACCGGGACGCCGGTCAGCCCGGCGGTGTGCGCGATCCAGTCCGCCGGGATGGACCGGTCGACGTCCACGTCGCGGTCCAGGACGGTGGCCAGCAGGTGTGTCCAGGACCGGGGCACCGTGCGGAACAGGCTGTACCCGCCGCCGCCCAGGGCCAGCCACTTGCCGCCGGCCGTGGTCTCGGCCAGCTCGCGCAGCGCCCGGTAGATCGCCCGGTGCCCGTCCACCGTCAGGTTCAGCTCGGCCAGCGGGTCCTCGTAGTGGGTGTCCACCCCGCACTGGGTGACCAGGATCGACGGCCGGAACGCGGTGAGCAGCGAGGGCACCACCGCGTGGAAGGCGCGCAGCCAGGCGCCGTCCCGGGTGCCCGGCGGCAGCGCCAGGTTCACCGAGGTGCCGGCCGCGTCCCCTTCGCCCACCTCGCCGGGCCAGCCGGTGCCCGGCCAGAGGGTCATCGGGTGCTGGTGGATCGAGATGGTCAGCACCCGGGGGTCGTGCTGGAAGGCCGCCTGCACGCCGTCGCCGTGGTGCACGTCGGTGTCCAGGTAGGCGATCCGGTCGAAGCCGTGGTCGAGCAGCCAGGAGATGGCCACCGCGCAGTCGTTGTACACGCAGAACCCGGCGGCCGCCGAGGCCATCGCGTGGTGCAGCCCGCCGGCGATGTTCACCGCCCGGTTCACCCGCCCGCCGGCGATCTCCCTGGCGGCCAGCAGCGAACCGCCGCAGACCAGCGCGCTGGCCTCGTGCATGCCGAAGAAGATCGGGTTGTCCGGGGTGCCGAGGCCGTGGCCCACCGGGAAGTGCGCCTCCGGCGCGGACTTGACGGCGGCCAGGTAGGACGGCTCGTGCACCCGCTCGATCTGGTCGTCGGGGGCCGGCTCCGGGGCGAGCGGCTCGATGCCGTCGAGCACGCCGAGGCCGGTGGCCAGCCGCATGGTGAGGTCCAGCCGGATCGGGTCGAGCGGGTGGGTGTCGCTGAGCCGGTAGCCGAGCAGCTCCGGCGTCCAGACCACGGCGGGCGGGGTCACTGTGCCTCCCCGACCGCGACCGGGCGGTCCGGGTCCGCGCTCCACTCCGACCAGGACCCGGGGTAGAGCGCCGCCGGGTGATCCGGTGGCCGCAGCCCGGAGTGCTCCAGCGCGAGCAGCACCGACGTCGCCGTCACCCCCGAGCCGCAGTACGCGCCGACGTCGGCCCCGTCCTCGACGCCGAGCCCGCGATAGTGCTCGGCCAGCCGCTCGGGGTCCAGCCACCGGCCGTCCGCGCCCACGTGTTGGGCGAACGGGGCGTTGCGCGCGCCCGGTATGTGGCCGGCGCGTGGGTCGACCGGCTCGTTCTCCCCGAGGTAGCGCGCCGGCGCCCTGGCGTCGAGCAGCACCCCGCGCCGGGCGGTGTCGGCTGCGGCGTCGGCGTCCAGCACCGGCATCGAGCCCGGCCGGGGCGTGAACGAGCCGCGCGCCACCGACGACACCTCGCTGGTGACCGGGAACCCCTGCCCGACCCAGCCGAGGTAGCCACCGTCGAGCACCCGCACCCGGTCGGCCGGGACGCCCAGCCAGCGCAGCAGCCACCACGCCCTGGCCGCGACCGAGCCGTCGGCGTCGTCGTAGCAGACCACCGACGACCCGTCCGAGACCCCTAGCGCCGCGAGGTCGCCCGCGAGCCGGTCCGGGTCGGGCAGTGGGTGGCGCCCGGCCGGCCCCGGTGGGTCGGCCAGCACCGTCCCCAGGTCGACGAACCGCGCCCCGGGCAGGTGCCCGGCCAGGTAGTCGGGCTCGGCGGGCGGGCCGCCGAGGCGCCACCGGACGTCCAGCGGAACGGGCCGGCGGCCCTCCGGAACCTCGGCGAGCTCCCGTGCGAGGCTCGCGGCTGAGATCAGCGGTGACACGCGGCCCATCCTGCTCCTTTCTGCTCCGTCGAGCCCAGTCACCCGGTCGGGTCGGGCGAATCTGTGGCCTCGTCAAACGGATACCATGGGTGTAGACGAAGGGCGGCACCGTGAACGAGCTCATTGACACCACCGAGATGTACCTCCGCACGATTTACGAGCTGGAGGAGGAGGGCATCGTCCCACTTCGGGCGCGCATTGCCGAGCGGCTCGCCCAGAGCGGGCCCACGGTGAGCCAGACGGTCGCCAGGATGTCCCGGGACGGTCTGGTGATCGTCGCCGGTGACCGGCACCTGGAGCTCACCCCCACCGGCCGGGCCCGGGCCATCTCGGTCATGCGCAAGCACCGGCTGGCCGAGCGGCTGCTGACCGACGTGATCGGCCTGGAGTGGGAGCACGTGCACGCGGAGGCCTGCCGCTGGGAGCACGTCATGAGCGACGCCGTGGAGCGCAAGCTGGTCCGGCTGCTCGGCGACCCGACGGTCTCCCCGTACGGCAACCCGATCCCGGGCCTCGACCAGCTGAGCAAGCCGGACGGCGAGGCCGACACGGTGGCGGCGGCCCCGGTCATGGAGCTCGGGCTGCAACGGCTCGACGAGTTCGCCCGCCGGGGCGGCGGCGACGTGGAGGTCCGCAGGATCGCCGAGCACGTGCAGGCCGACTCAGACCTGATGACCGAGCTCAAGTCCGCCGGGATCGTGCCCGGCCAGGACGTGGTGGTCGGCACCATCAGCCGGTTCGGTGACGCCGTGCCGGTGCGCGCCGAGGGCGAGCAGGCCTCGGTCCAGCCGCTGCTCGCGCACGCCGTGCTGGTCCGGGCGCGCTGAGCGACCGCCCGACGACCGCGCCGGGAGGCCGGCGTGAGAACGTGTGCGCCGAACACCTGGACCGAGACCGAGCGGGGGTAGGACTGGCGTGCGAGTGCTGGTGACCGGCGGGGCCGGGTATCTGGGCAGCGTGTGCGCGGCGCATCTGGTCGACACCGGGCACGAGGTGGTGGTGCTGGACGACCTGTCCACCGGGCACCGCGACGCCGTCCCCGACGGGTGCCGGTTCGTCGAGGGCGACCTGGCGGAGGCCGCCGCCCCGATCCTGGCCGAGGGCGTCGACGGGGTCCTGCACTTCGCGGCCAAGTCCCTGGTCGGGGAGTCGATGGAGCACCCCGACCGGTACTGGCGGGGCAACGTGCTGACCACGTTCGCGCTGCTGGAGGCGATGCGCGAGGCAGGCACGCCCCGGCTGGTGTTCTCCTCCACGGCGGCGGCCTACGGCGAGCCCGACCAGGTGCCGATCACCGAGGACTCCGCGACCCGGCCCACCAACACCTACGGCGCCACCAAGCTGGCCATCGACCACGCGATCACCTCCTACGCCGCCGCGTACGGCCTGGCGGGGGTGAGCCTGCGCTACTTCAACGTGGCCGGCGCCTACGGCCGCTTCGGCGAGCGGCACGCCGTCGAGACCCACCTGATCCCGATCGTGCTCCAGGTCGCCGCCGGCCAGCGCGCGTCCGTCCAGCTCTACGGCGAGGACTGGCCGACCCCGGACGGCACCTGCATCCGCGACTACATCCACGTCGACGACCTGGCCGAGGCGCATGTGCTGGCGCTGCAGCACGCCACCCCCAAGCAGCACCGGATCTACAACCTCGGCAGCGGCACCGGCTTCTCGGTCCGCGAGGTGATCGACGCCTGCCGCGAGGTGACCGGCCACCCGATCCCCACCCAGCCCGCGCCGAGGCGCGCGGGCGACCCCGCCGTGCTGGTCGCCTCCAACGAGCTGGCCCACCGCGAGCTGGGCTGGCGCCCGACCCGCTCCGACCTGACCCGCATCGTCACCGACGCCTGGCGCTTCGCCAGCGAGCGACTGCCCCACGACGCCTGAGCCGACGGCCGCGTAAGGCTGGGCCTCGGTTTCGTGGCGAGGTGATACGGCGACAGCGTGACCGCCGCGTGTTACCCACGTGGCCGTCACCGGCATCGACTACGCCGACGATCTCAACCTCGAACAGATCGTCGGTGGTCTTCATTCGGCGTTGTCCGTGAACCGCCCGCCGTCTAAGCTTTCGGTGACCGACCGGTCGGTCACCGAGGCTTGTCGGAGGCGAGCAATGCCGTTCATCAGCACGTCGGCGGGGCGGGTGTACTACGCGGAGCGCGGCAGCGGGACGCCCATCGTGATGCTGGCCGCGACCCTGCACGACCACGTCGACTTCGACCCCGTGGCCGACCGGTTGTCGGCCCGGTACCGCACCATCGCGGTGGACTGGCCGGGGCACGGCCGGTCGGAGCCGGTCGCCGGGGGCGCGCCGGCCACCGGACCGCTGTTCGCCACCGTGCTCGCCGAGTTGGTCGACGGTCTCGACCTGGAGCGGGCCGTGCTGATCGGCAACTCCGTCGGCGGCTATGCGGCCGCCCGGCTCGCCCTGGACCAGCCGGAGCGGGTCGCCGGGCTGGTCCTGGTGAACACGGCCGGGTTCGTCCGGCAGACCGCGATGCTCCGGCTGGGCTGCCGGGCGCTCGGCACCCCGTGGCTGAACCGGCTGCTGTATCCGCACCTGGTCACGGGCTACATGAGGGCACGCAACGGCCACGGGCGGGCGGTCGCCACCCGGGTGCGCGACCTGGCGCGCACCGCCGAAGGCTCTCGCCTGGCCGCCGAGGTGTGGCGCGGCTTTCCGGACCCGGCATACGACCTGCGCGCCGAAGGACCCCGGCTGACCATGCCGACCCTGCTCGTCTGGGGCTCGCGCGACATCGTCCTGCCGCTGCGGACCGGACACGACACCCGGGCCGCCATCCCCGGGGCGCGGTTCGAGACGTTCGACACCGGGCACGTAGTGTTCGCCTCCGACCCGGCCGGTTTCGTCGACCTGGTCGAACCGTTCATCGAACAGGTCACGGCAGGGACCGGAGCATGACCACCAGCCGGCAGCGGCGTGCCGCGCTCACCCGCGAGCAGATCGTCGAGGCCGGCCTGCGCCTGGGTGAACGGACCGGGCTGGCCAAGCTGAGCGTCAACCTGATCGTCGACGAAGCCGGCGTGGCCAAGGGGACGTTCTTCCACCATTTCACCGACCGCGCCGGGTTTCTGGTCGCCGTGCACCGGGAGTTCCATGACCGGCTGTTCGCCGACATCCTCGCCGCGGTCGCGGGCCTCTCCCCCGGACGCGACCGGCTGCTCGCCGCTGCCGGTGCCTACCTGGACAACTGCCTGCGGCATCGCGGCATCCGCGCGCTGCTGCTCGAAGCCCGCGCCGAGCCGGCCATCGGCGACGCCATCGCCGAGCGCAACCGGCAGGCCACCGAGCTCATCACGCCGGACTTCGCCGCGATGGGCTGGACGCATCCCGCCGAGGGCGCCGCGCTGTGGAACGGACTGGTCGTGGAGGCCGCCCTGCTCGAGCTCGCCGCCGGACAACGCCAGGACACCATCAGAAACGCACTGGCCCAGTTCCTGCAACCACGCAGCGACGGCCACCCGAGCCGTCATCGGACCCGAATCCGCGAGTAGCCGTTCAACAAGAGTCTTTCAAGACGCGTCGGCCCCCTCCCTCTAAACCACCTTGGCGCGAACCACCGGATGACAATTGCCTGCCGGACAAAGCCCAACTCTTTGTCCGGATAACGTGGTTCATGTATGGGTGTTCGCCGTAGCGGACCACGGCTCGAACGTCTGATCCAGGTTCAGGGTCGGCATGAGGCCACCACCACTCGCCCTCGGGTGGCACTTTCAGGCTGACACCACACGCGCACTTCTCCGACTCAACCATGGGAGACTCGGCTACTCTGCCTGGCCCGACGCAGGGCGCGGGCGCTGCGCCACCTGATCAGGTAGAAACTCAGAAAATCCCAGACTGAGGGATAGTCGCCAACTCTCTTCGAGCGCATGCCGTCAATCCACCGTTCGACGGCTCCCCCGAAGAACCCCTGGACAGTCCCCCAACGCTCGCGCCGGCCGGGGCATACTATGTCCCATCAATTCGCAACGGGGACGTGAGCACATCGTGCCTGATACCGACGCGGCAGCCCGGACCGTCATCGGGCTCCAGATCAAGCTCGCCCGCGAGCAACGACGCTGGTCGCAGGCCAAGCTCGCGGACATGCTCAACCGAGCCACGGGGTTCCGCTCCGCCACCACGGCCAAGTACGTCTCGAAGTGGGAGTGCGGCGAGCGCAACCCAGGCTACGTATGGGCGACCGTGATCGAACAGGTGCTCGATCTCGACTTGTCTGCCTCGGAGACCGCCGCGCCGGACGAAGGCGAGGCTGCCGCCGACGACACCTCGTCGGTCAGGCTGGAAGCCGTTGAGCTGATACAACCGCCAGTCACCGCGGCAGCGCACGTCGGGCACGAGGAACATGGACGCTGGGACAAGATCCTCGACTTGAGAACGGAGGGCGAAGCGACGCGGCGAAGAGATCTGCTAGGCACCGCAGGTGTGACCTTGCTCGGACTATCAGGGGACAGAGTAGGCGGCAACGACGCGTTAGCGTCTCTTTCCCGCGCGCTGACGACATACAGATCATTCGCCCCGCGGTCGAGCAGCTCAGTACCAGAACTCGACACGCTCACCGCGCAGACCAAGAAGGCGAAGAATCTATATCAAGGATGCCAGTACGCGACAACTCTCCGAGATATCCCTGCACTCCTCAATTCGCTCTCCTTCGCTAGCAAATTCTACTCTGGAGATGAGAAGCGCCACACCCTCGCACTATCGGCCGATGCCCACCACACCGCATCAAGCGTGCTATTGAAGCTTGGGGATGTCGGCTTGGCAAGCCTCGCGGCAGACCGCAGCATTCGAGCCGCCGAAGAGAGTGAAGATCCGCTTGCCATAGGCTCTGCCGCACGAATCGTTGCTCACACTCTTACGGCGAGCGGACATGCCGTCCGAGCGGCAACGTTTGCCAAGGACGTAGCTCAACATCTAGCACGTCACAGAAACAACGACGGACCCTCACTGTCCGTGTACGGCTCGCTTCTACTACGCGGAGCGATCGCGGCAGGAAAGGAACAAGATCGCGGCAGCGTAATAGAACTACTCGACGAAGCCGCGGCTGCGGCCGCCAGAATCGGCGGGGATCACAACTATCATTGGACGGCTTTCGGCCCCACGAACGTCCTACTGCACCGGGTGAATCTCCTGGTTGAGCTTGGCGACGCGGGTAGCGCGATCGACTATGCACGGGCGATCGACCCGGGCAGCATCGTCATCACTGAACGTCGAGCCGGACTCTACATCGATGTCGCGAAAGCGTTCACACAATGGGGGAAGTTCGATCGCGCCTACGAAGCGCTTCAAATGGCCACGAAGACTGCCCCTGAGGAAGTCACCCGGCCGTCAGTTGCGAAGTTCGCTGTCGATTTGATCTCGTATGCCCCGGCACCGGTCGCACAACAGATACGCAGCCTGCTCACGCAGACGGGGTGCCTGCAGGCATGACCCCACACAACGACCCTCCCGTGCTGTACCTCGTCGTCTGCGGAGCTGGTCCGGCCGCCGACGTAACCGTGTTGGTGTCAGCAGCCAAGGAACGCGGATGGCAGCCCTGCGTGATCGCCACTCCCTCGGCTACGCGGTTCATCAACCTTGAGGAGTTAGCACGTCAGACGGGGCGGCCGGTCCGCAGTGAACACCGAGAACCGGATGAACCTCGCGGTTCACTGCCACGGGCGGACGCCGTGATCGTGGCGCCGGCCAGCTTCAACACGATCAACAAGTGGGCACATGGCATAGCCGACACGTACGCCTTGGACATTCTCGCCGAGTCGGTCAGCTACGGCGTACCAATCGTCGCGGTACCCTTTGTCAATACGAACCTGTCGAATCGTACCCCCTTCAAGGAGAGCGTCGCACGGCTGCGCGACGAAGGCGTCACGGTCATCTTCGGCCCGGGGCAATGGGAGTCGCACCCGCCCGGTACCGGATCGGAGCGAGCGGCGGCGTTCCCTTGGCGCCTTGCGCTCGACTTGGCGACGAATGGCGGGACATTTACCCCCTCTTCTGGTTGAGCAGGGCGATCGAACGTCATCGGGGGTCCGCGCGGCGGGTCAGGAGTGCGAGCGCGCGCTTGCTGCCATTGCTGATCCAGTCGCGCAGCTCGTCCGGACCGAGCCCGGCCTCCAGGGCGGACTGGAGCATGGCGCTGAGCCGGTGGCCGGGCCAGGCCTGCTGGGCACGCTGCAGCGCGACGCTGGTCAGCGCCCCGTCGGCACGCAGCAGCGCGCAGCAGGCCAGCAGCACGGCGGGCTCGGCCGCCTCGGGGTCCGGCGCCTCGGTGACCAGTACGGACCACAGGCCCTCTGCCGCCAGGGCCTGCGGGCCGAGCGCCAGGCCGAAGGCCGCGTCCCGGACCAGCGGCTCGGCCAGCGCGAGGCACAGGTCCACCACGTCCTCGTCGTCCATCTCCAGCCGGCCGCTCTGGGCGTCCTCCACCCAGCGGGCCAGCAGGTCGAGGGCGGCCAGCCCGCTCGGCGTCACCGGGTCGCCGGAGCGGGACGCCTCGTCCACCCGCCGGTCGAGCAGCGCCGAGCGCCGCGCCAGCACGGACTCGTCGGCCGGCGCGACCATCCGTTCCAGCTCGGCCCGGTCCCGGTAGGTGACCTGGCCGGCGGCGACCATCGCGGGCGCCAGCGGGGAGCTGGCCGGATCGGGCAGCGAACCGGCGCAGCGGCACTTCTCGTAGCACCGCCACCGCGCGCCGGCCACCAGCTCCGCGGCCCACGCCCTGGCCTGCACCACCACCCCCGCCTCGGCGCAGGCCTCGGTCACCGCGTCCACCAGGTCCCGGCGCGGCGGGCCTTCCCCGTCGCCGCCACCGACCACCACGACCAGCGCCTCGTCGCACCGGCGGGCGGCCAGGCCGCCGGCCACGCCGCGCGCGACGGCGGCCACCGCGTGCGGCGGCGGCAGGTCCACCCGCAGGGTCAGCTCGATCCGGACGCCCTCGTCCGCCCGGGTGCCGACCAGCACCAGTGAATCGCTCGGGTGGAAACCGAGCAGGTAGGGGACGGCGATCAGCAGGTCGGCCGGGTCGCGCAGCCGCAGGTTGACCTGCTCGTCGGCGGGGCGGCCGGTGTCGAGGTTCATGCGACCAGGGTGCGTGGGCCGATCGGGGCGCGTGGGCCGGCGCGGCGCGGCTGTGGACAACCCCGGTTCGCCGCGGCGCTGTGGACAGCGGACCGCGCCCGACCGGGCCGACGGACTACCCTGCGCGACCGGTAGGAGGCGAGCGAAGCCCTTGCCAACGGAGGGTGCCGGCGTGAGGCTGGAACCGCGCAGTTCGCCGGCCGTGGAGGGGAAGCCGATGTACGACTACGACCTCGTCGTGATCGGGTCCGGGCCCGGTGGCCAGAAGGCCGCCATCGCCGCCGCCAAGCTGGGCAGACGGGTCGCGGTGGTGGAGCGCGGCAACATGATCGGCGGGGTGTGCGTGAACACCGGCACCATCCCGTCCAAGACGCTGCGCGAGGCCGTCCTCTACCTGACCGGGTTCGCCCTGCGCGACCTCTACGGCGCGAGCTACCGGGTCAAGTCCGAGATCACCATCGCCGACCTGATGGCCCGCACCCAGCACGTGGTGGGGCGCGAGGTCCAGGTGGTCCGCGCCCAGCTGCTGCGCAACCACGTCGACATCCTGCAGGGCACCGCCAGCTTCCTGGACCCGCACACGATCCGGGTCACCGGCGCCGGCCGGGGCGACAACAGCACCGTCACCGCCGAGAAGATCGTGATCGCCACCGGGACCAGGCCGGCGCGCCCGAAGCACGTCGAGTTCGACGACCTGCACGTGCTGGACTCCGACGGCGTGCTACACCTGGACCGGGTGCCCGGCTCGATGGTGGTGGTCGGCGCCGGGGTGATCGGCATCGAGTACGCCTCGATGTTCGCCGCGCTGGGCACCCGGGTCACCGTGGTCGAGCGCCGGGACCGGATGCTGGAGTTCTGCGACCCCGAGGTGGTGGAGTCGCTCAAGTTCCACCTGCGCGACCAGGCCGTGACGTTCCGGTTCGGCGAGGAGGTCTCCAGGGTGGAGGTCTCCGAGAAGGGCACGGTGACCAGCCTGGCCAGCGGCAAGCGCATCCCGGCCGAGACGGTGATGTACTCCGCGGGCCGCCAGGGCGTCACCGAGGAGCTGAACCTGCGCGAGGCCGGGCTGGAGTCCGACGCGCGCGGGCGGATCAAGGTGGACGGCAACTACCGGACGGCGGTCGAGCACATCTACGCGGTCGGCGACGTGATCGGCTTCCCGGCGCTGGCCGCGAACAGCATGGACCAGGGCCGCCTCGCCGCGCACCACGCGTTCGGGGAGCCCGCGCGCGAGCTGGCCGGCCTGCAGCCGATCGGCATCTACACCATCCCGGAGGTGTCCTACTGCGGCGCCACCGAGGACGAGCTGACCCGCTCCTCGGTGCCCTACGAGGTGGGCGTGTCCCGGTACCGCGAGCTGGCCAGGGGGCAGATCGTCGGCGACACCTACGGCATGCTCAAGCTGCTGGTCTCCACCGAGGACCGCACCCTGCTCGGGGTGCACGTGTTCGGCACCAACGCCACCGACCTGGTGCACATCGGGCAGGCCATCATGGGCTGCGGCGGCACGGTGGACTACCTGGTGGACACGGTGCTGAACTACCCCACCCTGTCCGAGGCGTACAAGGTCGCCGCGCTGGACGTGTTCAACAAGATCAGGGCGCTGGACGTGTTCGCGCCGGCACCGGCGCCCGAGCCGGCCGTGACATCCGACTGACCAGCACCAGCTGCAGGTGGCAGGACAGCCGCTCGCGCGGGTCCTCCAGGGTCAGCCCGGACACCGCCCGCGCCCGCCGCAGCCGGTGCCGCAGCGTGTTCGGGTGCACGTGCAGCGCGGCCGCCGCCACCCGCACGTCGCCCAGCGCGTCCAGGTACGCCAGCAGCGACCCGACCAGCTCGCCGCCGCGCCGCGCGTCGTGCTCGACCAGCGCGGCCACCCCGGGATGGCGCAGCTCAGGCCGCTGCCCGAGCAGGTCCAGCAGCTCCCCGAGCAGTACCTCCGCGCGCAGGTCGGAGATGGTCGCCACCCGCGAGGCCGAGGAACCGGACCGGGCCAGCGCGTCGAGCACCCGGTCGGCCTCGGCGCGCGCCCCGGACAGCCCGCCGAGCGCCGCCACCGGTGAGCCGACCCCGGCCCGCCACGGCAACCCGGTGCGGGACCGGATCACGTCCACCACGTCGCGCACCCAGGACAACAGCGCCGGCCCCACCCGGTCCGGCGCCACCCCGGAGAGCACCGCGTACACCCGCCCGTCCACGACCCCGACCAGCGCCGTCCGGTGGTACGCGGTGGCGTACATGGACACCACGTCACGGACCTGGTCGCGGTGCAGCTCGCGGGACGGCGCGTCCGGCTCCACCGGCCCGTCGAAGGCCACCACCAGCGCGGCGGCCGCTGGGTCGAGCCCCAGCCGCCCGGCGACCAGGTCGGTGTTGGCCCGCCCGGTGAGCAGCTCGACCAAGTGGTCGTGCGCGGGCGCCCCGCCGTGCCCGGCGCGGCGGCGCAGGATCTCGGCGGCTGCCAGCCGCGCGGCGCCGACCAGCGCGTCCTCGGCCTTCGCCGCGAACGGCACGCTGACCGGGTCGAACCGCTGCTGCACCCAGATGGTGCCCAGGTAGCGCGCGCCGGCCCGGATGCCGATGGCCAGCCGGGGCCGCACCCCCAGCTCCAGGTGCTCCTCGACGCGGACCACCTGCTCGCCGGCGCGCAGCCGGTCCAGCACGCCCCACTCACGCAGCATGGCCATGTAGTTCTCCGGCCCCTGCCAGCCCAGGATGGACAGCCGCCGCAGCTCGTCCACGCCGCCCTCGGACCGGGAGTAGGCCAGCACCCGGTTGCCGGTGTCCTCGATGCTCACGATCCCGCCGGTGACCAGCGCGGTGGCCTCGGCCAGCGCGAACAGGCCCTCCCCCGACGGCTCCGGTGCCGGCCCCGCCCCGGCGCCGAACTCCCAGGCCTCCAGCCGCTCGCGCAACAGCGCACCCAGTCGGTCCCACCGCACCTGTGGCCGGACCGCCAGCAGCGCCACCCCCGCCTCGGTCGCCGCCGAGGCCAGTTCGCTCACCGCCCCGGACGGCCCGGTCTTGACGGCCACCGCGACCGCCCCGCTGCGCGCCGCCGCCCTCAGGAACGGCAGCGACTCCCGCCCCCGCGCGCCGATGACCAGCACCAGCTCGTCGTGGTGGTCGCCGAACTCGTCGTCAGGGTCCAGGATCGCCAGCCCGACCACCGACGGGCAGCCCGACGCCGGCACCACCGGGAGGTCCGCCAGCGTGCCCTCGATCCCGTCGAGCAGCAGGTCCAGCCGAGCGCCAGCCATCAAGATTGTCCGATCCGACAACGAAGTGACGCCGACTATAACCCTTCGGCCAACGTTCCGCAGGTCGCGCGTGGATACCTTGCGTGCACTTACCCAGGTCTCCGACGTGCAGAGGTGCGGACATCATGGACGCGATCGCAACGACCCCGGCGCCGCGCAACGAGCCGGTCCGGGACTACGCACCAGGCTCGCCCGAGCGAGCCGGCTTGACCGCCCGCCTGGCGGAGCTGGCCGGCCGGGAGCACGAGCTCACCCAGACCATCGACGGCGACCAGCGGCTCGGCGCCGGCCGTTCCGTGGACGTCGTTCAGCCGCACAAGCACGCCCACGTCCTGGGCACCTTCGGCACCGCCACCGCCGACGACGCCAAGCTCGCCGTGGACGCCGCGCTGCGCGCCGCCGCGCCGTGGCGCGAGCTGCCCTTCGAGGCCAGGGCCTCGGTGCTGCTGCGGGCCGCCGACCTGCTCTCCGGCCCGTGGCGCGACACCCTGAACGCGGCCACCATGCTCGGCCAGTCCAAGACCGCGATCCAGGCCGAGATCGACTCGGCGTGCGAGCTGGCCGACTTCTGGCGGTTCAACGTCAGCTACGCGCGGCGGATCCTCGCCGAGCAGCCGAACTCCTCCCCCGGCGTGTGGAACCGGATGGACCACCGCCCGCTGGAGGGCTTCGTCTACGCCATCACGCCGTTCAACTTCACCGCCATTGCCGGCAACCTGCCCACCGCGCCGGCGCTGATGGGCAACACGGTGATCTGGAAGCCCTCGCCGACCCAGACGCTCGCCGCCTGGTACACCATGCGGCTGCTGGAGGAGGCCGGCATGCCGCCCGGCGTGATCAACATGATGACGGGGGACGGGAAGGCGCTGTCCGAGGTGCTGCTGGCCGACGAGAACCTGGCCGGCATCCACTTCACCGGGTCGACGGCGACGTTCCAGTACCTGTGGGGCCAGGTCGGGGCAAACATCGGGCGCTATCGCGGCTACCCCCGGCTGGTCGGCGAGACCGGCGGCAAGGACTTCGTGCTGGCCCACGCCTCGGCCGACCCGGACGTGCTGCGCACCGCGCTGGTGCGGGGCGCCTACGAGTACTCCGGGCAGAAGTGCTCGGCGGCCTCGCGGGCGTTCGTGCCGCGCTCGGTGTGGGACCGGATGCGCGACGACATCGTCGACGAGGTGCGCTCGCTGCCGATGGGCGACGTGGCCGACCTGTCCAACTTCCTCGGCGCGGTGATCGACCGCCGGTCCTACGACAAGCTCGACGACGTGCTGCGCCGCACGGCGTCCGACCCGGACTGCGAGGTGCTGGCCGGCGGCACCGCGGACGACGCCGAGGGCTACTTCGTGAAGCCCACCCTGGTGGTCGGCCGCGACCCGGACCACCACCTGTTCCGCACCGAGTACTTCGGCCCGCTGCTGGCGGTGCATGTGTACGAGGATGCCGAGTTCGACCGGATCCTGGACGTGGTCGACAAGGGCGCGCCGTACGGGCTGACCGGCGCGATCGTCGGCACCGACCGCGCCGCCCTGACCAGGGCCACCGAGGCGCTGCGGTTCACCGCCGGCAACTTCTACATCAACGACCGGCCCACCGGCGCGGTGGTCGGCCAGCAGCCCTTCGGCGGTGCGCGCGCGTCCGGGACCAACGACAAGGCCGGCTCGGTGTTCAACCTGCTGCGCTGGACCAGCCCGCGCTCGATCAAGGAGAACCTGAACCCGCCGAAGACCGTCCGCTACCCGCACCAGGGGTGAAGATGCTCAGGTCCGCACTGCTCTCGGCCGCCCGCTCGCCCGGGCTGCGCTCGGCCGCCGAACACTCCGCGCTGGCCCGCCCGGTGGTGGACAGGTTCGTCGCCGGCGCCGACCTGGACCGCGCGCTGGCCGTGGCCCGCCAGCTCACCGCCGACAGGTTCGTCTCCATGGACCACCTCGGGGAGAACACGACGTCGCGCGCCCAGGCCGAGGACGCGACGTCGGCGTACCTGTCGCTGCTGGACCGGGTGGGCGCCGAGGGCATGGCGGACCGGGTGGAGGTGTCGATCAAGCTGTCCGCGCTGGGCGCCGCGCTCCCGAACGGCGGCGCCGAGCTGGCCACCGACAACGCCGCGTCGATCTGCGCGCGGGCGGCGTCCGTGGGCACCACCGTCACCGTGGACATGGAGGACCGCACCACCACCGACGCCACCCTGGAGACGGTCCGCGCGCTGCGCCGCGACTTCCCGGACACCGGCGCCGTGCTCCAGGCCTACCTGCGCCGCACCGAGGCGGACTGCGCCGAGCTGGCCGGCCCCGGCTCGCGGGTGCGGCTGTGCAAGGGCGCCTACGACGAGCCGTCCTCGGTGGCGTACCGGGACCGCGCCGAGGTGGACGCCTCCTATCGGCGCTGCCTGCGCGTCCTGATGAACGGCCAGGGCTACCCGATGGTGGCCACCCACGACCCCGCGCTGATCACCTACGCCGAGGAACTGGCCGCCGCGCGGGGCAACTTCGAGTTCCAGATGCTCTACGGGGTCCGCCCGAGGGCGCAGCGCGCGCTCGCCCAGGCCGGCCGCCGGGTGCGGGTGTACCTGCCCTACGGCTCGGCCTGGTTCCCGTACTTCATGCGCAGGCTCGGCGAGCGTCCGGCCAACATGATGTTCTTCCTCCGCTCGCTCACCAGCCGGCACTGATTATCAGCACCACCAAGAGGGGAAACCATGACGACGTCGTCGCCCACGTCAGGTGGTACCGGAGTATTCCGCCGCCTGCCCATCGAGCACATCGCCGAGGAACCGGCGGAAGGCGGGCTCAAGCGGACGTTAGGACTGTGGCAGCTCACCGCGATCGGCGTCGGCGGCATCATCGGGGCGGGCATCTTCGCGCTGGCCGGCTCGGTGGCGAACCACAAGGACCACCCGGCCGGCCCGGCGGTGCTGATCTCGTTCCTGATCGCCGGGGTGGCCAGCGCGGCGGCGGCGCTGTCCTACGCCGAGTTCGCCGGCCTGATCCCCCGGGCCGGCTCCGCGTACACCTACGGCTACGCGGTGCTCGGTGAGCCGATCGCCTGGTTCATCGGTTGGGACCTGCTGCTGGAGTACACCGCGATCGTGTCGGTGGTGGCCATCGGCATCTCGGGCTACTTCAACGCCTTGCTCGGATACCTGAACATCAAGTTGCCGTTGTGGATGTCCGGCGCGCCAGGCACCGAACCGGCCGGGGTCCCCAGCGGCTCGTACAAGATCGACCTCTTCGCCGTCCTGCTCTGCCTGCTGATCGCGTACGTGCTCAACCGGGGGATGCGCAGCGCCGCCCGGTTCGAGACCAGCCTGGTCTACCTCAAGGTCGGCATCGTGCTGCTGGTCATCGTGGTCGGGGTGTTCCACATCAAGGCCGGCAACTACCAGCCGTTCTTCCCGTCCGGCCTGGCCGGTGCGTTCGCCGGGGCGGCGACGGTGTTCTTCGCGGTGTTCGGCTACGACGCGATGAGCACGGCGGCCGAGGAGTCCACCGACTCGCAGCGGCACATGCCCAAGGCGATCCTCTACTCGCTGGCCGTCTCGATGGTGCTCTACGTGCTCGCCTGCCTGGTGCTGACCGGCATGGTCCGCTACTCGGACATCGACACCAAGGCCGCGTTCTCCAGCGCGTTCGCCTCCGTCGGGCTCAACGCCGTCGCGATCGTCATCGCGGTCGGCGCGATCCTCGGCATCCTCACCGTCATGTTCACCTTCCTGCTCGGCGCGTCCCGGGTGGGGTACTCCATGAGCCGCGACGGCCTGCTCCCGGCGTGGTTCGGCAAGACCCACTCGACCCGCCAGGTGCCCAGCCGGGTCACCTGGGTGCTCGGCATCGCCTCGGCCGTGATCGCCGGGCTGCTCAACATCAACGAGGCCGCCGAGCTCACCAACATCGGCATCCTGCTGGCGTTCATCGTCGTGTGCGTCGCGGTGATCGTGCTCCGCTACCGGCAGCCGGACCTGCCCCGCGCGTTCCGGCTGCCGTGGATGCCGGTCGTTCCGATCATCGGCGTCGCCTTCTCGATCTGGCTGATCGCGTTCCTGGAGGCCAAGACCTACCTGCGGTTCATCATCTGGTTCGCCATCGGCCTGGTCGTCTACCTGTTCTACAGCCGGCGGCACTCGCGGCTGGCGCTGGTCGAGCAGGCGGAGTCGGAGGGCAACCCGCCGAGGCACGAGCGCCCCTGAAAAGTTTCTCCCCGGACGTGTTGATCCGGCGCGGGCTGGTTCGACGCATGGGCAGGAACCCACCGAGGAGGAACCATGACCGAGATCACCGCCACCGTCGTCCCCGCCCAGTCGACCGCCCGCGACGGCCGCGTTCGGCGCGCCGCCGCCGTGGTCTCGACGGTGGCGGTGAACGCGGTGGCCGCCGTGCTCGTGCCGCTGTTCCGCCGCACCGCCCGCTGACGTCACACCGTGGCGTCGACCACGAAGTCCCTGTCCAGCTTCAGCAGCACCCGGTCGGCCGTGAGGAGACTCAGGCCGGCCCGGTGCGCCTGGGCGACCAGCAACCTGTCGAACGGGTCGTGTCGCGCCAGCTCGGGAAAGTCGCGGATCGCCTCGGCGTCCTCGGCGTTGACGTTGAGCGGCGCGAACCCCTGCTCGACCAGGTGCCCAGCCAGGTCGGCGGGGACCGACAGCTTGCCGAGCATCGACTTGATGGTCAGCTCCCAGACCGTCGCGGCGGACACGAACACGCCGGGCGCCGAGCCGATCGTGTTCCTGGCGTCGGCGCCGAGCCGGGGGTTGTCGTCGAGGACCCAGAGCACGACCTGGCTGTCAAGAAGCAGCATCATCGCCGTAGAACATGCGCTGGATGTCCGGGTCGACCTCGGCGAACGCCGCGTCGTCGTAGCTGAGCTGGCCCTTCAGCCCGCCGAAGGCGACCCGCGAGGCCTGGTGCGGCACCAGGTCGGCGATCGGCTTGCCCGCCTTGGAGATCACAACGCGCTCCCCCGCCGCGACCCTCTCCAGCAGCCGCGACAGGTGGGTCTTCGCCTCGTGGATATTGACGTTCATCGCCACGCCCACAGCGTAGCTAGTCCGACTTAGTTTAGTCCAGAGCATGGTGCATCGACGGGAAGTGGTGCGTGCCGGGCGGGCGCGATCTACCGTGGTCACATGAGTACGTATGTGATTGAGGTCACAGAGCGCGAGCTTGCGCTGCTCACCGCGGCGTTGCGCTCGTTCCTGTTCGACTTCGGGCACGACCAGGCGGACCTGCAGCACACGATCAAGGAGCTGATCGCGAAGCTGCCGAAGGTGGAGCAGACGGCGTAGCTCTAGCCGTCGGCGACCCCGAGCTCGGCCAGCCGGGCCCGGTAGCGGGCCACGTTGTCCAGCTTGACCTGCTCGTATCCGCGCACCAGGTCGGCGGCGTCGGCGGCGGCCACGGCGGTGTCGTAGTTCTCCGCCGTCAGCCCGTCGGTGAGCCGGCGGATCATGGCGGTGTACGAGTCGCGCAGCTCGCGCTCCACCCGGCGGACCTCGGTGCGGCCGAACGGGTCCAGCGGCGTGCCGCGCAGCCGCTTGGCGTGCGCGAGCGTGCGCAGCGCCGGCCGCAGCCACGGCCCGAACGCGATCTTCTTGTCCCGACCGAGCGCGCGCAGCAGCGGCGGGTGCAGCCGGTAGCGCATCTTCGTCCCGCCGGGGACCTCGGTGGCGAGCCGGCGTTCGAACTCCGGGTCGGTGAGCAGCCGGGCCACCTCGTACTCGTCCTTGTAGGCGGTCAGCTTGTGCAGGCCGCGCGCCACCGCCTCGCTGTACGCGGTGCGCTCGCCGAGCGCGCGTTCGGCCCGCCAGGCGGCGCGGACCGCGTCCAGGTAGCGGCGCGCGGTGGCCACGTCCTGGAAGCCGACCAGCCCGGCGGCCCTGACCCGCGCCAGCCGCCGCGTCTCGCCGGCCAGCTCGCCCAGGTCCAGCCCGGCGGGCAGCTCCACCGGTTCGGCGGCGCCGGCGGCGGTGCGGGTGGTGGCGGCGGCGAACGCGTCGGGGTCGGCCACCGCGACGCGGCCCCAGCGGAACGCGGCGGTGTTCGCGGCCACGGCCACGCCGTTCAGCTCGATCGCCCACTCGACGGCGGCCGCCGAGAACGGCAGCGCGCCCTTCTGGTACGCGGCGCCGACCAGCAGGAACGTCGCCGGCATGGCGTCGCCGAAGAGCGCCAGCGCGGCACCGGCCGCGTCCAGCGCCACCAGCTCGCGCACGGTGGTGCCGATCCGGTCGAGCAGCGAGCCGCCCTCCGGGGCGGTCACCGAGGCGTCGCGCACCATCGAGCCGGTGGGCACCTCGCTGGTGGACACCACCGCCGTGGTCGCGTCCGCGCTGGCATAGGAAAGGTTGCGCGCGTCCGCGCCGACCAGCGCGTCGAACGCCAGGTAGCAGTCCGCCCGCCCCGGCCCGACCCGGTTCGCCGGCGCCAGCTCGCCGGCGTCGGCGGCCACCCGCAGGTGCGACACCACCGGCCCGGCCTTCTGCGACAGCCCGGTCTGGTCGACCCCGTGCACGGCCAGCCCGTCGCGCACCGCCGCGCTGGCCAGCACCTGGTTGACGGTCACGATGCCGGTACCGCCGATGCCGGCCAGGAACACGTCCACCGTGCCCGTCGGCGCCCGCCAGGACAGCTCCGGAACCTCCGGCGGCTCTGGACGCCGCCCGGATGACGACGCCGGCCGCGCCCCGCCCGAGGGCTGCTCCACCGTCACGAACGACGGGCAGTCGCCGGTCAGGCAGGTGTAGTCGGTGTTGCACGAGGTCTGGTCGATCCGGGTCTTGCGGCCGAACTCGGTGTCCACCGGTTGCACGGACAGGCAGTTGCTCTTCGCCCCGCAGTCGCCGCAGCCCTCGCAGACCGCCTCGTTGATCACCACCCGGGTGGGCCGCACCGGCAGCACGCCGCGCTTGCGCAGCCGCCGCGACTCCGCCGCGCAGCGCTGGTCGTAGATCAACACCGTCACGCCGGGGATCGCCGCCAGCACCCGCTGCGCCTCGTCCAGCCGGTCCCGGTGCCACAGCTCGGCTCCCGCGGCCAGCGCCTCCATCGACCGGTACCGCTCCGGCTCGTCGGCGCACACGATGATCCTGGCGACGCCCTCGGCGGCCAGCTTGCGGGTCAGCGCGGGCACCTCCAGGCCGCCCTCGGCGTCCTGGCCGCCGGTCATCGCGACGGCCTTGTTGTAGAGCAGCTTGTAGGTGATCGACACCCCGGCCGCGACGCAGGCCTGCACCGCCAGCTGCCCGGAGTGCGCGAACGTCCCGTCGCCCATGTTCTGGAAGGCGTGCGCGTCCCCGTCCAACAGCGCGGACTGCCCGATCCACTGCGCCCCCTCGCCGCCCATCTGGGTCAGCGAGGACACCTGCGACTCCGGGCGCCCGACCATCGCCACCATGGCGTGGCAGCCGATCCCGCCGCCGGCCACCGAGCCTTCCGGCAGCAGCGTGGAGCGGTTGTGCGGGCAGCCGGAGCAGAAGTACGGCGTGCGCGAGACCGGCAGCAGCTCCAGCGTGGCGCGAGCGGGCGGCGGCGGGGGCGCGAGCAGCTCGGCGGCCCGGGGGCGCGCCCGCAGGACGCGGCGCAGCGGGCCGGCCAGCGCGGCGGCGGTGATCTCCCCGGCGACCGGCACCAGCGGCGCTCCATCTTGATCGTAAGAGCCAAGCACCTCGGGCGCGCCCGGCAGCCGGTACAGCGCGTCCCGGACGGCGGACTCCACGAACTCGGTCTTCTCCTCGACCACCAGGACGCTGTCCAGCCCGGTGGCGAACCGCCGCAGCAGGTCGCGCTCCAGCGGGTGCACCATGCCCAGGCGCAGCAGCCGGATCCCGGCCCGACGGACCGCGTCGTCGTCGGCCAGCCCGAGGTCGCGCAGCGCCTGGCGGACGTCGTGGAACGCCTTCCCGCCGGCCGCGATGCCCAGCCAGGCGTCAGGGGTGTCCAGCTCCACGGCGTTGATCGGGTTCGCCGCCAGGAACGCGCGCAGCATCGCCCAGCGCGGCCCGTAGAGCTGCTCCTCGGCGCGCAGCGAGGCCGGCGGGATCAGCATCGGCACCTGCTCGTACTGCCACGGCCGCCCCTCCCACTCCAGCTCGGGCACGGTGATGTCCACCTCGCCGACGTCACCGTCGACGGTCCACACCCCGTCCGCCACGTCCGCGACGATCTTCATGCCGACCCAGATCCCGGACGCCCGGGACAGCGCCACCCCGTAGCGGCCCAGCCGGACGATCTCCTCGGCGGTGCCGGGATACAGCACCGGCAGCCCGAAGCCGGCCAGCGTCCGCTCGCTCATGCAGGGGATGGTCGAGGACTTGCACGCCGGGTCGTCGCCGGCCAGCACCAGCACCCCGCCGCGCGGGTCGGCGCCGCAGATGTTGGCGTGCCGCATCGGGTCACCGGCCCGGTCCACCCCCGGCGCCTTGCCGTACCAGACCCCGACCGCGCCGTCCACGCCCCGCGAGCGCCCCGGCACCTCGACCTGGCTGCCCCAGATGGCGGTGGCCGCCAGCTCCTCGTTCACCGCCGGCACCAGCTTCAGCCCCGCCGTCTCGACCAGCTCGGGCGCGCCGGCCAGCGTCCGGTCCAGGCCGCCGAGCGGGCTGCCCTGGTATCCGGAGACGAACGACATCGTCCGCAGCCCGGCGCGCGCGTCGGCGGCGTGCTGCTCGGCCAGCATCCGGCCGATGGCCTGCACCCCGGTCACCAGCACCGGGCCCGCCCCTGCCCGGTACCGCTGCGCCAGCGAGAACTCGACGGGCACGGCCGTGCCCATTTCGGACGTTGACGTCACCGGCTCGCTCCTGATCTACCGCGTACCACCTCGGCGGGGATTGTGCGCACCACTCTGCCCGATCGGCAACGGGAGCGCTTGACGCGTCCCCGGCGCCCGCCTAGCGTCCGAACCGAGCACTTGATGTTCGGAGATACCAGAACATGACGGGCGACCGGTGATGCCTGACGCGACGCTGTCCACCGTGCGCAACGCCGCCCGACTGCTCAAGGCCTTCGCCACCGAGAGCGAGCTCGGCGTCTCCGAGCTGGCGCGGCGGCTGCGGCTGGGCAAGAGCACCGTGCACCGGCTGCTCACCACGCTGCGCCGCGAGGGCCTGGTCGAGCAGGACGGGCGCACCGGCCGGTACCGGCTGAGCATCCTGGTGTTCGAGCTCGGCGAGGCCGTCCGCGCCCGGATGGACCTGCACTCCGCGGCGCTGTCCGTGCTCGCCCGGCTGCGCGAGCAGACAGGTGAGTCCGCGCACGTCGGCATTCCCGAGGGCGACGACGTGGTGTACGTGGAACACATGGAGACGGCCAGCTCGCTGCGCACCGGCACCGAGACCGGCTGGCGCTGGCCGATGCACTGCACCAGCACCGGGAAGGTGCTGCTGGCCTACCGCCCGGACGCCGAACGCGACCAGTTCCTGGCCACCGCCACGCTCACCCCGTTCACCAGGTACACCATCACCGACCGGGCACGGCTGCGCGACGAGCTGGCGATGGTCCGCGCCCGGGGCTGGGCCGAGTCGGTCAACGAGCGCGAGGTCGGGGTGGCCACGCTGGCCGCGCCGATCCGCGACCTCACCGAGGCGGTGGTCGCCGCGATCAGCATCCGGGCGCCCGTCGTACGGTTCCGGGGAGTGCCGCGCCGGCGGCTCGCGCTCGCGGTGATGCAGGCCGGCGAGGCGGTGTCCCGCCGGCTTGGGTGGTCAGAACCAACGACAGGAGACCCGAGAGATGCCCGTAACGGACGCACCCGCAAAGGCCCGCGCGCTGTATGAGGCGCGGCGGACGCGGGTGCCCATCCCGCCGTTCACCGACGAGGACCCGAGCCTCGGGATGTCCGACGGGTACGCCATCCAGCGCGAGCTGGTGCCGCTGCTGCTCGCCGACGGCGACCGGGTCATCGGCTACAAGGTCGGCCTGACGTCCAAGGCCATGCAGCGCATGATCGGCGTCGACTCCCCGGACTACGGGCCGGTGCTGGCCTCCACGGTGTACGCCGACGGCGACGACGTGCCGGTCGAAAGGTTCATCCAGCCGAAGATCGAGGCGGAGATCGTGTTCGTGCTCGGCTCCCGGCTGGCCGGCCCCGGGGTCGGCATCACCGACGCGCGGCGGGCCATCGCCGGCGCGGCGGCCGCGATGGAGATCGTGGACTCGCGGATCCAGGACTGGCGGATCAAGCTCGCGGACACCGTGGCCGACCTGGCCTCCAACGGCGCCGTCGCCACCTCCAGCCGGCTGGTGCCTGTCGACGACCTGGACACCCGCCTGATCGGCATGACCCTGACCCGCAACGGCGAGCTGGTCGACACCGGCGCCGGGGCGGCCGCGCTCGGCGACCCGGTGGCGGTGGTGGCCTGGCTGGCGAACGTGCTCGGCGCCGAGGGCATCGCGCTGGAACCGGGCCACCTGATCATGACGGGGGCGCTGCACGCGGCGGTGCCGATGAACCCTGGAGACGTGTTCCGAGCGGAGTTCGACCGGCTCGGGCCGGTGACGGTGCGAGTGACGGGGGCCTGACGACATGACCGACATCAACGTGACCGAGCTGGCCGCCCGCCTGACCAAGGCCGTCACCGACCGCACCGCGCTGGAGCCGCTCACCGACGAGCTGCCCGACCTGGACCTGGCCACCGGATACGCCGTCCAGCGCGAGCTGCGCGCCCAGGCCGGTCCGCTGGCCGGCTGGAAGCTGGGGCTGACCTCGCGCTCCAAGCAGGCCCAGGTCGGCGTGGCGGACCCGATCTACGGCTTCCTGGCCGCCGGGAACGCGCTGGACATCGGCGCCCCGCTGCACACCGCCGAGCTGATCCAGCCGCGCGCCGAGCCGGAGATCGTCTTCGTGCTCGGCCGCGACCTGTCCGGCGCGCACGTGACCGCCTCCGACGTCCTGGCCGCCACCTCCGGCGTGGCCGTCGGCCTGGAGATCCTGGACTCCCGGTTCCGCGACTACCGGTTCACCATGCCCGACGTGGTCGCCGACAACACCTCCGCCGCCCGCTACCTGATCGGCGCCCCCGTCCCGGTGACCGGGATCGACCTGCGCCTGGTCGGCATCCTGCTGGAGCACAACGGCGAGGTAGTGGCCACCGCCTCCGGCTCCGCCTCGCTCGGCCACCCCGCCGCCGCCGTCGCCTGGCTGGTCCGCACGCTGTCCGCTCGGGGCGAGGGCCTGCGCGCCGGCGAGGTCGTCCTTTCCGGCGGCCTGACCGCCGCTGTCCCCGTTGCCCCCGGCGACGTCGTGGTCGCCGCCATCGACCGTCTCGGCACCCTCGAACTCGGTTGCCGCTGATCACCACCCGTGAGTGGTTAGCGTTGCTATGGCAACGCTAACCACTCACGGGTTCTGACCTGGGAGGATGCATATGCCGTTGGTGCAGATCACGTTGTTGGCCGGGCGTACGCCGGAGCAGCTGGCCGCGTTGGGGCGGGAGGTTACGGAGGCGGTGCAGCGGTCGTTGGGGGCGCCGGCGGAGTCGGTGCGGGTGGTGGTGCGCGAGAGCGAGCCGGACCTCTGGTTCGTGGGCGGTGAGTCGGTGGCCGAGCTGCGGGCGGCCGGCAAGCGCTGAGCTCAGACCGTCAGGACGATCTTGCCGAAGGTGTGGCCGGTTTCGCTGAGCCGGTGCGCTTCGGCGGCCTGGTCGAGTGGGAAGGTGCGGTCCACGAGCGGGCGCAGGCGTTTGGCCTGGACCAGCTCGGCGAGCTTCTCGAGGCCGTGGCCGTCCGGCTCGACCAGGACGCGGGCGGTGCGCAGGCCTCGGTCGGCGGCGCGCGCGAACGTGTCGTCCGCGGGGCGGGCCACGCTGACCAGCAGGCCGTTCGGGCGTAGGGCGTCGAGCGAGCGGGTGGCGACCTCGCCGCCGGCCAGGTCGAGCACCACGTCCACCGGCTCGACGACCTGCTCGAACGCGGTTCCCTGGTAGTTGATCGCCTCGTCCAGGCCCAGCTCGCCGAGGCGGCGGTGCCGTGCGGTGGTGGCGGTGCCGATCACGTATGCGCCCAGGTTCTTGGCGATCTGCACGGCCAGGTGGCCTACCCCGCCGGCGGCGGCGTGCACGAGGACCCGCTGGCCGGCTCGGACCCGCGCGGTGTCCACCAGGGCCTGCCAGGCGGTCAGCCCGGCCAGGGGCAGCGCGGCGGCGGCCACCTCGTCGAGCTCGTCGGGGCGGGCGGCGAAGTGCCGCGAGGGCGCGGTGACGTACTCGGCGTAGGCCCCGGCGGCCCGGGGGAACCACGGCATGCCGAACACCGGGTCACCGACCGCGAACCGGGTCACGCCGGGGGCGACGGCGTCCACCACGCCGGAGACGTCCCAGCCGAGCACCTGCGGCGGGTCACCGAGCACGGAGGCCATGCCGTCGCCGTTGCGGGTCTTCCAGTCCACCGGGTTCACCCCGGCCGCGACCACCCTGACCCGGACCTCGGTCGGCAACGGCTCCGGGACCTGACGCCGCCCGACCGAGAGCACGTCGGCGTCGCCGTAGCGGTCCAGCACGACCGCACGCATGAACTCCATGAAGCTTGTCTATCGGATGGATGTCGAACCGTCCGCACCGGCACGCCGCTCGCACTCCTCCAGCCGCTCGGCAACCATCCAGGAGAACCGCACCCGCCCGTCCGGCAGCTTGCGGTACACGGGTTCGCCGTCCACGCACTGCCGCACATGCCGCCGGTGGTCCCTGGTCAGGAACGTCAGCCAACCCACGCATCCCAAGACGGACAGCACCAGCGCGATTTCGCTCATGCGGGAACCCTGCCACAGGTCGCGCCTCAAGGATTTGCAATTGCACACAATTGCTTGACTTTGTGGCGCGTTGGCGTGACGATGGCCACACCGACGAGCAAGGGAGAGGCCATGAAACTGACCCTGCTGGGCTCCGAGTCCAACGACGGCAAGAGCCCCACGCTCTACGCCACCGACCGAGGCACCTGCGTGGTCCAAGGCTGGAAGGTGACCGATCCGGCGGCGCTGGCCGCCATGAAGATCCCCTGCACCGAAGACGCGGTCGAGGTGCCGATGGCCTTGTTTCGCTTCCTACCCGGGACGCAGGACTGATGGCCGTCAAGCTCACCGACGCGGAGTTCTTCCGGCTCTTCTTCACCGTCGAACACTCGGCGCGCAGGCTTGAGAACCGCAGTCGATACGACGTCGAGGAAGAAACACCGGATCGGGAGGCATTCCTGTCCGGGCAGCAGCCTCCCGATCGCCCGGCCCGGTTCACCGAGTGGGACCAGAACGTACAGGCCAAGACCGCTGCCGGGGCACGCTTCGAACGGGTACGGGTGATGAACGAGCCGCTCACGCCGTACAACAGGTTCATGATCTGGGGCAACGCCCAGAACGCGCGCAACGGCGAGGACATCCGCTACCTGGCACGAGGTAGGGCCAACGAGCTGGACCTGCCGGACCACGACTTCTGGGTGTTCGACTCGTCCCGGCTGCTGCTCATGCCGCACACCGCTGACGACCGACTGTTGGAGACCCAGCTGATCACCGACCCAGAGATGATCGCCTGGCACGAGGCGTGGATCGACCTGGCGTTAACGCATGCCACGCCGTGGAAGGACTACGTTGCAGAAGACCCGACCAGGGCAGAACCGCCAATCCGGCTGCGTCCGGAGGTGACCACTGGAGGACAGTGACAGACGAGCACGACGGAAGGGCCGGTTTCGGCAACCGGTTGCGCCGGCTCCGCGAGGACGCCGAGCTTTCCGGCAAGGAGCTGGCCGAGCGGCTGGGCTGGCCGGCGTCCAAGGTGTCGCGGCTGGAGAACGGCCGCCAAACCGCCTCGGCCCAGGACGTCCGCGCTTGGGCCGAGGCGGTCGACACGACAGCGGAGGTTCGCGACGAACTGGTCGCGGACCTCCGTAGTCTGCGCGTGGAGTACGCCACCTGGCGCCGCCAGCTCAGAACCGGCTTCGCGCCGGTACAGCGCGCGCACGTGGTCCTCTCCCACGCGACGACCCACCTGCGCAGCATGACCACCGCGATCGTGCCCGGGCTCCTGCAGACCACCGACTACGCCCGACACATGTTCAGCGGCGTCTCCAAGTTCGACGGGGAGCCGAAGGACGTCGAGGAGGCGGTTCGAAGCCGGATGCGGCGTCAGGAGGTCCTCTACGACCCGGAACACAAGTTCCAGTTCCTGATGACCGAGGGGGCGCTGCGCGCCAGGTTGTGCCCACCTGCCGTGCTCCGCGCACAGTTGGACCGGCTGCTGGTGCTCTCCGGACTGGAGAACGTCGAGTTGGCTGTCATTCCGTTCTCCACCCGGCTACCCATCGCCGCCGACCATGGCTTCGCCATCTTCGACGACACGCTCGTCCTGGTGGAGACCATCGGCGCGGAACTCGCGATCAGAGACCGCGACGACATCGTGCCCTACGAACGGACCTTCAACGCCTTCTGGGACGTCGCGCTGCACGGCCAGGAGGCGTTCGACTTCATTGCGGCGCTCGCGCTGGAGCTGACACCTCCCAGCCGATGAACCGGTCGGTCTCCGCGAGGAACCACCCGGCCAGCCACAACCCGACCACCGCATCGTCGCCCAGCCCGAACACGCTGAGCACCGCCTCCGGCACCAGGTCCACCGGCGACACCAGATACGCCAGCCCGAGCACGATCAGCACCAACCGCCCCCGGCTCAGCCCCGGATAACGCCCGCTCACCGCGCCCCCGACCATCCGAGGCAGCGCCCGAGCCCGCTCGCCCAACCCGGGCGCACCGGGCCGACGACTCCGCACCAGCGCGCCCCAGAGCGCACGAAACGCACCGATCCGCCGAACGTTCACCATCCCCGACACGTCCTCCACAACGCGCCGCCACCGCCCACGGTTCCGCGTCAGGACCCGCCGCGCGGCTTGGGTTTGGTCGCGGCGGCGGGCTTGCCGTTCACGCCGACCGCGTGCCAGGCGCCGCCCGCCATGCCCTCGCCCCGGACCTCGGCGGGCGCCTTGTCCCCTGAGTACCGGTACAGCGGCCAACCACCCAGCGTGACCTGCCGGGAGCCGTCCGGGCGCACGGCGATGCCCACCAACCCCGGCTCCACCCCGGTCAGCTTCGGCTTGCCGTCCTCCAGCAGCGGCGGCCAGTTGGTCGCGCACTGCCCCGTACAGGCGGACTTGGACGGCTTGGCGGTGTCCTTGTCGAACCGGTACAGCGTCTTTCCGCCGCTGGTCACGACGGTGCCGACGGGGGTGTGCGCGGTCGCCAGGTCGAGCGCGGGGGCGGGCGGCGCGGCCGGGGCGGGCGGTGGCTCGGCGGCGGTGGCGAGGTCGGGGTCGCCACGCATGACGTCGTAGGCGCCGAGCGCGGCCAGCGCCAGCGCCGCGAGCACAAGCAGTGCTGTGAGCCGGGGCATCTCTCTCCTGCGCGGTTCGGGGAGCTTCCCGGAACACACGGCCGCCTCCCGAGCCCGGTTCACACTCAGTGAGCGGAGTCACTTGCCAAGCGATGCGTAACGACATATCGTTGATGCAACGGCGACAGTCGTGACATGACTTGAACTATCCAGGAGGTATCACCATGAGTAGCATGAACGCAGCCTGGGACCCCCGTTGGTCGGCGCTTCGCGGCGCCCTCCGGCACGGCGGCCGCTTCGCCGCCTTCGCCCAGCGGGGTCCGGGCGATGACGAGGAGTACGACGACGAGCCCCGCGGCCGCCGGCGCGGCCGGTTCCGCGGCCCGCACGGCGGCCACCACGGTGGCCCGCACGGCGGCCCAGGGTTCGGCCCGCCCGGTGGCGGCCCGGGGTTCGGACCCGGTTTCGGCCCGGTCGTCCCGCCGTTCGGCGGACCGGGCTTCGGCGGGTTCGGCGGTGGCCCGCGCGGCGGCCGTCGTGGCCGCCGGTCCAGGGGTGACATCCGGCTGGCCGTGCTCGCGCTGCTCGCCGAGCAGCCCCGGCACGGCTACGAGATCATCCAGGAGGTCGCCGAGCGCACCAGCGGCGCCTGGCGGCCCAGCCCGGGCTCGGTCTACCCGACCCTGCAGCAACTCGAGGACGAGGGGCTGGTGCGCACCGAGGAGTCCGAGGGCCGCCGCACGGTGGCCCTGACCGAGGAGGGCACCCGCTACGTCGAGGAGCACCGCGCCGAGCTGGACAAGGTGTGGAACGTGGCGGGCGACGAGGTCAGCGAGTCGGTGGCCAACCTGCGCACGCAGTACGGCCAGCTCCATGCCGCCGTCGCGCAGATCATGTCCGCCGGCACCGACGAGCAGCGGGCCACCGCGTCCGCCGCGCTCGCCGAAGCCCGCAAGACGATCTACCGCCTCCTCGCCGAGGACTGAGCCCAACCCGTGAGTGGCTAGGGGCGCTATGGCACCCCTAGCCACTCACGGCTTTCAGTTCGGGAAACAGCGCCCGAAGGCCACCAGCAGCCGAGGCGGCCCGCTGAGCCGGATCCGCCGGGTGAGCAGCGCCCAGACCAGCGAGCGCTCCTTGGCCACGAAGCCGAACCACGTGGCGGCGTCCGCCCGTACCCGCAGGTCAGGCTCGCCCTCGTGACCTTCGGCGATCGTCAGCTCGCCGTCGCGGATCACGATCGTAAGCTTGCGTTGTTCGGCGCCGGTGAAGGTGAAGTGGTACGTGGCGTCCAGGCCGCGCGACACCTCGCGCTGGAAGATCAGCGGCAGGCCGACCACGAAGGCGTCCACGGTGCGCGCCCGCAGCCCGTTGCCCACCCGCTTGATGCGCTTGTGCGGGAAACGCTTGGCCACGTGCGCCTCGGCGTCGGAGTTGGCCACCACGTAGACGGTCTCCACCTTGTTCTGCAGCGGTTTGACCACGTTCGCCAGGTGCGTCTTGCGGCTGTCCAGGTACGGGCCGAGGACGTCCTCGCCGGCCGGACAGACCGAGACGCAGTAGGCCGCCTTGTAGTTCGGCCCGAACCCGAGGCTCTGCCACAGCGACGCGTTCTCCGGCTCGGACATCCGCTGCCGGTAGTCCTTCGCGTCCTTCGACTCGACGACCGTCTCCACCCAGTTCTCGAAGCCGCCCAGGAACTCCCGGTAGTTGTGCGTGATGCAGGCGGAGAAGTCGAACCGGCCGTCCGGGTTGATCGCCCCCGTCGGGCAGGCGGCCACGCAGAGCTTGCACTCCAGGCACGGGTTGTAGTCGATCGGACGGTCATAGGCACTGATCTCGGTGTCCACCACCACCGTGCCGAGCAGGATGAAGTTGCCAAACTTGGGGTGGATGACGTTGCGGTGGATGCCCATGTGCCCGAGCCCGGCCTCCACCGCGATCGGCTTGTGCGCGACCACCCAGATCCGCTCGCTGGGGAACCTGTCCGCCTCCATCGGGAAGCCCACGTTGCCGTTGAACGCGCGCACCCCGATCGACTCCAGCTCGGTGACGATGCGCCGGCCGACCTCGTTGGTGTCGTGGTTGGTGAGGTGGAACTCCAGGTTGCTGGCCGAGCGCGCCGGGCTGCGCACGTTCTCCCGGTTCATCCGGCAGACGAAGCTGATCGCCGCCTTCGCCCCGAGGAAGGCCCGCTCGATCTGGACCCGCTCGTCGGCCAGCTCGGGCCGTTCGAAGTCGACGAAGCCCACGTCCTCGGCCCCGGCCGCCATACACAGCCGGCGCAGCCACTCCGCGTCGAGCACCGCCGGCGGCGCCTCGGCCCGGCCCTGCTCGGCACGCCGGCGCACCTCGATCACGTTGGGATGTGAGTCGATCTTGGCCATGGTCCGGCGCCTTCCCGTCGAGCGCGTCAGTAGCGTGATGAAACGCAATCTAGAGCAGGTCAGTCCCGTGAAGCAACTCTCACTGCTAACATTGCTTGAGCCACCGTAGTGTGGCCGCGACGACCCCCGGGAGGCACCGCGTGCTCGGACGGACCTACGACAGCCAGGTGTGCTCGCTGGCGCGGGCGTTGGAGGTCGTCGGCGAGCGCTGGACGCTGCTCATCGTGCGGGACGCGCTGCTCGGGCTGCGCCGCTTCGAGGAGTTCTCGGAAAGCCTCGGCCTGGCCCGCAACGTGCTCACCGACCGGCTCGCGCGGCTGGTCGACGCCGGGGTGCTGGAGCGGGTGCGCTACCAGCGCCGGCCCGACCGCTTCGAGTACCGGCTGACGGCCAGGGGCCGGGGGCTGTCGCTGCCGGTGCTGTCGCTGATGCAGTGGGGCGACGCCCACCTGGCCGGCCCGGACGGACCGCCAAGGCTGGCCAGGCACTCCGGTTGCGACGGCGACCTCGTGGTCGGGCTGACCTGCGGGCACTGCGGCCAGGCAGTGCGCCAGGGGGTGGAGCTGGTGCCCGGCCCCGGCGCGCGCCCACCGGACAACGCCTGATCAGCCCGTCCGCTGCCCCGGGATGCGCCACCGGTCCAGCTCGGTGTTGACCAGCGCCGCCGGCAGGTACGGGCAGTTCACCGTGACCACCAGCCGCCGCCCGTCGGAGACCTCCGCGCACAGCACCGGGCCGCGCGAGCGGGTCCGGTAGCCGAACCGGCGGCCGGACTCGAACACGCCGTAGGCCGTCAGCGGCAGGCCGGCCGCGCCCCGGTCCTCGGCCCAGGCGTGCACGATCCGCGCGCGGTCCACCGAGACCAGGGCCCGGCCGAGCACCGGCTGGGTGATCACGATCCCCGACCTGTCCACCCGGATCCGCGCCCACGAGCCGATGCCGGTGCTGACCGCCAGGCCGGCGACGAACACGTCGACCAGCCCGAGCCCGTCGGCCGCCACCCCGACCGCGCCGGCGACCGTCAACACCGCGGCCCCGGCCAGCGCGAGCGGGGAGAACAACGAGCGCGCCCACACCGCCCGCTCCTCGGCGCTCGGGTCGATGCGCAGCGCGCCCGGGGTGGGCGGGGCGTCGGTGATCGGCACGGCCGGACCTCGCCCGACCACGAGCCAGCCGGTCGCCCCGGCCAGCAGCGCGCCCGCGACGGTCGCCCACGGGCCCGCCCACCACGGCAGCGGTCCCGGACGCTCCAGCCCGCGAGCGACCAGCCCGGCCAGGTGGATCAGCCAGGCGCCGGCGCTGGCCCAGCTGAACAGCGCGACCGCACGCTGCGCCGTCGGGGAGAACCGGCAGGCGTACAGCCGCAGCGTGAGCGCGGCCAGGCCCACCATCAGCCACACCGAGGTGGTGCCGACCAGCACGTCCCAGGTGACCGGCCCGCCCCACTCGTCGAAGACGGCGGCGGGCTCGTCGAGCGCGAGCGGAACGACCGGCGGCAGGCCGGCGGCCAACGCGAGCGGGGCAAGCGAGCGGATCGAGCGACGCAGCGCGCGCTTCCGTCCCATGCAACGCTCCTCGACCTGTTCACTCGCCGGGGGTTAGAGGTGCGATGATCCCACCCGCCGGGTCGTGTGCTGTCAAGCGCTGGCACGCCGCCGAGGGACGCTCAGGCCGTGCCGGCAGCCACCGAGGCGGCAGCCACCGGGCCGGGCACGAAGTCGGGGTCGACCTGGTCGGCCAGGTCGCGGCCGAACGCGCGGTTCGCCCACGCCCGCGCGTTGCGCAGGTGGAACTCCACGGTCCCCCGGTGGTAGGCCGCCCAGTCCCGCTCGGTGGCGTCCAGCTCGGCGAGCACCGCGTCCAGCGCCGCCCGGTTGGCCGGCTCCAGCGACGCCAGCGGCTCCGGCGCGCCGCGCTCGGCGGCCCGCACCCACGCCGAGTGCCCGACGCTGGCCAGCAGCGCGGACCCGAGCTGCTCGCGCAGGTAGTCCGCGTCCGCCCGGTCGGCCACCTTGTTCCCGACCACCCGCAGCGCCAACCGGTGCCCTGCCGAGTTCGCCAGGTACTGCCGGTAGACGCCGATGCCGCGCTGGGTCGGCTCGCTGACCAGCACCGTCAGGTCGAAGCGGGTGAACAGCCCGGACGCGAACGCGTCCGCACCGGCGGTCATGTCCACCACCACGTACTCGCCGGGGCCGTCCATCAGGTGGTTCAGGTACAGCTCCACCGCGCCGGTCTTGGAGTGGTAGCAGGACACCCCGATGTCCTCGGTGTCGAACTCTCCGGTGACCATCAGCCGCGCCCCGCCCGCGCAACGCACCGCATGGCGGCGCAGCACCTCGTCGTCCTCGGACAGCCGGACCAGCCGCGAGCCCCGGCCGGGCGGCGTCGTCTTGATCACGACGTCGGCCGAGGGCAGCCGGGGGTTGCCGCCGCGCAGGTGGTCCTTCAGCCAGCCCAGGTCCGCGCCGAGCGGCCGGGGCGTCGCGTCCTCGTCCAGCCCGAGCGCCTGCCCGAGGTGCTGGTTGATGTCCGCGTCCACGGCCAGCACCGGCCGTCCGAGCTCGGCCAGATACCGGGTGAACAGCGCCGCGAGCGTCGTCTTGCCGCTGCCACCCTTGCCCACGAATGCGACGCGCACGCTGCATCTACCCTTCTCCGCACCCGACCCGACCGACTTCCGCGAAGATGATAGTCATTGTCACGAACGGGTGATCAGCTCACCTTCGCCGGACGAGCGGGTCGCGCGCGCCGCCGGGCAAACAGTGGCGGCACAACAACTCCCTCGGCCGCGAGCTGGCGCCGGGTCAGCCGCCGGCACCGCAGCACCCCGACCACCGCAACCAGCCACACCACGTACTGGGCGCACCAGGCCACCCGGAACGCCTCCGGGGTGTAGCCGTCCGGCCCGCCGACCGCGCCGAGCAGCACCCCGATCGCCAGCACCACGACCACCGAGGCGCTGAACCCGCCGACGTTCACGATCCCCACCGCGGTCCCCTGCCGCCCGCCCGGGTTGAACTGGCGCGCGTAGTCGAACCCCACGATCGAGCCCGGGCCGCCCACCGCGAGCACCAGCACCAGCGCGACCAGCAGCCAGCGCGGCACCGGCTGCGGCATCGCCAGCACCGCCGTCCACGCGGTGGCGGTCACCCCGATCACGGTGAGCACCAGCCAGGACCGGCGCATCGGGTGCCGCGCGGTGAGCTCGCCGATGACCGGCGCCACCAGCACCCCGGCCAGCACGAACACGGTCAGCAGCGCGCTGGCCTGCACCGGCGTCAACCCCTGGCCGGCCACCAGGAACGGCATCCCCCACAGCAGCGCGAACACCGTGCCGGAGAACTGCGTGCCCATGTGCGACCAGAAGCCCAGCCGGGTGCCCGGGGCTCCCCAGGCCGCCCGCAGACCCCTGCCCACCAGCGCCAGCGACGGCGCCGGCCTGGCCACCGACCCGGTCCCCGGCGGGCGGTCCCGAACCACCGCGAGCACCAGCACCACCGCCAGCACGCCCAACCCCGCCGCCGAGGCGAACGCCGCGCTCCAGCCCGGCCCGTGCAGCAGCGCGACCAGCGGGATCGCGCTGAGCACCTGGCCGAACTGCCCGAGCAGCGCGGTGAGCTGGGTCATCAGCGGCGAGCGCCGGGCCGGGAACCACGCGTTGACCACCCGCAGCACGCTGATGAAGGTGAGCGCGTCGCCGGCGCCGACCAGGGCGCGCGCCGCGAACGCGGCCGGCAGCGCGGTGGAGAACGCCAGCACCAGCTGACCGGCGATCATGGTCAGGCCACCCACGACGATGAGCTGCCGCGCGCCGAAGTGGTCCAGCAGCAGCCCCACCGGAACCTGCAGGCAGGCGTACACCACCAACTGCAGCACCACGAACGCGGACAGCACGGCGGGTGCGGCGTGGAAGCGCGCGGTAGCATCCAACCCGGCTACCCCGAACGACGAACGCTGCAGCACCGCCACCAGATAGGCGAAGACTCCGACCGACCAGACTACGTAGAGACCACGTTTGTTCACGTTCGAGAGCCGCGTATCCATTTGCTTCCATCGTGACCGAGCCGACGGCCTTCTGGCACGGGAATGGGATGGATCTGACGCTCCCCGGCGTTGACACTTCTCGAGAGGCCGGTCGCGGCCGGAGTGAAGCACCATGAGGAGGAGGTCCACTGTGCTGGATCCCACCGAGCTGTACCAGGTCGAGGAAGACGCCGACGCGGCGTTGGCCCCTTCGGCGGACGCGGTGCCCATGGCGGGCACCCCGGAGCCGAGGGTGATGCTGCACCACTTCGGCGGCTACATCGATGCCGGGCATGCCGGTCGGCTGGCCATGGACCACCTGCTGACGGCGCTGCCGGGCACGGTGATCGCCACCTTCGACGTCGACCAGCTGCTGGACTACCGCTCGCGGCGGCCCACCATGACGTTCGACCGTGACCACTGGGCCGACTACGACGAGCCGATCCTGGCGCTCTACGCCCTGCGCGACCTGGCCGGCACGCCGTTCCTGCTGCTCACCGGCCCGGAGCCGGACGTGCAGTGGGAGCGGTTCGCGGCGGCGGTCACCGAGCTGATCGAGCGGTTCGGGGTGGACATCGCGGTCGGGCTCAACGCCATCCCGATGGCGGTGCCACACACCCGCCCGGCCGGGGTGACCGCGCACGCCACCCGTCCCGAGCTGATCAACCACAGCGAGCAGTGGGCCACCACCGCCGAGCTGCCCGGCAGCGCGGGCGCGCTGCTGGAGCTGCGGCTGGGCCAGTCCGGGCACGACGCGATGGGCCTGGCCGTGCACGTGCCGCACTACCTGGCCGAGACCGAGTACCCGCACGCCGCCCGCACCCTGCTCGACCACGTGAGCGTGAGCACCGGGCTGCTGCTGCCCACCGACGCGCTGACCGAGGCGGCCGAGGAGATCGGCGCCGACATCGAGCGGAAGGTGGCCAGCTCGGAGCAGGCCAGCCGGGTGGTCCGGGCGCTGGAGCGGCGCTACGACTCGGCGGCGGAGGCCGACGCCCGGCCGTCGCTGCTGGCCAAGAACGAGCCGCTGCCCACCGCCGAAGAACTGGGCGCCGAGGTCGAACGGTTCCTCGCCGAGTTCGAGAACGGCCCCACGGAGTAGGTCAGCGCCTGGAGAGGATCCTGACCCTGGCGACCACGGACCGGAACTCGGCGGCCACCTCGCTCACGAACGTCCGCCTGGCCACCCCGAGCCGGCGCAACGCGGGGCCGTGGTCGACCGCGACCGTGACCGCCGCGCCGAGCAGGAGCAGCCACCACGACCAGGCCACCACAGGCCGGGCAACACGGGGCAGGTCCGCGAGCCAGGCCGCGAGCCGCACGGTGTGGAACGACACGTGCCGAGCCTCGTCGGCCAGGATCCGCCCGGCCACCTCGGTGGTGAGCGCGTCCTCCGGGCCGTCCCGCAGCGCGCGGTAGTAACGCAGCGCGATGACCTCGGCCACCATGAGCACCATCAGCTCCAGCCGGAGCCCGAGCGCACGCCGCAGCCGGACGAACACCACGTCGCTCCAGTGAGCGGTGATCGTCGGGGTGCCCGCCGCCGCCAGCAGCCGCCCCAGCATCCGCGCGTGCTCGCGCTCCTCGGCCACGAACAGCCGCACCGCCGCCGCGTAGTCCGCGTGCTGGTCGGCGTCCGCCTTGGCGATGAGGTTCGCGCCGTCGCCCGACTCGCCCACCTGGAAGCGCTGGATGCTCCGGATGACCGCCCGGTGGAGCCGCGCACCCCGCCCCCAGTCCGGCTCACCGCATGTGTGCCGCCGCTCGGCCTGCACCTCGAAGTCTCGCAGCCACCAGGTGAACCGTCCCAACGCCTCGATCGCCTCCCGCGTCCGCTCCCCGGAACCCTCCGGGTTCATGACGGACGACCGGGCCGGGAGGCCGCCGGTTGGGCCACGCACGAGACCTGGGCGCGCTAGCTAGCGGATCGCGTCCCGCTTGCGCTTGTTCGCGATCACCTTGTAGGCGGCGCCGCCGATCACGACCAGCGCGGCGATCAGCGCGATCCAGAGCACCGCCTTCGCCACCCAGCCGAGCACCGCGACAGCGATGATCACCAGGGCCGCGATCCCGATTACCTTCAGCATGCCTCCAGTAAACGCCTCGCGGGCGGCGGTGGCATCGGGGTTGACCCTGGCCAGGCCCCTGACACCGCACACTGACGGCCACCGCCCGGTTCTTCGGGGGGTGGCCGCCAGCGCGGGGAGCGGACGAGCCTGTCGGCTACCGCGTCAGCTGCATCCCGAGGTGGAGCCGCAGCCCTCACACACGTAGCAGGAGCCGGCCGGGCGCATCTTGGTGCCGCAGGTCAGGCACAGCGGGGCGTCGGCGTGCTTGCCCTGTTGCAGTTCGATCAGCTCGGTCGAGCTGCCCACGTCGGCGGGTGCCTTGTCGGACTCGGACGCCGAGGCGGGGCTGGCGTCCACGGTGCTGCGCAGGTCCTCCAGGTCGACGTCCCCGTCGCCGTAGCTGTCGGCCACCTGCGCGGTGCGCTCGTCGGCGGAGAAGATGCCGAGCTGGGCGCGCTTCTCGTAGGGCAGGTAGTCCAGCGCCAGGCGGCGGAACAGGTAGTCCAGCACGCTGGTGGCGATCCGGATGTCCGGGTCGTCGGTCATGCCGGCCGGCTCGAAGCGCTGGTTGGAGAACTTCGAGACGTAGAACTCCAGCGGGATGCCGTACTGCAGGCCCACCGAGATGGACATGGAGAACGCGTCCATCACGCCGGCCAGCGTGGAGCCCTGCTTGCCCAGCTTGATGAAGATCTCGCCCAGCCCGTCATCCGGGTAGGAGCCGGCGTGCAGGTAGCCCTCGGCGCCGCCGACGGTGAACGACACGGTCTGGCTGGGGCGCTTCTTGGGCAGCCGGCGCCGGACCGGGCGGTTCTCCACGACCACCGCCGGCTCGTCCTCGGCGGGCTTCTCGGCCGACTTCGACTTGGCCACCGACAGCGGCTGGCCGACCTTGCAGTTGTCCCGGTAGATGGCCAGGGCCTTGAGCCCGAGCCGCCAACCCTGCAGGTAGATCTCCTCGACGTCCTCCACGGTGGCCGACTCCGGCATGTTCACCGTCTTGGAGATCGCGCCGCTGATGAACGGCTGCACGGCGGCCATCATCCGCACGTGGCCCATGGCCGGGATGGACCGCTCGCCCATCGCGCAGTCGAACACCTCGTAGTGCTCGGGCCGCAGGGTCGGCGCGTCCACCACGTGCCCGTGCTCGCCGACGTACTCGACGATCGCCTCGACCTGCTCGGGCTGGTAGCCCAGCGCGGTCAGCGCGCGCGGCACGGTCTGGTTGACGATCTGCATGGACCCGCCGCCGACCAGCTTCTTGAACTTGACCAGCGCGAGGTCCGGCTCGACGCCGGTGGTGTCGCAGTCCATCATCAGGCCGATGGTCCCGGTGGGGGCGATCACGCTGGCCTGGGCGTTGCGCCAGCCGTTCTTCTCGCCGACCTTGAGGCACTGCTGCCAGGCCTTGGTGGCCAGCTTGTGCACGGCGGTGTCCATCGGGTGCAGGGTGCGGACGGCGTCGTTGGCCGCGGCGTGCTTGCGCATCACCCGCTGGTGCGCGTCGGCGTTGCGGGCGTAGCCGTCGTACGGGCCGACCACGCCGGCCAGCTCGGCCGAGCGCCGGTACGCGGTGCCGGTCATCAGCGAGGAGATCGCGGCGGCCAGCGCGCGCCCGCCCTCGGAGTCGTACGCCCGCCCGGTGGCCATCAGCAGCGCGCCCAGGTTGGCGTAGCCGATGCCGAGCTGGCGGAACCTGCGGGTGGTGTCGCCGATCGCCTCGGTCGGGAAGTCCGCGAAGCAGATCGAGATGTCCATCGCGGTGATCACCAGCTCGACGGACCTGGCGAACCGGTCCGCGTCGAACTCGCCGTCCTCGCCGAGGAACTTGAGCAGGTTCAGCGAGGCGAGGTTGCAGCTGGAGTTGTCCAGGTGCAGGTACTCGCTGCACGGGTTGGACGCGGTGATACGGCCGGACTCCGGGCAGGTGTGCCAGTCGTTGATGGTGTCGTCGTACTGCAGCCCGGGGTCGGCGCAGGCCCAGGCCGCCTCGGCGATGTCGCGGAACAGCCCGCGCGCGCGGACCCTGTCGATCACGTCGCCGGTCAGCCTGGCGCGCAGCCCGAACTCGGTGTCGTCCTCCACCGAGCGCATGAACTCGTCGGACACCCGCACCGAGTTGTTCGCGTTCTGGTACTGCACCGAGGCGATGTCCGAGCCGCCGAGGTCCATGTCGAAGCCGGCGTCGCGCAGGACCCGGATCTTCTCCTCCTCGCGCATCTTGGTCTGCACGAACTCGCCGATGTCCGGGTGGTCCACGTCCAGCACGACCATCTTGGCCGCCCGCCGGGTGGCGCCGCCGGACTTGATGGTGCCCGCGCTGGCGTCCGCGCCGCGCATGAACGACACCGGCCCGGAGGCGGTGCCGCCGGAGGAGAGCAGCTCCTTGGACGAACGGATCCGGGACAGGTTCAGCCCGGCGCCGGAGCCGCCCTTGAAGATCAGGCCCTCTTCCCGGTACCAGTTCAGGATCGACTCCATGGTGTCGTCCACGGAGAGGATGAAGCAGTTGTGCACCCGCAGGCCGTCGGTGACGAACTCGCCGGACTCGGTCTGGATGTCGTAGACCTCACGGTCGCCGAGGCGCTCGATGGCCGCGATCTCCACCCGCCGGACGTCCCGGGCCGCCTTCCCCGACAGCTCGAAGGACGCCTCCAGCTCGGCCTCCTTGACCGGGTCGATGAACCCGATCTCGTCGGCGAAGGTCCGCCGGTCGCCGGCGTCGGCGATCTGGACGCCCCACAGGCCCTCCCGCCCGGAGCGGTGGCCGGCCTCGCGGGCCACGGTGGCCAGCACGCCGAACCGGCCGAGCAGCGAGCGCACGCCCCGGACCAGCCGCTCGCTGGCCAGGTCCATGCTGACCACCGTCGAGCCGTCGCGGCGGGACACGTATCCCTCGGCCTGGAACAGGCTGCGCAGGTAGCAGGCGACCACCGGCAGCGGCGCGGTGAACAGGTGCGCCGGGACCGTCATGTCGGTGCCGTGCGCGAGCAGCCCCCAGCGCCGCGCGAAGCCGTCCAGCGCCGCGCCCCGCAGCCTGGTCCCCCGGCAGTCCAGCGACATGTCCGGCGTCGTCCTGACCGCGTGCTCCTCCCGCGGCACGTCGGGGAACACGGCGGCGAGCATGGCGGTGACCCAGCTCAGCTCGCTCGGGGTGACGGTGACGGCGTCGATACGGGTCTCTCCATCGTCGCCGTCCTCTCGGGAGACCGCGCCGTGCGCCTGCAGCCAGCCGGCCAGGGACGCCTCCGCGAGCTGGGCCACCTCGATGCCGGACTCGCCGTAGGAGTGCGTGCGGTGCCAGTCGAGGTGGTCACCGGCGACCAGCTCGCCGGCCTCCACCCAGCGGCCGGCGCCGTCCAGCTCGGACTTCCAGACCAGGTGGTCGGGCGTGACGTCGAGGCGGTGGCCGGCCGCGGTGTGCAGCCGGATCACCTCGCGCACCCCGTTGGCCTTGGTGGCCAGGATCGAGGTGATGCCGTGCGCGTCGAACACCTTGGTGCCGACCGCGTCGCGCTGCACCAGCTCGCCGATCGGCACCAGCCCGGCCGGGGTGCTGACCAGCGAGTCGTACGTCAGGCACGCGCTGACCTGCTGCGGCGAGCTGGTGCCGACGTTGAACCAGACCGGGGAGTTGAAGCTGAACACCTGGTGCAGCAGCATCCAGGTGAGCTCGTGGTCGAAGACCTCGGCGTCGGCCTCGGTGGCGAAGTAGCCGTGCTGGATCCCGGCGGAGACATAGCTGGAGACCACCCGGTCGATGAGCTGGCGCAGGCTGTTCTCCCGCTGCGGGGTACCCACGGCGCCCCGGAAGTACTTGCTGGTCACGATGTTGGTGGCGTTCATCGACCAGGACTCGGGGAACTCCACGCCGCGCTGCTCGAAGTTGATCGAGCCGTCCCGCCAGTTCGTCATCACGACGTCCCGGCGCTCCCAGCTGACCTCGTCGTAGGGATGCACGCCCGGCGTGGTGTGCACCCGCTCGATCCGCAGCGCCGTACCACCGGGGCCCGTCCTGCTGGCGCCCCCTCGGCCCTTCGCGCCGCTGGCCCGGGTGGCCTTGCCACCCCGGCGGGTCCGATCTCCCACTGCGTCGGTCATGCGTGTCGTCCCTCTCTGGCTTTCAGGTCTGGCGGAGTGCATGTGGTGAGCTCTGGTCGCCGGCTGGGGTCGGCGGCCGGGGCCACCGGTTATCCGGGACTGGCCTCGCGCAGGTCGGCGATCTCCTTCTCGAAGTCCTCGATGCTGGAGAACGAGCGATACACGCTGGCAAAGCGGAGGTAGGCGACCTCGTCGAGCTCACGCAGCGGACCCAAGATCGCCAGCCCCACCTCGTGGCTGGGCACCTCGGCGGCCCCGCTGGACCGAATGCTCTCCTCGACCCGATGGGCCAGGTGTTGTAATGCGTCCTCGCTGACCGGCCTGCCCTGGCAGGCCCGTCGTACCCCGTTGACCACCTTGTCACGCAGGAACGGCTCCGTCACGCCGCTGCGCTTGACGACGGCCAGCACCGCCTCCTCCACCGTGGTGAACCTGCGCCCACACTCCGGGCAGGCTCGGCGGCGGCGAGTGGCCTTCCCCTCGTCGACATCCCGGGAGTCAATGACCCGGGAGTCCGCATGCTGGCAGAACGGGCAACGCACCGCTGGACATCCTCCCCCACAACATCCCTGTTCAGCCACATAGCACGATGACCGAACTACAGCAGTGTAACCACAACATGTAGGGGTTCGCAAAGCCGGTCAGCCCAAGATGCCGGAGATATACAAAATCTCACCCGATGGGGCTGAGCAGCACCTGGCCGGCCTGTACGGTCGGTGAGCCGAGGTCATTCAATTCGACGATGCGCGCCGCGACCGCGCCCGGATCGGCGGACGGGGCAGCACGGCGAGCCACCTGCCACAGCGACTCGTCGCCGCGCACCTGGACCGTGCCCACCGTGGACGGCACCCGCGCGGTCCGCACACCCTCGCCGAGCAGGCCGAGCGCGAACACCACGACCGCGGCGGCGACCGCCACCAGCACGACCGCCGCGACCGCGCGCACCCCGCCGGCCGCAGTGCCCCGCCCCGCGACCGCCGCCCGCACCGGGGCCGGACGCACCGCCACCGGCCGCGCCGCGGTCGGCCGGCGCACCCCCAGGCTCTCACCTCGGCCCGGCAGCGGCCTGGCCACCCGCCCGGGGCCGGTGGGCGCCGGCGCCGTGCCACCCCGGTACGCCGCGGCCCGCCGCGCCCGGCGCACCGGCGACCCGACCCCCACCTCGACCCTGTCCCTCCGCCGCTCCGAGCCCGACGGCCCAACCGGTTCGCCGGCCGCCACCGTCCGCACCGCGCTCGCGCCCATCACGCCTCCTCAGCGTCACGTCCGTCGCACACACGTTCGATCGAACGCGTGTGCGATTAGGTGTACCACCACGGCCCGACAAAACTGGAAAATTGGGGGCGTGTCGTTCGAACATGTGTTTGGACTTGTCCGACCGCGGGTCTACCGTTCATCCGAACGGAGTCGGCCGTCGGGGCCGAACCTGGCCGGCGCCGTGGCATAGGCACTGGTCGGCGGCACGGGAACAGCGAGGAGGATCGGCGACGATGGCGCGCGGGTCGACAGGGGAATCCGGGGGCACCGGGGCGGAGGTTCACACCTTCCCCGACCCACCGGGCGCGGAGTCCGCCGCGCTCACCCCCAGGCAACGCAAGGTCCTCGAGGTCATTCGGGACTGGGTGGAGCGTTTCGGCTACCCGCCGAGCGTTCGGGAGATCGGCGACGCGGTGGGGCTCACCTCCACCTCGTCGGTGCACCACCAACTGCGCGCGCTGGAGCGCAAGGGGTTCCTCCGGCGCGACCCGAACCGGACGCGGGCGGTGGACGTGCGCGGCCCCGAGGAGGCCGAGGGCGTGGTCACCGTCGGCGCCGCGGACGAGGACGAGACGGAGGTCACCGAGGAGCTGCGCGCGCACCGGCCGTCGCCCACGTTCGTGCCGGTGGTCGGCCGGATCGCCGCCGGCGGCCCGATCCTCGCCGAGGAGGCCATCTCCGACGTCTTCCCGCTGCCCCGCGAGATCGTCGGCGAGGGCACCCTGTTCCTGCTCACCGTCACCGGTGACTCGATGGTGGACGCGGCCATCACCGACGGCGACTGGGTGGTGGTACGCCAGCAGTCGGTCGCCGAGAACGGCGACATCGTCGCCGCCATGATCGACGGCGAAGCCACGGTCAAAACCTTCAAACGCCGCGACAACCACGTCTGGCTCATGCCTAGCAACCCCGCCTACGACCCCATCCCCGCCGACGACGCCACCATCCTCGGCCGCGTGGTCGCCGTCCTGCGGCGGCTGTGATGGGCTCGCACACCCACCGTGTACGCCGCACACGTGTTGCAGCGCATGTGCCGGTGACAAAGCGGGTGTGCGGGCACCCCTAGCGGCGGCGGGCGCGGCGGAGCACGGCGGCGGCAGCGAGCGCTAGCGCGAGCACGGCGGCAACCGGCCACCAGGACAGCAGCGAGCCGGTCGCGGGGGCGGTGACGGCGTTGCCGCCGCTCTCGGTCGGCTCGCTCGCCGGGGCGACCAGCGCGGCCGCACCGGGCACGACCCGCAGCACGCCACGCGCACCCTGCCTGGTCTCCGAGCCGGAGAGCAGCCCGCCCCGGCCGTCGAACGCGATCGCCTCGCCCTGCGGCTCGCCGGGCAGCGGGACCCGCACCGGCGCCCCGCGCAGGGCGGCCACCAGGTCGCCGTCCGGGGCGGCGAACAGCCACGCGTCGGTGTACGTGCGCAGCGCCGCGACCCTGCCGTCGGCGGTGGTGGCGCCGCCGGTCACGGTGCGCCCGCCGATGGCGCCGACCGGCCCACCGACCGTGTCCGAGGCCGGCAGCGACACCTCCCCCACCCGACGCAGCGGGACCGGCTCGGTCTCTTTCGACGCGGGCGTGATCGGCCGCTCGGGGCGGTAGACGCCGGCCGGGGCGAGCGGCTCCTTGGTGACGATCAGTGGCACGCCGTCGCGGCCGAGCAGCACCGCCTCGGCGTCGTGCGGCCCGTCCGGGTAGCGCATCCGGTGCACGGCGGCGGCCCCGGCCGGGGTGAGCGTGATGAACGCGACGGTGTCCCTGGCGCGCCGGTTGTCGCCGGTGTCGGCCAGCCAGAACGTGCCGTCGGGCGCCCTGGCCAGGTCCTCCACGTCGTACGGGTCCGGCGGCGCGGTCAGCACCTTGCGGACCGAGCAGTCCGCGCCCAGCTCGAAGACCTGCACCCGCCGGCCGCTGTCCACGATCGCCCAGCGCCGGTCGCCGCCGTCGGTGGCCAGGCCGGACAGCTCGGCCAGCCGGGAGTCGGTGACGGTGCACAGCGGGGTCGGGCCGGGCGGTTGCGCGGACGCGAGCCCTGGCGATGCCACGCCGGCCAGCAGGATGGTCGCGGCGAGCACCATGACAGCCCCCGCGCGGCGTCCGGTCAGCGGGCGACACTCCGGGACGGCTCGGCGACGGCGGGCTCCTCGACCGCGGGCTCCTCGACGGCGGTGGGTACCCGGTACTCGCGCAGCGCGGACGCTAGCTCGTCGCCGACCCGGGCGCGCAGCCAGGTGCCGTCCGCGCGGTGCTCCTCGGCCAGCACCTGGCCGTGCTCGTGCACCCGCGCAGTGAGCGAGCCCTCGGTGTAGGGCAGCAGCACCTCGAGCTGGTGGTCCGGCCTGGGCAGCCGGGTGTCGATCGTCTCGCGCAGCCGGTCGATCCCGGTGCCGGTGGCGGCGGACACGAACACCGCGTCCGGCAGCAGGTGGCGCAGCCGGGCCAGCGGCAGGTCGGTCACCGCGTCGATCTTGTTGACCACCAGCAGCTCCGGCGGCATCCGCTCGCCCTGCTGTTCACCGATCTCGGCGAGCACCTCGCGGACCGCCTTGATCTGCTCCTCGGGCATCGGGTCCGAGCCGTCCACCACGTGCACCAGCAGGTCGGCCTGGGCGACCTCCTCCAGGGTGGACCGGAACGCCTCGACCAGCTGGTGCGGCAGGTGCCGGACGAACCCGACGGTGTCGGTCAGGGTGTACGCCCGCCCGTCGGCGGTCTCGGCGCGGCGGGTGGTCGGGTCCAGGGTGGCGAACAGCGCGTCCTCCACCAGGACGCCGGCCCCGGTGATCGCGTTGAGCAGGCTCGACTTGCCGGCGTTGGTGTAGCCGGCGATGGCCACCGCGGGCACCTCGTTGCGCCGCCGCGAGCCGCGCTTGGTGTCCCGCACGGTGCGCATCGCGGCGATCTCGCGGCGCAGCTTGGCCATCCGGCGGCGGATCCGGCGGCGGTCCAGCTCGATCTTCGTCTCGCCGGGGCCACGGCCGCCGATCCCGACGCCGCCGGCCGCGCGGCCGCCGACCTGCCGGGACAGCGCCTCGCCCCAGCCGCGCAGCCGGGGCAGCAGGTAGGACAGCTGGGCCAGCTCGACCTGCGCCTTGCCCTCCCTGGAGCGGGCGTGCTGGGCGAAGATGTCCAGGATCAGCGCCGTCCGGTCGATCACCTTGACCTTGAGCCTGTCCTCGAGCTGGCGCAGCTGGCCGGGGGACAGCTCGCCGTCGCAGATCACGGTGTCGGCGTCGGTGGCCAGGACCGCGTTGCGCAGCTCCTCGACCTTCCCGGAGCCGACGAAGGTGGCCGGGTCGGGCCGGGGCCGGCGCTGTACCAGGCCGTCCAGCACCGTCGAGCCGGCCGTCTCGGCCAGCCGGGCCAGCTCGGTGAGCGAGGCGTCGGCGGCCTCGGCGGTGCCTTCGGTCCACACCCCGACCAGGACCACCCGCTCCAGCCGCAGCCGGCGGTACTCGACCTCGGTGACGTCGGCGAGCTCGGTGGACAGCCCGGCCACCCGGCGCAGCGAGGTCCGTTCCTCGAGCTCCAGGTCACCGGTCGAGGGTTCGATGTACGGAGACGGTTCGTTCATATGTCATCCATGGTCCCACGGTCCGCACCCAATTTCCGCCGCCGAAGGCGGTCAGCGCGCCGAACGCCACCAGTCCGGGTCGATCTCGCCGGCCGCGACCAGCACCGCCGGGCCGGTCAGGGTCGCCGTCCCGTCGGCCAGCTCGACCCGCAGCCGGCCGCCCGGTACGTGCACCGTCACCGTCCCGGAGGAGCGCCCGTCGTGGCGCAGCGCGGCGGCGGCAGCGGCCACCGTGCCGGTGCCACAGGAACGGGTCTCCCCCACCCCGCGCTCGTACACCCGCATCCGCGCCTCGCCGCCGGCCAGCGGGGTGACGAACTCGACGTTCACCCCGGACGGGAACACCTCGGCGTCATAGCCGGGCGCGACCGTCAGGTCCAGCTCGTCCAGGGCCGCGTCCGTGACACAGGCCAGGTGCGGGTTGCCGACGTCCACCACCAGCCCGTCGAACTTCCGGCCGCCCACCGTCGCCGCGCTCGCACCCCCGAGCCGCACCGCACCCATCGCCACGGCGATCTCGCCGGAGTCACCGAGGAACCGCACCGGCTTCGGCCCGCCCCGGGTGGCCACCACCAGCTCGTCGCCGTCGACCAGGCCGGCCTCGGCCAGGTACCGGGCGAACACCCGTACCCCGTTGCCGCACATCTCGGCCACCGAGCCGTCGGCGTTGCGGTAGTCCATGAACCACTCCGCCTCGGTGGGCTCGCGCTCGCCCAGCGCGGCGCTCCGGACCACCCGCAGTACCCCGTCCGCGCCCAGCCCGCGCCGCCGGTCGCACAGCGCCCGCACCCGCGCCGGGGTCAGCTCCAGCGCGCCGTCCGGGTCCGGCAGCAGCACGAAGTCGTTCTCCGTACCGTGCCCCTTGCGGAACGCGATGCCCGCCTCCGGATCGGCCATGCACCCAGCCTACTGAGCCACGCCGGACCGCAGTCCGCGCAGCGCCGCCCCGACCGGGTCCTCCGAGGCGTCCAGCCACTCGATACGAGCGTCGCGCCGGAACCAGGACCGCTGCCTGCGCACCAGCCGCCGGGTGGCCCTCGCGGTCTCGGCGGCGGCCACCTCGAAGTCACCGAGGTCACCGCCGCCGTCCAACGCGGCCAGCACCTGCTGGTAGCCGACCGCCCGCGAGGCCGTCCGCCCCTCCCTCAGGCCAACGCCGACCAGCCCGCGCACCTCGTCCACCAGCCCGGCGGCGAACATTCGCTCCACCCGCCGCTCGATCCGCCGGTCCAGCTCCTCGGTCACCATGTCCAGCCCGAGCAGCACCGCGTCGTACCGGGGCGGTCCCAGCTCGGGCAGGCTGGCGCGCGGCGGCCGCCCGGTGATCTCGATGACCTCCAGCGCCCGCACGATGCGCCGGCCGTTCGCGACAGGCACCGCCGCCGCCGTCTCCGGATCCAGCCGGGCCAGCCGGGCGTGCAGCGCGTCCGCCCCGTCCTCGGCCAGCTCGTGCTCCAGCCGCCGCCGCACCCGCGGGTCGGTGCCGGGGAACGACATCTCGTCCAGCACCGCGCGCAGGTACAGCGCCGAGCCGCCGGCCAGCACCGGCGTGCGGCCGGCCGCGAGCAGCCGCTCCACGATCGCCCGCGCGTCGCGCTGGTAGGCGGCGACCGACGCGGTCTCGGTGACGTCGAGGACGTCCAGCAGGTGGTGTGGCACGCCGCGCCGCTGCGCCACGGTGAGCTTGGCGGTGCCGATGTCCATGCCCCGGTACAGCTGCATGGCGTCGGCGTTGAGCACCTCGCCGCCCAGCCGGGTGGCCAGCTCCACGGCGAGGTCGGACTTGCCGGTCGCGGTCGGGCCGAGGACGGCGACCAGCCGCACGGGCCCGCTCATCGGGCCGCCGCGAGCTGAGAGACCATCAGCGGCACGCGCACCACCGCCACCATCCTCCCCACGGCCGACCCCACTGTCGACGAGCCTAACGATCGGCCTCCCGGCCCCACGCGGGTCCGGATGACCTGGATATTCGCTATATCCGGCCCCGTCCGGGGGTCGATTCGGTTCCTCGTCTCTCCGGAGCTGCCGCTGAGGGCCTGAATCGGCCCGATCTGGTTTCGGACGGCCGGCCGAGCTGTTTGAATCGCGGACGGGTCGCGCGTCACAGCACGACCCCGACGTGAAGGCCCCGCCGCGCGCGGGGCGCCCGCCGTGAACCTAGCGGGCCGGAACAGGGAGGCCGATCGTGGGGCAGCAGGAGAGGATCTGGACAGGCGTGGCCGGCACCGCTGGCGCGGAGCTGGGAGCCGCCGAGGCCGAGGAGACGAACCGGCCCGCGATCGACCCGGCGCGGGCCGTCCCGATCGCCCCCGCGCCGCGCCCCGCACCGCCGGCGACCGGTCAGGCGGCCGGTCGGACGCCGGGTCCGGTCCCGCCCCGGCCGCGTCCCATGCCGATGCCCGGCCAGGCGACCCGCGCCCCAGCGCCGTCCGCGCCGCACCCCCCGTCCGCCCCGGCACCCGCCGCCCCCGCGCCCGCCCCGGCGTCGGCGGCCGCCGCGATCGTGCACCCGGTCCCGCCCGCCGGCACCGACCCGTCCCGCTGGGGCCGGGTGGCCGACGACGGCACCGTCTACCTGCGCACCCCGGAGGGCGAGCGGGTGGTCGGCAGCTGGCAGGCCGGCGCGCCGGCGGAGGGCCTCGCGCACTTCGCCCGCCGCTTCGACGACCTGCTCACCGAGGTCGAGCTGCTCTCCTCCCGGCTGGCCGCCGGCAGCGGCGACGCCAAGCACACCCTGTCCAGCGCCCGCCAGCTCCGCGACGGCCTCGCCGACGCCGCCGTGGTCGGCGACGTGGCCGGGCTGTCCAGGCACCTGGACGCGCTGGTCGGGCGCGCCGAGGAGGCCATCAGCGGGGAGAAGGAGGCCCGCGAGGCGTCCAGGGCGAAGGCCGTCGAACGCAAGGAGCGGCTGGCCGCCGAGGCCGAGGACCTGGCCGCCAACACCACCCAGTGGAAGCACGCCGGCGACCGGTTCAAGGCGATCCTGGAGGAGTGGCGCACCATCCGGGGCATCGACCGCAAGGCCGACGAGCAGCTCTGGAAGCGGTTCTCCCGGGCCCGCGACGCGTTCAACAGGCGCCGGGGCTCGCACTTCGCCGAGCTGGACCGCCAGCGGGCCGCCTCCAAGGCTCGCAAGGAAGAACTGGTCACCGAGGCCGAGGGCCTGAGCGAGTCCACCGAGTGGGGCGCCACCGCGGCCCGGTACAAGCAGCTGATGGCGGACTGGAAGGCCGCCGGCCGCGCGCAGAAGGACGCCGACGACGCGCTCTGGCAGCGGTTCCGGGCCGCGCAGGAGGCGTTCTTCAGCCACCGTTCCTCGGTGTTCTCCGAGCGGGACGCCGAGTTCGCCGCCAACGCCGCCCGCAAGGAGCAGCTGCTCGCCGAGGCCGCCCAGGTCGACACCAGCAACCCGGACAGCGCCCGCGCCGCGCTGCGCTCCATCCACGAGCGCTGGGAGGCGGCCGGCAAGGTGCCCCGGGAGCGGATCCGTGAGCTGGAGGAGCGGATGCGCGCCGCCGAGGACCGCATCCGGGGCGACCTGGACCGCCGCTGGCGGCGCAGCGACCCGGAGGCGGACGCCAGGGTCGCCCAGTTCCGGGACCGGGTGCAGCAGTTCGAGGCGCAGGCCGCCAAGGCCCGCGCGGCCGGGGACACCCGCCGCGCCGAGCAGGCCGAGGGCCAGGCCGAGCAGTGGCGCGAGTGGCTGGCCACCGCCGAGAAGGCCGTACAGCGTTAACCGTGTTCGCGGCCGCCCGGCCGGGTCCAGGCGATCCGCACCCACATCAGGGTGAGCAGGGCCATCGCCAGCACGGCCAGCACCAGGCCGACCCCGGGGCCGGGCGCTCCGGGGGCGGTCTGTCGCGACCACACCGCCCACAGCCCGTTCACCACGGAGAACCCGCCGCCCAGGGCGCACGCCCAACCCACCGCCCACAGCCGGGTCATCAGCCCGAGGGTCGACCCGAGCACCCCGAACAACACCGAGGTGATCACGAACAGCCGGGGCAGCACGCCGAGCTGCCCGCTGCCGACCAGCACGTTCCAGCCGCTGGTCGAGCCGGCCCAGGGCAGCGCGTACCCGCCCAGCAACACCAGCACGCCGACCGCCACCACCATCGCCGACACCCCCGGCTCGACCCGGGGCCAGGACCGGAAGCCCGAAAGCTCCTTGTCCAACCGGTCCAGCGAACCGTTCGCCGGTTCCATCACGCACCTCCTGAAGCCGTGGCCACCGGGCGCCCGATCGCGGGCAACCCGAGCCCGGTCACGGTCGGCCGGCTCGGCCTCCTGCCCTGCTCGTAGAGGTCTCCGGCCGCGGTCTTGCGGTGGCCGCGCAGCGGCCCGTCCGCGACCAGGTGGTGCGGCGCGGCATAGGTGATCTCGGTGTGCACCACGTCCCCCGGCCGCACCCCGGGCCCCGGCGCGAAGTGCACCAGCCGCCCGTCCCTGGCCCGCCCGCTCATCCGGCGGGTGGCGCCGTCCTTGCGCCCCTCCCCCTCGGCCACCAGCACCTCGACCGTGCGCCCGACCAACGAGCGGTTCAGCTCCCAGGAGATCTCCTCCTGCACCGCGACCAGCCGCTGGTAGCGCTCCGAGACGACGGCCTTGGGCACCTGGCCGTCCAGCGAGGCGGCCGGGGTGCCCGGCCGGGGCGAGTACTGGAAGGTGAACGCCTGCGCGAACCGGGCCGCGCGCACCACGTCCAGGGTGGCCTCGAAGTCGGCGTCCGTCTCGCCGGGGAACCCGACGATGATGTCCGTGCTGATCGCCGCGTCCGGGATGGCCGCCCGCACCTCGTCCAGGATGGACAGGTACCGACCCGACCGGTACGAGCGGCGCATCGCGCGCAGCACCGCGTCCGAGCCGGACTGCAGCGGCATGTGCAGCTGCGGGCAGACCACCGGCGTCTCGGCCATCGCCGCGATCACGTCACCGGTGAAGTCGCGCGGGTGCGGCGAGGTGAACCGCACCCGCTCCAGCCCGTCGATGTCCCCGCAGGCCCGCAGCAGCTTGCCGAACGCGGCCCGATCGCCGAACTCGACGCCGTAGGAGTTGACGTTCTGCCCGAGCAGGGTCACCTCCAGCACGCCCTCGGCGGCCAGCGCGGACACCTCGGCGAGCACCTCGCCGGGCCGGCGGTCCACCTCCTTGCCGCGCAGCGACGGCACGATGCAGAAGGTGCAGGTGTTGTTGCACCCCACGGAGATGGACACCCAGGCCGCGTACGCCGACTCCCGGCGCGCGGGCAGCGTGGACGGGAAGACCTCCAGCGACTCCTTGATCTCCACCTGGGCGGCCTGGTTGTGCCGGGCGCGCTCCAGCAGCGCGGGCAGCGAGCCCAGGTTGTGGGTGCCGAACACCACGTCCACCCAGGGCGCCCTGCGCACGATCTCGGCCCTGTCCTTCTGCGCCAGGCAGCCGCCGACCGCGATCTGCATGCCCGGGTGCGCGTCCTTGACCGGCCGCAGGTGCCCGAGGTTGCCGTACAGCCGGTTGTCCGCGTTCTCCCGCACCGCGCAGGTGTTGAACACCACCACGTCGGCCTGTTCGCCGTCCTGGGCGACCGGCCGGTAGCCGGCGGACTCGAGCATGCCGGCCAACCGCTCGGAGTCGTGAGCGTTCATCTGACATCCGTAGGTGCGGATCGCGTAGCTGCGAGTCACGCCGTCCAGGGTACGACCGGACATACCGGCGGGAGGGCGCGGGATCGGCCGTCCGCTGTGGCGCGCGACCCCGGTCACCCGGCAGTATGCCCGGATGCCGCGCATCACGGCCAGCGACCGTGCCCAGGGCCGGGTCCGGATCCCGCGCCGTGCCGTGCTGCGCGCCTCCGCCGCCACAGCCGCCACCGCCGTCGCGGCGAGCCTGCCGGGCTGCGGCTCCCGGCTGGCCGGCACCCGGCTGACCCTGGGCACCGGCTTCTCCCAGGGCGTCTACTACACGCTCGGGGGCGCGCTGGCGGACGCCTGGCAGAACCGGCTGGAGCTGGCCCAGCGGCCGGTGGTGCGCCCCACCGCCGGCTCGGTGGACAACCTGACGCTGCTGGGCGCCGGCTCGGTGGACGTCATCTTCGCCACCGCCGACGTGGCGGACGCCGCGCTGGCCGCCCCGTCCGCGCCCGGCCGGATGCCCAGGGCGCTGGCCAGGATCTACGACGACGCGCTGCAGGTGGTGGTGCCGGCCGACTCGCCGATCACCCGGCTCGCGGACCTGCGCGGCCACCGTGTCTCCCTGGGCGCCGCCGACTCCGGCGTGCTGGTCGCGGCGAAGCGGCTGCTGGAGGCGGCCGGGCTGTCCCCCGGCAACGACCTGCAGGCCAGCCTGCTCGGCCTGGACGAGTCGGTGGCCGCGCTGCGCGACGGGCGGATCGAGGCGTTCTTCTGGACCGGCGGGCTGCCCACCGTCGGGCTCACCGCCCTGGCCAAGGTGCGCCCGATCCGGCTGCTCGACCTGGCCGAGGTGGCCACCGCGGTCCGCCACCGGTACCCGGTGTACGACGTGGGCACCGTGACGGCGGGCACCTACGGCATCCCGGCCCCGGTGACCGCCCTGCTGGTGCGCAACTTCCTGCTGGTCGCCGCGCAGATGCCCGACGAGCTGGCCGGCGGGCTGGTGGAGGCCATGTTCGACGAGCGCGAGCGGCTGGTCAGGGCGAACCCCGCCGGCCGGGCCATCGACACCCGCTCCGCGATCGGCACCCAGCCGGTGCCGCTGCACCCCGGCGCCGAGCGCTACTACCGCGAGCTCAAGGACTACGACTGATCCTGCGCCACCACGCCGGCGCCGCTGACCGCCGGGACGGCCGGCAGCCGCAGCACCACCCGCAGCCCGCCGCCGCTCGGCCGCCGCAGGCTCAGCTCACCGCCGCACTGCCGGGCGCTGCTGCGCGCGATGGCCAGCCCGAGCCCGGAGCCCTCCACGTTGTGCTGCGACGGGCTGCGCCAGAACCGGTCGGTGGCGCGCTCCAGTTCATCCTCGCTCAGCCCCGGCCCGTGGTCGCGCACCGAAACCAGCACGTCCTCGCCGTCCGCCTCGGTGCGCACGACGATCTCGCCGCCCGGCGGGCTGAACTTGATCGCGTTGTCCAGCACCGCGTCCAGCACCGTCTCCACGGTGCCCGCCGGGGCGTGCGCGCGCAGCCCGGTGTCCCCGGTCCGGCGCAGCGCCAGCCGCTCGTGCTCGGCGAGCACCCCCCAGGCGTCCAGCCGGTCGTCCAGCGCCCGGTCCAGCTCGATCGTCTCCGCCTCGGCCGCGGCCCGCTCCGCCTTGGCCAGCGCGAGCAGGCCGTCCAGCACGTCGGCCAGCCGGTCGGCCTCCTCCATCGCGGCCTGGTGCTCCTCGGCGGCGGTCGGGTCGACGTGGCTGTCCAGGTTGTTCAGCCGCAGCCGCAGCGCGGTGAGCGGGTTGCGCAGCTGGTGGCTGGCGTCGGCGACGAACCCGCGCTGGGCGGCGAGCGCCTGGCTCACGGTGGCCGCCATCTTGTCGAACGAGCCGATCAGGCGGCGCAGCTCGGCCGGGCCGCGACCGTCCCCGACCGGCTCGGCGGCCCGCCCGGCGAGCACGGCGGCGGCCACCCTGGGCAGCCCGGAGTCCAGGAGCTGCACCGGCCGCATGATCCAGCGCACCACCGGGAGCGCGGCCAGCGCGGCCAGCCCGAGCGCGATCAGCCCGGCCGCGAGCAGCACCAGCCACTCGGCCAGCAGCTCGTTGCGCAGCGCGCCGGTGGGCGACACCGTGACCGCGGCCCCGCGCACCTCGCCGTCCACCAGCACCGGCTCGGCCAGCAGCATCGCGCCCTCGGTCCACGGCATGATCGCCGGGTAGGGCTCGGAGCGGCGGCCGGTGAGCGCCACCGACACCCGGTCCGCATCGGCCACCGCCAGCCCGGGGCGGGACTCGGCCAGCGGCCTGCCGTCCCGGGACAGCAGCACCACCGCGATGCCGTACACCTCGTCGTAGCGGCGCATCTCGGCCGCGACCGCGGACGGGTCGTCCTCCACCACCGCCCGCTGGGACAGCGAGGCGAACCGCACGGTGTCGGCCAGCCGGTCCACGAACTGGCGCTGGGTGGCGGTCCGGGCGTCGCTGAGCGCCAGCGGCACCCCGAGCCCGACCAGCACCATCGCCACCATCACCATGACGGTGACCAGCAACCGGCGACGCACCGGTGGCCCCTACTCCGCCGGGGCGGGCAGGCCCAGGCGATACCCCACGCCGCGCACGGTCTGCACCAGCTCGGGGCGTCCCAGCTTGGTGCGCAGGGTGGCCACGTGCACGTCCAGCGTCCGGTTCGCCCCCGGCCAGCTGCGCCCCCACACCTCGGCCACGATCCGGTTCCTGGTGCACACCGCGCCGCCGGCGGTGGCCAGCATGGCGAGCACCTGGAACTCCTTGCGGGACAGCGTCACCTGGGCGCCGTCCACCACCACGGTGTGCCGGGCCAGGTCCAGCGACACCCCTTCGATCTCGATCAGCTCGGGCGTCCCGACCCCGGGCAGCGCCGCCCGCCGCCGCCGGTAGACCGCCTCCACCCTGGCCACCAGCTCGCCCACGTCATAGGGCTTGACCAGGTAGTCGTCCGCGCCCGAGTGCAGCCCGAGGATCCGGTCGTCCACCTCGCCCCGGGCCGACACGATGATGATCGGCAGGTCGGTGGCCTCCCGGATGGTGCGGCACACGTCGACGCCGTCCACGTCCGGCAGCCCGAGGTCGAGCAGCACCACGTCCACGTCGGCCAGATGTGTCAGCACGTCACGGCCGGTGGAGAGCCGTATCATCGTCATCCCGTGGCGACGCAGCGCCGGCTTGAGCGCGGCCGCAACCCGGTCGTCGTCCTCGACCAGCAGAATCCGCACCGTGTCGCTCCCTGTGATAGATCACCCCTACGTGACCCAAGTGAGACCCTAAGTGTTCCCCAAACGCCTAGACGAGTGTGGGCAGGGACACCTAGGTTTCGCCCAACGACCCGGGAGGACGTACATGACCGAGGACGCGTCCACCTCCAACGGCGCCCCCATGATCCGTATGGTCCACGTGGACAAGCACTTCGGCGAGCTGCACGTGCTCAAGGACATCAACCTGGAGGTCGACGCCGGCCAGGTCGTCGTGGTCCTCGGCCCGTCCGGTTCCGGCAAGTCCACGCTGTGCCGCGCGATCAACCGGCTTGAGCCCATCGACAACGGCACCATCGAGATCGACGGCAAACCGCTGCCCGCCGAGGGCAGGGACCTGGCGAGGCTGCGCGCCGACGTCGGCATGGTGTTCCAGAGCTTCAACCTGTTCGCGCACAAGACCATCCTGGAGAACGTCACGCTCGCCCCGGTCAAGGTGCGCAGGTCGTCGAAGGCGGACGCCGAGGAGCGCGGCATGGAGCTGCTCGGCCGCGTCGGCATCGCCAACCAGCGCGACAAGTACCCGGCCCAGCTCTCCGGTGGCCAGCAGCAGCGCGCCGCCATCGCCCGCGCGCTGGCCATGCGCCCCAAGGTCATGCTCTTCGACGAGCCCACCTCGGCGCTGGACCCGGAGATGGTCCAGGAGGTGCTGGACGTCATGACCGGCCTGGCCCGCGACGGCATGACCATGCTCGTGGTGACCCACGAGATGGGCTTCGCCCGCCGCGCGGCGAACCGGGTCTGCTTCATGGCCGACGGCGAGGTCGTGGAGGACGCCAGCCCCGACGAGTTCTTCACCTCCCCCCGATCCGAGCGCGCGAAGGACTTCTTGAGCAAAATCCTCACCCATTAGGGCTAGTCTGCGCTCCAACGACCCACCCGTAAGACACGAGACGGAGAAGCAGATGAAGTGGCGAACGCTCGCCGTGGGGCTCCTGGTAGGCGCCCTGTCACTCACCGGATGCGGTAAGGAGGGCGCCCCCGGCGGAGGCGGCGGCCCCGTGGTCGACCAGCAGGTGGCCTCCAACGTCCAGGTACCGGGCTCCCCCACCTTCGACAAGATCAAGCAACGCGGCCGGCTGATCATGGGCGTCAAGGACGACCAGCCCGGGCTCGGGTTCAAGGACGCCACCACCAACCAGTTCTCCGGCTTCGACGTTGAGATCGGCAGGCTGGTCGCGGCCAAGCTGGGCTACGGCCCCGACAAGATCGACTACAAGACTGTGCCGTCGGCCGCTCGGGAGGACGCGATCTCCCGGGGCGAGGTGGACTTCTACGTCGGCACCTACACCATCAACGACAACCGCAAGCAGCGGGTCTCCTTCGCCGGGCCGTACTTCGAGGCCGGCCAGAGCCTGCTGGTGCGCAAGGACGACAACTCGATCACCAGCAAGGACACCCTCAAGGGCAAGAAGGTCTGCTCGGTGACCGGGTCCACGCCGATCCAGCGGGTCCAGCAGCAGCAGCTCACCGAGCCGAACAACATCGTCCAGTTCCAGACCTACAGCCAGTGCGTGGACCAGCTGCTCAACAAGCAGGTCGACGTGATGACCACCGACGACGCGATCCTCAAGGGCTTCGCCGCACAGTCGCCGGACAAGCTGAAGCTGGTCGGCAACTCGTTCTCCAGCGAGCCCTACGGGGTCGGCCTGAACCATGACGACAAGGCCCTGCGGGACAAGGTGAACGACATCCTGCAGGCGTCGTTCGACGACGGCACCTGGCAGAAGATCTACGACGGCACCCTGGGCAAGTCCGGCACCACGAGCAGCGTGCCGAAGCTGCAGAGGTACTGAGGGTTGTTCACGCTCCTGGCGCGAGGGCGGGCCGGAGGCTCGTCCGAGTGGCTGGATCAGGCGGTTTGATCGCCGAAGGCGATTCGTGAACAACCCTCAGAATAGGAGTCACTGAGTCTCAGGTCCGTTCCCCGGCGGCGGGTGTCCACGCCGGGGAACGGACGAATCCGACAGGGAGTACTGGCGTGAACGTCCTCGTGGACAACCTCGGACTGTTCGGGCAGGCGTTTCTCCAGACCGTCGAGCTGTTCGTGATCGCGGCGATCGGCTCGTTGATCGGCGGGATGCTGCTCGCGGCCATGCGGGTCAGCCCGGTCCCGGTGCTGCGCTCGTTCGGCACCGTCTACGTCAACACGGTCCGCAACACGCCGCTGACCCTGGTGTTCTTCTTCTTCGCCTTCGCCTACCCGAGGCTGGAGATCCTGGACCTCTCGTTCTTCACCAGGGCCTGCGCCGCTCTGATCGTGTACACCTCGGCGTTCGTCTGTGAGGTGGTCAGGTCCGGCATCAACACGGTGCCGGTCGGCCAGGCCGAGGCGTCCCGGGCGCTCGGCTTCACGTTCTCCCAGACCCTGGGTTCGATAGTCCTGCCGCAGGCGGTCCGCTCGGTGATCCCGCCGCTGACGAACATCGAGATCGCGTTGCTGAAGAACACCACCATCGCCGCCGGCTTCTCGGTGGCCGAGGCCGGCAGCCTGTACCAGACGCTCTCCGAGCGCGGCTACAACGTGCTGGTCGGGCTGCTCTGGGTGGCCGCCGGGTTCGTGATACTCGTGATCCCGCTGACCGCCTTCCAGCAACGGCTGGAGCGCCGCTGGAGCGTGGCCCGATGACCGCCGTGCTGTACGACGTGCCAGGCCCGAAGGCACGCGCCCGCAACCTCGGCACCGGGGTGCTCGGCACCCTGCTGGTGCTCGCGCTGGTCGGTTTCGTGCTCTACCGGCTCACGGTCACCGGCCAGTTCGACGCCAGGGTCTGGGAGTGGATCGAGTACCAGACCATCCAGGTGCTGCTGATCCAGTCGCTGCTGGCGACGCTCAAGGCGTTCGCGGTGGCCGCCGTGCTGTCGCTGCTGTTCGGGGCCGTGTTCGCGGCCGGTCGGCTGTCCGACCACCGCTGGCTCAACCGCCCCGCCGCGGTCATCGTGGAGTTCTTCCGCGCGGTGCCGCTGCTGATCCTGATCTTCATCCTGTATTACGGGGTGTCCCGGGGCGTCGGCGTCGACATCCCGGTGTTCTGGGCGCTGGTGCTCGGCCTGATGCTCTACAACGGCTCGGTGCTCGCCGAGGTCTTCCGCGCCGGCGTGCGCGCGCTGCCCACCGGCCAGCGGGAGGCCGCGTTTGCGCTGGGCATGCGCAAGACGCAGGTCATGACCAACGTGCTGCTGCCCCAGGCGCTGCGCGCGATGCTGCCGACGATCGTCAGCCAGCTCGTCGTGGTGCTCAAGGACACCGCGCTCGGGTTCCTGATCCTGTACCCGGAGCTGCTCTACCAGGCCCGCTTCCTTGGCAGCCAGGGCCAGCTGGGGCTGCCGATCATCCCGGTCGCCATCGTGGTGGCGGCGCTCTACATCACGATGTGCCTGCTGCTCTCGGCGCTGGCCAACTACCTGGAGCGGCGCACCCGGCGCAGCAAGAAGCGGCTGGCCCTGGACCCGAAGATCAAGGGCGAAGCCGAGAGCGAGGTGCTGTCCGCCCAGGCCCAGGGCGGCGGCGCCGGCGTCTGAGCCTCCCGGATATGAATAACCCTCCTAATAGAGGATGACCGTCCGCCGGTCCGCGTTGCCGACTATGACAAGGACGCGGCGGGTACGCCTGGCCGTTTCCAGGAAGGCTGTGGGCAACTTGTTGCCGCCGACCGCTCGAAACCGCAACAGCGGCGAGCCGTCCGTGGCGGGCATTGCGACGACGTGATCGACGCGCGTCCACCGTGTCGGGTGGCTCTCGCCGCCGGTGATGTACACGCCGGGCTCGGTGCTCGGGTCGGCACCGAACGTGGCCACCTGCTCCTCCGGCACCAGGCCCGGCCGGTAACCCGCCGAGGCGATGACGCGAAGCTCGGCCGAGTCGACGTCGACACGGCGATCGCCGATCACGAAGCTGTGCACGGTGACGAGCGGGTGTTGGCCGGTCCATCGTGCCGACATTCTCATCACCTCCGCGCACCGATCGGGAGCGATCCTTGAAGTATGGCACCGAGGGAAGCCGGCGACCGGTAATCTTCGGCCGACGTGCCGCGGGTCCGACGTGCCAAGGGGGAGCCGATGCCGGACGTGCTTACGGAAATCCGCATTTGGATCCCTGTCATCGCTGTTGCGCTTACGGCGATCGGCCTACCGAAAATTCTCGCCGACCGACGGGAACGGAAAGCGAAAGCGACCGAGGAATCTGGGCCGGCCACCCTGCTGCCGGCCCCGGTCACGCTCGTCGACCGGGTCGCCGAACTCGCGCAGATCCTGGGGTACATGGCCTCCGGCGAACCGATCATCACGGTCGAAGGCGGCCGCGGTGTGGGCAAGAGCGCGCTCGTCCTGGTGGCCGCACACCGCTTCGCGGCCACCGGCAACCGCCGGGGCAAGGTGGCCAAGCATGCGGCGCTGTTCTGGATCGACGCGCAGAACGCCTGCCCGGACCTGCCTGACCTGGCGCGGAAGCTGGGCCTGCACAGCGGGGTACGCTCCCTGACCACCGCCCCGGCGGAGAAGGCGCACGCGATCCGCTCGTACCTGGCCGCCAACCCCACCGTCTTCGTGGTGGACAACCTGCGCCTGCGGTCGGATGAGCCGGCGCCGCTGCGTGAGCTGTTCGAGATGCTGCCGTCCGGGTCGCGCGCGATCATCAGTTCCAACACCGTCGGCGTGCTGAGCGGCCCTCGGGTGACGGTGACCGAGCTCCCCAGGGAGGACGCGCGGGCCTTGGTCGTGCGGGAGGCCGAACGGTCCAAGGTCGACGGGCTGAGCGCCGCGGATGAGTCCATCATGGCGCGGGTGCACCGGCTCGTCGGCGGCAACCCGCGCGCGATCAGGCTGTTCGTCACCGCGTGTGCCGGCCAGCCCGGCACGGTCGCCGAGCTGCTCGACGAGATCGAATCCGGCGCCGGCGGGATGGACACGCTGTACGGCGTCATCTGGACGGAACTGTCCGCGGACGCGCGAGCCGCGCTGGCCACGTGCGCTCTCCTGGTGTCCGGCGCCGACCTGAGCCAGGTGGCCATCGCCCTGGCCCGGCCCGAGCCCGACACGAAGCTGGCCCTGCGCCGGCTGTGGATCGACGGGCTGGTCGAGTCCGCCAGGCGCTCGGCCGCACGATCTACCGATGCCCGCCGGCCCTGCGCCGATTCGTCCTCGACCACACCGACACCGAGCGACAGGATCAAGCCCGCACCCGCCTCGCCAGGGCGCTGGCGGAGCGGTTCGGCAGAGACTGGGAGGACGCCGCCGGGGCGGCGACCCATGTCGAAGCGATCCGGACGCTCATCCAGGACCTGGCCGACAACGGCCAGCACCGGCTGTGTCTCGATCTGTTCGCCGCCGTGTACGACATCCTGCTCACCCTCGGCCTGTTCGATGATCGGATCACGCTGGGTCGGGTGGCTTTCCGCGCGGCCGGCTCGGCCGGGTTGGTCGAGGAGCAGTCGCTCGCGCTCTCGGTGGTGTCCTCGACACACGCGATCCGGGGTGAGGATGCCGAGGCCGCGCGCGCCGCGGCGACCGGTCTGGAGATCGCGCGCCGAGCGGGCTCGGCGCGGGAGATCGCCCGGCAACTGCGCTGTGAAGGTTTCCGGCTCTACCGGGCGGGCCTGGCCAGAGAGGCGTTGGACGTCGTGCTGTCGGAGGATGCCGAGCGCATGGCCCGGGAGGCCCGCGATCCCAACACCATGATCGACATTCTGTCCCTGGTCGGCGCGGCCCAGTTCCACCTCGGCGACCTGGACGCATGCGAGGCCACCGTGCTCCGGTTCCGCGACGAGTGCGAACGCATGCCGTGGGAGCGAGGCAAGGCGTATGCGCTGCGGGACCTGGCCGAGGTGCGGCTGATGCGCGGCGATCAGCGCGAGGCCGAGGACCTGACGGCACAGGCGAAAGCGATCGCCACCGAGTACCGCGACAGCCGTCAGCTCGCCAGGCTCCAGCTCACCGAGGCACGCCTGCACCTGTTCGCCGGGCGTGTGCGCCGCGCCCGTGACACCGCATCCGAAGCCGCGCGGGCCGCCGCATACCTCCCGTTACGTGGCGAACAGGCCGAGGCGGAGGCGGTGGTCACCGAAGCCGCCCGATGCCTGTGGATGCCATGGCGCCGCATGCGGGTAACCGGAAAGCCCCGGCTGAGGTTCACGGACTGGACGACCGGCGGTGACTGATCGTCCGTTCGCCAGGGCAATGCTGGTGCGCTGTGCTCCCGAACGGCCGGAGCGGTGGCACGACATGGCCGATGGCTTACGTGACCGTTTTGGGGCCGAGGTCAGCATCGTCCGTCCGGGACAGCTGACATCGCCCGCGACGATGTTGGCCGCCATATCGAAGAACCTGGCCCGACCCGGCGATCCGTTGTTACTCGTCGTGAGCGGCGCGGTCACTCGTTTCGTTCGCAGGGCCGGTGACATATGGGCGCTGGTGCTGCCGGACAGCGTTCCAGGCCGGCCCAGGAGCATGCTCCGACTCGACGACCTGGTCGAGACCGCCGCGCGGGCCTCGGCCGGGCGTCCGCTGTTGTTCGGCCTCGATGCGCGCACCGAGGACATCGAGATCTCCGCGACCGATCTCGCTGACCGGCTGGCCGTCGCCTGCCACCCGTATTTCCCCTGGTCATCGGGTATTCTTGTGCGAGCGTCGAGCGTCGAGCGTCGAGCGTCGAGCGTCGAGCGTCGAGC
>NZ_JIAI01000002.1:366109-750166 GCF_000620785.1 Actinospineispora acaciae DSM 45401 | reverse complement strand
CGAGCGTCGAGCGTCGAGCGTCGAGCGTCGAGCGTCGAGCGTCGAGCACGCGTTGGATCGCGCACTGGCCACCGATGCCACCGCGGGCACGGATTGCGGCTTGGACACGGCGGCCGCCCGCGCGGCTGATCTGATCCGAGCGCTCGGCGGTGACGCATGCGCGCTCCCCTCCTGGAAAACCAGCTCGATCCTGCCCGGCCCGCGCACTCCATTGCTGCCCGAGCACATCCACGCGGATCTGTTCTCGCCGGACGAGGGATCCCGGCTGGACGCCGCCCTCGAACTCGCGGGGCTCGCCGACAACGGTCACGAGCAAGCCCGCTACGAGCTGAACGACCTGGCCAAGCGCGACCTGTCCGCTCAGGTCCAGGATTACGCGGAGCGTCTCGCCCGAAGGTCGGCTCAACCCGCGCTTTCCATGCTGCGCTGGAAAGGCCGGCTGCCTCGTCACGTGTTCGACGCGGCCGCACATCGCCTCTTCCTGCCCGAGTTCGTCCAACAGCCAGGCGGGGCAGCGCTGATCGGGGCCGACAACACCGATCCGGCCGAAGCACCCCGCCGTCGGGTCGAGCTGCCGCCGTTCTTGCTGTCCCGCACACCCATCACCGACCGGCAATATCTCACGTTTCTGATCGCCGAGGGCGGGCCGTGCCCCGACCACTGGGAGACCCGCACAGACCTATGGGAACGCGGGACGAACTGGCCGGTGGTGAACGTGTCCTTCCACGACGCGCGCCGCTATTGCGCGTGGCTGGACCGGCTGCTGCACGACCGGCGAATCCTGACCGAGACGGAGCAAGTGATGGTGCCCAGCGAAGTCGAGTGGGAATGCGCCGCCGGCAATGGGCGAGGCGACCCGTATCCATGGGGTACTCGACCCGATGCCACGCGGTGCAATATCCGTGCGACCGGCCTCGGCGGCCCGGTCCCGGTGGGCACGTTCTCCCCCGGCGGCGACAACATCACAGGCTGTGTCGATCTGATCGGGAACGTGTGGGAATGGACGCGCAGCGCGTGGGGTCCGTCTTACCGCACCCCGGCACACGGTTATCCCTATGACGCCGGCGATGGCCGGGAAAACCCCGACCTGCCCGGTGTTCGGCGCGTCGTTCGCGGCGGCGCCTTCTACTACGCGACGGACTGCGCGAACAGCTACACCCGCAATCGGGTGGCCGCCGAGCAACGCCACCCGGGCGGGGGCTTTCGAGCGGCGGTGGTGTTGCGATGAGCGGCGGTCAGGCCGAGCACTGGGCCGAGGAACTGGCCGTCCTCGGCCCCGGCGTGTCCGAGGCGGTGGCCTGGGCTGGTCTGGTGATCGAGCGGGCCGGCGGGGCATGGCTGACCGATGCGGACGGACGGGACTACCTCGACCTGATGGGCGGGGCCGGGGTGAATCTCATCGGCCACAGCCATCCCGGCTACCTCGACGCCCTGCACCGGCAGCTCGATGCGTGGATGATCGGCGCGCACGCCTCGACCGCACGGCTGGACGCGCTGCGCGGCCTCGCCGGCCTCCTCCCGGCGACGCTGAACCGCGTGCAGTTCTACAGCGGCGGCGCCGAGGCGGTGGAGGCGGCGATCAGGCTGGCCAAATCGGCCACCGGAAAGTTCGAGATCCTTTCGTTCTGGCGCGGGTTCCACGGCAGAACCGCCGCCGCGCTGGCGGCGACCGGCGGAGCACGCGCCGGCCTGGGCCCGGCCATGACCGGAGTGCACACGACCCCGTACGCCTACTGCTACCGATGCCCCTTGAAGGCCACCTACCCAGCCTGCGGACTGGCCTGTGTCGACCTCGCACGGGAAACCCTGCGTGAGACCTCCAGCGGATCGCTGGCCGCGATCCTGGTCGAACCGGTGCAGGGACGCGCCGGCAACGTCATCCCACCGCCCGGATACCTCGCCGCACTGCGGGAGCTGGCGGACGAACACGACGCGCTGCTGATCGCCGACGAATCCATGACCGGCCTCGGCCGGACCGGCACGATCCTGGCCAGCGAGGATGTCTCCCCGGACATCGTGGTACTGGGTAAAGGCATGGGCAACGGCTACCCGGTATCGGCGATCGCCGCACCCGCGGAAATCATGGAAACCGGCACCTTCGGTAAACCGAGCGCCAGCTCATCCAGCTACGGCGGTTTCCCACTGGCTTGCGCCGCGGTAGCGAGCGTCGCTCAGGTCGTCCGCGGCCGGGGCCTCGCCGAGCGCGCGCGCACCGTAGGGGCCGAGTTCACCGCGCTGCTGCGCGAGGTGATACCCGAACGCGGAATTGTCGGCGAGATCCGCGGCATCGGGCTCGCCGTCGGCATCGAGCTCGTCGCGGACGAGAAAACCCGAGCCCCGCTCGACAAGAAACAACTGCACGCCGTATTCACCCGGCTGCTCGAGAACGGCGTGCTGGTGATGACCGGAGGCGGCTCGCTGCGCCTGTATCCGCCGCTGACCATAGACATCGCCGAGCTGACCGATGCGGCGCACACCATCGCGTCGATCCTCAACACATGGACGTCGTGATCGTCGGCTACGGGGGCGCGGGCGAACTGCACGCGACTCTGCTGGCCGACCGACCGGCCATCCGGATCACCGGCATCGCCGACCGGGCGGCGGCCCGACGGAACGCGGCATCCGCACGGTATCCCTCGGCCGCGATCGGGGCCCGGCTCGATGAGCTGGACGTGCATCCGGACATCGTGGTCGTGTGCACCCCGCCCGCGTACCACGAGGAACACATGCGAACCGCGCTGGTCCGGCACCGAGCGCACGTACTGTGCGAGAAACCGGCGGTGCTGGACGCCAACGCGGGACGCCAGCTGGCAAAGATCGCCGCCGACGCCGGCCTGGTGCTCTACCCGGTGCACAACTACCTGCACTCCCCCGCCGTGGAGCACCTACGGACGATCGCAACCACAGTGATCGGCCCCGTCCTCCACGTGGCCATCGCGATCAGCCGGACCAAACCCGCCCACGGCCACCTCGCCTGGCGGACACAACCCTCGGCCGGCGGCGGAATTCTCTACGACCACGGCCCGCACGCCTGCTACCTGGCCTGCGAACTCGCCGGTCAACCGGTCACCTCCGTGGCCTGCACGACGACTACCGGCGAAAATGGCGCCGACCACGCCGCCCGCCTGAGCATGCGGCTGGCGAACGACGCCACCGCGACGATCACGCTGACCTGGCACGGAACCACCCGCACCAACACCTACGAGCTGCATGGCGCACGCGGCCGCGCCCGGCTGCACAACGGACGGCTCGACCTGACCACCGCCACAACTACCTACGGTTCGACAACCGAGGACCACTCCGCCGGCGGACACACCCATAGGACCTGGACCAAAGCGGTCCACCAAGCGTTCCTTGACCAGCTCGGCCGGGCAGGCAGCCGCAGCCAGGCATGGAACACCGCGGTGCACATCGCGGACATCCTCACCGCCGCCCACACCTCCGCCGCAACCGGCCGTCCCGAACGCCTCACGGAGCGAGCGCTCGGAACGGCCGGCTCACGCACCCGTCCCGGTCAGGCGTCGGACGGCTGACGGCGGCGGATCTTGTTGCCGAGCCAGACCAGCGGGTCGTACTTGCGGTCGACCACGCGCTCCTTGAGCGGGATGAGCGCGTTGTCGGTGATCTTGATGTGCTCGGGGCAGACCTCGGTGCAGCACTTGGTGATGTTGCAGAAGCCGAGGCCGTGCTCCTCCTGCGCGGCGCGCTGGCGGTCGGCGGAGTCGAGCGGGTGCATGTCCAGCTCGGCGATGCGCATCAGGTAGCGCGGGCCGGCGAACTCCGCCTTGTTCTCCTCGTGGTCACGCACCACGTGGCAGGTGTTCTGGCACAGGTAGCACTCGATGCACTTGCGGAACTCCTGGCTGCGTTCCACGTCGACCTGCTGCATGCGGTACTCGCCGGGGGCGACGCCGGCCGGTGGCGCGAACGCCGGGATCTCCCGCGCCTTCTGGTAGTTGAACTCCACGTCGGTCACCAGGTCGCGGACCACCGGGAAGGTGCGCAGCGGCGTGACGGTGATGACCTCGGACTCCTCGAACGTGTTCATCCGGGTCATGCACATCAGCCGGGGCCGGCCGTTGATCTCCGCGCTGCACGAACCGCACTTGCCGGCCTTGCAGTTCCACCGCACCGCGAGGTCGCCGGCCTGGGTCTGCTGCAGCCGGTGGATGATGTCGAGCACGACCTCACCCTCGTTGACCTCGACCTGGTAGTCGACCAGGTCGCCCTTCTCCGAGTCGCCCCGCCAGACGCGGAAGTGCGCCGTGTAGCTCATGCCTGTCCCTCCGTGCCTGCCCGGTGGCCGCCGAGCTCCTCACCGGTGTAGTACTTCTTCAGCTCGTCCATCTCGAACAGGTCGAGCAGATCCGGCCGCATCGGGACCTGCTCCTGGCGCTCCAGCCGGACCTTCCCCTCGCCCTCGGCGGAGAGCACCAGCAGCACGTGCCGCCAGTCGGCGTCCATCACCGGGTAGTCGTCGCGGGTGTGTCCCCCCCGGCTCTCGGTGCGCTCCAGCGCCGCCTTGGCCACGCACAGCGAGACCAGCAGCATGTTGCGCAGGTCCAGCGCGAGGTGCCAGCCGGGGTTGAACTCGCGGTGGCCTTCGACCGCGACCTGGGTGGTCCGGGTGGCGAAGTCCTCGAGCTTCTTGAGCGCGAGCTCCATCTCGTCGGCCTTGCGGATGATGCCCACCAGGTCGTTCATGGCCTGTTGCAGCTCGAGGTGGACCGTGTACGGGTTCTCCCCGCCCTCCTGGCGGAACGGCAGCAGCGCACGATCCCGCGCCGTGGCGACCTCGGTCTCGTCGACCGCCGGCGCCGCGCCCAGCTCATCGAGGTAGTTGGCCGCTCCGAGGCCGGCGCGGCGGCCGAACACCAGCAGGTCGGACAGCGAGTTGCCGCCGAGCCGGTTCGAACCGTGCATCCCACCGGAGCACTCGCCGGCGGCGAACAGCCCGGGCACCTTGGACGCCGCCGTGTCCGGGTCGACCTCGATGCCGCCCATCACGTAGTGGCAGGTCGGACCGACCTGCATCGGCTCCTTGGTGATGTCGACGTCGGCCAGCTCCTTGAACTGGTGATGCATCGACGGGAGCTTCTTGAGGATCACCTCGGCCGGCATCCGGGTGGACACGTCCAGGAACACGCCACCCTGCGGCGAGCCCCGGCCGGCCTTGACCTCGGAGTTGATCGCGCGAGCCACCTCGTCGCGGGGCAGCAGCTCCGGTGGGCGCCGGTTGTTCTCCTGGTCGGTGTACCAGCGGTCGCCCTCCTCCTCGGTGGTGGCGTACTGCTCCCGGAACACCTCCGGGATGTAGTCGAACATGAACCGCTTGCCCTCGGAGTTGCGCAGCACCCCGCCGTCACCTCGGACCGACTCGGTGACCAGCAGCCCCTTCACCGACAGCGGCCAGACCATCCCGGTGGGGTGGAACTGGATGAACTCCATGTTGATCAGCGTCGCGCCTGCGCGAAGGGCCAGCGCGTGGCCGTCCCCGGTGTACTCCCAGGAGTTGCTGGTGGTCTTGAACGACTTGCCGATGCCGCCGGTCGCCAGCACCACCGCGCCGGTCTCGAACAGGATGAACCGGCCGGTGTTGCGCCAGTAGCCGAAGGCTCCGGAGATCCGGCCGTCGGTCTTGATCAGATCGGTGATCGTGCACTCGTGGAAGACCTTGATGTGTGACTCGTAGTCCCCGGTCTGCTTGAAGTCCTCCTGCTGCAACGAGACGATCTTCTGCTGCAGGGTACGGATCAGCTCCAGGCCGGTTCGGTCGCCGACGTGCGCCAGCCGGGGGAACGTGTGCCCGCCGAAGTTCCGCTGGCTGATCTTGCCGTCCTTGGTGCGGTCGAACAGCGCGCCGTAGGTCTCCAGCTCCCAGACCCGGTCCGGGGCCTCCTTGGCGTGCAGCTCGGCCATCCGCCAGTTGTTCAGGAACTTCCCGCCGCGCATGGTGTCGCGGTAGTGCACCTGCCAGTTGTCGTTCGGGTTCACGTTGCCCATGGCGGCCGCGGCGCCGCCCTCGGCCATCACCGTGTGCGCCTTGCCGAACAGCGACTTGCTGATGATCGCCGTCTTCTTGCCCTGCTGGCGGGCCTCGATCGCGGCGCGCAGCCCGGCGCCGCCGGCGCCGATGACCACCACGTCGTAGGAGTGCCGCTCGATCTCGGTGCGAGTGTCTGCTTCGCTGGTCATGTTCTCACCTGTTGTCATCTCGGCGGCCTCAGTTCACGATCCGCGGATCGGCGAACCACCCCGCGGCGAGCGCCATGACATAGAAGTCGGCCACCGCCAGGGATCCCAGCGTGGTCCAGGCCAGCTGCTGGTGCTTGGCGTTCAGCTTCGTCACCTGGGTCCACGCCCAGTACCGCACCGGGTGTTTGGAGAAGTGGTTGAGCCGTCCCCCCATGATGCTCCGGCAGGAGTGGCAGGACACGGTGTACGCCCACAGCAGCAGCACGTTCGCCCAGAGGATCACGGTGCCCAACCCGATGCCGAACCCGCCGCCCGTACCCCGAAACGCCAGGACCGCGTCCACCGTGTTCACGATCGAGATGAGGAACGCGATGTAGAAGAAGTAGCGGTGCAGGTTCTGCCCGAGCAGCGGGAACCGGGTCTCGCCGGTGTAACGCGCGTGCGGCTCGGCCACCGCGCAGGCCGGCGGCGACTGCCAGAAGCTGCGGTAGTAGGCCTTGCGGTAGTAGTAGCAGGTGAGCCGGAACAGCAGCAGGAACGGCAGGCTGATCGCGCCGAACGGCAGGATCGGCCAGTCCGGGAGGAACCGGCCGAACAGCGCCGACTCGGGATCGCAGCCCGCCGACACGCACGGCGAGTAGAACGGCGTGAGGTAGTGGTGCTCCGGCACCCAGTACCACTTCTGCATGAATACCCGGACCGTGGCGTAGATGACCCACGCCGCCAGGCCGATGACCGTGAGCAGCGGCGGGAGCCACCACCTGTCGGTCCGGAGCGTTCGCGCGCTGATCTGCGCCCGACCCGAGGGCGCATCTGTGGTGGTGGACACGTCAGGTCTTCCTTACCTGTCTCTTCAAGCCGGCGGACGTGCCACGCATCTGGGATCGCTGTGCGCCGAGACCACGTCGTCGGAAAGGTGATATGCCATGGAGCCTAGGACTGTCAGTACGGGATTGATGTTCGGGGTACCAGCCAACTACCGCAGGCCGTCGACGTCCAATGCATCGGCGTGTCAGGAGTGATGCCCGTAGGCTATGGGTATGACGCTGCTGCAGCTCGCGTACTTCGTCGCGCTCGCTGACGTGCGCAATTTCACCCGTGCTGCCGAGCAGTGCGGGGTTGCGCAACCCACGCTCAGCCGGCAGGTCAGGGCGCTCGAGGAGCAGCTGGGCGCCCCGCTGGTGGACCGGGCGAAGTCCGGTGGCCGGGGCGAGCTGGCGCTGACCCCGGCCGGGGAGGCGGTGCTGCCGCTGGCCCGGCGGATGCTGGCGGACAGCGAGGGCGCCCGGACGGCGGTGGCCGAGCTGATCGGCCTGCGCCGGGGCCGGGTCCGGGTGGGCGCCACCCCGAGCCTGTGCGTCGGGCTGCTGGCCGACGTGCTGCGGCTGTTCCACCAGCGGCATCCGGCGATCCACCTGGAGCTGGCGGAGAACGGCTCGCAGCTGCTGGTGCGCGACCTGTTGCGCGGCGAGCTGGACGAGGCGCTGGTGATCGTGCCGCCGGCCGGGCTGGATCCGAGCCTGTCGGTGATGCCGCTGCTGCGCGAGCGGCTGTCGGTGGCCTCGGCGCGGTCCGGCCAGGCGCCGGCGAGGCGGGGGTCGATGTCGGTGTCCGAGCTGGCCCGCCGCGAGCTGGTCATGTTCCGCAGCGGCTACGACCTGCGCGAGGTGACGCTGCGCGCGTACCGGGAGGCCGGCGTGACGCCCCGGTTCGCGGTCGAGGGCGGCGAGATGGACGCGGTGCTGCGGCTGGTGGAGAACGACACGGGCGTCGCCGTGGTGCCCGACCTGATGTTCATCGGCCGGCCCCGGCTGCGCCGTACCACACTGATCCCGCCGCTCTACCGCACCGTGGCGCTGGCGCGGCGGGCCGACGTCGCCGCGTCGCACGCCACCGCCGCGTTCCGGGACACGCTGCTCTCCTTCGTGCGGACCCTGCCCGCGATCGGCAGCGTGGACGCCGACGTCACCGTGCTGCGCCGCGAAGCCCCCGACCCCGTCACACCGTGACCCTCGTGACCCGCTAGTCCAGGTCCGCTTCCTCCGGCAGCCCCTTCACGCCGCGCTCGCTCAGGGCCTCCCGGACCACCCGGTAGGCCAGGCCCGCCGGGTAGCCCTTGCGCGCGAGCATGCCCACCAGCCGGTTCGCCGCGCGGTGGTCGGCCGACGGGATGGTCCGCAGCTTGCGGTCGACCAGCTCGCGGGCCCGCCGCTCCTCGCTGTCGCGGTCCAGCGCCGCCACCGCGCGGCCGACCACCTCGCCGTCCACGCCCTTGCGGTGCAGCTCGGCGGCCAGCGCGCGCCGGGCCAGGCCGCGCGAGTTGTGCCGGGAACGCACCCACTGCTCGGCGAATGCCGCGTCGTCGATCAGGCCGACCTCGGAGAACCGGCCGAGGACGCGCTCGGCGACCTCGGCGGGCACGCCCTTGCGGTGCAGCGCGGCCGCGAGCTCGGTACGTGTCCGTGCCCGGTCGGTGAGCAGCCGCAGGCAGATGGCCTTGGCCACCGTCTCGGGGTCACCAGGGGGGTCGGTCTCCGTGCCCGCCACTACTAGAAGTCGACGGGGGCCGGCACCGTCTCGTCGGCGTCGAGCTGGGCGCCGATCCCGAGCTTCTCCTTGATCCGCTTCTCGATCTCGGCGGCCACGTCCGGGTTCTCCAGCAGGAACTTGCGGGCGTTCTCCTTGCCCTGGCCGAGCTGGTCGCCCTCGTAGGTGTACCAGGCGCCGGACTTGCGGATCAGCGCCTGCTCCACGCCGACGTCGATCAGCGAGCCCTCCCGGCTGATGCCGTGCCCGAACAGCATGTCGAACTCGGCCTGCTTGAACGGCGGGGCGACCTTGTTCTTCACCACCTTGACCCTGGTCCGGTTGCCGACCGCCTCGGTGCCGTCCTTGAGCGTCTCGATCCGCCGGATGTCCAGCCGGACCGAGGCGTAGAACTTCAGCGCCCGGCCACCGGTCGTGGTCTCCGGGGAGCCGAACATCACGCCGATCTTCTCCCGGAGCTGGTTGATGAAGATCGCGGTGGTGCCCGAGTTGTTCAGCGCACTGGTGATCTTCCGCAGCGCCTGGCTCATCAGCCGGGCCTGCAGGCCGACGTGGCTGTCGCCCATCTCGCCCTCGATCTCGGCGCGCGGCACCAGCGCGGCCACCGAGTCGATCACGATGAGGTCCAGCGCGCCGGAGCGGATCAGCATGTCGGCGATCTCCAGCGCCTGCTCGCCGGTGTCCGGCTGGGAGACCAGCAGCGCGTCGGTGTCGACGCCGAGGACCTTGGCGTACTCCGGGTCGAGCGCGTGCTCGGCGTCGATGAACGCGGCGATGCCGCCGGCGGCCTGCGCGTTGGCCACCGCGTGCAGGGTGAGCGTCGTCTTACCGGAGGACTCGGGGCCGTAGATCTCCACCACCCGGCCCCTCGGCAGGCCGCCGACGCCCAGGGCGACGTCGAGCGCGATGGAGCCCGTCGGGATGATCCCCACCGGCGCCCGCGCCTCATCGCCCAGACGCATCACCGAGCCCTTGCCGTGGTTCTTCTCGATCTGGGCCAACGCGAGGGACAGGGCCTTCTCGCGGTCGGGAGCGGTCATCGAATGCCACCTTGCTGACGTAGGAACGCGATGTGGATGACGTTAGGCGGCAGGGCCGACGGTTCGGCGACCGCGAGCGTCATCTGTGGACAACTCCACCGGATGTGGAGAACACCTTAGCCGAACGGCTGTTCGAAGCCGACAGTGACACGCCGATAGGGGACAATCCGCGCTCACCGCCGCTCGCGCGGGACCTCGTAGGCCACGCAGACCACCTTCCAGATCTCCCTGGGCTCCCAGCCGGCCTCCAGCGCCTGGTTCACGGTCTGCCCGTCGAGCTCGGCGAACACGTGGTCGGTCGCCAGCGAGGTGGCCCGCACCTCGCCGAACTCGTTGGCCATCAGCTCACGGAAATGGGTCAGTCGCACCCGGCCACGGTAGGACACCGCCGAGACGCGCCCCGGAACGCCGGTAGCGTGGCAGGCGTGTTCACCGACGCCGACCCGACCGGGATGTCCTCCCCGCTCGGCAAGCTGGTCGTGCTGGCCATGCTGGTGTCCGCACTCGTCGTCCTCGCCCGCTGGTGGTGGCACCAGCGCAAGCGCTAGCGCCCGCACAGAACTTCGGCGAGTCGGGCGTGTGGGCACACTGAGTCGGGCGCCCCAGCGCACTCCCGATGTGCTGAAACGCGCGACTCAGTGTGCTGAGACGCCCGACTCGCGGAAGTGGTTAGGAGCCGCGCGACTCCGCGAGCCGGCGCATCAGGTAGCGGAACCAGTTGTCTCCGTACGGGACGTAGACGCGGACGGGCACCTCGCGGGCGACCAGGTCGTCCACCACGTCCGGGCGCACGCCGAAGAGCTGCTCCACCGGGACCGGGCCGAGCGCGGACAGCAGCGCCTCGCGCAGCACGCCGTCGTGGGTGGCCAGCGCGAACGGGGCGTCGGCGGCCGCGAGACGGTGGGCCAGGCGCAGGTAGGCGACGTCGGTGGGCTCGCCGTAGCGCAGGGCACGGGCGGTCGGCTCGACGTAGGCGCCCTTGACCAGCCGGATGTGCACGCCGGCGGCCAGCAGGCGGTCCAGGTCCGAGGGGGTGCGGCGCAGGTTGGCCTGGACGGTGGCGCCCAGCCGGTCGGCCAGGTCGCGGGCAGCCACGTCGAGCACGCAGGTCAGGACCGCGTCGGTCCGGGCGGTGTCCTCGGCGCCGACCTGGATCCGCCGGCCCTCCGGCAACGCCCGCGCGATCGCCGCCAGGTGGTCGGCGCATCCGCGTGGGTCCACGTCCAGGCCCAGGTGCGAGAGGTCCACCGCCAGCCACGTCCCGTCCGGCAGCCCGGTCAGCTCGCCGGCCAGCCGCAGGTAGCCGTCGGCCACCCGGCGCGCCATCGAGGCGTCCTCGACCAGCTCGCCGAACCGGTCGATGGCGCACGCCACCCCGTGCTCGCGCAGCCGGCGGGCGACCCGGGCCGCGTCCTCGAAGGTGGTGCCGGCGACGTAGCGCGAGGCCGCCTTCCAGGCCAGCCGCTCCCCCGGCGGTACGGACCGCACGGCCCGCTCCAGGCGCTCGTTCGTGACCAGGCGGAACAGGACGTCCCGGGAGATCGGCACGCCCTGGTCAGTCCTCGTCGGGCGAGGCGGCGAGCTTCTGGGACAACGTCGCCCAGCGCTCCAGCAGGTCGGCCGCCGCCCCGGAGTCGACGGCGTGGGCCGCCCTGTCCAGGCCGGCGCGGACCTCGGCGGTCAGCTCGCCGCGCAGCCCGCCGAAGGCGGCGACGGCGGCGGCCGCGTTCACCAGCACGGCGTCGCGGACCGGCCCCTTCTCCCCGGCCAGCAGCCGGCGGGTCACCTCGGCGTTGACCGCCGCGTCCCCGCCGCGCAGGTCGGACGCCGTCGCCCGGGGCACGCCCAGCTCGGCCGCGTCCAGCGTCTCCCGCCGCACCGCGCCGCCGGCCACCACCCACACCGAGGTGGTGCTGGTGGTGGTGATCTCGTCCAGCCCGTCGTCGCCACGCACCACCAGCGCCGAGCCACCTCGGCCGGCCAGCACGGCGGCCAGCACCGGGGCCAGCCGGGGGTCCGCGCAGCCGACCAGGCCGGCCGGGGGCTGCGCCGGGTTGGTCAGCGGGCCGAGCACGTTCATGGCGGTCGGCACGCCCAGCTGGCTGCGCACCGGGCCGGCGTGGCGCATGGCGGGGTGGAACGCCGGGGCGAAGCAGAAGCCCACGCCCACCTCGGCCACGCAGCGCGCCACCGCGCCCGGCGACAGCTCGATGGCCACGCCGAGCGCCTCGAGCAGGTCGGCGGCGCCGGAGCGCGAGGACGCCGCCCGGTTGCCGTGCTTGACCACGGGCACCCCGGCGGCGGCCACCACGATGGCGGACATGCTGGAGATGTTCACGCTCTGCGAGTGGTCGCCGCCGGTGCCGACCACGTCCACCGCCGGGGCGGTGAGGGTGACCCGGCGGGCGCGCGCCAGCATCGCCTCGGCCAGCCCGGCGATCTCCTCGGCGGTCTCGCCCTTGCCGCGCAGCGCGATCAGGAAGCCGGCCAGCCGCACGTCGCTGGCGTCGCCGGCCAGCACCTGGTCCATCACCCACGCGGTGTCGGCCGCGGTCAGGTCGGTGCCGCCGAGCAGTTGGCCGAGCAGCCCCGGCCAGCTCCGCTCCGGCACGCCGGTCTCTGTACTCATGTCTATCCCGTCACATCGCCGAGACGGTTATCAGCCGCGCACGGCCGGTGCGGCTGAGGAATCACCAACGCCGCGCAACACCTCGGCCACCGTCTCGGCGGCCGCCAGCGGGTCCAGCGGGTGCACCAGCACGGCGTCGGCCTGCGACCAGGTGGCCAGCCAGCGGTCGTCGCGGCGCTGCACGGCCACCACGATCGGAGGACAGTCGGTGATCTCGTTCTTCAACTGGCGGGACAGGCCCATGCCGCCGGTGGGCTGCGCCTCGCCGTCCAGGATCGCCAGGTCCACCTGGCCGGAGTCCATCGCGGCCAGCACCTCGGCCACGTTCTCGGCCTCCAGGAACCGCACCCTGCCCACGTCCGGGGCGGGTCGGCGGCCGACGGCCGTGATGATCGACTCTCGCACGGCGGGCCGGTGGCTGAGGACGAGCACCGTGCGTGCCGGCCTCCCCGTGTCGACTGCGTTGCTCACGGCGGTCAGCTTCCTCCCAGGTCGGTGCGGCGCAAATAATAGGCCAGGCCGGGTCCGGCGTACCCATCGCCACAGTGAGCTACCACACCCATGACTCACCGTGCGCAACCCTGAGCCACTCGGGCGAAACGCGCGGGTAATAATGACCCACGTGACGACGGCAGCGCCCAACATCAGCCAGCGTATCCACTCGCTGAACCGCCCGAACATGGTCAGCATCGGGACCATCGTGTGGCTCTCCAGCGAGCTGATGTTCTTCGCGGGGCTGTTCGCCATCTACTTCACCGCGCGAGCGCAGAACGTCGGCGAGTGGCCGCCACCGCCGACCGAGCTCAACGTGCCGTACGCGCTGGTCGTCACGATCATCCTGGTCGCGTCCTCGTTCACCTGCCAGTACGGCGTGTTCGCCGCCGAGCGCGGTGACGTGTTCGGGCTGCGCCGCTGGTACCTGATCACCCTGGTGATGGGCACCGCGTTCGTCCTCGGCCAGGTCAACGAGTACCGGGTGCTGATCACGGAGCACCACACCACGATCCCGTCCAGCGCGTACGGCACCGTGTTCTACCTGACCACCGGTTTCCACGCGCTGCACGTCACGGGCGGCCTGATCGCCTTCGTCTACCTGCTGATCCGCACCAAGCTCAGCAAGTTCACCCCGGCCCAGGCCACCGCGGCCATCGTGGTGTCGTACTACTGGCACTTCGTCGACGTGGTCTGGATCGGCCTGTTCTCCGTGATCTACTTCATCCGCTGACCGCTCCTCGAGCGCCCGACCTGACAGCGAGGGTTCAAGACTCCGCGATGAGAACCACCACCACACTGAGCCGTTCGAAGGGCCGATCCGCACGGACCAAGCTGCACCGCCGCGTGGCGGCCGCCCTGGCGCTCGGGTTCGCGCTGCTGGGCTCCGGCGGGCTCTACGCCGCGTTCGCCCCGCAGCCGCAGACCGCCGTCGCGGCGGACGACTCCGCGCTCGTGGCCCAGGGCCAGCAGGTGTTCAACAACCACTGCATCAGCTGCCACGGCTCCAACCTGCAGGGCGTCGCGGACCGCGGTCCCAGCCTGATCGGGGCCGGCTCGGCGGCCACCTACTTCCAGGTCTCCAGCGGACGGATGCCGCTGGCCCGCCAGGAGGCGCAGGCCGAGCGCAAGCACCCGCTCGCCGAGTTCGACCAGAACACCGAGGAGGGCCGGCGCAACACCGACGCGCTGTCGGCGTTCGTGCAGGCCAACGGCGGTGGGCCGGAGCGGCCGGCGGAGCACGGGCTGGCGCTGCGCGGCGGCGACCCGGCCCGGGGCGGCGAGCTGTTCCGGCTGAACTGCGCCTCGTGCCACAACTTCACCGGCCAGGGCGGCGCGCTGTCCTCCGGGAAGTACGCGCCGCCGCTCGCGCCGGCCAGCGAGGACCAGATCTACACCGCGATGCTCAGCGGCCCGCAGAACATGCCGCACTTCTCCGACCGCCAGCTCGCGCCGGAGGAGAAGAAGGACATCATCGCCTACGTCAAGTCGGTCTCGGACGGGCAGAACAACCCCGGCGGTAACCCGCTCGGCGGCATCGGGCCGGTGTCCGAGGGTTTGATCGCCTGGATCGTCGGCATCACCGCGTTGGTTGCCGTCACACTGTGGTTGGGAGCGAAGGCATGACCGACGGGTCGCAGAGTCCGGCTCGGCGGCCGACCGAGGCCGAGCTGGACGACATGAGCGAGGAGCAGCTGGCCACGCTGGCCGGCGAGCTCGACGACGTGGTGGTGGCGCGCAACGCCAACAGGTGGCCGGTCCCCGGCACCCGCGCCGAGAAGCGCGCCGAGCGCGGCGTCGCCGGCTGGTTCCTGATCTCCGGGCTGGCCGGGCTGGTGTTCCTGGCCGCGTTCCTGTTCTGGCCGTTCCACTACGTGCCGCCGAACCAGCCGGGCCACCTCATCTACTCGATGTACACACCGATCATCGGGGCCAGCTTCGGCGTCGCGGTGCTGGGCATCGGCATGGGCCTGATCGCCTACGTCAAGAAGTTCTTCCCGGACGAGATCGCGGTGCAGCAGCGCCACGACGGCCGCTCCGGCGAGCTGGAGCGCCGCACCGTGATGGCGCAGCTGGCCAGCGCCGGCAAGGGCACCGGCATCGCCCGCCGGTCGCTGATCAAGCGCTCCCTCGGGCTGGCCGGCGGGGTGTTCGGGCTCGGGTTCGGCGTGGTCGCGCTCGGCGGCCTGGTCCGCAACCCGTGGAAGGGCGGCGACAAGGCCGCGCTGTGGGTGACCCCGTGGGCGCCGGAGAACGGCGAGAAGGTCTACCTGCGCCGCGACACCGGCGTCTCGTCCGAAGAGGTCATCAAGAACAAGATCGAGGTCCGGGTGCGGCCGGAGGACCTGGACGCGGCCTCCATGGAGACGGTGTTCCCGTTCCGGCTCTCCGACCTGGAGGACCCGCACAAGCTGGACAAGGCGCTGCACGCCTCCGACGCGCCGGTGATGCTCATCCGGCTGCGCCCCGGTGAGCGGGTCACCCAGCGCGCCGGCCAGGAGGACTACCACTACGGCGACTACTATGCCTACTCCAAGGTCTGCACCCACCTCGGCTGCCCGACCTCGCTGTACGAGGCGCAGACGAACCGGATCCTCTGCCCGTGTCACCAGTCGCAGTTCCTGGCGACCGAGTACGGCAAGCCCATCTTCGGCCCGGCCACCCGCGCGCTTCCCGAACTTCCCATCACCGTGGACAGCGAGGGATACTTCATAGCGAGAGGCGATTTCAACGAGGCTGTCGGACCTGGCTTCTGGGAGCGGAGATCATGAGTTCCATCACCACCCCCACGACAAGCTCGGGGGGTCTGAAGGCCAAGGCCGCCGAGGGACTGGACGAGCTCGACCAGCGGTTCCACCCGGCCGGCGGGCTGCGCAAGCAGTTCAACAAGGTCTTCCCGACGCACTGGTCGTTCATGCTCGGCGAGATCGCCCTGTACAGCTTCATCGTGCTGCTGCTCTCCGGCACCTACCTCGGGCTGTTCTTCGACCCCTCGATGGAGGAGGTCACCTACAACGGGGTGTTCGACAACCTGCGCGGCCTGGGCATGTCCCGGGCGTACGAGAGCGCGCTGGAGATCTCCTTCGACGTGCGCGGCGGGCTGTTCGTGCGCCAGGTGCACCACTGGGCGGCGCTGCTGTTCATGGCCGCGATGATGGTGCACATGTTCCGGACGTTCTTCACCGGAGCGTTCCGCAAGCCGCGCGAGACGAACTGGCTGATCGGCGTCGTGCTGCTGCTGATGGGCTTCCTGGAGGGCTTCACCGGCTACTCGCTGCCCGACGACCTGCTCTCCGGCACCGGCCTGCGGATCATGTCCGGGTTCGTGCTCTCGGTCCCGGTGATGGGCACCTGGGTGCACTGGCTGATCTTCGGCGGTGAGTTCCCTGGCACCGAGCTCATCCCCCGGCTCTACATCGTGCACGTGCTCCTGCTGCCGGGCATCCTGCTGGCGCTCATCGCGGTGCACGTGGGCCTGGTCTGGTACCAGAAGCACACCCAGTTCCCCGGCCCCGGCCGCACCGAGAAGAACGTGGTCGGCATCCGGATCATGCCCACCTTCGCGGCCAAGGGCGGCGCGTTCTTCGCGGTCAACGTCGGCGTGATCGCCATCATGGGCGGGATCTTCCAGATCAACCCGATCTGGAACTTCGGCCCGTACAACGCGGCACACATCTCCGCCGGCTCCCAGCCGGACTGGTACGTGCTGTTCACCGAGGGCATGCTGCGGATCTTCCCGCCCTGGGAGATCGACATCGCGCACACCTACCTGATACCGCCGGCCTTCTGGGCCAGCCCGTTGTTCCTGCCGCTGATCCACGGCCTGGCGGCCGCGTACCCGATGATCGAGCGGAAGTTCACCAAGGACAACGCGCTGCACAACCTGCTGCAGCGGCCCAGGGACGTGCCGGTACGCACCTCGCTGGGCGTGATGGCCATCACGTTCTACGGCTGGCTGCTGCTGCTCGGCGCGAACGACATCATCGCCGACAAGTTCAACATCTCGCTGAACGCCACCACCTGGGCGGGCAGGATCGGCATCCTGCTGCTCCCGCCGCTGGCCTACTGGGTGACGTACCGGATCTGCATCGGGCTGCAGCGCAGCGACCGGGCGGTGCTGGAGCACGGTGTGGAGACCGGCATCATCAAGCGGCTGCCGCACGGTGAGTTCATCGAGGTGCACCAGCCGCTGGCCGGGGTCGACTCGCACGGCCACGCCATCCCGCTGGAGTACCAGGGCGCCCCGGTGCCCAAGCGGATGAACCAGCTCGGTTCCGCCGGCCACCCGGTGCCCGGCTCGCTGCTGCGCCCGGACCCGCCGGAGCAGTCGGCCGAGCTGGCCGCCGCCCGCGCCGAGCAGAACGGCAACGGCCACGGCGCCGAGTCCGAGCAGCGGGACGAGACCCGCGAGCTGGTCGGCCGGCCTAAGGACGTCGACGGCTGAGCACTGGACACCACGAAGGGGCGTCTCCGATCAGGTCGGAGACGCCCCTTTTTTGGTCTCCGACGGCGTCCGAATACACGGGCACCGTGGCAGGTTCGTCTCTCACGGGTCCCGGGCGCGGCGAGCGAGGATCGACGGGTGACGAACATCAGTGATCTTCAACCCGTGATCGCGCTTCCCACCGACGAGCTGTCCACCGCCACGGTCGAGTGGATTCGGGGCATCGAGTCGACCCCGGTGGCCAACCACAGCATCCGCGGCTACCTGTTCGCCCGGCTGCTGGCCGAGCACGAGGGCATGCGCGACGGCGAGGACTACGACGCCAGGCTGACGTTCCTGGCCTCCCTGCTGCACGACGTCGGGCTCAGCGAGCGGGGCAACGGCACCCAGCGGTTCGAGGTGGACGGCGCCGACCTGGCCGCCGAGTTCCTCACCGAGCGCGGGCTGACCGCCGCCGAGGTGGACACCGTGTGGGAGGCGATCGCGCTGCACACCTCGCCCGGGATCGCGGAGCGCCGAGGCCCGGTGGCCGCGCTGACGTACACCGGCATCCGGATGGACTTCGGCTGGCGGGTCGAGATCGTCACCGACGAGGTGGCCGCCGCGATCCACGCCGCGTATCCCCGGCTGGCGATGGCGCGCACGCTCGCCGACGAGATCGTCGCGCAGGTCAGGGCGCGCCCGGAGAAGGCCGAGCGCTACACGTTGCCGGGCGAGCTGGCCAGGGAGCGCGCGGAGGGCGGGGTGTCCCTGATCGAGGCCGGGACCGCCGCGTCCCGCTGGGGCGAGTGAGCCCGGAGTAGTCTCGGCGCTGATGACCGGCCTGCCGAAGGACTGGGCGGTGTGGACGCGGGTCAGCGCCGGTGGCGGGCCGGCCATGGACCTCATGCACGCCCAGTTGGTGCGACGCAGCTACGCCCCGCACATGCACGAGGAGTTCGCGGTGGGCGCGTGCACGGTGGGCCGCGAGGTGGTGTGTTACCGAGGCGAGGCCCACTACGCCGGGCCCGGGACGCTGGTGGTGGTCGAGCCCGAGGAGGTGCACACCGGGGCGCCGGCGCGGCGGGCGGGGTTCGCCTACCGGGTGATGTACCCGTCGGCGGCGCTGCTCGGTGAGCTTGCCGGGTCGCCGGGCCGGCGCACGCGCTTCCGCGACCTGGTGATCCACGATCCGCCGCTGGCCCGCGAGCTGTGCGCGGTGCATGCGGCGATGGCTCGTCGGACCGGGGGTGTCGATGCGCTCGAGGTGGAAGCGCGGCTGTGCGGGGTGCTGGCCACGCTGGTGCGCCGGCATGCCGTGCCGGGGCCGGATGGTCAGGCGCGTCCGGTCGGCGCGGTGGCGCACCGGGTGATGGCGCGGCTGGGCGACCAGGTGGTGGACCCGCCGTCGCTGGCCGAGATCGCGGCCGGGCTGGGGCTGTCCCGGTACCAGCTGGTGCGGGCGTTCCGCGCGGAGGTCGGGATGCCGCCGTATGCCTGGCTGGCGCAGCACCGGGTGGCCAGGGCGCGCGGGCTGCTGGAGCGCGGCGCCCGGCCGTCCGAGCTGGCGGCCGCCGTCGGGTTCGCCGACCAGGCCCACCTGACCCGGTGGTTCCGCCGCGTGTTGGGCGTCACACCCGGGGCGTTCCGCAACAGCGTTCAAGACATCGCGGTGGTGTGACGGCGACGCTGGTCGTCGGGCCGCCGACGGTCGGTGCCCTGGAACGGATGGGACGCTGTGACTCGGCGAGGGTGGGTTCTGTTCGCGGCGATGTGCCTGCTCTGGGGCATCCCGTACCTGATGATCAAGGTGGCGGTGCAGGGCGTGTCGGTGCCGGTGCTGGTGTTCGCCCGCACGGCGGTCGGTGCCGTGGTGTTGCTTCCGTTGGCCGCGCGGGCCGGCGGGTGGGCCGCGTTGCGCCGGCGTTGGCGGCCGGTGCTGTTCTTCGCCGGGCTGGAGATCATCGGCCCGTGGTGGCTGCTCTCCGACGCCGAGCGCACGCTGACCAGCTCGATGACCGGCCTGCTCATCGCGGCCGTGCCGATCATCGCGGTGGTGCTGTCGCGGCTGCTCGGCGACACCGAACGGCTCGGCCCGGCGCGCTGGGTGGGGCTCGGTGTCGGGCTCGCCGGGGTGGCCCTGCTGGCGGTGCCGCACCTGGGCGGCGGCACCGGCTGGTCGGTGGCGGAGATGCTGTTGGTGGCCGTCGGCTACGCCAGCGCCCCGGTGGTCGCCGCGCACAAGCTGGCCGAGGTTCCCACGATCACCCTGACCGCCGCCTGCCTGACGTTGGCCGCGCTGGTGTACACCGTGCCGGCGACGCTGACCTGGCCGGTCGAGGTACCGCCGGTCGAGGTGCTGGCCGCGCTGGGCGGGCTGGCGGTGCTGTGCACGGCGGTGGCGTTCGTGGTGTTCTTCGAGCTGATCCGGGAGGTCGGGACGACCCGCGCGATGGTGTTCACCTACGTGAACCCGGCGGTCGCGGTCGCCGCCGGGGTCGCGCTGCTCGGTGAGCCACTCACCGCGTCGATCGTCATCGCGTTCCTGCTCATCCTGGCTGGCTCGGTTCTAGCTACCGCGCGACCCGCACCGGTACCCGATCAACCCCGCGAAGAGCGCGCATCGAGCCCCGCCGGCGAGTGAGGCGAGAACACAGCGCCCAGGCGGGCGCCGGTCACGGTCACGGCCGGCCAGACCTAAGATATTGCGCGCGCTCGACCAGCGGATACCGGCACAATGGCCGGTATGCATACGGTCGGGTCGAAGGACCTGCGGCGGGTGCTGGACCTGGTGTACGCGCTCAACTCCGAGCCGACCGGGCCCGGCACCGCGCCGCCCGTGGAGGTGCTGGCCGAGCTGGGCCGCCTGGTCGGCGCCGACGTGACGGCCTACACCAGGGTGGACCACCGCTCCGAGCGGCTGGTGGCGGCGGCCGTGGTACCGGCCGAGCAGAACATCAGCGGCTCCTCGGACTTCCACGCGGTGTTCGACCAGCACCCGGGCCTGGCCGCCTACCGCTCGGGCAAGCTGATGCTGGGCAGCCCCATCGCGCTGTCCGACCTGGCCGCGCCGGCCGAGCTGCGCCGGCTGCCGCTGTTCGTCGACTTCTACGCCGCCCGAGGCACGCTCGACCAGCTGATGTGCCTGGTCAGCCTGGATCCCCGGTACGGAACGAACCTCACGTTCAACCGCTCCCGGCGCGGCTTCTCCGCGCGCGACCGGGCCATCCTCGAACTGATCGCCCCGCATGTCGCGCAGGCGATGGACCGCAACGCCCGGCTCGCCGAGCTGGCCGCCTCCGCTCGGCTGCTGGAACGGCACGTGAACGACCTGGCCGCCGCCCGGGCGGCGCTGCCCGGCCTCACCCCGGCCGAGCGCACGGTGTGCGACAGGCTGGCCGGCGGCCTGACCGACCGGGAGATCGCCCGCAGCCTGGCCATCAGCCCGCGCACGGTGCACAAGCACCTGCAGAACGTCTACCGCAAGCTCGGCGTGACCAACCGCACCAGCCTGATGGCGCTACTGCAGGCCGCGGCCTGAACCGGCCGTGACGCGGCGGGACAGGCGGGCCAGCAGGTACGCCATGGCCGCGATCATCACCGTCCCGATGCCGATCGCGACGCCGGCCGGCCCCCACCGGTAGTCGTTCGCCGCCGGGGCGGTGACCACCACGTAGAGCGTGCGGCCGATCAGGGCACCGCCGGCCAGCCAGACCCGGTAGCCGTCCGACCAGTTGGGCGCCGTGAACCACCGGCGGACCGCCACCCCGGTACCGACCGCGACGACGGCGGCCAGCGCCATCGGAACGAGCACCCACCCGCCGCTGCCGATCGCCGGCCCGTCGGGCGGCAGGCCGGCCGGCATCAGCAGGCCGAGGAAGCACGCGCACGCCGCCCCCGCGACGAGCGCCACCACGGCCGGCCGGGGCGCGTGGCCCGCCGGCACCGGCCCGCGAACCCCGCCCGGCAGCACCCGCAGCGCGACGACCAGGAGCACCGCGACCGCCACCAGGATCCCGAGCACCACCGGCAGCGGTGCCTGGTAGCCGGGATCCTCGGTACCGGCGATCCCCACCCGCAACAGCGCTACCCCGACGACCGCCCCGACCCCGGCCATGACCAGGCCACCGCGCCGCAAGTACGGACGGCCACGATGACCGGGAAAGAGCAGGTCGGCGAGCAGCACCGGGATGAGCACGCTGAACACGACGTGGTACCCGATCTGCGACTCCCAGTACGTGGTGTTGAACCCGAGGACCCTCGGCCCCCAGTCGGCCGCGTTGTACAGCTTCGGGCTGGTCAGCGCCTGCAGGCCGATGCCGTCCTCGACCAGCTCGTAGACCAGCCCCGCCACCACCAGGCTGGGCCATCCCCCGCCGAACCGGACGACCAGCTCACGCAGCAACAGCACGCCCGCGCCGTACATCACCACCAGCGCCGGCAGCAGCAGCCACATGGCCGGCATCGTCACGCCGCTGAACGTCACCTCCGCGCTGACCGGCGCGAGGACGACCAACGCCCACGCCGCCTTCCGGTTGCCGGCCGTCGGTCGGTGCTCGGTTATGCTCACCGCGGCGAACTTACTTGGCTGAGTAAATCGCTCGCAACCGACCCCTCCGACGGAAGCCACCCCGTGTCCGCACCCGAACCGACCGCCGCGGCGACGGCCCGGCGCGCGCAGATCATCGCCGCCACGATCGAGACCATCGCCGCCCTCGGCTACCGCCGCACCACGTTCGCCCGGATCGCCGAGCGCGGCGGCCTGAGCAGCACCCGGCTCATCTCCTACCACTTCGCCGGCAAGGACGAGCTGGTCAAGGCCGTGGTGGCCGACGTGTACGCCTCGATCGACAGGTTCCTGCTCGCCCGGGCGGACGTGGAGCCGGCCAGCCGCCCGATCAACCAGCCACCCGGCGCGCCGCCGAGCCCACCCACCGGCACCGCCGCCGACCAACTGCGCGCCTACCTCACCGGCGTGGTCGCCTTCGTGGACGCCCACCGCACCCGGATGCGCGCGCTGCAGTCGATCTTCGCGGCGCTGCACGACGAGGAGGGTCACGACGCCGCGTACGACGCCGACACCGACCGTGGCGTGCTCGGCCACATCCAGGACATCCTGCGCCGAGGCCAGGCCGGCGGGGAGTTCCGGAGCTTCGACACGTTCGTGATGGCCGCGACCATCCAGCGCTCGCTGGACCGGCTGCCGTTCCTGCTGCGCACCAAGCCCGAGCTGGACCTCCCCGCGTACGCCCGCGAGCTGGTGACCCTGTTCGGCCTCGCCACCCGGGCCTGACCGTTACCCGTACGGCCAGGCCGCCAGCGCGATGTCGACGACCCTCCGCAGGTCATCGGGGGTGGCGCCGCTGGCCGCCTGGGTGGCGATGCCGTCGGAGACCGTGAGGACGTACCGGGCCAGGGCGGCCGGGTCGGCGTCGCGGGGCAGATCGCGCTCGTCCCGCGCCCGCTCCAGCCGCTCCCGGAGCGCGGCCCACGCGGCGGTGCGGCGGTCGACCACCGCCTTGCGCACCGGCTCGCAGTCCGTGCCGCAGGCCTGCACGTTGTGCACGCTCAGGCACCCCGGGTGCCCCGAGTCGGTGGTCAGCCCCACCGCCCCGGTCAGGATCCGCTCGACCACGTCCCGGGCGCGCGGCTCGGCCAGCGCGGCGGCGGCGAACCCGCCCGGCCCGTCGATGTAGCGGTCCAGCACCCGGCGGAACAGCGCCTCCTTGTTGCCGAAGGCGCCGTAGAGGCTGGGCCGGTTGATTCCCATCGCCTCGGTGAGGTCGGACAGCGCCGTGCCCTCGTACCCCTGGCGCCAGAACACCTCCAGCGCCCGGTCCAGCGCGGCGTCCTCGTCGAACGCGCGCGGCCGCCCACCGGCCATCGCGTAACCCTCCCCAGTTTTTTACCTCTCGGTACGTTACCCCCTTGACCGGCCCGATCGGACATCGCTAGTTTCGTACCGGCAGATACAAAACTAGAAGGGACAGCCATGACCGACAGGATCCGGGTCGGGATCGTCGGCGCCAGCGCGACGCGCGGGTGGGCCGCCTCGGCGCACGTGCCGGCGCTGGCCGGGCTCGACGAGTACGAGCTCGTGGCGGTCGCCACGACGCGCGAAGCGAGCGCCAGAGCGGCCGCCGACGCGTTCGGGGCGCGGCACGCCTTCGCCGGCGCCCCCGCCCTGGCCAACCACCCCGACGTCGACCTCGTCGTCGTGTCGGTGAAGGCGCCCGACCACGCGCCGGCCGTCCGGGCCGCGCTCGACGCCGGCAAGCACGTGCTCGTCGAGTGGCCGCTCACGGTCACCGCCGGCGAGGCGGCCGAGCTGGCCGCGAAGGCGGACGCGGCCGGCGTGCGGCACGCGATCGGCCTGCAGGTGTACGCCTCCCCCGGCGCCCGCTTCGTCCGCGACCTGGTCAGGCAGGGGCGCCTCGGAGCGGTGGAGTCGGTCGCGTTCACGGGCGGCGCCGATCCGCTCGGCGGCAGCCGGATCCTCCGCGACCTGGCCTGGGGCACGGCGGCCGGCACCGCCAACGACGTGCTCACGATCATGGTCGGCCACACGGTCGCGGCCGTCGAGCTGGTCGCCGGCGAGCTGGCCGAGGTCGCCGCCGTGACCGCGAACCGGCACGATCGGGTGCGCCTCGTGGAGACCGGCGTGGAGACCGGCGAGGCGGTCGCGAACGAGGTCGCCGGCCAGGTGGCCGTCGCCGGGCGGTTCGCCGGCGGCGCGGTCGCCTCGATCACCCTGCAGGGCGGCAACGGCTCCGCCCCGGACGGCTTTCACCTGCGGCTCACCGGCACCGAGGGCACGCTGACGGTCACGCCCGCGAGCCCCGGCCACTACAGCAACTGGGCGTCCTGGCGGGTCCGGTTCGCGCCGGCCGGCGGCACGCCGGGAGAGCTGGCCGTCCCGGAGCGGTACCGGGTCGCGCCCCCGGGTGTTCCGGACGACCCGGCCGCGAACGTCGCCGGCCTCTACCGCTTGCTCGGCCGCGCACTCGACGGCGGCCCGGCCGAGCTGCCCACGTTCCACACCGCGGCCCGGATCCAGCGCACGCTCGAGGCGATCGCGCGGGCCGCCGAGACCGGCACGACGCAGCTGCTCACCACGGAGGTCGTACCCGCATGAAGGTCCTCGTCATCGGCGCCACCGGCTACATCGGCTCGCGCGCGGCCTCGGCCCTCACGGCGGCCGGCCACGACGTCGCCGCCCTGCACCGCCCCGGCGGCCGCCCGCTCCCGGACGCGTACCCGACGGTGGCCGGCGACCTGCTCGACCCGCCCTCGCTGACCACCGCGGCCGCCGGGTACGACCTGGTCGTGCACGCCGGCGCCCCGCTCGGCGACGCGGACCTGCCCGGCGCGCGGGCGCTGGTCGACAGCGGCAGCCGCCTGCTCTACACCACCGGCGCCGCCGTGCTCGGGGGCGGACGCTCCGATGAGGACACCCCTCCGGACCCGCACCCGCTCGCCTCGTGGCCGCCGTGACCCACCGGCCCTAGAGCGGGCCGGGGCGGTCGATCGCGTAGTGCGCGAGCTTGACGTCCCTGCCGTCGTGCTCGACCACCTCGTCGCGCATCCAGCGCAGCCCCGACTTCTCCATCACCCGCCGGCTGGCCAGGTGGTCGGCGCGCGCCTCGGCGCACACCCGCCACACCGCCGGCACGCTGAGCAGGTGCGCGACCACCGCGGTGAGCGCCTCGGTGGCGTAGCCCTCACCCCAGCAGGACGGCGCCAGGTCGTAGCCGACGGTGACCGCCGAAGGGTCGGTCATCCGCGCGCAGCTGACCGTCCCGATGATCGCGTTGTCGGAGCGCCGCTCGACCAGCCACGGCCCCAGGTCCGGCATGCCGCCGCCGAGGTTGTGATCGGTCGCCGGATACAGGGCCACCAGGCGGAGCACTTCGGTGGCGAACGTGGACGGATAACCGTCCGCGAAACCCGGACGGTCCGACGCGGGCCCGTCCAGCGCTCGCTCCGCCTCGGCGGCGGTGAGCGTTCGCAGGATGAGCCGAGGGCTGGAGATCACCCCCAGGCCTGGTGATCTAGTGCCCGGACGGCGGTAGGTGATACTCGAAGAGCAGGCCACCCACCATGATCAGGAGGACCACCCCGGAGATGACGATGGCCCATGGCAGCCAGTAGGCGACGCTGACCCCGGCCATCGCGACGGCGAAGGCCACCCCGATCGGCCAGTAGCTGCCCGGGCTGAAGAACCCCATGTCGCCGGCGCCGTCGGCGACCTCGGCCTCCGGATTGTCCTCCGGGCGCCCCTCCAGCCGGCGGGACACGAACCGGAAGTAGGTGCCGATGATCAGCGAGAGGCCGCCGGTGAGGGTCAGGCCGACGATGCCGACCGGCTCGTAGGAGAGCAGCCAGTACACCACGGCGCAGACGAAGAAGAACACCGTGCAGATCTCGAAGATGCGTGACTCGACCTTCATTGCACCGCCATCCTTTCCGGGCTGCCCAAGCCTCAGCTGTTGGTCCGTACCGACGCGCCGCGTTGGGTGCGCTCGGTGTGGAACGGATAGGTGGTGATGGCCTGCGGGGCGCACAGCTCGCCGCAGTTGAGCGCGGCCAGCGCCTCACCCGCGGAGTTCGGCACCCCGGTGATCGGGTTGGTCTGGGTGCGCAGCTTCAGGTAGCGGTCGTAGAGGTCCGGGCTCAGCGCGCGCACCTCGAAGTTCATCGCGGAGTGGTAGCTGCCGCAGAGCTCGGCGCAGCGCCCGACGAAGGCACCCTGCTTCTCGATCTTGTCGATCACGAACGTGTTGTCCTGGTTGTTCTTCTCCGGGTCCGGGAAGACGTCCCGCTTGAACAGGAACTCCGGCACGAAGAAGGAGTGGATCACGTCCTTGGAGTCCAGCGTGAACTCGATGCTGCGGTCGGTGGGCAGCACCAGGATCGGGATGGTGCCGCTGGTGCCCAGCGTCCTGATGTCGCGGCCGGTCGGGTTCTCCGGGTAGGTGAACTCCCAGTTCCACTGGAACGCGTTGACCCCGACCTTGACGTCGGGCTTGGCGACCGCCTTGTCGACGTCGTTCTGCACCAGCACCGTGTAGCCGAAGATGCCGGCCACGATGATCGTCGGCAGCACCACGCTGACGATCTCCACCGGCAGGCTGTACTGGAACTGCGTCGGCAGCTCGCCGTCGCCGCGCTTGCGGTGGAAGATCACCGTCCAGACGGTCAGCCCCCAGACGATCACGCCGACGACCAGCGAGGCGATCACCAGCGTGGTCCACAGGTGGCGCATCTCGGTGGCCTGCGGGGTGACACCCTCCGGCCAGCCGAAGCGGATGACTTCCTGGAACGAACATCCGCTCGCCGAGACCGCCACGACGGCGGCCAGGCCGGCGATCTTGATCGCCCGCCCGAACCGGGTGCCCCTCACCTTTCGCTGCCTCCCACACGTGTTCACCGCCGCCCGCCCCGCCATCCGGCGGAACAGCGACTACTCGTCGGGCAGCCTATAGAACGCCGGCGGCGTCGGCGCCGCTGGGGCCCACCCGCCGCACGTGAGGTGCCCCACGGGGCGGGCGTACTCTGCGGGTTCCTGCCGGCGAGCTGGAAGGGGCGTACGGCCGCGTGTGTGGGCTACTGGGACTGCTGACGGCGCGGGCTGACGCGCCCGCACGGGCCAGCGAGGTGACCGGCGCGCTGCGCTGCGCGCGGCACCGGGGCCCCGACGAGACCGGCGAGTGGCACGACCAGGACGTGGTGCTCGGCTTCAACCGGCTGTCCATCATCGACCTGGACCGCTCGCACCAGCCGCTGCGCTACGCGCACGGGCGCTACACGCTGGTCTACAACGGCGAGGTCTACAACTACCTGGAGCTGCGCGAACAGCTCATCGCCGAGCACGGCGCCGAGTTCGCGACCGACGGCGACAGCGAGGTGGTCGTCGCGGCCTACCACCACTGGGGGCCGGCGGCGGTGGCCAGGCTGCGCGGCATGTTCGCGTTCCTGATCTGGGACGCCCAGGAGAAGGTGCTGTTCGGCGCCCGCGACCCGTTCGGCATCAAGCCGCTGTTCACCATGACCGGCCCGGACGGCACCGCGTTCGCCAGCGAGAAGAAGAGCCTGCAGGAGCTGGCCCCGGTGCTGTCGCTGGACGAGCCGGCGCTGCAGCACTACCTGTTGATGCAGTACGTGCCCGAGCCGGCCACCATGCACCGGGAGATCCGGCGGGTGGAGTCCGGCACGCTGTTCACCGTGCGCCCCGGCGAGGAGCCGGTCACCGAGCGGTACTTCACGCCCGTGTTCTCCCCCACACCCGTGTCGAGCCCGGCCGAGAAGGACGCGCTGTACGGGCGGGTCGCGGACGCCATGCGCGACTCGGTGGCCAAGCACATGCGCGCGGACGTCACGGTCGGGGCGTTCCTGTCCGGCGGCATCGACTCCACCGCGATCGCGGCGCTGGCCAAGGAGCACAACCCGAACCTGATCACCTTCACCACCGGCTTCGACCGGGAGGGCTACTCCGAGGTGGACGTGGCCGCCGAGTCGGCCGCCGCGATCGGGGTGCGCCACGTCATCCGGACGGTCAAGCCGGACGAGCTGATGGACGCCCTGCCGCTGATCGTCTGGTACCTGGACGACCCGGTGGCGGACCCGGCGCTGGTCCCGCTGTGGTTCGTGGCCAGGGAGGCCCGCCAGCACGTCAAGGTGGTGCTCTCCGGGGAGGGCGCCGACGAGCTGTTCGGCGGGTACACGATCTACCGCGAGCCGCTGTCGCTGGCGCCGTTCGAGAAGGTGCCCGGCGGGGTCCGGCGCGCGATGGGCCGGCTGTCGACCAGGATTCCGGACGGGGTGCGCGGCAAGGACCTGCTGCGCCGGGGCGCGCTGCGCCTGGAGGACCGCTACTACGGCAACGCCCGGATCTTCCGCGACGGCGAGCTGGCCACCGTGCTGCGCACCTACGACCCCCGCCGCTCGTTCACCGACATCACCGCGAAGTGGTACCGCGAGTCGGCCGGTTGGGACCCGGTGGCCCGGATGCAGCACGTGGACCTGTTCACCTGGCTGCGCGGCGACATCCTGGTCAAGGCGGACAAGATGACCATGGCGAACTCGCTGGAGCTGCGGGTGCCGTTCCTGGACCCCGAGGTGTTCGAGGTGGCCGCCGAGATCCCGCTCGCGGAGAAGATCGCCGGGCGTACCGACGGCTCGGGGACGACGAAGTACGCGCTGCGCCGGGCGCTGGAGGGCATCGTGCCGGCGCACGTGCTGCACCGGCGCAAGCTGGGCTTCCCGGTGCCGATCCGGCACTGGCTGCGCGACGAGATGTACTCCTGGGCGACCGGGATCATCCGGGACAGCCAGACCGACCACCTGCTGGACCTGGCCGCCGTGCAGCGGATGCTCGACGAGCACCGCACCGGGCCGACCGACCACAGCCGCCGGATCTGGACCCTGCTGGTGTTCATGATCTGGCACGGCATCACGGTGGAGCGGCGGATCCGCCCCGAGATCCCCGAGCCGCACTACCCCGTCCAGGTGTGACCAGCGCCAGCGTCAGGGCCACGGCGGCCAGCGCGGCGTCGATGAGGTAGCCCGTGGCCTGGTCGGGGCCGGCCGCGCCGACGACGGCCGCGATGCCGACGGCGAAGCCGACCTGCTGCGCGGTGTTCACCGTGCCCGAGGCCAGGCCCTGGTCGCGGGGGTCGACGCCCCGGGTCGCGGCGATGGTCACGGACACGAACGCGAGCCCGAGGCCCAGGCCGGTCAGGGCGAAGCCGGGTAGGACGTGGACGGGGTAGCTCGCGGCGGTCGGGGGCACGCGCGCGAGCAGCAGCGAGGCGACCAGGAGCACGCCGAAGCCGGTGGCCAGCACGGGGCTGGTGCCGAGGCGACCGGCCAGCCGCGAGCCCACCGCCGAGCCGGCCACGACCAGCGCGCTGTTCGGCAGGAACGCCAGGCCGGTGAGCAGCGGGGTGAAGCCGAGTACGTGCTGCACGTAGAGCGTGGTGAAGAACAGGTTCGAGGCGATGATCGCGTTGAGCAGTAGGGCGGCGGCGTTGGCGCCGGCCACACCGGGCACCCGGAACAGCCCGAACCGCACCAGCGGCGCCCGCACCCGCCGCTCGACCAGCACGAACGCCGCCAGCAGCGCCACCGAACCGATCAACGCGCCCGCCGTGTCCCCCGAAAGGACGCCGCCCTGCTCGGCCCGGGTGAGCCCGAAGATCAGCAGCCCGAGCCCGGCCGTCACGGTGACCGCCCCCGGCAGGTCCGGCGACCGGCCGCGACCGGCCGCCGGCGCCCCGGGGAGCAGTCGTAACGCCGACACGGCCGCGACCAGACCGATCGGCAGGTTGATGAAGAACACCGACGGCCAGCCGGCCAGGTCGGTCAGCACGCCGCCGAACAGCAGGCCGCTGGCACCGGCGGCGCCGCCCACCGCTCCCCAGGCGCCCAGTGCCCGGTTCCGGCCGGCGCCCTCGGGGAACGACGTGGTCAGCAGGGTCAGCGCGGCCGCCGACACCATGGCGCTGGCCACACCCTGCGCGGCGCGGGCGGCCAGCAGGGTTGCCGGACCGGCCGCCAGGCCGCAGGCCAGCGACGCGGCGACGAACACCACCAGGCCGGTGACGAACACCCGGCGGCGGCCGACCAGGTCGGCGGCCCGGCCGGCCAGGATCAGCGAGCCGCCGAACGTCAATGCGTACAGCGAGATCACGTACTGCAGATCGGACGGCGAGGCGAACCCGAGGTCGGCCTGGATCGACGGCAGCGCGACGTTCACGATCGTGGTGTCCAGGATCACCACGAACTGGGCGGCGCACAGCAGGACGAGCACCAGCGCCGGGCGCGAGGTCACCTCGGCGCGACCTCTCGGCGGGTGGCCAGGACGGCCACGGCGCTGAGGACACCGAGTCCGATAGCGCCGAGCCCCGGTCCGAGCCCGCCGTCCGCGAGGCCGACCACGCCGTCGACCGAGAACGCCCCCGGCCCGTGCAGCGCCACGCCGGCCGCCACTGAGGCCACCACCAGCGGATACTCGTAGCCGCCGTGCTGCGCCCACAACCCGGCCCTGCCGTGCGCCGACACCGCCGCGTTGGCCATCACCCCGATCACCCCGGCCGCCGCCAGCGGCGTGAGCAGCCCGGCGGCCAGCCCGAGCCCGGCGCCGACCTCGGTGAGCCCGGCGACGACGGCCATCGCCCGCCCGTGCCGGTAGCCCAGCGACTCGAACGCCTCCCCGGTGGCCGCCGGCCCGTCGCCGCCGAACCAGCCGAACAGCTTCTGCACGCCGTGGCCCGCCAGCAACAGCCCTACCGGAGCCCGGAGCAGCAGCATGCCGAGATCGACATCGATCATCGTCCGCCTCCCTAACCGGATTGCTATCCAGTTACGAGAGAACCGGAGCGCTATCCGGTTGTCAAGGAGTATCCGGATAGCATTCCGGTATGCCGACCAACACGCCGCCGGGATCGGCCGAGCGGGCCGACGCCGCCCGCAACCGGGCGAAGATCCTGGCGACGGCGGAGCGCGTGGTCGCGCGCCGGGGGGTCGAGGCGCTCACCATGAACGCGGTGGCCAGGGCGGCCGGCGTCGGGGTCGGCACCGTGTACCGGCGCTTCGGCGACCAGGGCGGGCTGGTCGAGGCGATGATGGACCGCCGGGAGAGCCAGCTCCAGCGCGGCATGGTCGACGGCCCGCCGCCGCTGGGCCCCGGCGCCCCACCGGCCGACCGCATCCGCGCGTTCCTGCACGCCTACGCCGACGTCCTGGACACCTACGGACCGCTGATGGCCGCCGCCGAGGCCACCATGCCCACCCCGCGCCGCTACCGCACCGGCCCGTACGCCGTGCACCACCGCCACCTGGCGACCCTGATCGCGGACGCGCGCCCCGACGCGGACGCCTACTACCTGGCCGACGCCCTGCTCGCACCCCTGGCCGCCGGCCTGTTCACCCACCAGCGCAACCACGACGGCATGAGCCTCGACCGCATCAAGGCCGGCCTCGACGACCTCGTGACCGGTTTCGGCCTCTCAGAGACGGGGCCGCCGCACAGGTAGTTGGGCCGTCGCACACCCCGCACGGTGTGCGACAGCCCAACAAGGTGCGCGACGCTAGGGCAGCTTGGCGGAGATTTCGGCGGCCGCGTCGGGGCCGTAGGCGTCGCGCAGGCGCTCGACCGCGCGGGCCTTGTCCCAGGCCCACTCCTGCGGGCCGTCGGTCTCCAGCACGATGACCGCGACCAGCGAGCCGAGCTGGGCCGAGCGCTCCAGCGACAGGCCCTCGGACACGCCGGCCAGGAACCCGGCGCGGAACCCGTCACCCACGCCGGTCGGGTCGATCTTGGCGGTCTCCGGGACCACCCCGACCTTGAGCTGCACGCCGTCCTTGCCGACCAGCAGGGCGCCGTGCTCGCCGTGCGTGGTGATCCGCACGTCCACCCGCGCGCCCACCTCGGCCTCGGTCCAGCCGGTCTTGCGCAGCAGCAGCTCCCACTCGTAGTCGTTGGTGAGCAGGTAGCGGGCGCCCTCGACCAGCCGCCGGATCTCCGGCCCGTCCATCCGGGTCACCTGCTGGGACGGGTCCGCGGCGAACGGAACGCCGAGCGCCCGGCACTCGTCGGTGTGGCGCAGCATCGCGGTCGGATCGTCGGCGCCGATCAGCACCAGGTCGGGGCCGCCCGGCCGGCTCAGCGCCGGGGCCAGCGAGATCTCCCCCGCCCGGGCCATCGCACCTGTGTAGAACGACGCGATCTGGCGCATGTCGTCGTCGGTGGTGCAGACAAAACGGGCGGTGTGAACGTCCTCACACACGTGCACCAGCGAGCAGTCCACCCCGAACCGCTCCAGGTCGGCGCGGTACTCGGCGAAGTCGCCGCCGACCGCGCCGACCAGCATCGGCGCCTGGCCGAGGACCCCGAGGGCGTAGGCGATGTTCCCGGCGACACCGCCCCGCCTGATGACCAGGTCATCGACCAGGAAGCTCAGCGACACCCGTTCCAGCTGGTCGGCCACCAGCTGTTCGGCGAAGCGGCCCGGAAAGTGCATGAGGTGGTCGGTCGCGATGGACCCGGTCACGGCGATAGGCACGTTGCGTGACCTTACCGCCGACGATCGTCTGCCGCGCCGGGATCAGTTGAACGAGTCGCCGCACGCGCAGGAGCCGCCCGCGTTCGGGTTGTCGATGGTGAAGCCCTGCTTCTCGATCGTGTCCACGAAGTCGATCACGGCGCCCTGCAGGTACGGCGCGCTCATCCGGTCCACCCCGACACGCAGGCCGCTGAACTCGCGGTACAGGTCGCCGTCCAGCGACCGGTCGTCGAAGAACAGCTGGTAGCGCAGGCCGGCGCAGCCGCCCGGCTGCACGGCGATGCGCAGGTGCATGTCGTCACGGCCCTCCTGGTCGAGCAGGGCCTTGGCCTTGAGGGCGGCCGCCTCGGTCAGCTCCACGCCGTGTGTCTGCTCAGTGGTGGTGCTGTTGTCGACGGTCATCTGCTCTCCCTTGCCTCGCGTTGCGGACCTCCACGACTGCCAACACGGCCCGCGCCGTGGATGTTCCAGCTACCTGCCATCGTGTCACAACAGAACACGCCGGTCAGCGTGAGCCACTCCACTGGCCGGCGATATCGGCGGCCAGATCGGCCAGCGTGCCGGCCGGGTCGGCCATCGAGGCCTCCACCCCGCCGGCGTGCTCGGCCACCGAGTACGCGTCCTGGACGCCGTGCGCCGCCGCCTCCCGCCGACCCACCGCCACCCGGCCGGCCAGCACCAGGCAGGGCACCCCGCGCACGGCGGCCGCCTCGGCCACGGTGGTGATCAGCTTGCCGCGCAGCGACTGGAAGTCGAAGCTGCCCTCGCCGGTGAGCACCAGGTCGGCGGCGTCCAGCGCGGCGTCCAGGCCGCACAGCTCGCGGACCAGCCCAGCGCCGGACACCCGCCGCCCGCCCACCGCTGCCAATGCCGCCCCCAGCCCGCCGGCCGCGCCACCGCCCGGTGCGGTGGCAAGCTCCTCGGCGTCGAGGTTCACCGCGGCCGCGAGCACCTTCGCGTAGCAGCCCAGCGCGGCGTCCAGCTCCTCCACGGCGGCGGCGTCGGCACCCTTCTGCGGTCCGAACACCGCCGCCGCGCCGTGCTCGCCGAGCAGCGGGTTGTCCACGTCGCCGGCCAGCACCAGCTCGACCCCGGCGGGCAGCGCGGGCGGTGCCGCCAGCGCGGCGCACCTGGCCAGCGCGGCGCCGCCCTCGGGCAGCGGCGCGCCGTCCGCGTCCAGCGGCGTGCCGCCCAGCGCGGCCAGCGCCCCGGCGCCGCCGTCGGTGTTGGCCGACCCGCCGAGCCCGACCACGATCCTGGACACCTCGGGGTCGGCCGCCGCCGCGAGGATCAGCTCGCCGACGCCCCGGCTGCCGGCCCGCTTCGCGGCGTCCGGGTCCCGGCGCTCGGGGGGCACCATGTGCAGCCCGCTGGCCTGCGCCATCTCCAGGTAGGCGGTCTTGCCGACCCGCAGCCAGGAGGCGTCCACCTCGGCCCCGTGCAGCGGCCCGGTGACCCGGGTCGAGTGCAGGACGCCGCCGAGCACGGTGTGCAGCACGTCGACGAACCCGGTGCCCCCGTCGGCGAGCGGGATGAGGCGCAGCTGGTCATCGGCGGCGACCCGCCGCCACCCCTCGGCCATCGCCTCGGCGGCCTGGGGCGCGGACAGCGTTCCGCCGAACGAGTCTGGAGCGATCACGACACGCACCCGGAGCACGCTACCCGGCCGCTATGGTTGAGCACGTGAGGTTCCTGCGCCGCCGGTCCGATGATGCGGCAGACACCGCCGTCGAGGGCTCCGAAGCCGAGGTCGAGGACGCCACGACGATCAAGGACGCGTTCGGCCGGAGCTACACCCCAGCGAAGGGGCGTCCGACCCCCAAGCGGCGCGACGCGGAGGGCAAGCGCCGCGGTCCCGCCCCGCCGCCGCCGAAGACCCAGCGGGAGGCGCAGAAGCTGGCCCGCAAGAACCGGGCCAGCCGGGCCGAGCGCCGCAAGGAGGCCGCCGAGCGCCGGGGCCGGATGCTCGCCGGCGACGAGCGCGCGCTGCTGCCCCGTGACCGGGGTCCGGTCAAGGCGTACGTGCGCGACATCGTCGACTCGCGCCCGCACCTGGCCGGGTTGTTCATGCCGCTGGCCGGGCTGGTGATCCTGTCCCTGGTGCTGCAGTCCACCCCGGTGATCCAGAGCTACGTGAGCCTGTTCTGCATGGCCATGATGGTGGCCATGGCGCTGGAGGGCGTGCTGCTGGGCCGGCGGGTGACCCAGCTGGCCAGGGCGCGTTTCCCCAAGGAGAACATCAGCCCGCTCGGCCTGGGCTGGTACGCGTTCAGCCGGTCCAGCCAGATCCGCAAGCTGCGGGTGCCGAAGCCGAAGGTCAAGCGCGGCGATCCGGTCCCCTAACCATTACCTCTTGATATAGGCCGGTTCCGGTACGCCATTCGGGCGTAAGGTCCCCGATCATGGAGTTCCGTCGTCTCGGCCGCAGCGGCCTCACGGTCAGTGCCCTTGCCTACGGAAACTGGATCACCCACGGCGGCCAGGTCGAAGAGGAGCAGGCCACGGCCTGCGTGCATGCCGCGCTCGACGTCGGCATCACCACCTTCGACACCGCCGACGTCTACGCCGCCACCCGCGCCGAGCAGGTGCTGGGACGAGCCCTGGCCGGGCAGCGGCGGGAGGGGGTGGAGATCTGCACCAAGGTGTACTTCCCCAGCGGCCCCGGCCGCAACGACAGGGGGCTGGGCCGCAAGCACATCACCGAGTCGATCCACGGCTCGCTGCGCCGGCTGGGCACCGACTACGTGGACCTCTACCAGGCGCACCGGTACGACCACAGCACCCCGCTGGAAGAGACCATGTCCGCGTTCGCCGACCTTGTGCACGCCGGCAAGGTGCTCTACCTGGGCGTCTCGGAGTGGAACCCGGAGCAGATAGCGGCCGGCGCCGAGCTGGCCAGGGAGCTGCGGGTGCCGCTGATCTCGAACCAGCCGCAGTACTCGATGTTATGGCGGGTGATCGAACCGGCGGTGATGCCCGCCTGCGAGCGGGAGGGCATGTCCCAGATCGTCTGGTCCCCGCTCGCGCAGGGCGTGCTGACCGGCAAGTACCGGCCGGGAGCGGCGCCGCCGGCGGGCTCACGGGCCACCGACGAGGCCACCGGCGGCGCTCAGATGATCTCCCGGTGGATGCGCGAGGACGTGCTCACCAGGGTCCAGGGGCTCGAGCCCGTCGCCGCCGAGGCCGGGCTGAGCATGGCCGCGCTGGCGCTGGCCTGGGTGCTGCGCCGGGACAACGTGGCCGCGGCGATCATCGGCGCCAGCCGGCCCGAGCAGATCGCCGACAACGTCACCGCCGCCGGGGTGCGGCTGGACCCGGCTGTGCTGCGCCAGGTGGACGAGGTGCTCGGGAATGTGGTGGAGCGCGACCCGGAGAAGGTCACCGGCTGAGGCGGAACTGTCGGGGGTGGCTGGCAGCCTGTCCGGCATGGAGCGCTTGGTGTTGACGGCGGCCCGGCCGTTCGAGCTGGCGCTGTCGCTGCGCGCGATGGCCGGTTTCGCGCCGTGCGCGGGCGAGCAGCGGGTTTCGGGCGGGGTGGTGCGCAAGGCGTTCGCCCTCGCCGACGGCGGGGCGGTGGTCGCCGAGGTCGCGGCGGCCGAGGGCGGCGTCTCGCTGGCCGTGCACGGCGCGGGCTCGGCGGACGAGCGCGACCAGGTGGCGGTCGCGGTGGCGCGCTGGCTGTCGCTGGACGACGACCCGGCGCCGTTCCTGGCCGCCGCCAGGGACGACCCGCCGATGGCGCCGGTGCTCGCCGAGACCGAGGGGCTGCACCAGGTCAGGTTCGCCGGCCTCGCCGAGGGCGCCAGCTACTTCGTGCTCGCCCAGCGCACCTCGCAGGCCCAGGCGGGCGCCCGCAAGCGCCGGCTGGCCGCCGAGTTCGGCTCCTCGCTGGAGCTGGACGGCGTCCGCTACCAGGCCTTCCCCACGCTCGACCGGCTGGCCGGCCTGTCAGCGGGCGAGCTGGCCCCGTTCGCGGCTAACCAACGGCAGGCCGAGTACCTGGCCGCCGTGCTCGACCGGCTGGCCGGCTGGGCGCCGGACTGGGGCTACCGGGCGCCGACCGCCGAGCTGCTCGCCGAGCTGCGCCGCATCCGGGGCGTCGGCGAGTTCACCGCGACCGGGATCGCGCTGCGGGTGCTCGGCCGGCTGGACGTGGTGCCCGCCGAGCTGCCGGTGTTCACCCGGGCGATCGCCACGCTGTACGGCCCCGGCGTCTCGATGGACGACCTGGTGGCGCGGTACGGCGGCCAGATCGGGCTGTGGGGCTACCACGTGCGGACCGGCCTGGCCTGGCTGGGCTCGGCGGTCAGGCCTGTCCGTGCAGGCTCATCGGCCCGTAGACCTCCCGCTCGTGCGAGTCCGTCGTCTCCAGCAGGGTGACGGCGTGCACCCCGCCGTCCAGGAGCTCCGGCCAGGTGTCGGTGAACCAGGCCTCGGCCTCGACCTGCTCGGGGAACGTCAGGTCCGGGCCCGACGTCTCGGTGCCCTGCGCGTCCAGGTATCGCCAGCGGAATGCCACGGGGGCGCAGGGTAGCGTGCGACCGTGCCAGAACCGAGGGCGACCGGCCGACGAACACTCATCCTGGGCGGTGCCCGGTCCGGCAAGTCGGCGCATGCCGAGGGACTGCTGCGGGCCGACATGCCGGTCCGGTACCTGGCGACCGGGCGGGTCGATCCCGAGGACGCCGAGTGGGCCGCCAGGATCGAGGCGCACCGGGCACGGCGGCCGGCGGGCTGGCGGACGGTGGAGGCTCCGGACCTGGCCGCCGAGCTGCTCCGGGCGGACGACGACGACCCGGTGCTGGTGGACGACCTGGGCACCTGGCTGACCGGGCGGTTCGACGACGCCGGCGGCTGGGACGGTGGGCAGGACGCGCTCGCCTCGGTGGCGGCCGGGGTGGACGAGCTGGTGGACGCGGTCCGCCGGTGCCCGGTCCGGGTGGTGCTGGTGTCGGCGGAGGTCGGGCTCGGGGTGGTCCCGGCGACCCGGTCCGGGCGGCTGTTCCGCGACGAGCTGGGCGCCCTCAACGCGCGCCTGGCCGAGGCGTGCGACGAGGTCGTGCTCCTGGTCGCGGGCATCCCGACGACGCTGCGGCGCCGCGACCCGGACGCCGAGCCCTCGCCCGTACCGACGCCCCCGGCCGGAGACGCGCCCCCGCCCGCGGCCGCCCCCGCCGCCGCGGCCACCTCTGCGGCCGCGGCCGCCGTTGTCGACACGCCCCCGGCGGCGGACACGGACGCTGAGGAGAGCGCTGGCGCGAGCACGACCGTGGAGTTCCCGGCGGTCACCCCGCCCGACGAGGAGGCCCGCCGGCTCGCCGCCGAACGGCACACCCGGCTGACCAAACCGGCCGGTTCGCTCGGGCGGCTGGAGAAGCTCGGCGGGTGGCTGGCCGCCTGCCAGGGCGCGTGTCCGCCCCGGCCGCTGAGCCGGCCCCGGGTGGTGGTGTTCGCCGGCGACCACGGCGTGGCCCGGCACGGCGGCGTGTCCGCGTACCCGCCGGAGGTCACCGGCCAGATGGTGGCGAACTTCCTGGCCGGCGGCGCGGCGGTGAACGTGCTGGCCTCGGTGGCCGGGGCGTCGGTCCGGGTGGTCGACCTCGCCGTGGACATCCCCACCGCCGACGTCCCGGACGCGGTGGCCCGGTACAAAGTACGGCGCTCCAGCGGCCGGATCGACGTCGAGGACGCGCTCACCGACGCCCAGGCGCGCGACGCCGTGGCCGCCGGGCGCGCGATCGCGGACGAGGAGGTCGACCAGGGGGCCGACCTGCTCATCGCCGGCGACATGGGCATCGGCAACACCACCCCGGCGTCCGTGCTGGTCGCCGCGCTGACCGGCGCCGAGCCGGTGGCGGTGGTCGGCAGGGGCACCGGGATCGACGACGCCGGCTGGATGCGCAAGGCCGCCGCCGTCCGCGACGCGCTGCGCCGGGCCCGCCGGGTGGGCCGCGACCCGCTCGCGCTGCTGCGCACCGCCGGCGGCGCCGACCTGGCCGCCCTGGCCGGGTTCCTGGCCCAGGCCGCCGCCCGGCGCACCCCCGTGCTGCTGGACGGGCTGGTGGTCGGCGCGGCCGCGCTGGTCGCCGAGGAGCTGGCCCCCGGCGCCAAGGCCTGGTGGCTGGCCGCTCACCGCTCGGTCGAACCGGCGCACGGCATAGTTCTCGACCACCTGGGCCTGTCCCCCGTCCTGGAGCTGGACATGCGCCTCGGCGAGGGCTCCGGGGCGCTGGCCGCGCTGCCGCTGGTGACGATGGCCGGACGGGTGCTCTCCGACATGGCCACCTTCGCCGACGCCGGGGTCAGCGAGGCGGCGGCCGACGCGACGACCGGATAGGCCGATGCGCGGGCTCCGGCTGGCGCTGAGCTGGCTGACGGTGCTGCCGGTGCGGGCGCCGGACCCGGTGGACCGCCGGGTGGCCGCCGCCGCCATCCGATGGGCTCCGGCGGCCGGGCTGGTGCTCGGGCTCGCGGCGGCCGGCCTGCTCTACGGGCTGGCCGCGCTCGGACTCCCGGGACCGGTCGCGGGCCTCCTGACGATCGCGGCGCTGGCCCTGGGCACCCGGGGCATGCACCTGGACGGCCTGGCCGACACCGCCGACGGCCTGGGCTGCTACGGCCCGCCGGAGCGCGCCTTGGCGGTCATGCGCGACGGCGGCGCCGGGCCGTTCGCGGTGGTCACCCTGGTGGTCCTGGTCGGCCTGCAGGCCGGGTCGCTGGCCGCGCTGGCCGGCCACCCGGACCGCTGGCCCGCTGTGGTCATCGCGGTGGTGGCCGGCCGGTGCGCGTTCGGCTGGTGCTGCCGCCGAGGCGTCCCGGCGGCCCGGCCGGACGGGCTCGGCGCGCTGGTCGCCGGCGGCCAACCATGGCCGGTGCCCGCGCTGGCCGGCCTCGCGCTGGCCGCCGTCGCGGTGCTGGCCGTGCCGACCCGCCCCTGGCAGGGCCCGCTGGCGGTACTGCTCGCGGCGGCCCCGGTCGTCGCGCTGTCCGCGCACACCCGCCGCCGCTTCGGCGGCCTCACCGGCGACGTCCTGGGCGCCGCCGCCGAGCTGGCCGTGACCACCGTGCTCGTGACCACCGCCGTTCAGTAGGCCACGGTGAACCGGCGCTGCACGTGCCGGGGCAGCTCGGCCTCGTCGACCAGGGCGACCGCGAAGTCCTCGTACGAGATGCGGCTCTCGCCGTTCGCGTCCAGCAGGACCTGGTCCCCGCCCAGCCGGAAGCGGCCGGTGCGCTCGCCTGGCTCGATCCGCTGCGCCGGGCTCAGGTACGTCCACAGCCGGTTCGAGGTGCGGTAGGTGTTCAGCGCATCGCGGTGGCCGTGCACGGCGGCCTCGTACTCCGGCGGCAGGCCCAGGCTCACCAGGCCGGCCCGCAGCGCATCCGGGTCGTCAACGCCGGTGACTCCGGGCCGCAGCTCCAGGCTGCCCGCGCCACCGATCACGATCAACCGCAGCACCGGGTACGACTCCATCGCGGTGAGCAGCGACCTCGCGGCGGTGACGTAGACACTCGGGTCGGCGATCGACCGTGCCACCGTGTCGTCGAGGTCGTTGGCCGCGTTGCCCGGCTGGTAGGCGCTCACCAGCACGTCCAGCCCGGCGATGGCGGGGGTCACGCTGGCCGGGTCGAGCACGTCCAGTGCCCGCCAGGTGACCCCGGCGGGGCCGTCCGGCGGAGTCGAGGCCGGGCGGGTGAACCCGGTGACCTGGTGGCCGCGCCGCAGCGCCTCCGCCACCACCCGCTGACCGATGTTGCCGCTCGCCCCGATGACCCCGATCCGCATCACGCAACCTCCGGCTCTGCCCCTTCAGCGTTCATTAATCTAATCGCCAGTCTTAAATCTGAACGCCGTATAGTCAAGTGCACAGCTGTCAGTAACAGCACGCCCGCTAACCTGTCGCCATGGAGATTCGGCTGCCGACCCGACGCGAGCGGTTGCGGGCGCAGACCGTGCGGGAGATCAAGGCGATCGCCCGCACACACATGGCCGCCGAAGGGCCAGCCGCCATCTCCCTGCGGGCGATCGCCCGCGAGATGGGGATGACGCCGGGAGCCGTGTACGGCTACTTCGACACCCGGGACGCGCTGATCACCGAACTGATCACCGAGACGTACAACGAGCTGGCCGACCAGGAGGAGGCCGCCCGCGACGCCGTGCCCGCCGACGACCCGGCCGGCAGGCTGGTGGCCGTCGCGATGGCCTACCGGCGCTGGGCCGTGACCAGCCCGGACGAGTTCCAGCTGCTCTACGGCGATCCGATCCCCGGCTACCAGGCGCCCACCGACGGTCCGCTGCCGGTGGCCGCGCACCGGGCCTGCGCGATGCTCAGCGATCTCGTCGCCGCCGCATGGCCGCGCGCGCGGACCGTCCAGGCCACCGGCGAGCACCGCTGGGAGGACTTCGATCCGGCCCTGGCCCGGCAGGTCCGCCAGGCGCACCCGGAGCTGCCGCCGGACGGGGTGGGCCTGGCCGTACGCGTCTGGGGTCGGATGCACGGACTGGTGGCCCTGGAGGTCTACGGCCACCTGGCGAGCCTGACCACCGACCCGGCGAAGCTCTACCGCGCCGAGATGGCCGACCTGGCCCGGTCGCTCGGCTCGGCGACCGGAGCCAGCGCCTAGGTCAGCCGCTGCATCCAGTGGTGGGTGTCCGGCGCCGAGCCGCGCTGGATGTCGGTGAGCAGCCTGCGCAGCTTGGTGGTCACCGGCCCCGGCTCGCCGTCGCCGATCCGCACCGACCCGCCGGCGTGCTTGACCGCGCCGATCGGGCTGATCACCACGGCGGTGCCGGAGCCGAACACCTCGGTGATCCGGCCGTCCTCGGCGCCCTCCAGCCACTCCTGGGCCGACACCTTGCGCACGGTGACCTCGCAGCCCAGCTCCTTGGCCAGCACCAGCAGCGAGTCCCTGACCACGCCGGACAGGATGCTGCCGGTCAGCTCAGGGGTGACCAGCTCGACCTGGTCGCCCGAGCCGAAGACGAAGAACAGGTTGTTGCTGCCCATCTCCTCCACCCAGCGCCGCTCGCCGGCGTCCAGGTAGGCGACCTGCGCGCAGCCGTTCTCGGCGGCCTGGCGCTGGGGCAGCAGCGAAGCGGCGTAGTTCCCGCCGCACTTGGCCGCGCCGGTGCCGCCCGGCGAGGCGCGGGTGTAGTCGGTGGCCAGCCAGACGTCCACCGGCTTGACGCCGCCGGTGAAGTACGGCCCGGCCGGCGAGGCGATCAGCAGGTAGAGGTACTCGGCGGCCGGCCGCACCCCCAGGCCCACCTCGGTGGCCACCATGAACGGCCGCACGTACAGCGAGTCCTCCCCGCCGGCCGCCGGCACCCACTCGTGGTCCACCGCCATCAGCTCGGACAGCGAGTCGAGGAACAGCTCGTCGGGCAGCCCGGGCATGGCCAGCCGGGCCGCCGACGTGCGGAACCGCGCCGCGTTGACGTCCGCGCGGAAAGACGCCACCGAGCCGTCCGGCTGCCGGTACACCTTGAGGCCCTCGAAGATCTCCTGCCCGTAGTGCAGCACCATCGACGCCGGATCCAGCGACAGCGGCCCGTACGGCACCACCGACGGGTCGTGCCAGCCGCGCTCCTCGGTCCAGCGAATCGTCACCATGTGGTCGGTGAAGTACTTGCCGAACCCGGGGTTGGCCAGTACCTCCTCCCGGCGCGCGGCGGAGGCCGGCGCGGGGTTGAGCGTGCGATGAAATCGAGATGGCGACGCGGTGCTCATGCGTCCACGGTAGCTTGGATTGCAACTCCGATGGTTGGACCTCCCACTTCTTGGGCTACTCGGTGGGCACCGATGGGCACTGTGGTGGACGCGGGAGCAAGCCGACCACGGGGAGCGAGCGCGGGGTGCCGCCGGACGGGCGACGAAATTTCCACGACATGGACCTGTGCGAATCGCCCACTCATCACGGAGAATGCGCTGTCAAGGCAACTTTCGTAGTAGACGGGGGTCGGCGCCGTGCTGGACGAACGTCCCACCCGGGGATTCAGCATCGGCATGGCCGCCCTTGTCGAGGATCTCGCCGCCGACGCCGCCGGCCCCGATGAGCGTGCCGAGCGCGGCTGGGCCGGTTCGGAGTCCGACCTGGCCAGGGCCGCCCGCCTGAAGCAGACCCTGGCGCTGCGGCAGGCCCGCAAGGGACGGCTCGGCCAGGCCTGCGTGACCGTCGAGGGCGTGGTGCGGATCTACCGCAGGCTGGCCCGGCACGAGCCGACCCGCTATCACGGCGAGCTCGCCCTCGCGCTGTCCTGCTGGGGGCTGTGGGCGTCCCGGCGCGGCCAGCGCGAGCAGGCCAGGGCGGCGCTGGCGGACTCGGTGGCGCTCTACCGCGAGCTGCGGGACCGGTGCGGCCGGCTGCGCGTGATGCGCCGGATCCAGCTGGCCGTGGGGCTGGCGGTGGCGCTGAGCAACCTGGGGCTGGCCCACTCCGACCTCGGCGAGCACGAGGCGGCGGTGGAGGCCGCCGAGGAGTCGGTGCTGATCCTGCGCGGGCTGCGCCGGCACAACCCGCTCTACCGGATGCTCGCCCGCAACGACCCGACCGCCTTCGAGCACTGCATGGCCACCTCGGTGAACAACCTGGGCCTGGTGCTCGCCGGCCAGGGCCGGTTCACCGTGGCCTGCCGGCTGGCCGAGGAGACCGCCGAGATCTACCGGCGGCTGGCCGCGATGGCGCCGGTGGTCTACGAGTCCGAGCTGGCCCGCGCGCTGCACAACTTCGGCGTCGCCGCCGCCGAGGTGGGCCGGCTGGACGCCGCGCTCGCCGCCACCCAGGAGGCCGTCTACCTGCACCGGTGCGTGGTCCCGGTGGACCCGGTCGGCCACCGGCAGTACCTGGGCCAGGCGCTGTGCTCGTTCGCCCAGGTGCGGGTGGCCTGCGGCCGTGACCTGCCGGAGGCGCTGGCCGCCGCCGAGGAGGCCGTCGCCCTGCACGAGGAGCTCACCGCCGAGCACCCGCAGGCGTTCAGCGGCGACCTGCACGCGGCCTACCGCACGGTGTGCCAGGTGCGCGCCGCGCTGGGCCGGTCCGGACGGCGGGACGGCAAGGACCCCGGTACCGGGCCCGACGCCTGATCCGGGCTCAGCGCACCCGGGACGGCACGAACGGCGGCTTGGCGACCACGCAGTCCAGCGGCCGCCCGCGCACGTCCACCCGCACCGGGTCGCCGTCGGAGACGCCCGAGGAGGCGTCCAGCAGCGCGAGCGCGATGCCGGTGCGCAGCGTCGGGGAGAACGTCCCGGACGTGACGTGCCCGATCTCGGCGTCGCCAGCCAAGACCGCCATCCCCGGCCGGGGCACCCCCCGCCCGGTCGCGCGCAGCCCGCGCAGCCGCCGCGCCGGCCCGTTCTCCCGCTCGGCCACCAGCACGGACCGCCCCCAGAACTCCGGCTTGCGCCAGCCGACGGCCCACCCACAGCCGGCCTGCACCGGGCTGATCTCCGGGCTCAGGTCCTGGCCGTGCAGCGGGTAACCGGCCTCGGTGCGCAGGGTGTCCCTGGCGCCCAGCCCGCAGGCGCGCCCGCCCAACGGCGTGGCGGCGGCGAGCAGCCGGTCCCAGAGGCCGGGCGCGGCGGCCGCGTCCACCACCAGCTCGTAGCCGTGCTCCCCGGTGTACCCGGTCCGGCACACCCGGACGTCGCCGACGTCCCGGAACGCCATGTAGTCCAGCTCGCTGGGCAGCCCCAGCTCGTCGAGCACCTCCGGTGATCGCGGCCCCTGCACCGCCAGCACGGCCAGCTCGGCGTGCCGGTCGGTCACCCGCACGCCGTCCGGGGCGGCCTCGGTGAGCCGGCCGAGCACGACGGCGGCGTTCGCGGCGTTCGGCATGATCAGCAGCTCGTCGTCGGTGACCCGGTAGACGATGAGGTCGTCGAGCACCCCGCCGTCGTCGGCGCAGCACAGCGTGTACTGCGCCTGGCCGGCCTCGATCCGGTCGAGGTTGTTGGTCAGGCAGCGGTTCACGAAGGCCGCCGCGCCGGGCCCGGAGATCACGGCCGTGCCCAGGTGGCTGACGTCGAACACGCCGACCGCCTCGCGCACCGCCGTGTGCTCGGCCACCACCCCGCCGTCCGGGTAGGAGATGGGCATCGTCCAGCCGCCGAACGGGGCCATGGTCGCGTCCAGCGCGACGTGACGCTCGTGCAACGGGCTGTGCCGGAGATCGCTCACCCCGGGGACGCTACATGTCCTGCCGGGTTTCCGAGGCGGCCGCGCCACCCGGGCCGACCGAGTCACGCCGCGCCCGCCACGACAGCAGCCCGGTGACCAGCGAACCGGCCACCAGCACCGCGACGGTGGCCACCACGTACTTCGGCGGCAGCAGCGCGGCCAGCGCCAGGCACAGCGCCAGCCCGAGCGCCGAGGTCCACGCCGGCCAGGTCCGCGCGGCGGCCGGCAGCCGCAGCGCGGCGAGGTTGACCACCGCGTAGTAGACCAGCGCGCAGCACGCGGACAACGCCACCGCCGCGATCGGCCCGGCGAACACCGCGATCAACACCGCCGCGAGGGCACCGACCAGGTCCGCCCGCCGGGGCTGGCCGGCCGGGCCGATCGCCGCCAGCCAGCCGGGCAGCTCGCGCCGCCGGGCCATCGCCAGCGTCGTGCGGCTCACCCCGATCAGCACGCCGAGCAGCGCGGACACCGTGGCCGCCGCCGCGCCGACCCGAACCACCACGCCCAGCGCCGGGGCCTCCGCGCCACCCACCGCGGCGGCCAGCGGCGCCGACTCCATGCCCAGCCGGTTCACCCCGAGCGCGTGCAGCAGCGCGACGCCCACCGCGAGGTAGACCACCAACGTGATCAGCAACGAGGCCGGGATGGCCCGGCGCAGCGCCCGGGACGGGTCGCGCAGCTCCTCACCGAGGCTGACGGTCCGGGCGAAGCCGGCGAACGCGAAGAACACGAACCCGGCGGCGGTCAGCACGCCGAGCGGGCTCACCGGGTGCGGCAGCGCGCCCAGGTCCACCGCGCGCGGCGCTCCGGCTATCGCGATGCCACCGGCCCCCGTGCCCGCGCCGGACAATCCGTCCGGCGACCAGTCCGGAGGGGCCGACCAGAGCAGCCCGACCACCACCACGACGGCCAGCACCGCGAGCACCCCGGGCACCATCACCCAGGCGCCCCTGGCCGTCCAGCGCATCCCGAGCGCGTTCAGCCCGCCGACCACCACGATCAGCGGGACCGCGGCCCACAGCGGGTGCGAGGGCAGCACGTAGTGGCCGAACACCCCGGCCGCCGCCGCCGCGGACGCCGTCTTGGCGGCGAGGAACGCCACCCCGGCCAGCCGCCCGACCCAGGGCGCCAGCCGCTCCCGGCAGTAGATGTAGCCGCCGCCGGACTCCTGGTGGCGTGCGGCCAGGTCGGCGGTGGAGAACGCGTTGCACGCCGCGACCAGGCCGGCCAGCGCGATCGCCAGCGGCAACCAGGCGCCGGCCCGCGCCGCCGCCGGGGCGAACACGATGAAGACACCGGTGCCCAGCATCGCGGCGAGGCCGAGCATGACAGCGTCGGCCGATCCGAGCCGTCGCGGCAACACATCGGGCACCGCAACAGCGTGACACCGGACGTCGCCCGTTCGGACGCACGAGGGTGTCATTAGCATTTCGAACCGGAGTCGATCCGCCGTTCGCACTCGGCCGGACCGCGTCAACATCCCGCAGTGCACCCCGAGGAGTCCCGTGAGCACCCCCGAGTTCAGCCTGGTCACCGGTTCCGCCGCGACCGCCGACGCCGACGCGTTGATCGTCGGCCTGCGCTCCGGCGAGGACGGACCCTCGCTGGCCGGCGGGGCGGACGACGTGGACGCCGCGTTCGCCGAGTCCGGCGGTGTCGACGGCGGCCTGCTGGAGCTGCTGGCCCTGGCCGGCGCCACCGGCAAGGCCGACGAGGTGGTCAAGCTGCCCAGCAGGGGCGCGGTGGCGGCGCCGCTGGTGGTCGCGGTCGGTCTCGGGGCGGCGCCGAGCGACCGGCAGCGCGGCTCGGCGGCCCCTTCACAGGCCGACGCGGCAACGGCCGAGCAGGTGCGCAGGGCGTCCGGCTCGGCGGCCAGGGCGCTGGCCGGCACCGAGCGGGCGGTCAGCACGCTGTCCCGGCTGGACCTGGCGGCCGCCGCGGAGGGCGCGCTGCTCGGCGCGTACGCGTTCACCGAGTACAAGAGCAACGGCGCCGCCAAGAAGCCGCTGCGCCGGGTCGACCTGCTCGCCCCGGCCGGCGCCGACGCTTCCGACGCCGAGTCGACGCTGGCCCGCGCGGTGGCGGTGGCCGGCGCCGTGCGCACCGCCCGCAACCTGATCAACACCCCGCCCAACGACCTCTACCCGGCCAGCTTCGCCGCCCGCGCCGCCGAGATCGGCGCCGGCGCCGGGCTGGAGGTCGAGGTGCTCGACGAGGCCCAGCTCGCCGAGGCCGGCTACGGCGGCGTGCTGGGCGTGGGCGGCGGCTCGTCCCGGCTGCCCCGGCTGGTCCGGCTGCGCTGGTCCGGCGGCGACTCGCCGAGGGCCACGGTGGCGCTGGTCGGCAAGGGCGTCACGTTCGACACCGGCGGCATCTCCATCAAGCCGGCGGCCAACATGGACCACATGACCTCGGACATGTCCGGCGCGGCCGCCGTGATCGCCACCGTCGCGCTGGCCGCCGAGCTGAAGCTGCCGCTGGCGGTGACCGCGACCGTCCCGATGGTGGAGAACATGCCCTCGGGCACCTCGTACCGCCCCGGCGACGTGCTCACCATGTACGGCGGCAAGACCGTCGAGGTGCTCAACACCGACGCCGAGGGCCGGCTGATCCTGGCCGACGCGATCGTCCGCGCCGCCGAGGACTCCCCCGACTACCTGATCGAGACGTCCACCCTGACCGGCGCGCAGGTGGTCTCGCTGGGCAACCGCACCGCCGGCGTGATGGGCAGCGACGACTTCCGGGACCGGGTGGCCGGGCACGCGCGGGCCACCGGTGAGGGCGGCTGGCCGATGCCGCTGCCCGAGGAGCTGCGCGCCGACCTGGACTCCCGGCTGGCCGACCTGGCCAACGTGACCGGCCACCGGTGGGGCGGCATGCTCTCCGCCGGGCTGTTCCTGCGCGAGTTCGTGGCCGACGGCCTGCCGTGGGCGCACATCGACATCGCCGGCCCGTCCTTCAACACCGGCGGCCCGTGGGGCTACACCCCCAAGGGCGGCACCGGCGTCCCGGTCCGCACCCTGGCCGCCGTGCTCACCGACATTGCCGAGAACGGCTGACTCATGAGGTAGCCAGAGCGCGCACCACCGAGGTGAACCGGTCGGGGTAATAGCGCTCGGGGTCGGTGAGGACCAGGCGGGCGGCCATCTCGGCCAGTGTCACCAGGGTGTGCCCGACGATCTCGGGATCCAGCTCGGGCAGCAGCCCGGCGGCCAGGTGCTGGGCGCGGGCGAGCACCACGGCGCGGGCGGCGTCGCGCGCGGCGTGGAACTCGGCGGGCACGCCGGGGACCTGCATCAGGATGCAGTGCCAACGGTCCGGCGCGGCACGCACCAGCGGCAGGAACCGGTCCAGGAACCGCGCCAGCGCCTCGCCGAGCTCGGGCGGCGGCCGATGGTCCAGGTCGGCGGGCAGGATGTCGAGCACCTGGGCCAGCGCCTGCTCCTGCTCGCGGGCCAGCAGCGCGGCGAGCAGCTCCGCGCGGTTGGCGTACATGCCGTAGACGACGGGCTTGGTGACGCCGGCCCGCTCGGCGACCGCCTCCATGGTGACCGCGCGATGCCCCCGGGTGACCACCAGGCGCAGCGCGGCGTCCAGCAGTTGCGTACGGCGCTGCTCGGCCGAGACCCTGGGCGCGTAGGCCCGGCGCTTGCGGACGGTCGTCACGGTGCTCGTCACCTATCGGGTGGCACTGCTCGACAAAGCTACTCGACCGTAGGATATTACTACGGAACCGTAACAAGGAGCACCCGCGATGCCCGTGCCCATCGTGATCCCCAAGCGCAAGGACATCCGGCCCGCCGAGGACTACGGGTTCTTCGGGCCCGACTCGGTCACCTGGCGGGTGTGGAGCTACCCGACCTCGCTGACCGTCGGGTTCCAGCGGGCGGTCGTCGTCGAGGAGCTGGACCCGGGGCTGGTCGCCTCGGTCACCGACACCCAGGGCATCTACCAGCGCCCGCGCACCCGCTACGACCGCACCCTCCGCTACTTCGCGATGGTCGCCTTCGGCGACAGCCGCTCCACCATGAAGGCGGCCGACGTGCTGGTCAAGGTGCATTCGGTGGGGGTGGGCACCGAGCCGTACAGCGGGCGGCCCTACGACGCCAACGACCCGGCGTCGCAGCTGTGGATCCTGCTCACCGCGTGGCACTCGGTGCTCTACGCCTACGAGCGGTACGGCCCGGGGCGCCTGTCGGCCGAGGACGAGGCCCGCTACTGGGAGGAGTGCGCGGTCGCCGCCGAGCTGCAGACCTGCGACCCCGCCGACGTGCCGCGCACCCGGGAGGGCGTCCGGGCGTACTTCGAGCGGATGCGCCCGCACCTGGTCGGCTCCGAGATCGCCCGCACGGCCATGAACCACCTGCTGCGCGCCGAGGTCATGCTGCCGCCGATGCCGTGGCCGCTGCGCCCGGGCGCCAGGTTCCTGACCATGCTGCTGCGCAAGGCCACGCTGGCCACCATGCCCCGGTGGATGCGGGAGATGGGCGGGCTGCGCCAGTCGCGGCTGACCGACGCGCTGATCCGGCCGATCTCACGGTTCAACTTCGCCCTGATCCACCTGAGCCGGCGCGCCGAGCTGCTGGCGCTCGGGATCATCTCGCCCAGCACGGTGCCGGTCGCCGGCCCGGCGCTGCTCGGGATCCCGCCCGAGCGGCCCGAGACGCTCACCCCGGCGCAGGCCCGGGAACGCTACGGCTACGCCCGGCCCGCCGATGCCCACCCGGAGCTGCGGGCCCGGCAGCGGCAACGCGCGCTGGGCGGGCAGCGCCCGACCGACGAGGGCATCGTCGAGTCCGAGCCGATCCTGGGCACCACCGCCTGAGGGCTTCTAGTGTGAGCCCATGGGGCGCACACACAGCTACGCGACGACCGTGACCTGGACCGGGAACAAGGGCACCGGCACCTCCGGCTACCGCGACTTCAGCCGCGACCACGAGATCAGCGCGGACGGCAAGCCGGTGCTGCTCGGCTCGTCCGATCCCGCGTTCCGGGGCGACCCCAGCCGGTACAACCCGGAGGAGCTGCTGGTCGCCGCGCTGTCCGAGTGCCACATGCTGTGGTTCCTGCACCTCGCCGCCACCTCCGGCGTGGTGGTCACCGAGTACGTGGACCGCGCCGGGGGCACCATGGCGGAGAACGCGGACGGCTCCGGCCAGTTCAGCGAGGTGGTGCTGCGCCCGGAGGTCACGGTCGCCGAGCCGGCCATGGTCGAGGCCACCGGCGAGCTGCACGAGCGGGCGCACAAGATGTGCTTCATCGCCCGCTCGATGAACTTCCCGGTCCGCCACGAGCCGACGACCAGGGCGGTTTAGCCCCGCTCGCGGCGGTCCCGGTCGCGCAGCAGCCGCTGGCGGGCGTCGTAGTCGCGCATCCGCTGCGGGTAGCCGACGATCTGCGCGTCGTAGACCGGGATGCGCAGCGCGCGGCCGAGCTTGCGGGCGCCGGCGGGGCCGCTGATCCGCCGCCGGGTCCACTCGCCGTCCTTGGCGACGAGCACGACTGTCGTTTCGGTCACCATCGTCCGGGGTTCGACGAACGCCTCGACGCCGGTCCGAGCCCGTGCCCATGCGCTGAGGTGGTCGATGTCCGCCGACGTGGCGCCCCGCCGGCCACCGCCGCCACCAGCGTCTCCGCGCAGCCGGCTCCACAGGCTCATCGTCACGCCCCCCGGGTTCTCCCACAGACCGGATGCAGAGCCAACGTTCCGGATGCGCGGTTTTCTCCCGGCACGGCATTGGTGACAAGATGACCGAGGCCCGGAACATCAGCCACGGCGGCTCGACGGGCCGAGACGAGGACAGCGCCCGCGACAGCAGGGAGATCGAAAGTGGCCGACAGCGGTGCCAACCTGGTGATCCTCGGTGGCGGATCGGGTGGGTACGCGTGCGCGCTGCGCGCCGCTGAGCTAGGCCTATCCGTCACGCTGGTGGAGAAGGACAAGCTGGGCGGCACCTGCCTGCACCGGGGCTGCATCCCCACCAAGGCCCTGCTGCACGCCGCCGAGGTCGCCGACGCCGCCCGCGAGGGCGACCAGATCGGCGTCAAGAGCTCGCTGGCCGGCATCGACATGGCCGGGGTGAACACCTACAAGGACGGCGTGGTCGGCCGGCTCTACAAGGGCCTGCAGGGGCTCGTGGCGTCCCGGGGGATCACCTACGTCGAGGGCAGCGGCACGTTCGTCACCTCGGGCGGCGGCGCGGGCGCCGTCGAGGTCAACGGGGACCGCTACACCGGCGACAACGTGGTCCTGGCCACCGGCAGCTACGCGCGCAGCCTGCCCGGCCTCGAGATCGGCGGCCGGATCATCACCAGCGACCAGGCGCTCACCCTGAACGAGGTGCCCAAGCGGGTGGTGGTGCTCGGCGGCGGCGTGATCGGGGTCGAGTTCGCCAGCGTGTGGCGCAGCTTCGGCGCCGAGGTCACCGTCGTGGAGGCGCTGCCCCGGCTGGTCCCGAACGAGGACGAGTTCGCCTCCAAGCAGCTCGAACGCGCCTTCCGCCGCCGCAAGATCGCCGCCAAGACCGGGGTCAAGTTCACCGGAGCGAACCAGACCGACGACGGCGTCACCGTCAAGCTGGAGTCCGGCGAGACCCTGGAGGCCGACCTGCTGCTGGTCGCGGTCGGGCGCGGGCCGAACACCGCCGGCCACGGGTACGAGGAGGCCGGCATCGCCCTGGACCGGGGCTTCGTGACGGTCGACGAGAAGCTGCGCACCAACCGTCCGAACGTCTACGCCGTCGGCGACATCGTGCCCGGGCTGCAGCTCGCCCACCGCGGCTTCCAGCAGGGCATCTTCGTGGCCGAGACCATCGCCGGGCTGAACCCGCCGCCGATCGACGAGGCGGGCATCCCGAGGGTCACCTACTGCGAGCCCGAGGTCGCCTCGGTCGGCCTCACCGAGGCGCAGGCCAGGGAGCGGTTCGGCGAGGTGCAGACCCTCACCTACGACCTCGCCGGCAACGGCAAGAGCCAGATCCTGCGCACCTCGGGGGCGGTGAAGCTGGTCAAGGCGGGCGCCGAGGGCACCAGCGGACCCGTGGTCGGCGTGCACATGGTCGGCGGCCGGGTCGGCGAGCTGATCGGCGAGGCACAACTGATCTACAACTGGGACGCCCACGCCGAGGACGTGGCGCCCCTGGTACATGCCCACCCCACTCAGACCGAGGCACTCGGTGAGGCGCATCTCGCGCTCGCCGGCAAGCCGCTGCACACCCACGGCTAGTGGCCGTCCCGCCGGTGCATCGCGCACAGCGACACAGAGCAACGAGGAGTCAGAAGTAGCCATGGCCTTCTCCGTCCAGATGCCAGCGCTCGGTGAAAGCGTCACCGAGGGCACCATCACCCGCTGGCTCAAGCAGGAGGGCGACCGGGTCGAGGTGGACGAGCCGTTGCTCGAGGTGTCCACCGACAAGGTCGACACCGAGATCCCTTCCCCCGCCGCCGGCGTGCTGGAGCGCATCGTGGTGGCCGAGGACGAAACCGTGGAGGTGGGCGCCGAGCTCGCGGTCATCGCGGACGGCGCCGGCGGGTCCGGATCCGGATCAGGGTCCGAGTCCGCCGCCCCGGCGGCCCAGGAGGCTCCGGAAGCCCCGGCGGCCGCCGAGCCCCAGCCCGAACGCCGGGCCGAGCCCGAACCCGCCCAGGCCGCCGAACAGCCGGCCGCCGCGCAGACCGGGTCCGGCGGCGACGGCACGCCGGTGACGATGCCGGCGCTCGGCGAGAGCGTCACCGAGGGCACCGTCACCCGCTGGCTCAAGCAGGTCGGCGACCGGGTCGAGGTGGACGAGCCGCTGCTCGAGGTGTCCACCGACAAGGTCGACACCGAGATCCCCTCCCCGGTGGCCGGCACCGTGCTGGAGATCGTCGCCGGCGAGGACGAGACCGTCGAGGTGGGCGGCCGGCTGGCCGTGGTCGGCTCCGGCTCCGCCGCCCCGTCCGCACCCGCCCCACCGGCCGAGCCGACGCAACCGCCGGCCCAGCCCGCACAGTCGGCACCGGCCGAGCCCGCGCAGGCCTCCGGCTCCCCGTGGCGCGAGCCGGAGAGCGCGCCGGCGCCCGCGCAACCGGCCACCGACAACGGCTCCGCGCCCGACACCTCCGCCGACGGCGGCCCGTACGTCACCCCGCTGGTGCGCAAGCTGGCCGCCCAGCACAACGTGGACCTGACCACGATCAAGGGCACCGGAGTCGGCGGCCGGATCCGCAAGCAGGACGTGCTCGCCGCCGCGGAGAAGCCGGCGCCGGCACCCTCGGCACCCGCACCGTCCGCACCCGCACCGGCCGCCGCCCCGCTCCCCGCGGCCAGCGCGCCGCCCGCGCCCAGCGAGCCGTCGGCGGCCGAGGCCGCGAAGCTGCGCGGCACCACCCAGAAGCTGCCCCGGCTGCGCAAGGTGATCGCGCAGCGGATGACGGAGTCGCTGCAGGTCTCCGCGCAGCTCACCGCCATGCTCGAGGTGGACGTCACCCGGGTCGCCCGGCTGCGCCAGCTGGCGAAGGCCGACTTCGAGGCCCGCGAGGGCGTGAAGCTGACCTTCCTGTCGTTCTTCGTCAAGGCGGCCATCGACTCGCTCAAGCTGTTCCCGCAGGTCAACGCCTCGATCGACACAGCGGCCGGCGAGGTGACCTACCACGACGCCGAGCACATCGGCATCGCCGTGGACACCGACCGCGGCCTGGTCGTGCCCGTGATCCACGACGCCGGCAACCTCAACCTGGCGGGCATCGCGCGCGCGATCGCCGACCTGGCCCTGCGCACCCGCACCAACAAGGCCCGCCCGGACGAGCTCTCCGGCGGCACCTTCACGGTGACCAACATCGGCTCGCGCGGCTCGCTGACCGACACGCCCATCATCAACCAGCCGCAGGTCGCCATCCTCGGCACCGGCGCCGTGGTGAAACGCCCCGTCGTGGTCACCGACGCCCTCGGCAACGACGCCATCGCCATCCGCTCCATCGCGAACCTGGTCCTGACCTACGACCACCGCCTGGTCGACGGCGCCGACGCCGGCCGCTTCCTGTCCGCCGTCAAACGCCGCGTGGAAACCGCCGCCTTCGAAGCCGACCTCGGCCTCAACGGCGCCTGACCAACCCGTGAGTGGCTAGGGCCGCTATGACGGCCCTAGCCACTCACGGGTTCTGAGCAGCGCGGATACCCGGTCCAGGCGGGCGTGCCACCAGCGCGTGCGCTCCGGGTCGGGGTGGGCGTAGCGGTCCAGGAGTTCGGGGGTGGGTACGGGCGGTTGCATGGGTACGGGCAGGTGGCCGTCCAGGAGCTGAGGCGGGTCCGGGACCAGGTCGCCGTCCAGGAGCGAGAGCGTGCCCAGGCCGCAGGCCAGCTCCAGTTCGGGCAGCGCGCCGGCCAGCGCCAGCTCGGCGGCCAGCCCGACGCCGGTCTCCAGCGCGGAGGACACCACGCAGGGCAACCCGGCGGCACGCGCGATCCGCAGCGACCGCCGCACCCCGCCCAGCGGCGTGCACTTGACCACGGCGAAGTCCGCCGCGCCGGCCGCCGCCACCCGGGTCGGGTCCTCGGCGCGGCGGATCGACTCGTCGGCGGCGATCGGCGCCCGCACCCGCCGCCGCACCGCCGCCAGCTCCTCCACCGACGCGCACGGCTGCTCGACGTACTGCAGCCCGCCCGCCGCCCGGTCCAACGACTCGATCCGAGCCACCGCCGTGTCCACGTCCCACGCGGCGTTCGCATCCACCCGGACGGCGCCGGCCGGCCCGAGCGCCTCGCGCACGGCGGCCACCCGCGCGGCGTCCTCACCGGCCGAGCCCGGATGGTCGGCGACCTTGACCTTCGCGGTGGCGCACCCGGACGCGGCGACGATTCGGTACGCCCGCTCCGGGCCCACCGCCGGCACCGTGACGTTCACCGGCACCCGCTCGCGCACCGGCTCCGGCCAGCCGTGCGCGGCAGCCTCGACGGCGGTGGCCAGCCACCCGGCCGCCTCCTCGTCGCCGTACTCGGGAAACGGGCAGAACTCGCCCCAGCCCACCGCGCCCGGCAGCACCATCCCCTCCCGGACGGTGATCCCCCGGAACCGCGTCCGCATCGGGATCGCGTACACCCGCGCGGCGCCGAAGTCGACCCGTTCGAGCGACCCCCGCGCATCGATCATGAGCGGAGACTAGCCCCCTCTCGCGCCCCCGGCCCGGAGTACGAAAGCATCACCCACATGCGCGTCATGATCGCTGGCTCGTCCGGCCTCATCGGCACCAGCCTCGTCCCGCACCTGCGGCACACCGGGCACGAGGTGCTCCGGCTGGTGCGCCGCGCGCCGAGGGCGCCCGACGAGCGCGGCTGGGACCCGCCGGCCGGCTGGCTGCAGTCCGGCGCGCTGGACGGGGTGGACGCGGTGGTCAACCTCTGCGGGGTGGGCATCGGCGACCGGCGCTGGAGCGGCGCGCGCAAGCAGGCCATCAGGGACAGCAGGGTGGAGCCGACCGAGGTGCTCGCCGCCGCCGTCGCCGCGCACGGCATCCCGACCATGGTCAACGCCTCCGGGATCAGCTACTACGGCGACACCGGCGACCGCGAGGTGGACGAGACCGCGCCGCTGGGCGCGGGTTTCCTGGCCGAGGTGTGCCGGGACTGGGAGGCGGCCACGGCCGCCGCCCAGCCCGCCAGCCGGGTGGTCCGGCTGCGCAGCGGCGCCGTGCTCTCCCCCTCCGGTGGGCTGCTCGGCCGGCTGCGGCCGCTGTTCTCGCTGGCGCTCGGGGGCCGGCTGGGCAGCGGCCGGCAGTACCTGCCGTGGATCTCGCTGGACGACGAGGTGGGCGCCATCGCCTTCCTGCTCGAACACCCCGAGGTGACCGGCCCTGTCAACCTGGTCGCCCCGGAGCAGGTGACCAACGCCCGGTTCACCGAGGAGCTGGGCCGCGCGGTGAACCGGCCCACGCCGTTCCCGGTACCGGCCGTCGCGCTGCGCGCGGTGCTCGGCGAGGCGGCCGACGAGCTGGCGCTGACCGGCCCGCGCGCGGCGCCCGCCGTGCTGCAACGCCACGGCTTCCCGTACCGGCACGCCACCCTCGCCGAGGCGCTCTCCGCCGCTACCACCCGGTAACACCTGACGGGCGTACGGTGAGCCTGTGACCCTCGCAGCCACCTCTTCTTCCACCACCTCCCCCGCCGCCGCCTCCTGCCGCGCCAGCACCGACCCGATCACGCCGCTGCGCCTCGGCCACGTCGACTACCACGTGGCCTGGGAGCAGCAGCGCGAGCACGCCGCCGCCCGCGCCGACGGCACCGGCCCCGACGTGCTCATGCTGCTGGAGCACCCGCCGGTGTACACCGCCGGCAAGCGCACCAGGGAATGGGAGAAGCCCACCGACGGCACCCCGGTGGTCGACGTCGACCGGGGCGGGCGGATCACCTGGCACGGCCCCGGCCAGCTCACCGGCTACCCGATCATCGGCCTGGCCGACCCGATCGACGTGGTGGACTACGTGCGCAGGCTGGAGGAGGCCCTGATCGCGGTGTGCGCCCGCCAGGGCCTGGCCACCGGCCGGGTGGACGGGCGCAGCGGGGTCTGGGTGCCCGCCGAGGGCCTGCGCCCCGAGCGCAAGGTCGGCGCGATCGGGGTCCGGGTGCAGCGCGGGGTGACGCTGCACGGCTTCGCGCTGAACTGCAACCCGGACATGGGCGGGTTCGGCCAGATCGTGGCCTGCGGGATCCCCGACGCCGGGGTCACCTCGCTGAGCGCCGAACTGGGCCGCGAGGTCCGCATCGAGGACGTGATCGACGACGTCACCACCGCCATGACCGAGGCGCTGGACGGCACGCTCCCGGTCGCCGACCACCCGCTACCCGCCGCCGGGACCCAGGGGCTCGCGCTGCGCTGATTCCGAACAGCTCCCGAGCGGCCGCAGCCCCTGCATCAACCGGGCGATGACCTGCTCGAACTCCGCACGCACCCGCTGCGGGTCGACGGCCACGCTCATCGCGGTGGCCGCGCCGGCCAGCGCCCCGGAGATGGTGCGGGCCAGCGGGTCGATCGGCAGCCGCTCGATCTGGCCGGCGTCCATCAGCTTCTCCAGGATGGCCGCGATCAGGCCCAGCGAGTACCGCTCCTCGCACTCCCACCAGGCGGCGAAGCCCATCACGTGCGGACCCTCCTGCCAGACGATCCTGCGGTAGGTCGGCTCCAGGCAGAAGTCCAGGAAGGCGCGCAGCGACGCCATCCCCGCCTCCCACGGCGAGTCGGCCTCCGCGCGCGCGGCCTCGACCAGCCTGACGTGCACGTCCTCCTCGATCTGGTCGAACGCGGCCGCGAACAGTGCCTTCTTCCCGCCCGGGAAGTGGTGGTAGAGCGCGCCCTTGGTGACCCGGGCCGCCGAGGCGATCGCGTCCAACGAGGTCTCCGCGTACCCGCGCTCGGCAAACAGCTCGATGGCGCTGGTCACCAGGGCGGCGCGGGTGCTCTCGGAGTACTCCTCGCGGCGGGAGCGCCGAGCCAACGGGCGCCGAGACTTCGTCGTCGACATGACCTGAATCATATTACCTACCGCCGGTACGTACTGCTGGTATGTTGGTGACATCCGGTACGGAAAGTGCTGGCGGCACGGCCCTACCGGTCCCACAGACCACAGGGGGTACACCATGGCGAAGACCAGCTACGCCGAGCTCAACGCGGTCCTCGACCAGGCCCGCCGTTCGTCCTCCCCGATCACCGTCACCGACGACCAGCTGCTCGGCCTGCAGTACCGCTGGAGCACCGCGCTGTCCGCCCGGCTGGACTCGGCCATCGAGTTCGCCGGTCCCGAACCGCTGGTCGACGCGGTGGCGGCGGCCTGGCGCACGCTGGCCGCCGAGAACCGGACGCTGCGCGCGGTGCTGGACGCCCACGAGGACCGCTCCGAGGCGCTGGCCGAGGCGCAGCGCTGGGAGTACCGGATGCTCGCGCTCGGCGCCGGCGTGTCGGCGATGTCCGACCCGGTCGAAGACTCCGTCCGGTTGGGGCGCGCGTTCCGCGACCTGATCCGCTCCGGCCGCCGGGAGCTGAGCCCCGAGCTGGCCACGGTCGCCTGACGGCCGCGCGAGTTACAGTGGCCAGGTGACCGTCACCCCGGAAGGACGCAAGCTCCTGCGGCTCGAGGTCCGCAACGCGGAGACCCCGATCGAGTCGAAGCCGCCGTGGATCCGCACCCGGGCGAGGATGGGCCCGCACTTCACCGAGCTGAAGAGCCTGGTCCGCACCGGCGGCCTGCACACGGTGTGCGAGGAGGCCGGCTGCCCCAACATCTACGAGTGCTGGGAGGACCGGGAGGCCACCTTCCTCATCGGCGGCCAGCAGTGCACCCGCCGCTGCGACTTCTGCCAGATCGACACCGGCCGCCCCACCCCGCTGGACCGTGACGAGCCGCGCCGAGTCGCCGAGTCGGTGCACACCATGGGCCTGCGCTACTCCACGATCACCGGCGTGGCCCGCGACGACCTGGCCGACGGCGGCGCCTGGCTCTACGCCGAGACCGTCCGGCAGATCCACGCGCTGTGCCCGGGCACCGGCGTCGAGCTGCTGATCCCGGACTTCAACTCCGACGACGACCAGCTCGCCGAGGTGTTCGGCTCGCGCCCCGAGGTGCTCGCGCACAACCTGGAGACGGTGCCGAGGATCTTCCGCCGGATCCGGCCCGGGTTCCGCTACGAGCGCTCGCTGGAGGTCCTGACCAAGGCCCGTGCCGCCGGCCTGGTCACCAAGTCCAACCTGATCCTGGGCATGGGCGAGACCCCCGACGAGGTGACCGCCGCGCTGCGCGACCTGCACGCGGCCGGCTGCGAGATCGTCACCATCACCCAGTACCTGCGCCCGAGCAAGCGGCACCACCCGGTGGACCGCTGGGTGAAGCCCGAGGAGTTCCTGGAGCACTCCGAGACCGCCGAGCGGATCGGCTTCTCCGGGGTGATGGCCGGCCCGCTGGTCCGCTCGTCCTACCGGGCCGGGCGGCTCTACGCCCAGGCCGTCGGGCACCGGGGCGAAGCGCTCCCCGAGCCGCTGGCCCACCTGGCCGACGAGGGCCCGGCCGCGCAGGAAGCCGCGTCCCTGCTCGCCCGCTAGACCGGGTCCGGCCGTATCCTGGGACTATGGCCGCCCAGTCCCAGCCCGCGAAAGCCAAGACCCAGCAGGACAAAGCCGCACGCGCGGAAGCCAAACGCGCCAAGAAGGCCGAGTCCAAGCAGCGCCGCAAGCAGCTCTTCCAGGCGTTCAACATGCAACGCAAGCAGGACAAGCTGCTGATACCGATCATGGTCGGGCTGATCGTGCTCAGCACGGCGGTGGTCTTCGGCATCGGCCTGATCTTCGACATGCACTGGGTGGTGCTCCCGCTCGGCATCGCGATCGGCGTGCTGGCCGCCATCTTCGTGTTCGGCCGCAGGGTGGAGCGCTCGGTCTACGGCCAGGCCGAGGGGCAGCCCGGCGCGGCCGGCTGGGCGCTGGACAACATGCGCGGCCAGTGGCGGGTCAGCCAGGGCGTCGCCGGCACCACCCAGCTCGACGCGGTGCACCGGGTGATCGGCCGCCCCGGTGTCATCCTGGTCGCCGAGGGCGCCCCGCACCGGGTGAAGTCGCTGCTCGCCCAGGAGAAGAAGCGGGTGGCCCGGCTGGTCGGCAGCATCCCCATCTACGACGTCGTCGTCGGCAACGACGAGGGCCAGGTGCCGCTGCGCAAGCTGAAGATGCACATGACCAAGCTGCCGCGCAACATCACCGCCAAGCAGATGGACGTCCTGGAGGGCAGGCTCAACGCGCTCAGCTCGCGCGCCGCGGCGATGCCGAAGGGGCCGTTGCCGCAGGGAGCGAAGATCCGCAGCGTGCAGCGCGCGGTCCGGCGCCGCTGACGCCGGGCTCCCGGGCGCGAATCGGCACAGCGGCCAGCAGCACGCCGACCCCGCCCAGCGCGAGCCCGACCAGCTCCAGGGTGCTCAGCGTGGCGCCGAGCACCAGCCAGGACAGCACCGCGGTCACCGCCGGGGTCAGGAAGAACATGCTGCCCACCCGGTTCGCCGCCCCGCGCCGCAGCATCACGTTGAGCAGCACGAACGTCCCAACCGAGTTCACCAGCACGATCCAGGCCAACGCCGCGCCGAACGCCGGCCAGTCGGCCACCGCCGGCCGCTCCAGCAGCAGGGTGGCCACCCCGAGCACCGGGGCGCTGACGCCGAACTGCACGGCGGTACCGGAGAGTACGTTCATGTCCCGCACGTACCGCTTCTGGTAGACGGTGCCCGCGCTCAGCCCGACCAACCCGACCACCGCGCACACCACGCTCCCGGCGGACGCCTTCCACTGGTCCAGCACCGCGAGCAGCACGCCCACGCCGCCGATCCCGAACCCCCACCACTGCAACGGCCGGATCCGCTCCCGCAGCAGCGGCGCGGCGAGCAGCGCGATCAGCACCGGGTTGAGCCCCTGCACCAGCGCCACCACGCCGCCGGGCAGCCCGTCCGCGATCGCCAGGTAGGCGGCGCCGAAGTTCACCGCCTGGATGAGCAGGCCGCTGACCGCGACATGGCCGAGCTGGCGCCCGCGCGGCCAGCGCGCCCCGGTGACCAGCGCCAGCGCGGCCAGCAGCACCCCCGCCAGGGTGAACCGGGCGAACGTGAGCAACAGCGGCGGGGCGGCGCCCACCCCGATCACGGCGGCCACGAACGCGCTGCTCCACAGCAGCACGAACACCGGCGGCAACACCGCGTCCACCCTCTGTGACCGCACCATCGAACCCCTCCCAACTAACCCCTCAGTACGGTTACCGACGCTAGCCATGATGCAAGTAACCTGTCAAACCGGTTATGCTGGCCGCATGAGGTTCAGGTTCATCTCCGGACACGTCGCGCTGGACCTGGCCGGCACCGTGGGCCACCGGCACGCCGAGGACCGCTACGACCTGCTGACCGACCCGGAGGCGCTGGCCCGCTGGGCGCTGGAGGCCGGGCTGGTGGACACCGCACCCCCCGCCGAGGCCCGCGACCTGGCCGCCACCGTCGCCCTGCGGGAGGCGATCTACCGGCTCGTCATGGCCAGCATCCAGCGCGAGCCCGCCGACCCCGGCGACGTCGAGCTGGTCAACGCGGCCGCGGAGAACGCGCCGGTGGCTGTGACGTTGCGAGGCCCGGGCGAGCTTGTCCGTACCGGGGACCTACGGGCGGTGCGGGCCACGGTGGCCAGGGCGGCGATCGAACTGCTCGGCGGTCCGGCGCGCGGACAGCTCAAGCGCTGCGGCGCCAGCCCGTGCAGCCGGCTGTACCTGGACGCGTCCCGCCGGGGCTCGCGCCGCTGGTGCGACATGCGCGAATGCGGCAACCGGGCGAAGGCGGCCGCCTACCGCCGCCGGCACGCCACCGCCTGACTCACCGGCTGAGCAGCACCACCGTGCCCACCGCACGGTCGTGCAGCCCGCGCTTGTCGGAGTTCGTCACCACCGCCGGCACCACGAAGAACAGCAGCACGGTCCGCAGCAGCGCGCGCGGAAGCCCGACGAACGCCGCGCCGCCCAACCTGGCCACCCGCAGCCCGAACAGCACCATGCCCGGCGTCATGCCGAACGCCGCGGTCGGAACCACCGTCAACACCGCCCAGGCCAGCAGGCTCCAGTTCCCCGGCAGCACCGGCGCGGTGAACAGGCCGGCGACCAGCGCGCTGAGCAGCAGGTCGAACACGAACGCCACGGCCCGCCGGCCCAGCCCGGCCACCGAGCCGACGCCTTCCTCGGGCAGCCCGAGCCGCTCCCCCGGGTAGCCGTCCCGCTGGCCACCCTCGTCCGAGCCGGTCAACCACGATCCGGTCCATCTGGTCACGGCCCCAGCCTATGACCCGCCGGTAGGCTACTGTGATCACACGCACGAATGCGGCCGTTAACACGGGCGAAACGCTTCAGTGATGAACGGGCAACACGGTCCACATAGTTTCGCCGCATCTTCGGCACCCACGCCGAACCGCCCGCGCGCAACGCGGCGCGAGGGCCACACACCCATGGCCCGAGGTTGACCTGAGCCACGTACGAGGGAGCCAACGAGAGTGTTCAGCAACTCCGACGAGGTCCTGCGTTTCATCTCCGACGAGGAGGTGAAGTACGTCGACGTCCGGTTCTGTGACCTGCCAGGAATCATGCAGCACTTCACGGTCCCGGCCGAGTTCTTCACCGAGGACGTCTACAACGAAGGGCTTGCCTTCGACGGCTCGTCGGTGCGCGGCTTCCAGTCCATCCACGAGTCGGACATGCAGCTGCTGCCGGACCCGGCGACCGCGCGCGTCGACCCGTTCCGGACCGAGAAGACGCTGAACATCAACTTCTTCGTGCACGACCCGCTCACCCTGGAGCCCTACAGCCGCGACCCGCGCAACGTCGCCCGCAAGGCCGAGCAGTACCTGGCCAGCTCGGGCATCGCGGACACCGCGTTCTTCGCCCCGGAGGCCGAGTTCTACATCTTCGACTCGGTCCGCTTCGACACCACGCCGAACGCCGCCTACCACTACATCGACTCCGAAGAGGGCTGGTGGAACAGCGGCTCGGAGACGAACAACCGCGGCTACAAGATCAACTACAAGATGGGGTACTTCCCCGTCCCGCCGACCGACCACTTCGCCGACCTGCGCAACGCCATGACCACCCACCTCATCAACGCCGGGTTCGAGGTGGAGAAGTCGCACCACGAGGTCGGCACGGCGGGCCAGGCGGAGATCAACTACAAGTACAACACGCTGCTGCACGCCGCCGACGACCTGCAGTTGTACAAGTACATCCTCAAGCACACCGCGTGGGACGCCGGCAAGACCGTCACGTTCATGCCCAAGCCGCTGTTCGGTGACAACGGCTCCGGCATGCACACCCACCAGTCGCTGTGGAAGGACGGCGCGCCGCTGTTCCACGACGAGTCCGGCTACGGCGGCATCTCCGACACCTGCCGGCACTACATCGGCGGCCTGCTGCACCACGCGCCCAGCCTGCTGGCGTTCACCAACCCGACGGTGAACTCCTACCACCGGCTGGTGCCCGGCTTCGAGGCCCCGGTGAACCTGGTCTACTCCAGCCGCAACCGGTCGGCCTGCGTGCGGATCCCGATCAGCGGCTCGAACCCGAAGGCCAAGCGCCTGGAGTTCCGCTGCCCGGACTCCTCCGGCAACCCGTACCTGGCGTTCGCCGCCATGATGATGGCCGGCCTGGACGGCGTGAAGAACAAGATCGAGCCGCCCGCACCGATCGACAAGGACCTCTACGAGCTTCCGCCCGAGGAGGCCGCGAACGTCACCCAGGTGCCCGGCAGCCTCGCCGCCGTGATCGACAAGCTCGAGGCCGACCACGACTACCTGCTCGAAGGCGGCGTGTTCACACCCGACCTCATCGAGACCTGGATCTCGCTGAAGCGGGAGAACGAGATCGACCCGCTCCGCCTGCGCCCGCACCCCTACGAGTTCGCCCTGTACTACGACGTATAACCCCTGCTCAGAACCCGTGAGTGGTTAGAGGTGCTATGGCACCTCTAACCACTCACGGGTGGTGACCTGCACAAACGTCAGCGGCCGGCCGTGGAGTGCCGCGATGTGGCACCATCGCGCGAATGACCAGCAGACCCGCCGAGGCACAGCGCCTGGGCGACCTTGCGAGGCTGCGGCGCGTCCGCGACCGGATCGACCGGGAGTACGCGCAGCCGCTGGACGTCGAGGCGCTCGCTCGCGGCGCGCACATGTCCGCCGGGCACCTGAGCCGGGAGTTCCGGCGGGCCTACGGCGAGTCCCCGTACTCCTACCTGATGACCCGGCGCATCGAGCGCGCGATGGCGCTGCTGCGCCGGGGCGACCTGAGCGTGACCGAGGTCTGCTTCGCGGTCGGCTGCTCGTCGCTGGGCACGTTCAGCACGCGGTTCACCGAGCTGGTCGGCGTGCCGCCCAGCGTCTACCGGCGCGAGCGGGCGGACGCGGCGGCGGGGATGTCGCCGTGCGTGGCCAAACAGGTCACCAGACCGATCAGGAATCGAGAAGCACCGGCCCCGGCGCCGCACTTAGCGTGAGCGCCATGGACCTCACCATTCACCAGGCCTTCCTCCCCCACGACGACCCGGCCGCCTCGCTGGCCTTCTACCGCGACACCCTCGGCTTCGAAGTCCGCAACGACGTCGAGTACGGCGGCCTGCACTGGATCACGGTCGGCCCGCCCGCGCAGCCCGGCACGTCCATCGTGCTGCACCCGCCGGCCGCCGACCCCGGGATCACCGACGACGAGCGCCGCACCATCGCCGAGATGATGGCCAAGGGCACCTACGCCGGCATCAACCTGGCCACCAAGAACCTCGACGACACCTTCGAGCGGCTCCAGTCCGGTAGTAGCAGCGGGGCGGAGGTCGTCCAGGAGCCGACCGACCAGCCGTGGGGCGTCCGGGACTGTGCCTTCCGCGACCCCGCCGGCAACATGATCCGCATTTTCGAGGTGCACTGAGTACCCATGAGCACGGCCACCAGAACCCAGGCGCACGCCCAGCACGTCGCCGACAGCCACGACCTGATCCGGGTGCACGGCGCGCGCGTCAACAACCTCCGCGACGTCAGCGTCGAGATCCCGAAGCGCCGGCTGACGGTGTTCACCGGCGTGTCCGGCTCGGGCAAGAGCTCGCTGGTGTTCGGCACGATCGCCGCCGAGTCGCAGCGGATGATCAACGAGACGTACAGCGCGTTCGTGCAGGGCTTCATGCCGACGATGGCCCGCCCCGAGGTCGACGTGCTCGACGGCCTGACCACCGCGATCCTCATCGACCAGGAGCGGATCGGCGGCGACTCCCGCTCCACCGTGGGGACCGTCACCGACACCGGCGCGATGCTGCGCATCCTGTTCAGCCGGCTGGGACAACCGCACATCGGGTCGCCGAAGGCGTTCTCCTTCAACGTCGCCTCGATCAGCGGGGCGGGTGCGGTCAGCTTCGAGCGCGGCGGCCGGACGATCAAGGAACGCCGCGAGTTCAACATCGTCGGCGGCCAGTGCCCGCGCTGCGAGGGCACCGGCCGGACCTCGGACTTCGACCTCACCCAGCTCTACGACGACAGCAAGTCACTCAACGAGGGCGCACTGCTGATTCCCAACTACACCGGGGACAGCTGGTACGGCACGATCTTCCGGAACTCGGGCTTCCACGACCCGGACAAGCCGATCCGCAAGTACACCAAGCGCGAGCTCAACGACCTGCTCTACAAGGAACAGACCAGGATCAAGGTCAACGGCGTCAACGTCTGGTACGAGGGGCTGATCCCACGGATCCAGAGGTCGATGCTGTCCAAGGACCGGGAGTCGCTGCAGCCGCACATCCGCGCGTTCGTGGACCGGGCGGTCACCCATGCCGTCTGCCCGGAGTGCGACGGGACCCGGCTCAACGAGACGGCCAGGTCGTCGAAGATCGACGGGGTCAACATCGCCGACGTCAGCGCCATGCAGATCAGCGACCTCGCCGGCTGGGTGCGCGGGCTCGACCAGCCGTCGATGGCGCCGCTGCTCACCAAGCTGTCGGAGACGCTCGACTCGTTCGTCGACATCGGATTGGGTTACCTCTCGCTGGATCGCCCGTCCGCCACCCTGTCCGGCGGTGAGGCGCAGCGCGTCAAGATGATCCGCCACCTCGGCTCCTCGCTCACCGACGTCACCTACGTCTTCGACGAGCCCACCACCGGCCTGCACCCTCACGACGTCGCGCGGATGAACGACCTGCTGCTGCAGCTGCGGAACAAGGGCAACACGGTGCTCGTCGTGGAGCACGAGCCGGAGGCGATCGCGATCGCCGACCACGTCGTGGACCTCGGCCCCGGCGCTGGCTCGGCGGGCGGGGCGGTCTGCTTCGAGGGCACCGTCGAGGGGCTGCGGGCCAGCGGCACCATCACCGGCCGCCACCTCGACGACCGGGCCGCGCTCAAACCGACCGTCCGTACCCCCACCGGCACGCTGGAGATCCGAGGCGCGACCGCGCACAACCTGCGGTCCGTGGACGTCGACATCCCGCTGGGGGTGCTCACCGTCGTCACCGGCGTCGCCGGCTCGGGCAAGAGCTCGCTGGTGCACACCTCGATGCCCGCCGACGCCGGCGTGGTCTCCATCGACCAGACCCCGATCCGCGGCTCGCGGCGGAGCAACCCGGCGACGTACAGCGGGCTGCTCGACCCGATCCGCAAGGCGTTCGCCAAGGCCAACGACGTGAAGCCGGCGCTGTTCAGCTCCAACTCCGAGGGCGCCTGCCCCGCCTGCAACGGCGCCGGCGTCATCTACACCGAGCTGGGGTTCATGGACACCGTCACCACCACCTGCGAGGAGTGCGAGGGGAAGCGGTTCGGGGCCTCGGTCCTGGAACACCACCTCGGCGGGCGCGACATCAGCGAGGTGCTCGCGATGTCGGTGGCCGAGGCGCTGGCGTTCTTCGGCGAGGGCGAGGCACGAACGCCGGCGGCGCACGTGATCCTCGAACGGCTCGACGACGTCGGGTTGGGCTACCTGCGCCTCGGCCAGCCGCTGACCACGCTGTCCGGCGGCGAGCGGCAGCGGCTCAAGCTGGCCACCCGGATGGGCGAGAAGGGCGGGATCTACGTCCTCGACGAGCCGACCACCGGCCTGCACCTCGCCGATGTGGAGCAGCTGCTCGGACTGCTCGACAAGCTCGTCGACGCCGGCAAGTCGGTCATCGTCGTCGAGCACCACCAGGCGGTCATGGCGCACGCGGACTGGATCATCGACCTCGGCCCCGGCGCGGGCCACGACGGCGGCCGGATCGTCTTCGAGGGCACGCCCGGCGACCTGGTCGCCGCCCGCTCCACCCTCACCGGCGAGCACCTCGCGGCGTACGTGGGCGCCTGAGCTCAGACCTCCCGTCCCGCGAAGGCGAGCAGCCGCACCGCGATCGGCGCGCCGGCGGGCGCCGGGCGCTCCGGGCCGAACAGGGCGGGGTCACGGCGCTCGGCGAGCACCTGCCTGCCGATGGCCAGCGTCTGTTCGAGCAGCTCGGCCGTGGGCATGGGCCGGCCGGTGGCGTGGGCGAGGTCGGTGCAGTGGGTGCCGAGATCGAAGACCGCGATGCTCAGCGCCGCTTCGCCCGGTTGCTCCCCGAGGCCGGCCAGGGTCAGCGGCCGCCGCAGCGCGTCCTCGTCGGCGAAGGCTGTGATGAGCCGCTGGGCGGCCGCTTTCCAGGCGGCGGTGTGGTCGGCGTCGATGTGGTCGGCGGCCTGAAGGTCGCGCAGCTCGGCCGCGGTCACCCCGTCGCGCTCCCTGGCGAACGCGACCACCGTGGTGGTGGCGACCATGTGGTTGACCAGGTCCCGGACCGTCCACTCGGTACACGGCGTGGGCAGGCCCAGCGATCCGGTGTCCACCGCGCCGATCAGCGCTGTCGCTTCGCCGGCGATGTCGTCGTACAGCGTGCGCAGGTTCACTGGATGTCTCCGTCCTCAGTTGGCGATGATGATCTTGCCGAAACCACGCCCCGACCGGCAGTGCTCCAGGGCGTCGGGGACCCGGTCGAACGGGAACACCCGGTCGATCACCGGGCGCAGCCGGTGCACCCGCACCGCCTGGTTCAGCTCGAGGAAATGCGCCCGGCTTCCGGTGGCGATCCGGCGCAGCGTCGCGCCGGCCATGAACAGCAGGCCCGGGTCGATGGGTTGCGCGCCCTCGGCACCGGACAGGGTGTAGCCGACGAAGGCCACCTCACCGCTGGCCGCCACGGACCGCAGCGACTCCGAGAGCGGCCCGCTCGGATCCACGACCAGGTCGACGCCCCGCTCGCCGGTCAACGCGCGCACCCGCTCCGACCAGTTCGGATGCTCCCGATAGTTGATCACTTCGTCGGCACCGAGCGCCTTCAGCCGCTCGGCCTTCGCGTCGCTCGACGTGGTCGCGATGACCTCCGCGCCGGCGAGCTTGGCCAGCTGGAGGGCGAACAGGGACACCGCACCGGAGCCGAGCGTAAGCACCGTGGCACCGGGCCTCAGTTCGTTGCCGCTGGTCAGGGAGTTCCAGGCGGTCACGGCGGCCAGCGGGAGCGCGGCGGCCTCCTGGTAGGAGAGGTGCTCCGGGATGCCCACCACGCCGTCCTCGGACAGCAGCGCGAGCTCGGTCAGCACGCCGTCGACCATCGTGCCCAACTGCGCGGCGTTCTCCCGCCTGAACGGTCCGTCCAGCCAGCGCGGAAACACCGTGGCCGCCACCCGGTCACCCGGCCGCACCCGCGTCACGTCCTCGCCGACGGCGACCACCTCGCCCACCCCCTCGCACCCGGGCACCACCCCCGGCGCGATCGGCAGCGGATAGTTGCCGGCCAGGACCATCAGGTCGCGGAAACCGACCGAGGCCGCGCGGATCCCGACCAGCACCTGGCCGCGTCCCGGTTTCGGTTCGTCCTCGTCATGGACGGTGAGCCCATGACCGGGATCAAGACGGTAGGACTTCATCACGTGCCCTTCTCGTTCGTGGCTGCGGTGAGATCGTGCGGACGCTCGCGGCGCCCGGCAATTCCCTCGAAGGAATCGCCGGCAGCAACCGGCGCGGGGTAGAACAGCACGGTGAGCAGCACAGTCGAGCGCAACGGGGTGGGCACGGAGCTTCGGCGCTGGCGCAACCTGCGCCGGGTCAGCCAGCTCGAACTGGCGGCGCTCGCCGACACCACGCAGCGCCACGTGAGCTTCATCGAAAGTGGCCGCTCGCACCCGGGGCGCGCGGTGGTGATCCGGCTGGCCGAGTCGCTCGGCCTGTCCCTGCGGGAACGCAACGACCTGCTCGCCGCGGCCGGCTACGCCCCGGTCTTCGCCGAGTCCGGCCTGGACGACTCCGCGCTGCGCCCGGTGCGCGCCGCGCTGGACCAGATCCTGCGCGGCCACCAGCCGTATCCGGCCCTCGTCATCGCCGGCTACGGCCGGGTGGTGGCGACGAACGACGCCGTCGAGGTGTTCACCGAGGGCGCCGCGCCCGACCTGCTGAACCCCCCGTTCAACATGCTCCGGCTGATGCTCCATCCGCGGGGCATGGGCCGCAGGGTACGAAACCTGGACGAGTGGGGCCGCCACGTCATCGAGAACCTCCGCGCCAGGTCACGGCGCAGCCCGGACCCCCGGCTCGACGAGTTCATCGCCGAGCTGGCCGGATACCTGCCGCCCGCCACCGTCGGCCGCGACCACCTCGGCTTCTCCGTACCGATGCGCCTGGCCTCGGCCGACGGCGAACTGAACCTGATCACCACCCTGACCTCGTTCGCCACCGCGACCGACGTCACCCTCGCCGAGCTGCACCTCGAGGCGTTCCTACCCGCCGACGAAGCCACCGCCGACCGCCTCCGAACCCGAGCCGAACGACGCCACGCAACGCCCTCCGCCGAATGACGCCGCCCGCGACCGGCCTCGGCCAGAGTCACCGCCCGAGCTGACCCTTCAGCCCGTTGGCCAGCACTCGCCGGTCGTCGCTGATGTGAGGCAGTCGTTGCCGCACGCCGTCTACATACAGCGCCGCGGGGTGCCGCTCCCCGGGGGTGTTCAGAGTGAACCGGGTGACGGCCGCGGCAAGGACGTCTGGATCGGTGCTCACCTTGCTGGCTCGTTCCTCGGCGTCATCCTCGGCCGTCCACACGGTGTCGGTCCCTCTGATCTGCCTCGGATGGACCGCGTGAACGGCGAATACATGGACGGATGTCTGATGTGTCACGACGATCATCACAAGGCAGGACGCCATGAGGTTTCGATGATGGATGTGCAACGATGACACCGCTTTCCAAGGGGGCGGGACGTGTCGCGTGAACAACCCCGGACCCTGCTCGAACAGCTCGTCGCCGCCGAGCTACGGACCTGGCCCGAGTTGGCCGAGCAGTTCCTCGCCCACGCGCGGGCTCTGTACCGCGAGTCCGGGATCCGCGTGGTGTCGCTGAGCTCGGAGCACCTGCAGCGCATCGCGGCCGGCAAGGTCGCCCGCCCGCATCCGTCCACCGCCCGGGTGCTCCAACGCCAGTTCGGCCGGCCGATTCACGAGTTGCTCGGGCCGCCGGAGCAGGCCGATGGTCCAGACCCGGGCCTCAGCGCCGCGGATGTGGTGCGCAGCCAGCGGGAGTGGCTTCGAGTGCGGCAGGCGCCGGGGGTGCGCGGACGTGAGCTGACCGAGCTGGCGGCCTGGCTCTACCCGCGCTCGGCGCGCGCACCCGGCGGCCATGTCCTCACCGGGCCGGGCTGGCTGCTCGACCAGCCCGTCGACCTCGACCGGATACGTATGGAGTGGTCCGAGGCCGCTCCGCCCCGGCCCTTGGGGTTGCACGATCACGTGCTGCCGCTCACCGACACCGGCCGGCGCTACAGCGGGTACAGCCGCGCCGTGCGTGACCTGGTGCGGCCGCGCCTGCTGGAGAACCGGCCCAGCTACCGGCTGCTGGACCTGCACAACGACGGCGAGTACACCCTGACCTTCACCACGTCGACGTTCTTCGACGTGTTCGATGTCAAGCAGTCGCTGGCGCACGAGTTCAAGGCCGCGTGGCTGGCCGGTGGCGGCGCGGTGCCCGGATGGGACGTTCTGCCGCTGCGGGCGGCCCTGGGCGATCCGTTCGACCCCGGCCGGCTGCTGATGTCGCCGGGTATCAGCACCCTGACCATCCGACGGGGTCGGGCCGGTGGCCACCGCTTCGTCCTGCACGAACGCGACGGCGGCAAGGTCGCCGACGGCGGCGGGCTGTGCCACGTGATGCCGGCCGGGGAGTTCCAGCCGTCGTCGATGAACCACGCGCGCGAGGACCTGTCGCTGTGGCGCAACATCATGCGGGAGTTCTCCGAGGAGCTGCTCGGCAACCCCGAGCATGACGGCTCCAGTGGCCGGTCCGTCGACTACGCCGGCCAGGAGCCCTTCCGTTCCTTCCAGCGGGCTCGCGACGACGGCCGATTCCGGGTCTGGCACTACGGCCTCGTGCTCGAACCCCTGGAGCTGGGTGCCGTGCAGCTCACCGTGGCCGTCATCGAGGACGAGACGTTCGACCGGCTCTTCGCCGACCTGGTCGAGGTCAACGACGAGGGTCGGCTTGTCGGTCGCGGCGGCCGCTTCGACATCCCGTTCACCGGCGAGGCGATCGACCGGCTCGATCCGAGGCTGTCGGCCAGCGCGCTGACCCTGCTCCGGCTGGCCTGGCGCGACCGGGACCTCCTGCTTGCCGGGTCACACGGGTAGGCGGGCGAACGCGCGCACCGGCACGGTGCCCAGGCCCGCGACCCGCAGCGGCACGGCGGTGAACCGGGCGCCCGCCGGGGGCAGCTGGTCCAGGCCGGTCAGGTGTTCGACGACCGGGATGCCGGCGGCGAGCAGGAGGCTGTGCGCGGGGCGGTCACCACCGCGGGTGTCGTCGATGTTGACGGCGTCGATGCCGACCAGCGCCGGGCCGCGCTCGGCCAGCCACGCGGCGGCGTCCCCGGTGAGGAAGTGGTGGTCCTCGGCGTACTCCGGGGTACCGAACCGGGCCGAGTCGCCGGTGTGCAGCAGCACGGCCGCGCCCCGGACGTCGTCGCCGAGGGCGGCCACCGCGCCGACGTCGATGCCACGGCCGCGAGCGCCGGTGGTCCGGACGACGACGGCCGGCAGGTCGACGACCCTGTCCAGCGAGATGGTGCTCAGGTCGGGCCCGTCCGGATAGCGGTGGTAGGGCGAGTCGAGGTAGGTGCCGGTGTTCCCGACCAGGCTCAGCCGGTCGATCGCGAACTCCGTCCCCTCGGCATAGTGCTCCCGGGACGCCTCCCTGGTCAGGTGCGAGCTGATCTCCGGACCGGGGAGCCCCGGATAGGTCACCATCCCGGCCCGGATGACATGGCTCAGCTCGACCAGCCGGCCACCCGCGCCGAGAGGACCGGCGGAGCGGTCCGCCGGCCCTCCCCGGGTGCCCTTGTGCGGTTCGGCGAAGATCTCGACGTTGCCGAGCTCCACGTTCTCGGTCATCAGCAGCCCGAGCGATGTGACGAACAACGCCGCGATCTCGGCCTCGGACACGTCGGGCGATGGGACGTCGACGCGAAACCCGTGCACCACCAGGTCGCCGCCATTGCCAAAATTGATCACGGCGTCGAACGAGGCGCGATACTGGGTCATAGGTCCTTAGTTTGGCCCGCTCCCCGTGACCTCGCTCATGTCCATGTACATCACCTCCCAGACGTGGCCGTCCGGGTCGGTGAAGCTGCCGCCGTACATCGGCCCGTCTGCCCTCACCTCGTGCCACGGCTTGCCGCCGTGCGCGAGCGCCCTGCGCAGCAGGTCATCCACCTCGGCGCGGCTCTCCGCGGACAGGCACAGGATCGCCTCGGTCGTGTCCGACGGGCTGATCTCGCCCCTGAGGAACTCGCGGAACCTGTCCTCCACCAGCACCATCACGTAGATCGTGTCCGAGACGACGACGCACGCGCACTTGTCGTCGGAGAACTGCTCGTTGATCGAGAAACCGAGACCGGTGTAGAACTCCCTGGACGCGGCCAGGTCCTTCGTCGGCAGGTTGATAAAGATCATCCGATCCACGTTTCGTCCTTTCCGATGTGCCGTCGGGAGATCAGACCGGAATCAGCTCGGGAACTCATCGGGTCACGCGCTAGTTTCTCCACTCGTGAGTGACGTTGTCAGCACGGTGGACGTCGACGAGTCGTTCCGGGAGCAGGTGGAACCGCTGCGGCGGGAGATCACCGCGCACTGCTACCGGATGCTGGGGTCGGTGCACGAGGCCGAGGACCTCGTGCAGGAGACCTACCTGCGGGCGTGGCGCGCCTTCCACGGCTTCGAGCGGCGGTCCTCGGTGCGGACCTGGCTGTACCGGATCGCCACCAACGCCTGCCTGACCGCGCTCGACCAGGGCCAGCGCCGCCCGCTGCCCACGGGGCTCGGCGCACCCCCGTCCAGCCCCAGCGGCGAGCTCGAACAGCGCCCGGAGCTGCCCTGGCTGGAGCCGCTGCCGGACTCGATGGTCTGGGGCGAGCCGGACGCCGACCCCGCCGAGCAGGTGGTGACCCGGGACAGCGTGCGGCTGGCCTTCGTCGCCGCGCTGCAGCTGCTCACCCCGAGGCAGCGGGCCGTGTTCATCCTGCGTGACGTGCTGGCCTGGCAGGCCAGCGAGGTCGCCGAGGCGCTGGACATGTCGGTGGCCGCCGCGAACAGCGCGCTGCAACGAGCCCGCGCCCAGGTGGCCAAGCACGCGCCCGATGCGGGCCCCGAGCTGCCCGCCGACGACGAGCGCGCCCGCGAGCTGCTGGACAAGTACGTGGCCGCGTTCGAGGACTACGACGTGGACCGGATCGTGGAGCTGCTCACCGAGGACGCGGTCTGGGAGATGCCGCCGTTCACCGGCTGGTTCCAGGGCGCCGGCACGATCGGGCGCCTGATCGCCGAGCAGTGCCCGGCGACCGGGCCGGGTCAGATGCGGCTGGTGGCCACGTCCGCGAACGGTCAGGCCGCGTTCGGGGTGTACCACGTCGACGCCGACGGCGTGTTCCGTCCGTTCCAGATCCAGCAGCTCACGGTCACGGCGGCCGGCGTCTCGCACACCGCCTGCTACTTCGACACCTCGCTGTTCGCCGCGTTCGGGATGCCCGAGGAGCTGCCCGCGTAGTGCCGCGCCGCGCGCCCAGGCTCCGGCCCGGCGACCGGGTTCGGCTGGTGTCGCCCGCGAGCTGTCCCGATCGCGAGTGGGTCGCCGAGTCGGTTCGTATTCTCCAGGGCTGGGGCCTGCGGGTGGAGTGCGGTGACCATGTCCTGGACAGGTGGGGCTACATGGCCGGCCGGGACGAGGACCGGCTGGCCGACCTGAACGACGCGTTCCGCGACCCCGGGGTCCGCGCCGTGATCGCCACCCGGGGCGGGGCGGGTGCCTACCGGATCGTGGACGGCATCGACCACGCCGCGGCGCAGGCGGACCCGAAGCCGGTGGTCGGGTTCAGCGACATCACCAACCTGCACCTCGCGCTCTGGCGGCACGCCCGGCTGGCCGGCGTCCACGGCTGCCTGGCCGGCGACCGTGCCGCGGGCGCTGTCCGTACGCTGCTCACCGAGGCCGCACCCGTCACCCTGCAACGCGACGAGGACTCGATCACGGCCGCGATCCAGGCGCCCGGGCGCGCCGTCGGGCCGCTGGTCGGCGGCAACCTGCCCACCGTCGTGGGGTTCATCGGTGCCGGGCTGCCCGACCTCGCCGGTGCCGTCCTCTTCCTCGAAGCCGAGCGGACAATCGGCCTGGGGCAGGTCGACCGGCAGCTCACCCACCTCATCCGCTCCGGCTCGCTGCGCGGCGTGCACGGCGTCGCGCTGGGCCGGTTCACCGGGTTCGACGGCTACACCGACCGCGGTTGGACGCTGCGCGACGTGCTGCGCGACCGGCTCCTGTCGTTGGGCGTGCCGGTGCTGGGCGGCCTCGAACTGGGGCACGGACCCGACCCGCTCGCCGTCCCGCTGGGCACCACCGCCACGATCGACGCCGCCGCCGGCACGCTGACCGCCGAACCCGCCGTGCGTTAGTCGCGGCGGCCGGTCACGGCCAGGCCGAGCCCCAGCCCGATCATGCTCAGGCCACCGGCGCCGCCCAGCGCGGCCGCCCGCCGCGGCGAGCGGGCCAGCCAGTCGCGCACACCGCCGGCGAGCAGGCCCCACACGCTGTCCGACGCGGTGGCGATCAGTACGAACATCAGCCCGAGCACGATCATCTGCATCGGCACCCCGCCGGCCGTCGGGTCCACGAACTGGGGCAGCACGGCGGCGAAGAACACCATCGTCTTCGGGTTGGTCGCCCCGACCAGCACGCCCTGCCAGTAGACGTGCCGGCCCACGCCGACCGCCTCGCCGTCGCCCAGCACGTCGGCCAGCGCGCGGCGCTCCCGGAAGGTCCGTATGCCCAGGTACACCAGGTACACCGCGCCGACCAGCTTGATCGCCGTGTACAGCGCCAGCGAGCGCTCGACCGCGCTGCCCAGCCCGACCGCGACCAGCACCACCAGGGCCGCGGCACCGGTGGAGTTGCCGGCGACGCTGCCCAGCGCGGCCCGCCGGCCGTGCGCGATGGCCCGGCTCACCACGAACAGCAGCGAGGGACCCGGGATCAGGGCCAGGACGACCGAGGCCACCGCGAAGGCGAGCAGGTGGTTCGTGGACGGCATGGGTTCACGTTAACGCCGCGCGCACCCGAGTTTCGGGGGTCAGTCGCCCGCGTAGAAGACCCGCTCGACCACCGCCCTGGCGCGGCGGGTGACGCGCCGGTACTCGTCGATGAACTCACCGGGATCGCCACCGGCCGGGTGCCCCATCGCCATGGCCACCGCCGCGAGCTCCCGGCCGGAGCGGGGCAGCTGGTCGGCCGGTTTGCCGCGCACCAGGGTGACGGCGTTGCGGGCCCGGGTGGCCATGGTCCAGCCGGCGGCCAGCTCCTCGGCGTCCTCCCCGGCGAGCAGGCCCGCCTCGGCGGCCGCCCGCAGCCCGTCCAGGGTCGAGGTGGTGCGCAGCTCGGGGACCTCGGCGGCGTGCCGCAGCTGCAGCAGCTGGACGGTCCACTCGACGTCGGCCAGGCCACCATGGCCGAGCTTGGTGTGGGTAGCGCGGTCGGCGCCCCGGGGCAGCCGCTCGGCGTCCACCCTGGCCTTGATCCGCCGGATCTCGGTGACCTTGTCCGGTGGCAGGCCGCCGTCCGGGTAGCGGATCGGATCGATCAGCGCGTGGAACCGCTCGCCCAGCTCCGGATCGCCGGCCAGCGGGCGCGCCCGCAGCAGCGCCTGCGCCTCCCAGGCCTCGGCCCACTTCGCGTAGTACGCCCGGTACGACTCCGCGGTGCGCACCAGCGGACCGCTGCGGCCCTCCGGGCGCAGGTCGGCGTCCACCACCAGCGCCGGGTCCGGGCTCGGCGCCCCGAGCAGGCCCCGCACCTTCTCCGCGACCGCCGTGGCCCACCGCACCGCCTCGTGCTCGGTGGCACCGTCGACCGGCTCGCAGACGAACAGCACGTCCGCGTCCGAGCCGTAGCCCAGCTCGGCGCCGCCGAGCCGCCCCATGCCGATCACGGCCAGCCGCGCCCTCGGCTCGCCGGTCTGGCCGCGCAGCACCGCGTCCAGCGCGGAGCGCAGCACGGCCGCCCACACCTCGCTGAGCGCCGCGCACACGCCGGCCACCGGCATCAGGCCCAGCAGGTCGGCGCAGGCCACCCGCAGCAGCTCGTGCCGGCGCAGTGAGCGCGCCGCCGCGACCGCCGCCGCCGGGTCCGGGTGCCGCGCCACCGCGGTGCACAGCGAGGCGGCCACCTCGGCCGGGTCCCTGGTGGCCAGGTCGGCCTTGGGCGAGGTGTCCGCGAGCAGCCGCAACACCTCGGGGGCGCGCACCAACAGGTCGGGCACCAGCGCCGAGGTTCCGAGCACGAGCATCAGCCGCTGGGCCACGGCACCCTCGTCCCGCAGCAGGCGCAGGTACCACGGGGTGTCCGCGAGCGCCTCGGACACCCGCCGGTAGGCCAGCAGCCCGCGGTCCGGGTCGGCGGTGTCGGCGAGCTGTTCGAGCAGCACCGGCAGCAGCGTGCGCTGGATGGCCGCCGCCCGGGACACCCCGCCGGTCAGCGCCCGCAGGTGGTTCAGCGCGCCCTCCGGGGACGCCCAGCCCAGCGCGGCCAGCCGGCGCGCCGCCGACTTGGGCGAGAGCCGCAGCGCCTCGCCCGGGAGCTGCGAGACCGCGGCCAGCAGCGGCCGGTAGAACAGCTTCTCGTGCAGCCGGCGCACCCGGCGGGTGTTGTTGCGCCACTCCGCGAGCAGCACGCCGACCGCGTCGCGGCGGCCGTCCGGGCGCATCTTCGCGGCGCGGGCCAGCCAGCGCAGCTCCGCGGTGTCCGTCTCGGCCGGCAGCAGGTGGGTGCGGCGCAGCCTGGACAGCTGCAGCCGGTGTTCGAGCAGCCTCAGGAACCGGTACGAAGCGGCCAGGTTCGCGGCGTCGTCGCGGCCCACGTAGCCGCCGGCGCCCAGCGCGGCCAGCGCGTCCAGGGTCGAGCCGGACCGGATCTCCGGGTCCGCCCTGCCGTGCACGAGCTGCAGCAGCTGCACGGCGAACTCCACGTCACGCAGCCCGCCCCGGCCCAGCTTGAGCTCGCGGTCCTGGTGGTCCGGGCGGATGTGCTGCTCCACCCGCCGGCGCATGGCCTGCACCTCGGGCACGAAGTCGTCCCGGTCCGCGGCGGTCCACACCATGGGCGCCACCGCGTCGGCGTACTCCGCGCCCAGCTCCGGGTCGCCGGCCACCGGCCTGGCCTTGAGCAGCGCCTGGAACTCCCACGTCTTGGCCCACCTTCGGTAGTAGGTGAGGTGGCTGTCCAGGGTGCGGACCAGCGCGCCGTGCCGGCCCTCCGGGCGCAGGTTGGCGTCCACCGGGAAGCACGCCTCGCCGGCCACCCGCATCAGCGTGGACGCCAGCCGGGTGGCGGTGGCGTCCGCCGGCTCCGCGACGAAGATCACGTCCACGTCGCTGACGTAGTTCAGCTCGTTGCCGCCGCACTTGCCCATGGCGATCACCGCGAGGCGGGGCAGGGGTTCGTCCCCGTCCGGCGGCTCGACCTCGGCGGCGGCCACCGCGAGCGCCGCGCGCAACGCCGCGCTGGCCAGGTCCGCGAGCTGCGCTGCGACCAGCTCGACCGGCAACACCGGGAGCACCGGCTCCCCCACCGCCGCCACGTCGGCCGCCGCGATCTCCACCAGCGCGTCCCGGTACGCCTCGCGCAGCGCGCCGATCGCCTCCTGCCCGGTGAGCGTGGCTTTCGCGCCGCCCGGTACGCCGTCGTCGTTGCACGTCGCGCCCACCGCGCCGAGCAGCGCCTCGGACCGGGCCTCCAGGTCGGGCAGCCGGTCCGGGTCGAGCGCCCGGCCGGAGGCCAGCTCCCGCCACAGCTCCGGCCGGGTGATCAGGTGGTCCCCCAGCGCGGTGGACGCCCCGAGCAGGGCCAACAGCCGCCCACGCAGCCCCAGGTCGGTCCGCAGCGCGCCGTCCAGCTCGGCCCAGCCGCCATCCCCGGCCTCGGCCAGGGACGCCGCCAGCCGCTCGACGGCCCGCAGCGCCAGGTTGGGGTCCGGACTGCGGGCCAGCGCCCACATCACCGGCTCGGCCTCGGGCACCGGCCGGCCGTCGCGCCACCAGCCCAGCTCGACGAGCGTCTGCTCCGCCCACGGCTCGGTGAGGCCGAGCCGGATCAGCGACGTTCCGTTACGCCGCTCGGTCACGGGTACTCAGCGCCCGAACAGCCCGATCAGGACCGCGCGTCCGACGGTGTTCGAGAACAGGTTGAACCCGAGGTAGGCCGGGGTGGCACCGTCGGGCAGCTCCAGCGACTCCACGCCCACCGCGTGCACCGTGAAGTAGTACCTGTGGTCGCCGTGTCCCGGCGGCGGGGCGGCGCCGACGTAACCCCTCATCCCCCCGTCGTTCGCCAGCGTCAGCGCGCCTGCGGGCATCGCCGCGCCGCCCACAGCGCCCGCGTCCGTGGGGAGCTCCGTGACGCTGGCCGGGATGTTGGCCACCGCCCAGTGCCAGAACCCGCTGCCGGTGGGAGCATCCGGGTCGTAGCAGGTCACCGCGTAGCTCCTGGTCCCGGCGGGTGCGCCCGACCAGGACAGCTGCGGGGACACGTCCCGGCCGCCCGGCACTCCGAACGCGCCGCTGCGCTGCGCCTCCGGGAGGGTCTGGCCGTCGGCGATGTCTGCGCTGGTCACCGTGAACGACGGCACCTCAGGCAGGAAGTCGTATGGTCCTGGTGGCCGCGCGGCCGTGCTCATCTCTCACTCCTTCTCGTCCCGATCACCGTGCGTCCGGGAACCTACCGCGTCCGTGTCGTGCTCGCCGCTCTGGTTCTCTGGGTTCGTACTCATGCGTGCCGTCATGTGTTTCGTTCGAAAATCGCTGGCGCGATTTCCGACGACCTGAGTTTGTAGGTTGCTTGGTGCCGTCCCCTAGTGGCGGCTGGGCGCGTTGGGTCTGGCTTCCTGCGGCAGCCAGGTTTTGTCGGTGCCTGCTGCAGGCCCGCTCACGGCAGCGCGCCCACGACGATGCCCGGATCTTGGCGGTGGTCGCTGAAGTGGGCCGCCGCGACCCGAACGCCGGGCTGCACGAGGTCGGTCAGTTGGGTCAACCGTCGCGGTATGGCGCGGACGAAACCCTCCCCGCCCCGGCCTGGACACGGCGCGCGGCGGAGGCCGAACACGACTTCGCCGAAGTGCTGACCTCTCAGCTCCCGGCGGTGTGGAGCGCATTGGACAACGGTGAGATCGACCGGCCCAAAGTTCGCGCCTTCACCGACCACCTCGCCGGCCTACCCGCCGAGGAGATCGAACGGATCTGCCGCGCGCTGCTGCCGCAAGCCGGAGGGTTGACCTCGGGCCAGTTACGGGCGCGGCTGGCGCGCATGGTCATCGACCCCGACCCCGACCGCGCCCGCGCCCGCGACCAGTACGAAAAGCCATCACCGACCGATCCGTCATCGGCTACCTGAACCCGGACGGCACCGCCGTGATCACCGCCGACGGGCTGCCACCCGACGAGGCCGCAGCGGCCTGTGAACGCATCGACCGGCTGGCCCGCGCGGCCAAACGCGCCGGGTACCCCGGCCGGTTGGACCAGATCCGCGCGGATGTGTTCCTCGGGCTACTCAACGGCCGCTACGACCAGATGGACCGCCAGCAGAGGTCCCGGCGCGTCCTACCTTCGGGAGATCACAGAGTAACCGCGTCGAGGACGGTCAATTCTCTGGGTCCTTGCTGGTTTGGAACGCATTCGCGTGGGGCTGACCGAGATGAGTCAGAATGAGGTTCAGCTTGGCGTCCACCTCATCGATCTTTCGGCTCAGGTGTTGGGTGATGTCGTACAGCGAGCTGATCTCATCTGGTTGCGACACGCTGACGGTGGGCATCTCGGTGTCGTGGCCGGAGGCGGAACTGTTCGTGTGCTGCTCGCCGAGGCGGTTTTTTGACTCGTCCTCGGCTTCCGCGTCATCCGCCCTGTCATCGATCGCTGGCGCCGTTGGCTCGGCCGGGTCCTGGCCGTTGAGGATTATTACCTGCATGTCGCGTAGCGGCTGGCCCGGTTCGATGCCGAGTTCATCCACCAGCCGTCGGCGGATGTCGGTGTAGACTTGCAGCGCCTCGGATCTGCGTCCGCATCGGTGCAGCGTGAGCATGAGCTGAGCCGCCAGGCGTTCTCGGAACGGATGGTTACCGGTGACCTTGGCCAGCTCGTCCACAATACGGGTGTGATTACCAGCGGCCAGTTCGGCCTCAAATAGTTCCTCGACAACGGTGAGTCGGTGCTCTTCGAGGCTATGCCGTTCGTGTTCGATCAGTACGCCGGTCACGCCGTCGAGTGCCGGGCCGGTCCACAACCGCAGCGCGGAGCGCAATCGCCGCGCCGCTTGCTTGGCGTGCCCCGCTCGCGACTCGGACTGTGCGACAGCCACCATGTCGAGGAATACCTGCAGATCCAGTTGGGTGGGCGCTACATCGATCAGGTAGCCGCTCCCGGCGCGGCCGATCATGCACTGGGCCAGCCGGGCACGCAGTTCCGAAATGTGTACACGCAGGACGCTTCTGGCGCTGGGTGGTGGATTCCTTCCCCAGACCAACTCGATGATCCGTTCGTCGGCGACCACCCGGTTGGCGTTGAGCAACAACACCGCCAGCACCGCGGCGCGCTTCGGCGGCACCACTCTAACCGGGTCGCCCTTGATCGCGGCAGTGACCGGGCCTAGTATTTGATAACGGATATCTTCCGCGACTATGTCGGGGCACCCCCATGGACCCTCATCGTGCGGATGAAACATCATTATCCCGGTTCGCGCCCATCCACGTCATGCCGCGACTCCATCGTTCGGTCACAATGCCGCGATATTCTTATCGGCGAGGGCGCGTCATCGCTGTAACCATACGTTTCTCCGAGCGTGACCTGAGCCGGGTACGCCTATCCTGTAGGGTGAGGATTCTGGAAATGTTCTCGTTTGGTTCTTGCCCACTCGATGTACTGAACGAAAACATTGTTGCGCTGCTAGCGTCAGCTCTGGACCTTTCTGTCAACGGAGGTTGCCGTGCCCGTCCGCCGTTCGAAGCGCAGGGGCCTGTCGTATCCGTGCGTGAAGCGAGGGTCGTCGGAACGCCGCGATACGGGCCTGGGTGACGGGCGCGGAGCGCGCTTGCGGCTGTTCGGCGAGCGCGCCCGAGCGAGAGGGTTGTGCGGCGCGGTGGCCGAGGAACAGCCAGGTGGTATGCGGAACTGAGTGACGTCGGAGGTCCTGGTGGATTACCGCGATCGAGTGGTGTGTGAGATGTTGGGCGGCTTCCTGGTGCTCTCCGCATGAGCGTTACGGCTCCTCCGGCGCCCCAGCGGGTGGACCGGTGGTCGATGCTGCGTGGTGGTGTCTCGGGGATCGCGCTCGTCGTGGTGGCCTTCGTCCTCGCGACCGAGCTGTACGAGCGCGTCCTCGACGACCCGTTCGTCTCCGGCGCTCGGGCCAGCGCGTACTGGGTGGACTATCGCGACGGGTTTGTCCGTCGCGGTCTTCCGGGGGAGTTCCTCCGGCTGTTCACCGAATCCCCGACCGCGGCACACGCCACCTGGCTCGCGGGCGGGATGTTGGCCGCCGGGGCGATCGCGCTGCTGGTGTTGGTGACCCTGCTCGCCAGGACGGTGTCCGAGGCCGAGCCGAGGCTGCTCGTCGTCGCCCTTGTCGTCGCCTCGCCGTTCACGTTCGACCAACTGATGCGGATCATCGGTCGCTTTGACGGTGTCGGGTTCGCGGCCATGGCGACGATCTCGGTGCTGTGCGCGGGGAGCACGGCCCATCGCTCGGCCCGCGCTGTCGGCATCGGGGCACTGGTTCTGCTGGCGACCGCTACGGAGGAACTGCTGTTCGCCTTCGTGGCGCCGATCGCGGTGATAGCGCTGCGCCGCCTGGGCTGGACCGGGCAGCGGCTGCGAGTCGTCACGGCGGCGGTGCTCGCCCCGGGCACCGCCGTCGCGGCGCTCAGCATGGTGGGCCGACCGTCCCGGGACGCGCTCACCAGGCTGATCGCCGAGGCGAACGCCGCTGGGCTGGACGTGAACCTCGCCAAGGAGAACACCATCTCGACGCTGGGGCAGACGGCGACCCAGGGCTTCAGGTTCTTCCTCGGCATGTCGCCGCTCACCGTGCTCACCGGCGTGGTCGTGTTCGGTGGTTGTTACCTGCTCACCACGACGATGCTGCGGACCACGGTCGCCGGTACCGCCGATGGGCGCCTCGGCGCGCTCGCGGCCGGGTTCGCGCTCGTCGCGGTCCTGCTGAGCACCGTCGGCAACGACTACCGACGCTGGTGGGCGCTCGCCTTCGTGGCCTTCGTCGCCGCGCTCGCCATGCTCGGGCGCTCCCACTCGCCACGGCCGGCGCCCACACCGTCCCCGGTGTACGTGTTGCTCGCCTGCGCCGCGCTCGTCTTCTCGCTGAAGCTCCACCCGGAACCCATCTTCCCCAAATGGGACAAGACGGCCGACACGGGCTTCTCAGTGGAACGGCTCCACCAACTGGACCCGACCTGGTAGCCACCTAGAGCTGTTGCCTCGCGCGCCTGTCTTTCCCAACAGACCTCCGTGCACAAATCAGCTCGCCGGGCAAACCGTGAACCGTCGGCCGTGCACGGACCGAAGCGTTCTCATGCTCACCGGGGGGACGATCCCTGGTCGCGCGCGGCGGGGTCGGGGGGCGTGGTGCGCAGCGCGACGAGCATCAGGTGGACGAGCACGCGCACGCCGGCCTCGAGCGCGCGCGGGTCGACGCGCAGGTCGCGTTGATGCAGGTCGCCCTGTGGGCCGCGGCCGGACCAGATTCCCCAGCGGCCCAGCCCGCCGGGCACCAGCTTGTTGTACTCGCCGAAGTCGTCGCTGCCCCATGACTGGTCGGCCTCGAACACGCCGTCCGCGCCCAGCGCGGCGATCACCGCCTCGCGGAAGATCCGCGCGGTGACCGAGTCGTTGACCACAGGCGGGGTCAGCAGCTCGTACTTGACCTCCGCGACGGTGCCGCTGCCGGCGAACACGTCGTCCACCAGCAACCGGATGCGGGCTTCCAGGCCTTCCCCGTCCGGCAGGGTGGCGAGCCGGATCATCCCGGCCACCACGGCCGGTTCCGGGCCGACGCCGGCGTGGACCTCGCCGATCCCCAGCACCAACCCCGGGTCCTGATCGATCAGCCGCTGCACGCCGGTGACTACCTCGGCGGCGCGGACCGGGGCGTCGGGTGTCGAGGCGAATTTGATGTCGAGCAGCACCGCGGCGGAGTCGATGGTGCCGTGCCGTACGCCGATCGTGCCTGCCCGTGCCTTGGGGTAGGTGTGCAGCGCGAAGGCCCAGTCCACCCCGTCGTCGAGCACACCTTCTTCGATCATCGCTCGGGCCCCGGTGGCCACCTCTTCGGCCGGTTGGAACAGCAGCCGCACGCTGCCGACCGGCCGTTCCGCCTCCGGGATCGAGGCCAACACCGCGGCCAGGCCCAGCGCGGCGGTCCCGTGCGCGTCGTGGCCGCAGGCGTGGTAGGCGTACTCGTGGCCGTTCTCGTCCTTGAACGGCAGCGCGTCGATGTCGGCGCGGAGGGCCGCCCTCGGCCGGCCGGATCCGACATCGGCTACCAGCCCGGTGCCCGCCACCCGCCTCGACTGAACCCCCAACTCGCGCAGCACCGTCTCGATGTACTCCTGGGTCCGATACTCCTTTTTCGACTTCTCCGCGAGATCGTGGAGCCGGTGGAACCAGCCCAGCAGCTCGTCACCGTGGCTGGCCAGCCACTCGTTCAGCCACGCCGGGCCTCGGCCCTCTCCGGTGCTGATGGTCACCGCCGCCTCACCCGGTGGTGGGGCGCGTGCCCCCACCACCGTCCGTGCCCAGCGGGCGATCCGGTCCGGCCAGTCAGCGGCCTGGACCCACGCCGCCAGCCATGCCGTCACCGCGGCGCCCAGCGACTGCGTCTGGTAGTCGACCCGCGCGGAGACCTGGGTGCCCGCCAACACCCGATCGACCTCGTCGCGCAGCTGTCCCTTCAGGTGCCGTCCGGCGCCAGGGGTGGCCAGCCAGATCGTCGCGGTCAACACCCCCGCTTTGTCGATCACGTTGCGGGCGTCCCCGGTCTCCAGTTCCTCCACCACGATGCGCCGAACTCCGCGACGATCGACGATCTCGGGCAGTGCCCTGGCCACCTGCGCCATCCGCAGCGCGGTGTAGCCGGTCTCGTACGGCCGCGACCCGTGCCCACCGGGCGAGCTGAACACGATCTTCAGCCGGTTCGAGGTGAGCTTCGGGCTGACCGCTTTCCGGTGGACCAGCGGGACGAACACGTCCCGGAAGGTGATGTCGTGCTTGAGCACCGCCCGAACCACGAACAGCGCCCCGGCGAGTACCAGCCCGCCACCCACCACAGCAGGCACCCAACCTGGCGGCCAGTCCTGGCCGGCCGTGCCGCTGTGGGCGTGTGCGAGGCCGGCGAATACCAGCAGGGTGATCACCACCGCACTGGTGGTCACACCGGCCCGCGCGGCCAGCCGAGCCCATCGGTTGAGGCTGGTGCGGGGTTGGTTACCGGTTGGTGGCTGTGGTGGGCCGCGGCGGGTGATGGCCCAGATGAGCAGGGCCAGGGCGGAGGTGGCCGTCCGCGACGTCCACCTGTTAGGCAGCGTGAACGCGGGGGCGCCGAGCAGCAGCCCAGCGGTCAGCAACGCCACCACGGCCGGTGCCCCGCCGGCCCCGCCCGCCGCTCCGAGGACCTGCTGGTCGACGATGAACCGACGGAAGTTGGGTATCCGCATTGATGTGAATACTGGTGATTTCTGAGCTTTGCGTATCGCCAGGTTGGCCAGCATGAGTCCGGCCCCCGCCAGCAGCGCCACAACGATCAGAGCGGCCGGAGACGACATCAGGGACGTCCAGAAATCGCTATCGCTGGTTGGTGGTGCGGTTGGTGGTTGTGTGGCGAGTCCGGTGGTGGCGAGTATTACGAGTAGTGCGGCCACGGCGACTGCCACGGTTGTGATGATCATGATTGTGCGCGTGGGTAGGTGTAGTCGTGGGGTGGTGATGGTGTGGACTTTGCGCCATGCCACGATGCTGGTTATCGCGGCGAGTGTGGCCAGCGCCAAGAAAGGTCCGGTCGAGCTGGTCCAGTTGGTAGGGGCTGCCCACCCCAGAACCGTGCCGGGCAGAGCTCCAAGTGTTACAGCCTGCACGAACGCGGCCGGTTTCATTTTATTGTGGTGGTTCAGCCATGCCCAGCCGGCGACCCCGATCAGTCCGGCGGCGAACCCGACGAGCGGGCTTATTCCCAGTGCTGCGCCATAGCCGGCCAGCGCGCCCACTCCCGCCGCGAGGGCTGGCATCTTCCCGGCGATGTGGATTGGTCGGATGGTGATGGCCACGGCGAAGGTGGCGAGCGCGGTGGTCGCGATTTGTGGGGTGAGGGCGGCCCATTGGGCCAGTGGCCACGTGATGAAGCCGGCGATCAGTGGGCTGATGAACTTGCCGACCGCGCCGGCGAGGCTGTTGACGGTGTCGGCGGGTGAGAGTCGGTCTGTCTGGGTGTGCTGAGCGAAGTAGAGCGATAGCGCGGCCGGGGCGACCATGGTGATGAGGGTGGAGGTGGTTTCACCGACGACGCCCTGGAACAGGATCCCGACGTCGGGGTTCCCTGCGAACTGGGTGGCTGCGGTGACCAGGCCACTGAGCGCCATCGCGGCTGCTGTCCAGATCAGGAGTGTGGTGGGGGAACGTTTCAGGAAGTCCTCGGTTTGCTTGCCCTTCTTCGCGCCGTAGTACTTGCCCAGGTCGGCGACGAGGAAGATCCCGAGGGTTACCAGGCCGCCGGCGACCAGCCCGAAGCTGGTCACGCCGTGTGTCAGGGCTGAGGCGGTGGGACTGAGCGCGAGTTCCCAGAACGCGTCGAACGGCGCGATGGTCGCTTGGGTCAGTAGGGATACCAAGGCGATCTTGAGCACGAACGGGACGCCCAGCATCTGCAGCGGCTCGGTCACCGGGTTGCCTTTCGGCTTTTCCCGGGTGGCGAGCTCGGGAGGTGTGGTCAGCCACATCGCGGCGGCGGCGACCACGGCGAGCGCGGCGGTGAACCCGGCGGCCGCGGCCAGCGAGTAGGTGTTCAACAACCAGTTCTGCACGGTGATGATGGCCGGGATCAGGATGGTCAGTACCAGGACCGCGAACCCGAGCAGGCTGGAGGTGAGGATGACAGTCTCGCCCTTGTCGCGGCGCTGTCCGCTGGTGTGGTTGATCCACTCCATGACCAACACCGCGAGCTTGCCGAACGCGGCGCCGGCCAGGCCAAGGACAACCGCCCCGACCAGAGCTCCGGGGACGCCGAGCAGCGCGAACATGCCATAGCCGACCCCAGCGCCCAACACAGTGACGACGGAAAGACCCTGCCGGGCGTGATAGCCGAACCAAGTAGCCACCGCGAAGAACCCGGCCAGATAGCCGCCGAACGCAAGGTTGAACAGCAGCCCATCGGCCAGCTCAGGCACGCCGCGCGCCAACGCTCGCGCGGTATAGACACCGAGAAGCAGCAACGCCATTGCCAGCGCCGCGCTGGACAGGAACGAGATCCTGTGGGAGACGCTGGTGCCTGAGGCCCAAACCCGGTTAGGCGTCCCGGGCCGCCCGATCGCCCAGGTCAGAATGCCCAGCGTGGTGACCGCTAGGGCGGAGGCCCACACCCCAACCAACAGGCCCTCGGTCCACAGTCTTGACAGTCCGTGGGTCATCAACCCGGCTGCGCCGATCACGCCGATCGGACCGGCACGAGCCCACACCCCACCACCGCCGGAGCCCGTGGCGAGCTGTGGCCTGAACAACACGTAGCCGTATGCGGCGGCCAGCACCGCGACCGGGACCGCCGCCCACCACGAACCAGCCAGCGCCAACCCACCGGCCAGCCCCGCGGCGGCAAGGCTGAACACCGAGAACCCCACCAACTCCAACCGCCCCGGCCACTTCCCAGCCCCAATACCGGTGCCGGTTCCGGTGTTGAACAACGCCTTCACCGCCGCCGTCGGCGGCGCCCTGGCCAGGAACAGCCCACCGGCGAGGGTGAACAGCCCGTGCACCACTATCGGGAACCCGACGCCGGCCGTGTCTATGGCTGTCCACAACGCCGCGGACTGGGCCAACAGGTGCCCGACCCAACCAAGCACACCCACCACGGGCAGTGCCCGGCCCAGCCAGGAACCCGGCCTCGACAAGCCCGAGGCATGGACAATGCCGAGCAGACCCAACACCGCGAACGCCGCGGGCTCGACAGCGGCAGGCATCTGCTCGGCAACCCGCGACAACCGGTCAACAACCCGCGACATCCAGTCGGTGGCGTATGCCCAACCCGCCGCCCATACGGCCACGGGCACGCTCGACACGCCGACCACCGCGAGACCAGCCACCCCCCACCTGGCCACACCGGGGAACACCTCACCCACGGTCAGGTTGCGCTTCAACATCGCCCGAACCCCGGACAACACCCCAACAACCACAAACCCAACACCGACCACCACAGGCACCCAACCCGGCAACCAACCCTGACCGACCTCGACGCCGCTGCCAGGCACTACACCGGGGGCATGACCGGTAGTCGAGGTGGTGGCGCTGGTTGGTGGTTGTGTGGCGAGTCCGGTGGTGGCGAGTATTACGAGTAGTGCGGCCACGGTTACTGCCACGGTTGTGATGATGATGATGGTTCGTGTGGGTAGGTGTAGTCGTGGAATGGTGATGGTGCGGACTTTGCGCCATGCCACGATGCTGGTTGTCGCGGCGATCCCGGCCAGAGCCGAGGAGAGTCCGGTGGAACTGGTCCAGCTGGCGGGGGCGGCCCATTCCAGGGCCGTGCCGAGCAGAGTTCCAAGTGTCAGCGGCAGTACGAGAGCGGCCGGTTTCATCTTGTTGCGATGGTTCAGCCATGCCCAGATCACGGATCCAACCAGCCCAGCGGCGAACCCGACTAGCGGGCTCATCCCGACTAGTGCCGTGCCGTAACCGGCCAGCGCGCCCACTCCCGCCGCGAGGGCTGGCATCTTCCCGGCGAGGTGGATTGGTCGGATGGTGAGGGCCACGGCGAAGGCGGCGAGCGCAGTGGTCGCGATTTGTGGGGTGAGGGCGGCCCATTGGGCCAGTGGCCACGTGATGAAGGCGATTAGTGGGCTGATGAACTTTCCGACCGCGCCGGCGAAGTTGTTGGCGGTGTCGGCGGGGTGGTAGTTGTCTAGCTCGCCGCGCAGGGTGAAGAAGAGCAACAGCGCTGCCTGGGTGCCGAGGGTGAGGCCGGTGGAGGAGGCTTCACCGAAGACGCCCTGGAAGACGATCCCATAGCTGGGACCCCCAACGAACTGTGTGGTGACGGTGACCAGGCCGCTGACCGCCATCAGGGCGGCCATCCAGAAGACGAACGCGTTGGGGGAACGACTCAGGAAGCTCTTCGTCTTCCCTCCGCTGCGATAGGAGCGCCAATCGGCGACTCCGAAGATCCCGGCGATTACCACGCCGCCGCCGACCAGCCCGAAGCCGGTCACGGCATGCATCCACGCGGCGGCGGGATCGAGCGCGAGTTCCCAGAACGCGTCGAACACCGAGATGGTCGCCTGGGTCAGCGCGGACACCCCGGCGACCTTGAGCACGAACGGATCACGCAGCCTCGACAGTGGCTCGAACACCGGGTGGCCGCTCGGCTTCTTCCGGCTGGCGAGCTCGGGAGGCGTGGTCAGCCACATCGCGGCGGCGGCGATCACTGCGAGCGCAGCGGTGAATCCGGCGGCCGCCCCCAGCGAGTAGGTCTCCAACAGCCATGCCTGCACCGTGACGATGGCCGGGATCAGGATGGTGACCGCCAGGACCATGAACCCCAGCAGCCCATCAACGAAGATGACCGTCTCGCCCCGCCCTCGGCGCTGATCGGTGGTGCGGTTGATCCACTCCATGGCCAGCCCGGTGACCTTGCCGAACGCACTGCCGGCCAGGCCGAGGATCAGCGCCCCACCCAGAGCTCCGGGGACGCCGAGCAGCGCGAACATGCCGTAGCCGACCCCGGCGCCCAACAAGGTGAGAACGGAAAGACCCCGCCGGGCGTAGTAGCCGAACCAAGTAGCCACCGCGAAGAACCCGACCAGATAACCACCGAACGCGAGATTGAACAGCAGCCCATCGGCCAGCTCAGGCACACCATGCGCCAACGCTCGCGCCGTATAGACACCGAGAAGCAGCACGGCCATCGCCAGCGCCGCGCTGGACAAGAACGCGATCCTGAAGGAAACACTGGTGCCTTTGGCCCGCTCCCGGATGGGTGTCCCGGGGCGCCCAGCCGCCCAGGTCAGAGTGACCAGCGCGGTCGCCGCCGCGGCGGACGACACCACACCAACCGTGAGGCCCTCGGCCCACAGCCTCGTCAGCCCATGAACCATCAGGCCGAACGCGCCGATCCCGCCGATCTGGCGGGCGGGTGCCCATACCGCACCGCTGATACGTTGAGAGATGCGTGACCCGGACACATAGCCGTATGCCGCGGTCAGCACCGCAACCGGGAACGCCGCCCACCACGAACCAGCCATGGCCAGCCCGGTGGCCACCCCGCCCGAAGCAAGGGCGAACAACGGGAACGCCACCAGCTCGAACCGCCTCGGCCACTTCCTGGCGCCAGGGCCGAACAACGCCCTTGGCAGCGCGGTGGCCAGGAACAGCCCGCCCGCGGACGCGAACAGCCCATGCACCGCGATCGACAGCCAGCCACCCGCGCCCGTCGCCAACGCCGTCCACAGCGCCGCGGACTGGGCCACCACATGCCCGGCCCAGCCGAGCACGCCCACTATGCGCGAGGTCCGGTCCAGCCGGCCCGGCAACGACACACCCGACGCCCACAGCACACCGAGCAGGCCCAGCACCGCGAACCCGGCGGGCTCCACCGCGGTAGGCATCTGCCCGGCGGCCCGCGACAGCCACTCGCCAGCCTGCGACAGCCACTCGCCAGCCCGTGCCCAGATGGTCGCCGGGACGTTCACCAGCGCGGCCACCGCCAGGCCGCCCATCACCCACGCCCGCCCAGCCGGGGATACCATCCGAGCCCCGATCGCCACCCTGGCCAGGACAAGCCCGCCGCTGACCACAACTGGTATCCAGGCCAGCACCCATTCCGGTAGCCAGCCCTGACTGGTCTCGATGCCGTTGTCGGCGTGTGCGCGGCCGGTGAGGATCAGCAGGATGATCGCTGCCGTGGCGATGAGTACGACGGCCCGCACAGCGATGCGGACCCACCGCGGTGCGTGGGTCCAGCCCCAGGTCAGTGCGGTGGTGAGCCACTTCCATGCTGTGGCTATGTGTTGGGCCAGGATGGGTGTGGGGGTCTTGGTGGGGGTGTTTTGTGGTGGGCCTCGGCTCAGGATCGTCCACAGGATCCCGGTGTTGATCACTATGAGGACGCCGATCAGGATGAGTGCCGCGGTGGGGCTCTTGAACGACATCAGCACGTTGGAAAAGATCATCTGGCTGCCGTCGTCGAGCCAGGCGAGCGTCCGTCCTCCGAGGGTGATGCGGCGGCCGGTGCGTTGAAGGATCTCTTCGGCAAACGATTCGATCAGTTGCATGATGAGGGAGGTGGCCGTGAACGCCAGGGGGATCACGACGGCGAGCTTGAGCGGGTCACCGTTCCATCCGGCGGCCCAGAAACCCTGCTCGAACATCAACCGTGTCCACCACGACCAGGTGGACCCGGTGAACAGGGCCAGTGTGGCGAACCGGGCCCACCGCCGGTGTGGGCTGTCGTGGTTGGGGTCCAGGCTGTTCCGGTCACCGGCGGCCAGCCGGGCCAGCTTGCCGCTGAGTACGAACCCGAGATGGGAGAAAGCGAACCCCGCGCTCTCCGCGAACTCCCACCACGGCATGGACCCGGTTGGGATGTTCGCGTGGACGCTGGTGATGAACGTCAGCACGTGCGCGGCCATCAACCCGATGTGCAACCAACGGAGGGGTTTGACCTGGTCCGACCACCATGACGGCAGGTTCCGCAACAGCACGACATTGCTTCGGGTGGTCATCGCCATCGTCGAGGCCAACGGCAACACCACGTCGAACACCGGCCGCGCCGTGATGGCGAACAGCGTCAACGCGAGACCCACCACCCACACCAACGCCCGGACCCGCACGGCACGCGAGGGGTCCGGCCGTGCGATCAGGACGACCAGCGTGATCGCCGCCGCCGAGGTCGACAACACCCCGACCAACAGGCCCTCGGTCCACAGTCGTGACAGTCCGTGGGTCATCAACCCGGCCGCGCCGATCACGCCGAGCGGGCCGGCACGAACCCACACCCCACCACCGCCGGAGCCCGTGGCGAGCTGTGGCCTGAACAACACGTAGCCGTAAGCGGCGGCCAGCGCCACAGCCGGGACCGCCGCCCGCCACACCCCGGCGAAGACCAGCCCGCCGGCCAACCCGGCCGCGGCAAGAGCGAACACCGGGAACGTCACCAGCGCGAACCGTCCGGTCCACTTACCGGTGCCAGCGCCCGCGGCCAGGAACAACACACCGCCGACCGCGAACAGCCCGTGCACCGCGATCGACAGCCAGCCACCCGCGCCCGTCGCCAACGCCGTCCACAGCGCCGCGGACTGGGCCACCAGGTGCGCGGCCCCCCCGAGCACGCCCGCCATGCGCGACGCCCGGTCGGTCGGCAACCACACACCCGACGCCCACAGCACACCGAGCAGGCCCAGCACCGCGAACGCGGCGGGCTCCACCGCGGTAGGCATCTGCCCGGCGGCCCGGTGCAGCCAGTCAACGGCCCGAGACACCCAACTGGCGGCCAGCGCCCAACCAGCCGCCGGCACGTTCACCAGGCCGAGCACCACGAGGCCGCCCAGCACCCACGCCCGCCCAGCAGTGGACGTCGCCCACCTGGCCACGCCACCGAGCACGTCACGCACGGTGAGGCTGTGCCTCAGCACCACCCGAATTCCGAAGATCACCCCGGCAACGAGCCCGGCGCCGACCACGACGGTCCAACCGCCCAGCCCCCATACATCCGGAACGGCCCAACCGGCATCGACCGGAGCCGACTGCCCATGAGCCGACGCCACACCGCCGACTCCGAGTAGAAGCAAGGCGCCGGCCAGGGCGGTGATGGTGACGACGCGGGCGAACCGGCGGCCCCGAGACACCGCGGTGGCCGTCTTGTCGGCCAGGAAGGTGGCCGACGAGGCGAACCACGAGATCAACCCGTTGGGCGGGGGTCCGCGTCGTTGGATGGCCCAGGTCAACGCGGTCAACGCGGCCGAGACCGCGACGCCGATCCACCCGGGCGGCTGGCCGGGCAGCAACGTGGTCAGGCCGTAGGCGGCCAGCGTCCACGCCCACCGGCCGCTGATCGGCACGCGGTTGATGTTCCGCCGGCCGCGCGAACCGATGGACCCGCCCAGACCGTAACCGCTGACCCGGCGCAGGCCCGACGCGAGCCACGACCACGCCAGGCTCACGTGGGACCCCAACTTGCCGCGCACGTCCTTGGGCAGCGGGTCCGCCATGGTGATCCCGTAGAACCCGACGACGACGGCGAGCCCGGCGGTAATCAGCGCCGGGACGAGGCCGGCGGTGAACGCCGTCGCCACCGCCGCCGCCACGCCCGGGCGGAAGCCGGCGAAGAACACGGTCCGGCGAGACGGTGGACCCCGCATCGGAGTGGCCAGATCCCGCAACAGAACCGAGCCGATGCCCACGGCCACGGCACCCACTCCGAACAGCCACGGCGCGGTGACCACGGAGCCCAGCGCCGGCAAGGCCACCGGGGCGCCGACGGTGATCAACGCGGTGAGCGAGGCGGCCACCGCGGTCCACGCGCCGAACCGCACCCACCCGGTGGCCCGGCCCAGGCCACCGGGCCGCATCCACCGGGACGGGCTGTTCAGGCGGTCCATCCGCCGCTTGGCCGCGGTCGTCGAGCGTGTCGGCGGGTCTACGAACGGGATGGTCACCACCGGTCGCCAGGTGGGCAGCGTCGGGCTATCCGGGGCGTACGAGCCGTCCGAGCCGCCCGGTGCGTTCGAGCCGGCGCTCCGGTCGGTGCTCACAACAACCAGGTAGGTCACGCTGTCGCCGGCGGTGACGGTGTGGTCCGCGTTGGCGTTCTGGTTTTGCGTGCTCCTCGAGTTGTGCGCCGCCGTGCCCGTGTCGTGCTGCTGCTCGGTCTTGGGCAGAGCCTGCCCGCCACGTGTCTGGCCAGGCGTCGCCTCACCAGCCGTCGAACCGCCGTTGTCGAGGGTGGTCGTGCCGGCGTGGGTGTCCTTGGCCGATGGGCTCGGGGCGTCGGCCATCCGCGAGTGGCTGGAGCGAGCCAGCGGCCCTTGCATCGACTTCGATGCGTCGACGGGCCCGCTTCGGCCCGCTTCTTGCCCGTCGTCGATCGGCTCGGGCATGCCGAACTTGGTGTGCCAGCCGACCTGCGGGGCGGTCCGGCCTTGCGGAGCCGCCACCGTGTCCTGGGCCGGCCTCGCGCTAGCCAACACTCCGTCGTTCACGGCTGGTGCGTCTGCCCTGCCGCCGACGTCGGGATCGGCATTCACCCCGCCGGCCGTGAGAACGGCGGCGACCGCGAACGGCGAACCGCCGTGCGGGGTCGTGCGCGCGCCCACGTGCTGGCGGGCGGGAGCGACTCGGCCAGGGTTGTTGTCGGTTCTGGTCAGGCCGTCCTGGTCGACCTCCTTCCTGGCATCGTGGCCGGCGCCGTTCGTGGCCGTCGGATTCTCGGACCGTCCCGTCGAGTCGGCCTTGCCGGTCGGTGACTGGCCCGCCTTGCCGGCCTCGACCTGGACTGACCCGGTGTGCCCATGGCTGTTCCAGCCGGGTACCTCGGCGGTCGGGGCGGACATGACCAGCACAAGGGTGAGCACCATGGCGGTGGCGACCTTCGCCACCGTGACGGTCCCGTCCACGATGCGGTGGGCCAGTTTGTTGATGGCAGCCTTGACCCGCGGAGGTCCTCGCTTAGGTGCCTTGCTCAGCGGGTTGGCCGGTGCGCTCTCGCCGGAGGGGTCGGACTTGTCACCCGTGCCCTTCGCAGGGGGGACGTGCGAACCCGATGGGGTGTCGGCGTCGCCATGGCCGTTCGGCTGTGGGTCGCGTTCACCGCCGGCGCTGGACCGACCGCCGCGGCCGGTCGGTGGGGCTTCGTGTCCTCGGCGTCCCGGGGTCGGTGGCGCGGGGTCCGGGCTGTGTGGGGTCCGAGAGTGCCCGTCCAGCCTGGCGCGCAGCTTGGCCAGCTTGCGTTCCAAGTGCTCGAGATGAGCCTGTGAGCGCCCGAGTTCCGCCTCTTGCCTGCCCAGCTCGGCCAGGCGCTCCGGCAGGGTCTGGAGATGTCGGTCGAGCAGCTCGATCTCGGCTAGCTGGCCGGAGAGCATCTTCTCCGTCTTCTTGATGTACGCGGGGTCCTCGCCGCGGGCGACTGCCTCGTCGTGCTCGGCCCGGTACCTGCCTGCCAGTTCCTGAGCGAGACGCAGCCTGTGCTGCAACATCTCACCGAGCTGGTCGTGATACGGGCCCCGGTAGCCCAGATATTCGGGGAACCGATCCTCGATGCGCGCCCGCGTCTCCTCCATCAGCTTCCGGAATGCGTCGATTTGCCGCCAGACCTGGGCGATCCGTGCCTGAGTCTTTGGCATGTGCGCCGACGCGGCCGGTACCTGGGTGTAGCCAGGTCCGCGGTAGCGGGGAGGGAACAAGGTCGGCATCGCGCCGATCAGGCCGTGATCCATCAGGGCCTGCCTGTGCTGGCGTTCCGCGCGAGCGATCCGGTGATTGATCATGTTGCGCCGACCGAAGATCGCATCGGAGACCACGGCCAGACCACGTGACGGTTCGGTTCGGATACGGGTGACGGTCGCGGCCCTCGCGGCGTCGAGCGCGGCGCGGCCGGTGTCCGCGCGGCCGATGCCCGGGCGCCGGTTGGTCATGGTGGCGCGCACGGCCCCGTAGACGCCGTGCTTGCCGATCAACAGCATCGGATCGGCGATGGCCTTGAGCCCTACGCCACTGTTCATCATCGCGTCGGCGAGCCGCCCGGGTTTCCCGCCCGCGGCGCGGCGGGTACCAGACCGGTCCAGACGGTCGCCGGCCCAGTGCAGCGTCTTGCCTGTGCCGCTCAGCACGGCCCTGGGGATTCTGAGCGGAAGCGTCACGAGCCGTCCCGGTATACCGAGAAGGGCGGCTTCCCACGCGTACAACCGCGCGGTGGTGATGTACGACCGTCCTATGGGCACGTACGCGGCCTGCCGCCTGGTGAGCGCGATTTGCGCCCCGGAGTGGATCCGCCCGATCGTGCCCTCCTCCAATCCGGCCCCACGCTCCAGCTCCTTGACCCGTTTCGCGATCGCGCCGCGGTCCGTCACAGGTCTGATCTCCACCAGAGACCGGGACGAGAGGTCCAGCAGCCGCCGCCCTTCGATCACCGCCGCGTGCTGCGCAGGGGTGAGCTTCAGCGGTTTCTCCCCGGAGTGGATTCGGCCGATCGTGCCCGGCGCCATGTCGAACCGCTTCTCCAGCTCGGTGACCTTGGCGAAGGTGTTCGCCCCGCGCAACGCCGAATTCCTGGCCAGCGGGCTGGCTGCCCCGGCGATGGCCATGAGATGCGAGAAGGCTGATTGGTATATGTTCCCCTCCGTGTCCCAATGGCCGGTACCCAACGCCTTGGCGAAGTTGTGGACCGACCGCACATAGCCGGCGGTCAACGGGTACTTGCCCAGCCAGCGGTCCTCGGCGGTGCTCGGGCCTGGTATGTCGTCCTCGCTGGGCAGCAGGTAGCCGGCGTTTTGGTGGGCCACCGACTTCACGCCGCCGACGGCCAAGTTGGTCACGTCGGTGGTCCAACCTTCGACCAAGGTCACCGGCAGAACCACCATATCCGCGACGAACTCGCTCAACTGCTTTCCGGTGAACGAGTACGTTTCCTTCACAAAGTCGCGTACGGCGTTGACCCCGGCCCGGTAGGGGCTTTCCTTCTTCTTCAGGCGATACGCCGCAAAGTCCAAAGCGATATTTGTTCGGTCTCCCTCGGACAGGTTGCGCGTGTAGACCTTGAGCTTGCTCGCCGTCTGGCTTGAAGAGAGGGCCTTGGCGAAGTCCAGTCCATAGCGCTCCTCTGGAGTGGCATCCGGCTTCTCCGGGGTGCGCGAGGCGACCGTCATCAGGAACTCGACTTGTTCTTGGCTATCGGTCAGCCGGTCGTTGAGGCGCGCGGGGTCGAACGTGGCCAGCTTCCGCGGGTCGGCCTCCTGCCAGGCCAGCGACACGCGCTCCTTCGGGGTCAGTTTCGGGAACGCGTCGTGCAGCAACCCGTCATCATGGTTGGCCGCCCATTCCCCGAGCCGCCGGTTCACTCCCGCGGCGGTCACGCTGATCGCCGCGTCCGGATACATGGTGGAGGGTTTTAGGACACCGGAGAACAGGTCTCTATCTGGCGGGTGAGCCTCGTCTCGAACTGAATTGTAGTACAGCTTCTGCGTTTCATAGATCCCACGCAGGTTGCGGGCGACCTCCCGTTCCGCGGGATTTCGTGAGTCCTTCATCGCGAAGGCCAGGTTTTGGATATCGTTCAGGGTGGCGTTGGCCGCGCGCAGCCGTTGGCCGTTGGTCTTCTCTCCGGGGTTGAGGGCGACCTGGCCGGAGTTGTCCCCGAATGCCACATCCAGATCCCGCAGCGGAGCCGCGGCGAGATCCACCTTGTCCTCCCAGCGCGCCTTATCGGCCTGGAACTGCCGAGCGGCGGCGTTGTACGCCTTCACCTGCCGCCTTTCCTCGGGCAGGGCGAAACCACGTTCCTCGGCCTGCTGGACGATCGCCTCGACGGCGTTTTGCTCCTGCTGCAGCGCGGCATCCCGGGGCCGGAGGTCGTTGCTCATCGCGATCTTCTCGCGAACGACCCGGTCCTGGGCCTCGCGCATCTTGTTGACCGCCTGCGCGTCGGCGGGTCCCTTGGCCGGGTCGTAGTCGGTGCCCAGGATCTGCGCGACCAGCTTCGGGTCGGCGCCGCCGGACAACGCCCCCGGGCTGCCCTTCGGGGTGGTCCAGGTCGCCTGCACGTCGTCGCCCAGCCGCTCCTGGGCCGGCTTCCACTCGGCGAGCAGGCCCGGCGCCTGCGCCTCGATCGCCGCGATCTTGCTGTTCAACACCTTCTTCTCGGAACGGCTCAGCCCGCCGCTGGCCAGCGCCGCCCTGATGTCCGCGCCCAACGCGCTGATCTGGCCCTGCACCCCCTCCGCGTCCTTGGCCCAGCGTTGCTGCAGGCTGTGGTCGCGAGCGGCGGCGATGGTGGCCAGCCCGGTCTGGTAGCCCTGTGGGGCGCCGACCTCGGCGTAGTAGTTGCGCAGGGCTGCCTGGTCGTTCCAGTCCGGGCTGTTGCGTAACGTCTCGATCTCCGAGGCGGTCAGCGGCGTGCGATCCCCCGGGCTCCGGTTGAGGCTCTCCAATCCGGCCAGGTCGTTCGAGGTCTTCTCCGGGATCTCGAACCCGCCCTGAGCGGTCCCGGCCAGCCGGTTGGCCACCTGCCGCGCGTTGGCCGACTCGCGTATCGGCAGCCACGGGGCGTTGTCCGGGCTGGTGCACCGCATGTCGCCCTCGCACCAGTGGCCGGTGTTCTTGGCCGGGTCCGTCGCGTTGGGCAGCAGCGTCCCACCGCCGCTGCCCTTGACGTCGAGCAGCATCCGGCCGTTGGGGTCACGCACCTGGCACGTGCCGGAGCACCGCACCCCGCCCCAGTCGCCGTACGAGTCCGGGTTGAGCTGGGTGAACCCGCACAGCCTGCCATAGCAGGTCGTCGCGTGGCCCTGGAGGGTCTTGCTGGTCACCGGCTCGTTCGACCAGTTGACCACCTCCCGGTAGCCGGCGGCGAACGGGTCCTTCCCGTTCGCGACTAACCGCTGGCCGGGCTTCAGGTCCTTGCGGCCGACCGCGAACTGCTCGTCCCCGGTGGCGTACCCTTCCCGCAGCTCACAGGCGTCGCAGTGGAAGATCCCGTTCAGGTTGCCCTTGAGTGCCTCCGGGCTCACCGTCTGGCACTCACCGCCGCAGTCCAGGCCGCCGCCCTTGCCGTTCTCGTCCGGCGTGGTCGCCCGCAACCAGGTGACGTTCCGGTCCATCAGGTTGCTCATGGTCCGCCCGTCGGCGAACACGATGGAGCCCTTCTGGTTCTCGATCTTGTAGTGGCCGGCCGTGACCTGCTTGTCGTTCTCGTAGTGCGGCAACGCCAGATCCGTGAACCCACCCGCGGTCACCGCCGCACCGAGCGAATCCGCTCGCACTCCCTCGGCGGACCGGAACGTGGCCTGCCCGTCGTACCGGATCCGCCCCGATCCCTCGGCGTCGAACTCCAGCCAGGTGCTGTTCTTGAAGTCGATCTTGTCTTGTCCCGGGGCATCCGGCTTGATGGCCTTCACACCGGGCGGCAGGCCGATCTTCGGCCCCTGATAGGTGTCTCCCGGCGCGGCCGCGATCTTCATTCGGCCCTGGAACGGCATCCGGGGGTTGGCGGTGTACCGCAGGTTGTTCACCGTGCCTGGTGGCGCGGTCAGGTTGAACCCCCCGCCCGTGTGGCCGTTGATCGCAGCGGGCTTGCTGCCCTTGCTGGTCACGTACGTGTTGTAGGCCTTGTCCTGGGCGATCTTGATGCTTTCGTTGTTGGAGACGACGTGCTCGCCGGTGCCTTTGCGTCCGGTGCGGGCTTTGCCGACGAGCTTGGCATCCGGCGACCGGGCGTCGTAGCGAACGGTCTGCCCGCGCGCGCCGGTCACATCACACTCCTGGGCGCAGGTCTTCTCGGTGACCTTTCCGTTGTCCTTGACCGCGATCTTGCCGTCGGTGACCTGCCGGGTCCGCTCACCATCCGGAACGCCCGCCGACCGCGCTGTCTTCGAGGTCATCGTGCTCGTCACCACCTGGCCGCTGGCGGTGTGGTCCTCCTTGACCGGCTGCGCCTCGACCGCCCGCTTGGCGACCGGTTTGGCGACTGGTTTGGCGACTGGTTTGGCGGCCGGTTTGCCGCGGGTGGCCCCGCCGGCGACGGGCCGCTGGACGACGCGGCGAGGTTGCATGCGGGGAGCGGTGGCGATGAACCGGTCGCCTCGGACGGGCTCGAAGTTGGAGCAGTCCCCGAAGCAGAGTCGAGGGTTGCTGGCGGCGATGCCGCAACCGGTGCCCTTGGTGCCCGAGCAGGTGCCGCCGCGGGTGTGCGCCAGATAGCCGCCGGCCTGCCGCTCGGTCGCCGGCCGGGAGCCGCCCCGGAAGCTGGTCACCGTGTGCGCGTAGTAGCTCTTGGCGCAGCGCGACGAGTTCGTACAGAGCACGTTCGCGGCGGCGAGCCCGAGGCCTGCCTGTGCCTCGGCCGCGACGGCGCCGCCGCTCGCGCCCATGGTGCCCTTGTCGGCGTCACGGGCGTTCGCCCTGGCCACGGACGTGCCCTTGGTCGCGGTGTCGGACGCGGTGGCCGACCAGCTGTACGAGCAGTTCGCGCCCGCGCTGCCCTGGCAGGACGCCGCGCCCTGCGCGTGTCCCTTCCCGCCCAGTGCGTTGGCCGAGGTGACCACCTGGCCCCCGCCGGAGGTCGTTCCGGCGCCGGACCCGACCCCGTCCGCCTTCGCCCCGGGCGCGGTGGCGTGGCTCTCCGCCCGGTAGGAGTACGAACAGGGCGAACCCGCGCAGGCGGCGGCCGCGAGCGCGTACTCCGGGCTGGCCGCGACCCGGCTGGAGCCGCCGCACCGGCCGCCCGCGCCGGCGGTGCAGTCGGTGCGTGAGGTGGCGGCGTGGGACGCGGTGGTATTCGGCGCCGTGCCCGGTGGCGGGGTGGCCTCGGCGTTGCCCTCGGTGTGGGTGCGGCAACCGGTGACGGCGCAGTTCGCGCTGGCCTCGGTGAAGTCCTTCGCGGCCATCCCGCCGGTGCCGGCCTGGCAGGTGCCGCCGGTCTGGCAGCTGGTGGTGGACTTGGCGGTCACCTTGTCGGCGCCGGCGGTCTCGGTGCTGGACGAGGCGCGGGTGCCGCAGCCGGCGCCGCCGTTGCCACAGGCCACCTCGACGTGGGCGCTGGTGGCGGCGAACCCGTCCGCCGCCCCGTTCGCGGGGGTGGAGGTCGTGGTGGACGAGCCGGCGGTGATCTGGGCCTCACACGTGCCCGAGCCGTCGCAGGCCGCGTCGCCGTTGGCAACCGAGCGGGACCGCTGGCCGTCCGGGCCGGCGGTGGGGTTCGCGGTGCCGGTGACCTTTCCGGTGCAGCCCGCCTTGGGACAGGAGACCTCGGAGCTGGTCTGCGCGCCGCCGGTGGCCCCCGGGATGGGCTTACCGTCCGCGCCCTGACCGGCGTTCTGGGTGATGCGCGCGGACGCGACGCTGGTGACCGCGCATCCCCCGGGTCCGGGGGCGCAGGCGGCGCTGGTGTGGGAGGTGCCGGGCAGCCCGGTGGTGTCGCCGGTGGTGGTCGCGGTGCAGCCGGCGCCGTTGGTCGAGCCGGCGCAGCGGGCGGCGGCGTGCGAGAGAGCCAGGGTGGCGGGGGCGTCGGTGACCGGCTTCTTCGCGGCGTCGGCGGCGTCGGTGGCGGCCTTGGTGGCCTGCTCGACGGCCTTGTCGGCGGCGGTGGCGGCCTTGCGCTGCTCGGCGGTGGCGCTGGGGGCGATAGCGGCCTGCTTGGCCTGTTCGGCGGCCTGCTTGGCCCGCTCGAGTTGTTGGCCGGCCTGTTCGGCGGCGGCCTTGTTCTGTTCGGTCAAGATGTCGGCGACGACCTGCCCGGACCCGGCGGTGGTGTCGCTGGTGGCCTGGCAGGCGGCACCGGAGGTGTCGCAGCGTGCGTTGGTGGTTCCGGTGGCCTCCGGTGGGCCCCGCGAGCCTGCGCCGCCGCTGTTGTGGTTGTCGGCGCCCAGCCCGGTGGCCGAGCTGTGTGGGGTGCCCTTGCAGGCGCTGTCGCCGTCGCAGTGCACTGCGGCCCAGGCGGAGGTCCAGCTGGACGCGCCGGGAACGGTCGGACCGCCCGAGCTCGCGGACGCCCCGGGAGCGGTGGCCGGTGGGTTGGGCCGCTGGCCGCCCTGGCCGGCCGGGTCCTGGCCCTCGGGGGTGGCGGTGACATCCTTGGCGGCCCTGCCGTTCTTACCTCCGGCGCCGGTGTTCGTGCGCTCGCCGGTCTTGTTGCCGGTGTTCTCCCCGGTCGCGGTGTTGGTGACGGTGGCGTTGCTGGTGGGCTGGTCGGCGACCATTGGGGCGATGCGGTTGGCGTCCGGGGCGGAGGACGCGGCGCCGTTGACCACGGCGGTGCAGCCGGCGGCGGTGGCGTCGGTGCAGTAGCCCTCGGCGCGGTTGCCGCGCGGCTGGTCGGAGACCGACGGATCGGTGGCGGTGACCGTCGCGGTGATCTTGCCGCCGTTGCCGCCGACGCACTGGTCCTCGGCCTGGCAGGACAGCTTGCCGCCGGCGGTGGAGGCGGCCGACGGGCCGGAACCCAACCGGTCGGCGCTGACGGCCTGGCCGGCGCCGCTGACGGCCTGGCCGGCGCCGCTGACGGTCTGGCCGACGTTGGCGCTCTGGCCGGCGCTGGCCGGCTGGCCGGCGGCGTAGGCGGTGGCCGCGCCGGGACCGGTGGTGGCGTGGGACAGGGTCTGTACCTGGCAGGACCCGGCACCGGCCTGGCAGCCCGCGCTGCCCTCGGAGGTGCGCGGCTTGCCACCGGCCACCGCGGTGTCGAAGGCGGCCGAGGAGGTGCGCGCGCTCCCCGAACACGCCACCGACCGACAGTCCACGCTCGCGGCGGCGCGGGAGGTGGCGGTCGGGCCGGACGTGGGCTGGCCGGGCAGTGGCTTGCCGGTCTTCGGGTCGGTCTTGACGTGGTCGGTGGTGGTGGAGGCGTCCGAGCTGGCCTGGCCCTGGCAGCCGCCGCCCTTCACCGTGCAGTCGGCGTCGGTGGAGGCGCCGCGCCAGTGCTTGGAGACCGCGGTGTCCAGGGCCGAGGTCTCCGTGTGGGCCTTGCCGCCGCATTCCTTGGAGTCGGTGTTGATGTTGCCGCAGCGGACCTGGGAGTCGGCGTGGGACACGCTGACCACACCGGCGGGCTGGGGCTTGCCGTCGGGGCCGGTCTGGGCCGTGTTGTCAGCAGAGCGGTAGGAGACCTCGGTGTCGGTGGCCGAGCCGCAGGTGCCGCCGATGCCGTGGACCTCGCAGCTGGTGGCGGCCTTGCTGGCGCGCTCCTTGACGTCCCCGGAGGCCGAGCCGGAGGTACCGCCGCGCTGGGCGCCCTTGCAGTCGGCCGAGTCGCAGTTGACCGTGGTGATCGTCTTGCTGGTCGCGGTCAGGCCCTTGGCCAGCTCGGCGGTCGGGTCGGTCTTCTTGGGCTGCTCGGTGCCGGTGGCGGTCAGCTCGATGTCGGGGTCGAGGCCGGTGTTGTTGTTGGTGACGGTGGAGGAGGCGTCGGTGGAGCAGTCGCCGGTGGTGCCGCCGACGGTGCACTCGTGGTGGGCGTCGATCTTGCGGGTGGCGGTCTTGCCGTTCACGCCGGCGGTGATCTCGGCGTTGGTGGCGGTGGTGCCCTTGCCCTCGCAGCCCTTGGCCTGGCAGTTGACGTCGGCGTAGGACAGCGTGCCGCCGTCCTCGCCCGGGCCCGAGGCGGAGGTGCACTTGCCGCCCTTGATCTGGCAGTTGGCGGTGCCGGACAGGGTGCGGCTGTCGGTGTTCGTCTTGGCCGGGGTGGCCGGGACCTTGACCTGCCCCGAGGCCTTGTCCTCGGCCACCGCCGGCTTTTCAGGGGTGGTCGTGGTGTTCTCGGTCTTGCCGCCGGTGGTGGTCGCGGCGTTGCCGGAGCAGTCGGTGGCGCCCTGGGCGCAGCGGGCGGCGGCCTCGGCGGCCGGCTTGGCCGGGCTGGAGGTGTCGGTGGTGTCCTCGGCCGGGCCGAACACGAGCTCGGTCAGCCAGCCGCGCTTGCCGGTGGTCTTGTCCACGCCGGCCTTGACCGTGGTGGTGGTGTCGCAGCCGATCGAGTTGGCCTGGCAGTGGGCCTTGCTGGTGGCTTGTCCGTTGTCGCTGCCGTTGTCCTTGCTGGTCTGCGCGGCGCGCTGCGCGGCCTGGGCGGCGGTCTCGTTGGCCGGGGCGGGCTTTGTTTCGGTGGCGCGGCGGCCGGTGGAGTCGGTGTCGCACGTGCCGTTGCGGGTCTGGCAGTCCGAGCCGGCGTCGGCCCGGGTGGCGAAGCCAACCAGCGCGCAGTCCTTGGTGCAGGTGCCGTGGGTCTGCGAGCTTCCCTCGGTCTTGCCGGCGGCCAGGTCCTGCTTGTCCGGTTCGGTCGGGGTCTTCCCGTTCTGCGTACAGCCACCCTTGGCCTGGCAGACGGTGTCCGCGCCCGGGGAGTCGGCGACCGTCGAGGTCTCGCAGTCCCCGACGCCGCAGGTGGCCTGCGCGGTGGTCTTGCCGGCCATGCTGCTGGTGGCGCAGCCCTTGTCGATGTCGCAGGTCGCCGACGCGGTCCGGTCGCCGGCCTTGGACGAGCTGGCGCAGTCGGAGACGCCGAGCAGGCACAGGCTCTGGTTCTCGGTGGCCTTGCCGGTCTTGGCGTCCACGGCGGCGGTGGCGCATTCGCCGAACGCCCCGTTCGCGCTGCAGGCCGCCCCGGCGCCGTCGTGTCCGGGGTCGGCGCCGTTGAGGGAGTTGTAGCCGGCGGCGTCGCGCAGCTGCGCGGTCTGCGAGTCGACCTTCTCGCGCTGGGTGTTGTAGGCGGCGGCCTGCTTGTCGTAGTCGGCCTGACTGATCTTCTTGGCGTCGAGCTGCTTGCGCGCCTCGTCCAGCTTGGTCTTGGAGGTGGCCAGGTTGCGCTGGCCCGTGATGGTGTCGTTGATCAGCTTGCTGTCGTCGGGGTTGAGCTGGGCGGCCGACTGGTCGGCCTTGGTCTGCAACGCCTTCTGGGCGGAGACCTTCTCGTCGTAGGCGGCCTTGGTGATCTTCTTGGCGTCCAGCTGGGCCTTGGCCTCTTCCAGGCTCTTCTGGCCCTTGACCACCGCGAGCCGGTCGTTGAGTGCCTGGCTGACGCCGGTGTCGTTGTTCCGCCACCAGGAGGCCAGCCGGTACGGGCTCTGGGTGTCTGTGTTCAGCAGCTCGGGAGGTGCGCGCCCGCCCAGCGGGCCCGGCTGGCGGGTCTTGAGGCTGCCGCCGGCCAGGGCGCACTCGGCGTCGCTCTGGCACTCGGTGCCGGCAAACCGGCCGTGGGCGGTGTCCAGCGACCACCCGCCGTCACCGCCACCAGGGCCGGACGTGCCACCCGAACCGGGCACCCCGCCCGCCGACCCACCGGGCCTGCCATCGGGGATGAGTCCGCCGCGCCGTCCGTCGCCGGCGGCCCGCAATGCCGTCAGCACATCCTCGGCCGCACTGGACAGCACCCGCCGTGCCTGCCCGCCGGCGCGTTGACCGGCCGCCCTGGTCACCAGCCCGGACACCATGTCGGTCACCCCGGACAGAACCTGATCAAACTCCTCCAACGAGGAGCGACGTCCGAGCCCGCCCCCGCTGCTGTTGCCGCCACCCGCGGGCCGGCCAGCACGACCCACCGGGCCGTCCTCGTCCCAGGGCCTCTGATCGGAGCGCTCGCCGCCCGACTCGCGCGGCCGCACCGGGTCGAGCCGATCAAGCAGGTCGGACACGAACCTGCTCGTCAGCTCCTGGACCGGGCCGGCCAGGTCGTCCCGCCCGACACCAGCGCGGCGGCGCTCACCAGGCCGTTGCTGGTGACCCGAGCTCGGTGCCTGGCCCAGCGCCGACGACATCGAGCCCAAGGCGCCCTCGGTGAGGTCCGAGACCGCGTCGAGGATTGAGCCGATCAATCCACCGGCCCCGTCGCCGCGCCGGTCGGGCCGCTCCGGCTGAACCCGCTGACCGGCCCGGTCACTGGAGTCGCCGACATCGTCTGATCCCGGCTTCGACACACCGGGCAACCCCAACAGGTCGGACACGAATCCACCGGTCAGCTCACGAATCGACCCCGCCAGATCGCTTCCACTCCGCTGGCCGCTCGAACCAGTGCCGCCCGGGCGGCCGGGCGGCCCGATCAACTGCTCACCCAGGTCTGCCAACGCGCCCTGAAAGCGCTCACCGGCCCGCCTGCCGGCCACCCGCGACACGATGCCCGACGCCGTGTCCGCGAACCGCGACCACGCCTCATCCAGCCCCGGCGCCGGCGGCCGTGGCCGCGGTCCGACCTGCCCGGTCCCACCACCAGACGACGCGCCCGGCTTCGACACACCGAGCAACCCCAACAGGTCGGACACGAATCCACCGGTCAGCTCACGAATCGACCCCGCCAGATCGCCCTGACCATGACGCCGGCCGCCCTGGTACTGGCCGGGGCCCTTCCGACCCACGACCTGCGACATGATCTCTGAAGCCGTGTTCGCGAACCGCGACATCGCCTCATCCAGGCCTGGCGCCGGCGGCCGTGGTCCCGGTCCGACCTGCCCAGACCTACCACCCTGCCCGCCACCGGACGACGGCTTGGCCACGTCCACCGGCTGGAGCAGGTCGGGTACGGAGCCACCGGTGGGTGGCGTACCAGTGCTGGGGGCGGGTTTCGGGGATGGTTGCGGCACGGTTTGCGGGGCCGGTGTGGGGGCTGGCTTCGGGGGCTGGTTGCTCAGCACGTAATCGACCAACTCGGAGGCCTTCTTTGCCCATTTGGCGTAGGCGTTGGGGAACGCGGAGCGCTGTACGGCCTGGGCGGCTTGGGTGATGGACTTCTTTTCCCAGCCGGGGACCTTCTTGAGGTGGTTGAAGAACTGGGTGGCCGCGTAGGTCGGGTCCAGTACCTGGGAAGGCTTTCCCCATCCTTGCGATGGGCGCTGCTGGAACAGCCCGAGGGAGTCGCGGTCACCGTAGCGGACGTTGCGCAGTCCGGACTCCTGGAACGCCGCGGCGAGGGCTACCTGGAGTCCTTGCTTGGGGATGCCCATCTTCTGGCCGACCTTGACGATCGTGTCGGCGTTGGTGGCCTGGGCTGGGGTGATGCCGGTGGGGAGCGGTGCCTTCTTGGCGGGGGGAGCGATCGGGGTTGGCGCCTGGCTGGCCTCCGGGGCCGGTGGGCCTCGGGGCTGAGGGGCGCCGGCGCGTTGCTTGGTCGGGGCGCTGGGGGCCGGGCAGACGCCGATGGCCTGGCAGGTGATCGGGCCGGTGGCCTCGTCGGGCGGGGTGGCCGGGGAGCCGCCGTCGTGGCCGGAGCCGACCGGGGTGGCGGTGTTGGTTCCGTCCATGCCCCGGCCTCGGGAGTCCAGGCCGTTGCGGCCGGCGGCGGCGATCGCGGCGGAGACGTCGTCGGCGAGGCCGGTGAGGGTTTGGCGGGCCTGCGCGCCGGCCTTCTTGCCGGCCACGGAGGTCACCAGCCCGGAGACCATGTCGACGACCCCGCCGAGCGCCTGGTCGACGTTCTCGATGCCGCGCGCGCCGGAGCCCTGGGCGGCGTTGCCGGGCCGAAGCAGCCGGTGGGTGATCGGCTCCTCGGGCTGAGCCTGCTGGTCCTCGCCCTGGCTCACGCCCTGGCCGGACTGGCCGCCGCCGGAGCCCTTGCCCTGGCCGCCGCCGGTGGCGCCGACCAGTTTGAGGAGGTTCTGGACGAAGTTTCCGGTCAGTTCGGTGATTTGCTCTCCGAGGCTGCCACTGCCCTGGCTGTTGCCGGAGCCGTTGCCTTGGCCGCTGGTCTTGCTGACGAGATTGAGGACGTTGGAGACGAAGTTGTCGACGAGGCCGGAGACCTTCTTGCCCAGGCCGTCGTCCGAGCCACCCTTGCCGCTCTTGCTGGACTGGCCGCCGTGGCTGGACTGGCCGTTCTTGCCGCCGCCGGTGGCGCCGACGAGCTTGAGGAGGTTCTGGACGAAGTTTCCGGTCAGCTGGGTGATCTGCTCGCCGAGGTCGCTCCCGCCCTGCTGTGAGCCGCTGCCCCGGCCGGGACGGCCGGCTTGGCCGCCGGAGCCGTTGCCCTGGCCGCCGGCCTTGCCGACGAGTTTGAGCACGTTGGAGACGAAGTCGTCGACCAGCCCGGAGATCTTCTTGCCCAAGTCGCCGCCCTTGCCGGACTTGCCGCCTTGGCCGGGCGGGCTGTGGCCGCTGCCCTTGCCCTGGCCGCCGGTCTTGCCGACGAGCTTGAGCAGGTCTTGGACGAAGCCGTTGGTCAGTTTGGAGATCTTGCCGGTCAGGTCACCCGAGCCGCCGTGGCGGGAGTGGCCGCTCTGCTGTCCGGCCGAGCCGCCGTTGGCCTTGTTGTTGGTCTGGCCGTTGTTGGCGAAGAGTTTGGATAGTCCGCCGAGCAGGTTCTGGGTGAAGTCCAGTGCCCCGCCGGCGACCTTGTCGACGATCTTGTTGAGTTGTTTTGCGTTGAGCCCGTTGTGTAGCGCCGCCTGGGATGTCGTGGCGGCGGAGTTCTGGTTGTGGTCACGCGGGCGGGCTGGTGGGCCTCGGGCGGCCTGGGTGGTGGGCTTGCGACCGGTCAGCGCGGGGCCGTTGTCCGCGCAGTCCGGGGTGCCGGTGCAGTCCGGCTGGTTGGTCTTGTGACCGGCGGCCAGCGCGAGCGCGGCGCCGTTGTCGGTGTTGGTCTGGGAGGCGCGTTCACGGGTGCCGGGTTGCGCGGCGGTGCTCACGTCGCCGCTGCCGGACGCGTCCGCGCCGCTGGTGGTGTTGAGCTTGTGTCCGGCGCGCAGCGCGGCAGACACCTGGTCAGAGATGCCGCTCAATCCTTGGCGGGTGCTGTCGCCGGCTTTCTTGCCGGCCACCGTGCCGACGATCCCGGAGACCAGGTCGACGAAACCGCCCGTCAGCTCGTCGGCCCGCCCGCCCGAGGATCCGCCGCTCGTCGCGGCGGAAGCCGGCTGCAGGGCGTTCACCCGAGGCCGGGGCAGCTGCCGAGGGGCCTCGAGCTCGCTGGACTGTCGGCCGGCCTCGGCGCGCAGGCGAGGACGCTGCACCGGCCAGTGATCACCGGTACGGGTGTCGCCGGCCGTCTCGGCCGCGCCCTGGCCGTAGGTCTCACGCGCCACCTCACGGACCTGCCCAGCCCGCTCGGGCGGTGGTTCCAGCAACCGCGCGGTCGCCGAACCACCGCCCGTGCCACGGTTCCACGCCAGGCCCAGCCGGTTCGACAGATCGGCCACGAGGTCGAACGACGAGTCGCCCGGCCCTTCCGAGGCCGCCCGCTCGACCGTGCCACCCGCCTGGCTGGTGACCGCCGGAGCGGCGCCCTGGCCGGCGCCGCTTGCCCTCGGCCATGCCGCCACTGCGGGCTCGAGGTACTCAGCATCTGGATCCTCCGCCGATGCGGGCGTACCGCTCACGGCGGGCTGGGCGCGACCCATGCCGCCGGCCCAACGCGGCGCAACCACACTCGATCCGTCGTCCGACCCGTCGAAACCCTCATCAACATAGCCGGCCGGCTCGACCGCCGCGGCGCTTTCCCGATGAACAGAATCGGCTTCCACCGGATTACCGTTCATCGAAATGAATGCCGCAGCCATCCATATCATCAAGGCGCCGACCAACATCCTGCCGAACGAAAGCGATGACACCACCGGCATCGCACCGCGCGCCCACAACGACAGGACGGCGCACGCGCGCCTCCCGCCGGTAGAGAACACGGACAACACCTGAGCCTCGACTCCTCGAACGCGATGTGGCACAGCAACCGAACTGGAACTGTCGAAGTGATCGGCACCAACCGCGGTACACCTCACGCGGAGGTACATCCTCAGGTCCCGGAACAACCGCCCAGGAGACAGCCGAGTATCGATCCACCCTGGACACCTGGACACCCCAGATGATGCACAACTCATTGAGCTGCCCAGGCGCAGGGCTTATCGAGCGGGCTGGTGCTACCACGGTACGCTTCACGCAGGAGCACAAAACTCAGTCCCATTTGGGCGCCAAGTCTGACCGCTCTGACCGCATCAGCGTAGTCCTGATTTGTTCTGTTTCTATTCTTATCTTGCTCTCGAGCATCTATCAGGCGGGTTTCGCAACTACCTGCCGGAGGCAGGCGCGGAGCCAGCCGGCGCGGACGACCATGCCATCAGCTGCCTTCATCGGCCATCAGCGTCGATCTGGTCCGACACTAACCGCCGGTAAAGCCGAAGGACCGACCGCCCAGTACGCCTCGCTCTCGGAGGCTGAGCGGGGCGGAGTCAGTCGTCAAACCAACATCGATGGGAGGCTGGCGACTCGAACAACCCGAACCCGGAACGTTCACCTGGATCAGCCCGCTCGGCCAAACCCACACCACCCAGGGCGAACCCATCATCGCCCCGCTACCCGAGCCCGACGACAACCCCGACCCACCACCGTTCTGACGGCGGCCGTGCCCCGGCTCAGGCGACGATCAAGTACACCCCGTAGCCGACCACCAGCGCGCACACCGCGAAGCAGATGGCCGCTACCGCCGTACCCTGGCCGGACCCGGCGCCGGACTCACCACCGTCCGCCCGGGCGGCCAGGCCGGTCACGCCGAGCGAGAAGAGCACCACCACGGCCACCGTGACGCCGACACCGACCAGGAGCACCTGGGCCAGCGATCCCCATGCGATCGACATTTTCGACCCTTTCGGTTCAGGCGCTCGCGGCGGCGGGCACGGCCGGCGAGGGCACGTCGTTGACGTTGTGGGCGCCCACCGGGGCACGGCGGGACGCGAGGTAGATGCCGGCGGCCACGGCGATGCCGGCCAGCGCGACGATGATGGTCCCGATCGTGCCGGTGTCGGCGACGCGGCCGGCCAGGGCGCCGACGATCGCGGCGGCGGGCAGGGTGAGCAGCCAGGCGATCACCATCCGCCCGGCCACCGACCAGCGGACGTCGGCCAGCCGCCGGCCGGCGCCGGCACCGAAGATCGAGCCGGAGGCGACCTGCGTGGTGGACAGCGGGAAGCCCAGGTGGCTGGACACCAGGATGACGGCGGTGCTGCTGGTCTCGGCGGCGAAGCCCTGCGGGGTCTGCATGTCGTAGAGGCCCTTGCCCAGGGTGCGGATGATCCGCCAGCCGCCGAGGTAGGTGCCCAGCGCGATGGCCAGGCCGGCGCTGGCGATCACCCAGAACGGCGGCGCCGAGCCGCTGGGCAGCAGGCCACCGGCGACCAGGGTCAGCGTGATGATGCCCATGGTCTTCTGCGCGTCGTTGGTGCCGTGCGCGAGCGAGACCATCGACGCGGACACGATCTGGCCGATCTTGAAGCCTCGGCCCACCACGTCCTGGCGGGTCCGCGCGGTGATCCGGTAGGCGAAGTAGGTGGCGGCCAGCGCGGCCAGGCCGGCCACGATCGGCGCCGCCACCGCCGGCACCAGCACCTTGGACACCACCGCGCCGAACTTCACAGCGTCCGCGCCGGCGGCCACCCAGGTCGCCCCGATCAGGCCGCCGAACAGCGCGTGCGACGAGCTGGACGGCAGCCCCGCGTACCAGGTCGCCAGGTTCCACAGGATCGCCCCGACCAGGCCTCCGAAGATCACCGTTGGACTGATCTTGGCATCGTCCACCAACCCGCTCGAGATGGTCTTGGCCACCTCGATCGAGAGGAACGCACCGACCAGGTTGAGCACCGCCGAGACGGCGACGGCCACCTTCGGCGCGAGCGCACCGGTGGCCACCGAGGTGGCCATGGCGTTGGCGGTGTCGTGGAACCCGTTGGTGAAGTCGAAGGCCAGCGCGGTGATGACCACCACGATCACGATGAGTGAGATCTCCACCCGTCTCTCCCCTCCCAGGTGGCCAGTCAGCCACCCAGAAGGCTGGTACGAGAAGGTGAACTTTGAATGAACTGCGCGGGTCAGAGGACCGGCAGGTACGTGGCCAGCTCGTACGGCGTGACGTTGCGGCGGTAGGCGTCCCACTCGGCCCGCTTGTTGCGCAGGAAGAAGTCGAACACGTGCTCGCCGAGGATCTGCGCGACCAGCTCGGAGTGCTCCATGACCGCGAGCGCCTCGGTGAGGTTCTGCGGCAGCATCTCGTAGCCCAGCGCGCGGCGCTCGATCTCGGTCAGCGACCACACGTCGTCGCCGGCCGCCGCGGACAGCTCGTAGCCCTTCTGCACGCCGGTCAGCCCGGCGCCGAGGACCACCGCGAAGGCCAGGTACGGGTTGCACGCGGTGTCCAGCGAGCGGATCTCCACCCGCCGCGAGGACGCCTTGCCCGGCGAGTACATCGGCACCCTGACCAGCGCCGACCGGTTCGCGTGCCCCCAGCAGACGGCGGTCGGCGCCTCACCGCCGACGACCAGGCGCTTGTAGGAGTTCACCCACTGGTTGGTGACCGCCGTGATCTCCCGGGCGTGCCGGAGCACGCCGGCCACGAACGCCTTGCCGACCTCGGAGAGCTCGTAGGGGTCGTTCGGGTCGTGGAACGCGTTGCGGTCGCCCTCGAACAGGCTGAAGTGGGTGTGCATCGCCGAGCCGGGCTGGTTGGTGAACGGCTTGGGCATGAACGAGGCCCGCACGCCCTGGGTCAGCGCCACCTCCTTGACCACGTACCGGAACGTCATGATGTTGTCGGCCATGGTCAGCGCGTCGGCGTAACGCAGGTCGATCTCCTGCATGCCGGGCGCGTCCTCGTGGTGGCTGAACTCCACCGAGATGCCCATCGACTCCAGCGTCTCGATGGCGTTGCGGCGGAAGTGTGGCGCGGTGTCGTGGCTGGACTGGTCGAAGTACCCGCCGGAGTCGGCGGCCACCGGCGGCGAGCCGTCGCTGGGCAGGTCCTTGAGCAGGTAGAACTCGATCTCGGGGTGCACGTAGCAGGTGAACCCGGCCTCGCCGGCCTTGCTCAGCGCGCGGCGCAGCACGTGCCGGGGGTCCGCCCAGGACGGCGACCCGTCGGGCATGTTGATGTCGCAGAACATCCGCGCCGAGTAGTGGTTGCGGTCCGGGGTCTCCCAGGGCAGCACCTGGAAGGTGGCCGGGTCGGGCTTGGCCACCATGTCCGACTCGTAGACCCGGGCGAAGCCCTCGATCGCGGAGCCGTCGAAACCGATCCCCTCGGCGAAGGCGCCCTCCAGCTCGGCGGGCGCGATCGCCACCGACTTGAGGTAGCCCAGCACGTCGGTGAACCACAGCCGCACGAAGCGGATGTCGCGTTCCTCGAGCGTGCGCAGCACGAACTCCTGCTGGCGGTCCATGACCGTCAAGACTAGGAAGGCCGCGTTACGGTCATGTTTCCGGGCTTTGGCGGCGGCTCGCGACCAACCGCTCGAACCCGTCCAGCAGCGGCCGCAGGCCGAACTCCAGCGCCTGCTCGCCGTCCATGCTGAACGCGTCGTCGGGCAGGGCGGCGACCTGGGGGTAGGCGCCGGTGGCCATCGCCTGCTCCAGGATCGGCTCCTGCGCCGCCCAGAAGTCCTCGTCGCTGATCCCGGTCTCCTGGCTGGCCTGCCGCGCCAGGGTGTAGGTACGGGCGGTGCCGGTCACGAAGTTGTCCAACGTGACGATCAGCGCGACCCGCTCCTGGCCGGTCAGGCCCAGGCCGTCCAGCGCGGCGAGCGCGAAGTCGAAGCCGGCCAGCGCGTTCGGCCCCAGGATCGGCCGGGCCTGGTTGACCTGGAGCAGCCACGGATGGTCGCGGTAGATCTCCCAGGTGCCGCGCGCGACCAGCTCCATGACGGTCCGCCACGGCTTGCCCCGGTGCTCGACCAAGGTGTCCGGCTCGCCGTAGACGTGGTCGAGCATCAGGTCGATCAGCTCGCTCTTGCCCGGGACGTAGCGGTACAGCGACATGGTGCCGACGCCGAGCTCGGCGGCCACCTTGCGCATGGACAGCGCCCCGACCCCCTCCCGGTCGGCCAGCGCGACGGCGGCGGCCACCAGCCGTTCGAGGGTGAGCCCCGGCTTGGGGCCTCGGCTCATCGGTTCGCGGCCGCGCCAGAGCAGCTCCAGGCTCCGGCTGAGGTCGCCGCTGCCGCTCTGCACGGTCGTCATCGGTTGCTCCCGAAAAACTCATATGCGAACTGAGTACACCGTACTCTAATCTGGGTACAGCGTACTCAGTTCGATCTGGGCGGAAGGGACACGAATGTCATCCGAGTACTCGGTGCTGGCCGAGGGCCTGCTCAAGCGGTACGGCGACAAGCCGGCGCTGGACGGGCTCGACCTGGCCGTGCCCAAGGGAAGCGTGTTCGGGCTGCTCGGGCCGAACGGCGCCGGCAAGACCACGGCGGTGCGCATCCTGTCCACGCTGATCAGGCTGGACGGCGGCAGGGCCACGGTGGCCGGGTTCGACGTGCGGACCGAGCCCAGGCTTGTGCGCCAGCGGATCGGGCTGACCGGGCAGAACGCCGCCGTGGACGAGATCCTCACCGCCCGGCAGAACCTGGTGATGTTCGCCAGGCTGTTCCACCTGAGCGGGCCCGACGCCCGGCGCCGCGCCGACGAGCTGCTGGAGCGGTTCAGCCTGACCGAGTCGGCCGACAAGCAGGTCAAGGGGTTCAGCGGCGGCATGCGCCGACGGCTGGACCTGGCCTCGAGCATGATCCTGGCGCCCGAGGTGCTGTTCCTGGACGAACCGACCACCGGCCTGGACCCGCGCGGGCGCATCGAGGTGTGGGAGGCGGTGCGCGAGCTGGCCGGCGGCGGCACCACGGTCCTGCTCACCACGCACTACCTGGACGAGGCCGACAAGCTCTCGGACCGGATAGCGGTGATCGACAAGGGGCACAACGTCATCGAGGACACCCCGGCCGGGCTCAAGCGGGCCATCGGCGGCGACCGGATCGAGGTGCTGCTCGGCGACCCGGCCGACCTGCCGGAGGTGGCCGCGCTCCTGGCCCGGATCTCCGGCGACCCCAACCCGTGGACCGACCCGAGGGAGCCCAGGGTGCACGCCGCGGTCACCGACCGGGTCCGGGTTCTCACCGAGGTGGCCAACGCGCTGCAGGACGGCGGGTTCGCCACCGAGGACATCGGCCTGCGCCGGCCCACGCTCGACGAGGTGTTCCTGCGGCTCACCGGGCGCCCGGCCACGGACGAGCGCGCGTCCGCCAACGACACCGAACCGGAAGGAGTTTCGGTATGACCACCGCTCTGCCCACCGAGAACCGGCCCGAGCGCAGGGTCTACTGGGCGCTGGCGGACTCCTGGACGATCGTCCGCCGCGAGCTGACCCACCTGGTCAAGCAGCCGTCGCTGATCGCCTGGCAGCTGGGCTTCCCGATCGTGTCGGTGCTGCTGTTCGTCTACGTGTTCGGCAGCGCGATGAACGTCGGCGAGGGCACCGACTACAAGTCGTACGCGATGCCCGGCATGTTCGCGATGACCATGGCGTTCGGGTTCATGAACACCGCGATGGCGGTGGCGATCGACAAGGAGCGCGGGGTCACCGACCGGTTCCGGTCCATGCCGATGTCGCCGTCCGCCGTGGTCACCGGCCGGGGCCTGTCCGACGTGCTGCACGCCGCGCTGGACCTGCTGGTGCTGATGGTGATCGCGCTGGTCATCGGCTGGCGGTCGAACACCGGCGTGGTCGCCGGGCTGGTCGCGTTCGGGCTGCTGCTGTGGCTGCGGTTCGCGTTGATCTGGGTCGGCGTGTGGATCGGGCTGAAGGTGGCCAACCAGGAGGCGGCGGGCAACCTGTTCGCGCTGGCGTTCCCGTTCGGCATGGTGTCCAGCGTGTTCACCCCGCCGCACCTGATGCCGGACTGGCTGGGCGCGATCGCGATGTGGAACCCGGTGTCCGCCACGGCCAACGCCATCCGCGAGCTGTACGGCACCCCGGTGGCCACCGGCGGGAGCTGGGTCGAGCAGAACTCCGCGCTGATGGCCGTGGTCTGGCCGATCGTGATCACGGCGGTGTTCCTGCCGCTGGCCGTGCGCAGGTATCAGCGGCTGAGCCGGTAGCTACGCCGTGAAGAAGTCGACGAGGGCGCGGGCGATCCGGTCGGGGGCGTTCTCGGTGGGGATGTGGTCCGCGGCCGGGATGCGGATGAGCGTGGTGTGCGGGATCTCCGAGGCGAACTTCTCGGCGTACTCCACCGTCTCGAAGGCGTCGTCCTCGCCCCAGACCAGAAGCTTGGGCGTCGTGGACCGCTTCAGCGCGGGGACGAGGTCGAGGGTGTAGCGGCTGTCCGCCGCGCCCGCCATGGCCAGCCAGGAGCGGCGGACCCTCGGATCGGTCCACGGATCCACGTAGTCGGCGACCAGTTGCTCGGTGGCGGCACCGGCCAGCGCCGATGTCACCGCCTTCCGGCGGGCGGCCAGTACATCGTCGGCGGTGGCCGCCGGATCCCCGAACCGGGCCACGTGCGGCGCCGGCCAGGAGTCGTAGGTGACGGAGTTGACCAGGGCCAGCCTGGACACCTCCAGCCGCTCATGGGCGAGGAGATGCTGGGCGATGGCGCCGCCGATGTCGTGACCCGCCACTGCGACCGGCCCGGAGAGCTTCAAAGCGGACGCGAACCGGGTCACCCACTCCGCCAGGGCCGGGACGGTGGCCGTCTCCGGGGTCAGCTCGCCTCCGGAGCGGCCCAGGCCGGGCAGATCGACCGCGACCGGCCGCAGCCCCGCCTCGGCGACACGGCCCAGCACCGGGAGCCACACCCGGCTCCAGTACGTCCCGTGCAGCATCAACACGGTGGGGCCGTCGCGCTCCACGGTCAGGTAGCTGGCTATTTCTCCGTCGACCTGGATCTCGGTTCTCAGCACACCGCTCATGGCTCCACTGTGCCCTCGGCGCCTTCTACCAGCCGAGAGTCCGAAAAGACATCTATGGGTAGAATCGTGCCATGAGCCGTCATCAAGTGGTGGCCCTGCTCAACCCGCCCCAGTCACCCTTCGAGCTGGCCAGCGCCGCCGAGGTCTTCGGCGGCACCCGCCCGGACGTGCCGGCCCACTACGACTTCCGGGTCTGCGCCGAACGCCCCGGCCCCGTGCGGACCACCGTCGGCTACACGATGCTCGTCGACGCGGGCCTGGCGGCGGTCAGGGACGCGGACACCGTGGTCATCCCCGGCTGGCAGCCGCCCGGCGCACCGGCGTCGCCGGCCGTCATCGAGGCACTGCTGGACGCCCACCGGCGCGGGGCGCGGATCGCCGCCATCTGCACGGGCGCGTTCGTCCTCGCCCGGACCGGCCTGCTCGACGGCCGCCGCGCCACCACGCACTGGCGCCAGACCGGCCAGCTCGCCGCCGCCTTCCCCGAGGTGCGGGTGGACCCTGACGTCCTCTACGTGGACCACGGCGACGTCGCGACCAGCGCCGGGACCGGCGCGGGCATCGACCTGTGCCTGCACCTCGTGCGCCGCGACCACGGCGCGGCCCATGCCGCCCAGATCGCCCGCAACATGGTGCTGCCGCCGCACCGGGAGGGCAGCCAGCTCCAGTACGCCACCCAACCCGCCCCGGCCAGGGCGGATGACTCGCTGGCGCCGCTGCTGGAGTGGGCCAGCTCGCGGCTCGACACCCTGCTGACCGTCGGCCGGCTCGCCCAACGCGCCCAACTGTCGAGCCGGACCCTCAGCCGGCGGTTCACCGAACAGCTCGGCACCAGCCCGGGAGAGTGGCTGCTCGCCCAGCGCCTCGACGCGGCGCGGGTGCTGCTGGAGCAGACCGACCTCCCGGTGGAGTCCATCGCCACCCGGGTCGGGCTCGCCTCGGCGGTCAACCTGCGCCGCCACTTCCGGGCGCACCTCGGCACCACGCCCGGCGCCTACCGGCGGACCTTCGGCGAACCCCGCGCGGTCACGGATCACCGCACTTGGCGTCGAGCACGATCTCCTGGCCGCCGTTGAACCGGACGCCGTCGAAGACGTTGCCGTCGAACGTGTTGCGGCACCCGGAGGTGTCCGGACCGGTGATCACGTGGGTCTCGAAGCCGTTCTTGAGCGCGGCGCTGCTGCCGGTGGTGGTGTTGTTCACGACCCGGTAGCCGACGCCCTTGACGTCGAGCACCGAGTCGGCGAAGTTCTTGCCGGAGATCGCCGAGCCGTCGAACTTGTTGCCGGCGATGAGCCCGCCGCTGGTCTCCTCCTTGACGTCGATGTTCTCGGCGGTGATCGACCTGAAGGTGTTGTTGAGCGCCTTGTTGTTGTTCGACCTGTCCGGTTGGCCGCCGGACTTCGTGGACCAGTTGGACTTGGCGGTGCCGAAGTAGAGGCCCTCGCCGAACTGCGGCTTGGCCTTGCCGGTGTCGTGGATGACGGAGTCCTGCACGACGTTGTCCGAGCTGAAGTTGCCGAAGTGCACGGCCTCGGCGCCGGTGTTGCCGACGTCGAGGCCGGAGAGCACCGTGTGGTTCGTCCTGTCGGTCATGATCCCCTTCTCCAGGCCGGAGACGGTGAAGCCGACCAGCTGCCAGTGGTTCGCCCCGTCCAGGTGCAGGTCGTAGCCGGAGCCGCCGTCGCCGCCGGTGAGCACGGCGTCCCTGGAGCCCTTCAGGGTGATCGGGTTGCCCTCCTCGCCGGCGGTGTTGATCACGAACTTGCCGGTGTAGGTGCCGTCGGCCAGCTCGATCGTCCGGCCCGGTTTGGCTCCGGCGAGCGCCTGGGACAGCGAGTTGGCGTCGGTGACCCTGACCGTGTCGCCGGTGCCGGTGACCAGCCGCACCGAGGCCGTCGCGGGCCGCTCGGACGTGCCGGAGCTCGATCTGTCCGAGCCCGAGCCGTCCGGACCCGGTATCACCACGATGATCACGCTGAGCGCCCCGGCGAGCGAGCGCGTCGTCTTCCGCCAGGTCACGGCCCGCCACCGGGCTGCGGGCCCTGGTAGCCCTGCCTGGACTTGGAGTCCATGCCGACCTCGTGGTCGATGCCCTGGCCGAGGACGTTCGCGGCGACGGTGGCCCCGGTGGAGCCGATGTCCAGGCCGATCGCCTTGTCCGACTTGCCTTCGAACTGGTTGTTGCGGATGGTGACCTTCTGCACCGCCTCCACCATGACGCCCTGGGACGCGCCGAACTCGCAGAAGTTGTTGCTGTACGTCCAGTTCGCCGAGGTCCCGTCGCCCCCGCCGCCGTCGCCCACGTCGCCGGGACCCTCGGCCATCAGGCAGATGTTCGCGATCTTCTCGCACCGGTTGCCGTCGATGACCAGGTTCTCGCTGGACGGCTTGCCGCTGGTGAAGGTCTGCATGCAGTCCGCGTGCGCGCTGCCGCCGTCGGGGTTGATGTCGCTGATCGTGTTGTGCAGGATCTTGATGTTGTTGCCGAAGAACCGCATGCCGTCGAAGTCGCCGCCGGTGGGGTGCTTGACGGTGTTGTTCTGGGCGGTGATGTGGTCGCCGGTCAGCTCGATGCCGGGGGCCTGGGCGCCGAGCACCTGAAAGCCGTCCACGACGACGTTGCTGGCCTTGACGGTGATGCCCTTCACGCTGGTCTTGCCGTTGCCGATGACCTGGATCGGCGCCTGCTCCGTGCCGCCCTTGTTGATCACGAGGCGGTTCGGCGAGTCGCCGGTGACGCAGATCCGGTCCCCTGGCGAGGCCCCGGTGACCGCCTGGGACAGGCCGGCGCCGTCGACCTGTTTGGAGCAGTTCTCCTGCTTGGGGGTGGTGGCGCCGGGCGGGCCGGTGAACCCGGTCGCGGCGGCGTCGGTCGCGCCGCCCCCTCCGCCGCCCGGGGTGCCGAGGGACTGGTTCTTCGAGGTCGGCGCCGAGCCCCCGCCCGAGCCGTTCGAGGAGCCGGAGGACGAGCGGTTGTTCTGCTTGCACACCGCCCCCGGCCCGCAGGTGCTCGTCGGGCCGCCGGACGGCATGGGCAGCCCGAACGGCGGCAGCACGCTCGGCGTGGGGACCGGGGACGACGTGGACGGCCCGGGGGATGGCCCTGAGGACGGCGCAGGCGACTTGCCGAGGTTGCCCTTCACGCAGATCACGTCGTTCGGACCGGCCGAGGCCAGCGCCTCCTTCAACCCGGGCTCGTCGGTGACCTCCTTCGTACAGTTGATGTTGGCGGCCGGGCCGGCGCGGCCGGTCGGGGCGCTGCCACCGGTGCCCGAGCCGGTGCCTGTGCCTGTGCCCGAGCCCGTGCCTGAGCCCGAGTTGGTTCCGGTCGGGCCGGAGCCGGACGACGAGCCGCCACCGGATGACGAGCCACCGGATGACGAGCCTGAGCCGTCCGAGTCGCCGTCGGAGGAGCTGCTCTTCGACGAGCCAGACTTCTTCGACGAGCCGCCCTTCTTGGAGGAGCTCTTCTTCTTGCCCGAGTCCTCGTCGTCCGAGCCGCCGCGCTTCGACTTCTTGCTGGAGCCCTTGCTCCCGCCCGAGTCGTCATCGTCGTCGTCCGAGTCCTTGGAGTCCTCGGAGTCCTTCTTGGCCAGCGCGGGGCCCAGCAAGCCTCCCACGCCGCCCGCCGGGCTGGTGCTGACGTCGGAGGACGGCGCCCACACCACGGTCAACGTCGCGAGCAGTACCACCGCGGCCGCGAGCACCGCCCCGACGACAACCGCCTTGCGCGCCAGGGCACCGCTCGGCGGGCGGGTCGGCTCGCCGCGGCGGTATCCAGGCCGTGTCATAACGGCCAGGGAACACGGCCTCCTCGGCGCGCACGGCCGAATCGGGACGAACGTGTGCTATCGCAAACGCCGCTACTCCGAACGGACCCGTCCGGCCGGGGTCAGCCGGCCGAGACCGCGCAGCGTGCCGTGTCCGGGGGCAGTGTCAGGTCGGTGAAGTACTTGGTCACGGCGTCGTCCACGCACGGTGAGGCGCCCTGCAGCGCCACGGTGTGCTGGTTGCCCTCGACGGTCAGCAGGCGGGCGCTGAGTGCCTTGGCCAGGTTGACGCCGGCCTGGTAGGGGGTGGCCGGGTCGCCGGTGCCGGACACGACCACCACCGGGGGCAGCCCCTTGGCGGTGGGCAGGTGCGGCTCGCTGGTGTTGGGCACCGGCCAGAACGCGCAGGGGTCGCGCGCCGGCTGCGGGCCTCGGCCGTCGTCGCGGAACGGCGCCGCCGCGCGGGCCCGCTTGTCCGCCTCCAGGGTCACCGCCGGGTCGGTGACCGGCTTGTCGTCCACGCAGCCGATCGCGGTGAACGCGTCGAGCGTGTACTGGTAGCTGCCGTCGGCCTGGCGGCCCTGGTAGAGGTCCGCGAGCAGCATGATCAGCCCGGTCGGGCGGTCGGTGAGCAGGCGGCGGTCGGCCAGCTCCTGCAGGCCCAGCTGCAGCGGCTGCCACAGCTGTTGGCTGTAGAGCGCCTGGATGATGCCGGTCATCGCGTCGCTGTAGGACAGCTTGCGCCCGTCCGGCTGCGGGAACGGATTCTTGATCAGCGGCAGGACCAGCTTCTTGAAGTTCTCCGTCGCGGCGGCCGGGTCCTGGCCCAGCGGGCAGGCCGGCTGGGACGCGCAGGACTTGGCGAACGCGTCGAACGCCTGCTGGAAGCCGGCGGACTGGGCCACCGAGCGGTCGATCAGGTTCTGGTCCGGGTCGAGCGCGCCGTCGAGCACCATGGCCCGCACGTTCTGCGGATACGCCTCGGCGTAGGAGTACCCGAGCCGGGTGCCGTAGGAGTAGCCCAGGTAGGTCAGCTTGGCGTCGCCCAACGCGGAGCGCAGCACGTCCATGTCCCTGACCACGTCGCGGGTGCCGACGTTGGCCAGCAGGTCACGCCCGGAGCGCTGCTCGCACTTGGCGTCGTAGTCCTTGGCCTTCTGCTCCAGCTTGGCCACACCCTCGGGGGTGTTGTCGGCCTCGTCGTCGGCCCGGTCGGCGTCGCGCTCGGCCGGGGTGAAGCAGTGGATGGCCGGCTTGCTCGCGCCCACCCCGCGCGGGTCGAACCCGACCAGGTCGAACCGCTGGGCCAGCGGGCCGTCACCGGCCACCTTGGACACGCTGGTCACCGACTCGGTGCCCGACGCGCCCGGCCCGCCCGGGTTGACCAGCAGCGAACCGATCTTCTGGTTGGGCGCGCTGGCCTTCTGCCGCAGCACCGCGATCTGCGCGGTCTTGCCGTTCGGCTGCGCGTAGTCCAGCGGCACCTGCAGATAGGTGCAGTCGTACTTGGACTCGGCGAAGGTGGCCTTGTCGTCGATCGACGGCGCGAAGCCCGCGCACGGCCCCCACTCGAGCTTCTGCGCATAGAACTTCTGCAGGTCGCCGTTGGGCACCGGACCGACGGCGGCGCCGGTCCCGAGGGTGCTGGCCGGCGCCGGCGCGGAGCACCCGATCAGCGGGGCCGTGACCGCCGCGATCGCGGCCAGGATCAGGAAGGGGCGACGACGCCGGCCCCGTGTTGTGCGCTTCATCGCCGACCAGTCTGCCCTGGATGCCCGTTCGGTCACAGAAGTGGTGGTCAGCCGGCGTGGCGCCGTCACCTGCCTGGCTGGTCACAACGCGTATCGGGGCGGTTAGCCCGTGCGGGATGATGGGGTCATGGCAAGGCTGCGGATCGCGCTGGCCCAGGTCGACACGTGCGTGGGGGACCTGGCGGGTAACGCCGAGAAGATCGTCGACTGGTGCCGCAGGGCCGCCGAGGCCGGGGCGGACGCGGTGGTGCTGCCGGAGATGGGGCTCACCGGCTACCCGGTCGAGGACCTGGCGCTGCGCGAGTCGTTCCAGCTGGCCTCGGTCGCGGCGCTGGACCGGCTGGCCGGTCGGCTGGCCGAGGCCGGCTGCGGCGAGCTGCTCGCCGTGGTCGGTTACCTGGACGCGGACCCTGACGAGCCGGGCGGCGGGCCGCGCAACGGCGCCGCGCTGCTGCACGGCGGCCGGGTGCTCGCCCGCCAGTTCAAGCACCACCTGCCCAACTACGGGGTGTTCGACGAGCGGCGCTACTTCAAGCCGGGCTCGTCGCTGGCGGTGGCGCGGCTGGCCGGGGTGGACGTCGGCGTGGTGATCTGCGAGGACATCTGGCAGGACGGCGGGCCGATCGCGGCGCTGGGTGAGCTCGGGGTGGACCTGGTGCTCTCCCCCAACGCCTCGCCGTACGAGCGGGACAAGGACGACCTGCGGCTGCCGCTGGTCGCCCGGCGAGCCAGCGAGGCGGGCGCCGCGCTGGCGTACTGCAACCTGATCGGCGGGCAGGACGAGCTGGTGTTCGACGGCGACTCGCTGGTGGTGGACGCGGACGGTCGGTTGCTCGCGCGGGCTCCCCAGTTCGTCGAGCACCTGGTGGTGGTCGACCTGGACCTGCCCGGTTCGGCGTGGCGCGGGCTGGAGGAGGCCGGCGGGTTCACGGTGGACCGGGTGGTGATCTCCGAGGCGCCCGCCGAGCCGGCGTCGACGGCGGCCGCCGAGGTCGGGACGGTGGCCGAGCCGCTCTCGGAGGAGGCCGAGGTGTGGGGCGCGCTGGTCACCGGGCTGCGCGACTACGCGTACAAGAACGGCTTCCGGTCGGCGGTGCTCGCGCTGTCGGGCGGGATCGACTCGGCGCTGGTCGCCGCGCTGGCGGTGGACGCGCTGGGCGCGGACGCGGTGTACGCGGTGTCCATGCCGTCGGCGTACTCGTCGCAGCACTCCCGCGACGACGCCGCCGAGCTGGCCCGGCGCACCGGGCTGCACTACTCGGTGCAACCGATCGGCGGCATGGTGGACGTGTTCGTCAACCAGCTCGGGCTCACCGGGCTGGCCGAGGAGAACGTGCAGGCCCGCTGCCGAGGCGTCACGCTCATGGCACTGTCCAACGCGCACGGCCACCTGGTGCTGGCCACCGGGAACAAGAGCGAGCTGGCGGTCGGCTACTCGACCATGTACGGCGACGCGGTCGGTGGCTTCGCGCCGATCAAGGACGTGCCGAAGACCCTGGTCTGGCGGCTCGCCGAGTGGCGCAACGAGGAGGCGGAGAAGCGCGGCGAGACACCCCCGATCCCGGAGAACTCGATCACCAAGCCGCCGTCCGCCGAGCTGCGGCCGGGGCAGCTCGACACCGACTCGCTGCCCGACTACGCGCTGCTGGACCCGCTGCTCGACGACTACGTCGAGGCCGACCGAGGCTTCTCCGAGCTGCTCGCGGCCGGCTTCGACGCAGGCCTGGTGGAGGACATCGTGCGCAAGGTGGACCGCGCGGAGTACAAGCGCCGCCAGTACCCGCCCGGCACCAAGATCAGCCTGCGCGCGTTCGGCCGCGACCGGCGGCTGCCGATCACGAACGGCTGGCGGGAACGCCGCCCCTGACCCACTCGGCGTGCAGGGCCAGCGGACCCCGGAACGACAGGTTCGGCGAGAACGCCACGTCCTGGCCGGGTACGAGCTGCAGGCCGGGCAGCCGGTCGGCCATCAGGTTGATCACGATCTCGCATTCCATGCGGGCCATCGCGGCGCCCAGGCACAGGTGGATGCCCCGGCCGAAGGAGAGCTGGCGGCGGGCGTTCGGGCGGCGGATGTCGAACCGGTCGGGCTCTCCGAACACGTCGGGCTGGCGGTCCGCGGCCGCGAACGCCAGCACCAGCCGGGCGCCGGCCGGCAGCGCCACCCCGCCCACCTCGGTGTCCCGGGTGGTCACCCGCCGCCACATCGGCACCGAGCTCTCGTAGCGCAGGGTCTCCTCGACCGCGCCCGGGATCAGCGAGCGGTCCGCGCGGACCTCCTCCCAGGCGCCGGGCTCGCGCAGCAGGTGCAGGGTCATGTTGCCGAGCAGGTTCGTCGTCGTCTCGTGGCCGGCGAAGCTGAGCGCGAAGATCAGGCTGGTGACCTCCTCGTCGGTGAGGCCGCGCTCGTCCGCGATCAGGTCGCTGACCAGGTCGTCGGCCGGCTCGGCGCGGCGGCGGGCGACGAACCGGGCGCAGTAGTCGAAGTAGTCGATCATGCCTTGGGCGGAGCGGACCTGCTGCTCGACGGTCGGGCGGCCCCAGTTGACCTCCAGCTTGTCCGCGCACCAGGCCTTGATCCGGTCACTGTCCTCGGGCGGGAAGCCGATCAGCGCGAACACGGTGAGCGCGGGCAGCGGGTAGAACAGCTCGCGCACCAGGTCGGCGCGCGGCCGCGAGGCGAAGCCGTCGAGCAGCTCGGTGGTCCGCTTCTCGATGGTCGGGCGCAGCGCCGCGACCCGCCGGGGTGACATCGCCCGGCTCATCACCGACCGGTAGCGGCGATGCTCCGGCGGGTCGCAGTTGGACATGGTCGGCACCAGGCGCAGGCCGGAGAGGATCTCGGCGGCCTCCGGGCAGGCCGGGTGCACCGGGCGCTGCGCCTCGGCGGCCGAGAAGGTGGCCGGGTCGGTGAGGATGCGGTCGATGTCCTCGTACCGGGTGACCACCCACCGCTCCAGCGCCGGCGAGTACCAGATCGGTGACTCGTCCCGCAGCCGTGCCAGCTCCTGGTGGGGGTCGGCGAGGTAGCCGGCGTCGAACGGGTCGAAGCCGGCCGCCACCGGGCAGCGCGGCACCTCGTCACGAACGATCACGCCTGGCCTCCTTTGACCGGCTGCGCGGACCGGCGGATCGTAAGCCGGGTCACATCCGGGCGCGGAGGGCCGCGTCCTACTGAGTGGAACGGTCTTACGGCGCCGACTGCTCCACCAGGGCGCGGTCGCGGACCATCTCCCAGTAGCGCTCGGCCAGCGCGTCCGGCTCGATCCGGGGCACCTCGCCGGCCTCGACCGTCTCGAAGTGCCCGCCGTCCCAGAGCTCGGCGGCCGCGCTGCGCTCGATCAGCGCGCCGATCAGCAGGGTGCCGATGTACACCCCGCGCGGACCCACCTCGGCGGCCAGCGCGTGCAGGTAGTTGAGCAGCCCGGCCTGCGGCGCCCCGACGCTGGCCAGCGCGGACATCGGCTCGCGCGCGCTGGCCCCCTGCGCGACCAGCACCGCTCCCGACCCGCGCGCCAGCATGCCCGGCAGCACCGCCTGGATCAGCGCGACCGGGCTGAGCAGGTGCAGCGGCAGCCAGGTGCGCAGCTCCTCGGATCCGAGGTCCAGGGCGGACACCGGCAGCCGGCTCACGTCGCCCGGCGCGTAGAGCACCACGTCGGGGGTGCCGAACGTGTCGGTCACGGCGGCCACCGCCGAGCGCAACTGGGCCTCGTCGGCGAGGTCGGCGGTCGCGGTGGCCGCCGTGAGCCCGTCCGTGCGCAGCTCCGCCTCCAGGCGGTCCAGCTTGGCGCGGTCCCTCGCCACCAGGGCGACCCGGTAGCCCTCCTTGCCGAACCTGCGCGCCACCGAGAGGCCCAGGGCCGGGCCGGCACCGAACACCGCGAGCGTCCTCGTCATGAGGTCCTCCTCCAAGCGTTTAAGTTGAGTACGTCCTCAAGATAACCGTAACTTGAGCAGACCCTCAAGTTGATAGGCTCGGGCCATGACGTCGACGCGCGACCGGCCGTTGCGGGCCGACGCGCGCCGCAACCGCGAGCTGCTGGTCGAGGCCGCCCGCGAGGTGTTCACCGAGCGCGGACTCCAGGCCCCGCTGGACGAGGTGGCCCGGCGCGCGGGCGTGAGCATCGGGACGCTGTACAACCGGTTCCCCAGCCGCGCGGAGCTGGTCGACGCCGCGATGGCCGACCGGGTGCACGAGCTGGTGCGCCTCGCCGAGCGCGCGCTGGAGCACCCGGACCCGTGGCAGGCGCTGGTGGAGCACCTCACCGCGGTCGCCGAGCTGCAGGCCGCCGACAGGGGGTTCACCGACGTCTGCGTGCACTCGCTGCCGCCGGACAGCGCCACCGAGCGGGCCAAGGAGCGCGGCCACGAGCTGTTCGCCGCGCTGGTCGAGCGCGCGCACCGGGCCGGGGTGCTGCGCGCGGACATCGAGCTGACCGACCTCGGGCTGTTGGTGTGGGCCGTGGTGGGGGCCACCGACGGGGTCCGCGCCGCCGCCCCGCACGCCTGGCGGCGCCACCTCGCGGTGCTGCTGGACGGGCTGCGGGCGGACGCGGCGCACCCGCTGCCCGGCGCCGCGCTCGACCCCGAGGTGGTGCGCGCCGCCATGACCTTCCGCTGACCTCCGACACCGACATCTCCGCAGGTCAGACCCTGAAAAGGAGATCGAAGGCTGTGAGGCTCGTCGCAGCGGGGTCCGTTTCCGCTACCGGGGTGCGACGCTGTGTGCACCACACCGGAAACGACCCGGGGACCCGCCGGTGCGGGCCTCGAGGGAGGACGGTTGACGATGACGTCACCCACATCGCACGCCGAACACACCGAACAACTCGCGCCCTACCGCACCGATCCGAGCGCGCCGGTCAAGCGGGTCCGGATCCCCCAGCTGCGGGCGATGAAGGAGCGCGGCGAGCGGTGGCCGATGCTCACCGCCTACGACACCTACGCCGCGGAGATCTTCGACCAGGCCGGCATCCCGGTGCTGCTGGTCGGCGACTCGGCGGCCAACAACGTCTACGGCTACGACAGCACGCTGCCGATCACGGTGGACGAGCTGTTGCCGCTGGTCCGCGCCGTGGTGCGGGCGACCCACCGGGCGCTGGTGGTGGCCGACCTGCCGTTCGGCAGCTACCAGATCGGCCCCGCCCAGGCGCTGGAGACGGCCACCAGGTTCCTCAAGGACGGCGGCGCGCACGCGGTCAAGCTGGAGGGCGGGCGACGGTTCGCGCCGCAGGTCGAGGCGCTGGTCGGGGCCGGCGTGCCGGTCATGGCGCACCTGGGCTTCACCCCGCAGAGCGAGCACACCATCGGCGGCTACCGGGTGCAGGGCCGGGGCGAGGGCGGCGAGGCCCTCATCGCCGACGCGCTGGCGCTGCAGGAGGCCGGGGCGTTCGCGGTGGTGCTGGAGATGGTGCCCGCCGACGTGGCCAAGCGGGTGACCGCGGAGCTGGCCATCCCGACCGTGGGCATCGGCGCCGGGCCGGACTGCGACGCGCAGGTGCTGGTCTGGCAGGACATGGCCGGGCTGAACCGCGGCCGCACGCCTCGGTTCGTCAAGCGCTACGCCGACCTGGGTGACGTGCTGCTGACGGCCGCGCAAACGTTCGGTGCCGAGGTGCGCGGCGGAATGTACCCGGACCCCGAACACTCGTACTCGTAACACTCGAAGAGACGTCCCGCGCGGGCGCGGCGGATCCCGCGCCCGCGCGGAGACCCCGCTGAGATTCCCAAGCCCGGCACACCACAATGTCCGGGGTGCGCGAGCCCTACCCACCCATCGAGCCGTACGAGCACGGCATGCTCCCCGTCGGCGACGGCCACGAGCTGTACTGGGAGTGCTGCGGCAACCCGGACGGCAAGCCCGCGGTGTTCCTGCACGGCGGGCCGGGGGGCGGCTGCAAGCCGTTCCACCGGCGGGCGTTCGACCCGTCCGCCTACCAGATCATCCTGGTCGACCAGCGCGGGTGCGGGCGGAGCAGGCCGCACGCCGCTTCGCCGGACCCCGACACCGCGCGCGCCGCGCTGACCGCGAACACCACCGGGCACCTGGTCGCCGACCTGGAGCTGCTGCGCGCGCACCTGGGCGTCGAGCGGTGGCTGGTGTTCGGCGGGTCCTGGGGCTCGACGCTCGCGCTCGCCTACGCCCAGGCGCACCCCGACCAGGTCACCGAGCTGGTGCTGCGCGGGATCTTCACACTGCGCCGCTGGGAGCTGGACTGGTTCTACGGCGGCGGGGCCAGCGCGCTGTTCCCGGACCTGTGGGCGAAGTTCCTGGCGCCGCTGCCGCCGGAGCTGCACCAGGCCGGCAGCGTGGCGATCATCGGCGGGTACCACCGGCTGCTGCACGACCCGGACCCGGCGGTGGCCGGGCGGGCGGCGGTGGCCTGGAGCGTGTGGGAGGGGGCCACGATCACGCTGGTTCCCCGCCCGGACGTGGTCGGCGCGTTCGGCACGCCGGAGTTCGCGCTCGCGTTCGCCCGCATCGAGAACCACTACATGCGCCACGCCGGGTTCCTCGCCGAGGGCCAGCTGCTGCGGGACGCGACGCTGCTGGCCGGCATCCCCGGCGTGATCGTGCAGGGTCGCTACGACATCGCCACGCCGGCGCGTACCGCGTGGGAGCTGCACCGGGCCTGGGCCGGCTCGGAGCTGGTCATGGTGGACGACGCCGGGCACGCGTTCGACGAACCGGGCATCCGGGACGCCCTGCTCACCGCGACCGACCGGTTCGCCTAGGCGTCGGCGAGCTGGTCACCCAGCACTCGACGGGCGCCGGCCAGCGACGGCCCGCACCAGGTCAGCAGCCGCCCGTCCAGCAGCGCGTACCGGGCGCCGGGGAACGCGTCCGGGCCGTCCTCGGCGGTGAAGCGGTACGGCTCGTCGGGCAGTGCCACCAGGTCGGCCCGGCCGGCGTCGAGCAGCCCGCGCAGCTCGGACAGCGGCGGGCGGGGGTAGCGCTCGGCATGCCCGGCATAGGCGTTGGCGATGCCGAGGCGGCGGAGCACGTCACCGGCGAAGGTGTCCCGGCCCAGCACCACCCACGGCCGCCGCCACACCGGCACCACCGCTGTGGCTGTTACCGCGGGCACCGGATCCGACCACTCGTCCATGGCATCAACCAGCCAGGACGGCTCACGGTCGCCCTCCAGCCCGAACACGGCGGCGAGCATCCGGCGCATCGAGGCCAGTGCCGCCGGCACGCCGGCCGCCGCCTCGGTCACCCAGACCGGGATGCCGTCCGCGCGCAGCGCCGCCACGTCCTCCCGCCGGTTCTCCTCGGCGTTGGCCAGCACCAGGTCCGCACCGACCGCGCGCACCGCGTCCAGCTTCGGGTACTTCGACCCGCCGACCCTGGCCACCGCCAGCCCGGCCGGGTGCGTGCAGTAGTCGGTGGCCCCGGCCAGCACGCCGGGCACGCTCACCGCGACGGCCTCGGTGATCGACGGCACCAGCGAGACCACCCTGTTCGGGCACCCGTGCAGGGGCACCGGCTCGCCGAGGTCGTCGACCAGGCTCACGGCAGGTCTGTGATCCGAATGCCCGCGTGCGTCTTGTACCGCCGGTTGATCGCGATCAGGTTCGCGGTCAGCGCCTCCACCTGGCCGGCGTTGCGCAACCGGCCGCCGTACACCCCCCGCACGCCCGGGATCGTGTCGGCCAGCGCCCGCACCTGATCCGTTGCCGCCCGGTCCTCGCCGAGCACCAGCACGTCCAGGTCGATCTTCGGCACCGACAGGTCGGCCAGGGTCACGGCGGACACGTGGTGGAACGCGGCGGTCACCCGGGACTCCGGCAGCAGCGCGGCGGCCTGCTGCGCGGCGCTGCCCTCCGCCACCCGCAACGGGAACGGCCCCTGCTTGTCGAACCCGAGCGGGTTCACGCAGTCGATGACGATCTTGCCGGCCAGCTGCTCCCGCAACGAGGTCAACAGCGCGTCATGACCGTCCCACGGCACCGCGACCAGCACCAGGTCGGCGGCGGCCGCGCAGCCGTGGTTGTCCGCGCCACTGACCTCCGCCGACGGGTTCACCGACACGGCCAGCTCGGCCAACTCCGCGGCCGCCTTCTCCGCCCGCTCCGCGCTCCGCGACCCGATCACCACCCGCAGCCCGGCCACCGCCCACCGCAGCGCAAGCCCCTTTCCCTGCGGCCCGGTGCCGCCCAGCACTCCGATGGTCAGGCTGGCCAGGTCCGGCACGGCCGGTTCGGTCACGGTGTCCTCCAGGTGTCGGTTCGCACCCATCACCTTAAAACCCATCCGCGAGTCGGGCGTCTCAGCACACTGAGTCGCGGGTTTGAGGATGTGCCGAAACGCCCGACTCAGTGTGCCCGGAGCCCCGACTCGCGGGCGGGTTTTAGGGCGCGCGGAGCCAAGTGAGGACTTGGCGGGCGTGTTCGTTGGGTGGGAACACGGGGTAGAAGACGTGTTCGATCACGTTGTCGGTGATGACCAGGGTGAGGCGGCGGTACAGGGTCAGGGCGCCGGCCTGGAAGGTGGGGAGGAGGGCGGCCAGGGTCAGGGCGGCGTCGGAGAGCATGGGGAACGGCAGGCGCAGCCTGGTCACGAGCTCGCGCTGGTAGTCGGTGTCCTGGCTGGACAGGCCGTAGACCCGGCTTGCCCCGGCGGCGAGCAGCTCGTCGTGGTGGTCGCGGAAGTCGCAGGCCTCGGTGGTGCAGCCGCGGGCGCCGGGGATGGTGTCCCAGCCTTCCGGCAGGTCGACGCCGGGGCGGCCGGTCAGGGGGTAGACGTAGATCACGGTGCGGCCGGGGCCCAACGCGTCGAGCGCGATGGTCTCGCCGTCCGTGGAGGTCAGGGTCGCGGTCGGGGCGGGGCGGCCGGGCAGGTGGTCGGCGGCGCCGTCGTCGGTGGGTTCGGGCAGGTCGGCGGGCAGTTGGGTCAGGTCGGTCACGGTGTCCCTTTCCCCGGTGCGGTCGGCGGCGGCGTGCAGCCGGTCGAGCAGGGCGGCCCGCCTGGTGGTCAGCGCGGCGATGCGCTCGGTCAGCTCGGCGATCACGTCCCGGTAGGTGGCCAGCGAGGCCGGGCAGTCGTCGCCGTGCTCGGCGCCCTCGGCCAGGCACTCCAGGAACGCCCCGGTCTGCTCGACGGGGATGCCGAGCCGGTTCAGCGAGCGCACCTCGTGCACCCGGCGCACGTCCAGCTCGCTGTAGTCCCGGTAGCCGTTGCTCAGCCGGGTGGGCCTGATCAGGCCCAGCGACTCGTAGTACCGCACCGCCTTGCGGGTGGCGCCCGCGCGCGCCGCCGCCTCGCCGATCTTCATGCCCATCACCCGCTCCCAACGACCGACGATAAAGCCTGCCCCGAGGGGCCGGGTCAAGTCGGCGGCCGTCACACGCGGTTTAATGCGGCGCGTGACCGCCTCCCCTCTCCCCCACATCCCACGCTGGCTGCCGGCCGCGCTGCTCGGGCTGGCCGTGCTCGCCACCGCCGCCTGCAACCCGGCGACGGACAGCTCGCAGAACAGCTCCAGCTCGAACAGCTCCTCCAGCTCGTCGTCCTCGTCGAACGACGGCTCGAAGGTCGAGCAGAACGCGTACACGGTCAACGACCCGGTCACCCAGCTGCGCCTGGACGGGAGGGCCGGCTCGGTCTCGGTGGTGGCGGCGGACGGCCCGATCTCGGTCACCGAGAAGCTCCGCTGGACCGACAGCAAGCCCACCACCAGCCACAACGTCGCCGGGAACACGCTGACGCTGACCAACTCCGGCTGCCCGGACCAGCGCCCGGTGAACTACCGCTGCGAGGTCGACTGGGAGATCCGCGCCCCCGCCGGCACCAACCTGGACCTCACCAGCGGGGCCGGCGGCATCAAGCTGGCCGGCTCGGCGGGCACCGTGGCGGCCAAGACCAGCGCGGGCGGCGTCGACGGCAAGGACCTGACCAGCAAGTCGGTCACCGCGGAGAGCCGGGCCGGCGGGGTCGAGCTGCAGTTCAAGCAGGCGCCGGACCTGGTCGACGCCTCGTCGAACGCCGGCGGCGTGGAGATCCAGGTGCCGTCCGGTACCGGCTACGCGGTGCAGGCCGAGTCCAAGACCGGCCACCCCGAGGTCGAGGTCCAGCGGGACAACAACTCCCCGCACAAGATCAAGGCCAAGACGAAGGCCGGCTCCATCGAGGTCACCAACGGCTGACGCCGCTCACGGGCTACCGCGACACCAGGCCGGCGTCGTAGGCGAGCAGGCCGGCCTGGGTGCGGTTCTCGCAGTCCAGCTTGACCAGGATGCGCGAGACGTAGCCCTTCACGGTGGTCTCGGACAGGAACAGCCGCTTGGCGATCTGGGCGTTGGACAGGCCCTCGCCCAGGCAGGTCAGGACGTCGGTCTCGCGGTCGGTGAGCTCGCGGATCAGCGACAGCGCGCGGTCGCGGCTGGCGTGCTCGTCCGAGGACGCGGCGACCAGGCGGCGGGCGGCGGCCGGGGACAGCACGGTGTGGCCGTCGGCGGCGACCCTGACCAGGCCGATCAGGTCCTCCGGCGGGGTGGACTTGACCAGGAACCCGGCGGCGCCGGCGCGCAGCGCGCGGATCACGTACTGGTCGGCGTCGAAGGTGGTCAGCGCGACCACGGTGGGCGGCTCGGGCAGCGCGGCGATGCGGGCGATCGCGGTCAGCCCGTCCACGCCGGGCATCCGCAGGTCCATCAGCACCACGTGCGGGCGGTGGCGGACCACCGCCTCCACGCCGGCCGCGCCGTCGTGGGCGGCCTCCACCACCTCGATGTCCGGCGCCGAGCCCAGGATGGTGCGCAGGTGCGCGCACACCATCGGCTCGTCGTCGACCACGATGACCCGGATCATGCATCCCTCCGCGCTGGGTGCGCCCACGCCGGGGCGCCGTTCGCCGGCCCGTTGCGCACCCGGTGCGCGCGGGCGCCGGACCGGGCCGGCTCCTCGCGGGTCGGCACGTAGGACGGCAGCGTCGCGTCCACCTCGAAGCCGCCGTCCTCGGTCGGGCCGGCATGCAATGTTCCGCTGACCAGCTCGACGCGCTGGCGCAGCCCGAGCAGGCCGGTGCCGGAGCCGCTGGCGGTGAGGCTCTCGTCCACCTGCCGTTCGGGGGCGCTGTTGCGGACGGTCAGCCGGACCCGGTCGGACTGGTAGTCCATGGTCACCTTGGCGGTGGCGCCGGGCGCGTGCTTGCGGACGTTGGTCAGCGCCTCCTGCACGATCCGGTAGGCGGTGCGGCCGACCACCGGGGACGCGATCGCCGGGTTGCCCCGCTGGTCCAGCTCGACGGACACGCCGATCGACTCGGACTCGGTGAGCAGCTCGGCGAAGTCCGGCGCGCCGGCCTGGCCGCCGGCGCGGGCCACCGCGACGTCCTCCACCGCGTCCTCCGGCGCCGCGCGCAACACCCCGACCAGGTCGCGCAGCTCCTCCAGCGCCTGGCAGCCGGCGGCGCGCAGGTCCTCGGCGGCGGCCCTGGTCTCGGCGTCGGTGGCGGTCACGCCCAGGGCGCCGGCCTGCAGCACCATCAGGCTCACCCGGTGGGTGACCACGTCGTGCATCTCGGCGGCCAGCCGGACCCGTTCCTCCACCCTGGCCTGCTCGGCCAGCCGGTGCTGCTCGCGCTCGGCGCGCTCCACCCGCTCGTTCAGGCTGGCCACGTAGTTGCCCAGCAGCGCGGGCAGCCCGACGACGATGACGACGCCGACGGTGCGTTCGAACACCGCCGGGTCCCACGGCCGGGTGGCCACCACCATGATCGCGCCGCTCATGATCCAGGCGCGCCGCCGGTCGCTGCTGTAGACCAGCGCGGCGTAGGCGGCGAACGGCACCGCGAGCACCAGCCAGCCCTGGTTGATGTCCCCGATCATGGACAGCATCAGGTTGGGCCACCACTGCCCGACCGGGATCAGCGCGATGGTGCTCAGCAGCATCAACGTCAGCACGGTCAGCGGCGCCGAGCGGCGGAACAGCAGGGTCGCCGCGAGCACCGCCTGGATCACCAGGCCCCACGGGCCGTGCTGGACCAGCAGCTCCCAGAGCACCATCACCAGGAAGGCCTCGACGAGCAGCACCATCACCGCGTCGAAGATCAGTTCGCGCCGCGATGTCCGCAGCCCGGCCCACCACCGGGCCGGGTTCGAGTGCTCCACGCGTATGCACGGTACTCACCGATCCCGGCCGCGCCCGCCGAACCAGGGCAAACACCTTCGTTGGCCATCCGCTATGCGACGAAAGTCGCAGTACAGCGCCGTCGAGGCCCACCTTCGGCGCGCTCGCTTCCCACCTCTCGCGCTCCCGTCGGCGTCGGCCACGAGATGCAATACAGGTCCTGGGAAGGGTCGTAGGGGGCACAGTTACATGCAAGCGGGCTTGACGGCGGGCCGGAGCGCGGGCGAGTCGGTCGCCCCGCTGGCCGTCCGGCCTGTCCTGGCGCTCGCCGGCGCGGTGGGCGCGGTCCTGCTCGCGGTGAGCTGGCGCTACGGCTACTTCGGCGACGAGCTGTACCTGCTCGCCGCCGGCGACCATCCGGACTGGGCCTACGCGGACCTGCCGCCGCTGCTGCCGCTGCTCGCCCGTGCCATGGACGCGGTGACCGGCGGCTCGCTGGTCGGCCTGCGGCTGCCGGCCGCGGTGGTCACCTCGGCCGGGGTGGTGGTGACCGCGCTGACCGCCCGCGAGCTGGGTGGCGCGCGGTACGCCCAGGTGCTGGCCGCCGCCGTGTACGCCGGCTCGGCGTTCACGCTCGGCGCCGGGCATCTGCTGTCCGCCCCGACCGTGGACGCGTTCCTGTGGGCGGTGTGCACCTGGCTGCTGGCCCGCTGGGTGCGCACCAGGGACGACCGGCTGCTGCTCTGGCTCGGCCTGGTGACCGCCGTCGGGCTGCAGGCCAGGTACCTGATCGCGGCGTTCTGGGCGGTCGTGGTGGTCGCCGTGCTCACCGTGGGGCCTCGCGAGCTGGGCGCCCGCCCACGGCTGTGGCTGGCCGGCGGGTTCGCCCTGGTCACCGCCGTGCCCGTGCTGGTGTGGCAGGCCCGGCACGGCTGGCCGCAGCTGGCCCTGAACGGCCGGCTCGCCGCCGAGCAGGAGGCGCTGGGCGGGGCGTCGACGTTCCTGCCGCTGGTGCTGGTGTGCGCCGGGATCGGGGCCGGCGCGCTCGGGGCCTGCTACGGGGCGGCGCGGCTGCTGCGGGCGCCGGAGCTGCGCCCGTACGCCTTCCTCGGCTGGACAGCGATCGGGGTCACCGGGCTGTTCGTGCTGGCCGACGGGCGGGCGTACTACGTGGCAGGGATGTTCCCGGTGCTGTGGGCGGCGGCGGCGGTCGAGGTGGAGCGCGGGCGGCTGCCCCGGCTGTTCCGGTGGGTGCCGCGCTGGCCGGTGCTCGCGCTGTCCGCGCTGCTGGCGCTGCCCGTGCTGCCGGTCGGCCCGGTCTCCTGGCTGGACCACGACCGGCCGCTGGTGGGCCCCAGCCCACGGCTCGGCGAGGTCGGCTGGCCGGAGCTCGCGGACACCGTGGCCGACGCCTACCTGACGGTGCCGAGCTCGGCGTGGCCGGGCCTGGTGATCGTCACCGAGAACTACCGGGAGGCGGCCGCGCTGGACAGGTTCGGACCGGCGCGGGGCCTGCCCGAGGTGTACAGCGGGCACCGGGGGTACTGGTACTTCGGCTCCCCCAGGGATGACGGGTCAGACGCGGTGCTGTTCGTCGGCGACCCCTCGGCGATCCGGCCGTACTTCGGCGCCGTGCGGCGGCTGGCAACCGTGGACACCTCGGCGCTCGGAGCCCGCACCCCGCTGGACGGCACGCCGATCTGGCTGGCCACCGACCGCCGCGACTCCTGGGCGCGGATCTGGCCGGCGCTGCGCCACCTCTGAGCCACCTCTGAGCCATCTCTCACGGTGACACCGCTAGGCCGGTCGGGCGGGGCCGGTGATCCTCATGGGGGACGGACACGCCCTATGCTCTGGACATCGGCGGCTCGTCGAGTCAGCCTTGAAGGAACGAGCACGCACGCTGCACCTGGGAGGCCGGGATGAGGCTCGGAAAGATGCTTTCCGTCGGCGAGGTAGTCGAGCAGGCGCCGATCGAGGAGCCGCAGGCGCCCACCGAGTCGGTCGAGGCGGTCGAGAAGACCACGCCGGCCGCGTCCGTGCCGACCACGCGGGTGGAGTCGCCGGCCGAACCGGCCGTCGCACACGCCAAGGCCTAGCCCGATGGCGGGCTGGTCGCCCGTCCGGCGCACCCCGAAGGAACAGCTGACCACGCCGCTGCGCGGGTACAAGCTGGCACACCCGATGATCTCGGCGGACGGTGGCCGCGCGGGGTTCAGCGGGGTGACCCTCGGCCGGGCGAGCGTGTACGGGGTACGGGCCGACGCCGAGTGCGCCCAGGGCGGGCGACATCGCAGCCCGTCTCGGTGGTGTGACTGCGGCTTCTACTGCGTGCACACCCTCGACGACGCCCGGGCGCTGGCCTGCGACCCGGACTACCGGTACGCGGTGCTGCTGGAGGTCGCGGTGTCCGGGCGGTTCCTGCGCTACGAGCGGGGGCTGCGCTACGCCCGGCAGCGGGTCACCAGGGTGCGGGTCGGCAGGTGCGGGTGCGGGCACGCGGCGACGGTGTTCGTGGAGACCGGCGCCGGCTCGATGGGGTGGCGGCGGCTGGTCGCGGTGTGCACGGCGTGCGCCAGCCCGCGCCCGGGGCTCGCCCTGGAGGGCTTCTCCAAGCTGCTCGGCGGCACCCCGGTCGCCGAGGACGAGACGAACCGCCCGTACGACCCGGTGCGACCGTTCGACCTGGGCGGGGCCTCGCCTCCGGTTCAGCCCGCCGAGGCGGCGCCGGACAGCGCGGCCGCCCCCGCGACCGTCGAGAGCGACGCCGACCGGGATGCCCTGATCCCGTTGCTCACCGCCGAGGTGGCGCTGCTGCAGGCCCGGCTGGACGAGGTGCAGCGACAGCTGGGCCGGCTCACCGACCGGTGACGGCTTAGGACAGCTTCTCCTTGCGGCAGACGTTGCGGCACTCGCCGACGCCGGCGATCCGGGTGGTGAGCACGTTGCCGTCGGACAGGTGCCTGGGTGGCGTGCGGGCGTGGCCGACGCCGCCGGGGGTGCCCGTCGCGATCACGTCGCCAGGGCGCAACGTGATGATCTCCGAGACGTAGGCGACCAGCGCGGCGGGGTCGAAAACGAGCTGCCCGGTGGTCGAGCGCTGCAGCACCTCGCCGTCCACCTCGGTGGTGATCTCCGCGTCGATCGCGGTCCCCCCGTCGACCTCGTCCGGAGTGACCAGCGCCGGGCCGAGCGGCGTGGTGGCCTCGAACATCTTGCCCTGCAGCCACTGCAGCGTCCGGTACTGGTAGTCGCGCACCGAGACGTCGTTGAGCACGCTGAAGCCGGCGATCGCGGCCACCGCCTCGGCCGCCGACACGTGACGGGCCGGCGCGCCGACCACCACCGCGAGCTCGGCCTCCCAGTCCACCTGGTCGGACGCCGCCGGTAGCAGCACGTCGTCATAGGCGCCGACCAGCGTGGGCGGGAACTTGGCGAACAGCGTCGGGTACTCCGGCGGCGTACGGCCGGTCTCCTGGATGTGGTCGCGGTAGTTCAGCCCGACGCAGATGATCTTCTCTGGCGCGGGCACCAGCGGGGCGTAGTCCAGCCCGTCCAGGGCGTGCTCCGCCCCGTCGGCGGCCGTCGCCAGGTCCCGCCAGTCCGGGTGCCGCAGCAGCTCGCCGACGTCGGCGTGGCCGGTCTGCACCGCGCGATCCGCGTCCAACCGCACCGCGCGGGTGCCTGCCTGGGTCCGAACGGTCGCCAGCTTCAATGTCCCTCCCGGAAGTGAGTCCGCGCTCAACCTACCCGGGCGCGCCCGTCACAGCGACGCGTAGAGCGCCCGCTCGAAGTCCAGGTACATCCGCAGCGCGCCGGGGTCGACGAACGGCAGCGTCTGGGTGTAGATCGCGGCGGTGATGCCGCTGGTGGGGTCCACCCAGTAGTGCGTGTTGAAGATGCCGGCCCATGCCCCGCTGCCGGCCGCGCGCATGCCCGGTGCCCGCTCGGTGTTCAGCAGCAGCCCGTACCCCCACTTCAGCCCGGGGCCGAGGTTGACCTCGCAGGTGGTGACGGGGTCGGCGGTGGGGATCGAGGCCGGGAAGTCCAGCGAGCCGATCTGGTTGGTGAACGCCGCCGCCACGGTCGCCGGCTCCAGGATCCTCGCGTCGCCGAGGGTGCCGCCGCCGAGCAGCATCCGCTGGAACGCCAGGTAGTCGCGCGGCGTGGCGTACAGCCCGTGCCCGCCGGCCCACCACTGCGGGCTCTGGCTCCAGTCCACCCCGGTGGCCTGCCAGGCGCCGTCCTCGCCGCGCATGTGCACCGGCACCGAGTTCGCCCGCTGCTCCTCGGTCATCAGGAACGTGGTGTTGTGCATGCCCAGCGGCCCGAGGACGTTGACGTCCAGGTAGGCGTCCAGCGACTGGCCGCTGGCCGCCTCCACCACCCGGCCCAGCCAGTCGCTGTTGATGCCGTACTCGAACCGGGTCCCGGGGTCGCAGGTCAGCGGCGCGGTGAACACCTCCATCGAGCCCGAGTTCACGCCCCGGGTCCCGGTCACCTCCTGCCAGCGCCGGACGTCGGCGCTGAAGAAGTCGTAGCCCAGCCCGGTGGTGTGGGTGACCAGGTGGCGCACGGTGGCCCGCGCGCCGGCCGGGCGCAGCTTCGGGGTGTCCCCGTCGAAGCCCTCCAGGACCCGCAGGTCGGCGAACTCGGGCAGGTAGGTGTCCACCGGGGCGTCCAGCTCCAGGTTCCCCCGCTCCACCTGCTGCAGCGCGGCGACGGTGACCACCATCTTGGTCTGGGACGCGATCCGGAACATGCTGTCCGGCCCGACCGGGTCGTCCTGGCCGACCGCGCGCGGGCCCGCGGAACCCTCGTAGATCACGCCGTCGCGGTCGGCGGCCACGGCCGTCGCGTTCGGGACGTCACCGGCGGCGACCGCCAGGGCGAGCACCTGGTCGACGGCGGCTGTGGACATGGCTGGCCTCCCGGGGTCCCGGCGTGTGACGCGTCCCACCATGGCCTTTGGAGAATCCCCGGGTCAACAGGTCCGTGGCCACTCGACTTCCTGGCCGGCGCGAGGGAAGCTGTGCAGCATGTCGCTCGGTTCCGTCCTCACCGCGATCGTCACCCCGTTCGACGACAACCTCGCCGTCGACGAGGAGGCGTTCGTCGATCTCATGCACCACCTGGCCGCGCACGGCTCGGACGGCTTCGTGGTCTGCGGGACCACCGGCGAGGCCTCCACCCTGGACGACGACGAGCACCTGCGGGTGATCGAGCTGGCCTGCCGGCACCGCCCGCCGGGCGCCACGATCGTGGCCGGCACCGGCTCGAACAACACCCGGCACGCCTGCCACCTCACCGAGAAGGCCACCGGGCTGGGCGTGGACGCGGTGCTGTCGGTGACCCCGTACTACAACAAGCCCAACCGGCGCGGCATCCTCACCCACTACCGCGAGGTCTCGGCGGCCACCGACAAGCCGATCGTGCTGTACAACATCCCGTCCCGGGTGGTCATCGACCTGCCCAACGACCTGCTCGCCGAGCTGGCCCAGATCGAGCGCATCGACTACGTCAAGCAGGCCAACAACGCCAACCTGGCGCAGGTGGACGGGCTGGGCCTGTACGCGGGCAACGACGAGATCTTCGCCCGCACCCTGGACCTGGGCGGCTGCGGCGGCATCCTGGTAGCCAGCCATGTGATCGGCGAGCAGATGCACCGGATGGTGGACGAGCCGGCGCGCCGCGCCGAGATCGACGCCTCGCTGCAGGCTGTCTACCGGGCGATGAGCGTGACCAACCCGGTCTCGGTCAAGGCGGCGCTGAACCTGCTCGGACACCGCGTCGGCGGCCTGCGGCTGCCGCTGGTGGCCGCCGACGAGGCCGAGACGGCGGCGGTCCGCGCCGCGCTGGAGAGCGTCGGCCTGCTCTCACCGACCCCGGCCGGCGTCACCGGCTGAGCCCGCGTCCCGGCCGGCAGACGGAGCCGGCGTACAGCGTCGTCCGCACCGCCAGCACGCACACCGAGGCGCACATCAGCACCACCACCGGTGCCAGCGGCGCCTCCAGCGCCACCCGTCGCACGAACGGCAGCTGGGGCAGCAGCAGTGCCGCCGCGGCCACCAGGTGCGCCAGCACGGCGAACGCGCAGCTCCCCGCCAGGCCGAGCACCACGGCCCGGGGCGAGCGGCCGCGCCTGGCCGCCAGCCGGAGCAACACCCAGCCGACGGCGGCGACCAGCACCGCGCCGCCGTTCACCACGTCGTGGACCGAGCACAGCCACGCCGGCCCGGCCGGGCGGTCGGCCGATCCCGAGGTGGCGAACATCAGGTCCCACAGCGGGCTCCCGAAGCCCATCGCGACCAGCGGCAGCAGCAGCCGGCGCCCCAGCGCGCGGACCAGCACATCCTGGTAGGCGTCGCGCAGCTGGGGGACGGTGCCGAAGTCGGCCGCGGCGCGCGCCTTCGCCTCGACGAGCGTCATCCCCGCGCCCAGGTAGCCGGACACGGCGTCGGACAGGCCGTCGCGGGCCTCGGCGATCAGGGTGCGGCGTTCCCGGCGCGGGCCGAGAAGCTCGGCGTCGAGATCGGTGAGCAGGTCCTCGACCGGGTCCGGCGTCACGGCGCGGGCACCTGCCACCGGTCACCCCCGAGGAACCCGTCGATGACCCGGTGGAACTCCCGCCACTCGGCGCGCTGGCCGGACAGCGCGTGCCGGCCCGCCCTGGTCAGCTGGTAGGTGCGGCGACGGCGGCCGCCGACCGTGCTCCAGCTGCCGGAGATCCACCTGGACGCCTCCAGCCGGCGCAGCGCCGGGTAGACGGTGCCGGTGGGCAGGTCCAGCGCGCCGCCGCTGCGCCGTTGCAGCGCTTCGATCACCGCGTAGCCGTGCAGCGGCCCCCGCTCGAGCACGGCCAGGATCAGCGCGTCCAGGTGCCCGCGCACGCCGTCCGGTTTCATAGGTAGGGAGTCTATCTGTCAGGCGTGTGGGTCGGTCAGCGGAAATATCGATGTATACGCAGACTGTCTACATATAGGTTGCCGGACATGACGGTTAACCAGGCACGATCGACCAGGTCCCAGGTCGCCCGAGCCGCGCTGTGGGCGCTGCGCGTCGGGGTCGCGGTGCTGCTGATCACCGTGCTCGGCCAGGGGCTGCTCGCCAGCCGGTACATCGGCGGGGACTTCACCGCGCTCAAGCAGCACTCCCAGAACGCCGCCTTCGTGGCCTACGCGGCGGCGGCGGTGCTCCTGGCGGCGCTGGTCCACTGGATCGCCGGGGGCCGGTTGTGGCCGGTCCCGGTGTCGGTCGCGTTGCTCGGGGGAACGGTGCTGCAGTTCCGGTCCGGGTTCGAGCGCATCGTCCCGCTGCACGTGGCGCTGGGGATAGCGCTGGTGGCCGCGACCAGCGCGATGGTCGTCGCCGCCTGGCGCCCGGGTGCGTCCCGGTGAGCCGGCCGAACCGGCGGCGGTTCCTGGGGTTGGCCGGCGGCGCGGCGGCGGTCGCCGGGCTGGGCGGCTACGCGCTGCTCGGGTCCGGCAACCCGCCCGGCCAGACCGCCGCCCTGGTGCGCAGCGCCGTGCCGCTGCCCGAACCGTTCACCGTGCCGCTGCCCGTCCCGCCGGTCCGCCGGCCGGTGAACGGGCGCATCGACATCGTGCAGCGGGTGGCCGAGGTGGAGATCCTGCCCGGCCGGCGCACCCGGATCCTGGGCTACGACGGCGTCTTTCCCGGCCCGACGGTGGAGACCCGGTCCGGGGAGCCGGTCACCGTGACGCACCACAACCGGCTGCCGGTGCCGACGGCCACCCACCTGCACGGCGGGCACACCCCGCACGACAGCGACGGCTGGCCGCTGGACCTGGTGGTGCCGCCCGGCTGGCGGCCCACCGGGCACTCGATGCCCGGCGACCTGAGGGTCGGCAGCCGGGAGTACGCCTACCCGATGCGGCAGCGGGCCGCCACGCTCTGGTACCACGACCACCGGATGGACTTCACCGGCCCGCAGGTCTACCGGGGACTGGCCGGGTTCCACCTGGTCCGCGACGCCGAGGAGGACGCGCTGCCGCTGCCGCGCGGCGACCGTGAGCTGCCGCTGCTCATCTGCGACCGCGCGTTCACCGCCGACGGCCAGTTCAGCTACCCCTCGGTGGACCCGTCGCTGCGTGCCGTCCCGGGGGTGGAGCCTGCCTGGATGGAGGGCGTGCTCGGCGACGTGATCCTGGTCAACGGCGCGCCCTGGCCGGTCGCCGAGGTGGACGCGGCCCGCTACCGGCTGCGCCTGCTCAACGCCTCGAACGCCCGCCGCTACCGGCTCGCGCTGGAGCCCGGCGGACGGTTCACCCAGATCGGGTCCGACGGCGGCCTGCTCGCCCGCCCGATGCGGCACGTCGAGTTCGACATCGCGCCCGGCGAGCGGTTCGACATGGTGGTCGACTTCGCCGAGTACCCGGTCGGCACCGAGGTGACGCTGGTCAACCGGCTGGAGACCGGGCCGGCCGGGCTGGTCATGCGCTTCCGGGTGGCCCGGCGCGCCCGCGACGACTCGTCGGTGCCGCGCCAGCTCACCGAGATCGAGCAGCTCCGCCCCGCCGAGGGGGCGGTGCGCCGGGACTGGCAGATCACCCGGGGCGCGGTCCCGAAGCCCGGCCGGGGCACCGACACCAACTGGATGATCAACGGCCAGCGCTTCGACCCGGCCAGGACCGACGCCGCGCCGGCGCTCGGCGAGGTGGAGCTGTGGCGGGTCTACTCCGACCTGCACCACCCCGTGCACCTGCACCTGGATCCGTTCCAGGTGGTCGGGAGGGGCGCCCACGGTCCCGGCCCCGGCGACACCGGCTGGAAGGACACCGTGGACCTGCGCCCCGCCGAGCAGGTCACGCTGGCCGTGCGGTTCACCGACTATCCCGGCCGCTACGTCATGCACTGCCACAACCTCGAACACGAGGACATGGCCATGATGTGCGTCATCGCCCCGACCGGGGCCGGCGCCTAGGCCATGTTTAAGAAGCCCCTGATCGCGGTCTTCGCGCCCAGGCGGCCCCTGGCGGCGTTGGAGGCAAGCCCGGGTACAACCCCGGTACCCGGGCTCACCTCCGCCTTGCCATGAGCCACCTGGATCACGAAGCCCATCGCCCTGGACTTCTTAAGCACGGCCTAGTCGAGCAGGGCGGCCAGCTTCTTCGGGGCGATCAGCCGGTAGGCGTCCCGGACGATCTCGTCGACCTCCGTCCAGTCCACCGTGCCGACGTCCAGGTACACCCCCAGCCAACCCCGGACACCGACGTAGGGAGGCACGAAGAAGCGGCCGCCGTCCTCGGCGACCAGCGCGTCGCGGTCCTCGGCGTTGGCCTTGCACCAGAACGCCACCCGGTCGTCGTGGTGGCGGCCGGCGAACATCACGAACACCTTCCTGCCGCGCACGAACCAGGTCGGCTCGCCGTGGCTGAGCCGCTCGGTGGCCTCCGGCAGCGCCATGCACAGCGCGCGCAACCTGCCCAGCGCGCCGTCCAGCACGGGGTCGGACTCGCTCATCGGTGCATCCTCGCAGGCCGCTGGCGGTTGCCGGTCAGGCAGGCGAGGTGGTCCAGGCCGGCCGCCGACGGGCTGCCGGCGGGGGCGGTGTAGGTGACCAGGTGCTGGTCCGGCGCGCCGGGCACGGCCAGCGACTCGTAGTCCAGGGTCAGGCGCCCGACCAGCGGGTGGTCCAGCTCCTTGCGGCCGTGGCCCCTGCCCTCGACGTCGTGGCAGGCCCACCACAGCCGGAACTCGGCGCTGGTGGCGCGCAGTTCGTCCACCAGCGCGGTGATCACCGGGTCGTCCGGGTAGCGGCCGGCGGCGACCCGCAGGTGCGCCAGCTCCGTCCTGGCCATCTCCTCCCAGCGGACGTACAGCCGGCGGGCGGCCGGATCGCGGAACCCGTGCCGCACGATGTTGCGCTCGCCGGCCGGGCAGGCGTCGAAGTCGGTGATCAGCGCGGCGGCCATGCCGTTCCAGGCGAGCACCTGCAGCCGCCGGCCCACCACGAACGCGGGGGTCGTCGGGTTGAGCAGCTGCAGCAGCCGGTGCACGCTGGGCCGGACGTGCTCGCGGTGGCCGGCCCGGCGCGGCGCGGGCTCGTCCCTGGCCAGGGTGAACAGGTGGTCGCGCTCGTCGTCGCTGAGCCCGAGCGCGGCGGCCAGCGACTCCAGCACGCCGGTCGAGGGCCGGACTCCGCGCCCCTGTTCGAGCCGGACGTAGTAGTCCGCGCTGATGCCGGCGAGGTGGGCGAGCTCCGGGCGGCGCAGCCCGGGCGTGCGGCGGCGGCCGGTGGCGGCCAGGCCGACGTCCTCGGGACGGATCCGGCCCCGGCGGGACCGCAGGAAGTGGCTCAGCTCCGTTCGGGTGGGCACCCGGCCAGCCTCGCCGGCCGGCGCGCGGCGTTCAAGGGCTTGGGTGGTACGGCCAGGACCAGTCACGGGGTGACCGGGCACGGTTGGGCGCTGGCTAAGCCGGCCGCGCGCCGCGAGTGTGACGCGGTGACCTCGTTCTCCCCCCGACTCTGGGCGGCATTGACAGTCCTCGCCGCGACGGTGGCCCTCGATATCGGCAGCGTGGCGGTGGTGAATCCGGCATTGCCCGCGATCGGGCGTTCACTGGGCATGGACGACGCATTGCTGCAATGGACGACCACCGGTTACGGAATCGCCTTCGCGGGGTTTCTGCTTTTCGGCGGCCGGCTGGCCGACGTCTACAGCCGCAGGCTGGTGTTGGCGTTCGGGGTGGGGATATTCACCGCCGGCGCGTTGGCCGCTTCCGTCGCGTCGACGGCATGGGTGCTCATCGCGGCCAGGGCGGTGCAGGGCGTCGGCGCGGCGGTCTCGGTGCCCTCGGCCATCGCGCTGCTGTCCCAGACGTTCCCGGAAGGGCCGGCGCGGAACCGGGCGTTGGGCGTCTACACCACCGTCGGGGCCGCCAGCTTCGGCGTCGGGCTGGTGCTGGGCGGGGTCCTCACCAGCGCGTTCGGCTGGAGCTCGGTGTTCGGTGCCAGTGCGGCGATGGGCGTGTTGGTGCTGGTCGCGGTGCGTTTCGTGCTGCCGGGTCCGGCGGCCGGGCGGGCGCGGGTGCTGGCGCTGGATGTACCGGGGGCGGTCCTGGTGACCTCGGCGATTGTGGCCGTGAGCGTCGCGGTGAGCCAGGCGGGCACCGGGGCGGCGGTGGCGTTCGTGGTGCTGGCGGCCGGCTTCGTGGCATGGGAGCGGCGCGCGCCCGAGCCATTGTTCCCGGTGGGGATCCTGCGCTCGGGGCCGGTGCGCGCGGCCACCCTCTCCGGCGGGCTGTTCTTCTTCGCGCTCAACGGGTTCCTGTTCTTCGCGCCGCTGTACATGCAGGGCATTCTCGGTTTCTCGGCATTGTGGTCGGGTCTTGCGGTGTTGCCGATGAGCGTCCTCGTTGCCGTCGGGTCCACCGTTGCCGGGCGGGTGATGAACCGGTTCGGTCAACGCCGTGTGCTGGTCGTCGGCCTGGTCCTGATGGCCGTCGGAATTGTCAGCTGGATACGGACGCCGCTGGCCGGGTCGTACTGGACGTATTTGTTGCCGGGAATCGTCGTCATGTCCGTCGGCCAGGGATTGGCGTACACCGCGCTCACCGCCGCGTCCCTGACCGGGGTGGCCCCCGACCGGCACGGCGTGGCCGGTGCGTTCAACATCACCGCCCAACAGGTGGGCGCCGGCGTCGGCGTGGCGGCGCTGGTCGCCATCGCCGGCGGCGGCCCGGGTGACGGCCCGGCGGCCCGACTGGACGGCTACCACACCGCCTACCTGACGATCGCCTGCCTGCTCGCACTCGGCGCGGCCGCCGTCGTACGGCTGCACCGCCCGTGAAACCGCTGGTCAGAGGCCGTGAGTGGTTAGCGTTGTCATAGCAACGCTAACCACTCACGGGTCTTGACCTCGGGGTTTACCGGCGTGCGAGCGCGTCCCAGGCGAGGGCGGCGGCGCCGACCAACGCGCCGTCCTGGGCGAAGCGGGCGAGCATGAGCTCGGGCGGGAAGGGGGCCGCGCGGTTCAGCAGGCGCGCCAGTGCCGGCAGGACCACGTCCGAGGACTCGGCAAGGCCGCCGCCGACGGTGATCCGCTCGGGGTCGACCAGGATCGCGGTGTTGGTGACGTGCACGGCCAGTTCGTCGAGCGTCTCGTCCAGGAACGCCCGCATCGCCGGGTCGGTCGCGGCCAGGGCGAACACCGACGCGGCGTCGCCGTCTCCGCCGTATGCACGTCCGCGCCGGCCCAGGCCGCCGCCGCCGACGCGTTCCTCCAGCGGCGCGTGACCCTGGTGCGGGCCGAGCCTGTCCCCCGGATCGACGACGTTGTAGCCGATCTCGCCGGCGGCGCCGTGCGCCCCGGTCAGCACCGCGCCGTCGACCAGCACGCCGACCGCGATCCCGGTGCCCAGGTTCAGGTGCAGGCCGGTGTGCACGCCGCGCAGCAGCCCCCAGCGGGCCTCGGCCAGGGTGGCGGCCTTGACGTCGGTGGCGCACAGCGCGGGCACCCCGAGCGCGGACTCGAACCGTTCTTGCAGCCGCAGCCGGGACCAGCCGGGCACGTTCGGCGCGAGCAGCACCCCGTCCGGGCGGACGATCCCGGGGCTGGCGACCCCGGCGGCGGCCAGCCGGTCCGCGCCCGCGTCGGCGATCAGGGCCTTCGCGGTGTCCAGGGTGCGGACCAGCGCCTGTTCGGCGCCGCGCTCGGGGTGCATGGCCAGCCGCTCGGCGGCCAGCGTCCGGCCGGCCGCGTCCATCGCGGCCACGCTGGCCTTGGTGCCCCCGAAGTCCACCGCCAGCACGAAGCGTTCGGTCACGTGGCCTCGCGCCTGGCCACCGAGTCGATCGCGACGGCGACCGCGAGCACCGCGCCGGTGACCATGAACCGCACCGAGGAGTCCACGTTGAGCAGCAGCATGCCGTTCGTGATCGACTGGATCACCAGGATGCCCAGCAGCGCGGCGTAGGCCCGGCCCCGGCCGCCGAACAGGCTGGTGCCGCCGATCACGGCGGCGGCGATCGCCATCAGCAGGATGTCGCTGCCACCCGAGCTCTGGTTCACCGCCGCCAGCCGCGACGCCGCCAGCATGCCGCCCACCGACGCGAGTGCGGACGCCCCGACGAACGCCATGATCCGCACCGCCGTGACGTTGATCCCGGCCCGCCGCGACGCCTCGGCGTTGCCGCCGACCGCGTACATCCGCCGGCCCCACACCGTGCGCCGCAACGCCAGGTCCAGCCCGATCACCAGGCCGCCGAAGATCACCAGCGTGAGCGGGACGCCCCGGTCGGAGTTGAGCACCAGCACGGCGGCCGCCAGCAGCACCGCCAGCCCGCCGGAACGCGCGACGACCCAGCCGAGCGAGGACACCGACAGCTCCGCCCGTACCCGCAGCCGCCGGGTGACCAGGGTCGCCGCCAGGTGCGCCCCGACCAGCACCACCGCCAGCGCCCAGCCGACCGCCGGCGGCAGCCAGGTGTCGGACAGCAGCGCCACGCCCCGGTCGAACGGGAGGTTGACGGTGCCCTGGCTGCCCAGCAGGTAGAGCAGCAGGCCCTGCCAGCCGATCAGCCCGGCCAGCGTGACCACGAACGACGGCATGCTCAGCTTGGTCCGCATCAGCCCGTGCACCAGGCCGATCGCCGCGGCCACGACCAGCGCGCCGAGCACCGCGAGCACCGGGCTCCAGCCCTGGCGCACCGCGAGCAGGGTCATCACCACCGCGGCCAGCCCGCTCACCGAGCCCACCGACAGGTCGATCTCGCCGAGCAGCAGCACCAGCACGACGCCCAGCGCGATGGTGCCGGTGGCGGCCATCTGCAGGGCCAGGTTGGTCAGGTTCTCCGGGGAGAGGAAGTGCTCGTTGAGCGAGGAGAAGATGACGGCGATGAGGACGAGACCGACGGCGACCGGGACCGAGCCGAGGTCACCCCGGCGCAGCCGTTCCCTGGCGGCCTCCAGCAGGCCGGGGCGCGGGGCCGTCTCCGCGGGGGGTGGCGCGGGTGTGACGGACGGCTTGCTCACGACGTCGTCGCGCGTCGACGGCCCACTCATTGGGCGCCTGCCCCGGTGATCGCGGCCACGATGTCCTCCTGGCTGGCCTTCGCGGTCTCGAAGGTGCCCGCGTTGCGCCCCAGCCGCAGCACCACCACCCGGTCGCTGACCGCGCGCACGTCGGCCAGGTTGTGCGAGATCAACAGCACCGCGAGCCCGCGCCGGCGCAGCCGCCCGATCAGCTCCAGCACCTGCGCGGTCTGCTCGACCCCGAGCGCCGCGGTGGGCTCGTCAAGGATGACCATCTTCGGCTCGCCGAGCAGGGCGCGCGCGATCGCCACCGACTGGCGCTGCCCGCCGGACAGCGACGCGACGGGCGTGCGCACGTCCGGGATCCTGACGTCCAGCGAGCCGAGCAGGTCGCGGGCCCGCCGCTCCATGCCGATCTCGCCGAGCACCCCGTACCGGCGCGCCTCGGCGCCCAGGTGCAGGTTGGCCACCACGTCCAGGTTCTCGCACAGCGCCAGGTCCTGGAACACGGTGGTGATGCCCAGCGCCTGCGCGTCCTGCGGGCGCTGGATCCGCACCGGCTCGCCGTCGAAGCGGATCTCCCCCGCGTCCGGCGTGAGCGCCCCCGAGACCACCTTGACCAGCGTCGACTTGCCCGCGCCGTTGTCGCCGACCAGCGCGACCACCTCGCCGGCGCGCACGTCGAGGTCGACCCCGTCCAGCGCGCGCACCGCGCCGTAGCGCTTGGATGCGCCCCGGACCGAGAGCACAGGCTGCTTCTCGGCCCGGGGCGCTGGCTGGGGAGTGGGGCCGGTGTCGGTCGCGGTGGGGGTCACCGCAGCCCGGCCTGCGCACAGGCCGAGCCCACATCCGCCGTGCAGATCTGGTCGGCCGTGTAGAAGCTGTCCTTGACGATGGTGTCCTTGATGTTGGACTTGGTCACCACCAGCGGGTCGAGCAGGAACGACGGGATGTCCGCCGAGCCGTTGTTGGAGGTCGTCGGGGCCGGCGGGCGCTCGCCCTTGGCCAGCGAGACGGCCAGCTCGGCCGCCTTCTCCGCCTGCTGGCGGATGTTCAGGTAGACGGTCATGGTCTGGTCGCCGGTGAGGATCCGCTGCACGGCGGTCAGCTCGGCGTCCTGGCCGGTCACCGGGGGCGGCGTCGGGTAGCCGGCGCGCTTGATCGCGGTGACCGCGCCGCTGGCCATGCCGTCGTTCGCGGCGTAGATGCCGATCACCGAGTCCCGGCCCAGCGCGGTGATGGCCTGCTCGGTCTCCTGCTGGGCCTTGTCCGGGCTCCAGTCCGGGGTGTCGAACTCACGGCCGATCTTGACCTTGCCGTCCAGCGCCTTGTGCGCGCCCTTCTTGTAGTCCCCGGCGCTCGGGTCGGTGGGCGCGCCGTTGAGCATCACGATCTGGCCCTTGTCGGTGGTGCCGCGCCGGTTCAGCTCGTCCAGCAGCGCCTGGCCCTGCACCTCGCCGACCTTCACGTTGTCGAACGAGACGTAGTAGTCGTAGCCGATGCCGGAGATCAGCCGGTCGTAGGCAACCACCGGGGCCTTCTTCTGCTTGGCCTGGTTGACCAGCGGCGCCACCGCCGAGGCGTCCACCGCGTCCAGCACCAGCACGTTCGCGCCCTGGGTCAGCGCGGACTCGACCTGGCCCTGCTGCTTGGCCGGGTCCTGGTCGGCGTTGGCGTAGAGCACCTTGCAGCCGGCGCAGAGCTGCTTGACCTTCGCCTCGAACAGCGGCCTGTCGAACGCCTCGTACCGGGTCGTCTTGGACTCCGGCAGGAACAGCGCGATCGTCGCCGAGGTGCCGCCGCTCCCCTGGGCGCCACCGCCGCCGGCCGGCTGACCGCCCCCGGAGCCACAACCGGCGGCCACCACCACGAGCGCCGCGGCCGTCACAGCCATCACGAGTCGTCGTTGACGCATGGGTTCACCCTCTGGACGGAGTTGCGGGGCGCCCGATTGAGCGTTGGTAAGAAAGGTAGTTTACTGACGCGGTGGGTGTCCAGCATGAGCAACCGCCGGCCGTGGGGGGCCGGCGGCCGCTCCGGGGCAACCCACAGCTGCTGCGGACGATGAACGAGCGGCTGTTGCTCGCGCACTTCCTGGAGCACGGACCGTCCTCCCGGGTCGAGCTGGCCAAGGTCACCGGGCTGTCCAAGCCCACGGTGTCCTCGGCGCTGGCCGGGCTGGAGGCGGCCGGGCTGGTCGAGCTGGTCGGTTCGCTGTCCGGGCGGCCGGGGCCGACCACGGCGATCTACGACATGAACGCCCGCGCCGGGCTGGTCGCCGGGGTGGACATCGGCCGGGACTGGATCCGGCTGGCCATCGCCGACCTGCGCGGGGAGTTCATCGGGCGCGCCGACGTGCACAACTCCGCGCGCTCGTCGGCCGACCTGGTGCGGCGGGTGCACACGCTGGCGCACGAGGTGGCGGCCTCCGCCGGGGTGGACTGGTCGACGATGAGCTACGCCGTGATCGGCAGCCCCGGCGTGCTCGACCCGGCCACCGGACGGCTCTCGCTCGCGCCCAACCTGCCCGGCTGGGGCCGCGCCGGACTGGTCGACGAGCTGCACGCCGCGCTCGGCGTCCGGGCCGCGATCGAGAACGACATCAACCTGGCCGCGGTCGGCGAGCTGGCGTTCGGCGCCGGTCGCGGGGTGCGCAACTTCGTGCTGGTCTCCATCGGCACCGGCGTCGGCATGGGGATCGTGATCAACGGCGAGCTGTACGTCGGCGGCAGCGGGGCGGCCGGCGAGGTCGGCTTCCTCCCGTCCGCCGACGGCGACGTGACCGAGCCGGACTCCCGCCAGCACGGCATGACCGAGTCGGTGGCGTCCGCGGGCGGGGTGGCCAGGGCCGCACGCCGCGCCGGGCTGACCGCCCGCTCGGCCAAGGAGGTGTTCGCCTCGGCGGCCGCCGGGGAACCGAAGGCGCGGGAGATCGTGCTCGCCGAGGGGCGCAGGATCGGCGCGCTGATCGCGGCGGTCACCGCGATCCTGGACCCGGAGCTGGTGGTGCTCGCCGGCGGCGTCGGACGCAACCTGGACATGTTCGACGAGGCGATCACGCGGCGGATCGCCGAGCTGAGCCCGCTGCGCCCGCGCATCGTGGCCAGCGAGCTGGGCGACAGCGGCGTGCTGCAGGGCGCCGTGGCCCGCGCCCTGGACACCGCCCGCGACCTGGTCTTCGACCGGCGCACCCAGGCCGGCTAGGCGGCTAGGCGGCTAGGCGGCGACCGGGGCCAGGCCGACCAGCTCGGCCATCCGCGCGGTGGCGTTGGCGAAGAACTCGTCGGTCGGGTCGACGCTGCCGACGAGCTGGCCGAACAGCTCGAAGCTGATCATGCCGAAGAGCTGCGTCCAGGCGATCAGGGCGCAGGTCAGCACCGGGGCGGGCAGCTCGGGCGCGACCGACGCGGCCAGCTCGCGCAGCTGCTCGGACAGCAGCGGGCCGGGCTCGGGGCGGTCCGCCGGCGGGGTGATCGAACCGGCCGCCCAGGCGTCACGGACCACGCCCACCAGCACCAGGGGCACCCGCGCCGCCTCCGGGACGGTGGACCGGGGCGCCTGGTAGCCGGGCACCGGCGAGCCGTAGACCAGCGCGTACTCGTGCGGATGGGCGCGGGCCCAGTCTCGGACCGCCGCGCACACGTCCAGCCAGCGCCGGACCGGGTCGAGGTCGGACCGGTCGGCCTTCTCCGCGGCGGCCCCGACCGCGCCGTACGCGTCAAGGATCAGCGCCGTGAGCAGGTCGTCGCGGCTCGGGAAGTACCTGTACAGCGCGGAGGACACCATGCCGAGCTCCCGGGCCACCGCGCGCAGCGACAGCCCGTTCGGCCCGGACTCGGCCAACTGCCGGCGCGCCTCGTCGGCGATCTCCCTGGTCAGCTCGGCGCGGGCGCGCTCTCGGGCGGTACGGGCGGCGTTCATGCGCCTCAGCATGCCCCGTGGGAGAGCGCTAGTCAAATACGAGAGCGCTGCTCTTGACATGACGCACCGGTTGCTGTTCACTGCTCTACATCGAGAGCAGTGCTCTCATTCGGACAGGGAGAATGACAGTGAACATGAACGCCCGATACCTCGAGGTGTCCCGCTCGACCAGGATCTTCAACACGGTCGTCGCCGCCCTGACCCGCGCCGGGGTCAGCGTCTGGGGCTCGCGTGTACTGCGGGTACGCGGTCGCACGAGCGGCGAATGGCGCAGCACCCCGGTCAACCTGCTCACCCACGGCGGCGCCTCCTACCTGGTCGCACCGCGCGGACACACCCAGTGGGTGCGCAACATGCGCGCCGCGGGCGGCGGCGAGCTGGCGGTCGGACGGCGGGTGGAACGGTTCACCGCCGTCGAGCTGGCCGACGCCGACAAGCCCGACCTGCTGCGCGCCTACCTCCGGCGCTGGAAGTTCGAGGTCGGCGTGTTCTTCGACGGGGTCGGCCCGGACGCCTCCGACGACGAGCTGCTGCGCATCGCGCCCGGCTACCCCGTCTTCCGGATCACCACCGCATCATGATCCAGAACTCGGTCAGGACGAACTGGCTCGTGGTCGCGCTGTGCTTCCTCCCGGTCTTCATGGACGGGTTCGACACCAGCGCGCTGGCACTGGCGATCCCCGCCCTCGCCGGCGACTGGGGCCTGGTTCCGGCCGCCTTCACGCTGCCGCTGGTGGCCACGAGCGTGGGCGTCGTCGTCGGGTACATCGCGTCCGGGTGGGCGGCGCGCGGGATCGGCCGGCGGCGGCTGCTGATCGGCAGCTCGGTCCTGTTCTCGGCGGGCACGCTGGTGACGGCGATGGTGCTGCCCACGCATTCGGTCGAGGCGGTGACACTGGTGCGGCTGGTGACCGGGCTCGGTTTCGGCGGGGCGTACCCGTCGGGGGTGGCGTTCGCGACGGACTTCAGCTCGAAGCGGCAACGCCAGGTGGTGCCGTTGCTGGTGACGCTCGGGTTCGCGGCCGGCGCCACGGTGGCCGGCGTCGCCAGCCAGCAGTTGATCACGATGTTCGGCACCGAGGGGCTGTTCTGGTCGGCCGGAGTGGTGTCGGGCGCGACGGCGCTGCTGCTGGTGGCGTTCCTGCCCGCCGAGCGCGCTCCGGTGGTGGGCGAAGGCCGTCGCACCGAGCGGGTGGCCCAGCTCTTCGAGCGAGCCGTGCGGCTGGACACGCTGCTGCTCTGGACGTTCGCGTTCCTCGCCTTCCTGGTGTCCACGGCGCTGACGTCATGGGTGCCGGTGCTGCTCGGCCAGCTCGGGTTCGGCGCCGCCGAGGCGCCGCTGGGGCTGGCGTTCGTCTACCTCGGCGCCATCGCGGGCGGGGTGGCGGTGATCCCGCTGGCCGCGCGGCTGGGCATCGGGCGCACGCTGGTCGTGCTGCCGCTGCTCGGCGCGCTGTGCCTGGTGGCGATGGCGGGCGGGAGCGCCGGCGGCGTGGCGTTGCTGATCCTGCTCGCCGGGGCCGGCGCCGGGATCAGCGGCAGCCAGAGCGGCCAGCTCGGGATGGCGGTGTCGCTGTACCCGCCCGAGCACCGGACCACGGGCATCGGGTGGGCGTCCGCGCTGGGCAAGGCCGGTTCGATCGCGGGCCCGAGCGTGGCCGGGATCATGCTCGGAACCGGGTCGTCGGCGGGCACGATCTTCGCCGTCGCGGCGGCCGGCCTGGCCGTCGCCATCGGGTGCGCCGTGCTGCTGTGGGTCAGGACGCGAGGCAGGACGGCGGCCCGGTGAGTGGCTCAGTGCGTGGCTCAGCGGTCCACGGCGTTGCGCAGCGGGCGCCCGGCCAGGAACGCGGCCAGGTTCTCGGTCACCAGGGCGGCCGCCCCGCGCGGGCGGCCGCCGGCGGTGTGCGGGGTGATGATCACGTTCGGCAGCGTCCAGAGCGGCGAGTCGGCGGGCAGCGGCTCGGTGCGGAACACGTCCAGCGCGGCGCCCGCGATCCGGCCCGCGCGCAGGGTGTCGACCAGCGCGTCCTCGTCGACGGTGCTGCCCCGCCCCACGTTGACCAGCCAGGAGCGGGCGGGCAGCAGCGCGAGCAGCTCGGCGCTCAGCGCGTTCGCGGTGTCCGGGGCGTGCGGCAGGATCATCACCAGCACGTCCGTGCCCGGCAGCAGCGCGGGCAGGTCGGCGGCGGCGCGCACCGGGTAGCCGGCCCGCTCGCCGGCGCGCCGGGCCACCCCGGTCACGGTGGCGCCGAGCGCGGTGAGCAGCGGCGCGAGCGTCTCGGCGATCGCGCCGAACCCCCAGATCAGTACGTTCGCCCCGTGCAGCGTCTCCAGCCGGCCGTCGGCGCGCTCGACGCGCGGGCCGCCCAGGTCGGCGCGCCACCGGTGCTCCGGCTGCGCGGCGACGAGCAGGTGCAGCCCGCGCAGCCCGGCGAGGATCAGCGCGAGCGCGTGCTCGGCCACTGTGTCGTCGTGCAGGGAACGCCCGGAGGTGATCGCCACGTCCGGCGCGAAGCCTGCGGCGAGCACCTCGTCCGGCCCGGCGGCGAGGCCCTGCACCCAGCGCAGCTTGGTCAGCCGGTCGGCGGCCTCCCGCATCAGCTCGGTGGTGCTCCCCCAGGACACCAGCACCTCGGCGTCGTGGTGCTCGGCCGGGATGGGCAGCCTGGGGTCGTAGCCGACCACCGTCACGTCCGCCGGAGCCTCGGGCAGACCGTCCACGTTCGTCGGGTAGAGAAGCTTCACCAGACCTCCGGATCGCGCTGAAGTACGCGGACGATCCTAAAGAACCAGATCAGGCGAACAGCATGCCGGCGGTCAGCCCGGCGAGCAGGAAGACGGCCACGAGCGCGATCCGCAGGTGCACCGAGAAGGCGAAGCTCGACCGGCCCCGGGTGCACTGGCGGCCGGAACGGTGGGCCCGCCAGTAGGCCACGTGGTCGGCCAGCGTGAGCCGGTCGTGGCGGCGCGCCACCCGTCGGAGCCTACGACCGGCTCGCCGGCTGGCGCCGCTGGGGCGGATCACCAGAGCCGGTCGCTGCGCGACGAACGAGTCCCGGTTCGGGTACATGGTGAGTCGAAGATAAGTGCCCTCAGCTCGTTGCGGGGCCACCCACACGGGTGGAAAGCCTTACCTCACTCGGGTGCGGATTCCACACCGTCCGACAGGTTCGCCACATCGGCCCACCCGGTCACGATCGACCCATCCATCACAGGAGCGAACGCCCATCACGCTCAGCGATCAACGCGTCGCACTCCGTAAGGCACTGTTATATAGCTGGTCAAACGTCCGTGATCAACACGGCTCGCGGCGTCACACCCGCCCCATCCGTCACGACCATGACATCGACCCCGGCGCTCGCCGTGACCCGGGGAGCCGGTCACGCCGAGCCGCGAGGTCGTCATCGGTCGTTCGCGGGCGCATGTCCCAACCGCCGAGAAAAGTATCAGATTACCGACTGTTGTCTCCGTCACCACGCGGGTCACCACGCCACAAAACGCGCCCTGCTACCGTCGACCCTGAGATAGTTGACCGAAACCATCGACTATCGGCCGAACACGGTGACGAACCGGCCACCGTCCACGAGGGGTTCTCCACATGGCTGATGCGCCCGCACGCACGCCGTCCTCGTGTTGTCCGTCCGGCCGCTGTCGCCGGTAACCCCGGCCGCCCACCACTGCCGAACCGCCCAGCGTCGCGCGCGCCTGCCCGCACGTGTCATGGCGGTGGTACACGATGGTACGAACCTCAGTGAATGAAAGGGAGAACCGGTGAAGAGGACATCACGGCCGAAGGGGCTGTTCCTGGCGGTCGTCGCGATCGCGGTGGCGGTCTCGGCGGCCTGCTCGGCGCCGGGGTCCAGCTCGTCGGCGACCACCGTCAAGATCGGCGTGGCGAACGCCCAGCAGGGCTTCTGGCAGGTCTTCCAGCGCAAGGCCAAGGACCAGGGCATCGACGTCCAGCTGGTCAACTTCACCGACTACAACCAGCCCAACCCGGCGCTCTCGCAGAACCAGCTGCAGCTCAACGAGTTCCAGCACATGCAGTACCTGGCCAACTACAACGTGCGCAACCACGACACCCTGCGCCCGATCGGCGCCACCGCCGTGTACCCGCTGCCGCTGTACTCGCGCAAGCACCGCTCGGTGGCCGAGGTCCCGGCCGGCGGCCAGATCGCGATCCCCAACGACCCGACCAACCAGGCCAGGGCGCTGCTGGTGCTCCAGGCGGCGAAGCTGATCACCCTCAAGGGCGGCGGGAACGCGCTGTCCACCCCGAACGACATCGACACCGCCGCGTCCAAGGTGACGGTGGTCCCGGTGGACGCGGCGCAGACGGCGGCCAACCTGCCCAGCGTGGACGGCGCCGTGACCAACAACGACTACGCGACGCCCGCCGGGCTCGGCCCGAACGACACGATCTTCACCGACGACCCCAACAGCGCGGCGTCCAAGCCGTACATCAACGTGTTCGTGGCCCGCGACCAGGACAAGAACAACCCGACCTACCTGAAGCTGGTGCAGATCTACCACGACCCCGAGGTGGAGGCCGCCGCCAAGAAGGACCTCGGCGCCACCACCGTGTTCAAGAACAACGACGCGGCGGACCTGCAGGCCACCACGGCGGCGCTGGAGGACACCATCCGCAAGACCGTCGGGTAGTCCGGTGCCGCCGGTCATCAGCTTCCGCAACGCCGCGAAGGACTTCCGGGTCGGCAAGAACGTGATCACCGCCGTCGACTCGGTCGACCTCGACGTGGAGCGCGGCGAGGTCGTCGGCGTCATCGGCTACTCCGGCGCCGGCAAGAGCACGCTGGTCAGGTTGATCAACGGCCTGGAGACGCCCAGCCGGGGCACGGTGGTGGTGGACGGCAAGGAGGTCGCCGGCCTGACCGAGCGCGAGCTGCGCCGGCTGCGCGCCCAGGTCGGCATGATCTTCCAGCAGTTCAACCTGCTCAACTCGCGCACCGCCGCCGGGAACGTGGCCTACCCGCTGAAGGTGGCGGGTTGGCCGCGCGAGCGGCGGGCGGCCCGGGTGGCCGAGCTGCTGGAGTTCGTCGGCATCGCCGACCAGGCCCGCCAGTACCCCAACCAGCTCTCCGGCGGCCAGAAGCAGCGCGTCGGCATCGCGCGGGCGCTGGCCACCGACCCCACCATCCTGCTCGCCGACGAGGCCACCAGCGCGCTGGACCCGGAGACCACCCGCGACGTGCTGGCCCTGCTCAAGAAGATCAACACCGAGCTGGGCACCACCGTCGTGGTGATCACCCACGAGATGGACGTGGTCAGCTCCATCTGCGACAAGGTGGCCGTCATGGAGAACGGCAGGGTGATCGAGCACGGACCCATCTACGACGTGTTCGCCCGCCCGCGCGAGCCCGCGACCAGGCGTTTCGTGCACAGCGTGCTGCGGGACAGGCCACCGCCGGAGACGCTGCGCCGGCTGCGGCACAGCTTCCCGGGGCGGATCGTGACGGTCGCGGTCCGCGACGACGGCGCCTCCCAGGCCACCCTGGCCCGCAAGCTCGGTGAGCACAACGTGCGGAGCACGATCATCTACGGCGGCATCGGCGAGCTGGCCGAGAAGCCGTTCGGCAGCATCACCTACGAGCTGGTCGGCGAGGACGCCTCGGTGGACGCGCTGATCGCCGAGCTGGATCAGCTCGCGTCCGTTGAGGAGCTGCCATGAACAACTGGGACCAGCTCTCCCCGGTGCTGCTGTTGTCGTTCCAGCAGACGATCTACATGGTGGCCTGGACGATGGTCATCGCCGGTGTGCTCGGGCTGCTCATCGGGGTGCTGCTCTACGCCACCCGCCCGGGAGGGCTGCTGCGCAACCCGGTGGTGTTCCACCTGCTCAACGTGCTGGTCAACATCATCCGACCGATCCCGTTCATCATCTTCATCACCGCGGTCGGGCCGCTCACGCTGCTCGTCATGGGCACCACCATCGGGACGCAGTCGGTGGTGTTCCCGATGTCGGCGATGGCCAGCTTCGTGATCGGGCGGGTGGTGGAGCAGAACCTGATCGCCATCGACCCGGGCGTGATCGAGGCGGCGCGGGCGATGGGCGCGAGCAAGCCTCGGATCATCCTCACCGTGCTGATCCCGGAGGCGCTCGGACCGCTGGTGCTGGGCTACACGTTCATCTTCGTCGCGGTGGTGGACATGTCCGCGATGGCCGGCTACGTGGGTGGCGGCGGGCTGGGCAACTTCGCCATCACCTACGGATACCAGCAGTTCAACTGGCCGGTCACGCTGGTCACCGTGGTCGTGATCATCGTGATCGTGCAGGCCGCCCAGTTCCTCGGCAACTGGCTGGCCCGCAAGGCCCTGCACCGCTGAGCCGCTTCCCAACGCGAGGCCGCATTACAGTGTTACACTCGTCTTGTAACCTTGTTACAAGCCTAGTGGAACGGAGGACCGGCCATGGGACGCAGGGCCCTCGCGGGCTACGCCGAGCTCAACGCCGTTCTCGACCAGGTGCGTGACCCGGACCGGCCGGACCCGGAGCTCACCGACGAGCAGCTGGTCGGGCTTCAGGTGCGCTGGGCCACCGCGCTGTCCGCGCGCCTGGACGCGGCCATCGAGTTCGCCGACCACGCCCGGCCGCTGGACGCCGTGGCCCAGGCCTGGCGCGAGCTCGCGACCAGGCACGCCACGCTGCGCGCGGTGCTGGACGGCGCGGAGCGTGACTCGGCCGCGCTCGCCGACGCCCAGCGCGGCGAGTTCCGGATGCTCGCGCTCGCCGCCGGACTGGCCGCGATCGACGAGCGCGTCGAGGACGCCGTGTGGCTGGGCCGGCGATTACGCGACCTGATCCGTGACGCGGACGGTACCGACGGTCACGACTCCAGGCCGGGCAGCGTGTCGTCCAGCCCGTCCATCCAGTTCAGCACCGCACGCTCGTAGTCGATCCCGAACCCGACCACCGCCGCCAGGTACGGGTTCTCCGCCAGCATCTCGGCGGGCACCGACCGGTAGTAGGCCAGCCGCCGCTCGTTGATGGCGCGATGGCTGTCCAGGAAACGGCGCAGCAGCGCCGGGTCGAGGTGGGCGCCGAACCACAGCGTGACCAGCAGCGGGATCCGCATCGTCTCCAGCCCGGGCTCCTGGCTGAGCCACTCCGTGAACGCCACCCGCCCCTCCTGCGTGATCGAGTACGGCCGCCGCTCCCGGGCCTGGCGCGGCCCGGCCTCGATGTACCCGCGCGCCTCGAGCGCCTTGAGCTCGCGGTAGACGTGGCTGGACGTCACGTTCCAGAAGTGCCCCAGGTTGTGCTCCACCGCGCGCAGCAGGTCCCAACCGGTGCGCGGGCCGTCGTGCAGGAACCCCAGCAGCGAGGCGCCCGTCGCGTTCAGCTCGGCCACTTGACGTTCCCTTCAGGAAGGTGGACGCTGCCAGCGTAGAGATATTCCCTAAGGGAACGTGAGGGCAACCCATGACGGTTCACTACGACGTGGCCGGGCCGATCGTCACCGTCACCCTGGACCGCCCGGAAGTCTGCAACGCCGTCGACAGGCCCACCGCCGAGGCGCTGGCCGCCGCGATGCGCCGCTTCGACGCCGACCCCGAGCTACGGGTCGCGGTGCTGACCGGGGCGGGCGGGCGGTTCTGCGCGGGCGCCGACCTCAAGGCCATGGTCGAGGGCGGCGAGCGGGTCAGCCGGGTGGAGGCGGACGGCGACGGGCCGGTCGGCCCGACCCGGATGCTGCTGTCCAAGCCTGTCATCGCGGCCGTCGAGAAGGTCGCGGTGGCCGGCGGGCTGGAGCTCGCGTGCTGGTGCGACCTGCGGGTGGCCGGCACCGACGCGGTGTTCGGCGTCTACTGCCGGCGCTGGGGCATCCCACTGATGGACGGCGGCACCGTCCGGCTGCCCCGGCTGGTCGGCCACGGCAACGCGCTGGACCTGATCCTGACCGGGCGCGGCGTCTCCGGAGCGGAGGCGCTGCGCATGGGGCTGGTGAACCGGCTGGTCGAGCCCGGCACCGCCCTCGACGCCGCGCTCGAACTGGCCGCCGTGATCGCCGCCCATCCGCAGGCGGCCATGCGCTCCGACCGGATGTCCAGCTACGAGCAGTGGGACCGGCCGCTGTCCGACGCGCTGGCCAGGGAGTTCCGCCACGGGATGGCCACCCTGCACACCGGCGAGACGGTCGAGGGCCTGCGGCGGTTCGCCGCGCTCTAACGCCGCCCGGTACGGACGACGAGCATGGCATGGGCCCCGCGCTGGAAGCGGTACGGCACGTCGCGCACCTCGGTGCGGTGGCCGGACGCGGCCAGGCCGGTGCGCAGCTCGTCCAGGAAGCCGACCGGCTCGCCAGTGCCCTGCACGACCAGCGGAAACACCCGCACCTCGCGGCGCGACACCCTGACCAGCTCGGCGAGGGCCGCCCGGTGCCAGTCGGCGTCGAGCTGGTTCGCCCAGGTGAACAGCATGTGCGAGCACAGCACCAGCTCGAAGCTCGCGTCGGCCAGCGGCAGGTGCGGCAGCGCCCCCGCCAGGTAGCGACCGGGGCGTTCGCCGAGGTCGGCGAGGAACCGGTGCGCCGCGTCGACGCGGGCGGCCGCCCGCCGCTCCGGGGTGCCGTACCAGCCCCATTCGAAGCGCTCCCGGTTCCGGTCGATGATCCGGTCGCCATCGCGGAGCCCGGAAAGCACCGTCTCGGCCAGCGCCCGCCGGCCGATGGCGTAGGCCGGGTCCACGGCGACCACCCGCGCCCCGGTCTCGGCGGCGAAGCTGGATCCGCCGGCGCAGCAGTCCAGCACCGAACCGGCGGCCAGGTCCGTCGCGGTGAGGTCGAACATCGCGCGGTACTCGGCCGCCGAGCGGGATGTGACCAGCACGGGTGCGTTCAGGCCGGCGTCCTCAGGCCAGCCCGTCGAACTCCCCCGCTCGGCAGCCACGGACCCAGGCGCCCATCTCGGCACGGCCGAACAACGCGACGGGGCCGTGCGGGTCGGTGCTGTTGCGGACCGCGATGCGGCCATCGGGCAGGGCGGCGACCTCCACGCAGTTGCCGCCGCCGGGACCACCGCTGCCGGAGAAGCTGCTCTTGCGCCACGCGGCGCGGGTCAGAGAGTCGTGATCGGTCATTCCGCGCTCTCCTCTGGATCGTGGTCAGGTGTAGTACCGGGCGGTCTTCTCGATCAGTTCCAGGGAGTCTGCCTGCGGCAACGCCCGCTCGATCAAGATCCCCCACGTCATGATAATGGATCTCACCTTCGCGCGATCTTCAATATAAACGGCGCCGCCCGGCCCCTCTGTGTAACCGAAGTCGGGGATCGGATCGGGCAGCGTGAGCACCGAGAACGGCCCCTCCAGCGCCGGGGTGGCGCCCGCCGACTTGGGCAGCACCTGCAGCATGATGTTGGGCGCCGAGGCGCGGTCGACCAGGTGCTGGAGCTGGGCGCGCATGACGTGCTGGCCGCCGATCGGGCGCTCCAGGATGGACTCGTCCAGGATCGCGTGGTACTCGAGCGGGTGCTCCCTGGTCAGCACCTGCTGGCGGGCGAGGCGGGCCAGCACCCTGCGCTCCACCAGGTCGGGCGCCAGCCCGGGGATCGCCCCGTTGATCAGCGCGCGGGTGAAGTCGGCGGTCTGCAGCAGCCCGGGGATCAGCATGGCCTCGAACTGGCGCAGCGCCACCAGCGCCGCCTCCACGTTCAGGAACTCGTGGAAGTCCTCCGGGAGGTCCTTGCGGATGGCGTGCCAGTAGCCCCGCTCGTGCGCGGTGGCCGCCAGGTCGAGCAGCCATTCCCGCACGTCGACCTCCTCGACGCGGTAGAGGTCGAGCAGCTGCTCCACCTCGCGGACCCGCACGCCCTGCTCCCGGGTCTCGATCCGCCCGAGCTTGGAGCGCGACCAGGTGCCGGTGCTCGCCCGCAGCTTCTCGACCGCCTCCTCGATGGTCAGCCCGGCACGCTCGCGCAGCTGCCGCAGCGTCTCGGTCAGCTGCCACCTGCGCACGGTCGCGTTCACCACGTCGCCGCTGCCCTGGCTCACCTTTCGCCTCCCCTTACCCACGAGCACCGCGCGCGGCGTTACATCGAATGAGTATTATTCCGGGAACCCACTTCTGCTCACGAGTTCCCGATATCATAATGACCTCCCCAGGCCCGCAGCCGCCGAGCAAAAAGGCCCGGGTGGGAGGCATGATGCTAGCGAGGCGACGCCGGGCGGAGCCTGCCGGACCTCCACACCCGCCGGAGCACTCGCCCGGGCACTCCCCTGATCACCGGGGACGCCTCGACTCCGAACTTCCCGACTGGGAGGGCTGCTGGATGACCTGCGTGCGCGACCACGTCGAGCACGCGGTCAGCGACGTCGACTTCGCCGCCAGCCGGCACACCGGGTACTACCGGTCCGCCTGCGGATACGTCGTCGCCCCCGGGGCGTTGAGCGCACCCCCCGGCCGCCGGTGCGCGACCTGCGCTGCCGAGGTCGACCGCCTCACCGGCCCGGCCCTGCACTCCGCGCGCTCCGCCCACCCCGTACTGTCCACCGTCCTGCGCGCCGTCCGAACGGCCGCCACCCAAAACCGCTGGTCATGACCCGTGAGTGGTTAGCGTTGCTATGACAACGCTAACCACTCACGGGGTCTGAGCTGGGATAAGAGCAGTGAAGGAGTCGACTACTTCGGCTAGGGAGGCGCCGGGGCCGAAGTGGTGGCGGACGCCGGCGGCTAGGGCGCGGTCACGGTCGGCCTCTTCGAGGATGCCGCCGGTGATCACGGGGATGTCGACGTCCTCTTTTTCGAGTAGTTCGAGGAGCTCGGTGGTGAACTCGGCAAGGCCGCCGCTGAGCGAGCTGATCCCGATGACGTCCACGTCCTCGGCGATCGCGGTGGCCACGATGACGTCGGGCAGGTTGCGTTTGCCGAGGTAGACGACTTCGACGCCGGCTTCGGTGAGCTTTTTGGCGACCAGTCGGATGCCGACGTCGTGGCCGTCCAGACCGACCTTGCTGAGCACTACCCGGCCCCGTCTACTCATGCTGCTTCCTCGAAGCCGGCGCGGGTGGCGGACAGGATCTGTTCGATGGTGGCGCCGGCGCGCAGTGCGTCCCGGGTGGGGGGTACGAGGTTGTCGGTGCCGGCGGCGGCCACCCGCACCTTGTCCAGCGCGCGGTCCAGGGCGGGGCCGGCGTGCTTGTCCTTGTGCTCGACGATCCGTTCCCTGAGCGCGGACTCGACGGTGTCCATGCCGGGCGCGGGGGCGCTGGAGCCGGTGAACAGCTGGCGCCACTGCGGCGCGGCCACCGTGTTCTCGCCGATGAACTGGCGCTCGCCGGCGTCGAGCTGGCGCTGGCGGGTGCCCCGGCCGTGGTCGATCAGCGCGGCGATGTAGCCGTCGTGCAGGCAGGCCACGGCGCCGCCGCGCTCGAAGATGCGGTCCAGCTCGGCCCGCACGTCCGCCTCGACCCGCGCCTGCACCTCGTCGAGCTTGAACGAACCGGCCAGCGGGTCCACCGAGTTGGTCACGCCGTGCTCGGCGCCGACCGTGCGCAGGGTGCGCACCGCCAACGCGGAGGCGTCCGGGGAGGGCACCCGCAGCGGCTCGTCGTAGGACGCCGCGCACAGGTAGTCCGCGCCGCCCAGGGTCGCGGCGGCCACGCTGATCGCCACCCGCGCGACGTTGGCCAGCGGCTCGCGGTCGCTCTCCAGCCCGTGCGCGTAACCCATCAGCGCCACCGGCGGGACGTCCTCGGCCCGTACCCCGAACCGCTCGCGCAGCAGCTCGCCCCACAGCACCCGGGTGGACCGGAAGATCGCCGCACCCACGAACAGGTCGCTGCGCTCGTTGACGAACAGCATCATCCGCCGCGCCGCCTCGGTCGCCGGGTACCCGCGCGCCACCAGCTCGTCGAGGTAGGCCACGCCGTTGGCCAGCGCGATCGCCAGCGCGGTGACCGGCCCGGCGCCGGCCACGTCGTAGTGGTTGGAGCAGACGGTCATGGCGTAGCCGGGGATCTCGTTCTCGACCGCGTAGCCGACCGCGTCGCAGGCGATCCGCACCGACTGCTCGGGGGTGAACAGCTCGGTGCCGCGCGCGGTGAACTCCTTGAGCGGGTCGTTCTGCATGACCAGCCGTACCCGGTCGGCCACGCCGCGCTCGGTCAGCACCTCGTGCACCTGCGCCAGGCCGACGTGGCCGACGCTGTTGGCCAGCATCCCGACGCTGTCCACGGTGTGCACGTCGATGCCGTCGGCTATCGCGCGCATGTCGTCCAGGGTCGAGCAGGACACCCCGGCCCTGCCCACCTGCGCGCGCGCCAGCCGGTGGTCCGCGTCGAACCCGAGCTGCGACGGCAGGTCACAGGCCAGCAGGACGGACTCCGCGCCGACCTCGCGCAGCATCCGGATCCGCTCGGCGGTCATCTCCGGGCTGCCCTGGCCGGTGTAGATCATGGCGTACGGGCGGTAGGGCGGGCCGTCGGCCGCGCGCCGGTCCACCCACTCGCGCAGCGACCGGTCCTCCGGCGGGCCGCCGTAGTGCCGTTCGATCGGGACCTGTGCGTCGTTCGCCCTGCTCGCGGTCATCGCCGCTCACCCCGTCGAGTGCGTGCGCAGGCTGAGCCGGTCGACCTTGCCGTACGGGGTGCGCGGCAGCTCGGGGACCACGATGACCGACCGGGGGCGGCGGAAGCCCAGCTCGGGCTTGCAGAACTCGATGAGCGCCTGCTCGTCGAGCACGACGCCGCGCTCCGGTGCCACGAACACCCGCACCGCCTCGCCCCAGCGCTGGTCGGCGACCCCGATGGCGGACGCCTCCCGGACCCCGGGGAAACGTACGACAACATCCTCAACCTCCTTCGGCGCGATGTTGAAACCGCCGGAGTTGATCATGTCATCCCGGCGGCCGCGCAGGTAGACATAGCCGTGCTCGTCCCGGTGGCCCATGTCCCTGGTCCACAGCCGGCCGTCCTTGAGCGTGTCGGCGGTCAGCTCCGGCTTGGCCCAGTAGCCGTCCATCAGGTGGTGCCCGGAGACCACTATCTCGCCCATCTCGCCAGGGCGCAGCGCGACGCCGTTCTCGTCGACCACGTCGACCCGCACGCCGCGCCAGGCCCGCCCCACCGAGCGGACCCGCTCCTCCCCCACCCGGTGGTCGGCCTTGGGCAGCCAGGTGATCGTCATCGGCGCCTCGGACTGGCCGTAGAGCTGGGCCAGCACCGGCCCGTAGCGCTCCAGCGCGCTGCCGAGCACATCCGACGCGATCGGCGCGGCGCCGTAGACGATGTTGCGGTAGGCCGGCGTCTCGGCGACCTCCAGCATGTCCATCAGCATGGTGGGGACCAGCTTGAGGGTGTTGATGTGCTCGTCGCGGCCCAGCCGGACGGCCTCCTCGGGGTCGAAGCCGTGCCGCACGTGCAGGTGCCCGCCGCAGGCCAGGTAGGCCAGCGCGAAGTAGCCGGCGCCGTGCGAGAGGGGTTGGACGAGCAGGACGGAGTCGGCGGTGGTCTCCGCGCCGAGCTCCACCATGAGGTTGACGGCCACGCGCACCAGCGCCCGGTGGCTGAGCATGACGCCCTTGGGGCGGCCGGTGCTGCCCGAGGTGTAGGAGATCCAGGCCAGCTCGTCGGTGCGGTCGCGCTCCGGGGGGTGCTCCGGGCGGGCGGCGTCCAGGGTGGTGCGGTAGTCCAGCGCTTTGGCGGGCGGTTCGGAGCCCGGCTCGCCGATGCGCAGCCACGGGATTGCGGCCTCGGCGGACAGCTCGGCGGAGATCTCGTCGAAGGCCGCCTCGGTGATCAGCGCGCGGACCTCGCAGTCGGCCGCGATGTAGCGGAACGTGCCGGGGTCCAGGCGCACGTTCAGCGCGACGCGGACCAGGCCGGCGCTGGCCAGCGCGACGTCCACGACCGGGTACTCCAGCCGGTTGCGCAGCAGCACCGCTACCCGGTCACCCGGGCGCAGGCCCAGGCCGAGCAGCGCGTTCGCCAGCCGGCCGGCGTCGGCGTCCAGCTCGCCGTAGGTCAGCCGGCCCTGCGGTGCGCTCACCGCCGTCGCCGACGGGTTCTCGCCGGCGCCGTGCCGGAGCAGGTACCCCAGGTCCATCAATGCCTCACAATCGCCGACGGTTTACGCGGGGACGAACCAGAACTGTGGGGTGGCTTCCTCCTCGGCGAGCTCGAGGCGGACCGGGGCCGGCACCGTCGCGTCCTCACCGAGGTCACGCAGCTGGGCGAAGACTCGGATCTCGCCGAGCTCGACCATGCCCAGCAGGTAGGGCGGTTCGATGCCTTCGACCGGCACCCAGACCCGGGTCCAGCTGACCAGCGTCCCGGTGGTGGGCAGGGCGGCGGGTGTGAGATCGGTGGCATAGCAGCGCGGGCAGCCGGCCTTGGGTGGCCAGCAGACCCAGCCGCAGGCGGTGCAGCGGGAGCCGACCAGCGCGCCGGCCTCGCGGTCCAGCCTCGGGCGTTGCGTGCTCGGGGTATCCGCGTGCACCGCCGTCATCGGGCTCCCTCCAACACATGGATCGCGCACACCGCGGAGTCGCCGTCGGCCCAGCCGCCGCTGTTCTGCGCCAGCGCGATCCGGGCGCCGTCCACCTGCCGTTGCTCCGCCTGGCCGCGCAGCTGCCAGGTCAGCTCGGCGATCTGGGCGACCCCGGTGGCGCCGACCGGGTGGCCGCGCGAGGACAGCCCGCCGCTCGGGTTGACCTCGTGCGCCCCGCCGGGGCCGGTCACGCCGTCGCGCAGCAGCCTTGCGCCCTCGCCCTCCGGGCACAGGCCCAGGTGCTCGTAGTAGAGCAGCTCGCCGGGGGCCATCGCGTCGTGAACCTCCAGGACGTCCACGTCCTCCGGGCCGACGCCGCTCTGGTCGTACGCGTCCGCCGCCGTCCTGCTCGCGACAGACCGACCGTCGGTCTGTTTACTGGTGCGCAGCGCGCTGGCGCGGACCCGCACCGAGGTACGGCCCTGCAAGCCGGGCACCGCACCACGGCGAGCCACGATCACCGCGGCGGCCCCGTCGCTGATCGAGCTGCACATCGGCAGCGTCAGCGGGTCGGCGATCATCCGGCTGGCCAGCACCTCGTCCGCGGTGACCTCCTTGCGGTGCTGGGCGTACGGGTTGCGGGCGCCGGCGGCGTGCGACTTGACGGTCGCGGCGGCCAGGTCGTCGAGGGTGAGGCTGCCGTCGTCCAGCCGGGCGCGCAGCCGCATCGCGTACACGGCGGTGAACTGCAGCCCGAGCCCGGCGGTCACCTCCAGGTCACTGGCCGAGCGCAGCGCCTCCAGCGCCCTGGTCCGGTCGGCGTGGTACATCTTCTCGTGCCCGACCACGAGCACGACCCGGGCGAACCCGGCTGCCACCGCCATCACGGCCTCGCGGAACGCAGTGGACCCGCTGGCGCAGGCGTTCTCCACGTTCACCACCGGCACGCCCTCCAGGCCGACGTCGCGCACCACCGTCTGGCCCCGGATCTGCTCCTGCCCGGTGATCAGGCCGGCCAGGCTGTTCGCCGAGTACACCGCGTCGATGTCGCCCAGCCCGACCCCGGCGTCGTCCAGCGCGCGCCGCACCGCGACCCCGCCGAGGTCCTTCAGCGAGCGGTCCGGGAACCGCCCGAACTCGTGCATGCCGGCGCCGAGCACCTCGACGTCGTCAATCATGACCAGTCCCTCCAGTCGTGGCGGCCGTCTCGACATCCGCGGCGGAACGGCGCGGCTGGCCGGCCTCCCCGGCCCGCACCAGGCGTTCGGTGATCCGCGCCGCCGCCTCCGTGACCAGCGGCAACGCCTCGGCCTGCCGCTCGTCGGTGAGCCTTCCGGCCGGGCCGATCACGCTCAGCGAGGCCAGCACCTTCCCCCGGCCGTCGCGGATCGGGACGCTCACCCCGATGGCGCCCTCGATGCGCTCGCCGTGGCTGACCGCCCATCCGCGCTCGCGCACCGAGGCCAGCGCGTCCAGCAGCACCGCGCGGTTGGTGATCGTCGTCGTGGTCCGAGGCTCCATCGGCAGCAGCTCCAGCAGGTGCCCCAGCTCGTCGGCGTCCAGCCAGGCCAGCAGCACCTTCCCGGCCGAGCCGGCGTGCACCGGCTCGGCCACCCCGACGCCGGCGATGTAGCGGATGGTCTGCCGGCTGGGCAGCTCGGTGACGCAGATGCGCTGGCCACCGACGCGGACGTGCACGGCGGCGGTCTCGCCGGTCTCGTTGCGCAGCCGCTCCAGCTCGGGTCGGGCCACGAACTCCAGCCCGTTCCCGGGGCCGCTGAGCGTGTCCAGGAACTGCAGGCAGCCCGGGCCGAGGCTGTACACCCCGGTGTCCGGGTCCTGGATCACCAGGTGGTCCCCGGCCAGCGTGGCCAGCAGCCGGAACGCCGTCGTCTTGGACAGCTCGGTCGCGGCCGCGAGGTGCCCGAGCGGCCTCGGGCCGTCGGTCAGCGCCACCAGCAGCGCCACCGCGCGGCTCACCGCGCGCACCGGGACCCCGTCGTTCCCCATGCCAGCGGGTATCCGGTTCACCACATCCACCGTCCGTTCCATAGAGGCGAGAAAGCGCACATCATGCAATCACGCTGCGGACCCCCCTGAACGGCATCGTTCCGTGTCATGAAATATACGTTCCGCTAGATGATTTGTTCTACCCGGCGCGGGCGTGCTCGTCAACATTGGCCTGGATCACCTCGACGATGCCGGCGATGGCGTGGGCGAGCGCCTCGCCGGCCAGGTGCCGGGGCGGCATGAGCTGGATGTGGTCGACGTGTTCGGCCAGCTCGGCGAGCCGGGCGCACACCGTCGGCACGGAACCGGCCACGCCCATCGCGTCGAGCAGCTCGTCCGGGATCGCGGCGAGCGCGCCGTCGGCGTCCCCGGCCTCGGCCAGCCTCCGGGTCTCGGACGGCTCGATGCCGGCGTGCGCGGCCACCTGGTAGAAGTACGGCACCCGCAGGTGGCCCCGGAACGACTCGCGCAGCCACTCGCGTGCCGTGGCCGGCGAGTCGTGCACCGCGCAGCACACCAGAAGCCCGCGCTCGACCCGCCGGCCGGAGACGTCCTCGCCGCCGCGCACCGCCGGCAGCACCACGTCCACCAGCCAGTCCGGCGTGCAGACGAAGTTCACCAGCACGCCGTCGGCGACCTCGCCGGCCAGCCTGGCCATGCCTGGCCGGGTCGCGCCCAGGTGAATGGGAACCCGCTCGCGCACCGGCTCCCGGGGCAGCCGGTAGCCGTTGATCGAGAAGTGCTCGCCGGCGTGCGTGAACGGCCGCGCGTGCGAGCCCAGCGCGCCCCGGATCACCTCGACGTACTCGCGCATCCGCGCCACCGGCCGGTCGGAGTCGATGCCGTAGTAGTCCCGGCTCCACGCGCGCGGCATGCTGCCCAGCCCGAGCACGAACCGGCCGCCGGACAGCTCGTCCACCGTCGCGGCGGCCCGGGCGGCGGCCACCGGCGGCCGCGCCCAGGTCGCCACGCCGGAGAACAGCCGGGGCCGCGCCGTGACGCCGGCCAGCGCGGAGGTGACCGCGAAGACGTCGTACCCGGCCTCCAGCGAGGCGACCGAGTCCGCGCCGGCCCGCTCCACCCGCCCGGCCGCGGCCAGCTGCTCGGCAAGGCCCATCCCGGCCATGCCCAGCGACAGTCCCAGCTTCACGGGAGGGCTATTCATAGGTCCGGCCAGCGACGGCGGGCCGGAGGTCCGCCCGAGCGCCGGACTGCGCGCCTGACCGAGGCGACCTGGACTGTCGCGACGGCGCGCCGACCGCCGGAGGCGGTCTTGATGAATAGCCCGACCTTTGGGTGAGACACAGCGATCAGAACCGCAGGACGGGCAGCCCGAGGGTGTCGTCCTTGGTCCAGCGGATGGCCAGGCAGCCCTCGTTGCTGCCGGTGCCGGCGCCGGGGTAGACGAACTGGTCGGGGTCGCAGAAGTACGACATCGAGGACAGCTCCACCTTCTCCCCACGGTCCAGGGTGAGGTCGCCCTCGATCACCAGGAACCTGTCGCCGCCCGGGTTCGCCTCCGCCGCGCCGGTGCCCGACCAGCCCTCCGGCACCCGCATCAGCCAGGTGGTCCAGCCGTCGTCCAGGTCGTCCCAGAGGTGCTTGCCCTCGATCCCGGTCCGGCCGCCGTCCGGGTCGAGCACCGGCTCCCACGGCAGGTCGGCGATCTCCAGCGCGGCGACGGGGCGGCTGCGCGACTTGTGCGGGAAGCCCTCCATGAGGAGCTCGCGCTGGTCCCAGTCCTCCGGGATCGGCACGTAGGTGAAGTCCACCGGCCCGGAGTTCGTGATGAACAGGTCCACCCCCTCCGGGGCGTGCTGGTGCGCCGGGTGCAGCCAGTACGGCGGGTGGTTGAAGTAGCCGAAGTCCCGCATCTCGTACCAGTCGTCGAACTTGAACGTGCCCTTGAGGACGAACAGCTCCTCGTGGCAGGTGTGGTACTCGAAGCGGCCGACCGGGTTGGTCTTCTTGTACTCCAGCTCCTGCGGGCGGGCGTAGCCGGGCGGGAAGTTCAGCATGAACGTGCTGGCGTCGGTGTTGCCCTCGTCACGGGTGTAGACCCGCCGCTGGGTCCCGTCCGGCCAGGTGTCCTGCCAGAGCCGGCCGTCCGCGGCCGAGGTCTCCTTCGGGATGTCGTCCAGGTGCACCGGTCCCACCCGCAAGTGCTTCATCGCCACCGTCCTTCGTGCCTCGAGCGTCTCGACCAGAGGGATCTGTTCCGTCTGGTGGTTGTCATGTTTCATAACACGGTCCAAACTGAGGTGTCAAAGCTCGGCGATGACCCTTCGAACCGCACAGTGGTTTTCTCGGACCACACCGTGGTACGGTGCTCGACCAGCTCACACGGGTCACGCCCTCGCTGATGGGAGGCGGATGTGAAGGACCAGGTGCGCGTGTCGCTCGTCCAGCTCGCGGCGGTCGAGCTGGACCCGGACAAGAACGCCGAACGGATGGCCGCCCATGTCGAACGGGAGGGCCGCGAGCACGGCGCCGAGCTGGTGGTGTTCCCGGAGCTGAGCAGCACCGGCTACGTGCGCTCGGCCCGCGACGACGAGTTCGCCGAGCGGATGTACGCCGCCTCCGAGCCGGTGCCCGGCCCGACCACCGAGCGCCTCGGCGCCGCGGCGCGGGCGGCCGGGGCCTACGTCGTCACCGGGATATCGCAGACCCACCCGCGCATCCCGGAGGTGCTCTACAACAGCGCGGTGCTGATCGACCCGCGCGGCGAGCTGGTCGGCGTGCACCACAAGACGCACGCCTGCCGGGACGAGAAGGAGTACTACATCGCCGGCGACACCGTCGACGTGTACCCCACCGAGCTGGGCAACATCGCCCTCAACCTGTGCTACGACGTGCGCTTTCCCGAGCTGGCGCGGGTGCAGACGCTGATGGGCGCGGAGATCATCGTGTCGTTGTGGGCGTCGGCGGTGCAGCCGGGCAAGGTCCCGCCGGACAGCATCATCCAGCGCTGCGCGACCCGGGCGATGGAGAACGCGGTGTTCTTCATGGGCTGCAACCGCACCGGCACCGACGGCGACCAGACCTTCTACGGCCGCAGCGCCATCGCCGGGCCGAGCGGTGACACGCTCGCCAGCTCGGGCACCGACCGGGAGGAGGCGGTGCGCGCCGTGCTGACCGGCGCCGACCTGCGCGCCCAGCGCCGCTACCTGACGCTGTTCCGCGACCGTCGCCCCGAGCTGTACGGGCTGATCACCGAGTCGCTGTCCGGCTCCGCGCCCACGGGGGGCGGGCGCTGATGGGCACGCTGCTGCGCCTGACGGACCTGGCGGCCGGCGACGCGGTCCGGCTGCCGGCGGAGGAGACCCTGTTCCGCGTGCTGGAAGGGCCGGGGAGCTGGCTGTCCGCGCTGGAGGTCGATGGGGAGGGCCAACCGGACAACGGCAGCGCGTGGTTCCAGGAGATCTTCGCCGCGCCGGACGCCCGGCCGCTGGCGGACAGCGCCCGCTACCTGTTCAAGATCGAGATCGACGTGCACGACGACGTCGACCTCGACGCGTTCCACGAGTGGTACAACGGCACGCACGTGCCCGAGGTGAACCCGGCCGGGCTGTTGGGGGGCCGGCGGTTCCGGGCGCTCTCCCACGAGCGCCGTTTCCTGGCCACCTACGACCTGGCCCACCGGCACGTGATGGAAAGCGACGCGCTGGCCCGGGTGCGCGGGTTCGCCCAGTTCACCGACGGCGTCACCATCCGGCACCGCTCGATTCTGGAACGCACCAGCCGGTAATTCCCCCAGCCCCCAAAGACACCAGCTGGAGCAGACATGTCCGAAGCGACGCGCGACCACGAAATGGTCGCGACTCCCGCGTTACCGTCCCGTTCGGCCCGCCGCAGGGTGGTGTTCGCCGGGGCCATCGGATCCGCCGTCGAGTATTACGACTACGGAATCTACGGCTATCTGGCGACCACGTTCGCGGCGCTGTTCTTCCCGTCCGAGAACCCGACGGCGGCGCTGCTGTCCACGTTCGCCGTGTTCGCCATCTCGTTCGTGGTGCGCCCGCTCGGGGGCGTGCTGTTCGGGCACCTCGGCGACCGGTTCGGCCGGCGCACCGCACTGGCCGCCGCCGTGATCATCATGTCGCTGGGCACGTTCGCCATCGGGCTGCTCCCTTCGTACGCGGCGATCGGGTTCGTGGCGCCGCTGCTGCTGGTCGTGGCGCGCCTGGTGCAGGGCATGTCGGCCGGCGGGGAGAACCCGGGCGCCGCCTCCTACGTCGCCGAGATCAGCCCGCCGGCCAGGCGTGGGCTGCTCTGCTCGATGCCGCAGGTCGGCTCCAACATCGGTCTGCTGGTGGCCTCCGGGATGATCGGCACGATGTACCTGGCCATGACGCCGGAGCAGATCAACGCCGGCGGCTGGCGCATCCCGTTCCTGCTGGCGCTGCCGTTCGGGATCGTCGGGCTGTACGTGCGGCTGCGGCTGGAGGACTCGCCGGCGTTCCGGCGCATCGAGGAGCGCGGCGACATCGCGAAGCTTCCGATCGTCGAGGTGGTCACGAAGTCCTGGACGTCGGTGCTGCGCACGTTCGGGATCTGCCTGGTCGACTTCGCCGGCTACTACATCGTGTTCGTCTACCTGACGGTGTACCTGCAGCGCGAGGGCGGGTTCGGCGCGGCCGGGGCGAACTGGTCGACCACCGCCGCGCTGATCGTCGGCACCCTCACCATCCCGCTGTTCGGGCACTGGTCGGACCGGATCGGGCGCAAGGCCACGCTGCGGATCGGGTGCGTGGCGTTCATCGTGCTCACCATCCCGATGTTCCTGCTCATGCGGGCCGGCTCGATGCCGCTGGCCATCCTGGGCCACTGCGTGCTCGGGGTGTGCGTGGCCGCGATCATGGGGCCGCTGTTCGCCACGCTCGCCGAGGTGTTCGGCACCCGGGTGCGCTACAGCGGGTTCGCGCTCGGCTTCAACATCGCGGCCATCGTCACCGGCGGCACCGCGCCGTACCTGGCGACCTGGCTGATCAAGCAGACGGGCAACACCATGTCCCCCGGGTTCTTGCTCATCGTGGCCGCCGCACTCACCCTGGCCAGCCTCATCGGCCTGCGCGAGACGGCTCGTAGCGAGCTGTGAGCTGTGATGCCTGGCGAGCTCCCGCTCCCCGGCAGGGCCGCGCCGGATCGGGCCGACGGGCCCGTTCGGGCGCGGCTCGAGCCGTCAATTCCGACGGCCAGAACGGACCATTCGTTCGCCATTGCACGAAGGGCACGAATTTCATTGACCGGAATGGCCGCGAGCGGTAGCGTAATGACATGCGAGCGGCGTTCGTAATATCGAATGCGCGGTACCGCCCATGAGCGATCAGTCGCCATTAGTCACCTTAGCCGGAATCGGCAAGCGCTACGGTTCGACATGGGTTTTGCGCGATATCAACCTTGACTTCGCGCCCGGCCACTGCACGGCGCTGGTCGGTGAGAACGGCGCGGGCAAGTCGACGCTCGTGGGAGTCATGAGCGGCACCGTCGCGCCGACCGAGGGCACCCTCGCGATCGAGGGACGGACCACCGCGCTGCGCTCGCCGCGCGACGGCCGGGCCCAGGGCATCGGCCTGATCCCGCAGGAGCTGGCCTACGTCCCCGACCTGACCGTCGCCGAGAACATCATGCTGGCCAACTGGCCGCGCGGGCGGGCCTGGGCGCCGCAGCGCTGGATGCGCCGGCGCGCCGGGGAGATCCTCGACGAGCTGGACATCCGCATCGACGTGCGCCGGCGCATGGCCGAGCTGCCGCTGGCCGAGCGCCAGCTCGTCGAGGTGGCCAAGGCGCTGGCCAGCGACGTGCGGCTGCTCATCCTGGACGAGCCCACCGCGTCGCTGTACGCCCACGAGACCCGCACGCTGCTGCGGCACCTGCACCGGCTCAAGCAGCGCGGCACCTGCCTGGTCTACGTCAGCCACCACCTCGACGAGTGCTTCGAGATCGGCGACCGGGTGGCGGTGCTGCGCAACGGCGGCCTGGTCGACCTGTCCCCGACCGGGCGCACCAGCCCGGCCCGCACGGTCTCGGCCATGCTCGGGCGCGACTACGCCGAGCCGGCGACCCTGACCGGCGACGGCGCCGCGTTCCCGGTCGCGATGGAGGTGTCCGGCTGGTCGCGGGAGCGGCGGCCGGCGCTGCGGGAGGTCAGCTTCGGCATTCGCGAAGGCGAGGTGCTCGGCGTGTTCGGGCTGGTCGGGTCGGGGGTCGAGGCGGTCGCGCGCGGGCTCGGCGGCGACCAGGCCGGCATCACCGGTTCGCTGGTCACCGGCTCGGTCCGCCGCCCGGTGCCGCGCTCGCCGCGCCGGGCCCGGCGGCTGTCCATCGGCTACGTCCCGTCCGAGCGCAAGACCGAGGGCCTGGCGCTGAGCCAGAGCGTGGCCGAGCACCTGACCATGATGGTGATCGGCAGGTTCGCCCGGCTGGGCTGGATGCGTTCGAGGGCACAGGCGCGGGCCGGGCGCGAGCTGGCCGAACGGTTCGACGTCAGGTGCCGGGCGGTGGGCCAGGAGGTCGAGCAGCTCAGCGGAGGCAACCAGCAGAAGGTGCTGGTGGCCAGCCGGATGGCGGCCGCGCCGAAGGTGCTGGTGCTGCACGAGCCGACCCGGGGCGTGGACATCGGCTCGCGCGCGCAGATCCACCGGATGCTCACCGAGTTCGCCAGGGCCGGGTCCTCGGTGGTGCTGGTGACCTCCGACCTGCAGGAGGCGGTGGGCGCCACCGACCGGCTGATCGTGCTGCGCGACGGCCGGGTGGTGGCCGAGCTGGCCGGTGATGAGAAGACGGGCAACAGGGCGCTCGCGCTGGCCGCCGCCGGAGGACACCACCATGACTGACCTCGGCACGCAGGCGCCACCGGCCCCGGTCCGGGTCCCGGTGCTGGCCCGGGTGCCGGTGACCGCGGGCGTCGGCACCTTCCTGGTGCTGGTCGTCGTCGGGTTCGGGCTCTTCATCGACGGCTTCGCCACGTACTCCAACGCCACGGTCATCCTGGCCACCGCCAGCGTGATCATGATCGCCTCGCTCGGGCAGTTGCTGACGGTGGTGGCCGGCGGGTTCGACCTGTCCATCGGCGGCGTGATCCCGCTGTCCGCCGTGCTCTACGCCCGGCTCACCGCCGACGGGCGCTCGGCGGCGACGGCGCTGCTGGCGGTGATCGCGGTCGGCGCGCTGGTCGGCGCGGTGCACCTGGTGCTCATCGGCTGGGCCAGGATCAACGCGCTGATCACCACGCTGGCCACGCTGTCCATCACCGGCGGCGTCGCGTTCACGGTGGCGAACGGCCAGACGCTGCCGGTGCCGGCCGGGGCCGGGTTCCTCGGCGACGAGGCGTTCGACGGCATCGCGGTGCACGTCCTGCTGGCCGCCGCCCTGGTGGTCGCGGTGCACCTGGTGCTGCGGTGGACGATCTTCGGGCGGCGGGTGTACATGGTCGGCGGGAACCGGGACGCCGCCCGGCTGGCGGGGGTACGAGTGGTCGCCGTCGAGGGCGGCGTGTACATCGTGTCCGCCGTGCTCGCCGCCGTGGCCGGGGTGGTCACCGCCAGCCAGCTGCTCGCGGCCACCGGCAGCCTGGGCTCGGAGATCACCCTGCAGAGCCTGGCCGCCGTGGTGCTCGGCGGCGCGGCGCTGGGCGGCGGGCGGGGCAGCGTGGCCGGCGCGGTGATCGGGGTGCTGCTGCTCGGCGCGGTGTCCGACGGCCTCACCATCCAGCGGGTGCCCAGCTTCTACCAGCAGATCGTCAGCGGCGCGGTGCTGCTGCTCGCCGTCGGCTTCGGCAAGTTGCAGGAACGCGCCCGGCGAGCCGTGTGATCGGGAAGGGACGAGCTGTGACTCCTAATCAGAGGGTTATTCACGAATCGCCTTCGGCGATCAAACTGCCTGATCCAGCCACTCGGACGAGCCTCCGGCCCGCCCTCGCGCCAGGAGCGTGAATAACCCATGGTTCAGAGCCGAACCTTGATGGCAGTTGTTGTAGGGGCCATGGCGCTACTGACCGCGTGCGGTGGCGGCGGTCAGGCGGGTGCCCCGGCCGGTGGTGGGAAACAACCGGTGCCCGCCGGCACCGTCGACTTCCAGGGCAAGACGTTCGCGTTCGCCATCGCAACGGCCGCCAACCCGCTGATCGTCTCCCAAGGCGAGACGTTCAAGCAGCAGGCCGAGAAGCTCGGCGCCAAGGTCACCATCTACGACAACAAGGGCACCGCCGAGGCCATGCTCAGCAACGCCAACCTGATGGTCGCCGCCAAGCCCGACGTGATCGTGGAGTACCCGTCGGCCGCCGACGCGACCAGCAGGGTCAGCCAGACGTTCAAGCGCTCGGGCATCCCGTGCATCTCGGTGAACGTGCCGGTCGAGGGCTGCCCGCTGTTCAACTTCGACCAGCCGTACCTGGCCGGCCTGGGCGCGGAGGCGATGGCCAAGCAGATGGCCGCCCGGGGCTGGACCGGCGAGAACACCACCGTGGTGATCGGGCAGGCCGCGAAGTACGGCCCGTCGGTGAACATCGCGGTGACCAGCTTCTACGACAAGCTCTCCGGGCTGGTGCCGGGCATGACGCACGTGCCGTCCCGGGACATTACGCCGAGCACGACCACGATCGGCGGCGAACAGGGCCTGCAGGTGGACCTGGACTTCACCGCGGACATCGCGTACCCGGCGATGACCAGGGCGCTGCAGTCCATCCCGGCCAACCGGCACATCGTGCTCTACACCACCGCCGACGACGTGACCGTCGCCGCCCGGCGCGCGATCGAGAACGCCGGGCGTACCCGCGACGCCATCGTCTCCGGCTTCGGCGGCAACGGCGACGCGGTGAAGGCGCTGCGCGCGAACGACGGCTGGGTCACCGAGCAGACCGGCTTCTACGCCCACTGGGGCGAGTTCGTGCTGGCCATGGTGGCCGCCGTGCAACAGGGCGCGACGCTGCCCGAGCTCACCTCGCCGCCGATGGTGGTGCTGACCAAGGACAACGTCGACACCTACTTCACGCCCGGCACCACCGACCTGGCCCTGATGCCCGAACTGCCCGCCAACTCCCGCTACCTCACCGGCACCGGCGTGCTCCAGAAGTACGCCAACGTCACCGGCGCCAAGTAGACCCACGTAGACAAGGAACGGAGAGAGAGTGACCGACAAGCTGCCCGAGCGCGCCAAGGAGCTGCTCGACGGGACCGAGCTGGTCGTGCTGACCACGCTGAACGCCGACGGCTCCCCGCACAGCACCCCGATCTGGGCGTTGCGCGACGGCGACGACGTGCTCATGTCGACGGTCGCCAGGCGGGTCAAGGCGCGCAACCTGGAACGCGACCCGCGCGCCAGCGTCGTCGTGATCGACCCGGAGAACCCGGTGCGCTACTTCTCGATCAACGGCTCGGTCGCGGTGTCGCTGGACGAGGACAGGCGCGTGCTCGACCAGTTGTCGATCAAGTACATGGGCAAGCCGTACCCGCCGGAGGACGCCGCGAACGTCCGGGTCGTGCTGCGGCTGACGCCGAGCCGGGTGACCGCCCAGTACGAACCGGCCAAGTAGGAGCGTGCGAATGGCATCGAAACGCAACACCGAGGTGGTGGCCGAGGCGTTCGGCTCCTGGCTGCGCGACGACATGCCGGTACACGACGTGCGGGCCGGCTACGACCGGATGGCGCCGCCGGTGCCCGAGGACGTCACCGTGGAGCAGTCCAGCGTCGGCGGCGTACCCGGCCTGTGGTTCACCCCGCCCGAGACGGACACCGGAACGGTGTCCTCGCCTCACACGCCGGCGGGGCTTGATGAGCGCTCTTCGCGGGGTTGCTTCGGTCCCGGTGCGGGTCGCGCTGTCCTGTACTTCCACGGCGGCGGGTTCACCATCGGCTCGCCGCGCAGCCACGCCGACCTGACCGCCCGCATCGCGCGGGCCGCCGGGGCACGGCTGTTCTCCGCGGAGTACGCGCTCGCGCCGGAGAAGGTGTTCCCGGCCGCGCTGCGCGACGCGCTGGCCGCCTACCGGGGGCTGCTCGCCGAGGGGGTCCGCCCGGAGCGGCTCGCGCTCGCCGGCGACTCCGCGGGCGGTGGCATCGCGCTGGCCGCCATGGTCGCACTGCGCGACGCCGGCGAACCGCTGCCCGCGTGCGCCGTGACGCTGTCGGCCTGGTCGGACCTGAGCTGCGGTGGCCGCTCGTACCACTCCAACGTGGAGCTGGACCCGCTGGTCACGCCCGAGATGGGGCTGCAGAACGCGGCCACCTACCTGGACGGCCACGACCCGACCGACCCGCTGGCCTCCCCCGTCTTCGCCGACCTGTCCGGCCTGCCGCCGCTGCTGCTGCAGGTCGGTACCGACGAAATGCTGCTCGACGACACGCTGCGGCTGGTCGACAACGCCCGCGCCGCCGGCGTGGCCGCCGAGCTCCAGGTCGCCGAGGGCATGATGCACGTCTACCAGCTCATGACCTGGCTGCTGCCCGAGGCGCAGCAGGCCATCGACAAGATCGGCGTGTTCGTCCGCCGGCACCTGAACGAATGACGCTCCGCGCTAGTCGAAGGCGAGCTTTGCTCCGAGGGCCACGAACGCGCCGGCGAACGTGCGGCGCATCCAGGTCAGCACCTTCGGGCGGGAGATGACGTGGCCCCGGATGGCCGAGGCGAACTTGCCGTAGCCGACGAACACGACGAGCGTGAGCAGCATGAACACCGCGCTCATCTCGATCATGCGCAGGTACGCGTTGGGCTCGGTCGGACTCACGAACTGGGGCAGGAACGCGAAGAAGAAGATCGTCAGCTTCGGGTTCAGGATGTTCACCAGGATGCCCGAGCCGATCACCTTGCGGGCCGAGTGCGGGGTGGTGTCCCGCTCCACGGTGAGCGCGCCCTTGTCCCGCAGCGTGCTCCACGCCATGTACAGCAGGTAGGCCACGCCCGCGTACTTGACCACCTGGAAGGCCATCGCGCTGGCGTGCAGCAGCGCGGCCAGGCCGGTGATCGCGGCGACCATGTGCGGCACGATGCCCAGCGTGCAGCCGACCGCCGCGATCATGCTGGCCCGCAGGCCCCGGGACAGCCCCGCCGCCATGGTGTAGAGCACGCCCGTGCCCGGCGTCACGACGACGATGAACGATGTCACCCAGAACTCGACACTCACAGCGGCCCCTCCCGCAAGCTCGGCGCCCAACCGCCCTCGCGCCGAGCTTACGGGGACTCAGGCCACGTCGTCGGCCAGGTGGGTGCGGCGGTCCGGCTCGTCCAGCTTGGTCAGGTAGGTCTCCTTCAGCATCCACACGGCGGCGAACGTGATCACGCAGACCAGCGCCATGTAGAGGGCCACGGGGAACGAGGAGTGGAAGCCGGCGATCAGCGCGGTGGCGATCAGCGGGGCGAACGCGCCGCCGCAGACGGCGCCGATCTGCACGCCCAGCGAGATGCCGGAGTAGCGCATCCTGGTGGCGAACGTCTCGGCGAAGAACGCGCTCTGCGGCCCGTACATGATCGTGTGCAGCACGCCGAGCGCGACCACCAGCGCGAGCACGACCACGGCCGGCGAGCGAGTGTCGATCATGGGCCAGAAGCCGAACGAGAAGATCACCGTGGCGCCCGAGCCGATCAGCAGCATCCGGCGCCGGCCGACCCGGTCGGACACCGCGCCGGCGATCGGCAGCGTCACCAGCTGCACCCCGGCGGCCAGCAGCACCGCGCCGAGCACGACGTCCTTGGACATGCCGAGCAGGGCGGGGTTGGTGGCGTAGGAGACCACGAACGTCATGTACAGGTAGTAGGTGACGTTGATGCCGATGTACGCGGCGGCCACCAGCGCGATCTGCCGGGGGTAGATGCGCAGCACGTCCAGGATCGGCGACCTGGTGACCGGCGCCACGGCCTCCGGCGCCACCTCCTTGACCTGCTGGTGCCGCTGGAAGGCGTGCGTCTCCTCCAGCCGGTACTGGATGTAGACGGCCAGCGCGATCAGCACCGCGCTGCACAGGAACGGCACCCGCCAGCCCCAGGACTGGAACGCCTCCGGCGAGGTGGTGCGCAGCGCGATCAGGAACACCAGGTTGCCGATGAGGATGCCGGCCGGGCCGCCGGCCTGCGCGAAGCTGGAGTAGAAGCCCCGCTTGTGGTCCGGCGCGCTCTCCATCGCCAGCAGCACCACGCCGCCCTGCTGCCCGCCCATCGCGATGCCCTGCACGAACCGCAGCAGCACCAGTATCAGCGGCGCCGCCACGCCGATGGTCCGGAAAGGCGGCAGCAACCCGATGAGCACCGACGCGAAGCCCATGGACACCAACGCGATGGTCAGCGCCTTCTTGCGCCCGTGCACATCTCCGTAATGGCCGAACAACACCGCGCCCAACGGCCGGGCCAGAAAGCCGACCGAAAACGTGGCGAACGCCAGCAATGCACTGGTCAGCGCGCTCTGCTCGGGGAAGAACAGCGAGGGGAACACCAGCGCGGCGGCCGTTCCATAAATGAAGAAGTCGTAGTTCTCGATGCTCGATCCGGCGAGCGCGGCGGCCGCGATCTTCGCGGTGCCCATCTTCGTCGACGTGCGGTCCGTCATCTCGCTGCTCCTGGAGGTGCTACGATCACGAAAAGTTCACGACCGACCAGTCGGTCGAGTACGTACCTTCCCATGTGACATAGCCCATGTCAACCGATTCTCCGCAGGTCAGCGGCCAGATCTGCAGAGGGGACCACTGTATGAAATTTGCGGTCAACACGATCGTCTCGGACGAAGGAGTCGGCCCGGCGGCGCTCGGGCGCGCGCTGGAAGAACGGGGCTTCGCAACGCTCTTCCTGGCCGAGCATTCGCATATTCCGGTGCGCAGGGAGACGCCGTGGGGAGGCGGCCCGATGCTGCCCCGGTCGTACTTCCGCTCGGTAGATCCCTTTGTCGCGCTCACCGCCGCGGCGGGCGCGACGAAAACGCTCCGGCTGGCCACCGGTATAGCACTGTTGCCGGAGCGCGACGTCATTCATACCGCCAAATCGGTGGCCAGCCTGGACCTGGTCTCCGGGGGCCGGGCGGTGTTCGGCGTCGGCGCCGGTTGGAACCGCGAGGAAATGCGCAACCACGGCGTCGACCCGGCCACCCGCGGCGAATTGCTGGACGAGCAGCTGGCCGCGCTGAAAACGATCTGGACCCGGGAGGAGGCGGAGTTCCACGGGCGGTTCATCGACTTCGACCCGATCTACCTGTGGCCCAAGCCCGTGCAGTCGCCGCACCCGCCCGTCTACGTCGGCGGCGAGAGCGTCGCGGCGCGCAACCGGCTGCTCGCGCACGGCGACGGCTGGTTCCCCCGGGTGGCCACCGATCCGGCCACCCTGCGCGAGGTCTCCGCCTGGCTGGCCGAGCACGGCCGCCCCGGCGTGCCGATCACCATCGGCGGCGTGGGCGCGGACCCGGACGTGGTGGCCCGGTTCGTCGACGCCGGCGTCAGCGAGGTCTCGTTCGCCCTGGAGACCGCCCCGGAGGCGGACACTTTGCGCGCGCTCGATCGGCTGTCCACTGTGGCCGACCGTTTCCGCTGATCAGGACCCGTGAGTGGTTAGCGTTGCTATGACAACGCTAACCACTCACGGGTCAGGGGTTACGGGCAGTCGCTGGGGCGGCGGGCGGCGGCGCAGACCTGTTCGACGAGCTTGGCCACGGCGAGCACCAGGCGGTCGCTGTGGCGGGGGCCGACTATCTGCAGGCCTACCGGCAGGCCGGAGGCGGTGAAGCCGACGGGGACGCTGATCGCGGGCTGCTGGGTCATGTTGAACGGGTAGGTGAACGGGGTCCAGCGGGTCCAGTCCGGCAGGCCGCTGCCGGGCGGGACGTTGTGGCCGGCCTCGAACGGCTGGATCGGGACCGTCGGGGTGATCAGCACGTCGTAGCGGGTGTGGAACTCGCCCATCAGGATGCCCAGGCTCAGGCGCTCGGTGTAGGCCTTCAGGTAGTCCTGGGCGGAGTGGCGCAGGCCGCGCTCCACCACGCCGCGCAGGCCCGGGTCGACGTCGTCGATGTGGTCGCGCATGAACATCTCCAGCCAGCCCGCCGCGCCGGCCTCCCAGAGCACGTCGAAGGAAGCGATCGGGTCCTCGAAACCGGGGTCGGAGGCCTCGATGCGGGCGCCGGCCGATTGCAGGCCGGCCACCGCCTCGGACACCAGACGGCCCACCTCGGGGTCCACCTGGACGTAGCCGAGGTCGGCGGAGAAGGCCATCCGCAGCGCCAGCACGTCCAGGCCGCTGGTGTCCCGGAAGCTCGCGGCCACCGGTCCCAGGCCGAACGGGTCGCGGTGGTCGGGGATCGCGAGCGCGTCCATCATCAGGGCCACGTCGTCGACCGAGCGCGCGATCGGGCCGCCGTGCGCGAGTATGCCCAGCGCGCTGGACGGGTAGAGCGGGACGCGCGAGTGCGTCGGCTTGAACCCGACGACGCCGCAGAACGAGGCCGGGATGCGGATCGAGCCGCCGCCGTCGGTGCCGACCGAGAGCGTGCCCATGCCGAGGGCGACGGCGGTCGAGCTGCCGCCGCTGGAGCCGCCCGGAGTGCGGGTGCGGTCCCAGGGGTTGCGGGTCACGCCGGTCAGCGGGTTGTCGGTGACGCCCTTCCAGCCCAGCTCCGGGGTGTTGGTCTTGCCGATGAGCACCGCGCCGGCCTCGCGCAGCCGGGCCACGATCGGGCTGTCCACGTCCCAGTCCTGCTCGCGGTCCACGCACCTGCTGCCGCGCAGCGTCGGCCAGCCCTTGGTGAGCAGCAGGTCCTTGATCGAGGTCGGCACCCCGTCCAGCGCACCGAGCTGGCGGCCGGCGCGCCAGCGCTGCTCGGACAGCGCGGCGGCGGCCAGCGCGGACTCCGCGTCGACCAGGCAGAACGCGTTGGTCTCCCCGTCGCGGGCCTCGATCGCCGCCAGCGCGTCGGTGGTGGCCTGCACCGGGGACAGCTCGCCGGAGCCGTAGGCCTCGGCAAGCTCGGTCGCGGTCAGGTCGGTGCTCGTACCGGTTCCCATGTCAGCCGCCTTTCAGGCCTGGTAAGGGGTGTAGTCGAGCGCGCCGCCGGGGCCGGCCCGGAACACCTTCACGGTGAGCAGGTCGGCGGTGACGGCGAAGTGGGACTGCGGGGAGAAGCGGTAGTCGCCGCGCGCGGCGGGGAACGGGCGGCCGGAGTTCAGCTCGGCGATGATCTTCGCGTTGTCCGTGCTCCCGGCCCGTTTGATGGCCTCGAGCAGGACCTTCACCGAGTCGTAGGAGCTGGCCGGGGTGTTGCCGAAGGACGGGACCGGCCACTCGTTCGGGCCGTAGTGCCGGTCGTTGCCGTACGCCGCGCGGTAGGCCCGGGACAGCTCGCGGGCCGACTCGGTGGCCGGCGCGCCGCCGTCGAACGCGGCGAACTGGACGCCGATGGTGCCGCTGACCAGCTCGCGGGCGCGGTCGGGGTAGACCACCGTGCCGGCGCCCAGGCTGATCAGGAACGGGGTGTCCATCATGCCCAGGCGAGCCATGGTCTGGCGGGCGGTGGCCGCGTCGCTGCCCAGCCCGACCATGCCGATGGCCTCGGCGCCGGCGGAGCGGATGCGGGCCAGTTGGGCCGTGAGGTCGGTGGCGCCCTGGTCGTAGCTCTCGGTGGCCACCACCGCGGCGCCGCCGGCCTTCGCGGCGGCCGCGATGTCGGCCATCTCGGTCTGGCCGTACGGGGTGCTCTCCGCGACGACGCCGACCTTGCGGAACTTGCGGGCGAGCAGGTCGCCCATGAAGTGGCCCTCGATCTGGCTGCCCGGCGAGAAGCTGAACACGTTCTGGTAGGGCGGCCGGTCGGTGCCGTGCGGGTAGACGATCTTCATCGTCTGGGCGGTGGTGTTCATCATGATCCGGCCCTTGGCGTTCACCAGCGGGAGAACCGCCAGGACCGGGCCGCTGCCGGCGGGGGCGAGAACGAAGTCGACGTTGTCCTCGTCGAGGAGCCGGCGCATGTTCGCCTGGGCGGTCTCGGCGACGAGCTGGTCGTCGTAGCTGACCAGTTTCACCTGGCGGCCGAGCACGCCGCCGGTGTCGTTGGCCTGCTTGATGGCCAGGTCCACGCAGTTCTTCATCGGCACGCCGAACTCGGAGTACGGGCCGGTCAGCGCCGTGGTCAGGCCGATGGTGAGGAGTCCGTCCCCGCGCGCGACGCGGTCCCCGCCCAGCGCCGCGCTGCCCGCGCAGCCGGTGGCCAGCATCGCCGCCGAGCCGGCCGCGGCGGCCAGGAAACGCCTTCTGTCGAGCAAAACCACCATTGGTTCTCCTCCGCCTTCAGGGCTAGGTCGCCGCTCCGAGGTAGGCCTGATCCAGTTGGGCGCCCTCGGTCAGCTCGCTCGGGGGGCCGGCGGCGACCAGCTCGCCTCGGCGCAGCACCCAGCCGTAGTCTGCGATCCGCAGCGCCAGCGACGCGCGCTGCTCGACCAGCAGGACCGTCAGGCCTTCCTCGCGCAGCGCGGTGATCAGCCGGAACGTCTCCTCGACCAGTTTGGGCGCGAGCCCGAGCGAGGGTTCGTCCAGCAGCAGCAGGCGCGGGCGCGACATCAGCGCCACCGAGGTGGCCAGCATCTGCTGCTCACCGCCGCTGAGGGTGGCGGCGAGCTGGGCGCGGCGCTCGCCGAGGATCGGGAACCGCTCGTACTGGGCGGACACGTCCGCGCGCACCTCGGCGCGCGCCCGCCGGGACCGGTACCGGCGCAGCGCGCCGAGCACCAGGTTCGCCTCCACGCTCTGGTCGCCGAAGACGCGGTGGCCCTCCAGCACGTGCGCGATGCCCAGCTCGGTGCGGCGGTGCGCCGGGGTCGCCTCGATCCGCTCGCCGTCGAACGTGATCGTCCCCGACCGCACCGGCACCAGTCCGCTGACCGCCTTGAGCAGCGAGGACTTCCCCGCCCCGTTGGCCCCGACGACCGTGCCGAGCTGCCCGGGTTTCAGCTCCAGGGACAGCTCGCGCACCGCGCGCACCGGCCCGTAGCCGACCGAGATGTTCTCCACGGTGAGCACGGCTAGACGTCCTCCTTCACCGTTTCGGAACCGAGGTACGCCTCCAGGACGCGCGGGTCGCGGCGGACGTCCTCGGTCGCCCCGGAGAAGATCACCGCGCCGTGGTCGAGCACGGTCACCGACGAGGCCAGCTCGAACAGGAAGTCCACGTGGTGCTCGATCACCACGATGGTCATGCCGCCGTCGCGCAGGTCGCGCAGCAGGGCGCCGAGCTCGACCAGGTCTGGTTCGGCCAGGCCGGCGGCGGGCTCGTCGAGCATCAGCAGCCGGGGCCGCGCCACCAGCGCCCTGGCCAGCTCCAGCATCCGCTGCCGGCCGAACGGCAGGCCGCCGGCCAGCTCGTCGGCCAGCTCGGTGAGCCCGACCCGCTCCAGCGCCTGGTCAGCGTCGCGCAGCAGCCGCCGCTCCTCGGCCATCGCCCCGGGCAGCCGCAGCATCGGCCCCGCCAGCCCGCCCCGGTACAGCCGTTCGGCGCCGACCAGCGCGTTCTCCCGGACTGTCAGCTCGGGGAAGCACAGCGGGTGCTGGAAGGTGCGGGCCACGCCGAGCCTGGCGACCTCGTGCGGGCGGCGGCCGTCGATGCGGGCGCCGGCGAACCGCACGGTGCCGGCGGTGGGCGGCTCGACGCCGGAGATGACGTTGAGCAGGGTGGTCTTGCCGGAGCCGTTCGGGCCGATCAGCCCGTGGATCGAGCCGGTCCGTACCGACATGTCCACCCCGTCCAGGGCGCGGACGCCGACGAACGCCTTGCTCAGCCCGGCCACCTCCAGCAGCGGGCCGTCGGCCGGCTCCTCGACCGCGACCGAGGCCGGTTCGTTGGGTTCGTCCGGACCCCGCTGAGCGATCGATCGGTGGATCAGGCCGGTGCGGTACGGCAGTAGCCCGGTCAGCCCGCGCGGCAGGATCAGGAACGACACCAGCAGCACCACGCCGTAGATCAGTAGCTGGTGGCGGCTGAACGCCTGGAGCTGGTCGGGCAGGTAGGTCAGCACGGCGGCGCCGAGGAACGGGCCGGCCAGCGTGCGCAGCCCGCCCAGCACCGCGAACACCAGGATGGCCACCGAGGCGTCCACCGAGAACGCGTCCGGGCTCAGGAACCCGACCAGGTGCGCGTACATCGTCCCGGCCACCCCGGCCAGGCCGGCGCTGAGCACGTACGCCATCCGCTTGCGGCTGCCGGCGGACACGCCCAGGGTGGCCGCCGCGACCTCGCTCTCGCTGATCGCCACGAACGAGCGCCCGATGTGCGACTTGAGCACCCCGGCGAACAGCCAGGTCACCACCGCGACGGCGAGCACCGCCAGGTAGTAGTAGTCCACCAGCCCGAAGGTGTGGCCGAACACCGTCAGGTTCCGCAGCACCGAGGACGGCACGTTGGACAGCCCGGAGAACCCGCCGGTCACCGTGTCCCACTGCGCGATGACCTCGGCGCCGAGGATGCCCAGCCCGAGGCTGACCATGGCCAGGTAGAAGTCGCGGACCCGCCCGGCCGGGATGGACACCAGCGCGCCGAGCAGCATCGCCAGCGCGATCCCGGCCGGCACCGTGACCCAGATCGGCCACTCCAGCAGCGTGGACAGCACTCCGCTGCCGTAGGCCCCGGCGCCGTACATCGCGGCCTGCCCCAGGGAGATCTGGCCGGTGTACCCGGTGAGCAGGTTGATGCTCTGCCCGAGCAGCGCGTTGACGCCGAGCAGGATCGTCAGCTGCACGATCCGGCCGGAGAACACGAACGGCACCGCCAGCACGGCGATCGTGAACAGGGTCGGCAGCAGCCAGCGCGGCAGCCGTTGCAGCAGCGTTCGTTGCAGCAGCGCGGTCATACCTTCTGCACCTCCCGCGCCCCGAACAGCCCGCCGGGCCGGACCATGAGCACCAGCACCAGGACGGTGAACGCCACCGCGTGCTGCGCGGCGGTGGAGATGTAGCCGCCGACCAGCAGCTCGGTGGCCCCGACCAGCACCCCGCCGACCAGCGCGCCCAGCGAGCTGCCCATGCCGCCGACCACCGCGGCGGCGAAGCCGTTGAGCATCAGCGTCATGCCGAACGCCGGGCTGACGCCGGTGATCGGCGCGAGCAGCACCCCGGCCAGCCCGGCCAGCGCGGCGCTGAGCACGAACGAGGCGGTCACCACCCACTCCACCCGGATGCCGCGCAGCCGGGCGGACTCCTGGTCGTAGCTGGTCGCCCGCAGCACCATCCCCCAGGTGGTGTGCCGCACCCCCAGCTCGAACAGCGCCAGCACCAGCAGCGCCACGCCCGCCACCAGCAGCAGTTGCAGCGACATCCGCACGCCGGCGATGCTCACGAAGTCGGTGGCGTCGAAGATGACCGGCGGGAAGGCGCGGGGCTGCGCGCCGTAGACATCGCTCGCGATCGCCTTGATGACGATCGCCGCGCCCAGCGTGGCCACCACCCAGCCGAGCCCGCCGGCGTTCTTCAGCACCGGCCGGATGGCTATCCGCTCCACCGCGATGCCCAGCACCGCCACCGCCACGATCCCGACCACCATGGCCAGCGCCAGCGGCAGCCCGGCGCCGAGGGCGGACAGCGCGATCATGACCGCGATCATCAGGAACGAGCCGTGCGCGAAGTTGACCACCTTGAGGGTGGAGAAGGTGACGTTGAGCCCCTGGCCGACCAGTGCGTACACGGTGCCCAATGCCACGCCTTGCAGGGCGAGCTGTAGGAAGAAGTCCAACGCCTTCTCGCTTTCCTCGTCGCTGAGGAGTTCCCGGGGCTCAGGGCAGGGTCTTGTCGATCAGTTCACGAACCGTGCGGTTGTCCAGGTCGAGCACGACGGCGATGAACTCGTCCAGGCCGGCCGGGGACAGCGGCATCTCGCCTGCGATCTGGCGGAGCCGGTCGGCGGCCTCGTCGCGGCCCCAGTTGAAGGTGTCCGGGCCCGGCAGAAAGGAGTCGGACACCGAGGCGCCGTCGCGCAGCCGCACGGTGATCCGACAGGAGCCGGTGGTCAGCGTCTCGTCCGGGATCACCTGGATCCGGTCGGCCAGGCCCATCAGCTCGGTGTCGTCGAAGCCGTAGAGGTCGTCCAGCACGACGGTGCGCCGGCGGATGGCCACCGCGAGGCAGTACGGCGCGCTCATCAGGGTGCCGCCGACGTCGGTGAACGGGCCGTGGGTGTCGGTGCCCGGGTAGGCCGCGTCCACCGGGGCCAGCCGCAGCTCCACGTCGGCCACCTGCTCGGGGTGCACGTCGTGGGTGGTCACCAGGTCGACCATCACGGTGACCGGTACCTGGTTGATCGCGCACACCGGGAACGGCTTGTAGGTGACGTCGCGGGTCCGCCACCGCTCGCCCAGGTCGGCGCCGGCGGGCTCGGCCGGCTGGGTGCCGGCGAACGAGCGGTAGTGGCCGGCGGCGCCCTCCAGCGCGTCCGGGGCGCCGGTCACGCCCCTGGCGGCCAGCAGCGCTGCGGTCATGCCGTTGCGGCTGGCCATGCCGACCTGGTAGCGCCACTCCTGGGTGCCGGCCACCCAGGTCTGGTTGGTGCCGCCGCCGAAACCGGCCGCCAGTCCGAGCGCGGAGGTCGTCTGCTCCTGGTTCAGGCCGAGCAGGCGGGCGCAGGCGGCGGCCGAGGCGAGCGGGCCGTAGATGCTGCTGGCCCGGAAGCCGCGCGCGGTGGAGTCGGCGGCGTGCGCCTCGGCGATCGCGGACGCCGCCTCGTAGCCGGCGACCATCGCGGTGAGCAGCTCCGTGCCCGAACTGTCGGAACGGTCGCCCAGGGCGAGCAGGGCGGGCAGCGTGGTGGCACCGAGGTGGGTGGAGATGGCGAGCTGGGTGTCGTCCTGGGTACGGGCGTGCACCATGGCTCCGGTGGCCAGCGCCGCCATGTCCACCGTCACGCTCGTGCCGTCCACCGGAAGCCGCGCGCCGCCGCCGTTGGGGGCCGCGCCGACGTCCTTGGCCAGCGCGAACGCCGTCTCGGCTAGCCGGTGGCCGGCGAGCCCGACGCCCAGGTCGTGCAGCAGGGTGACCTTGGCCTTCTCCCGCACGTCGGGGGGCGCGTCGGCGAACTCGAAGCCGGCCACGAACTCGGCCACGAGCTGGCTGGTGGTGCGCGTGTGGGTGACAGTCACTGGGAGCCCCCATCCGTCGACAACCGGGCGATCACCTGGCCGGGCACCACGTCCTCGCCCTCGGCCACGCACAGCTCGACGATCCGGCCGCTGGCCTGGCTGAGCACCTCGGCGGTGGCCTTGTCGGTCTCCATCTCGGCCACCGGCTCGTCCACCGCGACCTGGTCGCCGACCTGCTTGAGCCACTGCAGCAGGGTCGCCTCGTCCATGGTCACGCCCCACTTCGGGACGACAATCTCGGTCACGCGGGGGTCCTCTCCAGCGCGGCGAGCACCGCCGCGACCAGGTCGTCGGCCTGCGGGTAGTACTCGCGCTCCAGCCCGGGCGGGAACGGCACCGGCGCGAACGGCGCGCTGAGCAGCACCGCCGGCGCGCGCAGCGACCCGAACCCCTCGGTGGCGGCCAGCCGGACGACCTCCGAGCCGATGCTGCACGGCCCCGTCGCGTCCTGGACGACCACCAGCCGGCCCGTCTTGTTCAGCGAGCCCAGGATCAGCGGCCGGTCCAGCGGGCTGAGCGTGCGCAGGTCCAGCACCTCGGCGTCGACGCCGTGCTCGTCGGCGAGCGTCTCGGCGGCGGCCACCGCCCGGGCCACGGTGCCGCCCCAACAGACCAGCGTCAGGTCCTGCCCCGACCGGCGGACCAGCCCGGCGCCGATCGGCACCAGCGCCTCCGGGTCGTCGGGCACCTCGCCGCGCTGGGTCCACTGCGACACGCTCTCGATCACCACCACCGGGTCGTCGTCCCTGATGGCGGACTTGAGCAGGCCCTTCGCGTCGGCCGGGGTGCCGCCCCAGACCACCTTCAGCCCGGGCACCGAGGCGAGCCAGGCCTCCAGGCTCTGCGAGTGCTGCGGCCCGGAGCCCCGGCCGGCGCCGCACAGGGTGCGGATGGTCAGCGGCACGGAGAACCCGCCGGCCGACATGTAGCGCATCTTGGCGGCCTGGTTCACCAGCTGGTCCATGGCCAGCGTCATGAAGTCGAAGTACATGATCTCCGCGACCGGCCGCAGCCCGGCCATCGCCGAGCCCACCGCCAGCCCGGTGATCACGCCCTCGCTGATCGGGGTGTCGCGCACCCGCCACTCGCCAAACTCCGCCTGCAGGTTCCGGGTCGCCCCGAACGGCCCGCCGGGGGCGCCGACGTCCTCGCCGAACAGGTGCACCCGCTGGTCGCGCGCCAGCTCCTCGCGCAGCGCGGAGTTCACCGCCTGCCAGTACTTGACCCGGCTCACCTGACCCCCTCTGCCGCGTAGACGTCGGCCAGCACCGAGGACGGCGGTGGCTCGGGCGCGCGCTGGGCCGCTTCGACGGCCTCCGCGACCTCGCGCTCGGCTTCCGCTTCGACCCGCGCGAAGGCGTCGGCGCGGTCCGGCGCGGCGGCGGCCAGCTTGACCAGCGGGTCGGCGTCCTTCCAGCGCTGGACCTCCTCGGCGTCCCGGTAGCGCTGCGGGTCGCCCTCGAAGTGGCCGTGCCAGCGATAGGTCATGCACTCCAGCAGGGTCGGCCCGTCGCCGTCCCGGGCCCGCTGGACGGCCTTCGCCGCCTCCGCGCGCACCGCGAGCGCGTCGTTGCCGTCCACCTGGCTGGCCGGGATCCGGTACGCCGAGGCCAGGTCGGCCACCCGCTCGGCGGCCAGGTGCACGCCGACGGGGGTCAGCTCCGCGTACAGGTTGTTCTCGCAGACGAACACCACCGGCAGCCGCCACAGCGCCGCCAGGTTCAGCGACTCGTGGAACACGCCCTGCGCGACCGCGCCCTCGCCGAAGAACGCCACCGCCACGCCGTGGTCGCCGCGCCGCATCGCCGCGAACGCCCCGCCCAGCGCGATCGGGATGCCGGCGCCGACGATCGCGTTCGCGCCCAGGATGCCGGCGCGCGGGTCGGCGATGTGCATGGACCCGGACCGGCCGCCGCAGTACCCGCCCTCCCGGCCGAACAGCTCGGCCATCATCGGCTCCAGCCCGCCGCCCTTGGCGATGCAGTGGCCGTGGCCCCGGTGGGTGGTGGTGATGTAGTCGCTGGTCCGCAGCGTGTCGCAGACGCCGGCCGCGACGGCCTCCTGCCCGATCGACACGTGCAGCGAGCCGGCCAGCTTCCCGGACGCCATCAGCCGGGACGCGGCCAGCTCGAAGTGCCGGATCCGGGCCATGGTCCGGTACAGCCGGGTCTCGGTGTCAGTCATCCACCCCTCCGAGGAAGCTCCAGCACGGCCGTCCCGGGGGCGCACAGCACGCCGTCGCCGTTGCGCTCCTCCAGCGCGCATTCGACGAGCCCGGCCCCGGAGTCGTCGACAATTCGGTTCACGACCTGCCCGGTGCAGGTGAGCTTGTCGTCCGGGACCGCGAGATGCCGGTTCTGCCAACTGAACTTCCGCAGCCGCGCCGCCGGCCCCGCCCATTCCAATGCGGTACGGGCCAGGAAACAGCCGTGCAGATGCGACTGCACCAACACGTCGGGATATCCCTCGGCGCGCGCGTACGCGGTGTCGTAATGGATCCGGTGCGCGTTCCAGGTGACCGCGCTGAACCGGAACAGCTGAACGGTGGTGGGCCGGACCGTGACCGGTTCGATCGCGGCGCCCACCTCCACGTCCTCGAAATACACGGCTCACACCCCCGGCCGCGCGATGAAGTTCTCCCGGCAGGTGACCAGCCGCCGCCCCGACTCGTCGGAGTAGGCGCGCAGAATGGTGAGCAGCATCAACCGCCCGGATCTCCCCTCTTTCAGCTGGACGTCCGCGATCGACGTCTCCACCGTCACCGTGACCCCGTCGCACAGCGGCTCGCCGAACTCCAGCTCCTGCCCGGCGCCCATCAGCCGCAAACCGGAAAGCGGCAGGTCGGCGGTCTCCTCGGTGCCCGTCCCGTCCGGGCGCAGCTCGTCATCGACCGGACCGTCGCCCCAGCCGAGCACACTGGTCAGGAACAGCGGCGGCGCGTGTTCGTCATACCGTCCCGGCGTTTCCCCGCTGGCCACCGCGAACCGCTGGAAGTCCAACGCCCGAATCGGCCCGATACGCGTCGTCGTCACGTCACCGACCTTGGCCCGTATCGCGTCGTACGCCGCGTCGAAGTCGCTCATACCGACGCCACCCGCTGTCTCAGCACTTTCTTCTCAATCTTTCCGATCGACGTCTTCGGCAGTTCCGGGACGATGTGCACGGTCGTGGGGACCTTGAACGAGGCGATCCGGGAACGGCAGTGCTCCTGGATCTCCTCGACGGTCAGCTCCGCCCCCTGGACGGCCACCACGAACGCCACGACCTCCTCGTCCCGAATCGGGTCCGGCGCCCCGACCACCGCCGCCTCGGCTATCGACGGATGCTCGGACAGCGCGAACTCCACCTCGCTGGCCGACACGTTCTCCCCGGCCCTTTTGATGAGATCCTTCTTGCGATCGACGAAATACGCATAGCCCTTTTCGTCGAGATAGCCGAAGTCACCGGTGTAGAGCCAGCCGTCGCGCATGGCGGCGGCGGTGGCGGCCGGGTCCTTGAAGTAGCCCTTCATCAGGGTCCGCCCGGGCACCCCGGACACGATGATCTCCCCGACCCCGCCGGGCGGCAGGTCCTGGCCGAGCTCGTCGACGATCCGCACCTGCCGGTCGCCGTTGGGCAGCCCGATCGAGGGCCAGCGCTTGTCCCCGAACGGCGGCGCGAAGGTGACCACCGTGCCCCCCTCGGACAGGCCGTAGCCGTTGCACAGCTCGACCCCGAACCGCCGCTCGAACTCCTCCTTCTCCGAGTCGCTGACGTTGATCGCGTAGATCACCCTGCGCAGCTCGTGCTCGGCGTCGCCGTTCGTCTCCGGCTGCGCCAGCAGCGTCCTGACCTGCATCGCGACCAGGCTCACCGCGTTCGCCCGGTGCCGGCGCAGCTGCGACCAGAACTTGCTCGCGCGGTACTCCTCCACCAGCACGGCGGTGCCGCCGACGGTCAGCGCGGCCAGCTCGGTGATCTCCTGGGCGTTGATGTGGAACATCGGCAGCGCGGTGATCAGCCGGTCGCCCTCGGCCAGCGCCGCGCCCCTGACCACCCGCTCGCCGGCCCACAGCAGGTTGGCGTGGGTGAGCATGACCGCCTTGGGGCGCGCGGTGGTGCCGGACGTGAAGATCATCTCCAGCACCTGCTCCGCGCCGGGCGCCGAGGAGTCCGGCGGCAGCGGCGGGTGCTTCAACAGGTCGTCGAAGAGCACGCCGCCGCCTGCGTCAGCCGTGCGAGCCAGGATCCGGTGCCGCATCCGGGGCAGGCCGGGCAGGATCTCGTCGAACGTGCCGGCGTAGTCCGGCTCGGTGATGTAGCCAACGGCCTCGGAGAACTCGGCCAGGTAGGTCAGCTCGGCCGCCGCGTTGGCCACGTTGGACGGCACCGACACCGCGCCGAGCCAGGCCAGCCCGAGCCAGGCGAACACGAACTCCGCGCTGTTGCGCAGCTGCAGCACCACCGCGTCGCCAGGGCCGATGCCCAGCTCGGACAGCCCGGCGGCGGCCCGGCGCACCGCGTCGAGCAGCTCGTCGTAGCTGTAGCCGGTGACCTCGCCCGCGCGGTCCTCGACGACCAGCGCTGGGCGCTCCGGATGGCGCCGCGTCCGCTCCACCAGCAGATCTGACAACGTGCGGTTCCCGACCATGTCCACGCCCGAACTCCTTTGTCCCGTCGTCGGCGCCCGGACCCCGGTCAGTCCCGTGAGGAGAGCCCGAGCAGGTTCCGCGCGATCATCCAGCGATGGATCTCCGCCGTACCGTGCCCGATCCGCCACACCCGGACCTGCCGGTAGAAGCTCTGGATCGGTAGCTCCCTGCTGTACCCGAGCCCGCCGAAGATCTGTAGACACCGATCGGTGACACGCTGCGCCATCTCGGTGGCGTACAGCTTGGCCATGAACGCCTCGTTGCGTATCGGCCGGCCCTCGTCGGCCATCCACGCCGCCCGGTAGACCAGCATCCGGGCCGCGTCCAGCTCGACCACCGAGTCGGCCAGCATGAACTGCACGGCCTGCCGGGTGGCGATCGGCTTGCCCCAGGTCACCCGCTGCTTGGCCCAGTCGGTGGCCAGGTCGATGCAGCGCTGTGCGATCCCCAGCTGGTACGCGGCGATGCGCAGCCGCCCGTGGGTAAGCTGCTCGCTGGCCAGCGACCAGCCGCCGCCCACCTCGCCCAGGCGCGCCGAGTCCGGCACCACGCAGTCCCGGAACGACAGCTCGTGCGGCTCCCAGTTGTCGCCCATGGTCGGGATCGGCCGGGACAGCTCGAAGCCGGGGGTGTCCTTGTCGACCAGGAAGCACGTGATCCCCCGGCCGCCGGCGGCCGGGTCGGTGCTGGCGAACAGGATGCAGAAGTCAGCCCGGTCCGCCTCCGAAATGAAGATCTTCGTGCCGTTGATGACCCATTCGTCTCCCTTGCTCACCGCCGTCGTGGTGATTCGCGCGAAGTCCGAGCCCGTCCCCGGCTCGGTGAACGCATAACAGCTGCGCTTGCCCTCTTCGATGACCGGATACAGGTATTTCTGCTTTTGTTGCTCCGTTCCCTCGTACAGCACAGGTTCGGGGCTTCCGCCGAAGTCGAACATGGCCGGATGTTTGTAGAGCTCCTCGGCGACAAGACAGGTGGCGAGCGTTCCCATCCCCTGCCCGCCGTACTCCTCGGGCACGTCGAGCGCCCAGAAACCCTGCCGCCTGGCGCGCTCCTCCAGCTCGGTCCGCTGCTCCGAGCTGAATTTCCCGTCGAGCAGGAACTGATGCTCCAGCGGCATGAGCTCCTTCTCGCGGAACTGACGCACGGAATCGACGAACATGTCGAGCTCGGACGGGATGCTGAAGTCCACGCCGTGCCACCTTCCGCCGGCCTCACCGATGAAACCTTCGTCACGACCGACCAGTCGGTCGGGTATCGACCATCCCACACGATCGCGGCACTGTCAACGCTCTGACGAGCGGCGATCTGGCGCCTGGCGGCGTTCCCGGTGCTCAGCCAGCGTGCCCGGCGAGGCCGGGTCGACCCCGCCCGCGCACCGCCGCCGGCGACCGGGCAGGGCGCCGTGAAAATGTCTCGGGCCGGTCACATTCACCACCCGACGAGGGCGGCTCGGCGGCCCCGGCAATCGGTCGGCCGCGGGCCGGACGGCCGAACTGGTAATATCCCTGCCAGCCTGGGCACGCTCTAGTGGGGTCCGCATTATGAACACATAGGGACGAAGCGGGGAAAACAACAATGTCAGTTTCGGCGCGACGGACAGAGCGTCGCAACATGTCCAAAGACGAACGACGCGCTGAGATCATCCGGGCGGCGGCGGACCTGTTCGAGCGGCGAGGCTACACCGGCTCCTCGATGGACGAGATCGCGGCGGCCGTGGGAATCGGCAAGCCCACCCTGTACCACTACTTCCGGAGCAAGACGGATCTCCTGTGGTACATGCACGAAGAGCTCATCGACGGCCTGATCCAGAGCCAGCAGGCACGGATCGACGCCCAGGTGGGCGAGGCCGAGATGCTGCGCGGCGTCATTCACGATTTCCTGCACAACATCTCCACCCGCCGGGGCCAGTGCCGGGTGTTCTTCGAGAACCACCGCGAGCTGCCCGACGCCGACCAGGCGGTGGCGACCCAGAAGCGCCAGCGGTACGAGGCGATGATCCGCGACGTCATCCGAGGCGGCATCAGCTCCGGCACGTTCCGCGAGGTGAGCCCGGAGCTGTTCAGCCGCGCGCTGTTCGGCATGAGCAACTGGGCCTACCAGTGGTACCGGCCCGACGGCGCGCTCACCGCCGCCGAGGTCGCCGACGCCTTCTGGGACTACGCGTACTCAGGCCTGCGCGCCTGACCCGGCTCGCAGGGGTGTGCCGAACCAGCGGCTCAGTGCGGCGCACAGGCCGTCGGGGTCGGCTCCGGCCCAGGCGACGTAGCCGTCGGGGCGGATGAGCAGCGCGGGAGCCGGAGGGGTCGGGGTGTGGGCGGCCACCGAGTCGACCCGGTCGGCCCAGGGTGACAGTGCCTCGGCGAGCTGCGCGTCGCCGGTGAGGTCCAGGAGCAGCGGTCGGGCGCCGCGGCGCAGCTCGGCGAGGCGGCACCGGCGTCCGTCTTCGGTGGTCAGCTCCAGGCTCGGCGCGAACCACCCGGTCACCGGGGCCGGGTCCGGCTCGCCCATGTCGTAGCGGACGTCGGCGCCGGCCATCAGGTCGGCGATCATCCGCAGGTTCTCCCGGCCGTTCAGCATCTCGGTGAACAGCTCCCGCAGGGCGGTCACGGCGCTGCCGGGCGCCATCAGGGCCGTCTGGGACTGCGTCTGCATGTAGACCCGCTGACCGAGCGCGCGGCGTTCGGCCTGGTAGCTGTCGAGCAGCCCGTCGGGAGCCCAGCCGTGCAGGTGGGCCGCGAGCTTCCAGGCGAGGTTGGCGGCGTCCTGCAGCCCGAGGTTGAGGCCGGGGCCGCCGGTGGCCGGGTGCACGTGGGCGGCGTCGCCGGCGAGGAATACCCGGCGGTCGCGATACCGCTCGGCCAGGCGCGTGTTCCGCCCGGTGATACGGCGCAGCAGGGTCGGTGCGCCGTCCGGGGGCGGGTACAGGGGGACGTTCACGTCCAGCACCCGCTCGACGCTGGCCTGCATCTCGGCCAGCGTCATGGGGGCGCCGGGGCCGGGGAAGCTGCCGTCCGGATGGTCCTCCCACTCGAGGGTGTTGATGAGGGGGCGTTCGGGGTCGAACAGCGCGATCCCGATGACCCCGCGCTCCGTCCGATGGAAGTTCCCGTCGATCGCGCCGTAGCCGTCGATCAGGATCCGCCCGCTCAGCGCCTGTCTGGACCGCTCGGCCGACGCCGGCCTGATCTGCCCGGTCGGCGCGATGTGGGCCGTGCGGGAGACGATCCGTTCGTCGACGAGCCCGGGGAACGCGATCCCCGACCGCTTGCGGACCACGCTGTGGCCGCCGTCGCAGCCGACGACGAACCGGGCCGTGAGCCGGGTGCCCCTGCCGTCGCTGGTCACGGTGAGCAGCTCGACGTGGTCGTCCGACTGGGTGAGGGAACGGACCTCGTGCTCACGGCGCACGTCCACGCCCAGCTCGGACGCCCGCTCGCCGAGCACGCGCTCGAGGTCACGCTGGTTGACCTGCAGGAAGTGCATCGGGTTGTCCGCGCCGAGCGTCCGCAGCGGCAGCGGCATCGCCCCGAAGTAGAACACCGGCGCGGGCGTCGGCGCCCCCGTACCGCCGCACCGCTCGAACAGGCCCCGGTGATCCATCAGGCGCACCACCTGGCCGGTGAACCCGTTGGCCTTGTGCGCCTGGCTCGCTTCGGGCAGCCGCTCCAGCACCACCGGGTCGACCCCGGCCAGCTTGAGCTCGCAGGCGAGGAACAGCCCGACCGGCCCTCCCCCGACGATGACGACGTCGAACATCATGATCCTTCCGCTCCCGCGTTCGCGTTAAGAGTTGGTTTCGTTTCTTATTTCCGACGGTACGGTCGCTGGCGAAGGAATGCAAACCTCTCTTATTCTGGACGACATGCCCAGCGAGCGAGCCGCGTCCACGACGACCGCCGACGCGGTCAAACGCCGCCGCCGAGGGGCCGAGCTGGAGCACGCGCTGCTCACGGCGGCCTGGGAGGAGCTGGTCGCGGTCGGCTTTGCGAAGCTGACCATGGAGTCCGTCGCGGACCGCGCGAGGAGCGGGGTCGCGGTGCTCTACCGCCGCTGGGCGGACAAGAACGACCTCGTGCTCGCCGCCGTCCGCCACTACGGCGACACCCATCCGGTGGCGGTCCCGGACACCGGCAACCTGCGCGACGACGTGCTCGCGCTGCTCACGACCGTCAACGCCGAACGGACGGAGTTCGCGACGCTCATCGGCGCGACGTTCGCGGGCCTGCACCACAACACCGGGCTCACCCCGGAGGAGGCCCGCCTCATCATGCTCGGCGACCGCCCGCACCGATCCGACGAGGTGTACCGCCGGGCTCACGACCGCGGCGAGATCGACCTCGCGCGGATCCCGACGGACCTGCTCGAACTGCCGTTCCAGCTCATCCGCCACGACATCCTGATGACCCTGCGGCCGATCTCCCCCGAACGGATCCGGTCGATCGTCGACGACCTCTTCTGGCCGCTCATCACCCGGCTGAACGGGTCCGCCCGGTGTGAGACGGGTCCGGACGACTTGCGTGGGCCCGACCGCGGCTGATACGCATGAGGTGCGGCCGCGCGCCTCGATCATGCTCACGTCCCGAGCCGGCGCCCCACGGCCGCTGCCGCCGCCCTCTCGCTGTGACCCTGCGCAAACCCCGCGATCCCGCGCGCCCAGAATCAGCTACCCGAGGAATGAGGCAGCCATGCGAGCGACAGTCATCCACGGCCCCGGCGACGTCCGGGTCGAAGACGTGCCCGACCCGGCACTGCTGCACCCGACGGACGCGATCGTGCGCGTCACGCTGACCTGCGTCTGCGGCAGCGACCTGTGGAAGTACAGGAGCGCCGCGCCGCCGCCCGGTGGCCAGCGCATCGGGCACGAGTTCATCGGCGTGGTCGAGGAGACCGGCGCCGAGGTGACCACCGTGCGCGCCGGCGACCTGGTGCTCGCGCCGTTCCTGTGGAGCGACAACACCTGCGAGTACTGCCGCGCCGGGTGGACCAGCTCGTGCCGCAACGGCGGGCGCTGGGCGGTCGGCGACGTGGACGGCGCGCACGGCGAGGCGGTGCGCGCGCCTCAGGCGGACGGCACGCTGGTGAAGTTGCCCGCCGACACCGCCGAGGAGCACATGCCGGCGCTGCTGTCGCTGTCCGACGTGTTCCCCACCGGCCACCACGCCGCCGTGCGGGCCGGGGTGGGTCAGGGCGCCACCGTGGTGGTGATCGGCGACGGCGCCGTGGGCCTGTCCGCCGTGCTCGCCGCCCACCGCCGCGGCGCCAACCGGATCGTGCTCATGGGCCGCCACCCCGACCGCACCGACCTGGGCCGCGAGTTCGGCGCCACCGACGTCGTCGCCGAGCGCGGCGAGCCGGCGGTGGCCAGGGTGCGCGAGCTGACCGGCGACGGCGCGCCGCACGTGCTGGAGTGCGTGGGCACCGTCGACGCGTTCGAGACCGCGCTCGGCGTGGCGCGCGATGCCGGCACGATCGCCAGGGTGGGCGTGCCCCAGTACCGGGACGCCCGGCTGGACTTCGATGTGTTCCTGCGCAACCTGACCATCACCGGCGGGGTGGCGCCGGCGCGGGCGTACATCCCCGAGTTCCTGCCCGACGCGCTGGCCGGCCTGCTCCCTTCGGGCCGGGTCTTCGACAGCACCGTCAAGCTGGAGGACATCGCCGACGGCTACCGCGCCATGAACGACCGCACGGCGCTCAAGGTGCTGGTCCGTCCCTGACCCTCGGCCGGCGCGGCGGTGGGGACGACAGCCGCCCGCGCAGGCCGGTGAGCAGGTCGGATGCCGCCGTCGAGCGGTGCTCGTCGCGGGCGGCGACGCCGAGTACGAGCGTGTCGGTGAGCACGGTGGAGGCGAGGCACTCACCGGTCAGCCCGCTGCCGGAGTGCACGGCCGGCAGCGCGACGGTGACCCGGTCGCCGAGGCGCGCGCCCAGCGAGTCGGAGACCAGCACCACCCGGGCGCCGACCTCGGCGGCGTGGTCCAGGATGACGTCCAGCTCGGGGAGCATCCGGCCCGGCGCGTAGATCACCAACACGTCGCCCCCGGCGAGCGCCAGCAGCTCGTCGGCGAGCCGGAACCCGGTGGCGCCGGCCGCCCGGGCGCGCACGCCGACCCTGGTCAGCCTGGTCGTCAGGTACTCGGCGACCAGCGCGGAGATCCCGACGCCGTAGCCGACCACCTCGGTGGCCCCGGCCAGGAGGTCCACCGCGCGCTGGACCTCCTCGGTGCGCAGCAGCCGGCGGGTCTCGGCCAGCCGCTCGGCGGCCTCGGCGAACACCGAGTCGAGCAGCCCGGCCGACTCGCCGGCGTGCTCGATGCGCTGCGCCAGCCGGACGGCGGGCCGGCGCACCCGCACCAGGTAACCGCCCACGTCGTGCTTGAGCTCGGGCAGCCCGGAGTAGCCCAGCGCCTTCGCGGTGCGGATCACGGTGGCATCGCTGGTGCCGGCGGCCTTGGCGAGCTGCTCGGCGGTGGCGAACAGCACCTCCTCGGAGCGGGCGCGCAGGTACTCGGCGACCATCAGCTCGGTCGGCGTCAGCACGTCGGCCCGCTCCGCGATGCGGCGCGCCAGCGGGGCCTCCCCGGGATCTGTAGTACTCATTACATCTCGCGCTCCCCTTGTGATGTCTGCGACACACGGCTACTGTAGCAGATACGACAGATCGGTAGTCATCATTACAGTCGATCCGAGGAACGCGCCATGCGGGCAAGGACGCTCGTCGTCACCGTGCTGGTCATCGCCGCACTCATCACCGGAGGCTGCGGCGGGGTCAGCTCGCGATACGACAAGGCGTCCGGTGGCGACCAGCGCGCGGTGCGGGCGGCCGTCGACGCGGCTCCGGTGGCCACCGACGCGGACCTGGCGGCCAGCCCGGCCGCGCAGGCGATCAGGCGGCGCGGCACGGTCAGCATCGGCGCCGGCTACGACGTCCCGCTCTACTCCCTGAAGGACCCGATGACCGGCGAGTACACCGGCTTCGACGCCTCGCTGGCGCGGATGCTCGCCAAGTACCTCACCGGCCGGCCGGACGTGAGCTGGGTGAACGTCACCAGCGACACCCGCGAGGCGCTGATCCAGAACGGCACCATCGACTTCACCGTCGCCACGTACCAGATCACCCCGCAGCGGGCCAGGCTGGTGGACTTCGCCGGGCCCTACCTCATCGGCGGCGGCGCGATCCTGGTGCGCAGGGACAACACCGCCGTGCACGGCCTGGCCGACCTCGACGGCGTGACCACCTGCACGATGCCGGCCGTCGCGGCGGAGGCGCTGCGGCGGCTGCAGCCCGGCGCCAGGCAGGTCATCTTCGACTCGGCCACCCAGTGCCTGCGCGCGCTGCAACAGGGCAGGGTGGACGCCTTCTTCCTCAACAGCGCCATCCTGTCCGGGTTCGCGATGCGCCACGACGACGTCAAGTTCGCCGGGCCGCCGACCCGGGACGCCCCGTTCGGCATCGGCATGTCCAAACAGGACCCCCGGCTCAAGGCGGTGGTGAACCACTGGCTGCGCACGATCTACGCGGACGGCACCTGGCAGCGGCTGTGGCGCGCGACCGTCGGCACCGTCGAACGCGACGGCCCGCCGGCACCACCGGAGATCGGCTCGGTCCCCGGCTCCTGACCACGGCAAACGGCACCGGCACCGGCACGAAAGGAGGACAACGACGTTGGACGCCATCTGGGCCAACCTGGACGCGATCGGCGGCGGTCTGCTCACCACCGTCGAGCTGACGGTGCTGTCGTTCGCCTGCGCGCTCGTCCTGGGCACCGTCGTCGCCGTGGCGCGGATCTGCCCGGTGCCGCTGCTGCGCGCGCTCGGCACCGGCTACGTGGAGATCTTCCGCAACGTGCCGCTGCTGATGCTGCTGGTGCTCATCGTGTTCGCGCTGCCGGACGCCGGGGTGAGCGTCTCGCTGTTCGCCTCGGTGGTCGCCGGGGTGGCCAGCTACGCGGCGGCGTACGTGTGCGAGGCGATCCGGTCCGGGGTGAACAACGTCGGCGTCGGCCAGGTGGAGGCGGCGCGCGCGGTCGGGATGACGTTCACGCAGGTGCTCGTGCACGTGGTGCTGCCGCAGGCGTTCCGCTCCATGGTGCAGCCGCTGACCAACATCTTCATCGCGGTGGCGTTGAGCACCTCGCTGGCCGCCTCGGTCGGCGTGATGGACCTGACCGGGGTCACCCGGATGCTGAACGTCAACTATGCGCAGCCGGTGCCGGCGTTCCTCTGCGCGGGCCTGTGCTATGTACTGATCACGCTGGGCGCCGGGCTGCTCGGCGGGGTGGTCGAGCGCCGGCTGCGGGTCGGTCGGTAGCGCCCGCGATGTCAGCCATGGCCGAGACGTTCCTGTTCGACGCGCCGGGGCCGCGCGCCCGGCGCCGGATCCGGGCGGCCACGGCGGTCACCGTGCTGGTGCTGGCCGGGGCGCTGGTCGTGGTGCTGGCGAACCTGGGTACGCGCGGTCAGCTCGACGCGGACCGCTGGGCGGTGTTCACTGAGTGGCCCGTCCAGCGGTTCCTGCTGCGCGCGCTCGGCTCGACGCTGATGGCGGCGGCGGTGGCCGGGGCGGTGTCGTTCCCGCTGGCGGTGCTCGTGGCGCTGGCCCGGCTGTCGGCGTACGCGCCCCTGAGCCGGGTCGCCACCGCGTACGTGGAGCTGTTCCGGGCGATACCGCTGCTGCTGGTGATCTACGTGTTCCTGCTCGGGCTGCCCGTCGCCGGGGTGCAGGTGCCGCCGTTCTGGCAGCTCACCCTCTCGCTGATCATCCACAACACGGCGGTGCTGGCCGAGATCGTCCGGGCCGGGATCCTGGCGCTGGACCGGGGCCAGGTCGAGGCGGCGCAGGCGCTGGGCATGACGCGGGCGCAGACCATGGCCTCGGTGGTCATCCCGCAGGTCCTGCGGGCGTTGGCGCCCGCGCTGCTGAGCCAGCTGGTCGCGCTGCTCAAGGACACCACGCTCGGCTACGTGGTCAGCTACCCCGAGCTGCTGGACTCCGCGAAGGTGCTCGGCGAGTACACCTCGAACCTGCTGCCCACCTACCTGACCGTCGCGGCGCTCTACGTCGCACTGAACCTGCTGTTGTCGTGGCTGGCCCGAGTGCTGGAACGTCGACGGCGCGCGCCCCCAACCATCGAAGAGGAAGACCAGGAGGAGCTACCGCATGCGGAACGTGCCGGGGCACGGTAAGAGGCTGTCGTACTACCACTTCGGCACCACGCCGTTCTTCGCGTCCCAGTACGACCAGCGGTTCAGCTACTGCGCGTACGTCCCGCACGACTACGACGAGGACGGCGACCACGAGTACCCGCTGGTCGTGCTGATGCACGGCACCGAGCGCGGCGCCCACCGCTACCGCGACGAGTTCGCCGAGTTCTGCGAGCGGCACCGCTGCATCGCGCTCGCGCCGCTGTTCCCGGTCGGCATCGGGACGCCCGGCGAGCTGGACAACTACAAGTTCATCGAGTACGAGGGCATCCGGTTCGACCGGGTGCTGCTGGCCATGGTGGACGAGGTCGCGCGGACCTGGCGGGTGCGCGCGGAGCGGTTCCTGCTGCACGGCTTCTCCGGCGGCGGCCACTTCGCGCACCGCTTCCTGTACCTGCACCCTCGGCGGCTGGCGGCGGTGTCGGTGGGCGCTCCGGGCGTGGTCACCCTGCTGGACACCGAGGCGGACTTCTGGGTCGGCGTGCGCGACCTGGAGCAGCGGTTCGGGACCGGGCTCGACCTGGACGCCGTCCGGGCCGTGGCGGTGCAGCTGGTGATCGGCGCGGAGGACACCGCGACCTGGGAGATCACCATCCGCCCGGACGGCCCCCGGTGGATGCCCGGCGCGGACCGGCAGGGCGCCAACCGCCAGGACCGGATGCGCGCGCTGCGGGACAGCCTGGAGCGGCACCGCGTCAAGGTCCGCCACGACGTGGTCCCCGGGGTCGAGCACGACGGCATCGCCGTGCTCGACCCGGTGCGGGAGTTCTTCGCCGAGGTGCTCCGGTCAGACGGGTAGGCGCCCGGCCGGGTGGCGGGTGGCCGCGTTGAGCCGGTTCCAGACGTTGATGTTCGCGATCGCCAGCAGCAGGGCCGCCAGCTCCCGCTCGTCGTAGTGCTTGGCGGCCTCCTCCCAGATCTCGTCCGGGACCGGGTCAGGACGGTCGGCGAGCCGGGTGGTGGCCTCGGTGAGGGCCAGCGCGGCGCGCTCGGCGTCGGTGAAGTACGGCGCCTCCCGCCAGGCCGCGACCATGATCGCCCGCTTGTCCGTCCCGTCCGCCCGCGCCAGCTCCCGCCAGTGCATCTCGACGCACACGCTGCAGCCGTTGATCTGGCTGGCGCGCAGGTGGACCATGGGGACCAGCGGCGCCGGCAGGCCGGCCTCCTCGGAGGACTTCGCCAGCGCGTTCAGCGCGTCCATCGCGGCGGGGAAGATCCTGACCGGGTGCTCGATCCGTGGCTGCATGATGAGCTGTCTCCTTGGGTTGTCACGGGGTTGTCACAAACGTCGGTTCCGGTACGTCACCGCACTGACGGAGCGCGACGGAGGAATGTGACAGATGGACGACGGCGACTGGCTGGCCACGCGGTTCGAGGAGAACCGGGGCCACCTGCGGGCGGTGGCGTACCGAATGCTCGGCTCCCTGACCGAGGCCGACGACGCCGTGCAGGAGGCCTGGCTTCGGCTCAGCCGCTCAGACTCCGGCGCCATCCACAACCTGGGCGGCTGGCTGACCACCACCGTGGCCCGGGTCTGCCTGGACATGCTGCGGTCCAGAAGCTCGCGCCGTGAGGAGCCGCTCGGCCCGCACGTGCCGGACCCGGTGGTCAGCCGCGACACCGGCACCGACCCGGAGCACGAGGCGCTGCTGGCCGACTCGGTAGGCCTGGCGATGCTGGTCGTGCTGGAGACGCTCGCGCCCGCCGAACGGCTCGCGTTCGTGCTGCACGACACCTTCGGAGTGCCGTTCGAGCAGATCGCCCCGCTGGTGGGCCGCTCCCCCGCCGCCGCGCGCCAACTGGCCAGCCGCGCCCGCCGTCGCGTCCGGGCGAGCGCCCCCGTGCCGGACCCCGACCTGGACCGCCAGCGCGAGGTGGTCGACGCGTTCCTCGTGGCGGCCAGGGACGGCGACTTCGACGCGCTGGTCGCGGTGCTCGACCCGGACGTGGTGCTGCGCGCCGACCAGGGCGCCCTGGCCGTCGGGGCGCCCGCCGAGGTCAGGGGCGCCGCCGCGGTCGCCCGCCAGGCGATCACCTACTCCCGCCTCGGCGCGCCCGGCTCGCGGGTACGGCCGGCGCTGGTCAACGGGGCCGCCGGGCTCGTCGCCTCCCGCGACGGGCGGCCGTTCTCGGTGCTCGGGTTCACCGTCAGCGCCGGCAAGGTCGTCGAGCTGGACATCCTGGCCGACCCGGAACGCCTCGCCCGCCTCGACCTCGCCGTGCTCGACGACTAGTCGGACCAGGCTGTCACACTCGCGAGATGGCCCCAGGTACATGGACGCCGGACCGGGACGCGTTGCGCGGGCGGATCGCCGTGGTCGCCGGGGCGACCCGGGGCGCCGGGCGGGGCATCGCCGCCGCGCTGGGCGAGGCCGGCGCGACGGTCATCTGCACCGGGCGCAGCAGCCGCACCGGCACCGACCGCTCCGACTACACGGACCGCCCGGAGACGATCGAGGAGACCGCCGAGCTGGTTACCGCGCTCGGCGGGGTCGGGGTCGCCGTCCCGGTGGACCACCTCGACCCCGACCGGGTCCGCGCCCTGGCCGAGCGGATCCGCGACGAACACGGCCGGATCCACGTGCTGGTCAACGACATCTGGGGCGCCGAGCGGCTCAAGGGCGCCCCGCCGGAGTGGAACACCCCGATCTGGGAGCACGACCTCGACAAGGGCCTGCGCATCCTCCGGCTGGCCGTCGAGACCCACGTGATCACCTCCCACCACCTGCTGCCGCTGCTGGTCGACCGCCCGGGCGGCGGCCTGCTGGTCGAGATCACCGACGGCACCGCCGAGTTCAACGCCTCCCGGTACCGGATCTCGGTGTACTACGACCTAGCCAAGGTCGCGGTGAACCGGCTGGCGTTCTCCCAGGGCCACGAGCTGGCCGAACGCGGCGGGACGGCGGTGGCGCTGACCCCGGGCTGGCTGCGCTCGGAGATGATGCTCGCCAACTTCGGCGTCACCGAGGACAACTGGCGCGACGCGCTGGTCCCCGGCAAGGTCGAGGGCTACCCCAGCGCCCGTGAGGGGTTCGAGGGCTCCGAGTCGCCCCGGTACGTGGGCCGCGCCGTGGCCGCGCTGGCCGCCGACCCGGACCGGGCCAGGTGGAACCAGCGCTCGGTCACCTCCGCCGAGCTGGCGCGCGAGTACGGGTTCACCGACGTCGACGGCACCCGGCCGGACAGCTGGGCCGCGCTGTGACTCACCGGTCGAGCCGGGCGACCAGCCGCTTCGGGGCCACCTGGCGGTAGGCGTCGGTGATCACCTCGGTGACCTCGTCCCAGTCCGGGCCGGGGTCCAGCCACATGCCGACCCAGCCGGACCCACCGAAGGCCGGGGCGAAGAACCTGTCGGGCTCGGCGGCGAGCAGCTCCTGGCGCGCCCCCGGCGGTGCCGCCGCCCAGAGCGCCACCCTCGGCTGCCCCAGGCGGGGGTGCTCCGCCGGCTCGACGAACTTGGCGAACGAGCGCCGCCCGCGCACGAACCAGGTCGGCGCGCCATGCGTGAGTCCCTCTGTCACCTCCGGCAACGCCAGGCAACGCTCGCGCACCCCGGCCAGCTCCCGGCCGTGATCCCGATCATTGCGCGAACCTCCCATAGCCGTTAAGCATGCATGCCGTGAACCTGAAGCGCTTCGCGCGCGACGAGCGGGCCGACCTCGCCGAGCTGCTCGCCACCCTGTCTCCCGAACAGTGGGAGGCGCCGAGCCTGTGCGAGGGCTGGCGGGTGCGCGACGTGGTGGCACACATGCTCAGCTACGACGAGCTGGACACCCGGGCGCTGGTCGGGCGGTTCGTCAAGGGACGGTTCGCGCTCAACCGGACCAACGCCGTCGGGTTGGCGGAGTACGGCACGCGCGACCCCGACCAGCTGCTCACCCTGCTCAACGACCACCTGGAGCCGAGGGGCCTGACCGCCGCGCTCGGCGGCATGGTCGCGATGCTCGACGCGATGATCCACCACCAGGACATCCGGCGCCCGCTGGGCCTGCCCCGGCAGATCCCGCCCGACCGGCTGGCCCAGGGGCTGCGCTGCGCCATGATCGCCCCGCCCATCGGCGCTTACTGGCGGACCCGGGGCCTGCGGCTGATCGCCACCGACCTGGACTGGTCGCACGGCAACGGGCCGGAGGTGCGGGGTCCCGGCGAGGCGCTTCTGATGGCCGCCGCCGGCCGGCGCGGCGTGGTGGAGGAGCTGGCCGGCCCCGGCCAGGCCACCCTGGCCGGCCGGATCGGCGGCTAGGCGGCCCAGACCCGGCCGGCCAGCGCCCGCGCGGTGGGCAGGATGTCGTCGTCCTCGGCCAGTATCTGGACGGCGACCTGGCTCGCGCCCGCCTCCAGGTGCGCGCGCAGCCCGGCGGCGACCGCGTCCGCGTCGCCGTGCACGGCCAGCGCGTCGACCACCCGGTCGCTGCCGGGGAAGGTCACGTCGTCGTCGGAGAACCCGAGCCGGCGCAGGTTGGCCACGTAGTTGGACAGCCGCAGGTACGGGCCGACCCGGGCGCGGCCGAGCCGGCGGGCGCGCTCGGGGTCGGCGTCCAGCACGACCTTCTGCTCGGCCACCAGCAGCGGCGCCACGCCCAGCCGCTCGCGCGCGCCCCGGGTGTGGTCGGGGGTGATGAGGTACGGCAGCGCGCCGGCGGTGCGGGTGCGGGCCAGCTCCAGCACGCGCGGCCCGAGCGCGGCCAACGCCCGCCGGTGCGCCGGGACGCCGGCCTGGTCCAGCTCGTCGAGGTAGTCCACCAGCGCGTCGTAGGGCTTGCGGTAGTCGGTGTTGTGCTCGCGGTGCCCGGCGCCGATGCCGAGCACGAACCGCCCCGGGTACCTCGCCTCCAGCCGGTGGAACGACTCGGCGACCGGCTTGGCCGGCGCGGTCCACACGTTGACGATGCTGGTGCCGACCACCAGCCGCTCGGTGGCCTCCAGCAGCGGGTCGACGACGTCCAGCCCGGCCGCCGGCGAGGCGCCCAGCCAGATCGTCGAGTACCCGAGCCGCTCCAGCTCGCTCGCTACCCGAGGGCTCACCCCCGAGTGACGTACCCACATCCCGACCGCGCCCAGGTTCTCGATCGCCATGCCTACGCCAACCCTCGTACCGGCCGCGCACATTCCCGCCCGCCGCGCGCTTAGGCCGGTAGGCGGTTCACCACCGAAGCGGCCAGCTCGCTCGCCCACCCGCACAGCCGTTCGTTCTGCTCCGAGCCCTTGACCGCGACAAGGGCCAGCTCCGTGACGCTGGCCGCGGTCGCCGCCGGCCGGGAGACGACGGTGGCATCACATCGACGGAGCTTGCCGTCGGGCAGGATCCTCAGCCAGGCGCGGCGGCCGGCGATGATGGTGGCGTCACCGTAGTCGCCCGGTGTCGAGTCGTTCAGCAGCAGGTAGATCTCGACGCTCTTGGTCGTAGTGCCCCAGAAGCAGGACCAGTTGGCGAAGCCGGGGATGCGGATGGTCGGGTTGAGGTCCGCCACGGTGGCCAGCTCGGCGCCGGTGAGCAGGGTGCAGGCGTCCTGGTCGCCGCTCGCCCACGCGGCGGCGCGGCCCGGCCGGTACGTGACGCCGTCGCGGGCAAGCGCGCCGATGGCGACGGCGGCGCCCACGTCGGCGAGCCTGCACATGTCGAACTCGTCGATGCCGTGCCCGCCGATGAAGACCCGGGTGCGGTCCGTGAGGAAGAGGATCCGATCGCAACCGGACAGCGACCCTGTGCGGACGGGCTCCTTGCGCACCAGGGTCATCTCGCCGATCCGTTCGGGGCTGCCGCCGACCGAGGCGACAGTGTCCGCTGACCTGCGGAACGACAACGCCAGGTACACATCGGTGTCGCGCGGCGTAACGATCTTCACCCGGCACCCGCTCAGTTGGGCCGGGTTGACGATCGACGGCCGGCCGAACTGGCGCAGCCAGTCCAGGTCGACCAGCGCGCACGGGTCGGCCGCCTTCTGGTCCCCGGTGAGCGAGACCGGGCCGGTCGTCGCGGGCAGCGGCGGTACGCCGACCGGTGGCGCGTCGGGGCCGGCCAGCCACCGGTACCCCACGACGGCGACCGAGGCCGTGCACAGCACGAGCCCCAACGCCACCACCCGCCTGCGCCCCAGCCGCGACCAGTGCCACACCCGCGGAAGCACCGCCGTCCGCTCTCGCCGGGGCGGCTCGGTGGCCTCGGACGGCTCATCGGGCGCCGGCTGGTCGGGTGGCAGGTCCTCGGTGTCGACGGCGCCGGCCCTGGTGGCGAAGCGGTCGAACAGCGCGGCCGCGGTGGCGGCGTCCGGGCGCACCGCCGGATCCCGAACCAGCAGGCGCAGCAGCAGCGAGGTCAGCGCGCCGGCCGAGGTGGGCGGGCGGATGATCCCGGTGCGCACCACGTTCAGCAGCCGCAGCTTGTTCTGGTCCAGCCCGAACGGCGGCTCGCCCTCGATCGCGGCGTACAGCGTGGCGCCCAGCGAGAACACGTCCGAGGCGGGGGTCGACTCGCCGCCGGCCGCGACCTCCGGCGCCAGGTAGGCGATGGTGCCGCTGATCATCCCGTCCTCGGTGACCTCCGGGTGCCCGGACAGGTGGGACACCCCGAAGTCGGCCAGCTTGACGGTGCCGTCGTCGGCGACCAGCACGTTGCTCGGCGTGACGTCCCGGTGCACGATGCCCAGCTCGTGCCCGGCCGCCAGCGCCTCGGCCACCGCCGTGCCGATCCTGGCCACCGCCACCGCGTCGAGCCGGCCGTGCTCGCGGCGCAGCGCGGCCAGGCTGCGCGAGGGCACGTACTCCATCACCAGCCACACGGAGTCGTGCTCGACGTGCACGTCGTGGGTGGCCACCACTCTGGGGTTGCCCCGCAGCCGCTCCGCGGTGGCCGCCTCCCGCAACGCCCGCGCCCGCACCACCGAAGGGGGCTCGCCGCCGTTCCCGTCGGTCAGCGAGATCCGCTTGAGCGCGACGGTCCGGTCCCGCCGCTGGTCGGTGGCCCGCCAGACCACCCCCATCCCGCCGGCGCCGATCCGCTCGTGCAGCCGGTAGCGCCCGAACATCACCGACCCGGACTCCATCGACCCAGCCTCGCTACCGGTGGTGCTCTGGACAAAGACGACCGAACCCTACAACCGGGAACGCTCCCAAGCCGGGTTGGGCAGGATGCCCTCATGGGCGGCAACGCGGTGACGAACGAGACGACGTACGGGGTACAACTGCTTCCGGCCGGGACCGGCAGCCTCGCCAGGGGGTTACCGCCATGCCCGGTCGGCACCCTGTTCGCGCTGGGCGACCGGGGCGGCATCTCGGTCTCCCCCACCGCCCGCCTCGATGTGGTGTTCGGCCGCAACGAGCCCGAGGTGCACGTGTGCGTCGGCGAGGGCGACCGGGCGGTGAGCCGCCGGCACGGGGTGATCAGCCACGACGGCCACCGCTGGTCGGTGCGCAACACCGGCCGGGTCCCGATCCGAATGCCCGGGTCGCACCTGCTGCTCAGCGGGCACGAGGAGCCGCTGGCGGTGGCGTACACGCCGCTGTTCATCCGGTCCGGGCACGGGCCCGAGCACCTGCTGGAGGTCCGCGTCGCGGGCGCGCCCCGCCTCGACGCCGACGCGGTCCGCGAGGACGACAGCACCAGCGTCACGCCGGGCTGGCGGCTCACCGACATTGAGCGCCTGGTGCTGGTCGTCCTCGGCCAGCGCTACCTGCGCCACGAGGCGTTCCCGCAGCCGTTGTCCTGGACCCAGGTCGCCGAGGACCTGGCCGAGCTGCGCCCGCGCGAGGGCTGGCGCCCGAAGCGGGCCGAGCACATCGTCAGCGCCGTGCGCAGGCGCCTGGTCGAGCACGACGTCCCCGGGCTCACCCGCGACGAGGTCGGCGAGCCCATCGGCAACGCGATCAACCACAACCTGATCGTCGAGCTGCTGCTGTCCACCACCCTGGTGCCGCCGGACCTGCGGCTGCTCGCCCCGCTGGACTCGGCGTGCTGACACCCGGCCGGGCCTGACCGACCGCCGGCGTCGATGGGGGGTGTCGGCGGAGGTCAGGCCCGGCCGGCGCCGGCGGTGAGGGTGGCGCGGATCCGTTCGGCGGTCGCGGCGTCGCCGGTCGGTTCGCCGGCGGGGGCGCAGGCGTGCTCGTCGCCTCGGGCCAGCACGAACAGCGGGCGGTGCAGGACCGACAGGTCCTCGGTCGGGTCGCCGGGGACGGCGAGCACGTCGGCGGCCATGCCGGGGGCCAGGGTCCCGGTGACGGAGGCGAGGCCGCAGGCGCGCGCGGCCTTCGCGGTGGCGGCGGCAAGCACCTGCCTCGGGCTCATGCCGGCCTCGCCGAGGATGTCCAGGCCGTCCGCGTAGCGCTGGAACGGCACCATCCCGATGCCGGCGTCGGTGCCCGCGATGATCTCCAGGCCGGCGGCGTGCATGGCCCGGAGGTTGTCGAGCACGGCGGCGCGCGAGTCCCACGGGCAGAAGTACGGCTCGGGCAGGCACGCGGTGTTCATGGTCGGGCAGACGGCGATGCCGGCGGCCACCATCCGCGCGGCCACGGCGGGATCGAACCGGCTGCCGGTCTCGGTCAGCCAGGCGCAGTGCTCGATCGAGTCCACCCCGGCGGCGACGGCGCGGGCGATCCCCTCCACGCCCAGCGCGTGGGTGGTCACCCGCATGCCGAGGCGGTGCGCCTCGTCCACGCCGGCGGACAGGTGCTCGACCGTGTAGCGGGCGTGCCACGGCCGGCTGCCGGCGGTCATGAACCCGCCGGTCGTCATGATCTTGACGAGGTCGGCGCCCTCCTTCGCCCGCAGCCGCACCTGGCGCACCACGTCCTCGGCGGTGTCCGCCTCCCCGCCCATCGCCCAGGCGTGCCCGCCGGTGACCGTGATCGGGGCGTTGGCCACCAGCATCCTCGGGCCGGGGATGCGGCGGGCGGCGATGGCGTCGCGCACCGCCACCGACAGCGTGCCCGGGCAGCCCAGGTCGCGGGCGGTGGTGACGCCGGCGTCCAGCAGCCGGCGCGCGCTCTGCGCCATGACCAGCGCCAGCTCCGCGTCCGGGCGGGACAGGTCGGTGCCGGTGGACGTCGGCTCGGCGTCCATGGCGAGGTGCACGTGCGCGTCGACCAGCCCGGGCAGCAGCGTGACGTCGTCCAGCTCTCGTACCTGCGCCGGCGCCGGGACCTCGATCTCGCTCCACGCCCCGGCCGCGACGATCCGCTCGCCGTCGACGACCACCGCCCCGTCGTCCACCAGCGGCGCGTCGGCGTGGGTGAGCAGCCTCGGCGCCCGGAACACGGTGACCATCTAGGACTCCTTCCGGTACCTACGGATGGCGTCGACCACGGCGGCCACGTCCGAGCGGTCGCTGTAGTAGTGCAGCGACAGTCGCAGCAGCCGCCCCCGGGGGGCGGTCACGATCCGCCGCCGCGCCAGCCAGCGTGCCAGGGCGTCCGGGTCCTGGTCCACGATCGCGACCTGCGGCCCTCGCCCGGCCGCATCGGTCGGGCTGGCGATCATCTCGCCGTCGCCGGCCAGCTGCTCGGACAGCTCGGCGGCCAGCGTGGAGACGTGCTCGAACACGGTGGCCATGTCCAGCGGCGCGAGCAGCTCCAACCCCGCGTTGGCCGCGTACGCGGACGGGATCGGGTGGGTACCCGTCTCGAACCGCCGGGCCTCGGCGGGGAAGTCCACCAGCCGGGGGTCGAACGAGAACGGGTCGCGGCGGCCGAACCACCCCGTCAGCTCCGGGTCGCGCTGGTGCTCGGTGCCGGCGCGGACGTAGAGGAACGCGATGCCCGGCAGCCCCAGCAGGTACTTCAGCGAGCCGCTCGCCAGGTAGTCACACCCCAGCTCGTGCACGTCCACCGGCAGCACCCCGGTGCCCTGGTAGGCGTCCACGAACACCCGCGCGCCCCGCTCGTGCGCCAGCTCCACCACCTCGCGCACCGGAGGCCGGGCGCCGTTGCCGTAGAGCGCCATCGGCACCGACACCAGGTTGACGTCCTCGTCGATCTGCTCGGCGTACCCCTCGGCGGTCACCGTGGTGCCGTTGTCCCTGGCCACCCGCACGCTCGCGCCGCGCCCGCCCTGTGCCCGCCAGACCTGCGCGATGGAGGGGAACTCCAGGTCGGTGGTCACGATCGCGGCTCGTCGTGCCCAGTCCATGCTGGACGCGACCTGGTAGGCGGCCTCGGAGGCGCAGGACAGCACGGCGATCTCGCCCGGCTCGGCGCCGATGAACCGGGCGAACCCCGCCCGGGCGCGCTCCACCTCGGCGACCCAGTCCTCCCACGGCGCGCCCTTGTCCCGCAGCGAGAAGGCGATCTCCTGCAGGGCGTAGGTCAGCCGGCCGGACAGCGCGCCCTGGCTGCAACTGGCCAGGTGCACGGTGTCCGCCAGCGCCGGGAACTCCGCGCGGAACCGAGCCGCCGCGCCACCGTCCGCCATCTCGTGATACCTCCCCGACCGCCCGAAAATTTCATTGTGCTCGAATATCTTTAGCCTGATTGACAACGGGACGCAATCGCAGCAGGCTCGCCGGGTATGGAGGTCCAGAGGCGTACCCCCGCGTCGCCGTCACGCCCGAGGCGCTGGCACTGGCTGCTGCTCATCGTGCCCTTCCTCTGGTGCATTGTGGCCGTGCCCTGGGCCGGCAGCGTCGGGTACGCGTTCGGCCACGTGCCGTTCCTGCTGGTCTGGATGGTTCTTGGGGTGATCGTCGGCAGCGCCGCGATCGGCGTGGCCTACGCGATCGACAGCGCCCGCGGCGACATCGACAGGACCTGAGGCGATGATCTACGCGGTGGCGGCGGTGGTCGCGCTGGGCGCGATCGGTGGCGGGATCTGGCTGGCCGCCAGGGGCCGGCGGGTCGACGTGCGCGAGTGGTCGGTCGGCGGGCGCCGGTTCGGCGGCTTCCTGTTCTGGTTCCTGCTCGCCGGCGAGACGTTCACGACGTTCTCCATCCTGGGCGCCTCGCAGGCGGTGTACGCCGACGGCGCGCCCGCCTACTACATCCTCGGCACGGTCGTGCTCACCTCCGCGTTCGGCTACTGGGCGGTGCCCAGGATCTGGCGGGCCGGCAAGGACCACGGCCTGATGACCGAGGGCGACTACTTCTCCCGCCGGTTCGCGGCGCCGTGGCTGGGCGCGGCGCTCGGCCTGTTCGGCATCCTGGCGCTGTTGATGTACGCGCAGGTCCAGCTCACCGGCCTGTCCCTGATGCTCAAGACGCTGTTCGGCCCGCAAACCCCCGACTCGCTGAGCATCGTCGCGGCCGGCCTGCTGGTCGCGGTGTTCATCGGGGTCGGCGGCATGCGCAGCGCGGCGTTCGGCGCGGTGGTCAAGGACATCCTCATCGTGGTGGTGCTGCTGATCCTGGCGCTCATCGCGGCCGGCGCGGCGGGGGTGTCCGGCTGGGGCGGCATCTTCGACGCGGTCGCCGAGCGTCATCCGGACGCGGCCACCCTGCCCGGCCTCACCGGCGGGGCACACAACCAGTGGTGGTGGATGAGCTTCCTGCTGCTCGCCCCGATCGGCGCGTTCGTCTTCCCGCACTCCTTCCAGGTCTCGTTCACCGCCAAGGACGTGCGCACCATCCGCCGCAACCAGATCGTCCAGCCGCTGTACTCGCTGTTCTACCTGCTGGTCGTCGTGGTCGCGCTGGCCGCGCTGCTGACCAACCCCGGGCTGCGCGGCGCGGCGGCCAACGGCGCGCTGCTGCTGTTCGCCCGCACCCACGCGCCGGACTGGCTGATCGGGCTGCTCGCCGGCTCCGGCATCCTGGTCGCGCTGATCCCCACCGCCGTGCTGGTGCTCTGCTGCAGCAGCCTGTTCACCCGCAACGTCTACCCGGTCGTCCGAGGCGAGGCGAGCGAGGCCGAACAGCTGCGGATCAGCCGGATCGCCGCCGTGGTGCTCACCGCCGCCGCCGTGCTGATCACCATGGCCCGCACCCAGGCACTGCTGGACATCATGGTCGGCGTCTACAACGCCATCGGCCAGCTCGCCCCCGCGCTGTTCGGCTCGCTGCTGTGGCGGCGGATCAGCGCGGCCGGCGCGATCAGCGGCACGGTGGTCGGCGGCCTCGCGGTAGCCATCCCGCCGTTCGGCAACGCGATGCTCGCGCTGTGCCCGGCCGGCACCGTGGTCGGACTCCCCGCGCTGGTGCTCAACATCCTGGTCACCGTCGTGGTCAGCCTGGTCACCAAGCCGCCGCCCTCGGACGCCGTGACGGTCGGAATCCCGGCCGTTGACAGGTCCGTCACATCCCCCCACAATCCCTGAATTCGTTCAGCCTGACTGAAAACGGAGCCGCCATGCGCCCCGCCGTCGACAGGCCCTCCACCGCCGAGAACGGCGGGCTGCGGCGCTCGCTCACCGGCCGGCAACTGTCCATGATCGGCCTGGGCGGCGCCATCGGCACCGGGCTGTTCCTCGGCTCCGGCCTGGCCATCAAGCAGGCCGGGCCCGGCACGGTGATCGCGTACGTGCTGTGCGCGCTGGTCGCGTTCGTCATCGCGTGGGCGCTGGCCGAGATGGTGTCCGTGCACCCGGAGGCCGGCTCGTTCGGCGCCGTCGCGCGGCGCTACCTCGGCGGGCTGGCCGGGTTCGTGCAGCGCTGGACGTACTGGACGATCCAGGTCATCGCGATCGGCGGCGAGGTGGTGGCCAGCGGCATCTACGTGCAGTACTGGTGGCCGCAGCTGCCGCTGTGGCTGCCGGTGGTGGTGTTCTCCGCGGTGGTGCTCGCGGCGAACGCGGCCGCCGTGCGGTTCTTCGGCACCGTCGAGTACTGGTTCGCCATGATCAAGGTGGTCGCGATCGTGGTGTTCATCCTGCTCGGCGTCGTGCTGATCACCGTGGGCCTGCCGAAGGCGCCGGCCACCGGGTTCGGCAACCTCACCGAGCACGGCGGCTTCCTGCCGAACGGGATCCCCGGGCTGTTCCTGGCCATGGTGTTCGTGATGTTCAGCTACGTCGGCACCGAGGTGGTCGCGGTCACCGCGGCGGAGTCCGAGCACCCGGAGCGGGACATCCCGCGCGCCGCCCGCCAGATGGTGCTGCGGCTGGTGCTGTTCTACGTGCTGGCCATCGCGATCGTGCTCACCGTGGTGCCGTGGACGACCACCGCGGCGCACGGCGGCACGATCGCGGCCAGCCCGTTCGTGCTGGTCTTCAACGGCGCCGGCATCTCCGCCGCGGCGACCGTCATCAACTTCGTGGTCATCACCGCCGCGCTGTCCAGCGCCAACACGAACCTCTACCTGACCACCCGGATGCTGCACTCGCTGGCCCACGACGGCTACGCCCCGGCCTGGACCGGGCGGCTGTCCCGCGCCGGCGTGCCGCGCAACGCACTGGTGCTCAGCGCGCTCGGGCTCGCGCTGGCGGCGACGCTGTCCAAGGTGGCCGAGGACAGCGCGTACGTGGCGCTGTTCGGCGTCTCCATCTTCGGCGCGCTGGTCGTGTGGATCATGATCCTGGTGACGCACTGGGCGTTCCGCCGCGCCCGGGGCGACCAGCCGGCCCCCGCCCGCCTCTGGGGCGCCCCGTACACCACCGGGCTCGCCGCCCTGTTCCTGTGCGCGGTGCTGGTGTCCACCGCGTTCATCGAGGGCCTGGAGGCCGCCTGGCTGGCCGGCGTCCCGTTCTTCGCGCTGCTCACCATCGCCTACCTGGTGCTCGCCAGGCGCGGCCGAGCCCCGACAGGCTGAGTCGCACCCCCCGAAACGGTCATTGCCATGCCACCGCGACCCGGAGAAAGGTGGGGTGCCGGTGTGCGTTATAGCACGCCGGCAACCGGAAGGGGGTGGACCGTGTACGCACGATCCACAACAGTTCACGCGCGCCTGGAGTCGATCGACGCAGGCGTGGCCCACGTCCGGGACGAGGTGATGCCCCAACTCCTGGACATCGAGGGGTGCGTGGGCCTGTCCATGCTGGTCGACCGGATGGCCGGCCGGTGCATCGCAACCAGCGCATGGCAGTCGGAGGATGCCATGAGGGCCAGCGAGGATCGGGCCGGACCGATCCGTGACCGCGTGGCCGAGATGCTCGGCGGCGAGCCCCAGGTCGAACACTGGGAGATCGCCGTCCTACACCGTGATCACACGTCTCGTCCGGGCGCCTGCGTCCGCTCCACCTGGGTGCAGGCCCAGATGGACGGGATCGACAGGGCCATCGACGTGTTCCGGATGGTCCCGCTGCCGGCGATGGAGTCCCTGGACGGGTTCTGCAGCGCCAGCCTGATGATCAACCGCGACACCGGCCGCGCGGTCTCCTCGGTGACCTTCGACAGCCAGCGGGCGTTGGAGGACAGCCGGGAGCGGGCGGCCTCGGTGCGGGAGGAGGCCACCCGCGAGGCGGGCGTCGACATGCTCGACGTCTGCGAGTTCGAGCTGGCCGTCGCCCACCTGCGGGTTCCCGAACTGGCCTGAGAGGAGGAACGCCGAGCCCGCCCGGGACGCCGGGCGGGCAGGTGAACAAGCAGGTCAGTAGCTCGGCGGCGTGATGGAGAGCAGGAAGCGCACCGGCTCGGACGTCTCGTTGAGGTAGCGGTGCGGCGAGCGGGAGTCGAAGGACGCGCTGTCCCCCTCGGCGAGCTCGTGGCGCGCGTCCTCCACCTCGACGACCAGCCGGCCGGTCAGCACCACCACGCACTCCTCGGACGGATGGCTCCACGGCTCCTCCGAGGACGCCGCGCCGGGATCCAGCCGCCCCTCCAGGACCTCGATCTTCCCGCTGCCCGAGGACAGCCGCTGGTAGGTGATCCCGCCGCGCGGCGAGCGGACGAACATCCGCGCGTCCTTGCGCACCACCGCCACCCGCTCGCCACCCGTCTCGGCGAACAGGTTGAACAGCGGCGTCTCCAGCACCCGCGCGATGCGCCGCAGCGTCTCCAGGCTCGGGTCGCTGATCCCCCGCTCCACCTGGCTGATCAGGCCAACCGACACGTCGGCCGCCCTGGCCAGCTCGGTGACCGTCATCGAGCGGGCGGTGCGCAGGTCGCGGATGCGTAGGCCGATCACGCCGGTGACGATAATCGACCCGGGCGCCCCGGTAGCGTGAGGTCGAACCCCTAACGACGGAGGATCCGGACATGACGGCGGTGCTCACCGACGACGACAGGGCCTTCCTGGCCGAGACCAGGCTCGGCTTCATCACCGTTGCGGCACCCGGCGACGGGGCGTGGCCGACCACCCGGCCGGTGTGGTTCGAGAGCACCCCCGAGGGGACCGTGCAGCTGTTCTCCGGCGTCACGTCGCCGAAGGTGCGGCGGCTGCGGGACTCGCCGAGGGCCTCGATCCTGGTGGCGAACAACGCCGGCGAGCCGGAGCGGTGGATCTCGATCGTCGGGACGGTCACCATCGAGCCGGACGGCGCGGGCGAGCTGGCCTCCCGGCTCGGGGCGCGCTACTGGGACCTCTCCGACCCGGAGAAGGCCGCGACGCTGCGGGAGATGGTCGACTCCGACATCGTCCGGATCGTCATCCACCCGGAGACCGTCGCCCGCTACGCCGCCTGATCCAATCCGGGAAGTGTTATAAGCCAAGACATTTCCGTCCGGAAGAAGATAGGGTTACGGGAAAGCGTGATCGACCCGAACGAAATCTTGATGCTTCGTGGGCGAGGATGAGAGGGTGGGACAGGCTCCGCTTCCCGAGGCGGCGTTACCGGAAGCATACTTCCGGACGCCGTCGCCCGCTCGGTTCTGGAACTATCTCCAGGGCGGCCGGGACAACTATCCGCTCGACCGGGTGGCGGCGGACGCCTTCGCGACGGCATTCCCGGACATATTCATGCTGGCCGACCAGGCCCGGCGGTTCCTCATGCGCGCGGTGCGGGCGGTGGCCGCCGAGGGCGGTGTGCGCCAGTTCCTGGACGTCGGCTGCGGCCTGCCGGTCCCCCGCGACCTGGCCGACATCCACGAGGTGGCCCAGCGCGTGCGCCCCGACGCCCGGGTGGTGTACGTGGACAACGACAAGGTGGTCCGCGCCCACACGCAGGCCTGGCTGCGCAGCTCCACCCCCGAGGGGGCGTGCAGCTACGTCGAGGCCGACGCCCGCGAACCGGAGCGCATCCTCGCCGAGGCCGGCCGGACGCTGGACCTGTCCGAGCCGGTCGCGGTGGTGCTCTCCGGCATCCTGGGGCACATCACCGACTTCGACGAGGCGCGTTCCGTCCTCGACCATTTGATGAACAGGATTGTTCCCGGAAGCTATCTGGTCCTTCACGACGGGGTCGACAAAGACCGGGCGGTCCGTCAAGGGATCGATAATCGGAACGCGACCGGAATCCAGCCCTACCACCTGCGTACCGAGGAACAGTTCCGCGCATACTTCCGAGGGCTGGAAGTCCTCGAACCGGGCATTGGGTTGGCGGCCAGGTGGCGACCGGAAAAGGTCGAGGTCGGGGTGCTGCGCCCGGTGATCACGTGTTGGGGAGCCGTCGCCCGCAAGACCTGACAGAGACAGATTCCGGAGTGCATCCATGTCGTTTCCCGTTCGAACCGCGTCGGCGCTGGCCGCCGCCTTGCTCGGTACCGTCCTGACCGGCTGCGCAGGTTCGAGCACGCCGGCTCCCGCGCCGGGCGCCGCCCCGCTGCCGCTGCCGCCGGCGCCGGAGTCCGAGCGGCTGGCCGGCGCCTGCCCGGCCACCATCGTCGTGCAGAACTCCTGGGAGCCCAGCGCGGACGACGCGTCGCTGTACCAGCTGCTCGGCCCGGGATCCACCATCGACGCCGAGCACAAGCTGGTCACCGGCCCGCTGGTCGCGGCCGGGAAGGACACCGGCGTCAGGCTGGAGGTCCGCAGCGGCGGCGGGGCCATCGGGTTCGCCACCGTGCCGGCGCGGATGTACCTGGACCGCTCGATCACGCTCGGCGGGGTGCACACCGACCTGGCGATCGCGACCTCGGCCAACCAGCCGATGACCGCCGTGTTCGCCCCGCAGAACAAGAGCCCGCAGATCCTGATGTGGGACCCGGCCAGCCACCCGGAGTGGCGCGGCATCGCCGACATCGGTGCCTCCAACGCCAAGGTCGTGGTGTCCAAGGACAGCCACTTCGCCCCGATGCTGGTGAGCAAGGGAATGATCAAGCCCGAGCAGGTGGAGGCCGGCTACACCGGCGCGCCCGCCCGGTTCGTCACCGACCCGACGATCGCCCAGCAGGGCTACGCCACCAACGAGCTCTACACCTACCAGCACGAGCTGCCGAGCTGGAAGAAGCCGGTGAAGTACCAGCTGCTCGCCGACGTCGGCTACCCGGTCTACCCGGAGCCGCTCTCGGTCCGCGCCGCCGACCTCGGCCCGCTGTCCGGCTGCCTGGCCAAGCTCGTGCCCATCCTGCAGCGCGCCCAGCTCGACTACCTGACCAACCCCGGCCCCACCAACCAGCTCATGGTCGACGCCGTGGCCAGGTTCAACACCGGCTGGACGTTCTCCCTCGGGGTCGCCCAGCACGCCGCGACGGTCATGAAGGACCTGCGCCTCGCGGCCAACGACCCCAGCACCGGCGCCCTGGGCGGGATGGACCCGGCGCGGGTGCAGGCCGCCATCGACCTGCTGAGCCCGAGCCTGAAGAGCTCGGGAGCCAACGTGAAGCCGAACCTCAAGGCGGAGGACATCGCCACCAACCGGTTCATCAACCCGGCGGTCAAGCTCAACTGAGCCGCCGCTGCGCCCCGCTGTACCAGGACCGCAGCGCCACCGAGCCGAGGGCGGTGAACGCGGAGAACACCACCACGCCGTACAACGTGCTGAGCAGGATCGCGGTGAACAGGTCGGCGGACTGCACCCGGGAGATGTAGACGGCCAGCAGCGTCCCCAGCCCGGGCTGGCCCTGCACGAAGAAGAAGTCGCCGACCAGCGCGCCGATCACCGACAGCCCCGAGGAGATCCGCAGCCCGGTGAACACCGCCGGCAGCGCGGCGGGCAGCTGCAGCTTGGTCAGCCGCTGCCAGCGGGTGGCCCCGTGCAGGGTGAACAGCTCGTGCGCGCCCGGGTCCGCCGAGTGGATGCCGAACAGCGTGTTCGCGATCATCGGGAAGATCGCGATGATCACGCACACCACCACCCGGCCGGTCCAGCCGTAGTTCGTCCACAGCCCGATCAGCGGCACGATCGCCAGGATCGGCACCACCTGCAGCAGCACCGCGAACGGGTAGATGCTGCGCTCCAGCCACCAGGCCTGGCTCATCACGATCGCGGCGAGGATGCCGAGCACCGCAGCGATGAGCAGGCCCAGCATGGACACCTGAACGTCCAGCAGCAGCGCCTCCAGCATCGGCCGCAGGTGCGACCACTGCATGATCGACTCGGTGAGCACCCGCTGCGGCGGCGGCACCAGGATCTCCCGGCGGTCCGGGGTGAGCAGCAGGTAGCTCACCGCCAGCCAGATGCCCAGGAACGCGATCAGGGTGACCAGTATCGGCAGCACCGCGCGGGCCAGCGGGCGCAGCCGGCCCCGACCCGCCCCGTTCTCCCCTGCCGGTGCCCGTTCGGTGTCGTCCCGCGCGAGGGCGCGGTCGGTGGTGGTCACCGGTGCGCCCCGGCCAGCGCCTCGGACACCCGGGCGCCGAGCCGGCCGAACTCGGGCTCGAAGCGCAGCGTGGCCGGCCGGGGGAACGGGATCGGGACCTCGACCTCGGCCACGATCCGGCCCGGCCGGGTGGACATCACCAGCACCCGGTGGGACAGGAACACCGCCTCGGCCACGGAGTGGGTGATGAACAGCGAGCTGAAGCCGCCGTCGCCCATCACCCGCTGCAGCTCCTCCTGCATCCGCAGCCGGGTGATCTCGTCCAGCGCGCCGAACGGCTCGTCGAACAGGAACACCTCCGGCTCCATCACCAGCGCCCTGGCCAGCGACACCCGCATCCGCATCCCGCCGGAGAGCTGCGCGGGCAGCCGCCGCTCGAACCCGTCCAGCCCGACCCGCTTCAACGCGTCCAGCGCCCGCGCCCGCCGCGCCGACCGCGACATCCGGTGCAGCTCGGTGACCAGCTCGACGTTGCGCAGCGCGGTGCGCCAGGGCAGCAGGGTGGGGTCCTGGAACACGTACGCGATCCGCTCCGGCGGCCGCTCGATCCGCCCCTCGCTGGGCGCGGACAGGCCGCTGGCCAGCCGCAGCAGGGTGGTCTTGCCGCACCCGGACGGCCCGACCACGCTGACGAACTCGCGCCGCGCGACCGCCAGCTCGACCCCCGCCAACGCCTCGGTCCCGCCGTCGAACCGCTTGCCGACCCCGGTGAACCGCAGCACCGCGCTCTCGCCGGACGGGCTGGTCACACGGATACCTCCGGTCCCTCGGCACGACCCCGGGCGCCGCCACACCGGCCCCGGACGCAGGATATGGCGATAAGGTTGCACGCAAAAGTGATCGACCCCGACGGGAGCTTGACGGTTTCGTGGGCGAGGAACAGACAGAACGGCCGGCGATAGCGGACGAGTACTTTCAGCGGCCGTCCCCCGCCCGGTTCTGGAACTACGTACAGGGCGGCCGGGACAACTACCCGCTCGACCGGAGCACCGGGGACGCGTTCGCCTCGGCGTTCCCGGAGATCTTCAACCTGGCCCGCCAGGCGCAGCGCTACCTGATGCGCGCGGTGCACGCGGTGGCCACCGAGGGCGGGGTGCGCCAGTTCCTGGACGTCGGCTGCGGCCTGCCCGCGCCCTCGGACCTCGCGGACACCCACCAGGTCGCCCAGGCCGTGCATCCGGACGCCCGGGTGGTGTACGTCGACAACGACCCGGTGGTGCGCGCGCACGTCCAGGCCTGGGTGGGCAGCTCCACCCCGGAGGGCACCTGCGTCTACCTGGAGGCCGACGCGCACGACCCGGCGTTCATCCTCGCCGAGGCCGCGAAGACGCTGGACTTCGACAAGCCGGTCGGGGTGATCCTCTTCGGGCTGCTGGGCCACATCGCCGACTTCGACGAGGCGTGCTCGATCGTCGACCAGTTGATGGCGGCCGTGCCGTCGGGCAGCTACCTGCTCGTCCACGACGGGGTCGACAACGACGCGGCGGTGAGCCAGGGCATCCAGAACCGCAACGAGACCGGCATCCAGGCCTTCTACCTGCGCACCGACGGCCACTTCCGCCGCTACTTCCGCGGCCTGGAGCTGCTGGAGCCCGGGCTGGTGTCGGGTTCGCTGTGGCGTCCGGACGCGGCCGAGGTGGGCAGCGCCCAGCCGGTGGGCTCCTCGTACGGGGGCGTCGCCCGCAAGCCCTGATCCCTACGCCGGCAGGCCCCACAGGAGCAGCGGGCAGCCGACGACGAGCGCGACCGCGAGCGCCGCGACCAGCCGCATGATGGTGGCCGTGCGCCCGGCGAGCGGGGCGAACCGCTGCGGCGGAATCCTCATGGCACCGAGTGTGCACCGGCCGGGGCCGCGTCGACGGCGTTGACCGCCGGTCCTCACGGATCCTTAACGCGCACCGCGACAGCGTGGCGAGGATGGAGATCAGTGTGGTGGCGGCGTCCCGTGAGGACGACAGCGCGCCGGCCGAGGCGTTGCGGGTGGCGGCGGTGGCGGATCGGCTGGGCTATCCGGAGGTGTGGCTCGGCGAGGGGCCGACCTGGGACTCGTTCGTGCTCGGCGCGGCGGTCGGGTTGGGGACGGAGCGGATAGCGGTGACGGCGGGGCCGGTGGCGGTCTCGGTCCGCGATCCGCTCACGATCGTGCGCGGCGCCGCGTCCGCCGAGGCGGTGATCGGGCGGCCGGTGGGGGTCGCGCTCGGCGCGTCCAGCGTGCGGGTGGTGGAGGGCGTGCACGGGCGGTCACGGGCACGGGTGGCCACCGTGCTCGCGGAGTGCAGTGCGCGGGTGCGTGAGCTGTTCGACCATCAGCGCGGCGGGCCGGGCGGCGAGGTGGTGCCGGGCGGCGGGTTCCGGCAGCGGCTGGCCGGGCCGACCGGGCCCTTGACGGTCGCGGCGTTCGGCGACAGGGCGATCGCCGTGGCGGCCCGCTACGCCGACCGGATGGTGCTCGATCTGGTGTCGCCGGAGCAGGTTCGCGGACTGCGGGCGAAGCTGGACGCGGCGGCCAGCCAGGCGAACCGGCGGGCGCCGACGCTGGCCGCGTGGCTTCCGGCGGCGGTGGACCCGACGGCGGAGTCGTACGACCAGATCCTGGGCAGCGTCGCCGGGTACCTCACGGTGCGCGGGTATCGGGAGGTGTTCCTCGAGTCCGGGCTGCACGACGCGGTGCGTCTGGCGGACGAGGGCGCTCCGCGAGCCGAGCTGCTCGCCGCGCTGCCCCGGTGGGCGGTCGAGACCGTTGGGTTGGTGGGTGACGTGGAGGCCGTTCGTGCCCGCATCCGGGCCTACTCCGAGGCCGGGCTCGACGAGATCGCGCTGGTCCCGGCCACCGAGGGAGATCCGGACGGCCGGCGGACGCTGGGGGCGTTGGCGCCCTAGGCCGGGGGCGGTTGCGGTGGGGGTGAGACGAACCAGGTTAGGAAGGGGGCCAGGAGCTCGAAAATGGACGCCAGGAGGGGTGGAGGGTGGGTGTTGAGGGTGTCGCGGGTGCGTAGGGCGGCGAAGTCGATGGTGGTGCCGGGGGCGAGGATGTCCAGGACGGCCTGGGCGACGATGCCGTAGCCGCAGGTGGTCGGGTGGACGCCGTCCAGGCCGAACAGGCCGCCGGCGTGGCGGCCGGTCTTGTCCGAGGAGAAGAAGCGGGTGTCCAGGTCGGCAAGGGCCGGGGGGATGCCGAAGCGGCGCCAGTCGTTGCGGGCGGCGGCGGCCGGGTCGTCGGCGAAGCGGCGGTAGCTCAGGCCGTCCAGGACGCCGCACAGGTCGAGCACCTGCCAGTCGCGGCCCTCGCGCCGGGCCTGGCGGACGGCCTCGGTGATGGTGTCGTTGAACTGGTCGATCGCCGAGTCGATCGCGCGCGCCTGCTGGTGGGTGAGGTGGCGGTGCTTGGACGGGCGGAAGGAACGCTCGTCGATCCAGGGGTCGACGTAGTAGGGGAAGTAGCGGCTGCCTTCGCGCCATTTCTGGCCGGGGTTGTCCGGGTTGATGCCCTTGGCGATGGGCGCGATCGTGACGTGCGGGACGGTGGCCAGCAGCACGGTCCGGGCCGCGATCGGGCGCAGCGCGGCGACCAGGTTGGCGTACTCCTGGGCGAAGTGGCTGGGGCGCCAGACGTTGAACGCCTCCTTGCTGTCCAGGTCGTCGAAGCCGGGGCCGGACCAGCGGGGGTTCTTGTCGATCACGGAGCCCAGCGCGTTGTTGGCGCCGAGCATGATCACCAGCGCGCCGATGCCGCCGTCGGCGCCGTGCCGGGCGGCGGCGTCGAGCTGGGCGGCATCGGGGCCGAACGGGGCGAGCACCGAGGCGGCGGCGATGTCGTTGTCGTTCTCCGGCTTGGCGCCGAGCAGGTCGTCGTGGGTGGGGAGGTTGGCGCGGGCGGTGGCCCGGGCGGCGGAGTAGGACAGCGCGTCGCGCACGTCCCAGCCGTAGATGCCCAGGTTGTCGTAGCGGACGTCGGTGGGCGGCGGGCGGTGTCCGTCGCCGCGCTCCCAGTAGTCCTCGTTGGCGTCGACCAGCCGTTGCAGCGTCACCGGCAGGCCGATCCGTTCGGCCAGGTTGAGGTCCTCGCCGTAGCGGTCCTGGAGCTGGCGCAGCACGGTCTCCAGGTTGAGCGGCAGGCCGTCCAGCGGACCGGCGTAGGTGGGGTGCGTGAAGGGCCCCGCGCCGAGGTTCTCGGCGACCAGCGCGGGCCAGGACAGGTCGGTGCGGAACACCGCGCCGCTGATCATGCCGTGGGTCAGCGAGTCGCCGATGGTGACCAGCCGGCGCGCCGGCGAGTCCGGGACGGACGGCAGGTCCGGCGCGGGCGGACCGAGTGGCTCGCCGAGGGTGGGGTCCTCGATCGGCGGGCGCACCCGGTCCGTGACGACCACGTCGGGCGGGGTGTTGGGGTCCAGGTACTCCGGCGGCAGCTCGGGCACGCGGGCACGTTACCGCCTCACGGGCACCGTCGGTATCACGAAACCCCTAACACCCCCGCAACGATCAGTGCGTGCGGCTGGCCGCCGGCTCCTCCAGCTCCGGCGCGGTGTCGTCCACGTCCTCGTCCGTGGCGTCCGCGGCGTTCGGCGACGGCGTGCCCGCGCCGCGCAGCGCCACCGCCGCCACCACCGCGATCACCGCCGCGATCACCGCGGCCACCGCCGAGGTCCAGACCAGGCCGGACACGAACGCGCGCTGCGCCACGGCGACCAGCTCCGCGCCCAGCTCGGCCGGCAACCGGGACGCGGCGCTGATCGCCCCGCCCAGGGTGTCGGTGGCCTGGTGCGCGGCGTCGGCCGGGACGCCGGCGGGCAGGCCGTCCGCGATCCCACCCCGGTACAGCGACACGCCGATGCTGCCCAGCGCCGCGATGCCCAGCGCGCCGCCCAGCTCGGCGGCCGTCTCCGAGATGCCCGACGCGGCGCCGGCCTTCTCCTCCGGCGCCGAGCCCACGATCATCTCGGTGGTCAGCCCGAACACCGGGCCCATCCCGATCGAGATCACCACGGACGCCAGCACCAGCGAGACCAGCCCGGTCGCCACCTCGACCTGCGTCAGGATGACCAGCCCGACCGCCGAGATGGCCAGCCCGCCGGCGACCACGTAGGCCGGGCGCACCCCGCTGAGCAGCTTCGGCGCGAGCTGCGAGCTGATCACGAAGCCCACCGCGGACGGCAGCGACCACAGCCCCGCCACCAGCGCGGACATGCCCGCCACCAGCTGCAGGTACTGGAAGATGAACAGGAAGTAGCCCACCATCACGAAGATCGCCAGGAAGTTCACCGCCAGCGCGGAGTTGAACGTCCTGATCCGGAACAGCCCGACGTCGATCATCGGGTCCTCCCGGCGCCGCTGCCGGCGCACCCACAGCGCCCCGACCGCCACGCCGACCAGGATGGCCAGCACCGACACCGCCGTCACGCCGTCCTGAGCGATCTGCTTGAGCCCGTACACCGCCGCGAGCAGCGCGACCACCGACATCCCGGCGCTGATCGGGTCCAGCCGGCCGGCGTTGGGGTCGCGGTACTCCGGCAGCACCTTCGGCCCGAGGACCAGCAGCGCGCCCATCACCGGCAGCGCCAGCAGGAACACCGAGCCCCACCAGAACGCCTGCAGCACCAGCCCGCCGAGCACCGGCCCCACCGCGCTGCCGGCGGAGAACGCGCCGATCCAGATGCCGACGGCGGTGGTCCGCTCCTTCGGGTCCTGGAACATGTGGAAGATCAGCGACAGCGTCGAGGGGGCCACCGTGGCGCCGGCGATGCCCAGCAGCGCGCGGCTGACGATCAGCATCTCCGCGCTGGTGGAGAACGCGGCCAGCAGCGACACCAGCCCGAACGCCGCCGCGCCCCAGAGCAGCAGCCGCCGCCGGCCGATCCGGTCACCGAGCGTGCCCATGGTGACCAGCGCACCGGCCACCATGAACCCGTAGACGTCGATGATCCACAGCAGCTGGGTGCTGGTCGGCTTGAGGTCCTCGGTGATCGCCGGCACCGCGAGGTGCAGCACCGTCAGGTCCATCACGTACAGCAGGCAGGCCAGCGCCAGCACGGCAAGGCCGACCCATTCGCGCCGGGTCGCCTTCCGTACCTCGGGGGCGGCGGTACTCATCACTACGTCCTCTCCTCGCCGGTGGTCTCCCGGGTTGAGACCCGCCGGCCCGTCACAACTCATCGCTCGAACCCACATGACCTGCGCCACGCACGCAGGTGCAACAGGAGCGTGTCCGAATCCCATGCTCCGTCCCGACCAGATCACAGGCCGGGCCCGGTCAGTACCGGTAGCCGGGGCCGACGCTAACGACGACCACCGACAGAAATCGACCCAGTTACCCGTCAGGAGGACGACAGAGATGACGACCACACACACCCTTCGGGTGCCGGGCGCGCGGCTGTACTACGAGGTCCGGGGCTCTGGCCCGGTGCTGCTGCTGATCGGCGCGCCGATGGAGAGCTACCCGTTCGCGCCGCTGGCCGACCGGCTCGCCGACGAGTACACGGTGGTGACCACGGACCCCCGGGGCATCTCCCACAGCCCGCTGGACGACCCGACCCAGGACTCGACGCCGGAGCTGCGTGCCGACGACGCGCGGCGCGTGCTGGCGGCGTTGGGCGACGAGCCGGCGTCCGTGCTCGGCACCAGCGGCGGGGCGATCACCGCGCTCGAGCTGGTCGCCCACCACCCCGAGCGGGTGCGCACCCTGGTCGCGCACGAACCGCCGCTGATCGAGCTGCTGCCCGACCGCGCGGAGCTGCGCGTGGCGATCGACGACGTGTACGACACCCACCGCCGGGGCGACACGGACGCCGCGTGGGGGAAGTTCTTCGCGCTGAGCGGCTTCGAGATCCCGGGCGACGGCGAGGCGCCGCCGCTGTCCGACCCGTCGCTGCCGCCGGAGGTGGCGCAGGCCAACGGCGACTACATGCTCGCCCACATGCTCCGGCCGACCACCCGCCACCGCCCCGACATCGACGCCCTGCGCGCGGCCGGCACCCGGATCGTGGTCGGCATCGGAACGGCCTCGCGGGGCCAGCTCTGCCACCGCACCTCGACGGCGCTGGCCGCGCGGCTGGACGCGCCGGTGGCCGACCTCCCGGGCGACCACATGGGCTTCGTCACCGATCCGGACGCCTTCGCGACGGCGCTGCGCGGGGTGCTGGCCGAGGACTACGCGGCGAACAGCGGGGACGGGTCGTAGAACACCCGGTAGTCGGTGATCAGGCCGTCGTCGCGGACCCGCCAGATGGACACGGCGGGGATGGTGACCCGCTTGTCGTCGTGGCGGGTGTAGGTCACGTCGGTCTCGGCAATGGTGTCCGCCCCGACGGTCCACTCACGCCGGATGTCGTGGCGCAGGCCCCTGATCGTCGACAGGAACGCCTCGACCCCGGCCACGATGGCCTCCCGGCCCCGCATCGGCTCACGGTTGCCGAACACCATGGTGCCGTCCTCGGCGAACAGCGCGATCATGACACGGGAGTCCAGCGAGTCGACCGCGGTGAAGACGGTGTGCGCGTCGGGCATGACGGGCTTCCTCTCAGGTGGTGAGCGCCGGGAGGTCGCCGCCGTAGCGCCGGGTCAGCTCGGTGAGGCGTTCGGCCTGGTCGGGGTGGAACGGCGGGGCCTGCTCGCCGGGGCGGGCCGGTTCGCCGGCCTCGGCGAAGAACCGCTCGAAGCCCCCGGGCGTGACCAGGATCAGTGCCCGGGCCGCGGCCACGCCCGGGTTGGTGAACCAGTGCGGGACGCCGCGCGGCAGGAACGCGAAGTCGCCGGGGCGCAGCAGGGACACCTGGCCGCCCGCCGCGACCTCGAGCACCCCGTCGAGCAGGTAGAACGACTCGTCCTCCCGGGTGTGCACGTGCGGCGGCGGCCCGGACCCGGGTGGCACGGACACCTCGACGAGGCCGAACGCGCCGCCGGTCGACGCGGCCGTGGCCTTGATCGTGTGGGTGTCCCCCACCAGCCAGTGCGACGGCCCCTCGCCCGCGCGCACCACGCTCATACCCGGTACTGACATGTCGACCCCCTCGGCCCGTGTTCTGCCCGAACGCTACGGAGCGCCCCGACCAGCGGCTATGCCACATTTGTGGGGTATCTGGAGCATGATCGTCCTACTCTGGCAGGTGTGAGACACGACACCCGCGCCCGCGTCCGGGAGCGCGTGGCGCGGCTGTCCGAGGCCCGGCTGGACATCGCGGCGTTCCTGGACGAGGCGACCGGGCTGCTCGCCTCGGCCGTGCCGCACGAGGCCGGCTGCTGGCACACCATGGACCCGGCGTCGCTGATCGAGACCGGCCTCCACGCGACGCACATGCCGCCGCCCGATGCCCGGGTCGCCGAGCTGGCGTACCTGAGCGGCGACTACAACTCGTTCGTCGGGCTGGCCGGCGCGCGCCGGCACAGCGGCGTGCTCAGCGAGGCGACCGAGGGCCGGCTGGACCGCAGCCCGCGCTACCGCGAGCTGCTGCGACCGGTCAACGTCACCGGCGAGCTGCGCGCGGCGCTGGTCGTGGACGGCGCCTGCTGGGGCTGCTTCGCGCTCTTCCGGGAGGCGCCCGGCGACTTCACCGAGGACGAGCGGGACTTCGCGCACGCCGTGGCGCCGCTGCTCGGCCGGGGGCTGCGCACCGCGGGCGTGCACGCCAGGACGGTGGGCGACGCGGCGGCGCTGTGGCCGGGCGTGCTCCTGCTCGACCGGGACGGGCGGGTGGAGTCGATCACCGGGCCGGCCAGGGCCTGGCTCGACGACCTCGACGCCGGCGCCGGACCCGAACCGCTGCCGTTCGCGCTGCTCGCGGTCGCCGAGCGGGTCAGGCGCGACGGCGGGCAGGCCAGCACGCGCGTGCTCGGCGGGTCGGGCCGGTGGGTCCAGCTGCACGGCTCGCCGGCCACGGGCGGCGGCTCAGGGCGGGTGGCGATCGTCCTGCAGGCCGCGAGCCCGCCCTCGGTCGCGCCGCTGATCTCGGCCGCCTACGGGTTCACCGCCCGCGAGCGCGAGCTGACCGACCTGGTCCTGCGGGGCTGGGACACCGCCGAGATCGCGTCCCGCCTGTTCATCTCCCGGCACACCGTCCAGGGCCACCTCAAGTCGATCTTCGCCAAGGCCGGCGTCCGCAGCCGCCGCGAGCTGGTGACCCGGGTGTTCGGCCCGGGTGCCGCATAGCTCGCCATACGGCGCGAGAGACTCTCCCGCATGGCCGTCGAGATCGTCTACGAGACACATTCGCTGACCGAGGACAACGAGAAGCTCATCGCGACCGGCTGGCTGCCGGGCACACTCTCCGAACGGGGCCGCAAGCTCGCCGCCGAGCTCGGCGACCGGCGCCGGGACACCGGGCTCGCGGCCGTGTTCGTCTCCGACCTGCACCGGGCCGTCGAGACAGCGGAGATCGCCTTCGCCGGCACCGACGTCCCCATCCACCAGGACCCACGGCTGCGCGAGTGCGACTACGGCGAGCTGAACGGCTGCCCGGTCGACGTCCTCGCGCCCCTGCGCGCGCGCCACATCGACGACCCCTACCCCGGCGGCCAGAGCTACCGCCAGGTCATCGCGGCCACCGGCGAGTTCCTGCACGACCTGGCCACCGGCTGGGACGGCCGGCGCGTCCTGCTGATCTCCCATTCGGCCAACAAATGGGCGCTCGACTGCCTGCTGGCCGGGGCCGCCATCGAGAACCTCGTCGACGCCCCCTTCGGCTGGCGGGAGGGCTGGCACTACACCCTGCCCGCCTCGTTCACGTTCAGCCCGGCATGAGCCCGCGCATCCCGCGCGCGACCGTCTCGACGTTGCCTCGGCCCTTGCCCCAGTCCACCAGCGTGAGCCACAACCGGGGGTTGCTGGACACCACGACGTCGGTCATCCCCTCGACCGGCCAGAGCTCGATCCTGACCCGCTCGCCCCAGCTCTGCCAGCTCATGCCCGTCCACGCCTCGACCACCAGCGGGTTCTCCGCGCGCACCCGCCGCGCGGAGAGCTCGCGCAGCGCCGCGACCGCCAGCTCCCTGGCCTCGGCAGAGTCCGCCGCCAGCCGGAACGTCAGCCGCTGTCGTGGAACGAACCGACCGCCGCCCACCCGCCGCAGCGCGGCCGCCGCCATCGCCAACGCCACGCCCAGGACCAGCCCGACCATCACATCCCCCACCTGCCCCCGATACCAGTGGTGCACGACCAGGCCGGCGACCACCGCGGTGCCGACGATGATCGCGAGGTACGTCCACACCGGGTGCTCCCGCCCGACGGGCCGAGGCTCGCCGCAGTGCCAAGGCTCCGCGCTCGGCCCGTCGGACATCCCCAACCACCCCCGGTAGGTCATCATCGGCTCGGTCCCCGCCTCTGGTCATGATGATCGCCGGGAGCGCGAAACGGTTGTGTTAACTTCTCGCGACGGCCGGACGCTCGGGCGTATCGATCAACGACGCTCCAGCATCGCCGTCGCGATGGCGACCTGGGTCGGGTCCATTTTCGTCCCGCCGTCCTCGATGTCCCACAGGGTGTTCTGCAGCACCCGCCCGAGCGTCCACCCCCTGGCCCGCTGCCGGTCCAGGCCGAGCGCCTCGGTCAGCTGGTCGAAGCGGCGCAGCACCGCGCCGCGCACGTCGCCGGTCGCGACCACCTCGTCCCACCTGTTGTGCAGCGCCGGCATCAGCTCGAAACACGGGTCGCCGGCCAGCGGCACCGGGTCGATCGCCAGCCAGGGTTCGCGCTCGGCGGCGAGCACGTTCTCGTAGTGCAGGTCCCAGTGCAGCAGCCGGTCGCCGGGCTCGCCGACCAGTTCGGCCACGGCGGACGCGCAGGCCCGCGCCAGCCGCCGCTGCGCCGGGTCGGACAGCGTGGGCACCGCGTGCGGCACCTGGTCGAGCATGGCGGCGGCGATGTCGCCCAGCCGGCGCAGGCCCGGCGGCGCCGGCACCGCGACCAGGCGCGCGAGCAGCCCGGCGAGGATCCGCAGCGCCTCGGTGTCGTCGGCCACGGCGGTCAGCGGGCGGGTCTCGTCCAGCCGTTCCAGCAGGATGGTGCCGGTGTCCGGGTCGTGGTCGAGCACCCGCACGATGCCGTCGCCGTCCCAGGTCAGCAGGCCGAGCGCGACGCCTTCGGTCTCGTCGGTGACGCGTTGCAGCTTGAGCGCGGCGGGCACGCCGTCCGCCCTGGTCACCGGCAACACCAGCGAGGCCATGCCGTGCCAGGTGGGGCCTTCCGGGCGCAGCTGCCAGCGGTCCAGGAACTCGGCCGCCTGCCTCGGCAGCGCGGCGATCCAGTCGCGGCCGCCGTCCTTGTCGTGCAGCTCGGCCAGCTCGGCGGGGACGTCGATGGACGTGCTCATATGAGGAGATCTCCTTCGTGGCTGTCGTGTTCGGGGTCGATGGCACGAAGGAGACGACGGGGGTGCCCGGCTGCCGGGCAGGCGTCAACGCATGGCTCCACCCTAACCTCAGGCGATGGCCGCCGAGACAGTGCACGTGACGGTGTGGGACGAGACCGGGGGTGCCGGTGCGCCGGCCGTCTTCGCGCACAACATCTTCACCTGGGGAGACGACGACGCGTACGGGTTCGCCGCGCAGCGCCCGCTGGCGGACCGGTACCGGCTGCTGCTGGTGGACCGCCGGGGGCACGGAGGTGCCGGTGCCGCTGGCCGCGTTGCGCGACGCCGGCGTGGCGAGCCTGGTGATCCGAGGCACCTGGCGCGACCCGGAGCTGTACCGCCGCAACGTCGGCGAGGCGCTGGTGGCCTGCGCGGACGCGGTGGCCGACGCCCTCGGCGCCCGCCTGCTGGCCGTGCCCGGCTACTACCCGCACACCCAGCGGCCCGCCGAGGTCAACGCCGCGCTGCGCGAGCTGTGGGGCCAGCCCCGGTGAGCCGGGCGCGCAGCCGGTTGTCCACCGCGAGGGCGCCGGGGCCGGCCCAGAGCAGGTAGGCCATGAACACGAACAACACCACTGTCAGCGGGGTCATCTCCGGGAAGAACCGCACGTTGGCGACGGTCGCGCCGATCATCACCAGGCCCAGCCCGAACGCCACCAGCCGGGTGCCCAGCCCGACCAGCAACAGCAGCGCCCCGCCCATCTCGAGCACCCCGAGCGCCAGCGGCAGCAGCGGCGTGGCCGGGTAGCCGAAGCCGGCCATGCCCCGCGTCGCCATGTCGAGGTCGACGAACTTGGCCAGCGCGGCCGGGGCGAACACCACCGCGCTGAGCACCCTGACGACGGTCCCGACCGCCGCCGCCCGGCCGCCGACCCGGTTGCGGAAGAACTCTGTAGCGAAGCTGCTCATGTCTGGGTTCGACGGCGTGGCGAACCCGAACTCACCGGGTCCGACCGACGATGTGATCTGAGTCACACACGTCAAGAACCGGCCGCGCGCTCCGACCACCGGGTGAGGCCGTCACCGGGCGGTCAGGGAGGAGCGCGGGGCGTGAAGTACCTGCTGTTGGTCTACGGCGGCGCGCACGAGGGCGTCGAGCCGACCGAGGAGATCATCGACTCCGGCGAGCTGATCGACCACGCCCCGGTGGCCGACCCGATCAACGCCACGACCGTGCGGGTGCGCGACCGGGCCGTGACCACCGCGGCCGGGCCGTACCTGGAGTCCGGGGAGCGCCTGGCCGGCTACCTCGTGGTCGACTGCGACGGGGCCGAGCAGGCGATCGCGATCGCCGCCCGGCTCCCGGCCGCCGGCACCGGCGCCGTGGAGGTCCGCCCGCTCATGGGCTCGAACGGCATGGAGATGTAGCGCCCCTTCCGGGGGCCGCTCGCACGGGTGGTCTGTGTTGTCTGGGGCCGCGAAGTCCGCACATAGTCGGCCTGCTGTGACAAACGGGGTGAACGTGACGTAGCCGGGGAGTCCAGATGCGCACGCTGATGACCGGTCTCCGGGCCACGACGGCCGCCGCGGCGGGGGTGGCGGTCACAGCGGTCGCGGTGGTAGCGGTGTTCGTGGGGTTCGTGGGGTGCAGCACGGCCCCGCCGGTCACCGGGCCGCCGAAGGCCCCACCGGCCGCGCCGCCGGGCGAGTCGCCCGGCCAGGGTGGCACGGCGGCCACCGAGTCCGGCTACGAGCAGGTGGTGCGCGACGTGCTGCCGTCCGTCGTGCAGATCACCAGCGACAGCGGGCTCGGGTCCGGGGTGGTGTACGACGACAAGGGCCACATCGTCACCAATGCGCACGTCGTGGGCACCGACACCCGCTTCCAGGTCACCTTCGCCACCGGCACCACGCCGACGCCGGCCACGCTGGTCGCCAGCTATCCCCCCGACGACCTCGCGGTGATCAAGGTGGACGGGCCGGTGCCGGTGCGGCCGGCCACCTTCGGCGACTCCAGCAAGCTCGCGGTCGGGCAGCTGGTGCTCGCGATGGGCAACCCGCTCGGGCTGTCCAGCAGCGTGGCCGACGGGATCGTCTCGGCGGTCGGGCGCACCGTCACCGAGCCGCGCAGCCAGGCCTCCCCGGGCGGCACCAGCATCGCCGACATGGTCCAGACCTCGGCGGCGATCAACCCGGGCAACAGCGGCGGCGCGCTGGTCGACATGAACCGCAACGTAATCGGCATCCCCACCCTGGCCGCCACCGACGCGCAGCTGGGCGGCGCCGCGCCGGGGATCGGGTTCGCCATCTCCAGCAACACCGTCAGGCGGATCGCCGACCAGATCATCGCCGACGGCAAGGTGACCAACTCCGGCCGCGCCGCCCTCGGCGTGGTCGCCCGCACGGTGATCGACTTCGCCGACCGGCTCACCGGCGCCGGCGTGGTCGAGGTGCTGCCCGGCGGCGGCGCCCAGAAGGCCGGCCTGCGCGCCGGCGACATCATCACCAAGGTCGCGAACACCGAGACCCGCACGATCGTCGACCTGAACAAGGCGCTGGCCTCGGTCAAGCCCGGCGACCAGGTCCCGGTGGCGTTCGTCAGGGACGGCCGGCCCCAGGCGGTCAACGTCACCCTCGGCCAGCTGTGAGGAGCCCTTCATGACACTGACCAAGGACTCGCACGTCTGGATGGTCGGCGGCGGCATCGCGACCATGTCCTCGGCCGCGTTCCTGATCCGCGACGCCGGCATCCCGGGCGAGCACATCCACTTCCTCGAACAGCTCGACGTCACCGGCGGGTCCATGGACGGCGCCCGCTCCCCCGTCCCCGCCGAGCAGAAGCTCCCGGCCTACGTCACCCGGGGCGGGCGGATGTTCGAGGAGGAGGCCTACCAGTGCCTGTGGAACCTGCTGGACACGATCCCGAGCCTGGAGGACCCGTCACGCTCGGTGCTGGCCGAGTTCCGCGAGTTCTACCCGGCGCTGCCGCCGCACTCCAGGGCACGGATCGTCAACCCTGACCGCACCATCGCCGACGCGTCCGAGCTGGGCTTCCGGCCGCGCGACCGGGTGGCGCTGCTGCGGCTGCTGGCGCTGCCGGAGCGGGTCATCGGCGCGCGCCGGATCACAGACTTCTTCGACGAGGAGTTCTTCTCCAGCCATTTCTGGACGCTGTGGCGCACCACCTTCGCGTTCCAGAGCTGGCACAGCGCGATCGAGCTGAAACGCTACTTCCTGCGGTTCACCCAGGAGTTCGACCGGATCGACACCCTGGCCGGCGTGCGGCGCAGCGTCTACAACCAGTACGACTCGGTGATCAGGCCGATCGAGGCCTGGCTCACCGACCGGGGCGTGGACGTGCGCTTCGGCACCCGGGTGGAGGACGTCGACTTCGCCGGCGACACCGGCTCCCGGCGGGTGACCGCGCTGCACATCCGGGACGCGAACGGCCCGTCCGTGATCGAGCTGGGCGCCGGCGACCACGCGATCGTGACGCTCGGCTCGATGACCGCCGACACCGACTACGCCGGCGACGACACCACCACCGAGCTGATCCTGGACAAGCGCGACGCGAGCTGGACCCTCTGGGAGAAGCTCGCGCGAAAGTTCGACGACTTCGGCCGGCCGGAGCGGTTCTACGGGCCGGTGGAGGAGACGAAGTGGAAGTCGTTCACGCTGACCATGCACGCCCCCGACCTGCTGGACGCGATCGAGCAGTACACCGGCAACCCGCCGGGCGAGGGCAACCTGATGACCTGGCACCGGTCGAGCTGGCTGCTCTCGATCGTCGTGCCGCACCAGCCGCACTTCCGTGACCAGCTCGCCGGCACGTCCACGCTGTGGGGCTACGCGCTGTTCAGCGACACTCCCGGCGACCACACCGGCAAGACGATCGAGCGGTCGACCGGCGCCGAGATCCTCGACGAGCTGCTCGGTCACCTGGGTTTCGACGAGCGGGTCAACGCCCGCACCCGGGAAACCACCACCGTCACCCACGTCCAGATGCCCTACATCGACGCCCAGTTCCAGCCGCGCGAGCCCGGCGACCGCCCGCCGGTGGTGCCGCCGGGCGCGGAGAACTTCGCCTTCGTCGGCCAGTTCGTGGAGATCCCCGAGGACGTCGTGTTCACCGTGGAGTACTCCGCGCACGCCGGGATGATCGCCGCGTACACCCTCGCCGGCGTGGACAAGCCGATCCCGCCGATCTACCACGCACTGTCCGACCCGGCCGTGGCGTGGCGCGCGATGCGCACCCTGCTCACCGACGAGGCGCACGGCGAGGACCCCACCCTCGCCGCCGCCCACGACGGCCCCTGGATCAACCGCTGATCAACCGCTGACCCGGCGGAAGAAGCCTCGGATGTCGTCGACGAGCAGGTCGGGGGCGTCCTGGGTGGCCCAGTGGCTGCCGCGCTCGTACTCGTTCCAGGACACGATGTTGCGGTGGTCGCGCTCGGCGAAGCGGCGCAGCGGGGTGAAGTCGAACGCGAAGCTGGCCAGGCCGGTCGGGGCGGTGGTCGGCTCGCTCGGGTGCTCGGCGTGGTGGTCCTCGTAGTAGAACCGCGCGGACGAGGCGGCCGTGTTGGTCAGCCAGTACAGGGTGGCGTTGGTGAGCACGTGGTCGTCGTCGGTGCCGGAGAGCAGCTGGGCGCTCCAGGCGAGCTGGCCGGTCGGCGAGTCGGCCAGGGCGTGCGCCAGGTTCTGCGGGGCGGTCTGCTGGAGCTTGGCGTAGGCGGACATGTTGTCGTCGAAGTACTTGAGAAATTGCACCTGCTCCAGCTCGCTCGGCGTGAGCCCGTCGAACTCGGCCGGGTCGCCGGACGGGAACGAGAACAGCTGCGTGACGTGCACGCCGATCACGTGCTCGGGGTCGACGCGGCCCAGCTCCGGGGCGACGTAGGAACCGGCGTCGTTGCCGTGCGCGCCGTACCGCCCGTACCCGAGCCGGCGCATCAGCTCGGCCCACGCCCGGGCGGTGCGGTAGCGGTTCCAGCCGTTCTCGCGGGTGTGCCCGGAGAAGCCGAAGCCCGGCAGCGACGGGATCACCAGGTGGAACGCGTCGGTGAGCGGGCCGATCACGTTCAGGTACTCGAACACGGAGTTGGGCCAGCCGTGGGTGAGGATCAGCGGGGTGGCGTCCGGCTCGGGCGAGCGCACGTGCAGGAAGTGGATGTTCTGCCCGTCGATCTCCGTGGTGAACTGCGGGTACTCGTTGAGCTTCGCCTCCCACTCGCGCCAGTCGTAGCCGTCGCGCCAGCGCGCCACCAGCCGTTGCACGTACTCCAGCGGCACCCCGTACTCCCAGCCCGGCCGGACCGGGCCCTTCTGGATCCCGTCGGTGACCTGGTCGGCCGGCAGCTCGTTCGCCCAGCGGACCCGGGCCAGCCGGTCGGCGAGGTCGTCGAGGTCGGCCTGGGGGACGTCGACGCGGAACGGCGTGATCTCGGTGTTGTTTCCCATGACCTCGACGCTACGGGCCTATTAGGAAGGTTTCGTTCCTGTAGCGCTGGCATTCTCGCAAGGGTGATGGAGACTTCGGCCCGGCTGCTGCACCTGCTGTCGCTGCTGCAGGCACCCCGGGACTGGACGGGTCCGGAGCTGGCCGCCCGCCTGGAGGTCAGCACCCGGACGGTCCGCAAGGACGTCGAGCGGCTGCGCGCGCTGGGCTACCCGGTGCACGGCACCCGGGGCAACGTCGGCGGGTACCGGCTCGGCGCCGGCGCCCGGCTGCCGCCGCTGCTGCTGGACGACGAGGAGGCCGTCGCCGTCGCGATCGGCCTGCGCACCGCGGCCGGCGGCACCATCGCCGGCGTCGAGGAGACCTCGCTGCGCGCGCTGACCAAGCTGGAGCGGCTGCTGCCGTCCCGGCTGCGCCGGCGGGTGAACGCGCTGCAGACCCACACCGTGCCGGTGCCCCGCGACGAGCCCGGACCACGGGTCGCCGCCGAGACGCTGACCGCGCTGGCCGCCGCCTGCCGCGACCACCAGCGGCTGCGCCTGGACTACCGGGGCCACGACGGCGCCGCGAGCGTGCGCGAGGTGGAGCCGTACCGGCTGGTGAACTGGGGTCGGCGCTGGTACCTGGTGGCGTGGGACCTGGACCGCGCGGACTGGCGGACGTTCCGGGTCGACCGGCTCGTCCCGCGCGCCCCGGCCGGCCCCCGGTTCGCCCCGCGCCAGCCGCCGGAGGACGTGGTCGAGCGGGTGATGCGCGGGGTGTCCTCGGCGGCGTGGCGCTACCGGGCCTCGGTGACCGTGCACGCGGCGGCGGAGGTCGTCGGCGAGCGGATCAACGCCGCGGTGGGCACCGTGCGGGCGGTGGACGCGGACACCTGCGTCCTGCACACCGGCGCGGACAGCGTGCAGGCCCTCGCGGTGCACCTCGGGCTGCTCGGCGTCGACTTCACCGTCGAGGATCCGCCCGAGCTGGTCGAGCAGCTGCGCACCCTGGCCGAGCGCTACCGCAACGCCATCCGCACGCCGAGCGAGAACCGAGGGCACAATTCGCGACCATGACGTTCACCAAATGATTTCGCTCCGGAGTCGACGCGAGGTTAGCCTGACCGCGGATTCGGGAGCTCCCTGATATGTCAGGGAGCGTGGCGAACATACCGTCAGGTGGCGTGACAATTGCTTTTTCGAGACAGGCGCGACCCATGTACGTTCGGGTAATCGGCGCCGCCGCGGCGATGGCCGTCGTATTCGCTGTCGGCACCGCGTGTACCGGATCGACCCCCGGATCGACCAATGACACCGGGCTGGCCAAGTACTACGACCAGCACATCACATGGAGCCCATGCTCCGGCTTCACTCCCGACGGCCCCCAGCTCGGTCCCGATATCGAATGCGCCCGGGTGCTGGTGCCGATCGATTACGATCTGCCTTCCGGCCCGACGGCGCAGGTCGCGATTTCCCGGCACCGCGCGCGCGGCGACCGGATCGGGTCGGTGGTACTCAATCCCGGCGGGCCGGGCACGCTCGGCCTGCGCACGGCCACCCTCGGTGCCAAGGCACTCGGCGACCGGTTCGACGTGGTCGGCTTCGATCCGCGCGGATCGGGCGCGTCCACCCCTCGGATCCAGTGCCTCACCCCCGAGGAGAACGCGGCGATGCGCCCCGACGACATCGAAACCGATTGGACCCCGGCCGGAGTCGACGCAACCGAACGCAACAACCGGGACTACGTCGCCAAATGCATCCAACGCACGGGTACGCAACTCCTGGGGCGCCTAGGAACCCGGGAGACCGCCCGGGATCTCGACCTCATCCGCGCCGTCCTCGGCGATCCGAAACTGACCTATGTTGGCTACTCCTACGGCACGCGGCTCGGTGCCGCCTACGCGCAGGCGTTTCCGGACCGGGTTCGTGCCATGGTGCTCGACAGCGGTGAGCCGCTGGACGGCCCGGTGATCGACATGGCGAAGTACTACGGCAGCATGCAGCGCGCCTTCGACGCCTACGCCGCCGACTGCGCCCGCCACCGCGACTGCCCGGTGGGCACCGACCCTCGGCAGGCCACGCGCGTCCTGCACACGATCCTCAGACCGCTGCTCACCCGACCGGTTCCGGCCGGCGACCGGCCGTTGACCGCCGGCGAGGCGCTGCAAGGCGTCCTGGACGGGCTCTACAGCCCATCCGGCTGGCCGGGAATCACAACAGGACTGCGCCAACTCCGCTCCGGCCACGGTGACGCGCTGCGTGCCACCGTCGAACGATTCGACACCACCGAGGACCTCACGCTGGAGAACGCGACACTCTGCCTCGACGGCCCGCGCATCCCCAACCGCGCCGAGGTGGCAACCCAACAACAACGAATATTCGCCGCCGCCCCGTTCCTCGCCATCGGCGGCTTCCACGGCCAGGCTCCGCTCGACAGATGCGCTTTCTGGCCCGCCCCGCCCACCAGCACACCACACACATTCGACGTATCGAACCTGCCGCCGTTCGTTGTCGTCGCCGCCACCGACGACCCCGCCGCCACCTACGACGGCAACCGACTGCTCGCCAACCAGCTCCACAGCCCGCTGATCACCCACCACGGCAAACAACACGGCGTCTTCCTCGTCGGCGACGCGCCCTGCGTCGACGCACCCGTCCTGCACTATCTCACCACCCTGACCCCACCCCCCGGCGGAATCGACTGCCGCTGACGACGGCGGCGCTTAGGCTTTCGGCATGGCTGACGTCCATTTCTACTTCGACCCGACCTGCCCGTTCGCCTGGCTGACCAGCAAGTGGGTCCGGATCGTGCAGGCCCGACGGGACTACTCGGTGGACTGGCGGTTCATCTCGCTGCGGCTGCTCAACGCGCACATCGACTACGACACGCACTTCCCGCCGGAGTACACCGCCAGCCACACCGCCGGGCTGCGGCTGCTCCGGGTCGCCGCGCGCGCCCGCGCCGAGCACGGCCGCGATGCCGTCGGCCCGCTCTACGCGGCGATGGGCGCGCACGTCTTCGAGAGCGGGTTCGTGCCCGACGAGGCGGAGGCCGTCGGCCGGCGCGGCACGCGGGAGTTCGTCCTGCCGGTCCTGGAGCAGGCCGGCCTGCCCGCCGAGCTGGCCGACGCCCTGGACGACACCTCCTGGGACGCCGAGCTACAGGCCGAGACCGACGAGGCCCTGTCGCTGACCGGCAAGGACGTCGGCACCCCGATCCTGCACTTCGGCCCGCCGGACGGGGTGGCGTTCTTCGGCCCGGTGATCAGCCGCCTGCCCGACGAGGAGCGGTCGGTCGAGCTGTGGGACCACGTCGTCGGGCTGGCCGGCTTCCCCGGCTTCGCCGAGCTCAAGCGCAGCCTGCGCGAGCTGCCCCAGCTCCCCTCCTTCGGTGTCGACACCGGCGAGGTGGGTGTGCAGCAGGACTGGCACGGCGGCAGCCGCCGCCTCAAGAAGTAGGGCTCAGGCCAGCTCCACCGCGTAGACGGCGCCGTCGCGGGTGCTCTCCTGAGCGGGCCCGGAGCCGAAGAAGACGGCGCCACCGGCGGTCATCGGGGTCGAGAAGGACAGCGAACCGCCCTCGGCGTCCGTCCCGTCGAGCGGCACGTCCCAGCGCTCGTCGCCGGTGCCGGTGGAGCGCGCGGTCAGCACCACCCTCGGGGCGGACCGCTCGATGCGCCGCTGGACGGCGTAGAGGGTGTCGTCCAGCGCGGCCGGCACGGTGTCGAGGCTCGCGAAGCCGCCAACCGGCGCGTCGGGCACCCGCCAGCGCGCCTGTCCGGTGTTCGCGTCCCAGGCGGTGAGCGTGGAGCCGCCGCTGTGGTAGACGGTGTGGTCGGCGGCGACCAGCCCGCCCGTGAAGCCGTCCTCGAGCGGGCTGCGCCAGAGCTCCACCCCCGAGCGTGCGCCCCAGGCCGCCACGGCGCCGTCGGCCAGGCCGAAGACCTTGCCGTCGGTGACCGCGACCCTGCGCCGCCAGCCCCCTCGCCACAGGAGTTGCCACAGCGGGATGCCGGTCGCGCCGTTCAGGGTCACCAGGGTGGCGTCGAACGCCAGGTGCACCAGGCCGTCGGCCGCCACCGTCGGGGTGTCGGCGTGGCTGTCGTCGGCCGGAAACGGGTACCGCCACCGCACGTCGCCGCGCGACGGGTCGTACCCGACGGCGGTGTACACGTTGTGCTCGTAGATCACCCCGACCGGGGTGTCCCCGCTCGCCGAGGTGATCCTCGCGAACTCCTTGTCCCAGCGCAGCCGCCCGGTGCCCGCGTCAAGCGCATAGGCGTAGGTGCCGTCGTCGAAGTAGACGGTGCCGCCGACGGGGATCGGCCGCCTCGGAACGTGCCGGGTGGTGAACGTCCACAGTTGACGGCCGGTGGCCGCGTCCAGCGCGTAGACGGCGCTGTCCTGGGCCGACGCGTACACCACGCGGTCGGTGACGGCCACGTGGTCCACCCCCGCCCCGAGCGGGGCCTTCCAGCGCAGCCGGCCGGCGGCCGGGCCGGCCGCGAACGGGTCGGGGCTCGTGGTGCCGGCCGCCCACGCCACTGCCGCGACGACGGCCGCGCCGGCCCCGAGGGTGAGCCCGCCCAGCAGCGCCCTCCGGTCGAGCCGGCGCGGCCCCGAGGTGGACAGCCCATCGATGCGCGCGGCGGTCACCGGCGGCGGCCACGGCGCCCGACCGGCGCCGGGCAGCCGGGCGAGCCGGCCGGCCAGCGCGGCGGCGGTGGGCCGGGCGGCCGGGTCCTTGGCCAGGCACGCCCGCGCCAGCAGCCGCAGCCACTCCGGCGCCTCGGCCAGCTCCGGCTCCTGGTCGCAGACCCGCCGCAGCATCGCAACCGGGTTGCTCGCGGTGCCGAACGGGCCGACCCCGGTCGCGGCGTGGACCAGCACGGACGCCAGCGAGAACAGGTCCGAGGCCGGGCCCACCTCGGCGCCGAGCGCCTGCTCGGGCGACATGTAGGCGGGCGTGCCCAGCACCAGGCCGGTCTGGGTCACGGCGGCGTCGTCGACGGCCCTGGCCAGGCCGAAGTCGATGAGCTTGGGGGCATCGGCGCCGAGCAGCACGTTCGACGGCTTCAGGTCGCGGTGCACAACCCCGAGCGGGTGCAGCTCGGCCAGCGCCCCGGCCAGCCGGGCGGCGAGCGCGGCCACCTCGATCCCCGGCAGCGGGCCGGCCGAGGACACCGCGTGCTCCAGCGACGGCCCGGCGACGTACTCGGTGGCCAGCCACGGCCTCGGCCCCGAGGCATCGGCGTCGATCACGGCCGAGGCCCACGGGGCGTCGATCGCCCGCACCGTGGCGACCTCGCGCGCGAACCGCTCGCGGAACCGCTCCTGTGCGGCGAGCGCCCGGTGCACCACCTTCACCGCCGCCAGCCGGCCGCCGCCCCGGCCCAGGAACACCTCCCCCATGCCGCCCGCGCCCAGCCGCCCGAGCAGCCGGTACGGGCCGACCGCCGTCGGGTCGGACGGGCGCAGCGGCGCCACCTGTGCCCCGACGCTCATGCCGACCTCACCGCCTGCACGGTCGGGCTGCTGATCCCGGCCAGGTACACGGTGCCGGCGCGGGCGGCGAGGTAGTTGATCCCGGTCAGCTCGGCGCCCGTCCGGTACCGCCAGCGGGTGGCCCCGGTCGCCAGGTCGAACGCGTAGACCCGGCCGTTCGTGGAGTTGCCGGTGAAGGCGGTCCCGCCGTCGGCGGCCGGCGTCAGGTTCGCCGTGCCGGCACCGGCGGCCTGGTCCGGCCGCGCCCACCGCTCGGTGCCGGTGTCCAGCTCCAGCGCATGGATCCGCTCGTCGCGGCCGGACATCAGGACGACCCCGCCCGCGACCACCGGAACCGAGTTCCGCCCGAGCACCCGGTCGCCGTCGACCTTCCATCGCGGCGCACCGGTCGCGGCGTCGACGCAGACCACCCCGAGCAGCCAGCTGGTCTGCACCACGAGGCCCCCGGACACGGCGAGGTAGCTGGAGTACTCCGCGCCGGTGCCGCGGCGCCACAGCGGCGCACCGGTGGCCCTGTCGAGCGCCTCGATGTCCGCGTCGGAGGTGACGAACACTCGGCCGCCCTCCGCCCGGGGCGAGCCGGCGAACCGCCGTGCCACCAGGTGGGTCCAGCGGACCTGCCCGGTCGCGGAATCCAGCGCGACGACCCTGTTGGCCGCCGTGGCATAGGCCACGTCCTCGGCCGCCGCGACCCGCACGCCAACCACTGCCTCGTACGGCGGGATGTACCCCATGTGGGTTGCCCAACGCCGCTGTCCGGTCGCCGCGTCCAGCGCCACCACGCTGCCCCCGGTCGACACGTACACCACATCCGGGTTCGCGCTCAGCGTGACCTCACTGCCCAGCCGCCCGGTGCCGTCCAGAATGACGTTGTGCAGCCAGCGTTGCCGTCCGGTGGCGGCGTCCAGCCCGGTGACGGTGGCCCCGGCCCCGACGAACACCGTGTCGCCGGCCACCTCCAGGGCGCTGACCCGGTCGATGGCCCGGAACGTCCACAGCGCGCCCGTACCGGGCGGCGGCGAGGGCAGGGGCACGACCTCAGGGCGGACGACCTCGATACGGGGGACGACCTCGGCACGGGGGGCGAGCGCGGCGGCGACCAGGCCGGCGAGCGCCGTCCCACCGACGCCGGTGAGCACCGCCCTGCGACCGAGCGGCCGCCGCGGCCGTGCCTCCGGTGTCCCCGGTGCCCCCGGTGCCGGCGGCACGGCGGGCAGCGGCGGCGCCGTCATCAGCCGGGCCAGCTCCGGCGGCGGCCAGCCCTCCTCGGTGCCCTGGTGAGCGGCCAGCAGGTCGGCCAGCTCGTCGGCGCCGACCCGGTCCGACGGCGCCTTCGCCAGGCATCGTTGCAGCGGCTCGCGGAGGTCGTCGGGGACGCCGGCCAGGTCCGGCTCGTCGTCGATGACCCGGCGCATCAGCACGACGGGGTTGCCGGCCTCGCCGAACGGGCCGCGCCCGGTGATGGCGTAGGCGAGCACGGCGGCCAGCGAGAACACGTCGCCGGCCGGCCCCACCTCCTCGCCGAGGGCCTGCTCCGGGGACATGAACCCCGGCGGGCCCAGCACCGTCCCGGTCTGGGTGATCGCCGTCGCGTCGAGGGCGCGCGCGATGCCGAAGTCGATCAGGCGCGGGCCACCGGCGGTGAGCAGCACGTTGGACGGCTTGAGGTCCCGATGCACCACGCCCCGGGCGTGCAACCGGGCCAGCGCGCCGGCCAGCCGGACGCCCGTCACGGCAGCGATCCCGGGCGGCAGCGGGCCCCCGACCTCCACCGCCCGGTCCAGCGACGGCCCGGCGACGAACTCGGTCGCCAGCCAGGGCACCGGGGCGGCCGGGTCGGCGTCCAGCACGGCGGCAACCCAGGGGCCACCGACGGCCCACGCGGTGGTGACCTCCCTGGCGAACCGGACCCGGAACCGGGCGTCGCCGGCCAGCGCGGTGTGCACCATCTTCACCGCGGCCAGCCGGCCGTCCTCGCGGCTGCCCAGGAACACCTCCCCCATACCGCCGGAACCCAGCCGGCCGAGCAGCCGGTACGGACCCACCCCAGCCGGATCGCCGGCGCGCAATGACTCCACGCCGTACTCGACCCCGCCGCCGGCCCCGCGGTTGGGGGCCACGGCGCTCAGAACGTCTCGATCCACAGGTCCTGGTGGCCGCTCGGCCACGCCTCGGCGAGCGGTGCCCGCGCCCACCTGGCGAACCGGGTCACCAGGTCGGCGGCGGTCGGCCGGGTGGCGGGCTGCTTGGCCAGGCAGGGCTGCAGCACCCGGGCCAGCGCGTGCGGCACCCCGGACAGCTCGGGGTGCTCGTCGGTGATACGGCGCACCATCGCCACCGGGTTGCCGGTCAGGCCGAACGGCTCGCGCCCGCTCGCGGCGTACGCCAGCACGCCGGCCAGCGAGAACACGTCGGAGGCCGGCACGGCGTCCTCGCCGAGGGCCTGCTCGGGCGAGGTGAACGCCGGCACGCTCAACCTCGCGCCGATGAGCGTGGCCGTGGCGTCCACGGCCCGGCCGACCTCGAAGTCGATCAGCCGAGGGCCGTCCGCGGCGATCAGCACGTGGGACGGCTTCAGGTCGCCGTGCAACCCGCCGAGGGCGTGCAGCTCGGCGAGCGCGGCGGCCAGCCGGGCCCCGATCACCCCGACCTGCGCCTCGGGCAACGGCCCGGTCCGCGCCACCACCTCGGCCAGCGCGGGGCCCGCGACGTACTCACTGGCAACCCACGGTGTGGCCGCCTCCGCGTCGCTGTCGAGCACGGGGGCCGCCCACGGCGTCCGGATCGCGGCGACCAGGGCGACCTCCCGGGCGAACCGGGCCCGGAACCGGGCGCTGAGGGCATGGCTCGCGTGCATCACCCGCACGGCGGCCAGGACGCCGTCGGGCGCACGGCCGAGGAACACCTCACAGTTGTCGTTCGCATGGAGCCGGCCGACCAACCGGTACCGCCCCACCTCACCCGGATCGCCGTCCCGCAACGGTTCCACGAACGCCACCTCTCCACCAGCGCGCACCAGCGCCGTATCCGACCCTGGCGCCGCGCCCGAGGTTGGGGCTGCTGGTTGACGTTCGGGGTGGACGGCCGTCATGATGCTCGTACGTCAGACGAGCATCTGTACGTCAGTCGAACTGGAGCCGACAATGTCCGTCCGCTTGTTCCTGCGCGGTGCGTTCACCACGAAGCTGTACGTGACGGTGTTGGTGGCGATCGTGCTGGGAGCCGCGCTCGGGCTGGTCGCGCCGGACGTCGGCGCCTCGCTGCAGCCGGTCGGCACCGGGTTCATCGCGCTGATCCAGATGCTGATCGCGCCGGTGGTGTTCTGCACCATCGTCACCGGCGTGGCCTCGGCCGGCCAGCTCACCAGCGTGGGCCGGGTCGGGGTGAAGGCGCTGGTCTACTTCGAGGTGGCCACCACGGTGGCGCTGATCTTCGGGCTGATCGTGATGGACGTGTTCGCCCCGGGGCGCACCGTGCACGCCAACCCCGCCGACCTCAAGCTGTCCGGGTCCGCCGCGCAGTACGTGCAGACCGGCGAGCATCAGCACTGGTACGACTTCATCGTCGACATCATCCCGAAGACGGCGGTCAGCGCGTTCACCGAGGGAAACGTGCTGCAGGTGCTGCTGATCTCGCTGGTGTTCGCGGTGGCGATCAAGCTGATGGGCGAGCGCGGCGAACCGCTGGTGCGCGGCGTGGAGCTGGTCGGCGAGGCGACGTTCGGCGTGGTGCGGATGGTCATGTACCTGGCGCCGCTCGGGGCGTTCGGCGCGATGGCGTACACCACCGGCAAGTTCGGGGTGGGCACGCTGGTCAGCCTCGGCGCGTTCGTCGCGCTGTTCTGGATCGCGGGCGTGGTGTTCGCCGTGGCGTTCTTCGGGCTGGTGGCGCGGATGTGCGGGCTGCGGTTCCTGCCCATCGCCCGGTACTTCAAGGACGAGCTGCTGATCACGCTGGGCACCGCGAACTACGAGGCGGTGATGCCGCAGCTGATGACCAAGCTGCAGCGGCTGGGCGCGCCGAAGCGGATCGTCGGGCTGGTCGTGCCGTCCGGGTACGCGTTCAACGGCGACGGGGTGTGCCTGTACCTGGGGTTCGCCTCGCTGTACATCGGGCAGGCGTTCGGCATCGAGCTGTCGCTGTGGCAGCAGCTGGGCCTGCTCGCGGTGTTCCTGATCACCTCGAAGGGCAGCGCGGGGGTGGCCGGGGCCGGGTTCGTGATCCTGGCCGCCACGCTGTCCTCCACCGGCGCGGTTCCGGTGGTCGGCATCATGCTGATCCTGGGCGTGGACCGGTTCCTGTCCACCATGCGCGGGCTGGTCAGCCTGTGCGGGCAGATGATGGGCAGCCTGGTGGTGGCCCGCTGGGAGAACCAGCTCGACGTGCCCAAGGTCAACGCGCGGCTGTCCGGTTCCGAACCGCTGGAAAACGCTCCGCTCGCGACCGAGCGCAGTTCCTGACCCACGACGAGAAGGAGGTTCGATGGTCCGGATCGAGCACGTCACCGGCGACGGTGATGTGGCGGACCGCATTCGGCTGCGACGCGGCGGCTGGCTGACCCCGCTGGACCAGATGCTGCTGCACAGCCCGCCGGTTGCCGACGGCTGGAACAGCCTGCTCGGCGCCATCCGGCGACGCTGCGAGCTGGCCGGCGACGTGCGCGAGCTGGCCATCCTGCGGGTCGCCGCGCTCAACGGCGCGGACTACGAGTGGCAGGCGCACGAGCCGGAGGGGCTCGCGGAGGGGCTCACGGCGGAGCAGATCGCCGTGCTCCGGATCCCGGCGCCGCCCGATGTGGACGCCGACGAGGTGCTCGGCGAGCGGCTGCGGCTGGCCAGGGACTACACCGACGCGATGACCAAGGACGTGCAGGTGCCCGACGAGCTGTTCGACAAGCTGCGCGAGCACTTCGACGACCGGCGGATCGTGGAGCTGACCGCCACCGTGGGCGCCTACAACCTGGTGTCCCGGTTCCTGGTCGCACTGCAGGTGGGCGTGGCGTGACCGGGCGGCTGGCCGGCAAGGTCGCGGTGGTCACCGGGGCCGGCAGCGTCGGGCCGGGCTGGGGCAACGGGCGCGCCACCGCCGTGCTGTTCGCCCGGGAGGGCGCGCGGGTGCTCGCCGTGGACCGCGACGCCGCCGCGCTGGCCGCCACCCGCGAGCTGGTTGATCGCGGCGAGGTCCGCCCGCACACCGCGGACGTCACCGACCCCGCCCAGGTGACCGCCATGATCGAAGCCGCCGTGGCCGCCTTCGGCACGGTGGACGTGCTGGTCAACAACGTCGGCGGGTCGCGGGCCGGCGGCGCCGCCGAGCTGGACGACGCCACCTGGCGCGCGCAGCTGGACGTCAACCTCACGGCGGCGTTCTACGGCTGCCGCGAGGTCATCCCGGTGATGCGCTCGGCGGGCGGCGGCGCGATCGTGAACATCGCGTCCACCTCCGGGCTGCGCTGGACCGGCTCCGCGCAGGTCGGGTACGCGGCGGCCAAGGCCGGGGTGATCCAGCTGTCCCGGGTCACCGCCGTCCAGTACGCCGAGCACCGCATCCGGGTGAACACCGTGGTGCCCGGCCAGCTGCACACCCCGATGGTCGAGGCGCGGCTGGCCGGGCAGCGCGCCGGCGGCGACGTCTCGGCCCTGCTGGCCGCCCGCCGGGCACGCATCCCGCTGCCGGTGGACGGCGACGGCCGGGACACCGCGTGCGCCGCGCTGTTCCTGGCCTCCGACGAGGCCCGGTTCGTGACGGGCACCGAGATAGTGGTGGACGGCGGCATGACCGCCCGCTGCGACTGACGTTCCTTGAGGAGGCTGATGAGCAACCCCGGACCGCACCCGAACCCGCACCGCCCGTCGCTGTCCCTGCCGCCCGGCGCGGTGGACGCGCACTGCCACATCTTCGGGCCGACCGACCGCTTCCCCTACGCCCCGGACCGCACGTTCACCCCGCCCGAGGCGCCGCTGGAGCACCTGGAGGCACTGCACGAGCTGCTCGGGCTCTCCCGGGCCGTGCTGGTCCAGTCCGCCGCGCACGGCACCGACCACGCCTCGCTGCTCGACGCCCTGCACCGGGGCGCCGGCCGCTACCGGGGCGTGGCGCTGATCCGCCCGTCCACACCGCCGTCCCAGGTCGCCGAGCTGCACGAGGCCGGCGTGCGCGGCGCCCGGCTGCACTTCACCCCGCACCTCGGCCCGGCTCCCAGCGCCGAGACGATCACGTCGATCGTGGACCTGGTCCGCCCGCACGGCTGGCACATCGCGCTGCACGTGGCCGGCGACGGCATCGCCGAGCACGAACGGATGGTGCGCGACCTCGGCGCCCCGGTGGTGATCGACCACATGGCCAGGGTGGACCTGCGCGCCGGCCTCAACTCTCCCGCCGTGACCGCGCTGCGCCGGCTGCTGGACACCGGCCGGGTGTGGGTCAAGCTCAGCGGCGCCGACCGGCTGGCGCTGCGCCCGCCCGACCTGTCCGACGCCGCCGAGCTGGCCGCGTTGCTGGCCCGCCACGCCCCCGAGCGGGTGCTCTGGGGCACCGACTTCCCGCACCCCAACATCACCGGCGCCGCGCCCGACGACGGCGACCTGGTCGACCTGCTGGCCGACATCACCCCGGACCCGCGCGCCCTGCTGGTGGACAACCCCGTGGCCTGCTACGACTTCTAATGGTCGGTGAAGCCCACCTCGGCGGAGATCGTCGAGGCCGTCTCCAGCAGCGCCGGGACGCAGCGCTCGGTGAGGTCCTCGACGGAGATCCGGGCGGCGTTGACCGACACGTTCAGCGCCGCCAGCACCGCTCCCGCCCTGGTCCGCACCGGCGCGGCGATCGAGCGCACGCCGATCTCCCGCTCGCCGTCGATCAGCGCGTAACCCCGGGCGCGCACCGCGTCCAGCTCCCCGCGCAGCCGTGCCTCGTCGGTGATCGTGTGCTCGGTCAGCGCCGTGAGCGTGACGTCCCGGAAGTAGGCGTCCAGCTCGTCCGGCGGCAACGCGGCCAGCAGCACCCGCCCCATCGAGGTCGGGTACGCCGGCAGCCGCGACCCGGTGGTCAGCGTGATCGACATGCTCCGGCTGCTCGGCACCCTGGCCACGTAGACGATGTCCGCCCCGTCCAGCACCGCCATCGAGCACGACTCGTCGAGCCGGTTGGCCAGCGTGCGCATGTGCGGCTGGGCATGGTCCCACCACGGCTGGCTGCTCAGGTACCCGTAGCCGAGCCGCAGCACGCTCGGGTTGAGCCGGAACCGCCGGTCGTCCGCGCGGGCGAACCCGAGCCTGGTCAGGGTGAGCAGCACCCGCCGCGCGGTGGCCCTGGTCAGGCCGGTCAGCTCGGCCGTCTCGCTGACGGTCAACGCCGGATACTCGGCGGAGAACGTCATCAACACCCGCAGCGCCTTCTCCACCGAGTCGATGACGTCCGGATCCTCGCGAGACACCCCCAACCCTCCGATCCCCGAGACGATCAACGACGTTACCTCAGAACGGACGACACCGATGCGTGACGGACTGCTGTACGTGCTCTCCGAACCGGGCGCCGTGCCCGGACCGGAGTTCCACGACTGGTACGACAACGAGCACGCCCCGGCGCGGATGGCGTTCGACCAGGTGCGTGCCGGCTGGCGTTACGTCGCATCGGACGGCAGGCGCCCGAGCTGGCTGGCCGTCTACACCCTGGACCTCGCCCTGCTCGACACCCCCGCCTACCGCTCGCTGCGCTCCGACCGCAGCGACCGCGAACGCGACGTCATGTCCCGCCTGGACACCCTGGACCGCCGCGTCTACGAACGGCTGCCCCACCCCGCCACCGACCCCGGCCGCGATCCGGCCGCCGGCGCCCCCCTGCTCATCGCGGTGGCCATGACCAGCACCGACGACGCCGCCCTCGACGACTGGTACGAGCGCGAGCACATCCCCGCCCTGAGCCAGGTGCCCGGCTGGCGCCACACCACCCGCTACCGCCTCGTCACCGGCGACGCCCCGACCCTGCTGGCGCTGCACGCGGTGGACGGCCCCGAAGCGTTCGACACCCCCGAGTACCGCCGCGCCACGAACACCCCCTGGCGCTCGCGCGTCATGGCCACCGTGACCCACCGCGACCGCCGCCTCTTCACCCCCCACCGCCGGCTCTGAACGTCCGCGCTGCCTCATACCGAGCCTGCCCTCGGCCGGGGCAGCTCCGGCGAACGCCTCCAGTCGACCAGTCCGTGCGGGCTGTCCAACCGCGCGACCCGCACCGGCCCGTCCGGCCGCCAACCGCTGTCACCGCGCCGCCCCGCGACCAGCTCGCACCAGAACACCCGAGGGTCGCCGAAGCCGACCACCACCTCCCGGTGGATGTCCAGCAACATCGCCTCCGCGAACGCCCGCGCCCGTTCCTCCCCCGAGAACCACACGTCGCACAGGCAGTCGACGCCACCCGCCGCGCCAGGCACGACATACCCCCACACCCGATAGACGATCGATTCACACATCACGCCGCCCCCGGCGTCACTCGCTGCCCCGGCACCCTCGGCCGCATCGGCGCCGGTCGCCGTGGCGCGGGTCGCTCGCCGACGCCGCCCCGTTGGGCGCGGCCGAGCTCGATGAGCTCCTGTGCCCGGCGGGCGATGACGACCAGGACGCACGGCCACGGCACCGGCCGGTAGCTGCCGCAGCCGGTGCACCTGCCGTCGTCCGAGACGTGCCGCTCGAAGACCCGCTCGACCCAGCCCGGCTGCTCGATGGCCCACCAGGCGGCGGTCTCAATGACGTCCACATCGCGAAGTTAACAATGAACGTTCAAAAACGATACTCATCCAAACGAGTGAATCGCTGGTCGTGCAGTTGGAACGTTCAGTATGAAGGCAGGCCTTGACGCGGAGTGAACAGGATGGAGCAACCCGTGACGACCGGAAAGCGCGCCCGCACCAGCAGCGTCAGCCAGCGCAAACAGCTCGGCGCCGCGCTGCGATCCTTCCGCAGGGACGCCGGCATCGACCGCGAGGACGCCGCCCAGGTGATCGAGGTCAGCCCGGCGACGATGACCCGGATCGAACGCGGCGAGACCAGGCTCAAGCGCCAGGACGTCCTCGCGCTGGCCGACGCCTACGACATCCCGGAGGCCGAGCGCGACGCGCTGCTGGAGATGCTGCGCGAGACCCGGATGCGCCGAGGCCAGTACCCGGCGATCTACTCGGTCAAGACCCGAAGCGCGCTGGACATGGAGACCGACGCCAGCGAGATCCTCTACGCGCTGATCGACCTGATCCCCGCGCACTTCCAGACCGAGGACTACGTGCGCGCCCTGTTCGAGGCGGACAGCCTGGCGCCCGAGCACAACGACCGGCTCATAGCCGCGCGCCTCGCCCGGCAGGCCGTGCTGACCCAAGAGCACCCGCCGATGTTCCGGGCGATCATCCACGAGAACGCGTTGCGGCTCCCGATCGGCGGGCCGACGGTCATGCACCGGCAGCTCCTCCACCTGGTCGAGCTGTCCGCCCTGCCGAACGTGGAGATCCAGGTCCAACCGAGCGACGCGGGCGCCTATCCGGGCATCGGCATCTCGTTCATGCTCCTGCGCTTCGACAACGACACCGCCGCCGACCTCGTGCAGGTCGAAGCGCACGGAGACAGCTTCTATCGCGACCGGACAGGCGCGACAGAGCCTTATAGGCTTGGTTGGGAACGCCGAAGGGTCGCGGCGCTGAGCTTGCCGGCCTCCAAGGCGCTCATACTGGACGTGGCGACCGAGATGGCGCGCCGATCGGGTCCGTAACGCACGAAGTAGGTGGTCACAGTGACGGCAAGCGATCCGAACCACCCGCACACCCACCTCCGCTGGCGCAAAGCACGCCGAAGCGGCGGCGGAGGCGGCAGCGGAGGCGGCCAAGACTGCGTCGAAATCGCCTGGCTGAACAACGAGGGCGCCCGAGCCGTCCGCGACCACAAGCTCGCCGCCGCCAGCCCGATCTTCACCATGAGCCCCCAAAACTGGCACGCCCTGCGCACCGCCGCCCTCAACGGCACCCTCGACACCCCGTGAGTGGTTAGCGTTGTCATAGCAACGCTAACCACTCACGGCCTCTGACCAGCCATTTCCGACCGTTCGCAGCACCTGGTCGGCCCGCCGCGCTAGGCTGCCGCCATGCCAGAGTCTCCCGACCTGGAAGCCCGAGTCACCGCGCTGGAGTCCGAGGTCCGCCAACTGTCGGACCGCGTACGCCACACCGAACAGGACGCGGCCGCCGCCCGTGTCCTGGCCGGCGGAGCCGACCGCGACGTCGCCGAGATCCGCACCGATGTCCGCGAGGTCCGCACCGAGGTCCGCGAGTTCCGCGACCAGAACAACCGCGTCCTCAACGCCATGCGCGAGGACCTGACCGACGTGCGTACAGACCTGACCGAACTGCAGCAGACGGTGGGCACCGGATTCCGAAGAATGGACGCCGAGTTCCAGAAAGTGGACTCCAAGTTCATCGAGTTGCGCGGGCTGCTCGACGCCAGCGCAGCTAGCCACCAGCAGATCGCCGACCTGCTGGCCAGGCTCATCGCACAGCAGGGCGAACGGCCGAACGACAAGTAGCCCGGCGGAGTCCGTCGGAAGGTCGCTGTGATGCTTGGCGAGATGCGCAAACTCCGCGAGGAGATCCGTGAGTTCCGTGAAGAGAACAACCGGCTCCTCAGCGAGATGCGCGCCGACATAGCCAGCCTGCGGCAGACGCTGGACACCGGATTCCAGAACATGGAAACGATATTCCAGAAGGTGGATGCCGGGTTCAACGAAATGCGCGTTCGGCTCGACGAATTCGCTGCCGGTCAACGACAGATCGCCGACCTGGTCGCCACGCTCGTCGCCCAGCGGAACGGGACGCCGGACGACCGGGCACGACACCCGCGTCAGTAGCGCTCGTCGAAGTCGCCGTCGCCGATGCCGCCGACGAACGCCTCCCACTCCCTGCGGGTGTAGACCTGGTACGGGCCGTCGGGGTTCGCGGCGTCCCGCAACGCCACGTAGATCTGACCGTCCGTACCCCTCACGAACGCGTACTCCACCAGCGGCTCGCTCGGGTCCGACCCGGGCGCCCTCCGCCAGTCCGCGCCGGCCAGGTCGAGCCGCTCCCGGATCGACGCCCTGTCGTCAGCAGCCATACCCGACCGTACCCGCCCTCGGCGACCTCGCGGCGGCCTAGTCCGTCCGGGTCGCCGATCCGAAACCCGAGGGAGCGGGGGCCGAAAGGGGGCGGGCCGCACGGCTGATCCACCATGTGTAGACGAGGGTGGCCAGTGTGAATGGCAGGAGCTGGACGAGCAGGGCGACAGGGCTCATCTCCATGGACGGCATCGGTGCGTCCGGGAACCTCTGGCTGTGGCCTACCACGTCGATGGCGAGCTTTTCGACCACGGACAGCCCGATCGCGGCTTCCAGGCCGCCGGTTCGGAGCACCAGCCAGCACACGGCAAGGCCCACGATCACATCGTGGGCGATCAGCGCGAGGTTGCGTGGCCACCCGTGCGCGAGCACGAGTACCGCCGTCGCGAGCGCCGCCGCAATCCACGGCCGCGCGATCCATGCGCCGAACGCCTGCAGCAGCCAGCCACGGAAATACTGGTAACCCAGGGCTTCCAGCGGGGCACCCACCAATGCGATACCGGCAGCGGCGGCCCAGGTCCCCATGCCTGGCCAACGCTCCGGCTGCCACCCGCCGAGGTCCCAGAGCCTGGCGAGGACAAGGAGCACGACAACGAGCGTCGCCCGCGCGGCGCATGCCCCGAGCCACCGCCATCGGATGCAGCCCACGACGCTGGACACGCTTCCCGGGCGGCGCCCCACCACAAGCATCGTCCCGAGGATGGCCGGGAACAAAGCCCCGTACCACCAGTGGTCGAAAATCGCTCTCCCGATCGGCGTTTCCCACGACAGCGGGTCGACGCCCAGGGCCCGGTACACGGACAGAACGATGCTCATGAGGACGGCCCAGGCCACAAGGACTACGACAAGTTCCACGGGAGGCCGCCACCAGTGGTACCGGGAGTCAACCCCGAGTCTGTGGTACGGAGTTCCCTCGGGCGCGGGCGCTTCCACTGAGACCTCCTCGATCAGCGATGTCGCAGGGTGCGTTGCATGGCCTGGAAGGCGTCGTTGATTTCCGCGCCATGCCGCCCGGCGGACCGGCAGTCGATGGCGTAGAAGACCCTTCCGTCGAATAAAATGATCATACGAATTTGCTCGTTTGCGATTGAAGCCTGATATTCGAGCCCGGGGAATCCTCCCAGTTCGATCAGCTTGCCCGGAGCAGTGAGAGGGCCGAACGCCTTCGTGGCCCTGCTGTCGAACTCCGACTGAGCCGAGGCCATGTTCTCCTTCGTGACATCGTGATCCACGTTTCCACGATGGATACTTATCACATGAAAGTCGTCAAGGGCAAGCGTAATGTCCTTGGCGCCGGACTCGGCGGGACCCTTTTCTGTTTTGGTAAACGCTTTCGGGTATTCGAAAGTGAAATTGTATCCAGCCTCATCGAAGCGGGTGTTCTCCGCTCCGCGGCGCTGCAGCGTGTGCTCCGCGGTCTGGCACGCGTTGGTGATCTCCGCGCGGTGCTGCTCGGTCGACTGACAGTCGAGGGTGTACTTGACCGCGCCGTCGAAGAATATGAGGTAGCGGCTGTGCACGTCCGCGAAGGGGACCTGGTACTCGAGGCCGGGGAACCCGCTCAGTTCGATTGGTTTTCCCGGTCCGACGTTGGAGCCGGCCAGTTCCGCCATGTTGCCGTCTTGCTCCGGCTGGATCGAGGCAATGTTTTCCTTCGTGACATCACCACTCAGGTGAGTGCGGCTAATGATCATCATATTGGAGCCATCAAGAAGAAGTGCGACGCGCTTTTGACCGGAACCGGAAGGACCTGTTTGCGCGGTTCCGTCGGCGTTGACGTCCTCCGTTGTGCTCCATGCTTTCGGGTACTCGAAGGTGAAATTGTGGCCAGGCAGATCGAAGCGGGCGGTTTCGGCACCGCGGCGCCGCAGGGTGTGTTCCACGGTCCGACATGCGTCGGCGATCTCCGTGCGGTGTTGTGTGGTGGACTGGCAGTTGAGGGTGTACTGGACAGCGCCGTCAAAGAACACGATGTAGCGACTTTGCTTGTCACCGAAGGGAATTTGATACTCGAAGCCAGGAAATCCGCCGATTTCGATCTCTTTTCCCGGATCAAAATTTCCGGTGGCGAGCTCCGTGATGACCTTGTCGAGCTCCGGACGGACCGAGGCGAGACTTTCTTTGGTGACGTCGCGGCGCAGGAGCCTACGAGTGGCCATGATCATGTTTGAGTTGTCGAGGGCGACAGCGACATTCTTGGTGTGCCGATCGCCGCCCACGGACTTTTCGATCCTGACGTCTTCCGACATGACAAATGACTTCGGGTACTCGAAGGTGAAATTGTAGCCAGGGATGTCGAACCGAGCGGTGTCCGCCCCGCTCCCGCTTCCGACCCTGAAGCTGCACGCGGTGAGCGCCACGGACAACACCACGACCGGCACGATCGCACGTACCACCGAAACCTTGCCTGGCGTCAGGCTCACCACCAGAGCCACAGACCCGGCCACCAACAGGCAGACGAGGATCCCAAGAATCATCGTGACCTCCCCTCCAGACCAACCAGCGTGAGCGGCCCGGCTCCGCCGTATCGTGCGGAACGACCCGCCGAGCCTCGGTTCGGTTGGGTATCGCGTTGGTCGTACTCCGAACGGATGACAGAATCGCCGCGTGGGGGTGCACCCGGCCCGCGGTGCGGTGCGGGATCAGGCGAGGGCTGTCGTGCGGGTGCTGACGCCCGGTGGGGAGGTCGTCGGTGCGGGTTTCCTGATCGGGCCGGACCTGGTGGGTACCTGTGCGCACGTCGTCGCCGACGCCGCCGCGTCCGACCCCTATGCGCCGCTGCCGCCTCGGGCGCCGGTGCGGGTGGACCTGCCGCTGGTGCACGGCTCCGAGCCGCTGCGCGCGCGAGTGCGGAACTGGTCACCGATCCGGCCGGACGGGACCGGCGATGTGGCGGTGCTGCGGCTGGAGCGGCCGGTGCCCGGCGGTGCGCGGATGCCGCCGCTGCGGCGGGTGGACGCGCTGTGGGACCACGGTTTCCGGGTACTCGGGTTTCCGGAAGGTCAAGCCGACGGGGTGTGGGCTACCGGGAGGATCCGGGGCGAGCAGGGCACGCGCTGGTTCCAGCTGCAGGCGGCGCCGGGCGAGCAGGGCATCGTGGAGGGCTTCAGCGGCTCGCCGGTGTGGGACGAGGACAGCGGCGCGGTGGTCGGCATGACGGTGGCGGCGGACCGGAGGGCGGAGTCAGGCACGGCGTATCTGATCCCGATCGAGCAGGTGCTCGGCGTCGACCCGGAGCTGCTGCCGTGCCCGTACCGGGGGTTGGAGCCGTTCGGCGAGGAGCACGCGGCGTTCTTCTTCGGCCGCGACCCGGACATCGAACGGCTGCTGGCCGCGGTCGCCGCCCAGCCGCTGGTCGCCGTGGCCGGACCCTCGGGGGTTGGGAAGTCGTCGCTGGTGCGCGCGGGGCTGCTGCCCCGGCGGCGCGATGCGGGGGTGCGGGTCGCCGATCTGCGCGTCGGACCCGGCACGGTGCCGGCCGCCGCGCTGGCCGCCGCCCTGATCCGTGCCCTGCGCCCGGGGCTGGCGCCGAATGAGTCGGCGGCGGCCGTCGCCGGGATGGTCGAGCGGCTGCGCGCGCCGGACCCGTCGGCTCGCGCCAGGGCCGTCCGGGAGCTGGTGGGCACTGCGCCCGGGCCGGGTGTGCTGCTGTTCGTCGACCAGTTCGAGGAGCTGGCGGCCACCCAGCCCGGGGTGGCGCGCGAGCTGTTGCTGCTGGTCGTCGAGCTGGTCGAGACCGGGCGGCTGCGCGCGGTGCTCACCGTGCGCTGGGAGTCGCTGACCGACCTGATGGCCCCGGCGGCCGCCGCCGGTCCGCTGCCCCGGTCGCTGGACTCCGTCCTCGACGCCGGCTCCGCGCTGGTGGCGGGCACCGTGCTGGTCGGCCCGATGGACCGCACCCGGCTGCGGGACACGGTGGTCGGCCCGGCGCGGCGAGCGCCCGGCCTGTCGTTCGAACCGGGCCTGGTCGACCGCATCCTGGACGACGCAGGGACCGAACCCGGCCAGCTACCGCTGGTGGAGTCGCTGCTCACGCAGTTGTGGGAACGGCGCTCCGGCGGCTATCTCACGCTCGCCGCCTACCACGCGGCGGGCGGCGTCGCCGGGGCACTGGCTGCCCGCGCCGAGCACCTGCTCGCCCAGTTCCGCGACCCCGCCGAGCAGTACTGGCTGCGCCGGCTGCTCACCCAGCTCACCCAGCCGGACCGCGACGGCCGATTCGTACGCCGGCCCGTGCCGATGACCGAGATCCCGCCCGAGGCGCGGCACCTGGTGCCCCGGCTGGCGGCCGGCCGGCTGGTCGTGACCCAACACCACGGCAACGGCGGGGAGACCGTCGAACTGGCGCACCAGGCCCTGGTCGAACACTGGCCACGGCTGCGGGCCTGGCTGGCCGAGGACCGCGACTTCCTTGCCTGGCGCGCCCAACTCGACCAACAGCGCGAGCGCTGGGAGCGCGCCGCCCACGACGCCGGCGCGCTCCTGCGCGGCACCGCGCTCGCCGCCGCCCAGCAGTGGATGCCCACCCGAGGCGCCGAGGTGTCCCCGGCCAGCCAGGACTACGTGCGCCGCAGCGTGGTACGCCAGCGCCGCGAGGTGCGGCGCTGGCGGGTGGTCACGGCCGTGCTCGCCGTGCTCGTACTCGCCGCCGGCGCCCTGACCGTAACCGTGACCGAACGCGGAAACCGACTGGAAGAACAACTACGAGCCGCGACCGCCGGCAGCCTCGGCCGCGAGGCACTCGCCGTGACCCGCACCGACCCGGAGCTCGGCAGCCGGCTGGCCCTCGCCGCCTGGCACGCCGACCCGAACAGCCTGCCCGCACGCGAAGCGCTGGCCGTCTCCGCGTTCGCCATGCGATCGGTCACCGGGGTGCACCCGGACATCACGGGGCAGCGAATCGCGAGGTTTCGGCAGAGCGCGAACGGCGACACCATGGTGGCGACCGACCTGACCGATCATGACGTCGTGCTGACCGGCCTGACCGGTCCGCAGCCACCGCGACGCTGGGACCTGCCCGCCGGCTCTGCCCTCATCATCAGCGGGGACGGCTCGCAGCTGCTCGCCCCGGGATTCGAGCACGGCATGGAGCTCTGGGACGTCCGAACGCAGAAGTCCGTCCCGTTGTGGGATGCGCCGAAGGGCTCGGAGGTACACGGGTTCAGCCCCGACGGCGAACGGCTTGCCTGGCTGGGGCCCTCGACGCCGGCCGGACGGCAGCTCACGGTGTGGGACACCCGGACCCGCACGGCGCTGCCGCACACGGTGCCGCCGGTCCCCGACGGCAGCAAGCCGGAGATAACGCCCACCACGGACCCGGACACCATCCTGTTCGCCACCGCCCTGGCCGAGAAGGACGCGGGGACACGGGTCGTGGCCAGGTCACTGTCCACCGGCGCCGAGAAGGTGTCCTTCCCCGCACCCGCCATCGTCACCCAGCACGGACGGTCGGTCGTCTCCTGCGACGACACGAACCCCGACAATGCGTTCCTCACCGTATGGCAGGCGGCGTCGGGCGCCGAACTCCGGCGGATCCCTCTGCGTGACTCCGGCCAGTTCACCTGCAAGAACCTGCGTATCACCGCGGACCGAGGACATGTCGTCGAGGAACGGTGGGTACTGCCCGAGTCCAACGGAGTAGCGGTACGGGTGATCCGCCTGGCGGACGGCATGACCTACGACACGTTCGTCCCGGCGTTCGCCGTGTCGCCCAGGGGCTGGACCGCCGGCTTCCGCCCCGTCGAGGACATGGGCGTCGCAAGCGGCGCGGACGGCCCCGTCCTGCTGTTGGTCAGCGGCCGGTCGGTGCTCCGCCTGGCGACGACGCCCGAGCCGAGCTGGGAGATAAAGCCGGTTCGCACGGAGCTGGGCGCGGACGGCAGCGTGGTCGTGGCCTACAACTTCGACCGGATCACCACGTTCGACCGTCGCTCCGGGCGACGGGTTGCCAGCATCCCCGTCTCCGGCGACGCGGGCCCTGCGCACCCGCAGCTCTCAGAGGTCGAAGGGGACCTGCTGTCCTTTCCTGTCCAGACCGAGCAGGGCTTGCGAGTGGACACCTTCAGGCTCCCGGGTCTCGATCCGGTCAGCAGCTATCCGCTCCCACCCTCCCAGGCGGGTTCAGCGGAGGAAACCGCGATCGCGGCCGAACCGGGACGTCTCTACGCGCTGAGCGATGGGAAGGTGTCGCTCTGGGACACGGCCAGGGGGGTGATGATCGGTGTGCCCGTCCCGCCTGACGGACGCGGCGGGTCCCCGAGACTGGCGCCGCGCCCCCAGCATCCCGGCCAGGTCGCCATCATGGGCCCCGACCATGAGGTGCAGCTGTGGGACCTACCCGCGCAGCGGCTACTGCAGACCCTGAGACCATGGGAAGGCAGCCCGGCGGGGGAACACTCGATCGCCTTCAACCACGACGGTTCTCAACTCGCGACGCTCGTCGACTCCGGGACGCTGCAAGTCTGGGACGTGGGCCGGCACGAGCTGGCGCACCCACCGATCCCGGTGCCGACCGGATCCACGCTCATCGGGATCGCCGCGGACGGCACCGTGCTCATCCAGACCCAGAATCCCCTCCTCGGCTACCGGGCGACGTTCTGGAGCCCCTCCGCCGGCCGCCAGGTCGGCTCGATCGGGCTCGCGTACCAGCAGTCGGGCAAGCTGTCCACCGACGGCGCAACGCTGACGCTCGACGGGGTCGGCGGCGTCCCCCCGTCCTCCATGGCCATCACGCCCCAGCAGTGGCGCGACGATTTGTGCAAGTTCGCCGGTCGCCCATTCCCGGCCGGAGAACGCTCGTCACTGCCCGCCGATGTGGGCGACGGTTCGCCCTGCGGCTGACTGGGACCACTCCCATCGGACGGCTGACAGAGTCGTCCGGGTGGCAGAGCATCCGGCGCGCCGCGCGGTGCGTGATCAGGCGAGGGCCGTCGTGCGGGTGCTGGCGCCCGGTGGTGAGGTCGTCGGCGCGGGCTTCCTGATCGGCCCGGACCTGGTGGGCACCTGCGCGCACGTCGTCGCCGAGGCCACCGCGTCCGACCCCTATGCGCCGATGCCGCCTCGGGCGCCGGTCCGGATCGACCTGCCGCTTGTGCGCGACGCCGGCTCCGAGCCGCTGCGGGCCCGGGTTCGGCACTGGATGCCGATCCGGCCGGACGGGACCGGTGACGTGGCGGTGCTGCGGCTGGAGCGGCCGGTGCCCGGCGGCGCGCGGATGCCGCCGCTGCGGCGGGTGGACGCCCTGTGGGACCACGGTTTCCGGGTGCTCGGCTTCCCGGAAGGTCAAGCCGACGGCGTGTGGGCTACCGGGAGGATCCGCGGCGAGCAGGGCACCCACTGGTTCCAGCTGCAGGCCGCCCCGGGCGAGCAGGGCATCGTGGAGGGCTTCAGCGGCTCCCCCGTGTGGGACGAGGACAGCGGCGCGGTGGTCGGCATGACGGTGGCCGCCGACCGTAGTCCCGACACCACCACCGCCTACCTGATCCCGATCGAACAGGTGCTCGGCGTCGACCCGGAGCTGCTGCCGTGCCCCTACCGCGGCCTGGAGCCGTTCGGCGAGGAGCACGCGGCGTTCTTCTTCGGCCGCGACCCCGACATCGAACGGCTGCTCGCCGCGGCCGCCGCCCAGCCGCTGGTCGCCGTGGCCGGACCCTCGGGCATCGGGAAGTCGTCGCTGGTGCGCGCCGGGCTGCTGCCCCGGCGGCGCAATGCGGGGGTGCGGGTCGCCGAGCTCCGTGTCGGGCCCGGCACCAGGCCGGCCGACGCGCTGGCCGCCGCCCTGGTTCCGGCGCTACGACCGTGGCAGTCCCGGGACGCGCAGGCGGCGGCCATCGCCGACCTGGCCAGGCGCTTGCGTGCACCAGACCCGTCGGTTCGCGGCTCTGCCATCAGCGAGGCCATCGGGGAGCTGGCGGCCCGGGCCCCGGAGCCGGGCGTGCTGCTGTTCGTCGACCAGTTCGAGGACCTGGCGGCCAGCCACCCCGGGGTGGCGCGCGAGCTGTTGCTGCTGGTCGTCGACCTGGTCGGGACCGGGCGGCTGCGCGCGGTGCTCACCGTGCGCTGGGAGTCGCTGACCGACCTGATGACGCCGGCGGCGGCGGAGCGGCTGCCCCGGTCGCTGGACTCCGTCCTCGACGCCGGCTCCGCGCTGGTGGCGGGCACCGTGCTGGTCGGCCCGATGGACCGCACCCGGCTGCGCGAGGCGGTGGTCGGCCCGGCGCGGTGGGCGCCCGGCCTGTCGTTCGAACCGGGCCTGGTCGACCGCATCCTGGACGATGCCGGGACCGAGCCCGGCCAGCTCCCGCTGGTGGAGTCGCTGCTCACGCGGCTGTGGGAACGGCGGACGGGCGGCTACCTCACCCTCGCCGCCTACCACGCGGCCGGCGGGGTCGCCGGCGCGGTGGCCCGGCGGGCCGAGCACCTGCTCGCCCAGTTCCGCCACCCCGCCGAGCAGTACTGGCTGCGCCGGCTGCTCACCCAGCTCACCCAGCCCGACCGGGACGGCCGGTTCGCGCGCCGGCCCGTGCCAATGGCCGAGGTCCCGCCCGAGTCGCGACACCTGGTGCCCCGGCTGGCGGCCGGCCGGCTGGTGGTGCTGCGAGACTGCGGCAACGGTGGGGAGATTCTCGAGCTGGCCCACCAGGCCCTGATCGAGCACTGGCCACAGCTGCGGGCCTGGCTGACCGAGGACCGCGGTTTCCTCGCCTGGCGCGCCCAACTCGACCAACACCGCGAACGCTGGGAGCACGCCGCCCACGACCCGGAGGCGCTGCTGCGCGGCACCGCGCTCGCCACGTCCCAGCGGTGGATGCCCACCCGAGGCGACGAGGTCTCCCCCGCCAGCCAGGACTACGTCCGCCGCAGCGTGCGGCGCCAACGACGGGAGGCATGCCGCCGGCGGGTGGTCGCCGCGGCGCTCGCCGGGCTGGTGCTCGCCGCCGGTGCGCTGAGCATGGTCGCTACCGAACGGGGAAGCCGGCCGGACGAACCGCCGCAACCACCGGCAACCTCGGCCGCGAGGCAGTGACCGGCGCCCGGCCGACTCAGGCGAGCCGGGCGCAGCTGGCCCGGTGCACCAGCCGGGTGGGCAGCAGGACCGGCTCGGTGGCCGCCGACCCGTCCAGCGCGTCCTGGAGCAGGCGCATGGCGGCCCGGCCCAGCTCGTAGGTGGGCACAGCGACGGTGGTCAGGGTGGGGCGGACGTAGGACGCCATCGGGACGTCGTCGAAGCCGACCACCGAGACGTCCGCCGGCACCGCGAGGCCGGCGTCGGCGAGCGCGGCGTAGGCCCCGAACGCCATCCGGTCGTTCGCGCACAGCAGCGCCGTCGGGGGCGTGCCGGTGAGCAGCGAGCGGGCCGCGTCGTAGCCGCCGTGTTCGTCGAAGCCGGCGACGCGCTCGGCGGTGGGCAGGGCGGCGGCGGCCATCGCGCGGCGGTGGCCGAGCAGGCGGTCCTGGGCGGTGCTGGAACCCTCGGGGCCGCCGAGGAACGCGATCCCGCGGTGGCCGAGGCCGATCAGGTGGGCGGTGGCGTCCTCGGTCGCGGCGGTGTTGTCCACCCGGACCGACGGGTGCGCCAGCCCGTGCCGGCCGACCATGACCAGCTTGGTCCGGTATGTCTCGAACACGCGGGGGTGCCCGGGCAGCTCGGAGAGGTTCCCGCCGGCCACGATCACGCCGTCCACCCGGGCCTTGACCAGCGTGTCCAGGTAGGCGGCCGTCTTGGCCGGGTCGCGGTCGGTGTTGCACAGCACGACCCGGTAGCCGAGCTGGGACGCGGCGTCCTCCACCCCGCGCACCAGCGGCGGGTAGTACGGGTTGGAGATGTCCGGCAGCACCAGCCCGATCGTCGAGGTGCGCTGCTGCAACAGCGCCCTGGCCAGGTCGTTCGGCCGGTAGCCCAGCTCGTTGATGGCGCGCACCACCCGGTCGCGGGTCTCCTCGCGCACCACGATGTCCGCCGAGGCGGGGCTGAGCACCCGGGACACCGTCGCGACCGAGACGCCCGCCGCCGCGGCCACGTCCCTGATGCTGACGGCCGCCTTGTTCCTGGGCATCCGCTCTCCCCGTTCCCGACGCGCTCGCTCTCGCGTAAAGCATTACACGCCGGGCGCCCCCGCTCAGGGCACCAGTACGACCTTCATCGGGTCGCCGTCGCGCTCGCGCACCACCCGGAACGCCTCCGCGATGTCCGCCAGGTCGAACCGGTGGGACACCAGCCGGGCGCCGCGCAGCTTCCCGGCCGCGGCCATCGCCACCGCCCGCTTCACGTTGTTGCCGCCCTCGCCCCGGGAGGTGTACATGGTGATGTCGCTCCGGACGGCCGCGCTGAGGTCGAAGGTGATCGGCCCCGGGTAGAACGCCACGAACACGATCCGCCCGCCGCGCTTGGTCATCTGGACGCACTGCTCGGGCACCGACGGCCCACCGGAGGACTCGATCACCCAGTCCGCGCCGTCGCCGCCGGTCAGCTCGCGGACCCTGGCGACCGGGTCGACCTCGCGCGCGTTGACGATCTCGTCCGCGCCCAGCTCGGCGCCCAGGCGCAGGCGTGACTCCCTGGTGCCGACCAGGATCACCCGGCGCGCCGCGAGCTGCGTGCACAGCTGCACGGTCATCAGGCCGATCGGGCCGGGGCCGACCACCACCACGTCCTGCCCGGCCATGTACCCGCCGGCCACGTCGATGCCGTACAGCCCGGTGCCGGCCGTAGTGATCAGCACGGCGTCCTCGAACGACACCGTCTCCGGCATCTTGTACAGCGCCTTGACGTCGTGCACCGCGTACTCGGCGAAGCCGCCGTCGACGGTGATTCCACTCGCCCGTTGGCCTTTACCGGGGCGGGCGTAGTTCAGGCACGCGGTGTAGCGGCCGACCACGCAGTTGTCGCACCGGCCGCAGCCGGCGTGCACCTCGATGCACACCTTGTCGCCGGGGGCGAGCTCGTCGACGCCCTCGCCGAGGTCGGCCACCGTGCCCGTCCACTCGTGGCCGGGGGTGAACTCGCCGAACGGCGGGGTCTGCGGGAAGTGCCCGTCGAAGATCTTCAGGTCGGTCGCGCAGGTGCCGCACATCGCCACCCGCACCAGCACCTGGTGCGGCCCCGGCTTGGGCACCGGGCGGTCCACCACCCGAATGTCGCCGGGGCCGAACAGCACGGCGGCCCGCATCATGTCCGGGATCGTCATCCTCGCACCACCTCCGAGCGTCGCGTCCCGGTCAGCGCACCGAGCAGGACCTCGGCCGCCTCGGTGCCGAACCGGGGATCGTTGATCGTCATGTCCAGCTCGCGCAGCTCCACCGACGGGGCCAGCTCGGCGTGGAGCACGTGGACGAACGCCGCGTTCGCCGCCGGGTCGTGCAGCGCGCCGCCCGGGGCGCCCACCTCCGACCAGCCGCGCAGCGGGACCAGCACGGCGGTCGGGCCCCGGGCGGCGTTGGCCCGCGCCGCGAGCAGCCGGGCCACCGCCGCCAGCTCGTCGGCGTCGGCGCGCACGTTCGTGTTCCTGGGGTTGTGGTGGTGGACGGCCCGCCCGCGCAGCCTGGCCGGGATGGTGTCCTCGGCGCCGAAGCAGTAGTACTCCAGGCCGCCGGGCGCGATCACCTGCGGCAGCGCACGGCGGCCCGCCGCGGTCAGCCGGCCCGGGCGCACCGGGGCGTAGATGTCCGCCGGCTCCAGCTCGCCGAGCAGCTCGTGCGTGGTCAGGTCCAGCACGCCGGCGAACATGCCGTCCTCGACCAGTCGTTCCATCGCCGACCCGCAGGCGCCCGAGGCGTGGAACGCCACCGCGCGTCGCCCGGCGGCGGCCAGCCGGGCGGACGCCGAGGTGACCGCCGCGTGGGTGTTGCCGAACGCGGTCACCGCGACCGGCCGGCCGCTCTCGGGTAGCCAGGGCTGGTCGCGCACCGAGATCATGCCGGCCAGCGCGGCGGCCGCCCGGCGCAGCACCGGCCCGGTGACCTCGTTGGGGCCGCCGAGCAGGTCGCCGACGGCGAACATCATGGTGATGTCGGAGTCCCCGACGAACCCGCGCACGTTCCCGGACGCCACGGTGGACACCACCACCTTGGGCAGCCCGTACGGCAGCTCGCGCACGGCGGCCGCCGCGATCGAGGTGCCCTGGTTGCCGCCGATGCCGATCACGCCGAGCAGCCGCCCGTCCGCCAGCCAGCCGCGCAGCAGCACCCCGGCCCCGTCCCCCATCGCGGCCATCGCCACGTCCCGGCGTGCGTGTTCGCGCAGGTCCGCGAGCTCGTGACCGCCCGCGCCCGCCACCTCCGCGGCGGCCACGTCGGCCCCTGGGCAGGGGCGCAGCCCGGTGTCCACCAGCCGGGCCGCGAGGCCGTGGCCGGTCAGCTCGTCGCGGACGAACCTGGCCTCGGCGGACTTCGTGTCCATGGTGGCCAGCACCGCCACGAACTCGGGCTTCATCCGCCGACCTCCGCGAGCGGCGCCGTGTCCTCGGCCAGCCGCAGCCCGCCGGGCGTGGTCAGCCGCAGCCGCGCGGCGAGCAGCGCGACCCTGGCGTTGTCCTCCAGGTACTCGGTGCGGTAGTACGCGGTCCGCAGGTCCGGCCCGACGGTGATGGTGCCGTGCTCGCGCAGCACCACGGCGCGGGTGTCCGGGTCGGCCAGCACCCGCGCCACCTCGGCGGCCAGCTCCGCCGACCCGGCCGGCAGCAGCCCGACCACGCCTACCCGGCGCAGGTGCGCCCTGGCCGCCGTGTGCACCAGCGGGATCGGCTCGTCGGCCACCGCGAACGCGACGGCGTGCGGCGGGTGCAGGTGCACGATCCCGCCCACGTCCGGCCGGTTCCGGTAGACCTCCAGGTGCCAGCGCCACTCCTTGGACGGCCGGCGCCCGTCGTCGAGCACCGTGCCGTCCAGCCGCATCAGCACGGTGTCCGAGACGTCCATCTCGCCCTGGCAGCCGCCGGTCGCCTTGATCAGCACCAGCTCGGTGCCGGGCACCCGCACGCTGTTGTTGCCGCTCACCCCGACCACCAGGCCACGTTCGTACCCGCGCCGGGACACCGCCACCAGCTCCTCGCGCAGGAGCCTCACCGCCGCCTCGGTCACAGCCTCACGCCCGCTCCGGGTAGTCGCTCCGGGTGATCTCGACCTTGAACTGCCGCACCTCGTTGACGTACGCGGTCAGGTGCGCGGCCATCCGGTCCAGCATGGCCAGGCCCTTGTCCCGGTTGGACCGGAACGGGTTGCCGATCACCGCGGTGTCGCAGTACTCGTGGTGCTCCATCGGCACCCAGATGTTCTCCGAGCCCTGGAACTTCACGGTCGCGGTGCCGTCGACCTTGGAGAACGCCCCGGTCATGTAGGCCGGCGCATGCGCGGTGTCGGACACCGCGCGGTCCATGTCGACCAGCCCGTCGGCGGTGGCCATCAGCACCGAGGTCTCCAGCTCGCTGGAGTGCCAGCCCGGGGTCTCCTCCGGCGGGTTGTCGAACAGGTCGGCCACCACCGAGGCGTCCCGCTCGGTCGGCGTCTTGTAGTACGAGATGTACGCGCCGGTGTCGTAGCGCAGCTGGCGCATGATCTCGTCGATCGGCTTGACGTTCGAGCCGTGGTGGCTGACGAACACCAGCTTGCGGAAGCCGTGGTAGATCAGGCTGCGGGCCACGTCGTGCATCACCCGGCGGTAGGTCTCGGCGCGCAGCGTGATGGTCCCGGCGCCTTCAAGGTGCCGGCCCATGTGGTGCGGCGAGTAGCCGAACGGGACCAGCGGCGAGTACAGCACGTCGGCGTCGCGGGCGGTCCGCTCGACGACCTCCATGGTCACGTAGCTGTCGGTGCCCAGCGGGAGGTGCGCGCCGTGCTTCTCGGTGCTGCCGAGCGGCACGAGCACCACGTCCTGGTTGCCCTCGGCCAGCCGCTCGGTGACCTCGGCGTAGGACAGCGCCAGGATGTTGTGCTTGCGCTCGGCGTTCGCGTCGGCGTCCATGTAATCCTTTTCAGCCATCGTCGGTCCTCTCTGTCGTCGAGCCGGTGCACGCCTATCGCCAGCGGGGGTCGCCGCGCCGCTCTCCCAGCGTCGACACGGCGGCGGTCACAGGGCCGCTGTCCACCAGCCGCTCGTACGGCGGCGGGTCGTGCTCGAGGATCCCCAGCCCGCGCATGGTGGCCACCGTCGCCTCGATCCGCTCGCGGTCCAGGCCGGTGTTCACCGGGAACACGCCCTGGCGGCCGAGCAACTCGTCGTACGCGGCGGAGATGACGTCCTCGCCGAACGTGGTGGCGCCCGCGACGATCCGGACCGTCTCCGCCTTGTTCTCGTACATGAACCGGTGCGCCCTGGTCAGCGCGGTGAGCAGCCGGGTGGCGGTGTCCCGGTTGCGCTCCAGCCACGGCCGGGACACGAAGTACGTGCCGTAGTGGTAGGTCGGGACGATGTCGGCGAGGTTCGCCAGCACGTGCAGGTTCGGGTTCTGCCGCACCGCCGCGATGCCCTGCTCGGTCTGCAGGATCGCCGACTGGATGCGGCCGTCGACCAGTGCCGCGGTGTAGTTCTGCGCGTCCACCGGCACGTACTCCACGTCCCGGGGCGTCAGGCCGCCGGACTTGAGCACCAGCCTGGACATCACCTCGCGGAACGCGCCGACCTCCTGCACGCCCACCCGGCGCCCGCGCAGGTCGGCGGGGGTACGGATGGTGGACGGGGTCACGGCGGAGACCGCGAGGCGGTCGGTGTAGGCGCCGATGATCGCGACGTCCCCGCCGGCGGCGGTTGCGTTGACCACGGGCTCGATGCTGGCCGCCCCGACGTCGAGCGCGCCGCCGACCACGCCCTGCGCCACCGACACCCCCGAGCGCAGGTTCTGCGTCTGGACGCTCAGCCCGGCCTCGGCGAGGAACCCCTTCTGCTGGGCGACAACGATGTCGGCGTTGGCGAAGCTCGTCACCCCGGTCGGCAGGCCCAGGCGGATCGTGGTGCCGCCGCCGGGGCCGCTGGGCGCGCTCGGGCGGTCTCCGAAGGCGCCGCAGCCGGCGACGAGCAGGCAGAGGACGGCGAGCAGAGCCCGTGTCGTACGCATGCCGCCCCCCCTCAGTCCTTCGCCGACCAGCGGACGATGCGACGCTCGACCAGCTCCAGCAGCGCGGTCAGCAGCACGCCGAACACCGCGATGACCAGGATGGGGACGAACGTCCGGTCGGTGCGGAAGCTGTTCGCGTTGGTCACGATCAGGTGCCCGAGGCCGGCGAACGCGGTGAAGAACTCGGCCACGATCACGCCGATCAGCGCCCGCCCGATGGCCAGCCGCAGCCCGGTCACCACGTACGGCAGCGCCGAGGGCAGGATCAGGTCGAACCACATGCGCCGTTCGCCCGAGCAGAACGAGCGGGCCACCTCGACCAGCTCGCGATCCACCTCCTGGACCCCGCGCATGGTGTTGATCAGCACAGGGAACAGCACGAACAGGATCACCACCACCGTCTTCGCGGTCGGCCCGAAGCCGAACCACACCACGATGACCGGGATCAGCGCCACGCTGGGCGTCGCGTAGAGGGCGTTGAGCGGCAGCTCGATCAGCGCCGCCAGCACCCGGTTGCGCCCGGCGGCCAGGCCCACGCCCAGCCCGACCGCCACCCCGATCAGCGAGCCCATGCCCAGCACGACCAGGCTCTCGCCCAGCGCATGGGGCAGCGTCCCGTCCGCGACCATCCGCACGAACGCGACGGCGATCGCGCTCGGCGAGGACAGCAGCACCGGGTTCACCGCCCTGCCGTACGCCTCCCAGCCCGCGAGGATCGCCACCACCGAGGCCAGCCGCAGCGCCCACGTCGTGCCGGGCGCGAGCGGCGCGTTGATGCTCCGGGCCGGCCGGCGGGTCCTCGGCGGCCGGCCCGCGCTGACCGGCTGCGGGCTGGTCATCGTCGTCATGTCCGCTCCAGGTGCGAGCCGTTCTGCAGCGCGGACCAGAGCTGGTCACGCAGGTCGGCGTAGGACTCGTGGGACCGCACGCCCCTGGGCGTGCGCGGGCGGGGGATGCGCACCGGAACCTGCATCGCGACCCGCCCCGGCGGGCCGTCGATGACCACTATCCGGTCGGCCATCAGGATCGCCTCGTCGATGTCGTGCGTGATCAACATCCCGGTCATGTCCCGGTTGCGCTCCCACAGCCGCAGCACCTCGTTCTGCAGCACCTCGCGGGTGATCGCGTCCACCGAGCTGAACGGCTCGTCCAGCAACAGCAGCTCGGGCTCCACGCACAGCGCCCTGGCGATCCCCACCCGCTGCTTCATCCCGCCGGAGAGCTGGTGCGGGTACAGCCGCGCCACGTGCGCCAGGTTCATGATCTCCAGCAGCCGGTCCACCCCGCCGCCCTCGTCGGCCCGGCCCTGCACGCGCAGCCCGTACTCCACGTTCGCCCGCACCGTCTTCCACGGGAACAGCCCGAACTGCTGGAACACCATGGCGATCCTCGGCGTCGGGAACAGCACCTCGTCGCCGTCGAGCAGCACCGAGCCGCCGGCCGCCGGCAACAGCCCGGCCACCGCCCGCAGCAACGTCGTCTTCCCGCCGCCGGAGGTGCCGATGATGCCCACCAGCTCGTGCGGCTCCACCGTGAGCGTGACGTCGTCGAGGATCTGGTTGCCGGCCAGCCGCACCGAGAGGTGATCCAGCGTGACCTTCGGGATCGCGGTGTTCAACGGCCTCCCCCAAGCTCCATTGCCTGCGGTGCGAGGACTCCGTGCTCCGTGTGTGTAACGCTTTACACAAAGTAGGGACGCCACCCGGTCGTGTCAACCTGCAGGGCTCAGTGCGGGCCGGTGGCGCCGTACTCGTGCTCGCCGGTGATCAGTTCGCCGGTGACGAACCGGCGCGGGCCGAACCGGGTCAGCTCCGGGCGTTCGGGGCCGCCGTCGACCATCCAGCGCGCGAGCTCCGCGCCGATCGCGGGCGCCTTGCCGAAGCCCGAGCCGCTCCAGCCCGCCGCCACGTACAGCCCGTCGGGCCCGGTCGGGCCGAGCACCGGGCGCCCGTCGGGGGTGATGTCCAGCGCGCAGGTCCGGCCCAGGCGGTAGGCGGCGTCGCGCATGCTCGGGACGCGCCGGCCCAGGCGCTCGCGGCAGTCCCGGACGAACGACTCGTCGGGTTCGCCGGTGTCCGCGTCCGGGCCGGCCAGCCACTCCCGCTCCGGGGCGTGCCGGCCGACCAGGGTGCACCAGTCGGCGGTGGGGCGCAGGTAGGTGTCGTTGGCGACGTCGGTCATGACCAGGTGGGTCGTGAGCTGGTACGGGCGTTGGTACAGCATGACCTGGATGCGCGCGGCCCGGATCGGCAGCTCGACGCCGACGCCGGCGGCCAGGCCCGGCGTCCAGGCCCCCGCCGCGAGCAGCACCGCGTCCGCGCGCCGCGCACCGGCGTCGGTCAGCACGCCGGAGACCCGCCCGCCGGACTCGATCACCGACACCGCGCGCGCCCGCTCCACCCGCGCCCCGAGCCGCCGCGCGGCCGCGAGCAGCCCGAGCGTGGTGGCCACCGGGTCGGCGTAACCGGCCCGCTCCTCGTAGGCCACCAGGCTGATGCCGTCGGGCACGGCGGCCGGTTCGACCTCGGCCAGCTCGTCGGGTTCGAGCAGCTCCTCGGCCAGCCCGTGCGGGCGCAGCATGGCGACGTTGGCCCGCACCGCCGGGGCGTCGGCCTCGTCGGCGAGGTAGGCGAAACCGCTGCGGGTGAACCCGCATCCGCCGCCCACCCGCTCGTCCCACCGCTCGTAGTAGTCGGTGAGGCTCTCCCAGGCCAGGCCGGCCTCCACCACCGTGGCGTGGTGCCCCCGGATGATCGCCCCGGAGCGCGGCGTCTGCCCGCCGAGGCAGCCGGCGGCGTCCAGCACCAGCGTGTCCACGCCCCGCTCGGCGAGGTGGAACGCCACGCTCGCGCCCACCACCCCGGCGCCCACGATCACCACGTCCGTCACCCCTGCGCCCCCTCCGGTTCCCGGCACCTGACCGTCGCGCGCAGCTCCGCCGTGGCATAGCCGCTGGCGACCGCCCAGTAGTAGCAGCCCAGCCCGAGCACCAGCGCCACCGCGCTGTCCCACGGGAACGGCAGCACCGGGCTGTCCAGGCCGCCGTAGGCGCCGTAGTACGACAGCAGGTACAGCGCGAGCAGCAGCACCACCGCCCAGCTCGCCGCCCCCAGCTCCCGGCGCCCCTCGGGCGTGGCGGCCCGCCACATCAGCGCCGTGAACGCCGCCACCTCGGCGGCGACCAGGCCCCAGAACGCGGGGAACGGCAGCACCCCGGTGCCGAGCGGGCCGGCCACCTGCGTCGCGGCCCAGCACACCAGGAACGCCACGCCGGTCGCCTTCGCCGCGCCGTCGGCCAGCCGGCCCTGCCTGCGCCCCTGGTACAGCGCGTAGACCGGCAGCGCGACCAGGACCGTGGCCACCACCCCGTTCAGCACCTCGTACCCGGACCAGTAGAGGATCATGCTCGCGGCCAGGAACCCCAGCGGGGAGAACAGCCGCGAGCGGCGCAGCACGAACGGCCGCTCGGCGTCCGGCGCCACCCGCCGCATCACCTGGAGCTGGGGGGCCGCGGCCAGGTAGGTCACCACGGCGGTGGAGCTGGTGAACCCGATGAGCTGGTACCAGCCCGGGAACGGCAGGAAGAACGCGCAGCCGACCACCAGGCAGCCGACCAGCCCGGCCCACGGCACCCGGTGGCGGTCGCTGATCCGCCCGAACACGCCGGGCAGCCCGCCGTGCACGGCCATCCCGTACACCGTGCGGGCGGTGTCGCCCATGTAGATCCAGCCGGTGCCGGCCGGCGAGATCACCGCGTCGACCAGCAGGAACACCCCGAACGCGCCCAGCAGCGCCACGCCCGACGACTCCAGCGCCGAGTACAGCGGCTGGTGCGCCCACCCGCTCGTCTCCAGCCCGGCCCAGTCACCGGGCCGCACCCCGGCCGCACCCCAGTTCAGCGCGCCGACGAACGCCGCCTGCAACAGCACGTAGATGACCGCGCAGACCAGCACCGACCCCACCGTGGCAATGAGGATGTCACGCTGCGGCCGCCGCGACTCGCCGCCGAAGTTCACCCCTTCCCGGAACCCCTGGAACGCGAACACGATCCCGGACACCGCAATGGCGTTGAACACCGCGCCCCAGCCCCTCGGCGCGACGCCTCCGTACATGGTGAAGTTCGAACCGTGGAATACCGCGAACAACAACACGAACGTCAACACGGGGATAATGAGCTTCCACCAGCTCACCCATTGGTTGAACCGACCGAAGAACCGTATCCCGAGAACGTTGATAATGAAGAATGCGACCATCAGCAGTACCGCCACGATACGGCCGGCCCCGGTGAGCGTGTTCTTTCCCTCCGCCGCTCCGGTCAGCGCGACCCCGGTCCACTCGTGAATGTAGGACGCCGCGTACTGGGTGACGCCGAGCGCCTCGATGGCCACCGTCGTCACCGCGCCCAGCAGCATCGACCAGCCCATCAGGAACCCCAGGTACCCGCCGTGGGTGAGGTACGGGTAGCGCACGATGCCGCCGCTGCGCGGGAGCATGGTCCCGGTCTCGGCGTAGTTCAGCGCCATGAACAGGACCAGCACCGCGGCCAGCACCCAGGAGACGACCACCGCCGGCCCGGCCACCGAACCCGCCGCGAGCACCGCGAACAGCCAGCCGGACCCGATGATCGAGCCGATCGAGATGAACAACAACTGCTGGGCGGACAGCGTCCGGCGCAGCTTCTGGTCGCCCGCTTCCCCGTGCTCCACCGACGGCCTCCCCGTTGAGCCGCTGTCGTCGCACCCCAGCATCGGTCGGCCGGTGGCCGGTACGGAAGACGGCGACACGGGTGGTCAGTGCCGCTGAGACCAAGCAACGCTTGCGGACGGCTCGCCGGGAAGTAATTGCACCATTCCCGCGCGGCATAGGAAATGGTGTCGAACATCGCATCGCCCGGTCGATCACCGTCACGAACCGCACCGATCGGCGGTCGCGTCGCCGGGGCGTGTACCGTTCCGCTCGATGCCATCCTCCGCACGTGTCGTTCACGACCGGCCCGGGCGTTCGAGGTCCGGGGCCGCCCGGGGCCGGATTCGCCGGGCCTGCGCCGTCGTCGCCGCTATTGCGGTCTCGGCGCTGCCGCTGGTCTTCGCGCCGACGAATCCCGGTGTGCCGGAATGCCCGACGGGGCTGGCGTGCCATTTCGTCCCGGCCGCCTATGCGGCGGACGGGAACTACGACACGGCGGACCGGCCGCACGACGGGAACGACATTCGCTACATCGTCATTCACGACACCGAGGAGACCTACGACAGGACGCTCGGCCTGTTCGCCAACCCGCGCAAGGGCGCGGCGGCGCACTACGTGGTGCGTTCCTCGGACGGCGACGTGACCCAGGCCGTCCGCACCGAGGACATCGCCTACCACGCCGGGAACTACTGGTACAACACGCATTCGATCGGCATCGAGCACGAGGGGGTGCTCGTCGACGGCGCCCGCTGGTACACCGACGCGATGTACGAGTCCTCCGCGCGGTTGGTGCGCTACCTCGCGGCCCGCTACCACATCCCGCTGGACCGCGAGCACATCCTCGGCCACGAGGAGGTGCCCAGCGCCACGCCGAAGGGGGCCGGCACGGCGCACTACGACCCCGGCCCGTACTGGGACTGGGACCGGTTCTTCGCCCTGCTCGGCGAGCCGCTGCGCGGTGACCGGCCGTCGCCGGCGAGCGCGGCGGCCCCTCCGGTGCCGGTGCCGTCGGTGCTCACGCTGGTGCCGCCGTTCGACGCCAACGCCCAGCCGCTGCGCCAGTGCGTGCGGGCGAGGTGCACCGACCTGCCGGCGCAGGGCTCCAACGTGGTCTACCTGCGGACCGCCCCGGCCGCCGACGCCCCGCTGATCGGCGACCCGGCGGTGCACCCGGACGGCTCGCCGGGGACCACCGAGGTGTCGGACTGGTCGGCGAAGGCGGTGGCCGGGCAGTCGTTCGTCACGGCGGGGCGCAGCGGCGAGTGGACGGCGATCTGGTTCGGCGGGCGGCTGGCCTGGTTTCGGGATCCGGGCGGTCGGCTCGGCGTGCCCGGTGGGTGGCTCGGGCCGATGCTGACCCCCCGGCCGGGGCGGACGTCCATTCCGGTGTACGGCGCCGCGTACCCGGAGGCGGCCGCCTATCCGGGCACGATCCCGGCGACGGACCTCGCGCCGCTGCCGTACCGCATCCCGGCCGGGCAGGTGTACCTCGGCGTCGCGGAGAACCCGGGGGCGTACTACTTCGCGCGCTTCGACGGCACCGACACGCCGGACAACCACAGCGTGGTCACCGGACAGCGGCGGTTCTGGGCGATCTCGTTCAACCACCGGCGGGTGTTCGTGGACGCCCGCGACGTACAGGCGCTGCCGGGCGGTCGGTTCGCGCCGGACTAGGCCCGTGCCAGGCGCAGCGGCGGGGCGGAGGTGGCGCCGACGACGCGGGCGGCGACCCAGGCGATGCCGTCGGCGGTGCGGGCCGGGGTGTCGGAGGGTTGCATGATGTGGCTCAGGGCCAGCCGGACGATCAGGTCACCGAGCACGGCGGCCTGGTCGGCGGTCAGCGGCGGGCGGTAGGAGCGCACCCGGCGGGTCAGCAGCGCCTCGGCCTCGGTGAGCAGGGTGCCGGCCCTGGTGGTCAGCAGCGGCAGCAGCTCGGTGTCGGCGCCGTGGGTGGCCGAGGCGATCGCCCTGATCAGGGCGTTGTCGTGGGCGAGCTCCAGCACGCCGAGCGCGGCCGCGTAGATCGCCTCGACCAGGTCCTCGGGGTGGCGGTCGAACGCGTCGCGGACCAGGGCGAGGAACCGGCCCAGCTCGTGGGAGACCATGGCCTCGGCCAACGCGGTCTTGGAGCCGATCTCGTTGTAGACGGTCTGGCGGCTCACCCCGACGACCTCGGCCAGCCGTGCCATGGTGACCGCCGCCCAGCCGGCCTCGGCGGTGAGCTTGATGGCCGCCTCGATCAGCGGCCGGCGGTACCGGCCGCCCTCGCCCGGTACCGCCGACCGCTCGCTGCCGATGGTCACGCACTCACCGTCCCCGTTGCCACGAAGTCGACCTTCTCCTTCACCCCGCAGTCGGGGCAACACCAGGAGTCCGGGATCACCGACCACGGCGTGCCGGCCGGGAACCCCTCGCGCGGGTCGCCGCGCTTCTCGTCGTAGACGTAACCGCAGCCGGGGCACGTCCCGCCGGCCTCGGCGTTGCCCAGGGGGTCGGCAGGGCTGTCGGCAGGGTAGTGCTCGACCGCCGGCGCCGCGGCTCCGTACCGGGCCAGGACCTTCGCCCGCCGGCCGGGCTGGATGTTGGCGCGGGTGATGTCGCCGTCGAAGTGCGCGAGCACGCGCGGGTCCATCACCCGCCGCCAGACCGGCGGGATCAGGGCCAGCGTCATCATCCCGGAGTACCCGGTGGGCAGCACCGGCGACTCGGCGAAGTCGCGCAGCGTCTGGTACCGGCGGACCGGGTTGGCGTGGTGGTCGCTGTGCCGCTGCAGGTGGTAGAGCAGCACGTTGGTGGCGATGTTGTTGGAGTTCCAGCTGTGGCTCGGGTCCACCCGCTGGTAGCGGCGCCGGTCCGGCGGGCCGACCTTCCGCCGCAGCATCCCGTAGTGCTCCATGTAGTTGACGATCTCCAGCAGCGAGAACCCGACCACCGCCTGGATCACCAGGTACGGCAGGATGCCCACGCCCAGCCAGGCGACCATCGCGGCCCACAGCACCGCGGACATCAGCCAGGCGTTGAGCACGTCGTTGCCGATCCGGTACGGGTGCCGGTCGCGCCGGGCGTAGCGCTTGCGCTCCAGCCGCCAGGCCGACCGCACCGAGCCGGCCACCGTGCGCGGCCAGAACCGGTAGAAGCTCTCCCCGACCCTGCTGCTGGCCGGGTCCTCCGGGGTGGCCACCCGCACGTGGTGGCCCCGGTTGTGCTCGATGTAGAAGTGCCCGTAGAAGCTCTGCGCCAGCGCGATCTTCGACAGCCAGCGCTCGTGGCTCTCCTTCTTGTGCCCGAGCTCGTGCGCGGTGTTGATGCCGATCCCGCCCACGCACCCGATGCTGATCGCCAGCCCGATCTTGTCCACCAGCGTCAGGTCACCGCGCGCGATCAGCCAGAACGCCACGACGAAGCCGGCGTACTGGATCGGCAGGAACGCGTAGGTGATCCAGCGGTAGTACCTGTCGTTCTCCAGCGCCTCGATCACGTCGTCCGGCGGGTTCGACCTGTCCAGGCCGGCCACCAGGTCGATCGCCGGCACCACCCCGAGGATGACGATCGGGCCGATCCAGAACCAGACGCCCCAGCCGGTCACCGCGTGCATGCCGATCGCCAGGAACGCCAGCGACGGCACCACCAGGCCGATCAACCACAGGTACCGCTTGCGATCGGTCCACCGCTCGGTCGAACCGGACGGAACCGTTCCCGCCGCGCCGCTCATGTCAACCTCCCCGACGAAGTTGACAAAACTGTAGCTGTTGTATAGCTAGCTTGACAAGAGATAGTCCGATGTAAAGTTGCTAGGGGAGCTCCAGGGTGCGGGCGAGCGGGACTCCGGGGCGGTAGGCCAGGTGGCGGTAGGAGGGGGCGTTCAGGAGCGCGAGGTCGGCCCGCGCGCCGATGCGCAGGTGGCCGACGTCGTCGCGGCGCAGCGCCCGGGCCGCGCCCAGGGTGGCCGCCTGGACCGCCTCGACGGGCGTCATGCGCATCTCGCGGACGGCCAGCGCGATGCAGAACGGCATGGACGAGGTGTAGCAGGTGCCGGGGTTGCAGTCGGTGGCCAGCGCCACGGTGGCGCCGGCGTCGAGCAGCCGGCGCGCGTCCGGGTAGGGCTGGCGGGTGGAGAACTCCACGCCGGGCAGCAGGGTGGCCACCGTGTCGCCGCCGGCCAGCGCGTCGACGTCGGCGTCGGACAGGAACGTGCAGTGGTCCACGCTCGCGGCGCCCAGCTCGACGCCCAGGCGCACGCCGGGTCCCTCGGAGAGCTGGTTGCCGTGCAGCCTCAGGTCCAGCCCGGCGGCGCGGCCGGCTTGCAGGATCACGCGGCTGGCGTCGGCGTCGAAGGCGTGGGGGGACGCGGGCTCGCAGAACACGTCGACCCAGCGGGCGTGCGGCGCGCAGGCGGCCAGCATCGGCCCGGTGACCAGCTCGACGTACTCGTCCACCTTGCCGGCGTACTCGGGCGCGACGATGTGGGCGCCCAGGTACGTCGTCTCGGTGGTGACCTCGCCGGCCAGCCGCAGCGCGCGCTCCTCGTCGGCGATGTTCAGCCCGTACCCGCTCTTGACCTCGATCGTGGTGGTGCCCTGGGCGCGGGCCTCGGCGACCAGTTGGTTCAGGCGTGCGCGCAGCGTGGCGTCGTCGGCCGCCCGGGTGGCGCGCACCGTGGAGGCGATGCCGCCGCCGTCGTAGCGGGCGCCGGACATGCGCGCCTCGAACTCGGCGGCCCGCTCGTCGGCGAACACCAGGTGGGTGTGGCTGTCCACGAACCCGGGCAGTACCGCGCGGCCGTCGACGTCCACGCGGTCGTCGGCATCGGGGGCGCGGGCGGCCGGCCCGACCCAGGCGATGTGGTCGTCGTCGACCACCAGCGCGGCGTCGGTGAGCAGGCCCAGCGGACCCTCGCCCTGGGCCGGGTCGTTGGTGACCAGCTCGGCGATGCCGGTGACGAGCGTGCTCATGGTTTCTCCCACAGCGGTTCGATGGCGGTCCTCAGGTGTGCTCCGACGTCTCCGAGCAGGTGGCGTCCGGCGGTGACGACCTGGCGTCCGTCGACGATCACGGTGTGCACGTCGGGTGCGGTGGCGACCAGCACGGCCTGCTCGGGCGTTGTGCCCGCGGTGCGCGCGGTGTCCAGCGCGACGGCGACCAGGTCGGCGCGCCGGCCGGGGGCGATGCGGCCGGCGTCGGGCCAGCCGATGCTCGCCTGGCCGGCCTCGGTCAGCGCGGCGACCAGCGCCGGCGGGGTGAACCGGCCGCGCTCGCGGTGGGCCAGCCGCTCGTAGGACTCGACCAGCCGCGCCTCGGTGAGCAGGTCGGTGTGCGCGTGCTGGTCGCTGCCCACGGCCAGCGGGGAGCCGGCGTCGGCCAGCGCGCGGAACGGGCCGATGCCGTCGCCGAGGTCGGCCTCGGTGGTCGGGCAGGCGCACACGGTCGTCCGCGAGCCGCCCAGCCGCCGGATGTCCTCGCTGGTCAGGTGGGTGGCGTGGACGGCGGTGGTGTGTTCGCCGAGGACTCCGTGGGCGGCCAGCAGCGCGGTCGGGGTCTGCCGGTAGTGCGCCAGGCAGGCCTCGTTCTCGGCGGGCTGCTCGGAGAGGTGCGCGTGCAGCGGCCGGTCACGGGCGGCGGTGAGTACGGGCGCGAGCTGGTCCGCGGGGACGGCGCGCACGGAGTGCACGGCGGCGCCGATCCGTACGGTGTCGCTGTCGGCCAGTTCCGCGACCCGTTCGGCCCATGCGGCGGCGTCGGCGTCGGCGAACCTTTTTTGGACCGGGTCCGGCGGGGTGTGGCCGCCGGCGGTGAGCCCGCCCGCGAGGTAGCAGGCGTCCAGCAGGGTCAGCCGGATCCCGGCGTCGGCGGCGGCCGCGATGAGCGCGCGGCCCATGGCGTTCGGGTCGTGGTACGGGGTCCCGCCCGGGCCGTGGTGCAGGTAGTGGAACTCGCCGACCGCCGTGACCCCGGCCAGCGCCATCTCCGCGTACGCCGCTCGGGCCAGCGCGAGGTAGCCGTCCGGGTCGAGCCGCTGCGCGACGGCGTACATCCGCTCCCGCCACGTCCAGAACGTGCCGCCCCTGTCGTGCGTGCGCCCGCGCAGCGCGCGGTGGAAGGCGTGGCTGTGCGCGTTGGCGAACCCGGGCAGCACCAGGCCGGCCAGCCTGGTGTCGCCGGGCGCCGGGTCCGCGCCGGCGGTGACCGCCGTGATCCGCCCCGCGTCCGCGACCACCCGCACGTTCGCCCGGACGCCGTCGTCGAGCCAGGCGTGCTCGCAGAACCAGGTCACGCCAGGTTCTCCAGCACCTGGGCCAGCGCGCGCACGCCGTGGTGGCAGTCGGCCGGCTCGGCGTGCTCGTCGGGCGCGTGGGACACGCCCGTCGGGTTGCGGACGAACAGCATGGCGGTCGGGATGCCGGCGGCGGACAGGATGCCGGCGTCGTGCCCGGCCCCGGTGGGGAGCACGGGGGCCGGCTTTCCGTCGGCGCCGGCCAGCACGCGCGCGAGCCTGTCCCGCAGTTCGGCGTCGAACGCGGTGGCCGAGGTCCACGACTCCTCGGCCGGCGTCACCCCGGCGGCGGCGCCCACGGCGGCCACCACCTTCCTGACGTCCGCCTCGACAGGGCCTCGGGCGTCCAGCCATGCGGTCACCGCCGACGGGATGGCGTTCACGCCGTTCGGGTGCACGGCGAGCTTGCCGATGGTGGCCAGCGCGTCGTGCTCGGCCGCGGCGGCGCGGGCCTTCGCGATGGCGGCGGCCAGGTCGAGCATCGGGTCCGAGCGGTCCGCGAGCCGGGTGGTGCCGGCGTGGTCGGCCCGCCCGCGCAGGTCCAGCCGCCACCGCCCGTGCGGCCAGATGGCGCTCGCCACCCCGACCGCCGCGTCGCCGTCGACCAGCCCCTTGCCCTGCTCGATGTGCAGCTCGACGAACGTCCCGACCCGGCGCAGCGCCTCGTCGTCCCGCCCGACCCGCGCCGGGTCGTGCCCGGCGGCCGCCATCGCCTCCGCCATCGTGGTGCCGTCCACGTCCGCCAGCGAGCGGGCCCGGTCCGCGTCCAGCGCGCCGGTGATGATCCGGCTGCCGGCGCAGGCCACCCCGAACCGGGCGCCCTCCTCGTCGGAGAACGCCGCGATCGCCAGCGGCCGGCTCGGGCGCCAGCCGGACTCGCGCAGCGCGTCCAACGCCGCGAACGCGGACACCACGCCGAGCGGGCCGTCGAACGCGCCGCCGTCCGGCACCGAGTCCAGGTGGCTGCCCACCACCAGCCCCGGCCCGTCGGCGTCCGGGTCACCCAGCCAGGCCCACAGGTTGCCGCCCCGGTCGCTCATGACGTCCAGCGACCGCCGCCGCGCCTCCCCGGTGAACCATTCGCGCAGCTCACCGTCCGTACGGGTCCACGCGAACCGGCGGTAACCACCGCTGCCCGCGTCCCGACCGACCGGCGCCAGCTCGTCCCACAGCCCGTCGAACGTCATGAGTCCGTTTCCTGGATGGGAACCCGGATCCCGTGCTCCTCGGCGACCTGACCGGCCAGCTCGTAGCCGGCGTCGACGTGCCGCAGCACCCCGGTGGCCGGGTCGTTGTCCAGCACCCTGGCCAGCTTGCGCGCGGCCAGCTCGGTGCCGTCGGCCACGCTCACCTGGCCGGCGTGGATGCTGCGCCCGATGCCCACCCCACCGCCGTGGTGGATGGACACCCAGGTCGCGCCGCTGGCGGTGTTCAGCATCGCGTTGAGCAGCGGCCAGTCCGCGATCGCGTCCGAGCCGTCGGCCATCGCCTCGGTCTCCCGGTACGGCGAGGCCACCGACCCGCCGTCCAGGTGGTCGCGGCCGATCGCGATCGGCGCGCTGATCTCGCCGGAGGCCACCAGCTCGTTGAACCGCAGCCCGGCCCGGTCCCGCTCGCCGTGCCCCAGCCAGCAGATCCGCGCCGGCAGGCCCTGGAAGGCGATCCGGTCCTGGGCCGCGCGGATCCACCGCTGCAGCCTGTCGTTGTCTCCGAACAGCTCCAGCACCGCGCGGTCGGTGGCCGCGATGTCCTTCGGGTCGCCGGACAGCGCCACCCACCGGAACGGCCCCTTGCCCTCGCAGAACAGCGGCCGGATGTACGCCGGCACGAAGCCCGGGTAGGCGAACGCCCGGTCGAACCCGCCCTGGCGCGCCTCGTCCCGGATGGAGTTGCCGTAGTCGAACACCTCGGCGCCGGCGTCGGCGAACCCGACCATCGCCTCCACGTGCTTGGCCATCGAGGCGCGCGCCCGGTCGGTGAACTCCTGCGGCTTCTTCTCCGCGTAGTCGCCCCAGTCGTCCAGGTCGATGCCCTCGGGCAGGTAGCTCAGCGGGTCGTGCGCGCTGGTCTGGTCGGTCACGATGTCGATCTCCACGCCCCGCCGGAGCAGCTCGGGGAACACCCAGGCGCCGTTGCCCACCACCCCGACCGACAGCGCGCGCCGCTCCCGCTTCGCGCGCTCGCAGCGTTCGATCGCCGCGTCCAGGTCCGGGGCGACCTCGTCGAGGTAGCGGTGCTCCACCCGGCGCCGCAGCCGGGTCTCGTCCACGTCCACGATCAGGCAGACGCCGTCGTTGAGCGTGACCGCCAGCGGCTGCGCGCCGCCCATCCCGCCGCAGCCGGCGGTCAGCGTGAGCGTGCCGGCCAGGGTGCCGCCGAACCGCTTCTCCGCGACGGCCGCGAACGTCTCGTAGGTGCCCTGCACGATGCCCTGGGTGCCGATGTAGATCCACGACCCGGCCGTCATCTGGCCGTACATGGTCAGCCCGAGGTGCTCCAGCCGGCGGAACTCCGGCCAGTTCGCCCAGTCACCGACCAGGTTGGAGTTCGCGATCAGCACCCGGGGCGCCCACTCGTGGGTCCGCAGCACGCCGACCGGCCGCCCGGACTGCACCAGCATCGTCTCGTCGTCCGCGAGCGTGGTCAGCGTCCTGACCATGGCGTCGAAGCTGGCCCAGTCCCGGGCGGCGCGCCCGGTGCCGCCGTAGACCACCAGCGCGTCCGGCCGCTCGGCGACCTCCGGGTCCAGGTTGTTCTGGAGCATCCGCAGCGGCGCCTCGGTCTGCCAGCTCCTCGCGGTGAGCGCGCTGCCCCGGGGGGCTCGGACCTGTCGTGGTTCGCTCATCTCGTCACTCCCGTCTTGCCACGGACGATCTCGGCCCGAGCATTGCCGCCCCGCCCGCCGGAGGCCAGGGCCGAGCCCCCGGTTCCGTCTCAGATACCAGACATCACCGGGTCGGGCGCCCGCCCTCACCCCTCGATCTGGGGCCGCTGCTTGCGCTTCTTGCGTCGCACGTCGACCCCGCCCCAGAACGCGAAACCGGTGATGCGCACGACCGGCGCCCCGGGCGGCCCCTCGCCGGCGCCGCCTCGGTCGAAGCCGCCCATGATGCCGACGCCGTCCACGCGCACGGTGATGTCCTCCGGCACGGTGATCGAGACCCCGCCCATGATCGCCGTGCACCGGATGGTCGTCTCCGGCCCGGTGAACCGCGCGTACCGCAGGTCGATCTCCCCGCCGCCCCAGAAGGCGAACGCGGTCATGCTGGTCGGAACCACCCAGTCGCCCTTGTACCGGAAGCCGGACATCACGGCTATCGCGTGCCGGGAGGCGGGGGTACCGACCACGCCGGCGCCCGCGCCCGCCGCCGCAGACGCCTCGGGCACCGGGGGCTGCGCGGGCACGGGCAGGTCCCTGGTGAACGGCACCAGCTCGCCGTAGGTCTTCGTCGCGTACAGCGCGGCCAGCCGTTCGTCCAGCTCGCCCATGGTCAGGCGGCCCTCGGCCGTCGCGTTGCGCAGCACCGCCGCGACCCGCTCCCGGTCCGCGTCCGAGGCGCGTTGCCGCAGGTGGTCATCGACTGGTTCGGGCAGCTCGGTCACGCCGGCGAGCCTATTGCGGTGGCCACCGCGCCGGTAGCTCGATGACGGCGCCCGCTCAGGACGGTTCGCGCCCGCGCAGCCGCCGGGTCAGCGCCGCCGCCGCGGTCCGCACCTGGGCGGCCACGGCGGGCCACTGGTCGGGCTCCCGGGACGGGCGCGGGAAGGTCACGCCGATGGCCGCGACCGGCCGGCCGCCGTGGTCGAACGCGGCGGCCGCCACCGAGGCGAACCCCTCGGTCACGCACTCGTCCTCGTCCGACCAGCCCCGGCGGCGGTCCTCGGCCAGCAGCCGGCGCAGCTGGGCCAGCGAGCGCGGGCCCCGGCCGGTGCGGTCCACGAACGCCGCCGGCGACGGGAACAGCGCGCGCACCTGTGCCCTGGGCAGGTAGGCGAGGATCGCGCGCCCGGACGCGGTGAGCGCGCCGGGCAGCCGCACCCCGACGTCGCTGATCAGCGGCACCGGGCGGCGCGGCTGCTCCTTGAGCAGGTACAGGATGTCCGGCCCGTGCAGCACCCCGAGCTGGGCGGTCTCGCCGACCGCGTCGACCAGCCGCGCCAGCAGCGGGCGGGCCAGCCGCTCCAGCGGGCGGTGCCGCAGGTACGCCGAGCCGATCTCGAACGCGGCGACGTCCAGCGCCCACCGGCGTTCCTCCGCGAGGTGCGCGACGAAACCCTGCTCGGCCATGGCCGCGAGCAGGTGATACGTCGTCGAGCGGGGCAACCCGACCTCGCGCGCGATCACGGCCGCGGGCACCGGCCCCGGCTGGGCGGCCAGCATCCGCAGCACCGTCAACGCCCGCGTCGCGCTGGGCACCTGTTCGCTCGGTCGCACCCGCCAAGTGTCCCCCAAGTGTCTCCCAAGTGTCTCGGATACGAGCCAGGTTCGCCGCTCGCGCAGTTCACAGGGGCGTGTGACGGCACGCACTCTCTTGTGCGGGAGGCCGTCATGACTCACACAGCGCCCGCCACCGACGCCGGCGGACACCTGCGCAGGCTCGACCGGATCGACGTCTGGTCGCTGCCCCGGTTGTTCGTCGTGGTGATCGGCATCGGCACCGCGTTCACCTACTACGACATCTTCGACATCAACGTCTCGTTCATCCAGACCTGCCTGGACATCGTGGCGGGCTGCGCGCCGGAGACGGCCGTGCACTGGCTCGGCACCCCGGTGCTGGCCAACCTGGTGGGCTACGCGGTCGGCGCGGTGGTGCTCAGCCGGCTGGCCGACCGCTTCGGCCGGCGAGACATGTTGATGTTCACCATGCTGCTCACCGGCCTCGGTTCGCTGTACAACGCGCTGGCCGGCGACTACACCCACTTCGTGCTGGCCCGGGCGATCACCGGGCTGGGCGTCGGCGCGGACATCGCGATCGTGAACGTCTACATCAGCGAGGTGGCGCCCCGGGCCGCCCGCGCCAGGTTCACCACCCTGGTGCTGGTGCTCTCCGCCATCGGGGCGGCCGGCGCGACCTGGCTGGGCCTGGTGCTCACCACCCCCGCCGCGCCGTGGCCGCAGGGCCTGCCGTTCGCCGCCGCGAGCGCCGACAACCCGGGAGCATGGCGGTGGATGTACGCCGTCGGCGCGCTGTTGGCGCTGGTCGCGCTGCTGCTGCGGCTCAAGCTCCCGGAGTCGCCACGATGGCTGCTGGCGCGCGGCAAGCTGGCCAGGGCGGACGCCGTGATCGTCGACATGGAGCGCCGGGCGCGCTCGCGCGGCTGGACGCCACCTCGCGAGCCGACCCCGGCCCCCGCGCCCTCGGTGCCCGAGCCGGCCGGGCGAGGCTCGCTGCTCGACCTGTTCACCAGCCGCCGCTACCTGGGCAGGTGCCTGCTCATCACGGCGATCTGGGTGCTGGCGTACACCACCGTGTACGGCTTCGGCGCCGGGCTGACCTCGATCCTGTCCGCGGTCCGGTACACCCCGTCCGAGGCCGGGATGATCGTCGCCATCGGCACGTTCGGCTACCTGGCCGCCGAGGTCGTCGGCTACTTCGTGGTCGAGGCGCTGGAACGCAAGCACTGGCTGCCGGTGGGCACCGCGATCGTGATCGTGGGCGCGGTCCTGGTCGGCGCGAGCGGCGGCAGCATGCCGGTGGCGTTCCTGGGCTCGGTGCTGATCTTCTTCGGCTACAACCTGTGGTTCGCGCCGACCTACGCGCTGACCGCGGAGAGCTTCCCGACCCGGATGCGCGCCGGCGCGTTCGGCATCACCGATGGGATCGGGCACGTCGGCGGCGGGATCGGGGTGTTCCTGATCGCGCAGAACGTGGAGCGGCTGCACGCCCCGGCCGCGCTGGCGATCATCTGCGGGTTCCTGGTCGCGGCGGCGGCGCTGGCCCAGCTGACCGTGCGCACCCGCAACCGCCGGCTCGAGGACGTGTCCCCGTGACCGGCCGCACCGCGCTGGTCGTGGTGGACATGCAGAACGGCTTCTGCCACCCGGACGGCTCCTGGGCGCGCGCCGGCTACGACGTGACCCCGCTGGCCGCCGTGATCGAACCCTGCCGGCGGTTGGTCGGCCTCGCCCGGCGGGCCGGCGTGCCGGTGCTGCACACCCGGCACGTGCACGTCGGCGACTTCCCGATCGTCGCGCACCTGTTCCCCGAGCTGGTCGCGAGCGGCTACCTCGCGCCGGGCTCATGGGACGCCGACGGCGTCGACGAGCTGCGCCCGGCCCCTGGCGACCCGGTGATCACCAAGACCAGGTTCAGCGCGTTCTGGGACACCCCGCTGCGGGCGCTGCTGCACGAGCGCGGGCTCGACACTGTGGTGCTCTGTGGCGTCCTGACCGGCACCTGCGTCGACTCCACCGTCCGCGACGCCGCGTACGCGAACCTGAACGCGCACGTCGTCGCGGACGCCACCGCGGACATGGACACGGCCACCCACGAGCACGCGCTCAAGGTCATCGGCACCGCGTTCGGCTGGGTCACCACCCTGGACGCGGTGGGCGAACAGTGGCGGTAACCAACGAGAGGACCTCATCCGTGCACCCGGAGATCTGGATGCTCAGCTTCACCTCCGCGCGCGAGCTGCCCCGGCTGGCCCGCCAGGCCGAGGACCACGGCTGGGACGGCCTGCTGGTGGCCGACAGCCAGAACCTCACCGGCGACCCGTACGCGGTGCTGACCATGGCCGCCACCGTGACCGACACCCTCGGGCTGGGCACCGGCGTCACCAACCCGGTCACCCGGCACCCGGCGGTCACCGCCGCCGCGATCGCGACGGTTCAGCAGTACTCCGGCGGCCGGGCCGTGCTCGGCATCGGCCGGGGCGACTCCGCGCTGTCCCACCTCGGCCGCCGTCCGGCCGCCGTGCCCGACTTCGAGGCCCACCTGCGCCACCTGCAGCGCTACCTCGCCGGCCAGCCCGTCGACCTGGACGGCTACCCCAGCCGGATGTCGTGGATCACCGACACCGGGCTGCCCAAGGTCCCGGTCGACGTGGCGGCCACCGGCCCGAAGGCGATCGCCGCCGGCGCCCGCGTCGCCGACCGGCTGTCGTTCACCGTGGGCGCCGACCCCGACCGGGTGCGCTGGGCGATCGGGGTCGCCCGCCAGGCCCGCGCCGAGGCCGGCCTCGACCCCGACGCCATCTCGTTCGGCGCCTACGTGAACGCCGTGTGCCACCCCCGCCCGGAGACCGCGCACGACCTGGTCGCGGGCAGCCTCAGCGTGTTCGCGCGCTTCTCCGGCATGCAACGCGGCGGCACCCACGGCCTGGCCTCAACCGACCGCGCGGCGGTCAACGAGATCACCGACGCCTACGACGCGCACGGCCACGCCACGCTCGGCTCCGGCCGGGCCGCGCTGCGCGACCCCGCCTTCGTCGACCGCTTCGCCGTGATCGGCACCCCCGAACACTGCGTCCGCCGGCTCACCGCCCTGCTGGACACCGGCCTGACCCACCTGGTCATCGCCGGCCACTCCCGCGACGCCGACCCCGAACTGCTCGCCGAGGCCAGCAAGCTGTTCGCCGCCGAGGTGATCCCGGCCCTGCACGCCGCCGAACCCCCGCGCGGATGACAACTGTCATCCCCGGACGGTGACCGCTGTCGGGGTCACGGGCGGCCACCGCGCGCGACGCTTCACCTGTGACGATTTCAGGAGAAGCGATGACCAGGACCACGACGACCACAACCAAGACCGCCCGCCCCAGCTTTCGGACGATGGTGCGTCCGCTGGCCGCAGACGTCGGCATTCCGGTGGCCGTCTACTACGGCGCCCGCGCGCTGGGCCTCGGCGACTTCGTGGCGCTGACGGCCGGCACCGTCGCGTGTGTCGCGCGCATCGTCTGGGTCGCCCTGCGGCGCCGCAACCTGGACGTGTTCGCGGCGTTCCTGCTGGTGCTGTTCGCGGCCGGGCTCGGGCTGGCGTTCCTCACGGGCGATCAACGGTTCATGCTGGTCAAGGAGTCCATCGTCAACGGTGTGGCCGGGATCGTGTTCCTGGCGAGCTGCCTGACCCGAAGCCCGCTGTGCTACTACGCGGCGCAGCGGTTCGCCGGCCCGGACGCCGCCGCCGAGCTGCGCGCACGAACCGCCGCCGAGCCCGCCCTGCGCCGGCGCTGGTACGTGTTGTCCGCCGGCTGGGGCGGCGGGCTGCTCGCCGAGGCCGTGCTCCGGGTCCCGCTGGTCTACCTGCTGCCCGTCGACGTCGCCGTGGCCGCGTCCACCGCACTCATGGTCGCCACGTACGGCGTCCTGATCACGTGGACGATCCGAGGCCGCGCCGGCCGTCCGTAGGGTTGGCCCGGTGAGCAGCGCCGAGACCGGCAGGGACGACCCGGACGACTTCCGGGTCGATCCGCTGGAATGGCCGACGTTCGATCCGTCCGGGTACTGGGGTCGAGCCCGCCGGCGGGACCGGATCCTGGCGTCGCTGTTCGTGGTGTTCCTGCTGCCGGCCGTGACCGAGGCGGTGCGGGTGGGCAGCCCGGTCGCCTGGCTGGCGCCGCTGGCCGCCTGTTACGGCACGGCGTACCTGGCGGTGTGGTGGCTGGCGACACGCTGGCCGCCGGCCGGGCGGATCGCGCTGGTCGTCACGCTGTTCGTGCTGGGCATCGGCTACCTGGTGGTCGAGGGCAACACCTCCCCGGGCGTGCTCGGCTATGCGTTGAGCGGCTCGGTGATGTTGCTGCCGTTGGGCTGGGCGCAGTGGATCGGGATGGCGTGCATCGCGTTCTGTCCGCTCGCCTCCTGGCTGCACGCCGGCCGGCCGGACTGGTTGAGCACCGTGATGCTGGCGTTGATCGCGGTCATCACCCTGAGCCTGTCCCGAATCGTCCGGATCGCCGGCAAGCTGCAAGCGGCCCGTTCGGAGATCCGGGAGCTCGCGGTGGCCGGTGAGCGCGCCCGGCTGGCCCGCGACCTGCACGACGTGCTCGGCCACAGCCTCACGACGATCACGGTGAAGACCTCGCTGTCGCGGCGCCTGCTGGAGAGCGGCGCCCCCGCCGACCGGGTGCTCACGGAGATCAGGGACACCGAGGAGCTGTCCCGGCGGGCGCTGGCGGACATCCGCGCCACCGTGTCGGACCAGCGGCGGATGTCGCTGGCCGCCGAGCTGGTGTCCGCGCGTGCGGCGCTGCGGGCCGCCGGGATCGAGGCCGACCTGCCGCACGCCGTGGACGACGTGGCGCCCGGGTTGGAGGAGCCGCTCGCCTACGTCCTGCGCGAAGGGGTGACCAACGTGATCCGGCACAGCGGCGCGAGCCGGTGCACCGTGCGGCTGGCCGCGCACTGGCTGGAGGTGGTCGACGACGGCCCGCCGGGCGCCGAGCCGCCGGGAGCGCCGGGCAACGGGCTCGCGGGCCTGGCCGAGCGGATGGCCGCCGTGCACGGCACCGTCACCGCCGCGCCCTTGCCCGCCGGCGGGTACCGGCTGCGCGCGGAGGTGCCGCGATGAACGTGATCAAGGTGCTGGTGGCCGACGACCAGGCGCTGGTCCGGGGCGGTCTGGTCGCCGTGCTCAACCTGGAGCCGGACATCACCGTGGTCGCCGAGGCGGCCACCGGCGAGGATGCGCTGCGAGCCGCCGCCGACACCCGCCCGGACGTGGCCCTGCTCGACGTGCAGATGCCGGGCAAGGACGGGCTGGCCACCGCAGCCGAGCTGCGCGCCGCCCAACCCGGCTGCCGGATCATCATCTGCACCACGTTCGGCCGCCCCGGGTACTTCGCCAGGGCGATGGCCGCGGGGGCGAGCGGGTTCGTGCTCAAGGACGCCCCGCCCGAGCGCCTGGTCGACGCCATCCGGCGGGTGCACGGCGGGCTGCGCGCCGTCGACCCCGAACTGGCCGCCGAGTCGCTGGCCACCGGCGTCAACCCGCTCACCGACCGGGAACGCGAGGTGCTCACCCAGGCCCGCCTCGGCCACACCGCGGCCGAGATCGCCAAGGAGCTGCACCTCTCGCACGGCACCGTCCGCAACCACCTGTCCTCGGCCATCGGCAAGACCAACGCCACCGGCGGCGCCGACGCCGCCCGCATCGCCGAGAACAACGGCTGGCTCTAGGATTCTTGACTGACCGATACAAAAGAGATTACGGTCGCGCCATGGGCAGGCCCCGGGAGTTCGACGACACCGAGGCGGTGCGGGCCGCCATGGAGACGTTCTGGACCAGGGGCTACGAGGCCACCTCCACCGCCGAGCTGTGCGCCAGCACCGGGCTCGGCCGGGGCAGCCTCTACAACGCCTTCGGCGGCAAGCACCAGCTCTACCTGACCAGCCTGCGGAAGTACTCCGAGATCGGTTTCGGGGGGCAGCTGGCGACGCTGCGGCAACCGAAACCGGCACGGCAGCGGCTGCGCGAGCTGATGTTGTGGGTGATCGACACCGACCTCGACGACCCCACCCGGCGCGGCTGCATGGCCATCAACGCCGCGATCGACGCCGCCGGCCGCGACGAGGCGGTGGCCCGCGCCGCCAAGCGCCAGTTCGACAAGCTGGAGGGCGCGCTGCGCGAGGTGATCGAGGAGGGCCAGCGCGACGGCGAGTTCCGCACCGACCGGGATGCGCTGCGGCTGGCCCGCACCGTGCAGAGCGCCTACTACGGCCTGCGGGTGCTCACCAGGGTCAGCACCGACCGGACGGCGCTGCTCGACATCGTGGAGGGCACGCTGGCCGGCCTCGAGTGACGTCGTCGTGACCGCATTTTGTACAGATCAGTCGAAAAATTTGACGAGGGAGAGACGGCGCGCATGCCACTCGCCATCTACCTGCTCGGGCTCACCACGTTCGCGATGACCAGCAGCGAGTTCATGGTCGCCGGGATCCTTCCCGAGCTGGCCGGCGGGCTGGGCGTGTCGGTGCCCGCGATCGGCTACCTGGTCTCGGCGTTCGCGGCGGCCATGGTGATCGGCGGGCCGCTGCTCACCCTCGGGCTGCTGCGGGCGCGGCACAAGCCGGTGCTCCTGCTGCTCACCGGGGTGTTCCTGGTCGGCCAGACGCTGGGCGCCGTCGCGCCGGACTACGCGGTGATGCTCGCCAGCCGGGTGATCGCCGGAGTGGCCGAGTCGGCGTTCTTCGGCGTGGCGGTGGCGCTGGCCGCATCCCTGGTCGGGCCGGCGCTGCGCGGGCGGGCAGCGTCGCTCGTGTTCGGCGGGATCATGCTCGGCTCGGTGGTCGGGGTGCCGGCCACCATGGTGATCAGCCAGCACGTGGGCTGGCGGGGCGCGTTCTGGGCGGTGGCCGCGCTGACCGCGCTGGCGGGCGTCGCGATCCTGGCGTTCGTGCCGAGCGCGGCGCGGCCGGCCGATGTGGGGGTGACGGTGCGCGCCGAGCTGGCGGCGTTCCGCAACCCGCACCTGTGGGCGTCGTACGCCACCACGGCGCTGCTGATCGGCGCGGCGTTCTCGGCGTTCAGCTACCTCGCCGCGGTCTTCACCTGGGTCAGCGGCTTCGACGGCGCGGTGGCCCCGGCGCTCATGTTCGGCTACGGCGCCGCGACGGTGGTCGGGAACGCGGTGGTCGGGCGGTTCGCGGACCGGCACACCATGGCGGTGCTCACCGCGGGGCTGGTCGCGCTCACCGTGCTGTTGGTGGTCTTCGCGCTGTTCGCCCAGGTGCCGTGGGTGGCGGTGGCCGCGATGGTCGGCGTGGGGCTGTCCGGGGTGTCGCTACTGCCCGCGGTCTCGGCGCGCACCATGCGGGTGGGCAACGACCGGCCGCTGGTGGCCACCGTCGCGACGGCCACCGCCAACGTGGGCATCGTGGTCGGCCCGTCGCTGGGCGCGATCACCATCGGCGCCGGACTCGGCCTGACCTCGCCGCTCTGGGTCGGCGCCGCGCTCGCCGCGCTCGGCCTGCTCAGCCTGGCTCCGTACCTACGGGCTCCGGCTCCGGCCCGTACGCACCCGGCCCCCACTCCGGACCACGCCGCGCGCTGCCCCTGACCGGGCACACACCGTCCCCCCTCCCTCCCACATGATCATCAGGCCACCACGGTTGCTTACAAGGCGCTATAACAACCATGAGTGCCTGATGATCACGAAACCCGTCGACCGGACGCGTGGCGCGAGCTGTACGGCCGGGTGGCGCGGCGAGGCACCGGCGGCGGCCGGAGGTAGCGTGGCGGGATGGCCGAGGCCGGCGCGGGGATCGACGTCCGGGTCCGGCGGGTGTACGACCCTCGGGAGGACCGGGACGGTCACCGGGTGCTCGTCGACCGGCTCTGGCCGCGCGGGCTGACGAAGGAACGGGCACACTTGGACACCTGGCTCAAGGACGTTGCCCCCTCGTCCGAGCTGCGCACATGGTACGGCCATGACCCGGAGCGGTTCGCCGAGTTCGACCGGCGATACCGCGCCGAGCTGGAGCAGCCCGAGCGCGGCGACGGGCTGCGGCGACTGCGCGAGCTGGCACGAACCGGGCCGCTGACCCTGCTCACCGCGACCAAGCAACCCGAGCTGAGCCAGGCCGCCGTGCTCGCCGACATCCTGCGCGAGCGAACCACCTAGCCCACGCTCCGGCGACTTTTCGTCCTACGCTGGTAGAATCCTGGCCCGCTATATCGGATAGGGAAGGGCCACGCGTGCCGAAGATCATCGACTACGACCGGCGGCGCAGCGACATCGTCGACGTCACCTGGGACCTGATCACCCGCGGTGGCATGGAGGCCGCCACCATGCGCGGGATCGCGAGCGCGGCCGGCTTTGCCAACGGTGCCCTCAAGATCTACTTCACCAGCAAGGACGACATCATCCAGGCCACCTACGAGCGCGCGCTGGGCAAGGTGGCCAGGCACATCTCGCTGGACGAGCTGCGGGGCCTGGACGCGCTGCGCGAGATCTGCCACTCCGCGATGCCGATCGACGAGGAGCGCATCCAGGCCGGCAAGGTGCTGCTGACGTTCTGGCACGCGTCGCTGTCGAACCCCCGGCTGCACGAGAAGTACCTCGAACACCTGGAGCACTGGCGCGCCACCCTGTTCCGGTTCATCGCCGAGGGCCGCGAGGACGGCGACATCCTCACCGAGACCCCGGACGAGCTGCTCGTCGACCAGGTGGTGCTGCTCAACGCCGGGGCCACCGTGATGAACGTGGTCGGCGCCGAGCACTCCAGCGTGGAGCGTCAGCAACGGCTCGTGACGTCGTTCCTGGACGGCCTGACCCGCCCGTAACGCCCCGATCAGCCAGCCGTCGCCAACAACGCGCGCGGGCTGCCGGGCAACGCGAGCCTGCCGTCCACCGTCCAGCCCGCCCCGGCCAGCCAGCCGCGCACCTCGGACTCCGGGTACACCACGGTCCCGTCGATGACCAGGTACTCCGCCGCGTGCAGCGCGTCCAGCGGGCGCTGGCGCTCGTCGTCGTCCAGGAAGAAGTCGAGCAGCACCAGCCGCGCCCCCGGCGCCGAGGCCGCGCGCGCCCGCGCCAGTATCCCGGCGTTCTGCTCCTCGGAGAACCGGTGCACCACGTGGTTGGCCATCACCAGGTCGAACCCACCGCGCGGCGGCTCGGCCGTGTCGGTCACCGCACCGATCCCCGTGACACGCTGCCCGAACCCCGCCTCGGTGGCCTCCCGCACCACCCGGTCGACCGAGCCGGGGTCGAACACGAACGTGGTGCGCAACCGCTCGTTGCGCCGCATCGCCTCGATGCTGAACGCGCCGGACAGCCCGCCCAGGTCGAGCAGCTCCCGGTACGGGCCGAAGTCGAAGCCGTCGGCGAGCATGGCGGCGTGCAGCGCGTTGTAGGTCATCACGCCGGCCAGGAAGGTGTCCCGGCGCGAGCCACCCAGATCCAGGTGGCCAGGCTCCGAGCTGTCCACCGTCGCGTCGAACCCCACCCAGTGCGGGTAGCTGACCTCGTTGAGAAACGCCAGGAACGGCGCCAGGTCCAGCCGTGACCCCGACCCCACGAGGTACGTCGCGGCGGCCGGGCTCAGCCCGTAGCACCCCTCCGCCCGCACGAGCAACCCACGCGACGCCATCGCGTCGGCCAGGATGCGGGCCACCCGGGGCGTGACGCCGGTGCGTTCGGCCAGCTCCGCCGGACCGAGCGGTCGATCGGCCAGCGCGGCGAACAGCCCGATGCGGCTGGCCGCGAACAGCTGTTTGGCGGCCATGTAACCGACGGCGATGTCGACGATGCCATCGGGTGCCGGGGTGTTGGAAGAGGCCGTCACCGGTGCGCTCCTTCGGTTCGAGATTTGTTCCTACACGCGTAGACGCAACCATTGACGCCACCATCCCGGTCTGTCAACATGCGTAGATCCAACAGCTCGTGCCGCCGAATCTGGCCAGCTCGCGGGGGGCAAGCCGGCGAGTGACCAGGCCGAACACTCCTCGGGGCGGAAGGGACGCGCTTGTGCGGAACCCGATGTACGACGGCATTCCAGGGGTTCGCCGCGCGGTGGGCGCCGCGTGTTGAGCGTCGACGGCGTCACCGTGGAACGCGAGCGCCTCCCGGTGGTGCGGGACGTCTCGCTGTCCGTCGAGGCCGGCGCGATCACCGTGCTGCTCGGGGCGAACGGCGCCGGCAAGACGACGCTGCTGGAGGGGATCTCCGGGATCGTGGACCTGGCCGCCGGGACGATCAGCCTGGACGGGGCGCGGATCGACCGCAAGGAGCCGTTCCGGCGGGTGGCGGCGGGGCTGGCGCACGTCGAGGAGGGCCGCAGCGTCTTCCCCGAGCTGACCACCACGGAGAACCTCCTGGTCGCCTCGGGCGGGCGCGCGGTGGACGAGGTGTTCGAGATGTTTCCCGAGCTGGCCGAGCGCCGGCATGTCGCGGGCGGGCTGCTCTCGGGGGGTGAGCAGCAGATGCTGGTGCTCGGCCGCGCGCTGTTGTTGCGGCCCAAGGCGCTGATGGTCGACGAGCTGTCGCAGGGGCTCGCGCCGAGGGTGGTGGCGCGGCTGATGGCGGCGGTGCGGGAGCTGGCCGACGCCGGGATCGCGGTGCTGCTGGTCGAGCAGTTCGCCCGGCTGGCGCTGGAGCTCGGGCGGCGGGCGTACGTGCTGCGCGGCGGCGAGGTCGTCTACGACGGCGGGTGCGCCGAGCTGCGCGCGTCCGACGAGCTGTTGGAGAGCTTGTACCTGGGCGAGGTGGAGGCGGGCAATGGCGCGCGACGAGCCGGCTGAGCCCGAGCCGGCCCTGGCGTGGCGGCGGGTGGCGCGGGCGGTGGCCTTGCCGGCGGCGGTGACGGTCGTGGTGTTGCTGGTGGTGCCGGCCACCCTGGGCCACTACTGGATCTTCCTGCTCACCAGCGGGGTCGTCGCGATCCCGATCATGCAGAGCCTGGGCGTGATCACCGGCCGGGTGGGCGTGATCTCGCTGTGCCAGATGTCGTTCGCGATGATCGGCGCCTGGGTGGTCGGCTGGTGCAACGTCGCCGAGGTGCCCGGCGGGTTCGCTGCCTGGATGGTGCTGGCGGGGCTGGCCGCCGTGCCGGCCGGGCTGCTGATCGGGCTGCCGGCGCTGCGGCTGCGCGGGGTGAACCTGGCGATCGCCACGTTCACCTTCGCCACGGCGGTCGACGTGGTGTTCGGGCCGCTGCAGTACCCGGGCGCGGAGAACTTCAGCTTCGTGACCCGTCCGGCCGGGTTCACCAGCGACGGCGGCTACTTCAGGTTCGCGGTGATCGTGGTGGCGCTGCTGTTCGTGGCGCTGGCGCTGCTGGACCGCTCCCGGCTCGGGGCGTCCTGGCTGGAGCTGCGCTACTCCGAGCGGGGCGCCGCCGCGCACGGCACCAACGTGGCGCGCGGCAAGCTGGCGGCGTTCGCGGTCAGCGCGTTCATCGGCGGCGTCGGCGGCGCGCTGCTGGTCGGCCAGGCCGGGTCCACCACGCCGACCGCGTTCTCCTCGCAGATCTCGCTGACGTACTTCGCGATCGCCGTGGTGATCGGCGTCCGGCACTGGGACGCGGCGGTGATCGCCGGCCTGACCGGCGCGCTGATGCCGGTGCTGATGGACGCCGTGCACGTCCCGCAGGCGTACGTGAAGGTCCTGTTCGGCGTGCTCGCGGTGCTGGTCATCGCGGAGGGCAGGGGCCAGCTCGGGCAGAGCGAGATCATCCGCGCCCGCCGGCAGGCCAAGCTCGCCCGCCAACACACCACCGCTGCCCGACCGCCGGCCACCGTGACCCCCCGGACCCCCCGACCGGACGCCGCCGGGGACCACGACCGACCGACCGCGCTGGAGATCCGCGACCTGACCGTCCGCTTCGGCACCGTCACCGCCGTGGACGACGTGAGCTTCGCCGTGCCCAAGGGCTCGGTGGTCGGCCTGATCGGCCCGAACGGCGCCGGCAAGTCCACGCTGATCAACGCGGCCACCGGGTTCACGCCGTGCACCGGCTCGGTGTTCCTGGACGGCAAGCCGATCACCGGGCCGCCGCACCGCCGCGCCAGGGCCGGCCTGCGCCGCAGCTTCCAGCAGCTCCGGGTGCCGCCGACGCTCACCGCCGGCAGGTTCGTGTCCACCGCCGCCGGCCGTACCCCGCACGCCGACGAGCTGGCCGAGTACCTCGACTGGTTCGGGTGCCCACCCGCGCACCTGCCGATCGGGACGATGGACGTGGGCAGCCGGCGGATGCTGGAGGTCGCCGGCCTGGTCGCCGGCCGCCCGTCCATGCTGCTGCTCGACGAGCCCGCCGCCGGCCAGGGCGCGCGCGAACGGCGGCTGCTGGGCGGGCGGATCGCCCAGATCCCGGAGCGCACCGGCACCAGCGTGCTGCTGGTCGAGCACGACCTGGAGCTGGTCCGGCTGGCCTGCGAGTCCCTGATCGTCATCGACTTCGGACGGGTGATCGCGCACGGCGACCCGGAGTCCGTGCTCGCCGACCCCGAGGTCGTGCGGGCGTACCTGGGGTCCGCCGAGGCACCTTCCCCCGGGCGCACCCCGGTCGGCAACTGAGGAGGCCACGTGGTCACGAACGCGAAGAGGCGGGCGGCCGGCACCGCGCTGGCGCTGGTCGCGGCGCTGCTGCTCGCCGCCTGCGGCTCGGGCGGTTCGGGCGGCGACACCGGGCCGATCAGGTTGGGCGGGCTGTTCACGCTGTCCCCGCAGCCGTTCGGCAACGACGCGCAGAAGATGATCCAGACGGTGTTCGACGAGGTCAACGCGCGCGGCGGGATCAACGGCCGCACCATCGAGTACCTCTCGGGCGACGACACCGGCAGCCCCACCGAGGCGGCCAGGCTGGCCCGCGACTACGTCGACAAGGACGTGGTCGCCATGGTCGGCTCGACCAGCTTCGTGGACTGCGGCACCAACCACGGCTACTACCAGCAGCAGGAGCTGCTCTCGGTGGTGGCGATCGGCGCCGACCCGTTCTGCTTCACCAGCCCGAACATCACGCCGGTGAACATCGGCCCGTTCACCTCCATCACGGCCGACCTCTACTACGCGTCCAAGTTCCTGAACGACAAGAAGATCTGCATCTTCCTGGCCGCCACCCCCGGTTCGAAACAGGCACAGCTCGAAGCGGTGAAACAATGGACGGCGATCACCGGCCAACAGCCGGCATTGATGGACGACAGCCTGCCGCTCACCGAGGCCAACTTCACCCCGTACCTGCTGCGCGCCAAGGACGCCGGCTGCGACGCGCTGTTCCGCAACGGCGCCGACACCGTCGGGCTTTCCGTACTGAAGGCCGCGCAGAACCAGGGAATGCAGAACGTCGACTTCCTGTTCGACGCCTCCTCCTACTCCGCCGAGCTGGCCCAGGCGTCCTCACCGCTGGGCATGAAGGTGTACCTGGCCAGTGAGTTCGAGCCCTACACCGCGCAGAGCTCGGCCAACGCCGGCTGGCGCGCGGCCGCCGAGCGGGGAAAGGTGAAACAGACCGCGTTCACCCAGGGCGCCTATGTGGCCGCCGACTGGATCATCGCGGTGCTGAAGTCCATCCAGGGCCCGATCACCCGCGAGTCCGTCACCAAGGCATTGCGCGCCGGCACTCCGTACTCCATTCCCATGGTCGGCTCGCCGCTGGTGTTCGGGCCGGGGAAGTCGCACGCCCCGAACCAGGCCATCAAAATGGTCAAGGTGAAGGACGGCAGCTGGGAAACGCTGAACAGCGACTTCTTCACCCTGCCCAAGGCCGCGGGCTGAGAGCGGAGCAGAGAAATGCTGCAGTTGTCCACCGCGATCGCCGGCCTGGTCGGCGGCGGCGCGTTCGCGTTGCTCGGCCTGTGCACATTGTTGACCTACCGGTTCGTGGCCGTCGTCAACTTCACCCAGGCCTCGGTCGGGGCGTTCGGCGCGTTCGCCATGGTGCTGCTCTACGAACAGGGCGTGCCGCTGGTGGTCGCGGTGCTGGTCGGGCTGGTCGTCGGGGCGCTGGCGCACGGGGCGATCGGCCTGGTGATGACCCGGTTCTTCGCCGCCGGCAAGGAGGAGGTGAAGGCGGCGGTCACGGTGGTGCTGTTCACCGCGCTGCTCGGGATCGGCGGGATGGCGTTCGGCGCCGCCCACCCGCACAACTTCCCCGACCCGTTCGCCCACCCGGCCTTCACCGTCGCCGGCGTCACGGTGGTGTGGACGGTCCTGATCGTGTGCGGGCTGGCGGTGGTGTTCACGGTGGTGCCGATGGTGCTGCTGGCGCGCACCCACACCGGGCTGCAACTGCGCGCGCTGGCGTCGCGGCCGGGCACCGCCCAGCTGGTCGGGGTGGCCGCGCCCCGGCTGGCGGCGATCGTCTGGATGCTCACCGGCGCCGCGACCGCGCTGGCCATGATGGTGGTGGCGCCCAGCTTCCAGAACGACTTCAACAACCTGAGCCTGCTCATCACCTGGGCGTTCGCCGCCGCCCTGATCGGCGCGTTCCACAGCTTCTGGGGCACCCTCCTCGGCGGGCTCGGGCTCGGCGCGCTGCAGGGCCTGCTCAGCTCGTTCCCGTCGCTGAGCGTCTACCGGGGCGTGCTGCCGCTGGTGGTGATCGTGCTGGTGCTGGTGTGGCACCAACGCTCCGCCCGCTGGGACGCGGCGGCGTAGTGCCCGAGGATACTGAGCTCGTCACCGAAAGTCGTTCGCGCGGCGAAGTGACCTCACTTCTTCGCCGCGCGTCTCGAGCCACACGTGTCTGAAATGCAGCTGAAGTTCGCGGTGCACGAACACATAGTCCTCGCCGATCCGACGAAGCAGCAGACACGAGGTCGCATAGTCGAGAAACGGGCGCAGCGGTGTAGGCAGCAGGCCATGCTTACGCAGAATCCAGTATGCGATTACCTGCTCCACGAGCGCGTACCCCCCGAAACAGATCGGCCCAAGAACCGCGGCGACGGCGACAACGCCGGCGAACCGGATGCCTACCTCCCCGGACACCGTCAACGCGACGACCACCGCGGGCAGAATGGGAGCGAGGACCCCGGCCAGTGCGGCGGTTCGCAACCCACTCCGAGCCGCCGCGCACGCCGTCGGACCCGGCATCTTCCATCGAGGCCGACTTGACTTCGCGGCCCCGCCAACGCGGGCGAGAAAGATGACTAATGCAGTTACATAAGCGACGATAATCCAAGGCACCAAGTAGAACAGGCCAACCCAGGAGTTGCATGCATAGTGCCCTGGCGTGAACGTCGGCATTGCCGGTCCGGTCGTCGACGGAGGATAGGTGAAACTCGGTCCCACCCACACGATGTCATGACATTCCGGCGAATTTCCCCAGAAGAGGATTTGGGGAGCTATCAGGCCGATCAGGATGATCCCGACGAACCTCCAACCGAACTCGTCGCGCGGCTGAGCCGGCGCCCCGCAGGTACCAATAGCACCCCCGAGCAAGCAGCCTCCCACGGCACCACCCCAGCCGAGCAGGGCGCCCGCGACGCCACCCAACGCTCCGGAGCCGACCAGCATGCAGACCGTCAACGCCAACCCGTTCGGCGTCGACCACCATCCCCCCTGCGTCCACGACCGGAATGCGGTGGGGACAAGTTCCAGGTCGACCACTTCTCCCATGCTTGCCAGGAAGGCCAGCCGGCGAATGCTCTGCCCCGGCTCGCGCCCGTCCGGCTGGCCACCACGCAACTGCCTGTGGACATAGGCGGAGTACAGCCGATCGCGCCGACCAGCAGCCAGGTCACCCGGCTCCACCCGTGAGTCGGCGTAGGTCAGCACGAACACGCTGAGCAGCAGCGGTGACTCCAGCAGCTCCCAGAGCGCCGGCTCGGCGGTGAGCGCGACGCGCACACCTCTGGCCGCCTCACCCGCGTCCACCAGAAAGCGTTCCACCTGATCGGGACGCAACGGCTGAATGGTCACGGTCGCGTAGCTGTCCACCTTGGCGTCGAGCCTTCGGTAGTCGTCCGCGCGGCAGCACACCACGACACGGGTGGCGCCGTGTTCCGCACGGTAGGCGTTGATCGCCTTGGCGCATTGGGCACGGTCGTCCGGGTCGACCTCGTCCAGACCGTCCAGCAGTGGGATGAGCTGTTCGCCCATCACCAGCGTGCGTGACCACCTCGGCGGAATGTCGTATCGAGCCGACAGCTCATCGGCCATCCACTCATCGAGCGGCTGCGCCGATGCCCATGAGGCCAGTGGAAATACCACCGGAACCGGCTGCGCGGCGGCGCCGGCGCGTCCCAGGAGTTGCTCGGCCAGCTCGAGCAACATCGTGGTCTTACCCCCGCCCGGCTCCCCCAAGATGAGAAGCAGCTTGTCGCTTTCATCAAAGACCTCGACGATCGAGGTGCTGGGCGCGACTGTTCGCGGCTCCGCGCCCGGACCCGCGGTGCGGAGACCCCAGGGGTGCGGGGCGTTCTCCTGCACGTTCATACCCAGCCTGATCCGGGCGGCGTTCCACAGTGACGCGTGCAGAACACCGTCGACCCAGTACTCGCGCACCCGGGAGATCAGCGCGTCGCGGACCGCCGCCGGAACGACGCGAGCCTCGTTCGACGTCCTCCTCGTCGCACGCAGGCCGATGACGGTCGTCGCCACCGCTCCCAAGCCGACTACCGGCCACGCAATCCACAGATAGGGCTCCCAGGCGGCCGGCAACTTGTCCGCCGCGACATTCTCGGCAATCGCGAGCAAGGCCAGACCCAGCGCTCCCAGGAAGATCGGGAGGGCAGTCGTCCGGCGCACCACCCGAATCTCCCATAACAGGCCCGGACCAGCGCCACCAGGCTCGGCCAGTAGGCGCCTGGGTAAGCCGGGTGGCGCATCCGCGCGTCGCCCGGCCTTCCGGTCTCGAGCCCGCCCTCGAGGCGGTCTTCACGGTGCGGACCCAGGCCACCGAGCGACCTCAGGAGCCACCAACGCTCCGCCCGCTGGGACGCGGCGGCGTAACCGGCTCAGCCCGGTGGCGTGAGGAACCCGTCGACGACGCGGCGGGCCATGTCCACGTCGGCACCGCCGTCGCCGCCGAGCCGCAGGCCGGTGTTCGCGGCCAGGAGCACGGCGACGATCTGGAACGCCGCCAGCTCGACGTCCGGCTCGGCGATCTCCCCGGCGCGGACGGCCTCGCGCAGCTCGCCGGCGATGAGCGCGCGCCAGTCCCGGTGGTAGCCGAACAGGACGTCGCGCACCTCGCCCGGCCGGCCGTCGAACTCGGCCAGGTTCGCCGCCCAGAAGCAGCCGCCGGGGAACACCGGCGCCTCCACGTAGGCGATCCAGCGCTCGATCAGCGCCCGCAGCCGAGCAACGCCGCGCGGCGCCTCCGACGCGGGCCGCACGACCGCGTCCAGGAACGTCTCGCGCGCGGACTCGACGGCGGCGACCTGCAGCCGCTCCTTGGTCCCGAACAGGGTCTGCACGCCGCTCTTGCTCAGCCCGAGGTCGGTGGCCAGCCGGCCGATGCTCAGCCCGTTGAGCCCCTCCACCGAGGCCATGTCGGCGGCGCGGCGCGCGATGGTCCGCCTGGTCCGCGCGCCCCGCACCAGCCGTTGGTCGACCGTGCCCGCCCGCGCGCCCATCGTCTGTCCTCCCGTTTTCGTACAAACTATACGACCGGTCGTCCGCTATAACCGCTACCCGCCGTCGGACCGCACCGCCCGGTCGAGCCAGAGCTCCTCCAGCGCCGCCCGCAGCTCGCGCCCGTGCTCGCGCCACAACGCCAACGCACCCAGGTTGTCGTCCAACTGCTCCCGGCTGGTGACGCCGAACAGCACGTTCCCCACCGCCGGGTGCCCGAGACAGAACGCGACGGCCGCCTGCGCCGGGGACGCGCCGAACCGCGCGGCGATCTCCGCGACCGCGCCGGCAGCCTCCCGTATCGACTCCCGGATCCCGCCGGGGTCGGCGCCGATCTTGCGCGTCGGAAATGCCTTCCCGACCAGGATCCCGCCCTCGAACACGTCGGATGCCTGCAATGCGAGCCTTCCGGCGGCGAAATGCGCGCCGTATGCGCTGCCCTCGGCCATCGACCGCCGCGCGACGCTGTACTTGAGCTGGGCGAATTCCGGCGGCGTGAGCCCTTCCCTTTCGGCGAACTCGATGGCGAGGTCCAGGTCGGCGGCCTTCCAGTTGTTCACCCCCCAGCCGTCGAACCGCCCGGCCCGGATCAGGTCGGCGACGTCGGTGACGATCCGAGGGATGTCCGGCCGCTCGCGGTAGTCACCGACCACCACCGCGTCGGCCCGGTCCACCCCGATCCGGTCCAGCGACGTCGACATCTGGTCGGCGAAACTCACCGTCGGGTATTCCCACAACCAGAGCTTTCCGCACAACTGATACTCGTCGCGGGACACGCCGGCCTCCCGTATCGCGGACCCGAAAATGAGATCGGTACGCGACTGCTCGGCATGCGGACCCATGTTGTAATGCGCGACGTCGAAAAGCGTGACACCCACGTCCAGGCAATACCGGATCAACGCGACCACGTCGTCGAACGCCATCCGGTCCCAGGTGTTCCACGACCCCAGCCCGAACAGCGAGGTGCCGCCCGACCCGAGCCGTCCGGCGGGTACCTGTTCCATGTCGCGCCCCCTTGACATGCGATTTTATTCTACGATCGTAGACCAGAACCCGCCGTTGGGAGGCCCATGCCCAGGACAGTCGTGGTGACCGGAGGCGCCGGCGGCATCGGCCGGGCCGTCGCCGAGGCATTCCTCGCCCGCAACGACCGCGTGATACTCGCCGACCGCGCCACCGACCGCGCCAAGGACGTGGCCGACCGGATCGGCGCGGACCACATGGCCCTCGACGTCGCCGACGCCGCCTCGGTCGACGCCGCGATCGCCGAGCTGGAGCACCGCTTCGGCACCGTCGACGTGCTGGTCAACAACGCCGGCCTGAGCGGCGGCGCCGGCGCCCTGGTCGAGCTGGACGTGGCCACGTTCGACAACTGCGTGCGGGTGAACTTCCGGGGCACCTTCCTGATGACCAGGGCCGTCGGCGCGCACATGCTCACCCAAGGCGTCCGGGGCGCGATCGTCAACATCTCCTCGATCGGCGCCCGCCAGCCCACGCCCGGCCTCGGCCACTACGAGGCGACGAAGGCCGCCGTCGACGCGCTCACCCGCTCGGCCGCCATCGAGCTGGCCCCGCACGGCATCCGCGTCAACGCCGTGGCCCCCGGCCCGGTCGTCACCCCCATGACCGAGCGCCTCACCACCAACCCCGAGGCCCGCCGGCGCTGGGAGGCCCGCATCCCCCTCGGCACCATCGCACAGGTCACCGACATCGCCCCCGCCGTGGCCTTCCTGGCCTCCGACGAGGCCCGCCACATCACCGGCGCCGTGCTCCAGGTCGACGGCGGCCAACTGCTCACCTGATTTTCTTCAACGTATGTAGACTAAACGCCCGGCTAGCTCGGCCAACGGAGGGTGACGATGGCTTCGAAGACGGCGCTGCCGACAGCGCTGCCGACTGAGCTGCCGACGACGACCGGGGCCGCCGTGCTGACCGAGCACGGCAAGCCGCTGGAGCGTCAGGAGCTGCCGCTTCCGAAGGAGGTCGAGCCGGGCGCGGCGCTGGTGCGGATCACCTGCGCCACGCTGTGCGGCACGGACGTGCACCTGTGGAGCGGCCGGATGTCGCTGCCGGACATGTTGCCCATGGTGCTCGGGCACGAGATGGTCGGCGAGGTGGTGGCCGCCGGGGACGGCACCGTCGACACGTTCGGCAGGGCGATCGCGGCCGGTGACCGGATCGGCTGGTCGGAGTCGACCTGCGGCGAGTGCCGAGGGTGCAGCGTGCTGCGTGAGCCGGTGCTCTGCGCGCGGCGCGGGTACGGCTTCCGGCAGCGCGCCGACCGGCCGCCGTACGCGACGGGCGGGCTGGCCGAGTACTGCTACGTCACGCCGGGCGCGGCGAAGCTGATCCTGCCGGCGGACGTGCCGGACGGCTGGGCGGCGATGTCCGGATGCGCGGGCAAGACGGTGCTGCGGGCGGTGGACCGGGTCGGCGGGATCCGGCCGGGATCGACGGTGGTGGTGCAGGGCGCCGGCGCGCTGGGGATCGTGGCCACGGCGGTCGCGCACATCTCGGGCGCCGGCATGGTGATCACCGTCGGCTCGCCGACCGGGCGGCTGGTCACCGCGACCCGGTTCGGCGCCACCGCCGCCGTGCCGCTCGACCTCGGGGTGGCCGACCGCATCGCGCGGGTGTACGAGCTGACCGGCGGCCGGGGCGCGGACTACGTGTTCGACTTCGCCGGCGGGCCCACGGTCGGCGAGGAGGCGGTGGCGTTCGCGGCGCAGCGCGGCAGGATCGCCGTCGTCGGGTCGACCGGGCCGGCCACCTCCCCCGTCCCGCTCGGCACGATCATGGGCAAGGAGCTGACGGTGGCCGGCTCGCTCAACGGCGACATCGCCGACTACCACCGCGCGGTGGAGTTCTTCCGCACCTTCGGCGACCGGATGCCGTGGGACGAGCTGCTCAGCGAGCCGGTCGGCCTGGCGCGGGCCACCGACTCGGTGCGCGCGATGTCCCGGCTCGACCAGATCAAGGCCGTTGTGGACCCACGCCTGCCCTGAGAACCCCGATCACTCACAGCAAGGAGAGCGCATGTCAGCAGCGGGCTCGACCACCGTCCCCCGCCGGAGCATCGGCCGTTCCGGACCCAGCGCCGGCGTGCTCTCGCTCGGCTCCTGGCACACCTATGACCGGATGGACTTCCGGGACGCGGTCGGCATGCTCCGCGAGGCCGTCGACGCCGGCGTCAACCTGTTCGACGTCGGGGTGTACGGGCAGCCGGACCGCCCGCCGAGGGTATTCACCGACGTGATCTTCTCGGCGATGGTGCGGGCGGCCGGGCTGCGCCGCGAGGACTACCTGCTCTCGGCGAAGCTGTGGCTGGAGGAGTACCCCACCCGGTCGCTGCGCGACCAGATCGAGAACGCACTGCTGCGCGCCGGGGTGGAGCACGCCGACCTGGTCGTCCTCGGCGACATCCGCCACGAGGTCGACCTCGGCCAGCTCGTGCTGGACCTCGCCGAGCTGGACCACGCCGGCCTGATCCGGAGCTGGGGCGTGAACAACTGGTCGGCCACCAACGTCCAGACCCTGATCGACAGCGCCGCGTCCGCCGGCGTGGCCGGGCCGTCGATCGCCCAGCTCAAGTACAGCGTGGCCCGCCGCTCGATCCCGGACGGCGAGCCGTTCGCCCGGATCTTCGCCCAGGGGGTGTCGCTGGAGTCCTCCGACGTGTTCGAGGGCGGCGTGCTGCTCGGCAAGGGCGGCGGGGCCCGCCAGGTCGGGCGCGACCCCGGCGGGATCAGGGAGCGGATCGAGGGCTCGGTGGCCGGCGTCCGCGCGGTCGCCGACGAGCTGGGCGCCACCCCCGCCCAGCTGTGCCTGGCGTTCACCCTCACCCACCCGGCGAACGCGACGACGCTGTTCGGCGCGACCGGCATCGAGCAGCTGCGGGAGAACCTGGCGGCGGTGGACCTGGTCGAGCGGGTCGGGGGCGAACGGCTGCGCGAGCTGGTGACCCCGTTCTGGGCGGACCGTGGCGTCGTCGACCCGGAGGGGCCGTGACCGCGCGCGCCGGCACCGAGTTCGACCCCGAGCTGGCCGGCGCCCTGCGCGAGCTGCTCGCCACCCGCGAGCCACGGGCGCTGACCGCCGAGATCCTGGCCGAGGCCCGCCACACGGTGGCCGACGCGAACCTGACCTGCGCCGAGGCGATCGGCGGGCGCGCGATCACCTGGGAGGACCGGGTGATCCCCGGCAGCCCGGACCTGACGGTCACCATCCTGCGGCCCCGGCACCCTCGGCCCGGCGCCCCGGGTTTCTACAACATCCACGGCGGCGGCATGGTCCTGGACAACCGGTTCTCCGACCTGCCGAGGATGGTCGGCCAGATCGAGGAGTTCGGGTTCGTCGGGGTCACCGTGGAATACCGGCTGGCCCCCGAGCACCCGCACCCGGCGCCGGTGGAGGACTGCTACGCCGGCCTGGTGTGGATGGCCGAGCACGCCGACGAGCTGGGCTTCGACCCGGACAAGCTGATCATCGGCGGGGGCAGCGCGGGCGGCGGGCTGAGCGCGGGCGTCGCGCTGCTGGCCCGCGACCGGGGCGGCCCCGCGCTGGCCGGCCAGATGCTGCTCTGTCCGATGATCGACGACCGCAACGGCTCGCCGTCCGCGCTGCGCCACGCCGACGCCCCGATGTGGAGCAGGGCCAGCAACGAGTTCGGCTGGCGCAGCCTGCTCGGCGACGATCACGGCGGTTCCGGGGTCTCGGAGTACGCCGCGCCGGCCCGCGCCACCGACCTGTCCGGGCTGCCGCCGGCGTTCGTCGAGGTCGGCGAGTCGGAGGTGTTCCTGGACGAGAACGTCGAGTACTGCACGCGGCTGTGGCGGGCGGGGGTGCCCACCGAGCTGCACGTCTGGGCCGGCGCCTACCACGGCTTCGACCGCATCGCGCCGGACAGCGACGCCACCACGACCGCGCTCGCGGCCCGGTCGTCCTGGTTCCGCCGCACCCTGGGGGCAACGGCATGACCATCCGCGTCCCCTACGACCCCGAGCTGGTGGACGGGCTCGCCGCGTTCCTGGACCTGGTGGAGATCGTCCCGCTGCGCGCCGACACCATCCTGACCAACCGGGCGCACTTCGCCACGCTGGTGCCGCCGATCGAACAGCTGGTGGACGGCCACGCCGTGGAGTTCGAGCACCGCGACGTCCCCGGCCCGCCCGGCGAACCGGACGTCACGGTGACCGTGCTGCGGCCGGCGGGTGGTACAGACGGCCACTCGCCAGGGCTGTACCACATCCACGGCGGCGGCCTGGTCCTCGGCAACCGCTTCTTCGGCGTCGAGTCGCTGATCAAGCTGGTCGAGGAGCACGGCGCGGTGGCGGTGAGCGTGGAGTACCGGCTGGCCCCCGAGCACCCGCACCCGGCCCCGGTGGAGGACTGCTACGCCGGCCTGGCCTGGATGGCCGGCGCGGCGGAGGAGCTGGGCGTCGACCCGGCCCGCATCCTGCTGATGGGCATGAGCGCGGGCGGCGGCCTGAGCGCGGCGGTGGCGCTGCTGGCCCGCGACCGGGGCGGCCCCGCGCTGGCCGGCCAGCTGCTGAGCTGCCCGATGCTGGACGACCGCAACGACACCGGGTCGAGCCACCAGTACGACGGCATCGGCGCCTGGGACCGCAACAACAACCACACCGGCTGGACGGCGCTGCTCGGCGAGCGGCGCGGCACCGAGGGCGTCTCGCCGTACGCGGCGCCGGCGCGGGCCACCGACCTGTCCGGCCTGCCCTCGGCGTTCATCGAGGTGGGCGCCGCCGAGGTGTTCCGCGACGAGGCCGCCCGGTACGCCCAGCGCATCTGGGACGCGGGGGGCCAGGCCGAGCTGCACGTCTGGGCCGGGGGCTACCACGGGTTTTCGGGGTTCTCCCCCGAGGCAAGGGTGGCCCGGTGCGCGAACGCGGTGCGGGCCGACTGGATCCGGCGCGTGCTCACCCCGCCGCCGGGAGTGCCCTGAGCCGGAGCCTTGGCAGAATCCCCGCGTGGGGATCGTGCGCAGGGCTCGCGCCTGGATGCGCTACCGGCAGATGTCGCGCCGGCTGGCGGAGCTGGATCGGCTGGACCGTGGCGCCCAACGCGGCCGCAAGCGCCGGCTCGGCCGGGCCAACCTGATCTTCATAGGGTGCGCGCTGGCGGTGCTGGGACTGGTGTACGGACTGGGGCGGGCGTTCCCGAGCCTGCTGACCGGGATACCCGGCCCGTGGTCGGTGGGCGACAGCGCCCGCGAGCCCAGCCCCACCGGGACCGGCCCGCACGCCTTCCTGATGACCACGCCGACCGGCCGCCCCGTCGGCTACGACCCGTGCCGCCCGATCCACTACGTGCTGAACCCGTCCGGCCAGCCCGACGCCGCCGCGAACCTGGTCCAGGACGCCGTGCACCAGGTCGCCGCCGCCTCCGGCTTCACCTTCGCCGACGACGGCGTCACCCAACAGCGCCCCGACCTGTCCGGCGACGGCGGCGGCCCGCGATCTCCGCGCCAGAACGCCCAGCCCGTACTCATCGCCTGGGCCGACCGCGCCGAGTTCCCCCGGGTCCGGGGCGACATCGAGGGCATCGGCGGCAGCACCTCCCTGGAGCCCGCGGGCCCCGAGTCCGCCCGCTACGTCACCGGCCAGGTGGTCCTCAACCGCGACGGCCTCGCCGAGCTCCTCAACCGCCGCGACGGCTACGTCCGGGCCCGCGCGATCGTCATGCACGAGCTGGGCCACCTGGTCGGCCTCGACCACGTGAACGCCCCCGGCGAGCTGATGGCACCCAACTACACCGGCCTCGCCGGCTTCGGCCCCGGCGACCGAGAAGGCCTCGCCAGGCTCCGAGCCAGCCCGTGCTGGTGAGGCAACCGCCGCTCGTTTTCTCGATCGAATGGTGACAGGCTTTACTTTCCTGGGCATGATGGTCCGATCGGTGTTCACGGAATCGTCCATGGGAAACCACCGTCACAATGACCGACCCGGAGGGGACAGAGCCGCCCGCCCCAGATCCGCATGCCCTTGACCTGCGCGGAGCTCAGGGCGTGCTCATCGGTGACTTCGGCGTCCAGATCAACTACTACAACGGCACCTGGACCGCTACGCGCGTTTCCCCGCCGCTGGCCGACGAGTCCGGAGAGATCGAATCGCCGTATCGCGGCCTGAGCCAGTTCGAACAACGGGACGAGAGGTTCTTCTTCGGGCGCGAGACAGCCGCCAAGGAATTGGTGGGCCGAATTTCTGAACAGCTCGACACATCGGGGCTGCTTGTCGTTTCCGGTGTCTCGGGAGCGGGCAAGTCCTCGCTACTGCGCGCCGGCGTGCTCCCCCGCATCCGCGCCGGCGAGCTGGCCGCGCCAGGCTCGGACTCCTGGCCGCGCCTGGTGCTCACCCCCACCGCCAGCCCGCTCGACGAGCTCGCCGCCAAGATCGCGCCGATCGCCCGGACCGAACCGGCCATCATCCGCACCAACCTCACCGACGACCCGGCATCCTTCGCCCTCACCGCCCGCCAGGCCGTAGCCGCCCAGGCCCCCGAGCACGACGGCACCGACGGCCGGCGGCTGATCCTCGTCGTCGACCAGTTCGAGCAGCTGTTCACCCAATGCCCCGACGAGACACAGCGGCGCGCGTTCATCACCGCGTTGCGCGCCGCCGCGACCGGCCGCCCCGGCCCCTCTCGACGACCCGGAGCCCTGGTAATCCTCGTGCTCCGAGCCGACTTCGAACCCCGCTGCGCCGAGTACCCCGAGCTCGAACCCGCCGTCCAAGACCGCTACCTGCTCACCTCGATGACCGAGCGACAACTGCGCCTGGCCATCACCGAACCGGCCAAACGCGCCGGCGCCACCGTCGACGACGACCTGGTCGATGCGTTGCTACGCGAGATGCTCGACCCCGCGTCGGCGTCCTCACCGGGTGGCGCCCGACGTGTTGTCGTCTCAGGCGCGGGGGCGCTACCGCTGCTGTCCCATGCCCTGGACCGGGCCTGGCGCGGGCGCACCGGTGACACCCTGACCCTGGCGGACTACGAGCGCACCGGCGGCATCGAGGGCGCCGTCGCGGCAACCGCCGAACGCGCCTACGAGCGGATTTCCCCCGACCAGCGGGAGGTCGCCCAACGGGTCTTGCCCCGGCTGGTCGCCACCAGCGACGACGGTGTGGACACCGCCAGACCCGTCGCCCGCACCGAACTGACCGGGGGAGAGAACGCCGCCGACGTCGAGACAATCCTGGAAACCTTTGCCTCCGAGCGGCTGCTCACCTTGGCCGCCGGCACCGTCGAGATCACCCACGAGGTGTTGCTGACCGCTTGGCCGCTGCTGCGCGACTGGCTCGCCGACACGCGCACCCACCGGGCGGTGCGCACCCGGCTGCAGCGTGCCGCCGAGGAATGGAACCGCAACTCCCGGGACCGCTCGTACCTGTACCAGGGCACGCGGCTCGTCACCGCCATCACGACCGCCGACCGCATCCGCACCGATCCCCGCTACCAACCGCTGAGCAGGGGCGAGCACGAGTTCCTCCAAGCCAGTGCACGAGCGCGCGAACGCGTCGTCCGAACCCGGCGACTCGTCACGGCAGTGCTCGCGGTGCTCGCCGTGACCACCATGGCAACGGCGGGGCTCACGGGGTACTTGAGCAACCGAACCGCCGCGCAACTGGCGCGGGTCAATGCGGAGGCCCTGGGCCGGGAGTCACAAAGCCGGGCACCCACCGACATCGCTGTCGCCGCCCAACTCGCCCTGGCCGCGTGGCGCTCCGACCCGACGAGTCCTCTGGCCCGCACCGCCCTGGCCAACGCTTACCTCGCCATGCCCACCCTCGACGCCGAGTTCGCCGATCTGACCACCGACCCGGCGGTGACCGTCGACCTCGGAGGCGACACGGCGGCGGTGTACGCCGCGAACAGTGTTGTCATCCTCACCGGTATCACCGGACCCTCTCCCCGGCGCTGGGAGATACCGGACCTCGTTCCCAGCCGGACGGACCTGAGTCCGGACGGCCGGTGGTTCGCCTACCTGACCAACGACAACAGACTCCAGATACGCGACGTCCCGGCTCGCTCCGAGCCGAGGACGGTGGCTACCGGCCAGCGCCCCGACGGATACCCCCGGTTCTCCTCGAACAGCAGCCGCCTTGCCTTTCTCGCTGGCGACGGCGAGCCGGGAATGTGGGACGTAACCACCGGTGCGACGATCCCCAACGGCGTCGGCACTCGGCTGGGCAACGACGTCGCAGGCCTGTGGTTCACGCCCGACCGCAACCAGATCCTGGTTCGGCACGGCTCGGTGCGGACGCCCGGCACCCGGCTGGTCCTGCATTCGCTCACCGACGGCGCGGAACTGGCCACGATGCCGCCAACGGCCATCGTCGCGCGCGACGGCGCGGAGGTTGTCTCCTGTGAGCAAGCCCAGGTCGACGACGACCTCCCGAAGCCGATGGTGACCGTGACGCACGTGGGCACGCCCCAACCGCCGACCCGGTTCGCTCTGGACGGACCGACGTGCCCCACCGGGAAGCTGTCCAGCGACGGCGGCTGGTTGATCACGACGATCGCGTCGCGCGCCTCGCAGACGGTGCTCCGGCTGACCGATCTGCGGGGCGGGCTGGAACGCCAGGTGATCGTCAAGTCGATCTCGGTCGACTTCGATATCAGGCGCCAGACGCCAATCTCCGTGGAAAACGCGCTCGGCGTCTCTTCGGCCGCCGGCGAGCCCACGGTGATGTTCGCCCACGGTACGTCGCTGTTGCGGCTGCGTACCGAACCTGCCCTGAAGGGCCTGGACAGGCCGATAACCCGCAGGCTCGCGGACGGCGGTCGCTACGTCAGCGTGATAAGTCCGAAGAGCACGGAGACGGCGAGCGGGGCCACCGTGGCGGTGGACGACGCCGCCTCCGGGCAACGCATCGCCACGATCCCCGGCCAGTCGAGCGGCACGAATCCCATTCTCGTGGGCAACTCGCTGTGGTTGGTCAACTCGTCAGACGGCCTCACGCGGATCGACCGGTACGACATATCGCCCCTGCGCATGGCCGCAACGTTCGTGCCGCCGGGCTCTGAACGACGGAGCCCCGGCTCGGCCATCGCCCTCGCGGAGGAACGCGCGACCATGTTGCTGACGATCTATGGCAGGGTGCTCGCCGCCCTGGACCCGATGACCGGAAGGCCGCTCGCGCCGCCAGTCACGCTGCCGCCCCGGGACGCCGTGGATGAGATCGGCTATGAGCAGCTCGTCGCTCGTCCTGAGCACCCCGGCCAGGTAGCGGTGTGGGGCCGGCGGGAAGTCCAGATCTGGGACGCGCGGGGCGGCGACCGGCTCGCGACGATTCCGCTACGCGCGGCGGAGAACAGTTCGATGGCCTTCGACCGATCCGGCAGGCGGATCGCCATCCTGACCGAGAACAAGACCATCGAAATCTGGGACGTCGAGTCGGTCGCACCGGTGCGACCGCCGATCGCGTCGGCCGATGCCGGCGCTCTCCTCGGGTTCGATGCGGACGGCTACCTCGATACCGTCAGCGCCCAGGGGGACCGCCTGGCGTTCATCGACACCGAGAAGGGCCAAGAGGCCGGCGCGATGAGCTCCGTGCCCGATGTGCGGACCGCGGCGGCCCTGCACGGCGCGCCGGTGGTATCGGTGGACGACACCAGAATGGCGGGAGCGCGCCCATACGAGCTGCCACTGACCGCTCAGGCCTGGCGCGACAGACTCTGCGCGGTGGCCAGCCGGCCCTTCACCGATGCCGAGCTTCGGCTCCTGCCCAGGGGCACCGATCCGAACCCGCCGTGCTCATGACCGGGATCGCGGGCAGGGGGTGTCACGGTGGGCGGCGGTGACACGGAGGGGGCCAGGGCACCCCGGCAACGACCCTCGTTCGATGCGCGCGGCGCCCGGGGCGTGCTGGCCGGCGACTTCGGCATTCAGATCAACATCTTTCACGGCACGTGGACCGACGCGCTGGCTCCACCGCCGCTGGCCGACGAGGCCGGGAACATCGACTCGCCGTACCGGGGTCTGAGCCGGTTCGAGCAGTGGGACGAGCGGTTCTTCCACGGGCGGGACGAGGCCGCCGCGAAGATCCTCGAGCGCATGGACAGATCGGCGCTGGTGGTGGTGTCCGGGGTCTCGGGCGCCGGCAAGTCCTCGCTGCTGCGCGCCGGCGTGCTCCCCCGCGTTCGGGCTGGGGCGCTGGCCGCGCCAGGCTCGGCAAGCTGGCCACGCCTGGTGCTGACCCCGACCGCGAACCCCCTGGACGAACTCGCCGAGCGGGTCGCGCCGATCGCGCGCGCCGACGCGGCCACCATCCGCCGGAGCCTCGCCGGCGACCCGGGCTCATTCGCCCTCACCGCGCGGCAAGCCGCCTCGGCCCAAGCCCCCGGGCTCGACTCGACCGCGGGCCGGCTGTTGCTGGTGGTCGATCAGTTCGAGCAGATGTTCACTCACTGCGAGGACGACGAGCAGCGGCGAGCATTCGTCAACGCGTTGCACGCCGCGACGAACGGAGCGGGCAGCGCCCCCGCGGCGGTGGTGACACTGGTGGTGCGCGCCGACTTCGAGACGCGCTGCGCCGAGTACCCCGAGCTGACGGCCGCGGTCCAGGACCGGTACCTGGTCACATCGATGACCGAACGGCAGTTGCGGCTGGCCATCACCGAACCGGCGAAACAGGCCGGCGCCCAGGTCGAGGACGGACTAGCCGAGGTCCTACTGCACGAGATGGCCGCCGCGACGTCCGCCGGATCGTTGCCGCTGCTCTCGCACGCCCTGGACCAAGCCTGGCGGGAACGTACCGGTCAGGCGTTGACCCTGGCCGACTACGAGCGCACCGGCGGTATCGAGGGAGCCCTCGCCCGGAGCGCGCAACGGGCGTACCAACGCCTCACCTCGCCCCAGCAAGAGACGGCTCGGCGAGTCTTCACCCGGTTGGTGGCCACCAGTGGCGACGGGGTGGACACCGCGGATCGGGTGCGCCGCGCCGAACTGGCGAGAGGTGACAACCCCGGCGATGTCGAGAAGGTTCTGGAAACCTTCGCCGACGCGCGGTTGGTCACCCTCGCCGCTGACACCGTCGAGATAAGCCACGAGGCGCTCCTCACCGCATGGCCGCTACTGCGCGACACCTGGTTGGAGGAGGTCCACGGTGACCGCATGGTGCACGCCCGCCTGCGCCTCGCCGCCGACGAGTGGAACCGAAGCCGCCGCGATCGTTCCTACCTCTACCAGGGTGACCTGCTCGATACCGCGACCGAGGCGGCCAACCGAGTCCGAACCGACCCTCGCCATCTACCCCTGCGCCCGGTCGAGGACGACTTCCTGCTGGCCAGCGCCCAGGCGCATCGGCTCCGCGTCCGGACCCGACGGCTTGTCATCGCGGTGCTCACGGTGCTGGCGCTCGCCGCTGCCGCGCTGTCGGTCGCCGCATCCATTCGCGGCGGCGAGCTCAGCACCCGACTCCAGGCGGCCAACGCGGAAACCCTGGGACGGGAGTCGCAGAGTCGGGCGCCCGCCGACATCTCCACCGCCGCCCAACTCGCGCTCGCCGCGTGGCGTTCTGACCCGACGAGCCCACAGGCACGCACCGCCCTGGCCAACGCCTATCTCGCCATGCCCACGCTCGACGCCGAGATCACCGAGCTGACCACTGCCCCGATCAAAGATGTCTGGGTCAGGGGCGACACAGCGGTGCTCACCGCCAGGCCGTTGACAGTTGTCACCGGCATCACCGGACCGGCACCGCAGCGCTGGGAGATTCCGAACCTCCCCACCGAGCTGCAAGGAGACCTGAGCCCGGACGGCCGATGGTTCGCCTACCTCACCAAGGACGGCACACTGCGGGTGCGCGACATCCTGACTCGCGCCGAACCCATGACCGTGGCCACCGGGCAGCAGCAGGGGTTCGTCAAGTTCTCCCCGGACGGCAAACGACTCGCCTGGCTCACCGACAGCGCTCAGACGAGCGTCGTCGAACTCCGGATATGTGAGCTCGCCGAGTGCGTGGCGAGGCATCCCGAGCCGCGCCCACTGCCGGCGGACCGCACGGTTTATGGCTTCTGGCTCACCCCCGACCCCAACCGAGTCCTCGTCCGGGATAGCGCCCCAAGCGGCCGTGACAGCCGGTTGGTCGTGCGTTCCGTGGCAGACGGATCGGAGCTGGCCGTCATGGCGCCCGACGCGGCGGTGGCACGGGACGGGGCAACGCTCGTCTCCTGCGAGCCGGCTCAGGGCAGCAGCATCTATCGCCGGCCGACGATGGTGGTGACCCAGGTCGACGGATCCGTACCGGCGATGCGGTTCAGCTCGGTCGAATCGATCTGTTCCTCACACGTCGGACTGTCCACAGATGGTGGCTGGCTGGTCGAGCAGGATTCGGCCGCGGCTCGATCTCACGGTCGGCTCCGGCTCACCGACCTTGGCAGCGGGACGAAACGTTGGGTGAGCGTCCCGGCGCTGGAGTTGACGAACACGTTCATTGGTTCGGCGCGGGCGCTGGGTGTCTCGACGGTCACCGGTCAGCCCTCGGCGCTGGTCGCGCACGGGACCTCGTTGCTGCGCATGCGTACCGAGCCCGGCCTGACCGACCAGGAAATACCGCGGTCGCGCCAGTTGATGGATGGCGACCGCTACCTCAGCCTGTACCCCGACACCCCGACGAGAGGACAGGGCACATTCGCGGTAGAGGATCGCGCCACCGGGCGTCGCATAGCGGCCGTCGAGGGACTGCCGCCCACCACGAGCGCGATCCTGGTGGGAAACTCGATGTGGTTGCACCACCCTGTCGACGGCCGTGTAGAGACCGACCGGTACGACATCGTGCCGCTGACCAAGGCCACCACGTTCGTAGCCCCCGGCCCGGCACTGGGCGGGCCTGGGACGCTGGGCGGGTCCGGGTTTGGTGCCCACTTCGCCACCGAAGGGAGCACGACCATGATGCTGGCGGTCAGCGGGGGCGTGCTCTCCGCGCTGGATGCCATGACAGGGCGCTTACTCGCTGCCCCCGTCACATTGGGGCCGCCCGAAGAGTTCGACCGGCTGTTCCGCGAGGTCGGGCTCACCGCCCGCCCGGGGCGTCCACCCGGCCAGGTCGCCGTGACGGGCGCCCGCGACGTCAAGATCTGGGACGCGCTGACCGGCCGCGAGGTCGCCACCATCCCGGTCCGGCCATGGGGCACCGACTCGGTGGCTTTCGATCCGACCGGCCAGCGGATCGCCATCCTGACCAACAGCAAGACCATCGAGCTCTGGAGCGTCGAGCCGGCCAATCTGCTCCAGCCTCCGATTCCTATGACCGACGGACGGTCACTTGTAGGCTTCGACGCTGAGGGCAACCTCTGCGTGCTGACCGGCAACAACGAAGCCCGGGTGACGTTTGTCGACCTGGCCTCGGGCAGGGAAGCCGGCTCGATGGACGGCGTCCCGGACGTGAACCTGCGACTGACGGCCGGAGATCCACACGCACCGGTGCTCGGCGTCAACGGCGAGCTGCCGTACGACCTGCCGCTGACGGCGCGAGCCTGGCACGACAGGCTGTGTTCGGCGGCGAACCGGCCGTTCACGAAGGCGGAGCGCGACCTTCTGCCGCCCGGGGCTGACGACAGCCCGCCGTGTTCGTGAGGCGGGGTCAGCGCAGGCCGAGGCGGGTGGCGTCGCGTTCGGGGCGGACGAAGATGACGGCCAGGGTGCCGCCGAGGAGCATGAGGGCGCCGGTCAGGGTGAAGGCGAGCCGGTAGCCGGCGGCGGGGGTTGCGGCCGCCTGGATGATGCGGCCGGTCAGATAGGGGGCGAGCAGGCCGGCGAAGGTGACGAGGCCGGTGCCGATGGCGAGTACGGCGCCGCGCTGGCGGGCGGGGCTGATCTCGGCGGAGACGGTCTGGCCGATCGCGAACGTGATGCCGCCGACGCTGAACGCCAGGGTGAGCAGCGCGATCTTGAGCGGGCCGTCCGGCAGCGGCGGAAAGGCCACCATGGCGGCGCCGGAGACCAGGACGCCGACCCCGCCGAGGACGCCCCGGGCCATTCGGCTGGAGACGCCTCGATGCATCAGCCACTGGGTCACCACGCCCTGGCCGAAGATCAGGACCGAGGCGGCCACCCAGGGCAGCGCGACCAGGGTGCCGGTGGCGGCGGGGCCGTAGCCGAGCGCGGTCTCCAGGTACGGCGGAACCCAGGCGACCAGCAGGGACAGCGCCCAGTACGCCGCGAAGCCGGCCAGGAATCCGCCGAGCCAGGTGCCGCTGAGCAGGATCTTCGAGTACGGCACCCGGGGCTCCTCCCCCGCGTCGTTGCGCACCGAGGCGACGGAGCCCTCCCGGCCGAGCAGCGCCCACAGCGCCACCCACGCCATCCCGACGGCGAACAGGGAGAAGAACGCCCAGTGCCAGCCGAACGTGATGATCACGGCGGTGAGCAGCGGGGCGGCCAGTGCGACGCCGAGGCCGGAGCCGAGGTTGAGCAGCGCGCTGGGCAGGCTGCGCCTCTCGTTGGGGAACCACTTGTGCGCGGCGTGCATCGCCACCGGGTTGGCCGGGCCCTCGGCCGCACCCAGGATCACCCGGCTGGCCATCAGCACGCCGAACCCGACGGTGCCGACCATGGGCAGCTGGGTCAGCGCCCAGACCACCGCCATGGCCAGCAGCACCCACCGGGTCGGCACCCGGTTGGAGACGAACCCGACGACGATCGCGGACACGCTGAACAGGAAGTAGAACGAGCTGGACAGCAGGCCGTACTCGGCGTGGGTCAGGCCGAGGTCGCGCATGATCGGGGTGGCCGCGAGCCCGAGCACCGCCTTGTCCGCGAAGTTGATCAGCATGAAGACCAGCAGCAGCGCGGTGACGACCCAGGCGCGCGCCTCGCGGCGGCCGGAGGCGTCGACGCGGGTACGGACGGTCAGATCGCCCATCGCAGCCGGCCCTCGGTGTGCGCGCGCAGTTGGGCGTCCAGGTCGTCGCCGGCCAGGACGGCGCGGGACTCGGCGGCCGCCCAGGCGTAGACGCCTTTGGCCATGGTCGAGGTGGCCGCCTTCTCCAGTGCGGTGAACACCTCGGCGCGGGCGGCGTGCGCGTCGGCGTCGCGGTCGTCGGCGTCCACCGCGAGCTGCGCGAGGTGGCCGGCCAGCCGGTGCTCGCCGGCCGCCAGCAGCTCGCGCGCCCGCGAGGCCAGCCGGGCGCTGCCGCCGGACAGCGCGGCGAGCTCGCCGGCCAGCTCGCCGCGCCGGGCCGGCTTGAGGCTCGCCGGGTCGCCGTCGTACCACCCGCCGTAGAACCGCCAGACGTTGCGCACGATGAACTCCGGCTCGTCGTAGCTGGGCCGCAGGTAGGGCTTGCGCAGCAGCTCGGCCGGCGCGGTCACGCCGTGGATCACCTCGTCGAGGGTGGCGCCGGCGTTCATCGCCTCGACCGTCTGGTCGTGCAGGGTGGTGAGCAGGTCGGCGGCGTCGGTGAGCGCGGTGCGGACCCGGTCGGCGCCCACGACGGGCAGGCCGTGCCCGGGCAGCAGCAGCTCCGCGCCCAGGCTCGCCATCCAACGCAGGGCCCGTGCCCACTCCAGCGCGTAGCGCTGCACCTTCTGCGGGTTCCCGGGGTTCGGGCAGGCCCAGATGAAGAAGTCGCCGCAGCACAGGATGCCCCGGTCCGGGAACCAGGCGACGGTGGCGTCGTCGGTCTCGCCGCGCCAGTGCCGCAGGTGGACGTCAAGGTCGCCGATCCGAAGGGTGGCCGACTCGGCGTAGGTCGTGTCGGGGAACCGGTACTCGGCGGGCCAGCGGAAACCCGGGCTCTGGAACTGCCGCTGGTTGATCACCGTGTTGTAGCCGAGGGTGGCCTGGTAGCGGCGGAACCGGGGTTCCACGTCCCGGTGCGCGACCACGTTGGGCCGAGGCCGGCCGCGCGAGGTGGCCTCCGCGTCGAACGCGGCCATGCCGAACACGTGGTCGATGTGCCCGTGCGAGTAGATCGCGGTGTGCAGCGGCACGTCGGTGCGGGCGCGGACGGCGGCGAACAGCTCGGCGGCGGTCTGGGCGCCGCCGGTGTCGTAGCAGAGCAGCCCGTCGGCGGTGGGGAAGGCGTAGACGTTGCCGAATGCGGGCCACATCCACACGCCGTCGGCGAGCTCGTGCAGGCCCTCGGCGCGCAGCGTCCCGGAGTGGTAGGCACGGGCGTTGGCCTCGCCGCGCCACATCCGGTCGGCGTAGTCGAGCAGGTCGGTCACGGCGTGCCCTCCTCGGTGACGGTGATCAGCGCGTCCACGGCGACCAGCCGGTCACCGACGACGCACAGCGGGTTGACGTCCACCTCGGTGATCTCCGGGTGGTCGGCGAGCAGCCCGGCCAGCGCTTCGAGCACCCCGGCGGTGGCGTCGGCGGGGGCGGCGAGGACGGTGGCCGCCCAGGACGCGAGCTCGCGGACCTGGCCGTCGGCGGCTGGGAGCAGCAGGCCGCGCCGGGGTGCCGCGCCGTCCTCGGCCCGGTCGCCGCCCGCGCCGAGCAGCACGGCGGTGCCGTAGATCGGGTCGCGGACGGCGCCCAGCGCGAGCTCGGCACAGTGGTCGAGCAGGGGTTGGGCGACCAGGCGACGGCCGGGGTCGGTGGAGGCCGTCGCCAGCCGCCCGGCGACCGCCTCGGCCGCGGCGGGCAGCTCGGCCGCCGTCACGTCCAGCCGGACCAGGCCGAGCCGGGCGCGGTGCGGCACGTCCGCCGCGTCGCCCTTGACCACGAACGGGCCCGGCCACCCTCGGTCCCGTACCGCCGCCGTCAGGTCCTCGGCGTCGGCGGCGGACACCGTCGGCACGTGCGCGATGCCGGCGTCGGCCAGCAGCGGCGCCGCGCGCAGCTCGGTCCAGACCGTCCGCCCGGGCACGCGGGGTCGGGCGGGGCGCGGACGCGGCGGCACCGTGTCCGGCAGCAGCACCGACAGCCGCCGGGTGAGCGAGCCGATGCCGTCCAGCACCGTGTCCGGGCGGCCCAGCCGCTCCCGCTCCCCCGCCGGCGCGCACGTCCAGACGAACCAGGTGGGGGTGCGCGCGGCCGAGGCGCGCTCGGCGACGCGGCGGTAGGCGTCCAGGAACCGGTCGCCGAAGGTCAGGTACAGCACGACGCCGTCCACCTCGGGGTCGGCGTCGAGCACCCCGAGCAGCGCCTGGAGCCGGTCCACCCAGTGCCCCACGTTCCCGCCGAGGTCCACCGGGTTCGCGTCGGTGGCCTCCACCCCGCCGACCTCGGCCAGCCCGCGCCGGGTCGCGTCGGACAGCGCCGGGATCCGCGCGCCCAGCGCCGTCAGGTTGTCCGCCAGCACGCCCCCGGCGCCGCCGGACATGGTCAGGATCGCCAGCCGGGGTGACGGCGGCAGCGTGACGCCCCGGCGCGCGCACAGCACCGCGTCCACCAGCTGGTCGTCGTCGGCGGCCAGCGTGATCCCCTCCTGCCGGCACAGCGACGCGAGCAGCAGCCGGTCCCCGGCCACAGCCGCCGTGTGCGACAGCGCGGCGCGGCGCCCGGCCTCACTGCGACCGGCCGCGAGCGCGACCACCGCCTTGCCCGACCGGCGCGCCAGCCGGCCCAGCTCGCGCAGCCCGGCCGCGTCGCGCACCGCCTCCAGGTAGAGCACCAGCACCTCCACCTCGGGCCTGGCCAGCAGGTAGCGCCCGACCTCGGCGGCGCCCAGGCACGCCTCGTTCCCGGTGCTCGCGTAGTAGCAGTAGCCCACCCCGGCCCGCTCCAGCATGTCGAGCAGCACGAACCCCAGCGCACCGCTGTGCGACACCACAGCCACCGGCCCGGGCGGGGCCTGCTCGCGGTCCAGCATCGCCGTCGGCGACAGCCGCACCGCCGCGCGCCGGCCGACCAGGCCCAGGCAGTTCGGCCCCAGCACCGCCAGCTCGCCCGCCGCCGCCCGCAGCTCCGCCTCCAGCTCGTGCCCGCCGGCCTCGGCGAACCCCGCCGCGTACACCACCGCCGCGCCGGCACCGGCCTCGCGGGCCTCGCGCAGCACCCCGGGCACGGTGGCCGCCGGCGTGGCCACCACCACCAGGTCCGGCCCGTACCCGATCTCGCCGAGCGACCGCACCGCCCGTACCCCCGCCAGCTCCACCGGGCCGCGCGCCACCGCGACCACCTCGCCGCCGTACCCGCCGGCCAACAGCCGCTGCACGGTGATCCGCCCCCAGGACAGCCCCGCCCGGCCGGACACCCCGACCACCGCGATCGACCTCGGCGCGAACAGCGGCTCGCAGCGGTCGGTCTGCATGGGTCTCCCTGTGACGGGCGTCATGTACTACAACCCAACTCTGGGCCGTTCGCAGCCGGCGCGACAGCGCTCATTGTCCACTCTTCCGACTAACGTCCTGTGACATGTCACAACCACTCTGGAACCGGCTGGAGCACCGGCTGCCCGAGGTGGTGGACCGCACCCTGCACGCGTACGCCGACCGCTCGCCCCGCTACCAGGGCACGGTGCCCGACCACCTGCACCGGCACATGGCGCACACCTGCCACGCGTTCGGCCGGCTGTTCCTGCGCGCGGTCCGGGACGGCCGCGAGCCCGCCGGCGCCGACCTGCGGCTGTTCCGGGACCGCGCCCGCGACCGGGGCGCCGAGGGACTGCCGGTGGCCGACTTCGTCGACGCGTACTTCGTCGCAGCCGAGACGCTGTGGGACGAGGTCGTGTCCCTGGCCGGCGGGAGCCCACCGGGGCCGGCGGCCGGCGTCCTGCTGCGCTGCCTGCACACGGTGGCGAACGCGGCGGTCCAGGCGCACCAGCGGGAGTTCCAGGCCGCGCACAGCGAGGAACGGGAGGCGGTGCGCGCGGTGGTCCGGGCGCTGGTGGCCGGCGAGCCCGCCGCCGACCTCGCGCACCGCGCCGGGATCCGGCTCGCGGACGCCTACGCGGTGCTGGCGCTGCGGTTCGGCCAGCAGCCCGCCGAGTCCGTCGGCGACGCGGTGGGCCAACGCCTGGCCGGGCGCCGCAAGGTCCACCAGCTCACCAGGGCGCTGACCACCGCGCTCGGCGAGGAGGTGCTGGCCGCGCTGGACCCCGACGGCGGGCTGGTGCTGCGGCCGTCGACCCCGTCAGCCGGGGCCGAGCGCGACGACCTGGCGGCGGCCCGCGCGGCGATGCGCCCGTTGCGCGAGGCCGCCGGGGCCGACGTGAGCGCCGGGTTCGCGCACGCGGCGAGCCTGGGCGCGGTGCCGTCGGCGGCCGGCCAGGCGCGGCGGCTGCTGCGGCTGTCCCCGAACCCGGGCGAGGTCGCCGTGCTCGGCGAGCTGCTCCTCGAGTATCACCTGGACCACGACAGCGCGGCCCGGCCCGAGCTGGAGTCCGTCGTGGCCGCCCTGCGCGCCGACCCCGACCTGCTGGACACCGTGCGCGCCTACCTCGCGCAGGACTTCAACCGCCGGCGCACCGCGCGAGCCCTGCACGTGCACCCCAACACCGTGGACAACCGGCTGACCCGGGTGACCACCGTGACCGGCGCCGACCCGCGCACCGCGCGCGGCCTGCTGCTCCTCGGGTCCGCCCTGGCGATGTACGGAGAGTGACACCGCCGTAACCTGGTCGACACCGCGGGGTGATCGACGACAGAATCGGTGACCATGAAGTTCGAGATCCGTCACGCCCTGCCCGACGACCTGCTCGCGATGTCGGCGGCCGACAGCCGGGCGTTCGGGATCACCTACACCAGCACCGACATCGACGACTTCCGCCCGCTGTTCGACCCGGACCGCTACCTGCTCGCCTACGATCCCGCCGACGCCACCATCCTGGGCGTGACCGGCGCGTTCCCGTTCGAGATCACGGTGCCCGGCGGCGCGACGCTGGCCACCGAGGGCGTGACCTGGGTGTCGGTGGCGGCCACCCACCGGCGGCAGGGCATCCTGCGCGGGCTGATGGACCGCCAGCACCGCGAGCACGCCGAGCAGGGCGTGGCGCTGTCGGTGCTGACCGCCAGCGAGGGCGGGATCTACGGGCGGTTCGGGTACGGGCAGGCCAGCCGGCAGCGCGAGGTGCGGATCGACCGGCGGCTGGCCCGGATGCGGGCGGACGCGCCCAACCCGGGCGGCGTCCGGTACGTCGACGCGGAGGAGGCCCGCGCGCTCGCCCCGGACGTGCACCGGCGGTGGGCGGCGGTCACTCCCGGCGCGCTGTCCCGCAGCGAGCCCTGGTGGGACCACGAGTTCGTGGACCGCGCCGAGCGGCGGGGCGGCGGCACCGAGCTGTTCCACCTGGTGCATCCGGACGGCTACGCCTCGTACCGCATCCACCAGTCCGACCGCTCCTGCCGGGTGGTCGACTTCTTCGCGGCCACCGAGGACGCCCACGCCGCGCTCTGGCGCGTCCTGCTCGGCCTGGACCTGACCCACACCGTCACCAGCGAGGCCTGCCCGCTCGACGACCCGCTGCCGTGGCTGCTCGAGGACCCGCGCCAGGTGCGGACCACCGACCTGGCGGACGGCCTGTGGGCGCGCATCCTGGACGTGGAGCGGACCCTGGCCGCCCGCCGCTACCCGGTCGACATCGACGCGGTGCTCGACGTCGCCGACCCGTTCCTGGACCTCGGCGGGCGCTTCCGGCTACGCGGCGGCCCCGGCGGCGCGAGCTGCGAGCGCGTCACGTCCGAACCGGACGCGCACCTGAACATCGCCACCCTGGCCATGCTCTACTTCGGCTCGCACCGCGCGCACGCCATGGCCAGGGCCGGCCTGCTCGCGGCCGACGACCCGGCGGTGCTCGCCGCCCTGGACTCCGCGTTCGCCGCCGACCGCGAAGTCCGCCACGGCACCCACTTCTAGCCGCCGGCCGGCGATCCCCCAGAACCCGCCTCGCCGCACCGACTGTGCCGCGGGCGGATGGAGTCCGGCACATCAGCGGGCATGGTCGTGACCACCAGCCTATAAACGCCGATCCGGCGCCTGGTAGACCGCAAAAGGCGATTCGTGCCCGCGCACGGTCTCGAAATGGGCGCCCGCAAGGATCGCGTCCAGCTCGTCTCGTGCGATGACGCGGCGGACCAACCTGTCCAGGGCGGATCCGCCGTGGTCGAAGTCCCAGGCCCGGGAGGTGGTGTGCAGGCGGGTGTCCGGGTGCCACCGTGAGTTGATGGTCACCGTGGCGTCCCCGTCCGCGGTGTGCACCCGGTGTGAGCTGTCGGAAGCTTCCGGCGGCGGCGTGGTGAGGGTGTTGATGATCAACAGGGCGCCGGGGTGGGCGTGTTCGCTCGCCGTCTCGGCGACCGCAGCGAGCTCGCGGTCGGTGTGCAGGTAGGCGAGGCTGTTTCCCAGGCAGGTGATCAGGTCGAACCTGGCGTGTAGGCGCAGGTCGCGGAGATCCCCGACCCGTAGGTCAAGGTCGGGGCGGGTAGTGCGGGCGTAGTCGATCATCTGTGGTTGTAGGTCGATACCCACTCCCGACCAGCCGCATCGGTTCCGGAAGATGCCCAGGTCGCGGCCGGTGCCGCAGCCGAGATCCAGCACCGTCGCCACCCGGGCGCCGAGGTCGGCCACGACCCGGGCCACGGTGTCCGCCTGGTCATCGGCGTGGGTCAGCTCGTCGTAGAGGTTGGGGTGGCGGTAGACGATGTTCGCCTCAGCCAGGCTTGCGGCGTCGATCATGTCGGTATCCCGGTGGCGTGTGGCGACGTGTTGTGGCTGGTCATGCTCCGTAGCCCGACCTCCACAGCGAGCATGTCGTAGAGCAGCGGCGGGGCCGGTGAGCCGCGCCGGAGGCGGCGCAGGGTCGTTGTGAGACTGTCAGGGTTGACGAAGCCCAAGTCGACGAGCACCGACTCCGCGAGCATCCGGGCGAGCAGTCGCGGCGCGTGGCGGCGAAGGGCGTCACGCATCGTGTCGTCGAACGATTCGGGGTTGCGCGGCTCGGTGACGGCCGGGGTGAATCCGGCGCGCGCGAGCCGCAGGCGAAACAGCCGCTTACTGGTCCGCCAGGCCACCGGTAGCGATTCGCCGAGGCGAAGCATCTCCGGTTGTGCGAGTGGCGCGATGGGCCAGAGCCCAAGCCGTAGGTAGGCGGGGTGCCAGGCGGCGTCCGGTACGTCGACGCGGAGGAGGCCCGCGCGCTCGCCCCGCCCTGGACGCCGCGTTCGCCGCCGACCGTAAAGTCCGCCACGGCACCCACTTCTGACTCGCACTTCGCTGGCTCAGCCCCGGCAGGACAACGCCGGGGCCTGAGTTCGCGCATTAACGCGGCCTGAGCAGCGCCCAGGTCAACTCACAAGCGCCGAGAAACCACTGCCAGAGCCACCAGAGCCGAACCTTGAGCGGGCTCATTGGCTTCTTCGTACCGTCGTCGCCCTGGTCCGAGCGAAGATCGGTCGCCACCGAGATCACGTCCCCTCCCCAAGTACTCTTGCGCGGACCACCGGATGACAATTCCCTGCCACGCAGAGCCCGACTTCGCGCCATGGCTGAGGCTGCGGAGAGCCGTGTCGCGCAATCCACCCACTCTTCGTCCGGATAAGGCGGTTCATGTATGGATGTCCGCCGTAGCGGACCACGGCTCGAACGTCCGGGCCGGGTTCCGGGTCAGCCTGGGGCCACCACCATTCACCAGTGGACGGCGGTTTCAGGCTGACACCGCACACGCAGTTCTCCGACTCAGCCAACGGAGCACTCCCGCCGGTCAGCCACGCCGCCGTGCCCGGCGCAGGGTGCGTTCACCGCGCCGCTTGGCGAGCCAGTACTGCAGTACGGCACTGCCCCAGTCGGGAGCCGGCCCGCATCGCGTGCCGTTGTCGATCACGCCGAGACCTGGGCCGATGTTCGATGTCTCACACCGCGACGCAGGGAGCGGGTGGCGCGTTGCCGCCAAGCGGACGGTCTGCTCGCTGGGGAAATCGTCGAGGGCCCGCTCGTCCGCCGTCTGCATGTCAGCAACGCTACGAACGTCAACGCGGCAAGCTCAACGATGTTGCAGAAAGTTGTGGGGAGCGTTCGCGCCGTCGTGGAACTGGCGGCGAGTTCGCCTGTCAGAACCCTGTCGATCCCTGAAGCTCACCGAGTTCTTGACCCGTGTGCCACACTGTCGGACGCTCGATGTCTTGAGAAGATCTGCAACGGCTCTCGAAGGAGTGGCGATGCGACTCACCTTCCTCGGCAAGGACTCCCAGCCCAACCAGTCACCGACCTTGTACGCCACCGACCACGGCTCGTATGTCGTGCAGGGCTGGATCGTGACCGATCCCCAGATCCTGGCCGCGGTGACCGTGCTAGACGATGAGACTCTGGTGGAGGTCCCAGCGAAGCTCATGGAGCACCTGACAAAGGACGGAGTTGATGGCGCCATCGTGAACCTGATTCCGCCCATAGTGCATGTAACCGACTCCGGAAACTACATTATCCGCGGGAAGAAGGTCACCGATCACGAGGCGCTGAGCCAGATGGAGATCCCGGACCACGAGGACTGCGTCGAAGTCTCCCGTCACGCTGTACTCGAACTCGTTGGGAGCTGAACCTTGGAAAGCATCTCCTACGAATCCTTGGCAAGCCTGTTTTCTTCGTTTCGCCAAGAAGCACTGCATCTGGAGATGCGGGATTCGTACGGAACATCGGCCGAGATACCGCATTTCGCTAGATGGCAGGCAGGCGAACCCGACGACACCGAGTGGCTGCAACCATGGTTCGACACCGTACGTGACGCCTCGCGTGCGGGTAAGGTATTTCGGCGGGCTCGGATAATATCGGAACCAATCTCGGAATATCAGCAATGGGTACTCAAGGACTCTCATCTGTATGTCGAGGCCGGGGAGGACATCCGCTGGGTTCCGCGCGCTCGCGTATCAACGATCGCCCTGCCAGGTAACGACTTCTGGCTATTTGATAACGAGATCGTTGTCTTCTTGATCTTTGCGGCAGGCGGCCTGGTTGTCGACCGCCAGAAGACGCGCGACCCCTATGCCGTCAATCTGTGCCGAGCCGCATTCGACGCCGTCTGGGAACTGTCGATTACCGATCGTGAATACAAGGCCGGCTAGTCCCGCTCAGCAAGCTCGAGAGTCGCTCGGGCTCCGGCTCCGGGATCTCCGCAAGCAGGCTGGCCTCACGGGACGAGCCCTGGCGACTTCCGTCGGGTGTCACTTCACGAAAGTCAGCCGAATAGAGAACGGGAACCAGGCACCTTCCGAAGAGAACATTAGAGCGTGGTGCCACGCCTGCGGCGTCGAGGACGAAATACCAGACCTCATCGCCACAGCGCGCGCCATTGATTCGATGTACGTTGAGTGGCGTCGGCAGACCCGCGCGGGCATGAAGCACCTCATGATGGCGTCGGTACCGCTCTACGAACAGACAACGCTGTTTCGCATATACGAGCACAGCGCCATACCTGGACTATTCCAGACAGCGGACTACTCATTAGCGGTCTTGAGATACTTTATCGACTTCTTGAACGCCCCGAACGACGTCGATGACGCCCTTCGGGCACGCCTGGAACGGCAAGCGATTCTATACTCCGGAAGTCGCCGTTTCGCTGTCGTACTCGAAGAGAACGCAATACGCGTGCGCGTCGGTGGCCGGGAGACCATGGCGGGCCAGCTCGACCGGCTCCTCGCCACGATGTCCTTACCAAGGATCAGCCTCGGGATCATCCCACAGTCCGAAATTCGCAAAACCTTCTCGCAAGTCCCATACTGGATCTACGACGACACATTGGTCTGCGTCGAAACACCTACGGCTGAATTGCAGATCACACAGCCGAGCGAAGTCCGTCTTTATGCCGAGATGTTCGCACACCTACAGCAATCCGCCGTGTATGGCGCCGCGGCTCGGGCGCTCATACGCAGTGCAATGGAAGATTTGACGTAAGGTGACTATCCAGCGCCGAGGGCGTCCAGGGCGCGGGCGGCGCCCGGGTGCAGCGGGACGGGGTCGGTCGCGCGCGCGTTCTGCCGGGTGATGTCGCGGGCGGACGGGTTGGCGGCCACCAACTCGGCGGTGCGCTCGTAGAGCGTCCTGGTCAGCACGCAGGCCACCGCCGGGTCCATGGTGGTCGGCACCAGCAGCAGGTTGGGCACCACGATCGTCGGGGTGTCCACCGCGCCCGGGTAGGTCGCGCCGGGGATGGTGGCCACCTGGTAGACGGGGTTGATCTTGCGCATCTCGGTCAGCTGGCCGTCCGTGCCCAGCAGCTTGACCTTGCCGCGCAGGCTGGTGAACAGGTCGGTGATGTTCGGGGTGGGCAGCCCGCCGGAGAAGAACAGCGCGTCGACGGTGCCGTCCTTCATCCCGTCCACGCTGGCCCCCAGGTCCAGGCGCTGCGCGGAGACGTCCCGCTCGGGGTTGAGGCCGGCCGAGGCGAGCACCCGGTTGGCGATCACCTCGGTGCCGGACTTCGGCGAGCCGGTGGAGACCCGCTTGCCGCGCAGGTCGGCCACCGAGTTGATGCCCGCGTCGGAGCGGGCGACCACCTGGGTGTAGTTCGGGTAGATGCGGCCCAGCGCGGCGATCCGCTGCGGCTTGCCCTCGAACGCGCCCTTGCCGACGACGGCGTCGGCGGCGCTGTCGGCCAGCGAGAACGCCACCTGGTGGGTGCCGGCGGCGAGCTGCTGGATGTTCTGCACCGACGCACCGGTCTCGGCGGCCGTCGCCTTCAGCTTGCCGTCCGTCGCCTGCGTGACCACCTCGCCGAACCGCCCGCCGAGCACGTAGTACACCCCGCCGGTGTTGCCCGTCGCGATGCTGATCCGGGTGTCCCGGGTGACCTCGCAACTACCCCCGCCGCCTGGGGACGCCGGCGCCGCCTCCTGCCGCCCGCCGCACGCGACGAGCGCCGCGCCCACCAGGACGGTGACCAGTACCGCTCTGTACCTCACCTACAACGCCTCCTCGGGGGTTTCACGGTTCCACACACGCAGCAGTAGATGGACGGCCACGGCGGCCGCCAGCAGCGCGACACCGGCGACGATCGTGGCCGGGGCCAGGTAGAGCAGCAGCAACGCCGCCGGCAGGCACAGCGCCCGCTCGATCGGCCCGGCGCGGCCGACCAGCCAGCCCCCGGTGACCACCGCCAGCGCCGCCACCGCGAGTCCGGCCACCAGCGACGCCCACAGGACGGTGACGGCCGGGCCCTCGGTGAGCAGCGCGGCGCCGTTGTCGGTGAGCACGAACGCGAACGGCACCAGGAACGCGGGCAGCGTGTACTTCGCGGCCTGCCACATGGTGGCCACCACCCGCCCGCCGGTGATCGCGGCGGCGGCCACGGCGGCCAGCGCCGTCGGCGGCGTCACCTCGGAGAGCACGGCGAAGTAGAAGATGAACATGGCGGCCTCCGGCGCGGCCACCCCGAGGTCGGTCAGCGCCGGCGCGATGATCACCCAGGCGATGATGAACGACGCGGTGACCGGGACGGCCAGCCCGAGCACGGCGATCGCCAGCGCGGCCAGCACGGCGGTGACCACCAGCGTCCCCGTCGGGTTGTCGGTGACCGCCCGCGCGGTGTTCACCAGGATCGAGGCGAGCTGCAGGCCCAGCCCGGTCTTGGCGATCGTGGAGGTGATGATCCCGGCCGCGGCGCACACGGCGGCCACCGCGAGCGCGCTGCGCAGCCCGCCGGCCAGCGCGTCGAACAGCCGGCGCGGGGTCAGCGCGTGCCGCTTGTCCAGGAACGACAGCACCAGCTGGATGCCGATCGCGTACACCACGGCGGTGAACGGCGGGATGTCCAGCGCCAGGAACACGATGATCACGACCAGCGAGACCAGGTGGTAGCCGAACCGGCCGAGCAGCCGCCACGGCCCGCCGGCCGTGCGCACCGCGACCGCCCGCGTCCCGTACCGCCGCGCGTCGATCTCCACCGCGAGCAGGATGCCCAGGTAGTAGAGCACCGTCGGCAGGATCGCCCAGAGCAGTACCTGCAGGTAGGAGACCCGCAGGTACTCGGCGATGATGAAGGCCGCCGCGCCGAGCGTGGGCGGGGACAGGATCGCCCCGATGCCGGCCGCCGCGAGCACCCCGCCCGCGTTCTCCGCCGGGTAGCCGGCGCGACGCAGGATCGGCCACGTCACCGAGCCCAGGCTGACGGTGGTCGCCGCGCCCGAGCCCGACACCGTGCCGAGCAGGAACCCGGACAGCGTCACCGTCCGCCCCGGCGCCGTGCGCGACCCGCCGAACATCGCGAACGACAGCTCGATGAAGAACCGCCCGGCGCCCGACATGTCCAGCACCGCCGCGTACAGCGCGAACAGCACGATGTAGCTGGCCGCCACCGCGAGCGGCACCCCGTAGAAGCCGGACGCGTCGTTGTACAGCCCGTTGATGATCTCGTCCGGGTTCAGCCCCTGGTGCGCGATCGGCCAGTTCTGCGGCAGGAACCCGCCGTAGTACGAGTACGCCAGCGCGAGCAGGCAGGCGGCCGGCAGCACCCAGCCCGTGGTGCGCCGGCAGGCCTCCAGCACGAGCACCAGCAGCACCGCGCCCGCGATCAGGTCCGGCGTGGTGAGCAGGCCCTGCCGGTCCAGGAACGCGTTGTACCCGCCGCCCCCGTCGCCGATCGTCACCGGCAGCACCGGGTAGAGGCCGACCGCGACCGCGACGACCGCCAGCGCCCAGTCCGCCGGCCCCGGGTTGTCCGCGCCGCCTCGACGGCCCTGCCCTGCGCCTGACCGGTAACACAGGAACACCAGCGGCAGCACGCAGGCCAGGAACAGCATCAGCGCGAACTGGCGACCGGCCGGCAGCGGGAAGAACACCTGGTACAGCGAGAACGCGGCGACCAGCGCGGAGATGACATTGACCGCCGTCTCGACCCGGCCGGACAACGACCGCGCCGGCCGCTCCTCGTCGTACCCGGCCATGGTCTCCGGGTCGACCGGGGTGGCCTCCCGCTCCAGGGCGTCAAGCGAGGTCGGCTCGGCCTCCCGGTCTGACATGCGCCGACGGTAGCCGCGCGAGCACCCTTTGGATAGTCGAAGAGCGCGGTCAGTTCGCCGGCTCGTCCTCCGGTACCGAGGTGGCGCGGACGACCAGCTCGGGGGCTAGCCGCTCGGACGCGGGCCGCCGGCCGGCGAGCAGCTCGACGAGCAGGTCCACCGAGCGCTGGCCCATCCGGAACATCGGCGAGCGCACGGTGGTGAGCGGGATCGGCAGGTTGGCCGCCAGCGGTGTGTCGTTGTAACCGACGACGGCGACGTCCACGCCGGCCCGCAGCCCCCGGGCACGCAGCGCGCCGAGCACGCCGATCGCCGCGAAGTCGTTCACCGCGAAGATCGCCGACGGGACCGAGGCGGCCAGGATCCGCTCGGCCGCCGCCCGGCCGCCCTCCGCGTCGAAGTGGGAGTGCACCACCCGGTCGGCCGGCACCGCGACGCCGTGCTCTGCCATGCCGTCCACGAAGCCGCCGGTGCGGTCGATGCCCGTGCTCGCGTACGGCTCGCCGGCCACCACGGCGACGTCCGTGTGCCCCCGCCCGGCCAGGTGCGTGGCGGCCAGCCGACCGCCCATGTAGTCGTCGCAGGTGACCGCCGGGTGATCGCCCGCATGCCGGCTGACCAGCACGAACGGCACCTCCCGCTCGGCCAGCCCATCGACGAACTCGGCGTTGTGGTCGGCGTCGCCGAAGATCATGCCGTCCACCCGGCGGTTGAGCATCATGGTGGTGCGGGCGCGGCGCAGCTCGGGGCGGTCGTGGGAGTTGGTGACGAAGGTGGCCAGGCCGTGGTTGTTCGCCGCGTCCTCGATGCCCTCGTAGATCGTCGCCAGCACCAGGTCGGAGAGCCTGGGCACCATCACCCCGACCAGGCCGCTGCGGCTGGTCCGCAGGCCGATCGCCTGCGGGTTGGGCTGGTAGCCCAGCCGCTGCGCGAGCTGCCGGATCCTGGCCACGTTGGCCGCCGACGCCGCCGACTCCGCGACCGCCCGCGACCCGTTGAGCACCCGGGACACCGTGGTCACGTGCAGGCCCAGCTCGTCGGCGATCATCCGCAGCGTCGGGGGGCGGCCGTGCTTTCCGATGTCCAGCTCGCCGGCGCCCCCGTCGCGTCGACCTGCCATGACATATCCCCCCATTGACACCCGATAATGTGGTCTCTATCTTCAGCCTAACGTTAGCCCTAACGTTAGGGGCTCGCGCCTCAATTCTGCGTTCTTCCGCTAGTTGATCACTGTCTCCCGCCCGTGCCCGGAAGGTTCTGACCATGGACAAGCACATCCACTGCGTGTTCGGAGTCGACATCGACGCCGTCGCCGGTTGGCTGGGGTCCTACGGCGGTGAGGACTCACCGTCGGACATCCAGCGTGGCATGTTCGCCGGCGATGTGGGAGCGCCCCGGCTGCTGAAGATGTTCCAGCGCAAGGAGATCCCGGCCAGCTGGTTCATCCCCGGGCACTCCCTGGAGACGTTCCCCGACACCGTCAAGATGATCGTCGACGCCGGGCACGAGGTCGGCGCGCACGGCTACGCGCACGAGAACCCCGTCGCGATGACGCCCCGGCAGGAGGAGGACGTGCTGGCCCGCAGCGTCGAGCTGATCGACAAGATGGCCGGGCGCCCGCCGAGGGGCTATGTCGCGCCGTGGTGGGAGATGAGCGATGCCACCCCGTCGCTGCTGCACAAGTACGGGTTCACCTACGACCACAGCCAGGGGCTCAACGACTTCGTGCCGTTCTACGCGCGCGTCGGCGACAGCTGGACGAAGATCGACCTCAACGCCCCGGCCGAGTCCTGGATGCGGCCGCTGCAACGCGGCCAGGAGATCGACCTGGTGGAGATCGGCGCGAACTGGTACGTCGACGACCTGCCGCCGATGATGTTCATCAAGGGCTCGCCGAACAGCCACGGTTTCGTGAACCCGCGCGACATCGAGCAGATGTGGCGCGACCAGTTCGACTGGGTGTACCGCGAGCTGGACTACGCGGTGTTCGCGTTCACCATCCACCCGGACGTCTCGGGTCGCCCGCAGGTGCTGCTGATGCTGGAACGGCTGATCGACTACATCAGCGGCCACGACGGGATCACCTGGTCGACGATGGAACAGGCCGCCGACGACTTCCGCGTTCGCTTTCCCTTCGACGGGGCCGAACGGCCTCTCGGTTACTGAGGTGTATTGAAAATGAGCGCACACGTTGGCAGCGCCGCCGACACCGAGCACGTCGTCACCGATTCCGACGTCCGGTTCTCCACCTGGATCTGCTTCTTCGCCTGGACCTTCGCGGTCTACGACTTCGTGCTGTTCGGCAACCTGCTGCCCGAGCTGGCCAAGGACCTGGGGTGGTCGGACGCCAGCTCGACGGCGGTGAACACCTGGGTCACGGCGGGCACCGCGCTGGTCGCGTTCGCGGTCGGGCCGGTGGTGGACCGGGTGGGCCGGCGCAAGGGGATCATGATCGCGGTGATCGGGGCGGCCGTGTGCTCCGGGCTGACCGCGGTGGCCGGCTGGGTCGCGGGGGTGGCCGGCGGGGTCGGCGTGGTGCTGCTGATCCTGATCCGGTCGGTGGCCGGGCTGGGGTACTCCGAGCAGGCCATCAACTCGACCTACCTCAACGAGATGTTCGCGCACTCGTACCGCGACCCGGCGCAGGCACGGCGGCGCGGGTTCATCTACTCGCTGGTGCAGTCCGGGTGGCCGGTCGGTTCGGTGCTCGCGGCGGTGTCGGTGTTCCTGCTGTTCCCGGTGGGCGGCTGGGCGCTGTGCTTCCTGGTCGCGGTGTTCCCGGCGGTGTTCATCTTCGTGGCCGGTCGGCGGCTCAAGGAGAGCCCGCAGTTCGTCGCCCGCCGCCGCGCCGAACGGCTGCTCGCGGCCGGTGACGTCGAGGGCGCCACGGCGGTCACCACCGCGGCCGGCCTGGGCGCGGCCGACGAGTCGAGCCCGCTGGCGGCGGCGTTCAAGGGCGAGTCGCTGCGCTCCACGCTGGTGCTGGGCGGGTCCATGCTGCTCAACTGGCTGGGCGTGCTCACCTTCGCGGTGCTGGGCACCTCCCTGCTCACGGCGGCCAACGGCAAGAACATCGCGTTCAGCGGGGCGATCGGCATCCTGATCATCTCCAACGCCACCGCGTTCGTGGGCTACCTGGTGCACGGCTGGCTGGGCGACCGGATCGGCCGGCGCAACGCCATCTCGGTGGGCTGGATCCTGTCCTCGGCCAGCTTCGCGGGCATGCTGCTCGCCCCGGACGGCGACGTCGGCGTGATCATCACCCTGTACAGCGCCGGGCTGTTCTTCCTCATCGGCCCGTACTCCGCGCTGATCTTCTTCAACGGGGAGAGCTTCCCGGTGCACTCCAGGGCGACCGGCGGCGCGATCATCAACGCGGCCGGCCAGGTCGGCGCGATCATCGCCGGCCTGTGCATCACCGCGACCCTGAACGGCGGCCACACCTGGGAGACCGCCGCGTTCCTCTGGGGCTGCCTGCCGATCTTCGCCTCCGGCCTGCTCATCCTGGCCGCCCGCAAGATCGACCCCCGCACCGTCCGCACCGACTGACCTACATCAGGCCGGCGAGGCGGTAGAGGACCAGTGAGCCGGCCACGGCGACGTTGAGGCTGACCCCGCGCCCGGTCATGGGAATCTCGAGCACCTCGTCGGCCAGCTCCAGCGCGTCCGGCGGGATTCCGCCGTGCTCGTGACCGAGCATCACGACGGTGCGGTGGCGGGCGGCCTGGGCGCGGGGCAGCGGCAGGGCGCCCTCGGTCAGCTCGACGGCGACCAGGCGGGCGCCGCGCCGGCGCTGGTCGCGCAGCCAGCCGAGCTTGGAGGGCGCCACCCAGTGCACGCAGCTGCGGCCGGGCAGGGTGTTTCCCTTGGCCAGCGCGCCGCGGTAGTGCGGGGTGCGCGGCACCGCCATGCACGCCCCGACGGCGTCGCAAGTGCGCAGCAGGGTGCCCAGGTTCGCGCCGTAGGCGACCCACAGCGGGGCGGCGATCAGGTGGTCCCAGCAACCGTGGCGGCGGGCGCGCATCAGGCGCGGACGAACGGTCTCCTTGTCAACATGGGGAACGGCGCTTGGCGGCGCGCCGGGGCCATCGTCGAGGGCTTATGAGCTGTCGCGATTCTACGGGCGGACGTGATACTCGGTCGTGTGGATCACGACGCGGAGACGGTGCTGGCCGACGACGGGTGCGAGCTGTGGGCTACGGCGGCCGGGACGGGGCGTCCGTTGATCCTGTGTCACGGCGGGCCGGGGTTGTGGGACATGTTCGGCGAGGTCGCGGCGGCGTTGGCGGGGCGGCGGCGGGTGATCCGTTGGGACCAGCGGGGGTGCGGGCGGTCGCAGCGGCGCGGGCCGTACGAGCTGGCGCGCACGCTGCGGGACCTGGACGCGGTGCGGCGGCACTTCGGGCTGGAGCGGGCGGCGGTGCTCGGGCATTCGTGGGGCGCGACGGTGGCGCTGCGGTACGCGCTGGAGCATCCGGACCGGGTGAGCGCGCTCGGCTACGTCGCCGGCACCGGGCTCGGGCGGGACTGGCACCCGGAGTACAAGCGCAACCTCGCCGAGCGGCTGGGCGACCGGCTCGAAGTCCTGGACGCCAGCACCGACGCCGAGGACCGGGAGAAGGCGGTGCTGCAGTGGACGGCGGACTTCGCCGACCAGGCCAGGGCGACCGAGTACGCCGAGCGGATGGCCGACCCCTGGTTCGAGATCAACCACGAGTGCAACGCGGCACTGGGCGCGGAGGCCAGGCTCGCCTCGCGGGACGAGGACGAACTGCTGGCGGCCTGCCGAGGACTGGCCGTTCCGACCTTGATCGTGGAGGGCGCCCTGGACATCCGGCCGAACTGGGCGGTGGACTCGCTGCACCGGGCGCTGCCGTCGGTCACGCGGGTGACGCTGCCCGATGTCGGGCACGTGCCGTGGCTGGAGGCGCCCGAGGCGTTCTACGCGGCGCTGCTGTCACATCTGTAACCGTCACGTTCTAGGCTGGTCGGCCGTGACGGTGCTGCGCTCGGTTGCGCTGTTCGTGCTCGCGGCCCTCGCCGAGATCGGCGGTGCCTGGCTGGTCTGGCAGGGCGTGCGCGAGCATCGTGGCCTGCTCTGGGTCGGCGCCGGCATCCTCGCACTGGGGGCGTACGGGTTCGTCGCCACGCTGCAGCCGGACCCGCACTTCGGCCGGATCCTGGCCGCCTACGGGGGCGTGTTCGTGGCCGGCTCGCTGGCCTGGGGAATGGCGTTCGACGGGTACCGGCCGGACCGGTTCGACGTCGTCGGCGCCGTCCTCTGCCTGCTCGGCGTGGCCGTGATCATGTACGCGCCACGCCACGCCTGAGGGCCTGGGAACATGAGTGAGTTCGTCGCGTACGGCACGTCGCACTCCACGGTGCTGGCCGTCACCGTGGCCGGGGCCGCCGGCCTGGTGGTGCTGGGCAGGCACGGCGGGGCGCGGGCGGCCGGGCTGTGCGCGCGGGTGCTCGCGGTGGTGCTGCTGGTGCTGGTCGTGGGCGAGCACGTGTGGGAGTTCGACCCGGAGCACGTCGTGCACACGCTGCCGCTGCACCTGTCCGACCTGGCCCCCTACACCGCCGCGTGCGCGCTGTGGACCCGGTGGCGCTGGGCGTGCGCGCTGACCTACTACTGGGGGATCACGCTGAGCACGCAGTCGCTGCTCACCCCGGCGCTGGCCGGGCCGGACTTCCCGAGCCTCCAGTTCCTGGTGTTCTTCGCCAGCCACAGCATGGTGGTGTGGGCCGCGATCTTCCTGACCTGGGGGCTGCGGCTGGCGCCGAGCTGGCGCGGCTACTGGTTCACCGTCGGGGTGACCGGGTGCTGGGCGGCGGCGACGCTGGCGTTCAACGCCCTGACCGGCACGAACTACGGCTTCCTGAACGCCAAGCCGCCGACCGGGTCCATCCTGGACCTGCTCGGGCCGTGGCCGTGGTACCTGGTGCCGGAGGTCGCGCTGCTGCTCGGCGTGTGGGCGCTGATGACCGCGCCGTGGCGTCGCCGCCCGGCGGCCCCGGCGCGCCGGGACGAGGAGCACGTCGGCGGCTGAGCCGGACCACCGAATCGGTGGGTTGGCGCGGCGCGGAGGGATGGTGGCCGCGCGAACTCCTGGCGGCTCGCCGACGGCGGGCCCGAGGATGGTCGGGGTCGAGGAGAGGACGCCGGCATGACCGAACCGCCCCGGGCACACGACTGGCCGGTGGACGACCTGGACGGCGTCCGGCTCGATCCGCTGCTGGCCCGGCTGCTCGCCGAGGAACCGCTGGCCAGGATCCGGATGCGGTTCGGCGAGGGCGACGCCTGGCTGGCGACCCGGTACGAGGACGTCAAGCGGATCGCCATGGACCCGAGGCTGAGCCGGGCGGCGACGGTGGACCGCCCGATCACCAGCATGACCCCGCACGTGCTGGGGCTGCCCGGCGGGATCGGGCGCACCGACCCGCCCGAGCACACCCGGCTGGCCCGGCTGGCCATGCAGGGCCTGAGCGTGCGCCGGGTGCAGCGGCTGCGCCCGCGCGCCGAGGCGATCGCGGACGAACTGCTGGACCGGATGGCCGGCCAGGAGCCGCCCATCGACCTGACCGAGGCGCTGACCGCGCCGTTCGCGATGCGGATGGTGTCGGAGCTGCTGGGCGTGCCGGAGGCGGACTGGGAGCGGGTACGCGGCTGGCAGCGGGTGGTGTGGTCGACCACGACGGCCCGCCAGGACAGCGCCGCGACCAAGGCCGAGCTGGGCCGCTACCTCGGCGAGCTGGCCGCGCGCAAGGCCGCCGAGCCCGGCGACGACCTGGTCAGCACCCTGGTGGCGGCCCGCGACGCCGGCAACCTGAGCACCCCCGAGCTGATCTCGCTGGGCTACATCCTGGCGCTCAACGGCGTGGAGATGGTGCGCAACATGGGCGCCACCATGGCCTACGTCCTGCTCGGCCACCCCGACCTGCTGGCGCGCCTGCGCGCCGACCCCGCGCTGCTGCCCACGGCGATCGAGGAGCTGCTGCGCTACATCCCGAACCGCAACGGGGTCGGCCTGCCCCGCATCGCCACCGAGGACCTGCCGATCGGCGACGCCACCGTCCGGGCCGGCGAGGCCGTGTACGTCTCCTACATCGCGGCCAACCGCGACCCGGAGGTGTTCGACGACCCGCACCGGCTGGACGTGGACCGGGACTCGAACCCGCACCTGGCGTTCGGGCACGGCATCCACCACTGCGCGGGCGCCTCGCTGACCAGGATGGAGCTGCGCGTGCTGCTCGCCCGGCTGGTCGCCAGGTTCCCCGGGCTGCGGCTGGCCTGCGAACCGGAGCGGGTGCGGTGGCTGCGCGGGGTGGTCAACCGGGGGCCGGAGTCGCTGCCGGTCACCTGGTGACCCGTGAGTGGTTAGCGTTGCCATAGCAACGCTAACCACTCACGGGGGGACCATCGGCGTGAGCTGCTTGATGTCGTAGCGGGCGCGCAGCTCGGCGATCGCCGCGTGGTCGACCTCGCCGCCGGCGTTGAGGATGTCCAGCAGCTCCTCGAAGTACCGCTCGTGGTCCGGCGGCGGGGACGCCTGGAACAGCATCCGCGCCGGCGCGCCGGTGGGGTTGGCGAACGCGTGCGGGCAGCCGGGCGGGACCAGGATCAGCGTGCCGGGCCGGGCCCGGGTCACCCCGGCACCGGACGGGGACCGCCAGCCCCGCCAGCCGTCGGCGGTGCGCACGGTCGGCTCGAACGCGAGCACCTCCAGCTCGCCTTCGAGGACGTAGAACAGCTCCTCGCTGTGGGCGTGCACGTGCGCGCCCACGTCGAACCCGGGCGGGACGGACACCTCGAACGTCGACGCCGCCCGCGAGTCCGCGCCGGTGACCTTGAACGTCACCCGCTGCGCGGTGCTGACCAGGGTGCGGCCGCCGCCCGGCGGCACCACCAGGCCGTCCACGCTCATCCCGCGCTCACCAGGTCACCGGCAGCGTCTCGGGGCCCCGGATCAGCGCGTCGGGCTGGAACGGCACCTCGCCGGCCGGCACCGCCAGCCGCAGCCCGGGCAGCCGCTCCAGCAGCGTCGAGACGATGACCTCGGACTCCATCCTGGCCAGCGCGGCGCCGACGCAGTGGTGCGGGCCGTGGCCGAAGGACAGGTGCGGGTTGAAGCCCCTGTCGAGGTCCAGCCGGTGCGGGTCGGCGAACACCTCCGGGTCGCGGTTCGCCGACAGGTAGGACGCGTAGACCGGGTCGCCGGCCCGGATCAGCACGCCGCCGAGGCGCACGTCCTCGGTCGCGATCCGGGCCATGCCGACGCCGTTGCGGTGCGGGATCCAGCGCAGCAGCTCGTCCACCGCCCTGGACAGCAGGGCCGGGTCGGCGCGCAGCCGGGCGAGCTGGTCGGGGTAGGTGAGCAGGGTGAACAGCATGTTGCCGCTGTTGTTGCACACCGCGTGCGCGCCGCTGGCCTGGATGAGCACCGCCAGCCCGACCGCCTCGTCCAGGCCCAGCTCGCCGCGATGGACCGCCGCCGCCAGGATGCCGGCCAGGTCACCGTCCGGGTCGGGGGCGCGGGCGGCCAGGAACTCGGTGAAGTAGGCGCCGATCTCCGCCTTCGCCCGCTCGCTGCGTTCCCGGCCGGCGCCGGCGGTGAGCAGCACGGCGGTCCAGTTCGCCATCGCCGGCCGGTCGGGCTCCGGCACGCCCATCAGGTCGCTGACCGCCGCCAGCGGCAGCGGACGGTGCACGTGCGCCATCAGGTCGGCCGGCGGCCCGTGCCGCAGCAGGTCGTCCACCAGCCGGTTCATCCGCAGGCGGGTGCGCGGCAGCAGCCGCTGCATGCTCTTCGGGCTGAACGCCTTGGCCGCCGAGCGGCGCAGCCGGGTGTGCTCGGGCGGGTCGGCGAACCCCACCGCCTCGTCCAGCGGGATGAAGTGCGGCGCGAGCCTGGTGATGGGCCGCCCGAGCAGCGCGTGCCGGCTGAACCGGGGGTCCGAGGTGGCCAGCTTGACGTCCGCGTACCTGGTCACCAGCCAGGCCCAGCCCTCCCCGTGCGGCAGCCGCACCCGCGACACCGGCTCGTCGGCCAACAGCTCGGCCAGCAACGGGTCGAATTCGAGCCCGCGCGGCGCCAGGGCGGCCCAGGAACGCACCGAGTCGGTCGTTTCCGTCATTGCACGACCTCCGTGTCTTGTTTAACGGTCGGGCTATTCATCGAGACCGTCTCCGGCGGTCATGCGCCGTCGCGTCGATCGTTCAGGTCATGCCGGTCCGGCGCGATCCGGCGCTCGGGCGGACCCGAGGGTCCGCCGTCGCTAGCCGGACTAATGAATAGCCTCTCCCAGGACGAATACGGTTTCCGCGCGGTCGGCACGATGGCGGGGAACAGCCCGTCGGCGCCCGAGGTCCAGGTGCCGAGCGCGATTTCCGCGGTGATGCCGGGGCCGAAACCCGCTATCAGCCCCCGCCCGTTCTCGACGGCGCCACCGCTCTCGAAAAGCCGGCGAATGGCGTCCAGAATGACGGCGCTCGCGATGTTTCCGTACTCGGTCAGGGTGGCCCGGCTGAACCGGAACGCCTCGGGCTCCACCCGCAGGAACCGGGACAGGTCGTCCAGGATGCGCGGCCCGCCGGCGTGCACGATGTAGAAGTCCAGCCGGCCGGCGTCCCAGCCGCGCGCCTCGGCCAGCGAGCGCAGCGCGGGCGCCAGCGGACCCATCGTGGTGGGCACCCGCTTGTCCAGCAGGAAGTGGAACCCGCTGGCCCGGACCTGGTAGGCGATCCAGTCCTCGGTGTGCGGGATCAGGTACGAGCCGTTGTCCGCCAGCCGGATGCCCACCCCGCCCCTGCCGCGCACCACGGCGGCGGCCACCGCGTCCCCGAACAGCCCGTTGGACAGCAGCGAACCGACCTCCAGGTCGTTCGGCTGGTAGCACAGCGAACAGAACTCGCAGGCCACTATCAGCACGTTCGATCCGGGATAGGCCGCGCAGAAGTCACGCGCGCGGTTGATCGCCGCCCCGCCGCCCGCGCAGCCGAGCTGGGCGATCGGCAGCTGCCGGGTGTCGTGCCGGAAGCCCAGGTTGTTGATCATCCAGGCGGTCATCGACGGCATGGTGAACCCGGTGCAGGACACGTAGACGATCAAGTCGATGTCCGGGCTGGACAGGCCGGCGTTGGCCAGCGCTTGGTGTACCACGTCCGGGACCCTGGCCTTGGCCTGCCGCTCGTAGCACTCGTTGCGGGCCTCGAACCCCGGGTGGCGCAGCACCTGCTCGATCGGCTGGATGAGGTGCCGGGTCTTCACGCCGGTGTTCGCGATCAGCCGCAGGGCGAGGTCCAGCCGAGGGTGGCCGGCGTGCAGGGTGCGCGCGAGCTGGAGAGTCTCCTCGGCGGTGATAATGTGCTCCGGAACGGCGACGGCCGGGCGACACAATGTCGCGCGCCGCACATTCTCCTCGGACGCCAATTCGCGTGGTGACGGCCGGCGTGAATGGTCGCCGTTAGCGGGTTCGAGTAGCGCGGCCTTGGAACCGGCAACCCCTTGCGACGAGTCCATGAGTTTCAAGGTAACCCCCACGTGTCGCCGGCAGAACTACCCCAAGTGGTGAACGTAAATCGCTGGTGAGAGTGATGGACAAGGCTGTTCCAACCACGTTTGAGTGTTACTTCCAGGTAGCATTGCTACGGCGCAATTCCTGTCACTGAAAGCAATCAGAAGGGTGTTCGCGGCGTTTTACCGGGGTAATCGCGGTAGCGCCGCCGGCGCGCGGCGAGCCTGTGCTCGGCGGCGGAGGTGGCCAGGTCGCGGACTGCGGTGGCCACCTCGGTCGCGAGCCGGCGGACGAACGCGGCGGGCTCTTCGGCGGCGTCCGGGTGTTCGTCCACCAGCGTGTCCACCGCCCCGTCGCGCAGCAGGTCCGCGCTGGTCACCCGCTGGGCGGCGGCCACCTCGGCGGCGCGGTCCGGGCGGTGGTGCACGATCGCGCTGGCTCCCTCCGGCGGCAGCGGCGCGAGCCAGCCGTGCCGGGCGGCGATCACCCGGTCGGCGGGCAACAGCGCCAGCGCCGCCCCGCCGGCACCCTGGCCGAGCAGCACCGACACGGTCGGGACCGGCAGCGTCACCAGCTCGGCGAGGCAGTGCGCGATCTCGCCGGCCAGGCCGCCCTCCTCGGCCGGCACCGACAGCGCGGCGCCCGGCGTGTCGATCACCGTCACCAGCGGCAGCCCGAGCTCGGCCGCTAGTTGCATCCCCCGCCGGGCCAGCCGCAACGCGTCCGGGCCGAGCGGGCGCGTGGCCTGCGCGCGGCGGTCCTGGCCGACCAGCACGCAGTGGGTGCCGCCGATGCGCGCCACCGCCAGCAGCAGGCCGTGACCGTCCCCCGGCCCCGTCGCACCGGCCAGCGGCAGCGCGTCGACGCCCTCGGCGCCCAGCAGCTCCCACACCCCGGGCCGCCGCTCGTCCCTGGACCGGGTGATCGACGTCCAGGCGGTCACGCCATCGGAGGTGCCGTCCCGGCCCTCGGCTCCCGGGCGCGCCGCGTCCGCCTCCGCCTTTGCCGGCGCCGAGGGGTCGAGCAGGTCCAGGATCCGGCCGACCGTCCCGGCCAGTTGTTCGGGCGGCAGCACCGCGTCGACAAGGCCGTGCGCGTGCAGGTTCTCGGCGGTCTGTACCCCGTCCGGGAATGGCCGGCCGTGCAGCGCCAGGTAGACCTTCGGGCCGAGGAACCCGATCAGCGCCCCCGGCTCGGCCAGCGTGACGTGGCCGAGCGAGCCCCAGGACGCGAGCACGCCGCCGGTGGTCGGGTGCCGCAGGTAGACCAGGTAGGGCAGGCCGGCGCGCTTGTGCTCGGCGACGGCCGCGGCGATCCCGGCCATCCGCAGGAACGCCGGCGCGCCCTCCTGCATCCGGGTGCCGCCCGACGCGGTGACCGCGAGCATCGGCAGCCGCTCCCGCGTGGCCCGTTCGATCGCGGCGACCAGCCGCCGCGCCGAGGCCACCCCGATCGATCCGGCCAGGAACGCGAACTCGCCACAGGCCACCGCGACCCGCCGGCCGCCGATGCGGCCCTCGCCGGTGACCACTGCCTCGTCGACACCGGCGCGAGCCCGGGCGGCGGCGAGCTCGGCGCGGTACCGCTCGGTGTCGGCGAACGCGGGCAGCGGGCCGGCCTCCTCGTCCCAGCACCGGAACGAGCCGTCCCCGAACACGAGCCCGAGCAGCTCGTGCGAGCCCACCGAGGAACCGGCTTTGCGCTCTGACATACGGCTCCTCACTCGTGGTGGCCTAGAGGACTAGCCACTCGGACACTTAGACTATGGGCCGCCGCAAGCCCGGGAGGTAAGAGTTCGTGACCCGCGACACCAGAGCGCACCGCGCGGAGCGCTCCGGTGCGCTGCGCCCGGTCGCCCGCCCCCGCCTCTACGAGCAGCTCGTGGAGCGGCTGCTGGACCACGTGGCCGCCGAGGGGCTCGCGGTCGGCGACCGCCTCCCGCCCGAGCGCGAGCTGGCCGCCCGGCTGGCGGTGAGCCGGGCGTCGGTGACCCAGGCGCTGGTGGCGCTGGAGGTGCTCGGCGTGGTCGACGTCCGGCACGGCGACGGCGCGGTCCTGCTCGACATCCCGCCCGGCCGGCAGGTGCTGCGCGCGCTGCGGGCCAAACGGGCGCGGCTGCGCGACGTGGTGGAGGCGCGCGAGGCGATGGAGGTCAAGCTGGCCGCGCTGGCCGCCGTGCGCCGCACCGCCGAGGACCTGGCCGCGATCGACGACGCGCTGGCCGTGATGGAGCGTGACGTGGCCGAGGGCGGGCGCGGCGTCACCGGGGACGAGCTGTTCCACGCCGCGGTCACCGCCTCGGCGCACTCCTCGCTGCTGGCGGACCTGATGACCGAGATCGCCGAGCTGATCCGGGAGAGCCGCATCGAGTCGCTGTCCCAGCCGGGCCGCCCGTCCACCTCGCTGGCCGCGCACCGCCTGGTGGCCGACGCGATCCGAGACGGCGACCCGGCGCGGGCGGCCAAGGCGATGGGCGAGCACATCGCGGCCGTGTCCGACGTGGCGCTGCTGCGCGACGACCCCGCCACCTGACCCGCGGCGACCTGACCCGCTTCAGGCCGGGAGCTGGGCGCGCAGGTCGGCGATCTTGGCGCGCATGGCGTCGGCGGGCAGCTCGAGCACCACCTCGGCGGCGACCGGGAGGTTGGTGACGAGCACCGCGTCGGCGAACAGGTCGATCCGGTTCACGCTCGGGACGGCCAGACCGCGCAGCGCCCCGTCGGTGACCAGGGAGTCCAGCATGGGCGCGATCGACCCGCCGGTCCAGACCGGCACCCCGGCCAGCACGCCCGCGCTGACCACGTGGGTGTGCCCGGCGAGCACCACCCGCACGTCCGTGCCGGCGATCGCGTCCGCCAGCGCCGCCCGGTTGCTCAGCTCGATCGAGGTGGCCAGCGGCACCGGCGAGGGCAGCGGCGGGTGGTGCAGCGCCAGCACCGTGCCGGCCGGCGCCGGGGTGGCCAGCTCGGCGCGCAGCCACTCCAGCTGGTCCGCCCCCAGCTCGCCGTACGCCCGCCCGGGCACCGTGCTGTCCAGCGCGATCACCCGCAGGTCGCCGAACCGCTCCACCCGGTCCAGTGGCTCGCCGCCGCCCTCCCCACCGAGCAGGTGCTCGCGCAGCGCGGCCCGCTCGTCGTGGTTGCCGGCGAGGTACACCGCGCGCGTGCCCAGCCGCGCCAGCGCCGGCTCGACCAGCGCCCGCAGCCGCCGGTACTCCTCGGGCGCGCCGTGCTCGGTGAGGTCGCCGGTCAGCAGCACGGCCGACGGCGTCGGCGCCACCTCCTGGACGGCGCGCAGCGCGCGGTCGAGCACCGCGTGCGTGTCCACGGGCTCCTGCCCGGCGTCGGCGGCGCGGCAGATGTGCACGTCGGTGATCTGGATCAGCGTGTGAACGGGTCCGTCAGCCACACCGAAGATCCTGCCCCAGCACGCGCCGGCGCGCGGTCAGACGCCGGCGGTGTACCGCCAGAAGTCCCGCATCCACCGCGCCGGCACCGGGCTGTCCGAGCCGGCCTGGGTGAGCAGGATGCCGACCGCGCCGGTGGCCGGGATGACGTGCGCGCTGGTGCCGGTGCCGCCGACCCAGCCGTAGCGCCCCGGCACGTTCCAGGGCTCGGTGGCGGCGATGTCGACGGTGCCGCCCATCCCCCAGCCCTGTCCCTCCAGGAACAGCTCGCCGATCTTCCGGTGCGCCGCGGTGGTGTGGTCGGTGGTCATCAGCCGCACCGCGTCGGCGGAGAGCAACCGCCGGCCTTCGTCGGTGACGCCGCCGGCGAGCAGCATCCGGGCGAACGCAAGCCAGTCACCGGCGGTCCCGGCCAGCCCGCCGGACCCCATCGGGAACGCCGGCATGGTGCTCCACTGCCCGTCCGGGGTGTCCATCAGCTTCAGCTCGCCGGCGGGTTGGGTCTTGTACAGGCTGGTGAACCGGCCGAGCTTGCCGGCGGGCACGGCGAACGCGGTGTCGGTCATGCCCAGCGGCGCGAACACCCGCTCGGCCAGCACATCGGGCAGCGAGCGGCCGGTCACCCGCTCGACCAGCACGCCCTGCACGGTCGAGCAGGTGTCGTACAGCCAGGACTGCCCCGGCTGGTAGAGCAGCGGCACCCGGGACAGCTGGGCGATCCACTCGTCCGGCGGCGGGAAGCCGGCCACCTCGCGGCCGTCCTTCTGCACGGCGAACAGCGGTTGGGCTGCCGGCAGCGAGAAGTCGGAGGGGAAGCCCCACCCGGCCTGGTTGGTCAGCAGGTCGAACACGGTGATCGGGCGCTCCGCCGGGACCACGTCGCCGGCCGGGCCGGCCGGGGTGCGCGCCACCACCGGCTCGGCCAGCTCGGGCAGCCAGCCACCGATCGGCTCGTCCAGCCCGATCCGGCCGTCGTCCACCAGCATCAACACCGCCGCCGCGGTGATCGGCTTGGTGATCGAGGCGATACGGAAGATCGAGTCACGGGCCATCGGGGCGGTGTGATCGGCGTCCGCGAACCCGACCGCCGCCCACTCGACCCCGGCCGCCGAGGCAACAACCGCCACCGCCCCCGGGAACGATCCGTCGTCGACGTAGACCCGCAGTAGGTCTTCCAGGCCGGCCATCGGGGTGCTCCTCTCGGGGGACGACGCTCGCCGCCCCTGGGTCGAGGCGCTCCCGGCCACTCTGACACGGCCCGGCCGCATGTCACCCGATCGGGGCAGCTACCCGGCGTCGGCGGTGATGGAGGCGAGCGGGCGGCCGGTGGTGCGGACCCCGAACACGGCCACCAGCACGCCGACGGCGAGCATGCACGCCGCCACGTACACGAACACCGACCCGTACCCCCAGTTCTGGAACAGCACGGCGACCAGCGCCCCGCCGCCGGTGCCGGCCAGCCGGCCCAGCCCGTTGGTGAACCCGGTACCCACGCCGCGCAGCCGGGTCGGGAACACCTCGGGGGTGTAGGTGTAGATGAACGCGGTGTGCATCTGCAGCAGCAGCGTGACCAGCAGCCCGCTCGCCAGAATGACCGGCAGGTTGGCCACGAACCCGTAGACCAGCACCAGCGCGCCGAGCGCCACGTCGATGCCGAGCATGGCGTACTTGCGCTCCCACCTGTCGATCACCGGCCAGGCCAGCAGCGCACCCGGCACCGCGCCGATGGACAGGATCGCGGCGTAGGTCAGGCTCTGCTTGACGTCGTAGCCCCGCTCGGCCAGCAGCGTCGGCACCCAGGCGTTGAAGCCGTAGAAGCCCAGGATGCCGAACACCCAGGCCGCCGAGAGCACCAGCGTGCGCGACCGGTACCTGCCGAAGAACAGCTCGCCCAGCCGCCCCGGCTGCTCCGGCCTCGGCGCCGGGCCCACCGGCGGCAGCTCCGCGCCGGTCCGTTCCCTGGCCTCGCGTTCCAGCCCGGCCACCAGCTCCTCGGCCCGCGCGCGCCGCCCGCGCTCCTCCAGCCAGCGCACCGACTCCGGCAGCGTCCGGATCATCGCGAACGCGGCCAGGATGCCGGCGCCGCCGAGCACGAACACCCAGCGCCACGACTGCGGCCCGGCCGGCACCACCAGCCGGGCGAACCAGGACATCATCGGGATGCCGATCAGCCCGATGCCCAGGATCAGCGACTGGTGCCGGCCCCGGATCCTGGCCGGGAACATCTCCGCGATGTAGATCAGCCCGACCACGGTCAGCGCCTCCAGCCCGACCCCGGTCAGCACGCGCAGCACGCCGAGCACCGCCATGTTCGGCGACAGCGCGCTGAGCAGCGAGAACAGCGAGTACGCGAACGCGGAGCCGATCAGCGCCCAGCGCCGGCCGTAGTTGTCGGCGATCCGGCCGCCGATCAGCGCGCCGACGAACATGCCGAGGAACGCCGCCGAGGTGACCAGGCCGATGTCGCCCACCGTCGCGCCCCAGTGCTCGCGCAGCGCCGGCGCGACGTAGGCGAACGTGTTCAGGTCGGCCAGCTCGAACAGGAACACCGCGCACAGCAGCGCCGCCCACACCCGGTGTGACCGGGTGGCCACCGGAATCCTGTCCAGCCGTGCCGAGATGTCCAACTCCGAAGCCACCGACCGCTCTGTCACGGGCTCCTCCTTTTGTTGTGTCCGACCTACATCCCGATCAGATCAGCCTTGGCGATCGTGTTGCGCAGGATGCGGATGGACGCCACGTCGATCATGTCGCCGTCCACCGCGACGGCACCCAGGCCCTGTTCCTCCGCCTCGGCGTAGGCCCGCTCCAGCCGCCGCGCCCGCTCCACCTCCTCGGCGCCGGGCGAGTACGCCTCGTTGGCCAGCGCGATCTGCGACGGGTGGATCGCCCACTTGCCCACGTACCCGATGGACCCGGACAGCGCGCACTGCCGGCGGTAGCCGTCCGGGTCGCCGAACGCGGCGAACGGGCCGTCCACGGCGTCGATCCGGGCCGCCCGGGCCGCGACGACGATCTTGTTGCGGGCGTAGTGCCAGACGTCGCCGGGATAGTCACCGGCGCCCCTGGCCACCTCGGGGTGCACGCCCTGCGCGGCCGAGTAGTCCCCCGGGCCGAAGATCACCGCCTCCAGCCGGGGGCTGGCGGTGGCGATCTCCTCGACGTTGATCAGCGCCTCGACCTCCTCGATCAGCACCTCGATGCCGATCCGCTTGGTCATGCCCAGCGACTCCTCCAGATGGCCGAGCAGCCGGTCCAGCCACCAGACGTCCCTGGCGGCCAGCACCTTGGGCACGATGATCAGGTCGAGGGCCTCCCTGGCGCCCTCCACCACGTCGATCACGTCCCGCAGCGACCACGCGCTGTCCAGGGCGTTGATCCGCACCGCGCGGGTGGGCGGCTTCCAGTCCAGGGTGGTCAGCGCGCGCACCACCTTGGCCCTGGCGGCGACCTTCTCGGTGGGCGCGACCGAGTCCTCCAGGTCGCAGAACACCAGGTCGGCATCGCTGCCGGCGGCCTTGGCCAGCATCTTCTCGCTGCTGCCCGGGGTGGACAGCTCACTGCGTCGCAGGCGCACGCCCGTTCTCCTTCCAGGGGGTTCAGCCGACCGCGCCGGCGGTGCGCAGCGCGGACACCCGGTCGTCCGGGTAGCCCAGCTCGGCCAGCACCGCGTCGGTGTGCTCGCCGAGCAGCGGCGCCCGCCGCATCGGCGACCCGGCCCCGGTGCCGAACTTGATCGGACGCCCGGCCACCGCCAGCGGCTCGGCCACGCCGGGCTGCTCCAGGGCGACGAGCATCTCCCTGGCCCGCACGTGCGGGTCGGCGAAGATGCGCTCCACGGTGTTCACCGGCGCCAGCGGCACCTTCGCGGCCAGCTCCGCCTCCACCTCGGCCACGCCCCGGGCCGACGTCCAGGCCTCGATCACCTCGCGCACCAGCTCGCGGTGCGCCACCCGGCCGGCGTTGGTGACCAACCTCGGGTCGTCGGCCAGGTCGCGGTGGCCCACCGCCGCGCACAGCAGCCGCCAGTGCCGCTCGCCCGGCGCCGCGATGGCCACCCAGCCGTCGGACGCCCGGTACAGGCCGAACGGGCAGAACAGCGGGTGCTCGTTGCCCTCCCGGCCGGGCGAGTCGCCCAGGTAGGAATGCTGGTAGATCATCCGCTCGCACAGGGCGAGCACGGCGTCGTACATGGCCACGTCGACGAAGTCGCCCACGCCGGTGGCGCCGGCCCGGTGCAGCGCCGAGAGGATCCCGACGGCGCACAGCGCGGCCGGCAGGATGTCCCCGACCCCGGGCCCGACCTTGGTGGGCGGCCCGTCCGGCTCGCCGGTGATCTGCATCAGCCCGCCCATGGCCTGGGCCACCACGTCGTAGGCGGGCCGCTGCAGGTACGGGCTCGCGCCGGTCCTCGGGTCGCCGAAGCCGCGCACCGCCGCATACACCAGCCTCGGGTTGTCCTCGGCCAACCGCTCGTACCCCAACCCGAGCTGGTCCATCACCCCGGCCCGGAAGTTCTCCACCAGCACGTCGCTGGATCGCGCCAGGTCGCGCACCACCTCGCGGGCACCGTCCGTCTTGAGATCCAGCATCACGCCGCGCTTGTTGCGGTTCACGCTGGCGAAGTAGCCGCCGTACGCGCGCAGCCCGTCGTCCGGGTGGAACGGCCCCTGCGGGCGGGTGATGTCGCCCTGCGGCGGCTCGATCTTCACCACGTCCGCGCCCAGGTCCGCCAGCAACATCGTGACGAACGGCCCGGCCAGCGCCCGGGTCAGATCGAGAACCCGGAGCCCGTGCAGCGGACCCCGTGAGTGGCTAGGGGTGCTATGGCGCCCCTTGCCACTCACGGGTTCGTCCAGTGGGAGGCGCGTTTGAGCAGGACGGTGCGGCGGGCGGTGAAGACGACCTCGTCGTTCTGGTTGTGGCCGGTGTGGGCGAAGGTCACCACGCCGGCATCGGGACGGTCGGCGTCGGAGGTGGCGAGCACCTCGGTGGTGGCGTAGAGGGTGTCGCCGTGGAACACGGGCTTGCGGAAGCGGACCTCGGTCATGCCCAGCTCGGCCAGCGCGTTCTCGCCGGTGTCCTGGGAGGCCAGGCCGATGACGAGGGACGCGGTGACGCCGCCGAAGACGATCCGCCGGCCGAACTCCCCCTCGGCCATGAGGTGCTCGTTGAAGTGGCCCTGGGCGGTGTTCATCACCAGGTTCGTGATCAGCACGCCGTCCATCTCGGTGACCGTCTTGCCGCGCGCGTGCCGGAAGCTGTCGCCCACCGCGAAGTCCTCGAAGTAGTTGTCCGAGCCGGTCAGCTCGGCGGCCCGGGGCCTCACGGGCGGCCCATCAGCGCGTCGGAGATGATCCGCATCTGGATCTCCGAGGTGCCTTCGAAGATCTTGGTCAGCCGCGCGTCGCGCCAGTGCCGCTCGACGGCGAAGTCGGTGGTGTAGCCGGCGCCGCCGTGGACCTGAAGGCCCTCGCTGGTCACCCGCTCGGCCATCTCGCTGGCCACCAGCTTGGCCATGGACGCCTCGGTGCCGCAACGCTCGCCGGCGTCGTAGCGGGTGCACACGTCGTACATCAGGGCGCGGGCCGCCTCGATCTGGCTGGCCATCCACGCGATCTTGAACCGGATGGCCTGGAACTCCCCGATCGGCCGGCCGAACTGGGCGCGCTGGGCGGCGTAGGTTATCGAGTCCTCCAGCGCGCCCCTGGCCAGCCCGATCGCCCGGGCCGCGGTATGCAGCCGGGCCACCTCCAGGTTCTGCATGGCCAGGTAGAAGCCCCTGCCCTCCTCGCCGACCAGCGCGTCGGCCGGCAGCCGCACGTCGTCGAAGGACAGCTCCCAGGTCTTCCAGCCCCGGTAGCCGATCTTGCGGACGGGGGTGCCGCCGACTCCGGGCGGGAGCGTGCCGCGGGCTTTGTCGATCATGAAGGCGCTGACGCCCCGGTGGCGGCGGGCCGGGTCGACGTGCGGGTCGGTGCGGGCGAACAGCAGGATGTAGTCCGCGCCGTCGGCGAACGTGCACCACATCTTCTGGCCGTTCACCACCCAGCTCCCGTCGACAAACCGGGCGCGGCAGGAGATGTTGGCGACGTCGGAGCCGGCCTCGGGCTCGGACAGCGCCATCGAGCCGAGGTAGCGGCCGGCGGCGACCTCGGGCAGCAGCCGGTTGCGCCGCTCCTCGCCCCAGCCGCCCATCAGCTTGTTGCCGCGCGCCATGATGCTGGCCACGCTCATCCAGCCCCTGGCCAGCTCCTCGGCCGCGATGCAGTACTCGAAGACGCCCAGGCCCAGCCCGCCGTGCGACTCCGGGATCATGATGCCGAAGAAGCCGAGGTCGGCCATCTTGTCCCGCAGCGACATCGGGATGTCCGCGCCCTCCGGGTCCAGCTCGTTGGCCACCGGCAGCACCTCGCGCCGGGTGAACTCGCGGGCCAGCGCCTGGAACTCACGCCGCGCCGGGGTGAGGTACCGGCCGGGTGCCGCCACCGTTTCTGTGGTCACGACGACGCCTCCCGCCGGTTGATGAGATTGGTCCTGGTGAACGAGATGACCGGGTCGTTGTCCGGCTGCCGATAGCGGAACCCCTCGGTCCGCCACGAGACGATGCCCTGGTGCGGCCGGCTGGCCGAGGCCTTCACCGAGGCGACGGTGCTGCGCGCCACCAGCGTCTCGCCGACCAGGACCGGCCCGTGGTGCACCAGGTCATCCACGCCGAGGAACGCCCCGCCGGACTCGCTGAGGTCCTGCACGCTCATCCCGAAGGTGACCAGGAAGACCAGCATCGGGTTCGCCACCAGGCCGTCGTGGCCGTGCTCGCGGGCGTAGGGCAGGTTGAAGTACGAAGGGTGGTAGCTCAGCGTCAGCGCGGAGAACGTGGCGTTGTCCGACTCCAGGATCGTGCGCCCCCAGTGGTGGGTGAACACCTGGCCGACCGTGAAGTCCTCGAGGTGGTGGCCCTTCGGCCAGACCCGAGCCGTCACCGGGCCGCCCCCGGGCCGGTGAGCGCCGCCAGCTCCGCCGCGGACGGCGGGTCCCCCGGGTCGGCCAGCAGCCGCTCGCGCAGCGCGGACGCCCGGTGCGGCCCGAGCACCGGGGCCACCAGCGCGTCGAACTTCGCGGCCAGCCGCGCGGACTGCTCGACCGGCGAGCGCGTCCAGCTCGGGGTGCCGGCGTCCGCCTCGGCCCGCCAGGTCCGCCCGGCCCGGTCCCGCACGGTGACCCGCGCCTGGTAGCGGTCGAGCCGGTCCGAGCTGACGGTGACGACCCGCTCGCGCAGCCCGGACAGCCCCGGGTCGGACACTCCCGCGTCGGTGAACGCCGACTCGTCGGTGCGGCCGGTGGCCAGCGCGAGCGCCGTCGCGAACCGCACGCTGAACTTGCCCTCCAGCCCGGTGCGCGGCTCCGGGATGTCGCACACCCCGATGTGGTCCGGGCTGATCAGGATCTCCGCGGTGTCGACGGCCGAGGGGTCCAGGCCCTGCTCGCGCACGGCCAGCGCCGCCTCGATGCTGGCGTGGGTGAGGTAGCAGGACGCGTGGTACTTGAACAGCACGCCGGTGACGTGCCACGGGTCGCCGAACGGGGTGTGCAGCGCGGCCGGCTCCGGGGCGTCGGAGAGCGTGCGCAGCAGGCCCTGCTCGCCCTCCAGCGCGCCGCGCGCGGAGTCGAACCCGGCGGCGGCGAGCCGGGCGGACAGGATCCCGGCGGCGGCCGCCTTGCCGGCGTGCAGCGGCTTGCACATGGTGCCGAACATCGACTTCAGCCCGGCGGCGTGGGTGGCCGCGATGCCCAGCGCGGTGGCCGTCCGGTCCGCCGACAGGCGCAGCAGCCGGGCGGCGGCCGCGGCGGCGCCGAGGGTGCCGGCGGTCGCGGTGGTGTGGAAACCGCGCCGGTAGTGGGCGGTGCCCAGGGCGGCGCCGACCCTGATCTCCGTCTCCATGCCGGCTACCAGCGCGGTGACCAGCTCCGGCCCGCCGGTGCCCAGCTCCTCGGCCAGCGCGAGCGCGGCGGGCAGCACCGGAACCGTGGGGTGCCCGCCCATCGCCGGCGACACGTCGTCGAAGTCCAGCGCGTGCGCGGCGGTGCCGTTGACCAGCGCCGCGTCCCGCGCCGGCGCCAGCTCCGAGGTCCCCCACAGCCGCGCGGTGCCCCGGCCGCCGTCGGCCAGCACCACCGACCGCACCGCGCCCACCGCCGGCTCCCCGGCCGCCGCGATGCCCACCCCGAGACCGTCCAGCACGCACTGCGCCGCGCAGACGCGCACGTCCGTACCCAGGTCACCGAAGCACAGGCCGGCCACCCGCTCGCCGAGCACCGAACAGCCGTCCCGGGCCTGCATGGCAACCGGCGGCACTGCCGATCGAGTCATCGCACACCTTTCTTCGTGCCACAATGTGGCACACTATGTGCTGCAATGCGGTACACAACACTCTGCGACGGACGCCCGCCGCATGTCAATGACCGCTACCGATCGTCTTGGGATACTTCGCGGATGACGATGCAGAGCGTCGTGCGCAGCCTGCAGGTGCTGGAGGCCGTCGCGGCGCACCAGCCGGTGGGGGTGGCCGAGCTGTCGCGACGGCTGGAGCTGCCCAAGAGCACCGTGCAGCGCGGCCTGCTCACCCTCGCCGAGGCCGGCTGGCTGGAGCCGGCCGGGCAGCCCGAGGGCGAGCCCACCCGCTGGGCGCTCGGCCCGGCGGCGCGGCGGCTGGCCAGGGGGCACGACCGCGAGATCAACCTGCGGGAGGCCGCGCTCGGCCCGATGCAGGCGCTGCGCGACGAGACCAACGAGACGATCCACCTGGCCGTCTCGGACGGGCTGAGCTGGGTGGTGCTGGTCGAGCGGATGGACTCCACGCAGGCCGTGCGCACCTTCAACGAGCTGGGCACCCGCACCCCGATGCACGCCACCTCGACCGGGCTGTCCATGCTCGCGCACTACCCGGCCGGCCGGGTGGACGCGGTCATCGCCGAGGGCCTGGCCACCTACTCCCCCACCACGATCGACGACCCGGACGAGCTGCGGGCCGAGCTGCGCCGCATCCGCAAGCGCGGCTACGCGATCAACCTGCGCTCCTACCGCCCGCAGGTGGCCGCCGTCGGCGCCGCCATCCTGGACCGGGCGGGCGAGCCGGTCGCGGGCCTGTGCATCTCCATGCCGGACTCGCGCTACCAGCGACGCCTGGTGCCGCACTGGGGAGAGCTCGTGCGCAAGGCCGCCACCGACATCGCCGGTCGCCTGGTGTGACGGGGCTGTATTTTCGCCTCACACGCCGGCGAGGCTGGATGAGCGCTCTTCACGGGGCTGGTTGGAGTTCGGTGCGGGTCGCGCTGTGTCACGATCGTGGGCGTGAGCGAACCCGGGTGGCGCGCGCTGCTCGCCGAGGCGTGGGGGGCGGTGACCGGCGCCGACACGCCGCCGCTGGAGCCGACGGTGGACGCGGTGCCGCGCGAGGAGCTGCCGTCCGGCCTGCCGGTGGCGGACGCGGCGGTCGCCTGTGTCGCGACGGCTCTGCTGACGGGCTCGGCGCTGGCGGGCTCGGTGATGGGTGGCCGCGCGCGGTCGGTGGCGGTGAGCGGCGGTCAGGTGGCGGCGGCGGTGCGCAGCGAGCGGTACCTGCGCGTCGACGGGAAGGGGCTCGGTGAGGGGTTCGCGCCGCTGTCCCGGTTCTGGCGGGCGGCGGACGGCTGGGTACGCACCCACGGCAACTACCCGTGGCACCGGCGCGCGCTGCTCACCGCGCTCGAGCTGGACGGCGCCGACCCCGATCCCGAACGCGTCGCGGCGGTGGTCCGTGAGCTCGCGGCCGGCGAGGTGGAGCGCCGGGTGGTGGACGCCGGCGGGGTGGCCGCCGCGATGCGCACCCCGGAGCAGTGGCTGGCCCATCCGGCCGGTCGGGCGGTGGCCGCGCGGCCGCTTGTCGCCGAGACCCGGTTCGAACCGGGCCGGCCCCGGCGGCGGGAGGCCGGCCCGCTGCCCGCGTCCGGGGTCCGGGTGCTCGACCTGACCAGGGTGATCGCCGGCCCGGTGGCCACCCGGTACCTGGCCGCGTTGGGCGCCGACGTGCTGCGCCTGGACCCGCCGGAACGCCCGGAGCTGCCGATACACCGCTACGACGGGCTGCCCGGCAAGCGCAGCGCGCTGCTGGACGCGGCCACCCCCGACGGCGCCGCCCGGCTGCACGAACTGCTCACCGACGCCGACGTGCTGGTGCACGGCTACCGCCCCGGCGCGCTGGACCGGTTCGGGCTGAACGGCGCGGAGCTCGCGCACCGGCATCCGGGCCTGGTGGTGGTCGCCCTGTCCGCCTGGGGCCCGGACGGCCCGTGGGGGCACCGGCGCGGCTTCGACTCGATCGTGCAGGTGGCCACCGGGATCGCGGCCCGCGAGTCGCCCGACGGCGAACGCCCGGGCGCGCTGCCCTGCCAGCTGCTCGACCACGGCACCGGGTACCTGTGCGCGGCCGCCGCGCTGGACGGGCTGCGCCGGCAGGCCGAGCACGGCGGCGGCGTGCTGCGCGAGCTGTCGCTGGCCCGCACCGCGCACTGGCTGCTCGCCCAGCCCCCGGCCCCCGAGCCCGTCCGCCCCACCGCCCGGGCGGACGCCGACGCCTGGCTGACCACCGTGCCCGCCGACCAGGAAACGATCACGACGGTGGCGCCGCCAGGGGCGCTGGACGGCGTACCGCTGAGCTGGCCGGACCGACCGATCCGATACGGCGCGGCCCCACCCCGCTGGTAACCGCGGGCCCGCGCACGCCCGGACGGCCACTACTATGCGCGATAGTAGTTCCTGCCGTCGAGAGGTTGAGAGGCCCGCATGACCCGGACCGACCACGCCCGGCCCCGGCCGGTGCTGACCGGCAGATGGGGGCGGGGACTGGTCGCGGCGGCGGTGAGCGCGCTGGTCGTCGGGGTGCCCACGGACGTGCTGGACAACCCGTACTTCACCCGGATGACCCCGGTCCGGTGGTGGGACTACGCGGTGCTCGCGGCCACCGCGCTGCTGACCGGGCTGTGGGCGGTGCTGCCCGGCGGGATGTCGGTGAGCGGCTACCGGGCCACCGGGGCCAGCCTGCTCGGCAGCCTCGCGGTGGGCTGCCCGATGTGCAACAAGCTGGTCATGGGGCTGCTCGGGCTGTCGGGGGCGCTGGCGGTCTGGGCGCCGCTGCAGCCGCTGCTCGCGGTCGGGTCGGTCGTGCTGATCCTGGTCGCGGTGGTCGCCAAGTGGCGGACGGCGTCGTCCTGCCCGGTTCCTCGGACGGACCCGGGCGCCGACGCGCGGCCGGCGGGCATCGGCGAGGATGGCACGCTGTGGCCGCTGGAGGGCTGGGACCCGCACCGGTCCCGCGACTGACCGGCGTCAGGAGGGCGACCGTGCACGGGCTGGGCGAGCTGGAGTCCGCCGTGATGGACGTGCTGTGGCGGGCGGACGGCCCGGTCCGGGTCCGTGACGTGCGCCAGCGGCTGGACGTCGGGCGCACGCTGGCCTACACGACGGTCATGACCGTGCTGGACAACCTGCATCGCAAGGGGTGGGTCCGCCGCGAGCTGGCCGGCAAGGCCTACCGCTACGCCACGGCGACCAGCCGCGAGGAGGCGGCCGCGCGGGCGCTGCGGGAGGTCATCGACGGCTCCGGCGACCCGGACGCGGTGCTGCTGCACTTCGCGCGCTCGGTGTCCGAGCACGAGTCGAGCGTGCTGCGCGCGGCGCTGGAGGAACGGCGCGACGAACGGTGACGGTGTCGGTGGCCATGGTCCTCGGCGCGGCGCTGGTCGGCTCGTGCCCGCCCGCCCGGCTGCGCCGGTTGCCGGCGTCCCGGATCGACCCGTCCGCCCTGATCGTGGCCTGGCTGCTGACCACCGCCGGGGTGCTGGGCACCGCGGGCGCCGGGGTCGCGCTGCTGCTGGTGCCCGACCACGGGGTGCCGAGCGGGCTGCTGTCCGCCGCCGGCGGCTGCTGGTCCGCGGTCACCCACGGGGCGTCGCCGGACGTCGAGCAGGTCACCGGGGTGCTGGGCCTGCTGGTGCTGCTCTCGGCGGCGGTGAACGTCGTGCTGATCGGCTCCCGGGTGGCGGCCCGCCGCGCCCGCGCCCGCCGCGAGCGGGTGGCCGTGCTCCGGCTGGCCGCGCGCACCGAGCCGGGCTCGCCCGAGGTCCTGTGGCTCGCGCACGACCGCCCGCTCGCGTTCGCCATGCCCGGCCGCCCGAGCTACCTGGTGGCCACCGAGGGCCTCGGCCGCCACCTGACGCCCGCGCAGGCCGGCGCGGTGCTGGCGCACGAGCGGGCGCACCTGCGCGGGCGGCACCACCTGCTGGTCGCGCTCGCGGACGTGCTGGCGGCCGGGCTGCCGTTCCTGCCGCTGTTCGGCGCCGCGCCGGCGGCGGTGCGCGAGCTGGTGGAGCTGTCCGCCGACGCGGAGGCGGCCCGGCGGTGCGGCGCCGGGGTGGTGCGCTCCGCGCTGGTCCGGGTCGCCGGCGGGGCACCCGGGGCGTCGCTGGCGTTCGGCGAGGACGCCCTGGAGCCGAGGTTGGCCCGGTTGGAGCGGCTGGCGGCGGACGCCCGGCCGGTCACCCGGGTGCGCCGGGGGCTGGCCCGCGGGGTCGCCGGCGGCTCGGTGCTGCTGCCGGCCCTGGCCGCGGCGGCGCTGTTCGCGGCCACGTCCACGCTGTACTGCTCGGGGCTGTGACGACACAATCGCGCCATGAGGATCACGGTGGTGGGCAGCGGCGACGCATTCGGCTCCGGCGGGCGCTTCCAGACCTGCATCGCGCTCGGCCCCGACGACGGGAACGCCCACACCCTGGTCGACTGCGGCGCGACCAGCCTGGTCGCACTGCGCGAGCAGGGCTTCGACCCGAACGCCATCGAGACCGTCCTGATCACCCACCTGCACGGTGACCACTTCGGCGGGCTCCCGTTCCTCGTCCTGGACGGGCAGTTCCGGCGGCGGACCACCGACCTCACGGTGGTCGGCCCGCCGGGCACCGAACGGCGGCTGGCCGAGGCCATGGAGGTGTTCTTCCCCGGCTCCAGCACCGTTCGGCGGCGGTTCGAGGTGCGCGTGGTCGAGCACCGCGACCGGGCGCCATTCAGCACCGAGCGGTTCACCGCCGTGCCCTTCGAGGTGCGCCATGCGTCCGGCGCCCCGGCGTACGCGCTGCGGGTCCAGGACGCCGACGGCGCCGCCCGCGTCGCCTACTCCGGGGACACCGAGTGGACCGACGCGCTGCTCGCGGCCGCCGAGGGCACCGACGTGTTCCTCTGCGAGGGCTACACACCCGCGCCGGTGCGCTGGCACCTGGACCTGGGCACCCTCGGCGAGCACCGGGACCGGTTCGACACCCGGCGGATGATCCTGACGCACCTGTCCCCGACCGCGCTGTCCGCCGACCTGTCCGGCTGGGAGACCGCGCACGACGGCCTGGTCGTGCGCGTCTAGGAGGCGATCACGGACGGGCGGCGGGCGGCGGCCAGGTGGGGGCGCCCAGTTCGCGGGAGATCGCGCGGGCGGTGTCGCGCAGGGCGTCGAGCGCGTCGGGGGGCAGCGGCCAGCGGGCGGCGGGCACGACCAGGGAGATGGCGCCGGGGGTGAGCCCGGTCGCGTCGGCCAGTGGCGCGGCCGCGGCGCACTCGCCGAGCACGGCCTCCTCGTTCTCGGTGGCGATGCCGGTGCCGGCAACGGCGTCCAGCTCGTCGCGCAGGGCGGCGGGGTGGGTGATGGTGCGGCCGGTCATACCGCGCAGGGTGTGGCCGGCGGCGGTGAGCGCGGCGTAGGCGTCGGCGTCGAACGCGAGCAGCGCCTTGCCCACCGCGCTGGCGTGCGCCGGGATGACGATCCCGACCTCGGGCATCTGGCGGGTGCCGTCCGGGCGCGGTTCGTGGGCGACCACCACCACCTCGTCGAAGAGCAGCACGCCGGTCCGGACCGCGCACCCGGTGCGGCGGGCCAGGTCCTCGGCCCAGATCGCCACCCGGGAGCGCAGCTCCAGCGTGTCCAGGTAGACGTTGCCCAGGCGCAGCGTGGCCGGGCCGAGGCGGTAGCGCCCGGAGTCGCGTTCCTGCTGCACCATGCCGTGCGCGAGCAGGGTCCGGATCAGCCCGTGCACGGTGGACGGCGCCAGGTCGAGCCGGGCGGCGATCTCGCCGAGGTTCAGCCGCCGCGCGCCCTGCAGCACGGTGAGGATGCGCAGCGCGCGGTCCACCGCCTGGATCACCTGACCGGCTCCTTCGGGTTCACAGCCTTGTCTGTGGCGCAACAGTAGCGTATGTTCCACACCACATTCGACATCGTCGAACGAAATTCGTGAACCGGAACCCAGGGGACGCGATGAAGAAGCTGATCAACGATCCGTCCGAGGTCGTGTCCGACGCGCTGCGCGGGGTCGCGGCGGCGCATCCCGAGCTGAAGGTCGACCACGAGAACCGGGTGGTGTACCGGGCCGACGCGCCGGTGCGCGGGAAGGTCGGGCTGGTCTCCGGCGGCGGGTCGGGGCACGAACCGATGCACGGCGGCTTCGTCGGGCCGGGGATGCTCGACGCGGCGTGCGCGGGCGAGGTGTTCACCTCCCCGGTGCCGGATCAGATGCTGGCCGCGACCAGGTACGTCGACGGCGGCGCCGGCGTGCTGCACATCGTGAAGAACTACACCGGCGACGTGATGAACTTCGACATGGCCGCCGAGCTGGCGGCCGCCGACGGCGTCGAGGTTGCCTCGGTGGTGATCGACGACGACGTCGCGGTGCGGGACAGCCTCTACACCGCCGGCCGGCGCGGGGTCGGCGCCACGGTGCTGGTGGAGAAGATCGCCGGCGCGGCCGCCGAGGCGGGCCGGCCGCTCGCGGCGGTCGCCGACGTCGCGAAGAAGGTCAACGCCGGCGCCCGCAGCATGGGCATGGCGCTGACCTCGTGCACCGTCCCGGCCGCCGGGAAGCCCACGTTCGACCTGCCGGACGACGAGATGGAGATCGGGATCGGCATCCACGGCGAGCCGGGCCGCGAGCGGGTGCCGCTGGAGCCGGCCAGGCGGGTCGCCGAGCGGCTGCTCGAACCGATCGTGTCCGACCTGGGCCTGTCCGGCGGCGACTCGGTGCTCGCGTTCGTCAACGGCATGGGCGGCACCCCGCTGCTGGAGCTGTACCTGATGTACGCCGAGGTGGCCTCGGTCCTGGAGCGGGCCGGCGTCGGGATCGCCCGCTCGCTGGTGGGCAACTACATCACCAGCCTGGAGATGGCCGGCTGCTCGGTCACCCTGCTGCGGGTGGACGACGAGCTGCTGGAGCTGTGGGACGCGCCGGTCCGCACGCCCGGCCTGCGGTGGGGGATCTAGGGCATGGACACAGCGGGCACGGCGGACACGGCGGCGCTGGCCAGGTGGGTCCGGGAGTTCGCCAGGGTCGTCGCCGCCGAGAAGCAGCGGCTGACCGAACTGGACGCGGCGATCGGGGACGCCGACCACGGCATCAACATGGACCGGGGCATGACGGCGGTGCGCGACGCCCTGGACGCCTCACCGCCGGCCGGGCCGGCCGCGCTGCTCAAGCAGGTGGGCATGACGCTGGTCAGCCGCGTCGGCGGGGCGTCCGGGCCGCTGTACGGCACGTTCTTCCTGCGGATGGGCACCGCGGCGGGCGACGCCCCGGAGCTGGACGCCGCCGCGCTGGCCTCGGCGATCCGGGCCGGCCTGGACGGCGTGGTGCAGCGCGGCAAGGCCGAGGCCGGGGACAAGACGATGTTCGACGCGCTGGCCCCGGCCGCCGACGCGCTGGACGAGGCGCTGGCCTCCGGCGCCGGGCTGGCGGACGCGCTGCGCCGGGCCGCGACGGCCGCCGAGGCCGGCCGGGACGCCACCGCCCCGATGCTGGCCCGCAAGGGCCGCGCCAGCTACCTCGGGCAGCGCAGCGTCGGCCACCAGGACCCCGGCGCCACCTCGGCCGCCCTGCTCATCACGGCGTTGATGACAGCGCTCGCCGACACCCAGGGCTGACGCATGGCCGAGGTGGGGCTCGTCGTGGTGTCGCACAGCCGCCCGCTGGCCAGGGCGGCGGTCGCGCTGGCCTCGGAGATGCTGCACGGCGACCGGGCGCGGATCGGCATCGCCGCCGGGCTGGACGAGACCACGTTCGGCACCGACGCCGCCCAGATCGTCGAGGCGATCTCCGAGGTCGACCGCGGTGACGGGGTGGCCGTGCTGATGGACCTGGGCAGCGCGGTGCTCTCCGCCGAGCTGGCCCTGGAGCTGCTCGACGACGAGGTACGGGCGCGGGTGGCGCTGTGCCCGGCCCCGCTGGTCGAGGGCCTGGTGGTGGCGGCGGTGGCGGCCGCCGGGGGCGCGTCGCTCGCCGAGGTGGCCGCCGAGGCGCAGTCCGCGCTGGCCGGCAAGACCGCCCAGCTCGCACCGCCTGACTCTCCACCGACCGGGACCGACACCGAACCGAGCGACGAGCCCGCCGGGGCGGTCAGCGGCGTGTTCACGCTGGCAAACGAGCACGGCCTGCACGCCCGCCCGGCCGCCCGGCTGGTCGGGCTGATCGGCCGCTACGACGCCACCGGCGAGCTGCGCAACCGCACCACCGGCTCACCGTGGGTGCCCGCCTCCAGCCTGTCCAGGATCGCCACCCTGGGCGCGCTGCCGGGCCACGAGATCGAGCTGCGCACCACCGGCGCCCACGCCCGCGCCGCGCTCGACGACATCCTCGCCCTGGCCGCCCGCAACTTCGACGAGCCGGCGTCACAAGCACCCGCGCCAGCGCCATCCCAACCCGCTGCCCGACCGCAACGGACCCACGGCCCGATGCCCGCCTCCCCCGGCATCGGCATCGGCCCGGCCCGCACCCCGGGCGCGTCCGTGATCGAGATCCCCACGGACGACGACACCGCCGCCGACCCCACCGCCGAACGGCACCGCCTCGACCGGGCCATCGCCACCGTCCGCGACGACATCGCCCGGCTGCGCGCCCGCACCGCCGCCGACCTCGACGAACCGGAAGCCGCGATCTTCGACGCGCACCTGCTGCTGCTCGACGACACCGACCTGCTCCACCAGGTTCGCACGAACATCGACACCGGCCGGTCCGCCCCACGGTCCTGGGCCGAGGCGATCGCCGCCCTGAGCGACCAACTGGCCGCCCTGCCCGACCCGTACCAGCAGGCCCGCGCCGCGGACGCGCGCGCCGTCGGCGACCAGGTCCTCCGAGCACTCCTGGGCGACAACGCGCGGACCCACACCGCCGCGCCGAAGCCCCCCGGCGTCCTGGTGGCCGCCGAGCTCACCCCCGCCCAGGCCGCCGAGCTGGACCCCGCGACCGTGACCGCCGTCCTCCTGGCCTACGACAGCCCCACCGCGCACGCCGCGATCCTGCTCCGCGCCAAGGGCATCCCCGCCGTCGTCACCGCCGGACCCGCCGTCCTGGACATCGCCGAGGACGCCCCCCTCGTCGTCGACGGCACCCTCGGCGAGTTCGTGATCAACCCACCGCCCGCGACCCAACGCTCCTACCGCGACCGCGCCGCCCAGCTCGCCGACGCCGCCGAGCGCGCGCTCGCGCACGCCACCGAACCCGCCGCCACCCGCGACGGCGTCCACATCGCCGTCGGCGCCAACATCGGCTCGCTCGACGACGCGGTCGCCGCCGCCCGGCTCGGCGCCGACCACGCCGGCCTGGTCCGCACCGAGTTCCTGTTCCTCGGCCGCGCCGACCCGCCCGGCGTGGACGAGCAGGAGGCCATCTACCGCGACATCGCCGACGCGCTCGGCGGGCGCCGGATCACCCTGCGCACCCTCGACGTCGGCGGCGACAAGCCGCTGCGCTACCTGCCCGCCCCCGCCGAGGCCAACCCCTACCTGGGCGTGCGCGGCATCCGGCTGTCCCTGGCCCATCCCCGGCTGCTCGCCGACCAGCTGCTCGCCATCGCCCGCCTCGCGCACGACACCCCGGTCAGCGTGATGTTCCCGATGGTCGCCACCCTGGACGAGCTGCTCGCCGCCCGCCGCCGGCTCGACGACGCCGTCGCCCGGGTCGGCCGAGGCCACCCCGACGGCCTGGAGGTCGGCATCATGGTCGAGATCCCGGCCGCCGCGCTCAAGGCCGCCGCGTTCGCCCCGCACGTCGACTTCATGAGCATCGGCACCAACGACCTCACCCAGTACGCCATGGCCGCCGACCGCAACAACGACGCCGTCGCCACCCTCGGCGACCCCTACGACCCCGGCGTGCTGCGCCTGATCGACGCCACCTGCCGGGGCGCCGAGGGGCACGCCACCGTGGCGGTCTGCGGCGAGCTGGCCGCCGACGAACCGGCCGCCACACTGCTCACCGGCCTCGGCGTGCGCGAGCTGTCGGTCACCCCGCACGCGATCCCCGCGACCAAACAGGCCGTCCGAGCCCTGGACACCCGCGACGCCGCCAGGCTCGCCCGGGCAGCACTGGCCGCCCCCGATGCGCACACCGCCCGAGAGTCCGTACCACCGACCGGGCATCATCGAGCCTGAACCATCCGGCGGGGCGGGCCGTGTGGTCGCCTGTCCACAGCTCGCACAGATGGGTCCTCATGGTGTCACCCACGCGACCTCGCCGGCCGCGCCGACTCCGCGCACGGGTGACCACCGTGTCGGCCGCCCTGCTGGTGTTCGCCGCCCTCGTCGCCCCCGGCGACCCGGGCGGCCTCACGCCGTGGGCGCTGGCCCGGATCCCGGTCGAGGGCCTGCTGGCCGCCGCGCTGGTCCTCGTCCTGCCGTCCAGGCCGAGCCGCCTGCTGGCCGCCCTGTTCGGCGCCGCGCTCGGCGTGGTGACCGTCATGAAGATCGTCGACCTGGGCTTCACCTCGGTGCTGGACAGGCCGTTCGACCCGCTGTGGGACTGGCGGCTGTTCGGCGACGGGTTCGGCTTCGTGTCCAGCACGTCCGGCCAGGCCGCCGCGATCGGCTGCGTCGTCGCCGCCGTGCTGCTGGCCGCCGCCGTCCCGGTCCTGCTGGCGCTGTCCACGCTGCGCCTGAGCCGCGTCGTGGCCCGGCACCGCACCCCGGCCGTCCGCGCGCTGGCCGTGCTCACCCCGGTCTGGGTCGTCTGCGCCCTGCTCGGCGCGCAGCTCGCCCCCGGCCTGCCGGTCGCGGGCGCGAGCGCGGCCGGGGCGGCCTACGGCGACGCGATGCGGCTGCGCGCCAACCTCCTCGACCAGCGGGAGTTCGCCCACGACCTGGCCACCGACGCCTTCCGCGACACCCCGCGCGATCAGTTGCTGACCGCCCTGCGCGGCAAGGACGTGGTGATCTCCTTCGTGGAGAGCTACGGGCGCGACGCCATCCAGAACCCGATGTTCGCCCCCGGCGTCGGCGCGGTGCTCGACGACGGCGACCGCCGGCTGGCCGCCGCCGGGTTCGGCTCCCGCAGCGCCTACCTCACCTCGCCGACGTTCGGCGGCGCCAGCTGGCTGGCGCACTCCACGCTGCTCTCCGGGCTGTGGATCGACAACCAGGAGCGCTACCGCGAGCTGGAGTCCAGCGACCGCCTGACCCTCACCAGGGCGTTCCGGGAGGCGAGCTGGCGCACGGTCGGCGTGATGCCCGGCGTCACCACCGACTGGCCGGAGGCGGCGTTCTACGGCTACGACCGGCTCTACGACTCGCGCAACCTGGGCTACCGGGGCCCCAAGTTCAGCTGGGCCACCATGCCCGACCAGTACACCCTGACCGCCTTCGACCGCCTGGAACGCGAGGTCCCCGCCCGGCCCCCGCTGATGGCCGAGATCCCGCTGGTCTCCAGCCACGCCCCCTGGTCGCCGCTGCCCCGCCCGGTGGACTGGGCGGACGTCGGCGACGGCTCGGTGTTCAACTCCATGTCCGCGCCCGGCGACCTGCCGCAGGCCATCCTGACCAGGGACCCCGCCGTGGTCCGCGCGGGCTACCGGGACTCCGTCGAGTACTCGCTGAGCACCCTGATCTCCTACCTGGAGACCCGGGGCGGCGACGACCTGGTGTTCGTCTTCCTCGGCGACCACCAGCCCTCCCCGATCGTCACCGGCCCGAACGCCAGCCGCGACGTGCCGATCACGATCGTCACCAAGGACCGCGCCGTGCTGGACCGGATCTCCTCCTGGGGCTGGCACGACGGCCTGAAACCGGGCGCCGACGCCCCGGTCTGGCGGATGGACGCCTTCCGCGACCGCTTCCTGACCGCCTTCGGGCCGAGGACCGAGCCGCTACGCGCCAGCGCCGACCACTAGCCGACCACTAGGCGCCGGACCGAGGCCGCACCCGCACCACGTGCGAGTCGAGGTCGACCAGCAGGCCCGATCCCCCGGCACCCGGGGACGGATCGTCGAGGCTGAACTCGACGACGCGTTGTTGTTCGAGCTGGTGTCGCCGGGCGGGGTAGAACAGCGCATCGACCTCCATCGCCGCCGTTCCCACGCGCGCGGTGCCGGCGCGGTGTTCCCGATACAGCGCGATCAGCCCGGCCACCAGGGTGACCAGCACGAAGCCCGTGACCGCGAGCGCGCCGACCTGAGCCATGTCACCACAGTAGACCAGTAGACGACTTACTTCTTGTGCACCAACTTACGATTCGTTAGTCTCTGCCGCATGGACCTCACCGACTCCGCGTTCTGCCCGCGCTACCACAAGGCCGTCGAGGTCATCGGCAAGCGCTGGACCGGCGTGATCCTGCGGGCCATGCTGCTGGACGTCACCCGGTTCGCCGACCTGCGCGCGGTCGTTCCCGGGCTGTCCGACCGACTGCTCGCCGAGCGGCTCAAGGAGCTGCAGGAGGAGGGCATCGTCGAGCGGATCGTCCACCCCGAGACCCCGGTGCGCATCGAGTACCGGCTCACCGAGAAGGGCCTCGAACTGCACGACGTCGTCTACACCCTGAGCCGGTGGGCGGACCGCTGGGTCCCGCTGGAGGCCACCGCCACCACCTGACACCGGGCACAACCGCATCTTTCACCGACCGATGAGGCCCGGCCTCATCGGCTGAGCATCCCTGTCCTCACACACCCGCCGGGCCGCGCGGGCGATCCGCCCTGCCCAGAAACGGAGACCCGTCATGACCAGGACCGCGCCCCAACGGGGGGAGACCGAACGCCCGACGCCGTGGATGTGGCTCGGCGTGCTCACCGTCGCGGTGGGAATCTTCTCCATGATCACCGCCGAGCAGCTGCCCGTCGGCCTGATCCCGGCGATCGCGGGCGAGCTGGGCGTCTCCACCGGGGCCGCCGGCCAGACGGTCACCGCGCCGGGCGTGATCGCGGCGTTCGCGTCGGTCGGCATCCCGCTGCTGGTCGGACGGCTGGACCGGCGCGTGCTGCTGGCCGTGCTGCTCGCGGTGATGGCCGTGGCGAGCACGGTGTCGGCGCTCGCCCCGAACTACGCGGTGCTGATCGGGTCGCGCGTGTTCGTCGGGATCACCATCGGCGGCTTCTGGGCGACCGCGGGCAGCCTGGCGATCCGGCTGGTACCGGGGCCGTACGTGGCGCGCGCCATGGTGCTGATCTTCGGCGGGGTGAGCGCGGCGGCCGTGCTCGGCGTGCCGGTCGGGACGATCCTCGGCGAGTGGCTGGGCTGGCGCGCCGCGTTCGGTGCGCTCGCCGGGCTCTCCGCCGCCGTCCTCGTCGCCGCGCTCATCCTGCTGCCGCGGCTGCCCGCCGCCGAGCCGGTGCGGCCGCGGACCCTGCGCGCGCAGCTGCGCAACCCCGCGCTGGTCGCGGGCATCCTCGCCACCGCGCTGCTGGTCGCGGGCCACTACGGCGCCTACACGTTCGTGAGCCCCGCGCTGCTGAACATCTCCGGGGTCGGCAGCGGGGTCATCGGCGTGCTGCTGCTCGGCTACGGGGTGCTGGGGATGGTGGCCAACGTGTTCGCCGGCCCGAGGGCGGCGCGCACGCCGGGCCGGGCCGCCGCGGTCATCGCCGTGGCGCTCGGCGCGACGCTCGCGCTGTTCCCGCTGCTCGGCGCGAGCCCGTGGGGCGGGGTCGCGCTGGTGCTGGTGTGGGGCCTGGCCTACGGCGGCGCGCCGGTCACCCTCCAGACCTGGGTGATGACGGCGGCGCCGGCGAGCGCCGAGGCGGCCACGGCCGTGTACTGCTTCGTGTTCAACATGTCCATCGCCGTGGGCGCGGCCGCCAGCGGCCTGGTCATGGACGCGTTGGGCGTGCCGAGCGTGCTGTGGCTCGGGGCGGCGCTGGTGCTGCTGGTCCTGCTCACGGTCCGCCGGGCACCTCGCCCGGGCCCGAGCGAGCCACGACTCGGTGGACAATGAGCGTGGCCGGGCGGTCAGGCGGACCCGGGAACGCAAGGGGAGCCGATGGCCCGCGAGCACGCGCCCGGACCGGCCGCGGGGCAGGTTCGCCGCGCGGCGGTGCGGCTGTTCGCGAAGAAGGGGTTCCACGGCACCGGGATTCGTGAGCTGGCCGACGCGGCCGGGCTGTCCTCGGCGTCGCTCTACCACTACATGGGCACCAAGGAGGACCTGCTCGCCGGGATCATGCGGGACTCGCTGGAGCGGCTGTTGCGCACCGCCGCCGAGGTGGTCGAACAGGCGCCCTCGCCGCCGGCCCGGCTCGGCGCGCTGGTCCAGCTGCACGTGCTCACCCACGCGCTGCTGCCGTTGGAGACCAGCGTGGTCGACAACGAGATCAGGGCGCTGTCGCCGGCCAGGCGCCGCGAGATCGTCGGGCTGCGGGACAGCTACGAGCGGCTGTGGCGCACGGCCATCGAGGACGGCTGCCGAGGCGGCCAGTTCCGCACCACCGCGCCCGGCGTGGCCCGGCTGGCGCTGCTGGAGATGTGCAGCGGGGTGGCCAGGTGGTACTCCCCGCGCGGGCCGCTCGGGCTGGACGAGATAGCCATCCGGCACGCCGAGATCGCCTTCCAGGTGCTCCAGCTCGACGGTGACCCCACCGCCGTCGCGCTGCCCGACCTCGCGCACTACACGGCGCTGGTGTCGCGGGTGTGGGGGGTGCGGGTGCCGACCACCGCCCGCCGCAAGGCGCCGATGTCGGTGGGCAGCGCGGGCTGACCGTCACGGCGGATCGGTCACGGCGGCGAGCAGTTGGTCGAGGTGTGCCCGGCTGACCGCCGCCGCCCGGTCGGGGTCGCGGTCGCGGACGGCCTCGGCGATGGCGCGATGGGCGTCGGCCGCGTCCGGGCGGGCGGCCCCGGGGCGGCGGGCGGCGAGGAAGTCGAGCATGGCCCGGCGGATCCTCGGGGCGAACGAGGCGAACATCTCGGCGATCACCGGGTTGTGCGCGGCGGCCACCACCGCCCGGTGGAACCGCAGGTCGGCGTCCACGAACGCGGCGTCCCCGCCGGCCTCGGCGCGGTCGGCCAGGCGGCGGCGCAGGGTGCGCAGGTCGTTGGGGGTGCGGCGGCGGGCCGCGAGCCGGGCGGCCTCCACCTCGACGGCGACCCGGCCCTCCACCACGTCGGCGATGCGCGAGCGGCGCAGCACCGCGTCCCAGTCCTCGGCCGGCTCGGCGGCCACCACGAACACCCCGGCGCCCTGCCGCGACTCCAGGACGCCCCGCCCGGCCAGCTCGCGGATCGCCTCCCGCACGGTGGAGCGCCCGACCCCCAGCTCGGCGGCCAGCGCCGTCTCGCCGGGCAGCCGGCCTCCGATCGCCAACCGGCCGTCCGTGACGCGGGCGAGCAGCAGTTCGGCCGCCTGCTCGGCGAGCGGGTAACGACGCACGGCAACCTCTCAGGTTGTCTGAGGAGTGGTCGTCCGCTAGCGTAGCCGACATGCCGTGGAGCGCGCTGCTTCTTCGCCGCCTCGGCGGGGCCTGACCGGACCGGCACCCCGTCGTGGGGCCTTCGCGCGCCGGTCCTCCCCGCCTGGACCGAAAGGCAGCGCCATATGAACTTCCCAACCCTGCACATCCCGGACGGCAAGATCCCCGCCGACCGGCCGTTTTGGAACCGGCAACGCCCGTCCCGGATGCCGTCGCACAGGTACACCGACGTCCACGCCCGCGTCGACGTCCCGCTGACCGACCGGCGCTGGCCGTCACGGCGCATCGAGACGCCCCCGCTGTGGGTGCCCGTCGACCTGCGCGACGGCAACCAGGCGCTGGCCGAGCCGATGGACCCGGCCCGCAAGCGCCGCTTCTTCGAGCTGATGCTCGCGATGGGCTTCAAGGAGATCGAGGTCGGCTACCCGTCGGCGTCCCAGGCCGACTTCGACTTCGTCCGCCTGCTCGCCGAGCGCGACCTGGTGCCCGGCGACGTCACGGTCGTGGTGTTCACCCCGGCGCGCACCGACCTGATCGAGCGGACGTTCACCGCCATCGCCGGCCTGCCCAACGTGGTGGTGCACATGTACACCGCGACCGCGCCGACCTGGCGGCGGGTGGTGCTCGGCCGGACCCGCGACGAGCTGCGCGCGCTCATCCGCGCCGGCGGCGAGGACATCGCGCGGCTGGCCGGCGACGACCCTGGCGTCCGGTTCGAGTTCTCCCCCGAGGTGTTCATCCTGACCGAGCCGGACTATGTGCTCGAGGTCTGCGACATGATGACCGCGCTCTGGGACGCGAGCCCGGACCGGCCGGTGATCCACAACCTGCCGGCCACCGTGGAGGTGGCCACCCCGAACGTCTACGCCGACCAGATCGAGTACATGCACCGCCACCTGGCCCGGCGCGAGTCGGTGATCCTGTCCGTGCACCCGCACAACGACAGGGGCACCGGCGTCGCCTGCGCCGAGCTGGCCGTGCTCGCCGGCGCGCAGCGGGTGGAGGGCTGCCTGTTCGGCAACGGCGAGCGCACCGGCAACGTGGACCTGGTCACGCTCGCGCTGAACCTGCACGCCCAGGGCGTCGACCCGATGATCGACTTCGGCGACATCGACGAGATCCGCCGCACCGTCGAGCACTGCAACCGGATCGGCGTGCACGAGCGGCATCCCTACGGTGGCGACCTGGTGTACACCGCGTTCTCCGGCACCCACCAGGACGCGATCAAGAAGGGCATGGCGCACCACCGGGCGCGGGCCGCCGACCTGGGAGTGGCCGAGTCCGAGGCGCCGTGGGAGGTGCCGTACCTGCCCATCGACCCGGCCGACGTCGGACGCTCGTACCAGGCGGTCATCCGGGTCAACAGCCAGTCCGGCAAGGGCGGCATCGCCTACCTGCTCGCCGAGCACCACGGCCTGCAGCCGCCGCGCCGGCTGCAGATCGACTTCGCCAGGGTGGTGCAGCAGCACGCCGACGCCACCGGCCAGGAGGTCGGCGCGGACCGGCTGTGGGAGCTGTTCACCGCCGCATACGTCACCGCCCCGCCGGGCCGCGCGTCCTGGTCGATCGACGACACGCGCGGCCGGCCGCACGCCGTACTCACCGCCGACGACCGCCCGACCCGGCACCCGCTCCCCGGCCCGGACCCGGTGCCCGAACTGCTGGACGTGCTGGCCGCCGCCGGGCACAAGCTGGAGGTGCTCGACCTCGCCCCCGCCGAGCGCAACGACACCGGCGGCTGGGTGGCCTACCTGGAGTACCGGGCCGGCGGCGACACCGCCTGGGCGGTCGGCCTGGGCGCCTCCTCATCCGAGGCCGGCCTGAACGCCGTGATCGCGGCCGCCAACCGCTAGGAACCGGTCTTCACCGATGAGGCGGCCCGGCGGCCGGTTGGGGGTACGTGCCTGAGCCTGGCGGCGATGACGACCGCCGCGAGGAGCAGGATGCCGACGGACACCGTGGCGAACACGTTCATCCCGCTGACGAAGGCCTCGCGCGCCGCCGCCACCAGCGGGGCACCCAGCTGTGCCGGCAGGTCGGAGGCCGCGGCCACGGCACCGGCGACGCTCTCGCGGGCACCGGCGAGGGCGTCGCCCGCCAGGCCTTCCGGCGCGGTGTCGTCGAGCCGGCCGACGTACACGGCGGCGCCGATGCTGCCCATGACCGCCACCCCGAGCGAGGCGCCGGCCTCGTTGGCGACCTGGGTCATGGACGCGGACGAGCCGGCCTTGTCCGGCGGCGCCGAGGCGACCACCAGGCTCGTGCCGAGGGTCAGCAACGGCCCCTCCCCCAGTGCCGTGACCGCGAAGCCGAGCATCACCAGGCCCGGGCCGGAGCTCGCGTCCAACCGGCTGAACATCGCGTACGCCGCCGCCATCCCGACCAGCCCACCGGAGATGAGGTAGGCGGGCCGGATCCGCCGGGCCAGCAACGGGGACAGGATGCCGCTGGCCGCCGCGACCGCCATGCCCGGCAGCAGGCACAGCGCCGAGGCCAACGGCGTCATCCCGGACACCGACTGCAGGAACTGGGTGAGGTAGAACAGGCCCGAGGCGCCGATGAGGGCGTAGAGCACCAGCCCGACCAGCATCGTGCTGAACGACCGGTTGGCGAACAGCCGCAGGTCCAGCAGCGGGTGGTCGCCGCGCAGCTGCCGGCGGACGAAGACCGCGCCGATCCCGACACCGGCGAGCCCGACCAGGATGGGCACCGGTCGCCAACCGTGCCGGGTGATCTCCTTGAGCCCGTAGCTCAACGCGATCATCGTGACCACCGACAGCAGCGCGCCGATCACGTCCAGGCTCGCCGTGCCGGAGCCCCTGTGCTCGGCCACGAACACCGGGCAGAGCACGAGCAGCAGCGCCATCACCGGCACCGCCAGCAAGAACGTCGAGCCCCACCAGAGGTGCGCCAGCATCACCCCGCCGACCACCAGGCCGAGGATCGCGCCCAGGGTGAAGCCGCCGGCCCAGACGCCCACGGCGAGGCCCATCTGCCTGGGGTCGGGGAACATGTTCCTGATCAGCGCCAGGGTGGACGGCGCGAGCGTCGACCCGGCGACTCCCAGCAGCGCCCGGCCGAGGATGAGCATGTCGGCGCTCGTGGCGAAGGCGCACACCAGGGAGGCCGCCGCAAAGCCGGCCGCACCGACCATCAGCACCTTCCGCCGGCCGACCCGGTCACCGAGCGTGCCCATCGTGATGAGCAGCCCGCCGACCATGAACCCGTAGACGTCCACGATCCACAGCTGTTGCGCCGCGCTGGGCCGAAGCTCCTCGGTGATCTTGGGCAACGCGAGCAGCAGCGCGAACATCTCGAACGTGATCATCAATGTGGCCAGCGCGAGGGTCGCCAGGCCGATCCACTCCCGACGCCCGGCCGCACGGACAGCTCCGTTCTCGGTCACTTTCTTCCTGCCCTTCGTCCGGTAGGTACTCACCCGGCGAACGGCGAGGCGGCGATTCGACAACCGGGGACGCTGTCGATTTCGGAGAGTCCCGTTCGCCGTGGTTGATGAGGGCGCCACCCCGGGCGCCCATCGACAGCTACGAGCGAAGGAAGCGATATGGCAAGGCTGATGGTGACCATGTTCGTGTCCCTGGACGGTGTCCTGCAGGCACCGGGCGGCGACGACGAGGTCCACGACCCGGGTTACGAACACGGCGGCTGGGCCGCTCCGCTCATCAAGGAGCAGGTCATCGAGCGCATGACCGACCTGATCGGCAGGGCGGACGCGCTGCTGCTCGGGCGCAACACCTACGACATCTTCGCCGCCACCTGGCCGCTCGCCGGCCCCGACGACCCGATCGGGGTGATCATGAACAAGCTGCCCAAGTACGTCGCCTCGCGCACGCCGAGGACGCTGACGTGGCAGAACTCCGAGCCGCTCACCGGCGACGTCGTCGAGGCCGTCGCCGACCTCAAGCGGCGTGAGGACGGCGAGATCCAGGTGCACGGCAGCGGCGGGCTGATCCAGACACTGCTCGAGCACGACCTGGTGGACGAGTTCCACCTGTTGGTCTTCCCCGTGCTGCTCGGCTCCGGCAAGCGGCTCTTCGCGGAGGGAACCGTCCCGGCCGGCCTCAGGCTGGTCGAGTCCACCACGTTGGACGCCGGCGTCGTGGTCAGCAGGTACGCGCGGGCGGGCGCGCTCGCCTACGGCGCGATCGGCCCGGAGACCGAGAACTGGTCGCCGGGCGGGACGAACAGGTAGGGCCGGCGATGTCCCAGTACGCGATCCTGATCTACGAGCGGGAAACCCCCGGCGGGATTGCCGACATCCCGCCCGACGTCATGGAGGCGAACCTGCGCGCCGGGGAGAAGATCTCGGCGCTGGGCGCCACGGTCCTCCACGAGCACGGGACGCAACCCAGCGCGACGGTCCGGACCATCCACAAGAACGGCCGGGTCACCGACGGCCCCTTCATCGAGAGCAAGGAGGTGATCGCCGGGTTCTTCGTGGTGGAGGCCGCCGACCTCGACCAGGCGATCGCCATCGGCAGGCTGCTCCCGATCATGGATGGGGCCGTCGAGGTGCGGCCGCTGCTCGAGGCGTGACGTCCGCCCGGGAGGCGGTCGCCGACGCGCACCGTCGCGAGTGGGCCACCGTGCTCGCCGCGACGGTGCGCGTGACCCGCGACCTCGACCTGGCCGAGGAGTGCGTGCAGGACGCGTACGCCTCGGCGCTCGACGAGTGGACCCGTCGCGGCGTCCCGACCAGGCCCGGCGCCTGGCTGGTCACCGCCGCCCGGCACAACGCGGTGGATGCCCTGAGGAGGGCCAGAACGTTGCGGTCGAAGCTGCACCTGCTGACCGAGCCCGCCGGCGACTCGCCGCCCGAGCCGGCCGTGCGCGAGGACCGGCTGCGGCTGGTCTTCCTGTGCTGCCACCCGGCGCTGGTGATCGAGGCCCAGGTCGCGCTGACGCTACGGTTGGTCTGCGGCGTCACGACCTCGGACATCGCGAAGCTGTTCCTGGTCTCGGAAGCGACCATGGCGGCGCGGATCACCCGGGCGAAGAAGAAGATCGTGGCGGCGCGGATCCCGTTCCGGATGCCCGCCGGGAGCGAGCTGCCGGACCGGTTGGACGCCGCCCTGACCGTGATCCACCTGCTGTTCACGGTCGGCCACACCGCGCCCACCGGCCAGAAGCTGACCCGAAACGACCTCGCCGAACGCGCCGTCGACCTGGCCCGCATGCTGCGCGCCGAGATGCCGGACGAACGCGAGGTCCAGGGGTTGCTCGCGCTGCTGCTGGCCAACCACGCCCGGCGGGCCACCCGCGCCACGGCGGACGGGCGCCCGCTGCTGTTGGAGGAGCAGGACCGCTCCGCCTGGGACCGGCGGGCCATCACCGAGGCGCACGGCCTGGTCGTCGAGGCGCTCGCGGGCGGCAACCCCGGCCGGTTCGCCCTGCAGGCCGCGATCGCCAGCCTGCACGCGACCGCGCCCAGCTACGACGAGACCGACTGGGCGCAGGTCCTGGTGCTCTACGACGAGCTGCTGAGGACGTGGCCGTCGCCGGTGGTCGCGCTGAACCGCGCCGTCGCCGTCGCGATGGTCAGCGGTCCGGCGACCGCGCTGGCCGAGGTCGAGGCCCTCGAAGCGGACACGCGGCTCGCCGGCTACCGCTACCTGCCGGCGGTCAAGGCCGACCTGTTGCGCCGGCTGGGCCGGAGGGCCGACGCCGCCTCGGCCTACGAGCGCGCGATCGCGCTGGCCGAGAACGACGCCGAACGAGCCCTCCTGGCCAGCCGACTCGCCGAGATGGGAAAGACCTAGCGCCGGACGGGATACCGGAGGTGGAGGGCACGGCGGCCTTGCACGACGATCGGGTCGTGGAGCAGTAGGTGTCCGTGGCGCAGCCCTGAGAAGTAGGGGATGCCTTCGCCGAACAGCACAGGTACCAGGCTGACGCAGACTTCGTCCACCAGACCGAGGTTGAGCGCCTGCTGGATGACGTTCGCGCTGGCGATCGTGACGTCCTTGTCGCCCGCGATCTGGCGCGCGTGGGTGATCGCGGCGTCAACTCCGTCGACGAACGTCGTGGTGGGCCACGTCGTCGCGGCATCGGCGGGCGCGTGATGTGTGACAACGACGACGGGCGCGCCGGCGGGGTGCTTGTCGTTCCATCCGTTGGCGATGTCGAACAGGCGTCGGCCGGTGACGAGCGCCCCGGTGTTCTCGGTCAGCTCGCGCAGCGCCTGCGCGCTGGCGTCGTCGACCTGGAACGTGACGTCCTCGTTGGGGTTCGGCACGGTCACGGTGCCGGCCTCGTACCAGTCGAAGAGCTCTCCGGGCTGGTCGCCGGGGTCGGCGATGAACCCGTCCAGCGACATCGTCATGTGGGTGAAGATCTTGCCCATCCTGGGTTCTCCTCCGGGTCAGGTTGCGGTTTCACCGACGCGTCGATCCGGACACCCGGATATCGACACCCGGGACGGTCGCGGTGGACCGGACTTCTCGCGCTCGGCGGGCGGGCGGTGGCTCGGTGCGCGACGATCGGCGGATGGCTTCGAACGACTACGACGTGATCGTCGCCGGGGGTGGCTCGGCCGGGGTCGCGGCGGCGGTGGGGGCCGCGCGGACCGGGGCGCGGGTGCTGCTCGTCGAGGCCGGGCCGTGCCTGGGCGGGGCGGCCACGCTGCGCAACGTGACGACGTACTGCGGGCTGTGGACGCAGGCGGAGCCGCCGGAACGGGCGGTGGCCGGGGTGGCCGACGAGGTGTTGGACGAGCTGCGGCGGCTGGACGGGGTGGAGGGGCCGGTCCGTTCGCCGTCGGGATACGTGATCGCGGTGTTCGATCCGGAGGCCGCCAAGCTGGCGTTGGATCGGGTGTGCGCGCGGGCAGGGGTGTCGGTGCTGCTGCACGCCATGGTGACCGGCGCGCGCCGTGAGGACGACCGGGTCACGGCGGTCACGGTCGCGGACCACCGGGGTGCGCACGAGCTGACCGCGGCGGCGTTCGTGGACGCCACCGGCGAGGGGGACCTGGCGTTCCAGGCCGGCGCGTCGACGCGGTACGGCAACCACGGCACCGTGCAGGCGGGCACGCTGAGCGTCAGGATCGGCGGGATCGCGCCCGACGCGGACGTCTCCCGGGACCGGTGGGCTCGGGCGCTGAACGCGGCCACCGGCACGGGCGACGACACGGCGGCGGACGACACGGCGCGGGTCAAGGAGCGCGGGCTGGTGCTGCGGCTGCCGGTGTCCGGCGACGCGGTGAGCTACCTGGTGGACGTCGCCTACGACGCGACCGACTCCTGGGACATCAGCCGCGCCGAGGCCCGGGGGCGCGCGCTGGCGCGTGAGCTGCTGGCCGCCGTGCGCACCATCCCCGGCCACGAGCGCGCGTACATCGCGTGCACCGGCCCGCACCTGGGCACCCGCGAGTCACGGCACGTCGACGCCCGCTACCGGCTGACCGAGGCCGACGTCACCGGCGGCGCGAGCTTCGACGACTCGGTGGCGCTGGGCGCCTGGCCGATCGAGTACCACCCCGGCCCCGGCCGGCCGGACGTCTGGCGCCCGGTCGGCGGCGGGGGCGCCTACGGCATCCCGCTGCGCGCCCTGCACAGCGTCGACACCGCCAACCTGTTCGCCGCCGGCCGGCTCGCCGACGCCGACAGCCTGGCCGGCGGCTCGCTGCGGGTGATGGGCACCGCGTTCGCCACCGGCCACGCCGCCGGAGTGGCGGCCGCCGTACTAGCCGACACCGCCCGCACCGATCCCACCGCGGTGAAACGCCACCTGCTCGCCCAGAACGCCCGCCTCACCTGACCGCCGAGCCCCGCCCGCCGCACATCTACCTGGGGCTCCGCACACCCCGCACCATGTGCGACACCACACCGAGCTGTGCGGCGCCCAGGAGCTAGCGGGCGAGGCCTTGCCAGCGGCGGGCGGTGGGTGAGGGGAGGGCTAGCTGGTCGAGGACTCGGGTCACGGTGTGGTCGACCAGGTCGTCGATGGTTTTCGGGTGGTTGTAGAAGGCGGGCATGGGCGGGACGATGTCGACGCCCATGCGGGCCAGGGCCAGCATGTTCTCCAGGTGGATCTGGGTGAGCGGGGTCTCGCGGGGCACCAGGACGAGGCGGCCGCGTTCCTTGAGGGTGACGTCGGCGGCCCGGGTCACCAGCGTGTCGGCGTAGCCGGTGCGGATGCCGGCCAGCGTCTTCATGCTGCACGGGATGACGACCATGCCGTCGGTGCGGAACGAGCCGGACGAGATGAGCGCGCCCTGGTCGCCGAGGCGGTGGTGGACGTCGGCGAGGTCGATGACCTGGCGGACGGTGTAGGGCGTCTCCAGCTCGATGGTGGTGCGCGCCCAGGTGGAGATGATCAGGTGGGTCTCGACGTCGGGCAGGTCGGCGAGCACCTGGAGCAGGCGGACGCCGAACGGCGCGCCGGTGGCGCCGGTCATGGCCACGATCAGCCGGGTCATCGGCCGGCCGCCCCGCCCAGCTCGGCGAGGATCGCGGCGGTCCGGGGCCAGCGCTCCCGCTCGGCGATCTCCGGCTCGGTGCGGAAGCCGAGCGGGCGCAGCGGGATGCCCAGCGAGTCGGGCTTGTGCGACACGGCCTCGAAGACGCAGCCGAGCAGGTCGTCACGGTCGAGCGAGCGCAGCAGGCGGAGCTTGACGTGGTGGCACACGGTGCCGTGCACGGCGAGCAGCGCGGCGCGCCCGTCCCGGCGCAGGTTGGCCCGGGTGCGGGCGCCCGCGACCACGGCGAGCAGGACGGCCCCCGACGGTTCCAGCTCGGAGCGGGACAGCAGCGCGCTGTGCGGGTAGCCGTGCTCGTCCACGGTGACGAACGGGAACGCCTGCTCGTCGGCGTCGGCGTCGGCGTCGACGCCGGGGAAGCCGCGCAGCAGGTCGGCGACCTCGTCGGGCAGCGGCAGGCCGGTCACAGCGGCAGAGCGGCCCGCCACCGCTCGCGGATCTCGGTCCGGTAGGCGTCGGAGAAGCGGTTCGCCCTGGGGTACTGGTCCTTCCAGGCGAACGGCTTGCAGGCGTCGATGAGCACGATGCCCATCGTCATGTCACCGGCGGCGCGCCGCTCGGGGGACAGCCGGGGGTCGATGGCGGTGGTCGGGGTGCGCAGCAGGTGCACCGACCGGCCGGGGTCGACCCTGGTGAAGATCGCCCACAGCACGTGGTTGATGTCGGTGATGTCGATGTCCTCGTCGACCACCACGAAGTAGCGCTCCATGCCGCCGCTGCGCTTGCGCCCGGCCGCCGCGAGCAGCGCGTGCATGGCGTCGCCCGCGCCGGTCTGCTCGATGGAGACCACCATCATCAGCTGCCGGGCGTACGCCCAGACGCCCCGGACGTTCTGCACCCCGGAGCTCTCCAGGTGCTCCCAGGTGACCGACGCGGAGTACAGCGGAACGGCCTGGTCGCCGGCCGGTACGGTGGGGATCATCGGCGGCGCGCCGAGGATGATCGGGTCGTCGCGGTGCAGGATCCGCCGCACCCGCACCACCGTCTCCTGCCCGGAGTGGGTGTAGTAGCCGGTCCACTCGCCGAACGGCCCCTCCAGCACGGACTCCTCGTCCAGCGGCGGCATCTCGCCCTCGATGACGATCTCCGCGTGCGCCGGCACCGGGATGCCGCTGGCCAGCCGCAGCACCTCCACCGGCGCCCCGCGCAGGCCACCGGCCAGGTCGTACTCCGAGACCCCGGCCGGCGCCGCCATCGCCGCCGCCGTGGACAGGATCGGGTCCTGCCCGACCACCACCGCGATCGGGCACGGCTTCCCGCGCTGCCAGTACTTGGTGGCGATCGCGCGGGCGTGCCGGTTGCCGAGCATCCACAGCGACAGCCGGTCGCGGCCCTGCACGCACGCCCGGTAGGTGCCGGCGTTGACCCATCCGGTGTCCGGGTCGCGGGCCAGCACCATGCACGCGGTGCCGATGTAGCGGCCGCCGTCGCCGTCGTGCCAGCGCGGCGTGGGGAAGGCTGTCAGGTCGACCTTGTCGTCCTCCAGCACGTTCTCCAGCACCGGGCCGGTGGCCACCTCGACCGGCGGGGTCGGCTCCAGCCGGCGGCTCATGCCCTGCCAGGCGCGCACGATGTCCAGCTTGGGGGTGTCCGGCGGCAGGCCCAGCGCCACCGCCGTGCGCGCCGGGGTGCCCATGAAGTTGGTGAACACCCGGAACCCGCTCGGGTAGCCGGGGATGTCGTCGAACATCAGCGCAGGCCCCTCGGCCTCCGCGCCCAGCTCGGTGATGCAGCCGATCTCCAGGTCCCAGTCCGCGCCCCGCACGACCTTGACCTCGTCCTGGCCGAGCCGGGCGGTCAGGTTGTCGACGTAGTGCCGCAGGTCTCGAAACGCCGTCATGCCCAGCAGTCTCGTTCCGGGTACCCGGGGTCTCAACGGCGTGCTGGGCATAGCGCCGGTCTTCGTCGGAATAGCAAAGTTGATGCATGGATCTCCTCGACAGGCAGCTCATCCGTGCGCTGAAGGTCGACGGCCGGGCCTCGCTGCGCCGGATCGCCGCCGTGCTCGGGGCGTCCGACCAGCGGCTGGCCCGCCGCTACACGAGGCTGCACGCGGACGGCGTGCTGCGGGTGCGCGCCCGGCTGGACCCGCGCCGGCTCGGGCACGTGGAGTGGATCATCCGGCTGCACTGCGTGCCACCGGCCACCCTGTCCATCGCCCGCGCCCTGGCCCGCCGCGACGACACCCACTGGGTCCGGCTGGCCTCCGGCGGCACCGAGATCATGTGCAACGTCGAGGCCCGCAGCGACCGCGACCGGGACACGCTGCTTCTCAACGAGCTGCCCGCCACCCGCCGGGTCACCGCGATCGGCGCCCACCGGGTGCTGCGCGGCCTGCGCGGCGGGCGCAACGTCTGGCCGGTCCCCGCCGGGGTGCTCGACCAGGACCAGCTCGACCGGCTCGCGCCCCCGCCTCCGGACCTGGCGGGCACGCCCGTCGAGCTGGACGACGGCGACCGCGCGCTGGCCGCCGAGCTGGCCCGCGACGGCCGCGCCCCGCACGCGCTGCTCGCGGCCAAGCTCGGCCGGCACGAGTCCACGGTCCGCCGCCGCATCGCGCACCTGCGCGCCAGCGGGGCGCTGTACTTCGACGTCGAGCTGGACGACCGCCGCCTCGGCTACGCCACCAGCGCGGTGCTGTGGATCTCCGTCGAACCGTCCGCGCTGGACGCCGCCGGCCGCGCCATCGCCGAGCTGCCCGAGGTGCCGTTCGCGGCCGCCACCACCGGCCCGCACAACCTGGTCGCCTCGCTGCTGTGCACCGACGACGACTCGCTCTACGACTGCATCTCTCGTCGGATCGGCTCACTGCCCGGCGTCCGCGCGATCGAGACCGCGCCGATCATCCGCACCGTCAAGCGGGTGGGGCTGGAGTAGGGAGCCGGGCGGGCGCGGTCCGGGTGATCCAGGCGGCGGTGAGCAGGCCGAGCGCGCCGGTCCCGACCGCGAACCAGAGCACGGCGGTGAACAGCGAGGACGCGTCCGCCAGCACGCCCACGCCGAGCACCGGCAGGGCCACCCCGAGGTAGAGGCACACCGAGAACGCGGCGGCCAGTTCGGCACGGCGGGACGGCGGCGCGATGTGGTTGAGCTGGGTCTGGGCGCCGAGGAACGCCAGCCCGAGGCCGGCGCCGTCGGTGACCGCGCTGGCCAGCAGCCACGGCAGCGAGCCGGTCGGGAACGCGACCACCAGCGCGACCAGGCCGGCGGCGAGCAGCACCAGCCCGGCGACCTGGGCGCGGTGCGCCGGCATCCGGCGGAACACGAACTGGGCGGCGGCCGCCGTGGCGAGCATGACGAACGCGACGGCGCCGAGCAGGGCGAGGTTGTCGGTGGCCAGCAGCGCCTCGGCGTAGGAGGGCACCACGGAGGTGTACAGCGCCCCGACCGACCAGCAGGTGAACACGGTCAGCCCGACCTGCGCGAACGGTAACCGGATCGCGGCCGGAACGCCCGGGCGGCGGGCACGGGCGGTGCGGACGGCGGGTACGACGCCCCCGGCCACCAGCAGCCCGGCGGTCAGCGCGAGCTGCAGCGCGGCCACCAGCAGGTAGCTCAGCGCGGACGGGGCCGGGGCGTACTCGGCGAGCAGCCCGCCGAGCAGCGGCCCGCCCGCGCCGCCGCCGGCCACCGCCATCGCGGCGTACCGCGCGGCCCGCGCCCGGTCACCGGCGGGTTCCAGCTCGACCAGCGCGGCGGTGGCCGCCCCGGTCGCGGCGCCGACCGCCACCCCCTGCAGTGCGCGCCCGGCGAACAGCCAGCCCACCGTGCCCGCGCCGGCCAGGACCACGGCGGCGGCCGTGGCGGCGAGCAGGCCGAGCACGACCACGCCGCGCCTGCCGAACCGGTCCGCCAGCCGCCCGAACACCAGCAGCGACGGGATCAGCGCCAGCGCGTAGGTGGCGAACAGCAGGGTGAGCGCGGTCGCGGACAGGTCGAAGTGCGCGCGGTAGCGCACGTACAGCGGGGTGGGCACCTCGGTGCCGGCGATCAACGTCAGCAGCGAGGCGGCGTAGAGCCAGAACGCGGCGCGGCGTCCGGCGCCGAGCCCGAGATGAGCAGGCCTGTACAACTCCATGACGATCACAGTGCCAACGCCGGGGCCGGCGCTCCGGCGGTTTTGCGACGTGACCGCCGGGGTTACTTCTCCAACGCCCGGCGGAGCACCGAGCGGATGTGGTCCGGGTCGGCCTCGCGGTCGTCGAGCAGGATCGCGGTGCACAGGCCGTCGGACAGGGCGACGACGGCCTCGACCGCGTCCGGGTCGTCGGTCTGGGTGCGGGCGAGCTCGGCGACGTTGTCGCGCCAGCGCCGCGCGGCCGGGCGCAGGGCGGGGCGACGGGCGGCCAGGGTGGACAGCTCGCGCTCGGCGAGCGCGCGCTCCCGGCCGGGGCCGGCGGACTCGGCGATGAGGTGGGCGAGCCCGTCGAGCGGGTCGTCCTCGGTGTCGATGAGCCGGCGGATGCGGTGGGTGTAGGCGTCGGTGACGCTGGTCAGGGCGGCCACCAGCAGGTCGTCCAGGGTGGCGAAGTAGTACAGCGTGAGGCTGGTGGTGATGCCGGCCTGCTTGGCGACGGTCCGGTGGGTGACGCCGCTGGCCCCGTCGCGGCGCACGACCGCGAGCGTCGCCTCGATGATCTGCGCGCGGCGGCGTTGGCCGCGCAGCGTGCGCCCGTCGGCGGTGTCCTGTTCGGCCTCGGTCATCGTCACCCCCTCGCGTCGAGGTTATCCGGCCGCACCTCCGTCTCCGAGCCATCCGGGCCGAGCGGCCGGATGTGCCGCAGCGTGGTGAAGCAGGCGAGCGCGGCGGCGGCGATGGCGATGCCCGCCAGCACGGCGGAGGCGTTGAGCCCGCCGAGGAACGCGGCCCGCGCCTGGTCGAGCGCCCCCGCCGGCAGATCATTCGCCACCGACACCGCCCCGGCGAGGCCGTCGCCGTACGCCCCGCTCGCGGCCGCGGACAGCCCCGGAGGGACCTGCGCCGTGCACCGGTAGATCGCCGTCGTGATGCTCCCGAGCAGCGCCACCCCCACCGCTATGCCCAGCTCCTGAACGGTCTCCGACAGCGCCGCGGCCGACCCGGACTTCGCCGCCGGCGCCGCGCCCACCACGATGTCGGTGCCCAGGGCGGCGATCACCCCGAGCGCGAGGTAGACGAACGCGAACCCGGTGACCACCCCGGGCGCGCCGCCCGGCGCGGCGACGGCGAGCAGTCCGTAACCGACCAGCGACAACGCCAGCGCGGCCGCCATGACGACGCCCGGAGGCACCCGGCGCGCCACCAGCGGAGCGCCGAGGGCACCGACCAGCATGGCCAGCGCCGGCGGCCCCATGTACAGCCCGGCCGCCGTGGCCGAGAGCCCCTCCACGAGCTGCAGGTACTGGGTGACCAGGAACATCGTCCCGCCGAAACCCACCAGGCCGACCAGCAGGACGGTCAGGGCCGAGGAGAACGCCCGGCCGGTGAACAGCCGCACGTCCAGCAGCGGCTCGCGCAGCCGCAGCTGGCGGCGGACGAAGGCGACGGCGGCGATGACCCCGACCAGGGCGGCGGCCAGCGCCGGCACGCCGACGCCGTGGACGGACACCTCCTTGATCGCGTAGACGATCGGCAGCATCGCCACCAGCGACAGCCCGACGCTGAGCGGGTCGAGGCGGCCGTCACCGGTGCGGAACTCCGGCAGCAGCACCGGCGCACCGACCAGCACCAGCACCACGATCGGCACCGCGAGGAGGAAGGCCGCGCCCCACCAGAAGCCGGCGACCAGCACGCCGCCCACGACCGGCCCCGCCGCCATCCCGAGCGCGAACATCGTGGCCCACACGCCGATCGCCATCGCCCGCTGCCGGGCATCGGCGAACATGTTGCTGATCAGCGACAGCGTCGAGGGCATGAGCGTCGCCCCGGCCACCCCGAGCAGCGCCCGCGCCACGATCAGCCACGCGGCGCTGGGCGCGAACGCCGCCGCCACCGAGGCCACCCCGAACGCGGCCACCCCGACCATCAGCAGCCGCCGCCGCCCGATCCGGTCGCCCAGCGTGCCCATCGTGATCAGGAACCCGGCGATGAAGAAGCCGTACGCGTCCATGATCCACAACAGCTGGGCCGCGGTCGGGTTCAGGTCCGTGGCCAGGCTCGGAACGACCAGGTAGAGCGCCGTCACATCGAGCCCCAACAGCATGGTCGGCAACGCCAGCAGCGCGAGACCGCCCCACTCCTGCCAGCCGGCCCGTCCCATTCCGTCTCCTCGCATTAGTTGAACGTTCGTACTAGTTGTACCATAGTTCAACATCCGAGCCGGAAGGGTTCGAACGAGGACGGGTGGTGTGGCGGTTAGTGTTCGGCCGGCTCAGGCCCGGCCGGCTTCCTGGGGCGGCCGTGCACCTCGGCGCGCAACCGGCCGACCAGGTGCGGGTAGTGCAGCTCGAACGCGGGACGCTCGGAGCGGATCCTGGGCAGCTCGGTGAAGTTGTGCCTCGGCGGCGGGCAGCTGGTGGCCCACTCCAGCGAGTTCCCGTGCCCCCACGGGTCGTCCACCGTGACCACCCGCCCGAACCGGTAGCTGCGGAACACGTTCCACACGAACGGCAGCACCGAGGCGCCCAGCACGAACGAGGAGATCGACGAGATGGTGTTGAGCGTGGTGAACCCGTCGGTGGGCAGGTAGTCGAAGTAGCGCCGGGGCATGCCCTCCGCGCCCAGCCAGTGCTGGACCAGGAACGTGCCGTGGAAGCCCAGGAAGGTCAGCCAGAAGTGGATCTTTCCGAGGGTCTCGTCCATCATCCGGCCGGTCATCTTCGGGAACCAGAAGTAGATGCCGGCGTAGGTGGCGAACACGATCGTGCCGAACAGCACGTAGTGGAAGTGCGCGACCACGAAGTAGGTGTCGGTGATGTGGAAGTCCACCGGCGGGGAGGCCAGCAGGATGCCGGTCAGCCCGCCGAGCAGGAAGGTGACCAGGAAGCCGACGGCGAACAGCATCGGCGACTCGAAGGTCAACTGGCCCTTCCACATCGTCCCGATCCAGTTGAAGAACTTGATGCCGGTCGGGATCGCGATCAGGAACGTGGTGAACGAGAAGAACGCCAGCAGCACCGCGCCGGTGGCGTACATGTGGTGCGCCCA
>NZ_JIAI01000002.1:0-366099 GCF_000620785.1 Actinospineispora acaciae DSM 45401 | reverse complement strand
AAGAACTTGATGCCGGTCGGGATCGCGATCAGGAACGTGGTGAACGAGAAGAACGCCAGCAGCACCGCGCCGGTGGCGTACATGTGGTGCGCCCACACCGCCATCGACAGCGCCGCGATCGAGATCGTGGCGTACACCAGGGCCTTGTAGCCGAACAGCGGCTTGCGGCTGAACACCGGGAAGACCTCGGTCACGATGCCGAAGAACGGCAGCGCCACGATGTAGACCTCGGGGTGGCCGAAGAACCAGAACAGGTGCTGCCACAGGATCCCGCCGCCGTTGGCCGGGTCGAACACGTGCCCGCCGAGGTGCCTGTCCACCTCCATGCCCATCAGGCCTGCGGTGAGCACCGGGAACGCCAGCAGGATCAGGATCGTGGTGATGAAGATGTTCCAGGTGAAGATCGGCATCCGGAACATGGTCATGCCGGGCGCCCGCAGGCAGACCACGGTGGTCAGGAAGTTGACACCGCCCAGGATCGTGCCCAGGCCGGCGATCACCAGGCCCATCACCCACAGGTCGCCGCCCACGCCCGGCGAGTGGACGTCGGACGCGAGCGGGTGGTAGGCCGTCCAGCCGAAGTCAGCCGCCCCGCCCGGCGTGATGAACCCGGACAGGACGATCGTCCCGCCGAACAGGAACAGCCAGTACGAGAACGCGTTGAGCCGGGGGAACGCCACGTCCGGCGCGCCGATCTGCAGCGGCAGGATGTAGTTGGCGAACCCGAACAGGATCGGCGTCGCGTACAGCAGCAGCATGATCGTGCCGTGCATGGTGAACAGCTGGTTGTACTGCTCCGGCGACAACATCTGCGCGCCCGGTCGGGCCAGCTCCACCCGCATCAGCAGCGCCATCGCCCCGCCCGCCATGAAGAACGCGAACGAGGTCACCAGGTACAAGATCGCGATGTCCTTCGGGTCCGTGGTGTGCAGGAAGCGCACCAGGGACGTCCCCTTGGCCGTCCGCCGCGCCGGGTACGGGCGCGCCGTGATCGGCTGGGGGGCAAGCTCGGTCATGTGGCCACCCCCGAAGGTTGGGCTCATCCACCGGCATACCCCCTCCGGACTGTTATCACAACCGCCCGGCAGTGTCAATTTCCGGCCTTGGCGAAGCCGGACCGCTACGGCAGCAACATGATCTTGCCGACGAAGCGTCGAGCCTCGATGTCCACGTGCGCCGCCGCGGCCTCGGCCAGCGGGTAGGTCCGGCCGATGATCGGGGTCAGCCGGCCGGCGGCGGCCTCGCCGAGCACTCGCCGCACCCGCCGCGGCGCGTCCGGCCAGAACTCGGGCAGCTGCGTCATGTCCGCCACGGTGAGCCGCCGCCGGTCCGCGTCCTCGATCACGGTGGGCGCGCCGCTGCTCATGCCGTAGCCGGAGAACCGGCCGCCATCGCCGAGCAGCCCCAGCAGCGTGGCACCGACGGCACCGCCGAGACCGTCGAACGCGACGTCGGGGCCGCGCCCGCCGGTGCGGGCGAGCAGGTCGGCGGGCCAGTCGGGCGCGCCGTAGTCGACGGCATCGACCCCGAGGCGCCGGGCGATCTCCATCTTGTCCCCACCGCGGACCGCCGCGACGACGTTCGCCCCTTCGGCCCTGGCGAGTTGGACGAGCAGGCTGCCCAGGCCGCCCACGCCGGGCGCCACCACGACGTGCTCCCCCGCGTGGACCGGCGTCCTCTCCAGCAGCGCGAGCGCGGTGCCGCCGTCGTCGAGCACCGCCAGCGCGTGCCGAGGCTCGAGCCCGTCCGGCACGACGACCGCGTCCTCACGGTCGGCGATCACGGTGTCGGCGTACCCGCCGCCGTACAGCCCGCCCGCCGGATGCGTCACCACCCGCGCGCCCAGCCACTGCTCGGACACCGTCGGCCCGACCGCCGTGACCACGCCCGCCACGCCGCTGCCCGGCACATAGGGCGGCGCCAGCGCGAACTCCGGCGGCGCCCCACCGGCGCGGATGCGGGCGTCCAGCCAGCCCACGCCGGCCGCCGTGACGGTCACCCGGAGCTGGCCATCGCCCGGCGACGGGGTGGGGAGATCGACGAGCCGCAGGACCTCGGGCGGGCCGAACCGGGAAACCATGATCGCTCTCATAAGCGAGAACGTAGAACCTCAATATTACTTGATGTCAAGAGCGCGAGGCGTGGCGCCGGCGATCACGGTGGTCACCATGTGGTGGACAGCCTCGACACCCGGCGGGATGTCTTCCCGGCCGGCGAACAGCAGGTGGCCGCTTCCGATCAGCGCCAGGGCCAGCGCGTCGAGGTCGGCGTCGGAGGCGATACGGCCTCGTTCGCGCTCCGCCGCCAGGTACGAGACGATCATGGCCGTCGCCTCGGTGAGGATCGGGACGCCGGTCGGGCGGTCGCGGCGGAGCCGGGCACGCAGGTCGTCGCGGAAGGTGATGAGCGCGACGATCGCCACCGCCACCGACCCGAACAGGTCCATCAGCACGTCGGTGAGGTTGCCGGCGACGGTGCCGGCTCCGGCGCGCTCGAGCAGGGCGGCGGCCTGGGCCTCCACCCGGGCGGCGCGGTCGCGGACCAGCTCGGCCAGGAAGGCGTCGAAGTCGTCGAAGTGCCGGTGCAGCACACCCTTGGCGCAGCCCGCCTCGGTGGTGACCGCGCGGCTGGTCAGCGCGTGCGGACCGTCACGGAGCAGGACGCGTTCGGCGGCGTCGAACAGTTGCTCGCGCGCGTCGCGCATGGCCACGCCGGTCGGCACCGCGCGTCCTCCCGTCCTCAACACCTGGCGATAGTGGGCGCTCGCCCACTATGGTGGGCACATGCCCACTTTACCGTCGGACCCCGAGCCTCCCCCGGTGAACGAGCCGCACCGGCACCGGCAGGTCGCCGAGTCGTTCGGCGCGGACCCCGGGCGCTACGACCGGACCCGGCCCCGCTACCCCGACGCGCTGATCGAGCGGATCGTGGCGGCCAGCCCCGTGCCCGACGTGCTCGACGTCGGCTGCGGCACCGGCATCTCCAGCCGACAGTTCCAAGCGGCCGGCGCCAGGGTGCTCGGGGTCGAGGTCGACGCGCGGATGGCCGGGTACGCGCGGGCGCGCGGGCTCGACGTCGAGGTGGCCGCGTTCGAGTCCTGGGACCCGGCCGGCCGCACGTTCGACGCCGTCGTCGCCGGCCAGGCCTGGCACTGGGTGGACCCGGTGGCCGGCGCGGCCAAGGCGGCCAGCGTGCTGCGCCCCGGCGGCCGGCTGGCGGTGTTCTGGAACGCGTTCCAGCCGCCGCCCGAGCTGACCGAGGCGATCGTCGCGGTGTACCGCAGGGCGATGCCCGACTCGCCCGTCTACCAGCGGGTCATGCCGGGCCTGGAGGCGTACTCGGTGATGTTCACCCACGCGGCCGACGGGGTACGGGCGGCGGGCGGGTTCGGTGAGCCCGAGCAGTGGCGCCACGACTGGGAGCGCGACTACACCCGCGACGAGTGGCTGGACCAGGTGCCCACCCACGGCGGCCACAGCAACCTCCCACCGGCCACCCTGAACGAACTGCTGACCGGCATCGGCGCCGCCATCGACGCCATAGGCGGCACGTTCACCATGCGCTACGCCGCCGTGGCGGTCACCTCGACACGATCCGCTCGCACAACACCTCTGGGCCTCGCACACGCGCTGTAGCAGATGTGCGGCGTCAAGAGCGGATGTGCGAGCCAGAGGCCGCTAGGGCGCGAGGTGGGGGAGGACTTCGGCGGCTAGGCGTTCGATGGTGGTCAGGGTGTGCTCGCGGGTTCCGGCGCCCTCGACCATCATGATCACGTGCCGGATGCCGGTGTGGGCCGCGGCGGCGCGCAGTCGTGCGATGCAGTCCTCTGGGCTGCCCACCGGGTGCCGCGCGCACAGCTCCTCGGTGTACCGGTGCGGGTCGCGGGACGGGGCGGGCCGGCCGTCGACGGGGACGTGCGCGGCCAGGCCGGCGGCCAGCCAGCCCGGCATGGCGGCGCGCAGCTCCCGCACCGCCCGCTCGCGGTCCTCGGCGACGTGCGCCACCACCGCCGACACGTGCTCGATCATCGAAGGGTCGTGTCCGGCCGCCCGCGCGACCTCCGAGTGGTGCGCCACCATCGCGGCTTTGTCCTCGTCGTCGATGTGCATGCCCAGCAGCATCGGCAGGCCGCGCAGCGCGGCGATCTCGACGGTGGCCGTGGAGGTGCACGCCACCGCCACCGGGGGACGCGGCCTTGTCAGCGGTTCGGGCACGATCGGCACCGGGCGGAACCGGAAACGATCCCCTCGCGCGTCGACCCGCCCGCCGGCCATCGCCGCCAGCACCAGGTCGAGCCCCTCGCCGAAGCCGTTGTCGTAGCGGTCCAGGCCGGTGCCGAACACCTCCAGGTCGACCCACGGGCCGCCGCGACCCACGCCGAGGCGGAACCGGCCGTCGGAGACCTGGTCCAACAGCAGTGCCTGCTCGGCCAGCGCCACCGGATGCGCGGTGGACAACACGCTCACCGCGGTACCGACCACCAGCCCGGTGGTACGACCCAGCGCGTGCGCGGCGAAGGTCACCGCCGACGGGCAGGTGCCGTACGGCATGAAGTGGTGCTCGGCGATCCACGCGTCGTCGAACCCCGACCGTTCCGCGCACACCACCGCGTCCACCGCGCGCCGCAGCGCCGTCGCGTCGTCCTGGCCGGGGAACCGCCCGGCCAGCAGGAAGATCCCGCATCGCACCGGCACAGCACACCAGCGCCCGGCCCCCGGCGTCTCAACGGCGCGCCGCGCTCCCGTCGGTGAACAGCTCCGGCACGGCCTCGCGGGCCCGCGCGCGCAGCGCGGGCACCAGGTCCGGGTCCACCCAGCGGTGCGGCCAGCGCACCCTGGTGCCGATCGGTGCCCAGCCGCCGATCGCGGCCAGCGTCTTGTCCAGCGCCGGATCGCAGTAGCCGGCCCTGGCCAGCGGCGCGATGTGCGCGTCCAGGAAACCGCGCAGCCGGCGTTCGAGGTCCAGCGCCGCGTCCGGGTCGGCGTCCATCTGCCGGTACCAGCGCGCCGCGCCGGCCGGGCTCAGCGCGGCGACGTTGGAGTACGCGCCGGACGCCCCCAGCCGCCGACCCGAGGCCAGCGTGTGCCCGGCCACGAACACCGCGAGCCGGTCACCGACCGCCTCGACCATCCGCCCGTACCAGCCCGCGTCCCCGCCCGGCACCTTGATCCCGACCAGCGCCGGCACCTCGTCCGCCAGCCGCCCGAACAGCTCCGGACCGACCTGCGTCTTCGCGTACGGCGGGTTGTAGAGCACCAGCGGCGTCCCGTCCGTCACCTCGGCCATCCGCGCCACCGCCGCCAGCACCTCGTCCTCGCCGAGCGGCAGCCAGTCCGGCAGGATCACCTGCACCGCGGCCGGCCCCAAACGCACCGCCCGGGCGATCCGCTCCAGCGAAAGCTGCCCGCTCGGGTGGCTCGCGCCCAGTTGGAACGGCACGCCGGCCGCCGTGCACGCCGCCGCCACCAGCTCGTGCACCGCGTCGTACTCGGCGTCGGAGAGCGTATGGAACTCCCCCGCCGTGCCGTTGGTGTAGACGCCGTGCACCCCGGCCGCGACCAGGCGATCCACCGCGACCGCCAGCCGGTCCATGTCGATGCCCTCGTCCGCCCGCACCGGCAGCAGCACGCTCGCCCAGACTCCCCGCAAGCCGCGCGGGGTGAGTGGTTGCATCGGCGCTCCCCGTTCCCTATCGTCGCGTCTAGACATAGGACATCCTATGTCCGGCTCGTTTCGGATCGTTTCGGAGGTCCAGGCCATGGCAGCGGCGCCGTCCGAGGTCCCTAGCTCGTTCCGCCAGCTCAGCGCCCGGCAGCGCAAGTCGTTCTTCGCCGCCTGGCTGGGCTACCTGCTGGACGGGTTCGACTTCATCCTCATCACCCTGGTGCTCACCGAGATCGCGGGCGAGTTCCAGCTCACCCTGCCGAAGGCGGCCACCCTGGTGTCGGCCGCGTTCGTGTCCCGCTGGCTGGGTGGGCTCGCGCTCGGCGCCATCGGCGACAGGTTCGGCCGCAAGCCGGCGATGATCCTGGCCATCGCCGCGTTCGCGATCGGCAGCGCGCTGTGCGGGTTCGCCTGGGACTACTGGTCGCTGTTCGCGTTCCGGGCGGTGGTCGGGATCGGCATGGCCGGCGAGTACGGCGCGAGCGCCACCTACGTGATGGAGGACTGGCCGCGCTCGATGCGCAACCGGGCCAGCGGCTTCCTGCTGTCCGCCTACCCGATCGGCACCGTGCTGGCCGCGCTGGCCTACCTGGCGATCGTGCCGGCGGGCGGCTGGCGGTGGCTGTTCTACGCCGGGATCATCCCGATCGCGCTCACCCTCTACCTGCGCCGCTCGCTGCCCGAGGCGGCCCAGTGGCAGGCCGAGGTCGGCGACCGCACCGACGTGCGGACGTCGTCGGTGTTGTTCGGGCCGGGCCGGCGGCTGGTGAACGCGGCGCTGGCGCTGGTGCTCTCCGCAGCGCTGGTGCTCATCTTCAGCAAGACCTCGGGCTCGCTCACCATCCCGCTGGTCGCGGTGGTGGTCGTCGGGTTCATCGTGTTCGCCGCGCAGCTGGCCGGGCGGCTGTGGCCGGTGATGATCGCGATCATGGTCACGGTCTTCTGCGCGTTCCTGTACTCGTGGCCGATCCAGTCGCTGCTGCCGACCTACCTCAAGACCGAGCTGGGCTACCACGACTCCCAGGTCACCAACGCGCTGACCTGGGCGGGGCTGGGCTACGCCGCCGGCTCCATCCTGGCCGGGATCGTCGGCGACAAGCTGGGCACCCGGCGCACCTACGTGCTCGGGCTGTTCGTCTCGCTGGCGTTCGTGTTCCCGGTGTTCGCGCTGCCGGGCGGCAACATCGTGCTGCTGTGGGTGCTGCTGTTCGCCATGCAGGCCACCAGCCAGGGCATCTCGGGCCTGCTGCCGAAGTACATCGGCGGGCACTTCCCCACCCGGCTGCGCGCGGCCGGGCTCGGCTTCAGCTACAACGTCGGCGCGCTCGGCGGCGCCGTCGCCCCGCTCGCGGGCGCCTCGATCGCCGCCGGCATGGGCAGCCTGGGCAGCGCGCTGGCGCTGCTGGCCGGCAGCCTCACGGTGGTCGTGGCGCTGATCATCGGCTTCGACGTGCCGGCCCGGATCGGAAGGGCGCTCGGCGTCGACCAGGAGATGGACGCACCCTCTACGTCAACGGAGAACGCATGACTGACCTCGCCTCCCGCCTGCGCGGCGTGATCCCGCCGCTGGCCACGCCGCTGGACCCGTCCGGAGCGGTGGACCTCGGCTCGCTGCGCCGGCTGGTCCGGTTCCAGGTGGACGCCGGCGTGCACGGGGTGTTCCTCGGCGGCTCCACCGGGGAGGTCGCGCTGTTGGACTCCGGCCAGCGGCGCGCGCTGGTGGAAACGGCGGTCGACGAGGTCGCCGGGGTGGTGCCGGTGCTGGTCGGGGCGATCGACACCGGCACGAACCGGGTGATCGAGCAGGCCAGGGCCGCGTCCGCGATGGGGGCGGACGCGGCGGTGGTCACGGCGCCGTTCTACGTCCAGCCGCATCCGGACGAGATCGTCGCGCACTTCCGGGCGGTGCGCGAGGCCGTCGACATCCCGGTGGTGGCCTACGACATCCCGTCGGCCGTCGGCTTCCGGTTGACCCCGGACGTGGTCAGCGCGCTGGCCGAGTCGGGCGCCGCGGTCGGGCTGAAGGACTCCAGCGGGGACCTCACCACGTTCCGCGAGATCGTCCGCCGGCTGCCGGGGTTCCCGGTGCTGACCGGGTCGGAGCTGCTGGCCGACGTGTCCGTGCGGCTGGGCGCGGTCGGCCTGGTGCCCGGGCTGGGCAACGTCGACCCGCACGGCTACCTGCGGTTGTTCGAGGCGGCGCGCGCCGGCGACTTTGCGGGGGCGGCCGTCGAGCAGGACCGGCTGGCGCGGCTGTTCACCATCGTCTCGGTCGCCGACCGGGGCCGCATCGGGTTCACCGCCGGCGCGCTCGGGGCGTTCAAGGCGGCCATGGCGCTGCGCGGGATCATCGCCGACCCGGCCACCAACCGGCCGCTGCTGCCGCTGGACGACACCGAGGTGAAGTCCGTCGCGGCGATCCTCGACGAGGTCGGCCTCGGCCCGATCCCTCGATGACGGACGCGCTCGACGAGGGCGCGACCGAGCGGGCGGTCACCCGCAAGGTCGTCGTCCGGGTGGTGCTGTTCCTCACCCTGATGTACCTGCTCGCGCAGTTCGACCGGGGCAACATCGCGTTCGCGCAGAAGCAGATCTCGTCCGACCTGGGGATGAGCGACGCCGTCTACGGGTTCGGGGCGGGCATCTTCTTCATCGGCTACTTCCTGTTCGAGGTGCCGAGCAACATGATCCTGCGCCGGGTCGGCGCTCGCGTCTGGCTGGCCCGGATCATGGTCAGCTGGGGGCTGGTCGTCATCGGGATGCTGCTGGTCCGCGACGAGGTCGGCTTCTACGTGGCGCGGTTCCTGCTCGGCGCGGCGGAGGCCGGCTTCTTCCCCGGCGCGGTCTTCTACCTGACCCGGTGGCTGCCCAGCGCGCGGCGCGGTCAGGTCACCGCCGTGCTGGTGAGCGCGGGGCCGGTGGCGTACCTGCTGGCCGGGCCGCTGTCCGGCGGGCTGCTGAGCATGGACGGCCTGGCCGGGCTGCGGGGCTGGCAGTGGCTGTTCCTGGTGGAGGGCGTGGTCACCGTGGTGGTCGGGGTGGCCGCCTGGTTCCTGCTCACCGAGGGCCCTTCGCGGGCGCGGTGGCTGTCGGAGCACGAGCGGACCTGGCTGACCACCCGGATCGAGGCCGAGCGCGACGACCGGTTCGTCGCGCACGTGAGCATCGCGCGGGTGGCCGTCCAGCCTCGGGTGCTGTTGCTGTGCGCGGTGTACGGGCTGTTGCAGGTGGTGAACGCGGGCCTGGTGTTCTGGCTGCCGGCGATCGTGGACCGGATCGGCGGGCTGTCCACCGTCGGGCTCACCTCGCTGGCGGTGGTGCCGTACGCGTTCCAGGTCATCGGGTTGTTCCTGCTCGGGCGTTCGTCGGACCGGCACGGCCGGCGGCGGGTGCACGTGTTCTTCGGCTGCGTGTGCATGACGGTCGGGCTGGGGGTGAGCGCGGTGGTGGGTCCGGTGGCCGGGCTGGCCGCGCTGTGCCTGGTGTTCTTCGGCTACGGGCTGCTGTCGGTGTTCTGGGCGCTGGCGTCGTCGTTCCTGAACACCACCTCGGCCGGCGCGGTGGGGCTGGCGTTCATCAACTCGGTGGCCAACCTCGGCGGGTTCGCCGGGCCGTTCCTGGTCGGCTGGCTGCGGCAGGGCACCGGGTCCACGGTGGCCGCGCTGTGGGTGCTCGCCGGCGCGGCCGCGCTCGCCGCGGTCCTGGTGCTGCTCGTCAGGGAGTCGTCCCGGCAACCAACTGCTCAGGGAGCGTGATGGTCGAACGGATCGTGTGGATCGGCGAGGACGACCCGGCGGTGCTCGAACTGCTGGCCGAGGAGGTGCCGGCGGGGTTCTCGCTGGTCACGTCCCGGGACGCCCTCCCGGACGCCGACTACATCCTGAACGGCGCCTCGCCGGTGCCGGCCGCGATGATCGCCGAGGCCGGTCGGGTCAGGCTCATCCAGCGCGTCGGCGCGGGCGTCGACGGCCTCGATCTCGCCGAGGCGGGGCGGCGGGGCGTGCCGGTCGCGAACCTGCCCGGGGTGAACGCCGCCGGGGTCGCCGAGCACACGCTGCTGCTGGTGCTGGCGGTGCTGCGCCGGCTGTGTGTCCTGGACGGCGACACCAGGCGCGGTGAGTGGGAGCCCAACCGGGCGCTGCGGGCGTCCGCCGAACTGGGCGGCAAGGCCTTCGGCATCGTCGGGCTCGGCCACGTCGGGCGGGAGGTGGCCGCGCGGGCCCGCGCGTTCGGCGTCACGCTGCGCTACTTCGACGCCGTGCGGGCGGATCCGGGGGTCGAGCGCGAGCTGGGCATCGAGTACCTGCCGCTCGCCGAGCTGCTAGCGACCTGCGACGTCGTCACCGTGCACGTGCCGCTCACCTCCGCGACCCGCCACCTCATCGGCCCGGCCGAGCTGGCCGCCATGAGGCCGGGCGCGGTGCTGGTCAACGTCGCGCGCGGCGGCGTGGTCGACGAGTCCGCGCTGGCCGGCGCGCTGCGCTCCGGGCACCTCGGCGGCGCGGGGCTGGACGTCTGGGAGACCGAGCCGGTGCCGCCCGACCACCCGCTGCTGCGCCTGCCGAACGTGGTGGCCACCCCGCACAGCGCCGCCCAGACCCGCGACACCGTCCGCCGGGTGTTCCGCGCGGCGCTGGCGAACGTGCAGCGGGTCAGCCGGGGCGAGCCGCCGCTGCACCGGCTGGCCTCGTAGATGCCCGCCGTCACAGGGGTCCGGCCGGTGCTGCTCAGCGCCCCGTACGCCGGGCCGGACAACGTCGAGGTCCAGCGGCACCTGCCCACCGGATGGCGCACCACCGGCCTGGTCGAGATCACCCTGGAGGACGGATCGGTCGGGCTCGGCGAGGCCTACCTCGCGGTGTTCGCCCCGGGGGTGTTCGTCGAGACGGTGAAGCTGCTCGCGCCGTACCTGGTCGGCACCGAGTCGCTCGACGTCGCCGCCCGCTACCGGGACGCCTGCGAGGCCACCGGCTACTGGAGCCTGTCCGGGGCCGCCCGGCACGTGGTCGGCGCCATCGAGACGGCCCTCTGGGACGCGAACGGCCACCATCTCGGGATGCCCGTGCACGAGCTGCTCGGCGGGTGCCGCGTGCCGTCGATCCCGCTGTACGGCAGCGGCGGCGACAGCGCGACCCCGGACGGCATGGCGGACGAGCTGGCCACCGCGGCCGCCGCAGGCCTGGCCACCGTGAAGATCCGCGCCCGCCACGGCGAGGTCGACAAGGCGGTGTGGACCGTCGACAGGGCTCGCGAGCTGGGCATCGCGGTGGCGGTGGACATGTGCCAGAACCTCACCGTCCCCGGCGGCACCGCCGACGATGCGCTCTCCTTCCTGTCGCGGCTGAACCGCCCGCTCGCCTTCCTGGAGGAGCCCCTCGGCCTGGGCAGGACTGAGGAGTATCCGCTGTTGCGCGCGTCCAGCGAGGTGCCGATCGCGGGCGGCGAGATCGTCACCACCCCCGAGGAGCTGGCCGGGCGGGTCCGGGACGGCTACTACGACATCGTCCAACCGGACGCCACCGTGATCGGCGGCCTGGGTCCGGTGCTGGACGTCTTCCGCGCGGGCGCCGGCGCTGGCATCAGGACGGTGGTGCACTGCTGGGGCAGCGCCGTCGGCATGGCCGCGAACTACCATGCCGCGTTCGCCGGCGGCGGCCGGCTCGCGGAATGGCCGCTGCCCCGGTATCCGCTGCGGACCGAGCCGCTGGTCGAGCCGTTCCGGATCACCGACGGCACGCTCGCCGCGCCGACCGCGCCCGGGCTGGGCGTCCGGCTGACCCCCGAGATCGAACAGCGGTATCCGTTCCGTCCGGACGCGGTGTACAAATGCCTGGTCAGCACGCCGAAAGGAGATCGCTGGTGTCCGACCCAGAGGCCGACCGGCTCTACAGCGCCCGCGCCACCGTCGGCGGGGAGGCCTTCGACGAGCTGATGCGCCGCTACCGCGCCGAGTCCGAGGCGGCGGTGGCCGGCCTGCCGGGCGCGCGGGACCTGGTCTACGACGAGGCCAGCCGCCAGGTGCTGGACCTGTGGGCGCCGGGCGAACCGGACACGGAGGCGCCACGGCCGGTGTTCGTGTTCCTGCACGGCGGCTACTGGCGGATGCTCTCCCGCGCGGACTCGGCGTTCATGGCGCGGACGCTGGCCGCGCACGGCATCGCCACCGCCGTGGTGGAGTACGACCTGGCGCCGGCGGCCACCCTGGAGGAGATCGTCCGCCAGGTGCGCGCGGCGGTGGCCTGGATCTACCGGCACGCTCCCGAGCACGGGCTGGACCGCCGGCGCATAGTGGTCGGCGGCAGCTCGGCCGGCGGCCACCTCACCGGCATGACCATGCTGGACGGGTGGCAGCGCGAGCTGGGCGTCCCCGAGGACACGGTGGCGGCCGCCATGCCGTTCAGCGGGTTGTTCGACATCGAGCCGCTGCTGGCGTCCTACGTCAACGACTGGATGACGCTGGACGTGCCTCGGGCGAGGGCGCTCAGCCCGCTGCGCCACCCACCGGGCCGGGGCATGCCCACCCGCATCGTGGTCGCCGAGAAGGACCCCGAGGGCTTCCACCACCAGAGCCGCGAGTTCGCCCGCGACTGGGAGGCGCGGTTCCCCGGCACGTCCGAGCTGATCGTGGCGCCGGGCAAGAACCACTTCGACGTCGTCCTGGAGCTGACCGACCCGGACTCCGCGCTCACCGCCACCCTCGTCGAGCTGTGCCTCAACGGGGCCTAGGCGATCTGGGTCGAGCCCGCAGGTGGGCGCGCTCGCCCTGCTTGCCGAACAAACTCAGGAACTCCACCGGCTGACCGCCCTGCGCGCCGAACCAGTGCGGGACGTGGGTGTCGAACTCGGCGGCCTCGCCGGGGGTGAGCACCAGGTCGTGCTCACCGAGCACCAGCCGCAGCCGCCCGTTCAGCACGTACAGCCACTCGTAGCCCTCGTGCGTCCTCGGCTCGGGCTCCTCGCCCCGGCCACCGGGCCGCAGTATCAGCTTGTAGGCCTGGATGCCGCCGGCGCGGCGGGTCAGCGGCAGCATGGTCATGCCGTGGCGGTCGACCGGGCGCAGGTGGACGCGCGGGTCGCCGGTGGGTGGCGCGTCGACCAGCTCGTCGAGCGTGACGCCGTGCGCCCTGGCCAGCGGCAGCAGCTGCTCCAGGGTGGGGCGGCGGGCGCCGGACTCCAGCCGGGACAGGGTGCTCACCGAGATGCCGGTCGCCGAGGACAGCTCGCCCAGCGTGCTCTCCCGGCGCCGGCGCAGCTCGCGCAGCCGAGGCCCGACCGCGTCCAGCGCCCGGTCGATGTCCATGCCACCACTTTGCCAGCTCAGCAACGAACCTTGCCAGATCAGTCGGCCGCCGCGTCCGAGGCCCACGCCCGCTCGATCTCGGCCTGTGTCGGCGCCGGACCGGCCAACGGAAGCGCGGCCGCCGGCCGCAGGGCCTGAAGCACCAGGCCGAGATAGCGCTCCCGCAGCTCGGACGTGCGGCCCGCGTCGCCGATACGCAGCGAGCTGATCTGCACGATCAGCAGGGAGAGGTCGATCGCGTTGACGTCGGTGCGCACGGCGCCGGCCTCGGCGGCGTGATCCAGGAGCTCCTGGATCACGCGGTGCGTGCGGCCGGCGAGCTCGAAAAGCGGCCGGTCGGCCGGGAAGCTGCCGGCGAGGGTCAGCTGCGGCCCGGCCCCCGAGCGCAGGTAGAACCCGAGGAACTCCTCGAACGCGAGCCCGACGTCGGGTCGCTCGAGCGCGGCGGTGGCGGCCTGCACGAGCTGCTCCATTCCGTCCGCGCAGACCCGGTAGAGCAGCTCTTCCTTGCTCCGGTAACGCCGGTACAGCGAGCCCTTGCCAACGCCTGCCGCGTCGGCGACCGCGGCCATCTTGGCGGCCGGGTCCCGGGTGAACACCTCGCGCGCCGCGGCGATGACGCGGTCGTCGTTGCGGCGCGCCTCCCGCTGGCGGCCTCCGGGGCGGGTTGATTGCGTCACCGCCCCAGGGTAGCGATCGGACCGGTCCGGTCCGCGCTTCCCGGCTCGGCACGGAGGCGCGACCTTTACACGGGGACCGGCTTGCTGATAGAACGGACCGGACGAGTCCGGTCCGATAAGGAGATGCGATGACGAGCCCCACTGACGAGATGGCCGACGAGTCGCTCGGGGAGTTCGCCGCGTTGCGGCTGAGCGTGCGGGGCGGCGTGGCGGAGTTGGTGCTGACGCGACCGGAGGAGGGCAACCCGTTCGACGGCACGCTGCATCCCGAGTTCCAGGACGCGATCGGCCGGCTCCGGTCCCGGCGCGACATCCGCGCGGCGGTCATCGGGGCGACCGGAGAGATGTTCTCCGGCAGCGGCGGCAACCTGGAGTTCTTCCAGCACGTGAACCGGGACCTGGGGCTCTGGCTGGAGATCGGGGATGCCGCCCGGCGCCTGTTCCTCGACATCCTCGACCTGAGGATGCCGGTCGTGGCCGCGCTGAACGGCCCGGCCCGGGGCTTCGGCGCCACGGTCGCGCTCGCGTGTGACGCGGTGGTGGCCGCGCGGTCGGCGTCGCTCGCCGAGCCGCACGTGACCATGGGGCTGGTTGCCGGTGACGGCGGGCCGGTGGTGTGGCCGCACTCGGTCGGCGTGTTGCGGGCGAAGCGCTACCTGCTCACCGGCGACCCGATCCCGGCCGAGGACGCCTTTCGGATGGGCCTGGTCACCGACCTGGTCGACCAGCCGGCCGAGGCGCTGTCGGCCGGGCGTGCCCTCGCGGCGCGGATCGCGGCCCTTCCCCCGCTCGCCGTGCAGGGCACCAAGCGGGCGGTGAACCGAGGGCTGCTGGCGCGCGCGGGCGAGGTGCTCGAGCTCGGCCTCGCCTACGAGGGCCTGGCCGCGACGTCGGCCGACATGCGCGAAGTGATCACCGCCCACCGGGAGGGCCGCCCGGGCCGGTTCGCCGGCCGGTAGGGCGCGCCCGCCGTCCGAGTCCGCGCAAGTCCGCTCACCAGGAGGCACAACGATGCGTCGCCTGCTCTCCCTGCTCACTTTGCTCACGGGCGTGGTCCTGCTCGCCGGATGCGGATCGACCACGCCGGTCGCCGCCACCGGCGCGGCCGCCGCCCAGCACTCCGCCGTCCCGCTCGAACGGCTCTACGCCGGGACCAACCACACCGCGCCGACGACGGGGCCCGCTCCCGCCCCGGGCAAGAAGGTCTGGATCGTCTCGTGCGGCCAGAACGCGTCCGGGTGCGCGGAGTCCACCCGGGGCGCGGAGAACGCGGCGGTCCGGATCGGCTGGGCCCCGACCGTGTTCGACGGCGCGTTCAGCCCGGAGACGATCGCGCGCGGCATCAGGCAGGCGGTCGCCGCGCGCGCCGACGGCCTCGTCCTGGTCTCCGTCGACTGCGCGACCGTCACCTCCGCGCTGCGCGAGGCCCTGGCCGCAGGCCTGCAGGTCGTCAACTACGCCGGCTTCCACTGCGGCGTCGAGCCGGGCGAGACCGGACCTCGCCTGGTGAGCACGCAGGTGGTGCCGAGCGGGGACGCCCGGAGCATGACCGAGTTCCTCGCCGAGCTCGGCCGGCGGCGCGCGCACTACGTGGCGAACGTGAGCAACGGGACCGGCCAGGTGCTCAACGTCTTCAGCGAGGACGTCCCGGCCTGGAAGATCGAGGAGGCCGCCTTCTCCGCCGAGCTGCGCGCGGTGTGCCCGGGGTGCGCGGTCTCGTCGCGGGTCGAGATCAGCCAGGCCGACTTCATCGACAGCACCAAGATCCAGAACAGGATCGCCTCCGCGCTCGTGCGCGACCCGAGGGCGACGGTGCTCAACGTCCCGGCCGACGCCCTGTTCGACCAGGGCGCGCTGGCGGCGGCCAGGCAGTCCGGACGCCGGCTCACGGTCGAAGGCGGCGAAGGCACCGCGACCGGCATCGGCTACGTCCGCTCCGGGGAGGTCGTGGGCGAGCTGTGCTTCTCCAACGAGTGGTTCATGTACGCCGCGATCGACTCGCTCAACCGGGCCTTCCACGGTGCGCCGCCCGAGCCCGCCGGTGTCGGGTTGCAGCTGGTCGACGCGACACACAACCTGCCGAGGCCCGGGGCCGGATACACCCCGCCGGTCGACTTCGTGGCGCGGTACACCGCCACCTGGCGGCGCAATGGGTGACCCGGCCCGCCACGACGCCATGTTCGCCGCCACCGGCCTGCGCAAGCGCTTCGGCGCCACCCAGGCGCTGGACGGGCTCTCGATCGACGTCCACCGGGGCGAGATCCACGGCCTGGTCGGCGCGAACGGCTCGGGCAAGACCACGTTCGTGCAGATCCTGGCCGGGTTGGTGCGAGCCGATGCCGCCGAAACGCTGATGTTCGACGGGCGCCGGCTGACGGTCGACGAGCTCGCCGCCGCCTCGCCGGCCCGCGTTCGCCTGGTTCATCAGGACCCGTGCACCTTCGACGACCTGTCGGTGGCCGAGAACCTCGCCCTCGGATCGGGCTATCCGCTGTCCCGGTCCACCCGGATCGCCTGGAGGCGGCTGTACCGCCGGTCGAGCGAGATCCTCGAACGGTTCGAGATCCCGGTCGCGCCGAGGGCGTCGATGTCCAGCCTGTCGATGGCCGACCAGACCATGGTCGCCATCGCCCGGGTGCTGCAGGACCAGCGGGACCAGCGGGAGCGGGCCACCTCGGTGCTCGTCCTCGACGAGCCCACCGCCGCGCTGCCGGACCGCGACGTCGAGGACCTGCTGGACGCGCTGCGCAGGTTCGCCTCGCGCGGGCAGACGATCCTGCTGATCGACCACCGGCTGCGGGAGGTCCTGGCCGTCGCCGACCGGGTGACGGTTCTGCGGGACGGCCGCCGCGTCGCCTGCCGGGCCGCCTCGGGCCTGTCCGAGGACTCGCTCGCCGACCTCGTGGCCGGGGGCGCCGCGCGGCCGGTGGCGGCGTCCCGCTCGGGGCCCCCGCCGGGCTCCACCGCCGGCGTGACGGTGGAGGCGTTGACCGGCCCGGGGGTGCGCGAGGTGTCCCTGTCGGTCCGTCGAGGGGAGATCGTCGGGCTGACCGGCCTGCGCGGAGCGGGCCACAGCGAGCTGCTGCGGGGGCTGTTCGGGGTGACGCCGATGACCCGGGGAACCGTCCGGGTCGCCGGCGCGGAGCTCCGGCTGGGCAGCCCTGGCCGGGCGATGAAGGCGGGCATCGCCTACGTGCCCTCGGACCGCGCCCGGGACGCCGCACTGACCGGCATGGACGTTGCCGCCAACATCTCCGCCGCCGTGCACGGTCGGTACTGGCGGCGATGGCGCATCGACTCCCGGGCGGAACGCCGGGACGCCGCCGCGCTGTGCGCCCGGTTCCTGGTCAACGCGGCGTCGATCGACGCGCCGCTGAACACGCTGTCCGGGGGCAACCAACAGAAGGTCGTCTTCGCGCGCTGGCTGCGGCGCGAGCCCACGCTGCTGCTCCTGGACGAGCCCACCCAGGGCGTGGACGTCGGCGCCCGGCGCGAGATCGAACGGTTCATCCGCCACGCGGCGCACGGCGGCGGGACGAGCGTGCTGCTCGCGTCCTCGGACGTCGACGAGCTCGCCGGCCTGTGCGACCGGATCCTCATCATGGCGCACGGACGGCTGGTGGACGAGCTGCACGGCCCGGTGGCGCGCGGCGAGATCACCAACCTGGTGACCGCGAAGGCGGCCGGCCGATGAGCACGACGCAGCGGTCCAGCGGCGGCACCGGCCGGGCACGGACGCTCACAGCCGGTGTCGAGCGCGGCGGTCTGATCCTGCTCCTGGCCGCGCTGGTGATCTTCTTCGCCAGTTACGGTGAGTCGCGGGTGGCGTTCGCCTCCGAGGCCAACATCCGCACCATCATCGGCGGCCAGGTCGTGGTCTCGCTGCTCGCGCTCGCGGCGCTGATCCCGCTGGTCGGCGGGCAGTTCGACCTCAGCGTGGGCGCGAGCCTGGGGCTCTCGGCCATCGGGACGGCCGCCGCGAGCGCCCGCCACGGCCTCCCGCCCGCCGCGGCCGTCATGGTCGGTGTCGCCGTCGGGGCCGCGGTCGGCCTGGTCAACGCCGTCGCCGTGGCGATCCTGGAGCTCGACTCGATCATCGTCACGCTGGCGACCGCGACGGTCATCTCCGGCCTCGTGCAGTGGTACACCGGCGGACGCTCGATCGCCGGCGTCGACCCGGCGTTCACCGGGTTCGCCAGCGCAGGCCTGGCCGGCGTGCCGCTGACCGGCGTCGTGCTGGCGGTCGTGACGCTCGCGGTCTGGCACGTCCTGGACCACACCCCCTACGGACGCCACCTGCACGCCGTCGGCGCCAACCGACGGGCCGCCCACCTCGTCGGCATCGAGGTGCGCCGGACGAGCTTCGTCAGCTTCCTCGGCAGCGGGATCACCGCCGGCATCGGCGGGGTGATCGCCACCGCCAACCTCGGAGCCGGCAACCCCAGCACCGGCCCCGACATGCTCTTCGCGGCGCTGGCCGCCGTCTTTCTCGGCGCGACCTGCATCCGACCGGGGCGCTTCAACGTCTTCGGCACCCTCGTGGGCGTCTTCTTCGTCGCCGTCGCGGTCAGCGGGCTGAGCCTGATCGGCGTGGACACCTGGGTGCAGCCGACGTTCAACGGCACCGCGCTGCTGGTCGCCGTCGGACTGGCGGCCGCCCTCGCCCGCCGGCGCCGCTGACTCCCACACCCCGAAACCACAGAAGCACCACCGAGCGAGAAGGAGCAGACAGATGTTGCGTGGACTGACCGGCAAGGTCGCGGTGATCACGGGCGGAGCCGGCGGAATCGGATCCGAGGTCGCCCGGCGGCTCGGCGTCGAGGGCTGCCGCCTGGTCATCGTGGACCGCGACGCGGGCGCCGCCGAAGACCTCGCGAAGAGCCTGCCGGCGGCGATCGCCGTCGCCGCGGATGTGTCCAGCGCCGAGGGAACCGAGAGCTACCTGGCCGCCGCCCTCGACGAGTTCGGCGCCGTCGACCTCTTCCACAACAACGCCGGCATCGTCGGCGCGATCGCCGGCATGGCCGACCTCGACCCCGCGAGCTTCGACAAGGTGATCTCGGTGAACGTCCGGGGCACCTTCCTCGGCCTGCGCGCGGTGCTGCGGCAGATGCGCCAGCAGGGCACCGGTGGCTCGATCGTCAACACGTCCAGCATCGGCGGCCTGGTCGGCACCCCCGGCCTGACCTCGTACGTGGCCAGCAAGCATGCCGTCGTCGGACTGACCAAGGTGGCCGCGCACGAGGTCGGCGGCACCGGGATCCGGGTCAACGCGATCTGCCCCGGCATCGTCGACACCGCCATGACCGCGTCCTTCGCCGCCGAGGCGCCCCAGGACGGCCCCAACCCCACCGAGCGGATCCCGCTGGGCCGGCTCGCCACCCCCGCCGAGATCGCCGACCTGGTCGCCTGGCTGTTCAGCGACGAGTCGTCCTACGTCCACGGCAGCGTGATCCGGGTGGACGGCGGCATGCTGTCGTGAACGTTCTGATCACCGGCGCAACCGACGGGCTGGGCCGGGCGCTCGCGCACGCCCTGGCGCGGCAGGGCGTGCGGCTGCTGCTGCACGGCCGGGACCCCCGTCGGTTGCGCGAGACGGCCGACGAGATCCGGGCCGCGGTCGCCGGCGTCCAGGTATCGACCCACCGCGCCGACTTCGCCAGCCTCGGCGACGTCCACGCGCTCGCCGTGGAGGTCCGCGACCGCGAGCCGCGCCTCGACGTGCTGGTGAACAACGCCGGCGTCGGTGCGGTGATCCCGGGCGCCGAGGGGCGTCCGGTCAGCGATGACGGCATCGAGCTGCGGTTCGCCGTCAACTACCTGGCCCACTACCACCTCACCCGGACGCTGCTGCCGCTGCTCGCCCGGTCGCGGCCGTCCAGGGTCGTCAACATCAGCTCGGTGGCGCAGGCCGCGTTCGAGATCGACTTCTCCGACCTGCAACTGCACCGCGGTTTCGACGCCGGCCGCGCCTACTGCCAGAGCAAGCTCGCCCAGGTGATGTTCACCATCGACCTCGCGGCCGAGCTCACCGGGCGCGGCGTGACCGTCGACGCGCTGCACCCGGCGACCTTCATGCCGACGAAGATGGTCACGCACCCGCGAAGCGGGCTCGACGAGGGCGTCCAGGCGGTCCTCCAGCTGATCAACAGCCCGCTCGAAGGCCCCGGCGGACGCTACTTCGAGCACGGCGCGGCGCGTGATCCCAACCCGCAGGCCCTGGAGCCGGCCAGCCGCGACCGGCTGCGCGCCGAGTCGCGGCGGCTGGTCCGGCGGGTGTTGGGCCAGGCGGTCAGCTCCGGCTGAGGAAGTCCAGGACCGCGGCCGTGAACGCGGTGGCCCGCTCGACCTGCGTCCAGTGACCGCAGCGGCCCAACACGAGCAGGTCGGCCCCCGGGATCAGCTCCGCCATCCGCAGCCCGTTGGCGACGGGCACCACCTTGTCCTCGCGGCCGTGCACCACCAGGGTCGGACACGTCACCGACCCCAGCTCCGCGTCGGAGAGCAGCATGTCATCGGCCGAGCCGGCCGCGTCGAACATCCGGCGGTACGCCTCGTGTGCCCCGGGCGCTTCGCTGGCCCGAAATCGCGTCTCGACCACCTCCTCGCTGACCAGCGACGGGTCGTGGACGAAGCAGCCGGCGAGCAGCTCGCGCATAGCCTGCCGGGACGGCGCGTAGTCGCGGATGGCCGACAGCGCCGGCGTCGGCCGCGCGAGCAGGCCGGCCGCACCCATCAGGACCAGCCTGTCCACCGTGCCCGGCGCGTCCAGCGCGATCTGCAGGGCAACCCGCCCGCCCATCGAGTTGCCGACGAACGAGGCCCGCTCGATCTCCAGCCGAGCCAACACCTCGCGGACCTGACCGGCCCACAGCGCCACCCCGTAGGTCACGTCCAGCGGCTTGTCGGACCCGCCGAAGCCCGCCAGGTCGATCGCGATCGCCCGGTGCCGACCGGCCAACGACGGCAACACACCGCCCCAGTTCGCCCAGGCCGACACCCCGGGCCCGGAACCGTGCAACAAGATCACCGGCGACCCCTCGCCCGCGTCGTGGTAGTGCGTGCGCACGCCGGCGGCGTCGATCCACGAGCCGCCCTCGACATCAGCGACACCCGTCACCTGGCTCCTCCGATCCCTCGATGAGCACCACCGGCCCTGCTTGACAACGGCCGGCGGCGCGGTGTTTGCTCAACCTATCGGACCGGACGAGTCCGGTCCATATGGACTTCATGCCGACCCCATCGGAGTGGCCCGTGCCCACCATGACGCAGCGTTGGACAGGACAGCCCCTGTTGGCCCCGACCGCCCTCAGCGGCGGCTCCCTCCCATCCCGTGATCTCGACCTGAGCCGCGCGTTCTACGAGCAGGTTCTGGGGCTCGACGTGCGGGAGGGATCGGGCCGGCTCGTGGTCCGGTTGGGCTACGCGCACTGCTACGTGGTCGAGGAGGTGGCGGCCGGCAATGAGATGCCGCTGCTGAGCCACAACGGTGTCTACGTGCTCGGCGACATCGACGAGGCCTACCGGTCCGTGCTCGCCGCGCAGGCCCGGTTCGGCATCAAGCGAGTGACGAAACCCGCGTTGCAGCACGGCTCGCTCGGCTTCTTCCTGCAGGACCGGGACGGGAACTGGTGGGAGGTCAACCGTTCGGTGGACGGGCCGAGCGAGAACTTCCTGCCCGATCTCACCGGCGGACCCGACATGTCCGCCGAGGAGGTCCGTGCCTGGTTCGCCTCGCGCGGCGACATCCTGTTCTCGGAGGACCGCGCGGGGCGGCGGCCGACCCGGCCCGAGGGTCGGGCCGCCGCGGCGCTGCCGACGACCCACATCTCCCACGGCACCCTGGAGTCGAGGGACATCCACGCGTCGCGCCGCTTCTACGAGGCGGTGCTCGGCCTTGACGTCAAACAGCTCACGCCCGTCTCGCTGGCCGTCGGGCTGGGCACCGACCACCGCTACGCCGTGGTCGCCCCGCCGCAGTCCGACCCCGACATGCCGCATTTCCTGCGGAACAGGCTGCACTTCTCCGATGACGCCGAGCTGGCCGAGGCGCACCGGGTGGTGACATCCGTCTCGGACGAATGGCACATCACCGACATCACCGGCATTCAGCCGCGCCCAGGAGGCCGGTTCTTCGAGCTCCGGGACGCGGACCGGAACTGGTGGGAGCTCTACACGGGCGAGTTGGCCGCATGAAACTCCTGACATTCCGCGGCCGGGGCGGCGCCGCCGTGCCCGGGGCGTTGCTTCCGTGCGGTCTGGTCGTCGACCTCGCGGCTGCGCCGCTGCCGGACCAGCCCAACCCGGAGCGCATCGTCGACGTCCTCGCGCTCGACGAGCGCCGGACGAAAGAGCTGCGCGCGTGTCTCGACCGCTGGGACGCGGCCCCCGCCGAGGGGCTCGACCGAGGATGGCTGACCTCCGGTGCGGACCTGCGGCTCCTGCCGCCGACCGGGGCGAACCCGCTGTTCATCTCCAGCGGCGGCCTGTACCTGAGCCATCTGGCCGAGATGGGCGCGCGGCCGCCCGACCGCCCGGGCGGCTACCTCGTCAACCCGAACACCCTGATCGGCAGCGGGCAGCCGATCGTCCTGCCGCCGGCGGTGGCGGACATGGTCGACTGGGAGGGCGAGCTCTGCCTGGTCTTCGGCCGTGATGCGCACGCGCTGGACCCTGAGTCGGCGCTGTCGCACATCGCCGGGTACACGCTCTTCAACGACATCTCGGCGCGACACTGGGTGCCCGGGACCGCCTCATCCGAACCGCGCGAGGCGGTGGCGGCATGGAACTGGATCGTGCTGCACAAGAGCTTTCCGACGTTCGGGCCGCTGGGTCCGTGGATCGTCACCCGCGACGAGCTGCCCGAGATCGAGGAGCGCTACCTGACCACGACGCTCAACGGGGCAGTCATGCAGCACGATCGCGTCGGCAACCTGGCCCGTCCCATCTCGGAGATCATCGCGTTGTTCACCGAGATCCACCCGTTCAAGGCCGGCGACATCCTTTCGCTCGGCACGCCGGCCGGGGTCGGCTACGCGCGATCTCCCCAGCAGTTCCTACAGCCCGGCGACGAGATCGCGGTGACCGTGGACGGGCTCGGCACGCTCACCAACCCGGTGGCGCGGAAGATCGGAGAACCCTCATGAGAGTGCACGTCGACCCGGAACTGTGCCAGGGCACCGGCCTGTGCGTCGCGGTGGCGCCCGAGGAGTTCGAGCTGGCCGAGCACGGCCCGGCGCGACCACTGAACCCCGACGTCGACGAGGACAGGCGCCGCGCGGTCGAAGAAGCCGTCCAGGTGTGCCCGGTGGGAGCGTTGCGCCTGAGCCCTCGGCGGTGACCGGACCGCGCGACATCACGGTGGTCGGCGCGTCCATCTCCGGCCTGCGGGCGACGCAGGCGCTGCGCGAGCTCGGCTACGACGGCCGGCTGCGGCTCATCGGCGCCGAGCCCGAGCTCGCCTACCAGCGACCACCGCTCTCCAAACGGTTCCTGACCGGCTCGCAGACGGCCCAGAGCCTGCGGTTCGCCCTCGACCCCGCGCTCGACATCGACGTCCAGCTCGCCACCCGGGCCACCGGCCTGGACCTGGCCGCACGACGACTCCACATCCGGACGACCGGCACCAAGAACGACTCCAGGCTGAGGTTCGACGGACTCGTCATCGCCACCGGAGCGGAGCCGATCGACCTCGGCCTGGCCGGCCGGCCGGGCGTGCATCTGTTGCGCTCGCTGCCCGACGCGACGGCGCTGCGCGACGCGCTGCACCGAGGGACACCGCGCGTCCTGGTCGTCGGCGGCGGGCTGATCGGATGTGAGGTCGCCGCGACGTGCCGCACGCTCGGCCTCGAGGTGTCGATCGTGGAACGCGAGCCGCTGCTGATGCGGGTGCTCGGCGACCGGGTCGCGTCCGCGCTGACCGGCCTGCACCGCACCCAAGGCGTCCGCCTGCACCTCGGCGTGGCGCTTGCCGACCTGCACGGCGCCCCGACGGTGGAGGCCGCGGAGCTGAGCGACGGCGTGATCGTCCCAGCCGATGTGGTCGTCCTCGCGGTGGGAGTCCGCCCGGCCGTGGACTGGCTGCGAGACTCGGGACTCCCGCTGCGCAACGGTGTTCTCTGCGCCGCGAACCTGGGGGTGCGCGGACTCGAGCGGGTGACCTCCGCCGGGGACGTGACGGCGTGGCCGGACCCGCTCGACGGCGCCACCCGCCGCGTCGAACACTGGGACAACGCCGTCGCCCAGGCCCGCGCCGCCGCCCGAACGCTGCTCACCGGCCCGGCCGCGCCGCCCTTCCGCGACCCCGGAATCTTCTGGTCCGACCAGTACGACCTGCGCCTGCATGTCCTCGGGCGGCCCCAACCAACGGATCTGGTCGAGGTCGACGGCCCCATCGAGACCGGCGGCTGCACGGCCAGATACCTACGGCACGGCCGCCTCGCCGCGGTCGCACTGCTCAACCGGCCTCGCGAGCTCGGCCGCTATCGCCGGCTGCTCGCCTCGTGAGGCCAGGTTGGTCACGTTTGCCAGATCGGCGGCGGGACCGCCGGGCTCAGGGGGCGCTCATGCTCGCCAGGGCACGGCGCTCGATGCTGGTCGTCGACGCCGCCGAGGTCCGCGGCTAACACCCCGATTGCCGGCGAAGTGGGCCTCTTCCCGCCCGGTGCCCGGGAGAAAACCGGTAAAGCCGCTGGTCAAGACCCGTGAGTGGCTAGGGGTGCTATGGCACCCCTAGCCACTCACGGCACCTGACCAGCAGGTTTCGTGGTCAGGTTCGAGTCACCCGGACGGCCGCGTCGAGCGGGCCCTCGGCGGCCGCCCTGGCCTGGTGCTCTTCGGCCATGCCGACCCGTCCGCCCCGGTCGACCGCATCACGGTCGGCCGCGCCGAGACGTTCCGCTCCTAGCCGGCGGCCGCCGAGGACAGGATGGCCCGCAGCCGGCTCGGCGAGCCGAGGCCGATGTAGAAGGCCATGATCACCAGGGCGGCCTGGCGCTGGTGGTCGGTGAGCTGGGACTGGAAGTACTCCACGTGGACGTGCACGGCGTTGTCGATCTCCCGCAGCAGCTCCAGCCCCTCCGGGGTGACTTCCAGGACGGTGACGCGGCGGTCGGTGGCGTGTTCGCGGCGGGTGACCAGCCCGCGCTTCTGCAGCTCCTTGGTCAGGCGGGAGGCCAGCGCGGGGACGATGTCCAGGCGCTCGGCCAGCCCGCTGACCGTCAACGGCCCGGCGCCGGAGCCGAACGTCTGGAGCAGCGCCTGGTGCTGCAACGGCTCGAGGCCGCGCTTGCGCGCCTCGTCGTCGACCATCCGGAAGACCTTGCGGATGACGTAGCGGGCCTGCGCGATGCCGTAGACGTAGCCGTCGAACTTCTCCGCCCGCGAGCCGTCCTCGGCGGCGACCCACTCCGCGAGCGCTTCCATCGTCGAGTCGCGCACAGCCACCCCGTCCGTCGAGAACAGTTATCTCACATACCGTACTTGAGTACCTCTATCCAGCGGCGCCCGGCAGCGGCGTGTCCAGCCCGTACTCGCCGAGCACCTGGTCGACCAGCGAACGGCAGCGGTCGAAGTCGTACACCCCGTACATCCGCTGCTTCACCAGGAACGGCGCGCCCACGTAGAACATCTCGTACTGATGATGCCGGCCGCCGAACTCCGAGCCGATCAGGTCCCAGGCCAGCTTGAGCAGCTTGACCCGGTCGACGGCCGTCTCGTCCGGCCCGCCGACGTAGCGCTCCAGGTCGGCGGCCATCTCCGGGTGCGCGAAGTCGGCCGACGAGGACGGCAGTTGGATCAACCCGCCGCCGCACAGGTCGCGCAGCATGTGCAGGACCCTCGGGTACAGCTCGGACTGCAGGGTCATGACCGCGAAGCACTCCTCGCGCGCCGGCCACGCGATGCCCTCGTCGTCGATCTCGCGGTTCTGGATCTGCGCGGCCAGCAGGCCGGACACCACGCTGACGGTGGCGGCCATCTCGCCCAGCGCGCCGCGCACCGGCGGGGCGGCCAGGTTCCCGGTGGCCTCGGCGATGCGGTGCGCGAGCCCGACCGCGAACTCCAGCTTGGTCGCGAGCCGCACCTGGGCCTGGTGGTTGCCCAGCACGTGGGCGGGCGTCTCGGTCCACTGCGCCGCGCACACCGCCCGGTCGCGCAGCACGAACACGTGCTCCCACGGGACGAACACGTCGTCGAGCACGATCAGCGCGTCGGTCTCGTCGAACCGGGTGGACAGCGGGTAGTCGAACACGCTGGTCGCCCCGCTAGCGTACGGGCGGCGGGAGTAGATCTTGACGCCGGGCGCGCCCACCGGGATCGCCACGTTGATGGCCTGGTCCTCGGAGCCGGGCGGCTGCGGCGCGATGTTGCTGACCACCACGTAGTCGGCCAGCGCCGCGCCGGTGGCCAGCATCTGCGCGCCGGAGATCCGCACGCCGCCGTCGGTCTCACCCGTCACGCCCGCGTACAGGTGCGGGTCGGACTGCTGGTGGGCGGGTTTGCTCCGGTCGACCTGCGGCGGGACGATCGCGTAGACGGCGTACAGGTCCTCGTCGCGCAGGTGTTCGTAGAAGCGCACCAGGTTCTCCGCGTAGCCCGCGCCGGCGCGCGCGAACACGTCGCTGCGCGCCGCCCAGCCGGCGAAGAAGGACGCCACGTGGTCGGGGTTGCGGCCGAGCAGCCCGACGCTGAGCTCGGCGCTTCGGCGCAGCGCCGCCGCGCGAAGAGCCAGGTCGTCGGCGGAGCGCGGGATCAGGAACGAGCGGTTCACCGGTTCGCCGGTCGCCGGCGACGGGTAGGTCATCACGTCCCGGTTCTCCGCGGCGTGCGCCCGGTCGTAGTGGCGTGCCACCGAGTCCACCGCGCCGGCGAAGGCCGGGTGCGACGCGACGTCGGACACCACCTCCCCGTTGACCATCACGCGACGGCCGTCGGCCAGGCGCTCCCGGTACTCCTTGCCCGAGCGGGTCATGCTGCTGTGCTCCCTACGTGAGAGTCGGTGGGGCCGAGGCTGCTGTGGTGCGTCTCCGGCAGCTTGAGCACGCCGACCAGCGCGATCAGCGAGACCACCACGACGTACCCGGACAGCGCCCACCACGCGTTGCCGGTGGCCGCGCCGAGTTGGGTGGCGACCGTCGGGGCGAGCGCGCCGCCGCACATCGCGCCCAGGTTGAAGGCCACCGAGGTGCCGGTGTAGCGGGTGCGGGTGGTGAACAGCTCCGGCAGGTACGCGCCGAGCGGGGCGAAGATCATGGAGTAGATGGCGATCCCGATCGAGAACGCCAGCGCGATGAGCACGACGCTGCGGGTGTGCACCAGCCAGAACATCGGCACCGCCCAGACCGCCGAGCCGACCACGCCCCACAGCACCATCCGCCGCCGCCCGATCCGGTCCGACGCCGCGCCCAACGGCACCGTGACCAGCGCGTTGACGATCACGACGACGATGACGACCACCAGCATCAGCGGCCGCGACACCCCGAGCACGGACGTGCCGTAGCTCAGCGCGTACGTCGTGATCAGGAAGAACAGCATCGACGACAGCAGCGACGGCCCGGACGCCAGCAGCAGCCGCCCGAGCTGGGTGCGCAGCAGCTCCACCAGCGGCACCCGCGCCTGCTCGCGCCGCCTGGTCACCGCCCGGAACACCGCGCTCTCCGAGATGCTCAACCGCACGTACAGCCCGACGACCACCAGCAGCGCGCTGGCCAGGAACGGCACCCGCCAGCCCCACGCCTCGAAGCCCGCCGGGCTCATCACCAGCGTGATCAGCAGGAACGTCACGCTGGACAGGGCGAGCCCGACCGGCGGCCCGAGCTGCGGCAGCGCCGCGAAGAAGCCCCGCCGCCGCGCCGGCGCGTGCTCCGTCATCATGATCATCGCACCGCCGAACTCACCGCCCAGCCCGATGCCCTGCGCCAGCCGAAGCAGCACCAGCAGCGCCGGCGCCCACAGCCCGATCGCCTGGTAGCCGGGCAGTAGCCCGACCCCGACCGTGGCCAGGCCCATCGTGAGCAGCGAGGCGACCAGCATCGTCTTGCGGCCGAGCCGGTCGCCGAAGTGCCCGAAGAACACCGCGCCCAGCGGCCGGGCGATGAACGCGACGGCGAAGGTCGCGAACGAGGCGAGCAGCGCGCTGGTCGGCGACAGGTCGGGGAAGAACGCCTTGCCGAACACCAGCGCCGCCGCCGTGCCGAAGATGAAGAAGTCGTAGTACTCGATGGCGGTGCCGATGAACCCGGCGGCGGCCACCCGCCACGGCGACGTCTCAGGCGGGTCGGGTGACGCCATTGGTCCCTCCCGGTTCGAGGCGGGGCCGGCGGGTGCCGGCCGGGCGGCGGGTGCCGCGTGGCAGGGAGCGTGTCAGCATGCAGTCCACAGGTCAAGTACTTGAGTTAACTATTTGCGTCGGTTACCGTCCCGGACATGCCGACCGAAGCCGGACTTGCCGAGGCGCCCGGCCCACGCGTGTTCCGGGACGCAATGGGCGTGTTCACCACCGGCGTCGCCGTGATCAGCACCGAGCTGGACGGCCAGCCGCACGGCATGACCGCCAACTCGCTGACCTCGGTGTCCCTCGACCCGCCGCTGCTGCTGGTCTGCCTGGACCGCCGCTCCCGCACCGCCGCCGCAGTGCTCTCGACCGGCGGGTTCGTGGTCAACGTGCTCACCCGGCGGCAGCGGCACCTGGCCGACCGGTTCGCCCGCCCCGGCCGGGCGCACTTCGCGGACCTGCCGTTCGTACTCACCCCCGACGGCCTGCCCGCGCTCCCCGGCTGCGCCGCCCGCTTCGAATGCGCCGTCGACGCCGCGCACCCAGGAGGCGACCACCACATAGTGGTCGGCCGGGTCCTCGCGTGCCGCCGATCCCCCGAGTCGCCGCTGGTGTTCTACCGGGGCCGCTACCACCGGCTCGGCGGCGCCGGCCACGACGACGTGCTGGCTGTCAGCTAGGAGGAAATGTGCGGATCGCGGTACCGGACCTGGTGTCCCCCTCGTACTTCCCGGCGATCGCCGCCGTCGAGCTCGGCCTGGCCCGCGACGAGGGCGTCGAGCTGGAGCTGGAGCTGTTGTTCCCGGTCACCGACGCGGCGCACGCGCTGCGCACCGGCGAGATCGACTTCCTGGCCGGGGCCGCGCACGCGCCTGCGCACGCCTTCCCCGGCTGGTCGGGGGCGAAGCTGGTGGCGGCATTGTCGCACGGCATGTACTGGTTCCTGGTGATGCGCCCGGACGCCGGCATCGCCCGCGGCGACCTGGCGGCGTTGCGCGGGGTCCGCATCGGCGCCGCTCCCGGCCCCGACCTCGGGTTGCGACTGTTGTTGGCCGACGCGGGCGTCGACATCGAGGAGCGCGCCATCGAGATCGGACCGATCCCGGCCGCCGAGGGGACCGGGGTCTCGTTCGGGGTGGCCGCCGCGCAGGCGCTCGCGTCCGGGCGGATCGACGGCTTCTGGGCCAACGGCATGGGCGCCGAGCTCGCCGTGCGCCAGGGCACCGGCACGCTCGTCCTGGACGCCCGCCGCGACGGCGGCCCCGCCGGCTCGTACACGTTCCCGGCCCTCGCGGCGACCGACCGCACGATCGAGCACCGCCCGGACGCGGTCGCCGCGCTCACCCGCGCGCTGGTCCGCGCCCAACAACTGCTCCGCGACGACCCAGACCTCGCCACCAAGGCCGCGACCGGCCTGTTCCCGCCGCTGGAGACCTCGATGATCGCCACCCTGGTCGCCCGCGACAGCCCGTACTACGACCCGCGCATCACCACCGACACCAGCCGGGCGCTCGCCGACTTCACCGTCCGCGCCCACCTGACCGACCGCGCCCCCACCCACGACGAGATCGTCTCCCCCGCCTTCCGCCGCCTCTGGACGCCCGGGTTCATCGGAGAGGACACCGGCTGACGCCAGCCACGACGATGTGTCACCGTGCCGGCATGCTGACGCTCCGAGCCACGACCCCGGACGACCTCCGCCACCTGGCTGGCTGGGAGACCGAGCCGGACACCTCGACGTGGCTGGGCGAGACCGGGGCCGACTGGCACGCTCGCGCCCTGACCGACCTCGATCAGGAGCACCTCGTCGCCGCGGACGGCGACGCGCTCGTTGGGTTCGCCGTGCTCGCGGGCCTGCGCGGCGGTGAGGGCATCGAGCTGCGCAGGATGGTGGTCGCGCCGGCTCACCGCGGCGCCGGGCGAGGGCGTGCGCTGCTCGAGGCCGTGCTCGCACGGGCCTATCGCGATCACGGTGCGGGCACGGTCTGGCTGGACGTCAAGGAACACAACCGCCGGGCACGCCGGCTGTACGAGTCCTCTGGATTCGTCGTGCGGGAAATGCGCACGAACGCGATTGCCAACCCCGACGGCACCGCCGCCGACCTCGTCATCATGGTCCACCAGTTGGGTCGGGAGCCCGCGGCACCTTCGTAGGAACCTCTAGCGGACACCGGCCAGGTTCTGAGCAATCGACAATGTCTCCGGCGCGCGCGGCCCGTCCACACTGATGACCCGGGTGGCGACGAGGAGAAGCGATGCGGCTCAGGGCGGCGACGGCACTGCTCGCCGCGGTCGCTTCGGCCACCACCCTCGCGGCCTGCGGCGGAACCAACACCGGAGACACCGCAGGGACGATCACGGTGTCCACCTGGGGCGGGGACTTCACGGCGGCGGAGAAGAAGTGGTTCGGCGACCCCTTTACCGCGGAGACCGGGATCAAGGTCGAGTACCGGGCGCTGTCCACCTCGCCGATGACACCGGTGCTGCTGCAGGCGCAGTCCGGTGATGTGAAGGTCGATGTCGTCGACGCCGAGTCGCCGGCGGTGTTGCGGTCGAAGAACCTGCTCGCGCCGTTCCCGCCGGAGCTGATGCGCAAGCTCCAGGAGACGTCGCGGCCGGAGTCGTTCCTGCCGGACGCGATGAAGATCGGCCAGACCGGGATGGTGATCGCGTGCAATCCCGACCTGGTGCGGCGCTGCCCCGAAAGCCCCCAGCAGTTCTGGGACGTCGACGCCTACCCGGGCCGGCGGGGCATCCTGGTCGGGCTGCCGCAGACGGTGCTGGACTTCGCGCTGGTCGCGGACGGTGTTTCCCCGGCGCAGGTGTACCCGCTGGACATCGACCGCGCGATCGGCAAGCTGCACCGGATCAAGCCCCAGGTCGCGGTGTGGGCGCAGTCGCCGGCGCAGGCCCAGCAGCTGCTGGCCGACAAGGAGGTCGGGATCGAGTACATCGACCACCCGGGCGCGTTCCTGGTCCAGCGCAACCGCATCCCGAACCTGAAGGTCTCCTGGGCCGGCTCGATGAGCACCAACGACGCGATGGTGGTCACCAGGGACGCGCCCAACAAGGCGGCCGCGTTCGCCTACCTGAGCTGGATCGCCGACCACCCGAAGAACCAGGCCGGCTGGGCCGAGGCGCTCACCTACTCGACGCCGACGACGCGGCTGCGTGAGCTGGTGCCGCCCGCCACCTGGGACGCGCTGCCCGCCGCGCACAGCTCGACGGCGGAGGACGACCAGTGGTTGGTCGCGCACCTGCCGGAGGTGCAGCGGGCGTTCCAGCGGTTCACCGCCGGCTGATCGGGTGCGCACGATGCCGCGGCGGCCCCGGTCACGAAGCAGGGCATGGCGGGCGGAGCGGGGCGTGGGCGCCGGGGTGCTGCTGGCGCTGCCGATGATGCTGCTGGTCGCCGCCCTGCTGGTCTATCCGCTGGGCCGGCTGGTGACCGTCGCCCTGGGGCCGCCGCACGGGTTCGGCAACCTCGCCGCGTTCTTCGACCACCCGGCGAACACCCGCGTCATCCGGATCACCTTCCTGGACTCGGCGCTGGTGACGGTGCTCTGCCTGGCGGTCGGCGCGGTGGTGGCCTGGTCGCTGCGGGTCACCGAGCGGCGCGCGAACCGGCTGCTGCTGTGGACGGCGATGATCGTGCCGTTCCTGATGGGCTCGGTGCTCAAGCTGTACGCGTTCACGATCCTGTTGGAGAGCCACGGGGTGGTGAACGGGGCGCTGCGGCTGCTCGGGATGGCGGACGAGCCGGTGGAGCTGCTGTACAACCGGTTCGCCGTGGTGCTCGGGCTGACTTACCAGATGCTGCCGTTCGCGGTGCTGCCGCTGCTGGCCGGGTTCCGGACGATCGACCCCGAGCTGGCGCGCGCCGCCGAGGGACTGGGCGCCGGGCGGTTGCGGGCGGTGTGGGACACGGTGGTGCCGCTGGCGGTGCCCAGCCTGCTGGCCACCGGCACGCTGGTCTACATCATCACGCTCGGGTTCTTCCTGACGCCCGAGGTGCTGGGCGGGCCGTCCTCGCCGTTCACCGCGTCGTTGATCTACCAGGACGTCTTCGAGTTCTACGACGTCACCTCGGCGGCGGTGTCCGCGCTGGTGCTGCTGGTCGGCAGCCTCGCGGTGGTCGGGGTGGGCTACTGGGTGGTCGGGCGGGAGCGGCTGGCCAGGGCGGTCGCGGCGTGAGGATCCGGCGCGGCGGCACCGCCACCGCCCTGTACGGGCTGGAGTGGCTGCTCAAGGCGGCCACCGTGGTGTTCATGATCGCGCCGGTGCTGCTGGTCGTGGCGCTCTCGTTCTCCGACCAGCGCACGATGGCCTTCCCGCCGGACGGCTGGGGTACGCGGCAGTACGCCGACCTGTTCGGCTCGGGCTACTGGCTGGCCAGCGTGTGGGAGTCGTTCCTGGTCGCGGTGCCCACGGCGGTGCTGGCCACGGTGGTCGGGGTGCCCTCGGTGCTGGCGTTCGAGCGCAGCCGGCTGCCGGGGAAGACGCTGCTGCGGGTGCTCGGGGTGGCGCCGCTGGTGCTGCCCGGCGTGGCCTACGCGGTCGCGCTCTACGCGTTCTACGCCGACCTGCACCTGATCGGCAGCGTGGCCGGCGTCATCCTGGCCGACACCGTGCTGGCGCTGCCGTTCGTGATCCTGGTCGTCGGCGCGGGCCTGCGGCGAATCCCGGTCGACCTGGAGCTGATGGCCATGAGCCTGGGCGCGTCCCGCACGCGAGCCACCGTCGGGATCACCCTGCGGCTGCTGGCGCCGTCCATCGCGGCGGCCGCCGTGCTCGGCTTCGTGACCACGTTCGACGAGGCGGTGCTGGTCAACTTCCTGGGCGGCGGCGAGGTCGTGACGCTGCCCAAGGCGATCTTCGACTCGTTCCGCACCGGCATCAACCCGCTGATCACGGCGATCGCGACGCTGCTGATGGTGCTGACCGGCGCGCTGATGCTGCTCGCCGCCCGGCTGCGCGCGGGAGGAGAACGGCCGTGAGCCTGCGGCTGGAGTCGGTGGTGAAGCGGTTCGGCGACGTCACCGCCGTGGCCGGGGTGTCACTGGACGTCGAGCCCGGCACCTTCCTGACCATCCTGGGGCCCAGCGGCTCGGGGAAGACGACGCTGCTGCGAATGATCGCCGGTTTCCTGCCGGTGACCGACGGGCTGATCCGGCTGGCCGGGCGCGACGTGTCCCGGGTCCCGCCGGGCGGGCGCGACATCGGGATGGTGTTCCAGAACTACGCGCTGTTCCCGCACCTGTCGGTGATCGAGAACGTCGGGTACGGGCTGAAGGTGCGCGGCCGGGGCCGGGCGGAGCGGGCCCGAAGGGCGAGGGAGGTGCTCGCGCTGGTCGGGCTGGAGGGCTACGACCGGCGGCTGCCGCGCCAGCTCTCCGGCGGCCAGCAGCAGCGGGTGGCGCTGGCCCGCGCGCTGGCCTTCGAGCCGACGATGCTGCTGATGGACGAGCCGCTGGGCGCGCTGGACCGCGAGCTTCGGGTGCGGATGGCCGGCGAGCTGCGGCGGCTGCACGAGGAGCTGGGCAACACCGTCCTGTACGTGACGCACGACCGGGAGGAGGCGCTCACCCTGTCGGACAGGATCGCGGTGCTGCGGGACGGGAAGCTGGAGGCGGTCGGCACGCCGCAGCGGCTCTACGGCCGGCCGGAGACGGCGTTCGTCGCGTCCTTCTTCGGCGGTCACAACTGCGTGCCGTGCGAGAAGGTCCTCGACGCGGCGCCGCCGGGCGGTGACACGGCTCGGGTCCGCTGTCTCGGCCAGGTGCTGGAGGTGCGGCGCTCGCCCCGGCTGGCCGAGGACGCCACGGACGCCTGCCTGGCCATCCCCGGCGACGGGATCGAGCTCGCCGCCGCCGGGGCGCCGGCCACCGTGCACTCGGCGGTGTACATGGGCAACCAGATCCAGGTGCTCTGCGACGTCGAGCCGGGCGTCCGCATCCGGGTCGACCTCCCGGGCGGCACGGCCGTACCACCGCCCGCCGACACCCGCGTGCACCTGACCATCCGCCCCGACCTGGCCACCGCGCTCCCCACCGGCTAACGCGCGGCGATGACGCGTTCGGCGATGGCGACCATGGCCTCGGTCAGCAACGCCATCTGGTCGCGCATCGAGCGCTCGGGTTCGGCCTGCCAGGCGACGAACGCGCCGTCGAACCCGGCGATGCCGAAGTAGTCCAGCGCCTCCCCCACCTCGCCGGCGACCTCCGGCCCGAGGCTCCCCCACGACCGGGAGATCATCCGGCGCATGTGCCGGCGGCCGTCGGTGCGGACCCGCTGGATGATCTCCTTCACCTCGACGTCCTCGACAGCTTCGGCGCTCATCAGCAGGATCAGGTGCAGCCGCAGGAAGTCGGGCTTGGCGAGGAAGACCTCGCCGGTGCGCTGCAGGAACCAGCCCAGCAGCTCGGCCGGCGGCAGGTCCGAGGGCGGATCGGCCTGGGACTCGCGCAGGTGCCGGAAGAACTCGTACGCCCCGCGCTCCATCACGGCCGACAGCAGCCCGCCCTTGGACTGGAAGTGGTGGTAGATCGCGCTCCTCGGCAGACCGGTCTCCGCGCTCAGCACCGACATCGTCGTGGCGGAGTAGCCGCGTTCGGCCATGATCCGCGACGCCGCGTCGAGGATCTCCTCCCGGGAACGCCGTCCTCGCCGGTTCCCGGCCCGCGCTGTATCCACGCCGAGCAGCGTAGGCCCGACTTTTCTGCGTACCGGAATCGTGCCGTTCCCGCTTGACGACCGCTCGGCCAGCATGTGACTGTGACCACTAACGAACCGAACGACCGGTCCAAAACGGGGAGCCGGCATGACCGAGCACTACGACGCCGACGTCGCTCTCGTCGGCTACGGCCCGACGGGCCTGGTCGGTGCGCTGACCCTGGCCGGCAAGGGCGCCCGGGTGGTCGCGTTCGAACGGGAACGGGACGTCTACGCCCGAGCCCGGGCGGTCACGATCAACGACTGGACGATGCGGATCCTGCAGGACCTCGGCGTCGACGACCGGGTCGAGCGCGTCGTCGAGCCACAGCGGGCGCTGCGCTGGGTGACCTACGACGGCCGCGAGGTGATGCGCGTCGAGCACCCGCCGAGCACGCTCGGCACCCGAGGGAGCAGGCCGCGCTTCTACAACATCTACCAGCCGGCGCTGGAAGCCGAGCTGCGCCGGTGCGGCGACGAGCTCGACGGCCTGACCGTCCGGTTCGGCGCCGAGGTCGTCGCGGTCGAGCACGACCGGCGCGGCGTGACGGTCACCGCCCGCGACCGCGAGACCGGGGCCGAGACCGCCGTCCGCGCCCGGTACGCGATCGCGGCCGACGGCGGCTCGTCCCCGGTGCGCAAGATGCTCGGCATCCCGATGCGCGGCGACACGGGTGACACGTTGTGGATCGTCATCGACTGCCGGGTCAGGCGCTGGTGGCCGGACCGCGACTTCCTCACGTTCTGGACCGACCGCGATCGCCCGGTCGTCGACATCGCGCTCTCGGCGGGCAACCACCGCTGGGAGATCCCGCTCAAGCCCGGCGAGTCGGAGGCCGACTTCCCGACGGACGACGAGGTCTGGCCGCTGCTGCGGGCGCTGGGCGTGACCGAGGACGACGTCGAGATCCACCGGTACGCGTTCTACCGCCACCACGTACGGATGGCCAAAACGTACCGTCAGGGACGGGTGTTCCTGGCCGGCGACGCCGCGCACCTGATGCCGCCGTGGGCGGGCGCGGGCATGCAGACCGGGATGCGCGACGCGTACGACCTCGGCTGGAAGATCGCCGGGATCGTTGGCGGCGAGCTCGGCGAGCACTGGCTCGACACCTACGAACCCGAGCGCCGCCCGTCCGCCGAGCTCTACACCGGCATGGCGGTCGCGCTGGGCCGCGTGATCAAGCAGGAGGCGAGCCCGGCCGAGATCGAGGCGATGAACGCCGTCCCGCCGAACCTGGTCACGCCCTGGGAGCCACCGCTCAGCGCGCCGCCCACCCTCACCGCCGGATGGCTGCGCGGGGATACGGGGGACGCGTCCGTCGTCGGCCGGTATCTCCCGCAGCCGCTCGCCTGCGACGCCATCGGCCGGATGGACCGGCTGGATGCGTTGCTGCCCCACGGTTTCGTCCTGCTCGGCAACGATGTCGACCCGGCAACCCTGCTGACGTCCGAGGAAAGGACGGCCTGGGACGCACTCCGCGCGTCCTACGTCGCCATCCGGCCCCGCACCGCCTACACCCGTGCGGCCACCGATCTCGTGGATCTCGAGAACGCGCTGCTGCCGTGGTTCGACCGCTACGGCGTCCAGGCGATCGCCGTGCGTCCCGACAAGTTCGTCGCGGCGGCCGACAAGACAGGCCTCGCCGTACCGAAAGGAACCCGATGACCGGAGTGACAGAGCTCGCCTACGTCGTCTACGAGGTCAGCGACCTCGCCGAGTGGGAACGCTTCGCGGTGTCCCTGCTCGGCATGCGGCCGGGCGAGAAGTCCGCCGACGGCCTCACCCTGCGCACCGACGACAGGGCGCACCGCTGGATCCTCGCCGAAGGACCGGCCGACGATCTCGCCCGCAGCGGGTACGAACTGGAGTCGGCCGAGGCACTGGACTCCCTGGTGGCACGGCTGCGGGGCGCGGGCGTCGACACCGTCGACGGCGACGCCGAGCTGGCCGCCGCGCGACAGGTCGACCGGATCGTGCTCGTCACCGATCCGCTGGGCAACGAGCTCGAGCTCGTCACCGGCCTCGCCGACGCGCCGACACCGTTCCACAGCGAGCTCCTGCTCGGCGGTTTCGTCACCGGCTCCGGCGGCGCGGGGCACCAGGTGCTGGTGGCGAACGACGTGCCGCGCGAGACCTACCTGGCGTTCTACCGGGATCTGCTGGGCTTCAAGCTCAGCGACGTCATCGTCGAGGAGGTCGAGCCGGGCGTGGTCGCGGATCTCGCGTTCCTGCACTGCAACCCGCGCCACCACACCGTCGCGTTCGGGGAGCTGCCGCACCCGAAGCGCACGCACCATTTCATGCTCGAGGTCGCCGACATCCGCGACGTCGGCCTCGCCTACGACCGCTGCCTCGACGCGAGACAGCCGCTGGAGATGACGCTGGGCATGCACCCGAACGATCACATGTTCAGCTTCTACGTCCGCACGCCGTCCGGCTTCTCCGTCGAGTACGGCTGGGGCGGCCTGCTCATCGACGACGCGACCTGGGAGGTCCGCACGCTCGACCAACTGCACTGGTGGGGCCACCGGGCGCCGGAAGCCCTCGCCGAACGGCTCCGGGCGGCCGTCGTCCCCGGAGGCGAGCGCTGATGGCCTACGTACGGACCCGCGACTGGAAGATCCACTACCGGGAGGCCGGCGAGGGGCACCCGCTGGTTCTGCTGCACGGCGGCGGGCCCGGTGCGACCGGCCGGAGCAACTACGCGCCGAACATGGCCGCGCTGTCGCGGCGTTTCCGGGTGGTCGCCCCGGACATGCCGGGCTGGGGCGACTCCGATGAGGCGGACTTCGACACCCTCGACCACGTCGAGGCCGCCTGCCAGCTCCTGGACGCGCTCGGCATCGACAGGGCCGCGTTCGTCGGCAACTCGATGGGCGGGCACACCTCGCTGCGGCTGGCCGCCGAGCGTCCCGAGCGGGTGTCGCACCTGGTCACGATGGGGCCGCCGATCCAGATGAAGCCGTTCCTTTTCGGCGCGGGCGGCGGGCCCAGCGAGGGCCTGAAGATCATGTTCGAGGCGTACTCCGACGCCTCGCCGGAGGGCATGCGCCGGCTGGTCGAGATCATGGTCTACGACCGGACTCGGTTCGCGACGCCCGAGCTGTGCCAGGAACGGTCGGATGCGGCGCTCGCGCGTCCCGAGCACCTGCGCAACGTCGCCGCCGCCGCGCCGAAGGCGCCGATCCCGCGCTGGCTCGACCTCGCGGCGGTCTCCGGGATCACCGCGCCGTCGCTGCTGATCCACGGCCGCGACGACCGCGTGGTGTCGTTCGAGTCGACGCTCTTCCTGGCCGCGAACATCCCGGACTCGCGGGCGGTGCTGATCAACCGTTGCGGGCACTGGGCGCAGCTGGAACACGCGGCCGAGTTCAACCGCCTGGTGACGGACTTCGTACTGCACCACTGACACCGGTCCACGGATCTACCCGGCCGTGCCCGTCGCCCCGGCGGGCGCGCCGGATCTGGTCGGCCGTGTGTCGCGGGTCGTCGAACGGGAAGTGTGACGCCCAGAGCAACCCGGCAGGGTCGGCCAAGTCAACGGTCGGCACTGCCCAGAGCAGGCGCCCGTACGACTCCCCGACCGGAGCGTGCACCAGGATCATCCGCACACCCGGCCACCTGTCGAGCACGCCGGTGTGGTGCAGGTAGGACGCCAGCCGGGGCGGCGCCCAGAGCCTGGCCGCGCTGCCAGGGCGGTAGACCAGCGGCAGCCCGGTCTGCTCCAGCGCGTCCCACACGCCGTCGAAGTTCCGGTGGTCCGGCGAGACGTCGACCGGCAGGTGGACCGTGACCCCTGCCACCGACGGGTCGGCGGCCAGGTCGCGGATCTCCGACGCCGACCAGGCGGGCTCCGCGCCGAGCACCTGGACCACCGCCTTGAGCCGGTCGGGGTCGGCCTCGCAGTACGTGGTGACATAGCGGTTGTAGGCGGCGAGCAGGGCGACGGCCACGTCCACCCCGAGCGAGCTGACCGCGTCCACCCCAGGCCCGGGGTGGATGAACTGGACGTCGATGCCCACCCGGTCCAGCGCCCGCAGCCGGCCGGAGGGGTTGTCGTGCAGCACGCCCGGCTCGACGTCGTCGCGCCCGGCCGGCGGCCGGGGCAGGGCGGGACCGGCGTCCCGGACGAACCGCAGGTACGGCCTCGTCCAGTCGCCGACCCCCGGGGTCACGGCGGTCGGTTCGAGGTGCGCCTCCAGCCGCGACCAGTGCCCGCGCAGCGGGCCGTCCCCGCGCTCGTAGAGCAGCTCGGCGGCCGGCAGGACGTACCCGCACAGGTCGACGACCCGAGCCGTCACCGGACGGCCGCCAGCGCGCGGTCGTCGGTGTAGGCCATCCGCGCGACCCAGTTGTCGAACTTCCAGGCCAGCACCTCGTGCTTGCAGAACCGCCCCGGCGTCGCGGCCCGCGCCGCCAGCCCGAGCTGCTGGCGCTCGCAGATGTCGTTGTCCTCGGCGGCGATCGTCTCCTGGTTGCGGACGTAGCTGTCCACGATCTCCCGGGTGCGCTCGTCGCCCGCCGCGTACGCCGCCGCCACCTCCGCCCCGAACGACAGGCCCATGGTCAGCTCCATCCGCTCGGGGCCCAGCGGGACGATGTTGTGCCAGAGCGTGCAGTCCAGCATCGGGATGATGGCGAACCCCGGGTAGCACACCCAGACCGGCAGGCCGAGGAACTGGGCAGGCACGTTCCGCAGCCCCTCGCTGACCGGGAACCGGGGGTCGCGGTCGTCGCTGAGCGACATGCTCGGGCCGGGCGAGCAGATCAGGTCCCACTGCTTGTCGGTGATGTTCGGGTGGTAGACCTCGTCCTTGAGCGTCGAGCCCGCCCCGAGCGTCTTCGCGTGCACCCAGGGCACGTGGTACGACTCGATGTAGTTCTCCACGTAGGTCTTCCAGTTGCACGCCAGGTCGAACGTCCAGCGGTGCAGCGTGACCTGCCGGCCCACCTCGTAGTGCGAGAGCCCCCAGACGTCGACGTCGCTGACCCGGTCGACGAACGGCGTCGCGCCCGGATCCAGGTTGACCAGGATGAAGCCCTCCCAGACCTCGGTGCGCACCGGATGCAGGCCGTAGTCCGCCTTGTCGAACCCGACGGTCTCCTTGAAGTCCGGCGTGGCCCGCAGATCGCCGTCGAGCCCGTACATCCAGCCGTGGTAGGGGCATTTGATGGACTTCGCCGTCCCGGCGCTTTCCATGATCTTGCAGCCGCGGTGCCGGCAGACGTTCAGGTGCGCCCGGATCCGGCCCTCGTGGGTGCGCACCACCAGGACGGGCTGGCCGACGATCGTCTCGGTGAGGTAGTCGCCCGGGTTCGGGATGTGATCGACCCGGCCCACGCAGACCCATTCCTTGAGGAAGATGTGCTCGACCTCGGCCTCGTAGGCCTGCCGGGACCGATAGCACGACGGGGGCAGCGTCGACGCCTCCAGCACCGGCCTGCGCAGCGCGTCGAGATCCGCCGAGGCGAGCACCAGGCGTTTGGAACGGGGGTCGAGCGGCTGGTCCATGCGTGCTCCCTTCGCGGCAGTCACGAGTGTGGTGCGCGCCGGGCCGGGCGAGACAGTGGTGATTGCTCAGAACCTGTCCTGGTTCGGCTGGAGGTTCCTACGAGGTGGGGCCGCCGGCGCGCAGGCCCAGGTACATGTCCACCCGGTCGGCCATGTCGCCGAGGTTGCGGCCGGTCAGCTCCTCGATCCGGCGCACCCGGTAGCGCAGGCTGTTGACGTGCAGGTGGAGCACCTCGGCCGTTCGCTGCCAGGAGCAGGCGTGGTCGAGGAAGACGGCGAGGGTACGGGCCAGGTCGGTGCCGTGCGCGGCGTCGTGGCGCAGCACGGGCTCCAGCGTGCCGGCGTACAGCACCCGGCGCACGCCGGCGGAGGCGTCGGCCAGCAGCAGCACGTGTGAGGCCGCCTCGCGCGCCGTCGCCCACCGCTCACGGCCGGGCAGCAGCGCCACCCGGTAGGCCTCGGCGGCCTCGACCAGGCACCCGTGCGGGCCGCCCGCGCCGGTCGCCAGGCCCACGGCGGCCGAGGCCCCCAGCACCGTGCGCAGCTCCCGCCACACCGCCTCGGCGAGGCGCGCGGGGTCGCGGGCGGCCGCCTCGAGGACCGCGAGCACCCGCCCCTCGCGCGCGGTCGCGGCCACCGGCGGGTCGGCGAGCTCGCCGACACCGACGCCGACGCCGGACAGCCGGACGGCGGCCTCCAGCGCGTCGGCGGCCAGCTCGCCGTCCTCGACCGGCCCCGCCACCAGCACGGTGACCTCGCCGCCCCGGGCAACCCCGTCCGCACCCTGGGCCAGCGCGTCCTCGGCGGCCTTGCGGCGCAGCCGCCGCCGGTCGCGGCCGGCCTCGGTGGCCATCGGCAGGCAGCGTTCGGCCAGCGCCACCACGGTGGCCGCGTGCGGCTGGACCAGCGCCAGCGGCGCCTCGTACACCAGCACGGCCGGTGGCGGCGTCGCGTGCGGCTCGTGCTCGGCGCGCACCGCGAGCAGGGTCAGCGCCCGCCCGTGCGGCGCCCGGATCTCGGTGACCTGCCGCCACCGCGCGTGCTGGCCGAAGCCCTCGGCCCACACCGCGCGCAGCAACCCGTGACCCGGCGGTCCGTCCGGGCCGGTCGCCGGCAGCGCGTCGCGCCCCAGGATCCAACACGGCGCCCCGACCTCCCGCCGCAGCACGTCCAGCAGTGCGGTGACGGCGTCGCCACCCCGCTCGGCCACCCGCCGGCCCAACGACACCGCCCGCGCCGACCCGGCATGCCGTTCCTCCATCAACCGCGCGATGGCGATCTCCGTGACGTCCATGAAAGGAATGTCCGGAAGCGAGATCAGCAATACGTCGCGCTCGGCACACGTGCTGATGAGGGCGCGCGGAATCGTGGCGTTTCCGATCAGGGCAATGCCCACCGCCCGTACCCCGCGCGAGACCAGTCCGCCGATGAACTGTTCCGCGTCGGCCGGCCCCCGGTACCAGAGCGCGCTGGTCAGGATCAGCTCGCCGCCGTGCAGGTACGGCGCCGGGTCGGGCAGGTCCGTGACGTGCACCCAGCGAATGTCGTCATCCAGCCGGTATCGGGCGGTGAGCACCGTAACCGAGGCATCCAGCATCTCGATCAGGTCGCGGACCCGCACCGGCGTAATGGTATCCGGATTTGTCGGCTTCCGATGAGCCCGACCAGAAGATCACCGGACCGCACTGAAATGATCGGTGCGAGCGGCAGGCCGGTCCGGCCCATTCGTGACCAGAACCGGACGAGGCTGCCACTCGTCGGAACGCCACATCGCGATACAGGGGTTGGTATGCCGTTCACGCTCGCCCATCCGGCGGCGGTACTGCCGATGAGAAGGGTGCTGTGGTTCCCCGGACTGGTGGCCGGCTCGATCGCTCCGGACGTGGCGTACTACCTCCCGGTGCCCGGCGGTCCGGCCCTGACCCATTCGTTGGCCGGCCTGCTCGGGATCGACCTCCTGCTCGGGGCCGCGCTGGCGGCCCTGGGACACCTGTGCCTGGCGCTGGTTCCCGACGATCCGCGCTCCCGCGTCGCCGCGGCGGAGCTCACCGCCCGCGTGCGCTCCTGGCGGGCCGGTGCCCTCGCGGTCGCATCGGTGGCCGTCGGCGCCGCGACCCATCTGGCCTGGGACAGCCTCACCCACACCCACGGTGCGGCGGTGTCCCGGTGGGATGTGCTGCGCGAGCCGGTCGTGGGCCCTCACCGGCTGTACAACGTGATCGGCTATGCGTCCTCGCTCGGTGGGCTGCTGCTGCTCGGCATCGTCGCCCTGCGCTGGTACCGCCGCGCTCGCCCGGTGCGCGACGGCCGGTGGCCGTGCCTATCCGGGAGGGTCCGCGCGTGGGTGCTGGGTGGGATCGCGGTCGGCGCGGCCGCCGGCGCGGGTGTCGCGCTCACCGATCCGGTGAGCGGGGTCAGCACGTACGACTGGGTGCGCCAGTTCCTCGTGGGGGCGGTTCAGGGCGCCGGGTTGGGGTTCGCGGTGTACGCGCTCGGCTGGCGGCTTTCCCGCCTGGTCGGCCCCAGGATCGGCATTACGAGCCGTCGAGCGGGTCGTCGGCGTCGCCCGTCGAGTCGACCACCGCCCGCGCCACGTCGGTGAGGCGGCGGTTGTGGCCTCGGGCGTGCGCGCGCAGCACCGCGAACGCCTCCTCCACCCCGAGCTGGCGACGCACCGCCAGGATGCCCTTGGCCTGCTCGATCAGGACCCGGCTCTCCAGCGCGCCCTGCAACTGTTCGACCAGCGTCTCGTGCCGGCGCAGGGTGCGGTGGTTGAGCAGGCCGATGGTGGCCACATCGGCGAGCGCCTGGCCGAGCACGAGCCGGTTGTCGTCCAGCGCCCCGGCCGAGGCGCCGAACATGCTCATCGCGCCGATGACCCGCTCCCGCGACCGCATCGGCAGCGAGCTGACCGAGGCGAAGCCGGCCGCCCGCGCGGCGCCGGCGAACCGGGGCCACCGGGCCCGCTCGCGCCCGAGGTCGGCCGACTGCACCCGCCCCGCGCTGCGGTAACACTCGATGCCGGCGCCCTCGTGGCCGCGCAGCCCGGACAGCTCCACCGTCCGCGCCGGCTCGCTGGACGCCGCGATCACGTCGAGGATCCCGCCCTGGTCCGCGAGCAACAGGCCGGCCGCGTCCACGCCGACCAGCTCGACGCACTGCCCGACGAGCAGCCCCGCGAACGCCGCCTGGTCGAAGTCGGGCACGCCGGTGTCGGCGAGCGTCGCGAGCGCCCGAGCGATCTTTACGGCGAGCGGATCGGTGGTGCGAATTTCCATACCGGTTGGTTCTTCCCGGAAGGCGTCACGTGACGAGCCGGATCCGGGCCACGCTGCGCCGTCAGCTCGGGGCCACTCTACTCACGCCGACCTCAGCGGCAACTACCCTCGGCCATCGGATTATTGGTTATCAAAACGGCACCCCTGCGTGACTGTCCGAGACATGGGCGGCGCTACCGTGTGGTGCTCGTTGCCCGAGACCCCGGCGGCGCGGATCTCTTTCCTTCCACCCAAGCCACACGAAAGTCGGGCCATGTCTCGGGCTGTGTCCCTACCATCCGCGCCGCCGATCAACGGCGCGAGGCCGCATGCGGTTCCGATGTCGACGGAACACGACGTGGCCGGCAACCCGTCTGTCGAATTATTTCCGATGGCATTGATCACCGCCCGGGGCGCGCTGAGCGTCGCCGGGGTCGAGGATCTCCGATTCGTCCTGCGCGAGCAGATTCATGCCACGCAGGGCGGCACCGGTCCGCACCTCGCCGTCGACCTTTCCGGCGTCACCGAGTGCCCCACCGCGATTTTCCGGGTCCTGACCGAGAGCTACCTCGAGGCGCGGGGCCGGGGTGGCTGGCTCCGGCTGGTCGGCCTGAGCGAGCAGGTGCTGTCCCTGCTGAACGTCGCGCGGCTGCCCGAGGTGCTGACGATCTATCTGGCTTCCGGCTGGACGGGAGGAGGCCTCGACCCGACCCGCCGGGCGGCGTATGCCGGGCGCTGAGGCTCGCGGCGCCCGGTGAGTAGGCTCGTGGCGTGTCAGGTGCCTCGGCGCGGCGGCGGCCGGGCGGCGTGAGCGCCCCGTCGTCGGAATCGAGCCCGGCCGAGTTCGCGAGCGGCGACGCCGATCGGTTCGACGTGGTGGCCGTGTGCTCGTCGGCGGGCGGGATCCGGGCGCTCACGAGCGTCCTCGGCGATCTTCCCGCCGACTTCCCGGTGCCGGTGCTGGTGGTGCAGCACCTGGACCCCCGGCACGAGACGGTGATCGCCGAGGTGCTGGCCCGCCGCACCCGGCTGCGGGTCAAGCTCGCCGAGCAGGACGAGCGCGTCGAGCCCGGGGTCGTGCACATCGCGCCGCCGAACCGGCACCTGCTCGTGGGGCACGCCGGCGTGCTGACGCTGTCCAGCAGCGAGCTGGTGCACTTCGTCCGCCCGTCGGCCGACCTGCTGTTCGAGTCCGTCGCCGGGGCCTACGGCGCCGCCGCGATCGCCTGCGTGTTGACCGGGTCGGGAAGTGACGGTGCGATGGGTGTGAGCGCAATCAAGTCTCGAGGTGGAACCGTGGTCGTCGAGGATCCGGAGACCGCGGAGTTCGGCGGCATGCCGGGCGCCGCCGCGGCGACCGGCACGCCCGACTTCGTGCTGCCGCTGGCCGAGGTCGCCCCGGTGATCCGCAGCCTGGTCCAGGCCGGTCGGTCGTGATGGACGACCGGATCGCCGCCGCCCCCGACGAGGACCTCGAGCGCCTGTTGGTGTTCGTGCGCGACTCGCGCGGGTTCGACCTCACCGGCTACAAGCGCTCCTCGCTGGTCCGGCGCATCCGCAAGCGGATGATGGCCGTCGACGTCGTCGACTTCCCCAGCTACCAGGACCTGCTGGAGACCAGCGCCGAGGAGTTCGAGCAGCTCTTCAACACGATCCTGATCAATGTCACCGGGTTCTTCCGCGACCCCGAGGCGTGGAACTACCTGCAACGGGACATCATTCCCGAGCTGCTCTCCGACATTCCCGCCGGCGAGGAGATCCGGGTGTGGAGCGCCGGCTGCTCCAGCGGCGAGGAGGCGTACTCGCTGGCGATCGCGTTCGCCGAGGCGCTCGGGGTCGACGACTATCTCAAACGGGTGAAGATTTACGGCACCGATGTCGACGAGGAGGCCCTGCACGAGGCCCGGGGCGGCACGTACAGCGCGCGCTCCCTCGAACCGTTGTCCGCCGAGCTGCGCGAGAAGTACTTCGAACAGAGCAACTCCAGGTTCAGCTTCCGGACCGACCTGCGCCGCAGGGTGATCTTCGGTAGGCACGACATCACCCGGGACGCGCCGATCTCCCGGCTGAACCTGCTGACGTGCCGCAACACGTTGATGTACTTCAACGTTGAGGCGCAGACCCAGATCATCGACCGGTTCCATTTCGCGCTGCGCGAGGAGGGCTACCTGTTCCTCGGCAAGGCCGAGATGCTGCTCTCCGACGGCGACCGGTTCGAGGTCTCGAACATGCGCCAGCGCGTCTTCCGGCGCCGTCCCGGTGAGGCGCGCCGCCCGCACCAGACGCTGCCGGTGGCCTTCGAGGCGGCAAGCGTTGCCGAGAAGCGCGACGCCACCCGGCGGCGGCTGCTGCGGGACATGGTGCTGGACGGCGCGCCCAACGTCATGATCGCCATCGATGTCGACGGCAACGTCGAGATGATCAACGGCCAGGCCAGGGCGCAGTTCGGGCTGACCCCGCACGACGTCGGCCGGCCCTTCCGTGACCTGGAGATCTCCTACCGGCCCGTGGAGCTGCGCTCGCTCATCGAGCTGGCGCACGGCGAGCGGCGCAGCATCCGGATCAACGCCGCCGAACGCAGGGTGAACTCCGACGACGTGCAGTACCTCGACGTCACCGTGCAACCGCTGTGGGGCGGCGACGGGCTCCCGGTCGGGTCCTCGGTGATGTTCGTCGACGTGACGGCGACGACCCGGCTGCAGCGGGAGATCAAGCGCAACCGGGAGGACCTGGAGACCGCCTACGAGGAGCTGCAGTCCACCAACGAAGAGCTCGAAACCACCAACGAAGAGCTTCAGTCCAGCATCGAGGAGCTGGAGACCACGAACGAGGAGCTCCAGTCCACCAACGAAGAGCTCGAAACCACCAACGAAGAGCTCCAGTCCGGCAACGAGGAGCTGGAGACGATGAACGAGGAGCTGCGGGTGCGCGGCACCGAGCTCGGTGAGGCGCGCACCTACCTCGAAGGCGTGCTGGCCAGCCTCGCCGCCGGCGTGGTGGTGCTGGACGGCGAGCTGCGGGTGTGGAGCTGGAACCGGGGCGCCGAGGACCTGTGGGGCCTGCGGACCGAGGAGGTCGGCCGCCAGGAGTTCTTCAGCCTCGACTTCGGGCTGCCCACCGAGAAGCTGCGCGAGCCGCTCGCGGAGTGCCTCGCGCTCTCCCGGCGGACCGGGCCGGTCAAGGTGGACGCGGTCAACCGCAAGGGCCGGGCGATCACCTGCACGATCACCTGCTCACCACTGGACAGCAGCGGCGGTGGCGTGGTGATTCTGATGGAACAGACCGAACCCGGAACAACCCGGGTGACCGGCGCCGGATCGGCGTAGGCTCGGCTCGTGGGCGGGTATGGAGATGCTCTCCCGAACATCGAGCAGGTCCTGCACGAGGCGGCCCAGGAGAAGGAACGGGGCGCGCGGGCAGCCGCCGTCGCCGTCCGCCACGAGCAGCTCGCCGACGTCGGCCCGGCCGCCATGCGCGGGCACCACCGCCGGATGGCCACCCTGTTCCGGCGCAACCAGCAGCGTCACCTCGCGGCCAGCTGCCTGCACACCGCGTACGCCGAGAAGCTGCTCACCTGGCTCGACCAGCGGATTCCGCGGACCGCCCGGCCGCCGTTCATCACCGCGATCGCCGGCGCGCTGGGGGCCACCGGCGTGGGCATCACCCTGCTCGACGTGCACAACGCCGAGGCGCTGCGCTCGGCCTCCACCCCAGCCGCCCGGGCGGCCCTCGACCTGGAGTACACCCTGCACGAGGGGCCCGGGCAGGATGCCGCCGCCCACCGCAAGAACGTCACAGCCAGGGGCGTCGAGATCCCCACCCGCTGGCCGCACTACGGCCCGGCGGTGGCGGCGCTGGGCATCCGGGCCGTCGAGGCGGCCCCGCTGCACGACCAGACCCGCTACTTCGGTGCGCTCACCGCCTTCGACGCACCGTCGGACCCGCCGGTCGCCGTCGACGACCTCGCCGACGCGATAGCCCAGAGCGTGCTGCCCAACACCGAGAACAGCCTGGGCATGCCGCTGCTGCGGGAGACCGACGTGCAGGCCGTGATCAACCAGGCCGCCGGCATGCTGGCCGCCCAACGCCGCTGCCCGGTCAGCGACGCGCTCGCCCTCATCCGTGCCCACGCGTTCGCCGCCGACGAACCGACCGAGCAGGTGGCCGCGCACATCGTGGACCGGACGCTGCGCCTGGACTGAGACGCTCAGTAGCCTGCATTCATGACCTCAGAGTTCGAGCATGGTGCCGCCTTTGTCGACGGTGAACTGGTGCCGATCGAGCGGGCGAAGATATCTCTCGTCGACACCGGGTTCTCGCGTTCGGATGTCACCTATGACGTCGTCGCGGTGTGGGACGGGGCCTTCTTCCGCCTCGACGACCACCTGGACCGATTCGAGCGGAGCTGCCGGATGTTGCGGCTCACGCCGCCCTACGACCGCGCCGAGATGACGCGCATTCTGCTCGACCTCGCCCGGGTGTCCGGCCTGCGCGAAGCGTATGTCGAGATGCTCTGCACCCGTGGAGTCGCCCGCCACGGCTCACGCGATCCGAGGACATTCGAGAACCGTTTCTACGCCTACGCCATTCCGTATGTCTGGCTGCTGCGGCCCGAGCAGGCCGAAATGGGAATGGACGCCGTCATCACCCGGACCGTGCGCCGAATCCCGACCAGCTCCGTCGACCCCACCGTCAAGAACTTCCACTGGGGCGACCTCACCCGAGGCCTTTTCGAGGCCTACGACCGTGGCGCGCACTATCCGATCCTGCTCGACCGGGACGACAACATCACCGAAGGCGCCGGTTACAACCTCTTCGCGCTGGTCGGACAGCGCCTGCTGACCCCGGCCGGCGGCGCGCTGGAGGGCATCACGCGCCGCACCGTGCTCGAGCTCGCCGCCGAGGAAGGGATCGAGGCGGTGGCCGTGGACCTGTCGGAGTCGACGTTCCGCACCGCCACCGAGGCCTTCGCCACCTCCACCGCCGGCGGCGTCATGCCCATCACCTCGCTGGACGGCCGACCCGTCGGCGACGGCCGGGTGGGGGCGACGACCCGCCTGATCCGCGAGCGGTACTGGCAGGCGCACAAGGACCCGCGCTACCTCACGCCCGTCGACTACCCCGCCTGACGACACCTGTGCACAAAAAATTGTGCACAGGTCCGTCCGGTGCGGCATGTTGGCGCGGTGGACAGGACGAGGACCTTCGTGAACAGGGTCGGCCGGGCGCTCGCCGCGTTCGCCGTGTCGGTCGCCGCGTTGGCCGGATGCTCCGGGGACGGCCCGGCGCGTGACGGTCAGGTGGCGTGGGGTCCGTGTGCGCCCGCGCCGCCGGGGGTCGAGCTGGACCCACGGCAGGAGTGCGGGTCGGTGTCGGTGCCGCTGGACTACCGCGAGCCCGAGGGCCGGCGGATCTCGCTGGCGGTGTCCCGGATCAGGACGGCGGTGCCCGAGAAGCGGCACGGGGTGCTGCTGCTGATACCCGGCGGGCCGGGCAGCTCGGCGCTGTACCGCCCGAGCACGCACGTCAAGCGGCTGCCTCCGGAGGTGCTCGACCGCTACGACATCATCGGGTTCGACCCCAGGGGGATGGCCGCCAGCACGCCGGTGAGCTGCCGGCTCGGGCCGGAGGACACGACGCTCGCGGCGCTGCGCCCCTGGCCGGCGCCGGACGGCGACATCTCCGAGAACGTCGCCCGCGCGCGCCGGGTCGCGCGGGCCTGCGCCGAGCGCGGCGGCGAGCTGGTCAGGCACATCAGCACCGGCAACGAGGCCCGCGACATCGACCGGATCAGGCAGGCGCTCGGGGTGGAGCGGATCTCGTACTGGGGCGTGTCCTACGGCACCTACGTCGGCGCGGTGTACGCGACGATGTTCGGTGAGCACACCGACCGCGTGGTCCTGGACAGCAACGACGACCCGAACCCGGACCTGGTGGCCCGGGGCTGGGCGGTCAACTACTCGACGGCCATCGAGGACCGGTTCCCCGACTTCGCCGCCTGGGCCTCGGCCCGCGACGGCGAGTACCACCTCGGCGCCGACCCTGGCGCGGTGCGGGCGACGTTCCTGCGGCTGGCGGCCAGGTTGGACCGCGAACCGCTGCCCTGGCCCGGCGGTGGCGGGACGCTCAGCGGCAACGTCCTGCGCGACACGATGCTCAGCGCGCTCTACTCCGACTCCGGCTTCCCCAAGCTGGCCGGGCTGATGCGAGCCGCACAGGCGCGCGGCCCGCTGCCCGCCATGCCGTCCCCGCCCGAGGCCGAGCTGCAGAACAGCGCGGCGGTCCTGATCGCCACGATCTGCAACGACGTCAGGTGGCCACCGCCCGGCCCGGAGTACCAGGGCGCGGTGGCGCGCAACCGGGAGGCGTTCCCGCTCACCGCCGGCATGCCGGTGAACATCTTCCCGTGCGCGTTCTGGCCCGAGCCGTTCGAGCCGCCGGTGCGGGTCGGCGCGCACGGCCCGGCGAACGTGCTGCTCGTCCAGAACCTGCGCGACCCGTCCACCCCGCACCGGGGCGCGCTGCAGATGCGCGCCGCGCTGGGTGAGCGGGCGCGGATGGTCAGCGTGGACTCCGGCGGCCACGGCGCGTACCTGGCCAACGGCAACGCCTGCGGCGACCGGACGGTGACCGAGTTCCTGGTCACCGGGACGCGCCCGGACCGCGACATCCTCTGTCGGGGCTAAGGTCGAATTGTGGACTTCAGGATCTTCACCGAGCCCCAGCAGGGCGCCTCCTACTCCGATCTGCTGCGCGTCGCGCGGGCCGCCGAGGCCGCCGGGTTCGACGCGTTCTTCCGCTCCGACCACTACCGAGCGATGGGCAGCGCTATCGACGGTGCCTCCGGCGAGCCCGGCCCCACCGACGCCTGGACGACGCTGTCGGCGCTGGCCGTCCAGACCGAGCGGATCCGGCTCGGCACGCTCGTCACGTCCGCAACCTTCCGGCTGCCCGGGCCGCTCGCGATCGCCGTCGCGCAGGCCGACCAGATGTCCGGCGGGCGGGTGGAGCTCGGGTTGGGCGCGGGCTGGTTCGAGGCCGAGCACACCGGCTACGGCATCCCGTTCCCGCCGCTGGGCGAGCGGTTCGCGCGGCTGGCCGAGCAGCTGGAGATCGTCACGGGGCTGTGGGAGACGCCGGCCGGGAAGACCTACTCGTTCACCGGCGAGCACTACACGCTGGTCGACTCCCCCGCGCTGCCCAAGCCGGCCCGGCCGATCCCGGTGATCATCGGCGGCAAGGGGCCGAGGCGGACGCCCGCGCTGGCCGCCCGGTTCGCGAGCGAGTTCAACGTGCCGTTCTCCACGCTGGAGGAGACCGTCGCGCGGTTCGACCGGCTCGAACAGGCCTGCGCCGACCTGGGCCGCGACCCCTCCGAGATCGTCCGTTCCTGCGCGCACACGCTGGTGCTCGGCGACACCGACGCCGAGGTCGCCCGGCGCGGCGAAGGGTACGGCCAGAGCCCGGACGACCTGCGCGCCAACCCGCTCGCCGGCTCGCCCTCCGAGATCGTCGACCGGCTCGGCCGCTGGCGGGAACGGACCGGGATCACCCGCGTCTACGTCCAGACGCTCGACCTCACCGACCTCGACCAGATCGACCTGATCGCCGAGCGGGTGGCGCCACAGCTGCGGTAGCGCCGTCACATCGGGGGCGTCTCGGGGCTCGTTCTGGTGGGCCTTGACGACAGGACGGTGTGAGTCGATGGACGAGACCGGGTGGCTGGCCGATCGGTTCGAGCGGGAGCGGCCGCGGTTGCGCGCCGTGGCCTACCGGATGCTGGGCTCGGTGGCGGAGGCCGAGGACGCGGTGCAGGACGCGTGGCTGCGGTTGAGCCGGGCCGACGCGGAGGGGATCGACAACCTCGGCGGCTGGTTGACCACCATCGTCGCGCGGGAGTGCCTGCACCAGCTGCGGTCCCGCCGGCGCCGCAGGGAGGACCCGCTGGCCGCGCACCTGCCCGATCTGGTCGTCTCGGACGGAGAGCCCGACCCGGAGCAGGAGACGCTGCTGGCCGACTCGGTGGGGCTGGCGTTGCTGGTCGTGCTCGAACGGCTCACCCCCGGGGAGCGGTTGGCGTTCGTGCTCCACGACATGTTCGACGTGCCCTTCGGTGAGATCGCCGACATGGTGGGCCGCAGCCCCGCCGCCGCCCGGCAGCTCGCCAGCCGGGCGCGGCGCCGCGTGCACGACGCCGACATCCCTCGGCCCGACCCGGATCTGGCCCGCCAGCGGAAGGTGGTGAATGCCTTCTACGCGGCCGCGCGAACGGCGGATTTCGACGCGCTCGTCAGGGTGCTCGATCCCGAGGTCGTGCTGCGGACCGACTTCGGCGGCACCCGGCCCCCGGATGTCGTGCGCGGCGCGGCGGCCGTGGCCTCACAGGCTCGCGCCCCCGGCGGTGGCCGGCTGCGCCCCATCCTGGTCAACGGCACGATCGGCGCCCTGGTCGCCCGCGACGGGCGGCCGTACTCCGTGATGGCCTTCACCGTCGCGGGCGACAGGATCGTCCGGATCGACGTCATCCGCGACACCGCCCGTGTCCTCGGCGTCGCGTCCGCCGTCGGTCAGTAGTACGTCGCCGGCCGCCGCACCTCGACCGCGCCGCCCAGGCGTGCCTGCGGGATGCGTGCCGCGATCGCGACCGCGGCGTCCATGTCCTCGACCTCGACCACGAGGAACCCGCCCACCGCGCTGGCGGCGTCGAGGAACGGCCCCTCGGTTCTGACCGTCGAGCCGTTCTCGACCCTGACCGTCGTCGCGTCCTTCGGCAGGCCCAGCGGCGGCGAGCTTGTCACGTTCTCCATCGCGCCGATGGCCGCCCAGTCGGCGTAGGCCGCCTTCACCACCTCCGGCGACACTGTGTCCGCCCCCGGCGTGCCCGGCAACGGATACGTGCCGTGGTGGATCACCAACACGAACTGCATCATGTCCTCCTCAACGGGTGTGTCTGTGTCGTCCGCACACCCATGAGCCCTGATGCCGCGCCGATGTGACTGACATGGGGACGCCTTCTCCAGCATCAGCCATGCCTCGGCCGCCGCGATGCCCCATCATGCGCGGCGCGTCACATCACATTCCGAGGGGCTCTGTCGTCGTACTACTGAGACGAACACCCCGCGCTCCGACCACTCCCGATGACACCGATTCTGACGAGCGAGGATGAGATGCGAATGGTCCAGCACGCAACTGACGAGAAGCCGGACACCAGCCCACGCAGCGAGAGGAAGCGGAGCCGGATCCGCCCCATCGCCTTCTGGGTCACCACGTTCCTCATCGTCTTCGAGCTTGCCGCGGGATCGGTGTGGAACCTTCTGACGATCGAATGGGTGGAAGTCCAGTTGCGTCACCTGGGGTACCCGCACTTCTTCGCCTATATCCTAGGCGTGTGGCAGGCTGGCGCGGCGGTTGCCATTACAGCGCCCAAGCTCCCACTGATCAAAGAATGGGCGTACGCGGGCGCCTTTCTCCTGTGGTCGGGCGCCGTGGCGTCGCATCTGTCAGTCGGCGACATTCTTGAGTCGTGGTTGGTGCCGCTGGTGTTCGCGACGTGCGCTGTCACGTCGTGGGTGCTGAGGCCGGCCGACCGTCGACTCCCGGAGACGCGGCTGCGCCGGGACCACCCTGCCGAAGCCGGACAGGATGGGTCCACTCCGTCGGAAACGCGTCCTCGCGCCTGGGAAAGACGTCCTCGCGCGTGGGCCGTTCCGATCGGGCTTCTCGTTGTCCTGTATGGCGTTTCCTACCTCACACTGCCGGTGGTCGAAGACGCCATGCACAAGCAGGCGGTCGAGCTCGGCTGGATCGGCGAGTAGATGCATCAGCCCGTACAGCTCACCTACCTCAGGTCGGTCCAGCTCGCCGGTCAGGTTGTCGGCCGCTCGGGTCACCACCTCATATGCCCGATCTCGCGCCAGCGCCCATCAATCCATCCCACGCCATACCCTGATCTCTCGGATACGGCGGCCGATGGTGGGATCATCTTCAGGATCGTCCCTGGCCCGGCGCGGCTTCGGACGCCGCGATGAAGCGTTCGTAAGCCAGGTCGAGGAGGTCGGCGGGTAGGTCGGCGGGCGCTACGTCCCTGCCGGGCGCGGGAGGCTCGCCGGTGCCGCCGGCCAGCAGGGCGGCGCCCTCCAGCGACTCCGCCGTCACGTGGCGCAGCGGGAGCGGGATCGTCGCGGCCAGCAGCGACAGCAGGCCGGGGAACCGGGCGGCGCCGCCGTTGACGCGGATGGCGGCGATCGGCACGCCCAGGGCGAGCACGTGCTCGACCGCGCGGCGCAGGCAGCACCCGATCGAGACCAGCACCGCCCTGGCGATGTCGGCCCGGTCATGGTGTGCCCGCAAGCCCGTCAGGCCGGCGGTGCGTCCGCGGTCCCAGTACGGGAACCGCTCACCGGCCAGGTAGGGCAGGAACACCAGACCCGGGTCGACCGGCGCGGACCGGGCGGCCTCGTCCAGCTCCGCCGCGTCGTCGAAACCGAGGGTGCGCCGGGCCCACTCCAGGGCGAAGCCGACGTTGCTCACCGGCAGCGAGATCACGTACCGGCCGGCGGCCGTGCCGAACGCCAGGCAGGTGGCCTGCCGGTCGCGGTCGGTCACCGGCTCGTCGACAACCATCCGCAGGGTGCCGCCGGAGCCCAGGGTCAAGCAGGCGTCCGCACCCGTCGCGCCCGCTCCCAGCGAGGCACACGGCCCGTCGCCCGCGCCGCAGCGCACGCTCGCGCCGGCGGGCAGGCCCAGCAGGGCGGCGCCGTCGCCGGTGACGGGGCCGATCACCTCGTCGGGCGCGCGCAGCGGCAGGAGGCTGCGCGCGGGCACCGGCAGCCGCCGCCCCAGCTCCTCGCTCCACCGGGCCGCGCGGATGTCCAGGCACCCGGTCACGCTCGCGTCCGTCGGGTCGATGCACCACCGACCGGTCACCACCCGCACCAGCCACTGGCGCAGCGGGACCGGGTCCCCGCGCCGCCCGGCCTGCTCCCCCCACCGGGACCGCGCCGCGAGCGTCGGATAGCGCTGGCCGGACACCTCGCTGAACCAGGCGGCGTTGACCCCGGACATCAGCGCCGTGCCCGCCGGCATGTCCCGCCGGTCGGACCACAGCACGGCCTTCCCCACCGGCCGGCCCCCGTCGTCCACCCAGACGTGGCTGCCCATCTGGCCGGTGATCACCACGTCGGACACGGCCGGCCGGTCCACGAGCAGCTCGCGCACCGCCTCCCGCACGGCCGCGGTCAGCGCCGCCGGCGACACCTCGGCGGAGTCGGCCCCCAGCTCGGTCGGCATGGGTCGCGCGGTACGCCTGGCCACCCGCCCGTCCGGCCCGGCCAGCCCGCACTTGACGGTCGAGCTGCCGAGGTCGACGACGACGGTGCCCACGTCACGTCCCGTCGGGAAGTTGCCGCGCCGGCGCGCGGCGCCGGACCCGGTCCGGGAGCCCGAAACCGATCATCGCGGCGAGCAGCAGCGTCCAGCCGAAGGTCAGCACCGCGAGCGCGGCGCCCAGCCCGAGCCGCGCCCCGATCCAGGCGCCGAGCACCGGCGACACGGCGCCACCGAGCGCGCCGAGGTTGTACACCAGCCCCAGGCCGGCGCCGCGCACCCGCACGTCGAAGTAGTCCGCGAGGTACTTGGGCAGGATGCCCGCCGGGCCGTAGTTGGTCAGCTGCAGGAAGAAGACCAGCACCCCGAGCAGCACGACGTTGCCGCCCCGCAGCGCGAACACCGGCAGGATCAGCACCAGCGAGACCAAGATGGAGACCACGTAGGTCCGGCGGGTTCCGAGGCGGTCGCCGAGGAACCCGGCCAGGCAGGTGCCGACCAGCAGCCCGAAGTTCGCCGCGAACATCACCGAGCCGACGTGGCCGGCGTCGAACCCCACGGACTTGAGGTACGTCGGCATGAGGCTGCCGATCGGCCAGTTCGAACAGAACGCGACGAACGTCAGCACCAGCAGCGCCAACGTCAGCGGCAGCCGGCGGCGGCCGAACAGCTCCACCACCGAGGGCCTGGACGGCTTGTCGTCGGAGCGGCTGCGCTCCCACTCGGCGCTCTCCGGCAGCCGGAACCGGATGTACAGGGCGACGACCACCGGCGCCAGCCCGAGGAAGAACAGCGCCCGCCACCCCAGCGACGGCACCAGCAGCGGGTAGGCCTGCGACGCCAGGATCCCGCCCAGGGGGAACCCGGAGATCAGGAACCCGCTGGCCTTGTTGCGCAGCGCGGCCGGCCAGCTCTCCATCGCGTAGGTGCTGCTCGCCGCGTACTCGCCGGCCATCCCCATGCCGACGACCAGCCGGAACGCGAACAGCGACCAGTAGTCCCAGGACAGCCCGCACAGGAAGGTGCCGCCGGAGTAGAGCAGCACGCCCAGGACCATCGCCTTGGTGCGGCCGAGATGGTCCGCCACGGCTCCGACCAGTGCGCCGCCCAGCCAGCGGGTGAGGAACGCGGCCGAGACCAGGCTGCTCGCCGTCACCAGCGAGAGGTGGAACTCCTCGGCGATGTCGCTGAGCACGTAGGTGATCAGCACGAAGTCGAAGCCGTCCAGCGCGTAGCCCATCCAGGCCGCGACGAACGACTTGACCTGGCCACGGTCGAGCTGGCGGAACCAGGCGGTTCGAGGCTCGGGAGAGGTCATCGGTGACCCTTTCTTGTCCGGGCTAGCGCAGCGCCGCGCGCACGGCGTCCGCGATCACCCTCGGGTGCTCGCGGGTGAGCCCCCTGGGGTCCAGCTCGAACCGGCCCTCGGCGGCGTGGTGCGCGCGGCAACGGATGCTCGGCGTGTGCGCCGCCAGCCGTGCGACCAGCTCGGCGGCGTCCATCCCGGCCGCCCTCGGGTCGACGTCGACGCGGGTGCGGCGGATCGGGCGGGTGGGGTCGGCGACGACGCGGGCGGTCACGCCGGGCAGCCCGGCCAGCTCCTCGGCGAGCAGGGTGGCCAGCTCGGCCAGCCGCCGAGGCTCCGCGTCCGGATCGGCGGCGGCGTAGCGTCGCAACGCGACCAGCGCGCCGAGGATGCTCTCCTTGCCGACCTTCATGGTGCGGCCGATCCCCGCGTTCTGCGCCCGGCACGCGTCGACCAGCTCGCGGCGCCCGCACACCAGGCCGGAGGTCGGCCCGCCGACCGCCTTGTGCCCGCTGTAGACCACCAGGTCGGCCCCGGCGGCGAGGTAGCGGCGCAGGTCGGTCTCGGCGGCGGCGTCCACGATCACCGGGACGCCGTGCGCGTGGGCCAGCTCGACGACCTCGCCGAGCCCGCACGCCTGCGACGCCGGCACGTGGTGGGACACGACGTAACCGACCGCGCCGACCCGCCGGCGGTCCGCCGCCGAGGCCAGCTCCCCGAGCGTGCACCGGTTGGCGGCGCCGACCTCGACGACCTGCCCGCCGCCCAGGCGCAGCATCTGCGTGAGCTGCGCCCCGAAGTGGATGGCGTGCGGCTTCTGGAGCAGGACCTCGGACGGCAGCTCCGCCGGCAGGTGCGGGACGCGCTCGACCAGGTCGATGTCGCCGCCGGTGAGGCAGGCGGCGGTGGCGATCGCGATCCCGGCCGCCGCGCACGCGGTGACGAACCCGGCCTCGGCGCCGGTCGCGGCGGCGATCTCCCGGTCGGCCACCGTCATCAGCTCGTCCATGTCGGCCCACAGCCGCGAGCCGTCGGCCAGCGCGGCGGCCACCGGCGGCGCGCACGCCGAGCCGCCCAGGTAGGTCATCTTTCCGGCCGCGTTGACCAGCGGCGCGAGCCCGAGGTCGGCGATCAGCTGGTCCACCGGCGCTCAGCCCTTGGCCGCCGCGACGTTGACCACCCAGGCCATCAGCGCCAGCACGCCCCGGTTCAGCTCGATCGGGGTGCCGTCCGACTTCGGCTCCGGGCGCTGGCTGATGCCGTCGATGGCGCCGGCCTCCGCGCACCGGCGGTGGATGGCCTCGATGTCCACCCTGGGCAGCACCTCGCAGCGCCCGGCGGCGGTCGCCTCGACCGCGGCCGCGAGCGCGTACGCCCCCCAGTTGGAGTTGCCGGCCACCAGCAGCGCGTCGCAGTCCGAGCCGGCGCAGATCGTCGGGCCCAGCGGGCCGGAGGCGTGCACCGCGTCCCGGATGGACGCCATGCCCATCTCGTTGCCGTTGTCGCCGATGCCGATCCTGGGCACGCCCCGGCGCGCGGCCTCGGTGAACAGGTGGTCCATCTTCGCCAGCAGGTGGTCGGTGATCGCCCGGCCGGCGGCGGTGTGCGCGAGGCCGTCCGCGCCCACGCTGGGCTGCTCGACGGCGACCAGCGCGGCCGGCGCCAGCGTGTCGAACAGCTCGGCGGCGCGGGCCCGGGCCGCGTCGTGCTCGGTGGGGACGTCCACCACCGCAGTGCACGCGGCGTGGTGCGGACCGCGCTTGGAGCGCAGCGCCCGCTCGGCATCGGTGACCAGCAGGCCGGCGGCGGTCGCGCACAGCGCGCAGAAGTGCGCCACCCGGCGCTCGGTGATGATCACCGGCACCACGCCGAGGGCCTCCTCCAGCACCCTGGCCAGCAGTGCCGCCCCGACCGGGCCGTCGGTCTCGGTGACCCCTTCCAGCAGGAACGACCGGGACGGGAACCCGGTGATGATCCCGACGACGTCGCCGGGCTCGACCCGCTCGGCGAGCATGCGGGCCGCGCCGGTGGACAACGGCTCAGCCGCGCCCGAGGTGGCCGCGCGGTACAGCGGGGGAACCACGCCCTTGCCGGAGGTGTCCAGGCTCATCAGATGATCGAGCTGCCGGCCAACCTCGTCCAGTACCCTTGCCTCCATGGCAAACGAAACTAGATTTCGCTTGCTGGCCCGTCAAGACGTAAGGAAGTTTCGTGACTGCCCCGTACACCCTGCGCCAGGTGGCCGCGGTACTGGACACGCTGGCCTCGGCCGAGCGACGGGTGGCCCGGGTGCTGCTGGACGCGCCCGACGAGGCGACCCGACGCTCGGTGACCGACCTGGCCCGCGCCGCAGCCACCAGCGAGGCGACCGTGGTGCGGATGTGCAAGAAGGCCGGGTTCGAGGGGTACCAGGACCTCAAGACCCGCCTGCTGCGGGACCTGGCCGGCGCGCCGATCCCGGACGGCGGCGAGGTCGACCCCGACGACGGGGTGCGGATCGTGGTGCGCAAGATGTTCGCCGCCGCCACCGCGTCGCTGTACGAGACGGCGACGCTGCTGGAGCCGACGCTGTTGCTGCGTGCCGTCGAGGCGGTGGAACGCGCCAGCGAGGTGACCCTGTTCGGGGTGGGCACGTCGGCGTACGTCGCGCTGGACGCGATGCGCCGGCTGATGCGGATCGGGATCCCGGTCAACGTGGAGACCTCCGGGGTCGACCAGGCCGTCCGCGCGTCGCTGCTGCCGCAGTCCGCGCTGGTCATCGCCGTCTCCAGCGGCGGCGCGTCGCGTGACACCGTCGCCGCCACCAGGCAGGCGCGCGAGCGGGGCGCGACGGTGCTCGCGGTCACCCACGCCCCCAGTTCGCCGCTGGCCCGGCTGGCCCACGTCGTGCTCCCGGCGGCCGCCCGCGAGTCCGCGTTCGGGACCGAGGCCATGGCGGCCCGGCTGACCCTGCTCGCCGTCCTCGACGCGCTGTTCGTGCTGGTCGCGATGCGACGCCACGAGACGGCGACGGACAACCTCGGGCGCATCACCACCGCGCTGCGCGGCACGCACATCGAGGTCGAGTAGGCCGGACACGCGGCGGAAACACCCGCGAGCCGCTTCGGACCGCGAGATGATGCATCGCGATGCACTGGTTATCCCGGGTGGCGCTGGCGGCCGCCGCGCTGCTCGGGTGCGGTGTGGCGGCCTGTGGAGGCCCTTCGTGGATCTCGACACCGGCGCCGGCCGGGATGCACGAGTGCGACGGCGACGAGCTGGGGTCGGATGATCCACCGCCGGGGGTGCGGTTCGTCTGCACCTCGCTGGCGGTGCCGCTCGATCACGGCCTGCTGCCGGGGCCCCGGGACGGACGGCGGCTGTCGCTGCCCGTCGCGATGACCGACAACGCGACGGCCCCGAAGGGGGTGCTGGTGTGGCTGACCGGAGGGCCGGGCGGACCCGGGGTTCTCTCCGCCGGCGAGGTCTCCAGCCAGCTCGACCCGGCCGTGCTGCGCGACTACCGGCTGGTGATGTTCGGCCAGCGTGGCACCGGGCCCACCGCGCTGCGATGCTCGCGGCTGCAGAAGGAGATGGTCTCGGCCCTGCAGTCCCCGCCGACCGGCGCGGTGGAGGACTGCGCGCGCGAGATCGGCCCGGACCGCCGGTTCTTCAGCACCGCCGACACCGTCGCCGACCTGGAACGGGTGCGCGAGCTGCTCGGCGCGGACCGGCTCACGCTCATCGGTGCGTCCTACGGCACGCTGGTCGCGGCGCGGTACGCGGTCGTCCACCCCGACCGGGTGTCGCGCCTGGTGCTGGACTCCGTCGTCCCGCACGACGGGCTCGACCCGCTCATGCTCGACCTGTACCCCCGCGCCGCCGACCTGCTCCGCCAGACCTGCGCGCGGACCGGCTGCCCCTCCGACCCCGCCGCCGACCTCGCCGAGGTGGTGCGCACCCACCACAACGGCCCCGAGCTGCTGAGCGCGCTCACCTCGCTGTCGGCCAAACCCCGGCTGACCGACCTGATCGCCGCGCTGCGCGAGGCCTCGCGGGGCGACCCCGGCAAGCTCGACGACCTGCTGGCCGCCCGGCGCAAGGACCAGGGCTCACCGCCCCGGGTCGACGAGTACAGCCGGGGCCTGAACGTCACGACCTCGTGCCAGGACATGCAGGGCCCGTGGGGCGGCGCCTCGGCCACCCCGGCGGCCAGGGTCGAGTCCGCGCGGGCCGCCGTCGATGCCCTGCCCGACCAGGCGTTCTTCCCGTTCGACCGGGCCACCGCGCTGGAGAACGGCACCTCGGCGACCTGCCAGCGGTGGCCGGAGACGGCGGTGGCGCCGTTCCCGGTCGGGCGTGACCTGCCGCCGGTGCCGACGCTGCTGCTCGCCGGCGAGCGCGACCTGACCACCCCGTTGGCCTGGACGCAGCGCGAGGCCGCCCGCGCCCCGAACGGCCGGCTCGCGGTCGTCCCCGGCGCCGGTCACATCACGCAGAACACCGCCGATTACGGCACGACCGGCCGCGACATCGTGACCCGGTTCCTCACCGAGACCGGTCAGAACGGGTAGCCGGGCGGGATGCGGCGCATCGTCGCCCACCGGGTCTTAGCGAACTGCCGCCCAGTAGGGCCAGAACGCGAGCAGGATGAGGACTACCAGGACGAGATACCAGATGGCGAGCACCAGCGAGTGATAGCGAGCTAGACCCTGGACGACTCGACGGTGACCAACGGGCAGATGACCGTGGACGACGTTGTGCAGGGTGGTGTACCAGAAGATCGGAATGGTGACGGCCCACACGACCATGCAGTAGGGACAGAGCGCCCCGAGCCGGTAGAGGCTGGAATGGATCAGCCAGTGCACGAAGCCGACGCCGAGCGTGGTTCCGAGCTGCATGCCGAGCCAGAACAATCGAGGCGGCCGGAACCCCGACAGCAGCGCCACGCCGACCGAGACCACGACGGCGAACGCGGCGACACCGATGAGCGGGTTCGGGAACCCGAAAGCGGCGCCTTGCGAGCTGCCCATGACCGAGCCGCACGAGACGATCGGACTGAGGTCGCAGGCAGGCACGCGGCCGGGGTGGGCCAGCGTGGCCAGCTCCTCGAGCGTCAGGGCGAACGCCGCCGCCAGCCCGATGCCGCCGCCGGCAACCCAGATCCAGGCCAGCCGTCCCCCACCTGGTCCGGCCAGCTCTCGGTCGGCGCTCGGGATGTCGATCCTCCGGGGTGAGGTCATCGGCCGAGCGCCCGGTCTATCCGGGCGCGGAACCGGCTGTCGAACTCGGCGAACGAGCTCTCGCCGGCGGAGAACTCGACGCCGTTGACGAAGATGGTGGGGGTGCCGGACACGCCGGCTCGCACACCGGCGGCACGGTCCGCCTCGATGCGCCGGCTCGCATGGTCCGAGTCGGCGTCGCGGTGGAGCCGGTCCAGGTCCAGCCCGAGCTGGCGGGCGAGCTCGTCGAACCGCGCCTGTGCCCGGCCCAGATCGGCGCTGGGTTCGTCGCCGCCGGGGCTCAGCGCCCACGAGTCGTAGTTGTCGTACAGGGCGTGGTACATCTGCCGATACTTGCCCTGCATCGCCGCCGCCTCGGCCATCCGGGCGGCCGGAACGGCCAGGGGATGCTTCTGGATTGGAAAGTTGCGGACCACCAGGGTGATCCGCCCCGCGTAGTCGTGCTCGAGCCCGTTGATGACGTTGCTGTAGAAGGCGGCACAGGCCGGGCACTGGTAGTCGAGGAACTCCACCACCGTGACCTTGCCGTCGGCCGCCTCCAGGAGGGCATGGCCTTCCACCGTCCGCGACGCCTCGGCCGGCTCGCCGCCCGGCCGCTGAGATCGGTTGACGACCAGTACTCCGAGGATCACGACGACCGCGACGATGACCACCATCAGGGTCAAGGTCAGATTAGGTGACATTCGGCGAACCCGGGTCAACGGCCCTGACGTATTCGGCGGCTTGGTCATCACGTGCCCCCTGAGGTCCGACAAGCCTTGGCCGGAAAACGAGATACTACCGAAGAAAGCACTTTACATCAGCGCGGTCAACCTTGATCAACAGCTGAGAGCCTTTTGCAAAACAGCTATATCGTCTATCGGTTAGAAATACGCAACGGTGGCCCTTTGATGCTAAACAATTCCCTCCGCCTGGCCCTGGCAAAAATGAAACCCTGCACGTAGCGTGTGAGCTGCGGCTGGAAGTCCTACGAGGGGGACGATATGGATCAGCAGCATGAAAAAATGGAGAAAAGGTTTTCTCAGGCCGCTGGTGTGGAGTTCGAGGCGGTCGATGGTTCCGGAGTTCTGCTGGACATGCGTTCCGGCAAGTACTTCCGGCTCAATGAGACCGGGAGCGAGGTCTGGCGACTTCTGGCGGAAACGAGCGACCCCGACGAGATCACCACGAAAGTGAGCACGTCACACGACCTGCGCGCGGTCGACATCCGAGGCGACATCGACTCGCTGCTCGGCGAGATGGTCAGGTTGGGCGTCGTCGTAGCGGAGGGCTGAGTCGTCGCGGAGGGCTGAGTCGCGGCATCGGGATGGAACCAAGGGAGCGGTGATGCTCTTCTCGAGGCACCTCAGGGCGGCCAGGGCCGCCGGCGGGCCGGGTCCGTTGGCCGAAGGCGGTCGCCACGACCATGTGCTCGAAGACCAGGCCGGGGTTGTCGGGATCGCGCGATCGCGAGGACCGGCGGTGCTGGTCGCCGGCGACGTGTGTGGTGCCGACGGCGCCGAGGTCGCGGCGGCGGTGTCCGGGGTGCTGGGCGGCGGGCGGGAGCCCACGGCGGTGCTGGACGGTTTCCACGGCGAGTTCGTCGTCGTTGTCGCGGACCCGGGCGACGACGAGGTCACCGTGGTCGCCAGCAGGTCCGGCATCCGGCCGCTGTTCGTGCACCATCGCTCGGGCGGTGAGCTGCTGGTCGCCGACGACCTCGGGGCGCTCGCGGCGGCACTGGTCGGCCGCGGCGTCCCGCTGCGCCCGGACCGGGCCTTCTTCGCCTGCGTGGTGGCCGAACTGCCGACAGATCCGATCGCGGGCCCGCTCCAACCCACTCCGTACCAGGGAGTCCTGCGGGTTCCGCCGGGCACCAGGCTGACCATCGGCACCGGCCTCGGCCGTCCGGTGCGCTACTGGCGTTACTGGGAGCGCGACCTGTTGCGCAGGTCGGAGGTGCTCGACGCGGTTCGAGACTCGCTGCGTCGCGCGGTCGAGCTGCGCACGGTGCCGGGCGCGACGGGCGTCATGCTCAGCGGCGGGCTGGACTCCAGCTCGGTGGCCGCCATGGCCGCGAGGTACGCGCGGGGCGGCCCGCCACGCTGCTACACCACGTTCCTCGCCGGTGACCGTTCCCTCGACGAACGCCGGCACGCGGCGGCGGTGACGTCCGCGATCGGAGCGAAGGGGCGCTTCCTCGACGCCACGGGTCGATGGTCCTTCCGCGACGTGCCGGACCTGTCCCGGCCGCCGATCGCCGAACCGAGGCAGGGTTGGTTCTATGCACAGGAGGTGCACCTCGCCGAGGCCGCGGCGGCCGACGGCGTCCGCGTGCTGCTGGACGGAAATGGCTCGGACGACCTGTTCGGCGGCGACTTCAACAACGGTGACGGCCGCCTCACGCCGTGGCGGCCGGGCTCGAGGGTGCCGTTGTTGGCGCCGATTCGGCTGCTGTCCACGCTGTCCCGCGCGTGCCCCCGGCCGCTGACCCGACCGGTGGTCTACCGGCCGGAGCTGCTGCCCTCGCTGCTCTCACCGGAAGTGGTACGGGAGATCGATCTCGTCGGGCTGGCCAACGCGCGGCTGGCCGATCTCAACGACCTGGACCTTGACCCGATGACGAAAGGCAGGTTGCTCACCTTCGGCGGCGGCAGTGACCGGGTGGTGGCCGGCTACGCCTGGGGGCAACGAGAGGTGTTCGGGCCGCGCGGGCTGACCTGGCGGCAGCCTTTCTACGACCACCGGCTGATCGAGACGGCGTTCTCGGTGCCGATGGACATGCTGCTCTCCCGCGCGGTGAAGAAGCCTCTGCTGCGCAAGGCCGTAACGCCGCTGCTCCCGTCGTCCACGGTGCGCCGCAAATACAACGGGGCCTTCGACGCGTTGGTTCGAACAGGGCTGACCCAGGAGCGTGAGCGACTGGTGGCCTGCACCGAGGGGGCGATGCTGGGCAAACTCGGGATCGTCGACGAACAGATCTTCCACAACAAGGTGAGGGGCCTGACCTACGACCACGACGGCGGCGATCCGGCGAACCCGATGGAGCACCACCACGTCTGGAACCTACTGGTCTGCGAATTGTGGCTGAGGGACCATGCCGAGCGTTCCCGACTCATTCTCTGAGCGGTCAAGATTTGCCAGTAAACGATAACCGAAGGAGAAGAATTCGATCAGTTGTAAACAGTGCAATCATGACATCACCGCAAGTTGGGAAACCCTAGGAGGGGGTCAAGATGGAGAAAAACCAACACGCCAAGTTAGCTGACGCGTCGGTGGAGTGGGTTCGACCGTCGATCGAGGAGGTCGGAACGGTCGTCGACATCACCCTCGGTGGGAACTACGGCCTCCAACAGGACGGCGGCAGCAGGTACTGCTTCTGCTGCGTCGCCATCTGATTGCCGGCCCAGTGTTCTGGTGGCCGCGCCCGCCCGCGCTGACGGGCGCGGCCACCCCACCCACCGACCAGGGCTGAGGGACCATGCCGCACGCTGACAACACCCCCGACCGGGCGCGTCGCTCGATGCGACCGCTGCTACAGCTGTGGTTCACCGCCAGGGGCGCGGTGTTCCTGCCCTCGCTGCTGGCCGGCCTGGATCGGGAGGACCGCCGCGCCGTCCTGGCCGGGTTCCGCGCCCTGTCGTTCGTGGAGAGCTGGCTGCGCTGCTCGAGCCGCGGCTTCCAGGGCCTGACCGCGCTCGCCCGGCAGGTGGCCGGCAACGCGGCCCACGCGAGCCCGCCCGACCCGTTGGACGTGGAGGTGGACCAGGTGGTGTGGGGGGTGCGGGTGGCCAGCCGCTGCTTCCCCGGTGCGGCATGTCTCAGCGAGGCCTTTGCCGCCTTTCTCCTGCTGAACGGGCGGAACATGCGGACCACCATGGTGATCGGGGTGTCCGGGCAGCGTCGGCGGGAGTCCTTCGCGCACGCCTGGTTGGAGTCCGGCGACACCCTGGTGGCCGAGTCCTCGGCGAAGGCACGGGCGTACCGGCCGATCATGCGCATCGGCGGCCCGGCATGACCCGGGTGATCCTGCTGGCTCGCGGCCACGGATACGGGCATGCCGCACGGGACTTGCACATCCTGCGTGCGCTGCGTGCCCGACCCGGCGTCGAGGTCGTCCTGGCCTCGTCCGGCACCGGGCTGGACTACTTCGCCTCCCGAGGCGAACGGTGCGCCGACCTGGGCCTGTCCGACAACCAGGATCTCGACCTCGCCGCCACCCGCAAGGTGCTGGCCTATCTCGCCGGCGCCGGCCGCGCCGACCTGGTGGTCGCCGACGAGCTGTTCTGCGTGCCGGGGATCTGCCGGGGGCTTCGGCTGCGGTCGCTGCTGCTCACCGACTTCTTCTGGGCCGACGTGGGCCGTCCCGAGCTGGACCGGGCCGTCGTCGGCGCCGAAGCCGTCCTGCTTGTCGACTTTCCGGAGGCGCATCCGAACCTCCCGGAGCTTCCGGTGCCGCTGCGCGGCCTCGGCCCCGTGGCCAGCCGCATCGGCCTGACCCGCCGGCAGGCCAGGGCACGGCTCGGGCTCGACCCGGGTGGGCTGGTCGCGACGGTGGCGTTCGGCTCGGTGCACGGGGTGAAGCGGCCGTTCACCGGGCCGCTGCTGGACACCGTGCTCGCCGCCTGGGCCGCCCACGCGACCTCGGCCGACGTGCTCAACGTGCTGTTGCCGGCCGACCAGGCCGGCCGCGAGCAACCGTCCGGGCCCGGCGCCGTGAACTGGGTGGGAATCACCACCGAGCCGAGGGTCCACTACCGCGCGTCCGACGTGGTGTTCGCGTTTCCCGGCCTGGCCACCCTCTCCGAGCTGACCCGCAACGCCATCCCCACCGTCTGCTTCGCCGACCCCACGCTCTCCTGGCTCGCGGCGCACCTGCACTCGGCGGGCCTGATCCAACCCGTCCGCGAGGACAGTTCTCCGGACGCGGTCTGGCACGCCGCCCGCGCGGCGCTCGCCGACGCGCCCGAGCTGCCCGACAGGGCCGAACGCCCGCGGTGGGCCGACCCCGAACAGGTCGCCGACATCATCCTGGCCACCGCCCGCCGGCCCGTCGCGCACTCCCGGCGCTGAACCACCGTGCCACCCGCCGAACCGCACACCACCCGCACGACCGAACCCGCGCCGGCCACCGCGCCGCTCATCGGCACCGAGGGCCTCGCCACCCCGCCCTGGGCGCAGGTCGGTGAGCACGTGGCCAGGTCAGGCTCGGGGCGAATGCTCGCCGCCGCGCCGGTCACGCTCAGGGAGCTCGCGCGCCTGGCCTGGCGGGCCAGCCCACCGCTGTCCCTGCTGGCCGCGGCGCTCGAGCTCGCCTCGGGATGCGCAACGTCGTTCGGCCTGCTGGCCACCACGACGGTGTTCGCCGAGCTGCTCGCCCAGGGCCCGACCCCGCAGCGGGTGGTGGCCGCGCTGCCGGCGCTGGCCCTGGCGGCGGGCGCCTACGCGGCCCGAGGCGCGCTGGAGTCCGCGGTCGGTGCCGTGCATGCCTCGCTCGCCCCACGGGTCGAGCAGCACGCGCAGGACGAGCTGCATGCCGCCGTGATCGACACCGAGCTGGTCGCCTTCGACGACGCGGGTTTCACCGAGCTGGTCCGGCGCAGCTCGACACAGGGCATCCTGATCATCCGCGAGGCGGTCACCGACGCCGGCACCCTGCTCAGCTCGCTGGTCTCACTGGCCGCCGCGGTCGCCACCGCCGGCCTGCTGCACCCCGTCCTCGCTCCGGTCGTGCTGCTGGCCGCCGCCCCCCACGGCTGGGCCTGCCTGCGCGCCGCCAAACTGGACTACCAGTCGCTCGCGCGCACCGTCTCCCACGTCCAACGGCGCGCGGTCACCAGCGACCTGATCACCAGCCGGGACCCGGCCGCCGAGATCCGCGCCTACACCACCGGCCCGACCCTGCTCGCCGAACACAGGCGCATCAACACCCAACTCGCCGCCGAAGCGGTACGGGTCGAGCACCGCAAGACCGTCGTCCGCCTCCTCGGCCGGGGCATGGCCGGCGTCGGCGCCGTCCTCGCCTACGGCGTGCTCGGCGCCCTGCTCTACGCCGGCATCATGCCCCTCGCGCTCGCGGGTGCCGCCGCCATCGCCATGCGTACCGCCACCACCGCGGTGGCCACCACCGTGCAGGCCGCCAACCGCGTCTTCGAGGAGGGGTTCTACCTCGACATGCTCAACACCTGCCTGGCCACCGCCCGCCGCTACCGGCACCGGGTCCCCAGCACTGCCCGACGACTCGCGCCCGGGCCGCACCTCATCGAGCTGCACGACGTGTCCTTCACCTACCCCGGCAAGGACGAACCCGCCCTGACCGGCATAGGCCTGACGCTCGAACCGGGCCACGTCGTCGCCCTGGTCGGGGAGAACGGCTCCGGGAAGACAACCCTCGCCAAGCTGATCGCCGGGCTCTACCGCCCCGACCGAGGCAAGGTCACCTGGGACGGCCTGGACATCGCCGAGATCCATCCCGACGAACTGCACGCCCACCTCACCCTGCTGCCGCAGAGCCCCACCCCCTGGCCCATGACCGCCGAGAACAACGTGCGTATCGGGCGGCTCGAACGGCCCGACCCAGATCGCCGCGCCCTGAATGGCGCGGCCGAGGCCGCCGGCCTCGACGCCATCGTCACCGGGCTGCCGCGGGGTTGGAAAAGCTTGCTCTCCCGTCAATTCCAGACCGGACACGATTTGTCAGGGGGACAATGGCAACGCGTCAGCGCCGCGCGCGGCCTCTACCGCAACGCCCCGCTTCTCATCGCCGACGAACCCACCGCCGCCCTCGACGCCCGAGCCGAACAGATCATCTTTCGCAGCCTCCACAGTCCGCACGCGGCCGACGGCGGCACCACCACTCACCCGATCCGGACCACGATTCTCATCACCCACCGCCTCGCCAACATCCGGCACGCCGATGACATCGTCGTCCTCGACAAAGGACGTATCACCGAACGGGGAACCCACGAACAACTCATCCGGCACGGCGGCACCTACGCCGAGCTGTTCGACATCCAGGCCCGCAACTACCTCCACACCACCACCAACAACAACAACAAGCATCGGGTGCACCTCTCCGAAGAGTGACGACACCCCGATGGGCCAACCGCGATGGACGAGGCCCGGCCGCTGGAAGATCCCCTGGCCCCGCCCCGGAGCCGATCATCGGCCGCCGTGCCCTGCCACTTCCGATCTGTACACCAAGATGGAATGATGACAGCGTGGCCTGTGCCACAGTTTGGCTAATTGTCTGAGGGGGTCCACATGGAGCGACAGCGTTCTGGACCGTGCAAAGGGGCCATGAACGGCCCGGCCCGAAGTTTGTTGACCATAGGCCTGTCTCACCGAGCATAGGCTCGGGGCGGGCACTTCCGGATGGCCGGGGCCGGCCGTTGACCGAATCGACCTGATTTAGCTGGAATCGGCGCGAGCGGTGCGCCGAGAAGAGATCCACAGACGAGACGGGCCACGGCGGCGCGCTTCCGAACATCCATGCCCGCTGCACCTCATCATGTCGGATTCCTGTCCGGCGGCATCTCAGCCCGGCCGGCCATGCGCCGACATTTTCGCCGAGCCGCGGCTCGGGCGAGTGAGTGATGGCATCGAACCGAGGAGTGCCCGCGAATGGAATTGCGTGATGTTGAGAGGTTCCTCGTGCTTGCCGAGGAACTGCATTTTCGGCGTGCCGCCGACAGATTGTTCGTCACCACCGGCCGGGTGAGCCAGACCGTACGGACGCTCGAGGCGGAGATCGGCGCGCCGCTGTTCGCCCGCAACAGCCGCAGGGTTCGGCTCACACCACTCGGAGAACGATTCCGGGTCGAAGCCGAGCGCGGGTTCACCCAGCTCCGATGCGCGCTGCGGGAGGCGCAGGCCGAAGCGCGCGGTGTCGTCGGCGAGCTGAGGGTCGGCCACTTCAGGGCCATCGGGGCCGCGTTCGTGGCCCGGCTGGCCGCCGCGTTCGAGGCCCAGCACCCCGCCCACCGGCTGCTGACGATCCCGATCTCCCGCCAGGCCGCGTTCCGTGCACTCCGCACCGAGCAGGTGGACGTCCTGCTGCTCTGGTGCCCGGGCCTCGACTCGGTCCGGGGCGAGGGCCGTCGCGCGGGCCCCGTTCTCGCCTCCGATCCGCGCGCGGTGCTCGTCTCCGCCGGACACCCGCTCGCCGCGCGCACACGGATCAGCATCGAGGAGGTCGCCGACCACGAACTGCTCAGCCTCGCCATCGACGGCCCCCGGGCGTTCGTCGAAGGCTGGGCGCCCCGATACACGCCGTCGGGCAAGCCCATTCGCCGCGCCGAGAAGGAAATGGCGACGGTGTTGGGCCGTGAGCCGTACTACCTCGAAGACACGCTCACCGTCGTGGCCCGCAGCCGGCTCGCGCACCTGACCATCTCCTCCGTCCTCGACTATCACCCGTACCCAGGGTTGGTCCTCGTCCCCGTTAACGACCTCCCCCCGATGCTCATGACGCTCGTTTGGCGCGCCGACCGTGAAACCGCCGCCATCAGCGCGTTCACGACCGTCGCGAAGCACATCGCCCACACCCATTGGCGAACCGATCGACAAGACGCGGCGCGGTAGCCCGTTCACGTACACGAGGCGATATGAACCAGTCGTTCAGACGAGGAGCCGCGCGCGTTCGGCGTGATCCCTCAGCCACAGTTCGCAGACCAGTAGGTTCCAGAGGTGGGGTCGCTCAAGGCCGCCGTCGTTGTCGATGTCGTTGTCGATGTAACCACTCATCTTGCGAGAGAAGGTTTGCGGGTCGACAATGCCGAGCTTGCCAAGCAGAGATCCCTCGGCGCAAGCCATTAATCGCTCGCGTTCGTGAGCCAGGCCGAGCTGAAGCAGCGCGTCGAAGTTCGCGTTGTACCTGCGGCGGATGGTCCGGGTTGGCAACAGAGGTTCGACGGCCTTGCGCAGGAGCGGCTTCTGCACCGCGCGGGAGAGCTGCATATCCATCGGCACGCCGAACACGGTTTCGACCAGCCGGTGGTCGTAGAAGGGCTGCCGCCAGATGACTCCGCGCGGCCCGAACACCTCCCGCTGCCCCCAGATGAAGTCCGCGACCGCCCGGTCACCGCCCGCGGCGAAGCTCAGCAGACGCCCCTTGGTCAAAGGATCCAGCTCGAGATCGTTCAACCCGGCCAGCCGGGCGTTCGCCAGCTCGACGAGATCGATCCCCCGTGCCAGCTCCGGGGAGAGCAGCGAGGGCAGCATCTCCGGCCGGTAGGCCGCCGGCCGGGTGAGCGACCGGGGGAAGGCTCGCGAGAGCACGGGCAGCACCCGAAGCGGCGCCAGCAGTGGCACGGTCGGTCCCGGCCGCCACGGCGTGACACCGAACTCCCCGTACCTGAAGTCACCGCTGAACAGCTCGTCGCCACCGTTCCCGTCCAGCAGCACACGGATCCCGTCGGCCGCCGCGGCCTCGGCGAGCTGGACCTCCAGCGCGTAGAACCAGCCCTGCCTCGGCTCGGCGAGCGGGGGCCGGGACAGGTCCGGCACGTCGCGCAACGCCCACCGGCCACTGGCGTCGAGGTAGCGTGCCGGCGCCGCGATCGCGGCGGTGACCGTCGCCGCGTGACGGCGTTCGTCGAGGGAACGGTCGCCGGCGAGGAACCTGGTGTAGCAGTGCGGAGGGCGCCCCTGGCCCGATCGTGCCGCCGCGACCGCCACCGAGCTGGAGTCCAGGCCTCCGCTGAGCATGATCCCGGTCTCGCCGGGCACCGTGCGCAGCTCGACCGCGCGACAGAAGGCGTCACGAACCGCGCCCAGCACCTCTCTCCTGCGCAACGGATCCTGCTCCCAGTAGCGCCAGTAGCGCACCGGTGGGCTCGGGCCGACGTCAATGGTCACCCGGGTGCCGGCGGGGACCCGCAGGACTCCCCGGTAGGGAGTGAGACGCAGCGGACCTCCGATCGGATCATCCGGCAGTTCGGCCACCACGGACGCGAAGAACTCCCGATCCGGACGCAGCGGGACATCACGGGCCGACAATGCGGTGGTCAGCACCCCGAGGTCATCGGCGATCAGCAGCTCATCACCCGAGCGCCGGTGCATGAACACGGGATGGATACCGAATCTGCTGGCGATCACCGTGATTCGGTCGTCGCGTGGCTCGATGACGACGAGTACGAACTCACCGTGGAATTGATCGAGTGTGGCTGTCGGCGCTCGCCCCTTTACCAAAGCGTCGGACACCGCCATCGCGACATCGTCACCGGCCGCCCCGCACACGTCCCCGGCGACCAGAACCACCCACTCATTGGTGTACGCGCCGCCGACAACTCCGGTGTCGTCTTCGAGCAGGTGGTCGTGGCGGCCGCCCGCGAAAGTCGGCCAGGCGGGCCGCACGGCGTCAGTTGTTCTGAGGCACCTCGAAATGAGCATGATCGACCTTGTCGTACCGGCGCCGTGCCCGCCCGAACGGTTCGAGCAGGCACGGTCGCCAAGAATGGCCGGACTACGTGTACGTCAGGCAGACCAACAGCAACGCCAGTACTGGTAGCCATCCAGGGTGTTCCCGGCACACCGGCCGAGCGTGATGTCCACGATCGTGCCGACCTCCTCGATCAACGGATGGACCCATCCGGCGCCACCCGCACTCGACTCGAAATCCTGTTGATGCGCCATGCCGACCTCCTCATTGGAATCTCCGCGCCTCGACATAGGAACGAAATAATCATGGCAGGCCCCGAATCTGATCGGAAGGAGAACTTCGACCATTTAGCAACATTAAAGGCCCAGTTTCCGTCCGCGGCAAAGTGCGCGGCCCTTGCCTGGATACCCCAATACGCCACGCGGTCGGCCAGGCGGTAGTGTCGCTCGGCGTTTGGAAAGATCAGCGAAATTGCCACGCCGGCTCCAGCGCCGTCCAGGAGGACTCCCCCGTGATCGACCCGCGCAGCCACACCCGCGACGCTCTCTCGTCCTCCGGGGCGAGGCACCGGTGATCGAGCAGGTGGAGCCGATCGGGTACGTCCGTTCGACCAGGAGCGAGGCGGTCGACGACGGATGGGACGAGGTCACCGCGAGCATCGGCCTCGACGCCGACCGGTACGACCCCCGCGCGTTGGCCGGACTGGAGGACTTCTCGCACGTCGAGGTCGTCTACCTGTTCCATCGGGTCGACCCCGACTCGGTGCAGCGAGGCGCGCGCCGACCGCGCAACAACCCGGCATGGCCCGAGGTCGGCATCTTCGCCCAGCGCGGCAAGAACCGGCCCAACCGGCTCGGCGTCACCGTCTGCGCGCTGACCCGCGTCACCGGGCTCACCCTGACCGTCACCGGGCTCGACGCCATCGACGGCACGCCCGTCCTGGACATCAAGCCCTGGATGGCCGAGTTCGGCCCGCGCGGCCCGGTCCGCCAACCGCCGTGGTCACACGAGCTCATGACCGCGTACTGGCGGTGACCTACCGCCGGTTCGTGTCCAGGCGCCACCCTTGGGCGCGCTCGCGTTGGGCGTGAAAACGGGCGAACACTCCTCCCATGGTGATCAACTCGGCTGGGCTGCCGACCTCGGCGACCCGGCCGTGCTCCAGGGCGATCACCTGGTCCGCGGCGCGGATGGTGGAGAGCTTGTGGGCGACCACGAGCAGCGTCTTGTCGGTGACCAGGTTGGCCAGGGCCTCGGTGACGTGCTTCTCGTTGGTGGGGTCGATCGCGGAGGTGGCCTCGTCGAGCAGGACGATCGGGGCGTCCTTGAGGATGGCGCGGGCGATCGCGATCCGTTGGCGCTCCCCGCCGGACAGGGCCGCACCGCCTTCGCCGACCCGGGTGTCGTACCCGTCGGGCAACGCGGTGATGAAACCGTGGGCCTGGGCCGCCTCGGCCGCGGCGTGGACCCGCTCCGGCTCGGTCTCGGGCCGCCCGAAGGCGATGTTGTCGAAGATCGTTCCCTGGAACAGGTAGACGTCCTGGAACATCACGCTGACGCTCGCGTACAGCCGCCGCGCGCCGAGCGAGCGCACGTCGACCCCGCCGATGCGGACCGCGCCGGAGTCGACGTCCCAGAACCTGGCAAGGAGGCTCAGCACCGTGGACTTGCCGGATCCGGAGGGCCCGACGATCGCGGTCATGGACCGCTCCGGCACCGTGAACGACACCTCGTGCAGCACCGGCCGGCCGGGCAGGTAGCCGAAGCTGACCCGGTCGAAGCTCAGGCCGGCGTCGGCGGGCTCGAGCGGCTCGGCCGGTTCGGGTTGGACGGGCGCCTCGGCGACCCGCGAGAAGCGCGCCATGGACGCGTCGGCCAGCCGCAGCACCTCCATCACCGACAGCAACGCCAGCAGCGGGGCGTACACGCTGAGCACCAGCACCAGCGCGATCAGCGCCGAGGTGGCATCGATGCGGCCGCCGAGCAACCAGTACCCCACCGCGGCGATCACCAGCGGGATGCCCAGCAGCAGGACCGAGGCGAACACCATCACCGGGACGATCAGTCGGGCGACCATCCGCAGGCTGATCTCGCGGAACTCCTCGAGGGCCTCCCGGAACCGCCGCTGGCGCTCCCCCGTCAGGTTGAACGCCCGCACGACCGCGATGCCCTGGACGTAGGCCAGCATCCGGGCCACCGCGTCGGCCTGGCGGTCCTGGCGCTGCCGGCTCAACGCCGCCATCCGGCGGTTGGCCCACAGCAGCACGGGCGCCGCGGCCACGACGCTCACCGCGACCGCGCCCGCGAGCGGCGGGTCGACGATCCCGAGCGCGATCAGGACCGCGGCCGGCAGCCCCAGCGCCTGGGCCACGGTCGGGAACGCGTCCGAGGCAAACGTCTCGATCATGGCCATGTCCGAGGTCACGGCGGTGACCGTGTCGGCCTGCCCGCGACCGAGGTGGAAGCCCATCGGCAGCCGCCGCAGGTGGTCGAGGACCGCGAGCCGCAGCCGCCCGACCATCGCGAAGCTCGCGGCCCAGTTGTCCGTGACCGCCAGGTACCCGAACCCGAGCTGCCCGACCAGCGACACCACGACCAGCACCACAGCCAGCCGGACCTGCCCGGCCGCCAGCGGGCCTTCGCGCAGCACGGTGAGAACCCAGGCCACCACGGCGAACGAGACCCCCAGCGACATCGACTGGGCGAACCGGAACGCGATCCCGCGCGCGAGCCGGCCGCGCCCCGTCCCCGCCGCGCGCCACACCCCGGCGACCACCGCCAGCCCCGAGCTCATCGGTGCAACACCACCGACTGGGCGTCGACGAAGTCGTTCCACAGCCTCGCGTAGGTGCCGTTCGCGGCGACCAGGTCGTCGTGGCGCCCGGACTCGACGACCCGCCCGCCGTCGACCACCAGGATCTGGTCCGCACCGACGATCGTGGAGAGCCGGTGGGCGACCACGAGCACGGTGCGCCCCCGTGCCAGCGCGCTGATGGCGTCCTGGATCGCCGCCTCGTTGTCCGGGTCGACGAACGCGGTCGCCTCGTCGAGAACCACGATCGGGGCGTTCTTGAGGATCGCCCGCGCGATCGTGACCCGTTGCCGCTCTCCCCCGGACAGCATCGCGCCGCGCTCGCCGATGACCGTGTCGTAGCCCGCCGGCAGGGCCGAGACGAACTCGTCGCAGCGCGCCAGCCGCGCCGCCGCCACCACGTCGTCGTCGCTCGCGTCCGCGCGGCCCACCCGGATGTTGGCGGCCACCGTGTCGTCGAACAGGAAGGTGTCCTGGAACACGAACGCCACCGCGTCCATCAGCGCTTCGATGCCGATCTCGCGGACATCGTGCCCGCCGACCCGGATGCTCCCGCCGGTGACGTCGGCGAAGCGTGGCACCAGCCGGGCGATCGTCGTCTTGCCCGCCCCCGACGGGCCGACCAGCGCGGTGACCTGCCCGCCGCGCGCGGTGAACGAGACCTCGTGCAGTACCTCCCGGTCGCCGTAGGCGAACCCGACCCGGTCGAACTCCACGTCGCCGCCGGCCAGCGCGGGGCGCCGCCCGGTGTCCGGCAGCTCCGGCTGCTCGAGCACGGCGGTGATCTCCCGCGCGCCGCCCGCGATGTGCGCGAACTGCGCGAAGATCGCGAACAGCTTGAGCAGCGGGCGGCTGTAGTGCGCCCCCACGATCACGAAGAACAGCAGCGTCGCGACATCGACCGCGCCGTCGCGCAGCAGCCCAAGGCCGACCGGGAGGATCACCACGATGTTGGCCAGGATCAGCGTGTAGAACGCCCCGCCCAGCGGGACCCAGGCCCGGGCCCACGCGGTCTCCTGGTCGGTGTAGTCGCGCACCGCCCGGCTGGTCTCGGTGAAGGCCTCCCCGGTGCGGTTGAACACCTTCACCACCGGCATCCCGGCCAGGTACTCCACGATGGAGCCGTTCATCCGGGCGTCCGCGGCCAGGAACGGCGCCAACCGATCCCGGCTCACGCGCAGCGCGGTGCCCATGCAGGCGAACGCCGCCGGCACCGCGACCGCCGAGGCGAGCGCCAGGCGCCAGTCCACCGCGAACATCCAGATCGACACGCCGAGCCATACCGCCGCGCCCGCCACCGCGTCCGGGAGCGCATGGGCCACCACCAGCTCGATCCGCTCGGTCCCGTCGTTGAGCACCCGCTTGACCTCGCCGCTGCGGGTGCGGGTGAAGTACCCCAACGGCAGCCGCCCCAGCCGCCGCGCCAGCGCCATCCGAATCTCGTAGAGCATCCCGAACGCCGCCCGGTGCGAGAGCGTCATCGCGGCGCCGAACAGCGTGTACTGGCCCACCACCGCCACCACGCCGACAGCGGCCGCCGCAAGGAACGCACGCTCGTCGACGTTGCCCGCGACGAGGTCCCGCACCAGGCTGTAGACCAGCCAGTACGGCAGCAGCTCGAACATCGCCGCGACGACCGCCAGGACCACCGCCACCACCAGCGGCCCACGCACCACCCCGGCGAACCGCGCCACCAGCCGGAGCGCATCCCCCCGCGCCGGGGCCCGCTCGGCGGGTCCGGACTCTCCGCCGCCCGCCACGGACGTGCCGGGCACCGCCTTCGCCTCGGTCGGACTCATCGTCTGGCCCCCCATGTGATCTCGATGACCCGTCAACCGTATCTCGTAATGAAAATCATTATTATTAACGGTCGCCAACACGGGAAGGCACGGCGTCCCCGTCACGGATGAGCAGGAGCGCGGCAACCGCCGAAGCCAGGACGACGATGCCGGCGACGAGCAGGACGGACGACAAACCGGCGGTGAACGCCTCGCGTGCCCGGGCGACCAGCTCGGCGCGGACTCCGTCGACGCGTCCGGCGACGATGTCGCGCACCGCATCGGGATCGGAGACGCGGGCGGCCACGGTCGAGATCATGATCGCGCCATAGGCGGCGACCCCGATGCTGGTGCCGAGGGGGAAGAACGTGTTGGACAGGCTGGAGGCCATCCCGGCACGGTCGGCGGGCACGACGCCGACCGCCAGGCCGACCAGTTGCGGCATCACGACACCGGATCCGATGCCCATGATCACCAAGAACGGCAGCACGGCGGTCCAGTCATCGGCCGCGCCGACGACCGAGGAGCCCCCCAGCAGGCCGGCACCGATGACCACCGTGCCGACGCAGCAGAGCACCCGCGCCGGAGCGAGGCGGGCCAGGAGTCCACTGAACAGCGACACGACCGCCATCGGCAGCGAGATCGTCAACATGGCGAGCCCCGCCTCCAGCGGGGTGCCGCCGATGACCCCGGTCACCCAGAGGACGAGGAACGGGTAAAGGCCGAGGCTGGCCAGCCGGGAGATGAACCCGAGGGTGATCGCGCCGACGAAGGTCGGGGTCCGGAAGAGGTTCAGGTCCAGCAACGCATTCGGACCGAGCCGCCGCTGGCGGACCAGGAGCGCGCCCAGCAGCAGGCCGGCGGCCACCAGCGCCGCGACCACATCCGGCCGGTTCCAGCCGCGGTCGGTGCCGGTGAGCATGCCGTAGTTCAGCAAGAACAGGGCGAGCACGGTCAGTGCGGCGCCGGACAGGTCGAGCCGCGAACCCTCCCGGCGCCGCTGCCGCCCCACGAAGGCGAGCGCGCCGGCGATGATCACGACGCCGATCGGGATGTTGACGACGAAGACCAGCCGCCAGCCACCGACGCCGACCAGCACTCCGCCGATGAGCGGGCCGAATGCCGAAGCCGTGGCGGCCATACCGCTGAAGGTGCCGATCGCGGACTGCCTGCGCCGGCGGTCGGCACCCTCGTAGACGCCGGCGATGAGACCGACCGCCGTTCCCATGACCAGCGCGCCACCGAACCCCTGGACGATCCGGGCGACGATCAGCCACGTCACGCCGGGCGCGAACGCACAGCCCACCGATGCGACGGTGAACACCACCGTGCCGATCAGGAACACGCCCCGCCGCCCCAGCCGGTCGGCGAGCGAGCCCGCGGTGAGCAGCAGCGCGGCGGTCGCGAGCGAGTAGCCGTTGACAACCCATTGCAGGCCGGCCAGCGGCACGTCGAAGTCGGCGTTGATCGCGTCGAGCGCGACGTTCACGACGGTGAGGTCGAGCATCACCAGCATCACCGACAGGCCGGCGACGAGCGTCGTGGCCACTTGCTCCCGGCGCCCGAAGGTGGGCGTTTCGAGCTCCACGCACATCGCGGCCCTCTCCCTGGTCCCAACGTCAGCCGGCACGAACCTACTGAAACTGGTTTCCATTTTCATCTATATTTGAGGGATACCGAGACTTGGCCGCTCGCGCGCACCGGCCCGCAGCCAAGATCGACGGCCACGCCTTGATCAACGGCTGCACCCGGTGACGGCCGGCGGTACTGATCGCGGAGGGCGCCGGTCGGCGTCGACTGGCGGCCGAGCCGGACATCAGCGAACATGCCGCCCGGCGGATGCTGGACGCCGCCCGCAACGGCACCGTCATCAGCGAGTGCGCAGCCGATTCCCAAGGTCATGCCACCTGCCGCCCACTCCAGGTGGCGCCGCACACTCGGCGTGCCGCTCCAAGCGACTTTCCGACTGATCTACTCCGCAAAATCACCGCGGCCCGGTTCAGGCGGTCGAACCGAATCCCTATCGTCTATCGGCACCGGCATCCGTTTGCGGCCCGAGACGATACCTAGAAGTTCGCGGCGCGACGCCACTCGTGGGTTTTACAGGCCCAATGTCCTGGATTGTCGACACACATGAAGCTAGCTCCGCTTGTTAACGGGAGCGGGCGATGCGGCCGAATGGGGGAATGTGGCGCGCTTGGTGCCGATGTGCGTAACGAAGCCTGCGCGGTCTCGATGGGTTGCGGTGATAGCGCAGGTCAGCGCTACCCCTTCCAGCGAGAGAGCACACACGGCCATGACGGCTCAGCCCAGCATCCACCAGCCCCCGAACACCCATGTGAGCACGCCCGTCCCGGCGAAACGGCGCCGTTGGCCCTGGGCGCTCGGCGCGGCGGTCGCGCTGTTTGTCGCCATCGGTATCGCCAACGGCGGCAACCAACCGACACCCGCGGCATCGGCCGTGGCTGTGTCGAGCGGGCGTGTGATCTACGAAGTGACCGGTGCGAGTCGGGCGTCCAACATCACCTGGATGACCGGCAAGGGCATGTCCATCGCTCAGGTGTCCTCGGCGCGGCTGCCCTGGCGGCGAGAGGTCCAGGCCACCGGAGAGGGCTTCTTCGTGCCCACGCTGACCGCCCAGAACGCCGGTAGCGGCACCCTGACCTGCCGCATCACCGTCGACGGCGAGGTTGTTTCCGAGGTCACCTCCGAAGGTGCCTACGCCGTCGCCATGTGCGCCAGCAGCAGCAACGTCAACTAACGGGTTGCGATGTCGACAATCACGCTCCATCTCGGCCGCGAGCGGGGCAAACGCGGTCCAGGCTGCCGACGGTTACACAACCAACCAGTCTCACCCTCAAGACGTCAGAAACACCGAAGCACACACTGGAGTACGAATGAAAAGCTGGATGACCGCGATGGCAGTGATAGGCTCACTGCTCGGAATAGCATTCTCCTTGTTCTTGGGCATGGGCGACGCAGTGTTCAATCAAGGCAAGGAAGGCCCTAACGCCGCTACCGGCTTCTGGATGGCACTGTTCATCCTGGCTCTGGCGTTCCTGGCGTGGGTCCCTCGGCGGTGGGTGCGCATCCTGTGCGCCCTGGCCACCTTCGGATGCATCTGGGCCGGCCTCGCCGCTGTAAGCGGGTTCTTTCTGCCCGCCGCTGCGTTCGCCGCGATCGCGGCCGTGCTCATGCTGGTCATGAAACCCGAACCCAAGGCAGGCTCCGTGGCGCCCACCGCCTCGGCAAGCGGCTGAACCCGAGAGAAGCCGCGATGGCATTCCGGCGCGGGCAAGCATGGTCGACATCAAGCTGCTCGAGGCGGCGGGCAGCGGTCGACACCGCGCTCCGGCCGAACCGCGTGCCGAAGTTGGCTGCCGAGGACCCAAATCAAGATCGAACCAGCGTTCGGGCAGGTCACAGGCCTAAGAGCGGACGAGCTGGCCTGTAAGCCGGATCCTGTTCCCGGGCGCCTTGCGGCGCTCCGTTCGGCGGCCATCCATCTCGGCCCGCCGTCGCCGACGGGCTCTGTGCAGCCTACCCGCAGGCATCGGACGGGCCGCCCTCGAACGCCTGCTGCCTGGCCTTGCTCCGGGTGGGGTTTACCTAGCCACCCCGGTCACCCGGGGTGCTGGTGGTCTCTTACACCACCGTTTCACCCTTGCTCCGCACGCTCGCGCGCCGGAGCGGTCTGTTTTCTGTGGCACTGTCCCGCGAGTCGCCCCGGGTTGCCGTTAGCAACCACCCTGCCCTGCGGAGTCCGGACTTTCCTCGGCGGCGCGGCAGGTGTCGCCACCGTCCACGCCGACGCGGCCGCCCGGCCAGCTCGTCCGCCCGCCCGAGTATAAGCCCGGCGACCGGCGCGAACTTCGGGGACCATGATCCGTGCGGCCGGGATGTCCGGGGTTGCTGCCAGACTGGTGGGGTGTCCGAGGCCGACCCGACAACCAGCGTGAGCACCATGGTGGCGCACCGGCCGCCGCCGGGCCTGCGCGAGCACGTGCGGCGGGTCGCCGGCTTCTCCGAGCGCACCGAGGGCGCCATGTTCCGGCGCGAGCTGCCGACCGCGAGCGTCACCCTCATCCTGAGCCTCGGCGAGCCCATCCGGATCGGCTCGGCCACCGGGTCCGGCACGTTCACCTCGTTCCTTGCCGGCATGCACGAGATCCCGGTCGACACCGAGCACGACGGCGCGCTGTCCTGCGTCCAGGTCGACCTCAGCCCGCTGGGGGCATACCGGCTGCTGGGCATGCCGATGTCCGAGCTGGCCGACACGGTGGTCGCGCCGGACGCGCTGCCGCTGCCGGGGCCGGTGTGGCGCGACCTCGGCGAGCGGATGGCCGCGCTGCCCGGGTGGCCGGAGCGGTTCGAGCTGCTCGACCACGCGCTGGGCGCCCGTTTCGCGGACGGGCGCGCCGCGGACCCCGAGGTCCGCTGGGCGTGGCGGCGGCTGGCGCGCTCGCACGGGGCGGTGCCGGTGGGCGAGCTGGCCGCCGAGGTGGGCTGGAGCCGGCGGCACTTCGCGGCCCGGTTCCGCGACCAGGTCGGGCTGCCGCCCAAGCCGGCCGCCCAGGTGCTGCGGTTCCGCCGCGCGCTGTCGCTGCTCTCCGGTACCGGGTCGATCAGCGACGCGGCCGCGGAGGCCGGGTACGCCGACCACAGCCACCTGGTCAGGGAGTTCCGCCGGCTCGCGGGGGCGCCCCCGTCCGCGCTACTCGGCGAGCTGCTCGGCCAGTAGCTCCACCGGGGTGAGCCCGGCGAGCGCCTGCGCCTCCCGGGTCAGGTGTGGCTGGTCGGCGTAGCCGGCGTGCGCGGCCAGCTCGGCCAGCCCGCCGACCCCGCCGGCCCGGGCCAGCGCCAGGAACCGCTGCAGCCGGCCGATCCGCTGGAACGTCTTCGGCCCGAGCCCGACGTCGGCGAGCAGGGCGCGCCGCAGCTGGCGCGGCGACAGCCCGACCAGGTCGGCCACGGCGCTCACGTCCAGCCCGGAGTGGCGCCACAGCACCCTGGTCGCCTCGGCCACCCGAGCGTCCGGCTCGGCGCCGGCCAGCCAGCCCGCGACGGTGGCCTGCGCGCGGGCGTCCCGGGCGCCGATGGCGTCCACCAGCGCCCTGGCCGTCGGCCCGGTCACCAGTTGGGGCAGCGGCACCGTGCGGTCGGTCAGCTCCCAGGCCGGCACCCCGAGCACCGCGCGCACTCCGTCGGACACCAGCCGCATCCCGCGCACGGTGGAACCGGGGCGCAACACCGGTATCTCCGTCCCGGTCGCCGGCCCGACCAGCTCGGCGCGGCCGTCGTCGAACACGAGGATGTCGGCATGGCCGTCCGGCAGCACGCGCTGCGGGTAGCCCGCACCGCCGTCGGAAGTCCGCTGCTCCCACATCCGGTAGACCGCGTGCCGCCATGACGGCGGCGGCAGCAGCTCCCGGTAGGTCGAGGTGGTGGCCACGGGCCGTGGCGCGAGACCGACCGAGCCCAGGTCACATTCGTCCAAGCCGTCTCCCTCCGGTGCATCCTAGCCTGCCGACATGGCACTCAACCAGAACGCACCGACAGTCTTCCCAACCCTCAGCTACGACGACGCCGACGCGGCCATCGCGTTCCTCACCGGCGCGTTCGGCATGGTCCCCGCCGAGGTCGCGCGGGACGCCGAAGGACGGGTCAACCACGCCGTCCTGGGCTGGCACCACGACGTCATCATGCTCAGCTCGCGCCGCGACGAGTCCAGCCCGTTCAACACCGGAAAGGCCGTGCTCTACCTGGTCACCGAGGACCCGGACGCGCTGCACGGCAAGGCCGAGGCGGCCGGCGCGGAGATCGTCCTGGGGCTGGTCGACCAGCCGTACGGCTCCCGTGAGTTCGCCGCGCGCGACCCGGAGGGCAACATGTGGTGCTTCGGCACCTACCAACCGGCCGCGCCCCAGCCGGCCGAGAGCCGATGACCGAGCTCACCGCCGAGCCGGCAGCGGCCGAGCGGGCAGCGGCCGAGCGGGGGCGGCTGATGCCGATGCTGTTCGGCGCCATGCACGCGCAGGTGCTGCACACGCTGACCAGGCTCGGGGTCGCGGACCGGCTGGCCGACGGGCCGGCCACCGCCAGGCAGCTCGCCTCGGGAACCGGCACCCAGCCGGCGGCGCTGTATCGGTTGCTCCGGGCGGGCGCGGCGCTCGGGCTGTTCGCGCTGGACGGCGAGCGCTTCGAGCTCACCGAGGGCGGCCGGCTGCTGTGCGCGGACGCGCCCGGGTCGATACGCAACCTGGTGCTGTTGTTCGGCGGGGACGCGGTGTGGCGGTCCTGGGGCCGGCTGGAGTACAGCGTCCGCACCGGTCAGACCGCGTTCGAGCAGGTGACGGGGCTGCCCACGTTCGAGTACCTGGCCGCGCACCCGGACGAGGAGGCGGTGTTCAACGCGGCGATGGCCGAGCACACCCGCGAGGTCGCGCCGGCCATCGCGGCCCGCTGCCCGCTGGACGGGCGCGGCCGGGTCGCCGACCTGGGCGGCGGCAACGGCGCGCTGCTGGCCGGGCTGCTCACCGCCAATCCCGGCGTGCGGGGCGTGCTCCACGACACCGCCTCCGGGCTGCGCGACGCGGAGCGGGTGCTCACCGAGGCCGGCGTCCGGGACCGCTGCGAGATCGTGACCGGCGACTTCTTCGACTCCGTCCCCGAGGGCTGCGACGCCTACGTGCTCAAGAGCGTGATCCACGACTGGGACGACGAGGCGGCCACCCGCATCCTGCGACGCTGCCGGGAGGCGATGGCGCCGGGTGCCGTGCTCTACGTTGCCGAGCCCGTGGTGCCGGACGACCCGACCAGGCTGGCCGACGCCGCCGGCACGCTGATGAGCGACCTCAACATGCTGGTCTGCGCCGGCGGGCGGGAGCGCACCGAGGGCGAGTTCCGCTCGCTGCTCGCCAGGGCCGGGCTGAGGCTGGACGGCGTGGCGCGCTGCGACCCGCCGGTCAACTATTGGGTTCTCGCCGCTGGCGGGGCCGGAACCTGACCCGGACGGGTGTGAGATAGGGCGAAACGCCTGTGACTCTTCGCACCCGCGCCTGTCACAGAGCGTTTCTGGCCGCGGCGCCGGGTTAACGTGCCCGCTCGTGGCTATACCCTTCCCCGGTCAGTTGATCTTCCTGCTCGTCGCGGGGCTGGTCTCCGGGGTGGTGAACGCCGTCGCCGGTGGCGGCTCCCTGCTGGTGTTCCCGGCGCTGCTCGCGGTCGGCATGCCGCCGCTGCCGGCGAACGTCACCAACTCCATCGCGCAGTGGCCCGGCTACGTCGGCATGGTCGCCGGCGCCCGGTCCGACCTGCGCGGGCAGCGGGCCAGGGTGGTCAGCACGATCGGGGTCGCGGTGGCCGGCGCCGGGCTGGGCTGCGCGCTGCTGCTGGTGCTGCCGGGCGCGGTGTTCAACGCGGTGGTGCCGGCCCTGGTCCTGCTGGCCAGCCTGCTGCTCGCGCTGTCACCGTGGCTGCGGCGCTGGATCGGCGCGCCCCAGCCGGACGGGCCGGACCGACGGGCCGTGCTGCTGCCCGGGGTGTTCCTCGGCTCGGTGTACGGCGGGTACTTCGGCGGCGCGCTCGGCCTGATCCTGATCTCGGTGCTGTCGCTGACCGCGCACGACCGGCTGGTCAGGCTGAACGCGGTCAAGGCGGTGCTCTCGCTGGTCATCGCCACGGTCACGGTGGTGATCTTCACGCTGGGCGGCCCGGTGCACTGGCTGGCGGTGGCCGCGCTGGCGCCCAGCACGCTGGTCGGCGGCTTCCTGGGCATGCGGCTGGCCCGGGTGCTGCCGGAGCCGGTGCTGCGCTGGTCGGTGGTGCTGTTCGGGATCGCGGTCGGGATCTACCTGTTCGTCAAGCCGTACTGACCGGTAACGCCCCCGCCATCGCGGCCACGGCCGCGCTCATCGATTCCGGACACCAATTGGTTGGCCGCGCGGCGCCCCCGCCCACCAGACTCGGCCCGGCACGAGCCACGATCTCGGACGGAGGCAATGATGCGGTACAGGTGTCGGCGGACGATAAGCCGACCGCGCTGGGCACTGGCGGCCACGCTGGCCGTCGGGCTGGGCCTGGTCGCGGGCTGCTCATCGGAACCGGCCCCGAAACCGACCGTCCCGCCGCCGAGCCCGCCCGCCGCCGACCAGCCCGCGCCGGAGACCCCGCCCGCCCCGCAGGCGCAGGTGCCCCCCGGCCCGGTGCGCACGGCGGACACCCTGGCCGCGTTCCTCGGCGCCGGCTTCAAGCCCGCCGAGAAGGGCAACTGGGGGCTGGAGCGCTCCCAGGTGGTCGCCGACCCGAGCGCGCCGGGCGGGCGGCTGCTGCGGGTGAGCTTCCCGAAGGGGTCGGCGTCGCCGCAGGCGGCCCGCAAGAGCCACGGGCCGGAGGGCGGCACCCAGGTCTACGCGCACTTCCCGCAGTCCGGCGACGCGTTGACGTTGACCTACAACGTGCGGTTCCAGCCCGGCTTCCAGTTCGTGAAGGGCGGCAAGCTGCCGGGGCTGTTCGGCGGGTCGGCCGGCAGCGGGGGCGAGCACAAGGACGACGGGTTCTCCACCCGGTTCATGTGGCGGACCAACGGGGCCGGCGAGGTGTACGCCTACCTGCCGGGCACGAAGGGCGACAACGGGTACGGGGACAGCCTGGGGCGCGGGTCCTGGACGTTCCAGCCCGGCAAGTGGACGAAGATCACTCAGCGGGTGCAGCTGAACACGCCGGGGCAGAAGAACGGCTCGGTGACGGTGTGGCTGGACGGCAAGCAGGTGTTCCAGAAGGCCGACCTGGACTACCGCTCGTCGGGCGGGCTGCACATCGACGGGGTGTTCTTCTCGACGTTCTTCGGCGGCAGCGACGTCTCGTGGGCCAGCCCGGTCAACCAGACGATCGACTTCGCCGGCTTCACCGTCGGCAACACCGCGCCCTGACCGCGCCGTCGGCTACAGCGAGAGCAGCACCACCGCCGCGCCGGCCCCGACCAGCCCCAGCGCCTGGCCGACGCCGAGCCGTTCCCGCAGCACGGTGAGCCCGAGCAGCACCGGGATCACCGGGTACAGCGAGGACAGCACGACCGCGATGCTGACCAACTGCTGGCGGGTGGCCAGCAGGTAGGTGACCAGGGCCAGTGCGGCGAAGCCGCCGGCCAGCGCCGCGCCGAACAGGTGCCGGACGGGCGGCCACAACCCCGGCCCCGACCGGGCGAGCAGCGGCGCGATGGCCAGCACGGCGGCCAGCCGACCGGCGGCCACCGGCCAGATGCCCGCGGCCGGCCCGGCGGCGGCCAGCGCCAGGTACTGCAACGCGATGCCCAGGCTGGCGAGCAGCCCGTCCACCGCCGCCGAGGTGACCCGCGCGCGCCCGCCCGAGACCAGCCAGAGCGCCGGCACCGCGACCACCATGCCCACCGTGGCCAGCGGCGTCGGCCGGTCGCCGAACAGCGCCACGCCCACCGCGACCGGAATGGCCAGGCCGCCGACCGCGCTCACCGGCACCACCACGCTCATCGCGCCGCGCGCCAGCCCCCGGTACAGGAACGCCATGCCGAGCCCGGTGCCGACCCCGGACAGCGCGCCCCAGCCGAGGTCACCCGCCCCCGCCTGAGCCGGAACCGCCACAGCGGCCACCACCACCACCAGCACGAACGCCGCCGCCTGCCCGACCATCGCGACCACCGCGAAGTTCATCCGCCGGGCCAGCAGCCCACCGGCCACGTCGGCGATGCCGTAACAGGCCGCCGAGGCCAACCCCAGCGCCGTGCCCATCAACGCCCCTCGGCGGCGGCCCCGACCGGGCACCGCGCGCCCTTCGTACACGCCGGCCTGTCACACAGCCGGCACAACAGCTCGGTGCTGCCCACCCGGTCGTAGAGCCGGGCCAGCAGCGTGGCGAGCAGCCCGTCCAGCGCGGCCCGGTCCGCCTCGTCCAGGCCCGCGACCAGCACCGCCAACGGCTCCGCCCGCGCCCTGACCAGATCCTCCGCCGCTCTGGCACCGTCCGCCGTGAGCCGGACCGGCACCGTCCGGCCCTGCCCCCGCTCGCGCCGCACCAACCCGGCCGCCGCCATCGAGTCGAGCATCCGCGCCGCCGCCGGCTGGCTGAGCCCGATCCGCCGGCCGAGCTCGGTGGCGCTCAGGTCCGGCGTGGCGCGCAACACGACCAGCGCGGCGGCCGCGCTCGGCCCGACCCCGCCCGAGCTCGCCGCCGCCGCCAGCATCAGGTCCGTGACCGCCAGCGCCGCCGCGCCGAGCAGGTTCGCCGTCCGCGCTACCGCTGCGTCATGCATGACTCATGCATACCCGCGCCGGCGGCGGATATGCACGGGCTACCCGTCGACCGCCTCCGACGCCCGCCACTCGCGCTCGATCGCGCGCATCAGCGCCGGGTAGACGAACAGGTGGCGAAACGGCTTGATCGCGGCCATGTAGGCGGCGCCGAACAGGCCGTTCGGCTTGACCAGCACCGCCATCTGGCCCCGGTAACCGCCCGCGCCGTCCGGGACCCAGCCCATGTGCATGACCCCGTGCACCGTCCGGTTCGCGATCTCCGCCGCCCACTCGTCGTGGAGCTGGTACACCGAGCGGAAGGGAAGCGTCGTGAACTCGGGCCCCGCCGGCACCTCGCGCATGTCCGCCGGCAGCCGCTCCCGCAGCGAGGCCGCCCGCGAGTCGAGGCCGTCGCCGGAACGGTCCAGGCCCAGCACCGCGCCGATCGTCCAGCGCGCGGCCCACAGGAACTGGACGATGAGCGGGCTGTCGCGGCCGGGGAACTCGCCCCGGGCGGTCTGCTCGACCAGCCGGGGCAGGTCGTCCGGCCCGCCCGGTGTCGGCAGCGCCCACACGTCCTCGACCGTGAAGTCGGGGGCGATCTCGTGGATGCGCCAGGGACGCGCGGTGTGCGCGGTATTCGGAAGCTTCACTCCTGGACCTCCGTCTCCGGACTAGACTAAACCGTATGGTACGGTCCCGGCCATGGCGAGTCGAGAGGCGTGGCTGGCGGCCGGCGAGGAGGCCCTGGTCACGGACGGCGCGCCCGGCGTGAAGATCGACAAGCTGGCGGCGCGGCTGGAGGCGAGCAAGGGCTCGTACTACCACCATTTCGGCAGCGCGCGCGGGTTCAAGCTCGCCCTGCTGGAACGGCTGGAGAACGTTCACACCCGGCGCTACATCGAGGCCGTGGAGGCCACGCCCGGTCTGGGGGCCGAGCAGCGGCTGCGCCGCCTGGTCGAGCTGGGGCTGCGGGCGCATCCCGTCGACGGCGTGGACGCCCTGGAGGTCGCGGTGCGGGCCTGGGCACACCAGGACGACGACGTGCGCGCCGCCCAGGAACGCATCGACGCCATCCGCATCGAGTACCTCCTCGGGCTCTGTCGAGAGCTCGGCGACGACGAGGCCGAGCCGCTGGCCCAGATCTTCTACGTACTGCTCATCGGCGCCACCCACCTGCTGCCGCCGCTGACGACCGACCAGCTGCGCAGGATCTACGAGCTGGCCCTGCGCCTGGTGCCGTCATGACCCCCGCCCAGGCCGGACTCCGCCAGGCGAGATGGGCCGGCCTGTCGCTGATCGCGATCGGCTCGGTCCACCTGGCCCTCTTCCTGGTGCAGGCCGCCTGGCTCGGGCACCTGGACGGCTGGGTCCGGGGCGAGCTGCGGTCGATGTCCACGCGGGTTTCCCGCTCGGCCTCATCCCGGTCGGGCTGCTGTGGCTCGCGCGCCGGGGGGTCCAGGACGGACGGTAGGCCCCGAGGCGGCGGGTTGCGGTTCCGACTGCGCGGGGTTTGCCGAGGTCAAAGGCCGTGAGTGGTTAGCGTCGCTATAGCGACGCTAACCACTCACGGGTTCTGACCAGGGGAAACGGTAGTTGACCAGGCGTACGGAGGCGCCGCCGTCGGGGTAGAGGTCGGTGATGGACAGCGAGGCCAGGTCGAGGTGCAGGCGGTAGAGCACGGACGGGCCGGCGTCCAGCGCCATCCGGAGCAGGAGCTTGATCGGCGTGACGTGGCTGACCAGCAGCAACGTCTGGTTCGGGTGTCCGGCCACGAGCTCGTCGCGCAGGCCGGTCACGCGGGAGGACACGTCGGCGAAGCTCTCCCCGCCGGGCGGGCGGACCGTCTCGTCGCCCAGCCAGCGGCGGTGGATGTCCGGGTCGCGGTCGCGAGCTTGCGCGAACGTGAGCCCGTCCCACGCGCCGAAGTCGGTCTCCAGGAGCGCGTCGTGGCTGGTCACGGGCAGGCCCAGGGCGGCGGCGACCGGGTCGGCGGTCTGCCGGGCGCGGCGCAGCGGCGAGCTGAGCACGGCGGTCACGTCGGCGGCGCCGTCCAGCGAGCGGATGCCGGCGGCGACGGCGGCGGCCTGGGCGTGGCCGTGCTCGGTCAGGTCCGGGTTGGCGCGGCCGGAGTAGCGGCGTTCGACGGACATCTCGGTCTGGCCGTGCCGGAGCAGCAGCAGGCGGGTCGGGTGGCCGGTCTGGCCGGTCCAGCTCGCCGAGGCCGGGGCCTGGGCCGCCGAGTCTGACGAATGTCCCGACTCACCCTGACGAATGTCCCGACTCGCGGGGGGGTTCACGGGCGTGCGCTTGGGGAGGCTTGGGCGTCCATAGCCAGGTTGGCGAGGCGGTCGGCTCGTTGGTTGCGGGCTCGGGGGATCCAGGTGTAGCGGACGGTGCCCAGGTCGCGGGCCAGGCGGGCGGCTTCCAGCGCGAGCGGGCGGAGGGTGTCGTTCTTGATCTTCCAGCGGCCGGACATCTGTTCGACCACGAGCTTGGAGTCCATGCGGACTTCTACCTCGGTCACGGCGGCGGCCAGGTCGGCGGCGGCGCGCAGGCCGGCAAGCAGGCCCCGGTACTCGGCGACGTTGTTGGTGGTCACGCCCAGGCCGTCGGAGGCCTCCGCGAGCACCTCGCCGGACTCGGCGTCGCACACCACAGCGCCGTAGCCGGCCGGGCCCGGGTTGCCCCGCGCGCCGCCGTCCGCCTCGATGACCAGCCTCACAGCCCGGACTCCGGCGTACGCACCATGATCACTCCACACTCCTCGTGCCGTAGCACTGTCTGCGGGGCCGCCGCCTTGATGTGGCTCAGCTCCGATCGGTCCAGCTCCAGCCGGCAGGCCCCACAGCGGCGGGCCCGCAGCGGCGCCGCGCCGGTGCCGTTCTTCGCCCGCAGCGACTCGTACAGCTCCAGCAGCTCGGCGGGCATCTCGGCGGCCAGCGGCTCGCGGTCGCGCCGGCGGCCGGCCTCGGTGGCGTCCAGGTCGGCCAGCGCGATGTCCCTGCGCTCGGTGGCGTCGGCCAGCGCCTGCTCGGCGGTGGCCAGCTCGGTCCTGGTGGCGTCCACGTTGGCCTGCACCGCCTCGCGGCGCTCCATCACCTCGAGCAGCTCGTCCTCCAGGACGCCCTGGCGGCGGGCCAGCGTCTCCAGCTCGTGCTGCAGGTCGGCGGCCTGCTTGGCGGGCAGCCCGGAGCCGGCGAGCATGTCGTTGTCCCGCTTGGCCCGCGCGCGCACGCCGTCCACGTCGCGCTCCAGCCGGGCGATCTCCCGGTCCAGGTCGCCGGCCTGGGTCTCGGCGGCCACCACGGCGTCCTTGCGTTCCCGCACGGTCCGCTCGGCGTCGGTGATCTCGGTCAGCTCCGGCATGGCACGGCGGCGGTGGTCGATCCGGTTGAGCTCGGCATCGACCTCGGCCAGTTGGAGCAGCCGCTGTTGGACAGCGGGTTCGGCGTTCACGGCGGGGTCCCTTCTGGCGAGCTCTCCGGTCGGTTCTCCGGCGCGCGGGCACCGACCGTCCACGGGTCGGTGCGCAGCCACGAGACGCGAACCTCGACCGTACCCCGCAGCGCGGTCTCGATCACGGAGGCGGCCTGCGCGCACCACGGGTGTTCCGACGCCCAGTGCGCCACGTCCACCAGCGCGGGGGTCGGGCGGGCCGGCGCGGTGCCGGCGAGCAGGTGCTCGGACGCCGGGTGGTGGCGCAGGTCGGCGGTCAGGTAGACGTCCGCGCCGGCGGCGGTGGCTGCGTCCAGCGCGGAGTCTCCGGCGCCGCCGCACACCGCAACGGTGCCGACCATCCGCTCCGGGTCGCCGGCCGCGCGCACCCCCCACGCGGTGGCCGGCAGCGCGGCGGCCGCCCGCTCGGCGAACGCGGCCAGCGGTTCGGGCCGGTCCAGCTCGCCGACCCTGCCCAGCCCGCGCCGGCCCGGGACCTCGGCCATCTCGAACAGGTCGAACGCCGGTTCCTGGTACGGGTGCGCGGCCCGCAGCGCGGCGACCACGTCGCGGCGGCGGGCGCGCGGCAGCACCAGCTCCAGCCTGACCTCTTCGGGCGCGAACTGGGCGGCGCCCTCGGCGGCCCTGCCGTGCGCGCCGGCCTCGGTGAGGGCGTCCAGCACCCGGGCCGCCGGCGCGCCGGTGGGGACGAACGTGACGATCTTGTCCAGCGCCTCGGCGGCCCTGGGCCGCAACGGCCCGGTGACGGTCACCCCCAGCGCCTCGGCCAGCGCGTCGGACACCCCTGGGTCGGCGGAGTCGGCGTTGGTGTGCGCGGTGTAGAGCCCGATCCCGGCCCTGACCATCCGGTGCACCAGCCGGCCCTTCGGGCTGTCGGCGGGCACGCCGTGCACCCCGCGCAGCAGCAGCGGGTGGTGCGTGACCAGCAGTTGTGCCCCGGAGGCGATGGCCTCCTCGACGGTCTCCGGCACCGGGTCGACGGCGACCAGCACCCGCGACACCGGCTCCTCCGGGTCGCCGCAGACCAGCCCCACCGCGTCCCACGCCTCGGCCAGCGCCGGCGGGTAGGCCCTTTCCAGCGCGGCCACCACGTCCCGCAGCCTGATCACGTCTCCTGGCACACGGGCACCGTAGTGCGCGCGGCGCGCCGCTCAGACGTCAGGCACGGCTCCGGCCAGGTGGGCCTGCAGCAGCGCGTGCCGGAACTGGTGGACGCCGCCGGTCTGGCGCAGCACGTTGCGCCGGTGCGCGTCCCGGAGGAAGCCGAGCAGGCGCCACGGCGTGCGGCCGCCCAGGGCCAGCCACAGCCGGGTGAGCACCCACTGGCCCCAGGCGGTGGTGCAGGTCGCGACCAGCGCGACGCCGACCCCGACCCCGAGCCCGGCGACCAGCGGCAGCCCGGGCCGGGTGTGCGGGCCGGCGGCGAGCGCGGCCAGCGTGCCAGCCACCAGCGCGGCGGCCAGTCCACCGGCCCCGGCCTGGACCAGCGCCGCGCCCCGGTCGGCGGCCAGCAGCGAGGCCGGGTCGACCACCCGGGCGGACTCGATCGGCGCCCGCAGCGCGGACATCACGCCCACCCCGAGCCCGCCCACGGTCCCTGCCACCAGCCCGGCCACCATTCCGATCTCCAGGCCCGGCTGTACCCGTCCGACCAGCCAGAACAGCAGGCCGAAGATGGTACCGGCGACCGGGCCGGCGGCGAGGCCGACCGCCAGGGCCCGGCGCACCTGGCCGCCCCGGCCGCGCAGGCTGAACAGGATCCGGGACGGCGCCGGCCCGTGCCGCAGGCCGACCAGCAGGGCCGCCCCGGGCCCGATGCCCAGCCCGGTCGCCAGCCCGGCCACCAGGAGGTAGCGGGGCCCGAACACCAGGCCGGCGAGCAGCCCGATGGACGGCCCGGTCAGCACCGCGCAGGCGAGACCGGCGAGCACCTCCAGGCCACGGGGCGGAAGCGCCCGGTGCAGCCGCCACCAGGCCAGGTCGTAGCTGCCCAGCCGGTGCAGGTGGCCGGCGAGGAAGGCCAGCCACCGGCGGGCGCTGTCCTCCCCGTAGCGGGCGCCGGGCCGGCCACCGGGGAGCCGAGGGTGCTCGGCGTAGCTGACCGGGATGAGCGTGTCGAGCAGCGAGCGCTCGATGGCCCGCTGGTCGGGGAACCGGTCGCGGTCCAGCAGCTCGGCCGGGTCGCTGCCGGCCGGGGCGTAGACGTCTCGGGCCAGCCCGAGCAGCAGCGGGCTGGACAGTGCCCGCGCCAGCGGCAGCTCGGGGTCGGCGCGCAGCTCGGCCAGCACCGCCCGCCACTTCGCGGCCGACGTCGACGTCCGCGCCAGGTACCGCTCGGCGTCGTCGACCCGGACCGGATCGAGCTGGACGGCCATGAACGACATCTTCTGCCCGAGGGCGTCGGCGGCCGTCCGGTACTCCTGCCACCGGCAGGTCACCACCACCGGCCGGTCCTGCACCACCCTGTCGACCTCGCCGATCGCGGCCGGCCGCAGCTCGGCGGACATCTCGTCCAGGCCGTCCAGCACCGGCATGACCCGCCCGGAGGTGAGCAGCCGCAGCGCGGCGTCCCGCCCGTACCGGCGCGCATCACCCAGGAACGCGTACTCGGCGACCAGGTTGCGGGCCAGCCAGGTGTACAGATGCTCGACCCGGGGGTGCCACGACGACAGCGTCAGCAGCACCGGGACCGGCTCGTCCGCCGTCCGGTGCTCGAGCAGGCCCAGGGTCAGCAGGATGGCCAGCACGCTCTTGCCGGAGCCCGCCTCGCCGAGCACCATCAGCTGCCTGCGCGGCAGCCGGCGGAAGCCGGCGATGGCGTCCAGCACGTCACCGCTGGCGCGCAGCCGCAGCGGCCGGCCCACCGCGGGCGCGGTGCCGAGCACCGCCGAGGGTTCCGCCGCGAACCGGCCGGTCACCGCCGACCAGCGCACCCGCATCGGGTCACGCACCCGCAGGCCCCGGTGGGCGGCCTCCTCGGTCCACTGCTCGCGCACCGCGGTCGCCAGCGCGGCGGCCGCGAGGTCCAGGCGCGCGCCGTCGTCCGCCGGCTCGGTCGAATCGGCGGGCGCAGGGTCCGGCCGCGAACGTTGCCGCCGCGTCTCCAGGACGACGGCGACGACACCCAGCACCCCCGCCGCCGGCCAGGCCAGCCACAACCAGGGGCGCCACTCGTCGGGCACCGTGCCGGTGGCCAGGTTGATCACCACCGGCAACAGCACGGTGACCAGCACGACGGCCGCCGAGGGCGCGATCGCCGGACGCCGCATCTGCCATCCTCAGCCAGCCGCCACTCACAGCGCGCACCCCCGGACGGGCGCCGGGAAAGTGTAGCCCGTGGCGCCTACAGCCAGTTCCGGAACTTGAACGTGAGGTAGAGCCCCAGCGAGAGCATGAGCATCAGCATCACCGCGAACGGGTAGCCCAGCGCCCAGTCGATCTCGGGCATGTGGGTGAAGTTCATGCCGTAGATGCCGGCGATCAGGGTCGGGGCGAACAGGATGGCCGCGACCGCGGAGATGCGTTTGACCTGCTCGTTCTGCTGGTAGCTCGCCTCGGTGAGCCGGGTCATCTCCTCGTTCTGGCGCTGCGCGACCAGCGCGGCGTTGACGGTGAGGATGTTGGTCAGGAGCTGACGGAAGCCGTCGGTGCGCTCCACCACCCTGGCGTGGTGGTCGGCCACGTCGCGCAGCATCCGGCGCAGCTCCAGGTCCGCCTCGCCGGCCCGGCCCTTGAGCACGTCGCGCAGGTTGTCCAACAGCTCGGTGAGCGGGTCCACCGCGCGCTGGAACTCGATGACCTCCCGGGAGAGCTGGTAGATCCGCCGCGACGCGCCCGGGTCGCCGTCGAAGACCTGGACCTCGATCTCGTCGACGTCCTTCTGCAGCCCGTCCAGGACCGGCCCGTAGTCGTCGACCACCTGGTCGAGCACGGTGTAGAGCACGGCGAACGGGCCGAGCTTGAGCAGCTCGGGGTTCTCCTCCAGGCGGCTGCGCACCTGGGTCAGGTCGGGCTCCTGGGCGTGGCGCAGGGCCACCACGAAGTCGCGGCCGAGGAACAGGTGCACCTCGCCGACCTCGACCACCTCGACCGGGTCCACGTACCGGGCCGGGCGCAGCACCACGAACAGGGTGTCGTCGTAGCGCTCCAGCTTGGGCCGCTGGTGGGCGTCGATGGCGTCCTCGACCGCGAGGTGGTGCAGGTCGAACTCGGCGGCCACCGACCGGATCTCCTCCTCGGAGGGGTTCAGCAGCCCGATCCAGCAGAAGCTGTGCCCGGAGTCGGGGCAGCGGCGCAGCTCCTCGTAGGTCTGGTCCAGCGACTCGGGTTTGACGGCGCGCTTGCCGTCGATGTAAATGGCGTTGTTGACCAGTGGCATGCTCGCCCCTTCTCACAGCCCCGTAGGGGCACGGTAGCGCGCGAGCACGCGGCTCAGCTCGTCGACCAGAACCCGCGCCAGCTCCGGCGGGCGCACCGCCACCCGCAGGTGGTCGGCGTCCAGCCCGGGGAACGTGTCGCCGCGCCGCACGGCGATCCCGCGCCCGCGCAGCGCGTCCCGCACCGCCGGCCCGTCCGGCACCCGCAGCAGCAGGTACGGACCCGCCGCCGGCAGTTGTACGTGCACGCCCGGCACCTCGCGCAGCGCGTGGACCAGCCAGTCCCGGTGCGCGGTCAGCTCCGTGGCGACCGCCGCCGCCTCGGCCACCGCCGCCGGCTCGCAGCAGGCCCGCACCGCCTCCAGCCCGAGCGTGCCGACCGGCCATGGGGGTCGGGCGGCGGCCAGCCGTTCCAACAACTCGGGGGCACCGAGCGCGTACCCGGCGCGCAGCCCCGGCAGCGCCCAGGTCTTGGTCAGGCTGCGCAGCACCACCAGGCCCGGGGTGTCCGAGTCCGAGTCCGAGGCCAGCGACTCGGGCTCGCCGGGGACGGCGTCGGCGAACGCCTCGTCCACCACCAGCACCCGCCCTGGCCGGGCCAGCCGGCGTACCGCCTCGGCCGGGTGCAGGACGGACGTCGGGTTGGTCGGGTTGCCCAGCACGACCAGGTCGGCGGCGGTCGGGACGTCATCCGGGTGCAGCCGGTGCCCGTCGGCGGCGGCGGTGAGCACCCGGCGCACCTCGACCCCGGCCGTGCGCAGCGCGACCTCCGGCTCGGTGAACCCGGGGTGCAGCACGGCCGCGAGCCGGGGCCGCAGCGCGGGCAGCAGCGCGAACCCCTCGGCGACCCCGGCCAGCACCAGCACCTCGTCCGGGCTCCGGCCGTGCCGGGCGGCCACCGCGCGGCGGGCGGCCAGCTCGTCGGCGGCGGACGGGTAGCTGCCCAGCCTGTCCACGGCGGCCACCAGCCGCTCGCGCAGCCACCCCGGCGGCCCCGCGCCCCGCACGTTCACCGCGAAGTCCAACAGGCCGGGCTCGGCTTCGGCGTCCCCATGGTGGCGCAGGTCCATGCCGCCAACCGTATGTGCCCGGACGCGACGCGGCTCACCGTCGAACGCCCTTGCGCGCGGCCCGACCTGGGTGTTCACTAGGTTTCGAACACGTTCAAAAAGAGGGTGATCCCCATGAACACGGCTCTGGTGAGCTATCTGGCGGTACTCCTCATCGGCACGGCGCTGACCTTCGCGGTCGGGGTGATCCTCCGCCGCAACGGCCAGGCCCTGCTCGAGGAGGTCTATCCGGAGCCACGCGCGGCGGGCCTGACCCGGCTGGTCGCCGTCGGCTTCTACCTGGTGGCGCTCGGCGTGCTGGCGCTGATCTCGACGCTCGGCGTGCCGGTGGACGGCCTGGTGCAGGCGGTGGTGACCAAGCTCGGCGTGGTGCTGCTCATGCTCGGCGCGGCGTACGGGCTGACGCTGCTGGCCCTGGGCCGGATCCGCGACGCCCGCCGCGCCGAGGCGCTCGACCAGGAGTTCCGCGCCGCGACGCACCCCCGGCCATGACGGGCACGCGGCCGCGCAAGTCGGAGCGGACCCGGGAGCAGATCGTGTCGGCCGCGCTGCGGCTGTTCCGCGAGCAGGGCTACCAGGGCACCACGATGCGCGCGGTGGCGGCTAGCGCCGGGGTCTCGGTGGGCAACGCGTACTACTACTTCTCCTCGAAGGAGGAGCTGGTCCAGGGCTTCTACGACCAGTTGGTGGCCGAACAGGCGGCCGGCTGCGCCGAGGCCTTCGCGGCCAGCACGGACTTCGCCGAGCGGCTGCGCGCCACACTGCTGGCCTGGCTGGCCGCCGCCGAGCCGTACCAGGAGTTCGCCGGCTCGTTCTTCGCCACCGCCGCGCGGCCGGGCAACCCGCTGTCCCCGTTCAGCGAGGCCTCCGCGCCGGCCAAGGATGCCGCGATCGCGCTGTTCCGGGAGCTGATCGACGGCTCCTCGACGCGGGTGGGCGGCGAGCTGGCGGCCACCCTGCCCGAGCTGCTCTGGCTCTACCAGCTCGGCGTGGTCCTCTACTGGGTGCACGACTCCTCCCCCGGCACCGCCCGCACCCGCGCGCTGATCGACCACACGGTGCCGATGGTCGCCCGCCTGGTCCGCCTGTCCCGGCTGCCGGTGATCCGCCCGCTGTCCCGGCAGGCCGCCGAGCTGGTCACCCTGCTGCGCGACCAGCGCCCGGGCTGACGGCTGGGCTGACGGCTGGGCGATCTCTCAGCATCGGCCGGTTAGCGTCGCCGGGGTGCGAACTCGTGATCATCGTGTACGGCGGCGTCAGCGAACGGGCTGGGCGCTCGCGGCGGGCGCCGTCGGCGCGGCGGCGGCCTGGTCGTGGTGGGCGTTGGACGCCGCGCCGTACCCCTACGCGCAACGCCGGCTGCTCGACCTGCCGCTGCCGTTCCTGACCCAACGCCGCCTGGACGGCCTGCTCCGCCCCGCCCCCGGCGACCGGATCCTGGAGATCGGCCCCGGAACCGGCCTCCAGTCGCTGCCGGTGGCCCGCGCGCTGGGCCCGGCCGGCCGCCTGGACATCGTCGACATCCAACAGGACATGCTCGACCACGTGATGCGCCGCGCGACCGACCTCGGCCTGACCAACATCGTCCCGACCAGGGCCGACGCCCAGCGCCTGCCGTTCCCGACCGACACCTTCGACGCCGCCTACCTCGTGACCGCACTCGGCGAGATCCCCAGCCCCGGCCTCACCCTGCTCGAACTGGAACGCGTCCTGAAACCGGGCGGACGCCTCGTCGTCGGCGAGTTCTTCGACCGCCACCAGGTACGGCGCGCGGCCCTGGCCCGGTACGCGACGCTGGCCGGCCTGCGGGTCGAACGGGTGGTCGGCCCGCCGTTCGCCTACTTCGCCCGGCTCACCGGCCCGAGCCGAACCTGATCAGGTTGTTGTCCGGGTCGATGTGCGCGCCCTCGCGCATCCCGTAGTCGGTGTCCTGGGCCGGCAGGGTCTTCCCACCGATGCCGGGTCGGCTCCACTGCTCGGCCAGCGCGTCCGCATCGGCCACGTACAGGTACGCCGCCGCCGCGCCGACCTTCGGATCCAGGTCGCGCTGCACCGAGAAGTGGATCTGGGCACCGTCCCGCTCGGCGAAGCCGTACTCCTCGCCGTCCTCATACGGCTCCACGTCGAAGCCCAGCGCGCGGTAGTGCTCCAGCGCGCGGGCGAGGTCGGCGACCGGGAAGATCGGCGCGAACCTCGGGGTGTCGGTGGTCACTTCTTCGCGGCCTCCACCGCCTGGCGCAGCGCCTGGTCGGTGTTGTCGATGTCCTGGCCGTTGACCTTGACGGTGGGGGTGGCGTTGACGCCGGCCTTGGACGCGGCGTCGGTGAGCGAGGCCGTCCACGGCGCGTAGGTCTTCGCGTTGACGCACTGGGCGAAGTCCGGCCCGGCGCCGGCCTGCTGGCCGAGCGCGATGATCCGGTCGGCGGGCAGGCCGCTGCCGCCTTCGGGCGGTTGGTTGGCGAACATCGACTTCAGGAACGGCGGGAACACCCCGGCGACGGACGCGCAGCCGGCGGCCGCCGAGGCGCGGCTGGAGTACCCGCCGGACACCCTGTCCAGGAAGGCGACCGGGTGGTACACCACGCGGGCCGCGCCGCTGGCGACGAACCCCTCCAGCGTCGGGCCGGACTGCTGCTCGTAGCGCTGGCAGACCGGGCACTGGAAGTCCAGGTAGACGTCCACGGTGGCGGGCGCGTCCGCGCGCCCGACCGGCACCCCGTCGGCAACGGCGCCCGCCGGCGTGTTCGCCGCGGCGGCCACCGTGTTCTGCTGCTGCGTCCAGTAGATGCCGAAACCCACGGCGCCGGCGAACAGCACCACGACCACCACGCCGATGATCATCCCCATCGACGGCCCGCGCTGCTGGACCGCCACGGGCTTGGGCCGCCGGCGGTTCTTCTTGGCCATCATCATGGCCGCTCCTCCTTCCGCCCACCCGCGAGCAGGCCGTCAACGGCGAGGTACCCGGACGGCCACCGCGCCAGCGCGAGCGCGAGGACGAACAGCGCACCGTCCCTGACCAGGTCCCAGCCGTAGTTCGGGCTCTCCCCGGCGGCCAGCTCGCCACCCGAGCCGAAGCAGCCGCAGTCGATGCGCAACCCCCGCGCCCATGCAGACGCTATGCCTATCACGAAGCCGAGCATCAGCACCGCCGAGATCACCGCCGACGCCCGCACCACCGCTCCGACCAGCAACAACAGCCCGAGCAGCAGCTCCACCATGGGCAACCCGGCACCCACCACCTGGGCGGCCGGCTCGGGCAGCAGGCGGTAGGCACGCACCGCGCGCACCGACTCGTTCAGGTCTGTGATCTTGGACAACCCGGCGGCGATCCAGACTCCCGCCAGGATCAGCCGGGCCAGCAAGGCCAACCATCCGTGCACCGGCCGGGCCGGCGCGGTTTTCACGACGTTCATCGTGGTCAGTGTCGCGCTTCGGGCACCTCCGGTTCCCCGCAGGGTCCGATCGTGCGTTATCCGGTGAGCTGCACGGGCATCGGCAGCCCGGGGTCGCCCACCACGGGGCCGCGCATCCGGGGGATGTCCTGGGCCTGCGGTCGGGCTGGGCAGGACGTCGGCCGGGAGCACGGCGGCGCGGTCGGGTCGGTCAGGCTGCTCGGGAAGGTGGCGGTGAGGGCAAGTAACACGGAAACACCAACCAGCGACCAACTCCACATCGTCTCGGTGTGATCGCGCCGCATACCGGCGCTCGCGGCCAACGCGCGCCACAGCCCGAGGAAGATCCCCAACACCGCCAACTCGGCCATACGTCCCTTCTACCGCGGCCGGGTGGTCTACGGCGGGACACCAATGGGTGGCGCTGAGCACCACGGTGGAGCGTCGGTCAGACTGCTCGGGTGGGTGATCCGAAACTGCTGCACGTGTGCTTCGTCTGCACCGGCAACATCTGCCGCTCGCCGATCGCGGAGAAGGTGTTCGCCACCGAGCTGGACCGCGCCGGGCTGGCCGACCGGGTGCGGGTGACCAGCGCCGGCACCGGGCCGTGGCACGCCGGCGACCCGGCCGACGAGCGCGCCGTGGAGGTGCTGGGCCGGCACGGCTACCCGACCGGCCACGTGGCGCGCCAGGTCAACCCCGAGCACCTGGAGGCGGACCTGCTGGTGGCCGCCACCGACGAGCACGTGGCCGCGCTGACCAGGGTCCTCGGCGGGCGGGAGGCCGCGGAGAAGGTACGGCTGCTGCGCTCGTTCGACCCCGCCGCTCCGGCCGGGGCGGAGCTTCCCGACCCGTACTACGGCGGTGACCAGGGCTTCGACGAGGTGCTGGCGATGGTGGAGGCGGCCATGCCGGGCCTGCTCGGCTGGACGCGCGAACGGGTGTCGTGAGCCGCGACCGGGCCGCGGTGGTGCGCCGGCTGGCCGGTTCGCCGCCGCGCGAGGTGCGCCCGGACGGCACCGTCGCGCTCGCCGACGGGCGGTTGGCGTTGCTCAAGTCCACGCCCGGCCAGGTCGACGCGGAGGTGGCCGGGCTGCGCTGGCTGGCCGGGCCGTCCGAGGTCCCGGTCCCCGCCGTGATCGGCCACGACGAGCGGTGGCTGCTGCTGGAGTACCTGCCGCCCGCGCCGCCGGATGCCGAGGCCGCGGCACGCTTCGGCGCCCGGCTGGCGCGGCTGCACCTGGCCGGCGCGCCCGCGTTCGGCGCCGCGCCGCCGGGCGGGCCGGTGGACGCCCGGATCGGGCTCGCGCCGATGCGCAACGTCGCCGGTACCAACTGGCCGAGCTGGTACGCCGAGCACCGGGTGCTGCCGTACCTGCGGACGGCCAGCGACGACGGCCAGCTCGCCGCCGACGAGGTGGCCACCGTGGAGGCGGCCTGCGCCGTGCTGCCCGAGGTAGCCGGGCCGCCGGTGGAGCCGGCGCGGCTGCACGGCGACCTGTGGTCCGGCAACGTCTGCTGGAGCGCCCGGGACGGCCGCACAGAGGCCTGGGTGATCGACCCGGCTGCGCACGGTGGTCACCCCGAGACGGACCTGGCCATGCTCGCTCTGTTCGGCTGCCCGCACCTGGAGTCCGTGCTCGCGGGCTACCGGGAGGTCACCCCGCTGGCCGCCGGCTGGGCCGAGCGCGTGGGCCTGCACCAGATGTTCCCGCTGCTGGTGCACGTGGTGCTGTTCGGGCGCGGGTACGCCGGCCAGGCGATCGCCGCCGCCCGATCCGCGCTGCGCCTCGCCGGCGGCATACCGTAGAGGCGTGCGGTTCCTGTTCAAGCCGGGTTGGGTGGCGTTCGTCCTGGTCGTCATCGGGTTCGCGGTGGCCTGCTACACGCTGCTCGCGCCCTGGCAGTTCCGCCGCAACGCCGAGCGGGAGGCGCAGAACGACGCGATCGCCGCCTCCTACGCCCACCGGCCGGCGCCGCTGGCCGAGCTGGTCCCCGGCCCGGCGCCGGCGCCGGACATGGTGTGGCGGCAGGCCACCGTGCGCGGGCGCTACCTGCCCTCGGACGAGGCGCTGGTGCGGCTGCGCGTCGTGGAGGGGCGCCCGGCGTTCGAGGTGCTCACCGCGTTCCGCACCGACGAGGGCAGGCTGGTCACCGTGGACCGGGGGTACGTGCGCCCCGGCCGGGGCCAGCAGGTCGCCGACTTCGCGGCGGCCCCGGACGGCCCGGTCACGCTCACCGGGCGGATCCGGCTGGACGAGAACGACCCGCAACAGCGCCCGCCGCTCACCGTCGACGGGCGCCGCCAGCTCTACGCCGCCGACAGCCGCCAGCTCGCAAGCGTGACCGGCCAGCCGCTGACCGGCGGGTACCTGCAGCTGGTGGACGGCCAGCCCGGCGGGCTCGGGGTGCTGCCGCTGCCCGAGACCGACAGCGGCCCGTTCCTGTCCTACGCCTGGCAGTGGCTCACGTTCGGCGCGATGGCGCTGTTCGGGCTCGTCTACTTCGTCCGGCTGGAGCTGCTGCAACGCCGGGGCGGCGGCCCGGACCCGCGCGCCCCCGCCGAGCCGACGGACGAGCCCGAGCCCGAGGTCGACACGCTTGCGGAGCGCTACGGCAAGGCCCGCTTCTAGCTCACGGGCTTCACCGGGTCGAAGCGGATGACGGCGACCGAGCCGACGTGCCGCTCGATCTCCTCGACGGGCGCGTCGGGCTCGAACGGCAGCAGCGGGTCCCGGAACCCGGCCAGCGGCAGGTAGGTCGCCAGCACCGCCGCCGCCTCCCGCCCGTCCACCAACACCGGCCGCCGCTCGGTGTCGCCGCCGGCAGGGCCGTCGCGCTCGATGCGGCAGCCGCCGGCCGCGAGCAGGTTGCGCACCCAGTCCCGCGCCCGCGTCGACGAGCAGGCGTAGAGCCGTCCGTCGACGGCCGTGACGTTGACCGGGAACGGGCGCGGGCGGCCACTGCGCCGGCCCACCACGTCGATCACCCTCGGCACCGGCCGGCGATCCCGATACGGCGGCGACGGGCTCGCGCGCAGCCGCTCGACCATCGCCCGGTTGGTCTCGCGCTGGTCCACTGTCCACCTCAAAACGGTCCAACGGTCCACTTCCTGCCGCCTACGATACGGTCCGACGGTCCACTTCAGCAACGGGAGGCCAAGGGTGGGCGAGCGAGCCGACGCGGTCCGCAACCGCGCCGCGGTCCTGCGCGCCGCCGAGGACCTGTTCCGGCGCGACGACCTGGAACACGTCACGCTCGCTCGGATCGCCGACGCGGCAGGGGTCGGCAAGGCCACCGTGCTACGACGGTTCGGCGACCTGACCGGCGTGGTCGAGGCCGTCATCGCGCCCAGGGTCACGGCGCTGCGGGACGCCCTGCGCACCGGGAACCCGCCGCTGGGCCCCGGCGGCCGGCCACCCGAGCGACTGCACGCCTACCTGGACGCCCTGCTCGACTTCGTGCTGGACAACCGCGCGCTGATCCGCGCCCTGGAGAACCGCCGCCCGCACGCCTACTACGCCAACCCGGCCAGCCGGTTCTGGATCGACGAACTCGGTCGCCGCATCCACGCCGCCCACCCGGACGCCGACGCCGACTACCTGGCGCACGCCGTCTTCACCGCCCTGCGCGCCGACGTGATCGACTATCTGCGCACCGACCGGCGGATGAGCACCGACCGCATCCGCGCCGGCCTGCACGCCCTCGTCACCCGGTGACCGAGCACGGTGGCCACAACCGCCGCGGACCAGCCAAGCAGCCGGGACAACCTGGCCGCCCTGCGCAGGTCGGCGGGGGTGGGCGCGGCGCCCTCGCCCAGGGTGGGCCGCCGCTCGGTCCCGTGCGCGTACCGGGTCGGCCCGCCGAGGCGAACGCCGAGCGCGCCGGCCGCTGTGGCCTCCACCGGCCCGGCGTTCGGGCTGGGGTGCGCACGGGCGTCGCGTCGCCAGGCGCGGACGGCGGCGGCCGGCGAACCGGGGCCGGCCAGCAGCGGGGCGGCGGCCACCGTGAGCGCGGCGGTCAGCCGGGCCGGGACCAGGTTGGCCAGGTCGTCGGCGCGGGCGGCCGCCCAGCCGAACCGGCCGTAGCGCGGCGAGCGGTAGCCGACCATGGCGTCGAGCGTGTTCACCGCGCGGTAGCCGAGCAGCCCGGGGATTCCGGCCACCGCGCCCCACAGCAGCGGGGCGACCACCGCGTCCGAGGTGTTCTCCGCGACCGACTCACAGCCGGCCCGCGCCATCCCGGCCGCGTCCAGCGCGTTCGGGTCACGCCCGCACAAACGCGGGATCCGTGCCCGCGCGGCGGGCAGGTCGCCGGCGTCCAGCGCGCGGGCCAGCGCGGACGCCTCACCGGCCAGCGACGCGCCGCCGAGCACCGTCCAGGTGGCCGCCGCGACCGCCACCGTCTCCAGCGCGGGCCGCCGCGCCACCGCCCTGCCCACCACCGCGCCGACGCCGACCGCCGCGCCCGCACACGCCGCCAGGTGGCCGACCCCGGCCAGCCGCGAGTCCGCGTACCAGCGCCGCTCCAGCCGCGCGGCCAGCCGGCCGAAGCCCGCGACCGGATGCCACCGGGCCGGGTCCGCGAACACCGCGTCGGCGGCCACCCCGAGGAGCAGCCCCACCGCCCGTGCCCGCGCTCGCGCCACCGCCGCTCAGCTGGCCAGGTGGCACGAGGCCTGGCCGGAATGCCCGGACGCGTAGAAGATGCCGCGCGCGCTCTCCGCGATGACCTGCAGCGTGCACGGCCACGGCACCCCCGCGGTGCCGGCGTTGTTGCACGCCGAGCAGCGCCCGTGGTCGTCCGGGATGTGTGCCTCCAGCAGGCCCTGCCACACCTCGGGCATGCCCGACATCGTGACAGCTATCGGGTTGGCCGTCCGGTCGGCACCATCCTCGCCGACGGCGCCCTCGTCAGGGTGCATGTTTCGCCTCCGTGTACAGCAGAGCGTCCCCCCTTACGCCGCGAGCGTCGCACGTGACGGGGCCTTCTCCGAGCTTATTCGACAAACGAGCATCGTTCGTCGGCGAACGTGTAGAACTTTTAGCTACACCGGGTGATGAGGTGATGACGCTCGGGTAATCGCGGCGGACCGGCCACTGGGCGCACCCGCGCACGCACGCTCAGTCACCGGCGAGCGCGCGCCGGACCGTCTCCGCGCAGCCGGAGGGGTCGCGCAGCACGTCGTGCTCCCACAGCCGGACCACGGTCCACCCCCGCTCGCGCAGCGCCTCGGTGACCTCGCGGTCCCGCGCCATGGTGCGTTCGATCTTGGCCACCCACCATTCGGTGCGGCTGGGGAACACGTCGGCCAGCGACTCCCGGCCGCGCCTGCGCACCTCGTCCGGGTTGCCGTGCCACAGGTCGCCGTCCACGAACACGGCCAGCCGCCGGGAGCGGATCACCAGGTCCGGGCGCCCGACCACGTCCGGGGCGTGCAGCCGGTAGCGCACCCCGGCCGCGTGCAGGGCGCGGCGCAGCGCGAGCTCGGCCTTGGAGTCCTTGTGCCGTACCCGGGACATCATCCGGCTGGTCACCGCCGGGTCGCGCGGCCCCAGCCGCCGCCGTCCAGCCTCAGGCACGGCGCGCAGCCTAGACGACCGCTAGGCGACCACCCGGACCGGCAGCGAGTCCAGCCCGTGCAGGGTGTTGTTCAGCCGCGGCCGTACCGGACCGGCCAGGTGCAGCTCGGCGGCCCGGCCGGCCAGCGCGGTGAGGATGACCTCGCCCTCCAGCCGAGCCATCATCTGGCCGACACACGCGTGCGGCCCGGCGCCGAGCCCGAGGTGCCCGACCGCGCGGCGGCCGATGTCGAACTGGTCCGGGTCCGCCCAGCGGCGCGGGTCCCGGTTCGCCGCGCCGAGGAACAGCAGCACCTTCTCCCCGGCCGGGATCGTCACCGCGTCATCGGGAGCGCCGACCTCCACCGGACGGGTGGTGGTCCGGAAGAACGTCTGCACCGGCGAGCGGAACCGCAGCACCTCCTCGAACGCGGCCCGCGCCCGCGACGGGTCGGCGCGCAGCGCGGCGTACTGGTCGGGGTGCTCGGCCAGGCAGGCCACCGCGTTGCCCAGCGCGTACACGGTGGTGTCCACCCCGGCGGACAGGAACGAGCGCAGCAGCCGGGCCGCCTCGGCCGGCGAGTAGCCCTCCTCGCGGGCGGCCGCGTGCAGCTTCGCGCCCAGCCCGTCCGGGCTCACCGCGTCCGGCTCGCAGTTGGCGGCGATCCAGGCCTGCACCTGTTCGGCGTTGCGCAGCGAGCGCTCGAAGTGCGCGTTGCGCGGCCCGAAGCCGTTGAACACCATCGCGGCGTAGGCCATCAGGTGCTCGCGCCCGTCCACCGCCAGCCCGACCGCGTCCGGGAAGACGGCCACCGGGAACACCTCGGCCAGCTCGCCCACCGCGTCGAACTCACCGCGCGCCACCAGCGAGGCCACCAGCTCGTCGGCGCGGCGGGCGAACTCGTCGCGCAGCCGGCGCACCGCGGGCGGCGTCAGCACCCGCGACACCACCGACCGGGCCCGGGTGTGGTCCGGCGGGTCGGCCTCCAGCAGCAGGCTGGGCGGGCGCCACGGCGTCTCCTTGCGGAAGTCGGTCAGCCCCACCCCGGCCGAGGAGCAGAACGCCTCCGGGTCCTTCAACACCGCGTCGATGTCCGCGTGCCGGGCCAGCGCCCACACGCGGTAGCGGCTCAGGTACACCACCGGCCCGGCCTCGCGCAGCGCGGCGTGCCCCGGGTAGGGGTCGGTGAGGAACTCGTCGCAGAACGGGTCCAGGTCGCTGGTGGGCGCCTCGACCCGCAAGCCTGTGGCGGACGTCATACCCGAATCGTGGGCGGTCGGCGCCGCCGCACCTACCGCGCCTTCCGCCGACCGGAAGGGTTGTCCGGCATCCAGCCGAGCCCCCGGGAGATGCCCCTGGCCGCCGCGTGCACCGCAGGGATGTACTCCGAGGGCGGCCGGTCGCTGGGAACCACCACCGACAGCGCGGCCTGCACCGTCCCGTCCGGGCCGAACACCGGGGCCGCCACGGACAGCGCGTCCAGGGTGATCTGGCCGTCGCTGACCGCGATCCGGCGCTTGCGCACGTCCGCGATCACCCGGCGCAGCTTCCCCGGCGACACGATCGTCTTCTCGGTGAACCGCCGCATCGGCGCCGCCAGCACGCGCTCCTGGAACTCCGGGTCGGCGAACGCGAGCAGCACCAGTCCGACCCCGGTGGCGTGCAGCGGCAGCCGCCCGCCCACCCTGGTGATGATCCCGACAGCGGTGCGCGAGGACAGCCGCTCCACGTACACCGCGTCCCGGCCGTCCACCACGGCGAGCTGGACGTTCTGCCGGGTGGCCTCGTAGAGGTCCTCCAGGAACGGCATCGCGATCTCGCGCAGCCCGTGCCCGCGCGGGGCCAGCGCGCCGATCTCCCACAGCCGCAGCCCCACCTGGTAGCCGTGCTGGGTCTGCTCCAGCGCGCCCCACCGGGTCAGCTGGCCGACCAGCCGGTGGGTGGTGGTCAGCGGCAGCCCGGAGCGGCGGCTGATCTCGGAGAGGTTCAGCTCGACTCGTGCGGCGGTGAAGGTCGCGAGCACGCTCATCGCCCGCCCCACAGACGATCGTGTCGCCTCGCCCGGTACCTGGCTCCCGCCCGGCACCCGGTCAGACATCGAAGAAGACCGTCTCCTCCGCGCCCTGTAACCGGATGTCGAACAGGTATCCGCCGTCTGATGCCACGGCCACCAGGGTATGACGCCGCTGCTCGGGAACCGAGGCCAGAACCGGATCGGACGCGTGCGCGTCGGCGTGCTCGGGGAAGTAGATCCGGGTCACCACCCGGTGCAGCAGGCCGCGCGCGAACACCGAGACGTCCAGGTGCGGCGCCTGGCCGGGCAGCGCGCCGGGCAGCACCGTGTTGATGTGGTAGCCGCCGTCGGGCTCGGTCGGGCAGCGGCCGAAACCGCGCCACCCGATCACCGGCCCGCGCAGGTCGTCGGGGTGGTCGAACCGGCCGTCCGCGTCCGCCTGCCAGGTCTCCACCATCGCGTCCGGCACCGGCACCCCGGCGCCGTCGAACACCCGCCCGGAGATGGTGACGGCCCCCGGCGTGCCCGGCGGCACCACGTCGGGCCCGTCCGGCCAGGGCAGCCCGATGGACAGGAACGGCCCCACTGTCTGCGACGGCGTGCTCACCTCAGTCACTGGTGCGGCTCCTCGAACGGGGTGGCCTCGCGCCCGCGCAGCACGATGTCCCAGCGGAACGCCAGCGCCCACTGCGGCATCGTCCGGGACAGGTCGAACTCCGAGACCATGCGCCGGCGGGCTTTCTCGTCACGCACCGAGTTGAAGATCGGGTCGTGGGCGAACAGCGGGTCGTCCGGGAAGTACATCTGGGTGACCAGCCGCTGGGTGAACGCCCGCCCGAACACCGAGAAGTGGATGTGCGCCGGACGCCAGGCGTTGTCGTGGTTGCCCCACGGGTAGGCGCCCGGCCTGATGGTGACGAACTCGTAGCGTCCGGCCGAGTCGGTCAGCGCCCGGCCCACCCCGGTGAAGTTGGGGTCCAGCGGGGTCGGCCAGTTGTCCACCTTGTGCCGGTACCGCCCGCCCGCGTTGGCCTGCCAGATCTCGATCAGCGAGTCCGGCACCGGGCGGCCGTCGCCGTCGCGCAGCGTGCCGTGCACGATGATCCGCTGGCCGATCGGCTCGGCGGCGTGCTGGCGGGTCAGGTCGTGGTCCAGCTCGCCCAGCCGCCCCGGCCCCAGCAGCGGCCCGGTGACCTCGGTGAGCCGGTGCGGCAGCAGCACCAGCGGCTGCGACGGGTGCCGCAGCGCGGTCGACTTGTAGCCCGGGTAGTCCAGCGGCGGCTGCGTGCCCTCGGGGTCGCGTCGGTACGCCGGAAGGCCGCGCGCCGTCGCGTCCGACTGGCCGGCGGTCCCGGCGGGTGTGGTCGCAGGTCGTGTCACAGCGGCTCCTCCTCACTGCGGGCGTGTCCAGTACCGCATGGTGTCCCCGGATCAGCCTGCCGCGGCAGGCGCGCTTCCGCTCACTGGAAGGGTCCGTTCACCGGAACCGCCCGGCCAACGACCGCCGGGGCCAACGGTCCAACAGCACCGCCAGCCCGCCGACCACCGCGGTGGCGACCAGCACCCCGGCCACCGTGTCGGTGGCGTAGTGCCGCTCCAGCGCGACCATCGCCCCGGACACCCCGACCACCGCCAACACCGCCAGGACCACCAGCACCGCCCGCAGCCACCGCGCGCGGGGCACCCCGCCGGCCACGAACCCGAGCACCAGCACCCAGGCCATCGAGGTGACGCTGGTGGCATGCCCGCTGGGCAGCGCCAGGTCGCCGTAGTGGGTGCGCCCGACCAGCGGCTTGAGCACCAGCGCGGACAGCCCCACGGACAGCGCCGGCCCGAGGACCGCCAGCGCCAGCGCCCGCCGCCGACGGGTCGCCACGGCGGCCACCGCCAGCACGACCACCCCGAGCAGCAGCCCCTTCGCGGTGCCCAGCCCGGTCACCGGCCAGAGCAGGTCCTCGTACTCCTCGCCGAACCCCACCAACGGGTCGCCCAGCACCGAGTCCAGCGTCCCCGCCGACCGCTCGCCGCCGTACCACCATCCCAACGCCAGCACCCCGACCGCGCTCACCACCGCGACCACCGCGACCGCCACCCGCCACCTGCCGGGCAACAGCGCCCCACACACCGTCCGCCTCACCCCTCCCAGGGTGCCCGAGACCGTGTCGCAGGCGGTGACTCCGCCCACAGTCACCGCCGCCGGGCGCTCTCGACTTGCCGTTGCAGCCTGCAACCGTTCGAATCGACGTTAAGTACGAGCGCCGGCCGGCCGACGCGGTCCGCCCGGTGCCGTCCCTGGAGAGGAGCGGGCGTGCGGATCGAGCCGGATGACCCGGGCGGCGACTGGGTCGCGCAGGGCGTGTACGAGGTGTCCCCCGACCTGTATCGGATCCCGCTGCCGCTGCCGTCCGACGGGCTCAAGGCGGTCAACGTCTACGCCATGCGCGACGGCGACGGGCTGGTCCTGATCGACTCGGGCTGGGCGATCGAGGACGCCAGGGAGGTGCTGGAGAAGGCGCTGGCCGCGCTCGGCCACGGCATCGGCGACGTGCACCGGTTCCTGATCACGCACGTGCACCGGGACCACTACACGCTGGCGGTGCGGCTGCGCCGCGAGTTCGGCAACCGGATCAGCATGGGCGCCGCCGAGCTGCCCTCGCTGCGCCTGGTCGCCGACCCGAAGCGCCCGCCGTGGGCGTCCATGTTCATCCAGCTGTCCCGGGGCGGCGGCCAGCCGCTGATCGACCAGCTCGCCGCCGAGGCCGCCGCCGCGGCCGAGCAGGTGGACAGCGAGCACACCGCGTCGGACTGGGAGGACCCGGACGACTGGCTGGACCCGCCGGTCGACGTCGCGCTGCGCGGCCGAACCCTGCGCGCGGTGCCCACGCCCGGCCACACCAGGGGCCACGTCGTGTTCGTCGACCCCGACCGGGACGCGATGTTCACCGGCGACCACGTACTGCCGCACATCACCCCGTCGGTGGGCTTCGAGGCCGAGATCGCGCACTCCCCGCTCGGCGACTACCTCCAGTCGCTGCGGCTGGTGCGCGGCATGCCCGACCGCACGATGCTGCCCGCCCACGGCCCGGTCTCCCCCAGCGTGCACGCCAGGGTGGACCAACTGCTCGACCACCACGCCACCCGGCTGGACGAGATGGCCGCCGTGATCACCCACGGGGCGAACACCGCCTACGAGGTGGCCAGCCGCATCACCTGGACCCGCCGAGGCCGCCGCCTCGACGAGCTGGACCTGTTCAACAGGTGCCTGGCCGTGGTCGAGACCTCCGCCCACCTCGACCTGCTCGCCGAACAGGGCAGGCTGCGCCGCACGGTCACCGACCACGTCCGTCACTACCAGGCCTGACCGGCCCAGCGACGCCGTCAGGTACCGCCGCGGCCGACGCCCTGCACCGGGTACTGGCGGGCCAGCTCCGGGCTGGGGTCGAAGCCGTAGCAGCGAGCCGACGCGCCACCGTCGACCAGGATGTCCTGGCCAGTGACGAAGGATGCTCCGTCGGAGAGGAGGAACTCGATGACCGCCGCGACCTCGTCGGGCTCGCCGACCCTGCGTACCGGGTGGAGCAGCGCGTCCGAGCGTTCCGCCTCGGCCGGGTTGGCCGCGCGGTTCCAGGTCGTTTCGGACAGCGGTGTGCGGATCGCGCCGGGAAGCACGCAGTTGGCCCGGATCCCGAAGGGGGCGTACTCGACGGCGAGCTGCCGGGTCAGCGCGCTGACGGCGCCTTTGGTCGCCGTGTAGGCGAACGCGCCCGGGAAACCTCGGGCCGCCATGATCGAGCTGGTCGAGACGATCGCGCCCGCGCCGAGGGGGAGGAACCGGCGCACCGCCTCGGCGCAACCCCACATCACCCCGACCAGGTTGACGTCGAGCTGACGCCGTAGCCGTTTCTCGGTGACCCGGTGAGCCGGCTCGTCGAGTTCGATCCCCGCGTTGTTGACCCACCCGCGCAGCTCGCCGAGCTCGGCGGCCGTGTCGGCTGCCCGGGCACTGGTCCGTGCCGTCGCGACATCACCGACGACGGCGGCCACGTTTCCTTCCGCATCGGCGACGAGCCGGTCGAGTGTCGTCCGGGTGACGTCGACCGCCGCCACCGCCCAGCCCGCGCGGACCAGGCGGTGCACGGTCGCCCGGCCGATCCCGGCCGCGGCGCCCGTGATGACGCACGATGGCCGCCGTGTCATGGTCGTGCCAGCGGTCGGCGGTCCCCACGCCGTTGCCGCATGCTCGCTTCGATCTGTTCCAGAGTGCGTTTCTTGGTCTCGGGGACGAGGAGGTAGACGAAGATCCAACCGGCGACGCAGACGAGCCCGTAGAGCCAGAACGCTCCGGTCTCTCCGACGGCTTCGATGAGCGGCAGGAAGGTCAACGAGGCGACGAACGTGGCCGCCCAGACCGCGATGGTGCCGAGGCTCATTGCTGCGCCACGCAGTCGCAGCGGGTAGATCTCGGCGAGGACCAGCCAGAACACCGGGCCCAGGCTGAAACCGAAACAAGCGACGTGACACATCAGCGCGACGACGATGAGCCACGGCGAACCGGCCGAGGGGCCGGGCATCAGGAAGACGGCGCCGAGCAGGGCGAGTGTGCATGTCATCCCCGCGATTCCGGTCAGGAGCAGCGGCCGGCGTCCGACGCGGTCGACGAGTCGTACGGCGATCAACGTGGTGGCGATGAGCGCGAGCCCGGCGCCGAAGGTGGCGAGCAGCGAGGACGCCGGCCCGAGGCCGGTCGACTCGAGGACGGTCGGCGCGTAGTAGAGGATCGTGTCGATCCCGCTTGCCTCGGTGAGAAGCCCGAGGCCGATGCCGATGCCGATCGTTGGTCGCATCGCGGGAGCGAACAGGTCGCTCATGCTGGACTCCGATGCGGCGGCGCGCTCGATGTCGCGCAGTTGGGCGGCCACCTCGTCGGGAGGGTGGATGCGTCGCAGGACGCGGGTGGCCTCGTCGGGGCGGTCGTGGGCGACGAGCCAGCGTGGTGTCTCGGGGAGCAGGGCCATTCCCACGCCGAGCACGACCGCCGGGACCACGGCGAGGCCCAGCATCCAGCGCCATTGCCCGGTTGAGGCGAAGACGTAGCCGATCGCGTAGGAAACGGCGATGCCGATGGTCACCATCAGCTGGTAGAGCGAGACCAGGCGGCCGCGCACGTCGGCGGGCACGATCTCGGCGAGGTAGAGCGGGACGGTCAGCGACACCGCGCCGACCGCGAGGCCGAGCACCATCCGTGCCAGCGCGAGGACCGCCGGCCCTGGAGCGGCGGCGGCCAGCAGCGCACCGAGGGCGAATACCGCGGCAACCCCGACGAGCAGCGGTTTCCTGCCGATCCGGTCGGCGAGCGGTCCACCGGCGAGCGCGCCGATGACCGCGGCACCGACGAGCGAGCTGACGATCGCGCCTTGGGCGAACACCGACAAGGCGAAGTCGGCGCGGATGAACAGCAACGCTCCCGATATCACGCCGGTGTCGTAGCCGAACAGCAGTCCGCCGGTGCCGGCGATGCCCGCGGTCAGGTAGACGAACCAGGTCTGCTTCGATGTGGATGTCTGATCGGTCACCCGCCACCGCCTTGGTCTCGTTAGCCGCGATACGACGGCGCCGGCTGGCCCGGCACCTCGGTCCGGAGCCGGTACAGACCGCCGGCGGTCGGTTGCTCATCGAGTTGGCTCGGCGTCAGGCCGTGAGCGGCGGTCGTGACATAGAGGTCACGGAGGTCGGGCCCGCCGAAGCCCGGGCAGCTCACCTGGCTGACCGGCAGGGGCACGACGTGGTCGACGCCGCCATCGGGGGTGAACCGTCGGATGCACCAACCACCCCAGTAGGCCACCCAGAGGAATCCTTCGGCGTCCACGGCCAAGCCGTCGGGCAGGCCCTTGTCCGGGTCCGTGGTGACCAGCCGACGCCGATCGCGGATCGTTCCGTGCCGGGGATCGAACGCGAACGCGTCGATCCCGTGCGTCACCGAGTCGACGAAGTACATGGTGCGTCCGTCCGGGCTCCATCCGATGCCGTTGGCCATGGTGGTGCCCGGCACGACCGCGGTGACCGAGCCCGTCACGTCGACCCGGTGCAGCGCGCCGCACGGTGTGGTTTCGTCCTCGTGCACGCTGCCGACCCAGAACCGGCCTTCGGTGTCGCACCTGCCGTCGTTGAGCCACATTGTCGGGTCCGCCGCAACGGACGCGAGCGGTTCGATCCGCTCTGTCTCCTCGTCGAGCAGGACCAACCCGGCACCATGACCCAGCAGTAGGCCGCCACGTTCGCGTAGGGCGACGCAGCCGAGGGTGGGGCCCACCCGCAGGGCGGTGTCCATACCCGTGGCCGGGTTGAAACGGTGGAGCACGCCGCGCGTGATGTCGACCCAGAGCAGCCGATGCCGCGTCTGGTCCCAGACAGGTCCTTCACCGACGTCGGCGTGGGCATCGAGGACCAGCTCGGGTATCAGCAACCCGCCGCTCGGTTTCGTCATGTCAGCCGGCCAGGGTGACGGTCTCGCGCAGCATGATGCGCGTGGCTGACGTGCCCAGTTGGATCTCGAAGCCTCCAGGCTCGACGACGCGCCTGCACGCGGCATCCACCAGCGAGAACGCCTCCGGCGGTAGCTGGAACCGCACGGTTGTCGTCTCGCCGGGAGCCAACCCGACCTTCCGGAAGCCCCGGAGCTCCTTGACCGGGACCGAGGCGCTGGCGAGCAGGTCCTTGAGGTAAAGCTGCACGACCTCGAACCCTTCCCGGGGACCGGTGTTCGTCACGTCGACGGCGACGTCGAGGCTCTCGCCCATGCCGAGCGGACCGGGTGTGACGCACAGGTTCTGCCATCGGAAGGTGGTGTAGCTGAGACCGAACCCGAACTCGAACAACGGCTCGTGACCGATATCGGCGTAGGAGACGGGGAACAGCAGCGGTGTGCCCGCGTCGAGCGCCCGCGCGAATGCGTGCTTGGTGTTGTAGTAAACGGGCAGCTGCCCGACGTGCCGAGGGATCGTCATCGGCAAGCGGCCGCTCGGGTCGACGTCTCCGACCAGGATGTCGGCGACGGCGTCTCCGCCGGCTTCGCCGGGGAACCACGCCTCGACGATGGCCGGGATGTGCTCGGCAATCCACGGGATGGAAAGGGTGCGCCCGTTGACCAGCACGACGATCGTGGGGGTTCCGGTCGCATGGACCGCGTGGACGAGCTCCTCTTGGAGGCCGCCGAGGTCGAGGTCGGCCACGTCGGAAGTCTCGCCCACCGTCGGCCCTGTTATCGGGTCCTGGTTCTCGAACGCCCAGAGGCCGGCCCGCTCCCCGACCACCACGACGGCTACCTCGGCGGCCCGCGCGGCCTCGACGGCTGGGGCAATACCGCCACGATCGTTGCCACGGAACTGGCAGCCCAGGTTGTAACTGACCTGGGCGTGTGGAAGCTTGCGCCGAAGCCCGTCGAGCACCGTGACAACGGAGTCGCTCGACGGCGCGGCGTAGTCACCCAGCTGGTTTGTCGCATCGTCGGCGGCGGGGCCGATGACGGCTACCGAACGAACGTCCTTGGCCAGCGGCAGCAACCCACCCTCGTTCTTCAGCAACACGAGCGATTCGGCGGCCGCCTCACGGGCGAGCGCGCGATGCGCGGACGAATGGACGACTTCTTCGGCACGTCGCGGATCGACGTACGGCCGGTCGAAGAGCCCCAGTCTGACCTTGACCGACAGCACGCGTCGCACGGCCCTGTCGACGAGCCGCATCGGGACCTGGCCATTGCACACGGCGGTCACCAGAGCGTCGAGGTATCCGGGCATGAAGCTGATGCTGACGTCCAGTCCCGCGCGGATGGCCGCCGCCCCGGCGTCCTCCCAGGAATCCGTGAAGTTCTGCGTGGACGTGTCGCCGTCCGGCAGCAGCGACGACAGCCCGCCTCCCTCCTCCACAACGACACCGTCGAAACCGAGCTCGTCACGCAGCCAGCCGGTCAGCAGCCGCTCCGACATGTGGGTGGCCTCGCCGAGGACGACCGCGTAGGAGGCCATCACCATCAAGGCGTGTTCCTCGCTGACACCCGCCACCCAGGCAGGCAACGCGACCGAGCGCAGCTCGCGCTCGCTGAGCTGCACCTCGCCTCGTTCCAGCCCGCCTTCGGTCGGGTTCTGGGTGGGGAACACCGTCAACATGGCCGCCGTGTGCTCGTCCGAGGCCACGTCCTCGCCCTGCACGCCGCGCACGATGGCGCGGACGATCTCGGCGGTCAGGTACGGGTCCTCGCTGTAGGTTTCGCAGTTGCGGCCGAGCCGTGGGTCCCGGTTCACCTCCGCCACCAACGAGCTCAACGCGTGCACTCCGACGGCCCTCGCCTCCGTGGCAGCCGCTTGGTACACCCGCTGGACCAGCCGCATGTTCCAGGTGCTCCCGATGCCCGGCCCTTCGGGAAACACCGTGGCACCGGGAGCCGTCGAGCCGTGCGTGCCCTCCACGATCTGCAGCAGCGGGATACCGAGCCTGGTGTTGAGGGCGGCTCGTTGCATGTCGTTGCTCCATTGCGCCTGCTCGCGCGGGGTCTTCCCGGCGGTTGCGACGACGCCGAAGAACCCGCCGCCGGGACCGAGGAAGTCCAGCAGCTCACCGGTGACGAACGGGTGACGCCCGCGCGCCTTGGTCGCCGGGCCGAGGAACGGCATGTGCAGTTGGCCGAGCTTGTCCTCCAGCGTCATGCTGGCGAGCAGCTTCTCGACCAGAGCGGTGCCCTGCTCGTGCTGTGGGGATTCGTCTGTCGCGGTCACGCCCGTGTCTCCTGGCGGTTGTGTTCGGTCTGGTCCCTGAGCAGCACGTGGCGCAACGCGGGCGGGACATCGCAGTACCGGCCGACCGCCTCCGGGTCGAGGGCGATACCGAGCCCCGGCCGGTCGGGAACCGCGAGCATTCCGTCGGCATCCAGGGTCCACGGGCTGCGCACGATCTCGTCGATGTAGGGCGAACCGGTCTTGTACTCGACGAGGTCCGTCCCCGGTAGCGCGCTGGCCAGCTGGAGGTCGCTGGCCAGCCCGACGGCGGTGTTCCAGCCGTGCGGGATCAACCGGACACCGCGCTCCTGCGCGTACCAGCCGATCCTGCGCTGCTCGCTCAACCCGCCGACCTTCGTGACATCGGGCTGCACGATGTCCCATGCGTACGCGTCGAGGAACGGTACGAACGACTGCCTGCGCGTGAGCACTTCGCCACCGGCGATCGGCACGGCGGCCGCTCGGCGCAGCATCGCGTACTCGGTGATGTGGTCGGGGTCGAGCGGTTCCTCCAGCCAGGCCACGTCGTAGTCGGCGAGCATCCGGGCCGTGGCCAGTGCCCACTTGTAGCCGTGCGGCCAGTTCGCGTCGCTCGCCCCGACGTCCACGGCGACCGTCGCGTCGTCGGCCGCCTCGCGCGCGGCGGCGACGAGCTTCTCGTCATACCGCCTGTCCTTACGGCCCAACGCCCCCCAGCCGATCTTGAACGCGCGGAACCCGTGCTCGCGCAGCTCGGCGATCTGCGAGGTCACTTGTTCGACGCTGTCGGCGAGCAGCGACGCGTACGGCATCACCCGGTCGCGGTAGGTGCCGCCGAGCAGCCGACCCACCGGTTGACCGGTCACCTTGCCGAGGATGTCCCACAGCGCGATGTCGATGCCGCCGACGGTGTGGGTGACCGCGCCGCCGCGTCCCTGCCAGAACGTGTGCCTGTGCAGCTTCTCTGCCACCCGTTCGGGTTCGACCGCGCTCTCGCCCAGGAGAAGGTCGCGGAGCACCGCCAGCGCGGCGCGAACAAGGTCCTCGCTGGTGAAGACGCTGCCGTAGCCGACAACGCCGCCGTCCGTCGTGACCACCACGAGCGTGTGCACCACGTCAGCCGGCTCGAGCTCGCGCGCCCAGCCGCCGCGCGGCGTCGCCCCTCGCAGTCCGAGCGCGTGGACGTCCTCGATCCTCATACCGGCTGCCTCCTCGCCGTGGATGACTGTTGCGCCGGCTCGATCCGGCCGAGCAACGGCAGATAACAGAGCAGGCCGAGCGCCAGCACGCCGGCGGCGAACGCGAACGGCAGCAGGAACGAGTCGGTGGCCTGCGCCAGGTAGCCGGCGACGACGATGCTCACGATGTCGACCAACGTCGCCACGAAGTTCATCGACCCGCCGAGGCTGCCGACCCGGCCATGCGGAGCAACCAGCGCGGGCAGGCTCCAGCCGACCACGCCAACGACGGAGAGCCCCGCGATGGAAACGCTCACATAGACCACCGCGAGCTCCGCCGAGCCAGCAGACCCCGCCAGACCGATCGTGAGCCCGAGCACGAGACCCCCGGCGAGGAACCCCTTGCGCACCCGGCTGGGGTCACGACCCGACGTAACCAACCGATCGAGCAGCCAGCCGCCGACGACGAATGACGCCAACGCCGCGACCACCCAGGGAACCGTCACCCACAGGCCGGTACGCAGCAGTGGCACGCCGTACTGCAGCTGCAGATAGCTCGGCAGCCAGTTCAGCAACAGCGAGAACGCGTACTCGTAACACGCGAAGCCGAGGATGATCGCCCACGCCTTGCGCATCCTGAGCAGCTCACCGAGTCCGCGCAGCACACCTCCGGTGGCCTGCCCGGGCTCCTGCGCGCCGCCCGCCATGATGTACGCACGCTCGGCCCGCGAAAGCCGGGCGTGGTCGGCCGGATCCCGGTAGAGCACCCACCACGCGGCACCGAACACCACGCTCAACGCGCCGAGGACAACGAAGCTGGCCCGCCAGCCCCACAGGCTCACGATGGCCGCGAGCACCGGCGCGGCCACGACGTTGGACACCCTGGCGGCGCCGTCGAAGAACGCCGTGGCGAGACCGCGTTCGTTGCGCGGGAACCAGTAACCGGTTGCTTTGGCGGCGGCCGGGAACACCGGGCTCTCACCGATACCCAGCAGCAGCCGGAACGCCAGGATGAGCCCGAACCCGCTCGCCAGCGCCGTGAGGAACGACGCCAGCGACCAGACCGCGATACAAGCCCGCGTGATCCAGCGCACGCCCATCCGGTCGAGGAGCAGACCGACGGGCAGCTGGGAGGCGCAGTACGTCCAGTAGAACGCGGACAGGACCAGGCCGAGCTCCCCCGTGGTCAGCCCGAACTCCTCCCGTACCGAAGTGCCGGCGAACGACAGCGCCGTGCGGTCGAGGTAGTTGACGACGATGCCCACGCCGATCAGCCCGGAGACCTGCCACCGAACTCGTCCGACGTGCCGCATGGCCTGCCTCTCCGGTTGGAACTTCAGGGTCCGCATGCTACGAACGAAAACCCCAAATGGTCAACCATCTCGTCGATTTGGCATACCAAGAGTGGTGTGGTGGAAGATGTTCCCCATGACGGAGTCCGACAACATCGAGATGCGTGGCTTCCTCGGCGACACCGCGGTTGTCGAGCTGCGCCGTCTCATCGCCACCGGCGCGTTGGCACCGGGCGAACGCATCGTCGAACGCGACCTCGCGAGCCGCCTCGGCGTGAGCCGGGGACCGATCCGGGACGCGATCAAGACTCTTCACCACGAAGGCCTGGTTGAGGTGCGCCCGTTCGCCGGCGCGTGCGTCGCCACCATCGACAGGGACGAGATCGACGAGATCGTCGCGTTACGACGTCAGGTCGAGTACTTCTCCATCGCCGGCGCGACGTTGCGCGCGACCGGGCAAGATATCGCCGGTCTTCGTCAGCTCGCGAGGAAGATGGGTCCAGCCTTCGCCGCCGGCCGTGTCGACGAGCTCCTCGACCTCGACCTCGGCTTCCACCTCGCCATCTGCGATGCCGCCCACCACGGCACGCTCGCCGCCGCGATGCGCATGTTGTACCCGAGGCTGAGCATCCTGTTCTACCCCCAGATGCTGCGGTCCCACACGCCCGAGACGTTCGAGCAGTCCCACCACGATCTTGTCGATGCCATCGAAGGCGGCGAGGTGGACGCCAGCCTCGGCGCCATCGACGAACACATCGACAGCTTCTACAGCGACGTCGAGCTCCGCATCGACGGAGGCCGACAGGCCCGGCGTGCCACCTACCACGACAAGATCAAGCCGGCCCGTCCGGTGGCCGTCCTCCGCCGACGAGGCACCTTGGACTAGCGGCGTCCGTGACCGCTGGCCATTGTCAACCCTCAGGTGTGCAGGCCGCGGAAGACCTTGTACAGCGTGGACTTCTCTTCGAAGCCGATGCCCGGGGACTCGGTGAGGGCGATCCGGCCGTCGCGGACCACGGCGGAGTCGGCGAACCCGCCGGTGGGCTGGAACTCGCCGGGGTAGGACTCGTTGCCGCCGAGGCCGAGGGCGGCGGCGATGTGCAGGGCGAACTGATGGCCGCCGTGCGGAATGCACCGCCGGGGTGACCAGCCTTGTTGGCGGAGCATTTCCTGGATACGGAGGTATTCGACGAGGCCGTAGCTGAGCACCGGGTCGACCTGGATGACGTCGCGGTCCGGGCGCATTCCGGCATAGCGGAGGAGGTTGCGCGCGTCCGGGAGGGAGAAGAGGTTCTCGCCGGTCGCCAGCGGGCCGGAATAGTGTTCGGCGAGGGTGGCGTGCAGGGCGAAGTCGAGCGGGTCGCCCGGTTCTTCGTACCAGAACAGTCCGTACGGTTCCAGCTCACGGCCATAGGCCAGCGCGGTGTCCAGGTCGAACCGGCCGTTGGCGTCGACCGCGAGGCGTGAGCCGTCCCCGTCGAGAACATCCAGCACCGCCTCGATGCGTTCGATGTCCTCGCCGAGTCCCGCTCCGCCGATCTTCATCTTGACCACGCGGTAGCCCAGATCGAGGAAATGTCTCATCTCGTCCTGCAGCTCGTGGATTCCCTTTCCGGGCGCGTAGTAGCCGCCGGCGGCGTAGACGAACACGTCGTTATCCGGTTGGCCCAGGCCATGGCGCCGCGCCAGCCACCGGTACAGCGGTTCCTCGTCGATTTTCGCGGCCAGGTCGAACAACGCCATGTCCACCACGCCGACGGCCACCGACCGTTCGCCGTGGCCGCCCGGCTTCTCGTTGCGGGTCATCACGGCCCAGGCCCGCGCGGGGTCGATGTTCGAGCCGTCCTCGGTCAGCAGCTCCTCCGGACCGGCCGCCATCAGCCGGGGGATCACCCGCCGCCGCAGGATCTCCCCCACGCTGTAGCGGCCGTTCGAGCTGAACCCGTACCCGACCACCGGACGGCCGTCCCGAACCACGTCGCTGACCACCGCGACGATCGAGCAGTCCATGTCCCGGAAGTTGATGTAGGCGTTGCTCATGGATGAGCTGATCGGCACCGTTCCCTCGTGGATGGCGACGATTTTCGGCATGCTTTCTCCTTATTTCCGACGGTGCGGGCGGGCGATGGTACGGGCGGCCAGTTCGTCGTCCATTCCGCCCGGTTCCCAGCGGGCCACGACGACGGTGGCCACGGCGTTTCCGAGCACGTTGGTCAGGGCCCGCACGAGCGAGAGGAAACGGTCAACGGACAGGATGAGCGCGAGGCCGGCGATGGGCACGAGGCTGGTGGCGGCCACCGTGTTCGCCAGCGTGACGAATGCGGATCCGGTGACCCCGGCGGTGCCTTTGGACAGGATGAGGAAGACCAGGAACAGGGCGAGCTGGTCGCCAAAGGTGAGCGGTATGCCGTAGACCTGCCCGATGAACACGACGCAGATCGGAATCACCACGGCGACCCCGTCGAGGTTGAACGAGTACCCGGTCGGCACCACCAGGCCGACCACCCGGCGCCGGCATCCGAAGCTTTCCAGGCGCGCCATGAGCTGGGGCAGCACCGCCTCGGAGGAGGACGTTCCGAGCACGATGTAGAGCTCCTTGCGCAGCTCGCGCACCAGCCGGAACAGCGAGACGCCGACCATCCGGGTGGCGGCGCCGAGCACGACGGTGACGAACACGGCGAGCGCCAGCGACGAGACGGCGACCAGCTTCATCAGCGCGGTCAGCGTCTCCGGGCCGTACTTCCCGACCGTGTACGCCACCGCGCCGAAGGTGCCGATCGGGGCGAACAGCATGACCACCCCGACGATCCGGAAGAACACCTCGGACAGCTTCTGGCAGCCGCGCAGGATCGGGTCGGACACCTCGCGCGGCAGGCCGAGCAGCGCAATCGCGAACAGCACCGCGAACACGAGCACCTGCAGGATGTTGCCGGTGGCGAAGGCGTTCACGGCGTTGTGCGGCACCACGTCGGTGAGGAACTCCGTGAACGACTTCTCCGAGCCGCCCTTGACGTAGGTGGACAGCTCGCCGGAGGCCCCGCCCGGCGGCGCCACGCCGTGCCCGGGGCCGAACAGGTTGACCGCGAGCAGCCCGAGCAGCATCCCGACGGTGGTGACGATCTCGAAGTAGATGATCGCCTTCAGCGCGATCCGCCCGACCGTCTTCATGCCGCCGGCGGTGACGATCCCGGTGACCATCACCAGGAACACGATCGGCGCGATGACCAGCTGGATGAGCGCGATGAACATGTCGGCCAGCGGCTTGAGGCCGGCCGCCGCACCGGGCGCGAGCACGCCGAACACGGCCGCCGCGACCGCCGCCACCAGCACCTGAACGCTGGTGTTGGTGGCCAGCCGGCGCCAGCGTGGGGCCTGTGCCGCCCTGGTACCGGCGTCGTTGCCGGTCTGGGTGGTCATCGTGGCTCACCCGTCCGTCACGAGCGTGTCGCGCAGCGCGTCACGGTCCACGTCCAGGCCGAGGCCCGGCCGGTCCGGGACGGTGATCCGGCCGTTCGCCGGCACCGGGGAGTCCGGGAAGAGCAGGCCACCGACCTGCGCCATGCCCAGGTGCCACTCCAGGATCCAGCCGTTCGCCAGCCCGGCCAGGGTGTGCATGCTGAACAGCGGCCAGCCGCCGCCGTGCGCGATCGGCAGGTTGTACGCCTGGGCCAGGTGCGCGGCCTTGCGCGCCTCGGTGAACCCGCCGCAGTAGCAGGCGTTGGGCTGCAGGATGTCCACCGCGCGGTGCTCGACCAGCTCGCGCAGCCGCCAGCGGTGGCCCTCCATCTGCCCGCCCGCCAGCGGGATCGCGGTGTGCGCCCGCAGGTCGGCCATGGCCCGCGCGTCGTTCTGGTGCAGCGGCTCCTCGAACCAGGTCAGGTCGCAGTCCGCCACTGCCCGGCACAGAAACTTCGCGTCCGTCGGGGTGAACAGGTAGTTGGCGTCGATCATGATGTCCACGTCGTCGCCGACCGCCTCGCGCACCACCCGCACCCGGGCCGCATCCTCCCGCCAGCCGCCGGGGTCCACCCCGACCACCAGCTTCAGCGCCCGGAACCCGGCGTCGACGTGCAGCCGGGCCGCCGCCGCAAGGGTGTCCCTGTCGTACTGCGGGAACCCGAAGGTGGCGTACACCGGCAGCTCGGTTCGCGCGCCGCCGAGCAGGCTGGCCACCGAACGCCCGGCGTGCCGGCCGGCGATGTCCCACAGCGCGATGTCCAGCAGCGACAGCGCGCTGGACACCACGCCGGTCATCGCCCGGGGGTTGAGCGCGCGCCCCACCCGCTGGTGCACCGCCTCCACCTCGCGCGGGTCCATCCCCGCCACCACCGGCAGGAAGTGCTCGTGCAGGGCGGCCACCACCGACCTGGCCAGGAAATGCCCGGTGATCGCCACCCCGGTCAGCCCCTGGTCGGTCTCCACCTCGCAGAACACGAACTCGCGCTGCTCCTCACGGCCGTAGCCGCTGACCTTCCCGGACAGCAGCGGCACCTCGATCGAGGTGGTGTGCACGCTCGCCCGGATGTCCTTGATCTTCATCGCACCCCCTGGGGGTCGGCTCCAACGGTGCGGCAGAGTCTGAGCCACCAAATCGCCAACTGTCAACGATTTGCTATTTCGGACGGCGACGTGCTAATAAAGTGATGATCTGTCGGTGTGACGGCCCGAAACGCGGCTTGGCAGTTAATCGCTGACAGTTGACGTTCCAGTCCGGGCCCCGAGGAGGTTCATGGCCGAGAGCACCGGCCCGATCACGGCGCTGCAGCGCCGGGTGGCCGAACGCCAGGCGACCTCGCTGCCCCACCTGATCGTCGAGGAGCTGGAACGGATGATCATCACCGGGGTGCTGGAGGGCGGCGACCGGATCAACGAGTCGGCGCTGGCCATGCGGCTGGGCGTGAGCCGGGGTCCGGTCCGGGAGGCCTGCCGTCACCTGGAACGCACCCGGCTGGTGGAGTTCCGCGCCAACCGGGGCATGTTCGTGCGGGAGATCTCCGTCGAGGAGGCCGCGCAGCTCTACGACATCAGGGCCAGCCTGTTCGGGCTGGCCGGCCGGCTGGCCGCCGCGCGGTTCACCGGGGACGACGCCGACCTGCTGCGGGCGAAGATCGAACGGCTGGCCGACGCCGCCGGCATGGACGACTACTACCCGCTCAACGTCGAGTTCCACCGCCACCTGGTGGCCCTGTCCGGCAACCCCCGGCTGGTCGAGCTGTACGACAACGTGTCCAAGGAGCTGCACCTGTTCCGCCGGCACGGGCTCGAACCGGCCTCCGCCCGGCGCAGCTCCAACGACGAGCACCGCGCCATCCTGCGCCACCTGGAGGCGCACGACGCCGACGCGGTCGCCCGCCTGATGGAGGACCACATCCTGGCCGGCAAGCGCCGCATGCTCGCCGAGCACGAACGCCCAGCCGGCCGCCGGAGGAGCTGAATGGACGCCGCGACCCTGCTCGCGTTCGTGGGCGTCTCCGCCGTCGTGATCATGACGCCGGGGCCGGACACGGTGGTCACCGTGCGCGGGGCGCTGGCCGGCGGGTGGCGCGGCGGGGTGCTGACCGGGCTCGGGGTGGCCAGCGGGCAGCTCGTCTGGGCGGTGGCCACCAGCGCCGGCGTGGTGGCGCTGTTGATCGCCTCCGAGCCGCTGTTCCTGGCCGTCAAGTACGCCGGCGCCGCCTACCTGGCGTTCCTGGGCGTGCAGGCGCTGCGGGCGGCGTGGCGCCGGTCGTCCGACGGCGGGTCCGCCCAGGCACCGGCGCGGCGGCCCAGGCTGCAACCGCTCGCCGCCTACCGGCAGGGCCTGATCAGCGACCTGGGCAACCCCAAGATGGCGGTGTTCTTCGCCAGCCTGCTGCCCCAGTTCGCGCCGCCCGGCCCGGCCGCCTTCGCCACCCTGCTGCTGCTCGGCGCGCTGTTCGCGGCGATGACCTTCGGCTGGCTGGTGCTGTACTCGGCGGTCATCGCGCGCGCCGGTGACGTGCTGCGCCGCCCGAGGGTGCGCCGCGCGGTCGAGGCCGTCACCGGGACGCTCCTGGTCGGCCTGGGGGTACGGCTGGCCACCGTGCCATAGCCGAGCCGTAGCGGGGTCGGCGCACGTCCACCCCGCACAGGGCGCTAGCATTGCTATATCAGCCGGCAGCAGCTCCCCACCTCGAACCGGACCCAGCCCAACGGGTCCGGCCGGCACCGCATGGTGCCACTGCGGCCCCGCACCAGGCGCCGCCTCGGCCTGATCGCGCTGGCCCTGCTGGTCGTGGCCGGCCTGGGCATCGGCCTCGCGAGATGGACGAACTGGACGACGTGGCCGGCCGGCTCGCCGGGGTCGCCCGAGAACCGCCCGCCGGCCGCCGAGCCGCGCCAGCCCAGCTGCGCGGACCGGGTGGCCCAGATGCCGATACGGGCACAGCTCGCGCAGCGGCTGATGGTCGGGGTGAACCCGGCCCGGCCGGACTCGGCGCGCGCCGTCGTCGCCGAGACCGGCATCGGCGGGATCTTCATCGGCGGCAACCCCACGGACATCCTCAAGGGTGACGCGCTCGCCCCGATGCGCGCGGCCGGCCCGTTGCCGGTGACCGTCGCGGTGGACGACGAGGGCGGCCGGGTGCAGCGCATCGACGAGCTGGACGGCTCCATCCCGAGCGCCCGGGCGATGGCCGCCACCATGACCCCCGCGCAGGTCCGCGAGCTGGCCGCCAAGCGGGGCCGGGAGCTGCGCGCCCGGGGCATCACGATGGACATGGCCCCGGTGGTGGACATGACCGACCCCGGCGCATCCTCCGGCGGCGTGATCGGCGACCGCGCCTTCGGTTCCGACCCGGACCGGGTGACCCGCTACGCCGGGGCGTTCGCGGCCGGCCTGCGCGACGCCGGGGTGTATCCGGTGCTCAAGCACTTCCCCGGGCACGGTCGCTCCAGCGGCGACTCGCACAAGGGCGAGGTCACCACGCCGCCGCTGAACGCGCTGCTCGGCGCCGACCTGGCGCCCTACCGCAACCTGATGGCCGCCGAGCCGACGGCGGTGATGGTCGGCCACCTGATCGTGCCGGGGCTCACCGACGGGCTGCCGGCCACGGTGAGCCCGGCCGCCTACCGGCTGCTGCGCGGCGACCTCGGCTTCGGGGGGCTGGTGTACACCGACGACCTGGGCGCCATGCGCGCCATCACCGACCGCTACAGCCTGCCGGACGCGGTGTTCGCCGCGCTGCGCGCCGGGGCGGACGTGGCGCTGTGGACCAGCGGGGAGCCGGTGCCGCCGGTGCTGGATCGGCTGCAGGCCGCCGTCCAGTCCGGCCAGCTGCCCGCGCGGGACGTGGCCGCCGCCACCGCCAGGGTGCTGGCCGCCAAGGGCGTCTGCGCGCCGGCGTGATCCCCCCGCGCGTCGGCGCCCCGGCCGCTCGTGGCACGGTCGGCCCGTGACAGGTGCCACCCAGATGATCTCCGTGACCGCCGGCGACGTGGACGAGGCGGCGGCGCGGCTGCGCGGCGTGATCGCGCCGAGCCCCCTGCAACCCAACGGCCGGCTCACCGCCCGCCTGGACGCCGCCGTCTGGCTCAAGCGCGAGGACCTGCTGCCGGTGCGCTCGTACAAGCTGCGCGGCGCCTACAACCTGATCGCCCAGCTCGACGAGGACGCCCGCGCGGACGGCGTGGTGTGCGCCAGCGCCGGCAACCACGCCCAGGGCGTGGCCTACGCCTGCGCCCGCCTCGGCGTGCAGGCCAGGGTCTACCTGCCGCGCACCACGCCGAGGCAGAAGCGCGACCGGGTGGCCTTCCTCGGCGGCGAGGTGGTGGACGTCCGGGTGGTCGGCGACGGCTACGACGACGCCGCCGCGGCCGCCCTCGCCGACGCCCGCGACACCGGCTCCACCCAGGTGCCCCCGTTCGACGACCCTAGGACGGTGGCCGGGCAGGGCACCGTGGTCCGCGAGGTGCTCAGCCAGCTCGGGCGCGAGCCGGACGTGCTGGTGGTGCCGGTGGGCGGCGGCGGGCTGCTGGCCGGCACCCTGGTCTGGCTGCGCGAACGGCATCCCGAGGTGCGGGTGGTCGGCGTGGAGCCGGCCGGCGCCGCGTGCATGGCCGCCGCCGTCGCCGCCGGCGGGCCGGTGGACCTGGACGAGGTGGACCCGTTCGTGGACGGCGCCTCGGTGCGCCGGGCGGGCGCGGTCACCCATCCGATCGTGGCCGCCGGCGTGCGTGACGGCGCCGCCAGCCTGACCACCGTGCCCGAGGGCAGGGTGTGCGTGGAGATGCTGGAGCTGTACCAGTCCGACGGCATCATCGCCGAGCCGGCCGGCGCGCTCGCCACGGCCGCGCTGGCCAGCGGCGCGGCCGGCGACATCGCGGACGGGAGCACGATCGTCTGCCTGCTCTCCGGGGGCAACAACGACGTCAGCCGCTACGCCGAGGTCGTCGAGCGCGCGCTGGTGCACGAGGGCCGCAAGCACTACTTCCTGGTCGACTTCCCGCAGGAGCCGGGCGCGCTGCGCCGGTTCCTGGACGACGTGCTCGGCCCGGACGACGACATCACGCTGTTCGAGTACGTCAAGCGCAACAACCGGGAGACCGGCCCGGCCCTGGTGGGGATCGAGCTGGGCCGGCCCGAGGACCTGGACGGCCTGCTGGAGCGCATGCACGCCGCGCCCCCGCACATCGAGCTGGTCCCGCCGGACAGCCCGCTGTTCCGGTTCCTGCTCTGACCTCCTAGAGCACCCGCACGGTGCCGCGCGAGCCGTCCACGCTGACCCGGTCGCCGGTGCGGATCCGCATGGTGGCGTCGCCGCAGCCGACCACGGCCGGGATGCCCAGCTCGCGGGCCACGATCGCGGCGTGCGAGAGCGGCGCCCCGACGTCGGTGACCACCGCGCCGGCGCGCGGGAACAGCGGTGTCCAGCCCACGTTCGTGATCATGGTGACCAGCACCTCCCCCGGCCGCAGCGACTCGCCCTCGGCGGCGTTCGTGAGCACCCTCGCGGTGCCCTCCACCACGCCGGCCGCGCCCGGGTAGCCGGTGATCGTGTCGCTGACCGGGGCCGCCGAGGGGCTGGCGGTGGCGTCGTAGCGGTCGCTGCGCCGGTTCGGGTCGGCGAACCAGGCGAACGGGTCGAACGCGCCCCGGATGAACGTCGGGTACGGCGGCAGCGCGGCGTAGCGGTCGTGGGTCGCGCGCCGGGCCGCGACCTCGCCGAGCGCTTCACCAGGGGTGCCGTCCAGCAGCGCGAGGAGCTCGTCCAGGTCCAGGTAGAACACGTCGTCACCGCGACCGGTCAGTTCCCCGGCGCGCAGCGCCCAGTCGCGGACCACCCAGAACACCCGGACCGCCTCCGAGCGCGCCCGCTCCCGCAGCGAGGCCGCCTCGCTCCAGGCGTCCAGCTTGGTACGCAACCGCGCGGCCTTCTCCGGGTCCGCCTTCAACACCCGCTCCCAGGCCCGCGCCCGCGCCACGTCCTGGCGCTCCAGCAGCGCCACCGCGTCCTTCTCGGCCCCGGCCAGCCCGGCGAGCTGGCCGTCCAGCCAGTGCGGGTCCTCCGCCGGGCGCGGCACGGAGATGTCCAGCTCGTGCGGACCCCGGTGCCCCCACTTCTGGACGAAGTCCTCCCGGTCCAGCTCACCCCTGGCCACCTTCGCTAGCCCGACCACCGGGCCGAGGCTGTCCAGCGTGCTCCCGTCGGCCTTCGCACCGGACAGCAGCAGGTTCGCGTCCTCCTCGCCGACCAGCCCGCGCAGCTCGTCACCGTCCATCGAGAGCGCGCTCTCGTCGTCGCGGGTGCCGGCGCCGAGCATCGAGGAGACCCGGCCGTGCAGCGGCCCCAGCTCGGCGCGCCACAGCTCGGCCAGCTCGGCCGGGGTGCCGGCGGACCGGACCCTGGCGCGCAGCTCGGCGCACCGGCCCGGGGTGTCCCCGACCACCTGGGCGAAGTTCTTCCGGTCGGCGGCGATCTTCCGCTTGGACCTGACCACCTTGCCGAGCGCCTCCCGGATGATCCGCCACCGGGACTCCCCCAGCGGCGGCACCGACATCCCGGCCGGCACCGAGCCGAACACCTGCTCGGCCCCGGTCCGCGCCCGGTGGCCCATGAAGAACGCGTCGGCCAGGCCGTAGATCATGCTGAGGTTCAGGTAGGGCCGCCCGCCGATGATCCCGGCGAGCTTGTGCCCGGCGACCTCGTCGACCGGCAGCGAGCCGGCCAGGAAGATCTTGACCACGGACCAGCCGAGCGGGGTGACCACGTCCGGCACCGCCTCGCCGATGTTGGTCGACGTCCACAGGAAGTCGCCGGCCAGGCTGTCGTTCCAGACCTGGTGGCCGCCGTCGGCGGAGTCGTGGTCGGGCAGCGTGGGTACGGCCACGCGCAGCGTGGTGATCGGCCGGGCCTGCACGACGTAGAACGTGCCGTCGCGCCGGGTCCACTCCACGTCCATCGGCGCGCCGTAGAGCCGCTCGATGCGCTCGCCCAGCCCGGCCAGCGTCGCCACCTCGGCGTCGGTGAGCACCGGCCGGCGGCGCAGCTCGTCGGGGACGTCGACCTCCTCGGTGCCGTGCTCGGTGCGGACGGTCATCACCGTCTTGTCGGCCGTCTGCCGCACCACGACGGCGCCGTTCGCGCGATCCACGACCACCGTGTCCGGCGTGACCTGCCCGCCGACCACCGCCTCGCCGAGCCCCCAGCCGGCGTTGATCACGATCTGGTCCCGCGCGCCGGTCATCGGGTTGGCGGTGAACAGGATGCCGGCGGCCGCGTCGGCGGCCCCGGTGACCAGCTCCTGCACCACCACGGCCAGGCTCACCTCGTCCGGGTCGATGCCGGTGCGCGCCCGGTAGCCGATGGCACGGGCGGTCCACAGCGACGCCCAGCAGCGCCGCACCGCGTCCAGCACCGCCGGCACGCCGCGGATGTTCAGGTAGGTGTCCTGCTGGCCGGCGAAGGACAGCTCGGGCAGGTCCTCCGCGGTCGCCGAGGAGCGCACCGCCACTGGGACGTCAGCGCCGAGCGCGCGGTAGGACTCCGCGATCGCGGCGGCCGTCTCGTCCGGGATGGGGTGCTCGGCGAACAGCGCGGCGATGGTGTCCGCCGCGGTCTCCAGGGAGTCCGGGCGCGCCGGGTCGGCGCCGGCCACGGCGGCCAGGATCGGGTCCTTCAGGCCGGCCTCGGCGACGAAGCGCCGGTAGGCCTCGGTGGTGACGTGGAACCCGGTCGGCACCGGCAGCCCGGCGGCGGCCAGCCGGGCCAGCGAGGCGCCCTTGCCGCCCACCTGGGGCAGGTCGGCCGACGGGTCGGCCAGTTGTCGAACAAGCGGCAGGGCCTGGTCGAACGAGGTCGTCATGGTCATGAGCCGGCAACCTACTCTCTTTTCACAACTTTGTGAAAGTTGTATCAGCCGTGTAGCCTCCACTCCCGAAGGGGGGTCGATGAGCGATCGCGACGAAGATGCGCTGGCGAGGTTCGTGGAGGGGTTCGCCCTCGAGCTCGCCGACGCCGGCATGCCCCGGATGGCCGCCAGGGTGCTGGTCGCGCTGCTGGTCACCGAGTCCGGCGGCGCCACCGCCGGCGAGATCGGCGAGCTGCTGCGGGTGAGCCCGGCGGCCGTGTCCGGCGCGGTCCGCTACCTCGGCCAGCTGGAGATGGTCGTCAAGGAGCGCGAGCCGGGCGAGCGGCGGGACCGCTACCGGCTCTCCGACGACATGTGGTACGAGTCGATCGCCCGCAAGGACCGCATCTACGCGCGGTGGGCGCGGCTGCTGGGCGACGGGGTCAAGGCCGCCGGGTCCGAGACCACGGCCGGCACCCGGCTGGAGGACACCCGCCGGTTCTTCGAGTTCGTCACCGCACAGACGCCGGACATCATGCGCCGCTGGCGCGCCGTCCGCGACTCCGGCCACTGACCCGTGAGTGGTTAGCGTTGCTATGACAACGCTAACCACTCACGGGTGCGTACCCTCGACGGCATGCGGCTGGCCGAACCGGAGGCGCGGCGGCTGCTCGGCTCCGCGCGGGTGGCCTACCTGGCCACCGTGACCGAGCTGAACCGCCCGCACCTGGTGCCCGTCACGTTCGACCTGGACGGCTCGGTGATCGTGATCGCGGTCGACCAGAAGCCCAAGACGACCACCGACCTGCGCCGGCTGCGCAACATCGCCGGCAATGACCGGGTCGCGGTGCTGGCCGAGCACTATGACGACGCCGACTGGTCGGCGCTGTGGTGGGTCCGCGCGGACGGCCGGGCGCGGGTGCTCACCGACGAGCCGGGCCGCGCCGACCCGATACGCCGGCTGCGGGCGAAGTATCCGCAGTACCTGACCGACCCGCCGGCGGGCCCGGTGATCCGGATCGAGGTCGACGGATGGTCCGGATGGCGACACGCCGCGCGACACGGCGGACGATGAATTTCACCGCGGCGTTCTCAGGGTCAGGGCTCTAGCCTGGTGACTGACGGTATACCGTCGTGGCCCGATACAACCTGACCCGCGAGCCCCACGAGGAGACACGTTGCCGATGGCTACCCCCAGCTCGGCCCCGGCCGGGGGCGCTGGCCGCCCGGCCCCTCGGCCACCCGGGCCGCCACCGGTACCCGGCCAGTACCGCCCGCCGGCGGGCGGTGGCTTCGGGCCACCCGGCCAGCGACCGCCCTCCCGGCCGTCACTGACCAAGCCGCAGCAGGTCCGTATCGGGCTGGTGTCGGCCATCCTGGTCGTGCTCGGGGTCGCCCTCGGCCTGGTCGCCACGATGGCGCTGCCGCACGTCTACGCCGCGCAGGCGACCATCCGCTACAACCTCAGCGACCGCTCCAGCGCCGGCGACGCCGACCGCACGCTGACCACCCAGACGGTGATCATCACCGGCCGTGAGGTGCTCCAGCCCGTCGCGGACAGCACCGGCGTGCCCGTGGACTACCTGACCAAGAACGTCATCGCCACGATCGTCCCGAACAGCGAGATCATCCAGATCCAGGTCAACCACCCCGACCGGGGCTCCGGCATCCAGCTTGCCGACGCGGTGGCCCGCCGCTACCTCGACGTGGCCAACGACGCCGGCGACCGGGCACGGACCCAAGCCCAGCTGGACAACCTGCAGAAGCAGCTGGCCAACCCGGCGACCCCGCCGGCCCAGGTCGCGGACCTGCAGGGCCAGGTCGCCGACCTGCAGGGCCAGATCGCCCAGCTCGCGACCAGGTCCAACATCGCCTCGATCGTGGCGCCCGCCTTCTCGGTGCTGGCCCCGGTGTTCCCCAACACGCTGATCACGCTGGGCATCGGCGCGATGATCGGCGTGCTGGCCGCCGCCCTCGCCGGCACCCGGATGGCGCGCAACTGGACCCGCCGCTGACGCCGCGCGCCGGCAGGCGGGCTCAGGCCGGTGCCGGCGCCCGGGTGAAGTCCGACGGGATGATCAGGTCCTCGGGCACGAGGTCGTGCACGGACGCCCGGCCGAGCCCGAGCAGCGCCTCGTCGATCCCGCCGCGCAGGATCTCCAGCACGTTGGCCACGCCGGCCTCGCCGTTCGCGGCCATCCCCCACAGGTAGGCGCGGCCGACCATCACCGCCCTGGCGCCCAGCGCGAGCGCCTTGACCACGTCGCTGCCCCGCCGGATCCCGCCGTCCAGCAGCACCTCGATCTGGTCGCCGACCGCCTCCACGATGGACGGCAGCACGCGGATGGTGGCCGGCGTGCCGTCCAGGTTGTTGCCGCCGTGGTTGGACACCGAGATCGCGCTGACCCCGATGTCCACCGCCCGCCGGGCGTCATCCGGGTGCATGATCCCCTTGATCATGAACGGGCCGCCCCACTCCTCGCGCAGCCACCTGATGTCGTCCCAGCTCGCCAGCGGCGTGCCCAACCACTGCCCGTACGCCCCGAAGAACGTCGGCGCCGGCTCGCCCGGGTTGGCCAGGTTGGGCACCGTGAGGTCGGGCAGCTTGCCGGTGCGGGCGAAGTCCAGCAGCCAGCGCGGGCGGCGGAGCACCTCGGGCGCGAACCTGGCCATGGCCTTGAGGTCCAGCCGCTCCGGAATGGCCGGGCTGCCCCAGTCCCGCCGGTGCGCGAACGTCCAGTCCAGCGTGACGATCAGCGCCTTGGCCTTCGCCGCCCTGGCCCGCTCCAGCCGCTGTTGGATGCTCTCCCGCGAGCCCACCCAGTAGACCTGGAAGAACGTCCGCTCGTTGGCGGCCGCCACGTCCTCGATCGACCTGCTGGCGAACGAGCTGAGTCCGATCGCCGTGCCCGCGGCCTGCGCCGCCCGCGCCACCGCCACCTCGCCCTCGGGATGCACCGCCTGCACCCCCGTCGGCGAGATGATCACCGGGAACGAGATCTCCTGGCCGAGCACCGTGGTGGCCTGCTCACGCTGTCGCGGCAGGTCGGCGATGTGCGGACGGAAGCCCAGCTCGCCGAACGCGTTCACGTTGTCCTCGAGCGTGATCCCCCGCTCGGTGCCCGCGACCAGCGCGAGGTAGACCGACCTCGGCAGCCGCCGCTTCGCCCGCCGCTGCGCCTCGGCGACGCTCTCGAACCACTCCCTGGTGCTGGCCATGCCGGGCAGCTTAACCTCAGTCGCCGCCGCCGGCCGGTCGCTCCGGTACTAGCCCTCGAACCGGGCCGGATCCCCCGCCCCCCGCCGGACGATCTCCGGCTCCGGCAGCGAGAAGTCGATCACCGTGGTCGGCTCGGTTCCGCAGTCCGAGGAGTCGATCACCGCGTCCACCGCGTGGTCCAGCCGTTCCTTGATCTCCCACCCCTGGGTGAGCGGCTCCTCCTCGTCGGGCAGCAGCAACGTGCTGGACAGCAACGGCTCGCCCAGCTCGGCGAGCAGCGCCTGCGCCACCGCATGCTCCGGGATCCGCACCCCCACCGTCTTCTTCTTCGGGTGCATCAGCCGCCGCGGCACGTCCCTGGTGGCCGGCAGGATGAAGGTGTAGCTGCCCGGCGTGGCCGCCTTGATCGACCGGAACACCGCGTTGCCGATGTGCACGAACTTCCCGAGCTGCGCGAAGTCCCTGCAGACCAGCGTGAAGTGGTGGCGGTCGTCGAGGTGGCGGATCTCCCTGATCCGCTCCAGCCCGGCCTTGTTCCCCAGCTGGCACCCGAGCGCGAAGCAGGAGTCGGTCGGGTAGGCGACCAGCCCGCCGTCCTGGATCATCTCCGCGACCTGGCCGATCGCACGCGGTTGCGGGTTGTCCGGATGCACGTCGAAGTACCTGGCCATGCCCGCAGCTTAGGCCGGATCACCGAGCCGCACGCACCACGATCACCGAGTGAACAAACTCCTCCGCCCGCGACTGACGCGCCGCAGCACGTCACCCACCGGCACGGCACCGATCCCCGCCCCGGCCGGCACCCGAACGTGACCGTCTTCCAGCACGAACGGCTCGGTCAGGTCCTCCACGAAATACCGATCGGACGCCGACGTATCCCCAGGCAGCACGAACCCCGGCAGCGCCGCGAGCGCGAGGTTCGGCGCCCGCCCGATCCCGGTTTCCAGCATGCCGCCGCACCACACCGGCACCCCGTGCGCCACCGCCACATCGTGAATCCGACGCGCCTCCAGGTAACCCCCCACCCGCGCCGGCTTGATGTTGATCACCCGGCAGGCGTCCAGCGCGATCGCGGTGGCCGCGTCCCTGGCGCTGGTGATCGACTCGTCCAGGCAGATCGGGGTGCGCAGCCGGCGGGCCAGCTCGGCGTGTCCGCGCAGGTCGTCCTCGGGCAGCGGCTGCTCGATCAGGAGCAGGTCGAACTCGTCGAGCCGGCGCAGGCGTTCGGCGTCGGCCAGGGTGTATGCGGTGTTCGCGTCCACCTGCAGCGCGAGGTCACCGCCGAAGCGCTCGCGGACCGCGCGCACCGGCTCCAGGTCCCAGCCGGGTTCGATCTTGAGCTTGATCCGGACGTACCCCTCGGCGAGGTAGCCCTCGACCCGGTCGAGCAGCTCGGGGACGGAGTCCGCGATCCCGACCGACACCCCGGCCGGCACCCGGTCACGCACCGCGCCCAGGTACGACCCGAGCGACATGCCGTGGGTGCGGAGCTCGGCGTCGAGCACGGCGGTCTCCAGCGCGGCCTTGGCCATCGGGTGCCCGCTGACCGGCGCCATCGCCCGCGCCGAGGCGGCCGCCGTGACCGACGGCAACGCCAGCACCCGAGGCACCAGGTGATCGGCAAGAACCGCCTCGGCGCCGGCCACGAACTCCGAGGAGTACAGCGGCTCCGGCTCGCCGGCGAACTCCGACCAGCCCTCGGCGGCATCGGTGACCACTTGTACGAGGAAGGTGTCCTTGTCGTGCTGGGTGCCGTGCGAGGTCCGGAACGGGCTGCGCAACGGAATGCCGATGTGCCACAGCTCGATGCGCTCGATCCTCACCCGTCCCCCTTTTCCAACCGGTACCACCCGTCCCGGGACATGCCCACCGCCCGGTAACCATCGTCGAACGCCGGTGCGAGCGCCGCCCGCACCGCCCGCCGCCAGGCCAGCCCCGCCGAGGCATCGGCGGCCCGCAACGCCGCCGCGTCCGCCGGCACCCGACACCACAGCACGCCGTCCAGCCGAGCCGTCAACGCCTCACCGTCCGGCGCCCGCTCGCCGAGGTAAGCCGAGGCCGGCGGCCCGCCCGGATCCGCACCCGGCGGGTCCGCCGTCAGGTCCCACCGGGCGGTGAGCCGGTCGGTCTCGTCGCCCTCGTTGAGGCCGTCGTCCATCGCCCCGTAGAAGTCGACCAGGTACTCCACGGCCACCGCGCCGAGCTTGACCAGGTTGAACCGCGCGTTGCGGCCGATCAGCGGGTCGAACGTCCAGGACATGACGCCAGCGCCGCGCTCCAGCGCCCAGGCCCGCTGGGCGTGCTTGAGCGCGAACCCGATGCCCCGGTCGGACGGCGAGGCGCCGGCGACCAGCGAGTACGCCGCCCGGGTGGCCGGCGGCTCGAACACCCCGACGGCGGCCCCGACCAGCGAGCCCCCGGCGTACGCGGCCAACGTGGCCCCGCCCGCGTGCCACAGGCTGCGCAGCAGGTCGGCGCGCATCGGCGGGTTCTGCTCCGGCGCGTTCCACACCCGGGTCAGCAGCCGCTCCACCTCGACGATCCCGGCCACGTCGTCCACCGGGGCGATGCGCACCCCGGCCCGCCGCGCCGCCTCGTCCGCCACCAGGCGCGCGGCCGCCACAGGGACACTCACCCGGCGAGCCTAACCCGCGCGGCCGTCACGAACGGGGACGGTCGATCAGCCGGGACAGCACGATGACGCTCTCGGTGTGGTCGATGTCGGGGTGGTCGCGGACCCGTTCCATGGCCTGCTCCAGGTGCTCGATGTCCCTGGCCGCCATGTGCAGCAGCGCGTCGGCCGCCCCGGAGACCGTGCAGGCGCCGAGCACCTCGGGCACCCGTTCCAGGCTCTCCCGCAGCTGGCGCGGCGACACGTTGCCCCGGCAGTAGACCTCCACGTACGCCTCGGTGGTCCAGCCCAGCGCGGACGGGTCGAGCACCACGGTGAAGCCTCGGATCGCGCCGCTGGCCCGCAGCCGGTCCACCCGCCGCTTGGCCGCCGGCGCGGACAGCCCCACCTGGGCGCCGATGTCGCCGTAGGTGGCCCGCCCGTCCCGGAGCAGGCAGTCCACGATCCGCCTGTCGATCACGTCCATAGCACGCACATAAATAACGTTCGACGCAGAACCACGCAACAAACCTACCGTATACCTGCAAAGTTTAGATATTGATTGCACGAACGGCCCGAACATACCGTGATCGCGTGACAGTGCTGCTGGAGTCCCCGGCGCGCCGCGAGCCGGCCGATCGAGTCGCTCGCCCGCGCCAGTTCCTGATGTGCCCACCCGACCACTTCGACGTCTCGTACGCGATCAACCCCTGGATGGACACCACCCGGCCGACCGATGTCGCGCTGGCCCGCCGGCAGTGGGACCGGCTGCGCGAGGTCTACCTGGAGCTCGGGCACACCGTGCACGTCATCGAGCCGCGCCCGGAGCTGCCGGACATGGTGTTCGCGGCCAACGGCGGGCTGGTCATCGGCGGCCGCGCGTTGGGCGCCAGGTTCGCCCACCCGCAGCGGGCCGCCGAGGCGCCGGCCTACCTGGACTGGCTGCGTGGCCACGGGCTGCGCTCGGTCACCGAGGCGGAGCATGTCAACGAGGGCGAGGGCGACTTCCTCGTGGTCGACTCCGGGGATGAGCGCGAGCGGTTGGTGCTCGCCGGCACCGGCTTCCGCACCTCGGCGAACGCGCACGACGAGGCGCAGGAGCTGTTCGGGCTGCCGGTGGTGTCGCTGCGGCTGGTGGACCCGCGCTACTACCACCTGGACACCGCGCTGGCGGTGCTGGACGAGCGGACTGTCGCCTACTACCCCGGGGCGTTCAGCGCGGGCAGCCGCGAGGTGCTGCGCCGGCTGTTCCCGGACGCGGTGCTGGCCGACGCGGCGGACGCCGCCGTGCTCGGGCTCAACGCGGTGTCCGACGGGCGCAACGTGGTGCTGGCCGAGCGCGCCACCGGGCTGGCCGCGCGGCTGCGCGAGCGCGGCTTCCACACCGTCGGCGTGGACCTGTCCGAGCTGCTCAAGGCCGGCGGCGGCGCCAAGTGCTGCACCCTGGAGATCCGCTCATGAGCCTGCTCGCCGAAACCCATGACACCGTCGACCACCTGCGGCTGGCCGACGAGCACGCCGCGCACAACTACGCCCCGCTGCCGGTGGTGATCGCCGACGGCGACGGCGCCTGGGTGACCGACGTGGCCGGCCGCCGCTACCTGGACTGCCTGGCCGCCTACTCCGCGGTGAACTTCGGCCACCGCAACGAGCGGATCATGGCCGCCGCCCGTACCCAGCTGGACAGGGTCACGCTGGTCAGCAGGGCGTTCGCGCACGACCAGTTCGGGCCGTTCTGCGCCGAGCTGGCCGCGCTGGTCGGCAAGGACATGGTGCTGCCGATGAACACCGGCGCGGAGGCGGTGGAGTCCGCGATCAAGGTCGCCCGCAAGTGGGGCTACCAGGTCAAGGGCGTGCCGGACGGCCAGGCCACGATCGTGGTGGCCGGCGGGAACTTCCACGGCCGCACCACCACCGTGATCAGCTTCTCGGACGACCCCGAGGCGCGCGACGGCTTCGGCCCGTACACCCCCGGCTTCCGCACGGTGCCCTACGGGGACGCCACCGCACTCGCGGAAGCGATCGACGACACCACGGTGGCGGTGCTGCTGGAGCCCGTCCAGGGCGAGGCCGGCGTGATCGTCCCACCGCCCGGTTACCTCCAGGCCGTCCGCGACCTCTGCACCCGCCACGACGCGCTGTTCGTCGCCGACGAGATCCAGTCCGGCCTGGCCCGCACCGGGCGGACGCTGGCCTGCGAGCACTTCGGCGTGGTCCCGGACGTGGTGCTGCTGGGCAAGGCGCTCGGCGGCGGTGTGGTGCCGGTGTCGGCGGTGGTCGCGGACGCGGACGTGCTCGGCGTGCTCGGCCCGGGCCAGCACGGCTCCACGTTCGGCGGCAACCCGCTGGCCTGCGCGGTCGGGCGGGCGGTGGTCGGGCTGCTGGCCACCGGGGAGTACCAGGAGCGGGCCCACCAGCTCGGCGAGCACCTCGGGGACGGGCTCGCCGGGCTGGTGGGAAGAGGGGTGACAACGGTGCGCCGGCTCGGGCTGTGGGCCGGGGTGGACATCGACCCGGCGCTGGGCACCGGCCGCGACGTGTGCGAACGGCTGCTCGCGCACGGCGTGCTGGCCAAGGACACCCACGGCGCGACGCTGCGGCTGGCCCCGCCGCTGGTCGTCGAGCGCGACGAGCTGGACCTCGCGGTGAGAGCATTGGGCACCGCGCTCGACGAGCTGACAACCGCCCGCTGAGCGTCGGACCCCAGCCGAGGAGGCACCGTGGCCCACGGGACACCAACGTTGATGTCCAGGCTGATGCGCCGCAAGCCGGTGACCGCGATGGCCGCCGAGACCGGCGTCGACTCCGGGTCCGGCGAGCTGGCCAGGACGATCGGGCTGTTCCAGCTGTCCATGATCGGCATCGGCGCCACCGTCGGGACCGGCATCTTCTTCATCCTGTCCGAGGCGGTGCCACTGGCCGGACCCGCGGTGATCTGGTCGTTCGTGATCGCCGGCGTGGTCGCCGGGCTCACCGCGCTGTGCTACGCCGAGCTGGCCGGCGCGGTCCCGGTGTCCGGCTCCTCGTACTCCTACGCCTACGCCACCATGGGCGAGCTGATCGCCATGGTGGTCGCGGCCTGCCTGCTGCTGGAGTACGGGGTGTCCTGCGCGGCGGTCGCGGTCGGCTGGTCGCAGTACCTCAACCAGCTGCTGGGCAACCTGTTCGGGGCGGGCATCCCGGAGGCGCTGGCCAACGCCCCCGAGGGCGGCGGCCTGATCAACCTGCCGGCGGTGGTGCTGGTCGGGCTGTGCGCGATGCTGCTGATCAGGGGCACCAGCGAGTCCGCCAGGGTGAACGCGATCATGGTGCTGACCAAGCTCGCGGTGCTGGTGCTGTTCGTGGTGATCGGCATCGGGGGCTGGCGCGCCGACAACTTCGCCAACTTCGCGCCGGCCGGGTTCAGCGGCGTGATGGGCGCGGCCGGGGTCATCTTCTTCAGCTACGTCGGCCTGGACGCGGCGTCCACCGCCGGCGAGGAGGTCCGCAACCCCCGGCGCACCATGCCGCTGGCCATCCTGATCGCGCTGGTCGGGGTGACCACCGTGTACATCGCCGTCGCGGTGGTGGCGCTGGCCGCCCAGCCGGCGGAGAAGTTCGCCGGCCAGGACGCCGGCCTTGCCGCGATCCTGCAGGACGTCACCGGCGCCACCTGGCCGGGCTCGCTGCTGGCCGCCGGCGCCATCGTCTCGATCTTCAGCGTCACGCTGGTGGTGCTCTACGGGCAGACCCGGATCCTGTTCGCGATGAGCCGCGACGGTCTGGTGCCCGGGGTGTTCCACCGGGTCAACCCGCGCACGGTCACCCCGGTGCGCAACACGCTGATCGTGGCCGCCGCGGTCGCCGCGCTGGCCGGCTTCCTGCCGATCACGTTCCTGTCCGAGATGACCAGCATCGGCACCCTGGTGGCGTTCATCGTGGTCTCGATCGGCGTGATCGTGCTGCGCCGCACCGCGCCGGACCTGCCGAGGGGCTTCCGGGTGCCCGGCTACCCGGTGACGCCGGTGCTCTCCGTGGCCGGCTGCCTGTGGATCATCTACAACCTGCGGCTGATCACCATCGTGGCCTTCCTCGGCTGGACGGCGGTGGCGCTGGTCTGGTACTTCACCTGGGGCATCAGGCATTCCCGGCTGGCCCGGACGGAGGAGCTGCCGTGACCCTCGTCGTCGGGCTGCCCCGCGAAGGGCGGGCCAAGTCCGTGCTGCAGCTGGCCGCCCTGCTCGCCCGCTCCACCGGCGACGACCTGGTGATCTGCTCGGTGGTCCCGGCCCCGTGGCCGCCCGGTTTCGCGCGCGTGGACGCGGAGTACCAGGCTGACGTGGAGCGCGGCGCACGGGAGGCGCTGGACGCCGCGCTGGGCACCGCGCGCCTGCCCGCGACCACCGTGGTGTCCAAGGCGCGCTCCACCCCGGCCGGGCTGCTGGAGGTCGCCGAGCGGCACGGCGCGAGCATGCTCGTGCTCGGCTCGTCGCCGGCCGGCCCGCTCGGGCGGGTGTCGCTGGGCGGCGTGGCCGAGCGGGTGCTGCACAGCTCGCCGATCCCGGTCGCGCTGGCCCCGCGCGGGTTCCGCTGCCGGCCGGACGGGGTGCTCACCAGGGTCACGGCGGCCTACGGCCCCGGCGAGGGCTCCGAGGAGCTGGTGGCCTCGGCGGCGCGGACGGCCGCCCGCGCCGGCGCGGGCCTGCGGGTGGCCTCGTTCGCGGTCCGCCCCGGGACGATGCTCACCGCCGGCGTGGGCGGCCGGGCCGAGGCGGCGGTGGTCGCCGAGTGGACGGAGGACATCGAACGCGCCCAACACGCCGTCCTGGACCGTATCGCCGCCCTCCCGTCACCACCGCGAACCCGAGAGACCGCGATAGGCCACGGCCGCGACTGGTACGAGGCCGTGGCCGACATCGGCTGGGCCGACGGCGACATCCTCCTGGTCGGCTCCAGCTCGGACGGCCCCCTGGCCCGCGTCTTCCTCGGCTCGCGCGCCTCCAAGATCGTCCGCAACGCCCCCGTCCCCGTGATCGCTGCCCCCCGCGCGCGCTAACCCCCCCGCGAGTCGGGGTTTTTGTCAGCGCGAGTCGGGCGTCTCAGCACACCGTGTCGCGCGTCTCGGCACACCCGGGCACGCCGGCCGGGGTCGGTGTCGCCACCCGAGGCCCCACCCGGCTCGTCACCCGCAGGCCGAGCGCATACGCCGCCACCGAGACCACCCCGCAGCCCAGCAGCAGGATCAGCTCCTCGTGCCGCTCCAGCCCGCCCAGGCTGAACAGCCAGTAGGACGCCCCGATCACCGGGAACGTGGCGAACGTCGCGACGGTGGCGCCGATCGTGTAGGCCCGGTCGGTGAGCGCCTCCGGGAGGATCGCCCGGCGCAGCCTGACCAGCACCGTCACCGCGCCGGCTATCTCCCCGATCAGGATCGCCGCGACCAGCCCCTGCAGCCTGCCGCCCTCCGCGGGCAGCAGCACCGTGCTCAGGGCGGCCACGACCACGGCGGTGGACAGGCTGGCGATGCTGGCGAGACGGGGCCCGCGGTCGTCCAGCCGGGAGAACAGCGCCTGCCGGCCGTAGTCGTGGATCCCGCCGGCGAGCTGGGCGAACGCCACCACCACCAGGCAGGCGGCCAGCTCGGCGATCAGCCCGGGTTGTCGCAGCTCCCCGTTGGCGAGCAGGTCGGCCGTCGGGGTCGCGAACACCGCGAGCAGGCACAGCGGCAGCAGGCTGGCCACCATCGCGTAGTGCAGGCCCTGGCGCCACGCCGCGCCGAACCGCGCCGCGTCCCCCACCACCGCCGCCTCGGACAACCGGGGCAGCGCGGCCATCGCGACGGCACGGGCGCCGACGTAGGACAGCGCGAAGAACGCCTGGTAGGACAGTTGGACGATCATCACGCCGCCGGGCACCGTGGCGGCGCAGACGTTCAACCCGTAGATCGTCATCGCCGGGCAGGCCGCGATCGGGATCGACTTGGTGATCCGGCCGAGGGCGTCACGGACCTCCTGGTCGCGCCGCCATCCCCGGCTGGGCATGACCAGCAGCCCGACCCGCGCCGCGCCGTACAACTGCAGCACCGTGTGCACCAGCACCGACGCGGTGTTGCCGATGCCCAGGCAGATCATCATCGCCATCGGCGCCTTGTCCACCTCGTGGGCGCCGCCGAAGATCCACGCCGTGATCAGCACCGTGGCGATGGTGCCCAGGCTCTCCACCGTGGGCGCGCCCGCCGCCAGCGCGAACCGGCCCCGGCTCTGCTGCGCGGCCACCCCCAGCGCGACGATCGCGTAGAGCAGCACCTGCGGCGCCACGAACAGCACCAGCACGATGCACAGCGCCCAGGCGCGGCCGCGCTCGTACTCCGGGACCGTGGCCACCAGCGTCCAGGCCAGCAGCGGAGAAGCCAGCGCCAGCGCCAGCGCGCACGCCGTGGCCAGCGCGAGCAGCCGGCCGGCTATCCGGCTGAACACCTCGACGGCCCGGTCGGCGCCCCCGGCCGCCATGGCCCGCACCAGCGCGGGCACCACGACCATGGCCAGCACCGGGCCGGCCATGATCGTGAACACGTTGTTCGGTAGTAGGTATCCGGCCTGGAACACGTTCGCGAAGTAGGTGGGACCCAGTACCGCTCCCACTACCAGCACACGCAGCAGACCGGTGACCCGGCTGACCACCGTCCAGCCAGCCACCGTTATCGATGCCCGTGCCGACATCCGTCGTCGATCCTCCAGCAAGTGACCGGCTTACACGGACCGAACGGATTGTAGAACCACTACAGTAGGTGTCCTACACGCCTTCAGTAACCGAAGCTCTAGCCTGTATGAGTGACTAAATAGGCCCCTCTTTGCGCGCATTTCACCACACCGGGTGGCGTCTGGCTAGAGCGCGTTCGGCGAGCGGGCGCTACTTGGCGCCTTCCTTCGGTTTCGGCTGCGGCCAGCCCTGCGGCTTGATGAACGGACCGCCACCGCAGTTGCCGTAGTCCGGCGGGGTGTAGGTCGAGGGGTTCGGCTGGGGCTGGTAGCAGCTCCCCTGAGCCAGCGTGCTGGTACTCGGCGCGTTCGCTAGCGCGCCGGTCACCGCCAGCCCGGTGCCGACCGCTAGCACGAGCAGCGGTGCGGCCACGGCCGAGGCCCAGCGTTTCGCGACAGTTCCGGCAGCCATCTTTCCTCCGTACTCTTCGGAGCAACCTTCGCCCCGGACGCACCGGCACCCCGGAATACCCCGCACGCCAACGGGCGTTCAGCACCGTCACCGTAGCACCAACACGGAGATCAAACAGCCCGTTCGGCGGGACCGGCGGCGCGGCGCCGAACGAGCTGTGTGATCACGACGGTCGGGCGCGGACAGCGGCCATGGTCGGTGCGGTGAGCCCGAGGCCGACGCGATGCGCCGGGTGGCCGAGCAGCGACGGCGCGAATGGCCCCGGGACGGGGGCTGAGCACGCTGGCGGTGTGCCGAAACCCGCGACTCACCCTGCTGAAACGCCCGACTCGCGGGCGGGTGGGGGCGGGTGGGGCGCGGGCGGTGGGTTAGAAGATTTCCGGGCAGTGGGGTTCGGTGTCGGTGGCCAGGGCGCGGGAGGCGGCCACGACCGCGCCGGGGCGCAGTTCGCGGACCCGGCCGGCGGCGGCCAGGGCGGTCAGGCGGGTGCCACCGAGGTAGGCGGCGGCCAGGTCGGCGGTGTCGCACTCCAGGTCGGCGGGGGCGGAGGTGCGCTCGGTGTGCGCGCCGCCGTCGGCCTCGGTCTTGAGGCGCCAGCGGCCGGCGTTCCACGGGCAGAAGCGGTCGGCCACCTCCAGGACGACATCGCAGGGCGCGGCGTAGCGGCGGGCGGCCAGCGCACGGTCCAGGTCGACCAGGCGCACCCACAGCGCGTCGCTGACCTCGCCGAGCACCCGGGGGTTGCGCAGCAGCAGCGGCAGCGGGTCGTCCAGCGCGACGTTGCTGTGCCGCACCCGACCCACCAGGTCGACGTCCAGCAGCGAGCGCCACAGCCCGGCGTGCGCCGCGCCGGTGGCCGCGACCAGCTCGCGGATCTCCAGCTCATAGTCCGGCCCGGACTCCGGCCAGGCCTCCTTGGCCCGGAACACCGCGTAGCCGTCCGGCTCGCCGCCGTCGGACGGGCGGTGCACCGCGTACCGGTAGGCGGAGCAGCCGCCCCGGTCCCGCTCGTCGTCGGCCAGCCAGGTCCGCCAGGCCACCTTCGGCCGCGACACCCAGCCGACCCGGCTGGCGGCGACGGCGGCGTGCACCGCGCGCAGGGTCTCGGCGACCTCGTCCGCGCCGAACCACTTGACCACACCGCCCTGGGGCGCGGACGGGACGAACGGCGCCGGCGTGGTCACCGTCGCGGCTGCCTTGCGGGAGGCGAGCCCGTACCCGAACCGCCCGTACAGCGGCGCCATCGACGCCCACAGCGCCGCCACCGGCTCGCGCCCGCCGTCGTGCAGCCCGTCCAGCTGGGCGCGCATCAGGGCGGTGAGCGCGCCCCGGCCACGCTCGTCCGGCCGGACGCCGACGTAGCTGACCGCCGCGACCGGGGTCGGCCCGACCCCGGGCAGCGTCATGTTCTTGGTCAGGATCGCCCCGCCGCCGATCTGCCGGTGCTCGTCGAAGACGCCGAGGTAGCGCTCCGGCTCGACCAGGTCCCGCCGCCGCGTGGCGCCCTCCGGCGTGTAGTCCATCAGGAAGGCGTTCGCGAGCAGGGGCCAGATGCCCGAGAGTTCCTCGTCGGTGAGCGAGCGCAGCCGCAGCGTGTTGGTCATGGCACTGGTTGGTAGCGGTTGGCCGACGCCGCGCCAACCGAATTGCCGGGTCCCGGGGTCGCCCGATCGAGGCGCCGGGAATGGCCGCCGGGACGGCCCGGTTATGTCGGAGCGTGAAATATGGCATCGCGACGTTCGTGACCGACGAGAGCATCCACCCCGGCCGGCTCGGCGCCGCGCTGGAGGAACGCGGGTTCGACTCGCTGTTCCTGGCCGAGCACAGCCACATCCCGGTCAGCCGGGAGTCGCCGTTCCCCGCCGGCGGCGAGCTGCCGCGCAGGTACTACCGCACGCTCGACCCGTTCGTCGCGCTCACCGCGGCCGCGGCCACCACCTCCGAGCTGCTGCTGGCCACCGGCATCGCGCTGATCCCGCAGCGGGACGTGATCCACCTGGCGAAGCAGGTGGCCAGCCTGGACCAGGTCTCCGGCGGGCGCGCGGCGCTCGGCGTCGGCACCGGCTGGAACCTGGAGGAGATGCGCAACCACGGCGCCGACCCACGCACCCGGGGCGCGCTGACGAACGAGCGGCTGGCCGCGCTGAAGCTCATCTGGACCCGCGAGCAGGCCGAGTTCCACGGCGAGCACGTCGACTTCGACCCGATCTTCTCCTGGCCCAAGCCGGTGCGCCGCCCACACCCGCCGATCTACGTGGGCGGCGAGACCGGGCCAGCGCTGGACCGGCTGGCCCGCTACGGCGACGCCTGGCTGCCCCGCCCGCACACCCCGCCGGAGCGGATCGTGCAGGTGCGGGAGTGGCTGGCCGAGCGGGGCCGCACCGACGTGCCGGTCACCGTGTTCGGCATCGGGCCCGACCCCGAGACGGTGGCCGGCTACGCCGAGGCCGGCGTGGAGCGGGTGACCTTCCTGCTGCGCACCCGCCCGGAGTCGGAGACGCTCGCCGAGCTGGACGAGCTCGCGCGACTGGCCGGCACCGCCGGCTGAGGTCAACCCCGTCACCCGATCCGCGCTATATCAGTCACCATGTGTAGTGAGAAGCCGATCACGACAGGGTGAAACCTTTCGTTCTCCAGCCTGGAAATGTCGTATATCCGCCGTCTGAGCAGGATCATTGGCCGCTATAGCGAGAACCCACCAACGGACGCCGGAGAACGCGCGAGCACAATGCGTGGCGGAGCCTCGTTGGTTAGCGCGAAAGGTCGACACCCACGATGCTGATGGTCGAGCTGCTCGCTCGCATGCCTGACCTGCGACGGCGGATCCAACGTGATCACGTGGCGAACCCCGCGGGCCAGTGCCGCGACTGCCACGGAGCCCGATGGCCGTGCGAGATGTACCAGCTCGCCATCCAGGCGGACCGGCTGGACGGCTACCGCACGCCGTGGCCGCAGGCCCCGTACCAGGGCCAGTACCAGGCGCAGTACCAATACCAGTACCAGAACCGGTACCAGAACCGCCGCGGCCCGATCCCGCCGCCCCGGATCCGGCGGGGCCCGCCCGCACAGCCCGCACCGCCCGTACCGACGGGGCCGCCCGCCGGGTCGTACCCGCCGCCCGGCGGGCCTGGCTCCTGGCCGGCCCAGCGGGTCCCGGCGATGCCGCCGCCCCGGCGCCCGTACGCCGACGGGCTCTCGGGTGGGTGGCCGAGCGGCCCGGCGCCGGCGCGGGACACGCCGACCCCCGCGCGCGCCGCACCGGGCGCCGTGTGGGACTCCCGGCCCCGCGAGCATCCCCCGCCGCCGGCTCCGGACCCCCGGTCCTGGCAGTCATGGCCGTCGAGCTGGACACCTGACGTGCCGGTACCCCGCCAGGGCGAGCCGTACGGCCACGGCTGGGGCCAGGCACCTCCGGCCCGGCACTCCCTCGGCTTCCCGCCCCCGCAACAGCCCAGGCGCGAGCTGTCCAACCCGCTGGAGGACGTGCTGCGGTGGTCGCGCTAGGCCGGCGGCTCGTAGTCGATCCCGAACATCGCACACAGCTCCCGTAGGCATTGTTCGTAGACCGGCTCCGGGTCGGTGAAGGCGAAGTCCAGCTGGTGCAGCACCTCCATGCACAGCAGCCCGTAGAGCCGGATCCAGCAGGTCAGGAAGACGTAGAGGGCGGCGGTCGGTAGCCGCCCGTCCAGCTCGGTCTCGTAGTCGCGCAGCTGGTTCCACAGCGAGGCGGGCAGCTCGTCCGGTCGCGGCACCGGGAACGGGCGTTCCTCCCACAGCGCCGCCACCTGCTCGGCGAACAGCTCGCCAAACTCGTGCCCGGCCCGGTATCGCGTCGAGCCCCGGTCGCCGGCCGCGAGCGGGCTGGCGAAGACCCAGCCGAACTCGGCGGGATGGTCGATCGCCCAGCGCCGCAGCGCCCGGCACATGGCAAGCACCCGGCGCCCGGTCGGTGAGCCGTCGTGCGCCCGCCGGGCGGCCTCGATCGCGGACGCCAGCTCCCGGAAGAAGTCCGAGGTGACCGCGTCGACCAGCTCCTGGCGGCTGGCGTAGTAGCGGTAGAGCGCCGGGCCGCTCATCCCGATCTCCCTGGCCACCCCGTTGATGGTCACCGCGCCCGCGCCCTGTGAGACCAGCAGCCGGCGCGCGGTCTCCCGAATGTCCGACAACGTGGCCTCCCGCAGGCGCGCTCGCCTGCTCGTCGTCCCCGTCACGTTCGCTCCTTAGCTCCCGCTGGCCGGTTGACATGTTAGACCCTCTCCGTTTCACTAGTGCCTCTAACTAAGTTAGAGGTTCTCACTAGGAGCGGGGAGTCGATGACAACCGAACAGGCGGTGCCGAGGGGACGCAGGTCGCTCAGGCCGCTGAGCTCCGCGTTCGCGAAACACTTCGCGACCGGGACGGTCAGCGAGACCGGGATGGTCACCCCGGCCATGCGGCGCATCCGGATCACGGCGCCGGCGGCGGCCGGATGGCGGTACACGCCAGGCCAGCACGTCAGGATCCAGATCAACGACCCGTTGTCGCTGTACGGGCTGCTGCGCCCGGCGGAGACGCTGCGCACCTACACGGTCGTGGCGCACTGCCCGGACGAGCAGGCGTTCGAGCTGTGGGCGCACCTGTACGACGGAACCGACGGCATCGGCCTGAGCTGGGCGCGGAATGCCCGGGTGAACGACCCGGTGACGTTCTGGGGGCCGCAGGGCGACCTCGCCGTCCGCTCGGCGCCGTACCACCTGTTCGTCGGCGAGGAGACGGCATCGTGCGCGTTCGTACCCCTGATCAGCGCGGTACCGCCCTCCGAGCCCGTTTACGCCGTCGTGGAGAGCGACTCGCCCCGCGACGAGGTGCCGCTTCCGGACGCGCACCGGGTGTGCCGGGTCCACCGGGCTGGCGCCCCGGCCGCGTCCTCCCCGTTGCTACCCGCCGCCGTGGCCGCCCTCGACCTTCCGGCCACGCCCGGTGTCGCCTACGTCGCCGGCGAGGCCCGGACCTGCCAGGCGGTGCGCGACCACCTGGTGCGCGAGCGGGGCTGGCCCCGTTCGGCGGTCACCGTCAAACCGTTCTGGACCCCGGGCAAACGGGGCCTTCACCACTAGGATCTCCGGTCATGGCCTGCAGCCGGTGGGCCACCGTGCGGAGATGGTCGAGCACCTCGGCGTCCGCTTCCAGGGTCACGTCCGTGTCCAGCGCGAGCAGGTCGCGCACGATCCGGTCCAGCGAGTCGGACCCCAGCGTGACCGCGCAGCGGTCCGCGCCCAGCGGCTCGATCTTGCCGGGAAGCAGGGTGGGCACCCGCTCGCGGACGGTCTGGACGGAGGCGGGCACCTCGGCGCGGGCGGTGTAGCGGTACGGCGCCTCGGCGAGCACCTGGCTCAGGTACGCGGCGGCGTTCGGCGCCGGCAGCGGGCGCGGGGTGAACCGCAGCCGCACCGGGGTCGCCGCGTCCAACCTGTCCAGCCGGAACGTGCGCCAGCCGTCGCGGCGCAGGTCGTAGGCGATCAGGTACCACAGCCCGGACGCCACGACCAGGCCGTACGGCTCCACCCGCCGGGAGCCGGCCGCCCCGGAGCGTCCCCGGTAGTCGAAGGTCACCAGCTCGCGGTCCCGGCAGGCGGCGGCCAGCACCGCCAGCGCGCGCGGGTCGGCCTCCGGACCGCCGCCCGGCTGCCGCACCCCGACCAGGGCCTGGCCGACCGCCGTGACCCGGCCGCGCAGCCGGGCGGGCAGCACCTGCTCAAGCTTCGCCAGCGCGCGCACCGCCGTCTCGTCGATGCCGGCCACCCCCGCCCCGGCCGCCGTGCGCAGCCCGACCGCGATGGCCACCGCCTCGTCGTCGTCGAGCAGCAGCGGCGGCAGGTTCCGCCCGGACGCCAGCCGGTACCCGCCGGCCGTGCCGGTGGTGCCCTCGACCGGGTAGCCGAGCTCGCGCAGCCGGTCGACGTCCCGGCGCACCGTCCGCCCGCTCACCCCGAGCCGGTCCGCCAGCTCGCCGCCCGACCACTCGCGCCGGCCCTGCAGCAGCGACAGCAGCCGCAGCAGCCGGGCAGGTAGGTCCGCCGTCATGCCGTCCAGAATCACACGTCTTGCGGACAGTTGCTGTCCTAAAGGCGCTATAGCGTGCGGGTATGGAGAAGACGATGAGCCTGGCCGACCGGGTCCGAGGCCCGGTGCTCGCCCCCGCCGACCCCGACTACGACGCCGAACGCACCGGCTTCCAGGCCGCCTACCAGCACCGTCCCGCGCTGATCGTGGGTGCCACCGGGCCGGCCGACGTGCGGTCCGCCGTCGAGTATGCCGCCGGGCGCGGGCTCCCGGTCGCGGTGCAGGCCACCGGGCACGGGCTCGCGGTGGCCGCCGACGGCGGGGTGCTGGTCAACACCGCCCGGATGTCGGGCGTGCGGGTGGATCCGGTGGCGCGGACGGCCTGGGTCCAGGCGGGCGTGCGCTGGGAACGGGTGATCCACGAGGCGGCCGGGTACGGGCTGGCGCCGTTGAGCGGCTCCGCCCCGGACGTCGGCGTGGTCGGCTACACCCTCGGCGGCGGGCTCGGGCTGCTCTCCCGCGAGTACGGCTACACCGCCGACCACGTGCGCGCCGTCGAGATCGTCACCGCCGACGGCCGGGAGCGGCGGGTAGACGCCGAGTGCGACCCCGACCTGTTCTGGGCGCTGCGCGGCGCGGGCGCGAACTTCGGGGTGGTCACCGCGCTGGAGATCGACCTGGTGCCGGTGAGCACGCTGTACGGCGGCGGGCTCTACTTCGCCGGCGAGCTGGTGCCGGACGTGCTGGCGGCGTGGTCGGAGTGGACGGCGACGGTGCCCGACGAGCTGACCTCCGGCGTCGGGCTGGTCCCGTACCCGGACCTGCCGATGGTGCCCGAGCCGCTGCGCGGGCGCTACGTCGCGCACGTCCGGATCGCGTACACCGGCGCGGTGCAGGACGGCGAGCGGCTGGTCGCCCCGCTGCGCGCGCTCGGCCCACGGTTGATCGACACGCTGGGTGAGATGCCGTACACCGAGTCCGGCTCGATCACCGCCGACCCGACCATGCCGCACGGCTACTACGGCACCAACGCCATGCTGAGCGAGCTCCCCTCGTCGCTCGCCACGTCCGTGCTCGAGCTGACCGGCCCGGACGCCCCCGTCCCGTGCGTGGTCCAGCTCAACCACCTGGGCGGCGCGCTGTCCCGCCGGCCGTCGGTGCCCAGCGCGATCGCCCACCGGGATGCGTCCTACCTGCTGCGCGCGCTGACCGTGGTGGACGGCCCCGGCCCCAGCGAGGCCCGCTCCGCCCCCGGCCGGCTGGCCGACGCCGTGGCGCCCTGGACGCTCGGCCGCTCGCCGAACTTCGTGCTCGGCGAGTCCAGCACCGTCGAGCAGGTCCGCACCTGCTACCACCCCGACGACTACGCCCGCCTGGCCGCGCTCAAAGCGACGTACGACGGAGCCAACCTGTTCCGCCTCAACCAGAACATCCCGCCCTCGGCGAACTGAGGCACGACCATTTTTGTCATCTCCCCCATACCACGGCCCGATAAGGCAGATTGGTAACGGGCAAGCGCGCTGGTGGCGACCGGTATCCGCGGGCCGAAAGGGCGGGCGGCGGTGCGCAGCGTTGGCATCGTTCCTGCCCCGAGGGAGACACCGGTGGAACACGACACCGCCGAGGCATGGGAGTTCGGCGCGCGGTTGAGCGAGCGGGCTCGGGACGACCTCGCTCGACTCGGCCGCCACCGCCGGCTGCCGGCGGGCGCGTTCCTGTTCCTCGAGGGCACCCGCTCCGACACGGTGGTCCTCGTGACCTCCGGCCGGGTAAAGATCTTCAGGTCCGCCGAGGACGGCACCGAGGTGGTCCTGGCGGTGCGCGGGCCGCTCGCCCTGGTCGGCGAGCTGGCCGTGATCGACGAGCTGCCCCGGTCGGCCTCGGTCCAGTGCATGGAGCACACCGAGTTCCTGGTGATCGGAGCGTTGGAGTTCATTGCTTTCCTGCACGCCCATCCGCAGGCGATGTGGTCACTGTTGCGGATTATCAGCGGGAGGCTGCGCGACGCGGACAGCAAGCGATTCGAGTTCGGGGTCTACGACACCCTCGGCAGGGTGGCCCGCCTGCTGGTCGAGCTGTCCGAGCGCTTCGGCGAACCGACCGAGACCGGTGTCCGTATCGCCTTGCCCATTACCCAAGACGAGCTTGCGAGCTGGGTCGGTGCGTCCCGCGAGGCCGTGGCCAAGGCGCTGCGCGCGCTCCGCACCCAGGGGTTCATCCGGACCGAGCGCCGCACGGTGACGGTGCTCGACGTCGGCGCGCTTCGCCGGCACACCTTCTGAACGTACACAAATACCGGTTCGCCAGTGGTAGGAATCCCTGTTTCTCGAACCGGCCATCCCGCACCCTGAATGGGCGATCTGTATCGGGTGGAGGGGTGACGTTCATGTCGAGCATGACGCCTGGCCCGGCGGGCGGGCCGCGCTCGCCGGCGGGCGGAGGCGGCCGGGAACCGAGCCGTCGTGGTGAGATCGGCGGGCGATCCGGATGAGCACCGTGTTGATCGTCGTCGTTCTGATGTTGCTGAGCTTTGGGGCCGGCCTGCTTGTCGGCACCTCCTGGACCGTTCACGTGGTCGAGCGGCAGTACCGTCGTCTCGCGGCCGAGCGGCGGGCGCTGCACGAATGGCGCCGCACGCTGCAGGAGACCGCATGGCGCCAGCGAGCACCGTCTCGTGCCGTCGCCGATGCCAGAGCCGATGCAAATGTCCCCTACGGGCCTTGACCAGAAGGTACCCGAACGTCCACCAGGTCGAGCATAATTCGGGTATCGCACCGTCGTCGATCGACGGCGGACTGGCGTTCGCGGGAGGGGGTTCTCGTGCCGCCGCAGTGGTCCATGCGGCACCAGACGATCGTCGTTGTCGATGTGGCGAGCTACACCCATCCGGAGCGGACGGCGGTTCACCAGCGCGTCGTGCGCGAAGGTATGTATCAGGCGCTGCACGACGCCTTTGCGGAGGCACGAGTCGACCTGGCCGCGTGTCACAGGGAGGACCGGGGCGACGGGGTCATGATTCTGGTGCCGGCGGATGTGCCCGCGATTCGGCTGGCCGATGAACTCCCGGACAGGTTGGTTGCGGCGTTGCGCCGGCACAACGCGGTTCATTCCGCCGGCGCGGCAATACAGCTGCGGATGGCGTTGCACGCGGGTCCGGTGGGCCGCGACAAGAACGGCGTGGTGGGACACGCCGTCGACCTCACCTTCCGCATCCTGGACGCACCGGAGGCGAAAAACGCGCTGAAATCGTCGACCGGGGTGCTCGGAGTGATCGCCTCGGAGTCCTTCTACCACGATGTGATCCACAACGACCCGGCGTCCGCCCCCAACTCGTATCGCAGGATTCCTGTTTCGGTCAAGGAGACCTCGACCGTCGCATGGCTACGCCTGCCCGACCACGGCTGGGTGGCGGCGAACCCGGAAGACACACCGGGCGTGCTCGACGTGTTACCCCGCCAGGAGATGGAGCGACTGCGCCCCTGGCTGGTGGACATCGCGGTCTCGCAGCTTCCGACCCTGGTGCACCGGGCCGGAGGTCCCGGCGTATCACCGGCGTGGAACGCCGCGAATGCCTGGGAGGCGTTCTCCTACCTGGCGGAGTTCAACGCCGCGCCCGACGGGTTGCCACCCGCTCTCATGTTCGTCGAGCTCGCGGCACGGCAGATCGGCGGCGAGATCGGCACGAAGCTCATGCAGTGGAATGACGACCAGGCTCGTCGCCTGCGGCTGACATCCGTGCTGCGGGAACGGCGCGAGCTGGTTGGTTCCTCCCCTGTTTCGGAGGACTCCCGGCTGCACCTGATGATCGTGGTGCAGGCCGATGCGATCGATCCCAACCGGTACCTGGTCTGCTTTTGGCGGCAGGACGATCCGGCGACGTGGCCGCCCGCGCGCAGCGAATCAAGAATGGTCAAACTGGACGAGCTCGAACGGGCGGTCGACGAGCTGGTGGTCAGCGCGGAGCAGGCGTGGTCCGGGCATGCGGGGACGGTGGGGTTGGAGTTCGTCCTGCCCCGCGAGCTGCTGAGCCTGCCGGTCTATCGCTGGCACAAGGAGCACGACTCAGGAGATCCCTATCCATTGTGCCTCGCCTATCCCATAGTGGTGCGCTCGCTCGAACGCATGCGGTCGCCGCACTGGTATCGGCTGTGGCATCAGCGCTGGTTGACCTTGATGAACGACCCCTCGGCACAGATCCATTTCGCCGTGCCTGAGGAAACGGCGCAAAGGCATCGCATCGCGGCGATCCTGGCTGATCCTCAGTGGGCGGTGATGGTGCTCACCGAGGCACCGCCGCCAGAGCCCCGGCCCGGCGCGGATGAGTTGACCGCGGCGCTACGCTCGGGACTGGCGGCACTGATGTGGCACCCCGAGGGATCACCCGAACAACTTCGAAAGATCGTTTCCCAGCTCGCCGAAAACGGTGACCTGAGTGAAATCCCCGGCCGGGCACACGCATCACGCCAGGCCCTCTTCAAAGACCTGGAAAATACGACCGAAATGAAGCTCATGCGCGACTTGGTGATCTTGTGGGATGACCCGAACCGGGTAGTGGCCCTCGATCAGGCGTCACCGGTTCCGCAGCGAGGAGGAGGTACGTCAGATGACCGTGGATGATCCTAGCCACGCGGGTCGGTCTCACCTGGAATCGCCCGGTTGGTGGGTTTACCACGGCACCGGTCGAGCGTCCTACGACGTCCCGCTCAATGAGCTGCTTCCGCCCGCGCCACCGTGGCGAAGCTTTCGCGGCGGCCCGTTACCCGCGCACGACGTGCCTCCCGAGGACGACGGCGAGATGGAACGACGGCTCGGCTCGGAGTTTCAGGTGCGCGACGTCGACCCGCACGAGGTGGACATGGTCAATGCCGCGCTGTACCTGCGCCGCCCGTTGCTCGTCACCGGACGCCCGGGCACCGGCAAGTCGAGCCTGGCCTTTCGCATCGCCCGAGAGCTGCGACTGGGCCGGGTACTGCGGTGGCCGATCACCAGCCACACCTCGCTGAAGCGGGGCCTGTACACCTACGACGCCATCGGGCGCGCGTTCGCCGCCGGGACGACGCAGGCCGTGGCCAGGTGGCGCCGGGAGACCGGTGGCGGGGCGCCGGACCCGGGCGAGGTCGCCGACCTGGTCGGCCAGGAGCCGTCGATCGGTGAGTTCGTCCGGCTCGGGCCACTGGGAACCGCGTTTATGCCCACCAGGCTGCCCCGCGTTCTGCTCATCGACGAGCTGGACAAGAGCGAGGCGGACATGCCGAACGATCTCTTGAGCATCTTCGAAGACGGCGAGTTCACCATTCCGGAGCTGGAACGGATACGCAACCGCGAGCCCGAGGTGACGGTTTTCACCGATGACCCGGAAGCGACGTCCACCGTTTCCGGCGGCCGAGTGCGGTGCCATGCTTTCCCGGTCATCATCATCACCAGCAACGGCGAGCGAGACTTTCCGCCGGCCTTCCTGCGTCGCTGCCTGCGGCTCGAGACACGTCCGCCCAATGCCGACCAGCTTGCCGCCATCGTGGCCTCCCACCTGGTGGGTACGAACGAGGAGCACCGCCTGCGATTGGTCCAGGAGTTCATGGAGCGGAGCGAGAAAAATGGCGGACTGCCGGCCGACAAGCTGATGGAGGCGGTGTATCTGGCTACCTCGGGCGCTTATCGCGAGAACGATGCCTCGTGGTCGCGACTGGTTGATTCCCTGTGGCGGCAGCTGACGTCTGTGGTGCCGTAACATGGAAACGGCTCCCGTCAGTCCCTGGCCAGATCCAGAGCATCGGAAAAGATCCGATGCCGTCGAGTGGACTCTCTCCCCCTCGAGCGCGGCCGTCCCATCGCTCGGCGTGGCCGACCTGAGTTGGTTCGAGCTGGCCGACGCCGTCTGGCTGGCATCGGTCACCCAGCCCGCCGGCGACGGGCCGGCCGAGCCGGACCTCCCCGTCCCGCCCGACACCCAGCCACCGCCCGGGACGGACGGTCCCGACGGCACGCCCGGCCACGCCCGGACGCCGGAGCCGTCGCCCACCAGCCGGCAGGAGCGGTCACCGCGCCAGTCGCTGGTCCTGCCCGTCCCCGACCTGGATACCGGCGCCGAGCGACAGGCTCGGCCGTTCCTCCCCGGCTCCGCCGGTATGGTCCGTGCGCTGCGCCCGCTCAAGCGGAAGGTGCTGGCCCAGAATGCGGACGAGGTCATCCTGGACGAGGACGCCACCGCCGAGCAGGCGGTACAAGCCGGGCTGTGGTTACCGGTGACCACACCGGACACCACACGATGGCTCGACCTGACCCTCGTCGTCGACACCAGCCCATCCATGGCGCTCTGGCGATCCACCGTCCACGCATTCACCGCACTGTGCGAACGACTCGGCGCATTCCGCTCGGTCCAACTACGACGGCTCGAAACCGACCGGCCCGCACCGGACTCACCGGCACAGCCGGTGCTGCCGGTACTACGCGGCGGCACCCCGGACTCCCCTATCCACGACCCCGCCGAGCTGCTCGACCCCACGGGCCGGCGAATCCTGCTGGTCCTCACCGACGGCGTGGGACAGTCCTGGCGCGACGACACGGCGGTGACCGCACTGCTGGCCCGATGGGGCGCCTCGATGCCGGTCGCGGTGCTACACCTGCTACCTCAACGACTCTGGGAACACCGAGGGCTGGCCCTGCACCGCGCCCGGCTCAGCGTGCCCGGCCCACTCAGCCCCAACCACCGTTGGGAACTGGAACTCTCCGACTCCTGGCTCACACCCGACCCGGCCGACGCGGCACCCACCGGAGCCATACCGATACCCGTACTAGAACTCGAACCACGCTGGCTGCACTGGTGGGCACGACTGATCACCGCCAGCCACCCAGAACCAGCGCACGCCACCGTACTGCTGGCCGACAACCGCGCCCCGACCACAGCGCCACCCGAACCCAGCCTGGCCGCCCACGGCACCACCCACCCATCGGCCGACGAAAGAGTCCAGAAGTTCCTCAGCATCGCCTCACCCCCGGCCTTCCGACTCGCCACCCTGCTCGCCGCCGTGCCGGTGAGCGTGCCGGTAGCACGACTGGTCCAAGCCCAACTCGTGCCCGAGTCCGGCGCCGACCACCTCGCCGAGGTGTTCACCAGCGGCCTGCTCCAACCACCCGACACCGCCCTCGGACGCCCCTGGGACACCACCGGCTTCGACTTCGTCGACTCGGTACGCAGCGTCCTACTCAGTGGGGCACGACGGGCCGAGACGGCACATGTCGTGCGCCTGGTCGCCGATCATTTGGACGACGACGGCGCACTCAGTCATTTCAGAGAAGCACTCGACGCCCCGGACAGCACCCCTGATCCGGCACTCACCCCTGACACCGCCCATTACGTGGCGATCGAACGCAACGTGATGCGCGCCCTCAGCGGGCCTTACCTGTCCCGCGCGGCCCGGATTCAGGGCACTGAAGATCGAGCCGAAGATCGCGGCGATGCCATTCAGCCCACCGAGCGCACAACTTCCCCCCACAGAACCTCTTTTGGTGCTAGTGCGCGGGACAGGGAGGCTGTCACAATGGCCGCCGTGACCGAGCCGACTCGCCCATTGACCCCTGTTCTCGACTCACCCACCCGTGGCGGGGAAACCGTGCGCGAGCCGGCCAAGGTTGAGACATCTCAAATAACACCTCCGACTCCGCTGGACGGGTTGGCACCGACGTTCTCCGGTGAACGACATGCCGGCGACGCTCCGCCCGTCTGGGGGAATGTCCCGCCACGCAATCCCAACTTCACCGGGCGCGTGGAGGAACTCCGGTGGTTGAGCGAGCGCCTGACCGCCGGTGGTGCGACCGCGGTGCTGCCGGCAGCCTTGCACGGCATGGGCGGCATCGGCAAGACACAGATGGCCGTCGAGTACATCTACCGCCACCTGAACGACTACGACATCATCTGGTGGGTTCAGGCCACGCAGCCGGCCCAAATCCGCGCCTCGCTCACCGAGCTGGCACAGCGCCTACGACTGCCCGGAAGCGGCGAGGCACACACGGCCGTGCCCGCCGTGCGGGAGGCGCTACGGGTCGGCAAGCACTACAGCAAGTGGCTGCTGGTCTTCGACTCCGCCGAAAGCCCCGACGCCGTACGCCCGTTCTTCCCGACCAACGGACCCGGCGAAATCCTGGTCACGTCCCGGAACCCAGCCTGGGCCGGAGTCGCCCGCCCACTCGAGGTCGCGGTGTTCAGCCGCGAAGAGAGCAAGGAACTACTCAAGCGACGCGGCCCGGAGATAGCCGACGCCGACGCCGACCGGCTGGCCGAGAAGCTCGGCGACCTGCCGCTGGCCATCGAACAAGCAGCCGCATGGCGGGCCGAAACCGGGATGCCCGTACACGAGTACCTCCGACTCTTCGACGAGAAGGCCGCCGAAATCCTCGACACCTCGGCACCCAGCGACTACGAGGTATCGGTCGCCGCCGCCTGGAACGTCTCGTTCGACGAGTTGAGCACCCGGAACCCGGCGGCGCACCAGCTCCTGCAGGTATGTGCGTTCTTCGCCCCTGAGCCGATCTCTCGAGGCCTGTTCACCGGTGTCCGCGGCGTGTCGATCTCGCCGGACCTGGACTCGGCCCTGCGGGACCCGATGCAGCTCAGCCGCACCATCCGAGACATTCATCGGTACGGCCTGGCAAAGATCGACCATCGGCACGACACGCTGCAGTTGCACCGGCTGGTGCAGCTGGTGCTGAGCAGCCGCATGACGACGCAACGTGCGGAGAAGATGCGCCATGGCGCTCATCAACTGCTCGCCAACTTCGATCCCAGCGATCCGGTCCCACCCAAGCATTGGCCGCGCTACCAGGATGTGCTGACGCACGCGTACGCGGCGAACGTGATCGCCTGCGACGACGCCTGGGTACGGCAGCTCGTCCTGAACCTGATGAGTTTCCTGTTCTACTGGGGTGACCACGAGGAGGCCGCCGAACTCGCCCAGAAAGCGTATGACAGCTGGTCGGAGAGGCTGGGCGAAGCCGATTCTCAGACACTTCAGGCGGCCGCATTGCTGGGTTTCTACCTGTGGACCCTCGGCCGGTACGGGGACGCGGCAAGGATCAACAAGCGAACGGTCGAGCTGCGCCGCCAGACATCCGGCGTGAACAGCGAAGAGACCGTCGATGCTGAGATGAGCGTCGCCACCGACCTGAAGGGTCAAGGCGACTTCATCGCCGCACTAGACCTGAGCGAGCAGATCTACCAAAAAGCCAAGGGGTTGTTCGGCGACGACGACCCCATGACCCTGACCACCGCGCAGAACCTTGCCGTGAGCCTTGCGCTGGCCGGACAATACAAGCGCGGGCGCGAGCTGAGCGACGACACGTACGCACGCAGGCTGGAGTTGTTCGGCTTCGACAACCCGAAGACCACCAACACGCTCCAGACATTGGTCCTGGCGCGGCGTGAGGCCGGTGAATACTTGTGGGCACGCGCCGAGCAAGAGAGACTCGCCGGGCGATTGAGCGAACTGTTCGGTGAGGACACCGCCATCACGCTGCCCGCTTTTTACAGCCTGGCTGTGGCCAGGCGCAAGAGTGGCGACCACCAGGGCGCCCGGGACCTGTCCGCTCGAGTGCTGGGGCATTTCCGCGTGCGTTACGGGGAGAATCACCCGAAGACGATGGACTGCGCCCTGGCCCAGTCGATCGACCTCAGGCAGGCCGGCGAGCTGGACGCGGCACGCGAGCTCGGTGAGGAGACCTTCGACAGGTACCGCCGAACCCTGGGTGAGGACCACCCACATACCATGTCCGCGCGAGTCGACCTGGCGGTCATCAAGCGCTTGCTCGGCGATCCCGGCAGTGCGCGGGAACTCGACGAGCGGGCGGTCGAGCGGTTTCGGGCGACGCTCGGAACGGATCATCCCTACGCCATCGTCGCGGCGATCAACCTCGCGAGCGACATGGCGGCACTGGGGGACAGCGAGAAGGCGTTCGAGCTCGGCACCGAGGCGCTGGCCCGAAGCACCCGCGTGCTCGGCGACGAGCATCCCACCACGCTTGCGGCGCTTCGAAACCTGTCCCTCGACCTGCGTGCGATCGGTCGCACGGAGGAGGCGGAGAAGAAGTACGTGGATGTCATGACCCGGTATCGCCGTCTGCTGGGCGATACCCACCCGGCCACCACCGCGGCGGCCGCCGGGGCGCGCGCCGACTGTGACATCGACCCGCTGCCACTGTGATCGCGGCGGGTCGGCCTACAGGCCGCCGGCCGAGTACGTGAACCGGCCGATCCAGGAGGCCAGGTCCTCGGGGGTCGATGCCGTTCGCGCGCGGTCCGGAATCCGCCGGTACACCGCCCGGACCACCTCGGGGTAGCGCAGCAGTGCCCGTGCCGCCGGTATCGTGCCCAACTCGGACAGGGCCAGGCCGAGGCCGACCCAAGAAGCCGGACGGTCGGCGTTCGCGGCCAGTTCGGCACGGTACGCCCGGGCGGCGTCGACGAACCGCCCGGAGGCGTACGCGAAGTCGGCCGCCGTGGCGTCGGGAACGCTCGACCATGTCCTGGACAACGCGGATGACGCGTCCCGCGCGTCGGAGGAGGTGCTGAGGCGGAGCCGGACCAGGTCGGCTCGCGCGCGCGACCAGGAACCGTCCGGCACCGGTGTGGGTGGTCGATCGGTGACCGGCCACGGCGTCGCCGGCCGGCCGCCGGCCAACCAGTCCTCCGCCAGGCCTGTCACGGTTCGGGGGTCCGGGCGCAGGTGGCGCAGTCGCCAGCCGGCGTAGTGATCGGCGCCCACCGCGCGAGCCAGGGCGCCCAGGTCGGCGGGGACCGGCTCGTCCCGCCAGGGGCCCAGCCGTTCGGCGATGCCGTCGGTGAACCGGCGCCCGGCCGGGGTGAGGGCGGCGGCGGCGCGCAGCACCCGCAGCACCCGCCACGTCTGCTCGCGCCAGTGCGCGAACTCGAAGGAAGCTCGACGCTGACCTGCGCCCGTGCCGGCCCGGGCGATCGCTCGCCAGCACGCGGTCACGCCGAAGAACGCATACGCCCCTTGCATCACGCCGGCGATCGGGCGCGGGTCATCCCGCCACGGGGTGTAGAACCGCTCGCGCGGGTCCGCGTCATGGAGCCGGGTCAGGTGGAGCAGGCCACCCAGCCGGATGTGGTGGAACTCGTGCAGAAGCGTGGCGGCCAGGCCGGCGGCATCGGGCGGTCGGGAGATGATCGCGCTTCCGAACGCCTCCCCGGTGGAGGAGCTCGATATCCGGAACGGGTCCAAGGGGCCGGGAACGATCGCGTCGAGCCCCGCCGAGAGCGCGTCGGCGGTATCCGGGAGGTGAGCGGCGATCAGGCGCCACGCCTCGTCGAGGAGCGCGCGCCAGGCGCTCCGTTCGGTGTCCTCGATCCGTTGCGGCGGTACCGGTTCATAGAGGCCCCGGTAGGGGTCGAGGTCATCGAGGTGCACCGAGAGCTCACGCCCTCCGGCCCGCACGGTGAGCCGTGGAATGCCCCACCATCCCGGAGCGTCGGCCGCGACGGCGGTCGGCAGTCGCACGGTCCCACCCTCGCCGCTGACCTCCACCCGACCGTGCTCACGGCACACCCTGGCCACCGACCACGGCGAATCGGCCGCCAACCGAGCCAGCCCCAGCGTCGGCAGGATGGCCCCGCCGTTCCAGAGCGGTATCCGAGTCTGAAAGTCGAGCCCGGCGCGGATCGCCGCGGCGGCCGCCAACGCGTGCAGGTGCCCGACATGCATCCACGTCGGACAGGCCCCGGTGATCCGGTTACGAACCAGGCGCGTGGTGTAGCCGGCCCAGGTGCCGGTGTAGGGGTGGGCGAGCACCACGTCGAGTGCGGCGGGCGCATTCTCCTGGACACGCGCCAGAAGCTCCCAGGCGTCGTCCGGGGGTGGCAGCGGGCCAGCCAGCTCCGGAGACTTCATGGTCTCCTCCACCAGCGCCCTGAGCAGGAGCAGCCTCCTGCTGCGCTCCGCGCGCCGCAACCGCCGCACCACTCTGGCTCCGCCCGCGCCACGGGCGATGAGATCGAAGTCGTCCCAGGGCAGACGGTGGAGCGTCAGCCCGTCGCCCTCCTCATGCTGATCCGGGGAAACCGGAACCACCCCTTCGCCAGACATCCCGCGCGCCGCCGGACCGGTCAGGTCAGTCGACCCGACTCCCTGGTTCGGAACCGCCAGACGCCGCCACCCGTGGGATTTCGGCCTGCCGCATCACATGCCGGAGCGCGTGCCTCAACTCGGGCTGGTTCAGCTCCCGTAGTGCCCTCAACGAAACCGAGCCAAGGTCGATCAGCTCGGACTGAATATCCGATCCGCTGTCCAATGAGAGTGAGCTCATAGCCCAGGTCTCCTTCACGAAAAATCGTTAGCAGCTATTTCAAACGGGTGCGCCGCGCCCTGCCGCTGGACACATCCCGAATCCCGACGAGCATGACCGACACCCCCGAAGGTCGAGATGACGTCGATCCCAGCGCGTTCACGCCGTCCAAGATCGATCGCGTAGAACGAACCGCAAGGACAGCCACCAAGGGCCAGACCGCCCCAATCTCATAATGCCTTACAGACTCACGTTGAGGAAGGGCATGCGAAGGAGCGAGGTGAGTGCGTCACGTCATGGCGGGGAGGCGCCCACCGGGTTGCTTGATCGGTCCGGGCCCGGAGTTGAGCGGCATTACCGCCGATGGAACAGCCGGTAGAGGTTCATGTCGTAGCCCCAGCCGAACGCCTTGGGCGTGAACAGGCGTGGTTCCTCGGGATTCCACCACCGGGCACGGAACCGGGCGACCGTCGGGCGCCGGAAGTCGTAAGGCATGCCCAGCGCCTTTCCCTGCGGCTCGGGAACGCGCTCGCCGCCGGGGTTCGAGTCGCTCACCGCGGTCATCCTTCCGTTCTCGTCCGCCGGGCCGCCCACGGGCCGACGCCGCCGATCCGTTCGACGGTGTAGCGCACGACGTAGCCGGGACCCTTCGGCGCCGGGAACTCGACGTCCGGTGCCATATAGACCTTCGTCAGCCGGTTGAGCAGGTCCCACGCGTCGTCGCTCGGCGTGACGACCGCCCGCGCCCGGACCACGGCATACTCGTTCAGGAAGACGCCGGGCACCCGGGGCGCGTCGAAGGACAGCACCACCCGGGGATCGCGCTCGATGTTACGCAGCTTGACCCACCACCCCATGTGGCCGGATACGAGCTCGTCGCCGTCCAGCCCGATCCAGACCACGCTGACCTGCGGGCTGCCGTCGGGGTTGATGGTGCTCAGGTGCGCCAACGGGCCGGACGCGATCAGGTCGCGCAGCTCGCTCGGCAACACGTTCACGGCCGTCACGACCCCATCGTATCCACGCGCGCGCCCGAGCGCCCCGGACTCCTCCATCCACGACCCCGCCGAGCTGCTCGACCCCACAGGCCGACGAATCCTGGACACCTCGGCACCCACCGCCTACGAGGTATCGGTCGCCGCCGCCTGAAACATCTCGTTCGACAAGTTGCGATAATCAGTGACCGGACGCCGGCCTTGCGGTTTTTCTGGCTATCGGCCATTTGCGGCAATCACAGTTTGCCTGGTTGTGCCCGGGACATGGGTCCGTAGTGGACGTCATGCTCGCTACGGTCATGACCTTCGGGGCGGCTACCGGTTTCTTTGACCGGCTGATCGACTGACCGCGTTCATGGTTTGGCATGGTGCGGGCATGGCGACATTCGTTCTGGTACCGGGCGGTTGGCACGGCGGGTGGTACTTCGGGCCGCTGGCCGACCGGCTGCGCGAGCGCGGCCACCGGGCGCACCCGGTGACCCTGACCGGCATCGGCGAGCGCAACCACCTGGCCGGCGCGAACCTGGACACCCACGTCCGGGACGTGCTCGGGCTGCTGGACAGCGAGCGGATCGAGGACGCGGTGCTGTGCGGGCACAGCTACGCGGGCATGGTGATCAGCGGCGTGGCCGACCGGGCGCCGGGACGCGTCCGCGCGCTGGTGTACAGCGACGCGTACGTCCCGGAGGACGGCCAGTCCTGCTGGGAGCTGACCACCGACGGGTTCCGCCAGCTCTTCCTGGAGGGTGCCCGCGCGGACGGGCACACCATCGCGGCGCCGCCCGGGCTGGACCCGCGCACCACGTCCCACCCGCTGGCCTCGATGACGCAGGTCGCGCGGCTGACCGGGGCCTGGCGAACGGTCGCGCGCAAGCATTACGTCTACCTGTCCGGCTGGCCGGGCTCGCCGTTCCCCGAGGTGTACCGGCGGCTGCGGGCCGACCCCGGCTGGAGCACGCACGAGCTGCCGGTCAGCCACAACGTGATGAGGGACGCCCCGGACGCGCTGCTGGACATACTGCTGCGCGCCGCCGACGCGTGAGGAGTTGTCAGACGACTGCGCGTCACGGCGCGGTGCGGATCAGCTGGAACTCGTAGGCGCCCTCCACGAAGTAGGTGCGCGAGTAGGCCAGCAGCCGGTGCCCGGTGTCGTAGTGCAGTTGGTCGAGCAGGATGAACAGCCGGTGCTTGCTCGCGTTCGCGCCCCAGGCGATGTGCGCGGACTCCACCGCGTGCACCCTGGCCAGCCCGAGCGTGGCGCGCACCCCCAGCCGGTTCTCGAAGTAGGCGAACATCGAGCCGGCAAGCTCGTCGGGGTCGAAGTCCTCCGGCAGCAGGCCGCGGGGCAGCAGGTCGTAGGAGTAGGCCACCACCTCGCCGTCCGCGGTGATCCGCCGTCGCAGCTCGAGCACCTCGGTGTCCGGCGGCACCTCCATCCGTTCGGCCTCGTCGGGCAGGACCTGGCGCAGCGTGCGCCGGGCGTACTCGTGGCCGGGCTCCTTGCCGCTGGCCCTGATCGACTCGGTGATCGAGCCCATCCGCTCCAGCCCGTCGTGCACGGCCGGCCGGCTGCGCACGAACGTGCCCACCCCGTGCTGGGTGCGCACCAGCCCGAGCACGTCGAGCTCCTTGACCGCGCTGCGCACGGTGGCCCGGGAGACGCCGAACCGGCGGCACAGGTCGGCCTCGGTCGGCAGCCGGGCGCCGGGTGGGTAGACGCCCTCGCGGATCTCTGCCTTGAGTGCCCGGGCAATGTCGTCCGCGAGCGGCCGCCGCGCGGTGGTCGCCATGGGGACATCTTGACGGGAGCGCGGTTGTCCGACAACCTCACTCGCAGGAGTGTCACGCCGCCGTGCCCGTCCGGTGCCCGGTGGATCGAGGTGGAAGGCAGCGGATGCGCACGATCGACTGGGTGCCCGGGGCGGGCGGCGGCCACATTCGGCTGGTCGACCAGACCGTGCTGCCCGCCGAGCTCGTCGAGCTCGACATCCATCGGCCGGACCAGCTGGTCGACGCGATCCGCCGGCTGGCCGTGCGTGGCGCCCCCGCGTTGGGTGTGGCCGGCGCGCTGGGCGTGGCGCTGGCCGTCCAGGACCTGCCGGCCGAGCGCGCCCGCGCCGCCGCCGCCGAGCTGCGCGCCGCCCGTCCCACAGCGGTGAACCTCGCGCTCGGCGTGGACACCGCCCTGGCCGCCTTCGACTCCGGCGGCGCGCCCGCCGCGCTCGAGGCCGCCCTGGCCGTGCGCGACGAGGACATCGCCGCCAGCAAGGCGATGGCCAGCCGCGGCGCCGACCTGCTCACCCAACTGCTCCCCGACCGCCCCCGGCTCACCGTGATGACCCTGTGCAACACCGGCGCGCTGGCCGCCGTGGAGCACGGCACCGCCCTCGGCGTGGTCGAGCGGCTGCACCTGGACGGCAGGCTGGAGCGCGCGCTGGTGTGCGAGACCCGCCCGCTGCTGCAGGGCGCCCGGCTGACCGCCTGGGAGCTGGCCCGGATGGGCGCGCGCTACGACGTGATCGTCGACTCGGCGGCCGCCACCACGCTGGCCGGCGGTGCGGTGGACGCGGTGCTGGTCGGCGCCGACCGGATCGCCGCGAACGGCGACACCGCCAACAAGATCGGCACGTTCTCGCTCGCGCTGGCCGCCCGGCACGCATACGTCCCGTTCCTGGTCGTCGCGCCCGAGACCACCGTGGACGCCGACACCCCGCACGGCGACGCGATCGAGATCGAGGACCGGGGCAGCGACGAGGTCTGCTCCTTCCGCGGCGTCCGCACCACCCCCGAGGGCGCCACTGCGCTGAACCCGGCGTTCGACGTCACCCCCGCCGAGCTCATCACCGCGATCGTCACCGACCAACGGGTGATCGCCAACTCCGGCGACCACAGCACCGAACAGGAGAAACGATGAAATCCAAGGCGTTGCGCATCATCGGCGCTGCCGCGATCGCCTCGGTCGCCCTGGTGGGCTGCTCGCAGAACCCGGGCGGCGCCGGCGGCGGCCAGTCCGGGTCGGCGGCCGGCCAGCCCTGCAACCGCACGGTGCAGAACGACTTCAAGCCGCCGGCCGCCAAGCCGGCCGGCGCCAAGGACGGCTTCAAGGTCGCCATGGTCCGCCAGTCCGGCGTGGGCGACTACTTCGAGCAGTGGGGTCGGGGCGCGGACGCGCAGGTCAAGGCGGCCGGCGGACAGATGGCCGTGTTCGACGCGCGCGGTGACAACGCCAAGCAGGTCGCCCAGTTCAACGACGCGATCGCCAGCCAGCCGAACGTGATCATCGTCGACCACGGCCTCGCCGACTCGGTGAACCCCAAGATCGACGAGGCGATCTCCAAGGGCATCCCGGTGGTGGTCTACGACGTGAACATCGCCAACTGCAAGGCGATGTACATCTCGCAGGACGACACCTCGATCGCCACCAAGATCCTCGACTACATGAAGCAGGACAACCCGGCCGGCGGCAAGATCGCCTACGTCAACGTCTCCGGGATCGCCCCGCTGGACTCCCGCAATGAGGTGTACCAGCAGTTCCTCAAGGCGAACACGTCGTTCAGCCAGGTCGCGAAGTTCGGCAAGTACTCCGAGTCCACGTTCGCCGACACCGCCGCCGAGGGCGCCGCCGCGCTCAAGGCCGCCCCGACCACCACGCTGGCCTTCGCCGCCTACGACGAGCTGGCCAAGGGCGCCCTGATCGCGCTGCGGCAGAACAACATGTCGGACAAGGTGAAGGTGTACGGGGTGGACATCTCCACCGCGGACATCCAGCAGATGACCGAGCCGGGAAGCCCGTGGCGCGCCACCGCCGCCACCGACCCGGCCAACGTGGGCGCCATCGTGGCCCGCGCCGCGGTCGCCGCCGGCGCCGGCGTCCAGATGCCGCAGAAGCTGACCATCCCGGCCGCCCTGATCACCCAGGACATGCTGCGCCAGCGCAACGTCACCAACATGGACGAGCTGCGCACCGCCCTGCCGGACCTGAACACCCCGGACATCCTCGGGGCGCCCTGGATCCCCCAGATCCGCCCGGGCGCGTGACCTACCCCGTGAGTGGCTAGGGCCGTCATAGCGGCCCTAGCCACTCACGGGTTATCCACAAAGGAGGCAGCGTGGGGAGCACGGTGCTCGAGGTGCGGGACATCGCCAAGAGCTACGGCCCGAACCGGGTGCTGCGCGGGGTCAGCTTCGGCGTGGAGAAGGGGGCGATCTACGGGCTGATGGGCGCCAACGGCGCGGGCAAGTCGACGTTGATCAAGATCTTGTCCGGGGCCGAGCAGCCGGACGGCGGGCGGATCCTGCTCGGCGGCGAGCCGGTCGGCTTCCCGGACCCGCTCGCGGCGCAGCGGGCCGGCGTCGGCACCGTCTACCAGAACCCGAACGACGGCGTGGTGCTGGACATGACGGTCGCGGAGAACCTGGCGCTGGACCGGCTCACCGACCGCGACTCCCCGCGTGGGTTCAGCCGCGCGCGCACCGAACGGCACGCCCTCGAGGTGGCCGAGACCCTGGGCATGCACCTGACCAAACAGGTGCTGCGCTGGCCGGCGCGCCGGCTCGGGGTGTCCGACCGCCAGCTGCTGGTGCTGGCCCGCGCGCTGTCGCGCAAGCCGGAGATCCTGATCCTGGACGAGCCGACCTCCGCGCTGTCCGCCGAGGAGACCTCGCGGCTGTTCGACCTGGTCCGCTCGCTGGTCGCCGACGGCATGACCGTGCTGTTCGTGACCCACAAGCTGGCCGAGTTCGACAGGCTCTGCCACCACGTCGGGGTGCTGCGCGACGGCGCCATGCCCGGCGAGTTCTTCCGCGACGAGCGGCACGCCTTCGACTGGCCGGAGGTGCTGACCGCGCTGTTCGACAGGACCCCGGCGCAGATGCGGCGCGACGAGCTGCCCGCCGGCCCGACCGTGCTGAGCCTGCGCGACGTCCAGGTCTTCCCGGACTCGAAACCGTTCGACCTCGACCTGCACCGGGGCCAGGTCACCGTCCTGCTCGGCCTGCTGGGCAGCGGCAAGACCGAGCTGCTGGAGTGGATCTTCGGCGCCCGGCCGGTGATCGCCGGCCGCCGGGAGCTGAGCGGCACGGGCGAGTTCGCCCCGGAACACCCCGGCGACGCGGTTCGCGACGGCGTCTACCTGCTGCCCGAGTCGCGCCACGAGCAGGCGATCATCCCGGACTGGCCGGTGTTCTCCCAGATGACACTGCCGTTCCTGAAGCGGTTCTCGGCCGGCACGCTGATGCGCGGGCCCGCGGAGCGCCGCGCCACCCGGACCATGATGGACGACATCGGGGTGGTCGCCCGCGACCCGTCCAGCCCGATCCACACCCTCTCCGGCGGCAACCAGCAGAAGGTCGTCATCGGGCGCTGGCTGCTCGGCGAGCCGAAGGCGCTGCTGCTCGACGAGCCGTTCCGGGGCGTGGACATCAACGCCCGCCACGACATCGGCGCCACCGTGCGCCGGCTGACCAGCCAGGCCGCCGTGCTGGTGGCCACCTCCGACCTGGACGAGGCGCTCGAGGTCGGCGACCGGATCGTGGTGTTCAACCACGGCCACGTGGTCGCCGACCTGGGGCTGGGCGAGGCCTCCCGGGAACGGCTCATCGACGCCATGAGCGTGACCACCCGAAAGGACAGTGCATGACGGCCCAGGTCTCGGTGGGAGAACGCACCTCGTTCTCGGTCACGGACTTCGCCGTCCGCTACGGCGTGGTGCTGGTCGGGCTGCTGGTCGCGATCGTGTTCTCGCTGCTCATCCCCGGTTTCGCCACGGTGAACAACGGGGTCTCGATCCTGCAGACCCAGGCGGTGGCCGCGATCGCCGCGCTGGGCATGACGCTGACCGCCGTGGTCGGCGACCTGGACCTCTCGGTGGGCGCGGTGGCCGGGCTGTCGGTCACCGTGGCGGCGGTGACGATGGTCAGGTTCGCGCTGACCGGCGGCACCGCGATCCTGGCCTGCCTGATCGCCGGGCTGGTGGTCGGCTGCGCGAACGCCGCGCTGATCGTGGTGCTCAACGTGCCGCCGCTGCTGGCCGCGCTGGGCACCATGTTCACCGTCCAGGGGCTCAAACGCTGGCTGGTGGACGGCCAGACCCTGATCACCGGCATGACGCTGCCGAGCGGGGAGAAGGTCACCGGCCGGTTCACCGACGACTTCGCCGCCATCGACGGCAACGAGGTGCTCGGCATCCCGCTGTCGGTGTACCTGTTCGCGCTCATCGCCGTGCTGGTCTGGGTGTTCCTGGAGCGCACCCGGTACGGGCGGGTGTTCTACGCGGTCGGCGGGAACTCCGAGGCCGCCCGGCTGGCCGGCGCGAGGGTGCGCCGCTACCAGTTCGCCGCGTACGCGATCTCCGGCGTGCTGGCCGCGATCGCCGGCATCATCCTGGCCTCCCGGCTGCGCCAGGGCGACGTCACCGCCGGCGACTCCGCGCTGCTGGACGCGGTGGCGATGACGCTGGTCGGCTACGCGGTGCTGGGCGCCAAGAAGCCGAACGCGCTGGGCACCGTGGTCGGCGCGATCTTCATCGGGCTGATCCTGCAGGGCCTGACCCAGCTCGGCCTGCCCTACTTCACCCAGGACCTGATCAAGGGCCTGGTACTGATCTTCGCGCTGCTGATGTCGTTCTCGCTGCGCCGCCGGCGCCGGAGGCAGGTCCAATGACTTCACTGACAGGGTTCGGGAACGAGCTGACCACCGAGGACGTCCCCGGCTACCTCGCGGGCCGCGCCGCGCTGCGCGAGCTGGTCGACCCCGCCACGCTGACCGTGTCCGAGGTCGGCGACGGCAACCTCAACCTGGTGTTCGTCTGCGCCGACGCGGCCGGCCGGGGCCTGGTGCTCAAGCAGGCGCTGCCGTACGTGCGGCTGGTCGGCCCGGACTGGCCGATGACCGAGGAGCGGGCCACCAGGGAGGCGGCGGCCATCCGGGCGCACGCCGCGCTGTCCCCGCACGTCTGCCGGTTGATCGACTTCGACGCCGACAGGTACGTGCTCGCCCTGGAGGACCTGACCGACCACGAGGTGTTCCGCACCCGGCTGAACGCCGGCGGGCCGTTCGAGGGCGTGGCCGAACGGCTGGGCGAGTACGTCGCCGACGTCGCCTTCGGCACCTCGTGGCTGGGCCTGGGCGAGGAGGAGTTTCGGGTACGGGCGGCCGGGGCCGCGAACCCGGAGCTGTGCGCGATCACCGAGGACCTGATCCTCACCGAGCCCTACCTCGGAGCGGCGCGCAACTCGGTGCGTCCGATGCTCGAACCGGTGGTGGCGCGGCTGCAGGGCGACCCGGAGTGGGTGGCGGCCGCGATGGCGCTCAAGCACCGGTTCCTCACCGCCCAGGAGGCGCTGCTGCACGGCGACCTGCACACCGGCAGCGTGTTCGTGCGCGGCGACGGCCCCGAGCTGTCGGTGAAGGCGTTCGACTCCGAGTTCGCCTGCTACGGCCCCGTCGGGTTCGACCTGGGCCTGCTGTGGGCGAACATGCTCTTCGCCGGCGCCAGGGCCGCCGCGCTCGGCCAGCCCGACCGGGCGGCGAGCCTGGTCGCCACCTGCGAGTCGAGCTGGCACCGGTTCCGCGCGCGGCTGTCCGAGCTGTGGCCCACGCGGCGCTGCCCGGAGAAGTACCCCGACGCCTACCTCGCCTCCTGGCTGGACGTCATCCGCCGCGACGGCTTCGGGTTCGCCGGCTGCGAGGCCGCCCGCCGCACCATCGGCCTGGCCAAGGTCAGCGACCTGGAGTCCCTGGACGACGACACCTACACCGCCGCGGCCACCGCCATGCTGCGGCTCAGCCGCCTGCTGCTGACCGAGCGCGACACCCTGACCTTCGAACGCCTCGCCGACGCCGCGCGGGACGCCTAGTCGCCGATCTTGGGCCAGTGCATGCCCAGGTACGGGTCCGGGTTGAGGTCCGCCCAGGCGTCGAGCAAGTCGGCGAGCTGGGTCGCCAGGGACCGGGCGACCAGCCGCGACTTCAGCACGCACACCACGACGAGCTGGCGTTCCTGCGCGAAGTCCTTGACGTTCTCGGTGACCAGCACCCGGTCCTCACGGACGGCGAGCGCCGCCACCTCCTCGTCCGGGCGGGCGTTCACGCCGCGGTCGCGGACGTGGATCGCGTCGTGGCCGTAGTGGTCGAGATGCCCACAGGTCCCCGGCGGGAACATCTCGTCGATCAGGAACCGCACCGCGTCACGACGCCATCAGGTCGGCGCGCCGCTCGGCGACCTGCCGGGCACGCTCGGCCGCCGCCTCGTTCTCGGCGACCTGCCGGTCGATGTCCGCCCGGTGATCGGCGGCGAAGTCGAGGGCCGTCCTGATGTGCCGGGGATGCAGCTCGAACTGCTCGGCCAGTACCTGGACCCGCTCCTCGTCGCCCCCGCTGGTGTGGCGCAGCGCCGAGACCACCTCCCAGACGTCTGGCCCGACGGCGAGCGCGGCGCGGCGCCCTGTCGGCCCGCCCCGGTACACGATCCCCGGGTAGTGCAGCCCGTCCAGCCCCTCGGTGACCAGGCGTTCCAGCAGCAGCCGCTCGGTGACGCCCTCGGCCGCCGCCTGCCGCTCCAGCCGGGCCTTCACCGCCGCGTCCAGCCGGTACGACGTCGCACGCGAAGCCGTACCACCTCCACGCTCATCCATGTACCACACTGTAGCGCAGTGTATGACACATGCGGTACCCCCAAACTCCGTGCACTACGAACGGAGTTTCCGTAGAGTTACGTTCATAGCGAACGCAACTGTCCGTGACAGGGAGACCACGATGGGCAACGAGACGATCAACGCCGCCGTGCTGCACGCTCAGGGAGCTACCCCGCGCTACGAACCGTTCCCGGCCCCGTCCGCCGCCGACGGCCAGGTCGTGGCCACCGTGCTGGCCGCCGCACTGAAACCGGTGGACAGGTGGCTGGCCGACGGCGCGCACCACGCCGCCCCGGCCCGGTTCCCGCTGGTGGTCGGGGCGGACGGGGTGGGCGTCCTGGACGACGGCAGCCGGGTGGCCTTCCTGGCGCCGGCGCCGCCGTACGGCGGGATGGCCGAGCGGGTGGCGCTGCGCCCCGGGATGTGGCTGCCGGTGCCGCACGGCGTCGACGACGTGACGGCCGCCGCGCTCGCCAACCCCGGCCTGGCCGCCTGGAAGGCCCTGGTGCACGTCGGCGAGCTGACCGAGGGCCAGTCCGTGCTGGTCCTGGGCGCGACCGGCGCCTCGGGCCGGATCGCCGCCCGGATCGCCAGGCGGTACGGCGCCGGCCGGGTCGTCGCCGCCGGACGGGACGCGCGCGTACTGGAGACGCTCGGCGCCGACGCCACCATCCGCGTCGACAGCCCGCGCGAGGAGCTGGCCGCCGCCTTCGCCACCGCCGGGCCGTACGACCTCGTCGTGGACTACCTCTGGGGGCCGCCGGCGGAGGCGCTGTTCGCCGCGCTCGCCGGGTCTCAGGCCCCGAGGATCCGGTACGTCCAGGTCGGCATCAGCGCCGGCGCCACGCTGACCCTGCCGGCCACCGCGCTGCGCGCCGCGCCGCTCGAACTGGTCGGCAACGGCGGCACCGGCCGGCGGCTGCCCGACCTGGACGAGGTTGCCGGCGTCTACCGCGACCTGCTGACCTGGACCGCCGCCGGCGAGCTGGAGATCGAGATCGAACGGGTGCCGCTGGCCGACGTGGCGACGGCCTGGCTCAACGCGGACGGCCGGCGCCGGGTGGTGTTCGTCCCCTAGCGGGCGGAGACCGTCACGTTGCCCGAGAGGGACTCCACCGCGATGCGCGCGCCCGAGGCGGGATCGCTGGGGACGTCCACCTGGCGCTGACCGGACTTGGTGGCCGCCTCGACCCGGTACCGCCCGGCCGGCACCGTGACCCGCACATCGCCGGAGACGGCCCGCGCGGTCACCGAACCCGGCGCCGCGACGAACCGCAGCTCGGTCGCCCCGGACTGGGTGTCCACCCTGACCTCCCCGCCACCGAGCCCGCCACCGAGCCCGCCGCCGGTGATGTCGCCGGACGAGGTCCGCGCGCTGAACCCTCCGGCGATGGACTCCGCCGTGACCCGCCCGGACGCGGTGCGCACGTCCGCCGAGGCCACTCCCCGCACGTCGACGTCGCCGCTGGCGCTGCCGAGCGTGACCCCGGCCGAGGCGGGCACCGTCAGCTCGTAGTCGATGTAGCAGTTCTCGCAGCCCCTGTCGAAGGTGAGCACGCCACCGGACACCCGCTGGCTCGGCCTCGGCGGGACTTCGTCGCGGTAGTGGACGGTGCGGTGAACGCCGACGCCTTGACCGCTGCCAGGACTGACCCGGATGGACCCGCTGGCCGCGTCGGTGACCTCCACGGACGTCACCGCCTCGGTGACCGTCGCGTCGGCGGTCATGGTCTTGGTGTTCGCCCCGAAGCCACCTCCGGCCGAGCACCCGGCCACGAGCAGGACGGCGACCAGCGCGAACGGCGGCAGCCAGCGATGACGAAGCATGCGTGAAGATCCTTCAGGTCTGGTCCGGCGTGGACGGTTCAACGTGGGAACGCCCGGATGTTGATGTAGGCGGGCGCCGCGTCGTCGGGGGCGTCCGCGCGCACCGGGACGAGGTAGGGCCGCAGCAGGTCGTCGACGGCACCGAGCAGCGCGGTCAGCTCCTCCGGGGTGACGTTGACCGTGTACCCGTGCAGCGCCGACGCGAGCAGCCATTCCCTCGACAGCTCGTGCTGGCCGTCGAGGAACCGTTGCAGGAGCCGGTTGTCCTCGTTGATCCGCATCGCGAGCAGCGCGTCCTGCTGCGTGCGCACCGTCGGGTCCTCGTCGAACGCGCCGACGTCGAACCCGACCTCGGTCGACCGCCATCGGCGCTCCCGCCCGTCACCCCCCTCGACGCGTTCGACGAAACCGAACTTCGCGAGCTGGCGCAGGTGCCAGCTGCAGTTGGACGCGCTCGACCCGACCGCCTCCGCGCACTCGCTCGCCGTGCCCGGGCCGACCCCGACCAGGCGGTGCAGCAGCGCGACCCGCAACGGATGGGCGAGCGCCTTCAGCGCGTCGACGTCGCCGACCCTGCGTGGCGTCGGGTGCCCCATCCGTGTCCCATCCACATCCGAAAGAGTTCTTTCGAAACTACTCTTTCAGACTGGTGCGCCGGACGTCAAACAGCGCGCCGCACCCCGGCGCCTCGGCCGGACGACCGATCCTCCGCAGGGCGTCCCACATCGTCACGCCGGTGGCGGTGAGCACCGGCTTGCCGGCGCGCTCCTCCAGCTCGCCGAGGATGTGGGCGGTGTGCAACGCGGTCTCCGGGACCAACACCGCCTCGGCACCGCCGACGTCGCACAGCTCGACCATCTCGAACAGCGTGGACCGGCCCCACCCGGCCAGCTGCCGGTCCGACCGGGCGTCCAGGTCGATGCGGCTCACCGTCTCGACCCCGGCCTCGGCGAGGAACGCGATGAAGCCGTCCGTCACCTCCGTCGAGTAGACCGACGCCAGCGCCACCCGGGACACCCCGAGCGACTCGATCGCGGCCAGGAACGCCAGCGAGGTGCTGCTGGCCGGGACGCCGAGCACACCGGCCAGGGCGTGCGCCTGCTTGCGCGCGCCGTCGAGCCCCCACAGGAAGCTCCCGCTGGAGCACGTCCAGCTCACCACCTCCGGCCCGACCACCCGAAACTCCTCGGCGGCCGTGCACAGCCGGTCGATCTCGCCCAGCTCGCGCAGGGCGGCCACCTTCCCCGCCGCGTCCAGCCGCCGACCCCGACCCCGGGCCGCCGTCGGCCCCCACGGCACGTAGGCCAGCTCGACCGCCGTCGCCGGGTCCACCATGGCGGCCAGGGCCAGGTAGTCGTCCTCGCCCCGGTCCCGGGTCGGGTACAGCAGGCCGATCTTCGTCATGCGGTTCACCTCTCGCGTGGGGTTGCCAACAACGCGCCCGAGCCGGGCAGCGGCCTTCCGGACGACTCGCGGACCAGCAGGATCGGCACGAACGAGACGAGCCCGGCCGCGATCAGGTAGTAGGCGGGGGCGGCCGCGCTTCCGGTCGCCTCGGTCAGCCCGGCCATCGCCAGCGGCGAGGTCCCGGCGAACACCGAGGTGCAGACGTTGAAGGCGATCGAGAAACCGCTGTAGCGAACGCGGGTCGGGAACAGCGACGGCAGCGTGGCCGACATGGTGCCGAGCATCGTCACCAGCAACAGCGCCAGGATGAGAACACCGACGACGACGGCGACGAGAAACCCGCTGGACATGAGCAGAAATGCCGGATAGGCGAGCAGGACGACGCCCCCGCAGGCCGCGATGAGCAACGGTTTGCGCCCGATTCGGTCCGAGAGCGCGCCCACCCCGGTAATCACCGCGAGCATCACCAACAGGGTGCCCAGCATCACCACCAGCGCGGCGCGCTCGCCGAATCCCACGGTCCGCGACAGATACGTCGGCAGATAGGCGCCGACCGTGTAGTTCAGCACGTTGTAGACCAGCACCAGCCCCATGCAGAGCAGGATCGGCCGAACCGCGCCGGTGACCGCCTCCCGCAACGGCGCCCGGGGCAGGTCCCCTTCGCTCACCAACGCCCGGAATGCCGGCGTGTCCTCCAACCTGAGCCTCAGGTACAGCCCCACGACACCGAAAGCGCCGGCCACCAGGAAAGGGATCCGCCAGCCCCATTCGGCCATCGCGGCGGGCCCGAGAACAATGTCCAGTCCGAGCACCATGCTCATGCTCAACCCGCTGCCGCACAACGTGCCGAACTCGAGGAAACTGCAATAGAAACCGCGCCGCCGGTCGGGCGCGAACTCGGCCAGGTAGGTCGCCGCGCCGCCGTACTCGCCGCCGGCCGAGAAGCCCTGCAGCAGCCGGCAGGCGATCAGCAGCACGACGGCGAACGGCCCGGCCGTCGCATAGCCCGGGATGACACCGTTCAGGGCCGTGGCCAGCGCCATCAGCAGCACGGTCGTGGCCAGCACCCGCTGGCGGCCGAACCGGTCGCCGAGCGAGCCGAAGAACAGCCCACCGAGCGGGCGCACCAGGTACGAGCTGGCGAAGGCGGCGAAACTGGCCACGACCTGCAGCGACGGGCTGTCACCGGGAAAGAACGCCGCCCCGATCCAGCCGGCGACGAACCCGTAGACGGTGAAGTCCATCCACTCGACGCCGTTGCCGATCGCGGTGGCCACGACCGACCGGCGAACCACCGACTCCGGAACGGTCCCTACCTGCGTCACCCGCGTCATGGGCCAGCCTCCCTGCCGACCTGGGCATCGTCGCGGGCCGGTTCCGGCGCGTGCCAGTGAGCGGACATGCTGGTAGAAGCGGTACTAGGCCGCGTTTAAGAAGCCCCTGATCGCGGTCTTCGCGCCCAGGCGGCCCCTGGCGGCGTTGTCGGCAAGCCCGGGTACAAACCCGGTACCCGGGCTCACCTCCGCCTTGCCAGGAACCACCTGGATCACGAAGCCCATCGACCTGGACTTCTTAAACACGGCCTAGTCTCCGTACGTGCGTGACGACCGTGTCGAGCTGGGGCGATTCCTGCGCGCCAGGCGAGGCCGGATCACCCCGGAGGACGTCGGCCTGGTCTCATCGGGCCGGCGCCGCACGTCCGGGCTGCGCCGCGAGGAGGTCGCGCATATCGCATCGGTCAGCCACACCTGGTACACCTGGCTGGAACAGGGCAGGGAAGTTCGGGCTTCTCGTCAGGTGCTCGGGAGCATCGCCGACGCGCTGCGGTTGCACGGGACCGAGCGCGAATACCTTTTCCGGCTGGCCGGATACGAACTTCCGGTCGAGAAGGACATGTCCGTCGCCGACATTCCGGCGAGCCTGCGCACCCTCGTGGAACACCTCTCGCCGCACCCGGCATACCTGCTCGGCCCGGCCCTGGACGTCCTTCTCTGGAACCGTTCGTTCGCCGAGGTGTTCGGCAACTTCGACAAGCTGCCGAGCGACCGCCGCAACCTCGCCCTCCAGGTGTTCACCGACCCACGCTCGAAAGACCTGATCGTCGGCTGGGAGTCCGTCGCGAAAGCGATAGTCGGCCAGTTGCGGACCACCGGCGCGAGCTGGCCGGACAACCCGAGGTTCCGATCCGTGATCGCCGAGCTCACCGCCGACAGTCCTCGGTTCCGCGCCTGGTGGGAGGCCGGCGAGGTGGCCGGCGGCCGTACCGGGGTGATCGGGCTGCGCCATCCCCGGCTGGGCGAGCTGGAGTTCGAGCACACCACCCTCGTGCCGTACCAGGAGAACCATCTCTGGCTGGAGGTCTACGTCCGGCGAACACCGTCGATACAGGCCACCAGGTCGCGATAGGCCCTGTCCACCTCGCCGTCCACGGTGGTCACCGTGCGGGTCCGAGTCCGGCCGGCCACCACGGCGAGCAACCGCTCGTACATCGCCGCCAGCTCCTCGACCCCGCCGCCGCGCTCCCGCAACGCCGCCGCGTCCCGGTGCTCCGGGCTCTCCGGCCGCCGCGAGCGCCGCACGAACCGCTCGGTGGCGTCCCGTGCGTCGCTGAGCAGCGCGACCTCGACGAACTCGGCGCCGACCTGGCCGCACAGCCGTTCCAGCTCGACGATGAAGTCCACCCGGCCGAGGAACTGCGGGACCAGCACGTCCCTGCCCTCGCCCAGCGCCACCCGCGCCATCTCGACGGCCATCCGCCGCGCGAGCAGCCCCGCCTCGGTGGGCCGGTCCAACCAGCCCCCGAGCATCCCCCTGACCGTGTCGATGTCCAATGCCAGCGTGAGCGGATGCTCCCGCGCGTACATCCTGGCCAGCGTCGACTTCCCGCTGGCCGGGGCGCCATTGATCAACACCAGCCGACCCACGCTCACGGCTTGCGCCCCACCGCCCCGTACATGGCGATGTCGGCGTCGGCGATCGTGCCGGCGTCGGCCGGGTCGGGGCGCCACCTGTGCGTCTGCACCACGCCCGGCTCCTCCAGCTCGAGCCCCTCGAAGAACCGCGCTGCCTGCTCTTTCGTACGGAGCCGCAAGGTCTCCCCGTGCGCGTTGTACTGCTCGCGGACCTTGCCGAGGGGCTCCGGCGCGAAGTCGGCGGTGGCGATGGTCACGGCGAGGTAGCTTCCCGACGGCAGCGCGTCCAGCACCCGACGGGTCACCCGCAGCGCCTCCTCGTCGTCCTCGATGAACTGCAACATCGCGATGATCAACAACCCCACCGGCCGGTCGAGGTCGAGCGTGTCGTGCAGCTCCCGGGCGCCGAGGATCCCGTCCGGCTCACGCACGTCCGCGCTGATGTACGCGGTGCGCCCCTGCGGGGTACCGGTCAGCAACGCCTGGGCGTGCGCGAGGACGATCGGATCGTTGTCGACATAGACGATGCGCGCCTCGGGCGCGACCTCCTGCACCACCTCGTGCAGGTTGGGCCGGGTGGGTATGCCGGCGCCGATGTCCAGGAACTGCCGGACGCCGCGCTCGGCGGCCAGGAACCGACCCACCCGGTGCATGAACGCACGGTTCGCGCGCATCGAGACCCGCATCGCCGGCCACGCCCGAAGCGTCGCCTCGCCGGCCTGGCGATCCACCGCGAAGTTGTCGTTGCCACCCAGGATGTAGTCGTAGATCCGCGCACCGTGCGCCCGATCCGACTCGAGCTCATCCACTGTTTCCTCCCGCCTCGGCTGGCATGTCGAAGATGAGGACGTGGGCGTGGTCGTAGCCGGGGCCGGCTTCGGTGTCACCCGTATTGACGCGGACCAGGTCCTCCCGCAGCGTGAAGATCTCGCTCAGCGCGGTGCCGAGCTGCCACACCAGCGGGCGCGTGCGGTCGCCGTGGCGCAGCTGCGAGACCTCCACGGCGACCGTGGCGCCCGGGGCCAACAGCCGGGTGAACCCGGAGAACAGGCGGCGGGCGTCCGCGAGATAGGTCGCCGGGTGGTCGTCCCCGCCGGACCGGAAGCTGACGTACGGAGGGCTGGTGAACAGCAACGCGAAAGGCGGCCACCGGCTCGCGGTGACGTCCCCGCGGCTGCCGTGCACCACGCGACCCGGCTCGGCCAGGCGCGAGGCGCTGAACGCCGCGCGCCCCTCGTCGACCTCGCACCCGACCGCGTGGCGGCCCACACGCTCGGCCACCACCAGGGTGGTGCCGAACCCGCAGAAGGGATCGAATACCCAGTCCCCGCGCGCGGAGTAGCGCTCGATCACGTGCTCCGCGACGGCCTGGGGAAACCGGAAGAACGACGGCCCGTCATGGTCGAGCGGCTCCAGCGTCCCCTCGACCGCGAACCACGAACGACGTCGCACCGGCTCCCCCCGGGTCACGGCGGTGGGCGCGGCAGGGTTCGAACCAGCGACCGCTCGCATGTCCAGCGCGCCGTCTCCGTTCACTCCGGCCACTACCTGCATCTTTACATCTGAGAAGAACCTCACGACACCAACGCTGGTCAAAGCCGTACGCAACCACGCCGGGTCGAGAGAAGCTCGCACCGTGGGGGGTCTGGGGGGCTCGGCCCCCCAACATCATCACCACTCGACCCGGTCCGCGCTCTTTGCGGACACGGGTCCGGCGAGAGTGGGCGCGGCAGGGTTCGAACCTGCGACCGCTCGGGTGTAAGCCGAGTGCTCTCCCGCTGAGCTACGCGCCCGGACCGTGAGGCCCGTGTGTCAGGTGTGACTCACACCTCGGCCAGCGCCTTTTTCCAGGCCGACTGGTCGCGCGCCTCGCCGGGCGCGTTCACCTCAGCGAACCTGATCACACCCGACTTGTCCACCAGGAATGTCCCGCGCACCGCCATGCCACGGTCCTCCAGGAAGACGCCGTACTCCTTGGCCACCGCGCCGTGCGGCCAGAAGTCCGACAGCAGCGGGAAGTCGTAGTTCTGCGCCTGCGACCAGGCCTTCAGGGCGAACGGGTGGTCCACCGAGACGGCCAGCACCTGCACGTCGTCGTTCTGGAACGAACCGATGTCGTCGCGGACCGCGCACAGCTCACCGGTGCAGATCCCGGAGAACGCGAACGGGTAGAACACCACGAGCACGTTCCGCTCGCCCCGGAACGAGGACAGCGTCACCTCCTCGTTGTTCTGGTTCCGCAGGGTGAAATCAGGTGCCTCGGACCCGACCTGAGGTGCCATAACGTGGAAAACCTCCTCGCACGCCAACATCTGGCCGCGCCGATCGGCGCGGCCACCATCACAACAGTAGTCAGCGTCGAGACTTGGCCGCCCTCGGCGCCACCAGGCGGGCCCCGGCCCAGTCCTCGCTGACGCTCACGTTCGACGTCTGGGACAACCCGGCGGTCGGGGCCGCCTCGGCGATCTCACTCGGTTCGACGTGCCCCGGCCGGCCGGTCTTGGGCGTGAGCACCCAGACCACTCCGCTCTCGGTCAGCGGCGTACCCGCGCCGATCAGAGCGTCCGCCAGGTCGCCGTCGCCGTCCCGCCACCACAGCAGCACGACGTCGACGACCTCATCGGAGTCCTCGTCGACCAGGTCATCCCCACAACGTTCCTCGACGGCGTTGCGGATCTCCTCGTCGACGTCGGAGTCCCAGCCAAGCTCCTGCACCACCATGCCCGACTCGATGCCGAGCCTCCCGGCGATGTCCGCCTTGCCGGCGTCACCCGCGGCGGCGACCACAATGCCCTCCCTGTGTTGCGTGCGCTCTTGCTCGCGTCCCCGCGTGCGAGATTGCCCACTATCTCGGATGCGGAATCCGAACATGTCGCCCGCCCTCACCGCAACCGGACGCACCGAGTTGTTCCAACCGTTCGGCGCAGGGTCCGCTGCACGCTCCGGGCGGGAGGAGGCACGATGGTAGGTACCGAGACAATTCAGCAACGGTCCAGACAGTCTGGAAGTAGAACTCAGGGAGACCCCCGTGACCGGCCAGAACGCCCAGGGCAGAGTCCACGTCATCCGCGATGGCCTCGCGGCGTACCTACCGGACGTCGACCCCGACGAGACGCAGGAGTGGCTCGAGTCCTTCGACGGGATGCTTGACGCCGCCGGCCAGCAGCGCGCCCGCTATCTGATGCTGCGGCTGCTGCAGCGCGCCCGTGAGCGCAACGTCGGGGTGCCGGCGTTGACCAGCACCGACTACGTCAACACCATCCCCACCGAGCGGGAGCCCTGGTTCCCCGGCGACGAGGAGACCGAGCGCGCCTACCGGCGGTGGATCCGGTGGAACGCGGCGATGATGGTGCACCGCGCCCAGCGGCCGGGGGTCGGCGTGGGCGGTCACATCTCCACCTACGCGTCCTCGGCGACGCTGTACGAGGTCGGCTTCAACCACTTCTTCCGGGGGCGCGACCACGCCGGCGGCGGCGACCAGGTGTACTTCCAGGGGCACGCCTCGCCCGGCATCTACGCCCGCGCGTTCCTGGAGGGCAGGCTGTCCGCCGACCAGCTCGACGGGTTCCGCCAGGAGCTCTCGCACGGCGGCGCCGGGCACGGGCTGCCCTCGTACCCGCACCCCCGGCTGATGCCGACGTTCTGGGAGTTCCCCACGGTGTCCATGGGCCTGGGCCCGATGAACGCCATCATGCAGGCCAGGTTCAACCGGTACCTGCACGCGCGCGGCATCAAGGACACCTCCCAGCAGCACGTCTGGGCGTTCCTCGGCGACGGCGAGATGGACGAGCCGGAGTCGCGCGGGCTGATCCACGTGGCGGCCACCGAGGGCCTGGACAACCTCACCTTCGTGATCAACTGCAACCTGCAGCGGCTGGACGGCCCGGTCCGGGGCAACGGCAAGATCATCCAGGAGCTGGAGGCCTACTTCCGGGGCGCCGGCTGGAACGTGATCAAGGTGATCTGGGGCCGGGAGTGGGACGCGCTGCTGCACGCCGACCGGGACGGCGCGCTGATCAACCTGATGAACGTCACCCCGGACGGCGACTACCAGACCTACAAGGCCAACGACGGCGGCTACGTCCGGGACCACTTCTTCGGCCGTGACCCGCGCACCAAGGCGCTGGTCGCCGACATGTCCGACCAGGCGATCTGGAACCTCAAGCGCGGCGGCCACGACTACCGCAAGGTGCACGCCGCCTACGCCGCGGCCATGGAGCACCACGGCCAGCCGACGGTCATCCTGGCCAAGACGATCAAGGGCTACGGCCTCGGCTCGCACTTCGAGGGCCGCAACGCCACCCACCAGATGAAGAAGCTGACCCTGGAGGACCTCAAGGGCTTCCGGGACACCCAGCGCATCCCGATCTCCGACGAGGAGCTGGAGCGCGACCCGTACCTGCCGCCGTACTACCACCCCGGCAACGAGTCGCCGGAGCTGCAGTACATGCTGGAGCGGCGGCGGCTGCTCGGCGGCGCGGTCCCGGAGCGGCGCGGCGGCGCGTCCAAGCCGCTGGTGCTGCCCGGTGACAAGGTCTACGAGGTGGTCAAGCGCGGCAGCGGCAAGCAGGAGGTGGCCACCACGATGGCCTTCGTCCGGCTGCTGCGCGACCTGGTCAAGGACAAGGAGATCGGCCCCCGGTTCGTGCCGATCATCCCGGACGAGGCGCGCACGTTCGGGATGGACTCGATGTTCCCGACGCAGAAGATCTACAACCCGCACGGCCAGCGCTACACCTCGGTGGACGCCGAGCTGATGCTGGCCTACCGGGAGAGCGAGCAGGGCCAGCTGCTCCACGAGGGCATCAACGAGGCCGGCTCGGTCGGCTCGTTCACCGCGGCCGGCACCTCGTACGCCACCCACGGCGAGCCGATGATCCCGCTGTACATCTTCTACTCGATGTTCGGCTTCCAGCGCACCGGAGACGGGATCTGGGCGGCGTCGGACCAGATGTCGCGCGGGTTCCTGCTCGGCGCCACCGCCGGGCGGACCACGCTGACCGGCGAGGGCCTGCAGCACAACGACGGCCACTCGCTGCTGCTGGCGGCGACCAACCCGGCGGTGCTGGCCTACGACCCGGCGTTCTCGTTCGAGATCGGCCACATCGTGCGCGACGCGCTGGCCCGGATGTACGGGGACGACGAGGCCCGCGCCGGGCGGGACCCGAACGTGTTCTACTACCTGACGCTCTACAACGAGCCGTACGTCCAGCCCGCCGAGCCCGAGGGCGTCGACGTGGACGGGCTGCTGCGCGGCATGTACCGCTACCGCCCGGCGCCGCAGCGCCACGAGCACCGGGTGCAGCTGCTGGCGTCCGGGGTGGCGCTGCCGTGGGCGCTGCGCGCGCAGGAGCTGCTCTCCGAGCACTGGTCGGTGGCCGCGGACGTCTGGTCGGTGACGTCCTGGGGCGAGCTGCGCCGCGACGGCGTGGAGTGCGAGCAGCACAACCTGCGCCACCCGGACGCCGAGCCGAAGGTGCCCTACGTGCGGCGCGCGCTGGCCGACACGCACGGTCCGCTGGTCGCGGTCTCGGACTGGATGCGGGCGGTGCCGGACCTGATCCGCCCGTGGGTCCCCGGGGACTTCCACGCGCTGGGCACCGACGGGTTCGGACTGTCCGACACCCGCCCGGCGGCCCGGCGGCACTTCACGGTGGACGCCGAGTCGATCACCGTGCAGGCGCTGGCCGCCCTGGTCGAGCGCGGCGAGCTGGACCGCTCGGTGCTCGTCTCGGCCGCCGGCAAGTACCGCATCGACGACCCACGGGCCGCGGGGCCGCAGACGTCCGACCCCGGGGTCGCCTAGCGGACGGCCTCCAGCACGGTGGCCACGATGGCCTCCGGCGCGTCCTCCTGCACGAGGTGGCTCGCGTTCGGCACCACGCGCAGGTTCGCCCCGGGGATGCGGTCGGCCAGCTCGCGGCCGCGTTCGAGCGGGATCCACTCGTCCTCGGCGCCCCAGAGGAGGGTGACGGGGCAGCGGACCTTGCCGTAGAGGTGGCCGACCTCGTCGATGTAGCGGTCGTCCATCTGCGCGATCTGGCGGTAGAACGCGGGCTGGCCGCGCTCGCCCAGCCACGGCTCGGTGTAGAGGCGCATCTCGTCGTCGGACAGCGTGCGGTGCACGGCGCCGGCGATGTAGGCGCGCAGCAGCGCGTCGTGGATGTACGCCGGCAGGCCCGCGAACGCCTGCTCGTGCAGCTTGGTGGCCTGTACGAACGGTGACCCGTCCGGGCCGATCGCGACCGGGTCGATCAGCGTGAGCGAGCGGTAGTCGCGGCCGTTGAGCAGGTGGGCGCGCAGCGCGGTCGCCCCGCCGTAGTCGTGCGCGACCACGTCCGGGCGGTCCAGGCCCCAGTGGTCGAGCAGCGCGCCGAGCACGAGGTTCTGCACGCCGAGGGAGACGTCGCCCTCGCGCTGCTCCGAGCGGCCGTACCCGAGCAGGTCGTAGTAGTACACCCGGCGGTGCCCGGCCAGGTACGGCGCGATCCGCCGCCAGACCACCGAGGAGAACGGCGTGCCGTGCACGAGCACCAGCGGCTCGCCGTCTCCGATCACGCCGTACCGAACGCGCTGGCCTTCGTAGTCGAAGCTCTCCGGCAGGTCCATGTCTAACCTCTTTCTCACGAAGTCTGGTTAGATACGGTGCCATGGTCGGAACGACAGGTCAACCGGACGACTGGCCGCCGATCTCGTTCGTCGGGGGCCATCCGAGCCTGGACTTCCTGAACACGGCCGGCGGGCGCACCAAGGCGCGCGACGTGGAGCGGTTGGAACGTTTCACCGATGCGATCGGGTGGGCGCGCGCGGCCGGTGTGCTCGACGCCGCCGAGGCCGGCGAGCTGGCGACACTGGCGGACGCGGACCCGGCCTCGGCGGCGGCCGCCGTGGCGGACCTGCACGCCCAGCGCGAGGCGCTGCACGCGTTCCTGCTCGCCTCGATCGACGGCTCGGTGGACGGCTCACCGGCGCCGGCCGAGGCGCGCGCCCGCGTCGAGTCCGACCTCATCTCCGGTTACCGCGCGGCGCGGCTCTCGGACAGACTGGACGACGACGCCGGGGCCTGGCTGGTGAGCGCGGCCGAGCAGGGCCTGGGCCTCATCGGCCGGCGGCTCGCGCTGGCCACCGGCGCACTGCTCGCCGGCCCCGACCGGGGCCACATCCGCGTCTGCCACCGCTGCTCGTGGCTGTTCCTGGACCCGTCGCCGAGCAAACGCCGCCGGTGGTGCTCGATGGCCGTCTGCGGCAACCGCACCAAGGCCGGGCGCCACTACCAGCGCCGATCGACGCCCGACTGAGCCCGGTCTACGGCGTCACCAGCACCCGGCCGAGCACGGCGCGCTCGTCGAAGAGCCGGTGCACCTCGGAGATCTCGTCGAGCGGGTACCTGCCGAACAGGGTGGTGCGCAGCCGCCCGGCCCGGACGTGGCCGGCCAGCTCTGTCATCTCCGCGCGCGCCCGCCGCGGACGGGCCGAGCGCCAGGCCAGCAGCGAGAACCCGGCCACCTGCTTCAACGCGGCCAGCGCCAGGAACGGCACCTGGGCCAGCTCGCCGCCGGCGGCGCCGTAGAGCACCGAACGCCCGAACGGAGCGAGCAGCTCGACGCTGCGCAGGCTGACCTCACCGCCCGCCGAGTCGGCGACCACGTCGACACCGGAAGGAGCGGCGGCCCTGACCCGGTCCGGCCAGTCCTCCCGGGTGTAGTCGACGACGACGTCGGCGCCGTGCGCGGCCGCGAACTCCAGCTTCGCCGCGCTGCTCGCGGTCGCGATGACCGTCCCGGCGCCGAGCAGCTTGGCCAACTGCACGGCGAGGTGACCGATGCCGCCGGCGCCGGCGTGCACCAGCACCGTCTCCCCCGGTTCGAGCCGGGCGGTACGCAGCACCCGCAGCGCGACCGGCGCGGCCATCGGCAGCACGCTGGCCTCGGCGGCGCCCAGCCCGTCCGGCACCGGCGCCAGCCAGTCCGCGCCGGCCAGCGCGTACTCGGCGACCGCGGGGTCGGCCAGCGCGGCCACCCTGCTCCCGACCAGCCCGGGGTCCACCCCGTCGCCCACCGCCTCGACGGTGCCCACCACGTCGCCGGTGAGCTCCCCGGGCAGCGGCCGGGAGAACGGCCCGCCCGCACCCCGCCGGAACAGCGCGTCCACGTAGTTGGCCCCGATCGCCTCCGCCCGCAGCAGCACCTGACCCGCCGACGGGTCGGGCACCTCGGCGTCTTCCAGCCGCAGCACCTCCGGACCGCCGTGCTCGTAGTACCGCACCCGCCGCATGCCGTTCTCCCCTCTATCGTTGGCACCACCAACGTTGGCAGGACCAACGTTAACCCGAAGTCGTTGGTGCCGCCAACGAAGGGGATACCGTGAGCGCATGGACGCCGACGCGTGCCGGGTGAACGGCCCGGCCCCGCACCGGCTCAGCGGCACGGTGGCGTGGCTGCTCGGGCGGGCGTCGCTGCGCGCGCACCAGGCGATCCAGGAGCGGCTGGCCGACCACGGCATCCGCAAGTGGCACTACGCGGTGCTGGCCACCCTCGCCGAGTTCGGCCCGTCCACCCAGGCCCAGATCGGGCGCCGGCTGAGCGTGGACCGCAGCGACATGGTGGCCATCCTGAACGACCTCGAACGCGACGACTATGTCCGGCGCGCGCCCGACCCGTCCGACCGGCGCCGCAACATCGTCACCATGACCCCGGTCGGGCGCGACGCCCTGCACAGGTTCGACGAGGTCGTCATCCGTACGGACCACGAGCTGCTGGGCTCGCTCACCCCGGACGAGCGCACCCACCTCACCCGACTGCTCGAACGGCTGGTCATTGCGCCGGACACGCCGTCCGATGGCCGGAAAAAAGATGGAAACCCGAAAATCTGATCACTCCACCTGGCGACGCCCCTCCCCCATTTGGGCCAGGCGCGGTAGTCTGCCGCCGTTGCTCTTCTCGCCGGGGGTTTTCTTCGGCTGGAACAGCATCCCAACCCGCGTGAGGAATGCTGCGGGTCGGCGCGATACCGGGGCGAGCGCCCGGAATATCAGTACGAGGAGAGCAAGAATGGCAGAGGGCACCGTCAAGTGGTTCAACAGCGAGAAGGGCTACGGCTTCCTCGCTCCCGACGGTGGTGGCGCGGACGTGTTCGTGCACTACTCCTCCATCCAGAGCAGCGGCTACCGCACGCTGGATGAGGGGCAGCGCGTCTCGTTCGACGTCGAGCAGGGCCAGAAAGGCCCCCAGGCAACCAAGGTCACGCCGCTCGGCTGACCCACGTTCGTTCTCCCGAGTCGGGCCGGCGGCCCGTGCTCGGTCCTAGCGCAAGCCTGACCACACTTCGCGATCGCGGGCGGGCGGATCACCGTGCGCCAACCGGTCGGATGAGGTCGGTGCTCGCGTCAAGGTGCGTCGCGAGTCGGCGCGGCTCCATGTCATGCTGCCCGCTATGACAACGGAGCACTCCGTCTCCGAGCCCACGGGCGTGTCCGCGCGCACCCTGCGCCGCCTGGAGCAGGCTTCCGGCGGCCTGGCCACCACCAGCGTCGCGGTCATGGCGGAACGGTTCTCCTGGTTCAAGCGGCTGTCCGCCGACCAGCGAGCCGGCGTCCTGTTGGTCACCCAGACCGGCGTGTCCAACTTCGTCGCCTGGCTCGGCGAGCCCACCCAAACCATACGGCTCACCGCGGAAGGCTTCCGCAACGCACCCCGGGACCTGGCGCGGCGGGTCAGCCTTCGGCAGACGGTCGAGATGGTACGGGTGGCCATCGAGGTGTTCGAACACCGGCTCCCGCTGCTGGCCGTCGACGACCGCGAGCGCCAGCTTCTGACCGAGGCCATCCTGCGGTTCGGCCGGGAGATCGCGTTCGCTGCCGCGACCGTGTACGCCAGCGCCGCGGAGTCCCGGGGGGCGTGGGACGCCCGGCTGGAGGCCCTGGTGGTCGACGGCGTGGTCCGGGGCGAGGTGGACGACGCGCTGGTGTCCCGCTCGTCGGCGCTGGGCTGGGACGCCAAGCGACCGGTCACCGTGCTGGTCGGCAGCCCGCCGCCGGAGAACAAGCCGGAGAGCCAGCCCGAGCCGCTGGCCGCCATGCGCCGCACCGCGACCCGGCTCGGCCGCTCGGTCCTGCTGGGCGTGCAGGGCGCACGGCTGGTGGTGCTGCTCTCCGGCGCGCTGTCCGAGCCGGGCCCGGACAAGCCGGCCACCAAGGCCGCCACCTCGGCAACCTCGGCAACCGCGGCCGCCAAGGACGCCGCGAACGGCCGGGCCAGGCGTGGGCCGGCCGAGCGGATGGCCGAGGCGTTCGGCCCCGGGCCGGTGGTGATCGGGCCGACCGCGCCCACCCTGGCCGCCGCGCACCTGAGCGCCAGGGACGCGCTGCAGGGGCTGCGCGCGGTGGCCGGCTGGCCGGACGCCCCCCGCCCGGTGCGGTCCGGCGACCTGCTCCCGGAGCGCGCGCTGGCCGGCGACCCGTCGGCCCGCGCGGAGCTGATCAGCGACGTGTGCGAGCCGCTCGCCTCGGCCGGCGGGGAGCTGCGCCGCACGCTGGCCGCCTACCTCGACGGCGGCGGCGCGCTGGAGTCCTGCGCCAGGGCGCTGTTCGTGCACGCCAACACCGTGCGCTACCGACTACGCAGGGTGAGCGAAGTCACCGGCCTCGACCCGACCAGGCCGAGGGACGCGCTGGTGCTGCGGATCGCGCTGATCGTGGGCCGGCTGAACGCCGAGGAGGAGCAGCGACACTCGGGCTGAGCTGCGGAGATACCTGTTCGACCCTACAAATTCACTTCCAGATTACGCATGCGTATCCATACAGATTTGGAGGAAACCTCCAAAGCATGACAGCGGAGTTCGTATGCGTCGGCATCCCCAACCGGGGCTGTAACCGTGTTTGCTGTGCCAAGTGATAGCCCTCCTCGCCCCCGGACAGGGGTCCCAGTCACCCGGGATGCTCGATCCCTGGCTCGCCGGCCCGAGGGCCGAGCGGGTCGACGCCCGAGCCACCCTGGCGCGCTGGTCCGACGCCACCGGCCTCGACCTGGTCCGGCTCGGCACCACCGCGAGCGCCGACGAGATCAAGGACACCTCGGTCACCCAGCCGCTGCTCGTGGCGGCCGCGCTGCTGTCCTACCAGCAGCTCGCCGCCGCGCTGGACGACGCCGCGCTCCCCGCTGACGCCCCCACCGCCGGGCACTCCGTTGGCGAGCTGGCCGCCGCCGCCATCGCGGGCTCGCTGGGCGCCGACGCCGCCGTCGAGCTGGCCGCCGTGCGCGGCCGGGAGATGGCCGCCGCCTGCGCGCTGGAGAACACCGGGATGAGCGCCCTGCTCGGCGGGCGCCCCGAGCAGGTGCTGGACCGGCTGGCCGAGCTCGGGCTGGACCCGGCCAACCGCAACGGCGCCGGCCAGGTGGTCGCCGCCGGTCCGGTCGACGCGCTGGAGCGGCTGGCCGCCGAGCCGCCCGAGCGGGCCAGGGTGATCCCGCTGTCGGTGGCCGGCGCGTTCCACACCCGGTTCATGGCGCCGGCCGAGGAGGCGCTGCGCGGCCACGCCGACAAACTGGACTTCGCCGACCCGACGCGGCCGCTGCTGTCCAACGCGGACGGCACCGAGGTGACCGAGGGCGCCGAGCTGCGCAAGCGGCTGGTCGCCCAGGTGACCCTGCCGGTCCGCTGGGACCTGTGCATGGCGCGGCTGCGCGAGCTGGGGGTGACCGCCGTGGTCGAGCTCGCCCCCGGTGGCACGCTGGCCGGGCTGGTCAAGCGCGAGCTCAAGGGCACCAAGACGGTCGCGCTGAAGACACCGGAGGACCTGGACGCGGCCGTCGAGCTGGTATCCGGGCACGTTGCGGGGAGGGCCTCATGAGCGCACGACTGAAACTGGCACCGGCCGCCGCCGGGGCGCGCATCCTCGGGCTGGGCAGCTCCCAGCCGGAGCGGATCGTCACCAACGACGAGCTGGCCGAGCGGGTGGACACCAGCGACGAGTGGATCAGGGAGCGGGTCGGCATCGTCAGCCGGCGCATCGCGGCCCCGGAGACGCCGCTGGTCGAGATGGCCGCCGACGCCGGCTCCAAGGCGGTGGCCGACGCCGGGCTGAGCCCGTCCGACGTGGACACCGTGGTGGTGGCGACCTGCACCATGCCCAACCCGATCCCGAACGCGGCCGCCCAGGTCGGGCACCGGATCGGCATCAGCGCGCCAGGGGCGTTCGACCTGAACGCGGCGTGCGCGGGCTTCTGCTACGGCATGGGCACCGCCGCCGACCAGATCCGGGCCGGCTCGGCGCGCAACGTGCTGGTCATCGGCGCCGAGAAGCTGTCCCACTGGATCGACTGGGACGACCGCTCGACCTGCATCATCTTCGCCGACGGGGCCGGCGCCGCCGTGCTCGGGCCGGCGCAGGCCGAGGACGAGGTCGGCGTCGGCCCGCTGGTGTGGGGCAGCGCGGGCGACATGCACGAGGTGATCCGGATCCTGGACGGTCCCGGCGAGAGCAACGCCATCCACCAGGAGGGCCAGACCGTGTTCCGGTGGGCCACCACGCAGATCGCGCCGATCGCGGTGCGCGCCGTCGAGGCGGCCGGGCTGACCCTGGCGGACATCGACGTGTTCGTGCCGCACCAGGCCAACCTGCGGATCATCGACGCGGTGGCCCGGCGGTTGCGCAAGGCCGGCGCCAGGGAGGATATGCGCATCGCCCAGGACATCGTGCACTCCGGAAACACATCCTCGGCGTCGATCCCGCTGGCCATCGACCACATGCGCGCGGCCGGCGAGATCTCCAGGGGCGACGTCATGCTGCTGGTCGGGTTCGGCGCCGGGCTGAGCTACGCCGGCCAGGTCGTCATCTGCCCCTGATCGTTCCGTTCTCAACAAAGAAGATCAACCAAACCGAAAGGGACAACCACGTGAGCAACGAAGAGATCCTCGCCGGCCTCGCCGAGATCGTCGAAGAGATCGCCGGCGTGGAAGCCGAAGAGGTGACCTCCGAGAAGTCCTTCGTCGACGACCTGGACATCGACTCGCTGTCCATGGTGGAGATCGCGGTGCAGGCCGAGGACAAGTTCGGCGTGAAGATCCCCGACGACCAGCTCGCCGAGCTGAAGACGGTCAGCGACGCGGTCAACTACATCGCGGCGAACAAATGACCGCAGACGTCGTCGTCACCGGGCTCGGCGCCACCACCCCGCTCGGCGGGGACGTGGCGTCGACCTGGGAGGCGTTGCTGGCCGGCCGGTCCGGGGTGTCCCGGATCGAGGCCGACTGGGTCGAGCGCCACGACCTGCCGGTGCGGATCGCCGCACAGCTCGCGGTGGACCCGTCCGAGGTGCTCAAGCGGGTCGAGGCGCGGCGGATGGACCGCTGCGAGCAGGTCGCGATCATCGCCGCCCGGGAGGCGTGGCAGCACGCCGGCACGCCGGAGGTTGAGCCCGAGCGGCTGGCCGTGGTGGTCGGCACCGGGATCGGCGGCGCCGTCACCCTGCTCACCCAGGACGACCTGCTGGAGAACGAGGGCGTCCGCAAGGTCAGCCCGCTGACCATCCCGATGCTCATGCCCAACGGGCCGGCCGCCTGGGTCGGCCTCGAGCTCGGCGCCAAGGCCGGCGTGCACGCCCCCACCTCGGCGTGCGCGTCCAGCGCCGAGGCACTGGCCTGGGCGTGGCGGATGCTGCGCGCGGGCGAGGTGGACGTGGTGGTCGCCGGTGGCGCGGAGGCGTGCATCACCGGGATCCCGCTGGCCGGGTTCTCCCAGATGCGGGCCATGTGCATCTCGCACAACGACAACCCGGAGGGCGCGTCCCGACCGTTCGACGCCGGCCGCGACGGGTTCGTGCTCGGCGAGGGCGCCGGCATCATGGTGCTGGAGCGGGCGGAGTTCGCCGCCGCGCGAGGTGCCACCGTGCACGGGCGGCTGGCCGGCATCGGCATCACCTCCGACGCCTACCACATCACCGCCCCGGACCCGGAGGGCATCGGCCAGGCCAGGGCGATGACGGCGGCCATCCGCACCGCCGGGCTGGACCCCGCCGACATCGGGCACATCAACTGCCACGCCACGTCCACCCCGGTGGGCGACGTGGCCGAGGCGGTCTCGGTGCGCAAGGCGATCGGCGACCACCCGATCCTGACCGCGCCGAAGTCCACCCTCGGGCACCTGCTCGGCGGCGCCGGCGCGGTGGAGGGCATCGCCACCCTGCTGTCCATCCGGGACGGCGTGATCCCGCCGACGGCGAACCTGGAGAACCTCGACCCGGGCGTCCAGCTCGACGTGGTGACCGGGGAGGCACGCAAGGTCGAGCTGACCGCCGCACTCAACGACTCGTTCGGCTTCGGAGGCCACAACGTCGCTCTCGCCTTCGCCGCCGCGTAGTGGCCCTTGATCACCTGTCTTCCCGGAGGAGCTCGCAGATGACCGCGCTGGCCACCGATCCGACCGTCTCCCAGGACACCCGCCCGCCGGATCCCAGGGATCCCGAGGTCCGGCTGGCGGCGCTGTTCGACGAGGGCACCCTGGTTCCGATGCACCCGCGCGACCCGAGCGGGGTGCTCGCGGCGCACGGGCGCATCGACGGCGCCAAGGTGGTGGCCTACTGCTCGGATGCCACCAAGATGGGCGGCGCCATGGGCGCGGAGGGCTGCCGGCACATGGTGGAGGCGATCGACGCCGCCGTGCGGCTGCGCTGCCCGGTGATCGCCCTGTGGCACTCCGGCGGCGCCCGCCTCGCCGAGGGCGTGGAGGCGCTGGACGCGGTCGGTCAGGTGTTCGCGGCGATGGTCCGCGCCTCCGGACGGATCCCGCAGATCTCGGTGGTGCTCGGGCCGGCGGCCGGCGGCGCGGCGTACGGGCCGGCGCTGACCGACCTGGTGGTGATGGCGCCGGAGGGCCGGGTGTTCGTCACCGGCCCGGACGTGGTGCGCAGCGTGACCGGCGAGGACATCGACATGGAGGCCCTCGGCGGTCCCAGCGCGCACGGCAAGCGCTCCGGCGTGGTGCACGTGGTGGCCGACTCGGAGGCCGACGCGCTCTACCGCACCCGGCGGGTGGTCAGCATGCTGGCCCGGCCGGGGATCTTCGACGTCCGCTCGCTGGGCGAGCCGACCGACCTGCGCGCGCTGCTGCCCGAGCAGAAGAAGCGGGCCTACGACGTGCGGCCGCTGATCCGGGCGGTGCTGGACGACGACCCCAATGATCCCGTCGGCGCCGCCTTCGAGGAACTTCAGCCGCGGTGGGCGCCGAACATGGTGATCGGGCTCGGCCGCCTCGGCGGGCGCACCGTGGGGCTGCTGGCCAACAACCCGCTGCGGATGGGCGGCTGCCTGGACTCGCACTCGGCGGAGAAGGCGGCCCGGTTCGTCCGCATGTGCGACGCGTTCGGGGTGCCGCTGCTGGTGCTGGTGGACGTGCCCGGCTACCTGCCCGGTGTCGGGCAGGAGTGGGACGGCGTGGTGCGCCGGGGGGCGAAGCTGCTGCACGCGTTCGCCGAGGCGGTGGTCCCCCGGGTCACGCTGGTCACCCGCAAGTCGTTCGGCGGGGCGTACATCGCGCTGAACTCCCGCGCGCTGGGCGCGACGCGGGTGTTCGCCTGGCCGGATGCCGAGGTCGCGGTGATGGGCGCGAAGGCGGCCGTGGGCATCCTGCACCGCCGCAAGCTGGCCGCCGCCGCGTCCGAGGAGGAGCGCGAGGCGCTGCACGACCAGCTCGCGGAGGAGCACGAGCGGATCGCCGGCGGGGTGAACCGCGCGCTCGCCATCGGCGCCGTGGACGAGGTCATCACGCCCGCCGACACCCGCCGCAGGCTCGTCGAAGCGCTCGCCGAGGCCCCCGCCGGCCGAGGCTCGCACGGAAACATCCCGCTCTGACCCCGTGAGTGGCTAGGGCCGTCATAGCGGCCCTAGCCACTCACGGGTTGTCAGCAGGCGCCGCGCAGGAGGACGCTGCCCGGCTTGCCCATGTCGATCACGGGCGGGTTGCCGACCAACGGGAACGCCGCGCGCCAGCAGATCCGGGCGGCCTTGAGGCCGTCGGGGCCGTCCTCCGGTCGTTGCACGCTGACGTAGGACACCAGCGCGACCAGCTTGCCGGGGCCGAACTCGTCGATGCGGCTGACCCGGATGGTGCCGTCGGTGGTGCTGGCGTAGCCCTGCCGCCAGGTGCTCTCCGGCTGTTGGCTGACCAGCGCCGGGGTCACGGTGGACGCCCAGGCCTGGTAGTTCTTGGTGTTGATCGCGTCGAAGTACCGGGTGAGGACGTCCTGCACGATCGGTGCGGACGGGTGCGCCCAGGCGTCGGTGCTGACCTCCAGCGCGGTCGGGCCGGCGCCCTGGACGGGCTGGGCGCGCGGCGCGGCCATCGGCACGTTGCGCATCTGCGCCAGCCGCAGCCCGGCCACGCCGAACATGGCACCCAACGCCACCACGAGCACGATGACGAGGGTCACCGCCCACCGTCGGTCCCCGTTTCTGGCCACGGCTCGAAGCTTGACACATCGTGCGCCGAACGGGTTACCCGACCTGTTATGTCACACGGTCAGCCCACCTGGTGCAGGACCGTGACGGGAGCGCCGTCGCCGGCGCAGCGGAACGGCTCCAGGTCCTCGTCCCAGGCCGTACCCAGCAGCTCGTGCATCCGCCCGCGCATCTGCCCGCGCGCCGACATGATCGACCGCAGCTGGTCCTCGCCGACCATGATGTCGCCGTTCGCGCTGGTCCGCCCGCGCCACAGGCCAAGGTTCGGGACGTGGCAGAACCGCTGTCCGTCGACGCCCTCGCTGGGCTCCTCGGTGACCTCGAAGCGGACCACCGGCCAGGCCCGCAGGGCGGCCGCGATCGCGCCGGAGCCACCGGCCGGGCCGCGCCAGGAGCACTCGGCGCGCAGCGTCCCCGGTGCGGCCGGCTGCGGGCTCCAGCGCAGCGCGATCTGTGTTCCGAGCACGCCTGATATCGCCCACTCGACATGCGGGCAAACCGCAGTGGGCGACGAGTGGACGTAGATCACTCCACGTGTACTCACTGCTGACCTCCGCTGTCGACGAGGAACGTCTTCCCCAACGGCCTCGGGTCGGCATCGGATGATCGGCAGTCGCGGCTGCAGTCTGCCCGAGCGCGCGCCGAGGCGCCAGCCGCGACACGCGCGCCGGGCGTGTCGGGCTCGTCTCAGTTCCCGTGTCGCCGCTCGTCGCGGACTCCACGCCTGGGGTTACTCTCAGTAGGTAGGCGGCTCACGCCTGACCGAGGAGCACCGATGGCCATGACGACCGACGGGGTGGCCGAGCTGGCCCTGACCGACGAGCACCGCGAGCTGGCCAAGGTGGCGCGCGCCTTCCTGGCCGACCGAGGGGCGCTGGCCGCCGGCCGTGCGCTGCTGGACGCCGAGGCCGAGGCGCCGCCCGCGTTCTGGCCGGAGCTGTGCGCGTTGGGGTGGCCGGGGCTGCACGTGCCGGAGGAGTACGGCGGTGAGGGGTACGGGCTGCCCGAGCTGGCAGTGGTGCTCGCCGAGCTGGGGCGCGCGGTGGCGCCCGGTCCGTTCCTGCCCACGGTGCTGGCCGCCGCGGTGCTCGCCGAGGCCGGCCCGCCGGAGCTGTGCGCCACGCTGCTGCCGGACCTGGCCGGTGGGGTCCGGACCGCCGCGGTCGGGCTGACATCCCCCGACGCCGACCCCGAGCGTGGCTGGCTGGTGCTGGGCGGCGGGCTGGCCGACGTGCTGTTGCTGCCCGAGGGCGCGGACCTGCTCGTCCTGGAGTGCGCCCATGCCGAGGTCGGCGCGGTGGCCGGGATCGACCCGACCCGGCGGGTGGCGGAGGTGCGGCGGGCGGACGTTCCGGCGCTGGGACGCATCGCAGGCGGGCGGGCCGTCGCGCTTCGGCTGGCCCGGGTGCTGGCCTCGGCGGAGGCGGCCGGGGTGGCGGCGGCCTGCCTGGACGCGGCGGTCGGTTACGTGGCGAGGCGCGAGCAGTTCGGGCGGCCGGTCGGGGCGTTCCAGGCGGTCAAGCACCACTGCGCGGACATGCTGGTGGACACCGAGCTCGCGGTGGCCGCCGCCTGGGACGCGGCGCGCGCCGGCACCGGGCCGGAGGCCGAGCTCGCCGCCGCCGTGGCCGCCGCGCGTGCGCTGCCGGCGGCGGTGCGCGCGGCCGAGCGGAACATCCAGCTGCACGGCGGCATCGGCTGCACCTGGGAGCACGACGCGCACCTGTACCTGCGGCGGGCGCTGGCGTTGAGCACGGTGCTCGACGCCGCCGCCCCGGCCGGCGAGGACGTGCTGCGGCTGGTCGCCGAAGGGGTGCGCAGGCGTCCCACGCTCGACCTGCCCACCGAGGCGGACGACCACCGTGCCCGGGTCCGCGAGGTGGCCACCCGGGTCGCGGCGTTGCCCCGGCCGGAGCAGCGGGCGGAGCTGGTCTCGTCCGGTTACCTGGTGCCGCACTGGCCGGCGCCGTGGGGGCGGGACGCGGACGCGGTCGAGCAGCTGGTCATCGAGGAGGAGCTGGCCGCGGCCGGCGTCGCGGTGCCCGGCCTGGCGATCACGGGCTGGGTGGCGCTGACCATCGCCCAGCACGGCACGCCCGAGCAGGCCGAGCGCTGGATCGGCGACGCGCTGGCCGGGCGTAGCCACTGGTGCCAGTTGTTCAGCGAGCCCGGCGCCGGCTCGGACGCGGCCGCGATCACCACCCGGGCGGTGCGGGACGAAGGGGGGTGGCGGGTCAACGGGCAGAAGGTGTGGACGTCCGGCGCGCGGTTCTGCCGGTACGGCTTCGCCACCGTGCGCACCGACTCGTCGGGCCCGAAGCACGCCGGCATCACGATGGTGGCCATCGACCTGTCCGCGCCGGGGGTGACCGTCCGCCCGCTGCGCGAGCTGACCGGGGCCTCGCTGTTCAACGAGGTGTTCTTCGACGACGTGTTCGTGCCGGACGACGACGTGGTGGGGCCGGTCGGGCAGGGCTGGACGGTGGCCAGGGCCACGCTGGGCAACGAGCGGGTGTCGCTGGGCGGGGGTGACGGGCTGATCGGCATGACCGCGCCGGACCTGGTGCCGACCGTGCTGGCGCATCCCCGGCGCGCACGCTTCGAACCGGAGCTGGCCGAGCTGCTCGCCGAGCACCAAGCCAAGCGCCTGCTCGGGGTGCGCCAGGCCGCCCGGGCGGTGACCGGCGCCGGGCCTGGCCCGGAGGGCAACCTGGCCAAGCTGCTCTCCGCCGAGCACGACCAGCGGGTGGCCGACCTGGCGCGCCGGCTGGCCGGCACCGACACGCTGGTCGGGCGGGCGCCGACGGCCGCCTGGGCGTACCTGTGGTCGCGCTGCCTGACCATCGCCGGCGGCACCTCGGAGATCGTCCGCAACCAGATCGCCGAGCGCATCCTCGGCCTGCCCCGGGGCTAGCCTGGCTACCAGCCGCGCAGGTCGACCGGCCAGCGTTCCAGCACCCGCTCGCTGTCCACCAGGTAGAGCGCCTCGTGCATCGCGACCGTCGGGTCGACGTGCGCGGGCAGCACCCGCACCCGGTCGCCGACCCGCACCGAGCCTGGGGCGTCCGGAGCGAACGTGACGTGCTCGTCCGAGCAGTACCACACCGCCGCGCCCGGGATCGTGGGGTTGCCGTGGTCCATCCCGAGCGCCTTGAGGCCGACGTCCGCGACCGCCCACCCCTGGTCGCCGCCGGTCACCGAGATCACCGTGCCGAGCAGCGACAGCGCCTGGGCGAACGGTAGCCCGAGCGTGCCGTAGGCGGTGTCCATCAGCGCGTACGAGCCGGCCTGGATCTCGGTGGCCCAGGTGTTCAGCGCGTGCGTGCCGGTGCCGCCGGCCGTGACCAGCTCGCCGCCGACGTCCGCGTGCGCGGCCAGCAGGAGCTTCATCGCGTCCTCGGTCAGCCGCGCGCGTTCTTCGACCGGCTGGACCATCATCAGGTGGCCTTCGTAGCCCATCACGCCGCGCACGTCCAGGCCGCGCTCCCGGGCCAGCCGGGCCAGCGCGCCGGCCCGCTCCGGCGCGCAGCCACACCGGGGCAGCCCGACGTTGACGTCGATGACCACCTCGCGCACCCCGCCCTCGGCGGCCGCCGCGACCGTCGCCACCGAGTCCACCGCGAGCGTGACCCGCGCCCCGTCCGCGACCAGCGCGCCCACCCGGCGGGTGTCCAGGACCTCGTTGGCCAGCAGCAGGTCGCCGCCGAGCCCGGCCGCGACCATGCCCTCCACCTCGCGCACGGTGGCGCAGGTGAACCCCCGGTGACCGGCCGCGCGCTGCCGCTTCGCCAGCTCGGTGCACTTGTGCGCCTTGACGTGCGGTCGCAGCCGCTCGCCGGGCAGCGCCGCGGCCATCGTGGCCAGGTTCTCCTCCAGCGCCCGCGCCTCGACCAGCGCCGCCGGGGTGACCAGCTCGTCCACCGTGTGCATCAGGCCGGCCCCAGCACGCGGTCCAGGTACTCGTTGGCGAACACGCCGTCCGGGTCGAGCCGTTGTCGCACCGCGCGGAACTCGTCGAACGCGGGGTAGCGCCCACGCAGCTCGTCGGCACCGAGGCCGTGCATCTTTCCCCAGTGCGGCCTGCCGTCCAGCGTGCTCATCACTGCCTCCACCTCGTCGAAGTACCGCCGGTACGGCTGCCCGGCGGCCATGTGCACGGCCAGGTACGCCGAGTCCCGCCCGCTGGCCATGGACAGCGGGATGTCGTCGGCCGCGCCGAACCGCACCTCCACCGGGAACGTCACCCTCATCCCCGTCAGCTCAGTTACCCGCCGGATGCCGGCGATCGCGTCCCCGACCGCCGCCCTCGGCACCGCATACTCCATCTCCATGAACCGCACCCGGCGCGGCGAGCAGAACACACGGTATGACCGGTCGGTGTACTCCCGCGCGCTCAAGGCCCGCCCGGTGAGGTCGTTGATGGCCGGTACCAGCCTCGGCGCGGCCTTGCCGAGGCGGCAGGTCAGCCAGAACGCGCCGTTGCTGAGCAGCTCGTCGTCCACCAGCCGACGGAGCCTCCCGAGGGGGCGTCCCGGCTCGGCTCGGTTGTTGCGCTTGGTCAGCGTCCGGTCGGTGTGCGGGAACCAGTAGAACTCGAAGTGCTCGTTGGTGTGCGCCAACTCGTCCAGGTCGGTGAGAACCTGGTCGAGCGGCATCGGGCCTTCCTGGGCGTGCAGGGTGAACGCCGGTTCCACGGCGAGCGTGACCGATGTGATCACTCCGAGGGCGCCTAGGCCGACCCGCGCGGCCTGGAACAGCTCGGGCTTGCTCTGCGCGCTGATACGCAACACCGAGCCGCCGGCGGTCACCAGCTCCAGCCCGCGCACCTGGGTGGCCAGGGCGCCGAACGCCGCTCCGGTGCCGTGCGTGCCGGTCGAGATCGCACCGGCGAGGGTCTGGCTGTCGATGTCTCCCAGGTTGCTCATCGCCAGCCCGCCGGCGTCGAGCAGTTCGTTGAGTTGGCGCAATGGGGTGCCGCTCTGGACTGTGACCAGTCCTCTGTCGGTGTCCACCGCTTGGAGGCCGGTCATCCGGCGCAGGTCTACCTGGATGCCGTCGGTGATGCCGATGCCGCTGAAGGAGTGGCCGGATCCGATCGGCTTGACCCGTTGTCCGGCCGTTCTCACCAGGTCCGCGAGTTGGGTGGCGTCCGAGGGGGTTCGTACCTCCGCCGGTGTGGCGCGCTGGTTGCCGGCCCAGTTGCGCCACGTCGTTGTCACCGTGGGGAGAGTAGTTGGTTCGTGCTCATGCGTGCCGTCATGTGTTTCGTTCGAAAATCGCTGGCGCGATTTCCGACGACCTGAATTCGTAGGTTGCTTGTGTGCCGTCCCCCAGCGGCGGCTGGGCGCGTTGGGTGGGGTTGGTTCCGTCTGTGGACGGGACCGCGGCCGGGTGATCACGCTGGGTCTGGATTCCCTGGGCACTCTGGTCGTGGTCGCGGTGGTCGTTCCGGAATTGTCGGTGCCTGGCGCTAGCGTCTTGGGTATGGCAAACGGGCAGGTCACGATGGGGTTGGCGGAGCTTTCGCCGGGCCCTGAGCTGGCCGCTGCCCTGGATGGGATCGACCTCTCCCGCGTACCGAACGGCGAGCTTCTCACCATGTTGGGTGCCTGTGCGCGCCAGCTCGCTCGGGCGGACGCCCAGTTCCTTGCCATCGTGGCCGAGATCGGGCGCGCCGATCCCGCGGCCGGGCTGGACGAGGTTGCGCGCCTGCCCGAACCCGCGCGGTACGGGGCCGACGAGACGCGCGCCGCGCTGGCCCTGACCCGCCGGGCGGCCGAGGTCGAGCACGAGTTCGCCGAGGTGTTGGTGCATCGGCTGCCGCTGGTGTTCGCGGCGCTGGATACCGGAGAGATCATGCGGGCGAAGGCGCGCGCGTTCGCCGATCATCTTGCCGATCTTCCCGTCGGGCAGGTCGACAGGATCTGCCGGGCGCTGCTGCCCAAGGCTCCCCGGCTGACCAGCGGCCAGCTGCGCGCGCGGCTGGCGCGGATGGTGATCGCCGCAGACCCGGACCGTGCCCGTGACCAGTACGAGAAGGCGGTTGCCGAGCGCGCGGTGATCGGTTACCTGAACACTGACGGGACGGCGGTCATCAGCGCGGAGGGCCTGCCGCCCGACCAGGCCGCTTCGGCCTGCGAGCGCATCGACCGGCTGGCCCGGGCCGCCAAACGCGCCGGTCACCGGGGGCGGCTCGGCCAGATTCGGGCGGATGTCTTCGTCGGGTTGCTCGACGGGCGCTTCGACGGGCTCACCCGCGTGCAGATCATTGCTCATCTGCTGCGCGGCGATGCGGAGCGTGAACCGGTGAGCCCGGCGACCAGGATCGAGATCCGGGTCGAGCTGGGCACCCTGCTCGGCCGTGACGAGCACCCGGGTGAGATTCCCGGCTGGGGTCCCGTTCTCGCCGACGTTGCCCGGCGGACGGTCGCGCGGCAGCGGCGTTCGGAATGGCGCTACGCCATCACCGACGCGGACGGCCACCTGGTCCGCGGCGGCATCACGCGACGGCGTCCGCGCGGCGCCCGCAACGACGGCGACGGCGGGGTCGTCGAGCTGCACATCCCGGCCGCGCTCCTCGCCGAGCTGGCCGGGCATCCCGAGCGCGCCGGCGACTGGGCGGCCGTGGTCGCCGACATCGCCCGCCAGTACGCCAGGCCGCAAACCGGGCGCGGCGCGAACCACCGGCGGCGGTTCCCTACCGCCTCGCAGCGCCGGCACGTCCAGATGCGCGACCGCACCTGCCGGGGACCCGGTTGCCGGTGCTCGGCGGCCAGGTCCCAGTTCGATCACACCTACGACTACCGGTACGGCGGGCCGACCACCGAGGCCAACGGGGACCCGCTGTGCGGCCATGATCATGACCTGAAGACGAAAGGAGGCTGGCGACTGCGCCAACCCAGACCGGGAACCTTCCTCTGGACCAGCCCGCTGGGCGGGATCTACCGCAGCCGGGGCGACCCGGTCGTTCTCCCGCTCCCCGAGCCTGGGGAGGACGTGGAGAACGAGCGGGACGAACCGCCGTTCTGAACCCGGCGGCGGTGCCTCACGGCCGGCGCAGCACCTCGGCGCGCCCGTCGACGGGCAGTTCCGGGGTGATGGGCGCCCAGAACTGCTCGTCGGGGGCGGCGGTGACGTGGATGCGGGCGCCGGCGGCGTCGTCGAAGGCGAGCTGCCAGGCGTGCAGGGAGGTGCGCTGGTCGGGGGCGTGGGAGTCGTCGGGGAACAGCGGGTCGCCGGCGATGGGGTGGCCGATCCAGGCCAGGTGCACGCGGATCTGGTGGCGGCGGCCGGTGCTGGGGCTGACCACCAGCAGGGTGTGCGCGGCGCCGTGCCAGGCGCGGGTGAAGGTGGTCAGGGACGGGAAGGCGCGCGGGCGGATCGAGGGGGGCGGCACGCTCCAGCGGGCGGCGTCGGGGTGGTAGGTGATGTCGTCGCGGGGGGCGGCGATACGGACCCGGTTCTTGCGGCCCACGGACAGCGGCAGGTCGATGGTGCCGGCCGGGGGCAGGCCGGTGGAGCGGGTGATCGCCAGGTACGTCTTGTCCACGGTGCGCAGGGTGAACTGGCGGGTCAGCGGGCCGTGCGCGGCGGTGGTCTTGGCCAGCAGGACCACGCCGGAGGTGACCTTGTCGATGCGGTGCACCGGGATCAGCTTCTCGCCGGCGTCGGCGGCGATGCGGACCAGGTCGGTCTCGTGCCGCTCGCCGGCCACCGAGACGCCGGCGGGCTTGTCCAGCACCAGGTACTCGTCGGTCTCGGCCAGCGTCCGTTCGGCACGCAGGGTGGGCCAGTCGAGCGCCTCTCCGATCACATGCGTTCGGGGGTCTCGATGCCCAGCAGTCGCAGGCCCTCGGCCAGGGTGGCGCCGGTGAGCTGGCACAGCGCCACCCGGTTGGCTCGGACCTGCTCGGGTTCGGCGGTCAGCACCGGGCAGGACTCGTAGAACTCGGTGAACGCCTTGGCCAGGGAGAACAGGTAGCCGCAGAGGCGGTGCGGTTCGAGCGTGTCGGCGACCTCGGTCAGGATGGGCGCGAACTGGTCGGTGAGCAGGGCCAGCGCGCGCTCGGCGGGCTCCATCGGGGCGTCGGCGGACACCGTCGCGGGGGTGTCGCCGGCGTCATCGGGCAGCTTGCGCAGGATGGAGCGGATGCGGGTGTGCGCGTACTGCAGGTACACCCCGGTGTTGCCGTTAAAGGAGACCATCCGCTCGGGGTCGAACGTGTAGTCCTTGGTGCGGGAGGTGGACAGCTCGGCGTACTTGACCGCGCCGATGCCGGCCTGGCGGGCGACGGTGGCCAGCTCGTCGGGGTTCAGGGTGTGCGGCTTGGTCTCGATCTCGGCGCGGGCCTTGGCCACCGCCTCCTCGAGCAGGTCGAGCATCCGCACGCTGGCACCGGCGCGGGTCTTGAACGGCCGCCCGCCGGGGCCGAGGACGCTGCCGAACGAGACGTGCACGGCCTCCACGTCGTCGGTGAGCCAGCCCATCCGGCGGGCCGTGTCGAAGATCATCCGGAAGTGCAGCGTCTGCGGGGCGCCGACGACGTAGAGGATCCGGGTGGCCTTCAGCTCCTGGATCCGGTAGCGGATGGTGGCCAGGTCGGTGGTGCCGTAGCCGTAGCCGCCGTCGCTCTTGCGCACGATCAGCGGCACCGGGTTGCCGTCCGGGCCGGTGATGCCGTCGAAGAACACGCACAGCGCGCCGTCGCTGTCCACCGCAACGCCGGCCCGTTCCAGCTCGGCGGTCACGTCGGCCAGGTACCTGTTGTAGCTGGACTCGCCGGCCGAGTCGGCCGGGGTCAGCTGGATGCCCAGGTAGTCGTAGACGGCCTGGAACGCCTTCTCCGACTCCTCCACGAGCTCGTGCCACAGCGCCAGCGTCGGCTCGTCACCGGCCTGCAGCGCCACCACCCGGCGGCGGGCCCGCTCGGCGAACTCGGGCTCGGCGTCGAACCGGGCGCGGGCCAGCTTGTACAGCCCGTCCAGCGCGGACGTGGTGCCGGAGGCGCCCTCCTCCAGGTCGCGGGCACGCCACTTCGCCTCGGGGTGCTCGTCCAGGTACTGGATCAGCATGCCGAACTGGGTGCCCCAGTCGCCGAGGTGGTTCTGCCGGATCACCTCGGCGCCCACGTGCTCGAGCAGCCGGCCCAGCGCGTCCCCGATGGTGGTGGTGCGCAGGTGGCCGACGTGCATCTCCTTGGCGATGTTCGGCGCCGAGTAGTCGATCACCGTGCGCTGTCCCAGCCGGGGGGTGCCCACGCCGAGGCGCGCGTCGGCCAGCCGGGCCGCGACCTGCCGCCAGACCGCCCGGTCGGTGACCGTCAGGTTCAGGAACCCCGGGCCGGACAGCTCGACGCCGAGGCCGGCCTCCGGGTCCAGCGCGGCGGCGATCTCCTCGGCCAGCTCGCGCGGCTTGCGGCCGGCCTTCTTGGCCAGCGACAGCGCGGCGTTGGCCTGGAAGTCGGCGTGCTCGGATCGGCGCACCAGCGGGTCGGCCCCGGCGAGCTCGGCGGGCAGCGCTCGGCCCATCGCCTCGGCCACCGCGTCGGTCGTCGACTCCTCCAGCGAGCGCACGTCCCCTGCCACGCATCCCCTCCACGATCACTCGCGCTACCTCGGCGCCATTCGGACGCGAAACTACGCCCCGTAGTTTCCATGCTATCCCCGTGTCGCCGGTGCCTCGTGCGGACGGTGCGCTGGCCTAGGGTCGTCGGTCATGGAGGTGTTGAACAGCCGGGTGCTGCTGCGGCCGGTCGACCCGGAGCGCAGCCGGAGCTTCTACCGCGACCGGCTCGGCCTGGCGATCTACCGCGAGTTCGGCACCGGGCCCGAGCGCGGCACCGTGTTCTTCCTCGGCGGCGGGCTGCTGGAGCTCTCCGGTCGGGCCGACGACCCGGCCGCCGCCTCGACCACGGCCCATGTGACGGCACTGTGGCTGCAGGTGCGGGACCTGGCCGCCGCCCACCGCGAGCTGCTCGACCGGGGCGTCGAGGTGCTGCGCGAGCCCCGGCGCGAGCCGTGGGGGCTGGACGAGATGTGGATCGCCGACCCGGACGGCATCCGGATCGCGGTGGTGGAGATCCCGCCGGAGCACCCGATGCGCGGCCGCCCCGGGGTCTGACGGGCCTAGACGGCGGTGCGCTCGGCCGGAGCCGGCCCCACGACGCCGCGCTCGACCAGCTCGGCGAGCTCGGCGTCGGAGAACCCCAGGGTGGCGGCCAGGACCTCCTCGGTGTGCTCGCCCAGCACCGGTGCCCTGGCCACCGGGGCCCGCGCGCCGACCCCGAACGCCAGCGGGATGCCCGGCGCGAGGTGGCTGCCCACCCCGGGCTGGTCGATCACCTGGATCATCGGGTTGCTGGCGATCAGGTCGTCGGCCACCAGGTCGCTGAACGTGTTGTAGACCGACCAGAGCAGCGAGGTGCCGGCCAGCGCGGCCCGCACCTCGGCCAGGTCGTGGCGAGCGAACCAGCGGTTGAGCAGCCCGGCCAGCACCTCGCGGTACTCGAACCTGTCGTCCTCGGTGCTGAAGTCCGCGCCCAGGCTCCGCTCCAGTGCGCCGACCACCTCCGCCAGGCCGGTGGCGTCGAGCAGGTCGGCCCAGTGCCGCCTGGTCAGCGCGCAGACCATGACCCGGCCGCCGTCGCGGGTGGCGAAGTCGCGGGCGAAGCCGCCGTAGAGGTAGTTCCCGAGGCGCTTGCGCACCACCCGGTTCACCTGCGCCTCGGCCAGGAAGCCCAGGTTGCCGGCCATGGCCAGTGCCACGTCGTAGAGCGCCACGCTCATCCGCTGGCCCTGGCCGGTGATCCGGCGGCGGCGGTCGGCGGAGAGAATCCCCAGCGACGCGTACAGGCCGCAGGCGATGTCCCAGGCGGGCAGCACGTGGTTGACCGGGTCGGCATGCCCCTCCGGCCCGGTGACCATCGGGAAGCCGACCGCGGCGTTGACCGTGTAGTCCACCGCCGGGGTGCCGTCGTGGTGGCCCTCGACCTGGACGTGCACCAGGTCCGGGCGGTGGCGTACCAGCTCGCCGTACTCCAGCCAGCGCCGGCCGACCGCGTTGGTCAGCACGATGCCGCCGTCCGGGCCGGACTCCGCCACCAGGCGGGTGACCAGCCGCTGGCCCTCCGCCGAGCGCAGGTCCACGGTGATCGACTTCTTGCCCTTGTTCAGCCCGGCCCAGTACAGGCTGGTGCCGGACGGCGCGAGCGGCCAGCGCGAGTGGTCGGGGGCGCCGCCCAGCGGGTCGACCCGGATCACCTCGGCGCCGAGCTGCGCCAGGGTCATCCCGCCCAGTGGCGCGGCCACGAACGAGGACACCTCGAGGACCCGCATGCCGGCAAGCGGCAGCTCGGTCGGTTGATCTCCGGTCACGTGGTCATTGTGGCTCAGCTGAGCACCGACGAGCGCAGGTTTGTCCACAGGAAGGTGGTCGCGTCCAGCGGGCCGGGCGGCTGGCGCAGCACCCGCTTGACGGCGTCCACCGGCTGCGAGCCCGGCCACACGTGGCCCATCCCGTTGACCACCACGAGCGTCAGCTTGTTCCCGCTGGCGCAGCTCCAGCTGTTGATCTGGACCGGCGGCTTCTCGGTGCGCTTGGGCGCGGGCGCGCAGCCGTCGGAGGCCACGAACGGGCCGATCGAGGTGGCCAGCGACGGGTAGTTGTAGTGCGACACGCTGCGCGGCCCCACCCCGCCGTTGATCGGCACGTTCCGGTCGGCGGTGCCGTGGATGGCCACCACCGTCATGGCCGGCGCCGGTTGGCAGGTGGCCACCAGCGCCCCGGCCACCGGCCCGATCCCGGCCAGGTCGTCGGGCCGCGCGCAGGCCCAGGCGTAGGTCATCATGGCGCCGTTGGACATGCCCACCGCGTACACCCGGTGCCGGTCGATCCCGTCCTGCTCGACCAGCGTCTCCACCAGCCGGTGCAGGAACGCCACGTCGTCGACGCCCTTGACGTGCGCGGGGCCGCAGCAGTTGCCGGCGTTCCAGGTCTTCCCGGAGCCCTGCGGATACACCACCTCGAAGCCGTCGCGGTCGGCCAGCGCGTCCCAGCCGAACGAGGTGCGGGTGTGCTCGGCAGTGCCGAACGCGCCGTGCAGCACCACCACCAGCGGGGCGTTGCGGGGCAGGTTGGTGGGCCGGTGCACCAGCGCCGTCCTCGGGCCGACCGGCGAGTCGAGCATGACCGTGCGGTTCACCACCGGGACCGGCTGTACCGGGGCGGCCGGCGGCGTGCCCGCGCAGGCCGCCAGGGCCATGGCGAGGACGGCCACCAGTCCGGCCCAGCGGACCGCAGCCATCCTCATGACTGAAGTGATACCAGGCCGCCGCCGGAATGGCAGGAGTATTTGATCCAACCGTCGCCCGGGTGTCGTAACCGGGGGCGTGGTTCCGGTCGGCCTCATTGCGCCACCCGTGACCGGATCGGCCGAGGTAATGATCTCGGCGGCGGGGTCAACGGGTACGCCACCCGGGGAGTTTCCCAGGCTTCACGAAGTTCCGCCCGATCGGGTAACCGGCGATGCGCCAACCGGGTGAGGCGGTCGCGCAGCGCTCGCGCGCTACGGGGTGGACCCGGGCTGGCGGGCCGGGCTGCGCCAGAACAGCAGCAGCACCACCGCAAGCAGCTGCGCGCCGATCGGCACGAACAGACCGGCGGTCACCGCAGTGCCGCTCGCGCCCTGGCCGACCAGGTACGGGCCGGCGAACCCGCCCAGGTTGCCGATCGAGTTGACCACGGCCACGCCGACGGCGGCCTGGGTGCGGGAGATGCCGGTGGTGGCCAGCACCCAGAACGGCGGCAGGTAGGCGAACACCCCGATGCCGGCCAGGCACAGCCCGAACAGCGCCACGCTCGGCGTGGTCCGGAACGCGACCACCAGGGCCAGCCCGATCGCGCCCAGCGCGGCCGCCGCGATCACGTGGTAGCGCCGCTCGGTCGCCGCCCGGGACAGCCGCGCGTTGACCAGGATGGCCACCGCCGCGCAGAGGAACGGCACGGTGGCCGTCCAGCCGATCGCGGTGGCCGAGTAGCCGGGGTTGACCTGCTTGACGATCAGCGGCAGGAACAGCGTGAAGCCGTAGCCGCCGGTGCAGGTCATCAGGTAGATCGCGGCCAGGTGCAGCACCCGGCGGTTGCGCAGCGCGGCGAGCTGGGCGCGCACGCCGTGGTCGGTCTCCGGTCCCTGCTCGGCGTCCAGCCGTTCGAGCAGCCAGTCCCGCCTGCGTGGCGCCAGCCAGGACGCGGTGCGCGGGGAGTTCGGCAGCAGGAACAGCGTGACGACGCCGACCAGCACGGCGGGCACCCCGGTCAGCACGAACAGCCAGCGCCAGCCGGAGAGCCCGAACCAGGTGGCGTGGTCCAGGATCACCCCGCCGACCAGGCCACCCACGATGAACGACGTCGGCTGGGCCAGGATGAACCAGCCCAGCGCCACCGCCCTGTCGTGCGCGCGGAACCACCTCGTGAGGTAGAAGACCATCCCGGGAAAGAAGCCGGCCTCCGCCACCCCGAGCAGGAAGCGCAGCACCACCAGCCACCCGTAGTTGGTCACGAACCCGGTCAGGACGGTGACCAGGCCCCACGTGATCATGATCCGGGCGATCCAGATCCGGGCGCCGAACCGGCGCATCAGCAGGTTGCTGGGCACCTCGAAGAAGAAGTACGCGATGAAGAAGATCGCGGCGGCCAGCCCGTACGCGGCCGACTCGATGGCCAGCTCGGTGCCCATGCCGAGCTGCGCGAACCCGATGTTGACCCGGTCCAGGTAGGCCAGCACGTACCCGATGAAGATCAGCGGCAGGATGCGCCAGCCGATCTGGGCCACGGTGGCCCGCTGCTCGGCGTCGGTGAGCGCGGCGGTACCTGTGGTGTCCATTGCGACTCCCTTGTCGCCGGGCGGGTGGCTACACCCTGGACCGCCATACCCCATCCAGTCAACGGTTAACCGTGCGTGCGTCAGGGCACCTGTTCGGGGATGTCCAGGTCGAGCGCGAACGGCGGGGTGCTCTCGCCGGTGATCCGGTAGCGGCCCCACAGGTCGGGGTCGGACAGCTCGCCGGGGCGTTCCCCGTTGGGGGTGCGCAGCACCACGTCCGCGCGGTTTCCGCTGACCAGGCGGTCCAGATCGGGGTTGGCCGCGATCCGGCCGTACCAGTGGAAGAACCCGTCGATCGGTTGGAAGAAGCCGCGCAGCTGGACCCTGACGGTCACCGTCTCGCCGCCGACCAGCACCTGGGCCGGGCCGCTGTAGCCGACCTCGTCGTCGTGTTCGTGCTCGGACATCACAAGCCGCCGACGGGGAGGTTGAACCGCCGCGCCAGGCGCACGCCCGTCGCCAGCAGCCGCTGGTAGGACGCGCCGAGCACGCGGGGAATCGCGTCGATCACGTAGGCGTCGGCGCCGATCAGGATGCGCGGCTTGTTGCGCTCGACGCCGCGCAGGATGGTCCGCGCCGCCTCCTCCGGGGTGGTGCGGGCGATCTTGGCGAAGTCGGCGGCGCGCTGCTGGGCGGTGCTGTCGCCGGCGTCGCGCGCGTCGCGGGCGATGTTCGTCCGGATCCCGCCGGGGTGCACGCAGCTCACCCCGACCGGGCGGCGCTCGATGAGCATCTCCTGGCGCAGCGCCTCGGTGAACCCGCGCACCGCGAACTTGGTGGCGTTGTAGGCGCTCTGGGTGGGCACCCCGACGAGGCCGAACACGCTGGACAGGTTCACCAGGTGGCCGTCGCCGGAGGCGATCAGGTGCGGCAGGAACGCCTTGGTGCCGTGCACCACGCCCCAGAAGTTGATCCCGACGATCCAGTCCAGGTCCTGGTAGCTCATCTCCTCGACGGTGGCCATCGCGGCCACGCCGGCGTTGTTCACCACGAGGTTGACGGTGCCGAACTCGGCAGCCACCTCGTCGGCGTGCGCGGTCACCGCCGCCCGGTCCGCCACGTCCAGGCGGTAGCTCTTGGCCTTCGTGCCCAGCTTCTCGCAGGCGGCCGCCGTGTCCGCGACCGCCGCCTCGTCGATGTCGGACAGCGCCAGCCGCGCGCCCTTGCCGGCCAGCTCGATGGCCAGCGCCCGCCCGATGCCGGAGCCCGCCCCCGTGATCACCGCTACCCGATCGGCGAAGTGCTTCATGCTTCCACCTTCTCCCGCTCCGGCCGGCCGGTGTTGGCGGCGACCAGCTCGAAGTCTCCCGGGTGCACGGTGCGGGTGGCCAGCCAGTAGCGCCAGGTCATACCGGGCCAGATGGTCCGGTTCACCCCCTTGGCGTCCAGGTACCAGTTCGTACACCCGCCGGTACTCCAGACGCCCCTGGCCAGCCTGCGCTGGATGTCCCGGTTGAAGTCGGCCTGCGCGCTGGTCCGCACCTCGATGGCGTCCGCACCATGCTTGCGGGTCAGGTCCATCGCGGCCAGCGCGTACCGGATCTGCGACTCGATCATGAAGACCACCGAGTTGTGCCCGAGGCCGGTGTTCGGGCCGAGCAGGAAGAACAGGTTCGGGAAGCCGGAGACGGTGATGCCGAGGTGGGTCTGGATGCCGTGGCTGCGCCACTCGCCGGCCAGGTCGCGGCCGTCGCGGCCCTTGATGTCCAGGTAGTCGAACGAGTCGGTGACGTGGAACCCGGTGCCGTAGATGATGGCGTCCACCTCGTGCTCGACGCCGTCGCCGTCCACGATCGACCGCTCCCGGACCTCGGCGACGCCGGAGGTGACGACCTCGGCGTTCGGGCCGGCCAGCGCCGGGTAGTAGGTGTTGGACATCAGCATCCGCTTGCAGCCCAGGGTGTAGCGCGGCATCAGCTTCTCGCGCAGCTCCGGGTCGCGGACCTGGCGCGCGAGGTGCCGGCGGCCGAGCCGTTCGCCGGCGCGCAGCAGCTCGGGGTGGCCGTTGAGGCCGACCGCGAGCGACTCGTTGAGCCAGTAGACGGCGGAACGGAACAGCCGTCGCGCCGGCGGGAACGCCCGGAACAGCGTCTTCGCCCAACCGGGCAGTGGGCCGTCGGCCTTGGGCAGCACCCACGGCGCGCTGCGCTGGAACAGGGTCAGCTTCGCCACCTGGCCGGCGATCTCCGGCACGAACTGGATGGCGCTCGCGCCGGTCCCGACCACCGCCACCCGCTTGCCGGCCAGCGGGTAGTCGTGGTCCCACTTGGCGGAGTGGAAGGCGGTGCCGGTGAACCGCTCGATGCCGGGCAGCTCGGGGACGTTCGGGATGTGCAGCGCGCCGACGCCGGCGACCAGGAACCGGGCGCGGTACTCCTGCCCGTCGCCGGTGCGCAGCGTCCAGCGGGCCTGGTCGGCGTCCCAGCTCGCGCCGGTGACCTCGGCGCCGAACCTGATGTAGCGGCGCAGCCCGTACTTGTCGGTCAGCCGGCGCAGGTAGTCCCAGATCTCGGCCTGCCCGGAGAACAGCCGCGACCAGTCCGGGTTGCCCTCGAACGAGTAGGAGTACATGTGCGACTGGATGTCACAGGCGCACCCCGGGTAGCTGTTGTCCCGCCAGGTGCCGCCGACGTCGTCGGCCTTCTCCAGGATGACGAAGTCGCGGCGGCCGGCGCGGACCAGCGCCATCCCCATGCCGAGCCCGGAGAACCCGGATCCGACGATCGCGGTCTCGACTTCAACCAGGCTCATCGGCCGGCGCCGAGCAGCAGGGACCGGCGCCACAGCGCCTTGGTCAGCGGTCCCTTGATCATGCCGGCCTCGGTGAGGAAGTTGACCATCCGCTCCCCCATCCAGCGCACGCTCTCCCGGTGGTGCGGGTTGGCCTTGGCCACCTTGCGGGCCTGCTTCGGGTCCAGCCCGACCGCGCGGTACACGTCCGGGTGCAGCATCAGCCGCACCAGCCCGGGCGCGGCCAGCGCCAGGCCCAGCCGGTTGGCGGCCAGCACCACGCGCCCCAGCACGCTGCGCCGCAGGATCGACGTCATCCGGGTCACCTCGGCGCGGGCGAACGAGATGTGCCGCGCCTCCTCCAGCACGTGGATCCGGTTGATCATGCGGATGGTCGGCTGGATGTCCTCGTCGGCCAGCGACTCGCGCTGCAGCCGGTCGGTGACCTCCTCGACCAGCAGGGTGCCGCCGTAGGTGGCAGGGCCGATGGGCAGCAGCAGCGCGAGGTTGAGCAGGTGCCGGAACCACCACGGCGCCAGGTAGGGCTTCACGCCGGACTTCTCGATGCCCCGGCCGAACATGGTGGAGTGCCGGCACTCGTCGGCCACCTCGGTCAGCGCGTACTGGGCGTGCCGGGTGGTCGGGTCGCCGTCGGTGACCACCTTGAGCAACAGGTGCATCAGCGCGACCTCGGCGTAGATGCCGAAGCTGGTGATGCTGATGATCTCGTGCTTGCCCAGCTCGACCCGCTGCTCCGGGCTCAGCCGGTCCCACAGCTCGGTGCCGTAGAGCGAGACCCGGTGCTCGGGCAGGAAGTACTTGTCCTCGGCCAGCGGCGCGGACCAGTCGATGTCGATCTCGGGGTCGTAGGAGCGCGCGGCCGACGACTTGAGCAGCCGCTCGGCGGTCTTCTCCCGACGTGAGATCGGTGTTGTCTCTGTCATGGCCGCTACGCCTCCTTGACCGCGCTCGGTCGCCTCCGCCGTCCATCGGACGGCCACAGTGCAACAATTCTGCTCTATAGTTGCAGCCGGGTGCAAGCGCGGTCGCTGCCGCTCCGGCCTACTCGATAGGGTTGTCATGTCACGGATCACCTCGACAGACCCGGAGGAACGAGGGGTGGACTCCCCGTCGGTGCTGCCGCTCTCGGCCTCGATGCCGGGGATGCCACCGCCACCGCCCGCGTCGCTGGACCCGTTCCTGGATGCGACCTCGCGCTGCTTCGCCCGCTACGGGGTGCGGCGGACCTCCGTACAGGACGTCGCGACCGAGCTGGGCGTGAACCGGACCACCGTGTACCGCCAGGTCGGCAACATCGAGCAGCAGGCCATGCTGTTGGCGGCCAGGGACTCGCACCGGCTGCTCAGCACGCTGCCCGGCCGGATCGAGTTCCCGATCGGCCCCCGCTCGGTGGTGGACCTGATCGCCACCCTGGTCCGCGAGGCGCGGGCGCACCCGGTGCTGGCCAAGATGCTCGCCGACGAGCGCGACCTGATCGGCTCGTTCGTGGCCCGCGACGTGCCGAACCTGCTGGAGCGCACCACGGCGGCGTTCGTGCCGCTGGTCAGCCTGGCCATCGGCACCGGCAACCTGGCACGGCGCGACCCGGTGATGCTGGCCCAGTGGCTGGTGCGGATCACCGCGTCGCTGATCCTGATCGAGCCGCCCGGCGAGCTGGAGGACTTCCTCGGCGAGCTGCTCATCCCGGCGCTCACCCCGCCCGAGCAGCCTCCGACGGCGCGGCGCCGCCGGCCGCGCTGACGCCGGTGCCCGAAACCGCGGCCGGGCCGCCGGCCGAGGCGTTGGGGGTTCGGCGGCCGCCCCTGGACCGGTTCGGGCTGGCGGAGCTGGGTCGGATCGTGGTGGTCTGCGCGGTGCTCGGCGGCGGGCTGCTCCGGGCCTGGCTGCGGTGGGCGCTCGGTCGTCACGGGGGACGCACCCGGGCGGAGGCGCTCTCGGACGGCGCCATCGACGCGTTCGGCCGGCTGGGTCCGATGTTCGTCAAGCTCGGGCAGCTGATGGCGTCCTCGCCGGGGCTGTTCCCGTACCCGCTGAGCGAGGCGGCCGGGCGCTGCCTGGACGACATGCCGCCGTTCCCGGCCGCGCGGGCCAGGCGGCTGGTGGCCGAGGAGCTGGGCCGCCCGGTGTCCGAGCTGTTCGCCGAGTTCGACGACGCGCCGCTGGCCTCGGCCTCCATCGCGCAGGTGCACGCCTGCGTGCTGCCGGACGGCCGGCCCGCCGTGCTCAAGGTCCAGCGCCCGGGCATCGGCCGGCGGATGATCGTCGACCTGCGGATCATGTACCGGCTGGCGCACCGGCTGGACGGGCGGGTGGAGCTGGTCCGGCTGATCAGCCTGGCGGGCATCGTGGAGCAGCTCTACGAGGTGACCTGCCAGGAGCTCAACTTCGCCCTGGAGGCGCGCAACCAGGAGCGCTTCGGCGGCGCCGTCGCCGCGTTCGGGGACAACGAGCACGTGACGGTGCCCGAGGTGCACTGGCGGTACTGCTCGCCGAGGGTGATCTGCATGCAGCGGCTGTACGGCACGCCGCTGGACCGGCCGGCCGAGCTGGCCGCGCGCGGCGTGGACGGCGGGCTGGCGCTGCGGCGCGGGGTGAAGGCCTGGCTGGAGGCGGCGGCGGTGCACGGGCCGTTCCACGGTGACGCGCACGCCGGCAACATCTGGGTGCTCGACGACGGGCGGCTGGCGTTCCTGGACTTCGGCATCATGGGCGAGCTGGCGCCGTGCTGGCGCGCACTGCTGCGCGACGCGCTGTACACCACGGTGTTCGACCGCGACTTCGAGCGGGTGGCGCGCGGGCTGCGCGATCTCGGCGTGCTCGACCCGGAGGTGGGCACCGACGCCCAGCTCGGGCTGGCGCTGCGCACGGTGTTCGGCCCGCTGCTGGACGTCCCGCTGGCCCGGCTGGACACCCGCAAGATCATCGACATGCTGCTGTCCACCGCGCGCCAGTTCAGCGGGGAGAACCCGCCGGAGCTGACCCTGTTCGCCAAGCAGCTGATCTACTTCGAGCGCTACTCGCGCGCGCTCGCGCCCGGCTGGGTGCTGTCCGCCGACCCGTTCGTGCTGCGCAACATCTTCCCCGCGGACGCCGCCGCCCGGGCCGCCGAGCTGGGCGTCCCGATGCCGGACTAGTGGGCGGTGAACGCCAGGATCCCGTCGGCGGGGTGCACGGTGGCCTCGGCGAACCCGGCTTGTTGCAGGCGGCCGGCCAGGGTGGCGGGGTCGAGCACGACCATGGTGTCGCCGATGTGCAGCAGCCGGAACATCAGGCTCGGCTGGCTGTCCACGCCCCGGAACAGCCCGTCCGGGCGCAGCACCCGCCGGGCCTCGGCGAACAGCTTGTCCTGCAGGTCGGGTGAGGGCACGTGGTGCAGCATGGTGAAGCACACGACGGCGGAGAACCTGCCGTCCGGGAACGGCATGCGGGTGCCGTCGCCGTGCACGATCTCCACCCGGTCGCCGAACTCGCCGCGCAGCCCGCGCACCGAGTCGGCGTCGATCTCCAGCGCGGTCAGCCGGGGTACCAGGTCGACCAGCACGCGGGTGGTCGCGCCGAAGCCGGGGCCGATCTCCAGCACGTCGTCGCCGAGGTCGATGCCGTCCAGCGAGGGCGGCAGGTGCTCGGCCACCATGCGCGCCCATCGGCGGGACGCGCAGAGCTTGCGGTGCAGCAGGTTCATCGGCATGCCGGCCAGCCAACCGGGCGCCGGGGTTGGCGGCAATGCGCCCTGACGCCAGACGATATCGAGTTGACGCCAAGGGCAGGGCGGGCGGCAGACTCGGCAGCGTGACGGGTGTGCCCGCGGTGGTGGGGTCGACGGCGATCGTCGTCGGCAGGTACCCGCTGGACACCGGCGCCTGGTTCCCGGCGCACTCGCACCCGCAATCGCAGGTGCTCTGGTCGCCGAGGGGCGTGGTCGGGGTCGCGGTGGCCGACCAGCAGTGGGTGCTGCCGCCGACCAGGGCGCTGTGGATGCCCAGCGGCGTGGTGCACAGGACGGGGGCGTCCCGCAAGGCGCTGCTGACCGGCATCTACCTGGCGGACGGTCACGGCTCGCCGGACTGGCGGCGGCCCACGGTGCTCGCGGCGGGGGCGCTGTTCGCCGAGCTGATCGGCTACCTCGGGCGGGACGACCTGGGCGAGCGGCGGCGCGCACACGCCGAGGCGGTGCTGCTGGACGTGCTGGAGCCGCTGCCCGCAGCCCCGCTGGAGGTGCGCATACCGGCCGATCCCCGTGCCGCGGCCGTGGCGAACGCGCTGCGCGAGGATCCTTCCGACCGGCGCGGCCTGGCCGGGTTCGCCCGGCTGGCCGGCACCAGCCCGCGCACCCTGAGCCGGCTGTTCGTGGCCGAGACCGGCACCAGCTTCGAGCGCTGGCGGACAAACCTGCGGATGTGGACGGCGCTGCCGCTGCTGGCCGAGGGCGAGCCGGTGTCCCGGGTGGCGCACGCCGTGGGCTACGCCACCGCCAGCGCGTTCCTGGCCGCGTTCCGCCGCACGGTGGGGATGCCGCCGGGCGCGTACCTGTCCGAGACGATGTCAGCGTCGGTGTGAGGGGGCGTCATGAAGATCCTGGTGGTCGGTGGGAGCGCGGGCGGCCTGATCGCCGCGATCATGCTCGGGCGGGCGGGTCACGAGGTGGTGGTGCTCGAGCGCGAGCGCCTCGAACCGGCCGCCGACGTGGAGGCCGCCGCGGCCGAGGCGTTCCGCGCCACCGCGCCGCAGCTCGCCCAGCCGCACGTGGTGCTGGCGCTGTGCCGGCAGCTGATGAGCGAGCGGCTGCCCGACGTGTACCGGGCGATGCTCGACGCGGGGGTGGTCGAGGCGTCGCTGGCCTCGCAGATGCCGGCGAGCCTGCCGGACCGCTCCGCCCGGCCGGGCGACGAGCGATTGACGCTGCTCATGACCCGCCGGGCGACGATCGACTGGGTGCTGCGGCGGGCGGCGGCGGTCGAGCCCGGGGTGACGCTGCGCGGCGGCGAGCGGGTGGTCGGGCTGCGGGCCGTGCCCGGTGACCCGCCGAGGGTGGTCGGGGTCCGCACCGAGCGCGCCGAGCTGACCGCCGACCTGGTGCTCGACGCGTCCGGGCGGCGCTCCGCGCTGGACCGGTGGCTGGACGAGCTGGGCGCGCGCCGGTCCACGACGGCGGTGGCCGAGTGCGGGCTGGCCTACTACAGCCGGCAGTACCGGGTGCGCCCCGGCGGGGTGCTCCCGGGGCCGACCACGACGCGCACTGTCGTGCCGCTCGACCAGTTCGTCATCGGGCTCTGGGGTGGCGACAACGACACCATGCAGCTGGGGTTGGTGCCGCTGGCCGTCGACAGGAGGTTCCGCCCCGCGCGCGACCCCGATGTGTTCACCTCGGCGCTGCGCACCGTCCCGTACTACGCCGCGTGGCTGGACGGGCTGGAGCCGATCACCGACGTCGCGGTGATGGGCGGGCTGCACAACACGCTGCGCCGGCTGGTGGTGGACGGGCGGCCGGTGGTGCTCGGGCTGCACGTCATCGGCGACTCGCTGTGCACCACCAACCCGACCTTCGGCCGGGGGCTGAGCATGATCATGCGCAACGTGTCGGACCTGGTCGAGATCCTGGACGAGCACGCCGACGACCCGCTGCTGCAGACCCATGCCGTGGACAGGGCCATCGCCGAGAACATCGAGCCCTGGTTCGCCGACCAGGCCGTCGGCGACGCCGAGCTGCTCGCGCGGCTGCGGCACACGGTGCTCGGCGACCCGGCGCCCCGGCCGGCGCCGTCGGGCGTCGACCGGATCACGTTCGCCGAGCTGCGCAAGGCTTCGCCCGTCGACCCGGTCGCGTTCCGCGGCTACTTCACGGTCATGGGCATGCTCGGGCGGCGACCGGAGGACGTCTACCGGGACGCTCGGGTGATCGCCGCGGTGCGGGGCGCGCTCGCGGAGATGGACGGCGCGCCGCCGATGGCGCAGCCCACGGCGGAGGAGCTGCTCGCGGCGCTCAGCCCGGGCGGCGGGCGTTGACGAACTGGGCCAGGCCGGTGAGGCGCTGGCGGATGTCGACAAGGCCGGCGGTGCGGAGCACGGCGGTCAGCTCGTCGCCGTCGAACAGGCGCAGGCCGTTGAGGTCGGCGAGGAGGGTGCCGGCGGTGCGGATCGGTTCGGTGGACGGGCGGCGGCTGGCCATCAGCGCGATCCGCCCGCCGGGGGCGAGCACGCGGAGCATCTCCGCGAGCACGGTGAACGGCTCGGGCACCAGGTAGAGCGCGGCGTAGCAGCACACCGCGTCGAAGCTGGCGTCCGCGAACGGCAGCCGCCGGGCGTCCGCGCGCAGGTACCCGGCCCTGGGCACCGCGTTGTCGGCGACCGCGCGGGCCAGCATCGGCCGCGACGCGTCCAGCCCGACGACGAGCCCGTCACCGGTCAGCGCCTCGGCGAACGCCCGGGTGAAGTTGCCGGGGCCGCACGCCACGTCGAGCACCCGTCCGTGCCCCTGCTCACCGTCGCCGTCCCTGTCGCCGCCCAGGCCCAAAGCGCGCACCGCGTCGCGCTTTTCCTCGTCCTGCGGGCCCAGCCCGAGCACGGCCGCGAAGCTCGGACGCCACCAGCGCTGGTAGATCGCGGCGACGAAGTTGTTGTGCATCGCCCGCTGGGCCAGGGTGCGCGGCCGGTCGTCGGCGTCGCCGAGCAGGTCCAGGTAGCCGGCGGCGTCGTCCGGCTCGCGCTCCAGCCGGGACGGGTCCAGCAGTGCCCGCACCCCGGCGATCCCGCTCGTCACATGAGCTCCAGCTTCTCCACCAGCCAGCGGCCGTCGTGCCGGGTCAGGGTCATCAGCACCCGGTTGCGGTCCACCCTAGGCTGCGGCGAGACCGCGTTCGTGATCGACTGGTCGACGAAGACCAGCACCGCCACCTGGTCGGGGGAGGCCGAGGAGACGGCGGCCTCCAGCACGGTGCCGGTGGCCTTGGCCTTCGCGTCGGTGATCAGCTGCCGGAGGAGCTTGCTGGCGCCGCCGTACTGGTCCTTGAACTCGCCGGTGGCACCGTCCAGCACGTCGGCGAAGTTGCGGTCGATGTTCTCGTAGTCGTAGCTGGTGACCGTCACGGCGTAGGCCTTGGCGGTGGCCAGCGCCTGGGTGCCGGCGCGCTCGGTGGCCAGGTGGTTGGACAGCAGCAGGCCGCAGGTCGCGGCGGCCGCCAGCGCGAGCGCCAGGACGGCGGCGAGCGCGATCGTGACCGGCATCGACAGCTCGAGTGGGAAACGGCGTCGGCGGCTCGGTGTCTCGGTCTGGTCCGGTGTCTCGACCGTTTCTGTGGTGGTCATCTCTCGCCTCCTGGTCGGGTGCGTCAGCCGCCGTAGTGCCGGGGGCCTCGGGCGCGTTCGTTCGGGTCGGCTCCCGGCGGTGGCCCGGCGGTGTCGTCGCCGCGCGGGCGGGGCACGTTCGCCGAGCCGCGCTGCTGCAGGCGGGGGCCTTCTTGAGTGCAGTACTTGTAGATCCGCGGCGGTGGGCTGCCGTCGATGGTCGGCGACCGGCGCGGGGTGCCGTAGTCGCAGCTCGGGCGGGGGTAGAGGTCGGCGAGCACCTGCGCCTTGCCGTCCTTGACGATCAGCGCGGCGGCCGGGCCGACCCTGGCCAGCTCGGGAAGGAACTGGGAGATCGCCGGCAGCCGGGTGGCCACCACGTGCGTCACCGTGCCCAGGTCGCCGAGCAGGGCGGCCACCGACGGGCCGTCCTCGCGGACCACGTCGTCGATCAGCTTCAGGTGCTCGGGCGTGTCGTCCAGCAGGGTGCGGATGGTGGGGTCGGCGTCGCGCAGCCGCCCGGTCAGGCTCCGGCCGGAGTCGGCGAACTCGCGCAGCTCGGGACGCAGGTCGTTGACGGTGCCCAGCACGATCCGGCCGTTGCGCAGCGTGCTGACGGTCTCCGGCAGCACCTCCTCCAGGCCGGCGAGCAGGAAGTCGCCGCCGTCCAGCGCCCTCGCGATGTCCGGGGCCGAGCCGTTGAAGGCCTTGGACATCTCGTCCACCACGACCGCCACCTTGGCCGGGTCGATCTGGCCGGCGAGGGTGGCGAGATGGTTGACGGTGTCGGTGAACGGCGTGGGCAGCCGGGTGTCGCGCTGGTCGATCACGGCGCCGTCGGCCAGGAACGGGCCGCGCTCGGTGCGGGGGCGGAAGTCCAGGTACTGCTCGCCGGCCGCGGACAGGTTGGCCACCGCGACGTCGGTGTCGGCCGGGATGCGGGTGTCCGGGTCGACGGCCACCACCACCCGCACCCCGCCGGGGCGCAGCTCGATGGCGTTCACCCGCCCGACCGGGTAGCCGCGGTAGGTGACGCCGGAGTGGTCCAGCAGGCCACCGGAGCGGGCCAGGTTGACGGTGATCCGCATCGGGGCGCGGAACGGGTCGATCTGCACCACGGCGACCAGCAGGTAGGTTAGGCCGATCGCGAGCATGGCGAGCACCGCAAGGATCGTGGCCAGTCCTCGGGCTCTCATCGGCCACCGCCCGAGCCGCCCAGGGTGCGGAGCTGGTGCTCCAGGTGTTGGGACAGCGAGCGGCCGCCGTCGACGAGGTCGTCCGGGCCGGGCAGGTTGTCTCCCGGGCGGGGCAGCGAGATCAACGGCAGGAGGGTGACCTCGGCGTTCATCGCGCCGGACTCGCCCTTGGTGATCCGTTCCACGATCTTGCCGAAGGAGATCACGCTGCGCAGCGAGGGGCCCAGGTAGGGCTTGGTCTGGGCGAACCCGTCGAGGACGGGGCCGAGGTCGCGGATCAGGGCGCGCAGGTCGCGACCGCCGGCGTCGATCAGCCGGTCGCCGGTGTCGGCCAGCCGGCCGGCCGAGCCCAGCGCGCGGGTGAACGCGTCGGTCTGGTCGGCCAGCGTGGCGATGCCGGGGGTGAGGTCGGCGAACGCGGCGTCCACGGTGTCCGAGCGGGCGCGCAGCGTCGCGGTCAGCCGCCGGGTGGACTCCAGCACCCGGTCGATGTCCTGGGTGCGGGCGTTCAGGGTGGCCAGCGTGTCGTGGCCCTGCCCGAGCAGGTGCCCGGTGGTGGCCGCCCGGCCGTCCAGGGCGTCGTTCAGCTCGTGCACGATCGTCTGCAGTTGGACCAGCCCGCCGCCGTTGACCACCGAGGACAGCGAGGCCAGCAGGTCCTCCACGCTGGCGGCGGCCGCCGTGTCCGGCAGGCCGATCACGTCGCCGTCCCGTAGCGGGCGGCCAGGACCGGGCGCGGCCGGCGGGTGCAGTGCGACGAACACCTCGCCCAGCGGTGTGGCCTGGCGCAGCTCGGCGGTGGTCCCCTTCGGCAGTGGGACGTCTGTGCGGACGTCCATGCCGACGCGGGCGGTGTAGTCGACGGCCTCGATCCGCCGCACCCGGCCGATGTCGTCCCCGTTCAGCTTGACGTGCGCGCCGTCCGGCAGGTTCAGGGCGTCGGCGAACACGGCGGTCAGCCGGTACGTCTCGCCCTCGACGGCGCCGCCGGGCAGCGGCAGGTCGGTGGCCGCCACCGAACAGCCGGCCAGCGCTGTGCCGGCAACCGCGCCGGCCGTCACCAGCGCGCACACCAGGCGGATCATCGGGCGGATCACCGGGCACCGCCGAGCAGCAGCTGGCTGAGGCTGTTCGTGACCGGGCTGCCGCCGCCTCCGCCGATGCCCGTGCACACCGCCGGCACCGTGACCCGCTGACAGGCCAGCTGCAGCAGCTGGTGGTCCAGCAGGATCTGGTCCAGCCCGGCGTGCACCCTGGCCCGCCCGCGCTGGGGGTCGATGATCCCGACCAGGTTGTGGAACGTGGTGGGCAGCACGTCCGCCGACTCGGCCAGCTCGCGGGTCCGGCCGGCCATGGTGTGCGCGGTGACGCGCAGGTTGTCGATGGTGTGCCGGGCCGGTCCCCGGTTCTCCGAGATGACCTTGTCCGCTCGGTCCAGCAGCTCGACGGTGTTGTCCAGCACCCGCACCAGGTTGGGTCCCTGCCCGTCGAGCAGCGCGGTGGCCTCGGTGAGGTGGGTGGAGAAGGAGCGGATGGTGGCGTCGTTCTCGGCGGCGGTCTTCGTCAGGTGGTCCACGTTGCGGATCAGCTCGACCAGCTGGTCGCGGTAGTCGGCGCCGACGCTCACGGTGTCGGCTATGCCGCGCAGCGCCGCCCGCAGCTTGTCGCCGTTGCCCTTGAACGTCTCGGCGGCGGTGTCTACGGCGCCGCCCAGCGCGGGGCGGCCTGACTCGGCGGCGGACAACTGGGTCGCGAGGCGGTCGGCGGCGGCGAACACCCTGTCGATCTCCACCGGGGTGCGGGTGCGGTCCAGCGGGATCAGGTCGCCGTCGCGCATCATCGGGCCGCCCCGGTAGGCGGGGGTCAGCTCCACCCGGCGGTCGGTGACCACGGACGGGGACATGGTCACCGCACCGGCGTCGGCGGGGATCTTCGTGCCCGGGTCGATGGCCAGCTCGGCGGTCACGTGGGTGCCGCTGGGCCGGATCCTGGTCACGGTGCCGACCTTGATCCCGAGGATGGTCACGTCGTTGCCCTCGTAGAGCCCGACGGAGTCCCGGAACTGGGCGGTGACCACCATCGGCGCGGGGGTGAACACCCCGCAGCCCGCCGTGGCTACGAGCGCGAGCAACGCCGTCAGCAAAACGAGCAGTCTCATCAGCGACACCCCGGGACCTGGCCGGTTCGGCAAATGATGTTGTCGGGCACGATCGAGTACGGCAGGTAGACGTCCCAGTACGGGCCGTTGCCCAGGCTGTTGTTCAGGTAGCGCCCGGCCGGGGCGAGCAGCTCCAGCGCCCGGTCCACGTCGTCGTCGTAGCGGCGCAGCACGTCGGTGAGCTCGGCGGCGTTGTCCAGCAGCGGGCGGATCTGGCCCTCGTTCTCCGCGAGCAGCCCGCGCAGCTGGTCGGTGAGCGAGGCGGCGTCGGCCAGCAGTCCCCGGATCAGCTCGCGCCGTGCCAGCAACGCCCGTAGCAGCGTGTCGGACTGGCCCATCAGCGAGACGATCTGGGTGCTGCGCCGGTCCAGCAGCTCGGTCACCTGGTCGGTGCTGGCCACCAGGTGGGAGAGCTGCTCGCGCCGCTTGGTGACCACGTCGGAGAGCCGGGTCAGCCCGTCCAGCGCGGCGGTGATCTTCTGACCGTTGCCGCGCAGGTTCGCGCTCACCGAGTCCAGTGCCTGCCGGAACCTGGGTGCGTCCAGGTCCTCCAGCAGCGGGGTGCCGGTCTGGAGCACCTTCTGCAGGTCGTAGGGCACGGAGGTGTGCGCCAGCGGGATGTTCTCGTCGGGCAGCGCGGCGGTGCCGGCCGGGCGCAGCTCCACGTACCGCCCGCCGAGCAGGGTGGCCAGCTTGATCGTCGCGCCGGTGTCGCGGCCCAGCCATACGCCTCGGTCGAGCCGGAACGACACCAGCACGCGGTCGCCGGCCAGCTCGGTGCCGGTCACCTCGCCGACGCCCATGCCGGCGACCCGCACCTCGTCGCCCACCCGCAGCCCGCCGGTGTGCGCGAACTCCGCCGTGTAGCGGGCCTTGCCCAGTCCCAGGGTGCCCACGCTCACCGCCAGCACCACCGCTACCACGGTGACCGCCGTCGCAATCACCCCTACCCAGAACGGGTTCCGCTCCTTTAAAGCCCGCATTACCGACACACCTCGCTGTGCGGATCACCGGGAAGCCCGACCGGGACCGGTGGCAGCCCGGGAGCGGGCGAGATCGTGACGTTGCAGGCGTACAGGTTGAGCCAGGAGCCGTACTGCGTGACCCTGGCCAGCCCGCCGAGGAACCCGGGGAAGCCGCCGAGGGTGTCCCCGAGCGCCCGCTTCTCACCGAGGAACACCTTCGACGCCTCGGTGGCCTTCGCGATGTCCCGCCGCAAATCCGGCCGGACGTCGCCGACCAGGTCGTTCGCGCCGCCGGCGAACGCGCGCAGCCGCCCCAGCGAGCCGAAGATCTGGCCGCTGTCCCGGTTCAGCCCGTCCACCAGCCGCCTGGCCTGCACCAGCAGCTCCCCCAGCTCGGGGTCCTTGGTGGCGAGCTGGTCGAGCACCGCGTTCAGGTTCTCCACCACCTCGCCGATGATCTTGTCGCGGTCCGCGATGTTGTTGGTCAGCTGGGCGGTCTGCTCCAGCAGCGGGCCGATCCGGGGGCCGGAGCCCTGCAGCACCTGCACGATGTTCTCCGAGAGCCGGTTCACGTCCGCCGGCGAGAGCACGGTGAACAGCGGCTCGAAGCCGCCCAGCAGCGCGGACAGGTCGAACGACGGCTCGGTGCGGCTGGCCGGGATGCGCGCGCCGTCGACCAGCGGGCGGGCCCGGCCCTCGCCGGGGACCAGCGCCACGAACCGCTGGCCGACCAGGTTCTGGTAGCGGATGACCACCCGGGTGTTCTCGAACACCGGCTGCTCGGCGCGCACCGACAGGGTGACGAAGGCGCGGGTGCCGACCAGCTCCATGTCGTCCACCCGGCCCACCCTGACGCCGGCGACCCGCACGTTGTCGCCCGGCTTCAGGCCGGAGACGTCGGTGAACTCCGCGGTGTAGGTTCGGGTCTCGCCGCCGGTGGCGTTCACCAGCGTGCCCCAGAGCAGCACCAGCACGGCCAGCGCGGCCGTCCCGAACACGACGAGCTTGACCAGTTCGGCCCGCACGCTCATGACGGCGTCACCACCGTCGTGCCGCGCGCGATCGGTCCGAGCAGGAGCACGCCGGCCGCGCCGACCGGCCTGTCACCAAGCATCGCGCCGATGGTGCGGGCCTCCTCCGGTCCGCCCACGGGACCGACGGTGCCACCGGCTCCCTTGCAGTTGGGGCCGTTCAGCCCGGGGTAGCGCGGGCAGTCGGCGGCGGTGTACGGGGCGAACGGGGTCAGGCTGAACTCCAGCGAGAGCGCCCCGCCGGCCTGCCGGTTCAGCCCGGCGGACAGCGCGGTGGCGCCCTGCCCGAGGCTGGCCAGCGAGCGCGGGATGACCGCGCGCTGCGGGGCCAGCGTGCCCGCGATGCCGGCGCCGTCGCGGACCACCCGGATGATCCGGTCGGAGTTGTCGGACAGGATCCCGTTCACGCCGTCGGCGGTGGTCTCGACCCCGGCCAGCGTCGCGGCCAGCCGGTCGCGTTTCTCCACGATCGTCCGGGTGGTGACCACCGCGTTGTCCACCGTGTCCAGCAGCGCGGGCGCGGCGTCGGCCAGGCCCTGCAGCCCGGTGCCGAGCAGCCGCACGTCGGCGGTGAAGTCGTCGGTGTGCCCGTTCAGGGTGGTCAGGTAGGGGTCCAGCCGGTCGATGATCGAGCCGATCCGCTGGCCCCGCCCGCGCAGCGCGTCGGCGATGTTCGTCAGCGCGGCGTTCAGCTGGGCCGGGTGCACCGCGCGCAGCACCTTGTCCAGCCGGTTCAGCACGGTCTGCAACTGGACGGTCTGCTCGGACTCGTCGCCGAGGATGACGGCGCCGCGCGCGAGCGGTGCGTTCCCGGGGGCTCGCGGGTCGAGCAGCTCCACGGACGGCGCGCCGAAGATGTTCGTGGGCACCACCCTGGCCGTCACCCCGGCCGGGATGCCCGCCGCCAGCTCCGGCCGCAGCTCCAACTCCAGTTCATGGCTCGGCAACCCCCGCCGGGCCGAGGGCCGCACCCGGACGTCCCCGACGATGCCGACCAGCACCCCGCGCAGCTTGACGTCCGCGCCCGCCCGCACCCCGTCCCCGACGTCGGCGACCAGCGCGGTGGCCGGGAAGCTTCCCCGGAACACCCCCCTGTACTGCATCAACAGCAACACGACCACCACCGCGAGCACTCCGAACGCGACCAGCCCGCGCCGGGCCAGCGCGCCGGTGGACGGCCCGCGACCGGTGACATCGACGACGTAAGGCATCGCCCGTCACCCCGAGATCCGCACGCCGGGGTCGAACCCCCACAGCGCCATGGTGATCAGCATGTCGGTGACGACGATGGCGATGATGCTGTTGCGGATCGCCCTTCCCGAGGCCTGGCCGACGCCCTGCGGCCCGCCCGAGGCGTAGTAGCCGAAGTAGCAGTGGATCAACGTCGCGATGACCACGAACACCACCGCCTTCAACACCGAGTAGAAGATGTCCACCGGCACCAGGAACTCGTGGAAGTAGTGCAGGTACGTGCCCGACGACTGCCCGTACCCCAGCCCGAGCACCAGCTGGGTCGCCAGGTAGTTGCCGCCCATGCCGATCAGGTACAGCGGGATCATGGCCAGGAACGCGGCGATCACCCTGGTGGTGACCAGGTACGGCAGCGGGCGGATGGCCATCGACTCCAGCGCGTCGACCTCCTCGGAGATGCGCATCGAGCCCAGCTGCGCTGTGTAGCGGCAGCCGCCCTGGGAGGCGAACGCCACCGCCGCCACCAGCGGCGCGATCTCGCGGGTGTTGCCGTACGCGGAGACGAACCCGGTCAGCGGCGCGAGCCCGAGGATGTCCAGCGCGTTGAACCCCTCGATGCCCACCGAGGCGCCGGTGAACAGCGCCAGCAGCACCATCACCCCGATCGTGCCGCCGCCCACCACGATCGCCCCGCTGCCCCAGCAGATGTCCCCGAGCAGCCGCAGCACCTCGCCGGGGTAGTAGCGCAGGGTCAGCGGGATCGCCCCCAGCGCCCTGGCCACGAACGTCGCCTGATGCCCGAGCCCGGCCAGCGCGAGGTACGGCCGCCGGGCCGCCGCCGTGGCCACCCGGACGGGTCGGGAGTACGCCTGAGTCATGTCCGCTCCTCAGCCGAGCCGCTGCGGGACGACCGTCGCGTAGATCTCGGTGATCACCACGTTCACCGCGAACAGCAGCACCACCGACAGCACCACCGAGGCGTTCACCGCGTCCGCGACGCCCTTCGGCCCGCCCTTCGCCGTCAGCCCCTTGTAGCAGGCCACCAGCGCCACCAGCACGCCGAACACCGCCGACTTGACCTCCGCCAGCACCAGGTCGGCCGGCTGCGCGAACGCCGCGAACGAGGACACGTAGCTGCCAGGGGTACCGCCCTGGGCGAGCACGTTGAACAGGAACCCGGTGAGCACCCCGGCGAACGCCACCACCCCGCAGAGCAGCATCCCGATCAGGGTCGTGGCCAGCACCCGGGGCACCACCAGCCGCTGCACCGGCGAGATGCCCATCGTCTCCAGCGCGTCGATCTCCTCGCGGATGGTGCGCGCGCCGAGGTCGCTGCAGATCGCCGAGCCGACCGCGCCGGCCAGCAGCAGCGCGACCACGATCGGCGCGCCCTGCCTGATCACCCCGAGCCCGTTGGCCGCCCCCACGAACGAGGTGGCGCCCACCTGCTGGGCCAGGCTGCCGATCTGGATCGAGATGATCACCCCGAACGGCACGGCGACCAGGAGCGTGGGAACCACCGCGACGGAGACCACGAACCACGCCTGGGAGACGAACTCCTTCCACGGGAACCGCCCAGTCACCAGGTACCGCACCGCGTCCAGAGACATGACCAGCATCCGGCCGGCGGTCACGAACGACTCGTGCACCCGGCGTGACACTGTGACCCAGACCCCACCCACACGGGTCCGACCGGAGCGCGCCAAGATGTCCACCCGCGTCCTCCACGTCGAGAAAAGCGCCGGTCGAGCCCGGCTCCACGAGGTTCGCCCGGTACAACTAGCGATCCGCGTCACAGTTACGACAGAGCCACAAATTCGTCATTTTGTTGCTCATGAAGCTGTGTCGTCCCAGGCCTTGCCTGACCGGCGCTGGGCGACGACAGTGGTGCGATGGCTGGATCGACGGCTGGATCGACGGCGGGCCGGGGCCATGGCGGGTCCATGCACTGCCGGGAGTTCACCGAGGCCGAGCTCGCCGAACTGGACCGCGAGGTGGCCGAGCTGGCATGGCGGTGGGCCCGGCGGCTGGTCGGGCTGCGCACCGAGCAGGCGCCGTTCGGCCCGGCGGACCCGCAACTACCGGAGACCGAACGGGCGGCGGCCCACCTGGCGCGGCTGTACGTGCTGGCCAGGGTCCGCAACAGCGCCGACAGCCGGGCCGACGCCGACGCCTTCTACGCCGGCCAGGCCGGCGCCGGCTACCCCGAGATCGCCGCCGCCCTGGGCCTGTCGTAGCGCGTGTCCCTCGGGCGCGGTGGCGCTTCGCCCGGCCGCGGCATCTATCGTGTTCGTCATGGCTTCCCCCGCTGCGGCCTCGGATCCCGCGCCGGGTCCGCCCCCGCCGGATCCACAGGCCATCAGGGCGTGCTTGACGTCGACGCTGGCCGTCGAGTTCGACCGCGAGTGGCGGATTGTGCTGGAACGGGTGAAGCAGTCACAGGACCTCGCCGACCTGCACGAACTGCTGAACAAGTGGCGGCACACCGCCTACATGGAGATGCACGAGCCCGGTTCGTACTACCGGATGCTGGCCAAGGCCGAGCAGATCACGCGCACGGGCGCCAACCCGGACGCCGGGTCGTTCGAGGACATGACGGAGCTGGTACGGCGACGGCAGGCCAGCGCCTGAGGTGTACCGGATCGTCCCCGACCCGCAGACGTTCTCGCAGGTCGCCGCCCTGCCGCGGCAGGCCCTGGACGATTACGCCACGCTCCTGGAAGTCCTCCAGCTCACCCCGTGGAACGGCACCCCGCAGCACGAGGACAACCCCGACGGCGCGGTGCGCCGCTGGGCGTTCGGCCCGGGCCGCGCCGGGCAGGGTGGTGTACCTGATCCTGGAAGAGCCTCAGGAGGTCCACCTTCTGCTCGTCCAGTGGTGGGGCTAGGCACCACCTGTGTTGATCAGGGCCGGGGCGAGGTGCTCCAGGGTCTGGGCGGCGACCAGCGCGTCCTCCGGGGTGGGGCGTGTCAGGACGTTTTCGCTGGTGAGCGGGTGGATCAGGACGTGATCGGCGCCGGCGTCGATGTGGTGGCGGACGCGGCGGGCGATGGCGGCCTCGTCACCCCGGGCGACGAGGGCGTCGACCAGGCGGTCGCTGAGGCCGTCCGCGAGGTGGTCCGGCCCGTAGCCGAGCCTGGCGAGGTTGCGCGCGTAGACCGAGGAGGGATCGCCGAGGGACCCGAAGTTGGCCCGCACGATCGCCCTGGCCGCGGCCGGGTCGCGTTCGAGCACGACGGCCTGGTGGGTCACCAGCAGCCGGTCGGGGCCGAGGGCCTGGCGGGCGCGCTCGGTGTGCTCGACGGGCACCAGGAACGGGAGCGCGCCGTCGGTGCGGTCGCGCGCCAGGTCCAGCATCTTCGGCCCGAGCGCGGCGAGGACCCGGACGAACGGTTGCGGCGGCTCGAGGGACCGGGGGCGCGCGGCGTCCATGTCGTCGAGGTAGCCGCGCATGTGGTCCACCGGCCGGCGGTAGTCGCCCCCGACCAGCTCGACCAGGCCGCGATGGCTCACCCCGACCCCGAGCACGAACCGGCCGGGGTAGGCCTCGGCCAGCGTCGCCGCGCCGGCGTGCATGGCCGCGCCGTGGCGCGCCCAGACGTTCGCGATGCCGGTGTCCCAGGGTCGGCGGCGCCAGCCACACCCCCACCAGGCCCAGCCGCTCCCGCGCCGCCGCCACCAGTCCGGACATTCCCCGCCACCGTCAGAACTGGACGCCTCGGGTGAGGGCGCCGTCCACCACGAGGTTGGTGCCGGTCATGAACGGGACGGCGGGGCTGGCCACGAACACGACGGCGCGCGCGACCTCCTCGGGGTTGGCCATCCGGCCGGTCGGGTTCAGGCCCAGCGCGTGCGCGAACAGGTCCGGGTTGCTCTGCTCGATGTTCTCCCAGACGCCGCCGGGGAAGTAGACGTTGCCGGGCGAGACGGTGTTCGCCCGGATGCCCTTGGCGGCCAGCTGGTACGCCAGGCCCTGGATGTAGTGGATCAGCGCGGCCTTGAACGTGCCGTACGGGCCGGCGGCGAAGTCGATCTCACGGCCGGACACGCTGGACACCGCGACCACGGAGGCGGCGTCGCTGCGCTCCAGGTAGGGCAGGGCGGCGGTCACCAGGCGCACGGTGTGCATCAGGTCGACCTCGAACTCGGCGCGCCAGCTGTCCGCATCGTCCGGGATGGCCAGCGCGCTCACGTTGGCCACCAGGACGTCCAGCCCGCCCAGCTCGGCGGCGGTGTCGGTCACCCAGGCGGCCAGCGCGGCCTCGTCGGCCACGTCCAGCGCGCGCCCGCTGGCCCGCCCGCCGCGCGCGGCCAGCGCCTCCACGGTGGCCTTCACCTCGTCGGCGTTGCGGGCGCAGATGGCCACCTGGGCGCCCTCGTCGGCGAACGTCTCCGCGATCCGCCTGCCGATGCCCTTGCTGCCGCCGGTGACCAGCACCCGCCGGTCCTTTAGTCCGAGATCCATGTGCAGCTCCTATCTCTGGCCGGCGGCCTGTTCGCGCAGGTAGGCGTGCATGCCGCCGAACGCTCGCACCGGCGGCAGCAGCGACTTGGCCACCTTGGTGACCGCGCTGTAGTTGACGTCGCAGACGTTGGCCAGCGGGCATTCCGCGATCTGGGTGAGCAGCTCGTAGGCGTCCAGCCGGTCCAGTCCGAGCAGCTCGCCCAGCCAGTCGATCATCTCCACCTGGCTGGCCCGCCAGGCGTCCTCCAGCGGCCGCGCCGAGCCGACCACCATGATCGCGTCGTCGGACTCGATCCGGGGCCAGGCGGGGGTGCGGGCTCCGTTCGCCCCGGACTTGATCAGCTCCACCAGCAGCGTGGTGTTCATGGCGCCTTCCACCGCCGTGCCGCAGGCCTCGCCCTCGCCCTGCCGGTAGTGCCCGTCGCCGATGGAGAACAGCGCGCCCGGCACGTTCACGCCCAGGTAACAGGTCACGCCCGCGCGCATCTCCGGGGTGTCCATGTTGCCGCCGAACGTGTCGGGCACCAGCGAGGAGCGGACCTCGCGGGCGGGCGGGGCGACCCCGACGGTGCCGTGCATCGGGTCGATCGGCAGGTCGATGCTCGGGCCGTCGCCGTGCGGTTGGAACGTGACGGTGCCGCGGGCCCGGTCCAGGTGGTAGATCCAGGTGCGCTCGGGCAGCGGCTCCTGCAGGGTGGCTGTGCGGTCGGTGCCGGTCAGGCCGCCGAAGAACGGGATCGTGCTGGACGCCGCCCAGTCCCTGGCCGGCTCGATGCTCACGAAGTGCACCGCCAGCGTGTCGCCGGGCTCGGCGCCCTCGACGTGGAACGGCCCGGTCTGCGGGTTGACGTCCGGCATCTGTAAGGACGCGGTGGGCAGGTCGTCCACCGACCGGATCCGCCCGGCGAAGGCGTCCTCGGTCCACAGCTTGAGCACCGTGCCCGGCGTCACCGTGGCCACCGGCGCGACGCCGCCGAACGTCCACGCGTACTGCTCACGCTCCGGCCGGAACTCCACCACGTCCATGCCGCGCTCCCTCCGGCCGCTTCGTTGCGCGTTCAGCTTCTCGGGTCCGGCAGCCACCCGCAAGCCGGCTCGCCCGGTCAGCCCGACGGTGATCGAACCGGCAGGCCGAGCGTCTCCGCGCAGCCCCGCAGGCGGCGGTCGTAGGTCACGAACGCGCTCAGCCTGCCGCCGAACACGGCCCGTGCGGTCGCCAGGTGGATCGCGTCGAGCGAGCGGAGGGTGCGTTCGGGATACGCCGCGGCCGTGGACCTGACCAGGTCGTCGATCTCGTAGCGGGCAACCCGTGACAGCAGCGCCGGCACGTCACCGAGCAACTCCGGCTCGGTACGGCGCAACGCCCTGGGCAGCTCGACCTCGGCAAGCGTGGAGGACACCAGCATGGCGTCGGCTCGCGTATCGAGCCAGTCGGCCAGCGCGTCGCTCTCCGGCTCCCGCCGCACCAGCTTGACCAGCGCGGCGGTGTCCAGGTAGATCAGGTCGGCACTCGGCACGCTAGAACCGCTCGTCGTCGCGCATCTCGCGAAGCAGCTCCCCGGCCTCGTGATCGGTACGAACCGGGCCCGACGGTCGCGGGACCGGCCCGCTGGCGGTGGCCGGGTGAAGTTTGCCCGACGCGATCAGCTCGGCGAGCGGACTCACCTGGGCCGGGATCAAGCGAGCGATGACCGCGCCCCGCTCCGTGATGTCGATCTGTTCGCCACGCTTGACCCTGGCCAGGACACCGGCGGTGTTCTGGTTCAGGTCGCGTACCGGCACCTCGGACACGGCGAGAAGCGTACTACGACCGTGTACTACATCGTTACCCGGGTTCGGGCTTGACAGTCGATCCGCCGCGCCACCACCATTCCACTAATTACTTAGTGAAAGCAGGTTGGCCGGGGTGGAGTTCCGGATCGAGCGGCGGTCGGGGGTGCCGACGTACCTGCAGATCGTGGCGCAGGTCACGCAGGCGCTTCGGTTGGGCACGTTGCGACCGGGCGACCGGCTGCCCACCGCGAAGGAGGTCGTGGCCGCCACCGCCGTCAACCCGAACACGGTGCTCAAGGCGTATCGGGAGCTGGAACGCGAAGGCCTGGTGCGGCCGAGGCCCGGCCTGGGCACGTTCGTGCTGCGGTCGCTGGCCCGGCCGGGGACGGACGGGGACGAACGGCTGCGCGCGGAGCTGGACGCCTGGATGGCGCGGGCGCGCGCGGCCGGGCTGGCGCGCGAGGACGTGGACGCGCTGGTCGCCGACGTACGGGACGGACACTACGGAGGGGGAACGGATGAATGACGGCGGGCCCGCGCTACGGCTCGAACGGGTGGCCAAGCGGTTCGGCCGCCGGCACTGGGCGTTGCGGGAGGCCACGGTGGAGCTGCCCGCCGGCCGGGTCGCGGCGCTGGTCGGCCCCAACGGGGCGGGCAAGACCACGCTGTTGATGCTGGCCACCGGGCTGTTGGAGCCCACCGGCGGCCGGGTGGAGGTGTTCGGCGAGCCGATCGACCGCCGCCGGATGCCCGCCGAGATGAGCTTCCTGGCGCAGGACAAGCCGCTCTACCCCGGGTTCCGGGTCGCCGAGATGCTCCGCGCCGCCGCGGTGCTCAACCGGGGCGGGCGGTGGGACGCCGGCTACGCGCGCTCGCTGGTGGCGGCCGCCGGCATCGGCCCTCGGCAGCGCATCCGGGAGCTGTCCCCCGGCCAGCGCGCCCGGGTCGCGCTGGCCGTCGCGCTCGGCCGCCGGCCGTCGCTGCTGCTGCTCGACGAGCCGCTGGCCGAGCTCGACCCGCTGGCCCGGCGCGACGTGATGGGCACCCTGCTCGGCGAGGTCGCCGAGTCCGGGATGGCCGTGTTGATGTCCTCGCACGTGCTCGCCGACCTCGAGGACGCCTGCGACCACCTGGTCGTGCTCCGCGACGGCGCCGTGACGCTCGCCGGCGACATCGACGCGCTGCTGGCCGGCCATTCCCACGTCACCGGGCCGGCCGACGCCTCCGCGCTGGACCCCGCCACGGTGGTGCACCACGTGACGCGCGGCCGGCAGACCTCGGCCCTGATCCACGGCACGGCGGCCCCGGCGGGCTACCGGCGCGGCACCCCGACCCTGGACGACCTGGTCATGGGCTATCTGCGGGCGCCGGGCCGGGAGGAGGTCGCATGATCTGGCTGGTCTGGCGCCGCCAGCGCACCGCGCTGCTGCTCAGCGCCGCGATCCTGCTGCTCGCCGCCGTGACGCTCACCGTGGGCCACATCGTGCTCGTCACGGACGCGTCGAGCCTCGGCGTCCGGGCCTGCCTGGACGCGCCGAGGTGCCGCGACGTGAACCTCGCGTTCATGAGCCCCTACCCGGGCTTCGGCGGGGTCGCGCGGATCGGGCTGTGGGCGGTCGCGCCGCTGGTCGGATGGATCTGCGGGGTCGGGCTCTACGGGCGCGAGCTGCAACAGCGGACGCACCTGCTGGCGCTGACCCAGCGGACCTCCCGGCTCCGGTGGTGGGCCGCCTCGTTGACCGTCGTCATCCCGCCGGCGCTCGGCATGGCCGCGCTCACCGCGCTCGCCGGCTGGGCGCTGCGCCCGTTCGACTCGCTCTCGCCCGCGGCGCGCATCAAGCCGCTGCAGTTCGACATCACCGGGGTGGCCCCGGTCGGCTCGCTGCTGCTGGCGTTCGCGATCGCCGCCGCCGCCGGGGCGCTGCTGCGCGGCACCATGACCGCGACCGTCGCCACCGTCCTGGCCTGGAGCGCCATCTTCCTGGCCGTCCTGCTGACCCGCTACGACTACCTGCCCGACCGCGGGTCACCGTTCCGGCCGTCATCGACGAGAAGGGGAACTTCTTCGCGGTTCCCGACGATGCCTTCGGCCGGAGCTTCGGCTACAAGGCCGGCAGCTTCGAGATATCTCTCGACGAGGCCGGCTTTTTCTGCTCAGAACTGTCATGGCGACAAGACTGCCTGCGGGCCGCCGGCATCACCCAGGTCTACAAGAACTACCAGCCCGACGCCCACTACTGGCCGCTGCAGGCCATCACCTCGGCGCTGTTCGTCGCCCTCGCCGCGCTGGTGACCTGGCTCGGGTACCGGGCTAGTCCGATTGCAGCAGCGGGAGCAGGGCGCCGAGCTCGTCCGTCACCGAGCTAGGCACGATGTAGCCGTCCTGGGCGCGGATGTCGTCGAGGTGCGCGGCCACGTCCTCGGCGGACACGGCGGCGCCCTTGCCGGCGAACCAGCCGGGGGTCAGGCCGACGAACATCCGGGCGTACCGGCCGCCGCCGGCGGAGAAGATCTCGTGGGTGTACTCGCAGGCCTCGCTGGCCAGGTAGACCACCATCGGGGTGACCAGCTCGGGGTCCAGGGCGTCGGCGAGCGGGCCGAGCAGCTCCTCGGTGAGCCGGGTGCGCGCGAGCGGGCAGATCACGTTGCTCTTGATGTTGTTCTTGGCGCCTTCGAGGGCGAGCACATTGTTCAGCCCGACCAGGCCCATCTTGGCCGCGCCGTAGTTGGTCTGGCCGAAGTTGCCGAGCACGCCGGCGTTGGACGCGGTGAACACGATCCGGCCGTAGTTGTTCTCCTTCATCGCCCGGAACGCCGGCTGGGTGACATGGAAGGCGCCCTTGAGGTGCACGTCGAGCACGGCGTCCAGGTCCTCGTGGGCGAGCTTGGCGAACGTCCTGTCGCGCAGGATGCCGGCGTTGTTGATCACGATGTCGACCTTGCCGAACGCCTCCAGCGCGGCCGAGACGATGGCCTGGCCGCCCTCGGGCGTGGCCACCGAGTCGTGCGAGGCGACGGCGGCTCCGCCGGCCGCGTGGATCTCGTCGACGACCTTCTGCGCGGCGGAGGCGTCCGCGCCGACCCCGGCCGCCGACCCGCCGAGGTCGTTGACCACGACAGACGCGCCGCGGGCGGCCAGCTCCAGCGCGTAGGTCCGGCCCAGGCCGCCACCGGCCCCGGTCACGATGGCCACCCGGTCCACGAAGCCGATGTCTGTCACGGCGATCACATTAGACCGTCACATTGAGATCGCGGCCCTCCGGATGGCGCGGTAGAGCAGCGCGCGGTCACCGAGGCGGCGGCGCAGCTCGCGCTCCAGGCCGGCGATCGGGTACAGGTTCTGCGGGGCGCGGGCGTCCTTGTACTCGGACGAGGCGTACCGGGCGAGCATCGGCTGCGAGCGGTTGGCCAGCTCGACCACCTCGGCCACCGGCAGCTCCGCCGAGCACTCCACCCGCACCACCCCTGCCCACGGCGCGCCGGGGCGGCCGGGCAGCTTGAGGTACCACGAGCAGCGCCGCCAGCTGGTGCCCAGCGCGAACACCGGGGTGCGCTGGCCGGGCTCCAGGGCGCCGACGATGCGGTGCTGGGCCGGCGGCAGGTACTCGCTGCGGTGCGTCTTGATGAAGCCGAGCGCGCGCGGCAGGTGCGCCCGGCCGCGCAGTGGGCCGTCCACCACCAGCACGTCGTCGCCACCGCCGGACTCCAGCGCGGCGGACTCGGCCACCGCCGCTTCGACGGTGGCCAGCTCGCGCTGCACGGCCAGGTTGAGGTCCTGGCCGGGGTCGCCGTGCGCGGCCACCCGGACCCGCCGGTAGCTCCCGGCAGTGGTGGGCAGGTCGGTGGCGCGCTCGGAGATGCTGAACAGGCCCCGGCGGACCTCGGCGGTGAGCAGCCGGGCGCCGGCCGGTTGGCAGCGCACGGCGCCGGCGGCGTAGGAGGCGCAGAGCGCGAGCGAGACGGTGTCCGGGTCGCTGTCCGGCCCGGGGATCCAGGCCATCGCGTCGATCCGGCGCACGCCGTCCACGAACAGCACCGCCGCCTCGGTGCGGTCCGCGCTCGGGTCGGGGTCGACCGGGCGCCAGCGCGACTCGTCGACCTCGACGTCCAGCGTGACCTGCGCGCTGGAGCGGCCCAGTTCGGCCGGTTCCTCGGTGCTCGCGCCGTAGGCGGGGTCCCAGGTCTCGACCCGCAGCCGCATCGGCTCGGTCGCTGTGGTCATCCCGGCACGGTAGCTCCGACCCCCGTCGCGCCGGGCGGGGGCTCGCCGTAGAGCGTCGAGGTCCAGAAGTGGGACAGGGTGTCGATCAGGGTGTCCTCGTCGTCGTAGGGCGCCACGCCGCAGGCGGCCAGGTAGTAGAGCCGCTCGCCGAGCCAGCACAGGCCGCCGGCGACGGCCTCGACGTTCCGGCCGGCCAGCCGCGCGGTGGCCACCGGGTCGGACTCGATCTGGCGGACGGCGGCGTCGGTGAAGGTCCGCATCTGGTCCAGCCACAGCGCGGTCAGCCGGGGGTCGGTCCGCCAGTTCTCCACGATCGCGCGCAGCACCGGGGCGTGCGCGAGCCAGAGGCGGGCGCCGGCGGCGGTCCCGGCGCGCAGCGCGTCGGCCTTGCCCGCCGTGCCGCCGTCCGGAGTGGCCAGCCAGGGCTCGGCGGCCTCGTGCCCGCGCGCGACCACCCTTTTGACCAGCTCGGCGAGCACGTCGTGCTTGCCGTCGAAGTAGAAGTAGAAGCTACCCCGGGACACGCTCGCGGCGGTCAGGATGTCCGCGACGCTCAGGTCGCCGAACCGGTGCGAGGCCAGCAGGTGCTCGGTGGCGGCCAGGATCGCCTCCCGCAGGTCCTGCCCCGACGTTGTCGAGATCGGGGCCGATCGTCGGCCGTGCCGGCGGGGTGCCCGTTTCGGCGTTCCTGGTCCGTTCGTCACGGGCGGAGAAGCTATCAGTTCGGTTTGTCTATACATGCTGTCTAGACAAACTGTATAGTCGCACGCATGGCCACGATCTCCGCGCACCTGGTGGTGCACGACGCGGCACACGCCGCCAGGTGGTACGCCATGGCGTTCGGCGCGCGCGAACGCGGCCGCATCCCGCTGCCCAGCGGCAAGCTGGTGTCCGTGGAGCTGTGGATCGGCGACTCCGAGGTGCGGATCGCCGACGAGTTCCCCGAGCTGGGCATCGTCTCGCCGCGCGCCCTGGGCGGCACCTACGGCGCGCTGCAGATCAGCACCGACGACGTGGACGCGCTGTGGCAGCGTGCGCTCGACGCCGGGGCGGAGGTGTTCCATCCGCTGGCGGACAGTTTCTGGGGCACCCGGCACGGCCAGGTGATCGACCCGTTCGGCCACCGCTGGGGGTTGAGCCAGCACCTGCGCGACGTGCCGGCGGACGAGCTGATCCGCGCGGCGGCGGAGGCGTTCAGTTCGGCTCGCGGGTGACCGAGGCGGTGCGCTGGTCGCGGGTCACGACGAACCGGACGGGCACCCGCTCGGCCAGCGCCGGCACGTGGGTGATCACGCCGACCATCCGGTCGCCCAGGGTGGCCAGGTTCTCCAGGGTGCCGGCCACCAGCTCCAGGTTGGCCTCGTCAAGGGTGCCGAAGCCCTCGTCCAGGAAGATCGAGTCCAGCTTGGCGGCGCCGGCCGCGGCGAGGGAGGCGAGCTGCTCGGACAGCGCGAGCGCCAGCGCCAGGCTGGCCTGGAAGGTCTCCCCGCCGGACAGCGTCTTGACCGGCCGGTGCGCGTCCGCGTCGGCGTGGTCGACGACCAGGAACTCGCCGTCGGCGTGGGCCAGCTCGAACTGGCCGCCGGACAGCTCGGACAGGTTGCGTGAGGCGTCCGCGACCAGAGCGTCCAGCGCGGAGGCCACCAGCCAGCGCGGGAACGCGTCCGAGCGCAGCAGCCCGGCCAGCATCCGGGCCACCTCGCGGGCCTGCTCGGCGGCGTCCCGGTCGGCGGCCAGCGCGGCGGCGGCGTCGCGGCGTTCGGCCAGCCGGGCGGTGGCGGCGCGGGCCCGCTCCAGGGCGGCGGACGCGGCGGGGGCGGCGGTGGTCACCAAGTCACGGTCGTCTGGGTCGTCCCCGTCGTCGGCCGGGGTCACGCCGTGCTCGGCCAGCTCGGCGGCCAGCGCGCGGCGGGCCTCGTCGAGGCGGCGGCGGGCGTCGTCGAGCTGCTCGCGCGCGGCCGTCAGCCGGCGGTCCCGGTCGGTGGCCGCCCGCCGCGCCCAGCCGACCAGCGTGTGCCACGCCGCGACCAGGTGATCGCCGGGGCCGTCCGGGTCGTCGCTGTCCTCGTCCGGGTCGTCGGGGTCGTCGTTCTCGGCGTCCGCCGGGGCGTCCAGCATCGGGGCGCCCAGACCGACCAGCGGGTCCCTGGCCGCGCGCAGCGCCCGCCAGCCCCGATCCACCAGGCCGGACACCTCGGCGGCGGCCTCCCAGGCCTCCCGCAGCCCGGACCGGGCCGAGCGCAGGCCGGCGTCGGCGGCCTGGACCTCGGCGTCCAGCTCGTCCAGCTCGGCCAGCCGGCGGGCCAGCTCCTCGTCCGGCGGCGCGTCGGCCAGGGTTTCGCTGAGCTGGTCGCGGCGCTGCCGGGCACGGGCCAGCTCGCCCAGGGCGTCCTGCTCGGCGCGGACCGCCTCGGTGTGCTCGGCGCGGCGGTGCTCGGCCCGCTCGGCGGCGGCGTCGAGGACGCGTGCGGCGTCGGCGTGCGCGCGCTCCGCCTCGGCGGCCGCCCGCTCGGTGTCGGTCAGCCAGCCGGCGCGCTCGGCGGCCGCCTCGGTGGCCCATTCGGTGAGCTCGCGCCACGAGCGCACCGGGTCGTCCGGGTCGAGCGCCGGCGCGCCCAGCGCCACCAGCGGGTCGCGGGCCGCGCGCAGCTCCGCGCCGGCGGAGGCCAGCCGGCGGGCGGCCTCGGCGTCGGCGGCCTCGGCCTCGGCGGCCGCCCGGCGGGCCCGGCGGAACCGGTCGTCGGCGGACCTGGCGGCGGCGGTCAGCCGGTCCAGGGTGGCCAGCCTTGCGTCGACCTCCTCGGGGGCGGCCGGCGCGTCGGTCAGCCGGGCGCGCAGCGAGTCGATGCGGACGGTCAGGGCGTCCAGCTCGGCGGCGGCGCGGTGGTCGGCCTCGGCGGCGGTGCGCTGCTCGGCGGCGGCCCGGTCGCGGCGCTCGCCGGCCCGGTGCACCTCCTCGTTGGCCTCGGACAGGTCGGCGGCCTCGGCGTGCGGCGGCAGGGTGTGCACCGTCTGCTCGCACACCGGGCACGGCTGGTGCGGCGTCAGGGTCGGGCGCAGCGCGGCGACCAGGTCGGAGCGGGCCACCATGTCGCGTTCCAGCCGGGCCACGGCCAGCGCCCGGTCGGCGTCGGCGAGCGCGGCGTTGGCCTCGTCGGCGAGGGCGGCGGCGGTGTCGTGCCGCGCGGACACCGCCCGCCAGGCACGCTCGGCGGTGAGCAGCTCGACGTGGTCGCGGCGGGCCTGCTCCAGCCAGCCTCGGTCGGGGGCGTCGGCCAGCGCATCGCGGGCGTCGGCGTCGGCGGCCTCGGCGTCGGCCAGCTCGCGGCGGGCGGCGTCCAGCGCGTCGGCGGCGGCCGCCCGCTGCTCGTCCAGCTCGACCACGCCGTGCGGGACGCGCAGCGAGGTCAGCGCGGCCCACTCGTCGGCCAGCCGGGAGGCCTCCTCGCGCAGCCGCTCCCGGCCGGCCACCGCCTGGTCCCTGGCCGCCCGCGCGGCGTCCAGGGTGGCGTCGGCCTCGGTCGCGGCGGCCTCGGCGGCCTCGGTCCGGTGTGCCTGGGCCGACGCGGTGTCGTCCAGCTCGGGCAGCCGCCGGTGCAGCTCGGCCAGCTCGGCGTGGTCGCGGCGCAGCTGGCGCAGCGGCTCGCGGTCCGGCGCGGCGGCCAGCCGGTCGCGGGCCTCGGTGTCGGCGTGCTCGGCGGCGGCCATCCGGTCGCGGGCGTCGGCCAGCACGGCGGAGGTGTCCCGGGCCCGGTCGGCCAGGTCGACCAGCCCGTCCGGGGGCCGCAGCCCGGACAGCGCGTCGCGCTCGGCGGCCAGCTCCTCGGTGGCGCAGTGCGCCGCGTCGGCCTCGGCGTCCGCGTCGGCCAGCCCTGGCAGCGCCCGCTGCACCCGTTCGACCAGGGCGGACAGCGCGTTCTCCCGCTCCGAGGCCTCGGCGAGCGCGTCCTCGGTGGCGTCGGCGTACCCGGCGAGCTGTTCGCCGAGCAGCTCGGCGCGCTGGGCGGCCAGGCGGGCCTCGGCGCCGGCCTCCTTGGCCATGGTCTCGTACATGCCCAGGCCCAGGATCCGGGTCAGGGTGCGCTGCCGGTCGGCCGGCTTGGCGTGCAGGAACTGGGCGAAGTCGCCCTGCGGCAGCACCACGCAGATGCAGAACTGCTCGAACGGCAGCCCGAGCAGCTCCTCCACGGCCTTGGACACCGCGCCGTCGTGGGCCAGGACCTCGGTGTCCTCGGCGAGCACCCGCTCCAGCCGGGCGTTGCGGACGGTCACACCACCGCTGGCCGCCCGGCGCAGCTCCCGGGCCACCACGTACCGGGCCGGGCCGACGTCGAAGAACAGCCGCACCGTGCCCCGGTTCGCGGTGGGCGAGAGCGCCAGCGCCACCGTGCGCCTGTCGTCCCAGCGCGGCACCGAGCCGTACAGCGCGAACGTCATCGCGTCGATCACCGTGGACTTGCCGGAGCCGGTCGGCCCGACCAGCGCGAAGTACTCGGCGCCGGTGAAGTCCACGGTGGCGGGCTCGCGGAACGCGGCGAACCCGTGCATCTCCAGCAGCACCGGCCGCATCAGCTCGTGTCTCCCCCGCTGACCCTGTCGTGCAGCCTGGCGAACAGCGCGGCCACCCGCTCGTCGGCCACCCCGTGCTCGGCGCAGTACTGGTCGAACAGCTCGCCCGGCGTCCGCTCCACGCCCGGCCCCGCCGCCGGCCGCGACCCCTCCACCGGCGCGGCGAACTCCGGGTCGATCCGGACCTCCAGCGCGTTCGGCAGCAGCTCCAGCACCTCGTCGCGCAGCCCCGCCCGCGCCGGCTCGCGCACCCACACCCGCAGGTAGTCCTCGCCCGCCTCGGGGGCCAGCTCGGCCAGCTCGTTGACGGTGCCGCGCAGCGTCCGCAGCCGGCGGCCCGAGGTGATCGGGATGTCGCGCACCTTCGCCGGCAGCCCTGGCGAGGCCTCCACCAGGCAGACCACGTTGGTGTTGTCCTGCTCGCCGAAGTCCACCGCGAGCGGGGCGCCGCAGTAGTGCACCGGGCACGGCGCGGGCAGGCTCTGCCGGCGGTGCAGGTGACCGAGCGCCACGTAGTGCGCCTCCGCCGGGAAGATCGACGCCGGCACGTGGTACTCGAAGATCGACTGCGCGGCGCGCTCACCGCCGCCAAACGCCCCGCCGGTGACCGTCAGATGCGCCATCACGAGGTTCACCGTGTGGTCCGCAAACGAAGCCGTCAGCGTGCCCAGGACGTCACGGACGAGCTGGTCGTAGCCGGCCGAGCTCTCCGCCGGGGTCTGGCTGACCAGCTCGGCGGCCCGCACCGCGTAGCGCTGGGACACGAACGGCAGGACCGCCACCGTGACCGGCTCCCCGGTGGACCGCGCCTCGAACCGCACCACCCCGCCGTTCTCCGCCGGCCGCACCCCGCCGACCAGGGTGATCCCGGCGTGCCCCGCCAGCGGGCGGTAGGCGTCCAGGGTGGCCGCGTGGTCGTGGTTGCCCGCGATCGCGACGACCTGGGCCCCCGTCTCGGCCAGCGCCAGCAGCGCGCCCATGACCAACTGTTGGGCCGGCGCGCCCGGCGCGGCGCTGTCGTAGAGGTCGCCGGCGACGAGCACCGCGTCGACCCGCTCGTCCCGCACCACCTGGACGATCTCGCGCAGCACCTCGCGCTGCTCGTCGAGGCGGGACCGCCCCTTGAGCGTCTTGCCGACGTGCCAGTCGGAGGTGTGCAGGAAGCGCATAGACCGCCAACGGTAAGCGTGCCTAGCCTGCACTCCTCGACCAGGTGCCCCTCTCCCGGAGGAGGAGCCATGCCACGGCGCCGGCGCCATTCTTTGTTCATCGCCCGGCTGACGGACGGGACACAGGCCACCGAAGGGAGCCCGAGCGCCGTCATCCTGGACGAGCTGCGCCGCTGCGTGCTCGACGGCGGCGTCCCGCCGGGCACCCCGATCCCGCCGGACGAGGTGGCCGCCGTGTTCGGGGTCAGCCGGATCCCGGTCCGCGAGGCGCTCATGACGATGGTCGGCGAGGGCCTTGTCGAGCACCGGCCGAACGGCGGCTACACGGTGGCCAGGCTGACCGACGCCGAGCTGCACGAGCTGTACCTGGTTCGCGAGGTGCTGGAGACCGCCGCGCTGGCGGCCGCCGTGACCGCCGCGGGCCCGGACGACGACGCCGAGGCGAACGCCGCCTACCAGGCCCTCGACCATGCCGTGCGCACCGCCGACCTCCGCGCCTACCACCGTGACAGCCGGCGGTTCCACTGGGCGCTGGTCCGCCCGTGCGGGATGCGCCGGCTGTTGGGCATGCTGGAGTCCGCGTGGAACCTGACCGAGCCGGTGCAGCCGATGGCCCAGGTCACCGAGGCGGGCCGGGCCGATCTGCACGCCGACCACGATGCGCTGCTCGCCGCGTTCCTGGCCAGGGACGGCGCCGAGCTGGTGCGGGTCGCCCGCCGGCACCACCGCCGCCTGCAACTGCTGATCTAGGCGACGGGTACCGGCCCGTCAGGCCGACCCCAACGCCCTCGTTCCGCCGAGGGTCAGCACGGTTGTTCACCGACGAGGGGCGCCGTGATGAAAACCCGTTCGCCGCGCGATGTGCGCCGAGTCTGGGCATGGTGGGGGGCCTGCGCACTGTCCTGGACCGCCGCCGCCGCCGCGACGCATCTGTTCGCGTCGTGGCTCTTCGGCAGGCTGTGGGTCTACACGATCGGTCTCGTGCTCGTGGTGTGGCCGGCCGCCTTGACGGTCACCGTGGTCGCGGTGGTCGTGACCGTGCGACGTCTGTTCGGGCTGGGTGGCGCCGCTGCCGGTCCCCGACCGCCGAGATGGTGGGTGGCCTGCGCGCTGTCCTGGGGCGCCGTCGCCGCGTGCAATGTGTTCGGATCGTGGCTGGTCACCCGGCTTTCTGGCTATGGGTTCGGTGTCATGGTCGCGGCGTGGCTGGCCGCGATGACGTTCACAGTGGTCGCGGTGGTCGTGACCGTACGTCGTCAGTGTGGGCCGGGCGGCCCCGCCGATCCCCGACCGCCGAGATGGTGGGTGGCCTGCGCGCTGTCCTGGGGCGCCGTCGCCGCGATGCATCTGTTCTGGCCGTGGCTCTCCACCTGGATGTTGTTGTTGGCGTCCGGTCCGCTCGCGGCGGCGTGGCTGGTCGCCCTGACGACGAGCGTGGTCGCCGTGAACATGACGGTCCGGTCGCGGGGTGGACGGGTCGGCCTGGCCACCGGCCTGATCGTGGTGGCGGCGGGTGCGACCATCTGCCTCGTCGACTGGCGTTCGGTGTTCGCTGTGGGGTGGTTCGTCGCGCACCGGAGCGATTTCGTGGCCGTCGAGCGCCTGGCTCGGTCCGGCGAGCTCGGCGAGCCCGAGAGGTGGATGAGCGACGGAAGCGACCTGCCTCCGCGATACCGAGGCCTGTCGGTAAACGGCAAGATGGCCACCGCGACGATCGGCAAGCCGGGTGGGGCTCCGGTGCTGTTGCTCCCGGCCCATATCGATATCGGGCACACCGCCCCGTACGGGTTCGTGCACCTGACCGGCCCGGCTGAGAACGACGGCCTCGACGGGTTGGGGCAGCGGCTGCGGCCGCGCATCGAGCTCGGCGATGGATGGTGGTGGGCCGACTACGCTCGGCCTTGAGCGCGCGGTGACGAGATCGGGCGGCCCGAAAGATATACGTTTCGCGTGACGCCGGTGTAACACAGCACACATACGGTCACCCGGCATGACAGAGGTCGCGCCGCACCCCCAGGCCGAAACCACCGAGACCGGCGCCGGTGTGGTCAAGCCGGGCTACGACCCCCGGTTGACCAACGACGACCTCGCGCCGCTGCGCCGGCAGTCCTGGGGCTCGTACAACATCTTCGCGTTCTGGATGTCGGACGTGCACAGCGTGGGCGGCTACGTCACGGCCGGCAGCCTGTTCATGCTCGGGTTGTCCAGCTGGCAGGTGCTGGTCGCGCTGCTGATCGGGATCGGCATCGTGAACGTCTTCTGCAACCTGGTGGCCAGGCCCAGCCAGGCCTCCGGGGTGCCGTACCCGGTGATCTGCCGCGCGGCGTTCGGCGTGCTCGGGGCGAACATCCCGGCCATCGTGCGCGGGCTGATCGCGGTGGCCTGGTACGGCATCCAGACCTACCTGGCCTCGGCCGCGCTGGACGTGGTGCTGCTCAAGCTGTTCCCAGCGCTGACCCCGTACGCGAACGTGCACGAGTACGGCTTCGTGGGGCTCTCGCTGCTGGGCTGGTGCTCGTTCACGCTGCTCTGGGTGCTGCAGGCGGCGGTGTTCTGGACCGGCATGGAGTCCATCAGGCGGTTCATCGACTTCTGCGGCCCGGCGGTCTACGTGGTGATGTTCCTGCTCACCGGGTACCTGATCCACCGCGCCGGCTGGTCGGCGATCGACCTGACCCTCGGCGAGGTCCGCTACACCGGCTGGAGCTCGGTGCCGGTGATGCTCGGCGCGATCGCGCTGGTGGTGTCGTACTTCTGCGGCCCGATGCTCAACTTCGGCGACTTCTCCCGCTACGGGCGCTCGTTCGACGCGGTGCGGCGCGGGAACTTCCTGGGGCTGCCGATCAACTTCCTGGTGTTCTCCATCCTGGTCGTGGTCACCACCTCGCTCACCCTGCCGATCTTCGGCGAGCTGATCACCGACCCGGTGGCGACGGTGGCCCGCATCGACAACGCGTTCGCCATCGCGCTGGGCGCGCTGACCTTCGCCATCGCCACCGTCGGGATCAACATCGTGGCCAACTTCATCTCCCCCGCGTTCGACTTCTCCAACGCCAACCCGCGCCGGATCAGCTGGCGGGCCGGCGGGATGATCGCGGCCGTCGGCTCGGTGCTGATCACGCCGTGGAACCTGTACAACTCCCCGTCGGTGATCCACTACACGCTGGAGACCCTGGGCGCGTTCATCGGCCCGCTGTTCGGGGTGTTGATCGCGGACTACTACCTGGTGCGGAAGCGGCGGGTGGTGACTGATGATCTGTTCACCATGTCGCCCGGTGGGCGGTACTGGTACCGGCGCGGGTACCACCCGGCGGCGATCGTGGCGACGGTGGTCGCGGCGGCGGCGGCGCTGGTCCCGGTGCTGTGGACGCACGGGCCGGGGATGGCCGTCGCGGTGCAGTACACCTGGTTCATCGGCATGGCCGTGGGGCTTGTGGTGTATGCCGCACTCGGCCGACACACCGCCGTGGCCCGGGAAAGATGAGCCCCATGCTCATCACCGTCATCAACGCCAACACCAGCGACGAGATGACCCAGGCGATCGCCTCCGGCGCCACGGCCGTCGCCCCGCCGGGTACCGAGGTGCGGGTGGTGTGCCCGCCGATGGGGCCGGCGTCCGTGGAGAGCAGCTACGACGAGGCGCTGAGCGTGCCCGGGCTGTTGGCGTCGATCGCCTCCGGGGAACGGGAGGGCAGCGACGGGTACGTGATCGCCTGCTTCAGCGACCCGGGGCTGGACGCGGCGCGCGAGCTGGCGGGCGGGCCGGTGGTCGGGATCGCGGAGGCCGCCATGCACACCGCGTCGTTCCTGGGCCGGGGCTTCAGCGTGGTCACCACCCTGGCCCGTACCTGCGGCCGGGCCTGGGACCTGGCCGAGCGCTACGGCATGCGCCGGTTCTGCCGGGGCGTGCACGCCTGCGGCATCCCGCCGCTCGCCCTGGACACCGACCCCGCCGCGGTCCAGACGGTCCTCGACTCGTGCCGGTCCGCGCTGGAGACCGACGGCTCGGACGCGATCGTCCTGGGCTGCGCGGGGATGAGCGAGTGGTCCGACAAGCTCACCGCCGAACTGGGCGTCCCCGTGGTCGACGGCGTCCGCGCCGCGGTCCTGACCGTCCAGTCGCTCGTAACCATGCAACTCCGTACCAGCGCTCGCACCGACTACGCCGCACCCCCACCCAAGCCGTACACCGGCCTCCTCCGCCCGTTCACCCTCCCGTCCTAGGCGCCCGCGAGTCGCGGATTCCGTCAGGGCGAGTCGGGGTTTTCGTCAGCGCGAGTCGCGCGTTTCAGCACACCGAGTCGCGCGTTTCAGCACACCGCCGCGCGGCTCAGAACGGCGGTGGGTCGTCCACCGGGGGGAGGCGGCGGAGGGGGTCGCGCACGGCGCCGTTCCCGCTCGCGCCGCCGCTTGCGCGAGCTCCGTTCCCGCCTTCGGCGCCGCCGCCGGTGGACGGGGCGTGGGCCGGTTCGCCGGCGCTCTCCGACAGCCGGGTCGCCCAGGCCGGGAACGGGAACTCCACGGCCAGCGGCACCGGGATCTCCGGCTGGGAGACGAACATCGTGCCCGGCCGCGCCAGCGTGGCCCGGCCGCGCTGCGAGGCAGGCAGGAAGCCGTACTCCGGGCGCCCGGCCTCGGCGGGGTCCAGCCGCCCGACGACCTTGATCGAGGAGTTGGCCACGATCCGCCGCTCCACCTCGCTGGCGGTCTGCTGCGCCCCGACCAGGATGATGCCCAGCGACCGCCCGCGCTCGGCGATGTCCAGCAGCACCTCCTTGATCGGGCTGCTGCCCTCGCGCGGCGCGTACTTGTTCAGCTCGTCGATCATGGTGAACAGCAGCCCGCCCGGGCCGGCCGCCTCCTTGCGCGCGGTCTCGGCGGCGAGCACCACGCCGACCACGAAGCGTTGCGCGCGCTCCGGCAGGTTGTGCAGGTCGACGACCGTGACCTGCTGCCCCTCCGTGCTCACCCGCCGGCCCGGGGTGTCCGGCAGGTCGCCGCGCACGATCGTGCCCAGCGGCTTGAGCGACGAGCGCAGCCGGCGCAGGAACGCGTTGATCGTCCCGGTGCCGGTGACCGGGCCGGCCCACGGCGCGCGCACCGAATGGTCCTCGTCGGTCAGCTTGTCCGAGACGAACCCGACCAGGTCGGCGTAGGTGCGCAGCAACTGGCCCTCGACGCTCACCGCGCCGTCCACGCCGGCCGGCATCGCGTCGCGCCGCAGCCTGGTCGCCACCTGGTGGATCACGGACGTGTACTGGTTGCGCTCGTCCTCGGCGTCGGCGAACGCGAACCTGAGCAGCTCCTCGGCGCAGAACTCCCGAAGCGTCCACCAGAACGCCCCGACGCCGCTGGTCCGGCCGGTGACGTACGGGCGGCCGGTGGGGTCCTCGGGCGTCGGCGGCGCGAAGAACCCCACGCTGGGGAACGGCTCGGCCGGCAGCCCCAGCCGGCCGTACGCGTCGCGCAGGCCGGGGCCGGTCTCGGGGTCGGTGAGCCGGCGGTTGGCGTGGTCCAGGAACAGCAGGTCCTCGCCCTTGACGCTGAACACCAGCGCCTTCGCGTTCACCGCCCGGTTCCCGAGCGCGCCGCCTCGGAAGATCGAGTACAGCAGGAACAGCGCGAAGCTGGTCTTGGTCGCCACGCCGGAGACGCCGCTGATCGACACGTGCCCGCCCCGGGTGCCGTCCAGGAACTCCAGGTTGAGGTAGATCGGCTCGCCGTCGCGGCCCATCCCGGCGGCGACCTTGCGCTCCATCCGGTCGAAGTACAGCGCCTGCGCGCGCTCCTCCCCGACGGCGCGGTGCACCGGCTCGCCCGGGCGCGGCGGGACGTAGCACTCCGGGTCGACCCTGGTCGTGGTGACCTCGGCGATCTCCTGCACCTGCGCTGGGAGTACGCCTTCGTTGATCAGGAACACGTCCGAGCCGAAGCTGGCCCCCTCGTGCCGGGCTCGTACCTGCGTGACCACCCCGGACGCCAGCACCGGCCCCACGCCCGCGACCTGCCGCACCGTGACCACCACGTCGTCGAGCTGCAGGTACGCCCCGTCCGCGATCGCCACACTGAACAACAGCGGCGTGGCGTCCTCCGTACCCGCGACCAGCCCGACCGCCGCTCTCTCCGCCACCGACCGCTCCTCCACCGAAGCCCGAACCCGAGCGGCCTTGCTACCACAGCCGTCGGACCATCCATCTCGCAGGCCCGCTCTCGCAGCGGCCGACCGCAATCGGTAGCACTCCGCTATTCTTTTTCCAAAGGATGTTGCGGCGTGTTTCTCGGACTGGTCGCAATGCTTGACACCGCCTAAACGGAAGGAACAGGCTGGCGCGGCGGTTCGGCAATCAGCCGGACGCCGGCAAACCGGAGGACAATCGTGAGACTGCGCTTCCTCGGCAAGGACTCTCCGATCGACGACTCACCAACACTGTACGATACCTCGCGGAATTCGCATCTCGTGCAGGGCTGGAAGGTGAACGACGTCGAGATCCTCGCCCAGCTCGACCTCGACGCCGACGAGACCTGCGTGGAGGTAACCAGAAAGTTGATGTCCTTCCTGTCCAAGAGCGACCTCATCGACAATGAGCAAGCCGAACCACCGACCGTTATCCGTACCGATCACGACACCTACATCATCAAAGGCCGTAAGGTGACCGACGCGGAGGCGCTGGCCCAACTGAGGTTGCCCGACCACGAAACCGTGGTCGAGGTCTCGTCGGCGCTTCGCCGGGCCGTGGAGGAGCAGCATGCAAAGACTGACGCCTGAGCAGCGGAAGGACATATTCAGCTCATTCGAGCGCTTCGCTTATCACCTGGAGATGCGGGACTGGTACGCGGTCGACGAAGAGAAGGACCGGCTGGCCCGGTGGCGGGCCGGCGAGCAGGTACGCCCGATGTCCAAGGAAGACTGGTGGCGGCCCTGGCACACGATCATCCGCGACGCCAGGCAGCGGGGTGCCGTGGTACGCCGGGCGCGGATCGTCTCCGAGCCGGTCACCGACTACATTCGCTACGAGTGGGAGGGCACGTACCAGAACGTCGAAGCCGGTGAGGAGGTCCGATGGCTGCCGCGACGGTTGGCTTCGGGGATCGCGCTGCCCGGCAACGACTTCTGGCTGTTCGACGACAAGACGGTGATGTTCAACCACTTCACGGGGGATGGCGGCTCGGCGGGCAAGGAGTTCGTCACCGAGCCCGCCGTGATCAAGCTGTGTCACTCGGCCTTCGACGCCGTCTGGGAGATTGCCACTCCACATAGTGACTACCAACCCCGCTGACAGAGCACGACAGGCGCTGGGAGCACGCCTGCGTGAGATCCGCAAGGACGCCGATCTCACCGGGCGTGCTCTCGCCGCGCTTGCGGGGTGGCACTTCACCAAGATTTCCAAGATCGAGCATGGTACGCAGGCTCCGACGGAGAAGGACCTGCGCGTGTGGTGCCGGCACTGCAATGCCGAGGATCAGATTGCCGACCTGATCGCCACCGTCCGGTCCATCGAGTCGATGTACGTCGAGTGGCGTCGCCGGCTGCACGGGGGAATGAAGCGGCTGCAGGAGGCCGGCAACGAGCGATACCTGCGGACTCGACTGTTCCGAATCTACCGGCCGATGCTGATCCCGGGCCTGTTCCAAACCGCTGAATACGCGGCGGCGTTGATGGCCGAGGCCATCGATTTCATGGATATCACAGATGATGTCGATCTCGCACTGGCCGCACACATGGAACGCCAATATGTGCTGTACAACGGCGATCGCCGATTTCTCACGGTCTTGGAAGAGCAGGCTCTACGCACACAGGTCAGCGGTAGAGAAACCATGGCGGGCCAACTCGACAGGCTGCTGAGCGTAGCGAGGCTACACCGCGTCAGCCTGGGCATCGTCCCCTCGATGGCATCGCGCAAGATTTTTCCCAACGAGGGCTTCATTATGTACGACGACCGTATGGTCATGGTCGAAACCTTCTCGGCCGCGCTGACCATCACCCAGCCCAGGGAGATCGCGATCTACGCCAAGGCGTTCGCCAGGCTGCAACAGTCCGCCGTCTTCGGCCCAGAAGCCCGCGAGCTGATCACCAACGCGCTTCGGGACCTGGAGCGCGGGCAAAGCTAAGCCGGGCCCCATTCGCGGGCGGCGGGGCCGGCGGGTTCGGCGCGCAGGAAGCTCGGCGTCGGGAGGCCGGCGCGGGCGGTCGCGGTGGCTACGGAGTTCGCCACGGAGTCCAGCCGCGACTCGTGGACCAGGGCGATCGCGGACCCGCCGAACCCGCCGCCGACCATCCGGGCGCCCAGAGCGCCGGCCTCGGTCGCGGCGGTCACCGCGGCGTCCAGCTCAGGGCTGCTCACCTCGTAGTCGTCCCGCAGCGACGCGTGCGAGGCGTCCAGCAACGGCCCCAGCTCGGCCAACCGCCCGGAGGCCAGCAACGACGCCGCCTCGCCCGCGCGCGCCGTCTCGGAGATCGCGTGCCGGACCCGGCGCAGCAGCATCGGGTCGTCCTCGCCGACCGCCGCGAGCCCGGCCACCGCGTCGGCCACCGACGCCACCCGCCGCAGCGAGGTCACCCCCAACAACCGCGTCGCTCGATCCACCACCGCACGCCGAGACCTGTACTGCCCGTCCACCAGCCGATGCGGCGCGTTCGTATTGATCACCAGCAGCGCCAGCCCGGCCGAGTGCAGCGACAGCGGCACCGCGTCCGCCTCGCCGGTCGCGCAGTCCAGCCGCAGGCAGTGACCAGCCCGGGCGTGCAGGGCCACCGCCTGGTCCATGCCGCCGGTCGCGGCCAGCGCTATCTCGTTCTCCGCCCGGATGCACGCCTGCACCAGCTCGGCGCGCACCGCCGACGGCGGGCACGGCCCGCACAGCTCCGCCAGCGCCACCGCCAGCGCGCACTCCAGCGCCGCCGAGCTGGACAACCCGGCGCCCAACGGCACGTCGGAGTGCACCGCCACGTCCGCGCCGCCGAACGCGGCCGGCAGCACGCCCTCGGCGACCATCGCCCACACCACCCCGGCCAGGTACGCCGCCCAGCCCGTCGGGTAGCCCGGGCGGATGTCCGCGACCGCCCCGCTCCACGGCTCGTCGCGCTGCCCGGACACCAGCCGCAACCGACCGTCCGCACGCGGCCGCACCGCCGCCCAGGTGCGCTGCGGCAGCGCGAACGGCAGGCAGATCCCGCCCACGTAGTCCACGTGCTCGCCGATCAGGTTCACCCGCCCCGGCGCGGACCACACCCCCACCGGCTCACCGGAGAACGCCTTGGCGAACAGCCCGGCCGCCGCCCGCGCGGACGCGACCGACGACGGCGGATGCCACTCGATCACGGCCGGCCACTCCTCCGAGCTAAGCGTCAAGGGGCTAAGACGCTACCGCGCGTAGCCGCCGGGCAATCAGCTCCGGGGTGGTGTCGTTGATCCAGGCGCCCATCGCGGACTCCGAGCCGGCCAGGAACTTCATCCGCCCGGGCGCCCGCATCAGCGAGAACAGCTGCAGGTGCAGGCGGCCCAGCTCGCGGTCCGCCCCGACCGGGGCCTGGTGCCAGGCCGCGATGTACGGCGTGCGCGCCACGCCCGGGAAGAACCTGTCCACCCGGCGCAGCAGCTCCAGGTACAGCACCGCCAGCTCGGCGCGCTCGGCGTCGGTGAGCGCGGTCAGGTCGGGGACGTCGCGGTGCGGCGCGAGGTGCACCTCCAGCGGCCACTTCGCCGCCCTCGGCACATAGGCGCTCCACGCCTGGCCGCCCAGCACCATCCGCTCCCCGGCCTCGCGCTCGGCGGCCAGCACGTCGGCGAGCAGCGAGCGGCCGGTCTCCTCGAAATGCTCGCGGGCACGACGGACCAGGGCCTGGGTGCGCGGCGGCAGGTAGGGGTAGGCATAGATCTGGCCGTGCGGGTGGGTGAGGGTGACGCCGATCTCCTCGCCGCGGTTCTCGAACGGCACCACCTGGCGGGTGGCCGGCAGCGCGGACAGCTCGGCGGTGCGGTCCGCCCAGGCCTCGATCACGGTGCGCGCCCGCCGCTCGGACAGGGTGGCGAAGCTGCCGGTCGGATCGCTGGTGAAGCAGACCACCTCGCAGCGCCCGTTCCCGCCGGAGAACGTCGGGAACCGGTTCTCGAAGACCACCACGTCGTAGTCCGCCGCCGGGATCTCGGTGGGCGGCTCGCCGGGGCGGCTGGGCGCGAGCGGGTTCTCCTCGGCGGGCGGCATGTAGGTGCGGTTCATCCTGTGTGCGGCGATCGCGACGTACTCGCCGGTCAGCACGTCGAGGCGGATCTCCGAGACGGTGTCCCTCGCGGGCAGCGCCCGGGTGTCCGGCACCTCGCGGGTGGCCGCGCCGGACAGGTACGGCTCCCGGTCGTCGAAGTAGATCAGCTCGCGGCCGTCGGCGAGCCGGGTCGAGGTCTTGCGCACCCTCACCACGTCCGGACTGGTCCTCACCATGCCGCGACAACCAGCTCGCCGACCAGCCCGGTGAGCTGCTCGCGCGCGGCGCCGTCCAGCCGGTCGTCGGTGACCATGATGTCCACCTCGGTCAGGGCGGCGGTGGTCTGCAGGGCGACGACGCCCCACTTGGTGTGGTCGGCCACCACCAGGATCCGCCGGGAGGCCTCGATCAGCGCCCGGTTCGTCTGCGTCTCCAACAGGTTCGGGCCGGTCAGGCCGGCGCGAGGGTCCATGCCGTGCACGCCGAGGATGAGCAGGTCCAGGTGGATGCCGCGCAGCGCGGCCACCGCGAGCGGTCCGACCAGCGCGTCCGACGGGGTCCGCATGCCGCCGGTGAGCAGCACCGTCTGCTCCACCCGCCGGTTGCGGTGCAGCTCGTCGGCGACCGGCAGCGAGTTGGTCACCACCGTGAGGTCCGGGACGTCCAGCAACTGGGTGGCGACCAGGTGCGTGGTAGTGCCCGCCGACACCCCGAGCGAGCTTCCGGCCGGCACCCGTGACGCCGCCGCCCGCGCGATCGCCGTCTTGGCCTCCACCTCCTGGGTGGCCTTGGTGGCGAAGCCCGGCTCGTGCACGCTGGCCATCCGGGGCAGCGCGGCGCCGCCGTGCACCCGGTCCACCAGCCCGCGCCCGGCCAGCTCGCCGATGTCGCGGCGGACCGTCATGTCCGAGACGCCCAACGCGGCCACCAGGTCGGCCACCTTGACCGCGCCGCTGCGAGCCACCTCGTCCAGGATGAGCTGCTGGCGCTGCCTGGCCAGCATCAGCCCGGACGGGGCGGGCGAGGGGGCGTGGTCATGCGGTCATGATGTCCACCAGGTCACGGAAAGTCAACAATATCGAACATCACTTGGGCGTCAGCAGCCACAGTTTCTGCGCCTATCTGTTCGAAAATGTTGACTTTGGCGTACTACGTCGGTGATGCTGCACCCCAGACTTCGAGTACACCGGCACGGCCGTGCAAAGGAGCACCCCCGATGAGACTGTCCCGCTTCCCCGTGGTCGTGGGCACCCTGAGCGTTGCCGTGCTGATGACGGCGCTGGCCACCGGGTGCTCCAGCGGCCAGCAGTCCGGCCCGTCGGGCCAGAACGCCGCGCCGATCTCCGGCGACATCACCATCGCCTACCTGCAGAAACAGGGCGACCAGCAGTACTTCCTGGACGAGGCCGCCGGCGCCCAGGCCGCCGCCAAGGAGCTGTCCAAGCCGGGCTCGACGGTCACCGTCAAGATCGTCAACCTGGGCCAGGACGCCAACAAGGCGGTCACCGAGACCGACTCGGCGGTGGGCCAGAAGGTGCACGGCATCGCGATCGTCGTGCCCGACCAGAAGATCGGCCCCCAGGTGGCGAACGCGGTGAGCGCGTCCGGTGTCCCGATGGTGGCCTCCGACGACTCGATCAACGACGGCAGCGGGGCCGAGGTGCCGTTCGTCGGGTTCGACGGCTATGACATGGGCTCCAAGGTGGGCACCGAGGCCGCCAAGCGGGTGGCCGGCAAGGGCTGGAACCCGGCGGAGACCGGCGTGCTGTACGCCTACAAGCAGGACCTCACGGTGTGCCAGGACCGGGTGCGCGGGGAGAAGCAGCGGTTCGCCGAGGGCGGCGGCAAGGGCACCGCGATCGAGGTCGGCACCGACAACAGCGTGAACGGCGCGCAGAGCACCGCGTCCGGCGTGATCACCGGCAACCCGAACATCAAGAACTGGGTGGTCATGGGCTGCAACGACGAGAACGTCTCCGGCGTGCTGCAGGCGCTGGCCAACGCCAAGGTGCCGGCGAACAACGTGGTGGGCGTCGGGCTCGGCGCGTACATCGCGTGCAAGTCCTGGCAGCCGGGTGCGACGCCGGACGGCTTCGTGTCCGCGCTCTACATCGACGGGCACGACGTGGGCGGCGACGCGGTGAAGGCACTGGTCGCCAAGATCCGCAACGGCACCCCGCTGCCGCCCAAGACCATCGCCAAGACCCAGATCGTGGACGCCGGCACCGCCGGGTCGACGACGCTGAAGTGCACCTGAGCCCATCGTGACCCCGGTAGCACTGCGGATGAGCGGCGTGAGCAAGCGCTTCGGGCCGGTGCGCGCGCTGCGGGACGTGACCGTGGAGTTCCGGGCCGGCGAGATCACCGCGTTGATGGGCGAGAACGGCGCGGGCAAGTCCACGCTGCTCAAGGTTCTGGTCGCGGCGCTGCCGGTGGACTCGGGTTCGGTCGAGCTGGACGGCTCCGCCGTGCGGTTCGCCGACCCGACGGCGTCGCGGGCGGCCGGGGTCAGGGTGGTCGCCCAGGAGCCGGAGATCATCCCGCACGTCAGCGTGGCGGAGAACATCTTCGTCGGCGCGCTGCCGTCCCGGCGCCGGCTGTTCCGCCGCGCCGAGCTGGTCGCGCGCGCCGGCGAGCTGATCGTGCGGCACGGGTTCGGCCAGGTGCTCGACCCCGAGACGCTCGGATCCAAGCTCACGCCCGCACAGCGCCAGCTCGTGGAGATCCTGCGCGCGCTCACCGACCAGCCCCGGGTGATCGCGTTCGACGAGCCCACCTCGTCGCTGTCGGACACCGAGGTGGACCTGCTGTTCGCGCTGATCCGCCGGCTGCGCGAGCAGGGCGTGGCGGTGATCTACGTCAGCCACCGGATCAAGGAGGTGTTCGCGCTCGCCGACCGGGTGGCGGTGCTGCGCGACGGCTCGCATGTCGGTACCAGGCCGGCGGCCGAGCTGTCCGAGGCGGAGCTGATCCGGATGATGGTCGGGCGCGACCTGGCCAGCCTGTTCCACGACGAGGTGCCCCGGCCGGAGCCCGGCGAGGTGGTGCTGGAGGTGCACTCGCTGTCGTCGGCCGATGTGCGGGACGTGTCGTTCCAGGTGCGGGCCGGGGAGATCGTGGCGCTGGCCGGGCTGGTCGGCGCCGGGCGCTCCGAGCTGGTTCGTGCGCTGGTCGGGGCCGAGCCGGTGACCGGTGGGTCGATCGTGTTCCAGGGCATCGGGCGGCGGTTCGGCTCGCCCCGGGACGCGGTGCGCGCCGGCATCGGGCTGGCCCCGGAGGAGCGCAAGGCCGAGGCGCTGTTCCTGCAGCGCAGCGTCCGGGAGAACACCGCGGCGGCGATCTACGACCAGCTCCGCCGTGGCCGGGTGATCAGCCGGCGCCGGGAGCGGGCCACCGTGGCCCGGTTCCTGGAGCGGCTGCGGGTGCGCACGCCCGGGATGGAGTACCCGGTCTCCAACCTCTCCGGCGGCAACCAGCAGAAGGTGGTGCTGGCCCGCTGGCTGGCGCGCAACCCGGCGCTGCTGATCCTTGACGAACCGACCCGTGGCGTCGACGTCGGCGCCAAGTCCGAGATCTACGCGATCATCCACGAGCTGGCCGGCGCGGGCATCGCGATCCTGATGGTCTCCTCCGAGCTGCCCGAGGTCCTCGGCCTGGCCGACCGGATCATCGTCATGCAGAACGGCCGCATCACCGGCGAACTCCCCCGCGCCACCGCAACCGAAGAGGCCGTCCTAGCCCTAGCCATGGCCGACGACCTCTCCACCCTGCTAACCCAATGACCTGGCCGCACACCCAGTTCGTACCCCCCGCACACCCGTTTCAGTGCGTGTGCGGGGTACACACCGGGTGTGCGAGCCGGCCGAGAAGGGGGCGACGTGACCGAGCGCAGCGACGTGACCGAGCGGGAGGCGGCGGCGGGCGGCCGGGGCGACGGCGCCGACGCGGCCACCGCCGCGACCGAGGCGACCACCGCGCCAAGACAGACCGACCGTCGGTCGGTTTTGCGGGCGCTGGGCGTTCTCACCCACGCCGACCGGGTCCAGAACCTGATCCTGCTCGCCGTGATCGTGCTGATCGCCGTGTTCGTCACCTCCCGCCAGCCCGCGTTCCTGACCTGGAACAACCTCAGCGTCGCGGTGACCGGCACGATCATCCTGTTCGGCCTCACCGGCCTGGTCGAGCTGCTCGTGATCATCGTCGGCGGGCTGGACATCTCGGTCGGTTCGATCGTCGGGCTGACCTCGGTGGCCGGCGCCCTGGTCTGGACGCACACCGGCCAGAACGGCGCGCTGGCCGTGCTCGCCGCGCTCGGCATCGGCCTGGCCTGCGGGCTGGTGAACGGGCTGCTGATCATCTACGGCCGGGTGAACCCGTTCATCGCCACGCTGGCCACCCTGGCCGCGTTCAAGGGCATCGGCCAGGTGATGTCCAACGGCGGCGCGATCGGCAGCGGCTTCAGCTCGAACGCGATCTTCATCTTCATCCAGCGCGGCAGCGTGGCCGGCCTGCCCACCCAATTGTTCGTGCTGGTCATCGTCGCGCTCGCGCTAGCGTTCCTGCTGCTGTTCACCGACATCGGCCGCAACATCTATGCGATCGGCGGCAACCCCACGGCCGCCCGGCTGGCCGGGGTAAGCATCAACCGCTACGTGCTCGCGGTCTACCTGGTTGTCGGCTTCGTGTGCGCGATCGCCGGCGTGATCCTGATGGCCCGGCAGGGCTTCGGCCAGCAGACCGGCTCGGTGGACGGCCTCGAGCTCAAGGCGGTCACGGTGGCCGCGCTGGGCGGGGCGTCGCTGCGCGGCGGCCGGGGCGGCGTGCTCGGCGCGGTGCTCGCGATCGTGCTGCTCGGCTTCCTGGAGAACGGCATGAACGTGCTCAACATCAACACGTTCTGGCAGAACGTCGCCCAGGGAACGCTGCTGCTCATCGCCGTCATCGCCCAACAGCGCCGCCGCAAGGAACGCGCCATCGGCATCCCGGACTAGCGTGCCGCGCCTTGACCGCACCTCGGCCAGTCGCCGCGAGCGGCCAGGTGCAGGACCAGGGCGGCGATGTTCCAGGCGTCGTCCTCGCCGCGATGGTGCCTGCCCTCCAGCGGAATGTTGGCGATCTTCAGGGCGCGCGCCATGCCGACCGGGCGGGACAGGCCGAACGAGGCGGCGAACAGCGACTTCGCATTGATATGGCGCGCGCCGAAGGGATAGTCGGTCGTGCACTGGCGCTGGAACTGCTTGCGGTCGTAATCTCCCCAGCTCGTCCATTCGCGATCGCGACCGGCGTAATCGTCGATCACCCGCCGGCACGCCTCGGCGAACTCGACGCCCGCGTCCACCTCCGACCGGGTGAGGCCGGTCAGCTCGGTGCAGAACGCGCTCACGGTCGATCGCCGAGGCCGGACCACTATTCGATGCCGACCGATGCGCTCCCCGGCGTCGACGTCGACCACCGTCAGGCCGATCTCGATGATCTCGCTGACCTGGCCCGGCGGTGGCCGCGACGGCCAGCAGGTGGCTTCGACGTCGACGACGTTCAGGAGCCGGGGCCCGGCAACCATGCCGCAAGTACAGCACACGCCGCCGGCCGCTTCACTTGGACGACCGCCGCCGATGCAATGTCACATCGCGCGCTTATCTTGCCTGATCACGGCGCAATTACGTCTTGATCACGGGTGCATAGTGTGCCGTCCCACTCCCGGCTGAGAGCCGCATGTATGGTGCAGGCCAATGTATTTAGGGAGATCGAATTCCACCGCGGTGGTCGAGGACCAATCGGTCTCGGTCATCCGCCGGGCCGGGCTGGATGCCGAGCTCGGCGCGCACTGGGAGCGGCTGGTGGACCGGCAGCCGGGCGCGGACGTCACCCAACAGCTCGAATGGGGCCGGCTGCGCAGCAGCGTCGGGTTCGAGCCCAGCTTCGTGCTGGCCTACCGCGACCGCGAGCTGGTGGGCGGCGCCCAGCTGTTCCGCAAGCGGGTGCCGGTCGCGGGCGGGATCGGCTACCTGCCATACGGACCACTGATCTTCACCGAGTCGCGGCGGGACGCGGTGCGCGCCGCGCTGTGTGCCGCCCTGCGCGACCTGCCGGGGCTGGGGTTGCGCGCGCTGTTCGTCCAGCCGCCGGACGGTGGCGAGGACATCGGCGAGGAACTGTCGGCGCTCGGGTTCCGGCCGTCCGCCGCCGGGATCGCGCCCCGGTCGTCGATGCGCGTCGACCTGCGCCAGCGCGACGACGAGCTGCGCGCCGCGCTGGGCCGCAAGCTGCGGCGGTGGACGCGGCGGTGGCCGGAGCGCGGCGTGCGGGTGCGGATGGGCGGGCGATCCGACCTGCCGCTGCTGGCGCGGCTGCTCGAACAGACGGCCGCGCGGCAGGGGTTCACCCCGTTGTCGCTGGACTACCTGCGCCGGCTCTACGCCGAGCTGAGCCCGTCCGGGAAGGCGCGGCTGTTCGTCGCCGAGGTCGAGGGCGACCCGGTCGCGGCGGCGCTGATGACCGCGTGCGGCGGCGTGCTGAAGACGCGGGTGAGCGGGTTCGACAGGTCGCGGGCGACGGCCGAGCTGCGGGCGCCGGCGGCGGTGCGGTGGTCGGCCATCGCGTGGGCCAAGGCCAACGGCTACCGGTACTTCGACTTCGGCGGGCTGTCCGAGCAGGCGACGAGCACGCTGCTCTCCGGAGAGCCGGTGGATCCGGCCGAGCTTCCCGGGCCCGACCAGTTCAAGGCGAGCTTCGGCGGCGAGGCCTACCGCTATCCGCGTCCGGTCGAGCTGATCGGCCCCCGGCTGCTGCGCCACGGCTACGACCTGTCCCGACAGGTTCCGGGCGCGCATCGGGTGCAGGGGCTGCTTCGCACCGCGTTCCGGGGCGGCACGGCGGACCCCTAGAGTCCTCGGTTCTCATGGCAGCGAGGGGGTCGGGTGGAACCCGCGATCGTGATCGGCAGCCGAATGCAGGGCCTGGCGGTAATCCGCGCCCTCGGCTCGATGGGGGTGCCGGTGGTGGTGCTGCGCTACCACCGGGGCGACATGGGGTACCGCTCCCGGTGGGTGCGCGAGGTGGTCGGATGCGCCCATCCCGAGCAGGAGCCGGAGCTGTTCCTGGCCACCCTGGAGCGGCTGGCCGAGCGTTTCCCCGGCGCGCTGCTGGTGCCGCCCTCGGACACCTCGGTGGCCGCCGTCGCCACGCACGCCCAGCGGCTGGCCGGGCTCGGCTACGTGCTCGCCGCGCCCCCGCCGGACGTGGTGGCGAACTGCCTGGACAAGCCGTCCACCTACCGGCTCGCGCGGTCCCACCAGGTGCCGGCGCCTGTCGGGTTCGTGCTGGACACCCCCGAGGAGCTGGACAGGTTCACCGCCGAGGCGAAGTTCCCCGCCGTGCTCAAGCCGACCGTCAGCCACCGCTACAAGGCGGTCTTCGGCCGCAAGTGGACCAGGGTGGACGGCGCGGCGCAGGCGCTCACCCACTACCGGGAGGCCCGCGAGGCCGGCTTCGACGTGCTCATCCAGGAGCTGATCCCCGGTGACGAGCTGTGCGGGGCGAACTACAACGCCTACGCCTGGGACGGCGGCTGCGTCGACCTGACCGCCGCCAAGATCCGTAACTCGCCGGCCGAGACCGGCTCGCCGTCGGTGGTGGTCAGCCGCAAGATCCCCGAGCTGGCCGAGGCCGGGCGGCGGCTGCTCGCCGCGCTCGGCTACCTCGGCTACGCCAACGTCGAGTTCAAGCGCGACCCCCGGGACGGGCTGTACAAGCTCATCGAGGTCAACGCCCGGCACAACCTGTCGGCCCAGCTGGCCATCCGCGCCGGCGTCAACTTCCCCAGGCTGGAGTACCTGCACCGGATGTACGGCGAGACGCCCGCGCAGCGGGACTACGCCGAGGGCGTGCACTGGATCGACATCACCCGCGACCTGCGGGCGGCGCCCAGCTACCTGCGGCGTGCCGACTACTCCGTGCGCAGGTTCGTCCGCCCGTACCTGACCCGCCCGGTGTTCGCGGTGGCCTCCCGCCGCGACCCGCTGCCGGCCGTGATCCGGTCCCGGCACACCGCCGCCCGGGCGTTCGGTCTGCTGCGCGCCAAACTGGCCGCGTGATCGACACCCAGCGGCCGAGCACGGCCCGAGGTTCGCTGACGGTCTCGGCGTGGACCATGGTCAGCCGGGTCACCGGGCTGCTGCGGGTGGTCGTGATCGGCGCGGTGCTGGGGCCGACGTTCTTCGCCAACGCGTTCCTGGCCGCGAACAGCGTCCCCAACCTGACCTACACCGCCATGGCCGGGCCGGTGCTGGCCATGGTGCTGGTGCCGGTGCTGGTCAGGTCGCTGGCCGACCCCCGGGCGTCGGCCGACCTGGTAGCCAAGGTCACCGGCTACCTGGTCACCGTCGCGACGGCGGCCGCCGGGGCGCTCGCGCTGGCCTCGCCGCTGCTCGCGCTGGCGCTCACCGCCGGGATCCCGGACGGCCAGGTCCGCGAGCAGGCCTGGCGGCTGACCATCCTGGTCGTGCTGTTCGTCGCGCCCCAGGTCGTCTGCTACACGCTGGCCGGCATCGGCGTCGCGGTGCAGCAGGCGCACGGTCGGTTCGCGCTGGCCGCCGCCGCGCCCGCTGTCGAGAACCTGGGCCTGATCGCCACCATGGCGGCCGTCGAGCTGTGCTATCGGCCGGGCCCGGAGGTGGCCGACATCCCCGTCGGCATGGTGCTGCTCATGGGCCTTGGCTCCACCGCGTCGGTGGCCGTGCACGCCGGCGCCCAACTGTTCGGCGCGCACCGGGTCGGGCTGCCGATCCGGTTGCGGCGCGGCTGGCGGACGGACCGGGCGGCGCGCGACGTCACCCGGCGGCTGCGCCGGTCGGTGATCGTGGCGGCGTTCCCGTCCGCGTCCATGTTCGGCATGCTGGCCTTCGCGGCCACCGTCCCCGGCGGCACGTTCGTGTTCCAGGCCGGCATCTCGGTGTACTTCGTGGTCGGCGCGCTCGGCGCCAAGGCCGTCACGGTCGCCGCGCTGCCCGGGATGAGCGCCGCGGTCGAACGGAACGACACCTCCCGGTTCGCCGGTGCCTGGCGCCAGGCATTGTCGCTGGCCGTCACCGCGAGCCTGCCGGCCGCCTGCCTGCTGCTGGCCTTCGCCGAGCCGGCGGCGGCGGTGCTGGCCAACGGCAGGCTGCGCAACCCGGAGATCCTGGGCTGGATGGCGGCCTGCGTGGCGGTGTTCGCCGTCGCCACGTTCGCCAACGCGGTCAACGAGATCGGCCGCCAGGCCCTGTTCGCCCGCCTCGACGACACCGGCCCGCGCCTGTTCAGCACCGTCACGCTGGCCATCCGGCTGGCCATCGGCGCGGCCAGCCTGGCGCTCCCGGCCGGCCAGCCCCGACTGGTCGCGCTGTGCTGCGGGGTGCTGGTCGGCGAGGCGGTCGCGGCGGTGCTCGGGCTGCGGCGGGTGCGCGCGGCCATCCGCCCGGAGCGGCTGCTCGACCGCCGGCGGCTGCGCCAGGTCGGGCTGGCCACCGCCGCGATGCTGCCCGCCCTGGTGCTCGGGCGGTGGGTTCTGCACGAGCTGGTCGCCGGCAGGGTGGCTCAGGTGCTGGCGGCGATCGGCCTCGGGCTGCTCGCCTCGGCATGCTTCGGGCTGGCGCTCGCGGCGCTCACCGGCTACAGCGTGCGGGACGGCTTGGCCAGCCGGGCGCCGACGATCCGGCGCAGCAGCACGACCAGCAGCAGCACCACCACGGCGAGCCCGGCACCGACCACCGGCAGCAGCGTCGGCCCGGACAGGCCGAGCACCACCCCGCCGACCACGCCGGACACCCCGGAGCCGAAGTAGATGGCCGAGGCGTTCAGCGAGAGCAGCAGGCCGCCGGCCGGCGAGAGCTCGAGCAGGATGTTCTGCAGCGGCGGGTTGAACGCCCACGCCGTGGCGCCCCAGACGAAGAACGCCAGCCCGGCCCCGACCGCCGTGGTCGCGGTCAGCGGCAACGTCGCCATCACGACCACGACGCCGACGGTGGCCACCAGCAGCGTCCGGGTGGACCCGAAGCGGTCGGTGAAGCGGCCGGCGAGCGCGTTGCCGAGCATCCCGCCCACGCCGTACGCCAACAGCACCAGGCTCAGGACCACCCCGCTCACCCCGGCCGTCGCGCCCAGCAGCGGGACGGCGTAGATGAACACGGTCATGGTGCCGAGCACGCCGAGCACCGTGATCGTCAGCACCGTCAGGACCCGCCGGTCGGCCGCGACCGCGAACCGCTCGCGCAGCCTCACCTGGGGCGGCGGGTCGACCTTCGGCAGCAGCCGCCACGCCGCCACCGCGACCGCCACGCAGATCAGCGCGATCAGCCCGAACACACCCCGGAAGCCGAGGCTGCCACCCAGCAGCGTGCCCGCCGGCACGCCCAGGACCAGGGCGAACGTCAACCCGCCGAAGACCCGGGCCACCGCCCGCCCCCGCTCGGCCGGCGGCAGCAGCCCGGTGGCGAACAGGGTGGCGGCCGGGGTGTACACGGCCGCGCCGAACGCGCCGATGATCCGCGCCGCCACCAGCAGCGGGTAGTTCGGAGCCACCGCGGCCAGCGCGTTGCCGAACCCGGAGACCAGCAGCGCGACGAACAACAGCGTGCGCCGTTCCCACCGGCCGGTGAGCGTGGCCAGGATCGGGGCGCCCACCGCGTAGCTGAGCGCGAACGCGGTGGCGAGCTGCCCGGCGGCCGCGATGGACACGCCGAGGTCGGCGCTGACCAGCGGCAGCACGCCGGATACCACGTACGCGCTGGTGCCGACAGCGAAGGCGCCGCCGGCGAGGAGGTAGGTACGCGCGGACATCGAGAGCCCGGACGTGCGGTGGCCGTCCGTGGCTACCGTCCCGGGGCGACGTGTGCGTGTCAGCAAGTCGACTCGCCCTCTTGCTATCTTGGAGATGGTTGGGTGACTATCAAACTACTCACTAGTTTGAAGTTCGTCCAACCATGTGAGCACCGGAACAAGCGAGAGCGCAGGTGACGTGATGGGTGCACCGTGGCACCCGGCGACCGAGGACATCGAGCTGGCGCAGGTCATGCACGCGCTGTCCGACCCGGCACGCCTGGAGATCGTGGCCCGGCTCGCCGCCGGCGGCCCGGAGAACTGCACGAAGACGTGCGACGGCATCGACCTGCACAAGTCCACGGTGTCGCACCACTACCGGGTGCTCCGCGAGGCCGGCGTGACCGCCACGACCGTCGAGGGCCGCACGCGCGTGGTCAGGCTGCGCCGCGACGCCATGGACGACCGCTTCCCCGGCCTACTCGACGCCGTGATCAACGCGCTGCAGCGCCGCCCGGTCCCCACCGGCTGACCGGCGCGGCCACCGCGGGCTCCCGGGCGTCCACCAGTTCGCCCGGCCGGCCAGCCGCATCGCCGCCGGCGCCAGGAACCCCCTGATCAGCGTGGCGTCCACGATCACCGTGACCGCCGTGCCCACCCCGAGCTGCTGCAGGAACACCACCTCGCCCGTGGCGTAGGCCAGGAACGATATGGCCAGGATGGCGGCCGCCGCGGTGACCAGCGGGGCGCTGCGCGCGATGCCGGCCGGCACCGAGCCCACCGGGTCGCCGGTGCGGTCGTACTCCTCCTTGATCCGGGACAGCAGCAGCACCTCGTAGTCCATGGACAGCCCGTACGCGATGCAGAACATCAGGATCGGGATGCTCGGCTCGATCGATCCGGTGGGGGTGAAGCCGAGCACGCCGGCCAGGTTGCCCCACTGGAAGACGAACACCAGCGTGCCGAACATGACCGACAGGCTCAGCAGGTTGAGCACCGCCGCCTTGACCGGCGCGACCAGGCTGCCGGTCATGCCGAACAGCACAGCGAACGTGACGAGCACGATCAGCAGCGCGACCAGCGGCAGCCGTTGGGCGACTCCGTCGCGGTAGTCGGTCAGCTCGGCCGGATAGCCGCCGACCAGCACCGGGTACGGCGCCGGCACCGCCCGCACCTGGCCGACCACGCCTGTCGGGTCCGCCTCCAGCCGCCGCGAGTCGACCACCACCGACAGCCAGGTGCCGGTGGCGTTCGCGTAGTTGACGCCGGTCGGGCCTGCGGTGGGCGCTCCCGCCGCGTACGACCCGGCCGCCGAGTCGACCCTGACCACGCCGTCCAACCGGGACAGCGCCGCCGCGTAGTCGCCGGTCGCGGCCGGGTCCGCCGCCCGGCCCGCCGCGACCACCATGACAGCGTCCGCCTCCTCGGCCACGAAACCGGCCCTGACCTGGTCGTAGAGCTGGCGCACCGACGCCGAGCCCGGCAGCACCCTGTCGTCCGGCAGGCCGAAGCGCACTCCGAGGAACGGCGCGCCCAACGCCAACACGACGACCAGCGCGGCGCCGCCGAGCGCCACCGGCCGGCGCACCACCGCCCCGGCGATCCGGCCCCACACTCCCTGCGCCTCTTGCGCGAGCCCGTGCCGCCGACGCGCCACCCGGTGCCCGAGCAGCGCCAGCGCGGCCGGCAGCACGACGGTGGCTGCGCACACGGCGGCGAGCACCACCGCGATGCCGGCGTAGCCGAACGAGCTGAGGAACGGGAACGGGAAGACGAACAGCACGGCCAGCGACGCGGCCACCGTAAGGCCGCTGAACAGCACCGTCCGCCCGGCCGTCCGGACCGTCCTGACCACCGCGACCGGCACCTCGGCGCCGCCGCGCAGCTCCTCGCGGAACCGGAAGATCATGAACAGCCCGTAGTCCACGCCCAGGCCGATGCCCATCACCAGCGAGATGTTCGCCGCGAAGGTGGAGATCTCCACGAGCTCGACGACGGCCCGCAGCAGCGCCAGCGAGCCCAGCACGGCGAACACCCCGACCCCGAGGGTGAGCGCGGCGGCCACGAACCGCCGGTAGACCAGCCAGAGCAGCAGCAACGCCAGCGGCAGCACCACCAGCTCGGCGCGCACGAAGTCCCGCCGGGCCTGGACCATGACGTTGCGGAACACCTCGTCCCCGCCGCCGACCTCGACCCTGACCACCGGGCCGTTCTGCGCGAACCTCGGCACCAGCCCCGGCAGCACGTCGCGGCGCACCCGGTCGGCGTCGCCGGGCACCCAGGCCAGCACCATCGCCCGGCGCCCGTCCACGCTGCGCAACGTGGCCGGCCCGCCACGGCTCCAGTACGACCACGCGCCACCGACCCCCGGGTATGCCGCCAGCCGCTCGGTCAGCGCCCGCCCGGCCACCGCGACCTCGGGGTCGTCCACGCCGCCGCCCTCGGTCGCGGTGACCAGCAGCGCCACGTTCGGGCTGGCCGTGCCGAACCCGTCGGCCAGCGCCTCGCGGGCGCGCATCGACTCCGACCCCGGCGCCTCGAACCTGTTCAGCGAGAGCAGGTCGACGACCGACCCGCCGGCCACGCCGGCGACCACCATGACCAGGACGCCGATCCCCACCACCCAGCGCGCACGCCGCACCACCAGCCTGCCGAGCATGGCTCTCCTTGGTAGTTTTTACGAGCAAGCATTCGTATTCGCCCGCCGTCCGCCAAGATACGAGCAAACGCTCGCGTTCGCCACCATGTTCGTTGCCGTGTTCGCGATCAAGGAGCCCGACATGCCCGCCGACCAGGCACGACCGCGACGTCGACAGGCCCGTGGGGAACGGCGGATCGGCGAGATCCTGGACGCCGCCGGCCGGGTCTTCGCGCGCGCCGGCTACGAGAAGGCCACCACCAACGCGATCGCCGCCGAGGCCGGCATCTCCCCCGGCTCGCTCTACCAGTTCTTCGCCAGCAAGGAGACGATCGCGCACGCCCTCGCCGACCGCTTCGTCACCCACATGCGCGCCGCCCACCACGAGGCGTTCGAGACCACCGACTTCGCCGCCGTAACCCTCGACGAGGCCATCGACCGCATCGTCGACCCGATCGTCGCCTTCAACGTCGCCAACCCCGGCTTCAAGGCCCTCTTCGCCCGCCCCGACATGCCCCCGGGCCTGGTCGACGCCACCGAACCCATCCAGTCCGCCCTACTAGGCCGCCTGCGCGCCATGCTGGCCGCCCGCAACCTCCCCGCCGCCGCCCAGGACCGCGCCGCCCACACCATGATCCGCGTCTTCCAGGCCATGCTCGCGCCGATCATCTCCGCCGACGACGCCGAGCGCCCGACCGCCGTCACCGAACTCAAGACCGTCCTACGCGCCTACCTCGCCGCCACACTCGCCCAGCCGACCGCTTAGGCTAACCACCACATCCACCCGGGGCAGTAGCTCAGCCGGTCAGAGCAGCGGACTCATAATCCGTCAGGTCGTGGGTTCGAGTCCCACCTGCCCCACACAGCGTGACCAGCGCAGATGGTACTGATCGCTACTTTGCAAACGATCTCTGGGCATGCTCGTGGACCTGAGCTACCCCTTCAACTCATGCCCACGGCAGCCGCTCGGCCAGCCGACAAGCGCCCTCAACGCGACATCGAAAACCTGTGGCAAGTCGCTCCGCCCCGCGTCCACGCCAGCCCAGCCCTCGCAAACCGGAAAGCCTGTTCTACCTCCGAGAGACCCGTCCCCGGCCCCGACGAGGCGACACGTTGTAAGGCCCGCAACCGCCTCGTCGCCGAGGCCGAGAAGGCACGCGGTCCGTCCTCCGCCGTGTCGTTAGGCCACGTGCTCGACGAATGGCTCAAACTCGCCGAACTCGAAGACAGCACCCGCAGACATAGTTTCCCTGCTACCAGATGGATCGAGCACGTCACTCTCAGAACTTGAATTGGATCTGGTTAACGACTCCGGTCTGCCTGTTTTCGGAGGAGCAGATGCGCTCCGCTCATGCTCGTGCGGAAGCGGTAGGCGTTTCGAAAGGTGCCACGGCCGGCCGATCGATCTTGTGAGGTTCTCAGACAAATTGCAATCGCGGTCACATACTGATCGCCCGTAAGGCGAGCTCGTTCATCGAGCTCAACATACTGAAGGCATCGCGATTGTCCAGACTCGCTACTTCTGCTGGGCCCAGCCTAGTTGGTATCTACCAGAGCGACACAGTTGCAAAGAGCGTGGACCGGGCCGAGCGGTGATGATCTTGGGGTTGGCCGTCGCCCTCGGCGCGTTCCTATTACTGCGCGTAGGTGCGATCGGTCTGGCGTGTCTGCCATTCGGCCGCACGCTGCGGCGAATCCCGCGACCGCCGCACATACGCTAGTTCGGCGGGAGATCAATCAGGCAGGAGCGCCGTGCATTTGATCTCGGCGAACAGGCCCGGCATGGCCAGGGCGGCCACGCCGAGCGCGGTCCAGGTCGGTAGCCGGTCGAGATTTGTGAAGTACCGATCCTTCACTTTGATGAAGAGCTGCAGGTCTCGCATGTCCGTGTGGTACGTGATCATGTCCACGACATCGTCGAACGTAGCCCCAGCCGCACTCAGCACCTTCTCGACGTTCTCGAACGCCCGAGTGAACTGTGCCTCCTTGTCTTTGACCACGTTCAGATGCTCGTCGCGCCCCAGTTGACCGGCCATGAACAGGAAAGGCCCAGCCTTCACGGCGGGCGAATACCGAAACCGCTCAGGAACGTCCTTCATGTCCTCGGGAACGACAGTCTCTCGTCTGGGCACGGCTCTGGTCTTCCTCTCCTGTGCGGCTTCGTCGCCACGCTAAGCCCGTCACGATCGATGCGACCAGCGATGATCTCGCAGGGGTACCATGCGTATCTCGCATGGCAGGGAGGCGTGGTGGACACCGGCTGGTTGGAAGTCTTCCGCGAGGTTGCCGAGCGCGGATCGTTCACCGCCGCGGCCGAGGCGATGGGCTACACCCAGTCGGCGATCTCGCGACAGGTCTCGGCGCTGGAAGGCGCGACCGGTGCCACGTTGTTCGACCGGCTGCCGCGCGGAGTGCGCCTCACGGCCGAAGGTCAGTGCCTGCTCTCCCATGCCGAGGCGATACTCGACCGGCTCGGTGCCGCCCGAGACGACCTTGCCGCGCTCCGCGACCTCGCCGGCGGGCACCTGCGGGTGGGCGCGTTCGGCACCGCGGACGCCATGCTCGTTCCCCACGCGATGGCGGCGTTCCACGCGGCCTACCCCAAGGTCACCGTCACGCTCTCGGAGGGCTTCACACCTGACCACGTGGCCGGCCTGCACGCGGGTGCGGTGGACGTCGCGGTCCTGAGCACCGCACCGAGCCGGCCGTTCGACACCGATCGGCTGGAGCTCAGGCACCTGATCGACGATCACATGTTCGTCGCGCTGCCGACCACCCATCCACTCGCCCACCGGCGCGTACTCCGGCTCGCCGAGCTGGCCGAGGAGCGCTGGGTCGCGGGCAGCGGCCGCATCGAGGACACCTTGATCACCGCGAGCCTGCGCGTCGGGTTCCGCCCCCGCGTCACGCTGGTGGCCGCCGAGTGGATAGCCAGGCAGGGGCTGGTCGCGGCGGGCCTGGGCATCACCCTCATCCCGTCGCTCGCCGTCGCCGCCACCCGCCCCGACGTCGTGCTCGCCGCGCTGCATCCCGATGACGCACCGGTCCGCGCGGTCTACGCCGCCACCCCGCGCGGGCTCGCCACACCACCCGCTGTCGTCGCTTTCCTCGACCTGCTGGACAACGCCGTCGCCGAGCTGCGCGTCCAGATCAACGAACGGGTCGGCAACGCCGATCGTGATTCCGCCGTTGAGCTTTGACCAGCGTCGGTCATTGTTTCGTGTTGTGCGACGTCGGCCGGGTCATGGTGTCAGCAGGCCCCAGTGCAGCGCCCACGGCAGAAGGATCGCGACTCCGGCCGACAGCGCACCGAGTTGGACGTGGGTGGTTGCGGCTGTTTCACGCCGGCATCGCCACCACGCCACTCCGGTGACCACGGCGGCGGCGACCGCGCTGACCGCCAGGAGTTGCAGGGCCAACCAGGGCAGCGGGCGCCCGGCCAGGAGTGGTCCGGGATCCTCGGCCCCGGAGAGGACCAGCGTCGCCGCGTAGGCCGCGAACCCCAGCACGGTGGCCAGTCCGGCGACCGACAGCCACCGGGCCGGGCGCACCACGGCACCCCGCCCACGGCCGGTCACCAGGTAGCCGGCGAAGACCACGACCAAGACCGCCACCACCGCGAGCTGCACCCACAGGGACTCGTACCACGCCGGCGGGACTTGCGCGGTGCTCAGGCGGTCCTGGTGGGGCGCCGGGTCCGCATGTGGCGACGGCAGCCCGGAGGCCAGGCCGTTGATCCAGGATGCCACCGGATCGAGGTAGCCGGGGGCGAAGTCGGCGGACTTGGACTTGTTGAAGCCGTCCGAGGTGCGGTGCAAGGCGTGCTCGGCGCCGGGCAGGAAGCGGACCGTGTGGTGCGGGTTGCCGCCCCGGTCCAGCGCGGCCTGGATGATGTGCGCGCTCTCCTGAGGCGGAGCGTCCTGGTCGAGCGCACCCCACAGGGCGAGGACCGGCTGTCGTACCCGCTCCCACGTCGGCACCGGGTCATAGTCTCTGGGGGTGTCGCCGGGCGCGGCGAGGCTCCCGGCGACGACCCGGGGCAGCTTGACCGCGAGGGTGTCGACGAACGACCCGGCGATCCCGTTGTGCCGCAACTGGTTCTCGTCGGCCCACGCCTGCTGGCGGGCCGGGCTGAGGCCGGATGCCCCGACCGTCACCAAGAACGCGACGTCGGACGAGTGCGCGGCGGCGAGGGGGACGACCCAGCCGCCCTCGCTCAACCCCCACAGCCCGACCCGCGTCGGCTCGACCCCGGCGTGGCCGCGCAGAAAACGCACCGCCCCCAAGGCGTCCTCGGCCAGCAGCGGGTACGAACGGTGCGCCGCGGAGTAGCCGACCGTGCGCTTGTCGTAGATCAGCGTCGCCACGCCGTGACGGGCGAACGCCTCCGCTTCCTTCCGATGGGACTGCCGCACACCCACTCCGGACCCGGCGACCATCGCCAGCGCCGGCAGCGGCCCGGCGGCGCCCTTGGGGGTCACCACCGTTCCGTGCAGCACGAGGCCGTTCCCGCCGGCGAAGGAGACCTCCTCCTCGTCCACCCCGACCCCCACCGGGGCCGGGGCGGCGCCGGCCGGGATCGGCGGCACGACGAGAAAGAGAACCGAGAACAGCAACCCCACCGTCGCGGCCGAGCACAGCCGTCGCGGCAATTCCATTGAATAACTCCAGAAACCAGGTCGGAAACAACGCTCCAAACCCTGCCCGCCGCCGCCCGCCCCGGATATCCGGACCTACCCTGAGAAAACCCCCATCATTTCCCCGTCCCGAATATTGTGGTGCTGTTGGAGCGAGGAACGTGTTACGCACCCCCGGTCTTGCCGGACCGGCCACGGGTCAGTTTCAGGAGGTAGCGGGCGGCGAGGTAGAGGACGGCGAGGACGACGGCCGCGGCGAAGATCCAGGTGAGGTAGACCAGCACGCCGGGCTGGTTGGGTTCGTCCGGTGTCGGCGAGGCCGGGTCGGCGAGCGGAGCGAGGCTGTCGAGGACGTGCCAATAGATGTGAGTCACGGGCGGTGAGCTTGCAGGGCGCGGTGCGGTGGTCACATCGACCGTCGGACGGGTTCGGGCCACCACGGATCGTTCTTTCGGCCAGTACGGAGCGCGGCGGGGAGTGCATAACGTGAGCGGGGTGAACGCATCGGATCCGTCGGCGAGGCGGTTCGGCACCCTGGTCAACGCCGGGCTCGGGCTCGCGTTCGCCGTGGTCCTGGCCGGTACGGCGTTCCAGGTCGCGAACCAGGGCCGGCACTGGGTGCTCGGAGTCTGCGCCGGGATCGTGGTCTGTGGGGCCGCCCTGCTGCGCGAGCGCCACCGGGTGTGGGCGGCGGCCGTCGGCCTGGTCGCCGGCGGGGTCGCCGGTCTGGTCGCCCGGTTCGCCGACCTGCCCCGTGAGCCGGGCCTCGCGGCCACCCTGGCGCTGCTGGTGCTCGCCGGCTCCTCGGTCCGGGCGGCACCCGCGCCGCTCGCCGCGCTCGTCGCCGCCGGGGTCGTCGTGCTGCCGGCGGGATGGCTCACCCCGGCCAGCTCCGGGACGTCCTACGCCCAGCTCGAGGCCGGGATCGTGGCCTGGTGCGTCGCCCTCGGGGTGGGGCTGTGGCTGCGGTTCATCGACCAACGCCACCGGGAAGCCACCGAGACGGTGCGCCGCGAAGAGCGCCTCACGCTGGCCAGGGAGCTGCACGACGTCGTCGCGCACAGCATCACCGGCGTCATCCTGCAGGCCCAGGCCGGCCGGATCCTCGCCCGCAAGCGCCCCGAGGCACTCGGCGACACCCTGACGGACATCGAGACCGCCGGCACCGACGCGCTGGCCGCCATGCGCCGCGTGGTCGGCGTGCTCCGCACGGAGGAGCATCACACCCCCGTGGCCCCCGGAGCCGAGCAGCTCACCGAACTGGTGCGCCGCTTCGACGGGCACGGACCCGCCGTGCGCCTCAACCTGCCCGCCGAGCACCCGACCCTGCCCCCGGAAGTGGCCACCACCGTCTACCGGATCGTCCAGGAGTCCCTCACCAACATCGCCCGCCACGCCCCGCACGCCCAAGCGGCCACCGTCGAGGTCACCCACGACCCGCACACCCTCACCGTCGAGGTCACCGACGACGCCCCACCAGGACCACGAGCACACCACCACCGCGGCGGGTTCGGCCTGGTCGGAATGCGCGAACGCGTCGAAGCCCTCGGCGGCACGCTCCACGCCGGCCCCCAACCCGACGCGGGCTGGTCGGTGCGCGCCACCCTGCCCGTCCCGCCGGGACACCCTCGGTGAGCATCACCGTCCTCATCGCCGACGACCAGGCGCTGGTCCGAGGCGGCCTGCGGCTGATCCTCGAGGACCAACCCGACATCACCGTGATCGCCGAGACCGCCGACGGCCCCGACACCGTTGCCCAGGCCCGACGGCTACGCCCCGACGTCTGCCTGGTCGACATCCGGATGCCGAACCTCGACGGCGTCGAGGTCACCCGCGCACTGGCCGGCCCAGGCGTCGCCGACCCGCTCAAGGTGGTCATCGTGACCACCTTCGACCTCGACGACTACGTCTACGGCGCGCTGCGCGCCGGGGCCGTCGGCTTCATCCTCAAGGACGCCGGCCCCACCCTGCTCATCGAGGCCGTCCGCGCCGCGAGCACCGGCCACGCCCTGCTCTCACCGTCGATCACCCCGCGGCTGCTCCAGCACCTCGCACCGGCCACCACCCGACCCCCGGCCCAACCCGCACGGCCGCTGTCCGAGCGCGAAAAACAAGTGATCATGGCCATCGCCGCCGGCCACACCAACCACGAGATCGCCGCCAGCCTCTACATCTCACTCAGCACCGTCAAAAGCCACCTGACCAACATCCAAACCAAGCTCGGCGTCCGCAACCGCGTCGGAATCGCCGCCTGGGCCTGGGAAAGCGGCCTCATGAACCGGACGTCCTGACGCCGTCCGCCTCCGGCGCGTCCATGCCCAGCTCGGGGGTCGGCCGCCGGAACCCCCGGGTGAGCCAGACCAGGTAGACGGCCCCGGCAATCATCCAGGACACCCCCATGGTGATCGCGGCGGCACTGAGCTGGGTGATCATGTAGACGGTCACGCACGCGGCCAGCACGGGCACCACGACGTACCCGAGCACGCCGACCCCCGCGCCGCGCCGGTTGCGGACGAAGTAAGCAATGGTGCAGATGTTCACCGCGGTGAACGCGGTGAACGCGCCGAAGTTGATGAACGACGTGGCGGTCTCGAGCGAGAGCCCCAGCCCGATCAGGCACATCGCTCCGGTCAGCAGGATGCAGACGACCGGCGTCTTCGTCCTCGCGTTGAGCAGCCCGAACACCCGCCCGGGCAGCACACCGTCGCGGCCCATGATGTAGAGCAGCCGGCTCGAGCTGAGCTGCACGGCCAGGCACGACCCGAACCCGGCGACGATGCTGGCGAGGTTCTGCCAGTCGGCGAAGGCCTGGCCGCCGATCTGGACCGACATCGCGTACGCGGCGATCTGCTCGTCGGCGAACTGGCCGCCGGGGTGCACGAGCTGCATGACGTAGGACACCGCGACGAACAGCGTGCCGCCGATGGCGACCACCAGGACGACGGCTCGCGGGATCGTGCGCGCCGCGTCGCGGGTCTCCTCCGACAGGGTCGTGACCGCGTCGAACCCGAGGTAGGAGTACGCGGCGATCGCCGCCGCCGCGGAGATCCCGGTGACGGTGCTGTGCTCGTTCCAGACCGGCGCGCTGTACGAGGCCGGGTGGTGATGGCCGAGGTAGACCAGGCAGTACGCCGCGAACACCACCACGAGGGTCACCGCCGCGATGGTCAGCAGCCGGTTCACCCGGTCGGCCAGCACGACGCCGGCGATGTTGATCGAGCTGGTCAGCGCGGCGTTGAGCAGGATCCAGGCCCAGACCGGGACCTGAGGGAACGACGCGTTGAGGTAGAGCGCCTGGGTCAGCCAGGCGACCATCGGCAGGAACAGGTAGTCCAGCAGCACGCCCCAGCCGACAAGGAAGCCGACGGGCGAGCCGAGCAGCCGGCGCGCATAGGTGTAGGCCGACCCCGACACCGGGTAGTGCCTGGCCATCTTCGCGTAGCTGAGCGCGGTGAGCAGGATGGCGCCGGTGGACAGGGCGAACGCGGTGGTGGCGGCGCCCGAGCTGGCGGCGGAGATGATCCCGAAGATGACCACCACCAGGCTCGGCGCCATGTACGCCAGGCCGAACATCACCACGGAGGTGAGCGAGAGGGTGGTGGCCAGCCTGACCGGCGCGCCGCTCACCGCCGGGCCTCCGGCGCCGAGGGGCGCTCGTGGACGACCGGGCCGGCCGGGCGCAGGTCGGCCGGGGTGTCGGGTGAGATCGCGGGACGCCAGGTGGCCGGGTCGATCCGGCCGTTGTAGAGCGGCAGCTCCAGCGGGGTGTCGCCGCGCTGGAACTGGTCCCAGGGCCACGAGTCGCCGCTGGTGCCGAACTTGCGGGCCGCCGCGACGCGGTCGAAGTCGACCACGCTGAGCAGGGTGGCGTCCTCCGGGCCGGTCGCCTCGACGCGGACGGCACCCTCCGGGTCGATCAGCAGGCTCCTGCCCACCGCGGTCGGGCCGGCGCCGTTCACGCTGGCCACCCACACCTGGTTGGCGATCGCGTTCGCCTGGTTCAGCGGCAGCTCCTGCGCGCGCCCGGCCGTCGGGGTCTGCACGAGGTTGACCACCAGCTCGGCCCCCATCCAGGCCAGGTGCCGCGTCACCTCCGGGTACCAGGAGTCGTAGCAGATGGACAGCCCGACCCGGCCCCTGCCCGGGATGTCGAACACGACGAACCGACGCCCGGGGCGCATCGGCTCGTACGGGCGCCAGACGAAGATCTTGCGATAGCCGGCGACAAGGTCGCCGGCCGGGTTGTAGACGACCGCGGTGTTGTGGACGTGGCCGTCGTCGGCGCGTTCGAGCACGGTGCCCGGGATCAGCCAGATGCCGAGCTCGCGGGCCAGCTCGCCGAGCGCCTTCCCGCGCGGGCCGTCCAGCGGTTCGGCGTACGCGTCGTAGAGCTCCTCGGTCGACATCGTGTCCATCCCGAGCGAGCACAGGTGCAGCTCGGGATAGACGACCAGCTCGGCGGCGTTCGGCGACCTCATCCGCGATCGCAGCCCTTCGGCGAACCGCTCCGGGGTCTCGGCGGCGGCCTGGACGAGGGCGAGGCGGAGATGCCGACTCATGTGAGACACCTGCTTCCTTGAGGGTGACGGGAAGCACGAAACCACTTTCACATCGATGTGGTCAACACCGTTGGCAACGCCGTTGTCATCTATGTTGGTCAAATTGAGGGCGGCGACCGAGGAGATCCATGCCGAAACAGATGGCCAGCCGCCGGGAACGCCGAGGCCTACGGCTGGAGGCGGCGGTGAACGCCGCGTTCGAGCTGGCCGAGCGGGAGGGCGTCTCCGGGCTCACCATGCGCCGGCTCGGCCAGGAGCTCAACGTCGACGCGACGGCGCTCTACCGCCTGTTCCGGGACAAGGACGAGCTGCTGCTCGCGCTGTGCGAGCGCACCATCCAGCTCGCGCTCGACGAGATCGGCGAGGTGCCCGAGGACGAGCCGTGGCGGGACACGCTGCACCGGATCGCCGAGAGCACCTGGCGGATCCAGACCCGCCTCCCGGCGATCACCGCCCTGACCTTCGCGCGCACCACCGGCGGACCCAGCGAGCGGCGGATGGTGGAGCTCATGCTCGCCTGCTTCGCCCGCTCGGGCCTGGCCCCCGCCGAGGCGGTGCTGTTCTACCGGACCTTCGTGGACACCGCCCTCGGGCTGTGTGCGCACTCCGCCGCGCTCGGCTCGCTGGACCCCGAGGTCAGGGCCAAGGACGACACGGCGTGGACCCGGATCTACGCCCGGCTTCCCGACGAGGACTACCCCGTCGCCCGGGGCCACGCCGGCGAGCTGAGCAGCGTCGACGAGAAGGCGATCTACGACACCGCCGTCGAGGCGATCCTCGACGCGGCGCAGCGTGCAGCGAGGCGGCGCCGGACACAGGAGGATCCGGCGCCGCCTCTTCAAGGAGTCACCGATGGAGCGGTCGGTGACTCAGCTCCCCGATGACGGACTGGGGTTGTCCGTGTTGGGTGGGAAGCGCAGCGGTGGCAGGTCGGTCAGCGGGGGCTGGGGCAGGTTGCCCACCTCCGCCGGCAGCGGCGTGCCCTTCGGCAGCTCGACGCCCTTGAGCGGGTCGGGCGGGTTGTACGGGGTGATCTCGCCGGAGCCGCCCGTGCCCTCGATCTTGTCCGACCGGTCACAGCCGAGCAGGTGCACCGTCAGGTCGCGGTTCGTCTTCGTGTTCAGCTTCGCGTCGCAGCCGACACCGGCCCGCTTGGGGTCGACGGTGATCTCGTTGATGTCGCTGGCGGTGATGTCCAGCTCGTTCAGCGTCGGCGCCGGCACCGGGTCCTTGAGGTGCCGGTACTCGCGCAGGTACGGGTTGACCGGGATCACGGTGCCGGTGCTGAGGCCGGGGCCGGGGCCGTGCTTGGGCGGCACCGGGGCGTCCTTGACGCCGAGGCCGTGGGTGACCACGTCGATGAGGCCGACCTTCTTGGCGTCCGACGCCGCGATCTTGGACAGCCAGTACGCGTGGTCGGCGACCAGGTCGGAGCGCGGGTCGTCCATGTACGGGTTGCGCACGAAGGTCACGTGGTGCGGGTTCTTCGGCCTCGGCTCGTCGCCCATCCACTTGGTCACCAGCGGCCACATGCCGTTCTTGCACTGCACCAGGTGCTCGGCGGCGACCCCGATCCAGCTGATGAACTCGTAGTCGTAGTCGCCCTTGGCGTACGCACGCGCGCGTTCCTGGGTGATGGACAGCGGGATGAAGTCGTCGTTGAGGCCGCCCCACTCCATGACCGGCTGGTTGCGCCGGCTCGGCAGCATCGGGGTGATCTTCGAGCCGGGCTCGTGCTTGGTGAGGGTGTCCACCGGGAGCACGTCGGTCAGCCCGTTGATGCCGGGGAAGGACGGCGCGACGTCCAGGCCGTCGCAGATGAACGCGCGGTTGAACACGTCCGGGAAGCTCAGCGACATCTTGTTGGCCATGTACGCGCCGCTGGAGAACCCGCCCATCGCGGTGCGGTCCCTGTCCAGGTCGAAGTGGCGCCGGGCGTCCGCGAGCGCCTCGAAGATGGCAGCGCCGCCCTCGCCGTAGCCCCACTGGTCGTTGCCGCGCGCGTCCACGTCGATGACCATCGTCGGGTTGCCCGGCCGCTCGGCGAACGCGTGGAACAGGTCCTTCTCGCCCGCGACGTCGTCGCCGGCGCCCAGCGCGTAGCCGTTGGTCCAGACCAGCGAGGCGTAGCCGCTCTTGGGCGGTGGTGCGTCCGGCACGAACACCTTGTAGCGCTGCATCCGCCCCGGCAGGTCGGGCACGCAGTCGTCCCGGCACGGCCAGCCGAACTGCAGGCTGGGCCGGCCCTTCGAGCCCTTCCCGAGGCCGGTCAGGATGCCGCCCTGCTGGGTGCCGGCGCCGGCCCCAGGGCCGCCGGGGTCGCTGGGCAGCCGCCTGCCCTGCTCCTTCTCGAACTGGCTGGCGTAGACGCGGGTGATGTACCCCTTGGTCGGGATCCCGCTGTTGTCCTTGACGTTGTTGGCCAGCTTGTCGAAGTCGACGTCGGCGTGGAACGGGCTCAGGTCGCCCTTGGCGATCGCCCGGCGCTGGTCGTTGTCCAGGTAGGGCGCCTCGAACGGCTCGTCGAACCGGAACGCGCTGTCGAAGAACGCCGACGGGTGGGCGTCGCCGAGCACCGCCCCGCCGGGATGCGTCCTGTCCGCCGTGGCCTGGGGCACCAGGTACCCGCCGCCGGAGCGGTCCCAGAGCCCGGCGGCCGCCGCGATGCGCTCCTTGCCGTGCGGGTCGAACACCGAGTGCGGCACCCGGATCTCCACCTGGCGCCGCTCCTTGTCGACCGTCACCGTGGGCTTCTCGTCGAGCCGGCGGCCGGACGCGGCGTCGGTGATGTCGCCCTCCGAGCCGTGCACGGTGACGAACGTCTTCGCCGGCATCACGGTGTTGGCGCCGTGGGGCACCTCCATCGGCCGGTCGGAGTTGCCCAGGGCGAGGGTGAGCGCGTACAGGTCGGGGTTGGTCATCGTGTTGAACGTGACCCGGAACGCCGTCTCCGAGGGCTGCGGCCTGACCCGCACCTCGAGGATGTCCGCCACGTTGCGCCGGTACTCGGGGTCCTCCGGATAGGTGTAGGTGCGCAGCAGCGCGTCGACCGGCCAGCGGTACTGGTTGCCGCCGCCCTGGTCGTCGTAGATGCAGCCCTGGTGCACGTACTCACCGTCGCGGTACGCGCTGGAATGACACACCCCGGTCGGCGCGGCCCGCCAGATCCCGGTGTTCTCCAGCATCGGCGCCTTCGCCGGGCCGTCGTAGAGCAACGCGGGCCCGGGCCGGCGCTCGCCGGTCCCCGACGCGCCCTGGTCCGCGAAGACCGGGTGCGCGACGAACACCAGGCCCACGCCGACCACGGCGGTGAGCGCCAGTACCCCGAGCTTGCTTCGCCGAAGCAATGCAAGCCCACCTCCTCAATGTCCCTCGTGGTCCGGCAACCATCAGCCCCGGGAATGTCGCCGGGGTCCGCGCCGGACCGGCCTGCCCCGCCCAACGCCGCTCCGGAAAAGAAGTTACTAAAGATTGACGACCGACTTCAAAGTGGCACTTGTGGGCGAGCGGACCCGTCGCGTCCTACAGTTCCGCCACGCTGAGCCGCATCGTCATGACCTGCAGGGCGTCGCGGAGCTCGGCGATCTCGGTCGGCGTCAGCCCGGCCGCCCGCGCTATCACGGCGGGCACCTCGTCGGCCGCGACCCGCAGCCGCATCCCCTTCTGCGTCGCGAACACCTCCACGGCGCGCACGTCGTCCAGCCGGCGGCGCCGGCTGATCAGCCCGGCGTGCTCGAGGCGCGCGAGCAGCGGCGACACGGTTCCCGAGCTGAGGTGCAGCCGGTCTCCGAGCTCGCCGACGGTGACCACCCGCCGCTCCCAGAGCACCAGCATCACCAGGTACTGGGTGTGGGTCAGCCCGAGGGAGGCCAGCAGCGGGCGATAGGAGCCGTTCATGGCGCGTGACGCCGTGTACAGCGCGATGTAGAGCTCGGCGACCAGCGGCATGCGTTCCGGCTCGGACCCGCTCGGAGCGGACGAGTCGCAATCGCTGACCGCGTTATCACTTACCACGTTCGACGCACCTTTCTAGCCATTGGCCGGACGGACCGGACTCGGCGCGGATACCCGACTCCGCGCCTTACCGTGTCGTCGATCCACCAAACCGTCGTCCGACAGGCGGAGATGGAGTTCGGAACAAGATCCATCTCGCCGAGAAACCCGACGCCGCACGTCGCATGCCATGACCTCTCCCGGGGAGCGAGTGTGAGCGTGGCTGGTTTTTCTACCGGACCACGTACAGGGGACGTTACGCCACGTACGAGTGACAACACGCGTCGCACCCGACCGCTACCGTGAGATTCGACCGCTATATCGGCCGAACGTAAGAGTGAACGCCACCCACAAGGGTGAAGTCATGTGGATATGTTGTGCACAGCGTTACCGGTAACCACCAGGCGAAACGGCATTGATAAGCGTTCGGATTAGTTTCTCGGCGCGAATCGACCGCCGTCACTCAACCGCAAAGCGGGTCGTTGAGCCGGCCGGTCACGCAATGAAGATGAGCGCCAAACAGCTCGTCGGAGATCAAGCTTGGTGGCACGGCCTCGCGGGCGGCCGGCCGCTTCGTGGCCGCACAAGATCAGCAGGGGGACCTGACATGAATCCAGCGACACCGCTGGCGGCCGGAGTCGGCTCACCGACGGTGAACATCAGCATCTTCTTGGTTTTCGCGTTGGTCACTCTGGTGGTGGTCCGGCAAGCGAGCAAGAGCAATCGTTCGGCCGCGGACTACTACTCCGCCGGCCGCGCGTTCACCGGCGCGCAGAACGGAATCGCCCTGGCCGGTGACTTTCTCTCGGCGGCGGCCATCCTGGGCATCTCGGGCGCGATCGCCTTCTACGGCTACGACGGATTTCTGTACTGTATCGGCGCGCTGGTGGGCTGGCTGGCCGCGCTGCTGGTCGCCGAGGCAATCCGCAACGTCGGCCGTTTCACCATGGGCGACGTACTGATCCTGCGTCTGCGCGAGCGCCCGATCCGGGTGGCGGCGGCGCTGTCCACGATCACCGTCGTGCTGTCCTACCTCTTCGCCCAGATCGGCGGGGCTGGCGTGCTGGTCGCGTTGTTGCTGGGTATCACCAGCGAGTACGGCCAGGCGCTGGCGATCATCGGTGTCGGCGCCCTCATGACCGTTTATGTGCTGCTCGGCGGAATGCGCGGCACCACCTGGGTGCAGATCATCAAGGCCGGGCTGCTGATGGTCACCACGCTGGTGCTGATGACCTGGGTGCTGGGCCGGGAGGGCTTCAACCTCAGCTCGCTCCTGGGCGCCGCCACCGAGCGGAACCCGCACGGCGAGGCGATCCTCATCCCCGGGCTGCAGTACGGCGCGAGCCCGACCTCCACGCTGGACTTCTTCTCCCAGGCGCTGGCGTTCCTGATGGGCACCGCCGCGCTGCCGCACGTGCTGATGCGGTACTACACGGTTCCGGACGCGCGGCAGGCGCGCCGCTCGATCTCCTGGGCGATCTGGCTCATCGGCGGGTTCTTCACCGCGGCGATGGTGGTCGGGTACGCGGCCGGGGGCATGGTCGACCCGGCCGCGATGGCCAACGCACCGGGCAAGTCGAACGCGGCGACGCCGCTGCTGGCCTACCAGCTGGGCGGCGAGATCCTGCTGGGCATCGTCTCCGCGGTGGCGTTCGCGACGATTCTCGCGGTGGTCGCCGGGCTGACGATCGCCGCGTCCGCGTCGTTCGCCCACGACATTTACGCGAGCATCATCAAGCACGGCAATGCCGAGCCGCGCAAGGAAATCATGGTCGCCCGCCTCGGCGCGGTGGGGATCGGCGCGGTAGGAATCGCCGGGGGCATCCTCGCCAAGGACCAGAACATTCTCTTCATGGTCTCGCTGACCTTCGCGGTGGCCGCTTCGGCGAACCTGCCGACGATCCTCTACTCGCTGTTCTGGAAGGGGTTCTCCACGGCGGGCGCGCTGGCCAGCATCTACGCCGGACTCATCTCCTCGGTGACGCTGATCGCGCTCTCTCCGGCGGTCTCCGGCGAGAAGACGTCGATGCTCAAGGACCACGACTTCCAGTACTTCCCGTTGAGCAACCCGGGCGTCGTGTCCATTCCGCTGTCGTTCGTGCTCGGTTATGTCGTCTCCATTCTGATCCCCGACCGGGCCAGCCGGGAACGGCACGCCGAGATGCAGGTCCGGGCGCTCACCGGCGCCGGTAACGAAGCCGCCCCGGCCATCACCGACGATGACGACGACACGGACGAGTACGGCTACGACGCCCCCGACCGGCCGGCGCCGCCGGTGCCGACGGGTCCGGAACGGACCGGCGCCTCGGCCGTGGTCGCCGCCCGCCGGAGCCTCCCGCCGCGCGCATCCCGAGACGCCCCCGTCGCGGTGCCCGCCCGGCTGTCCACCGAATCGGTGTTCACCGTCGCCGAGGTGGAGGCCATTGCCCGCCGCGTGGCGCGTGAGTCCTCCCGGGCCGACGTCGACTAAAACGCGAGGGAAGCCCAACCATGGCCACCGAAAAACGACCCGTCCCAGACGCGATCGCCTATCAGCAGGTATACAAGAGCGCCGCGTTTCTGCAACTGAAACGCAGGCGACGCCGGTTCGTCCTCCCGTTCGGGATGTTGTTCATCACCTGGTACGCCGCGTACGTCGGGCTCGCCTACTACACGCCGGGGTTCATGGCGTTCAGGCTGCTCGGAAACATCACGGTCGCGCTGGTGGCCGGCATCCTGCAGATTCTCAGCACCCTCGCCCTGGCCACCTTCTACGTGCGGTACGCCAACCAGGTAATCGACCCGGAGGCCGCCAACGTGCGCCGCATGGTCGAACAGGTCCAACGCGGAGACGATGACGAACCCGAGTTCTTCCACTCAGTGGGCAGCCGATGACGGACGACGCCGGCCTCGCGCCGGCACTCCGGGACTGGCGGAGCCATTTGCATGCACGGCGGCTGAGCCCGACCACGATCAGCGGGCGGGTTTCCGCCGTGCGCCGATTTCAACGATTCGCTGGAGACTCCCCATGGAACTGGCATTCGGGCGACATCGAGCGCTACGTATGCCACCTGCGCGAGACCGGTCGCACCCCGTCGACCATCCGCGCCTACGTCGCCGCGGTGCGCGAGTTCCGCTCGTACGTCGTCGCCCCCCGGCCCGCCGGGACGGTCCGGGCGAGACGGTTCGCATACGCCGACTACCTGCTGGCCATCGGCTACACCGAGGGGGAGCTGCAAGGGCTGGTGTCCGCGCGACCGGAGGAATGACCGGGCGCGGACGCGGACGGGGGGCAACCGGCCTATGAGCGCGCCGGAGGACCCGCCGCCGGGCAGGGCGTGGCTGCTGCCGGGGAACTGGAGCCTTCCGGTCAAGCTGGCGGCGGTGCTGACAGTGCCGATCGTGCTGGCGATGACGTTGGGCGCGCTGCGGGTCAGCGACCGGATCGACGACGCGACGGCGCTGGACGGCCAGGCCCGGTATCTCACTGTACGTGACTCTGTAACGACGCTCGTCGCTGAACTGCAACGCGAGCGGTACCACGCGGCCGTCTACGTCGCGGGCAAACGGGACGACGATTCTCCACCGCCACAGGGCGCGTTCGCGGCCACCGACAAGCGGTCCGCCGAGGCGGCGAGCGCGGTCGGGGACGCGACCGCCCTGGGCGACGGGCCGAGGGCCGCCTACGCCCAGGTCATCGACGAGCTGACCCAGCTGGCCGCGCTGCGCGAGCAGGTGGCCGACGCGCCGGCGGCCGAAGCGTCCTCGGTGATCGCGCGGTACTCCGGACTGATCGGCGCGCTGCTCAGGTTCGAGGCGGCCCTGGACCGCCGCCTGAGTGGTGGCGGTGGAGAAGAATACGTCCCCGCCGCCGCCGGCCTGCCGCTCGACCTGACCACCCTGGCCGCCGCGGCCGAGCAGGTCGCGGTGCAGCAGGTGGTGATCGCGGCGGCCACCATCCGGGGCGAGCTGACGCCGCCGGACGCCGACACCGTGCGCGCCGCCGACACCCGGCTGGCCACCGCCGCCGGCCAGCTCTGGGTCGGGATGGCCGACGGGCGGCGCAAGCTGCTGCACTGGGCGGAGAGCGACGCCACCGCGCCGCGCCAGCAGCTCAAGCAGGCCGCGCTGGGACGGGCGGGCGCGCGCGGCGTCGACAAGGCCGTCGATCGAGGCCAGTGGGACGCGGCGAACGGCGCCGTGCTGGCCGACCTGCGCGGCACCGAGGCCGGCGTGCGGGCGGAGCTCGGCTCGATCGCCGTCGCCTGGCAGGAGCGGGCGCGGGGCGCCGCCGGGCTGGACTCGGTGCTGCTGCTGCTCGGCCTGCTGGCCACCGCCGGCGTCGTGTACGGGGTCGGCCGCTCGATGCTCACCCCGCTGCGGGTGCTGCGCCGCACCGCCATGGAGGTGGCCAACCGCCGGCTGCCGAACGCGGTGCGCGCCATGCGGGAGGGCCGCACGCCCGCCGTCACCGTCAAGCCCGTCCCGGTGACCAGCACCGAGGAGATCGGGCAGGTGGCGCGGGCGTTCGACGCGGTGCACGGGCAGGCCGTGCGGCTGGCCGCCGAGCAGGCCACCCTGCAGACCAGCGTCAGCGGCATGTTCGTCAACCTCTCGCGGCGCAGCCAGGGCCTGGTCGAACGCCAGCTGCGGCTGATCGAACGGCTGGAGCGCAACGAGCAGGACGCCGAACAGCTCGACAACCTGTTCAAGCTCGACCACCTCGCCACCCGGATGCGGCGCAACAGCGAGAACCTGCTGATCCTGGCCGGCAGCGAGGTCACCAACCGGCCGAACCAGACGGTCCCGGTCGTCGACGTGCTGCGCGCCGCGGTGTCCGAGATCGAGCAGTACAAGCGGGTGGTCGTGCGGACCTCGCCGGACGCGCTGATCCTGGGCCGCGCCGCGAAGGACCTGATGCACCTGGTCGCCGAGCTGCTGGACAACGCCACCAACTTCTCCCCGCCGGACACCCAGGTGGTGCTCGACAGCAACCGCACCAGCGACGGCTCGGTGCTGGTCGAGATCGCCGACGAGGGCGTCGGCATGACCGCGAACGAGCTGAGCGCCGCCAACCGCCGCCTGTCCGGGACCGCCGAGCTGGACGTGTCCACCTCGCGGCGGATGGGCCTGTTCGTGGTCGGCCGGCTCGCCGCGCGGCATCGGATCAAGGTGCGGCTGGCCGCCAGCGAGCGGTCCCTCGGCGCGCGGGCCGGCATCACGGCGTTCGTCCACGTCCTCCCCGACCTGGTCACCGCCCCGACGGCCACCGACCGGGGAGGGGGCGAGGCACCCGCCGCGCGCCGCGGCCCGGCATGGTCGGAGCCCGCGCAGCGCCCGAGCACCCCCTCGAAGCCGCCGCCCGCCCCGGCGAGCCCGGTGACTCCGGTGACTCCGGTGACTGCCGCGGTGAACGGGGCCGACCCGCTCACCGACGAGCGTCCGCCGCCCTTCCCGTCCGAGCCAGCCCCGCGCCCGCCGGACCCCGAAGAGACGCCGATCTACACGCGGATGGAGTCCGCCTGGTTCCGGTCCGGCGGCGGCCGCGAGCTGTTCACGGAGCGGTCGGAGGCCGCAGCCACCACGTCGGCCACCGCGTCGGCCACCGCGTCGGACCCGCTGCGCCCGATGCCGGAGGCGGCGGAAACCCAGCTCACCGCGTCCGGCCTGCCCAAGCGGACGCCCCGGGCGCAGCTCATCCCGCGCGGCGGCGGCGACAACGGAGCCGTCCAGCCCCCGGAGGTCCCGGCCCGCCGCCCGGAGCGCACCCGGGGCCTGCTCGCCAGCTACCAGGAGGGGTTGCGCCAGGGCCGGGCCGGTACCTGGCGCGCCACGCCCCTGAACGTCCCGTCCCGTCCCGGAGGAGAGCAAGGTTGAACGATCAGAGCGAGTTCGGCTGGCTGCTCGCCAACTTCGCCGACCAGGTGCCCGGTGTCGCGCACGCCATCGTGGTCTCCACGGACGGCCTGCTGCTGACCGCCACGCCACGGCTGCCCCGAGACCACGCCGACCAGCTCGCGGCGGTCACGTCCGGCCTGGTCAGCCTGACCGAGGGCGCCGCGCGGTGCTTCGAGGCGGGCGGGGTCATCCAGACCATCGTGGAGATGGAGCACGGCCTGCTGCTGCTCATGTCGATCAGCGACGGCTCCTGCCTGACCGTGCTGGCCTCGCCGAACGCCGACCTCGGCCTGGTGGCGTACGAGATGACCATGCTCGTGGACCGGGCCGGCCAGGTGCTCACCGCCGCGCCGCTGCACCCGGTCCGGTAGGTCCCGCCCCGAACAGATGACCCGGACGAACCGGCAACACGAGCCGCACCATCCGACCTTCGTGGACGCGTTGGACGGCTACCGGCTGGAGGACACCTGGTCCGACAAGCCGTCCGGCCGCCACCACCTGGCCGAGGCTGCGTCGGCCCCGGAGTGGCCGGCTCGGCTGGAGGTCGAGACGCTGGTCTCCACCAGCGCGCACGGCCTCGACCACGTCGCCTGGCTGGGGCTCGAACAGCGGTCGGTCGTCGAACTGTGCCGGCGGCCCCGATCGGTGGCCGAGGTGGCATCCGTGCTGCGGCTGCCGTGGGGCAGCACCAGGGGCCTGCTCGTCGAGATGGCCGAGCAGGGCCTCGTCACGGTGCACCGCTCGATCGCCGCGTCCGGCGGCATTCCCGATCTCGCATGGATGGAAAGGGTGCTCAGTGGACTCCGCGAAATATGACAGCGCCAGATATGACAGCGCGAGATATGACCGGCAGCCAGGCGCGGTCGCCGCGACGACGTCCGCCAAGATCGTCCTGGCCGGTGGGTTCGGCGTCGGGAAGACGACGTTCGTGGGCTCGGTCTCGGAGATCGTCCCGCTGCGGACCGAGGCCGTCATGACCGAGGCCAGCGCCGGGTTCGACGACCTGAGCCAGATCCCGGACAAGCGGACGACCACCGTCGCGATGGACTTCGGCCGGGTGTCGCTGGACGCCGACCTGATCCTCTACCTGTTCGGCACCCCCGGCCAGCACCGGTTCTGGTTCATGTGGGACGACCTGGCCCGGGGCGCGATCGGCGCGGTCGTGCTGGTGGACACCCGCCGGCTGGCCGACTCGTTCGCCGCCGTGGACTTCTTCGAGGACCGGGGCCTGCCCTACATCGTGGCGCTGAACCGGTTCGACGGCCGGCTGACGCACCGGTCGGAGGACGTGCGCGAGGCCATGACGATCAACCCGACGGTGCCGATCGTCGCCTGCGACGCCCGCGACCGCGAGTCCACGAAGCAGACCCTGATCGGGCTGGTCGAGCACGCCATCCAGCAGCGGATGGCCCCGGCGGGTATGGCCTGAAAGGCAGGCTGGGCTAGCCGGCCGAGGCCGAGGTGGTCGCGGACACCGGCTGGCGAGCGGTGCGCCCGCGCGGCACCAGGGCGATCAGCAACGCGCCGGCCAGCGCCGGCACCGCGAAGCCGTAGAAGTTCCACTCGAAGCCGACGCCGGAGGCGAGCACCCAGCCGCCGAGCAGCGGCCCGACGATGGCGCCGGCGCGGCCCACGCCCAGCGCCCAGCCCAGCGCGCTGGCCCGCACCGGCGCCGGGTGGTGCACCGCCACGTAGCCGTTGACCAGCACCTGGGTCCCGACGCTGCCCAGCCCGGCGATGGCCACCGCGACCAGCAGGACGGCGGTGTCGACGCGCTGGCTGAGCACCACCAGGCAGGCGGTGGCGAGCAGGAAGGCCACCGAGGTGACCGGCTTCGGGCCGTAGCGGTCGGCCAGCCGGGACGTGATAATCGCGCCGAGGACCGCGCCGAGGTTGAGCACCAGCAGGAAGCTCAGCGCCGAGCCGAGCGGGTACCCGGCGCTGCGCATGATCTGCGGCAGCCAGGTGTTGAGCCCGTACACCAGCAGCAACCCGCAGAAGCTCGCCGCGCCGAACAGCACTGTCGCGGGCAGCCGGCGGCGGCCGAACAGGGCGCGCGGCCCGGACCCGCCCCCGGCCGCCGCGCGTTCGCGCCGCACCGCGTCCAGGTCGAGCCCGTAGCGGGCGGCGAGCGCCTCGGCATCGGCGTCGCGCCCGGCCGCCAACAGGAAACCCACCGACTCCGGCAACCTCCGCCACAACAGCGGCAGCACCAGCACCAGCGGCGCCGCGCCGAACGCCATCAGCGGCCGCCACCCGTGATCGGCCAGCAGGAACAGCGCCAGCAGCGCCGCGACGACGCCGCCGACCGAGTAGCCGGCGAACATCAGCGCGTTGTACAGCTGCCGATGCTCGCGCGGCGCGTACTCCACGGTCAGCGCGATGGCCGACGGGATCACCCCACCGAGCCCGAGCCCGGCCAGGAACCGCAGCAGGCCCAGCAGCTCCGGGCCGGGAGCCAGCGCGCAGCCGATCATCAACGCCGAGAACCAGGTGACGCCGACGAGCATGATGCGCCGGCGGCCGAGCGAGTCGGACAGCGCGCCCGACGCCAGCGCCCCGATCAACATCCCGACCAGGGCGTAGCTGCCGATGACCCCGGCACCGGCCGGGTTGAGCCCCCAGCCGGGCTCGGCGAGCAGGCTGGGCACGGCCGAGCCGTAGACGATCAGGTCGTAGCCGTCGAACACGATCGTCAGGAAGCACAGCGCAACGACGCTGCGTCCCAAACGGCCGGGTCCCAAACGGCTGGCGGAGCTCGTCGCGGGCGGCACTGGAGACCACACTCCTTCACGTCCTGGCGGCGAGCGCAGCCTACAACAGAAAAAAGACGCCCGTCCCTCAAGTGCAACGTGAGAAGCTCAGCCGGCCTCGCGCTCGGCGGCCGGCCCCGTCTCCGGCGCCTCGGTGACCGAGTCCACGTACGCCTCGGCCTCCGCGCGGAGCAGCCCGTGGGCCTCCAGGAACACCTCGTGCGCGACCCGCCCGTGCCAGCCCGCGGGCAGCAGCTCCGGCGGCAGGTCGGGGTCGCGGAACGGGAACGTGCGGTAGTGGTGGACCAGCCTCATCCGCTCGACGAACGCCTCGACCCCCTCCGGCCGCCCGGCACGGTAGGCCGCCAGGCGCGGGCGGTTGTCCCGCAGGTACTCGGCGTATGCGTCGTCGAGGACGCCGAGATCCCAGGCGCGCGCGGCGATCGAGCGGTCCGCGTCGAGCCCCTTCGACCGGGAGCGGAAGACGTCCAGCTGCACCGAGGGCTGGTCCACGAACGCGTCCAGGACCTGCGCCGTTCGGTCGTGCGGGCTCAGCCAGGTCGCCGAGGAGAACGGCCCGAAACCACACCAGGCCAGCCTCTTGCGCAGCCGCTCACGGACCGCGCGCTCGCTCTCCGGCACCGAGTAGATGATCATGTGCCACTGGCCGTCCCACGGCCCGGTCGCCCGGCTGAAGATCCGCTCCCTACCCTCGTCGAGCAGCCGCCAACTCGCGTCCGTCAGCCCGTAGATGGTCTCGCGGCCGTCGCGGCGGCTGGTCAGCCAGCCCTCCTTGCGCAGCCGCGTCACCAGCACCCGCACCGTCGTCTCCGGCACGTCGAGGCTGCCCATCAGCGACGACAGATCACGCAGCCGCGCCTCGCCGCCCCGGTACCGCAGGTGGTCACCGAAGATGTCGAAGATCAGCTCGCGCGCCTTCACAACCGCCCTCCAAGGCGCCCGGACATCGACATGTTGCACCCAAGCGCCGACCGTCCAAGCTACTACACGCGCCGCTAGCGCGCGGAGATGAAGGTGCGACGGGTGCGGACCAGACCGTCCTCGAACGTGTACCAGTCCGTGAACAGGATGTCGATCTTCTCGCCGTCGCTGGCCACCCCGTCGAAGGTCCCCCAACAGCACCCCAGCGAACCGTCCACGACGATCGCCCGCAGCGAGTGCCGGCCGCTGTCGATCTTCCGATCGTTCCGGTAGAAGTGGACGAAGTCCGCGCGACCGGCAAAGTCCGGATGCCCCGGGCGGCTGTACACGACGTCCGGGCTGAGCAGCCTCTCCAGCGCGTCCCAGTCGCGGCGGTCGATCGATCGGTACACCGCGACGATGGCCTCCTCCATCACTCCTCCCATTCGACGGCGGCGCGATCGAGGTCGGTGATGTCGCCCCGGCCCAGCAGCACCAGGACCGTCTCGATCTCCCTGCGCAGCAGGTCCAGTACCTGGTGGGCGCCGTGCTCCCCGGCCGCGGCGATCCCGTACGCCGCGAGCCGGCCGATCAGCACCGCGTCCGCCCCGAGGGCGATGGCCTTCACGACATCGCTGCCGCGCCTGATGCCGCTGTCCAGCACGACCGGCCCCCGGCCACCGACGGCCGAGGCGATCGGCTCCAGGGCCTCGATCGTCGAGCGCACGCCGTCGAGCTGGCGCCCGCCGTGGTTGGACACGACCACCCCGGCGGCGCCGGCGTCGAGCGCCGCGAGCGCGTCCTCGGGGGTCAGCACGCCCTTGGCCAGCCACGGCAGCGGGTACTCCGCGAGCAGCGAGCCGAGCTTGTCCCAGCTCCAGGGCGGCTCGCCACGCGGGTTGAGCTGTTCGAGGGCGCGCTCCATGTCGATCTCGGCACCGGGCGGGTAGTTGCCGGAGACGACCCGGCTGTCCACCGTGAAGTCGTTGAGCAGGAAATGCTCGCGCCAACCGGGCGTCGGGCAGTCCAGGGTCAGCACCAGGCCGCGGTACCCGGCGTCGACGTAGCGCCGCACCATCGACCGGAAGTTCGCCTCGCTGCCCATCGGGTGCAGCTGGCCGAACGTCGCCGCCTTCGGCGCGGCCTCGGCCACCTGCTCGGCCGAGAACGTGCCGGCCTCCGGGACGATGCCGCAGGTCCCGAACCGCTCGTTGGCGCGCGCCACCGCCAGGTGGCCGTCCGCATGGAAGTACCCGTCCGAGCCGAACGGCGCCGTCATGACGGGTATCCGCAGGTCGACGCCGAGCAGCGTGGTGGCCGTCGACGGGTACGGCCGCCCCGACATGACCCGTGGCACGAACCGGATCCGGTCGAAGTCCGACCGGTTGCGGGCGAGCGTGAGCTCCGCGCCGGCCCCGCCCTGCAGGTACTCGACGATCACCCGGTCCAGGGTCCGCAGGCCCGCCTGCTCGATCTCACTCAGCGTACGAAGGCGAATGCCCTCGTGGTTGCTCGTTGTCCTCGATGTCATGGTCTTCCTCATGCCGTTGCGCTCTCATATGTCGCCGGAGATGCCCGGTCAGCGCGGCCATCTGACCGTCGAAATAGAAATGGCCACCGTCCAGCACGTGCGTTTCGCTCGGACCCGCCGTCAACTCCGCCCAGCCACCGAGCAGCGCGCCCGGCACCGCCGAGTCCTCGGCCCCACCGAATGCGACGATCGGGCATTCAAGGACCCGGCGCTCGGCGCCGTACCGGTACGACGCCGTCATCGCCCAGTCGGCCAGGCAGGCCCGCAGAACCAGGTCCAGGAGATCCGGGTCCTCCAGTGCGACGCGATCCATTCCGCCGCGGTCGAGAAGCTGTGCCACCAGCTCCGCCTCGCTCGGTGCGCGCAAGGAATGGCTCTGGTGCGCCGCCGGCGTGGCCGACGGAAAGAACCCGTCCGGGCCGCGCCCCATCCTTTGTAGCCGCCAGCAGACCTCGAACCCGACAAGGCCGCCCAAACTGTGCCCGAACACGAAGAGCGGCCCCGGCTCACGCGCCAGCACCGCCGCCAGCGGGCCGGCAAGGTCGTTGAGGTCAGTGGCGTGTTCTTCCGAGAAACGCTGTCCCCGGCCGGGGTACTGCGCGGCCACCAGGCGGATGTCGTCGGAGAACCAGTCCGCCCAGTTCGCATAGGCCTGCGCCATCGCGCCCGAATGAGGTAGCAGTACGAGCGTCGCGCTCGTACTCGGTGGCCGGGGGCGCGGCTCCCACAGCCAGGTCGAACCCAGGTTCTCGCTCAACGCCGCTCCTCAGGCGAGGGAAACCGGTAGATGGTCTATTCCCCACATGAAGTTGGACCGCATCCGCCGCACCGGCCCGGCCAGCTCCATGCGCGAGACCCGGCGCCCGAGGACCTCCAACAACACCCTCAGCTCTACCCGCGCCAGCGTCGCACCCAGGCAGAAATGGGGGCCGATGCCGAACGTCAGGTGCCGGTTCGGCGACCGGCCGAGGTCGAACGTGTCGGGGTTCGGGAAAACCGTCTCGTCGCGGTTGGCCGAGGAGTTCCAGACGGCCACGGAATCGCCGGCGCGCACGAGCTGGCCCCCGACCATCACATCCTTCGTGGCCACCCGCATGACGTGCAACGCCGGGCTGGTGTACCGGAGGACCTCCTCGACGGCGGAGTCGAGCCCGATTTCGCCGTTGCGCAGCCGGTGCCATTCCCCGGGGTTGTCGATGAGCGCTATGAGGCCGGCCGCCGAGGCGTGTCGGGTCGTCTCGTTCGCCCCGGTGAGCAGCCCGTCGCAGTTCATCAGGACTTCGGTGTCGGTCAGCTTTCTGCCGTTCATCTCGCCCCCGACCAGCGCGCTGATCACGTCGTCGCCGGCGTCGCGCCGGCGCCGCTCGATCAGCTCGCCGAAGTAGGCGAAGATCTCGGCGTGCGCCTCGGTTCGGCCCAACTGTCCCGCCGGGCACCGAGTGTCGGCGCCGACCGAGGCCCCGAACGCCTTGCTGGTCAGCTCGACCATCGTCGAGCGATCCGCCCGAGGGACGTTCATGATGTCGCAGATGATCGCCGCCGGGAGCACGGCGGCGACCTCGCTCACGAAGTCGAGGCTGTCCCTGCGCAGCGCCGCCGCCACCAGCGGCTCGATCACCGTGCGCATCGACTCGGTGAGCGTGGCGACGACGCGGGGCAGGAACGCGGAGTTCATCACCTGCCGCAGCTGCTGATGTGCCGGCGGGTCGGTGACGATCAGCATCTTGCCCGCCGCCGCCCTGATCGCGGCCGGGTCGGAGTCGATCCGCATGCCCAGCTCGGAGGTGAACGCGTCGGTGTTGCGGTAGACCTCCAGCGCGGGCTCGTACGCCATGACCGCCCAGAAACCAGGGCCTGGCGGGTGCTCGTTCCAGAACACCGGCGTGGTGGCTCGCAGCCGTGCCCACACCGCCACCGGGTCGCCGGACTCGTAGAGCGCGGGGTCGGCGATATCGTCACTCACCGGTCAGCCGCCCTTCCGGAATGCGAACACCTCGAAGATCTCGGTGCCCCGGAGCAGCTCGTCCTGCTCCGTTTCCACGTCGAAACCGTGCACCTCCAACAGCGCCGTGAAGGACTTCAGCGCGCCGCCGATGTCGTGCACCTCGGCGACGACCTGGCGCACTTTCGGCCAGTCCCGCTCGTCCAGCCCGCGCAGCACGTCCAGCTCGCTCTTCTCGACGTCGAGTTTCAGCAGGTCGATGGATTCGACACCGCGCGCGGCGATCACGGCGGAGAGCGTTTGGACCGGGCAGTTCATCACCGTGTTCTCGTGCCGCCCGGACAGCATCTCCCGCACGTCGTCGGAGTCGAACCCGCTGCGCGTCAGGTAGGTACGGGTCAGGGCCGCCTCCGCCTCGGCATCCGCGTACAGGCCCGACATCACGGTGGAGTCGGGATAGTAGGTGAGCCGCCCTACGCCCGGGCTCTCGCCGAGGGCACACCGGCTCGGATGGGCGGACAGCCCGTGCGCGGCCAGGTTCGCGATGAGTGCCGCGTACGGAATCGGGGCCGGCTCGAAGACGTGGAACGTCAGGCCCGGACACTCGAGGTGGAAGAACAGCGCGGCCATGCCGATGTTCGCGCCGACATCGAACACGGTGTCGCCCGGGTTCAGGGACAGCCGTCGCCGCATGTAGCACCGCTCGGTGAAGATGTCCCGGTACAGAAGAGCCGTCTCACCGGGGTTCACCTGCTGAACCAGCAGGCCGTTAGGAAGCTGCATCTCGTGCATACCGGACGCTCCGGGGTCGCATGTCGGTCCACTGTTCGTCCACGAATGCCACGCATTCCGCCTCGGTGCCCACGCGGCCGGCGGACCTCCAACCGGCGGGGGGTGGAAGATCTGACGGGAAGAGCCCGTACTGCTCCTCCGAGTTGACCAGAACCGTCCATTCTCCGTCCATTCGGCCGTGTCACCTCTCCTCGGTCGGGAACAACCCGCGAAGCAGGTCTTCCCAATAGGTCTCGTCATCGTCGGCGCCCCGATGTCCGCGGATGGCGGGTTCCACGACCTGGTCGAGGAACGCGCGCAACACCGGCGACCGGAACAAGCTGCGAACCGGGATGGGGACGCCCAGGGTGGCGCGCAGTTGCGCGATCAGCCGGCTGGCCGACAGCGAGTGCCCGCCGAGGCTGAAGAAGTTGTCGTCGAGGTCGACGTGCGACACCCCGAGCGCGTTCGCCCACAGCGCCGCCACCAGCGCATGAGCCGGATGGTCGAAGGCGGGGTGCGCATCCGGCGCCGGCATCCGCTCCAGGAGGACGGCGGTGTCGAGCTTCCCGTTGACGGTCAGCGGGAACGACTCCACCCGGAAGATCGAGGTGGGGACCATGTGCTCGGGCAGCCGGCTCCTGAGCGACTTGACCATCTGCTCGTCGGTCCCGGCGAAGTCGCCGGTCCTCACCGCGGCCACCAGCCCGTGCTCGCCGAGGACCACGCGCGCGTCCTCGACCCCCTGCAGCGCTCGCAGCGCGCACTCGATCTCGCCGAGCTCCACCCGGCGGCCGCCGATCTTCACCTGGTCGTCGATCCGCCCGCGAAACTCGTAGGTCCCGTCGGGCCGCTGCCGGGCAAGATCGCCGGTGCGGTACAGGCGGCTTCCCGCCGGCCCCCAGGGGTTGGGCTGGAAGCGCGCGGCCGTCAACCCGGGCCGGCCGAGATACCCCCTGCTCACACCGTTCCCCCCGATGCACAGCTCACCGACCTCGCCCGGGGCGGCCAACCGTCCCGAGCCGTCCACGAGGTGCACCGTGCAGCCGCTCCGGGCGCCGCCGATGCCGGGCTCCTCATCGAAACGCGTGAGCCGTTCCGAGAGCGTGGCCCACACAGTTGCCTCCGCCGGCCCGTAGGCGTTGGAGACCGGCGCCGCCTTCGACCACCGCTCGGCCAGGGATGCGTCCAGCCGCTCCCCCACCGAGACGACATGGGTGAAGCTCATGGCCGACGGGTCGAGCAGCTCCAGGACCGAGGGCACCAGCGTGGCAACGCAGTCCTTCGCGGTGGCCAGGTCGTCGACGCCGTCGACGTAGTGCAGCGGAGCGCCGTGGCCGACCGCCATGAGGATCTCCCAGATCGACGCGTCGAAGCCGATCGGGGCGAACCCGAGAATGTTCGAACCCGCCGGGACGAGCTCGGACTCGCACTGCGCGCGAACGAGCCCGAGCGCATTCTCATGGGAGACCATGACGCCTTTGGGGCGGCCCGTGCTGCCTGAGGTGTAGATGATGTACGCCAGGCTCTCGGCGGGCTGGTCGGATATCGGCCGCCACGCCGGCGCCGGACCGTCGAGGTCCTGGTCGACCAGCAAGCCCGCCACCGAGCGAGGCAGCAGATCGCTGTTCTTGGTGTCCGTCACGACCAGGCCGATGCCGGCGTCCGTTGCCATCCAGTCCAGGCGGTCGGCGGGGTTAGCGGGATCGAGCGGGACGTAGGCACCACCGGCCCGCACCACGCCGAAGAATGCGACGGCGAGGTCCACCGACCGCCCGACGCACACCCCGACGGGCGTTTCGAGACCCACGCCCCGGTCCTGGAGCGAGGCCGCTAATCGGAGCGAGCGGCGGTCGAGGTCGCGGTAGGTGAGCGAACCATTCCTGTCGCGGACCGCGACATCGTCCGCTACTCGGTCCTCCAGAATGCTGTGCAGCAGTTTCCGCTCGGTCGACGGCATCGAATCTCCTTCTGTGCCGGGGTTGACTACTCACGCGCCCGGCCGTCAGGCCGCCAGCGCCTTCACGGCCGGGGCCGGCCGGACCAGGGAGGTCAGTACGAGCGCGGCCGCGGTCGCGGCGGCGCTGACGACGACACAGGCCACGAACCCGCTCGCGAGGCCCTGTGCGGTCCCCAGGACGGGGCCGAAGATGGCGATGCCGATCGCGGCGCCGACCTGACGGCAGGTGTTGAACGCGGCGGATGCCGCGCCGTGCAGCGCGGGTTCCACGGCGGCGATCGACTGGGAGATCATCGTCGGGGCCAGCAGGCCGGCGCTGAGCCCGGTGGGCACCAGGGCGACGACCAGGGGCCAGAGCGCGGGTGCGGTGCCGGCCCACGCCACGGCCAGCAGCGTGACGGCCAGGGCCGCCTGTCCGATCCCGAGCACCGCGCGCCGGCCGACGCGCTGCGCGAACGGTGCCGCGCACATCGTGCCCACCGGGATCAGCCCGGTGAGCGGCAGGAACAACAACCCGCTGGTCAACGCGTCGAGCCCACGGCCCTGCTGGAGCATCAGGCTCATCGCGAACAGCAGCCCGTAGAACGCGAAGTTGAACAGCGCCCCTTGGACGGCGGCGGTGACGAAGCCGCGGTCGGAGTAGACACCGACCGGCAGCAACGGTGCCCGCACCGACCGTTCGGCCACCACGAAGCCGAGGACACCCGCGACGGCCAGCCCGGCGGCGGCGAGGACCGGAGGGCTGCCCCAGCCCCGGACCGGGCCTTCGATGAGCGCGAACACCAGGCCGCCGATCAGGACCGTCGCCGCGCCCACCCCGGCGACATCGAGGCGGTGCCGCTCTTTTGCCGGCACCGCGGGTATCGCGCGCAGGCTCCACCCGACGGCCAGGATGCCGATCACCACGTTGACCGCGAAGACGGCCCGCCAGTCCGCCAGCGAGACCAGCGCCCCGCCGAACAGCGGCCCGACCGCCATGCCCACCCCCGCCGCGGACGCCCACCAGCCCACCAGCCGATGCCGCGCGCGCTCGTCGGCCGCGCTCGCGGTGGCCAGCACCAGCGCGCTGGGCAACAGCAGCGCCGAGCCCGCCCCCTGAACCAGCCGCGCGAGGTTCAGCACCAGCATCGACCCGGCCGCCGCGCAGACCGCCGAGGCGGCGGTGAACACGAGCAGGCCGGTGACGAAAGCGCGCTTCGCCCCCAACGCATCGGTGACCGCGCCGGCCCCCAACATCACGGCCGCAAAGGACAACGTATAAGCGTCGACGACCCATTCCAGGTCCGAACGCGACGCGTGCAGCTGCGAGGCCAACTGCGCCAGCGTGAGGTGCACGATCGTACCGTCGACGAAAACCATGAAAGCCGCCGTCAACGCGAGCGCCACAACACCCCGCCGATGCTCGACAGGCATAGAACAAACTCCGTCCTTCTCACCGTCGCACGGCAGGGCACACCATTATCACGGAATTGGTGGTCGCCGGCCCGACTTCGGCCGACCACTCTTCGGCGATGCGTCGCCAGGATACCCACTGCGCCTCACAGGTCAAGCGGCGGTGGCACATCATCTCCGGCCACACACCTATCTCCAGTCCCGTTATCCACTAATCCGCTCGCACACTTTCGCTATATTGGAGAACTGTCGCACACAACATTGGGAGACATGTCGTGCCCGACCAATTTGTCCAAACGAAAGGAAGTGTTGAGTGCGACGCGATCCACCGCTCGGCGCCCGGGCTCCGGCAAGGGGCGAACGCGCGGTGGGGTCGGCCTCGACGGGCTGGGCGCGCGCTCGCCGTCGTCGTGGCCGGCCGCCGCGCCGCGCCCCGTCCGGTCGGCGACACGACCGCCGGCGCGACGATCGGGGATCCGAACAAGTGCACCATCTAGTGAAACGCACCATCTGGTGAAACGCATTCTCGACCTCGGCCTTAGCGCGTCGACGAACGCTTTGTCAATGGTCGACCGTCGCCGGCGACACGGGCCGCTCCGGTTTCGAACCGTCACATTCGTAACATCGGCGATATTGGTTAGCACATCGCCTCGAACCCTTTTTCTGGCTCGTTTCCCTGCGTTAAGCTCGAAACAAGATTCCCGCATCGGCGGGAGCCCGCGGAGGGAGACCATCATGGCCGTGTCGAGGCGGACGTTGCTGCGCGGCGGGGCCGCGATGGCGGCGGTCGGAATGGCCACCGCCGGCTGCTCCGGCGGTGACACCGCCCCGAGCGGCATCCCAGGCCCCGGCCAGGGCTCCGGGCGCGATTTCCAGCCCAGCGCGCGCTATCCCGACTCGGGCGTCCGCGCGCTCGATCCGAGCTTCGAGAAGTACATTGTCTTCTTCGCGGCGGTGGAGCGGATCGCCACCGGCGGCACCCGCTACACCGAAGGGCCCGTCTGGTTCGGCGACGGCCGCTACCTGCTGTGGAGCGACATCCCCAACAACCGCATGCTGAAATGGGAAGAGGAGACCGGGGCCACCAGCGTCTTCCGCGCGCCCTCGAACTACGCCAACGGCAACACCCGCGACCGCCAGGGCCGTCTCATCACCGCCGAACACGGGCGCCGCGTCACCCGTACCGAGCCCGACGGCACGATCACCGTCCTGATCGACCGGTTCGAGGGCAAACCGCTGAACTCGCCCAACGACGTCGTCGTCGCCTCGGACAATTCAATCTGGTTCACCGACCCGCCTTTCGGCATCGCCGGCAACTATTCGGGCGAGAAGGCCACGGCCGAACTGCCGAACAACGTCTATCGCCTCGACCCCGCCACCGGCGCCGCGACGGTCGTGGCGGGCGACGTCACCGCGCCGAACGGCCTGGCCTTCTCCCCCGACGAGAAGATCCTCTACATCGTCGACTCCTACTCCAAACCGGTCAGCATCCGCGCCTACGACGTGGTGGAGAACCGCACGAAGCTGGCCAACGGCCGCGTCTTCTTCAACTGCGAGACGGGCGAGTCACCCGACGGCATCCGCTGCGATGTCGACGGCAACGTGTGGTGCGCCTACGGCGCGGCGAAGGAAGGCATCGACGGGGTGCTGGTGCTCTCGCCGGCGGCCAAGCGCATCGGCCACATCGCCCTGCCCGAGCGCCCGGCCAACCTGTGCTTCGGCGGCCGCAAGCGCAATCGCCTGTTCATGACCACCGGCCGGGGCCTCTACTCCCTGTACGTGAACACCCAGGGCGCCCTGGGCGGCTAGAGGCCCGAAGCCGGGCCACCAGCCGGGCGGCGCGGCGGCGGCTGGTCAGGGTGACCAGCCGGGCGTGCGGGGCGTGCTCGGCCAGCAGGCGCCGAACACGGGGGCGCATGGTGGAGCGGTAACCGAGGATGTAGCGGACGAAGCTCCAGGTGATGCGGTCGTAGACGCCGGCTTCCGGGTGCTGGCCTCCTCGGTAGCGCCACCTGCGCCGCACGATCCCGGCCAGGCAGGTGATCGCCGGAAGGTCGAGGAAGATCACGGTGTCGGCCGAGGCCAGCCGGATCGGCAGGGTGCCGGCATAGTTGCCCTCGATGATCCATCGTGGCCGGGTCACCATCGTGCGTTGCAGCGCGGCGAACTCGTCCTGCGGCAGCGGGTTCCACCCGGAGTCGTAGTAGGCGCCGTCCAGGTGGGTCAACGGCAGGTCGAGCACGGCGGCGAGCCGCCGGGCCAGGTGGGTCTTGCCGGACCCGCCGCAGCCGATGACGGCGATCCGCTGCATGGGTGCGGAGGCTACGCCCTCGAACCCGGCCACTGGACCGCCGCAAAGTGGCTACTCTCCTGGACACAGGCGCAAGGAGGCGACGTGGCCACTCGGATGAATGTCCGCAAGTTCGTACAGTTCGAGGAGCAGGTTCATGCGGAGTCGGGGCTCCCGGTGTCCCCGCCGCTGACCCGCGTCGTGGTGGGCGCGGTGGCTCCGAACCCGCTGGCCGGCACGCCCGCGCCGACGGACCTCACGCCGCTGGTCGAGCTGTCCGAGCAGCTCGGGGTCGAGCTGACCACGCGGGCGCTCGACCGGATCGGCGACCCGGCGGCGATCCGCGCGTACGGCAAGGCGGCGCTCATCGGTACGGGCGGCGACCCTGAACACGGCGCCGCGCTGATTCACCCGAGGTTGGGCATGGCCATGCGGGCCACCCTGCGGCGCGGGCGGATGCTGATCCCGGGCAACGCGAAGATCGGTACCGCCGGCGGCTCGATCGACGTCCTCGTCGGGCCGCTCGACCAGGGCTGGGACCTGGACGCGATGGACACCATCACCGTCGCCGTCCCGGACGCCCCTCGGCCCGACGAGCTGCTCCTGCTCGTCGGCTACACGACCGGAGCCCGCCCGAACGCCCGCTCGAAGGGACCGGACCAGGCCGAGGTGGACGCGCTGGTGGCGTCGTTCGACTGAGCGGGCCACCGGCGCGGCGGTCGTGCCGAGGCCGGATGGCAGGGTGTCCGGATGACCGTCTCATGGCTCGGCCCGCCCATCGACGCCCGTCCGCTGTTCGCCGCCGAGCACGCCGCGATGATGGCGACGCTGCGTGCGCTGCGGCCCGCCGACTGGGACCGGGAGGCGGTGCCGGGCTGGTCGGTGCGCGACCTGGCCGCGCACGTCCTCGGCGACGCGTACGGGCGGCTGGCCCGCGACCGGGACGCGCATCGGGGTGGGCCGGCGCCCTCGGGCGGCGAGACGCTGGAGGCGTTCATCCACCGCATCAACCAGGAGTGGGTCGATGCGTTCGCCCGGGTCAGCCCGGCCGCGCTGGTCGACACCCTGGACCTGGTCGGCGGGCAGCTCGCGCGGTTCTTCGCCGGCGTCGACCTGGACCGGCCCTCGATGGGGGTGTCCTGGGCGGGGGTCGACCCGGCCCCGATGTGGCTCGACTGCGCCCGGGACCTCACCGAGTACTGGACCCACCGCCAGCAGGTACGCCACGCGGTCGGTCAGCGCACCGATCCCGAGCCGGGCGTGCTGGCGGTGGTCCTGGACACCTTCATGCGCGCGCTGCCGCACACCCTGCGGGAGGTCACCGCCCCGGCCGGTGCCCAGGTCCAGGTGGGCGTCGACGGCCCTGCCGGCGGGACCTGGACCGCCACCGCCGGGACCGATCGCTGGTCGCTGGCCGAGCCGCCCGCCGGCGAGCCCACCGCCCGCGTCGAGCTGGACCCCGAGACCGCGTGGCTGCTGTGCACCCGGGGCATCGCGCCCGCGACCGCGCTCGCCCGCGCCCGGATCAGCGGCGAGCGCCGGCTGGCCGAGGCGGCCTGCCAGATCGTGTCCATCATCTACTGACGGTGCGGACGTCGATCTTGGCGTCGACGATCAGGCCGATGACGCCGACGGCGAGGCAGGCCGCCGAGAGGACGAGCAGGGCGGGTTCGGTGGTGCCGGTCAGGGCGTCGCCGAGCAGGACCACGCCGATGGTGTTGGGCAGGATGCCGACGACGGTGGCCAGCGCGTACGGCGACAGTCGCACCGAGGAGAGCCCGGCGCAGTAGTTGACGATCGAGAACGGCACCGGGGCGATCAGCCGCAGTGACCCGACGGCGAGCCAGCCGCGGCGCTCCAGGCGGCGGTCGACGGCGCGAACCGTCGGGTGGGTCAGCCGGGCCGCGAGCCGGTCCCGGCCGAGGGCGCGCACCAGCAGGAAGGCCAGCACCGCGCTGACCGTCGTGGCGATGACGGCCAGCCCGATGCCGAGCGCGGGGCCGAACAGGAGCCCGGCGCCGAGGGTGAGGACTGTCCGAGGGAACGGCGCGATCGTGACCAGGCTGTGCACGATCAGGAACATCAGCGGGGCGACGGGCCCCGTCGTGTCGGCCCAGTCGCGCACCTGCCCGGGTGTGGGATGCGGCGCCGACAGCGCGGCGACGAACACCGCCCCGTAGGCGAGCGGAAGCCACCATCGGCGCAGGATGCCGAGGGTCGCGGTGATCACCGGGCGGCGGGTTGGAACAGCTCGACGACGTTGCCCGCGGGGTCGTTCACCAGGATCTGTCGTCCGCCGGGGCCGCTGACGATGTCGTTGCGGAAGCTCGCGCCGGCGGTGCGCAGCCGTTCGACCTCGGCGGCGATGTCGTCGACGATGAGGTGGATCCGGTTCCAGCCGCCCGGTTGCGGGACGGCGCCGTCGGGCATCGGGCGGCCGGCGGAGCTCTGGGGGCCGGCCAGCAGCAGCCGCAGCGGGCCCCGGGTGACGATGGCGATGGCGGGGCGGCCGTCGAGGTCGAGGGTGAAGCCGAGGTGGTTGGTGTAGAAGTCGACGGCGGCGGTGACGTCATCGACGAGATACCGGACGCTGGCCTGTTCAGTTGCGGTGTTCGACATGATCGGCACTCCTGAGGGTGGGCGTGAGCAGGTTCGACAGGAACCGGTTGCGGACGTCGAGCTCGGCCGCGACCCGGCGGAACTCGGGGTAGCTGGCATCATCGGTGCCCGCGGCGGCCGGTGGGTCGGGCAGGCTCCAGTGCACGCTCGTGGCGGATCCGTGATCGCGGGGCACCTCGCGGACCTTGTCGCACAGCGTCACCACGTAGTCGAAACGGCGACCGGCAACGGCCGACAGCCCCCCGGTGCGGTGGCCGCGCAGGTCGATGCCGTAGCACTCCCGCATGACGCGCACGGTGTTCGGATGCAGCGCGGGCCTGGGATGGCTGCCCGCGCTGGCCACCTCGACCCGCCCGCCACAACGGCGCCGCAGCAGCGCCTCCGCCATGGGCGAACGCGCGCTGTTCCCCGTGCACAGGAACAACACCGCGCCCCCGGCGGTCTCGGATGGGCTCGCGGCTGCCGGAGCCAGCGCCGGGTGCAGCGCCGAGGCGGCCTCGGCGAACGCGGTGCCGCAACGCGCGAGGTCGAGGTGGTAGTAGCTGTCGCGCCCGTCGAAGTTGCTGCGCCGCATCGTGACCAGCCCGGCCGAGCGCAACAGCCGCAGATGGTAGGAGACCAGGCTCTGCGGCTCATCGACGGCGGCGACCAGCTCGCGCACCCGGCGGTCGCTGGCCGCCAGGTCGCTCAGCAGCGCCCACCGCAACGGGTGCGCGGCCATCCGCATCACCAGCGGAACGGGTACCTGCTCGACCACGAGCCGTAGAATACATCAAACTGATTTGATGCACTATGCGTGAACCGGCGCGGGATGTGCCAGGAACCCCGACTCACTGTGCCAGGATCCCCGACTCGCGGGCGGTTCAGGGGGTGGGGGTGTGGGAGCGGACCTGGGCGGCGGCGGTGCGCAGGCGGTCGGGGTTCAGGCGGCGGTCGGCCACGGCGCGGTCGATGGCGGTCGCTAGCTCGGGCAGGTGGGGGCCGCCGGCGAGGAGCAGGAGGTCGGCGCCGGCGGTGAGGGCGGCCACGGCGGTGTCGGTGAGCGAACGGCCGCGCGCGGTGGCGGGGGCGTCCAGGTCGTCGGTGACGATCAGGCCGGTGAAGCCGAGACCGTTGCGGAGTAGGCGGGTTACCGGCGGTGAGGTGCTCGCGGGCTGCTGGGCGTCGAGGGCGGTGACGGTGGCGGGGCCGAGCATCACGGCGGCCACGCCGGCGTCGATGGCCGCTCGGAACGGTGCGAGGCCGGGTTCGAGGTCGGCCAGCGTGCCGTGCAGCTCGGTGTCGGTGACGGCGGGGTCGGCGGGCAGCGCGCGGTAGCCGGGGAAGTGCTTGGCCACCGCCAGGACGCCGGCCGCCTGCGTGCCCTGGATGAACGCCGCGCCCAGGCGGGCCACCTCGGCGGGGTCGGCGGCCATGGTTCGGCCGGCCAGCCAGGGGTTCTCCCCGGTCAGGACGTCGAGCACCGGGGAAAGGAACATGGTGACCCCCAGCGCGCGGGCGTCCGCCGCCGTGGCCAGGGCCGCCGCGACGGGCTCGGCGGCCGGTTCGGACAGGGGCGCCACCAGCCCGTGCAGCCGTTGGATGCCGTCCGGCTCCTGGTCCACCGCGATCAGCACCGGTGCGCCGGCGGTTTCGGCGGCCCGGCGGGCGAGCGCCGTGAACGCCTCCGCGCGCTCGGTGCGGCGGCGGTGTTCGGACATCCGCCTGGCCACGTACTCCTCGCGGGTCTCCCCCAGCAGCAGGGCGCGGCCGCCGGCGCGCAGGAAGTCCTCGGCCCAGGCGGGCAGGGTCAGGCCGTCCAGCACGGGCAGCAGGACGGCGTGGGCGTCCTCGGCGAGCGTCATTGGAGGATGAAGCTGGCGTCGACGGGGATGCGGGCGCCGGTGACATAGCGACCGGTGTCGGCGACCAGCCAGAGGATCGCCTCGCTGACGTCACGCGGCTCGATCCACGGCACCGGCAGCAGATGGGTGACGGCGAAGGCGTCCGTCACGTCCTCCCTGGTGGGGTCGGGCAGGTCGGGCTTGAACAGGCCGTACACCACCGGGTTCTGGATCATGTGGGTGTCCACGCAGGTGGGGTTCACGCTGTTCACCCTGATGTGGTGGCGGCCGAGCTCCTTGGCCATCACCTCCATCAGGCCGGTGACGCCGAACTTGGCGTGCGAGCGGCCCTGGCCGCGCGCGACCCCGGTGATGAACGCGACCTTGCCGTCGAGCCTGCCCATTGTCTCGTCCCCTCAGAGGTGCTGTTCGGTGGCGCGGATGCGGTGGTACTCGTCCTGGCGTTCGTCGCGGATGTAGGCCGGCACCGGGAAGTCCCACCAGCCGGGGACCCAGGGGCCGGCGGCGTCGCGGTCGGTGGGCACCTCGACCAGCGCGGGCGCGCCGGACTCGACGGCCTTGCGCAGCGTCGGCTCCAGCGAGCCGGGCTCGGAGACCTTCCACGACTCGATGCCGAACGCGGCCCCGAGGGCGGCGAAGTCGGGGCTGTACGGGGTGCCGTCCGGGCGGTTGAACTCGGTGCCGATGTGCCGGGAGGTCTGCTTGCGCTGCCCGCCCCGGATGGACATGTAGCCGGCGTTGTTCTGCACCACGAACACCACGGGGGCGTCGGCGGTGACGGCCAGCGCGATCTCCTGGGCGGTCATCAGGAAGTCGCCGTCGCCGAGCACGCAGGCCACCACCCGGTCCGGCCGGCCGAGCTTGGCGCCCACGGCGGCCGGCACCGCCCAGCCCATGCTGGAGAACCCGCCGGAGGTCAGGTGGGTGCGCGGCTCGTAGACCGGGAAGGTCTGCTTGACCGCACCCTGGGTGTTGCCGGAGCCGGCCACGATGATCGCGTCGCGGGGCAGGACGGCGCGCAGCGCGCCGAGCGGTCGCTGCGAGGTGAACGGGAACCGCTGGCTGTCGCGGCGCTCGGCCAGGGTGTCCTCCCATTGCTGGCGCAGCTCTTGCAGCTCGGCGAGGTAGTCGGCGCGGTGCGGGGTTCCCGAGAGGGCGTCGGTCAGGGCGGTGACCGCGCGCTGGGCGTCGGCCACGATGCCGACCTCGGCCGGGTAGTTCTTGCCGATCTCGTGCGGGTCGACGTCGATGTGGATCAGCTTCGCGGGCGGGATGGAGAAGCTGACGCCCCGCGCGTAACTGGACGACGACCAGTCGGTGAACCGGCAGCCGACGGCCACCACGACGTCGGCCGACGCGGCGATGCGGTTGCCGACGACGGTGCCGGTCTGGCCGACGCTGCCGGCGAACAGCGGGTGGTCCTCCGGGAACCCGCCCTTGCCGTTCCAGGTGGTGACCACCGGGACCGACCAGCGCTCGGCCAGCGCGAGCACCGCGCCGGCGGCGTCCGAGCTGATCGCCCCGCCGCCGACCACGATCACCGGACGGGTCGCGGCGCGCAGCACGCCGGCGGCGCGCTCGATCGCGACCGGGTCGGGGTGCGGGCGGCCGACCGGAACCCTTCGGGCCAGGTCGTGCAGCTCGACGTCGGCGCTCTCGGCCTGCACGTCCATCGGCACCTCGACGTGCACCGGGCCGGGGCGTCCGGTGAGCATCGAGTTGAACGAGCGGTGCAGGATGAACGGCAGCTCCTCCACGCGGGTGGCCACCCAGTGCCGCTTGGTGACCGCCTCGGCGACCTTGGGGAAGTCGTTGGCGGTGTATCTGTCCAGCTCCTGGAGCAGGCCGTGCCCGCGCATGTGCGTGGGCGGCCCGCCGGTGATCACCAGCACGCTGGTGGAGTCGGTGAACGCGGTGCCCATGCCGATCACGGTGTTGCTGGCGCCGGCGCCGATCGAGGTCACGGCGGCCATCGGGCGGCCGGTGGCGCGGTAGTAGCCGTCGGCCAGGTGCACGGCGCTCTGCTCGTGGTAGGTCTGGACGAACGGGATGCGGCCGGGGTCGTCCAGGAACGCGTCGGTGAGCGACCAGATGCCGTGGCCGGGGATGCCCGCCACGTACTCGACGCCGTAGTTGCGCAGGGTCTGGGCGACGATCTGGCCGCCGGTGAGCGTGGGCATTCGGGTGCTCCTTAGTTCGCGGTGGTGCGGGCGGCCCAGGCGAAGCCCTGCTTGGCCAGGCGGGTGACCTGCGGGATGGCCAGGTCCTCGGGGTCGTGGCCGACCGCGCTGTAGAACACGCGGCCGGCGCCCCAGGTGCGGGTCCAGGCCTGCGGCATGCGCAGCCCGTCCAGCCAGGGCAGCTGGTCGCCGGTGAAGACCGTCTCGGCCAGCACGTGGTTGTTGGGGTCGACGGACATGTAGTACTGCTCGGACGCGACGTCGAAGCCGGTCACGCCCCTGGTGATCTCGTGGTCCGGGTCGGTGATCGTCACCGAGTACGGGTACCTGACGCCCTCGCCGGCGGGGTGTTCCAGGAAGCTGCCGCCGATCAGCCAGTGGTACTTCAGGCTCGCGCGGAACGCGGCCGCCGCTCCGTGCCAGGCCGCTACCCCGGTGCCGTTCTCCACCGCCGTGAGCAGGCCGGCCTCCTGCGCGGCGCTCAGGCCCTCGGTGACCAGGGCGTTGTTCCAGTTCAGCGCGATCAGGTCGTACCCGGTGAGGTCGGCGTCCAGGGCGAACACGTCGTTCGTCTCCACCACGTCGTAGCCCAGCTCGGCGAACAGCGAGCGTGCCCACCGCGCGACCTCGTAGGGCTGGTGGCCGGGCCAGCCGCCGTAGAGGTAGAGCACCCTGGTCATGTCGCCTCCCGCTCGTTGATATCAGGCTCGCCTCACAGGGTTCAGACGGAGTGGTCCGTCCACGGCAGCGGGGCCGAGCCGTAGCGCGCGGCTCGGACGTCGCCGGAGCGGGCGTGGCCTTCGAAGTTCTCCAACCGGGACGCCCGCCCGCACCGCTCCCCCAGCTCGGCGCTGCTCGCGGGGTCCCGAACCTCCTGGTAGGTGACCGTCTTGAGGAACTTGCCGACCCACAGCCCGCCGGTGTAGCGGGCCGCCTTGCGGGTGGGCAGCACGTGGTTCGTGCCGATCACCTTGTCGCCGAACGCGACGCAGGTCTTCTCGCCGAGGAACAGCGCGCCGTAGTTGCGCATCCTGGCCAGCCCGATGCGCGGCTCCGCGGTGAGCACGTGCACGTGCTCGCTGGCGTACTCGTCGGCCAGCGCGAACGCCTCGTCCAGGGTGGCCACCACGTGCACCTCGCCGTGGTCGTGCCAGGCCCGCTCGGCGACCTCGCGGGTCGGCAGGTTCACCAGCAGCCGCTCGATCCACGCCTCGGTGCCGCGCGCCACCTCCTCGGCGGTGGTGATGAGTACGGCCGGCGAGTCCGGCCCGTGCTCGGCCTGGCTGAGCAGGTCGGTGGCCACCACGAACGGGTCGGCGGTGTGGTCGGCGACGATGAGCACCTCGGTCGGGCCGGCCAGCAGGTCGATGCCGATCTCGCCGAACAGCTGCCGCTTGGCCTCCGCGACGTAGGCGTTGCCCGGCCCGACGACCATGTCCACCGCCGGCACGGACTCGGTGCCGAATGCCAGCGCGGCGACCGCCTGCACGCCGCCGAGCACGTAGATCTCGTCCGCGCCGGCCAGGTGCATGGCGGCCACGCTGATCGGGGGCGGGGCCGCCTGGTGCGGCGGCGTGGTGGCGGCCACCCGCTCGACGCCGGCGACCTTCGCGGTGAGCACGGTCATGTGCGCGGACGCGGTGAGCGGGTAGCGGCCGCCCGGCACGTAGGCGCCCACGGCGGAGACCGGGATGTTGCGCTGGCCGAGGAACACCCCGGGCAGCGTCTCCACCTCGAAGTCGGTCAGCGAGTCGCGCTGCGCCTGGGCGAACGTGCGCACCTGGCGCTGGGCGTAGCGCAGGTCGTCCAGCACCGTCTCGGGCAGCGAGGCGAGCACGGCGGCCACCGCGTCCGGGTCCAGCCGCAACGAGTCCGGCGCCCACCCGTCCAGCTTCTGTGACCACCTGGCCACCGCGTCGTCGCCGTTCGCCCGGACGTCGGCGATGATCTCGGCGACGGTGTCGCTGATCTCGCGGGTGGCATTGCTCGTGGGCACGGTGGTCGGCTCCTTACTGCGGCGGAGTGCGGCGGGGGTACGGCGGACGGTCCGGGAGCAATCGTGGGCGAGCGCGCGCACGTGTGGTAGGCACAGTCCGTGCAGAACTTCTCCAAGCTCCTTCTCACTGTGCGCACCGCCCTGGAGCTGGAGGTGTTCCGCCGCACCGAGGCGACCGTGTACGCGGGCGCGGACCGGATGGACCGGCCGGTGCGGTGGGTGCACGCCGGTGAGATCCCGGACATCCACCGGTTCCTGACCGGCGGGGAGATGCTGCTGACCGCCGGGCTCGGCATGGGCACCGGCGGCGAGGAGCAGCGGGCGTTCGTGCGCCGGATCGCCGCCGCCGGCGCCGCCGTGCTGGTCGTCGAGCTGGCCGGCCGGGCGTTCTCCGAGATGCCGCCGGCCGCCGTGTCCGAGGCCGAGGCGCTGGGCCTGCCGCTGGTCGGGCTGCGCGACGAGATCCCGTTCGTGGAGGCCTCCGCGCAGGTCCACGAGATGCTGATGGACCTGCGGATGAGCGAGGTGATCGCCGAGGAGGCCACCGGCCAGGCGTTCCTGGACCTGCTGCTGGCCGGCGAGGACTACGTGGCGATGACCGCCGAGCTGGCGAACCGCACCGGGCACCCGGTCGTGCTGGAGGACGTGACGCACCAGATCGTCGCCTACGCGGGCCGCACCGACGACAGCGACGAGGTGGTCGCGGACTGGGCGGCGCACTCCAGGGCCGCGCACGAGCGCCACGTCACCTCGCACGACCGCGCCCGGCCCGCGCCGAGGACGCCGCCCGGCCGGTTCCGCGACGTGGCCCCGTGCGCCCGGCGCGCCGTGGTCCTGCGCGGCGAGTCCTGGGGCGCGCTGCACCTGCTGCACGGCGCCGTGCCGCCGGCGCCAGCGGACCTGAGCGCGCTGGAACGCGCCGCGACCGCCGTCGCGATCACCCTGCTCGGCGAGCGGGAGAGCGGCGCGCGCTCGGCCAAGCGGCACGGCGCGCTTCTCAACCGGCTGATGCTCGGCGACATCTCCGGCGAGGAGTTCCTGGCCCGCGCCCTCATGCTCGGCGCGGACCTGCGGGACCGCCCGCTGGTCGTGGCGGTGACCGCCCCGGACACCGCGACCGGCACGTTCACCGACCAGGACCTGCGGGCGCTGCTGCGCGCCTCGGAGCTGCCGTGCGTGGTGGCGGACCTGGAGGACCACGGCATCGCCGTCGTGGGTGTGGCCCCCGGCCGGTCGGACCGGGACCTCGGCGACCTGCTCGCGGGCCGGGGCGTGCGCGGCGGCCTGAGCCGGGTGGTGGCGCCGGCGCAGCTGTCCGCCGCGGTGCGTCAGGCCCGGACCGCGTCGGCGGCGGCGCGGATGGGCGACGCCGACCGGCCGCTGCGCTTCGACGAGGTGGGGGTGCTGCGGCTGCTGGTGGCGCTGGCCGAGGGCCCCGAGCTGGCCAGGTACGTCGAGGACGAGCTGGGGCCGCTGCTGCGCCACGACGCCACCGCCGCCGGCCCGCTGCTGCCCACCCTGCGCGCGTTCCTGGACTGCGGCGGCAACAAGTCCAAGGCCGCCGAGCTGCTCTACGTGCAGCGGCGGACGCTGTACTACCGGCTGGACCGGATCGCGGCGCTGACCGGCATGCCGCTGGACGACGTCGAGACCCAGCAGCGCCTCGGCCTGGCCGTCCGCGGCCACGACCTGCTGCGCCGCGACGCCAGAGGGTCAGCAGGTGGTGCGCGGCGGTAGGTTCGGCGGCCTGAACTCCAGGCGGATCGTCTGGCTGCGGGGGATCAGGATGGCGGTGCCGTTCGCGTGTCTCCATCTCGGCGGCAGCAGCAGGTACTGGTTGCCGGACTGGACCACGAGCTTGAGCCCGTCGTAGGCGAACCGGTAGGCCGCGTCGGGGCCGCAGGCGATCTCCAGGACCCCGGCGGCCTTGAGGCTCAGGCTCTTCTCGCTGTAGAGCGTCACCGTCGGGGTGGTCGGCAGCGCCGCCTCGATCTGCCAGGCGCGCACGTAACCGACGCTGCTGGCGTAGCTTCCGGCCGCCCAGAACACACCGACGCTCACCAGGAAGAACAGCGCGCCCCACTCCACCATCGCGGCGGCCGGCGGGCGGCGCGGCGTCTGGCCGGGCCGCCGCTGCGCGAGGCGTATCCGCGCCAGCCGCGCCGAGTACGCGAGCAGCAGCACCCCGCCCGCGAAGTTGAGCCCCCGGGTCTCGGGATAGGCCGGGAACACCGGCGTCGCGGCCACGACGTCGATCACCGCCAGGCTCACCAGGGACGCACCCGCGAGCGCCGAGGCCGGTATGAGGATCCGCAGCGCGATCCGCCTCGTCGCGGCGCGGACCGACCGGAACAGGATCTGGTGTGCCCAGAGCGCCAGCACGGCGATCGAGGCGGCCACGACCAGCGGGAAGATCAGGCCGTCCGCGCTCCGCATCAGGAAGTCCTCGGCCTTCAGGTCCAGGGCCGTCATGTGCACCCCGAAGTAGTCGAACGTCTGTCCGGCGTACATCCGCCCGAAGTAGAAGAGCAGCGCCGTCAGCATCGTCGTCGGGGCCACCACCGCTCCCGCGAGCTTGAGGACCTTGGGCAGCATCGCGACGTCGGGCACGGCCGACTCGGCGGCGTCCGGTGGAGGCGAGGACGCAGACGAGGGCGGCGGAGGCGGTACGGACGGCAGCGGGGTCGGCGGCGGGGTCTCGTCGCCCTCGCGCGCGGTGGTGACCTCGGCCGTCACCGGTTGGTCCCGCTCGACGGGCTGGATGTGTGCGGACTCGAGGTGTGCGGGCTCGGTCGGCTCGACGAGCTTCCCGTCGGCCTTCGGCTGGAGCTGGTGGTGGCCGAGCTGGGCGACGGGGACTCCGAGCGTTCGCAGGTGGCCTCGGTGACGACGGTGGTCCCGGGCCGCACGTAGATCTTGCCGTCTCGGCGTTCGGCGCCGGACGGTGTGTTGACCTTGACCGAGCAGTTGTAGTTCCTCGGGTCGTTGGGGTCGTAGCCGACCGGGTCGTACACGATGCGCAGGCATCCCGAGCCGGCGCCGGCCCGCGTGCACTCCCGGTTCTGCCGGTCCAGCCACGGCCTCCATTCGCCGCCCGCCTCGATGAGCAGGACGCCCCGGGGCGCGCCGCCGATCGCTCCCCCGCCGCCCGTCCGGGGCGCGCCGCCGGGCCGTCCGACCTGAGGTACGCCCGGCGCTCCGGCCCGGGGCGGGGGGCCTTCGGCGGGCGTCGGCACCACCTCCGGCTCCAGCTCCGGCGTCGCCGCGGCCACCGGACCGGCCGGATCGTTGGCCGTCGCCGCCCCGGCCGGCGCGGTCGGTGCGCAGGACAGCGCCAGCGCGCCCAGCAGCACCGGGCAGATCAGCGTTCCAAGGCGCCTCCGCGCATACATCTCGACCTCCCGAGCCCTGCCGACCAGGTCCTCACCCGAAAGGAGGCGGCAGAGCCCGTCCTGATACACACGATCACGGCGCCAGCCCGGCCGCCGTCACCACCGCCCAGGCCAGCTCCGGCTTGCGGATGTCGCTGTGCGCGCCGGCCAGCCAGCCCAGGTCGCGGTTGATCACCTTGTTCGCGTCCAGCCGGTAGAGCGTCCGGGGCCGCCACTCGTAGCCGCCGCCGACCGGCAACAGCTCGCGGTCGACCACCCCGTCCTGCTGGAAGCCGTCGAACCCGAGGCCGCCCCAGCGGGTGGTGAACTCGGCGATCACCTGGTTGTCCTGGCGGGCGAGGATGCTCGCGTTCGGGTACCACCAGCCGACGGCCCTGTCGAACACGGAGTAGGTGGCCAGCAGCGGCCCGTTCACCCGGTCGGCCACGCCGGCCAGCGCGCCGGACCGGGACGGGTCGTGCGGCAGGGTCGGGGCGAACGCGTAGTGGCTGAACGCCGCCTGGACCAGGACCAACGAGCCGACCGGCGACGCGGGGACCTCCGGGAGGCCGGCGAGGGCGAAGGACACCAGCCGGCCGCCGAAGCTGTGCCCGACCAGGTGCGCCCGCAGCTCGGGGCGGTGCGTGCGCAGCCCGGTGAGCAGCGGCCCGAGCCCGACCCGGCCGACCACCCCGGCGCGGTTCTTCATCTCGTAGTAGCTGAGCACCCGCAGCAGGTCGCGGCCGCCCTCCCACAGGTCCCGGCCGGGGACGGGTTCGGCGCCGAGCGCCGCGAGCGTGGCCATCCCCTCCAGGGCGGTGCGGGTGCGGGTGGTGCGCGCGGTGGACTCCCCGTCGTCCTCCGCGGCGGTGTTCGGGCTGGTGACCAGGCCGGACGCCAGCCGGTGGAACTCCGCGAAGCCACCGGGATCCGGCGGGCGGGTGTCCAGCAGGGTGCCGATCCGGGTCAGCTCGTACTTCTGGTCGGGGAACGCGGGGGCGAGCGCGAGGGCCAGCTCGTGCCCGGAGCACTCCACCGGCGCACGGGCCGGCGGGGCCGGCGCTACCATGACGCGCCCCTCCCACGCCGGCTCGTCCTCGGGGAACAGCAGCGAGGGCCACAGCAGCGTGACCAGCCCGGTGCTCGCGCGCCGCGCCGGGTCCATCCGCTCGGCGATCAGCTCGAACATCGCGTGACCGAGACCGCGCGCGCTCGCCACCGAGGTGTTCCAGCCGTGGCAGAACACCACCAGGTCGGTGACCGCGCCCGACTCCACGTCCGCGACCAGCCCACCGTCCGCGATCAGCGCGCCGTCCCTGTCGAACTCGATCTCCCAGTGCCGGCAGCCGCCGATCGATGTGGCGCCCATCACGGTCGGCTCATCACAGCACGCCGAACGTGAGGATCCCACGTCCGATCATGCTCGCGCGCCAGTCGATGGCGTCGCTCTCGCGCTGGAACGCCGGGGTCCCGCGCAGCCCCCACAGCTGCACGGCGCGCCGCCAGGCGGCGTCGCGGGCCAGCACCACCGTCAGGTCGCCCGCGTCGTCGAGCAGGTCGTCGAAGAGCACCTTGTCCAGCACCTGCTCGAGCCGGTCCTCGAAGTGCTGGCGCAGCGAGCTCATGTGCTCGGCGAACACGTCGTTGATGATGTCGTAGTCGTGCCGCTCGGTGGCGCCGAACTCCCTCGACAGCCCTTCGAGCGTGTTGACCAGCGCAAACGCCAGGTCGAGGTTCACGTGCGCGTTCACCCCGGCGACCGCGAACCGCATCGGGTCGATGTCGTCGCTGCGGCTGTCCAGCAGCACCTTCCACGACCGGGGCGTGGGCGCGCCGGCGGCGTCGGCCCGTATCGCGACGAAGTAGCGCTTGGCGAACTCCACGTCGAGGCGGGCCAGGAACTCCGGATCCTGGAACGTGGCGCCCCCGTCGAGGCGTTCCAGCACCTCCTTGGTGATGATCCCGTACAGGTAGTTGAAGCAGGCCAGGCCGTCCCACTGCTTGCGCGGCCAGTCGTCGGCGATGTCCTGCAGCGCGTCCAGCCTGCTCACCACCTCCGGCACCGTCACGGGGAGCGGATCGGCGAGCAGGTCGATCACTTTCTGGTTGTCGGCGGGACCGGTCACGGTCGTCCTCCCGGGCTGGGGTCGTTTCCCTGGGCACTCGCAAGTGAGAGTCACCTGACGGCGCTCCGGATACGTGAGTTTGCTCCCTCTCTCACGGAAATAGGGTGTGCCCGCCGGCTTGTGTAGGTAATTCGCCTGACGCCACCGGCGGCGGTCCTCCCCGATGCTGGTCACCCTCCGAAGAAACACCGGGAGACCCGCGATGACCACCCTCGACACCCAGCCCCAGCCGACCACCACCGAGCTGCTGTGCGCCGCCGGCGAGGGCGCCGCGCAGGCCTGGGAGCAGCTGGTGCGCCGCTTCGAGCCCATGGTCGCGGCGGTGATCAGGAACTACCGGCTGCAGGACGCCGACTCCCGGGACGCGGCCCAGCGGACCTGGCTGCTCATGATCGAGCACCACCGCCAGATCCGCGAGCCCGAGGCCCTCGGCGGCTGGCTGACCACCACGGCGAGCCGGGAGTGCCTGCGCATCATGCGCGACCGCCGCCGGGTGGACCCGATCGACGCCAGCGTCCAGGCCGAGCGCCCCGACGCCGGCTGCGACACCGAGCAACAGGTGGTCGACGCGGACACCGCGCACCGGCTGCGCCAGCTCATGCACCGGCTGCCGAAGCGCTCCCACCTGCTGCTGTCCGCGCTGTTCGAGGAGAACCCGCCCGCCTACGCCGAACTGTCCCGCCGCACCGGCATCCCGGTCGGGAGCATCGGGCCGACCAGGGCCAGGGCGCTGCGCCAGCTGCGGATGCTGATCGAGACCCTGCCGGCCGGGCAGCCGTCAGCGCGGACGCGAGTCGGATGCGGCGTGTGAGCGGTGCAGCACGGCGGAGGCCTGCACCCGGCTGTGCACGCCGATCTTGGTGAAGATCCGCCCGACGTGCACCCCCACCGTCTTCTCGCTGATGAACAGCCGGCGGGCGATCTCCCGGTTGGTGCGCCCGGAGGCCACCTCGGTGAGCACCTCCAGCTCGCGGGCGGTGAGCGTGGCCAGCGCGTCCTCGGGCGCCGGGGTGGCCGCCCGTTCGGCGGGCGGGGCGGCGCCGTCCAGCGAGACCCTGGCCCGCTTGGCCAGGTCGACGATCTCGGTCAGCAGCGGGTTCGCGCCCAGCGCCCGCGCGGTCCGCTCGGCGCGCAGCAGGTCCTCGGCGGCGGCCGAGGAGCGCGAGCGCCGGCTCAGCACCGCCTCGGCGCCGCGCAGCCGGGAGTAGGCGGCCGGATACGGCTGCTGGTGGCGTTCCCACAGCTCGGTGGCCCGCCGCCAGGCCGCCGGGTCCGGCCGGTCCTGCGCCCTGGCCGTCTCCGCCGCGCACATCGCGGTGAACGCCTCGACCACCGAGCGGATCGCCGGGACCGCGGCCGCGCACCGCTTCTCCAGCTCGGCGCAGTGCTCGCGCAGCCACCCCCGCTGGGCCGCCGACGGCTGCGGCAGGCCCAGCCGGGTCATCTCCGCCCAGGCCCGGGTGCCGTGCCAGACCAGCGGCGCGACCGACCAGATGTCGTCGGCGCCGGCCTCGGCCACCAGCAGACCCTCCTCCACGTACTCCAGCGCGGCGGCCGGGCGCCCGCGCCACATCTCCAGCCCGGCACGCAGCACGATCAGCGGGATCCGGTGCCGGGGCCCGGCGGTCGAGCGGGCCAGCAGCTCGACGGCGTCCAGGTCGTCGGCGGCGGCGTCCAGGTCGCCCCGGCCCAGGTCGAGGCGGACCCTGGCCAGCCTGACCTCCACCGCCCCGGCGCCGCTCGGGGTCAGCGCCCACGCCTCGGCGACCGCCTGCCGCGCCTGGTCCCACTGCCCGAGGCGGAACAGGCCGTTCGCGGCGTGCGCGAGCAGCGCCACCCCGGCGGTGCGCGCCAGCCCGAGCCCGCGCATCCGCTCCACCCCCTGCCGGGCGCACTCCACCCCCTCGACCATCTGGTTGAGCGGGCCGGCCAGCAGCTCGGCCTTGCGCAGGAACGCCTCGCCGATGGCCGCCGGCTCGCCGGTCCGTTCGGCGACCGCGAGCGCCTCCTCCAGCGCGGCGGAACCGGCCTCGGTGTCCTCCAGGTATGCCCGGCTGAAGCCCAGCGTGGCCAGCACCTTCGCCTCCACCGTGGCGGCGCTCGCGGCCCTGGCCAGCGACAGCGCCTCGGCGGCGACGGCCTGCGCGCCGACGAAGTCCACCGACTGCAGCAGCGCGGCGCTGTACCCGGCGAGCACCTGCGCCCGCTCGGCCTCGGCGCCGGTGGCCGGCAGCAGCGCGGCGGCGGCGCGGTAGGCGTGGCCGGCGTCGCGGGCCCGGCCGGCCGCCGCCAGCGCGCCGCCCTTGCGCGCGGTGAGCAGGGCCGAGGTCAACCCGCCCGCCGTGTCCGGGTCGGTGAGCAGCTGGTCGAGCAGCGCGATGGCCTCGTCGTGGTCGCCGGCCAGCTCGGCGGCCTGAGCGGCCAGGTTCAGGCACTCCGGGCGGCGGACCAGGTGCCCCCGCTGTGGCACCCGGGCGGTGAGCTCGGCCGCGCGCAGCCAGTGCCGGTAGGCCTCGGCGTAGCCCCGGATGCGCTCCGAGGCGCGGGCGGCGGCCACCGCGGCGCCCAGCGCGCGCTCCGGGTCGCCGGCCTCGTACCAGTGGTGCGCCAGCCGGGCGTGCAGCCGGCCCGGCAGGTCCGGGTCCTGGCCCTCGGACAGCGCCTCGGCGTAGCGGCGGTGCAGGTCGATGCGCTCGCCGGGCAGCAGGTCGGCCACCACGACCTCGGTCATCAGGCCGTGGCGCAGCCGGTAGCCGTCGCCGCCGCTGTCGACCACCACCATGCCGAACGCCACCGCCTCGCGCAGCGCCTCCAGCAGCTCGGCGGCCGGGCGCTCCAGCACGGCCTCCAGCAGCGCGTGCGGCAGCGGCCCGGCGCTGGTCGCCACCGCCCGCACCACCTGCTGGGCGGCCGGCGAGAGCAGCGCGACCCGGCTGAGCACCAGCTCCCGCAGCGTGGCGGGCAGGCCGAGGGCGTCGCCGCCCAGCACCGCGCGCACCGTCTCCTCGGCGATGAACACGTTGCCGGCCGAGCGCTGCCACACCAGCGGCTCCAGCCCCGGCCGGTCCGGCGCCCAGTCCGCGACCAGCTCGGCCATCGACGCCCTGGTCAGCGGCCGGACCTCCAGGCCGGACACCTTGCGGTGCCGGCGCAGCTCGGTGAGCAGGCCGGCCAGTCCGGGCGCCAGGTCCGGCGCGTCGGCCCGGTAGGTGCTCACGATGAGCACCGGCTCCACGCTGAGGTTGGCCACCAGGTAGACGAGCAGGTCGCGGGTCGAACGGTCGGCCCACTGCAGGTCCTCGAGGACCAGCACCACCGGACCCACCTCGGCCAGGTCCACGATCACCCTGTGTAACCGTTCGAGCAGCCTCACGGGCTGCCGGCGCTCGGGGTCGTCCGCGCGGCGGGTGGCGCCGAGCCCGGCCAGCCAGCGCTCCAGCAGCCCGACGCCGGCACCGCCGCGCCCGGACCGCACGGCTGCCCGGATCGCCGAGACCACCGGCCAGAACGGCGGCGCCTCGGCGATGTCGATCGCGCGCCCGGTCAGCACCGTCGCGCCCTCGCCCTCGGCGATGGTGGCGAGCTCGCTCACCAGCCGCGTCTTGCCGACGCCCGCGTCGCCGCTGACGAGCACGACCGCCATTCGCTCGGACTCGGCCGACCGGAATGCGGCAACCAGTTCCGCGAGCTCTCGATCTCGCCCACGGAACGGGTTGGCGCCTCCGTCGTCACCCATTTGTGCGAGGCTACCCACCCGTCCCGGGGCCGACCAGACCCTGAATAGACCAACGGGCCCGAATCGTAACAATTCATCTACATGATCACGCGACGTCCTCCAGGCTGATGTCGACGTTCATTCGGTCCGCGCCGGGGTTACCGCTGACCGAGATGGTGACCCCCGACCAGGTCCCGTCGGGCAACGCCAGCGGCGGCTTGGTAAGCTTTCCGGCTTTCTTGTTCCGCTCGTACGGGTAGAGGTCGTTCGAGTCGCCCCGGTTGCCCTGGCCGAAGATCTTGGCGAGGTCGTCGCGGCCGTCGGCCTGCAACAGCTTGATCGCCAGTCGCTCTTCGTCGTTCACGTTGTCGATCGCCTCGTCGATGACGTAGATGGCGATTCCCTCGTCCGGTAGGAACGCGTCCTGCGCGCGCCGGCGCCGGTATTCGACGACGATGTACTGCGTATCGCTCATCGTCTTCTTGTTCTGCACGAAAAGCATCGCACCGCCCTCGGCGGCCGGCTTCATCTCGATGTCCTTGGTGGTCTTCGAGACCAGCGTGGGGACGGTCCAGCCGTGGAACATCCGCAGCATTCCGTTCGGGAATGTCGGGGTCAGGCCGCCGTTGCCCCACGACCCGGCGGCCATCAGGCAGTAGTTGCCGAGGCCGTTGGACCGGGTCTGCTCGAGCCGGCCGGTGTCGTAGTAGTCGGCCCAGCGCGCCGCGAGGTGGCCCCACTCATGGGCGCACACGCCCATGTTGCAATCCTCCGGAACCGTCAGGTACGTGCTCACCTCAAGATCCTGTCCAACCTGGACGCCGCCCGGCACCACCCACTTGTGGCTCCAGATATCGTCGGCCGAGCCCGTCGACTCGGCGCCTCGGCCGGCGTGAACGACGAACAGCGCGGTGACCATCTTCTCGCCGAGCACGTCGTACGGCGCGAAGTCGACTCCGTCCGCGAGCGCGGCGTTCACCGCGTCGCGGGCCATTCCCTGGGCGTTGCGCGGGAAGTTGTCGCTCATTCCGGAGTTCCCGCCCGCGTAGTAGCTCAACGGCTGCGGCATCCGGTACCAGCCGTGCACGGCGCCCTGGACATCGATTCCCGACCCGGCCTTGGGGTCGAACCCGCTCACCGAGCGATAGAACTCCCGCATGCTTCCGGTCGGGAATACCCCGTCGGCGCTGAAGAGCATTTGGTCGTAGAATCCCGGGCCGCGTTCCGGGCCGTGCGGGCGGTCCGGAAAGTCGACCAGCAGCACGATCGTCCGGACAACGCCCTTGAGCTGCTTGTCGGGCCGGTCGATGAGCTGCTTGTCGGTGCTGGCGCCCTGCCGCACGGCGCCGTCGTCCAGGCCGACCAGGTTCTCGCCCCGGTGCTGGGCGTGCCAGAGCCGGTAGTACTGCTCGAAGCTCATCGAGCTGGGCAGCCGCCGCTCCCGCCGCAGCACCTGGTACTGGGCGTACAGCCGGGCAAGCACCTGCGGCGAGGGCGGCACCGGGCACGGCCCTCGGGCGTGGTGGTGGTTCCGGGCGTGCGTTCGGAACGGAACGATGGTGTGACGCATAGTGACCTCCCGAGTCTTCGGACGGTCGTTGGATGCGTCTGAGGCGACTGTAGATACGCGGGTTCGGGCGGCGGCGACCGTTCGGGTGGCGGTCGGCGATACGGGTATTCCGGGCCGGGCCTGCCGCCTCCTCAGACAAGGTGACCGACTCCCTGGGCAGATTGGTGGGACCTCCCGTGCAGTGCCATCAGGCTGATGTTGTGATCGTGGGCGCCGGACCGTCGGGCGCCACGGCCGCGGCATGCCTCGCCCGCCGGGGGTGGCGGGTCGCCGTGGTCGGCCCCCGGCCGGGCGCGGTGGCGCGCGGCGAGACGCTGGCGGCCGAGGCCCGGTCGGTGCTGGCCGGCGCGGGCCTGTGGGAGCTGGTGGAGCGGCTGGGCAGGCCGTGCCACAGCTCCTGGTCGGTGTGGGGCACGCCGTGGCCGCACCGCCGCGACCCGCTGGCCGGCCCGTGGGGGCCGCCGTGGCACGTCGACGTCGGCCGGCTCACCGACGCCCTGCTCGACCTGGCCGTGCGGTTCGGCGCGCGGCTGTACCCGGGGCGGGCGCGGGTCGGCCGGGGCGGCGCGCCGGCGGCGGTGTCGTTCGAGCTGGACGGCGGTCAGGAGGAGGTCACGGCGGGCTTCCTGCTCGACGCGTCGGGGCGGGCCGCGCTCGGGGCCAGGGCGTTCGGCGCGTCCCGGCTGACCGTCGACCACCAGGTAGCGGTGACGACCTGGATGCGGGTGGACAGCCCGGCGGTGAGCACGCTGGTCGAGGCCACCGAGACGGGCTGGTGGTCCACCCTGGCCGACGCCGGCCGGCTCTACCTGAACTACTTCACCGACCCCGACCTGCTGCCCCGCCCGCTGGCGCTGGACGCCGAGCTGCGGGGCGCCCCGCACACCGCCGCGCGGGTGCGCGCGGCCGGCCGGGGCGCCAGGCCGAGGCTCGCGGTCACCTCGGGCTCGGTGCTCAACCGGGTCGCCGGGTGCGGCTGGGCGGCGATCGGGGACGCGGCGGCGACCTTCGACCCGCTGGCCGGGATGGGGCTGCACCACGCGTTGAACAGCGCGGTCACCGCCGCCGACGCCGTACACGGCGCGCTGCTCGGCACCGAGGACGGGCTGGACGACTACGCCCGCTCGGAGCGGGACCTGTTCCACGAGCACCTGCGTGCCCGGCGCCGGCGCTATGCCGCCGAGGGCCGCTGGGCCGACCGCCCGTTCTGGCGCCGCCGGACCCGCCGGGTCGTCCCGGAGCGGCCGGCGCGGCGGCCGGTCTCGCTGTGCCCGTGCTGAGGGCCGTGGGGGCGCCTAGAGGTCGAGGGTGAGGCGCTCGGAGCGGGCGCGGGACACGCACAGCAGCATCTGGCCGCCCTCGCGCTCCTCGGCGCTGAGCAGGCTGTCGCGGTGGTCGGGGACGCCGGAGATGACGGTGGCCTTGCAGCGCCCGCAGATGCCCTGCTCGCAGCCGCCGGCCACCTTGGGCACGACGTGGCGTACGGCGTCGAGCACGGACTGCTGGCCGCCGACCTTGACGCTGCAGCCGGAGCGGCGCAGGTCGACGTGGAACGGCTCGCCGTCCACCAGGGCCGGGCTGAACCGCTCCACGTGCAGGCTCAGGTCCGGGCGGTCGCCGACCAGCTCGGTCACCCGCTCCACCATCGAGGGCGGGCCGCAGCAGTAGACGGCGGTGCCGGGCAGCTGGACCTTGATCAGCGTGGCCAGGTCGGGCCGGCCGCGCTCGTCCTCGGGCAGGATCCGCACCCGGTCCCTGTCGACGTCCAGCACCGCGTCGATCAGCGCCATCCGCTGCCGGGACCGCCCGGAGTAGATCAGCCGCCACGGGATGCCCCGGCCGGCGATCGCGCGGGCCATCGGCAACATCGCGGTGATCCCGATGCCGCCGGCGAGGAACAGGTACGACGGGGCCGGGCGCAGCGGGAACGCGTTGCGCGGCAGGCCGACCGGGAGCTTGCGCCCGACGCGGAGCAGCTCGTGCATCTCCTGCGAGCCGCCCTGGCCGGCGTCCTGGCGGAGCACCGCGATCCGGTAGCAGTAGCGGTCCCTGGGGTCGCCGTAGAGCGAGTAGTTGCGCACCCGCCCTGACGGCAGCGCCACCTCGATGTGCGCCCCCGGCGACCACGGCGGCAGCGCGACGCCGTTCGGCGCGACCAGCCGCAGCGACATGATCCCCTCGGCCTCCCAGGTCATCTGGGAGATCAGCAGCGAGAGCTGGCGGGTGCTGGCGCGCTGGGCCGGCGTCGGGGCCGCCGCGACCGGCCGGGGCAGCGAGCGGCGGGCCCGCCAGTGCAGCACCGGCACGGTCAGCAGCAGCGCGGACGCCGACATGGCGGCCGGGGTGAACATCGGGGTCGCCCAGGACTCCGCGAGCACGGTGTGCGCGACGGCCAGCCCGAACAGCGGCACCGCGAGCATGTGCACCCGCTGCCACCACTTCCACGGCAGCCGCCGCCGCAGCGCGGAGGTGATGAGCACCGCGAGCAGCAGGTACTCGGCGAACACCCCGAGGCCCTGGGCCAGCGGCCCGCCGACCCTGGTGAACGGCACGAACAGCTGCAGCCAGCCGATGCCCAGCTCGGCCACCGCGCACGCCGACGTCACGTGGACCAGGGTGAGCACCACGCCGAACACCGCGATCACCATGTGCGCCTTGTTCAGCCGGGCCTTGCCGCCGAAGCGCCTGGCCACCTCGTCGGACAGCCCGCCGCGCAGCGCGATGCCGCCGAAGGTGGCCAGGCCGAGCAGGCCCAGCGCGAGCGAGCCGGACGTGCAGGTGACGAACCGCCAGGCCGCCGGCTCCAGGCCCGGCGCGTCGAAGCCCCCGACGAACGCCGCGAGCGTGGCGATGACGGCGAACAGGGCTAGCGAAGCCACGGCGATCGCCCTGGTCGATGGCGCGGGCCAGGACGGCATCCAACGCCGCCTCTCTCCCACCGACATCGACGGGCTCGACGTGCTATGAAAGCGTCTATAACGCTCCACGCGCCGGCCCATCCCCACCCCTCAATCGGCAAGCGCTAAAGAGTGTCACTCACTGGAAAAGTCGATCGACGAGCGGGGGTCGTTACACCCCGATCGGGGGAAATCCGGCCGTCCCGGTCTGACGCCTGACGTCACACAACGCTGCCGGACGCCCTGCGCGCGGAGGCCAGGTCGGCCCGGTCGAGGCGTCCACAGTACAGCGCGAGCAGCAGGCCGAGGACGCACACGGCGGCCGCCGCCGGGCCGAGCATCGGGTAGCCGAGCCCGGCCGCGATGAGCGCCCCGCCGAGCGCGGCACCGCCGGCGTTGGCGACGTTGAACGCGGCGATGTTCACCGCGCTGGCCACCGTCGGGGCGGCCGGGTTGACCGCGGAGGCCTTGGAGACCACGCGCATCTGCAGCGGAGTGGTCAGCCCGAACGCGGCGGCACCGAAGATCGGCATGGTGACCGCGAGCGCCAGCTTGCTGTGGCTGGTGACGGACGCGGCGGCCAGCACCACCGTGAGGACGCCCAGCAGCACGTAGACGGTGGGCATCGGCCACCGGTCGGCGGCCATGCCGGCGAGCACGTTGCCGACCACGACGCCGAGGCCGAACAGCACCAGCAGCCAGGACACCGCCGCCTCGGTGAAGCCGGCGACCGTGATGGCCAGCGGGGCGATGTAGGTGAAGAACGCGAACAGCCCGCCGTTCGCGAGCACCGACAGGGCCAGCGCGAGCAGCACCTGGCGGCTGCGCAGCACCCCCAGCTCGGCGCGCAGGGCGACCCGGCGCCGGGGGCGGATGTTCGGGACCAGCGCGGCGCAGACGGCGACCGAGACCGCGGCGATGCCCGCGACCGTCCAGAACGTGGCCCGCCAGCCGAACGCCTGCCCGACCAGCGTGCCCAGCGGCACCCCGAGCACGTTGGCCACCGAGTGCCCGGCCATCACGGTGGCGATGGCCCTGGCCTTCCGGTTCGGCGCGACCAGGTCGGCGGCGACGACGGAGGCGATGGCGAAGAAGGCGCCGTGCGCGAACGCCGTGACCACCCGCCCGGCGAGCAGGGCGCCGTAGCCGGGGGCCAGCGCGGAGAACAGGCTGCCGGCCAGGAACGTCCCGGTCAGCACCAGCAGCGTCGGCTTCCTGGGCAGCCGCGCCAGGCTCGCGGTGAGCAGCGGCGCCCCGACCGCGATGCCGACGGCGTAGGCGGTGACCAGCAGCCCGGCGTCGGGGATCGACACCCCCAGGTCGGCCGCCACGTTCGGCAGCAGCCCCATGATCACGAACTCGGCGATGCCCATGCCGAACGCGATCAGGGCAAGGGCGGCGAGCGCCAACTGCATGAATCCTCCTCGGAATTCAGCATTACTGGATTGTGTGTGGTGAATGACGACTTGAAGGTCTCATCGTGGGATTCAGCGACCGAGGTTAACACTGGATTCGACATCAGCAAACCGCGATCCTTGACGTCAGCTAAAATCCAGCATCGTGGAATCAGAGACGGACGGTCCCCGGCGCGTGCAGTCGGTGGCCCGCGCGTTCGCGCTGCTGGAGATCGTGGGGGCGACGCCGGACGGCGCCCGGCTCAGCGACATCGCCGCCGCCGCCGGCCTGAACCGGAGCACCACGCACAACCTGCTGGCCACCCTGGAGTCGCTCGACTACGTGGCCCAGCCGACCAGCGGGGGCCGCTACGTGCTCACCGACCGGCTCGCCGAGCTGGGCCGGGGAGCGGCCGACGACGACGCGCTGCGCACCCGGTACCGGCCCGCTCTGGAGGCGATCGCCGCCACCAGCGGCGAGACCTGTTACCTCGCCGTGCCGGCCCGCCGCGACTACGTCTACCTCGACGCCATCGAGTCGCCCCGGCCGCTCAAGCTGACCGCGCCGCTGGGCACCCGCGACCCGCTGCTGGGCACCGCGATCGGCCACATCCTGCTGGCGTTCCGCCCGGCCACCTCGGCGCGGCTGGCCCGCGAGGACCCGGCGGGCTGGGCCAGGTGGCGCGCGCATGTCGACACGGCCCGCGAGGACGGCTACGCGATCGACCTGGAGGACGCCCAGCGGGAGTTCTGCTGCGTGGCCGTGCCGATCACCGAGGCCGGCCACACCCGCGCCGCCCTCGGGGTCGCCGGCCCCGCCTCGCGGCTGCCGCTGCCCCGGCTGCGCGAGCTGACCACCGTCGCCGTGCGCGCGCTCGCCGACGCCGGCCCCGGTGCCTGACCGGCCACGCCCCGGCCGCACCGAGCTACGCCGTGCGGGCGTCGCGCTGGTCCAGGTGGCGCAGGACGGCGAGGACCCTGCGGTTGTCGTCGGTGTTGGCGGCCAGTTCGAGCTTGTCGAAGATGCTGTTGATGTTCTTGTTGACCGCCTTCACGGTCACCGACAGCCGGGCGGCGATACCGGCGTTGGTGCGGCCCTCCGCCATCAGCGCGAGCACCTCTCGTTCCCGCTCGGTGAGCCGGTCGATCGGGTCGTCGCGCCGGCGGGAGGTCAGCAGCTGCGCGATCACCTCGGGGTCCATCACGGTGCCGCCCTCCGCTACCCGGCGCACCGCGTCGAGGAACTGCCCGACCTGCATGACCCGGTCCTTGAGCAGGTAGCCGATGGCGCCGCTGCCGTCGGCGAGCAGCTCCCTGGCGTAGAGCTGCTCGACGTGCTGGGACAGGATCAGGACCGGCAGCCCCGGCTGGGCGCGGCGGGTCTCGATGGCCACCCGCAGGCCCTCGTCGGTGAAGGACGGCGGCAGCCGCACGTCGACGATCGCCACGTCCGGCCGGTGTCGGGTCAGGGCATCGGCGAGCAGCGGTCCGCTGGCGACCGCGTCGACGACGTCGATGCCGTGGGCGCCGAGGATGCGGACGATCCCGTCGCGCAGGAGGGCGAGGTCCTCGGCGACGACGGCACGCACGGCAGCTCCATCCTGATCTCGGTCGGACCGCCCGCCGGGCTGGTCACGGTGAGTGTGCCGTCGAAGGCGGCCAGGCGCTCGCGAATACCGCGCAGGCCGGTCCCGGACCCGGTGTCGGCGCCGCCGGTCCCGTCGTCGGTGACGCACACCCGCAGCAGCCCGTCCCGCCAGGTCATCGCCACCTCGGCGCGCTGGGCGCCGGCGTGCTTGCTGACGTTGGTGAGCGCCTCGGCGGTGGCGAAGTACACGGCGCCCTCCACCGAGGGCGAGAAGCCACCCGGCAGCTCCAGGCGGGTCTCGACGGGAACGCCGCTACGCAGCGCGACCGCCTCCACGGCGCCGGCGAGCCCCCGCTCGGCCAGCACGGGCGGATGGATGCCCCTGACCAGCGTGCGCAGCTCGGCGAGGGTCTGCTCGGTCGCCTGCCCGGCGTCGCCGAGCAGTTCCTCGGCCCGTGCCGGGTCGCTGGCCAGCAGGGAGCGGGCGAGGCCGATCGACATGCCCAGCGACACCAGGTGGGCCTGGATCCCGTCGTGCAGGTCCCGCTCGATGCGGCGGAGCTGGTCGGCGTGGCTGTCCATCGCGACGGCGCGGCTGCGGGTGAGCTCGCCGATCCGGTCGCCGCGCCGGTCCGGGGCCAGCAGCCGGCGCGACACCGCCAGGTGCGCCGCGCTCATCGGCGTGGCGACGAACCAGCCGACGGCCAGGCACAGCGCCGCCAGCGGGGCCAGCACCGGCAGCCCGTCCAGCGTCCCCACGAACACCCACGCGGCGTAGCCGAGCACGAACAGCACCAGCGCGAACCCGAACCCGGCCACCGTCTGCCACCCCAGCCAGGCCAGCTCGCGCCAGGTCGTCGGGCTGGCGACGAGCCGACGCAGCCGCGCCCCCTCGCGCGGCGGCTCCGGGATCCCCGCCCAGCGCCGCTGCCGCGACGCCCACCCGGCCACCGCGCCGAGCACCTGGCCGAGCACCGGCACCCCGAGGCCGAACAGCGGGACCAGCAACACCCCGAGCACCACCATGACCAGCAACGCACCGGTCACGACCGCGACACAGCACCCCCGCGCCACACCCGACAACCCGCGCCAACCCACCGTGCTCCCCCTGTCTCGACCGTGTCACATCGTCGCGCCGGGATCCGCCCCGCGTCATGGAGATATGGCCACCGGTACGGGGAGAAAACTCCCCGGCAACCGTGGTACGGGCTCACTGTCCGGCGCCCGCTCCCCCGCACAGGCTCGTTGGTGACGATCCGACACCGACGGAAGGCGCCCTGATGACCATCGAGTTCGCCCCGCCCGCCACCCGCGCCCGGGCGGCCCTGGCCTTCGCGCGCAAGGCGCTGCGCGAGCAGTCCACGATGGGCGCGCTCGTCCCGACCTCCCGCTGCCTGTCGCGCCGGATGGCGAGCATGGTCCCGTCCGCCCCGGGCGCCTGTGTCGTCGAGCTGGGCGCGGGCACCGGCGCGATCAGCCGTGAGATCGGCCTACGGCTCGGGTGCGACGCCGTCCACATCGCCGTCGACCGGGACCCGGTCATGCTGGCGGCGCTCGCCCACCGGGCGCCCTGGGCACGCCGGCTGGTCGGTGACGCCGCCGACCTGGCCGACCTGCTGCGCGACAACGGGATCGACGGCGCCCACGTGGTGCTCAGCTCGCTGCCCTGGAGCTTCTTCCCGCCGCCGACCCGGGCGCGCATCCTCGACCAGATCGCGTCGGTGCTGCTGCCGGGCGGCACCTTCGTCACCATCGCCTACCGCCCGACCCGGCTGATGCCGCGTGCCCGCGCGGTGCGCGCCGCGCTGGACGACACCTTCGAGACGGTCATCCCGAGCGCCACGACGTGGGCGAACGTCCCGCCCGCGCGCCTCTACCTGTGCCGGCACGCCCGCCGTGGCTGAGCTGCTGCCGCACGCCTGCCCCCCGCTGCTGCCCGTCGTGCTCGCGCTGGTCCTGACCGCCGAGTCGGGGCTGCTGCTCGGGCTCGCCATGCCGGGCACCGCCATCACGATGGCCGCCGGCGCGGCCGCCCAGCGGGGACTAGCGCCGTTGCCGGTGGTCATCCTGGCGGCGACCCTGGGCACCGTCGCCGGCGCCCAGCTCGGGTTCCGCCGGGGCCGGGTGCCGTCGCGGTCAGGTCGGCGGCTGGCGCGCCTGACCCCGGCGGCCTGGTTCCACCTGCGCGAGCTGCTGGGCCGACGCCCGACGCTGGCCGTCGCCGCCGGCCAGTGGCTGTCCTCGGGGCGGGTGCTGGTGCCGCGCGCGGTGGGCGGCACCGGCCTGTCCCACCGCCGGTTCACCGTCGCGCAGCTGTGCTCCTCGGCGGTGTGGGCGACCACGCTGGCCTGCGTCGGCCACGGCGCGGGCGCCGCGGCGCGCAACGCGCTCGACCTCGTGCTCGCGGCCGCCGCGGCCCTGCTCACCCTGGCGGCGCTGGTCACCGCCGTGCGGCACCGGCCTCGCTCAGGCCGCCGGCACCGCGCCGGGTTGTGGTCGCGGCGGGAGGAACCCCTCGTAGGTGATGCCGCGCTGGTCGAGGCCGGTGACCACGATGGCGAGCAGGGTGAAGATGAGGTCGCCGCCGCCGCGCTGCTGCAGGTGTGGGTCGATGATGGTGAGGACCAGCAGGAAGCGCCAGACGATGTCCAGGCAGGAGGCGGTGGCGCCGAACGGGCCGGGGTGTCCGAGTACGGGTTTGAGCGAGCGCAGGATCCGCAGCGACAGCCAGCCGAAGGCGAGCAGCAGGGGTATGCCGCCGACCCAGACGAACCAGAGCACGCCGGATTCCAGGTAGATGACCTTGCGCCATCGTTCGGGGGCTTGGAGCACCCAGTTCGGCGAGACGCCGATCAGGGTGGTCAGCCAGTCGAAGTGCGGCAGGTACATGTGCAGCAGGTTGTCCAGGCGGCCCTGTTCGGGCTCGGGCAGCCAGGACAGGGCCGAACCCGTGCTGTACTCCCCGATGCCGCCGAGCCGGCCCAGGAACGCCGGTGCGCCGATGACGAACGCGACCAGGGCCAGCGGGGCGAACTTGCGGGACTGGCGGCGCAGCTCGGGGAACCGCCAGGCCAGCAGCGCGAAGCTGACCGCGGCGGCGATCCAGGTGGAGAACTGCCCGGCGGCCAGCACGCCGGTGCCGAGGATCACCGCGAGGATCAGCCGCTCGCGGCGCCCGAGCAGGCCCCGGGTGCCGCAGCACAGCACCAGGATCAGGCTGATGATCACGAAGTCGCCGGTGGCGATCGGCGAGCCCAGGGTGGCGCTGCCGCGTTCGCCCAGGGCCTCCTTCGGCGCGGCGGCGCTGCTGTCCGAGCCCGCCCACAGGGTGCTCAGCAGCGCCAGCACCGGCCCGAACTTCAGCGTCTGCAGCACGGCGATCAGCGCCACGCCCGCGCCCGGCCACACGATGAGCCGGATCGCGCGCAGGATCCGCTGCTCGGTGGTGATCGTGTAGCGGACCAGGAAGTAGATCCCGACCAGCTTGGTCATCGGCAGCAGCGAGGCGTACTCCTCGCCGGTCGGGACCAGCCCGCGCAACGTCAGCGAGGCCAGCGGCCAGGCCGTGGCCATCAGCAGGAACACCGCCAGCGGCAGGTCCACCGGCGGGTAGAACCGCGGCCGAACCTCGTCGCCGCGCAGCAGCCGCAGGTACGCGCCGATGACCGCGCCGCCCATCACCACGACCAGCAGGCCCTCGTTCGGGCGCACCAGCGGCAGCAGCACGTCCCGGCCGATCCCGGCCAGGAACGGCAGGGTGGCCAGGTAGGCGTAGGTGGCGAAGCTCGGGTACAGCCCCGACACGGTCGCCAGCAGCACCGCGAACAGCGCGCCGACCGTCCCGAACGCCGCCGCCGGGCCGAACAGCGCCCCGAGCACCGAGGCGATCCCGGTGCCGATCACCGCCGCCGCGATGATGAGCGTCGAACGGCGGTCCCGTTTCGCCTCGCGGGCGGCCGGCGTCCGCTGCGGGGGCGCCGACCGGACCTCGGTCTCGGTCACCTGACTTCACCCCCAGCTCACGTGCCGCCTCACCTCGTACGGCCGGCTCCGCGCGCTATCAGACAGCATCCGGGCGCCGCGCGGCCAGGCCGATGGCCGCCGCGTTCTCATGATTGCCTCAGCTCACTCCTCAGGTTTTTCTCAGCGTGGGCCGCCTGGCGGGTGCGACAAACGGATGGGCGGCGGGTTGTGCGAAGTGTCAAAGTTGCCGCCCGTTGGTTCGCCTAGCGTTGTCGGCCACCGCTGATTAAGCCTCGACGACGGAGGGATCCGCCGGTGGCCAGTCCGACGGCACGCAAGGCGGCGGCCGCCGCGCTCATCGGCACCAGCATCGAGTACTACGACTACTACGCCTACGCGACGGCCTCGGCGCTGGTGTTCGGCAAGCTGTTCTTTCCCGTACAGCAGAACCCGTTCTTCGGCACGATGGCCGCGTTCGCCACCTTCGCCGTGGGGTTCGTCTCACGCCCGCTCGGCGGGATCGTGTTCGGGCACTTCGGCGACCGGGTGGGCCGCAAGACGGCGCTGGTCACCACCCTGCTGATCATGGGCACCGCGACGTTCCTGATCGGCGTGCTGCCCACCTACGAGACGGCCGGGATGCTCTCGCCGGTGCTGCTGGTGGTGCTGCGGCTGGTGCAGGGGTTCGCCGTCGGCGGCGAGTGGGGCGGCGCGGCGCTGATCACCGTCGAGCACGCGCCGGAGCACCGCAGGACGTTCTACGGCTCGTTCACCCAGCTCGGCTCGCCCGGCGGCACGGTGCTCAGCACGGCGATGTTCTCGCTGGCCACCCTGATGGGCGGCGGCACGCTGCTGGAGTGGGCGTGGCGGGTGCCGTTCCTGTTCTCGGCGGTGCTGGTCGTGGTGGGGCTGGTCATCCGGCTGCGCCTGGAGGAGTCACCGGTGTTCCTCCGGGCGGTCAGGGAGAACACGCTGGTCACCAGCCCGGTCGCGGTCACCGTCCGCACCTCCTGGCGGGTGATCCTGGCCGGGATCGCGGCCGTGCTGGTGGGCATCACCGGCTTCTACATCACCGGCACGCTGTTCCTGAGCTACGCCGTGGACCAGGCCAAGGTCCCGACGCAGACGGTGCTGGACGCCCAGTTGATCGCGGCGGCCACCAGCTTCGTGTCGTTCCCGATCATGGCGCTGCTCGCCGACCGGTTCGGCAAGCGGCTGGTGATGTACGTCGGCCTGGCGCTCACCATCGTCATCGCGGTGCCGCACTTCTACGTGGCCAACACGCACAGCGCGCTGTTGATCACGCTCATGCTCAGCGTGACCCAGACGGCCAGCTCGGCGGCCTGGGTCACCATCCCGGCGCTGCTCAGCGAGGCGTTCCCGGCGCAGACCCGCTACACCGGGCTGTCCCTGGTCTACCAGCTCACCTCGCTGGTGTTCAGCGGCACGCTGCCGATCGTCACGCTCGGGCTCATCGCCGGCTCGGGCGGCAGCCCACTGCCGGCCGCCGCGATACTCGTCGGGCTGGCCGTGGTCAACATCGTTGGCGTCGCGGCGCTGGGCCGGATGCTGAGACAACCGATAGGGACTAAATGACGACCACCGTGTACAAGGCCCCGTACATCGTCGCCTACCAAGGTGGCGGCCACCGCATCCTGCGCGACGGCTGCGTGGTCGTCACCAACGACCGGGTCACGCACGTCGGCCCTTCGTACGACGGCCCCGCCGACGAGGTCGTCGACTGCCCCGACCGGATCATCACCCCCGGCCTGATCAGCACCCACGCCCACATCGCGGAGTCGCCGATCGACAAGTCGCTGCAGGAGGACATCGGGCGGCGGGTGTTCTGGCAGACCGGGCTCATCGAGGTGCTGCCGACCATCGTGAAGAGCATGCGCCCCGAGGACGTCGAGGCGTGCGTCGACTACTCCATGCTCGAACTGGTCCGCACCGGCTGCACCACCGTCTTCGCCATGGACGGCGCCTCGGAGTACGTCGCCGACGCGGTGGAGCGGACCGGGATCCGCGCCTACATCGGCGACATGTACCGCTCCGGCGCGTGGCGCACCACCGACGGCACCAGGGTGACCTACACCTGGGACGAGGAGGCCGGCCGGGCCGGGCTGCAACGCGCCATCAAGACCGTCGAGTCCCTAGACGGCCGCGCCGACGGCCGCATCCGGGGCTGCCTGGCCCCCGCCCAGGTCGACACCTGCACCGAGGAGCTGCTGCGCGCCAGCAAGGAGGCGTCGGACTCGCTGGGCGCGCCGCTGTCGCTGCACGCCTCGCAGAGCATCGTCGAGTTCATCGAGATGAACCAGCGGCACGGCAAGACGCCCATCGAATGGCTGGAGTCGATCGGCTTCCTCGGCCCGCGCACCATCCTCGGCCACGCCATCGTGGTCGCCGGCAGCAGCTACGCCAACTACCCCGGCGACGACCTGGCCCTGCTCGCCAACTCGGGCACCTCGGTGGCCTACAACGCCTGGTGCTTCGGCCGCCGGGGCATCGTCCTGGAGACCTACCCGGAGTACCTGCGCCGGGGCGTGAACGTCTGCCTCGGCACCGACACCGCGCCCCAGTCCATGATCGAGTCGCTGCGCTGGACGGCGGTGCTCGGCAAGGTCACCGGCCGCAACGCCGAGGCTTCCACCGCCCGCGACGTCTTCGACTCCGCGACCCTGCGCGCCGCCACCGCCCTGGGCCGCGACGACCTCGGCCGGATCGCCCCCGACGCCAAGGCCGACCTGCTGTTCTGGCACACCGACTCGCTGTTCATGACCCCCGTGCGCGACCCCATCCGCACCCTGGTCTACGCCGCCCAGGCCGAGGACCTGGCCTCGGTCATGGTCGACGGCCGGTGGGTCATGCAAGACGGCACCGTGCGCGGCATCTCCGAACGCGACGTACTGGCCCGCCTGCAGCGCTCCGCCGCCTCGGTCTGGGAACGCTGGCCCGACGCCGACTGGGCCGGCCGCCGCCTCGACGAGCTCTGCCCGCAGACCTACCCCGACTTCACCGAGTGACCCAGGTCGACGGCTACCGGCGCAGGCGCAGCGCGGAGACGAGGAAGAAGACGCCGCCGAACAGGGCGTAGCCGGCCACGTTGGTCAGGGACGCCGCGGTCGCGGCCATGAGGACGAACGACGCGCCGGCCAGCACGGAGATGGACCCGCTGGCGATCATCGCCCACTGCCCGCCGAGGCGGCGACGCCGGACGGCCACGACGAGCTGGACGATCCCGGCCAGGACGGCCCAAACGCCCCAGACTCGCAGGACGGCAGGGATGCCGGAGGTGAGGGCGACGGCCAGTGCGACGGCGGCGAGCGCACTGATCACGATGTTGACGTAGAGGCCCGCGGCGGACCCGCCGGCCCGTGAGGAGCGGGCGTCGACGACGGCGGCGGCCACGTCGAACGCCGGGTACAGCACGAGCAGGGCGGCCGACGCCGGGCCGATGCTCGACGCGGTCGCGAACAGCAGGACCGCCCAGGCGAGGGCGAACCCGAAGCGGACGACGTACAGCCGTCGAAGGATCGGCGCGACACCTGTCCCGGTCGGGGCGGTGGTCGTGGTCATGACGGTCCCTTTCCCAAGCCTCTAGGCAGAAAGAACATTCTCTCTGCGAACAGCGACGAGCCTGGCATGCCGCGCCAGGAAATGCAAGACCGATCGTTCTTTCTGCTACTCTCGGCCCATGGTGACACCGACCCGCTCCGCGCCCGCCGGCCCGAACGGCAGCCCGAACGGCGACCCGGGGCGGCGCGGGCGGTCCGAGGCGCGGGAGCGGCTGCTGGCCACGGCCAGCGGGCTGTTCTACCTCGAGGGGATCCGGGCGGTCGGGGTCGAACGGATCCTGGCCGAGGCGCCGGCCACGCGGGCGACGTTCTACCGACACTTCCCCTCGAAGGAAGACCTCGTGCTCGCCTACCTTCGCGGCGTCGACGCCCAGATCCGCGCCGAGGTGCACGCGGCCGTCGAGACCGCGCCCTCGCCGGCCGAGGCGGTGCGCGCGATCGGCGCCGCCGTCACCGACAGCCTGGCGCGACCGGAGTTCCGAGGGTGCGCCTTCCTCAACGCCGCCGCCGAGTACCCCGACCCCGACGACCCGGTGCGCCAGCTGATCCTGGACCACCGAGCCTGGTACATGCGCACGCTCGCCGAGCTGTTCACCCAGGTCTTCGGCGACTCACCACGGCGACCCGACCCACGGCACGCGGCGCGGCACTTCGTCATGATGCGCGACGGCGCCATGACCGGTACGGCCCTCGACGGCGTCGACAGCGTCGGCGCCGCGTTCCAGCGCGGCGTCGAGGGCCTGCTCACCGTGCTCCACTGAGCACCCCCGGTCACCGCACACCCACCCGCTGTTATATCGTCACGCTCGCACCGTTCGTAACCAGAGTCACAGCGTGCTGGGGGAACCAACCATGACCGCTCGCAAGCTCCGCCGTGTGATCACCGTCCTGGCGGTCGCCACCGCCGGCCTGATCGCCGGCACCGGCGTCAGCTCGGCCCTCGAACTCGACGGCGTGCACATCGGGGGCGACGACGGCATCGGCAAGAACCTCACCAAGGGCCTGAGCGACATGACCTCGGACCGGGAGCTCCAGGTTCCCTAGTGTCGTGTAAACGACACTAGCTCCCCGACGACTACTCGCTCAGGCGGGCCATGGCCCGGGCGAGCAGGTCGGCGCCGAGGGCGCAGTGTTCGGGCGAGGTGTACTCGGACGGGGCGTGGCTGACGCCGGCGCGGCTGGGCACGAACAGCATGCCGGCCGGGACCCGGGGCGCGAGCGCCATCGCGTCGTGGCCGGCGCCGCTGACCATCGGCTGGTACGGGATCGACGACGCCTCGCAGAACGAGCCGAACAGCTTCTGCAGGTCGGGGTCCAGCGGGACCGGGTCGATGTCGTAGGACTCGGAGTAGTCCCAGGTCAGGCCCTCGTCGTCGGCGATGATCCGGAACTGGTCCTTGAGCTCGGCCAGGTAGGCGTCCAGCGGGGGCTTGTCGCGGTGGCGGGTGTCGAGGCTGAACGCGGCGGCGCCGGGGATCACGTTGGAGCCGCCGGGGGTCGCGGAGAGGCGGCCGGTGGTGGCCCGGATGCCGTGGCGGACGGCGAGGTCACGGGCGGCCACTATGGCGCGGGCGGCACCGACCGCGGCGTCGCGGCGGCCCTCCATGGGCGTGGTGCCGGCGTGGTTGGACACCCCGGTGAAGGTCACGGTGCCGGCGCGGAAGCACACGATGTCGGTGACCACGCCGACCGGGAGTCCGGCCGCCTCCAGGATCGGGCCCTGCTCGATGTGCAGTTCGAGGTACGAGCCGATGTCGTCGACGCCGGAGGGCAGGTCGGCCAGCTCGGACCAGTCGTGGCCCCGCGCCGCGACGGCCTCGGCGAGGGTACGGCCGGTCAGGTCGCGGCGAGCGGCCGCGTCGTCGAGGTCGAGGTCGCCGACGAAGGCGCGGCTGCCCAGCAGCGCGGTGCCGAAGTTGCTGCCCTCCTCCTCCATCCAGGCCACCACCCACAGCTGCCGGGACGGCCGGTGGCCCGCCGCGCGCAGCGCCCGGATCGCCTCCAGCGCGCCCAGCACGCCCAGGCAGCCGTCGTACGCGCCGCCGGAGGGGACGGAGTCGATGTGCGAGCCGGCCACCACCGCCGGCAGCGAGCCCTCCTCCCACCGCCCCCAGATGTTGTTCACCGCGTCGACGTGCACGGCAAGCCCGGCCTCTTCGAACCGCTCGATCAGCCAGGCCTGGGCCGCGAAGAACTCCTCCGACCAGGCCCGCCGGGTCACCCCGCCCAGGGTGCTCGGCGCGCTGAAACCCGCCAGCGTGCGCAGGTCGCCCTCCAGCCGCGCCGCGTCGACCGGATACTCCATCTCTATGCACCCCTCCGCAGCCGTTCGGTTCCGTCCAGGTCCACCGTGAAATCCGGGCCGATCACCACGCCGTAGTCGTCCCGGGCCGCCTCCATCGTGACCAGCCCGTCCAGCACGTCGTCGAGCACCGCCGACGGGTCACGCTCCAGCGGGTCGCCGTAGCCGCCGCCGGACGGGCTCACGGTACGCAGCACGTCGCCCGCGCGCGCCTTGCGGTACGGCGACATGGACGGCAGTCCCGTTGCCGAGGCGCCCGGGTTGAGCACCGCCTGCCCGGTCGTACCCACCCGACCGCCGAACAGCCCGGCCGGCGCCACCGTGTTGCCGTCGCCCTCCATGGAGAACCCGCCGGCCTCACGGAACTCGATGTCGCGCACCGAGCCGTACCCGCCCCGCCACACGCCGGGACCCGCGCTCATCTCGGACAGCTCGTAGCGGCCCACCCGGAGCGGATAGTGCGCCTCGATGTCCTCGATGGGGTTGTTGCGGGTGTTCGCGTACAGGGTGTCCACCGCGTCCAGCCCGTCCTTGCGGTACCGGCCGCCGTAGCTGCCCTCGGTGATGTCCATGTACACCCAGTAGTCCCCGCTCGGGCGCAGGCCGCTGTACGCCACCACCTTCAGGTTCCCGATCCCGGCGCTGACCTGCGTCGGGACCACCTCGGACAGCGCCTGCATGACGGTGGCGGCCAGCACGTTGCCCGGGCAGAACCTGGCGATCACCGGCGCCGGGTAGCGCGGGTTGACCAGCGTCCCCTCCGGCGCGGTGATGGTGATCGGCCGGTACAGCCCGGAGTTGGCCGGGACGTGCCCTGTCCGCGCGCTGTCCAGCAGGATGGAGCGGACCACGACGTAGATCGCGATGTCCACGGTCCCGACGAACGGCATGTTCAGCGGCAGGTCGATCTGCTCGTCGGTGCCAGCCAGGTCCACGGTGATCTCGTCCCCGGCGACGGTGAGCGCCACGCTGATCTTCAGGTCGCGGTAGCGCGGGTCGGGGTGGTCGAGGAAGCCGTCCACGGTGCCCTCGGCGCGGTAGGTGCCGTCCGGCAGCTCTGCGATCTTGTTGCGCAGCATCCGCTCGGAGTAGTCGAGCAGGTCCGCCGAGGCGTCCAGCAGGGTGTCCCGCCCGAACCTGCCGACCAGCTCCAGCATCCGGTCCGCGCCGATCCGGGCCGCCGCGATCTGCGCCTCCATATCCCCGACCACCAGATCGGCCGCGCGGATGTTGTCGCGCAGCAGCCGCCACACCCACTCCTGGCGCTGGCCGCGCTCGTAGACCTTGATCGCGTTGAACTGCAGGCCCTCGGCGTAGGCGTCCGGGGCGTCCACGATGCCGCAGGAGCCGGGCGAGAGCGCGCCGATGTCCAGGTGGTGCGCGGTGGTCACGGAGTAGCCGATCAGCTCGGTGTCGTCGCCGGAGCCGAGGAAGACGGGAACGATGAAGCCCACGTCGGGGCCGTGCGAGGCGCCGTAGTAGGTGTGGTTGTGCATCACCACGTCGCCGGGCTCGAACCGCCCGCCGATCTCGTCGAACCGGCGCAGCACCCCGCGCACGTAGCCGGGGATCGGTCCGGCCTGCAGCGGCGTGCTCAGCCTCGACTCCGCGAGCTGCTGGGTGTCCGCGTCCAGCAGCGCGCACCCGAAGTCCTCGGACTCGCGGATGATGCTGGAGTACGACATCCGGGTCAGCTTGTGCGCCATCTCGTCGGCGATGCTCTCCAGCGTGCCGGCGACCACGGACGCGGTGATCGGATCCACCCTGGTGGAAGGCGTCATCGCGGGGACCTCCTGGTCAGGAACAGGGTGCCCTCGTCGCCGTGCCGCGCCTGCCAGCCGGGCGGGACCAGGGTCGTGGTGTCCCGCTGGAAGATCACGGCCGGGCCGGTGACGGGTTCGTCGGCCGGCAGCTTCCAGCGGTCGATGTAGAGCACGGGCATCTCGCGCAGGCGTCCGTCCACCCGGAACAGCCCGTAGCCGCTGCCCAGCAGCGCCTCCGAGGCACCGGACGAGGCGGGCGGGGGCAGCCGGTGCATGCGGGGGGCCTTGCCGGTGGCGGTGCTGCGCAGGTTGACGATCTCCACGGCCTCGCCGGGGAAGCAGTGCCCGTACTCCCGCTCGTGGATCGCGTGGAAGCCCTTCACCGCCTCGGTCAGCACGCCGTCATCCAGCGTCTCGGTGGGGATGTCCACCCGCAGCTCGTACCCCTGCCCGACGTAGCGGCAGTCCAGCGCGCGCCCGACCGCGATGTCGGCGTCGGCCACCCCGTCCTCGGCCAGCCGCCGGCGCAGCCAGGCCTCGTGCTCGGCGAAGTCCGCGTTCACCCGCGCGTGGTCGAACTCGGTGTGCAGCATGAACACCGTGCGCATCAGGTCGTAGCGCAGGTCGGTGGTGAGCAGCCCCATCGCCGAGGTGATCCCCGGGTACGGCGGGACCAGCACCTCCGGGATGTCCAGCAGCTCGGCGATCTCGGCGGCGTGCAGCGGGCCGGCGCCGCCGAAGGCCACCAGCGCGAAGTCGCGGGGGTCCAGCCCGCGCTGCACGGTCCGTTCCCGCACCGCGCCGGCCATGTTGTTGTTGGCCACCGTGATCACGCCCTCGGCGGCCTCGGTGGCGCTCAGCCCCAGCTCGCGGCCCAGGCCCTCGATCGCCGTGCGCGCGTTCTCACCGTCCAGCCGCATCTCGCCGGCCAGGAACCGGTCCGGGTCGATGCGCCCGAGCACCACGTGCGCGTCGGTGACCGTCGGCTCGGTGCCGCCCCGGCCGTAGCAGGCCGGCCCCGGCACCGAGCCCGCGCTGCGCGGACCCACGTGGAACGCCCCGCCCTCGTCGACGTAGGCGACGCTGCCGCCGCCGGCGCCGATGGTGTGCAGGTCCAGCATCGGCACCAGCAGCGGGTACCCGCCGACCGCGGTGTCCCGCGCGGGCGCCTCCACGGTGCCGCGCTCGGTGGCGATGCCGATGTCCGCGCTGGTCCCGCCCATGTCGAAGGTGATCAGCCGCTGGCGCCCCGCCCGGCGGCCGACCCAGGTGCCGCCGAGCACCCCGGCGGCCGGGCCGGACATCAGCAGCGTGGCCGGCGTGCGGGCGGCGGCGGTCACGGTGGCCACCCCGCCGTTGGACATCATGATGTGCAGCTTGTTGTCGATGCCGTGGCGGTCCAGCGCGAACTCCAGCCGGCGCAGGTACTCCGCGACCTTCGGCCCGACGAACGCGTTGATCGCCGTGGTCGTGAACCGCTCGAACTCCCGGAACTGCGGGAACAGCTCGCTGGACGCGGTGACGAACACGCCGGGCAGCTCCTCGGCGAGGATCTCCAGGGCGCGGCGCTCGTGGGCGGGGTTGAGGTAGGAGTTGACGAACCCGACGGCCACCGCCTCGACGTCGTCCGCGCGCAGCTCGGCGATCACCGCGCGCAGCTCGTCCTCGTCCAGCGGGATCTCGATCTCGCCGCCGGGGGCGTTGACCCGCTCGGTGACCACCTTGCGGTGGCGGCGCCTGGCCAGCGGGCGGCTCTGCCACGGGATGTCCTGCATGATCGAGTAGTGCTGCGGCCGCTGGTGGCGGCCGATGTGCAGGACGTCGCGGAATCCCTTGGTGGTGATCAGCGCGGTACGGGCGCCGTCGTGTTCCAGGATCGCGTTGGTGGCGACGGTCGTGCCGTGCATCAGGGAGTCGATGTCGGCGGGCCGGATCCCGGTTCGGTCGCACAGCTCCAGGACGCCGGCCACCAGGCTCTCGGACGGCTCCGCGGAGCTGGCGACCTTGTGCACTTTCACCGCGCCGGAGTCCGAGTCGTACAGGATGAAGTCGGTGAACGTGCCGCCGATGTCGACCCCGATGATGTAACCCACGTGAACCTCCCTGGGCCGCGTCCACTTCGGACGGTTGTTCACGAATCGCCTCCGGCGATCAAACCGCCTGATCCAGCCACTCGGACGAGCCTCCGGCCCGCCCTCGCGCCAGGAGCGTGAACAACCCTCCGGCGTTGCCAGGGAGACTAGGTCGCGGGCGTGTCACCGTTCGTTGTCGAATGGCGCGAACTCGGGTCGTTGGACTTGTCGGCCGGCACAAGCCGGTGCAGTTGCAGCGCCATCACCAGCCGCTCCACCGGGTCGCCGAGGTCGATGTCGGTGAACTCCGCCAGCCGGCGCAGCCGGTAGCGCAGCGTGTTCGGGTGGATCCCCAGCCGGTGCGCGGCGGACGTGCTGTCGCCCATGGTGTCCAGGTAGGTGCGCAGGGTGTGCACGTAGTCGGTGTGGTGGCGGCGGTCGCGCTCGGTCAGCTCGCGCAGCGCGGCGTCGTGGGCCGCGAGCTCGTCGGCGGAGCGGCGCAGCACGGCCTCCAGGGCCAGGTGCGCCCAGACGTCGCCGGCCCGCGCGACAGGCCCCTTGTGCGGCGCCCTTTGCAGCGCGCCCAGCACCGAGCGCGCCTGGGCGAACGACGTCTCGACCTCGCCGGCCGGAACCACCGACCCCACCGCGATCACGCACCGCAGCCGCCGCTTCTCGGCGTCGGCGGCCACGCTGCGCGCGAGCCGGGCCAGGTGCTTCTCGGTGCTCGGGCCGGGGTCGAGCCCGCCGAACACCGCGTCGAGCCGCGCGCCGTGACAGCTGGTCAGCACCTGCCAGCGGTGCGCAAGGCAGCGCTTGGTCAGCACGTCGCGCAGCGCCTGGGCGCCTCGGTCGCCGGCCGTCCCGAGTGGCACGCAGCAGAGCACGGCGGCGCCCTTGGTCCGCTCCAGCCCGAGGGTGTCCGCCACGCTGTCCACCGTGGCGCGGCCTTCGAGCAGGTCGCGCAGGGCACGGTCGCGCTGGATGTCGATGCCCAGCTCGTGCGCGCGATGCCGGGCCAGGTGCAGCGCGGAGATCCGCGACGCCGCCGAGAGCTGCGCCTCCACCGCCGGGTCCGCCGGCCCGCTCGGGAACGTGACCCACAGGCTGCCCAGCAGCTCGTTGTCCACCCGCACCCCGCAGACCAACCGCGCGCCAAGGCCGATGTCCGGAACCGCCTCGACGCGCACCACCTCGTCGCTGGCCCGGATCGCGTCCAGCACCCCCTCCCGCCGGAACACCGCCAGGAACTCCTCCGGGCAGCGCCGCTGCAGGATCGCCAGCCGCCGCGCCCGGTCCACGTCCTGGTCCGAACGCGAGTACGCCAGCACCCGCAGCGACGGGTCCTCGATCAGCACGTTCCCGCCGACCATCGAGGCCAGCCCGTCGGCCAGCATGAACAGGTCGCCCGGCCCGGAGGACAACCCGCCCGAACCGTTCGCGCCGCCCGCACCGTTCGCCCCGTTGGCGCCGTTCGCGCTGCTCGCCAGCACGTTGCGGACCAGCCGGACCACGTGCGCCCAGTTCGCCTCGTCCGGCACCGCGACCACCGCGACGGCCGAGCGCTCACCCAGCAGGCGCAGCGCCGCCCCCGTCAGCAGCCGCCGCTTCACCGCCACCGCCGCGGCCCCACCGGCGGCGGCCCGGTCCAGCACCTCCAGCAGCTCCCGCTCGCCCGCGCCGACCCCGGCCGCGAGCACCAGGTCGCCCGGCTCGATCCCGTCGTCGCCCTGCGCGTCGTGCAGCACCACGTCGCAGACCGGCGCCGTGTCCTCGGGGATCTCGATCACGAGCTCGGTCAGGTCCGCGCCGAGCGTGTCCACCAGCCGGCGCAGCGGCACTCCCCCGTCGTGCGGCGGCGCAGGCGGTCCGGGGTGGCGCACAGCGTCGTCGCGCCGTGGCACCGGGCTCGTCCACATCGACGCACCACCCTTCCGGGGGACAGCCGGACAGCCAGGATAACCAGAACCCACGTGCTCGACGGACCTCGTCGACCAGGCAGGCGCGCAGCAGCGCCGGCGGTGACCGCGGGTCGAAGTTCGCGCCAAGGTGGTCGCTTCAGTGGTTGGCTTGCTCGGCACAGGTGGTCGGGCAACTTCCTAGGGATCGGTGTTCACCTTCCAGATTGTTCCGTTCCTTTTCGTCCAGAGTGTGCGGTGGCTGATCCACCCGCCCGCGGCGATCCGCCGGTCGTCAGACAGGTGCGGCACCTCCTGGCGCCGACGCTTGACGAACAGCGCCTCCGGGTGCCGCTCGCCAGGTGTGTTCAACACGAACCGGGTCACCGCCCCGGCCAACACGCCTGGGTCGGTAGACAGCTCCCGCGCGTACCACTCGGCATCCTCACTCGCGCTCCAGATCACCTCGGTCGCACAGATCTCGTCCGCACGCACGGCGTGCACCGCGTACAGATCCGTTTCCTCAGCCATGACGCCTCTGCTCGACCACTAGGGCTCGGCGGACGCGTCCGTCGTAGCGCCAGCCGCGCCACCACCGCCCCAACGCGGCCGGCCAGGTCGCCGCCGGCTGGGCGTAAGCCCGCCGCTCGCTCGTCGCGGGGTAAAGCGTGGCATTGTCCGGGCGCAAGGCCATGCAGCGGCCACAGAGGATGACCACGGTAGGGAGGTAGAGGTCGGGGAGGATATTCAGGCCACACAATGACAGGGGAAGCACGTCGGCGGGGTCGTACACGGCGTGCACGTGGCGGTCGGTGATATCCGGCAACAAAGCGAAGACCAGCCTCTCCGACGAAACGGGCGGTTCAGTCATGACACCGCCGCGTGACGAAGGCCGCACGGCCGTGGGGTGTGGGACTCAGACATTGGTATCAGTGCACTCTCGTGGTCGGCGCTTATGGGGTAGCTTGAAAGATCACCAAAACATCAAGTCACCGCTGTGCGATACCCTGTGTGCGCGGTTGCCACACCGACCGCCACCAGCGGTCACGCCGAGCCTGGCGCCAGACAACACTGATCAGGTGAAGGACCACGACATGGCCAGGGAGCCGGAAGCCGTCGCCGAGCTGCGTAGGTCGCTTGGCACACAGCTCGCGACCTTCCGGCTTGCCGCTGAACTCACCCAAGGCCAGCTCGCCAAGATCGCCCTCTGCGACCGCACCACCATCGTGCATATCGAAAAAGGGCGAGCCCGGGCAGATGAACGTTTCTGGCAGACTGTAGACGCCGCCTGTGATGCCGGCGGAGCCATCTTGGCGGCCTATTTCGAGCTAGAAGCCGCGAAGAATGAACACGAGAACCGAGAACGCGAACAGCGCCTATCCGGCGTCCGAGCCAAGGCCGCCGAGCTCCGTGGCAGGTCTAGTTCCGCCATCACAAAGACAGCATCTGACAACTCAAATCTGGTCGACGTGCCACGGATGGAAGAACTACGTCGAGCAATCCTGGGTCATCAACCCCCGCCTGAACCGTCTAGGAAGCCACCAACGCTGCCTCAGCTCGAAGCCCTTACTCGGCAGACCCATCGACTGTATCAGCGAGCGGATTACGACGCAGCGGCCCAACTACTGTCGCTGACTATAGGGCGGATCGAAACATCTACAGTGACCGTGCCGCTTCCCGTCAAGGCTGCCGCCTACTTAGCTGCCGCCAAGTTGGCCACAAAAGTGGGCGACAATAGCTTGTCCTGGATCTCAGCCGATCGGTGCCTGCGGCTAGCCTCAGACGCCGACAGACTGGACCTGTTCGGCCTCGCGAACTATCAGATTTCTTGCGCACTACTACAGGCTGGCCACCTGGCCGACGCCGAACAAACCGCCACCGAAACGGTGGAACACATTGCCAGCCTAGCAAGTTCAACTCCGTCGAACCCTGAAGATATAATATCGACACAGGGCGCACTTCTACTGCTGTTGGCGATCATTGCCGCTCGCTGCGGCGAAAGACAGAAAGCTGTAACCAAGTTGCGCGATGCGGCACGGCTTGCCGAACAGCTCGGCCGGGACGGTAACCGGCTCTGGACGGCCTTCGGACCAACAAATATCGCTATCCACGAGCTAGCGGTACTAGTCGCTCTCGGAGACTCACGAACGGCCCTGAAGCTTGGTGAGCGCATTGACACCGATACCCTGCCGGCCGTGCTGCGTGGTCGGCGCTCACAGGTCCATCTAGAACTGGGCTGGGCGTCGGCCCGACAGGGCGACGACGGCCTCACCGTACTCCACCTTCTAGAGGCCGAACGCGTTGCGAAGCAAGCCGTCGCCAGAAATGTCACCGCACGGACATTGTTGACGACATTGCTGGCCCGTGAACGCACAAGCACCACTCCCGGCCTTCGCGCCCTTGCAACCAGAGCCGGAGTCATCTAATGGCCGACACGCGACCAGCACGGCGGGTGGTCTATCTTGTGGCTTGCGCCGCACCGCCCGCTCAAGCGGTGGGCGATCTCGTCAGGCTCCTACAGGAACAGGGATGGACGGTTTGCGTAATTGCTACACCACGCGCCTTCGACTGGCTCGAAGCCGCGGCACTCGCCGATCAAACCGGATACCCCGTTCGTCACGAGTACAAGCGCCCTAGTGATCCAGATTCGCTACCTCTGGCAAATTCCGTCGCCGTGGCACCGGCCACATTCAACACAATAAACAAGTGGACAGCCGGGATCAGCGATACCTTCGCCTTGGGAATTCTCAACGAAGCCATTGGCCTAAAGCTCCCAATCGTCGTGGCTCCCTATGCAAAGCCAAGCCTCGCCGCGCATCCCGCGTTTGAGCGGAGCCTGGAGATACTCGACGGATGGGGGGTGAAGGTGCTCCCAAATGAAGTTATTCGAGTGAAGCCCGCAAAGAACGAGTTCGAATGGCGGCCTGTTGTGGCCGCGCTCGCGTAGCGGTCCGGTGTCGCACTCTGCCGGAGACGTCCAGCGTACACCCGCGGTACGAGACGTGCACGCATTCCTACATAAGGGCAAACCATCATGGCGGATCGTCTATCCTTGACGCACTATGGCCCCGAGGTCATCACCGAGGAAGAGGAGGCGATTGTCAGCATCTACGAGAAAAGTCATGCCGACGTAATTGACGACCCGTTCTACAGTGCTGATCGTTCATGGAACGGGTACGAGCTTACGCCAAATCCCCCAGATTCGAGTGCGTACTAGCTCGCATAGATGACGAGCCGGTCGGCCTCGCCCTCGGATATGCACTCCCCGAGAACGCGCGCTGGTGGGCTGGTCTCACGACCCCTGTAGATCCTGAACTAATCCGAGAAGACGGCACCCGCACGTTTGGCCTCACCGAGCTTATGACTCACCCCGACTGGCAAGGCCACGGCATCGCTCATCGGCTGCACGATGAACTTCTGTACAAACGGCCGGAACAACGAGCTTCCCTTACAGTGCGGTCGGACAACAGGACAGCACGGCAAGCATACGACAAGTGGGGATGGTGGCAGATGGGCAAGATCAAGCCGTTCCCGGATTCTCCGCACTACGATGCGCTGATCCTCGATCTCACTCGGAAGTAGCCCGCCGGCCCGTCAGGTGACGAGGTTGGCCAGCCGTTGCGGGAGGTGGACGAGCGCGGCCTGGGCCCGCGCGCGCCGGGGCAGCACGACCAGGTGCCGGTCCTCCCGGCAGGCGGTGGTGACGGCGGTGGCCACCTCCTCGGCGGTCAGCAGGCGCAGCGTACGGGTGGCCAACAGGCGATCGAACGCCCGCACGGTAGGCGGGTAGGAGCCCAGGTCGCGGTACATCCCGGCGTCGACGGTGCCGAGCTCGGCGAGTGTCACGCCGACGCCCGTGCCACGCAGCTCGCGGTGCAGCCCTTCGGCGAGCCGGCCGACCGACGCCTTGGTCGCCGAGTACGCGGCCAGGCCCGCCACCGCGGCGTGCGCGGCCAGCGACGAGACGAACACGATCCGGCCGAGGCGGCGCTGGAGCATCCCGGGCAGCGCGAGCAGGGCAAGCTCGGCGGGCGCCGTGGCGTTCACCGCGTAGATGGTCCGCAGGGACGTAGTCGTCAGGTCGCCGAACGCGCCCGGCTCGGCCAGCCCGGCGTTGTTCACCAGGACGTCGACGGGCGCCACCTGTTCGACGCGGCGCATCAGCTCCTCGGGTTCGCGCACGTCGGCGGCCACCGCGGTCGCTCCGACCTCCTCGGCGACCGGCCGCAGTGCCTCCTCGCCGCGCGCCACCAGCGTGACGCGAGCCCCGGCCCCGGCGAACGAGTGCCCGAGCGCGGCACCGATGCCGCCCGAGCCACCGGTGATCACGACATGCTTCCCGCCGAGGTCCATCGGCCCATGCTATTGGCGGCGTGACTACACGGTGGCCCGCGCCTGGAAGCGGCCGTGGCCGGCGCGGCCGACGAACGCGCCGTCCTTGGCCACCAGCTCGCCCCGGGAGTAGACCCGCTCGATCCGGCCCGGCACGGTGTGGCCCTCCCACAGCGCGTAGTCCACGTTCTGGTTCTGGGTGCGGGCCGAGATCGTGGTGCTGCCGGCCGGGTCCAGGACGACCAGGTCGGCGTCGCCGCCCACCATGATCGTCCCCTTGCGCGGGAACAGGCCGAACGACTTGGCCGGCGTGGTCGCGGTGACGTCGACGAACCGCTCGATGCCGAGCTTGCCCTCGTGCACGCCCAGCCCGTACACCACGCTCATCCGGTGCTCGACCCCCGGGCCACCGTTGGGGATCTTGCGGAAGTCGTCGCGGCCCAGCTCCTTCTGCTCGGAGAAGCAGAACGGGCAGTGGTCCGAGCTGACCACGCCGAGGCCGCCGGTGCGCAGGTTCTTCCACAGCGCGTCGCGGTGCGCCCGCTCCCGCAGCGGCGGGGTGAGCACGTACTTCGCGGCCTCGAAGCCCGGGCCGTCGTACAGCTCCGGTCCGAGCGTGAGGTAGTGCGTGCAGGTCTCCGCCGAGACCGGCCACTCCTCGGCGCGGGCCGCCGCGACGGCGGCCGCGGAGTCGGCGGTGGACAGGTGCACGAAGTAGATCGGGGCGTCGGCCATCCGGGAGATGCGGATGGCCCGGTGCACGGCCTCCACCTCGGTCGCGGCCGGGCGGGACAGCTCGTGGTACTTCGGCCCGACCTTGCCCTGGGCGACCAGGTCGGCGGCCATTCGGTCGATGACGTCGCCGTTCTCCGCGTGCACGCACACCCGCGCGCCCAGCCGCCCGGAGGTGCGCAGGATGTCGAACAGCTCGCCGTCGTCCACCATCAGCGAGCCCCGGTAGGCCATGAAGACCTTCACGCTGGTCACGCCGCCGTCGACGATGCCGGGCAGGTCGTTCAGGGCGCCGTCGTAGAGGTCGGTCACCGCGATGTGGAAGCCGTAGTCGACCGCGGCCCTGCCGTCCGCGCGCTCGTGGTAGCGGGTGACCGTGTCGCCGAGGCGCTCGCCGGCCACCTGCAGGGCGAAGTCGACGATCGTGGTCGTCCCGCCGCAGGCCGCCGCCCGGGTGCCGGTGCCGAAGTCGTCGGCGGTGACGGTGCCCATCATCCGGGAATCCAGGTGGGTGTGGACGTCGACGCCGCCGGGCAGCAGCAGCTTGCCGGTGCAGTCCACCCGCTCGTCCGCCGGCGCCCCGCCGGCACCGATCTCGCCGGTACTGATGGAGTCGATGCGCCCGTCGGCGACCCGGACATCGGCCCGGTACGAGCCGTCCGCGGTCACCACCGTCCCGCCGGAGAACAGCAACGTTGCCATCTCGGGAAGTTATCAACTCATGGCGGGACGTTTTCCTGTCCTGTTCGACAATGCGCCCGGCGGCCACTTGTGCGAATCCACCAGCGCGATGCCCGCGCCATCTGGCTACCTTTCGGCATGCGCATACTAATGATCAACCCGAATACCACCGAAAGCATGACCAAGGCGATCGACGAGGCCGCCCGCGCGGTCGCCGGCCCCGACACCGAGATCGTCACCGTCCAGCCGCGCCGGGGCCCGCGCTCCATCGAGGGCCACCTCGAGGAGGCCACCGCCGCCGTGGCCACCCTGGAGCTGATGGTCGAACGGCGCACCGGCTACGACGCCTACGTGATCGCCTGCGCCGGCGACCCCGGCCTGGCGGCCGCCCGCGAACTGGTGGACGCCCCGGTGATCGGCATCGCCGAGGCCGCCATGCACATGGCCTGCCTGGTGGCGCACCGGTTCTCCATCATCAGCGTGGTGGACCGCATCAAGCCGATGCTCACCGACATGGTGCAGGTCGCCGGCATGGCGCCGCGCTGCGCGTCGGTCCGCACCACCGGCCTCGGCGTGCTCGAGATCGAGGAGGACTGGGACGAGGCCCTGCGCCGGCTGACCGAACAGGGCCGGCTCGCGATCACCGAGGACGGCGCCGAGGCCATCGTGCTCGGCTGCGCCGGCATGGGTCCGCTGGACCGCCAGCTGCGCGCCGAACTGAACGTCCCCGTCCTGGACGGCTGCGCCTGCGCGGTCACCCTCGCGGAGGCCTGCCACCGCTACGGAATCACCACCAGCAAGGCCAGCGCCTACCGCGCCCCCGAACCCAAGGAATACCTCGACTGGCCGGTCTTCGACTCGCTGGCGCGGTAATTCGTCAACGGGCCGACTCGTGTGGCCTGAGTTACGGTGCTCGAGACATCGACGTCAATCGGTCCGGCAGGTGTGAATGGCCCAGGCATCAGGCACCCAGCGCGACAAGCTCATTCGCGGCGGCGTGGTCGCCGACGGCAGCGGCGCCGATCCGGCTCCGGCCGACGTGCTCGTCAGGGGCGACCGGATCGCCGCCGTCGACCGGCCGGGAGCGATCCCGCCCGGGGACAGCGAGACGATCGACGCGGGCGGGCTGGTGGTCACGCCGGGGTTCGTGGACGTGCACTCCCACGCCGACAACGCCGCGCTGCTGCCCGAGGACGACACCGACAAGATCCTGCAGGGCATCACCACCGAGGTGGTCGGCAACTGCGGGTTCTCGCTCGCCCCGACCAGCGCCGAGACGGTGACCGAGCTGACCACGTTCGTGCAGCGGGTGTTCCCGCCGGTGGAGTTCGGCTGGCGCACCTGGGCGGAGTTCACCGCGATCAGCGACTCGTTCGGGTACGTCACGAACTACGCCCCGCTGGTCGGGCACGGCACGCTGCGCATCGCGGCGCTGGGCATGGACGACGTGACCCCGGACGCCGAGGGCCTGGCCGCGATGGGCGCGCTGCTCGACGAGGCCCTGGAGAACGGGGCGTTCGGGCTGTCCAGCGGGCTGGTCTACCCGCCGGCGGTGTACAGCCACACCGAGGAGATCGTCGAGCTGGCGCGGCGCCTGGGTCCGACCCGGCTGTACGCGACCCACATGCGCGGCGAGGGCGACTCGCTGTTGTCCTCGATCGCCGAGACCGTCCGCATCGGCACCGAGGCCGGCTGCCCGGCGCACATCTCGCACCTGAAGTGGACCGGCCGGCACAACTGGGGCAACATGCCGACCGCCCTCGCGGCCATCCATGCCGGGGCGTCGGACGGACTGCAGATCACCAAGGACGTCTACCCGTACACGGCGGGGTCCACCATGCTCACCGCGCTGCTGCCGCCGCCGTTCCTGGCCGGCGGCGACGAGGCGGTGCTGGGGCGGCTGGGCTCGGAGGAGCAGCTGCGGCAACTGGCCGTGATGATGGAGCACGGGCTGCCGGGCTGGGACAGCCACCAGCGGGCGGCCGGCTGGGACGGGGTGCTGATCACCACCACCGGCAGCCACCGCTACGAGGGCAGCACGATCGGCGAGCTGGCCCGCGCGCTGGACGAGCCGCCGCTGGACGTGCTGGTCCGGGTGCTGCGCGAGGAGCGGCTGCGGGCCAGAATGGTGCTGTTCGCGATGCACGAGGACGACGTGCGCGCCGCGCTGGCCGACGCCGACACGATGATCGGCACCGACGGGCTGCCGCCGGGCTCGGGCGGCAAGCCGCACCCGAGGGTGTTCGGCACCTTCCCCCGGGTGCTCGGCGAGTACGTCCGCGCCCAGGAGGTGCTGCCGCTGGGCGAGGCGGTCCGGCGGATGACGTCGCTGCCGGCGCGCGTGTTCCGGATCCCCGAGCGCGGCTTGGTGCGGCCCGGCCAGGTCGCCGACCTGGTGGCGTTCGACCCGCAGACCGTCGACCACCCGTGCGACTACCGCGACCCGGTGCACCCGCCGCTCGGGATCGGCTGGGTGATGCAGGCCGGCGAGCGGGTCGTCGACGGCACCACCTACCTCGGCCCGCGCCGGGGCCGACGCCTGACGCCCGCCGACTGACTCCGACAACCCACCCAATCGGCCCGCCCTGAGGAGGCCGCAATGTCCACCGCCGCGCAGAGCGACCGGCCGACTCTCAGCCCCGGGCGGGTCACGGCGGTCACCGTGACGATTCTGTTCGTGGCGTGGATGGTGGACTACGTCGACCGGCTGGTGATCGCCACCGCGCTGCCGAGCATCGGCAAGGAGTTCGGGCTCGACCACACCCAGCAGGGGCTGCTGCTGACCGCGTTCTTCGTCACCTATGCGCTGTTCCAGTTCCCCGGCGGGCTGATGGCCGACAAGATCGGCGCCCGGCGCACGATGTTCGTCGCGATGATCGCCTGGTCGGTGTTCACCGGGCTGTCCGGGCTGGTCACCTCGTTCGGCATGCTGCTGATCGTCCGGGTGCTGTTCGGCGTGACCGAGGGGATCTTCCCGGGCGCCGCGATGAAGGCCACCACCGAGCGGACCTCACCGAAGACCAGGATGACCGCGAACGGGATCATCCTCGGCTCGAACCCGTTCGGGGCCGCGCTGGCGCCGTTGATCGCCGCGCCGGTCATCGCGGCGGTGGGCTGGCGCAACTCGTTCTACTCGATGGCCGTCGCGGGCGTGGTGGTGGCCGCGGCGCTGTGGTTCTGGCTGCCGCGCCCGCTGCCGGAGGACGTCGTGCGCGACCGCGACGCCGCCGCCCCGACGGCCGGGCTGTCGGTGTCAGCGTTGTTGCGCCGGGGCGTGCTGTGGCGGTTCGCGCTGCTGTTCGGCGGGTTCGACCTGGTCGCCTGGGGGCTGACCAGCTGGGTGCCGGCGTACCTGCAGACCGCCAGGGGCGTCTCGACCACCGCCTCCGGGCTGCTCGCCTCGATCCCGTTCCTGTGCGGCACGGTCGGGACGGTCTGCGGCGGCCTGCTCTACGACCGGGTGTTCCACGGCCGCCACCGGCTGCTGCTGGTGCCGGTGTTCGTCGTGTCGGCCGTCTTTTTGCTGCTGATGACGTTCGCCGGCTCGACCGGGATGTTCATCTTCTACCAGTCGATCACCCTGCTCATCCTGTACACCACGTTCATGCCGACCTTCGGGCTGCCACTGCGGCTGCTGCCCCGCGAGGTGGTGGGCTCGGCCGCCGGGCTGATCAACATGGGCGGTCAGATCGCCGGCGCGGTCGCCCCGTTCGTGATGGGCTTCCTGGCCGACCGGATCTCGTTCACCGCCGCGTTCCTGTTCCTGGAGGTCGGCCTGCTGGTCGCGATCCTCGCCACCTTCTGGGCACCGCAGCGCCCGGACCAGCTCGCGAAGCACTTCCCCGAGCTGAACATCCGTCAGGGCGCGTAGATCTTGCGGAACGAGTCCTTGACGCTGATCCGGTCACCGGCGAACTCGAACAGGTCGATGCCACGGTAGGAGCGGGTCACGCCGTCGCCTTCGGTGACCGTGAGGGTCCACTCCGCGACGCCGCGTGTGCCGTTGTCGAAGACGTAGACCGGGCCGGGCTTGAGCGGCGCGATCGCCGGGTTGTCGAAGATGGCCCGGATCTGGGTGCGGATGGCGTCCTTGCCCACGATCGTCCGGCCGGGCTCCGGGCCGACCACGGCCAGGTAGCGGGCGTCGTCGGTGAAGAAGTCGACCGTGGCGTCGAGGTCCTTGCGTTCCCAGACCAGGCCGAACTCCGCGAGCTTGTCCTCGTTCATGATCCCCTGCTTCTCGTTGACAGTCGGGTTATTCATCTAGACCGCCTTCGGCGGTCCGCGCGCCGTTACGTCAATCGCCCAGGTCACGCGGAGCGGCGCGGGTCCGGCGCTCGGGCGAACCTCCGGCCCGCCGTCGCTAGCCGGACTTATGAATAACCCTCCTCGTTGTCGAACACGGTCTTTCCACCCACGATGGTCATCTCGACCGGGATGTCGGTGAGCCTGTCGTGCGGTGTGCTCAGCGGGTCGGCGCCGAGCACGGCGAGGTCGGCCAGGTAGCCCGGTGCCAGCGCGCCCTTGGACGACTCGGCGCCCTCCAGGTGGGCGGGCGCGGTGGTCCACATGTGCAGCGCCTGGAGCGTGGTGACCAGTTCCTTGTCGGCGACGCGGGCGGCGGGGACGGCGCCGACGAACGTGGCCACGCCGCCCCGCCAGTCGGGCACCGTGCAGGGCGCGTCCGAGCTGTCCACCACCCGCACGCCGGCGGCCAGCATCGAGCCGGCCGGGAAGGTGCGCGCCCAGCGGTGCTCACCGATCATCGGGGTCATGCCGCTCGCGGCGGTGGCCTTGAGCAGCGAGTTCGTCACGACGGCGATGTCGTGCTCGGCCAGCCGGGCCAGCGCCTCGTCGGTGAGCAGGGTGCCGTGGATCAGGGCGTGGCGGGCGGTGGGGCGGGGGGTGGCCTTCTGGGCGGCGATCAGTGCGTCGATGGCCGCGTCGGCGGTGCGGTCGCCGGTGACGTGGATCTGCAGGTCCAGGCCGTTGCGGTGGGCCAGGTCGACCACGGCGGCCAGCTCGGCCACGCGGGCGTCGTCGTCCTCGCCGACCACGGTGAGCGAGCCGTGGCCGCCGTCCGGGTACGGCTCGTACAGCCAGGCGGTGCCGTGGCTGGGGGCGCCGTCGGCGAACAGCTTGGCGCCGCCGATGCGCAGCCAGTCGTCGCCGAGGCCGGTGGCGGCGCCGGACCACCACAGGGCGGACTGCATGGTGGACAGTGAGCACGGCTCGGGCCAGCCCCAGTGCAGCAGCACGCTGGTGCGCAGGCTCATCCGGCCCTGGCGGTGCAGCTCGGTGTAGTCGCGCAGCAGCTCCGGGGACACGGCGGGGTCGGTGACGCTGGTGACGCCGAGGCGGTTCAGGCTGGTCATGGCCGCCTCGATGGCGTCGAGGCGGGTCGGGCGGTCGGGCTGGGGGACGACCGCCAGCACCCGGCTCATGGCGGCGTCGTAGAGCAGGCCGGTCGGTTCGCCGTGCTCGTCGCGGACGATCACGCCGCCGTGCGGGTCGGGGGTGTCGCGGTCGATGCCGGCGCGGCGCAGTGCCTCGGTATTCACCCAGACGCCGTGCAGCGAGGCGTGGTGCAGCAGGGCGGGGCGGTCGCCGGTGGCCGCGTCGAGCTGCGAGCGGTGCGGGGGCAGCGAGCCGTCGGCCAGCTCGGCGATGTTGCCCTCCCGCCAGGTCGCGCCGACCAGCCAGTCCCCCGCGCCGGGGCCCGGCGAGGCGGCGCGCAGCGCGGAGGTCAGCTCGTCGAGGCTGGTCACGCCCCGGATGTCGAGGGTGAACGGCGGCTGCAGGAGTGCGTACGCGGACAGGTGCACGTGTGCGTCGTTGATGCCGGGGATCACCGTCCGGCCGGCCAGGTCGACCACGTGAGTGTCCGTCCCGATGAGCGGCGCGACATCCTCGTCCGAGCCGACGGCGACGATCCGCTCGCCCCGCACCGCGACCGCCGTCGCGTTCGGGCTGGCGGGGTCCAGCGTCACGATGCGACCGGATCTCAGCACCAGGTCGGCTGTGGCCAACACCGAGGCCATCACCAGCTCCTTTCCAGGACGCGGTCCAGGGTCTCGACGAACGTGTCGGCGTGCGTCTCGGTGAACGTCAGCGGCGGCTTGAGCTTGAGGATGTTCCAGTCCGGACCGGTCGGGTAGACCAGCACGCCCTCGTCCTTGAGCCGCTCGCAGACCAGCAGCGTCTCCGCCGACGCCGGCTCCTTGGTCTCCCTGTCCTTGACGAACTCGACGCCGCTGTAGAAGCCCTGCCCGCGCACGTCACCGATGAGCTGGTGGCGCTCGGCCAGCTCGCCGAGCCGGTCGCGCAGGTACTGGCCGACGGTCAGGGCGTTCTCCTGCAGGCCCTCCTCCTCCAGCACCTTCAGCAGCTCCAGCCCGACCGCGCAGGCCGCCGGATTGCCGCCGTAGGTGGAGAAGAACCGGCCGGTCGCGTCGAAGCGCTCGGAGATCTCCCGGGTGGTGACCATCGCGGACACCGGGAACCCGTTGCCCATCGCCTTGCCCATGGTCACGAAGTCCGGCCGGATGTCCTCGCCCTGCGTCTGGAATCCCCAGAACGCCTCGCCGAGGCGCCCGAACCCGACCTGCACCTCGTCGGCGATCGTGAGGATGCCCCGCTCGCGGGCCGCCCGGTGCACGCCGCGCAGGTAGCCCGGCGGCAGCACGACCTGGCCGCCGCCGGCCAGCAGCGACTCGTAGATGAATGCGGCGGCGGGCCGGCCGGCCGTGTCCAGCTCGGAGAACACCTCGGCGGCGCGGGCGGCGTACTTGGAGCCGCTGTCCGGGTCGCGGTAGCCGAACTCGCCCCGGTAGCGGTCCGGGACGGCGGTCGGGTGCACCCAGTCCGGCTTGCCGTAGCGCTTGTAGCGGGCCGGGCTGACGTCGGAGACCAGCGAGGTGTAGCCGTGGTAGGCGTGCTCGATCACGGCGATGTCGTGGCGGCCGGTGACGTAGCGCGACATCCGCAGCGCCAGGTCGTTCGCCTCGCTGCCGGAGTTGAGGAAGTACACGACGTCCAGGCCGTCGGGCAGGGTGGCGGTCAGGCGCTCGGCGTAGTCGGTGAGCACGTCGTAGACGAACCGGCTGTTGGTGTTGAGCCGCCGCAGCTGGCGAGCCGCGGCCTCGACGAGGCGGGGGTGGCCGTGGCCGAGCAGGGTGACGTTGTTCAGCGCGTCCAGGTAGCCGCGCCCGTCCTCGTCGAAGAACAGGCAGTCTCTTGCCCGGACCATGTTGATCGGGGTGCTGAAGTACGTCGGGTGGGTCCGGGGCAGGTGCTGGTGGCGGCCGGCCAGTGCCGTGGGCAGCACCGGCGTCCAGGCCGTGATCCCGGAGTCCGCGCCGAGCAGTACCGAGGAGTCCGGCACCAGCCGGCTCCAGACGTCGAACTCCGAGCGCCGGGCGTGCGTGGGGATGGCGGTCGGGGACACGGCGGCGAGCTGCGCCACGAGCTCGCGGCCGACCACATGTCCGACCTGCTGGCCGGCGGCGACCCGGCTGTCCGGCGGCACGGTGGCCGCCACGCCGCGCAGGGAGGTCCAGAACCTGGTGCCGTCCGCGGTCTCGTGCGCCAGTACGACCCGACCATCTCCGCCGGAGGGCTCGACGACGCCGTCCAGCGGCGCGCACACCGCCGTGCCGGGCGCCGCGAACAGCGTGACGCCCAGGGAGACCGAGGCCGCCTCGTCGGCGCCGGTTGAACGGCGGGCCGGGCCGAGGAACCGGGGCTCGGCGTAGCGCGCGACCGCGACGTCCGGCCGCCGCGCCTCGACGGCCGTCCGCACCGCCGCGAGCAGCTCCGCCTCGTCGCGCGGGTCGGCCTCGTCGTACACCTCGCTGGCCGCGTCGAGCTGGATCAAGGCCAGGTCCGCCCTGATCACCGGCTGGATCGCCGCGCGGTTCGCGTCCAGCCAGGACAGCACCCGGTCGCCAGGCGGATACGGCTCGAAGCCGCAGGCCTCGCGCAGCGTCGCGGTGGCGAGCTCGGCCGGCAGGTCCAGCAGCCGGGCGAGCTGGCGGGTGGTGTCCGGGGTGCGGTGGCGGGGGTCGCCGTGGCTGCCTTCCTGTGCGAGCCGGGCGGTGGTCGCGGCCACCACCGCGACCCGGCCGACCAGCAGCGGGTACAGGGCGTCCACCTCGTCCTCGGTCAACCCCACCGAGCCGTGGTACGCGGCGGTCAGCAGGGCCGCGACCCGCAGCGGGCGGTCGGTGGTACGGGTGAGCGCGGCCAGCAGGATGGCCAGGTCGGCGACCCGGGCGGTGTGCAGCATGTCGCCGAAGTCGAGGATGCCGGTGGTCCGGCGGGGCCTGCCGCGCTCGCCCACGACGACGTTGAGCGTGTTCACGTCGTGGTGGACCAGCGCCTCCGGCAGCGCCTCCCACCGCACCGGGTGGGCGGCCAGCAGCTCGCGGGCCCGGCCGATCAGCTCCGGGTCGGTCACGAACGGCTCGCACTGCTCCAACGCGGCGTCCGTGCGCCGCAGGTCCCAGTAGTGCGACTCCGGCACGCCTACGGACGGAGCGGTGGCCATCGCGGCGGCCAGCCGGCCCGCGACGGCACCGATGTCGGTGTACAGCTCGTCGGAGCGCTCGGACACGGAGATGAGCGGTTCGCCCGGCACCCAGGTCAGCAGCCGGACCACCACCGGCTCACCGCCGAGGTCCCAGTCCGCCGTGCCCACCACCCGGGGCACCGGCAGCTCCGGGTCGGTGCGCTCGACGTGCCGCAGCACCTCGTCCTGCACCTCGATGCGGCCGCGCTCCGCCGCCGAGGCGACCTTCAGGACGTACTGCGCCCCGTCCGGACCCGAGATCCGGTAGTTCGCGTCCGTCTCCCCGGGAAGCCGGGAGAGCGTCACCGCCTCGATGCCATGAACCCGCCGCGCGATCTCCCGCGCCTGGTCGGCATCCACCGAAGGCGGACCCTCGGTGATGCGCCGATAGTCCGTCGCTGGCCGGACCACTGAATGGGCCTCCCTAGCTCGTCAGCTCGTCATCTCGTTACGAGAGCCTGATGCTCCGGGCTCCAGGCCACGTCGACCGTCTCCCCCGGCATCGCCGGCAACGCCGACCCGACCACCCGCATCGCGCTGCCGACGGTCCCGTCCGCGAACCGCAGCCCGATCCGGTAACGGTTGCCGACATAGAGGATGTCGGTGATCGTCGCCCGCGCCCGGCAGCGCCCGTCCGGCGCCGGGTCGTCGTCCGAGGCGAGCAGCTCCACCCGCTCCGGCCGGATCACCACGCTGGCCTGCCCCGGCTCGCGGGCCTGCTCGTCGGTGAGCCTGATCGTCACCCCGTCGTCGCAGCTCAGCCGGCCACCGTCGACGGTGCCGGAGAAGATGTTCGACTCCCCCAGGAACTCCGCGACGAACCGGCTGCACGGGTGGTCGTACAGCTCGGTGGGCGTGCCGACCTGCTCCAGGCCGCCCTCGTTGAACACCGCGACGCGGTCGGACAGCGCGAGCGCCTCCTCCTGGTCGTGCGTGACGAAGATGAACGTCATCGCCAGCTCGCGGTGCATCCGGGCGATCTCGCGCTGCAGCGAGTCGCGCAGCTTCTTGTCCAGCGCCCCGAGCGGCTCGTCCAGCAGCAGCGCGCGCGGCGTGTACACCACGGCCCTGGCCAGCGCCACCCGCTGCTGCTCGCCGCCGGAGAGCTGCGCCGGCTTGCGCTCGGCCAGCGCGGGCAGCCGCACCAGCTCCAGCACCTCGTTCACCCGGCGGTCGATCTCGGCCTTGGCCAGCTTGCGCTGCCGCAGCGGGTACGCCACGTTCTCCCGCACCGTCATGTGCGGGAACAGGGCGTACTGCTGGAACACCACGCCCAGGTTCCGCCGGTGCGGCTTGACCCGCCCGACGTCGGCGCCGTCGATGGCGATCGAGCCCGCCGTCGGCGTGATGAACCCGGCGATGATGGACAGCATCGTGGTCTTGCCCGAGCCGCTGGGGCCCAGGAACGTCATGAACTCGCCGGCGCCGATGCTCAGCGAGACGTCGCGCACCGCGTCGCGCCCGGCGCGCGGGTAGGTCTTGGTCACGCCGCTGATCTCGATCCGGCCGGTGCCGGCGGCGTCGTCCGCCGAGGCGGGCCGCGCGGCGTCGCGGGCCTCGGCGCTCATGAATGCTGTCATCGGCGTTCCCCGTGTGGTGATCGACTGCCTCGCAACTGGATCAGCAGCAGCACGCCCGTCGTCACGACGACCACCAGGCTCGCGGCCGCCGAGATCGTCGGGTCGGTCTGCAGGCTGACGCTCTCGTACATCTGCACCGGAAGCGTCCGGAACGTGGGTGACTGCAGGAACAACGCGATCACCACCTCGTCGAAGGAGGTGACGAAGGCGAACACGAAGCCGGACAGGATCCCCGGCAGGAGCAGCGGCAACGTGACGCTGCGCAGCGTGGTCAGCGGCCCAGCGCCCAGGCTGGCCGACGCGGTCTCCACGGTCCGGTCGTAGCCGGCCAGGTTCGTGGTGACCGTGACCACCACGAACGGGACGGCCAGCGCGGTGTGCGCGAGCACGAACCCGGCCAGCGAGCCGACCAGGTGCCAGCGCAGGAACGCCGCGTAGACGGCGATGGCCACCACGATGATGGGCACGATCATCGGCGAGAGCAGCGCGCCGCGCATCGCGCCCCGGCCCCGGAACCTGGTGCGGTCCAGGCCGAGCGCGGCCGCCGTGCCGAGCGCGGTGGCCACCACGGCCACCAGCACCGCGACCTTCAACGAGTTGCCCACGCTCGCCAGCCAGGCCGGCGAGCTGAAGAACCGCTCGTACCACCGCAACGAGAACCCCTCGGGCGGAAACTTGAACGTCGCCGAGTCGCTGAAGCTCATCGGGATGACGATCACCGTGGGCGCCAGCAGCAGCAGCGCGACCACCGCCACCCAGGCCCGCAGCGGCCAGCTCAAGGCGTGTTCCTTGGCCCGACTCACCGCGCACCCGCCTGTTCGAGCGTGGACGTGCCCCGGCCCAGCCGCCAGACCGCCGCGAGGATAATCAGCGTGACGGCCAGCAGCACGATGCCCAGCGCGCCGCCGCCGCCGAAGTCGAGCAGCGTGGTCACCTTGGTCTCGATGAGCTGGGAGGCCAGCGCCTGCCGGGGCGAGCCGAGCAGCGCCGGGGTCACGTAGAACCCGAGCGACATGATGAACACCAGCGAGAAGCCGGACACCACGCCCGGCAGCGACAGCGGCAGGTACACGCTCCGGAATGCCGTCCACCAGGGCGCGCCGCAGCTCACCGCCGCGTCCATCAGCCTCCGGTCGATCCCGGACAGCGAGGTGTACAGCGGCAGCGCCATGAACGGCATCATCACCTGCACCATCGCCACCGTGACGCCGGTCGTGGAGCCGAGCAGCACGGCGTCGCGGATGCCGACCGCGTGCAGGATCTGCTCGATCAGCCCGCCCCGCTGCTCCAGCACGTACCAGGCGAAGTTGCGCGCCATCAGGCTGGTCCAGAACGGCAGCAGCGCCAGCAGCACCAGCAGCCCCCGGACCCTCGGCGACACCCTGGTCATCGCGTAGGCGTACGGGTAGACCAGCACCAGGGTCACCGCGGCCACCACGGCGGCGGTCACCAGGGTCCGGCCCAGCACCGTCATCGACACGCCGTCGACCAGCAGGGCGTGATAGTTCTGCAGCCCCACGCTCGGGTCGGAGAAGCTCCGCCAGGCGATCTGCACCAGCGGCACGAAGAAGATGACCAGCAGGAACGCGGCGGCCGGCAGCAGCAGGTACCCGGCGCCGCCGAGCCGGCGCCTGGCCGGCACGCCCTCCGCCGGCGCGTCCGCGCGCGCCGGAGGAGGGGCGTCCGTGACGGCGGTCATCCGATGGACCACGCGGTGGTCTTGGCCACCACGTCATCGAGGTTCTTCGCCCACCAGTCCACGTTGGTGTAGATCAGCCCGGCCTTGTGCTCGGGCGCGAAGACGTTCACCGCCTCCTGGGACGGGTCCGGATACTTCACCGACACCTTCGGATTGCCCGGGAACATGGTGGCCGAGGTGCTGAACGCCTGCTGTTGGGCGGGCTGGGACACGAACTGGATGAACTTCATCGCCGCCTCCTTGCGCGGCGTGCCCTTGACCACCACCAGATCGTCCCAGTTGACGAAGGCGTGCTCCCAGATCACCTTGTACGGCGCGCGGTTCTTGATGGCCAGCGCGGCGCGGGCGGTCAGGGACAGCACCATGCTCGCCTGCTGGCCGTCCATGGCCTGCTGGATCTGCCCGTAGTTGGTGGCGAAGGTGAGCTGCGGCTTGATGGTGTCCAGCTTCTTCAGCGCGCGGTCCACGTCGATCGGGTAGAGCTTGTCCGGCGGCACCCCGTCGGCCAGCAGCGCGAACTCCAGCACGTTCGTCACGTTCATGTTCCGGATCGCCGGCACGATGCGCTTGCCGGGGAAGCGTTGCAGGTCGAAGAAGTCCTTCACCGAGGTCGGCGGGTTGTTCGCGTACGCGTTGGTGTTGTAGAGCATGAACGTGCCGTAGAAGTACGCCGGGACGCCGTACTCGCTGACCGTGTTCGGCGGGTAGACGCTCTTGTCGACGATGTTGAAGTCGATCTTCTCCAGGTACTTGGGGCCGTACAGGTTGGCGAAGCTGGGGTCCTGGTCGAGCACGTCCCAGTCCGAGGTGCCGGACTCGACCATGGTCTTGAGCTTGGCCTGGTCGGGCGGGCCGGTGTTGACGAACTGGGTGCCGTTGGCCGCGGTGAACGGCTGCTGCCAGGCCTTGATCTGGGCGTCCTGGAAGTCGCCGCCGGTGGACACGAACGTGATCGGGCCGTCCGGGCTCCCGGAGCCGCCGCCGCACGCCGCGAGCAGCGACGCCGCCGCCGCGACCGCCACCGCCGCAATGAGCCGCCTCTTGCGCATTGGTCGTTCTCCTCTACTTCGACCCGACGGCCGTGACGTGCTTAGCGAGCACGTCGGCCAGGACGTCGATGTCCTCGTCGGTGATCACGAGCGGTGGCGAGAGCACGATGTTGCTGCCGGACGCGCGCACGATCACGCCGTCGGCCCGCGCCCCGTCCTGGACGGGCATCGCCTCCACGCCGGTCAGCTCCACGCCGAGCATCAGCCCGATCCCGCGCACTTCGAGCACGTGCGGCAGGTCCTCCAGCGGCTTGAGCGCGGCCAGCAGCCGTTCGCCGGCCTCGGTGGCGCGTTCGAGCAGGTTCTCGCGCTCCAGGATGTCCAGATTGGCCAGCGCGACGGCGGCTCCCACCGGGTGGCCGTTGTAGGTGAAGCCGTGCAGGAACTCCGCACCGTCGGCCAGTTGCAGGACCCGCTCGCCGACCAGCACCGCGCCCATCGGGATGTAGCCGCTGGAGATGCCCTTGGCGGTCACGATCAGGTCCGGGTCGATGCCGTAGTGGTCCGAGGCGAACCAGTGGCCGGTGCGGCCGAACGCGGTGACCGTCTCGTCGACGATCAGCAGGATGCCGTGGCGACGGAGCACCTCCCGCACGCGAGGCCAGTAGCCCTGCGGCGGCGGGACCATGCCGCCCACGCCGAGCACCGGCTCACCGACGAACGCCGCGATCCGGTCCGCGCCGATCTCCTCGATCCGCCGCTCCAGCTCCGCCACCAACTGGTCGGTGGCGCCCTCGCCGTGCACGATGCCGTGCGGCTTGCCGAGGAACTCCACCCCGGGCAGCAGCGGCCCGAAGTTGGCGCGCAGCTTCTCGATGCCGGTCACCGCCAGCGAGGCGCCGCCCATGCCGTGGTAGCCGCCGGCGCGGGCCAGGATGACGCGGCGGTCCGGGTGGCCGGCGTGGTGCTGGGCCAGCCGGGCCAGCTTGATCGCCGTCTCGGTGCCCTCCGAGCCGCCGTTGGTGAAGAACACCCGCCGGATCCCGTCCGGGGCCAGCTGGATGAGGCGCCGCCCCAGCCGGATCGCCGGCTCGTTCGAGTAGTCGCCGAACGAGGAGTAGAACTCCAGCGTGCCGATCTGCCTGGCGGCCACCTCGGCCAGCTCGGCGCGGCCGTGCCCCACCGCGCACTGCCACAGCCCGCAGGTGCCGTCGATGTACCGCCTGCCCTCGACGTCCCACAGGTGCGCGCCCTGCGCGCGGTCGATGACCATCGGCTGCATCGGCTTGCCGATGGTGGTGTGCGGATGGATCAGGTGCGCGAGGTCGAGCTCGGCGAGCTCCTTCGCGGCCACGTTGCTCACGTACTCACTCCCTGCTCTGCGCGGGCTCTACAGCTTGAAAGCGACGGCCTTGTGCTCGAGGTAGCCCTCGATGCCCTCGCTGCCGCCCTCGCGTTCCTGTCCGCTGTTCTTCATGCCGCCGAACGGCAGCTCCGGCCGCACCGGCGCCGGCTCGTTCACCCCGATCACGCCGAACTCCAGCCGGTCCAGGGTGCGCCACAGCCGCCGGAAGTCCGAGCCGAACACGTAGGCCGCCAGCCCGTACGCGGTCGCGTTGGCCTGGTCCACCACGGCGTCGTCGTCCTCGAAGGTGAAGACCGGCAGCACCGGGCCGAAGGTCTCCTCCTGGCTGATCGCCATGCCGTGGTCGACGTCGGCCAGGATCGTGGGCTCGTAGAACGCGCCCTTCAGCTCCGCGCGCTCCGGCGTCCACCGCTTGCCGCCGCACAGCACCCGAGCGCCCTTGGCCACCGCGTCCTTGACGTGGCGCTCCACCTTCTCCAGCCCGGCCTGGTCGATCAGCGGGCCGATGTTCGTGCCGTCCTCGGCGCCGTGGCCCACGCGGAGCGCCGCCGCCTTCTCCTCCAGGCGCGCCACCAGGTCCTCGCGCACGTCGCGGTGCACGAACAGCCGGTTGATCGCGGTGCAGCTCTGGCCGGCGTTGGTGAACTTCGCGGCGGTGATGGCGGCGGCGGCCGCGTCAAGGTCGGCGTCGGCGAACACGATGGCCGGCGAGTGCCCGCCCATCTCCAGCGACACCCGGCGCAGCCGCTCGCCGGTGGAGCGCAGCAGGCCAAGGCCCACCTCGGTGGAGCCGGTGAAGCTGATCTTGCGGAGGCGGGGGTCCGCGAGCAGCTCGCCGACCAGCTCGGCCGGGCGCGAGGAGGTCAGGTTCTGCAGCACGCCGGCCGGCAGGCCCGCGTCGTTGATCAGCCGGACCAGGGCGGCGGCGATGAGCGGGGTCTGCTCGGCGGGCTTGACGATCAGCGTGGTGCCGGCGGCCAGCGCGAGCCCGATCTTGCGCACCAGCATGCTGGCCGGGAAGTTCCACGGCGTGATCGCCAGCGTCGGGCCGACCGGGGTCATCAGCGTCAGGCCGGGGCCGTTCGCGGCCGGCGGGGTCACCTTGCCGTAGGCCCGGCGGCCCTCCTCCGCGCTCCACTCCAGCATCCGGGCCGCGCCGAGCACCTCGCCCCGCGACTCCGCGAGCGGCTTGCCGTTCTCGCTGGTGAGCAGCGCGGCCAGGGTCTCGCGCTCGGCCCGGATCGCGGTCGCGGCGGCGCGCAGGTAGCCGCCCCGGGTCTCGGCGTCGGTGCCGCGCCAGGCCGGGAAGGCGGCGCACGCGGCGTCCAGCGCGGCACGGGCGTCGGCGGTCGTCGCGTCCGCGGCGTGACCGATCAGCTCGGTGGTTGCCGGATCGGCAACCTCGAACGTCGAGGCACCGGTTCGCCACTCGCCGTCGATCAGCAGGGTCGCGGACGGATCAGAGGACATCGAACACCTTCGTTTCGCGGCTCGTCGTAGTGGCTGACCCAGGCGGGCGGCACCCGCTTGCGCCACCCGGGGGGCGGGCGTGGACAGACTCAACCTTCGAGTGTTGCATTGTCAACACCTTGGTCTAAGTTTGTCGATGCGCCGCGTTGCCGCCGAGGTTGGGGGCGGTCGGCAGCACACCCGAGGGTTGTGCACACCCCGGCGGCGAGGACGGGCCACCTGCCCGCCCGAGCCGGCGGATCCGCGAGTGACCAGGACGAACAGTCGTCGAGACGGAAGGGGACCCGCGTTGCGTAATCCGACCTGCGGCGACCCCATAGAGTCGGCGGGATGAGGCGGGGCGACATGACCGAGCCAGCTGCACCAACCGGTGGTGCCCGAGGGGACGGGGCTCGCAGCGACGGCGCCGGGACCGGGCCGCGCACCACGATCCAGGGCCTGCTCTCCTACCGGCTGAGCCGGGTCTCGAACGCCATGTCGCGCAGCGCCGCGCTGCGCTACCGGCGGGAGTTCGACGTCAGCCTCGGCGAGTGGCGGACCATCGCGCTGCTGGGCGCCAACTCCCCGCAGACGCTGAACAAGCTGGCCAGGCTGGCCGCGCTGGACAAGGCGCAGATGAGCAGGGTGGTGGCCAAGCTGACCGTGCGCGGGCTGATCCTGCGCGAGTTCGGCGCCGGCCGCACCACCGAGCTCACCCTCACCCGCCGGGGCCAGGCGCTGTACAAACGACTGATCGAGGCCGCGAACGAGCGCAACGAGGCGTTCCTGGTCTGCCTGACCGAGCACGAGCGCGAGGTGCTCGACACCGCGCTGGACAAGCTCGCCACCCTGGCCAGGGCGCTGGAGCGAGCCGAACGCTGATGTGTTGACTCTGTCAACAGCGAGCCGCCCGCACAGTAGCATTTGCCCCGCAGCCAGACTAATCCCTCATCTTCCGGAAAGGACCGTTTGATGGGCGACGTGGAATCGCAGGGCCGGCCCGCGGACATCGATTTCGACAGGCCAAACTCGGCGCGAATCTGGAACTACTGGATGGGCGGAAAGGACAACTACCCGGCCGACCAGGCGGCGGGTGACGCGGTCATTGCGGTGTTCCCGGGCATCACGACCTGGGCCAGGCACGCCCGGCAGTTCATCATCCGGTCGGTTCGCTACATGGCCGAGTCCGGCGTTCGGCAGTTCCTCGACATCGGCACCGGTTTCCCGACCGACCAGAACACGCACGAGGTCGCCCAGGAGGTCACCCCGGAAGCGAGGATCGTCTACGTCGACAACGACCCGGTCGTTCTGGCGCATGCCCGGGCACTGCTGACCAACACCACCAACGTGGGTGTCACCACTTATGTCGATTCCGACTTCCGCGACATCGACCGGGTCATCGGCATGGCCCGAGGTGCCCTGAACTTCGACGAGCCGATCGGCGTGATGTTCATGGGCTCGCTCGGGCACGTCGAGGACTACGACGAGGCGCTCGCGATCGTGAGGTCGTACATGGACGCGGTCCCGTCCGGCAGCTACCTGGCCCACTACGAGGCCATCAACACCGATCCGGTCTACCGGCAGGCGCTCGACGACTTCAACGCCGAAGCCGGTGCCGCATGGGGCTACTACGCGCGCACCCCCGAGCAGATCGGGCAGCTCTTCGACGGCCTGGAACTGGTCGACCCCGGGGTGGTGCGGCTCAACCAGTGGCGCCCGAACCCCGCGAAGGTGGGCAACGGCCAGAACATCGACGTGGTCAGCATGGGCGCGGTGGGCCGCAAGCCCTGAAGCTCAGCCCACCAGGAGCGCGCGGGCCTGGGCAATCAGGTCGTACTGGGCGTTGCCCGAGACGTACTGCAGTGACCCGATCTGCTTGGCGGCCCAGGCCGGTTGTCGCAGGGCGAGCAGCATCACGGCGTACCCGATGTTGATCCGCTCGGTGGCCGAGGCGGCCACGGACAGCGCCACCGTGCTGTCCAGCATGGGCGTGCCGGTGGTCAGATGGTCACCGGCCCACACCGCGTCGAGCCCGACGTCCTCGGCATGCCGGGCCGCCACCGCGATGTCGGGGATCACGCCGTCGCCCCTCGAGGCGTTCACCGGAAGCTGAGCACCGAGCCGAATCGTCATGCCCGAACCCTAGAAGCTCAACAAATGTTGAGGTCAACCTCCGGGGTTGCCACTGCCGCTCAGGTAAGGTGAAAACTATGCTTGTAGCCATTACGTTTGGAGGTCGGGGACGGTGAACGCGCGGATCGGTACCGAGGGGTGGCGGCTGTCCGACCGGGTTCGGGTGTCCGGCGGCGAGGTGGCGGCCGGGGTACTCGGCGACGGGCCGCCGGTGGTGCTGGTGCACGGTTCTCCGGCCTGGTCATACCTGTGGCGGGCGGTGGCCCCCGCGCTGGCCGGCCAGTACACGGTGCACGTCTGGGACCTGCTCGGGTACGGCGGCTCCCGCCCCGGCCCCGGTGTGGCCCCCTCGATCGACAGGCAGGCCCGCACCCTGGCCGAGCTGGTCGAGCACTGGGGCCTGGACGCTCCCGGCGCGCGCCCTCCGGTCCTGGTCGGGCACGACATCGGTGGCGCCGTCGTGCTGCGCGCCCACCTGGTGCACGGGGTACCGGTCGACCGGCTCGCGCTGCTGGACGCCGCCGTCCTGGATCCCTGGCTCACGCCGTTCACCTCGCACCTGCGCGAGTGGCCCGAGGCGTACCGCACGATGCCGGAGCACGTGTTCGCCGACATCATCGCGCCTCGGCTGCGCACCGCCACCCGCCGCCCGATGGCCACGGCCGACGCGGATGCCTACCTCGCCCCGTGGACCGGCGCCGCCGGGCAGCGTCGCTGGGTCGACCAGGCCCGCGCCGTCGACCCCGGCGACACCCGCGACATCGCGGCCAGGCTCGGCGAGGTGACCGCCCCGACCCTGGTGCTGTGGGGCGAGCGGGACGGTTGGCTGCCCCCGGACACCGCCGTCCGGTTGGCCGCCGCGATCCCCACCGCCCGGCACCGCATGATCCCGGACGCCGGTCACTTCCTCCCCGAGGACGCCCCGGACGCCACCGTGAGCGCCCTGCTGGGCTTCCTCTCCGGGGCCGACGGATGAGCGCCGCGGTGTTCAGCCCGTCGTGATCTGGTTCGGCGGCGGCGGTTCGATCCGGACCGGCTGGCCCCATTCGCGGTATCGGGTCTCGTGCGTGTTGGGCTCCTGTCGCGGGGCGGGCGACGGGTGCTCGGCCCGGAACCTCACCAGGCGGTTCGCGGCGTCCAGCCAGACGATGTTGGTGATGGTGCTCGCCGGGTCGGGCGGTGGCAGCGGGCCGGACGGCCGCCAGTTCGGGTCGGCCTTGAGCTGTAGCGTGGCGTCCCGGTCCAGCCGCAGCGTGTAGCGCCTGGTGGGCACGCCGTCGAGCTGCTCGTCGGCGGAGTCGACCAGCGTCGCCGCCGCGACGTTGGGCCGCAGCGGGTTGCCCTCGTCGGCCGCCGCTCGCACCACGGCCAGCTCGACCGACCTGGCGGGGTCGTTGCCGGTGAGGTCCAGCGCGTCCCAGCTCACGGCGGTCGGCTGCTGGGGCGCCCTGGTCGACTTGGTGAGCCAGGCACGGCCGGGCAGCACGATCATGGCCGAGTCCCAGTCCGACACGACGTCGTTCCCACCGCCCTCGGGGTGGGTGACCTGGCGCAGGTGCATGGTGCGGTGAAGGGACGTGGTGCCGGAGTCGACGCGGATGTGCGCCTCGCTGGTCCAGCGCATCTCGCCGCGCGTCGGGTGGATCTCGCGGGTCGAGCTGGCCTTGACCGTGCGGTCGCGCTCGAGCTGGGCGTCCACCGCGTTGCTGATCTCGGCGGCCGTGGTGTAGCGCGCCGGGGTGCCGGCCGGGCCGGTGGGGCCGGTCGGGCCGGTGACCCCCATCGTGACGGCCAGCGCGGTGACCAGTGTGAGGGCGCCGGCGAGCCCGAGCCACAGCTTCCGGTTGCCGCCCGCCGTCCGACGCGCGACCACCAGGGTCGGGACGACCCAGGTCGAGTCGGCGGCCGGGTCGATGCGGGCGGTCGGGGTCACCACGCCGGGCGGGAACCAGGCGGCACTCCGCCCGGGCTCCGGTGCGAGCCCGGCGGCGAGGTCGGCCGCGGCCGGGCGCGCCGCCGGGTCCTTGGCCAGGCACCGTTGCAGCGCCGGCCGCAGCTCGTCGGGGACGCCGGCCAGCCTCGGCTCGTCCCGGGCGATGCGCAGCAGCAGCGCCACCGGGTTGCTCGCCTCGCCGAACGGACCCCGCCCGGTCGCGGCGAAGACGAGCACGCTCGCCAGCGAGAACAGGTCGGACGCGGCCCCGACCGGCTCATCGCTGGCCTGCTCGGGCGACATGTAGGCGGGGGTGCCCAACATCGCCCCGGTGTGGGTGATCCGGGTCGCGTCGGTCGCGTCCGTCGCGGTCGAGATGCCGAAGTCGATCAGGCGTGGGCCGTCCTCGGCCAGGATCACGTTCGACGGCTTGACGTCACGGTGCACCACCCCGGCGGCGTGCAGGCCGGCCAGCGCCTCGGCCATCCGGGCGGCCAGCACCCGCACCGCCGGCGCCGGCAGCGGACCGGAGCCGGCCACCGCCTGCTCCAGCGACGGCCCCGGCACGTACTCGGTGGCCAGCCACGGCCGCGCGGCGCCCGGGTCGGCCCCGAGCACGGCCGCCGTCCACGGGGCGTCGATGGCCCGGGCGGTGGCCACCTCGCGCGCGAACCGCGCCCGGAACGCGGGATCGTCGGCCAGGCCGGGGTGCACCACCTTCACCGCCGCGCACCGGCCACCCCGGTCCCGCCCCAGGTACACCTGCCCCATGCCGCCGGTGCCCAGCCGGCCCACTATCCGGTAGCCGCCCAGCTCGGCCGGGTCGTCCTCCCACAGCGTCCGCATGTCGCCCCTCCCGCCTCATCGCTCCGACATGGCGATCTCGACCATGGTGTTCACGTCGTTCAGGTAGACCCGGCGGCCGTCCGGCGAGACCACCAGCTCGTTGACCGACCGGCCGGTCTCGGCCGTGGCCAGCACCTTCCCGGTACCGGGGTCGACCACCTGGAGCCTCGTCTCGACGGTCGTGAGCACCTGTCCCCCGGGGGCGGCGACGAACTGGCAGCAGCTGCTCGGCATCGTCACCCGCCGGATCAGGTCCCCGGTGGCGGCGTCCAGCGCGGTGATCAGCCCGCCGAACGACACCGCGTAGAGCTCCCGCCCGTCGCCGGACAGCGCGGCGTTCTCGACCTGTGGCAGGAACGGGTTCTGGACGCTTCGGCCGGTGTCCAGGTCCACCTGCACCATCGGCCCGAGCAGCTGGTGGGCGTAGGCGCGGCGGCCATCCGCGGTGAGCACGACTCCCCCGCCGAAGGTCAACCCCCGCGTCGGGACGGTGCGCACGGACCGGGTCTCGGTGTCCACCACGATGATCGTCTCCGTGGTGTCGTCCCCCTGCTTGTGCAGCAGGACCAGCCGCCGCCCGTCCCTGCTGAGGTCGGCATGCGAGTGCAGGCCGCGCGGCAGCGGGATGCTCGCGGTCGGCCTCCTCACGGTGAGGTCGATGACCTCGATCTGGTCGAACTCCACCAGGTAGAGCCACCTGCCGTCCGGCGAACAGAACAGCTGCCCGCCCACCAGCCCGGTGGCCGGCCTGATCGTCCGCACCGCCGTCCGGGCGCGCACGTCGACCACCGCGATGCCGTCCTTGCCGTTGACGAACAGCCGGCCGCCGTCGGGCGAGATCGCCGGCCGGTACGCGCTGCCGCCGTTCCCGATCGCGATCGGCGCGCCGAGCTGGACCGGGCGCAGCGGGACCGCCGGAGCCGGTTGGTGCGCGGCGGCGGCCGGGCCGCCCGCGCCCGGCCACGGAACCAGGAACACCGCCGCGAGCGCCAGCAGCGCCACCACGGGCAGCGCCAGTAGCGCGAGCAAGGCCCGCCCGGGGCGGCGGCCGCGGCGGAACAGCCCGCTCGGGGTGCGCAGCGCGGTGTTGGACGGGGTCAGGCCGGCGGGCATGCCGAACGCCGCCGGCCAGGACCGGGCCGGGAGTGGGGTACGGGCGCCGGCGTGCGGCACGGGCAGTGTCGGGCGCCGCGGCCAGGTCGGCGGCTGGGTCAGCTCGGACACCACCGGCGGCGGCCAGGCCCCGGGCGCTCCGGACGGCGGCTCCGCCCAGTGCGCGAGCGTGTCCGCCAGCTGGCGCGCGGTGGGCCGTTCGGCGGGTTCCTTGGCCAGGCACGGCGCCAGCTCCGCGCGCAACCGGTCGGGCACCCCGGCCAGGTCCGGTGCGTCCTCGCTGACCCGCATCAGCATCGCCACCGGGTTGGTCGCCTGCCCGAACGGCCCGCACCCGGTCGCGGCGAACACGAGCACGGCGGCCAGCGAGAACACGTCCGAGGCCGGACCGCCGTCCGCACCGCGAGCCTGCTCGGGCGACATGAACGCCGGCGTCCCGACCGCCAGCCCGGTGCGGGTGATCCGGGTCGCGTCCAGCGCGCGGGCGATGCCGAAGTCCAGCAACCGGGGCCCGTCCGGCGCCAGCATCACGTTCGACGGCTTCAGGTCGCGGTGCACCAACCCGGTGGAGTGCAGCGCCGCCATCGCGTCGGCCAGCCGGCTCGCCAGCACCCCCGCCGCCGCCTCCGCCAACGACCCCGCCTTGGCCACCGCCCGATGCAGCGACGGCCCCGGCACGTACTCGGTGGCCAGCCACGGCCGCCGCGCATCCGCGTCGGCCGCGACCAGCGCGACAGTCCACGGCGCCCGGACCTGGCCGGCGATCCGGATCTCCCTGGCGAACCGCCGCCGGAACTCCGCGACCCCCAGGTGCGCGTCGTGGATCACCTTCACCGCGACCCACCGCCCCGGCTCGTCGCGGCCCAGGAACACCTGCCCCATCCCGCCGTCGCCCAGCCGCCCGAGCAACCGGAACGGGCCCAACGAAACCGGGTCGGACGCCCGAAGCTCGCCGATCAGTGCCCTCGCCCCCTCAACGCCCCCCTCGCCGTGGCGTCGACGAGGGGACCAGCCTTCGACAGCCATGACGACAGCCGAGGCACCGTTCAGGTTGTGTCGGGCGGCGAACTGGCCCGGAGACGTTTCAGGGGCGGATCAGGAACAGCCCGGTGCCGGCCGCGCCCGGCCGACCGGCGAGCCCGTGCGCGGCGACCTCGGCGGCGAGCTCGTCCGGGCCGAGCACCCACCACTGGCTCTGGTGGCTGACCTCGTCGACCAACCGCCCGTCCCGGTAGCCGCGGTAGGTCATGGTCCAGCGCACCGAGTCGGGCCCGGCGGGTTGTGCGCCGGCGCTGCCGACCAGCAGGTCCCGCCCGATCCGTAGCTCGCTCATCGGCATCTCGGGCACCTCGCGCGGGCTGTCCGGCGGGACCACGGTGACCACCGCGACCCCGCCGGGCACCAGCCGCTCGGCCAACACCGCCCAGAGCCGTGCCCGGCGCGGCGCGTCGAGGTGGCCGAGCACGTTCGCGGCGAGCACCGCCGCGATGCGGTCGGGCAACCGCGCGGTCTCGATCGGCTCGCCCTCGACCGTGGTGCGCCGGCGCAGGTCCGGGTCGGCGGCCACCCTGGCCAGCAGCGCGGTGCGCATGGCCGGGTCGGGCTCGATGGCCAGCACGTCCGCGCCGGGCAGGGTGCGGGCGATCAGCTCGGTGCCGATCCCGGTGCCGGCCCCGATGTCCACCACCGGCGCGTCCGGGCCGGCCGGCACCTCCCGGAGGGCCTCGGCCACCGCCGGCGCGAGCGCGTGCCACGCGGCGGGCAGCAACGCGGCGACGTACGGCGCGACGCGCTGGTAGAACATCGCGCCGCTGGTCTCCTGGCCGGTCATCTACCAGCTCGCCTTGCGCACCCCGGGCAGGTGGCCGCCGTGCGCCAGCTCGCGCATCCGCACCCGGGAGACCCCGAACGCGCGCAGGTACCCCCTCGGCCGCCCGTCCACCGCGTCCCGGTTGCGCACCCGGGTGGCGCTGGCATCGCGCGGCTGGCGGCTCAGCTCCCGCCGCGCCGCGTCCCGCTCCTCGGGCGTGGTCCTCGGGCTGGCGATGATCGCGGTGAGCCGCTCGCGCCGGGCCGCGTACCTGGCGACCGTGCGGCGGCGCCGTTCGTTGCGCACGATCTTGCTTCGCTTGGCCATCGCTCAGGCCTAGGGCGTTTTCCGTGGATCTATGCCGAGCGAGCGGTGATCCAGATTGTGGCTCGCAAGGCCGAGGAGCCGCCGATACCGCTGTTGTATCGGCGGCGACGAGAACGCCGCGAGGCGCGATCTGGGCGCCGCGCAGCCGGCTGAATGATCCACGGGACACGCCCTAGTTCCGGGCGGCGTTCGGGTAGGGCAGCAGGGCCATCTCGCGGGCGGTGCGGATCGCGGCCGCGACCTGGCGCTGCTGGCGCGGGCTCAGGCCGGTGACGCGGCGGGAGCGGATCTTGCCCCGGTCCGAGATGAAGGTGCGCAGCAGCGCGGTGTCCTTCCAGTCGA
>NZ_JIAI01000001.1 GCF_000620785.1 Actinospineispora acaciae DSM 45401 | reverse complement strand
CGAAGATGGATGCGGTGTTGACCACTCGTCCGCCGGCGGGGCGCATGTGTGGCATGACTTCTCGGCACATGAGGAAGGTGCTGGTCAGGTTGGCGTCGATGAGGAAGTGCCAGTCCTGGTCGGTGATGTCTTCGAGTGGGCCGAGTCGGTTGTTGCCGGCGATGTTGAGCAGTCCGTACGGGGCGCCGTGGTGTTCGATGCCGGCCGCGACGGCGTGGGCGACCTCGCCGCTGTCGGTGACGTCGGCCGCGACCGGCAGCAGGCGCGCGTGGTGCGGGAGCCGGTCGAGCGCGTCGGTGGACAGGTCGATCGCGGTGACCGCGAACCCACCGGCCAACAGCTCATCCACCGCGGCGGAGCCGATCCCACCCGCCGCACCGGTCACAATGACGTGTTTCACGACGCCTCCTGCTCTCACGCGGACGTTGTGGCGGGTGACTCGCTGGTTCTTACCGGTTCCGGGGTGTCCCTGAGGTCGTCGTGGTAGGTCTCGCGTGCCGCGTACACGCCCGCCAGCGTCAGCACGGCACCGAACATCAGGTAGAGCGCAAGCGGCCAGGCCGCGCCGGCCCAGGCGAACAGCGCCGTCGCGACGAACGGGGTGGGGCCGCTGAACAGCATGGCTCCGATCTGATAGCCGATCGCCGAGCCGGAGTAGCGCATCCGGGTCTCGAACAGCTCCGGCATGAACGCCGACAGCGGCGTGTACAGCAGGCTGTGCGCGATCGGCAGCGCCATCACCATCGCCGCCAGGATGGCGATGGTGCTGCCAGTGTGGAGCAGCAGGAAGAACGGGAACGCCGCCGCTGTCCCGAACACCGCTCCCGCGAGCAACACCGGCCGGCGGCCGTACCGGTCGGCGAGTAACGCCGTGATCGGCATCGTGACGATCAGCAGCAGCGCGGCAACCATGACCGCCAGCAGGACGGTGCCGCGTTGGGCTCCGCCCTCCTGCGAGGCATACCGCAGCGCGAACACGGTGGCGGTGTAGAAGAAGACGCTGTTGGCCGCCATCGACAGGATGGCGATGAGCACGGACCTCTTCCCCGAGCGCAGGACCTCGGCCGCCGGGAACCGCGACACCTGCCCGCTGTCGCGCACGGACCGGAACGCCGGCGACTCCTCGATCCGCGCCCGGATGTAGAGGCCGATCAGCACCAGCACGGCGCTCGCGAGGAACGGCACCCGCCACCCCCAGCTCATCATCGCGTCCGGCGGAAGCTGCTCGACCAGGTAGAACGACGCCGTGGCCAGCACGAGCCCCGCCGGGACCCCGGCCTGCGGCCAGCTGCTGTAGAACGCCCGCTTGCGCCGGGGGGCGTGCTCGGCGGCCATCAGCACCGCGCCGCTCCACTCCCCGCCGACCGCCGCGCCCTGCAGCATGCGGGTGAGGACCAGCAGGATCGGCGCCCAGATGCCGATCCGCTCGTACGTCGGCAGCAGTCCCACGATCGCCGTTCCGACGCCCATCGTCAGCAGGCTCACGACCAGCATCGTCTTGCGCCCGACCCGGTCGCCGAAGTGCCCGAAGACCACCCCGCCCAACGGCCGCACGAAGAACGCCACCCCGAACGTGGCGAACGAGGCGAGGGTGCCGGCCAGCGGGTCCAGCGACGGGAAGAACAGCTTGTTGAAGACCAGCGCCGAGGCCGTGCCGAAGATGAAGAAGTCGAAGTACTCGACCAGGGTGCCGATCGAGCTCGCCAGGGCGACCTTGCGGATCGAGGGTGCGGAAGTGCGGGCGGCCGTGGCCATGAGGACTCCCGGGAGTTGGCGTCCACCGCGTCGTCGCGGCGTACGAGAAGTGTAGGAACTTAGCCGAAAGTGTCAAGGTTGGACATTTACACGGCAGCCGTCATCGATACATGAGCAGGGCGGATCAGTGGTCGGCGTGCGTCACGAGGTCACTGACGAGCCCTCGCGTTCGGTGCAGGGCCTGGGGGTGTCCGTCGATCCCGCGTTGGAACGCGGCGCCCTCCAGCAGCAGGTAGACGTGTTCGGCCAGGCGGTCGACGTCGCGGGCCTCCGGGAGGTCGTCGGCCAGCAGCCGGGCGATCTCGGTTCGGACGGCGGCCTTGTGGTCGCGGATGACGGCGAGGCCGGGGTGTCCCTCCGGCAGTTCGGCGGCGCCCCGCTGGAACCCGCATCCCCGGTCGAGATCGAGCCGAGGGTGCTCGAGGTAGGCGTCGACCACGGCGAGCACGCGTGGCGCGGGCGCGTCGGCCAGGCGGTGTTGCAGGTAGGCCCACCAGGTCTCGTGCCGGTGCGTCAGGTAGGCCGCGACCAGGTTGGCCTTCGAGCCGTAGCAGTCGTAGAGGGTCTTCTTCGTGACGCCGGCGGCATCCGCGATCCCGGCGACGCCCACGGCGGTGATCCCGTCCCGGTAGAACAGCGCCGAGGCGGACTCGAGCAGGCGGCGCCCGGCAGCTGTCCTGGGGGCGGCGACGGACATGGCGGCGAGTATACCGACCGGTGGGTTGACTTCGAGCGGGTCGACTGGTCTCCTGGAGTAAACCGATCGGTATACCGGAGGGGTGACGATGAAGGCCGTGCTACTGACGCGCTACGGCGGACCGGAGGCGTTGGAGTTCCGGACGGACGTCCCGGATCCGGTCGCGGGTCCCGGCGAGGTGCGGGTGCGGGTACGGGCGGCGTCGCTGAACAACACCGACATCTGGACCCGCGAGGGCGCCTACGGCTCGCCGGACGATCCGGGCGCGCGGACCGGATGGCGCCGGTCGTCGTTCGGCTTCCCGCGCATCCAGGGCGCCGACGTGGCCGGCGAGATCGACCAGGTCGGTGCCGGGGTGTCGCCGGCGCGGCTGGGCGAGCGGGTGTTGGTCGATCCGATGATCTACGACGGCGGCGAGCGCGCCCTGGTCACCACCGACTACCTCGGCAGCGAGCGCGATGGCGGGTTCGCCGAGCTGGTGACCGTGCCGGCGCGCAACGCCCACGCGGTCGGGGGTTCGCTGTCGTTCGCGGAGCTGGCGACGCTGCCGACCGCGGCCACCACCGCCATGCGGATGCTCGGGCGCGCGGGGCTACGGAAGGGCGAGACGGTGCTGGTGACCGGCGCGTCCGGCGGGGTCGGGTCGTCGCTGGTGCAGATCGCCAAGGCCCTCGGGGCGCGGGTGGTGGCGGTCGCCGGGGCCGCGAAGCACCCGGCGATCCGGGATATCGGCGCGGACGAGGTCGTGGCCAGGGACGCCGATCTCCCGTCCGCGCTGGCCGCGGTCGGGATCGACGAGGTCGACGTCGTCGCCGACGTGGTGGCGGGCCCGTCGTACGGCGACCTGCTGCGGGTCCTCGCGCCCCTGGGCCGCTATGTCGTGGCGGGCGCGATCGCCGGGCCGTTGGTCGAGACCGACCTGCGGACCGTCTACCTGCGCCAGCTCACGCTGATCGGGTCGTCGTTCGGCACCCACGAGGACTTCGCCTCGGTCGTCGACCTGGTTGGTCGCGGTGCGTTCCGTCCGCTGGTGGCCGCCCGGTACCCGTTGGCCGACCTCGCGGCCGCGCAGCAGCACTTCGGGTCCAAGGACTTCGTCGGCAAGCTGGTGGTGGAGCCGTGAACCTGCGCGGATTCCGGGCGCTGACCTTCGACGTGGTCGGGACACTGATCGACTTCGAGGCCGGCATCGTGGAGTGCGTGCGCCGGGTGGCCGGGTCGGCATGGGACGGTGAGGAGATTCTCCGGGCGTTCGGCGTCGAGGAGGGCGAGCAGCAACGGCGCACACCGGAGCTGCCGTTCACCCAGATGCTGGACCCGATCTCGACGCGGCTGGCGGCCCGGCTCGACCTGCCCGGCCTGGACGGTCGCGGGAACCCGAGTCCGTTGCGGCGGTCCATCTCGGCGTGGCCGGCGTTCCCCGACGCACCGGAGGCGCTGGCCGGGCTGCATCGCCGGTTCCGCCTGGTCGCCGTGACCAATGCGGACAATGCGGCGCTGCGGGCGATGAGCCGCACGCTCGGGGACCCCTTCGACGATTCGGTCACCGCGGAGGAGGTCGGGGCGAACAAGCCCGATCCGAGGGTGTTCGCCTACTGCCAGGGCCGGCTGAGCGTGCTCGACATCGGCCGGTCCGACGTGCTGCACGTGGCGCAGAGCCAGTACCACGACATCGGGGTGGCGCGGCGGCTCGGGTATGCGACCTGCTGGATCGAACGGCGCCGCGGGCGCGACGGCTTCGGCGCCACGCCCGCCCCGAGCTCGGTCGCCGTGCCCGACTACCACTTCGGCACGCTGGCCGAGCTCAGCGCCGCGGCTGGCCAGGGTTGATGCGCTCAGAGCGCGTTGCTAGCCTCTTCATACTGCCTAATTAGATTTCATGACGTGAAATTTCCGCGCGAAGGCTGGTGAGGCTGATGATCGCCGGGTGTGATCACATAGGCATACAGGTGCGCGACGTCGACCGCTCGGCACGGTTCTATGCCGAACGCCTCGGCTTCGAGCCCGTGTCCCGGTTCGCCAAGTCCGAGCCGTACGTGCAGCGCGTGGTGGGCTGCCCGGACGGGGTGAGGTTGGAGATCGCCATCCTGCGCATCCCGGGCTCCGAGGTGTTCCTGGAGATCCTGGAGTACCGAGGGGCCGCCGGCACCCCGGTCGACCCGGCCACGGCGAACCCCGGCACGGCGCACTTCTGCCTGTTCGTCGACGGGTTGGAGGAGCTGCACCGGCGGCTGCTGGCCGAGGGCGTGGAGTTCGTCTCCGAGCTCGAGACCCCGACGGCCGGCCCGAACAAGGGCGGCAAGCTGGTGTACCTGAAGGACCCGGACGGCATCCGGGTCGAGCTGGTCGAGACCGACCGCCGCTCCGACGACAGCTTCCGCCCCGGCCGGGCGGGCGCGCGATGACCGCGTTCCCCGACGGGTTCCTCTGGGGCGCGGCCACCTCGGCCTACCAGATCGAGGGCTCGCCGCTGGCCGACGGCGGCGGCCCGTCCATCCAGCACCGCTTCGCGCACACCCCGGGCAACACGCTGGACGGGGCCACCGGCGACGTGGCCGCCGACCACTACCACCGGTTCCGCGAGGACGTGGCGCTGATGCGGGAGCTGGGCCTTGGCGGCTACCAGTTCTCGGTGCCGTGGTCGCGGGTGGTGCCGGACGGGCACGGCGCGGTCAACCACAAGGGCCTGGACTTCTACGACGCGCTGGTCGACGCGCTGCTGGAGGCGGGCATCGCGCCGGTGCCGGTGCTGCACGTGTGGGAGCTGCCCGGCGCCGCCCAGGACAGGGGCGGATGGGCCAACCGGGACTGCGCTGAGTGGTTCGGCGACTTCGCCTCGGCCGTCTACCGCCGCATCGGGGACCGGGCGACGCACTGGTTCACCATCTGCGAGCCGGCCTCGGTGGCGCACTTCGGTTACGTGCTCGGCGAGCTGGCGCCCTGCATCCGGGACATCTACGCCGGGCTGCGCGCCGCGCACCACCTGCTGCTCGGGCAGGGCCGCGCGGTGCAGGCGTTCCGGGCCAGCGGAGCCACCGGCCAGATCGGCAACTACCACGCGCTGACCGACATCCTGCCGGCCACGGGCTCGGACGCCGACCTCGCCGCGGCGGACCGGACGAACGCCTACGTCAACACCCTGTACCTGGACGCGATCGTGCGCGGCGAGTACCCGGAGTCGATGGTGGACTGGTTCGGCGACGCCTGGCCGGAGGTCGCGGACGGGGACATGGCGACGATCTCGGCGCCGCTGGACTTCCTGGGCTTCAGCTACTACTCGCACTCGGTGGTGGCCGACGCGGTCGCGGGCTGTGACGACGGCAGTGGCGGCGGAGAGCGCCGGGTGGAGGACATCGGCGCGGCGGGTCCGCTGGACGCCGGCGTGGAGCGGCTGCTGCGGGTGCGGGCGCTGCCGCCGACGCGGCCGACCACCGACCTGGGCTGGGAGATCGTGCCGGACGGGCTGGCGCGCCAGCTCACCTGGGTGCACGAGCGGTACGGCGGCCCGCCGATCTTCATCGGCGAGCTGGGCGCGTCGTTCGCCGACACGGTCACCGAGGACGGCCGGGTGCACGACCGGGCCCGCATCGACTACCTCGCCGACCACGTCAAGGCCGCGCACCGGGCCATCGAGGCGGGCGTCGACCTGCGCGGGATGTTCGTCTGGTCGCTGCTGGACACCTACGAGTTCAACCTCGGCTACGGCACCCGGTTCGGGCTGATCCGGGTCGACTACGAGACCCAGCAGCGCACGATCAAGGACTCCGGGTACTGGTTCCGCGACGTCGTCGCCGCGAACGGGCTGCCGTCGTGAGCGAGCTGGACGGGCGGGTCTGCGTGGTGACCGGCGGCGGTCGGGGGATCGGTGCGGCGGTTGCCGCCCGGTTCGCCGCCGAGGGCGGTCGGGTGGCCGTCCTGGACCTGGACGGGGCGGAGGACACCCGCGCCCGGCTCGGCGGCGACGCGCGCGCCTACCGGCTGGACGTGACCGACGAGGCCGGGGTCGTCGACGTGGCCCGGCGGGTGGTCGACGACCTCGGCGGGGTGGACGTGCTGGTCAACAACGCCGGCATCGGCCGCCTCGGCCCGAGCATGAGCTTCCCGGTGTCCGACTTCCGCGCGTCGCTGGACGTCATGGTCACCGGCGTGTTCCTGTGCAGCCGCGAGTTCGGCAGGGCGATGCGCGAGGGCGGCGGCGGGGCGATCGTGAACGTGTCGTCGATCAACGGGCTGGTGGCGTTCCCGATGCGGCTGGCCTACAGCGCGGCCAAGGCCGGGGTGATCTCGATGACGAAGGTGCTGGCCACCGAGTGGGCGTCCTACGGCATCAGGGTCAACGCGGTGGCGCCGGGCAACACCGAGACCGAGATGGTCCGGGAGGCGATCGACCAGGGCCTGATCGACGTCGACACCTACCTGCGGCACACCCCGCTGGGCCGGTTCGCCCAGCCCGAGGAGCAGGCCGAGGCGGTGCTCTACCTGGCCTGTGACCGCTCGCGCTACCTGACCGGCCAGGTCATCGCCCCGGACGGGGGCTGGACCGCGTTCGGCTGGGTGCCGTGGAGCGGCGACCCGGACGCGCCCTCGGTCGGCCGATGACGGTGGAGGTGCTCGCCACCGGGATCGGCAACCCGGAAGGACCGGACCTGCTGCCGGACGGCCGCGTCGTGTTCGTCGAGACGTTCCTCGGCCGCCTGGCGGCGTGGAGCCCCCGGCGCGGTCTGCACGTGTTCGCCGAGGTCGGCGGCGGCCCGAACGCCTGCGCCCTGGGCCGCGACGGGGCGTACGTGACCCAGACCGGCGGCAAGGCCGGGCCGTGGCGCGCGCCGGTCCAGACGCTGCCGTGCATCCAGCGGGTACGCGAGGGCGGCGCGCCGGAGGTGGTGCTCGACTCCGTGGCGGGAGTGCCGCTCCAGGCACCGAACGACCTCGCCTTCGGCCCGGACGGGCGGCTCTACTTCACCGACCCCGGCGACTACGACCCGTCCCGGCCGGTCGACGGGCGGGTGTGCGTGATCGAGCCGGACGGCTCGGCGTCGGTGGTGGTCCAGGCCGGGCCGGTCTATCCGAACGGCGTGGCCTGCGCCCCGGACGGCTCGCTGATCTGGACCGAGACCTACCCGAGGCGGCTGCGCCGGCTACGCCCCGGCGGCCGGGTCGAGCTGCTGGCCACGCTGCCGCCCGGGGCGGTCCCGGACGGGGTGAAGCTCGCCGTGGACGGCCGGCTGCACGTGGCCGACGTCGGCGCCGGCGGCGTGCACGTGCTGTCCCCGGACGGCGCCCGCGCCGGCTTCATCCCCACCGGCGGGCAGCCGCAGAACTGCGTCTTCGCCGGATCGACCCTGTACGTCACCGACTTCGGCGAGCCCGACGCCGCCCCGGCCGACGACCCGGCGCCCGCGACCGGCCGCCTGCTCCGCGTCCAGCTCGACTACCCCGGCCGCAGGCTCTCCCGGGGCGCGATCCGTCGCAAGGCCTGATCAGCCTCGGCCGAGGGCGTACCGCTCGACGGCGTCCTGGCGGACCGTGACACCCAGGCCGGGTCGGTCGCGGACGGCGAGCATGCCGTCGGTCGGCGCGAACGGGTCGTCGACGAGGTCGTGCTGCAGCGGGGACTCGTGCGGCTTGAAGTCCAGGGTGTCGCCGTTGGGAGAGATGGCGAGCAGGTGCATGCTGGCGGCGGTGTTCAGGGCGCCGCTCCAGCTGTGCATGCTGTACGACAGGCCGGCCGCCTCCACGAGCTTGATGGTCTCGCGGCAGCCGGTGATGCCCAGGCAGCGGCCGGGGTCGAGCTGGAGCACGTCGGCGGCCCCGGCATCGATCACCCGCTGGTAGCTCTCTGGGCTCCACTCGTCCTCGCCGGTACCCACCGGCGTCACCGTCGCGTCCCGCAGCCGGGCGTATCCGCGCAGGTCGCTGGGCCGCAGCGGCTGCTCGACCCAGCGCAGGTCGAACTCCTCCCACTCGCGCAGCCGGCGCATCGCCGTCTTGACGTCCCACAGCCCCTTCGCCCCGGGGGTGTCAGCGACCAGCGCGATGTCCGGCCCGAGGACCCGGCGGATCTCGGTGAGGTAGCGCAGGTCGCGGGCGCGGTCGGCGCCGAACAGGGAGTCCGGGCGCATGCCCCAGCCGGCCTTGGTGATCCGGTAGCCGCGCTCGCGGAAGGCCTGGAACTCCGCGAGCGTCCAGTCCAGGTCGTCCATGTCGAAGATGATCGACGCCATGGCCGGTAGCTCCGACCGGAGCCGGCCGCCGAGCAGGGTGGCCACCGGCCGGCCGAGCAGCTTGCCCTTGAGGTCCCACAGGGCCATGTCGATGGCGCTGATCGCGAACGCCGCGATGCCCTCCACCCCGTACCAGTAGGCGTGCTCGCACATCGAGTGCCAGATCCGCTCCACCTCGAGCGGGTCGCGGCCCACCACCAGCGGCGCGAACCCGTCGTCCACCAGCACCTTGGTCGCCGCCGACGCCTCGGGGAACTGGGAGATGGCCTCGCCCCAGCCGACCACGCCGTCGTCGGTCTCGACCCGCGCGAGCGTCACGCACCGCTCCATGCCCCGGTAGTGCGGCTCGGCGTAGACCAGTGGGAACGCGTCGACTCGACCGATCATCGGGCGGGGTGCTCCTCTCGTGCGTCCTGCTCCGGGGTGTCGGCGCCCACCGCCGCGAAGGCGCGGGCGACCCGGTCGACGTCCGCCTTTCCGGAGGCGCGCACGTAGACCAGCAGCGCGACGCCCAGCCCGGCCCACCCCGCGACCACGGCGGTGAGCAGCGGGTACGGCGCGTCGGGCAGCGGGCTGACGGTCCGGTAGAGCGGGTACAGCACGCCGGCCAGCGCGACCAGCGGCACCAGCACGTGCCGGGGCCAGGAGAACGTGGCCCGGTCGTGGCGGCGCACGTAGCGGACCAGCGCCACGTTGGTCAGCGCGTAGACCACCAGGAACGCGATGGCCGTCATGAAGCCGTAGTAGCCGAACAGCGTGAGCGGCCCGGCCAGCGCGGAGCCGACGAACGCGAGCGGCAGCACCAGCACGGAGAACAGCACCGTCGCGGCGCCCGGGGTGCGGAACCGGGGGTGGGTGCGGGCGAACACCGCCGGCAGCAACCGGACCTGGCCCAGCGAGTAGATGACCCGGATGCCGGCGTTGAGCGAGGTCTGGGCCAGCGCCAGCGAGCTGACGATGACGACCACCGAGACCACCCCGCCGAACCCGCCCCAGACCCGGGTGGCCAGCGTCTCGGCCGCGAGCGGGTCGGCGGCGAACTCCTTGGCCGGGCCGTAGCTGGCCACCAGCACGTACCCGACGACGAGGAAGAACACCGGGGTGCCGACGCCGGCCATCCACAGCCCCCGCGACACCGAGCGGCGCGAGTCGGTGGCCTCCTCGGCCAGCGTGGCGGCCTCCTCGTAGCCGACCATGGCCAGCACGCCGAACCCGATCGCCAGCCCGATCCCCGGCCAGCCGCCGGAGGACGCCCCGGGGTCGAACGGCTCGGGGTCCGGCGCGGTGTGCCCGGAGAGCACCAGCCACAGCGCGAGCAGCAACAGCACGCCCACCTCGATGCCGAGCAGGATCACCGCGGACCGCACGGTCTGCGCGACGCCCCGCCAGGCCAGCACGATCACGTAGCCGGCGCAGAACGCGGAGAACACCCACCACGGGACCGAGACGCCGAAGCTGTCGCGAAGGAAGTTGCTGGTGAACCCGCCGAACGCGGCGACCCCGGTGGCGCCGATCATCAGGTAGCCGCCGACGAAGAACCAGCCGAACACGAATCCCACGTTGGAGCCCAGCCCCGCCGAGTTCCACGCGACCAGCGAGCCGGCGGACGGGATCCGCTTGGTGAACTCCGCGAAGGTGTTGGTCAGCGTCACGATGATGACCAGCGCGAGGATCAGCGTGAACACCATCGCCTTGCCGGCGAAGCCGGCCATCTGCGGGAACGTCAGCGCCACGCTCGCCGCCGGCCCGCTCGCCGCGATCGAGACCACCGCGACCTGGACCGCGCTCACACTGCCCTTGGCCAGCCCGGTGTCGTGGTTCGCGGGCTCGGATGCTGGTGTCGTCATGGCTGCACTGCCTCTCCGGTACCTGCGGGGAGATTAGGAAGGGGATAACACATTGTCAATCAAAGAGTCACATCATGAAATGACGTCGAAACCGTTGGCCCGCGCCGCCGCGCCCCACCACCGCCCGGAGGACTTCACGGTTCGGTCCAGGGTCTTGTAGTCCACCCGGACCAGCCCGAAGCGCGCGTCGTAGCCGAGGTTGAACTCGTAGGTGTCGATGAACGACCAGATGAAGATGCCGCGCAGGTCGACGCCGTCCTCGATCGCGGCGTGCGCGGCCGCCGCGTGGTCGCGCAGGTAGGCCAGCCGCTTCGGGTCGTCCACGGCGCCGTCCGGGCCGACCTCGTCGCGGAACGCGGCGCCGAACTCGGTGATCACGACCGGCGGGTTGTCGTAGCGGTCGCGCAGCCAGCGCAGGGCGTTGCCGAGGCTGTCCGGCGTGATCTCCCAGCCGATGTCGGTGAACGGCCCGTCCGGCGCCACCACGCGGACCTTCAGCAGCCGCGCCATCCCGGAGTCCAGCGGGCCGGCCGCGCCGATCTCCTCGGCCTTGCCGCCCACGCCACTGCCGTCCGGGTCGTCCGCGACCACCGTGCGGCAGTAGTAGTCGATCCCGATGAAGTCCATCGGCGTGGAGATGATGTCCAGGTCGCCGTCGCGGACCTCGGGGAACGCCTCGCCCAGCCACTCGACGGCGGCGGGCGGGTACTCCCCGCGCATGATCGGGTCCAGGAACAGCGCGTTGAAGTGCGTGTCGACGCGCTCGGCGGCGGCCCGGTCGGCGTCGCTGTCGGAGGCGGCCTGGATGTCGGCCTGCGCGTTGATGATGCCGAACTCGCCGATGCCGCCGCTGGCCCGGAACGCCTGCACCGCGCGGCCGTGGCCGAGCATCAGGTGGTGGCCGACCTTGAGGCCGGTGTAGAGGTCGCGCATGCCGGGCGCGAGCGCGCCGACGATGTGCCCGTGGTGCGCGATCGACATCGGCTCACACATGGACAGCCAGTGCGTGACGCGGTCGCCGAGGCGCCGGTAGACGACGGAGGTGTACTCGCCGAACCACTCCGCGCAGTCGCGGTTCGCCCACCCGCCGAGGTCCTGCAGGTCGGTGGGCAGCTCCCAGGCGTAGAGCACGATCGCCGGCGAGATGCCGGCCGCGACCAGCTCGTCGACCAGCCGGTCGTAGAAGTCCAGGCCGAGGGCGTTGACCCGCCCGACCCCTTCCGGCAGCACCCGGGGCCAGCTGATCGAGAAGTGGTAGGCGTTGAGCCCCACCTCGCGCATCAGCGCGACGTCCTCGCGGAAGCGGTGGTAGTGGTCGCAGGCCACGTCGCCGTTCTCGTCGTTGACCATGTTGCCGGGGGTGTGCGCGAACGTGTGCCAGATCGACCGGCCGGCGCCGTCCGCGAGCGGGTACCCCTCGACCTGGTAGGACGACGTCGCGGCGCCCCAGAGGAACCCGTCCGGGAAGCGCAGGGTGCTGGCCATGGCTGTTGTCCTTTCGAAGGTCGCTGTCAGGTGAAGTGGCACCAGGACGTGTGCCCGGTGCCGACCACGCTCGGTGCCGGGTCGACCTGCGCGCAGATCTCCCTGGCCATCGGGCATCGGGTGCGGAACCGGCACCCGGACGGGATGTCCATCGGCGACGGCGGCTCGCCGCGCAGCGCGGGCTCGGTGTCGCGGGAGCGGCGGTGGCGTCCGGGCTGGGAGCGCAGGAGCGCCTCGGTGTACGGGTGCGCGGGGTTCCTGAAGACCTCGCGCGTCGGCCCGGACTCCACGATCCGCCCGAGGTACATGACGACGATCCGGTCGCAGACCTGCGCGACCACGGCGAGCTGGTGCGCGATGAACAGCATCGCGACGCCCTGCTCCGCGCGCAGCCGCTCGAACAGCTCCAGCACCTGCGCCTGGACCGAGACGTCGAGCGCGCTGACCGCCTCGTCGGCGAGCAGCAGGCGAGGGCTCGTGGCCATCGCGCGGGCGATCGCGACGCGCTGGCGCTGGCCGCCGGAGAGCTGGTGCGGGCGGCGGGAGGCGATCTCGGCGGGCAGCCCGACCAGGTCGAGCAGCTCGGCGACGCGCTCGTTCGCGCTCCGCCCCGCCAGCAGCCCGTGCACCACCGCCGGTTCGGAGACCGCCTGCTCGACGGACATCAGCGGGTTCAGCGACGAGTAGGGGTCCTGGTAGATGAGCTGCATGCGGCGGCGGAGCCCGGCCAGCTCGGTGCCCCTGGCCGCGCGGACGTCTCGCGAGCCGAACCTGATGGTGCCGCCGTCCGGCTCGACGAGGCGGACCAGGCACTTCGCCAGCGTGCTCTTGCCGCTGCCGGACTCGCCGACGATGCCGACCGCCTCCCGGGCGCCCAGCTCGAGGGACACGCCGTCGAGGGCGACCAGCCTGGGCGGGCGGCGGTGCCTCAGAACGTCGACGACGTCGCGGCGGCCGGGGTAGCTCTTCGCTAGGCCGGCCACCGTCAGCAGCGGCTCATCGGTCGGCATGGTTGGTCACCGGCCCCTCGGTGGTGGCGCGGGCCGGGGATCGCCCGGCATGGCGGGCACGGCGGCGAGCAGCCCCGCGGTGTACGGGTCGCGCGGCGCGCTCAGGACCTCGTCGACGGTGCCGGACTCGACGACGCGGCCGGCGCACATGACGGCGACGCGGTCGCAGGACTGCGCGATCACGCCGAGGTCGTGCGACACCATGATCGCCGCCATCCCGGACTCCGCCTGGATGTCGGCCAACAGCCGCAGGATCTGGTCCTGGATGGTCACGTCGAGGGCCGTGGTCGGCTCGTCCGCGAGCAGCAGCGCCGGCTCGCAGGCGATCGCCATCGCGATCATCACGCGCTGCCGCATGCCGCCGCTGAGATGGTGCGGGTAGTCCCGCAGGCGGCGCTCGGGCGCCGGGATCCCGACCCGGGTGAGCAGCTCCACGGCCCGGCGGCGGGCGTCCCCGCGGGTGAGCCCGGCGCGTCGGGTCAGCACCTCGCCGAGCTGGTCGCCGACCGTGTAGACCGGGTTCAGGCTGTCCTGGGGATCCTGGAAGATCATCGCGATCTGCCTGCCGCGCACCTCGCGCCACCCGCGCCGTCCCAGCGTCAGCAGGTCGGAGGCGCCGCGCCAGGTCGCGCTGCCGCCGAGCACCACGCCCGGTGCCGGCACGATCCCCAGCAGTGCCCGCAGCGACAGGCTCTTGCCGCTGCCGGACTCGCCGACGATCCCCAGCGTCTCGCCGGCCATGACCTCGAACCCGACACCGCGCACGGCCAGCTCGTGGTCGCTGCCGGTCGGGAAGCCGATGGTCAGCCCGGACACGGCCAGCAGCGCGCTCACCGGGCCACCCGCTCGACCCGGGTGCCCAGGCGCTCGCCGAGCGCGTCGCCGATCAGCGTGAAGCCCAGGCCGACGAGTGTCAGCACGACGCCGGGCAGCGTGGTGATCCACCAGGCGGAGAGCAGGTACGCCTGGCCGTCGGAGATGATCGCGCCCCACTCGGGCGTGGGCGGCCGGACGCCGAGGCCGAGGAAGGACAGCGCCGCGACGAACAGGATGTTCATCACGGCGTCCGACATCGAGTACACCAGGCCGGGGCGCAGCAGGTTCGGCAGCGCGTGCCGGAACATCACCCGGCGCGGGGAGAACCCCAGCGTGTGGGCGGCCTGGATGAACTGCCGCTCGCGCAGCACCAGCAGCTCGGCGCGGGAGATCCGGGCGTAGTAGGCCCAGCCGCCCGCGGTCAGCGCCGCGAAGATCCCCAGTGGCCCCGGCCCGACGATCGCGATGATCACCAACACCAGCACCACGAACGGGAACGCGATCACGAAGTCGGCGACGCGCAGGCTCACCCGCTCCGGCCAGCCGCCGAGGTAGCCGGCCAGGGTGCCGACCACGATGCCGACGGTGACCGACACCGCGGTGGCGCCGAGCGCGAGGGCGAGGTCCAGCCAGGTCGCGGCGAGCGTCCGCGCGATCACGTCCCGGCCGAGGTCGTCGGTGCCGAACAGGTGCGCCGGCGACGGCGGTCGCAGCGTCTCGGAGAAGGTCTGCAGGTTCGGGTCCGACAGGGTGAAGTGCCCGACCGCGCTGGCCAGCACGACCGCCCCGACCAGCGACAGCCCGGTGACCATCGAGGCGGTGCCGGCGCGGGCGGTCACAGCCGCACCCTGGGGTCGAGCAGCGCGTAGCACAGGTCGGTGAGCAGGCTGGCCGACACCACCGCGAGCCCGAAGAACAGGGTCAGCGCCTGGACGACCGGGTAGTCCCGCTGGGACACGGCCGTCACCAGCAGCGTGCCGAGCCCGGGGATCGCGAACACGTTCTCGACGATGACGTTCACGCTCAGCAGGACGCCGGCGATGATGCCGAGCAGCGTGACCGTCGACATCACCGAGTTGCGCACCACGTGCCTGCGCAGGACGCGGAAGGTGCCCAGGCCCCGGGCGCGGGCGGCCTCCACGTACTCCGCGCCGAGGGTGTCGATCACGTTCGCGCGCAGCTGGCGCAGGACCAGCGGCGCCAGCCCGAGCGCCGTGGTCAGCGCCGGCAAGGTCAGCGAGGCGAGGTGCTCGGTCAGGGTGCCGCCGTAGCCCGAGGTCGGCAGCAGGCCGAGCCGCAGGCTGGCGAGCTCGATCAACAACAGGCCCAGCCAGAAGCCGGGCATCACGAACGTGACGGTGGTGAGCACTCGGATCGCCTGGTCGACCAGGCCGCCGCGGCGGGCTGCGGCGAGGGTGGCCAGCGGCACCGCGATGGCCACCGTCAGCAGCAGCGAGTACAGCACCAGCAGCAGGCTCGGCACGCCGCGCCGCGCGATGGTCGCGCCCACCGGGTCGGTGCTGCGCAGCGACTCCCCGAAGTCGAGCCGCGCGGCGCGGGAGACGAAGTCCCAGTACTGCGTCGGCAGCGGCCGGTCGAGGCCGAGCCGGTGGTTGAGCGCGGCGACCGCCTCCGGGTCCGCCCGGAAACCGAGCAGCAGCCGCGCCGGGTCGCCGGGGACGAGATGGATCACGAGGAACGCCGCGACGCTGACCCCGAGCACGACCGGGACCATGTCGAGGACGCGAGTGAGCAGGAACCGCGTCACGCCTCGGCCTCCTTCCACACTTCGTCGAGCCGCCAGTAGCTGCCGGCCATCAGGTAGTTGAAGCCGTGCACGCGGTTGCCGACCGCCGCCCGGTTCGGCGTGTAGACCAGCGGGATCACCGGCGGGTTGTCGATCGTCACGACCTGGAGCCGGTCGAACAGGCGCTTGCGTTCGGCCTCGTCCAGCGTGGTCGTGGCCCGCCGGGTGAGCGCCGCCGCCGTCGGGTTGTCGAGGTAGGTGTGCAGGTTGTCCGTCGCCGGCGAGTCGAACATCAGCGTGGCGAACTCGTCGTCGACCGGGATGTCCGTGGAGAACGCCCCCGGCGTGAAGATCGTCAGGTCGTGGTCGCCCGCCTCCCACCTGGCGCCGAGCGTCGCGTTGTCCATGCGCTGGATCGTGACCTTGACGCCGATCGCGGCCCAGGACTGCTGCACGATCTGCGCGACCTGGTTGGACGGCTGGTCGGTACCGACGATGTTGATCGTCGTGGCGAAGCCGTCCGGCACCGAGGACCTGGCGAGCAACGCCCTGCCGTTCTCCCGGGACGGTCCGGGCGCGGCCTCGTTCCAGTACTTCGCCTTCGGATAGACCGTGTTCATGATCTGCGCGACGCCGCCGAAGGCCACCTCGTTGATGTCCTTGACCGGCGTCGCCGCGACCAGCGCCTGCCGCACGACCCGCTCGCTGAACGGCTCCTTCGCGCCGTTCGGCCAGATCACGTACATGTCGCCGCCGGCGCCGACAAGGACGCTGGCCCTGCCGCTGGCGTTGATGGTCTTGATCTGCGGGAACGGGACGGTGTCCGCGACGTCCGAGGTGCCGGACAGGACGTTGAGGATGCGGGTGTTGTCGTTCGGGGTGACGCGGATCTTGAGCCCGTCGAGGTAGGGGCGTCCAGCGCGCCAGTGGGTGGGGTTGCGGACCAGGTCGGCCTCCTGGTCCTTGATCCATTCGTTGAGCATGAACGGCCCGGTGCCCACGGGGTGTTCGTTGAACGCGGCGGCGCCCTCGGACTCGACCAGCGCCTTCGGCACGATCGACGCCGCGATGTTGCCGAGCGAGTAGACGAAGCCGGGGGTCGGCCGCTCCAGCGTCACGACCGCGGTCAGCGGGTCCGGGGTGTGGATCCCGGTGATGACCCCGTAGAGCGAGTCCCGGAAGAACGAGTCCGGCCCCCGGGCGTGGTCGAGGGTGAACTGGACGTCCGCCGAGGTGAACGGCATGCCGTTGGAGAACGTGACACCCGGGCGCAGGTGGAACGTGTAGGCCAGGCCGTCCGGGCTGACGTCCCAGCTCGTCGCCAGCCCCGGCTGTGGGTCGAACCAGCCCGGCCGGTACTCGACCAGTTGGTCGAACATCTGCGCCCCGACCTGCAGCTCCGGCGTGCCCGGTGCCTCCATCATCCGGTACGGGCTCAGTGTCTTCGGCTCGCCCGACTGGTCGACGACGAGCGTCCCGCCGCGCTCGGGCGTGCCGCCCGGCCGCAGGACGGCACCCCACGCGCCCGACAGCACGTCGGCCGGTTGCCGCGCTCCGTGGTCGCCGCCCCGCGCCGCGCCGCACCCCGAGAGCAACAGCATCACCGCCAGTGCCGGCGCGAAGAACGAGGCGCACGCCCGACCGCGCAGGGTCATGCTCATCTCCTGCCTCCACGTTGAGTCCAGCGACGGTCGTGCGTCGATGTGGCATGAGGGATGGGGGCCGCCGGGGCGATCCCCGGGCCGAGGCGCTTGCGGTCTGCGAGTTGCCGGCGAGTATAAGTTCGCCGCGCTCGGAGGGTCAACGAAAGATTCTGGTCATCTGAAACGAGCTTCACTATTCGAAGGATCTCTTGACCAGCTTCGAAGGCTCAGGTTAGCCTTTCAGTATGGCTCGTGTTTTTTCATATAGTGACGATTCCCGCTGATGGCGTCCGATGAGCGCCTGCTGTCGATGCTGCGGCGCATGATCGAGATCCGCGGCTTCGAGGACGAGGTGCAGCGGCTGTTCACCAAGAACCTGGTGCGCGGCTCGACGCACCTGTGCAACGGGCAGGAGGCCTGCGCGGTGGGCGCGTGCTTCGCGCTGCGCGAGGGCGACTCGATGCTCTGCACCTATCGCGGGCACGGCGCCGTGCTGGCCATGGGCGCGCCGCTGGACGGCACGTTCGCGGAGATCCTGGGGCGGGAGTCGGGGCTGTGCCGGGGCAAGGGCGGCTCGATGCACCTGACGGACGTGGGGGTCGGCGCGTACGGCTCGTTCGCCATCGTCGGGGCGCACCTGCCGATCGCGACGGGCCTGGCGTTCGCCGCGAAACACACCGGCAGCGGCGCGGTGAGCCTGTGCTTCTTCGGCGACGGGAGCACGAACATCGGCGCGTTCCACGAGGCGCTGAACCTGGCCGGGATCTGGAAGCTGCCGGTCCTGTTCTTCTGCGAGAACAACCTCTACGGGGAGTACTCGCCGATCGCGACGACGACCCCGGTGGAGCGGCTAGCGAGCCGCGCGGACAGCTACGGCATGCCGGGCGTGCGCGTCGACGGCAACGACGTCGTGGCGGTGCACACCGCCGTGTCCGAGGCCGCCGCCAGGGCCCGCGCCGGGGAGGGGCCGACGCTGATCGAGGCCATGACCTACCGCCACCGCGGCCACTCCCGCACCGACCCCGGGAAGTACCGGCCCGCCGGGGAGCTGGCGGAGTGGCTGGCGAAGGACCCGATCACGCGGCTGGAGGCGCTGCTGGCCGAGAACGGCGTGGCGCCCGAGGCCATCGCCCAGGCGCGCGCCGACGCGGACAAGGCGGTCGAGGCCGCGCTCGAACGGGCACTCGCCGCGCCCGAGCCCGGCCTGGCCCTGATCGAAGAGGACGTGTACGCGTGAGCGTGGGCACCGTGACGTACAAGGAGGCCGTCCGCAGGGGCCTGGAGGACGCCCTCGCCGAGGACGAGCGGGTCTTCATGATCGGTGAGGACATCGCGGCGGCCGGCGGCGCGTTCAAGACCACCGAGGGCCTGGTCGACCGGTTCGGCCCGGCCCGCGTCCTGGACACCCCGATCTCGGAGCAGGCGATCATCGGCACCGCGATCGGCGCGTCGCTGAAGGGCCTGCGCCCGGTGGCGGAGCTGATGTTCGCGGACTTCGCGGGCGTCTGCTTCGACCAGATCGCCAACCAGCTCGCGAAGTACCGCTACATGACCGGCGGCCAGGTCGGCCTGCCCGTGACGGTCCGGCTGCTCAACGGGGCCGGCGGCGGGTTCGCCTCGCAGCACTCACAGACCGTCGAGAACTGGTTCCTCAACTGCCCCGGGCTGAAGATCGTGGTGCCCGGCTCGGTGGAGGACGCCTACTCGCTGCTGCGGGCCGCCATCGCGGACGACGACCCGGTCCTCTACTTCGAGCACAAGGGCCTGTACAACCTCAAGGGCGAGCTGCCCGAGACGCCGACGCCCCTGGAGATCGGCAAGGCGGGCGTGGTCCGCCCCGGCGAGCACGTCACGGTGGTGGCCAGCCAGCTGATGCGCCAGCGGGCCGCCGAGGCCGCCGAGGAGCTGGCCCAGGACGGCATCGAGGTCGAACTGATCGACCCGCGAACCGTGCTGCCGCTGGACGCCGCGACGATCGGCGAGAGCGTCGACCGCACCGGTCACCTCGTCGTGGTGCAGGAGTCCTCGTTCAGCGGCAGTTGGGGAGCTACCGTCGTGGCCGCGGTCGTACGCGATCACTTCGAGTCGCTCGACGCGCCGCCGGCCCTGGTCAGCGGCGCCGACACGCCGGTCCCGTACGCCGGCGTGCTCGAAGCGGCCTGGCTGCCGAGCGTCGAGCGCATCGAGAAGGAAGTTCGCAACCAGCTCGAAGGGTAGACGCCGATGGAGTTCCTGGTCCGGATCGAGGTGGCGCTGCCGGCCGACATGCCCGCCGCCACCCGCGCCGAGCTCACCGCCGCCGAGTTCGACTACGGCCAGGAGCTGCGCCGCCGGGGGACGATCACCCGCATCTGGCGGCTACCCGGCGGCCTGCGCAACGTCGGCGTCTGGGCGGCCCGCGACGCGACCGAGCTGCACAACGCGATCGCTGGGCTGCCGCTGTATCCGTGGACGACCGTGGAGGTGACCGCGCTGGCGGTCCATCCGCTCGAGGAAGGGTAGGCATGCGCACGTTTCCCGACGGCTTCCTGTGGGGCACCGCCACGGCCGCCTACCAGATCGAGGGCGCCGTGGCCGAGGGCGGCCGCAAGCCGTCGGTATGGGACACGTTCGCCCATACCCCCGGCCGGATCGAGAACGGCTACACCGGCGACGTGGCCTGCGATCACTACCACCGCTACGACGAGGACGTGGAGCTGATGTCCTCGCTCGGGCTGGGCGCCTACCGGTTCTCGGCCGGCTGGTCGCGGGTGATGCCCGACGGCGTCGGCCCCGCCAACCCGGCCGGGCTGGACTTCTACGACCGGCTGGTCGACGCGCTGCTGGAACGCGGCATCGTGCCGGCGCTGACGCTCAACCACTGGGACATGCCGCAGGCGCTGCAGGACCGCGGCGGCTGGCCCGACCGCGCGACGGTCGATGCGTTCGTCGAGTACGCCCGCGCCCTGGCCGGCCGGCTCGGTGACCGGGTGCGGCTGTGGACGACGCACAACGAGCCGTGGGTGATCGCGTACAACGGCTACGGCGAGGGCTCGATGGCGCCGGGCGTGCGCGACTGGAAGGCGGCCTCGCGGGCGGCGCACCACCTGTTGCTCGCGCACGGCCGGGCGGTCACCGCGCTGCGCGCGCTCGGGGCTCCGGAGATCGGCTACTCGCCGTGCGTGATCCCGCACCGGCCGGCCACCGACCGCCCGGAGGACGCGCTCGCGGCGCGGCGCGCGAACGAGCTGATCTACGGCTGGTTCCTCGACCCGGTGTTCCACGGACGGTATCCGCGACTGCTCTGGGACCGTTTCGCCGAACACGGCTGCCTGCCCGATGTCGAGGACGGCGACATGGACGAGATCCGGGCCCCGATCGACTTCCTCGGGGTGAACTACTACATGGTCTTCGACACCGTCGACGATCCGGACGAGAACGGCCCGGCCGGGTTCCGGGAGCTGCTTCCCCCGCTGCCGAGGACCGACTGCGACTGGCCGGTTCATCCCGACGGCCTGCGCGAGACGCTGGTCGAGATCAACCGCGAGTACCGGCCGAAGGCGATGTACGTGACCGAGAACGGCGCCTCCTACGACGACCCGCCGAGGGCGAACGGCGTCGTCGACGATCCCCGGCGCGTCGAGTTCCTGCGCTCGCACTTCGCGGCCGCCCACGGCGCGATCGAGGCCGGCGTGCCGCTGCGCGGCTACTTCGTGTGGACGCTGCTGGACAACTTCGAGTGGATCTGGGGCTACAACCGGACGTTCGGCATCGTCCACGTCGACCGCGACACGCAGCGGCGCACCGTCAAGAGCTCGGCCCGGTTCTACGAGCGGGTCGCGCGCACCAACACGCTGCCGTGATCGTCATGGGCCGGTGAAGTCGTAGGTCGAGGTGAGGCCGCCGTCCACGGTGATCGCGGCGCCGGACAGGCCGGAGGCCCCGGGGCTGACCAGGAAGCACAGCGTCCGCGCGACCTCCTCGGGGCGCAGCAGGCGGCCCTGCGGCGAGCGCCGTTCGCACTGGGTCAGCGCGTCGGCCGGGTCCGGGCTGTGGGCGAGGTGCTGGCGCAGCAGCGGGGTGTCGACCGCGCCGGGCAGCACCGCGTTGATCTGCAGGCCGTCGCGCGCGTGTTCGAGCGCGGCGGAGCGGACCACCTGGAGCAGCGCCGCCTTCGAGGCCGCGTACGCGCTCATCTCCTCCTCGGCGAAGAGCGAGTCGACGCTGCAGACGACCGCGACGGCGCCCCGGCCGAGGGCCACCATCGGCGGCAGCAGCGTCCGCAACCCACGGATGACCCCGAGCACGTTGATCTCGAACAGCCGCCGGAAGTCCTCCGGGCGGGTGTCCAGGAACGGCTTGACGGTGATCGCGGCCGCGCAGCAGACGAGGCAGTCCGCGCCGGCCGGGTCGATCTCGGCGGCGACGCCGGCCACCCGGTCCCAGGTGGACGGCTCGGCGATGTCGCCCCGGACCCACGCCGCGGTGTCGCCGCTGAGCTGGTCGGGCTCGCCGTCCAGGTCGACGCCCACCACGGCGGTGCCACCATCGGCGAGTTGACGGGCGGTGGCGAGGCCCATCCCGGACGCGGCGCCGGTCACGACTGCCAACCGCCGGCCGGTGGCGGGCGAACTGCTCATGTTTCTGCTCCTGGACTGACGTGCCGGGTGCATCTAGTCTGGACACATTGTGAAGCAGGCTTCATTTGGTGGCAAGACTGGGTGGTGAGCTCATGCAGCGGGTAGGACACGCCTGGCGTACCAAGCCGGGCAAGGCCGAGGAGTACCGCCGGTTCCACGCGGCGGTCTGGCCCGAGGTGGAGCGGGTGCTGCGCGACAACGGCGTGCGCACCTACGTCATCTACCAGTACGGCGACATCGTGTTCAGCTACCTGGAGGTCGACGACTACGAGCGGATGGCGGCCGCGTTCAACGCCAGCCCGGCGGCGCAGCGCTGGGAACGGGCGGTGGGCGACATGATCGAGTACGTCGACGCCGACCCGGAGACCGGCTGGCCGGTGGTGCTGCCCGAGGTCTGGGCGCTGTGAGCGCGGGGCCCGACGAGCGCCTCGACGGGGCCGTCCTGGTCACCGGCGGCGCGCGCGGCATCGGGCGGGCGGCCGCGCTCGGCTGCGCGCGCGGGGGAGCCTCGGTCGCGGTGCTCGACCTCGACGGCGAGCTCGCCGGCCAGGTCGCCGAACAGGCCATCGGGCGGGGTGCGCCGGCGTCCGTCGGGTTCGCCTGCGACGTGCGCGACGAACGGTCGGTCGCCGAGGCCGTCGACGCGGCCGCCGACCGGCTCGGCCCGGTGCGCGGCGTGGTGAGCAACGCCGGGGTCGATCGCGGCGGGCTGGTGCACGAGCTGGGGCTGGACGCCTGGCGCGACGTCATCGACACCAACCTGACCGGCGCGTTCCTGGTGTGTCGCCGCGCGCTGCGGCACATGCTGGAGCACGGGCGGGGCGGCTCGATCGTCTGCGTGTCCTCCCCGTGGGCCGTGGTCTCGGCCCCCGGCGGCGTCACGCCGTACTCGTCGTCGAAGGGCGGGCTGTCCTCGTTCGTGCGCAGCGTCGCGCTCGACTACGCCGGGCACGGCATCCGGGTCAACGCGGTGCTGCCGGGCCCGATGGACACCGCGCTGATGTGGGCGAACGTGCCGGAGGACGAGGTCCCCGCCATGCGCGAGCTGATCGGGGGCCAGGTGGCGCTCGGCCGCCTCGGCGAGCCCGACGAGGCGGCGGCGGCGATCACCTGGCTGCTCAGCGAGCGCTCGTCCTACGTCACCGGGTCGCAGCTCGTGGTCGACGGCGGCGTGCTGGCCAAGGCCAGCATCGCGGTCTGAGCCCCGCCGTGACCAGGTACCGCTTTCCCGACGGGTTCGCCTGGGGCGCCGGCACGTCCGCGTACCAGATCGAGGGCTCGCCGCTGGCCGACGGCGCGGGCATGTCGCTGCAGCACACCTACGCCCACACGCCGGGCAACGTCCTCGACGGCGTCACCGGCGACGTGCTCGCCGATCACTACCACCGCTGGCCGGAGGACGTCGCGCTGATGCGGGACCTCGGGCTGGGGGAGTACCAGTTCTCGGTGGCGTGGCCGCGCGTGCTGCCCGACGGCACCGGCACGGTGAACGGGAAGGGCATCGGCTTCTACGACCGGCTGGTCGACGCGCTGCTGGCGGCGGGCGTTGCGCCGGCGCCGATCCTGCACGTCTGGGACCTCCCGGTGGCGTTGCACCACCGGGGCGGCTGGATGAACCGGGACAGCGCCGAGTGGTTCGCCGCGTACGCCGACGTCGTCTACGAGCGCCTCGGCGACCGGGTGCCCCGGTGGATGACGATCTGCGAGCCGCTGTCGATCGCCGGCGGCGGCTACATCGACGGCCTGCTCGCGCCCCGGATGCGTGACCTGCACTCCGGGCTGCGCGTCGCGCACCACGTGCTGCTCGCCCACGGCCGCGCGGTCGAGGCGTTCCGGGCCGGCGACGCGACCGGCGAGATCGGCACCAGCACCGGCCTCTCGGACATCCAGCCGGCCTCCGGCGACCCCGCCGACCTGGCCGCGGCCGCGCGGATGAACGAACATGACAACGCGCTCTACCTCGATCCGATCATGCGCGGCGAGTACCCGGAGCGGATCGTCGCCCGCTACGGCGAGGCCTGGCCGGAGGTGCGCGACGGCGACCTCGCCACGATCGCGGCGCCGATCGACTTCCTCGGCGTCACCTACTACCAGGGCCAGGTCGTCGCCGCCGCCGACGACGCTCTGACCGGTGTCGATGCTCTCCTCGGGGTACGGACGGTGCCGACGGGCCGCCCGGTCACCGGCATCGGGTGGGACATCAACCCGGAGGGGCTCACCCGCGCGCTGCTCTGGCTCAAGGAGCGCTACGGTGACTTCCCGCTGGTGCTGACGGAGTTCGGTGCGGCGTTCGACGACGTTGTCGTGGACGGTGCGGTCGACGACAGGGCGCGGCGGGAGTTCCTGTGTGGCCACCTCATCGCGGCGCACGCGGCGATCCGGCGCGGCGTCGACCTGCGCGGGGCATTCGTCTGGTCGCTGCTGGACACCTGGGAGTTCTGGCTCGGCGTGACCGCCCGGTTCGGGATCGTCCACGTCGACTACGAGACGAAGCGTCGGACGGTCAAGGAATCCGGCCACTGGTACGCCCGCGTGATGGCGGAGAACGGTTTCGACGGGTAGCGCCGACGGCGGCCGGTCGCCTTGACGCTACTCAACATCGCTGATAGAACGGTCAGTATATGAACAATCCACAGTCGGTGCCGAGCGGTGACGTTGCCGGTACCCGGATCCAGTCCGTTGCGCGCGCGTCGCAACTGTTGCTCTGGATTGCCCAGCAGCCGCGCGGGGCCACGGCCAAGGAGGTGTCGGTCGCACAGCGGCTGGCGCTGCCGACGGTCTACCACCTGGTGAACACGCTGGTCGACCAGGGCCTGCTGACGAAGGACGCGAGCCGGCGCTACGTGCTCGGCCGCAGCGCGTCGATCATCGCGCAGGCCTACCTGCGCGGGAAGTCGGTCTCGCCGGGGCTGCTCGCCGCCGTGCGCGAACTGGCCGAGCGCAGCGGGGAGACCGCGTACCTCGCCGACTGGGGAGAGAACGACATCCGCGTGCTGGCCTCGGTCGAGAGCAGCCAGCTGCTTCGGGTCGCCGAGGTCGCCAGCGGCCCGTACCAACATGGGCACGCCCGCGCGAACGGCAAGGTGCTCCTGGCCTACGCGTGGCCCGAGATTCGCGAGGCATACCTGCGCGCGCACCCGCCGGTCGCGCTGACCCAGGCGACGATCCACGATCGCGCCGCGCTGGAGCGGGAGTTCGCGCGGATTCGCCGCCGTGGCTACGCCTACGACCGCGAGGAGTACGCCCTGGGCGTGTCCTGCGTGGCCGCGCCGCTGCTGCACGACGGCCACATCGTGGCGGCGTTCGGGATCACGGTCCCGACCGAGCGTTTCAAACGCCAGCGCCAGTCGCTCACCGCGACCCTGCTCGACGTCGTCGCCGGCGCCGACCGGATGCTCGACATGGACGACCCCGACGCCCGCCAGCACGGCGCCTAGCTGAGGTCCGTGTTGGTGGTGCTCGTTCGTGGCGCACCCGCCCGCCGCGCTCGTCCGCCGCGCTCGTCCGCCGCGCTCGTCCGCCGCGCTCGTCCGCCGCGCTCGTCCGCCGCGCTCGTCCGCCGCGCTCGTCCGCCGCGCTCGTCCGCCGCGCTCGTCCGCGGCCGCGTCCCCGCCCCGCTCGCCCGCGGCCCGCGCCGCCGCCCGCCCGCGCCCCCGCTCGCCTGCCCCCGAGTAGAACGATCTATCCAGGAATAGAACGATCTATCAAGGCGTGCCTGGCGTCGTTGGCGTGCCCAGCCAGCCTGGCTGACCACCCGGGTACGGCACGCATGAGTACGAACAATTCAACCGATTCGGAATATGCGCCGCGCGTTCTCACCGAACAGCGCGCGCCGCTCATCCTCGGAGAAATCGGCGATGATCTCGGCGTAGGCGTCGAGCACGTCGCCGTACGAGCTGTAGATGCGGTCGACCGGCCAGTTCGTGCCGAAGAACGAGCGCTCCACCCCGAACGCCTCGATGCACGCGAGCACCCAGGGCCGCAGCGAGTCGACGGTCCAGGCGTGGTCGCCCATGCCGAGCCCGGAGATCTTCATGACGGCCGTAGGGACGGCGGCCATGGCGCCGATCGCCTCCCGCCACGCCGAGAAGTACTCGGGGTCGCGCCGGCGGGGCGCCAGCGCGTGGTCCACGCAGAAGGTGACCTCGGGGTGGCGAGCCGCGAGCGCGGCGGCCGCCGGCACGTGCTCCAGCAGCGGATCGTCACAGCACACCAGGCCCAGCTCGCCGAGCAGCGCGAACCCGGCCTCCCACGCCGGGTCCGTCAGGTAGCCGTCGTAGCGCAGGTCGCGCACGCCCCGGACCACGGGCGACGCGGCGAGGTGACGCTGCAGCGTCCGGCCCGCGTCCGGCGCGGCCAGGTCGACGTGCGCGACGATCGCGTGCGGAACGCCGAGCCGCTCCCGGAACGCCTCCAGCCACCGGGTCTCCTCGACGGGGTCGTCGATGCCCAGGGCGGCCTGCACGTGGATCACCCGCCGGACGTTCTGGAACCGGGTCTCGGCGATGAAGTCGTCGGCCCAGTAGCGCTCGGCGCGCATCGCCGAGTAGTCGCCGAGGAACTCCGTCTCCTCGTCGTCACCGCCCGGCCGGAGCCATTCGTAGTGCAGCTCGGGAGCGCGCAGGTCGAAGAAGTGCACGTGCGAGTCGGTGAACGGCGGACGGCTCACGCTGTGACACCTGCCTCGCTGCGCTCGGCGTGGAGCGCGTTCGCGGTGGCCAGGCTGGGCGCGTTCCGTTGTGGGCTCACTCGGCAGCCCCGGGCAGGGTGTTGAGCCGCGAGCCGCCGTCGACGTCCAGGGACACGCCGGTGATGAAGCTCGCGGCCTCGGAGACGAAGTAGAGGACGGCGTTCGCGACATCCGAGGCGGTCCCGTTGCGCGCCATCGGAATGGCGTTGGCGATGCCGGAGAGGACCCGGTCGGCGTCCTGGCCGGTGTGCTCGGTCTTCCAGGAGAGCAGCTGCTGGCCCATGCCGGTGGTCGGGACGCCGACCGGGCACACCGTGTTCACCGTGACCGAGGGCGCCAGCTCGGCGGCGAGCGACTCGGTGAGGCCCACCAGGCCGAACTTCGAGGCGCTGTAGGCGAGCAGGTGCGGCACGCCCCGGCGGCCGGCGTCGGAACTGATCGTCACGATGCGGCCGCGGCGGCTCGCGCGCAACGCGGACTCCGCCGCCTGGCAGCACAGGAAGGCGCCCTTGAGGTTGACGTCGAGGGTGTGGTCCCAGTCCGCCTCGGTGACCTCGGCGAGCGGCTTGACGTGGATCACGCCGGCGCAGATGACCAGGGTGTCGAGCCCGCCCAGCCGGTCGACGGCGCCCTCGACCGCCGCGCGCACCTGGCCGGGCGAGCCCACGTCGGCGCGGACGGTCACCGTGCCCGCGCCGACATCGGCCGCCGCCGCCGCGAGTTTTTCCTCGTCGAGGTCCAGCAGGGCGACCGCCGCGCCCTCGGCGGCGAGCTGGCGCGCCACTTCCAATCCGATGCCGGAGGCGCCGCCGGTGACCAGCGCCTTCCGCCCCGCCGCGATGTTCACGATCCGGCGCCTCCTTCGTGCGGTCGACCAGGTTGTTCATATACCCTAGCAACAAGACAAATGATGAAAAAGCCTGACGAGGTGCCGATGTCCGAAGTGATCATGCCGCGACTGTCCGACTCGATGGAGGAAGGCACCATCGTGCACTGGCTGAAGGCATCCGGCGAGGCGGTCCGGCGCGGCGACGAGATCGTCGAGATCGAGACGGACAAGGCGACGGTGGCCCACGAGGCGGACTCGTCGGGCGTCCTCACGATCGTCAGGGCGGAGGGCGCCGTCGTGCCGATCGGGTCGCCGATCGCCCGCATCGACGAGGAACCCGGCACCGCCACCTCGCCGGAGGACGGCGCCGCGCCGCGACCCGAGCCCACCGCGCCCGGTCGGCCCGCCTCGGCGTCGCCGGTCGCGCGGCGGCTGGCCCAGAAACTGGGTGTCGACCTCGCCGCCGTAACGGGTTCGGGCCCGAACGGGCGGATCGTCAGGGCCGACGTCGAAGCGGCCGCCCGCCCGGCAACCCCGGCGCCGGCCCGCGAGCCAGAGCCCGAGCCCCTACCCGAGCCCGTACCCGAACCCGAGGTAGAGGTCGTGGCGCTGTCCCGGGCGCGGCGGACGATCGCGCAGCGGATGGCGGAGACGAAGGCGACGGTGCCGGAGTTCACGGTCAGCATGGCGATCGACATGGCCGAGGCCGTGAGCCTGCGACGGCAGCTCACCACGCTCGCGGCCGAGGCCCCGTCGCTCAACGACATGGTCGTCAAGGCGGCGGCACTGGCGCTGCGCGAGCACCCGCGCGCGAACGGCGCCTACCGGGACGGGACGTTCGAGCTGCACCGGCGGGTGAACGTCGGGATCGCGGTGGCCGTGCCCGACTCGCTGCTCGTCCCGACCGTCGTCGACGCCGACCGAAAGCCGCTCACCCAGATCGCGGCGCAGACGCGGGCGCTGGCCGCCAAGGCCCGCGACGGCCGGCTCACCCCGGACGAGCAGGCCGGCGGCACGTTCACGGTCAGCAACCTCGGCATGTTCGGCGTCACCGAGTTCACCGCGATCATCAACCGGGGCCAGGCCGGCATCCTGGCCGTCGGCGCGCTGGCGGACGTGCCGGTCGTCGATGCAGGCCGGGTCACCGTGGGCACCCGGCTGACGCTCACCCTCACCTGCGACCACCGCATCCTCTACGGCGCGGACGCCGCGGCGTTCCTGGCCCGCGTCCGCGCCCTGCTGGAGACCCCGCTCGCCCTGCTCTAGCCGCTACGCAATTTCATACTATGACCATCATGTTGACATTACGATAATCGCCACCTTAAGGTTCGAGCCCGTCGAATGGTGACCACCCGCGGGGAGCGGCAATGGAGCTGTCGAAGACGACGCCCGGGAACACCGGCCTGCGCCGCTCACTACGCAACCGTCACATGATGATGATCGCGATCGGCGGGAACATCGGGGCCGGCCTTTTCGTCGGCAGCGGAACCGTCATCGGAACCGCCGGGCCGATCGCCGTTCTGTCGTACCTCCTCGCCGGGATCCTCGTCCTGTTCACCATGCGCATGCTGGGTGAGATGGTCGTGGCCAAGCCGTCGGCCGGCTCGTTCTCCGACTACGCGCGAATGACGCTCGGCCCCTGGGCGGGATTCACCGTCGGCTGGCTCTACTGGTGGTACATAGTCGTCGTCGTGGGATTCGAGGTGGTGGCGGCCGCCGGCATCCTCCGGCAGTGGATCGACATGCCACTCTGGGTTCTCGCGCTCGTCGTGTTGGTCGTGTTCACCCTCACCAACCTGTTCTCCGTTCGGACGTACGGTGAGGTGGAGTTCTGGTTCGCCTCGATCAAGATCGCCGCCATTGTCGTGTTCCTCGTCATCGGCGCCCTGTTCGTGCTCGGTGCCTGGCCCGGTGCCGAGCTCTCGTTCGTCAACCTCACCGGCCGCGGCGGGTTCGCCCCGCACGGCGTGATGGCGATGGCCAGCGCGATCGTCGTCGTCATCGTGGCACTGGTGGGTGCCGAGATCGTGACCATCGCCGCCGGCGAGACCTCCGAACCCCAGCGGTCGGTGGCGAAGGCCACCACGGGCGTGCTCTGGCGCGTGATGCTCTTCTACGTCGGCTCCGTGTTTCTCGTCGTCACCATCATCTCCTGGGAGGACGCCGAGGCGCTCAAGAGCCCGTATGTCACCGTGCTGGAAAGGGTCGGCCTGCCGAGCGCCGCGACGGTGATGAACGTGATCATACTGATCGCCGTCCTGTCGGTGTTGAACTCGATCCTGTATGTCTCGTCCCGAATGCTGTTCGTGCTGGCGCGCCACGGCGACGCGCCACGGGCCATGGTGGCGCTCACCCGCAACAGGGTTCCGGCCCGGGCGATCCTGGCCGGAACGACTGTGGGCTTTCTCTCCGTGGTCATGGCCTATTACTCGCCCGACGCCGTGTTCTCATTTCTCATCAACTCGTCCGGCACCATCGCGCTCTTCGTCTACCTGATTATCACGGTCTCGCACCTGCGCCTGCGTAAACGACTCGAACGCGAGGAACCGGAGGCGCTCACCCTCAAGATGTGGGGCTATCCCTACCTGACGTATCTGACCATCGCGTGTTTCTGCGCGGTGCTGGTATCGATGGCGGTGCGGCCCGACCAGCGGATCCAGCTCGTCGCGGGCTGCGTCAGCCTGGCGGTCATCCTGGTCGCGTACGCGCTGCGCCGCCGACGCGCGTCATCGGCGGCGCGGTGACAGGCGGATCGCGGTGGCGTGCCGCGCTGGCGGCGTCGCTGCTCGCGGTGGCCCTTGCGGCATGTGGGAGCCCGGGCGGCGGCGGGCGGCTCGCGGACACACACGTCGAGGCGGCGGCGTGGGGCGCGACGCTGCGCCCGGGCGGGGTGCCCAAGCGCGGCGGCACCCTCGTCGTCGACCAGAACATCGCGCCGCTCACGATCAGCGCGTACCGCATGATGGAGGCCACCGGCACGCCAGACCGCCAGATCGTCGCGCAGATGTTCGACCAGCTGGCCGAGTACGCCCCTGGCCAGCTCGAACCGCGCCCGGCGCTGGCGACGAGCTGGGAGGTCAGCCCGGACGGCCTGTCCTACACCTTCCACCTGCGCCCGGGCGTGACGTTCTCCAACGGCATGCCGTTCACCTCGGCGGACGTCCGGTTCACCCTCGACCACGCCCGAGGGCCGGACTCGTTCTTCAAGGACACGCTGTTCGCCACCGTCGCCTCGATCGAGACCCCGGACCCGCTGACCGCGGTGGTCCGGCTGTCCCGGCCCACGCCCAGCTTCCTCTACTCGGTCGCCATGGTCGCCGCGTCGATCGTGCCGAAGGCGCTGGTCGAGTCCGAGGGTGCCGCCGCGTTCAACGAACACCCCGTCGGCACCGGCCCGTTCATGCTCCAACACTGGATCAAGGACCAGGAAGCCGTCCTGGTCCGCAACCCCACCCACTGGCGCACCGGACGCCCCTACCTCGACGAACTCAAGATCCGCGTCACCCCCAACGACAACACCCGCATCCTCAACGTCCTGTCCGGCACCTCCGACGCGGCCGACAGCATCCCGTTCCCGCAGATCAGGACCATCGACGAGAGCGGCAGGGCCACCGTCCTGGTCGGAGCCGGCGGCGACATGTACGTCATCTGGTCCAACAACGCCACCCCACCGTTCACCGAACGCGCCGTCCGCCAGGCCCTGGCCTACGCCACCCCGGTCGACGACATCAACACCATCGCCTTCGGCGGCGTCGCGCCGATCATGAACACGGTCTACCCGAAGGCCAAGTACTGGAACGAGGCCGCGCCCGGCTATCCCTACGACCCGGGCAAGGCCAAGGCGCTGCTGGCCACCACCTCGGTGCCCCACGGCTTCGCCACCACCATCAACATCGTCGGCACCGACCAACCCTCCAACCAGGTCGCACAGATCGTCCAACAAGCCTGGGCCACCATCGGCGTCACCGTCACCATCCAGCGCCTGGACCACGCGACGCTCGGAGCGAGGTTCCTCGCCGGCGACGCCGAACTGTCGATCTTCCCGCCCGGCGAGTGGGCCAACGACGTGGTGGTCGACGACGAGTTCGCGTCGCTGCTGTTCGACTCGCCCGCGACGCACAACCTGTACACGTACCTGGCGAACCCGGAGGCGGCGGCGCTCACCCGGCGGGCCACGACCACGCTGGACGAGGCCGAACGCAAGCGCCTGTTCGACCGGCTCCAGCTCGTGACCATCGACAACCCACCGGTGATCCCGCTGGTCTACACCCCGAACCGGATTGCCGTGGGCAACACCGTGCACGGCTTCAACGACCTGATGGCCGGCAGCTTCTGGCGGCTCGACGAGGTGTGGAAGGACTGAGTGCCGTGGCGGTAGGAACCTCCGGCTACCAGCGGGGATGGCGCCGGATGCTGGTCGACATGGAGATCCCGGCGTGGGACGAGGGCTTCCTCGCCGAGTACGACCCGGTCGCGATGGCGGACCGCTACGAACGGGCGAACGCCAGCTCCGTGATGTTCGTCTGCAAGACGCTCAACGGGTGGTGCTTCTGGCCCACCGAGGTCGGCGCGATGCATCCGAGGCTGAACGGGCGCGACGTCGTCGGCGAGACCGCGGCGCTGCTGCGCGAGCGCGGCATCGCGGCGTGCGCCTACTACAGCGTGATCTTCGACAACTGGCCCGCCGCGCGGTACCCCGACTGGCGGGTCGTGCCGCCGACCCCGCCGACCCCGCCGTCGCAGCCGACCTCCCCCGGCGACCGGCACGGGCTGTGCTGCCCGAACAACCCCGACTACCGCGCCTACATCGCCGACCAGATCGCCGACCTGTACGGGCGCTACGAGTTCGGCGCGAGCTTCTGCGACATGACGTTCTGGCCCGGCGTCTGCCTGTGCCCGGCCTGCCGGACGCGCTACCGGGACGAGACCGGCGCGGACATACCCGAGACGGTCGACTGGACCTCGCCCGCGTGGTGCGAGTTCCAGGCGGCGCGCGAGCGCTGGATCTCCGACTTCACCGGGCTGGTCACCGGGGCGATGCGCCGGGCACGGCCGGACATCGCCGTCTACCACAACTTCGCGCCGGCCCCCGGGCACTGGACGTGGGCGGTGCCGTTCGGCGCCACCGAGCACTCCGACTTCCTCGGCGGCGACCTGTACGGCGACGACGTCGAGCAGCTGCTCGTGATGAAGCTGATGGCCAACCTGTCCCGCTCGCGGCCGGCGGAGTTCATGACGTTCGCGACGGTGGACTGCTTCGAGCACATCACGCTCAAGTCGGCGGACCGGATGCGGGCGCAGGTGCTCGACGCCGCGGCCGAGTCGACCGCGTTCATGTTCATCGAGGCGATCGACCCGGCGGGCACGGCGGCCGACGACACCTACGACCGCATCGGCGACACCTTCGAGGCGATGGCCGAGGTCGAGCCCTACCTCGGCGGGGAGCCGGTGGAGGACGTCGCGGTGTACTTCTCGAACGAGTCGAAGATGGACTTCGCGGAGAACGGCCGGCCGCTCGCCGAGATCGCGGCGCCCCCGACGTACCCGCACCTGGCGGCCCTGCGCGGCGCCTGCCGGAGCCTGCGGCGCGCGCACGTCCCGTTCGGCGTGATCACCCGTCGCCAGCTCGCCGAGCTCGACCGCTACCGCGTCCTGGTGCTGCCGAACGTCTCGCGGATGGACGCCGAGGAGGTCGCGGCGGTCCGCCGGTACGTGCGGCGCGGCGGGCGGGTCTACGCCAGCGGCTACACCTCGCTGGTGGAGAGCCGGGGCGTGCGCCACGACGACCTCATGCTCGCCGACGTGTTCGGCGTCCACCTGGAGTCCGAGGAGCCGACCGGCCCCGCCTACGCCAAGCCCTCGGACGACGCCGTGCGGCGGTGGCTGCATCCGCAGCGGTTTCTCACCTTCACCACCGGCTCCGGACTGGCCGGTGGGCTCGTGCGGCTGCGCACCGACCCCGGTGCGCGGGTCCTCGCGACGCTCACCCTTCCGCACGGGCACCCGCACGTCGGCGGTTTCGGCGACCAGAACTGGGCGTCGATCCACTCCTTCCCGCCGGTGCGGGACACGGCCGACCCGGTGCTGGTCGAGCACGACTTCGGCGCCGGGCGCGCCGTCTACAGCGTGTTCGACCTCGAACGGGAGGACGCGGACGCCAACGACCGGGTCTTCGCCGCGCTGATCGACGCCCTGCTCGACGGGGAGCGCTCGGTGCGGTGCACCACCCACCCCGGCGTGTGGGCGTCGGCCTTCCGGCAGCCGGGTGCGATCCGGGTGGCGCTGCGCAACGGCCCGCCGGCGATCGTCACCCCGGCCCGGCTGCGGCTGCGCGCCCCGGACGGCGCCCGGTTCGTCGCGCTGCAACGGCTGCCGTCGGGTGAGCCCGTGCCGTTCGAGCTGGACGCGGACGGCACGCTGAGCTGCGAGCTGAACCAGGTGCCCGAGCTGGCCATGCTGCTCGCCCGCCACGAAGCGAGCGCCGAGCCACCGACGGCGTGACTCACCTCCGCGGGTGGTCGGTGATCTCCGAGTCCTTTTCCGTCCCGGTCTGGTAGACCAGCAGCGCGACCTGGACCCGGTTCTCGGCGCCGGTCTTGGTGAGGATTCGGGACACGTGCGACTTGACGGTGGCCTCGCTCATCCGCAGGTCGGACGCGATGGTCGCGTTGGAGCTGCCGGCGGCGATGGCGTCGGCCACCTCGCGTTCCCGTTCGGTCAGGCGGGCGAGCCTGCGTCGGGCGTCGGCGGTCGTCGCGTCGTCCCGGCTGGAGATCCGGGCCACGATGCGCTCGGTGACCGTCGCGGAGAACACGGAGTCGCCGGCGGCCGCGACGTGCACGGCGCGGATGATCTCCTCCGGCGGCGTGTCCTTGAGGACGTAGCCGCTCGCCCCGGCGCGCAGCGCCTCCACGACGTAGGTGTCGACGTCGAAGGTGGTGAGGACCAGCACGGCGGGGGTGCGGCGATGGGTACGCAGCTCACGGGTGGCGGCCACGCCGTCCAGGACGGGCATCTGCAGGTCCATGAGCACGACGTCGGCGTCGGTGTCGCGCAGCACCTCCAGCGCCTGGCGGCCGTTCGTCGCCTCGGCCACGACCCGCAGGGTGGGGTCGGCGGAGAGCACCATCCGCAGCCCCGCCCGCACCATGGCGTCGTCGTCGACGAGGACTATCCGGGTCACGTCCATGGCAGCTCCGCGTCGAGGATGAAGCAACCGGTCCCGTTCGGGCCGTGGCTCAGTGTGCCGCCGGCGAGCACGGCGCGTTCCCGCAGGCCGATGAGCCCGCGACGGGAACCGGACTGGTCCGGCGAGTCGGCCGCGACCGGGTTGCTCAGGCGCACCCGCAGGAGGTCGTCGGCCCGGTGCAGCAGGACCGAGACCTCGGCCGAGGGCGCGTGCTTGCGCGCGTTGGTCAGGCCTTCCTGGACGATCCGGTAGGCGGCCCTGCTGACGCTGGCGGGTGCGTCGCGCAGGTCGTCGCCGGCGGTCAGGGTCACCCGTTGCCCGGCGGCGCGCGCCTCGGCGACCAGGTCGTCGAGCCGGTCGAGTCCCGGCTGCTCCAACGACGTCGGCTCGTCGGCGCGCAGCACGCCGAGCGCGCCGCGCAGCTCCTCCAGGGCCTGGACCGCCGCCGCCCGGATCAGCTCCAGGGAGGCCCGCAGCTCCTCGCGTGACGGGTCGGGTTGGACGGCCAGGCCACCGGAGTGCAGGGCGACCAGCGAGATGCGGTGCGCGATCGCGTCGTGCATCTCCCTGGCGATGCGGGCCCGCTCGGCCTGGCGGGCCTCGGCCTCCCGGATCGCCTGCTCGCGTTCGGCCCGTTTGGCCCGGTCACGGTAGGAGTCGAGCAGCGCGTGCTGGGCCTGCTGCAGCGCGCCCCAGGCGCACAGCGCGGCGACGATCGCCACGTTCACCACGATGGTCAGGCCGAGGGAGTTGTTGCGCGGGTAGAGCAGCCAGAACACGTACCCGGCGGCGACCTGGCAGGCGCCGACCGCGAGCGCGACCGGCAGCGGGCGGCGACGGGAGACCGCGTAGAGCGCGAGCATGTTCGCCAGCCCGGCTGAGGCGGCGACGGCGGCGGCGCAGGCCAGGACCAGCGCCAGCACCACCGGCGCCCGGCGGCGCAGCACCAGCGCGAGGCTGGCCAGCGCGCCGATCCCGATGTCCACCACCCGCCACACGCCGGCGGGGCCTTCCTGCAGCACGACGTAGAGCAGCGCCAGGCCACCGGCGAACGCCAACAGCACCACGGTGACCGTCCAGCCCACCTCGGGCCAGTCCGGCCTCTCGATCCTGCTCACCAGGTGAGCCTAGATAATCCCGGGGCATCGACGTCGGCTGTCGTGTGGAGGGCGGCTCCAACTTTCGTCGAACACCGCTGCCACCGCGCGCCGATGTCGGGGGCCGGCTCGGCGGCGAGAGTTTCGGCCATGAACAACGACACACACCGCACCCGCCGTCCACTCCGCGACCTCGTCGCCGACATCGCCGCGCCGGTGGCCGGCGAGGATGATCCGGCGCGGCGGCGGCTGCTGCGTATCCGACAGGTCGTCGCGTTCGTCGGCGCGGCGGCAACCCTGATCCAGGTCATCGTCTGGCTGATGATCGCCCTGCTCGGCGGTGGGCTGCACGAGCCGTGGTGGTTGTGGACCGCCGTGCCCTCGGCCGCCGCCGTCGCCGCGCTGACCGGCCTGGCGAAGCTGCGCACCGAGGACACCCGGTCATGACCGCGTACGCCCCCACCCTTGTCCCGAGAGGATTCGACATGTCCACGTTCTCCCGTGCCGACCGGCTCGTCACCGGGCTGAGCGGCCTGGTCAGCGGCGCCGCCTCGATCGTGATGGTCGCGCTGTACTTCGTCTACGACGGCCCGCCGCCGCTGGCCAACGTGCTGGGTCGCAACCTGATCACCGTCGCCACGTTCACCGGGTTCCTGATCTTCGCGGTCGGGCTGGCGCGGCTGCTGCGGGCGGCGAACGGCGGCGACCCGGGCCTGGCCGGATCGGTCGCCACCGCGGCGCTGCGCTGCTACATCGCGGTGACCCTGGTGTCGACCTCGCTGGAGGCCGGGACCTCGCTGTGGCACCCGGACGGATCACTGGACCCGACGGTCGACGGCCCGCTGTCGGCGGCCAACGTGTTGCTGCACGGGCCGATCGCGAAGGTGCTCATCGCCGCCTTCCTGATCGCGCTGGCCGTCGCGACCCGGCACGCGGTGCTGCCGGGGTGGGCCCGTCGCGGCAGCGTCGTCGTCGCCGTGGTCAACCTGGCGATGGTGCCCTCGCTGTTCTTCGGCATGGACGCCTCGTTCGTCTACGCCGCCAACGGATGGGGATCGGTGGCCACGATGGGCGCGATCAACATGATCTGGTTCGCCACCCTGGGCGCGGCGATCCTGCGGTCGCGCCTCGACGGGGTGACGGCTCAACCGCTGGCCCACGCTCCCGGTGCATGACGCACCCTGCCCGCGCGACATCCGGCCCGTATTGCACCCGGCGGTGCGATGCGGGCCGGATCTGTTCGGCGGTCCGGGGGAGTCACCCGTGCAGCTGGCCGACGAGATCGTGCAGGTCCGCGCGCTGCAGCGCCGCCGGGTCGTTCGACACCGAGCGCAGGTGGCCGTAGATCTCGAGGGTCACCAGGCCGTGTATGCGGCCCCAGACCCGCAGCGCGAGGGCCGCGACGGCCGGTGAGAGCTCGGGCGCCTCGGCGCGGACCTTCGCCACGTAGGCGGGCGGGAAGTCGGACCATTCGGCGCCGTCCGGGCCGTTCGCGGACCCGCTGAGCGCCGCCACCAGGCGGTTGAGCCCGCCGCAGACCCGGCGGGCGGCCTGGTCGGTCGGCCCGTTCGCGGGCGGCTGGTAGCCGGGCACCGGGTCGCCGTAGATGAGGCGGAAGCCGTCGGGGTGCGCCAGCGCCCACTCGCGCAGCGCAACACCCCACGCGATCAGCCTGGCGCCCGGATCGTCGGCCGGTGCGCCGTCGCGCGCTCGCTCCAGGCTGTTGGCCAGGGAGGTGCTGATCTCGTCGGTCAGCGCCGTGATCAGGTCGTCGCGGGTGGGGAAGTAGGTGTAGATGGCCCGCGCGGTCATGCCCATCTCGCGGGCGATGCCCCGCAGCGAGATGGCTCCGGCGCCGCCGGTGGCCAGTTGTCGCAGGGCAATCGCCATGATCTCGCGGGTCGTCTCCGCGCGCAGCCGTTCACGGCGGGTCACCCGATGTTGCGCTGTCGCCGGCACGGATTGACACTCTACGCCGCCTCTGTACTCTTCGCTGTAGCAAAAGTATACGGCGTGTCATGTTGGATCGGTGGGGAACGGAGAGCCCTGGATGTCTGTCTATGTGATCGTCGATGCGGTCAACCTGGACGAGGAGCGCGCCCTGGAGTACCGCGTGCTGGCCGAGCCCACGATCGAGCTGTACGGCGGCCGGTACCGCATCCAGGGCGCGACGCCGGAGCCGGTCGAGGGGGTCTGGCCGGAGGGGCGGGTCATGACCATGGTGGAGTTCCCGGACATGGCGCGGGCCAGGCGGTGGTACTTCTCCGACGAGTACGAGAAGGCGAAGCGGGCGCGCGACGGTGCCATCGACGTACGGCTGCTGTTCGTCGAGGGCGGGAAGGCCGCCTGGCCGGTCACGGCGTGAGCGACGCCGAGATGATCGCCCGTACACCCGAGGAACTGCTGCCCATGATCACGGTGGCGATCAACGCCGGCGATCCGGGCGGGGTGGTGAAGTACTGGGACGAGGAGGGCTGCTTCGCGCTGCCGGACGGCGGGACCGCGCGCGGGCATGCGGAGCTGCTGGCGCTGTACGAACAGCGGCTCGCGCTCCGCCCGGAGATCACCACGCGCGCCGCGAAGGTCGTCCAGGCCGGCGACATCGCGCTGGTGACGAACGTGTGGTCCACGCGCCTGCGGAACGGCGAGATCGACGGCAGGGACTCGTTCGAAGGCGTTGCGACCCTGGTGTTGCGTCGTCACGCCGACCGGGGCTGGCGCATTCTCGTGGACTCGACCTAGCTCGACCGACCACGTCGCGCACCCAACAGCGTCACCGTTCCGAAGGCGATGGTCCCCGCTCAGCGCGGGAGGCGGGCGGCGACGGACTCGGCGAGCACGGTCGCGGCCGGGCAGGCGTCGCTGTCTCCGGGCAGCTCTACTCGGACGCTGACCCGCTCGTCGCGGGAGGGCGCCCATTCCGCGCGGGTTCGGTACTCCATCCAGACGGTGCACCCGGTCTGGTTGTACCACCCGGTGCCCCGTTCAACGATCGCCGGGAGGTTCGCGACCTTGCGCTCGGAGGTCAGCGGGGTGCCGAGCTGGAACGTGACCGCGGCGTGCGGCCGGTTGTACTGCCGGGCACCCAGTGAGCACTGCCATCCGGCGTACCCCTGGCTGTGCCCGGTCGTGATGCCCGGCACCGCCTGTTGCAGGGGTGCGTCGTCCACCAGGGCGCACGCGTTGTGGGCGGCGATCCCCGTGGTCGAGCGCCGGTTCGGATCGTTCGGGATCCCGCGTCGGGCGAGTGCGCGCAGCGCGGTGACCGCGGCATCGTCGGCGATGCCACAGAGGCGAGTCGCGGCCGCATCCGTGAACCGCGGAGGTGGCCGTCGGAAACGCGCGCTGAGGTAGAGGGTGATCGCGCCGAGCGTGACATTGGTCGCGCACGGCGACGTGGGCTGCCCGATCGCTTGAGGAAAGGAGATGCTGGCGGGGCCGTGCACGACACCGGGCCGCCTCGTGACCCAAAAGCCGGGTGTCTGGCCCGCCTGAAGGATTTCGACGGAGACCGTCACATCGTCGACGGCTGCCGAACAGCCGGCCAGGTTGGGGCCCGGGACGGAGGGCGCGGCGCGAAGCGCGACCGTGTCGAGCAGTGGGCACGGGTCCGCGGCGCGCGGATCGACCTCGAGGGAGACGCCTTCCAGCGGGGGGAGCGTCCCGAACGGATCGGCCGATCCGGCGACGGAATCGGAGGGGGTTCGCCAGCCGAAGGGGTCGGCGATCGCGGTCGCGATGATCAGCATGCCGGCGACCGCCGCGGCGGTGTATCGCCGTCGCCACCGGCGCCTCGGCCGGTCCGGCGCGGTCGTGGCCGCCTCGACGGGCTCCGGGAGCTCGGTCGTCACCGGCTTCGGCCCCGGGTGTTCCGCCAGGTTGGCCAACGTCGGCGCGGTGAACGCGGTCGCGATCTCCTGCAACCGGTCGGCGGCGAAGTCGGCGTCGACGCGAGCGTCGTCGAGCAGGTGCAGCATGCGCTGCAGGAGCGTCGCGAACTCGGGTGTCCGCCGGGCCCGGTCGGTTTCGATGAGCTGGCCGTTGCGGACGCGCGGATAGAGGCGTTCGACGGAGGTGTCCTCGCCGTAGGGCGCCCGGCCTTCGACGGCGTAGAGGAGCGTGAGGCCGAGGCCGAAGACGTCGGAGGCCTCCGACGGGTCGTTACCTCGGGCGATCTCGGGCGCCAGGTAGGACAGCGTTCCGATGATCGTGCCGTCGGCGGTCAGTCGCGGGTCGGTGCGGCGGCGGGCGACGCCGAAGTCGCCCAGCTTGACCCCCGTCCCGTCGGTGCGGATCAGCACGTTGTGCGGCTTGACGTCGCGGTGCAGGATGCCGTGCTCGTGAGCGGCGGCGAGCGCGGCGGCCACCCGTGCGCCGATCCGGGCGACCTCGCCCGGTTCGAGGGGGCCGTGCCGGGCGACCAGGTCGGCGAGGGTGACCGACGGCACGTACTCCATGACCAGCCAGACGTGCCGGTCGTCCTCCAGCACGTCGATCACTTCGACGACGTCGGGGTGGCGGTGCAGCTGGGCGGCATGCCGACCCTCGTCGAGGGTGCGCCTGCGCGCCTGCGCATCGTCGGCGACCGGGACCTGCTTGAGGGCGACGCGATGCCCGAGCCGGCCGTGCCGGGCCAGCCACACGGTTCCCATCCCGCCGGATCCGAGCAGGCCCTCGATCTGGTACGGCCCGACCGACGCCGGCGGCCTGGCGTTCGGGCTCATGGGGTGGGCTCCGGGTGCGCGACGTCGAGCAGCCGCAGGTCCGGTGGCACCAGGACGGCGCACGCGACCAACCTGACCGCGAGGCCGGCATCCCCTGGCTCCGCACCGGGTCCGCGCACGTTCGACCGCAGCTCGATCAGGCTCAGCACACGGTCGACCCTGTCTTCCGACCACGACTCGCCGGGCGACAACGCCCGCAGCTGCCGGGCGACCTCGGGACGCGGCACCGGGCGTGGATCGACCTCGTAGCGGAGGTACCGCTGCGCCACGACGGCGAGGACGAGGCGTTCCTCCCGGCTGAGCGGCTCGATCCTGCCGAGCGCGATCCGGTCTGTGCGCATGGGGGTGCGCGCCATCTCAGGCCGATCCGGGACGGCGCAGGAGCCGCAGGTCCGGTGGGACGATCGTCGCGGAGCTCAGCAACGCCATGATCAAGTTGTGGTTCAGCGCGTTGCCCAGCGGTGGTGGAACCTCGGACTCGACCAGACCCCAGACTCCGCGCGCCGACAGTTGCAGCCGTACCTCGCGCACGCGGTGCTGCAGGATGCGGTCGGTCCACCGCTGCGCCGGACGCGCGGCCGAGAGCTCGCGGACCGCTTCGGACCACGTCAACGGTTGCGGGTCGATTTCGTGGCGGAGGTAGCGCTGACCCAGTACGACCAGCATCAGCCGGTCGCGCTCGTCGAGGGCGAACACGCGGGGGGCGCGCGTCTCATGGGAGGCGGGGACCGACGGCGCGGGTGGCGCCTCGCGGCGGGTCACCCGGACCTCCAGCAGGTGCTCGCGCCCGACGTCGGTGCGGATGAACAGCGGCGTGTATGCCGAGGGCATCGGCTCGTCGTGCCCGCTGAGCAGCAGCTGCCCACCCGGCAACGCGATCGGCAGCCGCCCCACATTGTGCAGCCGCCACCGGCGGCCGTCGTGGCGGAAGAATCCGTGCTCCCGGCTGACCGCGTCGTCGCCCCGACCGACGCACACGTGAGCCCGGTCGGTGTCGTCTCGCCCGAACCGAAGCGTGAAGTCCGAGTCCGGCAGGGCCCGCATCCCCCCGTGCGCCGACAACACGAACAGCGTGCCGGGCGGGAGGCCGTCCGACCGCAGTCGCGCCAGGCTGTGCAGCCCCTCCGGCAATGATTCCACCGGACGTATGTTCCGGCTGGCCCTCTCCGTCACGTCCCCTCCCTAGGTGCCCGGCGTGGGCGAGTCAAGCCCTCGGCCGCCAGCCGTACCGCCGATGTGAAGAACACGCCGCCCGTGCCGAGAAAGACAATTCCGCTCCGCCCCCGTTTCTCACCGATGTCTGATGCCCACGCCCATCCGTGCAGCGAGTGCGCTGGTCGTGCAACCGTCGTCGTGCCGGCGCAGCTCCGCGTATGTCACGACGGCGACGCCGGTAAGCATGACATTGACCGGGACCATCAGGCCCGCCCGCGAGAGCTCACCGAGTGCGACACCGGCGGAGCCGGGCAGCGGCCAGTCGCCGATCGAGTCGGCGACGAGGTGGACCAGTGAGTAGCCAAGGCCCGCGATGAGCAGCCGACCGCTGGTCGGCCAGAACCGCCCTGAAGACAACTCGATACTTCGACCGATGCCCTGCCGTTCGACCACGACCACCGCGAGCAGCGAGGCGTAGAAAAGAACCGTCAGATACAGCCCGGGAATCAGCAGCATAACCAGTCCGACCGTGATGAGTAACTGGGCGACCAGCCACCAACCCATGAGCGGCAGCGCACGACGGGTCGCAAAGCGCAGCCCGTGCGCCGCGGTGGCGGGACGCCCCGCCGCATCCTGTATCGCGACGAATACCGCGCCGGCCCAGACGAACGCGCCCACCACGAACAAGGCCACTTCCACCCCCAGCGAGCTGGCCAGGTACGTGACAATGTCAGCGAAGCCCGCCCGACCCGCATTGACCGTGCGTCGGAGCTCTGCGTAGTTCGGGATCGCCGTGACGATCACCGCCCAGTACAGTGCGGCGACGACGGCGTTGATCGCATGAAGCCGCCACAGCGTGTGCCCGCTGCGGCGGCACACGCCGATTACTCGAGTGCACCAGCCGCCGAAGCTGTTCGGCGCCAAGGGATCATCTGGCAGCGTTTCTTCGGACACAGTTCCCCCTCGTCCGCGGAGATCCCGCGGGGGTATCAGGGCTCAGACGTTGGCGCGCCTGAGATCCTCCGCCGTGCACGGCTTGCTCAGGGAGCCGTCCGTTCCGGTCTTGAGGTAGCGATCGGGGACGAACAGCTCGGAGCCGTCGAAGGCGACAAGGTCCCAGATCTTGCTCCCGTATGCCTCCTTGCCGACCTGCTGGCACGAGATGCGGACGTACTGCCCTTGCTTCAAGAAGTCGGTCCGGATACCCCCGGCCTCCGGCATCTCGGGAGCGGGCTTGAGCCGTCCGTCGACGGTGGCGGTCACCAGGAACCTCTCGTTGTCCGGGTGCGGCTCGGCGAAGGCTGGCGCGGCCACGGCGGAACCGAGACCGGTGAGAACCAGTGCCAGTGCGGCCGCTGTGGCCGCGCCGGTGACGACACGTCTTGTCAACATCCTGACCTCCTTGGTTTCACGGTGTGGCCAGGATGCCGGGGCGGTTCGGGTACCCCTACCGAGCTCGAACGGGTAGATACGGACCGTGCCGGCGCAGCCTCGAGGACTCGAGCTAGTGCCGCGTAAACGAGGTCGTCTTACCCGTCTTCGGCGCCCAGGCGGCGCCCCGCCGCGTTGTCGTCGGGGCCGATACAACCCCGGTATCGGCCCTCTCCGAATCAGACACAGCCTTGCGGTGCATCCATCTGGATCACCGAATCCGGGCAAGGAACCTCGTTCACACGACACTAGACCTGATGCTTCTGGAGGGACTGCATGAGTTTGTCCAGCGGCAGGGCCTCGCGGGTGCCCCAGTTTCCGGTCATGCGTTCGGCCTTGGTCGCGGCGTTCAGCAGCGCTTCCTGGGTGGCCTCGATCACGGCCTGGAAGAAGGGGTCGATCTCGTCATTGTTGACCGCGTTGGCGTTGTACAGCGCCGTCGAGTCGTTCGGGCGGATGTCGTTGCCCGTCGAGAAGGCCAGGTAGATGTCGCCGTCACCGTTGGAGGCGGTGCCGCCGAGTACGCCGACGCCGAGTCCCGCGTGGACGGCGAGCCTCCGGCACTGGTCCGGCAGCATGGGCGCATTCGTTGCCACGATGAGAATGCACGACCCCTGAGACTTGTTGGTGGGGGTGAGCGGCGGCGGCTGGGGCAGTTCCGCGCCCACCGGCGCGCCGTTGACCCGGAGGTTGCGCAGCCTTCCGAAGTTCGGCTGGGCGAACACGCCGACCACGTAGTTGGTGCCCTTGTAGGTGACCACCCGCGAGGACGTTCCGCTGCCGCCCTTGTGCCCGAAGAAGGCCATCCCGGTCCCGCCGCCGACGTTGCCCTCGGCGGGAAGCCCACCTTTCGCGTCGGCGACCGCCTCGCGGACGTGCTCCTCGGTGATCCAGAACCCGTTCATCTGGTTCATCGGGCCGTCCCAGGTCTCGGCCACCACCGGCAGCCGCCACTTCAGGTCCTTGTTCTGTTCGGCCTCTATCTTGACAAGGGTGTCCCTGACGATACCGACCTGATGGGTGTTGGTGATCCCGATCATCGACGACAGCCATCCGGACTCCGTGATCCAGTGGGAGCCCGTCATCTCGCCGTTGCCGTTGTGCGAGTAGATTCCCGCGTAACAATGGTTGGCCCACATGGGTTCGTCGCGCGGGACGATGATCGTAACGCCGGTACGGGCGATATTCGGGGCCGGACCGGGGCGGTCGAAGATCAGTGTCTTGTAACCGACCTTGACGCCGGGAACATCGGTGATTGCGTTCAATGCGCCGGGCGGCATCTCACCGATGGTGATGCCAAGCTCTCGTAACCGGTAACGCTTGCCTTCCGCGATTCCTTGAGCCACGTTCGGCGGCAATCCGGCCGGTGCGGCGGAACAGGCCGGAATCGCCGCCCCGGTTCCCGCCGCGACCGCGGTGGCCGCCGATGCCTTCAGCACGTGCCGGCGGCTCACCGAGTTTCCCTGGCTTGAGCGCCTCATTACGCCTCCATACCATTAGGAATGCAACGGGCTCAGGGTATCCGCACAATGCGGAACCCGCGCGTTGTCAGGAGGCGTCGTCGGGGTTGGTGTACCAGGACGGTTGGACGGGATAGTGCGGACCGTCGTACACCTCCAGCAGGATCGACTCCTCCTCGGCGCGGGTCGGCCCGTGCAGGCTTCCCTTCGGGTTCCAGTAGAACGAGCCCTCGGTGAGGGTCAGCCCGGTCGGCAGGTAGCGGTAGGTGCCCTTGAGGCAGAACATGAACTGGTTGGAGGCGTGCGCGTGGCGCTCCGGGATCCCGGCGCCACGTTCGAAGCGGACCAGGGCGATCGAGGCGCCGGTCTGGTCGTTGCGCCACAGCATCTTGTGCGACAACCCGGCCAGGGTCTTCTCGGCCCAGTCGAGGTCCGAGGTCTGGAGCAGGATCTCCCGGAACCGGCCGAGCGCCTCGGATCCGTCCACCCGGGCGCGGTCGGCCGCCTCGCCGGAGTAGGCGCCGGGTTCGGACAGGTTTTCGGTCATGACCGCGCCCCCTCGCCGAGGTACTTGAGCTCGACCAGCCGGCTGCGGTAGTGGGTGGCGCCCCGGTTGGTGAGCATGTGGGTCTCGCCCGGTTCGCGGTAGACCACGCCGCCGGCGGACTCGTGCACCAGCCTGGGCTCGCCGCCGTCCAAGGGGTCGATGCGGTTGTCGGCGGCCTCCAGGGCGATCACGAGGTACGGGTTGTGGTGCCGGTGCCAGAGCTGTTGCTCGCCCGGCGCGAGGGTGATCTCCCAGACCCGCACCTCGTCGTTCTCGAAAACGATCTTTTGGCCGACGTCGTCGAGCACGACCTGCTCGCCGTCGGGTGCGGTCACGATGTCGCCTTTGGCCATGTCTCGCCTTCCTCTCGGACGTACCTGATCGGGCGGGTGAGGAGCTCGGCGTCCGAGGCCCTGGCGGCCGCGCGACGGGCGTCGAGGGTCGGGGCGCGCAGCGGGAACGGCCAGTCGCTGCCGACGTGCACCCGCTCCGCGCCGAAGGTGGCCTCGAGCAGCCGGGCCGCGTCCGCGTCGTACACCAGGTCGTCGACGAGGAGGCGGCGCGCGGCCTCGCGCGGGGTGAGCCCGGTGCGCGGCACGCCCGGTCGTTCGGTGTCGCGCCCGCGCTGCCAGCGGCCGACCAGCGCGGGCAGGGCGCCGCCGCCGTGACACAGGCAGAAGCCGATGCCGGGGAACCGCTCCAGCACGCCGCTGAAGATCAGCTGCGCGGCGGCCAGGGCGGTCTCGTACGGGTTGCCGAGCAGGTTGCTCAAGTAGAACGGCCCGAGTCGCGAGTCGGGGCAGGTGGCGGGGTGCAGCAGGACGAACGCCCGCGCCCGGTGCAGCAGCTCCCAGAGGGGGTCGTAGGCCGGGTCGGCCAGGCCGGTGGGTGTGGTGAGCGTGCCGAGCGCCACGCCGGAGTACACGCCGGTCGCGAGGACGTCCTCGGCGGTTTTGGCGGAAAGGCCTGGGTCGCCGAGTGGGAGGGTGGCCAGCGTGCGCAGCCGGGGCACGGCGAGCGCGGCCAGGCCGGCGTTCACCAGGCCGGCCCACTCGTGGGCCGCCTCCCCGTCGAGGTGGTAGCGGTACAGCGGCGGGGGCACCGACACGACGGCGCCGTCCAGGTCCTGCTCGTCGATCCAGCCCTCCAGCGCCGCCACGTCGGTCAGCCGCCGCAGCGGCAGCCGTCCGGCGTCGACGTGCAGCCGCCCGTCGTCGACGGCCACGCCATGGGTGCCGGCGTGTGCCGAGGCGACGACGGTGGCGGGTACGAGGTGGGTGTGCAGGTCCCAGCCGGGCATGGCGGTCTCCTCGGGTGCGAACGTCATCGCCGCGCGCGCGACATGGCGGCCAGGATCCTGGTCGCCGCGTTCTCCAGGTGCGCGCGCAGCGCCTCGGCCGCCGCGTCGGGGTCGTGCGCCACGCACGCGTCGAGGATGGCCTGGTGCTCCCGGCGGGTCGTCTCGATCGCGCGCTCGTCGGGGGGCCGGGCGAAGCGGTACCGCTCGCTGTTGCGCCACACCGGCTCGATCGCCCGGGGCAGCCACCGCGAGCCCGAGGCCCGGTACAGGATGAAGTGGAAGTTGCGGTGGGCCTGGCGGGCGGCGATCTGGTCGCCCAGCCTGCTCAGCCGGGTGTGCTCGGCCAGCGCCTCGGCGGCCGCCCCGGCGTCGTCCTCGGTGAACACCCGCGCGGCACGGCCGACAGCCAGCGACTCCAACGCGATCCGGGTCTCCTGGGTGTCGCGCAGGTCCTCCTCGGACAGCTCGCGCACCCGGGCGCCCTTGTGCGCGATGATCTCCACCAGGCCGATCGCCTCCAGCCTGCGCAGCGCCTCCCGCACCGGCATCGGGCTGACGTCGAGCCGCTCGGCGAGGTCCACGATGCGCAGCGGCGCACCGGGCGGCACCTCGCCGGAGAGGATCAGCTGGTGCAGCTCGGCCGCCACCGCGTCGGCCAGCGTGCGAGTGCGCAGCGGGCCCGCCTCGGGCACCAGTTCGTAGGTCACGGCGAGGCGTCCAGCACGGCGATCGCGTTGATCTCGATGAGGTACTCGGGGGCGGCCAGCTTGGTCACCTCGACCATCGTCGACGCCGGCAGCGGCGGGGCGAAGTACTCCGCGCGGACCTCGTGGATCGCGGCGAACTCCTCCATGTTGCGCACGTAGACGTCGAGCCGGCAGATGTCGTCGAGGCTACCGCCGGCGGCTTCGGCGGCCGCCTTGAGGTTCTCGCAGACCTGGCGGGTCTGCTCGCGCATGTCGCCGACGCCGGCGATCGTGCCGTCCGCCCGCCTGGCGGTCATGCCGGAGATGAACAGCAGCCGCCCGGTGGCGCCGACCACCGTCGCCTGCGAGAACACCCCCGGCGGGGTGCGCAGCTTGGCCGTGCGTATCTCGGTCTTGGCCATCACGGTGATCCTTCGCTGTCGAGGGTGAGCTCCCAGGCCAGGCCGAGCCCGGCCGCCTCGGCGCGGAGCGCGTCGAGGGTGCTGGCCGGGACCGGTATCCCCGTCGCGTGCCGCCGGACGAGGGTGTGCTGCTTGGCCATGCCCGGCGTCCGGACCGGCGCGGCGCCCGGGGCCGTCGGCGAGGAACGCACGAACCGGGCGAGCTCGCCGGCCCGCTCCGGGAAGCCGGGCACCGCGGCGCGGGGGTCGATCGCGACGAACAGGTGGGCGCAGTTGTTCGGACGGTCCAGCTCGGCGTAGAGCGGCCGGACCGAGGCGCCGAACCCACCCCCGCCGAGCACGCCGGTCAGCAGGTCGATCATCAGCGCCAGCCCGAACCCCTTCGGCCCGCCGGCCGGCAGCAGCATCCCGCCGATCGCCTCGCCCGCGTCGGTGGTCGGCGACCCGGCCGCGTCGGTGGCCCAGCCGTCCGGGATGGGCCGGTTCTCGGCGTGCGCCAGGCGGATCTTGCCCAGCGCCGCCTCGGAGGTCGCCATGTCGAACTCGAGGGGGAGGCCGTCGTCGACGGGCACCGCGACCGCGACCGGGTTGTTGCCCACCACCGGAGTCGCGCCGCCGGGGGCGGGCATCATCGGCCGGGTGTTGGACATGGCGACGCCCACGCATCCGCCGGCGACCGCGCGCGCGGCCCAGTAGCCGGCGGCGCCGAAGTGCATCGCGTTGCGGACGGCGACCGCGCCGATCCCGAACCGCCGCGCCCTGCCGACGGCGAGGTCGACCGCCCGCGCGCTGGTGAGCTGACCCAGCGCGTTGCCCGCGTCCAGCACGACCAGCCCGCCCGCGTCGCTGACGATCTCGGCGGCCCCGCCGCCGCGCCGGACGGTGCCCGCCCGCAGCCGGGCCAGGTACATGGGCACCAGCATCACGCCGTGCGAAGGCAGCCCGCGCAGGTCGGCGTCGACCAGCGCGCGGGCGATCTCGGCGGCGTCCTCGGTGCCGAACCCGGCGGCGGCGAAGATGGCGAGGACCAGCTTCTCCAGCTCGCCGGCGGACACCGTCGTCACCTGAGGTCCCCGGTTCGCGGCGCCCACGGTGTCGCCCACCGCTCGACCAGGCTGACCAGCCCGAACAGCACGATGCCCAGGACGGCCAGGCAGGTGAGGGCGGCGAAGGCCAGGTCGCCCCGGGACTGCGAGGTCGCGGCCAGCACCAGGTAGCCGAGCCCCTTGTCGGACCCGATGAACTCACCGATCACCGCGCCCACGATGGACAGCCCCACGGCGATCTTGAGCCCGCCGAAGAAGCTCGGCAGCGCGTGGCGGAACCGGATGGTCCGGAAGGTGTGCCACCGGGAGGCGTTCAGCGACCGGCTCAGCTCCAGCAGCTCCTTCGGGGTTGAGCCGAGCCCGAGCGAGGTGGCGATGATGATCGGGAACAGCGCGACGATGGCGGACACGGCGATGCGGGTCTGCTCTCCGTAGCCCAGCCACAGCAGCACGACCGGCGCCAGCGCCAGCTTGGGCACCGACTCGGAGGCGAGCAGCAGCGGGTAGATGGTGCGGCGCAGCACCGGCGAGAACGTGATCGCCGCCGCGACCGGCACCGCGACCGCCGTCGCGAGCGCGAAACCGGACAGGGACTCGGTCAGCGTGGTCACCGTCGAGGACAGCAGCAGCGCCTGGCGCGCGGTGAGCACGTCCGCGACCGCCGTCGGGGCGGGCAGCACGACCGGCGAGACGCCGAAGAGCCGCACGTAGCCCTGCCAGAGCGCGATCAGGCCGACCAGGGTGCCGAGCGGGAAGGCCAGGTCACGCAGCGGCCGCCGGCGGGTCGTGACGCTCATGCCCGCTCCAGCCCGAGCGCGCGTTCGGCCTCGCGCTCCAGGTCGTTGAACACGGCGGTGTGCCGAACGCCCAGCGAGCGCGGGTAGGCGATGTCGACCGCGATCTCCCGGTCGATGTGGCACGGCCGGGCGCTGAACACGAGCACCCGGTCGGACAGGTACACCGCCTCGGGGATGCTGTGCGTGACGAACACGATCGTGGTGCCGCTCGCGCGGCGCAGCTCCAGCAGCAGGTCGTTGAGCTGCAACCGGGTGAGCTCGTCGAGCGCGCCGAACGGCTCGTCCATCAGCAGCAGCGCGGGCTCGTGCACCAACGCCCGGCACAGCGCGACCCGCTGCTGCATGCCGCCGGAGAGCTGCGCGGGCAGGTGCCGCTCGAACCCGCCGAGCCCGACCGACTCCAGCAGGGCTCTCACCCGCGCGCGGGCGGCCGCCGAGCGGTGCCGGCGCAGCACCTCCATCGGGTACATGACGTTGTCGAAGACCGAGCGCCACGGCATCAGCGTGGGGCTCTGGAAGACCATGCCGAAGTCGGGGCGCGGGCCGCTCGCGGGTGCGCCGTCGATGCGGATCTCGCCGGTGGTGAGCGGTTCCAGCCCGGCGAGCACCCGCATCAGCGTGGTCTTCCCGCAGCCGCTCGGGCCGAGCAACGCGACCAGCTCGCCGGCGCGGACCTCGAAGTCGACCTCGTCGACGGCCTTGAGCGGCTCGCCGCCCCCGCCCGCGAAGGTCTTGCTGACCCCGCGCGCCTCGATCAGCGGCGTGCTCATCACGGCATCACCGGGGTGGTGGGCAGGAAGTCGGCGGAGTAGAGGTCGGCGACGGGCGGCAGGCCGTCCAGCCCGAGGTTGCGCCGGATGAAGTCGTAGGAGCGCCGCATCTCCTCCGGGTCGATCGCGCCGAGGCCGTGGGTCCTGGTGTACGGGGTGACGGCGAGGCCGTTCACCACCCGGACCATGTCCAGGCTGACGTCGGGGTCCAGCGCGGGCTGCGCGGCCAGGACGGCGTCGCGCGCCGCGCCGGGGTCCTGGGCGGCGGCCTGCCAGCCCTTCAGGGTCGCCGCGACGAACTTCCTGACCACGTCACCGTGGGTGGCCAGGTAGTCGTCGGTGGCGACCAGGCCGTTGGAGTACAGGCTCAGGCCGTGGTCGCCGAGGACCAGCGAGGACAGCTTCGTGTCCCCGGCGGACGCCTTCAGCGACACCTCGGTGGTCATGAACGTCTCGATCGCCGGGACCTTCCCCTGCAGCAGCAGGGCGTTCTTGGTGGACGGGTCGATGTTGGTGAACCGGACGCCGCTCGGGTCCAGCCCGGCGGCGCGCATGACGCCCCTGATGACGTTCGGGCTGAAGCTGCCGGCGCCGGTGCCGATGGTGAGCCCGGACAGCTGGCGGAGGTCGGTGACGTTGGCGCCGGACTGGAGGGTGTCGATCACGTACGGCGGCTTCTGGTAGATCGGCGCGATCATCTTGACCTTGGCGTTCTGGGCGCGGCTGCTGGCCACCGCGATGAGGTCGGTGAACCCGATCTGCGCCGCGCCCGCCTGGATCCGCTGCACCACCTGGGCGGTGCCCTGGCCCGGGACGATCTTGACGTCGAGGCCGGCCTCGGAGTAGAAGCCCCTGGTCTGGGCCAGGAAGAACGCCCCGTACTGGCCGCTGGGGATGTAGTCCAGCTGCACAGTGACGGGGGTGAGGTTCGCCGGCGCGGATCCGGGCGCCGGGTTCGCGCCGCCCGAGGTACAGCCGGTGGCCGCGAGTGCCGCGGCGGTGATCCCGGCGAGCAGTGCATGCCGTCTGGTGGTGATCTGCACATCGGCTCCCGTTGACGAGGCAACTGGCGCTCCGGATATTTGATGGAAGCAGATTTGATAAAATCTTGCAACGGTCGGTCGGTGGCCGGTAAGGCAGCTCAAGATCGTTCCCGCACGGGCCTGGGGCGTGGCCGGACGTTACCCAGCGTCACCGCTGGTCCTGCCGGAAGGGTTCCGGCCTCCGCCGCGGCCAAGGAAATGAAAGGCCGGACCCGTCACGAGAAATCGGGTTCGAGTGAGTCGCACAATAGGACTCTTTCCCCGGTGGCGCCCGACCGGGTGATATAGGAGATATTTCCCGGGTTTGCGGGGAGCGCCGCCGGGGCGGCATTTGTCGATCACGAATGTGGTATAGGCTTTCGTCGTATTCGTGCGAAGGTGAGGGTCAGGTGGCCGGTCCGCGGCACGGCGAGCTGGACCCCACGCCGAACGGTGAGATCAGGTATGACGTCCCCGGCGCGGCGCGCGTCTGGAACTACTGGATGGGCGGCAAGGACTACTATCCGGTCGACAAAGAGGCTGGTGACGCCGCTCTCGAGCTGTTCGACATGCGTACCGTGGCGAGGCAGTCCCGGGAGTTTCTCATCCGGGTGGTGCGCTACCTGGCCGGTGAGGCCGGGATTCGTCAGTTCCTGGATATCGGCACCGGGCTGCCGACCATGCAAAACACTCACGAGATAGCCCAGTCGATCATACCGGACGCGCGGATCGTGTATGTCGACAACGACCCGATCGTCCTCGCGCATGCCCGGGCGCTGTTGACAAACACCACACCCGAAGGCGTCACCGCCTACATCGATGCGGACGCCCGCGACCCCGATCTGATCATTTCTGAAGCGCGGAACGTGTTGAACTTCAACGAGCCGATCACCGTCATGTTCATGGGCGTGCTCGGCCACATCGGCGACTTCGAGACGGCACGGTCGATCGTGGCGCGAGTGATGGATGCGGTGCCGTCGGGCAGCTACCTCGCCCACACCGAAGGCAACGACCTCGATCCCGAGTACGTGGCGATCTGCGAGGGCTACAGGTCGACGGGTGCACTGCCCTACATCCCACAGCCCATCGCCGAGATCCGCAGGCGCTTCGACGGGCTGGAGATGGTGGACCCCGGCCTGGTGCCCATCACGCTCTGGCGGCCGGACGCCCCTGAGCTGGGCGACGTGGTGCCGCTCGAGGGCCAGACGGGAGGGGTGGGACGAAAGCCGTGACCGCTGACCAAGGTGCCGAGGGGCCGACGCCGGTGCGTATCGCCGCCGCGCTGGCGGTGTTGCTGTGCGCCGCCGTGGCCGGCTGTTCGGGGGCGCCCGCACCGCCCGCGCCGGCCGCCCCGCGACTGCCGGCCGCCACCGGGGACGAACGGCTCTCGGACGTCTGCCCCGCGACGGTGGTCGTCCAGCAGGCCTGGGAGCCGGAGGCCGAGCACGCCGCGACGTACCAACTGGTCGGCCCCGGATACACGATCGACGCCGCCCGCAAGCGGATCAGCGGCCCATTGGTGGCCGGCGGCAAGGACACCGGGGTCCGCATCGAGATCCGGCCCGGCGGCGCCGCCGTCGGGTTCGCCACCGTCACCGCCCAGATGTACCTGGACCGCTCGATCACGCTCGGCGCGGTGGCCACCGACCTGGCGACGGGTACCTCGACCAGCCAGCCGGTCACCGCCGTGGTCGCGCCGCTGGCCAAGAGCCCGATGGCGCTGATGTGGGACCCGGCCAGCCACCCGGACTGGAACACCGCCGCCGACATCGGCCGGGCAGGGGCCAAGGTCTTGATGGCCCAGAGCAACACCGCCACCGCGCTGCTGACCGGCAAGGGCCTGGTCAGGCCCGAGCAGGTCGACACCGGCTACACCGGCTCGCCCGTCCGGTTCGTGACCGACCCGACCATCGCCCAACAGGCCTTCGCCACCAACGAGCCGTTCGTCTACCAACACGAGCTGACGACCTGGCGCAAGCCGGTGCGCTACCAACTGCTCGCCGACGTCGGCTTCAGCGTCTACCCCGAGGCACTGTCCGTACGCACCGCCGACCTCGAACCCCTGTCCGCCTGCCTGACCAGGCTGGTCCCGCTCATCCAACGCGCACAGCTCGACTACCTGGCCAACCCCGCCCCGACCAACAAACTGATCGTCGACGCCGTCGCCGCCTTCCACACCGGCTGGACCTACTCACCCGAGGCGGCCGACTACGCGGCGGCAACCATGACACGCCTCGGCGTGATCGCCAACGACACCAGCGGCCCACTCGGCGGCATGGACCCCGCCCGCGTCCAGGCCACCATCGACACCTTCGCACCCATCCTCGCCCGCGACGGCGCCCGAGTCCGCCCGAACCTCAAGGCCGAGGACATCGCCACCAACCGGTTCCTCAACCCGACCATCCGAACCCGCTAGCGTCCGCCGGCACGAGCATCCCGGCAAGCCCGAGCGCCCCGATCTCGTCGGAGGACAGCGCTCGCCCCGGATCCCGCAGGCGTGCCTGGGCGACGATCAGTGCCGCGATCTGGCGTTCGTCTCGGCTGGCGAGGCGCGCGGGGACACTCTCGTCGGCATCCTCGGGTCCCAGGTAGAGCCGTCCGGTGTGGTCGGAGGAGAGCGTGGCGGTCCAGCGGTGAGCGGTTCCCGCGCGGACCAGCGCCCCCGCTCGCGCGCGGTAGGTCTCGCACGCCAGGCCGGCGGTCCGCACCAGCCAGGCGACGAGATCCAGGTCGATGCCCTGGCAGGAGGGGCGAGCATCCGACGGGGCGGGGTGGCTCATCGGGTCACAAAGCGTACGGCGCTGATCACCGTGACCGTCATCGTCTCTCCGTTCGGCAGGGCGTACTCGCAGTGCTCGCCCTCCCTGACGCCGGTGAGTGCGGCACCGAGCGGGGAACTGGGAGAACAGACCTCGATGTCGAGGTGTACCCCTTCCTCGCGATCGGCGAGCAGAAATGTTTCGGTGTCCGGGTCATCGGCATAGCGGATGGTGACCAGCATTCCCGGCTCGGCGACGCCGTCGTCCGGCGGTTCGGCGCCCACCGACGAGTCCCGCAGTATCGCCCGCGGTTTGCGGATTCGCTGCCCGTCCTCGTTCGAGGACCCCGTCTGTTGCCGGACGAGGTCGGCAAGTTCCGCCTTCAACCGCTCGTGCGCGCCGTGGCTCAGCCAGGTGGGTTGGGTGTGCGTCATCGGTGTGGTCCTCGTTCGATCGGTCCGCAAAACGGCAGCTCGGGCCGCGTTCACGGCCACACTACGAGCCGCCGGAGGGTGGACGGGCGGTTCCGGGCGAACGCTGCCGGAGCCCGGCAGGGTTCGGGTTACCGAGACTGCGCTGATCCGCCCCTGTCATTCGGCTGGGCGGAGGTACAGTCGAAATTGAGGACCTCACATTCTCCCCATTTTTGAGGAGTGAGCTAAGCGGTCGAATGACCCGCCGGCGAATAGATTTTGGGTAAGGAGTGCCGATGGCGCGGTCGACGGACGCCGCCCCACCGAAACGCGTGGCGGTGATCGGGGCCGGCATGGTGGGGCTGGCGACGGCGTGGTTCCTGCGCGAGCGCGGGGTCGAGGTGACGGTGTTCGAGCGGCGTCGGGTGGCGGCCGGCGCGTCGTGGGGGAACGCCGGATGGTTGGCCCCGGCGCTGACCACCCCGCTGCCGGAGCCCGCCGTGCTCCGCTACGGCGTCCGGGCGGTGCTCGACCCGGCGTCCCCGGTCTACCTGCCGCCGAGGGCCGACCCTCGGCTGTGGCGGTTCCTGGTCGGTTTCGCGCGGCACTGCACCCCCGCGCGGTGGCGGCGGGCCATGGCGGCCTACCGGGAGGCCAACGCGCGGGCGCTGGACGCCTTCGACGCGTTGCGCGACGACGGCATCGTCGCCCCGACGCATCCGGCACGACCGTTCCTCGCCTGTTTCCGTACCGCGCGGGACCGTCGCGGCCTGCTCGACGAGCTCACCGAGATGCGGCTGGGCGGGCAGGACGTCGAGTTCGAGGTGCTCGACGGGGCGCAGGCCCGCGAGCTGGAACCGGCGCTGACCGAGAACGTCGGGGCCGCCCTGCGGCTCGACGGCCAGCGGTTCATCAACCCTCCGGAGTACGTTCGGTCGCTGGCCGAGGCGGTGCGGGCGCGCGGAGCGGTCATCCATGAGCACACCGAGGTGCGCGAGCTGGGCGAGGCCGCCGGCGGGGTGCTGGTTCACGCGCACGGACAGCGGCACCGTTACGACGCCGTGGTCGTCGCCGCGGGCGCCTGGCTCAACCAGCTCACCGGCCGGTTCGGGGTGCGGATGCCGGTGCAGGCCGGCCGGGGCTACAGCTTCAGCGTGGCCACCGCGCACCCGCCGGCCGGGCCGATCTACCTGCCCACGCAGCGGGTGGCGTGCACACCGTTGGACGGGCGGCTGCGGGTCGCCGGGATGATGGAGTTCCGCCGCCCGGACGATCCGTTGGACCCGCGCCGCATCCGCGCGGTGTCGAACGCGGCGCGGCCGTTCCTGCGCGGTGTCGAGCCGGGCAGCCGGCGCGACGAATGGGTCGGTTCCCGCCCGTGCACCCCCGACGGGCTCCCGCTGGTCGGGCGGACCGCCGCGCCGGGCGTGTTCGTGGCGGGCGGGCACGGCATGTGGGGCATCGTGCTCGGGCCGCTCACCGGGCAGCTGCTGGCCGAGGCGATCACAACGGGGCGGACGCCGCCCGCGCTGGCGGCGTTCGATCCGCTGCGACCAGGTATCGGAGAGCGGAATGGCGACGTCGCGATCTGATTCTTCGACGACGCGGCCGCGCGGCGATCGGCTGGCGCCGCTGCTGCCCGCGCTGCGTGATGCCCTCGTACGCCAGCGCGCATTCCGGGTGGAGCAGCTGGCCGGCCACGGGGAGCGCGCGAGGTCGACGGCCGTTGCCGAGGTGAACCGGCAGGTGGCCGCCGGAGCGCAGCGCGCACTTGCCGATATCGACCGTGCGCTCGCCGCGCTGAACGCGGGGCGTTACGGCCGGTGCGAGAAGTGCGGCGTGGAGATTCCCCCGCAGATCCTGCTCGCCATTCCGCAGGCCCGGCTCTGCATGGAGTGCCACGCCAGGATCGGCCCGGCGTAGCCTCACCTCGAGGTGGCGAGATCCTGCTGCGGCCAGCCCAGCAGGCGCGCCCCGAGAACGGCCGCGTGCACGGTGAACCGGTGCGCCGGATCGGTGGGGTCGTAGCCGGTGAGGTTGGCGATCCGGCTGAGGCGGTAGCTCACCGCCCGAACGGACAGGTGCATCCGGCGCGCCGTCTCGGTGACCACGTTGCCGGCGGCGAAGTAGGCGTCCAGGGTCGCCAGCAGCGGCTCGGCGCCACCGCGGGCCCGGGCGAGCGGGCTGACCACCGTCTGGACGAGATCGGCGATGGCCGGCTGGTCGCGGAGCAGCACCCGATAGATCAGCAGCTCCTCGGGATGAATGACCGGCGTGTCCAGCCGCAGCCGAACCGCCATCATCAGGCCGTCGCGGGCCTCCTCGTAGGAACGGGCTATGCCGTAGGAGCCCGGGTAGGGCCGGCCCAGCGTGACCCGCCACGGGCCACCCTGGCGCAGGCGGCTCATCTCGGCGTGGATCAGGTCACCCAGGCTTCGGGAACCTGCCCTGCCGGCCTCCACCGGCGCCACCACCACGATGAAGCCGTCCTTGCTGGCGACCAGGATGTCCCTGTCCCCGAGCCACTGCACCGCCGCCCGCTCCAGCGAGCTGATCGCGCTCTGCAGGTCGGCCAGCCGCCCGGACGGCGCGGCCAGCGCCACCTGGTGCGGCTGCGCCATGTCCAGCCCGAACGGCTCCGCCCGCGCCATCAAGGCACCCACGTCGCCGTCGCCGCGCAGCAGGTCCTCGATCAGCTCGCGGCGCTGCGTCTCCTCGCGTCGCACCATGTCGCGCCGCGCCGCCGTGTAGCCCTCGGCGAGGCTCGCCACGGCGCGGTCCACCACCCGCAGTACCGCCTCCGCCGCGACGCCGACCGCCTCGCCGTCCGTCCCGTGCCGGACCCTCGGCAGCTCGCGCCACAGCCGCCACGCCGCCGAGAGGTACAGCTGCACGGCGTTGCCGGCCGACACCCCCAGCTCGGCGGCCCTGCGGCCGAGCAGGCCCACCGCCTCGAGATCCGCCCGGCCCGGCTCGCGGCCGGTCCGCGCCGCGTCCGCGAGCATCGGAAGGTAGTCGCCCAGCAGCTCCACCGGGACGCCACCGGCGCCGCGGCTGGCCTTGCGCGCCACCTCGGCGACCCAGGCGTCGTCGTCCCCCGACGGCCCGGCCGCGGCCGCACACGCCCGCCGTGTGTCGCTGATCATCTCGTCCACCACCTGTCGGCTACTTGCCGGCCTTCGGCAGCCCCGCCTGAACGGTGGGCTCGCTCCTGACCACGATTCTGCCAGCAATGGGCACGCCTGAACCGGCGGTAGTCCGGCAGTGACGGGGTGCGCTGGATCGGCACCGTCGGCGGATCGAAACTGCCGAACCTCGGCAACGAACGCCCCACGGACTTGTCTGGCACCACGCGTGTCGCCGTCTCCGCCGCCGCCGTTTGGTGGGATCCTACAAATCTGGGTCGTGATTGCGTGGTGCGTTCGTCCTAACGCAAGCGGTCGGTAGTCGGCAGGGTGGTGGGGCAAGTTCGGCGACGATCCGCACACGGGCCGTCGCCGTTGTCGTGTTCTCGCCACATGTGGGGTCTGGTTGGTGTTCGGTCGTATCGCCATCGTGAACAGGGGAGAGGCCGCCATGCGGCTGATCCATGCGGTCCGGGAGCTCAACGCGGAGGGGCCGCCGAAGATCGAGACCGTCGCCTTCCACACCGAGGCGGAGCGCACCGCGGCCTTCGTCAGGGAGGCGGACCTGGGCTTCTGCCTCGGCCCGGCGGCGGCACGTCCGTACCTGGACCTCGACGTGCTCGAACGCGCCCTGCGCGAGACGCGGGCCGACGCGGTGTGGGTCGGGTGGGGCTTCGTGGCCGAGGACCCGGCGTTCGCCGAGCTGTGCGAGAAGCTGGGGGTGACGTTCGTCGGCCCGAGCCCGGAGGCGATGCGCCGGCTGGGGGACAAGATCGGCGCGAAGCTGCTGGCCGAGGAGGTCGGGGTCCCGGTGGCGCCGTGGAGCCGGGGCGCGGTCGAGGACATCGACGGCGCGCTGGCCTCGGCCGGGGAGATCGGCTACCCGCTGATGCTCAAGGCCACGGCGGGCGGCGGCGGCCGGGGCATCCGGGTGGTCCGGTCCGACGCGGAGCTGCGGGACGCCTACGAGCGGACCAGCCTGGAGGCGCGGCGCGCGTTCGGCAGCGGCGTGGTGTTCCTGGAGCGGCAGGTGACCGGGGCCCGGCACGTCGAGGTCCAGGTCATCGCGGACGGGCAGGGCACCGCGTGGGCGCTGGGGGTGCGGGACTGCTCGGTGCAGCGCCGCAACCAGAAGCTCATCGAGGAGTCCGCGTCGCCGGTGCTGGACGCCGGGCGGGCGCGCGAGCTGAAGGACGCCGCCGAGCGGCTGGCGCTGGCGGTGGGCTACCGGGGCGCCGGCACCGTGGAGTTCCTGTACCGGCCGGAGGAGGACCTGTTCGCCTTCCTGGAGGTCAACACGCGGCTGCAGGTCGAGCACCCGGTCACCGAGGCGACGACCGGCATGGACCTGGTCAAGGCCCAGCTGCGGGTGGCGGCGGGCGGCACGCTGGACGGCGACGCCCCGCCCGAGGTCGGGCACGCGATCCAGGCCCGGCTCAACGCCGAGGACCCGGACCGCGACTTCGCGCCGGCACCCGGCCGGATCGCCCGGCTGGAGCTGCCGGCTGGCCCCGGCATCCGCGTCGACACCGGGGTGAGCGAGGGCGACACCATCCCGTCCGACTTCGACTCGATGATCGCCAAGATCATCGCTTACGGCCGGACCCGCGAGGAGGCGCTCGGCCGGCTGCGCCGCGCGCTCGCCCAGACCACGGTGATCATCGAGGGCGGGACGACGAACAAGAGCTTCCTGCTCACCCTGCTCGACCAGCCCGAGGTGATCGACGGCAGCGCGGACACCGGTTGGATCGACCGGGTGCGCGCCGAGGGCCGCCTGGTCCGCGAGGACGGCTCCGGGGTCGCGCTGGCCGCGGCGGCGATCGAGGCCTACGAGGACGAGGAGCGGGTCGAGCTGCGGCGGTTGCTGGCCACCGCGCACGGCGGCCGCCCGCAGGTCCAGCACGAGGGCGGCCGCGCGATCGAGCTGAAGCTGCGCGGCGCCGGCTACCGGGTGACGGTGGCCAGGATGGGCTCGCGGCGGTTCCGGGTGGGCTTCCTGGACGGAGCGGGCGACGTTCGGACCGTGGACGTCGAGCTGGAGCGGTTCGACGCGCACACCGGTCAGATCGTGGTCAACGGGCAGCGGTTCCGGCTGGTCACCGGCACGCACGGCCCGATCCACCTGGTCGAGGTGGACGGCGTGGCGCACCGGATCAGCCGCGACGAGGGCGGCGTGCTCCGGTCCGACGCGCCTGCGCTGGTGGTGGCCACCCCGCTGGAGGTGGGTGCCGAGGTGGAGGCCGGCGCGCCGGTGCTGGTCCTGGAGAGCATGAAGATGGAGACGGTGCTGCGCGCGCCGTTCCGGGCGAGGCTGCGGGAGCGGCTGGTCGCGGTCGGGAGCCAGGTGGAGACCGGCGCCCCGCTGCTGCGCCTGGAGCCGATCGGCGCGAACGGCGGCGCGCCCGCGAGCACGCAGCGGCGCCCCTCGGACCTGGCGCTGCCGCCCGAGCCGGACGCCCCGTCGGCGCTCGACCGGGTCAACCGGGGGCTGCGGGACCTGCGCGGGCGCCTGCTCGGGTTCGACCTCGACCCGCACGAGCGGGAGCGGACCCTTCCCGAGTACCTCGCCGCGCGCGCCGAGCTGGCGGCCTCCGGGCACGCGCCGCTCACCCCGGAGGTGGAGCTGCTGCGGGTCTTCGCCGACCTGTCCGAGCTGAGCCGCAACAGGCCCGCCGAGGAGGAGGACGCCTCGGCGGAGACCCGGGTGCACAGCCCGCGCGAGTTCTTCCACACCTACCTGCAGAGCCTCGACGTCGAGCGGGCCGGGCTGTCCGAGACGTTCCAGGCCCGGCTCACCCGGGTGGTCGAGCACTACGGCGTCGACGGCCTGGACCGGACCCCCGCGCTGGAGGAGGCGGTGTTCCGGATCTTCCTGGCCCAGCGGCGGGCCGCCTCGGACGTGGCGGTGGTGACCGCGCTGCTGCGGCGGTGGCTGGCGGAGCCGGCGCCGCCGGCCTCGGCGCAGGAGACGGTGGGCCAGGCGCTGGAGCACCTGATCGTGGCGACCCAGGTGCGCTTCCCGGTGGTCGGTGACCTGGCCAGGGGCGTGGTGTTCCGCTGGTTCGCCCAGCCGCTGTTGCGCCGCACCCGCGCCGGCGTCTACGCGGGCGTGCGCAAGCACCTGCGCCACCTCGACCGGCACCCCGACGCGCCGGACCGCGACGAGCGGATCGCCGCCATGGTGGCCAGCCCGGAGCCGCTGGTGCGGCTGCTCGGCCAGCGGATCGGCCGCAACGGCAACGACACCGACCCGGGGCCGCTGCTGGAGGTGATGAGCCGGCGCTACTACCGGGACCGGGCGCTGGAGGACGTGCGCTGCCGCCGGCACGGGCACCGCTCGCTGGTCACGGCCGAGTACGACCTGGACGGCGCGCGGCTGCGGCTGGTCGCCACGGCCGCCGACTTCTCCGAGCTGGCCGAGGCGGTCCAGGCGGTCCGCGCGGTGACCGGCGAGGACGACGCCGAGCTGGTCGCGGACATCTACCTGTCCTGGAGCGACCAGCCGGCCGATCCCGACGCGACGGCCGGCGCGGTGCGCGACGCGCTGGCGGAGCTGCCGCTGCCGCGCCGGTTGCGGCGGGTGACGACCACGGTGGCCGGCCGTCCCGGCACCGCGATGCACCACCACTTCACCTTCCGCCCCGCCGAGGGCGGGCTGCGCGAGGAGCGCCTCATCCGAGGCCTGCACCCGCTGGTCGCCCAACGGCTGCAGCTGCGGCGGCTGGAGAACTTCGAGCTCACCCGGCTGCCGTCGGCCGACGAGGAGGTGCACCTGTTCCGCTGCGTCGCGCCGGAGAACCCCGCCGACGAGCGGCTGGTCGCGATGGCGCAGGTCCGCGACCTGACGCCGCTGCGCGACGCGGACGGCCGGATCGCCGCGCTGCCGGCCACCGAAGCGGTGCTGGACGCCTGCCTGGACGCGATCCGCCAGGAACAGGCCCGCCGCCCGGCCAAGAAGCGGCTCGACACCAACCGGGTGGTGCTCTACGTGTGGCCGCCCAGCGACCTGTCCGAGCGGGACCTCAACACGGTGATCGCGCGGGTGACGCCGAGGACGGCGGCGGCCGGGCTGGAGGAGGTGCTCTGCCTGGGCCGGCGGCTCGACCGCTCCGGCGGCCGGCGCGAGTTCGCGCTGCGGCTGTCCTACCAGGGCGGATCGGGCCCTCGCGTGGAGATGACGGAACCGCCGACCGACCTGGTCGAGCCGTTGGACGCCTACGGGCAGACGGTGTTGCGGGCGCGGCGCCGAGGCACCGTCTACCCGTACGAGCTGGTCGACGCGGTGGCCGGCCCCGGCGGTCGGTTCGTCGAGCACGACCTGGACGCCGACACCGGCGCGCTGGTCCCGGTGGACCGGCCCAAGGGCCGCAACAGCGCGGCCATCGTGGCCGGTGTGGCCAGCACGCCGACCGAGCGGCACCCGGAGGGCGTCACCCGCGTGGTGCTGCTGGGCGACCCGACCAAGGCGCTCGGCGCGCTGGCCGAGCCGGAGTGCGCGCGGGTGATCGCCGCGCTGGACCTCGCGGAGCGCGAGGGCGTGCCGGTGGAGTGGTACGCGCTGTCGGCGGGCGCGCGCATCTCGATGGACTCCGGCACCGAGAACATGGACTGGGTGGCCGCCGCGCTGAAGCGGATAGTGCACTTCACCCAGGCCGGCGGCGAGATCAACGTCGTGGTGGCCGGCATCAACGTCGGCGCGCAGCCGTACTGGAACGCCGAGGCCACCATGCTCATGCACACCAAGGGGATCCTGGTGATGACGCCGGACTCGGCGATGGTGCTGACCGGCAAGCAGTCGCTGGACTTCTCCGGTGGTGTCTCGGCGGAGGACAACTTCGGCATCGGCGGCTACGACCGGGTGATGGGCCCCAACGGCCAGGCCCAGTACTGGGCGCCGAACCTCGCCGGGGCGCGGCGGGTGCTGATGACGCACTACGACCACACCTACGTCGTGCCGGGCGAGCCGTCCCCGCGCCGCGCGCGCACGTCCGACCCGGTCGACAGGGACATCTCCGGCTACCCGCACGCCGCGGTCGGCAGCGACTTCAGCACGGTCGGGCAGATCTTCGCCCCGGAGACGAACCCCGACCGCAAGAAGGCCTTCGACATCCGCACCGTGATGCGGGCCGTCGCCGACCAGGACCACCCGGTGCTGGAACGCTGGGCGGGGATGGCCGACGCGGAGACGGCGGTGGTCCAGGACGCGCACCTCGGCGGCACGCCGGTCTGCCTGGTCGGCATCGAGTCGCGGTCGGTGCCCCGCCGGGGCTTCCCGCCCACCGACGGGCCGGACACCTACACCTCGGGCACGCTGTTCCCCCGCTCGTCGAAGAAGGTGGCCCGCGCGATCAACGCGGCCAGCGGGAACCGTCCGCTGGTGGTGCTGGCCAACCTGTCGGGCTTCGACGGCTCACCCGAGTCGATGCGCAAGCTGCAGCTGGAGTACGGCGCCGAGATCGGGCGGGCGGTGGTGAACTTCGAGGGCCGGATCGTGTTCTGCGTGATCTCCCGCTACCACGGCGGGGCCTTCGTGGTCTTCTCCAAGGCGCTCAACCCGAACATGACGGTGCTGGCGGTCGAGGGGTCGTTCGCCTCGGTGATCGGCGGCGCCCCGGCCGCGGCGGTGGTGTTCGCCGCGGAGGTCAACGCCCGCACCGCGAAGGACCCGAGGGTGCGCGAGCTGGAGGCCCGCGTCGCGGAGGCCACCGACGTCCAGCGCGTCACACTCGCGGGCGAGTTGGCGGAGCTGCGGACCTCGGTGCGGGCGGAGAAGCTCGGCGAGGTGGCCGCGCAGTTCGACGGGGTGCACAGCATCCAGCGCGCGGTGGCCGTCGGGTCGGTGGACGCGATCATCCACCCCGGCCGGCTGCGCCCGGAGATCATCGCCGCGGTCGAGCGCCAGCCGGCGACTCAGGGCTTGCGGGCCACGCCGCCGTAGGCGTCGACCGCTTCCGGCGTGCCCGGGTCGATCGGGTCCGGGCGCCACCGGGAGATCGACACCAGCCCCGGCTCGACCAGGTCGAGGCCGTCGAAGAACCGGCTCATCTGCTCGGGGGTGCGCACGATGTAGGGGACCGCGCCGGTCTCGTTGTAGTCCGAGTGCGCCCGGATGGTGGCCTCGCTGGTGGCGGCGCCGTCGTACTGCACCAGGTAGCTGCCCGACGGCACGGCGGCCATCACGGTGGTCACGATCGAGCGGGCCCGCTCGTAGTCGGCGATGTGGCCGAGCGAGCCCATGAACATCACCGCGACCGGCCGGTTGAGGTTGAGCACGTTGCGGACGTCGGACACGATCAGGTCCGGATCGTGCAGGTCGGCGTCCAGGTAGGTGGTCACGCCCTCGGGCGTGGTGTTGCGCAGCAGCGCGCGGGCGTGCGCGAGCACCATCGGGTCGTGGTCGACGTAGACGATCCGCGACTCCGGGGCGGCGGCCTGGGCGACCTCGTGGGTGTTCTGCATGGTCGGCAGGCCGGTGCCCAGGTCGAGGAACTGCCGCATGCCGGCCTCCGAGGCCAGGAAGCGGACCGCGCGGATGAGGTACTGCCGGGACTGCTTGGCCATGTCGACGATGCCGGGTGAGGTCGCGGCGAACCGGTCGCCTTCCTCGCGGTCCACCGGGTAGTTGTCCTTGCCGCCCATCCAGTAGTTCCAGATCCGCGCCGAACACGGCACGTCGAACCGGATCTTGGCCGCAAGCTCGGGGTTGATCGCATCGGTCATGAGGCCTCCCACTCCCGAATGGCGACGGCCCACCGCCCGAGGGGCCGTACGACACAGGCTTCCACGGCCGCCGGGCGGTGCGAAGGGGTCGACCGCCGCCGCGCGTCGAGCGGCTCGGCCGAGGCCGCCGGGGCGGGTGGTAACGGATCGCGACGATTGGCGATATAGCACAGGTCATCCTCGGTTTCGTGGCGCCGCGCGGTGGTGCGGGAGGTGGTGTTGGCGTGGACGATCGGCTCGACCCGGCCGAAGTGGTGGCGATCCGGGTCGACGACGAGGCGCTCGACGCGCTCGGTTCGGATCACCCGGTGGGCCTGCATGTGATGCTCGGCGGGCCCGCGGACGACAGGCGCCTGCTGTCGTTGCTGTGGGCCTGGCGGGCCGACATCGACTCCGAGCCGTGGCCCGAACCGGTTCCGTTCGAGGTCGCGCGCCCCGCCGCGGGCAGGGTGCCCCGGTGGCGGCGTCGGAGGCTGGTGCCGCTGGCCACCGCGGCCACGATCACGGTGTTCGCCCTGTCCGGGATCGCCGCCGGTGCCAGCTCCGCGCGCCCCGGCGACCCGCTGTGGCCGGTGGCCAGGACGCTGGGTGGCGATCGGGCCAGGTCGGTCGAGGCCGCCTACCGCGCCGCGGCCGCGATCACGACGGCGCGGCGGGCACTGGCCGTCGGCCGTGCCGGCGAGGCCCGCTCCGCGCTCGCCGCCGCGGCGGTCGACCTGGAGCACGTACACGACCCCGACGCCCGCCGGGAGCTGGAACGGACCAGCTCCACGCTCCGGGAGACCGCCGAGACCAGCCCGGAGGGCGAACGGGTCGACACCGACGAACACGGCTCGCCCACGGACCCCTCCCGCCACCGGCCGTGTCGCCCCGGCGACCCCGGCCAGCTGGGCAGGCCCGCCCCTTCGGCGCCCGGATGCGGCGCGACCTCCCCGAGCGCGACGCCGAGCCCCACCGAGCACCCCGGCCGGCCCGATCCGCGAGCCAGCCGGCGCGGCGGGTCGAGCCTCGCCACCCCGTCCCCGATTCCCCGGCCGATTCCCCGGCCGATTCCCCGGCCGAGGCCCCAGGCCGACCCCACACCGACCCAGAAGCGCTCCACCCGACCCACCCCGGCGCCGGGGTCGGCCAGCCGAACCGCCACGCCCACACCGCCGCCTCGGTCCCGAAAGCCGCCCGCATCGACCACGACGACCGAGCCGAGCGGCCGTGCCTCGGCCACCGCCCCACGCGAACCGGGGCCGACGCGACACACGCCGCCGAGGTGAGGTGTGTCAAAGAGAGGTCGGTCGCGGGCGTGATCCGGTGGGGCTGAAGAATTCGCGGTGAGTCTTGTGGTCACCGGTAGGTAGGAGGTTCCTGGGTGCGGGGGGTTCTGGTCGCGGCGGGCGTCGCGTTGGCGGTGTCGGTCCTGCTCACCCCGTTTCTGATCCTGTTGTTCACCCGGCGGGGGTTCGGTCAGGAGATCCGTGCCGAGGGGCCGGCCAGCCACCGGGCCAAGCGTGGCACGCCCACCATGGGCGGGATCGCGATCCTGGCCGCGATGTGGGTGGGGTATCTGGTGGCGAGCCTGACGGCCGGCGAGCACGACGGCGGGCCGACCGCGTCCGCCTGGCTGGTGCTGCTGCTCACCAGCTGCCTGGGGACCGTCGGTTTCGTCGACGACCTGATCAAGCTGCGGCGGCGGCGCAACCTGGGGCTGAACAAGGCGTCGAAGCTGGCCGGCCAGTTGGTGACGGCGGTGGTGTTCGGGATCCTCGCGTTGCGTTTCGCCAACTCCTCGGGCGTGACCCCGGCCTCGCCCGGCCCGTCGTTCGTGCGTGACATCACGGTCATCTCGTTCGGCGCGGTGGGTTTCGTGGTGTTCGCCTACCTGCTGATCAGCGCCTGGTCGAACGCGGTGAACCTGACCGATGGGCTCGACGGGCTGGCTGCCGGCACCTCGGCGATGGTGCTGGGCACCTACGTGATCATCGGATATGGGCAGTTCCGGCATTGGTGCTCGTCCTCGCCGATGGAGCTGGGCTGCTACGTGGTGCGCGATCCGCTGGACGTGGCGCTCGTCGCGGCCGCGGCGGCCGGTGGCTGCATCGGGTTCCTGTGGTGGAATGCCGCGCCCGCCCGGATCTTCATGGGCGACACCGGTTCGCTGGCGCTGGGCGGGCTGATCGCCGGGCTGTCCATCGTCACCCGCACCGAGCTGTTGGTCGTGATCATCGGCGGGGTGTTCGTCGTGGAGGCGCTGTCGGTGCTGCTGCAGATCGTCGTGTTCCGCACCACCCGGCGCCGGCTGTTCCGAATGGCGCCGTTCCACCACCACTTCGAGCTGGGCGGCTGGGCGGAGACGACCGTGATCACCCGGTTCTGGCTGGTCGGCGCGATGTGCTGCGCGGCGGGCCTGGCCATCTTCTACGGCGAGTGGCTCGACACCGCGTCGGTGCGCTGAGAGCGCTCGGTTCCGGCCGGAAAATGCCGGGGCCGTCGCTCCCCAGCGACGGCCCCGGTGCGGTGCTCCCCAGCTCCGGCTCTCGGTCTACCCGGCCCGCGCGCCGGCGAAACATCGCGCCCACACACAGCCTGTTCGGTCAAGCTCGGTAGCGGTTGACGGCGGAGTCGTTCAGCTCGATGCCGAAACCGGGCCGGTCGGTGAGCGGGAGCGCGCCGTCCCGCACGGTCAGCGGGGTGGCCATGATCGGTTGCCACCAGGGCTGGTACTCCTGCCACACCGCGTTGGGGCAGGCGGCGGCGAGATGCGCCGAGTGCTCCATGAACAGGTGCGGCGTCACCGGGATCCCGAAGCCCTCGCAGGTGTGCGCGACCTTCATCCATTCGGTGACGCCGCCCATGCGCATCAGGTCGGGCATCAGGTAGTCGGCCGCCCGGTGCCGGGCCAGTTCGAGCATCTCGTCCTTGAGGAACTGCGACTCGCCCGTGCACAGTGGCATGGCCAGCGCTCGCGTGGCGCGGGCGTAATCCTCCAGGTGGGTGTGGGGGAGCGGTTCCTCCAGCCAGAACAGGTCGTACTCGGCCAGGCGCCGGCCCATGTCCAGCGTCCGCTTGAGGTCCCATGCCTGGTTGGCGTCGACCATGAGCTTGACGTCCGGGCCGATGGCCTCCCGGACGATCCGGACCCTGGCCACGTCCTCGTCGGCGTCGGCGAGCCCGGCCCTCATCTTGACCGCCCGGAAGCCCTGGTCGACCAGCGCGCGGGCCTCGGCGGCCAGCTCGTCGCGGTCGCGGTCGAGCCACAGGCCCTGGCTGGCGTACACCTCGATCCGGTCGCGACAGCCGCCGAGCAGCCGGTGGACGGGCTGGCCGGCGGCCTTGCCGGCGATGTCCCAGCAGGCCGTGTCCAGTGCCGAGACCGCCAGCGCCGCCATCCCGCGCCGGCCGATGAACCCGACGGCCTTCGCCAGCCGCGCCCACAGCGCCTCGGTGCGCAGCGCGTCCGAACCGGTGAGGGTCTCGCCGAGGTCCTCGATGAGCCGGACCAGGCTGGCCACCCGTCCCCGCCCGAACGCGAAGCTCCAGGCCACGCCCTCGTGGCCGCCCCGGGTGCGGACCCGGACCAGCGCGGTGTCGATGGCCGGGATCGGGAACGCGGCGGTGACCAACGGGCGCTGCAGCGGGATGGACAGCTGGGTGGTGGCGATGTCGGTGATCACGGTGTCAGCGGGCATGAGAGTCACTCCTCCGGGGTCGTGTTCAGCAGCGCGCGCACGCGCCGGGGGGTGAGCGGCAACTCCCGCACCCGGTCGCCGCGTTCGCCGAGGGCGTCGGCGACCGCGTTGGCCACGGCGGCCGGGGTGCCGACCATCCCGGACTCGCCGCCGCCCTTGAGCCCGAGCGGGTTGCCCGGGGTCGGGTGCTCCACCACGATCACCTCGATGTCCGGCAGCTCGCCGACGGTGGGCAGCAGGTAGTCGCTGAACGAGGTCGCGGTGGGCTGTCCGTTCTCGTCGTAGGTCAGCTCTTCGAGCAGCGCGCCGCCGATGCCCTGCGCGGCCGCGCCCACCAGCTGGCCGCGCAGCAGCGCCGGGTTCACCGCGCGCCCCACGTCGTGCAGCACCACGTGGCGCAGCACGCTCACCTTTCCGGTCGCCCGGTCCACCCGCACCAGGGACAGTGCCGCCCCGAACGAGAAGCTCGGGTGCGGCTTCTCGAACCGGCCGTGCGCGGGGCCGAGCTTGCCGAGGGGAATCGAGTCGCCGGCGCCGGTCCGGGCGTGGCCGTCGACCAGCTCGACCTCCGAGGGCGCCGCGCCCAGCTCGGTGGCCGCCCGCTCGCGCAGGTCCCGGGCGGCGAGCACTATCGCGTTGCCGGCGAGCACGGTGGAGCGGCTGGCGAACGCGCCGAAGCCCATGGGCAGCTCCGCCGTGTCGCCGAACTCGACGGTGACGTCGTCCATGCCGACGCCCAGCGACTCGGCGGCGATCTGGGCCAGCACCGTCTCCACGCCCTGGCCCAGCGAGCCCACCGCGACGTGCACGGTGACCCGGCCGGTCGGCTCGATGACGATCTTCGCGTCCTCGTACGGGCCGATCGCGCCGACCTCGACGTACGTGGCGAGCCCGATCCCGACGCACTCACCCTCGCCGCGCCGGCGTTCCCGCTCGGCGCGCAGGCCGTCGTAGCCCGACCGCTCCAGCAGCGTGGCCAGCGAACCGGGGAAGTCACCGCTCTCGTAGGTGATCGGCGTGGGGTCCAGCTCGATGCGGTACGGCATGGCCGCCGCCGGGACGAGGTTGCGCCGCCGCAGCTCGGCCGGGTCCAGCCCGAGCCGCGCCGCCAGCCGGTCCAGCACGCGTTCCCGCACGAACGTGGCCTCGGTCATGCCGGGGCCTCGGAAGGTGCCGACGGGCGTGCGGTGGGTGAGCACGCCGGTGGACTCGACCTCGAACGCCGGCCATGCGTACGGACCCGCGATGTGCAGCGCGGGCAGCAGCTCGGGCAGGATGCCCTGGGAGCGCACGTAGCCGCCGTGGTCGCACCACGCCCGGTCGCGCAGCGCGAGCAGCCGCCCGTCCGAGGTGGCCGCGATCTCGATGTCGTGGACCTGCTCCCTGGCGTGGTTGGTGGCCACGAGGTGCTCGGCCCGGTCCTCGACCCAGCTCACCGGTCGGCCCAGCCGCAGCGCGAGGAAACACACCAGGAAGTCCTCGGGGTACGGCTCGCCGCGCACGCCGAAGCCGCCGCCGACGGTGGTCTCCGCGACCCGGATGCGGCCGGGCTCGATGCCCAGCATGGTGGCGAGCGCGTGGCGGGTGAAGTGCTTGACCTTCGCCCCGCCCCACAGCGTCAGCTCGCCGGTGTCCGGGTCGGGCTCGGCGAGCAGGCCTCGGGTCTCCAGCGGGACGGCGGTGGAGCGCCGCATCCGGATCCGGTCGGAGACCACCACGTCCGCCCGGCCGAACGCATCGGCCACGTCGCCGTGGGCCAGCCGGACGGTGTTGACGGTGTTGCTCCCGTGCTCGGCGTGGACCAGGGGTGCGCCCGGCGCCCTTGCGGCGTCGAGCTCGATGACCGGGTCCAGCTCGTCGAGGTCGACCCAGACCAGCTCGGCGGCGTCCTCCGCGAGGTACGGGTCGGTGGCCACCACGACCGCGACCGGTTCACCCACGTAACGGACCTGGTCGCGGGCCAGGGGCGGCTGCAGCAGGCGGTTCGCCTCCGGCGTCTCGAACATCGGCAGCCGGATCGGGATGCGGACGTCCGGGATGTCCTTGGCGGTGATCACGGCCAGCACCCCCGGCGCCGAGGCGGCCTCCTCGGTGTCGATGTGCGCGATGCGCGCGTGCGCCGACGAGCCGCGCACCACCCGCGCGTACACCTGGCCCTCGCGTCGGATGTCCGCGACGTAGCGCGCCGCGCCGGTCAGCAGCGGGATGTTCGCCCGCCTCGGCACCGATCGGCCGATGAGCCGCTCTGCCATGGTCACCGCTCCTCCCGAATGCGCCGAAGCGCCCGCTCGACCAGCACCGGGATGAGCGCGCCGTCCTCGCCCGCCCGGCAGTCCGCCGCCGCGGCCCTGGCCGCCGCCGCGATCGCCGCCTCGTCCAGCGGCGCGCCCTCCAGCGCCGCCTCCGCCTCGGCCGCCCGCGCCGGGACCGGGCCGACGCCGCCCAGCGCGATCCGGACCTGGTGCACCCGCCCGGTCTCGTCGGGCGTCAGCGCGACGGCGGTGGCGGCGCTGGCGAAGTCGCCCGCGCGGGTGCTGAACTCCTCGAACGCGCTGAGCCTGCCGGCGCCGGCGGCGGGGAAGCGGGCCTGCACCAGCATCTCGGTGGGTTCGAGCACGGTCATGAACGGGCCGGCGAAGAAGTCCTCGGCGCGGACCAGCCGCTCCCCGCCGGGCGAGCGGAGTACGAACTCGGCCTCCAGCGCCAGCGCCACCACCGGCAGCTCGGCGGACGGGTCGCCGTGGCTGATGCTCCCGCCGAAGGTGCCCCTGGTCCGGACCGGATAGTGCCCGATCAGCCCGGCGCACTCCCGGACCGCCCGCCACGGGCCGGTGAGATCGGCCCGCGACTGCAGCGCGGCATGGGTGACCAACGCCTGCACCCGCAGGCCGTCCGGGCCGGTCGCCACGTCGGACAACCCCGGAATGCGGCCGATGTCGACCAGGTGCGACGGCCGGGCCAGCCGGTAGGCCAGCAGCGGTATCAGGCTCTGCCCGCCGGCGAGCAGCTTGGCGTCCTCCCCGGCGTCCGCGAGCAGCTCCAGCGCCTCGGCCACCGAGCCGGCCCGCGCGTAGGCGAACGGCGGCGGCTTCATGACGCGGCCTGCTGGGCGTCGAGCACGGCCGCCATGATCGGGACGCCGCCGGTGCAGCGGCAGACGTTGGCGGTGAGCCGGTCCCTGACCTGCTCGGGGCCGGCGTCCGGGTCGCTGCGCAACAGCGCGGTGGCCAGCATGAGGAAACCCGGGGTGCAGAAACCGCACTGCAGGGCGCCGCCTCGGTGGAAGGCGCGCTGCAGCGCGTTCGGCCCGTCCTCGCCGGCGAGCCCCTCGACGGTGTCCACCCGCCGGTGCTCCGCCTGCACCGCCAGCGTCAGGCAGGACCTGACCGGGTCGTCGTCGAGCAGCACGGTGCACGAGCCGCAGACCCCGTGCTCGCAGCCCAGGTGCGTGCCCGTCAGCCCGTGCTCGCGCAGCGCGTCGGCGAGCGTGCGCCGGGGATGGACGTTCATCGTGGTCGGTGTCCCGTTCACGACCACCGTGCAGGGCGCCGGCTCGTCGGCCGCGCGCCACGGCGGGGGTGCCGTCTCTGACATCGGAAACCTCCTCAGCGAACCGTCGGTTGACGCCGACGCGACGATAAGACTATCAATATAGCTACATCCATAGTCAAATGACGGGAGACGAACATGCACTGCTGGCCGGCACCGGTGGTTCCCGAGGCGACCGAGCGGCAGCCGGGGTTCATGGCGCCCAACCTGAGCCCCAAGGGCCTGCGGCTGCTGCCGCACGAGCTCGCGGACGGCGTCTACGCGCTGATGGCGAACCAACTGCCGAAGGACAACAACGGCCTGGTCGTCGGCACCAGGGCGGCGCTGGTGATCGACGCGGGCATCACGCCAGGGGTGGGCCGTTACCTGCTCGGTGTGGCGCGCGAGCTGACCGACCGCCCGATCCGCTACCTGGCGAACACCACGTACCACGGTGACCACACGTTCGGGAACGTCGCGTTCGGCGACGACGTGGCGGTCGTGTCCTCCCGGCTGAACAAGGCGGCCATGACCGACCTGGAGGCCGAGAAGCGGATGCGCTCGGAGAGCATGTACGGCGACCCCGGCATGGAGGAGGTCGTCACCTGGCGCGAGCCCGACGTGGTGTTCGACAGGTTCTGCGAGATCGACCTGGGCGGGCGGGTGGTGCACCTGTGGCACTTCGGCAGCGGCAACGGCTCGGGGGACACGCTGGTCCACGTGCCGGACGCCCGGGTGGCCTGGGTCGGCAACTTCCTGCGGCGCGCCGGCATGCCGCCCATGCTGTTGGCCGGCGACCCGATCGGCTACACGCGCTCGATCCGGGCCATGAAGGCCACCTTGGAGCTGGACAGGTTCGTCCCCGGCCACGGCCCGCTCAGCGACGCCGAACCGTCGGTGAGCTGGATGCTCGCCTACCTGGAAGACCTGGCCGCCGGGGTCGACCAGCGGCTGCGCCAGGGCGTGCCGCTGGAGGACCTCTACGGCGCGATCCCGCTGCGCGACCCACTGCGGCTGCCGCCGGAGACCCCGGGCGCCGACCGTTTCCCCGCCCTGATGCAGTCGCTGCACGAGCTGAACATCCTTCTGGCCTACCGCTACCTCACCAAGATCGGCTCATCGGGCGAACGTCTTGGTTAGGTAGGCGGCCAGGTCATCGAGACCGCCGCCGAGCAGGGCGAGGTACCCGTCGGGGCGGACCAGGACCAGCCCGTCCCCGGCGATGCCGATCCGGGCGCCGGCGCGCGGGACCGTCACGGGCCGGATGTCGAACAGGTCGGTGCGGTCACCGAGTACGGCGCGCAGCCCGGGCGGCTCGGCGCCGAACACCAGCAGCGTGAACCTGTCCGGGTGCTGCGGCCCGATCTCGGGGAACCGGTCGCCGACCGCGAGCCGGCGGCCGTCGCTGCCGCCCGTGCCGTCGCGGTAGGACACGTCGAGCTGGGTGAGCGCCCGGGACAGGGTGCGCCGCACGAACGGTCGCGCGGTGATCCGAGGCGCGAGGTGGCGGCGGGCCGCCGTGGCGACCGGGGCGCGCAGCAGCGTCAGCCGGGTGGCCCGGCGGGTGCCGCGCACCAGCCGGTGCGCGACGGGGGAGCGCTCGCTGGCGTAGCTGTCCAGCAGCCCGGCGCCCGCCCGGCCGTTGGCGACCGCGGCGAGCTTCCAGCCGAGGTTGAACGCGTCCTGGATGCCGGTGTTCATGCCCTGCCCGCCGACCACCGAGTGCACATGCGCGGCGTCGCCGGCGAGGAACACCCGGCCGACCGAGTGCCGCGCCACCTTGCGCTGGTGGATGCGGAACCGCCCGGCCTCCCTGATGTCCCCGACGCGGGCGCCCGCCGGCGCGCACCTGTCGACGGCGGCCTGAAGCTCGTCGAGCGTCACCTCGCCGGTGGGGGCCGAGCCGGGACGGTAGGCGATGGTGATCCGGTGCAGCCCGCCCGGCATCGGGAAGTAGGCGACGAACCTGCCCCGGTTGAGGAACGAGTGGAAGACGTCGTGCGGCAGCGACCAGTCCATCCGCGCGTCGGCGACGGCGAAGTTCTCCTCGAACGGCCTGCCCAGGAACGGCACGCCCAGCCGGCGTCGCACCGCGCTGTGCGCGCCGTCGCAGCCGACCAGCCACGACACCCGCGCCCGCTCCACCGCGCCGTCGCCGTGCCGAAGCTCGACCTCGACCTCGTCCGGCCGCTGGGTGAAGCCCGTCAGCTCCACCGGCCGCTGCACCCGCACGCCGAGCTCCGCCAACCGCGCGGCCAGCAGCCGCTCCACCCTCGGCTGGGGCAGCATCAGCAGATAGGGGTGCGGCGTGTCCAGCCCGCGCAGGCTCATGTCCAGGAACTGGACGCCCTCGCTGAACAGCCTGAACTCGGTGACCGGCACCCCGTCGGCCACGGCGGCGCCGGCGAGCCCGAGGCGTTCGAACAGCTCCAGCGTCCTGGGCTGCACGCCGAGCGCCCTGGTCTCGCTGGTCGGGGCCTCGGCGGCGTCGACGACCCGCACCGCGACGCCCCGGCGGGCCAGCTCGACGGCCATCGCCAGGCCGGTCGGCCCGGCACCGACGACCAGCACCGGGGCGCTCATGAGCGTTCCCGGGAGATCGCGGTCAGGAAGAGGTCCACGTGCGCGTCGACGTCCATCCTCGGCGCCGGCGGCGCGCCCTCGCGCGGGGCGACAAGCAGCACGTTCAGCAGTGCGTGCACCACCAGGGGGCCGACGAACATGCGGGCGGCCGCGGTCGGGTCGACATCCGCGACCAGCCCCGCCCGCTGCCCGGCCAGCAGCAGCTCGGTGGTGGCCCGGAACGCCCGCCCCGGCACCGACGCCCGGAAGGTCTCGCCCACGTGCGGAAGCCGTGGGGTCTCGGCGATGACGATGCGCGCCAGCTCGATGTACTCGCGCTGCATCAGCTCGTCGCTCAGCTCGCGGGCCAGCCGGCGCAGCGCGCCGTCGAGGTCGGCCCGGTCGCGCAGGGACTCGACGGCGCCGGCGTCGGCCCGCCCGGCGGAGACGAGGTGTTCCAGTACGTCCGCCAGCACGGCTTCCTTGCTCGGGTAGCGGGAGTACAGCGTCTCCTTGGAGACGCCGGCCTCCTTGGCGAGGCTGGCCGTGCTGACGCGTTCGAAGCCGTGCCTCAGGAACAGCGTCTTGGCCGCCTGCCGGATCTGCAGGACCTTGACGTCCTGCCGGTCGCGCTCCGTCATCGGGCCTCCTGATCGTCTGAGTGCCGAACCGAACCGTACGGTACGACGCTACCAGGGCAGTTGCGACGGCCAACGTGACTCACCGCACAATTGACTGAGTACTCAGTCAACTCATACGGTGAGGGCGTCCCGAGACCCGGGGCATCGTGAGAAGGAGGTCAGTGATGCGCGCGACCCGTTGGCTTGACTGGACCAACCTGCTGCTCGGGCTGTACGTGTTGTTCGTCCCGCTGTTCACCCTCGACAGCGAGAACGGCTCGACGATCTGGACGGCCGAGGTGCTCGGCGCCGTGGTGGCGCTGACCGCCATCTGGGCGCTGGCCCAGCCGGCCAGCGCGGCGGCCGAGTGGACGCTCGCCTCGGCGGGCGTGCTGCTGCTGATTGCGCCGTTCGTGCTGTCGTACACCCACCTCACCGGCGCCGCGTGGAACGCCTACGTGGTCGGTGCGGTGGTGGCGGTGCTCGCGCTGTCGGCGCTGCCCTCGGTGAAGCGGCTGGGCGGCGGTTCGTCCAGCGGCGCGGGCCGGACCTACCCGACGCGCGAGCACATCTGAGCGCGTGGCGGAATTATCCGGTCCACCACGGGGCCGGCGTCGACCAGGCGCCGGCCCTTCGGCCATGCCCCGGGGGTGCCCGGGTGGACGCTGACCGGGAGGATCGTCGGGTGCCACGGAACGAGTCGAGCGAGCCGGCCGCCACCGAGGCGTCGGCTCGTGACAGGATCCTGCGCGCCGCCGAGGAGCTGTTCGCCGAGCGCGGTTTCGACCGCACCCCGACCGCCCGGATCGCCGAGGCGGCCGGCGTGCCGCACGGGCTGATCTTCTACCACTTCAAGACCAAGATGGGCCTGCTGCTGACCCTGGTCAGGGACTACGCGGCGGTCTTCGCCGTCGACCTCGACGCGTCCCGGCGCGGCGGCCCGGCCGGCGCGGACGCGCTCATCGGCGAGGTCGAGGACCTGTGGCGGGACATCCAGGACCGGCTGGGGCGTTACGGCCGCATGCGGAAGATCGTGTTTCAGGAGCTGGCCGCGCACCCCGAGATCCGGCAGCAGGCCCAGGAGCTGCGGGAGCTGGGCACCTCCTCGGTGGCGCGACGGCTCGCCCGCGCCACCGGGCACCCCGAGCCGCAGGCCCCGCACGTCATGGCGGGGCGCCTGATCGTCAGCGCCGCGGTCATGGGGGCGGTGATCCACGGCGAGCCCGACCCGGGGATCGACGCGGCGGGGCTGGCCAGGCTGCTCGCGCTCGGCCTGCGGCCGGACGGCGGTTCCTGACCGTCGTCACCGCCCGTTGAACTGTGCGTCAGTTCACCATCATATGTTGGCCAACGGGTGTAAGACTTGGTTCTCACGTCGTGAACGGGAGGTCACATGCTCGCCATGAGCCAGCACGAGTGGGGTGACTCGGAAGCCGTGATACGGCCGACCGAGGTGCCCGTGCCGGAGCCGGTGTTCGGTGAGGTGCGGGTGGAGGTCGCGGCGGCGGGGGTGAACCCGGTGGACGTCTACACCCGCCGGGGCCTTGCCTACAACAGCGTGCTGAGCCTGCCGTTCGTGAACGGCTGGGACGTGTCGGGGACGGTGACCGAGGTCGGGTACGGGGTGGCCAGGTTCCGCCCGGGGGACCGGGTGTTCGGCATGCCCCGGTTCCCGCACGCGGCCGGCTGCTACGCCGAGTACGTCACCGCCCCGGCCCGGCACCTGGCGCGGCTGCCCGACGAGCTGAGCTGGGTCGAGGGGGCCGCGCTGCCGCTGGCCGGGCTCACCGCCTGGCAGATGCTGGTCGAGGTGGCCCAGGTGAGCGCGGGGCAGCGGGTGCTGGTGACGGCGGCCGCTGGCGGTGTCGGTCACCTGGCCGTGCAGATCGCCAAGGCCAGGGGCGCGCACGTGATCGGCGCCGCGCGGTCGGCCAAGCACGGGCTGCTGCGTGAGCTGGGCGCGGACGAGACGGTGGACTACACCGTGACGGACCTGGCCGGTCACGTCCGCGAGGTGGACGTGGTGATCCAGATGTTCGGCGGCGAGCAGGGCGTGGCCAACCTGGGCTGCCTGCGACCGGGCGGCATCCTGGTCAGCGCGCAGGGCGCCTGGACCCCCGGGTTGCATGAGCGGGCCGACGAGCGTGGCGTGCGCGCCGTCAGCTACCTGGTCGACCCGGACGGCGCCGGCCTGGAGGCATTGGCCGACCTGGTCCGCAAGGGGCTGCTCCGGGTGCACGTCGAGCGGGTGTTCCCGCTGGCCGAGGCGGCCGCCGCGCATCGGCTCAGCGCCGAGGGCCGCACCACTGGAAAGATCGTTCTACTGGTGGGAGCCTAGCCGGCCTGGCCGGCCTCGCCCGCGCCCCAGAGTGGGACGTTCCGCCGCTCCAGGTCGTCGATCATCGTGAGCCCCCGCTCGGCCCAGGCGATCTCGAACTTCGCCTTGTCCACCTCGCCCTGGAAGGCGAACAGCCGGAACGCCACGATCGCCTCGTGCTCGGCCTCCGGGCGCTCCTCCAGCCGCCGGCGCAGCAGCGGGACCCGGCGGTTGCGCACGTCGGACAGCAGCTGCTCCCAGTTGTTCAGCGCGTTGGTGAAGTGGCGGACGTGGGCGGTGAGCTGCTGCCTGGCGTCCTCATAGGTGGAGAACTCGAAGTGCGCGGCGCGCAGCCGGTACGGGTCGCGTTCGGCTGCGTAGGTCGTCGGGTCCCGCAGCCAGCGGTGCAGCTCGGCGAGCCCGGCGTCGTTGATCGCGTACATCCGCTTCTCCGCGCGGTCGCCGCGCGGCAGCACCCGGACGTCCAGCAGCCCGTCCCGCTCCATCCGGCGCAGCTCGGGGTAGATCTGGCTGTTGGGCGCGCTCCACACGTAGGCGACCGACCCGTCGAACTGCTTGACCAGGTCGTAGCCGGTCATCGGCTCGGCGGTGAGCACGGCCAGCAGGGCGTGCCGCAGCGACATGCGATCCCTCCGGCTCGCGTTTAGCTCTCTATGAACTGAACACCATACCTATCGGACCAGGGCGTCCAGGTCGCCGGTGCGGTATTGACGCGGGTCGTCGCCCTGTCTAGGTTCTAAGCCAACACTCGTAGGCCAACAGTTGTTTCGGAGGGCGCCGTGAGCAACCTGCCTGACACGGTCGAGGTCGCGGTGGTCGGCGCCGGTCCGGTGGGGCTGACGGCGGCCGTCGCGCTGGCCCAGTTCGGGATCGACGCGGTCGTGCTGGACGCCGCCGAGAGCCGAAGCGTCCAGTCCAAGGCGGCGGTGGTGCACTCCCGCACGCTGGAGGCGCTGCGCGAGCTGGGGGTGGCCGACCGGCTGGTCGAGCGCGGCGTGCGGGTGCCGTACTTCGGCGTGCGCGACCGGGATCGCGGGCTGGTCACCGTCGACTTCCGCCCGCTGCCCACCGACTTCCCGTACACGCTGATGTGCCCGCAGGACGTCACCGAGACGGTGCTGGACGAGCGGCTGCGCGAGCTGGGCGGCCGGGTGCGCCGTCCGCTGACGCTGGTCGGCCTGCGGCAGGGCCAGGACGCGGTGGAGCTGGAGGTCGCGGACGCCGAGGGGCAGGCCCGGCGGCTGTCCGCCCGGTACGTGGTGGGCGCGGACGGGGCGCACAGCGCGGTGCGCGGCCTGCTCGGGGTGGAGTTCACCGGCGGCACCTACGACCAGGGGTTCTACCTCGCGGACGTGCGGATGGACTGGGCGCTGTCGCGCGAGGAGGTGCAGCTGTTCTTCTCCCCGGCCGGCCTGGCCGTGGTCGCGCCGCTGCCGCACGGCCGGCACCGCATCGTGGCCACCGTGGACGGCCCGCTGCACGGCACCGGCGTGAGCGACCCGCAGGCGCTGCTGGACCAGCGCGGGCCTCGGGCCAGGCCGGCGACCGTCCGCGAGCTGGTCTGGTCGTCCAACTTCAGGGTCAGCCACCGGATCGCCACGCACTACCGGCGCGGCCGCGTGTTCCTGGCCGGCGACGCGGCGCACGTGCACAGCCCGGCCGGCGGCCAGGGCATGAACACCGGTATCCAGGACGCGGCCAACCTGGCCTGGAAGCTCGCGCTCGGCTGCCGGGGCCGGGCCGACGACGCGCTGCTGGACACCTACGAGAGCGAGCGCCGGCCGGTCGCCGAGGGCGTGGTCGCCCAGACCCACCGGCTCACCACGCTCGCCACGATGCGCGGCCCGCTGCGCACCACCCTGCGCAATGCGGCGCTGCGCACGCTCGGCCGGCTGCCCCCGGTGCGCCGAGGGCTCGCGTTCGGGCTCTCCGGGCTGGCCGTCAACTACGGCTCCGGTGACGGCAAGCCCGGCGCGTGGGCCGGCATCACGCTGCCGCCGGTCGCCGGCACGCCCCGGTATCGGCTGGTCCTCCCGGGCGCGGTGCCCGAGGCGGAGGTGGCGCGCCTGCGGCGGGCGGCCGGGGACCGCAACGTGCTGGTGCACCGGCACGAGCGGGTCTCCTCCGCCCAGCTGGTCCGCCCGGACGGCTACCTCGCCGCCAGCACGCCGACGGTGCGCGCGACCGAGCTGCTCGACGCCGTGCCGCACTGAGCCGGCGCGGCGCGTCAGCGGTCGGCCAGCGCGTCCTCGACGGTCTCGTACAGCGCGACCACCGTGTCGAGCGAGGACAGGTTGAACGCGCGCACGACGTGACCGTCGCCGGTGACGACGGTCAGCCAGTCCGGCCGTGCGGGGACCCGGTTGGCGTGTTCGGCCACCACCGCCAGCCCCGACGAGCCGATGAACGTCACCCCGGACAGGTCCAGCACGACCGGGCGGTCACCGTTCTCGCCGGAGAGGGCCTCGTCCAGCTTGGGTGTGGTCAGCATGTCCAGCTCGCCGGACACGCTGAACACCGCTGCCCGGCCGGCGTCACGACGGTTGATGATCATCGGATGTCGGGCGTCACGAGGTTGTTGCGCATCGAGCACAGGGTAACGCTTTCGCCACGCAGCGTCCGGCTGGAGCCCGTCCTCGCGGGTGTAGTGGGGAGGCGGGCGGGCATTCTGCGTGGTGGACACGAGAAGCGCGGTGCCGTCGCCGCCCGCCGAGAGGTCGACGCCGCGAGTCCTGGAGGTCGCCGCGGCGCTGGCCTGGCGGTTGCTGGTGGTCGCCGCGGCCCTGTACGTGATCGGCGTGGTCGTGGGCTACCTCGCGGCGCTGGTCGTGCCGGTCGCCATCGCGTTGCTGCTGGCCGCGCTGCTGGCTCCCGCCGTCGACCGGCTGATCAGGTACCGGGTGCCCCGGGGCCTGGCGATCGTGGTGGTCGTGGTCGGCGGGCTGGCCGGGCTCGGTGGGCTGCTCACGTTCGTCGTGCTGACCTTCCTCAACGGGCTGCCCGCCCTGCAGACCCAGCTCGCGGACAGCATCAACACCATCACCGGTTGGCTGACCGACGGCCCGCTGCACCTGAGCGGGGACCAGCTGCGCGGCCTGCGCGACAACCTGCTCGCGGCGATGAGCGCGAACCAGACCAGCCTGACCGCCGGCGCGCTGACCACCGCCGCCACCATCGGCCAGACCCTGGCGCAGATGGTGTTGGTGCTGTTCACCCTGATCCTGCTGCTGCACGACGGCGCGGGCATCTGGCGGTTCCTGCTCGGCGCCGCGCCGGCCGCCCGCCGCGCCCGCGTCGACGTCGCGGGCCGGCGTGGCCTTGCCGCGCTGGTCAGCTACGTGCGGGCCACCGCCGCCGTCGCCGTGGCGGACGCGGTCGGGATCGGTGTCGGCCTGGCGATCCTCGGCGTGCCGCTGGCGGTGCCACTGACCGCGCTGGTCTTTCTCGGGGCGTTCATACCGATCATCGGCGCGGTGATAGCCGGGGGAGTCGCCGTGCTGGTGGCGCTGGTCGCCAAGGGCTTCATCCCGGCGCTGATCGTGCTGGGCATCATCGTCGCGGTGATGCAGCTGGAAAGCCACGTGCTGCAACCGCTGCTGCTGGGCCGCGCCGTCAAGCTCCATCCGCTGGCCGTGGTCCTGGTCATCGCCGCCGGGCTGCTCTCCGCCGGCATCGCCGGAGCCCTGCTCGCGGTCCCGCTGCTGGCGGTGGTCAACTCCGCGGTCCGTTCCCTGCTCAGCGAGGCCGACGCGCACGTCAACCCGACCGACGTGCACACCAGCCAACCCGAGGCGTCCGCGCCCGACGAACCCGGGATCGACGTCCACTCCGAGATCGACGAGTGACCGGGTCACCGCAGCGGGTCGATGCCGGCGTCGATGAGGTTCTTCGCGGTGAACCTGTCGCAGCCGTCGACGACGAGGCCGTGCTCGCAGCCGTTGCGGTACTGGCGTTCGCCGCTGGTCATCGGCCGGGGCCGGGCGTCGGGCTCGTCGTCGGTGTCCTGTCCGGTGCCGCGCCGGTGGTGACGTGAGTGGCGGTCGCCCTTGACGCACACCTGCTCGCCCGGTTCGGCGTCTTCCAGCGCCGATTCGAGCTCGTGGGAGCTCATGTGTTCGCATTCGTCATCGTCGGGCGCCGACTCCGCGGCCGGTGCGGTCGCGGCGGTGGGGGACAGCACGGACGCGCCGCACGCCGCGACGGCGAGGGCCAGGGTCGTGAGCGTGCGGGACGACATGGGCGCCGAATGGACGGATGATCGTGCGCGGCGGTGCTTCATGGGGAGCTTCTTCCGTTGGTTCACACGGTGAGCGACGGGTACCCGCCGGCCGTCCGGCAAAACACCCGCCGTGCTCAGGCGAGGTAGTCGCGGAGCGGGTCGGAGCGAGCCGGGTGGCGCAGCTTGGCCAGGGTCTTGTGCTCGATCTGGCGGATCCGTTCCCTGGTCACCCCGTAGACCTGGCTGATCTGGTCGAGGGTGTGGGGCTCGCCGTCGACGAGCCCGAACCGCAGCCGCAGCACCCCCGCTTCGCGCTCGGTCAACGTGCCCAACACCTGGTTGAGCTGGTCGTGCATCAGGGTCACCGACACCGCCTCGGCCGGCGCCACGGCGCCGGTGTCCTCGATGAACTCGCCGAGGCTCTGCTCGGCGTCGGTGCTACCGACCGGCTGGTCCAGGGACACCGGTTCCAGGGAGATCCGCCGCAGCTCGCGCACCCTGGCCGAGGTGAGCTCCAGCTGGGCGGCCAGCTCCTCGACTGACGGTTCACGTCCCAGCTCGCGCAGCATCTCGCGCTGCACCCGGCCCATCCGGTTGATGACCTCGACCAGGTGGATCGGGATACGAATGGTGCGGGACTGGTCGGCCATCGCGCGGGCGATGGCCTGGCGGATCCACCAGGTCGCGTACGTGGAGAACTTGTAGCCCTTGACGTGGTCGAACTTCTCCACCGCCCGCATCAGCCCCAGGTTGCCTTCCTGGATCAGATCGAGAAACGCCATGCCCCGGCCGGTGTAGCGCTTGGCCACCGACACCACCAGCCGCAGGTTCGCCTCCAGCAGGTGCTCCTTCGCCCGCTGCCCGTCGCGCACCAGCCAGCGCAGTTCGCGGCGCAACCGCCGCTGGTCGGAGCCGGTCACGGACTCGAGCCGTTCGGCGGCGAACAGGCCGGCCTCGATCCGCTTGGCCAGCTCCACCTCCTGCGACGCGGTCAGCAGCGGCACCTTCCCGAGCTGGCGCAGGTACGCCCGCACCGAATCGGCCGTGACGGCCAGCGCCATGTCGTCGCGCGCGTCCGGCTCGGGATCATCGAGGTCGGCAACGACCCGATCGGCCGCATGCTCGCGTGGCCCATCCGGAACGTCCGCCGAAGCCTCTCCGGTTCCTGCGATCATGGGCATGCGTGTTCCCCAACACCAGTTCCGCAAACCGCGCCACCAGGGCCTCGGGCCGGTTGCGGCGTGCGTCGCCTATTCGGTACGACCCGGATTACCAGCGCTTTTTCACGCTCACCGCACGCGGTTGCCTCCTCACCGCTCCGCCTGTGTCGGTGGCGCGCACGGCGTAGGCCTAAGGTGCCCCGCGCTTGGCCGCGACTGCCCGACGGCGCCGCTCCGCCGCCAGGGAGCGGGAGATGATCCGCTCGTACCGCCAGGTCAGCCAGCGCCGCCAGAACGTGACCAGGAGGCCGTGGTCGTCCGACTCGTTGGCGAGGCGCCACTCGCGGACGGCCGGCCGCAGGCGGGTGGCGTCCGTGATCGTGTCCATGCAGGGGCGGTGGAGCGTGGCCCCGCCGGGTTGGTCCAGGTAGATGTCGGGGCAGATGGTCAGGCCGCATTCGGCCTTCGGGTACGGGTCGGCGGGGTTGCGCACGGCGTGCACGTGCCGGTCGGTGAGGTCGAGCAACATGCCGATCGTGACCGGCTCGGGCCGTGGCGGGGTCACCACGAGCCGTCCCCGACCGCGACGCGGGCCGACCGGCTGAGCAGCGGATTGCTCCCCGCCCGGGGCTCCACCCGCCCAGGAAGCTCCTTCAGCGCCGCCGCGCAGTCCTCGTGCAGCACGGCGTTCTTGGCCGGCGGGTGCCCAGTGGGAACGACTTCTACGCCGCACACCGTCGGCAGCCGGCCCGTGCTGAGCGTGCCGTTGATGAACGCCGCGCGTACGACCCCGTCCAGGACCGCGTGCACGACACCGTTCGCGCCTAGGACGGCGCTGTAGGTCTGGGCTGGTGTCACGTGGTCGGGCTGCCCCGCTCCGCTCCCGTAGTCGATCACGAGGTGACGCTATTGGCGAAGAACCCAACGACGGTAGGACAGGGCGTCCTACCGGGAAACGGTGTCCTACCAGCGAGGTAACAAGTGTCGCTAGCTTGCGAGGCCGAACTTTCGCGCCAAGTCGCCCAACCGGGACGCCTTACGCGCCCGTCGCTCCCGCGTCCGCAACTCGTTGACCAACATCTTCGACGGCGCGTTGTTCCGAAGCCACACGTCAGGAGCGAGGGTGCTCATCGCCCACAGGGCATCCTCGGCCTGCTGATCGTGCCCAAGCCGGACGTGTGCCAGCGCCCGATCTTGCAGGTGCCGGGCGCGGGCGTTCAACGGCAGCGGGGTATCACGCGGCATCGCCTTCGCGGTTTCCAGAGCCGACGTGTACGCCTCGGTCACAACATGCACGTCCACCGTCTGCATGGTCACCTGGTCCGGACCAAACGCGCACTCGTAGTCAGTGCGATACCCCGTGTGACGTGCGATGTCGCGGGCTTCACTCAGCAGATGACCCGCTTTGCCCGCGTCGCCGTCGCGCCCGGCGGCGTTGGCGGAGGAAAGCAGCAGGGAGCCGCACAGCGCCATGCGAGGTATGTCGGCCCGGTGCTCCGGGCCGATAGCACCGGCGGCGCTGGACGCCAACCGGTAGGACTCCTCAAAACGTCCTTGGGTGAGCAGCAGCCACGCCATGGTTCCTTGTAGCGCGCTCACCCGGAGCGGGTCGGTGCCGGCGTGCGCGATCCTCAGCGCTTCCCGCACCGCGATGTGCGCGGCGTCCGGCTGGCCCAGCTGCACGAGCGTGCACCCGGCCGCCTGGTAGAGCTGCGCGACAAGGTCGGCCGCTTCTCCGGTGAGGTCGAGCGCGCGGCCAAGCCGCAGCGTCTCGGGAAGGGTCTCGCCGAGCTTGTCGTAGCGGCCCGACCAGTAGCTACCCCAGGTGTAGGTCACGGTGCGGCGCAGCTCATCCAACGAAGGCTCGCGGGTCAGGTCGCTCACGCCGAGAAGATCGTCGATGACGGTGACCGCGCGCCGCAGCGCGACCACCCCAGAGTTCTCCGAAGGCTGAGGCAGTGCAACCTCCTTGCCTAGGAGCCGGACGATGTCGACGTCGAGCGCCCGCGCGAGCTTGTGCAGGCTTGGGAGCGACGCCGTGTGCCTGACACCCTGCTCCAGCTTCCGGACCAGATCGAGCGACACACCGGCCGCCGCCGCGAGGTCGGCTTGGGTCATCCTTCTGCCGGTCGGCCCGATTGCCCGTTCCCGCAGGCCCCGCACGCGGTCGCCGAGGCCGTCGGGTTCGTCGCCGATCACGGTACGATTCGTCATGTCCGAGCTCCAGCCTCGGCGTTCGACCCTCGCTCACGGAACCGGAGCGGGCCTTACCGGCCAGACTCTACGCCACGCGACGAGGCCCGCAGGTAGTGATGATCACTTGCTTGGCGGGGGAGGCGGCGAACCTTTGCCGACGGCGGTTGCGTCAGGTCGAGCTCGACAGGTTGCAGCGAGAGGTCGCTGTCGCCGTCCAGGTGGCGCAGGACGATCCCCTCGCGCAGCGCCCACGGGCAGACGTCGAGGCGTCCGACGCCGAGGGCCTTCATCGTGGACCTGGCGACGATCGCGCCGGCGAGGATCTGCCGGGAGCGCGGTGTGGACACCCCGTTCAGTTTGGCGCGCTGTTCGGCGCTGAGCCCGGCCAGGCGCACGGCCCACGCGGACGCGTCCTTCCTGGTGAGGCCGCGGGGTACGAACGGGCCCTGGCGCTGCGGGGACGCGCCGGCCAGCCTGGCGAGCTGCTTGAAGGTCTTCGACGTGCCCACGACCCGGGCTGGCGGGCGCTCCCACCGCATCCGGTCGGAGACCTCGCGCAGCGTGTCGCGCACGTGGCGGCACAGGGCCTTGACCTCGGTGCGGCTCGGGGGGTGGTTCGACAGGAACGCGCGGGTCAGCCGGCCGGCGCCCAGCGGAAGCGACACCGAGACGTCGGGTGTCTCGGCACGCCCGAGCGCGATCTCCAGCGAGCCTCCCCCGATGTCCAGCACGAGCAACCCGCCGGCCGACCAGCCGTACCAGCGGCGCGCGGCCAGATACGTCAACCGGGCCTCGTCCTCGCCGGCCAGGAAATGCGGCCTGATTCCCGAGGCCTCCTCGATGCGGTTCAGGACCTCGTCCCGGTTTCCGGCGTCGCGCACCGCCGAGGTCACGAATGCAAAGAGTTGTTCGACGGATCCCTGACGGGCCGCGCCAACCGCCCTTTCCACCGCGTTCACCACGCGATCCAGGCCCGCCTCGTTGATCGAGCCGTCCTCGCTGAAGGCCTCGCTCAACCTGGTGGGTTCTTTTATCGCATACGCCGGCAGGGGCGGCTCGCCCGGAAAGGCCTCGACAACCTGTAGCTGGGCGGAGTTCGACCCGATATCCAGCACGCCAATTCTCATCTGTCCGCACTACCCGGCGGAGAAAGTTCCACACGGAAATCAGCGGGTGTGGTTGTCCGGGGGCGGCAGCAGCGGGCCGAGCGGGCCGAGGTCGATGTTGAGGTCGTCGGGGTGGAGGCCGAAGTGTTCGCGTAGCTCGGTCATCGCCTCTTCCAGGCGCATCAGGCCGAGGCCGAGCTTCTCGACAGTCTCCTCGGGCAGGCCGGCGGTGCCGCGAACGCCTTGACGCCCCACTCGGAGTGTCCGCGCAGGCGGTCCAGCACGGCGGCGAGGCCCGGGGCCTTCTCCGCCAGCACCGCGCGGAGGCGGCCGTCGTCGTGGTAGATGGTGACCAGCCGCGCCGGCGCCACGGTGTGCGCCTCGGCCACGGCGTCGACGACCCGGTGGTGGGCGCGGGCGGTGCCTTCCAACCAGCCCAGGTCCTCCATGGCGTGGCGCAGCGAGCGCTCGCTGAACCGGTCGCTCGGCACGCCGCTCACCACCGCCGCCAGGCCGGCCTCGACCACGGTCCGGACCGGCGCGCCGTCCACTCCGGTCAGGGCGTCGGCGGCGACCGACTCGGCGAGCGTGGCGTCGCCGACGGCGTACAGGTAGGTCGCGAAGGCGCTCATCGGTCGGGCTTGCTGGCGATCGGGGCCGGCTCCTCGGCGAGGTCGCGGCGGCCGGAGCTGAGCGTCGGGTCGCGCTCCCACCAGTCGATGCCCAGCTCGCGGGCCTTGTCCACGGAGGTGACGAGCAGCCGGATCTTCACCGTGAGCAGCTCGATGTCGAGCAGGTTCACCCGGATGTCGCCGGCGATCACGATGCCCTTGTCCAGCACCCGCTCCAGGATGTCGGCCAGGTTGGTCGACTCCTGACGCTGGGCCGGGCGCGGGATCGTCATCGCCGGCAGGCCGGCCGCCTCCCGCCGCCAGTCAGCCATGGTGGCCCCCCGGCTCGGGCATCAGCCGCCGCACCAGCTCGTTCTCCAGCTCCGCGCACTCGGCTTCGGACAGCTCGCCGGATCGGCGGGCCGCGTCCACGCGCTCCAGCTCGGCGCGGACCAGGGCCGGGTCGCGCAGGCGCGCCTCGGCCTCGTCGCGGATCCGCTCGGACAGCCACAGCATCCCGCGCACGGGGGCCAGCGGCAGGCCGAGCAGGCCGGTCAGCAGGCTCACCGCCATCTCCCCGGGACGAAGTCGTAGGGCGCCACCGGGCCCAGCAGGCGCAGCCGCACCCGGCCGCCGAACTCCCGGCCGACCTCGTCCACCGCGTCGGAGAACTCCCGCTCGGCGGCCCTGTCGACCAGGAACGCGGCGTCGATGACGTCCTCCGGGCTCGCCGGCGGGTGCTCGACCGTCTCGGCGCTGGTGGGCGTGAGCCGCTCCAGCATGCGGGCCGCGTCGAGCTCGCGCAGGGCCGTCATCTCGTTCACCACCCGTTCGCCCAGCCGCACCCGCTCGGGGTACGAGGCGTCCTCGGGCAGCCCGTCGATCCGCTCCCGCAGCGAGCTGATCTCCGCGTCGCGCTCCAGCAGCTCGCGCAGCACGATCTCCTGCCGGTAGCTGCCCCGCAGGGTGTACTGCACGCGCCCCTGCAGCGCGGCGAGGATCTGGCTGAGCCGGTCCTGCTCGGTGGCGAGCAGGTCGGCGACCTCAGCGGGGTCGTCGACCACCGAACCGAAGCGCATGGGCAGGATCGCCGTCGTCGCCGCCACCGCGTCGACCACCCGCTGGTGGCCCAGGATGTCGTCGGCGGTGCCCACCGCCCGGTCCGTCGGCGCATCGCTGACCAGCGCGGCCAGCCGGCCCCGGGTGATCGTGGAGACGCGGCCCGACGGCCCGAGCCCGACCAGGTCCTCCGGCGGCTCGGCGTCGGCGGCCACCAACCCGTACACGTAGGCCGGCGTCATTCCGCGCGCTCCTTCGTGCCGGCGCGGGTCCTGCGTTTCGGCGCCTCGTCGCGGTCCTGCTGGCCGCCCTTGCCGAGCATGTCGCCGACCTTGTCGGCGGCCGCGTCCAGCATCCCGCCGGTCTTGCCCCGGGAGCCGCCCTCCGTGAGGCCTTCCATCAGCTCGGGCAGGTCCTTGCCGCCCTTGCCCTGGGCGTACAGGTCGAGCCGGTTCGTCGCCTCGGCGAACCGCAGGTAGGTGTCCACGCTGGCCACCACCACGCGGGCGTCCACGGTGAGGATCTCGATGCCGACCAGCGACACCCTGGCGAAGACGTCGACCACCAGGCCCTTGTCCAGGATCAGCTCGACGACGTCGGCCAGCCCGGACGGGCCGCCCGACATGCGCTCGACCTGTCCGTTTCCGGGCCGCTGAGTCATTACCGACACGGGCGCTCCTTTCGTGTGCACTAGATCTGTTTCGAAGGCCAGGGCGGCCGGTTACCCTCCGCGAAGATCACGACACTTCCCGGCGCGCCACCGTGCGCCAATTTGCGCCGTTCAGACCAGGCGAAGCACATTTGGAGCATTCGACGGCCGCGTTTCGTTCGTGCTTCCGAGGGTATTGGTGAGAATGACGAGGCGCGGGCTGGTCCTGGGTGCCGGAGGGTTTCTCGGCGCGGCGTGGATGTTGGGTGCGCTGCTGGCCGTCGAGGACGCCACCGGTTGGGACCCGAGGGACGCCGACGTGATGGTGGGGACCTCGGCGGGGGCGGTGCTGGCGGCGCTGTTGCGCGCCGGCCGCTCGCCCGCCGAGCTGTACCGGGAGCACCGGGGCGACACGGCGAGCGCGCGGGGCATGGACCTGCCCGAGCCCCCGCCGCCGACGGTGGCCTTCGACCTGGACGGCGAGCCCGTGTTGCCGGGCCTGCGCCGGCTGGGGCTCGGCTCGCCCCGGTTGGCCGCCAGGGCGCTGCGCGCGCCGTGGCGGTTGCCGCCGGGCGCCGTCTGCGCGGCCCTGCTGCCGAGGGGACGCCGGTCGTTGCGGGGGCTGCGCGGGTTGGTCGACGGCGCGCACCCGGGCGGGCGGTGGCCGGACGGCACCTGGATCGCCGCGATGAACTACCACACCGGGGCGCGGGTGGGTTTCGGCCGGCCGGAGGCGCCGAGGGTGTCGCTGGCCCGCGCGGTCACCGCCTCCTGCGCGGTGCCGGCCTGGTACGCCCCGGTGCCGATCCGGGGGGTGCCGTACGTGGACGGGGGCGTGTGCTCGCCGTTCAACGCCGACCTGCTCGACGACGCCGGGCTGGACGAGGTGCTGGTGCTGGCGCCGCTCGGCGCGTTCGAGCTGGACCGGCCCCGGGCGCCGCTGGCCTGGCTGGAGCGCCGCTGGCGCCGGGCGGTGACCAACCGGCTGCGGCGGGAGGTCGCGGCGCTGCGCGCGGCCGGGGCCGGGGTGAGGGTGCTGACCCCGAACGCGGCCGACCTGGGCGTCATGGGCGCGAACATGATGGACGGCGCGCGCCGCCGCGACGTGCTGCGTTCGGCGAGGACCAGCGTCCTGGCCCGGTTCGCGGCGGCTCGGCCCGCCTCGATGGCTACCTGACCACCCGCACGGTGCGCAGCTGGGGGTCGGCGGGGTCGGGCAGCATCATGCCGGCCGCCACCCCGGTGACCAGATAGTCCAGCGCCGCCTGGCCGATCCGCTCGCCCGGCAGCAGCACCGGGATGCCGGGCGGGTACGGGGTGACCTGCTCGGCGCAGACGCGGCCGGCCGCCCGCGCGACCGGCACGTCCTCGCACGGCGCGAAGAACGCGTCGCGGGGCAGCATGACCGTCTCCAGCTCGAGCTCGCGCGGGGAGGGCAGGTCGACCCGCCGGGGGGTCGGGAGCCCGTCGGCGGCGGTGGCGAGCGCGGCGATCGAGTCGATGAGCACCTCGGCGGTGGTGTCGTCGTCGCCGACGGTCAGCTGCGCCTCGATGCGGCGGTGGTCGGAGAGGCCCATGTCGACGGCCCGGTGCTCGCGCAGCCAGTCGGCGGCCTGGTAGCCGGAGATCCCCAGCTCGGACACGTCGATGAGCACCTTCAGCCGGTCGAGCTGGCGCGACGCCTCGGCCCGCACCAGCTCCCGCTCCAGCACGCGCAGCCCGGGCAGCCCGTCGAGCCGGTGGCGCACCGTGCCGGCCAGCTTCAACGCGGCGGAGAGCAGCTCGTGGCCGTGCTGGACCATCTGGCGGCGCCACCCGTCCATGCCGGCGTAGACGATCACGTTGGGGCTGGTCGTGGACAGCATGTCCGCGCACGCGCCCAGGTGCGAGACGTCGATGCGCCCGCCCCGGACGTGGAACATCGAGCCCTGTTCGAACCCGCAGCCCATCTTGTGGACGCTGGCCACGCACAGGTCCGCGCCGGCGTTCATCGCCCAGGTGGGCAGCTCCTCGTGGAACGGCAGGTGCGCGCCCCACGCCTCGTCGACCAGCAGCGGCTTGCCCCGCTGGTGGCACACCGAGGCGATGCCGTCCAGGTCGGCGCAGGTGCCGTACGGCGTCGGGCTGGTGATCAGGACGCCGGCGACGTCGGGGCTCTCGTCGAGGGCGCGGCCGACGTCCTCCGGCGAGGGCGGGTGGGCCAGGTGCAGGTCGGGGTCCCAGCGGGGGTGGATCCAGAACGGCCGCAGCCCGGACAGGACCAGCCCGGAGATCACCGACTTGTGCGCGTCGCGGCCGGCGAGAATCGTGCCGTGACGCCCCGCCACGGCCAGCATCGCGCTCTTCACCGACAGCGAGCTGCCGCAGGTGGAGAACAGCGTGTGGTCCGCGCCGACCGCGTCGGCCATCAGCTCCTGGGCGCGCGCGACGACCCTGCCGGAGGACGCGCGGTCGTCCAGCCCGCTGATGGCCAGCACGTCGTTGCGGAAGACGTCCTCGCCGAGCACCGCGCGCACCCTCGGGTCGGCGCCCCGGCCCTGCTTGTGGCCGGGCGGGGTGAACGCGGTGTGCCCGCGCTCGTGGTAACGCGACAGCGCCTCCAGCACGGGCGCCTCACCGTGGTCCATCCGCCGCGCTCCTCTCGGGTGTCGACGCGTCGGACATACCCGTTGCCGCATCGGCTATGTACGGGCGGCGGCGGGTGTGGGCCCGCCCAGCGGCAGTCGCCGCCCGGCCGGACCGGGGAGATGACGCCCCAGCCCCACGACGAGATGGCCGGCTACCGGGGCACCGGCCTGTTGGACGGCAAGAAGGCGCTCGTGACCGGGGGAGACTCCGGCATCGGGCGGGCCGTCGCGATCGCGTTCGCCAAGGAGGGCGCGGACGTGGCGATCAGCTACCTGTCCGAGCACGAGGACGCCGACGCCGAGCACACCGGCGAGGTCCTCGCCCCGGTCGGCGGCGAGATCGTCCAGGGATAACGGCGACCTACTCGTCGGGGTCGTCGCGCAGCAGGCCGCCGAGCCGGGGCGAGTGGAAGCCGGCGCTCTGCCCGTGCACCCAGGCGTGCACGTCCGGGCTGTGCGGGCGGGCGCCGCCGGCGAGCAGCAGCGCGGTGAGGGCGACGGCGCCGAGCAGCGCGACCGCCGCCACGGCGATCGCGGCGGTGCCGATCGCGGCCATCGGGTCGGGGGCGGCGAGCAGGGCCGGCACGATCGGGCCGACCAGGAACGCGCCCTGGATGCGCAGCAGCTGGACCAGGCCGAAGGCCCCGGCGAGCTCGTCGCCGGGCACGCTGAGGGCGGCGAGCAGCAGCCCGGGCGCCACTCCGGCCCCGGCGCCGAAGCCGAGCAGCAGCCCGGCCGCGGCGACCAGCGGTGGTCCGGGCACCGAGCCGAGGCCGGCCAGCGTGGCGCCGGCCGCCGCGACCGCGAGCAGCCCACCGATCACCGTGGCGGGCAGCCACCGGCTGCGCAGCGTCGAGCGGAACAGCCACGCGGCGCCCGCCATGCCCAGCACCAGCGTGCTCATCGTGGCGCTCACCGTCCACGGGCTCCGGTGCTCGACCTGCACGAGTAGCGCCATGCCGACCTCGGTGAGCAGGGTGAACCCGGCGCCGGCGAGCATCGCGTTGCAGATGCCGATCACCGGCAGGGTGTGCGCGACCGCGCGCACCGCCAGCACCGGGTCGGCGCGCCGGTACTCGCTGACCACGAGGACGACCAGCGCGGCAAGGCCGACGCCGGTGGGCACCAGGAACTCGGCGGAGGTCGGCGGCTGGCGGCCCAGGAGGCTCACGCCGAGGAAGGACGGGATCGTGGCGGCCGCCGCGAGGACGACCGCCGGCGCCGTGCGGGTTCGGGGACGCTCGGGCCTGGCGCGGTCCAGCGTCCGCGCCGCCGGCACCGCACCCGCCACGGCGAGCGCGGCGGCGAGGCCGAACAACGCCCGCCAGGCGTGCCAGCCCGAGGCCAGGCCGCCCAGGCTCGGGCCGAGGGTGGCCGCACCGAACAGGCCGACGTTGAGGAACACCACGGTGGCCGGCATGCGGTTCGGCGGCTGGCCGGTGACCAGCGGCGGCAGCGCGACCACCAACATCGTGCCGGTCGCGGCGGCGTGCAGCACCCGGCCCGAGGTGAACGTCCCCAGGCCGGGCGAGCAGGCGCACAACAGGGCGCCGACGGCGGCCGCCGACTGGCCGGCCACACCGAGCGTCCGCGCCGGGAGCCGACGGGCCAGCGCGGCGGCGACCACCACGAACAGCGCGTAGCCGGCGTTGGCCAGCGCCTGGCTGAGCTGCACCCCGGACCGGCCCGTGTGCAGATCCGCCGCCATCTGGTCGGTGACCAGATAGGTCGAGGTGGACAGCACGCTGAAGGGCGTCAGCGCGAGCAGGGTGAGCCCGACCGCCGCCGGGTACCCGCTGGCCCTGCTGGCTCGTGATCCTTGCACCCGCGCACCCCTCACCCGCCACCGTGATCATGTTCCCGGCGCGTCGGCGGGCGTGTCGCCGGCCTCGGCCCTCGGCGCGGGCCTCGCGGGTCGGGGCGGGCGTGGGCGGCGAGTCCGGCCGGGGGCCATGCCGGCATCCGCCAGCTCCGCCGCCCCGCGCCCGTTGCGGAGCCGGCCCAGCGCGTACAGGGCCATCGCATGCGCGGCCGCGGTCAGCAGCAACAGCACCCCGACCCGGGCGACGACCGACGTCACCGGCGGGTTCTCGGCGAACCCGATCGAGGCAACCAGCGCGACGACCCCGAACATGACCAGGTGGAACAGGATCGCCACCAGGGTCGCCTGCCGTCGGGCGCGGCGTGGGTCCCGGGTGGCCGACTCGAGGTACGCGGGGCCGTAGCGCCGCAGCAGCTGACCGTCGACCACGACGATCACCACACCGGCCGCCAGCATCACCACATAGGCCGCGCTACCTGCCATCGGGCCGTTTACCCCGTCACGCGGTGCCTACACCTCGCCGGCTTGTCGGTGTAACCGGCGGCTGGCCGGGTAGGCGATCCCATGGCCGACATCGACAGCGTGAGAGTTTTCAGAGGGGTCTACAACGGTTTTGCTCTCGCCATGAGCGAGGCCGACAGGGGTGTCGATTTCAACGAGCTTCCGTCTTCCGACGCCATGGTGCGGAAAGCGTTCGACCTGTCCCGCGAGCTGATCGCGGATTCCGGGCAGGCCGGCGGGTCGGGCGCGCTGCAGGAGCTTACCGCGACGGTTGTGGCTCTGGCCCTGGTAGAGCACCGCGGCGCCGAGGAAGAGCTCCGTTCGGAATCGGCTCATGACGCACTGAGCCGACTGTCGCTCTTGATCGATGCGCACCCCTCGCGGCCGAGGGACATGGCGACCGCTCAGGCGACGCCGTGACGCCCGCGCGGGTTTGAACGGCTTGTCACCGGCCATCCCACGGGCATGAGCCTCACCGACAGACCCCTGCATCGCGTCGAGAGCGCGGTCGCGCTTGACCGCCCGGCCGGCTGGCTGCGGGACCTGGGCCAACGGTTGCTCCGGGACCGGCGGATCAAGGATGCGCTGCACGGCGTGTGGCTGGGCCATCCCCTGCATCCGGCGTTGGCGCAGCTGGCGTTGGGTTCGTTCCTGTCGGCGAGCCTGGTGGACGCGGTGGGCGGTGGTCGGCGCGAGTCGAGTGGGCTGATCGCCGTCGGGTTGGTGGCGACGGTGCCGACGGCGAGTGCGGGCTGGGCGGACTACACCGACGGGCACGAGGAGCAGCAGCGGGTCGGGCTGGTGCACGCCGGCGTGAACGCGGCGGCGGTCGGTTGTTACGTCGGCGCGTTGCTGCGACGCCGGGGCGGCCGAGGCGGCGGTCGGTTGTTCTCGGTGGCCGGCGGGGCGCTCGGTGCCGTGGCCGCCGCGCTGGGCGGGCACCTGAGCTACCGGCAGGCCAGCGGCGCCAACCACGGCGAGGAGGTGCAGCACGTCGGCCCGGGCGACTGGCGGCGGGTGGAGCGGCTCGCCGAGCTTCCGGAAGGGGAACCGGTCCGCAGGGTCATCGGCGACGTGCCGGTGTTCGTGCTGCGCCACGCCCGGGACGGTTCGCGGACGGACGAGCGGGTCAGCGTGATGTCGGACCGTTGCCCGCACCTGTCGGCGCCGCTGCACGAGGGCCAGCTCGACGCGGTCGGTGCCGAGCTGCACGTGACCTGTCCCTGGCACGCGAGCGTGTTCAGGGTCGACGACGGTGCGGTGGTGCACGGGCCGGCGACCGCGGCGGTGCCGGGCTTCGAGACGCGGGTGCGGGCGGGGTTCGTGGAGGCACGGGTCCGCACGCTGCCGGGCGTGTCCGCGAGCTAGCCGGTGCCGGCGGAGGGCGGCGGGGTGTCGAGCCAGGGCTGTGACGCGGTCGGGAAGGCCGTGCGGGTGATGTTCGAGTCCGGGCAGCTGGTGCTGCCCGAGCCGCGCGGGGGCAACACGGCGCGGCGGTGGGCCGCGCTGGCCGGTTGGGGCCGGTCCGACCTCGCCGTGGCCCGGCTGGCGGAGGGGCACGTGGACGCGGTGGCGATCCTTGCCGAGGCCGGCCTGCCGCCGAGGGCCGGCGCGCTCTACGGGGTGTGGGCCGCCCGACCCGGTGGGGCCGGCGCGCGGCTGGAACGCGACCGGAACGGCCGGCCGGCGGTGCGCGGGCGGGTGCGGTTCTGCTCGGGCGCGCGGATGCTCGACCGCGCCCTGGTCGTCGCCCAGCCTCGCCCCGACGGCTCGTCGCCGGTGCTGGTCGAGGTCGCGCTGGACCGGGACGGGATCTCCGTGGACCCGGGGGTGTGGCGGGCGGACGGCATGGCGGCCACCGACACCTCGGACGTGTCGTTCAAGTCGGTGGCGGTGGACCGGATGGTGGGCGGCCCCGGCTGGTACACCGGTCGGCCGGGCTTCGCGGCCGGCGGGGGCGGGGTGGCCGCCGTGTGGTGGGGCGGGGCGGCCGGGCTGTGGGACAGGACGTCCGAGCACCTCCGGCGGGGAGGCGGCGGTGACCCGCACGCGCTGGCCCACCTCGGCGAGCTGCACGCGATGCTCGCCGCCGCGCACGCCCTGCTGCGGGACACCGCCTACGAGCTCGACGCGCTGCCGAGGGGTGACCACAAGGTCTCCGTCGCCACCATCCGGGGCGCCGTCGAGCACGCCTGCCGAGAGGTGATCGACCGGGTGCCGCGCATCCTGGGGCCGGCGGCGTGGAGCGGCGACGGCCACCTCGCCGGCCAGCTCGCCGACCTGCAGATGTACGTGCGCCAGCACCACGGCGAGCGCGACAACGCGGAGCTGGGCGCGGCGCTGCTCGCCGGGTGCGGGCGGTGAGCGTGACCTCGGACCGGGGTGGCGGCCGGCGGCCGGTCACCGCGCCGCGGCGCTGGAGCCGGGCGCTGGCCGACGGCGCGCCCCTGCCGTTCGACCCCGGCGGCTACCGGCGGCTCGTGGTGGTCGCGGCGCACCCGGACGACGAGACGCTCGGCGCCGGCGGTGCCCTGGCGGTCGCGCACCGGGCGGGCGTGCGGCTCGCGCTGGTGGTGGCCAGCGACGGCGAGGCCGCCTATCCGGGTCTCGGACCCGAGCGGCGCCGCGAGCTCGGCCGGGTCCGCCGCGCCGAGCTGCACGCCGTGCTGCGCGGCCGAGGGCTGGGGGACGTTCCGGTCCAGTGGCTCGGGCTGCCCGACGCCGGCCTGGCCGAGCACGTCGGCGAGCTGACCGACCGTCTCGCCCCGCTGCTCGCCGACGCCGACGCCTATCTCGCGCCGTGGACCGAGGACCCCCATTCCGATCACCGGGCCGCCGGTCGCGCCGCCTCGGCCGCCGCCCCCAGCACCGCATACGGCTGGGGATACCCGATCTGGATGTGGCCGTGGATGGAGCCCGACGACCCCCGGATCCACTGGGACCGGGCGCGGCTGCTGCCGCTGGACCCCTCGGACCTGGCGTCGAAGCTGGCGGCGTGCTCCCGCTTCACCTCGCAGGTCGACAAGGCACCGGGGGGCGCGGCGCCGGTGGTCGGCCCGGAGCTGCTCGCGCACCTCGAACGCCCGGCCGAGCTGGTGTTCCGGGAACCCCGGCCGGCCAGCGCACCGCTTCGCCGGTTCGCCGCGCTCTACGCCGAGCAGGCCGACCCGTGGCACGCCCACTCCTGGTACGAGCGCCGCAAGCGCGAGGTCCTGCTCGCGAGCCTGCCCCGCGAGCGCTACCGCGCCGGATTCGAACCGGGCTGCGGCACCGGGATCCTGACCGTCGAGCTGGCCGAGCGGTGCGAGCGGCTGCACGCCACCGAGCCGGTCACCGAGGCGGCCCGCACGGCCAGGCGGAACACGGCCGGCCACCCCGGGGTCCGCGTCGTCGAGCGCGCCCTGCCGGCCGGCGTCCCGGACGAGGGGCTCGACCTGGCCGTGTTCAGCGAGGTGCTCTACTACCTGGACGACCGGACGGTGCGGGCGACGCTCGACGCGACCCTGCGCGCCCTGCGACCGGGCGGGGACCTGGTGCTGGCGCACTGGCGGGAGTGGCCGGCGGAGGCGCCGAGGGACGGTGAGGCCACGGCGGCGCTGGTGCGCGCCCGGCCCGAGCTGGAGGAGCTGGTCGAGCACGTCGACGAACGGTTCGTGGTGCGGGTGCTGAGGCGCCGATGATCAACGCGGCCGGGGTCATGGTCCCCGCCCACAACGAGGAGGCCCGGATCGAACGGTGCCTGCGCAGCGTGAGAGCGGCCCTGGACCGGCTGCCCCGGGGCGTGCGGGTCGCGGTCACCGTGGTGCTGGACAGGTGCGCCGACCGCACGCGCTGCCGCGCCCTCGAACAACTGCGCGGGTGGCCGGCCGCGCGCATCCTGCCCGTCCACCGACGCCCCGTCGGCACCGGCGTGGGCCTGGTCCGCGACATCGGCGTGCGCGACCTGCTGCGACGGCTGCGCCCCGCCCCGCCGGAGCAGGTCTGGCTGCTCAGCACCGACGCGGACACCACGGTGCCGACCAGCTGGGCGGCCGACCAGCTCCGCCACGGTCGCGACGGGGCGCACGGTGTGGCCGGGCTCGCGGACCTCGACGACGAGAGCGCGCTGGAGGCCGCCGCGCGAGCCTCCTACCACCGCGTCGTGGACGGGCGGATCCATCGGGACAGCCACCGCCACGTCTACGCGGCCAACCTGGGCGTGCGCGCCGACGCCTACCGCCACCGCGGTGGCTTCCCCGCGCGCGGTCACGGCGAGGAACACGGCCTGTGGCGCGCGATGGCCGAGGCCGGATACCGGCTTCGGCAGCCCGCCGACCTGCGAGTACTCACCAGTGCGCGAACCCGGGGCCGGGCCAGGGGCGGCCTCGCCGACCTGCTCCGCTCGCTGCGCGCGGGCGCCGCGTAATCAGGTGAGAGATTGTCCGACCCTGCCGATAGTTTCGCCCGCGTGAGCGATCGGTGGGATCGGGAGCAGGTGCTCGGCCTCGCGCCCGACGCGGCGTCGGCGAAGGCGGCGGGCGGGGTCGCCAAGCCCACCACGTGGAGCGGGACGGGCGGCGACGACGGGGCCGTCTGGGGCGAGTGCCGAGGCAGCGGCAAGAGCGCCTACCAGGTGAGCGTCGACCTGGCCGAGCCCGCGTTCCGCTGCTCGTGCCCCAGCCGCAAGTTCCCCTGCAAGCACGCGCTCGGGCTGCTGCTGCTGTGGAGCGACGGCGAGGTCGGGGGCGGTGCGCGCCCGCCCTGGGTGGCCGAGTGGCTCCAGGAGCGCGACGGGCGCGCCCAGCGGGCGCTGGAGCGCAGGGTCACGGCGGCCACCAAGACCAAGGACACCAAGACCAGGGTCCCCAAGACCGCCGAACGGCGCGAGCGGCGGGTTGGCGAAGGCCTGGCGGAGCTCGACCAGTGGCTGCGCGACCAGGTCGAGCACGGGCTGGCGCAGGCGGAGAAGGCCCCGTACCGGCTGTGGGACGACGCCGCCCGGCGCCTGGTGGACGCGCAGGCCGGCGCGCTGGCGGGACAGGTCAAGGCCCTCGCGGCGGTCCCGAGGCAGCCGGGGTGGCCGGGCCGGCTGCTGGCCGAGTACGCCCTGCTGCGCCTGCTCGTGCGGGCCTACCAACGCCGCGACGAGCTGCCCGCCGCGCTGCGGGACACCGTGCGCACCCGGGTGGGGTTCACGGTGGCGCAGGAGGATGTCCTCAGCGACGGCGAGCGGCTCCGGGACCGCTGGTGTGTGACGGCCAGCCGAGACGTGGCCACCGACCAGCTCACGACCAGGCGGGTCTGGCTGCGCGGGCGCGCGAGCGGGCGGCCGGCGCTGGTGCTGTCGTTCGCGGCCCCGGGGCGGCCGTTGGACGCGTCCCTGGTCGTGGGCACGGCGGTCGACGCCGAGCTGGCCTTCTACCCGGGAGCGCAGCCGCTGCGCGCGCTGGTGGCCCGGCGACACGGTGCGCCCGAGCCGGCCGTGCCGACCGGGACGAGCGTGCGGGCGGTGCTCGACGAGCATGCGGCGGCCCTTGCCCGCGACCCCTGGCTGGACCGCTGGCCCGCCGTGCTGGCCGCCGGCCGGCTGGGGTGGACCGCCCAGGGCCGGCTCCACGTCATCGACGACGCCGGCGAGGTGCTCCCGTTGCGGGCGGCCGAGCCGTGGCGGCTGCTGGCGGTCTCCGGCGGCAACCCGGTGACGCTCGCGGGGGAGTGGACGCCGAGTGGGCTGCGTGCCCTGGCGGTCTGGCACCGGACAGAGGGGGTCGTGATCCTGTGAGCCAGGAGCCCGCGAACGTGTGGGACCGGCACGTGAGCGCCGCGCTGCTCGGTACCCGGCGGCGGGCCGTGCCGGTGCTGCCCGAGGCGCCGGAGCAGGGCGACGCGGCGGGGCGGCTGCTCGACCAGGCGGCGGTGTTGACGCTGCGCCGCCGGGCGGGCCGGACGCCGGGGAACGGCATCGGGGCCGAGGCGATCGCCCCGGCGCCGGCGGAGGACCTTCCGGCGGTGCCGCCCGAGGCGGCGCGGCGGCTGGAACGGATCCTGGGCGGCGAGCGGATCCGGGTGCTGCCCGAGTGGCTGGACGCGGCCTCGGCGCACGGCCGGAGAGTGCCCGCGCGACTGCTGCCCGAGCTGCTGGAGAGGGGGCGCGGCGACCGGATGCTGCGCGCGTCCATCGCCAGGGCCTCGGGGCGCCGCGGCGTGTGGCTGGCGCTGCTGAACACCGACTGGGCCTATCTGGCCGGCACCGACCCCGGTGAGGGGCCGGACGGGTGGGAGACCGGCACCCGCAACCAGCGCGTCGCCCACCTCACCCGGCTGCGCGGCACCGACCCGGCCACCGCGCGGGAGACGCTGCGCGAGACGTGGCCGAAGGAGCCGGCGCCCGACCGCGCGGCGTTCCTCGCCACCTTCGAGCACGGCCTGTCGCTCGCGGACGAGGACTTCCTAGAGTCCGCGCTCGACGACCGGGGCAAGGAGGTGCGCCAGCTCGCCTCCGACCTGCTCGCCCGGCTGCCGGGCTCGGCCTACGGGGAGCGGATGGCGGCCAGGGCCCGTGCCTGCCTGCGGCCCACGCCGCGGGCCCGGATCCTGGTCGAACCGCCGCGTACCCACGACGAAGGCCTGGCCAGGGACGGCGTTGCGCCGCCGGCGGCCTGGCCGCACGAGATCCTGGCCCGCACGCCGCTGTCCACCTGGACCGAGCTGTTCGGGCTGCCGCCGACGGAGATCGTCCGCCTTCCGGTGATCGATGCCGGGGACCGCGCCGCCCGCGACGTGCATCTCGGCTGGGCCGGCGCGGCGCTGCGCCAGCGCGACACCGAATGGACCCGCGCCCTGGTCACGGGCGGCGTGCTGGCCGACGAACCGGCGGCGCTCGCCGACCTGATCTCCGTGCTGCCCGAGCCCGAGCGAACCCCCGCCGCGGCCGAGCTGATCCGAGGGGTGGACGGGCGGTCCGTGCCGACGGTCCTCGAACGAGTGCCCGGCCCCTGGACCGGCCGGCTCGCCGACGCCGTGGTCGCCACCGTGGCGGCTGCGGCCGAACGCGCCACCCACCGGTACGAGCCCACGCTCACCCGGCTGTGCCGGCTCGCCGACCTGCGCCTGGACCCCGAGGTCGCGCCCCGCCTGGACGACCTCGCGCGGCGGCACGGCGCGGACACCATCACCGAGCTCACCGAGACGCTGCGCTTCCGCGACGAGATGCTGAAGGAGCTTGCCCCGTGACCGACAACGCCGTTCTGCGACCGCACGCGGAACAGGAGTACGCCGACGAGCTGGCGCGGCTGGCCGAGCACGACGACCGGCCACGCCCGGTCGGCTGGCGGCTGTCGCCCTGGGCCGTCACCACCTACCTGCTGGGCGGCGACCTCCCCGACGGCTCCCGGGTCACCCCGAAGTACGTGGGCCCGCGCCGGCTGATGGAGGTCGCGGTGGCGACGCTGGCCACCGACCGGGCGCTGCTGCTGCTCGGCGTGCCCGGCACCGCCAAGACCTGGGTCTCCGAGCACCTGGCGGCCGCCGTCGGCGGCGACTCCACGCTGCTGGTGCAGGGCACCGCGGGCACGGCCGAGGAGGCGATCCGGTACGGGTGGAACTACGCGCGCCTGCTGGCCGAAGGCCCCTCGGAGAAGGCGCTGGTGGAGAGTCCGCTGATGCACGCGATGCGGATCGGGGCCGTCGCCAGGATCGAGGAGCTGACCCGGATGCCCAGCGACGTCCAGGACAGCCTCATCACGATCCTGTCCGAGAAGACGCTGCCGGTCCCGGAGCTCAACACCGAGGTCCAGGCCCGCAAGGGCTTCACGGTCATCGCGACCGCCAACGACCGCGACCGGGGTGTGAACGAGCTGTCCAGCGCGTTGCGACGGCGGTTCAACACGGTCGTGCTGCCGCTGCCGGAGAGCGTGGACGACGAGGTGGACATCGTCTCCCGCCGCGTCGACCAGATCGGCACGGCGCTGGAGCTGCCGGAGACCCCGGCCGGCCTGGAGGAGATCCGGCGGGTGGTCACGATCTTCCGCGAGCTGCGCGGCGGGCTCACCGGCGACGGCCGCACCAAGCTCAAGTCGCCCAGCGGCACCCTCAGCACGGCCGAGGCCATCTCGGTCATCACCAACGGGCTGGCGCTGGCCGCGCACTTCGGCGACGGCGTGCTGCGGGCCGCCGACGTGGCGGGCGGCATCGTCGGCGCCGTCGTCCAGGACCCGGTGTCGGACCAGGTGGTCTGGCAGGAGTACCTCGAAACCGTCGTCCGCGAGCGCCCCGAATGGCGGGACTTCTACCGCGCCTGCCGAGACGTCTCTTGACCACCGTCGAGGTCTACGGCGTTCGGCATCACGGGCCGGGGTCGGCGCGGGCGGTGCGGCGGGCGTTGGCGCGGCTCGACCCGGAGGTGGTCCTGATCGAGGGGCCGCCCGAGGCCGAGCAGATCGTCGAGCTGGCGGCCGACCCCGAGATGGTCCCACCCGTCGCGATACTCGCCTACACCCCCGGCGACGACCGCGAGGCCGCGTTCTGGCCGTTCGCCGAGTTCAGCCCCGAATGGCAGGCGATCCGGCACGCCCTCGGCGCCGGCGTGCCGGTGCGGTTCTGCGACCTGCCGGCCGCGCACCTGCTCGTCCCCGCCTCGGGCGACGGTCCCGATGATCCCGCCGAGGAGGAGATCAGGCTCGACCCGCTGGGCTGGCTCGCCGAGGCCGCCGGGTACGACGACGCCGAACGATGGTGGGACGACGTCGTGGAGCACCGCGACGACGGCCCGTCGCCGTTCCCGGCGATCGGTGAGGCGATGGCGGAGCTGCGCGAGCAACTGCCAAAGGCACCTCGGCGTGAGGAACAGCGCGAGGCGCACATGCGCCGGACCCTGCGCCGCACGCTCGGCGAAGGGTACGAACGGGTAGCGGTCGTCTGCGGCGCCTGGCACGTTCCCGCCCTGGTCGAGAAGGTCCCCGAGAGCCAGGACGACCGGACCCTGCGCGGCCTGCCCACCGCGAAGGTCGCCGTGACCTGGGTGCCGTGGACGCACGGCCGGCTGGCGACCCGCTCGGGCTACGGCGCGGGCGTCGGCTCCCCCGGCTGGTACCACCACCTGTTCACCGCACCCGACCGGCCGCTCGAACGCTGGCTGACCGCCGCGGCGCGCGTCCTGCGCGAGGAGGACCTGCACGTCTCCTCGGCGCACGTCATCGAGGCGGTACGGCTGGCGGAGGCGCTCGCCGCCCTGCGCGGGCGCCCGCTGGCCGGGCTCGACGAGGTCACCGAGGCGACCCGGGCGGTGCTGTGCGAGGGCGCCGACCTCCCGGTGGAGCTGATCGGGCGGCGGATGGTGGTCGCCGAACGGCTCGGCGCCGTGCCCGAGCGGACGCCGATGGTGCCGCTGCAGCGCGACCTGCTGGCCGAGCAGCGGCGGTTGCGCCTCAAGCCGTCCGCGCTCGCCAAGGAGCAGGACCTCGACCTGCGCAAGCCCACGGACCTGGAGCGCAGCCGACTGCTGCACCGGCTGCGGCTGCTGGACGTCGACTGGGGCGAACCGAAGGACGCGGGCCGGTCCAAGGGCACGTTCCGGGAGACCTGGACGCTGATGTGGCGCCCGGAGCTCGACGTCGAGCTGATCGAGGCGAGCGCGTGGGGCACCACCGTCCACCGCGCCGCCACCGCCCGCGCCGAGGCGATCGCCGCCGAGGCCACCGCGCTCTCGGAGCTCACCTCGGTCGCCGAGCGCTGCCTGCTGGCCGACCTCGCGGACGCGCTGCCGAGGGTGGTGCGGTCCCTGGCCGACCGCGCCGCCGTCGACACCGACGTCGTGCACCTGATGTCCGCGCTGCCCGCCCTGGTGCGCGCGCTGCGCTACGGGGACGTGCGCGGCACCGCGACCGGCCCGCTCCAGGCGGTGGTGGACGGCCTGGTCGTGCGGATCTGCGTCGGCCTGCCGCCGGCCGTGTCCGGCCTGGACGACGACGCCGCACGGGAGCTGCTCGAACACGTCGACGCCGTCCACGACGCCCTCGCCCTGCTGGCGCACGACGACCACCTGACGCGCTGGCGCCGCACCCTGGCCGGCATCGTCGACCGCACGGACCTGCACGGGCTGCTCGAAGGCCGCCTGACCCGCCTGCTGCTGGACGCGGGCCTGCTCCCCGACGTCCCCGACCGGATGGCCCGCGCGGTGTCGGTCGGCGCGGCGCCGGGCCGGGCGGCCGCCTGGGTGGAGGGCTTCCTGTCCGGCGGCGGCCTGATCCTGGTGCACGACGAGGAGCTGCTGCGCCTGGTGGACGGCTGGATCGCCGGGCTGCCCGGCGACTCGTTCACCGACGTGCTGCCGCTGCTGCGCCGCACGTTCGGCGGGTACGCCGCCGCGCAGCGCCGCGCGATCGGCGAACGGGTCCGCCACCTCGGCACCGACACGGCCCCCGGCGCCGCTCACCGCGCCGCTCACGGCGCCGCTCACGGCGCCGCTCATGGTGACGAGGTGGACGAGGGGCGCGCGGCTCCGGCCGTCGCGGCGGCCCTGCGGATCCTCGGCTGGGAGGCCGGCGCATGAGCACGCCTCAGGACAGGCTCAGACGGTGGCGCCTCGTGCTGGGCGGAGAGTCGGCCGACGGCACCGGCGTGTCGCTGTCGGGCGACGAGGCGCGGATGGACGCGGCGCTGGAGAAGCTCTACGGCACCCGCGAGGAGCCCGGGCGCCGCGCCGGCGGGCTGGGCGACTCGGCTCCGGCGGTCGCGCGCTGGCTGGGCGACATCCGAGGCTACTTCCCCTCCACCGTCGTCCAGGTCATGCAGAAGGACGCGATCGAGCGGCTCGACCTGACCCGGCTGCTGATGGAGCCGGAGATGCTCGACGCGGTCGAGCCCGACGTGCACCTGGTCGGCACGCTGCTGTCGCTGAACCGCGTGCTGCCCGACCGCGCCCGCGAGTCCGCCCGGGCGGTCGTCCGCACGGTCGTGCGGGAGCTGGAGAGGCGCCTGGCCCAGCGGACCCGCTCGGCGGTCGGCGGGGCGCTGGACCGGTCGGCCCGGCTCTCGCGGCCTCGGCGGCTCGCCGACGTCGACTGGGAACGCACCATCCGCGCGAACCTCCGCCACTACCTGCCCGAGCACCGCACCCTCGTGCCGGAGCGGCTGATCGGGTACGGGCGGCGGCAGCAGGCGGTCAAGCGTGACGTGGTGCTGTGCATCGACCAGAGCGGCTCGATGGCGGCCTCGGTCGTCTACGCCGGCGTGTTCGGCGCGGTGCTGGGCTCGATGCGCTCGCTGCGCACGTCCCTGGTCGTGTTCGACACCGCCGTGGTCGACCTGACCGACCAGCTGCACGACCCGGTCGAGCTGCTGTTCGGCACCCAGCTCGGCGGCGGCACCGACATCAACCGCGCCCTCGGCTACGCCCAGAGCCTGGTCACCCGGCCCAACGACACGATCCTCGTGCTGGTCAGCGACCTGTACGAGGGCGGCGTGCGAGAGGAGATGCTCCGGCGGGTCGCGTCGCTGACCGCGGCGGGCGTCCAGGTCGTCGTCCTGCTGGCGCTGTCCGACGAGGGCGCGCCCGCCTACGACCACGAGAACGCGGCCGCCCTGGCCGCGCTCGGGGTGCCCGCGTTCGCCTGCACCCCGGACGCCTTCCCCGACCTGATGGCCGCGGCCGTCGAGCGGCGTGACCTCGGGGAGTGGTCCGAACGCAACACCTGAGCCACCACGGCTCCGCTGTGGGGACAGGTCCCGGTGTGTGCGGGGTAGGAAGACTGTCGTGCGCCGAACGCGTAGGTGGATGCGGTCTCGGCGGGCCGCCTTTCTGTCGCGGGCGCGAGCGTGGGATCGGGCTCGGGAGCTACAGGAGCTCCTTGACCCGAACCCTCTCGCCAAGGGGACCGCCGAGGGGCCGGGGCCGTTGGTCGACCTGTTCCGGGTCGCCGTGGGGTTGGTGGTCTCGTTGGCGGCGGCCGGGCTCGTGCTCGCCTTCCTCGCGCCGGGGGACACGGCCGAGCCGCCGCTCCGCCCGGCCCCGGAGCCGGCGAACGGGCCGTACCTGTTCCTGGACAGGACACCTCAGGGCCGTCCGGTCGGCTACGACGTGTGCCGTCCGATCCACTATGTGGTCAATCCGGCCGGCCAGCCCCCGGACGGCCTGGCGTTGATCCACGACGCGGTGCGCATGACCGAGGCCGCGTCCGGGTTCACCTTCGTCGACGACGGCATCACCGACGAGCGGCCGGCCCAGGGGTGGCGGCGAGCCCGGCAGCCAGGGCGTTACGGGCAGGGCTGGGCGCCGGTCCTGATCGCCTGGGCCGACCACGCCGAGTACCCCTACATCGGCGGGGAGGACCATGCCGTCGGGGCGGGACGCAGCGACCCGGTCACGCCGGAGGGACCGGAGTCGAAACGCTATGTCACCGGTCAGATCGTGCTCGGTCGGGACGGCTTCGCCAGGATCCTCGACACCGAGGGCGGCCGGCTTCGGGCGCGTTCGATCGTGATGCACGAGCTCGGTCACGTTCTCGGCCTCGGCCACGTGGACGATCGGGGCGAGTTGATGGCGCAGAGCAACGCCAGGCTCAACGGGTTCGGCCCCGGCGACCGCAAGGGCTTCGCCACGCTCCGGGCCAACCCGTGCTGGCCCGGTGGCTGACCTACCGGGTGGTGGTGTGGATGACGCTCATCACCTGGGGCCACGACAGGGCGAACGCCTCGGCGTTGACCGGGTTGGCGTGCCGCGTGCTGGAGCTGAACCCGTGCTCGGCGCCCGGGTAGACGTGCACCATGCTGGGTCCGGTGGCCCGCGACTGCAGCGCGGCCTGCAGCCGGTGCAGGCTTTCCGGCGGCACCAGGTGGTCGGCGCCCGGGTAGAGCACCAGCACCGGCGCCTGGATCAACGCGCAGTGCTCGGCGGTGTCCACCGTGTGGTTGGGCGCCGGCTCACCGGGCACCGTCGGGTGGTACGCGACCACGTTCGCCAGCCGGGCGTCGCGCCCGCCCAACAGCAGCGCGAACCGCCCGCCCAGGCACCAGCCGATGGTCCCCACCCGGGAGCAGCCCAGCTCGCCGAACAGGTGGTCGAGCAGGCGGCGCTGGTCGGCGAGACACTTCTCGTCGTCCAGCTCGGCCATCCAGCCGAACAGCACGTCGATCGGGGTCTCGTCGCTGCTCGGCCGTCCCTCCCAGGGATCCCAGGACAGCGCCGTGACCCCGGAGCGGGCCAGCTCGTCGGCCCATTCGCGTATCTGCGCGCCGATCCCGGTGATCATCGGAAGCAGCAGCATGCCGGCGCTCGAACCGCCGGCCGGCCGGGCCAGGTACGCGGTGAGCCCGGCAACGTCGATCATGGACTTGTCGATCTCGTCAGGCACGGCCACCACTGTAGGACGGCGGCCGTCACCTCACCTGCCCGCGCCCGGCCGACCAGGGCGACGACGCGGCCATCACCGCCGTGGCGAGGCCGAGCGCGAGCAGCGGCACGCCCCAGCCCGGGGTGGCGTCACGCAGCGTGCCCATGGCGAGCGGTCCGGTGGCGGCGAGCAGGTAGCCGATGCCCTGCACCGTCCCCGACAGGCCGCGCGCGGTGTCGGCGTCGGGTGCGCGCAGCACGATGAGCGTCAGCGTGAGGCTGAGCGCCGCGCCCTGGGCGAGCCCGGACAGCACCGACCACACCAGGTAGTAGCCGGGCGCGAAGTTCAGCCCGGCGAGCGCGACCGCCCACGCCAGGCACACCGCGAACGCGACAGGCAGCTGGCTGGCCCGCCGCGCGGCGACCGCGGGGACCACCAGCGAGCCGACCACGCCGAGCAGGTTGAACAGCGCCAGCGCCACCCCCGCCCGGTACGCGGACACCCCGGCGTCGCGCAGCAACGACGGCAGCCACGCGGTCATGGCGAAGAACAGCAGCGACTGCATGCCCATGAACACGGCCAGCGCCCACGTCACCCTGCTCCTCAGCACCGAGATGCGCACCCGTTTCGGCGGGAGGTGCGTCCCGCGCAGCCGAGGCAGCCACACGACCGCCGCGACCAGCGCCGGCGCGCCCGCGACGAGCAGCGCGCCACGCCAGCCGAGCCCGTCCAGCCGCGCGAGCGGTGCGCTCAGGCCCGATGCGGTGGCCGCGCCGGCGATGAGGGCCGCCGTGTAGACGCCGGTGACGGCGGACGCCCGGCGCCCGAAGTGCTGCTTGACGACCGTGGGCAGCAGCACGTTCACCACCGCGACCGCCGCGCCGATCAGCGCCGTGCCGAGCAGCAGCCACGCCGTCGCCGGGGTGACCCGCAACAGGGAGCCGGCGGCCACGCCCAGCATCGCCAGCAGCAGGGCGCGTTCGCTGCCGATCCTGCGCCCGAGCGCGGCGGCGCCGGTCGCGAGCAGGCCGAAGCACAGCAGCGGCAACGTGGTGAGCAGGCTGACCGCCGCGCGGCTCAGCCCGAGATCGGCCCGGATGTCCGGCACCAGAGGCCCCGTCGCGGCGATCGCGGCGCGCATGTTCACCGCGATCAACACGATCCCCAGCAGGGTCGCCCACCGGTGAGTCGGGTACTCCGGCCGGTCGGTGCTCGGTACCCCGCGTGCCACGGCGCTCACCTTACGTCCGCCAGCACGGCGAAGAAGTAGCTGTATGCGACGCAGGTTACGGTCCAAGTCAGGAGCGATAAGCTTATCTTCATGCTCGATCCTCGGCGCCTGGCCGTCCTTCGCGAGGTTGCCGCGCGCGGGTCGCTGGCGAAGGCGGCCCGTGCGCTGTCGTTCACGCCGTCGGCGGTCTCCCAGCAGATCGCGGCGCTCGAACGAGAGGCGAAGGTCCGGCTGCTCACCCGCACGCCGCGCGGCGTACGGCTGACCGACGCCGGGCGGGTGCTGGTGCGGCGCGCGGAGGCGATCGCCTCCGAGCTCGCGCGGGCTCAGGCCGCCCTCGACGCCCTCGCCACCCACGGCGGTGGGACGCTGCGCCTCGGGGTGTTCCCGAGCGTCGCGCGCCGGCTGCTGCCGGGCGCGGTCGAACGCTTCATGACCGACCATGCGCTGGTCGACATCGGCGTCGTCGAGCAGCCGGTCGAGCGCAGCATGCACGAGCTGCGCCTCGGCGAGCTGGACCTGGCGCTCGGCTACGAGTACTCGCTGGTGCCAGGCCCGGAGCTGGCGGCCGAGCTGCAGACGCGCACGCTCTTCTCGGAGGCTATGTGCCTGGTCATGCCGGTCGGCCGGGCGACGGTCGACGGCCATCGGGTCGAGCTGGCCGACCTCGCCGACGAGCGCTGGCTGGCCGCCGGCGCCGGCACCAGCTGCCGCGAGGCGGTCGCGCGGGCCTGCCACAACGCCGGTTTCCAGCCGAGGGTGCTGTCCGCCTGCAACGACCTGGAGCTGCTCGTCTCGCTGGTCGCGGTCGGCATGGGCGTGGCGCTGGTGCCGGCGATCGCGGCGCGCCACCTCGGCTCGCGGGTGGACGTGCGCCCGCTGCCCGAGGGCGGCGAGCGGCGGGTGTTCGTGGCGTGGGGTCCGGGCGGCGGCGACAACCCCAACGTCCACGCCTTCGTCGAGCTGCTCGCCGAGCTCGGGGCGCCGCCGGCGTAAGGTTAGCTAACTGCTCATATCAGAAACGTTCGCTTGTGCTGGCTTCTTCTGTCCGTCGATGATCCTGATCGACTGGAGCGGGAGGAACCATGTCCGTCTGGATTCACGACCTGACCTTCGAAGAGGTCGCGGCCCACCTCGAACGCCACCGGGAGGTGCTGGTGCCGATCGGCAGCACGGAGGTGCACGGACCGCACCTCCCGCTCGGCACCGACGGCTACCAGGCGATCGACTACGCGGAGGCGATCGCGGAGCGCGCCGGGCTGCTGGTGGCGCCGCCGATCTGGTACGGGGACGCGGCGCACCACATGCACAAGCCGGGCACGATCAGCCTGCGGCCGGAGACCGTCATCGCGCTGCTGAAGGACGTGTACCGCTCGCTGGCCGAACACGGCTTCCGCGCGATCGTCACGTTCAACGGCCACCGGCTCGCGAACCTGCCCGTGATCGGCATCGCCTCGCGCGAGGTCAAGAGGGAGTTCCCGCACGTCGCGTTCGCGTCGATCGACCCGCTGAGCATGAGCGCGACGCACCGCGAGCTGCGCGAGCACGGCGGCCGGGGCCTGCACGGCGACGAGTTCGAGACCTCGCACATGCTGCTGCGGCACCCGGAGCTGGTCCACATGGACCGCGCGGTCTTCTCGCACGGGTACGTGTTCGAGACGCGGTTCCTGACCCAGGACCTGATCGCGGGCGGGGACGCGATGCAGTACTACCTCGACGCCGAGGAGCAGGGCGCGCTGGCGCCACTGGGCCACATCGGCGACCCGGAGCGCGCCACCGCCGGTCGCGGCGAGGCGCTGTTCGACGCGGTCGTCGCCAACGGCGTCGAGTTCGTCACCGACCTGCGCCGGTGGGTCGAGGACGGCCGGCGCGTGGCCGGCGCGATCGGGGACGAGGGCCGCGCGCTGATGGAGCGCGAGCTCGCGTGGCGCGCGCGGGGCTCGTCCACCGTCGGCCTCAGAACCCCCGGCCCGGGTTGAGGATCCCGCGCGGGTCGAGCGCGGACTTCAGCGCCTGGTGCACCGAGGCGATGGTGTCGTCGAACTGCTCGGCCAGCCAGGGCCGCTTGAGCGCGCCGACGCCGTGCTCGCCGGTGATCGTGCCGCCGAGCGCGAGCGCCGCCGAGCAGATCTGGTGCGCCGCGAGGTGCGCGCGTTCGAGGGTGGGCGCTTCGAGGTCGGGCAGGCGCAGGGTGGGATGCAGGTTGCCGTCGCCGGCGTGCGCCACGATCGCCACGTCGATGCCGGTGCGCGCGCTGATCTCGTCGATGTCGCGCAGCATGTCGGTCAGCCTGCCGCGCGGCACGGCCACGTCCTCGACGATGGTGGGCCCGGCCTCCATGGTGGCGGTTCCGGCGAGGCGGCGGGCGGCCATCAGCGCGTCGGCCTCGTACGGGTCGGTGGAGCAGAAGCTCGCGCTCGCCCCGGCCGCGTCGCAGCACGCGGCCATCCGGGCGACCTGGTCCTCGGCATCGGCCGTGTCGGACTGGCCGATCAGCATCGCCGCCGCGGTGCGGTCCAGGCCCTGCGGCTTGTAGTCCTCGATCGCGTTGATGGTGGCCCGGTCCATGAGCTCCAGGACGCTGGGCACGTACCCGGCGCGGGTGATCGCGGCGACCGCCTCGCCGGCGTCCAGTATGGACTCGAACACCGCGACGAAGGTCATCGTCTGGCCCGGCGGTTTCGGCTGCAGCCGCAGCGTCGCCGCGGTGATCACACCCAGGGTGCCCTCGGAACCGACGAACAGGCCGGTGAGGTCGTAGCCGGTCACCGACTTGACGGTGCGCCGGCCGGTTTCCAGCACCCGCCCGTCGGCGAGCACCACCTGCAGGCTGAGCACCGAGTTGCGGGTCACCCCGTACTTCACGCAGCGCATTCCGCCGGCGTTGGTGGCCAGGTTGCCGCCGATGGTGGAGATCTCGAAGCTGCCGGGGTCGGGCGGGTAGACCAGCCCGTGCGGCGCGGCGGCGCGGCCGACGTCGGCGTTGAGCACCCCGGGCTCGACCACTGCCAGCCGCTCGTCCGCGTCGATCTCGCGGATCCGGTCCATCCGCGTCAGCGAGACCACCAGGCAGCCGTCCAGGGCGGTCGACCCGCCGGACAGGCCGGTGCCCGCGCCGCGCGGGACGACGCTCACGCCGTGCTCGTTCGCCCAGCGCAGGCAGTGCGACACCTCGTCGACGGTGCGCGGCCGGGCGACCGCCGCCGGCTGGCCGGCCGGGACCAGGCTGGCCCAGTCGCGCCGGTAGCCGTCCATGGCGTCCGGGTCGGTGATCAGGTCCCCGCCGAGGCCGGCGGCCAGCGCCGCGAGGGTGGTGTGATCAACGGTGCTGCCGGCGGCCATGCTCGGTGTGCCCTCCTCGGTCGGGTGTCACCGCGATGCTGTCATGCGGTCGCGGGACGCGACACCTGGAAGACCCTGGGGAGACAGGTAGTGGTGGATCGCGGGCGCCGCGACATCGACGAGCGTGCTCGCGTCCATCTCGGCCATCGGGGCGAACGGGATCAGGTACCGCGACATCGCGATGCCCAGCAGCAGCGCGACCGCCATCTCGGCTCGCTGGGCGGCCTGGGCGTCGAGCGCGTCGCACGCGTCGTGCGGGAGGGCGCGCGCGATCTCGGCGTGGACGGCCTCGTGCAGGCGTTCGGCGGCGATGGCGTTCGTGCTGGCGCACCGGGTCAGGATCTGGAACGTCAGGTCCGAGGGCGGGTCCTCCCAGTGCGCCAGGAAGCGGCGGAGCAGTGACTCGGCGCGTTCGCCGTCGGGCGAGGCGGCGCCGGTGGGTGCCGGGGCCGGGCGCCGCAGGGCGGACCGGAACAACCCCTCCTTGCTGTGGAAGTAGCGCATGACCAGCGCCGGGTCGACCCCGGCGTCGGCCGCGACGCGCCGGATGGTCGTGCCCGCGTACCCGTTGCTGGCCAGCGACCGACGGGCGGCGGCGAGGATCGCCGAGCGGGCCGACCCCTGCCGGCGTCCACGAGTCATGCACACAACAGTAGGCCAACAAACGATGGCCAACAATTGTTGTGTGATGAGCCCGCCCGCGCGGGCGGCCGCGCGCACCCCGAAGATGAGGGAAGGCCGACGGAGGAGGAGCGGGAGATGCGGGTGGTTGTCGTCGGTAGCGGCATCGTCGGTGCGGCGGCCGGTTACGAGCTCGTCCGGGCGGGGGTGGACGTGGTCGTGGTGGACTCGGCGGTTGCGGGCCGCGCGACGTCGGCCGGCGCGGGCATCGTCTGCCCGTGGTCGTCGGGGGTGGAGGATCCGGACTGGTACCGGATCGCGGTCGCCGGCGCGGAGCATTACCGCGAGCTGCTGTCGGCGTTGGCCTCGGACGGCGAGACCGAGCTCGGGCACCGGCGGGTCGGCGCGTTGCGGCTGGTCACCGAGGCCGAGTCGGAGGAGGTTCTGCGCCGGGTGACCGAGCGCGCCGAGGCGTCCCCGATGGCCGGCGAGGTGGAGCTGATCGGTGCCCGCCGCGCGCGCGAGCTGTTCCCGCCCCTCGGCCACGACGGCGCGGCGGTCCACATCCCGGGTGCGGCGCGCCTGGACGGGCGGCTGGTCCGGGACGCGATGCTGCGCGCCTCGGTGCGGCGCGGCGCCCGGGTCGTCGAGGGCACGGCGTCGATCGTCGCCGATGGCGGGGTGCGCGGCGTGCGGGTCGGTGACGAGCTAGTGGGCGCCGACGCGGTGGTCGCGGCCGCCGGTGCGTGGTCCTCGGAGCTGCTCGAACCGCTCGGGGTGCGGGTGCGGGTCGTTCCGCAGCGCGGGCAGATCGTGCACCTGCGGCTGCCGGGGGTGGACACGGCGAGCTGGCCGGTGGTGTTGCCGGGCTCGTCGCGGCACTACCTGCTGGCGTTCGACGACTCCCGGGTGGTGGCCGGTGCGACCAGGGAGGACGGCGTCGGTTTCGATCATCGGGTGACCGCGGCCGGGATGGCGGAGGTGCTCGGTGAGGCGCTGTCGGTGGCACCGGGGCTGGCCGGTGCCACGTATGTGGAGACCCGTGTCGGGTTCCGGCCGATGGGGCCCGACGGCCGCCCGCTGCTCGGCGCGGTCCCGGGGGTCGATGGGCTAGTGGTGGTGAACGGGCTGGGGCCGTCCGGCCTGATGATCGGCCCTTACGCGGGTGCGGTCGCGGCCCGGCTGGCCCGCGGGGCCGACCCGGGGATCGACCTGGCGCCCTACGACCCGCTGCGGTGAGGGCGCAGCAGGGCGACCAGGAAGTCCGAGTCGTCGGCGAGCGGGCGCAGGTCCCAGGTGGACAGTCGCAGCTCGAACTCGAGCCCGGCGGCGGCCACGTCCTCGGCGAACTCGTCGAACTCGTAGTCGCGCCCGGCCCCGAAGCCGATCACGGCCCGCCCGTGCGGCGCGAGGTGGGCGCGCAGCCGCCCGAGCACCTCGCGGCGGGTGCTCGGCGCGAGGAAGGCCATCACGTTGCCGGCGCAGACCACGGCGTCGAACGGCGCGGTGATGCCGCGCGCGGGCAGGTCGAGCTCGGCGAGGTCGCCCACCAACCAGCGCGGCCCGGGATGGTCCTGGATGGCGGCCTCGATCAACATCGGGTCCACGTCGACGCCGACGACGTCGTGTCCGGCCCTGGCCAGCGCGCCGCCGACCCGGCCGGGGCCGCAGCCCGCGTCGAGGATGTGGGCGTGCCGGGGCGCCATCGCGTCGACCAGGCGCGCCTCCCCGCCGAGGTCGTCGCCCGCGCGAGCCATGGACCGGAACCGCTCGATGTACCACGCCGAGTGACCGGGGTTCTCGGCGACCTTGCGCATCCAGAGGCTCTGCTCAACCATGCCTACACGGTATGCCGGCGGCCCGGGTCCTCGGCGGTTGCGTGCCGGCGGGCCGTTCATCCCAGCGGTACGGATGTCGGCGTTGTTGTTCTTAAGAAATCGCTTCTGAGAGCGGGGAATAGGCGCCAATACGTCACGCCTGAGACCTATGTGAAGATCGCCCGTCCACCGCGCACTCGCTGAACGATTATATATCGCGCAACCGTCGGTGAAATCGTTTACCCGTTTCGTGCGAACGAGGGGTATTCTGCGGTCGTTCAGCGATCCGGTTGATCGCGAGGGGGACATCATGATCAGCGTGCCGTCGCCGTAACGGTTGATGAGGCAATTCCGCGGTTGAGCCGGGTTGCCGGCTCGTTTCGAGTTCATCTGCTCCTCGTGGTCGGCGTGGGCGTTCGCGTGCGTCGTTTCCTGAGCACCGCGACGGGGCCGAGGGGGTGCCGTGCCAGATTTCGCCGTGCCGAGCGGACCTCGATTCGAGTTCCGGTTGCTCGGTCCGATGGGGGTGTTTCGGGACGGTGTGTCGATACCGCTCGGGCCGGCGAAGCAGCGGGCGCTGCTGACCGGGCTGCTGCTGGACAGCGGCAAGCCGGTGTCCACGGATCGCCTGGTGGCGCTGTTGTGGGACGAGTACCCGCCGGCCTCGGCGATGGCGAACATCCGTACCTACACCACCAGGCTGCGCGCGGTCCTGGCCGACCCCGGCGGGGTGCGGGGGTCGCGGCTGGTGCGCCGCCCGCCCGGTTACCTGGTCGCGGCGCTGCCGACGGAGGTCGACCTGGTGGAGTTCGTCGCGCTGGCGAACCGGGGGCGGCGGGCGCTGGCGGCCGGTCGGTCGGCCACGGCGGTCGAGCACCTCGGCAGGGCCATGGCGTTGTGGCGGGGCACCGTCGCCGCCGAGGGCGTGGTGCGCGGGGAGTCGCTCGCCGCCCGGCTCATCGCGCTCGACGAGCTGCGAGTGGCCACGCTGGTCGACCTCGTCGCGGCTCGGCTGGGCGTGGGAGAACACGTGACGCTGGTGCCGGAGCTGCGCGCCGCGGTGTCCGAGCATCCGCTGCACGAGCGGCTGTGGGGGCAGCTGATGGTGGCGTTGTACCGCAGCGGCGATGCCCAGGGCGCGCTGGCCGCGTTCACCCAGGCCCGCCGGGTGATCACCGACCGGCTCGGCATCGAACCGGGCCAGGAGCTGGTCCGGCTCCAGCGGGCGGTGCTCGACCGCGACCCCACCCTGCACGGGCAGTGCCCGGAGCCGCCGGGCGCACGGATCCCCGAGCAGCGCGCGGCCCCGGTTCCGCACGAGCTGCCCGCGACCGTGGTCGGGTTTGTGGGCCGGGGGCACGAACTGGCCCGGATCGAACGCGCCGTGACCCGGGGGCGGGCCCCGGTCGTCGTGGTGATCCACGGGCCGGGCGGGGTCGGCAAGTCGGCGCTGGCCGTCCAGGCGGCCCACCGGATGGCCGAGCGGTTCCCCGGCGGCCAGCTCTATGTGAACCTCTCCGAGGGGGCGTTGCCGGCCGCCGAGGCGCTGGCCCGGTTCCTGCGCTCGCTGGGAGTGCCGAGCCGGGAGGTGCCGGTCGCCCTCGGCGAGGCCGCGGTGCGGTACCGGTCGCTGACGTCAGGGCGGCGGCTGCTGGTGGTGCTGGACAACGTGTCCGAGGGCTACCCGGTGGAGCCGCTGCTCCCTGCGTCGCCCACCTGCGCGGCGTTGCTGACCTCGCGGGGGCCGGTGCCGCTGCTGTCCGGCGCGACCAGGGTGCCGACGCCCGTGCTCACCCCCGCGGACGCGACTGCGCTGCTCGCCGGCGGCTGCGGCCCGGCCAGGCTGGCGGCGGAGCCGGGCGCGGTCGCCCGGTTGGCGGTGCTCTGCGGCCACCTCCCGCTGGCGTTGCGGATCGCGGGCGCCCGGCTCGCCGCGCGCCCGGACTGGACGGTGGGCGACCTGGTGGACGAGCTGGGCGACGACGCGCGGCGGCTGGACGGTCTCACGCTCGGGACGCTGTCGGTGCGGGAGAGCCTGCGGGTGGACTACGAGGCGCTGCTCGGTTCCCCGCACGGCCCGCTGGACGGGCGGCTGTTCCGGCTGGTCGCCCTGCTTCGGCTCCCGGCCGTCAGCCCGGAGCTCGCGGCGGTGCTGGTCGGGGTGAACCGGTCACAGGCGGCGGCGGGGCTCGAACGCCTGGTCGGCGCGCAGCTGCTGGTCCGGACCTCCCGGGACGGCTACCGGATGCCCGACCTGGTGCGGCTGTACGGGTTGGAGCGGGCCGAGGCGGAGGAGTCGAGGGCCACTCGAACCGTCGCGGTGCGCCGCGCGCTGTGGTACCTGGTCGGCAGCGCCGAGTACCTGATCTGAGCGCCGCGCGGGTCTCGGCTCCGGCTAGGCGAAGCACGCCCTGGTGCGGTAGGCCTGTCCGTTCGAGCAATGCTGAATGCCGCGGCCGAGACCGCCACAGCCACACAGCTGACTGGTGCACCAGCAGTACACAATGCCGCGTGCGTGGCGGTGGTCTTCGCCAGGAAAACACCGAGCAGCCGGTCGCTGATCTTTCCGAGTTTCTTAAATCTGGCCTCCCCGAGAAATGCCGCCGGCAGGAGACGACGGCCACCCGAGGCTAGCCGGAACCCGCACATTCGACGCATATCAGTCGAGATGCAGCCGGCGTAAGACAAAACCCACCACGTGGTCCTCGGGTAGATAGCCGAACTGGCGCGAGTCCGAGCTCACGTCGGCGTTGTCGCCGAGCACGAAGAGCTTTCCGGCGGGGACCACCGTGTGATCCGGCGGCAATGCCGCCGCGGCGACCCGCTTGACCAGTAGCGCGGACCCGCCCTTGGAGCCGGGTGGTGGGCGCGCGATCACCACGTCGGCCACCCTGATCCGATCGCATGGCACGTGGATAGCCGACGGTCGTACACGGCGCGCACATTGGTTCGCGGGTGGGCGGTGTGCGGTTGATGTGCGGACGGCCGGAAACATCCCGCCTCCACGACCACGTGGGGGAGGGGCTGGCGCGATGGGCTACGTCGTGATCGGGTGTCGGTGCCTGGTGGGGCTGGGTTTCGCGCTCGCGGCGGCGAGCAAGCTCCGCAACCGCGCGGCGTTCGACCAGTTCGTGGGGGCCGTGCGCGCGGTGTTCCCCCGCCTGTCCGGTAGGCACGGCGTCGTGGCCGCCGCCCTGGTCGCCGCGACCGAGGCCGCCGTCCCGGTCCTGCTGGTGGCGCCCGGCACGGCACCGGCCGGAGTGGCCCTGGCCTGCCTCGCGCTGCTCGGGTTCACCGCAGCGGTCGTCACGGCCCTGCGCCGGGGGTCGACCGTGCCCTGCCGATGTTTCGGCGGGTCGTCGGCGCCGCTCGGCCGGCACCACCTGGTCCGCAACGGAGTGCTGCTGGCCGCGGCGGCGCTCGCCGCGATCGCGCCGCGCGATGCGGGGGAGCTCGCCGGCATCGCGGTCGCGGTGGGGGCCGGGGCCAGCGCCGCGCTGCTCGTCGCCCGGTTCGACGAGCTGGTCGACCTGCTGCTCCCGCACCGCATCGAGATCGAGAAGGGATCGCTGTGATGGCCTACCTGGTTGCCGCCGTCGTGTTGGTGGGTGTGCTGTGCGTGCTGAACCTGCTGATCAGCTTCGGGGTGGTGCGGCGGCTGCGGGAGTACGCGGCCAGGTCGTCCGGCTCGGCGGACGTCGGCCTGCCGGAAGGGGCCACCGTCGGTCCCTTCAGCGCGCGCACGCTCGACGGCACCGCGTTCGCGCGCGACGACCTCACCGGCGCGACGGTGGTCGGGTTCTTCTCGACGCAGTGCCGGCCGTGCCACGACAGGCTGCCGGAGTTCGTCTCGTACGCGCGCGGCGCCGCCGCCCGCACCCGGGTGGTCGCCGTGGTGACCGGACCCGACGACGCGGCACCGACGATGGTGCCCTCCCTGGCCGAGGTGGCCGGCGTCGTCCGGGAGGAGTTCGACGGCGGGCTGTCCCGGGCCTTCGCCGTCCGGGGCTACCCGGCGGTCTTCGCGCTCAGCGGCACGACGGTGACCGCCCGCGACACGAACATGCTCCCGGCGCGGGCGTGACCGGGCGGCGGCCGACGGCGATCCGGGCGGCCGGGCTGGCCAGGTCCGCCGCGCCCGGCCTGGTGAGCCTGCTCGTCCTCGCCGTGGTCGCGGGCTCGGTGGTGCCGGTGGCGACGGTGTGGCTGACCAAGGTCGTGTTCGACGGCATCGGCGCGCGCGTCCCGGCCGACCGGCTGCTGTGGCCGGCCGCCGGGCTGCTGCTGGCCGGGGTGGCCGCCTCGGCGCTCCCGGCGGCCACCCGCTTCCTGCACGGCGAGCTGGACCGGGCGGTGCGCCTGGTCGCGAAGGACCGGCTCTACCGGGCGGTGAACCGGCTCACCGGGATCGCCCGGTTCGAGGAGCCGCCGTTCGTGGACCGGCTCAGGCTGGCCGACCGGGGCGCCACCACACCGGCGAGCCTGGTCGAGTCCGGGCTCGCGCTGGGCAAGGCCGCGGTCACGCTCGGCGGGCTGCTGATATCGCTGTTCGTGGTCAGCGCGGGCATGGCCGTCGTGCTGATGGCCTCGGCGGCCCCGGCGCTGGCCGCGGAGCTGGCGCTGGCCCGCGGGCGGGCGAGGTTGCACTGGAAGGTGGGCCCGGTCGAGCGCCGGGAGATCTTCTACACCGTGCTGTTGTCCACCGTCGAGGCGGCGAAGGAGATCCGGCTGTTCGACCTGGGCGGGTTCCTCCGCCGCCGCATGCTCACCGAGGCGCGCACCGCGAACCAGGCCCACCGGAAGATGGACCGCCGGGAGGCGCTGACCCACGGCGGCCTGGGGCTGCTCTCCGCGCTGGTCGCCGGCGGCGGTCTGGTCTGGGGGATCGTCGCGGCCACCCGGGGCGAGCTGAGCGTCGGCGACATCGCGATGTTCGTCGCGGCCGTCGCCGGCGTCCAGGGCGCGCTCGCCGAGCTGGTCGGTCGGATGGCGATGGCGCACCAGGAGCTGCTGCTGTTCGAGCACTACTTCGCCGTGGTCGACGCCCGCGCCGACCTGCCGTCGCCGCCGAGCCCGCGCGCGCTGCCGCCGCTGCGCCGAGGCATCGAGCTGCGCAACGTCTGGTTCCGCTACACCGACGAGCACGACTGGGTGCTGCGCGGGGTCGACCTGCGCATCCCGCACGGCCAGGCGGTCGGCCTGGTCGGCCACAACGGCGCGGGCAAGAGCACCATCGTGAAGCTGCTGTGCCGGTTCTACGACCCGAACCGGGGCGCGATCCTGTGGGACGGCGTCGACCTGCGCGACGTGCCCGTCGAGCAGCTGCGCCAGCGCGTCAGCGGCGTCTTCCAGGACTACATGCACTACGAGCTGACCGCCGCCGAGAACATCGCCGTCGGCGACCTCGCCGCGCTCGGCGACCGCGACCGCATCCGGTGGGCCGCCCGGCGCATCGGCATGCACGACGTCCTCACCGCGCTGCCCCACGGCTACGACACCCTGCTCTCGCGCATCTTCTTCGACGGCGACGAGGCCAACGGGACCAACCGGGGCGTGCAGCTCTCCGGCGGGCAGTGGCAACGACTCGCGCTGGCCAGGGCGCTGCTGCGCGACCGGCGCGACCTGATGATCCTCGACGAACCCAGCTCCGGCCTCGACGCCGAGGCCGAGCACGAGATCCACAGCCGGCTGCGCGAACACCGACGCGACCGCACCAGCCTGCTGATCTCCCACCGCCTCGCCGCGATCCGCGAGGCCGACCTGATCGCGGTGCTGGCCGACGGCGCCGTCACCGAGATCGGCGACCACTCCGGACTGATGGCCGCGAACGGCGTGTACGCCAACCTGTTCGCCATGCAGGCCGCCGGCTACCGGGAAGTCAACGTGACGAGACCCGTGTCGTGAATGAGAGGTGGCGGTGTGTTGGCTCCGGTGAACCGAAGTCGGCCGACCTCGGTGCGGGTGGCCTCGCTGCGCCCGGCCGACTCGCCCAGGCTGGACGGCGTCAGCATGGAACACGTCCACAGCCTCGCGGAGGCGGACGTCGCGCTTCCCCCGATCGTCGTCCATCGGCCGAGCATGCGGGTGGTGGACGGCATGCACCGCGTCTGCGCCGCGCGGCTGCGTGGCCAGCGAACGATCAGCGTCGAGTTCGTCGACGGCAGCGAGGAGACCGCGTTCGTGCTGGCCGTGCAGGCGAACGTCACGCACGGCCTGCCGCTGCCGATACGGGACCGGAAGATCGCGGCGCGGCGCATCGTGGTGTCGCACCCGCAGTGGTCGGACCGGGCGATCGCCGAGCGCGCCGGCCTGTCCGCGGACACCGTGGCGTCCGTGCGCGCCGAGGTGGCCGGCCAGCTCCCCCCGCTCACCGCCAGGATCGGCCGGGACGGGCGCGTCCGCCCGGTGAACATCGCCGAGGGCCGGCGGCGCGCCTACGAGATGATCAGGCACCGGCGGGACGCCTCGCTGCGTGAGATCGCGGCGGCCTCGGGCATCTCGGTCGGGACGGCGCGCGACGTGCGCTCCCGGTTCCTTCGCGGCGTCGACCCGGTGCCGGTGCGGGTGGCGCGGTCACCGCTGGCCGCGGCCGACCCGTCGACCGTCCTGAGCGGGCTGATGAACGATCCCGCGCTGCGGTACTCCGAGACCGGCAGGGCGCTGCTGCGCCGGCTGGGGCAGGTCATGGTGCGCCAGGAGGACATCGTGCCGCTCGCCCGCGAGGTGCCGCCGCACTGCGTCACGAACCTGGTGCGCCTGGCCAGGGGCTACGCGCAGGTGTGGCTGGAGCTCGCCACCCGGCTGGAGGCAGACCTGTCCGCTCGCGGTGAGCGCGGCCGTGCAACTGTCGCCGCGCCGCGGTTGCACGGTCCAGCGATCACTCGAAGCGCAGGGCCTCGATCGGACGCAGTAGGGCCGCCCGGTTCGCCGGGTAGAGCCCGGACATCAGGCCGATGACCAGGCTCACCCCGAACGCGGCCACCGCCGGCAGCACCGTCGGAATGGGCGCGGGGAACCCGGGGACGAGCATCGGCAGCACCAGCCGCCCGCCGTAGGCGAGGCCCAGCCCGAGGACCACTCCGGCCAGGCCGCCGAGCCCGGTCAACGTGACGGCCTCGATCAGGAACTGCCGCAGGATCGCCGGCCGAGGCGCCCCGACCGCCTTGCGGATGCCGATCTCGCGGGTCCGCTCGGTCACCGTCACCAGCATGATGTTGGCGACCCCGATGCCGCCCACGATCAGCGAGATCGCCGCCACCGCCGCCACGAAGGCGGTCAGCAAGCTCAGGAACTCGCCGCCCTGCTCGAGCATCGACCTCAGGTCCATGACGTCGAAGTCGCGCTTGGCCGGGTCCCTGGTGCGGTGCCTGTCGTCGAGCACGGCGGTCAGCTCGTCGATGGCGACAGGTACGGCGGCGACCTCGGTGGCCTGGACGATGATCTGCCCGATCGCGTCGTCGCCCTTCTTCAGGAACGTCCGCGCCGCGCCGATCGGCATCAGGACGGCGTTGTCGCGCTGACCGTCGCCGGCGGCCACGCCGATCACGGTGAACGGGACGCGGCCGACCCGGACGCTCGCCCCGAGCACCCGATCGAGGTCGGCGTCCGGCCCCCACAGCGCCGCGACCGTGCCCGGCCCGAGCACCACCACCTTGGCGTTGCCCCGCTCCTGGGCCGCGTCGAACCAGGCGCCCGCGACCACCGACCGGCCCACCGCGGCGGGGTAGTCGGCGGTGGTGCCGATCAGGCCGGCCGAGGCGTGCCGCTGGTTGGCGGTCAGCACGGCGCTGCCCGTGCTCATCGGCGTCACCGAGGCGATGTGCGGCACCCGCCGCCGGTCCCGCAGCGCCGCGACGTCGGCGTCGGTCAGCTCGCGCGCCTGCCCCGCGCCGGGAACCTCGCGGGCCACCTTGGTCACCGTGATCTGGTTGGCCAGCCGGCTGAACCGCTGGTCGAAGTCCGCCTTCACCCCGTTGCCCAACGCCACCAGGGTGATCACGGCGGCCACCCCGATGACGATGCCCACCGCCGTGAGCATCGACCGCAGCCGGTTGCCGCGCAGGCTGCGCAGCGCGGACACCACCGCTTCCCGGAGGCTCATTGCGAGACAGACCCCTCCCGCCAGCAAATGCCCGAAAAGAAATTCTGGCCGGTGCGGGTGGAGAAGCTCAACGCGCGGAATTGCGTGCGTCCGAGGGTGTGGTTACGAAGGCGACCTCATGGGACGATGACGCGGAATTGCGCGCGTGCGTGAATAATGCCCCGGTGGGCGAGCGGGAGCTGGAAGTCGACGGCCGGGTCGTGGTGGTGCGCGTGCGGGAGTCGCGCCGCGCGCGCCGGATGCGGCTCACCGTCGGGCCGGGGCGGGCGCCCGAGGTGGTGGTGCCGGCTCGTACCGGCCGTCGGGCGGTCGACGAGTTCCTTGGCGCGAACCGGCGATGGCTCGCGGACAAGCTCGCGGTCTCAGACCGTCCCCGGGTGCTCCCGGAGCGGTGTGGAGCGGTGTGGTTGGCCGGTCAGCCGGTGCCCGTCCGCCACGAACCGGCCGGCCGGGCGCGCGCCGCGCTGAGCGACGGGCACCTGGTGGTCGGCGGCGCGCATCCGGACGCGGGCGCGGCGGTCGAGCGCTGGTATCGGCGGGAGGCCCGCGAGAGGTTGGGGCGCACGGCGGAGCTCGAAGCGCCGCGCCTGGGGGTTCGTTTCACGGCGCTGAGCGTGCGTGACCAACGGACTCGGTGGGGCTCCTGCTCACGCAACGGCCGCCTGTCGTTCTCCTGGCGACTGGTACTGGCGCCGCGGTTCGTGCTGGACTACGTGGTGGTGCACGAACTGTGCCACGTGCGCGAGTTCAACCATTCGCGGGCTTTCTGGCGGCTGGTCGAGTCGGCGCGGCCGGAGTGGCGGGACGCCGCGGGATGGCTGCGCGAGCACGGTCACGAGCTTCACGACTACCGTCCGGAGAGCGCACTGGGCACGCCGGCGCCGTAGGTCGGCCTCGCCCGCAACGCGGCCACGCCCAGCAGCGCCGCGACGGTGGCGAACCCGCCGATCCGAACCATGCCCGAGGCCGAGACGCCGGACCCGCGCCCGGCCACGACCAGCACCGCGTCGGCGATGTCGGTCAGCAGCCCGAGGCGCAACCCCACGTCCCGAACGGCCGGCCGGCCGCTCAGCGTCGCCAGCCCGATGACGGCCTCCCGCGCCGCGAACATGCGGGCGACGATGCCGCCCTGAACGCCGCCGTGAACGCCGCCGTCGTCGGTGAGCCCCAGCGAGGCCGGCACCACCTGGGGCCGGAGCAGCGAGGACAGCCCCACGGCGAGCCGCACGCCGCCGAGCCCTCGCACCAGCGGGCCGCCGCTCACCCGAGGGGCCGTCCGCTCCAGGAGACGCCGACGGCCCAGCATCGGCCCCACCCCCGAGCGCCACCACGACAGCCAGGAGGCCGGGCGCCTGGCCAGCTCCGCCGCGACCGGCGCCGGGTCGAAGAACGACTCCCGGCGCAGCACCGTCCCCGCCTGGTCGAGCTCGAGCTGGTCGACCGCGCGGAAGGCCACCCGGCCCGTGCCCACCGTCGCGCTGAGCTCGACGTGGAGGAAGACCCGGTCCTCGCGGCCGGCCCAGCCGAGCACCTCACCGCGCAGGTCCGGCAGGAACGCCAACAGCCGGCGCATCTCCTCCTGCCACACGTGGCGACCGTGCCCGGACGGGAGCAGGGGCTGCACCAACTCGATGTCCTCGGCCAGCAAGCCGTCCCACGCGTTCGGATGCGGCCGCTCCCACCCGTCGGCGAACGCCTGGACGACGCGTTGATGCACGGTGGGCCAGGCCGCCATGGATACCTCCAGTCGCTCAGATACTGACGGTATGGAGGATACGGTGGGTATCGTGGGACCTGTCAAGGACGGCCCTCGGTAGGCGAGGGCACCGCCGCGGTGTTCAACGGTTCGTGCGCGGTCTCGCGCATGTACAGGGCGGCCACCGCGGTGATGACGGCGGCGCCGATCACGTAGATCGCCGGTCCGAGCGAGGTCCCGAGAGTGGTGGAAAGGAGCGTCATCAGCAATGGTGCGGTGCCGCCGAACACGCCGATCGAGATGTTGTAGCCGGTGGCGTAGTACGTCCAGCGCACCTGGGTGGGGAACAGCTCGGCCAGCGCGATGTGGGTGATCCCCTGCGGGATGGCGACGAGAAGCGCCAGCAGCGCGGCGCCGAGCAGCGCGGCCGCGAGGTGTTTCTGTGTGATCAGCCAGAAACAGGGATAGGTCAGCACGAGGAACCCGGCGCAGCCGACCAGGAACGTGCGCCTGCGCCCGAACCGGTCGGAGATCGAGCCCATGACGGGAATTCCGACCAACAGCACGGCCGTGATGGCCGCCGTGGTCGCGATCACCATTGATCGCGGCAAGCTGAGCATCTCGGTGAGATACAGGGGCACGTAGGCGAGCAGCGTATAGAACCCGACGCTGTTCAGGGTCCCGATTCCGACCGACAATGCGATCTTGCGGTGTACCTGCCGGTCGATCAGGAGGGACCGCACCGCGCCCTTGCGCAGAACGCCGGTCCGGGCGACGTCGGCGAAGACGGGTGACTCCTCCAGCCGCATCCGGACGTAGAGCCCGACCAGCCCGAGGGGCAGCGCGACCAGGAACGGCACCCGCCAACCCCAGCTCTGCATGGATTCCGAGGACAACAGCACATTGAGCACCGTGCCGAACAGGACACCGCTGAATCCGCCGGCGGCGGCCGCGCTGTTGACGTAGCTGGTGTAGCGACCACGCCGGCTGGTGGGGGAATGCTCGGCGACGAAACAGATGGCGCCGGCGATCTCCCCGCCGGCCGAAAGTCCCTGGATCAGACGCAGCACCACGAACAGTACCGGCGCCATGATCCCGATGGACGCCGTGCCCGGAACGAGTCCCATTGCGGCGGTGGCCGTCGACATGACGATGATGACCAGTGCGAGGGTGCGTTTGCGGCCGATCGTGTCCCCGAGGCGGCCGCACAGGATTCCTCCCACCGGCCTGGCGAAGAACGCCAGCGAGAACACCGCGAATGTGGCCAGCCAGCGCGCCGTCGACGATTCGGACGTGAAGATGACCTGACCGATCGTTCCGGCCAGTGCCCCATAGATTCCGTAGTCGTACCACTCGACGAACGTGCCCGTGGACGCACCGAAGATCACCCGATGCAGGCCGGCGCGGTCGACCGGGCGCGGCCGCTGGGCGTCGGGGAGTGTGGACCGTGGGTCGGACTGGCTCATGGGCGCTTCCGTCCTCGTGCGTCGTTGCCGGCGGAGCTGCTGCGTACCATCTGATGAAACGTTCGTACCACTGTGTGATGCTGGCTTGTTTCCTACCCCGCGCCGGGCGAGTAGGTCAAGGCCCGACCCAAAATGGCTTTGGCCCGCGACGGGCGAGTGGTTCTGTGCTCGTGTCGAGTTGGCGAGCACCATGACGGGGTCGGTTGGAAATGGCACCCGGACCGGGAGGTCGCAATGTCGGTGGACGCACAGCACGCGGCGGCGATGCGAGAGATGTGGGACGAGTGGTGGTACGACCGATTCGAGATTCCGAACGGGATTCCCGACGATGCCCGGCATTTCGAGATCAGGATCGAAGACGAGACGTTCGACGGGGTGTTGCTGGACCATGTGGCGCCGAGAACATGCGACGCCTTCTGGGAGATCCTGCCGTACTCGGGCGACCTGGTTCATTGCGCGTGGTTCGGCCACGCCGCGTTCTACCTCGACCGGATCGAGCTGCCGGGAGTCACCGAGGGCCTGCTGCTGGAGAACCGGAGCAGCGCGCTGGCGCCGGGCGACATCATCTGGGATCCGTACATCCGGGAGATAACGCTCGCCTACGGCCGGCATGCCAGGGTGAACTTTCCGACGACCATTCATGTGGACGGTCGGCCGCACCCGAACCAGGCGTGTGTCTTCGCCCGCATCGTGGGCAACCTCGACGGTTTCGCGGTCATGTGCAAACGCGTGCGCTACGAGGGGCTCAAGGTCATGCGGATGCGCCGCGCCGATTAGCGCCGCAACGCTTCCGCCAGCCGCCGCACGCCTCGGGTTATCCCGTCCTCGTCGATGTATCCGTACCCCAGGACGAGGCCGGGCCGCCCGGACCGGCCCGACCGGTACATCGACAGCGGCCGGGTCACCACTCCGGCGGCGGCCGCCGAGCGGGACGCCATGTGGTCATCCACGCCCGATGGGAGCCATCCGACCACGTGAATTCCGGCGGTCGGGGGCTGGAGTTCGAGTATTCCGTCGAGATGGCGGGTCGCCTCCCGGCTCAGGACCGCGGCGCGTCCGGCGTAGAGCGTGCGCATTCTTCGGAGGTGCCGCTCGAAGTGGCCTTCGCCGATGAAGTCGGCCAGCGTCGCCTGCTGCAATGCGCCCGGGCATGCGTCGGAGAAGCGCCGGGCGGCGAGGAAGGCGTCCACCAGGTCCTCCGGCACCACGACGTAACCGATGCGCAGGGCCGGGAACAACACCTTCGTGAAGGTGCCGACGTAGATGACGCGCCCGTCGTCATCCAGGCTCTGCAGCGAGGCGAGCGGGCGCCCCGCGTGCCGGTACTCGCTGTCGTAGTCGTCCTCCACGATCCACGCGTTCGCACGCCCGGCCCACGCCAACAGCTCCAGCCGACGGGCCAGGCTCATCGTCACCGCGAGCGGGTGCTGGTGCGAGGGAGTGACGAACGCCAGCCGCGCCGTGGGACACAGCTCCACGCCGGCGGAGACGTCCAGGCCCTGGTCGTCCACGGGGACCCCGACCACCTCGGCACCCGCGCCGAGCAGCGCCCCCCTCGCGCCGAGGTAGCCGGGGTCCTCCAGCCAGGCCGCGTCGCCCGGGTCGAGCAGCACGCGGGCGACGAGGTCCACCGCGCTCTGCCCGCCGGACACGACGACCACCTGGTCGGCGTCGCAGCGGACGCCCCGGGAGACGCCGAGGTGCGCCGCGATCGCCCGCCGCAGCGGGAGGTAGCCGCCCACCTCCTGGTAGTCCACCAGGTCCCGAGGTGACCGCCGTGCCCGCCGCACGATGAGCCGGTTCCACAGCTCGTGGGGGAACGCGTCGAGCGCGGGCACGCCGACCCGGAAGGCGGCCTGTGCTCCCGATCGCGGCGGGGTCGAGGGCACGTTGGGCGCCTGGGCCATGAGGGCGCCGCGCCGCGAGGGCGAACGACGCGTGCCCGTTCGGACCCGGCTCGTCGTGCCCGTCGAGGGGCCGGGGGCGCGCAGCAGGCTCTCCGGCGGCAACAGGGCCACCGTGGTGCCCGCCCCCACCCGGCCCTCGAGGTAGCCCTCCGCGCGCAGTTGTTCGTAGGCGACGAGCACGGTGGTGCGGGAGATGCCCAGCTCGTGCGCCAGCGACCGGGTCGAGGGCAGCCGAGCGCCCGCCGCCAGCTGGCCGCGGAGGATCGCGACCCGCAACCGCTCGTAGAGCTGCCGGTGCAGGGGCACGGACAGCCGCCGGTCCAGCCCGATCGCCGGCCGAGGCACCACTGCGGCCCGCTTCACCGGGAGGCCCGGGCCTGATGACGATCGCTCATGGAGCCATCACAGAATTGGTATTGGACTTCGAATATCGAAAACATCATCGTAATGGCGGTTCCTACCTGGGAGGAGGGTTTCATGACGTCGGCGGGCACGGTGCGCACGGAGGTCGAGGTCGATGGTGTCCCGGCGAGCTACCTGACGTGTGGTGACGGGCCGATGGTGTTGCTGCTGCACGGGACGTACTGGAGCCGGGTGTGGCGGCCCGTCATGGGCCGGATGGCGGCGTTGGGGGTGCGGCCGGTCGCGGTGGACCTGCCGGGTGCCGGGCACTCGGGCGGCGAGCTGACGGTCGAGACGGCCACGGTGCCGGAGCTCGCCCGGTGGGTGGGCCGGTTCGTCGAGGCTCTCGGTGAACCGGCGCCCTTGTCGATCGCCGGGCACGACATCGGCGGGGCGCTCGCGCAACACCTGTTGGCCACCGGAGCCGTCGAGGTGCGGCGGCTGGCCCTGGTCAACTCGGTCACCTATGACTCGTGGCCGGTCCCGGGTGTCGCTCGCTACCGGGACCCGGAGCTGGTGGCCGCGACGTCGGTGGACGAGCTGCTCGCCGCCCGGCGGCAGGCGGTGACCACGGCGCTCGGGCGACAGGCGACGGAGGCGGAGATCCAGGACTACGTCGAACCGTGGAGAACGGCCCGCGTGGCCCGGTCCTGGATGGCGCTCGCGGCCGCCGCCGACAGCCGGTACACGCTGGAGCTGGTCGACCGGCTGCGGGCGTCCTCGGTGCCGAAGTTCCTCATCTGGGGCGAGGACGATCCGTTCCAGAAAGTAGAGTACGCGGACCGGTTCAGCGTGGAGATGCCGGCGACGACCCTGTTGCGGATCCCGAGGGCCGGCCACATCCCGATGGAGAACGAGCCGGCGCTGGTCGGCGAGGCGTTGGGCAACTTCTTTCTGGAGTAGCGCGGGTGGATGCGGAGCTTCGCCGGCTGTTGACGAGCCTGGTGGCCATCGACTCGGTCAACCCGGGGCTGGATCCGGGCGGCGCGGGCGAGCGCGAGATCGGCGAGCTCGTCGCGGGCTGGTTGCGGGAACGGGGTTTTGACGTCACCGGTCAGGCGGTCCGCGGTTGCGGCGGGTCGAACGTGATCGGGCGGCTGCCCGGTGCCGGTGGCGGTCGCTCGCTGATGCTGAACGGCCATCTCGACACCGTCGGAGTCGCGGGAATGCGCGAGCCGCACCGTCCGCGTGTCGAGCACGGACGGCTCTACGGCCGGGGCGCGCTGGACATGAAAGGGGGGCTGGCGGCGCTGTTGCACGCCGCGGCCCGGGCCCGGGCGCACCAGCCGCGCGGGGACGTCGTGGTGGCGGCGGTCGTCGATGAGGAGTTCCTGTCGGCGGGCACGGAGGCCTTGCTGTCCGAGTGGAGGACCGACGGGGCGATCATCGCCGAGCCGACGAACCTGGACGTCGTCACCTGTCACAAGGGGTTCGCCTGGCTGGAGGTCACCGTCACCGGGGTCGCCGCGCACGGCTCCCGCCCGGAGGAGGGCGTCGATGCCATCGCCAAGGCCGGGCACGTCCTGGTCGGTGTCGAGCGGCTCGCCGAGCGGTTCGCGCGCGGAGCCGGCCACCCCGTGCTGGGGCCGGGCTCGGTGCACGCCTCGCTCATTCGCGGTGGCCAGGAGCTGTCGAGCTATCCCGCCTCCTGCACCATCGAGATCGAGCGTCGCACGGTGCCGGGGGAGAACGCCGCGACGGCGCTGGCCGAAATGCGGGAGATCCTGGACGCGGCCCGGGCGCGCGATTCGTCCTTTCACGCCACGGTGCGCGTGACGTTCGAACGCCGGCCGCTGGTCGGCGACGCCGGCTCGGGCATAGCGACGGCCTTGCGGGAGGCCCGACGCGCCGAGAACGGGGCCACCTCGGGTTTCTCCGGCTGGACGGATGCGGCGCTGCTCGAGGCGGCCGGAATACCCACTGTTGTTTTCGGCCCCCGGGGGGAAGGCCTGCACGCCGTCGAGGAATGGGTCGAGCTGGAGTCCGTTCAGGAGTGCAGCGACATTCTCCTGGAGACCATTCTTCGGTTCTGTGGCGGCGCGGAGCTGGGCCGGCGATGACGCTGCTGCAGCTGCGGATGTTCCTCGCGGTCGCGGACCGGGGCGGGTTCACGCTCGCCGCCGAGCAGCTCGGGGTCACGCAGCCGGCGGTCAGCAGGGCCATCGCGGCGCTGGAGCGCGAGCTCGGGGTGAAACTGCTGGTCCGGCACCGCGACGGGGTCACCCTCACCGAGGCCGGGAACACCGCGCTGTCGCGGGCGAGCGAGATCATGCGCCAGCTCGACCAGCTGCGGATGGAGGCGGCCTCGACGGCCGGGAAGGTGACCGGCACGGTGCGGATCGCGAGCCTGCGCAGCGTCACGGGCACCCTGATGGCCGCCCAGTTGCGGACGTTCGGCGACAGCTACCCGCTGGTGCGGCTGCGGCTGTTCGAGGGCGCCGACCAGGAAGTGGTCGACTGGCTGCGCAAGGGCGCCGCGGACATCGGCGTCGTGACGCTGCCGTGCCCGAACCTGCACACCGAGTTGCTCGGCGGTGACGAGCTGGTCGCCGTGCTGCCCTCGGGTCATGAGCTCGCCAGGAAAGAGGCGGTCGGTTTCCCATCCCTCTCCGGCGAGCCGTTCATTCTCGCCACCGGTGGTTGTGGGCCGCTCATACTCGACGCCGCCCGCGCCGCCGGGGCGCGTCTCGACGTGGCGTACGAGGCGAGCGAGCTGATGGCCATCCTCGAGATGGTGTCCGCCGGTCTCGGCGTCAGCGTCGTTCCCACCCTCGGCCTGCCGCGCAAGGTCGACTCGGTCGCCTTCCGACGGTTCGAACCGCCGATACCGCGCACCCTGGCCGTGGCGCTCTCACCGAGGGCGACGGACTCCCCGGCGGCCCGGGCGTTCATGGAGCAGGTGGCCGCGGCTCACAGCGGATCATCGGGGCGGACGTCGAGAACCACCTCGTAGACCACCGGCCGGGGCGTGGCGTGCAGCCCGGGATGCTCGCCCATCCGTCGGATCGAGGCGCGCCACTCGGGGTTGGCCCGCGCGGCGGCGAGCGCCATCCCGCTGCTCCAGTGGGCGGTGTTGACGAAGCGCAGCTCGGCGTCGTCGACCAGTGCGCGGTACATCACGGCGCGGATGAACCCGGGCTGACGCGCCATGATGCGGGCGTTGTCGGTCCACAGGCTCAGCAGCAGGTCCGACTCCTCGACCGGCACGCTGAACGCGTTGATCAGCGTGACCGGGTCGTCGGTCGGCACCTCGGTCAACGTGACTGGCTCATGCATGACAGCGGCCCCTAGGTCGTGTTTAAGAAGTCCAGGTCGATGGGCTTCGTGATCCAGGTGGTCGCTGGCAAGGCGGAGGTGAGCCCGGGTACCGGGGTTGTACCCGGGCTTGCCTCCAACGCCGCCAGGGGCCGCCTGGGCGCGAAGACCGCGATCAAGGGCTTCTTAAACACGGCCTAGTAGGCGATCCCGATGGTCTGGCCGATCGTGTCGGGTTGGTCGAGCACGCGGAGCATGCCGTGGGCGACGTCGGCGCGCGCGATGATCCGTCCGCCCCGGAGGTTGCGGCCGCGCGCGGTCCGGTAGGCGCCCGTTCCCGGCCTGTCGGTGAGCCGAGGTGGCCGCACCACCGTCCAGTCCAGGCCGCTGCCCGCGACCAGCGCCTCCATCTCCGCGAGGTCGGCGTAGTGGGCGCGGAGGATGGCCTTGACCAGCGGGGCGGCCACGTGGCGCATCAGGAACCCGTCGCCCGGATCGTGCTTGGGCGGGTTCGGGCGGCCGGGCGAGGGCACGGTGCCGATCGGGGCGGCGCTGATCACGACCAGCCGCCGGACACCCGCCGCCGTCATGGCGGTCACGATGGTGCGGGTGCCGAGGGACGCGACGCCGGCCTCGGCGGTGGACCGTGGGCCGAGGCAGGACAGCACCGCGTCGGCTCCGTCGAGCGCGGGCGCGAGCGTGTCCGGGCCGGCGGTGGCCAGGTCGGCGGTGACGGCGGGCGTCGGCACCGGCAGCTTCGCCGGATCCCTTACCACCGGGGTCACGTCGTGGCCCGCCGCGACGGACTGGCGCAGGAGATGCGCACCGATACCCCCGGTGGCGGCGACGATGGTGAGCTTCATGCCGCGCTCCTCTGGAAGGCCTCGGCGTGGTCGGCGGCCCACCGGGCGTAGGCCAGCGCCGGGCGGCCGAGGATCGTCGCCACCTCGCCGGTCACCGGCGCCGGCCGCTCGATCGAGCCTGCCTGCATGGCCAGCAGGGCGTCGGCGAACCCCTCGGGAAAGCCGATTCCGACGATGGCGTTCCTGGCCCCGTCCGGCGGTATCTCCTGGTAGCGCAGGGACCGTCCGATCGCGTCGCCGATGGTGGTGACCATCTCCCGCTGGGTGAGCCGGTCCGGGCCGGTCAGCTCGACCCGCCGGCCCAGCAGCCCGTCGCCGAGCAGCGCTCGCGCGCCGACGGCGGCGATGTCCCGCTCGTCGATCGGCGCGGCGGTGGCCGCCGCGTACGGGCCGAACACCACGTCACCGGCGCGGATCTGCGCCGCCCACTGCCCGATGCCGTTGCTGGCGTAGAGCGACGACCGCAGGCTCACCCACTCCAGCCCGGACCCGACGACGGCGTCCTCCACCTCCTTGTTCAACTCCCCCCGGTAGCGGGACGGCTGCCGGGCCGGGTCGTCGTCGCAGTTGATCGCCGACACGGTCACCACCCGGGTCACCTCGTGCCGCTTCAGCAGGTCCACCAGCTCGCCGGCGGCCGTCCCGACGGCTCGCGGGTTGAGGAACACGCTCGTGACGCCGCTCAGGTGCGCCGTGATGGTGTCCGGCCGGGACGGATCGCCCGCGACCACCTCGACGCCGGCGGGCAGCCCGGCCGCCCCCGGGTCGCGGCTCACCGCCCGCACCCCGGCGCCCTCGTTCACCAGCAGGTCGATGAGCGGCCGCCCGACGTTGCCGGTCGCTCCCGTCACCAGAATCATGGTCATCCTCGTCTCCGGCCGTGCGTACGAAGACAGGACGAGATCGGCCCGGGAAAAGTGACCGTGTCACTTTCCACGCCGCCATCTCGTCCTGATCGTGGGTGACCGGCACGAACGGAAGGGCTCGACCATGACCGGAGAACGCCTCGCCGAGGCGTGGCGCGCCTATCGCGCCTACCTGGTCGACCTGGCCTACCGGATGCTCGGCGACGTCGGCCACGCCGAGGACGTCGTGCAGGAGGCCTTCATCCGGCTGGCCAACACCGAACCCGACGCCGTGGACGACCCCCGAGCCTGGCTGACCGTCGTGACCAGCCGGCTGTGCCTGGACCAGCTCCGCTCCGCCCGCTCCCGCCGCGAACACCCCGACGACACCGCGCTGCGCGAGGCCACCACGCCGCTGGCGCACCCACCGGCGGTGGACCCCGCCGACCGGATCACCCTGGACGACGAGGTCCGGCTGGCCCTGCTGGTCGTGCTGCAACGGCTCAGCCCGCCCGAGCGGGTCGCGTTCGTCCTGCACGACGTCTTCCAGACCCCGTTCGACACCATCGCCGAGACCCTCGGCCGACCCGCCGCGACCTGTCGCCAGCTCGCCCGCCGAGCGCGCCAGAAGATCGCCGCCGCGCCGCTTCGCCCGCACGAGGTGGACCTCCAGGACCACCGGGCGGTCACCGACCGGTTCATCACCGCCTGCGCCAACGGCGACATCGACGCGCTGCTGGCCGTCCTGCACCCGCGCGTCTGGGGGACCGCCGACCTCGGCGCGGACTCCCCGTTCCAACCCCCGCCCACCCACGGCGCCGACCAGGTCGCGGAGAACCTGCTGCGCTACTTCGGGCGGGCGACCCTGGTAGCCCACCCGGTCCTCGGGCCGCCCACCCTGTTCGCGTTCACCGAGCGAACCCCGTTCGCGGTCCTGCTCCTCACCATGGAGCACGACCTGGTCTCCAGGATCCAGGTGATCGTCGACCCGGACCTGGTGCCGTCAGCGTGAGCCGGCGGCCACGGCATCGGCAGAGGACACCACCGCCAACCCGTAGCGCTCGGCGAACGACCTCGCCTCCGGGCCGCGCGCCATGCGAAGCGGATCGCAGGGGCTGACGACGCCCGCCATCGCGGCGCACTCGGTGATGTCCGCGATCCGGCACAACGCCACGGCGGCGGCCGGGGCGCCACGCCGCCGCCGAGGCCGGACCCGGACCGGCACCACGTGACCGGGGCGGGTGAGCGCGTCCGGTGGCGTCGCGGGGTCGCCGAGCAGGCGCAGCGTCCTCGCCCGGTCACCCGCGGAGATCCCGGTGCTGACGCCGTGCGCCGCGTCGACGGACACGGCGTACTCGGATCGGGCGGCCGAGCCGTCGGGGTGCCACATCGCGGGCAGCCGGAGCCGGTTGCACGCGGCCCCGGTCATGGCCGCTCGAATGAACCCGGTGCCGTGCCTGACCATGAAGGCGACGGCGTCCCGGGTGATCGTGCGGGCGGCCGCGACGAGCTCGGCCTCTCCGGTGTCCGAGTCGACGAGCACGACGATCGAACCGCGAGCCAGCTCCTCCGCGCAGTCGTGTGCGGGCCGGCGTGTCGTGGTCGATATTCGGGTCACGGCTAGTCCCTCAGCGCGGTGCGCAGTTCCTCGACGTGGGCGGTGCGCACATCGACCACGCCGAGGCCGTGAATGCGTGCCTTCGGGGGGCTCAGCGGCTCGCGCCGATGGGCGCCGAACTCGGCGTGTGTCGGCGCGGGGCGCGGATCGGCCTGCGCCCAGATGGGCTTCGCGCCCGGAGCACGGAAATGGGGAATGACCTCTTCGGCCATGAGGGTCAGGCTCTTGCGGACCAGCCAGTTGGGCATCGCGCCGAAGTCCGCGACGTGGATGATCTTGCCCGCGCCCAGTTCTTCGACGGTGATGCCCAGCTTGTCGACCACCGTCCGAGGCGAGCCGACGATCGCCCAGCCCTCGTCCATCATCTCCTCGAACGTCATCTCGCCGATGTCCCGGTCGCGGTAGCCGCCCTTGGTCATGAACCCCCGGAGCGACTCGACGCTGAAATGTCCCGGCGGAAACGCGTCGGGCTGCCGGGACCTGTTGAGGTTCTGCATGAGGAACATCAGGTGCGGTTCGGCCTCGAAACGGGCCTGCGCATCGGTCTCGGCGACGTGGATGAAGATGACCGCCGCGACCTGGTCGGGCCCGGGCTCGTAACCGAACTTGCCCGCCGCCTGGCGGAACGTCTGGACGTTGCGCCGCAACACGTGCCTCGGCGAGAACAGCGCCTGGTAGGTGTAGTGGTGTTCGGCGCACTTCTCCAGGGTGAGCTTCGAGCCGGCCGCCGGGATCCACACATCCGGGTACGGCCGCTGGATCGGCTTGGGCCACAGGTTGACGTACGGAATGTGGAAGTGCTCGCCCTGCCATTCGAAAGGCCCCGGCTCGATGAACGCCTTGCGCATGAGGTCGTGCGCCTCCCAGTACCGTTCCCGGGCGAAGGCGGGGTTCATCGTGGCCGCGCTGTGGTAGTTCATGCCGTGGCCCATCGGCAGCCCGATGATCAGCCGGCCGCCCGACATCTGGTCGAGCATCGCGATCTCTTCGGCCGCCCGGATCGGGTTCTGGAACACGTTGAGGATGGGGCCGAGGGTTCCGATCCTGATGCGCTCGGTCTTCGCGGCCAGGTAGGCGGCGGTGAGGTTGGCGCTCGGCGTCATGCCGATCGGCCCGCCCATCTGGGTGGTCGTGTGGATGCCGTCGAACCCGAGCTTCTCGCCGAACGCCAGGGTGTCCAGGTACGAGTCGAGCGCCCACTTTCCCCGGACCGGGTCGAAATGCTCGTTGGGAAGGTCGATGTACGCGGTGTTCTCCACCTCGTCGTTGAACGGGATGTCCGGGTAGGCGCCGTAGTTGAACAGGTGGAACTCGACCGACATGGATGCTCCTGATCGTCGTATGTGTTGGGTCAGTCCAGGCGCGTGGAGAAGTCGACCCCGCGCGGGCGGATGAGGCAGATGGCCAGGCCCGCGAGCGCGGACCCGGGAATGAGAAGCAGCAGCCACACGGCGTTGTCCTGCTGGCCGACGAAGTCGCCGTAATGGGCGATGGCCAGGTAGGTGATCACAACGAAACAGAGCGCGGACAGCAGCGGGGCCAGCACGGTGGCGAGGGCGCTGTGCGCTCCCGGTTTCTGGCGTCGGAAGAACACGACGACGGAGATGCTGGTGAGCGACAGGATCACCAGCAGCGCGACGGTGCCGACCCCGATCAGCCACTGGTAGATCACCTTGTACGGGTCGGCGCCGAAAACGGTGAACAGGGCCAGGACGACCACGAGCACCACGCTGATCGACGCCGACGCCCGGTGCGGGTTCTGGCTGACGGGGTGCGTCCGGCCGAGCGTGCTCGGCATCAGCCCGGCGCGGCCGAGGGAGAAGAAGTAGCGCGACAGGATGTTGTTCAGCCCGAGCAGCACGGCGAAGAAGCTCGTGATGACCTGAACGTGCAGCCACAGCGACCAGAAATGCCCGATGTGGTTCTCGGCCTGCGCGAAGATGAAACCCTCCGGGTCGGTCATGGACACCTGGGCGATGGAGCCCATGCCGACTCCGTTCGACAGCGCCCACGTCACGAAGACGTAGAAGATCCCGAGCAGGATGACGGCACCGTAGGCGGCTCGGGGAATGGTCCGGCGCCGGTTGCGCGCCTCCTCGCCGAAGACCACCGTCGCCTCCACTCCGACATAAACACCCGCCGCCCAGAGCATCGCGACGCCGAGGTTCGCGTTCGCCCAGTGCGACGGCGCGAAACCGGCCAAGGAGTTGCCGGAGACCCCGCCGCCCTGGGCCGCGATGGCCACCGCGACGGCCCCGAGGGCAATGGTCTCCAGCACGAGCAGCACCGACAGGAACTTGAGGCTGATGTCGACGCCCTTGTAGGACAGGACGCCGACGAGAACGAGGGTGGCGAACAGGCACCAGTACCACTCGACGTGCCAGTTGAAGACCGCCTCCAACGCGCCCTGCGCCAGGACCGAGTAGATGCCGTAAAAGGAGCAGAGCAGCGTGGTGTACATGAGTATGGACATCGACGCGACCGCCGAGCCGACCTGCTGGCCCAACGATTTCGCGATGTAGGCCACGAAACCGCCCGCATTCACCACGTACTGGCTCATCCGGGTATAGCCGATGACGAACAGGACGTACACGGCGGTCATGAGTACGAACGCCATGGGAGCCCCGGGGCCGACGGCGTCGAAGACGAGCGCCGACGCTCCGACCATGCCGGACATGGGGCCCACGGCGGCCACCACGAAGAAGACGATCGCCGGCGCGCCCAGCCGGTTCGCGCGCAGTCCGCGCGCGGTTGACGTCGGAGGACTCGCCTCGTCGGTCGAGGGCGTGATCATGTCCATGGCGCCTCCACGTTGGGTCACCAGTTGCCGGACCAGCTCGACAGCGTCCGATTATCGGAGCACGGTGTGCGATGTTCGGAACAGTGTGAGTGTGGAGGAGGGCCGCGTCAAGCGCGCCCCGGCCGCCCGACTCGGCCGACACTAGGATTCGGCCATGGTCGCGCGGGTTGATCACGACTACCGTCGACAGCAGCTTGCGCAGGCGGTATGGCGGGTGATCGGCTCCCACGGGGTGGAGGCGTTGACCGTCCGCAGGGTCGCGCAGGAGTTCGGCTGGACCAGCGGCGCCGTCCAGTACTACTTCCCGTCCCGCAACGCGTTGCTGCAGTACGCCTTCGAGCTCGTCCAGCGCCGCACGCTGGACCGGCTGGCCACGGTCGCCGACACCCCGTCCGACGAGCGGGCCGCCCGGATGGCGTTCCATCAGATCCTGCCCGTCGACGACGAGATCCGCGCCGAGGCCGAGGTCTGGTTCAGCTTCCTGGGGCTGGCCCTCGGCGACGCCGAGCTGCGCCAGGTCGGCCAGCGGGGACAGCGGACGGTGCTGGACGCGATAGCGAGCGCCGTCGCCCGGGGCCAGCGGGCCGGCGTGATCAGTGCCGACCTGGATGCGCGGACCATCGCGATCGAGGGCATCGCGCTGGCCGACGGACTGTGCGTGAACGCGATGTACCGGCCGGTCGACCTCGAACGACCGACGATCGTGGCGATCTTCGACCGCTGGCTGGACGGCCTTCGCTGACCTCCGGCGGGTAGTCGGGGCTTTACCACCTGGGCGACCCGAGCTACGCTTCCCCGCGACACATCACGCTTGTAATGTAACTCTCCGTCGTCGAGCGAGGAGCACAGCGAAGATGACCGTGAGCACCGAAGCCCCGCGCACCTGGCCGCACTGGACGGCCCCGGAGTGGGTCACGGTCGACGGCGCGGACGTCGGCTACCGGCGCAGGGGCACCGGCACGCCGCTGCTGTACCTGCACGGGGCCGGCCTGACCCGGCAGTGGCTGCCGCTGTACGAGGCGCTGTCCGCCGGCTTCGACGTGATCGTCCCGGAGCATCCGGGTTTCGGCGACACCGCGCTGCCGTCGCACATCAGGACGTTCGACGACCTGGTGCTCCATTACGACGCGCTGCTGCGCACCCTCGGGGTGAGCGGCCCGGTGCACCTGGTCGGCCATTCGCTCGGCGGGTGGCTGGCCGCCGACCTCGCGGTGACCTATCCGGAGCGGTTCGCCAGCCTCGCGCTGATGGCGCCGATGGGCCTGCGCACGCCGGCGAACCCCCAGGCCGACCCGTTCCGCTGGACCGAGCGGCAGGCCGACGCGCACATCTTCAGCGGCGTTGCCGGCCGGTACGGCGAGTTCCTGGAACAGGAGGGCGGGGTCGACGACTACATCCACCAGTACGGCGAGAGCATCGCGTTCGCCCGGCTGGCCTGGAACCCGCGCTACGACGTGCGGCTGGAGCACCGGCTGGCCCGCGTGCAGGCGCCCACCCGGGTCATCCACTTCGCCGACGACAACTTCATCCCGCGCGAGCTGTCCGCCCGCTACGCCGAACTGATCCCGGGTGCGGAGCTGGTGCTGGTCGAGGGCGCGGGCGGCGAGCCCGCCTCGCACGTGTCGATCATTCAGCAGCCCGACGCGATCGCCGCGCTGGTCGCCGAGAACGCGGCGCGCGCCTCGGTCCGGTGAGGACCGGGTTCGAGGCGCGAGGGTTCGAGGCGCGCTGGCGTGCGGTGCTGGGGGAGTACCCCACCGGGGTCGCGATCATCTCGGCGCTCGGGACGGACGGCCGCCCGCACGGGCTCGTGGTCGGCACCTTCTCGTCGGTCTCGATGAACCCGCCGCTGGTGTCGTTCATGGCGATGCGCGGTTCGCGGGCCTACCGCGCCAGCGCCGGCTGTGACCGGTTCCGGGTGAGCGTGCTGGGCAGCCGGCACGAGCAGCTGTGCCGGTCGTTCGCCTCGGCCGATCCGGAGCGCCGGTTCGAGGTGGGGCGGTGGCGGCTCGATGCCGACGGCATACCCGGCCTGGAGGACGCGGTCCTGTGGGTGCGGTGCCGGCGCCTGCGGACCATCGCGGCGGGTGACCACGACATAGTCCTCGGCGAGGTCGAGGACCTCGGCAGCGGCCCTGGCGGGACGCCGATGCTGTTCCACCGGGGTCGGTACGGGTCGGTCGTGGCATCGGTCGTGGCATGAGGTACCGGGCGCTGTTCGAGCCGGTGAAGATCGGGCCGAAGGTGGCGGCCAACCGCTTCTGGTCGGCGCCGTACACCGCCGGCTGGGGAATGGACCAGGTCGCGCTGGACGCCGCGCACCGCGGCATGCGCGCCGAGGGCGGCTGGGCCGTCGTCAACACCGGCGAGGTGGCGTTCGACAGGCACTCTCGCAACGCGTGGCTCGACGGGCTCGAGCTGATCGACGACGCCGACGCCAGGAGGCTCACCGCCGTCGTCGAGGCGATCCACGCCCACGACGCGCTGGCCGCGATCGAGCTGGTGCACCTCGGCGCGGGCGCCGACCCGAAGCAGGACAGGCTCCCGGCGCTGGCCCCGACCCAGATGCAGGGCAACGGCCTGTTCTTCTCCCAGGCCATCCCGAAGGCGATGGAGATCGACGACATCCGCCGGGTGCGGCGCGACTGGATCGAGGCGTCTCGGCGGGCTCGCGACGTCGGGTTCGACGTGGTGAACATCCACTCTGCGCACGGCTACCTGCCCGTCCAGTTCCTCACCCCGTACTACAACCGGCGCACCGACGGCTACGGCGGCTCGCTGGCCAACCGCGCTCGTTTCCTGCGGGAGATCCTGGAGGGCGTCCGCGATGCGGTCGGTCATGAGGTCGCGGTGGCGGTTCGCTACGCCGTCGAGGGCCACGGCATCGGGTCGCTCCCTGTCGACGAGGCGCTGGAGGTGGTGGCGCTGCTCGACCACCTCGTCGACGTGTGGGACGTGGCCCAGGGCGGCATGGCGACCACCGAGCACGACCTCACCCCGGCCCGGCTGTTCCCGGAGGGCTACTCGCTGACCTGGACCCGGCGCATGCGCGAGGCCACCGGCAAGCCGGTCGTCGGGTCGGCGCGGTTCACCGACCCGGACCTCATGGCGTCCGCCGTCGCCGCCGGTGACCTGGACTTCATCGGCGCCGCGCGGCCGGGCATCGCGGACCCCTTCCTGCCGCGCAAGATCGCGGCCGGGTCGTTCGCCCAGGTGCGCGAGTGCATCGGGCTGAACCACTGCGCCCGCAGCCAGGCCCGGGGCCAGCTCGGCTGCAGCCAGAACCCGACGGCGGGGGAGGAACAGCGGCGCGGCTGGCACCCCGAGCGGCTGCCGGGCGCCCCCGCCGAGCAGCCGTCGGTGCTCGTCGTGGGGGCCGGCCCGGCCGGGCTGGAGCTGGCGACCACGCTGGCCCGTCGCGGTTTCGAGGCGGTGCACCTGGTGGACGCCGCGAGCGAGCCCGGCGGGCACCTGCGGTGGTTGCGCGGGCTTCCCGGGTTCTTCTCCTACGGGCGGGTGGTCGAGCACCGGGAGGCGCTGCTGCGTGAGTTCGCGGGCGCGACGTTCGTGCCGCGCACCCGGCTGGACGCCGACGGCGTGCTCGACTACGGCGCCGAGGTGGTCGTCATCGCAACCGGCGCGCCGTGGGCCACCACCGGGTTCTCGTTCGTGGACAACGAGCCGATCCCCGGCGCCGACGCCTCGCTGCCGAACGTGGCCACGCCGGAGCAACTGCTGCTGGAGGGCAAGGCGCTGCCGGGGTCCACGACCGTCGTCTACGACTGCGAGGGCGACCTGACGGGCATCGCGACCGCCCAGTGGCTGCGTGAACAGGGCAGGAGCGTCGAGATCGTCACGCCGTTCGGCGAGGTCGCGTCGCTGGCGGCGCAGGACAACCTCGGACCGGTGCTGCGGGCCGAGGTGCTGGCCGCCGGCGGCACGCTGACGCCGGCGACGCTGCTGGTCGAGGTGCGGCCCGGGACGGTCGTGGTGGAGAACGAGGCGGGCCTGCGACGCTCGCTCCCGGCCGACGGGGTCGTGCTGGTGACCCGGCGGGCCTCCGACGACACGCTGTACAGCACCCTCGCCGAGCGGGAGCTGGCGGCGCACGGCATCCGCGAGCTGCACCGGATCGGTGACTGCGTCGCCCCGGCCAGCCTCGCCGACGCGATCTTCGACGCCCACCGGCTGGCGCGCGAGCTGGGCGCTACTCGTAGAACGTCGTAGGCCGGGGGTAGGTGTGCACGATCCAGACGTGCGCCTCGCCGTCCACCGCCGCCCACCGATGGGGACTGTCGGCCAGGTACGTCACGTAGTCACCTGTCGAGACCCGCACCTCGTGCCCCACCGGGCCCAGCTCGATCGCCCCGGAGTGCACCAGCACGTGCTCGCGGGTGCCCTCGCCGTGCGAGGCGGACACCAGGGTCCGGCCCGGCAGGAACACCTGGCGGTGGATCTCCAGCGTGCCCGCGCCGACCACCTGGCTGCGCAGCACCTCGCCGACCGATGCGTCGTCGGTCAGCTCGCGACCCTCGCCGGGGTGGACGACGTCGAGCACCGGCTTCGGGGCCATGGTGAGCAGGTCGGTCACCTTGACGTCGAAGGTGCGGGCGATCGAGGTCAGGGTGTCCAGGGTCGGGTTCGTGCGCGCCTGCTCGATCTTGAACAGGGTCGCCTTGGCGATGCCCGACCGCTCCCCGAGCTGGGACAGCGACAACCCGTGGGTGGCCCGGAGCTGGCGGATGTTGTCCGCCAGGGCCTCGAGCTGGCCGGACATGTCCGCCATGCCCCTCCGTCCGGTTGGTTGATCACGGGCGTCGCGATCCTAGTGTCGTGTAAACGAGGTTCCTTGCCCGTATTCGGTGATCCAGGTGCTGTGCCCCTGCGGGACACCCGCACCCGGGCAACCGCAAGGCTGTGTCTGATTCGGAGTCCCCGATACCGGGGTTGTATCGGGGGCGACGACAACGCGGCGGGGCGCCGCCTGGGCGCCGAAGACGGGTGAGACGACCTCGTTTACGCGGCACTAGGGTCACAGGCGCTTGCCGCCGTCGGTGACGATCGTCGTCCCGGTCGCCGTGCGCAGGTGGGTGACCGCGGCGAGGATCGACGCCGCCACGTCGCGGGGATGGACGACGACCTTGAGCGGCGACGTCTCGGCCTGCGCCACGATCGCCTCCCGGCTTCGGCCCGCGACGAAGTCCGTCTCGACCGCGGCCGGCGCGACGCCGAGCACGCGTATCTCGGGTCCGAGGGTGCGCCCCAGCGACATGGTGAGGTTGTCCAGCGCGGCCTTCGCGGCGCAGTAGGCGATGTTGCTTCCGGACGCGGTCAGGCCCGACACGGAGGACACGTTGACGATGACGGAGTCGCCGGCCTCCCGCAGCAGGGGAGTGAACGCCCTGGTCACCGCGAAGGGACCGACCACGTTCAGGTCCAGCAGCGCCTGGAACAGCTCCGGGGTCATCGTCTCGAAGTCGCCGTGCGCGACCCGCCGCGTCGACCCGGCCGAGTTGACCAGGATGTCGCACCGTCCGTACCGACGCCGCACCTCGTCGGCCCCGTCCTGGAGCGCGGCCGGGTCGTCGAGAGGCAGCCACAGCGCGGCGTGCGCTCCCGCCGGCAGTTCGTCGACCACCGCCCTGGCGCGGTCGGCGCCGGTGTTGAAGCCGACCACGACGCTCGCCCCGTGCTCGGCCAGGATGGCGGCGGTCGCCGCGCCGATGCCGCTGCTGGCACCGGTCACGACGGCGACCTTGCCGTCGAGATCGAACAGCCCGAGCCCTCCACTGCGTGTCGTCACCGCGCTCACCCCAGGTGCCCGGAGAAGCCCGCGGCCCGGTTGCCGAGGGTGATCAGGCGCGACGGCTTGTCGGTGCGGTGCTCCTTCGCGTCGCCGACCGCCCGCGCCGCCCAGATCACGCCCGACCCGAGGTAGCGCAGCGGTTCCGGTTCCCACCGGCGAAGCCGAGGGTTGGTGTGCGGCAGACGGGTCAGCTCGGACTCCCGGCCCAGGATCAGGTCGCGCATCGTGCGGCCGACCAGGTTCGACGGCGCCAGGCCCTCGCCCACGTAGCCGCCGGCCACGCCGAGCCCGGTGGCGCGGTCGAGGTTGGCGTTGGGCGCCCAGTCCTTGGTCGCGCCGAACACGCCCTGCCACTCGTCGACGATTTCCACGCCGTCCAGGAACGGGAACAGCTTGATCAGCTCGCGGTAGTAGTGGTCGCGCACCTTGCGCCCCGGCGGCGCGTCGGGGCTCGGCGCGGAGCCGTACAGGTAGGGCACGCGCGGGTCGTCGCCGCCGATGGTGATCCGGTTGTCGCTGGTGAACTGCAGGTGCAGGAACGGGTGCTCGGCGAGCAGCGCCTCGTGCCCGGACCAGCGGAGTTGCCGCATCTGGTCCTCGGTGAGCACCTCGGTAGCCAGCATCGAGGTGTGGATGGGCACCACCGTGCGCTCCTGGCCCTTGATCGACTCGCTGTACGCCTCGGTGGCGCGGACGACGAACTTGGCCTCGACGCTCGCCCGCGCGGTGACGGCCCTGCGCGGCTCGATCCTGAGCACCGCGGAGCTCTCGTAGATCACCCCGCCGCGACGCTCGACCGCCTCGGCGAGCCCGCGAGCGAGCCGACCGCCGTCCACGCTGGCGCAGTGCGAGCTGAAGCGGGCGCCGAGCGCGCCGGCGATGTTGATCCGGTCCAGGATCTCGTCGCGCTCCAGGTATCGGGTGTCCTCGGGGCCGAAGCCGAACCGGCGGTCCTCCTCAACGCTCGCGCGGAAGCGGTCCGCTTCCAGGGGGGTGCGGGCGACCATGGCCACGCCGTTGTGCGCGTACCCGCAGTCGATCCCCTCCTCGGTGATGACCTTGCCGACCTCCACGACCGCGGCCTGCACCGCGCGTTCCATGGCGATCGCGGCGTCGCGGCCGCCCCCGCGCTTGGCCCAGAACTCGCGCGACCCGTTGAGCTGCGCGATCACCGCGCCGCCGTTGCGCCCCGACGCGCCGTAGCCGGCGACGTTGGCGTCGAGCAGGACGACCTTCAGGCCGGGCTCGGCCTTGAGCAGCTCGAGAGCGGTGTAGAGGCCGGTGTACCCGGCGCCGACGATCGCGACGTCGGCCCGCTCGTCGGCCGTCAGCGGCGGGCGCTCGGGGATCGGGCCGCCGTGGGCCGTCTCCATCTTGTGCCACCAGTGCGACAGCAGCGACTTGTCCATCGTTCTCCTCGGTTGTCAGCGGGAGCGCACGGTGAAGCGGCGGCGCGGGTGCGCGGGGTTCTCCAACTCGTCGACCAGCGCGACCGCGTAGTCCTCGGCCGAGACGTAGCTGGTGCCGTCCTCGCCGCGCAGCAACCGGTCGCCGCCCAGCTCGACCCGGCCGGTGCGCCGGCCCGGTTCGATGACGTCGGACGGGCTCAGGTAGGTCCACTCGACCGGACCGTCGTAGCCGCGGTAGGCGTCGAGGGCGTCGATCTGGGCCTGGGACGCGGGCTTCCACTCATCGGGGAACTCCGGGCCGTCGATGACGCGCCGGCCGTCGCGGTCGACCAGGGAGCCGGCGCCGCCGACGACGAGCAGCCGAGGGCACCCGGCGGCGGCGAGGCCGGTGAGCAGCGGCACGGCGGCCTCGGCGACGACCCGGACGTCACCGTGCGTGCCGCGGCCGAGCGCGTTGACGACCGCGTCGTGCCCGGCGGCCGCGGCGGCGACGGACGCCGGCGCGCGCGGGTCGACCTCGGTCCCGGGCGACCCGCTGCCCGGGCGGACGCCTCGGGCGACCTGGTGGCCTCGGTGTTCCAGCTCGGAGACGATGCGGCTGCCGAGCATGCCGGTGGAGCCGAGTACGAGGATCTTCATCGCGTACATATTAAGTGATACGGTCGTACTCTTCAAGTGAACGAGGACAGTCCACGTCGAGGAGCGCATCCACGATGACACGGCCCGACCTTCCGCCCACCCAGTTGTTCATCGACGGCTCGTGGACCGCCGGCGCGGGCGAGCCGCTGGTGGTCGAGAACCCGACCGACGGGACCCGCCTGGCCACCCTGCACACCGCCGACGCCTCCGACGTGGCGCGCGCCGTCACCTCGGCCCGGCGGGCCTTCGAGTCCGGGCCGTGGGCGCGGATGTCCGGGGCGGACCGCGGTCGGCTGATCGCCCGCCTCGCCGACCTGGTCGAGAGCAACGCCGAGCGCCTCGCCACCCTGGAGGCCCTCGACGTGGGAAAGCCGTACCGGGACGCCCTGGCCGTGGACATCGCGCTCGCCGCGGAGACGTTCCGGCACATGGCGGGCTGGGCGGACAAGATCCACGGCAGCGTGGTCCCGGTGCCCGATCACATGGGCCGCTCGCGGCTGTCGTACACCGAACGGATCCCGCTGGGCGTGGTCGGCGCCATCACGCCGTGGAACGCCCCGACGATGATCACGAGCTGGAAGCTGGCCCCGGCGTTCGCCGCCGGCTGCACGGTCGTGCTCAAGCCGGCCGAGCACGCCCCACTGGCCACCCAGCTGCTCGCCGAGCTGGCCGCCGAGGCGGGCTTCCCGGCCGGCGTGCTCAACGTGGTCAACGGACCCGGCCCGGTCACCGGCGCGGCCCTGATCACCCATCCGGACGTGGACAAGCTCTCGTTCACCGGGTCGCCCCACACCGGACGAGTGATCGGCAGGGCCGCCGCCGAGACGTTCACGAAGGTGACGCTCGAACTGGGCGGCAAGTCGCCCCAGATCGTCTTCGCCGACGCGGACATCGACGAGCTCGCCCCCGTCGCCGCGCTGTCGCTGTTCGCGAACAGCGGCCAGACCTGCGCCGCCGGCACCCGGGTGCTGGTCCACCGCTCGCGGGTCGACGAGGTCGCGCATGCGCTGGCCGGCCAGGCCGAGGCTCAGCGCCTGGGGGACCCGTTCGACCCCCGGACCACGATGGGCAGCCTGATCAACGCAGCCCAACGCGACCGCGTGCTGTCCTACATCGACGCCGGGCGCCGCGGGGGCGCCTCGCTCGTGACCGGCGGCTCGGCCCCGTCGCGGCCCGGGTACTTCGTCGAGCCCACGGTGTTCGTCGGCGACAACGACATGCGGATCGCCCGGGAGGAGATCTTCGGGCCGGTGGGCACGATCATCCCGTTCGACGACGTCGACGAGGCGATCCGGCTGGCCAACGACACGCGGTACGGGCTGGCGGCCGTGATCTGGTCGCGGGACATCAACGCCGCGCTCGCCGCGTCCCGAGGCCTCCGGGTCGGCGCGGTGTGGGTGAACTCGTTCGGGGCGCCGGACCCGCGCGTGCCGTGGGGAGGCATGAAGGCCAGCGGGATCGGCCGCGAGCTGGGCCTGTCCGGGGTCCTGGCGAACACCGAGGAGCGGCTGGTCAATGTCGTCTACTGAGTCGTCTACCGAGTCGTCTACCGGGCGGCTCAGAGCCGGACGAGGGCAACGCCGAGGACGAGGCAGGCCGCGCCGGCGAGCCGAACCGGAGTCGCGCTGTGTTGGGTCAGCCCGAACAACCCGAACTGGTCCAGGACCAGCGAACAGATCATCTGACCCACCACGACCAGGGCCAGGACGGTCGCCGCGCCGAGCCTGGGCACCATGAAGATCGAGATTCCGATGAAGATCGCGCCGAACAGCCCCCCGAGCCAGGTCAACACGGGGATGCGCGCGATCGAGGCCGAGGAGAACCACGGTTCGCCGGACGCGAGGAACGCGACCAGCATGACCACCGTGCCGGCGGCGTAGCTGACGAACCCCGCCAGCCACGGCGACCCCAGCCCGGTGCGCAGGTTCGCGTTGAGCACCTGCTGAAGCGCCACGCTCAGGCCCGCGCCCAGCGAGAGCGCGTAGAACACCGCTATCACCATGATCGGAGGGTAGAAAGGGGCCGGCGCGGGAGTCTGGAACGTTTGTGACGCGGGCTCAGCCCTGTCGGTACCGCCCGGGCGTGGTGCCGAACGCGCGGCGGAACCATCGGCCGAAGTGGCTCTGGTCGGCGAACCCGCAGTCGGCCGCCGCGCTGGCGATCGGCGCGCCGGCGCGGAGCAGGCCGCGGGCCTCGTTCAGCCGGCGAGCCAGCAGGTAGGCGTGCGGCGACATGCCGTGCCGCCGAAGGAACCGCCGCGAGTACCCCTCCCGGCTCATCCCGGCGGCCGCCGCCAGTTGCCGTACGTTCACCGGCCGCCCCGGCGGGACACCGGCCGGCCGCGACGAGGACACGTCGCCGGCGGGCTTCCTGTGATCGCCGATCACGCCGATCACATCGCCCCACGACACGTGCCTGCCGCGCCGCCACAACGTCCGGAGCTCACGGACCACCCCCGGAGCGGTGTAGCGCCCCTCGGGCAGGTACGCGTTGAACGACACCACCTCCGACGAGTCCGGCAACGACCTGTGCGGCACGCCGGCGGGAATGAGCAGCCCGTGCCCGGCGCGGACCTCGACCGGCGCGCCGCGCAGGAGGAACCGACGGCACCCGGACAGCACGAACGTGAGCTGGTCCTCGTCGTGGAAGTGCGCCGGCAACGCCGCGCTCGTGCCCCGAACGGCGCACAGCTCCACCACGTCGGCCGACCCGGGGCGCCAGTACGACCAGACGGCGTCCACGATCTCATTATCCGGCCGGGTGACAGTTGCCCGGAAAGGGCTACACCGGGTGCCCGTCCCGGCGTGTCGCACCGTTTGGCGGACCCGCCACCTGCCATCTTCGGCTCGGTGGGAGCAACCGAGGGGGCAGCGGCGATCGTGCTCGCCGGCACGCATGCCGGTTCCGACCACCAGCGTGGCGCGATCCTGGTGCTGCTGTTGATCATTCTGGTGATCTGGTGCTTCAACTAGCGGAGCAGCTCGGCCCGCAGGGCGGACCTGGCGCGGTGCAGGCGTGACTTCATCGCGGCCACGCTGAGCCCGAGGGCCTCGGCGACCTGGCCGCCGCCGTAGCCGTACACGTCCCTCAGGATGATCACGCGGCGCTGGTCGTCGGGCAGCGCCGCGATCGCCGCCGCGACGCGTTCGGCTTCCAGCCGTTCGATCACCTCATCCTCGGTGCTGGTGCCTTGCGCCGTGTCGGGCGCGGACTCGATCGGCTCGTGCCGTCGCCGCCGGGCGTTGGCGACGCGGCGCAGGCACTCGTTGCGTACGATCCGGAACAACCACGAGGCCAGCGCCGCCGACGCACGCAGCGTGCCGATCTTGCGGTAGAGGATGATCAGCGCCTCCTGGGTGGCGTCCTCCGCGTCCTGCTCGGTGAGGCAGACCGTGCGGGCGAAGCGGTGCACGTGCGGGTGCGAGGCGTCGAGCAGCGCGCGGATCGACTCGACGTCACCGTGCTGGGCCGCCGCCACCAGATGGTGACCGGGCCAGCCCAGGTCCCGCGATCCCACCGGCGGCACGCTACCGGTCCGTCCGGGCGCGGTGCAGGTCCTCGATCGCCCGCATCACCGCCCGGTGCGAGTAGCCCCCGGTCGGCATCGTGGCGATGCGCAGGTAGCGGACCACGCCCGCGTGATCGACCAGCACGGTGCCCGACCGCTGCATCGAGCCGAACACCGTGCGCGCCAGCCCGACGCCGGCGTGCGGGGTGCTCCCGGCGCCGATCACCACCGGGAACGGCAGCTTCTTCGCCGCCGCCCACCGGGATGCGGTGTCCGGCTCGTCGGGCACCGCGACCAGGACGGCCACCCCGTGCGCGGCGTAGTCGGCCGCGTGCGCCGCCAGGTGCTTGACGTGCAGGTTGCACATCGGGCAGCCGGTGTGACGCATGAAGTAGACGAGGACGCCGCCGCCTCGGTGGTCACTCAGGCGGACCTCGGCGCCGGTGGTGTCGGTCAGCCGGGGCTCCGGTACGGGCCGTCCTACCTCGATCATGTGCTCTCCCTCGGGTTCGTCAGGTGCGGGTCACCGTGGATAGGAGGGGGCGTCGGCGGAAAAGGATTCGCCGAGTGTCGTTCGTCGCCGGCGGGAACCGGCGCGGTGGCCTTGCCCGACCTGTGGACCGGAAGGTGCCCGGGCGGCACGCCGAGGAGAAGAAGGAGGAGCCCAGCGGTGAACCAGCGGGGCGGGCGGCACGGCTTCGACCGGGTCGGCCTGCTGAAGGACCTGCGAGGCGGGCTGCTCGACGGCGGGCTGGCGGTCGCGGTCACCTCGGTCGTGTTCGGGTGGCTGTACATCCGGGTCAGGGCGGGGACGTCGCCGACCATTGCGGTGATGCCGTTCCTCGCCGATGCGGACACCTATCGGCTGTACTGGCTGTGCCAGGCGTTCGGCTGGTCGGCACTGCTGTGGTCGTGGCTGACCGTCGTGCTCGGCCTGCTGGTGTCCGGCGGCGGCCCGCGCCGGCTGCCCGTCGCGGGCGCTCGACTGGAGCGCTGGCACCGTGCGACCAGCCTGAACGCCCTCGTGCTGATGTTCGCCCACGCCTTCCTGTTCTTCGCCGAGGAGGCCAGGGACAACCAGGAGAACCTGGGCTGGCCCGGCCGGCTGGGCGCCGCGTTCGTCAAGGCGTTCGTGCCCGGCGGCTACGCCAGCGGCACCGGGGCGGTGGCCATCCTGATCGGGTTGGTGGCCTTCTATCTCGCGATCCCGCTCGGGCTCGCGTTCTACCTGCGCCGGCGCATCGGCACCAAGGCCTGGCGGGTCCTGCACCGGTTCGTCATCGTGATCTACGCCCTGAGCGTCTGGCACACCCTGCTGTACGGCACGAACGTCTGGTACGACGGGCCGTTCCGGACCCTGGTCTGGCTGCTGCAGGTGCCGATCGCGGTGTTGCTGCTGGCCCGAATGGTGGCGCCGGCGCGAGCCAGCGAGCGGCTGCCCACCACCGGCCGCCTGGCGTGGGTCGCGGCCCGTGCCGCGGTGGCCGCCACGATCGTCGCCCTCGTCGCGGTGGTCGTCACCGGCCGCGACGGCGGGCGCATCCCGGGAGCCGTGAGCGCGCCGCTCAACACCACCGCGGAGATGGTCTGGGGCGGCCTGGCCCTGCTGCTGCTCCTGATGGCGGCCGCCGTGCGCGGCGCCCGCTCATGAATCGGCGAGTTCGTGCACGGCGCCGCTGACCGGCGAGTTGTGGAGCGGCTCAGACGATCACAACCCGGCGCCCCCGGGCATGACCCGCCTGGCTGTCGACGTGCGCCGCCGCGGCCTCGGCGAGCGTGTACGACCTCTCGACCGGGATGTGGAGCCTTCCCCGCGAGATGAGATCGGCGGCCTGGGCGAGCGCGCCCGGCATGCTCCCGGCCACGCCGGAGAACCGCACCCGGAGCTCGGGCGCGCCGAGATCGGCGATGGAGACCACCCTGCCCGGGTCGCCGGTCAGCTCGACCAGCTCGCCGATCACGCCCGAGCCGGCCAGGTCGAGCGCCGCGTCGACACGGCCGAGCCGGCGCACCCGCTCGACCCAGCCCTCGCCGTAGGTCGTGGCGAGGGCGCCCAGGCTCCGCAGGTAGTCCTGGTTCGCGGCGCCCGCCGTACCGATCACCGTGATGCCGCGGTCGCGGGCGATCTGCAGCACCGCCGACCCGACTCCACCGGATGCGCCGCTGGCCAGCAGCGTCTGCCCGGACGCCACGCCGACCTCGCCGATGATGCGCAGCGCGGTCTCCACCACCGACGGGTACCCGGCCGCCTCCTCGAACGTCAGGCCCTCGGGCATCCGTGCCCATGCCGACAGCACGGCGAACTCGGCATACGTGCTCGAACCGGCGCCGAACACGCGGTCACCGACCTCGACCCCGTCGACGCCCTCGCCGACCTCGTCCACCACCCCGGAGGCGTCCTGCCCGACCCCGGCGGGCAGCTCGATCGGATGCACCCGCTGGAACTGGCCTTCCCGGATCCTCCAGTCGACGGGGTTCACCCCCGCCGCCCGCACGGCGACGCGCACCTGACCGGCGCCCGCGTGGGGCTCCTCGGCGTCCACGAGTTCCAGCACGCCCGGACCGCCGAACTCGGCGAAGCTCACCCTCTTCATGACGTCGACCGTAACACTAACGGTTAGTGTTTAAGAACCGTTCTATGTTCGTACCTGATAGCGTTGGCTCATGACAGTGGCGCCCGGACGCCGTGAGCGGAAGAAGGCCGCGACCCGCCAGAAGATCGCCGACACCGCCCTGCGGCTCTTCCTGGAACGCGGCTACGACGCGGTGGGCATCCGTGACGTGGCCGCCGAGGCCGACGTGGCCGTCACCACGCTGTTCGCCCACTTCGCCTCGAAAGAGGCCCTGGTGTTCGAGCGGGACGAGGACTTCGAGCGGCGCCTCACGCGGGCGGTCACCAACCGGGCGCCGGACGAGCCGCTCATCCCCGCCCTGCGCCGCGAGATCCGGACCATGGTGCGGCACTGCACGGCCGAGCAGGCCGACCCGATCTGGCGCATGATCGACGAAACGCCCTCGCTGCGCGACTACGAGGAGTCGATGCGGCTGCGCCACGCGGAGTCGCTGGCAACGGCCATCGCCGCCGACCTCGACCCGCCACCCGGCGCGACGGCCTGCCGGACGATCGCGAGGTTCGTGGTCGACGCCTTCTCGCTGGCCCGCGAGGCGCCCGATCCGGACGCCGCGGTGGACGAGATCTTCCGGATGGTCGAGGCGGCCTGGCAGGTAGCCCTGGGTGACGGTTCCGAGCCGGCGCCCAAAACCGCTGGTCAGAACCCGTGAGTGGTTAGAGGTGCCATAGCACCCCTCACCACTCACGGGTGTTGACCTGGGCTTTTGTGCTACGGATGGAGTGTTAGAAGGTGGGGAGGCCGAGGGCCGCGCGGAGTCGGTTCTTCACGAACACTCCGTCCCGGGGTGGGAGTGCGCGGGGGTGGTCGTACGCGGGGATCGGCACCTGGACGAAGCTCGGGCCGGACCGGGCGCGAACGGTCCGCGCCACGTCGCGGGGATCGTCGAGCCGGGCGGAGTCCGTGATTCCGCACCCGGTGGCGACCGCGACGAGGTCGGTCCCCATGCCGGTGTGGCTTCGCTGCATGCCGGTCTCGCCGTAGTGCCCGTTGTCCAGCACGACCACCGTGAGGTTGGCCGGGCGCCGGGCTCCGACGGTGGCCAGCGCGCCCAGGCTCATCAGCAGCTCGCCGTCGCCGGTGACCACCACGACCGACCGCTCGGGCCGGGCGACCGCGAGACCCAGGCCGGTCGGCACGGCGGCGCCCATGGCGCCCCACAGGTAGAAGTTGAGGTCCCGGTCCCCGGCCGCGAACAGGTCGTACGACGGCGAGCCGAGGCCGGACACGAAGATCGCCTCCGGCGCGGAGGCGACCAGGTCCGCGACGAACTCCCTGCGGTCGATGTCGGTCATTCGTCCTCCCAGCGCTTGCGTCCGATCAGGCGCTGCCCCAGCAGCACGGCCACCCGCTGGCCGGCCAGGAACGCGGAGTCGAGGGCGGCGCCGACGGTCTCCCGAACCTCCTCGGGCGCGTCGGCGCGGTAGACCTGGATGCCCATCAGCTCCAGGACGTCCCGGGTGCGCCGGCCCATCGGGGCCTGCCACGGGTTGAACTCGGCGTACTCGCCGCGCATGGTGACCAGGGTCAGGAACGGGAAGCGGCAGCTGTCCAGCAGGGAGAACATGTTGACGCAGTTCCCGACGCCGCTGGACTGCATCAGCAGCACCGCGCGCTGCCCGCCGAGCCAGGCGCCGCTGACCACGCCGACGCCCTCCTCCTCGGTGGTGAGCAGGATGTCGTGGATGTCGGGGCTCTGGATCGCCTGCCGAATCGCGTAGGCGTGTCCCGCGTCCGGCAGGTAGGCGACCTGCCTCACCCCGCCGTCGCGGAGCACCTCGAACACCTCTTTCTGCCAGGGCTGATCGAGCACGTGTCCTCCCGTCGCCGCGTCTGTCTTCCATCATGAGCGCTGATATCGCGGAATGACGAATAGAGAATTTCTATGACACGATGAGCCCTCGGCATGGGCGGAAGGCGTGGTGTGGTGTGGACGTCCGGCAGCTTGCGGCGCTGGTGGCCGTGGCCCAGACGGGCAGCGTGACCCGGGCCGCGGACGTGCTGCATCTGGTGCAGCCGGCGGTGTCGCGGCAGATCAGGCTGCTGGAGGACGAGCTGGGCGTGCCGCTGTTCGAGCGCACCCGGCAGGGGATGCGGCTGACCGACGACGGGCAGGTGCTGCTGGAGCACGCCCGCCGGGCGCTGAGCGAGCTGGAGCGGGCACGGGCCGAGATCCGGCCGGCCTCGGGCGAGCTGCGCGGGGTGGTCACCCTCGGCCTGTCGCCCAGCTTCGCGGAGCCGATCTCCGAGGCGCTGGTGCGCCGGCTGGCGGCCGAGCACCCGGCCGTGCGGCCGCGGCTGTCGATCGGTTACACCCGCCACCTCGCCGACTGGCTCGACGCCGCCGACATCGACCTGGCGGTGATCTACGAGGTCCGGCCGTCGTCCGCGATCGAGACGCGGGTGCTGCTCGACGAGGCGCTGTGGGTGGTCGGCCCGCCGGGCTCGGACCTGTCGCCGGACCGGCCGGTGCGGTTTCGAGATGTCCACGAGCGGGTGCGGATCCAGCCGAGCCCGACGCACGCGATGCGCACCATGCTGGAACGGGTGGCCGCCGAACAGAACATCGCGCTGACCGTCGCCGTGGAGACCAACTCGATGGACGTGCAGCAGCGGCTCGCGTCGGCGGGCGTGGGGTACACGGTGCTGCCCAGCATCGCGGTGGCCAAGGACGTCGAGCGTGGGCACCTGTCCGGGGCACCGCTGCTCGATGACGGCCTGCGGCGGCGGCTGCGGATGGCGCTGCCGAGGACCCGGCGGCTCGGCTACGCGGTGCGCGGCGTCGCCGAGCTGCTCATCGAGGAGATGCGGCGCTCAGTCGAGAGCGGCGCCTGGCCGTCGGCCCGGTGGCTGGCCGAGCCCGGCGCCGCCCGGATCGGACCCCGGTGACCCCGGTGACCCCGCGCCGTGAACGGCCGGCCCCCGCCGCCGGTACGCCACCACGATCAGTATCGCGGCCAGCGCCTGCGCCGAGGCCATGACCAGGAACGGCAGCGCGCTGCCGCCACTGGCCTGGGTCAGCCAGCCGAACGTGTACGGGGCCGCGAAACCGCCCACGTTGTTCACCGAGTTGATCATGGCGATGCCGCCGGCGGCGCTCGCGCCGGTCAGGTAGCCGGTGGGAAGCGTCCAGAACTGCGGCTGCGCGGCGAGGGCGCCGCCGAGCGCCAGGCAGATCAGCGCCATCGCGAACACGATCTGGTGCAGCAGGAGCATCGCGCCGACGAACCCGACCAGGGACACCAGGACGGGCGCCAGCAGCACGCTCCGGCGGTTCCCGACCCGCCGCGCGACGTACCCGACCAGCACGATCGCGCCGGCGGCCACCACGAACGGGGTGGCCGAGACGAGCCCCACCCGCAGCGGGGAGAGGTTCACCGTGGCGTTGCGCACGATGGTCGGCAGCCAGTACACCATCGCGTTGGTGCCGTAGCCGAGCAGCAGGAAGATCGCCGAGAGGAGCAGCACGCGCCGGTCCGTCAGCGCCCGCCAGAACGAGTGCGGTGCGCCCGCCTTGCGCTGCTCGTGCTCCTCGGCCAGCCGTGCGTCCAGCCAGGCGCGTTGGTCCTCGCGCAGCCAGCCGGCGCGCGCCGGCGTGTCGGCCAGCAAGATGAAGACCAGGGGCGCCACGGCGAGCGCGGCGGCCCCCTCGATCAGGAACACCCAGCGCCAACCCGGCAGGCCCAGCGCGTCGTGCGTCGACTCGAGCAGCCATCCGGTCAACGGGCTGCCGAACGCCATGGCGATCGGGATGGACAGGAACAGGGCGCTGAACGCGGCGGCGCGGTGGCGGCCGGGGAACCACTGGCCGAGGAACAGGAACAGCGCCGGCGCCATGCCGGCCTCGCCAAGGCCCAGCAGGACGCGGGCGATGTAGAGGTGTCCGGGCGTCTGCACCAGCGACGTCGCGATGACGACCAGACCCCAGCTGAGCATGATCCGCGTGATCCACTTGCGGGCGCCGAAGCGCAGCGCCATCCGGTTGCTCGGCACCTCGAACAGGATCAGCCCGATGAAGATCAGTCCGCTGGCGAGGCCGAAGCCGACGCTGGTCAGGCCGATGTCGTGCGACATCTCGGCCTTGACCATGCCGATGTTGACGCGGTCGACGTATGCGACGAAGTACGTGACGACGATGACCGGCAGGAAGCGCCAGGCCACCCTGCGCATCGTGCTCTTCTCGAGCTCGTCCGACTGCTCGGGACCCCATGACGCCACTGTCCGCACCCTATCCTCCGGCCGAGCCTCCAGTGAGGTGACTCTCTCACTTAAGCGGACTGTCTCAGTACGGTCGGCGGGCTGTCAACCGGTGCCCGGTCGGTTGTCAAGCCGCGTGGTCATCCGATAATGTCGTCTCATCTGAGAAGGAAGTCTCAAAGAGGGTAGGTTCATGTTCCTCGATGTCCAGGTGGACAACATCGCCGTCGCCGGCCATTGGGAGCGCCCGGACCCTCGGGTACTCGAGCGGTTCGCGGACGTGCCGGCGGCCAACGTCGGCGACGCGCTGGAGCGGATGTCCGTGCTGGACGGCGGGGTCGGGCTGCGTACCCGGCGGGATCGCCTGGTGGGGTTCGCGCTGCCCGTCGACGTGCGCTCGGGTGACAACCTCGCCATCCACCGCGCGCTGGACGAGGCCCGCCCCGGCGACGTGCTGGTGGTGAACGGCCGGGGCGACACGACGCGAGCCCTCATCGGCGACCTGATCGGCGAGATCATGATCTCGGCCGGGATGGTCGGGGCCGTGGTCGACGGCGCCGTGCGTGACGTCGATGCGCTGTCCCGGCAGGGGCTGACCGTCTACGCCCGGGCCGTGACGCCCGCCGGGCCGTTCAAGGACGGGCCGGGCTCGGTCGGCGGGCCCGTTGCCGTGGGCGGCGTGGTGGTCGCGCCAGGGGACCTGATCGTCGGCGACGCCGACGGGGTGGTGGTCGTGCCCACGGCGAAGATCGAGCAGGTGTCCGAGCGGGTCGGACGGGTCGTCGGCAACGAGGAGGCCCTGCGAGCGCGCATCCTCGAGGCCCGGGCGCGCCGGTGAGCGCGACGGTCGAGCACTGGGCGCCGGCGGGCCGGATCCTGGACCTGCGGCGCACGTCAACCCGGCCGGCGCTCGCCCCGGCGCCGGCGGGGGCGGTGTCGCTGGCGATGGGGGAGCCGGACTTCCCCACGCCGCCGGAGGTCGTGGCGGCGGCGGAACGGGCGCTGCGCGACGGGCACACCCACTACGCGGACCAGAGCGGGCTGCCCGCGCTGCGGGCGGCGATCGCCGACCGCCTTCCCGGCCCGGCGGCCCGGCGGTCCCCGGACGAGGTGCTCGTCACCCACGGCGCCACCGCCGCCCTCACCGCCACCATCTTCGGGATGATCGGGCCGGGCGACCGCGTGGTCATACCCGAACCCACGTACTCGCTCTACGCCGACCTCGTGACGCTCGCCGGCGGGACCGTCGACTTCGTCCCGCTGGACGGATCCCTGCACTGGGACCTCGACAGGCTGGCCTCGGCGCTGCCCGGCGCGGCCATGGTGGTCTTCTCCAACCCGGCCAACCCCACCGGGATCGTCCACCGCGACGACGAGCTGCGCGCGCTCGGTCGCCTGCTGGAGGGGAGCCGCACGGTGGTGGTGGCCGACGAGGCCTACCACCGGCTGGTCTATCCGGGCTACACGTTCCGGTCTGCCCTGGAGATCGAGTCCCTCCGCGAGCGCACCGTGTACGTCCAGACCTTCTCCAAGACCTACGCGATGACCGGGTGGCGCGTCGGCTACCTCGCCGGGCCCGCCGGCCTGGTCGAGGTCGCGGCGCGCGTGCACCGCACGATGAACGGCTCGCTCAACACGGCCGTGCAGCTCGCTGCGCTGCGGGCGCTGGAGCTGCCCGACACGGCCATCGAGCCGATGCTCGCGGCGTACCGCCGTCGCCGGGCACTGGTCGTGGACGAGCTCGCCGGCGCTCCCGGACTCGACCTGACACCACCGGAGGGCGCCTTCTACGGGTTCGTGCGGTACGCCGCCGAGGCGCCGGCGAGCGAGGTGACCCGCGACCTCGCCGAACGAGGGGTGCTGGTCCGCGCGGGCTCCGAGTACGGCCCGTCCGGGCAGGGGCACGTCCGGATCTCGTTCGCCGCGTCCGAGCCCGACCTGCGCACCGGCATCGAACGGCTTCGCGAGTACTTCGCCGCCGACCCGATGTGAGATCCTGGGGCTCAAATGCGCAGTGACACCAGGCGCAACCAGCGCAGGCTCATGGAGGCCGTCGGTCAGCTCGCGCGCGAGGCGCCCGACGAGCTGACCATGCAGGCCATCGCCGCGCGCGCCGAGATCGGTGCCGCGACGGCCTACCGCTACTTCTCGACCATCGACGACGTCCTCGCGACCTACACGTTGCGGGTCGCCGAGGAGCTGGACGGGTTCAGCGCGGACTCCGAGCTGGAGGGCCGCACGCTGTTCGACGCGGTGGTCGCGAAGTGGATGGAGCTCGTCGGCGAGCACGGCGTGGTCATGGTGCGGCTGCGGTCCCGCCGCGGCTACCTCGAGCGGCTCCACGCGGGCGACAAGACCATCCGGACCATGCAGAGCGCCTGGACGCGCCCGGTGCGTGAGCTGCTGGACGAGCTGGGGCTCCCGTCGCGGGAGATCGAGCACGCGCTGTTCCTGTGGAACATCATCTTCGACCCCCGCGAGATCAACGACCTGCTCACCGAGGCCGGCATGGCGCCGAGCGCCGTCGCGGCACGCCTCACGTCCGCCTACATCGGTGCGTTGCGCGGCTGGTCGCCGACCGGCGCCTAGGCCGGCGGCCGCCCGTCGCGGAAGAACCCGCCGGTGGGGCGGGCGTCGTCCTCGTCGCCGCGTTCGGGGTGGGTGGCGGTCTCGCCCGGATCGACGGAGTTGACGAGGATCGGGGTGTCCCGCAGTGCCCTGGCGAGCACCGTGGTGAGGACGTTGAGGGTGTGCTTGGCGAAGGAGTGGGCGGGGGCGCGCGGGCTGGCGCCCAGGTCAAGGCCGGTGGCGACCTGCAGCGCGGAGACGCTGGAGACGTTCACGATGCGGGCCGCGGCGGCCGGTTCCGGTGATCAGGGCGGTGTTCGTCGTCATGGAGTCACTCCTTCCGCGCGGCGTGCTCGGGTAGGAGCCCGACCAGCGGCAGGGTCAGGACGTAGCTGGCGGCGCAGAGGGCGAACACCAGCTCGGCGGCGGCGACGTAGGATGTTTCGGCACGGGCGAAGAACACGGTGCCGAGCGCGGCGACACCGATCGCGCCCGCGAACTGCTGGGCGGCGTTGAGCATGCCCGCTCCGGTGCCGACCTCCTCGGGGGTGGCGTTGCCGAGGACGAAGTCGAACAGCGGGATGAACAGCAGCCGGGCGCCGCCCCGGTGCGCGGTGGTCCAGCACAGGGCGAGCAGGCCGACCACGGCGACGGCCAGCCCCAGGCGCAGGCCGGCGCGCCCGAGCCTCTCGGCGAGCACCGCGCCGGAGGCCAGGGTGGCGACCGCGGTGCCCAGCGCCCAGGGGACCAGCGCGAGGCCGGCGCGCAGCGGTGTCCAGGCCAGCCCCGACTGCAACAGCAGGTTGACGACCAGGACGAACGCGCTGAGCGACGCGTAGAACCCGCCGACGACCAGCAGGCCGACGACGAAGCCTCGGCGGCCGAACAGCGACGGCGTGACGACCGGGTGGCGGCCTCGGCGTTCGGACACCACGAACAGCCCGAACGCCACCAGCGACGCGGCCGTCATCGCGTGCGTCCACCACGGCCAGCCCAGCTCGCGGCCCTGGATGAGCGGCACGATCAGCAGCGCCGAGCCGGCGGTGAGCAGGCCCACGCCGAGCGGGTCGAGACGCGCCTCCCGGTCCTCGCCACCGCGCCGGGGCAGCACCCACCAGCCGAGCGCGGCGGCGAGGAGGCCGAACGGGACGTTGATCAGAAAGATCGAACGCCACCCGCCGCCGAACAGGTCCAGGTACAGCAGCCAGCCAGAATCGGCCCGGCCACCGTCGCCAGCCCCATGATCGGGCCAAACGGCATCAGCGCCCGGCGCAGGTGCTCGGGCGGGAAGACGATCTTCACGAGCGCCATGCCCTGCGGGATCATCACCGACCCGAACAGGCCGTGGAACGCTCACTGGTGCACCAACGGCAACAACACCGCGACGACGAATGGGTGCTCGGCCGCGAGGAGCTCATCGACCGGTTCAGCGCACTGCCCGCCGACCGCTTCCCGCACACCCGGCGCTACGCGGCCGAACTGACCTCCGGCACCGGACACGAGCGGTTCGACTTCACGCTCGCACTGATCCTCGACAACCTGACCGGATCTTCCCCCACCTCAACGTATAGCGGGTGTCGCTCGGCCCGGCGGTGCGCTCGATCGGAGCGCGCCCGAAGCCGCGAAGCCGCTCCTCGACGCGGCCATCCCAGCGATCTCGTAGACCACACCGTTGGTATCGCGCCCGTCAGCCGGATGGCCACCCCGGCGTGGCCGTCCGTCCGACGCCCCAGGCCGGCGCGTTGCCATACCCTCCCCGCATGATCGAGAACAGGGCGAACCTCGGGTCGGCGGTCGCGCTCTTCTTCCTCGCGCCGCTGGTGGGCGAGTACCTGCTCGGGAACACGCCGATCACCGATGTGGGATCGCTGTTCATGTTCGCGCCCATGTACGGCGGCGGGGCGCTGTTGATCCGCGAGGTGGCCCGGCGCCTCGGCCGCGGCTGGGCGACGATCGTTGCGTTCGCGGCGGCCTACGCCCTGCTGGAGGAGGGGCCGATCGACATGATGCTGTGGAACCCGACCTACGGTGGGTTCGACATCGCGGCCGCCTACTCCGCCACCTACGTTCCGGCGTTGGGGACCAGCGCCCAGATGCTCCAGGACGTGCTGACGATGCACACCATCTGGAGCATCTGCGTGCCCATCGCGCTGGTGGAAGCGTTCCGCCGCGACCGCGCCCGACCATGGCTGGGCAAGGTCGGGCTGACGGTCACCGCCGTGGTGTTCGTGACGGGCTCGGCGGCGCTGTGCGCCATGCAGGTCGCCCAGACCGGGTTCGTCGCCTCGGCGGCCGAGCTGGCCTGGTCGTTCGCGGCCATCGCCGGGCTGGTCGCGCTGGGCCTGCTGCTTGGCGCCCGGTCGATGCCGCGCCGGGACGCCGCCGCGCCCACCCCGGCGGCGGTGGGGCTCGCGGCGTTCGGCGTGACCAGCCTGGCCTGGAGCCGGGAGTTCCTGCCCGACGGCGCACCGCAGTGGGCGATCGCCGTCGCCTGGTGCGCGCTGGCCGCGGCCGCCGTCGCGCTGTGCGTGCGCTGGTGCCGTGCCGCCGGCTGGGGCGCGACCCATCGCGTCGCACTCGCCGGGGGAGCGCTGCTGACCTACGTCTGGGTCGGCTGCGTGCACGCGCGGGAGATGGCGGTCCCGCGCACGACGGCCGTCCTCGGCAACGTCGTGTTCGGCGTGGCCGCCATCGGGCTGCTGGTCGCGGCCGTCCGCGCATCGCGGCGGTAGCCTCGCCGGAGATCCCCGAGGCCCTGTCGGACCTGCGCCTCGACTCCCGCTGAGTCCGGCCGGTCACCGCCCGACGAGCAACACCGGACAACCGGAGTGGTGCAGCGCGCTGACCGCGACCAGCCCCAGTGGCCTCCCCGTCCCCACCCGTGGCCCTCCCACCACGAGGAGTGCGGCCGAGCGCATCGCCGTCACGATCTCGTGCGCGCGGCTGCGCACCAGGCGGGTCACCGCGTTGACCTCCGGCTCCTTCCCGGCCACCAGGGCGAGCCCGGTGTCGAGCACCCGCCGCCCGTGGGCCACCGCCTCGTCGAGGCCGACGCTGCGCTCGGCGAAGGAGACGGGCACCGCGTGCACCAACAGCAGCGGTGCGGCAAGCGCGGAGGCGCACGCGGCCGCGTGCAGCAGGACTGCCTCGTCGCGCGGGAGGTCGCGCAGCGCCGCGACGGCGTTGCGGCCACCGGGCAGGCACGCGGGCCATCGGTTGACGAGCACCGAGGTGCCGGCCCCGTTCAGGGCGGCCACGTCGGCCGCGAGCCGTCCGCGGTCGGCGACGATCGGGCCGCCGTCCAGGGCGGTTCCCGGTGACGGCGATCGGCGGGTCAGCTCGTAGCCGGCCCTCCGGCACCAGGGTCCCGCCCAGGTTTCGGTCGGCCGGTCCGGTTCGTCGATCAACACGATGCGACCCGAGGACGCGCCGAGGCCCATCGGATCCGCCTCCCTAGGAAGTGGGCACCGCCAGCGTCCTCCCCGGCGGCGGGGTCGGACAAGCCCGTCCACCCGGCCCGGTCACGCCCGGTGGCTCTCGATGAGCTGGCGGGCCATGTTCTGGGCGCGGCGGGCGGCGCCGGTGTCGCCCTCGGCGGCGGAGATGATGGAGCCCTTCATGAGGATGTGCCAGGAGCGGGCGAACCCGTCGGGGTCGCGCAGGCCGGCCTGGTGGGCGCGTTCCCGCACGATGCCCCGGATGTTGTCCAGGTAGCGGATGCTGGCCCTGCCGGCGGGGTGCTCGGCGCCGAGCTCGATGAGCACGTTGATGAACGAGCAGCCGTCGAAGTCCTCCCGGCGGGCGAACCAGTCGTCGAACACGTCGAAGATCGCGAGCAGTCGCTGTTCGGGGGTGTCGCCGCGCAGGTGGGACTGCCGCTCGACGAGTTGGATGGTCCAGAGCTGCTCGCGGCGCCGCAGGAACGCCAGCACCAGGTCGTCCTTGGACCTGAAGTGCCGGTACAGGGTGGCCTTGGCGACCCCGGAACGGGCCAGGATCTCGTCGACCCCGACCGCGCGGATGCCCCGGCGGGAGAACAGCGCGTAGGCGGTGGACAGGATCCGCTCCCTGGCGGCGTTCGTCTCCCGAACCAGCAGCTCCTCGGCGGACGCCGAGGCCGGGCCGAACACGGGGTCTCGCGGTTCCATGGCTGGCCATCATACGACCGGACAGACCGGTCCTCCTACCGGTAGACAGGGCGGTCCTTCTCTCTTATGGTGAGCTGCGAGGCAAGACCGGTCTGTCCATGGCCTGGCGGGGACCACGAGAGGAGCGGGCGTGCTCCACGAGTCGGATGGGACGGATCCCCGGGGGCCGGCCGGACGGTTCGAGATGGGCGCGAAGGGTCGGGCGGATTTGAAGGTCTCGGTTCAGGATGTCCCCGGGGACGCGCTGGTGGTGCGGCCGACCGGCGAGGTGGACCTCGCCACGTCGGCCACCTTGCGCGGCGAGCTGACCCGGGTGTGCGCCCGGGCCGATGGCCAGCGGGTGGTGCTGGACCTGGCCGAGGTGGAGTTCCTGGGGTCGGCGGGGCTCCAGGTGCTGCTCGAGGTCGACAAGCTCTGCCGGCGTTGCGGCCTGGAGTTCGAGGTGCTCAACCCACAGCTGGCGGCGTCGCGCGCGCTGCGGGTCAGCGGCGTGGACAAGATCGTGTCGGTTCGCGGAGGGTGAGGCCGAGCGCGAACCTCGGGCGCTCGCTGTCCGCGGGGGCGAGCGTCGTCGAGCTGGGCGTCGCGGCCCGAGCCAGCATGGTCGCCGCGGTGCGGGCGATGGCCGCGCACCTGGCCGGGCAGGCCGACTTCGACGTCGACACCATCGCCGACCTGCGTCTCGCCGTCGACGAGGCGTGCAACAGCCTGATCGAGCTCGCCGCCCCCGACGCGACGTTGAGCTGTACGTTCACCGTGCCCGAGGTGGGCGCGGACCGGATGCATGTCGAGGTGGCGACGGCGACCCGGCCGAGCGCCGCCGGGGTGGACACCGGCGGGTTCGGCTGGCAGCTGTTGCGCGCGCTCACCGACGAGGTCGAGCTGGTCACCGACGTCGATCGGCTGCCCGGGTGGGTGGCGATCCGGTTCACCACCCACACCCCGTGGAGCGGGGGATGACACTGAGCCGGGGCGGGCGCGCCGGTGGCCAACCGCCGGTGGCACCGCTCGAGACGAGCACCCCCGGCGGCGGCGGCTCGTTCGGCCAGCTCGCCGAGACGCTGGCCGAGTTCGCGGCGACCACCCCGGGCGACCCGCGCCGCGCCGCGTTGCGCGACCGGCTGGTCACCGGCTACCTCCCGGTCGCCCAGCGGATGGCGCGGCGCTTCGCCCGCCGGGGCGAACCGGTGGAGGACCTGACCCAGGTCGCCACCGTGGGGTTGATTCGGGCGCTCGATCGGTACGACCCCGAGCTGACCGACGAGTTCCTGTCCTATCTGGTGCCCACCATCACCGGGGAGATCCGCCGCTACTTCCGCGACCAGGGCTGGAGCATGCGGGTGCCGCGCCGGCTCAAGGACCTCCATGTCGCGATCACCACCGCGACCTCCCAGCTGTTCCAGGACCTCGGCCGGGCGCCGAGGCCCAGCGAGATCGCCGAGCGGCTGGACCTGCCGGTCGAGGAGGTTCTGGAGGGACTCGAGGCGGGCCAGGCCTACCGCGCCAGCTCGCTGGACGAGGTCCTCACCGCCGACAACCAGTCCGGCGAGACCACCCTGGGCGAGCTGCTCGGCGAACCGGACCCCGACCTCGAACACGTCGAGTACCACGAGGCCCTGCAACCGATGCTGGCCGAGCTGCCCGAGCGGGAACGCGCCATCCTGACCATGCGCTTCTACGCCAACATGACCCAGTCCCAGATCGCCGAACGCATCGGCGTCTCCCAGATGCACGTCTCCCGACTGCTCACCGCGACCCTGGCCCGACTCCGCGAGCGGTTCCTCGACGACCAGCCGCCGGACTCAGAACCTGTGTAGCGTGCGCCGCTCGACCCGGCGGCGCTTGAGCTCGAGGTGCAGTTCGAGGCGGACCAGGCCGTTGGACAGGTCGACCCCCAGGCAGCTCTGCGATGCGGTCGAGCCGGTAGTAGAGGCTGCTGCGGTGCAGGTTCAGCCTGGTCGCGGTGGCCTGCGCGTTGCCGCCGAGATCAAGATAGGTCTCCAGGGTCTGGAGCAGCGCCGGCCCGGCCCGGTCGAGCGGCGTGAGCGCCCCGCCGGGCGTGGGCTGGTGTTCGAGCGCGGCACCCTCGCCGCCGGCACGCTCGGTTTCGGAGTCCTAGAAGCCACCGCGCGCACGGTGCCCGCGCGCCCGGTCCGGGTGGGCGCCGACGGCGGGTTCACCTTCCACGGCACGCGCTACACCGCGCCGGCCGGGACGGGCTCGCCATGGTGGCTGTCCCAGAGCTCGCCGGGCTCGCGGGTCACCGGGGCCCGGTCCGGGTAGGGACCTTCTGCGGCATCCGCTACAAGACGACACGTTGACGCCGATTCCGCCTGTGTACAGCCCGTCCATCATCGGTTGAACAAAACAGCCACCGCGACCGCAACGTACGCAGTAAGCTGTGTGCCCCCCATCGGATTGAATCCGGGACGGCACACCTTGGTGAACGAACTTATAGAATGGATCGGTGAGCTACGAGCGCTCCTGCTCTTCTTAGAGCCTCAGGTCATGGTCGGCTGGCCGCTAGAAGTGAGGCTCGCGCTGTATACGTTTGCTATTTTGATAATGCTCCGATTTGTCATCGGAACCCTGCGTCTTGTTGGCCTTCTTGCCTTCGTTCTATGTAGGGTCTGGATAGCATGTATTGGTAGATTCTGTGACGAGTTCCTACCGGGAAGCGACCTGGCTCTCGACGATCTGTTCGCCGACTGGTTTGTCGCGACCGAGTCGCTGCTTTGGAACGCAAGTCTAATCTTCCCCCCTGACGATACCCTGGCAAGGCGTCCCCGCGGAGTCGAAGACGGGCAAGGGTTCATCTTCCACTCTGACCTGAGTTTGAGAGTGCTCGCCTCGGGGCTCACTTCTTCTTTTATGCGAATGGTTGCGCTCTTCGTGACATTCGTCCCAGTATTCGTGGCGTCCGTCATCTTATCGATCTTTAGGTCATTCTTTAGGCAGAGACTGCTACTCTTGGTCGCAATCTTCGGTGCATTGTGGTGTCTGGGATTCCCGACCTTGCTAGTAGGGCCACTCGTTCAAATCTCAGGCTATATATTCGAAAGCGGCGTGAGCCTGCCGACACTCCTGGCGTTGGGAACGTTGCTGGCGTTCTTGTACGCGGCACTTAACAGCGATGTCCGTGGACGAGCAGAATTGAACAAAACCGCAAGTGTTGCATGCCGGACAAGCCTGCTGCGAGTAATCACGAGCCTGGAAGGCATCGAACACCGTCTCGCTCGCCTTCGCTTCAATGGGATAAGTCGCCTTCAGGTATTCCCCGAACGTGGCGATATCGCATCCTTTACGGGGCGTGACGATTTTGCTTGGCGCGGCAACAAACTGCTGCCCCGAGGCTCCCGCTGGATCTCTACGAGGAAAACCGCGAACGGGTCGACACTCAAAGAGATAATAGAAGTGGCGGACGAGTCGGCAACAGTCGACATTCCCCAAATCGGTTACGCCGACCCGAGCCTCGAACAGCTCGTCGCGAGCCTGCGCGCGGACGCTGAGATAGTCTCGTCCGCACTTACTGAAATTGAAGAAGCGGGCTACTGCAGTAAGATAGATCGCGTCGTTGGTCAATATGGTGTACTAATTTTGGAAGGCTTGCGAGAAAATGAGTTCGGCCTGGGCCACGCATTGGATAAACCTGGTACTCCATGGTGGGAAACTCGGTCCGCTCCAACAGGACGAGCGCTCACCGTGCGGGCAATTTTCCACGACCTAAAGTCGAGTCCTGATGACTATCTCATGCGTCATGCGTCCGAGAACCTTCGCGCGATTGTTCGCGAGACGAGAAGCAGCGCCTACAGAGCGTACTGGGAAATCAAGCTCGATTGCACCCGTATCAGGTGGCTCGTCTTCAAGGTTGACTCATCGCTGCGGCCAACCGCATGGGAGCGAATTCGCCAGTTCTTCGGAAAGTGATAACCGGAAGTGTGTCTCAACGGATCTGCACCGGCGACCCGGCATGCTGGACGTCGCCGGGATGGACTCCGCCGTGCCGAACCTGATCAGCGACTTCTCCCGGCCGCTCGATCTGGTCACCGAACGGCCGAGCCGAGCGCGTGCGCGGGCAGCCGGGGCGCCACCCAGCGCAGTGCCAGCCCGCCGGTCACGGAGAGCGTCGCGACCGTGAGCCAGGGCAGCCAGGGCGCGACGGAGAACAGCGCGACCACACTCGGGGCGAGCACGCCGGCGACGGTGAACGCGTACTGGAACGCGGAGAGGTAGCGGCCCCGGGCGTGCCGCGGCGCGGCGGCCTCGGCGAGGGCGTTGAGGCGGCCGCCGGAGATCAGGTTGGCGGCGGCGAGGAGCAGCGTGCACGCCAGCAGGTACGCCGGTCGCGCGCCCGAGGGCAGCAGCACGGCGGCGGCGCTCGCCGCGCACCACGCCACCACCACGGGCCTGGCCAGCAGCATCGCGGCGGGCCGGGACAACCTGCCGGTGGCCCGCAGCGCCAGCGTGCCCGCCGTGCTCGTGACCGCCGTGAACAGCGCCAGGATCGCGCCGGGCAGCCACGCCGGGGCGCCCAGTATCTCCAGCGCGTACACCGGCACGCCGACCAGGAAGAAGTCCACGGTCAGCCCGAACAGCGTGCTGATCACGATCAGGGTGAGGTAGGGCCGGTCGCGCAGCACACCGCGCCGAGGGGCGGTCGGCGCACCAGGCTCGGCCGGTACCCGCACCGGGGTAGGCAGCCAGAACGCGAGCAGCGCCGCCGCGACCAGGAAGCTCACCGCGTCGACGCCGATCGCGACCCGATACCCGACCGGACCGGCCCACACCAGCAACCCGCCCGCGGCCAGCGCCCCGAGCCCGAAGCTCGCGCCGCGCACCATGTTGGCCACGGTGAACGCCCGGTCCTTCGGCCCGTCCCCGGCCACGTCCGCGATCAGCGCGAACAGCGCGCTGTAGAACGCCTGCTGCCCGCAGGCCACCAGCACCGCCGCCGCCACCACCAGCGCCACGCCGTCCGCCGCCAGGTACGCCGCCACCCCGCCCGCCTGCAGCAACTGCGCGATGATCACGACCGCCCGCGCCCCGAGCCGGTCCACCAGCCGCCCGGCCAGCGCCGGAGTGGCCAGCCCGGCCACCGTGCCCACGGTGACCGCCGTCCCCGCCACCGCCAACGGCAGCCCCACCACGCGCGTGACGAACACCAGCGTCAACGGCAGGAACAACCCCGAGCCGAAGTTGTCGATGCCCAACGCCACGAACAACGCAACCCGGCTCCTGGTCACCGCCCGAGGCTACCCAACGCCGTCCGGTATTTCGGCCCACCTGGGTGAGACGGCCCCCATCGCGGCCGTCCGCGCGGTAAACTCGCAGGCCATCGGCGGTGGGGCTCGCCGTCAACCGTAGCTGTCGCAGCTGCCAACAGTCCCTACCTTGAACGGAAGGTAGGGACCCATGACCCAGTCACCGGAACCGATCCCCACCGGCCCCCGCCGTGTCCTCCACCGGCGGGCTCGGCGATGCTCAACGGTCGAGCTGGAGAGAGTTCGGGTCCTCGGCCGGTCGTACCGAAACGGGGAGTGGTGATGAATGAGTCCGGTGAGCACGACAGGGCATCCACGGTTGTGGTCGGCTATCGTCCAGACTCATCAGGTGAGCGCGCGCTCGCCGTCGCCGTCGACATCGGGCGGCGGCTGGCCGGCAGGCTGCGGGTCGTGCACGTGGTGGACCTGACCGACTACCCGGTTGATGTCGACTCGGCGGACTGGGAGCAGCGCGGCGAGGAGACGCTCGACCGAGAACGCGACCGGGTCACGCACACCCTGGTCGGCTGTGGCCTGGACTGGCAGTACGAGGTCCGGCACGGTGATCCCGCCTGCGAGCTGGACCAGGCGGCGCGGGAGAACGACGCGCTGCTGATCGTTCTCGGCAGCCGAGGCGGCGGCGTCGGCGCGACGGTGTCGCGATGGGTCAGGCCGTCGGTCACGCATCGAACGATCCGGTGCCAGCACCGGCCCGTCCTGGTGGTGCCGGCGCGGCGGAGCGTCTCCGAGGGCTGGCTCAGTGGCTCGGCTCGGAACCGGCATCACCAACAGGGTCGAGGGTCTCGATCCATCGTTCGAGGCGCCGGGCCTGGCCGGCCATGATCTGAGGCTGTCCGAGCGTGCCGCTGAGCGTCGCGGCACCGTGGTACGAGGCGACCAGCTCGACCGCCAGGTCGTGGGCGTCGGGTCGTCCCATGGCGCGGAACTGGCGCTCGGCCCAGTCGAGCGGGATCCGCATCAGCGGAGCGGCGAGCAGGTCCGAGCCCTCGGCCCGCTTGGCGAGCTCCGAGCACAGCGTCCCGTAGGGGCAGCCGTACCGGGCGATCACGTCCCGCCGCTCGGCAAGCAGGTGCATCAGCGCCGTGAGCCGGGCCTTGGGTGCGCGATGCCGGCGCTCGAGCTCGTCGACGGCCTCGGTGAGACGCTGCGCGTGCGCGTGCACGACGGCGCCGATGATGTCCTCCTTGGTCTTGAAGTAGTAGTACACGTTGCCCACCGGCACGTCGGCCGCCGTCGCGATGTCGGCCAGCGTGGTGCGCGCCACCCCCTGGTGGTACACCAGCTCGCACGCCGCGGCCACCAACCGCTCCCGCTTGCCCGGCCGGACGGCCCGTTCTGAGTCAGTCATCTCACCAAAATCATAGACAGCGCCGTGATCACCTTATACGGTCAGTGAGTGAGGTAACTAACTCACACCTTGTCCAGGTGAGGAGGACCGGTGCATGTCCAGTAAGGAATCGGCCGCGCTGCGTGAGGTGTACCGGGCGGTTGCCGAGCGCGCGGCGGCCAACCCCCCGGGGATGGACTACGAGACCGCGATGTCGCGCCTGGCCGCCGAGCCGGCCGATGTGCGCTACAGCGAGGTCACCGCGGCGGGCCTGCCGGCGATCTGGGCGGACCCCGAGGGCTGCGACCCGGAGCGGGTGCTGGTGTTCTTCCACGGCGGCGGCTTTGTCAGCGGCTCGAAGGACAGCCACCGCAAGCTCGCGGCGCACCTTGCGAAGGCCGCCGGCTGTCGCGCCCTGGTCCCGGACTACCGGTTGGCTCCCGAACACACGTTTCCCGCGCAGCTCGACGACGCGCGCGCGGTGTACGACTGGCTCCTCGACCGGGGCCACCGGCCGTCGCGGATCGCCCTCGCCGGGGACTCCGCCGGCGGCAACATCGCGACGGCGTGCGCGCTCGCGCTCGAACGCGACGGCCGCCCGCTGCCCGCCGCCGTCGCGGCGTTCTCGCCGTGGTACGACATGGAGGCCGCCGGAGAGACGTTCGAGTCCAACGCGGCCAACGACTTCTTCATCTCCCGCGAGCTCGTGCACATTGTCGCGCCGCTGTTCCTCGGCGGGCATTCCCCGTCCGACCCGCTGGCCAACCCGTTGTACGCGGACCCGTCCGGGCTGCCGGCGGTCTTCGTGACCTGCGGCGGCGACGAGACGCTGCGGTCCAGCGTCGAAGGGTTCGCGGAGTCGGCCCGGCGAGCCGGCGTCGAGGTCGCGCTCGACGTGTGCGACGGAATGCAGCACGCCTACCAGTGCATGGTCGGCCGTGCCCCGGAGGCCGACGCCGCTATCATCGAGGCCGGAAAATGGCTGCGCGAGAAGTTGGACAGCTGATGAATGCCAACGCCACCCGGCACGCCGGCGCTGATCTTTCCACGTTCGCCGAGCTCGTGTCCCTCGATCACGGGCTGTGTGTGCTCAGCACGCTGCGCGGCGACGGCAGCGTCCAGGCGTCGGTCGTCAACGCGGGCGTTGCGCGGCATCCGCTGACGGGCGCACCGGCCGTCGGGCTGGTGGCCACCGGCGGCTCCCGCAAGCTGCGCAACCTGCGCGCCGACCGCCGGGCCACGATCGTCGCGCGGGCCGGCTGGCGATGGGCGACGGTCGAGGGGACCGTCGAGATCATCGGCCCGGACGACCCGCATCCCGATGTCGACGGCGAAGGCCTGCGGCTGTTGCTCCGCGAGATCTTCCGGGCCGCCGGGGGCAGCCACGACGACTGGGACACCTACGACCGAACCATGGCCGACGAGCGGCGGGCCGCCGTCCTTCTGGCGCCCGCCCGCGCCTACACCAACCCCGCCTAGGCGCGACCCGTCGCGCGGGCGCGGAGCAGGTCGGCCACATCGTTGAGGCCCACCTCGATCCGCCCGTGGACGCGGGGGTTGAGCAGTGCCGTGCCGTCGAAGTCGCCGGAGGACGCGAAGACCGCGACGGGCACCGTCAACGCCTGGAAGAAGGCGAACAGGGGGCCGCAGGGCGTGGTCCAGGACCAGGGCATGGTGGTCTCCTCCGCCGGTCGCGGCGAGCAGGACCGGCTTGTTGGCGAGCGCGTACTGGTCGACGAGGTCGAAGAAGTGCTTGAACATCCCCGGGTACGAACCGCGGAACACCGGGGTCGCGGCGATCAGCAGGTCGGCCCGCTCGGCGAGCCGCAGCGAGGCCTCGACCTCGGGGCCGACGTCGTCGCGCTCGGTCGCTCCGGTGAACCCGGGGCCAAGGCGGTAGACGTCGATGCGGGAGGACCGCACGGGCAGGATTGCGGCCAGCGTGTCGAGGATGACGTCGACGAGGCCCAACGTCGTGGACGGCCGGTTCGGGCTGCCGGTGACGACGACGACCCGCAGTGCCGCGCCGGTCATGCCGCGCTCCGCTCGGCCGAGGCGACCTCGCGGCGCACGACCGGCGCGACCTCGGTGCCGAGCCGCTCGATCGCCTCCAGGTGCTCCTTCTGGGGCACGCCGCCGACCCCCACCCAGATCGGGATGGTCTCGCCGTCGGCGCGGGGCGCGATGTCCGCGTCGACCAACGGGGCGCGGAAACGTCCCCGCAAGGTCAGCGGATTCCGCTCGCGGATCTCGAGGAGCAGGTCGAGCTTCTCGCGGAAGAGGTCGGCATAGTCGCGCCGGTCGTACCCGAACAGCGGGAAGGACTCGGTGTAGGAGCCGCGCCCGGCGATGATCTCGGCTCGCCCGGCCGACAGCAGGTCGACGGTGGCGAACTGCTCCCACACCCGCACCGGGTCCCGCCGGGTGATCGTCAGGCCGGCGCGGTTGTGGGGTTCGGGCGCAGCCGCACTCCGGTGATGGCGTGGTGGGCGACCTCGGTCACCTCGACTGTCCAGTCGGTGAGCGCGACGGTGTCGCCGGGGGCGTCGGGGATGCGTTCGAGCACGGCCAGCACCAGGCCGGCGACGGTGGTGTAGTCACCGCGCGGCGCGTCGGCCAGCACGACGCCGAGGTCGGGCAGGTCGTGCACCGGGAACGTGCCGGGCAGCGACAGCGAGCCGTCCGGCTGTGGTTGCACAGCCATCACGTCGCGGTCGGTCTCGTCGTAGATCTCCCCGACGATCTCCTCCAGCAGGTCCTCCAGGGTGACGATGCCGGCGACGCTGCCATGCTCGTCGGCGACCAGCGCGAACTGCTGGCGCTCGTTCTTGAACCGGCGCAGCGCGTCGGACACCCGCACCGACTCCGGGAACACCACCGCCGGATGGACCACGTCACGCGCCGCGCCCCGCTCGCCGAGCAGCTCCCGCAGGTGCGCGATGCCGACCGTGTCGTCCAGGTCCCCCGAGGTCACCACCGGCGCGCGGGAATGCCCGGACGCGGCCAGCTCGGCGCGGGCCCGCGCGATCGGCAGGTCCGCGGCCAGGGTGAACACCTCCCGCCGCGGCACCAGCACCGCCCGCAGGGTCCGCTCGTGGATCTCCAGCGCGCCGCTGATGATCGTGCGCTGCTCCGCGGTGAGCCCCCGGTGGCCGACCACCAGGTCGCGCAGCTCCTCCGGGCTGAGCTGCTCGCGCGCGGCGCTCGGGTTGCCGCCGAACAACCGCACCACCAGGTCGGTCGCCGCGCCCAGCGTCCACACCGCCGGCCGTGCGATCGCCGCCAGGGCGTCCAGTGGCCGGGCCACCAGCAGCGCCCACCGCCGCGCGTACTGCATCGCCAGCCGCTTGGGCGCCAGCTCGCCGAACACCAGCGTGACGAAGGTCAGCACCACCGTGACCAGCGCGATGGCCACCGCCTCCGCCGCCGCGCCCAGGAACCCCAGCGGCGGCACCAACGGCTGGGCCAAGGTCACCGCCGCGGTGGCCGAGGCCAGGAAGCCGGCCAGCGTGATCCCGATCTGGATGGTGGCCAGGAACCGGTTCGGGTCGCGCGCCAGCCGTGCCAGGGTGCGCGCCCCGGCGCCGCCGTGACGTTCCAGCTGCCGCAGCTGCCCCTCCCGCAGCGAGATCAACGCGATCTCGCTGCCCGCGAACACCGCGTTGATCAGGACCAGGACACCGACCAGCACCAGGTTGAACCAGTAGCCGCCCATCTACCTCGTCGCACCGTCCCCGTTATCACGATGAACCACGCACAGTACCGGGGGCGAAGCGGCGCAGGGTGAGGCTGTTGGCGACCACGAACGCGGAGCTCGCGGCCATGGCGGCGCCGGCGATCATGGGGTTGAGCAGGCCGGCGGCGGCGAGTGGCAGGGCGGCGACGTTGTAGGCGAACGCCCAGAACAGGTTCGCCTTGATGGTGGCCAGGGTGCGGCGGGCCAGCCGGATGGCGTCCGAGGCCGCGCGCAGGTCGCCCCGGACCAGGGTGAGGTCGCTGGCCTCGATGGCGACGTCGGTGCCGGTGCCCATGGCCAGCCCGAGGTCGGCCTGGGCGAGCGCGGCGGCGTCGTTGACCCCGTCGCCGACCATGGCCACGACCCGGCCCTGCGCCTGGAGGTTCTTGACGACCTCGGCCTTGTCGGCGGGCAGGACCTCGGCGATGACGGCGTCGGCGTCGATGCCGACCTCCTCGGCGACGGCGGTCGCGGCGGCGGCGTTGTCGCCGGTGAGGAGCATGGGGGTCAGGCCGAGGCGGCGCAGGCGGGTGACGGCCTCGGCGGAGGTCGGCTTGACCGTGTCGGAGACGACGAGGACGGCGCGGGCCCGGCCGTCCCAGGCCACCGCGACGGCGGTGCGGCCCTGTTGTTCGGCGGCGGTCCTGGCGGCGGTCAGTTCGGGGGTGAGGGGCTGGCTCCATTGTTCGAGCAGGGCCGGGCGGCCGACCAGGACGGCGTGGCCGTCGACCGTGCCGTGCACGCCGAGGCCTTCGGTGTTGGTGAAGTCGGTGACCTCGGGCAGCGTGGTGTGGCGGTCCCTGGCGGCCCGGGCGATGGCGGCGGCGATCGGGTGCTCGGAGGCGTTCTCCAGCGCGCCGGCGAGCCGCAGTGCCTGGGCCCGGTCGGTGCTGGGGTCGAGGTGGATGTCCACCAGGGACATCTGGCCGGTGGTGACGGTGCCGGTCTTGTCCAGCACGATGGTGTCCACCCGGCGGGTCGACTCCAGCACCTCGGGTCCCTTGATCAGGATGCCCAGCTGGGCGCCCCGGCCGGTGCCGACCAGCAGCGCGGTGGGGGTGGCCAGGCCGAGCGCGCAGGGGCAGGCGATGATCAGCACGGCGACGGCGGCGGTGAGTGCGGCCCCGGTGTCGGTTCCGGTGCCGAGCCAGAACCCGAGGGTGGCCACCGCGAGGGCGATGACGATCGGCACGAACACCCCGGAGATCCGGTCGGCCAGCCGCTGCACGGCCGCCTTGCCGTTCTGCGCCTGCTCGACCAGGCGGGCCATCTGCGCGAGCTGGGTGTCGGCGCCGACCCGGGCGGCCCGAACCACGAGGCGGCCGCCGGAGTTGACGGTGGCCCCGGCGACCGGGTCCCCGGGGCGGACCTCGACGGGCACGGACTCGCCGGTGAGCATGGAGGCGTCGACCGCGGAGGAGCCGTCCTCGACCACGCCGTCGGTGGCGATCTTCTCCCCGGGGCGGACCACGAACCGGTCGCCGACGGCGAGCCGGTCGGTCGGGATGCGGACCTCGGTGCCGGCGCGCAGCACCGTCACGTGCTTGGCGCCGAGCTCGAGCAGCGCGCGCAGGGCGGCGCCGGCGCGCCGCTTGGAGCGCGCCTCGAAGTAGCGCCCGGCGAGGATGAACGTGGTGACCCCGGCGGCGACCTCGAGGTAGATGTTCCCGGCCCCGCCGTCCGGGTCGCGGGCCAACAGCGAGAACCCGTGGACCATGCCGGGAGTGCCGGCGGTGCCGAACAGCAGCGCGTAGAGCGACCAGCCGAACGCCGCGCTCACGCCCAGGGAGATCAGCGTGTCCATGCTCGCGGCCCCATGCCGCAGGTTCGCCCAGGCGGCGCGGTGGAACGGCCACGCCGCCCAGGTCACGACCGGTCCGGCCAGCGCAAGGGAGATCCACTGCCAGTAGGTGAACTGGGCGGCGGGGACCATCGCCATCGCGATCACCGGCACCGACAGCGCGACGCTGGTGACCAGCCGGTCACGCAGCGGCCGGGTCGGGTCGGTCCCGGCCGGCGTGTCCGGTGTGTCCCGCGCGTCCCGCCGGACCGGGAGCCGGGCGGTGTACCCGGCGGCCTCGACCTGGGCGACGAGCGCGGCGGGGTCGATCCCGCCGGGGGCGTGGACGCTGGCCTTCTCGGTGGCGTAGTTGACGGTGGCGGTGACGCCGTCGAGCTTGTTGAGCTTGCGCTCGACACGGTGGGCGCAGGAGGCGCAGGTCATGCCGCCGATGGCCAGTTCGATCTCGGTCACCGCCGGGTCCGAGGACGGTGCCGTCGCGGTGGTGCTCATGGTCGGGGCCTCCGGTGGGGGTCAGTGGCCGTGGGCGTGCTCGGCGGCGGGCGGTGCGGCGGCGGTGGCCGGCCCGGTGGGCACGGTGAACGCCGCCGTGCGGACCACGCCACCGTGCTGGAAGTCCAGGAACAGCCGGTAGGTGCCGGCGCTGGGCACCTCGGCCACGAAGGTGACCGTCGGGCCGGGCGCGGTGCGGCCGTCGCCGGGCGAGCCGTCGGGGTGCACGTGCAGGTAGGCCAGGTCGCCTCCGCGCAGCGCGACCAGGTGCCCGTAGGCGGAGAGGTAGGGCTGCAGGTCGGTGACTTCTCGGCCGTCCCTGCTCACGGTCAGGCTCACCGGCGAGGCCCGGCCGGGCACGAGGTCGCCGGCCAGGGTCACCGTGTAGCCGTCGACGTGCGCGGTGCGGCTGGGCTGGTAGGTGACGGGTTCGAACGAGCCGGCCGCGACCAGGTCGACCCCCAGGGTGATGGCCGGTCCACCGGTGCGGGCGAAGTCGGCGAACGCCCGGTAGGACCCGGCGGCGGGAAGCGTGAGCGGCACCCGCCAGGTGCCGTCGGGGTCCATCTCGGGGTGCACGTGCTGGAACGACGCGGTGTCCCGGCGCACCACTATCAGGTGCATGCGCTTGTCGTGCTCGACGTCGAACCCGGTCACCGCCGCGCCGTCGGGGCCGGTGACGCGGAAGGCGAACTCCTTCGCCGCGCCGGGGGTGAACGCGGGGTCGGCGGGGGTGAGGGTGTAGCCGCCGCTGCTCGCGGCCAGGCCGCCGGGCTGGTCGGCCCCGGCGCTCGACATCGCCTCGCTAGTCCCACCGGCCTCACTCGACAGTGGGCCGACCGCCGATCCGACCGCGTACCCACCGGACGCGAGCACGACCAGCGCCGCGCCGTAGGCGGCGAGCCTCGTCGATGTCCTCATGCCGTCCCTCGAACGCCGTGGAGGTCAGCCGGCGAGCCGGTAGCCGGCCGTCTCGACGGCGGCCCGGACCTGGGCCTCGTCGACCGGCCCTTCGCTGCTCACCGTGACGGTCCCGGTGGGCAGGTCCACCGCGACCTCGGCCACGCCGTCGATCTCGGTGATCTCCTCGGTCACCGAGAGCGCGCAGTGCTCGCAGGTCATCCCGGTCACGGTGTAGGTGCTCTCGCTCATCGGCGTTCTCTCCTCCGCTTGTCGTGGTTCGGTCAGGACTTGACCAGGCGGGCGATGGCCGCGCTCGCCTCGGCGACCTTCGCGTCGGCGGTGGTACCGCCCTCGGCGACGGCCTCGGTGACGCAGTGCCGCAGGTGCTCGTCGAGCAGGCCCAGCGCGACGGCCTCCAGGGCCTTCGTCACCGCCGAGACCTGGGTGAGCACATCGATGCAGTACTCGTCGTTCTCGATCATCCGGGCGATGCCGCGCACCTGGCCTTCGATGCGCCGCATCCGCCGCAGGTAGCCGTCCTTGTCCTTCGTGTAACCATGCATGGGATACCTCCTGGGGGTAATTCGGAGATTACCTAAGGGGGGTATCGTATGCAAGCGGGGTGCCGAGATCGACACCGGCGTCTAGCCGGAGACCACTCCGGTCAGCAGCGTGGCGGTGCCCTCGGGCGACTCGACGTGGAAGTGGTGAGTGCCCAGGTCGACGGGCACGATGCGGAGGCGGTCGCGGTAGCGGTCGACGGCCTCCCCGGTGATGATCGAGCGCACCGCGAACAGCGTGATCGGCGCCGTGACCTCGCGCAGCGCGGCGTCCATGTCCCAGCGCACCAGGCCCTCGAGCGACAGCAGGCCCGCCGGCTGCCGGACGGCCGCCATCTTCGCGAAGTAGGCGTCCTTCAGCGCCGGGTGGGTACCGGGCGGGGAGCCCGCCTCGACCATGCCGCGCATCGCCGAGGCGAAGTCCTCGTGGAACGGCCGCAGCACGGCGTCCGCCCGGCGTTCGTCCTGCGCGGGGAACAGCGACAGGTAGTGCAGGGCGTCGAGCGCGACCACGTGCGTGACCACGTCGGGAAGCGCCCGCGCGGTTTCGACGGCCACCGCCCCGCCGAGGGAGTGCCCGACCACGACGCAGCCGTCCACCGACTCGGCGTCGAGCACGGCGGCGACGTCGCGGGCGAACTCCTCCATCGTCCAGACGTCACGGGTGGAGCGGGACTCCCCGTGCTCGGCGAGATCGACGGCGAGCACGCGGTAGTGGCCGGGAAGAAAGCCGGTGATCGCGTCGAAGTCGGTGCGGTCGCACCCCCAACCGTGGATGAGCGCGAGGGTCGGCCCACCGGCCGGGCCGCTGACGGTGTACCGGATCGTCGTGTCGCCCGGGCGCCGAACCGTGCGGCTCGCGGTGATGCTCACAGCGCGCGGTGGTACTGGTAGGGCCAGGCCGCCGTGTCGTCGGGCCGGTCGCGCAGGGCGAGGTACGGATCGCGCAGCAGGGCGCGGCCGATCAGCACGGCGTCCGCCCGGCCGTCGGCCAGGACCCGGCGGGCCAGCGACAGGTCACCGATCTGTCCGACCGGGGCGACCGGGAGGCCCGACGCCTGCCTGAGCGTGCTCGCGAACTCGACGTTGACCCCGTCGCGCGCCGGCGGCCGCGCCTCCCGGTCGCGCACCAGCACACCGGAGGTGACGTCGAGCAGGTCGATGCCCACGGCCGCGAGCTCCTTGGCGAACGTCGCCGCCTCGTCGATCGAGATCCCGCCCTCGATCCAGTCCGTCGCGGTGATGCGGACGAAGACGGGCTTCTCCGCGGGAAAGGCGTCACGGACGGCCCGGGCCACCCGCAGCGGAAACCGCATGCGGTTCGTCGGTGTTCCGCCGTACTCGTCGGTCCGATGGTTGGACAGGGGCGAGAGGAATTGGTGCAGGAGGTAGCCGTGCGAGGCGTGGATGTCCACGGCTTGGTACCCCGCCAGGTGAGACATCCGGGCCGCGCGGGCGAACGCCTCGACGACCTCGTCCAGGTCGGCGTCGTCGGCCTCCCGGGGCACGCCCAGGTCGCCGAACGGGACCGCCGACGGCGCGAACGAGCGCCAGCCGCCGTCCGCCACGCTCACCGGGCCGTTCTGTCCCTCGCCGTCCCAGGGCACCCGGTGTGACGCCTTCCTGCCCGCGGCCAGCAGCTGGACGGCGGGAACCGCGCCGCGCTCGGCGATGAACGAGGTCAGGCGTTGGTGCGCGGCCGCCTGGTCCTCGTTCCAGATCCCGAGGTCCGCCGAGGTGGTGCGGTGCGCCGGCCCGACGGCGTTGGACTCGACCATGACGAGGCCCACCCCGCCGACCGCGCGGGCGCCGTAGTGCACGAGGTGCCAGTCGGTCGGCTTCCCGTCGGCTCCCGCGGCGTACTGGGCCATGGGGGACATCCACAACCGGTTGGGGACCGTGACGTCCCGCAGCCGCAGCGGCATCTCCGATAACCGTCTCATGCCACCCAATGGTACGCCTTATCGCAGTGCGGCACGGTTCGGAGAGATGTGGGGCCGAAGACCGTGGTGCACAGGAATGGATGAGGTGGTCAGGCGGAGGAGAGCAGGCGGCTGATCTCCTCCGCCGCCGCGACGACCCTCGGTGCCAGGGCCTTCTCGCGTGAACCGTCATAGCGCATCTGCGGCACCGGGAGCGTGAGCGCCGCGACGGGGCGCCCGGCCGCGTCCGTGATGGCCGCGCCGATGGAGGCGACGTGCGGGCGGTACCACGACGACGAGCCGTGCAGCGCGTACCCGCGCTCGACGGTCCGGGCGATCTCCCGCCGGACCTCCTCGGTGTCCGGCACGGGGGCCTGCGCGAACTCCGTGAGCTCGCGCCGCAGCAGCTCGTCGACCTCGGCATCGTCCAGCAGTGCCATGATCGCCACGCCCCCGGAGGTGGCGCGCAGCGGCACGCGTACGCCGATCTCCTGGACGACGCGGACCACCTGCGTGCTGTCCTCCCGCGCCACGATGACGAGGTTCTCGCCGTCGCGCAGGCCCAGCAGAACCGTCTCGTCCGTCTCGGCCGCGAGGCGTTTCATGACGGGCCCCGCCACCTCACGGAGGTCCTGCTCCCCGGAGCCGCGCAGCCCGAGGGTCAGCGCCTTCATCGTCACGCCCCACCGGGCGCGCTCGGGGTCGACGACCCTGAGCCAGCCGGCCTCCTGGAGCGTGACCAGGCACCGCTGCACGGAGCTCTTCGGGATGTCCGTCACGCGGGACAGTTCGGAGACGCCGATCGGCTGTCGCAGCGCGACCTCTTCGAAGACGCGCAGCGTGCTCAGGACGCTGTTGATGGACCGGACACGGCTGGCCGGCCTGTCAGCTTCTCCCGTGGGCACAAGATCGCCAGCGTAACAGGTCAGGGTTTGACGAAGCTGTTGTCGGTGAGCGTCGCGTAGTCGGGGAGCTGGGTGGTCGGCCCGATGGCTCCCTGGTCCTTCTCCCACCGCCCGAGGGTGGTGAGTGTGGCGGCGAGATCCGCCTGTGGTTGCCGCACGGTGAAGTCGAACTCGGAGAGAACCGTCGTGAGCAGTGCGGGACCGAGTTGGGTCGCGGCGGACACGGCGGCCACGGCGTCCGGCGATTGTGCCTCGAGGTCGGCGCTCGCGTCTTTCAGGGCGGCGAAGAAGGACGACAGCGCCGGGGACTTCTTCGCGACAGCGGTGTCGGTGGCCAGATAGAGGCTGTGCTGGGTGTAGCTTCCGCCGCCGAGCACTACCGCGTCATCACCGAGCGCCGCGACGACCTGGGCCTGATAGGGCTGGAATATCGAGACCGCGTCGACGTTGCGCTGCGTCGCCGCCGTCACCATTGCCTGCGGCGCCACCTGGACGAGGGTGGCGTTGATCCGGTTGTGGCTCAGCGTGTCGGCCGCGAAATAGGCGGCGCTGGTGCCCAGTGGCGTGCCGATCCTTCGTCCGGCGAGGTCGTTGACCGTGGCGATGCCGGTGCCGCGCCAGGCCACGATGCGGGAGCCCGCCCAGCGTGACCCGTCGGCGACGATCCGCAACGAGGCGGACCGGGTGAGCGTCGCGGCGGTGGGCACATCGGCGGCGGTGGTGACGTCGACCTGGCGCGCGGCGAGCGCCTGCAGCGCCTCCACCCCGGAGGGGAAGTTCACCACCTTCACGGTGATCCCGTGGCGGGAGAAGTATCCCGCCCTGTCCGCGACCGGGACCTGCGCCCAGGAGGGGTCGACCACGAATCCCACGGTGAGCGTCTGCGTCGACTCGTCCGGGCCGGCGCAGGCGCTCGTCGACAACATCACCGCCGACGCGAGCACGGTGAGGACAGTTCTCAGTACGGAGTTCTTCACGGCTTCTCCAGTTGATGGTGCAGGCATCGCCGCAGCTCGCTGTAGCCGGGAAGGTCCGCGAGGCTGTCCGGTGGGCGGGGCCGGGCCAGTGGGTTGGCGATATGGGTGCTCAGTTTTCCGTCGCGGATCACAACGATGTTGTCGGAAAGCCGAATTGCCTCGTCCACATCGTGCGTGACGAACACGATCGTCCGTTTCAGGCGCGACCACAGGTCCACGACGAGGTCCTGCATGCGTAGCCGGGTGAGGGCGTCGAGCGCCGCGAAAGGCTCGTCCATCAGCATGATCTCGGGCTCGCCCGCCAGCATTCGGGCGATTCCCACGCGTTGGCGCATTCCGCCGGACAACCGGCTGGGTCGCTCACGGGCCACCGAGGGGGGCAGCCCGACCATCTCGAGCAGCTCGGCGATCCGTTCGGCACGGAGCCCCCGTGGGGTGCCGAGGGCGTGCAGCGCGAAGCCGATGTTGCCGGCGACGCTCGTCCACGGGAAGAGCACATCGCGTTGGAAGACCACGCCTCGGCGCGGGCTCGGCTCGGTGACCGGCCGGGTGCCGTCGACCACCTCGCCGGCGGTCGGGGCGAGCAGGCCGGCGAGGCAGTGCAGCAGCGTCGACTTGCCGCTCCCGGACGCGCCGACCAGCACGGTGAACGAGCCGTCCGCCGCCTCGAAGTCGATGTGGTCGAGCGTCGGGGCGGGCCTGCCGGGGAAGCGGACGGTGAGGTCGCGGGTGCGCAGGCTCATGGTCAGCGTTCCTCGCTCGCCCACCGGGTCAGCGGCCGGGTCGCCGCCGTGACCGCCACGTCGCAGGCCGCGCCGAGCCCTCCGAGCACGATCAGGCAGAAGATCAGGCGGTCGGCCTGGGAGAACAGCTGCGCCTGGTAGATCCGGTAGCCGAGGCCGGAGGTGGTGCCGGTCATCTCCGCGACCACGATCAGGACGAACGCCATCGCGGCGCCGACCCGCAGCCCGGACGCCACGTCCGGCCCGGCCTCCGGGATGACGACCCTGGTCACGACGTGCCACCTCGACGCGCCCAGGCATCGCGCGGCACGCAGGAACTCGACGGGCGTGGAGGCGAAGCCGGCGTGGCTGTTGATCCACACCGGCACGAACACCCCGAGCGCGATCACCAGCGTCTTGCTGTTCTCCCCCAGCCCGAACCAGAGGATCGCGAGCGGCACCAGCCCGATCGTGGGGATGGGGGCAAGCAGGCGCAGCATCGGTTGCATGAGCCGGCGTCCGGCCCAGGTGCTGGAGGTGACAGTCCCGGCCAGGAAGCCCGCGGCGGCGCCGAGGACGAAGCCGACGGCCGCGCGCCGCAGGCTGGCCACCACGTCCGGTACCAGGACGCCGTCGCCGTAGAGCGCCCCGCCGGCCCGCAGGATGTCCGGGACGCCGGGGAACAGCTCCCTGGGGAACTGCCCGGTCGCGACGACCAGGGTCCACAGCAGGCCGGCGAGCACCAGCCCCAGGGCGGTGCCGCCGAGCGCCTTCACCGAGTCCGCCGTCATGCGCTCGACGCCACGGACGGCGCGGGCGCGGCGCGTCGGTCGATCGCGTCCAGCGGACCCGGCGCCCCGATCGGAACCCAGTCGAAGGGCACCGCCTGGGACCGGTAGATCAGCCGGGTGCGGCTGGCGCGGTCGACGTTCGGCACGGTCGGCTCGCGGACCTCCGGCTCGCCGGCCACGCCGTCACCCTCGTGCGGCGTGAGGTACTCCCACACCACCTCCCCGGTCGGGGTGACCTGGAAGATCCGGCCCTGCATGCCCTCGGTGACCAGGGTGTTCCCGTTCGGCAGCCGCTGGGCGTTGCTCACGAAGGAGCTGAAGAAGCTCCAGGACGGCAGGCCGGAGTCCTCGGCGGTGTACTGCCAGACGATCCGCTCGGTGGACGGGTCGATCTCCAGCACCCGCGATCCGGCGTAGATGCCCAGCGGCGCGGGCGGGTACCCGGCGCCGCCTTGGTTGTCGAACACCAGGATGTTGCCCGCCCCCGCCAGCCCGTCGGCGATGACGTGCGGGTTGTGCTGACCGGAGATCTGGTCCAGCGGGCGCGGCAGGTTGTGGACGTGGATCCGTTGGTGCTGCTGCCCGGCCTCGGCGGGGAAGTACGGCCCCAGCCGCCACACGATCGCCCCGCTGGCCTTGTCGATCAGCGCGATGACGTTCGCCTTGCGGGAGCTGATCAGGATGTTGTCCGGGTGGAACACGCCGGCCGGGTCCGCGCGGTGCCACCTGTTGGGGCCGACGGTGGTGGCGCTGTTGATCTCCAGGTACCCCCAGATGTCCCCGGGGTCGCGGGCCACCGCCGCGCGCATGTTCTCCCGGCCCTCGTCCGAGAGGCCCAGCTCGTCGAGGTGGTCGCCGGCCCGCCACTCCCAGACGATCTCGCCGTCCGGGGTGACCTCGTACAGCCCCTGGTCGCCGGTGACGTGCGCGCCCAGGCCGGGAACCCGCCGGGGAATGGTCACCAGCAGCAACCGGTTGCCGTTCGCCAGCAGTTGCCAGTCGTGGTTCTGCCGGGCCGCGCCGCCGGGTGCCTGGGTGCCCCACTCCCACAGCGTCTCGCCGGTCCAGGACAGCTGCCCGACCGTGCGGTTCGCGTAGATCCCGCCCCGGCCGCCGGGGACCTGGGACAGCTGCAGGCCGACGTCGCCGAGGCGCCCGCCGTTGAGCGCGGGGTCGATGATCCTGGGCGGCACCCCGGGGAAGGGCCACCGCTGGTGCACCCTGCCGTGCAGGTCGATCAGCCGGGTGATGCCGTCCGCGCCGCTGTACAGGACGTAGCCGGGATAGGCCCGACCCGGATCGAGATAGGTCACGCCGCTGAACCGCACGAAGGCCATGCCGAGCACTTCTACCAGCCGAAACGGCCACTGCCACGGGTTTGAATCAGCGCAATCTAAACGATTTGAGCGGTGGCCGGGCTCGCGTACTCTAATCGGTTTGAATCCCCGTTCGGGGACGTTGCGGGGAGGGGGCGGCCGGTGGCCGGCAAGCGGGTGACGCTCGCCGATGTCGCGCGCCGCGCGGGCACCTCGACGGCGGTGGTCAGCTACGTCCTCAACGACGGCCCGCGCCCGGTGTCGGCGGCGTTGCGCGCCAAGGTGCTCACGGCGCTCGACGAGCTCGACTACCGGCCGGACCGCATCGCGCGCGCCCTGCGACGGCGACGGCGCTGGGGGCTCATCGGGCTGCTGGTGCCGGACGTGACCATGCCGCTGTTCGGGACGCTCGCCGGGCGGATCGAGCTGGAAGCCCGGGGCCGGGGCCAGCTGGTGATGGTGGGCAACACCGGCTACGACCCGGCCGTGGAGGCCGAGTTCGTCGAGTCCTTCGCCGATGCCGGCATGGACGGCCTGATCGTGGTGGGCGGCGCCGACGGCCCCACGACCGCGCGGGTGTGCGGGCGGGCGCGCGTTCCGCTCGTGTGGGTCCACAACAACAGGAACCTGACGGACTCGCGCATCGTCCGCGCCGATCACGCCCACGCCGGTGCGCTGGCCGCGCGGCACCTCGTGCTGGCTCATCGATGTCGGGCCGTCGCGTTCGTCGGCGGTTTCACCGAGGAGGAGGTGGAGTTCGGCGACCGCGAGACCGTTGCCGAGCGGTACCGCGGTTACGAGTCAGTGGTCGGGGCACGGGCCGCCCGGCCCGTGCCGACCGACCTCACCCTCGCCGGCGCCTACCGCGCGGTGTGCGGTTACCTCGCGGACAACCAGCCACCGGACGGCCTGATCGCCGGCACCTACGGGCAGGCCGCAGCGGTGCTGCGGGCCGTGACCGACGCCGGCCTGCGCGTGCCCCGGGACATCGCGCTGGTCACGTTCGACGGCGACGCTCGCAACGCCTACGCCCGCCCCGTACTGACCACCGTGCGCCAGGACATCGACACCATCGCGCGCCAGGCGCTCGACCTGCTGCTCAGGCCCGGCGACACGGCGGCGGCGCTCGACGACGTCGAGGTCCACCTCCACACCGGCGAGAGCTGCGGCTGCCGCGAACCCGGCCTTGGCGGATCAAGGTAAGGTGCCGGCCATGGCCACCGCACGAGCACGACGGCCACCGGACGAGGCTCGCCGGCTGATCCTCGACGCCGCCGCCTCGCTGCTCGCCGAGGGTGGGGTCGCGGCGGTACAGGTGCGTGCGGTGGCCGCGCGGGTCGGCATGACCGACGCCGGCGTCACCCATCACTTCGGCAACCGCGAGAAGCTCCTTGCCGAGCTGCTCCGGCACGGTGGCCGCCAGCTTCGGGCCGTGCTCGGCGAGGTCCTCGACGCGTGGTTGGACCACGGCACCGACCTGGTGGAGCTGGTCGAGTCGCTCCAGGGCGTGTACCGGCGCGGCTACGGCGAGCTGGCCGTGGCCCTGCACGCGGCCGGGTGGCGCGATCCGGGCGCCGGCATGCTGGACCCGGTCGTCGACGCCCTCCATCGGCTTCGGCCGCCCGGAAGCTCGGTCGACGACACGCGCCTCGCGGTCGCGGCCCTGCACCAGGCGATGGCGACGGAGGCCCTGTACGGGAGCGCGTTCCGGCGCAGCGCCGGCCTCGGTGGCGACGCGGCGGACGACCCGGCCCCGCAGGTGCGCTGGTGGGAGCGTCAGCTGCACCTTGCGCTCGGCGTCGAACCGGCCGACCGGGTCAGCCCAGCCGGGTGACGGTGAGGTGGACCGCGCCTCGGTTGTGTGAGTAGAGGCCCCAGGCGCTGTTGGCGTACGCGTAGAGGTAACCGGCGCGCTCGACGGTGTGTTCGGCGCGATCGCCGATCACGAACGACCGGTGGGGCTGGAGCGCGCCGTTGGAGTCGAACCGCTGGTCCGCGACCGTGCCGAGCAGCGCCATCCACGGTGCCCGCTCCGAGCGTGGCGCCGCGAGGAAGGTGGCCGTCTCGTTGTGGCTCCAGCCGCGCAGGCGCTCCTGCCACCAGCCGGCGAGCGAGCTGGCCAGCCGCAACAGGCCGGACGGGCCGAGGTCGACCCCGGACGTGCCGGCCGGCCCCAGTGCCGTGCCGGCGCCGAGCCACTCGCCGCTGGCCACGAACTCGTAGCGCCCCGGTTCGAGGTACAGCCCCGCGTCGTTCCACATCCGGGCGGCGTAGACGTCGAGACCGGCGTGATCACCGACGGCGAGGGTGCGGCCCGGCCGGTACGGACCGACCGCCAGCAGGGGCCGGGCCTGCCTGTCGAGGGCCGAGTCGGCGACCGCGTCGCCCGTCGTGACCAGGGGTATGGGCCGTGGCGCCGGTCCGAGGTAGCGGAACAGCCCGGTGCAGCTGTCGTGCAGCACGTCGAGGGGGTCGGGCTCGACCTGGTCCTTCATGCCGGGGCGGAACCGCAGCTTGGCGTACGCCTCCGCCTCGTCGATCATCCACCTCAGCGCGCAGTCGGACAGCCCGGTCTGCCGATGCCCGCCCCCGACGTCGCAGTGGTCACCCGGGAACCAGACCTGCCTGACGGTCCCCGGGCGGGACTCGCCGATGCCCGTCCACAGGGTGGGGGTGAACGGGCCTCGGGCCTCGTCGAGTGCGACGGCGTGCCGCGCGTGCTCGACCTGTGGGCTGAGCGTGGTGTTGTGGAAGCGGTGGCGGCCGTCGATGTCGAGCAGGTTCAGCAGGCCGAGCTGGTCCGGGATGCCCAGCGCGCCCACGGTGTCCCACACGCCGAGGAACCTGATCGGGGGCGGGGGGTACGGCGGTGACTGGGCGGGTTGGCCGCGCGCGGGGCGGTAGACCTTGTCGTAGAGGCGGTCGATCTCGTGCCACCGCTCGGACGGGGCCATGTCCTCGGGGAAGCTGGCCAACCCGCAGGCGGACAGCATGCCGGACAGGCTCCGCACCGTGTAGGCGCCCCGGCTGAACCCGAACAGGCAGATCGCGTCGCCGTCCCGGTAGTGCGTCGCCAGCCACGAGTAGGCGCTCTTGATCGTGGCCGAGACGCCGACGCCCAGGCCGCCGCCGGCGAGGCGATCCACCAGCGTCGGGCCGGTGCCCACGCCGGGGTGGTAGTAGCCGAGCTGGTCGTCGTCCCGCTCCAGGGCGTGGTAGAGCCGCACCACGTTCGTCGGGGTCGGGACGCCGTCGAGCGTCTGCCCGGGGGTGTTCCACGTCCCGTCGCAACAGACCACCAGGTGACGCATCGGCTCGCTCCCCATCGTCGGTGCCCTGTACAGAGCGTCGTCGGCAACGGCGAGATACATGCGTGAGTCATCGAATGCGCAGCGCCGCGGTGATCGCGCCCACGCTGACCGTCATGACCATGACGCCGAGTACCGCGATGACGGCCGCCGTTCGTGCGGGCGTGGCGAGGGGTCCGTGTGCGGTCGTGTGCCTGACCGGGTGTGGTGGGGTGGCGGCTCGGGGCTGGCGAGCGGCCGGTGGCGCTGCCGCCGCCGGAGGTGCGGCCGGCGGGGCAACGGCGGCTGGAGGCGGCGCGGCGGCCGGGGGCGCGGCGGCCGGGGGCGCGGCGGCCGCTGGAGGCGCGGCGGCGGGTGGTGCGGCCGCTGGCGGGGCGGCTGGGGGTGCGGCGGCGGGTGGGGGTACGGCGGCCGCCGGAGGTGGCGGCGCGGCAGCCGGCGGTGGTGGCGGTGCGGCGGGTGGCGCGGGCGGAGGGACGGCGGCGGGGGCAGGGGCGGGCGCGGCCGGTGGCTGGGGCGGCGGCGCGGGGACGACCGGTTCGGAAGGAGGTGGCTCAGGCGTGGCCGGTGGGGGAACCGTCGGTTCCGGTATGGCTTGCGGCGGGATCGTCGGTGGTGGCGGTGCCGGCTCGGGCGTGACCGGCGGCGGGGCCTGGGGTACGGGGGTCTCGATCGTGGGCGGCGCGGGTGCGGACACGGTCGGAACGGGCTGGGGCACCGGGCTGGGCTGTGGCACCGGGCTGGGCACCGGGCTGGGCACCGGGGCGGGCGGCAGCAGGATCTGGAGCCCGACCGTGGCCCTGGCGTAGATCACGCCGCCGAGCGGGGTGGCGCCGACGACCGAGGCGGACAACTGGGGCCGGCCGGCCTGAGCGACCCCGATACAGGCCACCGTGGTGGTCTGGCGCGGCGGCAGCACCAGAATGCGGACCTGGCATCCGGGCGCGATGTCGAGCTGGGCCACGAGCAGCTGCAGGCCGATCTTTCCGGTGTTCGTCACGTTGGCGAGCTGGGTGACGAGCTGTCCGGGCTGCGCCGATTCCGGGTCGAGCCAGGTGCGGATGGCCACCTTCGCCTCCGGCTGCACGGCCTCGGCGGCCGTGGCCGGTAGGCAGCATAGGCCGAGCACGACGGCGACCAGGACGAAGCCGACAGCCCGCATGACACGCCTTTCCGTGCTCGGCCCCACAAAAAGAGTGTGAGGACAAAGTTGAATAGGACTCTCCGCTCCCTGGCGGAATTCCTAGCCCGGCGACGAAGCCATGTACAGTTCGATGGCACCGGGTTCACCCAATCCGGCGGAACCGGCCGCGAGCATCTGGCCGATAGGCGTAGTCCGGCATTAGTTTCTCGGCGGGCATTCGGCCGAATTCGGGCGCCGACCCGCATTCTTCGAGAGGCGAACAGGTCTTTTGCGGTGGTCATAGAAATCGTTGCGGTGGTCGTCCTGCCGACCATGCTGGTGGTGGCCGCGACGGCCGGCCTGGGCAGCCGGCGGGCGGTGCGCGGCGGCGGGTCCGACGCCGACTCGGTGGGCTTCGCCGGGGGCGTCCTGGCCGCCCTGTTCACGGTGGTGCTGGCGTTCCAGGTGGTGTTCGCCTGGCAGGTCGGCTCGGACATCGAGGCGAGCTCGGCCACCGAGGCCAACGCGCTGGCCGACGCCTACGACCACGCCGAGGTCGCGCCGGAGCCGATGCGCGCCTCGATGCGCGGCCTGCTGCGGGAGTACGCCGACGTCGTCGCGAACCGGGAGTGGATGACGCTGGCGGAGCGCGGCGCGGCGGACCCCCGGCTGACCCGCATCCTGGCCGAGACCCGCGCGGCGTTCGCCTCGCTGCAGCCCACCGACCCGGTGCCCCAGTTCGCCCGCGAGCAGGGCCTGCAGGCGGTGCGGACCATCGACGACAGCCACCGCTCGCGGGTCGAGTCGGCCACCGGCTCCCACGTGTTCAACAACGTGCTGCTGGCCGGGACCGTCCTCGGCGCCGTGCTCCTGGTCGCGTTCCCGCTGCTGGCCGGGATCAGCGCGCGGCCGGTGAACGTGGCGGTGATGGCGCTGCTGACGGCCAGCCTCGGCGCCGTGGTGCTGATCGCGCTGCAGCTGTCCCGCCCGCTGGACGGCCCGTTCGGCGTCGAGCCCGACCCGTTCCGCGCCGCGCTCAGCCACATGCAGGCGCCCACCTGACCCGGCCGGCTACGGTCTCCTCACGTGACCCACACCGAGATCGAGATCACCGCGGAGCTGGTCCGTGAGCTGCTCCGCGACCAGCATCCCGACCTGGCCGATCGTCCGGTGCGGCTCGGCGCGCGCGGCTGGGACAACCAGCTGTGGCGGCTCGGCGACGACCTCGCCGTCCGGCTGCCCTGGGCGACACGGGCCGCCGATGACCTGCTGCGCAAGGAGCACGCCTGGCTGCCCGCCCTCGCACCTCGGCTGCCCCTGAGGGTTCCCGTCCCTCGGCGCCTCGGGGAGCCGTCCGAGCGGTACCCCCGGCCGTGGATCGTCACCACCTGGGTGCCGGGCGCGCCCGCCGACCGTGCCCCCGCCACCCGTCCCGACGCCGCCGCCGACGGCCTGGCCGCCTTCCTGACCGCGCTGCACCGACCGGCTCCCGAGGGGGCGCCCGTCGGCCGTGGCCGAGGCGGCCCGCTGGCCGGCCTCACCGAGGGGTTCGCCGAGCAGCTCGCCTCGGCGACCGAGCGCGGCCTGGTCCCCGACCCGGACGCCGTCCGCGCGGTCTGGGAGGACGCCGCCGCCGCGCCCGAGTGGGCGGGGCCGCCGACGTGGCTGCACGGCGACCTGCACCCGGCCAACGTCCTCACCTCGGACGGCGCGTTCTGCGGCGTGATCGACTTCGGTGACCTCTGCGCGGGCGATCCGGCCAGCGACCTGGCCGCCGCGTGGTCGCTGCTGCCGGACGGGGCGCTGGACCGCTTCCACCGCGGCTACCGGCCGGCCGCGGACGCCGCGACCCTGCGCCGCGCCCGGGGCTGGGCGGTGGGGCGGGCGCTGGGCGGCATCCTCGTCGGGGACGCCGGCGTCCACGGCCGCCCCGGCGGCAAGCCCACCTGGGGCCCACCCGCCCAGGCCGCCCTGCGACGCCTCACCGCTTGAAAATGACGGTCCCGCGCGCGATCGTCCTTGGTGCGCCAGACATTGCGGGGGGCCGATGCGCACATTCGACACGCTGGGCGCGCGCAAGGTAGTGCTGGGGATGGTTCACCTGCGGCCGCTGCCGGGCACGCCGCTGTACGAGGAGGGCAGCTTCGAGCGGACGCTCGATCTGGCCGTGCACTCGGCGCGGGCGTTGGACGAGGGCGGGGCGGACGGCTGCCTGGTGCAGACGGTGGATCGCCTGTACGGCGTCGGGGAGGAGTCCGACCCGGCGCGGACGACGGCGATGGGGTTGATCGTGTCCGCCGTGGCGGCGGCCACCCGCGCGGAGTTCCAGGTCGGGGTGCAGGTGATGCGCAATGCGCTCAAGGCGTCGCTCGCGGTGGCCACCGTGTCGGGCGGCAGCTACATCCGCGCCGGCGCACTGGTGGGCGCCACATTGACGACGCACGGCCTGGTGCGGGCCGATCCGCTTGCCGTGATGGAGTACCGGGCGAAGATCCGTGCGCAGCGGATCAAGATCATTGCCGACATCGACTCGATGCATTTCAAGTGGTTCGGCGAAGCCAGGCCCACCGCCCAGGTCGCGCGGTCCGCACGGCAGGTGGGGGCGGACGCGGTGGCGATCGGCCACCCCGACGAGCACACCACCATGGAGACGATCGCCTCGGTCCGCGCGGCGGTGCCCGAGCTGCCGATCATCCTGGCGGGCTACACGAACCACGACAACGCCGCCCGGTTGCTGGCCGAGGCGGACGGGGCGTTCGTGGGCACCTGCCTGGAGGTCGGCGGTTGGGGCGGCCGGATCGACCCCGACCGGGTCAGGGCGTACATGGACATCGTTCGCGCCCTGGAGCGCTGACGATGGAACCGGAGGTGATGATCAGGCAGGTCGAGGGGCTCGCCGGGGACCTGCGGACGCTGACCGGCCGGTTCGAGCGGCGGGTCGATGACCTGATGGCGCCGGCGCGGTGGGCCGAGGTGCGGCGGGTGTACCTGACGGGGGACGGCGACTCCTACCACGCCGCCCGCGCCACCGAGATGGCCTTCGAGTCGATCGGGGGCGCGGACTGTGCGCCGATGAGCGCGCTACGGTTCGTGCGCTACGGCGCCGAGTGGATGCGTCCGACCGGCGCGCGGGACACGCTCGTGATCGCGATCTCCGCCTCGGGAAGGACCGAGCAGGCCGTGGCGGCCCTGCGCGCCGCCCGCCGGCACGGCGCGCCGACGGTGGCCGTGACCGGCACCCCCGGCAGCGCCGTGACCCGGGTCGCCGACCACACGCTGCTGGTCGACCTGCCCGACCCGGAGCCGTCCCCGGGGATCCGTACCTACCAGGCGAGCGTGCTGGGGCTGCTGCTGATCGCCATCCAGCTCGGCGAGGCACACCGCGCGGACGCGCTGCGCGGTGAGCTGGTCGCGCTCGCCGACCCCGTGCGCACCACCGTCCAGGCGATCGGACAACGGTGCCGCCAGGTCGCGGACGTGATCGCCGACGCCCCCGTGATGGTCATGACCGGCAGCGGCCCCAGCTTCGGCACCGCGCTGTTCGCCGCCGCCAAGGTGATCGAGGCGTCAGGGGTCTTCGCCGCCGGCCAGGACCTGGAGGAGTGGTGCCACGTCGAACGGTTCGCCCACCCCAGCGACATGCCCCTGTTCGTCATCGCCCCACCGGGCCGGTCGCTGGACAGGGCCGCCGGCCTCGCCGCGCAGGCGCACGAGCTCGGGCGTCGCGTCATCGCCGTCACCCATCACGAGGACACCGCGCTCACCGGCCACACCGACGCCGTGCTGCCCGTGCACGGGCGGACCCGCGAGGAGTTCACACCGCTGCTCTACCACCCCTTCGCCAGCCACGTGGCCGCCCACCTGGCCCGGCGACTGGGACGGCTGCCGTTTCAGGCCGACCTCCCGCGCCGATGAGCCCGGCCCAGCAGCGCGTAGTTGAAGTCGACCACCTCTACGCCTCGGCCGGTCGTCCAGTAGGTCTCGAAGACGCGGTCGCCGTCGCGGAGGTAACAGACCAGGTGCATCATGCCTGTCTGGCGCCCGACGAGGAGCGTGTCGAGGGATTCGCGCGCCGAGTACCAGGGCATCGTCCAGCCCATGAACTCGCGGTAGCGGGCGCTTTCGTCGTACGGGCACTGGCAGAACACCGCATAGGTGATGTCGCGCGAGTGTAGGTAGGACAGCTCGGTGACCTGGGTGTTGTTCCAGGTGCAGCCCTCGCACTGCTCGGGAGCCGGTCGGCCCGGGTACCACATGAAGTAGTAGGCGATGAGCTGCTGGCGCCCTTCGAAGGCGTCCAGCAGGGTGACCCGCCCGTGCGGGCCGGCCAGCGTGAGGGTCGGGTCCACCTCCACCATGGGAAGCCGTCGACGGGCCGACGCGATCGCGTCACTCTCGCGGGTGTGGGCCTTCTCCCGAGCCCGCAGCCGGTCCAGCTCGGCCTCGAAGCTCACCCGGTCGACCACCGGCGGCTGGGCGGGGGTGTCCGGGTCGATGTCGTTTCGCATGATCAGCTCCGTGTCGTCGGGTCGGTCTGCCCACCGACGATCGGGAGCGCCTCGGATTCGACATCCCGGCGGGAAGAGTTCGGCTTGACGCATGCCGATATGGGAATATGATGGACGCCATGGCACGAGCAGCGACGACGTCGGACGCGTTCAACGCGATCGCCGAGCCTCGGCGGCGGGACATCCTGGCGCTGCTGCGGGCGGGTGAGCGGCCGGTGACCGACCTGGCCCAGGAGCTGGGGATGAGCCAGCCGAGGGCGTCCAAGCACCTGCGGGTGCTCCGGGAGGTGGGGCTGGTGCGGGTCCGAGGGGCGGGCAAGCAGCGCCTCTACGGCCTGGACGCCCGGGGGCTGCGGCCGGTCCACGAGTGGGTCGGCGGGTTCGAGCGGTACTGGAACGAGACGTTCGACCGGCTGGACACCTACGTGCAAGAACTCAAACAGACACGGCGGGAGGACTGACCGAATGGCAGGGGCAGGGCAGGAAACGCGGGCGGAGTCGGCGACGGCCGACCGGGAGATCGTGATCTCCCGGGTCATCGACGCCCCGAGGGAGCTGGTGTTCGAGGCGTTCACGGAGGTCCGGCACCTGTCGCGGTGGTGGGGCCCGGAGGGGTTCAGCACCACAACGCGATCCTTCGAGTTCGTCGAGGGCGGGGTGTGGGAGTTCGTGATGCACGGGCCGGACGGGACCGACTACCCCGAGTGGATCTCCTGGACCGAGATCGCGCCGCCGGAGCGGATCGCGCTGCTGCACGGCGAGTCCCGCGACGACGCGAACGCCTTCGAGTCGGTCCTGACCTTCGAGCCGGACGGCGCGGCGACCCGGCTCGCGATGCACACGGTGTTCCGCACCAAGGAACAGCGCGACGAGGCGGTCGAGAAGTACCACGCGATCGAGGGCGGTCGGCAGACCCTGAGCAACCTGGCCGCCTACGTCACCGAGATCGTCCGGAAGGGAGCGGAGGGCTGATGGCCGGCAAGGTGTTCTTCAGCGTGTCGATGTCGCTGGACGGCTTCGTCGCGCCCGAGTCCCACGCCGTCGCCGTTCGTGCCATGCGCAGCGCGGACGACCCGGACGTGGAGCGCTGGATGGCGCAGTGGATGGAGCTGCAGCAGTGGGTCTTCCCGACGCGGTTCTTCCGGGAGAACCTGAAGCTGGGCGAGGGCGGCGAGGAGGGCCTCGACAACGACATCGCGCGGGAGACGTTCGAGCGCACCGGCGCGAGCGTCATGGGCAAGCGCATGTTCGACCTCGGCGAGCTGGCCTGGCCGGAGGAGGCGCCCTTCCACACCCCGGTCTTCGTCGTGACGCACACCGAGCGTGACCCGTGGGAGCGGCCCGGCGGCACCACGTTCCACTTCGTCAACGACGGCATCGAGCACGCCGTCAAACGTGCCCGCGAGGCCGCCGGCGACCGCGACGTCCGCATCGCCGGCGGCGGCGCGACGATCCTGGAGCACCTGAACGCCGGCCTCGTCGACGAGTTCTCGATCACGCTGTCCCCGGTGTTCTTCGGCGCCGGCACCCGCCTGTTCGAGGGCGTGGACGCGTCCAGGATCGCGCTGGAGCCGGTTCGTTCGGAGCCGTCGCCGAGGGTGACGCACCTGACCTACGCCGTGCACCCGCGGTAGCCGTCACGCGCCGACCCAGCGGTGGTAGGCGGCCACGTCGACGTTGCTGCCGCACACGACGGTGGCCACGTGCCGGCCGGCGAAGCGGTCGCGGTCCTCCAGGACGGCCGCGATGCCGAGCGCGGCCGACGGTTCGACGACGAGGCCGGCGTGGTCCAGGAGCATCCGCATGCCGGCGATGATCGACGCCTCCCGGACCAGGACGGCGTCGTCGGCGACCAGGAGGAGGTCGTCCAGCACGGCCGGGATCGGGTGGCGGCCGGCGACGCCGTCGGCGATGGTGTCGGTCGAGTCGGTGGTCACGACGCGCCGTTCGCGCCAGGACCGCGTCATCGCCGGTGCGCCCAGCGGCTGGACGCAGATCACCTCGACGGACGGGGCGAGGGCCTTCATGACATGGCCCACGCCGGTGGCCAGCGCCCCGCCGCCGAGGGCGATCAGCACGGCGTCGAACGACGGCACGGTGTCGACCAGCTCCAGGCCGATGGTGGCCGCGCCCTCGCAGGTCTCGACGTCGAGGCTGTCCTCGACCAGCCGGATGCCGTCGTGCCCGGCGATGGCCGCCGCCCGCTCGCGGGCATCCTCGATGTCGCCGTCCACCAGCTCCAGCGTGGCGCCCAGCGCGCGGATGCGACCAAGCTTGGCCGCCGGCGCGAGGCGGGACGCCACCACCGTGACGTCGATGCCCCGGCCGCGCCCCGACCACGCGAGGGCCTGGCCGAGGTTGCCCGCGCTGGCGCAGACCGCGGCGCGCGAGCCGTTCCCGGCGAGCAGGCCGGCGACCACCTCGGTGCCCCGGGCCTTGAAGCTGCGGACCGGGTTCGCCGTTTCGAGCTTGACGCTCACCGCGCAGCCGAGCCCGGGCTCCAGCGCCTCGCAGCGATACAGCGGGGTGTCCAGAAAAATCGGGTCAATTATTCGGCGAGCCGCCCGAATCCGGGCGGTGTCCAGGCGCGTTTCGGGCACGAGGCAGCAGCGTAGCCATGGCCGGTCATCCCGGGGGAGTAGTCCGCGAGTCGTCCGGCAGCGGTTGTGGTGCCCCCGGTGACTCTTTACCGTTCCCCCAGATTGGGGAGGTCGGCATGAGGGTCATCATCGTGGGGGCGGGCATCGGCGGGCTGGTGACCGCGTTGCATCTGCACGAGGCCGGGATCGAATGCGAGGTCTACGAGCGAAGCGAGACGATCCGGGAGCTGGGCGTCGGCATCAACCTGCTGCCGCACGCGGTCGGTCCGCTTGCCGAGCTGGGGCTGCTCGAACCGCTCCGCGAGATCGCGGTCGAGACGCGCGAGCTTCGCTACGCCCACCGGCTCGGGCACACCATCCTGAGCAAGCCGTGCGGGCTCGCGGCCGGCTACCAGGTGCCGCAGTTCTCCATCCACCGAGGGCGGTTGCAGGGCCTGCTGTACCGGGCGGTCGTCGAGCGCCTCGGCGCGGACGGGGTGCGGACCGGGCACCGGCTCACCGGGTTCTCCCAGCGCGCCGAGGGGGTCGGCGCGATGTTCGCGGACCGGTCCGGCCGCCCGCTCGGTGAGCGGGAGGGCGACATCCTGGTCGCGGCCGACGGCATCCACTCCACGGTGCGCGCGGCCCTGCTGCCCGACGAGGGCGCGCCCCGGTGGAACGGCGTGCTGATGTGGCGCGGCGCGACCGAGTGGCCGGCGTACCTGGACGGACGAACCATGATCGTCGCCGGTGGGAACGAGGCGAAGCTCGTGCTCTACCCGGTCGGGGCGGGGGCGAGCGCCGACACCCGCCTGACGAACTGGGCGCTGTGCGTCAAGGCCGGCAGCCCCGGCGACCCGCCGCCCCGCCGGGAGGACTGGTCCCGCCCGGGCGACCGGGGCGAGGTCGGCCCGCACATCCCGCGCTTCCGCATCCCCGAGGTCGACGTGGCCGCCCTGATCGCCGCCACCCCGGAGATCTTCGAGTACCCGATGTGCGACCGCGACCCGGCTCCACTGTGGACCCAGGGGCGGGTCACGCTGCTCGGCGACGCCGCGCACCCGATGTACCCGATGGGCTCCAACGGCGCGGGCCAGGCCATCCAGGACGCGGTCAGCCTCGTCCGCTGCCTGCGCGAGCGGGCGGACCCGGTGGCCGCGCTGCGTGCCTACGAGGACGAACGGCGCCCGGTCACCGGCGACATCGTGCTGCGCAACCGCGTCGGCGGCCCGGAACGCGTGATCGACGAGGTGGAGCGGCGTGCCCCGGACGGCTTCGCCCACCTCGACGACGTGATCGATCCCGCCGAGCTGGACCGGATCGTCGCCAGCTACGCCGCCGCGACCGGCATGCCGAGATCCACGGGGTGACCGCCGCCGGCCGAGGGTGAGCGGTTGGTCGCCGGGAGTGCTCGACGGGCGTCCGGCTTCGTGGAAGTCTGAGCGTCGGCCGCGACGACGCGGCGGTTCCATGGACCCATTCAGGGAGTTCCCCGTGGTCGATGAGATCCCCCAGGACCTCAGCCCCGAGCTGGCCGCAAAGATCCGGTTCGACGTGCCGAACTCGGCGCGGACCTGGAACTACCTCATGGGCGGCAAGGACCACTATCCGGCCGACCGGGCGGCCGGTGAGGCGTTCGTCGAGCGCTATCCCGAGATGGTGGTGATGGCGAAGCAGGCCAGGCAGTTCCTGATCCGGATGGTGCGCTTCCTGGCCCGCGACGCCGGGATCCGCCAGTTCCTCGACATCGGCACCGGCCTGCCCACGATGCAGAACACCCACGAGGTGGCCCAGTCGGTCGCGCCCGAGTCGAAGGTCGTCTACGTGGACAACGACCCGGTGGTGCTCGCCCACGCCCGCGCGCTGCTCACCAACACCACCCCGGAGGGCGTCACCGCCTACATCGACGCCGACGTCCACGACCCGGACCTGATCGTGTCCGACGCCCGCAACCTGTTGAACTTCAACCAGCCGGTCGCCGTGATGTTCATGGGGCTGCTCGGGCACGTGGTGGACGACGAGGAGATGCATTCCATCGTCGCCCGGGTGATGGACGCCGTGCCCTCGGGCAGCTACCTGGTCAACTACGAGGGCACCAACACCAGCAGGGCGTACGTCGAGACGCTGGAAGGCTGGGCGAAGGCCGGCGCCGCGCCGTACGTGGCGCGCAGCCCGGAACAGATCGGCCGACTGTTCGACGGGATGGAGATGGTCGATCCCGGGGTGGTGCCCGTGTCGCGGTGGCGGCCCGAAGCCCACGAGGTCGGCGCGGTCCCGCCGTTCGTGGACGCCTTCGGCGCGGTTGCCAGGAAGCCCTAGCGGCCGGCGCCCGTGAGCTTCCCGTCCGGGGCGTCCTTTCGGGGCGGCCGGGCGGGTGACGCTCGTCGTCTGGGCGTATCCGGAGACAACCTGTGGCCGGTCGGACGTGAGGTGTCCTATCTCGCACGATCCAGAACTTGCGAAGATTGTTAACTGCGAAGATGATGGATCCATCGCCCTGGTAAGGACTCGCCGGCCGTGGTGTCCGCCGAGCCCGGGTGGAGGAGAGCCGCGGGACATGAGCGAACTCAGCACGATCCTGCCTGTCCGGGTCGGCACGAGGGCCGCGTCGGTGCTGGTCACGGGGTGCCGATCGTGACCTCGCGGACCGGCCGGGTGGTGGCGGTGGTCGGCGACGGTGGCGCCTCCTACCGGACCGAGCGCCCGGACGCACTGGAGGCGGCCCTGCGCCGCCACGCCGCGCTCATCCACGAGCTGGCCGGCCTGCCCACCCGCGCGATACTGCTGGACTCCACCCGCCGCGCCGACGCCGTCGCGCACGCGCTGGCCCGGCTCCGCCACCGGGACTCCGGCATCGCCGCGATCGTGCTCACCCACACCGCGCCCGACCCGGCCACCGAGGCGCCGGCCGCCCCGCCGGTGCTCACCGATCGGGACGCCACCGCGATCGTGCTGACCGCCTCGGTGCTGACCACCCTGACCCGCGCCGGCCGGCCGCCCGCCCAGAGCCGGGTGGTGATCGCCGGCGCGAATACGATGCCGGCGCTGTGCCCGCTGCTGGTAGCCCACGGGATCGGCGACATCACCACCTGGAATACCGACGACGCCGCCGCGTTCCCGCTGCTGAGCGTCGCGGCCGGGGCCGATGTCGTGATCAACCTCCTGGCCGGTCACGGCGGCCGAGCTCCCGCTCTCGCGGCCCTGTGCGCGGCGCACACCGGGCCCGTGGTGATCACCCCGGACCCGGCCCGCGACCCGCTGCTCGTCCTGCCCGGCCTGCTCCGCGCGCTCACCACCATGCCACCGGCGCCGATCGGGGCCGACCACCAGGACGCATGGCATGCCTGCGTATGGGCGCTGGTGATGGGTACCCCACCCGAACAGCAACGCCCGCCCGGGCCGAGCCGCGAGTTGACCGACCACATCGCCGACGCCGCGACCCGCGCACTACATCCCGGCGCCGCACAACCAGCCCGCACACCGCGAGGAGACACCGAATGACCGACACGACGACCCGAACGACGCCGAGCGAGGCGCCGACCAGTCACCGGGGTGTGGTGGAGTGGGTGGCCGAGGTCGCGGCGCTGACCACCCCGGACCGGGTGGTGTGGTGTGACGGTTCGGACGACGAGTGGCGACGGCTGACCACCGAGTTGGTGCGGGCGGGCACGTTGGTGCGGCTGTCGGGCAAGCCGAACTCGTTCTGGGCGGCCTCGGACCCGAGCGACGTGGCGCGGGTGGAGGACCGCACGTTCATCTGCTCGCGCGACGAGGCCGACGCCGGGCCGACGAACAACTGGATGGACCCGGTGGACATGAAGGTGCTCATGACCGAGCACTACCGGGGCTCGATGGCCGGGCGGACGATGTACGTCATCCCGTTCTGCATGGGGCCGCTGAGCGCGCCGGCGCCCAAGCTCGGGATCGAGATCACCGACTCGCCGTACGTGGTGTGCTCGATGCGGATCATGACCAGGATGGGGACCGCCGCGCTGGACCGGTTCACCACCGAGGACGGAGCCGAGCGGGAGTTCGTCAGGGCGCTGCACTCGGTCGGTGCGCCGCTGCGACCGGGGCAGGCCGACGTGGCGTGGCCGTGCAACCCGACCAAGTACATCACCCACTTCCCGGAGGAGCGCACGATCTGGAGCTACGGTTCCGGCTACGGCGGGAACTCGCTGCTGGGCAAGAAGTGCTACTCGCTGCGCATCGCCTCGGTGATGGCCCGCGACGAGGGCTGGCTGGCCGAGCACATGCTGATCCTCAAGCTCACCTCGCCGGCCGGGCGGGTGCACTACATCGCCGCGGCGTTCCCGTCCGCGTGCGGCAAGACCAACCTGGCGATGCTGCAGCCGACGCTGCCGGGCTGGAAGGCCGAGACGCTGGGCGACGACATCGCCTGGATGCGGTTCGGCCCGGACGGGCGGCTGTACGCGGTGAACCCGGAGTTCGGCTTCTTCGGTGTCGCCCCCGGCACCGGCTATGGCACCAACCCGGTCGCCATGGCCACCGTCGAGCAGGGCAACTCGATGTTCACCAACGTGGCGCTCACCGACGACGGGGACGTCTGGTGGGAGGGCATGACCGAGCACCCGCCCTCGCACCTGACCGACTGGACGGGCCGCGACTGGACGCCCGATGCGGACCGGCCGGCGGCGCACCCCAACTCGCGGTTCTGCACCCCCATCGAGCAGTGCCCGATCGTGGCCCCGGAATGGGACGACCCGGCCGGGGTGCCGATCTCGGCGATCCTGTTCGGCGGCCGCCGCGCCAGCACGGTTCCGCTGGTCACCGAGTCACGCGACTGGCGGCACGGGGTGTTCCTCGGCGCCACCCTGTCCTCGGAGACCACCGCGGCGGCCACCGGCAAGGTCGGCGTGGTCCGCCGCGACCCGATGGCCATGCTGCCGTTCATCGGCTACCACGCCGGCGACTACCTCGCGCACTGGCTCGACCTCGGCAAGAACGCCGACGCCAGCAAGCTGCCCAGGATCTACCACGTGAACTGGTTCCGCCGGGGCGGCGACCGCCGGTTCCTGTGGCCGGGGTTCCGGGAGAACTCCCGGGTGCTCAAGTGGATCATCGAGCGACTCGAAGGCACGGCCGCCGCGACAGAAGCTCCGATCGGATACGTGCCCACCGCCGACGACCTCGACCTGACCGGCCTGGACACCGACCTGGCCGACATCACCGAAGCGCTCGCCGTCGACCCCGCCGAATGGCGCGAGGAGCTCGGGCTCATCGAACAGTGGTTCGCCACCATCGGCGACAGGCTGCCGGCGCCGCTCACCGACGAGCTCGACGGCCTGCGCCACCGCCTCGACCAGCCTTCAGGGGCATAGCGCGTCACGGTGTGCGCGTGGTCGCGGACACCGAGAACGTCGGGTGCGCGGCGATGGTGTTGTGCACCTTGCACCGGTCACCGGCGCGGACGAGCGCGTCCACGTGGGCCTGGCTGAGCCCCTCGGGCAGCTCGTAGGTCACGTTGATCTCGCTCATCCGCACCGGCCGGGTGGCGCTCTCGGCGGAGACGGTCACGCCGGCGCCGGTGACGTCGATGTTGTTGTGCTGGGCGTAGTCGACCAGGGTGGCCAGCATGCAGGCGCCCACGCCGGCCAGGAACAGCTCGGTGGCCAGCCAGGAGCCGTCCGCCGGGTTCCACTCGGTGCCCAGCGTGGCGCGGCCGTTGCTGACCTCGAAGCTCAGCGCGCCGGTGTGCCGGGCCCGAACCGTGTAGTCGGACATGGTCATCCCTTTCCGTGCGGGGCTATCGGGACGTACTCGTGGTCGTATCCGAAGTAGCCGGGGCCGACCAACGCCAGCCCTTCCGGGGTGCGCCAGCGGTGGTGGCAGGGCAGGCCGAGCACCACGACGCGGAAGCCGTACCGCATGGCCTCGGTGGTCACCGGCTCCCCGGTGTCGGCGTCCAGCACCGCGACCAGGTCGGGCACCGAGGCCAGCACGTGGCCGTCGCTCTCGGCCACCAGGTGCTCGTTCTGGAACTTGAGCAGCATCTCCGAGCTGTCGAACCCAACCAGCCGGGCTGTTCCCTTGGCGAAGCCGCCCTCGGTGCGCCGGGCCACGTCGACGACCTTGCCGGTGAACAGCACCCGCCCGCCCATCTCCTCGGCGATCGCGGCCGCCGCGTCCCGGTGCTCGGCCCGGCATTCGGTGACCAGCCGGCCGAGGCGGCCGGCGAGCGTGAGCGTCTCGGGTACGAGGCCGGTCCTGGCCTGGACGCCGCTCATCGGGTACAGCGCGATGCAGGCCGAGCAGCCCATGTCCACGGTGGCCGAGCGGGCCAGGCGTTCGGACCACGGGTTGTCGACGGTCTCCAGCACCACCCGGTTGCCCTTCTCGTCGGCCATCGCCATCGGGCTGGCCGGGATGCCGTCCAGGGTGGGCAGCACCATCTGCAGCTCGGGGAAGGCCCGGCCCATCCCGTCCGCGTCGATCAGCGGCAGGCCGGCGGTGGCGGCGGTGATCAGCGGGGTCATCGAGTTGAGGCCGCCGGCCTCCAGGCAGGCGATGTGGGTGACCGGGCGGCCCAGCGCGGACTCGATGCCGGCCAGCGCGTGGCCGAACTCGTGGCCGGCCGGCGGCTTCTCCACGATCACCGTCGGCGCGCCCATGATGCCGACGGGCACCACCAGCGCGTCGTCCGGCACGTCCGCGAGCCCGACCAGGGTGACCGGGCCGTGGCGCTCGATCGCGTTCTCGGCCAGCAGCCGGCCGAGGTAGGGGTCCCCGCCGCCGCCCGCGCCCAGGATCGCGGCGCCGCGCGCGATGTCGGCGACGTCGTCGGCGTCGATCAGCACGAACGTCCTCCCAGGATCAGGTCGCCGACGGCCTTGACCCGGACCCGGACCGCGTTGCCCGGCAGGTAGGCCATCGGCAGCTCGTCGACCTCGACGATGCGGATGGTGTGCTCGGCGGCGCCGGCCAGCAGCGCGCGCTGGATCGCCTCGTCCTTGGCCCGCTCCAGGATCTTGTCGCGGCCGTCGGCGCCGGCGGAGAACACCTTGTCCACCTCGCCGCCGACCTGCGCGATGGCGGCCCCGATCGCGTTGGCGACGGCGAACCGCTCCGGTTTGACGACCTTGTCGAAGCCGGGCAGTTCGTCCGGCAGCAGGACGCTGCCGCCGCCGACCAGCACCATCGGCACCGGCTCTGCCGAGGTGCGCATGGTGTCCGCGAGCGTGGCCACCCGGCGGGCGACCAGCTCCAGGCACCGGCGGACGTCGGCGGCGGGCAGGCCGGACACGCGCCGCCGGTCGCCGAGGTCGGCAAGGCGGCCGGCCACCGCGACGTCGGTGGCGGTCAGGGTGTCGCCGCCGAACACCATGGCCTCGGTGTGCAGCGCGTAGCCGACGCTGTCCGGCCCGACTTTCGGTTCGGCTCCCAGGTCCACCCGGCTGCCGCCGCCGATGCCCACCGACACCACGTCCGGCATCCGGAAGTTGGTCCGCACCCCGCCGATGTCCACCTCGGTGCCGGCCGGCCTCGGGAACCCGCCGACCACCGCGCCCACGTCGGTGGTGGTGCCGCCGACGTCGACGACTATGCAGTCGGACAGCCCGGACAGCAGCGCGGCGCCGCGCATCGAGTTCGTCGGGCCGGCGGCGAACGTGGCCACCGGGTAGCGGCGCACGTGGTCGACGTCCATCAGGGTGCCGTCGTTCTGCGACAGGAACAGCGGCGCGCCGATCCCGGCATCCAGCAGCGCCCGGGTGAACGCGCCGGTGACCCGGGTGGCGACCGGCAGCAGCGCGGCGTTGATGATCGTCGCGTTCTCCCGTTCCAGCAGCCCGACCCGGCCGATCTCGTGCGACAGCGACACCCGCAGCCCGGGCAGCTCGTCGGTGAGAATCTCCGCCGCGCGCAGCTCCAGCTCCTGGTTGACCGGCGAGAAGATGGACGTGATCGCGGCCGAGCCCACGCCGTTGGCGGCCAGGTCGGCGGCCACCCGGCGCAGCTCGTCCTCGTCCAGCGGCGCGATCTGCCGGCCGTCGAACTCGTGCCCGCCCCGGCACAGGTACACGTGGTTGCCGGTGGCCGCCCGCAGCCGCTCGGGCCATGCGGTCAGCGGCGGGACACCGGCCGAGGCGGGCAGCCCGAGCCGGATCGCGGCGGTCGGCGCCAACCCGGCGGCCTGGACGACCGCGTTGGTGAACTGGGTGGTGCCGATGGCCACCGCCTCGATGTCCGCCGGCCGGTGGCGGTGCTCCTCGGACAGGGCGGACAGCGCGGCCACGATCCCGGCCGTGACGTCCCCGGTGGTGGGACGCTTCACCGAGGCCAGCACGCTGCCGCCGTCCATCAGGACGGCGTCGGTGTTGGTGCCGCCCACGTCGATGCCGATGTGCACGTCAGCTCCCCCCAACCCGCACCACACCCAGCTTGCCCAGCACGGCATACACCGCGAAGCCCACGACCAGCGAGTTCAGCGCCGGGATGCCGGCCTGCACGGTGTAGCCGACGACCGCGGCGGCGGCCCAGGCGAGCAGGCCGGCGGGCACGAAGTCCGGGGCCTGCGCGGGCAGCCGGGCGGCGCGCGCGGACTCGGCGAGGTCGCCGCGCCAGGCCCGCACCACGAAGTACTCCGCGATCATGATCCCGGCCACCGGGGGCATCAGGATGCCGATGAAGGTCAGCATCGGCACGAAGTAGCCCAGGATGCCGACCGCCGAGAGCACCGACCCGAGCACGCCGACCGCGAGCGTGACCACCGCCCGGTTGAGCTTGCGGCCGAACAGCACGTCGATGACGTTCACCAGCCCGAGCGAGGAGGAGTACAGGTTCCAGTCGTTGATCTTCAGGATGGACGCGACCAGCACCAGCGTGCCGACCAGCCCGCTCGCCGTCGTGATGATCATGACGACGTCCGAGGTCCGGGCCGCGTGCGCGAGCAGCACGCCGATCAGGCCGACCACGTACTCGCCGAGCGTCACCCCGACCACCGTCTGCTTGACCACGTCGGCCGCCGAGCGGTTGAACCGGGTCATGTCCGGGGTCATCACCGCGCCGACGATGAACCCGCCGGCCACCAGCGTGGCGCCGGCGGGCAGCGAGATCGGGGTGCCCGGCGGGGGCGAGGAGACCAGCTCGGCCAGCGGGTGGCGGGACAGCTCGGTGGTCACCGACCAGCCGGCGAGCAGCAGGAACGCCGGCACCGTGAGGTACGCCGTCCAGGCCATCGAGCCGAACCCGAACACCACGATGACGGTCACCGCGATGCCGCCGAGCAGCGCCAGCAGCCACACCGGCGGTCCGGCGACGATCGCGGCCAGGCCCGCGGCGAACACCGCGTTCTGCACGCCGAACCAGCCGATCAGCGACACCGCGATGATCAGCCCGACCAGCGCGGACCCCTTGCGCCCGAACCCGCACCAGCGGGCCAGCACCGAGGTGGACAGGCCCTCGCGCATGCCGGCGATGCCGACGAAGATCGTGACGATCTCCAGAAGGACCGAGCCGATGGTGATCGCCAGCACCGCGTCCCAGAACGACATGCCGAACCCGAGGGTGGCCCCGAGCAGGAACTGCGCCAGCGCGGAGAGCTGGCCGAACCGCTGGGTCGCCACCGAGAACCAGGAGTACCGGGCGCGGTCGGGCACCCGCTCCAGGGCATAGTCGTCGTGGCCGGGCAGCTGCTCGCCGACGTGTGTTCTCACGGGAGCCTCCGGAGGGGGAGAGGGCGGCGTCGCCCGCCGTTGGACGAAAGCTAGGTGGCCTGGTCGTCGGCGGCAATGGGCGGGTGGCACCGCAAGAAGGCCTGGAATGTGCCAACCGCACGGGCTTATCGTCTGCGTATGTCGCGTCACTCGCCGGCGAGGCTCGATAGGCGCTCTGCTTCAAGCCGGCTTCCACTCGGTGCGGGTCGCGCGGGCGTGTTCCTGACGTCCGATGAGGTCGGTCCGTTGGCGCGCGGCTGCGCCCTGCTGGGCTCGGGCGGCGGGGGGCCGACGGCGATCGCGGAGCCGCTGCTGGCCGGGGTTTTGGACGAGCGCGGACCGGTGCCCGTGGTGGACGTCGGCTCGCTTCCGCCGGACGCCTGGGTGGCGTGTGTGGGGGCGGTGGGCTCGACCAGCGTGATGCGCGAGCGCCCGCCCGCCGGCCCGGAGTTCGTCCGCGCGGTGCGGGCGGTGGAGCGCCGGCTCGGGCGCCGGCTCGACGCGGTGCAGACGCTGGAGATCGGCGGGGTCAACGGGCTGCTGGGCGCGACCGCCGCCGCCTGGCTCGGGCTGCCGCTGGTCGACGCCGACGCGATGGGCCGCGCCTATCCCCGCATCGACCAGAACGCGCTGGTCGGTCACGTCCCGGCCGCGCCGGTGGGGCTGAGCGACCCGAGCGGCCCGGTGCTGGCCCTGGACGCCGCGCCCGACCACGCCGTGGAGCGGATCATCCGGGGGGTGCTGCCGGCGATGGGCGCCTGGGCGGCGGTGTGCCTGCACGCGGGCCCGGCCCGGAGCTACGCCGCGCAGACCCTGGCCGGCTCGCTCACCCGCGCGCTGGCGCTCGGGCGCGGGGACGGACCGCCGACGGCCGCGACCGCGCTGTTCGAGGGCACCGTCATCGAGGTGCTGCGCAGGCGCGACCCGGAGGGGATCGGCGGGGTGGTCTCGCTGCGCCACGCCGACGACCCGGGCCGGTCGATGCGGCTGGACTTCGCCAACGAGTACGTGGCCGCGTTCGACGACGGCGCGCCGGTGGCGCTGGCCCCGGACATCCTGGCGCTGGTCGACGCGCGGACCTGGGCGCCGGTCGGGGTCGAGCAGGTCATGGCGCAGCAGCGGGTGCGGCTGCTGTGCATCCCGGCGCCGGCCGCGCTGCGCGAGGACCGGCCAGGGCGGCCCTCGCTCGGGCTGGCCGGGTACGGCCTGGCCCCGCTCGCGCCGTGAACGCCGACGGCGTCCGGCTGCGCGACCTGCTGGGGCTCGACGCGCTGCACGGCGCTTGCCTGGTCGGGGACGCCGACGGGCTGGATCGGCTGGTGACCGAGGTCGAGCTGGTGGAGCCGGACACGGTGCTCAGCGCGCGCATCCGGCCCGGCGCGGCCGTGCTGTTCGCCGCCGACACGGAGGCCGCCCGGCCCGGCGGGCACCTGCTGGACCTGGTACTGCGGCGCGCGCGGGAGGCCGCGGCGGCCGGCGTGCTGGTGCACGGGCCCGCCGGCGAGATCCCCGCCGCGACCCGGCGCCTGGCCAACCGCACGAACCTGCCGCTGGTCCTGGTCCCGCCGGCCGCGACGCCGTTGGAGCTGGCGGTGGAGTTGCGGGTGGCGGTGGCCGCGCCGACGGTCGAGCACGGCCGCGTCGTGCACCGGCTCGGGCGCGCGCTGCACCGGCCGCTGGAGGACCTGCTCCACACGCTGTCCGACTGCCTGCGCGCGGCGGTGTGCGTGTGCACCGCGCACGGCGTGGTCGTCGCCGGGCGCGAGCCGGCGACCGACGTCGCGGAGCTGGTGTCCGCGCGCGGCCTGACGTCGTTCACCTCGGGCGCGCTGAGCGTCGCGGTGCTGCCCATCGTCGGGCCGGCCGGCGCGACCACGCTCTGGCTGGTGGCCGAGCGCGAGCGGGTCGGCGCGCTGTGGCGGCGGACCGCCGAGTACGCGCTGGCCGCCGTGCACGGCAGCCTGCTCGCCTGGCTGGCCCGCGAGCAGCTGGCCGCCGAGCGCGACGCCCGGCTGCGCGGCACGCTGCTCAGCGAGATCCTCGAGCACGGCGGCGCCGTCGCCCCGGCCGTCGCCGAGCAGGCCGCCAAGGCCGGGTGGCGGCTCACCGGCTGGCACCTCGGCATCCACCTGCGCTTCTCCGGCGAGCACACCGCGTCGGCCGCCCACTCGGCCGAGGCGCTGGCCGGCGAGCTGCGCGCCACCGGGCTGCACCTCGGCCCGCTGGTGGAGCGCGCCGACGGCTGGTCCACCTGGATCACCAGCGCCCAGCAGCCGCCCGCCGACCACGCCCACCGCGTCGCCGTCAGCCTGCGCGACGCGCTGCGCACCCTGCACGGGCGCGGCCGTCGGGGTGTGGCCGCCGGCGTCGGCGCCCCGCAACCCGACGTGCCCGGCATCGCCAGCACGCTGGCCGAGGCGCGGCAGGCCGCGGTCATCGCCGAGTCCTCCGGCGACCCGCTCGCCGTCCGGGTGGTGCAGGATCTGGGCGCGTCGCGGCTGCTGCTCGGCTGGTACTCCGCGCCCGCGTTCCGCGACTACGCCGCCCAGCTGCTGCGCCCACTGCTCGACGCCGACGATCCGGAGCTGTTCGCCACGCTGGAGGCCTACCTGGACGCGGCCTGCTCCACCATGCGGACCGCCCGCGCGCTCGGCATCCACCGCAACACCGTCGGCCAGCGCATCACCAGGGCCGAACGGATCCTCGGCACCTCCCTGACCCAGCCGGACACCCGGCTGGCCCTGCAGCTCGCGCTGCGCGCCGTTCGCACCGGCCAGGCTCCCTGACCGGGCCTCAGAACGTCCTCAGCATGCCGCCGTCGATCACGACGTCCGAGCCGCTCATGTTGGGGACCTGGCCGGACGCGAGGAACACCACGAGCGCCGCGACCTCGTCCGGGTCGGCGAACTCGCCGGTGGGCAGCCCGAGCACCGCCGGAAGCTGGTCGGTGTAGTCCTCCAGCGCGACGCCCGCCCGCTGGGCCAGCGCGTCGCCGGCCCCACCCGGGCGCGTCCACACATCCGTGCGCACCGGGCCGGGAGAGATCGTGTTCACCCGCAGCCCCCGGCCGGCGAACTCCTCGGCGAGCGCCTTGCCGAGGTTCGACAGCGCCGCCTTGGTCGCGGAGTAGGCGACCAGCCGGGAGTGCGCCAGCCGGGCGTTGACCGAGCTGATGTTGATCACCGCGCCCCGGCGGTCCAGCAGGCTCGGCAGCGCCGCCCGGGTCGCGCGGACGGCGGACATGAACGTCAGGTCGAAGGTGTGGCGCCAGGCGTCGTCCTCGAGCTGGAGGAACCCGCCGGCGGGCGTCGAGGTACCCGCGACGTTGTTGACGAGCAGGTCGATCCCGCCGTGCCGGTCGAGCGCGCTGTGCACGAGGCGGGCGGGTCCGTCGGGGGTGCCGAGGTCGACCTCCAGCGCGTCCGGTGTCGCCTCCCGCAGCGCGTCGGTGACCGTGCGGCTGCCGCCGACGACGGCGAACCCGTCGGCGACCAGCGCCCGCACGGTCGCCAGCCCGATCCCTCGTCCCGCGCCGGTTACCACGGCGACCCGCGTCGTCATCGGTCGTTTCTCCAGGCCTGCCAGTGAGTCCCTTGCTTCATGCCAGGGACGCTAACGTAGCGATTTGCGTCATGCAAGTGACTGGCTAGACTGGGCCGGGTGCTGCCCCGGACCTACCCCGAGATCAACTGCTCGATCGCGCGGACCCTGGAAGTGGTGGGCGATCGCTGGACGCTGCTGGTGGTGCGCAATGCCCTGGCGGGCGAGACTCGGTTCGAGCAGTTCCAGGAGTCGCTGGGGATCGCGTCGAACGTGCTCAGCGATCGGTTGGGCCGGCTGACCGAGGCCGGCGTGCTCTGCCAGCGGCCTTACCACGACAAGCCCGTGCGTTTCGAGTACCTGCCGACCCGCAAGGGCCGCGACCTGTGGCCGGTGCTCGCCGCGATGATCGCCTGGGGGGATCGGTACCACCCGCCGCCGCACGGGGCGCCGCGCCTGCTGGTGCACGAACAGTGCGGCGGTCAGGTCGCCGCCGAACTGGTCTGCGCCACGTGCGCCACGGCCGTCTCGCCGGATGCGGTGGTATCCGTCGACGGCCCCGGTGCGATCGCCTAGCCGCCGATGAGCTCGCGCGTCATCGCGGGAAGGCATTCTCGAAAAGAACGTTCTCTGGACATCACACCTAGATCAGGTCACCGGAGCGCAGAGCCTCGATAAGAGTGGCGACCTCAGCATCGCTGCGCCAGGCCGTCAGCATTGTCGTCAATGGTCGCAGTTCGTTCTCCGTCCGCACGGAGCCGGTCTGGCGGGCGAGGGTGAGCGCTTGCAGGCCGACTGTGGCGGCTTCGTGGACCTGGTGGTCGTGGGCGTATGCGATGGCGAGCTTGGCCATCCGGTAGCCCCGGTCTCGGTCGTAGCCAGCTGGGAGTTCGTCGATCTTGCGTTGGTAGATGGTGATGGCCTGGTCTATGCGGCCGACGTCGCGCAAGCAGGTTGCGGCCTGGTCTTCGAGGGTGTCGGTGCCGTAGTGGTGGATGTATGCCGGTACGCCCGGCGGCGGGTCGGTTCCGGCGGCGGCGAGGAGTTGGGCGGCGTTGTCCAGTTTGGGCTGGCAGCGGTCGTAGTTGCCGGTGATGGCCCAGCCTCGGGCCTCTTGCTGGCTGGCCAGGGCGAGGATCTTGGTGTCGATGCCGTCCGGGTTGTGCTGGGCGGCGGCGGCCAGGTCGGTCGCGCGGGCGGCGTCCCCGGCTCGGTAGGCGATGTTGCTCTTGCGGATGAGCATGTACGCGGCCATCTGCCGGTCGCCGGCGATCTGGGCCAGTTCGGCGGCGCGGTCGGAGTACCACATGGCGGAGTGGGTGTTGCCGGCGTCTTGGTGCAGCCAGCCGACCATCTCGGCGTAGTGGGCCTGGATGGGCGTCAGAAGTGCGCGCATGCGGGGGGTGGATTCGCGGCGTAGCTGGTCCAGGGTGGCGAACTGGGTGTGCACGACGGGCAGTAGGTCGGCTGGGCCGAGCATCTTGTCCGCTGTGTAGTGCTCGGCGAGTAGCCGCTCGAAGTAGCCGGCGACGCGGTCATCGACCTGACGTGGGCGGTCGATCGCCCTGTGGAGCCGGTCGATCTCGTCGGGGTTGAGCAGGCCGGGCAGCATGGCCATCAGGCCCCCGGCGGCCAGGAGATCGCGGCGAGAGAGCGGCACGCGTATGACCCTTCCGTCCGGCAGTCGCAGCTCCACGGTAGCCGTCGGCGGGTCGCCCTCGCTGGGTACGACGGCGCGGGCCGGTGGGGGCGTTCGGCCCTGGTCTGCCTGTTCGGCCAGCCGGTGCAGGGTGGTGAGCAAGTCGCCGGTGCCGAGCGCGGCGTCCATCGACCGCACGTAGTCCAGCGCGGGCAGGTGCTCGCCGTGTTCGGCCCGGCTGAGCCGGGAATGGTCGTAGTGAATGGCGCGGCCGAGCTCGCGCAGCGACATCCGGGCCTGTGTCCGGTGTGCACGTAGTGCCGCGCCGAACATGGTGCGGGCTAGCTCGCTGGCGTCGGCCATGGCCCCGCCCTCTGCCTGTGGCTGTTGCGGCTGTTGCTGGGTTGGTGCGGCAACAGCGGAGGTCTCGCCGCGAGCCCAGCGGCTCCGCACGCTGGGTTCCGGCGGCCCTCTCGGGACAGTAACAACACCGCAGCTCCGGCGTGGGTACTTCGCGCCCTCGTGAGCTGTTCCCAGCGGGCTGCACACGCTCCAGGCCATGTCGCAGATCCCGCTGGAGGTCGGAGATGACCCAGGTTCTTCTGTCCCCGCGTGAGCGCTTGCTGTACGCGGTCGCGCACGCCACCGGTGACATTCAGTCCCTGGCGTCCGGGGCGGGGACGCTGCCGGTGACCCAGCCTGACAAGCTCCACGCCGTGCTGGCCGAGCACCTCGGCCCCGGCCACACGACCGTCGTGACCGGCGCGCTCGATCGGCGCCTGGTTCTCATCGGACCCAACACCGCCAGCGGCGACGATGTCTGGACGGCGGCGGACCTGTCCGGGCAGCCACACGCAGCCCGGTCCTGGCCGGCCTGGACCACCGGTCGGCTGAGCATCGCCAATCCGTCTGGGTGGCTGTCCACCGCCACGATCACCCCGGACGGTCGCTACCGGCTGCTGCGGCCTCGGCTGTTGCTCGCCGCGCTGTATCACCCGGAGAACTTCCCGCTGCCGCGCTTCCCGCTCGCGATCTCCGACCTGGCACGCGCCGCGCGGTCGAGCTTGCTGGGCCGCGCGGAGCTGATGGACATGCAGCTCGGCGCCACGCTCGACGACATCATCGGCCGCGTTCTCGCCGGCGAGGTCGACATTCTGGGGATCTCGGCCACCTTCGGCCAGCACGACCTGATGACCTGCCTGCTCGACGCGGTATCCGAACTGGACAAGCCGCCGTTGATCGTGGCCGGTGGCAGCTTGACCGTGCGCAACGAGCGGCTCTTGCTCGACCGCTACCCGCAACTGATCATCGGCCGAGGCGCGGGCGAGCCCACCATCGCCGACGTGCTCGCCCACTGGCACGGCGATCTCGAGCTCAACGAGATCCGCGGCGCTGGCCATCGCGGCTCAGCGCGCGGCGAGGGCACGCTGACGATCGGGCGGGTCCGGCGGACCGCCACGGTGGCCAACCGGCTGCAGACCGACATGTGGCCCGAGCTGGACCTGCTCGACGTCACTTTCGAGGCCAAGGGCGTCGCCCAGCTGGAGGCCTCGCGCGGGTGCACCAACTACTGCAGCTTCTGTCCGCGCGGGCACAAAGGACAGTGGGCCAGCTCCGACCTGAAGGCTCTGCGCTGGTTGCTCGCCGAGATGGGCCACGTGTTCGACCGGCATCCGCGGATCCCGCGCACGGTCTACCTGGTCGACGAGGAGTTCATCGGACGAGGCGACGACGCGGTCGCGCGAGCGCTGCGGGTCGCCGACATCCTCGCGCAAGCAGGGTTCTCGTGGGAGACGTCGTGCCGAGTCGATCAGGTCGTTCGCGTGGACCGCGACCTCGCGTGGCACGTTGAGCGCGGCCAGCTCTGGCGTGGGTTGGTCGAGCGCGGGATGCGGCGCTGCCTGTTCGGCGTCGAGTCCGGCGTGACCAGCATCCTGGACCGGTTCAACAAGGAAACCTGCGCTGAGCAGAACGCCCTGGCCATCCGCACCCTCACCGCCCTGGGAGTGCCGCCGAGGTTCACCTACATCACGTTCGACCAGCAGATGAGCGCCGGCGAGCTGCGGGCCACCCACGCGTTCCAGGGCCGCACCGACCTGCTGCTGCGCCCGCAGCCCGAGCTGAGCGTCGAGGAAATCGTCGACGGCGTGCGCGACGAGGAGTGGGTCGCCGAGCACACCACCGGCCGGCCGTTCTACACCGGCATCTCCTACATGCTCGTCAGCATGGAGTGCCTGATCGGCGCCGCCTACACCCGCCGCGCCGAGGCCGCCGGCCTCACCGGACGGGCCGACCCGTCGATGGGCCGGGTCGAGGCCTGGTTCGCCGACTGGCGCATCGGGGTGTTCTCCCGCTGGGCGCAGCTGTGGATCGACCGGAACTTCGCCCTCGACTACACCCTGAAATCGCTGGAGAAGATCACCGACGGGCAGCCCCATCAGGTCGTCCGTGCCCTGCGCGGCGTGGTGAAGACCGCCGCGTACCAGCTGCTCGACGGCATGATCAACCTGCTCGACCACACCGAACCAGAGCCTGTTCGCATCGATGCACTCGACGCGGACTGCGCAGCTCTGGCCGGGGAACTGCTCGGCGGGCTGCGCGGGCAGTTCGCCGCCGCACTCGCCGCGATCGAGCCCTACCTCGCCGACGAGCACCACGACCTGGTGCGCCGCGAACACGACCGGTGGGCCGCCACCGACACCTGGCGGCTGATCAACGCCGCCGACCCGTGCGGCACCTGACCGAGAGGACCACGCCCATGTTCTCCGTGCCCCGCCGGGTCCTGCCCGGCCTGAACATCGAGGTGTCCGCGATCGGCGCCGGCTGCTGGGCCATCGGCGGCCATGCCATCAACCGAGGAGTACCGATCGGCTGGGACGACGTCGACCCCGCTGCTGCCTACGAGGGCCTGCTGCGAGCGCACGCCCTCGGCGTGACCCTGTTCGACACCGCCGACGTCTACGGCCTGGGCCAGTCCGAACGGTTGCTCGGGTGGCTGCTGCGCCGCGTCGACCGCGCCTCGGTCGTGGTGTCGAGCAAGGTCGGCTACTTCGCCGGCACCGCCCGCCACCCCTACCTGCCCGCCCAGATGCACCGCCAGTTCGCCACCACGCTCGACAACCTCGCCACCGACTACCTAGACATCTACTTCCTGCACAGCAGCGACTTCGGGCCCGATGACCGGCACCTCGACGGCGCGGTCGCCGTGATGCGAGAGCTGCGGGAGCAGGGCCTGATCCGGGCGATTGGACTGCGCGCACCGCACAGCTTCGCCGAGCAGTGGGCCACCAGCGACCGGCCCGAGGCCGCCGCGACCGCCCGCTGGCTCTGCCTGTTCGACGCCATCCAGCCGGACATCGTGACCGCGCGGTACAACCTCCTCAGCCCCACCTACCAGCCGTGGGAGACCGACATATTCGACTTTGCCCGCCCGCGTGGCGTCGGAGTCCTCATCAAGCAGCCCCTCGGCCAGGGCGCCCTCTTCCGTCGCCACGCTGGCCCGCACCAGTCATTCAGCAGCGGGGACCATCGCTCGCGTGACCCGCTGTTCCGGCCTACGGCCCTCGCCGAGGTGGACGCCCGGCTCGCGCCGATCCGCGCTCGCTTCGGCGACACCCCTGCCGCCATGGCGCGCGTCGCCCTCGGCTATACCCTGCACCGCGACTCGGACGCCGTCGCGCTCGTCGGCTTCCGCGACGCCACCCAGATCCACACCACCGTCACCAGCCTGGCCGACCCGCTCACCCTGCAGGACATGACCGAGCTGAAGGCCCTGCTCCACGCATCTCACGCCACCGTCTGACCAGGAAGGACCACCGTGCAGTACATCGAGGTCGAGAAGAAGTTCGCCCTGCCCGACCCGAACGCCCTCAAGGCCAAGCTCGAAACCCTCGGTGCCAAGCCCGGCGACCCGACCCGCCAGGTGGACGCCTACTTCAACGCACCACACCGGGACTTCCTCGCCCCAGATGCGATCTCGGAGTGGCTACGCGTGCGTACCGAGGACCGAGGCTCGTCGATCAACTACAAGCGGTGGCACCCCATCGACGCCCTGGTGAAGACCCACGCCGACGAGTACGAGACCAACGTCGCCGACGTCGAGGCCATCCGCCGGCTACTGGACGCCCTCGACTTCACCCCGCTGATCACCGTCGACAAGACCCGCGAGGAGTGGAAGCTCCCCGACGTCGAGGTCGTCTTCGACCACGTCGTGGACGCCGGCGACTTCGTCGAGTTCGAGTTCAAAGGCGACGCGGCCGACATCGACGACGCCACCACACGCTTGGAGGAGTTCATCGCCTCCCTCGGCGTCGAGCTGGGCGAGCCCATCAACCGCGGCTACCCGCACATCCTCCTGGGACGCGAGCACTGACCCTTTCGGGCGATTGCCACGTCCTACGCTGGCAATGCCGCCAGCGCGCGGACTTCGCGGACCTCCGGGAGCCGCGCTGCCCGCTCCGGCAGCCTGCTCAAGGCAAAGCTAATGGATGTGCGGAGATGACCATTCTTCAAGCTTGGCGGGAGCGAATCGTAGACCTCACTTGCATAGCGTGCTCCACCTGCGGCATCTCCCGAAACCATCATGCTTGCCGCTTGATGGAATTTGACTTGGGCCACACCTCGTGCAAGCGGCGACGAGTACATTGCCAACGCAGCATCATGCGCCTTCATGGCATCAGGAACATTCCCAGTGTATGAATGCACGAAGCTTCGGGCACCGAGTAGTCTACTTTCCGACCATCCCCAGGTAGTGATATCTGAGCGAGTGCCGTCATCCAGCGTCCCAAAGACACGTTCGAGTTCCGACAGCGTGCGATTAGCGTTCGCACGATCGCCTCTCAAGGCGTGCACGTGAGCGCGAGTGGCCAGGGCATTTGCGGCGCCCGGTGACGGTTTGCCGTCGGCCATAGCCAGCACATCGTCAGCGAGGCTCATCGCCTGCTTTGGCCCTCCGGGCCCGTGTAAGGTCAAGATCGCTCGACGCCCGCCGACAAGGCAGCGCAGATCGTGATCGTTGCTGGCCTCTGCGGCGGACTGCGAGATGCGCCAGTACCGTCCTGCGTCGCTCCAGTAGCCGTTGGTGAACAGCACGATCGCGGCAAGACCACTGAGCCGGGCGGCGACGCCAGCGAGCCGCGGTTGCCAACCTTGCTCGGCCGTCGTGAAGCGAGCGTTTACCTCGTCGAAGTCGACCAGCAAGCGAGAGAGCAGGTCGTACCGACATTCCCAGGGCCGAGCAACCAGGTAGGCGTACTCGTGGGCGGTGCGGTCCCAGTCGTTGACGTCATAGACGGTCGTCGGGGCGCGCAGAGCCTCGTCCAGCTGCCGACGGCTGGGCTCTGCCGCGGACACGAGACTTCCCACGGTCGCGCCACCGAGCGCCCTGATCGCATCTCGTCTGTCCACGCCGCCCTCCTCCCTCGACGCCTCGGCGCCCGGAGGGAGAACCTGCTGATCAACCTGCGTACCGAGCACCACAGTCGACGGTTGCGACCAGTCTGCATCCCGTCTGTCTCGTACGCCACATTCGGTTCTCTCATCTTCTGGTCGCGGCGCGGCGGGGACCTGACCATCCGCTCGCCCGAGCATGGTGATCGACATGGCCGGCTCGCGCGTTGGTCGGGGTTTGACCAGCTGTTCCAGCTCCTCCTGGGTTACGTCGAGGAGTGCGGCGAGCTCGCGGAGGTGCCGGCGGCTTGGCCGGTTCGTCAACGACTCCCAGCGGCGAACCTGCCGCTCCTCAACGCCCATCCGGTGAGCAAGCCCCTCCTGGGTGAAGCCGGCCTGATCACGGAGGTCCTGCAAGGTCTCCGGTGTTCGAGCACTCACGGTGTGCTGCCTCTCACCGTCTCGGGGTGAACGAGTGGGGCAAGCAGCGTACCGAAAAATCATTGCTGTTGATCAACAGTCCGGTCGAACGACCGGTCTGGCACTAGACGACCGGGCAAATGCCCTGGTCATGACATCTGCGGGGGTCTTCACTCGGTTTCATGATCCCCAATGGATCTGCCCTGGTCACGCGGCTGCGCAGGGCACGCGTCCACCTCTGCGACTTCGCCAGCATCGTGTGGTACTGGCTGACCTGCTGGCAGCGCCCGCGTGCGCGAAGCACTGACGGGCACGGCTTCTTCGTCCTCATGTACTCCCCCGAGGACGGCCAGTACCACGTCGTCCTCGAACGAAGGATGTGCGCGATCGCTCCTGGCCAGCCTGCGGTCCTGGCGATCTGCGGTCACGCGGTGCATTTCGCTTCACCAGATGAGGAGCATCGACAGGCACCGGGGCACTCCCGTTGTGTCGATCTCTTCAATGCTCTTGAGGTCCGACCGATTCTGCCAGTCCGACCCTCAGCGCCATATCCGCCAATTCTCGACGATTTGATTGATGTCCGATACGCCATCGGAGCGTGAAGATGAGCTACGACCTCATATTGAAACCCAGGAGACGACTGCCCCAGACAAGACTGATGGGCGCGCGCAGGCGCGAGCACTGGAGAGTACAGATCAGCGACTTTGCGCTCTACATCGCGCGACCGGCCAAACTGAATGGATCGACCTGGAGGCAAAACGGCAGGGCGCGCACGACATCGACAACCCGCCGGAAGCAGGCGGTCTCAATGCATATTGACTCGTCGTTACCTCAAATATGAAGCATTGACCTGGCGCGACCGATGGTCGTGGTTCCTGGCGAAATGGCAAATGTTGCCCAGCACCGAAACCGGGAGGGAGTGGTTCATATGAGCAGTTCAGTGAAGATCACGCCACCAATGCCGTGGGGGCGTGTGGACACCTGTTGGGTAGGAGTGTCGAATCCGGTTCGGGCGATTCGACGGATCGGAGAGGATTGGGTAACCACCGATGAATGACGTGATTTTCATGATCTTGATCGGCCTTGTCGTGCTCAGCATTTGGATGTTGACCCTAGCTGTCAAGAACATGCAGCGCATGTTCTACACGCTCTTGACCAAGGCCGATGGCGGTCCCCAAAGCGGAGACTCCGTCTCGTGCGCTAACGGCAAGCGAGCAAAAGTCCTATGGCGCCGATGGAATGGTGCTGAAGAGTACTTGGCAGTGCACTACCAGGATGGCAGCGGCCTCGACATGATATCGCTCGATACAATGCTGCCCATCTCCGTGCACCGCAACTGACCCCCGCTTGGAAACACTGCGAAATGCTGACGTTCAGTCCTCCATCAATTTCGTAAACAATGAATGCCAGATTCCCCTGCTCAGACGGGGCTGTTCAGTGTGGTCGGTTTCTGGCGCGGTAGGCGCGGGCCTTGTGGATGGACCCGCAGGCCCGCATCGAGCACCAGCGGCCGGTGCGGCTGCGGGAGGTGTCGTAGAACAGCCAGGCGCAGTCCGGGTTGGCGCAGGCCTTGAGCCTTGGCCAGGTGTCGGTGAGGACGGCTTCGTGTACGGACGCCGCCAGTTCGGCGATCGCGGCGGTGACGCCGGGGCGGTGTGGGGCCAGCGCGGTTCGTAGCCGGCCGTGCTCGTCGGTGTCGATCCGCACGACCTGGGGAGCGGCGGCGCTGAGCTGGTTGAAGGTGTTGAGGGCGTCGGCGGACGGACCGGTGGTGGCGGCCAGCTCGTGGAGCACGGCGCGGAACCGGTGGAGGTGGCCGAGGTCGGCGGTGGTGACGGCCTCGGTATGGGGGAGCAGGTCGTGCTCCGCCAGCCAGGCCGCGGCGCGGTCGGCGTCGGCGAGGTCGTCGTGGCCGCCGTAGCGGTCCTCGGTGTTGGCGAACCGCCGCACGAGCTCGAGCCGGCCGGGCGCGGGGTGGGCGGGGTCGGTGGTCATCGGATCAGGTCCTTCCGGCGCGTTCCGGCGTCACCAGTGTTTGACGGTTGATGGTAACGTCAGGCGGGTGAAGGAGGACTCCGAGGTGCGCTGGGCGCCGCTGACGGCACGGACCTTTGCCGACTTCGAGCTGGTCATGGGTGCGAACGGGGGCGCTCGCGGCTGCTGGTGCATGCACTGGCGGGTGCCCTTCCCCGAGTGGCAGCGAGGCCGGGGGTCGGGGAACCGCGAGCGGATGGCCGAGCGCGCCGCGAGCGACCCGCCGCCGGGGGTGGTGTGCTACCTCCGGGGCGAGCCGGTCGGCTGGGTCGGGATCGGGGAGCGGGCCGAGTACCGGCGCATGCAGCGCTCCCCGGTGATGCGTCCGGTCGACGACGTCCCCGCGTGGGTGATCAGCTGCATCTACCTGCGACGGGGGTACCGCCGCCGAGGGCTCCAGGCCGGGATGATCGAGGCCGCCTGCGAGTTCGCCGCCGGGTACGGGCAGCACACCGTCGACGCCTACCCCGTCGACCCGGCGGACGGCAGGCTCGCCGGCGCCGACAACGCCATGACCGGGATCGCCTCGGCGTACCGGGCCGCGGGGTTCACCGAGCTGGGGCGGGCCAAGGCCGATCGGCCGGTCATGCGCCGGGTCGTGGCGGCGGGCGTCGTGGGCTCACCCGCGCCGTCGGGCTGACGCGAACGCGTCGTCGGTGCGTTCCAGGATCGCGTCGATGTCGTCGTCGGTGTGCGCGGCGGAGAGGAACCAGTTGTGCCAGGGGTGCAGGTACACCCCGCGCTCGACGGCGGCCTCGGCCCACGCGGTGGCCATCCGCAGGTCGGTGTCGCCGGCGAAGGAGAGCATCGGCATCTGCACCGGGCCGGTCTGTCGGATCTCGACGCCGTGGGCCTGGGCCTGGGCGGCGAGGCCATCGCGCAGCCGGGTGCCGGTGCGGGCCATGTCCGGCAGCGCGCGGCCCTTGCGCAGCTCGGTGAGGGTCGCGAGGCCGGCGGCGAGCGGCACCGCCGCGTACCAGAACGACCCGGTGACGTAGATCGAGCGGGCGGCCTCGCGCAGCGCCTCGGTCCCGGTGACGGCGCCGAGCGCCTGGCCGTTCGCGATGGCCTTCGACCAGGCGGACAGGTCGGGGTGGACCCCGAGCGGCTCCCAGCTGCCGCCCAGGTCCAGCCGGAACCCGCAGCGCACGTCGTCGAGGACCAGGGCGGCGCCGGTGCGGTCGGCCAGGTCGCGCAGGCCGCGCGCGAACGCGGGGTCGACCAGCTCCTGCTCGCGCTTGATGTCGTGGCGCATCGGGCAGACCACGATCGCGGCCAGGTCGTCGCCGGCCTCGGCCGCGGCGGCCGCCGCGGAGGCGAGGTCGTTGTACTCGTAGTGCACCAGGTGTGCCTGGTCCTCGGCCGTGACGCCGGCCCCGCGCAGCGAGCACCACGGCACCGCGCCGTGGTAGGCGCCCCTGGCGACCAGCAGCTTGCGCCTGCCGGTGGCGGCGCGGGCGATCGTCACGCAGGTGGTGGTCGCGTCCGAGCCGTTCTTGCAGAACATCGCCCAGTCTGCGGCGGGGATCGTGTCCACCAGCAGCTCGGCGAACTCGACGGCGACCGGGCTGGTGCCGTCCAGGCAGTCGCCGCGTTCGAGCTGGTCTCGGACGGCGGCGGTGACGGCGGGGTGGCGGTGGCCGAGTACGACCGGGCCCCAGCCGCACATCAGGTCCAGGTAGGTGCGCCCGTCGGTGTCGGTGATGCGGCAGCCCTGGCCGGAGGCCATGAACTGGGGGTGTGCGTCGCTGAAGGCCGCCACGTTCATGTGGCCGTACATCCCGCCCGGGATCACCTGGCGGGCCCGCTCGCGCAGCGCGAGCTCGTGCTCGCCGAGGACTGTCGGTGCGGTGGTCATGCGCGGGTTCCCTTGCTGTTGAGCAGCTCGCGGGCGACGGCGGCGATGCCGGGTCCGTCGAGGCGGTAGTGGGCGTAGAGGCCGGCGGGCGGGCCGACGGGCACGTGCTCGTCGGGCACGCCGTGGCGGCGGAACGGGACACGGACGCCGGCCTCGAACAGGCACTCGGCGACCGCCGTGCCCAGGCCGCCGGTGACGTTGCCCTCCTCGACGGTGAGGACGGCGCCGGTGGTGAGTGCGGCGTCGAGCACCGCGTCGCGGTCCAGCGGTGCGATGGTGAACATGTCCACGACCCGCGTGGAGATCCCGGCTTCGGACAGCTCGGCCGCGGCGGCGAGCGCGGGGTGCACCTCGGAGCCGGTGGCGATGATCGTCAGGTCGGTGCCGTCGCGGACGGTCTCGGCGCGGCCGATCACCAGCTCGGGGACGTCCGGGTAGACCTGCGGGTCGCGGCCCCGGCCGAGGCGGATGTACATCGCGCCGGGGTGCTCCAGGGACAGCCGCAGCAGTGCGCGCAGGTGGTTCGCGTCGGTGGCGCAGACGACGGTGAGGTCGGCGATGCAGCGCATCATGCCGATGTCCTCCAGGCTGTGGTGGCTGGTGCCGTAGAAGCCCATGGACATGCCGCAGTGGTGGCCGACCACACGCACCGGCATGCCGGGGTAGGCACAGTCGGTGCGGATCTGCTCCGCGCCGAGCAGCGCGGCGAACGCCCCGAACGTGGCCGCGAACGGGACGTAGCCCGACGCCGCCATGCCGGCCGCCATCGTGATCATGTTCTTCTCGGCGATGCCGACGTTGACGAACCGCTCCGGGTGGCGGGCGGCGAAGTCGGTGGCCCGGTTGGAGCGGGCCAGGTCGGCGGTGAGCACGACGATGCGCGGGTCGTGGTCGGCGAGCCGGGCCAGCTCCTCGCCGAACACGAACGCCGGGATCGCGCGGGTGTCGGTGCCGTCCACCGAGCGGGTGTCCTTCAGCCCGACGCCCGCGGTGCCGTTGAAGATCTCGGACTGGTCCTGGGTGTTCATTCGCGCTCCAGCTCGTTCATCACGTCGTCGTAGTCGGCGCCAACCAGGTTGCCGACGTGCCAGTCGGGGGACAGCTCCATCCGGGCGACGCCCTTGCCCTTGACGGTGTCCGCGACGACGAGCTGAGGCGGGCCGTCGGCGTCGTGCGGAAGGTTCGCGAACAGCTCCAGCAGCGCGGGGATGTCGTGGCCGTCGACCCGGTGGGTCTGCCAGCCGAACGCGGCGAACCGCCCGTCGATGGGCTCGGCGGCCATCACATCGCGGACGAAGCCGTCGATGCCGAGCTGGTTGGCGTCCACGATCGCGACCAGGTTGCCCAGCCGGAAGTGGCCGGCCGACATCGCCGCCTCCCAGACCTGGCCCTCGGCCAGCTCGCCGTCGCCGAGCAGGCAGTACGTGCGGTGGTCGGACCCGGACATCCGCCCGGCCAGCGCCATCCCCGCCGCGATGGAGAGCCCGTGCCCCAGCGAGCCGGAGGAGAAGTCGATGCCGGAGACCTTGCGCATGTCCGGGTGGTCGCCGAACGGGCTGCCCAGCCGGGTGTAGGTGTCCAGCTCGGCCGGGGCGAAGAAGCCCAGATCAGCCAGCACCGGGTACAGCCCGATCGCCGCGTGCCCCTTGCTCAGCACGAACCGGTCGCGGTCGGGCCAGTCCGGGCGGGTCGGGTCGATGCGCAGGTGGGCGTAGTAGAGGACGGCGAACAGCTCGGCGCAGGAGAACACCGCGCTGTAGTGGCCGGCCCCGGCGATCCGGGTGAGGCGGACGGTCTCGGTGCGCACGAACCTCGCCCGGTCGGCGAGGCGGGCGACCTCGGGTGTGGTGGTGACGGGCAACTCGGTGCTCCTTACTGCTGGGGCTCGTCGCGGAACCGGTCGAGGACGTTGCCGGTGATGCGCGAGACGTCGTTGTCGCCGCCGTTGTGCGTCATGGCCGTGGACCAGGCGATCGATCCGACGGAGAACACCGCGCCGCCGCCGGGCCGGGTGAGCAGCACGACGTCGGAGCGGACCTTGGGGTGGATGCCGGGCGGCGCGGCGGCGTAGCCGTGGTCGGCCTCCTCGGGCACCAGCTCGATCTTCTCCGAGTGCCCGACCGAGGAGGCCAGCACGACGGCGTCGGCCGGGGTGCCGAGGGTGACGTCGGCGCGATCGATCTCGTCGCCGGCCGCGCCACCCAGGCCGGGGCCTTCCGCGCCGAAGACCTCTCCGACTCCGACGTCCACCCCGTGGAACACCCAGCAGGCCTCGGCGCTCGCCGGAGACCGCCGGTAGCCGCTGCCCTTGTCGAAGCCCTGCGCGGTGAACCCGACGCCGGCCAGCAGGTTCGGCGCGCGCCCGCGCATCCGCCACAGCCCGCCGCGCTCGCCGGTCGCGGCGAGGTGCTCCTCACCGGGGTCGGACACCCAGGTGGCGACGCCGGCGTGGCCGCGCCGGATCTCCAGCGCGTCCGGGTGTCCCGGGTGGCGGGCGGTGACCTGGTAGAAGCCGTTGCCGCCCAGGTACATCAGCCGGCCGCCGGCGCGGGTGTAGCCGAGGTAGGAGTCGAGCATGCCCGCCGAGCAGTACTCCGGGTGGCTGCCGGTGAGCACCACCCGGTAACGGGAGAGCAGGGCGGTGCCCTCGCGCTCGACCTCGTCGTCGGTGACCACGGCGTAGCGCTCGCCGCGCCGGTCCAGCCAGTCGAGCAGCAGCAGGTCCTGCGCGTAGTGGCGGAACCCCCGGGTGGTCGGGGTGAAGTAGTCGGGGCGCAGGTTGACGATCGGGCGCAGCCGGGTCGCATGGCACACCCCGCTGCCGTCGGTGTGCACGTCGTAGAGCGAGCGGCCCAGCTCGGGGTGCTCGACCAGCCAGCGGTCCCGCTCGTCGATCCCTCGGGCCTCCCCGTAGATCACCAGCCGCTCCGGCTCGTACTCGGCGTAGGTGCGCCAGTTCGCGTAGGCGAGGTAGGTCCAGGTGGGCAGGACGACGAGCACCGGCGCGTCGTGGCGGGCCGGGGTGACGACGAACGGGATCCGGTCGACGTCGTCGTCGGCGGAGGTCTTCAGCGCGTAGACGCCGCTGGGCAGGTCGGCGGGCACGGTCCAGGCGAGGTCCGGTTCCCAGCCGGCGTCGGCGAGGTCGTCGTCGTGCAGGTGCAGCGCGTCGAACTCGGCGGGGGCGCGGCGGAAGTCGGTCTCCGCGCCGGTCCAGAACGGGCCGGGGACGCCACGGGTGGGCAGGTGGTGGACGGTCGCGCCGCCGGTGAGCCCGCCCCGGTCGGGGACGTGGGTGCCGCCGGGGTCGGCGGCGAGGTCGAGCGCGCTGGTGGTGGCCGGGTCGAGCAGCGCGAGCGGGTCGGCGCCGGCCGCGAGCGCGGCAGTGATGGCGTCCGGCCAGGCGGTCGCGGAGACGACCGGTCGGGCGAGCTTGCCGTTGAAGGTGCGGCCCAGCCCGCCGGTGGCGGTTCCGTCCGAGCCGATCCGAAGCGCGCCGTGCACCGGGGCCGGCGTTGCGTGGGAGGCGGTCGCGGCGGCCGGCAGGTCCGCACGGTGCAGGGACAGCCGCACCTCGCCGGCCGCGTCCAGCGTCGCCGCCGCGAACGCCCAGCGCCGCTCGGCCGGCGGCGCGTCCAGGACCGCGAGCAAGGTCGCGCCCCGGCGCAGCGCGATCCCGGCGGCCGAGGTCTCCAGCACGAGGTCCTCGACGGCGAGCAGCGGCCGGGGCTCGTCGGCGGGCAGCGTCGGCAGGAACCACACCGCGAGCCCCACCGCGTGCAGCGGACCGACCGGTCGCCCGGCCTCGGCGAACGAGCCGGACGTGGTGACCTGCACCCGGCCGGACACACGAGGCGGCAGGCCGGCCTCGACGGGTTCCTCGACCAGCGCCACGCCGTGCCGAGGTGACCCGCCGCGCCGCAACCGGACGATCTCCGGCCGGTACGTGTCGTGCTCCGAGCTGACACAGAACGCGATGTCCGAGCCGGCCCGCACGGACAGCCGGTCGGCATAACCGATGATCTTCATGTGGCCGCCAGCGGGTCGGGGTGGTCGCGGAACCTGTCGAGCACGTTCGCGGTGATCCGGGAGGCGTCGTTGTCGCCGCCCTTGTGCGTCATCGCGGTGGACCAGGCGATCGAGCCGACCGAGAACACCGCCCCACCACCAGGCCGGCCGAAGATCACGATGTCGGACCGGACGCGGGGGTCGGGCTCGGTGGGCACCGCGTAGGAGATCGTCCGGTCGTCCGCGACGAGCACGATGCTCGCCGAGTGCCCGACGGAGCTGGCGAGCACGACGGCGTCGGCCGGGGTGCCGAGCGCGAGGTCGGCGCGGTCGATCTCGTCGCCGGCCGCGCCACCCAGGCCGGGGCCCTCGTCGCCGAAGACCTCTCCGACTCCGACGTCCACGCCGTGGAACACCCAATCGACGTCGGCGCACCGCCGGTACCCGCTGGCCTTGTCGAAGCCCTGCGCCGTCATGCCCACCCCGAAGGTCCGCTGCGGCGCCCGCCCGCGCCAGCGCCACAGCCCGCCCGGCTCGCCGGTGCCGGACAGGTGCTCCTCGCCCGCCCCGGACGCCCACGCCGTCGTGCTGCCCCGCGCGCGGCGGATCTCGATCGACCCCGATGGCCCCCGGTGGCGCGCGGTGACGTGGTAGAAGCCGTTGCCGCCCAGGTACATCAGCCGGCCGCCGGCGTGCGTGTACTCGGAGTAGGCGTCCAGCATCCGGGCCGACGAGTACTCCGGATGGCTGCCGGTGATCACGACGCGGTGGCCGGCCAGCGCGTCGGAGCCGCCGTCCTCCAGCTCGTCGTCGGTGATCACGGCGTAGTCCTCGCCGCGCCGGTCCAGCCAGTCGAGCAGCGACAGGTCCTGCGCGAAGTGGCGCAACCCCCGGGTGGTCGGCGTGTAGTAGTCGGGCCGGATGTTGATGATCGGCCGCGCCCGCGAGGAGTAGACGACGCCGCTGCCGTCGGTGTGCACGTCGTATTGGGACTTCCCCAGCTCGGGGTGGCGGGCCAGCCAGCGGTCGCGCGGGTCGACGCCCCGGCGCTCGCCGTAGAGCGCGACCCGCTCCTCCTCGAACTCGGCGTAGGTGCGCCAGTTCGCGTACGCGAGGTAGGTCCAGGTCGGCAGGACCACCAGGACCGGGGCCGGGGCCGCGCCGGGCGGCGGTGTGACGACGAACGGGATGCGGTCGACGTGCTCGCCGGCGGTGACTTTGAGCGCGTAGGCGCCGCTGGGCAGCTCTGCCGGGAGGGTGAGCGCGACGTCGGTGGACCACCCGGCGTCGTCGAGGTCGTCCTCGTGCAGGTGCAGCGCGTCGTACTCGTCGGGCACCCGCCGGAAGTCGGTCTCCGTGCGGCGCCAGAACGGGCCGGGCACGGCGCTGGTCGGGCGGTTGACCGCCGTGCCGCCGCCGGTCAGGTCGCCGTCGTCGGGGACGGCGACCGATGCGGGCGCGCGGCCCAGCGCGAGTGCGCTCACCCCGGCGGACCCCAGGACGGCCACCGCGTCCTCGCCGCCGGCCAGCCGCGCGGTCGCCTCGGCCGTCCAGCCGCGGGCGGACACCACCGGCCGGGCGAGCCTGCCGTTGAAGAACCCGCTGGCCCCGGCGCCGACCCGCAGCACCCCGCCCCGCCACGGCGCTGGCGGCACGACCCTGGAGTCCGCGACCGCGGCGCGCCCGTCCAGGCGCAGGCTCAGCCGGACGTCGCCGTCGGTGGTGACCGTCGCGGCCACGAACGACCACTGGCGCGGGACCGGCGCGGTGTCGAGCCGAGCCAGCTCCGTGCCGTCCCCGTCCCGAAGCACCGTGCCAAGAGCCGTGACCGCGAGCCGGTACCCCGCGCCGTCCGGCCCGGTGAGCGCGAGCACGGTCTGCTCGCGGTCCCGGTCCAGTCTCGTGGGGAAGATCCACGCCGCCAGGCCGGCTCCGTGCACGGCCGCCGCCGATCGCAGCGACGCCTCCACATAGGAGCCGGCCCGAGCCACCTGGACGCGACCGGGCACCGTGGCCGGCAGGTCCGCGGAGACCTCCTCCTCGACCAGGTCGCACTCGTGCATCGGCGAGCCGCCCCGGCGCAGCCGCACCAGCACCGGCGCGAACTCCTCCAGCTCGCAGCTGACCTTGAACTCGATCCGCCCGCCCGCCGGGACCGACAGCCTGTCGCCGTACCCGAGCAGCCTCACCGGTTGACCCACTCGGTCCACCGCCGGGTGGCCTCGTCGAGGTTGCCCGCCCACCAGCGGTTGTCGCGGCGCACCTCGGTGCCGGTGACGTTGCTGGTCGGGACGAACGTGTTGAGCAGCGGATCGGCCGACGGCCGGGCCTTGTTGTTGGCCGCCCCGTACGGCTGGCGTCTCATGATCGCCTCCTGGGTCGGGACCCCGGTCAGGGCATTGATCAACTGGTACGCCTCGTCCACGTTGCGGGCTCCCTTCACGATCCCGAGCGAGTCGGTGTAGAGCAGCGGCTGGTTCCAGACGGCCCGCAGGTGGGCGCCGTTCTTGGCCGCCTCGTAGGCGCGCCCCGGCCAGGCGAGCATCATGTCGACCTCGCCGGACTTCAGCGCCTGGGTCTGCTGCGCGCCGGTGTCGTAGAACCGCGCCGAGGGACGGATCCGGTCCAGCGTGGCGAACGCGCGCCCGTAGTCCAGCGGGTAGAGCCGGTCACCGGGCACGCCCGAGGCGAGCAGCGCCGTCTCCATGCCGGCGTCCTTGGCGTAGTTCATGATCCCCCGGGTGCCGGGGAAGTTCGCCGGGTCGTAGAAGTCCGCCCAACTCCTCGGCGGGTGGTCCCGGTACTTGTCGGCGTTGTAGACCAGCACGAACGCCGACTTCAGCACCGGCACGCCGCAGGGGGTGACCAGGTCGGGGTCGAGCGCGTCGGTGTGGATCCGGGACATGTCCAGCCTCTCGAACAGGACGTCGCACTTGGCCAGCGTGCGGTACGGCGAGGCGTAGAAGACGTCCCAGGTCGGGGTGCCGGCCTGGACCATCGCGGTCAGCTTCGCCTCGTTGTTCGGCGACTCCTCGGCGACCTGGATGCCCTGGCCGGCCAGCTCCTTGTAGGCCGTGTCCGCGAAGATCGAGGCGAGCTCGCCCCCGGTGTTGCTGAACACGACACCGCGCGCGGCGCCCTGCTGCCCACCGACCGTGGCGAAGCACCCGGTGGCGCTGATCGAGACGATCACGGCGAGGGCCAGCGCGGAGACGAGCCTGCGGTCGCGGACGGGGACCACCTCCTTCTGGATTTCATAATCCAAAACGCAAGCCACGATGTGGGAACTGACAATGCCTCGCGGTCAAGGCCGCGTCAACCCCGACGTTGGCGTCGTGGGCGACAGGCAGAGGGTTGACAAAGGCGGACACGCCCTCGATCCTCCATTTCGGTTCGTGAAACTAATGCCGCATCTCGCAATACGAAATGAGGTGTGCCCATGGTGTCGGTCAGTCCCGCCGAAGCGACTGCCGCCGCGCCGGTGCCGGTCGAGGGCCGACGAAGGCGCGCGGGCCGCCCGCTGTTGCTGCTCGCGCTGCCCGCCGTCGTCGTGCTGGCCGTGTTCTTCGTGGTCCCGGCGGCCCGGCTGGCCTGGCTGTCGGTGAGCGTCCCGAAGCCCGGCCTCGGCAACTACGCGGGCCTCGCGTCGGACGGCGTGGTCGTCCCGGTGGTGCTGCGCACGCTGGGCATGGCGGCGGTCGTCACGGTGCTGTGCGTGCTCTGCGCGTACCCGTACGCCTACCTGATGACGATCGTCGGGCGGCGGTGGCGGGCGGTGCTCACGGCGCTGGTGCTGCTGCCGTTCTGGACCTCGCTGATGGCGCGCACGTTCGCCTGGGTGGTGCTGCTGCAGGACACCGGCGTGGTGAACGGCCTGCTGGGCGCGATCGGGCTGGGACACACCAAGCTGCTGGGCACCACCGCGGGGGTGAGCATCGCGATGGCCCAGGTGATGCTGCCGTTCATGGTGCTGCCGGTGTACACGGCCATGCGCGGCATCGACCGCCGGCTGGTCGACGCCGCGATGGGCCTGGGGGCCAGGCCGGTCACCGCGTTCTGGCGCGTCTACCTGCCGCTGTCGCTGCGCGGCGTCGCCGCCGGCGCCACGCTGGTCATGGTGCTCTCGCTCGGCTTCTACGTCACGCCGTCGCTGGTCGGCTCGCCGCAGCAGTCGATGCTGGCGCAGCTGATCGCGGTGCAGGTCAACCAGATGCTGAACTTCGGCGCGGCCGGGGCGCTGGCGGTGACCCTGCTGGTGGTGACGCTGGTGCTGGTGGCCGGCGTGCAGCGGCTGACCCGCACCCGAGGTGCGCCGGTGGGGCTGGTCGGGGGAGCGGGCTCGTGAGGTCCGCCGGGCTGCGCCGCGCGCTGGTCGCTTTCGGGTTCCTGGTCGGGGCCTGGCTGCTGGTGCCCACGCTGGTCGTCGTTCCGATCAGCTTCTCCGGCGAGGACAGCTTCCAGTTCCCGCCCGGCTCCTGGAGCCTGCGCCACTACCGGACGTTCTTCACCGACCTGAGCTGGCTGAACGCGCTGTTGGTGTCGATCCAGCTGGCGCTGATGGTCACCGCGATCGCGACCGTGCTGGGCACGGCCGCCGCGTTCGCGCTGTCCCGCACGGCGTCGCGCTGGCGGGGGCCGCTGAACGGGCTGTTCCTGGCGCCGATGATCGTGCCCGGCATCGTGGTGGCGGTCGCCGTCTACGCCGCGTTCCTGCGGTGGGGCCTGATCGGCACGCCGATCGGGTTCGTGATCGCGCACACCGTGCTGGCGATCCCGTTCGTCACGGTGAACGTGGGCGCGGCGCTGGGCGGGTTCGACCGGACGCTGGAGCGGGCGGCGGCCAGCCTCGGCGCATCGGCCACCGCCACGTTCCGCCGGGTCACCCTGCCGCTGATCATGCCCGGGGTGCTGTCCGGGGCGGTGTTCGCCTTCGTCACCTCCTTCGACGAGGTGGTGGTGTCGCTGTTCGTCCAGTCGCCCCGGTTGCAGACGCTGCCGGTGCGGATGTTCACCTCGGTGACCAACGAGGTGGACCCCACGATCGCCGCGGCCGCCACCGTGGTCATCACGGTGACCACCGCCCTGCTGGGCCTGGCCGCCGCGCTGAGAAGGAGCCGCCATGCCTGACGCCGTTTCCGATGCCTCCGATGCCGGAGCCCGGATCGTGATGGAAGGCCTCACCAAGCGCTTCCCCGGCGCGGACGTCCCCGCCGTGGACGGCGTCGACCTGGACATCCAGGGCGGGGAGTTCATGACGCTGCTCGGGCCAAGCGGCTCGGGCAAGACCACGACGCTGAACATGATCGCCGGGTTCGAGGCGGTCAGCTCCGGGCGGATCGCCCTGGACGGCGCGGACATCGCCCGGCTGCCGGCGTACCGGCGCAACCTCGGCATGGTGTTCCAGAACTACGCGCTGTTCCCGCACCTGAGCGCCGCCGAGAACGTCGCGTTCCCGCTGCGGCAGCGCGGCCTGGGCAAGGCGGAGATCGCGCGGCGGGTCGCCGACGCGCTGGAGCTGGTGCACCTGGGCGGGCACGGCGAGCGGCTGCCCTCGCAGCTCTCCGGCGGCCAGCAGCAGCGGGTCGCGCTGGCCAGGGCGGTGGTGTTCGAGCCGAGGGCGCTGCTGCTCGACGAGCCGCTGGGCGCGCTGGACAAGAAGCTGCGCGAGTCGCTGCAGCTGGAGATCGCGCGGCTGCACCGCGAGCTGGGCATCACGTTCGTGTTCGTCACCCACGACCAGGACGAGGCGCTGGCCCTGTCCGACCGGATCGCCGTGTTCCGCGACGGCCGCATCGAGCAGGCCGGCACGCCCGCCGAGCTGTACGAGACACCCGCGTCCCGGTTCGTCGCGACGTTCCTCGGCGACTCCAACGTGTTCACCGGGCGGGTCCGCGACGGGCTGCTGGACACCGGCTGGTGCGGCCTGCGGGTGCCGGCACCGGCGCCGGGCGGACCGGTGGCGCTGGTCGTGCGGCCCGAGCACTTGCGGCTCGCCGCCTCCGAGCGGGCCGGCGAGAACGTCCTGTCCGCCACCGTCACCGACGTCGTCTACCAGGGCGCGTTCCGCCGGGTGCTGGTCAGGTTCGACGGCGGGGGCGCCGGCCAGGTGCGCGACGCCGCCGGCGCGTCCGTCGCGGTCGGCGAGCGGGTCGAGGTCACCTGGGCCACCGACGCCGGGGTGCTCGTCCCCGACGAGCAGCGGCCGGTAGCGTGACGAAGTGGTGAACGGAACCCCGGTGCGCACGGCGGCCGAGCCCGTCCGCGTGCTGGTGAAGGCGATGGCGGTGCTGGAGCTGCTCGCGGAGGCCCCGGACGAGCTGAGCCTCGGCGACATCGCCGCCCGGCTGGACCTGAACAAGAGCACCTGCCACCGGATCCTCACCACGCTCGCCGCCGGCGACTTCGTGGAGCGGCCGTCGCCGGGCACCTACCGGCTGGGCGTCGGGGCGTTCCGGGTCGGCAGCGCGATGGCCCGCCGGCTGGGCGTGCGCGAGCGCGCGCTGCCGGCCATGGAGGAGCTGTACCGGCGCACCGGGGAGACCGTCTTCCTGCTGGTCCTGCGCGGCGACGAGGCCGTCTGCGTGGAGCGGCTGGACGGGCGGTACGCGTCCACGCACACGCTGCGCGTCGGCGGCACGCTGCCGCTGCACCTGGGCGCCGGGCCGCGCCTGCTGCTCTCCGCCCTGCCCGACGAGCAGGTGGAGGGCTACCTCGCCGGCCCGCTGCAGCGCCGCACCTCGCCGACCCAGGCGACCGCCGAGCAGCTGCGCGAGGAGGTCGCCCGGATCCGCGCCCAGGGCTACGCGACCAGCCGCGACGACGTCGAGCTCGGGGTCACCGCGCTGAGCGTGCCCGTCCGCGACCACACCGGCGCCGTCGTCGCCGCCCTGAGCGTCAGCGGCCTGACCGCCCACCTGCCCGACTCCGAGCAGGACCACCAGCTCGAGCTCCTGCGCACCGCCTCGGCCGATGCCTCCCGGGCCATGGGCCTGCGCACCTCGGCTACCTGACCGCTTCGGCCAGCAACCGGACCTGGTCGGGGTCGGCGCCGCAGGGGAACAGCAGCAGCTCGTCACAGCCGGCCCGGTCGTAGGCCGTGACCGTGGCGCGCAGCGTCTCGGCGTCGGTCAGCGTCTTCTGGACCACCTCGTCCGCCCGGGCGCCTTCGATCGCGTAGTGGTCGCCGAGGTACGCCGCCGCGTTCGCCCGAGCCTGGGCGCCGAGCGAGAAGTACGGAAGCGCCATCAGCCGGGGCCGCCCGGTGCGGCCGTGGTCGGTCCAGGCCCGCCGGACCCGCTCGGCTCCCCGGCCGAAAGCCTCCACCCCGCTGCTCCCCGCGATCCAGCCGCCGCCCCGCGTCGCGACCCTGGCGAACGCCCGATCGTTGTTGCCGCCGAAGATGATCCTGGACCTGTCGATGCCGGGTTGCGGGCCGATGGCCCCGGCGAACCCGCGTGGCTCGCCCGCCCAGATGCCGGCCATGTCGTCGAGCATCGCGTCGAACCGCTTCCCGCGTTCCCGGAACGGGACACCCGAGGCGTCGTAGTCGTCCCGGTACCCGCCGACGGCCATGCCGAGCGTCAACCGGCCTGCGGACAGGTGGTTCACGGTCGCGGCCTGCTTGGCCAGCAGCGCGGCGTTGGTGCGGGACGGGACGATGAGCACGGACGTCACCAGCCCGATCCGGGTGGTGACCGCCGCCGCGGCGGCCAGCGTCACCAGGGGCTCGGTGTTGCCGTACACCAGCCTGTCGATCACGCCCAACGAGGAGAAACCGTGCTCCTCGGCCGCGCGCGCCCAGTCGAGGATCTGGCGCGCACTCGTGCCGGGGATGGTCGAGGGCAGGCCGATTCCGATCTCCATCGCCCCAGCATCGTGGGCGACGCGCGCCGGCGCAAAAGCTGGTCAGCCGGCTCGTTCGCAGGTGCGCAGGATGACGTCGGCGACCAGCTCGGGATCGTCGTACATGGCCAGGTGCCCGCACCGGGCGAGCCGCTCCAGGTGCGCCTCGGGCAGCAGCCGGGCGGCGTTGGCCTGGTGCCGGGCCGAGATCATCTTGTCGCGCCGCCCCCACGCCACGGTGAGGGGCACGAGCGGTTGCTGGTCGCTGCGCCAACTGAACCGGCGGGTGCTCGCGATGGCCTCGTCGAACGCGGGCGTGTCCCGGATCGCGGCGAGGTTGGCCAGCGCCTCGGCCCGCTCGACGCGCCTGGGGTGCTGGCACAGCCGCGACATGACCAGGTTGCGCACCAGGCGGTAGCGCGCGAGCGGGTGAGCGGTGGCCAGGCAGGCGCGGGCCGCCCAGCGGAACAGGCGCAGGTGTGTGACCACCCACCAGCGCTGGGCGGGCGTCCAGAAGCCGGTGGGGGACAGCGCGGTCGCCGAGGACACCATCCCGGTGGTGGCGGCGGCGATGGCGAGCATGCCACCCAGGCCGTTGCCGGCCACGTGCGGCCGGCTCACCCCGAGGTGGTCGAAGATCCGTTGCAGCGAGCGCACACCGAACGCGCGGATGCCGTCCTCGGTGGTCGTGTACGGGACGGGGGAGCGGCCGAAGCGGGGCAGGTCGACGGCCATCACCTCGTGGAACTTCGACAGCCGGTCGATCACCGGGAGCCAGATCTGCCACCGCTCGCCGAGGCTGTGCAGCAGCACCAGCGGCGAGCCCTCGCCGCGCCGGCAGTAGGTGGAGTCGATCACGCCTCGAGCCCTCCAAGACCTCACTGTCCGCCGGCCGCTGTGCCGGTTCACCGCAGCGATGTGTGACGTTACCTTGGCGGGTGTGTACCCGGCAGTTGACCATCTGGTGATCGCCGTGCCCGACCTGCCCGCCGCGGTGCGGCGCTATCGGGACGAGCTGGGCTTCGTGGTCGGCGCGGGCGGCCGGCATCCGGGCAAGGGCACCCGCAACGCGCTGATCGCGCTGGACGGCTGCTACCTGGAGCTGATCACGGTGGCGGATCCGGCCGAGGCGCGGCGGGCCGGGCGGGGTGAGCTGGTCCGGTTCCTGGCCGGCGGCGGTTCCGGTCTCGTCGCGTACGCGCTGGCCACCGCCGACCTGGACGCGGCGGTCGGGCGGCTGGCCCGGGCCGGGGTGGCCGTCACCGGGCCGTTCCCGATGCGCCGGGAGGGCGGCGACGGGCGCGCGGTGCGGTGGCGGCTGGCGGTGCCGTTCGGGAACCAGTACCTGGTGTGGTGGCCGTTCCTCATCCAGTGGCAGGACCCGGGCCGCGACTGGCCGGGCGCGGGACCGGCTCCGTCGCACCCCAACGGCGTCCGAGGGCTGGCGGAGCTGTGGGTGGAGTCCACGGACGTCGCCGGCGCGCGGGCGTTCTTCACCGCCCTGGGAGTGCCGGAGGTCGACGGCCGGTACCGGATCGGCACCACCGACCTGGTGCTGGGGCCGCTGCCTGACGCCGGCTACCTGGACCTGGGCGGCATCGGCGTGATCGGGCCGCGCCGCGCGGAGCCCACCGTGACGTGACCGCCGGCGCGCAGGCCGGCCAGCGCGGCGTCGCCGAACGCGCGCAGCACGTCCGAGGCGTGGCTGGGCACCCAGACCACCGAGCTGCGCCAGGCCAGGCGGTCCTCGTCGATCGGCCGCCAGACCAGGCCGTCGGGCAGCGCGCGGCGCGGCTCGGAGTTCAGGTGCACGCCCAGGCCGGCGAGCAGCAGCCCGTGGGTGAACTGGGGGTTGCGGGCGTGCCGGATCGCGCCGGGCAGGAAGCCGTTGTCCCGGCAGATGGTGAGGATGTGGTCGTAGAGCCGGGGCGCCATCGCCCGCTGGAAGATCACCAGCGGGGATCCGTCCAGGTCGGCGAGCCGGACGGTGGGCGCCTCGGCGGCGGGGTGGGCGGCCGGTAGCACGACGCCCAGCGGGCAGGACATCACCGGCCCGGACGCCAGGCCCACCGAGTCGGCGGGATGGCGGATGACGCCGACGTCCAGCTCGCCCTCGCGCAGCCGGGCGATCTGCTCCTCGGTGGTCAGCTCGTGCAGTTCGAGCAGGACGTCCGGGGCCTCGCGGGCGAACGCGGCGGCCAGCGTGCGCAGGGTGTCCGGGACGGTGTCCGGCGGGACCCCCGCGCGCAGCACGCCCTCGGCGCCGGGGCGGATCCGGCGGATGGCCTCCCGCGCGGACTCCACGCCGTCCAACACCGGCCGCGCGTGCGCGAGCAGCAGCGCGCCCGCCTCGGTGAGCCGCACGCCGCGCCGGCCCCGGTCGAACAGCCGCACGCTCAGCTCCCGCTCCAGGTCGCGGATGCGTTGGGACAGCGGCGGCTGCGCCATGTGCAGGCGTTGCGCGGCACGGCCGAAGTGCAGCTCCTCGGCGACCACGACGAAGTACCGCAGGTGCCGGATCTCCATGCGCCACCATGATTCTTGGTTGGAGGGATATCCACGAATCGCCTTCGGCGATCAAACCGCCTGATCCCGCCGCTCGGACGAGCCTCCGGCCCGCCCTCGCGCCAGGAACGTGGATATCCCTCCATATCGACCTGATATCGCGCCCTGTCGCAGTTGGTGTTGGCGGTGCCAGTGGGGCCGGTGTTTGCATTCAACCCGTGACAGACACCGTGCTGCTGGACCGAGACGGCGAGGTCGCCGTCGTCACCCTGAACCGACCGGACAAGCTCAACGCGTGGACCGGCGCGATGCGCGACCGGCTGGTCGACGCCCTCGCCGGCCTGGACGCCGACCCGACCTGCCGCGCGGTGGTGATCACCGGCGCCGGGCGCGCGTTCTGCGCCGGGCAGGACCTGGCCGAGACCGCGACGATCGACCCGTCCGACCACGCCGCCGCCGAGGCGTGGATCGACGACTTCGACCGGCTGTACCGGGCGGTGCGCGCGCTGGACAAGCCGACCGTCGCCGCGGTCAACGGCGTGGTGGCGGGATCGGGGTTCCAGTTCGTGCTGCTCACCGACCTGCGCATCGGCCACGCCGGGGTGCGGATGGGGCAGCCCGAGGTGCGCTCCGGGATTCCCAGCATCACCGGAATCTGGGCGATGTGGGACGTCCTGGGCCGGGCCAAGACCACCGAGTTCGCGCTGACCGCCGAGCTGGTGGACGGCGCCGAGGCGCAGCGGCTGGGCCTGCTCACCCGCCTGGTGCCCGAGCCCGAGGTGCTGCCCGAGGCGGTCGCCACCGCGCGCGAGCTGGCCGCGCTGCCGCCGGGCGCGGTGGCGCTGACCAAGCGCCGGCTGCGCGAGCTGGACGACGCCGCGCTGGCGGACGCGATCACCGCGGCGAAACGGATCCACACCGACGCCTACGCCACCGGCGAACCGCAGCGGGAGATGGTTCGCTTCCTGGCCGGCGGCGAGCGATGAGCGATCCGTACGAGCGGATGCGCGCCGAACACCGGTGGGTGGTGCCCGCGCGCTACAACATGGCCGCCGACGTCGCCGACCGGCACTCCGACTCGGCGACCGCGCTGATCTACGAGGACCACACCGGCGCGCACCGGGAGGTCGGCTGGGGCGAGGTGCGCGACCGCTCGCTGCGGGTGGCGAGCCACCTGTGGCGGCTGGGGGTCCGCCCGGGCGACCGGGTCGCGGTGCTGCTGCCGCAGCGCCCGGACACCCCCGCGACCTACCTGGGCGTGCTGCGCACCGGGGCGATCCTGGTGACGATGTCGCTGCTGTGGGCGGACGAACCGATCCGCTACCGGCTGGCCGATGCGGGGGTGTCGGTGCTGGTCGCCGAGCCGTCCGGGCTGGACCGGGCCGGCGGGTTCGACGGCAGGGTGGTCGACGTGGACGACCCGGCGATCGGGGCGGCGGAGCCGAGGTTCGCGACGGTGGACACGGCCGCCGACGACCCGGCGCTGATCTTCTACACCTCGGGCACCACCGGCGCGGCCAAGGGCATCGTGCACGCGCACCGGACGCTGCTGGGCCACAACGAGTTCCGCTACTGCCACGACCTGCGCCCGGGCGACGTGTTCCACGGGGCCGGTGACTGGGCGTGGTCGATGGCCAAGCTGCTCGGGCCGCTGCGCGCCGGGGCGACCCAGCTGGTGTACCGGCCCGAGGGCGGGTTCGACCCGGCCGGGCTGCTGGCATCCATGTCCCGCAACCGCGTGACCACCGCGCTGGTCAACCCGACGTTCCTGCGCAAGACCATGGCCGAGGTGCCCGACGCGGGCGCCCGCTACCCGCAGGCACTGCGCACGGTGTGCTCCTCGAACGAACCGCTGACCACCGACCTGATCGCCTGGTTCCGCGCGCAGTTCGGGAGCACACCACTGGACTACTACGGTTCGACCGAGTCGTACCCGCTGCTGGGCAACTTCCCGAACGTCGCGGTGCGCGACGGCTCGGTGGGCCGGCCGCTGCCGGGCTGGGACGTCGCCCTGCTCGACCCCGACGGGCGGCCGGTCCCGGTGGGCGAGCCGGGGGAGATCTGCCTGCGCGCGCGGTCCAACCCGCAGTTCCCGCTCGGCTACTGGAACCGCCCGGAGGACGCCCGCCGGGACTTCGGCGGCGACTGGTACCGGACCAGCGACCAGGCCGTGACCGACGCCGACGGCTACTTCTGGTTCCTCGGCCGCACCGACGACGTGATCAAGACGTCGGGTTACCGGGTGGGGCCGTACGAGGTGGAGTCGGCGCTGCGGGCGCACCCGGCGGTGGCCGACGCCGCCGTGGTGGGCGTGCCCGACCCGGTGCGCGGGCAGGCGGTCAAGGCGTGGCTGGAGCTGGCCGACGGCCACCGGCCGGACGCGAGCCTGGCCGAGGAGATCCAGCGCTTCGCCCGCGAGCGGTACTCCCGGTTCGCCTACCCGCGACACGTCGAGTTCGTCGACGAGCTGCCGCGCTCGGCGACCGGCAAGGTCCGGCGCGCCGAGCTGCGCGCCCGGGACGGCTCATGAGCCCGTGACGGCGCGAGCTGCTTGACTGCTGTCGTGCGAACCCTCCTGTACGTGCGCAAGGGAACGCTCGACTGGGCCGAGGCGCCCGACATCGGCGTGACGGTCGGGACGGACGCGATCGTTCGGCCCATCGCCGTCGCCCGGTGTGATCTTGACGATGCGTTCCTCCGCCATGACCTGGGCCGGCCGCTGCGACTCGCGCACGCGGCCGGGATCGTTGACCGGCGCCTGCTCGGCGATCTGGGCCGCAGGCCCTTCACCGGCCCGTTCCCGTTCGGTCACGAGTGCGTGGCCGAGGTCCTCGAGGTCGGCGGCGAGGTCCGCTCGGTGCGTCGCGGTGACGTCGTCGTCGTTCCGTTCCAGGTCTCGTGCGGCGGCTGCCGGGCGTGCTCGCGCGGGCTGACGGCGTCGTGCACCACCGACAGGCGCACGCCCGTGTCGATGTACGGGCTCGGCGCGGCGACCGGCGGCTGGGGCGGGACGATGACCGACCGCCTCCGGGTTCCCCACGCCGACCACATGTTGCTGCCCATTCCGCCGGACGTCGAACCGGTGACCCTGGCCAGCGCCGCCGACAACATCCCGGACGGCTGGCGGGCGGTCGCCGGACCGCTTCGCCGCTGGCCGTCGGCGCCGGTGCTGGTGCTCGGCGGTCGGGCGAAGAGCGTGGGGCTGTACGCCGCGGCGAGCGCCGTGGCCCTGGGCGCGGGATCGGTGGACTACCTCGACACCGACCCGGAACGCCTCGAGATCGCGCGGCGACTCGGCGCCCGCCCCGTGGAACGCGCGGCCTCCTGGCGCCGGATGCCGGCTCGCCGGGGCGACTACCCGGTGGTGGTCGACGCCAACGGCGAACGGGGCGCGCTGGCGTACGCGACACGCAGCCTTGCCCCGGGCGGGATCTGCACCTCGGTGGCCATCTACTTCACGGCGGGTACCCGGGTGCCCATGTGGGAGCTCTACGTCCGCCAGGGCACGGTGGCCACCGGGCTCGCCAACGCGCGAGCGGAACTTCCCGCCGTGCTCGCCGCCGTGGCCACCGGGAGCCTGCGCCCCGAGCTGGTGACGGGAGTGCTCGCGGACTGGGAAGACGCCCCGAGGGCAATGCTCGCGCCCGCCACCAAGGTCGTTGTCACCCGCGCTCGGCTCACCGAACCAAGCCGATGATCCGGGCGGCGATGTCGGCGGCGTCGAGCACGTGCTCGCGCACCAGCGCCTCGGCGGCGGCCGGGTCGCGGGCGGTGAAGGCGGCCACGATGGCTCGGTGCTGGGCGGCGGACCTGGCCCGTTGGTCGGGGGAGTAGCCGTTGGCCAGGCGGCGGTTGAAGTGGAACAGCCGCGACTTGCCGATCAGCTCGACCAGCCGCCGGTTCCCGCACGCCGCGTTGATCAGCTCGTGGAAGTCGTCGTTCGCGGCGACCCAGTCGTCGGCGCCGGACCTGTCCACCTCGGCCGCGGCGGCGGCGATCTCGGCGATCTGCTCGTCGGTGGCGCGCTGGCAGGCCAGCCGGGCGGCGAACCCCTCCTGTGCGGCCCTGATCTCGTAGATCTCCTTGATCTCCTCGGCGGTGTGCTCGTAGACGTACCAGCGGCGCCGGCGCATCACGATCAGGCCGTCGTCGGCGAGGCGTTGCAGGCTCTCCCGCACGGGGGTGCGGGAGATGCCCAGCCGCTCGGACAGCTCCCCCTCGATCAGCGCCTCGTTCGGGCGCAGCACGCCGTGCACGATGTCCCAGCGCAGCCGCTGGTAGGCGGTGCTGCCCAGGGGTGGCGCCGTGGCTTCTTTCATGATCCGGTTTCTAGTACACGGGGCGGGTGCGGTCGCCGGACAGCGCGCGGTGCCAGGCCGGCACCTGAGGCACCGCGTCGATCATGTGCGGGACCTCGACGTCCAGGTACAGCGCGGTATTTTCGCGCAGCGCGGTCCGTACCCGCTCGCGCAGGTCGGCCACGGACTCCGGCCTGGCGGCGGACAGGCCGCACGCCCGGGCCACCGCGACCGCGTCGATCGGGCCGGGATCCACCCCGAAGTACCGCCGGTCCTGGTACAGGTGTTGCAACATCTTGATCCAGCCGAGGCTGTGGTTGGTCAGCTGCACCGCGATGACCGGCAGCCCGAGCCGGGCGATGGTCTCCAGCTCGCCGCAGCTCATCGCGAAGCTGCCGTCCGCGGTCAGCGCGAGCACCGGGCGGCCCGGGCGGGCGACCGCCGCGCCGACCGCGGCCGGGATCGCGTAGCCCATCGGGCCGTGACCTCGGGGTACGACGATCCGCCTGCCGGCCTCCCGCACCGGCCAGCCGTCGGCCACGGCCGGGGTGGGCGCGCCCGGGTCGACCACCACGATCGGGTCGGCGTCGGCAATGACGTCGGCGAGCGCGGCGATCACCTCGCCGACCGGGAGCGTGCCGGGCGGGGCCACGGCCGGCGTCTCTGGCGTGGTCCGCGCGCGGCGCGCGGCGATGTCGTCCCGCCGCGTCGCACCGGTGTCCACAATGGACAGGTCAGTGAGGATCTGGTCGAGCACGGTCGCGGCGTCGCCGGCGAGCGGTAGCGCGTCGGGGTAGTTGCGCAGCACCCGGGACGGGTCGACGTCGACCGCGATCACGGTGGCGGAGCGGGGCGGCGCGGTGAACGAGTCGGTGTCGGTGGCGTTCGCGCGGGAACCGACCACCAGCACCACGTCCGAGGCGGCGAGGTACTCGTTGGCCAGCGCGGACCCGCCGTTGTTGCCGGCCACCCCGAGCGCCCACGGGCTGTCGTCGGCGATCGCGCCCTTGCCGTGGATGGTGGTGGCCACCCCGGCGCCGAGCCGGTCGGCGAGCGCGGCGATGCCGGCGTAGCACCGCGAGAAGTGCGCCCCGCCGCCGACCAGCAGCGCCGGCCGGCGGGCCGACTCCAGCGCCCGCACGGCGGGGCTCACGTCGGCGGCCGGCCGCCGCACGGCGGGGGCGGCCAGCCGGTCACGAGGCGGGGACAGCTCGGCGGTCGCCTTCTCGTCCAGTACGTCCTCGGGGACGATCACCGCGACCGGCCCGGGCCGGCCGGAGGTGGCCGCGCGCAGTGCGTCCTCGACGGCGCCGGGGATCTCGGCGGCGTCGGTCACCACGAACGTCCGCTTGGTGACCGCCGCGAACAGCGCCGGCTGGTCGATCTCGGTGAGCGCCCCGCCGCCCCGGGAGCCGGTGTGGATGTCGCTGGTGATCACCAGCAGCGGCACCCCGGCCGCGAGCGCCTCGCCCAGCCCGCCGACCACGTACGTGACGCCGCCGCCGGAGGACACCTCGACCACCCCGGCCCTGCCGGTGACCCGGGCGTACGCGTCGGCCATGTACGCGGCGTGCCGCTCGTCGCGGGCCAGCACGTGCCGGATGTCCCCGGCACGGCGGTGCAGCGCGTCGTAGAGCACCACCCCGGTGTCGCCGGGCAGCCCGAACAGCTCCCGCACGCCGGCCCGCACCAGCGACTCCACCAGCAGGTCGGCGCCGCGCCCGGTGATCGTGTCGGTCGGCGTGCCGACCAGCTCCGCCGCGGTTCCCGTGTTCATCAGCGATCCCTCCGCGAGCACATCGAGAGAGGATTGACCTTCTGTATACAGAAAAGCATACTGTCCCGCATCCAGGTCCCGCAGCGCCGAGGGACCGGCCTGGGAGGTACCCGATGACCGACGCCTTGCCCACCACCGAAGGAGCGACGCACGCGCCCCCGGGCCAGGCGCGGCGGGCCGCGCTGTCCGGGTTCCTCGGGACGTCGATGGAGTGGTACGACTACTTCCTCTACGGCAGCGCGGCGGCGCTGGTGTTTCCGAAGCTGTTCTTCCAGGGCATGCCCGGCGGGGTCGCGACTGTGGTGTCGCTGGCCAGCTTCGGCGTGTCGTTCCTGTTCCGGCCGCTGGGCGGGGTCGTCTTCGGGCACTTCGGCGACCGGGTCGGGCGCAAGCAGATGCTGGTGCTCACGCTGCTGCTGATGGGCGGCGGGTCGTTCCTGATCGGCTGCCTGCCCACCGCGAACGCGATCGGCGCGGCCGCGCCGGTGCTGCTGGTGATCCTGCGCATGGTGCAGGGCGTCGCGCTGGGCGGCGAGTGGGGCGGCGCGGCGGTGGTCGTGGTGGAGAGCGCGCCGACCGCCCGGCGCGGCCTGTACGCCTCGTCGATGCAGATGGGGGTGCCGGCCGGGCAGCTCGGCTCGGCGGGCATGGTGGCGCTGTTCGCGCTGCTGCCGGGCGATCAGTTCCTCGCCTGGGGCTGGCGGGTGCCGTTCCTGTGCAGCGGGGTGCTGGTGGTGGTCGGGCTGTGGGTGCGGGCCCGGCTCGCGGAGACCCCGCAGTTCCGGGCGCTGGAGGCGCGCGACGAGCAGGAGCGGCTGCCGATCAGCGAGGTGCTGCGCACCGCGCTGCGCCCGGTCGTCCTGCTGATCTTCGTGCAGTTCGGCGCCACCATCGCCTACTACCTGTTCACCGTGTACGTGCTGGTGTACGTCACCGACCAGCTCGGGCTGCCGCGCGGCTGGGGGCTGACCGGGGTGCTGGCCGGCGCGGCGCTGGAGCTGATCACGATCCCGTTCTGGGCGCGGCTGTCCGACCGGATCGGCCGCCGGCCGGTGTACGCGATCGGCACCGCGTTCATGGGGCTGTTCGCGTTCCCGTTCTTCTGGATGCTGGACACGAGGTCCTCGGCGGTGATCGTGCTGGCGGTGCTGGTCGGCCTGGGCATCGGGCACGCGCCGACCGCCGCGCTCAACGGCAGCGTGTACGCCGAGCAGTTCCCGGCCCGGCTGCGCTACACCGGCTCGTCGCTGGCCTACCAGGCGTCCAGCGTGATCGCCGGCGCGCCCGCCGCGGTGGTGGCCGCCGCGCTGGTCAACGCCACCGGCTCGGCCAAGGGCGTGTCCGTCTACCTGGCCGCGGGCGCGATCGTGTCGCTGGTCGCGGTGGCGCTGCTGTCCGAGACCCGGAAGAAGGAGCTGGAGTTGTAGTGGGCGACGTCGGAATCCTGATGCTGGACAACAACATCCCGCGACCGCTCGGCGACGTCGGCAACGCGCAGACGTTCGACTTCCCGGTGGCGTACCGGGTGGTCCCGGGCGCGGACACCGCGCTTGTGGTCGAGCGGGCCGCCGACGGGCTGCTGGGCGGCGCCCGCGCGGTGGCGCGCCAGCTCGTCGACGCCGGTGCCCGCGCGATCACCACCTGCTGCGGGTTCCTGGCGATCGTCCAGCGCGAGCTGGCCGACGACACGGCCGTCCCGGTGGCCACGTCGAGCCTGTTGCAGGTCCCGCTGGTGCTGCAGACCCTGCGCCGCGACCAGCGCCTGTGCGTGCTGACGGTCAACGCGGCGACCCTGACCGAGGCGCACTTCCACGCCGTCGGCGTCACCGCGGCGCACCTGGACCGGGTGGTCGTCGCCGGGCTGGAGCACACCGACCACTTCTTCCCGGCCATCATGGAGAAGATCGACCACCTCGATCCGGCGCGCGCGGAAGCAGAGGTCGTCGCGGCGGCGCGCGGTGTCGTGGAGTCGGACACCGCGATCGGCGCGTTCGTGTTCGAATGCACCAACCTGCCGCCGTACGCGGGCGCGGTGCGGGCCGCGACCGGGCGCCCGGTGTGGGACGCGACGTCGCTGATCGGCTGGCTGCACGCGGGGGTGAGCGCATGACGGGCCCGATCGTCATCATCGGCGGCGGGATCATCGGCTGTTCGCTGGCGTTCCACCTCGCGCACTACGGGATGACCGAGGTGACGGTGCTGGAGGCCGGCCTGATCGGCGAGGGGTCCACCGCCAAGGCGACCGGCGGCATCAGGCAGCAGTTCTCCAGCGAGGTCAACGCCGACCTCGCCCACGAGGCCGTCGACTACTACGCGCACTTCGCCGACCGCGTCGGCGAGCCGTTCGACTTCCGCCAGCACGGCTACCTGTTCCTGCTGAAGTCCGCCGAGCACCGCGCCCAGTTCGAGCGGACCGTCGCGATGCAGCGGCGGCTGGGCATCGACGCGCGCCTGGTCGAGCCGTCCGACCTGGGTGAGATCGTGCCCGGCATCAACGCCGCCGACCTGCGCGGCGGCGCCTACTGCCCCACCGACGGCTCCGGCTCGCCGGCCGACGCGGTCGCCGCGTTCGCCCGGCAGGCCCGCCGGCGTGGGGTGCGGATCGAGCAGCACACCAGGGCGGTCGGCATCCGGCGGGACGGCGACGGCGCGGTGACCGGCGTCGTCACCGCCGACCGCACCTACCCGGCGGGGACGGTGGTCAACGCGGCGGGGCCGTGGGCGCGGCGGGTGGGCGCGCTGGTCGGCCTGGACCTGCCCGTCGAGCCGCGTCCCCGGCAGGCGTTCGGCATCGGCCCGCTGCGCCGGCTCACCCCGGACCTGCCGCTCACCGTGGACCTCGCCAGCGGCGCGTACGTCCACCCGGAGGTGCACGGCGGCATCGTCGGTGGCAACGACAGGGACACCCCGCCCAGCGAGGAGCCCACCGTCCGCTGGGAGCTGGCCGACGGCGTGATCAGCGCGCTGGTGCACCGCGTTCCCTGGCTGGCCGACGCGGAGATCCGTAGCGGCTGGTGCGGGCTGCGCGAGATGACGCCCGACGACCACGCCATCGTCGGGCCGTGCGAGGTGCCCGGCTGGTGGAACCTGGTCGGCTTCTCCGGGCACGGCTTCATGCAGGCCCCGGTGATCGGCGACCACGCCGCCCGCTGGATGCTCGGCCGCGCCGACGCCCGCGACCTGTCGGCGCTGCGGCTCGGCCGGTTCGCCGAGGGCGCGCTGGCCCGCGAGGCCGCGGTGTTCTGACCCGCGCGCTCAGCCGTGGCCGTCGCGGTAGGCGCGGGACTGCAGGGTGTACAGGTCGCGGTAGGTGCCGGGGCGGGCCATGAGCTCCTGGTGCTCGCCGACGGCCTCCACACGGCCCTGGTCGAGGACGACTATCTGGTCGGCGTGGCGGACGTTGGCCAGCCGGTGGGTGATGAGCACGGTGATCCGTTCGCGCGGCGTCGCGGACTCGGTGCGGGGCAGCTCGCGCAGCGTGGTGAACACGGCGTGCTCGGCGCGGGCGTCCAGGGCGGCGGTCGGCTCGTCGGCGATGACCAGCGCCGCGTCGCGGTAGAGGCCGCGCGCGACCGCGATGCGCTGCCATTGGCCGCCGGACAGGTCGCGGCCGGTGCGGAAGCGGCGGGAGAGCATGGTGTCCGGGCCGTCGGGCAGCTCGGCCAGCACGGCGTCCGCGCCGGACCGGGTGGTCGCGCCGGCCAGGCGCCGGCCGTCCGGGTCGTCGGCCTCGATGCGGCCGATGCGCACGTTGTTCGCGGCGGTCATCGGCCACCGGGTGGGGCCCTGCATGACCATCGCGACCCGGGACTGCAGCTCGGCGGGCGCGACGGTGGCGATGTCCACGCCGTCCCAGCCGATCGTGCCCCGGTCCGGCAGGTAGAGGCCGGTGAGCAGCCTGGCCAGCGTCGACTTGCCCGACCCGTTCTCCCCGACCAGCGCGACCACCTCGCCGGCGCGCAGGGTCAGCGTGATGTCGGCCAGCGCGGGCCGGGCCTGGTCGGGATAGCTGAACGTCACGTCCCGGACCTCGATCAACGACGGCGCCCATCCGTCCAGCGCGGGGGCTCGCGGCACCGCGGTGGCCGGTGGGTGGCGGCGGGTGCGGGCCCGGGCGCCGGTCAGGCAGGCCTGGTAGAGGTCGTGGTAGAGGCTGGTCTCGAACAGCCGGTTGCTGATGTAGACGGTGTTGGCCACGGCGGTCGAGGCGGTGCGCATGGCCAGCGCGGCGGCCCCGGCCAGCGCGAGCGGCAGCGCGCCGATGTAGATCAGCACGCCGAGCACGACGTAGGCGGCGCCGGTGCCGACCCCGCCCAGGGTGCGCCCGACCAGCCGGACCCAGGTCTTGCGGTGCTCGGCCCTCATCGCCTCGCGGGCCAGCGCGGTGGCGATGCGCCGGTGCTCGGCCAGCAGCACGGGCTGGGTGGTGAACGCCCTGACCTCGGCGGCGTCGGTGCGGTCGGTGATCAGCCCGCCGGTGATCGACAGCCGCCGGGCGCGCGACATCATCCGCAGGAAGTGCTCGTAGGCGATCTTCGCGGCGGTGATGTTCGCCCAACCCTGCGGCACGGCGGTGGCGAGCACCAGCGGGCCCAGCGCCGGGTGCAGCAGCGCGGCGGTGACCACGGCGGCGCCCATCGACACCAGCGAGGCCAACAGGTCTCCGACGATCGTGGCGGCCTGCCGGAGCTGGTGCAGCGCGTTCCCGGAGGCGTTCTCGACCAGCTCGGCGAACTCGGCGTCGTCGAACGCGACCAGGTCGACGCCGATCACGGCGGCGTAGAGCTCGTCGGCCGCCATCCGCTCCAGCTGCGGCGCCAACGCCGACTGCAGCGCCCCGGCCCCGGTGCTGAGCAGCGCGCCTGCCGCGTGCGCGCCGACCACCCAGGCCAGCGCGGGCAGCGCCGCCACCACCCGGTCGGGGGTCGGCCCCTGCTCCAGCAGGCGGGTGAACACGCTCGCGGTCGCCAGCAGCCCGCCCGCGGTCGCCACCCCGGACGCCAGCTGCGCGAGGGTGGCCAGCGCGGTCAGCCCCGGTGCCGAGCGCCACGACCACCGGGCGACGACCGCCGCCATCCGGGCGGCCGCGGCGGCGATGCGCCACAACCCCGCGGCGACCAGCTGTTCCTCGATCTTGATCCACTGCGGGATGTCCGAGTCCTCCACGCCGACCAGGCCCTCGTGCTCGGAACCCTCGGACGCGCGTGCCCGCCGAGAACCTGCCGTATCCGTGTCCACCGTCACACCGAGCACTCTGCCCGTCCGCACCGACAGCGTCGCGCGAGTTCTACGCCAGCAGCAGGGCGCGGTCCCAGCCGCTCGCGGGTGGCCGGCCGGTCGCGTAGGCGTGCAGCGCCAGCGCGATGCCCGCGGCGCCTTCGAGGAAACCGGCGCGGTGCGGCGCCGCCGGCAGCCCGGCCCGGTAGCGGAAGCCGAACGGCAGGGTGGGGTGGTGGCCGGCGAGCACTCGGTCCGCCAGCGGGTCGAGCCGGTCGCCGAGGCGGCGGTGGCCGGTGTCGAGCGCGATCCGCCGGGTGATGTGCAGGACGCCCGCCCAGCCGTGGCAGAGCGCGTGGTCGCGGGGGCTGCCCCGGGAGGGCGGCGCGGTGCGGTTCAGCTCGTCGTCCAGGCGCGCGGTGAGGGCGGCCACCGCGAGGTCGGACCACTCGGACACCCCGAGGGTGTCGCCGGCCAGCTGGAGCGCGCGGGCGAGGCCCGGTGTGCCGTAGCACCAGGCGGTGCGCCCGGGCGTGCGCGCGTCCCGCCCGGCGGCCAGCTCCTCGGCCAGGGTCAGGGTGGCGGGCCAGTACGGGCCGGCGTCGTCGTGCCGGCACCTGGCGACGAGCCAGCCGGCGATGCGCCGGATCGCCTCGTCGGCGCCGGTGACCTCGACGCCGGCCCGCCGGGCGAGCACCAGCAGCGCCAGCGGTCCGGGGATGCCGTGGGCCATGCCGAGGTTGACGTGGCCGTCGGCGGTGAAGCCGGTGGGGCCGGACGTCGGCGAGTGCGGCACCCACCAGCCCGGGAGCCAGCGGCCGTCGACCTTGACGGGTTCGGTCATCGCCACCAGCGCGGTGAGGACGTCGCCGAGCGCCGGGTGGCCCGCGGTGAGCAGGTACGCGCCGAGGCCGGTGAGGCCGCGCATCAGGTCGTAGGTCATCAGGTCGACCCCGGCCCGCCCGGCCTCGGTCCGTTCGCGTTCGGCGGCGGCGAGGTCGCGCGCCCGGGCGGCGATGTGCTCGTCCAGCCCGGCGAGCAGCCGCTCGTACTCTCCGGGCTGGTGGCGGGCGGTTCTGGCGGCGAACGCGACGGCGGCGAGCCCGTCGAACAGGCCGTCGCCGGGAGCGGCGACCAGCCGTTCGCAGGCGCGACGCAGGTAGGCGTGGGCCACCGGGCGGTACCCCGCGTCGTGCCGTCCCAGCTCGGCGAACAGCAGCGCGACGCCCGGGTAGCCCTCCGCGAGCGAGAGCCGGCTCCACGGGCATCGCGCGGCGCCGTCGGCGTACTCGTCGACGTTGCCGTCCGCCCGCACGATCGCGGCCACCGCGTCCGGGTCGCGCAGGCGCTCGGCGACCAGGCGCGCCACCTGGCCGGCCCGGGCGCGGCTCATCGCCGGAACCTGCGCTGGTTGCGGTGTGCCTGTGTGGCGCCGCGCGCGATGGCCACCGCGCGGCGCTCGGCGTCCGCGTCGATGCCGTGGAACCGGTTGAACTGCGGGTGCACCAGCGACGCCAGGGCCGCGCCCGGTTCCGTCGTCGCCTTCTCGCCGAGCGCGGCCAGGGCGGCCGCGTAGGAGGCGACGGCGGGTGCGCGCCGCGCCCAGGCGGCCAGGACATCGGCCCCGCCCGGTTGCCCCTCGAAGCCGCCGTACGCCGCGTGGGCGCCGGGGTCGGCCGGATCGAGGTACGGGTCGACCAGCCGCATGGCGCGCCGCCGCGACGCCGTGAACGCCCGGTGGTGCTCGCCCTTCCGGTACGCCTCGGCGAGCCAGTCGACGGTGCGCTCGGCGTCGCCGAGGAACGCGCGGGCGAGCGTCACGATGTTGGCCGAGGCGAGCAGCACCGGGTCCACGTCGAGCCGACCGCCGTGCACCAGCCGCAGCAGCGTGCAGGCGGCCTCGCTGTCGGCCTGGAAGGCCGTCTCGGCGGCGGCCATCGCGTCCGGCCCGCCGTAGCGCTCCAGCTCGGGTTCGTAGGTGTCCAGCGCCAGCCGCCGGCACATTCCCCCGGCGCGGAGTTCGGCGGCCCAGTCCCGCAGGCGGGGCAGCAGCGCCGCGAGCGCGCCGGGCCGGCCGTGGAACCTCAGGCGCAGGTGCGGCTCGGGGTCGCGGTACCGGAGGAAGAACCAGCGCTCGACGCCCTCGCGCAGGCACTCCACCAGCGCGGGCAGCCGGGTGGCCAGGATCTCCGGCTGGCGGTCGGTGGAGCAGTACAGCACGGCGTACAACCACTCGCCGCCCGGCAGGTGCTCGACTCGCGGTCGCCGCTCCGGGCGCTGTCGACGTGGCCCGGCGGCGGCGGGCGGCGGCCCGTCCCGCAGCAGCGGAACGACCAGCTCGTTCTCGTGGCCGCCCAACCAGCCCGCGCCGTACTCCCCGCCGGCCGGCTCCTCGGCCAGCACCACCCGGTCGTCCCGACCCAGCTCGTGGCGCAGCAGCCGCTGGTGCAGCGGTTCGGTGAGGTCGAGGGGGATGCGGTGGTCGGCCTGGGTGCAGTAGACGCGCCCGGGCACCCGCAACCGGTCGCGCCACCGTTCGAGCCCCTCGCGCCACTCCGCCATGCCGAGGCCCCGCTCGCGCAGCGCGGGCTCGTCGGGGCGCCAGCGTGCCGAGCTGAGCACCGTGCGCCCGTACCGAACCCTGGGCAGGTAGGGCAGCGCCTCGAGCGCGCCCCAGGTCCACGGCCGCACGCTCCGCACGCCGCTCGCGGCCACCTCCCGCAGGAAGTGCACCACGTTCGGCGCGGCCACCCCGGTGTGCACCATGTGGAACGTGGCCGGCGCGACGCGCCGCCCGAGCGACTCCGACACCAGGTAGAGACGGTCCTCGTCGGCGCCGACGAACAGGTCCTCGATGCCGATCACGCCCGGCTCCGCCCGGTCGGCGAACGTCGCGACGGGGATCCGGTGCGGAAGCCACCGAGGCACCTGGGTCACGTTCGCGCCGCGCGCGTGCGGCGAGCAGAACTCCAGCTGCGCGGCGACCGCGTCCCCCGGCGGGCACGCGCTGGCCAGCGCGGCGAGGTCGGCCCGGTCGTGCTCGCTCAACAGGTAGGCGAAACGCCCGAACGTGGCGCCGGCCTGCGTCGACCCGAACAGCTGCGACACCACCAGCCGGTAGGCGCCGGCATCGACGGCGGCGGCGGACTCCGCGTACAGGCCGACCGACAGCTCGCACGACGGCGGTGGCGTCCCGGCGCGTTCGCCGAGGCGCGCGAGCAGGTCCTCGTCGAGGACGATCTCCGGCCGGCCGTGCATGATCGCTTCCTGGACGAGGCCGGCGAGCAGCCGGTCGGGCGGCTCGGGCCGCCGCACCGGCAGCGGGCGCGGGCTCGGCGGCACCCGGTACCCGGCGGGCGCCGCCATCCCGGCGTCCGGGTCCAGCAGCTCGGTGACCGGCACCAGCCGCGACCCGTACCGCTCCAGGAACTCGGCGTGGTAGTCGCGCAGGTGCGCGGGCAGCGCCTGCCGGGGGCTCAGCAGCCACAGCGCCTCGGCGGCCCGCGCGACCTCGTCGGCGACACCGGCCGGAAGGCGCACGTCGGCGTCGAGGGCGAGGTCCACCTGCACGGGATGATCCGTCCGGCGCAGCCGACGCATCCGGCGGGTCAGCGCGTGCCAGGCCTCGACGTCGCCCATCGGCCGGGTGGCGTACGCCGCCAGCTCCGCCCGTATCGCCCGCAGCTCGACCGCGTCCGACCCGCCGGCCCCGGTCCCCAGCCGGTCGAGCACGTGGGCGACGGGGTCGGTGGCGTCCAGCGGCGGCGGGAGGTCGGTCAGCAGCACCTCGTGCCCGACCAGCTCAGCGAGCAGCCGCGTGATCCGCGCGGGCGTGGCCCGGGGGAAGCGCTCGCCCAGGCGGGCGGCCAGCTCGGCGAACCCGATCACGTCGGCGGCCAGCCCGGTGGCGGCGTGCACCACCGCCGTGTTGCGCACCGTCAGCTCCGCCACCTGCTCGTCCGTGCCCACCTTGTCGGGCAGGTACGGCACCACCAGCCGGTCGCCGCGCACCCGGCACAGGCCGCTCGCGACCACTCGCAGCCCGGCGAGCACGTCGGGCTGGCCCTCCCAACTCCGCACCAGGGCGATCAGCCACGCCATGTCCGGCCGCACCCCTCGGCGGTGTTCCCGGCCGAGACGCACCCGGGTGGCGGGCGCGCCGAAACGCGCGGCGGCGACGCCGGCCATGGTGCCGAACGGCGTCGGCCGGCCGCACATCCGAAGCCAGTACCGGCTGGTCGCCACGACCGCGCGGCGCAGGTCCGCCGGCGGCGGCACGGCACCCGCCCGGATCTCGGACAACCGGCGTGCCAGCGACGGGCTGGACACGGCGACCGCCTCGAAGAACCGGGCGTCGTCGGTCAGGCCACGAAGGTAACCAACGAGATCAGCACCATCGTCCCGGTCGTCGAGCGTGACGACGTCCGCGCGTCGGAGCGGAAATGCCGCCGCCCGCAGCAGCGCGAGCCCGGCGGGGCGAAACAGCGTCAGCAACCACCGCAATAAGTGCGGCTGATCGTGTGACAGCCGGTCGGGCCGCACCCCGTCGGATTCTCCGTGATCAACAACGATTCGGCCGCGGAAGGCGCGAAAGTGATCTTCGGGTCGAGGTCGAACAGCTCGTCGGCCTCGAACTCGGTGACTTCGGCAACCCGAATGCTCATCCTGACATCCCCCCAAGGACGGCTAGATTTACTGAAAATGTTCCCACGATCGGCGTAGGACGAACAAGACCCACGAAGGCGGACCATCGAATTGATGTGTGACGAACGCGGCTGGTGGCGGCTGATGAACACCGACCGGGCGGCCCGGGTCGGGGTCCTGGGCGCGGGAAAGTTCGGCTCGATGTTCCTGGCCCAGGCCGCCACCACCCGGCCGATCCATGTGGTGGCGGTGGCCGACCTGTCGGCGGCGCGGGCGGCGTCGGCGCTGCGGCGCACCGGCTGGCCGGAGGACCGGTACCGGGCGGCGAGCCCGTCCGAGGCGGCGCGCCTGGGCACGACCTACCTCACGCCGGACGCGGCCGAGGTGATCGACGCGCCCGAGGTCGACGTCATCCTGGAGGTCACCGGGGACCCGGTCGCCGGGGCGCGGCACGCCGTGCGGGCGATCGAGGCCGGCAAGCACATCGTGATGGTCAACGTCGAGGCCGACTGCCTGGTCGGTCCGCTGCTCGCCGAGCATGCCAGGGCGCACGGCGTGGTCTACTCGCTGGCCTACGGCGACCAGCCGGCGCTGATCTGCGAGCTGGTCGACAGGGTGCGGGCCAGCGGGTTCGGCGTGGTGGCCGCCGGGAAGGGCACCAAGTACCTGCCCGAGTACCACCGCTCGACGCCGGACACGGTGTGGGAGCACTACGGGTTCTCCCCGGAGCGGGTCGCCGCCGGCGACTACAACGCGCGCATGTTCAACTCGTTCCTGGACGGCACGAAGTCGGCCATCGAGATGGCGGCGGTGGCCAACGCGGCGGGGCTGGGCGTGCCGGCGGACGGGCTGGCGTTCCCGCCGTGCGGCGCCGACCGGCTCGCCGCGACCATGTGCGACACCGCCCGCGGCGGGGTGCTCGACCGCGCCGGCGTGGTCGAGGTGGTGTCCAGCCTGCACCGCGACGGCACCCCCGTCCCGAACGACCTGCGCTGGGGCGTCTACGTCACCTTCGAGGCGCACAGCGACTACGCGCGCGCGTGCTTCGACGAGTACGGCGTGCCGACCGACCCGGGTGGCTCGGTCGCCGCCCTGTACCGGCCGTACCACCTCATCGGCCTGGAGCTCGGCGTCAGCGTTGCGTCGATCGTCGCGCACGGCGAGCCGACCGGGGAGCCCCGGGACTGGGCCGGCGACGTGGTGGCGGTGACCAAGCGCGACGCGCGGGCCGGGGAGGAGCTCGACGGCGAGGGCGGCTACCTGGTCCACGGCCGGCTGGTGGCCGCCGCCGACTCGGTGGCCGCCCGCGCCCTGCCCATCGGCCTGGCTCGCGGCGTGCGGCTGCGCGCGGACATCCCGGCGGGGCAGGTCGTGAGCTGGGACGACGTGGAGGTCGACGACACCGACGAGGTCGTTCGACTGCGCCGGCGGCTGGAGCAACGGCTCGCGCCGGCGGAGGGCAGGGCGTCATGATCCAGCTCTGCCCGAACGGCCCGCACCGCCCGGGCAGCCACCCCGCGCTGCCCGTCACCGCCGACGCCGTCGTCGCGGACGTCCGGGCCTCGCTCGCGGCCGGGGCGGCGCAGGTGCACGTCCATCCCAAGGACGCGGACGGCGCCGACAGCCTCCACCCCCGCGACGTCGATCCGCTGGTCGAGGCGATCCGTGCGGCCTGTCCCGGGATCCCGGTCGGGGTGACCACCGGGCTGTGGGCGACCGGTTCGGCCGGCGCTCGGAGCGAGCTGGTGGCCGCCTGGCGGTCCCGACCCGACTACGCGTCGGTCAACTGGCACGAGGACGGGGCCGAGGAGCTCGCCGACCTGCTTCTGGACCTCGGGATCGGGGTGGAGGCCGGGCTGTGGTTCGCGGACGCCGCCCGACGCTTCGCCGGCTACCCGCGCGCGGCGTCCTGCACGCGGGTGCTCGTCGAAGCGACCGACCAGGACGTCGCCGAGGCCGTGCGGGAGGCCGAGGAGATGCTCGCGGTCCTCACGCCGGTGGGGCCGCCGGTGCTGCTGCACGGCGAGGGCGCCAACACCTGGCCGGTGCTGGACATGGCGCTGGCCCGAGGGCTGGACACCCGCATCGGCCTGGAGGACACCTTCCTGCTCCCGGACGGGCGGCGTGCCACGGACAACGCCGAGCTGGTCACCGTCGCCGTCGCCCGCGCGGATGGTGACCCGCGTTCACCCGCTCGCGCCTGAGGTGTTCACCTTCCGGGGTTGAGGATGTGCCCCATGGCTACCGTGAACCGACGTCTGGTGCTCCGATCCGCCGCGATCGGGTCCGCCCTGCTCCCTCTCGGCCTGTCCGGCTGCGGTGGCTCCAGCGGCCCGGGTCTGGTTCGTACCGACCGGCCGACCCTCACCCATGGGGTGCAGTGCGGGGACGTGCTTCCCGGCTCCGGCCTGGTGTGGACCCGCACGGACCGGCCGTCCCGGATGATCGTGGAGGCGGCCGACAACCCCGAGTTCCGCGACGCCCGGCGCATGGTCGGCCCGATGCTGACCCCGGACACCGACTTCACCGGACGGCTGCGGATCCCCGGCGGCGGCACGGTCCACTACCGCGTGAGCGCCGAGGACCCGGACGGTCGGGTGGCCAGCGAGGCGGTCACCGGCTCGTTCCGCACGCCGCCGGGTCCGGACGGCGGGGCGCGGTTCGTGTGGTCCGGCGACATCGTCGGCCAGGGCTGGGGGATCAACCCCGACCTGGGCGGGATGAAGATCTTCTCCGCGATGGCCGGCCGCGACCCGGACTTCTTCCTGTGCAGCGGGGACACCGTCTACGCCGACGGGCCGCTCAAGGAGTCCGTGACGCTCGCCGACGGCCGCACCTGGCGCAACCTGGTGACCCCGGAGAAGGCGAAGGTCGCCGAGACGCTGGCCGAGTTCCGGGGGCAGTTCGCCTACAACCTGCTCGACCGGCACTTCCGCGCGTTCGTCGCTCACGTGCCGCAGATCAACCAGTGGGACGACCACGAGGTGCTCAACAACTGGTATCCCGGCGAGGTGCTCACCGACGCCCGGTACGTCGAGAAGCGCGTCGACGTGCTGGCCGGCCGGGCGTTCCAGGCCTTCCACGAGTGGGTGCCGCTCGACCCGCGCGAGGCCGTGGACGGGCGGGTGTACCGGCGCTTCGGCTGGGGCCCGCACCTGGATGTGTTCGTCATCGACATGCGCACCTACCGGGACGCCAACGGGGCGAACACCGGCCCGGCGGGGAAGATCCTGGGCGAGGCGCAGGTCCGCTGGCTGGCCGACGCGCTGGCCTCGTCCCGGGCGACCTGGAAGATCGTGGCCAGCGACATGCCGATCGGGATACAGGTGAAGGACGGCAACACCGCATGGGAGGCCGTCGCCAACGGCGCTGCCGGGGTGGCGAGCGGGCGCGAGGCGGAGATCGCCGGGCTGCTGCGCTCGCTGAAGCAACGCGCCGTGCGCAACGTGGTGTGGCTGACCGCCGACGTGCACTACACGGCGGCCCACCGCTACTCCCCGGAGCGGGCGGCGGCGGCCGGCGGGTTCACCGAGTTCGACGAGTTCTGGGAGTTCGTCTCCGGTCCGCTGCACGCGGGCGCGGGCGCGGCCGGCGAGCTCGACCCGACCTTCGGGCCGGAGGTCGCGTTCGTCAGGGGCGCGCCGAACGAGCCGTCGTCCTCGCCGCTGGACAGCTTCCAGCACTTCGGCGAGGTGTACGTCGCGCCGGGCGGGCGGCAGCTGACCGTCACGCTGCGCGCCCAGGCCGGGGAGCAGCTCTGGGCGACCACACTGGACGCGCGCTGACCTCACCCGGGTGCGGGGAGCCTCGCGGTGGCGGCCTTGGCGATGTCGGTGGCGACCGCGCACTGCCTGTCGGCCGCCGTCGCGACGGTGAGGTGGACGTGCACGTTGAGCGTCTCGTGCAGGACCGAGTCGGGCCCGCCGGGGAACGAGCGCTGGATCAGCGTCACCCGGCAGTAGATCCTGGGGCCCTGTGAGATCGAGGGTCGGATGCCCCCGCGCCGGGAGCCGAGCGTGATCGACTTTCCGGTGACGGCGCTGTCCCGGGAGGCGTAGACCGACACCAGCGGTGGGTCGGCGAGCGCCGGGTCGTCCTCGCCCCATTCGCAGCCGGTTCCGGCGGTGCGGTGTTGGCGGGCGTCGGCGCGCAGCCCGGGAACCGACCGCAGGACGGCCTCGTCGAGCAGGGTGCACGGGTCGACCCACAGCAGCGAGTTCGGCGGCGCGCCTGGCGTGCGTCGGGGCAGGGTTCCGGAGGCGAGCCTCGGTAGCGCGTGGAGCACGGCGGTGTCGACCATCGCGCACGGATCGAGGCCGCCGCTCTTGCGGGAGCTCGACGCGACGAAGTCGACGCGGGACCGGGTGGGCAGCAGCACCGTCCGCGAACAGGTGCCCGGCCCCAACCGGGTGTGGTAGATCGTGATGTCTCCGGCCTGCTGGCGCGGCAGCGGCGCGAGGTCCCGGTCGCCGCGGTCCCGGACGCCTTCCAGCGTCGCGTGCACGGCCGCGGCCTCGTCGGGACGGGGTCGGATCGCGACGGTGCAGCTGACGAACGAGGCCATGTCCGGGTAGATCTGGGTGGGTCCGAACCGCTGCAGCGCGGGGGCGTCGAGCAGCGCGCAGGGATCGGCGGTGCGGGGGTCGCCGATCGCGTCCAGCCCGGTCGGGCCGGGGGCCAGCAGCCACCACCCGCCGGCCGAGGCGAGCACCACCACGGCCGTCACCGCCGCGACGACGACCCACCTGGCCCGGGGACGGCGATCGGCGGTGGGCGGCGGGTGCCCGCCGGAGAGCTGTTCGGCGACCTGCGCGGCGGTCGGCCGCTGGGCGGGGTCGTCGTGGCGCATCCGGGCGCAGAGCTGGAGCAGGGCCGGGTCGGCGTGGCCGCCGGCCTGGCGCAGCACGGTGCCCAGCGCGTAGATGTCCGAGGCGGGGGAGGGCTCGCCGCCGTGGTCGAACTCGGGCGCCGGATGCGACGGTCGGGCGGCCGGGCGGACGAAGAAGCCGTCGAGGTGGGCGGTGCCGTCGGCGGTGATGCTGACGGCGTCGGCCCGGATGTCGCCGTGGACGGTGCCGGTGGCGTGCGCGGTGGCGAGGATGCGGGCCAGCTCGGCGCCCCACCGTGCCAGGGTGGCGGTCGGCACCCGTTCGCGCGCCAGTACCTCGGTCAGCGGGGATGGCGGTTGCGGCCGGTTCACCGCCCAATGCTGCCGGTTGTCGGCGCCGCCCGCACGTCCAGGCGGGGTGCGGGCGGTTGCTCCTGGCGTAGGGTGCGGTCTTCGGCTCGGTCGGCGACACCCCCGGGGATGCAGATGCCACGACCTCGCGCCTCGGCGCTCCTGGCGCTGGGGTTGTTGCTGTTCGCGGCCGGCTGTGGCGAGGCGCGGCCGGCGCCCGTGCTGGTTCCCGGTCCGGTGTCCACGCCACCGCCGGCGCCGCTGCCCCCGGCCCAGGACGGCACCGACCCGGCCGCCTGCGCCGACGGGAACTGCGAGGTCCGGCTCGCCGGGCCGGTGCCGATCCCGCTGGACGCCCGGTTCGGGGTGCGCGGCATGACCGTCGAGTCGATCGGACCGGAGCGGGTCGCCCTGCGGGCCGAGCTCGCGAACGGGGGCGACGTGCTGACGGTGTCCTGCACGCAGCGCACCGCGAACGCCACCGCGAGCTCGCCGGCCTGGGTGACCGCGGACTGCGAGCAGGGCGGGTCGCTGACCCTGCCGGCGATCTCGGTCGGCGTCGCCGTCGTCCGGGAGAACGCGGCGATCATCCGCGTGCAGGCTCGGTAGGGGTCCGACCGTAGATACGGGCCGCGCGAGCGGTCACTATTGCTTGTTGTGCCGAAACCGGACGTGCCTGAGCGCCCGCTTCGTTCCGCTTCTTTACGGTGGTTCTTCGCCGGGTGGTCGGTCTCCGCGGCCGGCAGCGCGATGGCGCCTGTGGCCTTGGCGTTCGGGGTTCTGGGGGCCACCGGGAACGCCGCCTGGCTGTCCGCCGTTCTCACCGCGTCGATGGTCCCGATGATCGCGACCTTGATCATCGGTGGGGGCATCGCCGACCGCTACGGTCGCCATCTCGTGCTGCGGCTGACCAGCGTGGGCGCGGGCGTCAGCCAGGCCGGCGTGGCGATCGTCCTCCTGACCGGTCAGCACCCTGGGTTCCTGCTTCCGCTGGTCGCCTTGAACGGCGTCTTCCAGGGGCTGACCACTCCGACGATGCGCGGCATCGTCCCGCTGTTGGCGGCGGGACGCGGAATCCAGGTGGCGAACTCGCTGCTGGCCTCCACCAGGAACCTTGCGAGGATAATCGGCCCGGCGGTTGCCGGCTTACTGACCATTTCTGTCGGCGGCGGTTGGGCCATCGCCGCGGACGCCGCCTCATTCTTCCTCGCGGCCTTCTGTTTTGGACGAGTATTGGCCCCGGGCCGGCGGCCACGCGCCGAAGGCTCGTTGCCCATGGTCGGTGAACTGTGGGAGGGCTGGAGTTATTTCAGGTCCCAATCGTGGATCTGGTCGGTGACGCTGGCCTTCGCCGTATGGAACGCGATCTATATGGGGGTGTGGCAGATCCTGGGCCCGGTGATCGCCGTCGACACGTTCGGCGCCGAAGGCTGGGGGCTCGTGCTCAGCGCCCGCGCGGCCGGCTCGCTGCTGGCCACGGTGGCGATGGTGAAGCTGACCGTACGGCGACCGATGGTGCGGGCGCTGTCCATGATGACCCTGGGCGCTGCACCGCTGATCCTCTTGGGAACCGGCGCGGAGGCCTTGTGGCTGGCCGTGGCGGCGTTCTTCGCGGGTGCGGCCGCCGAGTTCTTCACAGTCGTGTGGTCGACGGTCTGTCACGTCCATATCCCCGATCGACTGCTCTCGCGGGTCGGTGCCTACGACGAGTTCGGGTCGTTCGTGTCGATTCCTCTCGGTCAGCTGTCGGTCCCGTTCCTGGCGGCGGCGTTCGGCGCCGCACCTGTCGCCGTGACCGGCGGGGTACTCGTGGCGGCCGCCATGTTGCTGCCCCTGCTCCTGCCATCACTGCGGCGAATCGAGATGAACAATGCGGCCACTAGCCGGTGATATCGAGCGCGCCCGCGGTGAATGCGGTGTTCATGCGCACGATCTCCAGCGCCAGGGCCGTGTCGACGGTGTCCAGGGTGTCGGCGGCGCTGTGGATGGCGGTGTTCGCGCTGTCGGCGCCTTCAATGGTGAGAACGGCGGGGATGCCGACGTCGATGAACGGGACGTGGTCGCTGTTGTAGGGGTTGTAGCTGCGCGACACCGCCAGCGTGGTGTAGGTGGCGGCGGCCTGTGCCAGCTCCTCGATGACGTCGGCCGAGACCGCGGCGCCCTCCAGGAGGACCTCGGGCGCGGGGGTGTTCGAGTGGCCGATCATGTCCATGTTGACGACCGCGCGAATCCGGCCGCGATCGGCCACCGGCAGGCGCCGGACGTACTCCTTGCTCCCGAACAGGCCTTCCTCCTCACCGCCGAAGAGGATGAGGCGCAGGTCGAGCCGGGCGGTCGCGCCGGCGAGCGCCCGTGCCATCGACAGCAGCCCGGCGCAGCCCGACGCGTTGTCGTCCGCGCCCGGCGCCGGCGCCGCCGGCCCGCCGCGCAGGTTGATCGAGTCCAGGTGGGCGGTGACGACCACGACGCCGCGCGTGTCGGGCCCGGTGCCGGGGCGCTCGGCGACGAGGTTGAAGCTGGTGGCGCCGTCGACGGGCACCCGCTGGGTGTGGGTGCGGTAGCCGGCGGCGGTGAGCTGGTCGTCGGCCCAGCGCAGCGCCTCGGCGAACCCGTCGCCGGTGGAGTACCGGGTGGTGTGGGCGACCAGCGCCTCCAGGTCGGCACGGTATGCGGCGGCGGACAGGGCGTCGATGCAGGCGCTGACGATGGTTCTCGGACCCCCGGCGTCGCCCGGATGCCGACCAGGATGTCGGACAGGATGTCGACACCCGCCGGCAGCGGACGAATCGACCAACAGGTGCCGTGCGCATCGTGCAGCCGCTGCACGTCGTCGGGATCGACGTCGACGACAAGGTAGCGGCCGTGGTCGGCGACGATCGGCACGTCGGGGTGTTGCTGACAGAACAGCCGGCCGTTCTGGGTGACCAGGTGCGGCCGGGCCCGCCCGGTTGGCCGGACCCGCTCGACGTCCGGCCGCGCGAAGTCGCGCACGATCGGAAGCAGCTCGTCCAGGCGCGAGATCTCGCCGTCCGTGGTGCCCGGTGGGCTGAGGTGAACCGCGCGCAGCCCCAGTTCCCGAGCCGCGTCGACGTGCGCGCGGTTCTCCGTGACGAAGAGCGTGTCGGCGAATGTCAGGGTGGGCTCCGCCTTGGCGACCGCCGCGCGGAACATGGCGACAGCGGGTTTCCCGGCGCCGACCTCGCTGGACAGCGTGACCCGCCGCGCAACGGGCTCGAAGAACTCCCGGATGCCGAGCGTGTCGAGGATCGCGTAGTACTTCTGCTGGATCAACGGCAGCTGGAAGGGATCCACGGGCATCTCGAAATCGGAGAGCAGCCCGAGCAGCACCCCCGCCGGACGCAACGAGGAGATCTCCCGCAGGGTCTCCACCGCGCCCGGTCGCGGAACATCGTCGGCCTCGAGGGTGTCGCCGAGGTCGAACAGCACGAGCCTCATGTGATCCTCCTTGCCTGGTTCAGCGGTGCGGCCACCGCAGCCTCGGCCATTCCTCGGTCCCGGAGTCGAGGTAGAGCTCGATGTCCCGCCCCGCCGCCGTGGCGGTGATCCGCCCCGGCCGCCCCGGGTCCCACCGCCAGGCGCCGGCCGTCTCCTCGGGCCTGTCGTCGCGGCCCGGGGCGAAGTACCGGAACCCGCCGTCGCCGCCGAGCCACACCCCGTCCCGGCCACGCGCGGGCGAGAACGGGTAGCCCTCCGGCCGGTAGACCGCGAAGGCGGCGGTGTCCTCCTCGAACGAGTGCAGCCAGACCCGGTCGGTGAGGCCGGGGGTCAGCGCGGGCTCCCCAGGTCCGCCCGCGAGAACTCCAGCGTGGCGTGCATGCGCCGCACCTGCTGCTCGCTGAACATCACCATGGTGTCGTCGTCCACGTAGTCCATGTAGTTCATGAACATGTCCCCGTTCGGGCTGTTGTGGCACGACTCGTGCGGGAACGTGGGCTTGCCGTTGTTCGGCCCCCACTGGTTGGGCGTGTCGTCGACGGAGTCGCTGTCGGAGCAGGTCGGGACGCGGGCCTCGCCCCAGATGTGGGACAGGTTGAAGTAGTGGCCGATCTCGTGGGTCGCCGTGCGGCCGAGGTCGAACGGCGCGACCGCCGAGCCGTGCCGGCCGAACGCCGACCTGGTGATGGCGACGCCGTCGGTCGCCGGGTCACCGCCGGGGAACTGCGCGTAGCCCAACAGGCTCCCGCTGAGCCGGCAGACCCACAGGTTGAGATAGCGCGTCGTGTCCCATGCGTCGTGCCCGCCGGTCGCCGAGGACTTCATCGCGTCGTTCACCCCGAACTCCTTGACCCTGGTCCTGGTTCGGGTGATGCCGTTGGTCTTCTTTCCCTTCGGGTCGGTGGTGGCGAGCGCGAACTCCAGCCCCGGCGTGCCGATCAGGCCCTGGAATGCCGCCGGGACATTGGCCAGGTCGGCATTCTTGGCATTGTAGTCCTCGTTGAGCACGTCGATCTGAGAATTGACCTGCGCGTCGGTCAGGTCGTCCTCGGCGGTGGTGAACAAGCTGTGTACCGCCACCGGTATCCGGCGCGGGAACTCACGCTCGAGCGCGCCCTGCCGGGCCGACGCCGCCGTGAGGCTTTCGAGAATGGCCTGGTTTCTGCGCAGCTCCGGGAAAACATCGACCTGACGGAAATAGTTCTGGACAGACCCACAACTCCGAGACATGCTGATCCTCCCGTTCACGCCGCCGACCACCGGCGACACGACACTAGAGGCGGGGTGCCGGCCCGCTGATACCTCCGTCGCCGGCGAGGGGCTGCAGGAACTCCAGCCGGTTGCCGAACGGATCGTGGGCGTAGATGCGGCGGTGGCCGGGGAAGTCGTCGTCCCAGGCCGTGGGCTGGCCGGCGGTGGCGAGGCGGTCCGCGAGTGCGTCCAGGTCGTCGACGAGGATGCCCGGATGCGCCTTTCGGGCGGGTCGGAAGGCTTCTTCGACGCCCAGATGCAGTTCGACGTCTCCGGCCCGGAACCACGCTCCGCCCCGGGCGGCCAGGACCTCCGGCTTGTCGATCTCCAGCATGCCGAGGATGTGGACGTAGAACTGGCGCGCCCGCTCCTCTTGTCCCTTTGGCATCGCGAGCTGTACGTGGTGAAGCCTGGCGAACACCGGGTTTCCCCCTGCCGTGATCTCGGACACGTGCGGATATGCCTGAATGGTAAGCGGCGGGCTGTAGATTTTACGGCGTGAATGTCTGGAAGTGGGTGGCCGTCGTATTGTCGACCATGACCGTCCTGGCCGGGTGTGGCGCGGGCGCGTCCGGTGACCGGTCGGACGGTCAGGGGGGCGACGCGGGCGGGGTGTTCCCGGTGACCGTGGAGCACTTCTTCGGGTCCACCGAGGTGCCTCGGGCGCCCAGGCGGGTGGTGGCGCTCGGGTACACCGACGACCAGGCGCTGCTCGCGCTCGGCGTGCGGCCGGTCGGGATGGTCGACCAGTACGCCAATCCGCCAGGGCGCGACCCCGACATCAACACCCAGTGGCCGTGGGTGAAGGCGGCGTGGGGCGACGTCAGGCCGGAGGTCGTCATGGCCAACGGCGACAGCCAGCCGAACTACGAGAAGATCGCGGTGCTGCGGCCGGACCTGATCGTCGCGGTCTACTCCGACATCGACAGGGCGGCGTACGAGAGGTTGTCGAAGATCGCCCCTACGGTCGGGCGGACGAAGGCGGAGGCGGAGCCGTTCAGCGCCCGGTGGCAGGACAATGCGCTGCAGATCTCGCGGGCGGTCGGCAAGGCGGAGGACGGCGGAAAGCTCGTCGCGGGAATCGAGCAGAAGTTCGCCGCCGTCCGCGCGGCGCATCCGGAGTTCGCGGGCCAGACTGCGGTGGCCGTTTCCTGGTACAGCGACTCGATCGCGCCGTTCACCAGCACCGACGTTCGTGGTCGCATCCTCGCGAACATGGGGTTCAGGGCCAGCCCGGAGATCGACGGGATAGCGGGTGGGAAGTTCTACGTGAGGTTGTCGCCGGAGCGCGTCGATATGATCAACCTCGACCGCATCTTCGTGATCGGGGACGAGGCGGACCATCAGGCGCTGCGGAACAACCCGCTGTTCGCCAGCCTGCCGGCGGTGCGCGCCGGGAAGGCCTCCTACGTGCTCGACAGCGAGGGGCCGGCGGTCGGCGCGGCCATGTCTCAGAGCACCCTGCTGTCGCTGCCGTACGCGCTCGACCAGATCGCGAAGGCGGTCAGGTAGGCAGTCCGAACAGGCGGGTCGCGGTGCCGGAGAGCAGCTGGTCGCGGACGGCCGGTTCGGGGAACGCCGACGGCCGCGCCAGCTCCAGGCGCGGGTCCAGCACGGGCGCGAGCGAGCCGTAACAGAGCCGCTCGGCGCCCAGCTCGTCGACCACCGACCGCAGCCAGTCCTGCCGGTACACGCCGCTGGTGAGCAGGTGCAGGTTGGGCGCGGCGCGCAGGGCACGCAGCGCGGTCTGGCCGGACAGGCCGCTCATGTTCATGTGTCCGCCCCGGGTGCCGACCACCGCGACGTCAGGGTGCCGCGCGGCGAGGTCGGCGAGCTGCGCGGGCTCGGACACCCACGGGAAGCCGGCCTCCGCGACCACCGGCTTGCCGGCCTCCGCGAGCAGCCGCATCAGCGGGCCGAGCAGCTCGTGGTCGTTGATCCGGAACGTCTCCTCCCAGGGGTGCAGGAACAGCCCGACCGCGCCGGCGGCCAGCGCGTCCCGCGCCGCCCGCACCGCCCCCGGCTCCCAGGGATCGACGCGGGCCAGCACGGCGATGCGCACCGGGCCGGTGGTGGTCGTGTCGGCGCGACCCGCACCGATCGGGTGGCGGCCAACAGAAGAGCGCCCTTCCAGCCCCGCCGGCGAGTGAGGCGAGGATGCGGCGGCGTCCAGCAGCCGGGCGGTGGCGGCCGGGAGGTCCCGGTCCGGCGGCGCGGCGGCGGTCGCGACCAGGGTGCGCACGCCCAGCGCGGCGGCCTGCTCGGTCGCGGAGGGCAGCGTCAGCTCGCCGCCGTACCGGGACCGGCCCAGGAAGACGCACGCGTCCACGACGGCGGTCACCGGGCGCCTCCGTCCAGCAGGCGCAGCGCGTTGCCTCCCAGCACCAGGGCGAGGTCCGGCTCGGTCAGCCCGGCCAGGCGCACCTTGTCCAGCTCGAGGGGGACCGGGCAACCGGGCGCGTCCGAGCCGAACAGGACACGCTCGGCGCCGACCCGGCGCACCGCCGCGCCGATGGCCCGGGGGTATGGCATCGCGGAGGTGTCCAGGTAGACGTTGGGCAGCGCCTCGGCGACGGCTATCGCGTCCTCGGTGTGCCCGTAGCCGCCGATGTGCGCCAGCACCACCGTGGCGTCGGGCACCGCCCGCGCCGCATCGGCCAGCTCCCACGGCGTGGTGAACGGGTCGTCCCCGGAGTGGAACATCACCGGCACGCCACGCTCCGCCGCGATCCGCAGCAGCCGCACCACCGGCTCCTCGCCGGGATGCGCCAGCGTGGACACCCCGTGCAGCTTCACCCCCCGGTAGCCCAGCTCGTCCAGGGCGCGCGCCAGCAGCCCGGGCGCCTGCTCGTACCAGGGGTGCACGCGCGCGAACGGATAGAGCCGGCCGCCCGCCGACGCGCAGGCCTCGGCCAGCCGCTCCAGCGCGTCCGGCCGCAGCGCCGGGGCGTCCACGATGGTCATCACCACCGCCCGGTCCACGCCCGCCTCGTCGAGCTGGTCCAGCACCTCCCGCGCCGGCAGGTGCCAGCCCAACGCCGGGATGTCGTCGACGTGGGTGTGGAAGTCCACGATCACGGCGCATTCTCCGGGGCGACGTCCAGATCCCGCTGGGCGGTGACCGGCGCGTTGGCCGCCCGCAGCGTGTCCGAATGCCGGGCGAGCAGCCGCGCGGTCACCAGGTACCCGACCATGGTGATCACCATGCAGCTCAGCGACTGCACCGCCGCCTGGGGCAGCACCAGGTAGACCAGGAAGCCGGCGACCGTCCAGCCGACGGCCAGCCAGTTGAACCCCGACCAGTACCGGTACCTGCCCTCCGCGGCGAACAGGTCGGCCACGTCGATGCCCATCCGCTTGCAGAACAGGTAGTCCGCGACCAGCACCCCGGCGACCGGCGCGAACAGGTTGCCCATCACCGTCATGAAGTCCGTGAACCCGGTGACCAGCTCCGGCAGCAACGACAGCACCACGCCGATCACCGCCAGCCCCAGCGTCGCCCAGAACCGCCCCAGCCGCCGCACGATGTTCACCAGCGCCAGCCCCGCCGTGTACATGTTCAGGACGTTGATCGTCCAGTTGTCCAGCACGATGTAGAGCAGCACGAACCCGAGCAGCAACGGGTTGTTCGTGACCTGGGCGATGACGTCGAAGGCGTTGGCGTTCCCGCCGGAGGCCACCGCCGCGTAGCAGCCGACGAACGCGGCGACCAGCGTGCCGACCACCGCGGCGGCCATGGTGCCCAGCCACATGTCCACCCGGCTGCGCGAGTAGCGGCAGAAGTCGCTGGCGTTCGTGATCATCGACAGCCAGGCCGCGATCACGCTGTTCAGCCACAGCGCCAACACCGACCACTGCCAGGGGATGTGCACGTCGAACCCGAGCACGGCGCCGGGGGCATAGTGCGGGTCGTCGTGGGTCATCAGCAGCGCGATGAACACCAGCGTCAAGATGATCTTCGTGGGGAACGCGATCCTGGACAGCACCTTGACCGACTCGTAGCCGATCAGCGCGACCCCCGCCTGCACTATCGCGAACAGCACGCTGACCAGCGCGAAGTTGACGGTGTGCCCGGTCAGGGCGCGCAGCACGGCGATGATCCCGAGCGCGCCGGCCACGGTCTGGAAGGCGAACCAGTAGACCGAGCTGATGACGTGCAGCGCGGACGGGATCCACTGGGCGCCCCGGATGCCGAACGTGATCCGGGTGCCGACCTGGCCCGGCAGGCCGTAGTCGACGCCGACGGTGGCCATCACGGAGTAGGCGCCGAACGCGACGACGATGCCGGCCACCATCGCGGCGACGGCGGCCCAGAACGGCAGCCCGGCCGCGACGGCCCCACCGGCGATGAGGATCATGCCGGGGTTGATCAGGAAGTTGACGATCATGAAGGAGACGTCCCACCAGCGGACCGTCTTCTTCTCGTCCGGGATGGCCTCGATGCCGTACTGCTCGACGCCCTTGGGCTGCCGGTACCGCTGGGCGAGCGAGGCCTCGTTCTCGGTCATGAGAGCCCGCAGTACTCGATCGCGGCGGCCGCGTACACCTTCGCCGTGTCCACGATCGACTCGGTGTCGACCCACTCGTCCGGTCCGTGCGCCTCGGCGCCGCGCGCGCCGTGAATCAGCGGCGTGGCGCCGGTGGGGCGGTAGAACGCGCCGTCGCAGACCGCGACGAACCCGGTCACCTCGGTGGTCCTGCCCAGCGCCGCGCGCTGCCGGCGGATGGTGTCGACCAGCGGGAAGTCCAGCGGCGTGTCGAACGCGGGGAAGTGCAGGTCGCCCAGCTCCCAGCGCACGGTCGGGGGATGCTCGCGCAGCCAGGAGTCCTGCGCCGCCCAGCTCGCCACGAACCGCTCGAACTCGGCGCGGACCTCGGCCGAGGTCTCGGTGGGCAGGTACTTGAGGTCGAAGTCGATCACGGCGACGTCCGGGGTGGTCGCGGGGTTGGTCATCGTCACCGGCAGCCCGTCCGGGCCGATGCCCGATCCGACCTGCACCACGCCAGGGTTGATCGTGGTGATCCCGGGCGGCAGCAGCGGGTGCGCCGGCTTGCGGGTGCCCCAGTCCCGTTCGAGCTGGCCGACCGCGGTGATGAACCGGCTGGCCAGCTCGGCGGCGTTGATGCCCGGCCTGGTCCGGTCCGGGGTGTCGCGCTGCGGGTAGATGTCGTTGTAGCGCCAGCCGGCGTGCGCGCTGCGGCCCCGGATGGTCACCCGCACCCACTCCAGGCCGGGCTGGCACGGCATCACGTGGCCCTCGGTGGGCTCGCCGACGATCACCGCCGACGCGGTGCGGCCGCGAGCCACCAGGTCCTTGGTGCCGAACCCGCCGGCCTCCTCGTCCACCACGCTGTGCACCTCGAACCGGCCGGCCAGCTCCAGCCCGCACTCGTGGATCGCGGTGGCCGCGGCGATCGCGGCGGCGATGCCGGCCTTCATGTCGTACCCGCCGCGCCCGTAGAGGCGCCCGTCGCGGACCTCGGCGCCGAACGGGTCCACCGACCAGGTGTCCGGGTCGCCGGCCGGGACCACGTCGATGTGGCCGTTGATGACCAGGCTGCGCTCCTCGGAGCCGGCGCGGTAGGCGTACACGTTGGGCCGGTCCGGGGTCACCTCGTACCGCTCGACCTCCAGGCCGACGTCGGCGAGCCGGGCGGCCACCAGCCGCTGCGCCTCGGTCTCCCGGTTGCGGCCCTCGGCCACCTCGAACTTGGGGTTGACCGTCGGGATCCGGACCAGCTCCCGGGTCAGCTCAATGGGCAGGTCGCGGTGTCGCTCCAGGTGGGCGACAACCTGCTCAACCGCCGCCGCGGTGTCCATCCAGCGCTCCGCTCTCTCGCCGACAATTGCGCGGGATGTTATGCACGTTACAAGCGCGGGGTCAACGATTGTGTTCGACACGTCTGGTACAAGTATCGGGGTGACGGGCGTCTCCGACATCTTTGTGGCCACCTGCGACCTGGCCGGTCAGGTTCGAGGCCGGGGCGCGCCCGCGACCGCCGAGCCCGGCGTCCTGGCCTCGGGGACCGGGTGGGTGCCGGCGAACCTCGCCCTGACCGCCTTCGGGGACATCGCCCCCGACGACGTCTTCGGCTCCACCGGCGACCTGCGGCTGCTGCCCGACCCGTCGACGCGGGTGGACATCCCCGCCGATGGCGAGCGGCCGGGCCTGCGGCTGTACCTGGCCGACCAGACGCTCCCGGACGGCACCGGCTGGGCGTGCTGCCCGCGCGGTGCGCTGCGGAGCGCCCTCGCCGACCTGCGGGAGGCCACCGGGCTGCGAGTGGTCGCGAGCTTCGAGCACGAGTTCGTGCTGCGCGGGCTTCCCCCGTCCGCGCCGTTCTCGCTGCGCCGCCACCGCGACGCCGACCCGTTCGGGGCGGACCTGCTCCGGCTGCTCGCCGACTGCGGGCTCGAACCGGAGACGTGGCTGCCGGAGTACGGCGAGCACCAGTTCGAGATCACCCTCGCGCCGGCCGACGCGCTGGTCGCGGCCGACCGGGCGGTGCTGGCGCGCGAGCTGGTCCGCGACCTCGCGCTGAGGCGGGGCCTGTCCGCCTCGTTCGCGCCGCTGCACCATCCGGACGGCACCGGCAGCGGGGTGCACGTGCACCTCAGCCTCGTCGACGACCAGGACGCGCCGGCGCTGTTCGACCCGAGCCGGCCCGGGCGGCTGTCCGAGATCGGGTGCCGCTTCGGCGCGGGCGTGCTGCGCCATGCCGGGGCGCTCACCGCCTGGACCGCGCCGAGCCCGGTGTCGTTCCTGCGGCTCACCCCGCACCGCTGGAGCGTCGGCGGGGTCTTCCTGGGCGAGCACAACCGGGAGGCGCTGCTGCGCATCTGCCCGACCCCGACCGTGGCCGGGGCGGACCCGGCCGGGCAGTACAACCTCGAGTACCGCGCCTCGGACGCCACCGCCAACCCGTGGCTGACGCTCGCCGCGCTGGTCAGGGCCGGGCTGGCCGGGATCACCGGTGACTATCCCGACCCGGTGGTGTGGCCCGAACGGGCCAGCGTGGCCGGTGTACCCGCGCTGCCCGCCTCGCTCGACGAGGCGTTGGGGGCGCTCACCGAGGACGCCGTCGTCGGGTCCTGGTTCGACGAACGGCTCATCGCCACCCAGCTCGCGGTGAAGCGCCACGAGCTGGCCCACCTGGCCGGCCTCACCTCGGCCGAGCGGATCCGGCGGGTCGCCGATGCCTACTGATCTCGGGGAGCTGCGCCGGCGGCTGGAGCTGGAGCTGCCGGCGGCGGTCGAGCTGCGCCACGAGCTGCACGGCCGGCCCGAGCTGTCTGGCGAGGAGGCGGCCACCCTGCGGCGGGTGCTCGCGGCGCTGCCGGGCGGCTCGGCGGCTCGGCCGGTGGCCGGGACCGGGGCGCTGCTGCGCGTCGGCGGCGCCGGCCCGGCGGTCGCGGTACGAGCCGAGCTGGACGCCCTCGCCGTGACCGAGGCCTCCGGGGTGGCCTGGGCCTCGCGGCGCCCCGGTGTCATGCACGCCTGCGGGCACGACGTGCACCTGGCCGCGCTGGTCGCGCTGTGCAGGGCGGTGGACGCCGTCGGCGGCCCGGCGCCGCTGCTGGCGGTGCTCCAGCCGCGCGAGGAGACCTATCCGTCGGGCGCGCGCGACATCCGCGAGTCCGGGCTGCTGCGCGCGGAGCAGGCCGGGGTCATCGTGGGCGCGCACGTGCAGCCGCTGCTGCCGGCCGGCACGGTGGCCTGCACGCCCGGAACGGTGAACGCCTCCTCCGACGAGTTCACCATCGAGGTGCGGGGCGCCGGCGGGCACGCGGCCTATCCCCACCTCGCCCGCGACCCGGTGTACGCCCTCGCCCAGGTGGTGGTGGCGCTGCAGAGCCTGGTGAGCAGGCGGGCGGACCCGATGGACCCGGTGGTGATCAGCGTGACGACGCTGCGGGCGGGGGAGGCGGCGAACGTGCTGCCGGACGCGGCGACGGCCAGGGGGACGGTGCGGGCGATGGACCCGGACACCCGCCGGGCCGTGCTCGCCCAACTGCCCGAGCTGGTCGAGCTCGTGGCCAGGGCGCACGGCTGCACCGGCGCCGTCGAGATCGTCGACGGGGAGCCCGCCCTGGTCAACGACGCCGCCGTCGCCGCCGCCACCGCCGAGGTGCTGCCGAGTCTGGGCGCCAGGGTCGACGACACGCTGCGCTCCACCGGCTCCGACGACTTCGCCCACTACTCGACGGTCATGCCGTCGCTGATGATGTTCGTCGGCGTCGGGCAGGGCGACCGGCGGGAGCGGCTGCACTCGTCCACGTTCGTGCCGCCCGACGACAGCGTCGGTGACGTGGCGCGCGCGCTGCTCGCCGGGTACGCGGCGGCTGCCCGCCCGTAGGGTCCGGTCGTGTCCACCTCGTCTCACACGCCGTCTCACACGTCGTCTCAGGAGGGGCCCAGCGTCGCCGACCTGATCCGCACCGCGCAGGACAGGCTGTCCCCCGCCGAGCTGAAGCTGTCGCGGGTGCTGCTCGCGCACTACCCGGCGGCGGGCCTGGAGTCGTCGCACGCGCTGGCGCAGCGGGCCAACGTCAGCGCCCCGACGGTCCTGCGGTTCCTCACCCGGCTGGGCTTCGCCGGCTACCGCGACTTCCAGGGCACGCTGCGCGCCGAGGTGCAGGCCCGGCGCGCGTCGCCGCTGACGCTGCCGGCCCGCATCACCGCCGGGTCACCGACCTCGGAGCTGGCCGGAATCGTCGCCGAGACCGCCACCAACGGCATCCGCCTGACCTTCCAGACCCTCGCCGAGCACGAGTTCGAACGCGCCGTCTCGCTGATCAGCGACCCGGCCCACCGGATCACCTGTTTCGGCGGCCGGTTCTCCCACCTGCTGGCCACCTACCTCGACCGGCACCTGCGGCTGCTGCGGCCGCGCACCCGCGTGCACACCCCGCACCCGAACGACGACCCGAGCTTCCTGGTCGACCTCGGCCGGCGCGACGTGTGCGTGGCCTTCGACGTCCGCCGCTACCAGGACACCACGATCACGCTGGCCAGGGCCGCCGCCGACCGGGGCGCCAAGGTCATCCTGGTCACCGACCCGTGGCTGTCGCCCATCGCGGACATCGCGGGGGTGGTGCTGTCCGCCCGGGTCGAGGCCGGCGGCTCGTTCGACAGCCTGGTCGCGCCCACCGCCCTGACCGAGGCCCTGATCGCGGCGGTGCACGCCCGCCTCGGGTCCGCCGCCGACGAACGGATGCGGACCATCGAGGACGTCTGACTATTCAATCCTGGGTTCGATGAGTTAGCGTCATCGTATGCGCGTTGTGGTGACGCACTGGGTGCATCCGGACGTGACGGCCAGGCTGGCCGAGTTCTGCCGTCCGGTGGGGCCGTCGCGCGAGCAGGGGGTGTGGTCGCGCGCCGAGGTGCTGGCCAGGGCGGGGGAGGCCGACGGCCTGGTGGCGTGCATGGCCGACCGGGTGGATGACGAGCTGCTGGCGGCGTGCCCACGGCTGCGGGTGGTCAGCGGGGTGTTCAAGGGGCACGACACGATCGACGTGGCGGCCTGCGTGCGGCGCGGGGTGCAGGCGACGGTGCTGGCCGAGCTGCTGACGGCGCCCACGGCGGAGCTGGTGGTGGGGCTGACGCTGGCGCTGCGGCGGCGGCTGGTGGAGGGCGACGCCTGGGTGCGGTCCGGCCGGCACACGGGGTGGCGGCCCCGGTTCTACGGCGGTGGGCTGGCGGGTGCGTGCGTCGGCATCATCGGGATGGGGCGGATCGGGCGGGCGGTGGCGTCCCGGCTTTCCGGTTTCGAGGCCGCTGTCGTGTACAGCGATCCGGTCCCGCTGCCCGAGGCCGAGGAGCGTCGGCTCGGCGCGCGGCGGGTGACGCTGCCCGAGCTGCTGGCCGGCAGCGACGTGGTGGTGCCGCTGGTGCCGTTGACGGAGCGGACCCGGCACCTGGTGGACGCCGAGGCGCTGGGGCGGATGCGGCCGGGGGCGTGCGTGGTCAACGCGTCGCGCGGCTCGGTCGTGGACGAGCACGCCGTCGCCGAGGCGCTGCACGGTGGCCGGCTGGGCGGGTACGCGGCGGACGTGTTCGCGTTCGAGGACACCGCGGCGTCGAACGGGATCCCGGCCGGCCTGCTGGAGCATCCCCGGACGGTGTTCACCCCGCACCTGGGTTCGGCGGTGGGCGAGGTGCGGCGTGAGATGGGGCTGGCCGCCGCCGAGCAGGTGCGCGACGCGCTGGCGGGCCGGCACCCCGACGGCGCGATTACCCCGAGGTGCCCGCGATGAACCTCAACCAGGTGGCGGCCTACGTCGCGGTGCTCGACACCGGCGGGTTCCGGGCGGCGGCGGCGCGGCTCGGCGTCACCCAGGGCGCGGTGTCGCAGCACATCCGGCGGCTGGAGGCCGAGCTGGGGACCGGCTTGATAGAACGATCGTCCACCCGGTGCGTTCCGGCGCCGGCGAGCGCGGCGTTCGAGCGGTACGCCCGCGCCCTGCTGGAGCTGTCCGAGCGGGCGGCTCGGCTGTTCAGCGATCCCGAGCTGGTCGTCGGCGCCGCCTCGAACATCGGCATCTACCTGCTGCAGCCGGCGATCAGCTCGATCGGCCGCGCGCACGCCGGGCGCTACCGGATCCGGCAGCGGATGGGCACCAACCGGGAGGTCCTCGACGAGCTGGACACCGGGGCCGTCGACGTCGCGCTCACCGAGTGGTGGGACCGGCGGCCCGGCTTCGAGGCCACGCCGTGGCGGGACGAACCCCTGGTCGTGATCGTCGGCCCGGACCATCCGTGGGCCGGCCGGGCCAGCGTGGGCGTCGACGAGCTGGCCGGCGAGACGCTGCTCGGCGGCGAACCGGCCAGCGGCACCGGGACCCTGCTGGCCCGCACGCTCGGCGCCGACGCCGCCCGGCTGCCCGCCGCGGTGAACCTGGGCAGCACCGCCGCGGTCAAGGCCGCCGTCCAGGCCGGCCTCGGGGTCTCCCTGGTGCTCGCCGCGGCCGCGGCCGCCGAGGTGACCGCCGGCCGGCTGCGCGCCCTCGCGCTGGACGGGCCACCGCTGCGCAAGACCCTGTGGATCAGCCACCGCCGCGCCCTGGTCGACGCCGACCCGGCCGCCGCCTTCAGCCAAGCCCTGCTCGCCATCGACCCATGACGTCCGGCCCCCGTACGCCCGCCCGCGCCGTGTCAGGACGGCGGGTGTTCTACGGGTGGTGGATGGTGGCCGGCCTCGCCGTCACCGAGCTGGTCTCGTGGGGCGTGCTCATCTACGCGTTCTCGGTGTTCGTGGTGCCCATGAGCGCCGAGCTGGGCTGGTCGACCGCCCAGCTCAACGGCGCGTACACCACGGGGGTGGCGGTCTCCGGCGTGGTCGCCGTCCCCGTCGGGCACTGGCTGGCGCGCCACGGCGCCCGGGGCGTCATGACCGCCGGCAGCCTGCTCGGGGTCGCCGCGTTGCTGACCTGGGCTCATGTGCATTCGCCGGTCACGTTCTATGCGGCGTTCGTGCTGGCCGGGCTGGCCATGGCGGCCACCCTCTACGAGCCGGCGTTCGCCGTCACCGCCGCCTGGTTCAGCCGGCACCGCGCCCGCGCCGTGCTGGTGCTGACCATCGCCGGCGGCCTGTCCAGCACCGTGTTCGTCCCGCTGACCGGCGTGCTCGTCGGCGCCTACGGCTGGCGCACCACGCTGGTGGTGCTGGCCGGGGTGCTGGGCCTGGTCACCGTCCCGCTGCACGCCGGGCTGCTGCGGCGCTGGCCCTCCGACATCGGCGCGCACCCCGACGGCCGGCCCGCCGACCCCGAGCCGCCGTCGCGGCCGGACACCACCGGCGGCGCGATCACCCGGCTGGCGTCGTTCCGGTGGTTCACCCTCGGCATCGTCAGCCACACCGCCGGCAAGCTCGCCGTGACCGTCATCCTGGTCGCCTACCTCGCCGGCCGCGGCTACTCGCTGCCCCAGGCCACCCTCGCCGCCGGCGCGGTCGGTGCCTTCCAGGTGCTCGGACGGCTGGCCTGCACGGCGTTGCAACCCTGGCTGCCCGCGCAGCGCACGGCGATCCTGCTGTTCGTCGCGCAGGCCCTGGCCCTGCCGGCGCCGCTGCTCACCACCGGCCACACCCCGGCGGCCACCGGCACCGTGATCACGCTGGTGGTGTTCTTCGGCCTCGGGTACGGGCTGCCCGACCTGCTGCGCGGCACGCTGCTGGTGGACTACTACGGGCCGCGCCACTACCCCCGCATCAACGGCACCCTCTCCCTCTTCGTGGTCGCCGCGCGCGCCGCCGGACCGCTGCTCGCCGGCCTCGCCGTCACGGTGCTCGGCGGCCACTCCGCCACCCTGGTGGCCGCCGCCGCGCTGACCGCCATCGGCGCCTACGCCCTGCACCGCGCCCACCGGGCGTTCACCACCGAAGCCACCGGGTAGCCGTACTGCAGTCGTTTGCACCAGGACCGTCCGCTATTGACAACCGTCGCGCCCTCGCGGCAGTCTGAGGGCGACAGCAATCGATTGCAATGCTGTTGAGGGGGCGAGATGGCGACCACCCCAGCTCCGGGCCACGCCGGTGTGGACTTCGAGTCGCGGGTCGACTTCGACAGGCTCCGGCGCTACCGACTCGCCCGCGCGCGGGAGGCGCTGGACGCCTCCGAGCTGGGCGCCCTGCTGGTGTTCGACGTCAACAACATCCGGTACCTGACCAGCACGATGATCGGGGAGTGGGCGCGCGACAAGGTCGCCAGGTACGCCCTGCTGACCCGCACCGGCGAGCCCGTGCTGTGGGACTTCGGCTCGGCGGCGGCTTACCACCGCCTGCACGCCCCGTGGCTGCGCGCCGAGAACATCCACGCCGGCATGCTGGGCCTGCGCGGCGGGATACCCCCGGACGCCGGCCTGGTCGCCCGCGCGGTCGCCGAGATCCGCTCGATCCTGGCCGAGCAGGGGGTGGCCGACCTTCCGATCGGCGTGGACATCGCCGAGACGCCCATGCTGCTCGAGCTGCAGCGGGTCGGGATGGACGTGCGGGACGCCCAGCAGGTCATGCTGGACGCGCGCCAGCGCAAGTCGGACGACGAGATCATGCTGCTCACCATGTCCGCCTCGATGGTCGACGGCGTGTACCAGCTGATCAGCGAGGCGCTGCGCCCCGGCATCCGGGAGAACGACATCGTCGCGCTGGCCAACAAGCGGCTCTACGAGCTCGGCTCGGACGACGTGGAGGCGATCAACGCGGTGTCCGGGGAGCGCTGCAACCCGCATCCGCACAACTTCTCCGACCGGCTGATCCGCCCCGGTGACCAGGCGTTCTTCGACATCATCCAGAGCTACAACGGCTACCGGACGTGCTACTATCGCACGTTCTCGGTGGGACGGGCCACCTCGGCCCAGCGGGACGCCTACACCCGGTGCCGGGAGTGGATCGACGCGGCGATCGAGCTGGTCAAGCCCGGTGTCGGCACCGACGACATCGCCAGGGTGTGGCCGCGCGCGCAGGACTTCGGATTCCCGGACGAGATGGCCGCGTTCGGGCTGCAGTTCGGCCACGGGCTCGGGCTGGGCCTGCACGAGCGGCCGATCATCAGCCGGCTGAACTCGCTGGACCATCCGAGGGAGATCGTCGAGGGGATGGTCTTCGCGCTGGAGACCTACTGCCCGGCCACCGACGGCATCTCGGCGGCGCGGATCGAGGAGGAGGTAGTGGTCACCGCCGAGGGCCCGCGGGTGATCACCCTGTTCCCCGCCGACGAGCTGTTCGTCGCGAACCCGTACTGACCGACCCGAGGACGTGATCAATGACCGACAGCGGTGGACCCAGCGTGGGCTGGGTGGGTACCGGCCGGATGGGCTTCCCGATGGCCGCGCGGCTGCTCGCGGCCGGCCACGACGTCGCGGTGTGGAACCGGACCCGGGCGAAGGCGGAGCCGCTGGCCGAGCGGGGCGCCGTGCTGGTGGACAGCGCCGCCGACCTGGCCGACCGTGACGTCGTGTTCACCATGGTGGCGTCCTCGTCCGACCTCGCCGACGTGGTGCTCGGCCCGGACGGCGTGCTCGCCGCGTCCGGTGTCGCGCCGAAGGTCCTGGTGGACGCCTCGACGGTCTCCGCGGAGGTGTCCGCGCGCGTCAGGGAGCAGGCCGCGAAGGCCGGCACCGGCATGCTGGCCGCCCCGGTCAGCGGGAACGGCGAGGTGGTCCGCGCCGGGCGGCTCGGCGTGGTCGTCTCCGGCCCGAGGGCGGCCTACGACCAGGCGCTGCCGCTGCTGCGCGCGCTGGGATCCCAGGTGACCTACGTCGGCGAGGGGGAGACGGCCCGGCTGGTGAAGCTGTGCCACAACGTGTTCCTCGGCGTCGTCGCCCAGTCGCTGAGCGAGGTGACGGTGCTCGCGGAGAAGGGCGGCGTGTCCCGGTCCGCGTTCCTGGAGTTCCTCAACGGCAGCGTGCTCGGCTCGACGTTCACCCGGTACAAGACGCCGGCGATGGTCAACCTGGACCTCACGCCGACCTTCACCCCGGTCCTGCTCCGCAAGGACTTCGACCTGGGCCTGGCGGCGGCGCGGGAGCTGGAGGTGCCGATGCCGGTGGCGTCGCTGACCCACCAGCTGATCCAGTCGGCGGTGGGGCGCGGGCACGTGGACGAGGACTTCGCGGTGCTGCTGGTCGAGCAGGCCCGCGCCGCCGGCCTGACCCTGGAGCCCGAGGACGTCGCGGTCACCGACGGGCTCGACCGATGAGGCCGGAAGCGGAGCTGCTGCTGGTCAACGCCAAGGTCACCACCCTGGCCGCCGACCCGGATGTCGCGCCCGAGGTGGACGCGCTGGCGATACGCGGCGGCCGCGTCCTGTTCGCCGGCGCCTCGGCCGACGCGCGCGAGCACGCCACCGCCAACACGACGGTCGTGGACGTCGGCGGCCGCCGCGTGGTCCCGGGCCTGATCGACTCCCACGTCCACTTCGTCCGCGCCGGACTGACCTGGAACGACGAGGTGCGCTGGGAGGACATCGCCGACCTGGCCACCGGGCTGGACCGGATCGCCCGCGCCGCCGCGCAACGCCCGCCCGGCACCTGGATCAGGGTGATCGGCGGTTGGCACCCTGGCCAGTGCGCGGAGCGGCGCGGCCCGACCCGCGACGAGCTGGACCGCGCCGCGCCGGGCCACCCGGTGTTCCTGCAGTGCGGCTACGCCTGGGGCATGCTCAACACCCGCGCGATGGCCGAGGTCGACCTGGCCCGCGCGGTCGCGGACGGGGAGAACCCGGCCAACGTCGACACCGACGGCGGCGTCCTGCGCGGCATGGCGGCGCTGCGCTGGCTGTACTGGCGGCTGCCGGTGCCGACCCTGGACGAGCAGGTCGACTCGACCGCCGCCGCGTCGGCCGAGATGAGCCGGCGCGGCCTGACCGGGCTGATCGACGGCGGCGGGTCGAACTCCGGTCCGGACGTCTACCGCGCCGTGTACGAGGCCTGGCGACAGAACCGGCTGACCGTCCGTACCCGCCTGACCGTCCACTCCAGCAAACCCGGCAGCGAGCCCGAGGAGCTGCCCGGCTACCTGCGCTTCCTCCCGCCCGGCCTCGGCGACGACATGCTGCGCGTGCTCGGCATGGGCGAGATCGTGCACTACGGCGTGCACGACGGCATCGAACGCGACCCTCGACCTTCCGACCGGACCCTGGCCGAGCTGGACCAGATCTTCCGGGACTGCCTGCGCGAGAACTGGCCGCTGCAGATTCACACCATCCGGCCGGACACCATCGAGCTGGTGCTCGGCAGGTGGGAGCGCCTGGACCCCGACCGGATCCGCCGCCTGCGCTGGAGCCTGGTGCACGGCGAGGGCCTGGACGCCGGCCAGGTGCGGCGGCTGCGGCGACTCGGCGCCGGCGTGCTCGCCCCGGCCATGCTCCGCTTTGAGGGCGAGGACATGACCGCGGCGTGGACCCGGGACCGGGCCGGTTTCCTGCCGCCGCTGCGCGAGCTGCTCGACGCGGGCGTGCCGGTGGGGGGTGGCACGGACGCCATGCGGGTCGCCTCCTACCTCCCGTTCACCGCGCTGCACTGGTACGTGACCGGCCGCACGGTCTCCGGGCGGCGGCTGTCCGACCACGGGAACCTGCTGACCCGCACCGAGGCGCTGCGCCTCTACACCGAGCGGGCCGCCTGGTTCAGCTTCGAGGAGGCCACCCGGGGGCGCCTGGAGCCGGGCATGCTGGCCGACCTCGTGGTGCTCGACCGCGACTACTTCACCGTGCCCGAGCCGGAGATCCCGCACCTGGGCTCGGACCTCACGCTCGTCGGCGGGAGGCCGACGTGGGCGTCGGACGCGTTCGCGGGCGCCGTCCCGGAAGGCTGACCGGCCTACCGGGAGGCGGGGTTCGGACCGGGTGTGACGACGCCGTGGTCGAAGGCGTAGACGATGGCGGCGGCGCGGTCGCGCAGGTCGAGCTTGGCGAAGATGCGGCCGACGTGACTCTTCACGGTCACCTCGGAGATGAACAGCGTCGCGGCGATCTCGGTGTTGGACAGGCCGTGGCCGATGGCTTCGAGGACATCGCGTTCCCGGGCGGTGAGCTGGTCGAGCCGGTGGTGCGCGGGGCTGGGTCGCGCGGCCTGTCGGTAGGTGGCCAGCACCCGGGCGGTGACGGTGGGGTCCAGCCAGCACTCGCCGGCGGCCACGGTGCGCACGGCGCGGATCAGGTCCTCGGCGGGGGAGTCCTTGAGCACGAACCCGGCCGCGCCGGCGCGCAGCGCCCCGGACAGCAGCTCGTCGTCGTCGAAGGTGGTGAGGGCGAGCACCGGTGGCCGGTCACCGGCGCGGCGCAGCCTGCGGGTGGCCTCGATGCCGTCCACCCGCTTCATGCGCAGGTCCATCACCACCACGTCGGCGTCGTTCGCGGCGAGCGCGGCGGGTACGTCGGCGCCGTCGGCGCATTCGTCGACGATCACGAACCCGGCCCGGCGGCGCAGGATGCGGCGCAGCCCGGAGCGGACCAGTTCCTGGTCGTCCACCAGCAGCACCCGGACCTCGGGCTCGGCGCCGGTCATCGCGGCACCGCCGGATCGGGCAGGCAGCGGCGGCGGCCGGGGGTTCCCGGTCGACGGGCACGGTGAGGTCCACGACCCACCCGCCGTCGGCCGGGCCGGCGGTGAGCAGCGCGTCGAGCTGGGTGGCGCGGTCCGCCATCCCGGCCAGTCCGGTGCCGGCGCCGTCGCTCGGCCGGACGGCGTGCCCGGCGGGCAGCGTGTTGCGCACGGTCAGCCGGATCGTGCCGTGCTCGACCGCGAGCCGGACACCGGCCCTGGCTCCCGGCGCGTGCTTGACGATGTTGGCCAGCGACTCCTGGGCGATCCGGTACAGCGCGAGCCCCCGGCCGGGCTCGACCGAGCCCAGGTCGCCGGCCCGCTGGTAGTCCACCCGGACCCCGGCGCCTCGGGTGCGTTCGACCAGGGTGTCGATCTGCTGTATGTCCGGCAGGGGTTGCGTGCTGGGCTGGTTGGTCGGCAGCAGGCCGACCGAGCGGCGGATGTCGGTCATCGCGCTGCGCCCGATCCGTTCGGCCTCGGTGAGCGCCTCGACGGCTTCGGCCACATCACCGTCCTGCTGCAGCGCATGCCGGGCGCCGGTGACGTGCAGCAGGGTGATGCTCAGCGAGTGGCCGACCACGTCGTGCACCTCGCGGGCGATGCGCTGCCGCTCGGCCACCACCGCCTGCTCCCGCTCGACGGCACGCGCCGCCCGCTCGGCGTCCAGCGCGCGGATCTGCCAGCGCAGGCTGACGCCCACCTGCAGGCCGAGCAGGACCCCGATCACGTACACCGGCGCGCCCTGCAGGTGTCCGGCGATCGCGGCGACGATCGCCACCGCGCAGCCCAGCGCGGTGACCGCCAACGCGAGGATCGGCCGGCAGGTGGCCGCCACCTCGGCGGCCGCCACGGTGAGCAGCATCGGCGCGACGTCGATGGTGGCCGGCTGGGTGAGCAGCACGGTGACCGCCGCGGTCATCAGCAGCGCCTCCAGCCAGGGCCACAGCAGCCGCCCGGTGAGCGCCCAGACCAGCAGCGGACCCAGTGCCAGCACCGCGGCCAGTACGAGCAGGGTGGGCGGCATGAGCCGGTGCTGCACCAGTGCCGCGACCGTGATCACCGTGCTGGCCAGGGTGGACCAGGCCGGGATCCACCACGGGTAGGGCGTGCCGTAGTGGGCGCAGCTCTGCTCGATCCGCGTCCGCAACCGGGTCGCCACCGCCAGCATCGCCTCATCGTAAGGACGAACGGACGCACCGGCGTCCGCCGACGGGCGGGCGGGCGCCTCCTACCGCGGTAGGAGCGCACATGCCGACCGCGGCGCGACGCGCGGCCAGGGCCGGTCGTCATAGCTTTGGCGCCCCAGGACACGGGACGGGGAGGACCGATGAGCTGGCGAGAGACCCACCTCTACTACGCCGCGCTGCGCGAGGTGGAACAGGAGCTGGACGGCGCGGTCGGCGGGGTGCTGCCCTGGCGTGCCGAGTACGCCGAGATCTTCGGTGACCGGCACGGGCTGCTGCTGGCCCTGTGGCGGCGCTGGGAGGTCATGGTGCAGGCGAAGGTCGAGCGACCCTACGACCCGGGCGGCCGCGCGACCGCGCCGCTGCGCGAGCTGGCCGCCGCCCATCCCGGCCTGGTGCGGGCGATCCGCGCCAACACCGAGGACCTGGACCCCGGCCTGACCGTGACCGATCCGGCCGGCGCTGCCCACGCCGAGCGGCGCGAGGCGGGTGTCGCGTGAGCACGGCCCGGTCGGCGACGGTGTGGGCGATCCGCTACGGGCTGCCGGGGCTGGTCATCCGGGCCGCCGCGCGCCGAGGCGACCTGATCTCGCGGCTGGTCGCGGACCCGGCGCTGCGCGCCCACCCGTACGCCGGCTACGACCAACTGCGCGCGCTCGGCGAGCTGGTGTCCAACCGGCTGGTCTCGGCCACCGCGACGCACCGCGTGGCCAACAGGATCCTGCGCGACGAGCTTTTCCTGGCCGACCCGGGGAGTGGGGGGAACGGGCTGCTGGACCGGGTGCTGACCGCCGCGATCGACCCGAAGGCGCTCGGACCGGTGGACCCACCGTCGCTGCTCACCCTCCACCCACCGGACCACACCAGGATCCGGGGGTTGGTCTCCCGCGCATTCACCCCGCGTGCGATCGCCGGGCTCACGCGGCGCATCCGCGAGGTCGCCGACGACCTGCTCGACCGCATCGAGGCGGGCCCGGGCACCTTCGACCTCGTCGAGACCTACGCCGCACCGCTCCCGGTGACGGTGATAGCGGAGATCCTGGGCGTACCCACGGCCATGCGCGCGGACTTCCTGCGCTGGGGCAACGAGGCGGCCGCGACGCTGGACCCCGACCTGCGCTGGCGGGAGTTCCGACGCGCCGACCGGGCGCTGCGCGCGGTCAACGGCTGGTCGGTCGAGCACCTCGCCTCGTTGCGGCGCGAACCCGGGGACAACCTGCTCAGCCGGCTGGTGCACCTGGACGACAACGGTGACCGGCTCACCGACGTCGAACTGCGCTCCACCGGTTTGCTGCTGCTCGGCGCCGGTTTCGAGACCACCGTGAACCTCATCGGCAACGGGGTCGCGCTCCTGCTGGAGCACCCCGACCAACTCGCCGCCCTGCGCGCCGACCCGTCCGGTTGGGCCAACGCGGTGGAAGAGGTGCTGCGCTACGACTCTCCCGTGCAGCTCACCCTGCGGGTGGCCGGCGAGGCCACCGAGGTCGCCGGCCGGTCCGTCCCCGCCGGGCGCGGCGTGGTGGTCCTGCTCGGCGGCGCGAACCGCGACCCCGAGGTGTTCACCGACCCGCACGTCTTCGACATCACCCGGGCCAACGCCCGCGACCACCTCGCGTTCTCCGCCGGCATCCACTACTGCCTCGGCGCCCAGCTCGCGCGGCTGGAAGCCACCATCGCGCTGCGGGCGCTGTTCGAGCGGTTCGACCTCCGGCTCACCGGCACCCCACACCGGCTCCGCACCAGGGTACTGCGCGGATACCGCCGACTGCCGCTGTCCAGGACACCCGGGGCGTGAGCTGATCAGCCTCGCGGCGGCGCTGTCGAGGCCCTGGGCACCAGGGTGACCGGCAACGTGATCACCTTGGCCGGCAGGTCCGGGTCGCCGAGGCGCTCCAGGAGCATCCGCGCCGCCTCGGCGCCGATCTGGTAGTGCGGGACCCGCACCGTGGTCAACGCCGGGGTCAGCCGGTCGATGAACGGCGTGTCGTTGAACCCGACCAGGCTCACATCGCCGGGGCAGCCCAGGCCGCGCTCGGCGAACACGTCCAGGCAGCCGAGCGCGATCATGTCGTTCGCCGCGACCACGGCGGTGGGGACGGCGGTCGCCGACAGCATCGCGCGCAGCGCACGGGCACCCTCCGCCTCGGTGAACCCGTCCGCCCGCGCCACCAGGGCGGGATCCGCCGCCAGCCCGGCGTCCTCCACGGCCTGCCGGTACGCCCGCAGCCTGGCCAGCCCGGTCGCGGTGTTCTGGGGGCCGGCGACGTGCCCGATCCGGGTGTGCCCCAGCTCCACCAGGTGCGCCACCGCCTGAGCGATGCCGCTCTGGTCGTCGCCGATCACGGCCGGGATGTCCGCCCGGTCCACCCGCCGGTTGACCAGCACGATCCGCACGCCCTCGCGGTGCGCCTCGGTCAGCAGCTCGTCCTCCCGGCGCGCGGTCGCCACCACGAAGCCATCCACCTGGCGGGCCCGCAGCGAGTCGAACAGCGTGCCCTGCCGCCGAGGGTCGTTGTCGGTGTTGGCGATCAGGGTGGTGTAGCCGGCCGCCGCGAGCACGTCCTCCACGCCGCGGACGATCGGCGGGAACAGCGGGTTGGTCAGGTCGGGGAGCAGCACGCCGACCGACATCGAGCGGGCCGTCTTCAGGCCTCGGGCGATGGCGTTGGGCTGGTAGCGCAGCTCACGGGCGGCCGCCTTGACCCTGCGGAGGGTGCTGGCCCGGACCAGCGAGCTGGTGGACGGGTTGAGCGCGCGGGACGCCGTGGTGATGTGCACGCCGGCGCGCTCGGCCACCTCCCGGAGCGTGGGGGAGTTCGAACCCGTCATGACGATGACCCCGACCCGAAGTAGAAAACGATTGCAATCCAGATGCTACCTGACGACAGATAGACGCCCGCCCTGTGGCCTTGTCGGCCCGGAACCGAGCCGATAAGCTCCGATGCCAACGTTTGCATTCCGCTGGAGCGAAGGGCTCGCGATGAGGCTCGCCCGAGGCCGCCTGGCCGTGATCGTCACCGCTTTCCTGGCCGTCACCGCGTGTTCGGGCTCGTCGGGAGAGCGCGGCGGGCAGGCGGCCGACGGACACGGCACGCTGCGGGTCGGCGTCGGGTTCACCCTGGACAGCTGGGAAACCCTGGACAAACCCAACACGACCTACATCTCGGCGGTGTTCCAGGGCCTGGTGGAGCTGGCGCCGGACGGGGTGGCGGTGCGGCCGAGGCTGGCCACCGAGTGGACGCAGGCGCCCGGCTCGCTGCGGTTCACCCTGCGGCCCGGGGTGGTGTTCCACGACGGCACCCCGTTCGACGCCGAGGCGGTGAAGGCGAACCTGGAGCGCGTCAGGAACACCCCGAGCGAGCTGCAGGCGCTGATGGAGCCGGTGTCGACGGTCGTCGTCGAGGACCCGCTGCACGTGCGGCTCGAGCTCAACCGCCCGGCGCCCTCCCTGGTGCCGCAGCTGGCCAGGCGGGGCGGGTACATGCTCAGCCCGAAGACGATCAAGGACGGCAACTACAAGGAACGACCGGCGGGCACCGGCCCGTACCGGTACAACGCCGAGCGGTCGGTGCGGGGATCGAAGGTCGTGCTCGACCTGTTCGACAGGTACTACGCCCCCGGCGAGGTCGGGCCGCACGGGCTGGTGCTGCTCTACATCGGCGACGACGACTCGATGTTCAACGCGCTGAGCACCGGGCAGGTCGACGTGGCCTCGCTGGCCACGTCCAGCCAGCGGCGCGCCGCCGGCGCCGGCCTGAAGACCCTGTGGTACCCGGCGCTGCGCTACCACTTCCTGTTCTTCGACAGGGCGCGCACGTTCGCCGACCCGGACGTCCGCAGGGCGGTGTGCCACGCGCTGGACCCCCAGGCGATCATCGCCGGCCAGTTCGACAACCTCGGTGAGGCCTACCCGCAGCGCTTCGACCGCGACGCGCCGGGCTACGACCCCGAGGTCCCCGGCTACCGGCACGACGTGGCCGCCGCCAAGGAGCTGCTGGCCCGGGCCGGCAACCCGCGCATCGCGATCAACTTCCCGGTCTTCACCGGCACCGCGAACCTCGGCGAGCTGGTGCGCAGCCAGCTCGGCGCGGTCGGCATCGACGTGCAGGTCGAGCGGATGTCCACCGCGCAGTACTTCACCAGCTACGACACCGGCAGGTACCCGGCCGCCTACAACACCAGCACGAACGAGGACCCGGGCCCGTACGACTACTACCGGTACCACCTCGCGCCGAACGCCCCGGACAACCCGTTCAAGGTGCCCAACCCCGAGCTGGACGGCCTGGCGCGGCGCGGGCTGGCCGAACCGGACCCGGCCAAGCAGAACGAGATCTGGCGACAGATGACCAAGGTCATCCACGACCAGGCCCTGGACTGCGGGTTCCTCAGCTACACGATCGTCTTCGGCTGGAACCCGAAGAAGGTGGACAACATCGTGCCGACCCGGTTCCAGCCCTCGGTGTTCCGGTACGCCGAGGCGAGGGCGCTGGGGAGATAGCGGGATGCGGCGCCTGATCGCGGTGCGGCTGCTGTCGACGGCGCCGCTGCTGGTGCTCGTCGCGGTGTTCGTGTTCGCCCTGGTCCACATCGTGCCGGTGGACCCGCTGCGCCAGCTCCTCGGGCAGGGTGCCACCGAGGAGCAGCGGGACGCGCTGGCCCGGCAGTTCGGCTACGACCAGCCGCTGGCCGTCCAGTTCGCCCGGTGGGGCGCCGACGTGCTGCGCGGCGACTTCGGCCGCTCGCTGTTCACCGACGAGCCGGTGCTCGGCTCGATCACCGAACGGCTGCCGATGACGTTGTCGCTGGTCGTGGGCGGGACGCTGATCGCGGTGCTGGTGGGGGTCCCGGTCGGCATCGTGGGTGCGGTGCGCGCCGGATCATGGGCCGACCGGGCGCTGTCCGGCCTGGTCGCGCTCGGCCTGGCGATCCCCGGGTTCTGGCTGGCCGTGCTGCTCGCGCTGGTGTTCGCGGTGCTGCTGCGGCTGTTCCCGGCGCTGGGCTACACGCCGCCGGAGGAGGACCCGGTGGCCTGGCTGCGCGGGCTGGTGCTGCCGTGCGCGGCGCTGGGCCTGTCCTCGGCCGCCGTGATCGCCCGCCAGATGCGAGGCTCGATGACCACGGCGCTGCGCGCGCCCTACACCCAGGCGTTGCGGGCGCGCGGGACCTCCCGCAACCGGATCGTGTACCGCTACGCGCTGCGCAACGCGATGGTGCCGGTGCTGACCACGATCGGCTGGGAGCTCGGCGTGATCATGGCGGTGAGCTTCGTGGTGGAGCGGGTGTTCGCCATCCCCGGCACCGGCACGCTGCTGATCGACGCGGTGGTCCGCAACGACATGCCGATCGTCCAGGGCGGGGTGCTGTTCTTCGCCTGCGCGGTGGTGCTGGTCAACCTCGCGGTGGACGTCGGCTACGGGCTGCTCGACCCGAAGGCGCGGCCGCAATGAGCGTCTCGGTGACCGACGCGGCCCCGGAGGAGGACGAGCGGGTGGCCAACTGGCGGCGGATCGGGCAGCGGGTCGCCCGCCAGCCGGTCACCCTCGCCGCGGTGGCGTACGTGCTGCTGCTCGCGGTGGCCGCCGCGGGCGCCGGCCTGCTCGCGCCCTACGACCCGAACGCCGTGGACGTGGCGAACAAGCTCGCCGGCCCGGGCGGCGCGCACTGGCTGGGCACCGACGAGCTGGGCCGCGACGAGCTGTCCCGCATGATCTACGGCACCCGGGTGGCGCTGCACGCCTCGTTCCAGTCGGTGCTGCCGGCGCTGGTGGTGGGCGTCGCGCTCGGGGTCATGGTGGGCTACCTCGGCGGCTGGTGGGACCGGGTGGCGATGCGGCTGGCCGACGTGGTCGGGTCGATCCCCGCGCTGCTGTTCGCGTTCGGGGTGATCGCGGTGCTCGGGCGCGGGCTGACCAACGCGATGATCGCGGTGTCGGTGGTGTTCGCCGTCAACTTCCTGCGGCTGTCCCGGGCGTTGGTGCTGGTGGAGCGCGAGCGGCTCTACGTGGACGCGGCGAGGGTGCTCGGGCTGGCCAGCCCCCGGATCATGTTCGGGGAGATCCTGCCGAACATCGCCGGGCCGATCGTGGTGCAGGTGTCGATCTTCCTGGGCGTCGGCCAGCTGTTCGAGGCGATGTTGAGCTTCCTGGGCCTGGGTGCGGGCTCGTCGGAGACCAGCTGGGGCCAGATGCTCGACCTGTCCCGGCAGTACGCCAGCCAGCAGCCGCTGCTCGCGGTCTTCCCGGGGCTCGCGATCACGCTCACCGTGCTGGCGTTCAACCTGATCGGCGACGGCCTGCGCACCGCCCTCGGCGGCCACCCGCCGGGCCGCCCGGCCTGGAGCGGCGCGCGCCGGGCGGTGGGTGCGGCGGCCGGCGCGGACGCGCTGTTGGCGGCGCGCGGGCTGGTGGTGACGGTGCCGGGCCCGAACGGTGGCGAGGTGCGGGTCGTCGACGACGTGTCGCTCACGATCGGCACCGGCGAGGTGTACGGGCTGGTCGGCGAGTCGGGGTCCGGCAAGTCCCTGACCGCGCTCGCCCTGCTCGACCTGGTGCCGCCGCCGGCCCGGCTCGCCGAGGGCTCGGTCGTGCTGGACGGGCGGGAGCTGCTCGGGCTCGATGAGGAGCGGCTGTCCAGGATCAGGGGCAACGAGGTGGCGATGGTCTTCCAGGACCCGATCGCGTCGCTGTCCCCGGTGCACACCGTCGGGCGGCAGATCGGCGAGGCGCTGCGCAGCCACCGAGGCATCACCGGCCGGGCGGCGCGCGAGCGGGCGGGCGAGCTGTTGGGCCTGGTCGGCGTGCCGGACGCGGCGCGGAGGCTGGACGACTACCCGCACCAGTTCTCCGGCGGCATGGCGCAGCGGGTGGCGATCGCGGCCGCGCTGGCCGGCGAGCCGAAGCTGCTCATCGCCGACGAGCCGACCACCGCGCTGGACGTCACCACCCAGACCCAGGTGCTGGACCTGCTGCTGGACCTGCGCGGCCGGTTCGGCATGTCCATCCTGCTGATCACCCACGACCTCGGCGTGGTGGCCGACGTGTGCGACCGGGTCTCGGTGATGTACGCCGGCCAGATCGTGGAGACCGCCGAGGTGACCGACCTGTTCCGCGCGCCCCGCCACCCCTACACCTCGGCGCTGCTCACCGCCCTGCCGACCGTGCACGGCTCCGGCGAGCGACTGCCGACCATCCCCGGCGCCGTCCCCGCACCGTGGGAGTGGCCGCCCGGCTGCCGCTTCCACCCCCGCTGCTCGCACGTGCTGGACGCCTGCCGGCAGGGCCCGGTGCCGCTGCGCTCCGACGTCCGCTGCGTGCGCGCCGGCGAGCTGACGCCGGGAGGCGGTCGTGGCTGAGCCGCTGCTGCGGGTGCGTGACCTGCGGGTGAGCTACCCGCTGGGCCGCGCCGGGGTGTCACTGCGCCGGACGCGGATGGACGCGGTGCGCGGGGTGTCCTTCGACATCCCGGTCGGGCGCACGTTCGGGCTGGTCGGCGAGTCCGGCTCGGGCAAGAGCAGCGTCGGGCGCGCGGTGCTGCGGCTGGTGCGCCCGGCCGGCGGCACGGTCGGCTTCGACGGCCGGTCGGTGACCGACTTCGGCCGGCGCACCCCGCGCTGGTACCGGGGCGCCGTGCAGGTGGTCTTCCAGGACCCGCTGACCTCGCTCAACCCCGGACAGCTGGTGTTCACCATCCTGGAGCGGGCGCTCGCGCAGGGCGCCGGTGTGGCCAGGGCGGACCGGCCGGCGGCGCTGCGCACCCTGCTCGACCAGGTCGGCCTGGCGACCCACCACGGCAACCGGCTGCCGAACGAGCTGTCCGGCGGGCAGCGGCAACGGGTGGCCATCGCGCGGGCGCTCGCGGTCCGGCCCCGGCTGGTGATCTGCGACGAACCGGTGAGCGCGCTGGACGTGTCCACCCAGAGCCAGGTCATCAACCTGCTGGTCGACCTGCAGCGCGAGCTGGGGCTGAGCTACCTGTTCATCGCGCACGACCTCAGCGTGGTCCGCCACATCAGCCACGAGGTCGGCGTGATGCACCGGGGCGTGCTGGTGGAGTCCGGCCCCGGCGAGCGGGTCTACACCGCGCCGTCGCACCCGTACACCCGCGCGCTGCTGGACGCCGCGCCACTGCCCGACCCGGTCCGGCAGCGACAGCGGCGCGCGCACCGCCGCGCGAACCATCCGGTCCTGACCAGAGGAGCCTCATGAGCCCCAGAACCACCCTGATCCGGCGCGGGTTCGTGCTGACCATGGACCCGGCCCTCGGCGACCTGCCGACGGGCGACGTCCTGGTGCGCGGCGGCCGGATCGAGCGGGTCGCCGAGCAGATCGACGAGCCGGCCGACGAGGTGATCGACGCGGCCGGGATGTTCGTCCTGCCCGGCCTGGTGGACACGCACATCCACCTGTGGCAGACCCCGCTGCGCGGGCTGGCCTCCGACCTCTGGAAGGGCGAGTACTTCACCGAGGTGCTGCCCCACCGCGAGCGCTACCGGCCCGAGGACATGTACGCCGGGGGCTACGTCGGCGGCCTGGAGCTGCTGTCCAACGGCACCACCACCGCGCTGGACTTCTGCCACGCGATCACCTCGCCGGCCCACGTCGACTCCGCGCTGGCCGGCCTGCGCGACGCGGGCCTGCGGGCCGTGTTCGGCTACAGCGTCAAGGAGAAGCCCGCCGGGGTGTTCGGCTCGCAGGCCGACCGGTTCGACGACGTGGCGCGCCGGCTGGAGGGGATGGGCGGGCGGCTGTCCATGATGGTCGCCCTGTCCGACCTGGAGACGGTGGACATCGGCACCTGCGTCCGGGAGGTGGCGTTCGCCAGGGAGAACGGCCTGCGAATGACCATCCACTCCAACTTCGAGCGGCAGATCACGGCCATGAACGAGGCGGGCGTGCTCGGCCCGGACGTGCTGCCGGTGCACGGCAACATGTTCAGCGACGACGAGGTGCTGATGCTGCGCGAGCACGGCATGACGCTGTCGTTCACGCCCTCGGTGGAGGTGTACGGGGCGCCGTGCACGGTGCTCGGCAGGGCGCTGCGCGCGGGCGTCCCGGTGACCTGGGGCTGCGACATCCCGTCGCTGGTCAACGCCGACCTGTTCGCGCAGCTGCGCCTGGTCGTGCACGTGCAGGGCTTCCTCGACGCGCAGCGCGAGCGGCGGCACGGCCGTTCCCCCGTCCGCAAGGCGGGCATCCCCTCGCTGACCCCCCGGGCGGCGCTGCACGCGGCCACCCTCGGCGGCGCCACCGCGCTCGGGCTCGGCGACGTGACCGGCAGCCTGACCCCCGGCAAGGAGGCGGACATCGTGCTGCTGCGGGCCGACCGGTTCGGCGCCTCGCTGTGCGACCCGGCCGCGCACATCGCGTTCCAGTCCGGCGCGCAGGACGTCGACACGGTGCTGGTCGGCGGCGAGGTCCGCAAGCAGGCCGGTCGCCTGGTCGGTGACCACGCCGCGCGGGTGGCCACGCTCGTCGAGCAGACCCGCCGGCACGTCCTGGACCGGGTCACAGCGGGCGCAGGTGCTCGATCGTGACCTGGTGCCGCTCGGCCAGCCGTTGGGCGACCAGCGAGCGGTGGCACGCCTCCGGGTCGCGCTCGACGCAGAACAGCGCCGCCGTCACGCCGCGCGCCGACACGATCGGCGTCAGGTCGGCGCGGTCGAGGATCTCGGTGGTGTAGCGGCGGGTGTACTCGGCGGCGAGCTCGCGGCGCGAGCGCTTGCCGACGCCGTGCCGGTCGTCCTCGGCGTACTGGAGCCGGCGCAGCTCGGTGGTCGGGGCGAGCTCGGGGTGGTGCTCGTAGCCGATCCCGGCCTCGGCGAGCGCCGCCTGCAGCCGCAGCGAGTTCGCCCAGGCGTACTCGGGCCCGCGCACGCCTCGGCGCTGGCGCACGTCGAGCAGCAGGCCGACGCCCGCGCGCCGCAGCCGTTCCAGGAAGGACTCGCCGTCGAACCCGTAGACGCCGATCGTCATCACGCGACGGCTGTCCCTTCCAGCTCGACCAGCTGGCCGGGGATCGCCAGCCGGGTCACCCCCAGCATCGTGGTGGTGGGCGCCACCCCGGCGGCGCCCAGCCGCGACGCCAGCACGCCGTAGTGCTGGAACAGCAGGTCCACGTCGGTGGTGTAGACATTGAGCCGGACGAGGTTCGCCAGCGACATGCCGGCCCCGCCGAGCACCGCCTCCAGGTTCTCGAGGCTCAGCCCCAACTGCGCCGCCATGTCACCGTCATGCAGGGGCCTGCCCTCGCCGCTCATCGCTGTCTGCCCGGAGCAGTACAAGGTCCGGGTGTGCCCGGAGACGATCTCGCCCTGGTTGAAACCCATCTCCACCGACCAGGCCACCGGGTTGACTGCCGTTCGTTCAACTGCCATGTCCACCAGCCTCCCGGCAATACATGACATCCACGGTCATGTATTTCGATAAGGTTCTCCCATGCGCGGTGACCGGCTGGTCTCGCTGGTGCTGCTGCTGCGCCAGCACGGTCGGTTGACGGCACCCAGGCTGGCCCGCGAGCTGGAGGTGTCCGTCCGCACCGTGCTGCGCGACATCGAGGCGCTGTCCTCGGCCGGCGTCCCGGTCTACGCCGAGCGCGGCCGCCACGGCGGGTTCGCGTTGCTGACCGGCTTCCAGACCGAGCTCACCGGGCTCAACCACGACGAGGCGCTCGCCCTGCTGGTCGCCGGGTCACGGCGCGGCGCACAGGTGTTCGGCCTGGGCTCGGCGCTCGCCTCGGCCATGCTCAAGGTGGTCGACGCGCTGCCCGAAAGCCACCGGGCCACCGCGAGCGACGCGGCCCAGCGGCTGCTCATCGACCCGGAGACCGACCTGCTCTCGCGCCGGCTGGCCGCCGGGGAGGAGGTGCCCGACACCGCCGTGACCGAGATCCGCCGCGCCGTGTTCGCCGGGCACAAGCTGCGCATCCACTACGCGGCCGTGGACCAGGAGCCGAGGTGGCGCACGGTGGACCCGATCGGCCTGGTCACCGTGCGCGGCCAGGGCTACCTGCTGGCCACGAGGTCGGGCGCGGACCGCACCTACCGGCTGTCCCGGGTGCTGGCCGCCGAGGAGCTCACCGAACCCGCCGAGCGACCGAGCCGGGTCGACCTGGGCCGGGCCTGGCAGGAGCGCGGCACGCGGTTTCGGGTCGGCGGCGACCAGGTGGCCGTGCTGGTGCGGGTGAACCCGGCGCGGCGGGACGAGCTGGTGAACACCGCGCTGGCCGTCCGCGCCGAAGAACCGGCCGAGGACGGCTGGTTACGGCTGGACGTGACGTTCCAGGACTCACGACACGCGCAATGGGCGCTGTGGCAGCTCGCCACGGACGCGGAAGCCCTGTCGCCGGAGTGGTTGCGCACGTCGCTGCGCGACCGTGCCGCCGCGATCGCCACCCGCTACGGCGGGTTCGTGGGGTGTCGCCCGAGCTGACTCGGGGAAGATGGGACTCGGGCGACACCCGCTGACGAACCACTGGAGAGTGCCGGCCCCCAGGCCGGGCCAGCGAGGAGAACCCTACACGAAGATGATCACCATGTGTCACCTTGCGACACGATTTCGCGCCGGACGCACCGAAAGTGTGAACTTGTCGGCGACCTGACGCCCTGCGGCGGCTACCTGGTGTAAGAGCCGGCCCCCCGGTCAGGGACGGTAGCGCTCGACGGCGGCCGCGCCCGCCTCGTCTCCCGAGCGGCGGAGTCCGTCGATCACCCCGTCGATGTCGGCGGCCGGCCGGTTCTGGCTGAGCTTGAACTTCGCCTCGATGCGGCCGATGGCCACCTCCACGCCCACGATGGCCCGCAGCTGCCCCTGGACGAACCGCTCCGGGGCGTCGTCGACCGACCACGGCCGCGGCCTGCCGGCCTCGTGGCGCTCGGTGAGGCGACGCACCACGTCCGCGACCCAGTCCGGGTCGTCGTGCACGGTGAGGCGGCCGTACACGTGCGCGGTCAGGTAGTTCCAGGTGGGGACGACGCGCCCGTGCTCGGCCTTCGAGGCGTACCAGGACGGCGTGATGTACGCGTCGGGCCCGCGCACGATCACCAGCGCGTCACCGATCACCGGGCGGCGCCAGTGCTCGTTGTTGCGCGCCACATGCCCCCGCAGGGTGCCCTCCTCCCGGTCGTAGAGGAACGGCAGCATCGTGGCGACCAGGCCGTCGGCGGTGGCCGTCACCAGGTCGGCGGCGCCGTGGCCGGCCAACAGCTCGTGGACCGCGTCGTCGTCGGGGGCGAAGTGCGCGGGTACGTACATCGGGAGGGTCCTCACGGTAGCTAGCGACTGCCCCCATCCTGCGTCACCCGGGTGGCGTCCGGAGAAGGTCCATTCTGGATCCAGCCCGGAAGGCCGGTTCCGATGACCGCTTCAGCCTCCCCTCGGCGGCCGCGCCCGCGCCTGGACGTCGTGGGCAACCCGAACAGCGCCGGCAGCTACGCCGCCGGCCAGGACCTGGCGCCGGCCGCCCTGCGCGTGCACGGTCTGCTCGACGCGCTCGCCAACGCCGGCCGGGAGGTGACCGACCTCGGCGACCTGGAGCACCTGGCGTGGCGACCGGACCCCCGCTCTGCGCGCGCGCATAACCTGGACGCCGTCGTCCAGAACCTCGTCACGCTCCGCGACCGTCTCCTGCCGTCGCTGCGCGCCGGGCACGACGTGCTCGTCCTGGGCGGCAACTGCACGGTCGCATTGAGCGCCGTCGCCGCGCTGCGCGCGGTCATCGCCGGCCCGGCGTCCCTGCTGTACCTCGATCGTCACTTCGACGTGAACACCCCCGAGAGCACCACCGACGGCTCGCTGGACTGGATGGGGGTCGCACACGGGCTCAACCTGCCGGGCTCACTGGGCGAGCTTGCGGGGGCCTTCGGCCAGGTGCCGTTGCTGCGGCCGGCGGACGTCGTGTTCCTCGGCGTGCAGCGCGACGCCGCGACGGAGTGGGAACGTCAGCAGGCCGACCGGCTCCCGCTCCACTACGTCGGTTCGGACGCCCTGGCAGCGGATCCGGGGTCCGCCGCGGCCGAGGCGCTGGGCCACCTCCCGGAGGCGGCGCCGTACGTGCTGCATCTCGACGTGGACTCCCTGGACTTCACCGACATGCCGTTGGCCGAGAGCACCGACGGCCGCAACAGCGGACCGTCCCTGGAACGGCTCGCCGCCACGCTCACGGCCACCGCACGCGACCCACGCCGCAAGGTGATGTCCGTCGGCGAGCTCAACCCGACCCGCTGTGCCGGGGCGCCGGAGGTGATACCCCGGTTCTGCCGCGCGCTCGCCGACGCCCTGGCGGCCTGAGCCGGCTCAGCGATGGCACCAGATGGAACCACAGCTCGTCGTGTCGGTGCGTGGGTTCATGCTGCACCGTACGAGCCGCTCGCCGACCCAGGAGGACCCCGTGCACACCACTTCGAACACCGGCGAGACGTCCCCAGAGATCGTGCGCGCCGCCAGGGCCGAGCGTTATCGCAGCATTGTGGATGTCCACCTCGTCCTGGTACGGGACGGCCCGCTGCTGCTGAGCCGCCGGGCGGGCACCGGCTACGCCGGTATCTGGATCGCGTGAACGGAATCTTGCCTCTGACCTGCAACGACGCGTCCTTACAGTGTGCGTGACGCTACTAGCTTGCGAGCTTGGGAGCAACACAGGGCGACTCGTTGCGGGTCGCTTTCCCCGTTGCCCGGCACGTCTGTCCTCGATCATCGGGGGTGGCTCAGCGAAGGTTTCCCAGGCTAAGGCTCGGTTGCCTTGCGGCCGAGCTCGGAGATGGAGAAGGGGGCAGGACGTCCTGGGCGTGCCTGCGTAGGCGGTCGGACAGGGAGACCATGGCCTGGTCGTAGCCTCGGGAGAATTCGGTGCCGCCGCCGGTGTGGCTGGGGATGAGCTTGTCGGCTTCGACGAGCAGGACGCGGGAGAACATCGCGCGGTTGTAGACGTCGTAGAGGCGGTAGCCGCGTCGGCCCTCGATCTGGGTGATCAGCTCGGTGATGCTGTGCTCGTGGGGTTGAGGCGTTGTCGTTTGCGGATGATGTCCTCGAGCGGTGGGATCAGGGTGTCGATCTCTTCGGCGATGCGGGCGAACACCTCGGGGTCGATGTTGGGTAGGTGTTTGCCCGCGACGCGCTGGATCCGCTCGCGCCGCTCCACCTTCTGCTCAGCAAGATCGGGATCGGACGGGGGTGGGTCAGTCCAGCACTCGGATAGTGCGGGGGATGGGCGGGAACCCCAGTTGTTTGATGAGGTCTTCGTTGGAGGTGATGAAGCCGTGTTGGTGGGCGCGGGAGGCGAGTTGGGAGCTGGCCGCGTGCAGCCCGGCCCGGACCCCGGCGGCGTGTTCTCCTTCCGCCGGTCTGTCGGCCTGGGCGCGTAGCTGGTCGGACAGGCCGAGCAACTCCCTCCTCATGATCAGTGGCCCGACCACGAAGTACTCGCCATCGAGAGCGCGCAGGGACCTGCCGACACCCTCGACTGACAAGTTCGCCGCCTGGACTACGTCCGAGACGTCGGATACGAGTCCCTCCTCGTCCTGCCTCGCCTAGCGATCCAAACATTCATGCTCGCAGATAGCCGACGTCGTCAGTCGATCACCGCAACGAACAGTGGTGTTGCGAGCGTTGCCGTCTTGGGGATCGCCTGCGAATGGATCTGTTCGGTTCGAGTCCGCAGGCACTTGGCAAGGAACTCGCACTCCCCCACCAGAACCGGCGGCGAGACGTCGAACGCTCGCTTGTTGACAAGGTAGAGGTCTCTGATCCAGTTGGGCATAACGCTAGCTTTGGAACGCAACAGTTGCGCGATCCCGGTCACCACCGACCATTCGTCGTGCGGGTAGCACTGACGGCCAATTGTCGAGGCCGGTAATCCCAGGTCGGTCGCGAACTGGCCCAGCACGTTGAGCAGTTCTACCCGAGCCGACGCCCAGCGCACCTGGGTGGGCAACTCCATATCCGGATAACCACGGCGGCCGGCCATGTGATGCGCAGAACCACCCATCAACAGATCTGATCTTTCTGATGCCTCGGCAGGCGCGAACAGTACCGGCCCGCTGACCGGCTCACCGGTGCTACCAGGCGGAGCCCCCGTCAAAACAGGGTGACGCTGAATCTCACGACTCGCACCGGGCCAATCCCGCAAAGTCAACATCGTTGCGATCAGATTCGTCCGGCCATAGATCCATACATCTGGATCATCGATCGTGCCCACCGGCTCATGCGCGTAGATCCAATCCTCGACGGCGCTGAGCTTGTCATGAATCGACAACGCCTTAGCGCCGTCGGTCTTACGACTGACCTTGATCACTTTGAGATCGACGCCGATCTCGCCACCTGCTGAACGCGACGAGCGATCAATCTGTGGGTAGAGCATCTCGACCTTGGAGGACGACAAGTACTCGTAATACCTCATCGATATCTCCCCCCAACGCGGCCACAGAAGTTGTCAGATCGCAACCGGACGCGACTTTACAGTGAGGCCGTTCAGCTCTTCGCCCAGGATCCACCAAATGAAGAGAACGTTCCCGTCCGAGACCGTCTTGCTGCCCGACCACCCTCGTTGAGCCGCGCATCACGGCCGGGGTCGCGTAGGTTGACCGCAGCGGACCGGCGGCGACGACACGGCCACGTCGAAGTCGAGCCGGTCGGGCTGCTGACGAAGCACGTCCCGACCACCGCTCACTCTCCACCGCCTGCACCCCGCCTTCGCAACGGCCCTACGCGATCTTATCCGTGCCCATCGCCCTCTGGCGATCCGGTAACACCAGTCTGAGCAAGATCCACTGGCAGATACCGCCACCAACGCCGGCCCAGGAGGTGCGAGCCGGTCAACCGGGAACCCCACAAATGCTTGCAGCTGTTGTGGTGCCCTCTCGACGCCATGCCGGACGACGTGGTCGCCTATCTGGTCGAGGCGATCCGGCGCATCCGCGACGGCGAGACGTTCAGGGTGCACGGGTGGGAGTAGAACCGCCGCGCTGATCGATGTCACCGGGGCGACGTACGGGCACGACCTCGAAGACTTCCGCCAGCACAACGACGTGCTCGACGAGAGCGACCTGATCCTCGCGCCACGCAACATCACCTCCGTGCCGGGCGAGGGCGAGATCGTCGCGGTCTCCGGGCACACCGCGTCGGCCTGGCGGCCGTGGCTCTTCGGCGGGCTCGGCGTGATCGTCGTACTCGCCGCTTTCGGCGTCGCCCGCCACCGGACGGCCCGCCGCCGCGATCCTGACGCGAACTAGTGCCCAACCGATTTCGGTCCGGGCGGGTCGGACCTGGTGATGCGTGAGCGACGAAAACAGCTCACTCATCGCCCATGGGTGCGCGGTAGGTTCCGGGCGGGTCGGCGAGGGGGAGAAGGCGGATGCGGGAGTTCCTCGACGCCGCGTTGTCGTTCCCGGCCGCGCCGCTCGGCATCCTGTTGATCATCGTCGTCGGCTACTGGCTGTTGGCCTCGCTCGGCGTGGTGAGCATGGAGGAGAGCGACGCGCTGGACGTCCTCGGCATCGGCGGCGTGCCCATCACGATCTCGCTGTCCATCGCCGCGGCGGTCTCCTGGTTCGCCGCGCTGGTCGGCACCGTGCTGACCGACGGGGTTGCCGCCCGGGTCGTTGTGCTGGTGGCGGCCGTGCTGGTCGGGCTGGTCGCCGCGCGGCTGCTGGTGGTGCCGATCCGCCGCGCGCTGGCCGACCCGCCGGCCGCCACCCGGGGCGACTTCGTCGGCCGGACCTGCGTGATCCGCACCGGCCGGGTGACCGACACGTTCGGGCAGGCGGAGGTCACGGCGGCCGACGGTTCGTCCGCCGTCATCCAGGTGCGCCAGGCGGGCCGGGACGTGCTCACGGCCGGCACCACAACGGTGATTTTCGACTACGACGTCGAGGGCGAGTTCTTCTGGGTCGCGCCGCTCGACATCACAACCTGAGGGGATTTGACGCCGAAATGGGTGCGATATCGGTGGGAGTCGGCGTGCTGATCGTCGTCGTCCTGGTCGTCGCGTTCGCGATTCTCGTTCTGGTCAGCCGGATGTTCCGGAAGATCGAGCAGGGCAAGGCACTGATCGTGTCCAGGGTGCGGAAGGTGGACGTCACGTTCACCGGCACCGTGGTGCTGCCGGTGGTGCACCGCGCCGAGGTGATGGACATCTCGGTGAAGACCATCGAGATCCACCGCGCCGGCCACGAGGGCCTGATCTGCGCGGACAACATCCGCGCGGACATTCGCATCACGTTCTTCGTCCGCGTCAACAAGACCGTCGAGGACGTCATCAAGGTGGCGCAGGCGATCGGCACCGAGCGGGCCAGCGACGAGTCGACCCTGCAGACCCTGTTCAACGCCAAGTTCTCCGAGGCGCTCAAGACGGTCGGCAAGCAGTTGGAGTTCGTCGACCTCTACACCAAGCGCGACGAGTTCCGGGACCGGATCATCCAGGTCATCGGCACCGACCTGAACGGCTACAGCCTCGAAGACGCGGCGATCGACTACCTCGAACAGACGCCGATGACCCAGCTCGACCCGGCGAACATCCTGGACGCGCAGGGCATTCGGAAGATCACCGAGCTCACCGCGATCGAGCACGTGCGCACCAACGAGTACCAGCGCAACGAGGAGAAGGAGACCACCCGGCAGAACGTCGAGGCGCGGGAGGCCATCCTCGAGCTGGAGCGCCGCCAGCGGGACGCGGAGATCAAGCAGCGGCGCGAGGTCGAGACCGTCCGCGCCCGGCACGAGGCGGAGACCGCGAAGGTGCAGGCCGAGGAGCGGCTGCGGGCCGACACCGCCGCCATCCGCACCGAGGAGCAGCTCGGCATCCAGAACGAGAACAGGATGCGCGAGATCGCCGTTGCGGAGAAGAACCGCGAGCGGGTGCTGGCGATCGAGACCGAGCGGATCGAGAAGGACCGCCAGCTCGAGGTCATCGCCAGGGAGCGGGAGACCGAGCTGCGGCGCATCGCCAAGGACAAGGAGGTCGAGGGCGAGAAGCAGGCGGTCGCCGAGGTCGTCCGCGAGCGCATCGCGGTGGAGAAGACGGTCGCCGAGCAGGAGGAGAACATCAAGCGCCTGCGGACCGTCGAGGAGGCCGACCGCGAGCGCGAGGCCAGGGTGATCCAGGCCGAGGCGCAGGCGCAGGAGCAGCTGGTCAAGGACATCAAGGCCGCCGAGGCCGCCGAGCAGGCCGCGAAGCACAGGGCCGCGGAGCAGCTGCGGCTGGCCGAGGCGCGCCAGCAGGCCTCCGAGCTGGACGCCCGCGCGAAGATCCGGCTCGCCGAGGGCGCGCAGGCCGAGCTGGCGGCGGCCGGCCTGGCCGAGGTGCACGTCAGGGAGCGCGACGCGGAGGCGATCGAGAAGATCGGGCGCGCCGAGGCTGCGGTCAGCCGGGAGAAGGCGCTGGTCGCGGCCGAGGCGATCCGGGAACGGCTCAAGGGCGAGGCGGAAGGCCTGGAGCAGAAGGCCGGCGCGATGTCCGCGCTGGACGGCGCGACCCGCGAGCACGAGGAGTACCGGCTGCGGCTGGAGACGGAGAAGGAGGTCCGGCTCGCCGACCTGGACGCACGGCGCCAGGTCGCGGCGTCGCAGGCGTCCGTGCTCGCGGCCGGCCTGGAGAAGGCCGACATCGACATCATCGGCGGCGAGGGCGCGTTCTTCGACCGGATCGCCGGCGCGATCACGCTGGGCAAGGGCGTCGACGGGTTCGTGGGCAACTCCGAGGTGGCCCAGCGCCTGGCCGGCCCGTGGCTGGACGGCTCGCGCAGCTTCACCGAGGACCTGGCCCGGATGCTGCGCTCGGTGGGCACCGGCGAGCTGCGGGACCTGACGGTCTCGGCGCTGCTGCTCCGGCTGATCAACTCCGGCGGCCCGGACGCGGACAAGCTCACCGAGCTGCTCGACACCGCGAAGCGGCTCGGGGTGGCCGAGCGGCCGGTCGCGGCGCTCACGGACCAGCGCTGAGCCGTGACGGTCCAAGAAGCCACGCCGGCACTGGACGCCGGCACCTACGAGGTGCTGCGGGCCCGGCTCGCCGAGCAGGCGGCCGCGCTGGCCCGGCGGGCCGAGGAGCTGAACGCGCGGCGCCTGGAGGTGTTCGGCGGCGCCGAGCTGCGGCTGGTGGGCACCGAGCGGATCCGCACCGAGCACAACTGCGTGCCGCGCGACATCGCCTCGGTGGGCGGGCTGATGCTGTTCGGCTACAACGTGTTCCTCGGGCTCAAGCCGGAGACCGCCGTCGACGACGTGTTCGCCGGGTACGGCTTCAGCCGCGACGGGGAGGCGTTCCGGTTCGAACCGGTGACCGCCGAGCCACTCGCCGACCCGAGGTTCCAGCGGGACTTCGCCGAGCTGTACAGGTACTACCGGGACACCCGGCTGCTGCAGCTGCGCACGGTGGACGGCAAGCTGCTGGCGGTCTTCCAGACCGGCGCGGACGCGCGCGACATCCGGGTGCTGCGCTGGGAGCTGGGTACCGACGGTTCCGCCTCCTACCTGGACAACCTCGGCGAGCGCGACCACGTGTTCCCGTCTCCGCACGACTTCGAGTGGACCGAGACCGGCCGCGAGCGGCACGTGCTCGGCCGCTTCCCGCACATCTCGATCGAGGACGAGGTGTTCGTCGAGACCGTCGGCGGCGACCTCACGATCAAGGTGGAGAACAACACCGAGACCGGCGAGGGGGTGTACTCCGAGCCGGTCGACGAGCCGCTGCAGAGCCTGGCCGACGCGGACGTGCACTACGCCCGCGTCGGGCCGCTGGTCCTGCTGCGGATCCGGCCGTACAACGAGACGGCCTGGCGGCACCTGGTGTTCAACACCAGGACCAGGGCCGTGGTGCGGCTGGACGGGATCGGCCAGGCCTGCCAGCGGCTGCCCGAGGACCAGGGGATCATCTTCCCCGGCGGGTACTACCTGGTCACCGGGGCGCACAAGACGTTCGACACCGACGTCGAGGACCTGGAGTTCGAGCGGGTGGTCAGCTCGCCCAACGGCGAGGACGTGCTCTACGTCTTCCACGCCCGGGAGGACGGCCGCAGCCTGCTGCTGCCCTACAACGTGATCCGCAAGCAGGTCGCGACGCCGCTGGTGTGCCACGGGTACTCGCTGTTCGACGACGGCACGCTGGTGGTGTTCCGGGCCACCTCGGAGCAGCCGACCAGGGTGCACCCGATGCAGGTGTGGCAGACCCCGTTCCTGTCCGACGCGGCGGCCGCCGCGCAGCCGGCCGGCACCGGGCCGCTGGAGCGGGTGGGCAACGCCGACCTGGTGCGCGGGGTGTCGGACTGCCTGTCGGTGGCCGCGACGGTGGACGAGATGGCGCCGTCGGTCCCGGTGCTGGAGGGCCTGATCGCCGCCTGCGCCAGGGTGTTCGACCAGTACCACTGGCTCGGCGACTTCGAGCTGCGCGGGCCCCTGTCCGAGCTGCGCACCACCGCGGAGCAGGTGCTCGACGAGTTCGAGACCGTCCAGGAGCTGACCGAGCAGGCCGGCGCGGCGGTGGAGCAGGCGGGCGCGCGGATCACCTCCCTGGTCGGGCAGGCCCGAGGCGAGGCGCCGAAGAACGCCGACGCGTGGGTGCGGCTGCTCGCCGAGCTGCGTGCGGCGCAGGGCCACCTGATCACCCTGCGCGACGTGCGGTACGTCGACGGCGCCCGCCTCGACGAGCTCGCGGGCCGCCTGGACGCCGAGCTGACCGCCACCGCCCGGCGCGCGGTGGCGTTCCTGCGCCGCGACGACGCGTTCGCCGGCTACCACCGGGAGATCGAGGAGCTGGCCGGGCGGGCGGAGCGGATCGGCTCGGCGGCCGAGGCGGGGCCGGTGCTGGAGCGCCTGGCCGGCCAGTCCGACGGGCTGGAGGTGCTGACCGAGGTGGTCGGCACCCTGGAGATGGCCGACGCGACGGTGCGCACCGACATCCTGCGCCGCATCGGCGAGGTGCTCGCGGGCGTGAACCGGGCTCGTGCCACCGTGGAGTCGACCCGCCGGCGGCTGCTGGAGACGGAGGGCCGCGCGGAGTTCGCCGCCCAGTTCGCCCTGCTCGGGCAGGCGGTCACCGCCGCGCTCGCGGTCGCGGACAGCCCGGCGGCGTGCGACGAGCAGCTGGGCCGGCTGATGCTGCGGCTGGAGGACCTGGAGTCGCGGTTCGGCGACTTCGACGAGTTCCTGGCCGAGGTCGGGGCCAAGCGGACGGACGTCTACGAGGCGTTCTCCGCCCGCAAGCAGGCGCTGCTGGACGAACGGGCGCGCCGGGCCGACCGGCTGGCCGACTCGGCGGACCGGATCCTGGCCAGCGTGCGCCGCCGGGCGTCCGCGCTCGGCTCGACGGACGAGATCAACACCTACTTCGCGTCCGACCCGATGGCGCGCAAGCTGCGCGGCGTGGCCGAGGAGCTGCGCGGCCTCGGTGACGTGCGGGCCGACGAGCTGGACGGCGAGCTGCTGGCCGCCCGGCAGCGGGCGGTGCGCGCGCTGGCCGACCGGCTGGACCTGTTCGACGAGGGCGGCGCGGCGATCCGGCTGGGCCGCCACCGGTTCGCCGTCACCACCGAGGCGCTCGACCTGGCCCTGGTGCCCCGCGGCGGCGAGATGTTTCTGGTCGTCACCGGCACCGACTACCGCCGCCCGGTGCGCGACCCGGAGTTCGCCGCCACCCGGCCGTTCTGGGACCAGCTCCTCGTCTCCGAGACCCCGGAGGTGTACCGGGCCGAGTACCTGGCGGCGTCCCTGCTCGCCGCCGGGGACGGCGCGCTCGGCCCGGATGCCGTGCGCCAGGCCGCCGAGTCGCGCTACGACGAGGGCTACCAGCGCGGCGTCCACGACCACGACGCCGCGCGGATCCTGGAGTCCCTGCACCGGCTGCGGGCGGGCGCCGGGGTGCTGCGCTACCCGCCGCAGGCCCGCGCGGCCGCCCAGGTCTTCTGGGCGCACCGGTCCGACGACGCGCGCCGCGCGAGCTGGACCCGCCGTGCCACGTCGCTGGCCAGGGCGCGGGACGCCTTCGGCGAGGTGGCCGGGATCGACCGGCTGTGTGCCGAGCTGGCCGACGCGATCGGGGATCCGCTCGCCGCCGAGTACCTGTTCGAGGAGCTGGCCACCTCCCCGCCCGGGTTCGTGACCAGCGCCGGCGCCCGCACCCTGCTGGACAGGTTCCACGGCGCGCTGGTCGGGCGCACGGACTACGAGGCGGACCTGCGCGCCCTGCGCGACGACCCGGCGGCCCTCGGGCAGCTCATCGAGGCCTGGCTGGGCGCGTACCTGGCCAAGACCGGCGAACCCGAGGCCGCCGAGCTGCCCGAGGCGGTCGCCATCGAGCTGTGCCGTGACCTGCCGCGCTACGAGTCCTCGGCGACGCTGACCGACACGGTGGACGGCCTGGTCGGCACCCACCCCCGGGTCGTCGACCGGCGCATCGAGCTGCGGCTCGACGAGGTGCTGGCCCGCACCCGGCGGTTCCGCGCCGAGCGGGTGCCGGCGTTCCGGGCCTACCAGCGCCGCCGCGACGAGCTGCTGGCCTCCTGGCGCAACCGGCTGCGGCTGGACGAGTACCGCCCGAAGGTGATGAGCGGGTTCGTCCGCAACCGGCTGGTCGACGAGGTGTACCTGCCGCTGGTCGGGGACAACCTGGCGAAACAGCTCGGGGACGGCCGGCGGACCGACCAGATGGGCCTGCTGCTGCTCATCTCCCCGCCGGGCTACGGCAAGACGACGCTCATGGAGTACGTCGCCGACCGGCTCGGCATGGTGTTCGTCAAGGTGAACGGCCCCGCGCTCGGCCACGGCGTCACCTCGCTGGACCCGGCCGAGGCGCCGAACGCCACCGCCCGCCAGGAGGTCGAGAAGATCTCGTTCGCCCTGGAGATGGGCAACAACGTGCTGCTCTACCTGGACGACATCCAGCACACCTCGCCCGAGCTGCTGCAGAAGTTCATCTCACTGTGCGACGCGCAACGGCGCATCGAGGGCGTCCGCGACGGCGAGCCGACCACCTACGACCTGCGTGGCAAGCGGTTCGCGGTGTGCATGGCCGGCAACCCGTACACCGAGTCCGGTCGGCGCTTCCGCATCCCGGACATGCTGGCCAACCGCGCGGACGTGTGGAACCTCGGCGACGTGCTGGCCGGCAAGGACGAGATGTTCGCGCTGAGCTTCATCGAGAACGCGCTGACCTCCAACCCGGTGCTCGCGCCGCTGGAGCGCCGCGACGTGGAGCCGCTGGCGCGGATGGCCGCCGGCGACGAGTCGGTCCGGCCGGACCGGCTGAGTCGTTCGTACTCCGCGGCCGAGCTGGACCAGCTGCTGTCCGTGCTGCGCAAGCTGCTGGCGGTGCGGCGGGTGGTGCTGCGCGTGAACCAGGCCTACATCGCGTCCGCCGGCCAGTCCGACGCCGCGCGCACCGAGCCGCCGTTCCAGCTCCAGGGCTCCTACCGCAACATGAACAAGCTGGCCGAGCGGATCGTCCCGGTGATGAACGACGCCGAGCTGGAGGCGCTCATCGACGACCACTACCTCGGCGAGGCCCAGACCCTGACCGCCGGTGCGGAGGCGAACCTGCTGAAGCTGGCGGAGCTGCGCGGCACCATGACCGACGAGCAGCGGCGCCGATGGGCGCAGGTCAAGGCGGCGTTCGTGCGCGAGCGGGCGCTCGGCGGCGCCGAGGACGACCCGATGAGCCGTGCCGTGGGCGCCGTCGGGCTGCTCGCCGACCGGGTCGAGGGCGCCATCGACCGCGCCTCGGGACGCCTGGCTGGACCTTGACATGTCAAGGTAGCGCGCCTAACGTACCTTGATGACTCAAGGTAAGAGCGTTGACGTGTCGTTCGCCCTGGATGAGGTGACGCTGCGGGCCACGGTGACCGGGGCGGGGCCGACCGTCCTGCTGCTGCACGCGGGCGGGGAGCGTCGCGGCGTCTGGGCACCCGTGGCGGACCGGATGGCCGGGAGCGGGCTGCGGACGGTGGCCTTCGACCTGCGCGGTCACGGGGACAGCTCCGGGCGGGCGACCACGCTTCGGACGTTCGCCGACGACGTGGCCGAGATGGTGGCGCGCGAGCCGGCGCCGATCGTGGTGGCGGGCGCATCCCTCGGCGGGTTCGCCGCCCTCGCCGCCCTCGCGGAGCCGGCCACCGCGGCTCGCGTCGCCGGGCTCGTGCTCGTGGACGTCGTTCCCTATCCCGACCCCGCCGTGGTTCGTCCCTGGCTCGACGAGAACGGCCTGAGCGACCGCTACGCCGAGCTGGTGGACGACATCCTCGACTCGGGCTCCGACCTGCTCGCGGCGGCCGCCACGCTGGACCTGCCCATCCTGCTCGTCCGCGCGGGACGCTCGCCGGTCACCGACACCGACGTGGCCCGGCTCCGCGCCGCCAACCCCCGCGTCACCATCGCCCGGGTGCCCGCCGCCGGCCACCTCGTGGCCCGTGACGCCCCCGCCGACCTCGCCCGCATCCTCTCCGCCCACGCCACCGCGTGGCTACGAGAGCCCGGCCGGGACCCGAACGGCCTCCCGGGGCCCGTGGCGCCGAGCACGGTCCCACGTCTCGCGGGTGAACGCGACGGTGACCAGCCCAATCAGCCCGACGCCGGTGAACAGCGCCGCGACCCCCGCCCACCCGAACCCCGCCGCCAGTGACGCGGCCAGCAGCGGGAAGAACCCGCTGATCGAGGCGGACAGCTGGTAGCCGAGCGAGGCGCCGGACAGCCGGGTACGCGTGTCGAACAGCTCGGAGAAGTACGAACCCTGCACGCCGGCCAGGCAGTCGTGCGCGATCGCCTGCGCGACGATCACCGCCAGCACGATCGCGACCACCGCCCCGGAGTTGACCAGCAGGAACAGCGGGAAGCCGAACCCGGCCGTGAGCAGGCACCCGGCGGCGTACACCGGCTTGCGGCCGAAGCGGTCCGACAGCGCCCCGAACGCCGGCGTGGTGACCAGCCCGATGGCCGACGCCGTGATCACCGCCGCGAGCCCCGTCTCCCGCCCGGTCGCGCCGCTGCTGACCAGGTAGCTCAACAGGTAGGTGACGGTCACGTAGAACGCCCCGGTCTCCGCGAGGCGCAGGCCGATGACGCGGACGACCGTCGACCCGTCCCGGCGCAGCACGTGCAGGACGGGGGATCGGACCGTCTCCTCCCGCTTCGCGACCTCCTCGAACTCCGGGGACTCGGCCACCCTGAGCCGGATCACGATGCCGACGCCGATCAGCACCGCGCTGAGCAGGAACGGCAGCCGCCACGCCAGCGAGCTCTGGATCCCCGAGGTCGCCAGGAACACCACATTCGCCAACAACAAACCGAGCGGCACCCCCGCCTGCGGGATCGCGGAGAACAACCCCTTGCGCCGGCGCGGCGCGTGTTCGAACGTCATCAGGATCGCGCCGCCCCACTCGGCCCCGTACGCGAGCCCCTGCACCAGGCGCAGCGTCACCAACAGCGCGGGCGCGAGCAGCCCGACCTGCTGGTAGGTCGGCAGCAGCCCGATCGCGAACGTCGCGAACCCCATCACGAACAGCGCGATGACGAGCACCGGCTTGCGGCCGAAGCGGTCGCCGAAGTGACCGCCGATCATCCCGCCGATCGGCCGCATCAGGAACCCGGCGGCCAGCGTCGCGAACGACAGCAGGGTCCCGGTGACGGGGTTGCCGGCCGGGAAGAACGCCGGGCCGAAGTAGAGCGCGGCGGCCGTCCCGTAGGCGAGGAAGTCGTAGTTCTCGATCGTCGTCCCCACGGCGCTGCCGGCCGCGACGCGGCGGCGGTCCGGCGAGCCGTGCTCGATCTCTTCCTGGGTTCGTGCGGGCATGGCGAGCCCCTTTGCTCGGATGTGGTGGGAGGGCAGTGGCGTCAGAGGGGCTCAGTCGAGGAAGTCGGGCTGCTCGCGGACCAGCGAGTCGTAGATCGGCTGGAAGTTCAGCCAGCCCATGTACGGGGTGCCGAAGTGCCGGCGGGTGTGCCGCGCCGCCTCCGGCGAGACGGGCTTGGCCGGGCTGGCGGACGCCTCGAGCAGGAGCTGAACCCGGCACGCGTGCTCCAGCGCAATGAACCACCAGGCCGCCTCGTCGATGCTGTGCGTGCCCGCCGAGAACAGCCCGTGGTTCTGGTGGATCATCGCCTTGTTGTCGCCGAACGCGGACCCGACCGCCTTGCCGGCGTCGATCTCGACCACGATCGCGCCCGCCTCCTCCTCGATGACCACGTGGTGCTCGAAGAACACCGACACGTCCTGGGTGTTGGGCGGCAGCGGTCGCCCGAGGGCCGCGTAGGCGGCGCCGTGCACGGTGTGGGCGTGGCAGGACGCGATGATCTCCGGGTTCGCCTCGTGGATCGCCGAGTGCAACACGAACCCGGCCCGGTTCGCCGCGTGCCGGCCCTCGACGACCCGACCGTTGTGGTCGACCAGGATCAGGTTCGACACCTGCACGTGCCGGAACGGCACGGCGAACGGGTTCGTCCAGTACAGGTCCGGCGTCTGCGGGTCCCGGACGGTCAGGTGCCCGGCGGTGCCGTAGTTGAACCCGAACTTGGCGAACGCGCGGCACGCGGCGGCGAGGCGCTCCTTGCGGTGTTGCCGCTCCTGCTCGACGGTGTCGAAGACCGGCAGCTCGGGAAATACCAGCCCCTCCTGCTCGGGCTGGTAAATGGACACCCGCTCCATGGTCTCGCTCATCGAACCCGTTCTCCTTTTCCGTTCGCCCCGGTGGACGTCAATATCCTGCGAGCGGCCGATGACCTGCGACAACCGCACTGTGTAGGACATCGGTAGGGCAGATTTCACGGTCTGTAGGAATGGCTCAGCGGCGGAGCGCGTCGAGGAGCTCGGCCGCCTTCAGGCCGAGATGGACGACCTGGCGGGCCTCGCCGTCGTGCAGGTCCATGCCCAGGCGCGCCTCGATCTGCCGCAGCCGGTAGTAGAGCGACGTCCGGTGCAGGCGCAGCCGCTCGGCGGTGCCCGGGATCGACCCACCGGTGCTCAGGTACGCATCCAGCGTCTCGCGGAGCACCCCGCGCGGGTCGTCGTCCAACAGCCGCCCGAGCCCGTCCGGGACGACCTCGGCGAGCTCCTCGCGCGGCATCCGCAGCAGCACCGAGAAGGCGCCCACGTCTGTGAAGGCGGCGGCCGGCCGGAAGCGCGGGAGGAGCATCGCGGCCTCGGCGGCCAACGACGACTGCCGCCGGGCGCGCCGCAGCTCGCTCGGACCCACCGGCCCGGCGGGCAGCCCGATCACCGTGGTCGCGGTGTCGCCGAGCAGGGAGCCGACGGCGCGCAACACCCGCCGCCCGAGGGCGTCGGCCTCCTCGGGCGTGGGTGCCGCGTCGGTGGCGGCGCTGATCGTCGCGGCCTGGCCGGCGAAGATGTGGGCGAGCCGGGCCGCCTCGCCCAGCTCGGCGTTGCGCAGCCCGGCCTCGACCGTCAGGGACAGCTGGTCGGGGTTCGTGGCGCCGGAGGGCCGCACCAGCAGGGTGAGGACGAGGACATGGTCGCCCGGGCCGATCGGCGCGCCGCCGGCGTTCTGGAGGGCCGCCTCCCGGGTCACGTCGTGGTCGCTGAGCAGCGCGGCGAGCTGCTCGGCGGACCTTCCTCGGCGGCGCTGCGCGTCGGGTGGTTCCCGGTCGAGGACCTCGCCCATCAGCGAGGCGGCACGTGTGGCGGCGTCCAGCTCGGCGGTGCCCAGCTCGTCGTCCGGCTCGTCGATGATCATGAGAAGCGCGAGCAGGTTCGCGCCCCGGCGAATGGGGATCACGAGCCGGCGCTTGAACCCCAGCTCGCGAGCCGCGGGGACATGACCGGCCGTGGTCCAGCGCCGGACGCCGTGGGAGTGGATGTGCCGGTAGACCTCGGGGACGGCGACCCGCTGCAGGATCGCCCGCACCCGTGCCTCGTCCTCGTCACCGAAGTGGGCGCTGGCGCAGAGGATCCGGATCTCCGGGTCGACGACCGTGACCGAGCGCCGCAGCCGCCCCGCCAGGCGGTCGGCGAGCTCTTGGAGGGTCGGCGTCGGCACCCCGTGACCGTAGCCCGGTGCCTCAGCCCGGTGCCTCAGCCCGGACGCTCGGCTCAGCCCGCCGGGCGACGGCGCAGCGCGAAGAACCCGGCCGCCAGCGCGCCCAGGCTCAGCGCGCCGGCGCTGAGCGCGAGCGAGGCGTGCACGCCGATCGCCGCGCCGAGCAGCCCGACGGTGAACCCGCTGCCCGCGCGCAGCCCGTTGGCGGACATCCCGTACGCGCCGATCACCCGGCCCCGGTCGGCGGCGGGCGCCTGGAGCTGGACCACCGTCTGGCTGATCGCCATCGACGCCAGGTTGGCCATCCCGCCGACCAACAGCAGGACGATCGCCACCGGGTAGCTGGCGGTCAGCGCGAAGTACAGGCTGGCCAGCCCGTAGAGCACGGTGCTGACCACCGCCGCCGGCACGTTCGGCCTGACCCAGCCGGTCGCCTCCAACAGCAGCCCGCCGAGCACCCCGCCGGCCCCGGTGGCGAACAACAGCACCCCGTACGCGGCGCCGGCACCCTCGTCGCCGAACCCGTTGGCGAAGATCGGCATCGCGGCCTGCATCGAGGCGCCGACGAAGAACGACCCGAGCCCGGCCAGCACGATCATGCTGACCAGCGTGCGGTTGGCGGCCACCTCGCGCAGCACCCGCAGCGACTCCAGCGCGCCCACCCTCGGCTGTGCGTGGCTGTCCCGGGTGTGGCCGGTGAACCGGGTGCGGAACAGGAACAGGGTCAACGGCAGGTAGAACGCCACGTTCACGAAGATCCCGGCGACCGGCCCCAGCCCGAGCAGCAGCGCCGAGCCGACCACCGGGCCGAACAGGATGCCCAGGCTGCGGAACGTGGCGTTGAGCTGGATCGCGCTGGGCAGCTCCGCGGCGCCGACGAAGTCGTGCAGCATCAGCTGTTCGCCCGGCGCCCAGAGCGCCCCGGCCAGCCCGTGCAGCACCAGCAGCAGGCACGCCTCCCACATCTGGAGCGAGTCGGTCAGGAACAGCACGCCCCAGGCCACCGACACGGCCATGAACAGCGCCTGCGCGCACTGGATGACCCGCCGGCAGTCGAACCGGTCGGCCAGCGAGCCGAACCACATGGACAGCACCAGGAACGGCACCCAGTGGCTGATCACCTCGAACCCGGCGAGCGCGGGGGAGTGGAACTTCTCCCACAGCACCCAGTAGGTGATCACGTGCTCGATGTTGTCGGCCATCATGGCCAGGCCGGCGCCGAACAGGTAGGGCCGGCAGTCCCTGTTGCGCAGCGCGGCGAACCTGCGCGGCGGATCCCCGTCAGGCCGAGGCACGTGCCCCGGAACTCCGCATGCCTCGCACATCGATCCCTCCCCACGTCTCCGCGCTAGGATAGACGGGACGTCTCGTCTATCGGTGCGAAGCCGGAACAACATCACACCGGGCCGAGGGCTCGCTTGCGTTCGAGCGCGCTCGAATTCCTAGCGTGGCGCTCATGACGACTTCTCTTACCTGGATTGTCACCGGCGCGTCCCGAGGGTTCGGGCGCGCGATCGCAGAGGTTGCGCTGGCGGGAGGGGACACCGTGGTGGCGGCGGTCCGACGGCCCGAGGCCGTTGCCGACCTCGCCGGCGCGTACCCGGATCGGTTCGTCGCCACCGCCTTCGATGCCGGCGACCCAGCGCGGGCCCAGGGGCTCATCGACGGCTGTGTCGACCGGTTCGGGCGGGTCGACGTGCTGGTCAACAACGCTGGGCGAGGTTACATCGGGGCGGCGGAGGAGGTCAGCGACGCCGAGCTGCGCGAGTCGCTGGACCTGCACCTGTTCGGGCCCGCGGCGCTGGTGCGGACCGCGCTGCCGGTGATGCGGGCGCAGGGCCGAGGAACCATCGTGCAGATGAGCAGCCAGGGCGGACGGGTGTCGTTCCCCGGCGTCGGGACCTACTCGGCCGGCAAGTTCGCCCTCGAAGGTTGGTCGGAGGCCCTGGCCGGCGAGGTGGCGCCGTTCGGGGTGCGAGTGATGATCGTCGAACCCAGCCGGTTCCGCACCTCGTTCAACGCCCCCGGGGTGCTCCACTTCGCCGATACCCGGTCCGCCTACGCGGACATCCTGGCGGCGGTTCGGGCGGACCTCGCCGGCGCGGACGGCATCCAGGAAGGGGACCCGGCCAGGGCGGCCGAGCTGATCGTGTCGCTGGCACACGGCGACCAGGTGCCGCTGCGGCTGCCGCTGGGCGCCGAGGCGGTCGAGCGGATCGGCGCGGCGTACCGCCGGGGTCTCGACGAGCTGGAACGCTGGGCGGACGCCGCGCGCGGCACCGACTTCGCCGGGGTCCCCGCGTCGGCCCGGCCTGTATAGGCTGGGATCTGATGGCTACCGAGGACCTGATGGCCAAGGCGCTCGCGGCGCTCGGCGAGGTGGACGGGCCGATGTCGGTCGAGGTGATCCACCGGCTGGTGGACGCCGGCTCCGACACCGGCCCGATGAGCATCACCGAGGTGGCCGACCTGCTCGACATCTCGCCGCACACGCTGCGCTACTACGAGCGGATCGGCCTGGTCGAGGTCGGCCGCGACGGCAGCGGCCACCGCCGCTACGATGCCGCGTCCGTCCGCCGGCTGGTCTTCCTGACCCGCATGCGGCTGTCCGGCATGGCCATGCGCGACCTGCAGCACTACATCGCCCTGGTGGACAACGGCGAGGTCACCGTGCCCGAGCGCCTGGACATGCTGTTGGAGCACCGGGACACCATCCGCCGCCAGATCAAGGAGCTCACCCTGTCCCTGGCCGCCACCGAATACAAGATCGCCACCTACGGCGGTCGCGCCGGGGACTGATCGGGCCGGCCGGGCTACGAGCCGAGACCGAGGCACGCGACGCGCGCGCCCGCGGTTCCGGCCTTGCCCGGTCCGGTCTGGGTCGGCTCGGCGTGGATGATCACCGAGAACGCCCTGGTGTTCTGGTACACCCACGGCACCGTGCTGGTCACCTTGGCGTCGCCCTGCGCGTTGGTCGTGAAGTCCAACCAGATCTCGTTCAGGGGGTTGGCGTAGGCGGGGTCCACCGACGGCTTCACGGGGTCCGAGGCGTGCTGGAAGTGCGGGCCGGCGGCGTCCCCGGTCGGCCCGCACGGCAGGGCATGCGCGTGCGCGCCGTACGCCCGGTTCGGCACCAGGCCGTGCACCTTCAAGGTCACCGTCGTGGAGCTCTCGCGGACCGACTCGACGACCTTCGCCCGCGCGCCGTCGGGCGCCAGGCCCCTGTCGTAGCTGATCACCTGCGCGCCCTGGCCGGCCTGACCGAACGTCGCCGAGACCACCGTGCGCGAACCGCCGTCGCCGCACCCGGCGACGGCGAGGACCAAGGCGACGCATCCGGCCAACAAGACACGCCGTCGGGTGCTGTACATCTGCTTCCACTCCTCGCTCAGGGACGCCGAACGTGCCGACGCGGATGCGCGCCCACCGGGCAAGAGCCAATCGCTCCGCGGCAGGTTGGGGTGGGATCAGACCCCGTTGGGGGCGTGTTGTCAGGCCGGGTAGGCGGCGGCGATCTCCGCGACCAGCAGATCGGCGGCACCGCGGGTGAGGGCCAGGGGATCGTCACCGGCGGGGTCCCGCTCGTCGCCCAACCGGCTCAGCAGCTCGTCTCCCGGTCGGAGCCGGGCAAGCAGCTCGCGCCACCCGCCTTCTGGCGGCGACATCGGCGTCGCCAACTGGGCGAGGGTCACCGTCCGTCGCCACTCACGGAGGAATACGACGGCCTGGCGCACGTCGCGCAGCGGGTCGTCGGTGGCGACGGGTGGGAGGTCGCTGAGCACGTCGAAGACGTCCGCTCGCACCTCGGACAGGCGCAGCCCGCACAGGGGGACCATCGCCTCGAAGACCGGCGCGGCGTCGGGGGCATTCCGGGCCGCCGTCAGGCTGAGCGCCGCATGCCCCCGGGGCTCGGCGGTCTCTCGGTGTACGAGCCGTACCAGGAGCCGGGACATGACGTCAGGGTCGACGTCACGACGGTACGCCGGGACGCGGACCAGCACGGAGTCCGCGGCGCCCGGCGTCGGCTTCGACAGGGTCACCTCGGCGGACCCGGGATCCGCCGACAGCGCGAACACCCGCGCCGGCGCCTGTCGTGGGTCGATCATGCTGTCTCCCCGGCGCGCGGGGCACGGGGACGCCTGCGTCCGGCCACCCTCGGCGCCCCGCCTCCGGCCCAGGCCCGCGCGCCCCGCCTCGCGTGCGCGAACGAGACGCCGCCAACCGTCGAGCACCGCGGTCAGCTCGCGATCGCGCCCGGCGACCTCGGAGGTCAACGCGCGGTATCCCTCCACCAGATGCTCGAGCGCGAGCGCCAGGCGTCGCGGTATCGGCTGGGGGTGTTTGGCCAGCCGGCGCAGGTAGAGCGCGAGCTCGCGCGATGCCCGCCGGGCGAGTCGGAGCGCGTCACCGACAACGAGCGTCCGCGCCGGGCCCTCTGGCAGGGACAGTGCGGCGTAACCGCGACTGACGCCCCGCTCGGCGTCGATGAGCGCCTGGTCGAGGGGTGCCTGGAGCCACCGGTCCAGCGCATCGACGACCGCCACCCGTACCCAGGGCAGGGCCGCCTTGGGATCCATGTCCAGGATGCGTCCGCCGTCCGCCCGCCGCTCGCCGGCGCCTCCCGTCCGCGCCAGCGGCCGAACCAACGCGCCCGTCCCGTAGGCAACGGCGCGCCACCACCTCGGGCGCATCAGGTCGACGTCCATGTGCACGCCGCCGCCGAGGTGGGCGTGATACGCCAGCACCCGTGAATGGGTCGTCGACGATGGGCTCAACCGGGTATCACGGTCGGACCGGGCAACCGAGACCATCATCGACCCGCCTCACATCGGCGCCCCGGACGCGCCCGCGGGCCCCGCCGAGGACACCCTCTCTCAGCGAGCGCGAATATCGGTCCGAGGCACGGGCTCCCGGGATCGGACCAGCATGGCATCCCTCTCGTCAATAGTCGAGATCATCTCGACGTTTCCGGGCGAACTCCCAGGCCCGCAGGCGTCCGCGGCGCACCTTCAGATCGGCCGTCTGATCCCTGCCGCACCAGGGTGCCGCGGCGTCACGCTCGGCAAGCCGGCCGAGTGCCTCGGCGCAGAGCCCGCGATAGAGCCCGATGTCGTGCCAGACCGACTGGCTGATCGCCCCCTCCCGGGGATGCGCGAACTGCCGAAGCCGGGTGCCGCGCGAGCACAGCGCCGAGCGCCTTCGGTCGATCGACGTCCGGTCAGGCCCGGCTCCGCGATACCAGGTGAACGGGTCGAACTCGATCCAGCACAGGTGTTCGACGCATGCGTGGACCAACTTGTCACGAGCCGTCGTCGCCAACGCGACCTCGGCCCGCAGCCCGGCGAGCTCGTACTGCTCCCGCCAGATGACCCGGGCGACCCGCCACGCGAGGTCGACCTCGGACGCGGCGTCCCTCGGTTTCGTCGCCAGGACGGCGCGCATCGTCGTTCCGGGCCGGTCGACCCGCCGAAACGGGATCGGTAGGCGCCCGGCGGCCTCGGCGAGCCGGCTCCAGGCGGCGGTCACGTCGCCCTGGGTCTGCAGCTCCATGCTGCGCGCCACGATCCGAAGCATCACGCCGAGCTTGACCAGATCCCCCGGCCCGCTCATCGGCAACGCCTGCGACCGGGTCGGGTCCGGCTGGAGGACCGCCCGCCAATCGCCGACCTCGAGCGCGGCGAGCACCTTCTCCACCCCGCGCTCGAGGTGCTCGACGGCCAGTTCGGTGCACATGACCGACTACCCGTGGATCAGGCGATCGTGATGTCCAGAGAGCCCGGGGCTCCGCGCCGACACTGCCGTGAAGACCGGGGTAGGTGCGGTCGAGATCATCACCTGATCACCACCTAGCTCGCTCTACCTAAGTTGGCCAAGAATTGGTAAAGATTACGAATATGCAAGTAGACTTAGGCTATGTCTGTGGAAGAGTTACGTCAACCAGACGCTCGTCAAGCTGACCTAGGCTAAGTAGTACCCAGTTGGCTGCTGTACTAACCCGGTTCAGGTGAGTTTGGACGGAGCTGGCACACTCGTAGCTCAAAGGAGGTAGCCGTGGCGCTGGAGCCCGGCCAGGCCGCTCGCCTGGCGCACACCCTGAGGGAACTCCGCGAGGCTCACTGGTCTGGAGTCAAGCTGAAACAGACCGACCTTGCCACCGCGCTGAGCAAGGAGAGTCACGTCGCCTCGGCGACCATCAGCTCCTGGGAGTCGACCAACAACCCCAAGTCGCCGCCGGCCGCGCGGCTCCGCGCCTACGCCCGCTTCTTCGCCACCCGGCGCTCGCTGGACGGTGGCCCGCACCTCATCCCGGACGCGGAGCTCACCGACGACGAGCGCAAGGAGCTCCACGCGCTCGAAGAACGACTGCTCGGCCTTCTGCGCGGAAAGAGTGAAAGCCGTAGCAGGACCTTTGCCTTCGACGACGGTCCGGTCACCGTCATCTGTCCCGCGTTGCCCGAAGAAGCCCAGAGTCGGCTCGCCGACGTGACGGATCCCAACTTCAGCAAGCTGCAACAGTACGCCGACCTCGACGCGTTGATCGAGATGTTCGGACATCTGCGTATGTCGAATCCCACGCTGGACATCTTTCATCGGCTCGCGTCGGACGCCGTCGCGGACGACCTCTCGACGCACGTCATCCTGCTCGGCGGAATCGCCTGGAACCAAATCACTCGGCGATTCCAGGAGGCCATCGGCCAGGTGCCTATTGCGCAGGTCGCCGATCCGGACAAGGTGCCCAGCGGTGAGATATTCGTGGTGGACGGGTCTGAGCGCTTCTATCCTATTTGGGAGAGGGAGGAAGGCAGTCCCGACGACTTGATCGAGGATGTGGGATTCCTCGCCCGGCTGCCCAATCCGTTCAACCTCAAACGCACGCTCACGATCTGCAACGGTGTCTATAGTCGGGGCGTGCTGGGCGCTGTCCGTTGTCTGACCGATGCTCGTGTTCGCGACGCCAATGAGGCTTACCTTGCCGATCGTTTTCCGAGTGGGCGGTTCGCGGTTCTGATCCGTGTTCCGGTGGTATCAAACGAGACGTTGTCCCCGGACCTGCAGAACCCGCAGGCTCGCCTCTACGAATGGCCATCAGACGAACGGCGGACCTAGATGACCTCAGCCTCGTTGCGCCCGCGTCGCCCCTCGGCGCCCGGGCGGGGTGGCCGGATCCAACAGTTGCACTCGCATGCCGGCCTGCTCCTTGACGCGTCGTGGGAACCCGCGCCACCGGCCAGGTCGCGACGCGGCCGCCCCTCGGCGATCATCGTTCCCGCCGCCCGTCCGGCATCCGCCCTCACGGGCCTCATCAGGCTGGCGGCCGCCTTGGAGACGCAACTGGTCGTGCTGTGCAGCCATCAGGCGAGGGTGGACCAGGTCAGCGAACGGATAGGGCGTGTCCAGGGTGCCCGCGGCCTCGTCGTGCAGGTCGACCAGGACAAGATTGTCCCGAACCTGAAGCTCGGCACCTCGCACGAGGAGTTCCTGAAGGCCAGCCGGGGCCGGGCCAGCGATCTCAGCCTCAAACGAAACGTCGGGTTGCTGCTGGCGCGCATGCTGCGCTGGGAGAAAGTCGTCTTCATTGACGACGACATTACGGTGTCCAGAGGTGCGGTTTCTCGCGTAGCGGCCCAGCTGGACTACTACGGTGTTGCCGGAATGATCTGCCGCGACTTCCCGGACAACTCTGTGGTCTGCCACGCGCGCCGGCTGGCCGGGCTCCCGCAGGACAACTTCGTGACCGGCGCCGTTCTGGGAGTAAATTGTAGCGAAACGTCGCAGCCGCGGTTCTTCCCAGACATCTACAACGAAGACTGGTTCTTCTTCGCCGAGGCCGCCGCCAGGAGAAGGCTGGCTAACGTCGGCTGCGCAAGTCAGGCGGACTACCACCCGTTCGCCAGGCCGCAGCGTGCCCAGCACGAAGAATTTGGTGACTTGTTGGCGGAAGGCCTCTACGCGCTGATCGGGGCGATAGGGCTCGACGGCCATAAGGAAACGTTCGACGACATCCTTTGTCGCGCGGTCGCCAAGTACTGGAAAGGTTTCATCGAAGCCCGCCAAGAGGGATTCGACGAGACGACAGAATACCTGGGAAAGTATCGCGATCTGAGAACTTGCAGTGATGACGTGGAGCCCGCCATGACCTCCGTCAGGGCCGCCGGGGAACTCTACGACATCCCGGAGAACAACGTCGACGTGAGAATTCAAGCGGACCTGTGCGCGAGCTTCGTGGATGAGCTACGAGGGGATCGCAAGCGATGGCATGACTACTATCACGCTTCCCCCCGTCATGAGAGGATTCAGGTTCAGGACGCCATGAGCTGGCTCGGAGTCGCCAGATGGACGTCGGTTCGCTCGCCGCTGGTGGATCACGGTTAGATCGGGAGGCGGAGTCGTCTCTCGTAGCGCTGACCTCCGGACTCGATCTTTTGTCGTTCGTCGGTGTCCACGAACCCGAGCCGGGCGTATACCCGCCGGGCGACGGTGTTGTCTTCGAGGACCCACAGCAGCAGCTCGTCGAGGCCCATGAGACGTCCGATCTCGATCACCTCGTCGAGCAACGCACGAAAGACACCGCGCTGGCGATGGGTCGGCGCGACCCAGATCGACTCGACGTGCCGTCCCTCGGGCTTCTGCCCGTCGACCAACGCGACGAGCCCGATGACCTTGTCGCGTTCGACAGCCACGACCCAGGCGGCGGCGTCGAACCACCGAAGCCACTGGTGTTCGTTCAGGCCGCGCTCGCGGCGGTAGTCGGAGGTAAAAGCGTCGGGCGAGTCCAGCAACGCCCGTAACCGGGTGTTTCGCAGCACCCGCCAGTCGGCAGGGGTCAGCAGCCGGATCTCCAGTACCGCTTTCGTCATCCGTCCCCACCCGACATGCCACCTCGGCCGCGGATTGCACCGCCGCCCATGTCCCTCGGCCACGATTCCGTACGCGCGAGAGGAACGCGAGTCGAAGTGAACGGAGGTTGAGCGGATTCAACTGGTCGTCGCAACATTTCATCGGGGGAGCGTCTCCGGCGCCCGCAGCCAGAATCCGAACGACACGGATGCGATGACGGCCGTCAGGGCAAAGGCCGAGGGGTAACCCACGAGCTCGGCGGCGGCACCGCACAACACCGGTCCGACGATGGCGCCCACGTCGCCGACCATCTGGAAACCGGCCAATGCCGGACCGGCGGTGGTGGGCGAGCCCTGGGCGGTGATCACGTCGCCGACCGACGCGGTCACGGGCGGGTTCACCAGTCCGGTCCCGACGCCGGACAGGAGCGACGCGGTGACGAGTCCGGCCACGCTGCCGCTCAGCCCCAGCCACATGGCGGTGAGCGCGACGGTCGCCGTTCCGACCAGGATGGGTGGTCTGCGGCCGCGCCGGTCGGCCAGCAGCCCGCCGGGGAGCAGCGTGACGGCGGTCCCGGCGGCGAATGCGGCCAGCGCGACACCCGACCAGAGGCTTTCGTACCCCAGCACCTCGACGACGAGCAGCGGCACGAGCGCGATCCGGACGCCGTACACCGTCCAGCCGTTCACGAAGTTCGAGGTGAGCGCCGCCCGGAAGGATGGGTGCCGGAGCAGCACGCCGAACACGCCCGGACCCGCGGTGGCCTCGGCCTGGGGCGCGGGCTCTCCGGCCCGTCCCCACAGCAGGCCGCCGCTGATCGCGGCCGCTACCAGAAGCAGGACGGCGTAGATCAGGAACGGCGCCCGAGGGCTGAGCTCGATGAGCATCCCGCCGACCGCCGGGCCGAGAATGTTGCCGAGGAGGAACCCCGTGGACCAGGCGCCGGACGCCCGACCGCGTATCGACGGCGGCGCGATGCGGATGAGCAGCGACGCCGCCGACACGGTGAACATCGTCGAGCCGATGCCGCCGATCGAGCGGAACAGCAGCAGCTGCCAGTACGTGGTGGCCACGGCGCACGCCCCGCTGGAGACCCCGACGATGACCAGGCCCGCGCAGAACACCCGCAGCTCGCCCAGCCGTGCGACCAGCCGCCCGCTGACCGGCGCGAAGACGGTCCGGAGCACGGCAAACGCGCTGACTACCAGGGATGCGGCGGTCACCCCGACGTCGAAGGTGCGGGCGAAGGTCGGCAACGCGGGCGCCACGATCCCGTAGCCGATCGCGATCACGAACGAGGCCCCGACCAGGACCCAGATGTCCCTCGGCAACCACGCCCCCGAGCGCGGCGCATCGACCCCCATGGCCCGCCCCTCCCCCGGGACCACCGAGGGACGCATGCGGACGGTGGTCCCGCCGCGGGACCATCACGGTACCGGCGCGGGATCGTCCATCACAGTGGTTCAGCGCCCGGGGACCACCCGGGACCGAACCCGGACACGGAGTCCCGATGACCAGCCCGCACGATAGATCGGCGCCGCCGAGCCTGCTGGAGCCGCCGATCGACCGCCTTCCCGGCGTGGTTCCCGACGACGATGACGTGCTCGAGGACTTCGCCGCGTCGGCCCGGCCATGGAGCCACCTCCCGGTGCCGCTGTCCGCCCCGGTGACCTTCGCGTTGTGGATGGTGGTGATCGCGTCCGGCGGCTTCAGCGGCTGGCTGGTCGCCGTGTTGTCCGGGGCCGCGCCGTGCGAGGGCTTCCCCTGCGCGGTGGCGACGCTCGGCGGTCACCCCGGCCTCCTGCTCGCCCTGGCGGGCTCCGGCGCCGTCCTCCTGATGGGCGTGGCGACCGTGACCCGCGGCCTGACCCGGGCCGGGGCACCGCAACTGGCGGTGATCGTGGTCGCCACCGTGGCCGGGATCGCGTCCCTGCTGGGAGTCGCCGCGCTCCTGCTCGTCGTCGCGCTCGGCATGGGCCTGGTCGGCGCGCTCTTCGTCTTCCTCGTCGACCGCACAAGCTGAGAAGGAGCATCGATGCGGACGCTCGTCTCCCCCGACACGCCGGACCAACTGGCCCGGCTCGCGACGGACCTCGAACGGCGGTGGCCGGGCCTGCGGGCACCGGTCGTGCGGTGCTGGAACGACCATCCGGTGGTCATCCTCGATCGCGGGATGCCGTGGTTGTACGGCCCGGCGGAGCGCGACCCGCTGATGAGTCGGTCCGGTTCGGTGGTCGTGCCACGTGGCCCGCGCCGAGCACTGCGCGCCATGGCCGCTGCCGGGCTCCGGTTTCCCGCGCTGGTCATCGCGCACGAGCTCGAGCCCACCGGAGTGGCGCGCTCGCTGCTGCCGTTGCTCCAGGAAGGGCCGCGCGCGTGCACCGACGAGGTGGCCAGGGCTCTGGTCGGTCCCGCGCCGGCGCACCCGGGCGTGAGCAGGGCCGTCCGGTTGCTCGACCGCGCGGTCGGCGGGGCCGGCTCGCGGGCGGGCGCCGTTCTCGATCTGATGCGCGATCCGATCGTGTTCGGCGTCGTGGCGCCGGGGCCGCTCGTCAACGGTGCCCCGAGCCTCCACGTCCCCCTCGTGGCCTGGAGGTGGTGACCGTGCTTCAACGCAGGCCCGGCAAGCAGGCGCGGAAGCGGGCACCCATCCGGGCCCGACGGCTGCTCTGGGTGATCGTGCTGTTGGACGTGATGGTCGCGGCGTGGATGACGGTGGCCGGGGAGTGGCTGGACCGCTCGCCGTTGACCTCTGTCGCCACCCTGGGCGGCCATCACGTGGTCGTGCTGGCGCTGGCGCTGACCGGCTTCGCCGTGCTCGCCGTTCTGGCCCCGTTGACCGCCGGCTTCACGACCGCCAACGGGAGCCAGCGGGCCGGGATCGCGGTCGCCGGTGTCGCCTCGGCGGTGGCGCTGGCCGGGGTCCTGTCGGTCGCCGCGCTCGTCGTCGTGCTGGCCCTGCTCGTGGTGATCATCGGATGGGTATTGTCCAGGTCCGGTTGATTGCTTCGACTCGGTGAGGCCGGGTTGTTGGCAATGCATGGCGATAACGCCATGGTGTACACCGGGGTACCCGTCTGGATGCGATTATGTCACGGACCGTTGGCATAGTGGTGCACTGAATATGTGGAGCCCACCGTTCAATCAAAGGCCGCGCGCGCTATGATCCAATCCTCTCGAACGGGGAGAACATTATGGCGTCCGGCGTGCTCGCGCGCGGTGTCACTGTCGTGCTGGAGCGGCTGGGCACGCACATGTGGGGATTTCCGCCGCGCCTGATGGCGCCCATCGTGGTCGAGCTTCGCCCGATGCGCACGGTGGTCTGGTTCGTGTGGAACATGCCCCGGTACGAGCGCACGCTCAGGGCATTCGGCCCGGTCCGCACCCACCTGATCTGCACGCTCATCTCGCTGGTCAACGGCTGCCGGTACTGCACCTACGCCCACGGCCGCGCGCTGCAGCTGGCGTACCTGCACCACTACCAGCGGCTGTTCCCGCTTAGCGAGCACGCCATCGGGCGGCTGCGCGGCATGCCGCCGGGCGCCATCAGGCACTGCATGGTGACCGCCGCGCACAACGCCGGGCTCTACAACGAGGTTCGCTGGCTGGACCGGGCCATCGAGCTGACCCTCGCCGAGGACCGCAGCCCGACCGAGCGCGACGACGTGCGCGTCTCGCACCTGGTCCGCATGTTCAGCGTGCTGAACTCGGTGGCGATCGCCAGCAACATCGATCCGGACGAGGCGCACTCCCCGCTCAACAAGGATCGCGCCCTCACGCTGCGCTATGACAACCTGCGCGCGGCCACCGGCACCTAGGCCAGCTCAGCGGCCAGTCCGGCGATGAGCTTCTCGGCGCCGGCGCCCGGTTTCCAGGTGCATGCCAGGCCGATGGCCACGACGTTGCCCGCGGCGAGCACCGACCGGACGGCCGCCGCGACCTCCGGTAGGCGTGGGCCCGCGGCCACCGGGAAGAGCAGGCCGGGCAGGTCCCGTTCGTCGACGACGTCGACGTCGATGTGCAGGTAGGTGGGGCCGTCCGGAATCGGGAGCGCGTCGATCGGCACGTGCCGGACCGCCGCGCCGGAGAGGTACTCGACCTCCGGAGGGTCGAGGTCCCGCGCGTCGACGAGCACGACGTCGCTTTCGGGGACCGGCCGCAGGCCGATGTGCTCGGCGACCGTGCGGTCGGCCCCGCCGACGATCTGGCGCAGCGGCATTCCGCCGAGATACCCGGACGTCGATGTCTCGGGTGTCTGGACGTCGCCGTGCGCGTCGAACCAGACGATCGACGGCTCGACCCCCGCGCGTTGCAGCCCGGCAACCACGCCCATTGACGTGGTGCAATCGCCGGAGACCACCATTGGTCGCTGGGTTTCCGCTACCGTCGCCGCGACATTTTCATAAAGTGCGGCCATTCGCTCCCAGGGCGTGCCATCGGGCAATTCGGGATCAACGGTCAGGTCGGTGGGCACCGGCGACTCGAACCGAGGCAGGCGCGTGTCGAGATGAAACGGGACGAGAACAACCGTCATTGATCTAGTCTAGGGCAGCAACGGCCTCATGAAGGTGCGTTCGTAGCGCAGGACGCACCCGCTCTCGTCGCGGATCCTGTCGGCGGCGACGAAGTCCGGATGCCGCCCGAAGAGCTGGCGATACCGCTCATAGGCGGCCAGGCCGGGGAAGCTGAACAGCGCGAGGGCCTTGTCGCTGGCGCCCTCGGCGGGCAGGAAGTAGCCGTGGTGCGTGCCGCCGTGCTCGTTCACCAGCTCGATCCAGCGCCGGGCGAAGCGCTCGAACTCCGCGAGCTTGGCCGGATCGATCGTATAGTCCACCACGCACGTGATCATGCGAGCCCCTCCGGTGTCGGTCGTCGCCTACCGACCGTCATCCTCCCGGCGCAGCCGCTCGAGCGCGGTCTCGGCGGGCCGGGCGTGGCGGTCGATCTCCGACCAGGGGTCGCCCTTGCGGGCCAGCCGCCTGCGCACGCTGGCCAGGTCGTGCTGTGCGGGGCGGATCCGTCCGAGCTCGCCGAACTCCAGCGGGGTGGCCACCGGCGCGCCCGGCCTGGCGCGCGGGGAGTACGGGGTGACGGCGGTCTGGGCGTAGGCGTTGCGCGCGACGTCCAGGAAGATCCGGTCGCCCCGGTTGGCGATGCGCTGCTCGGTGGTGCGCCGGTCCGGGTCGGCGGCGGCGAGGCGCTCGGCGATGCCCTTGGCCAGCTCGCGGACCCGGTCGAACGGCGCGGACCCGGTGAGCGGGGCCACGACGTGGTAGCCGCTGCCGCCGGTGGCCATCAGGAACGGGGCCAGGCTCAGCTCGTCGAGCAGGTCCCTGGTCGCGCGGGCGGTCTCGCGCAGCGCGTCGAGGTCCTCGGCCTCCGGCGGGTCGAGGTCGATCACGAGCAGGTCGGGGTTGTCGAGCCGGTCGGAGCGGGACAGCCAGCGGTGCAGCTCCAGGCAGGCCTGGTTGGCGAGGAACCGCAGCGTGTCGCGATCGCCGGCCACGACGTGGGTCACCTCGCCTCGCTGGTTGTCGGCGGGCACGGTGACGGTCGGGGTCCGGTCCGGGAGGTTGGCGGGGGCCTGCTTCTGGAAGAAGCCGTCGCCGTCCAGCCCGTCCGGGAACCGGTTGAGCACCAGCGGCCGCCGGCTCAGGTGCGGCAGCATCACGTCCGCGACCTCGTCGAAGTACTCGGCGAGATCGCGCTTGGCGTAGCCCGGGTCGGGATAGAGCACCTTGTCCGGACGGCTGACCTGGACGGTCATGAAGGGACCTCCCTGACCACCTGGTTGGCGGGCTTGTCGTGGCGCAGCCCCTGGTAGCGGGGGTGGCGCAGCCGGCCGTCCCGGGTCCACTCGGTGAACCCGACCTGCGCGACCAGCTCCGGCCGCACCCAGTGTGGGCCGCGTTCGGGCACCCGGTCGACGAACGGCGAGCGCTCCCGGCCCAGCTCGTCGAAGCGGCGCCGCAGCGCGCGGAGCGTGGCGGTGTCGAACCCGGTGCCGACCTTGCCGGCGTAGCGCAGCTCGGGCGGGTCGCGGCGCCGGTCGTAGTAGCCGAGCAGCAGCGCGCCGAAGCCCACCCGCGAACCGCTGGGATCGGTGTAGCCGCCGATGACGAACTCCTGGTCGGCCACGCACTTGAACTTCAGCCAGTCGCCGGACCGCCCGTGCTGGTAGGTGGAGTGGGCCCGCTTGGCGATCAGCCCCTCCCAGCCGTTCGCGCAGGCCTCCGTCAGGTACCGCTCGCCGTCGGCGTTGCGGTGGTTGCTGTATCTGATCGGGTCCTCGAACTCGAGCGCCGCGTGCAGCACCCGCTTGCGGGCCCGCAGCGGGAGCGCGCGCAGGTCGTGCGTGCCGAGGACGAGCAGGTCGAACAGGTACAGGTGGACGGCGACCCCGGTGGCCCTGGCCCGGCGCGGGTCGGTGAGCCCGAGGCGGGACTGCAGGCGCGCGAAGCTGGTCTGGGCGCCGTCGAACGCCACCACCTCCCCGTCGGCGACCAGCTCGGGCGGGGCGTGAGCGTCCAGCGCCTCCACCAGCTCGGGGTAGCTGCTGCCGACCTGCTTACGGTTGCGGGAGTACAGCTCGGTGCGCCCGCCGTAGCGGACCACGAGCGTGCGCACCCCGTCCAGCTTGCGCTCGAACAGCCACCCGGGATCGGAGAAGTAGTCGTCGGTGAGGGTGGCCAGCATCGGCGGGTGGAACGCCGGGCCGTCGCTGGGGCGCAGCAGCGCGCGATCCTCGTCGGTGAGCGTGTCGAGCGGGTCGGCCATCACAGGTCCTCGTTGGCGCGGCCCGAGAGCACCGACTCGGGCTCACCCTCGACGGTGTGCCGGCCGCGCTCGGCCTCGCCGTCGTCCACCTTCACCAGCAGCCAGTTCCGGTCGTCGCCCCGGAGCTTGGTGTGGGTGAGGGCGTACCCGCCGGCCATCTTCCGGCCGTGCAGCCGCACCTTGAGGTGCCCGTCGGCCAGGCCATCGGACAGGTCCTTCTTGCCGAGGTTGTCGAAGGGGCCGGTGTCCCAGACGATCACGGTGCCCGCGCCGTACTCGCCCTCCGGGATGCGGCCCTCGAAGTCCAGGTAGTCCAGCGGGTGGTCCTCGGTGCGGGTGGCCAGGCGCTTGTCGGACGGGTCGGCGGACGGCCCCTTGGGCACCGCCCAGGACACCAGCACGCCGTCGATCTCCAGGCGGAAGTCGAAGTGCAGGCTGCTGGCGTCGTGGCGCTGCACCACGAACCGGGGCCGGTCGGACTCGGCAGGGGAGGAGCCGGAGGGCTCGCCGGAGCGGCGCGTGTCCCGTTTCGAGCGGTAGTCGGACAGGTCGGGCATGCCGGTGGCTACCCGCCCCGTCCGTGCTCACACACCCCCCACCGAGGGAGTTTCTCCGCCCGGCGCCCGGGTACAGGCGGCTCATGGGGTTGCGCGACCTGATCCAGGCCTGGCCGGTGTACCGGCAGCTCACCGGCGACGACCGGATGGGCACCGGGGCGGCGGCGAAGAGCAGGGCCACCGAGGCCCTCCGGCCGAGGGTGCGCACGGCGGACCGGGTGGTGAAGTCGGTCTGCCCGTTCTGCGCGGTGGGCTGCGGGCAGGACGTCTACGTGGCGAACGACCGGGTGACGCAGATCGAGGGCGATAAGGACTCGCCGGTCAGCCGGGGACGGCTGTGCCCGCGCGGTTCGTCGAGCCTGCAGCTGACCACGGGCCCGGCGCGGGAGTACCGGGTGCGCTACCGCCGCCCGCACGGCACCGAGTGGGAGGACCTGGACCTGGACACCGCGATGGACATGATCGCGGACCGGGTGATCGCCGCGCGGCGCGAGGGCTGGCAGTGGGAGGTCGACGGCAAGCGCACCCGCCGCACCCTGGGGCTGGCCAGCCTGGGCGGGGCCACGCTGGACAACGAGGAGAACTACCTGATCAAGAAGTTGTTCACCGCGCTGGGCGCGATCCAGATCGAGAACCAGGCGCGCATTTGACACTCCGCCACCGTCCCCAGTCTGGGGACCAGCTTCGGCCGGGGCGGCGCCACCACCTTCCAGCAGGACCTGGCCAACTCGGACTGCATCGTCATCCAGGGCTCGAACATGGCCGAGTGCCATCCCGTCGGCTTCCAGTGGATCATGGAGGCGAAGGCGCGCGGCGCCACGGTGGTCCACGTCGACCCCCGGTTCACCCGCACCAGCGCGCTGGCCGACCTGCACGTGCCGCTGCGCGCGGGCAGCGACATCGCGTTCCTCGGCGGCATCATCAACCACGTCCTGACCGAGGAGAAGTACTTCCGCGACTACGTGCTGGCCTACACCAATGCGGCGACCCTCGTCACCGAGGACTTCCGGGACACGGAAGACCTGGACGGAGTCTTCTCCGGTTTGGACGTCGACGAGCGGGTGTACGACTTCCACACCTGGCAGTACGAGGGCACCGAGGTGCAGGCCGCGTCCGGCGAGCGCGAGCAGGTCGCGGCGGACAGGTACCGCTCGGCGGCCATCAGCCGGGCGGCCCGGGGCGAGGCGCACGGCTCCGGCGGGGCGCACGTGCCCGGCGGCGCGCCGCGCGACGAGACGCTCACCCACCCGCGCTGCGTGCTGCGGGTCCTGCAACGCCACTTCGCCCGCTACACCCCGGAGCTGGTGGCGGACACCTGCGGGGTGCCGGTCGAAACGTTTCAGAAGGTCTGTGAGCTGCTCACCGCGAACTCCGGCCGGGACAGGACCAGCGCGTTCGTCTACTCCGTCGGCTGGACGCAGCACAGCACCGGCGTGCAGTTCATCAGGGCGGCGTCGATCCTGCAGACCCTGCTGGGCAACATCGGCCGGCCCGGCGGCGGGATCCTGGCGCTGCGCGGGCACGCCTCCATCCAGGGCTCGACGGACATCCCGACCCTGTTCGACCTGCTGCCCGGCTACATCCCGATGCCGCACGCGCACAGCAAGCCCGGCCTGGACGCGTTCGTCGAGGCCGAGCGCACCGACAAGGGCTTCTGGGCGGAGCTGCGCGCCTACCTGGTGAGCCTGCTCAAGGCGTACTGGGGCGACGCGGCGACCGAGGAGAACGAGTTCTGCTTCGACTACCTGCCCCGGCTCACCGGCAGCCACAGCACGTACGAGACGGTGATGGCCCAGCTCGCCGGCGAGTGCACCGGCTACATCGTGTACGGGGAGAACCCCGCGGTCGGCTCGTCCAACGCGAAGATGCAGCGGCTCGGCATGGCCAACCTGGACTGGCTGGTGGTGCGGGACTTCTCGCTGATCGAGTCGGCGACCTGGTGGCGGGACGGCCCGGAGATCGAGACCGGCGAGCTGCGCATCGAGGACATCGGCACCGAGGTGTTCTTCCTGCCCGCCGCCGCGCACACCGAGAAGGACGGCAGCTTCACCAACACCCAGCGGCTGCTGCAGTGGCACCACCGGGCCGTCGAGCCGGCCGGCGACGCCCGCAGCGATCTGTGGTTCACCTACCACCTCGGCCGGCGGATCCGCGAGAAGCTGGCCGGCTCGACCGACGAGCGCGACCGGCCGCTGCTGGACCTGGCCTGGGACTACCCGACCCACGGCCGCCTGGACGAACCGGACGCCGAGGCGGTGCTGGCCGAGATCAACGGATGGGACGCGGACGGCAAGCCGCTGTCGTCCTACCCGCAGCTCGCCGGCGACGGCTCCACCGCGTGCGGGTGCTGGATCTACTGCGGCGTCTACGCCGACGGCGTCAACCAGGCCGCCCGCCGCAAGCCCGGCGGCCAGCAGAGCTGGGTGGCCCCCGAGTGGGGCTGGGCATGGCCGGCCAACCGCCGCCTGCTCTACAACCGCGCGTCCGCCGACCCGCAGGGCAGGCCGTGGAGCGAGCGCAAGGCGTACCTGTGGTGGGACGCCGAGGAGGGCCGCTGGACAGGTCACGACATCGCGGACTTCCCGCCCACCACCGCGCCGGACCACGTGCCGGAAGACGACGCCACCGGCGCGGCCGCGCTGTCCGGCACCGACCCGTTCATCATGCAGGCCGACGGCAAGGCGTGGCTGTACGCGCCGGCCGGCCTGGTCGACGGCCCGTTGCCCACGCACTACGAGCCGCAGGAGTCGCCGGTCGACAACCCGCTGTACCGCCAGCGCCGCAACCCGGTCCGCCAGGTGACGACCTTCGCCCACCCGCACGACAGGTTCCAGCCCAGCGGCCACGAGCCGGGCGCGGAGGTGTACCCGTACCCGCTGACCACCTACCGGATCGCCGAGCACCACACCGCCGGCGGCATGACCCGCTGGCAGCCCTACCTGGCCGAGCTGGCGCCGGAGATGTTCTGCGAGGTGTCCCCGGAGCTGGCCGCCGAGCGCGGGCTGACCCACGGCGGCTGGGCGACGATCATCAGCGCCCGCTCGGCCATCGAGGCCAGGGTGATGGTCACCGACCGGATCGCCCCGCTGACCGTGGCCGGGCGCACCCTGCACCAGGTCGGGCTGCCCTACCACTGGGGCACCAGCGGGCTGGTCACCGGCGACGCCGCGAACGACCTCACCCACATGGCGCTGGACCCGAACACCCACATCATGGAGACCAAGGCCCTGACCTGCGACATCCGCCCGGGCCGCCGCCCAAGGGGCCGGGCGCTGACCGCGCTGGTCGCCGCGTACCAGAAGCGGGCCGGCATCACCGAGCACACCGGAACGGAGGTGTGAGTTGACCGCCGTCGACCTGCCCCAGCCCAGGATGGGGTTCTTCACCGACACCTCGGTCTGCATCGGCTGCAAGGCCTGCGAGGTGGCCTGCAAGGAGTGGAACGCGGTGCCCGAGGACGGCCTGGACTTCACCGGGATGTCCATGGACAACACCGTGGGGCTCGGCGCCGACACCTGGCGGCACGTGGCGTTCATCGAGCAGCGCAGGCCGGCCGGCGAGATGCGCTGGCTGATGTCCTCGGACGTGTGCAAGCACTGCACGCACGCCGCGTGCCTGGACGTCTGCCCGACCGGGGCGCTGTTTCGCACCGAGTTCGACACCGTCGTGGTGCAGGAGGACATCTGCAACGGCTGCGGCTACTGCATCCCGGCCTGCCCGTACGGCGTGATCGACCAGCGCAAGGAGGACGGCAGGGCGTGGAAGTGCACGCTCTGCTACGACCGGCTCGGCGACGGCATGGAACCGGCGTGCGCCAAGGCGTGCCCGACCGACTCCATCCAGTTCGGGCCGCTGGACGAGCTGCGCGAGCGGGCCGACGCCCGGCTGGCCGACCTGCTCGACGACGGCGTGGACGAGGCGCGGCTCTACGGGCGTGACCCGGACGACGGCGTCGGCGGCGACGGGGCGTTCTTCCTGCTGCTCGACGAGCCGGAGGTGTACGGGCTGCCGCCGGACCCGGTGGTGACCACCCGCGACCTGCCGTCCATGTGGCGGCACGTGGGGCTGGCCGCGCTGGGCCTGGTCGGCGGGGCGGTGGCGGCGTTCCTGGGGCGGGGGGCACGGAGGTGAGCCGACCGGTGGTGCCGAAGGCGGAGTTCGGGTCGTACTACGGGCGGCCGGTGCTCAACCCGCCGGTCTGGCGCAGCCCCGAGATCCCCGGGTACCTCTTCCTCGGCGGGCTGGCGGGTGCCTCTTCGCTGCTCGGCGCGGGGGCGACGGCGACCGGGAGGCCCGGGCTGGCGCGGGTGAGCAAGCTCGGGGCGTTCGGCGCCGGGCTGCTCTCGGTGGGGGCGCTGGTGCACGACCTGGGCCGGCCGGCGCGGTTCCTCAACATGCTGCGCGTGTTCAAGGTGACCTCGCCGATGAGCGTGGGCTCCTGGCTGCTCGCCGGCTACGTGCCGCTGGCCGGCGCGGCGGCGGTCTCGGCGGCCACCGGCCGGGTGCCCCGGATCGGGGTGGCCGCCACGGCGGGGTCGGCGCTGCTCGGGCCGGCCGTCGCCTCCTACACCGCCGCGCTGGTCAGCGACACGGCGGTGCCGGCCTGGCACGAGGGGCACCGCGAGATGCCGTACCTATTCGTCGGCTCGGCGGCGACGGCGGCCGGCGGGCTGGGGCTGCTCGCCGCCCCCACCGGCGAGCACCGACCGGCCCGCCGGCTGGCCCTGGTCGGGGTCGCGACCGAGCTTGCCGCGCTGTCCGTCATGCGCCGTCGCCTCGGCATGGTCGCCGAGCCGTACTCCACCGGCACCGGCGGCCGGTACCTGCGCGCGGCCACCGCGCTCTCGGCCGCCGGCACGGCCGGGGCGCTGCTCGGGCGCCGCTCCCGGCTGGCCTCCGCGCTGTCCGGCGCCGCGCTGCTGGCGGCCTCGGCGTGCACCCGGTGGGGGATCTTCCACGGCGGCCGCGCGTCGGCGGCCGACCCGCGCTACACGGTGGAGCCCCAGCGCCGTGCACGGGATCGCAACCGCGGTACACCCGAGGGCAATGACCCCGCTGCCGGATCCGGGTGAGACTTCGCCACGCGAATGGGTGGTCGCGGGGGGGAGTGAGGGGTGGCGGACGTCGATCTTCGGTTGCTGAGGTACTTCGTGGCGGTGGCCGAGGAGCGCAACTTCACGCGGGCGGCCGAGCGGCTGGTGATGACGCAGGGGGCGCTCTCGCGCGCGATCCGGTCCCTGGAGGCGTTCGTGGGCACCCCGCTGCTGGTGCGGGGCTACCGGGAGGTCACCACGACCGAGGCCGGCCAGGTGCTGCTGCGCCACGCCAGGGGCCTGGACGAGCAGACCACCGAGGCGCTCCGGCTGGCCCGGCGGGCCGCGACCGCCACCCCCCGGCTGACGGTGGTCGCGGGCGGATGGGACGTCTCGATCCTGGAGACGCTGGTCAGCTCCTACAACTTCACCAACCCCGGGGTGCCGGCCGAGGCTCGGATGGAGGGCGCCGCCGACGTCGCGCTGGTGCGCGACCCGTTCGACGAGGATCCCGGCCTGGACGGCGACGAGCTGTTCTCCGAACCCCGGGTCGTGCTGCTGCCCAACGACCACCCGCTGGCCGCCCGCGACCGGCTGGAGCTCGCGCAGCTGGACGGCTCGGCGGTGATCCGCCCGGGCGCCGGCCTCGAGGACCGGTCCGCGCTGTGGCCGCCCGAGCCGGCGGAGCCCTGGGCCCCGGGCCCGGCCATCAGCGACACCTGCCAGATCCGCGCGTACGTGCGGCTGGGGCAGGCGATCACGTTCGTGCCCCGGTCGATCGGCACCGCCATGGCCGGCCGAGGGCTGCGCGCGATACGCGTGCTGGACTGCCCGCACTCCACGATGCGGATCGTCTGGCGGCGCGCCAGCACCTCGCGGGCCACCGCCGGCTTCGTCAGGCACGCCCACAACCACATCGACGACCTCACCCGTTCGCCCTCGCTCCACGCGCTCTGACCCACCGCTCGGGCACGGGCGCGCCACACCGCCGGGTAGAGTTCTGGCGGAGGTTCGTTCGTGATCACGGGGGAGTTCCACGCCGACAGGCTGCCGCGCGCCGAGCGGCTGGACGCCGAGCGGCAGCTGATCGCCGACAATGCGCTGGTCCCGATCGACGTCCGGTTGGACCACGGGCCGGAGGTGGCCAGCCGGATGGTCGCCGGCGAGCTCGGCGACGTGCAGGTCCTGGAGTGGCGGACCGGCGCGCGCGAGGTGCGGCGGACCGCCCGGCACATCCGCCGCTCGGATCCCGAGCTGTTCCAGATCGAGGTCGCCGGGCCGGGCGAGGTGTGCGTCGAGCAGGCCGGCCGGCAGGCCAGGCTGGGCACCGGCGACCTGGCGTTCCTGAACCTGTCCCGCCCGGTGACCTGGCGGCACCGGGCGCGGCGGTTCGTGCTGGCCACGTTCCCGCGCACGCTGCTGCCGCTGCCACCGGACGAGCTGGAGCGGCTCACCGCCGTCCGCATCCCCGGCGACCAGGGCGCCGGCGCGCTGGCCTCGGCCCTGCTGCTTCAGCTGCCCCGATACCTCGAAAGGGCCGCCTCGACGTCACACACCCGGGTCGGCTCCGCGCTGGTCGACCTGGTCGGCGTAGCGCTCGCCGAGCGGCTGGACCGGGTCGACGCGGCTCCCGAGGACGGCCGCCGGCGGGTGCTGCTGGCCCGCATCCACGCGCACATCGAACGCCACCTGGGCGATCCGGCGCTGACCCCGGCGTCCATCGCCGCCGCGCACCACATCTCGGTGCGCTACCTGCACAAGCTGTTCGACGGCTCGGACACCGGCCCGGCGGGCTGGATCCGCCGCCGACGGCTCGAACGCTGCCGCGCCGACCTGCTCGACCCGGCCAACTGGAACCGCCCGGTGGCCGCCGTCGCGGCGGGCCGGGGGTTCACCAACCCGGCGCATTTCAGCCGGCTGTTCCGGGAAACCTACGGACTGCCACCGGGCGAGTTCCGTAATCTGTATGCCGCCCGCTGAGGCGTCGCTCGCCGATCACGACACGACCGGCCGGCGCCGCCGGTGATGATCAGGGTTTCGCTCGATCGTGGGCGGGGTAGACGAGTGCTGCTCGTGCGAGACGTGCGGGCACGACCGGATCCCGGTGTCGTAGGCGTTCGGCCGGCGCGACCCGGCGCCACGAGTGGACGCGGCAGAGAGGGGGCCGGACATCAGCAACCTGTTCAGTGGTGACGGCCACCTCAGGATCGACGGGGCGGGCGGCATCAGCGGCATCAACAGCGCCACGGGCGGCGTGTTCGAGCGGGTGCTCGGCGCGGACGCGGCCGAGCTGGTGTCGCTGCGCCGGGCGTTCCGGGGCTGGCTGCGCAAGGTCGGATGGCCGGCCGAACGAGCCGACGACCTGGTCCTCACCCTGGCCAGGACGATGATCGGCCTGGTGGAGCACGCCCACCCGGCCGGCACCCCCGAGCCGAACCGGGAGCTGCGGGTGCGCGCCGCCCACACGCGTGCCCCCGGCGGCCGGCGGCACGTGGTGGTCGAGGTCGCCGACGCCGGGCCGCTGTCGCCGGTCCGGACCAATCCCGGCGTGTTGTTCGTCGGCTGGTACCACACCGACCCGGGTCGGGACATGACCATCCTGCGGCTGCCGGAGTCGGTGACCAGGAAGCTGAGCGCCCAGGCCGAGCGGGAGGGCCGGCCCCTGGAGGCGATCGCCGCCGACGCGATCGACGCCTACATCGGGTCGTACGCGGCCAGGGGCCTGTAGCCCTCGTCTCAACTCACCGTTGTCTGGGGAGCGGCCGGACAGTAACCTCCTGTGCCATGTGACATTGCACAGTCGCAATGGGCAGGAGGGGTTGCGTGGCCGCGAGCGTCGTCGTCGTGGGCGCGGGCATCATCGGTGCCGCCTGCGCGTTCCATGCCGCCTCGGCGGGCCTGGACGTCACGGTCGTCGATCGCGGGCCGGTCGGGGGCGGGACGACGAGCCGGGGGGAGGGCAACGTCCTGCTCTCGGACAAGGAGCCGGGGCCCGAGCTGGGGCTGGCGCGGTTGAGCCGTGCGCTGTGGTTCGAGGCCGGCGACGAGCTGGGAGCGGACTCGTTCGAGCTGGAGGCCAAGGGTGGCCTGGTGGTCGCGACCGGGCCGGACGGGCTCGCGGCACTCCACGAGCTTGCCGCGCGGCAGGAGGCGGCCGGCGTCCGGGCCGAGCGCGTCGACGGGGTTCAGGAGCTGGAGCCGCACCTCGCGGCCGGGATCCCGGGGGGCGTGTACTACCCGCAAGACGCCCAGGTGCAGCCGGTTCTCGCGGCGGCCGCCCTGCTGCGCGCGGCGGTGGCGCGCGGCGCGCGGGTGCGTACCGGTGAGGTCGCGGGCGCGGTGACCGACGGGGGCGGTCGGGTGGTCGGGGTTCGGACGGCGGGCGGTGACGGGTTGTTCGCCGATGCCGTGGTGAACGCGGCGGGCACCTGGGGCGGCGAGGTCGGCCGCCGGCTCGGCGCGCCGATCGAGGTGCTCCCGCGCCGGGGTTTCATCCTGGTGACCGAGCCGTTGGCGCCGATGGTCCGGCACAAGGTCTACTCGGCCGACTATGTCGCGAACGTGGCCTCCTCCGAGGAGGGGCTGGAGACCTCGTGCGTCGTCGAAGGCACCCGGGGCGGCACGATCCTGATCGGCGCCAGCCGCGAGCGGGTGGGGTTCGACACGACCATGAGGCCGGATGTGGTCGCGACCCTGGCCGCGCAGGCCTGCCGGCTGTTCCCGTTCCTGCGCGGGGTGCATGTGATGCGCGCCTACCGGGGTTTTCGGCCGTACTGCCCCGACCACCTTCCGGTGATCGGCCCGGACCCTCGGGTGGCCGGGGTCATCCACGCGTGCGGGCACGAGGGCGCGGGCATCGGCCTGGCGCCCGGGACCGGCGCGCTGGTGACGGCCCACCTGATCGGGCGTGCCTGGCGCGGGGCGGATCCGGCGGAGCACACCGCGCTGCTGCCGGATCGGCTGGTCCTGCCCGGAGGTGTGCGCGCATGAACGAGATCGTCGTCGACGGGCGGGCGCTGCCGTTCGTGGCCGGGCAGACGGTGGCCGCCGCGCTGGTGGCCGCGGGGCGGGTCGCCTGGCGCACCACCCGGGTCGGGCGCCGTTCGCGCGGGGTCTTCTGCGGGATAGGCGTGTGCTTCGACTGCCTGGTGGCGGTGGACGGGTCCGGCAGGCAGCGGGCGTGCCTGGTGCTGGCCCGGCCGGGGATGACCGTGACGACGGGCGACGTCCATGAGTGAGCCGGTCGACGTCGTCGTCATCGGAGCCGGGCCGGCGGGCATGGCCGCGGCGGCCACGGCGCTGGCCGGGGGGCTGAGCGTCGCGCTCGTCGATTCCGGAAACGCCCTGGGCGGCCAGTTCTGGCGCCATCCGCCGGAGCACGCGCGGGAGGCCATCCGGACCGACGACCTGCACCATCACCTGCGCGAGTACCGCGCGCTGTCCGGTGCGCTGTCCGCCGGGGCGCTTGACGTGCGGTTGCGGCACGACGTGTGGACGGCGGTTGGTGCGGACCGTGGGTTCGACGTGCATGCGGTCGACCGGCGCGAGGAGCCTCGGGAGGCCGCCGTCGTGCTGCGCGCGCGTCGGCTCGTGGTCGCGACCGGGGGCTATGACCGTCAGCTGCCGTTCCCGGGGTGGGACCTGCCGGGGGTGCTCACGATCGGCGGCCTGCAGGCGCTGCTCAAGGGCGGCGGGGTCGCGGCCGGTAGCCGGGTCGCGTTGGGCGGCACGGGCCCGTTCCTGTTGCCGGTGGCCGCCGGGCTCGCGGCGCGCGGGGTCGAGGTCGTCGCGGTGTGTGAGGCCGCGAACCCGCTGGCCTGGCTGCGGCATCCCGGCGCGCTGCTGCGCAACCCGGCGAAGTGGGTCGAAGGCGCCGGGTACGTGCGTCGCGGTGTCCGGGTCCGCCCGCGCACCGCGATCATCGGCGCGCACGGTGTCGACCGGGTCGCATCGGTACGGATCGCCTCGCTGACGCCCGAGGGCAGGCCGCGCCCGGGCACCGAGCGGCGGGTCGAGGTGGACGCGGTGGGCGTCGGCTGGGGGTTCGCGCCGCAGCTCGACCTGCCCGTCACGCTGGGCTGCGCGCTGGCCGACGCCGAGGACGGCAACGCCGTGGTGGCCGTCGACGACGGACAGCGCACCAGCGTGCCCGGGGTGTACGCGGCCGGCGAGGCGTGCGGCATCGGCGGCGCGATGCTGGCACTGCGCGAGGGCCAGCTCGCCGCCGAGTCCGTGCTCGCCGACGCCGGCGCGCCCCCGGCCACCCCGTACCGCCGCCTGGCCGCCGTCCGTTCAGAGGTGGCCCGCCACCGGGCGTTCGCGCGGGCGATGGCGCTGGCCCACCCCGTCCCGCCGGCCTGGTCGGAGTGGCTTACGGACGAGACGGTCGTGTGCCGCTGCGAAGAAGTCACAGCCGCCGCGGTCCGGGCCGCCGAGGCCAGCGACCACCGGCAGGTCAAGCAGCTGACCAGGGCCGGCATGGGCTGGTGCCAGGGCCGGATGTGCGGCCCGGCGGTGCACAGCCTTACCGCGGAACAACAGGCGTACGTCCCCACCGAACGACTGATCGCGACGCCCGTCACGCTCGGAGCGCTCGCGGAAGAGGTGGCGGGGGCGGCGGTGGAGAAAAAGGAGAGCACGCATGGCCGAGACGCGTAAACCCTGGCACGGCGTGATCGTCGCGACCAGCCTGCCGTTCGACGACGACCTGGAGGTCGACTTCGGCGCCTACGGCGAGAGCGTGGCCTGGCTGGCCGAGCAGGGCATGCACGGCGTGGCGCCGAGCGGCTCGCTGGGCGAGTACCAGACGCTGACCCACGACGAGCGCGACCGCGTCGTCGAGACCGCCGTCGCGAACGCCCCCGACGGGTTCACCGTCATGCCCGGCGTCGGCGCCTACGGCGGCCGGGAAGCCAAACGGCACGCCCAGTTCGCCAAGGACGCCGGCTGCCAGGCCGTGATGTGCCTGCCGCCGAACGCCTACCGCGCCGACGACCGCGCCGTCCTGGAGCACTACGAGCTGGTGGCCTCGGTGGGGCTACCGGTCACCGCGTACAACAACCCGATCGACACCAAGGTCGACCTGCGCCCCGAGCTGCTGGCCAAGCTCTACGCCGAGGGCTTCATCGTGGGCGTCAAGGAGTTCTCCGGGGACGTCCGGCGCTGCTACGAGATCGCCGAGCTCGCCCCGGGCCTGGACCTCATGATCGGCACCGACGACACCGTCCTGGAGGTCGCGCTGGCCGGCGGGGTGGGCTGGGTCGCCGGCTACCCGCAGGTCTTCCCCCGCGCCTGCCTCGCGCTCTACGAGGCGTCGCTGGTCGGCGACCTGGAGACCGCCCTGCCGCTGTACCGCCGGCTGCACCCTGTGCTGCGCTGGGACAGCAAGACGGAGTTCATCCAGGCCATCAAGCTCGGCCAGGAGATGATCGGCCGGCGCGGCGGCCGCTGCCGCCCGCCGAGGCAGCCGCTCACGCCCGAGCAGGAGGCAGTGGTACGCAACGCCACCCAGGCCCTGATCGACGCCGGGGTCAACTGACCATGCGCAGCACAGTCGTCTACCACGCCGTCGACTCCCACACCGAGGGCATGCCGACCCGCGTCATCACCGGCGGCGTCGGCGTCCTGCCCGGGGCGACGATGTTCGAGCGCCGCCAGCGGTTCGTCGCCGAGCGCGACGACCTGCGCACGCTGCTGATGTACGAGCCGCGCGGGCACTCCGCGATGTCCGGCGCGATCCTGCAGCCGCCGACCCGGCCGGACGCCGACTTCGGGGTGCTCTACATCGAGGTCTCCGGGTGCCTGCCGATGTGCGGGCACGGCACCATCGGCGTGGCCACCGTCCTGGTCGAGACCGGCATGGTCGAGGTCGTCGAGCCGGAGACGGTGATCCGGCTGGACGTGCCGGCCGGGCTGGTCACCGCCCGGGTGCGGGTGCGCGACGGGCACGCCGAGTCGGTCACCCTGGACAACGTCGCGTCCTACTGCCACGCCCTCGACCAGGTCGTGGACGTCGAAGGGCACGGGCCGGCGCGCTACGACATCGCCTACGGCGGGAACTTCTACGCCATCGTCAAGCTCGACGATCTCGGCATCCCGTTCGACCGCGCGGAGAAGCAACGGATGCTGGACGCCGGGCTCGCGATCATGGACGCGATCAACAAGCAGAACCCGGTCGCGCACCCGGAGAACCCCGAGATCGACGTCTGCCACCACGTCTACCTGGAGGCACCCGGGTCGACGGCCGAGCGCTCCCGGCACGCCATGGCCATCCACCCCGGGTGGTTCGACAGGTCGCCGTGCGGCACCGGCACCAGCGCCCGGATGGCGCAGCTTCACGCACGGGGCCTGCTGCCGGTCGGACAGGACTTCGTGAACGAGTCGCTGATCGGCTCGCGCTTCATCGGCCGCATCCGCGACGAGACGACGGTGGGGGACCGGCCGGGCATTCTGCCGTCCATCACCGGTAGGGCCTGGATTACCGGCACCGCGCAGTACATGCTCGACCCGTCCGACCCCTTCCCCGCGGGGTTCCAGCTCTGAGACGCTTCCGCGTCGATCGACACACACACCATGGAGTGACCCTATGAGCATCATGCGCCACAGTGCTGTGGCGGCGGCCGCCCTGCTGCTCGGGCTCGGCCTGACCGCCTGTGGAGGCAACCTCACGTCCGGAGGGTCCGGAGGCGGCGGCGGGTCCGCCGCCGGCGGCACCATCAACCTCGGCATGCTCACCCCGCTGACCGGAAGCTCGTCGGCGATCGGCCCGAACATGCGCGGCGGCGCGCAGCTCGCGGTCGACGAGATCAACGCCCAGGGGGGCGTGAACGGCCGCAAGCTCGCGCTCACCGTCGAGGACGAGGCGTGCGACCCGAAGACCGCAGCCGCCGGCGCCGCGAAGCTGGTCAGTGCCGGGATCAACATCGCCGTCAGCGGCTACTGCTCGTCGGCGACGCTGCCCACGCTGAGCATCTTCAACAAGGCCAACATCCCGATGATCATCCCGGCGGCGAACTCGGCGGACCTGGTCGCGCAGAAGCTGCCGAACGTGTTCCTGCTCAACGGCACCGGCATCCAGCAGGCGGCGGCCGCTGCGAAGTTCATCAAGGCGCAGGGCAGCACGTCCGTCGCGCTGCTCGACGACAACACCTCGTACTCCACCGACATCACCAAGCGGACGGCCGACGACCTCAAGCCGCTGGGCGTCAACGTCGCCACCCAGCAGTCGGTGACCGCGGGCGAGTCCGACTACTCCGGCGCGGTCAACGCGGTGATGGGCTCCAAGGCGGACTTCGTCTACTGGACGGGCTACTACCAGGAGGGCGGGCTGCTCATCAAGCAGCTCAAGGCCGCCGGCTACCAGGGCAAGTTCATGGTCGCGGACGGCTCGGTGGACCCCAAGCTGATCCAGATCGCCGGTGAGCCGACCGCCCAGGGCGTGTTCGCGACGATGACCCAGACGCCGGCCACCATCTCCGGCGGCGAGGCCTGGATCAAGAACTACCAGGCGAAGATCGGCACCGCCCCCGGCCCGTACTCCACCCAGGCCTACGACGCGGTGCGGGTCGCCGCCGAGGCGGTCAAGATGGCCGGGTCCACCGACGGCCAGGCGGTGACCAAGGCGCTGGAGCAGATCAACGGCTTCAAGATCTTCTCCGGCTCGCTGAAGTTCACCCCCGAGCACACCCTGAGCGAGGGCGGGTTCGACATCCTGGTCGTGCGGGGCAACGACTTCGCGCTCAACAAGTCATGAACCTGACCCAGCTGGTGTTCGACGGCCTGTTCGTCGGGTCGTTCTACGCCCTGGTCGCGCTCGGCTACTCGATGGTCTACGGGATCATCAAGCTGCTGAACTTCGCCCACGGGGACATCTACATGCTGGGTGCGTTCGCCGGCTTCACGGTGCTGAGCGTGGCGGCCGGCGCGCTCGGCGGCGGGTTCCTGGCGCTGATCGCCGTCATGATCATCGCGATGATCGCTACCGGGTTGCTCGGTGTCGTCCTGGAGCGGGTGGCCTACCGCCCGCTCCGGGGCGCGCCCCGGCTGTCCGTGCTCATCACCGCGGTCGGCGCGAGCTTCGCGCTGGAGTACGGCATCGCCGTCGGGTTCGGGCCGAACCCGGAGGTGTACCCGATCGGCGTCGGTGGCGGGGCGCTGAGCGTCGCCGGCGGGCGGATCACCTACCCGCAGCTGGCGATGATGGCGATCGCGGTCGCGCTCATGGTCGCGCTGGACACCCTGGTGCAGCGGACCCGCTCCGGGCGGGCGATGCGCGCGATCTCGCAGGACCCGAAGGCGTGCCTGCTCATGGGCATCAACGTGGACAGCGTCATCTCCCGGACGTTCTTCATCGGGTCCGCGCTGGCCGGCGCGGCGGGCGTGATGGCCGGCGCGTACTACGGGAAGATCGACTTCTTGATGGGCTTCATCATCGGGCTCAAGGCGTTCACCGCGGCGGTGATCGGCGGGATCGGGAACCTGCGCGGTGCCGTGCTCGGCGCGATCGTGCTGGGGCTGCTGGAGTCGTTCGGGGTGGCGTTCCTGGGCAGCCAGTGGCGTGACGTGTTCGCGTTCGGCTTCCTCATTCTGTTCCTGACCCTGCGGCCGACCGGGCTGTTGGGCGAGCGCGTCACGGAGCGGGTGTGATGGGCGAGAAGCGGCTCGGCGAGGAGGCCTCTGCGTTCGTCCGGGCGGTGGAGGAGCGCGGGCAGGCGAACGTGGCGCTGGCCGGGAAGGGGGTCGGGGGCCCGGCGGCGCGGGTGTCCGGGGCGGTGTCGGGCGTGCTGGCCAGCCCGTGGCTGGGGCTGGCGGTGGCGGTGCTCGCGGTGGGGCTGCCGTTCGTCAACTCGTCCACGTACGTCATCCAGATCGCCACCGACGCGCTGATCTTCGTGATGCTCGCGGTCGGGCTGAACGTCGTGGTCGGCTACTGCGGGCTGTTGGACCTCGGGTACGCGGCGTTCTTCGCGATCGGCGCGTACACCTCGGCGGTGCTGGCCACGAAGTTCGGCTGGCCGGTGATCGCGACGGTGCCGGTGGTGGTGGTCGCGGCGGTGGCCGGCGGGCTGATCATCGGCGGGCCGACGCTGCGGCTGCGCAGCGACTACCTGGCGATCGTGACGCTCGGGTTCGGCGAGATCATCCGGATCACCGCGAACAACCTGGACTTCACCGGCGGGCCGAACGGGCTGTTCGGCATCCCGGACTTCGGCGACTTCGGGCTGCGTCCGAACATCGCGGTGTACTGGGTGTGCGCGGTGGTCGTCTGTGTCGCGGTGCTGTTCTCCAGCCGGCTCGGGCGCGGGCGGCTGGGGCGGGCGTGGCGGTTCGTGCGCGAGGACGAGGACGCCGCCGAGGCGATGGGCATCCACACGTACAAGGTCAAGTTCGCGGCGTACATCGCGGGGGCGGTGTTCGGGGGGATCGCGGGCGTGCTCTTCGCCGTGCACCAGACCGCGATCTCGCCGCCGAGCTTCAACTTCCTGTGGTCGGCGCTGATCCTGATGGCCGTCGTGCTCGGTGGGATGGGCTCGACGCCGGGTGTCGTCGTCGGCGCGCTGGTGATCTCCCTGCTGCCCGAGCTGCTGCGCGGCGCGGACAACTGGCGCTACCTGGTGTTCGGCGTGCTCCTGATCGTCATCATGGTGTTCCGTCCGCGCGGGTTGTTGCCGGCGCGGATGGGGGAGCCGAAGCGGCGCCCGTCGACAGGTGTCCCGGACAGCGCGGCCGTGGCGGACAAGCCGGGGCGGCCCGTCGCGGGCACCGTGCTGTTGGACGTCCAGGACATGGCCGTCTCGTTCGGCGGCGTCCATGCGGTGGACGGCCTGAGCTTCGCCGTCCACGAGGGTGAGGTGCTGTCCGTGATCGGCCCGAACGGCGCCGGCAAGACCAGTGCGTTCAACTGCATCACCGGGTTCTACAAGCCGTCCGGGGGCGCGGTGAGGTTCGCCGGCGCCGACGTCACCGGCAAGCGGCCCGCCGTCATCGCGGCCGGCGGGATCGCGCGGACGTTCCAGAACCTGCGGCTGTTCGGCGACCTCACGGTGCTGGACAACGTGCGGGCCGGGATGCACGTGCGGATCAGGGAGAACTTCCTGGACGCGATGCTGCACACGCCGCGCTACCGCCGCGCCGAGGACGCCGCCACCGCCGAGGCGAACCGGTGGCTCGACTTCGTGGGCATGGAGCACGACCGCACCACCCCGACCCGCAACCTGCCCTACGGCGAGCAGCGGCGGGTGGAGATCGCCAGGGCGCTGGCCCGCGAGCCCCGGATGCTGCTGCTCGACGAGCCGGCCGCCGGGCTCAACCACGGCGAGAAGGCACGGCTGCTCGACCTGCTGCGGCGCATCGCCGACCTCGGGATCGCGGTGGTCCTGATCGAGCACGACATGGGCCTGGTGATGGAGGTGTCCGAGCGGATCGTCGTGCTCAGCTACGGCAGGAAGATCGCCGACGGCACCCCGGCGGAGATCCGGTCCGACCCGGCCGTGATCGAGGCCTACCTCGGCGCCGAGGACGAGGACGCGCACCTGGAGGCGGAGCGGATCGCGGCGGAGGGGCGGCGATGAGCACCGTCCTGGAGGTCAGCGGCCTGCGGGTCGGCTACGGCAACGTCGAGGCCCTGCGGGGGCTCGACCTCACGGTCGGCGAGAACGAGATCGTCGCGCTGCTCGGCAACAACGGCGCCGGCAAGTCGACGACCGTCTCCACCATCTCCGGGGTGGTGCGCGCCCGCGCCGGTTCGATCACCGCCTACGGCGAGGACATCACCACCGCGACGCCGTGGTCGATCGTGGAACGCGGGATCGTGCACGTCCCCGAGGGCCGGCGGATCTTCTCCCGGCTGACCGTGCACGAGAACCTGCAGCTCGGCGGCTACACGGTGCGCGACGGCGGCGCGTCCATCGAGAAGCGGATCGACCGGGTCTACGAGCTGTTCGACCGGCTGGCCGAGCGGCGCGGCCAGCAGGGCGGCACGCTGTCCGGCGGCGAGCAGCAGATGCTGGCCATCGGCAGGGCGATGGTGGCCGAGCCGAGGCTGATCATGCTGGACGAGCCGACCATGGGCCTGGCGCCGCTGGTCGTGGCCCAGGTCATGGGCGCCATCGTCTCGATCAACCGGTCGGGCACGTCGGTGCTGCTCATCGAGCAGAACGCGCGCGCCGCCCTCAAGATCGCCCATCGCGGCTACGTCATCGACTCCGGGCGGGTGACGGTCGCCGGGGCGGCCGGCGAGCTGCGCGCAGACCCGCACGTCGTCGAGGCGTACCTGGGGGCATGAGACCAGTGAGGTGGGATCGCATGAGGCCGATCGAGACGATCGACTGGCACACGGGGGGCGAACCGTTCCGGATCGTGCCGGACGGCCCTGCGGCGGTGACGGCGGCCGGGTTGACCGTCGCGGAACGCCGGATGGTGGCCGTCCAGAACGAGGACGTCCAGTGGCTGCGGGCGCTGCTGTGCAGCGAGCCGCGCGGGCACGCTGACATGTACGGCGGGTTCCTGGTGCCCCCGGACGACGACGGGGCGCACCTCGGCGTTTTGTTCTGGCACAAAGACGGGTTCTCCACCGCGTGCGGGCACGGCACGATCGCGCTCGGGGCGTGGGCGGTCGCGTCGGGCCGGGTGCCGGCGCCGGACGACGGGGTCACGGACGTGGTGATCGACGTCCCGTCCGGGCGGGTCGCGGCGCGGGTGCGGACGGTCGGGGGGCTCGTCGAGGACGTGACGTTCACGAACGTGGCCAGCTACGTGCACGCCCGCGACGTCAAGGTCGCGACCTCGCGCGGGCCGGTCACCGTGGACGTCGCGTTCGGCGGCGCGATGTTCGCCGTGCTGCCGGCGGGGGACGTCGGCCTGCGGGTGGAGCCGGACGACGTCACCGAGCTGATCGCGGTCGGCCGGGAGATCCGCAACGCGCTCAACGCCGCCGGCGCCGCCGAGCACCCGACCGACCCCCGGCTGTCCGGGATCTACGGCACGATCCTCACCGAGGAGGTCAACCCGCCGACCACCCGCGAGGACGGCACCCGGCGGCTGCACCAGCGCAACATCACCGTGTTCTCCGACGGCGAGGTCGACCGGTCGCCGTGCGGATCGGGTACCTCGGCCCGGCTCGCGCTGCTCGCCGCCGGCGGCGAGCTGGGCCCGGGCGACGAGCTGCGCCACGAGTCGGTGGTGGGCTCGGTGTTCCGGGCGTGGATCGCCGAACCGGCCACCGCGCACGGACACCCGGCGGTCATCCCGGCGATGACGGGCACCGCGTACGCGGTCGGAACCAGCCGGTTTACCGTCGACCCGCGCGACGACCTCGTCCCGGGGTTCGTGCTGCGATAAGGGGGAAGCGTGAGTTCGGATGTGTCGCTCGGGGTGCCGGGCGTTCACAAGCAGAACAGCCTGCGCCACCAGGTGACCCAGTCGCTGCGGTCGCTGCTGATCTCGGGGCGGCTCAAGGTGGGGGAGATCTACTCCGCGCCGGCGCTCGCGTCCGAGTTCGGCGTGTCCGCGACCCCGGTCCGGGAGGCGATGCTCGACCTGGTGCGGGAGGGCCTGGTCGAGACCGTCCGGAACAAGGGGTTCCGGGTCATCGAGGCCAACGACGCCGAGCTGGACGCCATGGCCGAGCTGCGCGGCCTGATCGAGATCCCGACCATGGCGGCGGTCGCCCGCGACTGCGTCGGCGAGGTCGCCGAGGCGGTCGAGGCGCTGCGGCCGCTGGCCGAGGAGATCGTCGAGGCGGCCGCGGCCAAGGACCTGGGCCGCTACATCACCCTCGACACGGAGTACCACCTGTCGTTCCTGGCGCTGCACGGCAACGACTGCCTGGTCGACGTCGTGCGCACCCTGCGCGGGCGGGCGCGCCTGTACGGGCTGATGGTCCTCGCCGAGGAGGGCACCCTGAGCCAGAACGCCACCGAACACCTGGAGATCCTGGATGCGGCGCTGGCCAGGGATCCCGAGGCGATGACCCGGATCATGACCACCCACATCGGTCACGTGCGCGAGCTGTGGGCCGGGCGGAGCGAGACCCCAGCGCGACCCGCACCGGACAACAAGTAATCAGCCGATGAGCGCTCCTTCAGCCCCGCCGGCGAGTGAGGCGACATCATGGTGACCCCGCGCCTCACCGAGCACGAGCGGGCGATGCTCGACGGTGCGGACGGCCCGGCGGTACGGCTCGCGATGCGCGTCGTCGCCTCCCTGGCGCGGGCCCGCGGCGCCGACCGGCTGGTCGAGATCGTCCACGCGCACATCGACTCGTGCCTCTACCACGGGCCGGTCGGGCTGGACTTCGTGCACCGCCTGCGCGAGCTGGGCGGGCGGGTGCGGGTGCCCACCACGCTGAACGTCGGCGCCCTCGACCTGCTGCATCCGTCGGCGGTGGGCGAGGACCCCGAGGTGCCCGAGCTGCACACCGACGGCCGGGAGCTGATGACCGCGTACGCGGACCTGGGCGCGCGGCCCACCTACACCTGCGCGCCCTACCAGCGCGAGGCCCGCCCCGGCCTGGGTGAGCACGTGGCCTGGGCCGAGTCCAACGCCATCGCGTTCGCCAACTCCGTGCTGGGCGCGCGCACCGACCGCTACGGCGACTTCCTGGACATCTGCGCGGCACTGACCGCCCGCGCCCCCTACGCCGGCCTGCACCGCGACGAGGAGCGCGCGGCCCGGCTGGTGCTCGACTGCACCGGTGTGCCCGGGCTCGATGACGAGCTGACCGCCGTCGGGATCGGCGCGCTGCTCGGGCGGGTGGCCGGCGCGGACGTCGCGGCCGTCGTCGGGCTGCCGGACTCGCTGGCCGAGGAGCGGCTCAAGGCGCTGTGCGCGGTGGCCGCCTCGACCGGGTCGGTGGCGCTCGTGCACGTGGTCGGCCGAACCCCCGAGGCGCCCACCCTCGACGCCGCCCTGCACGGCCGCCGCCCGGACCGGGTGATCACGGTGACCGGCCGGGACGTCGCGCGCGAGCTGGCCAGGCTGTCCACCGTCTCCGCCGGCCCGGTCGACGCGGTGTGCGTCGGTACCCCACACGCCAGCCTCCCCGAGCTGGGTGAGCTGGCCCGGCTCGCCGCCGGCGGCCCGGCGGTCCGTGCCGGTGTCCGGGCCGTGGTCAACACCTCGCGGGGCACCCTCGCGCTGGCCGACGAGGCCGGCATCGTGACCGCCCTGCGCGCCTCGGGCTGGACCGTGCTCACCGACACCTGCTCGTACATCGCGCCCGTCCTGCCGCGCGGCACCCGCACGGTCGCCACGAACTCCGGCAAGTGGGCGGCGTACGCGCCGGCGAACCTCGGCGTCGACGTCGTGCTCACCACGACCGCCGGCTGCGTCGAGGCGTCCCGCACGGGGCTGGTGGGTCATGGCGGCTGAGCGTCTGCGCGCGGTCGGCCAGGTGGCGGGCACCGCCGAGGCCGAGGTCGTGCGCCTGGCCGAGCCGGTGTCGTTCTGGGGCGGCGTCGGTCGCGACGGCACCATCAGCGACGTCCGGCACCCGGACCGAGGTGTCGGCCTGGCCGGGCGGGTGCTGGTGACGACCTCCGGGCGGGGCTCGTCGTCCTCGTCGTCGGTGCTCGCCGAGCTGATCCACGCCGGCGTGGGCCCCCGCGCGATCGTCACCAGCACGCCGGACGCGATCCTGGTCCTCGGCGCGCTGGTCCCCGCGCTGCTCTACGGCGAAGACGTCCCGGTCGTCGTGCTGGCGCCGGAGGATCTCGACCGGCTGGTCACCGGGTCGCGGGCGCGGGTCGTCGCGACGGAGCGGGAGGCGTGGGTCGACATCCTCACCTGAACGGCTGTGATATCGATCGGAGGACGCCGGCGGAACGCGTCGGGAGCAGCGCTCGTTGCTGAGAAAACGGCGGCGGGAGGATCGGGTGCTCGAGATCGGCTGGTTGACCTGGGCGGCGACCGTCGGCCTCGTGGTGGCGCTGCTCGCCGTCGACTTCGCCTACGCCGCCGCGCGGCCGCACCGGGTGGGGTTCCGGGAGGCGGTGCTGTGGTCGGTCTTCTACATCGCGGTGGCCGTCGCCTTCGGCGTCTGGTTCGCGTTCGCGCACGGCGCCGACGCGGGCACGCAGTACTTCGCGGGCTACATCGTCGAGAAGAGCCTCTCGGTCGACAACCTGTTCGTCTTCGTGATCATCATGACCACGTTCGCGGTGCCGGAGGAGTACCGCCAGAAGGTGCTGACCTTCGGCATCATCCTCGCCCTGGTCATGCGGACGATCTTCATCGTGGTGGGCGCCGCGCTGCTGTCGCTGTTCTCGTTCATGTTCCTGCTGTTCGGGATCCTGCTGGTCTACACGGGTGTGCAGCTGTTCCGCCACCGCGACGAGGACCCGGACGTCGAGAACAACGTGGTGGTTCGCACCGCGCGCCGCGCGCTTCCGGTGACCGAGGACTACGTCGGCGGGCGCATCGTCACCAAGGTCGACGGCCGGCGCATGGTCACCCCGCTGCTGGTGGTGCTGGTCGCGATCGGCGGGGTGGACCTGCTGTTCGCGCTCGACTCCATCCCGGCCGTGTTCGGCGTGACCGAGGAGGCGTTCATCGTGTTCGCGGCCAACGCGTTCGCGCTGCTGGGCCTGCGCGCGCTGTTCTTCCTGGTGCAGGGCCTGCTGGATCGCCTGGTCTACCTCTCGACCGGGCTCGCGGTGATCCTGGTGTTCATCGGCGTGAAGCTGGGGCTGCACTGGGCACACGTGGACGTGAGCCCCTCGGTGCCGGAGATCTCCACGCCGGTGAGCCTGAGCGTCATCATCGGCGTGCTGGTGATCGTCACCGTCGCCAGCCTGATCAAGACGAAGCTCGACCCCACCCGCACCGCGCACCCCGGCTCGCTGCGCGGCTCGCAACGGCGTAAGGACGCCAACCGCTGATCACCGCTCGGTGTGCCTGGCCCTGGCGATGAGCGGGAAGAACAGCGTCTGTTGCACCTCGCCGAGGCGGACCTCGCGCTTGTCGGACACGACGACAATTGCAGCAGCCGTGGCGGTGTACCCCTACGCGGCCAGGCGCGAGATCATGGCAACATCCCGTTGTCCCCCTCGTCCCTGCCGTCGCTCGGGGAGTTGATGCGTCCCGATGCCTGGTCTCAGCGACCCTCGGCGCTGGCCGGTCGTGGTTGCCGTGGTCGCCGTGTTCGCACTGGCGGGAGGCGCGGGATGGCTGATCTTCGTATGGTCCACGGCGGAGAAGGGCGCCGCCGAGGCGGATCCACAGGCCTCGGTGCTGGGGGTGGTGCTGGCCTCGGTGGTCGCCGCCTCGGGGGTGTTGGCGTGGGCGGTGCGGCGGAGGGGGCGCGCATCGCTCCCCGCGACCGCGGACCAGGTCGACCAGGCGACCGCGACCCTCGCCGGCTTGGTCCGCGAGCAGTGGCAGGAAGAGGCCAACGCCCGCGCGCTCGGCGACCCGGAGCCGATGCCGGTGCGCTGGCGCCTGACCGCCCCGGGCCTGATGGACCACCCCGCCGTGGTCACTCGCGGCGGCGAGGAGGTGAGCTTCGCCGGGAGATCGGACCGGATCGGCGAGCTCGCCGACCGGTTCCGCGCGCTGCCCCGGCGCCGACTGGTGATCACCGGTCCCGCCGGTAGCGGGAAGACCACGCTCGCGTTGCAGTTGCTGCTCGCGCTGCTCCCACCGGCCGGGCAGCCGCCGGACGGCCCGGTGCCGGTGATGCTGTCGCTGGACGACTGGGCTCCGGACCGGCAGCCACGCGTGCGCGACTGGCTGATCGAGCGGCTGGAGCGGACCTATCCCGCGCTGCGCGCGATCGCCCCCGACGCGGCCGCCGCGCTGGTCACCCAGGGCAGGGTGCTGCCCGTCCTCGACGGCCTCGACGAGGTCGTCCCGGTGCGGCGCGCGGAGATCATCACCGCCCTGAACGCGTCACTGGACGGCGACGGCGGCGTGATCCTGACCAGCCGCCGCGCCGAGTACCGCGACGCGGTCGCCGATGCGGGCGACGTGCTCACCGGCTCCGCCGCGATCGCCCCACTGGGCCTCACCGGCAAGGAGGCCGCCGCCTTCCTGCGCAATCACCTGCCGCCCGGGCACGGCGGTCGGGAGTGGGACGCCGTTCTCGACGCCCTCGAAACGGGCGGCCCGGGGCCGCTCGCGTCGGTCACGGCCAGCCCGCTGGGGCTGTGGCTGGTTCGCACCGTCTATGTCGACTCCGGCCGCCCGCCCGGCCCGCTCACCGACGGGAGCGTCCCCGACTCGGCGGCCCTGCGCGCCCACCTTCTCGACGAGCTCATCCCGGCCGTCGTGCGCGGCCGGCCCCCGCTGCCGCGTCGGCGGCCCACGTCACCGGACGCCCCGTTGCGCCCTCGGCGCGGGCACCGACCCGAGGACCTGCGCCGTTGGCTCACGACCATTGCCGAGCAGCTGGCCGCGACCGAGCGCGGGCCTCGGGGCTCGGAATGGCGATGGTGGGAACTCTACGAACACACCTTCCCCACCCGACGGTCGTTCTTGATCTTCGATGTGCTGGGGTTGCTGGCGTACCTGCTGGTTGTTGCCCTGGTGGGCGTGGTCGCGGCGTCCGGGTCGTTGGCCGCGCTGACCGTGGGCGTCCTGCTGATCGGGCCGTGGATCTGGCTCAGGCCAACGCTGAGTCCGGCACGCGCCGATCCACGGTTGGCGGGACGGGTTGGTGAGGTCGTCAAGCAGTTGGTGAACGGGGTGCTGCTCGGGTCCGTGCTGGGGCTCGGTGTGGTGTGGTTCGGCGGGACCGGGCCGGTCGAGGGACTCGTGACCGGGCTCGTACTCGGATCGCTGGCCGGGCTGAGCAACGGGCTGGCCGATGTTCTCGGCGGTAGGCATCTCGCCGAACATTCGGCGTCACCCACGCGCAGCTTCCGTCGTGACCTCAGGCACGGCGTGACCAGCGGGGCGATGCTCGGCCTGGCGGTGGGGCTGACCGTCGCGCTGGCGCCCGTGTCCTCGCCCGGGCTCTCGGTTGAGCCGCGCGGCCTGTTGGTCGGGCTGTTGGCCGGGTTGACGATCGGGGCGGCGAAGATCGCCAGCGGCGCGTCGTTCGCCTTCCTCTTCGCGGCGCTGTGGCACACCGTCCACCGGCGGCTCCCGGTGCCCTGGCGGCTGATGGCCGTCCTGGAGGACTGCCACCGCCTCGGGCTGCTGCGTACCGTCGGGCCCGTGTACCAGTTCCGGCACGCCGAGCTGCAGGACCACCTCGCGCCGCCGCTGGCGATGCGGGAGAGGACACCTGCCTGAGTCGATCGGAACCACGCCTCAGGAGCCCGGCGGCGGGTGCTGCTCGCCGGTCGGGCCGAAGGCGGTGAGGAACCGGTCGCGGAAGGCGTCCATCCGCCACACCGGGGCGTTCGGGCCGGGCTTGAGGCCGTTGTCCCAGCCCCAGCCGGAGATGCGGTCCAGCACGGACCGGTCGCGGGCGACGATCGTGATCGGGACGTCCCGGCTGGCGCCGTCGCCGGTGACGACCGGGGCGGGCTGGTGGTCGCCGAGGAAGACCAGCACCAGGTTGTCGTCGCCGTGCTGCTCGACGTAGGAGATGAGGCTGTTCAGCGAGTACTCGATGGAGCGGCGGTACTCGGTGCGGACCCGGGCGTCGTCCTTCCAGATGACCTCCCAGGGGTCGCCCTCCTTGGCCATGGCGTTGTAGATCGAGCCGTCGCCGACCGCGGCCGGGTCGACCATCCGGGGGATCGGCGCCCAGGGCGAGTGGCTGGACACGAGGACGATCTCCGACATCGTCGGCGGATGGTGGGGGGCCGCGTGCATGATGCGGTCGAACGCGGAGAGGGTGAACTGGTCGGGCATGGTCGCCCAGCTGAAGCTCGGCCCGTGGTAGCCGAGGTCGTACGCGCCGTACTCCCGGTCGTAGCCGTAGAACTTGCCCTCCGGCCAGGCCTTGGTGTTGCCGGGCATGACGGCCGCCGTCTGCCAGCTCGCGCGGCGGAACGCGCTGGGCAGGGTCATCCGGTCGCTGGAGGTGAGGCTGCGGTGGCGCTGGCTGTCCCCGACCCACAGGCCGGAGAGGAACGTGGCGTGGGACAGCACGCTGCCGGCGCCGGCCGTCGGCGCGGTGAGGAAGCCGCTGCGCGCGCCGAACCCGGCCGCGCCGAGCCGGCGGTTGCCGTCGTCGAGCACCGCGCCGACCTGGGACGCGAACTCGGGGTTCTGCACGGCGTCGCGCCCGTAGCTCTCGATGAACGTGAACACCACGTCCTTGCCGCGCAGTGCGGTCAGCAGCTGGTCGTTCGGGGTGTCGCGGAACCTGTCGGCCGCGACCTCCCTGGCGAACGTCTCCCGGTCGCGCAGGCTCGTGGACACCTGCTGTGCCTCCTTGTAGGCCAGCGAGGCGGCGCTCCTGGAGGCGACCGGCACCGGGTAGACCAGCTGCGCGTCGGCGACGGCGCAGGCGACCCAGACGACGGTGAGCGCGGTGGCGGTGCGGGCGGTGACCGCCCGGTGCCGCACCGCCAGGCCGGTCAGCCGCCGCACCGCGAGCGTCATGACCGCGAGCACGGCCGCCGCGAGGAGCACCGCGGCCGCCACCGCTCCTACCGCTCCGACCGGGCCGGCCGTGTCGGTGACGAACGAGGCGGCGTCGCCGAACAGGCTCCAGTCCAGCACCGGGTGGAACGGGCGCGCGAGCGTCACCTGGAAGCCCACGTCGATGATCTTCAGGATGGTGAGCAGGCCGAGCACCGTGCCGGCGAGCAGCGCCACGACCCGTCTCGCCCGCGCCGCCACGACCAGCACGACCGCCGCGCCGAGGATGGCCTCCACCGGGACCCGCACGAACGCGGCGGGCGTGAACTGGCGGACCTCGCTCGGAACGATCAGGGCGAGGTAGACGAACAGCCCGGCCATGGCGGTGATCACGCACGTCACGACGGGATGCCCGCACAGGCGGGCCACGCCCGCCCATGCCGCGCCGAGCAGGCGTCGCAGCCTCATCCAGGGACTCCTTCGGGGGGAGCGTTCAGGGGAGCGGTCGCCGGCGCTCGCCGAGCCCGGCCACGTCGAGGACCACGGCCACCGTCCCGGATCGGTTCACGGTGGGTACACGAATCCGGGCCGCGGAGCGGTGAGCGGTCACCCGATCGGTGAGTAGCGCCGCCCTCCGGCCACTCACCGCAGCTTCCCCACTGTCTATCGCACGGTGTCGCCAGCTTCGGCCGGAAGCAGGGCCGCCTCGGGCGCAGCCGTTGAGCTCGGCGCGCAGGGTTGCCCAGCGGCTTGCCAACCGTGCTCGTCGTAGTGGCGGCCGGTGGAGGCGTTGGTGATGGCTGCGCCGACGAAGTCCATCGTGTCCGCGGGTAGCTCGTGCCGGTCCGACCAGACGAGCTCGGTGCATTTGTGGGGCTCGCGAATGATGGGGGTGCCGCCCCAGGTGCTGGTTGAGAAGAAGATGTCCACTCGGGGTTCTAGGGAGCGGCGGAACATGACGCCGCTCGGTTGGAGTCGTGTGGGGTCGAGCTGGATGCCCAACTCCTCGGCGATCTCGCGTCGCGCACAGGCGGTGGGGGTCTCTCCGAGGTCGACGTGCCCGGCGGGCAGGGCGAGACGACCGTCGGCGTATCCCGATCCGGCTCGCCTCATGAGCAGCACCCGGCCCGTCTCGTCGGTGAGGATGACGTGTACCGCGACGGGGTAGCGGTCGTGGCGGGTGTCGAACACGAAGTCCTGCTCGGCGTGCTCGGGCATCGTCACCTCAGGGAGAGTCGTTCGCCTAGAGCGGTCGGGGCTGAAGCTCGCGTGAGCCGTCCACGTAGACGGTAATGCCCTTGCAGCCGGCCTCCCACGCGGCCAGGTAGGTGTCATACACGTGCGTGGCTGTGGTGGTCGATGGAAGGTTGACCGTCTTGGACACCGCTTCGTCGACGCACGCTTGAGTGGCCGCCGCCATCGCCAGGTGCCCGGAAGAGGCGATCTGAGTGGCGGTGGCCAGCACGGCGGCCAGGTAGGGCGACACGCCCTCCTGTGTGGGCAACCGCCCGTGTTCGGTCACGGTGGGAATCAGGTCGGGCCGGCCGGCGGCGCGCAGCACCGCGAGGGCGCCTGGATGCAGACCGTCCGGCCGGTGGGCATCGGTGAGCCGGAACAGCGGTTCGATTCCGGTGCTGGCGCCAACGACAGGTGCGCTGCGTCCGGTTGGAGGAAGGGCCATGGTGGAACAGTGGCGCAGCGTCCCGGTGGCGGCGATCTCGCCGGCCAATGTCGCCCAGTCGCCGGAGGTGACACTGCGCACCGGGACGGCCGCGAACCGGCGCAGGAAGCGCGGATCGGCATACCGGGACAGGCCACCCGCGATCGCGGGTGCGGCGCCGCGCTCGCGCGCCAGTTGCATCGATGCGAGTTTAGAGGTGTAGTTGATGAAGATCAGCACCTCGCGGGCGAGCTGGCGGCCGTGTCGGCTGTCGTAGGGCAGCCCGGCCGCGAGTAGCAGGTCAGCGAGCCCGCACACGCCCACGCCGATCTTGCGTTTGAGGCTCATCACCCGCGTCGAGAGCGGGTCTGGATAGCGGCTCAGACTGGCTTCGCTCGCGTCGTCGAGTGCACGTACCAACAGCTTCACCGTGTCGGCCAAGGTTGGTAGGTCCACCGGGATGTCCCCGGTACCGGTGTGGAAGCGGCCGAGGTTGACGTATCCGAACTGGCAGGTCTCCCCGGCGACGAGGCCGACCTCGGCGCAGGGCGCGGTCGAGACGTAATGTCCGACCTGCGGGGTGGGGTTGCCCTCGTCCAGCCTGTCGGCGAACAGCAGGCCCGGGTCGGCACAGGCGTGTGCCGCCTCGGCCGCGGCGACCAGTAGCTCACGCTCCCGGCCGTCACGGCTGATCGCGGCCCGCATCTCGTCGTCTGTGACGTGCAGGGAGATGTTGAACTTCCACTCCTCACCGTGTGTGTCCGCGCCGACCTTGCAGCCGATGAACGCCTCGGCGGCGGGGTGGGCCAGCGGCAGGACGGCCATGTTGCCGACCGGGCGGTCCTCCAGACCGGATCGGGCGCCTGCCACGGCGATGTCGTTGAGGTAGTGCAGCACCGTTACCGGATCGGCCAGCTCGTCGAGGTTGAACCCGGTGCCCATCCCCGCCCGGTGATAGTCGTCCACGATGGTCTTGACCGCGCCGAGGTCGCCGCGCAGGTCCACTGGCGGTACCGCGCACGCCGCCAGCGGCCGACCGGCCCGACGGCCGGCGTTGGTCATGATTGGGGTGGAGAAGACCAGCCGGGCCGTGCTCAGCGCATGCCCGAGCCGGTCGACGAACACGTCGGTGTCGCCGGGGTCGAAGTCGGCGTCAGCGTCGGCGAGTGCCGTTACCATCCGCGTGATCAGGTCATGTGATGTCTCGGTGGAATCGATGATCCGTTCCGAGCGGAGGTAGTCGTCGATGGCGTGGTTGGCCAGCGACGGCGAGGCGTGAGAGACAGACATCGAAGTGAGCCCTTCGTGTCGATGTGGGATCGGTCGGGCTCCCACGCAACCGGCTGCCTCCGTGGGACAGCAGCCCGTCATGCCGACCACGCACACGGTGTGCAGATCCTGCAAATCCCCTAGCGCGCGGTCACCGGTTCGCTACGGTGGGCGGCCGGCCCCCGGTCGGGGAGGAGCCGCGGTCATGCCACACACCCAGTACCGCGAGGTGGGTGCGCCGCTGCCAGTTTCGGATCTGGGTGGTGTGATCAGGAGCGCGCGAACCGGCCTGCGCTGGACCCAGGCCGAGCTCGGCCGTCGCTGTGGTTACTCGGCCAGCCAGATCTCTCGCTGGGAGACCGGCGCCGTGCCGCTACGCGACGTCAAGTTGCTGCGCACGCTGGCCGACGTGCTCGGCGTGCCGCCGGCCGTCTTCGGCCTCGCCACCGGCCGCGACACGGCCGGTCGAAGTTCCTCACCGCCCGCGGCGGCGGGCCATAAGGTGTGCCGGGTCACCAACTCGCTGCGGGCAGAGGAGGACGACCCGGTGCGCCGACGAAAGTTCCTCCACCTCACCGCGGCCGGGGGCGGGGCGCTGCTCGTGTCCGCATCCAACCGCGCGCCGACAGCGGTTGATCCGGCGTCGGTGTTGGCCACACGTCTCGGCGATGTCCTGCTCGGCCCTACCGCAGCTGTGGCGCCCGCCTCCGTGGAGACGCTGGAGCACGCGCTGGCCGTGGCTCGACGCGAGTTCACCGGGTGCCGCTATCTCCCACTCTCCGAGCGGCTGGCGGCGCTGATCACCACGGCCGAGAGCACCGTTGCCGAACATCCCTCTCCGCAGGTCCGAAGGGTTGTGGCCGAGTCCTACAACCTGGCCACCCGAGTCCTGATCAAGCTGGAAGCCTCCGGCCTGGAGTGGCTTTCCGCCGACCGCGCCCTGCTCGCCGCCCGGCACACCGAGCATCCGCTCACGCTCGCCGAGTCGCAGCGCCTTGTCGCATCCGTCGCTCGCCGGGCCGGTCACCACGAGCGTGCGCTGGTTCTGACCCTCGCCGCCGCTGACCAGCTCGACGTGCGCAGTCCGCGCCCGGACCCGGAGCATCTGGCGATGTGCGGGATGCTGCACCTGTCCGCGGGCTACGCAGCGGCCCGCGCGGGTGATCGCGACCGCGCGGGTGACTTGCTCGCCGAGGCCGAGACCATCGCCGGCCGTCTCGCCGACGACGCCGACCGGCACCGCCCGCTGATGGCGAACCTGGCCAGCCACCGCGTATCCGCGGCCCATGTCCTCGGCGACGCCGGCGCTGCGCTCGCTCACGCTCACGCCCTACCCCTCGCGGCGATCCCCACCACCGAACGCCGCGCTCGACTCCTGGTCGATACCGCCCAAGCGTGGGCACAGTGGGACAAGCCTGACCAGGCGTATCGGACCCTGCTCGCCGCCGAGCGCATGGCGCCCGGCGAGGTGCGCACGCGAAACGCAGTCCGCCGACTTGTGGGTGACCTGCTGGCCAACCCGAAGCAGGCGGCCATGCGCGGCCTGCCTTCCCTGGCCGCGCGTATCCACGCGATCTAAAGAACCTGCCACCGTTCGCGCGGACGCCGCTCGCCGCCGGGATGTCATCCTCATGGTGTGGGTGATGCGTTCAGCGAGGGCCAGGGGCACGCCACGCTCCAGATGGTCGCCGACGAGGCGGGGGTCACCCCGTCGACGGTCTCGCGCGTGCTCAACTCCGCATCGGACACCGCCGCGCGCCGCTGGGCGTCCGCCGAGACGATCCGCCGGGTCCGGGAGGTGGCGGCGCGGTACGGCTACCGCCCGAACCCGCAGGCGGTGGGCCTGCGCACCCGGCGCTCCCGGCTCATCGGGGTGGTGGTGCCCCGGCTGCAGGACTACGTGCTGGCCACGATCTACGAGGGCATCGACGAGGCGGCCACCGAGCGCGGCTACGGCACGCTGGTCACCAACTCGCTGGACGACGCGCGCAAGCAGGCGGTCGCCACCGAGATGCTGCTGGACCGCAGGGTGGAGGGGCTGATCTTCGGCGACGCCCACTTCGACGGCGCGTTCCTGGACAAGCTTGCCGGGCGGGGCGTGCGGTTCGTGCTGGTGTCGCGGCGCGCGCCCGGGCATCCGTCGGTGACCGTCGACGACCTCATGGGCGGCCGGCTGGTCGGGGAGCACCTGGTCGCGACCGGCCGCCGCGACGTCGCGATCCTCGCCGGCGAGCCGTACGCCTCCACGGCGATCGACCGCACCCAGGGGGCGGTGGACGCGCTGCGGGCGGCCGGCGTCGACCTGCCGGCGCACCGGATCGTGCACGGGCCCTTCGACGCCCAGGGCGGGCGGGCGGCGGTGGAGCGGGTGCTGGAGCGCAGGCCGTTCCCCGAGGCGATCTTCGCCACGAACGACTTCGCGGCCATCGGCGCGATGGGCGCGCTGCGGGACCGCAACCTGCGGGTGCCCGGGGACATCGCTGTCGTCGGCTACAACGACACCGCGCTGGCCGCCGAGCTGCCCACCTCGCTGACCACCGTCCGGTCCCCGATGCGCGAGATGGGGCGCCAGGGGCTGCGGATGCTGCTCGACATCCTCCAGGGCGGGGCGGCGGAGCCGGTGCTGCTGCCTCCGTCGCTGGTCATCAGGGAGTCCACAGCGGCTTCTTGACAGGCCGGCAAGGCCGCTCCTAGCGTACGCTGGACTTACACAAAGGTTTGTGTGGACGGTGTGACCGCAGTGGGGGGCTCGCGGCCAGGGCGAGTTCTAGGAGCAACATGGCAGTCGTTCCCTCACCGCAAGGGCCGCCGGTGACCGAGGCGTGGAACCGCCCGGTGACCAGGAAGACGATCGGCTACGTCAGCGTGATCGCTTTCCTGGCCTGGGTCGCGTCGGTCTACGACTACACCCTGTTCGGCACGTTGCTGCCGGTGCTCGCCGACGAGTTCGGCTGGTCGGCGAGCCAGTCCACGCTGGTCAACACGTGGGCCACGGTCGGCGTGTTCGTGGTGTCCATCGTGGTCGGCCCGCTGCTGGACAAGATGGGCCGCAAGAAGGCGCTGATCGTGCTCATGGTCGGCGGCGCGCTGGCCTCCGGGATGACCGGGCTCGCGGCCGGGGCGGCCAGCGTGGTGCTGATCCGCGCGGTCACCGGGCTGTCGCTGTCCGAAGAGGTGGTCAACTCCGTCTACCTCAACGAGATGTTCAAGAAGGTCCGCAACCGGGGCTTCCTCTACAGCCTGGTGCAGTCCGGGTGGCCGGTGGGCGCGCTGCTGTCGGCGGGCATCACGGCGTTGATCCTGGCCCACGTCGGGTGGCGCTGGTCGTTCGTGGTGGCCGCGCTGTTCACGGTCCCTGTCATCCTGTTCGCGCTCAGGCTGCCGGAGTCGCCGACCTTCCTGGCGATCAAGGAGGTCAAGCGCCGGCAGGCCGAGGGCGACCTGGACGGGGCGCGCCGGCTCGCGGCCGAGCACCAGGTCCTCGAACTGGTCGACGGCCACATGTCCGGTGGCCTGCGTGACGTGCTGGCCCCGGGGCTGCGCCGGCACACGGTCAGCCTGTCGCTGGCCTGGCTGACGAACTGGATGGGCATCCAGGTCTTCTCGGTGCTCGGCACCACCGTGCTGGTGGGCGCGAAGGGCGTGTCGTTCGAGAGCGCCCTGCTGGTGCTGGTGCTGTCCAACATCGCCGGGTTCGCCGGCTACCTGTTCCACGGCTGGGTGGGCGACCGGATCGGCCGCAAGCTGACCATCGCGCTGGGCTGGACGATCGGCGGGATCGTCAGCATCCTCATGCTGGTGCTGCCGACCGGGCAGGGCCTGACCATCGCCCTGTACGCGCTGACGCTGTTCTTCCTCAACGGCCCGTACGCCGCGATGTTGTTCTACATGGGCGAGTCCTTCCCGGCGCACGTGCGCGGGACCGGGGCGAACGTGGCGCACGTGATGGCGCCGTTGGGCGGCATCGCCGGGTCGGCGCTGCTGTCCGTGCTGCTCGGGGCGGGGATCTCGATGACGGTGGCCGCCGTGTCGGCGGGTTCGGTGTTCATGCTGGTCTCCGGGCTGCTGATGATCGGAACGAACACGACCAACCGGTACGGCCAACAGAAGGAGGCAGCGACATGAACCGCGACGACGGCCTGGAGGGCAAGGTAGCGGTCATCTCCGGAGGGGCGAGCGGGATCGGGCGCGCGCTCGCGGTGGCCTACGCGCGGGCCGGGGCGCACTCGGTGGTCGGCTACTACCCGGGCGACCCGCACGACGCCGGGGAGACGGTCGCCGCCGTGGAGGCTGCCGGCGGCCGATGTGCCGCGGTCGAGGTCGACGTCCGCTCGTTCGAGCAGACCGAGCGCCTGGCCCAGGCCGCGCTGGACGGCTTCGGCCGGCTGGACATCGCGGTGGCCGCCGCCGGAATCCTGCGCCGGCAGTCGCTGGCCGAGATGACCGACGACGCCTGGGACGACATGCTGTCCGTGGACCTGACCGGGGTGCTGCGGGTGTTCCGGTCCTGCGCGTCGCGGATGGCCGAGGGCGGCGCGATGGTGGCCACCTCCTCGATCGCCGGCGGGGTGTACGGCTGGGACGACCACGCGCACTACGCGGCGGCCAAGTCCGGCGTGCTCGGGTTGTGCCGGTCGCTGGCGGTGGAGCTGGCCGGGCGGGGCATCCGGGTCAACGCGGTGATCCCCGGCCTGATCGAGAGCCCGCAGTCACTGGACAGCGTCAATTCCCTGGGTCCGGACGGGTTGCGTGCGGCCGGGAAGGTCATTCCGGCCGGCCGCGTGGGTACCGTCGACGAGGCGGCCCGGGTGATCAGGTTCCTCACCTCGGCGGACGCGGCGTACGTGACGGGTCAGAGTGTCGTGGTGGACGGTGGCCTCACCGTCCGCTGGCCGAGCTGAGGAGCGGGGCATGGGCAGGCTCGACGGTCAGGTCGCGGTGGTCACCGGGGCGGCCAGCGGGATCGGGGCGGCGATCGCCCGGCTGTTCGCCGAGGAGGGCGCCACGCTGGCGCCGTTCGACCTGGCGCCCGTCGGCGGGTCCGGGTACGCGGTGGACGTCACCGACGCCGAGGCGGTCAGCGCGGCGATGGACGAGGTGGTGGACCGGCACGGGCGGATCGACATCCTGGTCAGCGCGGCCGGGATCCTCGACGAGGTGCCGTTCCTGGAGATGAGCCCGGAGCGGTTCGACAGGACGCTCGCCGTGGACCTGCGCGGGGTGTTCCTGGCCGCGCGGTACGCGGCGCCGCACATGGCGCGGGCCGGGCGCGGGCGCATCATCAACATCGCCTCGCAGCTCGGGATCAAGGGCGGGGTGAACCTGGCCCACTACGTCAGCGCCAAGGCCGGCGTCATCGGGCTGACCAAGGCGCTGGCGCTGGAGCTGGCCCCGAAGGGGATCCTGGTCAACGCGATAGCGCCCGGCCCGATCGTGACGCCGCTCATCGACGGGCTGTCCGAGGAGTGGAAGGCCAGCAAGTCGGCCGAGCTGCCGCTGGGCAGGTTCGGCCGGCCCGAGGAGGTCGCGCCCACCGCGCTGTTGCTGGCCAGCTCGCCCGGCGGGGACATCTACGTGGGGCAGACGCTGGGGCCGAACAGCGGCGACGTCATGCCTTAATGGGACTGGAGAAAGGACACCACGGTCGTGGCCAAGGAAGTGTTCGTTGCGTTCGGGATCGACGTCGACGCGGTCGGCGGCTGGCTCGGCTCCTACGGCGGTGAGGACTCCCCGGACGACATCTCGCGCGGCGTGTTCGCCGGTGAGGTCGGCGTGCCCCGGATGAACGCGCTGCTGCGCAAGTACGACCTGCCGGCCACCTGGTTCTGGCCGGGGCACTCGATCGAGACGTTCCCCGAGCAGTTCGACGAGGTGGTCGCGGCCGGTCACGAGATCGGCGTGCACGGCTACAGCCACGAGAACCCGATCGCGATGAGCCGCGAGCAGGAGTCCGCCGTCCTGGACTACTGCATCGAGCTGATCGAGAAGCGCACCGGCAGGCGTCCGACCGGCTACGTCGCCCCCTGGTGGGAGTTCTCCCCGGTCACCAACGAGCTGTTGCTGGAGCGCGGCATCAAGTACGACCACTCGCTCATGCACCGCGACTTCGAGCCGTACTACGTGCGCGTCGGCGACTCCTGGACGAAGATCGACTACAACAGGGACGCCCGGGACTGGATGAAGCCGCTGGTGCGCGGCAGGGAGACGGACCTGATCGAGATCCCGGCGAGCTGGTACCTGGACGACCTGCCCCCGATGATGTTCATCAAGGCCAGCCCGAACAGCCACGGCTTCACCAGCCCGCGCGAGATCGAGAACCTGTGGCGCGACCAGTTCGACTGGGTGTACCGCGAGCTGGACTACGCCGTGTTCACCATGACCGTGCACCCCGACGTGTCCGGCCGCCCGCAGGTGCTGCTCATGCTGGAGCGGCTCATCGAGCACATCAGCAAGCACGAGGGTGTGACCTGGGCGAACTTCGACACCATCGCCGAGGACTTCAAGGCCCGCCGGCCTCGGGGGTAGGTCACGATGTGTGGCGCGTGCGGGACGGCCGTCGCCGACTGGGCAGTGCCCCTGGTGTCGGGGCCTCGGCGCCGGGCGGAGCTCGCGCGGTTCGTGACCGGTGTGTGCCGGGGCGTGCGGGTCAGGACGGTTGCCGGCGGCTGGACGTCCGCGACCATGACCGGCTCGACCCGCGTCGCGCAAACCCTGGACGCGCTGCTCGACCAGGTCGCCCCCCGGCTGGCCCACGGCTCGTGGGCGGAGCTGGAGTCCGCGCTCGCGCCCTGGAACGGCGAGCCCGAGGCGCACGACGACTACCTCCCGCCCCCGGCCCCCGAGCCCGCACCAACCGCGACCACCGTTCTCACCGTCCCCGCCCAAGGCGGCCTGCACCTGTACCTGGCCGCCTTCGCCCTAGGCATCCGCACCTTCGACCACCGCCCCGTCACCCTGCACGCCCCGCACCGCCGCGCCCCACTCCACCTCCTCGCCGCCGACGGCCGCATCCTCGGCGCCGCGCCCGAGGTTTGAGCCACACAACCACTTCGCACCCCGCACATGCGCTGGAACGGGTGTGCGGAGCACGAAGTGGGTGTGCGGCCAGCCCCGCTACGGCGCGCCGACCGCCGCGGCGGTGCGGCGGATCGCCGCCCAGGTGTCGGGCGGTAGGGGGATGCCGTCGGTCAGGCGGGCCGCTCGGGTGAGTTGTTCGACGTCGCCGGGGGCTAGGACCGGTGAGGTCGGGTCGATGGGGCGGCTGGACAGGACCCAGTCGAGGTAGGAGCGGCCGACCCGCTCGAACTCCTCCCGGGTTCCGAAATGGGACGGGGAGAGGTAGACCGAGAGCATGCCGTTGGTGATGCCCCGGGGCACGCCGTCGGACGGGCCGGAGCCGCCGCCACCGGTCAGCGCGCCCGCGAGCAGCTCGCACATCAGCGCCAGGCCGGAGCCCTTGTGCTCGCCGAAGGCCCGGATGGCGCCGGTGCCGTTGTCGGGGCGGCGCAGGTCGGCGGGGCCGTACTCGCCGTAGAGCACCCGAGGGTCGGCGGACGTCCTGCCGTCCTGGCTGATCAGCGCGTCCGGGGGCAGCGGTTTGCCGCCGTAGGACGCCACCTGCACCTTGCCCTCGGCGACCAGCGAGGTGGCGAAGTCGAGCACCACCGGGCGCTCCGGCAGCGGCACGCCGACCGCGAACGGCGCGGTGGAGAACCGCCGCTCGATCCCGCCGAACGGGGCCACCAGCGCGGAGCCGGCCACGTTCACAAAGTGGATCGCGACCAGCCCGGCGCGGACGGCCGCCTCGGCGTAGGTGCCGACCCGCCCGATGTGGCCGGCGTTGCGCACCGCCACGATGCAGGTCCCGTGTTGGCGGGCGCGCTCGATGCCGAGCTCCACGGCCTGGACGGCTATGGTTTGGCCGAACCCGCGGTGGCCGTCCAGGACGGCGAAGGCACCGCCGTCGGTCACCACCCGCGCGCTCTGGCCCGCGCGCACGAACCCGGCGCGCATCCAGTCGATGTAGAGCGGCACGCGGACCACGCCGTGGCTGTCGTGCCCGGTCAGGTTCGCCTCGACCAGGTGCTCGGCGACCCGGGCCGCCTCCTCGTCGTCGCACCCGGCGGCGGCGAAGATCTCCCGCACCGTCGCCGTCAACTCGTCAGCTGAAATCAGATGCCCCGTCATCCGTCCAGAATGGCGGCCACCCGGGCGGCGCGCCCGGCGAGATCAGGGGCGCGGGGAGTCCTCGTCCAGCGCCATGAGCAGGCGGATCTCGCGGGCGCCCGCCATGTGCGCCTCGGCGATCTTCGCGGCCTCGGCGGTGTCCCGGCGGTCGATCGCCTCGATCAGCCTGGCGTGCTCGTCCAGCGCGGTGCCCCAGCGGTCCTTCCAGGTCAGGGTGGTGTCCGGGTACCGGGTCAGGTGCGCGTTGAGGTGCCGGAGCATGTCGATCAAGGTGCTGTTGTGGCTGGCGGTCCAGAGCGTCTCGTGGAAGCGGCGGTTGCTCGCGGCCATCGCGTCGGCGTCCCCGGCGTCGGTGGCGAGCATCCGCTCGTGGTCCCGGCGCAGCCGCAGCAGGTCCAGCTCGGTGCGGCGGTCCGCCGCCCAGCGCGCGGCCGTCGCCTCCAGCGAGATCCGCACGTCGTAGATCTCCAGGACCTCCTCCGAGCTGCGGGCGCGGACCCGCATGCCCCGGTCGGCCCGCTCGACCATGCCGTCCTGTTCGAGCCGGCGCAGGGCCTCGCGGATCGGGGTGCGGCTCGTCCCGTACCTGGCCGCCATGGCCAGCTCGACCAGCGGCGCGCCCGGGGACAGCTCGCCGGACGCGATGTCCCGCCGGATGCGGTCGTACACGTTCACCGACATGTCCGCCTCTCCCGGTGACCGAGGCCGAGTCTATCTGTTCACCATTGCATCCCATTGCATACAATCCGCGTGCATTCCGCGACAAGGAGGTCGCCCTACATGACCACGTCAGGCCCGTCCCAGGGGCGGCCGGTGTCGATCCGCCAGATCGCCACCGCCAGCTTCATCGGCACCGTCATCGAGTTCTACGACTTCTTCCTCTACGGCACGGCCGCCGCGCTGGTGTTCGGCAAGTTGTTCTTCCCGGCGGCGTCCGACCTGGCGGGAACGCTGGCCGCGTTCGCGACGTTCGCCGCCGGGTTCGTGGTGCGCCCGCTGGGCGGGGTGGTGTTCGGCCATTTCGGCGACCGGGTGGGGCGCAAGTCGATGCTGGTCACGAGCCTGCTGTTGATGGGCGGCTCGACGATGGCGATCGGCCTGCTGCCGACCTATGAGGCGATCGGCGTCGGCGCCCCGGTGCTGTTGGTGACCGTGCGGCTGCTGCAGGGCATCGCGGTGGGCGGGGAGTGGGCCGGCGCGGTGCTGATGGCCGTCGAGCACGGGCCCGCGCGGCGTCGGGGGCTGTACGGAAGCTGGCCGCAGGCGGGCGCGCCGGCCGGGCTGGTGCTGGCCACGGCGGCGTTCGCCGCGGTCGCCGCGCTGCCGGCCGACCAGCTGCTCAGCTGGGGCTGGCGGGTGCCGTTCCTGCTCAGCGTGGTGCTGCTCGCGGTGGGGATGTTCGTGCGGCTGCGCATCGAGGAGTCCGGCGCTTTCGAGCGGGTCCGCCAGGCCGGAGCGACCGCGCGGCTGCCGATCCTGGAGGTGCTGCGCCGCCATCCCCGCAACGTGCTGCTCGCGTTCGGCGCCTGCCTGGCCCCGTTCCTGGTGTTCTACCTGTTCTCCACGTTCGTGCTGACCTACGCGACGACGCGGCTCGGGATCGCCCGGAGCACCGCGCTGTGGGTGGTGGTCGCCGCGGCGGCCTTGGAGACGGTGGCGATCCCGCTGTTCGCGCTGCTCTCGGACCGGGTCGGGCGCAAGGCGGTGTACGTGGGCGGCGCCGGCGCGGTGGTGGTCATCGCGTTCCCGTACTTCTGGCTCAACACCGGCGGCTCGCCGCCGATGTTCGCGGTGACCACCATCGTCGGGCTGTCGGTGGTGCACGCCGCGATGTACGGGCCGCTCGCGGCGATGTTCGCCGAGATGTTCGACGTGGAGGTGCGCTACAGCGGGGCGTCGCTGGGCTACCAGGTCGGCGGCCTGCTCGGGGGCGGGTTCGCGCCGCTGATCCTGACCGCGCTGTTCGCCGTGGCCGGCGGGCACTACTGGGCGGTGGGCCTCTACCTGGTGCTCTCCGCCGTCGCGTCGATCGCGGCGGTGCTGCTGGTGCGCTCGGGCGGCTCCGGGTCCGCGAGCGGGCGCCCGGTCCAGTCCTCCCAGAGCCGCGCGATCGACGCGTAGTCCAGCCGGCCGAGGCCCTCGGCGACGCCGAGGTCGTAGACGGTGTGCGCGGCCTGGGTGGCGAACAGCGGCACGCCGGTCTCCTGGGCCATGGCCAGCGCCAGGGTGGAGTCCTTGCGGGCGGCCTCGGTGGGCATGCCGCCCTCGTAGCCGGTGTGCAGGACCCGCTCGGCGAACCGGTGGGTGAGCGGGCGCAGCAGGCCGGCCTCGGGGTTGGCGAGCAGCTCGGCGAGCCGGGCCCGGGGCACGCCGGTCGCGGCGGCGAGCGCGCCGGCCTCGGCGAGGACGACCATCACCGCGTGCGCGACCGCGTTGTTGATGACCTTCGCGGCCATGCCGGCGCCGAGTGGCCCCAGCCGGGCGGAGGTCCGGGCCAGCGGAGCCAGGTACGGCTCGACGCGGTCCAGGTCGGCGTCGTCGCCGCCGAGCAGCAGCGTCGACTCGCCGGCGGCCATCTGGGCGACACCGGACAGGATGGCGGCGTCGACGAGCCGGACGCCCGCCTGATCGAGCACCCGGGCGGTCCGGGCGATGTCGGACGGATTGACGGTGCTGGTCTCGACGACGACCGAGCCGGGTCGCAGCGTGCCGGCGAGGTCCGTCGCGACATCCAGGGATACCGACGGCGAGGGCAGGGAGAGCAGCACGACGTCCGCGTCGCCGAGTCCGGTGGCCGGCACGACCCCGTGGTCGTCCACCGCCGCGGTGAGCCGGTTCGGGTCGATGTCGGTGCCCAGCACGCGGTGCCGGGTGGCGAGCCGGCCGGCGATCGCGTACCCCATGTTGCCCAGGCCGCACAGGCCGACGGTGCTCATGCGAGACGTCCTTCCCCGGATCAGGTCCGGATGGCGAACGGGTCCGGCGTGCGGCCGGAGAGGTCGATCATGACGTTCTTGGTGCGCAGGTACTCGCGCAGCGCCTCCTCGCCGCGCTCGCGCCCGTACCCGGAACGCCGGGTGCCGCCGAACGGCGCCTGCGCGGCGGCCGCGCGGTAGGTGTTGACCCACACGGTGCCGGCGACCAGCCCCTTCGCCACCCGGTGCGCGGTGGTCAGGTCGTTGGTCCAGACGCCGGAGGCGAGGCCGTACTCGCTGTCGTTGGCGATCTCGACGGCGTCGGCGGCGTCGGTGAACGGGATGATCGACAGCACCGGGCCGAAGATCTCCTCCCGGGCCAGCGCGGAGCCGTTGTCGACGTCGGCGAACACGGTGGCCGGCACGAACAGGCCCTGCTCCGGCACCGAGTCCGGTTGGCCCGCGACCCGCCGGGCGCCGCCCCGGACGCCGTCGTCGATCATCGCGCGGATCCTGTCGTACTGGGGACGGTTGGCCACCGGGCCCATCTGGGTCTCGGGCCGTGTCGGGTCGCCCAGCCGGATCCGGTTCGCCCGGTCCGCTACGAGGTCCACCATCCGTTGGTACACGCCCCGCTGGACCAGCAGCCGGCTGCCGGCGATGCAGGTCTGCCCGCCGGCGGCGAAGATCCCGGCGATCGCCCCGGCGACGGCCCGGTCCAGGTCGGCGTCGTCGAAGACGATGTTCGGCGACTTGCCGCCGAGCTCCAGCGTGACGGGCACCAGCGTGCGGGCGGCGGCCTCGGCGATGGCCCGGCCGGTCGAGACGCTGCCGGTGAAGCTGATCCGGTCCAGGTCCGGATGCCCGGCCAGGGCGGCGCCGGTCCGAGGCCCGCCGGTCACCACGTTCACCACGCCGGGCGGGAAGCCGGCCGCCGTGGCCAGCTCACCGAGCCGCAGCGTGGTCAGCGACGCGTGCTCGGACGGTTTGATCACCACGCAGTTGCCGGCGGCCAGAGCCGGGGCGAGCTTGTTGGCCAGCAGCTGCATCGGTGAGTTCCAGGCGGTGACCAGCGCTGCCACGCCGAGCGGCTCGGCGAGGGTGTAGTCGAGCGTGTCGGGGGAGTCCAGCGGGATCGTCCTGCCGTACAGCTTGTCGGCGTAGCCGGCGAAGAACCGGTAGTTGCGGGCGGCGAAGCGGACCTGGCCGGTGGTCTCGCGAAGCAGCTTGCCGTTGTCCCGGCACTCCAGCAGTCCGAGCTCGTCGGCGTGCTCGTCGAGCAGGTCCGCGAGCCGGTGCATCAGCCGCGCCCGCTCCACGCCCGGCACGTCGGCCCACACCGCCCGGAACGCCCGGCGGGCCGCGGCCACGGCGGCGTTCACGTCCTCGGGCCCTGCGTCCGGGAACCGGCCGATCTCCGCGCCGCTGTACGGGTCGACGGCGGGCAGCTCGGCCCCACCGGTCGCCGCCGCCGGCTCGCCGTCGATCAGCATGCGGTACGCGGTCAACGGGGCTCCTCGATGACGTCCACCGCGTCGAGCAGGTACTCGGCGAACCGGACGGGGTTCTCCGCGTGCGGGAAGTGGCCCATCGCCGGCATCTCCCGGAACACCGCGCCGGGGATGCGCTCGGCGGTGCGCCGCGACATCTCGGGCGTGCAGGAGTAGTCGTACTCCCCGGTGAGCATCACCACCGGGCACCGGCCGGTGTCGATCTTCGCGACCCGGTCGCGGGCGTCGAAGTCGCCGCTGTAGAACGCGATGTCGCCGAAGAACGTGCCGAAACCGCCCTGCGAGTACGTCCACCAGATCTCCTGGCGGTGCTCGGGGGCCGTCTGCGGCGCCATCAGCCCCTCGACCCACTCCGGCACGAACAACGCCTGGTTCACCAGCGGATGCCGGGCCCACGCCACCTGCCGCCCCGGGACCACGTCGCTGGCCTCGCAGGCCACCATCCCGCCGAACAGGTCCGGGTGCCGGTACGCCAGCTCCAGGCAGATCAGCCCGGCCATCGAGCACCCGACGACGATCGGCCGCCGCAGCCCCAGCTCCTCGACGAACGCGACGATCGTGTCGACGTAGTCGTCGGTGGTCAGGGCGAACCCGCCGGGTGGGGTCCCAGGAACAGGGAGGGAACGCCCGTGCCAGGGCAGGTCGGGCGCGACCATCCGGAACCGCGCCCGCAGCCGCTCGTCGGCGAGCAGGTGGTGATACTGCCGCGCATCGGCGCCCGCGGTGTGCAGCAGCACCATGTCCCGGCCGGAGCCGGACTCCTCGTAGAACATCCGGTGCGGCCGGTTGCCCACCGGCACCGCCCGGTAGTGGCCCCTCGGCTCGTCGGCCTCGGCGCGAACGGTGACCGCCGCAGGGACACGTGTCGACGCATGCCCCGTCCGCTCCTGCCGGCCCAGCTCCAGCACGCGGCGCACCAGGTGGGCGTGCTGGGCGAACCGCAACATCTCTCCACGCACCGAGGTGCCCTCGACGCGCATCAGCATGCCGAAGATGCTCTGGAACGGTGGCCGCGGCGGCCAGCTGAAGTACCCGTCCCACGCCTCGTCGGTGGCCACCACCTCGAACTCGACGTCCACCGCTGCGTCGCCGCCCGGGACGAACGCCCCGTCGCGGAACGCGAACGACACCGCCCACGCCCCGCCGCGCACCGCGAACCCGACGTTCGCCGCCACGGCCAGCACGCCCAGCTCGTCGTCCCGGGCGCAGGCCGCCAGCCAGCGCCGCCCGAACCCGGCGTCCAGGGTCACGCCCCCTCCGGCGGGACGTCCAGGCGCACGATCAGCTCGTCCTCGGCGATCGCCGGATAGCGGGCGGTGACGCTCGGGTCGTGCCCCGCGATGACGTGGTCCGGGCTCTCGGCCATCCGGTCCACCTCGACCGACGCCGCGCAGTAGTCGTCCATGTGCACCACCACCGGGAACGGCACGCCCGTCTCGCCGTTGGCGTAGTAGTGCCGCGCGTCGGAGGCCACCACGACCACGCCCCGGGCCGTCGGCACCCGCACCACCTGCATGCCGGGGGTGTGCCCGCCGAGCGGATGCACCGTCAGCCCCGGCGCGACCTCGGTGACGCCGCGATCGGTGAAGTTCACCCGTCCCTCGTGGACGAGCGAGACGACGTCGCCGATCTGGCCGAGGTCGTAGGGCCGGCGCAGGTAGCGGTGGCTCATCGCCGGTCCGGTCGCGTAGGCGATCTCCGCCGGATGCAGATGGACCGTCGCGCCAGGCAGCCCGCGCAGGTTGCCGGCGTGATCCCAGTGCAGGTGCGTGACCACGACGTCGCCCACGTCGCCGGGATCGATGCCCAGCACGCGCAGCGACTCGATCGGGTTCCGTTCGTAGTCGAACCCGCGAGCGCGCGCGGTGGCCTCACCCGCGCCGCCGTCGATCATCACCACCCGGTCGCCGGACACCGCGACCCAGACGTAGAGGTGCAGCGACGAGTCCGAGTCCGGGTACTCGAAACCCGGTACGGGGATGAAGTTCGCGGTCGCCGGCCGGCTCAGGTCAACGCCGTAACGAACCGCGTACAGCTCGTACACATCCGCAGCGACCGGCACCGTTACCTCCCACCGCACGACCCCATGGCCAGCGGAGACCCTACGGCATACAACGGCATGCAACCATTCGACGAGCGTGAGCTAGCCGAACGCGCGGCGCGCGGCGTAGCGGCTTCGGCCCAGCGTGGCGAGCACGACCAGCGGCACCGCCGCCGCCAGCGCGAGCGCGAACACGAGCTGGAACCGCCCGCCGTCGACCAGCGGCCCGGCCACCGCCGCACCCACCGCGCTGCCGCTGAACAGCATGGTGGCGAACAGCGAGACCGCCGTCGCCCTGGCGCCGGGCGCGACGTCGGTCGCCCAGGTCTGCAGCGTCGAGTGCAGGAACGCCCACCCGGCGCCCAGCAGCACCGAGCCCGCCACCACCGGTCCGATGCCGTGGTCCACGGTCAGCACCAGGTAGGCCGACGCCGCCAGGCAGCCGCCGATGAGGATCAGCCGCGTCGGGGCGACGGTGCGCGAGGAGCGCTTGACCACCCGGGCGAACCCGAGGACGGCGAGGCCGTAGCACGCGGTGAGCCCGCCGGACAGCGCGACGCCCAGCCCGTCGGACTGCAACGTGACCGGCAGGAACGTCAGCGGGCCGAGCAGCACGAACCCCTCGACCAGGGCGAGCCCGAGCACCAGCAGCGCCCACCGGTTGCCGAGCACCGCGCGCAGCGACGCACCCACCGGCGCCGGCTCGGCCAGCGGCGGTTCGGTCATCCGGCGCATCACCACCACCAGCACCCCGGCCATCACCGCGGTCAGCGCGAACGCCACCCGCCAGCTGGTGAGGTCGGCGATGGCCCCGGCGCCCACGGTCGCCACGGCGATGCCCACGGCGGTGCTGGTCATCAGGTCGGTGAGCGGGGCCTGGCGGATACGGATGGGCACCGTGTCGCCGATGTAGACCAGCGCGCTGGGGATCGCGGCGGCGAAGCACGCGCCGGTGAACCCGCGCGCCACGACCAGCCAGTCCGTGCCGGGAGCCAGCGCGGAGGCGAGCCCGCCGACGGCCGCGAGCAGCAGCGCCAGCCGGATCGTGCGGACCCGCCCGAGCCGGTCGGACACCATCGCCCAGCCGATCTGCGCGATGCCGTAGCACAGGAAGTAGGCCGCCGCCGCGTGGCTGACCGCCCGCACCGAGCCGCCCAGGTCGGCGGCGATCACCGCGATCATCGCGGCGATCATCAGCCGGTCGAAGGAACTGGTGAACGAGGAGACCTGGAGCAGCCTCAGCGCCTGCGCGGTCGTCCTCGGCACCTCGCCGTGGTCGGCTTCGGCCGGCACCGGGACCCCCTTCGCTACGACTACAACGACGATAGGTCCGGTTCGGCCGGTACGCGCGCGGGGCGGTCCAATGTCACTGTGGGGTGGCCGTCGGCGGTCCAGTCCAGGCCGACCACGAACATGCCCCGCCGGGTCTGGTCGATGGAGGCATGGAAGACCAGGTAGTCGCCGTCGGGCCCGGCGACCACGTCCTGGTGCCCGGGGTTGCGGTAGGCGCCGTGGATGGTGTCGGTGGTCAGCAGCGCGCCCGGTTGTTTGGTGTACGGGCCGCCGATCGCGGGCGCGATCGCGTAGTTGACGAAATAGGTGCCGCTGCTGAAGGTATTCGCGGAGTAGAAGAGCACGTACGAGTCGTTGTGCCGGACCAAGGTGGGCGCCTCGACGATGTTGGCTTCCTCCGGCCGGTCCGAGCGCAGAATCTCGACGCGGTCGCCGTCCAGCGCGCGTCCGTCCTGGCTCAGTTTCCGCAGCCACATGGTGGACCGGGTGCGGCCGCTCTTGTAGATCAGGTAACGGGTTCCGTCGGTGTCGGTGAACGCCTCCGCGTCGATCGTGTCCCCTTCGGCCGGTTCCACGATCAGCGCGTCCGTCCCGACCGGCCGAAACGGTCCGCCGGGGCCGTCCGAGGCGGCCACGCCCAGGCATTGCACCTGGTGAGCGGCGTGGCGGGCGGTGTAGTAGAGCAGGTAGCCCTCGCCGGCGGCGGCGACCTCGGGTGCCCAGATGCACGGCCCGCCGTGACCGGCGTCGGCGACCCAGCCGGCGGCCTCCGGCATCCCCTCGCCGGCGCCGACCCACGGACCGGCCAATGCCGTCGCGCGGAACATCGGCAGCCGTATGAGCGAACCGTCATACATGCTGTTCGTCGAGTACGCGTAGTACTCACTCCCGACCGCCAGCACGTTGGGATCCGGAAAATCCCTGTTGATAACGGGCTGAATGGCGGGAGCCGAGGCTGGCGGATTCTTCCCGAACAGTTTTGACAGCCATCCCAGACGCATCCGGCGAGACTAGTGCCGCGTAAACGAGGTCGTCTTACCCGCCTTCGGCGCCCAGGCGGCGCCCCGCCGCGTTGTCGTCGGGGCCGATACAACCCCGGTATCGGCCCCTCCGAATCAGACACAGCCTTGCGGTGCATCCACCTGGATCACCGAATACGGGCAAGGAACCTCGTTTACCCGACACTAGGTGCGTTCCTTCCGGTGCCGCTCGGTGGCCGCCTGGATGGCGTCGGCCTGCCGGCGGTCCAGCTCCCGCCAGCGGTCCCGGCCGTACTGCTCGGCGCGCCGCAGCCGCTCGGTGGAGCCCTGGAACCGGGGCTTGACGTAGCGGGCGAACAGCTCGTAGCTCTTCGCGGTGGCCTCCGGCCTGGCCCACTCGTGGTGCATGAGCAGGTAGGCGCCGAACCCGCCGGACTGCTTGTCCAGCCGCTCGACCTGGGCGATCGCCTCGTCCGGCGTGCCGATCACGCCCAGGCCCGTCTCGTTCACCCAGGCCACGCGCTCCTCGAAGGTGGAACCGGCGGCGCGGAAGTGCGGCGCGGCCACCACCTCCTGGGTGTACTCGCAGAAGGCGTCCAGCCCGAACCGGACGTCCCGGATGGCCTGCTCCCGGGTCTCCGCCAGGTGCATCGGTCCGACCAGCCGCCACGCGGCCCGGTCGGCGCGGTGGCCGAACTCGGGGGCGCGCTGCTCCATCACGTCCCAGTGCAGGGCCAGCGCGTCGAACCCGTCCCGCGCGGTGGCGCCGACCGAGAGCAGCCCGAGCCCTTTCTTGGCGGCCGTCCTCGGCCCGGTCGGCGACGCGATCGCGGCCACCGCGATGTCGAAGTCGCTGAACGGCGTGAGCTGGGTGCGGGCGTCCACCAGCGTGTACCTGTCGGTCCGTGCCGAGACCGTCTCGCCGCGCAGCAGGGCCATCAGCACGTCGGTGTCGTGCTCCAGCGCGCCGCGCTGCTCCTCCAGCCCGATGCCGATCATCGTGGCGTCGGTGGGCAGCGCGCCCGGCCCCAGCCCGAGCATGAACCGCCCCCGGGTGAGGTGGTCGAGGAACAGCGCGCGGTCGGCCACCCACAGCGGGTTGTGGTACGGCAGCGAGACCACGCCGGTGCCGAGCCTGATGTGCCGGGTGTGGTTGGCGGCGTGCGCGATGAAGATCATCGGGTCCGGGATGATCTCGTGCCCGCAGGAGTGGTGCTCGCCGATCCACGCCTCGTCGTAGCCGAGCTTGTCCAGCAGCCTGAGCACGTCCAGGTCTCGCTCGTACGCCGACGTCGGATCCTGCCCGACCGGCGAGTGGAACGGGGCCATGAAGATCCCAAAACGCATACGAGGCACGACGACTCCTCCACGGTGAGGACCACGCCGGACGCGTGGCAGCCGTCACAAGCATCACATTGACGCCGCTGCTCCGCACATGCTCGTCCAACGGGGATGTGACGTTAAAGCAGCGGCCTGTTGACAACCGGAACACCGGTCGTCTCTAATGCCTTTAACGTCAAAGTGCAGCAGCGAAGGGGCTCCCGCGGATGACGCCTGTGATGACAGTGACCGGCCCGGTGGACTCGTCCGAGCTCGGTCTCACGCTCAGCCACGAGCATCTGTTGATCGATCTGACCCGCTATGTCGAGCGCCCGGCGGACGCGAGCGGCGCGCGGTTCGTCGACGAGCCGGTACGGATGGACAACCTGGACCGGGTGCGCCGCGGGCCCTACTCCAACCTCGACAACTGCCTGCTCGGGGACGTCGAGCTGGCCATCGATGAGATCGACCAGTTCCGGCGGCTCGGCGGGCGGACGGTGGTCGACGCCACGAACGCCGACATCGGGCGTGATCCGCGCGGGCTGCGCGAGATCGCCGCCGCGACCGGCCTGAACATCGTCGCCGGCTGCGGTCACTACGTGCACGCCGCGCACCCGGAGGAGCTGGCGTCGGCCACCGTGGAGGACATCGACGCGCGCCTGGTCCGCGAGCTGACCACCGGAATCGACGGCACCGACATCCGCGCCGGGATCATCGGCGAGATCGGCACCACCGACCCGCTGCATCCCCGGGAGCGGACGGTCCTGCACGCCGCCGCGCTGGCGCACCGCGAAACGGGCGCGCCCGTGTCCGTCCACGTACACCCGCCGACCCGGTACGCGCACGACATCCTCGACCTCCTCGAAGCCGACGGGGTCGATCCGTCCCACGTTGTTCTCGGCCACCTGGACGGGACGCTGGCGCACACCGACATCGACTTCGACGGGGCCGTCGAGCACCATCGGTCGCTCGCGGCGCGCGGATGCTTCATCGAGTACGACCTGTGCGGCAACAACGGCTACTTCCGGCACAACGGACTGGAATGGTGGCTGCCCTCCGACCAGCAGCGCGCGCTCGCGCTGCGCCGGCTCATCGACGCCGGCCACGGGCATCAGCTCCTGCTTTCCCACGATGTCGGTCACAAGCACTATCTGACCCGCTACGGCGGCTGGGGTTACGCCCACATTCTTCGCACGATGACGTCCATCATGGCGGCGTGCGGCATTGCACCGGCACAGATCGATGCCATACTCAGGGACAATCCCGCCCGCATGTTGAGCGGCCGGGCATGAGCTCGATGTCCGACAACCCGAGAGTCATCTACTTCATCGCCACCGTGTCCGGCGTGAGCGGGCTGTTGTTCGGTTACGACAACGGCATCATCGGCAGCGCGATGCTGTACATCTCGCGCCGTTTCGAGCTGTCGCCGTTCCAGCAGGCAATGGTCACGAGCATGATCCTGGTCGGGGCGATCGTCGGTGCGCTCGCGGGCGGGGCGCTGTCGAGCCGTTTCGGCCGCCGGCGCATCGTGGTGATGGTCGCGCTGGTGTTCGCCGTCGGAGCGGTGGCCGCCGCGCTCGCCCCGAACGCCGAGGCCCTCGCGCTGTCCCGTTTCGTGCTCGGGCTGTCGGTGGGCGGCGCGTCGAGCACGGTCCCGGTCTATGTCGCGGAGCTGGCCCCGCCGCGCATTCGGGGGACGCTCACCGTCCTGTTCGAGCTGATGGTCGGGGTGGGCGTGCTCAGCGCGTACCTGGTGGGGTTCGTGCTGGCCGGCGAGGGCTGGCGGTGGATGTTCGGGATCGCCACGGTCCCCGCCGTGTTCCTGCTGGTGGGCATGTTCTTCCTCCCGGAAAGCCCGCGGTGGCTGGTCGGCAAGGGCCGGCCGGGTGAGGCCCGGGATGTGCTCCGTCGGGTGCGCCCGCGATCGGCCGACGTGGACCGCGAGGTCGCCGAGATCGAGGAGGTCGACCGGCGGCGCTCGGCCGGCGGTTGGCGCCTGGTGTGCGGGTCGTGGGCACGGCCGGCGATGGTGGTCGCGCTCGGGATCGCGATGTTCTCCCAGGTCACCGGCGTGAACGCGATCGTCTACTACGCGCCGACCATTCTCACCGCCGCCGGGTTCGACGACAGCGGCGCGCTGCTGGCCGGGGTCGGCGTCGGGCTGGCCGTCCTGGTCGGGTCGATCGTGGGGACCGCCCTGGTCGACCGGGTCGGCCGCCGGCGGCTGCTGTTGACCATGATGCCGGCCTCGGCGGCGTGCATGACGATCCTGGCCTGCACGTTCTTCGCCCACGACATCTCCGGCGCGGCCGCGTGGGTCGTCGTGGTCTCGATGCTCGCGTTCGTGGTGTTCAACGCGGGGAGCATCCAGATCGCGCTGTGGCTGGTCGGCCCTGAGGTGTTCCCGCTGCGCATCCGGGGCACCGCCACCAGCGCGTCGACGGGCGCGGCCTGGGGGTTCAACCTGCTGGTCTCGCTCACCGCGCTGTCCGCCATCGACACGCTGGGCCGACCGGCGACCTTCCTGACCTACGCGGCGATGAACGTCGCCTGCTGCGTCTTCGTCTATCTGTGGGTGCCCGAGACGGCCGGCAGAACCCTCGAAGAGGTCGAGTCGGCGCTCAACAAGGGCCGCCGGTTCCGAGACAACCTCGCCGAGGTCGCTCGCATGCGAACGATTGGAGAACCACACCAGCCATGAGCACAGTCATCGTGGTGGGCGCCGGTCACAACGGGCTCGTGGCCGCCGCCTATCTGGCACGGGCCGGGCATGACGTCACGGTGTTCGAGCGGCGCGACACAATCGGCGGCGCCTGCGTCACCGAAGAGCTGATTCCCGGCGCGAAGTTCTCCAGCTGCGCCTATGTGAACTCGTCGCTGCGGCCGGAGATCATCCGCGAGCTGGAACTGACCCGGCACGGGCTCGACATGTACACCACCGACGTCATGAACTTCGTCATGGGGGAGGACGGCGAGCATTTCTTCGTCTGGCCCGAGCTGGATCGTACGATCCGGGAGCTGGAACGGATCGGCGAGCGCGACACCGGCGCTTTCGTCGACTTCGGAATTCGTTTCCGCCGTTTCGCCAAGCTCGTCCGGCCCTACCTTCTCGCCGAACCGCCCCGGCTCAGCGAGGTGATCGGCAGGTTCGAGGACGCCGGCGAGATCGAGCTGTGGCACGAGTTCGTCACCCAGAGCGTGGAGACGACGCTGCGGCGCTACTTCTCCCACGACCTCACCATCGGCCTGTTCTCCTTCTTCGCGCTGGTCTCGGCGTACGCGAGCCCGATGGACCCCGGGACCGCGTACGGGTTCAGCCACCACTCGTGGGGCGAGTACGACGGGGAGTTCGGCCGCTTCGGCTTCGCCCGGGGCGGGATGGGCGCCATCTCGGACGCCATCGCCTCGGCCGCGCGCGAGGCCGGCGCCACCATCCGCACCGGCGCGGGCGTCGACGAGATCATCACCAGCGGCGGGCGGGTCGCGGGCGTGCGCGTGGGGCAGGCCGTGCACCGGGCAGACGTGGTGGTGTCCAACGTCGACACCCGGCACACGCTCCTGCGGCTGGTCACGCCCGGTGCGGTCGCCCCCGAGCAGCGCGCCAAGGTGGAGCGCCTCGACTTCCGGGGCAGCATGGCCCGGGTCCACCTGCTGGTGGACGAGCTGCCGCACTACCGTGGGCTGCCGCCCGGCGAGGGTCCGCAGCACCGGGGCTTCACCCTGCTCGGCGGCACCCCCGCCGCGTACGAGCGGGCGTGGCAGGCGCAGAAGCGCGGCGAGCTGTGCGACGGCTATCCGATCGAGCTGCTCATCCCGTCGGTCACCGACCCCGCCGTGGCGCCCGAGGGGCTGCACACGATCTCGACCGGGATCCAGCAGCTGCCGTTCACCCTCGCCGAGGGCGACTGGGACTCCCGCAAGGAGGAGTTCACCCGGGCGGTCATCGGCTCGCTGGCCCACTACGCGCCGAACCTGCCGGGCAGCGTGCGCGCCAGCCACACCATCACGCCGCTGGACCTGGAGCGCGACTACGGCCTGACCGGCGGGAACATCTTCCAGGGCGCGATGTCGCTCGACCAGCTGTTCGCCTCCCGGCCCGGCTACGACACGGCCCTGCCGGGCCTGTACCTGTGCGGCGCGGCCACCCACCCCGGCGGGGCGGTGATGGGCGCGTGCGGACACAACGCGGCGAAGGCGGTCATCGCCGACCTGTCCGGTGCGCGCACCCCGCGCACCCCGCGCACCCCGCGCACGCCCGCCGCGACCCGGGGCGCCGGGCCGGACGTCATCGACCGGCTCGCGTCCGCACCCCGCCTGCGCCCGCTGCGCAACTGGGCGCTCAGGCAGAAGGCATTCCGCTCGGTGATCGCATTCGGCAAACGTCGATAGCCACGACAGTGAGGTCAAGGCTCATGTCCCACAGCGAAGGCTCCACACTGCGGAGCAACACCATCGGCGCCGGCCACATCGTGTTCTTCGTGGTGTCGGCGGCGGCCCCGCTCTCGGGCGTCGTCCTCGGCGTCCCCGTGATCATCGGCCAGGGCAACGGCATCGGCGCCGCCGGCTCGTTCGTCCTGGTCACCGGCGTGCTGTTGCTGTTCGCCGTCGGGTACAGCGCGATGAGCCGCCACGTCGTCAACGCCGGCGGGTTCTACGTGTACGTGGCGCGGGGGCTCGGGCGGATCCCCGGGCTCGGGGCGGCCACCCTGGCGCTGTTCGCGTACACCGCGATCCAGGCCGGGATGTTCGGCGCGCTGGGCGCCTACGTCGGCCGGTTCGTGCGTTCCTACCTGGGCGTCGACCTGCCGTGGTGGGGATACTCGCTCGCCGGCGTGGCGCTGTGCCTGGCGCTCGGGGTGCGTCAGGTCGACGTCGGCGCCCGGGTGCTGGGCGTCATGCTCGCGCTGGAGACGGTGCTGATCGTCGCCCTGGACGTGGGCATCGCGGCCACCGGCGGTGCGCACGCGGGCGGCCCGGCGTCGCTGTCCTGGCAGCCGTTCGCGCCCTCGGCGGTGTTCGGCGGGGCGCTGGGCATCGCGCTGGTGTTCGCCCACACCTCGTTCATCGGCTTCGAGGCCACCGTGATCTACGGCGAGGAGGCTCGCAACCCCCGGCGGACGGTGCCGAGGGCGACCTACGTGGCGCTGGTGCTGATGGGCGCGTTCTACGCGATCTCGACCTGGCTGCTGACCGAGGCGTTCCCGGCCGCCGAGGTGGTCGGGCTGGCCCAGGCCGACCCGGAGTCGTTCACCGCGCGGGCGGTCCAGGCGCAGCTCGGCGCCACCAGCGCCCACGTGTTGTCCGCGCTGATCATCACCAGCATCTTCGCCGCGGTCCTGGCGTTCCACAACACGCTGGCCCGCTACCTGTTCGCGCTGGGCCGCCACGGCCTGATGTGGACGGCGCTGGGCCGCACGCACCGGACCCGGCAGTCGCCCGAGGTGGCGTGCTACGTCCAGGCGGCCAGCGCCGTCGTCGTGATCGTCGCGTTCGCGGTGGCCGGGTTCGACCCGTACACCAACCTGTACGTGTGGGCGACCGGGCTGGGCGCCACCGGCATCATCGTGCTGCAGGTGGTGGCCTCGGTCGCGGTGTTCGGCTTCTTCCGCCGCCACGACGTGGACAGGCGGACCTGGCACACGGTGGTCGCGCCGGTGCTGGGGATGCTCGGCCTGCTGGTGCTGGCCGTGGCCGCGCTGAGCAACTTCGGGCTGCTGATCGGCGTGTCCTCGGGCGGCGCGGTGCTCGCGCTGGGGGCCGTGCTGCTGTGCGCCGCGCTGGTCGGGATGGCGCGCGCGGCGTACCTGCGCCGCCACGACCCGGCCGTCTACAACCGAATCGGGGACGTGGCCCGGGACGCCCACGAACCAACCGCCAGATGACGACACGACGAGGAGTTCAGATGCCCCAGTCACCCGCCGGCGTGCTGCCGGTGCTGGCCATGCCGTTCACCGACGACGGCGAGATGGACCTCGCCGCGCTGGCCGGCGAGATCGAGTGGGTGCTCGCCCAGCGGGTCGACGGCGTCGTCCTCGGCATGGTGTCCGAGGTGCTGCGGCTGTCCAGCGAGGAGCGCGACCTGGCCACCGAACGGACCTGCGCGGTGGTCGCCGGTCGGGCCACCGTCACCGCCAGCGTCGGCGCGGAGAGCCTGCACACCGCCGTCCGGCATGCCCGGCGCGCCGAGGCGAGCGGCGCGGACGCCGTGATGGCCATCCCGCCGCTCGGCACGGCCTGCGACGATGGCGAGCTGCTCAGGTACTACTCGGGGATCTTCGACGCCATTGGGATCCCGGTGGTGGTGCAGGACGCGAGCGGATACGTGGGCCGGCCGCTGTCGATCGAGGTGCAGGCGACGCTGTTGCGCGAGTACGGCGACCGGGCGCTGTTCAAGCCGGAGGCGCAGCCGATCGGCCCGAGGCTGAGCGCGCTGCGCGACGCCACCGGGGGCGCGGCGCGCGTCTACGAGGGCAGCGGGGGCCTGGCGCTGGTGGACAGCTTCGCGCGCGGGGTCGTGGGGACGATGCCGGGCCCGGACGTCTGCTGGGCGCTGGTGGCGCTGTGGCGGGCGCTCCAGGCCGGCGACCAGGCCACCGTCGACGCGATCAACGGGCCGCTCACCGCGCTGGTGTCGATCCAGAGCACGCTGGACTCGTTCGTGGCCGTGCAGAAGCATCTGCTGCGCAGGCAGGGGGCGCTCACGGACGCGAGGTCCCGAGGCCCGGTCGGGTTCATCCTCGATCCGGAGACCGAGCGGGAGGTCGACCGGCGCTTCGACCTCCTTGCGGCGGCGGTGAACGCGGAGGTGACGGCCTGATGGCGGCGCACAGGTCGGGCCGGGCGCTGGTGGTCCGCGAGCCGGGCGAGGTGGTGTTGGAGGACCGGACGGTCGAAGCGGGGGGTGGGCTGCTGGTCGAGCCGTACTTCGTCGGGCTGTGCGGCACCGACCTCGAGATCATCCGCGGCGACCTCGATCCGGCGTACACCCGCTACCCGCTGGTCCTCGGGCACGAGTGGTCGGGGCGGGTGGTCGAGGCGGCCGGCGGGTTCGCGCCGGGCGACCCCGTCGTGGTCGAGGGCGTGTTCCCGTGCTCGGTGTGCGGGCCGTGCCGGGAAGGCCGGACGAACATGTGCGCGAACTACGAGGAGCTGGGCTTCACCCTCGACGGGGCCGCCGGGCCCGCGGTCGCCGCGCCCGCGCACCTGGTGCACCGGCTCTGCGACGACGTCCCGCTCGCGGCGGGGGCGCTGGTCGAGCCGGCGGCGGTCGTCCTGCGCGCGCTGACCGAGATCGACATCGCGCCGGGGTCCAGCGTGCTCGTGATCGGCGACGGCACCGTGGGGCTGCTCGCGGCGCAGCTGGCCCGCATGTGGTCCCCGGCCTCGGTCGCCATGGCCGGCCGGCGGCCCGCGCAGGAAACGCTCGCCACCACCGCCGCGGGCGTGGACGACTTCACCGTGGACGTCCCGAATGCGGAAGGCTACGACGTGGTCGTCGAGGCGGCGGGCAGCACCGTCGCCGTGGAGAACGCGCTGCGCGCGGCCCGCCCCGGCGGCCAGGTGCTGCTGCTCGGCATCGCCGGCCACGGCAGGTCCGCGAACCTGCTCGTCGACGACGTCGTCAACAAGGACCTGCGGATCCGGGGCAGCTTCAGCTACACCGCCGCCGCGTGGGCCACCACCGTGCGGCTGCTCAACAGCGGGCGGTTCCGGCCGCTGCCGCTGGTGACCCACCGCCTGCCGCTGGACCGGTATTCGGACGCGCTGGACCTGCTGGCCACCCCGTCCGGCGAGCCGCGAGGCAAGATCCTGATCGAGATGAAGGGAACGTCGAAGTGATCGAGAGCACCCGGGAGGACGACGCCACCGTCGTCACGATCTCGAACGAGCACTGCACGGCGGTCCTGACCGACCTGGGCGCGCGGCTGCTCGAACTGCACGTCCCGGACCGCGACGGCGCGCTCGCCGACGTGGTCCTCGGCCGCCCCACCCTGGCGCAGAGCGCGACCGACCCGAACTACATGGGCTCCACCGCGGGCCGCTACGCCAACCGCATCCGCGACGGCAGGTTCGTCCTGGACGGCACGCCGCACCAGCTCACCCGCAACGAGGGCCGCAACCACCTGCACGGCGGCGAGCGCGGCTTCGACCGCCAGGCCTGGCGGGTGACGACCCGCCCCGACCGCGACGAGGTCACCTTCCACCTGGTGTCACCCGACGGCGACGAGGGCTACCCGGGCACGCTGACCACGTCGGTGACCTACCGGCTGACCGGCCCGGCCCTGGACATCGAGATCGAGGCCACCACCGACCGGGCCACCGTCGTCAACATCGTGCACCACTCGTACTTCAACCTCGGCGGCGCGGACTCCGGCTCGGTGCTCGACCACCTGCTGTGGCTGAACAGCTCGTTCTACACGCCCGTCGACGACGAGCTGCTGCCCACCGGCGAGGTGCTGGCGGTCGCGGGCACGCCGTTCGACTTCCGCACGCCGACCCCGATCGGCAAGCACCTGCACGAGGTCCAGCGCACGTCCGACCGGGGCGCCGGGTACGACCACAACTGGGTGCTCGCCGGCACCGGCATGCGCGAGGTCGCGACGGTCGAGGACCCGCGCAGCGGGCGGCGGATGGCGATGAGCACGGACCAGCCGGGCGTGCAGGTCTACGTCGGCGGCTACCTCGACGGCGTCACCGCGAAGCCGCCGCTGCCCGAGTACCGGGCGTTCGCCGGGCTCACGTTCGAGGCCCAGACCTTCCCGGACTCGGTGAACCACTCGCACTTCCCGCAACCCGTCCTGCGCCCCGGCCAGGCGTACCGCAACCGGAGCCGGTTCGAGTTCTCCACGGTCGCGCCGGCGTGAGCGAGGTGGTGCGCGCCGAGGTCGTCGCGGACTCGCCCCGGTGTGAGCTGGGCGAGAGCCCGGCCTGGGACGAGCGGCTCGGGGTGCTGAGCTGGCTCGACATCACCGGGCGGCGGCTGCACCAGCGGGACGCGGCGGGCGCGATCCGGACGACAGTGCTGTCGGAGCCGGTGACCTCGATCGGGCTCACGGACGGTGAGCATCTGGTCGGCACCCGCGCGGACGGGTTCGCGTCCATCGACCCGCGCGACGGTACGGTGACCCCGCTCGGCGGGACGCTCGGACTGCCGCCGGGGGACCGGATGAACGACGGCGGATGTGACCCCGCCGGCCGGTACTGGGCGGGCAGCATGAACACCACCGGCGGCACCGGGACCGCCTCGCTGTGGCGGCTGGAACGCTCCGGGCGGGTGGTGCGGATCCTGGACGGGCTCACCGAGTCCAACGGGCTGGCCTGGCCGTCCGACGACCCCGACACCCTCTACCACGTCGACACCCCTCGGCAGCGGGTCGAGCGGCTGGGCGTGGACGCCTCCGGCGCGGTCCGGGCCAGGACGACGGTCGCCGAGCTGGAGGGCGCCCCCGACGGCCTGACCCTGGACGCGGACGGCAACCTCTGGGTCGCGCTCTGGGGGACCGGCCGCGTCCGCCAGCTCGCCCCGGACGGAACGCCGCTGCGCGAGGTGCGGCTGCCCGCGACCTCCTGCAGCAACACGGCGTTCTTCCGTGACACCGCCGGCTGGCGGCTGGCGATCACCACGGCGCGGGAGGACGTGCCGCCCGACCGGCTCGACGCCGACGACCGCCACGGCGCGCTGTTCGTGGCCGACGTGCCGGCCACCGGCGTCCCCGCACACAGGTTCCACGGATAGAGGGGTTCTACTCGCATGACCGCACGCCCGCCTTCCCGACGGCCCGGGCTCAAGGCCGTCGCCCAGCTCGCCGGGGTATCGGTCCAGACCGTGTCCAACGTGGTCAACGCGAAGGTTCATGAGATGAGCCCGGAGACCCGCCGGCGCGTCGAGGAGGCGATGCGCGAGCTCAACTACACGCCGAACTCCCAGGCGCGCGGGCTGCGGGTGCAGAAGACCAGCACGCTGGCGCTGCTGCTGCTCGACCCCGACCCGCTGTACCTGGCCGACCCGATGACCGCGCTGATCATCTCCGGGGTCGGCGCGGTCGCCCGCGAGCACGGCTACATGGTCCTGGTGCACGCGGCGCACCCGAACCAGTTCGACAGGGGCCTGTTCCTGCCCATCCTGCAGAACCGCGCCGACGGCTCGCTGCTGCTGCTGTCCGGCGAGAAGTCCATGCGCCGCGCATACGTGGAGGAGGCGGCGAAGCTGACCGACCACTTCGTGATCCTGGAGGACATCGACGCCCCGTCCGTCTGCACCGTGTCCGCCGACAACCACACCGGCTCGTTCGAGCTGACCACCCGGCTGCTCGACGCGGGCCACCGGCGCATCGCGTTCCTGGGCACCGCCGTGTCCTGGCCGATGATCGAGCAGCGCTTCGCCGGCTACCGCGACGCCCTGGACGCCGCCGGCATCGCGTTCGACCCGGCGCTCGCGCGGTTCGAGGGCGAGTGGAACGCCGCCACCGGCGCCAGCATGGCCACCCAGCTGTACGGGATGAAGGAACCCCCGACCGCGATCCTGGCCGGCAACGACCTGCTCGCCATCGGCGCGATCAAGGCGCTCAAGAGCAGCGGGCTGCGGGTCCCCGAGGACGTCGCCGTCGCCGGGTTCAACGACTTCGCGTTCGCCGAGCACACCGACCCGCCGCTGACCACCGTGCGGGTACCCGGGTTCGAGCTGGGCAGGCGGGCCGCGCTGCGGCTGATCGCGCGGATCGAGGGCACCGAGACCGAGCCGGTGTCCGAGCGGCTGCCGGTCGAGCTGATCGCCAGGGCCTCCGCGTGAGCCGCAGTGCGCGCTGGTTCGCCCAGGACGGGGTCGGCGGGTTCATCCACCGCGCGTCGATGCGGGCCGAGGGCCTGGGCAGGGCCGCGATGGACGGGCGGCCGGTCGTCGGGATCTGCAACTGCTGGTCGGAGCTGGTGAGCTGCAACCTGCACTTCCGGTCGATGGCCGAGGCGATCAAGCGCGGGGTGCTGCTCGCGGGCGGGCTGCCGGTCGAGTTCCCGGTGATCACGCTCGGCGAGAACCTCATGAAGCCCACCGCGATGCTCTACCGCAACCTCATGTCCATGGACGTCGAGGAGTCCATCCGGGCCTACCCGTTCGACGCCGTCGTCCTGATGGGCGGCTGCGACAAGACCACGCCGGCGCAGCTCATGGGCGCGGCCAGCGCCGGCGTCCCGGCGATCATGGTCACCGGCGGCCCGTCGCAGCCCGCCCGGTTCCGGGGCCGGCGGCTCGGCAACGGCACCGACCTGTGGCGCTACACCGACGAGGTGCGGGCCGGGACGATGAGCAGGGACGAGTTCCGGCTGCTGGAGGAGGCGGCCACGCCGTCGGTCGGCCACTGCACGGAGATGGGCACGGCGTCCACGATGGCCGCGATGGCGGAGGCGCTGGGCATGGCGCTGCCGGGCTCCTCGACGATCCCGGCCACCCACGCCGGGCGGCTGCGGGCCTGCGAGGACACCGGGGCGCGGGCGGTCGCCCTGGCCTCGACCGGCGGGCCGACCCCCGCCGAGGTGATGACCGAGGACGCGTTCCACAACGCCCTCACCGTCCTCGCCGGGTTGGGCGGATCGACGAACGCCGTGATCCATCTGGTCGCGATCGCCGGCCGGCTGGGCGTCGAGCTGGGCGTGGACACCCTGGACGCGGTGCTGCGCCGCACCCCGGTGGTGGCGGACGTGCGGCCGGCCGGCTCCGGGCTCGTCGAGGACCTGCACGAGGCGGGCGGCATCCCGGCCGTGATGTCCGCGCTCGAACCGCTGCTCCGGACCGAGGCGGTCACCGTGACCGGCCAGACCGTCCGCGCCGCGCTCGTCCCGCCGGCCGGCTCGTGTGTCGCGTCCCTGGACCGCCCCGTCAAGCCGGCCGGCAGCCTGGCCGTGCTCCGGGGCAACCTGGCTCCGCTCGGCGCGCTGGTCAAGGCGGGTGCCGCGACGCCTGGGCTGCTGGAGCACAGCGGTCCGGCGGTGGTGTTCGACGGCATGGCGGACATGCTCGCGCGCATCGACGACGACTCGCTGCCGGTCACCGCGGACAGCGTCCTGGTGCTGCGCAACGCCGGCCCGAGGGCGGTGCCGGGGATGCCGGAGTGGGGCCAGCTCCCGATCCCGCGCAAGCTGCTGGCCGCCGGGGTCACGGACATGGTGCGCCTGTCCGACGCCCGGATGAGCGGCACCGCGTTCGGCACCGTCGTGCTGCACGTCGCGCCCGAGGCCGGCGCCGGCGGGCCGCTCGCCCTGGTCCGCGACGGCGACCCGATCTCGCTGAGCCTGCGCGAGCGCGCGCTGACCCTGGACGTCCCGGAGTCCGTACTCACCGCCCGCCGCGCCTCGGCCCGCCCGCCCGCGCCGGCCCGGCGCCGCGGCTACCAGCGCCTCTACGTCGACCACGTCCTCCAGGCCGACCAGGGCTGCGACTTCGACTTCCTCCGCTACGCCGCCGACGACGAACCCATCCCGGACGGCCCCATCGACACCGGCTGGGCCGGCGGCTGGTGACCGCACCCGTGAGTGGTTAGCGTTGTCATAGCAACGCTAACCACTCACGGGTCTGAGCGCCTTCTTCTCGATCTTGCCGACGGAGGTTTTGGGTAGTGAGTCTCTGATCTCGACCGTTGAGGGGACCTTGAAGTAGGCGAGTCGTTCGCGGCAGTGGGCGAGCACGTCGTCGGCGGTGAGGGTGGCCGGGGGTGTGGGGACGACGAAGGCGTGGACGGCCTCGTCGCGGATGGGGTCGGGGACGCCGATGACGGCGGCTTCCGCGACGCCGGGGTGGGTGAGCAGTGCGGCTTCGACCTCGCTGGCCGAGATGTTCTCGCCGGCGCGTTTGATGACGTCTTTCTTGCGGTCGAAGAAGTAGACGTAGCCCTTGTCGTCGCGGTGGCCGTGGTCGCCGGTGTGCAGCCAGCCGTCTTCGATGGTGGCGGCGGTGGCCGCCGGGTCTTTGAAGTAGCCCTTCATGAGGGTGCGCCCGGGCACGCCCCACACGATGATTTCGCCGACCGTCCCGACGGGGACGTCGCGGCTGTTCTCGTCGACGATGCGGACGAACCGGTCGGGGGTGGGCAGGCCGATCGAGGGCCAGCGCTTGGCGCCGAACACCGGCGCGATGGTCACGATGGTCATGGTCTCGGTCATGCCGTAGCCGTTGACCAGCTCGATGCCGAACCGTTCCTCGAAGGCTTCCTTCTCGTGGTCGAGCACGTTGATGGCGTAGAAGTTGCGGTGGATCTGGTGGTCGCGGTCGGTGTCGGCCGGTGGTTGGGCGAGCAGGGTGCGGACCTGCATGGCCACCAGGCTGACCGCGGTGGCGCGGTGGCGGCGCAGTTGTGACCAGAACCGGGAGGCGCGGTACTCCTCGATCAGGATGGCGGTGGCGCCGACGGTCAGGGCGGCCAGGATGGTCAGGGACTGGGCGTTGACGTGGAATGCGGGCAGGGCGGTGATCAGCCGGTCGTGGTCGGACACGGCCATGGATCTGGCCTCGCGCTCCCCGGAGTGCAGGTAGTTCGCGTGGGTGAGCATGACGGCCTTCGGGCGCGAGGTGGTGCCCGAGGTGAACAGCATCTGCGCGACGTCCTCCGGGCCGGGCGGCGGTGACTCCGGTGCCTCCGCCGCCGCGAGCAGGGTGTCGAAGGCGGTGGTGCCGGCCGGTGGGGTGGCGGCGCGGGCGATGATCCGGTGCCGCACGCCGGGGCGGGTGGCCAGCGCCTCGTCCACGGTGGCCAGATGCCGGGTCGAGGTGACCACCGCGACGGCCTCGGACAGGTCGAACACGTGCTCCAGCTCGGGCGCGGTGTTGGCGGTGTTCACCGGCACGGCGACCGCGCCGAGCCACGCCAGCCCGAGCCACGCGAACACGAACTCCGGGCAGTTGGGCAGCAGGATCACCACCGCATCCCCCGGGCGCACACCGAGCCCGGCGAACCCCGCCGCCGCCCGGCGCACCCGCTCCAGCAGCTCCGGATAGCCGAACTCGCGAACCTCGCCCTCGGCGTCCTCACACACCAGCGCCGTCGTGGTCGGGTAGCGCTGGGCGCGCTCGGAGAGCAGGTCGCGCACGGTGCGTTCGCCGGTCAGGTCCAAGGGGCTCACCTCGCTCGTCGAACGGTAACGCGGCGCCCGGAAGATCGACATATCTGAATGTGAGGAGCGTCGTGCGCCGGCCGGCATTGCTGACCGGAGGGCTGGCCATGGTGGTGTGGGCCGTGGCGGCCGCAATGACCCTGTCGATGGCGCGGGCGTCGCCCCGGCTGACGTCGATGTCCGTCCCGTTTCTGGTGGCGAGCACGGCTCCGCTGCTGGTGGCGGCCGGCATGTTGTGGTCGCACCGGGTCAGGCGGCCGCGTGGCCGGACGGCCACGGTGCTGTGGTGGCTGACCTTCGCGCTGATAGTGGCCAGCACGCCGCAGATCGCGGACCTCGTGACCGAACGGCTGCCGCGGTGGACCGGGGCGACATATCAGGACGGGCCGACCTGGAGCATGTCGCCGGTCACCGGGCTGATCACGCTGGCGCTGTTCTCACAGCTGCCCACTCGCCAGGCGAGCAGGCCGGCGATGACCGTGGCCGGGCTCAGCGCCCTGCTGGCCGCGTTCCTGTCGACCTCGGCTCCCGGTCTGATCGGGCTGAACGAGGGCGAACGGTCGTGGTCCGCGATCGGCTGGGTGGTGGTGGTCCTGCTCGTGGGGTTGGGCATGGCGGGAGGGTCCGTCGCCCGGCCGGCCACGACGTCTCCCGGTACCCGCCGGCTCCCCAGCCACGGCCAGCGGGTGACGATCGCGGTGCTGCTGCTCGGCGCCGGGACCGCGATGGGGGCAGCGCAGCTGATCCGCTGGCACACCTGCCTGGGCTGGTCGTGGTTCGACGGCGAGGACGGGTGCGGAACCCGCCAGGGCGATGGCTATGACTTCGCGTTCCCCTACCTGTCCAACCTGGTGCCGGGGGCTCCGCTGGCGCACGGCGTGGGGCTGGTGTTGTTGGCCCTGGCGCTCGCCCTGGCGGCCCGGTTCGGCCCGGCCGGCGCGCGATGGGGGCCGGTCCGCACGACGGTGACGCGCCTGCTGTGGTTCTACATGGTGGCGGTGCTGGTGATGGGTGCGGTGGTCACCCTGACACCGGGCCTGCGCTTCGTCGAGGGCTCCGTGTGGGGTCCGCTGTTGTGGCTGTCGATGGACCCGCTGGTGTTCGTCGTGCTCGCGGTGCTGGCCGGGTTCGACCGACGCGGCGACGGTCTCGGGCGGAGCGCCCGGCGGTGGAACACCCCGCTGACTCAGCTCCTCGCCGGTCTTGCGGCCACCAACAACCTTGCCGAGTTGGTCTTCTGGAGCGGCATCCACGGCTCGTACGACACCCCACCGGGCAGCGGCACCCTCCGTGCGCTGGTTCTCATCGCGGTCGGCCTGCGCCTGCTGGGAGGTATCTCGCCGGGCCGCCGTCGACTCACACGGGTGGAGCTTGGCGGACGTCTGGGACACGAGGGTGGGCGATGAGTACGGACATAAATGTTTCGGATGCGTTGGTGGGGTCCGCGCCGGGGGCGGACTGGGGCAGCCGGTTGCGGCTCGCCGGGCTGCGGGCGTTGCGGACGTTCATCCAAGGGGTCGTCGCGGCGTTCCCGACGGCCGGCGCGGGCGAGCTGGTGCTGTCCGCCCCGTACTGGCAGACGTTCGCGTTCGCGCTGTTGGCGGCGGCGACCACCGCGATCGCGTCGTTCCTGCAGAACATCGCGAACTTCCTGCCGACGGACCCCACCCAGGCCGCCCCGAACTAGCCCCTCGCCGGCACCGGAGGCGGGGTGAGGAACCGGTCCACCATGGAGTGGATCCAGTCGGTGCGTTCGACCAGCGAGATGTGGCCGGTGCCGGGCAGCACCGCGAGCTGTGACCGCGGCGTGCCGCCCAGGTCCACCGGCATGCCGCCGCCGAGCAGCCGGAGCAGCTCGACCCCGTGCTCGGGCCGGATGATGTCGGCATCGCCGAGCATGACCAGGGTGGGTACGGCGATCGACCGGACGCTGTCCTCCGGCATCCCGGTGAACGTCAGGTCCAGCTGCTTGACCTTCTCGACCAGGGTGGGGAACTTCGCCGGGTCCGGCGCCCGCCTGGCGTAGGACCGTTCGAACGGCGAGCCGGCGAGGCTGGCCGCCGATATCGACCTGATCGCCTCGAGCATCTGAGGGTAGGTGCCATCTGTGCTGATGGACGCGGACGCGACCACCAGCTTGCGCACCATCCCCGGGTGCCGGATCGCCGTCTGCAGCGCCACCCCACCGCCCATGCTGTAGCCCATCACGTCGGCGCGGGCGATGTTCAGGAAGTACAGCAGCCCGGCGATGTCGTCGGCCATCTGCTGGTAGCTCAGCGGCCGGTCGACGTCGGCGGTGCGGCCGTGCGCCTGCAGCTCGACGGCGATGACCTGCCGGTCCCTGGCCAGGGCGGTCAGCAGCGGGCCGAACTCGTCGAGGGTCATCAGGGCGCCGTGCAGCAGCACCAGCGGCTCGCCGGCGCCGTGGATCTCGTAGTACATGTTCAAGCCGTTGACCGGCGCATACCCGGACCGTACGGCGGGCGGTGGTGCGGGCGCGGCCTGACCGGCCACCCCGCAGCCGACCACGCCCCCGATCAGGATTGCGAGCGCTCCGGCCGAGGCGAGCAGCACCCGGCCGAACCGGTTGCCGATCCGTGCTGACATGACCCAGCTCCTTCCGTCACAGCGTCCACGGGGCACCCACGAACGAGCCCCTTCCGGCCACGCGTCGAACGGGCCCCGGCCGGATCGACACCACCGGCGATTCCTTTTCCCGCCCGTGTGGGTCTGTCCTGCCGTAGACCCCACACGGAAGGAGCACGAACGATGGCGAGCAAGGAGTCCCAGGTCGTCAGGGATCACTGGACCAGGGGAGCGGAGGAGGCGCAGCGGCCCGCCGACCCCACCGAGAAGAAGATCGATCACTGGGGCGACCTGACCGGCGAACCCGGCGGCGTCGACTACCTGGAGATCGAGGTCGCCGGCCTGCCCGCGATGTGGGCGGTCCCGAAGGGCGCCGCGCACGACCGGGTGCTGCTCAGCGTGCACGGCGGCGGGAACGTCAGCGGCTCGATCTACACACACCGCAAGCTGTTCGCCCACCTGGCCAAGGCGGTGGGGGCTCGCGCCCTGCTCACCGAGTACCGGCAGCGGCCACATCCCGAGCCGCTCGACGACACGGTCACCGCCTACCGCTGGCTGCTCGACCAGGGCGTGCGCCCCGAGCACATCGCGCTGGTCGGGGACTCCTTCGGGGGCGGGCTGAGCCTCACCTCGATGCTGCGCGCCCGCGAGCTGGGCCTGCCCACCGCCGCGGCGATCATGCTGATCTCGCCGTGGGTGGACATGACGGTCGGCAACCAGACCTTCGAGACGAACGATGCGACGGATCCGTTCTTCAAGAAGCAGACGGTGCAGTGGCTGGCTGACAAGTTCCTCAACGGCGTCGACCCGAAAGAGCCGCTGGTCAGCCCGCTCTACGCCGACCTGCGCGGCCTACCGCCGGTGTTCGTCCAGGTGGGCGGGGACGAGACGCTGGTCGGGGAGGGCGTCGAGCTGGCCGAGACCGCGCGCAAGGCCGGCGTCGACACCCAGCTCGAGGTCTTCCCCGAACAGCTGCACACCTTCCAGATGGCGGCCGGCTACGCGCCCGAGTCCGACGACGCGATCGCGAAGTTCGCCGCCTGGGTCCGCCCCAGGCTCGGCCTCGCCTAGGCCGTGTTGAGGAAGTCCAGGGGCTTCTTAAACATGGCCTAGTCCGCGTCCGCCCTGTCGTAGGCGGGCGTCGGTGCGCCGGCGCCCGCCGTCATGCGGGAGAGCCCGATGTAGAGCCCGCCCGCGACCAGGAAGGACACGAAATAGCTCAGGTCGGCGCCGTTGAGCGCGCGCCCGATCGGGCCGGTGAACAGGTCGGTGGCCATGAACGGGACGGAGACGGCGATCCCGATCAGGAACGCGGCCATGCCCGGCCACCTGACCCCGGCGAGCGGCCCGCGCGGCTCCTGGAACGCGATCGCCGGCGGGTAGTCACGCCCGCCCCGGTGAACCCAGAAGAAGTCCGCGCAGATGATCGCCAGCCACGGCGTCACGTAGTACGCGACCAGGAACAGGAACGCGTTGAAGTTGCTCTGGAAGTTCGGTCCGCCCAGGAAGATCGCCAACAGCGCGCCGATCGCGCCGCTGACCGCCACCGTGACGCTGCGCTTGAGCGGCAGGCCCCAGGTCAGGCTCGCCATCGCGCCGCTGTAGAGGTTCACCGAGTTGTGCGGGATGGCCGCGATGCCCAGGACGAACAGCGTGACCGCCAGGATCGGGCCGGGCAGCGCGACCGCGAACGCCTCCAGCACGCCGCCGTGCAGCCCCAGCGTGGTGAGCACCGCGCCCAGCGCCATCATCCAGGTGGTGGCCAGGAACAGCCCGGCGAAGGCGTAACCGAAGATCTTTCCTCGGCCGGTGTCCCTGGGCAGGTAGCGCGAGTAGTCCGAGGCGTAGGGCGCCCAGCTCATCGTGTACGAGAACACGATGGTGAACTCCAGCAGCCAGGCCAGCCAGTAGTCGGTTCCGGACAGGCGGGCGTCCGCGCCGGCGCCCGGCCCGTGCGCCACCAGCATGACCGACACGACGATGAGCACGACGATGCTGACCCGGGTGACCCATCTGCCGAACGCGTGCAGCAGGTTGTATCCGAATATCGCGATCAGGACGCTGACGATGGCCACGCCGATCGCCACCGGAATGTACGGAAGCTTGAACAGGTCGGCCAGGGACTTCGAGCCGAGAATGGTGCCGACCGTGAAGTAGCCGATGTAGAGCAGCGAGGACAGCGCGGCGGGCAGGTGGTTGCCCTTGTATCCGAACGCGGCGCGCCCCATCGGTATCTGCGGCAGGCCCAGCCGGGGACCCATCACCGCGCATGCGGCGGTACAGATGGCGCCGAGCAGGTTGCCCAGCACGATCGCGGTCAGGCTCCCGGTGAGCCCGAGGCCCATCGGGACCGCGGCGCCGCCGAGCACGATCGCGGCCAGGTAGATGACCGGAGAGAAGCGAATGCTGAACTGGTTGCGCGGGTTTCCGTGGCGTTGTTGCTCATCGATGTACTCGATCCCGCGTCGTTCTACGGTGAGCGCGCTCCGTGATGGGTTGATGGACATGTGGCACCCGTTCTGTTGACACGCATCGGGTTAATCAGGGCAGAGCTCCAGCACACGTTCCGGGGTCATCGGTAGTTGGGTCGGGCGCCGGCCGAGGGCGGCGGTGATGGCATTGGCGACGGCGGCGGCGGTGTTGGCGATCGGTGGCTCGCCGATGCCCCTGGCGTTCAGCGGGCCCTTTCCCTCGCCGCTTTCCACGATCTCCACCTCGACGTCGGGCATGTCCATGGCCGTCGGGATGAAGTAATGGGCGAACAGCGTGGACGCGGCGTTTCCCTCCTCGAACACCACGTCCTCCATCAGCGCGTAGCCCAGGCCCTGCATCGCGCCGCCCTGGATCTGGCCCGCCACCCGCATCGGGTTGATGCACCGCCCGACGTCGTGCGAGGCCACGTAGCGCAGCACCGTCACCTCGCCGGTCTCGATGTCGACCTCGACGTCGGTGGCGTGGGTGCCGTAGGTGTAGTCGGGGAAGCTGTCGCCCTGGCCGCGCACCGGGTCGAAGGCGCCCTGCTCGGCGCGCCAGACCGCCAGCACCGAGGTGTCCACCTCGCGCCGCTCGCAGCCGGCGACCAGCTCGGCCAGCCGCAGCCCGGTGCCGGCCGGCCCGCCGCGCACCAGGCCGTCGGTGAAGCTCAGCTCGTCAGCGGGACAGCCGAGCATCGCGGCGGCCACCGGCGCGAGCCGCTCGCGGAGCTGGCGCGCGGCGTGCAGCACCGCGTTGCCGGACATGTAGAGCTGCCGGGTGGCGTAGGTGCCGCCGGCCGGCGGGGTCAGCGCGGTGTCGCCGATGTAGACCGAGATCTCCTCCAGCGGCACGCCGAGCACCTCGGAGGCGATCTGGCAGAGGCTCGCGGCCTGGCCTGCGCCGAGGTCTGTGATGCCGGAGCGGATCAGCAGCGTGCCGTCGGCCTGCAGGCTCAGCCACGCCGAGGCGCGGTCGCGGAACCAGATCGTGCGCCCGTACGGCTGCATGTTGCAGGCGAACCCCCGGCCGACCCGCTTGGTGGGGCCGCTCGGCGCCGGCGGGTCGCCGAGCCGGTCCAGCGCGCGGCGCAGCGTCTCCTCGGACGCCACCGCGGTGTCCAGGGACTCCCCGGTGGGGATGGTGTCGCCCTTGGCCAGGAAGTTGCGGCGGCGGACCTCGGCGGGCGGCAGGCCGAGCGCGGCGGCCACCCGGTCCATCTGCGACTCGTAGCCCAGCACGACCTGCATCGCGCCGAAACCGCGGAACGCGCTGGTCGGGACGTTGTTGGTGAACACCGCGCGGGAGCGCAGCGACGCGTTCGGGGTGCGGTACGGGCCGCAGGACAGCGCCGCGCCGGCGAACAGCACCCGCGCGCTCAGGTACGGGTAGGCGCCGGCGTCGCCGACGATGTCGACGTCCTGGGCGACGATCGTGCCGTCGGAGCGGACCCCGGTGCGGTAGCGCATCACGAACGGGTGCCGCTTGGTGCTGGCCAGCATGGACTCCTGGCGGTCCCAGATCATCCGGACCGGGCGTTTCGTGTGCCAGACCAGCAGCGCCAGGTACGGCTCGACGGTCATGTCCTCCTTGCCGCCGAACCCGCCGCCCATGTACGAGCTGATCACCCGCACCTTGTTCGCCGGCAGCTCGAGGATCCCGGAGATCGTGGCGGCGTGCTCGATCACCTGGGTGGACACCCGGATGGTGAGCACGCCGTTGTCCAGCCAGGCCACGCCGGCCTCGGGTTCGAGGTAGGCGTGTTCGGCGTGCTGGCTGCGGTACTCGCCGGTCACCACCAGGTCGGCCTCGGCCAGGGCTTGTTCCGCGTCGCCGCGCCTGATGTTCCACTCGACCAGCACGTTGCCCTCGTCGTGCACCCTCGGCGCGTCGGTGGCCAGCGCGGACTCCGGGTCGAACACGCCGGGCAGCTCCTCGTAGTCGACCTCGACCAGCTCGGCGGCCTCGTCGGCGATCTGCTGGCTGACCGCGGCCACCAGCGCCACCGGCTCGCCGGTGAACCGCACCCGGTCGCCGGCGAGCACGGGCATCTCCACGGCCAGCTCGCCGAGGCCGCCGCTGGCCCGCTCGATGATCCGGTTGCTGGGGACGTCGGCGGCGGTGAGCACGGCGATCACGCCGGGCAGGGCTCGGGCCTCGGCGGTGTCGACGGACCTGATCCGGGCGGAGGGCACCACCGAGCGGACGACGCGGCCGTAGAGCATTCCCGGCAGCTTCCAGTCCGCGGCGTAGAGCTGGGTGCCCTTGACCTTGTCGACGAAGTCGTGGTGCGCCAGCGGCAGGCCGACCACGCGCATCGGCGCCGGGGTCGCTGGTGCGCCGGTCGTCGGGAGGGTGGAGTCGGTCATGCCCGCTCGGCCCCCTCGACGTACTCCTCGACCGCGTCCAGGATCTTGGTGTAGCCGGTGCAGCGGCACAGGTTGCCGACCAGCTCGTAGCGGATCTCCTCGCGGCTGGGGCGGGTCGCGCGCTTGGCCAGGCGCTCGGCGGTGAGCAGCATGCCCGGGGTGCAGAACCCGCACTGCGCGCCGCCGTGGCGCAGCATGCACTCCTGCAGCGGGTGCAGCTCCCCGCCGTTGCCGCTGCCCTCGCCGAGCAGCGCGGACGCCGTGGTGACCTGGTGGCCCTCGGCCTGCACGGCGAACATCAGGCACGCGCTGACCGGGTGCCCGTCGAACTGGACGGTGCAGGTGCCGCAGACCCCTTCGCCGCAGCCGTAGCGCACCTCGGGAAGCCCCAGCTCGTCGTGCAGCACGTCCAGCAGCAGGTCGCTGGGCGCCACCCACAGGTCGTAACGCCGGCCGTTGACGTCCAGGCTGATCAACTTCTTGGTCATGCTCCGAGCACCGCCTGACGGGCACGGGCCACGGCCTCGCCGAGAGCCCGCCGGCCGAGCACCTCCACCAGCCGCCGCCGGTACGCCCCGGAGGCGTGGACGTCGCTGCCCGGGTCGGTGGTCTCGGCGAGCGCACCGGCGGCGGCCGCGATCTCGGTCGGCGAGCCGGCGGAGCCGACCAGGGCGGCCAGCGCCTCGGGCCGCCCGCGCACCGGGCGGTCCGCCACCCCGGCGAGCGCCGCGTCGACGGACCGGACCGCGCCCCCGTCGGGATCCAGCTCGACGGTCGCCGCGATCGCGACCACCGCGAAGTCCGACACCCGGCGGGTCATCTCGTGGAAGCTCCAGCCCTGGCCCGGGCGCATCACCGGGAACCGAACCTCGACCACCAGCTCGGCCGGTTCGAGCACGGTGGTCAGGTAGGACACGAAGAACTCCCGCGCCGGCACCACCCGTTCACCGTCCGGGCCGTGGACCACGAGCCGGGCGTCGAGGGCGAGCGCGGCGCAGGCGATCTCGGCGGTCGGGTCGCCGTGGGCCAGGCTGCCGCCGATGGTGCCCCGGTTGCGGACCCGCACGTTGCCGATGTGGCGAACGCAGTGCCCGAGCAGCGGCGCGTACTCGGCGACCAGCGGCGACTCGGCCACGGTGCGCTGCCTGGTCAGGGCCGGCACGCGCAGCACGTCACCGTCCAGGCTGGGCGCGCCCTCGCCGACGTCGTTGATGTCGACCAGCATGCTCGGCCGGGCCAGCCGCAGCGCGAGCATGGGGCCCAGGCTCTGCCCGCCCGCGATTATCTTGGCGTCCTCCCCGTACTCGAGCAGCGCCCGGATCCCGTCGCCGTAGCTGGTGACCCGCAAAAGATCGAATGGCGCACAGACCACGATGTCCTCCTCGTGACGGGGGCAGGCCGTGCACGTGGTGCGTCCCTGAAAACTATGGGAGCCGATCGGGCGGCGTCATTGGCGACACTCGCCGAGGTGGCCCGGTGCCGCCTCGGTAGGTCTTGCCATAGGTGGGGCTACCGGCCGCGGACCTCGTACATCTCCAGCGCCTGCAGCGCCACGGACAGCCGCAGGCACAGCCGGTTGTCGGACATGAGCGGGCCGACCAGGCGTTCCAGCTTGCTGATCCGGTAGCGCATCGTGTTGTAGTGCACGTGCAGGGCGCGCGCCGACTTGGCGACGTTGAGGTGGTGGTCGAGCAGCACCTGCAGGGTCCGGATCAGCTCGCCGCCCTCGCGCTCGTCCAGGCTCAACAGCCCACCCAGGGTGTCGCGGACGAAGTCACGCAGCTCGTCGACGTCGTCGATGAGGCTGAGCAGCCGGAACAGGCCCAGCTCACCGAACAGCGTGACGGTGCCGGGGCCGTGGCTGTGCAGCCCCATCCGCAGCGCCTTGCGGGCCTCCTCGTACCGCGCCGGGATGAGCGCGGGATCGTCCAGCGGGCGGCTGACGCCGATCGAGAACTTCCGCCGGCTGGTCGCCCGCAGCCCCGCCCACACCCGGTGCGGGATCGCCGCCGGGTCGTCGCCGGCGCCGACGATCGCCACCAGGTTCGTGGCGAACGCCGCGGCGGCCGCGCCCCGGTCCTGGTTCCTGATCTCGGCGGACCACAGCTCGATGTGCGGCTGGCGGACCAGGTCGGACGTCGGTGAGCCGTCGCTCCCGACCATCACGACCAGCGGCCGGCGCAGGTCCCAGCCGAACGCCGCGCCCCTGGCCAGCGCGTCCTCGATGTCGGTGCCGCCGGCGGTGACCAGGTCGTGCAGCACGTTGGACTCGAACTGCCGCTCGGCCGCCGAGATCGCGAGCTGCCGGGTGACGTCCAGCGCGGCCACCACCGCCGCCTGGTCGACCGCGACGGTGGCGTCCGGCCCCATCCGCTCGGCGGAACCGGCGACCAGCAGGTGGCCGTGCCGCAGCCGCCCGGCCCGGATCTCCGCGATGATCACGACCAGCCCGGGCTCGGGGGAGTGCACGCCGAGCCTCAGCTCGCGCCCTCGCACCCGTCCGTCCCTGCCGAGCAGGCCCAGCTCCACCAGCCGCCGGTGCCGCTGCTCCGGCCCGGCCATCGCGATCCGCCGGCCGTCGGCGTCGGCGACCAGCACGGTGGCCTCGGCCAGCAGCCCGGAGAGCTGCGCGGCGATCTCGGGCAGTTGGCCGCCGGTCAGCACGATCTGCAGGAAGGCGTCGTGGATCTCCTTCGCCCGCGCGATGGTGACCGCCTGCCGGTTGACGATGTCGGAGAACACCAGGCTCAGGATGTCGTCGAAGGCCACGTCGTCGGGGATCTCGACGATCGGCAGGCCCAGCCGGTCCGCGGCGGCCAGCACCTCGGGCGGCAGCCGTTCGCGCGACGAGCCGAGCTTCACCCCGACCGCGGCCACGTCGCGCGCGGCGAACTCGGTGACCAGCGCGATCAGCTCGTCGGCGGCGTGCGGCAGCGGGTAGCCGGTGCTGAGCATGAACTCGTCGGCCTTGGTCCACGGCAGGATGTCCGGCACCGTCATGACGTTGAGCCGGCGCACCGGGCGGTCCATGCCGTCGCGCCCGGCGAGCACCACCGCCCGCTCCAGGATCGGCATGGCGAGCAGGTCGCGGACCACCAGCCCGTCGCCCCGGTCCCGCGCCGGCTCGGCCACCACAGCGCTCCTCACCACAACCTTCCGTGGACTCGGACGGTCATGGCGGATACTGCCACGCCCGACGCCGCCCGGCCCGTCCGCGCGCCTGTACGGGCTACCGCGAAGGAGGGGTCTTGACGTTCACCGGCGTCGTACTCGTGACGGTCGCCTCGCTGCCGTTGGCCGCCCTGGCGGTGTGGGTGCTGGCGCGCCGTCGTCGCGTCACCGGCGCCACGGCGTCGTGGGCCTGGCGTGCGTCGCTGGCCGAGGTGGGCATCGTCTACGGGACGGCGCCGTGGGTGTGGATGACCATGATGCCCGGTGATGTTCCGGGTCGGGTGAGCCTGGTGCCGCTGGTGGACCTGGTCGACATGGGGCCGACCCAGGTCGTCGGCAACCTGCTGGTGTTCGCCGCGCTGGGGTTCTTCGCCCCGCCGCGGTTCGCCGCGCTGGCCTCGGTACCGAGGATGCTGGCGCTCGCGGCGTGCTGCTCGGTCCTGGTCGAGACAGCGCAGTACGTCCTGCGGCTGGACCGGGTGTCCTCCGTGGACGACGTGCTGCTCAACGCCGCTGGGGCCGGGCTGGCCGCCGCGCTGTCCTGCCGGCTCAGGCCGCGGTGGGGGCCAGCTCGCCGTTCAGCCGGCGCAGCATCGCCAGCTCCTCCGGGTCCGGCGCGGCGAGGCGGGCCAGATCGTCGGCCACCAGCGGCTCGAACCCGGTCGCCGCGAGCACGTCGCTGATCTCGACGCCCGGTTGCAGCGCGCGCACGCGCATGCGGCGGGACTCCGGCTCGAAGTCCATCACGGCCAGGTCGGTGATGACCCGGCTCGGCCCGCCGCGCACCAGCCCGGACCGCTCCCGCGCGCGGCCGCCGTCGAGGTAGCCGGGGCTGGTGACGAAGTCGACCCGTTCGACGAACCGCCGGGGCTCGTGGGTGGTGATCACGAACGTCTGGTTGCACAGCGAGCTGATGTCGTTCGCGCCGCCGGTGCCGGGCAGCCGGACGGTGGGGGCGTCGGCGTCGCCGATGACGCTGGTGTTGATGTTCCCGTGCGCGTCGATCTGGGCGCAGCCGAGGAACCCGTAGTCGAAGAACCCGCGCTGCGCGGCGAGGAAGACGTCGCAGATACCGGTGATCATGTCGGCGTCCACGGCCGCGCACATCTCGTTCGTGGAGTCCGGGAGCCGCCCGGGCCGGGGGCGCAGCCCGACGATGCCGCCCTCCAGCACGATGGTCAGGTTCGGCGCCTGCCGGCGTTTGGCCAGCGCGGAGGCCACCAGCGGCAGCCCGATGCCGGCGAAGACGACGCGGTGGTCGGCGAGCAGGCGGCTGGCCGTGACGGTCATCAGCTCGTCCGCGGTGGTCATGCCGGCATCAGCTCCTGCGCTCCCCGGCGCCGCCGCGCCAGCCGCTCCGGGCCGACCGTCGCGAGGAACCCCGCGAAGTCGGCGTGGGCGCGGACGTGCGCGTCGACGTAGCGCCGCGCGCCCTCGACACCGTGCTCCCTGACCTGGTTCATGTACTCGGTGAAGTGCTCGGCGTCGACCTCGTAGCCGCCGTAGCACTCGTGCGGGTACGAGCCGTACGGCTGGTGCACCACCGCGTCCACCGCGAAGTGCGGGATGACCGTCCGGGTCGGCTCGCGGCGCAACAGCTCCGGCTCGACGATCTCCTCCGCGCTCAGCACCACCCGCCGCGCCGCGTACGCCATGTCCACGTCCATGAACGGGTAGCCGTCGATCTGCGCGTTGCCGTACCGGTCCGCGCGCTGCACGTGCAGGAACGCCACGTCCGGGTGCAGCGCCGGCACCGCGAGCAGCGTCTGCTCGGTGTACGGGCAGGTCACGGTGCGGGCGCCGGTCCGTTCCACCAGGTCGGAGCCGAGCATCGTGGAGGTCGGCAGGAACGGCACGCCCATCGCGGCCGCGCGGTAGCGCATGCCCAGCGCCAGGTGGCTCCACTCCTCGAACCGGGCGGAGCCGCTCTCCACGAAGTGGCGCACCACCCGCGCCAGCCCCCACCCGTGCCCGATGCCCACCCAACTGGTCATCAGCGTGTCCGCGGTGCCGGTGGCCAGCAGCAGCTCGGCCTCGAAGCAGGACAGCGGCCGGGACACCGTCAGCCCGGTCCGCCGTTGCCGCAGCAGCTCGAACACCAGCGCCATCGGCGTCCGGGAGTAGTTCGTGCCCCCGACCGCCACGTGGTCCCCGTCGCGCACCAGCCCGACCGCCTCGGCCGCCGTGGTGACCTTGTCCAGCACCGGCCGGCCTCCGGTCATCGGGAGCTCGGTCATCGGGAGGTCGCCGCCGCGAGACCCGACAGCAACGGCCGCACCTCCGACGCGAACCGCTCGACCTGCTCTTGCCGGTACCGGTAAGGCACCAGCGCGATGTGCTCGACGCCGGCGGAGATGTGCTCGGCGAGCTGCTCGGCGCACTGTTCGGGGGTGCCCCGGATCGCGCTCTCCGGGGTCGCGTCGCTCCACTCCGGGTTGTCGAAGTACTCGGCCAGCCACGGCCCGACCTTCCGGTCCGCGGCCTCGAACGACTCGTCGATGCAGATCGGCAGCTGGGCAACGTTGGTGAGCGCGTTCGGGTCCCTGCCGGCGTCGGCGGCGTGGTCCCGGATCCGGTACCAGGACCTGGCGAAGTCCTCGGCCCGGTAGAAGTAGGTCAGCCAGCCGTCGCCGAGGGTGGCCACCCTGCGCAGCACCCGGTCGACGTAGCCGCCGATGAGCAGGCGCGGCCGGGGTGTCGGGCGCGGCAGCATCCGCACCCGGCGGAAGCTCAGGTCGTCCCACTCGCCGGTCACCTCGTCGTCCGCCCAGAGCCGGTAGCAGATGTCGAGGTTGCGCTCGAACCGTGCGCCCCGGCCCCGGAACGGCGTGCCCGTCGCGTCGAACTCGCGCCGGTACCAGCCGGCGGCCACGCCGAGGGTGAGCCGGCCCTTCGAGATCGCCTGGATGCTGGTGGCGGTCCTGGCCAGCAGCGCCGGGTCCCGGATGGGCAGCACCAGCACGCCGGTGCCCAGCCCGATCGTCGTGGTGTGCGCGGCCAGGGTGGTCAGCGTGGTGAGCGCCTCCAGGCAGGGGAACGGCTGGCGCGAGCCGAGGAAGAGGTGGTCCCAGGCCCACAGCCCGGTGAAGCCCAGCTCCTCGGCGCGCCGCGCGTAGCCGACGAGCGCGTCGATGTCGGGGTTGCTCGCCGCCGAGGTGAAGTTCTCCAGCGCGAGCCCGTAGCTGACAGACATGGGTTCTCCCCGATCGTCGGTGGGCGGGTCAGGGCGCGAGCTCGGACAGCGGCACCAGCCGGATGCCCGCGTCGAGCAGCGCCCGCCGGGTGCGGGTGGCGATGGCCAGCGCGCCCGGCGTGTCGGAGTGCACGAGCAGCGCCCGCCCGTCGACGGTGACCGTCTCGCCGTCGATGGCGGTCAGCTCGCGGTCGGTGACGATCCGCACGGCGCGCGCCGCGGCCTCGTCGGCGTCGCCGAGCAGCGCCTCCGGGTGGGTGCGGGGGAGCAGCAGGCCGTCGCCGGTGTAGGCCCTGTCGACGAACGCCTCGGCGATGGCGCGGACGCCGGCCCGCTCCGCGTGCTTCCAGGTCGCGGTGCCGACCTGGGCGAGCACCGGCAGCCCCGGGTCCCACAGCCGGACGGCCTCGACGATCGCCGCCGCGTGCTCCTCGTTCGTCGCGGCCACGTTGTACAGCGCGCCGTGGGCGCGGACGTAGGACACCCGGGTGCCGGCGGCGCGGGCGAACGCGTCGAGCGCGCCGATCTGGTAGAGCAGGTCGTTCGCGAGCGTCTCGCCGGGCACCGCCACGTAGCGGCGGCCGAAGCCGGCCAGGTCTCGGTAGCTGACCTGGGCGCCCACCGCGACGCCGTTGCGCGCCGCGCGCTCGCAGGTCCGGCGCATGATGTCCGGGTCGCCGGCGTGGAACCCACAGGCGACGTTCGCGCTGGTCACGACGTCGAGCAGGGCATCGTCGTCGGCAAGAACCCACCGCCCGAACCCCTCACCGATGTCGGTCGTGAGCGCCACCTCTACGGATGTCATGGGTTCCCCTCGGCTCGTCCGATGCCCGCATTCGGACCATAACCACGGGCCCCGACCCGGGACTTCGTCAGAGTTCTTCGTCGTTGCCGGCGCTTCTTTGGCGACTAGTGCCAGGGCGAACCCGCGCGGCCGGCCGGATACTTCCGATATGTTCCGGGTGCTGCGCTGCGGCGACACCGGGCTCCTGCTGGAGTTCGGCGACCTGGCGTTGGTACGGCGGATGTACGCCGCGCTGGCCGAGGCCCCGCCGGCGGGGACGATCGACCTGGTGCCGGCCGCGACGACCCTGCTGGTCCGGTACGACCCTTCGCGCACCGATCCGTCCCGGCTGGAGCGCGAGCTGCGGTCGACCACGCCGAACGCCGAGCTGGCGCCCGCATCCGCACTGGTCCAGGTCCCGGTCCGCTACGACGGCGCCGACCTGGACGCCGTCGCCGAGCACACCGGCCTGACCAGGAGCGAGCTGATCGAGGCCCACACCGGCCGGGAGTGGACGGTGGCGTTCGGCGGCTTCTCGCCCGGGTTCGCCTACCTCGCCGACGGCGACCCGAGGCTCGCGGTGCCCCGGCGCCCGGAGTCCCGCACCAAGGTCCCGCCCGGCGCCGTCGGCCTGGCCGGCGGCTTCAGCGCCATCTACCCGCGCGCCTCGCCCGGCGGCTGGCAGCTCATCGGCCAGACCGACCTGAGCGTCTGGGAGATCCACCGCGACCCACCCGCACTCCTGGTACCCGGCACCCGCGTCAAGTTCGTCAAAGCCGGCAGGTGACCCCCCGGCGAACCCCACCCGTACCCCCCACCCGCGAGTCGGGGCTCTCAGCACACTGAGTCGGGCGTTTCAGCACACGTCGGGGCGGGCGGTTATCCACATCGACGGTGGTTGTCCACAAGCGCCGGACTTTGCGTCTCGTTGTGACGCGTTCCGGACGATCGTGGCCGGATGGATCTCCCCCTCGGACTGCATGGCACCTACCTGCAACGAGACCTGATCGAGCGCGTCGGTCGCTACCCGGTCCGAGCGGCGCTGCTCCATGGCGCCCTGGTCCGGCTGTGGCGCCGGGTGCTGGTCGACGCCGAGCGGGCCACGGAGGTGCGGACCCGAGCGGCCGCCGCGTTGCTACTCCATGGGCGTGGATCGGTCCTCGCGGGGCCGACGGCGGCTGGGTTGCACGGGTGCACGGCGATCGACGACGCCGATGTCCACGTGCTGGTGCCGTACGGCCATCCGGCGCGGACTCGGACTGGTCTGGTGGTCCACAACGGTTCGATCCCGCCCACCGACGTGATCGAGATCGACGGCCTGCCTGTCCTCGGCGCGGAGCGGGTGACCTGCGACTTGTTGTGTACGGCTCGGCCGCGCGACGCGATCGCCGTGACCGATCAGATGCTCGTCGCGCAGCCGCCGGAGCGGCGGGAGGTATTCCGCGCTCGGGTCGGTCAGCGCTTGAAGAGTCGGCCCGACCCGCGCGGTACCAGGAGAGGGGCGCGGCTGCTCGGGTTGGCGAGCGGCCGGGCCGAGTCGCCGCCGGAGAGTTGGCTGCTGCTCGAGGTCGTCGATCTCGGTTTCCCGCCGCCCGAGGCCAACTGGCCCGTGCTGTCACCGGCCGGGGTGGAGGTGTACCGCCTCGACCTGGCGTGGCCCGACCAGCGCGTCGCGCTGGAGTACAACGGCTACGCCGTTCACGCCGGCCGGGAGGCGGAGGATGATCTCCGCGCGGAGGACCTGCGTCGGCGCGGGTGGCTGGTCATCCCGGTAGGGAGCGACGACCTGAGCGACAGCACTCGCGTGGAGTACCAGCTCCGGGCGGCATTCGAGCGTCGCGGCTACCGCTGGCCGGTGTGCTGAGACGCCCGACTCAGTGTGCTGAGAGCCCCGACTCGCGGGCGGGGGGTACGGGCGGTTAGGCGGGGCGGGCGGTGGCGCCGTCGGCGACCATGAAGCCGTAGTCGCCGGGCGCGACGTTCGTCATGGACTCGCGGGTGAGGACGAGGATGCTCGGCTCGTAGGGGGCGGTGATGACCTCGAGTTCCTCGAAGGTGTAAGGGCTGAGGATGCGGCCGAGGACGGTGCCCGCCGCGAGGCTCTTGCCGATCTGGTCGGCGCCGAACTCGGACAGGAGCACGCCGCCCACTCGCGGCTGGATGACGGTCAGGGTGGTGACGATCGTCTGGTCGACCGGGGGCGCGGACGGCGAGCCGGGGAGCATGCCGAGGGTGCGCAGCACGTTGGTCGCGCCGCTGACGCCCTTGTCCAGGTAGTGGTCGATGCGCTGGCCGCCCCCGCCGAGCTCGCTGACCATGGCGTTCGCCCCGCGCCGCAGCGCCCAGTCGGTGGCGGAGCCGACGTAGGAGTCGTGGGAGTAGAGCAGCGAGCAGCCGTACGCGCGGGACATGTCCGCGCCGGCCTCGTGCAGGTAGGAGTAGTCGACGGTGGCGAAGTTGCCGCCCGAGTGGAAGTCGATCAGGTGGGTGCTGTCGGCCAGGATCTCGCAGAGCACGGCGGCGATCTGCTCGGTGACCGAGCCGGTGCGGTTGCCGGGGAAGACGCGGTTGAGGTTGAGGCCGTCCAGCGGGGTGTTCCGGTGCAGCGCGGCCAGCGCGAGCGGGTTCGCGACCGGGACCGCGGTGATGGTGCCGGTCAGCTCGGCCGGGTCGACGGTGGCCAGGATGCGGCGCACCGTCTCGGGGCCCAGCGGCTCGTCGCCGTGGATGCCGCCGACCAGCGCCAGGTGCGGCCCGTCGTGGGCGCCGCGCAGGGTGTGGACGGTCAGGCCGAGCCGGTGGCCGTCGGCCAGCGTGGTGACCGGGACCTGCTCGACGGTGCGGGACGGTGCGCTCATGCGGGCGGTGCCTCCTTGGGGTCGCGCAACAGGGTGGTGAAGACGCCGGAGCGGGCGAGCAGCGCCGCTACCGCTCCGGCGAGGATCAGCGCCGCGGCGATCAGGATCGTGGACAGCGCGGCGAGGGTGGGGTCCTGGTACTTCTGCATGTAGGTGTACATCCAGACCGGCAGCGTGTTCTGGTCCGGCGCCAGCAGGAAGATCGTCGTGTCCACCTCGTCGAAGCTGATCACGAAGGCGAACAGGGCCGAGGCGAGCAGCGCCGGCCTGATCTGCGGCAGCGTCGCGAGCCGGAACGCCCGCGCCGGGGTCGCGCCCAGGTCGCGGGCCGCCGCGTCGAGCGCGTCGTCGGCGTTGACCAGCGCGGACGTCACGACGACGGTCACGAACGGTAGGACGATCACGACGTGCGCGGCGACCAGCCCGGCGAGACCGCCGAACAGCCCGACCCGGTGCAGGTACACGAATCCGGCGAAGCCGAAGGCCACCTTGGGCACGACCGCGGGGGACAGGGTGAGCGCTTCGATCAGCGTGCGCCCCGGCGGCGCGTGCCGCACCAGGGAGACCGAGACCAGCGTCCCGATGAACGTCGCGATCACGGTGGTCGCGACCGCGACCTCCAGGCTGAGCAGGGTGGCCTCGCCCAGGCCCGGCTGGCTGAGCAGGTTCGCGTACCACCGGGTGGACAGCCCTGGCGGCGGCCACGTCCCGTAGGACACCGAGGAGAACGACTCGACCGCGACGATCACCATCGGGGCCAGGACGAACACCTCGACGCACGCCAGCCAGGCGACCCAGCCGCGCCCCGCCCCGGCCGGCGACGCCTGCGCGGTGACCCCGCCCTGGGCGGTCCGCCCGGCGAGCCGTTGCAGCCTGCCGAACGCCACCAGCGCCACCGCGGCCAGCGCGAGCAGCACATAGCAGGCGACCGCGGCCAGCGGCCACTCCACGTTCTCCACGTCGTTGTAGATGTCGGTGGCCAGCACCTGCACCCGGCCGCCGCCGAGCAGGCTCGGGGTGGCGAACGAGCTGATCGACAGCGCGAACACCAGCTCGGACCCGGCGATCACGCCGGTGAGGGTGAGCGGCAGCGTCACCTTGGAGAACCGCCGCCAGGCCCCGGCGCCGAGGTCGCCGGCCGCCTCGTCGAGCGCGGAGTCGAGCTGGCCGAGCGCGCTCATGACGGGGAAGACCATGAACGGCAGCAGGATGTGCACCAGCGCGATGATCACCGAGGTCTGCTCGTACATGATCCGCGCCGGGCTCAGGCCGGCGGACTCCAACACCCAGTTCAGCAGCCCGCTGTCGCCGAGGATCAGCTCCCAGCCGTAGGTCCGGGAGATCACGCTGGACAGCAGCGGCGCGAACACGACGAACAGCCCGACATGGCGCCACACCGGCCGCGCGACACGGCTCAGCGCGAACGCGGTGGGGTAGCCGACGACGGCGGTGATCACGGTGGTGAGCAGGCCGACCTCGACGGTCCGCCCGACCACGTCCCAGTGGTGGCCGCCGGTGAGGAACGAGCGCCAGGTGGCCACGGTGCCGCCGATGTCGCCGCCGCCTGGCGGGTACTCGTGGAAGCTGTACTCCAGCAGCGCCACCATCGCGCCGGCGAAGACCGCGAGGATCACCACCGCGGTCGGGGCCGCGAGCAGGTAGCCGGCCCGGTGCCTGCGCACGGTGCTCATCGGCGGGGCGTCAGATCCGCGACGAAACATCGCGATCCCAGCGCTGCCGCCATGCGGTGCTGTTCCTGCCCACCGCGGCGTAGTCGACCTTGATGAAGCGCTCCCGGGTGGCCGGCGCGAACGCCGGCAGGCGCGCGAGCTTGTGCGGGAGCGGCGTCTTCGTGTTCGCCGGCGTCTCGATGCTCGCCGACGCCCACCGGGCCGACCACTTCGGCGAGATCAACTGGTTGATCATGTCGTGGGCCACCTCGAGCTGGTTGTCGGTGGAGCCGGCCACCGCCTGCAGGTACACCGGCTGCGAGATCGCGCCCTCCCGGGGGACCACGTAGCTCAGCGGCGCCCCGGAGTCGATCCACTGCTGGCCGGTGCCGGCGAAGTAGGCGGTCAGCGGCGCGGTGCCGCTGGCGAGCACGTTCAGGTACTGCGGGTTCGAGATGACCATCAGCCGGATCTGCTCGGCGGAGCGCTGCCAGAGCTGCCAGCCGGGCTCCATGTTCTCGATCGAGCCGCCGTTCAGCATGGCCGCCACGAACACCGCGTACCAGGGGTCCTGGAACAGGCAGACCTTGCCCCTGTAGGCGGGGTTCCACAGGTCGGCCCAGGAGGTGGGCGCGGTGGGCAGCTTCTCGTGGTTGTAGACCAGGCCGAACTGGTCGGCGCCGATGCCGATGCCGATGCCGAACTGGTCGTCGCGGCGGAACTGCGCATCGATGTCGGGGGCGTTGGACATCCCCGCGTAGTCCAACCGCGACCACATCCGGTCGCCGATGCCCTTCGCCGTGGTCTGGGCGTTGAAGAAGCCGAGGTTGACCAGCGGCTGGTCGGGCGCCACCTTCTTCTGCGCGAGCATCTTCGCGTAGCCGATGGTGTTCGACTGTTCGTAGATCTCGACCTGGACGCCCCGGTGCGCGGCCTCGTACTCCTTGGCGAACTCCTTCGGCACTGTGGCCAGGTCACCGCCGAGGAAGGCGAACAGCGTCACCTTCAGCTTGCCGTTGGCGCCGGCGCTCGGCGCGGACCGCGAGGGCGGGGCCACGGCGCCACACGCCGAGGTCAGCGCGACGCCTCCGGCCAGGCCGACGGTCTTCAGCCATCGCCGCCTGGACAGCGGCGCGGATCCGGACATGTCATCGCTCCTGACGGCTCAGTGGTCGAGCATCGCGGCGGCGTCGACCTGCCAGCCGGCCTCGACGTCGGCGCCGACGGCCAGCGCGGGCGCGGCGTCCTCCCGCTGTTCGGCGGTCACCGCGACGCCCGAGGCCAGCCGGACCTGGTACCGCACGCTCGCTCCCTGGAAGACGATCTCCTCCAGCCGGCCGGGGAAGCGGTTGCCGTACCCGTCGGGCAGCCGCGGCGCCACGGCCACCCGCTCGGGCCGCACCGAGGCGACCCGGCCCGTGCCCGGCACCTTGATCGACAGTCCGGAGGCGGCGAGGACGCCGTCGGTGACCGTGCCCTCGAACAGGTTCGTGTCGCCCAGGAACGTCGCGACGAACCGGGTGCGCGGGGACCGGTAGAGCGTGACGGGGTCGCCGGTCTGCTCGATGCGGCCCTGGTTCATCACCGCGATCCGGTCGGACATGGTGAGCGCCTCGACCTGGTCGTGGGTCACGTAGAGGAACGTGGTGCCCGAGTCCTGCTGGATGTGCTTGAGCGCGCGCTGCATCTGGGCGCGCAGCTTGAGGTCGAGCGAGCCGAGCGGCTCGTCGAGCAGCAGCACCGCCGGCCGGTTGGCCAGCGCCCTGGCGATCGCGACCCGCTGCTGCTGGCCGCCGGACAGCTGCGCCGGCAGCCGGCGCTCGTATCCGGTGAGGTCGACCAGCTCCAGCATCTCACCCACCGTGCGGGCGGTCTCCGCGCGCGACCGGCGGTGCAGCCGGGGCCCGAACGCGACGTTGTCCGCGACCGTGAGGTGCGGGAACAGCGCGAGCCGCTGGAAGACCAGGTTGGTCGGGCGGCGGTGCGCCGGGCGGCCGGCGACGGACTCGCCCCGGATCAGCACCTCCCCGGCGGTGGGCTCCTCCAGGCCGGCGAGGATCCGCAGCGTGGTGCTCTTGCCGCAGCCCGACGGGCCGAGCAGGGAGAAGAACTCCCCGCGGTGGACGTCCAGGGAAACGCCGTCCACGCCGGTCGAACCACCCGGGTACTCCTTCCGCACGCCGCGCAGCTCGGCATCGGGCGGTTGGGCACCGGGCGGTTGGGCACCGCGCGGCGGCCCGCCGGTCATGACCGCCCCGTCAAGACCCAGACCTGGTCCAGCCAGCCGTGGTAGGCGCCCTCCGCCTTCGCCACCGCGTCGTTGACCGCCGGATGCAGGCTCGCGGACGTCATGCGGTGCTCCTCGGGGTCGGCGAGAGCGCCGCGACCTGCGCGCGCAGCGCGGGCAGGCAGCTCTCGGCGTGTTCGGGGGTGAACCGGGCGGCCGGCCCGGCGATCGACAGGCCGCCGACCGCGTGCCCGTCGCCGTCGAGCAGCGGCGCGGCCCGGCAGCGCAGGCCGACGGTGAAGGTGCCCTCGTCCACCGCGTACCCGTCGGCGGTGGCGGTCGCCAGCTCCTCCTCCAGCCGGTCCAGGGTGGCGTCCGCGTCCTCCCCGACCGCCGCCCGGAGCACCGCTGCCCTGCGTTGCGCCGGCAGCCGGGACAGGATCGCCTTGCCCATGGCCGAGGTGTGTGGGGCGATGATGTCGCCGACCCGCGCCACCGCCCGCAGCGAGTGCGTCGGCTCCTTCCTGGCCACCAGGACGATCTCGTCGCCGACCAGCAGCCCGGCGCTCGCGCTCTCGCCGGCCTGGTCGCTCAGGGCCTCCACGGCGGCCTTCAACCGGTCGGTGTCGCGCAGCCGCTCGATCGCGCCCATCGCGACCCGCAGCAGCCGAGGGCCCGCCGCGTAGCCCGCGTCCGGCAGCTGCACCAGGAAGCCGTGCTCGCCGAGCAGGCCGAGCAACCGCGACGCCGTCGACACCGGCACGCCGGCCGCCGCCGCGATCTCCGACATCGGCAGCGGCGCGCGCTCGTGCGTCACGGCCACGTCGATGACGTCTAGCAGCCGGGCCAGGTAGCTCGGCCGGGCCACCGGATCATTCCCGTTGAATGAAAGCCGCTTTGCGTTCATTGAGAGGGGACGGTAGGTGTGCCCCTCCAGGCTGTCAACGCCCGGCGTCGGTCGCGGCGCGCAGCGTCGAGTGTCGCAGCTTGAGGGCGCGGTCCTTGTTGAACGGCGAGTGTGCCTGGTCGGGCTCGGTCTGGTGGGCGATGCCCACGGAGTTGAGCACGCCGAACATCGTCACCAGGTGCGAGATGCGGGTGTCGTCCGGGTCGGTCGGGCGGCGGTCGTCGGCGACGGTCAGCTCGATGGCGCGGGCCAGCCAGCGCGCCTCGGCGTACAGGCCGGCGTTCTGGACGGCGGTGACCATGTGGTGCCGGATCGTCCCGGGCGACTGGCCGCGCAGCAGCAGGATGCGGTGCTTGCTGATCGGGAAGAGCCGGCCGTGCTCGTGCAGGTACGCCAGTTCGAGGGCGTAGGCATGGCCGTAGCTGCAGTACCGGCACCCGTTGACCAGCGAGATGGTCGTGCAGATGAGGTGGGTGCGGACCGGGCCGAGGGCCGCCAGGGAGCGCTGGTAGCGGGGCATGTTCCAGGCGAACCAGGCCAGCGCCCGGACCGGGCCGAGCTCGCCGACGATCGGCGCCATCAGGCGGGGCGGGAAACCCCACAGGTGCATGCCGAGACGTTCCAGCACGACGGTTATCACGCGTGTTGGCGCACTGGATGCCATGATTTTCTCCCCCGGGGGAAGGGACTTTGATAGTAGCCATAGCGATTTGCATCTGGATCGTGCAACGACTGATCTTTACGCGCGTTCTACCCGATCGGGTGGTTCGCGCGTCGGACTTCGGGGGACGCGGGATCTACTTACTGATGTGAAACAACTACCGCCGTAGGAACGGGAGCGTTATTGCCAGGTCGTGCCGATAGGTGACCGGCGAAGCTAGCGGCGCTTGTTCCGCACCGGTCGGGATGCATTTGCGTTTGTATACGGAATGCGCCGAGTCCCGCGATCCCGACGACGCGCCGACGGCGGCCACCTCCCCGCCCGGGCGAGGAGGGTTGACACCACCGGACGCCGCCCGGTCGCTCCTCGTGTGTGGATGGTCGGGCGTGTCATTCGAACGGGTAATACGACGTGTCGCGGCCGGTGTTCGAGAATGGGACGGTCGTCATGCGGGGAGGACACCATGCTCAGCGAGCGCGAACGCCGCGTACTGCGAGACATCGAACGACGGATCAGCACCGAAGATCGGCGCTTCGCCGAGGCCATGCGCCGGCCGTTACCCGGCCGGAGCTGGATGCGCCGTGTATATGACGTCACCATCGTTGTCGCCGCCGCGCTCGCCGTGCTGTGCCTCGCGCTGGCACCGGTCGGGGCCTTCGGTGCGGGCCTGGTCGCCGCCGGGCTCGCCGTTGGGGCGTTCTACCTGCGACGCCAGCACTTCCCGGGCCGGTCCCGCGGCTAGCGGCGGCCGCGAATTCCCTCGGCGTAGTTTCGCGAAACGGCGCAAGCGAATGGCGCTTGTTCGTGCCGCGGTTTCGCGCGAACGAGAAAGAATGCGGAGGCAAACCGGTGGGCGGGCCGCCCGAATCGAGCGGCCCGCCGGTGCGTGACGGTTTCACTCAGCTCGACGCGGCGGTCGGCATGAGCACGCCGTCGATGATGTACACCGTGGCGTTGGCGGTTTGTACGTCACCGCAAATGACATGGGCGGTGCCGTTGATGGTGAAGTCCTGTCCGGTGCCGGACGTCTTGAGGGTGGCGCCTTCGAGGGTCTTGAAGTTGCCGGCGGCGAGCTCTGCGGGGGTGATCCGCTGCCCGACCACGTGATAGGTGAGGACCTTGGTCAGCGTCGCGTTGTCGGCGAGCACCTTCTCCAGGTCGGCCGGCGGGATCTTGCCGAAGGCGTCGTTCGCCGGCGCGAACACCGTGATGTTCTGCGCGCTGTTCAGGGTGTCCACCAGGTTGGCCTTCTTGACCGCGCCGACCAGGGTGGACAGCACCGGGTTGTGGCTGGCGGCGGTGGCGACCGGGTCGGCCGCCATGCCCTGGAAGCTGCCCGGCCCGTTGGCGGGCACCGCGCCGCAGGCGGGGCCGAACTGGCTCCCGGCCGCCGGCACCGGAGCGGCCGCCGCCGCGCTGCCGCCGCCGATGGCAACCAATGCGGCGGTGGCGATTCCGACCGTCAGGGTGGCGATGAGTGGTTTGATGCGCACGTTCGGTCCTTTCGAGAAGGTGGTGCCGCCTCGGTGGGCGGCCGGACGCTTTCGTGGGTGGTTCGCGCCAACCGAGGCACCGGCTTGGTCCACGGCCTCATTCACCCGTTCGGGCGCGGGTAGGCCAATCCGGGGCGGCGCCGGCGGCGAATGCCGGGTAACTACCGACGGCGGGAGAGGCGCGCGATGCCAGAGTCGAGGTGGCCACCACGGCCGGGCGGGGAGCGCGGCGGGCCGGACCAGGAGTCGCCCGAGGAGCTGCTGACCCGGGTGGGCGCGGGCGACGAGTCGGCGTTCGAACGGCTCTACCCGCTGGTCGCCGGCCCGGTGTTCGGTGTGGTGCGCCGGGTGGTGCGCGACCCGGCGCAGAGCGAGGAGGTCACCCAGGAGGTGCTGGTGGAGCTGTGGCGGACCGCGCCGCGCTACGACCCGTCCAGGGGCGGCGCGTTGAGCTGGGCCTTGACCCTGGCCCACCGGCGGGCGGTGGACCGGGTCCGCCGCGCCCAGGCCAGCATCGACAGGGACGCCCGGGTGGCCGCCGAGTCGGTGCGCCGGGACTTCGACGAGGTGGTCGAGGAGGTCGGCGCCCGCCTGGAGCGCGAGCAGGTCCGCCGCTGCCTGGGGTCGTTGACCGAGCTGCAGCGCGAGTCGGTGGTGCTGGCCTACTACGGCGGCCGGACCTACGTGGAGGTGGCCGCCGTGTTGCGGGCGCCGCTGGGCACGGTCAAGACTCGGTTGCGGGACGGGCTGATCCGGCTGCGCGACTGTCTGGGGGTGGCGTGATGACCAACCCCGACGTGCACACCCTGACCGGCGCCTACGCGGTGCACGCGCTCGACGAGCTGGAGCGGCGCGCGTTCGAGGCGCACCTGGCCGAATGCCCGGACTGTGCCCGCGAGGTGGACGAGCTGCGCGCGGCGGCGGCCAGGCTGGCCGGCGCGGTCTCCGAGCCGCCCCCGGAGCGGGTGCGCCGGCGGGTGATGGCCCAGGTGGCCGCCACCCGCCAGGACCCGCCGGCCGCCTCCGGGGCACCCGCGCCGCCGGGCGACGGCCACCCGCGCCGCTGGGCGAGCTGGGCGAGCCGGCTCACCGCGGCGGCCGCGATCGTGGCGGTGGCGGCGGCCTCGGCGCTCGGGGTGGCCGCCGCGCGCGCCGAGCGCGAACGCGCCGCCGCGCAGGCCGAGGTCTCCCGGCTGCAGAGCCAGTACCAGCAGGTGGCGCAGCTGGCCACCGCACCGGACGCCCGCGCCGGCACCGGTACGGGGGTCAACGGCGGCACCGCGTTCGTGCTGGCCTCCCACTCCCTCGACCAGGCGGTCCTGTTGACCTCGCTGCTGCCGACGCCACCCGAGGGACGCACCTACCAGGCCTGGCTGATCGGGGGCGGCCAGCCGCGCCCGGTGGGCCTGGTCCCGTCGAACACGTCGGAGGCGACGGCCCCGCTGGTGTTCAACGGCCTCGCCGGCGCCGCCAAGGTCGGGTTGACCATCGAGCCCGCCGGCGGCTCGCCGCAACCCACCACCACCCCCGTGGTCCTGTTCGACCTGCCGTCCTGACCCGGCGATCACCGGGCACCAATCCGGGCACCGCCCGGCGCCGAACCAGCTCATGACCTGTCACCAAGCAGAGAGTGAACGATCATGAGCCAATCCAGCGTCCGGGCCGGCAAGGCCCCCGTGCAGCTCGCCTCCGGCGCCGTCGGGGCGGTGTTCGCGCTGGTGGGCGTGCTCGGGTTCGTCCCGGGGATCACCACCGGCTACCACGAGATGTCCGTGTTGGGCCACCAGTCGCACGCCATGCTGCTCGGGCTGTTCGCGGTGTCGGTGCTGCACAACGTCGTGCACCTGCTCTTCGGCGTCGCCGGCCTCGCCCTGGCGCGGACCCCCGGAACGGCCCGGGGGTTCCTCCTCGGCGGCGGCGCGGTCTACCTGGTGCTGTGGCTGTACGGGCTGGTCGTCGAGCAGTCCGGGCCGGCCAACTTCGTGCCGGTCAACACCGCCGACAACTGGCTGCACCTCGCGCTCGGCCTGGTGATGATCGCCCTCGGCGTGGTCACCGGGCGCGGTGACCAATCCAGGTCCGTGGGACGCCGCGAACCATCTACGTGAGCATCACATCGCCTGGTAGTCGAATCGTGTTGACCCGGCCGGTCGCGGCATCGATCGGGATCGTGTCCGTCATGGCCGCGCTGGGGGTGGGCCAGCTGGCCGCCGGGCTGGTTGCGCCCGCCTCCGCGCCGGTGCTGGCGGTGGCCGACGCGGTGGTGCGGCTGTCCCCGGAGTGGCTGACCGAGATCGGCAAGGGACTGGAGTTCCCGGCGTTGGGGCTGGTCAAGGGCGTCGCGGACAAGGTGGCGCTGCTGGCCGGCATCGGCGGGGTCGTCCTGCTGCTCGCCGCGGCGGCGGGGGTCGCGTCCCGCCGCCGCCCGCTGCCCGGGCGGTTGCTGATCGTGGCGCTCGGCGCGGCCGGGCTGGCTGCGGTGGTGTCGTCGCCGGTGTTCGGGCCGGCGCACCTGGTGGCCCCGCTGGCCGCCCTGGTCGTCGGCCTGGCCGCGTTCGACGCGCTGCGCATCCTGGCCACCGGGCACTCGGCGGACGGCGAGCCCCGGCTCCCGGCCCGGCGGGGCGCGCTGCTGGGCATCGCCGCGGTCGGTGCCGGCGCGCTGGCCACCGGGCTCGGCGGCCTCACGGTGGCCGCCACTCGTACCACCCGCCCGGGGACGATCACGGCCGCGCGGCCCGCGCCGCCGGTGCCGCCCGGCGCGGACTTCGCCCAGGTCGGCACGCCCACGTTCGTCACCGACAACCGCGACTTCTACCGCATCGACACCGCGATCCAGGTCCCCCGGATATCCGCCGAGGACTGGTCGCTGCGGGTGCACGGCATGGTCGACACCCCGCTGCGGCTGGGCTACGACGACCTGCTCGCCGGCCCGCTGCTGGAGAGGACGATCACGCTGACCTGCGTGTCCAACGAGGTCAACGGCGGGCTCATCTCCACCGCGAACTTCACCGGGGTGTCCCTGCGCGAGCTGCTGCTGCGGGCCGGCCCCCGGCCGGGGGCGGACCAGATCCACTCCACCAGCGTCGACGGCTGGACCGCGGGCACCCCCACCGACGTGGTCATGCGCCCGGACAGCGACGCGTTGCTGGCCGTCGCCATGAACGGCCAGCCGCTGCCGCCCGAGCACGGCTACCCGGTCCGGATGGTGGTGCCGGGGCTGTACGGGTTCGTCTCGGCCACCAAGTGGCTCACCGACCTCGAGCTGACCACGTTCGACGCCACCCAGGCCTACTGGACGCGCCGGGGCTGGGCGCAGCGGGCGCCGATCAAGACCCAGTCCCGCATCGACCGGCCGCGGCCGCTGGCCACCGTCACCCCCGGCCCCAACGGCCAGGTCACCCTCGCCGGCATCGCCTGGGCTCAGACCCGGGGCATCGACAAGGTCGAGGTCCGCCTCGACGAGGCCGGCGCCTGGCGGCCAGCCCAGCTCTCCGCCCAGGTCAACCGCGCGACCTGGCGCATGTGGCGGCTGGACGTCCCGCTCGCGCCGGGCAGCCACTTCGTCCAGTGCCGGGCCACCGACGCCACCGGCGCCACGCAGACCCCGCAACCCGCCCCGCCCATCCCCGACGGCGCCGCCGGCTGGCCCGGCATCCGCTTCACCGTCGCCTAGCCCGTCGTGAAGAGGCTGGTACGGCTCGGACGCGCGCTGCGGGCCAGGATCATCAGGGCCGTCTCGGTCGGCGAGGACCGAGCCCTCTGGCCGCTCGAAGGCGCCGACGAGCCGGTCGAGGCACCCCCGCTGAGGTTACGGCGACTCGACTCCCGGTAGCCAGGACTCGTGCAGGTCGAGGATCTCTACCGACTGGGGTGCTCGCAGGAACCCGGTGGCCGAGATCGCGGCGACGGTGTCCTGGTAGTCGATGGACGTGTCCAGCGCGTTGACCGCCTCCCGGTCGAGCCATAACGTGATCACCACGCGGGTGCCTTCGGACCGGGTGAACAGGACCCCGCTGAACCCGGGCTGGCGGCGGAACATGGGCAGCGAACGTTGGTGGGCGAAGCGCTCGTACTCGTCGGCGCGGGACTCATCGAGGCCGGTGCGCCAGATGCGGGCGATCACGAAGCAACCGTACGCGGCATGCCCAGGCGGCCGCGGCTGTCACCGGGGGATGGGGAGGGTGTGCCTGTGACCGATCGGATCGCCGCGAGCTATGACGCGATCGCCGAGCAGTACACGGAGGCGGTCGCCGACGAGCTGGACGGCAAGCCGCTCGACCGGGCGCTCCTGGACTGCTTCCTGGAGCAGCTACCGCCGGGCGCGGGCGTGTGCGACGTGGGTTGCGGTCCCGGCCAGGTGGCCGCCTACCTGCATGAGCACGGCACCCGCCCGGTCATGGGCGTCGATCTTTCCGGTGCCATGGTGGCGGTGGCCGCGCGCGCCCACCCCGCGATCAGGTTCGAGCAGGCCACAATGACCGAGCTTCCGATGCCCGACGGCACCCTGGCCGGCATCACGGCGTTCTACTCGATCATTCACCTCGACGACGCCGAGCTGCGCAAGGCCGCCGCGGAGTTCGCCCGGGTCCTGGCGCCGTCCGGCCGGGCGTTGGTCGCGTTCCACGGCGGCGACCAGGTGGTGCACGCGGATCGCTGGTTCGACCAGCCCGTCGACCTGGACGGGTACCACCGGCCGCCCGAGCTGGTCGCCTCGGTTCTGGAACAGGCCGGACTCGACGTGGACGCGACGGTCACCCGCCGGCCCTATCCCGGCGAGCTGCCGACAACCCGCTGCTACCTGATGGCCAGCCGGCCGGCATGACGCCGGCTCACGGGACGGGGCACGCGCCGGACATGTGGTCCAGGCAGATGACCCGGACGCGCTCGGTGTGCCCGCGCATGATCTCGGCGGCGAGCCGGGCACGCCCGGCGCGAATGGCGTCGACGAGCTCGTGGTGCTCGGCCCAGGGCCGCCCGGCCAGGTCGTCCGTCGTCATGGCGTAGTACCACTGGGCGCGCCTGTCGAGCTGGCCGGCGAGCCTGGCGAGCGCGGTGTTGCCGGAGGCGGCGGCGACGGCGGCGTGGAACTCGCCGTTCACGGCGACCATCTCGTTGCGGCCGCCCCGGGCTCGCGCCGCGTCTCCCAGCCGGCAGAGCTCGACCAGCCGCCCGAGGTGCGAGCCACCGGCGCGACCGGCGGCCAGCCGCGCGCACTCGGCCTCGAGCAGGGTCCGCACCGCCAGGACCTGGCCGACCTCGTCGCGGTCGGGCGCGTGCACGAACGCCCCGTGCGCCGGCCACAGGTCCACCCACCTGTCGGTGCCGAGCCGCCGCAACGCCTCCCGGACCCGATGCCGGGACACGCCCAGCCGCTTCGCCAGGTCGTACTCCACCAGGTGCTCCCCGGGGCGCAGCACGCGTTCGATGATCATTTGGCGGATGGCCCCGTAGGCGTCCCTCGGCCGGGGAACGCGCCGCCCGAGCTCGTCGGGCGGCGTGTCGGGCTGCGGCATCCTGCCTCCGGAGGAACGCGCGGGCTTGCGCGGTGATCATGAGGTCGGCCGCCGCACGGCGCAACTCGAGGTACACCGGCGGCGGAAACCGTCAAACCGCCCCCGGTGACGTCGGTCAAGCAGTAGCGTCACCACGGGCGCGCTGCGGCGTCGGGGGTATTTCCGGGGGCCACTTGGCAACGGAGGCGGAAATGCTTGATCACGGCCTTGAAGGGCTCGTGGTTTATGAGCTGGTTGCGCGGTGGGCCGACGCGGAGCGGGACGGAGATCGAGAAGCGCTCGACGCATTGCTGGACGACGGACTCATCGTGGTCGGCCCGTTCGGGTCGGTGACGGGAAAGGAGGGCTGGCTCCGGCGACATACCGGTGACGAACCGGTGTACTCGTTGTTCTCCTGGAGCAATATCAGGGTTCGCGCGCATGCGGATGCCGTGGTCGTCGTCGTGCTGGTCGAACAGGTCGGGACCTACCTCAGCCGCGAGCCGTCCGGCCTGTTCCAGGGAACCCTTGTCGTGTTGCGGGATCGCCTGACCAAGCGTTGGATGATCGTGGCGATGAACTTCACCCCGTTGCGAGAGCCTTGCTAGTGCGGCCCGGAGGTGTTGATTGATCTTTACCGTACCCCGTGGTTGCCGACCGTTATCCAGCTCGCTGGCCGGTATCTCTGGACGCGCTGCGTGCTCGTGGGTAGCTTCGCAGTATTGGCGGGTGGTGTTCCATCCGCCGGATTCTCTGCTGAGGCGCGGCCGTCGGTAGAGGAGGTCGGGGCATGCGGTCGAGGCAAAGGTGCGCACTGCCGGGGTGCGAGGCGTATGTCGCGCCGGTGGCGAGTGACGATGCGGGGAGGTACTGCTCGGCCTCCCACCTGCGGGCGGGGCTGCGCCTGCGCCGGGCTGCGGGAACGCAAGAGCCGGGAACGCGAGAGCTGGGAACGCGGGAGCCCGGTCCCGGTGGCGCGCGCCGCCAGGGCGGGGCCGCCGAGCAGACCGACGTCATCGGTGTCCGGCAGCCGGACCAGGGCCAGGACGAGGCCGAGGAGCAGGCGGCTCGCTCGGCGAACGGACACGCGCCGGCGCCGCCCCGCGACCAGGGTCGGGTGGGCCGGCCGGACTCGGGCTGGCGCGGTGCGCTGTTCTCGGCGTCCGGGGGCCTGATCAACCCGGGGGTGGGCCGCGCGGAGGTGGCGCGGGCCGGGCTGGTGCGGCGGATTCGCGGTGAGCTGTCGGGTCCGCTGGAGGTGATGGTCTGCTCCCTGAAGGGGGGAGTGGGCAAGACGACGGTCGCCGCGTGCCTGGGCCTGGTGCTGGCCGAGCACCGCAGTGAACGGGTGGTGGTGCTGGACGCCGACCCGCACGCCGGCACCCTCGCCGACCGGCTCACCGGCGGCACCGGCAGGTCGATGCGCAAGCTGATCAACGACATCGACCGCATCGACTCCCCGACCGCCGTGACCCGCTACACCGGCGAGGCCGGCGGGCTGCACGTGATCGCGGGCGACCAGGACCCGGCGACGGGGGAGTCGTTCGACGGCGCCGAGTACGAGCGGATCTGCGCGCTGCTGACCCGCTACTACGACATCGTGATCACCGACTGCGGCAGCGGCCTGGCGCAGTCCACGATGAACACCGCCATCTCCCGCACCGGGGCGCTGGTCGTGGTGGGCACCCCGACGGTGGACGGCGCCAGCCGCGCGGCCAAGACGCTGGACTGGCTGCGGGCGAACGGCCACGCCGAGAAGGCCGCCGACGCCGTGGTGGTGCTGTGCCGCGACCAGACCAGCGAGCAGATCCACCGTGACCGGCTGATCACCTACTTCGCCGCTCGCTGCCGGGCGGTGGTGGAGATCCCGCACGACCCGACGCTGGCCGTCGGCGGGCGGATCGACCCCACCGCCATCCGCGACGAGGTGTGGAGCTCGTTCCTGCGGCTCGGGGCGCTGGTCGTCGAGCCCGACCTGTCCACCGACGACCCGGGTGCCCGCCGGCCGCCGCCCCCGCCGCCCCCGTCGTCGCGCCGGCCCGATCCGGGCCTACCGCGGCGCCGAGCCGAGCACGCGCCGGCCGCGCCCCGGCACCGCACCCGCAGGCGCGGCCGGCGCGTGCTCGTCGCCGTCGGCATCACGCTCGCGCTGCTGGCCGGCGGCCTGGCCGGGGTCGCGTTCGTCACCCAGAACGCGTCGCCCCCGGCCGCGGCGGCCGCCGTACCACCGCCCGAGGCCGCGCCGCCGCCCGAGCCCGAGCTCCCGGCGGCCCCGCTGATCCCGGCCGCCGCGCCGGCGATCGCCCCCAGCGTGCCGATACCCACCCTGGGTGCGCCGATCGCGGCCGGTGCGACGCCGGCGTTCGTCGCGGCCACCCCGGACGGCCAACGGGCCTACGTGGCCAACGCCGACGCCAAGGCCATCACCGTTGTGGACACCGCGACCAACCAGGTCAGCACCACGATCCCGGTGGAGGCCGGCCCGCCGCAGTTCCTCTCGTTCTCCCCGGACGGCCGTCGGCTGTACATCAGCATCTTCAACGAGCAGCGCACCATCGCGATGATCGGCGTGCTGGACACCACAACGAACCAGATGGTCGCCACCGTGCCGGTGCGGACCCGCCCGTTCGCGTCCGCCGTCACCCGGGACGGCAAGCGGCTGTACGTGCCCAACCACGACTCGGGGTCGATCTCGGTCATCGACACCGCCACCAACGCCGTCATCAAGGACATCAAGGTCGCGGCCAACCCGCACTGGATCGACATGAGCCACGACGGCACCCGCGCCTACATGGCCAACCACGAGTCCAACCTGATCTGCGTGCTGGACCTGGCCACCGACAACGTCATCGCGCGGATCCGGGTGCCGACCAGCCCGCACAGCGTCGCGGTCCACCCCACCCGCCCGCTGCTGGCGAACGTCAACTACGACGCGAACTCCGCCACGTTCATCGACACCAACACCAACCAGGTCATCGCCACCGTGCCCGTCGGCCGCAACCCGCAGGCCATCACCTGGGCGCCCGACGGCCGGTTCGCCTACACCGTGAACAACACCGACGGCACGGTGTCCGTGATCGACGCCGACGGCTTCCGGGTCACCGCCACGATCCACACCGGGAACGGCCCGACCAGCGTGGCGGTGCTGCCCAACGGCCGGGGCGGCTACGTCACCAACCTGGACGGCCAGACGGTGAGCGTCCTGCACCCCCAGGGCTGACCGGGAGCGCTGTGTTCTCGCCTCACGCGCCGGCGGGGCTGGATGAGCGCTTCGTTGTGGTTGCTTTCCCACCGGTGCGGGGCGCGCGGTCACAAGTCGAGGGTCGGTCACAGGTCGAGGGTGAGCCGTTCGCCCTGGGCTCGGGAGACGCAGAGCAGCATCTGGCCGGCCGCCCGGTCCGCGTCGGTGAGGAACGTGTCGCGGTGCTCGGGGGTGCCGTCGAGCACCGTGGCACGGCACCGTCCGCACAGCCCCTGCTCGCACCCGCCGGTGACCGAGGGCACCAGGTGCGCGATGGCCTGCACGATCGTCTGGTCGTCGGAGACGCGGACGGTGGCCTCGGTCCGGCGCAGCTCGACGTCGAACGCGGCGCCCCGAGGGCCGCTGGGCGGGGCGAACTGTTCGACGTGCAGGGTCAGGTCGGGACGCTCGGCCACGATCGCGGTGACCGACTCGATCATGTTCGTGGGCCCGCAGCAGTAGACCGCCGTGCCCGACGGCAGCGCGGCGATCATCCGGTTCAGGTCCGGACGGCCCCGCTCCTCGGACGCCACGATCTCGACCTTGTCCGGGTCGACCGCCTCGACCTGGTCGATCAGGGCCATCCCGGCCCGGGATCGTCCGATGTAGATCAGGCGCCACGGTCGCTGTCCCCCCGCCAGCACCCGGGCCATCGGCAACAGCCCGGTGATCCCGATGCCGCCGGCCAGCAGCAGGTAGCCTCGGGCCGGCTCCAGGGCGAACGCGTTGTTCGGCGGCGCCACCATGAGCCTGGTGCCGATGCGCAGCCCGTCGTGCATCTCCCGCGAGCCGCCCCGGCCGGTGTCGTCGCGCAGCACCGCGATGCGGTAGCGGTCGCGTTCGGTCGGGTCGCCGTAGAGCGAGTAGTGCCGCAGCCGCCCGGACGGCAGCAGCACCTCCACGTGCGCGCCCGGCTCCCACGGCGGCAGCGCGGACCCGTCGGGCGAGCGCAGCTGCAGCGACATCACCCCGTCCGCCTCCCAGGTGATCTGCGAGATCAACAGCGACAGGGGGTGGGTGCGGGCGGCCGCGTCGAGCTCCCTCGGCGCGGGCGGGAGGGATGCCGGGGGCGCGAGCTCCGCGGCGCGCGCCCGGACCCGCAGCCACCAGGCGATCAGGTACGGCATCAGCATGACCGCACCCGCACGGACGCCGGCCAGCACCGAGCTCTCGGCGGACTCGGCGAGCACGGTGTGCGCGCACCCCAGCCCGAACAGCGGCACGGTGAGCAGGTGGGTGCGCCGCCACACCCGCCACGGCAGCACGCCACGCAGCGCCGAGGTGACGACCACGGCGAGCAACAGGTAGGCCGCGAGCACGCCGCACGCCTGCGCGAACGGCCCGGCCTCCCTGGTGAACGGCACGGTCATCTGCAACCAGCCGATCCCCAGGTCCGGCAGCAGCGACACGGAGACCACGTGCAGCACGACGAACACCACCGCCAGCGCCGCGACGAAGACGTGCAGCCTGCCGAACGCCGCGCGCCCCCGCGGGCCCGCCGACACGGTGGACAGCAGCAGCCCACCGCTCACCGCGATCGCCAGCAGCACCAGCGCCGCGATCCCGCAGACCCGCTCGGTCAGCCGCCACACCGCCAGCCGGGACTCGACCGACATCACGTCGCTGTCGTTGAGGATGACGACGGCCGGCACCGCGACCAGGCCCAGCCCCGCCGACACCGCCACCCCGAGGGAGACCCTGCGCGGGCGCGACGACGGGTACTCCAGCCAGTGCAACGGCGACCATTTCACCGACTCGGCGACCACCAGCCGCGGGTCGACCACCCTGACCCGGTTGGGCCGTTGTGGCTGGTGCTCACCCAGCCGCCGTTCCAGCCACGCCGACCACCTCGCCAGGCGGCCGTGGTACGCCACGTAGCCGGACAACCGGGGAGGCCGGGTCGCACCCTTCAGCGATGATCCTCGATACATGGGTATCCAGTCAGCTAGCCGGTGGCGCCTCGCCTACCTCGGTTGACGATCGCCTTCTTCCGCCGTGCCGGTGGTGGCGGTCTCGGTTCCGGAGCCGGTCGGGGTGACCCCCGACGCCGACGCGTCCGGATCCGGGGCGGACGCCCGGCCGCAGGCCAGGGTCCGCACCGCCCCGCTGAGCCGGTCGGTGGTCGATCCCGACTGCGCGAGAAGCTGATCGGTGGTCTGCTGGGTGACCTCGATGAGCCGCTGAAGGTCACGCTGCTTGGCGTCGCGCTGCTTGAGCCAGTACGCGCGCTGCTCGGACAGCACGCCGACCTGCGCCCGCTGCTCGGGCGACCGGTCGTCGTGGTTGGCCGCGAGGGCGCGGTCGAGCAGGGCCAGCTGGTCCTGGTCCTTGGACAGCTCGCCCTGAACCTCCGGAATGGACTGCCACGCCCGGACCTGCGACTGCAACACGACATATTGCACCTCCAACACCTGCTTGCGCGTGAGCAAGTCCCGGACCTCGGGTGGCTTCTCCGCTCCGAACCGCGTCTCCCAGTCCTGTTGGGTGCTGTTGATCTCCTCCAGCTGCCGGTACACGCTGGTCAGGGCGACCTGCGCCTGGCATGACCACTGGGCGATCCGTTCCGGCGGGATCGGCAGCGGCCCGGCCGACGGCTCGTCATGGGCCACCGGGTTCGCGCTGCCGACCGCCCAGCCGCCGCCGATCGTCGCCGCCACCACCACGCTCATCGCGACCACCACGCCCACCTGGCTCTTGCGGGCGTGCTGACCGGACCGCGGCCGGGCGCTTTCCGGCCGGGGGATGGGGCGTTGGGGCATGGCTGGCCGCACGCCGGGATGCTCGCACCCGCCCGGGGCCGACGTGACCGATTCGCGGAAATTAACCGGAAGGAGCCCTCGACACCGTGGATCGGCCTGCCGCGCAGGTCCGGACGGGTGGCTCGGCGCCACCGGATTGCTGGGTCAGGATGCGCAGCGCGTCGGCGGAGCCGGGGTCGTTCGGCGTGTAGATCTCGAGGCGGTGGTCGGGGCTGTCCGGTTGGAGCCACACCTGGTAGTCCACGCTCACGGCGCCGACGGTGGGATGCCGCAGGTTCATCGTCCCGACCGTGCAGTCGGCGACGTCGCCGGTGGCCCACATCGCCGCGAACTCGTCGCTGCGCATGGTGAGCTCCCCGATCAGCTCGGCCAGGCGCGCGTCGGTGGGGTAGCGGCCGGCGGTGAGCCGCAGGTACGCCACGTGGATGGGGGCGAGCTCGGACCAGTTGCGGTGCAGGTCGCGGGTGAGCGGGTCGAGGAAGAACATCCGGGGGATGGACGGGCGGCGCGCGGGGTCCCTCGGCGCGTCGAACGCGACGTGCTCGGCGGTGAGCGCGTGCCCGGTGCGGTTCCAGGCCAGGACGTCGCCGCGCCGGCCGAACACCAGCGCCGGGGTGGCCTCGCCGAGGGACTCCAGCAGCGCGAGGACCCTCGGGTGGGGTTGCTCGGTGCCCGGTTCGGACAGGCCGGGCGCGGCGGCCTGGCGCGCGAGGTTGTGCAGGTGGACCGTCTCGACCCGGTCGAGCTGGAGCACCCGGGCGAGCGCGCCGAGAACCTGCTCGGAGGCGGTCTCGGCCTGGCCCTGCTCCAGCCGCGTGTAGTACCCGGCGCTCACCCCGGCGAGCTGGGCGAGCTCCTCACGCCGCAGGCCGGGGACCCGCCGGGCGCTGCCGTAGGTGCGCAGCCCGATCGCGGCCGGCGTGACCCGGTCGCGGCGGCTCTTCAGGAACGCTCCGAGGCTGTCCACTCCCGCGAGGCTAGGCCGCCGCGGCGGCGGGTGGGTGTACCTGCTGGGTGTACCCACGGCGCGGGTCTGGTTGGCGGGCGGTGCGCGTCCGACGGTCGGGGACATGACTCGCACGTACCCCTCACCGCCCGGCACGCGCGCATGGCTCGGGCTGTTGGTGATCCTCGGACCGGTCCTGCTGGTCTCGATGGACGGATCGATCCTGTTCCTGGCGATGCCCCGGATCGGCCAGGCCCTCACCCCGACCGCCGACCAGGTGCTGTGGATCCTGGACGTCTACGGCTTCGCCGTCGGCTCGTTGTTGGTCGCGTTCGGCAACATCGGCGACCGGTACGGGCGGCTGAGGTTGCTGATGATCGGCGCGACGGTGTTCGCAGCCGGCTCGGCCGGAGCGGCGTTCGCGCCGAGCGCGGAGGTGCTCATCGCGTTCCGGGCGGTCATGGGTGTCGCCGGCGCGACCCTGCTGCCCTCGGCGCTGGCCGTGCTGAGCGAGCTGTTCGCCGACCCCCGGTGGCGGGCCAGGGCCATCGGCATCTTCGCCGCCGCCTTCGCGGCCGGGTTCGCGATCGGCCCGATCGTCGGCGGCGCCCTGCTGGAACGGTTCTGGTGGGGCTCGGTGTTCCTGGTCAACCTCGCCGTCGTCGCCCCGTTCCTGCTGTTCGCGCCGGTGCTGCTGCGCGAGGTGCGGGCGACCAGGCCGGGGCGGGTGGACGCGCCCAGCGTCGCGCTGTCCGCCGTCGGCCTGCTGCTCACGATCTACGGGATCAAGCACGCCGCCGCCGAGGGCCCGTCCGCCGCCGCCCTCGTCGCGGGCCTCGCCGGGGTCGCGACGCTCACCTGGTTCGCCCGCCGGCAGCGACGCCTCGACCACCCGCTGATCGAGTTCTCGCTGTTCCGCGACCGGGTCTTCACCGTCGCCGTCGTCACCGGGCTGCTGCCCCTGGCGGCGTGGTCGGCCGGCGCGTACCTGGCGGGCGTCTACCTCCAGTCCGTGCTGGGCCTGCCCGTCTCGCGCGCGGCGCTGCTCGCGCTGCCGGGCGCCGCCGTCCTCACCGCCACCTGCGTCCTGACCCCCTCGGTGGTCTCCCGCATCGGCGCCCGGACCGCGCTGGTCGCCTGCCACTTCTCGATCGCCGCCGGCGTGCTGCTGATGCTGCCGACCGGGCTCACGGGCGGTGTCGGCTGGTATGTCGCCTCGACGGTGGTCGCGGGCGTCGGCTACGGGATCTCGTTCAGCGTCGTGGCCGACACGGCCGTCGGGGCGGTCCCCACCGAGCGCGCGGGCTCGGCGGCCGCGATCGCGGAGACCAGCAACGAGATCGGCAACGCGCTGGGCATCGCGCTGCTCGGCTCGCTGGCCGCGCTGATCTTCCGGCTCGCCGGCCCGGACCTCGCCCCCACCCTGGACGAGACCCTCCAGCTCCCCGGCCTCGCGCCCCCGGCGGCCGAGCACGCAAAGGCGGCATTCGTCGCCGCCCTGCACGCCGCCGCCTCGGTGGCCGCCCTGCTGCACATCGCACTCGGCGTCCTGGCCCTGCGCTGGCTCTCCGCGCGGACTTCGCGCGTGTCGTCGCAGTTGGGATAGTGCGCAGGATTGTGGCCGGCCATTACTCGGAATGGCCGGCCCATTCCTTGAAGAAAGATTGACACCCTCCGGAGTGGACCTTTAGCTTCACGAGCTAGGCAACGGGGGGCTCCTGAGTTTTCCCAATGCCCGTGTGGCTCCCAACGACGAGAGGCGACACGACGGTGGACAAGCTCAGTCCGTCACACCTGCCGGCGTCCACCCGCCGCACCTTCCTGGCGCTTGCCGGCGGCCTGAGCCTCGGCGGCGTGCTCGCCGCGTGCGGCGGCGACTCCGGCGGGCTCGACACGGGCGGGGGCGGAAAGCCGACGCTCAAGCAGTGGTACCACCTCTACGGCGAGGCGGGCACCGAGCAGGCCGTGAAGAACTACGCGAAGTCCTATCCGGCGGTGAACGTCGAGGTCCAGTGGACGCCCGGCGACTACACCTCGAAGCTCTCGTCCGGGCTGCTCTCCGACAGCGGCCCTGACGTCTTCGAGTGCGGCATCGACGGCCAGTTCAGCGTGGACATGGTCAAGAGCGGGCAGGTCGTCCCGCTGGACGACATCGTCGGCGCGGTGCGCGGTGACTACACCGACTCGGACATCAAGTCCACCTCGGTCGGCGGCAAGGTCTACGGCGTCAAGATCGTCGACGACACCGGGTTCCTGTACTACCGCAAGAGCATGCTGCAACAGGCCGGCGTGCGCCCGCCGGCCACCATGGACGAGCTGATCGACGCGGCGAAAGCGTTGACCCGCGACAGCGTGAAGGGCCTGTTCATCGGCAACGACGCCGGCGTCACGCCCGCGTTCGGCGGTGGCGCGCTGCTCGGGCCGGTGCTGTGGATGGCCGGCACCGACTACCTCACCTCGGACAACAAGGTCGGCTTCGCCACCGCCGAGGCCAAGGACGCCTTCACCAAGCTGCGCGCGCTGGCCGGCGGCGGCTCGCTGCTGCTCGGCGCGCCGACCGACTGGTGGGACCCCTCGGCCTTCACCCAGGGGCTGGCCGCCATGCAGTGGTGCGGGCTGTGGGCGCTGCCGAAGATCCAGCAGGCGCTCGGCGACGACTTCGGGATCGTGCCGTGGCCGGCGCTGAGCCCGACGGTGGGCAAGCCGTCGACGTTCCTCGGCGGGTGGGCGTCGTTCGTCAGCGCGAAGTCGCGCAACGTCGCGGCGGCCAAGGACTTCACCAAGTGGCTGTGGGTCGACAACAAGCAGAACCAGGAGGACTTCAACCTCTCCTACGGGTTCCACGTCCCGCCGCGCAAGAGCCTCGCCGAGAGCGCCCAGAAGCTGCGGGCCGGCGTCGCGGCCGAGGCCCTGAAGATCTTCAACCAGTACGCGGTCCCGTTCAACCCGATGTGGACGCAGAAGATGCGGACCGCCTACGCCGACGCGGCCACCGCCATCGTGCGGCAGAACGCCGACATCACCAGCAGCCTGGCCACCGCGAAGGCGGCCGTCGACGCCGAACTGGCCCGCCTGGCCTCATGAGCCGGACCAGGGGCGCCACCGGGGCGTTCTGGCTGTTCGTCGGGCCGTTCGTGGTGGGCCTGGCCGTCTTCGTCTACCTGCCGATCGCGTGGAGCTTCGTGCTGAGCTTCAACCGGGCGCAGAACACCGTGCAGCCCCGGGAGTTCGTCGGCCTGCGGAACTACCTCGACCTGCTGCGGCCGGGCCCGTTCCTGGACAGCCTGCTGACGTTCACCGTGTTCGCCGTGATCATCGTGCCGCTCACGTTCGTGCTGTCGCTGCTGCTGGCCGTGCTGCTGAACCAGGTGACCGTGGCGCGGGCGTTCTTCCGCTCGGCGTTCTTCCTGCCGACCGCGTGCTCGTACGTGGTGGCGTCCCTGGTGTGGAAGCTGTCGATCTTCAACGGGGTGCGGTTCGGGCTGGCCAACCAGGTGCTCTCGCTGGTCGGCGTGGAGAACATCGCCTGGCTGTCCAGCGCGAACCCGCCCTGGTACTGGCTGGTGCTCGCCACCGTGCGGCTGTGGCTGCAGCTCGGGTTCTACATCATCCTGTTCCTGGCCGGGCTGCAGCGGATCCCGGCGGAGCTGTACGAGGCCGCGCTGGTGGACGGCGCCAAGCAGGGCTGGCAGACGTTCCGGTACATCACCGTCCCGCAGCTGCGCACCACGTCGGTGGCGGTGCTGCTGCTCAACCTGATCGCGGCGTACCAGGCGTTCGACGAGTTCTACAACCTGCTCGGCAACAGCTCGCTGGCCCGCCCGCCGCTGGTCTACCTCTACTACACCGCGCAGGGCAACCAGGACTACGGGCACGGCAGCGCCGGCGCGATGATCCTCGCGGTGCTGATCGTGCTGGTGACGCTGGTGCAGGGCCGGGTCTACGGGTTCGGGCGGCCGGAGCGATGAGGGCCGCCCGGTACGGCGCGCTGGCCGTCGCGACGGTGCTGTTCCTGCTGCCGTTCTACCTGATGCTGCGCAACGCGCTGGCCACCGACGCCCAGATCACCGGCGCCGGCTGGACGATCTTCCCCGGCTCGCCGAGGTGGGAGAACGTGGGGGAGGTGTTCACCGACTCCTCGACGAACTTCGGCAGGGCGCTGTTCAACTCGGCGTTCATCGCGCTCGCGCAGACCGCCGGGACGGTGCTGCTGTCCTCGATGGCCGGCTACGCGCTGGCCCGCATCCCGTACCGGTTCGCCACGCCGATCTTCTACGCGGTGCTGCTGACGCTGATGGTGCCGCCGGCGGTGACGTTCGTCCCGAGCTTCATCATCGTGGCCCGGCTGGGCTGGGTGAACTCCTACCAGGGGATCATCGTCCCGGTGATGTTCAGCGGGTTCACCGCGTTCCTGTTCCGGCAGTACTTCCTCAACTTCCCCAGGGAGCTGGAGGAGGCCGCCCGCATCGACGGCCTCGGCTACCTCGGCGTCTACTGGCGGATCGTGGTGCCGAACTCGCTGGCGTTCTTCGCGGCCATCTCGGTGATCACTGTCATCGCCTCGTGGAACCAGCTGCTCTGGCCGCTGGTGGTGGGGCAGGATTCGTCGATGTGGACGGTGCAGGTGTCGTTGTCGACGTTGATGACCGCGCAGACGATCAACCTCCACCAGCTGTTCATGGCGGCGCTGATCTCGATCGTGCCGCTGCTGCTGGTGTTCGTCTTCCTGCAGCGGTACCTGGTGCGCGGGGTGGCCGAGACGGGGATCAAAGGGTGACGCATCCACGTCCGCAGCTGACCCGCCCGGATCGGATCGACCTGTGCGGGTCGTGGGGGTTCGCGTACGACGACAACGACGAGGGCCTGGACGCCGGCTGGTTCGAGCGCGCCGAGCCGTTCGACCGGACCATCGTGGTGCCGTTCCCGCCGGAGTCGAAGGCCAGCGGCATCGGCGACACCGGCTACCACCCGGTGGTCTGGTACCGGCGCACGTTCCGCGCCGACCCGGGCGAAGGCCGGCTGGTGCTGCACCTCGGCGCGGTGGACTACCGGGCGCGGGTGTGGCTGAACGGGCGGCTGGTGGCGACGCACGAGGGCGGGCACACGCCGTTTCACGCGGACGTGACCGCCGCGCTGGGCACTGGCGAGCAGGTGCTGGTGGTGCGGGCGGAGGACTCGCCGACGGACCCGGAGCAGCCGCGCGGCAAGCAGGACTGGCGGCCGGAACCGCACACCATCTGGTACCACCGCACCACCGGGATCTGGCAACCGGTGTGGGCGGAGACGGTTCCGGCGCGGCACATCCGGGCCCTGCGCTGGACCACCTCGGTGGCGCGCGGGCAGGTCGAGCTGGACGCGGAGCTGGCCGGCCCGGCGGTTGCGGCGCGGCTGGAGGTGCGGCTTCGGCTGGGGGAGGAGACGCTGGCCGAGCAGTCCGTGTCGGTGCGCGGCGGGGGCGCGCGGCTGGTGCTGGACCTGCCCGCCGCGCATCACGGCCAGGACCTCGACCGGCTGCTGTGGACGCCGGAACGCCCGACCCTTCTCGACGCCGAGCTGACGCTGGCCACCGGCGACGAGGTGGACACGGTGGCCAGCTACGTCGGCCTGCGCGAGGTGGGGGTGCGCGACGGCCGGTTCACGCTGAACGGGCGGCCGTACTTCCCGCGGATGGTGCTGGAGCAGGGGTACTGGCCTTCGAGCCATCTGGCGGCGCCCGGCGACGACGCGCTGCGCCGCGAGGTGGAGCTGATCAAGTCGCTGGGGTTCAACGGGGCACGGCTGCACCAGAAGGTGGAGGACCCGCGCTTCCTGCACTGGTGTGACCGGCTGGGCCTGCTGGTGTGGGACGAGATGCCCGCCGCCTACGCGTTCTCCCCGACCAGCGTCGCGAGGCTGTGCGCGGAGTGGGCGGAGGTGGTGCGCCGTGACGCCGGGCACCCGTGCGTGGTGGCCTGGGTGCCGCTCAACGAGAGCTGGGGAGTCCAGGACATTCGCGCCACGCCGGCGCAGCGGGACCTGGCCAGCGCGCTCTACCACCTCACCAGGGCGCTGGACCCGACCCGGCCGGTGATCTCGAACGACGGCTGGGAGCACACCGTCAGCGACATCTACGGCGTGCACGACTACGCCCCGACCGCGCCGGGCCTGGCCGAGCGCTACCGCGACGAGGCGGCGCTGGCGGATGTGCTCGCCGGCGCCGGCCCGGCGGGGCGTCAGATCTTGCTGGGCCCGCGGGTGCCGGGCACGCCGGTGATGGTCACCGAGTTCGGCGGGCTGAGCTACACCCCGAAGGCGGGCGAGAAGTGGCACGGCTACGCCACCCTGCCCGACGCGCAGGCGCTGGCCAGGCGCTACGCCGAGCTGACCGGCGCGCTGCTGGAGAGCACCGCGCTGGCCGGCTTCTGCTACACCCAGCTCACCGACACCCTGCAGGAGTCCAACGGGCTGCTCACCGCCGAGCGCGAGCCCAAGATCGACCCGGCCGTGATCAGGGCCGCCAACCTCCGCCCGAGCGCGGCGATACCGGGAGAGGAGCTGGCCCAGGCCTACCGCGAGGCGTTAGATCGGTGACGCCCCGGTGGGTATCGCGCGCGCGGCGCGCAGCCGGGAGCGGCCGAACGCGCGCGAGCGTCCGAGCACGGCCATCAGCGCGGTGCGGGGTCGGTCGGCGACGTCGTTGAGCCGGCCGACCCGGAACGAGAACCGCTGGGTGTGCGCGATCAGCGGCCGTTCACGCGCCTCCCAGGCGCGGAGCCGGTCGCCGAGGGTTCCGGCGCCGCGGGTGACGGTATGTGCCAGCCCGAGCGCGGCCATCATCGCGCACCCGCCGCCCTGGCCGAGGTACGGCGGCTGCGCGTGGGCGGCGTCGCCGAGGACGGCGACCTTGCCCTTCGACCACGCGTGCAGCTCGATCCACTCGAAGTCGTCCCACCGCGACACCGGGCCGAGCCGGTCGATGAGCGCGGCGGCGTGCGGAAAGGACCGGATCCACTCCCGCGTCGGCAGTGGGTCGCCGATGGCCTCGGAGTCGCCGGTCGGGCAGACCAGGGCCACGTAGAGGTCCGTCGCGCTGCTCGGGGTGTAGAGCAGGAACCGCCTGCCGGACATGTACTCGATGTAGTCGTCCTCGTCCGCCTCCGGGACCAGGCCGGGCTCGCGGGGGATCAGCATCCGGGCGCAGCGCTGCCCGAGCGCCCGCCTCCCGCGCAACAGCCCGAGCCCGTCCCGCAGCCGGGAGCCGACGCCGTCCGCCACCACGACGAGATCGGCCCCGTGCCGCGAGCCGTCGGCCAGCTCGAGGAAACCGCCCGGATCGGCCCGGGTGACCGTCGAGCCGGTGACGATCTCGACGCCGGCGGTCGCCGCTGCCTCGACCAGCGAGGTGATCAGCCGTTCCCGCAGGATGGTGAGGACCTCGACCCCGCCCGACCGGTTCACCGGAATGCGGCTCATGACGTTGTCACGACGGTTGCGGGTCTGGATCCACCGGCCGTGGTGGGCGTCGGCGGTCGCCCGCTCGCGGACTCCGAGGTTCTCCAGCACCGCCAGGCCGTTGCTCCACAGGTAGATCCCGGACCCGAAGGCGCGCAGGGACTCCTCGCGTTCGTGCAGCCGGACTGTCCAGCCGCGGCGGGCGAGCGCGGCGGCCGCGGTGAGACCGCCGATTCCGCCGCCCGCGATTTCGGCATGGCCGGTGTATTCGGGCATGAAAGAGCTCCACGAGTACGCCGAACTCGACCGGAGACGGGCGGGGCCCTGCCGGCCACCGGGTCCGCCACCTCCGGCCCGCATCGGGCGGGCCGGGACGACACCGCATCGGAGACTACGAGCGTCAGCGACTCCATAGCAAGCTATGTAACTCGATAGATACCGTTTTGCTAGGTTTTGACCTGGTCATTTGTCAGAGACGAGAGGAAAGCCGGGTGGACCCGATCGACCCCGCCATGGAGGCCGAGTGGGCGCAGGCCTGCGACGCGATCTACCGAGTGCTCAAGCGCGGTCGCGGCGTGGTCGGGCGCGGCGGTGGCGGGCGGGTTCTGAGCGAGGCGCAGGTGCTGATGCTCGAATCGGTCGCCCATCGCGGGCCGCTGCCAGTGGGAACGATCGCCAGGTACGCCGGGCTGGCGCAGCCGACGGTCACGCGGATGCTGAACACGCTGGAACGCCAGGAGGTCGTCCGGCGGCGAGCCAGCAGCCAGGACGAACGGGTGGTGCTGGTCGAACTGACCGAGGAGGGGCGGCGGCTGTGGGAGGCGAAGCACGCCGTTCTGCGCGATTACCAGCGGGATTCGCTCGAGCGTTTCGCACCGGAGGAACGGCGGGCCGCCGTGGATATGCTCCGCAAATTGGTGGCGATCATCGAGGACCAGATCGACGAACGGTAGCTCGTGGGACCCGATCCCCACCAAGGCGGTCAGCTCCCAGTCCGCAAACGCCTGACCCCGCGGGTTGTGCGCGAACGAGTAAAACACCTGGTCACAACCCGTGAGTGGTTAGCGTTGTCATAGCAACGCTAACCACTCACGGGCTCTGACCCGCGGAAACAGCGGCCAGGGATTCGATGGTTCCTTGCCACGTGCGAGGGGCTTCGACTCCGCGCCCGTCCTGCGTTGTCTTGACGACTGTCACGAAAACGGCATAACGTGAGCGTGACGACCGACGACACCGTGTCACCGTTCTGGTCGGGTGCCTGCCGCATCCCGGCCGTGTCCGTCCGGTCGCGCGGTCACTTTCCGTCCGGCCCCGGGCACGCCCATGGGAAAGGACGCACCAGCGATGATCAACACGATTGCCATCGACGGTTGGCCGATCGAGTACGTGGAGTCGGGGGACCCGTCCAGGCCGCCGATGGTCATGTTGCACGGTTGGGCGCAGGACCACCGGTTGTTCGGGCGGATCGAGCCGTATCTTGCCGAGAACTACCGCGTGTTGCGGGTCAACTTCCGGGGGCACGACGCGAAGCTCACCGACCTTGGCGACTTCACCGCGCGGGACCTCGCCGGCGATGTGGTCGCGCTGATCGAGCGGCTCGGGTTGCGGGACGTGCGGCTGGTGTCCACCTCGCACGGGTGCTGGGTCAACATCGACGTGCACGAGCGGCTGGGTGCGGCGAGCCTCGGGCGAACCGTGGTGATCGACTGGCTGATGCGGCCGTTCGAAGGGTTCCACCGGCAGATCCGGGAGGGGCACGAGCCGGAGACCGTGGTGGCGGCGCGGCAGAGCCTGTTCGACGAGTGGACCGAGGGCACCGACTGCCTGGAGGTCATCGACCACGTGAACCGCGAGATGACGTGGTTCGGCGAGCGGATGTGGATGCGGGCCTGCCGGGAGATCGAGAGGTCCTACGCGGAGTGGGGGGACCCGCTCAGGCGGATGTCGGCGCTGGCCGACCGGCTGCGGGTGCTGCACGTCTACTCCCAGCCGCTCGACCCCGGTTATCGCGCCTACCAGGAGGAGTTCTCGCGCGAGCACCCGTGGTTCGCCCCGGTGCACATCCCGGGCCAGACGCACTTCCCGACGCTGGAGAACCCGGCCGCCGTCGCCGGAGCCGTTCGCGACTTCTATGCCTGAGGGATGATGGGCGGGTGGCGACGGCGGACGGCGATCTGGTCACGGTGGCCGGCGACTTCGCGCGGGTGCGGCCACGGCTGTTCGGGATTGCGTACCGGATGCTCGGCGGCATCGCCGACGCCGAGGACGTGGTGCAGGACGTCTGGGTGAGGTGGCAGGCGCACGACCGCGCCTCGGTGCGGGACGCGACCGGCTTCCTGGTCACGATGACCACCCGGCTGGCGATCAACGCGACCCAGACAGCCCGCGCGCGCCGCGAGACCTACGTGGGCCCGTGGCTTCCCGAGCCCGTCGACACGGCGGCGGATCCCGCGCTGGGCGCCGAGCGCGGCGAGGCACTGGAGACGGCGGTGCTGGTGCTGCTGGAGACGCTGTCGCCCACCGAGCGCGCGGCGTTCGTGCTCAGGGAGGCGTTCGACTACCCGTACGAGCGCATCGCGGAGGTGTTGCGGGTCTCGGGGCCGAACGCGCGCAAGCTGGTGAGCCGGGCGCGGCGGGCGGTGACGGCGCAGCGGCGCGCGTCCGTGGACGCCGCCCGCCAGCGCAGGCTGCTCGCGGCGTTCCTCGCCGCGGCGCGGCGCGGTGACTTCGACGAGCTGGAGTCGCTGTTCGCCGAGGACGTGGCCAGCTACTCGGACGGGGGCGGGGCGGTACGGGGTGCGTCGCGCATCCCGGTGTTCGGGCGCACGCGGGTCGCGAAGTACGTGGCGGCGTTCGCCTCGCGGTTCTGGGCCGGGACGGAGGTCGACTGGGTCGACGCCAACGGCCGTTCGTCGGTGCTGGTCACGCGGGACGGCGCGGCGGCGGCCTGGCTCACCGTGAGCGGGACCGAGGACCGCATCGACCGCATCGACCGCATCTATTGGGTCATGAACCCGGCGAAGATGGAGCGGATCGCCGCCCCGGCGTGCCGGTAGCCGTCACAAATCCGGGGGCCGCCCTGTCCTCGTATCGGACGCGGCATCGCGTTCATCGAAGGAGAAGGGACAAGGCCGTGAAGGTTGTTGTGATCGGTGGGACGGGGCTCATCGGGTCGAAGGTGGTGGCCGGGCTCGGCGAGCACGGACACGAGGCGGTGGCCGCGGCGCCGAGCACCGGGGTGAACACGCTGACCGGTGAGGGGCTGGCGGAGGTGCTCGACGGGGCGGCGGCCGTGGTCGACGTGTCGAACTCGCCGTCGTTCGCCGACGACGCGGTGCTGGAGTTCTTCCGGACGTCCACCACCAACCTGCTCGCGCACGCCGCGAAGGCGGGCGTCGGGCACTACGTGGCGTTGTCGGTGGTCGGCACGGACCGGCTGGCGGAGTCGGGCTACTTCCGCGCGAAGATCGTCCAGGAGCGGCTGATCCGCGAGTCGGGCCTGCCGTACTCGATCGTGCACGCCCCGCAGTTCTTCGAGTTCGTCATGCCGATCGCGGACTTCAGCACGGTCGACGGCACGGTCAGGCTCCCTCCGGTCCAGTTCCAGCCGATGGCCTCGGACGATGTCGCCGCCGCCGTCGCCCGCGTCGCGGTGGGCGAGCCGGTCAACGGGATCCGCGAGATCGGCGGCCCGGAGCGGGTCAGGCTCGACGAGCTGGTGCGCAGGGCGCTGGTCGCGAACGGCGACCCGCGTGAGGTCGTCACCGACGAGCGGGCCCGCTACTACGGCGCGCGCCTGGACGAGGACACGCTGGTCCCGGGGCCGGACGCCGAGCTGGGGGCGATCACGTTCGACGCCTGGCTTGCGCGGCGGTAGGCGCGGACGGTTGCGATACTTCCCGGCGAGAACCCGGGAGGTGGCCGTGGACGACGTGGTCCCGGACGGCGGCGGGCGGCGGTGGCTGCAGCCGGAGCTCGGCGACGGCAGCGGCAGCGACCCGGCGTTCTTCGAGGCGCGGCCGGACCTGGTGCGGGTGGCCAGGCGCGCGGCCCGGCGGCTGCGTGGCGGGCACCTTCGTTACCTAGACATCGCCGGGAACGCGGTGCGCCGGGTGAGCGTCGACGTGCCGGACTCCGGACGGCCGGTGGCGCGGCTCGACGTCGTCGACGCCGAGGCGCCGTACGGGCTGACCGTGCGCGAGCTGCAGGTGGCGACGTGCGTCGCGGGCGGGCTGGCGAACCAGGCGATCGCCGACGCGCTGGGCTGCACGCGCCGCACGGTGGCCACCCACCTCGAGCACGTGTTCGCCAAGACCGGGGCCGCGTCGCGTGCGCTGGTGGCGACGCTGATCGCCGCCGAGGACGCCTACGTCGCGCCGCTGCCCAGCCCGGACCTGGTGCTGCCCGCGCCGCTGCTCGCCGTGCTCGGGTCCCGAACCGTGTCCGCCGTGTCCGTACCGAGGCAGCGGCCGGCGCTGCTGGGCGCGGTGTACCCGACGGCGGGCACGGGCGTCGTGGCGATGCGCCGGGGCGCGCGGCTGGCGGTGCGGGAGCTGAACGCGCGCGGCGGCATCGCCGGCCGCCGGGTGGAGCACGTGACGGTCACCGCGACCGCCGACGGGCTGGGCGACGCCGTCATGGCGCTCACCGCTCGCGGAGTGGACGCAATCATGCTCGGGAACTTCCCGTTCCCGTTCGCCCGGCCCGCGATCGCCGACGCCGCGGCCGCCGGGGCGCCGGTGCTGCACAGCATGACCGGCCCGGCGCTGTCCGACGACGTGCACGCCGACCCGGGTGGGCTCGGGGCGGTGTTCCAGGTGTGCGCCACCGAGTCGGCCTATGTGCCCGGCCTGCTGCGGACCCTGCGGTACCTGGCGGACCGTGGCGCGTTCCGGCCCGGGCGCCGTCGGCTGGCCGTGCTGCAGCGGGAGAGCACGTTCGACGCGGGCGTCACCGAGCGCGCGCAGCGGCAGGCCGCGCGGGCCGGCTGGAACCTGGTGTTCCTCGAACCGGTCCCGGATCGCGCCGCGAGCTTCACCGACCTCGTGCGGCGGCTCGATCTGGCCGAACCGGACGCGGTGTCCCTGTCCATCTTCCCGGAGCCGACGCTGCGCGCGTTCCTGACCGCCGCCGCGCCGCTGCGGGGCCGGGCGCTGCTGCACGCCGCGTGGTCGCCGGTCGCGCCGGGGTTCGCGCGACGGTTCGGCGAGCTGGGCGAGGGTTTGATCTGGTCGACCGTGATCGGCAACGTGGACGGCCCGCTGTGCGCCGGGTTCGAGCGGCGCTTCCAAGCGACCTTCGGCGCCGAGCCCGGTCCGGCGGCCGCGGCCGTGCACTACGACATGGTCAACCTCCTCGCCCAGGCGTGGAGCCGGGTGAGCAGGCCGTGGGACTTCGTGGCCGTGCGCGAGCAGCTGCGTTCGATCGCCTCGTTCGGCGTGACCGGGGCGCACCGGTTCGTCGGGCGCGGCCAGCGCGGGCTCACCTGTCCGGACGACACCGGCGATCCCACCCTCGGCCATCCGCACCTGGTGTACCGGATCGCCGGCGGCGCCAACCGCAGGCTGCTCAGCTGAGCCCGGGCCGCACGCGGCGCGCCACGTCCACGCACCGCTCGAACGCGACGCCCAGCTCGCGGCAGCCGGCGACGAACCGCTCCAGCGCGGCCATGCGCGCGCCCCTGCCGATGACCTGCGGATGCAGCGTCACCGTCGCCACCCCGCCCTGGACGGTGTCGGCCATGTACCGGACGTCGGCGAGGAACCGGGCGAACATCGCCTCGGCGTCCCGCAGCCCCGGCATCACGAGCTCACGCGTGCGCACGAACTCCAGGTGCGGGTAGTCGTCCAGCGTCCACGAGACCGGCAGCTCGACCACCGGCGAGGCGTCGCCGAACCGGAACGGGCCGTCGGGGTCGCATTGGTCGCCGACCCGCGCGAAGTACGGCTCGAAGTCCGTGCCCATCAACGACGAGTCGTACTCGACGCCCAGCTCGGTGAGGATCGGGATCGTGTTGTCGGTGAAGTCCCAGCTCGGCGTGCGGTGCCCGGCCGGCGGGTGGCCGGTCAGCCGCTCGATCAGCGCGGCCGAGCGCCGGTTCACCGCCAGCTCGGCGTCCCTGTCCAGTGTGGACACCGGTTCGTGCGCGTAGCCGTGCAGCGCGATCTCGTGCCCGGCCTCGGCGACGGCCGCGCACTGGGCGGGGTAGGTCTCCAGCGTGTGTCCCGGGATGAAGAACGTGGTGGGGACGCCGGCGCGGCGCAGCAGGCCCAGGATCCGGTCGATCGCGTAGGCGCCGAACTCGCCCCGGGACACCGGCCCTGGCGTGGTCTGGCCTCGGGCGATCCACAGCGAGATGGCGTCGAAGTCGAAGGTCAGGCAGACGGTTCCCCGGTTCATGCGGCCTCCGCCAACGGCACGAACTCACGGGACGCGACCGGCGAGCCGTCGAACAGGGAGGACAGCTCCCAGCGGAGGTAGGCGTGCCTGCTCGGCGGGCCGGCCGCTATCCACAGCACCCTGTCCGTCAGGTCCATGACCAGCGAGTAGACGGTGGCGCTGCGTTCGCCGGCGGGGACGGAGGGGTCGGGATGGCGGCAGATGCCGTCCGGGTGGGACCACTCGTCGCGCAGCGTCGCCACCACGTCCTCCACCCGCACCCGGCGTTCCTCCAGCGCCGGTTCGAGCAGGTGCCGGGCCCGTGCCGGGCGCAGCAGCGTCAGCGCGCTGGTCGCCGCCTTCAGGTCGCGCAGCGGCAGCGGCGCCTGGAAGTGGTTGGAGTGCGTGATCAACCCGCCCTCGGGGAGCAGCGTGCCGAACACGCCGGGCGCCAGCTCCAGGTCGATCGACTCCCCACCCGCGTCGGCGAGCAGCACGTTGCCCGACGAGATCCGGTCGACCGGCAGCAGGCGCCGGTGCGCGGCGGACATCGTCCCGGCCTGGAGCGCGCCGCGCAGCAGGTAGTGGTACGGCACGCCCTCGCCGCCGCGGTCCAGGTCGGACACCAGCAGGTTGGCGCAGACGCCCAGGCCGGCGGAGTTGAGGCCGCTCTTGGCCAGCATCCCCGCCTCCGCCAGCGACAGCACCGCGAACCCGGTCTCGTCGCGGGTGGCCAGCAGGAACGTCACCTCGGCCTGCTCGGGATGCCAGTCCCAGTTCTGCGCGAGCAGGGTGTGGCCGTTCGCGGTGTAGCGCGGCAGCACGGACAGCGAGGTGCAGCCCTCGTCGCGGTAGCCGGTGCCGTAGAGCATCTCGGTGCGGGCGTTCAGCGCGGCGAGCCGGTGCGCGGGATGGCCGGATCCGGCCGCCATGCCGTGCAGCATCGCGGCGATCTCGGGGGAGTAGGACGCCGCGACGTCCAGGTACACCCGTCCCCACCTGTCGATGTCGGCGTCGCTGAGGCCGGCGTCGTCGTGGAACCGGCCGACGTAGGTGTCCAGGCTGCGCGCGATCAGGTCGGCGGTGCGCGCGCCGAGCTCCTCGCCCATCCGGCGGTAGCTGCCCTGTAGGACGATCAGTCGCGGATCGTTCATGGTCGATCTCACCTCAGCTCGGTGTGGACGGTCTCGGGCATCAGGCACACGGTGACGAAGGTGATGACGGCGGCGGCCGTCGGGAGCGCGGCCACCACGAGCGCGTTGCCGGTGGCCGCGACCAGCGCGGTCGCGATGAAGCCGGCCGTGCCGCCGAACGCCATGACCGAGAAGTTGTAGCCGATGCCCAGCGCGGAGTACCTGACGTTGGTCGGGAACAGCTCGGCCAGCGCCGCCGGGCCCGGCCCGGAGAACGCGGCGAGGACCAGCGCGATCACGATCTGGCCGAGGTACGCGCCGGCGACGCTCCCGGTCTGGAACAGCCACATGACCGGGAAGCTGAGCAGCACGAACCCGCCGGACCCGACCAGCAGCAGCGGCTTGCGCCCGATCCGGTCGGACAGCACGCCGAAGCCGAAGATCGCGACGGTCAGGACCAGCAGCCCCACCACGTTCGACGCCTGGACGGTGCCGGCGTCGAGCCCGACCTGCTTGCGCAGGTGCGTCGGCAGGTAGGTGAGGAAGAAGAAGTACGCCACCGTCCAGCTCACGGTGAAGAAGAACCCCCGGGCCATCGCGGCCTTCTGGGTACGCAGGGCCAGCCGCAGCGGGCTGGTGCTGGTGGCGCCGGCGGCCGCCTGCTCGCGGAAGGCGGGCGTGTCCTCCAGGCCGAACCGCAGCAGGAGTGCGACCAGCGCGGTCAGCGCGCCGACCAGGAACGGCACCCGCCAGCCGAGCTCCGCCATGCCCTGATCGGTCCAGAACAGCGAGTTCAGCGCGACGACCGCGGCGGCGAGAAGGAACCCGGCCGCGGTGCTGACCTGGTTGAGGCTGCCGTAGCGCCCGCGCGTGCCGGGTCCGGCGAACTCCACGAGCATGGTCGCCGACCCGGCCCACTCGCCCGCCACGGCGAACCCCTGGAACAGCCGCAGCAGCACCAGCAGCACGGGCGCGGCGGCGCCGATCGTCTGGTGCCCCGGCAGCAGCCCGATCAGCACCGTCGCCGCGCCCATCAGGATCACGCTGGCCAGCAGCGCGGGACGCCGGCCCGCCTTGTCGCCGATGTGCCCGAACACGACGGTGCCCAGCGGCCGGGCGAAGAAGCCGACGGCGAACACCGCGAACGTGGACAACAGCGCCGAGAACGAACCGCCCGCGAAGAACTGCGCGCTCAGGTACACCGCTGAGTAGGCGTAGACCAGGTTGTCGTACTGTTCGAGCAGGTTCCCGACGCTGCCGGCGAACACCGCGCGCAGCGTGAACCCGGTGGCCGGCTCGGCGTGTTGTGCCGTCATGGGTTGTGGTCCTCTCACGATGCCGCCAGGTAGCCGCCGTCCACCGGCAGCAGGACGCCCGTCACGAACGAGGCCCCCGGCCCGGCGAGGAACGCGAGCGCGTCCGCCAGCTCGCCGGTGGCCCCGGGGCGCGACATCGGCGCCCGCCGCACCCGGGCGTCGACGGCCTCCGGCGGCAGGTCGTCGAGCAGCGGCGTGCGGAACACCCCGGGCAGCACGGCGTTGACCCGGATCCCGCGCGGGGCCAGCTCGACGGCGGCGACCTTGGTCAGCTGGTGCACCGCCGCCTTGCTCATCTGGTAGGCGACGGACGAGGGCACCGTTCCGGCCCCGGTGGGCGGCGTGGTGGCGCCGTAGATCGAGCCGACGTTCACCACCGCGCCCCGGGTGGACGCGAGGTCGTCCGCGAACGTCTTGATGCCCCGCCAGGCGCCGAACGCGTTCACCGCCAGGACCCGGGCGAAGTCCTCGTCGGTAGTGGTGACCAGGTCGGTCCTCGCGCTGACGCCGGCGTTGTTCACCAGCAGGTCCGGCGGCCCGAACCGCTCGCTGACGAGCCCGCGCAGCCGGTCCCAGGACGCGGGGTCGGCGACGTCGAGGTGCACCCGGTCTTCGCCGGCCGCCGCGGCATAGCGGACGTCCGCGCGCACCACCGTCGCGCCCAGGCCGGCCAGCCGGTCGGCGAAGGCCGTGCCGATGCCTCCCGCCGCGCCCGTGACCACCGCGATCCTGCCGCCCCATGCCACTGTCGTTCCTCCTGGTCGGCGTCGGTGCCGGCGACAGTAGGTGGGGCTCGGGGCGCGGACATCGGTCATTCGACCGATGCGGGTGGTGTCGGGCGCCGCCCGGGACGACTCGGGGACTTCGGGGACCCGGGCGGCGCCCTCACTGACAACCACTAGAGAGCACTGACCACCCCGGCGGGGTGATCGCCGCAGAGACTACCCGGAAAAGATCACCGTGTGTCACAGCGACGCGCGGCGCGGGACACGTATTTCTCTCGGATCCTCCCGACGGGTGACACCCAGCGTGGTCGCTCGCCTACGAAGAGTGGCGAACAACCGGCTCCAGTCAGCTAAACGTTGGACCTTGAACAGACTGTCCAGCTCGGCTAGTGTCGCTTCGCGCGGAGTCCGACAGGAGGGAGTGAACGCCCATGGCCAATGTCGTCAATGCGTCATCACCCGAGCCCCGTTGGGTTGTGGCACCCGGATCCGGTGTCGTCCATGGCGGTTTCGTCCGCCGTTCCGCCGGATTGATCCGCAACATCTCCGCGCTGGACTCGCTGGTCGGTAACATTCTGATCGTCAACTTCGTGGCGTCGGTCGCCACGCTGGTGGTGGTCCCCTATACGTTTCCGGGCGCGAACGTGACGCTCGCGGTCGTGCTGTCGATGGTGCCCTCGATGGCGCTGGCCACCGTCTATGTCCTGTTCACGCTGGTGATGCCCCGTTCCGGCGGTGAGTACGTGTTCGTCTCCCGGGTGTTCCATCCGGTTGTCGGGTTCGCCGCGAACTTCAGCTTCATCTGCTGGAACATCCTGTTCGGGGGTTTGCTCGCGAACCAGTTCTCCACCGTCTACCTGGGGAGCTTCTTCTCGGCGGTCGGCTGGCGGCCCGCGCTGGCGGTGACGAGCGAGAAATGGTTCGTGCTGCTGGTCGGCGTGCTGCTCATCGCGCTGACCACGATTCCCGCGATCGCCGGCACCAAGCTTGCGATGCGCCTGACGAAATGGTCGTTCTTCATCGGTGTCACCCTGTTGTTCGGGGTGCTCGCGGTGCTCGCGTTCGCGGGCCGGCGGGCCTTTGTCGCGGCCGTCGACGAGAAGGCCTCCTTCACCGGCATCCTGGACTCCGCGCGCGCCGCCGGGTTCGTGCCCGCGCAGTCCGGCCTGGCGCCGACCCTGCAGGCGGTCGCGCTGATCAGCCTGGCCACGCTGTTCGTCAGCTGCGCCACCTATGCCACCGACGAGGTCGAGGACGTCAAGCGGTCGATGCCGCGCGCGGTGTACGGCGCGGCGCTGATCGGCGGCGCCGTGATGGCGGTGATGGCGTTCATCGCCGAGCGGGCCTGGGGGTCGGAGTTCCTCGCCGCGAGCAACTACCTGGCCGAGGTCGCGCCGGACCGCTATCCGCTGGACTCGCCGCCGAGCTTCGCCTATCTGGCGATCCTGACCGAACACAACTGGCTGTTCGCCGTGGCCATCAACGTCTCTTTCCTTTCGCTCATCGTCGGCAACATGGTGTTCGCCACGTTGACGATGAGCCGTTGTTTCGTGGTGTGGTCCTTCGACCGGATCACCCCTCGGCAGTTGGCCAGGGTCGACGCGCGCCGCCGGACGCCGGTGAACGCGCTGGTGGCGTTCGGCGTGCTGTCGCTGCTCTCGCTGTTCTATTACACGTTCGGCGGCAGCGTGACGTTCCTGGCCGGCACCACCCTCGGTTTCATCGCCACGTTCCTGACGGTGGCCGCCGCCGGAATCGTGTTGCCGTTCTGGAAGAAGGACCTGTACCGGGGCTCGGCGGGTGACATCCGGTTCCTCGGAATTCCGGTCATCGTGATCGCCGGTGCGGCGTCGTTGGTCATGCTCGGCGCGATGGTGTACGCATTCCTCACCAACGACGCACTCGGCGCGAACGGCCTGAGCGGTTTGCTCTTCCTCGGCGGGCTCTGGGTGCTCGGCGCGCTGATATTCCTCGTCGCCCGCGCGGTCCAGCGGCGTCGCGGGGTGCCTTTCGACGCCACCTTCCGAGAGCTGCCGACCCGATGACCAGGCAGACCCGCGTCTTCTACGCCAGCGACCCGCGCGGTTCGGACAGGTGCTTCGCCAAGTTCCTGAACGCGGCCGCGGCCTACGAGGCCGACGTGCTCATCCTCAACGGCAACCTGACGGGGACCCGCATCGTGCCGATCGTTCCCGCTCCCGGCGGCGGCTGGCGAGCCGAGCACGGCGGCCGCGAGGTCGCGCTCGGCACCCGCGCCGAGGTGGCGGGGTTCGAGCGGGAGTTGGCGGACGCCGGCCAGTACGGCTACCTGACCGACGTCGACGAGCTGCGGGCGCTGGAGGGCGACCCGGCGGCGGTGGAGGCGGCGTTCGTCGGGCTGGCGCTCGAACGGCTGCGGCGGTGGCTGGACATGACGGCGGCCGCCGACGTGCCCCGGCCGTTCGTCAACTGCGGCAACGACGATCCGTTCGAGCTGGACGCGGTGCTGGAGCGGTCCGGCGAGGTGCGGTTCTGCGAGGGCCGGGCGTTGCCGCTCGACGACCGGCGCACCCTGGTGAGCTGCGGCTACGCCAACCCGACGCCCTGGCGGTGCCACCGGGAGGTCTGCGAGGAGGAGCTGGCCGAGCGCCTCGCGGCGGCGTTCGACGGCGCGGACGGCCAGCTGATCCTGAACACGCACACCCCGCCGTTCGACTCCGAGCTGGACTCCGGCCCGGTGGTGGACGCGCAGCTGCGCATCCGCACCGAGGCGGGCCAGGACGTGCTCGCCCCGGCCGGGAGCACGGCGGTGCGCGAGGCGATCGAGCGGTACCGGCCGGTGCTGTCGCTGCACGGCCGCATGGAGGACAGCCGGGGCGAGACCACCCTGGGCGTCACCGTGGCGCTCAACCCGGGCAGCGAGGCGGGCGCCGGGATGCTGCGCGGCGCGATCATCGACCTGGACGCCGGGGGAGTGCTGCACCATGTGCTCACCCTCGGCTAGAGAGAACGAAGGAGAGAACGAATGAACGAGCCGCTGCGCGAGGTTCGCGCGACGGTGACGGTGCCAGCCCAGTCCGGCCGCGCGCTCGCGGTGTCCGAGGGGGAGACCGTGCGGGTCGTCGACCTGCAGGGCCGGCAGGTCGGCGACCTGTGGGCCATCGACGCCCGCGACCACGACAGGTGGCTGTCGACCAGCCACACCAGGGACCGCCAGGAGACGCTGGTGCCGCGCGTCGGGCTGGAGTTCCTCGACCAGACCGGCCGCCCCATCCTGGAGTTCGTCGCCGACGAGTCGCCCGGCAGGCACGACATGCTCTTCCCGCCCTGCGACACCTGGCTCTACGAGAGCGAAGGGCTCACCGACCACCCGAACTGCCGGGACAACTTCCTCACCGCGGCGGCGTCGATCGGTCTGTCGCTGCCGGTGGTGCCGGACCCGGTGAACGTGTTCCAGAACTCCACCCCCGAGGCCGACGGCACCCTGGTCGTGCACTCCGCGGTGTCCGGGCCGGGGGACAGCGCGTCGTTCCGGGCCCTGCGCGACCTGCTGGTGGTGCTCACCGCGTGCTCGGTGGACTACTGGCCGACCAACGGCTCGGTGTGCACCCCCCTGGAGCTGCGGGTCGGATGAGCGCCCGCCCGCACATCGTCACCGCCGCACTGATCAGGACCATGGACGACGCCGTGCCGTCCGCGCGGGCCATGGCGGTGCTCGGTGACCGGATCGTGGCCGTCGGCGCGCCGGGCGAGCTGCGCGAGCGGTTCCCCGGCGCGGAGGTTCGCGACCACGGCGACGCCGTGCTGGTCCCGGGCTTCAACGACGCGCACCAGCACCTGGTCGACATGGCGGTGACGGTGGACCAGGTCGACGCCGGCGAGCTGGCCGACTCGCGGGCGATGCTGGCCGCGCTGGCGCAGCGGTCCGCCCGTACCCCGCCGGGCCGGTGGGTCCGGGCGTTCCGTTACGACGAGACCCGGGGCGACGGCCCTCAGATCACCCGGGCGGACCTGGACCGGGTCAGCGTCGAGCACCCGATCCTGGTCACCCAGGTCTCCGATCACTGGGGCGTGCTGAACACCCCGGCGCTCGAACTGGCCGGGCTGGACAGGCACGGCGACGGCGTGGTCACCGAGCTGGAGCTGTTCCGGCTGGCCTGGAGCGACGACGCGGTGGTCGACCTGCCGTCCACCGACGAGCACATCGACGGGATCGCCGAGCTGACCCGCCGCTACCACGCCGCCGGCATCACCTCGGTCGGGGACGCGCTGGTCACGGCCGGCCAGCTCGCCCTCTACCGGGAGGCGCGCCGGCGGGGGCGGCTGTCCGTGCGGGTCACCGCGCTGATCGACGCGGTGCACGTGGAGGAGTACCTGGCGGCGGGCGTGGGCAGCGGGTTCGGTGACGAGTGGCTGCGGGTCGGCGGCTTCAAGGCGTTCGTGGACGGCGCGGTGGCCGGCCGGAGCTGCCTGCTGGAGCAGCCGTTCGAGGGCTCCGGGGAGCACGGCGTGCGGGTCACGCCGACCGAGGAGCTGCGCGAGCTGTTCCGCCGGGTGCACCTGGCCGGCAGCGCGCTGGCCGTGCACGCCAACGGCGACCGCGCCATCGGGGAGCTGCTCGACGTCGTCGAAGGCGTCCTCAGGGAGAGCGGCGACACCGGCCCCGTGCAGCCGCACCGGATCGAGCACTGCTCGGTCCTCACCCCGGAGCTGGTGCGCCGCATCCGGGCGGCCGGGCTCGCCGTCGTCCCGTTCGGCGGGTACGTGGGCGCGCACGGGTCGAAGCTGCTGGCCTGGTACGGCGCGGAGCGGCTGCGGCGGATGTTCGCGCACCGGTGGCTGCTCGACCACGGCGTTCCGGTCGGCGGCAGCTCGGACTACAGCACCAGCCCGTACGAACCGCTGGCCGCGCTGCGCGGCATGACCACCCGCGAGTCGAGCGACGGCACGGTGCTGGGGGCTGAGCAGCGCGTCAGCGCCGCCGAGGCGCTCTGGGTGTACACGGTGGGCTCGGCGACGGTGGCCGGCGAGGGCCACTACAAGGGACGGCTCGCGCCGGGGTATCTGGCCGACTACGTCGTGCTCGGCGCCGACCCGCTGGCGGTGCCGGTCGGGGACCTCGCCGACATCCCCGTCCTGCGCACGGTGGTGGGCGGCACCGAGGTGTGGGGTGGCTGAGCGGGGCTGGCCGTTGCCCCTCGACGATGCGGCCGCCGCCGAGCTCGACGTGCTGCGCACCGCCGCCGAACGGCTCGGCCGCGACGAGCCGCCGCGCCGGTCGGCCCAGGCCCCGCCGCGCGAGCTGCCCCGGCTGGCCGCGCCCGGGCACTACGCGCCGCCTCGCGCGACGGCGGACCGGCTGCGCGAGCGCGCGGACCGTGCCCGCCGGCTCGACCCGGGGCTCGGGGCGCTGGTCTGGTCGGACTGGACGCCGACGTCCACCGCCGGGCCGCTGGCCGGGCTGGCACTCGGGGTCAAAGAGAACCTCGACGTCACAGGCCGCCTGACCAGGGCCGGTCGCGGCGTCGACGTGCCCGCCGCCCGCCGCGACGCCGCCTCGGTCGCCGCGCTGCGCCGGGCCGGGGCGCTGCCGGTCGCGGGATGCGCCATGACCGAGCTCGCGATGTGCCTGGACGGCAACCCGCACCGAAGGCCGCTGCGCAACCCGCGCGCGCCAGGGTGCACCGCGGGTGGGTCGTCCGGCGGGTCGGCGGTGGCGGTCGCGGCCGGCCTGGTGGACCTCGCGCTGGGCACCGACACGGGCGGATCGGTGCGCATCCCGGCCGCGTTCTGCGGGGTGGTCGGCATGAAGCCCACCTTCGACGCGGTCTCCCGCGCGGGCTGCGTGCCGCTGGCGGACAGCCTGGACCACGTCGGCCTGCTCGCCCCCACCGCCGCGCTCGCCTCGGCAGCGCTCGCCCAGCTCTCCGGCGCCCCCGCCGTTCCGGGCGACCGGCGAGGCCCCGTGCGCGTCGGGTGGCCCGTCGACTGGGTCTCGCGGGCCGACCCGCCGGTCGTCGCCTGCTGCCTCGCCCGGCTGGAGGCGGCCGCCGTCGAGATCGTCCCGATCGACCTGCCCGTCACCGCGGCCACCGCCGCCACCACGAACTACCTGGTGCTCGCGGCCGAGTCCGCCGTGACCCTGCGCGCCGCCGTGACCGCCGACCCCGCACCCGACCCGAGGGTCCTGGCCGTGGTCAGCGCCGGCAGCAGGCTCACCCCCGCCCAGCTCGCCGCCGCCCACGCCCAACGCCTGCGCATCGCGGGCGAACACCTCGACGCGCTGCACCGGGTCGACGCCATCGCCACCCCGACGGTCGCCGTGACCGCACCCGCCGACGGCGACCGGGAGCGCGTCGGCTGGCCGGAGGTCGGCGACCTGTTCACCGCCGCCGCGAACTCGACAGGCTTCCCGGCCGTGAGCGTGCCCGTGGCCTCGCCGGGGGAGCCGCCGGTCGGGCTGCAACTGATCGCGGGCCCCGGCGAGGACGACTGGCTGCTACGGCTCGCGCATCACCTCGGGGCGTGATCCTTCGACACGTCGTCCAGCGCGATCGCGTTCGTCTCCGGGACGGCGCGCACGCACAGGACCGTCACCACGCACAGCGCCGCGATGATCACGGACATCCCCAGGGTGCCGATGCCCTCCGCGAGCAGGGTGCTGAACAGCAGCGGGGCCAGCCCGGCGCCGAACGCGGCGAGCTGGTAGCCCAGCGACGCCCCGGTGTAGCGACTGCGGGTGTGGAACAGCTCGGCGTAGAGCGCGGCCAGCGGCCCGTACATCGCGGGGTGGATGAGCGCCTGGCCCAGGACCAGCGCGAGCACCATGACGGCCGTCGCGCCGCTGTCGACCATCGGGAACAGCGCGAAGCTGAACACCGCCATCGCCACCGCGCCGCCGAGCACCACCGGCCGGCGCCCGAGCCGGTCGGACAGCGCCGAGTACCCGATGATGCCCAGGACCGCGAGCCCCGAGGACAGCGTCAGCCCGACCAGCAGAGACTGCCGGGAATGCCCGGCGTGCACCCCGTACGCGATCACGAAGGTGGTCAGGGTGCCCTGCGCGGCGAACGCGGCCAGCCCGATCCCGACCGCGAGCAGCAGGTTCCTCGGGTGGTTGCGCAGCACGTCGACCAGCGGGAACGTCGTCGTCCGGTCACCGGCGGCGGCCGCGGCGAACACGGGCGTCTCGGCCACCTTGAGCCGCACGTAGAGCCCGACCGCGAGCAGCACGATGCTGAGCAGGAACGGGACCCGCCACCCCCAGGCCAGGAACCCCTGCTCGCCGGCGATCGCGGCGGACCCGCTGAGCGCCGCCGTGGAGAGCACCATCCCGCACGGCCCGCCCGCGTTGGTGAACCCGGCCCAGAGCCCGCGCCGGGACCGCGCGTGCTCGGCGGACATCAGCACGGCGCCGCCCCACTCGCCGCCGACCGCGAGCCCCTGCAGGATGCGCAGCACGACCAGGATGACCGGCGCCCAGATTCCGATCGCCTGGTACGTCGGCAGCACCCCGATGAGGAAGCTCACCACGCCCATCAGCGTCATCGTGGTCAGCAGCATCCGCTTGCGGCCGATCCGGTCGCCGAAGTGCCCGAACAGCGCACCCCCGACCGGCCTGGCCAGGTACCCGGCCGCGAACGTCCCCAGGCTCGCCACCAGCCCCGCGACCGGGTCCAGCGCCGGGAAGAACACCACGCCGAACACGACCGCCGCCGCCGTGGCGTACAGCAGGAAGTCGTAGTACTCGATCATGCTGCCGAGGAAGCTCGACGCAACCGCGCGCCGAAGCTGCGCCGGGTCGTGAGCGGTCCCTGCCGAACTCGCCATGACGGGCATCCCTAGCTGGCGGTTGTGCCTGGTGCGGCACGACGTTAGACGCGTACCCGACGGCCGTCAAGAATTTGCACGTCATCAACCGGCCGAGCCGGAACTGTGCGGACTCTCTAGGATGCGGATCATGTTGCGGCTTCGCGGATCCGCTCGGCGTGGCGTTGGCATCCGCATTCTCTCCGCTTTTTCCGTGCTGCTGGGCCTGGTCTCGTTGACGGCCGGCTGCGGACAGGGCGCCCCGGAGAGGTTTCCGGTGCGGGTCCTGGTCCTGACGATGTTTCCGGTCGAGACGGCGCCGTGGCTGGCCCGCGAGTCGCTGCCGGTGACGATTCCGGTGGCGCACGTGCGCGATCCCTTGCGGTGCGCGCCGAACGGACTGTGCGTCGCCGTGATCGGCCAGGGCAAGGCGAATGCCGCGGCGAGCGTGGCGGAGATCCTGAACAGCCCCGGACTGGACACGGCGAACACCTATTTCCTGACCGCCGGAATCGCGGGGACATCGCCGCGCGCCGGCACGCTGGGTTTCGCCGCGTGGGCCCGCTGGGTGGTGGACTGGGACCTCGGACATCACGTGTTGCCGCAGAGCGCACCGGACATCCCGCACGGCTACCTGCCCTATGACGACCAGGGCACCAACGTGTTCCGGCTCAACCAGGACCTGGTGAACCGCGCCTACGAACTGACCAAGGCGCTCCCGCTGATGGACACGCCGGAAGCCCAGGAGAACCGCACACACTATCCGGGCCAGGCCACCCAGAAACCGTTCACGGCGGTGTGCGACACGATGACCGGTGACAACTACTGGGCCGGCGCGGAGCTTTCCGAAGAGGCCGAGTACATCACCGCTATCTGGACCAAGAATGACGGCCGGTACTGCACGACGCAGATGGAGGACAGCGCCGTGGCAACGGTACTGGCCCGCCATGGCGCCCTCGGTCGATACCTGAGCCTGCGCACCGCCAGCGACTTCGACCAGCCCTACGCGGGGCAGAGCGTGCGGGACGTGTTGTCGAAGTTCCCCGGGGCGCAGGCCGCGGCGGAAAACGCCTATCGAGTGGGCTCGGCGGTCGCCCACAATCTGCTGGAGCAGCCCCGGTAACGGATTCGACAACCGTTCACCCGAGGTAGTCACACGACTACGCCATGCGCTCATGTTCTGTTATATCAGTAACGCAGCGTAGTCTTGACATGCTTGACATTCGTATGATTTGGTATGTCGTACAAAGTGGAGGGAGGCGCGGGACCCGCACCGTCACGCGCGCGCGGCGGGCGAGGTGGCGCCGGAAGCTGTTCGCCGAATGGCGCAGCGGTAACCCCGCCACGGAGGGGGCAGCATGGCGAACGGTCGGGCATGCCACACGTAAAGCCGTTCACCGCGGACTTTCTCTACTGGACCGGGCGGGCGACTCGCGCCGATCCGGCGGTGGCGGACAAGAGCAGTCAATACGAGCTTCTCGTCCAGGACAACCGGGGCGACTTCGGCCCACGCTATCTCACCACGTACGAGCTGGCCGACGAGCGCTCATTGCCGGAGCTGTCCGACACACAGTGGCGAATGCTCTACACAAGGCTCGCGCAGGCCGGGGAGTCGTCCGAGGAGACCGTCTCCATCCTGGCCATCGCGATGGACCTGCCCGCCGGCACGGGGCCCGACGAACTGGCCGAGTTCAACGACTTCTACACCCGCATCCACCTTCCCCAGGTGGTCGAGGACTCCCGTTTCCTGCGCGGCACCCGATACGAGCTGAGCACGGCCGTCGACCATCCGCCGGGCTGCCCGAGATACCTCGCGGTGTACGAGGCGGACGCGCGGAAAACGGCCGACTATCTCCGCGCACAGGCCGCCGGGAATGTGACCGCCGTCGAGGAGCCCGACGAAGGCCCTCCGGTGTGGCGCAACCGCACGACCGTCTGGCGTGTCCGCTACCGCCTGATATCCCCGTAGAGCGCGAACAAAGAAGGGAGATCTACCGAATGGAGTATCGAAACCTGGGCAGGTCAGGACTCAAGGTTTCCCGGCTCATCATGGGCGGCGCGCACATCGGGGAGCTCGCCGACCTGGAGAAGACGAAAAAGCTGGTCCACGCGGCCTGGGACGTCGGCGTGTCGACCTTCTACACCGCCGACGACTACAACGTCGGCGAGGGCGAGCGCGTGCTCGGCGAGGCGTTGCGGCCCAGGCGCGACGACATGGTGCTCATCGTCAAGGGCGGGTACCGCGTCGGCGCCTACACCACGCTCAGCGCCACCGGTGGGCCCGCCGACGGCGGCGAGAACTACGACAACCAGCGGCTCAGCGCGCTGGACCACGACAGGCTGTGGAAGGCCGGCGTCGCACCCACCTCGCGCGGCATGAGCCGCAAGCACCTCAGCGACGCCCTCGAGGCCAGCCTGCGCCGGCTCAACACCGACTACATCGACGTCTACGCCCCGCACTACTGGGACCCGACGGTGCCCGTCGAGGAGACCCTGCGGACGCTGGACGACTTCGTGCGCCAGGGCAAGGTCCGCTACCTCGGCTGCTCGCAGCACACCCCGTGGCAGCTCGTCCGGGCGCTGTGGGCCAGCGACAAGCACCACCTGGCACGCTACGAGTCGATCCAGGTCACGCTGAGCCTGCTGGAGCGCGGCGCGCTCAGCAACGTGGTGCCGGCCCTGTGCGACGTGGGCGTCAGCATGGTCGCGTCCGGTTCGGACGCCGGCGGGCTGCTCTCCGGCAGGTACGACCGGATCGGCGACCTCCCCACCGGCGGCGGCGCCCGCCAGCTGGACATGCACCCGTACTGGAACAACGCCGCGTTCGAGGCGCTGTCGAAGATCTCCGAGATCGCCGAGCGGTCCGGCCGGGGCGTCGGTGAGCTGGCCGCCGCGTGGACGCTCGCGCAGCCCTCGGTGGTCGCGCTCAACATCGGGCCGCGGGAGCCCTCGGCGTTCGCGCCCCAGGCCGCCGCGGTGGACAACCCGCTGACCGAGGCGGAGGCGACGGCGCTGTCCGAGCTGGTCAGCACCCTGCCGACCAGCCTCGGCGCGCCGCCGCCAGCCACCAGGGTCGCCGCCTCGTGAGCGCCACGTTCGCGGTCAACCTGCCCAGCGGCCCCGACCGGCTGGTGCCGTTCGTCCGGCGCGCGGAGGAGCTGGGCTTCGACGCGGTCTGGACCCAGGACTCGCTCATCACCAGCTCGTTCAGCCTGGACGGCCTGCACGCCCTGTCCTACGTCGCCGCCGTGACCGAGCGGCTGCGGCTGGGCATCTCGGTGCTGTACTCCGGGCGCCGCAACCCCGCCGTCGCGGCCCGCGAGCTCGCCACCATCGACCAGCTCAGCAACGGCCGCCTCATCGTCGGCATCGGAATCGGGAATGCTTACCACCGGCCGAACCTCCACGCGGTCGGCATTAACACGGACCGCCCGGTGGAGCGTTTCGTCGACGGAATCGCGGTCATGCGCGCGCTGTGGAGCCAGGACGAGGCCGAGTACCACGGTGAGGTGTATTCGTTCTCCGGGATCCGCTCGCAGCCCAAACCGATTCAACGGCCCGGCCCGCCGATCTGGATAGGCGCACGGGCGCAGCGGTCACTGGCGCGGGCGGTGCGGATCGGCGACGGCTGGACCGGCGCCGGCCCGGTGGGCACCGACGACTTCCTCGACCAGCTCGCGATCGTCCGCCGTGAGCTGGACGCACAGCGGCGTGACCCGGCGAGCTTCACCGTGTCGAAGAACGTCTATGTCGTCGTGGACTCGACGAAGGAGCGCGCCCGCGACCATGCGGTCGCCTACTTCCGGCGGACGTTCGCCAACAACCCGGTCTACGACGCGGATGCCATGACCGATCGGGTCGCGGTCTACGGCACGGCCGAGGACTGCGCCGAAGGGCTGCGCCGGTTGCTCGACGCCGGAGTCCACCACATCGTGCTCCACGACCTGTATGCGCCGATGGAGCAGCTCGACGCATTCGCCAGCGTAACCAAACTGATTTAACGAATTCTTCGAAACGCAACCAGAGGATACCTATGTGCATGCCCGCCCAGGCGACCGTTGCGACAGACCGCGAAATGCATGAGAACAACACGGTGGTCGTCGGCATCGGTCCGGTGGACTTCGACGACGTCGTGCGGGTGGCCCGCCAGGACGCCGCGGTGAGGCTCGCGGACGAGTCGGTCGAGGCGATGTCCGCCAGCCGCGCCCGGATCCAGGCGCTCGCCGAGGACCCCGCCCCGGTGTACGGCGTGTCCACCGGTTTCGGCGCGCTGGCCACCCGCCACATCCCGAGCGCGTCGCGGCGCCAGCTGCAGCACAGCCTGGTCCGCTCGCATGCGGCCGGCTCCGGGCCCGAGGTGGAGCGCGAGGTGGTGCGGGCGCTGATGCTGCTGCGGCTGTCCACCCTGGCGACCGGCCGTACCGGCGTGCGCGCGTCCGTCGCCCAGGCGTACGCGGCGCTGCTCTCGTCCGGCCTCACGCCGGTGGTCCACGAGTTCGGCAGCCTGGGCTGTTCGGGCGACCTCGCCCCGCTGGCGCACGTGGCCCTCGCGCTGACCGGGGAGGGCCACGTCCGTACCCCCGACGGTGAGCTCTGGCCCTCGGCGGTCGCGCTGCGGGCCAGCGGGCTGGAGCCGGTGACGCTGGCCGAGAAGGAAGGCCTGGCGCTGATCAACGGCACCGACGGGATGCTCGGGCAGCTCGTGCTGGCGCTGCACGACCTGGACCGCCTGTTCACCCTTTCCGACATCGCGGCGTCGATGAGCGTGCAGGCCGTTCTCGGCAACGACCGCGTCTTCGCCCCCGACCTGCAGCTGCTGCGCCCCCACCCCGGGCAGGCCGACGCGGCGGCGAACATGGCGGCGATGCTGGCCGACTCCCCGCTGATCTCTGCCGGGGACGAGGCGCGCGTCCAGGACGCCTACTCGCTGCGCTGCGCTCCCCAGGTCGCCGGCGCCGCCCGCGACACCGCCGCCCACGCCCGCGCCGTGGCCTCCCGCGAGCTGGCCGCCGCCGTGGACAACCCGGTGGTCACCCTCGACGGCCGCGTGGAGTCCAACGGCAACTTCCACGGCGCGCCGGTCGGCTACGTCCTGGACTTCCTGGCCATTGCCGTCTGCGACCTGGCCAGCATCAGCGAGCGGCGCACCGACCGCCTGCTGGACCCGGCGCGCAGCCACGGCCTGCCGCCGTTCCTGGCCGACGACCCCGGCGTGGACAGCGGGCACATGATCGCCCAGTACACCCAGGCCGCGATCGTGTCCGAGCTCAAGCGCCTCGCCGCCCCGGCCAGCGCGGACTCCATCCCCACCTCCGCCATGCAGGAGGACCACGTGTCCATGGGCTGGTCGGCCGCCCGCAAGCTGCGCCGGGGCATCGACGGCCTGACCCGCGTGCTCGCCATCGAGGCCCTCACCGCCGCGCGCGCCATCGACATGCGCGCGCCGCTCACCCCGTCACCCGCCACCGAGGCGGTGATCGCCGAACTCCGCGCGCACATCCCGGGCTCGGGCCCCGACCGCTACCTCGCGCCCGAGATCGAGGCCGCCGCCCAGCTCGCCGGCGCCGGCGCCCTGGTGACCGCCGCCGAGTCCGTCACCGGGCCCCTACGCTGAGCGCTCCCACTCGAAGCCACCCTCCGGACGCGGCCACTTCAGCACGGTGGCCGCCGTCCGGCCCAACATCCACACCTTGTCCTCCTCGCTGAGGAAGTCGAGGGTGTACCGGGTGTGGTCGAGGATCTCCCGGTAGGTCGCCCCGCGCACCCGCGTCGCGTCCGAACCCCACATCAGCCGCCGCGGCCCGTACACGTCGTAGACCCGCCGCAGCGTCGGCGTCAGCGACGGATAGGGGTACGGCTCGTTCGTGTAGTCCGGGATCGCGGAGAACTTCATGTAGACGTTCGGGTATTTCACCAGCGGAAAGATGTCGTCGATGTAGGCCCACAGATCCTGGGTGTCCGGATCACCGATGATCAGGCCCATGTGGTCGACGATCATCCGAAGATCGGGGTGCCGTTCCGCGATCGCGGCCACCTTGCGGACCTCCGGGCCGTAGATCAGCAGCATCAGCGGAATGCCGAGCCGTTCGGCGGCCGCCCAGAACCACGGGAACGTGTCGACGTCGATCCAGTCGCGGCCGCGGGGCTCCGGGTAGCTCATCCGGATGCCGCGCATCCACGGGTCGTCGAACCAGTGCTCGATGCGCTCCCGGTTCGGGTCCCACAGGTCGAACCGTCCCATCACGCCGAACCTGCCCGGATACTGCGCCGACCACGCCAACTGGGGCGAGTTGTCGTTTCCGGCCCAAATGGCGGGCACGATCGCCGTGGCGTCGATGCCGAGCTCGTCCATCTGTGGCAGGATCTGCTCCGGCGTCGACTCCGGCTTTCCCGAGTACTTTTCGCCGATGTCCGGCCAGGGGCGCTCGGGCGTATTGGCCAGAAACATGTGGATCTGTGTGTCGAGAATGAACACGTTTCCTCCTATTGCGCCCGCGCGCTGTGCGCGATCCTCCGATACCACAGCCGCCACGGCGCGCTGCGCCTGAGCCAGGAGCTGGGACCTTGGGTGTAGGTCTCGGTGGCGGCCTTGAGCTGGGCCAGGGCCGCCCGGGCCGACTCGTCGCTGCCGTCCTCCAGCTCGTAGACCGCGAGGTAGCGCGGGCAGCCCGGCGCCGGGTGCTTGAGCGCGTGGCGCAGCTCGTACCTGGTACCCCGGCTGAAGCCACCGCGATCGGTGTTCTCCGGCAGGTGGTGGTCGGTGTAGAAGGCGTTGAACTCGGCCAGCTCGGCGTCGTCGGCGTCGGCGGGGGGATCGATGCCGATGATCGAGATCGCGCCCGGGGCGACGGTGGGCGCCGAGGTCTCCGCGACCCGCTGGTAGAGCACCCGCCACCGGCTGACGAACAGCTCCGACCACAGCGGGGGACCGGTGCTGTAGCTGGCCGGCGGGCCGCCGTTCCCGGTCTCGCGCGCGAGGAACTCCTCGGCCGCCCGTTCGCCGTCCACCTCGTAGGCGGCCAGGAAGGCGGCGCCGAGGTCACCGCGCTCGTCCGGTATCTGCAGGGCGTAGCGGTGCGCGCCCACGAACCCGGGATTCGCCGCGAACACCTCGGGCACGTGCGTCTCGTCGTAGAAGCGGTGGAACTGGGCGATCTCGCTCGGGTCCGAACTGTGGAAGTCACCGGCGACCCAGTACAGAAAGGCGCTCGAGAACGCGGCCGTCACACTCGCGGCTCTTGATCTTCGAGTTTCGCCAGCGCCTCCAGCGCCGCCTTCATCGCGGCCTCCACGTGCAGCCGGGACAGCTCGGCGGCGCGATCGGCCTTCCGCTCGGCGATCGCCGCGACCAGGTCGAGGTACTCCTGGCCGGACTTCTCCCTGCGCCCGGGGACGCTCAGCGACAGCCGCCGCAGCGCGTGGATCCGGGCGTGCAGCGGCGTGAGGATCGACTCCAGCAACGGGTTCCTGGCCCCGGCCAGGAGCAGCTCGTCGAAGTGGTAGATCACCGCGAGCTGGTCCTCGTCGCCGTTGCCCAGCCGCATGTGCCTGACCAGCTCCAGCACCTCGGTGTCCGTGGCGCGCTGGACGAACAGGGAGGCGGCGGCGGGTTCGAGCGCCGCGCGGACCTCGTAGATCTGCCGGACGTCGTCGCCGCTGAGCACCGCCACCCGGACGCCCCGGCTCGCCGAGGTCTCCACCAGGCCGAGCGTCTGAAGGTGGCGCACCGCCTCGCGGATGGACGTACGGCTCACCCCGGTGAGCTCCATGAGCTCGCGTTCGGTCAGCCGACGGCCAGGGGTCAGCGCGCCTTCGAGAATGGCGTGACGGATCCTGCGGACCACCTTCTGAGGAACGGACTCCGTGGGGCGGTCGATCCGCAGGTCCGGTTTCGTCTCCGGCACTGTCGCTCCTTCAAACTTTGTATGACGTAACATATCGTACGTCGATGAGCAAGGTCAACCCGTCGACGCACCCGCGAGCCCGCCATTGTCGTGGTCACTTGTCGTGGTCACCGCCCCAGCATCGAAGCACGGTGGGGCTGGAGTGAGCCCCGGGGGTTCGACGGCGAGCGCAGGGTTGACGCCCCCACAAGCGTATGATTTGATACGTCGTACAAAGACCAGTACGACCTTGCGGCTCCCCGAACGCCCGGAACACCGCGCGGTCAACGATCACACTTCTACTGACTTTTCGTCGCGCACAACGCGTCGTCGGTAATGGGCAGAACTCGCCAACGTCTTTTTCAAAGGGGCAAAGATGTTGAGACTCCTTATGGGTAAGAGAAGGCGAGTTCGAGTTCTTGCGTGCTGGGTCGGCATCACCGTGGCGGCGAGCCTCGTGGTGGCCTGCTCGGCGAGGCCCGCGAAGGAGAGCGGCCAGGGCGGCTCCGAGGGGGGCACGCTGCGCGTGGGCGTGAGCGCCAGCACGATCTCCAGCGTCGACGCCTACTCCAGGGTGCGCTCGCAGGACTACTACATCCGCAATGCCCAGCTCTTCGAACCGTTGCTGCGCCAGACCAAGGACGGGTACCAGTGGCTGCTGGCCACCGGTATCACGCACAACGAAGACAACACCGTGTGGACGGTCAAGCTGCGCCCGGGCGTCAAGTTCCATGACGGGAGCCCGTTCGGCGCGGACGACGTCATCGCCGTCTTCAACAGGATCCTCGACCCGAAGAACGCGGTCATCGAGTCGAACTACGTCAACTTCATGGACCCGAAGGGCATCAAGAAGCTCGACGACCTGACTGTGCAGTTCACCCTGGCCAAGCCCTACGGCCCGTTCCAGTTCGCCATTTCCAACAGCGACATCATCTTCTACAAGAAGGGGTCCACGGCCGCGCAGGCCATGGGCACCGGCCCGTTCCGCCTGGTCAGGTTCACGCCGGGGCGCGAGACCGACGTGGCCCGGTTCGACGGCTACTGGGGGCGGCGTCCCAAGATCGACAAAGTCAAGATCATCAGCTTCAAGACCACCGAGGCGCTGACCAACGCGGTGATCGGCGGCCAGATCGACGCCAGCTCCAACATCCTCCAGACCGCGCTGCCGGTGATCAGGGAGACGCCCAGCCTCAAGATCATGGAGAGCGACCCGATCCTGAAGGTGCTCATCGGGATGCGCGCGGACATGCCGCCGTTCAACGACGTGCGCGTGCGCCAGGCGATGCGGCTGATCCTGGACCGCAAGGTCGCGCTGTCGAACGCCTACGACGGCCTCGGGACGCTGGCGAACGACTACAAGGGCTTCCCGGTCTGCCAGCCGGACGTCCCCCAGCGGGCGCAGGACCTGGAGAAGGCCAAGGCGCTGCTCGCCGAGGCCGGCCAGTCGAACCTGCACCTGCCGCTGCGGACCGCGGCGAACAAGCCGGGCATGCTCCAGCTGGTCCAGATCCTCGCCGAGGACGCCAAGAAGATCGGCGTCACCATCGACGTGGTGAAGATGGACCTGGGCGCCTATCTCGAGAAGTGGGGCGAGTGGCAGTTCTACACCGGGTACGACACGGGCACCTACCTGCGCGACGTTCCCGAGATGGTCAGCAATGAGTCGACGCTGAACCATGAGCACTGGCACGACGCGGAGTTCGAGGAGCTGGCCACGAAGCTCTACGCCACCGCCGACGAGAACCAGCAGTGCGAGATCCAGAAGAAGATGAAGGCGATCGAGTACGAGCGGGGCCCGACGCTGCTGGCGGCGACGAACCCCACGGTGAGCGTGTACTCCTCGAGAATGCACGGATTCGTTCCGGCTTTCCCCTCGGGGAACCTCTACGACTTCACCGGCGTCACGATCGACCAGGACTAGGTCGCGGGTCGGGGCCGCGCCATCCGTTTGAAAGGTTCACACCTCATGGCTATCGATATGACGGCCGACTCCGCGGTCGTGGGGGCCTTGACGGCGCGCCGCTCCGTGCGTGACTCGGTGTGGTGGCTCGTGGCCCGGCGCGTGCTGGTGGGGCTGCTGACCCTCTGGTGCGTCTCGGTGATCGTCTTCCTGGCGACCCAGGCCATGCCCGGCGACCTCGCGCGCATCATCCTGGGCCCGTCGGCGACCGCCAAGCAGGTGGCCGCGCTGCGCACCACCATGGGCCTGGACCAGCCGCTGGTCACCCAGTACTGGCACTGGCTCAGCGGGGTGCTCACCGGGAACATGGGCAACTCGCTGATCGGCGGCCAGCCCGTGTCCGAGCTGCTCGGCGAGCGAATCCTGAACTCGGCGACCCTGACCGTGCTCGCGATGATCTTCATCCTGCCGCTGTCGCTGGTGGTCGGGCTGCTCGCGGCGGTGTTCCGGGACCGGATCTTCGACCGGTCCTACCTGGGCTCCGCGCTGGTCGTCACGGCCACGCCGGAGTTCGTGCTCGGCAGCCTGGTGATCGCCCTGTTCGGCACCACCGTCTTCAAGATCCTTCCGCCGGTGTCGCTGATCTCGCCGGGGGACTACCCGTGGGAGTACCCGCGCCAGCTGGTGCTGCCGGTCGCGGTCATGACGCTGGTCGGCGTCACGTACCTGTCGCGGCTGGTGCGCGTGTCGTTCATCGACGTCCTGGAGAGCGAGTACGTGCAGCTCGCCATGATCAAGGGCCTGTCGATGCGGCGGATCCTGTTCCGGCACGCGCTGCCGAACGCGCTCGCGCCCAGCATCCCCGCCGCGAGCATCCTGGCCGCCTTCACCATCGCCGGCTCGGTGGTGATCGAGTACCTGTTCGCCTACCCGGGCATCGGGTCGGCGCTGGTCGACGCGGTGTCCGGCCACGACCTGCCGATGATCCAGGCGATCATCCTGCTGATGGCGACCGCGTTCTACTGCCTCAACCAGCTCGCCGACGTGCTCGGGGCGCTGGATCGATCCCGGTAGCAGACAAAGGAGTGTGCACCCCATGACCCGAACGCGATTCGGGGAGGAAGGAGCCCAGGCCCCGACTGGGCAGGCGTCGAACTCGCAGCTGCTCCGCAGGATCCTGACCTCGCGCCAGACCCGGCTCGGTCTGATCATGCTGCTGGTAATGATCGCGTTCGCGGTCGTCGGGCCGTTCCTCGCGCCGCACTCGCCGACCGCGATCCTGGCCAAGCCGTTCGCGGCCCCCAGCGACAACCTGCTGCTCGGCGCCGACGTGCTGGGCCGTGACCTGGTCTCGCGCATCCTCAACGGCGGCTACAAGCTGGCCTGGATGGCGATCGTGTCCGCGCTCGGCGGGGTGGCGCTGGGCACCACCGTCGGGCTGGTCGCCGCGTTCTTCGGCGGCGTCGTGGACACCGTGCTGATGCGGATCGTGGACGTGATGCTGTCGTTCCCCACCACGATCATGGCGATCCTGTTCGTCGCGATGGTCGGGCCGAGCCCGGGGCTGCTGGTGCTGCTGATCGCGATCGGCCACACCCCCGGCATGTCGCGCGTGATCCGGGGTGCCGCGCGGCCGGTGGTGGCGCGCGAGCACGTCATGTGGGCGCGGACGATCGGGCTCTCGCCGGCGCGCATCCTGCTGCGGCAGGTGCTGCCGAGCGTGACCTCGCCGCTCATGGTCGAGATCGGGCTGCGGCTCATGTGGTCGGTGGTCGGGCTGGCCTCGCTGAGCTTCCTCGGCTTCGGGCTGCAGCCGCCGACCGCGGACTGGGGGCTGATGGTCGGCGAGAACAAGGACGGGCTGGCCATCCAGCCGCTGGCCGTGATCATCCCCGCGATCTGCATCGCCCTGTTCACCATCGGGGGCAACCTGTTCGCCGAGGGCGCCGCGCGCGTCATCGGGCGCACCGAGGGGGCACGCCGGTGAGCGCCGTCGAGGTCAGCGGGGTGTCGGTGGCCCTCGACGACGGCAGCGGCGTCATCGTCGACGATGTGTCGTTCCGCCTGGACACCGGCCAGGTGATGGGGCTGGTGGGCGAGTCGGGGTCGGGCAAGAGCACGCTCGCGCTGTCGCTGTTCGGCTTCACCAAGCGCGGCGCGAAGATCACCGGCGGCAGCGTCACCGTGGGCGGCGTCGACCTGCTGGCGCTGTCGCCGAACGAGCTGCGCCAGGCCCGCAGGGAGCTGATCGGCTTCGTGCCCCAGGACCCCGCCACGGCGCTCAACCCGGCGATGGCGATCGGGACGCAGCTGGTCGAGGGGATGCCCGGCACCAGGGCGGAGAACATGCCGAGGATCCGGCAGATCCTCCAGACCGTCGAGCTGGCCTCCGACGACGCCTTCCTGCGGCGCCACCCCCGGCAGCTCTCCGGCGGGCAGCAGCAGCGGGTGGCGATCGCGATGGCCGTCGCCAAAGGCCCGAAGCTGATCATCTTCGACGAGCCCACGACCGCGCTGGACGTCTCCACGCAGGCCAGGGTGCTGGAGATGGTCGCGCGCCTGTGCGAGGAGAACGGCGTGGCGGCGGTCGTGGTCTCGCACGACCTCGCGGTGGTCGCCACCGTCGCGGACTTCGCCATGGTGATGTACGGCGGGCAGGTCGTGGAGGCGGGCACCAGGGACGAGGTGCTGCTGGCCGCCGCGCACCCGTACTCGCTGGCGCTGCTCAGCTCGGTGCCGTCCACCCGGGAGCGGCTGCGGCTGATCCCCATCCCCGGCCAGGCGCCGGCGGTGGTGGCGCGGCGGCCGGGCTGCGTGTTCGCCGAGCGCTGCGCGTTCGTCGAGGACAGGTGCCGCGACGAGGTGCCGACGCTGGTGTCGACGCGGACCGGGAGCAGGGCGCGCTGCCATCGCGTCGACCACGTGCGCGAGAACAAGGTCTCGGTGGTGAAGGAGCCGGGGCTGTGCGCGGACACCGGCGACGCCGACGACACCGGCGACGCAAAGGTGCTCAGCGTGCGGCGCCTGAACGCGTCCTACGACCGGACCCAGGTGCTGTTCGACGTCTCGCTGGACATCGCGCGCGGCGAGTGCCTGGCGGTGGTGGGGGAGTCGGGCAGCGGCAAGACCACCATGTCCCGCTGCCTGATCGGCCTGCACGAGGACCAGACCGGCGAGTACCGGCTGGACGCGCGGCCGCTGCCGTCGCTGCTGCGCAAGCGGGACAAGAAGACCAAGCGCGAGCTGCAGTACGTCTTCCAGAACCCCTACGGCTCGCTCAACCCCCGCGACACGGTGGCCGGCGGGGTGGCCGTGCCGCTGCGGCACTTCTACGGCGAGCGCGGCAAGGCGGCGCGGGAGAAGGTCAGGCAGGCGCTGGACCGGGTGGAGATCCCGTGGCAGCTCGCGGACCGCTACCCGGCGGAGCTGTCCGGCGGGCAGCGCCAGCGGGTGGCGATCGCCCGCGCCCTGGTCTGCAACCCGACGCTGCTCATCTGCGACGAGGTCACCTCCGGGCTGGACGTGTCCGTGCAGGCCTCGGTGATCGAGCTGCTCAGGACGCTGCAGGCCGACGGGCTGAGCATGCTGTTCGTGACCCACAACCTGGCGGTGGTGCGCAGCATCGCCGACAGCGTGGTCGTGCTGAGCAGGGGCCGCGTGGTCGAGTCGGGCACCGCGGACTCCGTTCTCGCGGCACCGACGCATCCGTACACCCAGGGCTTGCTGGCCGACACCCTGGAAGTCACGTCCGAAAAGTCCGCGCTTTAGCAAACCCGAGTCGAGCGGAAAGGAGCGTGCGGTGACGCCCTGCGTTCTATGAGCACGATGTTCCGCTCGTTCTACGGTTTCAACTACCGGATCTGGTTCGTCGGCGGGCTGATGACGAACATCGGTGGCTGGATGCAGCGCACCGCCCAGGACTGGATCGTCATCGCCTATCTGAACCACAACAACGTCACCTCGGTCGGAATAGTCATCGGGCTGCAGTTCGCACCCGCGCTGATCCTGATGCCCCTGACCGGATACGCCGCCGACCGGATCGAACGCCGCCGGCTGATCATCGCCACCCAGGTGAGCCTGGCGGTGCTGGGCGCCGGGTTGGGGCTGCTCACCATCACCGGGGTGGTCCAGCTCTGGCACGTCTACGTCTTCGCGACGCTGCTCGGGATCGTCTCCGCCTTCGACATACCGGCACGGCAGACGTTCGTCTCCGATCTGGTGGGAAACGACGGGATCTCGAACGCCGTCGCGCTCAACTCGGTGTCGTTCAGCGCCGGCCGCCTGATCGGTCCGGCGGTCGGCGGGGTGTTGATGGCCGTATTGGGGGTCGGCCCGGTCTTTCTGATCAGTGCGGCGTCGTTCGCGGCCGTCGTGCTGTCGCTGCTGTTCATTCGTAAGCACGAGCTTTTCCCCATTCAGGGACGGGTGCGCGGGCCCGGGCAGATCCGGGAGGGTTTCCGCTACATTCGACGCCGCACGGACATCATCGTGCTGCTGGTCATGGTGTTGCTGCTCGGCGCGTTCGGGCTGAACTTCTCGGTGTTCGTCTCCGCGATGGCCCGCGTCGAGTTCGACAGGGGGGCCGCGGAGTTCGGCCTGCTGTCCTCGATGCTCGCGGTCGGGTCGTTCGCGGGCGCGCTGGTCATGGCGCGGTGGTGCCCGCCCGGGCTGCCGCTGGTGTCGCTGGCCGCCGGCGGGTTCGGGGTGGCCTGCATGGTCTCCGCGAGCATGCCCAGCTACTGGAGCTTCGCGGCGTCGCTGGTGCTGGTCGGGCTGACCGCGCAGACGCTCATGACCTCGGCGGCCAGCACCGTGCAGCTCACCACGCGACCGGAGCTGCGCGGCCGGGTGGTGGCCGTCTACATGGCGATCTTCGTCGGCGGTGCTCCGTTCGGCGCGCCGCTGGTCGGTTTCCTCGGCAACGAGCTGGGCCCGCGGTGGACGCTCATCGCCGGCGGCCTGTCCGGGCTGTTGGCCGGCGCGATCGCCGTCGGCTGGCTCGGCGCGCGACGCGCCGGGACAGGTGCGTCGCCTCCGCCGTAGCGTTCAGTCGTTCGGGCTCTCGGCCTGTCTGAGGTGCCGGACCAGGGTGCGCAGGCCCTCGGCGTAGCGCCGTTCGAACTCCGGCGAGTTCGGCGGCACCCCGAAGATCCGGCAGGCCAGCTGCGGGAGCACCACCGGGGCGGAGATCGCTCCCAGGACGGCCAGCCGCAGGGTGGCGAGGTCGATGTCGTCGGCGAGCTCGCCCCGGTCCTGCCGCGCCCGGGTGGCCGAGAGGTCCTCGGGCTCCTTCGGCGCGAGCCGCTCGCCGCGCTCGGTCAGCCCGTGCCAGGCCGCCAGGCGCGCGGGTCGCGGGTCGGCCAGGGTGTTCCGCAGGTGACAGGCGACCACGTCCTCGAACGGGACCTCCTGGTCGACCAGGTTCCACCGGTCCGCCAGCCAGTGCCGCTGCACCTCGAGGTAGAGCCCCTCCTTGCCGCCGAAGTAGTAGTTGACCAGTTGTTTGTTCACCCCGGCGCGGTCGGCGATGTCGCGCACCCTGGCGCCCTCGTAGCCCTTCGCGGCGAACTCCTCGACGGCCGCGTCCACCAGCAGCCGACGGGAGCGCTCCGCGTCGAGCTTGCGTTCCTCGGGGCCTGGGGAGCGGCGGGTCTGGTCGAGGTCCTGCGTCATGACGATCAGCTTAACCGGTCAGACGTATGGTTGAACTGTTCAGACAGATGGGTAAAGTCCAGACCATGAGCATTCTCGTCATTGGAGCCAGCGGGCACGTCGGCGGCAGCGTCGTGGCCCAGTTGTCGGCGGCGGGCCAGCGGGTACGGGCGGCCAGCCGGAATCCGGAGTCCGTCGCGCTGCCCGAGGGCGCGGAGCCGGTCGCGGTGGACCTGACGGCGCCGGACAGCCTCGCCCCGGCGCTGCACGGGGTGCGGAGGGTGTTCACCTACGCCGTGCCGGAGGCCATGGCGGACCTGGCGCGGGCCGCGCGGGACGCCGGCGTGGAGCACGTCGTGCTGCTGTCCTCGGTGGCGGCGGACCCGGCGGTGGCCGCCGGGATGGGTCCGGACGTGGACGAGATCGTCCGGCGCCACGTGGTGTCCGAGCGGGCTCTCACCGGGTCGGGGCTGGCGTGGACGTTCCTGCGGCCGGGTGGGTTCGCCACGAACGCGAAGTGGTGGGCGCCGAGCATCAGGGGCGACGGCGTGGTCCGGATGCCCTTCCCGGAGGGGCAGACGACCCCGATCCACGAGCACGACATGGCGGCGGTCGCGGTGCGCGCGCTCACCGAGGACGGGCACGACGGCAACGCCTACTGGCTGACCGGCCCGGAGTCGCTGAGCCAACGCGCGCAGTTGGACGCCATCGCGGACGCGATCGGCACGCCGATCCGGCTGGAGGAGGTCTCGGCGGACCAGGCCGGGCCGGAGTACCCGCCATCGCTGGTGCGCCATTTCGCGAACGCCGGCGCGCGGCCGCAGGAGGTCAGCCCGGTCACCGAACGACTGCTCGGCCGCAAGGGCCTGACGTTCGCGCGCTGGGCGGTGGACCACGCCGACGACTTTCGGTGAGGATTTCGCGTTCGGTGGTTTGGCTGCCGCGAGGAGCACGGGTGGTGCAGACTTGACGCCGACATGCACACACGTGACCATTCGGATGCCCGGCGCGCGCGGACCGAGTCCGTTCTTCGAGCTGCTCGAAGAACCCTGAAGGCGCAGGTCGGGCACCTTCGGCGAAGGGCCCGCGGCTCCGGGGGCCGCCTTGACGAGTTTCGCGGCATGATTTCGACATATGCGGACGACTCATACCTGTTCACGACGTCGGAAGACCGGGTCGACTACGAGGTTGCGGTGCCGTCACGAAGGATTTCCACGGAAACTCCGGGGTATCAGTGGACGATATCGGTCATCGTCGAAGGCGACCGGAGGACGGTGGCACATATCGCCTTGACCGTCGACGGGTCGGGTGCGCCGCAACTGAGGCTGGGAAGGGACCGCTACCCTGGAACCGTCCGCGGCTGGGATGAGCTCGAAGGAAAACTGCCGCTCCAGAGTCGCGGCTCACAGAAGCGCGCGCGCAGGGCGGTGGAAAGGGACACCCTGGACAAAGTCCCGTTCGACTGGCGCGGCCTTGGGTCCGGCATGGGCATGGGGCTGGCCGGAATCGCCATGGCGGTGGCCGCGCTTGCGGTGTTGTCTACGCCCTTCGTGCTGGCGGCGGTGTTCGGGCTGCCATGGCTGATCGTGGTGGTGTACGGGGGAGCCATGATCGTCTGCGTGTTCCTGAGCATCATCGGTCGGCTCTGAAGACCGGTCTCGGCCCGGCTACCCGGCCGGCAACGGTGCGCGTCACCGTCCGTCCCGAACCAAGCGCGCGTGCCTCACCCGATTGGCCTACCGACGGGCAGCATTGGTTACCCCCCGTGGGGACCGCCGCCCGGCTGCGTTATATTGCCTCACGTTCCATTGGCAACATCCGTCGCAGACGGTGATGTGGCATCCCACGTCCTCTGGCTCGGCGCCCGTGCCCCGTTCCGTGGTGCGGGCACGGGTGCCGACCAGGTTAGGGAGATCGTTGATGCGAGTACGGCACATCCGGCGGGTCGTCACCGCCGTTGTGATCGGCACCGTGGTCGTGCTGATCACCGCATGCGTGGGTTCGGCGGCCGCGATCGAGGACGAGCTGTCCGCCTGGTCGGCGGGCTGACGGACTCACTCGCCGCATACCGGCCTGGGGCGCCGCACACCCCGCACCATGCGCGACACCCCACCAAGCTATGCGGCACCCCGCGTGCGGGCACGAGCCCGCGTGCTGGCATGATCTCCTGCGTGATCGACGCGACCGACCGCCGCCGCTGCGTGTGCTGTCGCTGTTCGCTGTGTTGTCAGGGCTGTCGCACTAGCTGACCTTTCCCTCTGGCAACACGGGCCGTGCCGTTCGCCGGCCCCCGATCCTGGGTGATCACACATCATGCTCAGCACGTTCGACGTTCGCGGCCGTACCGTCCTCGCCCTGCACGCGCATCCCGACGACGAGGCAATCTTCACCGGCATCACGCTGCGGCGCCTCGCCGACGCCGGGGCCAGGGTGGTCCTGGTGGTGGCCACGGCCGGTGAGCTCGGCGAGTCCAGGGTGCCGTTGGAGCGCGGGCGCACCGTCGCGCAGCAGCGGATCACCGAGGTGGAGCGCTCCGCGGCGGAGCTCGGGGTGGCCCGGCTGGTGCTGCTCGGCCAGCGCGACTCGGGCCTGCCTGGCTGGGCCAGCGGCACCCATCCGCGCGCGCTCGCCGCCGCCGACCCGGACCGGCTGGCGCGCCGGATCGCGCGGCTGGTGGAGGCCGAGGCCGCCGACACGATGATCTACGACGACGAACAGGGCATCTACGGCCACCCCGACCACCGCGCCACCCACCGGATCGGCGCCACCGCCGCCGGCATGGTCCGCGCCGACAGCTACCGGGTCACCGTCGACCGCGAGCGCCTGCGCCACCACGGGCCGGGCCGGCACCTGGTGCAGGGCGCGGCGAGGTCGGCGGGCGTGGGCTTCGGCCGTACCAGCGACGAGATCACCCTCACCGTGACCGGCGAGCCCGACACCGTCGCGCGCAAGTACGCGGCGGTGACCGCCCACGCCAGCCAGATCGACGCCGCCACGCTGCCCGGCCACGACTTCGCCTCCGTCTACGGCACCGAGTGGTTCCGCCACGACGGTCCGCCCGGGCTGCTGCACCTGTGCAACAGGCCACCGCGCCCGGAGGCTAATCACCTTCCGTGAGGGCCGGCCGATCTGCGAGGTTGTGATCGGCCTGGCGTACGTCGGCGGAGGGCGCGGTGAGGAAGTCGTGGAAGTGGTCGCTGGCGGCGGTGGTGCTGGTGGCCGCGGCGGTCGGGATCGTCCTGGCGAACCTCCCCGCCGCTCCGCCTGACCTCCCGGACGGCGAGGTCGTCGCCACCGACAGCGGCCCGGTGCGCGGCGTGATCGGCAGCGGCACCCGGGAGTACCGAGGCATCCCGTACGCCGCCGCGCCGGTCGGCGACCTGCGGTGGTCGTCGCCGCGTCCGCCGGGTCGGTGGACCGAGGTCAGGGACGCCACCCAGTACACCGAGCCGTGCGCGCAGCCCGCCTTTCCCGGACAGCCGGCCAGGGGCGTCGAGGACTGCCTGTCGCTGAACGTCGCGGCGCCGCTGCGCACCGAGCGGCCGGCGCCGGTGATGGTGTGGATTCACGGCGGCGCCTACGTCTGGGGGTCCGGGGCGGACTACGGCGCGAGCATGCTGGCCGAACGCGGCGGCGTCATGGTCGTCACGCTCAACTACCGGCTCGGCGCGCTCGGGTTCCTCGCCCACCCCGCGATGGGCGAGGCGTCCGGCAACTTCGGCCTGGAGGACCAGCAGGCGGCGCTGCGGTGGGTCCAGCGCAACGCGGCCGCGTTCGGCGGCGACCCCGGCTCGGTGACGATCTTCGGGCAGTCGTCGGGGGCGCGCAGCGTCTGCGCCCACCTGGTCGCGCCGAGGTCGCGGGGGCTGTTCCACCGGGCCATCATCCAGAGCGAGCCGTGCACGATGACCACTGGGCCGATGACCGCTGGGCCCGGCCAGGACGGGTCGCCGAGCCCGGATCCGTCGGGGTTCCCGCGCTCCCGGACGTCGGCGAACACCCAGGGTGTGGCCGTGGCGGCCAAGCTCGGCTGCGCGGACCCGGCGACGGCCACGGCGTGCCTGCGGGCGGTGCCGGCGAGCAGGCTGGAGGAGGCCACCGCGTTCCAGGACTGGTTCGGCCCGACGATCGGCGGGGGCGTCCTCCCGGTCGACCCCGCCACCGCCGAGCTGCCCAGGGTGCCGATCATGCACGGCATCACCCGCGACGAGTACCGCATCGGCCCGGCGCTCGAACCCCCGGCCGACACCGCCGCGTATGTCGCGCGGATACGGGCCTGGGCGGGCGACAGGGCGGACGCGGTGCTGGCCCGCTACCCGCCGGAGCGCTTCGGCTCGGCGGCCGAGGCGTGGGCGGCAGTCATCACCGATGCCACGTACGCCGTCCCGATGCGGGAGCTGAACCGGCGCCTGGCGGGGAAGGCCCCGACCTATGCCTACGAGTTCACCGATCGGGCGGCCCCCTGGATGTCGACGGTCCCACCGCCCGCCTTCGCCACCGGCGCGTACCACACCTCGGAGCTGCAGTACCTGTTCACCGCCGTCGGGTACGGGCGGCCGCTCAGCGACGCCCAGCGCAACCTGGCGGACCTCATGATCCGGTACTGGGCACAGTTCGCCCACACCGGAGACCCCAACGGCCCCGGCCTGCCTCGCTGGGCTCCGGTCGAGGACCCGAAGCTCGCGCAGCGGCTCGACACCGAGGGGATCGGGCCGGTGGATGTCTCCGCCGAGCACCAGGTCGAGTTCTGGCGGTGACCTTTGCCGTAATGGGTTAAAGGCGTTACGGTGAGGTCGTGGCGCGGTGGACGGCGGACGGGGACTCGTTCCGGTTCCGCGCCGGGCGGCCCAGCCTGGACCTGTGCTCGACGCTGCTGTGGCGGCACCGGGAGCCGGTCGAGCAGCTGCGCGACCCCGCCGACCTGGCCCGGTGGCTGTGCGCGGCGGGGCTGTGTGGGGACGGCGCGCGGGCGACCCCCGAGCAGCTCGCGAGCGCCCGGGCGCTGCGGGAGGCCGGTTACCGGTTGTTCGGCCGGCACCTGGCGGGGCGGGCACCGGATGCGGCGGACATCGCGGTGGTGAACGCGACCGCGGCCCATCCTGACCGGTTTCCCCAGCTGACGCCGTCCGGCGGCGTGCGCTGGTCGGCCGGGGAGCCGGTCGCGGCCGCGCTGGCGACGGTGGCCAGGGACTGCATCGACGTGCTGACCGGGCCGCTGGCCGACCGGCTCCGGGAGTGCGCCGCCCCGGACTGCGCGTTCCTGTTCGTCGACACCTCCCGGCCGGGCACCCGCCGCTGGTGCGCGCAGAACAGGTGCGGGAACCGTCAACACGTCCGCGACCACCGCGCCCGCCGCTCCCCCGAGGGCGACGGGCCGTGAGCCGCTGGACCGACGGCCTGGCGTTCGGCGCCGCCGGCGTGCTCTGCTTCAGCGGCACCGCCCCGGCGACCCGGGTGGCGGCCGGCGTGTTCGGCGCCGACGTCCTCACCTACGGCCGGATCGTGATCGCGGCCGTGCTCGGGCTGGCCACGCTGCTGGTGACCGGGCGGCTGGGCTGGCCGGGGCGCGAGCTGGTGCCCAGCCTGCTCGTCACCGGCGTGGGGCTGGCCGTGGGGTTCCCGCTGTTCCTGGCGCTGGCGGTGGAGCGGGTTCCGGCCTATCACGGCGCGGTGGTGATCGGCCTGGCGCCGGCGGCGACCGCCGTGCTGTCCGCGCTGCGGACCGGGGAGCGGCCGCCGGCGCGGTTCTGGCTGGCGTGTGCGGTCGGGTTCGCGGCGGTGGTCGCGTTCGCCCTGGTGCAGGGCGGGGGCGGGCCGAGCGCGGCGGACGGGTGGCTGGTCGCCAGCATCCTGAGCGTCGCGGTCGGATACGTGGAGGGCGGCCGGGTGGCGCGGCGGCTCGGCGGCACCCGGACGCTGTGCTGGGCGATGATCCTGCTGGCCCCGGCGGCGGCGGTGCTGCTCGCGGTGGCGGCTTCGACGCGGACATTCGGGGCGATCCCGGCGCGGGCCTGGGTCGGCTTCGGGTACGCGGGCGTGGCCAGCATGTTCGTCGGGTCCGTGCTGTGGTACCTCGGGCTCGCGGCGGGCGGGACCGCCCGGGTCGGCCAGCTCAACCTCGCCCAGCCGTTCCTGGCCATCGCCTGGTCGGCCCTGCTGCTCGGCGAGCGGATCACCTGGTCGGTGCCGGTGACCGCCGCCGTGGTGCTCGGCTGCATGGGCGTGTGCCTCAACGCGCCCCGGTCTCGGGCGCCCGCGTCGTATCCTCTCCGGTAAGTAGGAGTCCTATGTCTTGAGGCGGGCGGCGTGGCGGACCTGGACCGGCGGCTGGCCGACGCGATCGAGCGGCTCGGGCACGGGCTGCGCTCGCTGGCCCAGCACAGCGCCCGCGCGCACGGGCTGTCGCCGTTGCAGCAGCAGGCGGTGCTCGCGCTGTCCCGGCGGCCGACGGTCCGCCGCGAGGTCAGCGCGCTCGCCGCCGAGTTCGACGTCACCACGCCGACGATGTCCGACGCGGTGACTGCGCTGGAGCGGAAGGGGCTGGTGACGCGCTCGCCGGGCGCGGACGGGCGCCGTCGGCTGCTCACGCTCACCGCCGGCGGCGAGGCGGTCGCGGGCGAGCTGGCGCCGTGGGACGGGCCGTTGCTGGCGGCGCTCGCCGGGCTGCCGGTCGCGGACCGGGCCGCCACCCTGCACGGCCTGCTGCGGGTCATCGCGGACCTGCAACGCCAGGGCGTGGTGAGCGTGGTGCGGACGTGCACCAGCTGCCGCTTCTTCAGGCCCAACGCCCGGACCGACCCGGCCGCGCCGCACCGCTGTGACCTGCTCGAGGCGCCGTTGCCCCTGGTCGACCTGCGCACCGACTGCCCGGAGCACGAGCCCGTGGTCGCGACAAACTAGGTAGGAGTCCTAGCTAGCTTGTGGGATGCTCGCGGAAGGGAGCACCCCGAGGAGGCCCGGTTGCAGGCGGTGGTGGTTCAACACGTTCCGTTCGAGGGGCCCGGCCTGATCGCGCCGGCGCTGGCCGAGGCCGGCGCCGAGGTGCGGGTGGTGCGCGCCGACCTGGGTGAACCGCTGCCGGAGGCGTCGGGGCTCGATGTGCTCGTGGTGCTCGGCGGGCCGATGGGCGCCCTCGACGACCGGGATCACCCACATCTCGCGAACGAGCGGGAGCTGATCGCGCGGTGCGTCCGCCGGGGCCGGCCGGTGCTCGGTGTCTGCCTGGGCGCGCAGCTCCTCGCGGCGGCGCTGGGCGCGAGCGTCTGGCGCGGGCCGGAGCTGGAGGTCGGCGTCGGGACCGTCGCGCTCACCCCGGACGGGCTGGCCGACCCGGTGCTCGGGCCGTCCGGGCCGGAGCTGCCGGTCGTGCACTGGCACCAGGACACCTTCGAGCTGCCCGAGCGCGGCGTGCCGCTGGCCAGCTCGACGCGGTACGCGCACCAGGCGTTCCGGGTCGGCGGGTCGTACGGGCTGCAGTTCCACGTCGAGCTGGACGCCGACGCACTCGCCAGGGTGCGCCCGCACCTGCCCTCGGGGACCGTGGTGGCCCCGGACGCGGCCCGGGCGGTGGCCGCCGCGGGGGAGCGGATCCTGCGCCGCTGGGCCGAGCACGCGCTCGCGGTCCGTCGATGACCGGCGGGCGGGTGCTGCTCGTGTCCGTCGGCGCCGCGCGGCCGCTGTCCTGGCGCGGCCGGAGCGTGCCGTCGGGCATCGCGAAGACCCCGGTCCAGGGGCCGGTCGAGGTCACCCGGCTCGGGTTGAGCGGCGACGAGCAGGGCGACCGGACGCACCACGGCGGGCCGAACAAGGCGGTGCTGCTCTACCCGAACGAGCACTACTCGGCCTGGGGGCGGTTCACCGCGCCGGCGTTCGGGGAGAACCTCACGATCGCCGGGCTCCTGGAGGGCGACGCCGTGCTCGGCGCCGTCTACGCCGTCGGCACCGCCGTGCTCCAGGTGACGCAACCGCGCCGGCCCTGCTACAAGCTGGCCGCGCACCACGGCATCGCGGACATGGCGGTCCAGACCCAGCGCACCGGCCGGACCGGGTTCTACTGCGCGGTACTGCGCCCCGGCCGGGTGGCCGCCGGCGAACGCCTCGACCCGCTCGTCCGCCCGCGACACGGCATCACAGCGGCCGAGGCGCACCGCGTGCTCAACGTCGACCGCGCCGACCTGGCCGCCGCGCGGCGCCTGCTCGACCACCCTGAGGTGCTCCCGGCCTCCTGGGTCCGGCTGTTGCGCACCCGGCTCGACGGCCACCTCGACGACCAGACGGACCGGCTGCACGGATCATCCGGCCCTCGGCGGTCAGGCCCGGCGGCCGGGACGTTCACCATAGACATACGAAGTTCACCATGACTATCCTTCCGGCGGCCGGTCGCTGACCGGCGCGGACGGGAGGCGTCGATGGCGACGGCAGCGGCATCCGGCCTGCACCCGCATGTCGAGCTGCTGTTCGAGGCCGATCCGATCCTGGCGTCCGGCCAGGGCGACGAGCGCGCGCACGCCCGCCTCGGCGACATCGAGCCCGACGCCATCGAAGGGTTCGCAGGCGAACGCCGGCGGCTGCTGGCGGACGCCGAGCAGCGGCCCATGCCGGCCGCCGGCACCCGGGAATGGCTGGAGCACAGCGTGCTGCTGACCGAGCTGCGCACCTCGGTTCGCCGGCACGACGTCGAGCGGGTCTGGGAGCGCGCGCCCTACTGGTACGCCGAGCGGATGGGCGACGCGCTGTCGGTGCTCATGCGCGGCGACCTGGATCCGGCCTTCGCCGGGGAGGCGCTGCTCGCGCGGTTGAGGGGGCTTCCGGATCATTGCGCGCGGGCGAAGGCCAACCTGACCGAGGCGACGCCGCCGCTGTGGGCGCGGATGGGCTCCGCCTCGGCCCGGGGGCTGGAGCGGTTCGTCGAGCGGGCGGTGCCCGGCCACGCCGAGACGCTGCCGCCCGCGCTGGCGGCAGACGTGGTGGCGGCGGCGAGCAAGGCGCTCCCGGCGCTCGGTGAGTTCACCGCGTACGTCGACGAGCTGGGCGAGCGGGCGCGGGGGTCGTGGTCCTGCGGCGTCGCGCACGTGGACTTCCTGCTCGGCACCTTCCACCACCTGGACATCGACGCCGGCGGGCTGGCGGAGTACGGACGGAGCCTCGTCGAGCGGGAGCGGGCGGAGCTGGAGCGGTTCGCCGCGTCGCTGGACCGGGACGCGCCCTGGCACGAGCAGATCGACCGGATCAAGGACCGGCACCCCCGGCCGCCGGAGTTCCTCAGCACGTACGGCGACCAGATGCGCCGCGCCAGGGAGCACACCGCGCGGCACGAGCTGGTCACCATCCCGGACGGCGAGGCCTGCGAGATGGAGTGGGTGCCTGAGTACCAGCGCGAGGGCCTGCCGCTGGGGGTGATGTCGCCCAGCCCGCCGTACGCGCCGGGGCTGCGCAGCGGGTTCCGCATCACCCCGGCCGACCCCGAGGCGCCGCACGAGCGGGTGCGCGAGCACATGCGGGACAACTGCTACGCGTTCGCGGCCTCGATCGCCGGGCACGAGACCTACCCCGGCCACCACCTGCAGTACGTCCACCACAAGCTCGGCACCGACCGTGGCTCGGTGCTGCGCCACTTCGCCACGCCGCAGTTCGTGGAAGGCTGGGGCCTGTACGTCGAGGACCTGCTGGAGGAGACCGGGTTCCTGGCCGACGACGCGGTGCGGCTGTTCAAGCGGCGCAACGCCCTGTGGCGGGCGCTGCGCGTCGTCGTGGACGTCGGCCTGCACACCGGCACGCTCACGCTCGACGCGGCGATCGAGCTGATGCGCCGCGAGGCCGGCATGGACCGGCACATGGCCGAGGGCGAGGTCCGCCGCTACACCCGCCACGACAACCCGACGTACCCGTCGTCGTACGTCCTGGGCCGGGACCTGATCCACCGGCTGCGCTCGCGCCGAGGGCTCGGCGTCAAGGCGTTCCACGACTGGCTGCTGTCGCACGGGTCGCCGCCGGTGGTGCTGCTGGCACGAATGTCGGAAGGGACGTCATGAGGTCTGCGTTCGCTGTGGTGGCCACCGTCGTCGCGCTCCTGCTCAGTGGCTGCGGCGGCAACAACGCGCAGGACGAGCTGGCCGGCAGGTCGTTGACGGTGGACACCTCGTTCGTGGTCAAGACCCTGGACCCCGGCCGGGTGTACGAGCCCACCGGCAACGTCGTCGTGCACTCGCTCTACGACACGCTGGTCACCTTCAAGGGCGCGGACATCTCCAAGCCCGTGCCCGAGCTGGCCAGGTCCTACACCGCCGCCCCCGACGGCAGGACGTTCACCTTCGTGCTCGACCCGGCGGCGAGGTTCTCCGACGGCACGCCGGTGACCGCGAGCGACGTGGTGTTCAGCCTGAACCGGCTGAAGAACCTCAAGGGCAGCGCCTCGGCCATCGTCAAGGGCCTGAGCGTCACCGCGACCGGCCCCGACACCGTCGTGGTGACCAGCGACGCCGTCGACCCGAACGTGCCGACCATCCTCGCCGAGCCCTACGCCGGCATCCTCAACTCCAAGCGCACCGTCGAGCACGGCGGCACCGACGCGGAGAACGCCTCCTCGGCGGACACGCTGAGCAACTACCTGAACACCTCGACGCTGGGCAGCGGCCCGTACGTCGTCGAGTCCTTCGACGCGGCGTCGCGGATCGTGCTGACCGCCAACCCGAACTACTGGCGCGCCAAGCCGGCCTTCCCGCGCGTGGTGTTCCAGAACATGGACGTCCAGAACCAGAAGCTGACCATGACGAAGCTGCCGGCGTCCGAGATCGCCCTGGACCTGGCCGGCAACGCCCTGTCCGAGCTGCCCGCCGAGCTGCAGCGCTCGGGCAGCCCGGACACCTACTACCAGCTGCGGCTGCACGCCGACCCGGCCGTCTCGCCGGTGACCGCCAACCCGGACTGGGTCGGTGCGCTGCGCGCCGCGCTGGACTACCAGGGCGCCGCGGCGCTGTTCGGGCCGGCCGGCACGCCCGCCGCCGGGATCGTCCCCACCGCCTACGCCGGCGCGCTGCCGCCCTCGGAGGCCCGCACCCAGGACCTGGACACGGCGAAAGCGCTGCTCGCGAAGTCCGGCGTCGGCGACCGGCCGGTGAAGCTGCTCTACCCCGCGATCACCTACGGCGGCGTCGACCTCGGCACCGTCGCCGCGAAGGTGCAGGGCGACGCGGCCAAGGCCGGCATCCGCATCGAGCTGGACCCGGCGCCCATCGCCTCGTTCCTGGACCAGCGCAGGTCCGGGCGGGTGCCGCTGAGCTTCAGCCCGCAGTCGTTGAACTACCCGGTGGCCGCGTCCGTGGTGGCCGACCTGATGCCCGGCGGCTCCACCGCGCAGGCGGCCGGCTGGGCCGCGGCGCGCGCCGACCCGGCCACGGTGGCCGCCGCCCAGAAGGTGCTCACCGCGCGCGACGTGGACGAGCAGGTGACCCACCTGCGGGACTGGCAGCGGCTGATGAACCGCACCTCCCCGTACATCACCCTGGTGTACAACTCGACCACCGTGGTGAGCAGCGCGAACCTCACCAACGCCGGGTACACGGCGGCCGGCTGGATCGTCGAGCTGGCCGACATCGGCACCCGATGAACGCGCTGCCCAGGTTCGTCGCCAGGAAGGTGGCGATCACCGCCGGGCTGCTGCTCGGCGTCACGGTGCTGACCTTCCTGCTGGTGCAGGCGGTGCCCGGCGACCCGTCGCTGACCAACCTGAGCGAGACCGCGCAGCAGGACCCGGCGATCGTGGCCGCCTACAAGGCCAAGTGGGGCCTCGACAAGCCGCTGCCGGTGCAGTACGCCACCTACCTGACGAACCTGCTGCACGGCGACCTCGGCACCTCCCAGGCCACCGGCAACCCGATCCTGTCCGAGCTGGTCAGGTACGTCCCGGCCACGCTGGAGATCGCGCTGCCCGCCCTGGTGCTCTCGCTGGTGATCAGCGTCGCGCTGGGCATGTGGGCCGCCGTGCGCAAGGACCGCGCCGCCGACCAGACCATCCGGGCGGCCGCGCTGACCGGCCTGTCCACCCCGCCGTTCTGGCTGGCGATCGTCGTGCTGTACGTCTTCTTCTACAAGCTGGGGCTCGCGCCGAACGGCGGCCGGCTGGCCACCGTGTACACCCCGCCCGCGCCCATCACCGGCCTCTACACGGTGGACGCCCTGCTGGCCGGGCGGACGATCGTGTTCTGGGACGCGGTGGCGCACCTGGCGCTGCCGGTGCTGGTGCTGACCTGCATCACCGTCTCGGTGCTCATCCGGTTCGTCCGCTCGGCCATGCTGGAGGTGCTGGACCAGGACTACGTCAAGGCCGCCTACGCCAAGGGGCTGCCCAGGTTCACGGTGCTGCGCCGGCACGTGCTGCGGGCCGGGCTGGTGCAGGTGGTGACGGTCGGCGGGCTGGCGCTGGCCTCGCTGCTGTCCGGCACGGTGCTGATCGAGCAGATCTACAGCTGGCCGGGCATCGGCCAGTACGCCTACCGCGCGGCGCTCAACCTCGACCTGCCGGCCATCATGGGCGTGGGGCTGTTCGTCGCATTCGTCTACACGCTGGTCAACCTGCTGGTCGACGTGCTGTACGGCGTGATCGACCCGCGCATCCGCGTCTCATGACGACCGTGGACGTCCCGGTCCGCCGGTGGTTCGGGCTGCGGCCGGTGCGCCGGCGCCGACGGCCGAGGGCGCTGGTCGCCGCCGCGATCACGATCCTGGCGCTGTGGGCGGCGGTGGCGGTGGCGGCGCCGCTGCTCGCTCCGTTCGACCCGCTGGTGCAGGCGGGTCCGTACTACACGCCGCCGTCGCCGCCGCACTGGCTGGGGACCGACCAGCTCGGCCGCGACGTGCTGAGCCGGATCCTCTACGGGGCTCGGCTGTCGCTGCCGCTCGCGGTGGTGATCGTCGCGCTGGCGCTGGCCATCGGTGGGGGTCTCGGGCTGCTCGCGGGGTATGTGGGGCGGTGGGTGGACGAGTCGTTGATGCGGCTGACCGACCTGGTGTTCGCCTTTCCGCCGATCATCCTGGCGATGGTGGTCAGCGCGGCGTTCGGGCCCAGCGCGCGCAACGCGGTGCTGGCGCTCGTGCTGGTCTCGTGGCCGACGTACGCGCGGGTGGTGCGGGGCGCGGTGCTGTCCATCCGGGGCTCGGACTTCGTCGCGGCGTCGCGGATGCTGGGCGTGGGGCCGTGGCTGGCGCTGCGCCGGGACGTGGTGCCCAACAGCGTGGGGCCGGCGGTGGTGCTGGCCAGCCTGCAGTTGGGCGAGGCCGTGCTCATGCTGGCCTCGCTGTCCTTCCTCGGGCTCGGTCCGCGCCCGCCCGCGCCCGAGTGGGGCGCCATGATCGCCGGGGGAGCGAACGACCTGTCCAAGTGGTGGGTGAGCATCACGCCGGGCGTCGCGATCCTGACCGCCGTGCTGGCCTTCAACCTGCTCGGCGACGCGGTCCGTGACTGGTTGGATCCGCGAAGATGAGCCCCTTGCTGGAGGTCGAAGGCCTCGCGGTGTCGCTGCCAACCCCGTCCGGCCAGGTGCAGGTGATCAAGCACCTTGATCTTTACGTCAACAGCGGGGAGATCGTGGGGATCGCCGGCGAGAGCGGGTCGGGCAAGAGCCTGACCGCGCTCACGCTGCTGAACCTGCTGCCGCCGGGAGCGGTCGTGGAGGGCTCGGTACGGTTCGACGGGCGCGAGCTGGTGGGGCTGGAGCGGCGGGAGTGGCAGGACGTGCGGGGCGGCGGCATTGCGATGGTGTTCCAGGACTCCAGCTCGGCGCTGCACCCCATGCTCAGCATCGGCACCCAGCTCACCGAGCACATGGGGGTCGGCAGGTCCGAGGCCCGCGCCCGCGCGGTCGAGCTGCTCGACCGGATGCGGATCCCCCGGCCGGAGACGGCCCTGCGCCGCTACCCTCACCAGTTCTCCGGGGGCATGCGCCAGCGCATCGCCCTGGCCATCGCGCTGGCCCGCCGGCCCCGGCTGCTCATCGCGGACGAGCCGACGACCGCGCTGGACGTCACGGTGCAGGCCGGGATCCTGGCCCTGCTGGAGGAGCTGCGCCGGGACGGTGACCTCGCCGTGCTGTTCATCACCCACGACCTCGGCGTGCTGTCGGCGCTGGCCCAGCGCGCGTACGTGTTCTACGCGGGCCGGGTGATGGAGAGCGGCGCGACCGGCGATGTCCTCACCGCACCTCGGCATCCCTATACGGCCGCGCTGCTCGGCGCCCGCCCGCACGGGCTCTCCACCACCCGCTCGCTGCGCGCCATCCCGGGCTCGCCGGTGTCGGCGGCCGAGGTCCTGCCCGGGTGCCCGTTCCAGCCCCGGTGCACGTTCGCCGAGGACGCCTGCGCGGCCACACCGCCTCCGGTGCTGCCGATCGGCGACGGACGCGCGCTCGCCTGCCGAGTTGCTCCGGAGTTGACATGAGCAGGCTGGTCATGCGGGACGTGCGGGTCGAGCACCGGGCCCGCGGTCGCGGCACCGTCCTCGCCGTCGCCGGGGTCGACCTGCGCGTCGGCGCGGGCGAAGTCGTCGGCCTGGTCGGGGAGTCCGGCTGCGGCAAGTCGTCCTTGGCCCGGGTCGCCGCCGGCCTGTCCGCGCCCACCGCCGGCACCGTCGCGTTCGACGGCGAGCCCGTCACGCCGCTGGGCTGGCGCCGCCGGGACACCGCACAGACCAAGCTACAGATGATCTTCCAGGACCCCGGCGGCTCGCTGAACCCGCGCCGCACCGTCGGCTCGCAGATCCTCGACGGCATCCCGCCCGGTGAAGCCAGCGAGGACCGGGTGGCCCGGCTGCTCGACCGCGTGGGCATGCCGCCCGAGGCCGCGAGCGGCTACCCGCACCAGTTCTCCGGCGGCCAGCGGCAGCGGCTGGCCATCGCCAGGGCGCTGGCCGCCGAGCCCGAGCTGATCATCGCCGACGAGCCCGTCACCGCGCTGGACGCCTCCGCCCAGGCGCAGGTGGTCTCCCTGCTGCTCTCGCTGGTGCGGGAGCTGACCATGGGGCTGCTGTTCATCTCGCACGACCTGGCGCTGGTGCACGACATCGCGGACCGAACGGCGGTCATGTACCTCGGCAAGATCGTCGAGGAGGCGCCCACTCGTAAGCTCATGGCGTGTCCGAACCACCCGTACACCCGCGCGCTGGTGGGCGCCATCCCTCGGATCTCGCGGGCGCCGATGCTGCCGGCGGTGCTGCGCGGCGAGGTGCCGGACCCGTCGTCGGCGCCGCCGGGATGCCGGTTCCGCCCGCGCTGCCCGCACGCGCGCGAGGTGTGCCTCACCGAGCCGCCGCTGCGCGAGGCCGGCGGCGACCTGGTCGCCTGCCATCGGGTCGAGGAGCTGGCCGATGATCGGTGAACGGCTGCGTGAGCTGCGGCTGCGGCACAAGATGACACTGCGCGAGCTGGCCGCCCGCGCCGAGGTGTCGGCGGCGCTGCTCAGCCAGCTCGAGAACGGCGTGACCGAGCCCAGCCTGTCCACCCTGCGCAAGCTGGCCACCGTGTTCAGCTCCGAGGTCGCCGAGCTGTTCAGCGAGCCGAACGCGCCGCTGGTGCACCTGTCGCGGCCCGGCGAGCGGATGCGGCTGACCGCGCCGCAGGGGGAGATCAGCTACGAGCGGCTCACGCCGGGGCGCGGCGAGCTGGAGGTGCTGGCGGCCACCATGCTGCCCGGCAACGTCAGCTCGTCGGTGCGCCGGGGCCACGAGTCGACGGAGTGCATCGTGGTGCTGGAGGGCGAGGTCGTGGTGGAGATCGACGACGAGCGGCACGTGGTGGTGGCGGGGGAGGCGTTGACGTTCGACTCCCGGCTGGCGCACCGGTTCTGCAACGACAGCGGCAAGCTCGCCCGGTTCATCCTGGCCGTGACGCCACCGGTGCCGTGACCACCCCCGTGACCACCGCCGGGGACGTCGCCGACCGGTTGCTGGCCGAGCTGGAGCCGGTGGACCCGGCCGCCGCCGAGGCGCTCGGGCGCGAGCCGTACGTGGTCATGCCGGCGCTCGCGCCCGAGGACTTCGGCCGCCGCCGCGACGCATGGCAGCGGGCGCTGGCCTCGGTGCGCGGGTCGACGGACGGCGTGCTGGGGCTCGCGCTCCAGGAGCGGCTGCGCAGCGAGCTGGCCATGGACGACGCCGGCTTCACCAGGGCGTTGCTGGCGCCGCTCGCCACCCCCGTGCACCAGGTCCGCGAGGTGTTCGACAACCTGCCGCACGTCACACCTGACGACTGGCAACGGGTCGGCGAGCACCTGCGCCTGGTCCCGGCCGCGCTCGCCGACTACGCCGCCACGCTGCGGGAGGCACAGGCGGCGGGGCACGTCGTCGCACGGCGGCAGGTCTTCGCCGTCGCCGAGCAGTGCGAGCGCTGGGTCGGCCGCGACGACTTCTACCGCGGGCTGGTCGGCCCCGAACCCGGGCTGGCCAGCGCGGCGGCGGACGCCACGGCGGCCACCGCGGCGTTCGCGGAGTTCCTGCGTACGGAGCTGTTGCCGCGCGCCCGGGCGTCCGACGGGGTGGGGCGCGAGCTCTACGGCGTCACGGCGCGCGCGTTCCTGGGCGACGACGTGGACCTGGAGGAGACGTACGCCTTCGGCTGGGACGAGCTGGCCCGGCTCACCGCCGAGATGTCCTCGGTCGCCTCCGAGCTCGGCGCCGGTTCGCTCGACCAGGCCGCCGCCGCGCTCGACGCCGACCCGTCCGCGCGCCTGTCCGCCCCGGACGAGCTGCTCGCCTGGCTGCAGGGCCGGGTCGACGAGGTGGTGGACGCGGTCGACGGCGTCCATTTCGACCTGCCGCCCGTGGCCCGCCGGCCGGAGTGCCGGCTGTCCACCACGACCACCGGGGTCATGTACTACACCGCGCCCGACCCGTCCTTCTCCCGGCCCGGCCGCGTCTGGTGGTCGCCGCCCGCCGACGGCACCTCGTTCCCCTGGCGCGCGGTGACCACCGTGCACCACGAGGCAGTCCCCGGCCACCACCTGCAGATCTGCGTCGCGATGGCGGAGCCGAGCCTGCACCCGTGGCAGCGGTCGATGGCGCACGTGCACGGGTACGTGGAGGGCTGGGCGCACTACGCCGAGCGCCTCACCGACGAGCTGGGCCTGCTCCGCACCCCCGGGGAGCGGCTGGGGATGCTCTACGGCCAGCGGTGGCGCGCCGCCCGGATCGTGATCGACATGGGCCTGCACCTCGGACTTCCGATCCCGGCCGGCAACGGCCTGACCAAGGCCACCCGCTGGACGCCCGAGCTGGGCGTCGAGGTGCTCCAGAAGGCGGCGGGCGCCGACGCCGCGACCGCGCGTTTCGAGGTCGACAGGTACCTCGGGTGGCCCGCGCAGGCGTTGGCGTTCCGGGTGGGCGCGCGGCTGTGGCGGCAGGTGCGGGCCGAGGCCGAGCGCGCCCCCGGCTTCGACCTGAAGGACTTCCACATGCGGGCGCTGCGGCTCGGGCCGATGGGCCTGGGACCGCTGCGAGCCGTCCTGACGCGTTGACTGTGCCCGGCCGAGTATCTATAACACCTCCATGGCAGGTGCCGAGCGGGACCCGTACTTCGTGCAGTCGCTGCAGCGCGGGCTGGACGTGTTGCGGTCGTTCCAGGACACCACGCCGAGGACGGTCTCCGAGGTCGCCGACGCCGCCGGCGTCACCAGGACGGCGGCGCGTCGCTATCTGCTCACGCTGCGCGACCTCGGGTACGTCCAGACCGACGGCGTCCGTTACTGGGTGGCGCCCGGCCGTGCCATGCCCTCGGAGCCAACCCCGATGTCGACCGGCCAGGCCCTCGTCACCGAGCTGACCAAGCTCTCCCGAAAGCACGGCGTCGCCGTGTCGATCGGGCGTCTCGACGGGGACGAGACGATCAACGTCGCCCGCGCCGAAGCGCCGAAGGCGCCACTGATGACGGTTCCGGTGGGCACCCGCCGCCCGGCCTACTGCAACTCGCTGGGGCGCCTGCTGCTCGCCTTCCAACCGGTCGTCGAGATCGAGCGGTACCTGTCCACCGCCAGCCTGCTTCCGTACACGCACAACACGGTGACCGACCGGCAGGTACTGCGCACGCTGCTGGGCCAGATCAGGCGCAACGGCCATTGCGTCATCAACCAGGAGATGATCGTCGGCCTGGTCGCGGTCGCGGTGCCCATCTACACCTCGGACCGCAACGTCCAGGCCGCCATGAGCTTCAGCGTGCACGCCCGGTCGATCCCGAACCCGCGAGCCGTCCTGCGGATGGTCCCGGTGCTGCACCAGTCGGCCCGCCGCATCGAGGGCCTGTTCACCGAGCACCGTCAGGCGAAGTCCAGCGGGAAGTCCGTCATGCGCACCACGTCGTCGCGGGTGAACCCCGGCGCCACCCGCTCCACCACGTAGGTGTCGTCGACGCGGCGCATCGCCGCGATGTCCGTGACGACGGAGGTGACGCAGCGGGCACCGGTGAGCGGAAGACCGCACTTGCGCACCAGCTTCGGGCGTCCCTTCGAGGACAGGTGGGTGAGCATGACCATCACGTCGCGCCCGCTCGCCACCAGGTCCATCGCGCCCCCGATGGCGCCGCCCACCAGCGGCCGCGACCAGTTCGCGATGCTGCCCTCCGCGTCCACCTCGTACGCCCCGAGCACGACCACGTCGATGTGACCACCGCGCACCATCTCGAACGACTCCACGCTCTCGAAGAAGGACGCGCCCGGCCGAAGGCGGACGTACTCCCCGGCGGCGTTGAAGATGTCCTTGTCGTAGTCGTCGGTCGGCGCCAGCTCGCCGTAGCCGAGGATCCCGTTCTCCGCGTGCAGCTGGATGTCGCGGCCGTCTATGTAGTTCGAGATCAGCGTGGGAATGCCCAGGCCCAGGTTCACGTAGCTGGGGTCGGGCAGCATGTCGGCGGCGACCTCGGCCATTTCGGCCCGGGACCAGGCGGGCCTGCCGTCATAGCTCGCGCGGGTGGTGGGAGCCTTGCGCTGGGAGGCGATGAAGTCCACCGGAAGCGTCAGGTCGGTCCGCACCACGCGGTCCACGAACACGCCGGGAAGGTCGACGTCCTCCGGGGCGATCTCGTCGACCACCTCGTCCACCTCGACGATCACCACCCGGCCCGCCTTGGCGAACGCGGGCATGAAGTTCGCCCCGTTGCCCCGGAACTGAATGTTGCCGAACCGATCGCCCCGAAAGCCCCGAATGAGCGAGTAGTCGACGGGCAGCGCCGTCTCCAGGACGTGGTCGACGCCATTGAGCCGCCGCACCTCCTTGCCTTCCGCGATGGCGGTGTTCACCCCGGTGCGGGTGAAGAAGGCACCGATGCCGGCGCCGGCCGCCCGCAACCGCTCGACGAGGGTGCCCTGCGGGCACAGTTCGAGCTGGAGTCGACCGTCCGCCACCATCCGCTCGGCGCTGGACGTGCCACCGCCGGCACGACCGGAGAACGACACCACCAGGCTGTCGACCTGGTCGTTCTCGACCAGGCTGATCGAGCGGAGCTCGTTCTCACCGAGCGAGTTCGCGACCAGCCGCAGGTGGCGCGGCCCCGCCTTGCGCAACGCCACGGTGAGCGTGCAGGGGAAGCTGTGCGTGACGCCGAACCCGGCAATGGCGATGCTAGCGCCGTCCGGCACGTCCGCGACGGCCGACGACGCGGACGCGACAATCTTGTCCTGCGGCACGAAAAGGTCTCCTGGTTCTCTTGTGTCAGTAAGGATCCGTGCGACCCAGAAAGGCCGCCGGATTTCCCCGGAGCATCCGCTCCACCTGGTCATCGGTGACCCCGGCGGCGAGCAGGGCCGGAATGAACGTGTCGCCGATCGCGCCGTGCCGCCAGTTGGGCAGAACGCGTTGCCGGGTGTCCGTCGGATAGTTCATGGTGAAACAGGACGCGTCGTGAGAAAGGACCAGCCGCTCCGCGTAGCCCCGCCGGCAGAGCTCGGCGACGGTGCGGACCCGGTCCGCGTCCGGGCGAATGGTCTCCAGCCCGAAACGGTCGACGCCGAGGTACGAGCCCCGCTCGATCAGCCGGGTCAGGTAGTCCAGGTCGTCGGTGTCGTCGCAGTGCCCGATGAGCACCCGGCCGAGGTCGACGCCCTCCGAGGCCAGCAGGTCCTGCTGCACCAGGCCCGAGCGCGAGGGCGCGTGCGAGTGCGTGCTGATCGGCGTGCCCACCGCCCGGTGCGCCCGCCCGACCGCCCGGGTGGACCGCTCCACGTCCGGGGTGGCGCCGAAGGCGTCGATCACGCACTTCAGCACCCCGGCGCGCACGCCCGTCCCGCCGATCCCGACCCGGGTGTCGCGCAGCAGCATCTCCAGGACCGGGTCCTCGCCGCCGTTCGCCGTCCCGGGGCCTCGCGCGCGGAAGTAGTTCGGCAGCGCTCCGAAGGTGTAGATGCCGGTCGCCACGATGACGTTCATGCCGGTGCCCTCGACGGCCCTGCGGACCCGGTCGACGTCGCGCCCCAGGCCGATGACCGTCATGTCCACCAGCGTGTCGAAGCCGGAGGCCTTCAGCTCGCGCAGCGACCGCCTGGCCCGCTCGATCTCGGCGGGCTCGTCGAACTCGCCGGGGCGGTCGCGGCTCAGCTCGGGGTCCACCACGAAGATGTGCTCGTGCATCAGGGTGCGGCCCAGCTCGGCGGGCTCGACAGCGCCGGCCACCGTCGGGATCGTCACGACGACGTCGCCCAGCTGCTCGGCCACCGCATCCGGTACGAGGTCTCGACGTGCGTGTACAGGCTCCCGCCGAGCCGGCCGACGGGGTGCAGCCGCTCGACGGCCACCCGCCCGTTCGCCATCACCGACTCGTCCACGTGCACGTGCACGACCTCGCCCAGCACCATGACGCAGTCGTAGACGCCGATCTCGCGGTCGAGCCGGCACTCCAGGCTGACCGGCGACTCGCCCAGCCGGGGCGGGAGCACCTCGGCGCTCGGCGCCGTGGACAGCCCGACCATCTCGATCTCGTCGACGTCCGCGGCGACCTGGTCCGAGGAGGCCACCATGGCGCTGCCCAGCTCGTGGGTCGGCACGTTCACCACGAACTCGCCGGTGCTCCGAATGTTCTCCAACGTGTCCTTCTTGCCTTTCGGGCTGAAGGCCACGCTGATGACCGGCGGCGCCATGGACACCGCGTTGTAGTAGCTGAACGGCGCGAGGTTGTGCACTCCGGTGGACGGTTCGGTGGTGGTGATCCAGGCGATCGGCCGGGGGACGACTATCGCGTTGATCACATGTTCCAGGTCTTGGAGCGGAACGCTCTTGGGGCTCAGTTCCATGTCAGGAGCCCGATTCGCCGGGCTTGCGTTTCATCATTCCCACGGTAGTCCCTCGTTGGACGACCAGGCCGTCGTGGTTGGTGAGAAGACGCTCGAACTTGACAATTCCACGACGGCCGTCAGAGGTTGGCCGCAGGTCGACGACGCTGACCGTCAGCGTGACTGTGTCATTGATGAAGATCGGACCCGCAAAGTTCCACTGAAGCTCCAGCAACGCGACGCTGTTTCGCTGGGTCCCGGTTCCCAACCAGGTCCGGGTGTGCAGTCCGCTCGCGATCGCCACCCCCAGGATCCCGTACACGAGACGATTTCCGCCGAAACCCTGTTCCGCGGCGAACACCGCGTCGACGTGCAGTTGGTTGAAATCGCCGCTCAGCCCGGCGAACGTCATGACGTCCGACTCGGTGATCGTTCGACCGGGGCTGGTCGCGCGCATGCCGACCCGAAGGTCGTCCCAGAACAGGTCCCCGGAAACCTGGCCGACGTCAGTCATCGTCATCACCCTGGCTGTCGAACCACGCCATGGCGCCCTTCAGGCCCAGTTCGTCGATCTTCGCGGTAATCGACATCATTCCCGGGCTGTCGTGCGCGATGGCGTCGAACTCGGCGCCGGCCAGTGCGACCTCGGTGAATCCGGACAGGTCCATCATGCGGTTGAGCGCCGCCTTTTTGATCCGCAACAGGTCGGGCGGGGTGCGGGCGATCTGCCGGGCAATTTTTTCCGCCCGGGTCAGCACGTCGGCGGCCGGAACCGCGTGGTTGGCCCAGCCCAGCTCGTGCGCCTCGGTTCCGGACATGCGGCTGCCGGCGATGTACGACAGTTCCTTCGCCTTCTTCGGCCCGATCAACCAGCAGCTCATCGGCGAGAGCAGGCCGCCGCCCAGCGGCAGCGAGGGCCACCCGACGACGGCGTCCTCGGCGATGACGGTGATGTCACAACAGACCGCCAACTGGGTGGCCAGGCCCATGCAGTAGCCGTGCACGGCGGCGATGACCGGTTTCGTGCACCGCCACACCGCCAGCCAATGGGTCGAGGTTCTTGCGAAGACCCACCCAGTCGTCGTACGCCGACAGCCGGGCGTCCTCATCGGTGGAACGCTGCGAGTCCACGTCGAACCCGACGCAGAAAGCACGCCCGGCGCCGTGGACGATAATGCAGCGCACGGTCTGGTCGGCTTCGAGGTCGTCGAGCGCCTGACGGAAGTCGGCAAACATCTGGGCATTCAGAGCATTCAGCTTCTCCGGGCGGTTGAGCTGAATCCAGCCAATCCGCCCCTCGGTTCGTACGTCGACGCCCAAGATGCGCCCTCCTCGATTTCGATTGAGGCGGCCGACTATAAGCAGAGCCCGACCGCCCTGGCAACCGCGAGTGGCGGACTGCGCGCTCTGCGCGCACGGGTGGATCATTTCCGTGATCGGCTGCGCGCAGAGCGCGCACGGTTCTTGACAGCCCAAACTTCGTGATCTAATGTGTCGCTACTTTTTGAACGCCCGCAGTTTCGCGGTGAGTTGAGTGACTTTCGTCGAAGAGGAGATTGATCGCTCCATGGACACCTTCACCGCCGCGGCGCGGGGCATCGGCCAGCGTCTCGATGCCTTACCGGTCAGCTCCTTCCATTACAAAATCATCCTCGTGCTGGCCGCCGGGACATTCTTCGAGCTGTACGAGGTCTTCCTCACCGGAATTCTCTCGACCACGCTCAAGGCGGAGTTCAAGGTGGCCGGGCCGGCGCTGTCGCTGATATTGGCGTCCTCGCTGATCGGGGCGTTTCTCGGGGCGGCGCTGGTGGCCCCGCTCGCGGACCGGATCGGCCGGCGCAACGCGTTCATGGTGACCGTCGCTACCTATTCGGTGTTCACCCTGGTCGCGGCGTTCTCGCCGAACGAGACGGTCCTGGTCATCGCCCGGTTCCTCGCGGGCGTCGGAATGGGCGGCGAGATCCCGGTGGTCAGCGCGTTCTTCGTCGACCTCCTGCCGCCGAAGCAACGGGGCCGGCTCACCGCGATCGCGTTCACCGTCGCCTATACCGCCGCTCCCGTCGTGGGATTTCTGTCCTTCACGCTGGCGCCGGCGAGCCCGCTCGGGGTCGCCGGGTGGCGGTGGGTTTTCGCGCTGGGGGCGCTCGGCGCGGTGGCGGCGGCGCTGATGCGCCGGGGGCTTCCCGAATCGCCCCGGTGGCTGGCGTCGGTGGGCCGGATCGACGAGGCGGATCGCATCGTCGCCGACTTCGAACGACAGGCGCGGGTGGCTCAGGGCCGGCCGCCCGTACAAACGGACGCGCCCTCGGTACCGGCTCCCGCTCGCGCGGATCTGAAATCGGTCGTCCGGCCGCCGTTTCGCCGACGTTTTCTGCTCCTCAGCGCCTCGTGGGGTGTGGTCGTCATCGGCTGGAGCGGTTTCGGCACCCTCGCCGCTCTCTCGCTGGAGTCCCGAGGCTTCGCCACGACCGGCACCCTGCTGTTCGTATCCCTGACCTTCCTCGGTTATCCGCTGGGAAGCCTGCTGTCCATCCCGCTGTTGGACCGCTTCGAGCGCAAATGGATCGTCGCCGTGTCGATCGCGGTCATGGGCGCGCTCGGGGCGTCCTTCGGGTTGTCGACAAGCTCGGTCGGTATCGTCGTCGCGGGCTTCACCTACACGCTCGTCTCGAACGTGCTGTCCAACGCGTTGAACGCCTACACGTTCGAGCAGTTCCCCACCAACATTCGCGCGTCCGCCTGCGGCTGGATCTTCTCGCTGGGGCGGCTGTCGGCCGCGCTCAGTCCGTTCTACCTGGTGGCCGCGCTGTCGGCGTGGGGTCCGTCCGCGACGTTCATCGGCATCGCATGTGTCATGGCGCTGATCTCCGCCGGTGTCGTGGCATTCGGCATCCGCACCACCGGCTACAGCGTCGAGAAGATCACGCGCTCGACCTGACGATCCGGGCGGCCACTATCGAGCCGACCAGAGAAATGACCGCGATGAGCGCGTACAGCGACGCCGGCCCCCAGGAGGCGTTCCCGGAGCGGGTGAGCATCCAGGTCGCCAGCGCGGGCATGAACCCGGCGATCACGCCGGACAGGTTCGCGGACAGCGCCAGGCCGCTGTAGTGCAACCGGGGCGGGAACAACTGGGAGAGCAGGTGCCCGACCGGCCCGTAGGCGATGGTGCCCAGCCCGAACGTGAGGGCGTATCCGACCAGGATCAACCACGTGCTCCCGCTGTCCACGACGACGAACAACGGATAGGCGAACACCACGCTGAACACCGAGCCCAGGATCACCGTCCGGGGCGAGCCGTACCGATCGGCGAGCTTGCCGGAGACGACCAGGCCGACCATCTGCCCCAGCGCGCCGACGGTGAGCGCGTTGAGGATCACGCTGGAGGGCAGCTCCCGCACCCGGGTCGCGTAACTGATCATGAAGGTGGTGATGATGAAGAACCCGGCGTTGTTGACCAGGTACGCGGCGATCCCGATGACCAGCCGCCCCGGCGCGCGCCTGAACAGCTCCAGCACCGGCGCCCGCTCCACCTCCTGGCGCGCCGCCAGCGCCCGGAACGTCGGCGTCTCCTCGACCCGCCACCGCAGCCACAGCGCCACCGCCACCAGCACGATCGACGCCAGGTAGGGCAGCCGCCAACCCCAGGACAGGAACTCCGAGCGGGGCAGCAGGCTCACCAGCGCGACGGCGCCGGTGGAGAGCAGGGTCCCGGTCGGCGAGCCCTGCTGCACGATCGCGGCGTAGAACCCGCGCCGCTCCGGTGCCGCGTACTCGATCGCCAGCAGGGTCGCGCCGCCCCATTCGCCCCCGGTGGCCGCGCCCTGCACCGCGCGCAGGATCGTCAGCAGCACCGGTGCGATCACCCCGGCGCTGGCGTAGCCGGGGAGCACGCCGATCAGCGCGGTGGCACCGCCCATCAGCGCGATGGTGGCGACCAGCGCCACCCGCCGGCCGTACCGGTCGCCGATGTGCCCGAAGATGACCGCGCCGACCGGGCGGGCCACGAACCCGACGGCGAAGCTCAGGAACGCCGACAGCGTCGAGAGCACCGGGTCGTCGCCGGGGAAGAACAGCGGCGCGAACACCAGCGCGGCGGTGGTCCCGAACAGGAAGAAGTCGTACCACTCCAGCGCCGTTCCGATGTACGCGGCGGCCGCGATCCGGCCGATCTGCTTCTCCGAGGGGCGGACCGGCTCGGTCTCGGGCTGCGTCATGGGCGTCTCTCCGGCGTTGGAGGGGCGTTGGAGGGGCGTTGGAGGCGGTGCGCGGGAGACTAAGCTCGCGGCTCCGATGCCGGCCAATACCTCTCCGCGAGGTTCTCCATGCCGTCCCGGCATGCACCCGGGTGCTCGTGGCGGGCGTGCGGGCGCAGGTGCTCCGGCGAGCCCAGGAACCGCCCGAGCCGGCGCACCAGGTCCTCGATCAGCGACGAGGCGTAGTGCTGCGGCCGCCACGCCGCGTGCAGGTGCACCGTCAGCTCGCTGCCCGGGTCGTCGGAGTCCTCGCGGACCGAGACCGGGTAGGTGCCGAAGCGCGGCGGGTCGGTGAGCACGGCGACGCCCCGGCCGGCCGCCGCGTTGGCCTGCACGGTGTTTCCGTCGTCGCACTCCTCGACCGCGTCGTAGGCCAGCCCGCACCGGGCGACGGCGGTGTCCAGCACCCGCCGGCTGGTCGTCGCGTCGGACGGCAGGATCAGCGGCTGCCCGGTCAACTCGGCAAGCCCGACGGCGGCGCGGCGCTCCCGCGCCCAGGGGTGGTCGGGGGACACGAACGCGCGCAGCGCCACGGCGCCGAGCCGGTGACGGGCGAACCCGGCCTCGGGCGAGGCGGGGGAGACGATCGCGTCGACACCGCCGCGCAGCGCGTCGTACAGCTCCAGGTGCCCGGCGGGACGGGTCAGCAGCAGCGGGTCGGCGGCGCCGAGCGTGGCGACGAACGGGGCGATCAGGCCGGTGATCGTGGTCGGGGTCGCGGCCACCACCAGCCGCCGCACGGCGCCGCTGGCCAGCCCGCCCGCCGCGGCGTGCACGTCGTCGGAGAGCACGATCAGGTGCCGGACCATGCGGGCGAACTCGACGCCGGCCGGGGTCAGCCGCAGCTTGTTGTGGTGGCGGGTGAACAGCTGCAGCCCGACCTCCCGCTCCAGCGCGTGCACCTGGCGGCTCAGCGCGGGCTGGGCGATCCGCAACCGGCGCGCGGCCGCCGTCACGGTGCCGGTGTCGACCACCGCGAGGAAGCATCGCAGGCGGTGAAGGTTCACCGGGGCAGCATGCTGTCTCGGCATGGTGAGCCGCCACTTCAGGTAGTCGCGGACGCCCCGCGCGGTTCCGTAGCGTGCCGGTATGCGCGTCGACACGATCTTCGAAGGCGGCCGGTTCCGGACCCTCGACGAGCGTCGCCCCACGGCGGCGCGCATCGGGGTGCTGCACGGGCGGATCGTCGGGTTCGACGACGAGCTGGACGGGGTCGCCTCGGACCGGACCGTCGACCTCGGCGGCGCGCACGTGGTGCCGGGGTTCAACGACGCGCATCACCACCTGAGCCTGCGCGGGCGCCGGCTGCGCGGGCTGGACCTGCGCTCGGACCGGGTCGGCACGCTCGCGGCGCTCTACGACGCCGTGGCGGCGGCCGCCAGGGAGACGCCGCCGGACGCGTGGATCTTCGCCGCCGGCTACGACCAGAACAAGATCGGCCAGCATCCGGACGCGGCACGGCTGGACGAGGCGACGGGCAGGCGCCCGATCTGGATCGAGCACGTCTCCGGGCACATGGGCGTGGCCAACACGGCGGCCTTCGCCCGCGCCGGGTACGCCGACCGCCGGGGCGTGCCGGACGTCGACGGCGGGCACGTGGCGCGCGACGCCGAGGGCCGGGCGGTGGGCCTGCTGCAGGAGAAGGCCATGCCGCTGGTGACCACCGCGTTCGAGCCGCTGGGCCTGGACGAGATCGAGGCGAACCTCGCCGAGGCCTCGCGCGTCGGCCTGTCCGAGGGCCTGACCAGCGTCACCGAGCCCGGCATCGGCGCCATCGACGGCATCGGCAACAGCCCACTGGACCTGCACGCGTTCCACCGCGCCCGCGAGTCCGGCGCGCTGGGCATCCGCATGACGGTGATGCCCTACGCGACCACGCTGCACGAGTTCGCGTCCGAGCCGGAGCTTCGCGGCGTGGACCTGGGCCTGCGCAGCGGGTTCGGCGACGAGTGGCTGCGCATCGGGCCGATGAAGATCCTCACCGACGGCTCCCTGATCGGCCGCTCCGCCGCCCTCAAGTGCTGCTACCACGGCGAGCGGGACAACAGCGGCTTCCTGCTGTTCACCCACGAGCAGATGCGCGCGGTGATGATCGGCGCGCACCGGGCGGGCTGGCAGGTGGCCGCGCACGCCATCGGCGACGCCGCCGTGGACGCCGTGCTCGACGTCTACGACGAGGCCCAGCGCGCGCTGCCAAGGCCGAACGCCCGGCACCGCATCGAGCACTTCGCGGTGGCCAGCGACGAGCAGATCGCGCGCGCCGCCCGCCTGGGCGTGGTCGCGGTGCCGCAGGGCCGGTTCATCACCGAGATCGGCGACGGCATGGCGGACGCGCTGGGCCCGCAGCGCAGCGAGCTGTGCTACCGGATGCGGAGCCTGCTCGACGCCGGCATGGTGCTGCCCGGCAGCAGCGACGCACCGGTCGCCTCCGGCGCGCCGCTGCTGGGCATCCACGACATGGTCAACCGGCGGACCGCGTCGGGCCGCGAGCTGGCACCCGCCGAGCGGGTCAGCGCGGCGGACGCGCTGCGGGCGTACACCCACGGCTCCGCGTACGCCGTGCACGAGGAGCACCTCAAGGGAACCCTGGCCGCCGGCAAGCTCGCCGACCTGGCGGTGCTGTCCGACGACCCGCTCGCGGTCGAGCCGGAGGCGATCGCGGACATCCAGGTCCTGGCGACGGTGGTCGGCGGCGAGGTCCGCTACGAGCGGCCCGCCAACTGATCCCGCGACACCACGCCGAGCCGTTCGAGGGCGCGGTGCGCGGCGGCGATCGCGACCTCGGCGAGCAGCCCCGGCGCGGCGGACTGGTCGGTGGCCACCGCGAGGGTGTCGCCTCGGCCGACTGCCGGCCGGTCGTGCCACGTCGTCCCGGGTAGGTCCAGCGCCCCGGTGCAGTCGGTGCGCAGCGCGCTCCGGTGCCACCGCACGCGCTCGCGCCAGCCGGGCCAGGACTGGTCGAGCAGGCGTTCCACCCGGTGTTCGGCGTCGGCCTTCCGTTCGGCGGGGGCGCAGGCGGCGGCGATCTGGACGAGCTCCTGCCCGGGCGGGGCCAGGGACGGGTCGGCGAGGCTGTAGCGGGCGGCGTAGATCCGGTCGTCCAGGTCCAGCACCCGGAACCAGTCCGGTCCGCCGTCGGCCTCCAGACCCAGGTCGATGGTGACCACCCGGGCGCCGGGCCAGGTCAGCTCCCGGTCGCCGGTCAGCTGGCGGGCCGTGGCCAGGCTGGTGGCCAGGATCGCGGGCCCGGCGGGCACGGCGGACACCCGCGTCCCGGTGTCGATCCGCACTCCGAGGTCGGTGGCCCGCTCGGCCAGGAGGTCGACCAGCGTGGACCACCCGCCGGTCACGTACCGCGCCCCGCCGGCGAGCGCGCGGCGGAGGCGCTGGTGGACGAACGCGGCCGACAGCCGCCCGGGGTCGTGGTCGAAGGTGAAGATGAACGTCAGCCCGACGATGGCCTCGGCCGTGCTCGCGTCGACGTGGCGGAGCAGCCAGCCGCGGAACGGCTCGTCCACCGGCGCCTCGGCGGACAGCGCGGCGGCGGCCCGGCCCAGCTCGGCCGGCCACGGGCGCAGCCGGCCCTCTGTCCTGACCAGGCTGCCACCGCTCGGCGCCGCCACGACCGGAGGCGTGAGCCCCCGGCTGGCCAGCCACGCCCACCACGGCCCGTCCACGTAGACGGCGTGCGGACCGAGGTTGGCCCGGAACGGCTCCGGCAGCGAGCGCGCCCGCCCACCCGGCCGCGAGTGTGCCTCGACGACCGTCACCCGCCGGCCGTGTTCGGCCGCCTCGATGGCCGCGGTCAGCCCGGTGACCCCCGCGCCGACGATGACCAGGTCTTGTGTCACAGAACTTGCCCCTTTCGTGTTGCCGTGCTCTCCACGAGAAGGTGGCGGGGAACCTCCGGGAGGTTCCGGCCTACTTTTCTCACGTGGACCCGGAGAACGTCACGGCCGCCCAGCGGGGAGACGCGCTCGCGTTGGACCGGCTGCTCGACGAGCTGGCCCCGTATGTCCGCCGGCTGTGCGCGCGGATCGCCCCGGCGGCGGCCGACGACGCGACGCAGGAGGCCTTGCTCGCCGTCTTCCAGGCGCTGCCCTCGCTGCGCGCCCCCGAGGCGATCATGACGTGGGTGCGGTCGGTGACGGTCCGCACGGCGATACGGCTCGCCCGCCGGCACGACCTGGAGGTCGCCACGGACCAGACGGACCTGGTCCGCCACGCCTCGTCCCCCGAGGGCCTGGTGGACATCGACGACGCCCTGGCGCGCCTGCCGGTCTCCCAGCGCGTCGTGCTGGTCCTGCGCACCCGGGAAGGCCTCAGCGAACAGGAGATCGCCACCACGCTGGGGATACCGACAGGAACCGTCAAGTCGCGGCTGCATCGCGCCAGGGCCGCGTTCCGGGAGGTGTGGGAATCGTGAACGACCCCGTGGTGCTCCCCGACATCGACCCGATCGACCGACTCGCCATCCTCGCGGCGGCGTTGCCCGGATGCGCCGTTCGGCGCCGCCGCATCGCCGCCCCCTTCGACGCCGTGTGGCGGGTCGTCTCCGACCTGGAGAGCTCCGCCCCCCGCTACGAGCCGGGCCTCGCCCACCTGCGCATCGTCGAGCGGCGCGGCGAGTTCCTGCGCCTGCTGGTGCGCGACACCGACGGCCGCGAGGACGCGATGGACGCCAGGCTCCGGCCGGGCTGGTGCGTCATGCAGAACGCCGCGATCGCGATCGCCTTCGCCGCCCGCCCGGTGGGCGACCAGACCCTGCTGGCGCACCTCGAACACCAGCGCGCGCGGACCCCGTCACCCGACCCCCGCGCGGCCGCCGCGAAGATCGACAGGGAGCTCGAGATGATCGAGACGCTGGCCATCGGCCCGTATCCACCAAACGAGTGATTCGTTGACCGGGTTGGGCGCGCCGGGCGCCCGACGGATGGCAACCAGATGGGCGGGTGTGGAGCGGCTTATGCGGACTGAGGGGCGTCGGTTCAGGACGGCACGGCGGTGGGGGATGAACCGGGTCCTGGGAGCGGTCGCGGCCGCGGTCGGGCTCGTGCTGGCCGGGTCCTCGACGGCATGGGCGGCGCCGGGCGGTGTGCCGGTCGGCGCGGAGCTGACCCATCAGCAGCAGCCGGGTTCGGAGATCCTCGCGGTCACCAACAAGGGCAACGCGCCGCTGAGCCTCAACGGCTGGCCCCAACTGAGCTTTCTGGCCGCGAACAACAGCCCGGTACCGGTGCCCGTGCAGCAGGTGAACCAGCCCGGCGCGGCCACCCCGACCACGCTGCAGCCCGGCCAGAGCGCGTTCGCCGGCGTCAAGCTGGTGGCCGGCCCCAAGTCCAGCAGCGACGTGTTCGTGGCCACCACCACCAAGCTGACGGTGCCCGGCGCGGCCGGCCCGGTGGTGGTCACCCTGATCGGCCCGGACGGCAAGCCGGTGGGCTACCCGGAGCTGTCCCTCAAGTCGGTCCAGGTGGGCACCTTCCAGCCGGTCATGCAGGGCGTGAGCCCCGACGCCTGGTGATCGTGACGACGGCCGCCGTCGGCGGGTACGGTCCGGAGTTGAGGGGCACCGAGGTCGTGTTGCTGGGTCGGTCTTCGGGGGTGGAGGGTCATGGCGCGGCGCGCCCGCCGGCGTGAGAAGTTCGTTCGTGCTGTCGTGATCGTGGTGGGAATCCTGATCGTGCTCGCACTGATCCTGGGCACGCTGCCACCGAGCTGACCCGGCGCTCACCCGACGAGCCCGGGTTCGGGGCGCTCCTCGCATGAAGCGGGCCACAGTTCCTGGACCTTGCCATTGACGGCAGGGTTCCACGCTGGCCGCATGGACAGCACGAACACAAGGGTCGTCGTCATCACCGGCGCCGGCACCGGGATCGGCGAGGCCACCGCCCGCGCCTTCCACGCCCAGGGCGCCCACGTGGTCGCGGTCGGGCGGCGGGCCGAGCCGCTCCGCCGGACCGCCGCCGGCCACGAGCGGATCACCCCGCTGGCCGCCGATGTCACCGCCGAGGGCGAACCCGAGCGGATCGTCCGGGCGGTGCTGGAGGCACACGGACGGCTCGACGTCCTGGTCAACAACGCCGGCATCGTCCGGAGCGGTGCCCTGGGGACGCTGACGGCGGAGGCGATCGCGGCACAGCTCGCCACCAACCTGGTCGCGCCCATCCACCTCGCCCAGGCCGCGCTGCCGGCGCTGGAGAGTTCGCGCGGGGTGATCGTCAACGTCAGCACCTCGGTGGGACAGCGGGGCTGGCCCGGCAACTCGGTCTACGCGGCGACCAAGACCGCGCTGGAGGCGCTCACCCGAGCTTGGGCGGTGGAGCTGGCGCCCCGGGGCATCCGGGCGGCCGCGGTGGCGCCCGGAGCGATCGAGACCCCCATCGGCGAGCACCAGGGCCTGACGCCCGAGCGCCTGGCCGCGGTGCGGGAGTGGCAGCTGGCGCACACCCCGCTGGGCCGGATCGGCCGTCCCGAGGAGGTAGCCTGGGCGATCGTCCAACTCGCCGCACCTACCGCGTCGTTCGTCACCGGCGTGGTGCTCCCGGTGGACGGCGGGGCGGTCGTGGCGTGAGGCGAGAGGTGGCGCGGGTGAGGATCGGCGAGCTGGCCGCGGCGAGCGGGACGACCGCGCGGGCGTTGCGGCACTACGAGCAGGCCGGGCTGATCTCCTCGCGGCGGGCCGCGAACGGCTACCGCGTCTACGACGAGCGCGCGAGGGTACGGGTCCGCAACATCCGCTACCTGCTGGCCGCCGGGCTCACCGTCGACGACGTACGGGTGTTCCTGCCCTGCCTGGACGGCGACATCGCGGCCGCCCCGCCCTCGGACGTGGGCCTGCGGGTCGCGCGGGAGCGGCTGGCCGTCCTCAACGAGCGGATCGCCGCCCAGACCGAGGCCCGCGACCGGTTGGAAGCCGCGATCCGGGACCGGACCGGCGGCCGGATCCGCCCGGTCGCCTAGAGCGGGGCGGCCGGAGCCTGACCGGTCATCCGGCCCGGGCGGTGACCGTCATCGGGATGGCGCCACGGGGGTGCAGGGTGACGCCGGCGCGGGCCCGCACCCGGGCGCCGGGGGCGAGGTCGAGCCGGTAGCGGCTGGCCACCGTGGCGAGTATCAGGGCCGCTTCGAGCTGGGCGAAGCTCGCTCCGACGCAGATCCGCCGACCGCCGCCGAAGGGCAGGTAGGAGCACCTGGGCCGGTCGCCGGTGTGGCCGGGCAGGAACCGGGCGGGGTCGAACCCTTCCGGGTTCGGCCAGAACTCCGGGTCGCGGTGCAGCAGGTAGGGGGAGACGACCACTGTCGATCCCGCCGGTATGTCGACACCGGTGATGACGTCGGCCTCGACGGCGTCGCGCTCGATGGTCCACGCGGGTGGGTAGAGCCGCATCGCCTCCGAGATGACCGCGTTCGTCCAACCGAGCCTGTCGACGTCGCCGGCCCGAGGGTCGCGCCCGGCGAGTACCTCGTCGACCTCGGCGTGCAGCCGCTCGCGGGCGGCGGGGAACCGGGACAGCAGGGCGAACGTCCAGGCCAGGGTGCTCGCGGTGGTCTCGTGGCCGGCCAGCACCAGCGTGCTGACCTCGTCGCGGACCTCCCGGGCGGTCAGCGGCGGCCCGTCGCCGGTGGAGGCGAGCAGCAGGTCCAGCAGGTCGCTCGGGGTGTCGTGCGGGTTGGCGATGCGCCGCTCGACCACGGTGCCGACGAGGTCGTCCAGCGTGTCCGACGCGGCCGCGAGGCCGGGGACCAGCGACCGCGCCCGCGTGGGGAACAGCGTCGCGACCAGCGCGGACTCCTGCAGCCGGGTCACCGAGCCACCGATGCGTTCGGCGCCCGAGGCGAGGTCGGTGCCGAACAGGACCCTGCCGACGACGTCCATGGTCAGCGTGCGCATCTCGGTCGCGATGTCGATCGACTCGCGGCGCGCCCAGGTCGCCGCCCGCGCGGTGGCCGAGGCGACCATGGTCGGCGCGAAGGCCTGCACGTGGCGGCGGCTGAACACGGGTTGCACCAACCGGCGATGCCGCCGCCAGGTGTCGCCTTCGCTGGTGAGCAGGCCGTCGCCGATGAACGTCTTCAGCGCCCGGTAGGTGAACGCCTTGGCGTAGCGGTCCTGGTGGGCGACGAGGACGTGCTCGGCGTGCTCGGGCCGGCCGAGCAGGTAGAACGTCCGCCGAGGGGTGAAGGGGATGCGGACGACGTCCCCGTAGTCCCGGCGCAGGTCCGCGTAGCAGGCCAGGGGGTCGCGCGCCATCCCCGCCCAGTATCTCGGAAGGTCACGGCCGCGTGGCCCGCGCGCTCGACGGGCCGCCACGCCGTGCGGTCCGCTGGTGTCGACGTTGGCACTCATACCGGGATGATACGTTTGTCTTAAGACATTTGTGCAAGGAGTTTCATGGGCAATCGCGAGGCTCTGCTGGAGGCGGCGATCGTGTGCCTGCGCGAGCGCGGCTACGGTGGCACCACGGCGCGCGACGTGGCCGGGTCGGCGGAGGTCAGCCTCGGCGCGATCCGCTATCACTTCGGCTCGATGGACGGGCTGCTCGGCGAGGCGGTCGCGGAGTGCGGCCGCCGCTGGATCAGGGGGTTCCAACGCTCCCTCGCCGCCCGGGCCGCGACCGACCCCCGGTCCAACCTGCTGGCCGAGGTGGAGCACCTCTACGAGATCTTCGAGTCCGAGCGGGCGCTGGTGGTCGGCGTCGTCGAGGCGTTCGCCCACGCGCAGCGCTCGCCGCAGGCCCGCGAACAGCTCGCCAGGCTCTACGACGAGCTCCGCACCGGCATCGCCGCCGGGATCGACGCCGGCATCGGCGCGGACCGAGCGTGCGGCGACACGATCGCGTCGATCTTCATCGCATTCGCGGACGGGCTGATGGTCCAGTGGCTGCTCGAACCGGAACGCCGGCTCGACCCCGACGCGCTCCGGCACGTGATCAACGCACTGATCGCCGGAATCACCACACACTCCCCGACCTGACCGGTCACGTCCTCCCGCGCTCCCATGCCGCGGCGGCCTCGCGCAGCGCGGCCAGGCCGTGGGCGATGGGCGGCTGCTCCGCGCTGCCGCGCCGCACGCAGGTCACCAGCCGCCGCACCGGAGCCGCCGGTCCGTGCAACGGCACCCGGACCACGCCGAGCTCACCCGGCAGCGGCGCGAGCCGGGGCACCAGGGCGACGCCGTAGCCGTAGGCCACCAGGGCGGCCACCGCGAACCAGTCGACGGCGCCGTGCGCCAGGCGCGGGGTGAAGCCGGCGGTCGCGCACGCGCCGAGCAGCAGCCGGTGCTGGTCCCGGGGGTCGCCCGCGCGCACCCAGGTCTCGTCGGCGGCGTCGGTGAGGTGCGCGGACCCACCGGACGCCAGCGGGTGGCCGGACGGGACGAGCAGGTCCTGCGGCTCCTCGAGCAGCGGGTGCCGCTCGTACCTCGGGTCGTCGGGCGGCGGCGCGTCCGGGGCCGGGATGACCACGGCGATGTCGGCCCGCCCGGTCAGCAGCAGCCGGTACCGATCGGCATCCGGATCCTCGCCGAGCTCGCACTCCAGGTGCGGGTGCGAGGCTCGCAGCCGCGCCAGCGCGGGCGCCGCGATCGCGGTGAGCACCGTGGACACGGCGGTGACCCGCAGCCGTCCCGCCACGCCCTCGCGGTAGGTCGCCAGGTCGGCCTCGGCCCGTTCCCACTGGACGGACAGCGAATGGGCATGCCGGATCAGGGCGAGCGCCGCGGGGGTGAGCCGTACCCGGCGTCCTTCAGGCTCGAGCAGGGTGACGTTCAGCTCCGCGGCGAGCTGGCGCAGCTGCTGCGAGACCGTCGACGGGGTGAGGTGCAGCGCCTCGGCGGCGGCGGTCACGGTGCCCCAGGCGTGGAGCACACGGAGTGTCTGGAGCCTCCGGTCAATCATGTGGCCAGTCAACACGGTACCGCGCGGAAACATTCGATGGACGCGAACGATTGTCCGCGCCGACGCTGGGGGCATGACGGACTCGATAGTCGCCGGGCTCTGGGCCGGGTACGGGGTGGCCGTGCCCGTCGGCGCCGTCGCCGTGCTCATGGTGGACATGACCGCGCGGACGTCGTTTCGCACCGGCGCGGCGGCTGCCATGGGCGCGGCATCCGCGGACGCGCTGTACGCGGTCGCGGCGGTGCTGGGCGGCGCCGCGCTCGCCGGCGCGCTCCAGCCGTACGCGGGGACTCTCCGGGTGGTCGCCGCAGCCGTCCTCGTCGCCATGGCGGTTCGCATCGCGGTGACGGCCCCGAGGAGCCGGGGGAAGGCCGACACGCCCATCCGGCCGGCCCGCGCCTACCTGACCTACCTGGGCCTGACCGTGCTCAACCCGTGGCCCGCGGTCTACTTCGTCGCGCTGGTGCTCGGCCGGCAGGCCCAGGGCGCCTCGGCCGACGAGGAGGCCGCGTACGTGCTCGCCGTCGTCGCCGCCTCGGCGAGCTGGCAGCTGCTGCTGGCGGGGGGCGGCGCGGCGCTCGGCCGGACGCTCACCGGCCCGCGCGGCCGGCTCGTGACCGCCGTGGCCTCCAGCGTCCTGATCACCCTCATGGCCCTGAAGATGGTTCACGCCGGGTGAGCACCAGGGGCCCGTCCTCAGTGACCGCCACGGTGTGCTCGGAGTGGGCCGTGCGCGAGCCGTCGGCCGACCGGATGGTCCAGCCGTCGGGGTCGAAGACGATCTGGTCGGTGGTGCGGGCGAACCAGGGTTCGAGCGCGAGGGTCAACCCCGGCCGCAGCTTCAGGCCTCGGCCCGCCCGGCCCTTGTTGGGGATGTGGAGCTGCTCGTGCATGGTGCGGCCGATGCCGTGACCACCGAACTCGGTGTTGACCGGATAGCCGTAGTCGCGGGCCACCGCCCAGATCGCCGCCGAGATGTCGCCGAGGCGGTTGCCGGGGCGCGCCACCTCGATCGCCGCCTCCAACGCCTCCTCGGTGGCGCGGATGATCCGCAGGTCCTCCTCGGCGGCGGTGCCGACGACGACCGTGCGCGCCGAGTCGGCGGCCCAGCCGTCGATGCTGACCGCGAGGTCCGCGCTGAGCACGTCGCCGTCGCGCAGCGTGTAGTCGTGGGGCAGGCCGTGCAGGACGGCGTCGTTGACCGACAGGCAGATGACGTTCCGGAACGGGCCCTTGCCGAAGGAGGGCGCGTAGTCCCAGTAGCACGACTCCGCGCCGCGCCGTTTGATCATGCCGCGCACGTGGTGCTCCAGGTCCAGCAGGTTGACGCCCACATCGGCGAGCCGACCCACCTCGGAGAGCGCCTCGGCGACGAAACGCCCGGCCACGTGCATGCGCTGGATCTCGGCGGGCGTCTTCAGCTCGATCACGGATACCTCGCGTCACAGGATGTTGGTATTTCTATACCGACACGCTAACACTTGCCGGTATAGAAATACCAGCCATATCCTGGGGGCATGGTCCGCCAACCGCTCACGCCCGAGCAGATCGAAGCCGGCAGGCGCCTCGGCGCCCTGCTGCGCCGCGCGCGAGCCGGACGCGACCTGGCGGAGGTCGCGCACGCGGCCGGCATCTCGCCGGAGACCCTGCGCAAGATCGAGACCGGGCGGCTGCCCTCGCCCGGGTTCGGCACGATCATCTGCCTCGGCGAGGCGCTCAACCTGCCGGTGCGGGAGCTGGCGGCCACCTGGCGCGGCAACGACCTACCGCTGGAAGCCGTCTCGTAGCTCGTCCGGGACCGTTCCCGGCCGCCGTGCTCCACACTTGTCGCCATGCGGTGGTGGCGACCCAAGCAGCGCGCGTACCAGCCCGGCACCCAGGCGTACGGACAGTGGCGTCAGTACGCCGACACCGTCGAGGGCAGCGGCATCGTCGTGGACAGGAAGGACAACGGGCAGGTCTACGAGGTGTCCTGGGTCAGGAGCGAGGCGGTCGCGCTGGAGTACCTGCGTGGGCGCGACGTTCGCCTCGAGGGCCACTACGTGATCGTGGAGACCCTGGGGCGCAACCTCGGCCGGGACATGATCATGATCTTCGACGAGGCCGACGGCTCGCTGATCGAGATTCCCGAGCGCACGCCCCTGCCGGAGCCGACCCCGTCGACGACCCACTGCGCGCGCTGCGGTTACCCGATCCTGCCCTGCCGGCGCGTGGAGTCGGGGTGTGACGATCCGGACTGCGACCACCCGTGGCACACCGCGGAGTTCGCGGAGGGCGCCGACGAGCTGATCCGGGCCGGCAGGGGGTACCGCTGCACGCGGTGCCGCAGCGGCGCCTGCCGAGCGTGCTACGAGGCCACCGGCGGCGAGAACGTCACGACCACGCACGGGTTCCTGCTCGAACCGGGGGACGAACGCGCACTGCCGTCCGAGGCGATCACCATGCGCCTGTGCTGGGTGTGCCGCAGTCCCGTCACCGTGTTCGACGAGTGAGCCGAGTGGGCCGAACGTCAACCCTCGGGCGGGAACCACGGCCTGACGATGGACGCGCGCTTGAGGGTGCGCAGGCCCAGCGTCACGTCCACGTCCCGGATCCCGGCGATCCCGCCGAGCGTGTCGGTCAGGAAGCGGTGCAGGTCGGAGTACGCCGCGACGGCCACCTCGCCGCACATGGTGTGCTCCCCGGCCGTCGCGCACAGCAGCAGCACCTCCGGGCGGCGGCTCAGCTCGTCGGCCACCGCGTCCACCCGCCGGGGGTCGACCCGCAGCCAGAGGAACGCGGTCACCGGTAGGCCCAGGGTCTCCGGCTCGACGACGGTGCGCAGCCGCAGCGCGCCGTGCCGGCACAGGTTCTCCACCCGGCGCCGGGCGGTGCTCTCGATGATGCCGGCCCGGGCCGCGAGGTCGCGCCAGCGCGCCCTGCCGTCCTCGGCCAGCGCGGCGGCCAGCGCCTCGTCGACCTCGGTCAGGGCCGGGGCGGGCGCGCTGGGATGGGGGCGGTCCCAGCGGTCGATCCGGTCGGCGCGCAGGGCGGCCACCGCGTCGGGCGCCAGGATGCCGGGGTCCCAGCCCACCCCGGTGGCGAACCGGCGCAGCACCACCTCCGAGCTGCTGCCGGTGACGCCGTCGAGCTCCGGCAGCCGCAGCAGGGTGAGCTCCAGCAGGTCGTTGCGGTCGGTGGCGACCAGTTCGACCAGGCAGTCCGCCGCGCCGGAGACCAGCGAGACGAACCGCACGCTCGGCCAGCGGGTGAGCGCGTTGGCCACCGCCACGGACCTGCCGGGCGAGCAGCGGACCCGTACGAAGGCCGGCACGCCTCGGCCGGTGGCCAGCACGTCGAGGGTGGCGGTGATGTGGATGCGCCGCGAGGCCAGGATCCGGCCGGCGCGCCGGGAGACGGTGGCCTCCGAGGCGTTGACGGCCCTGCCGATCGCCGGCCAACTGGCGCGCGGATGGGCCACCAGGGCGGCCACCACGCGGAGATCGACTTCGTCCATCTGGCCAGTATCTTTCATGACAGGGCGGTAGCAGCGACTGATCCTTGCATTTCGAGCGTCAGAGTTGCTCGTTCACGGATGCGGCTCCGATTATCTGTCGGTGACCTCAGCCCGAACCCGCGACGCCGGCGGCACCGCCCGCGCGCTCGCCGGCGGGACCATCGGCAACTTCGTCGAATGGTTCGACTGGTCGGTGTACGGGTTCTTCGCGCCGTACTTCGCCGCCCAGTTCTTCCCCGGCGGCGGTGCGTCCGCCACGCTGTCCACGCTGCTGGTGTTCGCGATCAGCTTCTTCATGCGCCCGGTCGGCGCGGCGGTGCTCGGCAGCTACGCGGACCGGCACGGCCGCCGGCACGGCATGACGCTCACGATCCTGCTGATGGCCGCCGGCAGCCTGCTGATCGCGGTGGCCCCGACGCACGGCTCGGTGGGCTGGCTGGCCGCCGCGATCCTGATCGTCGGCCGGCTGCTGCAGGGGTTCTCCACCGGCGGCGAGTTCGGCACCTCGGCGTCGTTCCTGGTGGAGTGGGCCAGGCCGGGGCGCCGCGCGTTCGCCGGGTCGTTCCAGCAGGTGTCGGTCGTGCTGGGCATCCTGTGCGCCTCGCTGAGCGCCACCGTGCTCACCCGGCTGCTCGACGACGCCGCGATGTCCTCGTGGGGCTGGCGGGTGCCGTTCGCGCTGGGCGCGGTGATCGGACTGGTCGGGCTCTACATCAGGCGCCGGCTGGCCGAGCCGGAGGCGTTCGTGCGGCTGGCCGAGTCCGGGCAGCGCGCGGAGAAGCCGCTGGGCGCGATGGCCGCCGGGCACCGGCGCGGGGCCTGGTTCGTGTTCGGCATCTCCATCGCCGGGTCCGTGATCACCTACATGTGGCTGACCTACCTGCCCACCTACGCGGTGCTGACCGTCAAGGCGGACAAGGCGGACGCCCAGTTGGCCAACACGATCGCGCTGGCGTTCTTCGTGGTGCTGTTGCCGTTCGCGGCGATGCTCTCCGACCGCTACGGGCGCCGGCCGACGATGCTGGTCTACGCGGTCGCGTTCGTGATCCTGCCGTTCCCGCTGCTGACGCTGATGACCGGCGGCTTCGGCAGCGTGCTGCTGGTCTCGCTGGTCGGCATGGCGTTCCTGTCGCTGAACCACTCGAACCTGGCGACGGTTTTCGCGGAGCTGTTCCCGCCCAGGGTCCGCACGATCGGCATCGCGCTGCCGTACGCGATCTCGAACGCGCTCTTCGGCGGCACCGCGCCGAGCGTGATGCAGTTCTTCGGCTCCCGCAACAACCTCTGGGCGGTGCCGCTCTACGTCAGCGTCACCGCCGTGGTCACCGGCCTGTTCTTCTACTTCATGCCCGAGACCAGGAACGCGGACGTGGACGCATGATCACGCTCGCCAGCGACGTCGACCGGCTGCCGCCATATCCGCTGGAGCTGACGTCCGGCCAGCTCGAACGGGTGCAGCGGCTGCTGGCGGGGACCGTGGTGTCGCTGCACGACCACCCGGTGCGGCTGCCCGACCCGCTGACCGCCCAGACCTGGGCCCGGCACCACGAGCAGGGCACCGACCGCCTCGGCCACGCCGGGCTTCGCCGCTCGGGCCTGGACGTGGTGCTGGCCAGCGCGCTGGCCGAGCCCGACCAGCAACGGCTGCTGCGCTGGGCCGCCGGGATGCGCGCCGAGGCAGACAGCGCCGACGCCGGGCCCAGCGTGCTGCTGGCGCTGGAGGACCTGGGCAGCATCGGCACCGACCTGGGCGGCATCGAGGAGCTGCACGCCGCCGGGTTCCGCGCGGCCGGGCTGACCTACAACGCCGGCAACCCGCTCGGCGGCGGGCTGGGCCAGTCCGTCGACGACGGGCTCAGCGGACTCGGCCGCGACGCGGTCGCGCTGATGAACCGGCTCGGGATGCTCGTCGACCTCGCCCACGTCGGCGACCGCACCGCCATCCTGGCCGCCGAGGCGAGCACTGCTCCTGTGATGATCAGCCACGCCGGCGCCAGGGCGTGCTGGCCGAGCCCCCGGATGAAGCCGGACGACGTGCTGCGGGCGGTGGCCGCCGGCGGCGGCGTGATCGGGGTGTCGGCCTCGCCGGGGTCGACCCGGGTGGACGGCCGCGCCGAGCACGACCTGGACGCGGTCATGGCGCACGTGGAGTACATCGCCTCGCTGGTGGGCGTCGATCATGTCGGCCTCGGGCCGGACAGCTTCTTCGGCGACCACAGCGGGCTGTACGCGGCCGCGGGGTGGGCGCCGCTGCCGGTGCCCGGGCGCGAGGGGACGCCGGTGCCCGCGTACGTGGCCGGCATGGAGAACCCGGCGGAGGCGCCGCGCAACGCCGCGGCCTGGCTGGTGCGCCGCGGCTGGACCGACACCGACATCGCGAAGATCCTGGGCGGGAACGCACAGCGCCTGTTGCATCACGTCCTGTAGTCAAGAGGAGGTCCCCACGCGTGTCTGGCGCCGGCGCCGAGGTCCACGAACGGATCGCGGACGAGATCAGCGCACTGTCCGAGACCCTGACCGAGCTGAGCCTCGATCTGCACGCCCATCCCGAGCTGGCGCTGGAGGAGAAGTACGCGGCCAGCCGGCTCGCCGGGCTGCTGGGCGCGGACTTCGCGGTGGAGGAGGGCGTCGGCGGGCTGCGGACCGCGTTCCGTGCCCGCGCCGGCTCCGGGTCGCCGGTGCTCGCGTTCCTGTGCGAGTACGACGCGCTGCCCGGCGTCGGCCACGGCTGCGGGCACAACCTGATCGCGGCCGGCGGGGTGGGCGCGGCGCTGGCCCTGCGCCGGGCCGCGCCCGAGCTGCCGGGCACGGTGTCGTGCATCGGCACCCCGGGGGAGGAGGGCGCGGGCGGCAAGGTGCTGCTGCTGGAGGCCGGCGTGTTCGACGACGTCGACGCCGCGCTGATGTTCCATCCCGGCGACACCACCATGCCGATCCGGCACGCCACCGCCACCCGCCGGCTGGAGATCGAGTTCCACGGCGTGGCCGCGCACGCGGCGGCCAGCGCGCACGAGGGCCGCAGCGCGCTGGCGGCGATGATCCAGTTCTTCGTCGGGGTCGACGCGCTGCGCCAGTTCGTCCCGGAGACCTCCCGGCTGCACGGGGTGATCACGCACGGCGGCGAGGCGCCCAACATCGTGCCGGCGTACACCAGGGCGGAGTTCATGGTCAGGGCGCTGACTGGCGAGGTGGTGGACGAGCTGGTCGACCGGGTGGAGGCGATCGCCGCCGGGGCAGCGGGCGCCACCGGCACCACCGTGACGATCGCCAGGGGAGTCCGCTATGCCGAGCGCAAGAACAACCACGTGATCGCCGGTCTGGTCGCCGGCCACCTGCGCCGGCAGGGCGTTGCGGTCGAGCAGCCGCCGCTGCGGGGTGGCACCGGATCCTCGGACATCGGTAACGTCAGCCTCGTGCTCCCCGCCATCCACCCGTACCTGCAGGTGATGGACAGGGGCACGCCGAGCCATTCGCTGGCCATGGCCGAGGCGGTCGCCCAGCCCCGCGCGCAGCGGGCCATGCTGCGGATGGCCGTCGCGCTGGCCTGCGCCGGTGCCGACCTGCTGGCCGACCCGGAGCTGTTCGCGTCCGCGCGCGCCGAGTTCGCCACCCGAGGCCCGGACCTGCCGGAATGACCCACCCCTGGCCCGACGACCCGACCGACGTGGTGGCCGTGCGGCGCGACCTGCACGCCCACCCCGAGCTGGGCTTCACCGAGATCCGCACCGCCGCCAGGGTGGAGGCCGCCGTGCGCGCGCTGGGCTGGTCGGTGCGCTCCGGCCGGGACGTGATCGACGCGGCCGGCCTGCCGGGGCTGCCGGCAACGTCCGTGCTCGACCACGCCGCCGAGCGGGCGCGGGCCGAAGGGGTGGCACCGGACACCGTGGCGCGGCTGGCCGGCGGCCACACCGCCGTCATCGCCGACCTCGACGGGAACCGGCCGGGCCGGCGGGTCGCGCTGCGGTTCGACCTCGACGCGCTGCCGATCACCGAGCCGGACGGCGCCGACCACCGGCCCGGCGCCGGCGGCTTCGCCTCCCGCCACCCGGGCGTGATGCACGCGTGCGGGCACGACGGGCACGTGGCGATCGGGCTGGCGCTGGCCGCGGCGCTCTCGTCAGGCGACTTCCCCGGCAGCGTCCGGCTGCTGTTCCAGCCCGCCGAGGAGGGGGTGCGCGGCGCCGCGCCGATGGTGGCGGCGGGGGCGTGCGCGGACGTCGACGTCCTGCTCGCGGTGCACCTCGCGTTCGGGCTGCCCAGCGGGCTGCTCGCGCCGGCCGCCACCGAGCTGATCGCCACGTCCAAGCACCTGGCCCGCTTCACCGGCCGGCAGGCGCACGCGGCCAAGGCCCCCGAGCAGGGCCGCAACGCGCTGCTCGCGGCGGCCACCGCGGCGCTCAACCTGCACGCGCTTCCACCCTTCGCCGGCGCCGTGACCAGGGTCAACGTCGGCCGCCTGGTCGCCGGCGTGGCCCCGAACGTGATCGCCGGCGAGGCCGAGCTGAGCTACGAGACCCGGGCCGACACCGCCGGCGTGGCCGCCGAGCTGGCCCGCCGCGCCGAGGTGGTGGTCCGCGCCGCCGGGGACATGTACGAGGCCGGCGTCGAGCTGACCGTCACCGGCCGGGCCACCGCCGCCGTGACCGACCCGGCCGTGGCCACCGCGCTGACGGCCGCCGCCGAGGGCCTCGCCGAGGTCAGGCCCACCCACCCGCTCGGCGCCAGCGACGACGCCAGCCTGCTGATGGACGAGGTGCAGCGCGCCGGCGGCCTGGCCGGCTACGCGATCGTCGGCTCGGACACCCCCGGGCCGCCGCACTCGCCGCTGTTCGACGTGGACGAGGCGGTGCTGCCGGTGGCCGTGTCCTGGCTGGAACGTTCTATCAAGGAGGGACGCTGGTGACCCGGCACGTCCTGGTCACGGGCGCGGCCGGTGGCCTCGGCGGCGCCATCGCCGAACGGTTCGCCGCCGCCGGCGACCGGATCACCGGCGTGGACGCCCGGTACCCGGTCCTGCGCGAGCGCCTGGACGCGGTGGCCGCCGCGCACGACGTGGCCGTCGACGCGATCGAGGCCGACCTGAGCGTCCCGTCGGCCGGCGAGGTCGTGGACCGGGCATGGCAGCGCAACGGCCCGGTCGATGTGCTGGTCAACGCCGCCGGCATCTGGCCGGCCACGCCGCTGATCGAGATGACCGCGCCGATGTGGGACCACGTGCTCGCCGTCAACACCCGGGCGCCGATGCTCACCACCGTGGCCCTCGCCCGCCTGGCGCGCGGGCGCCCGGCCGCCGTGGTGAACCTCGCCTCCGGAGCGGCCATCCGTGCCCGCCCCGGCGCCGCGCACTACTGCACGTCGAAGGCGGCGCTGGAGATGCTCACCCGGTCCTGCGCCGTCGAGCTGGGCGCGCACGGGATCCGGGTCAACGCCGTGTCGCCCGGCTTCGTGGCCGGCAGCAGCCAGGACGTCAACCCGATCACCGACGAGTACGCCGCCGCCGTGTCCGCCAACCCGCTCGGCCGCGTCGGACAGCCCGCCGACGTCGCGGCTGCCGTGTACCACCTCGCCTCACCCGACGCCGCCTGGACCACCGGCGCCGTGCTCCGCGTGGACGGAGGCTCCTCGGCGGGCAACCCCACGCTGCCCGTGCACTGGTCCGGCACCACCAAGGCACAGTCCCCGCGCTGACCCCCCAACGCCGGGGCGTCAGCCAAGCAGCGGGAACTCGGCGTGCCGGCGCCAGCGGTCGCCATCGCTGACGAAAAGGCTCACCGACGAGACGTTGGCGACAACCGGCAGTCGCGGGGCCAACGCGGCTTCCACCTCGTCGAACACCCGGGTCGGCTGGCCATGGGCGACGGTGAGGTGGGGAACGACGTCGGCGAACCGCCCACCGTAGGGCGGCGCCTCGGGCCAACGCCGCGCCACGGCGTCGGTGAGCGCGCGAAACGGCCGGTCGGGCGTTGGCGCGAGGTAGAGCGCCTCGGGAAAGCGCTGGCAGCCCTCGAACCGGACGGTGAAGGGGGAACGCTCGCCGGCCAGCGCCCGCAGCGCCTCGATCGTCGCGGTATCGAGGCGGTCGCTGCCCAGGAACGGGAACAGGACCGTGACGTGCGCGGGGACTCCGACCGACGCGGAGGAGTCGTAGCGCCGTCGCGAGGCTCCGACCAGTGGCTCGGCCGAGGCGACCGTGGCGAGCAGGGCCGTGTGCCCCGCTTGGCGCACTGCTGAGGCGTCGTCCGGCATGGCGAGATGATCTCGAATCCTCGACGTACTCGCCAACCCGATTGCGACCAGCGATATATCACAATGGCGTGGTCGCTGGTCTCCGTGGAGGTGAGGTGTCGATGCTGGAGGAACGGGTGCTGGGCGCCTGGATGCTGGGGGCGTTCCTGGTGGTGTTCATCGTGACCCGCATCGTCACCCGGATGATCCGGGCCGGCCGGGGGCCGTTCCGCAACGTCGGCGTGGCCGGGGTGCACGTGCACCACCTCGTCCCCGGGATCTTCCTGCTGCTGCTGGCCGGGGCGGGGGAGTTCGCCTACCGGCCGGACGGGGTGTGGCAGGTGGTGCTCGCCGTCGCGTTCGGCGCGGGGGCGGCGCTGACGCTCGACGAGTTCGCGCTGTGGCTGCGGCTCTCCGACGTCTACTGGGAACGGGAAGGCCGCCTCTCGGTGGACACCGTGCTGGTGGCCGGCGCCCTGGGCATGCTGGTCGTGCTGGGCGCCGACCCGCTCTACGTCGACCCCGAGGACGGCGTGGGCATCGGCGCGACCACGATCGCGCTCACCATGGCCCTGTCGTTCGTCGCGGTGCTCAAGGGCAAGCCGGCGTGCGCGGTGCTCGGCCTGTTCGTCCCGGTGATCGCCCTGGTCGCGTCGATCCGGGTGGCCAAGCCGACCTCGGTGTGGGCGCGGCGCTGGTACTCGCCCGGTTCCCGGCGCGCCGGCCGGGCGCGGGCCCGGTTCCCGGTGGGCGAGCGCACCTGGTGGGACCGGCTCGCCGAGGCCGTGGGCGGACGGTTCGAGGAGGGCGACCGCCCGTCCGCGTGACATCGCGGGCCTTCCGTCACGGAAAAGGATCACCCGGTCCTGGTCTTGCCGGTCCGGTCCGGGCGGGGTCATGGTGGTTGGCTCGGGACGCCTGATGCGAACGGGAAGTGGCGATGGAACGTATGGTGCGCGCCGCTCCCTCGGTGTTCGGCTGGTACGCGCGGGTCGTCGCGCTGCTGTCGCTGCTGACCTGGCTGTCCGGCTCGATCGGCGACTGGCTGATCGACGTGGACCCGCTCGGCGTGGTCTACGCGCTGGGCTGGTGGCCGAGCCTGCCGTTCGCCGCGATCATGCTGTTGCTGTCGATGGGCCTGCGCAGGCGCAAGCGGGCGGCGTGGCGGCTGCTGCTGGTCGTGCTCGGCATCGTGCTGGCCCGTACCGCCGGCTACCTCGTCGGGTACCTCACGCTGGTGCCCGAGGAGCGGGCCGAGTACAGCGCGCTGGATGTCGCGGCGCTGCTGGTGGTGCCGTCGGTTCTGGTCGTGGTCGAGGTGGCTTGGCTGATAGCCGCCCGCCGCGAGTTCGCCGCGCTGCCGGACAGGGCCAACCGTGGGCTCGCCGCGGCGGTGTTCGCCGTCATGCTGGTCGTCACCATCGCGCTCGGCGCCACCCTGGTCGCCGGGTTCGACACCGGTCCCGACTCCCCGCCGGGGGCCGATGTCGCCTACGCCGTGCTGCAGAGCGCCCTCGGCCCGCAGGTCACCGGGGAGTACCTCGGCGTCGTGGTGCCGGGCTGGGTCGACCTGGTGCTCGGGGTGTTGGGCAGCGGGCTGTTGCTGGTGGTGGTCTGGGCGCTGCTACGGCCGGTCCGGGCGGTGGCCGTGCTCGACGAGTACGAGGAGCTGACCGCCCGAGGGCTGCTGCTCGGGCACGGGGAACGGGACTCGCTGGGCTACTTCGCGCTGCGCGACGACAAGGACGTGATCTTCGATCCGGACCGGCGCGCCGGGATCAGCTACCGGGCGGTGGGCGCGGTGTGCCTCGCCGCCGGCGATCCGCTGGGGCACCGGGACGCCTGGGACGAGGCCATCCGGGCCTGGCTGCGGGAGTGCCGTGCGCACGCGTGGACACCGGCCGCGCTCGGGGCGAGCGAGCGGGGTGCGGACGCCTACGCCCGGCGCAGCCTCGACGCCCTCGAGCTGGGCGACGAGGCGATCCTGGACCTGGACGCGTTCCGGCTCGACGACCCGGGGCTGCGCCCGGTCCGCCAGGCGGTTCGGCGGGTTCGCCGCGCCGGGTACACGGCCCGGATCCGCCGCGCCCGGCAGATCCCGGACCCCGAGCTCGCGGAGCTGGCCGAGGCCGCGGACCGGTGGCGGGACGGGGCGACCGAACGCGGCTTCTCCATGGCGCTGGGCAGGTTCGGCGACCCCCGTGACGCCGACTACCTCGTGGTCGAGGCGCTCGACGCGGCCGGTGCGCGGCGCGGCCTGCTGGGTTTCGTGCCGTGGGGCGCGACCGGCCTGTCGCTGGACCTGATGCGCCGCGACCGGGCCGCCGAGAACGGGCTCAACGAGTTCATGGTGGCCGCGCTCGCCGACGAGGCCGGGTCGATCGGGGTGCGACGCGTCTCGCTGAACTTCGCGGTGCTGCGCGGTGTGTTCGAGCGCGGTGGCCGCCTCGGCGCGGGGCCGGTGCTCCGGCTGACCTACCGGGTGCTCTCGGTGGCGTCCCGGTTCTGGCAGCTGGAGTCGCTCTACCAGGCCAACGCGAAGTACCGGCCGCGCTGGGTGCCGCGCTACGTGTGCTTCCCCCGGCCCGCCGACCTGCTGCCGGTGGCCGTGGCCGCCGCGCGGGCGGAGGGGTTCGTGGTGCTCGGCCGGCGCGCGGCGACCACCCGCGCCCGGCCGGACCCGGCGCTGGTCGAGCGGATCCGCCGCCTCGAACGGGAGGCCGCGCAGGCCCGCTACCCCCGCCGCCGGCTGACCGAGCAGGAACGGGTCCGGCACGCCAAGCTGGACGCGCTGCGCGCGCGGGGCGTCGACGCCTACCCGCCGGCCAGCCGCGCTCCCGCCGACGACCCCGCTGAGCTCGCCCGGGAGCTCGCCGGGCTGCCGCCGGACCGGCGCACCGGCCGCGACGCCGAGCTGAGCGGGCGGGTGCTGCGCCAGCGCGACCACGGCCGGTTGCGGTTCGTCGAGCTGCGGGGCACGAACGCCGACCTGCAGGTGATGCTCAGCGCGGACACCACCGCATGCTTCGACCTGTGGGAGAACACCGTCGACCTGGGCGACCAGGTGGCCGTCTCCGGCGAGATGATCACGACCCGCACCGGCGAGCTGACGCTGCACGCCCGGTCCTGGTGGATGGCCGCGAAGTGCCTGCGGCCGCTGCCCCGACGGCTGGACAGCGACGCGCGCCGCCGGCGCAGGCACCTCGACCTGATCGTGAACGCGGACGCGCGGCGGATGCTGCGGCTGCGCTGCGCCGCGGTCGCCGCGCTCCGCGACGAGCTGCGCGGGCGCGGGTTCGCCGAGGTCGAGACGCCGATCCTGCAGCCGGTCCACGGCGGCGCGGCGGCCCGCCCGTTCCGGACCTGGATGAACGCGCTCGGCGCCGACATGTACCTGCGGATCGCGCCCGAGCTGTACCTGAAACGCCTGCTGGTCGGGGGCTCGGGGCCGATCTTCGAGCTGAACCGCACGTTCCGCAACGAGGGGCTGTCCGCCCGGCACAACCCCGAGTTCACCATGCTGGAGGCCTACCAGCCCTACGCCGACTACCACACCGCCGCCGACCTGCTGCGCGACCTGGTCGTCGCCGCGGCCAGGGCGGCCCTGGGGACCACCGTCGTCGAGCGGGACGGCCTGCGGCTCGACCTGGCGGAGCCCTGGCGGCACACCACCGTGTACGGCGCGGTGTCCGACCAGCTCGGCCAGGAGATCACCCCGGCCACCCCGAGGGACCGGGTCGCGGGGCTGGCCGAGGCCCACGGGGTGGACCCGGATCCCGGATGGGGGCAGGGGCGGCTGGTCCAGGAGCTGTTCGAGCGGCTCGTCGAGGAGCACCTGGTCGCCCCCACGTTCGTGCACGACTACCCGGCCGAGACGTCCCCGCTGGCGCGCCGCCACCGCGACGACCCGCTGCTGTCCGAGAAGTGGGACCTGATCGCGTTCGGGATGGAGCTCGGCACCGGATACACCGAGCTCAACGACCCGGTCGACCAGCGCGACCGGCTGACCGAGCAGTCGCTGCTCGCGGCGGGCGGCGACCCGGAGGCGATGGCGCTGGACGAGGACTTCCTGGCCGCGATGGAGTACGGCATGCCGCCGGCGTGCGGGCTGGGCATGGGCGTGGACCGGCTGATCATGGTGCTCACCGGCCGCACGATCGGCGACACCATCCTGTTCGGCCCGGCCAGGGCCGCGGAGCGCTAGCCTCTGGACTGACCAGGTTGGCACACCACTGGGGGCGCGAATGAGAGAGCAGCACGCGCTGGTGGCCGAGCTGGTGCCGTTCCTGCTGTCCCGGGGCTATGCGCCCAACGAGCGCGGGCCCTCGGAGCGAGAGCTGGCCGAGCGGTTCCACGCCAGCCGGGCGCAGGTCCGCGAGGCGCTGTCGGTGCTGGAGGCGCTGCGGCTGATCGAGCGACGGCCGAAGTCCGGGATATACCTGACCACCGAGTCGGCCAGCATCGAGACGCTCACGCTGTTCGCCCAGCTCGGCATCCCGCTGTCCGAGGACGAGATTCACCAGGTCGCCGAGGTCCGCCGCATCCAGGAGCTGGCCGCCGTGCGGCTGGCCTGCCAGCGCCACGGCGACCAGGACCTGGAGGAACTGGGCCGCTGCCTGGACGAATGGGACCGGGCGATCGCGGACAACGGCCCGGTCGGAGACCTCGACCGGGCATTTCACTGCGGCATCGTCAAGGCCACCCAGAACATGGTCTTCCTGCGCCTGGTCGACATCTTCTACCTGATGACGAGCCGCCGCCGGGAGTACTACTTCCGCGATCCGGCCCGCCGAGTGCAGTCCCACCTGGAGCATCAGCGGATCTTCCGCGCGGTGCGCGACCGGGACGAGGGCCGGGCGGTCCGGCTGCTGGACGCGCACCTGGCCAGCGCGGACAGCTACTGGCAGGACCTGCTGCGCGCCGGCCACACCGAGCCGTCCCCTTGATCATTTATCGGCGCGGTCTTCCAATCTGGTCAGTCCAGAGTTAGGGTCGGGTTGCCGACGGCTTGGGGGTGATCGGAAAGCCACGCCAGCGCGGTTCCGGATGTACAAGGACGTACAGATGCCACCGGAGGGCTGTTCACGTTGCCCAGAATCACGCTCGACACCCGCTCCTCATGGCTGACCCGGGTGCCGCCGTTGGTGAACTGGCCCGTGATGTTCGCCGTTCCGTTCATCGTCGTGACGCTGCTGGTCGTGGTCTACCCGGTTCTCTACGGTTTCTGGCTCGGTGCCGACCCGTCTCTCTACACCTCGCTGTTCGAGGACCCGACCTATCTGCGCGCGGTCTGGAACACCTTCCTTTTCGTCGGGATCGGGGTCAACGTCAAGCTGGCCCTCGCGCTGCTGCTCTCCGGCTTCTTCGCGCTCGACAACTGGTGGATACGCGGGTTGCTGGCGATATGCCTGCTGCCGTGGGCGATTCCCGCGGTGCCGGCGTTCCTGTCCATCCAGTGGATGCTCAACCCGCAGTGGGGAATGCTGAACACCCTACTCGGTGATCTCGGCATTCCGAGCCCGGACTGGTTGGTCAGCTACCCGTGGGCGCTGGGCGCGGCGATCGGCGCCTATGTCTGGAAATGGCTGCCGTTCTGGACGCTGATCTTCCTGGCCGCCCGGATGGCGATACCGCACGACATCTACGAGGCGGCCGCCGTGGACGGGGCGACAGGGATGCGGCGGTTCCGCTGGGTGACCCTGCCGATGCTCAGCAACGTCTACCTCACCAGCACGCTGCTCTCCACCATCTGGACGCTCAGCGACTTCAACACGATCACGTTCATCACCGGCGCCGGCCCGGCCGACTCCACCCACGTGCTGGCCACCCTGGGCATCCGGTACGCGTTCAACGTCGGCAGCATCGACCAGGGCGTCGCGGTCGCGCTCAGCGCCCTGCCGGTGATCATCCCGTTGATCGTCGTGCTGGTCCGCCGGCTGGGTCGGGAGGCGACGTGATGAGGTCGCGCTCCCCGGGCCGGACCGTGGGACTGGTCGCGGTGGCGGTGGTGCTGCTGTGCTGGACGCTGCTGCCCGTCTACCACATGTTGATGATGGCCGTGAGCCCGGACGACGAGGTGTTCCGGCCGCACCTGTGGCCGGCGCACCCGACGGGGGAGCAGTTCGTCTCGGTCCTCACCCAGGGGGACTCGTTCATCGAGCACTTCTGGCGGCAGTTGTTCAACAGCATGTACGTGGCGGTCGTGACCACGCTGCTGGTACTCGTCATCGGCAGCCTGGCCAGCTTCACGATCGCCCGGCTGCGGCCGCGCTGGGGCAACGCGCTCTCCAACGGCGCGCTGGCGACCTACGTCATTCCCACGTCCTTTCTGGCCATTCCGCTGTACCGGGTGATGGCCACCTACAGCCTGTTGGACAGCGCGTGGTCGTTGATCCTGTCGATGACGGCGTTCGCGTCGCCGTATGCGATGTGGGTGTTCACGCAGTACGCGCGCAGCGGCATTCCGACCGAGCTGGACGAGTCCGCGCGGGTGGACGGCGCCTCCAGCTGGCAGATCTACCTGCGGATCTATCTGCCGTTGATGCGGCCGGTGCTGGTCGCGGTGGGAACCTATGCGCTGCTCGCCGCATGGAACGAGTACCTGCTCGCCTTCCTTCTGTTGAACTCCGAGCAGAACATGACGCTGCCGGTGGCCCTCGGCTCGTTCCTGAACACCGACCAGGTGCCGTGGAACCTGCTGATGGCGACCTCGCTGTTCTACGCATTGCCGCCGGCGGTCATCTACTACGTATTCCGCAAGAACGTCAGCACGGGTTTGACCGCGGGTGGTGTGAAAACATGACAATCGGACGGCGCGATTTTCTGTACGGCGCGGCCGGCATCGGGGCCGCCGGGCTGCTGGCCGCCTGCGGGAACTCCGGCGCGAGCAGCGGCGACGCGCTCGCCGTGTGGTGGAACCAGGGCTTCTACCCCTCCGAGGACGAGGCCGTGCGCCAGGTCGCCCGCGCCTGGGAGCAGGCCTCCGGCAAGAAGGTGGACCTGCAGTTCTACGGGACGAACGACATCCCGAAGAAGGAGGCCAGCGCCGTCGCCTCGGGCAACGTCCCGGACATCATCCACACCGAGAAGCACCTCAACCCGCGCTACGCCTGGGAGGGCCGCCTCGCCGACGTCACCGAGGTCGTCCAGTCCCAGCAGCTCACCGACGGCGCACTGCGCGCGTCGCGGTTGTTCAACAGCAAGAAGGGCGCCGCGTCGTACTACTCGGTGCCGGTCTTCCAGTTCACCGTGTCGCTGTTCTACTGGAAGAGCCTGCTGCGCGACATCGGGATGGACCCGGCCGGCCTGCCCAACGACTGGAACGGCTACTGGGACTTCTGGAAGAAGGCGCAGGGGGAGTACCGGCGGCGGGGCAACAACGACATCCACGCGGTGGGCTGGCCGATGGGCACCGCCGCCGGCGACACCAACTACGACACCCAGCAGGTGCTGCGCGCCTACGGCGTGGAGCTGCTGGACGAGCAGAACGCGCTGCGCGACACCCCGCAGGTCCGCCAGGGCATCGCGCAGGGCCTGGCCTGGATCGCCGAGCTGCACAAGCAGGAGCTGTCCCCCCGCGACAGCCTGAACTGGCAGGACAGCGGCAACAACACCTACTTCCTGAACCGCTCGGTGCTGGTCACGCCCAACGGCTCGCTGTCCATGCCCGGCGCGATCAAGGACCAGGACCGGGCCAAGTGGCAGGACATCGTCACGTCCGGCTTCCCGGCCCGCCCGGACGGCGGCGAGCAGCCTTCGATCACGCTCACGCACAACGCGGTGGTCTTCGAGAAGAGCGAGAAGAAGGCCATGGCGATGGACTTCCTCAAGTTCCTGATGCGCCCGGAGAACAACCTGGAGATCCTCAAGGGCGGCCAGGCCCGGTGGTTCCCGGTGCACAAGTCGTTGCTGGCCGACCCGTACTTCGCGCGCTCCGAGGACCCGAACATCCAGGTGGTGACCAAGCAGCTCAGCGGCGCGACGGTGCCGCAGTGGGCGGACCTGAGCCCGGCGTACAACCAGGCCGAGAACGGCCAGCAGGTGTGGGGCAACGCGATCGGCCGGATCGTCCTGCAGGGCCAGAGCCCGGCGCAGGCGGCGGACTTCGCGATGGACCTGATCAAGCGGCAGTTCGACCAGTTCAAGAAGTGAGGACATGAAGATCGCGGCCGTTCGATGCGTGGAGTACACCGGCACGATGGACCACCCCGGGGCGTTCTGGGAGGAACGGCTGATCCGCCCCGTCGACGTCTACCCGCACTTCGCCGCGCAGGGCCCCGAGTACCTGCCGCCGAGCGCGCCCGGCTCGTACCGGATGACGTCGATCTTCGTGCACATCGAGACCGACGAGGGCGTCACCGGAACCGCCGGCCCGATCCGAGGTGACCAGGCGTACCTGGTCCTCACCCAGATCGCCCCGCTGCTGGTCGGCCAGGACGCCCTGGCCACCGAGTACCTGTGGGACGTCATGTACAGGTACCTGGTGCACGGCCGCAAGGGCGTGCCGATGCTGGCGCTCAGCGCGGTGGACTGCGCGCTGTGGGACCTCAGGGGCCGGCACTTCGGCGTCCCGGTGCACGTGCTGCTCGGCGGGCCGACCCGGGACTCGATCCCCGCCTACGCCTCCGCGCTGGGCTACTCGCTGGAGACCGACAGCGCCCGCGAGCGGGCCGCCGAGCTGGTCGGCCAGGGGTTCACCGCGATGAAGTGGTTCCCCCGGCACGGGCCGGTGGACGGCAAGGCCGGGGAGCGGGCCACCATCGCGCTGGTCGCGGCGCTGCGCGAGGCGGTGGGCGCGGACGTGGACATCATGGTCGATGCCTGGATGTCCTGGGACGTGCCGTACACGCTGCGGATGGCGCAGCGGCTGGCCGAGTACGCGCCGCGCTGGATCGAGGAGCCGGTGCTGCCGGACAAGCCGGCCGCCTACGCCGAGATCGCCCGGCGGATGCCGAACGGCATCGAGGTCTCCGGCGGGGAGCACGAGTACACCCGCTGGGGCCTGCACCAGCTGATGGCGGCCGGCGCGATGCACATCTACCAGCCGGACACCTACTGGGCCGGCGGGATCAGCGAGATGGTCAAGATCGCCACGCTGGCCAGCGCGTACGACGTGCGGCTGATCCCGCACGGGCACTCGGTGCCGGCGAACGCGAACCTCAGCTTCGCGCTGCCGCCCACGCTCACCCCGCTGCTGGAGTACCTGGTGAAGTGGAACGTCATCAACCAGTGGTTCCTCGAGCACCCGGTGCACCCGGTGGACGGGCAGGTGTCGCCGCCGACGCAACCGGGGCTGGGCATGGACCTGGACCAGGACAAGATCGAAGGCCGCCGCGAGCTGGCCTTCACCTAGGCGGTTCGGAGATGGACACGATCGTCTGCCTCAGCCCGTTCACCGAGGAGCAGGTGCGCGAGCTGGCCGGTACCGACCGGGTCAGGGTGCTGCTCGCGCCGGACCCGCCCACGCGGGATGCGGTCCGCGAGCTGGTCCCGCACGCCGACGTCCTGATCAGCGACATTCGGCGGCGGCACCCGATGGGCCGGGAGATCCTGGCCACGATGACGCGCTGCCGGGCCGTCCTGCAGCCGTCGGTGGGGTTCGACCACATCGACCACCGGGCCGCCGCCGAGCTGGGGATCCCGGTCGCCAACGCGGCCGGCTTCAACCGGGACGCGGTGGCGGACTGGACGGTGATGGCGATCCTGAACGTGGTGCGCCACGGCGCCCGGTCCGACCGGGAGATGCGCGCCGGCACCTGGCGGCTGCACAACTGGATGGGACGCGACCTGCGCGCGCTCACCGTCGGCATCCTGGGCCTCGGCAACGTCGGCGGGCAGGTGGCGGACCGACTAGCCGGGTTCGGCTGCCCGATCCTGTTCCACGACGTGGCCCCGCGCGAGCGACCCGGCTGCGAGCCGGTCTCCCTCGGCGAGCTGCTGGAACGCGCGGACGTGGTGACCGTGCACGTCCCGCTGGACGACTCGACGCGGGGGTTGGTCGGCGAGGCCGAGCTGCGCCGGATGCGGCCCGGGACCATCCTGTGCAACGCCAGCCGAGGCCCGGTCGTGGACGAGGCCGCGCTGGTCGCCGCGCTGGGGTCGGGGCACCTCGGCGGCGCGGCGCTGGACGTGTTCGAGGTCGAGCCGCTTGCCGCCGAGTCGCCGCTGCGGCGGATGGACAACGTCTTCCTCAGCCCGCACATCGCCGGCGGCACTGTGCACGCGCGGGCGAACATGCTGGAGTCAACGGGGGCGAACCTGCGCCGGGTGCTGGCCGGGCAGGAGCCGGTCAACGTGGTGAACGGCGTGCGAGAGAACGGGGAGAGGGCGAATGGGTAGGTCGTTGCGCGAGCTGTGGGACGGGGACGAGGCGACGATCGGCGGGTGGTGCTCGATCCCCAGCCCGTTCTCCGCCGAGCTGATGGGACGCTCCGGGTTCGACTGGGTGTGCATCGACACCCAGCACGGGGTGATCGGCTACGACCAGATGATGCCGATGCTGCAGGCGTTGTCGATCACCGGGACGCCGGCGTTCGTGCGGGTGCCGTGGAACCAGCCGGACCACATCATGAAGTCGCTGGACGCCGGCGCGCAGGGCGTGATCGTGCCGATGGTCAGCTCGGCGGCCGAGGCCGAGGCCGTGGTGGCGGCGGTGAAGTACCCGCCGAGGGGGATGCGCAGCTGGGGGCCGATCCGGGCGGCGCTGGACGTGCCGGACTACAGCCCCGAGGTGGCCAACCGGCGCACCGTGGTGGCGGTCATGATCGAGACCCCGGGCGGGGTGGAGAACCTGGACGCGATCCTGTCCGTGCCCGGGGTGGACGCGGTGTACGTGGGTCCGTCCGACCTGGCGCTCGGCCACGGCATGGCGCCCACGCTGAAGGTGGAGGACCCGGAGCACGAGCGGTTGATCGAGGCGGTCGTCGAGGGCTGCCGGCGGCACGGCGTGGTGGCCGGCATCCACTGCGACAGCGTCGAAACCGTGCGCCGCTGGCACGCCAAGGGCTACGGCATGTTCACCGTCGGCTCGGACGCCGCGCTGATGCGCCAGGCCGCCACCCAGGTGGTGGCCACCGCGTTCGAGGACGGCCGGCGGGCTGTTCCGAAAGCTGGGCAGTACGCGTGACCAGGATCTTCGTCTCGCAGGAGATCGTCGAGGAGGCGCTGGCCGAGCTGGACGGCTCCGGGATCGAGGTGGACGTTCGGCGCGACCACCGGCCGCTGCCGTCCGAGGAGCTGCGGGCGACCGCGGCCGACTACGACGGGCTGGTCTGCCTGCTCACCGACCGGGTCGACGCGGGGTTCCTGGCCGCCTGCCCTCGGCTGAAGGTGGTGTCCAACGTCGCCGTCGGGTTCGACAACATCGACGTGGCGGCGGCGACCAGGGCCGGCGTGGTCGTCACCAACACCCCGAGGGTGCTCACCGAGGCCACCGCCGACCTGGCGTTCGCGCTGCTGCTGGCCGCCGCGCGGCGGATACCGGAGGGCGACGCGTTCCTGCGCGCGGGCCGCTACACGCACTGGCGGGTGAACCAGGAGCAGATGGGCGTGGACGTCTTCGGCGCCACGCTCGGGCTGTTCGGCCTCGGCCAGATCGGGCGCGCGGTGGCCCGGCGGGCCCGCGGGTTCGAGATGACGGTGCTCTACCACGACGTGGTCCGGCTGCCGCCCGAGACCGAGGCCGCGCTGGGGGTGACGTACGCGTCGTTCGAGGAGCTGCTGGCGCGCAGCGACTTCGTTTCCGTCCACGCCCCGCTGCTGGACTCCACCCGGCACCGGTTCGACGCCCACGCGTTCGCCCGCATGCGCCGCTCCGCGATGTTGATCAACACCGCGCGAGGCCCGCTGGTGGACGAGGCGGCGCTGGCCGCCGCGCTGCGCGACGGCGTGATCGCCGGGGCCGGGATCGACGTCTACGAGGGGGAGCCGGCGGTGCATCCCGATCTGCTCACGCTCCAGGAGCGGGTGGTGCTGCTGCCGCACCTGGGCAGCGCCACCCGGACCACCCGGTTGGAGATGAGCAGGCTGGCGCTGCGGTGCGCGCGGGACACCCTGCTCGGCAAGCGCCCGGAGGTCGTGGTCAACCCGGAGGTGTTCGACAGGAGGTAAGGGTGAACGTCAGAGAGGCCATCGCCGAGATCCTCAAGCGGGAGGGGATCTCGGTACTCACCGGATACCCGGTCAACGACGTCATCGAAGAGGCCGCCGTGGCCGGCATCCGCCCGGTGGTGGTGCGCCAGGAACGCACCGGGCTGCACATGGCCGACGCGATCTCCCGGGTGACCAGCGGGCGCACCATCGGGGTGTTCGCCATGCAGCACGGGCCGGGCACCGAGAACGCCTACGGCGGCATCGCGCAGGCCTACTCGGAGTCGGTGCCGATCCTGGTGATGCCCGCCGGGTACCCGCGCCGGCTCGCCTACGTCGACCCCAACTACCACGCCGCGCGCAACATGGCGTCGATCAGCAAGTCCGCCGAGCCGCTGACCAGCGCCGCCGAGGTGCCGCACGTGCTGCGCAGGGCGTTCACCCGGCTGCGCTCGGGACGCGGCGGCCCGGCCCTGGTGGAGATCCCCATCGACCTGTGGCACGACGAGGTGCCCGAGCCGCTGGACTACCGCCCCACCCGGCGGGTGCGCTACGGCCCGGACCCGGCCGACGTGCGCCGGGCCGCCGCGCTGCTGGCCGAGGCGGACCGGCCGGTGATCTACGCCGGCCAGGGCGTGCACTACGCCGAGGCCTGGAGCCAGCTGCGCGAGCTGGCCGAGCTGCTGGCCGCCCCGGTGACCACCAGCCTGGAGGGCAAGAGCGCCTTCCCCGAGGACCACCCGCTGGCGCTCGGCTCCGGCGGGCTGGCCGTCCCGAAACCGGTGCGCCACTTCCTCGACGCCTCGGACGTGATCTTCGGGATCGGCTGCAGCTTCACCGAGACCGCCTACGGCACCCAACTGCCGCTGGACAAGCGGGTCGTACACGCCACGCTCGACCCGACGCACCTGAACAACCACCTGCCCGCCGAGGCCTGCCTGCTCGGCGACGCCGCGCTGACCCTGGACGCCCTGCTCGACGAGCTGCGCGGACGGGACCACCGCGACCCCGGCCCCGTCGCGGCGCGCATCGCCGAGGTTCGCCAGGAGTGGCTGGCCGGCTGGCTGCCCGAGCTCACCTCCGACGAGCGCCCGCTCTCGCCGTACCGGGTGCTCTGGGACCTGCAACACACCGTCGACCGGGACAACACGATCATCACCCACGACGCCGGCAGCCCGCGCGACCAGCTCTCCCCGTTCTGGACCAGCACCACGCCGCTGAGCTACCTGGGCTGGGGAAAGACCACGCAGCTCGGCTACGGCCTCGGCCTGGCCATGGGCGCGAAGCTGGCCCGCCCTGACAAGCTGTGCGTCAACGTCTGGGGCGACGCCGCGATCGGCTTCACCGGGATGGACTTCGAGACCGCTGTGCGGGAGCGGATCCCCATCCTGTCCGTGCTGCTCAACAACCACAGCATGGCGATCGAGCTGTCCCGGATGCCGGTGTCCACCGAGCGCTACCGCGCCACCGACATCTCCGGCGACTACGCCGCGCTGGCCCGCGCGCTCGGCGGCCACGGCGAGCGGGTCACCGAGCCCGCCGACATCGTCCCCGCGATCCGGCGCGGCATCGCCGCGACCGAGGCCGGCCAGCCGGCGCTGCTGGAGTTCATGACGAGCAAGGAGACCCGGGTCTCCAGTTATCCGAGGGAGTGATTCAACTGAGCGACAGGGCAGAGCTGGCGGTGGTCGGTTTCCACCGCGACTACGTGATCGACGAGCTGAGCCGCGAGTTCACCCTGCACCCGGCCGGCTCGCCGGACACCGTGGCCGACGAGCTGGGTCCGGCCGCGACGCGGGTCCGGGGCGTGGTGACCACCCCGATGGTCGGGGTGTCCTCGGCCCTGATGGACGCGCTGCCGAAGCTGGAGATCGCGTCGCTGTTCGGGGTCGGGCTAGAACGGACCGACCTGGAGCACGCCCGCGAACGCGGCGTCGTCGTCACCACCACGCCGGTGCTCTACGAGGACGTTGCCGACCTGGCGCTGGTGCTGGCGATCGACGTGTCCCGCCGGGTCAGCGCGGGCGACCGCTGGGTACGCGCCGGGCAGTGGCCGGGCCACGTCTACCCGCCCGCGCGGCGGTTCTCCGGCCGGCGCGCCGGGATCCTGGGCCTGGGCCGCATCGGGCGGATGCTCGCCCGGAGGCTCACCGCGTTCGACATGGAAATCGGTTACTACGACCCCCGGCCGGCCCCGGACCTGAGCTACCGGCCCTACCCGTCGGCCGTGGAGCTCGCCCGCGAGTCCGACTTCCTCTTCCTGTGCGCGGCCGGCGCGCCGGGCGGCGGCCACATCGTGGACGCCGACATACTCGCCGCGCTGGGACCGGAGGGCGTGTTCGTCAACGTCGCCAGGGGCTGGCTGGTGGACGAGCCGGCGCTGGTCGACGCGGTGGTCACCGGGAAGATCGCCGGCGCCGGGCTGGACGTGTTCGACGACGAGCCGCACGTGCCCGAACCGCTCCTGACGGCCGACAACGTGGTGCTCCAACCGCACGTGGCCAGCAGCTCGGTGGAGACCCGCCGGGCCATGGACGAGTGCATGGTGGAGAACATCCGCTCCTGGTTCAGCACCGGCAAGGCGGTCACCCCGGTGCCCTGACCTTGCCGCCCGGCTGGGACCGGGGTGTGCAAGCCAGCTGGAAAAGATCTTGGAAGAACTTCCGGGGCGATGTCGAACCGTGGCGAGCCCGATCGACGCCCGGGTGAGAGAACGGCAACCGAGCCGGTCTCCGCGGCCCCCGGGAGGTTCCCCGTGTCCACCACCATTCCCGCCCTCGTCACGTCCGCCACCCCGACCGCCGGCTCGCTGCTGCTGGCCGGCTCGGCCGCCACCGTGACCGCCGCGGCGGCGACCGCGCTCGTGGCCGCCGCCGGCGACACCCTCGGCGCCAGCACCGCCATTTCCGGCGCCCCGATCCCGACCTCCGGGTTCGCCGTGCTCACCGCCATCTTCTCCGTGGTCGGCCTGATCATCGCCACGGCGCTGCGCCGGTTCGCCCGGCGGCCGCGCACCGCGTGGCTGTACACCACCGTCACGCTCACCGTGCTGTCCTTCGTGCCCGATGTGCTCGCCGACGCCACCGTCGCCACCAAGATCCTGCTGATGCTGACCCACGTGGTGGCGGCCGCCATCGTGATCCCCACTATCGCCCGCCGCCTGCCCGCCTGATGCGCAGCTGAGGCTCAGCCGGCGATCTGCTCCAGTGACCGCTGCCGGGTGGCCACGCCGAGGACGACCACGCTGCCCACCGCGAGCGCGATGACGCCGCACAACACCAGGAACACGCCGGAGAAGCGCAGCGAGGCGTACGTCGTCCCCATCGCGATCGGCGCCAGCGCCGCGCCGAAGCGGCCGAACACCGCGGAGACGCCGACCCCGGTCGCCCTGATCCAGGTCGGGTACACCTCGGGGGTGTAGGTGTAGAGAGGCGCGTAGGCACCGTTGAGGAAGAACGCCAGCGCCACCGCGAAGACGACCACCTGCGCGTCGGCCTGGGCGAACGCCAGCCCCACGGCGGACAGCGCGCTCGCGGACAGGAAGATGACGATGCTCCACTTGCGGTCCAGCCGCTCGGATAGCCAGGCCGCCGGGTAGTAGCCGGCCACCTGGGCGATCTCGACGACGATCGTGTAGCCGAAGCTCTCGCTGATGCTCAGGCCGCGCTGCACCAGCAGGGTCGGCAGGAACACCAGGAACCCGTAGTAGGTGAAGCTGAAGCAGAACCACAGCACGATCACCAGCACCGTCTGCCGCAGCATGGAGCGGCGGAACAGCGCCGCGAGCTGGGCGCCGAGGCTGTTCCTGGACAGGTGCTTCTCCGGGGCGTAGTCGACCGAGCGGTCCGGCCTCGGTAGCTCGCCGCCGGGCAGCGAGGCGCGCACCCGTGCCTCCAGCCGCTCCACGACCCGCGTCGCCTCCTCGATCCTGCCCCGGGAGACCAGGTAGCGCGGCGACTCGGGCAGCTTTCGCCGCCACCACACCGCGAGCACGATCGGCGCCCCCACCACGATCAGGGCGATCCGCCAGCCCTGGTCGAAGTGCTGGATGACCAGGTACCCGATCAGCGCGGCGAGCACGAACCCGAGGCCGAAGAAGCCGGCCAGCGAGCCGACGAAGTGCCCCCGGCGGCGGACCGGGGCGAACTCCGCGAGGTACGGCACGATGATGTTGACGTTGATCCCGATGGCCACCCCGGCCGCGACCCGGGTGGCGACCAGGAACCCGCCGCTGGTCGCGAACGCGCCGACCAGCATCGCCGCGCTGTAGAACGCCATCGACCAGAGCAGCAGGTTGCGCCGCCCGATGCGGTCGCCGAGCACGCCCACGGCGGCCGCGCCCGCGATCGCGCCGATGAGCGCGGAGCTGCCCAGCAGGCCCTGCTCGAACCCGGACAGCGCGAACGCGCCGGTCACGATCGGCAGCAGGAACGACACGATGCCGTTGTCCATGCCGTCGAACGTTGTGGTCAGGCCGCCCCTGACCAGGATGCCGCGCTGCACGCGGGTGAACGGCAACCGGTCCAGCCGGGCCGCCACGTCCGCGTACGCCTCGGCGATCTCGGTGGCGTTACCGCCTCGAGGTTGGGCAATGGCCATGGTTCACCGCCGTTGGTGAGAGGAGGGTCGGTCAGGAGGTCACAGCACGTCGCGGTAGAACCGCAGCCAGTTGCCGCCCATGATCTTGGCGGTCTCCTCGTCGGTGAAGCCGGCGTCGGCCGACAGGGAGCGGGCCAGCGCGGGGAAGTCGCGGGTGGAGCTCATCCACTCGACCTTCGGGGCCTTCCCGGTGTTCGTCGCCGACCCCGCGCCGTACTGCGGGGTGCGGGTCCAGCGGCCCCTGCGCATCCACTCCAGCTCGGCCTCGCCGCTCTTGCGGCTCAGGTCGGTGCCGATGCCGACGTGGTCGATGCCCACGATGTCGACCGTCTTGCGCACCATGTCGCACCAGCGGGCGCGCGAGGACACCCACGGCCCGCTGATGTTGCGGTAGGTCGCCAGCCCGATCACGCCACCGTTCGCGACCAGCGCGCGCAGCAGCTCGTCGCCCTTGTTGCGGGGGTGGTCGTAGAGCGAGCGCGGGTTCGCGTGCGTGACAGCGACCGGCCGCCCGGACGCCTCGATCGCGTCGATGCCGGTGCGTTCCCCCACGTGGGACAGGTCCACGACCATGCCGACCCGGTTCATCTCGCGCACCACCTCACGCCCGAACCTGGTCAGGCCGGAGTCGGTCGGCTCGTAGCAGGAGCCGCCGACGGCGTTCTGGTTGTTGTACGTCAGCTGCATGACGCGCAGGCCCATGTCGTGGAACAGCTCGACGTACCGGATGCGGTCGTCGATGGGGGAGGAGTTCTGGGTGCCGAGCAGGATCGCGGTGCGCCCGGTCGCGTGCGCGGACTCGATGTCCCCGGCGGTGCGCGCGATGGTGATCAGGTCGGCGTTGTCCCTGGCCAGGTCGCGCCAGCGGCCGAGGGCGTCCATCGTCTCGGCGGCGTTCTCCCAGAACGCCAGGGTCGGCGTGACGCAGGAGATGTTCCCGTCGCGGAGCTCCTCGAGGACCTCCCGGTCGAAGTTGCTGCACTCCAGGCCGTCGATGTACAGGTCTCGGGTCATCGCTGCCCCTCCCGGGAGTCGCTGTCGAGGTCCTCGCCGATCTCGCCGACGATGCGGCCCCGCTCGTCGAACACCGAGCGCCCGGTGTGGCGGCGGGAGACGGCCGAGTCGGGGGTCAGCGCCTGGTTGCCGAGGTGGAACAGGTGCCACCACAGCGGTTCGGGGACGTCGAGGCCGTGGTGCAGGATCGCGGCCGTCCACCCGGCCCCGTGCGCTCCAGCCGAGGTGGCGGTGAACCGGTGGACGCCGTTGGTGGGGGTGCGGGCGGTCACCTCGACGCCGTGGTCTCTCGCCAGGGTGGTCAGGACGTCGAGCAGCTCGGGGCGGGCGGCGCCGCGCACCTCCAGGTCGGCGGTCCCCTCGGCGCGGGCCCACGCCACCGCGAGGTCGAGCACGTCCGGGGCGAGCGCGAGCGCGTGCTTGCCGGCCGCGTCCACCGCTCGGGTGTCACCGACGACGCGCACCGGACGGGCGGCGGTCGCGCCCAGGGCGTCGACGTCCTCGCGCAGCGCGGCGAACCCACCGAGGCCGGCGCCTTCCGCCGCGACGACCGCGTCGACGATCGCCGGGATCGTCCCCACCGGCGCGCCCGCCTGCCAGAGCACCCGGTACGTCACGAGCCTGCACTCACGCAGCGAGACGTTCACCGCGTACCTCCCGGTTTCGCCGGGTAGATCCAGTCCGCGCCGGTGCCGGCGGCGAGGTCGTCGCGGGTGGGCGCGCCGTGGAAGAGCAGGCCGAGCACGTTGCGGCCGAACGCGTCGACGGTCTTGTCCAGGCCGTGGAACGCGGAGTTGAGCAGCCGCACGATCCGCGCCGGGACGAAGTCGGCGGCGAGCATGTTCATGTGCGGCGAGTGGTAGCGGCGCCCGGCCAGCCCCTGTGCCCTGGTCACGGTGGCGCGCTCGGCCGGGTGCGCGGCGAGGAACTCCGCGACCGTCGTCTCCGGTGGGATGGTGCGCAGCGCGGCGCGCAGCCTGGCGATGTCGCCCGGCAGGTCGAGCGCCCACTCGAAGCCGTCCGGCACCTCCGCGACGGGGCCCCGGCGGGGCTCCTCGGCGTCGCGCGACTTGTACCACCGGAACCGCCGCTGCTCCGGCGCCGACATGTCGAACCGCTCGGTCCAGGCGTACTCGCCGTCCAGCAGGTTCAGCAGCTCGCCGACGCTCTGCTCCGGCCGCGCCATCAGGCGCTCGTCCACGGGCTGCCGCCGCAGCAGCGCGTCCACCTCGTCGGGGCGCAGCTCCAGCAGGATCGCGTCGAACACCCCCACCGCGTCGGCACCCAGCTCGGCGTCGACCAGGTCGCCGAACGTGGACACCGCCCGCTCGGGATCGTCCATCCGCTTGGCGATCCGGCGCAGCCCGTCCGCGACCGCGCCGGCCGCCGTGAAGCCGCTGTAGGTGAACGGGTCCTCGTCGTAGAACCGGATCGCGCGCTGCACCAGCTCGGCCACCCGCCGCCAGTCGCGCGACCCGGCCACCGCCGGGATCCGCCGCGCACGCGCGACCGCCCCGAACCGCAACGTGAGCCACCTGTCCAGCAGCGCCGGGTGGTTGTTGGCGAAGAACACCAGCCCGAGCGCCGAGCCGTTGCCCAGCCCGAGGATCCTGCGCAGCGCCGGGTCGAGTCGTACCGCGGCCGACGACGCAGCGCGCGCCAGGTGCTCGACCAGGTCGAAGGAGAACTCCCGCATCAGGTACGCGGCGAGCATCTGGGCGTGGTAGGGCGCGGCCAGCGGATGCCCGTCCTCCAGCGCCAGGTACGAGCGGGTGCCGAAGGTGCCGTTGCCGTCCAGGCCGGTGTTGCGCATCAGGTAACCGGCGCGCCACAGCTCGTCCACGTCCGGCTGCCGGCCGGCCGCCAACCTGTCGATGACGTGGTCGAACAGCCGCAGGCTCCGGTTCGACCGGCACCACACCAAGGTGCCCGGAGTGGCCCGCCCGGCGTACAGCTTGGGCAGCTCCTCCTTGGTCCGCCGCATGTCGCCTGCGCTCGCGACGCCCTCGACCAGCGAACCCATCATGTCCCAGTTGGTGCCGATGATCCGCCCGGTGCGCCCCTCCAGGACCGGTTCGAAGGAGAACACCATGAAGTCGAAGCTCCGACCCGGCGCGTGGACGCGGTAGACGGCCTCTCCGCGCGCACGGTCGTCCACGTCGAAGCGCACCTGTTCGACCCGCCAGCGCTGCGCGATCATCCTGTTGACCAGCGCGCGGCTGGCACTCAACCGGCTCGGCGGAAGCGCCGCGAGCCGCTCCGGACGCATCGCCTCGTCCGGGTCGGGCAGGTCAGGGTCGGTCAGGCCTCCCACGACGCGACACCCCCGTCCACGCTCGCGGTGAGCCTGGCCAGCCGCCGCACCGCCGCCGCGAGCCGCTCCCGCACCGACAGCGGGTCGAACCGGCCCGCCGGTCCGACCACGCACAGCGCGACCTTCGGCGCACCGGCGCGGGCCGGAACGGGCGAGGCGATCACCGCGACGCCGTCCACCCCGCCGGGCGGGGTCAGCGCGTAGCCGACCCGGCGGATCTCGGCCAGCTCGGACTCCTCGGGCACCCGCACGCCCCGGGCGCGCAGCTCGGCCACCACGTCGGCGGGGGCGAACGCCGCGAGCGCGCGGCCGGTGGCGCCGTAGAGCAGCGACATGCGGTGCCCGAGGGCGAGGGTGACCCTGGTGGCCGTTCCCGGCTCGGCCCGCTTGATCACCCGCGTCGCGTCGTCGTCGAGCACCGCCAGGCACACCGACTGGCCGGTCTCCTCGGCGAGGTCCACCAGCAGCGCCGTCACCCGCTCGCCGAACCCGGCGTGCTGCAGCGCCGCGTTGCCCAGGTGCGCCGCCTTGACCGTGAGCTGGTACGCGCCGTCCGGAAGCTTCTCCATCCACCCGGCCGTGACCAGCGTGACCAGGTGCCTGTGCACCTCCGACCGGGACGCCCCCAGCTCCCTGGCCAGGTCGGCCAGCCGCACCGGCTCGTCGGACTCACCCACCGCGTCGAGCAGCCGCAACAGCTTGAGCGCCGACGTCATCGGCCGGGTCATCGGGCGTGCAGCGTCAGACATTCATGTCCTAAATAGTGTGACAACGTCCTTGAATGTGTGACAGCATCACAACATTGCCCGGCGGCGCGCGTCAATGCTTCGCGATTTCTTGACCGGCTCACCGAATGCCGCCTAGCCTTTTGTGCGCATATTACGAAAGGCGTTCGTATATGACGAACAGCAAGGGCCGTACGTCGAGCACGGTGGCCGGCGCGTTGCGGTTGCTGTGCCTGCTGGCCGAGCATCCGGAGGGGATGCGGCTCTCGGAGCTGGCGCGGCGGCTGGGCCTGGGCAAGAGCAGCGCGCACCTGCTGCTGGCGACGCTGGCCGAGTACGGGTTCGTGGAGCGGGCCGGGGACAGCTCGTACCGGGTCGGGCTCACCGCGTTCGAGGTCGGCTCGTCGGTGCCGGACAGCGCGCGGTTCGGCGGCCCGCTGGCCGAGCCGATGCGGGCGCTGGCCGACGAGTCGGGCGAGGCGGTGTCGCTGGCGCTGCCGCGCGGCCGGGACGCGATCATCGTGCAGCGCTTCGAGAGCGCGCGGGTGCTGCGCGCGGAGATCCAGCGCGGCACCCGGATGCCGATGCACAGCTGCGGCTCCGGGAAGTTCCTGCTGGCCAACATGCCCGACGAGGCGGTGGACCGGCTCTACCCCGACGAGGCGCTCCCCGAGGTCACCCCCTACAGCGTGCGCACCAAGGGGGAGCTGCGCGCGCTGTTCCCGGCGATCAGGGCGAACGGGTACGCGGAGAACCACGACGAGTACACCGAGGGGATCGTCGGCGTCGCCACCGGCGTGCGGGACGCCTCCGGGGCGTACGTGGCGGCGCTGAGCATCGCCGGGCCGACCAACCGGTTCCGCTGCGAGCAGTGGGTGGGGCCGCTGCTGGCCGCCGCCGAGAAGATGTCCGCGCTGCTGGCCGACCGATGGACCTGATCGCCGGCATCGACGTCGGCGGCACGTTCACCGACGTCCTGCTCTACGACACCGGGCGTTCGCGGCTGCGGCTGGCCAAGGTGTTCTCGACCCCGGGACGCCAGGCGGACGGCCTGCTCGCCGGCGTGGACCAGCTCGACGTGCCGCGCGCGGAGCTCGCCGCCCTGGTGCACGGCACCACCGTGGCCACCAATGCCGTGCTGGAGCGCACGGGCGCGCGGACCGCGCTGGTCACCACCGTCGGCTTCCGGGACGTGCTGGAGCTGCGCCGCCGTGACCGTCCGCACACCTACGGCCTGACCGGCCGCTACCGGCCGCTGGTGCCGCGCGGGCGGTGCTTCGAGGTGGACGAGCGGATCGGCGCGCGCGGCGAGGTGGTGCGGCCGCTGGACGCCGGCTCGGTGCGGGCGGTCGCGGCCGAGTTGCGCGCGGCGGAGGTGCGCAGTGTCGCGGTCAGCCTGCTGAACAGCTACGTCAACGCGGAGCACGAGCGCGAGCTGGCCTCGGCGCTGGCCGAGCTGTTGCCGGGCGTGCCGGTGAGCGCGTCGTACCGGGTGGCGCCGGAGGTCGGCGAGTTCGAGCGGGCCAGCACGACGGTGGTCAACGCCTACGTGCGGGCGGCGATGGCCGGGTACCTGGGCGCGGTGCAGGCCGAGCTGACGGCCGGCGGGTTCTCCCGTGACGTGCAGGTGATGCAGTCCAACGGCGGGTTGATGCCGGCCGGGCGGGCCGGCGAGTACGCGGTGCGCACGCTGCTGTCCGGGCCGGCCGCCGGGACGGTGGCGGCCGCCGCGTTCGGCGAGGCCGCCGGGCTGCCCGACGTGATCTCCTGCGACATGGGCGGCACCAGCTTCGACGTGGCGCTCATCCCGGGCGGGCGGCCGGCGCTGGCGGACGAGACGTCGATCGAGTACGGCATCCCGATCAAGGTGCCGATGGTGGACATCAAGACCATCGGCGCCGGCGGCGGCTCGATCGCCCGGGTGGACCGGGCCGGCATCCTGCGGGTCGGGCCGGACAGCGCCGGCTCCACCCCCGGTCCGGCCTGCTACCGCCGGGGCGGCACCGCGCCGACCGTGACCGACGCCAACCTGGTGCTCGGCCGGATCGCCGCCGACCAGCGGCTGGGCACCGAGCGGGACTTCACGCTGGACCGCGCCTCGGCGGCGGCCGCCATCGAGGAGCACGTGGCGGGCCCGCTCGGGCTGGGCGTGACGGACGCGGCGCTGGCGGTGGTCCGGGTGGCCAACGAGCTGATGGCGAACGCGATCCGGATGGTCAGCGTGGACAAGGGCCACGACCCCCGGCGGTTCGCACTGGTCGGGTTCGGCGGCGCCGGCCCGTTGCACATCGTGGAGCTGGCCAGGGCGATCGGGGCCACCGAGGTGATCGTCCCGCCGCACCCGGGCGCGCTCAGCGCGTTCGGCTGCCTGCTGGCGGACGTGAAGTACGACTTCGTGACGTCCATGCCGGCGAGCTGTTCGCCCGAGCGGGTCGCCGAGGTGCTCGGGGAGCAGCGGCGGGCCGGCGAGGACATGCTGGCGGCGGACGGCTTCGACCCCCCGGCCATGTCGGTGGCGCACATCGCGGAGATGAGCTATGCGAAACAGCTCTACTCGATCCGGGTGCCGCTCGGCGCCGCCGAGGACGGCTGGACGCCCGACCGGCTGGCCGAGGCGTTCACCCGCCGCTATCGGGAGACCTACGGCGGCCGCACCCCGAGCGGCCACATCAAGCTGGTCAGCCTGCGCACCGAGGTGACCGGGCGGCGCGACGGCATCCGCCTGCTCGGCGCCGACCCCGCGGGCCCGGCGGCCGAGCCCCGGGAGCGCACGGTGGTGTTCGCCGACGGGCCGCGGACCGTCCCGGTGCTGGACCGTTCCGCGCTGCGACCGTTCGAGGTGGTCGAGGGCCCGGCCGTGGTGCACCAGGCGGACAGCACCACCCTGCTGCCGCCGGACACGGTCGCGCAGGTTCGTGACAACGGCAGCCTCGTGGTTGTGGTGGCGGGGGCGGCGGTGGAGAAAGCGGTCCAAACATGAACGAGCCAGATCCGATCACGCTGGCCGTTGTCCACGGCCGGCTGGAGCAGATCGCCGACGAGATGGACACCGTGTTCGAGCGGATGGCGTTCTCCCCGGTGATCTCCGACGCCTGGGACCGCGCGGACGGCATCTACTCCGCCACCGACGGCAGCATGATCGTCCAGGGCCACCGGGGCCTGCCGATCTTCGTAGGCACCATGCAGTACACCGTGGCCAGCGTGCTCGCCGCCGTCCCCGACCCGCGCCCCGGGGACGTGTACCTGGTCAACGACCCGTTCGCCGGCGGCACGCACATCATGGACACGAAGATGGTCCGCCCGTTCTTCCACCGGGGGAAGCCGTTCGCGTTCCTGGCCAACACCGGCCACTGGCCCGACCTGGGCGGCCGGGTCCCCGGCGGGTTCGCCGCCCGCGCCAGCGACTGCTACCAGGAAGGCCTGCGCATCCCGCCCGTGCGCCTGTTCGCCGCCGACGAGATCAACGACGACATCGTGGCCATCCTCCAGGCCAACTCCCGGGTGGCCGACGACGTGCTCGGCGACATCGACGCGCAGGTCACCGCGCTGCGGGCGGGGGAGACCAGGCTCGGCGAGCTGCTCGACGAGTACGGCGCGGACACCGTGACCGCCGTGATCGACGCCCTGCGGCACCGCTCGGAACGGCAGATGCGCTCCTACCTCGCGGAGATCCCGGACGGCCGGTACCGGTTCGTCGAGGAGATGGACAACGACGGCATCGTGGACGAGCCGCTGCGGGTGGACGTGGCGCTGACCGTGGCGGGTGACGAGATGACCCTGGACTTCAGCGGTTCGTCACCGCCCTGCCGGGGCCCAATGAACTCCGTGTACGCCGCCACCGTGTCCAGCGCGATCGTGGCGATCAAGCACATCTACCCGGACATCCCGATCAACGCCGGCATCTTCGCCCCGCTGCGGTTCGTCATCCCGGACACCGTGTTCCTCAACGCCCACCCGCCCCGGCCGGTCGCCGGCTGCGCGGCGGAGACCAGCCAGCGGGTGATCACGGCGGTGATGGGCGCGCTCGCCGAGGCGGCCGGCGAGCGGGTGCCGGCGGGCTCCTCGGCGACGGTGAACAACCTCTCGGTCGGCGGCATCGACTCCGACGGCGAGCCGTACGTGCTCTACGTGTTCCTCGGCGGCGGGTACGGCGGTCACGCCGGCGGCGACGGGCTGTCCAACGGCTGCTCGCTGATGAGCATCGGGCGCGTGCAGTCCATCGAGGTGCTGGAGCAGCGCTACCCGATGCGGTTCGTCCGGTACGGGCTGCGCGACGGCTCCGCCGGGGCCGGCACCCACCGGGGTGGCTTCGGGGTGCACTTCGAGTTCGAGTTCATCGGCCGGGAGGGGCAGGCCAGCCTGCTCGGCGACCAGTCCCGCACCGCGCCGGCCGGCCGCGCGGGCGGCGGCGACGGGGCGACCTCGGCGCCCTGGTTCCGGCTGGGTGGGGAAACGGTGGTGCTGCCCATGGTCAGCAAGGGGGAGGACGTGGCGCTGCGCCCCGGCGACGTGGTGTGCCTGCGCACCCCGGGCGGCGGCGGGTACGGCCCGCCGGAGCTGCGCGACCCGGCCGCGGTGGCCGCGGATCTCGAGGACGGCTACTGACATGGCGGACACCTCCCTGCGCAAGGCGATCGCGGGCAGCCTGCTGGGCACCTCGCTGGAGTGGTACGACTTCTTCCTCTACGGCTCGGCCGCGGCACTGGTGTTCAACGAGGTGTTCTTCCCGTCCTTCGAGCCGCTCACCGGCACCCTGCTGGCGTTCCTCACGTTCTCCGTCGGCTTCGTGGCGCGACCGGTCGGCGGCGTGCTGGCCGGCCACTTCGGCGACCGGTTCGGCCGCAATAAGGTGCTGGTCGCCACCGTGTCGCTGATGGGCGCGGCGACGGTGGCCATCGGGCTGCTGCCGACCTACGCCGCCGTCGGCGTGCTGGCCCCCGCGCTGCTGATCGTGGTGCGGCTGGCGCAGGGGCTGGCGCTGGGCGGCGAGTGGGCCGGCGGCGCGCTGATGATCGCGGAACGGGCACCGGCCGCCCGGCGCGGCTACCTGGCCAGCTACGTGCAGGTCGGCGTGCCGATCGGCACCCTGCTGAGCACCGCGCTGCTGTACCTGCTCGCCACCGCGCAGTCCCGGCAGGACTTCGTGGCGTGGGGCTGGCGGCAGCGCGCTCGGCCTGCCCCGCTCGGTCGGGCTGCTGGCCAGCCTGGCCGGGGCCGGCCTGCAGCTGATCGCCTACCCGCTGTTCGCCGCACTCAGCGACCGCCTGGGCCGCCGTCCGGTGACCGTCGCGGGCGCGATCGGGGCGGCGGTGTGGATGTTCGCGTTCTTCGGGCTGGTCGACACCCGCAACACCGGGCTGGTGGTGCTCGCGGTGCTGGTCGGGCTGCTGTGCCACGCCGCGATGTACGGCGTGCAGGCGTCCTGGATCTGCGAGCTGTTCCAGACCCGCTACCGCTACAGCGGGGCGTCCCTGGGCTACCAGCTCTCCGGCATCGTCGGCGGCAGCCTGGCCCCGGCGATCGCGGTCTGGCTGCTGCGGACGTTCCACTCCACGGTGCCGATCCAGCTCTACGTGGCCTTCGGCTGTGTGGTGGTGGCGGCCACCGCGATGGTCACCAGGGAGACGAAGGGGGCCGACCTGGCCCGCGCCGGCGAGAGGGAGACGGTTGTCTAACGAGGAGCTGTTCGCGCGCGCCGTCCGGAGCCTGCCCGGCGGCAACACCCGCTCCACCCTGTTCGTGCCCCCGCACGCCCCGTACGCGGCGCGCGCCGAGGGCGCCAGGGTCTGGGACGCCGACGGGCACGAGGTGATCGACTGCAATAACAACTACACCTCGCTGATCCACGGCCACGGCGCCCCGACGGTGGTGGACGCGGCGGTCCGGGCCGTCCGCGGCGGCAGCGCGGTCGGCCTGCCCACCCGCGCCGAGGTGGAGCTGGCCGAGCTGCTGGCGGGCCGGGTGCCCGGGATGGAGCGGTGGCGGTTCGTCAACTCCGGCACCGAGGCGGTGATGCTCGCGCTGCGGGTGGCCCGCGCCGCCACCGGCCGTGACCTGGTCGTCCGGTTCGCCGGCAGCTACCACGGCACCAGCGACACGGTGGTGGACGTCTCCGCCCCCGGCGTGCCCGCGCTGATGACCGAGCTGGTGCACACCCTGCCCGTGGGCGACCTGGACGCGGTGCGCGCCGCGATGGCGGAGTTCGGACCGACAGTGGCCGCCGTACTCGTCGACCTGATGCCCAACCGCGCCGGGCTGACCCCGCTCGACCCCGAGTTCGTACACGCCCTGCGGGCCGCCGCCTCCGCCGCCGGCGCCCTGCTCATCGTCGACGAGATCATCACCTTCCGGCTCGAACCGGGCGGCCTGGCCCGCCGCTACGGCCTCGAACCCGACCTCACCACCCTCGGCAAGATCATCGGCGGTGGGTTCCCGGTGGGGGCCGTCGGCGGGTCGGCGTCGCTGCTTCGCGTGACCGACCCGCGCGAGGACGGCGCGGTGAGCTGGGGCGGCACCTTCAGCGCGAACCCCGTGACGATGGCGGCCGGGCGGGCGGCGCTGCTCGACTACGGCCGGCCCGAGGTCGAACGGCTCAACGCCCGAGGCGACGAGCTGCGGTGCCGCCTGGGCGCGGCCGGTCTGCGCACCGCGGGCTCCGGCTCGCTGCTGCGGGTGTTCCCGGACGACCCGGCCGGCGCGTGGTGGCGTTCCTACCGGGCCGGCGTGCTGCTCGGCACGAACGGCCTGCTGTCCCTGTCCACCGCGATGACCGACGAGGACGTCCGGCTGGTCGGCGACCGGATCGTCGCCGCCCTGGCCTGAGCATCCCGGGAGGGCTCCCGGCGCGCCGGTGCCACGATGGTGTCGTTGCGGCGGCGTTCGGAGGCGTCCGTGTCACGTGGTGGCCGGCTGTGGCGCTATCTCGGTTCGGCGAAGAACCTGGTCGGCTCGGCCGGCGGGCTGGTCGGGCTCGGGCTGCACCTGGTCGGGGTGATCGGGTGGTGGTGGCCCGCCGGGGTGGCCGCGCTGTACGCGGCGGGCGCGCTGCTCGCCCCGCCGCCGGCCGACGTGCGGGAGCTGGCCGGGCTGCGCCGCGAGCTGGAGCGGCTGCACAAGCGCGCCGCCGCCGAGGTGCATCTGTTGCCCCGAGGAGCGGCCACGCGGGTGGATGACGTAGCCGCCCTGCTGCGGACGATGCTGGCCGGCCCGGAGGCGCTGGACGCGCACCCGGCCGCGAAGGTCGCCGTCGTCCACGCGGTGTCCATCGACCTGCCCGAGCTGATCGACCACCACCTGGCCCTGCCCACCGACCGGGACCGCGCGCAGGCCGCGCACCGGTTCACCGAACACCTCGATGCGATCATCGACCATCTCACGGGCATCGCCAAGGGCCTCGGTATCGACACGGCGAACGACGCCGGCGATCGCCGCGAGGTGTGGGAGCGCAGGGCGGAGTCTGTGGCGACCGCCGTGGGGGTCTGCGTGATGGTCGTGGTCGCGTTGTTCGTCGTGGTCCACGTGGTGCGTTCGGTGACCGGCCTGGAGGGCACGTACACCGTCACCGCCGAGCTGGCGACCTGCACCGGCTATTCCGCCGAGGACTGCCGGTCCACGCCTACCTTCACGACCACCTGGACGCTCACCGGCTGCGACGAGCAGACCTGCACGATCATGATGCCGGCATGGACGGGACCCGCGACCCTGAGCAGCGCCGACGGACACTGGCGGGCGACCGCGATCAGATCCCGCGAGTCCTCCGCCACCTGCGAAGAGAAACCCCGTGCCACGAACGACAGCATCGACGTCACCGTCACGCCCAACTCGTTCCCCCGCACGTTCAGCGGCAGGCTCAGCGCGACCGCCGAGCAGCCCGACGCCCGCTGCCTGCCCGGAGCCCAGACCTGGAGGGTGACCGCGCGGCGGTAGCAATCAGCTCGGCAGGGAGGACGGCCACGCCGCCGACCGCACCAGCGACCGAACCAGCCGCTCCAGCTCGGCGGCGACGGCCGCCACCGGCGCGGGCGTGCGTGCCCCGCGCCGCAGCCCGAGCACCACCGAACGCACCACGTCCGGCTCGGTGACCGGTGCCCCGCTGAGCAGGCCGGCGGCCACATCGCCGGCGACCCCGGCGGCCGGCAGGATGGTCCAGCCGTGCCCGGCCAGCACGAGCTTCTTCTGCAGGTGCATGGAGTTGGTCTGCGGCGCGGGGCGCGGGCCGACGGGCAGCGAGGACCGCGCCTGGTCGATCAGGGCGCGCAGCCCGTGGCCGGTCACCGGCAGCACCAGCGGGTGCGCGCACACCGACCGCCAGGGCACCGGCGAGTCGGGGGTCAGCCCGGCGTCCGGCGGCGCCACCGCCCACAGCTGTTCACGCAGCAGCGGCACGACCGCCAGCGACGGGCTGCCGGTCAGGTTGTACAGCAGGGAGATGTCGACGTCCCCCGCGTCGAGCCACTGTTGCAGGTGACCGGAGTACGCGGTCACCAGGCGCAGCTCGATGGCGGGGAAGCGCTCGGCGACGGCGGCCACCAGGGGCCGCGCCAGGACGTCGATCGTGCTCTCCAGCAGGCCGACCGTCACGCTCCCGGTGACCTCGCCCGGATCGGGTCGCAGCTCCGCCCGTGCCCGATCCAGCTCGCGCAGGGCCCGGCGGGCCCGTTCCAACAGCAGCTCGCCCTCGGCGGTCGGCACCATCCCGGTGCGGGTCCGCTCGAACAGCGAGACGCCCAGCTCCTCCTCCAGGGTGCGGATCTGGCGGGTGACGGCCGGCTGCACCAGGTGCAGGACGCGGGCCGCCTTGGTGACGCTGCCGACCTCGGCGACCGTCACCAGGGAGGTCAGCTGGCGCAGGTCCATCGGCCCCCATACCCGCAGCGAATACGTACATCAGCAGAAGTTATTTCAGCATATCGATCATCACGCCGCATGATAGAGAGCATGAGCACGCTGAGCGTCGAGGAGCGGGCGGTCGTCGACACCGTCGCCGAGTTCGTCGACCGGGACGTCCGCCCGGTGGTCAGGGAGCTGGAGCACGCCAACACCTACCCCGAGAAGCTCATCGAGCAGATGAAGCAGCTCGGGGTCTACGGGCTGGCGATCCCCGAGCCGTGGGGCGAGGCGTCGGTGTCGATGCCCTGCTACGCGCTGGTCACCGCCGAGCTGGCGCGCGGCTGGATGAGCCTCGCGGGCGCGATGGGCGGGCACACCGTGGTGGCCAAGCTGCTGGTGGCCTTCGGCACGCCCGAGCAGCGGGACCGCTACCTGCCCAGGATGGCCACCGGGGAGCTGCGCGCGACCATGGCGCTCACCGAGCCCGGCGGCGGCTCGGACCTGCAGGCGATGAGCACCGTGGCCCGCAAGGATGATGCCGGGTACGTCATCAACGGCTCCAAGACGTGGATCAGCAACGCGCGCCGGTCCGGGCTGATCGCGCTGATGTGCAAGACCGACCCGTCGGCGCGGCCCCGGCACAAGGGCGTGTCGATCCTGCTGGTCGAGCACGGCCCGGGCCTGACCGTATCCAAGGACCTGTCCAAGCTCGGCTACAAGGGGGTGGAGGCCTGCGAGCTGGTGTTCGACGACTACCGCGCCCCGGCTGACGCCGTGCTCGGCGGCGCCGAGGGCGACGGCTTCGCCCAGATGATGAAGGGGCTGGAGACCGGCCGCATCCAGGTGGCCTCGCGCGCGCTGGGCGTGGCCAGGGCCGCGTTGGACGACGCGCTGCGCTACGCCCAGGAGCGCGAGGCGTTCGGCAAGCCGATCTGGCGGCACCAGTCGGTCGGCAACTACCTGGCCGACATGGCCACCAAGGTGACCGCCGCCCGCCAGCTGATCCTGCACGCCGCCGAGCGGTTCGACGCGGGCGAGCGGGTGGACATGGAGGCCGGCATGGCCAAGCTGTTCGCCTCCGAGGTCGCCATGCAGGTGGCCCTGGACGCGGTCCGCATCCACGGCGGCTACGGCTACTCCACGGAGTACGACGTCGAACGCTACTTCCGCGACGCCCCGCTGATGATCGTCGGCGAAGGCACCAACGAGATCCAGCGCAACGTGATCGCCGCCCAACTCGTCAAGCGCGGCGGCCTCGAAAGGTGACCACCGCACACCCCGTCCGCGAGTCGGGGATTCTGTCAGGGTGAGTCGGGGTTTCTGTCACCCATCTCGCGGCTGTGAAGATGACAAGCGTGTGGACGACTCGGGCGGCAGCGGCGGCCGCGGTGCTGCTGGCCCTGGCGGCGGGGTGCGGGCCCGACGGTGACCCGCCGGCGCCGACGGCTCGGGTGGACCGAGGGACCGTGTCCGCGACGGTGTCGGCGTCGGGCTCGGTGGCGGGGGTGGTGTCGGGCGGTTTCCAGGTCGTGGCGCTGTTCGAGGAGTCGGCCGCCGCCAGGGTGAGGCCGCGCCAGCCGGTGCGGGTGTCGTTCGACGCGGTCCCTGGCCTGGTGCGCAACGGCGAGGTGCTGGCGGTCGCGCCGTCGGGCGTCGCGGTCTCGGGCGTCACGCAGTATTACGCGACGATCGTGTCGCCCGAGAGCGATCCTCGGTTGCGGCACGGGCAGACCGCGCGGGTCGTGGTGTCGGCGGGCGCGGTGGAGAACGTGTTGCGGGTGCCGCGCGCGGCGGTGGTGCTTCGCGGCGGCCGGTCCTCGGTGAACGTTCCGGGGCCGGTCCAGGTGCCGTTCGAGCCGGGGCTGGTCGGCGACGAGTTCGTCGAGGTCCGGTCCGGGCTTCGGGACGGCCAGGAGGTCCTCGCGCCGTAGTGACCAGTTGTCAGCCACCGGCTCGAATTCTCGGCGTCGGTTCACGATGACGGCTCACGGGCGGACCTCGATGCTGTGAGGGGCACCACAAGCGCGAGCGCAGGGGCTGCTCATGGATCTGCTCATCGAGAACGCCAGGGTGTGGGACGACCGCCGGCCGGTCGACATCGCCGTCTCGGACGGCCGGATCGCCGCGATCGGCCCGGGGCTCGGGGGCGAGTCCGCCCGGCGCATCGACGCGGCGGGTCGCGCGGTGCTGCCCGGGTTCGTGGAGCCGCACCTGCACATCGACAAGGCGCTGCTGTACCGCCGCCAACCCACCCGTGACGGCACGCTGGAGGAGGCGATCCGCCTCACCGCGAAGCTCAAGGCCGAGCAGGACCGCGAGGACGTGCTCGAACGCTCCCGCGCCGTGCTGGACATGGCGGTACGGGCCGGCACGGTGGCCGTCCGCGTCCACCCCGACGTCGACCCGCTGCAGGGGCTCGTCGGCGTCGAGACCGCGCTGCTGCTGCGCGACGAGTACCGGGACCTGATCGACATCCAGGTGGTGGCCTTCCCGCAGGAGGGCATCGTGAAGGCACCGGGGACGCTGGAGCTGATGGCCGAGGCCATGCGGATGGGGGCGTCGGTGGTCGGGGGATGCCCGTACAACGAGTCCGGCTGGGACGACACCGAACGCCACATCGCCCACGTCTTCGACCTCGCCGACCGGTTCGACGCGCCGGTGGACATGCATGCCGACTTCGCCGACGACTGCCGGGACCCGCGCTTCTCGGCCGCCAGGTACATCGCCGAGCAGGCCATCAAGCGCGGCCAGCGTTCACGGGTGTCGCTGGGGCATGTGACCAGCCTGGCGTCCTTCTCGCCGGAGGAGGCCGCGCCGACCATCGACCTGCTGCGGGAGGCGGACATCCACATCGTCACGCTGCCGGCGACCGACCTGTACCTCGGCGGCCGGCGCGACGCCCGCAACCAGCGGCGCGGGCTCACCCCGGTGCACCTGCTGCGGGACTCGGGCGTGAACGTCACGTTCTCGTCCAACAACGTGCGCAACGCGTTCACCCCGTTCGGCAAGGCCGACCCGCTGCTGATCGGGAACCTGCTCGCGCACGCGGCCCAGTTCGGCACGCCGCACAGCCAGGCCGAGGTGCTGCGGATGGCGACCCACGACGCGGCCCGCTCGATCGGGATCGGCGACTCGTACGGGCTCGCCGTCGGCCGGTCCGCCGACCTGGTCGTCTTCGACTGCCAGCGCGTCGACGAGGTGCTGCTCGACCTGCCGGTGCGGCGGTGGGTGGTCAAACGCGGCCGGGTCACCGTCGAGACCCGGCACGAATGCGTGATCAACAGGTCAGGAGCGCGGTGATGAGCGAGAACGAAGCGAGGATCGACGCGGGCGCCGTGGAGAAGCCGGCGAACTGGCTCAACCTGCCGGTCGAGGTGGCGGCGTCCATACTCGCCGTGACCACCGTGCTGATCGCGCTCGGCCCGCTGCACCTGCCGCCGTGGGCGGTGTTCATCGGGTGGGCCGGCACGTTCGCCATGGGCGGCCCCACGCGGGAGAACCTCAAGCGAATCTGGCCGGTCATGCCGCTGGGGTCGTTCGCGGCGTTCCTGATCGTCCTGGGTTTCCAACAGGCCGCGCAGGTGTTCACCGGGGCCGCCTATGTCATCGCCGAGATGGTGATCCTGTTCGTGCTCAACGGCGCGATGATCGCGGTTTCCCGCGTCTCGTCGGTGTTCACGTTCGTGCCGGGGATGTTCTTCGGGTTCGCCTCGTTCTTCGCCACCTTCTTCGGGTCGTTCGGCCCCGATCCGAAGAACCCGTTCCTCGCGCTGCTCGCGGCGATATTCATGAACGCGCTCGGGCCGGCGTACGCGTGGTTGAACGTCAAACTGGCCGCCCCGCACGGAAAGTGAGTGCTTTGTCAGTCCGTACCGTGACCCGTCCGAACTCGTACTTCGACTCGGTGTTCCTGATGCGGGTGGCCGCCGAGGTCGGCGCCCACCCCGGCATCCGGACGGCCAGCCTGGTGATGGCGACCGAGGCGAACAAGCAGGTGCTGGCGACCGCGAACCTGCTGGGCGACGACGCGCGGGATGCCGGCCCGAACGACCTGGTGATCGCGGTCGAGGGGGAGGAGGCCGCGCTGGAGCCGGCGCTCGCGCTCGCCGAGGAGGCTTTCCGGAGTGGGCCGAGGCCGCCCGGTGACACGGCGCCGCTCCGGCCGAGGACGGTGGCCCGAGCGGCCGCCGGAGCGAACCTCGCGATGATCTCCACACCCGGCCGGTACGCGACGGCCGAGGCGCTCAAGGCGCTGCGCGGCGGCCTGCACGTGTTCCTGTTCAGCGACAACGTGCCCGTCGAGGACGAGGTGCTGCTCAAGCAGGAGGCGCAGCGGCGCGACCTGCTGGTGATGGGTCCGGACTGCGGGACGGCGGTGGTGAACGGCGTGCCGCTGGGCTTCGCCAACCGCCTGCGGCGCGGCGAGGTGGGGCTGGTCGGCGCCTCGGGGACCGGGCTGCAGCAGGTCAGCGCGCTGCTCGACGCGGGCGGCGCGGGCGTCAGCCAGGTCATCGGCGTGGGCGGACGCGACCTGTCCGAGGAGGTGGGCGGGATCTCGACGCTGGCCGCACTGGCCGCGCTCGCCGACGATCCGGCCACCCGGATCATCGGCATCGTCGCCAAGCCGCCGGCGACGCCGGTCGCGGAGAAGGTGCTCGCGCAGGCCGCCGGCATCGGCAAGCCGGTCGTGGTCAACTTCCTGGGCACCGACCTGGAGTCGCCGTCGGACTCGGTGCGGCTCGCACCCACCCTGGAGGCCACGGCGGCGGCCATCCTGCGCGCGAGCGGCGGCGCGATGCCGCCCGCGCCGGCCCGGCCCACGGCGGCGGAGCTGGCGGGCCGGCTCGGCGGCGGCCGGCGCCTGCTGCGGGGCCTCTACGCGGGCGGCACGTTCGCGTACGAGGCCCGGATCCTGCTCAAGCCCGCGCTGGGGGAGATCGCGCATTCCGTGGAGTCCCCGCCCCGGCTGCCCGCCCGGCACACCGTGCTGGACCTCGGCGACGATCGGTTCACCGTCGGCCGCCCGCACCCGATGATCGACCCCACCACCCGGCTCGAACTCCTGCGCGCCGCACTGAACGACCCCGAGACCGGCGTGATCCTGCTGGACATCGTCCTCGGGCACGGCGCCGGCCCGGACCCCGCCGGCGCCCTGGCCCCCGCGATCGCCGGCGCACCGGGATCGCCGGTGGTGATCGCGTTCGTGGTGGGCACCGAGGACGACCCGCAGGGCCTCGCCGCGCAACGCCGCACGATGGCCGAGGCCGGCGCGATCATCGCGTCCAACAGCTCGGACGCCGCCCTTCTCGCCGGAGAGGTGCTCACCCGATGACCGCGCCGAAGCAGCTGTTCGACCGGCCGCTGCGAGCGGTCAACGTCGGCGTCGAGGAGTTCGCCCGGCCGCTGGAGGCGGCGGGTGCCGAGGTGACGAGCGTCGACTGGCGGCCCCCGGCCGGCGGCGACCGCGAGCTGGGCCTCACGCTCGCGAACCTGACCGCCCATCCGCTGGTCGAGTCCGCCAACGAGGAGGCCGTCAACCGCATCCTGGACACCCAGCCGCTGCTGGTGGACGTCCGCCCCGCCCGGGAGGTGCTGCCCGAGCTGGGGGAGGCCCGGCTACTGCTGCACGCGGGCCCGCCGATCGAGTGGGAACGCATGTGCGGCCCGATGCGTGCCGCGGTGGCGGGCGCGGCGATGCTGGAGGGCTGGGCCGACACCCCGTCGGCGGCCGAGCGGCTGGCCGACTCCGGGGAGATCAAGTTCGCCCCGTGTCACCACCACGACGCGGTCGGGCCGATGGCCGGCATCATCTCCGCCTCGATGCCGCTGCTGGTGGTGCAGGACGCGCGGACCGGCCGCCGCGCGTACTCGACCCTCAACGAGGGCCAGGGTCGTTGCCTGCGCTACGGCGCGCTGGGCGAGGACGTCATGCGGCGCCTGACCTGGATGGGCGAGCGGCTGGGTCCGAGCCTGCGCGCGGCGATCCGGTCCATGCCCGAGCCGGTCAACCTCAAGACGGTGATCGCGCAGGCGCTGCAGATGGGCGACGAGTGCCACAGCCGCAACGTGGCGGCCAGCGCGCTGTTGGTGCGGCTGCTCGCGCCCGCGCTGGCCCGCCACCGGGAGCTGGGCGGCATCGAGGCGCTGGAGTTCCTCGCCGACAACAACTACTGGTTCCTGAACTTCTCCATGGCGGCCAGCAAGCTCGCCACCATGGCCGGCCACGGCGTCGCGCACTCGACGGTGGTGACCGCGTTCGCGCGCAACGGCGTCGACGTCGGCATCCGGGTCAGCGGGACCGGCGACGAGTGGTTCACCGCGCCGGCGGCCGACGTGGACGGCCTGTACTTCCCCGGGTACGGCCCCGCCGACGCGAACCCCGACATCGGCGACAGCGCGATCACCGAGGTGCACGGCCTCGGCGGGTTCTCGCTCGCGGCCGCGCCGGCGATCGTCGGGTTCGTCGGCGGGACCACGGCGGACGCCCGGCGGGCCACCGAGGAGATGGCCACGATCACGGTCGGCCGGCACCGCGAGCTGCAGCTGCCGACGCTCGACTTCGCGGGCAGCCCGGTCGGCATCGACGTGCGCGCCGTGCTGGACGCCAGCCTGGAACCGGTGATCACCACCGGGATCTCGCACCGCGAGCCGGGGATCGGCCAGATCGGCGCCGGGATCACGCACGCGCCGCTGGAGTGCTTCGTCAAGGCGCTGCGCGCGTTCCCCGTTCCTCGGTACGGGCCGTGACGGTGAGCGCGGTGGCCAGCTCGGTGCTGGCGCCGCTGGTCGACGGCGTGGAGCGTCCGGCGCGGGTGGTCGGCGTCCTCGGGTCCGCCGTGTACCTGCGGGCGGGCGGTCCGCGTCCCAACGTGGTGGCGCTGGTGACCCGTGACGCGGTGCGCGTGCCGAACGCCGTGATCCTGCCGGGAGCTGCCCTCCCGTGCGGCCTCCAGGCGGGTGCCAAGGCGACGGTGGGCGCCGGGACGGTGCGCGTCGGCGGCCTGGTCGTCGAGTGCGCGCGGCGCTGGTCCCCGCCCCGGCCGCGACTTCCCGACGCCGCGGTGGCGCGCGCCGAGGAACTGGCCTCGCTGGTCGCCGCGCCGCACCTCGCCGCGCCGGCCCGAGAGCTGCGGTCCGCGCTCGCCACCGGCGACGACACGGCCGCCGAGGCCGCCGCCTTCTCCCTGCTCGGCCTGGGCCCGGGCCTGACCCCGTCCGGGGACGACCTGCTGGCCGGCGCGCTCGTGACCGTCCGCGCCCTCGGCGACACCGCGACGGGCGTCGAGCGCGCGATCGCCCATGCCGACCGCCGCACCCCGCTGGTCTCCGCCGAGCTGCTCAGGTACGCGGCGCAAGGCCTGTGCATCCCACAGCTCGCCGACCTGATCGACGCGCTCGGTTCGCACCTCTCGCTCAGGGCGCCGCTGGCCTCGCTGCTCGCGGTCGGGCACCATTCCGGCGGCGATCTCGCGCGGGGCGTGGCGCTGGCTCTCGCGGCCGCGCAGTCGCCCCGGCCACCAGCCGATGCGCGTGCACGGCGATCTCCAGTTGGAGCCGGCTCATCGGGTGGTGCTCGATCTCGCCGGTGAGCCGCTCGATCTGCCCCAGCCGGTAGCGCAGCGTGTTGTAGTGCACCCTCAGCTCGGCCGCCGTGGCGACCCCGTTGCGGTCGTGGCGCAGGTAGCACTCCAGGGTCCGCAGCAGGCTGCCCTTGTGCGCGCCGTCGTACTCGATCAGCGGACCCAGCGCCTCGTCCACGTGCCGCCGAAGCTCCGCCTGCGGCAGCTGGTACAGCAGCCGGTACACCCCCAGCTCGTCGTGGCGCAGCACGAAGCCGTCCGCGTGCAGCTCCCTGCCGAGGGCGAGCGCCTCGCCCGCCTGCTGGTAGCTGCGATGCAGGTCGGTGAAGTCCGCGTACACCCGCCCGCACCCGATCCGAACGTTCGCCTCCGGGCACAGGCGCTGGAGACGGTCGTGCACCGCCTGGCAGACCTGGGCCAGCGAGCGCCCCGGCCCCACCAGCAGCGCAAGCGCGCGTTCGAGCCCCCACACGATGGTGTCCGCGCCGGCGGCGGTCCGCGCGGCCCGCATCAGCCTGTCCTCGAGCGGCTGCTCGGCGATGCGGAGCACCCCCTCCGGCCCGCTCAGCTCGACCAGCATCGCCGCGCGCGGGGCGTCCAGGTTCCACCGCATGGCGGTGACCCGGCGCAACATCTCCTCCCGATCCACCGCCCGGCCGGACACCAGCTCCATCAGCAGCAACGTGCTGTGCCGCCGCTCGCGGCTGACCACCGCCCGCTCCTGCGCGACCGCCATCGCCGCGACGGTCGCGGCGTGCTCCATGGCCGTCAGCTGATGGGGCGCCAGCTCGGCGCCATAGGTCCACACCGCGATGTGCCCGTGCAGCGTCCCGCCGGCCATGATCGGGCAGGTCTCGGCGGGGCAGTCCTCCCCGGGCGGCGAGCCCGAGGACACCACCGTGCGCCCCTGCGCGTCCAGCAGCGCCGAGGGCAGGCCGATCAGCTTGGCCAGTGCCGCGATCAGCTCCCGCTGCGAACCGCCCTTCAGCGCGACCGAGGTGAACTTCCGGTGGATCACCTCCGAGCGTTCCAGCTCGACGGCCTGCCGGTTGAGAATCGTGCCCAACACCTCGGCGAGGATGTCGTTGAAGGTGACATCGCCGGGAATTTCGACCACCGGAAAGTTGAGCCGGTCGGCGGCGGCCAACATCTCCGGTGGCGATTCCTTCAAATAGGGGCCGATGCGGATCCCGAGCGCGGCGAGGCCGTGTCGGGACAGTTCCGGAACCAGTTGGGTGAGCGCCTCGGAATCGGTCCGGATCGGGTAGCCGGTGGTCAGCAGGAACTCACCGCCGCGCATCCACCGGGTGATGTCCGGGACCTCCATGATGTTGACAACCCGAATCCACCGGTGCGCGCCGTTGTGGCCCGCGATCAGCCGGGCGTTCGTCAGGCAGGGAAGCGTCAACGCCTCGGCCACCGTGATCCCGATGGCCTCCGAGTGGTACACCACGCTGTTCACCACGTTTCCCTGAGGGTTGTTCACACTCCTGGCGCGAGGGCGGGCCGGAGGCTCGTCCGAGCGGCTGGACCAGGCGGTGTGATCGCCGGAGGCGATTGGTGAACAAGCCTCTGAAGAAGAACACTGTGCCGTGGGTCACGCTAATCGACCATGGCACCGGCTGCCAACGAAACGGCGAGGCCTTCGGCCCGCGAAGCCAGTGACCGGACGCCGACGGCGCGCTTAGCGTGACGCAAGTGAACAGCCCCACGGCAGTGGTCGCGATCGGCGGGAACGCGCTCCTCGACGGAGGCCCCACCGCCACGATCGCCGAGCAGTTCGAGGCCGCCCGCCGGATCGCCTCGGGCCTGTGCGAGCTGGTCGAGTCGGGGTGGCGGCTGGTCGTGACCCACGGCAACGGCCCGCAGGTCGGCTTCATCAAACGGCGCTCGGACCTGGTCGCCGACCTCGCGCCCGAGCTGCCGCATCTCGGGCTGGACATGTGCGTGGCCGACTCGCAGGGCAGCATCGGCTACATCCTCGGGTCCACGCTCGCCGGCGAGCTGCGGGCGCGCGGCGTTCCCGGGCAGGTGGCCGCCGTGCTGACGCACACCGTCGTCGACGGCGACGACCCGGCGTTCGGACGGCCGTCCAAGCCGATCGGCTCGTTCTACTCGGCGGCGGACGCGCGGCGCCTGGCCCACGAACACCGGTGGACGATCGTGGAGGACTCCGGGCGGGGCTGGCGCCGGGTGGTGCCCTCGCCGCGCCCGCGCCGGTTCCTGGAGCAGCACGCGGTTCGTGACCTCCTCGACGCCGGGCACGTCGTGATCGCCGCCGGCGGCGGGGGCATCCCGGTCGTGGAGGAGGCGGACGGTCGCTATCGCGGCGTCGAGGCGGTGATCGACAAGGACTTCGCGTCCGCCCTGCTGGGCACCGCGGTGGACGCCGAGGTCCTGGTCATCGCCACCGGGGTCGATCGCATCGCGGTCCGGTTCGGCCACCCCGACCAGCGGTTCCTGGACCGGTTGGACGCGGCGCAGGCCCGCCGGCACCTGGCCGACGGCGAGTTCCCGGCCGGGAGCATGGGGCCGAAGATCGAGGCCGCGCTGGGTTTCCTGGACGCGGGCGGCCGCGAGGTGCTGGTCACGTCCCCGGCGACGATGGCGCAGGCGTGGGCCGGGGGCGGCGGGACCCGGATCGCGTCGACGGGCTAGGGGTCGGGTCCGGGAGTGGAATCAGGGCAGCGGTCGGGGACATCCCTGTCTTCGCGGGCGGCCGGGGCCGTCAGGCTCGTCTTGGCGCCGCGGACGTGGCGGGGAGGCGGGAATCTGTGGGCGACCTGGTGGCTGTCACGAGCGAGGCGCTCGGCTGGCTGAGCGGGCTGGACCTGTGGGTGCTGTGCCTGTTCGCCGGGCTGTTCATCGTGATGGAGACGACGGCGCTGGTCGGACTGCTGGTGCCGGGTGACGTGGTGGTGATGCTGGCCGGCTCGACGGTCCAGGGGCCTGGCCAGTTCGCGGCGGTGGTGGCGGCGACGATCGTCGGTGCGCTGGTCGGGGAGAGCGGCGGGTACCTGTTGGGACGGCGGGTCGGGCCTCGGCTGCGGCACGGGCGGTTGGGGCGACGGGTCGGGGACGGTCACTGGGTGCGGGCGGAGGGCTTCCTGGCCGGGCGGGGCGCCCCGGTGCTGGTGCCGCTGCGGTTCGTCTCGGTGGTGCACGCGGTGGCGCCGCTGGTCGCGGGCACGGTGCGGATGCCCTACCGGCGGTTCGCGGCCTGGTCGGCGGTGGGCGCGGTGGTCTGGTCGCTGCTGTACACGGGGGTGGGCGTCGTCGCGGGGGTCTCGTACCGGGAGAACCAGCGGGTGACGCTGATCGCGATGGCGGTGGCGCTGGTCTGCTGTGCGGCGGTGCCGCTGGTGCGGCGGCTGGTGCGGGCGAGCTGATCAGGCCGTGAGGCGCCTGCTCGGCGGTGGCGTCTGCTCGCTGCGGCCGAGCACCAGCGGCTCCCCGTCGACGAACACCGCCGCGATGCCGGGCAGGTCGCCGAGCGCGAAGCAGTCGAGCACGTTCTCCGCCCGCGAGCCGGTCACCGGGCCGAGGACGAGCAGGTCGGCGGGGCGTCCCTCGGCCAGCACCCCGACGTCCAGCTGGTGGGCACGGGCGGTGTTGCCGGTGGCGGCCGCGACCGCGACGGCCGGGTCCATCCCGCACATCGAGGCGAGGTAGCAGACGTTGCGCAGCATGCCGCGCGGGATCACGCCGGTGCCGCCGGGGGTGTCGGTGCCCAGCGTCAGGCGGTGCAGCTCGCCGCGCTCGGTCAGCCGGTCCACGGTGACGGCGGTCGCCCGGTAGTTCATCGAGCTGCACACCTCGACGTGCCCGGGCAGCTCGTCGATGGTCCGCCTGATCTCGTCGTCCGGCATCGGGATGGGGCCGCCGGAGATGTGCGCGACCACGTCCGGGCTGACCGCCGCGACCAGGTCGTACCCGGCGACCCGGCTGGAGCCGGAGCGGGACACCCCGCCGGAGTGCATCTTGACGGTCATGCCACGCTCGTGCGCCCAGCGGACGTAGCGGGGCGGCTCGCCGGAGGACAGGCGGTCCCAGTCGTAGAAGATGAACTTGGCGTGGCCGGCGCCGTACTCGGCGAGCCGGTCGAAGTGGCCCTCGGTCATGTCCGGGGTGAGCAGCACGGTGCCGCAGTGCGCCTTGACCCCGGACGGGCGCACCCGCCCCGTGGTGCGCAGCGAGGTGATCGCCAGCCCGGTCACCAGCTCCGGGCTCAGCTCGTCGAAGGGCAGGCCGGGCACGTGCAGCTCGCCGGCCGAGACCATGGTGGTGGTGCCGCCGTGCAGGTAGTTGCGCACCCAGCCGCTGGCGTTCTGCGCGGGCGTCCACTCCCCGAACGTGGGGTGCACGTGCCCGTCCACCAGCCCGGGGATGACGCTCAGGCCGCCGGCCGAGATCACCCGGTCCGGCGCGGGACAGTCCGCTCCGATCCCGGCGACCACACCGTCGGCGATGACCAGCGTGGTGTCGCGGTGCACCGTCCCTTCGGCGTCGCCGGTGACGAGTACGTCGATGTCGGTGATCAGGGTTGTCGACATTGGCTAACATATACAGGCTCCAATCTCCGCTTGCCTAGCGTCACGGTGAAGGGGAGGGGCGAGCGCATGGGCTTTCGGACTCTCGGGAGGATGGGGTGAGTAGGGCGTTGTCCCGTTTCACCAAGCCGCAGACCGCGCAGCAGGCGGTGCTCGCCGAGATCCGCGCGATGATCATCCGGGGCGAGCTGCCGCCCGGCACCCAGATCGTGCAGGAGCTGCTGGCCGAGCAGTTCGGGGTGAGCCGGGTGCCGGTGCGCGAGGCGCTCAAGACCCTGGAGGGGGAGGGGCACCTCACCTACGCCGCGCACCGGGGCTACACGGTGACGAAGCTCAAGGTCAGCGAGCTGCTCGAGGTGTACCGGCTGCGCCGGGTGCTGGAGTCCGACGTCGCCGGCGAGGCGGTGCCCAGGATCGAGGACGAGCACCTGACCCGGATGCGCCGCGCCATGGACGCGATGGACGCCGCCGCGGACACCAAGGACATGAGCGCCTTCGTGGTGGAGAACCGCGAGTTCCACTTCACGCTGTTCGAGCCCAGCCGGATGCACCGCGCGATCCGGATCATCAGGCAGCTCTGGGACACCACCGACCCGTACCGCTCGCTCTACTTCGTCAAGCCGCTCAACCGCGAGTCCGTGAACAGCGAGCACGCCGAGATCCTGGAGGCGTGCCGGCAACGGGACGCCGCGCTGGTGGTGCGGCTGCTGGACGTGCACCGGGGCCACGCCATCGAGGACCTGCGCCTGGTCGACGACTGGGGCTGACCCGACCTCGACCCGACCTCGACCCGACCTCCGCCCGGTTCCCGGGACGGTGCCGTGCCCCTTGCATTGGATACTGGATATGGGGCACAGTGTCCGGCGTTGCGCCGGTCACACTGGAGGAGGACCCGGGACGTGCTGAGCAAGGGAGTCGGGCTGTTCGCCACCGAGCCGGTGGCGGCGATGCGCGAGTACGTGCGGCTGTGCGAGGGGCTCGGGTACGACAACGTCTGGTTCGGCGACTCGCAGAACATCTGGCGCGAGTCCACCGCCGTGATGGCCGCCTCCGCCGTCGGCACCGACCGGATCGTGTTCGGCACCGGCGTGACCAACGCGCTGACCCGGCACCGCTCGGTGCTCGCCTCCTCGTGGGCCACGCTCTCGGAGCTCACCGGCGGGCGCGCGGTGCTGGGCATCGGCACCGGCGACTCCTCGCTGCGCACCATGGGCCTGCGCCCGCTCAAGCTGGCCGAGCTGGAACAGGCCGTCTCCGAGCTGCGCGCCCTGTTCCGGGGCGAGGACGTCACCGAGCCGACCAGCGGGGCGCGCTACCACCTCGACTACCTGGACGGCCCGGTCGAGATCCCGATCTACATCGCGGCGTCCGCGCCGAAGATCCTGCGGCTCGCCGGGCGTATCGCCGACGGGGTGATCGTCCTGGTGGGCACCGCGCCGCACTTCATCGAGGCCGCGCTGCGGACCATCGAGGCCGGCGCCCAGGAGGGCGGGCGGACCCTCGCCGACCTGAAGATCGTGCTGTGGACCCCGACCGCGATCGGCCCCGACAGCGCCGAGGCGCGCGACCTGGTGCGCGCGCACGTCAGCCGGGTGGTGATCCGCCCGCTGCCCGCCCCGGTGGCGCCGCACCTGCAGGACGCGGTGGAGCGCATCCGCTCGAACTACGACTACTACCACCACATGGACACCGAGGCCGCGCACGCCGACCTGGTCCCCGACGAGCTGGTGGACCTGTTCGCGCTGGCCGGCACGCCGGAGGAGTGCGAGAAGCGGCTGGCCTCGATCGCCAACCTGGGGGTGGACCAGGTGTCGATCGTGCCGTTCGTGCGCCCCGGCCGGAGCAAGGCGGACACCATCAGGGCGTTCGCCGAGATCGCGGCCCGGGTCTGACCGATGACCCGGTCCACGGAGCACCCGGCCCCGGGCAGCGACGTGCCCGGGGCGCCGCCGGCGCTGACCCGCCGGCTGACCCCGGCGGACGGGGTCCTGATCACCGCGCACCCCAGCGCGACGGTGGCCCCGCCGACACCGGAGCCCGTCCGGCCGCAGTCACGCTGGGTGCCCGCCGCCCTCGGGCTCGCCCTGGCGGCGGTGGCGGTCGCGCTGGGCGTCACCTGGCGACGGCGCCAGGTGGCATGAACCGCTTCTTCCCGGGAGATCCCATGAACCAGATCCGGCCCCGCGCGTCCGCCCTGCTCGCCATGGCCGCCGCCGTCCTGCTCGCCGTGTCGGGCTGCGGCGGCGGGTCGTCCGACCAGCGCCCGACCAACCGGCTCAGCATCTCGGCCACCGGCGTGGACAGCCTGCCGTTCATGGCGATGCTGCAGGTCGGGGTGGACAAGGGCTGGTTCTCCGAAGCCGGGCTGGACGTCTCGATGTACTCCGGCGGCGGTGGCGGCAACACGCTGCGGGTGGTGACCAGCGGTGACGCCGACATGGCCATCGCCGGCAACACCTCGGTGCTGCTGGCCGCCCGCCAGCCCGACTCCAACCTCACGGTGGTGGCGCCGTGGTTCCAGGTGAACGACTTCTACTGGATCGCGCCGCCCGGCCGGAGCGCCGAGGGCGCCAAGCTGGGCTTCTCCGGGGCCGGGTCGTCGACCGAGCTGCTGGTCAAGGGCCTGGCCAAGAAGATGCGGGTGACCAGCCAGGCGGTCGGCGGCATGGGCGACAACTGGACGGCCGCGCGTGCCGGGCAGATCACCGCGGGCTGGGCGATGCACCCGTTCGTCACCGAGAAGCAGCAGAAGGAGGGCGCCCAGGTCCTGGTGGCGTCCCGGGACGTGCTCGGCGACATGCCGGCCGACCTCGCGGCGGTCAACTCCAACTACGCGAAGGCCAACCCGGAGAACGTCCGGAAGTTCTTCACCGTGGCACAGAAGATCATGGACTGGGTGGTGGCCGACCCCGACGCGGCCGCCAAGGACCTCGCCCCCAAGGTCGGCGTCGAGGCGCCCACCGTGGCCAAGGCCCTGCGGGACACCCCGGACCTGCGCAAGGCGTACTCGCTGCGGGTCGACCCGGCCGCGCTGAAGAACCTCTCCGACCTGATGGTGGCGGCCGGCCAGATCCCCGAACCGGTCGACTGGGCGACGGTGCTGGACCAGCAGTACCTGCCCGAGCCGCAGCGGGCGCGGTTCTGATGTCGGAGATCGAGGTCGACGGCCTGCGCGTCGTGTTCGACGCCCCGGCGGGGCCGGTCGTCGCGGTGGACGGGGTCAGCGAGCGGGTCGAGTCGGGCAGCTTCGTCTCGCTGGTCGGGCCCAGCGGCTGCGGGAAGTCCACGCTGCTCGCGGCCATCGCCGGGCTGCAGGCCGCGACCGAGGGCGGCGTCGCCGTGGGTGGCGTCCCGGTCACCGGCCCGGACCGGGGCATCGGCGTGGTGTTCCAGGAGGACTCCACGCTGCCGTGGCGCACCGTGACCGACAACGTCCGGTTCGCGCTGCAGATCGCCGGCGTGTCCAGGGCGGAGCAGCGCACCCGGGCGCGGGAGGCGATCGAGCTGGTCGGGCTGCAGGGCTTCGAGCGGGCCTATCCGTCGACGCTCTCCGGCGGCATGCGCCAGCGGGTCGCGCTGGCCCGCACGCTCGCGCTGCGGCCCGGGGTGGTGCTGATGGACGAGCCGTTCGCCGCCCTCGACCAGCAGACCCGGATCTTCCTGGGCGCGGAGGTGCGCGACATCTGGCGCCGGAGCAACCAGACGGTGCTGTTCGTGACCCACGACATCTCCGAGGCGATCCTGCTCTCCCAGCGGATCTGGGTGATGTCCTACCGGCCGGGCCGGATCATCGACGTCGTCGACGTGGACCTGCCCGACGAGCGCGACCCCGCCGTCGTCTCGACGCCTCGGTTCAACGAGCTGCACAACCGGGTGTGGGCGTCGCTGCGGGACGAGTCGATGCGCGGTTTCCGGCAGCGGGAGGGTGCCACGTGAGCGTGGCTCCGACCGAGGCACAACCCAGGCATCGGCCACCCGTGCGCCCGGAGCGCCGAACCCGGCGCCGGCCCTCGGACGCCGTGGTGAGCGTGCTCGCCACCGCCGTGCTGCTGGCGCTGCTCGGGGCGTTCGCGGAGGTCGGCGCGGTGAGCGGGTGGTGGCGGGCGAGCACCTTCCCGGCGCCGTCGAGGACGGTGGCCGGGCTGGGCAGGCTGCTCGGCCAGGGGCAGTTCTGGGCGGACGCGGGGCGCACCGGCATGGAGGTCGGGCTGTCCGTGGTGGCCGGGTCGGCGCTCGGGCTGCTGGCCGGGCTGGCGTTCTGGAAGCTGCCCACCCTGGGCAGGGTGTTCGAGCCGTACCTGGTGTCGTTCTACGCGGTGCCGATGGTGCTCTTCTACCCGGTGATGATCGTGATCGTGGGGATCAACGCGGCCTCGGTGGTCATCCTGGCCACGGTCATGGCGGCGATCCCAGTGGCGCTGAACACCGCCGTGGGCCTGAACGGGATCCGGCCGGTGTACCTGAAGCTGGCCCGGTCGCTGGAGTGCCGGCCGCACCAGACGCTGTTCTCGATCGCGCTGCCGGCCGCCGCGCCGTTCATCGTCGCCGGCCTGCGCCTCGGCGTGGTGTACGCGCTGATCGGCAGCATCGCGATGGAGTTCACCACCGCGCAGGCCGGCCTCGGCTACCGCATCCGCTACCTGTACGAGATCTTCAACAGCAACGCCATGTACTCCTACATCCTGGTCGTCCTACTGTTCTCGGTGCTGCTCACCGCGCTGCTGGCGGTGGTGGAGCGGCTGCTCGTGAAGGGTCGGGCGGCATGAGCCGGCTCGGATCGGTGGCTGTCGCGGTGCTCGCCGTGCTCGGCTGGCAGGTTGTCTCCGGGCTCACCTTCGTGGTGCCGGCGCCGCTGGAGACGGTGCGGGTGCTGGTGGCCAACCTCGGCGACGGCGACTACCTGGTCGACCTGCGGGCCACCGCCGTCGCGGTGGTGATCGCCTTCGCCGTCGGCACCGCGCTCGGCGGGCTGGTCGGTCTGCTCCTCGGCCTGTCCCACCGGGCCAGGCTCGTGTTCGAACCGCTCGTGATCGCCCTGAACGGCGTCCCCAAGATCGTGCTCTACCCGGTGCTGCTGCCGATCTTCGCGCTGAGCGGCTCCAAGGTCGTGATGGGCGTGCTGTTCGCGCTGTTCCCGGTGCTGATCAACGTCGCGACCGGGGTCAGGGAGCTGCCCCGGGTGTACTGGAAGCTCGGCCGCTCAGTGCGGGCTTCCTGGTTCCAGATGCTGGTGCACATCATCCTGCCGGCGATCCGGCGCCCGCTGCTCACCGGCGTCCGGCTCGCGGCCAGCCTGGCCGTGGTCGGGGTGGTGCTCTCGGAGTTCTTCGCCACCCGCCAGGGGCTGGGCCGGGTGGTGCTGCAGGCGTACGGGCACGGCGCGTACCCCGAGATGGTGGCCACCATCCTGCTGCTCATCGTCGTGTCGTTCACCGTCTCGGTGCTGCTGTGGCGCTGGGAGAAGGGGCTCCGGTGACGGCACCCCGGCTGGTCGGCACGGCCGTGCCACGCCGCGAGGACAAACGGCTGATGGGCGGCACGGGCCGTTTCCTGGCCGACCTCGCGGCCGGCGCGCGGTCGGTGGTGTTCCTCCGCTCGACCGAGGCGCACGCCCTGATCGAGCGCATCGACGTCTCGGCCGCCGCCGCGATGCCGGGCGTGCTCGGCGTCTACACCGGCGCCGACCTCGGCCTGCACCGCGCGACGATCCCGCCGCTGCACGAGCCGGACCCGGTGTTCGCGGCGGCCACCCGGTTCGCCGTGGCCGAGCAGCGGCTGCCCATCCTGCCCGCGGACCGGGTGCATTACGTGGGCCAGCCGGTCGCGGTGGTGGTCGCCTCGGACAGGTACGCGGCCGAGGACGCGCTGGAGGCCATCGAGGTCACCTACGCCCCGCTGCCGGCGGTCACCGACGCCGAGGAGGCGCTGCGCCCGGGCACCGCGCCGATCCACCCGCACCTGCCGGACAACCTGGCCGGTGAGATGTCCATCGACGTGGGCGACGTGTCCACCGCCGAGGCCGCCGTGACGGTGGACGAGGTCTACCGGGTCGGCCGGCACGGGGCGGTGCCGCTGGAGGGCCGGGGCGTGCTGGCCAGGGTGGACGCGGCCAGGGTCTCGGTGTGGACGTCGACCCAGATCCCGCACCTGGTGCGCCGGGGCATCTGCGCGGCCACCGGGTGGTCCACCGACGAGGTGCGGGTGGTGGTGCCGGAGGTGGGCGGCGGGTTCGGGACCAAGGCCAACGTGTACGCCGAGGAGGTCGTCGTCGCGGTGCTGGCCCGCCGGACCGGCCGCGACCTGGTCTGGGTGGAGGACCGGCAGGAGCACCTGGTGTCCGCCGCGCAGGGCAGGGACCAGGTGCACCGCGCGCGGCTCTCGGTGGACGCCGACGGGCACATCACGGCGTGGGAGGACGAGTTCACCATCGACGTCGGTGCCGGCAGCCTGTGGGCGGCCGGGGTGATCGCCAACACCGGGATCCACCTGCTCGGCCCGTACCGGATCCCGAACGCCCGGATCCGGGGCCGGGCCGCGTTCACCAACAAGACGATCGTCGCGCAGTACCGGGGGGCCGGCCGGCCGGAGGCCTGCTTCGCGCTGGAGCGCAGCCTGGACGCCGCCGCCGCCCGCCTCGGCCTGACCGGCGAGCAGATCCGCCGCCGCAACCTGCTCGCCGCCGCCGACCTGCCCTACCCCCGGCCGCTGCCGTACCGGGACGGGGTGCCGATCAGCTACGACGGCGGCGACTACCTCGCCTGCCTGGACGCGGCGGTCGAGCTGTTGGGCCGCGACGAGCTGGAGTCGCTGCGCGCGGCCCGCCCCGAGCTGGCGGTGGGGCGGGGCATCGGCTGCTACCTGGAGGCGACCGGGCGCGGCCCGTACGAGTCCGCGCGGGTGCGGCTGACCTCGTCGGGGACGTTCGAGGTGGTCACCGGGGCGGCGTCCGCCGGTCAGTCGCACGAGACGGTGTTCGCGCAGGTCGCGGCGGACGCGCTGGGCGTGGGCATGGACCGGGTGGTGGTCCGGGGTACGGACACCGACCTGGTCGAGCACGGCATCGGCACCTTCGCCAGCCGCTCGGCGGTGCTCGCCGGGTCCGCCGTCCGGTGCGCGGCCGACGAGCTGCGCCGGCGGGGTCGGCGGCGTGCGGCCAAGCTGCTCGGGCTGCCGGAGGACGGGGTGGTGATGGAGGACGGGGCGTTCGGCTCGGCGGAGCGGACGGTGACCTGGGCGGAGCTGGCCGTTCCCGGCGGTGAGGGGCCGCCGCTGGACGTCACCGAGCTGTTCCGGCCGCCCACCGTGACCTGGACGATGGGTGTGCACGTGGCGGTGGTCGGGGTGCACCGGCGGACCGGCGCGGTGACCGTCCTGCGCTATGCGGTGGCCCATGAAGGCGGCGTCGAGATCAACCCTCAGGTGGTGGAGGGCCAGATCATCGGCGGGGTGGCGCAGGGGATCGGCGGCGCGCTGCTGGAGGAGTTCCGCTACGGCGAGGACGGCCAGCCCCGCTGCACCACGCTCGCCGACTACCTGCTGCCCAGCTCGTGCGACATGCCTGAGGTGCGGGTCCGCCACCTCCCGGTGGACACCCCCGGCAACCCGCTCGGGGTCCGGGGCGCGGGGGAGAGCGGCACCATCGCCGTGGGCGCGGCGCTGGCGGCCGCGGTGGACGACGCGCTCGGCTCACACCTGACGGCCACCCCGCTCGCGCCGCCCCGGGCCGGGTGTGCATGAAGCCGGCCCGGTTCGACTACCACCGCGCCCGGGGAGTCGCCGACGTGCTCGGCGCGCTGGCCGACGACCCGTCCGGTGAGACCAAGGTGCTCGCCGGCGGCCAGAGCCTGGTGACCCTGATGAACCTGCGGCTGGCGCGGCCCGCGCGACTGGTGGACATCGGCGGGCTGTCCGAGCTGGACCGCGTCTTCGACGACGTGGACCGGGTCGTGCTGGGCGCGCTGGTCCGGCACCGGACGCTGGAGACCGACCCGCTGATCTCGACGCGGCTGCCGCTGGTGGCCGCCGCCGCGAGGCACATCGGGCACGTCGGCATCCGCAACCGGGGCACCGTGGGCGGTTCGCTGGCGCACGCCGACCCGGCGGCCGAGCTGCCCATGGCGATGGTGGCGCTCGGTGCGGTGGTGCACGTCGAGTCCGCCGCGCGCGGCCGCCGGCCGATCCCGGCGGAGCGGTTCTTCGTCTCCCACTTCACCACGGCGCTGGCGCCGGACGAGATCATCACCTGGGTCGAGGTGCCGGCGTTGCGGCCCGGCCAGGGCTGGGGGTTCGTGGAGTACGCGCCCCGGCACGGCGACTTCGCCACGGCCGGCGCCGGATGCGTCCTCACGCTCGACGCGGGCGGGCGGGTGTCCGGGATCCGGGCCGCGCTGCTCGCGGCGGCCGACCGGCCGTTGCTGGTCAGCGTCCCGGACGAGGTGCTGGGGGAGCGGCCGGGCGAACGGCTGTGGGAGCGGCTCGGGCGTCGTTGGGGGCGCGCGCCACTCGGTGCGGAGGCGCTGGCCGAGGCGCTGTGCGCGGCGCACCGGCGCGCGGTGGGGGAGGACGCATGACGGCCGAGCGGCGGACGGTGGTGCGCGCCACGGTGAACGGCCGCGCCGTGCACGCCGAGGTCCCGGTGCGGCGCACCCTGGCCGACTTCCTGCGCGATGACCTGGGGCTCACCGGCACCCACCTGGGCTGCGAGCACGGCGTGTGCGGCGCATGCTCGGTGCTGGTGGACGGGCGGAGCGTGCGCGCCTGCCTGCTGTTCGCGGTGCAGGTCGACGGGCACGAGGTGACCACCGTGGAGGGCCTGGGTGATCACGGGACGACCGCGCGGTTGCGCGACGCGTTCGGCCGCCACCATGCGCTGCAGTGTGGGTTCTGCACGGCCGGGCTGCTGGTGACCGCCACCGAGATGCTGGACGACCCGGACATTCCCAAGCCACTCACCGGAGAGGCCGTCCGCGAGATCCTGTCCGGGAACCTCTGCCGGTGCACCGGGTACCAGGGGATCGTCCGGGCGGTGCTGGACGCCGGTTCGTAGTGTGGGCGGCGTGCGGACGTTCGCAGAGTTGTTGCTGGCCAGGGCGGGCGACGACCATATCGGGCTGCGCGCCGAGGGCCTGGCGTGGACGTGGGGCGAGGTCGTTGAGCGGAGCGCGCGGCGGGCGGCACTGCTGCGCGAGCTGGCCACCCCCGGCCGGCCGCCGCACGTCGGCGTGCTGTTGGAGAACGTGCCGGACTATGTGTTCTGGATCGGGGCGGCGGCGTTGGCCGGGGCGGCGGTGGTCGGGATCAACCCGACCCGGCGCGGCGCCGAGCTGGCCCACGACATCCGGCACACCGACTGCGACCTGATCGTCACCGAGGGCCGGCTGGTCGGCTTGTTGGACGGGCTGGAGCACGGGGTTCCGCCGGACCGCGTGCTCGACATCGATGATCCCGGCTACCAGGATCTGCTGCGCCGGCACCGAGGCGCCGAGGTGCCCGAGCGGCCGCCGTCCGGTGAGGCGACCCTGCTGCTGTTGTTCAGCTCCGGCTCGACGGGGGCGCCGAAGGCGGTGGTCTGTTCGCAGCGCCGGCTGGGCATGCTGGCGCAGGCCCTCAGCGTCCGCACCGAGCTGGCCCGCGAGTCGGTGACCTACCTGTGCATGCCGCTGTTCCACGGCAACTCGGTGATGATGAACCTGGCGCCCTCGGTGTACGTCGGTGCCACGGTGTGCCTGGCGCGCCGGTTCTCCGCGTCCGGGTTCGCGCGGGACGTCCACCGCCACCGGGTCACGTTCGTCAACTATGTCGGGCGGGCGCTGGCCTACGTGCTGGACCGACCGGAGTCCCCCGAAGACCGGGCGAGCAGCCTGCGGCTCGCGGTCGGCACCGAGGCCTCGGTGGCCGACGCCGCGCGGTTCGGCGCCCGGTTCGGGTGCCGGGTCAGCGAGGGGTACGGGCTCAGCGAAGGGGTGCTGCGGATCAACCGGACGGCGGGCACCCCGGAGGGCGCGCTGGGGCTGCCGGTGGGGGGCGCGGACGTCCGGGTGCTCGACGAGGTCACCGGCGAGGAGTGCCCGCCCGCGGTGCGGGACGAGCGCGGTCGGCTGCTCAACGCGGACGCCGCGATCGGCCAGATCGTGGGGGTCGGGCTGGCCGACCGGTTCGAGGGCTACTACAAGAACCCGGGCGCGCACGCCGAGCGGGTCCGGGGCGACGACTTCTGGACCGGTGACCTCGGCTACCGGGACGCGGACGGGTACTTCTACTTCGCCGGCCGCTCGTCGGACCGGCTGCGGGTGGACGGCGAGAACTTCGCCGCCGGCCCGGTGGAACGCATCCTGGAGCGGTGGGCCGACGTCTCGGTCGCGCTGGTCTACCCGGTACCCGACCCGCGCACCGGCGACCAGGTGATGTGCGCGCTGCACCTGGTGCCGGGCGGTGACTTCGCGCCGGCGGCGTTCGCCCGGTTCCTGGACGGGCAGCCGGACCTGGGCACCAAGTGGCGGCCCCGGTTCGTGCGCCTGGTCGACCGGGTGCCGACCACCGGGAGCAACAAGGTGGCCAAGGCCGGGCTGCGCCGCGCGGGGTGGCGTACCGAGGACCCGGTCTTCTGGCTGCCCCGGGGCGACGACGACTACGTGCTGTTCGACGACACCGCCCGCGAACGGCTGGAGCGGGAGTTCGCCGAACACGGCAGGGCCGCGCTGCTGCCGGGTCAGAGCGGCCGGTAGAAGATCGGCATCGCGGCCATCCGGTGCGCGCGCAGCGGGGCGAGCACGCGGGTGCGGAAGCTTGGCCTGGTGAACTGCCGCAGCAGGAAGCGGCGTGGCCCCGAGGGCAGCCGGGCGAAGTTGACGAGGGGGTAGGCCGAGTCGCCAAGGGCCGCCAGCGGGGTGGAGTTGTCGATCCCGGTGTTGGCCGTGAACCAGCCGGCGAGGCCCTTCCAGACCGTCACCGCCGTTTCGACGTCCGGGGCGTGGAAATGGTTGAACAGGTACGTCGCGCCCGGGCGGCCCGCGTCGGTGTCGCCGATCCGGCACGGGTTGTGGGCGGACATCGTCATGGTCGCGCCGAGGCGCTCCAGGTCCGGGTGCGAGGTGGTCTCCGGCGCGGACGTCCGCACCAGCATCGCGAGGTCGAACCTCGGGCCGCCCGGAATGGGCGGGGTGAACGTCGCGCGGAAGAGGTGCACGTCGACGACCGAGGGCTCGCCGCGCACGGTTGCCGCCACGTCCTTCAGCTCGGAAGCCTTCTCATCCACAGCCCTCCGGCCGCCGACCTCGAACCCCAGGTAGACGAACACGTGCGGTGACGGCTCGACGAAGAGATCCATCGAACGCTCTCCTCTCGTGGGTCAGTGGCCGCCGAGCTCGATCAGCAGCACACCGCCGATGATCAGGGCGATGCCGAACGCGATCGGCCAGGTCAGCGGGTCCTTGAAGATGATCCGGCCGAAGATCGCGGTCAGCGCGACCCCGACGGCCGCCCAGATCCCGTACGCCACGCCGACCGCCATCCCGCCGGCGAGAACCGCGCCCAACAGCGTGAACGCGCCGGCGTACCCCACGGCCACCGGGATGATCCAGGCCTTCCGGCTGAACCCGTGCGACGCCTTCATGGACAGCGTGGCGACGGTCTCCAGCGCGATCGCGCCGGACAGCAACAACCAGGGCATCAGCGCACCGACCGCCGCGCACCCAGCTCCACGGCCAGCACCCCGCCGATGACCAGCGCGATACCGGCGCCGATGAGCCAGCTCAGCCGGTCGCCGAACAGCACGGCGCCGCCGACCGCGGTGAGCGCCACGCCGACCGCCGCCCAGATCCCGTACGCCACGCCGACCGGCATGCCCGCCCTGAGCACCTGGGCGACGCACGCGAACGCGCCCGCGTACCCGACGACCACGCCGAGCAGCCACCAGGGATGGGCGAACCCGTCCATGGCCCGCAACGACAACGTGCCCAGCACCTCCAGCCCGATCGCCACGCCCAGGTAGACCCACCTGGTCATGCCCGGCCTCCCCCGGAGGCGGCCAGCCGCTCGATCCGCGCCACCACCGCGGCCCGCACCTCGGCGGACAACCCTGTCGTGTCGGTCGCCTCGGCGAACCAGAGCCCTTCGGCGGCCAGGCGCGCCACCAGCCGGTCGATGTCGACGGGATCCGTCGTGGGCGGCGGGGTGTCCGTCCACCGGGCGATCAGGGCCCGCCACGGCGCGAGCAGCGCCTCGTCGTGCATGCCGTCCACCAGGATCGTCAGGTCGGCGCGCCTGGGCTTCTCGGTGACGGCGACCCGCGCGTACGCGCGCGCCCTGGCGGTGGGCGGCGCGTCCTCGTACGCCGTCCCCAGCTCCTCCGCCAGCGCCGCCTCCCAGCCCCGGCAGACGTGCTCGACGACGGCGAGCATCAGCTGTTCCTTGCTGGCGAAGTGGTAGATCAGCCCGCCTTTGCTCACGCCGGCCTCCCTGGCCGCGGAGTCCAGCGTCAGGCTGCCGATCCCCCCGCGCTCGGCGAGTCGCAGGGCGGCATCCAGGATCGCGGTTCTCGAACTCGGCCTCATGCTCCTAACTATACCGTCTAGTCGGTCAAGTTACGAACTCGCCCGCCACCACCTAAGCTCCTAGCAAGCGCTTGGTCGAGCGATGAGGAGCCGTCCGCGATGCACCCGGAAGCAGCCCCCGAGCCCGGATCGGTGCACGCCGCCTACGTCGCCGAACGGCTCGAAGAGGTCGGCCGCTACGGCGCCGAGCCGCTGTCCGAGCACGTCCGCCGCCACGCCCGCGACCGGGCCGACCGGATCGCCTACGTCGAGGGCGGCTTCCGGCTGACCTGGGCCGAGCTGGACGAGCTGGCCGACCGCCTGGCCGCGTTCCTGGTCGGCACCGGCCTGCAGCCCGGCGAGCGGGTCGCGGTGTGCTTCCCGGACGGGCCGGTGGTGCACGCGCTCTACCTGGCCGCCGAGCGGGCCGGCCTGGTCACGGTGGGGATCGGCCCGCGCGCCGGTGACCAGGAGCTCCGCCACCTGGTCCAGGTCACCGGGGCGCGCGTGCTGGTCACCGCGCCGGGGCACCGGGGCCCGGGGCCGGTCGCTCGACACCTGGTCATCGATCCGTACCGGCCGGACTGCCCGCCGGGGGCGACACCAGGTGGACGGGCGCTCGGGGTGGGCGAGGTGTTCCTGCTCAACTCCACGTCCGGGACCTCGGGCATGCCCAAGTGCGTGGTGCACAACCAGAACCGGTGGCTGTACTTCCACACCCAGGTGCTGCGCGCCGGCGACGTCCACGCCGGCGACGTGATCGCCTCGCTGGTCCCGGCGCCGTACGGGTTCGGGCTCTGGTCCGCGCACGTCACCCCGATCGTGCTGGGCGCCACCACTGTGCTGATGTCGCGGTTCGACGCCGGCCGGGCCGTCCGGCTCGTCGCCGAGCACCGGGCCACCGTGCTCGCGGCGGTGACCACGCAGTTCGTCATGATGCTCAACGCGCCCGAGTTCGAGCGCGCCGACCTGCGCTCGCTGCGCTGCCTGTTCACCGGCGGCGAGGCCATCCCGTACCGGCGCGCGGCCGAGTTCGAGCGGCGCACCGGGGCGGCGGTGCTGAACTTCTACGGATCGAACGAGACGGGCATGCTCAGCTACACCACCCGCCGCGACCCGCAAGAGGCCCGGCTGGCCACCGCCGGGCGGGTGTCCGAGGACATGCGGGTGCGGCTGTTCGAGGACGGCCGGTCCGGGTGCCGGGGGCCGGCGACCAGCCTGGGCTACTACGCCGACCCGGCGGCGAACGCGCGGCTGTTCAGCCCGGACGGGTGGATGCTCACCGGCGACCTGTGCACCGTGGACGCCGAGGGCTACCTGCGGGTGGTCGGGCGCGCCTCGGACTTCATCATCCGCGGCGGCCGGAACGTCTCGGCGGCCGCGGTGGAGGAGCAGGTAGGCAGCCATCCCTCGGTGGCCATGGTGGCGGCGGTCGGCGTCCCGGACGAGGTGTTCGGCGAGCGGGTGTGCGCGGTGGTCGAGCTGTGCGCGGGCGCGAGCCTGGACCTGCCCGGGCTCACCGAGCACCTGGCCGCGCGCGGGGTGTCCAAGGAGATTTGGCCGGAGCGGCTGGAGGTGGTGGAGCGGCTGCCGCGCAACGCCGGCGGCAAGGTGGCGAAGGCGGAGCTGCGCGAGCGCTACCGGGGTTGAGGGCGCCCGGTGGCCAGAAAACGGGCGGGCAGCTCGCCGCCGCCCTCCACGCCCAGGTCGGCGCCGCTCACGTAGCCGGCCAGCGGCGAGGCGAGGTAGAGGCACGCGGACGCGATGTCCTCGGGGTCGGCCATCCGTCCGGACGCGATCGTGCCGCGCAGCCGCCCGACCACCTCGGCGCCGTCCGGCCCGTAGTACTCGTCGGTCTGGTCGGTGTGCACCTGGCCGGCGCTGATGTGGTTGACCCTGACCTTGGGCGCCCACTCCAGGGCGAGCGCCCGGGTGAGCCCGAGCAGCCCCGCCTTGGCGGCGCTGTAGGCGGCGGTGCCGGGGCTGGGCTGGTGCGCGCTGATGCTGCCGATGTTGATGATGCAGCCGCCCTCGCCGCGCTGCATGACCGCGTTGGCGGCCTGGCCGACCAGGAACGCGGCCGTGAGGTTGAGCGACACGATCGCGCCGAAGAACCGGGGGGACATGGTGGCGGCGTCCGCGGCCGGGGAGCCGCCCGCGTTGTTCACCACGACGTCCAGGCCGCCGAACGCCTCGACGGTCGCGGTGACCAGGGCGGCGGCCTGGTCGGGGTCACGGACGTCGGCCGTGACGAACCGTACGGTGCGTCCGCCGGCCGACGGCGGGTCGTCCGGCTCGGTGCGCCCGCAGGTCATCACGTCCGCACCGGAGGCCAGGAACCTGGTGGCGATGGCCCGGCCGATGCCCCGGCCGCCGCCGGTGACCAGCACCCGGCGGCCGGTCAGGTCCCACGGGTGCAGCGGGTCGGCCACCGCTCAGCCCAGCCGTTCGAGGATCGTGACGTTCGCCTGCCCGCCGCCCTCGCACATGGTCTGCAGCCCGAACCGGCCGCCGGTGCGCTCCAGCTCGTGCAGCAGGCTGGTCATCAGCCGTGCCCCGGTCGCGCCCAGCGGGTGGCCGAGCGCGATCGCGCCGCCGTTCACGTTGACCGTCGCCGGGTCCGCGCCGGTCTCGCGCAGCCAGGCCAGCACCACGGAGGCGAACGCCTCGTTGATCTCCACCAGGTCGATGCCGGCCAGGCTCATGCCGGTTCGCTCCAGGGCGTGCGCGGTGGCCGGGATCGGCGCGGTGAGCATCCACACCGGGTCGGCGCCGCGGGCCGAGAGGTGGTGCACCCGGGCGCGCGGGCGCAGCCCGTGCCGCCGCACCGCCTCCCCGGAGGCGACCAGCAGCGCGGCGGCCCCGTCCGAGATCTGGCTGGAGACCGCGGCGGTGACCCGCCCACCGTCGCGGACCGGGGGCAGTGAGCGGATCTTCGTCCAGTCCGGTTCGCGCGGCCCCTCGTCGCGGGCGAGACCTTGGACCGGGACGATCTCGCGGTCGAAGCGGCCCTCCCGCTGCGCCCGGATCGCCCGCTGGTGGGAGGTGACGGCGAACTCCTCCATGTCCGCCCGCGACAGGCCCCACTTCTCCGCGATCATCTCGGCGGAGCGGATCTGGTTGACCTCGGCGGTGCCGTAGCGCTCCCGCCAGCCGGTGGATCCGGAGAACGGGTCGGCGTGCCCGAGCGGCGCGGCCAGCGTCATCGCGGAGCCGATCGGGATGGCGCTCATCTGCTGCACGCCGCCGGCCACCACCAGGTCGGCGGTGCCGCTCATGACCGCCTGCGCGGCGAAGTGCAACGCCTGCTGGGACGAGCCGCACTGGCGGTCCACGGTGACGCCGGGGACCTCCTCGGGCAGGCCGGCGGCCAGCCAGCAGGTGCGGGCGATGTCGCCGGCCTGCGGCCCGACCGTGTCCACACAGCCGAAGATCACGTCGTCGACCCGGGCCGGGTCGATCCCGGCGCGCTCCACCAGCGCGGTGAGCACGGCGGCGCCCAGGTCGGCCGGGTGCACGCCGGACAACCCGCCGCCGCGCCGGCCCACCGGCGACCGGACGGCCTCGACCAGGAACGCCTCGCCCATCACGTCCTCCTTCGCGCGTCCGTACGCTACCTTACCTTTCTGACCAAGCGCTTGCTTGACGCGGTACGTAGCCCGCGGGCGTGCCCCAGCTGCCGGAGCGGGGCGAGGCGGGCTCGACCAGCGCGCAGCGGACGCCGGTGTAGTTGGTGGGCATGCACTTGTTGCAGTGGGTGCACAGCGAGGGCGTGGCGGGGTCGGCCGCGATCAGGCGCGGCAGGTCGGGCTGGCGGAGCAGGGCGCGCGCCATCGCGACGAACTCGAAGCCCTCGGCCATCGCCCGGTCCATCACCGCTCTGCCGGTGACGCCGCCGAGCAGCAGCATGGGCAGCCGCACCTCGGCGCGCACCTTCCGGGCGTCCTCGAGCAGGTACCCGTCCCGGTACGGGTAGCGGCGCAGGAAGCGGCGGCCCACCAGCCGCACGCCCAGCTTGACCGGGCCGGGCATCACGGCGGCGAACTCGCGGATCGGCACGTCGCCCTTGAACAGGTACATCGGGTTGCGCAGCGAGCTGCCGGCGGTCATCTCCAGCGCGTCGACGGTGCCGTCGGCCTCCAGCCAGCACGCCACCGGGATCGCCTCGTCCAGTCCGAACCCGCCGGGGTAGCCGTCGTCCATGTTCAGCTTGGCCAGGATCGCGATCCGGTCGCCCACCGCGTCCCGGACCGCGCGCATCGTGTCGCGGGCGAACCGGGCGCGGTTCTCCAGGCTGCCGCCGTACTCGTCGTCCCGGTCGTTGAGGGCCGGGCTGAGGAACGAGCTGGCCAGGTAGTTGTGCCCGAGATGAACCTCCACGGCGTCGAAGCCCGCCTCCACCGCCAGCCGTGCGGCGCGGGCGTGCGCGGCCACCACCCTGTCGATGTCCGCCTTCCCGATGGCCCGGCTGAACCCCCGGCCGGCGAGGTTGAACCTCCGACTGGGAGCCAGCGCCGGCGCCCGGTACGCCACCGGCCCGGCGTGCCCGATCTGCGCCGACACGGCCGCGCCCTCCCGGTGCACCGCCTCGGTCAGGTGCCGCAGCCCGGGCATGGCCTCGTCGGCCCAGCACACCTGATGCCGGTCGGTCCGCCCGTCCCTGGACACCGCCAGGTAGGCGACCGTCGTCATTCCAACCCCGCCCCGCGCGCACCGCACGTGAAAGTCCACCAGATCCCTGGTGACCAGCCCCCGGTGGCTCAGGCCCTCATAGGTGGCCGCCTTGACGATCCGGTTGCGCAGCCGCACCGGCCCGATCCACCCCGGGGACAACACGTCGGCCACCTGCGTTCTCCCTCGACCTGGCAAGCAAGCGCTAGGTAGGAAGTTACCCGGACGGCGGCGCCTCGGGCAGGATCGGGCCATGTTGATTCGTCATCGCGGCCATGCACCGATCGTCGATTCGAGCGCCTACATCGCCCCCACCGCGACGCTCGTCGGGCAGGTGCGGGTCGGCCCGAGGGCGCGGGTGATGTACGGCGCCGTGCTCGACGCCGAGGACGGCGCCGTCGAGGTCGGCGAGTGCTCGGTGATCTGCGAGAACGCGGTGCTGCGCGGCGACGTGCGGCTGGGCGATCACGTCTTCGTCGGCCCGCACTCCACCCTGCTCGGTTGCCACGTGCAGCGGTGCGTCTACCTCGCCGCCGGAGCCACCGTCCTGCAGGAGGCCGACCTGGGGGCCGGGGCGGTGGTGGCGATCGGGGCGGCCGTGCACGCCCGCACGGTCCTGCCGGACGAGGTCTTCGTCCCGCCGAACAACGTCGCCATCGGCGACCAGGTGTACACCCCTGGCGACCCCGCGCTGCCCCAGGCGATCAGGTCCGTCGAGTTCGCCCGGGTGGCCTTCGGCGTCGACAGCGACTGGGAGGACCGGATCCGCCGCTACGAGCGGATGACCGAGGTGCGCTCCGCCCAGTTCGCCGCGCACCTCGACGACGAGATCATCGAGTAACCGCGCAGGTCAGAACCCGTGAGTGGTTAGCGGTGCCATAGCACCGCTAACCACTCACGGCCTTTGAGCAGGGGTTATGCCGGGTGCGGCGGCGAAACCGTCGAGGAAGATCGCTGTGCAGTCGTCGGCGAGGCGGTCGACGGTGTAGGTGCCCTCGGGGCGGTACCACTTCACCGACAGCCACACCGCGTCGCGGATGAACCGGTAGAACACCTTCGGGTCGATGTCGGTGCGGAACACGCCGGCGGCCTGGCCGGACTCGATCGCCTGCAGCCAGGTCTGCTGCACCTCGGCGGCCATCGTCTTGACGCTCTCGTACCGGGGCAGCTCGCGCAGGTAGCTGAGCTCGTTCTGGTAGATGATCGTCTCGTTGGGGAAGCGCTCGGACATCCGCAGCGAGACCTCGATCAGCCCGTGGATGCGTTCCCTCGGGCCGAGGTCGGCGTCCATCACCCGGCGGTAGTGCGCGCGCAGGTTCTCCAGGTAGGTCACGATGATCTCGTGGACGATGGCGTCCTTGGACGGGAAGTGGTGGTAAAGGCTGCCGGACAGCACGCCGACCGCGTCCCCGATCTGGCGCACGGTGGTGGACGAGACGCCCTGGCGCGCGAACAGCTCGGCCGATCCCCGCAGGATGGCGGTCCTGCGATCCTCCTGCTCGGTCACCCGCGTCCTCCCATCCAAGCGCTTGTTCAATACTAGGCGTGCTCGCGCAACCGGGACTTGGCGACCTTGCCGGTGGCCGCGCGCGGCAGCTCGGGAAGGAAGACCACCGACCGGGGCACCTTGAAGTTCGCCAGCCGCCCCCGGATCCAGGCCAGCAGCTCCGGCTCGGAGACCTCGTGCCCGTGCCGGCGCACCACGAACGCCCGCCCCACCTCGCCCAGACGCTCGTCCGGCACCCCGATCACCGCGCTCTCGGACACGCCGGGGTGTTCGTTGAGCAGCCGCTCCACCTCGGCGGGGTAGACGTTGAAGCCGCCCACGATGAACATGTCGCCGAGCCGGTCGGTGATGCGCAGGTAGCCGGCCTCGTCCAGCCGGCCGATGTCGCCGGTGTGCAGCCAACCGTCCGGGTCGATGGCGGCGGCGGTCGCGGCCGGGTCCTCGAAGTAGCCGCCCATCACGTTGTAGCCGCGCACCAGGATCTCCCCGGAACCGTCCGCGCCACCCCCCACCGGGGCGATGGCCACCTCGACCCCGTCGATGGCCCGGCCGCTGGTGGCCTCGACCACGGCGTCCGGGTCGCCCAGCCGGCACATGGTCACCGCGCCGGTGGCCTCGGTGAGCCCGTAGGCGGTCAGGATGTCGGTAAAGCCGAGGTCGGCGCGCATCCGGCGGATCAGCTCGGACGGCACGACCGACGCGCCGGTCACCGCCAGGCGCAGCGAGGACAGGTCCCGTCCCGCGCGGGCGGGGTCGTTCATCAGGCTGGCGTAGAGGGTCGGCGGGCCGGGCACGCCGGTGACCCGTTCGCGCTCGATGAGCTCCAGCGCCTCGGCGGTGTCCAGCCGGCGCATCGGCAGCGCGGTGGCCCCCTGGATCACGCAGGACAGGATCCCCGCCATCAGGCCGAAGCTGTGGAAGAACGGGTTCACCAGCAGGTAGCGGTCGCCGGCGCGCAGCCCGAGGGTGTCGCTGTAGCTGGTGAACAGGCGCACCACCTGGCCGTGGGTGTGCGGCACGCCCTTGGGCCGGCCGGTCGTCCCGGAGGTGAACATGACCTGCAGCCGGGTCTGCGGGGTGACCGCCCGCGCCGCCTCCTCGACCCGGGCCGGCGGGGTCGACGCGCTCACCAGCTCCTCCCAGTCGCCCGGCCGATCCAGGGTGACCACGGTGTCCAGCGACGGCAGCGGGCCGGCCGCGCGCAGCATGGCCAGGTAGCCCTGGTCCAGGAAACCGTCCTCGACGAACAGCGCGCGGGCGCGAGCCCGGGCCAGCAGGTCGTGCGCCTCGGCGCCCCGGTAGCGGGTGTTCACCGGGATCACGGTCAGCCCGAGGTGGAAGCAGGCCAGCGCGGCGAGCATCCACCTCGCCGAGTTCGGCGCCCAGATGGCCACCGCGTCGCCCGGCTCCAGCTCGCGGGCGAGCAGCCCGGCCGCGACCCGCTCGACCTCGGCCAGCAGCTCGGCGTAGGTGAGCCGGGTCGGGCCGTCGACCACCGCCTCGACGGCGCCGTGCGCCTCGGCGGTGCGCCGCAGGACCGCCGGCACCGTCTCGCTCCCGTGCGTCGTCGTCCCGCGCGTCGTTGTCACGGAGTCCTCCCGTCGCTCGCGGGGGTGATGGTGCCACGTTCCCGGTCGTCGACCAAGCGCTTGCTACGTTAGGGTGCGAGCGGCGCCTCCGGACAGGCGCGCGGGAAGGGTGGCGCCATGGCCGACAAGCGGATGACCGAGCGGGACGTGGTCGACCGGCTGCGGTCCGGGATGACCGTCGGGATCGGTGGCTGGGGCTCGCGGCGCAAGCCGATGTCGCTGGTCCGGGCCATCCTTCCGTCCGACATCACGGACCTGACGGTGGTGAGCTACGGCGGCCCCGACGTGGGGCTGCTGCTGGCCGCCGGCAAGGTCTCGCACCTGGTGTACGGGTTCGTCTCGCTGGACTCGATCCCGCTGGAGCCGCACTTCCGCGCGGCCCGCGAGCGCGGCGGGGTGCGGGTCACCGAGTACGACGAGGGCATGCTGCAGTGGGGGCTGTACGCGGCCGCGCTGCGGCTGCCGTTCCTGCCGACCCGGGCCGGGCTGGGCTCGGACGTGTTCCGCTCGGACCCGAGCCTGCGCACCGTCACCTCGCCGTACGGGGGCGAGGAGCTGGTCGCGATGCCGGCGCTGCGCCTGGACGTGGCGCTGGTGCACATGAACCGGGCGGACGCCTCGGGCAACGCCCAGTACCTCGGCCCCGACCCGTACTTCGACGACCTGTTCTGCCAGGCGGCGGAGCGCGCGTTCGTGTCCGCCGAACGGGTGGTGCCCACCGAGGAGCTGCTGGCCGGCGGCCCGCCGCAGAGCCTGCGCATCCAGCGCTGGCACACCCACGGCGTGGTGGAGGCGCCGCACGGGGCGCACTTCACCTCGTGCGAGCCGGACTACGGCCGCGACGAAGCCTTCCAGGCCCGGTACGCGCGGGCCGCCGCCGATCCAGCCGAATGGGAGGGGTTCGTGGCCGAGTACCTGTCCGGCACCGAGGCCGACTACCGGCGGGCCGTCGGGGTGGGCTCGTGAGCAGAACCAACAGGGCGAGCAGGGCCGAGGTGTGCGCGGTGGCCTGCGCGCGGGCCTGGCGCGGCGACGGGGAGATCCTGGCCAGCCCGATCACGCTGATCCCGACCATCGGCGCCCGGCTGGCCCGCGCCACCACCGACCCCGACCTGCTGCTCTCCGACGGCGAGGCGGCGCTGGCGGCCGGGGTGTGGGCGGTCGGGGAGCCGCCGCCCGCGCTGGAGGGCTGGATGCCGTTCCGGTCGGTGTTCGACATCTGCTGGGCCGGGCGCCGGCACGTGATGATGGGTCCGAGCCAGCTCGACCGGCACGGCAACGCCAACATCTCCGCGATCGGCGACTTCGACAGGCCCACCCGGGCGCTGCTGGGGATGCGCGGCGCGCCGGGCAACACCGCCAACCACCCGACCAGCTACTGGGTGCGCCGGCACGGGCCGAGGGTGTTCGTCCCTCGGGTCGACGTGGTGTGCGGGATCGGCTACGACAAGGCCGGCGCCGGGAAGTTCCTGGACCTGCGCCGGGTGGTGACCAACCTCGCGGTGCTGGACTTCGGCGGGCCGGACCGGACCATGCGGCTGGTGTCCGTCCACCCCGGGGTTACGGTCGACGAGGTGGTCGCGGCCACCGGCTTCGAGCTGGACGTCCCCGGGGAGGTGCCGGAGTCCCCGCTGCCCACCGAGGACGAGCTGCGGCTGATCCGCGAGGTCATCGACCCGAAGGGGCTGCGGGACAAGGAGGTGCCCACCCCGTGAGCCGGGCCAACCCGCTGGACACCCGGGCCTGCCGGCTGTTCGGGGTCCGGTACCCGGTGGTGCAGACCGGGATGGGCTGGGTGTCCGGGCCCGAGCTGACCTCGGCCACCGCGAACGCGGGCGGGCTGGGCATCCTGGCCAGCGGCACGCTGTCGCTGCCGGAGATGGTCGCCGGGATCCGCGCCGTCCGCGGTCGTACGGACGCTCCGTTCGGGGTGAACCTGGTCGGCACCGCGCCGGACGTGGAGGACCGGGCGCGGGCGCTGGTGGACGAGGGCGTGCGGGTGGCCTCGTTCGCGCTGGCCCCGAAACAGCGGGTGTTCGCGCTGCTCAAAGACGCCGGCGTGGTCGTGGTCCCGTCGATCGGGGCGCGCCGGCACGCGGAGAAGATGGCGGGCTGGGGCGCGGACGCGGTGCTGGTGCAGGGCGGCGAGGGCGGCGGGCACACCGGCCCGGTCCCGACCTCGATCCTGCTGCCGCAGGTGGTCGACGCGGTGGACATCCCGGTGATCGCGGCGGGCGGGTTCTTCGACGGGCGCGGGCTGGTCGCCGCGCTGGCCTACGGCGCGGAGGGGATCGCGATGGGCACCCGGTTCCTGCTGACCAGGGACAGCACGGTGCCCGCGCACGTCAAGCAGGCCTACCTGGACGCCGACGTGACCGGGACCGTCGTCACGGATCTGATCGACGGGGTGCCGCAGCGGGTGTTGCGCACGCCGCTGGTGGAGACGCTCACCGCCGCCGGTCGGGTGGCCACGCTGCGCCGTTCGATCACAGGGGCGGTGGCGCTGCGGCGCGCGGTCGGGTCGTCCTGGCCGGACGTGATCCGGCAGGGGCTGGCGATGCGCCGGCAGCGCGGGCTGAGCTGGGGCCAGCTGCTGATGGCGGCGAACACCCCGATGATGATCCGCACCGGCATGGTGGACGGCCGGGTGGACATCGGCAGCCTGGCCAGCGGGCAGGTGGCCGGCCTGATCGACGAGCTGCCCAGCTGCGCCGAACTGATCGACCGCGTCATGGCCGACGCCCGCAAGACGCTGGACCGGCTGGAGGGGACGCCATGACCCCAGGTACCCCGCCGCCCGGCCACGGCCTGCTCACCGGCAAGTCCGTACTGATCACCGCCGCCGCCGGCACCGGCATCGGTTCGGCGGCCGCCCGGCGCTGCCTGCAGGAGGGCGCCCGGGTCGCGATCAGCGACCGGCACGAGCGGCGCCTCGCCGAGACCGCCGAGGCGCTGGCCGACGTGACCGGCGAGAAGCCGCTGGCGCTGGCCTGTGACGTCACCGACGAGGAGCAGGTCGGCGCCATGATCGCCGCCACCGTCGAGGAGTTCGGACAACTGGACGTGCTGGTGAACAACGCCGGCCTCGGCGGCACCGCGAGCGTGCTGGAGATGACCGACGAGCAGTGGTCGACGGTGCTGGACGTGACCCTGACCGGCACCTTCCGCTGCACCCGGGCGGCGCTGCGGCACATGGCTGAACGGCACTCCGGGGTAGTGATCAACAACGCCTCGGTGATCGGCTGGCGCGCCCAGCGCGGGCAGGCGCACTACGCGGCCGCAAAGGCCGGCGTGATGGCGCTGACCCGGTGCAGCGCGCTGGACGTGGCGCACCTGGGCATCCGGGTGAACGCGGTGTCGCCGAGCATCGCCGTACACCCGTTCCTGGCCAAGACCACCACGCCGGAGCTGCTCGACGAGCTGGCCGAACGGGAGGCGTTCGGACGGGCCGCCGAGCCCTGGGAGGTGGCCACCGTGATCGCCTTCCTGGCCAGCGACTACTCGAACTACATGACCGGCGAGGTGGTGTCGGTCTCCAGCCAGCACCCGTGAGGCGAAGGGAACCCGAGGTGAGCACTGGGATCACCACCGGCTCGGCGGCGGACGGCGTGGTCGAGGTCGTCATGGACGCCCCGCCGGTGAACGCGCTGACGGCGGCCGGCTGGCACGCGCTGGCCGACGCCCTGCGGAGGGCGGGGGAGGACCCCGACACCCGGGTTGTCGTGCTGCGCGCCGAGGGGCGCGGGTTCAACGCCGGGGTGGACATCAAGGAGCTGCAGGCCTGCCCCGACAACTCCGCGATCATCGGGGTGAACCGGGGCTGCGCCGCCGCGTTCGCCGCCGTCTACGACTGCCCGGTGCCGGTCATCGCGGCCGTGCACGGGTACTGCCTGGGCGGCGGGGTCGGGCTGGTCGGGAACGCGGACGTGATCGTGGCCAGCGAGGACGCCACGTTCGGGCTGCCGGAGGTGGACCGGGGCGCGCTGGGCGCGGCCACCCACCTGTCCCGGCTGGTGCCCCAGCACCTGATGCGCGCCATGGTCTACACCGCGAAGCCGGCCACGGCCGCGCAGCTGCACGCGTTCGGCTCGGTGCACAGCGTGGTGCCGGCCGGGCGGCTGCGGGAGGCCGCGCTGGAGCTGGCGCGCGAGATCGCGGCCAAGTCGCCGGTGATCATCCGGGCGGCCAAGGAGTCGCTGAACGGGATCGACCCGTGGGACGTCAAGCGCAGCTACCGCTACGAGCAGGGGTTCACCTTCGAGCTGAACCTGTCCGGGGTGGCCGACGAGGTCCGCGACGGCTTCGGGCGGTGACGGCCGGCATGGATCTGACCTGGAGCGCGGCGCAGGAGGAGTTCCGGGCGGCCGCGCGGGAGTGGCTGGAGGCGAACGTGCCGGCGGAGCCGCTGCCGTCCGGGGACACCCGGGAGGGCTTCGCCGCGCACCTGGAGTGGGAGCGGCGGCTCTACGACGCGCGCTGGTCGGTGGTGTCCTGGCCGGGTGAGTACGGCGGTCGGGACGCGTCACTGTGGGAGTGGTTGATCTTCGAGGAGGAGTACTACCGGGCGGGGGCGCCGCAGCGGGTGACCCAGAACGGCATCTTCCTGCTGGCCCCGACGCTGTTCGAGTTCGGCACGCGCGAGCAGAAGGATCGGCTGCTGCCCCGGATGGCGGGCGCCCAGGACCTGTGGTGCCAGGGCTGGTCGGAACCGGGCGCGGGCAGCGACCTGGCCGGGATCACCAGCCGGGCGTCCCGGGTGCCGGGCGGGTGGCGGTTGAGCGGGCAGAAGACCTGGACCACCCGGGGCGCGTTCTGCACCCACCTGTTCGGGCTGTTCCGTTCCGACCCGGAGTCGGTGCGGCATCGCGGCCTGACGTACTTCCTGGTGCCGCTGGACGCGGACGGGGTGACGGTGCGCGGGTTCGGGCGGCTGGACGGCGACGAGGGCTTCGCCGAGGTGTTCTTCGACGACGTGTTCGTGCCGGACGACGCGGTGCTCGGCGAGGTCGGCCAGGGCTGGCGGGTGGCGATGGCCACCACCGGGTCGGAGCGCGGGCTGACGCTGCGCTCGCCGGGGCGGTTCCTGGCCACCGCGCGGCGGCTGCGCGAGCTGGCTCGTGAGCGCCGGGTCACCGGGGCGTTGCGGGACGACGTGGTGGAGGTGAGCATGCGGGCGGAGGCCTACCAGCTGTTCACCCTGGCGCAGGTCAGCTCGCTGGTCGCCGGGGCGAGCCCGGGGGCGGAGTCCAGCCTGAACAAGATCTACTGGTCGGAGCTGGACGTGCTGGCGCACCGCACCGCGCTGGCCCTGCGCGGACCGGAGGCGGGGCTGGACGAGGCGTGGAGCAGGGGGTTCCAGTTCGCGCTGGCCGGCCCGATCTACGCGGGCACCAACGAGATCCAGCGCACGATCGTGGCGGAGCGGGTGCTCGGCCTGCCTCGGGTGGGGAGGTAGGCCATGGACTTCCGGCCGTCGGCGCTGCAACAGGAGCTGGCCGAGGGGACCCGCGCGGTGCTGGAGAAGCGGTGCCCGGCCTCGGTGGTGCGCGCGGCCTGGGACAAGCCGGCCACCGGGCCGGACGAACTGTGGCGGGCGCTGGCCGGGCTCGGACTGCTGGTTCCGGCCGAGCTCGGGTTGACCATCACCGACCTGCTGCCCGCGGTGGCCGAGACCGGCCGGGCCGCGGTGCCCGCCCCGGTGGTGGAGACCGCGCTGGTGGCGGTGCCGCTGCTGGCCGGGCGGGACGAGCTGCTGGCCGCGGTGGTGGGCGGGGATGCGGTGGTCACGGCGGCGTCGGTGGGGGAGCCGCTGCCGTGGGCCGGCGTGGCCACCCACGCGGTACTGCTGGACCGGGCCGCCGGTACCGCCCGGTTGTACGAGCGGCCCGAGCTGGGCGCGGTCGCGGTGCCGACGGTGGATCGCGGCCGGCCCCTGTTTCGGGTCGCACCTTCCGGCGGGGTTCTGCTGGCGTCCGGCGCCCCGGTGGAAGGCGCCTGGCTGCGCGGCGCGCTCGGCGCGGCGGCCCAGCTGCTCGGGCTGGCCCACCGCCAGCTCGACATGACCGTGTCGTACGTGAGCGGCCGCGAGCAGTTCGGCGTGCCGGTGGGCAGCTTCCAGGCGGTGAAGCACCGGCTGGCCGACGCGCTGCTCGCGCTGCGGTTCGCCGAGCCGGCGGTGTGGCGGGCCGGGCTGTCCCTCGACGCCTGCGCCGACACGGCGGCCCGCGACGTGTCCATGGCCGTGTCCATGGCGAAGACGCTGGCCTCGGACGCGGCGGACCTCGTCTCGCGCACGGCCATCCAGTGCCATGGCGCGATCGGCTACACCGACGAGTACGACCTGCACCTGTACGCGAAGCGGACCTGGGCGCTGGCCGCGTCCTGGGGCACCGCCGCCGAGCACCGCGCCCGCTACGGCGACGCGCTCGGGCTGCCGAGGTAGGAAGGAACCCCGAATGACCAGCAACGACGCTCCGGTCCGCTACGAGACACAGGGCAACGTCGCGATCGTCACGATGAACCGCCCGCAGTACCGAAACGCCCAGAACTCGGCGATGACCTACGCGCTGGACGACGCGTTCTACCGGGCCGCCGACGACGACGAGGTCGCCGTGCTGGTCCTGCGCGGGGAGGGCAAGCACTTCAGCGCCGGGCACGACATCGGCAGCCCGGGCCGCGACATCGACACCTCGTTCCCGCGCCGCGCCGGGCTGTGGTGGGACCACGTGGGCCGCCCCGGCGCGGAGAGCCGCTACGCCCGCGAGTCCGAGGTGTACCTGGGCATGTGCCGGCGCTGGCGCGAGCTGCCCAAGCCGATGATCGCGCAGGTGCAGGGCGCGTGCATCGCCGGCGGGCTGATGCTGGCCTGGGTGTGCGACTTCATCGTGGCCGCCGAGGACGCGTTCTTCGCCGACCCGGTGGTGCGGATGGGCATCCCCGGCGTGGAGTACTTCGCGCACCCGTGGGTGATGGGACCCCGGCAGGCCAAGGAGTTCCTGTACCTGGGCGAGCGGGTGGACGCCCAGCGCGCCCTGTCCTGGGGGATGGTCAACCGGGTGGTGCCGGCCGAGGACCTGGCCGAACACACCCTCTCGATGGCGCAGCGGATCGCCGCGATGCCCCGGATGGGCCTGGCCCTGACCAAGAAGGCGATCAACCAGGCCGAGGACCTGATGGGCATGACCGCCGGGATGGACTCGGTGTTCGGGCTGCACCACCTGGCGCACGCGCACAACGCCGAGGTCGGCTCCGACTCGCTGGCCGGCCAGGACGCGCGCAGCATGCGCGAGGCCCGCCGCGCCGCTGAGGAGCCTGGCCGATGAGTGACCGGACCGTGATCGTCACCGGCGCCGGGCAGGGGCTGGGGCGGGCGCACGCCGCGGCGTTCGGCGCGGAGGGGTTCCAGGTGGTGGTCAACGACGTCGGCCCGGCCGCCGCCGGGCGGGTGGCCGACGAGATCGTCGCCGCCGGCGGCACCGCGGTGGCCAGCGTCGGCGACGTGGCCGACTGGGACTACGCCGAGTCCTTGGTGCGCACGGCCGTGGACCGGTTCGGCGGGCTAGACGCGCTGGTCAACAACGCCGGCCTGGTCCGCGACCGGATGCTGGTCGGGATGAGCGAGGCGGAGTGGGACGAGGTGCTCCGCGTCGACCTCAAGGGCCACTTCTGCCCGCTGCGGCATGCGGCCGCGTACTGGCGTTCACAGGCCAAGGCCGGCACCCCGGTCGCCGCCCGGGTGGTCAACACCAGCTCCGGGGCCGGGCTGATGGGCAGCGTCGGGCAGGGCAACTACGCGGCGGCCAAGGCGGGCGTGGTCGGCCTGACCGTCACCGCCGCCGCCGAACTGGGCCGCTACGGCGTCACCGTGAACGCGATAGCGCCGGCCGCGCGCACCCCGATGACCGAGGCGCTGTTCGCCGAGATGATGTCCACCCAGGGCGCGGAGTTCGACGCGATGGCCCCGGAGAACGTCTCACCGCTGGTGGTGTGGCTGGCCTCGGCGGAGGCCGGCGAGGTGACCGGGCGGGTGTTCGAGGTGGAGGGCGGCCGGATCGGGCTGGCCGACGGCTGGCGCTACGGCCACCGCCGGGAGGCCGCCCGCCGCTACACCGTGCCCGAGGCCGGCAAGGCGGCACTGGACCTGCTCGCCACCGCGCCCGCGCCGACCCCGGTGTACGGGGCCTGACGTGGACCTGAGGTTCGGCGAGGCGGACGAGGAGTTCCGGGCCGAGGTCCGGGGCTGGCTGGACGCCAACCTGCGCGGCGAGTTCGCCGAGCTGGTCGGGACCGGTGGGCCGGGGCGCGAGCACGAGCACATCGAGGGCCGGATCGCCTGGGAACGCCGGCTCGGCGAGGGCGGCTGGATCGGGCTGGGCTGGCCGGAGCGCGACGGCGGCCGGGCGCTGTCCTGGGAACGTCAGGTGATCTTCCACGAGGAGTACGCGCGGGCCGGTGCCCCCGGGCGGGTCGGGCACATCGGCGAGCAACTGCTCGGGCCGACGCTGCTCATGTTCGGTACCGACGAGCAGCGGGCCCGGTTCCTGCCCGGCATCCTCTCCGGGACCGAGCTGTGGTGCCAGGGCTACTCCGAGCCCGGCGCCGGCTCCGACCTGGCCGCGGTGCGCACTCGCGCGGTGTCGCGGGACGGCCAGTGGCACATCGACGGCCAGAAGGTGTGGACCTCGCTGGCCCAGCACGCGGACTGGTGCTTCGTGCTGGCCCGCACCGACCCGGACCAGCAGCGCCACCGGGGCCTGTCCTACCTGCTGGTGCCGATGAACCAGCCGGGCGTCCAGGTCCGGCCGATCGTCCAGCTCACCGGCACCGCCGAGTTCAACGAGGTGTTCTTCGACGACGCGCGGGCGGCCGCCTCGGACGTGGTCGGCGAGCCGGGCGAGGGCTGGAAGGTCGCCATGGGCACGCTCGCGGTGGAGCGCGGGGTGTCCACGTTCGGCCAGCAGATGGGATTCGCCAGGGAGCTGGACACGGTGGTGGCCTCGGCCAGGGAGTCCGGCGCGCTGGCCGACCCGGAGATCGCCGAGCGGCTGCTGGACTCCTGGATCGAGCTGCGGGTGCTGCGCTACACGGCGGTGATGACGCTGGGCGTGCCGGCCGGCACCACCCCGGGCACGGAGGCCAACGTGGCCAAGCTGATGTGGGCGCCCTGGCACCAGCGCCTCGGCGAGCTGGCCGTGGACGTGCTCGGCGCGGACGCCACCGTCACGCCCGGAGCCGACGATCTCACCGACGCCCAGGTGCTGTACCTGTTCACCAGGGCGGACACCATCTACGGCGGCTCGAACGAGGTGCAGCGCAACGTGATCGCCCAGCGGATGCTCGGCCTGCCCAGGGAGCGTGGCCGGTGGACGTGACGCTCAGCGCCGAGCAGCGCGACCTGCGAACCGTGCTGCGCGCCGCGCTCGACCGCCAGGACCCCGAGCCGTGGAAGCTGCTGTCCGGCGACCTCGGGCTGACCGGCCTGACCGTCCCGGAGCGCTACGGCGGTGCCGGCGGCTCGTTCGTCGACCTCGCGGTGGTGCTGGCCGAGCTGGGCCGTTCCCTGTGCCCGGTGCCGTACCTGCAGACCGCGGTCGCCGCCACCGTGCTCGCCGACGCGGGCGGGCTGGCCGCGGACGTCCTGCCGGCGCTCGCCGAGGGCACCCTGGTCGCCGGCGTGGCCGTCCCCGATTCCGCGCCAACGGCCGTGCCCGGAGAAGCCGGCCTCCGCCTCACCGGCACGCTCACCCACGTGGTGGACGGCCCGGCCCTCGACCTCCTGCTCACCCCCGCCGACCTGGACGGCACCCCCGTGCTCGCCGCGGTCCGGCTACTGCCCGGCGCCGGCGTCACGGTGCGCCCGGAGCAGACCCTGGACCGCACCCGCCCGCAGGCCACCATCCGCCTGGACGCCGCCCCCGCCGTACGGCTCGACGGCGACCCGGCCCGCGCCGAGGACCTGCTGCTCGCCGCCGTCGCGGTGGAGAGCGCCGGCGCGGCCCGGCACTGCCTGGACACCACAGTGGACTACCTGCGCACCCGCGAGCAGTTCGGCCGGCCCATCGGCGGTTTCCAGGCGCTGCAACACCGCTGCGCCGACCTCGCCGTCGCGGTCGAGTCGGCGTGGTCCACCGCCTGGTACGCGGCCTGGGCCGCCGACGCCGACACGTCCGAGTTGCGCACCGCCGCCCCACTGTCCAAACTGTACTGCGCCAAGGTGTTTCGTCTGGTCACGGGGGAGATGATCCAGATGCACGGTGGCATCGGCTTCACCTGGGAGCATCCGGCGCACCGCTACTTCAAGCGCGCCACCGCGACCGAGCTGCTGTTCGGCGGCCGGCGCCGGCTGCGCGAGCGGCTGGCCGCACAGGCTGGGCTACGACCGTGACCGGCGCGGGGAATACCGACCCCCGCCCCGGCGCTGCACGCGGCGTGATCGCCGCCCTGAAGCGAACCCCGTTCAGCGTGCAGGTCCTGATAGCCCTCGTCCTCGGTGTGGCGCTGGGGATGGTCGCCCGGTCGATGGGGCAGGGCAACTGGCTGACCGCCACCCTGACCACCGTCGGCTCGACGTTCGTCCAGCTGCTCAAGGTCGCGGTGGTCCCGCTGGTGTTCACCGCGATCGTGGTGAGCATCGCGAACCTGCGCCAGGTCACCAACGCCGCCCGGCTGGCCGGCCGCACCCTGCTCTGGTTCGCCATCACCTCGCTGATCGCGGTGAGCATCGGCATCGGGCTGGGGCTGCTCAGCAACCCGGGCATGGGCGTGGTGCTCGACCGCAACGCCGCCCGCCCGCCCAGCTCCTCCGGCTCGTGGACCGACTTCCTGTCCAGCCTGGTCCCGTCGAACATCCTGGGCCTGACCACCGGATCGGACGGCCTGTCGTTCAACGTGCTGCAGATCGTCGTGCTGGCGATCGTGATCGGCGTGGCCGCGCTGAAGGTCGGCGACCGGGCCGAGCCGTTCCTGGCGTTCAACCGCTCCGCCCTCGCCGTGGTGCTCAAGGTGCTGTGGTGGATCATCCGGCTGGCCCCGATCGGCACCGTCGGCCTGCTGGGCAAGGCCGTGGCCAGCTACGGATGGCAACTGCTCGCCCCGCTGGCCACCTTCGTCGTCGCGGTGTACGTCGGCTGCGCGATCGTGCTGTTCGTGGTCTACCCGCTGCTGGCCCGGGCGCACGGCCTGTCCCCGTGGAAGTTCTTCACCGGCGCCTGGCCGGCCATCGAGCTGGGCTTCGTGTCCCGCTCCTCGGTCGGCACCCTGCCGCTGACCCAGCGGGTCACCGAGCGCAACCTCGGGGTGCCCCGCGAGTACGCCTCGTTCGCGGTGCCGATCGGCGCCACCACCAAGATGGACGGCTGCGCGGCCATCTACCCGGCGCTGGCCGCGATCTTCGTCGCCCAGGTGTTCGGCGTGCCCCTCGGCGTGACCGACTACCTGCTGATCGTGTTCGTCTCGGTGGTCGGCTCCGCGGCCACCGCCGGGCTGACCGGCGCCGTCGTGATGCTCACCCTCACCCTGTCCACCCTCGGCCTGCCGCTGGCCGGGGTGGGCCTGCTGCTGGCCATCGACCCGATCCTGGACATGATGCGCACCGCCACCAACGTGGCCGGCCAGGCCCTGGTCCCCACCATCGTGGCCAAGCGCGAAGGCATCCTCGACCTGGACCGCTACCGCGCCCCGCGCGGCACCGACCCGCTAGCCGACGACGACACCACCGCGACCCTCCGCCCCGCCGAGGCAGCCTGACCACAAAGCTGTTTCCCTTGGCTCGGGCATCCGTCGAAGCTGCGCGCCAACACTCGACGCGCGCAGCTCATGCTGCTCGACAACTTGCCCTACATCGGCCGTCGCGCGGTAACCGCCCGCTGGGATGACCTCACAGTCATCGGGAGCACATGAGCTCGACTGCAAGACCGCCACTTGTCGGCCTTTCAGCTCTTTTTACTTAAGGCCTCGATACGCTTGAACGCTTCTTTGATGCTGGGATCGTTCCGCGCGGCCTTGATCGCTCGGGTGAGGTTGGGCCGATCGGTGTGCAGCGATCGAGCAAGCTCTGAGACGGTGAGCCGACCGTCGTCGTTGCTCCGCTCGAACATCCTCTCTTGACCCGCCAAGGCGAACCGCAGGGAGTGGCGGGCTTGGTTGAGCTGAATCTCGGCTGCGTCGCGCAGCAGCCATGCCTGGACGATGTTGCGAACCATTGGACCGGCCGCCCCTGTATCCGGCCGGTCGATCCCGATGACCTCGTCGGTACCGCCGAACTCCTTCGCCAGGTCGTTCACCCACTCGGCGTATTTTGCGCAGGCATCCAGGACGCTGTACGTGTGTTCGGTGTCGATTTCTCCGTCACGCAGAGTGCGTATGATCGTCGACTCCTTCGGGCCGACCTCCTCGGGGATGAACGCAACTATCCGGTCACGCCATCCAGTGAAGCGATACGCACCGCCGTTACGAATGCTCTGCGCCAGGAACAAGCGACCAATGTCGTCGCGTACCTCCCTCTCGTCGTTGGTGTTTGCCCGATAGATGCGGGGTGTGCCGGTGGGCTCCCACGACAGGTCATCCGCGACGGCGACGTCGCCTTCATAGAGCACATACTCGCCTGTCGGCTGTGCCCAACCCACGACCCGACCCTTTTCGGAGATGTACCCATCGACGAGGTTCGCCCCCTCCTCGTCGGCAAGGGCTGCTGCCTCCTTGAGGTCAGTAACCAGCGTGGCGTGACGAGGCGAAAGTGTGTCGAGATAGTCAGACTGTGTCATGGGTAAACACTACGCGGTCCCCGTGTCATGGGAACACATGTGTCTACATGACACGGATGGCCAGCCGGCACGCGGCCCGATATGACCGCCCCTTCTGATCTAGCCACGCGACCCGTCCACGATCACATCACCGTTGGGTTGCGCGCAGCGGTGGCGGGCGCGGGCGAGGGCGACGACGGCCAGGCAGAGCACGGCGACGGCGCAGGCGAACCACCTGACCGCGCCGAGCAGGCCGAGCACGGTGGCCAGGAATCCGACGCCGATGACCGGCACGCCCACCCCGAGGTAGACGATCACGAAGAAGCTGGACACCACGTCGGCGTGCCGGGCGGCGGGCGCGGCCTGGTTGATCGCGGTGAGGCCGCCGAGGAACACCAGCCCCTGGCCGACGCCCGCGATCACGGCGGCCACCAGCAGTAACGTCAGCGACGAGAAGGTGCCGGCGAGGGCGAGCAGGCCCAGGCCGACGGCCAGCAGCGGCAGGCCGCGCAGCTCCAGCGTCCGCGCCGGCCTGCCGTACCCGGCGAGCTGGGCGAGCGCCGAGCAGGCCAGCATCAGCCCGACGGCGGCCCCGCCCAGCAGCAGGTTCGAGCTGCCCGACAGCGTGGCCACGTACGTCGGGACCAGCGTCAGGAACAGGCCGATCACGGCGAAAGCGAGGAAGCTGGCCGTGCCGCTGGTGGCGAACACGGCACGCATGGACGCGGGGATCCCGGGCCGGCGCGGCCGCCACCGAGTGGCCGACCGGGTCGCCGGCAGCATCAGGATCGTCGCCACCGCCGGCACCAGCAGGACGATCTCCAGCACGAACGGCAGCACGTGCGGCGCCGGAGCGTACTCGGCGAGCGCCCCGGCCAGCACCGGCCCGAGGCCCAGGCCGCCCATCGAGGCCATCGTGGACACCAGCGCGGCCTTGCGCCGGTCGCCGGCGGGTTCGAGCTCGCTCAGCGCGGCGGTCAGCGGCCCGGTCGCCGCACCGAGCGCGAGGCCCTGCAGGACGCGAGCGGCGAACAGCCACCCGGTGTCCTCGGCCAGGGCGAACCCCAGCGATCCCAACACCGCCAGCCCCAGCGCGGGCAGCAGCACCCGCCGCCGGCCGACGGCGTCCGACAGCGGGCCGGCCACCAGCAGCGACGGGACGAGCGCCGCCACGTACACCGCGAACACCAACGTGACCACCAGCGGTGAGAACCCGAAGCGCTGCTCGTAGCCCCGGTACAGCGGCGTCGGCAGGTTCGTGCCGGTGAGCAGGATCAACAGGGTGTACGCCGTGGCCCAGAACCGCCACCGCGCTCGGCGGGTGGCAAGCCGTTCGAGCTGCATCGATCTCCTCCACCACGGATATGTTCGATGTCGCCGAACATAGCAGATGTTCGTAAAGCACCGAACATGATTGGTTATGCTGGAGGAATGGCCAGCCGGACCGCCACCGAGCTCGTGCACCCCGACCGCACCCAGCTGCGGTTCACCGCCGTGATGGCCGCCCTGAGCGACCCCGTCCGGCTGGCCATCGTCGCCCGCCTCGCCGACGTCGAGCCCGACGGCGCACTGGCCTGCACCACGTTCGCGCTACCGGTCAGCAAGTCCACCCAGAGCGGGCACTTCAAGGCGCTCCGCGAGGCCGGCGTGATCCACCAGCGCGACGAGGGCACCCGGCGGCTGAACCGGCTGCGCCGCGACGATCTCGACGCCCGCTTCCCCGGCCTGCTGGACCTCGCCATCCCACAGGGGCGCGAGGTGATCGCGAGCTGGTGACTCAGGTGTCCATGATGGCCTTGCGCTGCGCGCCGTCGATCGGCACGTGCGCGCCGTTGATGTAGCTCGCCCTCGGTGAGGCCAGGAACGCGACCAGGTCCGCGACCTCCTCGGCGGTGCAGATCCGGCCCAGCGGCAGCGACTTCAGGGTCAGCTCGTGCGCCTGCTCCTGGCTGATCTTCTTGTCACGAGCGAACGCCTTCTCCAGCCCGTCCCAGCGGTCGGTGGCGACCGGGCCGGGGTTGACGGTGTTGCAGCGGATGCCCAGCCGGCCGTACTGCTCGGCCACCGAGGAGGCGAAGTTGTGGTCGGCGGCGTTCGCGGCGCCGGCGGTCATCTCCCAGTAGGACGGCTTGAGCCCGTCGTTGCCGACCACCAGCACGATCGAACCGCTGCCGCGCTCGCGCATGTGCGGCACCACCGCCTGCACGGTGCGCACGTAACCGAGGAACTTCAGCGCCATGCTGCCGTCCCACTGCTCGTCGGTCAGCTCTTCGAGCAGCCCGCCGGGGGAGGAGCCCGCGCAGGTGACCAGCACGTCGATGTGCCCGAGCGCGGCGATCGCCTGCTCCACCGAGCGGCGCACCTGCTTCGGGTCGCTCATGTCGGCGGCCACGCCGGTCACCTTGCGGCCGGTGCGCTCGGCGATCTGGGCGGCGGTGGCCACGATGTCGGCCTCGGTGCGGGCCACCAGCACCAGGTCGCAGCCTTCGTCGGCGAGCAGCTCGGCGCAGGCGCGGCCGATGCCCTTGCTCGCGCCGGTGATCAGCGCCGTGCGGCCGGAGAGGTGCAGGTCCATCGAGTTGCTCCTTCAGGTTGTCGCGCCGGTGGTGGACGTGCTCAGCGAGCGGGGGTCGCGGCGGTCCCAACGGCCCGCGTCGACCCTGGCCAGGAAGTCCTCGACCAGGCTGTTGAACAGGGTGGGTTCCTCGAGGTTGGTCAGGTGGCCGGAGCGGGGGAGCACGGCGAGGCCGGCGCGGGGGATGGTGCGCTTGAGCATCAGGTCGGTCTCCAGCACGCCCTCGTCCTCGTCGCCCGCGACCACCAGCACCGGCAGGTCCAGGGCGGCCAGCTCGGCCCGCAGGTCGTACAGCGAGGGCCGGGCGGCCTGCACGTTGCGCATGGTCAGCGCGGCGCCGGTGGCGTCGTGCTCGGCCAGCACCCGCACGTGCTCGGCGTGCCCGCGCGGGTCCTTGGCCTCGAACTGCACCCGCGCCGGCCCCAGCCCGTACCAGTCGGCGACCGCCGCCGAGCCGTCGGACTCGAACGCGGCGGCGATCTTCTCCGACTCGGCCCGGAACCGCGCGGTGGTGTCCGGGTGGGCGCCGTACCCGCAGCCGGCGACAACCAGCGACCGTGCCCTGCCGGGGTGGCGCAGGCCCAGGTGCAGCGTGGCGAACCCGCCCATCGAGTTGCCGACCACGTGCGCCGGCCCGCCGCCGAGCGCGTCGATCACGGCGGCCACGTCGTCGGCGGCGCGGTGCTGGCCGTAGCGGGCCGGGTCGTCGGGCACGTCCGAGGGCGGGAAGCCACGGGCGGCGAACGCGACGCAGCGGTAGCGCCGCGCGAAGTGCCGAAGCTGCGGTTCCCAGGAGCGGTGGTCACCGCCGAACTCGTGCACGAACACCAGCGGGGTGCCGGCGCCGGCCTCCTCGTAGTACAGCCGGACGCCGTCATCGGTGACGGTGGTGGGCACGGGCTAGACCTCCAGTTTCGACTCGACGGCTCCGGTGAACCCGGCGTTGCCGGCGCGCTCGGCGGCCAGCCGGGACGCCAGGCGCTCGCCGTGGACCACCGCCGACTTCGCACGAGCCACCGCGTCGCGGTCCAGCGCGGCGACGCCGGCGGCCAGCTCGGTCGCGGCGGCCAGCGGGTCCGCCACCACGTGCTCCAGCAGGCCCAGCTCGCGCGCCCGCTCGGCGGTCAGCATCCGCCCGGACAACGCCAGCTCCATCGCCGCGCCCCGGCCCACCGTCGACGGCAACGCCCACAGCCCCACCGCGAGGCCGTGGCCGGGCCCGGCGAACCGGAACCCGGCGCGCGCCGAACCGAACCGCACGTCACAGGCCAGCGCGAGCTGCGCGCCGCCGCCGACCGCGGGCCCGTCCACCGCCGCGACCAGCGGCACCGGCAGGCCGATCATGGCCTGGTACAGCGCGTAGAGCCGGTCGGACACCTCGGCCCGCTCGTCGTCGCCGACCCGCAGGTCCGCGCCCGAGCAGAACATCCCTGGCCGAGCCGATCCCAGCACGACCGCGCGCACCGCCGGGTCGGAGCCGGCGGCCTCGACCGAGGCGTGCAGCCCGGCCACGGTGGCGGCGTCCAGCGCGTTGCGCCGCTCCGGCCGGTCCAACAGCACGGTCAGCACGCCGTCAACGACGTTCATCCGGCGGCCCCGACGGCGTGCTCGTCCTCGTCCAGCTCGACGCCCCGCGTCTCCGGCCCGGCCACCCCGAGCCACACCATCGACGCCAGCACCACGGCCCCCACCACGACGAACGTCCAGGTGAGCCCGAGCACCGGCCACAGCACCGCGCCGAACAGCACCGGCACCAGGGCGCAGGCCGTGCGGCTGGCCGTGTTCGCCCAGCCGAAGCCGCTGCCGCGCAGCCGGGTCGGGTACAGCTCCGGGATGTAGCAGTACACCGCCGGGATGGTCACCTCGATGACCAGGCCGAAGACCAGGATCCAGAACAGCCGCGCGCCGGAGATGTCCAGCATCGCGGCGAACGCGACGATCGACGCGACGGACACCACCGCGCTGGCGATGATCGTCCACTTCCGCCCGATCACATCGACCAGCCACGCCGAGGCCAGCACGCCGATCAGCCCGATCGCGGTGAAGCCGGAGGAGACCGCGAACGCCGCCGTGTCGCCGAGGCCCTGGCGGCGCAGGATGGTCGGCAGCCACACCAGCGCGCCGTAGTAGAGCACCAGCACGGTGATCGCGATTCCCCAGGCGGCCGACGTGGCCCGCCAGTTGTACGCCCACACGTCGCGGAACTTCGTGACCAGCACCCTGGCCGTCTCGCGGTGGGTGGGCGGCGGGCGGGTGACGTCCCAGGCCGGCACGGTGGCGCCGGTGCGGTCGACCAGGTCCTGGATGACCGCGCGGGCCTCGTCGTTGCGGCCCCGGCTGGCCAGGAACAGCGGCGATTCCGGCACCGAACGCCGCACCCAGAACGTGAGCAGCGCGGGCGCCACCATGACCAGCAGCATCGCCCGCCAGCTCTGCAGCGGCGCCAGCGCGATCGCGGTGAGCCCGCAGGCGGTGGCACCGATCGGCCACCACAGGTCCAGCGCGGTCAGCACCCGGCCGCGCACCCGGCGCGGGCAGAACTCGGCGACCATCGCGTAGTCCACCGGCACGCACCCGCCCAGGCCGATTCCCGCCACGAACCGGGTCGCTAGCAGGAACCAGAAGTTCGGCGAGGCCGCCCCGAGCATTGTGACCAGCCCGAACACCAGCAACGTCACGCTGAACGCGCGCTTGCGGCCGAGCACGTCCGCGACCGTTCCCCAGCAGAAGGCGCCGACCGCCATGCCGGCCAGGCTGGCCGCCGCGAACAGCCCCTGCTGGCCGCCGGACAGGCCGAACTCCTTGGTCAGCAGCGGGAGCATGACGCCGGTCAGCGCCACGTCCCAGGCATCGAACGCGTAGCCGATACCGCCGATCACGAAGATCTTTCCCTGCACCGTCCACCGCCAGGGCAGCTCCTGGACGATCTGGTCGCCACGCAGCATGGCGTCACCTCCGGGTCCCGGTGATGAGGTTGGCATTTGGTATATGAAATGGCAAGCTCGGATCGATGGACGACCTGGCGGCGTGGGCCCGGCACCTGGCGGCGAGCGCGCTGGCCGAAGAGGAAGCCGGGCCGGCCCCGTTCGAATGGCGTGCCGGGCCGCGCCTGCTGCCGGGCCCCGACTCGACGGCCGGACAGGAAACCGGGCTGCTGCGCTGGCTGGCGTCGGGGGACCTGCCCACCGCGTTCGCGGCCGCCGCCGAGGACGCGCCGGCGTTGTTCCTCGACGGCGCCTGGCTGAGCCACGGCGAGCTGCGGCGGCGGGCGGCCGGGGTGCACGCGGCGCTGGCCGGGCTGGGCGTGGTGTCGGGGGAGCGGGTGGTGCTCTGCGGCGACACGTCGGCGGGGCTGGTCGCCGGCTACCTCGGGCTGTTGCGGGCCGGCGCGATCGTGGTGCTGGCCAACCCCGCGTACACGACCGCCGAGCTGGCCCACCTGGTCCGCGACAGCGGTGCCCGCCGTGCGCTGGCCGACCCCGAACCGGCCGCGCGGCTCGCCGAGCTGGTCGACGACGTGCTGCCGCTGGACGCTTCACCCGAACCGACGGCGCTCGATCCGGCGGAGCCGGGGCCGGACGCGGTCGCCATGATCGCTTATACGTCCGGGACCACCGGCGAGCCCAAGGGCGTGGTGCTCACCCACGCCAACCTGCTGTCCTCGATCCGGGCGGCGATGCTCGCCTGGGCGTGGCGGGCCGACGACGTGCTGGTGCACGCGCTGCCGCTGAGCCACCAGCACGGCCTGGGCGGGGTGCACGCCACGCTGCTCGCCGGCTCCCGCGCGGTGGTGCTGCGCCGGTTCGACCCCGCGGAGCTGGCCGCGGCCGCCGAGGAGCACCGGGCCACCGTGCTGTTCGCGGTGCCCGCCATGTACCAGCGGATCTGCGCCGACGCGGCGGTCTCGGCCCGGCTGCGCGGGACCCTGCGGCTGGCGGTGTGCGGCTCGGCGCCGCTTCCCCCGGAGCTGGGCGCGCGGGTCACCGAGGCGCTCGGTCGCGCGCCGCTGGAGCGCTACGGCAGCACCGAGGCCGGGCTGGACGTGTCGCTGCCGCTGCGCGGGCCCGGCGCGGTGGGCACCGTCGGGCTGCCGCTGCCCGGGGTGCGGATGCGGCTGGGGGAGCGCGGCGAGGTGCTGCTGCGCGGGCCGCAGGTGTTCGGCGGCTACTGGAACAACCCGGCGGCCACCGCCGAGGCGTTCGACGAGGACGGCTGGTTCCGCACCGGCGACCAGGGCGAGCGCGAGCCCGACACCGGCTACCTGCGGCTGACCGGCCGCCTCAAGGAGCTGATCATCACCGGCGGCATGAACGTGGCCCCGCGCGAGGTGGAGCTCGCCCTCGAGGACCACCCCTCGGTGGCCGAGGTGGCGGTGGCCGGCGTCGCCTCCGCGCGCTGGGGCGAGGAGGTCACCGCGTGGGTGGTGCCGGCCCCGGGCACCGCGCCCACCGAGCGCGAGCTGATCGAACACGCCGAGCGCCGGCTGGCCCGCTACAAGCTGCCCAAGCGGGTGTACCTGGTCGGGGCGCTGCCGAGGACCGGGATGGGCAAGCTGCGCCGGGGCGACCTGCGCCCTCCCGAACACCGATCGATATCTGGTACATGATGTAACTTCGGTGCCAAGCCGCTCTGCCGACGGGGGTCGTGATGAAGCTGTACACGAGCAAGACCGACCTCGTGGCGGCCATGTTGCGCGAGATGATCGTCGCCGGCCAGCTCGCCCCCGGGATGCCGCTGCGGCAGCGCGACCTGGCCGCCCAGTTCGACGTCAGCCCGACCCCCATCCGCGAGGCCCTGCGCCGGCTGGAGTCCGAAGGCCTGGTCGTCGGCGACCCGCACCGAGGCGTCACGGTGGCCAACCCCGACGAGGGCGCCGCCGCCGACAACTACCGCATCCGTGCCGCGCTCGAACCGCTCGCCGCCGAGATGGCCACCGAACGCATCGACGAGGACGCCCTGTCCGAGCTTGAACAAATCAACCAGGAGATCCTCGAACTCCCCGAGGGCGAACCCACCTACCGGGAGCACAACGCGCGCTTCCACTTCGCGATCTACCAGGCCAGCGGCTCCCCCGTACTCGTCTCCCTGATCCGCATGCTCTGGCAGTCGCTGCCCCAGCGCCCGGCCCCCGCCCGCAGCCTGGCCGAGTCCGCCCGCCAGCACGCCGAGATCCTGGCCGCCATCCGCCGCCGCGACGCCGCCCGCGCCGCCGAACTGACCCGCGACCACATCCGCTCCGCCCTCCCCACAAACGCGCAGGTCAAAACCCGTGAGTGGCTAGGGGCGTCATAGCGCCCCTAGCCACTCACGGCCTCTGACCAGGCGAGACTGGCCACCCGGGCGGGGTCGAGGGGGAGCGCGCCGACCGAGCCGGGCAGTTCCAGGGCGTCGCGGACCGCGTTGGCCACCGCCGCGCCGGCCGCGGTGATGCCGCCCTCGCCGGCGCCTTTGACGCCGAGTGGGTTGTCGGGGGAGGGGGCGTCCTCGCGGAGGACGGTGGTCACTCGCGCGGGCATCTCGGCGGCGGTCGGGATCAGGTAGTCCATGAAGGTGGCGGCGGTGGGCTGGCCGGCGTCGTCGTAGCTGAACCGCTCATAGACCGCCCCGCCCAGGCCCTGCGCCACGCCGCCGATGAGCTGGCCCTCGACCAGGGCCGGGTTCAGGGCACGGCCCACCTCGTAGGCGACCAGGTAGCGCCGCACGTCGACCTTGCCGGTGTCCGCGTCGACCTCGACCAGCGCGGCGTGCACGCCGTAGGGGTAGGTCATGTGCGCGACCTCGAACCGCCTGCGCATGGCCAGCCCCGGCTCCTCACCGGGCAGCAGGTGCGGGCTGCCGGGCGAGCACGCCTCGGCGACCTGGGCGAGCGCGAGCCCCGACCCGGGGGTGCCCGCCACCGCGAACCGGCCGTCGTGCAGCTCGACGTCGCGGGGGTCGGCCTCCAGGAGGCGGGCGGCCACCTCGCGGGCGCGTTCCACCACCGCCAGGGCCGCCACGTGCACCGCCGAGCCCGCCACCACGCTGGAGCGGCTGGCCCACGAGCCCATCCCGAACGGCTGCAGCTCGGTGTCGCCGTTCACCACGTCCACGTGTGCGGCGGGGACCGTCAGCACGGCGGCCGCGACCTGGCCGAGCACGGTCTCGATGCCCTGCCCCAGGGAGGTGCCGCCGGAGTGCACGCTCACCCGGCCGGAGGGGTGCACGATCACGTCGGCGGTCTCGTGCGGTCCCAGGCCGCTCTTCTCCAGGAACATCGCCAGCCCGTAGCCGACGCCTCGGCGCGCCGCCGCCTCGGCCCGCCAGTCCTCTGTGCGCGAGCGGGCCAGCTCCAGCAGCCCCGGGTAGTCGCCGGCGTCCAGCACCACGTCGGTGCGCAGCGCGTGGATCGGCCGCCGGTGCGGCAGCTCGGCCGGGGTGAGCAGGTTGCGTCGGCGCAGCTCGATGCGGTCGATGCCGAGCCGGTCGGCGGCCACGTCGAGCAGGTGCTCGCGGGCGAACGTGCCCTCGTAGCGGCCCGGCGCGCGGTAGGTGCCGCACGGCGTCTTGTGGGTGAGCACCACGTCGGCGCGCCCGGAGTAGGCCGGCACCCGGTACGGGCCGGGCAGCATGGACACCGACAGCTCGGGCACCATCACGCCGTGCGTGCGCAGGTAGCCGCCGTTGTCGTGCACGATCCGGTCGCGCAGCGCCAGCAGCCGCCCGTCCTCGGTGAACGCGGCGGCGATGTGGTGGGTCTGGTCGCGGGAGTGGTTGAGCGCGACCAGGGCCTCGGCGCGGTCCTCGGTCCACTTCACCGGCCGCCCCAGCCGCCGCGCCAGCCACGGCACCAGCAGGTCCTCCGGGTAGAACTCGCCGCGCGCGCCGAACCCGCCGCCGACGTCCATCGGATACGCCCGGATGCGGTGCGCGGGCATGCCGAGCATCCCCGCCAGCACGTCGCGGTTGAACACCGGCACCTTGGTGAGCCCCCAGATCTCCAGGGAGTCGGTGCCCGGGTGGTGCTCGGCCAGCAGCGCGCGCGGCTCCAGGGGAACGGCCGCGTGCCGCTGCACGCCCAGGGTCAGCTCCACCACGTGCTCCGCCGCGGCGAAGGCGGCCTCGGTGGAGCCGTACTCGGCGCGCACCGACATGATCGGCTCCGCCGTGCCCGGATCCAGCAGCACGGGCAGCGGCTCGACGTCCACCTCGACCGCCTCGGCGGCGTCCTCGGCCAGGTACGGGTCCTCGGCGAGCACCGCCGCGACCGGCTGGCCGACGTAGCGCACCTCGTCGACCGGCAGCACCGGCTGCAGGCAGCCGTCCGGCTCGTCGCCCCTGGGCATCCGCATCGGGATCACCGGCACCTCGCCGAGGTCCTTGGCCAGCTCGGCGGCGGTCACCACGTCGATCACTCCGGGCATCCGCCGGGCCGCCTCGGCATCGATCCGGACGATCCGCCCGTGCGCGTCGGCGGAACGCACCAGGCGCAGGTGGGCCTGGCGGACGCGGTTCTCGTCGTCGGCGAACCGCCCCCGGCCGCGCAGCAGGCGGTCGTCCTCCCGACGCAGGGTCATCCGCGTGCCCGCTCGTCCGCCGTCTCCTTGATGGCCTCGACGATCCCCTGGTAGCCGGTGCAGCGGCACAGGTTGGACGCCACCAGCTCGCGGACCTCCTGTTCGGACGGCTCCGGATACTCCGCGAGGAACGCCTCGGCGAGCATCAGGAACCCGGGCGTGCAGAACCCGCACTGCAGGGCGTGATGCCGGGAGAACGCCCGCTGCAGGTCGGACAGCTCCCCACCGCGCGCGGCCAGCCCCTCCACCGTCCGTACAGACCGACCGTCGGTCTGTACACCGAACACCAGGCACGCCCGCACCGGCGAGCCGTCCACCAGCACGGTGCACGCCCCGCAGATCCCGTGCTCGCAGCCCAGGTGCGTGCCGGTGTAGCCGAGGTCGTGGCGCAACATGTCGGCCAGCGTGCGGCGGGACTCCACCGACACCTCGTGCACGGTGCCGTTCACCGTCACCGAAACCTGGTGCAGGTCCTTCATGCGGTGCGCTCCTCGGTCCGAAGCTGAGGCCGGGGGGACGACAGCGCGGCGAGCACCGCCTCCGCCCGGACGGGGATGGTGTCCAACTCGACGCCGGTGCCGCGCAGTGCGTCGTTGACGGCGTTGAGCACGGCGGCCGGGGCGCCGATGGTGCCGCCCTCGCCCATGCCCTTGGCCCCGGTGACGCTGAACGCGCACGGCGTCTCCAGGTGCTCGACGTCGACCACCGGGATCTCGGTGGCGGTGGGCACCAGGTAGTCCATCAGCGTGGCGCTGCTCGGGGTGCCGTCGGAGTCGTAGTGCAACGCCTCGTACAGCGCCGCCGCGATGCCCTGCGCCACCCCGCCGCGCACCTGCCCGTCCACCACCATCGGGTTGATCACCACGCCACAGTCCTCCACCACCAGGTAGCGCAGCAGCCGCACCGCGCCGGTGCCCGGGTCCAGCTCGCACACCACCCCGTGGGTGGCGTTGGAGAACGTGCCCGACCCGTCCACGTCGAAGCTGGCCCGCTCGGACAGCCCCGGAGCCTCGCCCGGCGGCAGCCGGTGCGCCTGCAGCAGCGCCACCCGCGCCACCTCGGCGACCGCCATGCCGGCCCCGGTGCCGCGCACCAGCGCCTGCCCGCCGGCCAGCTCCACGTCGTCCGCATCGGCCTCCAGCAGGTGCGCGGCGATGCGCCGCACCTTCGCGGCCAGCCGCCCGGACGCGCCGCGCACCGCCGCCCCGCCCACCACCGCCGAGCGGCTGGCGAACGTGCCCCAGCCGTACGGGATCACCTCGGTGTCGCCCTGCCGGACCCGGATCCGGTCCGGGTGCAGGCCGAGCTGGTCGGCGGCGATCTGCGCGAACGTCGTCTCATGCCCCTGCCCGTGGTTCAACGTCCCGCTGGTCACCACCACGGTTCCGGACGCATCCATCCGCGCCTCCGAGATGTCGTAGCCGGGCACCATGTCCATGGCCCGCGCGGCGAACGCCCCGGTGCCGTACCCGGTGCGCTCGTTGAAGCAGGCGTACCCGATGCCCAGCGGCGCCCCGCCGTCCCGGCGCCGGTACCACCCCTCCGCGCGCAGCAGCTCGGCGCACCGCTCCAGCGACTCCCGGTACGAGCCGGGGTCGTAGGTGATCCCGTTGACCCCGGTCCACGGGAACTCGTCGATCAGGTTGCGCCGGCGCACCTGGAGCGGGTCCAGCCCCAGCTCGCGGGCGATGCGCTCCATCAGCCGCTCCATGACCAGCACGATCTGCGGCCGGCTGACGCCCCGGTACGGCGCGGTCGGCGGCTTGTGGGTGGCCACCGCGCGGGACCGCACCCGGTACCGCGGCACCCGGTACACCCCGGGCAGCTCGTGCGCGGCCATCAGCGGCTCCACCCCGCTGGTGAACGGGAACGCCGAGTACGCGCCGACGTCGCAGCGGATGTCCGCGTCCAGCCCGAGCAGCGTGCCGTCGGCCGCGACGGCCGCCCGCACCCGGTACTCCTGCTCGTGGCCGTGGAAGCTGGCCGTCAGGTTCTCCTGCCGGTCCTCCAGCCACACCACCGGCCGGCCGGTGCGCAGCGCGGCGGCGGCCACCGCCACCTCCTCGCGCCCCACCACGCACTTCATCCCGAAACCCCCGCCGACGTCCGGGACCACCACCCGCACCTGCCGCTCGGGCAGCCCCAGCGACCGGGCCACCGCCGTGCGCACCTGGTGCGGCACCTGGGTCGAGACGTGCAGCACCAGCTGGTCGTCCGGCTCGTGCCACTCGGCCAGGCAGCCGCGCCCCTCCAGCGGCAGCGCGCTGACCCTGGCACTGGCGGTGCGCAGCTCGACGACCCGCGCGCCCGCCGCCGCGAACGGGTCTCCAGGACCGCCGGTGCCGAAGGACGGGTCGTCGAACGGGTGGACGTCGAGCATCGTGTTGTCCGCCGCGCCGGCGTGCACCCGGGGGGCGCCGTCGGCGAGCGCGGCGTCCAGGTCGGCCACGGCGGCCTCGGGCTCGTAGTCCACCAGCACCGCCTCCGCCGCGTCCTCGGCCGCGTAGGCGCTGTCCGCCAGCACCATCGCGACCGGCTCGCCGACGTGGCGCACCCGGTCGCGGGCGAGCACCGGCATCGCGGTCGGCACGAACTCCGGCCGCTCCAGCACCGCCGTGAGGTCACCGGCGCCCAGCGCGTCCGCATCGAACACCTCCGCACCTCGCGGCAGGTCGGAGGCGTCCACGGCGGTGACCCGGGCCGAGGCCATCGGGCTGCGCACGAAGCAGGCGTGGCGCGGCGCGACCCGGGCCAGGTCCCCGACGAACCGCCCGCGCCCGGTGAGGAACCGGGCGTCCTCCCGCCGGGGCAGCCGGGCACCGACCCAGCTGCCGTCCGCACCCATGCTCGGCTCGGTCATCGTGCGACCGCTTCGCGCAGCGCGCGCAGCACCAGCGTCCGGGTCAGCCGGCGTCGGTAGTCGGCGCTGGCGTGGGCGTCCGAGCCGGGCTCGATCGCGCGCGCCGCCGCGTCCGCCGCGGCCAGCCACAGGTCGTCGGCGGGCGAGGCATCGGTGAGCACCGCCTCCGCCGCCGGGACCCGCACCGCCGTCGCGTCCACCCCGCCGAGCGCCACCCGCCCGCGCCGGCACCGACCGTCCGCCATGTCCAGCTCCACCGCCGCCGCGACCAGCGCGAAGTCGCCCTTGCGCGGCGCGAACTCGGTCAGCGCGGCGTGCCGTGCCGGCGCCGGGAAGACCACCTCGACCACCGCCTCGTCGGGCTCGGCCGCCGTGCTGAAGTAGCCGCGCAGGAACTCCGCCGCCGGTATCGTCCGCGAGCCCCGGGCGGCGGAGGTGACCACCACCCGCGCGTCCAGCAGCACCGCGAGCAGGCACCACTCCGCGGTGGGGTCGCAGTGCGCGATGCTGCCGCCGAACGTCCCCCTGGTCCGGATCGGGTGGTGGCCCAGGTGTCGCGCGGCGTCGGCGAGCACGGCGAACTCCTCGCCGAGCACCTCCCGCCCGGTCTCCACGGCGTGGTGCGTGGTCAGCGCGCCGATGCGCAGCGCGCCGTTCTCCCGGCGCAGGTAGCTCAGTCCCTCCACCCGGCCGAGGTCGACCAGCGCGGACGGCCGCGCCAGCCGGAAGTTCATCATGGCCACCAGGCTCAGCCCGCCCGCGAGCAGCTTGGCGTCCTCACCCAGCTCGGCGAGGAGCTCCGTCGCCTCGCGCAGGTCACGGGCGCGGTGGTACGCGAAAGCCGCGGGCTTCATGTGGCTCCGATCCGCCGGGGCTGGAGGTTGGTATATGATACGTCAAGTTGTGGCCGCGTCGACCGCGCCGGACATTCTCGAAATCTCGAATTACAGGTGCTCCGCCGGGACCGTTCCCCGATGCTATTCAGCGACTACGCACGACGGGGCGGACCGGATGAACCTCAAAGAAGCATTCATCATCGCGCTGCGTGGCCTGCGCGTGAACAAACTGCGGTCCGCGCTGACCACGGTCGGCATCGTGATCGGTGTGACCGCCGTGATCGTGCTCGTCGGACTGGGCGACGGCATGAAGGCGGGGTTCAACAAGACATTCGGCGAGCTGGCCACCGCGATCATCGTGAACAAGATCGAGGGCTCGGTGCCCGGCGGCGGAAAGGCCCGCGACCTGAAGAACGCCGACGTCACCGCGCTGCGCGACAAGAACCGCGCGCCGGCCATCCGCGCGGTGATCCCGCAGGTCAGCGGCCAGCACATCGCCACAAGGGGGGACGTGCAGTTCCGGACCTCGGTGGTCGGCTCGACGCCGGAGTACCTCAGCGTGAACAACCGGGAGATCATCCTCGGCTCCATGTTCACCGAGGACCACGACAAGGCGGCGGCCAAGGTGGTGCTGCTCGGCCCGAACCCGGTGGCGAACCTGTACGGCGGCAGGGCGGGCGACGCGATCGGCTCCACGCTGCGCATCGGCCGGGCCAACTTCAAGGTCATCGGCGTGGTCAAGTCCGACGGCCACGACGACGACATTGCCCTGATGCCGATGACCACCGCCAGGGCGAACCTGGTCGGCGGCGGCGACACGATCAACGGCATGGCGATCAAGGCGACGAGCGTCGCGGCCGTGCCGGATGCGGTCAAACAGATCACCGAGGTCCTGTCCGAGCGGCACAACATCAGCGACCCGTCCAAACGGGACTTCCACGTCGAGGCGCTGCAGGGTCAGCTGGAGGAGATCACGCAGTTCCTGTTCTTCCTGAGCCTGTTCATCGTCGCGGTGGCCGGCATCTCGCTGATCGTCGGCGGGATCGGGGTCGCGAACATCATGCTGGTCTCGGTCACCGAGCGAACCAGGGAGATCGGCATCCGCAAGGCCATCGGCGCGCCGAGGCTGGCCATCATGAAGCAGTTCCTGATCGAGTCGACGGTGCTGGCCGGCATCGGCGGCCTGATCGGCGTCACGCTCGGCATCGCCATCACCCTGACCGCGGCGGCGATCATCCCCAAGCTGTCGGAGGACTTCGGTGTCCCCGAGGTGTCGGCGCCGGCCATCGTGGTCGCGTTCACGGTGAGCCTGTGCATCGGCCTGATGGCCGGCGGCTACCCCGCGCTACGCGCCGCCAAACTGCAACCCATCGAGGCGCTGCGCTACCAGTAGGACACCGCGAGGGTTACAACCCCGGGCGCCGGTCCGGAGCCAACGACCGCAACACCTCGTCCAGCGTGGAGAACACCACGTCCGAGCCGCCTTCCCAGGAGGGCGTCGGATCGGGCTGGCCCGGCGCGGGCGCCCACAGCCACCAGATGTTGCGCCAGGGATCGAGGATCCGGCCAAGCGTCGTCTCACCGTAGAACGCGGTCGGTTCGGTCACCGTCGTGGCGCCTCGGGTGGTGGCGCGCTCCAGCACCGCCGCCACGTCCCGGACCCACACCTGGAGCAGTCCGGGGCGGGCCGGCCATCCGTCGAGCCGGTCGGCCACCATCAGGTTGACGGTCCCGAGCCTGAGCTCGGCGTGGATCAGCTTGCCGTCGGGCATCGGCGTTCTGGCCTCGGCGGTCTCGCGGACCCCGAACACCTCGGAGACGAAGGTGATCAGGCCGGCGGCGTCGTCAACGATCACGAACGGGTTGAGCACGGCGCCGTCGACCGGGACGGATCGAGCGGGGAGCAGGATGTCGTTGTCCATGCCCCGGATTCTGCGAGGCATTCCGGTCACTTCCTGACCGCTGGCTAGCCGTGCGAGAATCCCTCATCTGGTGGCCCTTGACTGCACGAGTCCGGCACTTCACTATCTCTGAGGTCAAGACTCCGGTCACGTCGAGAGGTGGGCGCCACCATGAGCGGACCTGGCTCGGCTCCGGCGGTGGCGGACGGCCGGCGGTTCGGGGCCGCGCGGCGGCGGGCGATCGTGGCCGGTTCGGTCGGCAACGCGGTGGAGTGGACCGACTGGGTGCTCTACGCGACGCTGGCGCCGTTCATCTCCGGGCGGTTCTTCCCCGGCGACGACGAGACCGTCAAGCTGCTGAACACGCTGGCCGTGTTCGCGGTCGGGTTCCTGATGCGGCCGATCGGCGGCGCGGTGCTCGGCGGCTACGCGGACCGCAGGGGCCGCAAGGCCGGCCTGACGTTGACGATCTCGCTGATGGCCGGCGCATCGCTGGTCATCGCGGTCTGCCCGCCGTACAGCTCGATCGGCGTGGCCGCCCCGGTGATCCTGCTGCTGGCCCGGCTGGTGCAGGGGTTCTCCGCCGGCGGCGAGTTCGCCTCCTCGTCGTCGTTCCTGGTGGAGTCCGCCCCTCCCGGGCGGCGGGCGTTCGCGGGCTCGTGGCAGCAGGTCTCGGTGGGCGCGGGCGCGCTGATCGCGTCGGCCATCGGCGCCGCGCTGACCTGGCTGGTGCCGCCGGGGCCGATGGCGGAGTGGGGCTGGCGGGTGGGCTTCGCGGTGGGCGCGCTGCTCGGGCTGGTCGGCCTGTGGGTACGGGTGCGCGCGGACGAGACGGACGCCTTCACCGCCATGGTGGCGCAGGGCCGGCACACCCGGACGGTCCGCGAGCTGGCCAGGGGCGTGCTCGCGCAGCCGGGCGGGATGCTGCGGGTGGTCGGCATGAACCTGGCCGGGACCATCGCGTACTACCTGTTCCTGACGTACATGCCCGGCTACGCGCACAAGGCGACGGGCATCCCGCTGGACGCCGCGCTGCTGGCGAACACGATCGGCCTGGTCTACTACCTGGCGATGATCCCGCTGGTCGCCCGCGCGGCCGACCGGTTCGGGCGCCGCCCGGTGCTGCTCGCGTTCGCGGTCGGGCTGCTGGCGGTGGCCTGGCCGGCGTTCCGGATCCTGGAGGCCGGCACGTTCGTCGCGGTGCTGGTGGTGGAGGTGCTCGGGCTGACCTGCCTGGCGTGCTACTCGGCGACGATCGCGGCGGTGATGTCCGAGCAGTTCCCGGCCAGGGTGCGGACCACGGCGATGGGGTTCTCCTACTCGCTGACGGTCGCGCTGTTCGGCGGCACCGCCCCGTACGTCACGACGTGGATGCAGAGCCGTGGCCTTGGCGGGCACGTGTGGCTGTACCCGGCGGTCGCGGCCGTCATCGGCGTCGTGGTGTACGCGCTGATGCCCGAGACCAACGACCGGGAGCTGGACTGATGCCGACCGGAACCGTCCCGGCCACCCTCACCGAGCTGGACCGGCGGATCCTGGCCGCACTGGCGGTGCACGGGCGGGCCAGCTGGGCGCACGTGGCCAGGGCGCTCGGCGCGGCGGAGAGCACGGTGGCCCGCCGCGCGCAGCGGCTGATCGACGATCGCCTGGTGCACGTGGTCGGGCTGGCCGACCCGATGCGCTGCGGGCTGGGCCAGTCGCACTGGGTCTACCTGCGGTGCCGGCCCGGCCAGGCGGCCACCGTGGCGCGCGGGCTGGCCGAGCGGCGCGACGCCCGGCTGGTGGTGCGGCTGTCCGGCTCGTACGACATCGTGACCGAGCTGATCGTGCCCACCACCCGGGAGCTGGCCAGGGTGCTCGACGACGAGATCGGGCAGCTTCCGGGGGTCACCGCCACCACCACCGAGACGGTGCTGCGCAACTTCAAGCTGGACTGGGGCTGGGCCGCGCAGGTCCTCGGCGACGACGTGGCCGCCCGGCTGCGACCGGCGGCCTCGGCGACCCCGGACACGAACGAGGTGCTGGAGCTGGACGCGCTGGACCACGCCCTGCTGGCGGACCTGACGGCGGACGGACGGCGGGGCAACGTCGATCTGGCCGAGCGGCACCGGGTCAGCGAGTCCATGGTCAGCCGCCGGATCAACCGGCTCATCGAGCGGCGGGCGCTGGCGTTCGCGCCGCAGATCGACCCCGCGCTGCTGGGCTTCGGCCTGGAGGCGTTCGTCCGGCTGCGGGTCCGCCTCGGCGAGATCGAGGCGGTGGCCGCGAGCCTGTGCGGGCACGCCCCGGTGCGGTACGTGTCGGTCACGACCGGGACGTCCGACGTGAGCTGCGAGGTGGTGCTCGCCGACATCGACGCGCTCTACCGGTTCCTGGCCGAGACGCTCGCCGCGCTGCCCGGCATCAACTCCGTGGAGACCTCCGTCGTGCTGGACACGCACAAGCGGGCCTACCAGAGAAGGGACGTCTGAAGGATGACCGTCGCACGCCGCTACAGCGGTTACCGCTCGTACGACTACCTGGAGGAGGGCACCGACTACCGGTCCTTCCACCTGGCCGCCGACCGCGACCGGGTGCCGGGCCACGAGCTGGGCCTGAGCGACGCGCAGCGGCAGCGGGTACAGCGGATCCTCGACGAGGAGATCGTGATCAGCCTGCACGACCACCCGCACATCTACCCCGACGACATGTCCGAGCTGATCCCGTACGTCAAGACCGGCCGCACCCGCACCGGCTACCGCGGCCTGTCCGAGTCCGGCATGACCGCGGTGTTCGACAACCTGATGGACGGCTACGGCTGCGTGACCAGCTCCGCCGGCTGGAAGTGGGACGACCTGATGGTCGACCTCGGGCTGCGGCTGTGCGACTTCGCCAAGCAGGACTACGTGCGGGTGGCGTACTCGGTCGACGACATCACCGAGGCGCACCGCGAGGGCCAGCTCGCGATGGTGCTGTCCCTGGAGGCGGCCACCGCCATCGAGAACGAGGTGGACCGCATCGACATGCTCTACGGCTTCGGGATCCGGCAGATGGGCGTCGTGTACTCGGAGTCCAACAACCTCGGCTCCGGGCTGAAGGAGCCCGGCGACGGCGGCCTGACCACGTTCGGCCGCCGGGCCATCGAGCGGATGAACAAGCTCGGCATGGCCATCGACGTGTCCCACTCCAGCGACCAGACCTGCCTGGACGTGATCGAGGCGTCCACCGCCCCGGTCCTGATCACCCACGCGGGCGCGCGCGGGGTCTGGCCGTCACGGCGGATGAAGCCCGACGACGTGCTGCTCGCGTGCGCGCGCTCGGGCGGCGTGCTCGGCATCGAGGCCGCGCCGCACACCACCATCTCGCCCGGCCACCGCGCGCACAGCCTCGAGTCCGTGATGGACCACTTCGTCTACTGCGTGGACCTGATGGGCATCGAGCACGTCGGGTTCGGGCCGGACACGCTCTACGGCGACCACGTGGGCCTGCACAGCGCGTTCGACCTGGGCATCCGTCAGGACATGGTGAACTGGCCGGAGTTCACCGAGGTGCCCTACGTCTCCGGCCTGGAGAACCCGACCGAGAACTTCTTCAACATCGTCGGGTGGCTGGTCCAGCACGACTACAGCGACGACGAGATCCGCGCGGTGATCGGCGGGAACGTGCTGCGGGTGCTGAACCAGATCTGGTGACGGCTACCAGCGCCCGCCCTGCTCCCAGTACGTCCTGATGTCCTCCAGCGGGCGGTACCTGGTCTCCGGTGCGAGCCGGTAGACGAACGTGATGGCGATCGCGGACAGCACGAAGAACAGGGCGAAGACCCACACGCCGCCCATCGACGCCATCGCGTTGGGGAAGAACAGGCCGATCACGATGTTGCCGAACAGGTCGGCGGCCATCAGAACGGACCCGCCCACGGCACGCATCTGCGCCGGCATGCTCTCGGCGGCGTAGACCCACACCAGCGCGCCCCATCCGAACTGGAAACCGATCAGGAACAGCGCCACCCCGATGAAGCCGAGCACCTGGGCCGTACCGGACGCGAACGCGATAACCATCACGACGTTCGCCGCCAGCATCACGCCGATTCCGGTCATGAGCACCGGGCGCCGGCCCCACCGATCGACGACAAGGAATGCCACTATGACCGCGACCAGGCCGATGACCTGAAGCATTGCCGCGCCGAGCAGCGCACCCGAGGTCGTCTTGAAACCGACGTCGCGCATGATGGACGGGCTGTAGTAGACGATCGCGTTGATGCCGGTGAGCTGGACGAGCAGGCCCAGCCCGACGACGAAGACGCCGGCCTTGCGCAGCGGCGGGCGGAACAGCTGCCGGAACCGCCCGGACTCGACGGCCCGCAGGTCCTGTTCGATCGCGGCGACCTGCTCGTTCGGGTCCTTGTCCGGTTCGGCGTTGCGCAGCGTGTGCAGCGCCTCGTCGCGCCGGCCCTTCATCAGGTACCAGCGCGGGGTGTCCGGCAGGTTGTACAACAGCGCGATGGCCAGCAGCCCTGGCAGCGCGCCGATGCTGAGCACCAGCCGCCAGCTCTCGGTGGCCGACAGCGCGACGGCGACGATGTAGGACACCGTCAACCCGACCACCGTGGCTACCTGGAACGTGACCAGCGCGGAACCTCGGATCGTCGCCGTGACCGACTCGGCGATGAACTGCGGCGCGGCCACGATGGACACCCCGACGACCAGCCCGAGCACCAGCCTGATCGCGGTGAGCGACCAGGCATCGACCGCGGCGCCCTGCAGCGCCGACAGCACCAGGAACCCGACGGCGATGGCCATCATCGAGGGCTTGCGCCCGATCGCGTTCGCGATCTTCCCTCCGGCCAGCGCGCCGAACAACGTCCCGACGGGCACCGCCGTGACGACAATGGATTTCGTCAACGGCGACAACCCGAGCTGCGATTCCAGGTAAAGCTCCGCGCCGCCGATGGAGCCCTGGTCATATCCGTACACGAATGCCACGGTGGCGGCGCCGTAGACGACTCTTCGAGCGGGCCCAGGTATGCCGCGCGCGCTGTCGAAGAGACTTGATATACCGGTGAATGCCATCTCTGTTCCCCCTCGAAACCGATGACTTGGCAGGAAACGTACAAGGTTTCGAGGCTGTGAGCCAGACCACTGCAATGCCCGATCGGCATGGACGGTAGCCTGCCGGCGGCACTGACACGCGGGGGATTGCGGTGGGGGACACGCCGGACGCCGATCCGGCCGACAGATGCGCGGTCGACGCGCGGGAGGCGCAGGGCGTCCAGGTCGGCGACGGCAACACCCAGTACATCTACGTCTACAACGGCACCCCGTCCGACGGCGTGGGGCCGCCGCCGCTGGCCATCGGGCCAGGCGAGTCCCCGTACCGGGGCCTCGGCGCGTTCGACCAGGCGGACGCGGCGTTCTTCTTCGGCCGGGAGGCGGCGGTGGAGGAGCTCCGCGAGCTGGTCGCCGCCCGGCTGGACGACCCCGGGCCGCTGGTCGTGTCCGGTGTGTCCGGCGCGGGCAAGTCGTCGCTGCTGCGCGCCGGCGTGCTGCCCCGGGTGCGGCGGGCGGGGCTGGCCGGGGCGCCGGACGCGTCGACGTGGCCGTCCCTGATCCTCACGCCGACCGAGGCGCCGCTGAACGAGCTGGCGGTGCGGATCGCCCCGCTGGCCGGCACCGACGCCCCGTCCGTGCTGCGGGGCCTTGGGACCGACCCGGCCTCGTTCGCGCTGGTCGCGTGCCAGGCTGTGCACCGGACTGTGCACCAGGCGGAGGCCGGCCGGCTGCTGGTGGTGGTCGACCAGTTCGAGCGGCTGTTCACCCAGTGCACGGACGATGCCCAGCGGCGCGGCTTCGTCACCGCGCTGCACGCCGCGTCGGCCCGGGCCGCGCTGGTGGTGCTGGTGGTCAGGGCCGACTTCGAGGCGCGCTGCGCCGACCACCCGGAGCTGACCTCGGCGGTGCGCAACCGCTACCTGGTCACCGCCATGACCGAGCGGCAGCTGCGGCTGGCCATCACCGAGCCGGCCGCCCGGGCCGGTTCGAGCGTCGACGGCGACCTGGTCGAGGAGCTGTTGGCGCGGATGCGCGCCGGGTCGGCCGGCGCCGGCGCGCTGCCGCTGCTCTCGCACGCCCTGGACCAGGCCTGGCGCAGCCGGGCCGGTACCGCGCTGACCCTGGCCGACTACGAGCGCACCGGCGGCGTGGAGCGGGCGGTCGGGACCACCGCGCAGCGCGCGTACGACTCGCTCACCGCGGGACAACAGGCCCAGGCGCGGCGGGTGTTCACCCGGCTGGTGGCGACCAGCCCCGACGGCGTGGACACCGCCGACCGCGTCGCCCTCGCCGACCTGGTCCAGGACGGCTCCGACGAGTCGGACGAGGTCACCGCCGTCCTGGAGGCGTTCACCGCCGAGCGGCTGCTGACCATGGCCGCCGGAACCGTGGAGATCAGCCACGAGGTCTTGCTGACGTCCTGGCCGCTGCTGCGGGACAGTTGGTTGGCCGAGTCGCGCGCGGACCGGATCGTCCGGACCCGGCTCGGCGCGGTGGCCGAGGAGTGGGCCGCCGGGTCCCGCGACCCGGCCTACCTCTACCGGGGCAACGTGCTCGACGAAGCCACCGCGACCACCGAACGGATCCGGGCCGATCCCCGCCAGACGCCGCTGGGCCACAACGAGCGCGAGTTCCTGCGGGCCAGCGTCCGCGCGCGGCTCCGCACCACGCGACGCCGCCGAGCCCTCACCGCGCTGCTCGCGGTGCTCGCCGTCGGGTTCGCCTCGGTCGCGGTGGTCGCGGTGCGGGCCAACCAGGCCAGCGTCCACCAGCGCGACGCCGCGATCGCGACCCAGCTGATCACCCGGAGCCAGGCGCTGCGGGACACCGACCAGCCCATGTCCAAGCTGCTGAGCGTGGCGGCGTGGCGCATCAACCCCACCGCCGAGGCGCGCCACCCCATGCTGTCGGCCGCCACGCTGCCCTGGAGCGGCACGCTGCCGGGGGGACGCGGCCCGGTCCAAGAACTGGCGGTCAGCGCGGACGGCCAGCTCGTGGCGGAGAACAGTTGGAGCGGGCCGGTGCAGGTGTGGGACGCCCACCACCGGCGCCCGCTCGGCCCACCCCTCGCGGGCGACGCCGGCGAGGTGCACACCCTGGCGTTGAGCCCCGACCACCGCATGCTGGCGACGGTCGACCACTTCGTGCGGCTGTGGGACCTGGACCGCCACCAGCAGGTCGGCATTCCCTTCGCCGGTGCGCCGTCCATCGCGCCATCCGCCGTGCTTTTCACCCCGGACTCCCGGACGCTGATCGCGCAGTGGGTCGACGGCACCGTACGGCTCTGGGACGTCGCTACGCAGCGAGAAGTAGGGAATCAGCGGGGCGGCCGTAGCGACGCGATGGCCGTCAGCCGCGACGGCGCGACCTTGGTCTCCGCGGGGTGGGACGGCACCGCGCGGCTGTGGAACCTGGCCACCCGGCAACCAATTGGGCAACCCTTGATCGGTTCGCGCGGCGCGCTCCGTTCGGTCGCGCTGAGCCAGGACGGTCGGGCCGTTGCCGCCGGCGCCGAGGACGGCACGATCCAAGTATGGGACGCCACCACCGGACGGACGATCGGCGCCCCGTGGACCGCGCACCGGGGCATGGTGCTCGCGCTGGCGTTCAGCGCGGACGGCCGCACGGTGGTGTCCTCGGGTGAGGACGGCGCGGTGCTGGTCCGTGAGGTGGCGACCGGAGAACAGCTCGGCACCCCGCTGGCCGCCCCGTCGGGGACCGTCTACTCGACGGCGGTGAGCGCCGACGGCGGCGTCGTGGCCATCGGCGGCAACGGCGAGATCCGGCTGTGGGACACCCGGCCGCACCGCCAGATCGGTGCCCCCGTCCGGCCGCCGAGCGGCTTCAGCGGTGTGGCGGCGCTCGCCCCGGACGGACGGCTGCTGGCCACCGGCGGTGACGACGGCATCGTGCGGCTGTGGGACACCGCGACGCGCGCGCCGGCCGGCCCTCCGCTGGCGGGTCCGGGCGCCCGCGAGGTCCTGGCGATGGCGTTCAGCCCCGACGGCCGCGCCCTCTACGCCGGTGACCGCGGCGGCACGCTGCGCGCCTGGGACGTGGACAGCGGCACACTGACCGGGACAGTCGCCGCCGTCCCCGACCGTCCCCTGCTCAGCCTGGCCGCCGGCCCGGGCCGAACGGTGGCCGCAGGCGGCCACGGGAACGGCAGCGCGCGGGTGTGGGACGTCCCCGGCGCGCACGCGCTCGACCCGCCATTGGGCCCGCCGGACGCACCGCAGGACCGATGGCCGCTCAACTCGCTCGCCTGGAGCTCCGACGGGAAGGTGCTGGCGACCGGGGGGCGAAGCGGCGGCCTGCGACTGTGGGACGCGGCCACCCACGAGCAGCTCGGTCCGACACTGCACGGGTCCACCAGCGAGATCACCTCGGTGGCCTTCAGCGCGGACAACCGCTGGGTGGTGACCGGCGAGGGCGACGGCGACATACGGCTGTGGAACGCTGTGTCCCACGAGCAGGTCGGGGAGCCGCTGCGGGGTCATCAGGGCGAGGTCAGGTCCGTAGTATTCAGCCCGGACGGGCGGACGCTGGCATCCGCAGGCGGGGACCGGACCGCGCGGCTGTGGGACGTGGCCACCCACCAACAGATCGGCCCGCCGCTCGCCGGCCACCAGAATGTGGTCAACACCGTGCTGTTCTCCCGCGACGGCCGCGTTCTGATCACCGCCGCCGCGGACGGCACCGTCCGGCAGTGGTCGGTCGACTACCTCGACGACGTGCCCGCCTGGCTGTGCGACCAGCTCGGCAGGTCACTGACCCCGGCCGAGTGGGAGCGGCAGGTGCCACCCGGTCCCGATTTCCGGAACGTCTGCGACTGACCCTGGACATCCCGTCGATCGGCGGCCTACCTTGCCTCCAGGTCGGGTGTAATACCTCACATGTGACACCGAGGGCGGATGCCATGTCACAGGCGCTGGGCAGCGAGACGCTGCGCAGCCAGGCCGGGCGGGTGCTGCGCGCGCAGATCATCGCCGGGCTGCTGGCGCCCGGCGAGCTGTACACGATCAGCGCGATCTCCGAGGAGCTGGAGGTGTCGGCGACCCCGGTCCGGGAGGCCGTCTCGCAGCTGGCCGCCGAGGGGCTGGTGACGCTGGCCCGCAACCGCGGCTTCCGGGTGCGGGTGATCACCGATCACGACCTCGACGAGATCCTCCAGCTGCGCACGATGCTCGAACCCGCCGCCGTCGCCGAGATCGCGCAGCGGGGCCTGCTGGTCGACGAGCAGTCACTGCGCGCCCTGGCCCGGGAGATCTCCGCGCACGCCGCGTCCGGCGACCTGGTTCGGTTCCTGGAGGTCGACAGGCGGTTTCACCTCGGCGTGCTCGCCTGCCTGGGCAACGAGCGGTTGCTGCAGGTCGTCGGCCAGCTTCGGGACCACACGCGGCTCTACGGGCTGCGCAAGGTCGAGGGCACGGGGGCGTTCCAGGCGTCGGCGGACGAGCACGAGCGGCTGCTCGACCTGGTGGCCCAGCACAAGGCCGACGACGCCCGGGCGCTCATGATCGCGCACCTCAGACACGCTCGCGGCATCTGGGCCGGGAGGTCCGAGTAAGGAGGACGGTTGAGCTCATCGGCTGACTACACGATCGCGGTGCTCGGCGGCGACGGGATCGGGCCGGAGGTCACCTCGGTCGCCCAGGCGGTCCTGGATGCCGGGCTGCGCGCGGCGGGGCGGACGGCTGAGTTCGTGCCCGGCCTGCTCGGTGGCGTGGCCATCGACGCGGTGGGCACCCCGCTGCCGGCCGAGACCGTCGAGCTCTGCCGGCGCTCGGACGCGGCGCTGTGCGGCGCGGTCGGCGGCCCGAAGTGGGACGAGCTGCCCTATGCACAGCGACCAGGGACCGGGGGACTGCTCCCGATCCGGCGCGACTTCGGGCTGTTCGCGAACGTGCGGCCGGTGCGGAACCTGGTGCCGGCCGGCAGCCCGCTCGGTGAGGTCGGGTTCGACTTCGTGGTGGTCCGCGAATCAGCCGGCGGCGCCTACTTCACCGCGACCCGGGGGCAGGACGTCGTACAGGGCCAGCGGCACGCGTACGACCTGATCGAGTACCGCGCGGACGAGATCGAGCGGGTGGTGGACTTCGCCTGCCGGCTCGCCCGGTCCCGGAACAAGAAGGTCACCTCGGTGGACAAGGCGAACGTGCTGGAGTCCAGCGTGCTGTGGCGCTCGGTGGCGTCGGAGGTGTTCGCCCGCTACCCCGACCTGGAGGCGAACCACCTCTACGTCGACAACGCCTCGATGCAGTTCGTGATCGACCCCGGCCAGTTCGACGTGGTGGTCACCGAGAACGTGTTCGGCGACATCCTCAGCGACATCGGCGCGGGGCTGATGGGGTCGCTGGGGCTGGCCCCGTCCGCCACCCTCAACGACGAGCGGTGGGGCCTGTACGAGCCGGTGCACGGCACCGCCCCGGACATCGCGGGCACCGGCGTGGCCAACCCGATCGCGGCGGTGCTCTCCGCCGCCCTGCTCGCCCGGCACTCGCTCGACGAACCTCGCGTGGCGGCGGCGATCGAGCGCGCGGTCGAGGCGGTGGTCCTCGCCGGGGACCTGCCGGCCGACCTCGCCTCGGACCGGGCCGAAGTGCTGTCGACGGAGGAGCTGGGAGCGCGGCTGGTCGGCGAGATCGGCGGCAGGTAGTGAGCCCGCGCAGCCTGTTCGACCGGGTCTGGGACGACCACGTGGTCGACGTGGCCGACGACGGCACGACACTGCTCTACGTCGACCTGCACCTGATGGACGAAGTCACCCCGCCGCAGGCGTTCGACGGGCTGCGCCAGGCCGGCCGGGCGGTGCGTCGCCCCGAGCTGACGCTGGCCACCGAGGACCACAACGTGCCGACCACGGGCATCGGGCTGCCGATCGAGGACCCGGCGTCCGCCGCGCAGGTGTTCGCGCAGCGCGCCAACTGCGCCGAGTTCGGCGTGCCGCTGCACTCGCTGGGCTCCCCGTCGCAGGGCATCGTGCACGTCATCGGCCCCGAGCTGGGGCTGAGCCTGCCCGGCATGACGATCGTGTGCGGCGACTCGCACACCAGCACGCACGGCGCGTTCGGGGCGTTCGCGTTCGGCATCGGCACCAGCGAGGTCGAGCACGTGCTGGCCACCCAGACGATCACTCAGCGGCGCCCGCGCACGATGGCGGTCCAGGTCGACGGCTCGCTCGGCCGAGGGACCAGCGCGAAGGACCTGGCGCTCGCGGTCATGGCCGAGCTGGGCACGGGCGGGGCCGGCGGCCACGTCATCGAGTACCGGGGGCCGGCGGTTCGGGCGCTGTCCATGGAGGCCCGGATGACGTTGTGCAACATGTCGATCGAGGCCGGCGCCCGGGCGGGGATGATCGCGCCGGACGAGACCACGTTCGAGTACGTGCGCGGGCGGCCGCACGCGCCCCGCGGCGAGCGGTGGGAGCAGGCGCTCGCGCACTGGCGGACCCTGCGCACCGACGACGGCTACGCCTTCGACCGGACCGTCCGCATCGACGCCGCCGACGTCACCCCGTTCGTCACCTGGGGCACGAACCCGTCGCAGGTCGCGGCGCTGTCCGGGCACGTCCCCGCGCCGGAGGAGCTGGCGGGCGGGCGGCGGGAGGCGGCGGAGCGGTCGCTGGCGTACATGGGCCTGCGGCCGGGCACGCCGATGCGGGAGATCGACATCGACGTGGTGTTCCTGGGGTCGTGCACGAACGGCCGGCTGGAGGACCTGCGCGCCGCCGCCGACGTGCTGCGCGGCCGGCGGGTGCGCCCCCGGGTGCGGATGCTGGTGGTGCCCGGCTCGTCGCGGGTGCGGGCCGAGGCCGAGGCGGAGGGGCTGGACGAGGTGTTCCGGCGGGCCGGTGCGCAGTGGCGCGGCGCCGGCTGCTCGATGTGCCTGGGCATGAACCCCGACCAGCTCGGCCCCGGCGAGCGCGCGGTGTCGACCTCGAACCGGAACTTCGAGGGGCGCCAGGGCCAGGGCGGGCGCACCCATCTGGCGTCGCCGTCGGTGGCGGCGGCGAGCGCGGTCGCGGGGCGCCTTGCCTCTCCGGGCGAGTTGGCGCCGGTATGAGACTCGACCTGCTGCTCCGCAACGCCCGGGTGCGCACGCTCGATCCGGACCGTCCGGCCGCCAGCGCGGTAGGGGTGCTGCACGGGCGGATCGTCGGCGTCGACGAGGACGTCACCGAGCTGGGCGCGCGCACCGTCGTGGACTGCGACGGCGCCACCCTGGTCCCCGGCTTCGCCGACGCGCACAACCACATGGCCTGGTTCGGGCTCTCCCTCGCCGAGCTGGACCTGAGCACCACCGCGAGCATGGCCGACCTCTACGACGCGGTGGCCCGCCGGGCCGCCGGGCTGCCCTCGGACGCGTGGGTGATCGGCGCCGGCTACGACGACTTCGCGCTGGGCGGCCACCCGGACCGGGCCGCGCTCGACCGCGCCGGCGGTGGCCGGCCGGTCTGGCTCAAGCATCGCTCCGCGCACGTCTGCGTCGTCAACACCGTGCTGCTCGACCGCATGGGGGTCCTGGACGGCTCGGTGCGGGTGCCCGAGGGCGGCGTCGTCGACCGTGACACCGGGCGGCTGGAGGAGCAGGCCCAGGGCCTGGTCAAGGCGCTGGTCGTGCCGTACCCGGTGGAGGAGCTGGCCTCGGCGGTGGCGCGGGCGGCGCGGCACTACGCCGCGGAGGGGCTGACCCACGTCACCGAGGCCGGCATCGGGGGCGGCTGGATCGGCCACAGCCCGGTGGAGGCCGCCGCGTACCAGCTCGCCCGCCGCCGGGGCGAGCTGGCGCAGCGGGTCGAGCTGATGCCGGCCAGCGACGCGCTGCACCCGCTGCGCGGCCATCCCGACGACGACCTGCCGGTGGGCCTCGACCTGGGCCTGACCAGCGGCTTCGGCGACGACCACCTCCGCATCGGGCCGATGAAGGTGTTCCTCGACGGCGCGCTGAGCAGCCACACCGCCGCTCTCACCGAACCGTTCCGTGACCACCCCGGCGCCGGCTACCTGCAGGACGACGAGGAGACCCTGCGCGCGCTCGTCGTCGCCGCGCACCGCGCGGGCTGGCGGGTCGCCGCGCACGCCATCGGCGACCGCGCGATCGACCTGGCCCTCGACGCGTTCGAGCTGGCGCACCGGCTCCGGCCCCGCCACGACGTGCGCCACCGCATCGAGCACGCGGCGACGGTGCGCCCGGACCAGCTCCCGCGCCTGGCCGCGCTGGGCGTGGTCCCGGTGCCGCAGGCGCGCTTCCTGTACGAGATCGGGGACGCCGCGGCCGACGCGCTGGGACCCGAGCGCGCGGCGACCTTCCACCGACACCGCTCGTTCCTCGACGCCGGGCTGAGGGTCGCGGGCAGCTCGGACCGCCCGTGCGTGTCCACCGGCGCGCCGCTGGCCGGCATGCGGTCCATGGTCGAGCGCCGGACCCGCAACGGCCTCGTGCTCGGACCCGACGAACGGGTCGACGCCGAGACGGCGCTGCGCGCGTTCACCACCGACGCCGCGTACGCCTCGCACGCCGAACACGACCGCGGCCGGATCGCACCGGGGATGCTCGCCGACCTTGCGCTGCTCGACGACGACCCGACCACCGTACCCACCTCCCGCATCGACGACATCGAAGTGCGGGCCACGTTCGTCGGCGGCCGCTGCACCCACGGCGCCGGCAACCTCGACGACCGCACGACAGGTCCGCCGCTCGCGCAAGGAGGCGCCGCGTGAACCAGACAGCCATCCGCCACGACCACGGCCTCGCCCGCCGGATGGCCGTCGCCGCCTACGTCGGCACCGCGCTGGAGGCCTACGACTACTTCCTGTACGGCACGGCGGCCTCGATCGTCTTCAACCGCCTGTACTTCACCAGCCACGACCCCGCCGTGGCCACGCTCGCCGCGTTCGCGTCGTTCTCGATCGGGTTCGTGGCCCGCCCGGTCGGCGCCGCGCTGTTCGGCCACATCGGGGACCGGCTGGGACGGCGCCGCACCCTGCTGGTCACGGTGACGATGATCGGCATCGTCACCGGGCTGATCGGCGTGCTCCCCGACTTCGCGACGATCGGCGTCGCGGCGCCGCTGCTGCTGACCTGCCTGCGGGTGTTGCAGGGCATCGGCGTGGGCGGCGAGTGGGGTGGCGCCATCACCCTGGCCGTGGAGCACGCGCCGCCGTCGCACCGAGGCCGGTACGCGGCGCTGCCGCAGCTCGGTTCGCCCACCGGCCTGTTGCTGTCGTCCGGAGCGTTCAGCCTGGTCTCGCTGCTGCCGCCGGAGACGTTCGACGCCTGGGCCTGGCGGCTGCCCTTCCTCGCGGCGTTCCCGCTGCTCCTGATCGTCGTGCGGATGCGGCGCCGGATCGAGGAGACGCCCGAGTTCGCCAGGCTGGTGGAGCGCGACGAGCGCCGGTCGGTGCCGCTGGTCGACCTGTTCCGCAACTGCCTGCCCGAGCTGCTCGTCGGCGGGGCCGCGTCGATGCTCGGCATCGGCGGCTTCTACCTGATGACCACGTTCGTGATCAGCTACGGCACGATGAACCTGCACCTGTCGCCCGGGCTGATGCTCGCCGCCACGCTGGCGGCGGCGGTCGTGGAGATGGCGGTGCTGGTGGTCAGCGGGCGGCTGGCGGACCGGATCGGGTCCGGCTCCGTGTGTGCCCTCGGCGGGGCGCTCACCGCGGTCGTCGCGTTCCCGGTCTTCGCGCTGATAGACACCCGCACCGCGGTCGGCGTGATCGTCGGGGTGGTGGTCGGGGTGGCGTGCCTGTCGACCACCTTCGCGGTGGCCGGGGAGCTGCTCGCCAGCCTGTTCCCGGCGGGATTCCGGTACAGCGGCGTCGGCGTCGGGTACAACATCGGCGGCGTGGTGAGCGGGTTCATCCCGGTGGTGGCGAGCGCGCTGGTGGCCTGGTCGGGCGGGCGGTCGTGGCCGGCGGCCGTGCTGCTGGTGGCCGTCGCGCTGGCGACCGGGACGGGTGGCCTGCTGGCCCGCCGGTGGGCGTCGGCATGATCGAACCGTTCGTGCGCCACACCGGGACCGCCGTCCCGCTGGCCGTCGACAACGTCGACACCGACCAGATCATCCCGGCCGCCTACATGAAGCGGCTGACCCGGACGGGGTTCGCCGACGGCCTGTTCCGGCGCTGGCGGGACCGCGACCCCGACTTCGCGCTCAACCGGCCGGAGTTCGCCGGCGCCAGCATCCTGGTGGCCGGCGCCGACTTCGGCATCGGGTCCTCGCGCGAGCACGCCGTCTGGGCGCTGCGCGACTTCGGGTTCCGCGTCGTCATCGCGGAGAGCCTCGGCGACATCTTCGCGGTGAACGCGACGAAGAACGGCCTCCTGGCGTTCACCCTGGACCCCGACGAGATCGACGGGCTGCGGCGGGCGGTCTCGCGCCATCCGGCCACCCGGATCACCGTCGACCTCGACGCCCAGGTAGTCCGCCACCACGACCTGGCCCGCGACATCGCCTTCCGGTTCGACCCGCGCGACAGGTACCAGCTGCTGCACGGGCTCGACGACATCGCGCTGACCCTCGCAAAGATCGACCTGGTGGCGCGGTACGAGACGAGGAGGCGCGCCTGGCTTCCGGTCACCGACATGGTTGGGGGTGGGTGAGCCATGCCTCAGGCACTGGGCAGGTCGCTGCGCCAACGCCACCTGACGATGATCTCCATCGGGGGAGTGATCGGCGCCGGGCTGTTCGTGGCGTCCGGCTCGGCGATCCACAAGGTCGGCCCCGGCGTCATCGTCAGCTACGCGATCACCGGCCTGATCGTCGTGTTCATCATGCGCATGCTCGGCGAGCTGGCCGCCAACGACCCGGACAGCGGCTCCTTCTCGGCCTACGCGGAGAAGACGTTCGGGCCGCGCGCCGGGTTCATCATCGGCTGGCTGTACTGGTGGTACTGGCTCGGCGTGATCGCGCTCGAGGACGCGGCCGGGGCCAGGCTCGTGCACGCCTGGCTGCCCGCGCTGCCGCAGTGGTTCTACGCGCTGGTCATCCTGGTCGCGCTCACCGCGTCGAACCTGGCGTCGGTCAGGTCGTTCGGCGAGTTCGAGTTCTGGTTCGCCACCATCAAGGTCGCCGCGATCGTCGCGTTCCTCGCCATCGGCGCGCTCGCCATCGTCGGGCTGCTCCCCGGCGCACGGCCGCCGGGCCTGTCCAACCTGGTCGGCGCCGGAGGCTTCCTGCCACACGGCCCCGGCGCGATCGTCGCCGGCATCCTGATCATCGTCGGCAGCTTCGTCGGCACCGAGATCGTCACCATCGCCGCCGCCGAGTCGCGCGAGCCGACCACCGCGCTGCGCAAGGCCATCCGGAGCGTGGTCTGGCGGATCCTGCTGTTCTACATCGGCAGCATGGTCGTGGTGGTCACCCTGGTGCCGTGGAGCGCCGACGAGCTGGTCATCGGCCCGTTCGCCGCCGTCCTCAGCCACCTGCGCATCCCGGCGGCCGGCGAGATCATCACGCTGGTCGCGCTGACCGCCGTGCTCTCCGCCCTCAACTCCAGCATCTACACCGCCTCGCGGATGATGTTCTCCATCGCCCGCCGCGGCGGCGCCCCGGCGCTCTGCGGCCTCGCGACCCGCGCCGGCGTACCCCGCAACGCCGTTCTCACCGCCTCGGCGGTGGGCCTGGTCGCCGTCGTCTTCAACTACGTCGCCCCGGACACTGTGTTCCTGTTCATCCAGGAGTCCACCAGCACGCTCGCCCTGTTCGTCTACATCGGAATCGCGGTGACGCAGCTGTTCGCCCGCCGGCGATCGGCGGACCGCGGCGCCTCGCTGCGTGCCGAACGGGTCGCGATGTGGGGCTTCCCGTGGATCACCGTCCTGGTCATCCTCGCCCTGGTCGCCATCGTCATCGGAATGCTCTTCGACGCCTCCGCCCGCCTGCAGGTCATCCTCTCCCTGGCCGTAGCCGCCGCCGTCACCATCGGCGCCTACGCCAACCACCGGGGGGAGCGAACGCGCGAGCGGCTCATTCGCTGTTGACCAGGGCTCCGTTCCTGGCCACGATCCGTCCGGCCTTCATGACCAGGCCGCGCCTGGGCGGGCAGACCACGATCTCGCCGAGCGCCTCGCCGGGCAGCGCGACCAGGTCGGCGGGATCGCCGGCGCGCGGTTCGACCGACGGCAGCCCGAACGCCTCCCGGCCCAGGGTGGTCGCCATGTCGAGGGCGAACTCCAGGTCCTCGTCGCGGCGGAAGTAGCACTTGTACGCCATGAACATCGCCCTGGACAGGATGTCGCCGTCGCCCCATGGCGACCAGAGGCTGCGCGAGGAGTCCGAGCCGAGGCACATCGACACGCCGAGCCGGTGCAGCGTCCGCACGTCCGGCACCGGCAGCAGCCCGTGCACCCCGACGGCCACGGCGATGCCGGCGTCGGCCAGCGTGGTGCCCATCTCGTGCAGCCGCTCGGGCGTCGGGTCGGCGAGGCTGAACACGTCGCAGAGGCTGACCTTGCCGGCCATCCCCAGCGCCCTGGTGCGCTCGGCGATCCGGCGGATCAGCCACCAGCCCAGCTCGCCGTCCTCGTGCATGTGGAAGTCGACCGCGACGCCGTACCGCTCGGCCAGCCCGAAGACGATGTCGAGCTGCGCCAGCGCGTCGCCGTCGATGCCGGCGGGGTCCAGGCCGCCGACGGCGTCGACGCCGAGCTTGAGCGCCTCCTCCAGCAGCGCGTCGGTGCCCGGCCGGCGCAACAGGCCGAGCTGCGGGAACGCGACGATGCTCAGGTCGGTCAGACCGCGCATGTCCTCGCGGACCTCGAGCAGGCCCTCGATGCCGGACAGCCCGATCTCCGGCGCGACGTCGACGAACGTGCGGATCGTCGTGGAGCCGAACGCGACGCACTCGTCGAGGAACGCCCGGGCTCGCGTCGCGACGGGGGTCGTGGTGGCGGCCCACTGGGCGACGGTGTCCTCGAACATCTGCTCCATGGAGACCACCTCGGAGGTCCGCCGCACCCACGGCTCGCCCCAGAGCGACTTGTCGGCGTGGCAGTGCCCGTCGACGAACCCCGGCAGCACGATCTGCCCGCCGAGGTCCACCACCCGGTCACCGGGTTGCGGCGCGGGCGGCAGGTCGGTCACCGACTCGACCACGCCGTCCCGCACGGCGATCGTGCCCGCCTGCTCGGCGCCGTTCACCCGGGCGTTCGTCAGAAGGATGCGCGACATCATCGAACCTCTCGTCGACATGGTTGGGTGGTCAGCAGGCTGGCCAGCACGCCGAGGACGACGAAGCCCCCGGAACACCACACCGCCGCCTGGAGCGCGGCAAAGCTCGGCGGGCCGTCGCCGGCCAGAGCGGAGACCATGTTGGCCGCCACCGCGATGCCCAGCGAGGCGCCCAGCCCGAAGCAGGCGCCGTTGATGCCCGGCACCGAGCCCGGCTTGTCGGCGGGCGCGGCCTCCACCGACAGGCCGGTCAGCGCGGTCTGGCTGTAACCGGTGAAGGTGATCCCGAACGCCGCCAACGCCAGGCCCGCGACCCACGGCGACCCCGCGAACAGCGCCAGCGGGACGAACGCGACGGCGGTGCCGACCGCGCCGATCCGCACCGAACGCAGCCAGCCGACCCTCGGCCCGAAGTGCCCGGCGATCGGCGCGGCGATCACGCCGAGCAGCGAGGCGGGCGTCAGGAACAGCAGCGCCGACGCGGTCGCCGACAGCCCGTACCCGCCCGACGCCTGGGTCAGCAGCGGGATCGTGAAGTTCAGCATGCCGAACACACCGGCGAGCAGGAACGTCGTGGTCGCCAGCAGCGGCCAGACCTGGCGCGAGGCCAGCGACGCGGTGTCGATCACGGGATTGCGGACGCGCTTCTCGACGACCGGGAACGCGACGAGCCCGAGCACCCCGACGGCCAGCAGGGCGAGGGTGAACGGGGACGACCAGCCCCACGCCGCGCCCTGGTTGAGCGCGAGCAGCAGACCGCTGAGCCCGACCCCCAGGCAGGCCGCGCCCGCCCAGTCCATCGTGCCGCCGCCGTTCGCGCGCGTGTCCGGCACCCGCAGGTACACCGCGACCAGCGCGATCACGGTGACCACCAAGGTGGCCACGAAGATCCCCCGGAAGCCGATGTGGTCGGCCACCCAGCCGGCGATGATCACGTCGATGCCGGCGATGCCGCCCCCGACGGCGGTGACGATGCCGATGCCGCGCCCGAACCGCTCCGGCGACAGCGTCTCGCGCATGATCAGATACGCCAGCGTGTACGTGGCCGCGGAGATGCCTTGCAGCGACCGCCCGATGAGGAACACGGTGATGTTCGGCGCGAGCACGCAGGCCGCCTCGCCCACGATCAGCACGGTCACCGCGAACAACAGCAGCCGGCGCCGTCCCAGGTAGTCGCTCAGTCGCGCGATGGTCACCTGACCCACGGCCGCGAGCAGGAAGAACAGCGTCTGGGAGAGGCCGACCAGGCCGCTGGTCGTGTGCAGCCGGTCCGCCACGTCGGGCAGCGCCGGCGCCAGCATCGTGGAGTTGATGTCGAACGCCGCGACGGCCAGCACCAGGGCCAGGACCAGCCCGCCGCCCTCCCGCGTCGACGACCCGGTGGTGGACGCCTGGGGAACCGCCATCTCAGAGCCTCCACCTCGATGTGGACCGAGCTTGTCTGACAAGTAGCACCGACCGGGCCGATGATGGTCTACGATTGGCACGCTGGTCAAGGCTTGATGTCCTACACCGCCGCCGCAGCTTGTCTGACAGCATCACGTCAAAGGGGGAGAGATGCCGGTCCAGGGACCGCGACGGCGACCCGTCGTCGACCTCTACGAGCGGATCGTGGACGGCATCCGCGCGGGGACCTATCCGCTCGGCTCCACGCTGCCCACCGAGCCGGCGCTCGCCGCCGCGCTCGGGGTCAGCCGGCCGGCCCTGCGGGAGGCGTTGATCCTGCTCCAGGAGGACGGTGTGATCACCGTCCGGCGCGGCGTGGGCCGGACCGTCAGCACCGGGGCGCTGCGTCGCGGCTTCGAACGGCTGCAGCCGCTCGAACAGCTGCTCGGCGGCGACACCAGCAAGGTCCGACCGCTCCAGCGCGGGGTGGAGGAGCCCACCGACCTGGTCCTGCGCCACCTGCCGGTGCCGGCCAGCCGCGAGGTCAGGTTCTGGGAGAGCGTGGTGGACGCCGACGGCGTGCCCGCCTGCCTCGCCGAGGAGTGGAGCCTGCACGACGACGCGCTCGCCGGCGTCGACCCCGACCTGCCTCGGATCCTGGACGACGCGGAGTCGGCGCCGCACACCATGCTGCACGCGATCGTGACGAACCTGCCGGGGCTGCCGCTGCGCGCTACCAGCATGCTGACGGCCACCATCCTGGGCAGCCGCCGGGGCACGACGTTCGGCCGGCCCCCGGACACGCCCGTCGTCCTCGCCACCCAGGTCGTCACGGCCGGGGACACCCCGGTGCTGACGGCGAAGTACCTGTTCCCCAGCGGCGCCCCGGCCGTCCTGGTGCGCCAGGCCCGCTGACGCGCACCCGGGCAACCCGTGAGTGGCTGGGGCCGCTATGACGGCCCTAGCCACTCACGGGTTGGGCCGGCACGATGGTGGCCATGCGGGTGGTGTCGCTGCTGCCGTCCGCGACGGAGATCGTCTACGCGTTGGGTGTGGACTCCGAGCTGGTCGGGGTCACGTTCGAGTGTGACGAGCCGGCGTCGGCGCGGCTGGACAAGGCGGTCGTGGTCGGCGGCGGGGACACCCGTGGGATGAGCCCCGGCGAGATCGACGAGTACGTCAGGACGCGGCTGGCCGCCGGCGCCGACCTCTACACGTTGCACGCCGACGCCCTCGCCGGGCTGGACCCACAGCTGATCCTGGCTCAGGACCTGTGCCGGGTGTGCGCGCTGCCGTCGGACCGGGTCACCGACGCGCTGAGCTACCTCGGCTGCGACGCCGAGGTGTTGTCGCTCGATCCACACACCCTCGACGAGGTGCTGGACACCATCCGCGCGGTGGGATCCGCCACCGGGGTGCCGGACCGGGCCGAGGCGCTGGTGGCGAGCCTGGCCGAGCGGCTGGCGGCGGTGACCGAGGCGGTCGCCGGGCGGACCCGGCCACGGGTCGCGGTGCTGGAGTGGACCGACCCACCGTTCACCGCCGGGCACTGGATCCCCGATCTGGTCGTCCGCGCCGGGGGCGAACCGGTCGCCGCGCGCCCCGGCGACCGTTCGGAGCGGACCACCTGGCGGGAGTTCACCTCCGCGGCGCCGGATGTCGTGCTCGTCGCGCCTTGTGGGTTCCGCCTCGACGGCGCGGCCGAGCAGGCCCGAGCGGTCGCTGGACGGTTCCCCGACGCCGAGGTGTGGGCGATCGACGCCGACGCGATAGTGGTGCGCCCCGGTCCCCGCCTGGTCGACGGCGTCGAGGCGATCGCGGCGATCTTGCACCCCGGCGCCGTGCGGGACCCGCCCGAGGGCTCCATCCGTCGAGTGGCCTAGCCGCGCTGGGCGGCGAGGGCGGCGTCGACCTCGGTTTCGAACTCCTCGTGCAGGTACGGGCAGTCGCGGATGGGGTCGCGACCGGGGCATTGGAGGAGGTGCTCCAAGGTCCGGTGGGCGGCCTGCATCTCCTCGATCCGGCGTCGAAGCTCCCCGGCGGACGAGCGCAGGACGTCGTGCCAGGCCGGCCCCCTGGAGAGCAGCGCCGCCGTGTCGGCGAGGCTGACCATGCCCTGCCGATGCAGCCGGTGGATGAGCGCAAGCCGGCGTAGCTCCACGCGGTCGTAGTAGCGGACGTTTCCCCTGCGCTCGGCGGGCTTCAACAGGCCGATCCGGTCGTAGTAGCGCAGGGCGGACACGCGCATGCCGAAGCGTCGGGCCACGAAGCTGATCGAGAAACGCCGGTCTGTCACATCGCCCATTGAACTGAAGTCGGCTTCAGCGTGCACGATCCGGGCATGAGCGACACGCATGACGTCCCGGTGCTGGTGGTGGGTGGCGGGCCGGTCGGGTTGTCCACGGCGTTCTTCCTGGCCACGCAGGGGGTTCGGCCGCTCGTCGTGGAACGGCGCGGTGGCACCGGGCAGCACCCGAGGGCGAACTCCAGCGCGCGCACGGTCGAGCTGTTCCGTGCCGGGGGGTTGGCGGGCGACTTGGACCGCGTCGGGTGGCGGCCGCGCAACCCTTACCTGTGGGTGCTCAAGGACCGCGGCGTGGGCGACGTGCTCGACCGGAGCCGGCTGCCCGCGCGCTTCGTCGAGCGGGTGATGTCCTGCACCCCGGCTCCGCGCCTGATGGTGACCAGCGACCGGATCGAGCGGCTGCTCCTGTCGGAGATCCTCGCTCGCGGTGGTGAGGTGCGCTTCGACACGGACCTGGTCGGCGTCGACGCCGACGACCGGCGGGTTCGGGCCACGCTGGTCGACGCCGGCGGCGAACGCCGCGAGATCACCTGCGCCTACCTCGTCGCCGCGGACGGCGCCAACAGCACGGTCCGCTCCCGGCTCGGGCTCACCATGCCCGACCGCGAGGTGGCCGGGACCGTGCACACCGCGTTCTACCGCGCCAGCATCGCCGACCCGCGCTACGAACGGGAGGCCCGGTTCTGTTTCGTACGCAACGACGACGTGTACGCGGCGATCGGTTCGCTCAACGGCGACGACCTGTGGACGACGCACATCATGAGCTACCCCGGCAAGCCGGAACATCCCGAGCCGCTGACCCGCGAGCGGACCGTCCGGCTGGTGCGTGCCGCGATCGGGGACCCGGCGGTGTCGATCGAGCTGCTCGCGGCGAACACCTGGGAGGCGACGCTCGGCATCGCGTCCGCGTTCCGGCGGGGCCGGGTGTTCCTCGCCGGCGACGCCGCGCACGTCCAGACCTCCGCCGGGGGCCTCGGGATGAACACCGGCATCCAGGACGGCCACAACCTGGCCTGGAAGCTCGCGGCCGTGCTGCGCGGCCACGCCGGACCCGCGTTGCTGGACAGCTACGAGGCCGAGCGGCGGCTGGCCGCGACGGCGTCCGTGGACATCTCCCGGGTGGGCACCCTCGGCGTGGGCATCGGCGCATCCGACCGGCCACGCCTGCACGCCCAGCTGGGGGAGTTCGAGGCCTACCTGCGCGCGATGATGTTCTACGGGTACCGCTCCTCGGCGGTCATCACCGGCGAACGGGATGACGACCTCGACGTCTACCGGGACGAGGCACGACCGGGTTACCGGATGCCGCACCACTGGCTGGTGTCCAACGGCACCCGGGTGTCCACCACCGACCTGGCCGGGCCGGACTGGCTGCTGCTCACCGGCCCGCAAGGACGGCAATGGCTGGGCGCTGCCTCGGCACTCGACGTCCCGGTGCGTGCCTACCAGGTTCTCGACGAGCCCGACGCCGACGCCCTCGGCGACCCGGAGCGAAGGTTCCTCGACCTCGCCGGGATCGGGCCAGACGGCGCGGTGCTGGTGCGGCCGGATGGGTTCGTCTGCTGGCGCGCCGCCACGCTCGACCCTCAAGGGCTCCCCGCCGTCCTCGGCCGGGTTCTCTCGCGGGACTCAGGAGACGCCGAGGACCACTGACGTCACCACCGTGAGCGCGATGACGGCCCAGCCGAGCGCGAGCACCTGCCGGCGGATCGACCGCGAAGACGGCAGCGGGCGGGAGCGCAGGGCGGTGAGGCGGCGCTGGCCGATCGCGTACGCGGCCGCGGCGATGACCAGCGCCATCACGGCGGGCAGCAGCCGCAGCGGGCCGTGGTAGTGCTCGATGTGGCGCAGCAGCAGCAGCGCCCCGCCGGTGAGGCTGCCCAGGGAGGTGCGGCTCCAGGCCAGGGCGGTTCGCTCGGGCTGCAGGCCGTCGGTGGCGTCGCGGCGCGGGGTCATCGGGAGACCAGCCCGGCGATGAGCAGGGCCAGCGCGAGCAGCGCGATCAGCATGAACCCGGCGGTGAGCACCCGGGGCACCCGCAGGCAGGGCAGCGGCAGGCCTCGGCGGATGGCGTGGTCCACCCGGGTCCAGCGGCGCAGGCCCGCGCCGGCGGCCACCAGGCTCATCAGCGCCAGCAGCCCGCCGAGCACGTCGCGCGCGCCGGCGACGGTGAACTCCGGGACGAGCTGGACGACGGCCACCGCACCGGCGAGCAGGGCCAGCGCGGTGCGCAGCCAGGCCAGGAAGGTCCGCTCGTTGGCCAGGGTGAACCGGTAGTCCGGCTCGAACTCCTCGTCGGTATCGGGCGTCACCGACCCACCACCGACAGCGGGAGCGGACGGCCGGCCAGCTTGCGGCGCGGCGCCGGCAACCCGGTGGCGATCCGGGACAGCTCCCGGGCGGACGCGGCGGCCGGCGAGCCGAGCACCACCGGCCGGCCGCGATCCCCGGCCTCGCGCAGCTCGACGTCCAGCGGGACCTGGCCGAGCAGCGGCACGCCGGCCTCCTCGGCCAGCAGCGCGCCGCCGCCGGAGCCGAAGACCGCATTGGCCTCGCCACAGCAGCCGCACACGGCCGCGCTCATGTTCTCCACCACGCCCGCGACCTGTCCGGAGACCATCCGCACCACCCGGGAGGCCACCGCGCGAGCGGCGAGCTGCGGGGTGGTGACCACCAGCAGCGCCGCGTCGGGCAGCAGTTCGAGCAGCGAGAGGGTGGCGTCACCGGTCCCCGGCGGCAGGTCCACGAACAGCGCGTCCAGCGTGCCCCAGTGGGTGTCGGTGACGAACTGCGACAGCGCCTTGTGCAGCATCGGCCCGCGCCAGACCACCGGGTCGTCCTCGCTGACGAAGAACCCGACGGACATCAGCGCCACCCCGTGCGCCGGCACCGGCAACATCCGCTGGCCGAGCACCACCGGGCCGCGCCGCACACCGAACAGCCTCGGTATGGAGTAGCCCCAGACGTCCGCGTCGAGCACGCCGACCCGCTGCCCGGAGGCGGCGAGCGCGGCGGCCAGGTTGGCGGTGACCGTGCTCTTGCCGACGCCGCCCTTGCCGCTGGCCACCGCGTAGATCGCCGGCCCGCCGCCGAGCCCGCCGCCGCCGAGCGACGGTGTGTCCGCCCGCAGCCGCTCGCCCAGCTCCGCTCGCTCCCGAGCCGGCATCGCCGCGAACGACACCTCGACGCCCCGGACCCCGTCCAGCCCCGACACCGCCGTCGTCACCGCCGACCGCAGCTCGTCGGTGTGCGGGCAGCTCGCGGTGGTCAGCCGCACCTCCACCCGCACCCGGCCGCGCCGGACCCGCACGTCCCCGAGCATGCCCAGCTCGCACAGCGGTCGTCCCAGCTCCGGATCGCGCACGGCGTCCAGCGCTTGATGGACCCGAGCCACGTCGACGTCCGCGTGCCTGGTCAACATGGGTCGACCCGGAACGCGCGGCGCCGGGGCTTGACCGGGCGCATCATGAACTCCGGCCGCCGCTGCCCGCCCGGCCCGAGGGTGGCGCGGGCCTTGGCCAGCCACTCCCGGTACACCTCGGTGGAGCGGCGCGCGTCGACGTACACGTCGCCGTACCTGTCCTCGGGACGCGCCCGCTCCATCCGCACCTTCTGCAGCCAGCAGTGCATGCCGGACAGCGGGTCGGGCTGCACACCGAACGCGAGGTTCTGGTGCACGCCCGGGTCGGTCCACCAGATCCGCTCCGAGTCCGGGTCGTCGGAGCTGAACGGCGCGATGCCGCCCCGGTAGCGCAGCAGCCACGAGTCCGGCCCGTCCGGATGCGAGATGTCCACCAGGCCCTGCGCCCACCGGCTGCCCTCGGTGTCGTGCAGCCGCCAGCGGCCCATGTGGTGCGACAGCGCGCACACCCCCGGCCGGATGCCCTCGGTGACCCACACCCTGGCCACCAGGTACCCGATCGACGTGCCCAGCCGAACCAGGTCACCGGTGCTCACTCCGTGCCGGCTCGCGTCGCGGGAGTTGAGCCACAGCGGGTGCGAGTTGGAGATCTCGTTGAGGTACTTCGCGTTCCCCGACCGGGTGTGGATCAGCGTGGGCAGCCGGAACGTCGGCACCAGCACCAGGTCGCCGGCCGCCAGGTCGATCTCCGAGCGGGCCACGTGCGAGCGGATGTAGCCCGGCGTGGCGTGCTCGGCCCAGCCCCAGTCCCGCATCGCCGTGGAGTAGACCTCCAGCTTGCGCGACGGCGTGAGCCAGCCCGCGGTCGCGGTGCCGTCCTCGTGCCGCACGCCCACCGCGCCGGCCTCGCCGATCAACGGCGGGACGGAGTCGGCATCGACCGGCTTGCGCAGCACGCCCTCGGCGTCCGGCGAGGCGCCGTCCAGCTCGGCGGGGGCGAGCGGGCGCTCGTCCGCCCGGTACACATCGGTGGCCACCTCGACCACGCCGTACTTGCGCATGTACCCCAGCGGCGTCATGTCCTCGGCCGCCGCCTTCTCGGCCAGCCCCGGCACCCGGTTCTCGAAGACCCACCGGTAGTACTCGTCGACGGTGATCTTCTCGCCGGCCCGGTACGGGGACTCGAAGTGCCGCCTGATGCCCAGCGAGCCGTCCGGGTCGATGCGCCAGGACAGCTCGAACCAGAACTCGTTCTCCTCCCACACCTCGCCGGGGTTGGCGTCGCGGGTGTCGCCGACCGGCATGCCCAGCTTCTCCATCGCCACCCGGCGCACCGGTTGGCGGAACCCCAGCCACTTGGCCGCGTGCGTCTCGTAGGAGTGCGTGTCGTGCCGCTCCACCGAGTGCCCCATCGGCAGCACGTAGTCGGCGAACTCGGCGGTCTCCGACCAGGTCGGGGTGAGCGCCACGTGCAGCCCCACCTGGTCGGGGTCGGACAGCGCGCGCATCCAGGCGAACCCGTCTGGGTAGGTCCAGATCGGGTTGAACACCCGGGAGAAGTACACGTCCACCCGGCCCCTGCCCTCGGCCAACATATGCGGCAGCAGGATCGACATCTCGTTGCACGACATCGGGTACTCCGCCGGCCAGGCCAGCGGGTTCCAGTGGTCGTGCGCGGGCACGTCCGGTCCGTGCGGGATGAACTTGTTCCATCCGTTCGGGCTGGTCCCGCCCTTCGCGCCGATCGAGCCGGTGAGCGCGAGGACGAACCAGAGCGCCCGCGACACCTGCCAGCCGCCCAGGTTGCCGGCGGCGGCCGAGCGCCAGATGTGCGCGGCCAGCCGGCCGTCGCAGCCCGCGACCAGCCGGGCGATCTCCTCGATCTTCTCGGCCGGGACCTGCGACTCCTCGGCGGCGAACGCGAAGGTGTACGGCGCGTAGTCCGCCTCCAACGCATCCAGGAACGACTCGAAGGTCGGCTCGGCGTCCGGGTGCAGCTCGGCCAGGTAGGTCCGCCAGTTGAACCAGCGCCGCAGGTAGGGCTCGTCGATGCGGCGGGTGCGCAGCAGGTACGACGCGATGGCCAGCAGGATCGCCGCCTCGCTGCCCGGCCAGGGCGCCAGCCAGGCGTCCGCGTGCGAGGCGGTGTTGGACATCCGAGGGTCGACGACCACCAGCTTCGCGCCGGCCTGCTTGCCCTCCAGGATCCGCTGGGCGTGCGGGTTGAAGTAGTGCCCGGTCTCCAGGTGCGAGGAGAACAGCAGGATGACCTTGGCGTTGGCGTGGTCGGGGGAGGGCCTGTCGAAGCCACCCCACAGCGTCTGGCCGAACCGCGCCCCCGAGGAGCACACGTTGGTGTGGCTGTTGTGCCCGTCGATGCCCCAGGCCTGCAGGAACCGCTCGGCGAAGCCGTCCTCGCCGGGCCGGCCGACGTGGTACATGACCTCCTCGTGGCGCCCGTCCAGGATCGCGGTACGGATCCGGCCGGCGATGTCGTCGAGGGCGTCGTCCCAGCTCACCCGCTCCCACTCGCCGCCGCCGCGCTCACCGGTGCGGCGCAGCGGGTGCAGGACCCGCTCCGGGTCGTCGACCTGGTTGATGGTGGCCGGGCCCTTGGCGCAGTTGCGGCCGCGCGAGCCGGGGTGCGCCGGGTTGCCCTCCACCTTCTTGATCGACAGGTCGTCCTTGTCCACGTAGGCCAGCAGCCCGCAGGCGGACTCGCAGTTGAAGCAGGTGGTCGGCACCAGCAGGTAGGAGTGCGGGACCTTGCGGGGGTGTGCCTTGGCGTCGTACTCGACGTGGTGGTCCCAGGTCTCCGGCGGCGGGTAGTTGCGCAGGTGCTCGTGGGTGCGGGCGCCGGGCAGCGCGGGGCGTTCGGGAACTGTGCGGGTCATCGGATCGGGTCTCCCGTGGTGGTGGGCGCGGGGGCGGTTACGACAGCGGGACGTCCTGGCCGGCGCGGACGAACACCGACTCGTAGGCCAGCAGGGCGGCCTGCACGGCGATCCCGGCCACCACGGCCGGCACGCCGCCGCCCAGCGGAGCCAGCACCGCGGCGGCGACCACCGGGGCGACCGCGCCGAGCCAGAACGTCCGCGCGTACCGCCCGTGGGTGATCATGTGAGCGGCCGAGGCGGCGTGGCGGCCGCCGTGCCGGCCCCCGTACTCCAGCACCAGCATCAGCCCGTGCACCACCGTGGCCACCGCCAGCGCGCCGACCACCAGGCCGTTGCCACCGCCGCCGCACAACACCAGCGCGCCCGCCCCGACCATCACGGCCTGGACGATCAGATGCCAGAACAGCAGCGGCGACTGCCACAGGTCGCGCCCCTCGGCCTGGCCGAACAGGAACCCGGTGTACCCGGCGACCATCGCCCCGGCCGGCACGCCCAGCACGGCCAGCACCGTCAACGCGGTGTCGGCAGAGGTGATCACACCGGCCTCCACCGCGATCCCCAGCACCAGCCACACGCCGGCGACCAGCGAGAACCCGGCGAGCGTGTACGCGCCGAGCACCAGCCAGGACCGGAAGTTGGGCTTGAGGAAGATGTAGAGGAACCGCTCCGGCCGCTTGAGGTCCCAGACCAGCAGCGCCCCGGTGACCGCCGCCCCCGCCACGCCGAGCGCCGGGGCCACGACCGTGCCCAGCACCCCGAGGTCGACACCCACCAGCGCCGCGAGCGCCGCGACCAGCAGCGCGCCGCCGCCCACCGCCTTGGTCCACAGGTACGTGGTCACCCGCCAGCCCCAGGGTCGGGGGTGCGGCGTGTTCAGCGTGGTGCGCGCCCCGGTGACCGGGTCCACCGGCAGGTCCGCGCTGACCTCCGCCCGGTGCGGGTCGGGGGAGGAGAACAGGTAGCTGCCGTCCACCGGCGCGGCCAGCGGGTCCAGCACGGCACGGTCCGCGCCGAGGTAGAAGACGTTCGGGCCGGTGTTCTGCTCGGGCGCGCGCACCGACACCGGGTTCGAGTTGACCAGCCGGGAGATCCCGCTGTCCGGGTCGTCCAGGTCGCCCACCCAGATCGAGTGCGTCGGGCAGACCACCACGCACGCCGGCTCCAGGTCCTCGTCGACCCGGTGCGCGCAGAAGTTGCACTTGGCGGCGGTGTGGGTGTTCTCGTCGATGTAGATCGCGTCGTACGGGCAGCCCTGCATGCAGCTCTTGCAGCCGATGCACCGCTCGCCGTCGAAGTCGACGATGCCGTCGTCGCGCTTGAACAGCGCCTGGGTCGGGCAGATCGCCACGCACGGGGCGTCGGTGCAATGGTTGCAGCGCATCACCCCGAAATCGCGCGTGTTGTTCGGAAAGGTGCCCTGGTCGACGTACTTGACCCAGGTGCGGAACTGGCCGACCGGCACCTCGTGCTCGGTCTTGCAGGCCACCGTGCACGCGTGGCACCCGATGCACGTTCTCTGGTCGATCGCGAAGCCGTAGCGCACGCGATTACGCTAGGTCCGAATACCCGGTCGGCGGAACTAACTCCCGTTTTGGGGTGCCTAAGCGCGCCCTAGGACGCCGTCTATTCGCGCGGTCTCGGGAAGGGCGAGTACGCAGAACACGCCGAGCACGCCGAACGCGGACATCAGCAGGCCGACGGCGAAGCTGCCGTAGGCGGCGACCAGCGCGGCGGCCAGCACCGGGGGCACCGCGCCGCCGACGATGGTGGCCAGGTTGTAGCTCAGGCCGGCGGCCGTGTACCGGTGGCCGGTGGCGAACAGCTCCGCCACGTACGCGGCGGCCGGGCCGAGGCTCGCGCCGCCCACGACGAGCAGCAGGCACAGCGCGAGCCCGACCAGCGCCACCCGGCCGGTGTCGATGATCGGGAACGCCGCCGCGCCGACGACGATCGCCCCGATGTTCCCGCCGAGCACCATCCGCCGCCGGCCCACCCGGTCGGACGCCCACGCGCCGGCCGCCGTCGCGGCGGCCAGCACGACACCGCCGATCACGCCCAGCAGCAGCATCGTGCGGTTGGAAAGGCCCAGCGTGGCGGTGCCGTAGTTGGTCAGGTACACGGTGCCGATGTAGTTCAGCCCGAACGCGGCGCTCAGCGCGCCACCGCAGAGCAGGATCCGCCGCCAGTGCCGTGCCAGGGCCGTCAGCAGCGGCGCGCTGTCCCGCTGTCCACGGGCCAGCGCCTCGGCGAAGACCGGCGTCTCCGCGACCCGCAGCCGCGCGTACAGCCCGACCCCGACCAGCACCGCGCTGAGCAGGAACGGGATCCGCCACCCCCAGCTCAGGAACGCGGGCGGGCTCATCGCCACCCCGCTGACCAGGAACGTCAGGCTGGTCAGCCCGAACGCGGTGCCCGGCCCGAGCTGCGGGTACATGCCGTAGCGGCCCCGGCGCCCCTCCGGGGCGTGCTCCACCGCCAGCAGCGCGGCGCCGCCCCACTCGCCGCCCACCGCGACGCCCTGCAGCAGCCGCAGCAGCACCAGCACGACAGGGGCCGCGACGCCGATCACCGCCGCGCCCGGCAGCAGCCCCACCGCGACGGTGGACAGCCCCATGAGCAGCAGCGTGTAGATCAACGTGCGCTTGCGGCCCAGCCGGTCGCCGAGGTGGCCGAACAGCGCCGAACCCAGCGGCCGGGCCAGGAACGCCACCCCGAACGTGGCAAACGCCGCCACCGCGCCGGCCGCCGCCCCGAGCGCCGGGAAGAACACCGCGGGGAACACCAACGCCGCCGCCGTGCCGTAGATGAAGAAGTCGTAGAACTCCACCACCGTCCCGATGAACGAGACGAACCCGATCCGGCGCTCCGACGCACTGTCCCCCACGGTCATGACCCGTGATCATCGTGCCGTCGCGCCCCCGACCGCAACGCGACGTTCACGACACCGCCCGCCGCGCTCAGCCGTGCGGGATCTTGAATGGCGCGACGGAGCCGGCGTCCACCGGCAGGGTCACCCCCGTCACGTAGCGGGCCTCGTCGGAGGCCAGCCAGAGCACGGCGTTGCTGACCTCCGCCGCCTCGAGGTACGGAACGGGCAGCGCGTTGATCGACTTCATGATGGGCTCGGCGTCGCGCATGGTCGGGTTCTCGACGCCCGGCAGGAACAGGCCGGGGACCACGTCGTTGTTGACCATCGGGGTGTCCACGGTGGTGGGGTGCACGGAGTTGACCCGGATCGAGTGCGGGGCCAGCTCGACGGCGAGCGTGCGCATCAGCCCGACCAGGCCGTGCTTGGCGCTCGCGTAGTGCGCCAGGTTCGCGACGCCGCCCAGGCCAGCCACCGAGCTGGTCAGGATGATCGAGCCGCCGGTGCCGTGCTCGATCATGTGCGGGATCGCGGCCTTCGCCGTCCTCCACACGCCCGTCAGGTTGACGTCGATCATCTCCCGCCAGGCCTCGTCGGAGAGCTCCCAGGACCGGCCGAAGCCGAGGATGCCCGCGTTCGCGCAGACGATGTCGACGTGGCCGAACTCGGCGACCGCCTCGTCCACGATCGCGCGCAGCGCCGAGGAGTCGCGGACGTCGGCCCGGTGCGCGACGATCCGCCGGTCCCGGTCCTTGACCAACCCGACGGTGGTGGCCAGGTCCTCCTCGGTGGCGCCGCGGTACCGCACCGACGGGAGATCGGCGCAGATGTCCACCGCGACGATGTCCGCGCCCTCCTCGGCCAGCCGCACCGCGTGTGACCGCCCCTGCCCGCGCGCCGCGCCCGTTATCAGCGCAACCTTGCCTTCGACCCGACCCATGTCAATTTCCTCCGGCTCGTGAACGGGAATTCCCCACACAACTACCAGTCCCGACCGGGTCGAGTTATGCCAATGGGAACGCTCGGCGATGCCGGATCGGCAATTGGATTTCTATACGCGCATTTCGGCGACGGCGAGCACGTCGCGGTATTCCTGGCCGACGCGCCGCCCGTGCGCCCAGACCGCGCGCAGCGTCCGGCTCATGTCGCCTTGGACGTCGACGGCGACCAGCGTGCCCCGGCGCAGCTCGTCGGCCACCGCCAGCCCGCTGAGCACCGCCGGGCCCACCCCGGCCTCCACCGCCGCCTTGATCGCCGCGGTGGAGGACAGCTCCACCACCGGCTGCGCCACGTCCGGCTGGCCGTCCAGCACCGCCTCCACGGTGTCCCGGGTGCCGGAGCCGGGCTCGCGCTGCACCAACGGCGTGGCGGCCAGCTCGGGAAGCTCCACCGGCCGGCGCCGGGCGGCCCAGCGGTGCCCGGGATGCACCACCAGGGTGAGCCTGTCGTGCCCGACCACCCGGCAGTCCAGGCCCGGCGGCACCACCGGGCACTCCACAAAGCCCAGCCCGACCTCGCCGGCCACCACCAGCCGGCCTACCTCCGTCGAGTTCACCACCCGCAGCGCCACCGTCGCGGTGGGTTGGCGAGCCCGCAGGTCGATCAGCCAGCGGGGCACCAGGTACTCCGCCACGGTCAAGCTGGCCGCCACCCGCAGCCGCCCGGCGTGGTCGGAGCGCAGCGCCTCCACCCCCGCGTCCAGCGTGGCCGCCGCGCTCACCACGTCACGCGCCCAGTCCGCCACCATCGCCCCGTCCGCCGTGAGCCGCGACCCCAGCGCGGACCGCTCGATCAGCGACAGCCCGAGCAGGCCCTCCAGGTGGCGGATGCGCGAGCCGGCGGCCGGCTGCGAGATGCCGTGCTCCTGGGCGGCCCGGCCCAGGCTGCCCAGCTGGGCAACGCTGAGCAGCAGGTCGAGCGCCCCGATGTCCGGCACTCTCGGAGACAGCGGCATGGGACGGGACACTACCTCCGCCCGCCCGGGGTCAGCCCGTCGGCGAACGCCGCGTCCGGACCTGGTACGCGACCAGGATGACCGCCACCGTGAACAGGCTGAGGAAGAACTGCGAGCGGGTGTCCGGCAGGAACGCCATGGCCAGGATCACCGTGGCCATCGCCGCGATGGTGGCGTAGCTCAGCCACGGGAACAGCCACATCTTCAGCGGCAGCTCGGCGCCCCGGTCGGCCATCCGCCGCCGCATGGTGACCTGCGAGACCGCGATCATCAGGTACACGAACAGGGCCACCGCGCCGTACGAGTTGACGATGAACGCGAACACCACGTCCGGGGAGAAGAACGCGAAGATCACCGAGACGAAGCCGACCACGGTGCCGGCCAGGATCGCCCGCCTCGGCACCCCGGTCCGGCTGAGCCTGGTGAACCCGCGCGGCGCGTCGCCGTTGCGGGTCAGCGCGAACAGCATCCGCGACGCCGCGTACAGCGCGGAGTTCAGGCAGGACAGCACGGCGACCAGCACCACGCCGTTCATGATCGCCTCGACGCCCGGGACGCCCAGCGCGCCGAGCACCGCCGCGTACGGGCTCACCGCGATGGCGGGGGAGTCCCACGGCAGCACCGACACCACGATCAGCGTCGAGCCGATGTAGAACACCAGCACCCGCAGGATGATCGACCGCATCGCCCTGGCCACCGCCGCGCGCGGCTCCGACGACTCCGCCGCCGCGACCGTCACGATCTCCGCGCCGGTGTAGAAGCCGATGCACGGCACCACCCCGGCCAGGATCGCGCCGATGCCGAGCGGGGCGAACCCGCCGTGCCCGACCAGGTTGCCCAGCCCGCCCTGCGCGTTGGGCCACAGCCCGAGCAGGTACAGCGCGCCGAGCCCGAGGAACACCACGATCGCGCACACCTTGATCGAGGCGAACCAGTACTCGAACTCGCCGTAGGACCGCGCCGAGATCAGGTTGGTCCCGGTGAGCACCGCCATCAGCACCAGGCAGACGGCCCACAGCGGCACGTTCGGCAGCCACAGGTTGATGATCCGCCCGCCGGCCACCGCCTCCAGCGCCACCACGATGACGAAGAAGTACCAGTACATCCAGCCGACCACGAACCCCGCCCGGTTGCCCAGCGCCTCGCGGGCGTAGACGTAGAACGACCCCACCGCGGGTTTCGCCACCGCCATCTCGGCGAGCATCCGCATCACCAGCACCACGATCCCGCCCGCGACCAGGAACGACACCACCGTCGCCGGCCCGGTCGCGTGGATGACCACGCCGCTGCCCACGAACAGCCCAGCGCCGATGACGCCGCCGAGCGCTATCAGGTTCATGTGCCGGCGCTTGAGGCTCTGCCGCAGGCCGTCGGTCTGGGTTCCAGTGGTATCTGTGCTCAACATCGGCTCCTCTGTGCGCCGGCCGGCCCGACAGGCGGCGTCGCGGCGGGTCTCAGGCCGAACGGCCGTGTGGTGCGAGTCACCGTACGAGCCAACTGGACCGGCGACGAGGGCCAGTTTCGGATCGGGCAATGGGACCAACCCTCGCGCGGTCGGAACCGGTGCGTCGGTGACCGCGTTCAGGGAGCCAGGCCGCGGATCAGGGTGTGCGTGAGGTTGCGGTAGTGGCTGGCGGGGTCGGCGACGAACCCGATGCCGCGCAGTTCGAGGCTGACCGCTCCGTGGCAGCCGGCCCAGATCTGTTGGGCGAGCTCGTCGGGGTCGTCGGGCCTCAGGTCACCGGTGGCGATGCAGAGGCGGACGGCGTCGATGAGGCGATCGAACGTGGCTCGGGACGCGGAGATCGCGGTGGGCGAGGGGCTGAAGTCGGGGAACGGCAGGTCGAACATGAGTCGGTAGAGCCCGGGGTTGGCGATCGCGAACTCGCGATAGTGGGCCATCCCGGTGGCAAGGGCGCGAAGAGGTCGAGCGGGGTCGGGGGTGACGTTGATCGCCGTGCCGAGATCGGTGAAGCCCTGCTCGAGCAGGGCGTTGAGGATGCCTTCCTTGGAACCGAAGCGTTGGTAGACGCCCATGGGGGAGACCCCGGCGACGGCGGCGATGTCGCGGATGCCCAGGGCGGCGGGGCCGCCCTGGTCGAGCAGTTGCCGCCCGGCGCGCAGCAGCGCATCGCGGACAGCCACGCTCGGGGTTCGACGCCGGGCGGTGGGCGGCATGGACTCTCCTCGCTGGTCGGGTCGAGGATAGTTGGCGCCCGGCCGCGGCCGGGGGGTGCCGCGCGGGGACCGGCCGGATCAGGTCACGGTGGTGGATCGGCGGGACATCCGGCGGATGCTGTGTTTGACGATCCGGCCGCCGAGCCAGTCGATAGCGCGAACCGGCATGGTCACCAGGACGGTGGCGATGGTGGGCAGCAGGGCGAGGACGCGGCTGTAGGGCCGGGTGAAGCCGGGTCCGAACACCCGCCCGAACACCGACAGGCCCACGAAGCCTCGGATGAACAGGTCGGCCTGGTGGATGCGCCCCTCCGCATCGGGACGGATCAGGAAGACCCCGTCGACGCGATCACGACGCAGCCGAGCGTTGAAGGTGAGGGTGTAGGCGGTCTGGCCGGCGCATTCGTCGGTGACCGCCAGCTCGTGTGCCTCGCGCATGAAGATTCCCAGCGCCTGGCTGGACTCGTCGGGTCCTTCGAAGACGAACCCGCCCGAGGACAGGTACGGCGAGTGCATGGTGACCGTGGGGGCGAGCAGTGACCGGAAGCCGTCCAGGTCACGGTCCCGCAGGACCTGGTGAAAACGCCGGCCCAGCGTGACCACGTCGGTCCCCGACGCCGTGGCGGGCTCGCCGTCGCCGGGGCGTGTGGCCGGGGCGCTCTCGGTCACGACCGCGCTGTCGCTGGCCGCGCGGGGGCTGGGCAGGCGGTGGCTGGGCAGGCGCCGTGCCGTGGCGAGCCCCGCCGCGGAGAGGGCGCAGCTGGTGCCCGGCAGGCCGGAGCTGCCCCGAAGCGTGCCCCAGACCACCCGCGCCAGGGCGCGGGGCGCGAACAGTGCGCGAGGGTGGGCCATCATGGTGATCACGCTGAAGTAGCTGTCGGCAAGTGTGGGGTCGTGCACGGCCGCCCGCAGCAGGGTGTCGAGGTAACCCCGGACGAGCCGGGTTCCGGGGCGGGCTCGGGCACCGCTCGAGGTGACCCCGGGCCAGCGCAGGTCCTCGGTACTGGCCACCAACCAGGCCGGGGCGACGGTCCGGGCCAGGCGACGTTGAAACCCTCGGGCGAAGCGTGGGTCGCGGCCGTGGTCGTGGTCCGCCAGGCACTCGCGCAGGGTGAGCGCGTCCATCGCGGCCACGGTCATGCCCTGGCCGTAGATGGGGTTGAACGCGCAGGCCGCGTCGCCGGTCACGATGAACCCGCTCGGCCAGTCCGGCAGCCGCTCGTAGCGACGGATCCGGTTGGACGGCGTACGCCAGCCCCGGATCGGGGTGAGCGGGGCCGCCACGCGCAGCGCCTCGTACAGGCTCGGGTCCGGCAGCGCGCGGGCGTGCTCCAGGAAACCGGCCTCGTCGGTGGGAGCCTCGACGCCGGCGAGGCCCCCGAGCGTGACGTGCCAACGCCCGTCCTCGACATCTTGGATCAGCCCCGCGGCCGGGTTGTTCGGGGCCCGGCCATTGACGATCAACAGGTTGAACTCGGGCGGGAACGATGCGGGGCGGGCGTAGAAGCGGGACGCGTACGCCAACCTGGAAGTGATCAACTCTTCCGGTACCGAGGGGTAGCCCAGTTCGGCCAGCCACCGGGGCGCATGAGAGCCCCGCCCGCTGGCGTCCACCACCAGGTCCGCGGCGATCTCCTCCTCCCGCGAGCCCCGCCCCCGGCCGCCGGGGGCACGCCGGCGCACGCGCACCCCGGTCACCGAGCCCGCACCCGGCTCGCGGGCCAGCCCGACGACGTCGATCCCCTCGGCCACCGCAACCCCGTGGTCGGCGACCAGACTCCGGCGAAGGCACCACTCCAGCAGATACCGCGAGTACAGCTGCTGCTCCCCGACCTTCAGGCCACCTCCCAGCGGCAGCAACCCCGCCGGAGTCACGATCCGCACCCTGGACAACTCCGAGATCACCGCGGCGCCCCGCCCCCGCACCTCCCGGGCCAGCCCGGGGAACAACCCGGTGATGATCTCCGCTCCCCGAGGCTGCAGCCCGTGCACGTGATGTGACTGCGGCGCCCCGGCCCGATGATCCGGCGCGGCGGGGAAGCGGTCGCGATCGAGCACCGTCACCCTGCCGAAGCACTCGGACAGCACCCGCGCCGCCAGCAACCCGGCGATGCCCGAGCCCACCACGACCGCGTGCCGATCGGCGCCCGCCTGCTGCCCCACCGTCACACCCACCACAGCCTCCACGCCCACGACGCGACCGGAACCGACTATGGAACAGTGTTCTTTAATTGTGGTGCGGCGTCAACAACCGCGATGGGTCGGCGCGGTCAGGGCTGGATGGCCTTCTCCACGTCGGTGAGCATGCCGTCCACGCCGTGCACCAGCTCGGAGAGCACGTCCCGGTCGGCCACCAGCGGCGGCGAGACCATGATCATGGTGGCGCCCCGGTCGTCGCCCCGGAGCAGCACGCCGGTGCGGCGGAAGGCCTCCGGGAGCACCTGGCGCAGCACGGTCGCGGACTCGGCGTCGGTCAGCTCGCGGCCGCCGTCGCGGTCGGCCATCAGCTCGATCGCGTAGAAGAACCCGGTGCCGCGCACGTCCTTCACGCACCGGTGGGCGTCGCGCAGCGAGCGCAGCGCGTCGGACAGCGCCGGGCCCTCGGCCAGCACGTGCTCGGGCACGTGCTCGTCACGCATGGCACCGATGTTGGCCACCGCGACCGCCGTGGCCACCGGGTGGCCGCCCCAGGTGGAGCCGTGGGTGAACGTGCCACCCAGCGGGGAGTCGTACAGCTCGGCGACCAGCGGCTCGCGCACGATCACGCCGCCCAGCGGGGCGTATCCGGACGTGGACCCCTTGGCGAAGGTGATCAGGTCCGGCACCACGCCGGTCAGCCCGTACCCGAAGAAATGCCCGAGCCGGCCGAACGAGCAGATCACCTCGTCGGAGACCAGCAGGATGCCGTGCCTGTCGCACAGCTCGCGCAGCGCCGGCCAGTAGCCGTCCGGCGGGACCAGCGCCCCGCGCCCGTTCTGCACCGGCTCGGCGAACACCGCCGCGATGGTCTCCGGCCCCTCCTCCAGGATCGCCGCCTCGATCGCGCGGACGCAGTCCAGCTCAGCGGCGGGGCCGTGGTCGCCGGTCACGCCCAGGGTGTTGGGCACGTGCCGAACGCCCGGCAGCAGCGGCCCGAACGGCTCCTTGATCTTGGGCAGCCCGGTGACGGACAGCGCGCCCATGGTGGTGCCGTGGTAGGCCATCTCGCGGCTGATGATCTTCGTGCGGTCGGGTTCGCCCCGGCCTCGGTGGTACTGGCGGGCGAACTTCAGGGCCGTCTCGACCGCCTCCGAGCCGGAGTTGACGAAGAACGTGGTGCCCAGGTCGCCGGGGGCGAGGTCGGCGATGAGCTCGGCGGCCTCGATCGACGGCGGGTGCGCGGTGCCCCAGTTGGTGGCGTAGCCCAGCGCGGCGGCCTGCTCGCCCGCCGCCCGCGCGATGTCCGCCCGGCCGTGGCCCATGTTCACGCAGAACAGCCCGGCCAGGCCGTCGAGGTGGCGGCGGCCTTCGGTGTCGATCAGGTAGCAGCCCTCGCCGCGCACGAACACCGGGAACTCACCGGCCCAGGTGTCCTTGCGGGTGAAGTGCGGTCCGAGGTGTCGGCGAGCCGTCGCTCGCAGCTGCGTGGCGTCCATCACCCGACGATCGCAACCTCGCCGGTCGCGGCCCAGAGCCAGAACGCGCCCCATCCGCGGGGACCAGCCGTCACATTCGCCGGGCGGGATGAGTCAAGGAGGTGACGGAACCGACGAGGGAGGTCCGATGGGCGCACGGATGACGAACCCGGCACAGGTACTGCCGGGGGCGATGGAGGCGATCCGCGAGCTGGCCAAGGTGGCGCAGTCCAGCGGCGTGCCGAGCGAGACGCTGGAGCTGGCCCACCTGCGCGCGAGCCAGATCAACGGGTGCTCGTTCTGCGTGGGGCTCGCCGGGCGGGGCGAGAAGGTCGACCAGCGGCTGTGGTCGGCGGTGGCCTGGCGGGACGCGCCGTTCTACACCGAGGCCGAGCGGGCCGTGCTGGCGCTGGCCGAGGCGATGACCCGGCTGGCCGACGCGGGCGACGCCGTCCCTGACGAGCTGTGGGACGCGGTGGCCAAGCACTACGACGAGCGGCAGCTCGCCGGCCTGGTGCTGTGGATCTCGATCACGAACCTGTTCAACCGGATCAACGTCACCACCCGGCAGCCCTCGGACGCGACCCTGCCGGCGTGATCACTACGGGCTCCACAGGGAGAACGCCTCTCGGACCTCGTCGGGGGAGTGGGCGAGGGCGGCCCGGTCGGGCTCGGCCGCCGTGACGTCCGGGAGGTGGACGACCAGGTCGTAGGCGTCCAGGGGGCGGACGTCCGAGTAGGCGTTGCCGATGCGCTGGCAGGTTGTGGTTCGCACGGCGTCGGCGTCCGCCGGGGACAGCCGACGCATGTCGGTGACGAACGGGCCTTCGTGGCTGGCCGCCATGAGCGAGTCCAGGCTGCCGGGCCGGGGTGGCTCCATGTCGGTGAACAGCGTGCCGGTGTAGAAGTCCGGCGAGGTGTTGAGGGTCGAGCCGCTGGCCATGGTCGTCCCGATGACCAGGTAGTCCGCGCCGAGCCGGTCGGCCAGGTGCATACCCATCGGCGTCGCCGGCGCCATGCCGGGCATCGGGGCGACGGGCCAGCGCTGGATGTGGCCGTTGTGGGCGGCCAGCACGATCCGGTCCTCCCGGCGCAGGACCCACTCGACGGTGTCCGCGATCGCCGCGTCGCGGTTGACCATCGCGCCCTGAGCATCACCGCGCGCCATCGCGCGCATCCCCGCCTCGATGGCGACGGTCAGCCGCAGCGAACGCAGCGCGCGCTCGTAGGACTCACCGGTCGTCCGCCTGGCGTACTCCAGGCGCCGTCCGGTCATCCGCGCGGTCAGCTCGGCAAGGCCCGCCGTGAGCGCGTCCCTGGTCTCGGGGGAGAGGTTGCCGTACGCGGTGAGGGCGGCCTGGAGCGAGAACGCCGACGGCGCCGCGAACGACGCGGCGGTGGCCCGGATGCCGGGGTCCACGTTGAAGTCCGGATCGGCCCGCGCCAGGTAGGCCAGCGTCGCGTCCAGGCTGGGCAACAGCGACACGTTCGAGCCGGACAGGTCGATGCCGTAGAAGCCGACCGGCCGCGCCGCCGTGCGGTTGTGCTCGCGCATCCACTCCAGGTGGGCGCGCACCGGGGTCCACAGCCCCATCAGCGACGTCACGCCGTTCGCGAGAACGTGGTCGAGATCCTCCCTACCGCCTCGGACCCAGCTGTCGACCAGCCAGCCCTCGGTGAACCCCGTCTCCATCGCATACGCGCCGAACCCGTGCCGTTCGACCAGGTGGCGCACCAGCCGATGGCGGAGCCGCAGGAACTCGTCGTTGTAGTGCGCGCTCTCGCCGATCGCCACCACCCGCGCGTCACCGATCGCCTCGTCCAGCCACCCGAGGTCGTCCAGCGAAACGACCGCCGCGTCGCTCAACCGGGCCTGCATGTCCACCCCCGCCATCTGTTTCCAATTTTGGGAACGGTACCAGACATGGGATCGTGGCCCCGTGGACAGACTTGAGCTGCTGCTGCACCCGGTGCGGCTGCGCATCGTGCAGGCCATGCACGGCGGGCGGGAGCACACCACCTCGGAGCTGTGCGCCCGCCTGCCCGACGTCCCCAAGACGACCGCCTACCGGCACGTCGCACTCCTGGCCGAGGGCGGGGTGCTGGAGGTCGCCGGCGAACAGCGGGTGCGCGGCGCCGTGGAGCGCCGCTACCGGCTGCGCACGGACCGGGCGGTGATCGACGCCGAGGACGCCGCGTCCATGTCGCTGGACGACCACCGCCGCGCGTTCGCCGCCGCGATGGCCGTGCTGCTCGCCGAGTTCGACGCCTACCTCGACCGGCCGGTAGCCGACCCGATCACCGACCGGGTCGGCTACCGGCAGGGGGTCCTCTGGCTCGACCCCGACGAGCTCACCGAGATGATCACACGACTGCGCGAGGTCTTCGCGTCCACCAGGGACAACAAGCCCGCGCCCGGGCGCCGGCCGTACCTGGTGAGCCCGATCTTCTTCCCGCGCGCCGACGGCTAGACGTAGTCCTTGTACTTCTCCAGGAAGCGGACCGGCTTGGACAGGGCGTCGCGGCGGAACGGGTCGCCCAGCTCGCGGGTGCACATGATCTCCAGCACGGTGGTCCGGCCGGCGTTCATCTGCGCGTCGACGGCCTTGCGCAGCGCCGGGCCGACCTGGTCGAGCCGGTCCACCACGATGCCGTCGGCGCCCATCGCCCGCGCGATGCCGGCAAAGCTCTCACTCTCCAGCTCGCCGGCGACGAACCGGCGGTCGTAGAAGTCGACCTGGTTCTTCTTCTCCGCGCCCCACTGCCGGTTGTGGAACACCACCGCGGTCACCGGCAGCTCGTGCCGCACCGCGGTCATGATCTCGCCCATGCTCATGCCCCAGGCGCCGTCACCGGCGTACGCGATCGCCGGCCGGTCCGGAGCGGCGGCCTTCGCGCCGATCACCGTAGGAAGCGCGTACCCACAGTTACCGAAGCTCATCGGGGCCAGGAAGCTGCGCGGCTCCTCGAAGCGCAGGTAGCTGTTGGCGATCGAGTTGATGTTGCCGATGTCGGTGGAGACCATCGCACGGGGCGGCATGGCCTTCTCCAGCTCGCGCAGCACCTGCCGGGGGTGCAGCCACTCGCCCGGCTCCCCGTTCTGCTCGTCGATCATGTCCAGGCTGAACGGGTCGGTCTCGTGGATCCAGCCGGTGAGCTCGGCCTCCCAGGCGTCCTTCTCCGCCTTGGTGGTGGCGGCGCGCTGCTCGCGGGTGGCGTCGCAGGCCAGCGTGCGCCCGGCCAGCCGCTCGGTCAGCGCCGTCGCGCTCGCCCTGGCGTCCCCGCAGATACCGACGGTGATCTTCTTGACCAGGCCGAGCATCTTGTGGTCGGCGTCGATCTGGATGATCTTCGCGTCGGTCGGCCAGTACTCCATGCCGTACTGCGGCAGGGTGCCGAACGGGCCGAGCCGCGAGCCCAGCGCGATCACCACGTCCGCCTTCGAGATCAGCTTCATGGCGGCCTTCGAGCCCTGGTAGCCCAGCGGGCCGCACCACTGCGGGTGGCTGGCCGGGAACGAGTCGTTGTGCAGGTAGCTGTTCACCACCGGCGCGCCCAGCCGCTCGGCCAGCTTGACACACTCCGCCACGCCGTCGGACATGACCACGCCGCCACCGGAGATGATCACCGGGAACTCGGCGGTGGCCAGCAGCTCGGCGGCCTCGTTGAGGCTGGACTCCCCGCCGGGGCCCCGGTCCAGCCGTTGCGGCTCGGGGATCTCCGAGACGGTCTCGCCGTAGAAGAAGTCTCTCGGGATGTTCAGCTGGGTCGGGCCGATCTCGGACATGGCCCTGTCGAAGGCGCGGCCGGTCAGCTCGGCCATCCGCTTCGGGTTGTTCACGTGCGCCTGGTACTTGGTGAACTCCTGGAACATCGGCAGCTGGTTGGCCTCCTGGAAGCCGCCGAGGCCCATGCCCATGGTGCCGGCCTCCGGCGTCACGATCACCACCGGGCTGTGCGCCCAGTAGGCGGCGGCGATCGCGGTGACGCAGTTGCTGATGCCGGGGCCGTTCTGCCCGATCACCACGCCGTGCCGGCCGCTGACCCTGGCGTAGCCGTCCGCCATGTGGGCGGCGCCCTGCTCGTGCACGACCGGGACCAGCCGGATGCCGGCGGGGGCGAAGATGTCCATCGCGTCCATGAACGCCGAACCCATGATGCCGAAGATGTCCACCACACCGTTGGACACCAGGGTCTCGACGAAGGCCTCCGACGGTGTCATCTTCGTCGGGCCGCTGGCGACGGTTCGGCCGTCGCCCGTCTTCCGCTCCGCCATGGTTTGCGCTCCTTCGCCAGGATTCGGGACGTGAAGTTCCTGAAACTGAAACTAGGGGAACGGTAAGCCAGCCAGGCGGCTCGGTCAACGCGAGATTCGAAGAAACGAGACACTGCGTGCTAAGTTTCGGAAGCAGTAGCCGTGAGAGGGAGGCGATGTGGACAGGGTCGTTGAGCCGGACCCGGCCGGCGTGAACGGCGACACCCCGACCTTGCGGCTGTTCTCGCTGCTCGAGCTGATCGCCGCCAAGGAGCAGCTGGTGACGCTGCAGGGCCTGGTCGAGGAGACCGGCCTGCCCAAGCCGACGCTGCACCGGATGCTGCAGCAGCTGGAGGCGGCCGGGCTGCTGGTGCGCCAGGCCGACGGCCGGCACTACGGCGTCGGCACGCGGCTGCACCGGCTGGCGGAGAACCTGCTGCTCAACGCCACGCATCACGGCGCGCGGCACGCCGTGCTCAGGCACCTGGTGGAGGAGCTGGGGGAGACCTGCAACCTCACCGCGCTGTCCGGCAGCGAGATCGTCTACCTGGACCGGGTGGAGACCTCCGAGCCGCTGCGGGTCTACCTGCGCCCCGGGTCGCGGGTGCCGCTGCACTGCTCGGCCAGCGGCAAGATGATCCTCTCCCAGCTCAGCCCCGGCCAGCGCCGCAAGCTGCTCGGGCACGCCCCGCTGCGGCCCTACACGCCCAACACGATCACCGACCTGGACGCGCTGGAGTCCGAGCTGGCCCGCATCCGGCGCGACGGCTACGCCCTGGACGACGAGGAGTTCCTGTCCGGGCTGTTCTGCGTGGCCGTGCTGGTGCCCAGTGCCGCCGGCCGGTCGAACCTGGCGGTGGCGGTGCAGGCGCCGGTGATGCGGCTGACCGTGGACAAGGCGCTGCAGGTGCTGCCCGCGCTGCAGCGCGCCGCCGAGGCGTTCGGCGAGGTCGAGCGCCCATGACCGACGGTGGTCCCGACATCCGGATCTCGGTGCGCGAGGCGTTCGGCATCGACTCGAACCTGCTGGTGCCGGCGTTCGCCGAGGGCTCCGAGTACGACGAGCACGTGCCCGAGGTCGACGACGCCTACCGGTTCAACCCGGACGTGACGCTGGCCCTGCTCGCCGGCTTCGCCCACGACCGGCGGGTGCTCGTGCAGGGCGCGCACGGCACCGGCAAGTCCACCCACGTCGAGCAGGTGGCGGCCCGACTCAACTGGCCGTGCGTGCGGGTGAACCTGGACGGGCACGTCGGCCGGCTGGACCTGGTCGGCAAGGACGTGGTGACGGTGCGCGAGGGCCGGCAGGTCACCGAGTTCCGGGAGGGCATCCTGCCGTGGGCGGTGCGCCGGCCGGTCGCGCTGGTCTTGGACGAGTACGACGCGGGACGCCCGGACGTCATGTTCGTCATCCAGCGGCTGCTGGAGCGCGACGGCAGGTTCACGTTGATGGACCAGAACGAGGTGCTCCGCCCGCACCCCGGGTTCCGGCTGTTCGCCACCGCGAACACCGTCGGGCTCGGCAACCTCAACGGGCTCTACCACGGCGTGCAGCGGCTCAACCACGCGCAGATCGACAGGTGGAACATCGTCGCCGCGCTGAACTACCTGCCGGCGGCCGAGGAGGTCGCGATCGTGCGGGCCAGGGTGCCCCGGCTGGCCGACGAGCGGGGCCGGCGGCTGGTGGCGTCGATGGTCGCGGTGGCCGGGCTGACCCGCGCGGGCTTCCGGGCCGGCGACCTGTCCGCGCTGATGTCGCCGCGCACGGTGATCACCTGGGCGGAGAACACCGAGATCTTCGGCGACGTCGCGCTGGCCTTCCGGCTGTCGTTCCTGAACAAGTGCGACGAGGCGGAGCGGCCGCTGGTCGCGGAGTACTTCCAGCGCTGCTTCGACGGCGAGCTGGAGGAGTCGGCGCTGCTCGCGGCGTCGGCGTGAGCCCCGGGGCCGTGCGTCTGGAGGAGCTGTGCGAGGCGGTGGTCCGCGCGCTCAGCGGTGATCCGGGGGCGCGCGGTGGGCTGGACGTCACGGACGCGGGTTCGGCGCGCGGGGTGGCGGACGGCAGGGGGCTGCGGCTGGGCCTGTCCGACCCGGAGCTGTACGGGCGGCTGCGGCCCGACGGCGCCGTGGAGCGCCTGGTGTTCGAGATGCTGGAGCAGTTCCGGGTGGAGGCGTGCGCGCCGGGCGCCATGCCGGGCCTGGTCCGCAACCTGCGGCACCGGCACGAGCGGTGGGCGCTGGCCAGCCACCACGACGGGCTCACCGAGACCGCGCGCGGGCTGCTGCTGTACACCGTCGCGCAGGTCTGCCGGTCCCGGATCACCGGCGAGCCGGTGGTGGCCGAGACCGAGGACCTGATCGAGGCCACCCGCGCGGCTCTGGCGCCCAGGCTCGGGGGCGACCTGGCCGGGCTGCGGCGGCACCGGGGAGACCAGGCCTTGTTCGCGAGGCATGCCCGGTCGGTCGCGGCCGAGGTGGCGGGGATGCTGCACGGCACCGAGGACGAGGAACAGGACGAGGGCGCCTCGGGCCTCGCGGTGCTGCTCGACCAGATGCCCGACCTCGGTCACGAGGCCGTCGGCGTGGCGGCGGGCGGTGCCGGCCGGGCGGTGGCGCCGGGCTCGGGCTACCGCGTGTTCACCACCGCGTACGACCGGGAGCGGCCGGCGGCGGGGCTGGTACGGGCGGAGGTCCGAGGCGAGCTGCGGGAGCGGCTGGACGGGTGCGTCGCGCGACGGGGGGTCAACCTCGGGCGGGTGGTGCGCGAGCTGACGGCGGCGCTCGCCGCGCCCACCCCGGACGGTTGGGACGGCGGCCAGGAGGAGGGGTACCTGGACGGGCGCGCGCTGGCGCGGCTGGTCAGCTCGCCACTGGACCACCGGGTGTTCCGCCTGCCTCGGACCGAGCCGGCGGCGGACGCGCTGGTCACCTTCCTGATCGACTGCTCCGGCTCGATGAAGCGGCACGCCGAGGCGGTCGCGGTGCTGGTCGACGTGTTCGCCCGCGCGCTCGACCTGGCCGGCGCCCGGTGCGAGGTCCTCGGCTTCACCACCGGCGCCTGGCACGGCGGCCGGGCCAGGCGGGACTGGCTGCGCGCCGGCCGCCCCCGGCATCCGGGCCGGCTCAACGAGCGGCTGCACCTGGTGTTCAAGGACGCCGAGACGCCATGGCGCCGCGCCCGCCGGGACATCGCCGCGCTGCTCAAGCCCGACCTGTTCCGCGAGGGCGTCGACGGCGAGGCGCTCGCCTGGGCGGCCGCGCGCGCCCGCTCCCGGGACGAACGCCGGCGGCTGCTGTTCGTCCTCTCCGACGGCAGCCCCGCCGACGGCGCCACCGCGCTGGCCAACGGCGAGCGCTACCTCGACCGGCACCTGAGACACGTCGTCGCCGGCCTGGAGCGGGACGGCTCCCTGGAGGTCTACGGCCTCGGCGTCGGCCTGGACCTGAGCCCGTACTACCGCCACCGCCGCGCCCTGGACACCGACTCCGGCCCCGGCGTGTTCCGCGAGGTCCTCGACCTGGTCGCCCGCCGCTGATTCTCACTTTATGCACATCGCTGGCGAAACCTAGCGACGTTGGTTTCATCGGTGGATGCTCCCCGCGTGACTCGCTACGGGGCAACGCCGTGGTCGTGGTACCTCCGGCTCTGGCTGGCCAAGCTACGCGGTGAACGCGCCTCCCGGAAGGCGCGCGGGCGGCGACAGACCGTTCAGGAAAGGGACCGGTCATGAGCCGCGCGCGCCGAGGGCCCGGGCCACCGGGACACCGGCTCGCGGGCCGGCCCCGGCGCGAGCAGGCTCCAGCCGACCACGATGAGCGCGTTGAGGCCCATCGACACCAGGCCGGTGCTGACCCCGCCCAGGCTCACGTCGCCCAGGTACAGCGCGATCGCCGCCACCACGCCCACGACCATGCCGGTGGCCACCGCGTCCGCCCGCACCCGCCGCGCGAACAGCACCGCCAGCCACCCGGGCACCACCTGCGCCAGCAGGTTGTACGTCAGGTTCAGCACGGTCAGCATCAGCGTCGAGGCCACCAGGGTGAGCACCGCCGCGAGCACCAGGAACCCGCCCACCACGACGACCGTCCAGCGGCGCTGCGCCGAGGCCGGCACATGCGGCACCAGGTTGCGGCTGACCAGCCCGCCGATGGCCAGCGCGGTCGCCGACAGCACCAGCACGCCGGACAGCGCCGCGCCGGCCGCGACCAGGCCGAGCAGCCACTCCGGCAGCAGTGAGCGGGCGGTCACCATGAACACCGTGTTGGGATCGGCCAGCCCGGGATGGTGCGTGACGCCGTAGTACGCCGCCAGCACCAGGAACGGGTAGATCAGCATGTACAGCGGCATCCACACGATGGAGCTCTTGACCGCGCGCTCTGACCGGGCCGGGAACACGTAGGCCCCGCCGAACCCGAGGTAGAACACCACGCTCTGGAACAGGATCGTGGTCATCGCGAACAGCAGCGCGGACCCGCCCATGGTGGTCTGCGCGGGCGCGAGCGCCTCGGGACCGGAGACCTTCGCCGTGCCACCGGCCGCGAGCACCGCCGCCAGCCCGACCAGCACGACACCGAGCAGCATGAACACGTCCTTGAGGATGGACACGAACGCGGGGGAGCGGATGCCGGACACGGCGATGTAGACGAACGCGATGACGCCGGCGAGGATCACGCACTGCACCGGGGTCAGCCGCAGCCCGAGGTTGCTCAGCACCACCTGCAGCCCGATGAACTGGTACTGGCCCCAGGGCACCAGTGCGATCAGCAGCGTCACGCAGGTGATCAGCTCCAGCGCCCGGCCGCCGCCGAAGTGCCTGGTGAACACGTCCGGAACCGTCATCGCGTCGTAGTGCTTCGCCGCCCGCCACAGCAGCGGCGCCACGAAGTAGCCGATGGAGTAGGCGAGCAGGATGTAGCCGAGGAACCAGATCCCGTAGCTCGCGCCCTTGGCGTAGATCCCGGCCGGGAACCCGATCATGGTCCCGATGCTGTACACCTCGCCGACGGCCAGGAAGTACACCAGCCAGGCTGGGAACGACCTGCCGCCGACCAGGAACTCCGAGATCCCGCCGCCCCGCGTGACCCGCCCGGCCCACAGCGCCAGCAGGACCGACGCCGCCATCACCACCGCCACGATGAGGATCAGCATCACCTGTCCTCCTTCGGGTAGTGCGGGCTGTCGAAGAACCGCCAGCTCACCCAGAGGCACAGCGTGGTCAGCGGGAAGCAGCAGAACATCCAGAAGAACAGCAGCGGGATGCCCAGCACCGACACCGACGTGCCGGACACCAGCGGGATGCCGAGCAGCACGGCCACGGCCGGGATCCCGAGGCCGATCAGGACGCTGGGCCAGCTGCGGATCATCGCTGCCAGACCACCCGTCCGCCCACGACGGTGGCGTCCACCGTCAGCTCCCGCAGGCGGTCCGGCGGCACCGTCGTCGGGTCCTCGGACAGCACCGCCAGGTCGGCCAGCTTGCCGACCTCCAGGCTGCCCTTGACGTCCTCCTCGCCGGCCAGGTACGCGGCGTCGATGGTGTACCCGCGCAGCGCCTGCTCCGGCGTGATCGCCTGCTCCGGGCCGAGCGGCACGCCGCCGCTGGTCATCCGGTTGACCGCGCACCAGATGCCCTCCATCGGCGGGACCGGCGTGACGGGGGTGTCCGAGTGCAGCCCGAACCGGACGCCTCGGGACCGGGCGGAGGCCAGCGGGCTGATCCGGCGGGCGCGCTCGGGTCCGAGGAAGACGTCCCGGTGCCGGTCGCCCCAGTAGTAGACGTGCTTGATGAAGAAGGACGCCAGGATGCCGTGCTCGGCCATCCGGTCCAGCTGGTCCTCGCGGGCCGTCTGGCAGTGCTCGATGCGGTGCCGCCGGCCGGTGCCCCCGGGAGCGCCCAGCCTGGCGTAGCCGTCGATGATCGCCTCGATGGCGGCGTCGCCGTTGCCGTGCACGGCCACCTGCCAGCCGGCGGCGTCCAGCGCGGCGATCCGCCGGCTCAGCTCGCCGGGTTCGAGCAGCATCATGCCGTGCTCGTCGGGCGCGCAGGCGTAGCCCTCGGCGAGGCAGCCGGTCCGGCCCTGGATCGAGCCGTCGGCCACGATCTTCACCCCGGTCATCCGGAAGCCGTCGGTGTCCCCCGCGCGGTCGGGACCCACCGGCCGGCCCTCGGTGAGGCCCGGCACCCGGTTGTGGATCAGGTAGCCGCGGACCCTGGTGCGCAGCCGGCCCTCGCGGGTCAGCAGCCGGTAGGCGTCCAGCTCGCCCTCGCCGCCGACCAGCCCGATGCCGGTGTCGTGCACCGAGGTCACGCCGTTGGCCAGGTACTCGGCGTCGGCCCGCAGCAGCGCCTCGGCCATGAAGTCGGTGCCCCTGGCCGGCAGCGCGGAGTTGGCCAGGAACGCGGCGGTCTCCACCAGCAGGCCGGTCGGTTCGCCGCGCTCGTCACGGGCGATCACCCCGCCCGGCGGGTCCTCACTGGCCGCGCCGATACCGATCGCCCGCATCGCCGCGCTGTTGACCACGCAGAAGTGCCCGCTCACGTGGGTGAGGATCACCGGGTTGCGCTGCGACACCGGGTCCAGGTCGCCGCGGGTGGGGTGGCGGTTCTCCGCGAGCAGCGTGTCGTCGTACCGGTAGCCCGTGATCCACTCGCCGTGCCCGCGGTCGCGCACCGCCTGGCGGACCCGTTCCACGATGTCGCCGATCGCGTCGTTCGGCGGGCTGCCGGCGTCGACCGGGGCGGCCAGCGCCATGCCGAAGAACGTCGGATGGTTGTGCGACTCCACGAAGCCCGGGATCACCGTGCGTCCGTTCAGCTCCACCACCGTGGTGCCGGGCCCGACCAGGCCGCCGACCGCGCGGTCGTCCCCGACCGCGACGATCCTCCCGCCGCTGGCCGCGAGCGCGCTCGCCCTGGTATCGGCCCCGTCCAGGGTCAGCACCGTGCCGCCGCGCACGATCAGGTCCGGCTGAACCACGTAGAACCTCCCTGTTCCACGGCCACTGGCTGATCACAGTGCGGCACGACCCGGCCGGGTAGAAGGTCCAGATCCGGCCCGACCGGGGGTACCAGAATGCGGCCTAAGCTTCGGGCGTGCAGGGTGCGAAGCCGCCCGCTGGGACGCAGGCGATCGGCCGGGCGCTGGCGGTGCTGAAGTTGCTGGCCGAGCGGGCCGGCGAGATGGGCACCGCCCGGATCGCCGAGCACCTCGGGCTGTCCTCGGGCACCGCGCACCGGATCGTGCACGCGCTGGCGGCCGAGGGGCTGGTGGCGCACAACCCGCGCACCGACGCCTACTACCTCGGCACCGGCACGATCCTGCTCGGGCAGGCCGCGCAGCGCGGGTTCGGGCTGGACCAGGCGCTGCCGGTGCTCGAACAGATCAACACCGAGACGTCCGAGTCGGTGAACCTCGTGGTCCGGGAGGGCGGCGAGTCGGTGGTCATGCTCCGCGTGCAGTCCACCCTGCCGCTGCGGTTCGAGCAGCATCCCGGCGCGCGGTTCCCGCTCTACACCACCGCGTCGGGCAAGGCGATCCTGGCCCACTCGCCGGACGCGGACGAGTACCTCGCCGGGCTGCCGGAGCGGCTGCCGAAGATCACCGACCGGACGCTGGACACGCCCGCGCAACTGGCCGCCCAGCTCGACGAGATCCGCGCCCGCGGCTACAGCATCGACGAGGAGGAGAACGTCGCCGGCGTGCGCTGCGTCGGCGCGCCGATCCTGGACGCCGACCTGCGCGCGCAGGCGGCGCTGGTCATCCAGGTGCCGACGGCCCGCATGCCGCCACGCCGGGTCCGCGAGCTCGGTGCCCGCGTCGCCACGGCGGCCAAGGAGATCGCGCGGTTCGTCCCGATCGACAGGTTCATGTCCCGCTGAACCCGGCCGGCCCCTTCCCAAAGCGCCCCGCCGCGCCTACCGTGCCCCACATAGTGGTGAGAGCTTCCACATAGTGTCGAGTACGGGAGTCGCCGATGTCGCCGAACACCCAGCCCACCGAGACCGTGTTCACCTGGGCCGCGCCGCCGCTCAAGTTCGGACCCGGCGCGGTGGACGAGATCGGAGCCGAGGTCGCGGCCGCCGGGCACGCCTCGGCGCTGGTCGTCACCGACGCCGGCGTCGGCGCCACCGGCCTCCCGGACCGCATCCGGGACGGCCTGCTGGCGGGCGGGATCAAGGCCGAGGTCTTCGACGGGGTGGCCGTGGAGCCCACCGACCGCAGCATCGCCGAGGCCGTCGAGTTCGCCCGCGACGGCCGGTGGGAGTGCCTCGTCGCGGTCGGTGGCGGCTCGGCCATCGACACCGCCAAGGCGGTCAACCTGCTCACCACCCACCCCGGCGACCTGCTGGACTTCGTCACCCCGCCGATCGGCGCCGGCAAGGCCCCCTGGCTGCCGCTCAAGCCGCTGATCGCCGTGCCGACCACCGCCGGGACCGGCTCGGAGTCCACCACCATCTGCGTGGTCGACCTGCTGGAACGGCACGTCAAGGCGGGCGTGAGCCATCCGAAGCTGCGGCCCACGCTCGCCGTGGTCGACCCGCTGGCGACGGTCAGCCTGCCGCCCCAGGTGACCGCGGCCAGCGGCATGGACGTGCTCTCGCACGCGCTGGAGAGCTACACCAGCGTCCGCTACGACGCCAAGCCCGCGCCGGAGGACGTCATGCGCCGGCCCGCGTTCTGCGGTTCGAACCCGATCAGCGACGTGTGGTGCGAGACCGCGCTGCGCCTGGTCGGCCGCCACCTCCGGCAAGCCGTCCGCGACGGGCACGACCTGGACGCCCGCACCGGCATGGCGCTGGCCTCCACCTACGCCGGCACCGGGTTCGGCAACGCGGGCACCCACCTGCCGCACGCCAACGCCTACCCGATCGCCGGCGCGGTGCGCGACTACCGCGCCGAGGGCTACCCGGAGATGCCGATGGTGCCGCACGGCCAGGCCGTGTCCGCGACGGCGGCCGCCGTGTTCCGCTGGACCTACCCGGCCGACCCGGCGCGGCACCTGCACGCCGCGCACCTGCTCTCCGGCCGGACGTTCACCGAGACCGACGGCGCTGAGGCGCTCGCGCACGTGCTCGGCGAGCTGATGGCGGACATCGGCATGCCGGCCGGGCTGCGCTCGTTCGGCTACACCGAGCGGGACCTAGACACACTGGTCGACGGCACGATGCAACAGACCAGGCAGCTCGCCGTGGTGCCGAGGCCGGTGGACCGCCCGGCGCTCGCCGCGATCTTCCACCGTTCGCTATGACCGCGCCGGCGCAGCGCCGCGAGGTCCGGATGGTGGTGGCCTCCAGCGTGGTCGGCACCACCATCGAGTGGTACGACTTCTTCCTGTACGGGACCGCGGCCGGGATCATCTTCAACAAGCACTACTTCCCCAGCGACGACCCGCTCACCGGCACCCTGCTGGCGTTCGCCACGTTCGCCCTCGGGTTCGTCGCCCGGCCGGTCGGCGGGCTGATCTTCGGGCACGTCGGCGACCGCCTGGGCCGCAAGAAGACGCTGGTCGCCACCATGCTGATCATGGGCGTGGCGACCTGCGCGATCGGCCTGATCCCGACCTACGCCACCATCGGCGTGGCCGCGCCGATCCTGCTGGTGCTGATGCGGCTGGCGCAGGGGATCGCGATCGGCGGGGAGTGGGGCGGCGCGGTGCTGATGGCCGTCGAGTACGCCCCGCCCGGCCGGCGTGGCTTCTACGGCAGCTTCCCGCAGCTGGGCCTGGCGCTCGGGCTGGTGCTCGGCACCGGAGTGTTCGCCGGGCTGGGCGCCGTGATGGATGCGGGCTCGTTCGTGGGCTGGGGGTGGCGGATCGCGTTCCTGCTGTCCGCGGCCCTGGTGATCGTCGGCATGTTCATCCGGCTCAGGGTCATGGAGAGCCCGGCGTTCCGGCGGCTGGAGGCGACCGAGGCGCGGGCCAGCGTGCCCGCGGTGGAGCTGGCGCGCGGTCCGCTGTCCCGGCGGCACGTGCTGCTGGGCATGGGCAGCCGGTGGGTCGAGGGCGTCGCGTTCAACACCTGGGCGGTGTTCTCGATCTCCTACGGGACAGGCACCCTGCGGCTGCCGCAACAGACGCTGCTGGTCTCGGTCATGGTCGCCGCGCTGGCGATGATCGTCTTCATCCCGTTGTGCGGGCGGCTGTCCGACCGGGTCGGGCGGCGCGCGTTGTTCGGCGTCGGCGCGCTGGTCGGCGGCGCCGTCGCGTATCCGGCGTTCGCGCTGCTCGGCACGGGTTCGCCGGCGCTGGTCGGGCTCGGTTTGGTACTGGCCCTCGGCGTGCTGTATCCGCTGATGTACGGCCCGCAGGCCGCGTTCTACGCCGAGATGTTCCCGGTCAACGTCCGCTGCACGGGCATCTCGTTCGTCTACCAGTTCTCCGGGATCTTCGCCTCCGGCCTGACGCCGCTGGTGCTGTCCTACCTGGTCGGGCGCGGCGGCGGTGGCTACTCGCTGGTGGTGGCCTACCTGGCGGTGGCCGCGGTGGTCAGCGCCGTGTGCACCTTCGCCGTCCGCACCCATGACCTGCGCCGCATAGCCGACGCCGAGCGGTCCGGTCAGCCGGCGATGGCGCCCGCCGGGTGAGCCGGGTGCGCGGCGTCAGCAACAGTCGTCGCAGCATTTCCACTCGCAGTTCGGTGCTAGACAGCACCATCGGGAATGGGTCCCGATACGCTCGCATTCACAATACGGCTGGCACAGGGCCGCCGCCTCAGACCTCGGGACGATCCGGTCGAGCAGCCTGTCACTGAGCGTGCTGAAGAGATGAGTCATGCGAAAAGCATGGAGCACTCGTGCATATTGAGAGCACATCGTGCGCATATCGCGAGCACATGTGCGGTGTCAGAGTCCGGCGCGCCGGTCAGGGCTCGCCCAGGACCTCGTCGCAGACCTCGGCGAGCAGCCGGATGCCGGGCACGATCGAGCGCTGCGAGATCGCGGAGAAGCCGATGCGGAAGTGGTGGCGGGGCGGGTCCTCGGTCAGGAAGAAGATGTCGCCCGGTTCGATGAGGATGCCCCGGCGCTCGGCGCGGGCCACCAGGCGGCGGCAGTCCAGCTCCGGCGGGCCGGTCATCCACAGGCTCACCCCGCCCGGCGGGTAGGGCGGTTGGGGCCAGGCCAGGTGGTCGGTCACCGCCGTGCAGGTGGCCGACCATTTGCGCATCAGCTTGGCGCGGTAGCGGCGCAGCGAGCGGTGGTACTCGCCGCTCTCGATGAGCAGCGCGAGCGCGCGCTGCAGGTGGCCCGGCGGGTGGCGCAGCACGTAGCGCCTGGCCTCGCGCAGCGCCCCGGCCAGCTCGCGCGGGCCGACCAGGTAGCCCAGGCGCAGGCCGGGGGAGAGGAACTTGGAGAACGTGCCCAGGTAGACGGTGTCCCCGGTGCCGTCCAGCGCCTTCAGCGCGGGGGTGGGGCTGCCCTGGTAGCGGAACTCGCTGTCGTAGTCGTCCTCGACGATCACGGTGCCCGCCGACGCGGCCTGGCGCAGCAGCTCGCGGCGCCGGCCGATGCTCAGCGTCGCGTTGGTCGGGTGCTGGTGGCTGGGGGTGAGGTAGAGCAGGTCGACGCCGTCCAGGGAGGCGGGCGGGCGCAGGCCGGCGGCGTCGACGTCGATGCCGGTCAGCCGGGCGCCGGTGCGCAGGAAGATGTGCCGCGCGTCCAGGTAGCCGGGGTTCTCCATGCCCACCACCTGGTCCGGGCCGAGTAGCACGCGCCCGAGCAGGTCCAGGCCCTGCTGCGAGCCGACGGTGATCAGCACCTCGTCCGGGCCGGCCTCGATGCCTCGGGCGGTGAGCAGGTGGCGGCGGACCATGTCGACCAGCATCGGGTCGTCCGAGCCCAGGCTGTCCTGCAGGCTGTGGAACACGTGCGGGCGGTAGAGCGCGTCGCGCAGGCAGCGGGTCCACGAGCGCGCGGGGAACGTGGTGACGTCCACCTGTCCGGCCAGGAACGGGTACGGGTAGCGCGCCCAGTCGGCGCGCTTCTCGATGTGCGCGAGGCCGGCGTCGGGGAACCGGCGCACCCGGCCGCCCCAGTCGATCCGGGGTCGGGTGTCGCGCTCCTGCACGGCGCAGCGCGGCCGCATGTCGCGGTTGATGAACAGGCCGCTGCGCTCCTTGCTCTCCACGTATCCCTCGGCCATCAGCTCCTGGTAGGCCAGGTTGATCGTGTTGCGGGAGACGCCCAGGTCGGTGGCGAGCTGGCGCGAGCTGGGCAGCCGGCGCGCCGGGTCGAAGGTGCCGATCGCGATGCCGTGCTCGATCGCGCGCCGGACCTGCCGGTACAGCGGCTCGTCGGAGAACCTGTCGATCTCGATCAACGTACGGGGCATCGCGCCCTCCTCGACGGCGCGACTGGACCCGCCATCGCGCGTGGTTCTGGCCCTGTCGCCGCGCCGGCGCGCGGGTGATCCTCACGGGTATGAGCGTGGCCGTCGAGACTCCGACCCTGCCCGAGTCGTGGCGGGCGCGGGTCGCGGGCCTGGCGCCGACGGTCGCGCTGGCCGACGGCACCGACGAGCGGGCCATCCGCGCGGCCGCCCGGCTGCGCGAGCGCGGCGAGATCCGGCCGCTGCTGGTCGGGTCGGCGTCCGCGATCACGGAAACGGCCGCCGCGCTGGGCGTGCCGCTGAACGAGGACACGATCCTGGACACCGGCACGCTCGCCGGCGACCCCGCGGTGGAAGAGAGAACGACCGACACCGACCCGTTCTCGCTCGCCGCCGCCGCGCTGGCCACCGGACGGGTGGACGCCTGCGTGGCCGGCGCGTCCAGGCCCACCGCCGACGTGCTGCGCGCCGGGCTGCGCATCGTCGGCCTCGCTCCCGGGGTCCGCACGCTGAGCAGCTCGTTCCTGATGTTGCTGCCGGACGGCCGGGCGCTCACGTTCGCCGACTGCGCCGTTGTCCCCGACCCGGACGCCGACGCGCTCGCCGACATCGCCGCCGGCGCGGCCGACACCCACCGCGCCCTGACCGGCGCCCGGCCGGTGGTGGCGATGCTCTCCTTCAGCACCAACGGCAGCGCCTCGCACGCCTGCGTGCGGAAGGTGCGCACGGCCACGGCGCTGGTCCGCGAGCGGCTTCACGGCGTCGAGGTGGACGGCGAGCTGCAGCTCGACGCCGCCCTGGTGGACACGGTCGGCGCGCTGAAGGCACCCCGGTCGCGGGTCGCCGGCCGGGCCAACGTGCTGGTGTTCCCCAACCTGGACGCCGGCAACATCGGCTACAAGATCGCCGAGAGGCTGGCGGGGGCCAGCGCGTACGGCCCGATCCTGCAGGGGGTCGCGCGGCCGCTCAACGACCTCTCCCGGGGCTGCGCCAGCACGGACATCGAGACGATGGCCCTGATCAGCGCCGTACAGGCGGTGGCGTCCCGGTAGCGCCGACCGCCCTTGATACAGTCCTTTCAATATGTGGAAGGACAGCTCGCCGGACGACCGGGGCAAGGTCGCCGGCACCCAGACGATCCTGCGGGCGCTGGCGGTGCTGCGGGTGCTGCGCGACGCCGACGGCGAGGTCGGCGTCACCGAGATCGCCCGCGCCGTGGGCCTGAACACCAGCACCACGCACCGGATCGTGCGCGCCCTGGCCGGTGCCGGCTTCGTGGCCCAGAACGCCCGCACCGAGCGGTACCGCCTCGGCCGGGAGGCGTTCCTGCTCGGCAGCGCGGCCGGGCGCACCCTCGGTTTCGACGCCGCCAAGCCGGTGCTGGAGGAGCTGTCCGAGGCCACCGGGGAGTCGGTCAACCTGGTCATCCGGGACGGCGACGCCGGCCTGGTGGTGGTACGCATTGAGTCGCCACAGCCGCTGCGGTTCACCGAGACCGTCGGCGCCCGCATCCCGCTGTACTGCACCAGCACCGGCAAGGCGCTGCTGGCCTTCGCCATGGACCCGGCCGCCGAGGTCGCCGCGCTCGGCGGGCTGGAGCGGCTCACCCCGGCGACGATCACCTCGCCTGACGACCTCCTCGAGGACCTGGAGCGGGTGCGCCGGCGGGGGTACAGCCACAACCGGGGCGAACGGCTGCCCGGCGTGTGCGGGGTCGCGGCGCCCATCCTCGGCGAGGGCGGCACCGCCACGGCCGCCCTGGCCGTGCAGGGCCCGGAGGTCCGGATCCCCGACGACCGGGTCCCGGAACTGGGCTCGCTGGTGGTCAAGGCCGCCGAGCGGGTGGCGGCGGCGATGTGGTGACGCCGCGCTCGCGCAGCGCGGCACCGACCTGGCTGGGCAGGTCGACCACCGTGGCCCCGGCCGCCCGCAGCGCCGCCACCTTGGACTCGCCGCTGCCCCGACCGGCGCTGACGATCGCGCCGGCGTGGCCCATCCGACGGTCCGGCGGGGCGCTGCGCCCGGCGATGAACGCGACCACCGGCTTGGCCATGTCCGAAAGGTAGGCGGCGGCGTCCTCCTCCATGGTGCCGCCGATCTCGCCGACCAGCACCACCGCCTCGGTACGCGGGTCGCGGTCCAGCTCGCGCAGCGCGTCCAGCGTGGTGGTACCGAGCAACGGATCCCCGCCGATGCCGATGAACGCCGACTGCCCGTACCCCGAGGTGACCAGGCTCATCGCCACCAGCGTGCCCAGGCTGCCGCTGCGCGAGATCACGCCGACCGAACCGGGACGGAAGATGTTGCCGGCGAACCCCGGCATGATCCCCACCGACGCCACCCCCGGCACCACCAGCCCGGCGGTATTGGGTCCGAGCACCTTCATGCCGTGGTCGCGCGCCTCGGCCAGCACGTGCATGACGTCCTGGTACGGCACGTGCTCGGTGAGCAGCACCAGCTTGCGCACGCCCGCGCGCACCGCGTCGGCCGCGGCGGCCCGCACCGACAGCGGCGGCACGAACAGCACGCTGATGTCCAGCCGGTGCCGGCGGGCGGCGTCGGTGACCGAGTCGTAGACGGGCACGCCGTCGACCTCCCGGCCGCCCTTGCCCGGGCTCGCGCCGGCCACGATCCGGGTGCCGCACTCGGCCATCCGCCCGGCCCAGAACGACCCCTGCCGCCCGGTGAGCCCCTGCACGATGACGTTCTCGTCGGTGGTGACCAGCATCAGGCACCCTTCCCGATCGGGGCGGCGGCCGCCACGGCGGCGCGGACCGCGTCGTCCATGCTGTCGTAGGGCTGCAGCCCGAGCCGGTCGCGCACCAGCTCGATCGCCCGTTCCTCGCCGGTGCCGTGGATGGAGAAGAAGATCGGCAGCTCCGGGCGCAGCTCCTCGATGGCGGCGACCACGCCCTCGGTCATCACGTCGGTGCGGGCGAACGCGCCGCAGAAGTTCACCACCAGGCTGCGCACCCGGGGGTTGTCCAGCACCAGCCGCAGCGCGGGGGTGGCCTTGGTGTAGGCGTCGCCGCCGATCTCCAGGAAGTTCGCCGGACGGCCGCCGTAGTGGTTGACCGCGTCCAGGGTGGTCATGGTCAGCCCGGCCCCGTTGGCCAGCACGCCGACGTCACCGTCCAGCTCCATGTACTGCAGGCCCAGCGCGCGCCCGCGCCGCTCCAGCTCCGAGCCGCTGTCGGCCTCCCGCTCGGCGACGTCGGCGAACATCTCCGCGCGACGGGCCAGCGCGCCGGGGTCGATCGAGATCTTGCTGTCCAGCGCGAGGACCTGCTCGGCGGCGGTCACCACCAGCGGGTTGACCTCGACCAGCTCGGCGTCCACGTCGCGGTAGAGCCGGTACAGCGCCAGCAGCACCGCCGCGACCCGGTCCGCCACGGCCGGCGCCAGCCCGTCGAGCAGCGTCCGGGCGTCCGGCTCGGTCAGGCCCGCGCGGATGTCCACCGGCAGCCGCCTGACGAGGTCGGCGTCCTCGACGTCCATCCCGCCGGCGGTGGAGAACAGCACCAGCGGCCCCTTGCTGGCCGGGTCGTTGAGCACCGCCGCGTACAGCTCGTCACGAATGTCCGCGCGCTCCTCCACCAACAGCTCGCCCACCACCGCGCCGCCCACCTCGGCGCCCAGCAACGCGCGTGCCTCTTCGGCGGCCCGCTCGGGGGTGTCGGCGAACCGGATCGCACCGGCCTTGCCCCGCTTGCCGGACGGCACCTGGCTCTTCAACACCACCGGACCGCCCAGCTCGGCCGCTGCCCACGCCGCCTCCTCGGGCGCACGCACCACCCGGCCGGCCGGGATCGGCACGCCGGCCCCCGCGAGCAGCCGTTTCCCCTGATGCTCCAGCAGTTTCACCGCGTCACCGCCCGTAGCTGTCGAAGTAGTGGCCCCACAGCTGCTCCTCGGTCGGAACCCGGGGCTCGATGACCCGGGCCAGCCGGGTGATGTTGAGGAAGTGCCGGTAGGAGAGGTTGTCGCTGATGCTGTTGCCGGCCCAGGTGCCGGCGCCCATGGTCAGCGTGAACCCGAGCCCGTTGTCGAACGAGCCGCCGGTGCCGAAACAGTGCGCCTGGTTCACCAGCACGCGGGCGACCTTCAACCGGGACGCGACCAGCCGGGCGTGCTCCTCGGTCCGGGTGTGGATGCCGCAGGAGTGGCCGGCGCCCTGGTGGTCGAGCAGGAGCTGGATGCGCGACAGCGCCTGCTCCAGGTCGGTGAACCGGTAGACGGTCAGCACCACCGACAGCTTCTCGCCGCTGAACGGGTGGTCCGGCCCCACGCCGTCCTCCTCGACCATGAAGAACTCCGCGCCCGGCGCGTCCAGCCCGGCCAGTGCGGCGATCTTGTCGGGGGGCTGGGCGGTGACCGCCGAGCTGAGCTTGCCGTCCGGCCACATCACCGCCCGCAGCCGCTGCTTCTCCTCGCCGGTCAGCAGGTAGCCGCCCTGCTCGCGCAGCGCGTTGAGCGCCTGCCGGTAGACGTCGGCGTGGATGTGCACCGAGTTCTCCGACGAGCAGCTCGTCGCGTAGTCGAACGTCTTGCTCCGCCTGATCTTCTCGGCGGCGTCGGCCACGTCGGCGTCCGCGTCGATGATCACCGGGGCGTTGCCGGCGCCGACCCCGATCGCGGGGGTGCCGCTGCGGTAGGCCTGCCGCACGTTGCGCTGCGAGCCGGTGACGACCACCAGGTCGGCCTGGCGCATCAGCTCGTGGGTCAGCTCCTTGCTTGCGCCTTCCACATACTGAACGAGGTCGCGCGGTGCGCCCACCTTGTCCAGCTCGGCGTGGATGTGCTCGACCAGCAGCCGGCAGGTCGACTCGCCCTTCGGCGACGGCGAGAGGATCACCGCGTTGCGGCCCTTGAGCGCCATCATCGTCTTGTTCGCCGGGGTGGCCGCCGGGTTCGTGGACGGGCAGACGGCGGCGACGACCCCGACCGGCTTGGCGTACTCGGTGATCCCGGTGGCCGGGTCCTCGGAGATCACGCCCACCGACTTCGCCCCGGTGAGGTCGCGCAGGGTGCCCATGGTCTTGCGCTGGTTCTTCGCGACCTTGTCCGCCACCCGGCCCAGGCCGGTGTCGCGCACCGCGAGCTCGGCCAGCTCCTTCGCCCGGTCCGGTTGGTAGATCGCCCAGGCGACCCCGGCCACCACATCGTCCACCCGCCGCTGGTCGTAGCCCTCGAAGACCGCCTGCGCGGCCCGTGCCCGCGCGACCAACGCGGCGACCGTCTCGGCGGCGGTGGTGCTGACCTGGGTTGTCGTCATGCCCGCATCCTTTCACTATGTGGCATGCCGTCCCACAACGTACGGGGGAGGGTCACGGGTCGTCAACGGCGACGGCGGCTGTGAGCGTTGACACAAGCGAAGCGGCTCTCTACCTTATTGTGGCATTCGCTTCCACTAATTGGAATCAGGCGGTGCCAGACGATGAAGTCTTGGACGACGACCCGCCGGGCCGGCTCGGTCAACACCGGGCTGCTGCGGGCCTACCGGGGCCGGGTGCGCGGTTCGATCCTGCTGCTGCTCTGCGCGATGTACTTCATCACCTACGTGGACCGGGTGAACATCGCGACGGCGGCGCCCTACATCCGCGCTGACCTGCACCTGTCCAACACTGAGCTGGGCCTGGTGCTGTCCGCGTTCGCGATCCCGTACGCGTTCTTCCAGGTGTTCGGCGGCTGGCTGGCCGACCGGTTCGGTCCGCGCCGGCTGCTGTTCGGCGTGGGCCTGATCTGGGCGCTGTCCACCGCGCTCACCGGGTTCGCCACCGGGCTGGTCAGCCTGTTCGCGGCGCGGCTGGCGCTGGGCTTCGGCGAGGGCGCGGCGTTCCCCGGGGCCACCCAGGCGATGTCCCGCTGGCTACCCGCCGACCAGCGCGGCTTCGGCCAGGGCATCACGCACTCGTTCGCCAGGCTCGGCAACGCCGTCGCGCCGCTGGCGGTGGCCGGGATCATCGCGCTGTTCGACTGGCGGGCGTCGTTCTGGGTGCTCGGCGCGGTGAGCCTGGTGTGGGCGGTGGTGTGGCTGCGCGGCTACCGGGACCGGCCGGCCGAACACCCCCGGATCACCGACGAGGAGCTGTCCGAGCTCAGCGAGCGCCAGCGCGCCGACCAGCGCCCGCCGGTGCCGTGGGGCCCGCTGCTGCGCCGCATCCTGCCCGTCACGTTCGTGGACTTCACCTACGGCTGGATGCTGTGGGTGTACCTGACCTGGATCCCGTCCTTCTTCGCCAACGGGTACCACCTGCAGCTGGAGAAGTTCGCGCTGTTCACCACGCTGGTGCTCCTGGCGGGCGTGGTCGGCGACACCCTGGGCGGGGTGGTCTCCGACGCCCTGCTCCGCCGCACCGGCAGCCTGCGCATCGCACGCCGCTCGGTGCTGGTCGTGGGCCTGCTGGGCTCGTTCGTCTTCATCGTGCCCACGCTGTTCGTGCACCAGCTCGTGCTGGTCACCATCTGCCTGGCGCTCGCGTTCTTCTTCCTGGAGCTGACCAACGCCGTCCTCTGGTCGATCCCGATGGACGTCGCGCCCGACCACGCCGGGACCGCCGGCGGCCTGATGAACACCGGCTTCGGCCTCGCCGGCATCGTGTCACCGGCCGTCTTCGGCCTGCTGGTGGACCGCACCCAGGGCTGGGTGGTGCCGTTCGCGGTGTCCGCCGGCCTGCTCGTCATCGGCGGCCTCACCGCCCTGTGCATCGACCCGTCCAAGAAGCTCCCGACGCCCGACGGTGAGTCAGAAGCCGTGGCCGGGGGGTAGCAGGGTGGAGATCTCCTTGGCGGCCCTGGTCACCTCGGGTCCGAGCTCGTCGAAGCGCTCGACCGGGACGTGCACCGACGGCGCCTGCACCGCGATCGCGGCCCTGGCGATGCTGGCCCCGTCGCGGATCGGGGCGCCGACGCAGCGGACCCCGACGTGGGACTCCTCGTCGTCGGTGCTCCAGCCCCTGGCCCGGATCAGGTCCAGCTCGGAGCGCAGGGCCTTGAGCGTCGTGTGCGTATTGGGCGTCAGACGGTCCAGGCGGCGCCCGCTGGTGAGGTGGTGCTCGCGGACGTCCTCGTTGAACGCGAGCAGCGACTTGCCCATCGCCGAGGCGTGCAGCGGGACACGGGTGCCGGGCGGCTGGGTGAAGCGCAGCGGCTTGGCGGACTCGACGCGCTCGACGACGACCACCTTGTCGCCGGCGAGCACGCCCAGGTTGACCGACTCCCCGGTGCCCTCGGCCAGCCGCCGCAGCACCGGGTACACCACGTCGAGCGCGAAGTTGCGGTGCGCGGCCTGGCCGAGCAGGAGCGCGGCGGTGCCGAGGTAGTAGCGCTCGCTGTCCTTGTTCTGCGCCAGGTAGCCCTCGGCGACCAGGGCGCGCACGATGCGGTGTGTGGTGCTCAGGTTCAGGCCCAGCTCGCGCGCGACCACGCCCACGCCCAGGTCGCCCTGGTGGTCGCGGAACAGGCGAAGCACCGCGAACGCGCGGGAGATCGTCTGCGCGCCGAGCACCGGGCCACCGCCGGCCTGTTCGTCAGATGCCATACCCAGGAGTCCCCCTTCCACATCTTGGAAGCAGTGTACGCCGGGGTGCGCCGGTGACGCGGCTGGTGGATGGTAGGTGAGCGGCTCAACGGCGAGCCGTCATGCCTACGGGACGGAAACGCCATGGGGAACTCGGTTCAATCGTTCGGTCGAGCGGTACTCCTGCCGGCGGCGGTCTTCCAGATCGTCGAGGTGGGTCCGGGGTTCAGCACCGGTAGGGAAGTGGCGCAGTACGCGGGGCAGTTCGGCGCCGTCGGCGTCTGGACGCTGCCCGTCATATTCGTGGGATTCGCGGTGCTGTGCGCCCTCGGGTACGAGCTGGCGCGTGTCCTGCGGACGTACAACTATCGCGAGTACATTCGTGAGCTGGTCGGCCCGCTGTGGCCGTTGTTCGACGTGTTGTGGATTGTGCTCACCATTCTCGTCACGGGGATCGTCACGTCCGGGGTCGGCGAGGTGCTGTCGAGGGCGTTCGGCGTTCCCTATCTTGTCGCGGTGTTGGGTGTCTTCGTGCTCATCGGGCTGGTTCTCTTCTTCGGCCGGGGCCTTTTCGAGCGCTTCGACGTGCTCGGGAGCCTGCTGTTCTCCGGCGGGATCAGCGCATTCGCGATCTTCGTGCTAGTGCAGCGCTGGGACGCGGTGGAGAGCCTGTTCACCAGGGGGGACACGTCGCTCGCCGCCTCGCCGAGCCTAGGTGCGGCGCTACTGTCGGGGCTGGTGTACGTCGGGTACAACATCTCCGCGCTCATTCCGGTTCTCTTCTGTCTCGACCGGCAGACCAGGAGGTCGGAGGCCGTGTTCTCGGGCGTTCTGTCCTCGGTGCTCGTGGTCGTCCCCTTCGCGCTCACCTATCTCGCGCTGGCCAGCTTCTACGAGAAGAGCGTCGTCGAGGCGCCGATTCCCTGGCTGGTCATGTTCGAGCGGTCCGGGGGCAGCGTCTTTGCGGGCCTGTTCGCCGTCGTGTTCGTCTACGCGGTCGTCGACACGTCCGCATCGAACATCCACGCCTTCATTCAACGCGTGAACAGCTCGCTGGAGGAAGGAGGACGGAAGGCGCTGACGATGCCCAGGCGCGGGGCGTGCTCGGCGGTCATCCTCGCCGCGTCGTTCTTCCTCTCGCAGCTGGGCATCATCGCGCTGGTCGACAAGGGGTACACATACTTCGCCTACGCCTTTTTGCTGATCTTCGTGGTGCCGCTGCTCACCAGGGGCGTCTATCTCATCAATGCCCGGTCGAAGGTTACGACGACGACAATGACGACGACATGACAAGGAGATCCGACGGATGACAGGAACCGTGAGCGTAACGGTCGCCGACGCGTACCGGCAGGCCAACCCGATCTCGGAGCGCCGATTCCGGGAACAGGCGGACCTCGTACCCGGCGGCGCCACCCACCTCGCGCGGGCGTTCGACCCGTTTCCGCTGTTCATCGACAGGTGCCGGGGGGCGCGGAAGTGGGACGTGGACGGCCACGAGTACGTGGACTACTGGATGGGCCACGGCGCGAACCTGCTGGGTCACGGCCACCCCGCCGTGCTGGAGGCGCTCGCGGCGCAGCTGCCCAACGGGCTGCACGCGGGCGGCGAGACGGAGCTCGGGCTGGAGTGGGCGCGGCTGGTCTGTGAGCTGGTGCCCTCGGCCGAGCAGGTGCGGTTCATGGCGGCGGGCGGTGAGGCCACCCAGATGGCGCTGCGCCTCGCCCGCGCCCACACCGGCCGGAACAAGATCGTGAAGTTCACCTACAACTTCCACGGCTGGCACGACGCGGTCATGGTCGGCTACATGCCGCCGTTCGACGTGCCCTACTCGGTGGGCCTCACGCCGGACGTGCGGGACTCCGTGCTGGTGGCGCCGTTCAACGACCTGGACGCGACCCGGCGGCTGGTGGAGAGCAGCGACAACAGCGACGACATCGCCGGGCTGATCCTGGAGCCGGGCGGGGCGCACGGCGACACCGTCCCGAGCGACCCGGAGTTCCTGGCCGGCCTGCGCCGGCTCACCCGGGAGCGGGGGATAGTCCTGATCTTCGACGAGGTCGTGACCGGCTTCCGCTATGCGCGCGGTGGGGCCCAGGAGTACTTCGGCGTCACCCCCGACCTCACCACGCTCGGCAAGATCGTCGGCGGCGGTGTCGCGGCGGGCGCCGTCGCCGGCGGCTCGCGGTTCATGGAACCCCTGGTCCGAGGCGACGACCCGGAGTGGGCCCGGTTCCGGACGGTTCCGCACCCCGGGACCTGGAACGCCAACCCGCTCGCGGCCGCCGCGGGCGTGGCGACGCTGCGCCTGCTCAAGGCCGAGGAGCCGGTCGCGCGGGCCACCGACCGGGCGGCGACCCTGCGCGACGGGATCAACGACGCGTTCGAGCGGCACTCCGTGCCGGGCATGGCGTACGGCCGAAGCTCGATCCTGAACATCTTCCTGGGCGACCCGCCGGGGCTGCTGCGCGGCGACAGCTCCCACCGCGAGGAGGACGGCGCCCGGCTGGCCAGGGGAAACGGCCCGCTCGGCGCCCTGTTCCGCAAGGCGATGCTGCTGGAGGGGGTGGACCTGATGGGGTCGCGGTGCTTCGTGTCCGCCGCCCATTCCGAGGCCGACGTCGAGCACACCCTCCGAGCCGTGGACGCCTCGCTGGAACGGTTGAAAGCCGAACGAGCGATGTAGAGTCGCCCGGCGTGATCGTCGTCGCGGTCGCGCTGGGCGGAATTCTCGGCGCCGAGGCCCGGTACGGGCTCGGCCTGCTGATGCCGCACGGCCCCGGCGGCTGGCCGTGGGCGACGCTGCTGATCAACATCACCGGTTGCCTGTTGATCGGCGTGCTGATGGTGGTGATCACCGAGCTGGTCGAGCCGCATCGGCTGGTGCGCCCGTTCCTCGGCGTCGGGGTCCTCGGCGGCTACACCACGTTCTCCTCCTACACCGTCGAGGTCCTGGCGCAGGCCGACGCCGGGCGCCTCGGGGCGGCCGCCGCGTACTTCGTGCTGACCCCGCTGGTCGCGCTGCTCGCCTGCGCGACCGGGGCGGCGGCGACCCGGCTGGTGGCCCGATGGGTCGACCGATGAGCGCGGTGCTGTGGGTGGCGCTGGGCGCGGCGATCGGGGCCCCGGCGCGCTACCTGATCGACCGCGCGGTCCAGACCCGCCACCGCACCCGGTTCCCGTGGGGCACGTTCACCGTGAACATGATCGGCTCGTTCATCCTCGGCGGCCTGACCGGCGTCAGCGACGTGCTGCCGGCGGCGGTGCAGTCCTCGGTCATGGTCGGCCTGTGCGGCGCGCTGACCACCTACAGCACGTTCAGCTACGAGACCTTCGTCCTGCTCGAGGGCAGGGCGCGCGCCACGGCGGTGGCGAACGTGGCGGGCAGCGCGGTCGCCGGCCTGGCGGTGGCCGCCCTTTCGTGGTGGCTCACTGGCGTGGTCCTGCATTCCTGAGCAGGCTGGTACCCGACGCGCCCACAGGGACAGGCGGGGACGAGATGACGCACTCGGACGCGGCGGCGGCAACGGTGGCAACGATCGTCGTCGGTTACGGCCCCGGTTCGGAGAACGACCACGCGCTGGTCGCCGCCGCCGACCTCGCCCGCCGGCTGGCCGCCCGGCTGTGGGTGGTGCACGTGGCTTGCCTGGAGGACTATCCGGTCGATCCGGACGCCGCCGACTGGGAGGAACGCGCCCGCGACGAGCTCGCCGAGCACCGCGACCACGTGGCGCGGCTGCTCGCCGGCCGGGGCGTCGGCTGGGACTACGAGACCCGGCGTGGCGACCCGGCCGACGAGCTGTGTCGCGTCGCCGACGAGCACGACGCCCTGCTCATCGCGGTCGGCACCCGGGGCGAGGGGCTTCGGACGGTCATCCCGAGGCTGTTCGAACCGTCCGTGTCCCACGCCGTGATCCATTACCAACACCGCCCGGTGCTCGTCATTCCACCGCCGGATATGCGCCATTGACATCATGAAGATCTAGGAATATTTTCATGCGGAAGTATTTTGAGTGGGGGGTGTCCGGAAGGAGGAGCTGTGCCCGAGGTCGTATTCAGTGTTGATCAGACCAAGTCGATGCGGGATCAGGCCGTCCCGGGGCACAACCGATGGCACCCGGACATCCCGCCGGCGGCGTCGGTGCGCCCGGGCTCGGACTTCCGGGTGGAGTGCCGGGAGTGGACCGACTCCCAGCTCGGCAACAACGACTCCGCCAATGACGTACGGGACGTCAACCTCAACGTGGCGCACATGCTGAGCGGACCCGTCGAGATCCAGGGCGCCGAGCCGGGCGACCTCCTGGTGGTGGACATTCTCGATCTCGGCCCGTGCCAGGGGCCGCAGGAGCAGGGCGACGCCCCCGGGCAGGGCTGGGGCTACACCGGGATCTTCTCCAAGGAGAACGGCGGCGGCTTCCTGACCGACCACTACCCGGACGCGTACAAGGCCATCTGGGACTTCCGGGGCCAGGAGGCGACCTCCCGGCACGTCCCGGGCGTGCGCTACACCGGCATCACCCACCCCGGCCTGTTCGGCACCGCCCCGTCCGCGGAGCTGCTCGCCGAGTGGAACCGCCGCGAGCAGGCGCTGATCGACAGGGACCCGGACCGCGTCCCGCCGCTCGCGCTGCCTCCGCTGGAGGACGGGGTCCTCGCCGGCACGCTGTCCGGTGCGGAGCTGGCGCGCGTCGGCCGGGAAGGCGCCCGGACCGTCCCGGCCAGGGAGAACGGCGGCAACCACGACATCAAGAACTTCACCAGGGGCAGCCGCGTCTACTACCCGGTCCACGTGCCCGGCGCCAAGCTCTCCGGCGGCGACCTGCACTTCTCCCAGGGCGACGGCGAGATCACGTTCTGCGGCGCGATCGAGATGGGCGGGTTCATCGACTTCGGCGTCGACCTGATCAAGGGCGGCATGGAGAGGTACGGGATCACCACGAACCCGGTGCTCATCCCGGGCCGTGTCGAGCCCCGCTACAGCGAGTTCCTGACCTTCATCGGCGTGTCGGTGGACGAGAACACGGGGGAGAACTACTACCTCGACGCCACCGTCGCCTACCGCCGGGCGTGCCTCAACGCGATCGAGTACCTCAAGAAGTTCGGGTACTCGGGCGAGCAGGCCTACCTGCTGCTCGGGTCCGCCCCGATCGAGGGCCGGGTCTCCGGCGTCGTCGACATTCCCAATGCGTGCTGCTCGCTCTACCTTCCGACCGAGATATTCGACTTCGATATCCGGCCGAACAAGGAAGGCCCGCTCGCGGCGGCGCGCGGCGCGGCGGCGAGGACGAGCTGAGCTCGACATGCCGGTGTATGTCTTCAGGTGCACCGACTGTGGCCGGTTCGAGCGGCAGTGCTCGATGGCCGAGGTCGACGATGACACGCGGTGCCCGACGTGTGGGGACAGCGCTCGGCGGGTGTTCACCCCGCCGAGCCTGCCCGCGCTGAGCTCACCCCTGCGGCGTGCGCTGGCCGCCGAGGAGGCCAGCAGCGAGCAGCCGCGAGTGGTGTCCACGAAAAGCGGACGGCCCATGCCGCACTCATCGTTGCACCGCCATTGATGTTTCACGCTCGTGAACAAGACACGGGGTGAGTTTCGATGTTGTTGGGCGTTGTGTTGTTGTATGTCGGGGCCGTTCTCTGTGTGAACGGCATCTGGCTGATCGGGCAGGCAGCGGCCGTGCCGGCGGGGGCGGAGGGCGAGGCTCAACGGGAACGGTCGCCGCTGTTCATACAAAACCGTGAAGTGGCGGTACTGAATATCTTCACGGGTTTCGTCGGTGTCGTGATCGCGGTCATCTTCCTCGTGCAGGGCGGGGTCAAGAACGACCTGAGCTCCGTGCGAAGCGGTGGCTACATCTTCCTGTTCGCGTTCACGTACCTGTGGGTGGCGTTCAACCAGTTCCTGGATGCCGGGGGCCGCGCGTTCGGCTGGTACTGCCTGTTCGTGGCGGTCACCGCGGTCCCGGCCGGGATCTACACCCTGGCGGCGACCGGCGGGAACCCCGCCGTGTGGTGGCTGGGGCTCGACTGGTTCGCCTGGGCCGTCCTGTGGGGCCTGTTCTGGGCGCTGCTGGCGCTGGGCAAGAACATCGCCCGCCCGGTCGGGTGGCTGACCATCGCCGTGGGCATCGTCACGGCGTGGGCGCTGGGGTTCGCGATCCTCGTCGGCGCGCTCGCGTTCTAAGCCGTCAGGTAGCGGGCCAGCACCTCGGCCTCCGCGCGGAGTCGCTCGGCCTGGTCGTCGCGACCGAGCCGCTCGTACTCCCGCGCGGCCGCCGAGCGCTCCCGCACCTCGTTCTCGACGATCGAGCGGAGGTCGGCGTCCGTGAGCCGACGGCGTCCGGCCTCCGCCGCGCCCAGGCCGGCGGCCGCCCCGGCAACGTGCTCGCTGCCGGTGGAGGTGTCGAGCCGGCCGTCGGAGGGGAGGGCCTCGGCGTTCTCGATCGCCGCCAGGGCCGAGCGAAGGGCGGTGACGGCGACCCGGTCGCGGGTCTTGAGGGCCGCCGTCAGGTCCGTGCGAAGGCTGGCGCGCATGCGTCCAGGCTACGGGGGAGGAGGTCCACCGCCGCCGTACGTCGTCGCGGAGCGGGCCGGGGGCGCCGGCGGCCGGTACGGGGCGGTCGCGAGCAGGAGCTTGCCGGTCCATCCCGGGTCGCTCGGGCGGTAGCGGCCCGCGATGGTTCCGATGCGGATCGGGGACGGGGCACGCGACCCGCCGAAGTCGGGCTCCCTGCCCGACCGTGCATCGAGCCGCCGCAGGCGTTCGCCGATCCGGTACCGGCCCGAGGACGTGCGTTCGAGCGCGCCCCACCCGAGCAGGTCGCGGACCAGGCGGTGGGCGGTGGACGGGGGCAGCTCCGCCGCGTCGGCCAGCTCTCCGAAGCCGAGCGTGTCGTCGCCGCGCTCGAAGGCGGCGAGCAGCGCGAGCAACCTCATGGCACCCGAGCGCCTATCCGCGGACCGTCCTCCGGACACCCGCCCATCCTGGGCCATCGCCCGCCCGCGCCGCTATTCTTTCGGCGCCCTTTTTCCATGCTGAACCGGCATTTCGTTCTGACGAAACCCTGTTTTTGATTTGTTATTGCGCGCTCCTTCAACGGGCGCCGTTCCGCTCCGGGATGCGAAGCTGTACCGGACCGGGTGCCGGCGAGGGGTGGGTATGGACAGCGGGTCCGAGACGACGGCGATGGACGACGCCCCGCTGAACCGGTTCCACCTGCGAGTGGCCGCGTTCAGCGCGGGCGGGATCCTGTGCGACGGCTACATGCTCGGCATCATCGGGCCGGCGCTGAGCCACTACTCCGAGCAGGTCCGGCTGGGGCCGGTGTGGACGGGCCTGCTCGGCTCGTCCGCGCTGATCGGGCTGTTCGTCGGGAGCCTGCTGTTCGGCTGGCTGACCGACCGGGTCGGCCGGCGCGCGATCTACACCCTCGACCTGGCGGTGTTCGTCGTCGGCTCGCTGCTGCACCTGGTCGTCACCGACGTGGCGTGGGTGTTCGCGCTGCGGCTGGTGCTGGGCATCGCGATCGGCGCGGACTATGCGATCTCGCCGTCGATGCTCGCCGAGTTCGCCCCGCGCCGTTACCGAGGCGCGCTGCTCGCGGCGATCAGCGCCATCTGGAGCATCGGGTTCTTCGCGTCCTACCTGGTCGGCTCGCTGCTGAGCGGGTCGGGGCCGAACGCGTGGCAGTGGATGCTGGCCAGCGCCGCGGTGCCCGCGTTCCTGGTCGGGCTGATGCGGATCGGCTGCCCGGAGTCGCCGCGCTGGCTGGTGCGCCACGGCCGCGCCGAGGAGGCGCTGCGGGTGGTGCGCGAGCACATCGACCCGCGCGCGACCCTCTCCGACCTGGACGAGCGCGACCTGGAACGGCCGGCCCGTTTCCGCACCCTGTTCTCCCGGGAGTACCGGTCCCGGATCGCCGTCGGCGGGGTCTACTGGTTCAGCCAGGTCGTGCCGCTGTTCGCGATCCTGACCTTCCTGCCCTCGGTGCTGTCCTCGCTGGGCGTGCACGACGACGCGGTCGGGGAGCTGGGCTCGAACCTGTTCCTGCTGATCGGGTCCACGGCCGGGATCTTCGCCATCGCCTACGCGGGGCGCCGCCCGTTCATCCTGTCCAGCACCGCCGCGCTGGTGCTGCTCGCGGTGGTGCTCGGCCTGTGGCGTGGGGCGCCGGGCACGGCGGCGCTGGTGCTGCTCGCGCTGTTCATCCTGATCATCGGCTGCGCGCAGGTGGTGACCTCGGTGTACCCGAGCGAGATCTTCCCCACCGAGGTCAGGGCGTCCGGCGTCGGGCTGTGCACCTCGATCAGCAGGGTCGGGGCCGCGGTGGGCACCTTCCTGCTGCCGCTGGCCATCGACGCGGTCGGCGTGCACACCACGATCCTGATCACCGCCGTGATCCTGGCCGCCGGGCTGGCGGTGGCCTGGAGGTGGGCGCCGGAGACCAGCCGGCAGACGCTGGGCCAGGCCAGTCATGGCGGGGACGGACACACGGTGCGGGAGGCAGGGTAGTGCGGACACGGTTCGTCGAGGGCGGCGCGACCGAGGAGATCGCGGGGTACGCCAGGGCGGCTCGGGAGGGATCCCGGATCGCGGTGAGCGGCACCACCGCGAGGCTCGCGCCGGGCGAGACGCTGGACACCTACGCCCAGGCCGCGCAGGCCCTGGCGCGCGCGGTGGATGCGGTGCGGCGGCTCGGTGGCGGGGCGGAGAGCGTGCTGCGGACGCGGGTGTACCTCGCGCCGTCGGCGGACTGGCGAGGGGCCGCGCGGGCGCACGCTGAGGTGTTCGCCGCGCACCGCCCGGCCAACACCATGCTGTTCGTGTCCGGGCTGATCGGCGACGACGGCGTCCTGGTCGAGGTCGAGCTGGACGCGGAGGCCGCCGGGTGAGCGTGACGACCAGCATCCGGCTCAACAACGACCTCGACGTGGAGACCCTGACCCGCATCGCGCGCACCGCCGAACGGCACGGGTTCGACCAGATGTGGGTGTCCAACGACCTGTTCCTGCGCTCCGGACCGGTCATCCTCACGGTGCTGGCCACCGCGACCGAGAAGATCAAGATCGGGTCCGGGATCTGGAACCCGTACTCCGTGCACCCGGCCGAGATCGCGATGATGGCCGCGACCCTGCAGGAGGTCTCCGGCGGGCGTTTCCTGCTCGGCCTCGGCGCCGGCGCGCAGGACTTCCTGGGCTGGGCGGGGCTGGAGCGGACCGCGCCGCTGGGCACCACCCGCTCGGCGATCACCGCGATCAGGGCGCTGCTCGCCGGGGACTCGCCGGCCGCCGTGCCCGGCTCGGGGTCGGGCTGGACGGAGCTGGCCCACCTGCGCACCGGAGCGGCGCCGACGCCGATCTACCTCGGCGCGATGAGCCCGAAGATGCTGGCCATGGCCGGCGAGCTGGCCGACGGCGCGCTGCCGCTGCTGTACCCGCCGGAGCACTTCGCCACGGCGGCCGAACAGATCGCCGGGGGAGCCTCGCGCGCCGGGCGGACCCTGGCCGACCTCGACCTGGCCGCCTGCTTCTGGTGCTCCATCGACGACGACCCGGACGCCGCCGCCTCGGTGCTGGCCGAGAAGATCGCCTACTACGGGGCGTCGTTCGCGCCGTACCTGCTGGCCAGGGCGGGGCTGTCGGTGCGCGACTTCGACCCCATCCAGGCCGCGCTCGCGGCCGGAGACGTCGACGGCGCCCGCTCGCTGGTGACCCCCGCGATGCTGGGCCTGGGCATCGCGGGCGGAGCGGACGACGTGCTCGCCCGGTGTCGCGGGCTGCTCGCCGCCGGTGCCACCCACCTGTCCTTCGGCCCGCCGCTCGGCCCCGACCCGGAACGCGCGGTGCGGGTCCTGGGGGAGCGGGTGCTGCCGGCGCTCGGCGATGAGCCAGCGGGCGCCTGACCTCGGCGACGGCCCGTCCCGGGGCAGAGCCGAGCGGTCCCGGTTCGTGGGTGTCGCGTTCGCGCTGCTGGTCCTGCTGATCGGCGCGAACATGCCCAGCCCGCTGTATCCCGGGTACGAGCGGGACTTCGGGTTCCCTCCGGTGACGTTGACGCTGGTGTTCGCCACCTATGTGGCCACGCTGGTGCCGTCGCTGTGCCTGGCCGCGCCGCTCGCCGACACGCTGGGCTACCGCCGCGTGCTGGTGCCGGCGCTGGCGTGCGCGGCGGTGGCGATGGGGCTGTTCGCCGCGGCGCGCGGCGTCGGCTGGCTGTATGCCGCGCGAGCTGTGCAGGGTGTCGCGGTCGGGGCCGCGGCGGGGACCCTCACCAGCGCGCTGCTCGCGACCGCGCCCTCGGGGAACCGGACGCGCGCGTCGCTGCTGGCGACGCTGACGACCACCGCCGGCAATGGCATCGGGCCCGTCCTGGCCGGGCTCAGCGCCACCTATCTGCCCCAGCCCACCCGGCTCTGCTACGTGATCGAGATAGCGCTGCTGCTGGTCGCCTCGGTCGCCGTGATGAGGCTGTCGGGGGAGCTGGGCCGGCTCGGCGACGCCTGGCGCCCCCGGGTGCCGGCGGTCCCGGCCCGAGCGCGCGCCCGGTTCCGGGTGGCCGCGGCGGTGAGCGCGCTGGGCTGGGCGGTGACCGCGCTGTGCCTGGCGCAGGTGCCGTCGTACCTGGCCGCGTTCGCCGAACGGCCGAACCTGGTGCTCGCCGGGCTGGCCTCGGGGATGATCTTGCTGGCGGCCTCGGTCACCCAGCTGCTCGCTCGCACCCTGGACACCCGCAAGGCGCAGGCGTTCGGCCTGCTGGTGCTGGTGGCCGGGGTGGTCGGGCTGCTGCCGGCCGGGGCGTGGCGCTCGTCCGCGCTGGTGCTGGCCTGCTCGCTGGTGGCGGGGGTCGGCCAGGGGCTCGCGTTCATGGGCGCCATGCGTCAGGTCAACGAGACGTCCACCGAGGCGGAGCGCTCGGGGGTCATCGCGGCCTTCTACACGGTCACCTACCTCGCCTTCGGGGTTCCGGTCATCGGCGTCGGGCTGCTCGCGACGGTGCTGGACACGACGCGCGCCGTGCAGCTGTTCGCCCTCGCGTTCGTGCCGCTGTCCCTGCTGACCGCGCGCCGGGCCTGGCGGTCGTGAGCTACGCGGACTGGCGGCGCAGGCCCTCCAGCGAGTCCGCGGTCAGGGGGTGCGGCGGTGAGTCGGGGCGGACGAACACCACCGTGCACGGGGCGTGGTGGGCCAGCGCGGAGGTGAAGCTGCCCTCGGCGAACTGGGCGATCGGCCCGCGCGGGGAACGGCCGACCGCGACCGCGCGCGCCGAGACCTCCGCCGCGTGCTCGGCCAGCACCCGGCCCGCCGCTGCGTGGTCACCGACGCTGGTGAGCACCTGCCCGGTCGCGGCGATGCCACGCTCGGCGAGGCGCTCGAGGTGCCGGCGGACCCTGGCCCTGGCCTGCTCGGCGTCCTCGGCGTCGACGGCCTGGTCCTCGACCACGGCGGTCTCGCGCAGGTGGACGACCTCCAGCGGGCTGGCGGTGCTCCGGGCGAGCGCGGCGGCCGCGTCGACGTTGCTCTCGGCGTTCTCGTTGGCGGCCACCGCCACGATCACCGGCCGGTACTCCGGCGCCGGCGCCCGCCCGACGCGCTCCAGGCCGGCGCGGACCGGGGCCTCGGTGTGCTCGGCGGCGTCCACCAGCTTGTGGCCGGACGCGAGCACGGCGATGGCGAGCAGGAACGCGCCGGCGCCGACGTAGAACGGCACGCCCAGGTTGCTGGCCTCGGCCAGCTTGCCGGCGGCGAACGGCGCCAGCCCGCCACCGATGAAGCGCACGAAGCCGTACGCGGACGAGGCGATCGGCCGCTCCACCGGGGAGACCAGCATGACCGCCTGCGTGGTCAGGGTGTTGTTGATGCCGATGAACGCGCCGCTGGCGATGACCGCCACGATCACGACCTCGGGGGTGTCCACGCCGGCCGCGATCGCAGCCATCACGATGCCGAGCCCGGCCAGGTTCGCGTAGAGCACCTTGGCGGTGCCGAACCGGGCCTGCAGCCGGGGCGCCACCAGCACGCTGAACGCGGCGACCAGCAGCCCCCAGCCGGTGAACACCAGGCCGAGGTGGTGCGCGTCGAGCTTCATCGGGTACGGCGCGTAGCCGAGCATCGTGAAGAAGCCCCAGTTGTACAGCAGCGCCATGACGCCCATGGTCGCCAGGCCCCGGTGCCGCAGCGCCCTGAGCGGCGCGGCCAGCGAGGTGCGGTGCGCGGGCTTGGACCCCCGTGGCACGAACGCCAGCGTCGCGACCAGTGCGATGGCCATCAGCACGGCCACGCCGAAGAACGGCCCGCGCCAGCTGATCGCGCCCAGCTCGCCGCCGAGCAGCGGCCCCACCGCGATGCCAAGGCCGAGCGCCGTCTCGTACAGGATGATCGCGCCGCCGAAGCCGCCGCTGGCCGAGGCGACGATCACCGAGAGGCTGGTCGCGATGAACAGGGCGTTGCCCAGGCCCCAGCCCGCGCGGAACCCGACGATGCCACCGATCGAGCCGGACAGCCCGGCCAGCGCCGCGAACACCACGATCAGCGCCAGGCCGATGACCAGCGTGCGCTTGGCACCCAGCCGGCTGGACACCCAGCCGACGACGAGCATCGCCACCGCGGTGACGACCAGGTAGCTGGTGAACAGCAGCGACACCTGGGCCGGCGTCGCCCGCAGGCTGGCGCCCAGGGCGGGCAGGATCGGGTCGACCAGCCCGATGCCCATGAACGAGATGACACAGGCGAACGCCACCGCCCACACCGCCCGTGGCTGCCTGAACGGGCTCGCGGCCTTCGCCTCGGACGCGCTCATGCCGAGCAGTCCATAACCACATTATGCATAAGGTAATTATGAACCTGCGGGAAGCGGTCCGCAACGCGGTGGCGGCCGGCCGGCGGCGTTCGAGGGCAACGTCACGCCGCCCGCCAGATTCGGCTGCGCAGGTCTCTTCCCCGGATGACCTGGATTCGCCGTAGTTGATGGCCCCGACGTAGCGATGTAGGCGTTGAACTCGGCTTCCAGGTCGGTGAACGCGCTGACCGCGGTGCTCATGTGCCTTTCCGCAGCGACTCGACGACGCGCGTGAGGCTGGCCGCGCCGTGGCCGGCGGCGACCTGCTTGTCGATCAGTTCCTTCAACGGGACCAGCGTGTCGGCGGGCACGCCCAGCGACCGGCTGGCGTGGATGATCGTGGCCAGCCCGGCCTGGTTGATGGCGAGGTTGGACTCGTCGGTGGTGTAGTCCGCGCGGTCGATCTCCTCGGCGAACGTGGACAGCGCCGGGAACGCGTCGCCCAGCCAGGACACCAGCATCGGGGTGAGCTCCGCGGCGCTGATCCCCTCGGCCTTCGCCATCGCGGCGGCGTGCAGGAACCCGCCGAGCATGCCATACATCCCGGCGAGGATGGCCACGTCGTGCACCGAGGCACGACCGGCGTCGGCGCCGACGAAGGTGCCCCTGCCGAGTACCGCCAGCTGGTCGCGCCAGCGCTCGTGGACCGCCGCCGAACCGCTGTAGTTGATCGACGACTGGGCGGTGCCGATCGTCTGAGGCACCGCGTACACGGCCGCGTGCAGGTACTGCGCCCCGTGCCGAGCCGCCCACCCGGCCAGCTCCCGGGCGTGCTCCGGCCCGCCGGAGGTGAGGTTCACCAGCGCGCGCCCGCGAACGGCCTGGGCCGCGCCGGCCAGCACCTCCCGAACGGCCGGGGGATCGAGCAGGGCGACGAGCACCAGCTCGCCGGCGGCGATCGCCTCGGCGGCCGTCGCCGCCACCGTCGCCCCACCGGCGGCGAGCGGCTCCGCCCTGGCCGGGGAACGGTTCCAGACCGTCGTCGGATGGCCGTTGCGCAGGAGCGTCTCGGCCAGCGCGCGCCCCAGGTTGCCCAGGCCGATGACGGTGACCGGCCGCTGTGTCGTGTCCATGGGTCCAGGCTCGCCGCGGCCGGCGGACCCGGCCAGTGACAGGAATGACCGGCAACGCCAAATTCCTGCCATACGATGGCGGGCGTGAGCGCTGGTTCCGTCGCCCTGGTCGTGCCCGACGAGGTCGGCGTGCTGGACCTGTACGAGCTGGGCATCCCCGCGACCGTGTTCGGGATGCCGCAGCCGGACCTCGCCGACCCCTGGTACGACCTGTGGCTGTGCGGGACCGACGCCAGGGCGCGGGAGCCCGTCCGAGGGCTCGCCCTGCGCAGCCGGCACCGGCTCGACGACATCGTCGGCGCCGACACGGTCATCGTGGCGTGGGTGCCGGACGAGGTCATCGAGGCGGACGCCCCCGTGCCGCCCGAGCTGGTCGCCGCCCTGCGTCGTGCGCATGAGGCGGGCGCCCGGATGGTCTCGCTGTGCGTCGGCGCGTTCGCGCTCGCCGAGGCGGGGCTGCTCGACGGCCGGCGCGCCACCGCGCACTGGATGCACACCGCGCAACTCGCCGAGCGCTACCCGAAGGTGCTGGTCGACGACTCGGTGCTCTACGTGGACGACGGCGACGTGCTCACCAGCGCCGGGATGACCGCCGGGCTCGACCTCTGCCTGCACCTGGTCCGCCGCGACCTCGGCGCGCACGTCGCCAACCAGCTGGCCCGCCGGATGGTGGTTCCCGCGCACCGGCCCGGCGGCCAGGCGCAGTTCATCGACCTGTCCGTCCCGACCACCGACGGCAACGGGCTCACCCCCGTGCTGGACTGGGCACGAGCCCACCTCGACCGGCCGCTGACCATCGACGACCTGGCCCGGCGCGCGGCGGTCAGCCCACGGACCTTCTACCGACGGCTGCGGGAAGCCACCGGGACGACTCCGCTGCGGTGGCTGCTCAACCAGCGCCTGGGCCGAGCGCAGAGCCTGCTGGAGTCCACCGACCTCCCGGTGGAGCGGATCGCGAAGCTCAGCGGCCTCGGCACCGCCAACAACCTGCGCTACCACTTCGTCAAACAGATCGGGATCTCGCCCGGCGACTACCGGCGAACCTTCCCCCGGCGGCTCCGGGCGTCGCACCGGCCCGGGCGAGAGTCGCCCTCGGCGGTGGCGGCGGGGCCGAGGCGGCGGGCCGGCGACCCGGCATGAACAGGGCGAGCACGCCCGCGAGCGCGCACATCGCCGCGAGCAGGACGAACATGTTGGCGTACGCGGTCGCCGTGACCTCCAGCTTGAGCACCGAGTAGAGCGGGTAGAGGTCGGTCGCGCCGCCCTTCCCGGCGGCGGCGGTGGCGGTGGCGGTCGCGGGGGCGGCGGCGCCGGCGGGCCGAGGACCGAGACCGGTGTTGACCATGGCGCCTCGGTCGGACATCATCTGCGCCGACTGGGCGGTGGACAGCGCGCCCAGGGCGGCGACCGCGAGCGCGGACGCCGACCGCAGGCCCACCTGGTTCAGTGCGCTGCCGCTGTTGACCAGCCTGGGCGCGAGCGCGGCGACCCCGCCGCTGGTCACCGGCATCATGGTCAGCCCGAGGCCCAGGTTGAACACGCTGGCCCAGAAGATGACGTTCTCCTTCGGCACGTCCCTGGTGATCTGCGCGAGGTGCACGAACGCGAAGGTGGCGATGAGCATGCCGGTGCTCGCCGGCAGCCGGGGTCCGAACCTGTCGGAGAGCCGGCCGGCGATCGGCATCATGACCGCCATGCACGCCGCGGTGGGCATCATCGCCAGCCCGGCGTCCAGCGGCGACAGGCCCATCACGCCGAGCAGCAGCTGGGGGATGTAGAACAGCGTGCCGAACATCGCGAACGTGATCAGGAAGATGATGAACATCGAGTTCACGAACGGCCATGACCTGAACACCCGCAGGTCGAGCAGCGGGTTGTCCAGCTCGTTCTCGATGACCACGAACAGCGCGAAGCACAGCAGGCTGACCGTGAGCAGGATCAGCGTCGGGTAGCTGGTCCAGCCCCAGTCCTGTCCCTGGGAGGTGGCCAGCAGCAGGGAGAACAGCGCGACGGCGATCGTGGCGAAGCCCCACGGGTCGAACCGGGGCCAGCTCGTCGGCTTGCGCTGCGGCAGGATCAGGCGCGCGGCGATGGCCGCGAGCACCCCGATCGGGATCTTGCAGTAGAACAGCATCGGCCACGTCGAGTACTCCACCAGCCAGCCCCCGAGCGTGGGGCCGATCCCGGGCGCGACGATCACGCCCACCCCGAAGATCCCCATCGCGGTGCCGATCTTCTCCTTGGGCACCATCATGAAGATCAAGGTCATCCCGACCACCGGCATGAGGCCGCCGGGGATGGCCTGCAGGATGCGGAAGGCCACGATGCTCGTCAGGTTCCAGGCCAGCCCGCACAGCGCCGATCCGACGGTGAACGCGATCAGGCAGTAGACGTAGAGCCGGGTGATGCCGACCCGTTCGCTCAGCCACTTGCTCAGCGGGATCGCCACCCCCATGGACAGGGTGTAGGCGGTGGAGATCCACTTTCCGTCGTCGGGGCTGATGCCCATCGAGTGCTCGATCGTCGGCAGCGCGACGTTCACGCTGCTGGTGTCCAGCGCGCCCATGAACGTGCCCAGCATGAGCACCAGCAGCGGCACCAGCCATCCGCCCGATGACGAGCCCCCGCCGTCCTCCCGAGCGCCCGCCTGCGGCATCCGCACCTCCATGAGCAGGAGCCACTATTTAGTGCACGTTCGTTCAGCAAGTTACTGTACGATCGTTCGCTGAGTCGAGGCAAGGCGCTCGGGGACAATGGCTGGCGTGACGACGCAGGGCGTGGCCGGGCGGCCGGAGCGGACCCGCAACCGCTGGGGCGAGGGGGAGCAGCTCCGCACCGAGATCCTCAACGCCGCCAGCCGCCTGCTGTGCGAGCTCGGCGACGAGGCGGGGCTGAGCATCCGAGGCGTCGCGCGGGCGACGGGGGTCGTGCCGGGCAGCATCTACCAGCACTTCCGCAACCTCGACGAGCTCGCCGACGGCCTGCACGAGCACGAGTGCGACAGGGTCTACCAGCTGGTCGAGCGCGCCAGCGCGACCGTCTCCGAGGACGACCCGGTCGGTCGGCTGCGCGCGGGGCTACGGGCGTACTACGACTTCGCGGTCGCCAAACCGGGTCACTACCGGATCCTGTTCCGCCGCCACAACGCCGGCGAACCGGTGCCGGCCGATCCGAGCACGACCCCGCTCGGCCGCATCGTCGCCCTGTTCGTGGCCGGTTTCGAGCGCTGCGAGAAGGCCGGCCACCGCCTCCGCCAGCCGAGCCAGCAGGCCGGCACGATGGTGTTCGTCTCCACGCACGGGCTCGTCGCGCTCTACCACGCCAACCCCACGCCGCGAGATCCCGCGCCGCAGTGGCGCTACGTCGACAACCTGCTGTCCCTGATCATCGACTAGCGTCACCAGGGGATGTGGCCGTTGGCGTCGACGTAGTGCCCGGTCGGGCCGCCGGGGCCCACCAGGGCCATCCGCACGATGATCTCGGCGCCCTCCTCGACGGTCTGCAGGCCCGTGTTGCGGTTCAGGTCGGTCTGGGTGAAGCCGGGCTCCACGGCGTTGATCCGCATGGTCGGGAACGCCTTCGCGTACTGCACGGTGATCATGTTGACGGCCGTCTTCGAGGCCGGGTAGGCGACGCCCGGGTAGGCGTACGCGCGTGAGCCTGGGTCCGAGGCCCGGGTCAGCGAGGCCAGGTTGCTGCTGACGTTGACCACGACGGGGTCGGGGGAGCGCCGCAGCAGCGGCAGGAACGCGTGCAGCACGCGCACGACACCGAAGACGTTCGTGTCGAACGTGCGGCGCATCAGGTCGGCGGTCAGTTCGCCGGCGCCGATCACGCCGTCGTCGGGTCCCCATTCGATGGCGATGCCCGCGTTGTTGACCAGCACGTCGAGCCCTCCGTCGGCCTCGACGGTCTTGGCGGCGGCCGCCACGGACGCGTCGTCGGTGACGTCGAGCTGGACCGCCCGCGCGCCCAGCCGTTCGGCGGCCCGGCGGCCGCGCTCGGCGTCCCGACTGCCGACGTAGACGGTGTGGCCCTCGGCAACCAGCCGGCGGGCCGTCTCGAAGCCGAGGCCCTTGTTCGCTCCGGTGATCAGTGTCGCTGTCATGCCTCGACGCTAGAATTTAGAGCATGCTCGAAGTCAAGCCGCCGAGCGCCGAGCCTGCGCGGGCGGGCCTGAGCATCGCCGAGGCCGCCCGCCGCACCGGGGTCAGCGTGCACACCCTGCGCTACTACGAACGTGCCGGCCTGGTCGTCACCGCCGTCGACCGCACCGCCGGCGGCCGGCGGCGCTACCAGCAGCTCGATCTGGACTGGATCACCGTCTGCACCAGGCTGCGGGCCACCGGCATGCCGATCAAGACGATCCGGCGCTACGCCCAGCTCGTGGCCGCCGGTCACGGCAACGAGGAGGAGCGGCTCGCGCTCATGGAGTCCCACCGCGCCGACGTGCTCACCAAGCTCGCCGAGCTCCGGGAGAACCTCCAGCTCATCGACCACAAGATCGACGTCTACCGGGGGCGGCTCGCCGCCGGCGACGCCGACCGGCTTTGGGCGCCCGTGCGCTAGGCGTTCGGACGGCTCAGGCGGCTCTGCCTCGGTGCGCGGCGCGACGGCGCACCAGGTCGGTGACGGAGGGCAGTTCGGCCGGGGGTTTGAGCCGTGAGTGGTCGGCCAGCAGGCGGTGTTCGAAACGTTCGAGCACGACGGCGGCGGCCAGCAACGCGGGCGCGAACAGCAGGACGAACCACACCATGGCCGGGCTCCTCACTCGCGCGCGGCCGGATGGCGCGGTGCGCGACCAGTGATCACGATCGACATGACCCGCCAGTACCCCGGTCGGGCCTGGGCTATGCGCTCGGTGACCAGGTACGCCCGGACGGGTGGCGCCCAAGTGAGGCTTTTGACGAAGGCGGGCGATCCTCTCCTTACGGTTTGCGCTCGCACGAGCAAACCGCCTGTTCAGAGCCCGTGAGTGGTTAGCGGTGCTATGACACCGCTAACCACTCACGGGTTCTGACCTGCGGATACGTCAACGGTCTGGTGCTGGTCGGACGTCGAGCGGGACGCCAGTCCGGTAGTTCCTTGATCGAAAACGGACTTGCGTCCCGTTCGACGATCAGCTCAGGCTTTTGGTGAAGAAGACGCGGTTGAAGCCGTCCTGCGCGGCGCGATGGGTCTCGACGTAGCCGCGTCGTGGGTAGTAGGCGAGGTTCTCCGTCATCGCCTCGTTCGTGTAGAGCCGGATCGCGTTGAGCCCGAGCGACCTGGCCTGGGTCTCCGCGAGTGCGAGCAGCTCGGCGCCCACGCCGGTGCCCTGGAAGTCCGGGTCGACCGCCACGTTCTCCAGCAGCAGGTGGTCGGCCTCCGGGATCAGCACCAGCAGGCCGGCGATCCGGTCACCGTCCTCGGCGACCCAGACGTGTCCGTCGGCCACCGCGGCGGCGTAGTCGGCCGCCATCGGCGCTGGCTCGCGGCCGATCCTGGGGACGTATGCCGCGTACGCTCGCCGGGCCAGCTCGCGCAGCGCCGGCACGTCCTCGGTGTGGGCAGGTCGATGAGGCATGGTCACACGCTACGACGAGACCCGGCGTGGCGGCGGCGGAACGCGGCCGCGCGGGCACGGTTCTGGCAGGTCGTGGAGCAGTAGCGGCGGTCACGGGTGGGCGAGGTGTCGATGTAGACGTCGGCGCAGCGGCTGCCGGCGCAGGTGCCGAGCCGGGTGAAGCCGTGCCGGTCCAGGTGGTCGCGCAGCGTCAACGCCGCCGAGGCGAGCAGCGCATCGCCCGGCCGGTCGACCGCCCAGAGCGCCTCGGGCCGGCCGTCGGCGAGGACGACGAGGGGGACCACGGCGGTCTCGGTGAGCAGGACGTTCACCAGCTCGGCGGCCTCAGCGGCGGTGGCCGAGGCGAAGATCGGATGGACCCGGTCGGCCACCCGCCGCGGCGCGTCGTCGTCAAGGCCTCGGCCCGATGGATACGGCCGGTCCCGCTCGCCGGCGACCTCGCGGGGGACGGTCCCCCACTCGTTGACGATCTCCACGAGCGTCGCGGGCGCCATCGCCCGAACCGTGACGGCCACGCCGACACCGTAACGCACTGGCTCCATCTTGCGCGTTGCGACGGGCGCTCGATAACGTACAGATGACGTCTAGTGCGTTACTTGGAGGGCCGTCATCCTCGACCCCGCGGTGTTGCCCGGATTCCTCGCCGCCGTGCTGGTGATCGCGATCGCGCCGGGGCCGGACATGGCCTACATCGTCGCGGTAGCCGCCGACCGCGGCCGGCGGGCCGGGGTGGTCTCCGCGGCGGGCATGGCGCTGGGCATGGCGGTGCACGTGACGGCGGCGGCGCTCGGCCTCGCCGCCCTGGTCTCCAGCGCCTCCTGGGCTCTCGACGTCATCCGACTGGCCGGCGCCGGGTATCTCGGATGGCTCGCGGTCGACACCCTGCGGTCGGCCAGGCGCGCCGGGCTGACCGCCCGCACCCCGCCGGCCTCCCGGCGAATCCTGCGCCGCGCCGTCCTGACCAACCTCGCCAACCCCAAGATCATCCTCTTCTTCGCGGCGTTCCTACCGAGCTTCGTCAGGCCCGGTCACGGCCCCGTCACCGGGCAGCTGTTGACGCTCGGCCTGCTGTTCCTGCTGGTCGGGTTGGCGGTCGACAGCGTCATCGGCCTGGCGGCGGGGCGGCTCGCGGCGACCCTGGCGCCCGGCGGCGCCGCCGCGACCGTCGTGAGCGTCGGGGCGGGGGTCGTCTTCGGCGGGCTCGCCGCCGTGCTGCTGGCCGACGTCCTCGCCGGCTGAGCCCGGGCGCAGCCCTTGACACCCCTGCAACCCGTCCTCAAAATGTAAACTGTTTACACTTTGCGGCCTCTGGAAGGAGCACGATGGCTCAGCTCGGCGGTGTGATAGGCGCGTTGTCGACCCCGTTCACCGAGAACGGCGAGCTCGACCTGGCCCGGCTGCGTGACCACGTCGACTTCCTGATCGACAACGGCGTGCACGGCCTCGTGCCAGGCGGCAGCACCGGCGAGTTCGCGGCGCTGACCCTGGACGAACGCAAGCGGCTGCACGAGGTGGTGCTGGAGCACACCAACGGCCGGGTGCCGGTGGTGCCGCAGACCGGGGCGACCAGGACGGCGGACGCGGTGGAGCTGTCCCGGCACGCGGGCGAGCACGGCGCCTCGGCGGTGCTGGCCGTGCAGCCGTTCTACGAGCCGCCGACCCGTGACGAGGTGATGGACTACTTCGAGGCGGTCGGCCGGGCGGCGGGCGTGCCGGTGGTCGCGTACAACCTGCCGGCGGTGACCGGCATGAACCTGGATAGAACGTTCTATAACGATCTTCTCGCCCGCACCGACGCCGTGCGCTACGTCAAGGACACCTCCGGTTCCCTGGAGCAGGCGTTCGACCTGATCTTCAACCTGGGCGACCGGCTGTCCGTGTTCGTCGGCTGGGACACGCTGGTGCTGCCGGCGTTCGCGGCGGGGTCGGACGGCACGATCCTGGGCGCCGTCAACTTCGCGCCGAAGGAGTGCGTGCGGCTGTGGGAGCTGGCCAGGGAGGGGCGGCAGGCCGAGGCGCACGAGCTGTTCCGGCGGCTGTGGAACGTGCTGGACTTCCTGGGCAAGGAGGGCTACGCGGCCAGCGCCAAGGCCGCCGCCGAGCTGGTCGGCGTGCCGCTGGGGCCGCCCCGCGAGCCCTACCGCCGGCTGCCCGAGCACAAGATCAAGGTGCTGACCGAGCTGCTGGAGCGGGCCGGCCTGCGCGGCTGAGCGGCCCACCTGCCAGGCCGTGTTGAGGAAGTCCAGGTCGATGGGCTTCGTGATCCAGGTGGTTCCTGGCAAGGCGGAGGTGAGCCCGGGTACCGGGGTTGTACCCGGGCTTGCCGACAACGCCGCCAGGGGCCGCCTGGGCGCGAAGACCGCGATCAGGGGCTTTCTCAACACGGCCTAGCTCCGCCGCAGCGAGATGGTGATGTCCCCACCGAGCGGGTCGGCGGAGCTGAGCAGGTCGCTGGGGACGCGGAAGACTCGGCCGGGGGAGGCCGGCCAGGGCAGCACGCGGTGCGCGATCCGGCGGCCGCCCTGGTGCAGCTCGACGCGCGGCAGGCGCACGTGCTCGTCGGTCCACAACAGCAGCCGGTGCCTCGGCGGCGCCGGGTCGTTCGCGCGCAGCAGGCTGGGGGCCACCCAACGCAGCGGCCGCTCCGCCCGGATCCCGATGGCCGGTGCGGCGAGCTCGCCGGGACGGTGGAGGTAGCGCAGCACCTGGTCGGCGACGTGCCGGCCGTCGAGGGCCGCCACGTCGGCGGTGTCCACGGCGTGCACCAGGTTCCCGGCCGCGAAGACCCCCGGCCGGCTGGTGCGCAGCGCGGTGTCCACCCGGGGGCCGAGGGTGGCCCCGTCCAGTTCGAGCCCGCCGAGGCGCACCAGCTCGTGGTCCGGGATCCAGTCGCCGGTGAACACCACGATGTCGCACCCGACCCGCCGGCGCGCCCCGGTTGCCAGGTCCTCCAGCTCGACCGCCTCCACCGAGGAGCCGCCGATGATCCGCGCGACCCGGCTCCGCGCCGCCACCGGCGTGCGCAGGCCGACCCGTCCGAGCAGGGTGAACGCCGCGTAGGCCTTGGGCCGGCGGTGGCGGCTGACCATGAGCACCGTCCGGCACCCGGCCGCCCGCAGCGTCAGCACCGCCGACCAGCTGACCAGCTCGGCGCCGACCACCACCGCGCGCTCGCCCACCCGGCCGTGGTGCAGGTGCACCAGGTTCTGCAGCTGGCCGGTGGTGAGCACGCCGCTCGGCCGGTCACCGGGTACCAGCCGCGCCGCGCGGGGCCGCTCGCGGGCGCCGGTGGCCAGCACGATCGCCTCCGGTGTGAGCAGCGCGCGCCCGTCAGGGCCGGTCACCTCGAGGGTCCGCTCGCCCGCCCAGCCGGTCACGCTGGTCTCGGTCCGTATCGTCGCCCCGGCCCGGACGGCCGCGCGCACCAGCCGCCGCGCGTACGCCGGCCCGCTCAGGAACGTCCGCAGGTCGCGGATGCCGTAGCCAGGGTGGTCGCTGTGCCGGGGGATGCCGCCCGCATGGCGTTCCCGGTCCAGGACCAGGACCTCGCCGCCCACCCGACCGGCCAGCCGGGCGGCGGCGGTGAGTCCGGCCGGCCCGGCACCGACGATCACCACGGCGGGTCCGGTCACCGGTGCCCGCCCGCAAGCTCGGCCACCCGGGCGGCGCAGTAGAAGCCCTGGCAGCGCCCGTTCATGGCCCGGGTCCGCCGCCGCAGCCCGCCCAGCGTGGCCGGCGGGATGGTGGCGGCGTAGGCGTCGCGGATCTCGCCCTCGGTGACCCGCTCGCAGAAACACACCAGCCGGCCGTACGCCGGGTCGGCGTCGATGCGGTCGGCATCCTGGTAGGGCCGGGTGGACGCCTCGCCCAGGTTGGGCATGGCCGGTGGCGGCGGGAGCCCCCGGCGCGGGCGCAGCGGCAGGCCCGCCCCGGCGAGCAGGTCGCGCACGTGCTCGCCGATGGCCATCGACGCGGTCAGCCCGGTGGAGCGGATCCCGCCGACCAGCACGTACCGCCGGGCGGGGTCCGCCTCGACGAGGTAGTCGGGGCGGTCGATCGCGGCCCGCACCCCGGCGTAGCTCGCGGTCACCTCCTCGTCGAGCAGGGTGGGCATCAGGGCGCGTCCCTTTCCGAGCAGGAACTCGACGCCGCGCTCCGAGGTCGCGGTGTCCGGGCCGCCGGTGAGGTCCTCGGAGGTGGGGCCGAGCATCACGTTGCCGTAGATCGTCGGGCTGATCAGCACGCCCTTGCCCCGGGAGCTGGGCACCGGCAGCACGATGCGCGGGGCCAGCGGGCGGGCCAGCTTGTCGAACACCAGCAGCTCGCCCCTGCGGGGGGTGACGGTGAACCTGCCGTAGCCGAACATCCGGTCCAGCTCGGCGCCGGCCAGCCCGGCGGCGTTGACCACCCACCGGGCCCGCACCTCGCCGCCGGTGGTGGCCAGCACGGTGGCGTGCTCGCCGACCCGAGCCGAACCCACCGAGTGGCGCGTCAGCAGCGCGGCGCCCCGGCGGACCGCGTCGGTGGCCAGCGCCAGGGTGGCGGTCCAGGTGCAGGTGATGGACTCGTCGGGCACCGTCAGCCCGCCGAGCGCGCCCGGGCCGAGCGCGGGCACCTGGCGGTACACCTCGGCGGTGTCCACGATCACGCACTCGCGGTAGCCGTTGCGGATCGCCTTGGCGCGCAGCTCGGGCAGGGCGGCCAGCTCCTCGGTGGTCCAGGCCACCAGCAGCGCGCCGGTGCGCTCGACGGGGATGCCGGTGCGCTCGGCGTAGCGGCTGAGCAGGTGGAACCCGTCGCGCACCAGCCGGGACTCCAGCGTGCCCGGGGTGGCGTCGAACCCGGTGTGCAGGATCGCGGTGTTCGCCTTGCTGGTGCCGTCGCCGACGTCCTCGCGGGCCTCGACGAGCGCGACCGTCAGGTCGTGGCCGGACAGCTCGCGGGCGATCGCGGCGCCCACCACGCCGGCGCCGACCACCGCCACGTCGTAGGTCGTGGCAGCGCTCATCGGCGCACCGGCAGCGTCGCCTCGGCGGTGGCCAGCCAGCGCTCCCGGAACTCCCGCGTGCGCCGCTCCGGCCACCGGGGTTCGAGCACCCGCGATGGGCTCCACCCGGGCACGGCGTCGGCGAGGGCCAGCCCGGGTTCGACGGCCAGCCTGGCCAGCGCGGCCGCACCGAGCGCGGTGGCGTGCGGCGAGGGGTACACCTCCACGGGTATCCGCAGCAGGTCGGCGATGGCCTGGGAGACGGCGGCCGAGCGGGTCAGCCCGCCGTCCACCCGCAGCCGGTCCGGCGGCGTGCCGAGGTCGCGCGCGACCAGGTCGACCAGCTCGGCGATCTGGGCGGCGATGCCTTCGACCACGGCCAGAACCAGGTGTTCGGCGCGGGTGCTCAGGCCCATCCCGACGAACGCCGCCCTGGCGTCGGACCGCCACCACGGCGCGGCGAGGCCGGCCAGGGCGGGCACGCAGAGCACGCCGTCGGTGTCGTCGACGCCCAGCTCGTCCAGGTCGGTCAGCCGGTCGAGGAGGCCGAGCTGGCGCACCCAGTCCAGCGCCGAGGCCGCCGTGTACACCTGCCCGTCCACACACCGCGGCGTGCTCCCGCGCGCCCGCCAGGCCACCGAGGTGGTCAGCCCCGTCGCCGAGGGAACCGTCCGCTCACCCACGTTGACCAGCAGAAACGCACCCGTCCCCAGGGTGCACTTGGCGTCGCCGGCCGTCGTGCAGCCCTCCGCCAGCAGCGCGGCCTGCTGGTCCACGACGAGCCCGGCCACCGGAACCAGGTCACCGAACGCGCCGGTCTCGCCGACCACCTCGTCGCAGCCGACGATCCGCGGCAGCCGCTCGTCCGCGAGCCCGAACAGCTCCAGCAGCTCGCCGTCCCAGTCCGCCGTGTCCAGCCCGGTGAGCAGCGAGCGGCTCGCGGTCGCCGCATCGGTGACGAACTCGCCGGTCAGCTTGTGCACCAGCCAGGTGTCGGTGGTGGTGACCACGCCCCGGCCGGTCAGCGTGCGCCGCAGCCAGGCCATCTTCGGCGCGGAGAAGTAGGGGTCCAGCACCAGGCCGGTGCGCTGGGCGATCCGCTCCGCGTGCGCGGACAGCTCGGCGCACACCGCCTCGGAGCGCCGGTCCTGCCAGACGATCGCGGGCGACAGCGGCTCGCCGGTGGCCGGATCCCAGGCCAGGACGGTCTCGCCCTGGTTGGCCAGCGCCACCGCGCGCACCTGGCCACCGGCCCGCGCCAGCGCCCGCCGCCCGGCGGTGAGCACCGAGTCCCACAGCGCGCCAGGATCGTGCTCGACGCCGCCGCCCGGCAGGTACCTCGGCCGCACCGGCTCCTCGGCCACCGCGAGCGCCGCGCCGGCGTCGTCGACCACCACGGCCTTGGTCGCCGACGTGCCCTGGTCGATCGCGAGGATGCTCACGAGCCCACCGACCCGGCGTGCACGGCCGCCCCAGCCCGCTCCAGCGCACGCGCAAGCTCATCGTCCGGCGGTCCGTCGGTGATCAGGCCGGCCAGCGCGTCCAGCCCGCACACCCGGTGCGGCGCCACCCGGCCGTGCTTGGCCGCATCGGCCAGCACGAACGCGCGCTGCGAGTTCGCCAGGATGGTCCGCCGGGTGGCCACCTCGTCGAGGTGGTAGTCGGTCAGCCCGTGCGCGGCGTCCAGCCCGCCCGAGCCCAGGAACGCCACGTCCGCGTGCAGGTCGGCGAAGAACCCGACGGCGTGCGCGTTGGACAGCGCCAGGTCACCGCCCCTCAACCGGCCACCGGAGACCAGAACCGTGAGACCCGGCCGGCCGACCAGCTCGGTGGCCGCCAGCAGCGAGCACGTCGCCACGGTTCCGTGGAAGTCGGCGGGCAGCGCCCTCGCGACCTCCAGCGCGGTGGTGCCCACGTCGATGATCACCGTCTGGCCGGGGGAGACCAGCCCGGCCGCGAGCCGCCCGATGACGACCTTGGCCTCGGTCCGGGTGACCAGGCGCTCGCCGAACGAGGCCTCCTCGCCGGTCGCCGCCTTCGCCTCGACCGCCCCGCCGTGCACCCGCCGCAGCTCGCCCCGCCGCTCCAGCTCGGCCAGGTCGCGCCTGATCGTCTCCGGTGACACGTCCAGCCGTTGCACCAGGTCGTCGGTGCTGACGGTGCGCATCGAGCGCAGCAGGTCCAGGATCCGGCTGTGCCGTTCGGCGGGTAACACGCGGCCGGCCTCCGTGGGTTTTCGACGTTTTCTGCCTGAATTTGCCTGGAACTGTGGACTATCGAGGACTTGGCTGTCAAGCTGTGGCCGCTTGCGTTGACAGCCGCCCGGCCACCGGACACGATCCGCTGTCAACAGTTTGCACTTACGTCCCGTCCCCGGAGGGCTCTCGGCACAAGGCCAAGGGAGAATCATGAAGTCGTCGAAGAAGACGTCGCTGCTGATCCTGGCGATGATCGTCATCAGCCTGGTCTGCGGATATCTCGGAGCGGGGGCCCGAGGCGGCGGTGGCGGTGGCGGGTCCGAGTCGCCGAGCGGGGACTGGATCGCCCAGGTCAAGCAGCGGGGCGAGCTGCGGGTCGGGGTCGCGGCCTTCCCGCCGATGGTCACCCAGAACGCGGACGGCTCGTGGAGCGGGCCGATGCTGTTGCCGCTGCAACAGCTCGCCGGCCAGCTCAAGGTCAAGCTGACCCCGGTCAGCGCGACCTGGGGGACCATCGTGGCCGGCCTGCAGGCGAACCGCTACGACATCGCGGCCGGCCTGGACGTGACCCTGGAGCGCTCGCTGTCGATCCAGTTCGCCGACCCGTTCTACAAGGACCCTGGCGTGTTCGTGGTCCGCAGGGACTCCGAGTTCGCGACCAGCGAGCAGATCCTGGGCGCCAAGCAGCTCATCGCCGCCTCGCAGGGCTCCGCGCACGAGGCCGCGGTCAAGGCGGCCGGCGCCACCACCCTGAGCGTGGACACCTGGCCCAACGCCATCCAGGCTGTCAAGGACAAGAGGGCCATCGCCGAGTTCACCGACCTGGGCACCGCCGAGGGCCAGGCCAGGGCCGACAACGCGCTGGCGATCGTGCGGGCCGACCCGCCGGTCTGGCTGGCCAACGTGGGCTTCGGGCTGCCCGCCGGGGTCGACCGCCGCTCGCTGGACACCATCAACGCGGCGATCCTGATGGCCCAGGACAGCGGCCAGCGTGACCGCGCCTTCGAAGAGGTCGGGTACGTCGGCGAGCACAAGCTGGGAGGCCTGGCGAAATGACGCTGCTGCTCGCCGCCGGGGACTACCGCCCGGACTGGTCGGTCGCGGCCGACGCGCTGCCGTTCATCCTCGAGGGCCTGCGCACCACGTTCCTGCTCACCGTGATCACCGTCGCGATCAGCATGGTGGCGGCCGTCCCGGTGGCGATCGCCCGGATGTCCGACTTCGAGCTGGTGCGCTGGGTCGCGCAGGGCTACATCGAGATCTTCCGCTGCACGCCGCTGTTGATCCAGCTGTTCTGGATCTTCTACGCGCTGCCCAGCCTGGCCGGCATCACCATCCCCGGGTTCACCGCCGCGATCATCGCGCTGAGCTGCAACCTGACCGCGCAGATGGCCGAGGCCTACCGCAGCGGGTTCCAGGCCGTTCCGGTGGAGCAGATCGAGGCGGCCCGGATGCTGCGGATCAGCCGGGTCGACCAGATACGCATGATCATCGTACCGCAGACGCTGCGCCAACAGCTGCCGGTGATCCTGTCGTTGAACATCAACTCGTTCAAGGACACCGCGCTGGTCTCGACGATCGGCGTCGCCGACCTGATGATGGCCGCCAACACGCAGGCCGTGCAGTCCTACCGGTCCCTGGAGATCCTGACGGTGGCCGCCGCGATGTACTTCGTGGTCGCGTTCCCGGTCTCGCTCGTGGTCAGCGCGCTGGAGCGGCGCCGGTCCGGCGGCGAGCCACCGCCGCGCGGTCGGTTCAAACTGCCGACCCTGGCGCGCGCGGGGGCCGGGACATGACGCCGCTGGTGTCGCTGCGGAGCGTGACCAAGTCCTTCGGCGAGCGGCCGGTGCTCGACGACGTGTCCTGCGAGCTGCGCGCCGGCGAGATCACCGTGGTGGTGGGCCGCAGCGGGTCCGGCAAGAGCACGCTGCTGCGGGTGATCGCCGGGCTGACCGAGCCGGAGGACGGCGTGATCGAGCTGGCCGGCGAGCGCGTCTTCGCCGACGGCGAGCACACCCCGGAGTGGGCGCGGGCGCGCGCGGTCATCGGCATGGTGTTCCAGAGCTACACGCTGTGGCCGCACATGACGGTGCTGGAGAACCTGGCGCTGGCGCCGACCCGGGTGCTCAAGGAGTCCCGCAAGGCGGTGCGGGCGCGGGCCACCGAGGTGCTCGACGAGGTGGGCATGAGCGGGCACCTGGAGAGCCGCCCGGCGCGGCTGTCCGGCGGCGAGCGCCAGCGGGTGGCGATCGCGCGCGCCCTGATGATGCGCCCGAAGCTGCTGCTCTGCGACGAGATCACCTCCGCGCTGGACCCGCCGGTGGCCGCCGAGGTGCTCGGCGTGCTCAGCCGGCTCAAGCGCGACGAGGGGATCAGCGTCGCGCTGGTCACCCACGACATGGCCTTCGCGGCGAAGGCGGCGGACCGGGTGCTGCTGTTCTCGAACGGCTCGATCGCGGTGGACGCCGACCCGAGGGAGGCGTTCGAGGCGTCGGAGAACCCGGAGCTGCGGTCGTTCGTCGACGCCGTCCGGTTCTGAGCGGAGGGACGCCTTGCACGACAGGGTGCACGACGTGGCGGTGATCGGTGGCGGGCCGGCCGGGATGGCGGCGGCCTGGCACCTGCGGGACCTGGACCTGGTGCTGCTGGAGGAGCGCCGGCGCCTCGGTGGCCGGCTGTACTCCGAGCCGCGCGGCGAGTACTGGCTGAACCTGGGCGGGCACCTGTTCCCGTCCGGCCGCTCGCACGTACAGGAGATCATCTCCGCGCTCGGGCTGCGGACGGTGGCCATTTCCGGTTCGAAGACGTCGCTGGAGTTCGGCGGGACGGTCTACAGCCCGCGCCGCGTCGAGTCGTACCCGTTCGTGCTGCCGATGACCGTGCGCGAACGGGTGGCGCTGGCACGGGCGGGGCTGCGGCTCGCCGCCGGCGTACGCGGGCGCCGGCCGCCCCCGGACGGCAGCTTCGCCGAGCTGCTCGGCCCGCTGCCCGCCCGGGTGGACGCGATCCTGCGCGCCGCCGGCCGCCGCGCCTGCGCCGAGCTGGAGCAGCAGAGCGCGAGCGTGGGGCTGTCGCTGTTCGGCACGCTGTGGGGCGACGGGGCCGACGGCGTCTCGCTGTCGGTGAACCTGGACGGCGGCTCCGGGCGGTGGGCCGAGGCGATGTCCGGGCTGCTCGGGGAGCGGGCGCGGCTCGGCGCGCGGGTGGTGTCGGCGGCCGAGCGGGACGGTCACCAGCTCGTGGTGTACCGGCGCGACGGGCGGGAGGAGAGGCTGCGGGCAAGGCAGGTCATCCTCGCGGTGCCCGCCCCGGCCGCGGCGGCGATCGCGAGCGAGCTCCCGGAGCCGGTGGCCCGGTGCCTGGCGGGAATCGGCTACGGCGCGTTCGTCTGCGCCGGAGTGATCACGAAAGAAACCGGCGCCATGCCGTGGGACGACATCTATGCCCTGGTGTCCGCCAGCTCGTGTTACGACATGTGGTTCAACCACGCGAACCCGCTTCGGACCGGTGGACATCGGGCGGACGGCGGCAGCCTGATGTGTTATGCCGGTGGCGCCCCGGCGGCCGCTTTCCTGGAAATCGAGGAAAGCGAGATTGCCTCGCTGATGCTCGCCGACATGCTCCGGATATTCCCTCGGCTGGACGGGAACATCGACGAGGTAAAGGTACAGAAATGGGAGCGCGGAAACGTCTATCGTCGCCCGGGTGAGGACCGTTCCGCGTTGCACGACTACGCGAACGCCCCCGGGCGGGCCGTGCACCTGGCCGGGGACTACTTCGGCGACCTCGGCAACATGGAGGTCGCGGCCGGCGCTGGTGCGGCGGCCGCCGGAAAGGTCCGCCACGAGCTGTCCCGCGCGAGCTGACATGGACGGGTTCGACCTGAACCTGCTGCGGACGCTGGATGTGCTGCTGCGCGAGCGCAACGTCAGCAGGGCCGCCGCCCGGCTCGGGCTCAGCCAGTCCGCGATGAGCGCCTCGCTGGCCCGGCTGCGCGCGGCGTTCGACGACCGGCTGCTGGTGCGCCGGGGCCGCGAGATGGTGCTCACCCCGCACGCCGAGCTGCTGCGCGAGCACGTGGCCGAGGTGGTGTGCGCCGCCTCCCGGCTGCTCGCCCTGGACCCCGCGTTCGAACCGAGCACCGCGCGGCGCACCTTCACGATCATGACCAGCGACTACGCCGCGCTGGTCGTGGTCCCCGCGCTGCTGGCCCGGCTGCGCACCCGGGCGCCGGGGGTCTCCGTCGACGTCCTGCCGCTGCGCGACGACCTCGCCGACGCGCTGCGCCGGGGCGCCGTCGACGTGCTGTTGATCTCGGAGTCGATCCGCCGCAAGGACGTGCCGGACACCGCCCGGCGGCCGCTGTTCACCGACCGTTTCGTGTGCGCCAGGTGGCGCGAGCACCCCACCGTGTCCGGTGACATCGACGCCGCCCAGCTCTCCGCCCTGCCCTACGTGGAGTACCGGCCCGGCGGCCTGACCAGCGCCGTCGACCGCGAGCTGGACGAACGGCGGATACCGCGCACGGTCGTGGCCCGCGCCGAGAGCCAACTGCTGGTGCCGCACCTGCTGCGCGGCGGGCCGCTCATCTCGATCATGCCGGAGCAGGTGGCCCTGCTGGCCGAGAGCGCGGCGCAGATCCGCTGGTCGCCCTGCCCGGTCCCGCTGCCGCCCATCGAGCAGACGGCAGCCTGGGACGCGCGCCGCGCCGACGACCTCGCCCTCGGCTGGCTGATCGACCAGCTCTGTGCGGCCTAGGCCGACTCGAGTTGTCGGACCGGCACCGCACAATGCCGGTGGCAACGAGAAGGAGGCCACGATGGCGGAGAACGTCCGGGACACGACCAACGACGTCGACAGCATCAACAGGCTCACCGGGAGCAGGAAGGCACGCCGCCCCCAGATCCCCGACAGCCACGCCGACCTGCTCGAGAAGAAGGGCTTCGCGCATGTCTCGTCGCTCGGGCCGGGCGGTGAGCCGCAGTCACATCCGGTGTGGTTCGACGCCTCCGGTGGACAGCTGCTCATCTCTACCGGCACCGACCGGCAGAAGTACCGCAACATCCGGCGGGACCCGCGAGTGTCGGTGTCGATCCTCGACCCCGACAACCCCTACCGCTACCTCGAAGTACGTGGCCGTGTGGTCGAGGTTGAGCCGGATCCGGACACAGCGTTCCTCGACCGGTTGGCGCGCAAGTACCTCAACCAGGACACCTACCCGTACGAGGAGAGGCGAAGTGTCGAGCGGGTGATCATCCACATCCAGCCCGATCATGTGGTGGCGGGCTGACCGTGCTAGAGCTGGTCGAGCCTGCGGTGGGCGGTCTCCTTCAGGGTCAGTGAGGCCGCCAGGGAGACCAGCGCGAACGCCACCAGCAAATACCCGGGCGCGATCGGGTCGGACAGCCGGTCGGCGACCCAGGTGGACAGGTACGGCGCCGTCCCGCCGAAGGCGGCCGAGGCCAGGCCGAACCCGAGCGACATGCCGGCGTAGCGGCGGCGGGTGTTGAACTGCTCGGGGAAGGTCGCGGCCGCCGCGCCCATGAACGCCCCGAGCGGGACGGTCAGCACGGCGGCGGCCAGCAGCGCCAGCGCGAACGCCCCGGTGGCCGCCACGTGCATGAGTGGCACGGCGGCCACCGCGAGCGCGACGCACGACCAGACCAGCACCGGCCGGCGCCCGACCCGGTCGCTGAGCGCACCGAACGGCGTCACCACCACCATCGCCACCACCACCGTGAGCATCGTGACGGCGGTCCCCGCCCCGGCCGAGAAACCGGCCTGCACCTGCAGGAACGAGGCCAGGTACACGAAGATCGTGTAGAAGCCGAACTGCTGCACGGCTGCCACCAGAAGGGTGCGGACGACGGCGCCGCCGTCGCGGCCGAGCACCTCCCTGGCCGGCGCGGCGGCCGTCTCGGACGCGGCCTCCAGGCGCCGGAACTCCGGGGTGTCCTCCACCTTGAGCCTGATGTACAGGCCGATGAAACCGGCCGGCAGCGCGAGCAGGAACGGCACCCGCCAGCCCCAGGCGAGCATCTGCTCCGGCGTCGTCACCGCGGTGAGCAGCAGCACCAGCCCGGACGAGCAGATCAGCGCGGCGAAGCTGGAGACGTGCCACATGCTGGCGTACCTGCCGCGCCGCCCGGCCGGCGCGTACTCGGTGAGGAAGGTCGCCGCGCCGCCCGGCTCGCCACCCGCCGCGAACCCCTGCACCAGCCGCAGCGCCAACAGCAGCAGCGGCGCGGCGACGCCGATGTCGCGGTAGCCGGGCAGCAGCGCCACCAGGAACGTCGCCCCGGACATCAGCAGGATCGTGACCACCAGCACCCGGCTGCGCCCGATCCGGTCGCCCACCGAGCCGAAGTACACCGCGCCGAGCGGACGGACTCCGAACGCGGCGGCGAACACCGCGAACGTCGCCAGCAGCCGCGCGACCGGGTCCTCGCCCGGGAAGAAAACGCTGGCGATCGTGGTGGCCAGATATCCGTAGAAGCCGAAGTCGAACCATTCGACGAAATTGCCGACGGAAGCGGCCAGCGTGGCCCTCTTGGCGTCCGCGCGAGACGGCGCCGAGCGGACGGAATCGTCACTGACTGCCACGACCGTCATCGTAGGGCGCGCCGAACACTCGCGGAACAGGCGTGTGATGGATAGCAGGTATTGACCGGACAGGAGCCTTTACGGATCGGAACCCTTTCGTCCAATAATGTGAGAATGCGGATGGACGCCCGGACATATGTGGCTCGATGGCTGGTCGACGGGCTCGGCGAGCGGGTGCGCGAGCATGGGCTGGTCACGGTCGAACGGGGGCGGATCGTCGAGGTGGGATCCGCCCGCTCGGGCCGGGTGTCGTCCAAGCACGACGTCGACCTGGGGGAGTGCACGCTGCTGCCCGGGCTCGTCGACGCGCACGTGCACCTGGTGTGGAACGCCGGGCCGACCCCGCACGAGGAGGTCGCGCTGGAGCCGTCCCCGGCCCGGACCGTGCTGCGCATGGCCCGCCGCGCCCGCGCGATGCTGCGCTCCGGCATCACCACCGCGCGCGACCTCGGGGCGACCGACTCGCTGTCCATCCCGCTCGCCGACGCCATCGACGCGGGCGACGTCGAAGGACCCACCGTGCTGGCCGCCGGCCGGGCCGTCGCGATGACCGGCGGCCACGCCTGGCACATCGCCAGCGAGGCCGACGGCCCCGACGCGGTCCGCCGCGCGGTGCGCGAGGAGATCAAGCGGGGCGCCCGGGCGATCAAGCTGATGGCCTCCGGCGGCGTGTACGACAGGACGGCGCGGATCGACCAGCCGCAGCTCACCGCCGACGAGCTGGCCGCCGGGGTGGCCGAGGCGCACCGGGCGGGGCTGGTGGTCGCGGCGCACGCCTACACGCCCACCGCGATCAACCTCGCCCTGGACGCCGGCGCCGACACCATCGAGCACGGCAGCTACCTCGACGAACCGACCGCGCTGCGGATGCGCGACGCGGGCCGCTACCTGGTGCCCACCATGATGGCCGCGCACCTCATCGCGCGGCGCGCCGAGCGCCTCGGTACGCCCGAGTACATGCGCCGCAAGGCCGAGCGGGTGCGCGACGCCGTCCGCGCCGCGGTGACCGCCGCACTCCGGATCGGCACCCCGATCGCGGGCGGCTCGGACTCCGGCGGCGCCGGCATCGACCACGGCCGGCTCGCGCACGAGGCACGCCTGCTCACCGAGTGCGGCGCCACGCCGCTCCAGGCCGTCGCCATCTGCACCAGCCACGCCGCCACCGCGATCGGCCTCGGCGACAGCCACGGCTCGCTGGAGGAAGGCAAGGCCGCCGACCTGCTGGCGGTGCGCGGAGACGTCTCGGCCGACATCGGCGCGCTGGCCGACGTCGTCCTGGTCGTCAAGGGCGGCTCGCCGACCGACCCGTGACGTGCGAGGCCGCGACGAGTGCGACGCGGTTCGGGCGCGAAGAGCGCCGCAATCGTGTGGCGTCGACGGGCTCCGACGCGACAGACTGCACGGCGCGACGCCGCACCTGCCGTCGAGGGGGACGATGGACGCGACAACACCCGAGGGCACCCGGTACCACCGGCTCGGAGTGGACCTCCGGTACCGCTGGTGGTCGCCCCTCGTCGAGCTCGTCATCGTCGGCGCGGTCGGGCTGGTGCTCTACGCGGTGGTCCTGTTCCTGGCCTTCGTGGCGTCCGGCATGGGCCCGCCGCCCGGGCCGTTCACGCAGTTGATCTTGGCCGTGGGATGGCGCGTCGTCCTGCTGCCGGCCGTCCTGGTGGCCGTGCTCGGGGTCAGGCGGCGCCTGGACACCGTGATCGGTGTGGCGGGCCACATCCGCTGGCGATGGCTCGGGTCCTGCGCCGCGCGGGCGCTGGTCGTCGTCGCGCTCGTCGCGCTCGCAAGGGTGTGGACGACCGGCGGTTGGAGACCGGAGAAATGGCCGGGCGACGCGGCCTTCGCGGCCTCGGTCGTGGTCACGCTCGTGGCCGCGCCGCTGTCGGCGGCGGGTTGGGAGCTCGCGCGCGGCTGGCTGCTGCAGGTGTTCGGCGCGTGGACCGGCCGGCTGTGGCCCTCGGCGGCGCTTGCGACGGCGGTGCTGATGGCCACGATGACGAGCACGTGGACGTGGGACGCACCGCTGGTCGCCACCAACCTGGTCGTGGGCCTGGCGATGTGCTGGCTGGCGTTTCGGACCGGTGGCCTGGAGGCCGCGGTCGGGCTGTACGCCGCCCAACAGGTCGTCTTCGCGCTCCTGCGGCAGAGCCAGGGAGTGCCGGCCCTGGCGGAGCTGGATCCCACCTTCCTCGAGCTGCTGCCGTTCGTGCTCGGGGTCCTCGTCTACGTGTGGTGGACAGCCCGTGCGGCCCGCCCCGCGCCGGCACCGTTCGGTGTGTTCAGCCGCTGAAGGCCACTCACGGGTCCGGTTTCAGCCAGGTGTCGGACAGCCGGTAGCCCTCGGGGAAGGGGTCGCTCGGGTCCAGGCCGACCTGGCTGATGTCGGTGATCCACGCGCTGCCGGCCACGCTCGTGATCGTCGCCGGGTAGCTGCCCACCGCGGTCGTCTCCTCCACGCGCGCCTCGAACCGGCTGCCGATCACGGACTCGTGGACGAACTCCTCGCCGGCACGCAGCTCGCCCTTGGCGTGCAGCACGGCCAGCCGCGCGCTGGTGCCGGTGCCGCAGGGGGAGCGGTCCAGCCGGCCCGGCGAGACGACGACCGCGTTGCGCGAGGTCAGCACCCCGTCCTCGCGGCGCAGCGGACCGGTGAACTCGGTCTGGGTGATGCCGGCGTGCCGAGGGTTGTCCGGGTGCGACACCTCAAGCTGCTCGGCGGCGGCGCGCTTGACCCGCTCGCCGACCACGCACAGGTCGCGGCCCTCGTCGGGGGTGAGCCCGAAGCCGAGGTCGGCCGCGTCGACCAGCGCGTAGGTCATGCCGCCCCAGGCCACGTCGACCCGGACCGTGCCGTGGCCGGGCACCTCGACGTGCGCGTCCAGGTGGTAGGCGAACGAGGGCTGGTTGGTGAACCGGACCGAGAGCACCTTGCCGTCCTGGCAGCGGCAGCGCAGCCGGATCAGCCCGGCCGGGGCCTCCAGCGCGAGGTCCGTCCACGGCTCGGTCATCGGCAGCATGCCGGTCTCCAGCAGCACGGTGGCCGTGCAGATGGTGTTGCTGCCGGACATCGCCGGGTACTCCTCCGACTCCGCGATGACGTAGCCCAGGCTCGCCTCCGGATGCTGGGTGGGCAGCACGAAGTTCACCACCTGCACCACGCTGCCGCGCGGCTCGTTGAGCAGCATCCGCCGCAGCTCGTCCCGATGCCGCTCCAGGTAGAGCTTCTTGTCGAACATCGTCTCGCCCGGCACGTCGCCCACCCCGCCGGTGACGACCCTCCCGACCTCACCGGCGGCGTGGCAGCCCACCACCGTCAACGTCCGCGACCAGCGCACCCGTCCTCCTCCCTCGTCGAACCCGGCCCCACTACGCCTTGCACAGCACCCCGCCGTCGACCACGAACGCGGTCCCGGTCATCGCCGACGAGCCGTCCGAGAGCAGGAACGCCACCGGCTGGGCGATCTCGACCGGCTCGATCGGCCGGCCCAGCGGCTGGAAGTCCGGCAGCGCCGCGTCCAGGGCGGCGCGGCCGCCGAGCCTGGTGTAGTGCGGCACGTTCAGGTCGGTGTCCACGAACCCGGGGCACAGGCAGTTCGCCCGGATGCCCTGCTCAGCATGGTCCAGGGCGATCGCGCGGGTCAACATCAGCACCGCGCCCTTGCTCGCGGTGTAGAGCGCGAGCTGCTTCTCGGCGGCCAGCGAGTTGATCGAGCCGAAGTTGACGATCGACCCACCGCCGTTGGTCGACACCATCGCCGGCACCGCGTGCTTGCACCCCAGGAACACGCCCTTCACGTTGACGTCGAACGTCGACTCGTACTCCGCCAGGTCGGCCGACACCGTGTCGTTCGGGATCAACACACCGGCGTTGTTCACGATCCCGGTCAGCTTGCCCCACCGGCCGACGGCCGACGCCACCGCGGCGGCCACGTCGTCCTCGACGGTGACGTCCGAGGGCAGCGTGCCGAACCGCTCCGAGTCCCCGACGGCGGCCGCCAGGTCGGCAAGGCCCTCCTTCGAGCGCCCGGTGGCCAGCACCGCCGCGCCCTGGTCGTGGAGGTGGGTGGCGATCGCCGCGCCGATGCCCCTGGTCGCGCCGGTCACGATGACGACCTTCCCGTCAAGCAGCCTCATCCCACGCCCTTCGCCTCGCTAAAGTGCAAACTGTTTACACTTCTTGATAGTGCCCAGCCGGGGAGGGCCTGTCAACAGAGGGGGCTAGTCGTCCAGGTCGCGGGCGATCTTGCTGGCGTGCACGGCGGCCCTCTCGACGTGGTCGGCCACCTCGCGGGAGATCTCCTGGAGGTCACCGTCGAGCAGCAGGGCGGTGAGCCGCTCGTGGGCCTTCACCAGGTCGTCCAGGCTGGTGAAGGTGGACGCGTCGAGCGCGAAGTAGACGCGCAGCTGCGACTCCCAGGAGCGCCAGCTGTCCAGCAGCAGCTTGTGCCCGGCGCGCTCGTAGAACATGCGGTGGATGCGCAGGTGGCAGTCGATGCAGGCGGCCACGTCGGCGGTCCGCGCGGCGGCGGTGAGGTCGGCCAGGCTCTCCGACAGCGCGGTGCGGCCGGCGGGGGAGCGCAGCCAGGGCAGGGCCAGCTCGATCGCGAAGGGCTCCAGCCGGACGCGCAGGGAGGCGATCTCCGCGATGGCCCGGGAGCCGACCTCCGCCACCACCGGGCTGCGGTAGGGCCGCCGGACGACCAGCCCCTCCTCCTCGAGCGCGCGCAGCGCCTCGCGCAGCGGGCCCCGGCTGAAGCCCAGCTCGGCGGCGACCCGCACCTCGTTGATGCGCGAGCCGGGCGCGAGGCGGCCGTCCAGGATGGCCGTGCGCACCGCATCCGCCGCCCTGGCCGAACGGGACTCGTGGTCAGCGGGCCCCACGCTGGTCACAGCCTCACCCGAATCAACTCCAGCCGGTGTCCGAACCGAGCCTCAGGGTAGCTGTCAACTGTTTGCTATCTCGCGGGGCCTGCCCCGGCTCGCGCCGGTCAGGTGTCGAGCAGCTCCTCGGCGGAGATGTCCTCGCCGAGGCGATGCGCGCGCGGTCGGTGTCGCTCAGGTCCGCGTTCTGAAGGAACCGCCGGGCGCCACCCGCGGGCGCGAACTCGAACGGGTAGTCCGTCGCGAACAGCAACCGGTCGACGCCGACCAGTTCGCGCGCCCAGCGCAGGTAGCGTTCGCTGAGCATTCCGCCGGGGTGAGCCCCACGTTGTGCCGGAAGCAGTCGGCCAGCGGCCGCCGCAACGTCACGAACGCGTCCAGCTTCTGGAGCCGCTCCAGGTAGAACAGGACCACCTCGCCCCAGTGCCCCACGATGACCCGCGGCCCGGGGAACCTCGAGGCCGACCGTGCGCACCGGGCCGCCCTACTCAATCCGGACGTTTTCCTCCGCATAATCTACCACCACGGAGGCCAGCTCGGCGAAGTCCTCGACCTGCAGGTCGGGGGCGTACTTGTCGTTGCCGAACGGGCGCCGTCGGCGGTTCACGAACGCGGTGCGCATCCCCGCCGCCTTCGCCCCGACGCAGTCGAAGGCATGGTTCGCCACGAACAGCACCTGATCCGGAACAAGATCTACCAGTTTCGCGGCGGTGGTGTAGGTGTCGCGGTGTGGCTTGAAGGACCGCGCCTCGGCGACCGAGATGACGCGGTCCCACAGGTGGTCGGTGCCCGAGTAGGGCACGCCGGTGGCCAGCATGTCCGGGTCGCCGTTGGAGAGAATCACCAGGCGCATGCCGTGCCTCTTGATCGCGGTCAGGGCCTCCACCACGTCCGGGAACGGCCTGAGCCGCTGGATCTCGGCGACCAGGTCCCTGACCTCGTCGTCGGTGTGCTCGATGCCGGCGCGCTCGAGCGTGTAGTGCACGGTCTGGCGGCCGATCTCCCGGTACGGGGTGTGGTCGCGGTGCAGCAGCGCGTCGATCATCGAGTTCTCGAAGTGGTTGCGGCGCCACCAGGTCACCACCCGCGACGGTGGGTTGTCGGTGTAGTTCTTGGCCCGCAGGTACGGTGTGATGGCCTCGGTCAGGCCGCCCTGCATGTCGACGACCGTTCCGTAGAAGTCGAACATCAGGGCTTTCGTCCCGGCGATGGTGTCCACTGCGCGCGCTCCTTAGGTTGATCTCGGCGGCCACGCTAGGTTCGGCGTCCGGGCCGGTTCATCGGACGATCGCCAGAACCCGCCGCCCCGGCATTGGGGGACCGCACATCGCCGCGCGGCGACTGGGCGGGGGAGGCTGCGGGGCGTGTCAGATGACGACAGCGCGCGGCGCGCCGCCCGGTCGGCGGTGGGCACGTTCCGCGCGACCGGGGCGCCGCCGCTCGCCGCCCTGCTCGGCACCGAGCGGCTACGGCCGGGCGGGGGCGACCTCGAGCTCCGGTTCGATCCGGGCCGGCCGGAGGTGGCGCGCCCGCTCGGTGTGCTGGACGCGGCCATGCTCGCCGATCTCGCGCTCGGGGGAGCGCTGCGGTCGCGCCTGGGCGGCGGGTTCACCATGCCCACCGTGTCGCTGACCGTCGGGCTCGACCTGGCCGGGGTGCCCGACGACGTCCGGTTCAGGGCGTGGGGCCACGACCCGGTCGACAACCTCGCCGATGCGCACGGCCAGTTCCTCTCCGGCGAGCGGGTGGTCGGGCGCGCCGATGCGACGTTCGGGCTGGCGGCGAACGCCACGGCGGCCGGCGTGCTGCCCTGGGAGCGCCCGTCCGGTTCGTACCCGCCGCGCCGGTTGGATCAGCTCGACATGCCGTTGCTCGCCGAGCTGGACGCGGCCGCCACCGCCCTGCTCACGAACCCGGCAGGGCGGTCGTGGAGCGAGGAGATCCTCGCGCGGGCCTGTTCGGGCTCGGCCGGCACCCTGCTGTGCACCCCGACCGAGGCGATGGTCAACCGGGCCGGCTACGTCCAGGGCGGCGTGCTGTTCGGACTCATGTGGGCGTGCGCGCGGCCGGGGCGGCTGGTCCGCGGTCACGCGGTGTTCATGGCTCCGGCGAGCGCCCGGGAACCGGTGGAGGTCTCGGCCGCCACCACGGCCACCCGGCGACTGGCGTTCGTGCACGTCGAGGCGCGGCAGGCGGGGCGGCCGGTCGCGATGGCCACCTTCACCCTCGGCCGTGCGCCAGCGCGCGCAGCTGCAGGGACAACGCCAGCCGCTGAGCCGGTTGCCCGAGGTCGATCCCGGAGAGCTCGGTGAGCCGCGCCAGCCGGTGCCGCAACGTGTTCGGATGCAAGACCAGCTCGTCGGCCGAGGCGGAGATGGAGCCGAACTGCTCCAGGTACACGCGCAGCGTCTTCACGAACTCGGTGCCGTTGCGCTCGTCGTGCACCAGCAGCCGGTGCAGGCGCCCGCCCAGCTCGGCATCGAGGGCCTCGACCGCGCGTTCGGCGGGCAGCACGACCAGCTCCGCCCACAGCGAGCCCCGGGTCCCGACCTGCCCCGGGGCGCCCCGCCGTTCCAGCACCACCAGCTGGTCGTCGACGTCGCGGCGCGAGTCGGGCAGCCGCGCCAGGTCCGTCACCCGCCGCCCCACCGCCGCGCGGGCGTCGATGTCCAGCCGCACGAGCTGCGCCAACGCCGGGGCCAGCCGCCCGGCAAGCCGTTCGTGGATCGCCTCGGTGCGGGTCGGGACGACCGCGTAGTAGGCGCCGTCGGTGTGCACCACGCCGGCCGCCGGGTCGAGGCTGCCCATCTGCAGCGACAGCAGGTGCACCAGGCGCTCGGCGAACACCTCGCGCACGGTGGCGTCGGCGCGTTCGTCGGCGTGCACGGCGAACCCGACGACCGCCAGGCCCTTCTCCGGCGCCAGCCCCGCCTGGGTGGCCTGGCTCGCCACGCCCGGATCGCCCGCCAGCAGCCCCCGCAGCATCCGCCACCGGGTGCTCCGGTCGGTGTCCTCGGCGGTCCGGTGGCGCAGCATGAACGGCACGGCCAGCGCGGCGGCCCGCTTGAGCGCCTCCTCGGCCTCGCCGCCCAGCGGATGCCGTCCCTCCGCCACCGAGATCTCGCCGAGGATCTCCCCGCCGGCGTGGATGGCGATGCGCAGCCGGGTGCGCAGGTTCGGGTACTTGTCGACGCGGATCACGTCGTCCGGGTTCTGGTAGGTCTGGTACGCGGAGCGGTCGACGGTGAACCGCTTGATCCACTGCTCCGGCGTCCGTTTCCCCAGGATGGCGTCCCGGCGCACGTCGTCGATCTCGTGGCCGCGCACCGAGTACGCGATGACCCGGTGCGCCCGGTCGTAGAGCACCACCGTGCCCCCGACCATCACCGCTATCGCGTCGGCCAGCCCGTGCATGCTGCTCGGCGGCGTGCGCTCGGGGGTCTCGGCGAGCTGGTCCTGGGCCGCCGAGGTCAACGTCCGCAGCAGCACCAACAGCTGCGCCCAGCCGATGTGATCCTCGGCGAACAGCACCGAGGTGCCGCCCAGCCCGGTCACCTGGCGGCCGCCCGGTGACCGGAACACCACGGCCGCCACCCCGGCCCGGCCCGCCTGGTCGAGCACGTCACGCGCGGCCGAGGTGCACGCGTCGACCCCGACCGCCAGTACCAGCTGGCCGGGAGCCATCGGGCAGGCCGCGTCGGTGATCACGACGTCGCCGACCGTGGCGCGGCCGCCGTCGAGGAGTAGGTGCGTCCGCAGCGGCGCGGGCCCGACCGCGGCCAGCAGCTCGCTGAGGTTCACCCGCCCATCCTTCGTCCGGCACACCGTCCTGGCCGGCCAGGCTAACCCACCCGGCGCGCACCCGGCGTCGTCGAGAACCCCAACCGCGCGCCCGATACGTCGTGGGATCGCCCGAGGACTCCCGGGAGGCCGCGTTCCTAGCGTTGCCCCACACCCGATCCCCGACGAAGGGCGCCGCCACGATGGTCCCCGACCCCGGTGCGCCGCCGCTGCACGGTGTGCGCGTCATCGCGCTCGAACACGCGGTGGCCGCGCCGCTGTGCTCGCGCCACCTCGCCGACCTCGGCGCGGACGTGATCAAGATCGAGAAGCCGGACGGCGGCGACCTCGCCCGGCACTACGACTCGGTGGTCGAGGGCCGCTCGGCGTACTTCGTGTGGGCCAACCGGGGCAAGCGCAGCGTCGCGCTCGACCTCAAGGGCGACCGGGGCCGCCGGGCGCTCGACGCGCTGCTCGGCACCGCCGACGTGTTCGTCCACAACCTCGGCCCCGGGGCCGTCGAGCGGCTCGGGTTCGGCCGCGACGCCGTGCGGACCCGGTACCCGCGCCTGGTGACCTGCGCGATCTCCGGCTACGGCGACGGCGGCCCCTACCGCGCGCGCAAGGCGTTCGACCTGCTCATCCAAGGTGAGGCCGGGCTGCTCTCGGTCACCGGGGAGCCGGACCGGCCGGCGAAGGTGGGCATCTCCGTCGCCGACATGTGCGCCGCCGTCTACGCCCTGTCGTCCATCCTGGCCGCCCTGCTGCGCCGCGACCACACCGGGGAGGGGACGTTCGTCGACGTCTCGATGCTGGACTGCCTCAGCGAGTGGATGATGGCCCCCGCCTACCACCAGATGTACGCCGGCCACCAACTCCCGAGGGCCGGGGCCAGGCACAACATGATGGTTCCCTACGGCGTCTACCCGGCCGGCGACGGCGGCCAGGTCAACTTCGCGGTCCAGACCGACCAGCAGTGGAACGATCTGTCTACTCGGGTGCTGGACCGGCCGGACCTGGCCTCGGACCCTCGGTTCGCCACCAACGAGGCCCGCGTCGCCCACCGCGACGAGCTCGAACCCTTGATCGAGGAGCGGCTCGCCGAGCTCGGGGCGCGGCGCGCGACCGAGCTGCTGCTCGCCGCCGGCATCCCCACCGGTGACGTCAACACCCTGGCCGACCTGGTCGCGCACCCGCAGCACCGGGCCCGCTCGCGGTGGACGCGGGCGGCCACCTCGACCGGCCCCGTCCGCGTGCTGCGCGCTCCCTTCAACCTCGACGGCGTCGACGAGCACGCCACCGCCGTCCCGGACCTCGGCGAGCACACCGCCGAGGTACTCGCCGAGATCGCCCGGCCCTGACCACCGACCGGAAAAGAGCCCGCCCATGTCCCTCGACGAAGAGGCCACCGTGCAGCCCGCGACCGGTCGTTGGTACCGGGAGGTCACCCGCACCAACTGGCGCACGCTCGGCGCGGCGTTCCTCGGGTGGGGGTTCGACGGCTACGAGACGTACGCGCTGGTCGTCGTGCTCATCCCCATGCTCGGGCAGCTGCTGCCCGCGCACGAGCTGGCGAACCTGCCGCTCTGGGGCGGCATCGCCGTCGGCATCACGCTGGTGGGATGGGCGGTCGGCGGGGTCGTCGGCGGGATGGTCGCCGACCGCGTCGGCCGCAAGCGAGTCATGATCGCCTCCATCGCGGCGTACTCGGCGTTCGCCGGCCTGACGGCGCTGTCGTTCAACCTCGAAAGCCTGCTGGTGCTGCGGTTCCTCACCGGGCTGTCGCTGGGCAGCGAGTGGGGGACGGGGACCGCGCTCATCGCGGAGACCTGGCCGACCCGCGCGCGGGCCAAGGCCGCCGGGTTCATGCAGTCGGGGTTCGGGTTCGGCGCCCTGCTCGCCTCGGCCACCTGGCTGCTCCTCGGCGGCCTGGGGCCGTCGGCGTGGCGGTGGGTCTTCCTGTGCGGGGCGGTGCCCGCGTTGTTCACCCTGTACGTCCGTCGCAACGTCAGCGAGTCCGCCGTCTGGTCGGACGCGCGGACCGCCCGGCCCTCGCCTCGACGGGTCTTCGCCGAGCCCGCGCTGCGTTCGAGGGTGCTGCTCACGCTGGTGCTGTCGCTGTTCTCCATCGGCGCGTACTACACCGTGTCCACCTCGCTGCCGCTGTTCGTCAGGCAGCTCGCGGCGGCCGGCGGGCGCTCCGACGTCAACCACCTGATCAGCCTGTCCGGCGCCAACTACAACCTCGGGTCGATCGTCGGCTACATCGTGGGCGGGTTCGTCGCAGACAGGATCGGTCGACGCAGGTACATAGCCGTGTACCTGGTCGGCTCGGTGATCTCCACGCTGGTGCTGTACCTGGGTGTGCACGACGTCGGGCTCGCGCTGGCCGTCGCGGCCGTGAACGGGTTCTTCACCCTGGGCATGTTCGCGGCGTTCGCCATCTACCTGCCCGAGCTGTTCCCGTCCGGGCTGCGGGCGACGGCGATCAGCTTCGTGTTCAACTCCACGCGACTGGTCGCGGCGGCCGGCCCCGTCGTGTTCGGCACCCTGGTCCTCGCCCTGGGCGGTCCCGCGCAGGCCGCGGCGATCATCGGATGCCTCTATGTCGTCGGCGTCGCCGTCCTGCCGTTCCTGCCCGAGACCGCCGGGCGTCCGATCCCGCGATGAGGACGCGCGCGCGGTGCGTCAAGGAATGTTCGCTGGTCGGCAAGGCATCCGGCGGTGCGGCTGCGATGCTCGCCGGATGGAGCTGGGGCTGCGGGGCAGGGCGGTGGTCATCACCGGGGCGGCGTCGGGGATCGGCCGAGCCTGTGCCAGGGCGTTCGCCCAGGAGGGCGCCAGGCTGGGCCTGCTGGACGTCGACGTCGAGGGTGGCCGCGCGGTCGAGGCGGAGCTGGTCTCCGAGCTCGGCGCGCGGGCGGTCTTCGTCGCGGCGGACGTGACCGTCGAGGACGAGATCGCCTCCGCCGTGCGGTCGGTGGCCGGGCGCTACGGCGGGCTGGACGTGGCGGTCGGGTGCGCCGGGGTGTCCGGTCCGTTCGGCCTGGCGATCGAGGACATCACCGCGCAGGCCTGGGACGCGGTGATGGCGGTCAACGTGCGCGGGCCGTTTTTGCTGGTCAAGCACGCCAGTCGGTACCTGTCCGGCTCCGAGGTGGGTTCGGTGGTGCTGCTGGCCTCGGACTCCAGCTTCGTCGCCGCCCCGGGCATGGTGCCCTACAACGCCTCGAAGGGCGCGGTGCTGCAGTTGACCCGCGCGCTCGCGGTGGACCTCGCCGAGCGGGGCATCCGGGTCAACTGCGTGTGCCCGTCCATCGTCGACACCCCGATGTCCCGCGCGGACCTGGGCACCGGGCCGGACGGTTTCGCCGGCGCCGACTTCCCCGTCCAGTCGCCGGCTCAGGTCGCCAACCACGTCCTCTACCTCGCGTCGCCCGGATCGGGGCCGGTCAACGGCACCAGCCTGGTGTCCGACTTCGGCTACCTGAGCCGATCGTCGTTCCCCGCCTAGGCGGCCTAGCCTAGCGTGGCCCGGACGGTGTCGCGGTGCTCGCGCATGGTCTGCTGGCCGTCCAGGCCGGGCTGCCGGCCGAAGCCGCAGTACATCGCCACCCCGAAGTCGTCCAGGTAGCGCGACGCGGTGGCCCGGCGGCGGCGCAGGCCGGGGACGCCGTCGATCGGCAGCACGATGCCCAGGAACACACGGGTGGCGTCCACCTCGAGGTCGGTGAGCGGACGGAAGAAGCGCCTGTCCTCGCTGCGCAGGTATCGGGGGCCGGCCAGGTGCAGCCAGTCCACCGGGCGGCCCGACTCCGCGACCGCGTAGTTGGCCATCCGCACCAGCGTGCTCATGTCGTGCGCCTCGAACATCGGCCACTCCGGGAATGTTCCGTAACAAAGGTGGTAGCCGACCAGCACCTCCTCGGGGATCAGCCGGGTCAGGGTCCGGACCGGGCGGGCGAAGCGCTCCCACGCACCTTCCGGCGTCCACGCCAGCACGCCGCTGATGTCCTGCGTCTCGTAGGCCATGTCCCACTGGATCGCCAGGTCGCGGACCGGGATCGCGTCCAGCAGTCGCGCCAGCTCGCGCCTGACCAGGTCCTCGAACGCCCGCTCGGCGATCGGGTAGTCGCGCGCGAAGTCCGCCTTGAACGCGTTCAGGGCGCTGGACGGGAACGGCAGCCCGACCTGGAAGCGCAGCCGGCTGGGGATCACGCCCCGCTCGCGCAGATCGCGGAACACCGCGTAGGAGGCGATGGCGTCGTCGATGCGCGGCCAGGTGTCCCAGTGCAGCTCGCGGACGCCCTCGCGCACCGCGAACACCGGCGTCTCGTAGGCGTGGCGGGGGATGCCGGTCGGCGACGCGGTCTCCTCGACGACGACCACGCCCGGGTTCGGCCGCGCCAGGTGCTCACGCTCGTACCCCACCCACGCCGCGCGCGGCCCGGTCTCGCCGTCGGGCAGCGCGAACACCAGGTCGCCGAAGAGGTCCGCGCCGGCCCGGAACGCCGCCTCCGTCGAGTCCGCCGGCAGGCTGCCGACCAGCAACAACTCGCTGTCCACCCGACGCGTCATGTCGTATTACCGTCCTCTCGTCCGAGCCCCGCCACATCGTGTCGAAACCGTCGACATGTCGCATCCCGAGGTCACATTCCTCCAAGCCGGGGGCGATCACCGCCGCGTAGCGTCCGGAGCGTGGCGGGAGTCGACCATCTCATCGTGGGCGCCGGGACGGCCGGCTGTGTGCTGGCGGCCAGGCTGTCGGAGGACCCGTCGCGGCGGGTGCTGGTGCTCGAGGCCGGGCCGGACTTCCCGGACGAGGCGTCGCTACCGGCGAGCCTGCGCGACGGCGCCGGCCAGGGGTTCGACGCCGGGCTGACGGCGAGGATCTGCGCCGGTCGGGTCGCCGAGGTCGCGCGCGGCCGGGTGGTCGGTGGTTCGTCGCAGGTCAACGCGTACGGCGCGGTCCGGGCGCTGGCGGCCGACTTCGACGCCTGGGCCGCGCTGGGCCTGCCGGCCTGGGAGTGGCCCGAGGTGCTGGAGTCCTACCGGCGGCTGGAGACCGACCACGACTTCCCGGACGGTGAGTACCACGGCGGGCGCGGCCCGGTGCCCATCGTGCGCCCCCGCCGCGACGAGCTGACCGCGCCGATGGACGGCTTCCTGACCGCCGTGCTCGCCGCCGGCCACCCCTACCGCGCCGACATGAACGCCCCGGACGCGACCGGCATCGGCCCGTACCCCCAGAACCGCCGAGGCCGGGTGCGGATGTCGGCCAACCTCACCCACCTGGCCCCGGCCCGGGGGCGGCCGAACCTGACTGTCCTCGGCAACTGCCCGGTCGAGCGGGTCCTGGTCCGCGACGGCAGGGCGGTGGGGGTGCGGGCCGGGGGCCAGGAGATCACCGCCGGCGAGGTGATCCTCTGCGCGGGCGTGCCGATGACGCCGGCGCTGCTGCTGCGCTCCGGGATCGGGGCCGCCGGGGACCTGCGCGCGGCGGGCGTGCCGGCGCTGGTGGACGTTCCCGGGGTCGGGCGCGGCGTGCGCGACCAGCCCGGCGCGGTCATCCCGGCGCGCCCGGCCGAGGGCTCCGTGTCCGGCGAGGCGATGCTGAACCAGCTGATCGCGCGGCTGGAGGCGATCCCGGGCCATGCGACGGACGGTGCGTTCTACCTGAACCTGTTCACCGGGCCGGACCCCTACGCGGGCCAACCGGTGAGCGCGATCATGGTCGGCGACATGCGCCCCGGCTCGCTCGGCACCGTCCGCGTCGCGGGTCCGAGCCCGGCCGAACCGCCCGTCGTGGACCTGGGCTTCTACCGGGAGGCCGGCGACCTGGAGCGGATGGTGGCGGCCTACCGGCATGCCTGGGCGATCGCGCAGCACCCGGCCTTCACCAGGACGATCAGCGGGTTCGAGATGGTGGACGACGCCCTGGTCGCCGACGACGACCGGCTCCGGGAGGCGCTGCGCGCGATGACGTTCAGCCGCCTGACGCTGCACGGCGGCGCCGCGATGGGTCCGCCGGGAGATCCCGAGGCGGTGGTCGACGAGCGGTGCCGGGTGCACGGCGTCGGCGGGCTGCGGGTGGTCGACCTGAGCGTCGTGCCCGTGCCGCTGCGCGGTCCCACGGCGCTGGACGCGATGATGCTGGGCGAGCACGCCGCCGGGTGGATCGCGGCCGGCGGATAGCGGCCCCCGATGCATCCGGGGGCCGCTACCGCTACGTCCGGCTCACCGGCGAGGTTGGCTCGCGGTGATCAGTACGACGCGCCGGGAGCCGCGCCGCCGCCGTTGGCGCCGGCGTTGCACTGCGAGTTGCCGTCGGCCGAGCCGTTGCCGAGGATCCCCAGCCCGGCGGCGATCGGGATCGCGCACCAGGACTGGGCGGTCCCGCCGCCGCCGGCGGACCCGCCGCTGGTGTGGTTGCTCCCGTTCTGGGCCGCCAGCGCGGTGGCCCCGAACAGGACGGTCCCACTGGCCGCGAGGGCGGTCGCGGCGAGGGTCAGCGCGGCGCGCTGACCGTACTTGCGAATCATTGCCCTTCCTTCCTTTTCAGCGGTCGTTGCGTGTGTTCGCATCGACCGGGGCACAGATTTAGTCCTATTCGAACCGGGTTGTCCAGCGCCGCCGGAGGGGTCGGGCGAAAGCACCTTTCGGGGTGATCTCTATCAGGTGAGAAGGCGATCCCTTGCCACGCCTGATTGACGCGTCGAATGCGCGCCCGGACCTGGAATTATCTACCTCAATCCAAGATGGAACGATAGGCGCGACGCCCGGCCGCCGCCGCGACACCAGTTTGTCGTGACGGCGAATTACGGCCTGAATAGGGTGAAATGCGAGCATTCGGTCGGCGGGAGTCCAAGGCGGTAAATATGGCCAGATTGGTAGACTTTCGGCTCGGTGCGTGTTAGCGTCGCCACATGGGTGACGGTGGGTGGGTGCCCGGGCGGCCGGGTGTCGCGCCGTTGCACGTCACGCTGTTGCGCAGCCGTCGCCATGTCGATCTCTGCCGCACGGCCACCGCGCTGTGTCGGCCCTTCTGAGCTCCGTCAGCCCACCTCACCGGACGGGCCTGGCCGCTGGGCAAGCGCGCTCGGCATCGGCATGAGCGCGATTGGCGGTCACCGGTCCCGCTGACCGAAGGACCCGAGATGACTACCGCACCAGAGCTCACCGACCTGTCCATCCGCCCGGTCGCCGGCCACATCGGCGCCGACATCGACGGCGTCGACCTGTCCAGGCCGCTCGACCCGGCGACCGTCGAGCGGCTCACCGCCGCGCTGCACGTCTACAAGGTCATTTTCTTCAGGGACCAGGACCTGGATCACGCCGCGCAGATCCGGTTCGCCCGCCACTTCGGCGAGCTGACCTATGCCCATCCGCACGACGACGCGCCGCCGGAGGGCCATCCGGAGATCTTCACGGTGGATCCTCGGCGCTACGAGCAGCGCTACGGCAAGGACAACCCGGTCAGGACCCGCCGGCGCTACAGCTACTTCGCCGGCTGGCACACCGACGTGACCGCGGCGGTCAACCCGCCGGCCGGGTCCATCCTGCGCGCCGAGACCGTCCCGGAGTTCGGCGGCGACACGACCTGGACCAACCTGGTGGCCGCCTACCAGGGCCTGTCCGCGCCGCTGCGGGCGTGGCTGGACACGCTGCGCGCCGAGCATCGCTACGGCGGCAGCGAGCAGCCGGCCGGCGGCGACAGCTACAGCCGGCGGGTGAACGACAACCTGCTGGTCGCGGTGCATCCGGTGGTGCGGGTGCATCCGGTCACGGGGGAGCGGGCGCTGTTCGTCAACCCCGGCTTCACCGGCCACATCCTGGACCTCACGCCGAGGGAGAACCGGGCGTTGCTGGACCTGCTCTACGCCGAGCTGACCCGGCCCGAGTACACGGTCCGGTTCCGCTGGCGCCCGGGCAGCGTGGCGTTCTGGGACAACCGGGCCACCGCGCACCTGGCGCCCACCGACCTGGACCACCTGGACGTCCAGCGGACCCTGCACCGGGTGACCCTGATCGGCGAGCGCCCGGTGGGGCCGGACGGCAGGGCGTCCGAGCTGATCGCCGGGCGGGAGTTCACCGCCGACCACCGGGTAGTGGTCGGTTGAGGGCCACGGCCCCGGTCGTCGTCACGGCTGTCGTCACGGTTGTCGTCGCGGCTGTCACCGCCGCGCTGCTCGGCGCCTGCGCCGGCCCGAACGCGGCGGCCGGCACGCTCGCGGCCGACGCCCCGCTGCCCACCCAGGTCCCGCCCGGCACCAGGCTGGTGATCGCCGACCAGGCCGAGTACCAGCAGGTCGCGCTGCGCGAGTCCGGGGAGCAGGCGCGGCTGCCGTTCGCTGCCGAGTTCGCCAACTTCACCGGCGGCCCAGCCATCCTGGAGGCGTTCCGGGCCGGTGCCGCCGACGTGGCCTGGGTCGGGGACACCCCGCCGATCCAGGCGCTGGCCGCCGGCGAGGACGTGCCGATCATCTTCGCCCGGCAGACCGCGCCGGCGAGCAGCCAGCTCGCGGTCACGCCCGGCAGCCGAATCCGGCACCTCGCCGACCTGCGCGGCGCGAAGATCGCCTACGCGGAGGGCACCGCGCAGCAGGTGATGGTGCTGCGGGCGTTGGAGAAGGCGCGGCTGCGCACCTCCGACGTGCGGTTGGTGCGGCTGCAGCTCGGCGACTTCAACGACGCGGTGCGCACCGGTCAGGTCGACGTGGCCCCGCTCAACGAGCCCCGGTTGACGCGGTTCCTGGCCGAGGCGGCCCCGCGCGGCGGCGGGGTGATCGACCCGGCGGAGACGGCCGACGTGGCCACCGGGCTGAACTACCTGTACGCCCGGCGGGCCGCGCTGGCGGACCCGGCCAAGGCGGCGGCGTTGCGCGCCTACGTCGGGCACTACCTGCGCGCGCTGCGCTGGGTGGACGAACACCCGGCCGAGTGGGTGCGCGGCTACTACGTCCGCAACCAGGGCGTCAGCGCCGCGGACGGCCAGCGGATCGTGGACTCGCTCGGGCGCTTCGGCTTTCCCAGGTTGGACGCAGCGCTGGTCGACCGCCAGCAGGGCACCGTCGACGTGATCGACCGGGCCGGCGAGCTGCCGCGCCGGGTGAGCGCGGCGCGCGGCTTCGACCTCCGGTTCGACCAGGTCACCGCGGACGCCTCGGGCGGGGGTGGGTGATGACTGACCTGTCGGTGCGGCGGGCGCGCGCGGTCGCCGACAACGACGCCCGGCTGGCGGCTCGCCCGTCGGCCAGACGCCGCCTCGGGCCGGGCCCGCGGGTTCCCGGCGCGCTGGCGCTCGGCCCGCTGTTGTTGCTGCTGGCCTGGCTGGTCGCCTCGGCGACCGGCGTGCTCGACCCGCGAACGCTGTCCGCGCCCTGGACGGTGGTGACCACCGCGGCCGAGCTGGTCGCCGACGGCCGACTGCAGTCGAACCTGCTCACCTCGCTGCGCCGCGCCGGCCTCGCCCTGCTGCTCGGGGTGGGCGCCGGCGTGGCGCTCGCCCTGGTCGCCGGGCTGAGCCGGATCGGGGAGGCCGTCGTGGACGGGCCGATCCAGGTCAAGCGGGCCATCCCGACCCTCGCGCTGATCCCGCTGGCCATCGTGTGGTTCGGCATCGGCGAGGAGATGAAGATCATCCTCATCCTGACCAGCGTGTTGGTGCCGATCTACCTGAACACCCACGCCGGGCTGCGCGGCATCGACGAACGCTACGTCGAGCTCGCCGAAACCGTCGGGCTGTCGCGGTGGCGGTTCATCCGGCGGGTGGCGTTGCCCGGCGCGCTGCCCGGGTTCTTCACCGGCCTGCGGCTGGGCGTGACCATGTCCTGGCTGGCGCTCGTGGTGGTGGAGCAGGTCAACGCCACCAGCGGCATCGGCTACCTGATGACGCAGGCGCGCACCTACGGCCAGACCGACATCATCGTGGTCGGGCTGGTGGTCTACGCGGTGTTCGGCCTGGTCGGCGACGCCGCGGTGCGGATGGCGCAACGGAGGGCGCTGGCGTGGCAGCGGACGTTGGGCGGCTGAGCGCGGTCCGCGCCGGCGGGCTGACCCGGGGCTACCACGGCCGGGCGGTGCTCGACGGGATCGACCTGGACATCGCGCCGGGGGAGTTCGTCGCGCTGCTCGGCCGCAGCGGCTCGGGCAAGACCACGCTGCTGCGCGCCCTCGCCGGGCTCGACGCGGGCGTGGCCGGGTCGGGGGCGCTGCGGTGCCCCGAACCGTCGCGGGTGGCGGTGGTCTTCCAGGACTCCCGCCTGTTGCCGTGGGCGCGGGTGCTGGACAACGTGATCCTCGGCCTGGACGGACCCCGCGCCCGGGAGCTGGGCCGCGCCGCGCTGGCCGAGGTCGGGCTGGCCGATCGGGAACGGGCGTGGCCGTCCGAGCTGTCCGGAGGCGAACAGCAACGGGTCGCGCTGGCCCGCTCGCTGGTCAGGGAGCCGCGGCTGCTGCTCGCCGACGAGCCGTTCGGCGCGCTGGACGCCCTGACCCGGATCCGGATGCACGCGCTGCTGCGCCAGTTGTGCCGGCGCCACCGCCCGGCCGTGCTGCTGGTGACCCACGACGTGGACGAGGCGGTCCTGCTCGCGGACCGGGTGCTGGTGCTGGACGCGGGCAGTATCGTCGTCGACCGGCGCATCGACCTGGGCCAGCCCCGCGCCCACGGCGACCCGGCGTTCCTCGCCCACCGGGAGAAGCTGCTCGACGCGCTGGGGGTGGACGGGAGCTAGCCGGCGCGCAGCGCCTTCTTGTCGACCTTGCCGAAGGCGGTGACGGGCAGGGAGCCGAGCAGGCGGTAGGCCTTGGGGCGCTTGTAGGCGGCCAATTCCGCCCGGCAGCGGGCTACGGTTGCCGGCTCGTCGAAGTCCTCGCCGTCGGCGGGCACCACGAACGCGACCACCGCCTCGCCCCAGTCCGGGTGCGGGACGCCCACGACCGCGACCTGGCCGACGCCCGGGCAGGCCTGCAGCACGTTCTCGACCTCGGTGGAGTACACGTTCATCCCGCCGCTGATGATCATGTCGTTCTTGCGGTCGAGCAGGTGCACGTAGCCGTCGTCGTCGAGGATGCCGAGGTCGCCGGTGTGCAGCCAGCCGCCGCGCAGCGTCTCGGCGGTCTTGGCCGCCAGCCCGTGGTAGCCGGCCATGACGTAGGGCGCCCGGGCGCAGATCTCGCCGGGCGTGCCGGGTGGGACGGGCTCGCCGGCCTCGTCGAGCACCGCGATCCGGACCATCGTGGCGGGCCGGCCGCAGCTGGTCAGCCGGTCCGGGCGGGCGAGGTCGTGCTCCTCCCTGGTGAGCCTGGTCAGGAAGTTCGGCGCCTCGGTCTGCCCGTAGAGCTGCATGAACACCGGGCCGAGCCGCCGCAGCCCCTGCTCCAGCCGCTCCAGGGTGATCGGCGCGGCGCCGTAGAGGATGGTCCGCAGCGAGGACAGGTCCACCGTGCGGCGCTCGGCGGCGTCGAGCATCCGGTAGATCATGGTCGGCACCATGAACAGGAAGGTGGCGCGGTCGCGTTCGATGCGGTCCAGGACCAGGTCGGCGTCGAACCGGGGCTCGATCATCGCCAGCGCGCCCTTGAGCAGCCCGGCCTGCGCGAGGAAGCCGGCCGAGTGCGGCAGCGGCGAGGTGAGCAGCAGCCGCTCGTCGTCGAGCAGGCCGGTCTCGACCACGTGGGCGAGCAGGTTCACCGCCAGGCCCCGCTGGGTGTGCACGACACCCTTCTGCCGCCCGGTCGTCCCGCCGGTGTACATGATCAGCCCGACGTCGGACTCCGCGACCTCGACCTTCGGCGGCCCTCCGGTCGGGGCGGCGGCCAGCGCGGCGTCCCAGTCCGGACCGACGGCGATGACCCTGCGCACGCCGGCGGCCCTGGCCGCGTCCGCCATCCCCTCGTCGGCGAGCGCGACGACCGCCCCGGAGTCGCGCAGGACGTAAGCGATCTCCGGGGCGGAGAGCATGTCGTTGACCGGCACCTTCGCCCCGCCGGCCCGGATCACCGCCTGGTCGGCGACCACCCATTCCGCGCGGTTGGACATCATGATCGCGACCGGGGCGCCGGGCGTGACCCCGGCGGCGACGAGCACGTGGGCCAGCCGGTCGGCGTCGGCGACCAGGTCGGCGTAGCTCGTGACCCGGCCGTCGAACCGCAGCGCCGGCCGGCCGTTGAACCGGTTCAACGCGGGTACGAACAGCGACCTCAGCGTGAGCGACATCCGCGTCAGTATCCGGTGCTCAACGGCTCGGCCTTGACGCCGGGCACCACGCGCTGGCGCAGCTCGCCGAGGTGCTCCACCACCAGCCGCACCTCGTCGCCCGGCCGCAGCCAGCCCCGGAAGTTGTCGCGGTCGATCGAGTAGTGCTCGAACAGGCAGCCGGTGTCCACCGTGCCCGACCCGATCACGTCGCCGACCCGCAGCGTGGTGCCCCGCGAAGTGTAGGTGATCATGTCGGGGAAGCCCCAGTCGATCGTGTTCCACCGGCCCCTGCTGACCAGCTCGCCGTTGACGTAGCCGGTCATCTCCAGGTCGAACGCGTTGCGGCTGCGGTAGGGCTCCAGCTCGTCGGGGGTGACCAGCATCGGGCCGAGCGTGTTGGCGGTGTCCTTGCCCTTGGCCGGGCCCAGCCGCAGCGCCATCTCGTTGACCTGCAGGTCCCGTGCGCTCCAGTCGCACAGCAGCAGGTAGCCGGCGATGTGCTCCTCGGCGCGGTCCAGCGGGATCGTCGAGCCGGCCCGCCCGATGACCGCGGCGACCTCCAGCTCGTAGTCGAACATCTCGCTGTTCGGCGCGATCGGCACGTCGTCGTGCGGGCCCACCACGGCCGCCGGGTTGGAGAAGTAGAACACCGGGAACTGGTGGTGGCGCTCGTCCACCGGCAGGTCGGCGGCGCCGGCGCAGTTGCGCAGGTGTTGCAGGAAGCCCATGCAGTCGCGGATCGAGCGGGGTTGCAGCGGGGCGCGCAGGACCAGCCCGTCCAGCGGCACCGTCTCGGTCGGCGAGGCGAGGGCGCGCTCGCCTGCCTCGCGCAGCTCGCCCCTGTCCAGCACGTCGAGCAGGGTGTCGCCGGGTGCGAACCCGTGGACGCGCTCGCCGGCCACGATGCCGACCCGGTCGCCGCCGGCCGGCGAGGCGTAGGTGACGAAGCGCATCAGCCCGCCACCTCCTCCGGAGCGCCGAAGCCCTCCAGCACGGCGATCCGCTCCAGCACGGTCAGCCGCTCCGGGCGGGGCAGCGCCGGGTCGAGCTGCTGGTAGACGTTGAGCACGTTCTGCGCCAGGCGCCCGTGTTCGGGCATGCCGGCCCAGCGGCCCAGGTCGATGGAGGCGATCGCGTCGTCGACGGACATGCCGTCCTCGAACCGCTTGCGGGCCTCGGCGCGCACGAACACCAGGTACTCCCGCATCGCCGCGACCTCGGGCTTCCCGCTGACCGGGCCGTGACCGGGCACGATGGTGGTCACGTCCATGTCCAGGATGCGGTCCAGCGCGCCGATCCAGCGCTCGATCGGGCCGGCCCAGGCGATCGGGGTGCCCCCGACGAACAGGATGTCCCCGGCGTAGAGCAGCCGCGCGTCGGGCACGTGCACCAGGGCGTCGCCCGGGGTGTGCGCCGGCCCGACCTGGATCAGCCGCACCTCGCGCCCGCCCACGTCGAGCGCCGTCTCACCGGTGAACACCCGGTGCGGGCCGGTCGCGGTGATGCCCTCGAACTCGAACGGCGCGAAGATGTGCCTGGCGAACTCCCCGATCACGCCGCCCAGCTTCTTCTGCCTGGCCAGCGCCTCCACCGCGTCCTGGGTCATCAGCTCGGCGGCCGCAGCGGAGGCGATGATCTCCACGTCGCGCTCGGCGAGCAGCTCGTTGCCGAACACGTGGTCGCCGTCGGAGTGCGTGTTGACCAGGGCCCGGACCGGATGGGCATCGGTCACCGGCGCGATCCCGGCCAGCATCTCCCGGGTCAGCGCGAGGTCGAACAGCGTGTCGACCATCAGCGAGGCACCCGAGCCGGTGACCAGGCCGGAGTTGCTCCAGCCCCAGCTTCCGTCCGGCAGCAACCAGGCGTGACAGCCGTCGCCGAGGTCGTGCAGGCCCTTGCGGTAGCTCATGACGGCTCCTTCGAAAGGGTCGAATATCGGCGTTATTGGTACGATTAATGCCGATATCAATGAGTGTCACGGGCCGAAGTCGGGGGTGTCAAGATGGCCGGGCGGATCCGTCGCAGCGAGCTCGACGAGGTGGACCGGGCGCTGGTGGCCGCGTTGCGCCAGGACGGGCGCGCGTCGAACGTCGAGCTGGCCAGGCGGGTCGGGATCTCGGAGAAGACGGTGCGCGCCCGCATCGCCCGCCTCGCCGAGGAGCACGGGCTGACCGTGACCGCGGAGCTGGACGACCCCCGACACCGCAGCCGGATGGTCTACCTGGTCGAGACCGAGCCCGGGCAGCGCTTCCCGGTTGCCGAGTCCCTGGCCGACCGGCCGGAGGTCACCCGGGTGCACCTGGTGACCGGGTCGGCCGACGTGCTGGTCGCGGCGTCGTTCCCGGACGATGCCGAGGCGCTGCGGTTCCGGGCGCGGGCGCTCGACGCGCATCCCGGCATCCGCGCGGCCCACCCCTGCCACCTCATCCACGAGGTCGGGGCGCCGGCTCGGGGCGGCCGTCCGGCCGGGCCGAGCGTCGACACCGAGACGCTGGCCGCGCTGATGATCGCCCCGAACCCGCACGGGGGGTTCGACGAGCTCGCCGAGCGGATCTGCGACGCCGTGACCGACGGCCTCGGCGCGGACCGCGCGATGATCACCACCGCCCGGCCGGGGGACCGCGACCGGCCGGCCGCCCCGGCCAGGCGCCGCGGCATCTCCGAGCCCTACTTCGAGGCGCTGACCGCCCGCATCCGCGACGGCCGGATCGAGGGCGTCATCAAGCGGGTCTGGGACACCCGCCAGCACGTGCTGGTCGCCGACGCCCGCGTCGACCCGCTGATGGCGGCCGCGCACGACCTGGTGGTGGCCGAGGGATACGTCACGCTGCTCACCCTGCCGATGCTCTACGGCCCCACCCTGCTCGCCACCGTGAGCCTGTACTACGACCGCCCGATGTCGGTGGGCGACGAGTACGTCGCCACCGCGCAGGGCGTGATCGACCACTTCGCGGTCGGCATGGCCCGCGCGCTGGGGCTCGCGCCGTCCCCGTTCCCGGACGCCCAGCGGTGACTCAGCGGTGACTCAGCCGTGACTCAGCGGTGGTGCAGCGTCGCCAGCGCGGTCCGGCAGGCGGCGTCCATCTCCGGACGGTGCCGCTCGGTCGACTGGCAGTTGAGCGTGTACTCGGTGGCGCCGTCGAACATCGACACGTACCGGCTGCGGATGGGCGGGGGCGAGGCGAGCGAGATCATGTACTCCAGGCCAGGGAGCCCGGCCACCTCGACCTCGGTTCCGTGCACGACCGTGCCCGCGAGCTGGGAGACGACCTGGTCGCTCTCCAGCCTGACCCGGTTCAGGTTTGCGTCGGTGACGGCGTACCGAAGCTCGCGCCGTTCCACCATGATCGCATTGTCGTCGTCGAGCATGAGCGCGACGAGGGCGTCCGGACTCGCTCCCGCCGTCTCGTCGTATCCGACGTCCGTGCGCATCTGGAGATGCCGCGGATAGTCGAAACGGACGGCATAGTCCGGCCGGTCGAACCGGGCGTTTCCCGGCGCCGGGGGCGCTGTCGAGGTGGACGGCGGGACTCCGTACGTCGGTCGCGAACTGACCGGGGTGGACGGGCCGGTGGTCCAGACCGAGAACGAGCAGCCCGACAACGTCAGCGAGAGCATGAGGAGCACCGCCGCGAGCGCACGGACGGAACTGGTCACGTTCGACATGGCGCTCATCCCCGCACCGCGTAGTCGTCACCGTCGGATAGTGTGGACGGTATTCCGCGCCGGTCGGGAGAGGTCCCCGTCGGGCGGCCCGGTGGCGGGGAGGCCCGCCGGGCGGGGGACACGTCTTTCGTCACCCAAGAGTGCCTTATCGCCGATGCCGCGCGCCGTTGACCAGCTCCTTCACGAGACCTACTAAAGTATGCCTATCCTAAGTTGATCGATGCGGGGAAGGTCGATGGTGCGCGGTAAGGCGCCGCGCCATCGAGTGAACCAGGAGGATCTGTGCACCGTATCGTTCGTACCACCGTGACGTCCGTCGCCGCCGTTGCGGCGGCGCTGCTCATCGGGGCCGGCACCGCGAGCGCCGCCACCCCGGACGCCGCGGTCACCAGCGCGGCGGTCGCCCCCGTTGCGGCCGCCGCGGACGCCGGTGGGGCCGCCGGAGGAGCGGCCGGCGGCGGCTCGGCGGGCGCGGCCGGCGGCGGTGGCGCCGGCGGCGGACTGGTGGGTGGCGTGAAGAACTTCGTCACCGGACTGCTCGCCCTGATCGGTATCTGACCCCCGACCCCGTTCGGCGGCGCGGCGCGCCGGGGCCAGCCTCGGTGCGCCGCGCTCCGGCGTGACGGTGTGACGGTGTGACGCCGCCGACTCCGCCGCGCGGCCCTTCCGCGCACTATCTGATTAGGTTAGCCTAACTTACCGCTGCTCATTCGTGATGTCCGATTACTCAGGGTGACGTCAAGGCAATGACCGGGAAGAGGGGCTGGCAGTTGTCGTTCGAGATCACGGCGTGTGCATCGGCTGATCAGGGGCATGCGCGTACGGGGTGGCTGCCGACGCTGTCCGTGCGTTGATGGTGACCATCGCCGATGGGCGCGCCGAGACGGTCACGGCGCTGCCCGCGCCCTCGGTGCTCGCCGCCCGGTTCGATGTCGATGCCGAGACGCGGCGCCGGGTCGCGGCGAACCGCCGGGCCGTGCGGGACATCGTCGAGGGGGTCGACGACCGCCTGCTGGTCGTGGTCGGCCCGTGCTCGGTGCACGACCCGGTGGCCACCTTGGACTACGCGTCGCGGTTGTCGGTCGCGGCGGCCGGGCATGCCGGCGAGCTGCTCCTGGTGCTGCGGGCCTATCTGGAGAAGCCGCGCAGCGAGCTGGGCTGGAAGGGGCTGTTGCACGATCCCGGCCTGGACGGGCGCGAGGACCTCGCGCTCGGGTTGGAGGTGGGCCGGCGGTTCCTGACCACCGCCGCGTCGACCGGCCTCCCGCTGGCCTACGAGTTCGTCGACCCGTTCCTCGCCCCGTTCGTGCTCGACCTGCTGTCCTGGGGCGCGATCGGCGCGCGGACCGTCGCCAGCCAGCCGCACCGGCAGCTCGCCTCGGGCGTGCCCATCCCGGTCGGGATGAAGAACACGCTGGACGGTGACGTCGGCGTGGCGGCGTCGGCCGTGCGGAGCGCCTCGGCGACGCACACCTACCCCGGGCTCGGCGCCGACGGCACGCCGGTGGTGCTGGCCGGGCACGGGAACCCGGCCTGTCACGTCGTGTTGCGCGGCGGGCGCGAGCCCAACTACGACGCCGCCTCGGTCACCGCCGCGGTGCGGGTCCTGGAGGCGGCCGGGTTGCCGGCGCGGGTGGTGGTCGACGCCTCGCACGGCAACAGCGGCAAGGACCACCGCCGGCAGCCGCTGGTCGTCGCGAACCTGGCCGAGCAGGTGGCCCGGCGGCAGCGGGGCCTGTTCGGCGTCATGATCGAGTCCTTTTTGGAGCCCGGCTGCCAGCGGTTGGCCCCGGGCGGTGGCGAGCTGCGCTACGGCGTGAGCGTCACGGACGCCTGCCTGGGCTGGGCGGAGACCGAGCGCTGCCTGGACGCCCTCGCGCACGCCGTGCGGCGGCGCCGGGAGCGCACCGACAACGGGGGATGGGGGTGACCGCGTGGCGGGCTCGTGGGGGGAGCCGTTCCCGCTCACCGCGCTGCAGCAGGCGTACGTGGTGGGCCGGGGGGACGGGCTGGAGCTGGGCAACGTCTCCACGCACCAGTGCATCGTGGTCGAGGGTCCGCTCGACGTGGACCGGCTCGAGTCGGCCTGCCGGCGGCTGGTGGAGCGGCACGACGCGCTGCGCCTGGTGATCGATCCCGACTCCGCCACCCAGCGGGTCGGGCCGGTGCCGCCGGCGCCGCTGGTCGAGCGGGTGGACCTGACGAGGGCGGGCGATCGGGAGCTTGACGCCCTGTGGGAGCGCCTGTCGCACGAGGTGATCCCGCTGGACGGGCGCCCGCTGTTCCACCTGGTGGCGGCGCTGTTGCCGGGCGGGGTGACGCGGCTGTTCGTGAGCGTGGACGCGCTGGTCATGGACGGCGCGAGCCTGCAGAGGCTGATCGACGAGGCCGCGGTGCTCTACCGGGATCCTGGGGCCGAGTTGCCGGAGTGCGGGATCGGGTTCGCCGAGTACGCGCGCCTGGCCGCCGGGCAGCGGGCCCCGGTGGAGCACGAACGGTACTGGGAGCGGCGGCTGGCAACGCTGCCCAGGGCGCCGGCGCTGCCCGCCGGGCGGCCGGCCGCCGAGGTGCGCCGCCCCCGGTTCACCCGCCGGCTCCAGCGGGTGCCGGCCGAGGACTGGGCGCGGTTGCGCAAGCGGGCTGCCGCGCACCGACTGATGCCGGTGGGGCTGCTGGTGAGCGTGTTCGCGGAGGTGCTGGTGCGCTGGTCGCGCGAGCCGCACCTGCTGCTGAACGTGCCGAGGGGCGGCCGGCGGACCGGGCTGCACCCGGGGGTCGGCGAGCTGGTCGGCCCGCTGTCGACGTTCTCGCTGCTGGAGGTCGACCACCGGGACGAGCGCTCCACGTTCGCCGAGCGGGCCGCGGCCCTGCAGCGACGGCTCTGGACCGACGTCGAGCACGGCGGGGTGGACGGCGTCGACGTGCTGCGCGGGCTGGCCAGGGCGCGCGGCGAGCTGGGGACCGCGCTGGCGCCGGTGGTGTTCACCAGCATGCTCTCCTGGGGCGGCGGCGAGCCGGCGTGGTCGGGGCTGGCGCGCCGGGTCGGCGGCGTGGCGCAGACCCCGCAGGTCGGCCTGGACCTGCGGGCGAACCTGGACGGCGGCGGCCTGGTCCTGGAGTGGGATTCGGTCGACGAGCTGTACGCGCCGGGGCTGGTGGACGAGCTGAGGTCCGCGTTCGGCGCCGCGCTGGACGCCCTCGGCGCGGACGACGAGGCGTGGCGGCGCGCCGAGCTGGTGCGTGTGCCGGAGGCGATGCTCGCCCGCCGCGCCGCGCCGGAGCCCGATCCGCCGCCGGGGCCGGCGACGCTGACCGAGCTGGTCGAGCGGGCGCTGCGGGCGGACCGGTCCGAGCCCGCCGTGGTGTGCGGCGACACCACCCTGAGCTACGCCGAGCTGGGCGAGCGTGCCGCCCGGGTGGCGAGCGGGCTGCGCGCGAGGGGCGTCGGGCCGGGGGACACGGTGGCCGTCCTGCTGCCGCCGGGGGTGCCCCGGCTGCTGGCGGTGTTGGGCACGGTGCTCGCCGGCGCGGCGTACCTGCCGATCGACCCGGCCGCCCCGGCCCCGAGGGTGGCGGCGGTGCTGCGGGCCGGCTCGCCTCGCCTTGTTGTGTCTGACGCGGACGAGCTGCCGCAGGGCCGGGGGTTCGAGCCGGTGCGTCCCGATCCGGGCGACCCGGCGTACGTGCTGTTCACGTCCGGGTCGACCGGGCGGCCCAAGGGCGTGGAGGTGGGCCACCGGGGCGTCGTCTGCTGCCTGCTCGCCACGGTGCGGCGGTGGGGGATCGGCCCCGGGGACCGGGTGCTGGGGGTGACGGCGCTGCACCACGACATGTCGGTGTTCGACGTGTTCGGCACGCTGGCCGCCGGCGCCACGCTGGTGCTGCCCGAGGCCGAGGCGGACCGCGACGCCGTCGCGTGGGCGGAGCTGGTGCGGACCCGGGGGATCACGGTGTGGAACTCGGTGCCGGCGATGATGCGGATGACGCTGGACGTCGCCGCGCCCGGTGACCTCGCCTCGCTGCGGCTGGTGTTCCTCGGCGGCGACTGGATCCCGCGCTCGCTGGTCCGCGAGCTGGCGGGGGCGGTCGGGCTTGTCACGATCGTCTCGGTCGGCGGCCCCACCGAGACGACGCTGTGGAACATCTGGGCGCGGGTCGACCCGGACGCCGACGGCCCGGTGCCCTACGGGCGGCCGATCCCGGGCAACGGCTACCGCATCCTGGACCATCGCGGCCACGACCGCCCCGACCTGGTGCCGGGGCGGATGTACTGCGTCGGCGCCGGCGTGGCGCTGGGTTACCGGGGCGACGCCGCGCTGACCGCCGAGTCCTTTGTGGACATCGACGCAGCGGGTGGCGGGCGGGTGCGGGCGTTCCGGACCGGCGACCTGGGGCGCTACCTGCCGGACGGCACCATCGAGTTCGTCGGGCGGACCGATGCGATCGTCAAGGTGCGCGGGATGCGCATCGAGCCGGGCGAGGTCGAGGGCGTCCTCACCCGGCATCCGGAGGTGACCGCCGCGGTGGTGCTGCCGGTCGGTGGCGCGGAGGACGACCCCTCGCACGACGGCCTGGCGGCGGTGCTCACCGTGCGCGGGCGGGTCGAGGACGACGAGCTGGCCGGGCACGTGCGCCGCGAGCTGCCCGAACACATGGTGCCGCGAGCGTGGGTGCGCGTGCCGACGGTCCCGCTCAACGCCAACGGCAAGCCCGACCGCGCCGAGCTGGCCGCGCTGGTGTCTGAGCGGCGGGCATCACCGAGGGTGCGCGGACTGCGGGGCCGGGCGCCGGCGCTGCTGCGCCTGGTCACCTGGGCCTACGGGGAGGCGCTCGGCCGTCCGGTCCGGCCCGACGAGGACGTGCTGGTCGCCGGGGCCGGGCCGGCGGCGCTGCGGCGGGTCGCCTCGGAGCTGCGGGAGCTGCTGCCCGGCGTGCGGGTGAGCGAGGACGACGTGGCCGCCGGCGACGCGGTGGGCACCTGCGAGCGGCTGCTGGACGGACGCGGGAACGCCGAACGCGTCGCGGCCGTGGCGGTCAAGGTCATCGAGATGAGCGAGAACGAGGTAGACGCCATGTTGGCCGGAACGGGAGACGTTTGATGGGGGAGTTCGGCGACCGGAGGCGTCGGCTGATGGCGCTCATGCTGGAGCGGGAGGGCCTCACCACCGATGCCGCCCCGACCGAGCCCGAACCCGACCCGGAGACGCCGAACGCCGGCACCGAGGTGCTGTCCCCCGCCGAGGAGCGGCTGTGGATGCTGCACCAGCGCGACCCGCTGGGGGCGGCCGGCGCGTTCACCGCGGCGCTGCGGCTGACCGGCCCGCTGGACGCCGCGCGCCTGCTTCGTGCGCTGCGGGCGCTCGCCGAGCGGCACCCGGCCCTGCGCACGGTGTACCGGTTCGACGGCGAGGGCGAGCTGCGGCCGCACCTGCTCGACCCGGACGCGGTCGAGGTGCGCCTGGTGGAGGCCGACGGGCCGGACCTGGAGGACGCCGCGCGGTCGCTGGCGCGGCGGTGGGCCCGCGAGCCGTTCGACCTCGCCGAGCACGCGCCGCTGCGGGCCCGGGTGGTGCGCGGCGGCGAGCGGGACGCGGTGCTGGTGCTCACCGCGCACCACATCGCCGTCGACGACGCGTCCTGGCCGACGATCTTCCGGGACCTGTCCGCGCATTACGCCGCCGCCGGTGGGGCTGCCGCCGCGCCCGCCGACTACCGGGCGTACGCCGCCGTGCGAGCCCGTGTGGTGGGGGAGCGGTCGCCGGGGCAGCTCGGGTACTGGCGGGAGAGGTTCCCCGAGCCGCCGCGCCCGCTGCCGCTGCCCACCGCGTGGGCACCGCTCACCGCCACGGAGACCGCGGACACGGCGGGAACCTCGACCGTGGACGTCCACCGGCACCGGATCACGGTCCCGGACGGGGAGGGGCTGCGCGAGCTGGCCCGGCGGCTGGGCGCGAGCCCGTTCCATGTGCTCACCGCCGGGTTCTGCCTGCTGGTCAGGGCCGCGACGGGGGCGCGGCGCTGCACGGTGGCCACCCCCGTGGTGGACCCGGAGGTGATGCGCGAGGCCACCATGGTCGGGGCCACCGGGAACACGGTGCTGCTGGCGCTGGGCCTGGACGACGGCGACACGTTCGCGGGCCTGGTCGGGCGGGTGCGGGCCGAGGCGGCCGGCGCCCTGGCGCACGCCGACGTCCCGTTGGAACGGGTGCTCGGCGCGGTCGGGGCGGCCGGCGCGCGCCCGTACAACCTGATGGTGCTGCAGCGCCAGGACCTGGTCTCCGAGCTGAGCCTGCCCGGTGTGGAGGTCGCCGAGCTGGCCCTGCAGCCGATCGCGACCGACGCGGACCTGACGTTCGCCGTCGCCGTGACCGGGGACAGCCTGGTCTGCGACCTGACCCACCCGGCGACGATCACGCCCGCCGTGGGCCGGCTGCTGCTGGAGGACGCGCTCAGGCTGCTGCGCCGCGCGGGCACCCACCCGGACGACGACCTCGCGACCCTGCTGCGCGGCGCCGACCTCGCGCTGGCCCGGAACACCTCGGCGCCGGTGCTCGATCCGGCAACAGAGCCCGCCGAGCCGACCGCCCGCGCCGAGGAGTCCACCGCCGACCCGGAGACCGTCCAGGCCATCGTGGACGTCTTCGCCGAGGTGCTCGGCGGTGTCCCGGTCCGGCCGGGGGACGACTTCTTCGCCCTCGGCGGGCACTCGCTGCTGGCCACCCGCGCGATCGGCCGGCTCACCGCGCGGCACGGGCTGAACCTGCGCATCCGGGACTTCTTCGACGCGCCCACCGCGCTGGCGCTGGCCGCCCGGTGCGCCGCGCCGGCCACCCGTGAGCGCCCGGCCGTCCGTTCCCCGCAACCGGAGCCGGAGACGCCGTACCGGGTGCCGCTGTCCCAGGCCCAGCGCGGCCTGTGGTTCCGGATGAGCCTGGAGGACTCGTCGGCGGCGTTCACCATCCCGTTCGCGCTGCGCGTCGCGGGCGAGCTGGACCCGTCCACCCTGTCCGCCGCCCTGGAGGACGTGCTGGCCCGACACGACGCCCTGCGCAGCCGGGTCGTGGCGGCCGACCCGGAGCCGATGCTGGAGGTGACCGCCCCGGCCGCCCCGCCCGTCGCCGAGCACTCTGCGAGCGAGGCCGAGCTGGACGGCCTGATCGCCGCGCTGGTGGCCGAGCCGCTGCCGCTGGACCGCGAGGTGCTGCGCTGCGCGCTGGTCCACCTGACCGACTCGGGCGACCGCGTGCTGCTCCTGCTCGTGCACCATCTGGTCTGCGACGAGGAGTCGGTCGGCCCGCTGGGCCGCGACCTGGCCGAGGCGTACCGGTCCCGCTCGCGCGGGCAGCGACCGCCGTGGGACCCGCCGCCGATCCGGGCCGCCGACGCGGCGCTGCTCGTGGACAAGCGGGCGGCGGACGCGCGGCCCGCGCTGGACTACTGGCGCGACCGCCTGGCCGGCGCCCCCGAAGAACTTGTCCTGCCCACCGACCGGCCGCGCCCGGCCCGCCCGAGCGCGCGCGGGGCCGCCCTGCGGTTCACCCTCGACCGAGACGTCCGCGCCGGGATCAAGCGCCTGGCCCGCCGGCACGGCGCCACCGAGTTCATGGTGGTGCATGCCGCGACCGCCGCGCTGCTGTCCCGGCTGGGGGCGGGCGAGGACGTGGTGCTCGGCTCGCCGGTGTCGCTGCGCGAGGACGAGGAGATGGCCGGGCTGGTCGGGTTCTTCGTCAACTCCGTGGTGCTGCGCACCGACCTCACCGGCGACCCGACATTCGCCGAGCTGCTGGCCAGGGTCCGGGAGACCGACCTGGGGGCGTTCGAGCACCAGCGCGCGCCGTTCGAACGGGTGGTGGAGGCGGTGAACCCGCCGCGCTCGGCGGCCCGCCACCCGCTGTACCAGGTGATGATCGCCTACCAGCACGCCGAGGGCTCCGGCATCGGCGAGGGCGGCCGGTTCGCCGGGCTGGCGGCCGAACCGGTGTTCCCGACCATGGCCAACGTCCGCTTCGACCTGGAGCTCAAGCTCGCCGAGTACGCCGACGCGCAGGACGTCGAGGGCGTGTGCTGGTACTCGGTCGAGCTGTTCGACGAGGCCACCGTGCTGGCGCTGCTGGAGCGGCTGCGGGCGGTGCTCACCCAGGTCGCGGCCGACCCGGACGTCCGTGTCGGCTCGCTGCGGGTGCTGCTCCCCGGCGAGGAGGGCGGGATGCGCGGGCCCGCGCCGGTGACCGCCCCGGACGCGTTCCCGCTGGACCTGATCGCCCGCACCGCCGAGCGGTTCCCGGACCGGCCGGCGGTGGACCAGAGGACCTACCGCGAGCTGCTCGCCGACGCCCACCGGCTGGCCCGGTACCTGGTCGAGCGCGGCGCCGGGCCGGAGACCCACGTCGGCATCGCCGTGGACCGCGACGCCGACCTGGTGGTGGCGATGCTCGCGGCCTGGGCGGCCGGCGCGGCGTACCTGCCGCTGGACCTGGACCTGCCGGACGAGCGGCTGCGGTTGATGGTCGAGGACACCCCCGTCACGCTGACGCTGGTCGCGCCGGGCAGCGCCGAGCGGCTGGCCGGCATCACCGGGACGCCAGTGTGCGAGCCGGCCACCGATGAAAGCTGGTCCGCGACCCCGCTCACCGATGCGGACCGCCGGGCACCGCGCGACCTCCGGCATCCCGCCTACACCATCCACACCTCGGGGTCGACCGGCCGCCCCAAGGGCGTGGTGATCACCGCGCGGTCCCTGACCGGGTTCCTCACCGGCGCGGTGGCGCGGCTCGGCCTCACCGAGCGGGACCGGGTGCCGGCGCTGGCCACCACGGCGTTCGACGTGTCCGTGCTGGAGATCTTCGCGACGCTGCTGGCCGGCGGAACCGTGGCCGTCGTGCCGAGGTCGGTGGTCCGGGACCCGCGCGCGCTGGTGGCCACGCTGCGGGAGCTGGCGCCGACGCTCGTGCAGGCCACGCCGTCGTTGTGGCAGATGATCGCCGAACGGCTCGCCACCTCCGGCGACGCCGACCCCCTCGGGGACGCCACCGTGCTCACCGGCGCCGAGCCGCTGCCGTTGCCGCTGCTGCCGACGTTGCACGGGGGCGCCCGGCGGCGGGTGCTGAACCTGTTCGGGCCGACCGAGACCACCGTCTGGGCGGCGATGGCCGAGGTCGAGCCCGGGCGCACCCGCCCGCCCTCGGCCGGCGGCCCGCTGCCCGGCGTCGTGTTCCACGTGCTGGACGCGCGGCTGCGCCCGGTGCCGCCCGGGGTGGCCGGCGAGCTGTACATCGGCGGCCCCGGGCTCGCGCGGGGCTACGCGTCGGCGCCCGGCCGCACCGCGGAGCGGTTCGTGGCCGATCCGTTCGGCGCGCCCGGTGCCCGGCTGTACCGCACCGGCGACCTGGTGCGCTACCGCCGCGACGGCGAGCTGGAGTTCCTGGGCCGGGTCGACTTCCAGCTCAAGGTGCGGGGCTTCCGGATCGAACCGGGCGAGATCGAGTCGGTGCTCACCCGGGTGCCGGGCGTCCGCAGGGCGCTGGTCACCGGCGTCGAGTCCTCGGGCCGTACCAGGCTGGTCGCGCACCTGGAGTGCGATCCGGACGCCGTGGACGCGGCCGCCGCGCGAGCGTTCGTCGCCGACGCGCTGCCCGAGTACATGGTGCCCTCGGAGCTTGTCGCCCACCGGGCGTTCCCGCTCACCCCGACCGGCAAGGTGGACCGCGCCGCGCTGCCCGCGCCGGACCGGCCCGAGGACAGTACGAGAGCCCCGATGACGGACCGGGAACGGGCGCTGGCGCAGGTCTTCGCCGACTGCCTGGACCGCGCGCCGGTGGGCGCCGACGACGACTTCTTCGCCCTGGGCGGGCATTCGCTGATGGCCGCCCAGCTGGTGGCCAGGGCGGGCGCGCTGTTCGGGGTGGACCTCGGGGTCCGCGACCTGTTCGACGCCCCGTCGGTGGCGGCGCTGGGCGCGCGCATCGAGGAGCTGCTCTCCCAGGGCGCCGCAACTGCCCGGCGCCCGTCCCGCCCCGAGCCGGCGCCGCGCGCCGAGGGTACCGAGATCGAGCTGTCCCCGGCCCAGCGCCGGCTGTGGTTCCTGGACCAGCTCGGCGGCCCGAGCCCGGTCTACAACATCCCGCTCGCGCTGCGGATCGACGGGCCGCTGGACGTGGACGTGCTGCGTGCGGCGCTGGCCGATGTCGTCGGCAGGCACGAGGCGCTGCGCACCCTGGTCGGGGAGGAGAACGGCCGGCCCCGGCCCGTGATCCTGACCGCCGCCCAGGCCCGCCCCCTGATCCAGGTGACCGAACACGGCGCGGGCACCGTCGACGACGAGGAGCGGGTGCGACAGGCCGCCCGCCGCCCGTTCGACCTGGCCACCGACCTGCCGGTGCGCGCCGACGTGTTCAGTGCCTCACCCGACCGGCATCTCCTGCTGCTGCTTCAGCACCACCTGGTCAGCGACGAGGCGTCGTTCCCGCCGTTCCTGCGCGACCTCGCGGTGGCGTACCGGTCCCGGTTGACGAAGAACGAACCGGACTGGGCGCCGCTGCCCGTGCAGTTCGCCGACGCCGTGCTGGCCGACCTGCGCGCGCAGCGGGAGGACCCCGGCTTCGGCGGCTCGCTGGCCTACTGGCGCGGCGAGCTGGCCGGCCTTCCCGAGGAGACCCCGCTGCCCACCGACCGGCCCCGCCCGGCCCGGCCCACCGGCGAGGGAGGCCTGGTAGAGTTCGCCCTGCCCGCCGAGACCGCCATGACCCTGCGCGCCCTCGCCGCCCAGGTGGGCGCCACCGAGTTCATGGTCGTCCACACGGCCGTGGTGGGGCTGCTGAACCGGCTCGGAGCGGGTACGGACATCGCGATCGGCACGCCGGTCACCGGCAGGTGGGACGAGTCGCTGGCCGAGCTGGTCGGCTTCTTCGTCAACACCCTGGTGCTGCGGGCCGACGCCTCCGGCGACCCGTCGTTCCGGGAGCTGCTGCGCCGGGTCCGCGACCGGGACCTGTCCGCGTTCGAGCACCAGCGGGTGCCGTTCGACCGGGTCGTGGAGGAGGCCAACCCGGTGCGCTCGCCGGCGCGGCACCCGCTGTTCCAGGTCATGGTGGCCTACCACTACCGCGACGCGTCGCTCACCCCGCTGCCCGACACCACCGTCGAGCCGGTGATCTGCGACCCCGGAGTGGCGAAGTTCGACCTCGACCTCAACGTCGGCGCGGACCCGGACGGCAGCCTCGCCGGCACCCTGGAGTACTCGGCGGACCTGTTCGACAGGGCCACCGCGCGGGAGCTGTCCCAACGGCTCACCGCGCTGCTCACCCAGGTCGCGGCGCAGCCGGACCTGGCCCTGTCCGAGCTGGACATCCTCCTGCCCGGCGAGGCCGCGCCGCTGCGCGAGGGCGGGCTGCGGCGGGTGGACGTGCCCGAGCTCTCGGTGGCCGACCTGTTCGACGCCCAGGCAAGGCGGACCCCGACCGCGCCCGCGCTCAGCGACCGGGACACCGGCATGGACTTCGCCGAGCTGGCCGCGCGCTCGCACGGCCTGGCCAGGATGCTGGTGGCCCGGGGCATCGGGCCGGAGTCGGTGGTCGGCCTGGCGCTGCCCAGGGACGCCGAGCTGGTGGTGGCCCTGTTCGCGGTGCTCACCGCGGGCGCCGCCTACCTTCCGCTGGAGCCGGACCTGCCGGCCGGGCGCGTCGAGGCGATGCTCGCCGACGCCAGCCCCGGCCTGGTCCTCACCAAGGGCCGGCCGCCGTGGCCGCCGCCGACCGACACCGCGGTGCTCGACCTGGACGACCCCACCGTCCGGGCGGAATGGGACGCCGCCGACGGCGCCGAGCTCACCGACGCCGACCGCACCGCGCCACGCCGCCCGGAGCACCCCGCGTACGTGATCTTCACCTCGGGCTCCACCGGCCGGCCCAAGGGCGTGGTGGTGCCCTACGGCGGGCTCACCAACATGGCGGTGAACCACGACCGCGAGGTGTTCGCCCCCACCCTGGAGCGGGCGGGAGGGCGCACTCTCCGTATCGCGCACACCACCGCGTTCTCCTTCGACGCCTCGTGGGAGCAGCTGCTGTGGCTCATCGCCGGGCACCACGTGGTGATCGTGGACGAACGCACCCGCCGCGACCCGGACGCGCTGCTGGAGCTGTTCGACCGCGAGCGCATCGACGCCTTCGACGTCACGCCCACCTACGGGCTGCGGCTGCTGGAATGGGGGCTGCTCGACGAGGGCCGGCACCGTCCGGTGCTGATGTCGCTGGGCGGCGAGGCGGTGCCCGACGCGCTGTGGCAACGGCTGCGGGAGGCGCCGCACACCTGGGGCTACAACCTCTACGGCCCCACCGAGTACACCATCAACGCCCTCGGCGCCTCGGTGGACGACTCGGACACCCCGGTGGTGGGGATCCCGGTCACCAACACCCGGGCGCTGGTGCTGGACGCCCGGCTGTGCCCGGTCCCGGACGGGGTGATCGGCGAGCTGTACCTGAGCGGCGCGGGCGTGGCGCGCGGGTACGTCGGCCGGCCGGCGCTGACCGCGGAGCGGTTCGTCGCGACCGGCGCGGGCGAGCGCATGTACCGGACCGGTGACCTGGTGCGCCGGCGCCGGGACGGGCTGTTGGAGTACCTCGGCCGCGCCGACGACCAGGTCAAGCTGCGCGGCTTCCGGATCGAGCCGGCCGAGATCGAGTCGGTGCTGCTGGAGTCCGAGCACGTGGCCCAGGCGGCGGTGGTGTTGAGCGCGGACGCCGACCGGCTGCTCGGCTACCTGGTCGCCCCGACCGGCGGCGCCCCGAACGACACAGCCGACGACACGGCGGTGCGCGCGCTGCTGGCGCGGCGGCTGCCCGCGCACATGGTGCCGTCCACCCTGAGCTGGGTCGACGAGCTGCCGCTGACCGTGAACGGCAAGCTGGACAGGGCGGCGCTGCGGGCGCGCGAGCCCGAGGCCGGCCCGGCGCGCCCGGCGGACCGGGCCAGGCTGCCGGACGACCCGGCCGCCAGAGAGGTCGCGCTGGTCTTCGCCGAGCTGCTCGGCCTGGACGTGGTCGGCGCCGACGACGGCTTCTTCGACCTCGGCGGGCACTCCCTGCTCGCCGTGGAGCTGGTCGCCAAGCTGCGCGCCCGGGGAGCCACGCTCGGCATCCCGGAGGTCATGGTCGGCCCCACCCCGCGCGAGCTGGCCGGCCACCTCGGGCACATCGCCGACAAGCCGAGGAACACGCCGAAGGACATCGGCGGCGGGCTGAGCCCGATGCTGGCGCTGCGGTCGAAGGGCGAACGCACCCCGCTGGTCTGCGTGCACCCCGCGCTCGGGTTCGGCTGGCCGTTCGCTGGCCTGGCTCGCGGCCTGGCCGCCGACCAGCCGCTCTACGCCCTGCAGTCGCCGCTGCTGAGCGACCCGCACTGGCACCCGGCGAGCCTGCGCGAGGTGGCGGAGGAGTACCTCGACCGGGTCCGCCGGGTGCTGGGGAACCGCCCGGTGCACCTGCTGGGCTGGTCGTTCGGCGGGGTGGTGGCGCACGCGATGACCGCGATCGCCCACGAGCGCGGCGAACCGACCGGCCTGCTGGCCGTCATGGACGGCTACCCGCCGCTGTCCGGCACCCCCGACGACTCCCACGACCCGGTATCCGCGCCCGGCCCCTCGCTGTTCACCGACCGTCCGCCCGAGGACGCCGACGCCGAGGTCGCCGCCCTGCTGGGCGGGCTGGACCGGGACGACTCCCTGCTCGGCCCCGAGCTGCGCACCGCCGCCGTGGCCGGCTACCGCACCGTGCACCGGCTGCTGGCCGCGCCATGGGACGGAACCGTGCGCGGCGACATGCTGTTCTTCACCGCCACCACCGGAGGACTGGTCACCGGCGCGCACAAGCTGTGGGAGCCGCAGGTGGACGGCGTCATCTGGAACACCGACATCGACTGCGGCCACTACCAGATGGCCGACGAGAAGCCGCTGGCCACGATCGCCGCGAGCCTCGCGCCCGCGCTGGCCGGCTACGAGGCGGGGGTGACGCCATGACCTGGCCCGAGGAGCTCGCCGAGCGCTACCGGCGCGAGGGCTACTGGCGCGGGCTGACGCTGGGCGAGGCGTTCCGCGACTGGGCACGTGCCCGGCCCGCCGCCACCGCGCTGGTGGCGGGCGCGCGCCGGTGGACCTACGCCGAGCTGGACCACGCCGCCGACCGGATGGCGGCCGGCCTGGCCGCCAGGGGCATCGAGCCGGGGGACCGGATTGTGGTCCACCTGCCCAACACCGCCGAGTTCGTGCTGGTGCTGCTGGGCGCGGTGCGCCTGGGCGCGCTGCCGATCCTGGCGCTGCCCGCGCACCGCTCGGCGGAGATCGTGCACCTGTGCCGGCACGGCGAGGCGGCGGCCTACGTAGCCCCGGCCTCGTTCGGCGGCTTCGACTACCTGGCGCTGGCCGACCAGGTGCGCTCCGAGGTGCGCCAGGTCCTGGTCGCCGGGCCGACCGAGGACCTCCCGTCCTGGGCGGTGGACCTCGCCGAGGTCGACGCCGAACCGCGCGACCTACCGCGACCCGACCCCGGCGCGCCCGCGCTGCTGCTGCTCTCCGGCGGCACCACCGGCCTGCCCAAGCTCATCCCGCGCACCCACGACGACTACCTCTACAACGCCCGGGTCAGCGCCCAGCTCACCGGTCTCGGCCCGCACTCGGTCTACCTTGCCTCGCTCCCGGTGGCGCACAACTTCCCGCTGGCCTCCCCCGGTGCGCTCGGCACCTGGTCCGAGGGCGGCACGGTGGTGCTGGCCCGCAGCCCCGGCCCGCCGGAGACGTTCCCGCTGATCGAACGCGAGGGCGTCACGCACACCGCCCTGGTGCCCGCGCTCGCGCTGCTCTGGATGGAGGCCGCCGCGTACACCCGCCGCGACCTGTCCAGCCTGACGCTGCTCCAGGTGGGCGGCTCGCGCATCAAGGACGAGGACGCCAGGCGGGTCACCCCGGCGCTGGGCTGCGCGCTGCAGCAGGCCTTCGGGATGGCCGAGGGCCTGATCTGCTTCACCCGGCTCGACGACCCCGAGCACATCGTGCACACCACCCAGGGCAGCCCGGTCTGCCCCGACGACGAGATCCGCGTCGTGTCTCCCGATGGGGCCGACGTACCGGACGGTGAGGTGGGCGAGCTGCTGGTGCGCGGCCCGTACACCATCCGCGGCTACTACCGGGCGGCCGAGCACAACGCCACCGCGTTCACCACCGACGGGTTCTATCGCACCGGCGACCTGGTCTCCCGCACCCCGTCCGGGCAGCTCGTCGTCCAGGGCCGGGTGAAGGACACGATCATCAGGGCGGGCGAGAACGTCTCCGCCGAGGAGGTCGAGGCCGGGCTCTGCGCGCACCCCGCCGTGCGCGAGGCCGCCGTGGTCAGCCTCACCGACCCGGCGATGGGCGAGCTGGTCTGCGCGGCGGTGGTGTTCGGCGGGCCGCCGGTGGAGCTGTCCGAGCTGCGCGACTTCCTACGTCACAGAGGGCTGGCCGAGTTCAAGCTCCCGGAACGGCTGGCGGTGCTCGGCGAGCTGCCGCTGACCGCGATCGGCAAGTACGACAAGAAACGACTCCAAGCCCGCATCGGCCAGGACTAGACGAGCAAGTCCGAATCCGATCAGTCCGGCAGCGTGATCCGCTGGCCATCCGGTCCGACTGCGACCGTCCAGTCGGTGACCGTCGGTTCGCCGGCCTCGCGCCACCACCGGTAGGCGTCGGCCACCTCGTCGAACAGCCGTCGCGGGCCGCCCTGCCGCACCCGGTACGGGGCGGTTCCTCTCCGGCCTCGACCGACGCCCACGACCGGCTAGCAGGGTCGAACAGCCACACCGTCCCTTGCCCTGGCGCGGTGCCCTTCTGCCACTGCAACCGCACCCCGTCGCCGAGGCGCTGGCCGATCGCCATCGCCGCGTCCCGTCCGCTGCCCCATAGCCGCGGGTGCAGGTCGGTCTCGCCGGTGACCGCCGGTTCGCCGACGATGCTCGCCGGGGCGACACGGGGAACCCGGGCGGCGCGTGTTCCCATGAACGACAGCGGCCAGCTCAGCCGCCCGGACGCGGTGCCGTCGCCGTTGGCGGCCAGGGTGAGTAGACCGGGTTGGTGGTAGCTGTTGTAGAGCGGAGCGACCAGCCTGCCCCCGGGTGCTGTCTGCGCTACCCATGCGTAGGGCACCTCTCGGATGCCAACGGTGGCGATCACCCGGTCGTACGGCGCGGCGTCCGGGTAGCCGAGGGTGCCATCTCCGGTCACGACGGTGACCTTGCCGAGCCCTGCCGCGGCCAGCGACCCACGGGCCTGAATCACCAGCTGCGCATCGATCTCGACGGTGGTCACGTTCTCGGCGCCCACCTTCCATGCCAGCAGGGCGGCGTTCCAGCCGGTGCCGGCGCCGATCTCCAGCACCCGCATGCCCGGCTCGGCGTCCAGGGCGTGCAGCATCGTGGCGACCACGCTCGGCGCCGAGGTGGACGACGTGACCTCCCATCCGCCCTCGACCGGTGGGTTGCCATCATCGACCTGCGTGTGGACCGGCTCGTTCCGGTAGGCCAACTTCGACCAGGTGTCGGGGTCGGTGTCGCGGCGCAGCGGCAACAGCCGCCCGCCCGCCGCCTCGCTGACCTGCCACACCGTGCCCGGGATGAACTCGTGGCGGGGCACCTGCTCGAACGCCGCCCGCCAGTCGTCGCCGAGCGACCCGGCGGCCACCAGATCGGTGACCAGCCGGGCACGCTCCCGTTCGAGGGTCACTTATAGGCGGGCTGGCTCTGGCGGAGGCTTGGGGTCGTTCGGTCCACGCATGGCGAACGCTGGAGCGTGGTTGCTCATGGTGTGCACCTTCCTCCTGTGTTGTTGAACTATCTATCCGGCTCGCGCGCCGTCTGCCGCGTGCGAGACGCCTTCCAGCCGGTTAGGCGGCACGGGGCCACCCCGTTTCCACAGCGACACGGATGCGGAGGTCAAACTGCCGCACCAGGCGCCTGCGCCAGAACTCCAACAGCGGCCACGGGACGTAGCCCGGCTGCGCGGCCTCGTACCGGTGCCGGGCAGCGGCTGCCGGGTAGACCTTGATCTTGCCCGGGGGAAGGTTGTGGATCGCCCGGCCGCAGTACCGACACAACCTGGCCGGGCCGGCCGCGGCCGGCAGCCAGTACGCCGGCTGGATCGCAAGCCCACACACGGGATTCGGGTAGGGCTTGCTCGGGTCGTCGACCGCGTGGACACAGAAGTCAGTCAGACACGGCAACAACCCAAACGTGGCAACCGTCGAGGAGATCGACGTGGGTTCGTGGTCCCGTCCTGGTCCGCTTCCGTAGTCGATCACCACGAACCGTCCCCTGACGGGTACAGCCGTGCCATCTGTCCGAGTAGCGGGTTACCGGGGCCGGGACGGGGCTCCACGGCCCCGGTCAGGCTCTCCAGCGCGGTGACACAGCCACCGTGCAGCTTCGCGTTCCTGGCCGGGAGGTGCCCGATCGGGTGCACTCTCGCGCCGCGGACCGCCGGTAGGCCCTTGCCGAGCGTGCCTTCGTAGAAGGCGTTGCGGATGATCCCGTCAAGGACGGCATGCACACCGCCTGTTCTGGACGGGATGACGCTGTACGTCTGCGGTGGCAGTTGGCGGTCGACATAGCGATGCACCTAACAAGCATGATCACCAACTCGGCGGCCAACCCATCCCATGACAGGTATCTCACCGTGAGATGTAGCTTTGTCGGGTGGCTGACGTCGCGGTGCCGCTTGCGCTGCCAGACTGGGCATGGGGTCGACCCGAAGTGCGGCGGGCGTTGCGTGAACGTGACGTGGCCGGCCTTTTCCGCGCCGCCCAGCGGTACGCGGGGGCCAGCCAGAGCCGGATAGCGACCGCCACCGGCGTCCTTCAGGGCCGGGTATCCGAGATCATGCGCGGTAGCCGCTCGGTCACGACGTTGGAGCTGTTCGAGCGCATCGCGGACGGTCTTGGCATGCCGGACGACGCACGGATGCAACTCGGCCTAGCTCCGCGACACCCCGCTGGGCTGGACCACCTCGGCGCGTCCGGGCGAGCTGAGATCCTGGCCGTGTACCCCTCGCAGTCCACCGCATTGAACGACATCCACGGCTTGGCACCCACCGCCCGCGAGATCGAGGTGCTGGCGGTCCGTGGCCTGGGCATCCTGGGCTTGTGGTCATCGGTCTGGACTCCACGATGTTCGTGTCCGCGTTCGGGGAAAGCCACGAGGGCCACACCAGCCCGATGTACCGGATAACCGGATCTCCCCATGGGGCGCTACACCGGGGCTTCCGCCGGTTCATCGAAGAGTTGCGCCGTACCGCCCGCCGGGTCGTTTAGGGTCCCGACCGTGGCGACGATCGAGGCGGAACTGAAGGCCGTCGTGCGTGACCCCGACCGGCTGAACCGGCTGCTGGCGAACCGCGCCGACAGCATCCGGTCCACCTATGCCGACCGGTATTTCGACTTCCCTGACCGGCGGTTCACCGAGCAGGGCCGGGAGCTACGGGTCCGCACCGTCACCGACGACACCGGCGAGCGTCGGGTACTGCTGACCTACAAAGAACCCGCGGTGGACGACGACAGCGGCTCGAAACCGGAGCACGAGACTACGGCGGCCGAGGCCGACGTGTTGGTGACCGTATTAACGACTCTCGGTGTGGAAGAGGTCATCTCGTTCGAGAAGCGTTGTGTGAACTACCGGTTCTCCGCCCGGGGATGGGAGCTGTTGGCCACCGTGGTGACCGTGCCGGAGCTGGCCGGCAAGACGTTCATCGAGCTAGAGACGGCCGCGCATCCGGATGACGTGGACGCCGCGCTCAGAGCGGTGAAGGCGGTGCTCGGTGAGCTGGGCATCGGCCCCGGCGATTACACGCGCGAGGCGTACACCGACGCCGTGGCTGCGCAGCGCGGCTAAGACCCGCTCACCCGCCCCGCCGAGGCCCCCATCGGACTAGTTCGCGAGGAGAACCTAGACGGCCTCCGGGACGACGTAGGGGGCCACGCTGCGCAGCTTCTCGCAGCTCTCCTCGTACTCGCGGAACGGGTCGGAGCCGGCCACGATCCCGGCGCCGGCGCGCAGCCAGGTGCGCTCGTCCTTGTCGTAGATCGCGCGCAGCACCAGCGCCGCATCGAGCGCCCCGTCCGGCTCGGCCAGCAGCACCGCCCCGCCGTAGAGCCCGCGCGGTTGCCGTTCCAGCTCGCGCAGGTGCCGCATCGCCGACGCCCGAGGAATCCCGCAGCAGGTCACCGCCGGGAACACCGCGGCCAGGCCGTCCCAGCCCGAGCGCCCGGACGCCAGCCGGCCGCGCACCGTGGAGGACAGGTGCTGGGCGCTGCCGCGCTCGATGGGCACCATGAAGTCGCTGACCGACACCGAGCCGGGCTCGCAGATCGGCACCAGGTCGTCGTGGGCGAGCTTCACCGAGACGGCGTGCTCGTAGATCTCCTTCGGGTCGTTGCGCAGCTCGTCGCGGTGCCGGGAGTCGCGCTCGGTGCCCTGGCCGTTGGCCCGCGTCCCGGCCAGCGGGTGGGTGACGATCCACCCGTCGCCGTCGATCTCGGCCACGGTCTCGGGGGAGAAGCCCGCGCTGTGCCAGTCGCCCAGCCGCAGCAGGTACGACCGCGCCGGGGTGTTGCCGGCCCGGCCGCGCCGGTACGTCGCCGGCAGGTCCGCCCGCAGCGGCAGCGGCACCGCGCGGGACAGGATCAGCTTGGCCAGCGCGCCCTCGTTGATCGATTCGACCACCCGCCGCACGTCGGTCCGGTAGCCGCCCGGGTCGCCGGCGTCGGTGCTCACCGCCATGCCCGGCCTGTCGTCCGCCATGATCGGCCCGCGCGCCAGCTCGCGCAGCCGCTCCAGCCGGTCCCGGCCGGTGGTGCTGATCCACACCGTCGAGCCGGTGATCCGCACCACGGTGGCGGGCAGCATCAGGTGCGCGAGCGTGGCCTCGTCGAGCAGGTGCCGCTGCCCGGCGAGCGCGTAGCCCAGCTCGAACGTGGCCCAGCCCAGCATCGGCCGGCCGGGCGACATCAGCTCGCCCACCACGCCGCCGAGCACGCCCAGCGGGTCGTCCGTCCAGGTCACCCGCCGGGTGCCGGCCGACCCGTGCACCCGGACGCCGTCGCGATCGAGGACGACCTCGGCCGACGGATCCGCGGCCAGGATGATCTCGCTGTCCCGCTCGTACACGACGTACTGCCCGAACTCCCCGCTGGCCGCCAGGTGCGCCGCCAAACCGACCGGATCGTCGTGCCCGTCCAACGTGACCTCGTGGCTCGTCGCCATCTTCCCGGCGTCCCCCTCCGCTGTGTCCGCCCTTGTAACTAAAGTAAGCCTCGCCTAATCTCTTGGGAAGTGTGCAACGACTGGTTCCCGCTGAACGAACAGCAACAGGCCTATCTGATCGGCCGGGGCACCGCGTTCCCGCTCGGATCGGTGTCGACCCACGGCTACTACGTGTTCGAGGGCCGACTGGACCTGGACCGGTTCCGGGCGGCGTGGCGGCGGGTGATCGAACGGCATGACGCGCTGCGGCTGGTCATCGACCCGGTCGCGATGCGCCAGCGGGTGCTGCCCGAGGTGCCGGAGCTGCCCATCGAGGTCGACGACGCGCGCGGACTGGGCGAGCGGGAGCGGGCGGCGCTGCTCGACGGGCGGCGGGAGCGGATGTCGCACGAGGTGCGCCCGCCGGACGCCTGGCCGCTGTTCGGCGTCGCGGTGACCCTGCTGGACGAGGACACCAGCCGGGTGCACATCAGCTTCGACGGCCTGACCCTGGACTACCTGAGCTGGAAGCTGCTCGTGGCGGACCTCACGGCGTACTACGACGACGCCGACCTGCCGCCGCTGGGGTACACGTTCCGGGAGTACGTGCTCGCCTCCGACGAAGGCGCGCGCCCTCGGAGCGAGCGCTACTGGGCCGACCGGGTGCCCGTGCTGCCGCCGCCGCCCGCGCTGCCGCACCGCACCGCCCCGGAGCTGGTGCGCCGGCCGAGCTGGTCCACCCGGCCGTTCACCGTCGATCCGGAGCGCTGGGCCGTGCTCGCCCAGCGGTGCGCCGAGCGCTCGCTGACCCCGACCGCGCTGGTGGTCACCGTCTTCCTGGAGACGCTCGCGCGCTGGGCGGACCGGCGGCGGCTCACCGTCAACCTGCCTCGGATGAACCGGCAGCCCCGGCATGCGGACGTCGACAGGGTGCTCGGTGAGTTCGCGTCGTTCACCCTGCTCGCCGTGGAGCACGAGCCGGGCGCCGACCTCCTCACCAGGGTCAGGGCCACGGCGCGCCAACTGCTGCGCGACCTGCAGCACGGCGACGTCTCGGGTGTCGAGCTGCTGCGCCTGCTCGGCGGCGCCGGCAGCACGATGATGCCCGTGGTGTTCACCAGCACCATCGGGTTCGAGTCCGGGCCGGACGCGCTGCTGGGCCAGCGGCTGCGGCCGGTCTACGCGATCTCCCAGACGCCGCAGGTGTACCTGGACGTGCAGGTCGAGGTAGACCCGCGCGGGGCGCTGGTGGGCAACTGGGACTTCGTGACCGAGGTGTTGCGCCCGGAGCTGGTGGACGACATGGCCGAGGCGTTCGTGAGCAGCCTGCACGCGCTGGCCGAGCCGGACCCGTCCGGCTGGTCCGCCGCCGACGTCGTTCCCGGCGGCGGGAGCGGGCTGGCCGGGCCGCCGCTGGGCATCCCGGACGCGCTGGTGCAGGACGGTTTCCTGGCGCGCGCGGTCGCCGATCCTGATCGGGTCGCGGTCCTCGCCGGTGACGAACGGATCGGGTACGGGCGGCTGCGCCGCTACGCCGACCGGGTCGCGTGCTGGCTGCGCGAGGCCGGCGTGCGGCCCGGCGAGCCGGTCGCGGTGGTGCTGGACAAGGGCTGGGAACAGGTGGCCGCCGCCTACGGCGCGCTGTTCGCCGGCACCCCGTACGTGCCGATCGAGGCCGGCCAGCCCGCCGCGCGCGTTCGCTCCCTACTGGAGCGGGTGGGCGCCCGCGCGGTGCTCACCCGCTCCGGCCTGCATGAGGAGCCGGGCGGACGACCGGTGTTGGACGTCGACCAGGTCCGCGACGGCGGCGCCCGCGACGACCTCGCCGACGTCCACCTGCCCTGCCCGGCCGGCCCGGACGACCTCGCCTACGTGCTGTTCACCTCCGGCTCCACCGGCGAGCCCAAGGGCGTCATGATCGAGCACCGGGGCATGGTCAACTGCCTGCGCGCCACCGCCGAGGAGTTCGCGCTCGCGCCCGCCGACCGCGCGCTCGCCCTGACCGCGCCGCACCACGACATGTCCACGTTCGACCTGTTCGGCGTGCTCGGCGCCGGCGGCAGCGTGGTGATCCCGGACCGCGATCGCGCGCGCGACCCGGCCCACTGGGCGGAGCTGCTGGAACGGCACGAGGTGACGCTGTGGAACTCGGTGCCGGCGATGACGGAGATGCTGCTGGCCCACCTCGGCGACGACGGCGCGCCGCTGGCGTCGCTGCGGCTGCTGCTGCAGGGCGGCGACTGGATCCCGGTCCGGCTGCCCGGACGGCTGCGCGAGCTGGGCTGCCCGGCCGAGTTCGTCAGCGTCGGCGGGCCCACCGAGACCACGCTGTGGAACATCTGGCACCGGGTGCGGCCGGACGAACCGAGCACCGGCAGCGTCCCCTACGGGCACCCCATCGCCAACACCCGATACCACCTGCTGGACGAGCGGCTGCGCGAGCGCCCGCTCTGGTCGGTGGGAGAGATGTACTGCGCCGGCCCCGGGGTGGCCAGGGGCTACTGGGGCGACCCCCGGCGGACCGCCGAGCGGTTCGTCTGCCACCCGCGCACCGGCGAGCGGCTCTACCGCACCGGCGACCTGGGCCGGCTGCTGCCCGGCCAGGTGATCGAGTTCGTCGGCCGCGCCGACAGCCAGGTGAAGGTGCACGGCCAGCGCGTCGAGCCCGGCGAGATCGAGGCGGCGCTGCGTACGCACCCAGCGGTGGCCGATGCGGTGGTCACCCCGCTGGCCCGCGAGGACGGCCCCGGCCACGACGGCCTTGCCGGGCACGTCATCGCGACCGGTCAGCCGCCGCCGGACGAGGAGCTGCGAGCGCACCTGCGCGAACGGCTGCCCCCGCACCTGGTGCCGGCCCGGATACGGGTGCTCGACAGGTTCCCGCTGACCGCGAACGGGAAGGTGGACCGTGCGGCGCTCTCGGCGGTGGCCGACGGGCCGCGCGAGGTCGAGCCGCCGGACACGACGCTGGAGCGCGCGGTGGCCGACGTGTGCCGGCGCACGCTGGGCATCGACGAGATCGGTCGGCACGACGACTTCTTCGCCCTCGGCGGGCACTCCGTGCTGGCCATGCGCGCGATGGCCGAGATCCGCGACGCCCTGCTGCTGCCCGACCTGCCGATGACCGCGCTGTTCGCCGCGTCCACGGTGGCCACGCTCGCGGAGGCGGTGGCCGAGGCGGCGGGTGACCGGGCGCGGCTGGACCGCGTCGCCGAGGTGTACCTCGAGGTGTCCGGCCTCAGCGAGGACGAGCTGGCCGGCCGGCTGGAGTCGACAGTTTGGGGGGAAGCGCGTGGGCAGACCGGATGAGCTGACCATCGACGGCGTGCGCCGGGCCGTGGCGGAGCTGCTGTCCGAACGGCCGGAGGGCCTCGGCGACGGCGACAACCTGTTCGCCAGGGGGCTCAACTCGATGGCCATGATGCGCCTGGCGTCGGTGTGGCAGCGCCACGGCGTGGAGGTCGACCTGGTCGCGATGTCCGAGGAGCCGACCCTGTCCGCCTGGGCGCGCCTGATCGACGAGGCGTATCCCTCATGACCGAGCCGCCGATGGTACGGGCGGAGCGGCTGGTCAAGACCTTCGGCGACACCCGGGCGCTCGACGGCCTCGACCTGACCGTCGAGCGCGGCGAGATCGTCGGCGTGCTCGGCCCGAACGGCGCCGGCAAGACCACCGCGCTGAGCATCCTGAGCACGCTGGAGCGCCCGGACTCCGGGCGCGCCGAGGTGGCCGGCTTCGACGTGCTCACCCACCCCGCCGACGTCCGCGCCCGGATCGCGCTGACCGGCCAGTACGCCGCCGTGGACGAAAAACTGACCGCCCGGGAGAACCTGGTGCTGTTCGCCCGCCTGCTGGGCCGCCGCCCCGCCGACGCCCGCGCCCGGGCGCGGGAGCTGCTCGACGAGTTCGACCTGACCGAGGCCGCCGACCGCCGGGTCGAGACCTACTCCGGCGGCATGCGGCGCCGGGCCGACATCGCGGTGAGCCTGGTCGGCGCGCCGTCGCTGCTGTTCCTCGACGAGCCGACCACCGGCCTGGACCCGAGGAGCCGGCTGGGCATGTGGGAGCGGGTGCGCGCGCTGCGCGACGGCGGCATGACCGTGCTACTGACCACCCAGTACCTGGAGGAGGCCGACATGCTGGCCGACCGGGTGGTGGTGGTCGACCATGGCCGGGTGATCGCCGAGGGCACGCCGGACGCCCTGAAGGACAAGGTCGGCGGCACCCAGTGCGAGGTCCGGCCGCTCGCCGCCACCGAGGTCGAGGACGCAGCCCGCGCCCTGTCCGCGCTGGCCACGCCGTTCGTCCGGGACGGCGTGCTGTCGCTGCCCGCCCCGCGCGGCGCCGAGGACCTCACCGAGGCGGTGCGGCTGCTCGACGCCGCCGGCATCCGGGTCGCCGACATCGCCCTGCGCCGCCCGACCCTGGACGACGTGTTCCTGCGCCTGACCGGCCACCCCGCGTGAGCGCGCCGGCGCAGTGCCGCGCGCTGGCCGGGCGCGGCGTCCAGCAGGCCGTCCGAGACCGTGGCCAGGTGGTGTCCGCGCTGGTCATCCCGCTGGTGTACCTGCTCGGCTTTTACGGCCCGATGCACCGGGTGATGCAGGCGCGGGGCATCGACTACGCGCAGTACTTCCCGGTCGTGATCGTCATCCAGTCCGCGTTCTTCACCGCGATCGGCTCCGCGCTCGCGGTCGGGGAGGACCGGCGCCTGCTGCGGCGGATCCGGACGATGCCGGTCGCCGGGATCGCCCCGCTCGCCGGCCGGCTCGCCGCGGACCTGGCGAAGTTCGCCGCCGGGCTGGTCGTGCTGCTGGCCGCCGCCTCGATGCTGGGCTTCCGGTTCCACAACGGCCTCGCCGGCGCGGTCGGCTTCGTCGCGGTCGCGGCCTGGTTCACGGTGGCGACGTGCACGGCGGCCTCGGCGCTCGCGGCCGGGCGGGCGCGGGCCGAGGCGGTGGCCCAGGCGCTGATGGCCGTCCAGATGGTGCTGGTCCTGCTGTCCACCGGGTTCGTCCCGGCGACCGACTTCCCGGCGTGGCTGCAACCGCTGGTGCGCTGGCAGCCGGTCTCGGTCGCGGTGGACACCATGCGCGGGCTGGCGTCCGGTGTTCCCGCCGCCGGTGCCGTGGCCGCGACGGCGTGCTGGCTCGGCGTCGGCACGCTCGCGGCGGCGCTGCTCGCGGCGCGGTCCTTCCGGTCGGGCGGGTGGTCCGGGTGACCGCACCCTCCGAGCGGGGCCTGCACAGCGCCGTCGGGCATGCCCTGATCCAGGCCGGCCGGGTGCTGCGCCGCTGGTCGCGGGAGCCCGAGGTGGTCATCCAGACCGTCGTCTTCCCGATCGTGCTCTTCGTCGTCTTCCGCGTCGTGCTCGGCACAGCGCTCGACCAGGTCACCGGCGCCGGCAGCGTGACCGGCCACCTGGTGCTCTGCGTGCTCATCTCGGTGATGTTCGGCGGGGCGTCGGCGGCGCAGTCGCTGCTGGCCGAACGCCGCTCCGGGCTGCTCGGCAGGTTCCGCTCGATGCCGGTGCACCGCGCGTCGGTGCCGCTGGGCTGGCTGCTCGCCGAGGTCGCCAGGGTGCTCGCCGGGGCGGTCGTGCTGGCCGCCGTCGGGCACGGGTTCGGCTTCCGGTTTGCGGGCGGGCCGCCGGGGGCGCTGGTGTTCCTGCTGGTCGCGGCCTGGGTGGCGGTCGGGCTCGGCGCGCTGGTGTTCGCGTTCGCGCTGGGCGCCCGCTCGGCGCAGTCGGTGGCCGGGGTCACGATGGTGTACCTGCTGCTGATGTTCTACAACACCGGCTTCGTCCCGGCGCAGTGGTACCCCGACGCGCTGCGCTGGCCGGTGCGGGTGATGCCGATCAGCATGGCGGTGGACGCGATGCGCGGCGGGGCGCAGGGCGCGCTCGACACCGGCGCCCTGGCCGGCACCGCGCTGTGGTTCGGGGCCATGGCCGTCGGCGGCGTCGTATGGGGAGCCCGCCGGTTCGCGAAGGTCAGCCTTGCCTAATTGCTAGGGTCGGCGTGCCGAACCGAGGGGAGTCGCGTGCTGGGGAGACGTTGTCGGGTTCTGGTCGGTGTGTTGGCGGCCCTCGTGCTCGCCGGTTGCTCCGCCCGCGAGCCGGCCGGGGGCCAGGCGGCGCCGGACACGGACGGGGGCCGGTTCCCGGTGACGGTGTCCACCGGCCAGGGCGAGGTCACCATCCCCGCGCGGCCGAAGCGGGTGGTGGCGCTGGGCTACGGCGACGTGGACACGGTGGTGGCGCTGGGCGTCGCCCCGGTCGCCGTCTCCAAGGACTTCTACAGCCCCGACGGCATCCCGGCCTGGCTCGCGGGCCAGCTCGACCCGGCGCGGACCACCGTCCTGGACATCGCCCAGGGCGCGCCCATCGAGCGGATCGCCGCCCTGCGCCCCGACCTCATCGTCGCGACCTCCGCGCTGAGCCTGACCGACAGCTACCAGCGGCTGTCCGCCCTGGCGCCGACGATCATGGGCCTGCCCGGCGAGGGCGACAACATGGACCGGCGCACCATGCTGATCGGCGAGGCCCTGGGCAAGGAGGACGCCGCCCGCGTCGCGCTGGAGCAGACGAACCGCCGCATCGACCAGGTGCCGGAGGCGATCCCCGGCCTGCGCGGCAAGACCTACGCCTACGGCTACGTGCGCGCCGCCGACGACATCGGCCTGGTCACCGCGAAGAACGGCTTCACCGGGCGGCTGTTCAGCCGGTGGGGGATGAACGTCGTGCCCGCGCTCGCCGACGCCCCCGTCACCCCGGCCGGCTACACCCAGATCAGCCGGGAACGGGTCGGCGACCTCGACGGCGACCTGCTGGTGCTCGGCTACGTCAACGACGGCCTGCGCGGCTCGCTGGAGGCGTCCCCGCTGTTCCAGAAGCTCAACGTGGTGCGCGGCGGGCACTACACGGCGATCTCGCAGAGCGTGACCGTCGCGCTGCAGGTCCCGAGCATCGCCAACGTGGGCTGGGTGCTCGACCAGCTCCAGCCGTTCCTGAGCCGGAGCTTCCGATGACCCTCACGCTGGCCGCCACGCTGGTCGCGCCCGCCTCCAGCGGGGTGGGCGGGGACTGGTCGGGGCCGAGGTCGAGCCCGGAGCGGCTGCTGGACCCGTCCTTCTACCTGGAGCTGGCGCTCAAAGCCGAGCGCGCCGGGGTGCACTACGTGTTCCTGCCCGACAAGTACACCCTGCACGACGCGAGCAGGGCCGGCCTGCGCGGCGCGGTGAACGTCTGGCCGGAGCCGATCACGCTGATGTCCGCGCTGGCGATGGTGACCGAGCACATCGGCCTCGCCGCCACCGTGTCCACGACGTACCACGAGCCGTTCCACCTGGCGCGCATGTTCGCCTCGCTTGACCACCTGAGCCGGGGCAGGGCGGCGTGGAACGTGGTCACCTCGCTCGGCGACATGGACGCGCACAACTTCGCGGTGAACCACCGCCCGCCGCTGGCCCGCCGGCACGAGCACTCCGACGAGTTCCTGGGCATCGTCCGGGCGCTGTGGGACAGCTGGGAGGACGGCGCGCTGGTCGTCGACAAGGACGCCGGCGTCTTCGCCGACCCCGACAAGATCCGCACCCTGGACCACGAGGGGGAGTGGTTCCGGGTCCGGGGCCCGCTGACCGTCCCGCGCCCGCCCCAGGGGCACCCGGTGATCATCCAGGCGGGCGCCTCTGAGGAGTTCCGGGAGCGCGCCGCCCGGACCGCCGATGTGATCTTCACCCGGCTGACCTCGATCGACGAGGCCCGGGCGTTCGGCGACGACCTGCGCGACCGGCTGCGCCGCCACGGCAGACAACCCGAGGACGTGCTGGTCATGCCCGGGCTGAACCTGATCGTCGATGAGACCGAGGCGCTCGCCGCCCGGAGGCTGCGCCGGCGGTTCCGCGACGCGACGCCGCCCCACCTGGTCGTCGCCGGCACCCCCGAGTCGATCACGGAGCGGCTGGCCCAGTGGCACGACGCCGGCGTGGTGGCCGGGTTCACCCACATCCCGCACGTGCTGCCCGGCGACCTCGAGGACCTGACCGACCTGGTCGCCCCGCACCTTCGCCGGGCCGGCCTGCTCGAACCCGTCCGCCGCGGCGGAACGCTGCGCGCACGGCTGGGGCTGCGTCGCCCCCAGAGTCGCCCCCAGAGTCGCCCCCAGAGTCGCCCTCAGTAACGCAGCGCCTGGATCGGGTGCAGCCGGGCCGCCCGCAGCGCCGGGTAGCCGCCGGCCCCGAGGCCGATGAGCAGGCTGGCCCCGAACGCGACGGCGATGGCGACCACCGAGATCTCAGGCGCCCCGAACTCCGGCGCCACGGTCGGCACCACCCAGCCGCCGGCCAGCGTGAGCCCGATCCCGACCGCGATGCCGGCCAGCCCGCCGAACGCGGCGAGCATCGTCGACTCGATCAGGAACTGTTTCATGATCGCGCTGTCCCGGGCGCCGATGGCCTTGCGGATGCCGATCTCGCCGGTCCGCTCGGTGACCGTGACCAGCATGATGTTGGCCACCCCCAGCGCGCCCACGAACAGCGAGATCCCGGCGACCCCGGCCACGAACAGCGTCAGCAGCGACAGGAACTTCCTGACCTGTTCGAGCTGGATGAGCATGGCCTGGGTCTGGTAGTCGCGCACCCCGGGGTCCTTGACGTCGTGCTGTTTGTCCAGGACCTGGTTGATCTCCTGGATCGCGGCGGGGACCCGGTCAACGCTGGCCGCCACCACACCGATCCCGTTGATCGTGTTCGCGCCGGCGAACAGCGCGCGCGCCGAGTTCAGCGGCACCAGCGCCGTCCCGTCGGCGTCGTCGCCGGCGGACTTGAGGATGCCGATCACCTTCATGGTCAGCCGGCCGACCTTGACCTCGGAGCTGAGTGCGGTGGCCACGTCCCCGTCGAACAGGGCGTTGAGCACCTTCGTGCCGATCACGATCACCCTGGACCGGCTCTCGTTGTCCTGCTGGGTGAACATCTGGCCGGCCATGATCTCGCGGTTGCGGACCTGCAGGTAGCTCGGGAACGCCCCGCCGATCGCGGCGCGGAACTCCTTGGTGCCGTACCGCATCACGGCCTGGCCGTTGCGCAGCGGCGTGACGTGGGTGATGCTCGGCGCCGCGCCCGGCTTGGACAGCGCCTCCAGGTCCTGCTCGGTCAGGCTCTTCGCCGCGTGCGCGCCCGGCAGTGACGTGTTCGCCTTGGTCACGATGATCGCGGTGCTCAACGGCCCGAACGACTCGTCGAACCCACTGCGAATCCCGGTGCCCAACCCCACCAACAGGATGACCGCCGCGACACCCACCACGATGCCCAACGCCGTCAACGCCGTACGCAACCGCGCCACCCGCATGCTCTGCAACGCAATGGCGAGGGCTTCCCTGAGGTGCATCGACGCGTTCTCCCTTGAAGGTCCGAGGCGAGAGCCGACTAAGGTCAGGCTTACTTTACTTGGTGGCCTCGGCGAGCGCCGACCGGCAGACCACACCATCCTGGAGCCATGACCGAGCCCGCAGCGCCGAGCACCGGCTACCTCGACGAGCTCTACGCCGCGACCGGCCGGCGCGCCGAGCTGGCGAGCCCGCCTTCGTCGCCGTACCGGGGCGCGGAGGACGGCCTGGTCGCGGCGGTCACCGCCTCGGTGGAACGCCGGCGCGCCGCGCTGCTCGCGCTGAGCCATCGGGTGCACGACCATCCCGAGACCAGGCACGAGGAGCACCGCGCCGCGGCGGCCGTCGCCGAGCTGCTGCGCGCCGAGGGCCACGCCGCCGAGGTCGGTGCGTTCGGGCTGCCGACCGCTGTGCGCGCCACGGTGGGCACCGGCGCGCCCCGGCTGGCGATCCTGGCGGAGTACGACGCGCTCCCGGAGATCGGCCACGCGTGCGGGCACAACATCATCTGCGCCGGCGCCGTCGGGGCCTGGCTCGCGGTCGCCGACCACGCCGCGTCACTGGGCGGGACCGTCGAGCTGATCGGCACGCCGGCCGAGGAGGGCGGGGGCGGCAAGGAGCTGATCGCACAGGCCGGCGGCTTCGACGGCGTCGACGCCGCGCTGATGCTGCACCCGTTCAGCTACGACGTGGCGACGCATGCGTTCCTCGGCCGCCGGGTGGTCGACGTCGTCTTCCACGGCGTCGCGGCGCACGCGGCGGTCATGCCGTTCATGGGCCGCAACGCGTTGGACGCCGCCGTCGCCGCCTACACCGGGATCGCCGCGCTGCGCCAGCACCTGCCCTCCACCGACCGCGTGCACGCCACCTTCACCGACGGCGGCGGCCGGCCGAACGTGGTGCCCCGGCGCGCCGCCCTGCAGTGCTACGTCCGCTCGGCCCACCCGTCCACGCTGATCGACCTCAGCGCCCGGCTCGACGACGTGTTCGCCGCCGCCGCGCTGGGCACCGGCACCGGCGTCGAGGTGACCTGGGACCCGGTGCCGCCGTACCTGCCGATCCGGCACAACCGCGCGCTCGCCGCCCACTGGTCCCGGCACCTCACCGGCCGGGGCCGCACAGTGCTGCCCGACGGGGTGGTGCCGGACACCCTCACCGGCTCGACCGACCTGGGCAACCTCAGCCTCCGGCTGCCCGCCATCCACCCCATGCTCGCCGTGGCACCGCCCGAGGTCTCCCTGCACACCGAGGACTTCGCGGCCTGGGCGCGCGGCGAACGCGGCGACACCGGGGTCATCGACGGCGCGGTCGGCCTGGCCGCGACCGCCGCCGACTACCTCTCCGACGCCGAGCTGCGCGCCGCCGTGCGCGAGGAGTTCGAGGCCGACGGCGGCGTCGTCGACGTCCCCGCGATCTTCCGCCGCTAGCCCCCTTTACCAGAGAAGTACGCTGCTCGCGAGTTGTTGAGTGGTCAATCACACTTCTCGAGCTAGGGAAAGGGCGCGTCATGCCCGACGTCACCGACGCCGTCGAACGACCACCGGAACGGACCATCTTCGGCCACCCGATCGGCCTGGCCAACCTGTTCGGGGTCGAGCTGTGGGAGCGCTTCTCGTTCTACGGGATGCAGGGCATCCTCACCTACTACCTGTACTACACGGTGACCGACGGCGGCCTGGCGCTGCCGCAAAGCACCGCGACCAGCATCGTCGGCGCGTACGGCGGCGCGGTGTACCTGTCCACGGTGTTCGGCGCGTGGATCGCGGACCGGCTGGTCGGCATGGAACGCACGGTGCTCTACGGCGGGGTCGTCGTGATGCTCGGGCACATCTCGCTGGCGGTGGTGCCGGGGCTGGCCGGCGTCGGCCTCGGACTGGTGTTGGTGGCGCTGGGCTCCGGCGCGCTGACGGCGAACATCACCTCCCTGGTCGGCACCCTCTACGCCGAGGGCGACACCCGCCGTGACGCCGGCTTCACCTTGTACTACCTCGGCATCAACGTCGGCGCGTTCGTCGGGCCGCTGCTCACCGGGCTCGCGCAGGTGCAGCTCGGCTTCCACTACGGGTTCGGGCTGGCCGCGATCGGGATGGCGGTCGGCCTTGCGCAGTACGTCGTGTACCGGCGGAACCTGGGGGCGGCCGGTCGCGCGCCGACGAACCCGCTGCCCGAGTCCGCGCGGGTGGCCACGGCGGCGATCGTCCTGGTCGTCGCGGCGGCCGTGGTCGCGACGCTGTTCACCGGCGTGGTGACGCTGGCCAACCTCGCGTGGGTGATCACCGGGGTGATCGCGGCCGCGTCGGTCGTCTACTTCGCCGTGATACTGGCCAGCAAGAAGGTCACCGGTGTCGAGCGCGGCCGGGTGTGGGCGTTCGTCCCGCTGTTCATCGCGAACGCGGTGTTCTGGACGATGTTCCAACAGATGTTCACCGTGCTCGCGGTGTACTCCGACGAGCGGATGGACTGGAACATCCTCGGCTGGACCGCGCCACCGACCTGGCTGCAGTCCGAGGAGCCGATCTGGATCATCCTGCTGTCCCCGGTGTTCGCCCTGATCTGGACCAAGCTGGGTACGCGGGCGCCGACCACGCCGGTCAAGTTCGCGCTCGGGGTGATCGGCATGGGCGCGGCGTTCCTGCTGTTCCTGCCGTTCACCGGGGGCACCGGTAAGAGCACCCCGGCACTGGCCGTGCACGGGATCCTGGCGGTGTTCGCGATCTCCGAGCTCATGCTCTCACCGATCGGGCTCTCGGCGACCAGCAAGCTCGCGCCGGACGCCTTCCGCGCCCAGATGATGGCGCTGTACTTCTTCTCCATCGGCGTCGGCAGCTCGATGGCCGGCGTGCTCGCCAGGTTCTACTCACCGACCGACGAGCTCGCCTACTTCGGCACCTGCGGCGTCGCCACCATCGTCGTCGGACTGGCCGTCTACGCGCTCAAGCCGTGGATCTCCCACCGGATGCAGGGCGTGCACTGAGGTCAGGCCTCGTCCAGGTGCGGGCGGCCGGGGGGTTGGTAGAGGTAGAGCAGTGCGCGGCGGTCGGTGTCCGAGCGGTTGGGGTCCGAGCGGTGCAGGAGCCGGCTGCGGAAGAAGATCACGGTGCCGGCGCTCGCGGTGAGGGTGACGGGCGTCGGGTCGGGCGCGGGGTCGTCGAGGTGGCTGCCCGGGACCAGGGTGAGGGCGCCGTTGCCGGCGTGGGCGTCGTCGAGCAGCACCATCGCCGTCACCACCTCGCGCGCGGCCGCGCCGAGGAACCGGGCCAGGAACGTGTGGTCCCGGTGCCAGTCGAACTCCGAGCCGACCCGCGCGCGCTTGAAGCTGATCTTGGAGGTGAGCGGCGCGACGGCGGGCGTGCCGAGCAGGTCGGCGGCCACGGCGGTCAGCCGGGGGTCGTCCCAGCGGGCGGCGAGCCGGTCGTCGAGGTGGGTGACCGGGCGGAGGTTGCGCAGGGTCGGGCGCTCGGTCTCGGGCTCCCAGTGCACGGACGTCGGCGGGTCGCCGGGGACCGTGCGGAGCCGGTGGCCGTCCGGGGTGATCGTGTCGGTTCCGGCGGTCGAGGCGAGCGCGGTGGCGCGGCGGGCGGCGGCCTCGACCCCGGCGCGTAGCGCGTCGACCTCGGCGGCGTCGAAGCAGTCGTGGGCCACCGCGTAGCCCGTCGCGCCGGTGACCGATGCCATTGCGTCCCTTCGTAGCGGTTCTGGACCGGTGAGCCGGCCCTGTTGCAGGATAGTTGCGACAGCGACAGGGTTGCGGGCGACGAGAGTGAGAGTGTTGGTGCGCCGATTCGTGGCGTTGGTGATCGCCCTGTTGTCGATCGGTGGCTGTTCGTCGGGTTCGGGCGCGAGCGACGACCCGTCCACGCTCACCCTCGCGGTGTCCAGGATCAACGCCAGCCTGGACCCGACCGAGCCGCTGGTGACGAGCTTCCTGCGGGCCTACGGCGCGGGCGAGTCGCTGGCCAAGATCCGAGCGGACGGCACGGTCGCGCCCGAGCTCGCGGGCTCGGTGCGGCAGAGCGCGCCCAACCGGTGGACGGTCGAGCTGCGCGCGAACGCCGCCTTCCAGTCCGGTGTCCCGGTGGACGCGGCCGCGGTGCGCGCGTCGCTGGAGCGGTCCAGGGAGCGCAACCCGCTGGCGGCGAACCTGCTGGCCGGGGTGCGGATCGCCGAGGCGGGGCCGAGGAGCCTGCTGTTCGACACCGACGGCCCGTCGCCGTTCCTGGACTACACGCTGGCCCACTACGAGCTGCAGATCCACAACGTGGCCGGCTACGCGAACCAGGCCACGCCGCGCGAGGTGGACCTCACCGGGCCGTTCCGGGTGACCGGGTTCAGCTCGGAGCGCGAGCTCACCCTGGAGCGCAACCCGCGCTGGTGGGGGCCGGCGCCCTCGGTGGCGCGGATCGTGGTGCGCCAGGTCGCCGACCCGCAGGCCCGCGCGCAGATCGCGCTGTCCGGGCAGGCCGACGTGGTGGACCTGCTGCCCAGCGCGTCGGTGGCCGAGCTGCGGTCGGCGGACGGGCTGACGCTGTCCGGGGCGCCCGCCGCGAACACGGTGGCCGTCTACCTGAACCCGGCCACGCCCGCGCTGGCCGACCAGCGGGTGCGCCAGGCCCTGGCCTGGGCGGTGAACCGCGAGGAGGTCGCCGAGGTGGCCGGCGAGGGGCTGTCCGAGCCGTCGCCGAGCTGGCTGGCGTCCAACCCGGCCTACCCGCAGGCCGACCGGCAGGGCTTCACCCACCACGATCCGGCGCGGGCCGCGCGGCTGCTGGACGAGGCGGGCTGGGTGGCCGGTCCGGACGGCCGGCGGGCCAAGGACGGCCGGCCGCTGCGGCTGCGCCTGCAGACCTGGGGTACCGAGCAGCCCACCGGCGAGGTGCTGCAGGCCCAGTGGCGAGAGCTCGGCGGCACCGTCGAGCTCTCCCACGTGGACAACGCGCTCGCCCAGCAGGCCCGCCAGCGCGGCGACTGGGACGCCCAGACCGCGGCGTTCACCACGCTGGGCAACGTGCCGAGCCTGATCGCCGTGCAGGTCGGGCCGGACGGGTCCGCCAACTACGGCCGCTACCGGATCCCGGCGGCCGGTCCGCTGATCGACAAGGCCAACGCGGCGCCCACCGCCGAGGAGCGCACCGCCGCGATCCTGGAGCTGAACGCGCTGATGGCCGAGGTGGTGCCGTCGATACCGGTGCATCCCCGGCCACAGGCCACCGCCGTGTCCAAGCGCCTCACCGGGTTCGTCCCGCACCCGCTGCAGTACGAGAACCTGGTGCAGCCCGGCTACCGGCTGGACGGCGGTCCGTGACGGTGGCCCGGGCCGCGCTCCGGGCCGCGGCCGGCGCCCTGGCCGTGCTGCTGATGGCGTCGATGTTGGTGTTCGCGCTGGTCCGGACCGCGCCGGGGGATCCCGTCGACGTGCAGCTCGGCGAGGCCGGCGGCATCGGGCTGAGCACCGCCGACGAGGCGCGCATCCGTGCCGAGCGGCTGGCCGAGCTCGGGCTGGACCGGCCGCTGCCCGAGCAGTACGCCCGGTGGCTGGGGCGGATGGCCACCGGCGACTGGGGCGTGTCGTACCTGAGCGGACTGCCGGTGAGCACCGAGATGGCCGGCCGGTTGCCGGCCAGCCTCGCGCTCGGCGCCGCCGGGTTCGCGGTCGCCCTGGTGGTGTCCGGGGCGCTGGCGTTGCTGGCCAGCCGCCGGCCGGGGGCCGCCACGGACCAGGCGGTGCGGCTGGCCACGCTGGTCAGCATCACCGTGCCGTCCTTCCTGCTCGGCACGCTCGCGCTGCGGGCCGGCACCGACCTGGTCGGCTACCCGATCGCCGGGCCCGCCTCGGCGCGGCGGCTGTGGCTGCCCGCGCTGGTACTCGGCGTCGCCGTGTCGCCGACCATGTCCCGGGTGCTGCGGGCGTCGCTGATCGCCGAGCGCGGCCGGCTCTACGCGGTGGCCGCGCGGGCCAGGGGAGTGCCGCCGGGGCGCACGCTGCTGCGACACGTGCTGCGCCCGGCGCTGAGCCCGGTGCTCACCCTGGGCGGGCTGGCGTTCGCGTCCCTGGTCACCGGCTCGATCATCACCGAGGCGGTGTTCTCCTGGCCGGGGATCGGCAGGTACGCGGTGGAGGCCATCGCCGCGCAGGACTACCCGGTCATCCAGGCGTACGTGGTGCTGGCCACCGCGCTGGTGGTGCTGGTCAACAGGGCGATCGACGTCGCACAGCGGCTGCTGGACCCGCGCGAGCGGGCCAGGGCGGAGGCCGTTGCGTGACGGTTCTGGGGCTGCCGCGCTTGTTGACCACCGGGCGGGGGCGCGGGCTGCTGCTGGTCGGGGCGGCGCTGCTCGGCGGGGTCGTGCTGGTCACGCTGGCGGCGCCGGTACTGGCCGGCTTCGACCCGACGGCGCAGCGGGTCGGGCCGAGGATGGCGTCCCCGGGCGGCGGCCACTGGCTGGGCACCGACAGGTTCGGCCGCGACCACGGCTCGCGGGTGCTGTACGGCGGCCGGCAGACGCTGCTGCTCACCGGGGCCACCATGGCGCTGACGGTGGCGATCGGCACCGGCGTCGGCGCGGCGGTCGGGCTGGCCGGGCGCCGGCTGGACGACCTGGGCCGCAAGGCCATCGACACGGTGGTGGCCTTCCCGGCGGTGATCGTGATCCTGGCGTTCGTGGGGCTGCGCGGGCCGTCGCTGGTCACGGTGCTCGGCGGCGCGCTGCTGGTGTGGTGGGCGCCGTTCGCGCGGCTGGCCCGGTCGCTGGTGCGCGCCGCGCTGGCCGAGCCGTCGGCGGTGACCGCGCGGGCGCTGGGGGCGTCGCGGCCCCGGCTGCTGGTCACCGAGGTGGCGCCGCGCCTGGCCGGGCCGCTCGGGGTGCTGGCCGCCGTGGAGACCGGCCAGCTCGTGTCCACCGTCGCCGGGCTGTCCTTCCTCGGCCTGGGCGCCCAGCCGCCGGCCGCGGAGTGGGGCGCGATGCTCGCGGACTCCCGCGCGTCGGCGCTGTCGCACCCGCACCTGATGCTCGGGCCCGGGATCGCGGTGCTGGTGACGGTGTTCGCGCTGACCTGCGTCGGCGAGGGGCTGCGCGACGTGCTCGACCGGTCCGGCCAGGTGGTGGCGTGACGGCGCTGCTCCAGGCGCGCGGCCTCACCGTCGATTACCGGGGCGCGGTGGTGCTCGACGACGTCGACCTGGACGTGACGGCCGGCGACCTGCTGGTGGTGCTCGGCGGCAGCGGCTCGGGCAAGAGCACGCTGCTGCGCGCGCTGCTCGGGCTGGTGCCGGCGCCGGGGCGTATCCGGGCGCGGCGGCTGGAGCTGCGCGGTGACGCCGGCCCGATCGACCTGGCCGCCGGGCACGAGCGGGTGCGTGGGCGCGAGATCGGCATGGTGTTCCAGGACCCGGCGCTCGCGCTCACCCCGCTGCGGCGGGTCGGCTCGCTGGTCGCCGAGGCCGGCCGCGTCACCGGCGCCGGCGGGGACGTCGAGGCGCTGCTGGCCGAGTGCGGCTTCGCCGACCCGGCGGCGATCGGCCGGCGCCGGGCGCACCAGCTCAGCGGCGGGATGGCGCAGCGGGTGGGGCTGGCGCTCGCGGTCGCCGGGCGGCCCCGGCTGCTGCTGGCCGACGAGCCGACCACCGCGCTGGACGGCCCGGCGCGCGAGGAGCTGTGCCGGCGGCTGGCCGAGCGCGCGGCCGCCGGCCTCGGCATCGTGCTGGTGACCCACGACGTGGGGCTGGCCGCCCGGCTGGCCGATCGGGTGCTGCTGCTCGACGCCGGCCGGGTGGCCGACCACGGCCCGCCGGCGCGGGTGCTCGGGAAACCGTCGAGCGTGCTGGCCCGCTCGCTGGTGCGCAACGTGCCGTGGTCGCTGCCGCCGCGCCACCCGACCGCGGTCGGGTCCCGAGAGGTGTCCGTGCGGGTGCGCGGGCTGGCGAAGGCGTTCCCGGGCGGTGGTCGGGTGCTGTCCGGCGTCGATCTCGACGTCGCGGCCGGCGAGGTCGTCGGGGTGGTCGGCCGCAGCGGCGAGGGCAAGACCACGCTGCTGCACTGCCTGCTCGGCCTGGAACGCCCGGACGCCGGGGAGGTCCGGCTGGCCGGGCTCGACCCGCGCGCCGACGGCTGGCCGGCCGTGCGCCGCCGGGTCCAGCTGGTCCCGCAGGACCCGCGCGCCTCGCTCAACCCATGGCGCACCGCCGCGCAACTGGTCGCCGACCCGCTCGACTTCCACCGGATCGGCGACCGGGCGTCCCGGCGCCGCCGCGCCGAGGAGCTGCTGGACCAGGTCGGCCTGACCGGACTGGCCCGGCGGCGGCCCAACGAGCTGTCCACCGGCCAGTGCCAGCGGGTCGCGATCGCCCGCGCGCTGGCCGTGCGCCCAAACGTGCTGGTCGCCGACGAGCCGGCCGCCGCGCTCGACGTCGCGCTGCAGGCCGAGGTGGTCTCGCTGCTGGCGACCCGCGTGGCCGAGCGGGACATGAGCGCGCTGGTGGTGTCCCACGACCTGCACGTGCTGGAACGGCTGTGCGACCGGATCGTGGTGCTGCACGGCGGCCGGCTGGTCGAGCAGCTCCCGGTGGACCGGCTGCGCACCGACGCCCGGCACCCGGTGACCCGCGAGCTGCTCGCCGCCTACCCCACCGACCCGCTGGCCGCCCTGTCCACCCTGGCCGGCTGAGCCGCCACGCCGAGGGTCGAGAATCCGCGGCATGCGGGTTCGGCTGTCCATCGGTGACTTCTCCCGGATGACCCACCTGAGCGTGAAGGCGTTGCGGCACTACCACGACGTGGGGGTGTTGGTGCCCGACGAGGTCGACCCCGCGTCGGGGTACCGCTTCTACGGGCCGGGGCAGGTGCCGATCGCGCAGGTGATCCGCCGGTTCCGGGATCTCGGCATGCCGCTGGAGGAGATCCGCCAGGTGTTGCGGACCGATGACGTGGATGCTCGCCAGAAGCTGATCGCCGCGCACCTGCGCCGGATGCGCGAACAGCTCGCCGAGACACGCTCGATCGTCATGTCATTGCGTTCGCTGTTGGAGCGCCCGCCCGCGTCGATCGCCGTCGAGCACCGGTCGGTGGGCCCGATCCGTGCCGCGGCGATCGCCGAGCGGGTGTCGGCGGCGGAGCTGGGGGAGTGGTGGGACGCGGCGTTTCGAGCCCTGGAGACGGCCGCCGGTCATCAGGCCGCCGGGCCTCGGGGCGCGTTGTTCTCGGCCGAGTATTTCGAGCTGGGGGTCGGTGAGGTGGTTGCCTACCGCCCGGTCGCGGGTGAGGTCGGCGGCGACGGTCGGGTCGGCGTGACCGAGATTCCCTCGGCGGAGCTGGCGGTGGCCGTGCACCTGGGCAGCCAGGCCGACCTCGACCGGGCCTACGGCGCGCTGGGAACCTATGTGGCGGAGCGGGAGATCGGTGTCGCCGGGCCGATCCGCGAGGTGTACCTGGTGTCCGGGTTCGACACCGACGACGAGGCCCGCCACGTGACCGAGGTGTGCTGGCCGGTGTTCCGGCTGAACGGTTGACCCTCCGGTAACGGGAGGCTCGACGGTGGGGCGCGTGGACCGACCGCGACTGCCCGGCACGCTGTGGTGCGTGGTGCTCGGGATCTTCGTGAACTACCTCGGCTACGGCGCCGTGCTCCCTTTCGAGATCATCTACCTGCACGACGGTCGCGGCTTCGGCCTGGGGACCGCCGGTGTGGTCGTCGGGTTGGTCACCGGGGTGGCGGTCGCGAGCGTGCCGCTGGCCGGCCCGCTGATCGACCGCTTCGGGGCACGTGCGGTCGCCTCCGGCGCCGGGGTGGCCCTGGCCGCCGGGTACGCGGGCCTGGCGTTGGCCACCTCGCCAGGGCCCGCGCTCGTGGCCGCCGCGGTCGCAGGCGCGGGGAACGGCGCGCTCAACCCGAGCCAGTCGACCCTCGTGACCACGCTCGCCCCGGCGCGGCTGCGGCATCGGGCCACCGCCGTCTCCCGGGTCGCCGGCAACGTGGGCATCGGGATCGGTGGTGGTGTCGGGGGGCTGGTGGCGGCCACCGGCCTGCCCGGGTTCGTGGCCCTGTTCCTGGCCAACAGCCTCAGCTACCTGGCGTTCGCGGGCATCCTGGTCGCCGTGGTCCCGGCGGACGCGCGCGCGGAGCCGGTCGCCGGCGGGTACCGGGTCGTCGTTCGGGACCGGGCGTTCGTCCGGCTCGCGCTGCTCAACGTGGCGCTGATCTCCGTCGGCTGGGGTGTCTTCACCTGGCTGCTCCCGCCGTTCGCCGGCGCCGAGCTCGGCCTGCGCCCGGAGTTGATCGGGTTGCTGCTGCTCGCCAACGCCGCCACCGTCGCGGTGGCCCAGGTGCCCATCGCCAGGATCGCCGAGGGCCGCCGGCGGGCCGTGCTGATGGCCGTGGCGGCCTGGCTGTTCGCCGCGGCGTGCCTGCTCGTGCTGGTCGGCGCGTACCCCGCGCTGCTCGCCGCCGTCATCGCGGTGGGCGTCGGCGAGTGCTGCCACACCACCGTCCTGATGCCGCTGGTCGCCGATCTCGCCCCGGACGGCCTGCGTGGGCGGTACATGGCCGCGATGGGCCTGTCCTGGTGGGTCGGCCTGGCGATCGCGCCGGCGCTGGGCGCGACCCTACTTGGTGTCGCACCCGAGGCGGTGTTCCTGACCGCGGCGGGAACCTCGCTCGCGGCCGGCGCCTACGCCATGCTGCTGGAGCGCCGGCTGCCCGCCGCGACCCGGCTGACCCCGGCGTGAACCGGCGTCAGGTCCTCGGCCGGCAGGCGTTCGCGTCGGTGATGAACCGTTCGATGGTCCGGCGCAGCCAGACCCGCACGCCGCCGATGTGCCCGTCCGGCTCCGGCAGGTCGTCGACGGCCGTCACGGCGACGGCCTCGGGCAGCAGCGTCCGCAGCAGTTCGACGGCGTCATCGAGCGTCACCAGGTCCTGGACCTGCCCGGGAGGCGTCCAGCCCTCGGCCACTAGCTCGGCCGCGGTCTCACTGTCCATTCCATGCGCGGTCCCGCCGCTAGGAGACGTGCCAGACAACTCGGGTTCTGCTCCTAGTCGAGACGTACTACGTGTGACTCACGACGCTAGCGAGGCGGAAGTGGCACGGGGAATACGTCATCTGACCCATCCCGTCACCCCAGGGTGACGAGTCCGTGCGTCACCGCCAGCACGGCCGCCGAGGTCCGAGACGTGCATCCGAGCTTCTCCAGGACGTGCTCGACGTGCTTGGCCACCGTCTTGGTCGACACGAACAGACCCGCCGCGATCTCCGGGTTGGACCGGCCGGCGCACAGCGCGGTGAGGACGTCCAGCTCGCGCGCGCTGAGCCCGCACGGAAGCGGGCACTCCCGCTCGATCACCAGCACGCCGCCGCCGACGGTCGTCGTGTCGATCCGGTGCCAACCGCCCTCCCCGTCGACCCACCGGAACCGCGAGGGCAGCTCGCCGCGCCGCACGGCGTTCGCGACGGCCGTGACCAGCGCCCGTCCTGGCTCAAGGTGCGGCCCGGGGTCCCGGCCGGCGACGGGGGTCACCGACGCGTCCTCGGTCACGATCGCGGCGTGTACGCCCGCGCCCGCCGCGAGCAACGCGCGCAACGCCGGGCGCAGCAGGTCGCCGAAGCCACCGAGCAGTTTCTGCAACCGGACCATGTCCGTGATGTCACCCGGGAACCTCGCCTCGTCCGTGCTCAGATGCAGGTTCCCCGTATAACGGTGGTCGCCACGGGTGTGCATGCAGATCGTCACGCCCTCGCGGTATCCGTCCGGGAGAAACACCTCCCGCGCGGAATACATGTAGCGATACTCGAAAGGCGCGTCGGACCAGCGAAGCGGAGTCTGGTTCACGGTACGCATGTAATGGTAGGCGGCGTCGTTGGCAATGAACCACGTGTCCAGGTGGTCCACCACCCGGTCGCTGTAGCCGGCGCGCGCGATCGTCCGGTGGCCGCCCTCGACCGGGTCGAACACCGACAGGCTCGCCGCCGCGTACGGCACGACACGGTGGATCAGCCTCAGCACCTCGTCCGGGGCGCCGGGTTCCTCGGCGGCGGACGAGCCGAGCAGTGCACCGATCTCCAGGAGTGCGTCGACGTTCGTACCCGCGGCGACCATCTTGCCTCTCTTCACGACTGCCCATACCGGCCACAGGAGCCACACAGCATCGTCGTCCACGCTCGTCGGCCGGCCGACCTCGGGGGGATGCCCGCCGCTACGCCCGCCGGGTCGTGCTCGCCCTGACGATCAGCTCGCCAGGGATGACCCTGGTCGACGCCGTGCGATCGCCCTCCACCCGGGCGAGCAGCAGCTCCGCCGCCGCGCCGCCGCGCAGCTCCGGACGCAGGTCCAGCGCGGTGATCGGCGGGTCGTGCTGTACCAACGGGTGGCTGTCGACGCCGCTGGCGATGAGCAGCTCCCCGGGCACCCGGACGCCCAGCTCGCGGGCGGCCCTGGCCGCGGCGGCGGCCTGGTGCTCGGCCAGGGCGAGGATCGCGTCGGGTCGACGCGGGCTCCGCAGCAGCGCGCTGGCCCGGTCGTGCGCGCTGCGCTCGAGGTCGCTCATGCTCGTCTGCTCGACGATCACGTCACGACCGCGCCGGGACGCCCACTCCGAGTAGGCGTCGGTGGCCTCGGCCGCCCACGCCCAGTCCGGCTCCGGCGCGAGCAGCGCGATCCTTTCCGCGCCGGCCGCCGCGAGGTGGTCGAGCAGCCGCCCGGTGTCGTTGCGATTGTCGCCGGCGACGAACCAGCCCGCGTCCGGCCGGCCCTGGTCCCGCTCAACAGTAACGACCGGTACTCCCCATTCGGCAAATGCGTCGACCCTCGGGTCCGCCCGCCCGGGATCGCAGATGATGGCTCCGTCGGTATTGAGCTGGCGAAGCTCACGCAAGTTTGTCGGCCGGGGCGCCAACAACAGCGAGCAGCCGGCCAGGAATGCGCGCTGCGCGGCGCCGATCGCCAGGCGCATGTAGTAGTCGAGGCTCAGCATCTCGATGTCCGCCGGGTCCGAACCGGTCGCCGGCACCATCAGCGTGATCGTCCCGGAGCGGCCGCCGCGCAGGGCGCGCGCCGCCGCGCTGGCCCGGTAGCCCAGCCGCTCGGCGACGTCGACCACGCGCCGCCGGGTCGCCGGGTCGACCTCGCCCTTGTCGTTGAGCGCGTGCGACACCGTGGTGATCGAGACGCCCGCCTCGTTGGCGACCTCCCGGATCGTGACGCGCTGGGCAGCCATGGCCGAACCCTAGTCGTTCGATGGACGCCCAAAACGTTTTGGGTTACAGTCCGTCGCCATGTCCTGGAACCTTGGCGGCCCCGCGGACCTGGTCGTGCTGGGTGCACGGATCCGGACCCTCGATCCGTCGCTGCCGGCCGCCGAGGCGCTGGCCGCGCGGCGGGGCCGGATCACGGCGGTCGGGGACCGGGCGGAGGTCCGTGCCCAGATCGGCCGGGGCACCGAGGTGCTCGACGGGCGCGGCATGTGCCTCGTCCCTGGCCTGATCGACGCGCACGCGCACCCGGTCTGGGGCGCGGAGCTGGCCGTCGGGGTGGACCTGGGCGAGATCACGGACATGGCCGAGCTGGTGGCCGCGCTGGGCGCGCACGCGCGGCGCCTCGGCCCCGACGAGTGGGTCCGGGGCCGCAACCTGCGCTACGAGGTGTTCGGCGGCCGGCCGATCGACAACGAGGCCATCGACCGCGCCGTGGCCGGGCGCCCCGCGCTGCTGCTCTGTTACGACCTGCACACCGCCGTGGCCACGCCGAGGGCGCTCGCGCTGGCCGGGCTGGACGCGCCCCGGGACTTCGGCGACGCCTCGACAGCGGTGTCCCGGGACGGCGGGCTCACCGGCGAGCTGCGCGAACCGAGCGCCTACCGGCCCGTCCTGGCGGTGGCCGGCGAGCCGGGCGAGGATCCGCCCGCCCGGCGCGTGGCGCGGGTGCTGCGCGACTTCGCCCGCGCCGGCCTGACCGGCGCGCACGTGATGGACGGCACGGAGTCGACGCTGCGGCTGCTGCGCGAGCTGGAACGGTCCGGCGAGCTGTCCAGCAGGCTGGTCGTGGCCCTGTGGCAGGAACCGGCGGCCAGCGACGAGGACATCGCCCGCGCCGTGGACCTGTCGCGCGAGCACGGCAGGCGCTGGCGCTGCGGCATGGTGAAGCTGTTCGTCGACGGCGTGGTGGAGACCGGGACGGCCTGGCTGGCCGAGCGGGACTGTTGCGGCGGCGGCCGCGCCTCGTTCTGGCCCGACCCGGCGCGCTACCGCGAGGTGGTCGGGAGGTTCGCCTCGGCCGGGATCGCATGCGCCTCGCACGCCATCGGCGACCGGGCGGTGCGGGCCGCCCTGGACGCCTACGAGGCCGCCCCGGTCGGCAGCCCGGACCGAGACCGAGCACCGCATCGCATCGAGCACCTTGAGATCGTCGCCGACGACGACATCGAGCGGCTCGCGGCCGACGGCCTGGCGCTGTCGATGCAGCCGGTCTACCTGCGCTACCGAGCGGCCGACGGCCGCGACCCCTGGACCTCGCGGCTGCACCCGCACCAGGTCACCCGAGGGTTCCGGCTCGGCGAGATGCTCGCGGCCGGCGCGCGGATCGCGCTCGGCTCCGACTGGCCGGTCGCCCCCTTCGACCCCCGTCTCGGCATGGCGTGGGCCCGCCTGCGGCGCCCGCCCGGTGTGCCGGACGCACCGGTCCTCGAACCCGAACAGCGGCTCACCGGGCTGCAGGCGCTGCACGGCTACACGACGGCCGCAGCCGCCGCGGCGGGGGAGACCCGGCTCGGCCGCATCGTCGTCGGCCACCGCGCCGACCTCACCGGCTTCGCCGCCGACCCGGTACTGACCGGCGCGGACGAGCTGGTCGACCTACCGGTCCGGCTGACCGTTGTGGACGGCGAGGTCGTCCACCACAGCGACTGAGAAACCGAGGTGCGAGATGACCCCCAGCGATGTGGATCAGACCCCGACAACGCGACTCCGACGCGGTTCCATCGGCATGTGGGACCTGGTCTTCTTCGTGGTGGCCGCGGCGGCGCCGCTGTCGGTGATGTCCGGCGTCGCGCCGCTGGCCATCCAGTTCGGCGGCATCGGCGCCCCGGCCGGCTACCTGGTCGCCGGGCTGGTGTTCGTGATCTTCGCCGTCGGCTTCACCGCGATGAGCCGGCAGGTGCCCGACGCGGGGGCGTTCTACGCCTACATCGGCGTCGGGCTCAACCGGAGGATGGGCGCCGGCGCGGCGGTAGTCGCGGTGGTCTCCTACAACGCGATAGCCATCGGCTTCCTCCCCGCGGTCGGGGTGTTCGCCCAGGCCACGCTCGCGGACATGCTCCATGTCGACGTCGCGTGGTACTGGTGCGCCGCCGTCGCCCTGGTCGTCGTCGGGTTCCTCGGGTACAACCGGATCTCGCTGAGCGCGAAGGTGCTCGGCGTGTTCCTCGTCCTGGAGGTGCTGGTCCTCCTGGTGCTCGCCGTTCCGGTGATCGTCCAGGGTGGGGCCGAGGGGCTGAGCGCGCTCAGCTTCGAGCCGTCCCAGCTTGTCGGGCCGGGCACCGGCGCGCTGTTCGTGCTGTCGTTCGGGGCGTTCCTCGGCTTCGAGTCCACCGCCATCTACAGCGAGGAGGCCCGCGACCCGGTTCGGACGGTGCGGCGCGCCACGTTCGCGGCGGTCGGCTTCATGGCGGTCTTCTACGCACTCATCGTCTGGTCGGTGCTCATGGCGTTCGGCCCGGAACGGGCGCTCGCGGAGGCGGTCGCCGACCCCACCGGGATGTTCTTCACCGCGATGAGCCGCTGGGTCGGGACGCCGGCCACCGACGCCATGCACGTCCTGATCGTGGTCAGCGCGCTGGCCTGCACGCTCGCCTTCCACAACGCCTCGGCGCGGTACCTGTTCGTGCTCGGCAGGTCGGGCCTGCTGCCGTCCTGGTTGGGGCGGGCACGGGCCGGGAAGGGCGGTCCCGCGAACGCCAGCCTGGCCCAGACCGTGTTGACGGCCCTCGTGGTCGCCGTGCTCAGCGCGGCGGGGCTGAAACCCTACGAGCAGACGTTCCTCTGGCTCAACGGCATCGGGATCGTCGGCGTCATCGCGCTGCAGGCCGTGTGCTCGCTGGCCGTCGTCGCCTACTTCCGCCGCCGGCGCGGGCTGGTGCACCCGCTCCAGGGCCTGGTCGCGCCGACGGCCTCCGGGCTCGCCCTCGCCGCCGTCGTCGTCCTCATCCTGCGCAACTTCGAGCTGCTCACACAGGCCGGGCCGCTGGTCAACGTGCTGCTCCTGCTGCCGTTGCCCCTGGCGTTCGCATACGGCGCGCTGCGCGCCGGACGGAGGTGATCCCGTGAGACACATCGTTCCGGCCGGTGGCGGCCTGGCGGTGCCGCTGGCGAAGGGTCAGGTGCTGCGCGTGGTCAACACCCACGGCGGCCAGGTCGTCGACCTCTGGGCGTTCGCCCGCGCCGGCGGCGACGAGCACCTCTCCATGGGGCACTGCCGTGAGCTGCTACAACGGGTGTACTTCGCCCCCGGAGACCGGTTGGTGACGAACAGGTACCGCGCGGCGCTCACGTTCACCGCCGACACCTCACCCGGCCTGCACGACACGCTGATCGCGGCCTGCAGCCCCGCCATGTACGCGCACCTGGGAGCCGACCCCGCGCACCGAAGCTGCACCGCGAACCTGGAGGAGTCGCTGAACCGCCCGCTGCCGTTCGTGCCACAGCCCTGGAACCTGTTCATGGTCGCCCGCCTCGACGACCGAGGGCGGATCGAGTACGAACGCCCGGTGTCACGGCCCGGTGACCACGTCGAACTCCGCGCCGAGATGGACCTGCTCGTCGGCCTGTCCTCGTGCCCGGACGACGTGTATCCCACCAACGGCGGCGACGGAAGCCCCCGGGACGTGGCGGTCGAGGTCGTGCGCCTCTAAGAGGGTTGTTCACGCTCCTGGCGCGAGGGCGGGCCGGAGGCTCGTCCGAGCGGCTGGATCAGGCGGTTTGATCGCCGGAGGCGATTCGTGAACAACGCTCTGAGCAATGCTGCTAGTCCACACGCAGGCCGTGGGCGGCGGCGAAGGCCACGGCGGTGGCCAGGTCGACCCGGGCGCCGGCGAGCTTGGCCTGGACCAGCGCGTGGGCGTCGATGCGGGCGCCGCGCAGGTCGGCGTCGTGAAGGGTGGCGTTCAGCAGCCGGGCGCCGGTCAGGTCGGCGTCGGTGAGGTTCGCGCCGCGCAGGTTGCTGTCGGTAAGGTTGGCCTCGCGCAGGTGCAGACCGGTCATGTCGACCTTGCAGAGGTCGGCGCCGCCGAGCGCGGCCAGGGTCAGGTCCGTCTCGCGCACGGTCAGCGGGCGCAGCCGGCACTCGACGAGCGTCGAGCCGAGCAGGCTGCAGTTCTCCAGCGTGGCCCCGGCCAGCGGGCCCGGTAGAAGACGCACGAACGGAACGCGGTAGTGGTGTGGCGCGACTCGCCGATGTCGGCCCGGGTGAAGTCGCAGCGGGTGAACGTGCAGCCGACCGTGACCAGCCCGCGCAGGTCGGCCTCGGTGAAGTCGCAGTCCTCGAAGGCCCTGCGCTGCCAGTGCTGTCCGCCGAGCCGCGCGTCGGTGAAGTCCTCGCCGACGACACTCTCCATCTCGTCCGTGCCCACCGCGCGATTCTGTCGCACACCCCCGACTCGACAGCACCGGCGGCCCGGGCATACCGTGGCCGAGGCGCGATTCCAAGGTGCGGCGGTGACAGCCCGCCGGTTCCTCCCCGCGAGGAACGATCCGGCGCGATTCCGGAGCCACGCGGTGACACCCCGCCCCTTCTCGGACCCGATGTGGGTCCCTGCCCTCCTCAGCGGATGAAGGGTGCCGGGCATGTACACGGGGAACATCGACGAGATCGGGCTGATCGAGTCCGCCGACGGCGACCGGGTGGTCGTTCGCGCCGCCAAGTCCTCGGGGCGGCTGGTCCCGGGCGGCTCGTTGAGCGTCGCGGGCGTCTGCGTCACCGCCGAGCGGCTGGACCAGGACCTGGTCACCGCGTCGGTCAGCACCGAGACGCGGCGGCGGAGCACCTTCGACGACGTGCTGGTCCCCGGCCGCCGGGTGAACCTGGAGACCCCGCTCGCGGTCGGTGACCCGCTGGACGGGCATCTGGTGCAGGGCCACGTCGACGCCGTCGGGAAGATCGTCGGGGTGGACGACCTCGGGGCGGGGCGGCGGCTGTGGATCCGGCCCCCGGCCCGGTTCGTCCCGCTGGTGACGCCCAAGGGCTCGATCGCGGTGGACGGGGTCAGCCTGACCGTCGCCGAGGTGATCAAGGACAGGTTCTCGGTGGCGTTGATCCCGTCCACGCTGGCCGAGACGACGCTGTCGGACCTGGCGGTGGGGGACCGGGTCAACCTGGAGTCCGACCTGGTCGCCCGGCTGGCCGGCGACCGGGCCGCGACGGCCGGCGCGCGGGTCGCCGGGGCGGTCTCGGCGCTGGGCTGGGCCGGGCACGTCTCCGGGCGGATCGGCGTGGAGAAGGTGGTCAGGCAGCTCGCGGCGGGCGGCGCGGTGGTGGTCTGGGACGGCGACCGCGAGGTCGAGGGCGACGTCATCTTCGCCGGCGCCGAGCTGCGTCCCGCCGCGTTCACCTTCCTGCTCACCGAGGTGTACGGCTACCCGTGCGTGCCGTGCGCGCCGGAGGTCCTGGAACGGCTGGAGATCCCGGCCCTGCCCGGCCGAGGCGACCGCCAGGGCACCGCGTTCCACGCCCCCGTGGACCTGGCCTCGGTCGATCACAGCCCGGCGACCGGCACCGGCGTCAGCGCCGCCGAACGCGCCGCCACCGTCCGGCGCCTCGCCCGGCCCGACGCGCGCCCGGCCGAGTTCACCTCGCCCGGCCACGTCATCCCGGTCGCCGCCCGCCCCGGCCTCCTTGCCGAGCGGGCCGGCCACACCGAGTCCACGGTGGCGCTGTGTCGGGCGGCCGGCCTGGCGCCGGTCGGCGTGTGCTGCGAGGTGATGAACACCGACGGCACCATGGCCGACGCCGCCGACCTGGAGGCCTCCGCGCTGCGCTGGGGCCTGCCCATGATCGACGTGCGCGACCTGCGCACCTTCCTCTGAACGGGTGGCGTCAGCGGGACAGCCGCTCGGCGGCCTCACGAGCGGCCCGCCACGCCCGCCAGGCCTGCTCCACGGCCCGAACGTAGGCGTTGGCGGACGCCTCGGCCGGCTCCTGATCCTCGTGCTCGCCGTGCAGTGCCAGTGCCTCGGCGAATGCATCCACGAACCGCCCGGTGGAGGCCACGGTGACGTCGGCGAGCGCCGGAAGCCGCAGCACCGCCGACGGATCGCACTCGTAACCGGCGTACTCGTCGCGGAGCTCGCGGAACCGCTGCCTGGCCGCCCGCCACTCGGCAAGCCAGTCCGGCGGGCTCGGACGCGGTATTCGCCGACGACGAATACGGTCGGCCAGCAGTTCGAAGAAGATGAATATGGCGATCATCCCGGCCAGCACCACGAGCTGACCGCCCACGAACACCAGCAGCAAGAGGAATCCGCCCATCACAGCACCGCGTCCTCCGGTCCGATCGGGACGTCGCGGCCCCAACCATGCCGCGCGGAGCTCGGGACCGGTCCCGGATGCCGTCCTCCCTCAGCCCGGCATCGAGGCCCCTTTGGACACGCGTCCGAGATAGTCACGAACCGTCTGTACGGACTCGGTGATGACGCCGATGTAGCCGTCCGGCCGGACCAGCACCAGCGCGGAACCGGCCACGTCGTACGCCTCGGACCTGGCCACCCGTACCACCGGCAGGTCGAACCCGTCGGCCGCCGCGCCGCCGAACGCGAGCAGCGTGAAGTGCGGCCCCCGGAACACGTCGAAGAGCCGCCTGCCGTCCTCCAGCGGAGCGTCGGGCGCGCGGTCGCCGGCCCGGAGCCGCCCCGGCTCGGCCCGATCGTCCACGGCGAGCGGGCCACCCCGGTAGGTGACGTCGAGCTGGTGGATCGCGGGCGTCGGGTCCGTGGAGGGGAGGAAGTCGCGGCGGTGCATCTCGGTGGTCATGCCGAGCACGTGGGCGGCGACCGGCATCCGCTCGGCCTCGTAGGTGTCGAGCAGCTCGTCGGGGGCGCCGGCGAGCACGGCGGCGAGCTTCCAGCCCAGGTTGTAGCCGTCCTGCACGCTGGTGTTGAGCCCCTGCCCGCTGGCCGAGGAGTGCACGTGGGCGGCGTCCCCGGCGAGGAACACCCGCCCGACCCGGAACCGGTCGACCATCCTGACGTTCACCTGGTACAGCGAGATCCAGCGCAGGTCGTGCAGCCGGATGTCGTCGCGGCCGGAACGCTGGACCATCAGCTCCTGGACGCCCGCCAAGGTCAGCGGCGGCACCTGGTCGGTGGGCATGGTCGCGACGAACTGGTAGTAGGGGCTGTTCGGCAGGTTCCACAGCCCGAACCGCTCGGACAGGTCGCCGGCCCTGGTCAGCATGTGGCAGAAGACGCCGTCGAGGCCCTCGGCCCGCACGTCCCCGATCAGCGTCCGCTCGGTCTCGAAGGTCTCGCCGGCGAAGCCCACCCCGAGCGCCTTGCGCACCGCGCTGCGCCCGCCGTCCGCGCCCACCAGGTAGTCCGCGCGCTCCCGCCGCTCGACACCGCCGCGCACCACCGTGACCGTCACCCCGTCCGCGTCCTGCTCGAAGCCGGTGACCTCGGCCCCGAACTCCACGGACCCGCCCAGCTCGACCAGCCGGTCCCGCAGGATCTCGTCGGTGCGCCACTGCGGCAGCAGCCAGATGCTCGGATACGGCACGTCCGGACCGCTGGGCAGCTCGGCGCCGAGCATCTCGGCGAGCGTGCGCTCGGCGACGATCTCGCGGCCGGAGTACATCCGGAAGGACGGGAACGGCATCCCGCCCGCGCGCACCGCGTCCCCGACCCCGAGGTCGTCGAAGACCTCCTGGGTACGCGGGGACAGGCCCTTGCCCCGGGATCCGGGGAAGAGCCCCGGCGCCTTGTCCAGGACCCGGCACGGCACCCCTCGGCGAGCCAGCTCGCAGGCCAGCGTGAGGCCCGTGGGCCCCGCCCCGGCAACGATCACCGTCACGACTTCCCCTTCTCGATCAGGACCATCAGCACGTCGTCGACCAGCCGATCGACGAACGCGTCGTCCAACGAAACCCTGAGCCGCAGCCGGTGGACGATCATCGCCTCGGCCACGTCGTGCACCAGCTCGCCGTCCACCTCCCGGCGAACCTCACCCCGCTCGACCGCGCGGGCGAGCGGGGCGTGGAACGGCGAGAGCTCCTCGTCGGCGAGGTGGCGGCGCAGGGCGGCGGCCAGCTCGGCGTCGTGCTCCATCAACCGCAGCATCTCGACCGCCACGTCCGGCGGGAACTCGCGCGCCTTGCGCCGCAGCATCTCCAGCACCGCGACCAGGTCACCGCGCAGCGAGCCGGTGTCGGGCACCTCGTCGTTGAAGGCCGCGTCGTGCGCGTCCAGCGCCGCCTCGACCAGCTCGGCCTTGTTGCGCCAGCGCCGGTAGATCGTGGCCTTGCTGGCGTGCGCCTCGGCCGCCACCGCGTCGATCGTCAACGCCTCGTACCCACCGCCCGCGAGCAGCCGCATCGCGGCACCGAGGATCGCGTCCTCCCGCTCCTTACCCCGTGCGATCACGTCCGTAAGTGTACGGTACGCGTACCGTACACATCGCCGCCGCATACCTACCTGGGGTTCCGCACACTCCAGACCATGCGCGACATCCCAACAAGCTATGCGGCGCCCGAAAAACATCGCGTATAGCGATCGAATCGATCGAGAACTATCGCTTTTTCTTTATGACTGTGCTGCTTAGCGTCTCGGTCATGACTTCCACACTTTCCCGGCCGCGCCTGCGCCTGCCGGGTCTGATCGGGGCACTGGCGACGGTGCACTTCGTGAGCCGGGCCGGCGGGTTCGCCCAGACGTTCCTCGTGCTGTACCTGACGCAGGACCGGCAGCTCTCGCCGGCGACCGCCGGTGCGGTGGCCGCCGCGGTGGGCGCCGGCACGGCGGGGTCGCTGTTGCTCGGTGGCTGGTTGAGCGACCGGATCGGCCGCCGGCACACGATGCTGGCCGGGTTCCTGGGGACCGCGTTCGCGCTGGTGGCGCTCGGCTCGGCGGACACGCTGCCGGCGATCGTGGCGTCGGCGGTCGGGGTCGGCCTGGTCTCGGAGTTGGCCCGGCCGGCGGGGACGGCCTCGGTGGCGGACCTGCCGGGCGCGCGGGAGCGAATGCGCGCCTTCGGGCTGCTGTTCTGGGCGACCAACCTGGGCTTCTCCGTCTCCGCGATCATGGGTGGGGTTCTGGTCCGCTACGGCTACGGGCTGCTGTTCTGGCTCAACGCCGCCGCCTCGGCCGGCGCGGCGCTGGTCGTGTGGCTGCGGGTGCCCGAGACCCGGCCGGCGGCATCGGGGGCGAGCAGGCGGGCGCTGCTGCCGGTCGTGCTCCACGACCGCCTGCTGATCACCACGGCGTTGATCTTCGTGGCGTACTTCTCGCTGTTCTTCCAGGCGTTCTCGACGCTCCCGCTGGCCATGACGGCCGACGGGCTGCCCTCGGCGATGTACGGGACGATCCTGGCCGTCAACGGGGTCGTGATCCTCATCGCCCAGCCGCTTGCGGTGCGGCTGCTCGCCGGCCGCGACAAGTACGTGGTGCTGGGTGCCTCGATGCTCCTGGTCGGGCTGGGGTTCGGGCTGGGAGCTGTCGTGCACGGCGGCGTGGGATACGCCGGGGCGGTTCTGGTGTGGACGGCGGGCGAGGTCGGCATCGCCGTGATGTTCGGTGCCATTTTCGCCGACCTGGCTCCGGCCGACCTGCGCGGCGGGTACATGGGGATCGCCGCCACCACCTGGGGCGTGGGCGGTGCGCTCGGGCCGCTGCTCGGCACCGCAGTGCTGGAGCGGGCCGGCGCCACCGCGCTGTGGCTGGGGTGCGCGGCGGTCGGGGTCGCGCTGTTCGCCGTCCTGCGTGCGGCCGCTCCGGCGCTGCGCGTGCGGGCCTCGGTGCGCGGGGGTGACCTGTGATGGCTCCGACGAACCTGCCGACGAGCGTGTCGCGCGAGGTATGGGTGGCCGCCCGCAAGCGGCTGCTCGCCAGGGAGAAGGAGTTCACCCGCGCCCGGGACGAGCTGAACGCCGAACGGCGCAGGCTGCCGATGGTCAGGATCGACAAGGAGTACGTCTTCGAGGGAACGGAGGGGCGGGTCACCCTGGCCGACCTGTTCGACGGGCGCCGGCAGCTGATCGTCTACCACTTCATGTTCGACCCGAGCTGGGACGCGGGCTGCCAGGGGTGTTCCCTGCTGGTCGACAACATCGGCCACCCGGCGCACCTGCACGCCCGGGACACCTCGCTGGTCCTGGTCTCCCGCGCCCCGCTGGCCACGCTCCTGCCGTTCAAGGAACGGATGGGCTGGACGGTGCCCTGGTACTCCTCGTACGGCGGCGACTTCAACTACGACTTCCACGTCACGCTCGACGAGTCGGTGGCCCCCGTCGAGTACAACTACGAACCGCTAGCTGGCAACGAGGCCCACGGCGAAGGGCCCGGTATCAGCGTCTTCCTCCGCGACGGCAGCGACGGCGGGGACGTCTTCCACACCTACTCGACCTACGCGCGGGGTACGGACCTGCTGAACGGCACGTTCAACTACCTCGACCTGACCCCGCTCGGGCGCCAGGAGCCCTGGGAGGAACCGCCCGGGCGCTCCCACCTGCCCGATGGTGTCTGGTGGTGGCGGCTGCACGACGAGTACGAGTAGCTCAGATGGTCATCTCCGGCTGGGGGACCGGCCCCTCGGCGAACCGGGCGAGCCGGAACTCCTCGATGTCGCGCGCGGTGCGGCCCTCGGTGGCCAGGTCGGCGGCGATCTCGCCGAGCACCGGCCCGAGGGTGAAACCGTGCCCGCACAGCCCGGTCACCAGGGTGAGCCCGCTCGGGCCGGCGCCGCCGTCGATGATCGGCAGCCCGTCCGGGGTCATGTCGACCACGCCGCCCCAGTACCGGGACACCGCGACGCCGCGCAGCGCGGGCACCACCGACGCGAGGCGGGCCAGCGCGGAGTCCACCAGCGGGCGGTCGCACGGCGGTTCGGGCGAGACGTGCGGGACGTGCTCGGGGGACAGGGTCGAGCGGGTCCTGACCTGGTGGGCGATGCGCGCGAGGTCCACGGACAGGCGCAGGTTGCGGCGGAAGGCCAGCGCGCGGGGCAGCCAGTAGCGCAGGCCGTGCAGGTCGGCCAGCGAGACGCCGTGCGCGACCCTGGCGTTGAGCCCGGCGCTGACGATCAGCTTGCCGTTGGGGCGCTGCACGGCGCCGAACCCGAACGCCCGGATGCTCTGGGCGAACAACGGCTCGGCGGGCTCGGTCTCCAGCTCGGACATCACCACCGGCATGATCGGCACGGACAGCCCGACGGTGCGGGCCAGGTGCGGCGTCCAGATCCCGGCGGCGACCACGACGGCGCCGGCGCGGATCGAGCCCTCGGTGGTGTCCACGCCGGTGATCCGGGCGCCGGCCGCGAGCAGCCGGACGGCCTTGACGCCGTAGGCCGGGTGCGCGCCGGCGGCCCGCGCCCGGCGGGCGTAGAGCTCGGTGCCCTTGCGGGGGTGGCAGTGCGCGTCGCCGGGGCTGCACATCGCGCCGAGCAGCGGGCCGGTCGCGGACGGCATGACCTCGCGGGTGGCGTCGGCGTCGAGCAGCTCCACTCCGGTAAGGCCGGCGCGGTGTGCCTCGGCGACAAGCGCGCGCAGCCTCGCCAGCTCCTCCGGCCTGGTCAGCAGGTAGAGGTTGCCGCCCGTGACCAGCTCGAAGTCGCCGTCGGCGGCGGCCTCGGTCCACAGCCGCAGGGCCTCCTCGGCCAGCCGTAGCTCGGCGCCGTGCCGGCCCTGAACACGCAGTGAGCCCTGCGCCCGCCCGGACGCCTCGCGGGCGGGGCCGTCCTCCTTGTCCAGCAGCACCACGGTGGCGCCCCGGGCGGCCACGGCGGCGGCGGTCGCGGCGCCGGTGACGCCGCTGCCGACGACCACGACGTCGGCGCTCGCGGGCAGGCTCATGAGCTTCTCCTGGCGTCCAGGCGGGCCAGCTCGCGTTCGTCGACGGTCACGCCGAGCCCCGGACCCTGGGGGACGGCGACGTGGCCGTCGATCACCTCCAGCGGCTCCTCGGTGAGCCGCTCGCGGTACTTCAGCGGGCCCATCAGGTAGGACGGATAGGCGAGCCGGGGGAGCGCGGCGGCCAGGTGCAGGCCCATCGCGGTGGCCAGCTCCATCTCGATGACGCTGCCGACCATGACCTCCAGCCCGGCGCCCAGCGCGATGTGCGCGGCGTGCAGCGCGGCGGTCGGGCCGCCGAGCTTGGAGTGGCCGAGGTTGACCACCGTCGCGGTCCGGTCCCTGGCCACGGCGGCCGCGTCGGTCACCGTCCGCACGCTCTCGTCGGCGGCGACGTCCACCCGCAGCTCGCCCACCAGCCGGCGCTGGAAGTCGGCGGCGGCCGGCGGCAGCGGTTGTTCGAGCATGCGCAGCCCGATCTCCTCGACCCGGGGCAGCGCCCGCACCAGGTCGCTGGGCGTCCACATGCCGTTGACGTCGACGAACAGCCCGATGTCCGGGCCGACCGCGTCGCGCACCGCCGCCAGCCGGTCCAGGTCGGCGTCCAGCTCGCCTCGGCCGGCGTAGAGCTTGAGCCAGCGGTAGCTCGCGGCCTGCTCGCGGGCGGTGTCCGCGACCTTGCCGGCGTCCGCGTCCCAGCCCACCGAGCCGTGCACCTCCGTCCGCTCCCGGTAGCCGCCGCCGAGCAGCACGTGCACCGGCACGCCGAGCGCGCGCCCGAGCAGGTCCAGCAGCGCGGTGTCCACCGCCGCGGTGGTGAACGGCGCGAACCTCAGCGCCCGGCCCAGCTCGTCGAGCAGCGGCAGCCGCCGCTCCGGGTCCTTGCCGACCAGCACCGGCGCCACCCTGGACTCCACCAGCTCCACGATGGACGCCTGGGTCTCGCTGGTGAACGCCGGCACCGGGCAGGCCTCGCCGTACCCGGTGACGCCGTCCTCGGTGCGGACCACGACCACGACGTTCGGCGACGTGGTGCGGTCGGTGGTGCCGAACCGGAACGTCGAGCGGAACGACGCGGCGATCGGGACGGCCTCGACAGATTGGATCTTCATAGCGGTGCGGCGGCTCCTCTCGGTCTGGGTTCGGTGACACCGTAGAATTGGGTCACCCAATTGTCCAGTGCCGGTTCACTGGACGGGGAGCTACCGTCATGTCCTGTTGATCATCGGCAACAGGCACGCGCGTCCCCCGAATCGGACAGTTCGCGGGATGAGTCCGGTGATCCAGGCGCCGGCCTCGGCTCGTGCCGAGGGGAGTCGGCCTGGGTGCCAGCCGCGTGGCGTCCTAGTCCGTGTCGTCGGCCGACGTGATGACGGATCGGGTGCGTTCCAGGTGTCGCTCGACCAGTCGCCGGGTTTGGGCCTCGTCTCGGGCGGCGATGGCCAGCGCGATTTCGTGATGCTCCGTGCGCATCCGTTCGAGCTCGTTGTGGTCGTCATAGCGATCCCGGGGATGCAGGGCGCCCTGTAGCTCGGCCTGCTGGCGGCACATCCGTTCAAGCGCGAAGTTGTGGCTGGCGGCCGCGATCGCGGTGTGGAACTCCAGGTTGTCCTCCCACGAGGAGAGCGTGGCGGCCAGCTCGATGAGCCGCTGCGCCTCGTCCCTGGTGCGCCGTTGGCACGCGAGCACGGCGACGTGAGCTTCCAGGATGATCCGCGCTTCGAGCAGGTCCGCGATCGAGGCGACCTCGAGGGCCGACGAGCTCACCCCACGCTCGGATCCGCTCACGTCCCGGAGGTACCGACCGGCGCCACGTCGCGAGACAACGATGCCGCGCTCCTCCAGCACGCCGAACGCCTGGCGCAGGACGTTCCTGCTGACCCGCAGGGTCTCGGCGAGCTCGCGTTCGGTGGGCAGCGCGCCGCCGGGCTGGATGCCCCGGGACTCGACGACCTCGAGCACCCGGTCCACGACCGACTCGTACAGGCGCGGGAGGCGCTCCGCGGCCGCCGGCGCGGGGGCGAGCGAACCGCGGTCCATCAGCGCTCTCCGATCCGTGGTGGTGCCGACAACCCGAGAACAACGTAACCCACTGGGGGCAGCTGGGAGGTCCGCGTGGCTCGGCAATCGAGGTCCGAACGTCAGACCTGGACATGTGGGTGACCCAATTTGTAGGCTTCGGCGGACCGATCGGGATTACCGGGGCACCTCCCAGCGACGCGAGGAAAGAGGCGATCATGGAACTTCTGGCCCGGCTCGAACGGTTACCGCGCTCGGCGGTGCAGCGCAAGATTCTCACCCAGGGCGGCCTGGGCTACATGTTCGACTCCATGGACTCCGGGATGGTGGCCTTCGTCCTGCCCGTAATCACCGCGACCTGGGCGCTGAGCTCGGGTCAGACCGGTGTGCTGGGCTCGGCCCTGTACATCGGCTACATGTTCGGGGCGCTGTGCGCCGGCCTGCTCGGGGACAGGTTCGGGCGTCGTCGGGTGATGATGTACGCCCTGGGCATCTACACGCTGTCGAGCCTGGTCGCCGCCTGCGCTCCGACGTGGGAGTTCATGTTCGCGTTCCGGGTGATCGGGGGGTTCGGCACCGGCGCGGAGAGCGCGATCATCGCGCCGTACGTCGCGGAGTTCTTCGCCGCCCGGTACCGGGGCCGGTACCTGGGGCTGCTGTCGGCGTTCTTCGCCTACGGCTTCATCCTCGCCTCGGTGATCGGCTACCTGGTCGTGCCGGCGTTCGACGCGGGGTGGCGGGTGGTGCAGGTGGTCACGGCGGTACCGATCGTGCTGCTGCTGTGGTGGCGGCGGGGGCTGCGCGAGTCGCCCCGGTTCCTCATCGCGCGCGGTCGCTTCGACGAGGCCGAGCGGGTGGTCGCGGGGCTGGAGGCGGACGTGCGCGCCGCGACCGGTCGCGAGCTGCCGCCGGTGGACCCGCTCGCGGGGCAGGTACGAGGGCCGGGGCCGGCGGGGGCGAGCGACCGGAAGTCGATCATGCAGACGGCCCGGGCGCTGTGGGGTCCGAAGATGGCGAGGACCACGGCGCTGTCCTGGGTCGTGTGGATCACGACGAACTATTGCTACTACGGCTTCCTGACGTTCATCCCCACGCTCCTGGTGAACGAGGGCTTTTCCCTCACCCGCAGCTTCGGCTATTCGATCTTCGTTTATGTGATGCAACTGCCCGGCGTATTCGGGCTGTCGTACCTGGCGGATCGGATGGAACGCAAGACGGCGCTGCTGATCTTCGGCGCCGGCGCAATCCTCGGCGCAGGCTGGCTGGCGCTCGCCGGCGGGCCGGTGAGCATCCTGGTCGCCTCCGGCGTGCTGTCGATGTTCATGAAGGGGGTGTTCGCGCTGCTCTATATCTACACCCCCGAGGTCTACCCCTCGGCGATCCGGGCCAGCGGTATGGGCGCGGCCTCGGCGGTGGGTCGGGTCGGCAGCATCGCCGCCCCACTGGTCATCGGTTTCTCGTACCCGCACCTGGGGTTCGCCGGGGTCTTCGCCGTCACCGCCGGCGTGCTGCTGCTCGGTGTGCTTGCCGTCGTCGCGCAGGGCAGGTCAACCACCGGGCGCGCCCTCGAGGAGATCAGCGAGGGCGCGCCCCCACTCACAAGGAGGTCCGAACGATGAGCGTCAGCCCGGAGAAGGTCGCCTACTCCGCGTCCAGGGTGCTCCCCGACGCGCACGCCGAGCCGATGGTGGATGCCTCGGTCGTGGTTGAGGACGGACGGGTGGTCGCGGTAACCCGGCGCGCCGGGATTCCGAGCGGCTATCCGGAGGTGGACCTGGGGGACAGGTGGCTGCTGCCCGGCATGATCGACCTGCACGTGCACCTGGTGTGGGACGGCAGCGCCGAGCCGTTGCGGGCCATGCAGTCCGAGTCCGCCGAGCTGACCGCGATCAGGTGCGTCCAGCGGGCGCATCGGCACCTCGTCAACGGCGTGACGACGGTTCGGGACGTGGGCGGACCTCACCGGATGGTGCTCGCGGCCCGGAGCGCCATCGAGGACGGCGTCGCCAGCGGGGCGCGGGTGCTCGCGGCGGGCAGCCCAATCGTGATGACCGGCGGTCACGGTCATGAGATGGGTGTGATCGCCGACGGTGTCGACGGCGTGCGGTGGGCGGTGCGCTCGATGCTCGCCGAGCACGTCGACCTCATCAAGGTGATGGCCGGGGGCGGGGTGTTCCCCCGGGGCGAGCGCCTGGACAGCGTCCAGCTCGGGCTGGACGAGTTGACCGCAGCGGTGACCGAGGCGCACAACAACGGCCGGCGGGTGGCGGCGCACGCGCACGGGCTCAGGGCGATCAAGAACTCGATCGTAGCCGGGGTGGACACGATCGAGCACTCGTGCTTCCTGGATGCGGAGGCGGCGGCCCTGGCCAAGGAGAACGACCAGGTCATCGTGCCGACGCTGGTGGCCTTCCACCGCTACGTGGAGCTCGGCACTGAGAACGGCCTGCCCGCGCACCCGGTCGAGAAGGCCGGCCGGGCGCTCACGGGTGGGTTCGAGGCCGTCGGGCACGCCCGCGCGGCCGGGGTGCCCGTCGGTGCCGGCACCGACGCCGGAGGCCGGGGCAAGCCCCACGGCTGCCTGGCGGCCGAGCTCGAACTGCTGGTCAAGGCCGGGCTGACCCCGCGGGAGGCGCTCGCCGCCGCGACCACCGTCGCCGCCTCCGCGTGCGGACGCGACGACCTGGGCGCCCTGCGCGCCGGCGCGGCTGCCGACCTCATCGCCACCGAGGCGGACCCCACCGCCGACATCGGCGCGCTCACCCGGATCGACACGGTCATCGCGGGCGGCACGCCGGTCGTTCGGGACGGTCGGCCGGTCCTCGGCACGGTCGGGGGGTGACCTCCGCGCGGGTCAATCCTCGCGGCCGCCGACGACCGCACGCGCCGATTCTGGTCCGCCATACGCCGGCCACGAAGCGATTTGGGAGGCGCAGGGTCAGGCGCGTCCGGCGTCGGGTGCGGCGGACCCGACGAGGGCGGAGATGTTGCCGAAGACGTCCTCGCCCCGGCCCATGGCGGCGTGGGCGGCGCCGATCTGGTCGAACGCGATGGTCCGGCCCAGGACGGGGTCGATCTTGCGGTCGCGGACCAGGTCGTTGTACGCGGTCGCCTGGGCGTCATTGGTGCCGTGCGAGCCCTGCAGGCGCTTCTGGCGCGTCCAGTGGTAGCGCAGGTCGACCATGGCGTCGTAGCCGGTGGTGCCCGCGCAGATGACCACCATCCCGCCGGGGCGGCAGACGAAGATGCTGGTGGGGATCGTCGCGGCACCGGGGTGCTCGAACACGATGGCCGGGTCCTTGCGTTCCCCGACGATGTCCCAGATCCTCTTGCCGAAGGCGCGGGCCTGGCCGGTCCACTGCTTCTGGCCGGCCTTGTCGTCGACCAGCGGCGGGATGCCCCAGTGGTCGAACTCGCGGCGGTTGATCCAGCCGGCGGCGCCGAACTTCTCGGCGTAGGCGCCCCGGTCGGGGTCGGAGACCACGGCGACGGGCGTGGCGCCGGCGAGGCGGGCGAGCTGGATAGCCTGGGTGCCGAGGCCACCGGAGCCGCCCCAGACGAGCACCACGTCCCCGGGCTCCACGGTGTTGCCGGCGAAGCCGTGCAGCATCCGGTAGGCGGTGGTGCCGACCAGGGTGGGGGCGGCGGCCTCGGCCCAGGACAAATGCTCGGCCTTGGGCAGCACCTGGTGCGCCTGCACGCGGGTGAACTGGCCGAACGAGCCGTAGTTGGTGTCGTAGCCGTAGATCCGGGCGGAGTTGGCGATCATCGGGTCGCGGCCCTCACGGACCCACGGGTCGTCGGCCTCCCACCAGCCGGGATGGGTGACGACGTGCTGGCCGACCTCGACGCCGGTGACGTCCTCGCCGACGGCGTAGACGATGCCCGAGGCGTCCGAGCCGCCGACGTGGAAGTCCTCGGTCTCGCCGCGCTTGCGGCGCACGGCGACCTGGTCGACGGGGTAGCCGCGGGCGGCCCAGACGTTGTTGTAGTTGATGCCGGCGGCCATGACGGCGATCAGCACCTCGTCGGGGCCGATCGGCGGGGTCGGCACCAGCTCCGGGGCGAACGCGGTCGCCGGGTCGCCGTAGCGGTCCGGGCGCACCACCTGCGCGTGCATGTGCGAGGGGACCCGGCCCACCGGGGGCAGCTCTCCCACCGGCACCGCCTCCACACCGGCGGTCACCACGGGACGACGCTCAACGGCTGACACCACAAACCTCCATCTTGTTCTTCATGTTGGCCAGGCGGACCCGGCCGAGCGCGGCGATCGCCCGGTCGACGGAGTCGAGCAACGGGACGCCGTGCGCCGCCGCCTCCGCGCGCAGCGTCCGGACCAGGGCGTCCTGCTCGGCGCTGAGGCCGCTGCGCAGGACCAGGGCCAGCGGGACGGCGCCCCGGTCGGCGGTGAGCAGGTCGTTGGTGAGCGTCCGGACCAGCTCGGCGGCGGCCTCGCGGGTCGCCATGTCGTAGACGGTGCCCAGGTCGAGGTACGCGCACAGGCAGTCGACCGCCGGGTCGGCGGCCAGCGCCTCGACGAGCGCTCCGGTGAACGGGCCGGCCTCGTCGTAGAGGGACCAGATCGGGATGTCCACCGGGTTGGACAGGCTGGTGCCGGGGGCATCGAACCGCGCCAGGGCGCTCGCCGTGGCCGGCGAGACCGAGGGCAGCCGCAGCCCGTGCTCATGCGCGGTGTCGGAGCCGACGACGGCCACCCCGCCGCCGCTGCCGACCAGCCCGAGCCCGGCGCCGGCCAGCTCCGGCGCGTACTGCGCGACCAGCAGGGTGTCGAGCAGCTCGTCGAGGCTCTCGACCAGCACCACGCCGGCGGCCGAGGCGGCGTCGCGCGGCAGCCGGGGGTCGCTGGCCAGCGCGCCGGTGTGCGAGGCCGCGGCGGCGCCACCGGCCGCGCTGCGCCCGCCCTTGAACAGCACCACCGGGGTGGTCATGCTCGCGGCCAGCCGGAAGAAGCGCCAGGCGTCGCGGTCGTCCTCCAGGTAGAACGCGGCCAGGGTGGTGCGCGGGTCCGCCTCGCAGAACGCGAGCAGCTCGGCGGGGGACACGTCGTCGCAGTTGCCGACCGAGCTGACGAAGCTGAACCGCAGCCCCAGCTCGGAGCCCCGGCGGACGACGTCCCCCGCGTAGGTGCCGGACTGGGAGATCACCGCGATCGAGCCGGGTTCGTCGGCGGAGGCGTCCGGGCCGATCATCGTCAGCCGGGAGTGCGGGGAGTAGTGGCCGATGCAGTTCGGGCCGAGCACCCGCATCGACGTGCCCGCGACCACCTCGGCGAGATCGGGGGTGTCGGCGGTGTAGACGTGCGCGGTGCGGGTGCCGAGGGCGGCCAGCTCGCGCAGCGCCTCCGGGACCGCATCGGCGGGCAGTGCGACTACCGCGCGGTCGACGTTCTTCGGGAGTTGAGCGACGGCCGCGACGGCGGGGCGGCCGAGGATCTCGGTGGCCGAGCGGCTGACCGGGTAGAGATCGCCGCCGAAGCCCTGTTCGAGGGCGGTGCGTACCGCCCGGTGGCCCATCTTGCGGGGGTCGGCGGACGCGCCGAGGACCGCGAGCGAGGTCGGGTAGATCGCCGGCCGCAGCTGGTCGTACGCGTCCTCGGGGCGGGGGAGCGCGGCCGGTGTGCCGCCGGAGCGGGCGACCGCGCGGGCGTCGACGGCGACGATCCGCTCGGGCCCGACGACTATCGGGTTGAGGTCGACCTGGTCGACGTCCTCGGACAACAGCAGGTCACCCAGGCGCACCAAGAGATCGGCCAACGCATCGCGGGCCGAGGGAAGCCGGCGCCGCAGCACGGCGCCGATCCGGGTGCTGTCGATGAGCGCCTCGGCGGCCGCGCGCGCGAGCGGTACCAGGCCGAACGCCACGTCGCCGAGGACCTCGACGTCCACACCCCCCGAGCCGACCATCACGATCGGCCCGAACCCCGGGTCGTGCAGGGCGCCCGCGACGACCTCCAGCCCCGGCGGGACCATCGGCTCAACGGTCACACCGCGCACCTCGACGCCGCGCGCGCGTTGCTCGGCGAACAGCCGCTCGACGGCGCCGCGCACGTCGCCGGGCTCGACGCCGAGCAGGACACCTCCGGCCTTGCTCTTGTGCACCACTCCGTCGGCGACCAGCTTGATCGCGACGGGCCCGTCGAAGGCGGCGCGTTCGGCCTGCTCGGCGGTCTCGGCGAAGGTCACCGGGTTGGCCGGGATGCCGTGGCGGATGGCCAGCTCGCGGACCACGTCCTCGCGCAGCCGAGTGCTCACGCCAGCACCTCGCCGAGCCGTCGGTGCAGGTCCTCCGGCGGGTCCGGGTAGGCGGGCGGGCGCCGCTGGAGGAACGACTCGACCCCTTCGGCCCCGTCCGGCAGCTCGCGGACCACCGCCGCCAGCGCAGGCTCGGCGGCACGGCCGGCGTCCAACCCGTCCGACAGGGTGTGCGCCAGCCCGGCCTTGATCGCCGCCACCACGGCGGGGGACACGGCGGCGATGGACCCGGCGAGCGCCAGCGCCCCGTCCAGCGCGTCGTCGTGGACCTCGGTGACGAACCCGTGCCGCAGCGCCTCGGCCGCGTCGAACGGGGCCGCCGTGGCCAGCCACCGAAACGCCACCGGATAGCCGACCACCCCGAGCAGCCTGCTCAGCTGCCCACCCACCGGCACCAGCCCGATCGCCGCCCCAACCGCGCAGAACCGGGCGCCCGGCGACGCCACCCGCAGGTCGCAGTTCAGCGCCAGGATGAACCCCGCCGCGTAGGCGGGGCCGTCCACCGCCGCGATCACCGGCGTCCGGATCTCGGCGGGCCGGGTGAACGCCGCGTTCGCGACCGGGTCGCCGGCCGTCTCCGGGTCGTCCAGCACCTCGCGCAGGTCGTGCCCGGAGGAGAACGCCCCCTCGGCGCCGGTCACGACGATCACGCGCACCGCCGGGTCGGCGTCCGCGCGGTCCAGCTCGCGCAGCAGTGAAGGGGCCATCTCCCCGGAGAAGGCGTTGCGCTTGGCCGGGTTGTCGATGGTCAGGACGCGGACGGCGTCCCGGTCACGGACACGGATTCCTGGAGGCACTGTCTCTCCCTTCTTCTGGTCGGCGGGACGGCCCTGGCCAGCACGCTGCCCACGACGGTCACCAGTAGGTTGAGCACCAGCGCCGAGATGGCGATGTAGATCGGGCTGGTCAGCGGGTAGGCGACGGCGGTGGACCCGCCGAACGGGGCGCCGCTCGCGGTCTTCACCTGGTACGCGGCCCATGTCCCGTACGCGACGCCGGCCAGCAGCCCGGCGAGCAGCGCGCGGCGGTCCGCGAACCGCGTGGTGAACAGCCCGAACAGCACGGCCGGCAGGGTCTGCAGGATCCAGATGCCGCCGAGGAGCTGCAGGTTCAGCGCAAACCTCGTGTCCAGGGTCAGCACGAACACCAGGGCGCCGACCTTCACCAGCACCGACACGACCTTGGACACCCGCGTCTCGGACTCGACGCTCACCGGCCGGCGGGCGAACTGGCGGTAGAGGTTGCGGCTGACCAGGTTCCCGGCGGCGATGGCCATGATCGCGGCGGGCACCAGCGCGCTCATCGCGATCGCGGCGAAGGCCAGCCCGACGAACCAGGGCGGGAACATCTGGGCCAGCAGCTGGGGCACCGCGTACTGCGGGTTGCCGCCGACGGGCTTGATCCCCGCCGCGAGCGCCATGACGCCGAGCAGCGCCACGAACCCGAGCAGCACCGTGTAGACCGGCAGCACCGACATGTTGCGGCGGACGGTCTTCGCGCCCCGGGAGGCGAACACGCCGGTGATCGCGTGCGGGTAGAGGAAGAACGCCATCCCGGAGCCGAGGGCGAGCGTCAGGTAGACGCTCGGGTTCACGGCGACGGCCGGGTCCAGGTTGGGCGGCGCCGCGGCCGCTGTGGCCCCAGCCCGCAGCGCGTCGGACGCACCGCCGAAGATCGCGCCGAACCCGCCGAGCCTGATCGGGATGACCACGACCGCCGCGATCACCACGACATACGTGAGGCCGTCCTTGACGAACGCGATCAGCGCCGGCGCCCGCAGCCCCGAGGAGTACGTGTAGGCGGCCAGCACGCCGAACGCCACCAGCAGCGGCAGGTCACGCAGGAACCAGTTCGTGGCCGCCGACCCGCCGATGCCCAGCGAGCCGAAGATGACCTCCAGCCCGACCAGCTGCAGCGCGAGGTACGGCAGCGTCGCCAGCAGGCCGGTGAGCGTGATCGCCAGCCCCAGCGCCCGGGAGCCGAACCTGTCGTTGACGAAGTCGGTCAGGGTGACGTACCCGCGCCGGTGCGCCAGCGCGACCAGCTTGGGCAGGAACAGGAACCCCAGCGCGTACAGCACGATGGCGTTGGGGATCGAGTAGAACCCGAACGCCCCCATGCTGAACACCGCCGCCGGGACCGCGATGAGGGTGTACGCGCTGTACAGGTCGCCGCCCAGCAGGAACCAGGTGACGAACGGCCCGAACGCGCGGCCGCCCAGCGCCCATTCGTCCAGCTCGTTGCCGCCCGTGGCGCGCCGCCACCTGGACGCCACGAAACCCATCCCAGTGATCAGCAGCAACAGCGCGACGAAGACGGCGAACGTGACGGCGTTGAAGCTCATCCGTCGTCCTCGCCGGTGAACAGCAGCCGGTAGACGGTGCCGGTGCCGACGGCCGCGAGCACGGCCATGGCCATCTGGAACCAGTAGAAGAACGGGATGCCGCCGAGCGTGGGCTCCGTGCGCTGGTAGAGCGGGACGGCGAGCCCGAGGCCGACCGGGATCGCGATCAACGCGGCCGAGACCGTGAGCTTGAGTGCGTTCTCACCCATTGTGGACTCTCCTATGAGTCGAGGCGTCGGAACGCTAAGGCCGGCGGGCAGCCGGCGACATGAGGAATTGCGAGAACTTTGACCGTGAGAACTCGCGATATCCGCGAAGGGTCAGGCCAGCGGCGCGGTGGTGTCGTGCAGCCGCAGCCCGAGCGCGAGCAGCAGCAGGTCGTCGACGACGGCCGGGTCGCGCCCGGTGAGCGCGTGGATGCGGCGCAGCCGGTAGACGACGGTGTTGGGGTTGACCGACAGCCGGGCCGCCGCCTTCGTCAGGTTGAACCCGGACGTGACGTAGGCGCGCAGCGTCGCCAGCAGCTCGGCGCGCCTGCGCTCGTCGTACTCGGTGAGCGGGCGCACCGTCTCCTCCAGCAGCGCGTCGGTGTGCTGGGTGCCGCGCAGTATCTGGTCGAGCAGCACGTCGGCGAACCTGATCGCGCGCCCGGGCTGGCGGGTCGAGGAGCCCAGGTCGGCGGCCTCGCGGCCCTCGGCGTAGGACCTGCGCACGCCCGGCAGCCCGTGGTGCGCCCGGCCCAGGCCCACCGTCCAACCCCGCCCGGAGGCCACCAGCTTGTCGGCGGCCAGGGCCAGCTCGCGCACGTCCTCGTCGGTCTCGGCCGTACAGATGCAGACGACCTCGGTGTCCCTGGCGCCGACCAGGCAGTTCCTGGACAGCGGCGCGAGGGTGTCCCTGGCGACGCGCATCGCGGCCCGGGCGCCGGAGAACTCGTCGTCGCGCCGGGGCAGCTGGATGACCACGACGACCAGCCGGGCACGCAGGTTCACCGCGAGCACCGCGCTCTGCCGGCGGGCACGCTCGTTCACCGGCTCGCCGCGCAGCAGCGTCTCCAGCACGTCGGCCCGCAGGGCGAACCCGTCGGTGGAGACCATCGAGGACTCGCGGATGTACGCCTCGGTGACCGCCGCCGACACCCGGTCCACATAGGACATCACCTCGCCGGCCATGTCGATGGCCAGCGCCCGTCCGACCTCGTCGTCCCCGGCCAGCTCGGCCATGGTCCGCCACAGGTGGTTGCCCCACAGCCGGAAGGTCCGCAGCAGCGACGGCAGGCTCACCTGCTGGTGCACCCGGCGGGTGGCGCTGCGGCGCAGCCACTCGTCCTCGTCGATCGGCTCCTCGACCCGGTCCCGGAACGCGCGCACGAGCTGCTCGATGTTGAACACCGCGGACTCGGTGACGTCGCGGGTGAGCACGGCCTCGGGCAGGTCCCGGTACTCGGGGACGACCGTGCGGTACTCCTCGACGAGGTGCCGGGCCAGCTCGTGGCGGCGCGCCAGCACCTGGCGCAGGACGTCCTGCCGCCGCGACTCCGGTGTGGCTGCCATTCGAGCACTGTAGCTTCCGAAACAAACCCCGGATCGTCTCTTCGTTATCCGCAATGACCTGGGTGGCCGCGCGGACCTAGCTTCGCCGCGTGATGTTGACCGCCGGGGTTCAGCGGGCCGCCGTTGCGCTGGTCCAGGTGTTCGGTCTCGCCGTGTGGTTCTCGATCTCGGCGGTGGTGCCGAGCGTGAGCCGGGAGTGGGGCATCGGCGCCTCGGCGGCCGTGTGGTTGACCGGCGCCGTCCAGCTGGGCTTCGTCGCAGGCGCGGTCGGGTCCACGGCGTTCAACCTCGCGGACCGCCTCCGCCCGCACCGGCTGCTGGCCGCCTGCGCGGCCGCCGCGGCGGGGTGCACGGTGTTGGTGGCGCTGTTCGCGGACGGCATGGGCGGCGCGGTGGCGCTGCGGTTCCTGACCGGGGTGTTCCTCGCGGGGGTGTACCCGGTCGGGATGAAGCTGATGGCGTCGTGGGCGCCGCCGGCGGCGCGCGGGCGCGCGCTGGGGATCCTGGTGGGGGCACTCACCCTCGGCTCGGCGCTGCCCCACCTGATCGGCGGGCTCGGCGAGCTGCCCTGGCGCGGGGTCCTGGTGGCCGCGGCGGTGGTCGGCGTCCTGGGGGCGGCGGTCGCGGCCACGGTGGTCAGGCCGGGTCCGTACCTGGCCGCCGCCGCGCCGGTGACGAACGCCCGCTACGCGCTGACGATGTTCACCCAGCGCGGCCCTCGGCTGGCCAACCTGGCCTACTTCGGGCACATGTGGGAGCTCTACGCGCTGTGGACCTGGATCCCGACGTTCCTGCTCGCCGCCGCGTCCGGCCGCTCCTTGCCGGCCTCCACCGGCGTCGTCGTGTTCGTCGCGATCGGGGTGGCGGGGGCGGCCGGGTGCCTGGCCGGCGGGTGGGCGGCGGACCGCTACGGCCGCTCGGTCGCGGCGGTCACCGCCCTGGTCGTCAGCGGGGCGTGCTGCCTGCTCTCACCGCTGGCGTTCCGGGCGGGGCCGGTGGTGCTGGTGGCCTTCTGCCTGGTGTGGGGGGCGTCCGTGATCGCCGACTCCGGGGTGTTCTCGACGGCCCTGAGCGAGGCCGCCGACCAGCGCTTCATCGGCACCGCGCTGACGGCGCAGACCGCCATCGGCTTCGCCCTGACCGTGATCAGCATCCAGCTCGTACCCCTGCTCGCCGCCGTGACCGGCTGGCGCTACGCGTTCCTGCTCCTCGCGCCGGGCCCGGTGGTCGGCGCGCTCGCAATGCGAGCCCTCGGCGCCCGGTCCGCCGTGTCGAAGGAGGCCAGATGAGCACATGGACGCAACGGATGCCGGCGGTGGGCGAGACCGCCGAGCTGTCCCGCACCGTCACCGACGAGGACATCACCGCGTTCACCGCGATCAGCGGCGACCGCAACCCGCTGCACAGGACTTACCGCCAATGACGTTCGTAACGTTGCATTCTTAAACCCTCGACGCGCAACAGCCGCCGGACGGCCACGCTCCGCCGTATCCGCAGGTCAGGATCCGTGAGTGGTTAGCGTCGTCATAGCAACGCTAACCACTCACGGGGTCCTGTCTTGGGTAACGGACCGACCTTGTCCGCGGCGGGAGATCCAGTACCGGGTCGCGGCGGCGATCAGTACGAGCGCCAGGATGGCCAGCGGTAGGAAGGTGGCGGCGGCCGCGAGGAACCGGTAGGCCAGGCCGGTGGCGGCGGCGGTGGCCAGGTACGCGGTGACCACCAGCGCCTGCAGTTTCAGCGAGCGGTCGGCCCGGCGGGCGAGCAGCGGGCCGATGCTCGCGCTCACGGTGGTCCACGTCCCGGTGATGTACGTGGTGGACACGGCCACCCCGAGCGAGCGGGTCATGGCGCTCTGCGCGCCCATGGTCGTGCCGGCCAGCGCGATCAGGCCGTAACCGGCGGCGCCGTCCGGTGCGTCGACGCGAAGCCACAGCCACCACCCGGCGAACGCGGCCATCAGCACGACCTCGACCGCGACCACGGCGAGGAGCATCCGGTCGGGACGGCGGCGGTGCCCGGACGCCACCGCGCCCACCACCGCGGCACCGAACACGAACGCGCCCAGCGCGGTCGCCGACCGGGCCGCCGCGGTGAGGTCGCCGGTCGCCAGCCCGATCCCGAGCAGCACCGTGTTGCCCGTCATGTTCGCCGGGAAGACACGGCCCAGCCCCAGGAAGCTGAGCGCGTCCACCGAGGCGGCGACCACGGTGAGCCCGAGCAGCAACGCGCCATGGGGCTGCCTCGCCACCGGCGCCTCACCCCCGATCCGGTCCCGGTCCCGCACAACTACCAGGAAACCAGGGCCGGACGGGGGAGGCGCGCGCCTCAGGACGAGAGCACGCGGGCGATCCGCGCGGCGGCGTCGGTGAGCACCTCGGGCTGGGTGGCGTAGTTCAGCCGGACGAAACCGGCACCGCCGGCGCCGTGGTCGGGTCCGGGTGTGGTCGCCACGCCGGCGGCGAGCAGCGGGCGCGAGGGGTCGTCCAGGCCGAGCCGGCGCAGGTCCAGCCAGGCCAGGTATGTCGCCTCGGAGGGGCGGTAGACCTCGTCCAGCCCGGCCTCGGTGAACAGCCGGGCGAGCAGCTCGCGGTTCGCTGTCAGGTATCCCATCGCCCGCTCCAGCCACGGCCCGCCGTGCTCGAACGCCGCCGCCGAGCCGACCATGCCCAGCGGGCTGATCCCGCCGGTCGCGGCGCCGGGCAGGGCCGCCCACCGGGTGCGGTCGTCGGGGTTGGTCAGCGCGATGAAGCCGGCGCGCAGGCCGGGGATGTTCCAGGCCTTGCTGGCGCTGAACAGCGTGACGGTGTGCGCCCTGGTCTCCTCGGACAGCGCGGCGTACGGGGTGAACTCCTCCTGGTAGCGCAGTGGTGCGTGGATCTCGTCGCTGATGACGCGCGCGCCGTGCCGGGCGACCACCCTTGCCAGCGCGGCCAGCTCGTCGGGCCGGAACACCCGCCCGACCGGGTTCGCCGGGTGGCAGAGCAGCACGCAGCGGGCGCCGGCGGCCAGCGCGGCGTCGATGCGGTCCAGGTCGAGGCGGTAGCCGTCGGGGCCGGTCGCCATCGGCGCCTCGATGGCCTCGCGGTCGGCCAGCTCGATGGCGCCGAAGAAGCTGCGGTACGTCGGCGTCGGCACCACCACCGGCGAGCCGGGCGGGGTGAATAGCCGCAGCGAGTTGGTGATGCCGCGCATCAGCTCCGGCAGCAGCCCCACCCCGTCGGGCTCGGTGGCCAGCCCGTGCACGGTGGTCAGCCACTTGGCGGCGACCTCGGGCAGGCCGGACCTGGCGGGCGGGACGGGGTAGCCCATCGCCTGGCGCTCGACGGCGTCCCGCACCGCGTCCATGATCGGCTCGGCGACCGGGAGGTCCATCTCGGCCACGGTGAGGTCGAGCACGTCGGGCCCGTACACCGACCAGCGCTTGGTGCGCCGCGCCCGGGAGCGGGTCACGTCCCAGTCGAGGTCCGGGTAGGGGCTGTCGGTCATGCGGGTACTCCTCGTGGTTGTGCCGTTTCCGTGGTGTCCAGCTTGTGCCGGTACGCGATGCCGGAGCGGTGCGCCAGGACCCAGGCCCAGGCGCTGGCCACGCCGGCGAGCAGCGTGTCGTAGGGGGCGGGGACGATCCGCAGGCCGCCGAACGAGCCGAGCAGCGACAGCGCGCCCAGCACCACCATCCAGCCGAGCAGCCAGCCGCCGAGCAGCGCGGGGATCGGCTCGCGCCCGGCCATGGTGTGCCGGCGGACCAGGAAGATCACCACGCCGATCAGCAGCAGCGGCAGCGCGATCCGGACCTTCGACCAGCCCGACCAGTACAGGATCAGCCCGGACAGCACGAACGACGCCGCGCCGACCGGCACCGTCCAGCGTCCCAGCCAGCCACCGGCGCCGCCGTCGGACCGGGACAACACGGTCGCGGCCACCGAGACCGCCGCGTAGCTGAGCCCGTAGAAGAAGCTCAACGCGCTCGCGATCGACTCCCAGCTGCCGAACGAGAGGATCACCACCACCCCGACCACGACGTTGAGCAGCAGCGCCGTCCACGGCACGCCCCACCGCGAGCTGACCCGGGTGAACAGCCGGGGGAGCAGCCCGATCTGCGCGGCGCCGTAGGTGTAGCGGGCCTTGATCGAGGTTCCCATCAGCATGCTGCCCGACGGCGAGAACACCGCGTCCGCCATCAGCACGGTGGCCAGCCAGCCCATCCCGAGCAGGCCCGCGAGCTGGGCCAGCGGGGACGACATGTTCAGCCCGTGCCAGCCCGACCCGAGCAGCCCGGTGGGCGGGGTGAACAGCATCGCGGCCTGCAGCCCGAGATAGAGCAACAGCGACCCGGCCAGGACGATCAGCGTGGCCCGGGGGACCGAGCGCCGGGGGTCGCGGGCCTCGCCGGACATGACCGCGGCGCCGTTGATTCCGGTGAAGGCGTACACCACGCCGCCGCCGACCACCGCGGAGAGCGCGGCGGAGATCCCGTAGGGCGCGAAGCCGCCGCCGGCGGTGTAGTTGGCGGTGTCGAAGCCGCTGGCCAGCAGCAGGATCACGGTCGCGGCGGGAATGATCAGCTTCACCGAGGTCACCACGTTGTTGATCCGGGTGATGAACACGACGCCGAAGAAGCTGGCCGAGCAGAACACCACCAGCAGCGCGGCGGCGAACGCCCGCCCGGCCCAGCTCAGCGTGTCGCCGGTGAGCAGCACCGGCCACCAGGTGCCCATGTAGTGGGCGACCGCCGTCGACTCGCTGGGTCCGGCGAACACCGCCTGCAGCAGCACCGCCCAGCTCACCGCCGTGCCGACCAGCGGCCCGCCGGACATCCGGGGCCACCGGACGTTGCCGCCCGACAGCGGGTTGCGAAAGGCCAGGTCGATGAAGACCAGGCACACCAGCAGGGTGGCGAACCCGCCGATCACCCAGGTGAGCATCGCCGCCGGGCCCGCCGCCTTGGCCACCGTGTACGGGGAGAGCAGCCAGCCCGACCCGATGACGCTGGAGAAGGTGAGCATGGCCAGCGACGGGGTGCCCAGGGCACGGCGGAGGCGGCGGTCGTCGGAGGCGGAGACGGTGCCCTCGGCCTCTCCGCGCGGCTTTGCGGGCGCGTCGTTGCGGTCCATGGCTCCACGGTCGGTCACCTGGCGGCCTTTCGGAACCCCGAAGCTGGCTGGCGCTCGCGTTAGGCCCTGCCTATGGTTCCGCCTATGACCCGGACGCTGTCGACCCCGCCGATCGAGACCGCCGACCTGGTCGTCTTCGCGGCGGCGGCCCGGCTGGGGAGCTTCTCGGCGGCGGCGGTGGAGCTGCGGCTCAGCGGGCCGTCGGTGAGCACCCGGCTGGGCGCGCTGGAGCGTCGGCTGGGCGCGCGGCTGTTCGAGCGCGGCGCCCGGGGCAGCGTGCTGACCCCGGCCGGCGAGCGGCTCGCCGACTATGCCCGCCGGTGTCTGGGCCTGCTCGACGAGGCGGCGGTCCAGGTCGGGATCGAGCGGGCCCAACGGATGGTGCTGGCGGCGCCGGCGAGCCTGGCGGCCACCGTGTTCCCGCCCGCGCTGCGGCTGTTGGAGGGGTGCTCGGTTGCCGTGCACTGCCGGGTCGCGCACAGCGACGAGATCGTCGGCGCCCTCCGGGACGGCACCGCGCACGCCGGGTTCCTGCTCGCCAACCCGCCCGGCGACGGCGTGCGCTCGGTGCGGGTGCTCTGGTCGCGGATGGTGATGGTGGGCCGCCCGGACCACCCGCTGGCCGCCCGGCGGCGGGTGCGGCTCGCCGAGCTGGCCGAGGAGCCGGTGGTGGTCTACCGCTGGGGGCCGGAGGCCGACGCGGTGCTCGCGCACGTCGAGGACCCTCGGCGCGGCGGCGGCCACCCGGTGCACACCGTGGGGCTGCCGGCCGCCGCCGTGGACCTCGCGCTCGGCGGCGACTACCTGGCGGTGGTGCCGAGGTTCGCGGCCGCCCGGTACCTGGACGAGCGGCGGCTGCGCGCGATCCCGGTGCCGCTGGGCGACCGAGGCGTGGAGATCAGGTTCGCCCACCCGGCCGGCGCCGGGCGGCGCGACGGCGTGCGCGTCCTGCTGGAGCGGCTGCCCGCGATGCGCGCGGCAGTGGACGGCTCAGGCGCGTGACCGGCGCCGGGTCGCGGCGATGCTGCCCAGCAGGCTCAGCGCCGTCGCGCTCGGGCCGCCCGGCTCGGCGTGGTACACCACCAGCTCCTGGCCGGGCGCGGAACGGACGTCGAAGGTCTGCATCGCCAGGGTGATCCGCCCGACCTCGGGGTGCTCGAACGTCTTGGTCTCCAGCGCCTTGCCGCGCGCGTCGTGCCGCGCCCACAGCTCCCGGAACTCCTCGCTGCGTTCCAGCAGCTCGGCGAGCACCGACCGGATGCGCGGGTCGCGCGGGGCCGCCCCGTGGCCGAGGCGGAAACCGGCCACCGAGTTGGCCGCGACGCCCGGCCAGTCGACGTAGAAGCCGCGGGCGCGCTCGCTGAGGAAGACCAGCTTCATCAGGTTGCGCTCGGGCCCGTAGTCCTCGAACAGCGCGTCGGCGATCTCGTTGCTGGCGAGCACGTCGTACGCGCGGTTGTAGACCAGGGCGGGGTTGTGCGGCCAGGCGTCCATCAGCTGCAGCAGCGACGGGTCGACCCGGTCGGTCACGGCGGCCGCGGACGCCCGGGGCGCCAGCCCGGCCAGCCGGAACAGGTGCGCGCGCCCGTCCTCGTCGAGCCGCAGCGCCACGCTGAGCGCCTCCAGCACCTGCGCGGACGGGTTGCGCTCGCGCCCCTGCTCCAACCGCACGTAGTAGTCGACGCTCACCCCGGTGAGCATCGCGACCTCCTCGCGGCGCAGGCCGGGCACCCGCCGGTGGCCCACGACCGGGATGTTCGCCTCGGCCGGGGTGACCCGGGCCCGCCGGCCGCTCAGGTAGTCGCCCAGTGCCGACGTCATGACGACCATGCTGCCACCCGCGCGGCCGGCGAGAGGGGGTGTGGCACTCCCAGGAACACGGCGTCCTGCCATCCCTCCCGCCACGGCCAGACCCTGGATCACGTCAACGAGTGATCGGGAGGTCGGGATGTCGGATCGCAAGGTCGTGCTCGTCACCGGGGCGAGCAGCGGGATCGGGGCGGCCGTCGCGGCGCGCCTTGCCGACCAGGGACACCACGTCGTCGCCGTCGCCCGCCGCGCCGACCGCCTCGCGCGGCTCGCCGACCGGACCCGGGACGCCGCCGGGACCGTGGCCGCGGCGCAGGCCGACGTCACCGACCTCGCGGCCCTGACCTCGGTGGTGGCGCGAACTCAGGACGAGCACGGCCGCCTGGACGTCGTCGTCAACAACGCCGGCGTGATGCCGCTGTCCCGGCTCGACGCACTGCTCGTCGACCAGTGGAACCGCATGATCGACGTCAACGTGCGCGGGCTGCTGCACGGCATCGCCGCCGCGCTCCCGATCTTCCAGGAGCAGGGCGGCGGGCACTTCGTCACCGTCGCCAGCATCGGGGCACACCAGGTCTCGCCGTCGGCCGCGGTGTACTGCGGCACCAAGCACGCGGCCTGGGCGATCACCGAAGGGCTGCGCCAGGAGGTCGACCCGTCCATCCGGGTCACCACCATCTCGCCCGGCGTCGTCGAGTCCGAGCTGGCCAGCACCATCACCGACCCGCACGCCGCCGAGGCGATGCGGACCTACCGCGCCGCGACCATCCCGGCGGCGGCCATCGCGGGCGCCGTGTCCTACGCGCTCGACCAACCCCCGGACGTCGACGTCAACGAGATCGTCGTGCGCCCCACCCGGCAACGCTGAAAGGACCACATGAACACCAACACTTGGGACCTGGGCGGTCGCGTCGCCGTCGTGACCGGCGCCGCGCGCGGCATCGGCGCGGCCACGGCGGCGCTGCTGCGCGAACGCGGCGCGAGCGTGGTCGCCACCGACCGGTCCGAGTCGGTCGACGACCTCGCCGGCGACGGCGTGGCGACGCTGGTCGGCGACGTCGCCGACGAGGACACCGCCCGGGCCGCGACGAAGCTGGCCGTGGACCGTTTCGGCGGGCTGGACATCCTGGTCAACAACGCCGGCCGCACCCTCAACAAGCCGATCACCGAGACCACCGTCGCCGACTTCGACTCGATCCTGGCCGTCAACGCTCGCGGCAACTTCGTGCAGGCCCGGGAGGCCTTCCGGATCATGGAGGCCCGCGGCGGCGGGGCGATCGTGTCCGTCGCGTCCATCTCCTCGGTGGTGGCGTTCGCGACCCAGACCGCCTACGCCGCCTCCAAGGGCGCGATCGCGCAGATCACCCGCGTGCTGGCGATCGAGGGCGGCCCGAAGGGGATCCGCGCCAACGCCGTGCTGCCCGGCGTGGTCGACACCGACGTCATGGAAGGCGTCGTCGAGAACGGCCGGGAGATGCTCGCCGGCTTCGGCGACGCCCACCCCATCGGCCGCATCGGGCGCCCCGAGGAGATCGCCGAGACCATCGCGTTCCTCGCCTCCGACGCGGCGAGCTTCGTCACCGGCGCCCTGGTCGCCGTCGACGGCGGGTGGACCGCCCAGTGATGGCGTGACGCCCAAAGCTTGCGTCGCGGATGGTGCGTCCGCACAACGGCTCGGCATTGTTACTGGTCAGACGGACGACGCCGCTCCGACGCGGTGGCCGGGCGGATGCGAGGATGGCCGGGTGAGCGTGGCACCCGGCGACCGTGGCCCGGCCTGGATCGAGCTGTCCGTGCCGGATCCGGAGTCGCTGGCCGCCTTCTACGGCTGGCTGTTCGGGTGGAAGACCGGTGACGGCCGGCTCCCGGACGGCGCGACCGGGTTGTACGACGAGTCGGGGCGCCTGGTCCTGCTGCTGCGCCGCGGCCGGGGTGAGGGCGCCTGGATCCCGGTGTTCCAGGTGCCCGACCCGGCCGCCGCGAGCGCCCGGGCCGTCGAGCTGGGCGCGACGGCGCACCGCGAGACGTCGGTGGCGGACTGGCGAGCGCGGATACTGCGCGACCCGGCGGGCGCGCTGTTCGGCATCGGCGGGCCGGCCGGGGGCGCGGGCGCCGAGCTGGGACTGCCCGAGCGGCTGCTGGTGTGCGAGCTGGGCACCAGGGACCTGGTCGGGGCGGCGGACTTCTACCGCGAGGTCCTCGGGGTGCGGGCGCTGGGCCTGCGCCCGGACCCGTTCGACTACCACCTGCTGGTGCGGGGAGGAGCCGCGCTGGCCTCGATCCTGGACATGACCTCGTTCCACGACGCGTCGACGCCCCAGCACTGGGTGGCCTACGTCGACGTCGCGGACGTGAGCTGGGCCTCGGCCCGGGCCGCGGAGCTGGGCGCGCTGGTCAGGGTGCCGCGCGCGGACTCGCCGTTCGGTGAGTACGCGGTGCTGGAGGACCCGGACGGCCTGCTGTTCGGGCTCGGCACCCGGCCGGCGCCCGAGCGGCTGGCCGGGCTGCGGCTGCAGGACCTCGCCGGCGGCCCGCCCATCGACATCGACGAGGTCCTTGCCATCGAGCCGTGACCGCCCGGTCTGCGTTCGCAGAGCGCGTGGTCCACGAGTGCGGTGGCGGCCCGCTGCTGGTGGAAGCCCTTGCTCTCCAGCACGGGCTCCTCGGCGGCGAGCGCGGTGGTGGACGAGACGACGACGCCGCGGCGCCCGTCCTCGGTGACGCCGTCGTCGATGCCCGACGCTGGTTACGGCAGGAAGACGAGCTTGCCGAACTTTCCGGGGCCGGCGAGGCGTTTGTATGCGGCGACGTGATCGTCTAGCCCGTAGGTGGAGTCGACGGGAACCCGGACCTGGCGCTGGCTCAGGAGCGGGACGACGGAGTCTCGAACCGATCGCGCGAGCACGGCCTTCTCGGCGTGGCTACGGCCGCGGATCGTGGTCCCGATGATCGTGCCTCGGCGCAGCATCAGGTCGAACATGGGCAGCGGGGCGGACGTCCCGCCCTGGACGCCGACGATGACGTACGTGCCGCCGGTGCGCAGCAGCGCGATCCGTTCCAGGCAGTCCGCGCCGCCGACCAGCTCGACGATGATGTCGAACGGCCCGTGTCGGTTCTCCTGGTCGGGGGTGACGGCGTCGAGCGTCCGTCCGGCGGGCGCGAGCGACCTCACGCGGTCGTGCAGCTCGGGCCGCCGGACGCTGGCCACGACCTGGGCGCCGGAGGCGAGCGCCACCTGCACCATGGCCGTTCCGACCCCGCCCGCCGCCCCGGTGACCAGCACCCGGTCGCCCGCGCGCACGCGAGCCTGGAGAACCAGCGCGTCCCACGCCGTGCTGAAGATCTCCGGGAACCCACCGGCCTCGGCCCAGGCGAGCCCGGGTGGGACCGGCATCAGCAGATCGGCGGGGACCACCACCCGCTCCGCGTGACCACCACCGCCGATCAACGCCATGACCCGGTCGCCGGGGGCCGGGTCGCTCACCCCGTCGCCGACCGCCAGGATCTCCCCGGCGATCTCCAACCCCGGGACGTCGGGCGGCCAGCCGGCCGGGGCGGGGTAGTCGCCGCGCGCCTGTTGCAGGTCGGCCGCGTTCAACCCCGCGGCCCGGATGCCGACGAGGGCCTCGCCGCGCCCGGGCACCGGCTCGGCCCGCTGTGCAACTGTGAATCCTCCGTCGGGCTCGATCACCACGGTCCGCACGGGGCGAGTCTAGGAGCGGCTGGCGTTCGCGACGCGGAGGTGGTCAGAATGCGCCGATGGAGCACGGTGGGTCCGCCGAGTGGCTGGCCAGGACGCTGGGCGAGCTGGCACGGGCGACCCGCTCGCAGGCGCGGCTGCAGGTCCTGGTCGAGGTGCTGCGGCGCCGGCTGTGCTGCGAGGTCATGGTCATCGACCTGCGGGGCAGCATCCTGACCTCGTCGCCGCCCCGGATCTCGTCCAAGCCGAAGGCGGTGCTCGGCGCGTACCGCGAGGGCGGCGGCGCGGACGGCTTCCGGATCGCGCCGGTCGAGATGGCCGGGGAGGTGCTCGCGCTGGTCGCCGCGAACACCGCCGAGCCGGTCCAGGAGGTCCTCGAGTTCGCCGCGTCGCTGATCTCGCTGGAGCTCGGCAGGCTCCAGGCCCGGCTGGTTGGGCGCCGCGAGATCGCGGGGCGGGTGGTGGAGGACGTGGTGCGCTCGCGGGTCCCGGACACCGAGGCGGTCGCCCGCCTTCGCTCGGCGGGTGTGGACGTCGAGGTGCCGTTCCGGGTCCTGGTCGGGCGGGTGGACTGTTCGGTGGAGCGGCTCACCTCGATCCCGTGGAACCTGCACGCGCTGCTCACCGACCACGGCGACCCACAGCTGCGGGTCGTGCTCGGCGAGGAGATCGTGATGGTGCTGCCCGACGACCAGCTCGCCGAGCGCACCGCCCGGCTGACCCTGGACCACCTCAACCGGCTCGGCCCCAACGGCCGGGTCGGCCTGGGCAACCGGCGCAGCGGGCCGGTCGGCCTGCGCGTGGGCTACTTCGAGGCGGCCGCGGCGGCGCGCCTGGGCAACGGCGTGCAGCACTCCGGCGCGTTGCGGCTGAGCAGCGTGCTCGCGTTGTCCGCCCCGAGCGTGCCGCTGCGCGACCTGAGCCGGATGTTGCTGCGGCCGCTGCTGGACTACGACGAGGAGAACGGCGGCGAGCTGGTGCGGTCGCTGCACGCCTACCTGCGCCTGGACCGCGCGGTGAACCCGACGGCGGAGCAGCTGTTCGTGCACCGCAACACGCTGCGGTACCGGTTGAACCAGATCGAGGAGCTCACCGGCCTACGCCTGGACTCCACCGCCGACACCGTGGACCTGTGGATCGCGCTGGAGGCGCTCTCCGGCCACTGAGCCGGGTCAATGTGCTCGGGCCTAACGGCCGGGGTCGACGTTGTTCGCCGAGCCATGGGATCGGGGCGCCGGGTGACCCAGGCTACATCGCGTTGCACCGAGTGAGGCCCCGGCGGGGTTCTCCAGTCCAACGGAGGGCACGATGGCGAACCTGACGTCGGAGCAGACCCGGCTCACCCTCGGTGCCCGGGGGCTCGGCCTCACCGACGTCGTCGCCCAGGCGCTGGGGGCCGTCGGCCCGGTGTTCGGCGCGCTGACCTTCCTGCCCCTCATCGCCGGCGGCGGCGGGGCCGGGGCGGGCGGGGCCGTGCCGTTGTCGATCCTGTTCTCGGCGGCGGCCGTGTTCGGGGTGGCCTGGACGCTGTCGCGGTTCGCGCGGCGGCTGGACACCACCGGCTCGGTGTACGACTACATCAGCCGGTCGTTCGGGGACCGCGCCGGCACCGCGTTCGGCTCGCTGTCCTACTTCGCCACGATCCTCGGCATCGCCACCACGCCGCTCATCTTCGGCGGTTACCTGGAGGACTTCCTCGCCAGCCGGTTCGGGCTGACCGCCCCGTGGTGGCTGATCAGCCTCGGGTTCGTCGTGGTCGTCGCCGTGGTGCTCGCCCTCGGGGTGAGCATCTCCACCCGGGCGCAGCTGGCGTTGACGCTGCTCTCGATGCTGACGGTCATCGCGTTCTCGGTCTCGGTGATCGTGCGGGGTCTCGCCGGGGGAGCGGTGCCGGCGCAGGCCCCGTTCGACGTCGGCTCCTCGACCGGCGGCTGGCTGGGGGTCTGCTGGGGCCTGCTCTACGGGCTGTTCATCTTCTCCGGCTTCGAGTCCGCGGCGAACCTGGCCGAGGAGACGCCGAACCCGAAGCGGTCGGTCCCGCGCGCGATGTTGATCACCGTCGGACTGGTCACCACGTTCCACCTGCTCGTCGCCTACGCCACGGTGGTCGGCTTCGGGCTCGACGGCGGCGAGGTCGCCCGGTACCCGGTGCCGCTGCTGGCGCTGGCCGCGCCCGGGTCGTTCGGCGCGGCCTGGCTGGTCGACCTGCTGACGGTCATGGTCCTGCTGGACATCTTCGCGCTGACGGTGGCCATCTGCGTCGGCGGCAGCCGGGGCCTGTTCGCCCTGGCCCGCGACGGCCGGCTGCCCGCCGCCTTCACCAAGGTGAGCCGCACGCGCAACATCCCGGTGCTCGGCGTGACGGTCCCGGTGGTCTGGATGGCGGTGGTGGTGATCGCCGTGCACGTCACCGGCGGGCTGCTGTCCCGCGCCCAGGAGGGCAGTGACCAGCTCGCGCCCGAGTACATGCCGGTGTTCAGCTGGCTGGGCGGCCTGCAGGGCCTGGTCACCGCGATCACCTGGGGCACCGTCTGCCTCGGCGCGCTGGGCTGGCTGCGCCGCCGCGACAGCCGCCGCGGCTACCTCGTCGGGGCCGCCGGCCTCGGCGTACTGGCCGGGTGCGGCGTCCTGTTCGCCTCGCTCTACCACGCCCCGGCGTCGGTGTACGTCGCGCTCGCGCTCGTCATCGCCTTCTTGATCTTTTCCGTTGCCCAGAGCACCATCCAACGCCGCCGTGGCCGGTTCACCGTCTCCGCGGCACGCCTCGTGGACTCCGAAGAGGACTGAGTGTGGACGCACCGACGATCCTGAAGAACCTCGACGCCCTCGGCCCCGCGGTCGAGGAGGCCGCCGACGAGGTCGACCGCCTCGGACACCTGCCCGACGAGCTGCGCGAGTCCCTGCGCGCGGCCGGGGCGTTCCGGCTGGCCTGGCCGGCCCGCTGGGGTGGCCCGGAGGCGGCGTTCGAGGACCAGATCCAGGCGGTCGAGTCGCTGGCCTACCACGACGCCTCGGTCGCCTGGAACGTGCAGATCCTGCTCGACTCGGGGTTCTACGCCGGGACCCTGGCCGACGACGTCGCCCACGAGCTCTACCCGAGCATGGACCTGGCCACCGCCGGCGGCTTCTACCCGCCGTGCCGGGCGGTCCGGGCCGGCGGCGGCTGGCGGATCACCGGGAGCTGGCCGTTCGGCAGCGGCATCCACAGCGCCGACCGGGTGGTCGGCGGGGTCCACCTGTACGACGGCGACGCCGTGCTGCGTACCGAGGACGGCGAGCCGGAGTTCCGGGTGGCCTACCTGCCCGCCGACGCGGTGGAGATCCTGGACACCTGGCACACCACCGGCCTGCGCGGCACCGGCAGCACCCGCTACCACGTCCGCGACGTGTTCGTGCCCGATCGCCACCTGTTCTCGTTCTTCGAAGCCCGGGGCGCGGACGCTCCGCCACTGTCGCGCCACGCCGACCTGGTGGGGCAGAAGCTGGCCGGGGTCGCGCTCGGCGTGGCCCGCCGGGTGCTGGACGAGACGCGCCGGCTGCTGCGGGGCCACGCCGGCGACCGCATGACGCGCATCCAGTTCGCCGAGGCCGAGACGCGGCTGCGCGCCGCCCGCGGCTACGCCTACGACGTGGCGCGGCGGCTCTCCGAGGTGCTGTTCTCCGGCGGTGACCTGTCCGACGAGCTGCAGGCGGAGGCCACCATGGCCACCGTGCACACCGGGCTCACCGCCCGGGAGGTCACCGAGAGCGCCGTCGAGCTGGTCGGGTCGAGCGTGATCTACCGCTCCAGCCCGCTCGAACGGCGCCGCCGCGACCTGCTCACCCTCAACGCGCACATCGGCAGCCGGCGCAAGGCGCTCGAGGTACCCGGCGGCCTGCTGCTCGGCGAGACCGCGCTGCCTCGGTTCGCCTGAGGCGTTCGGCGTACCAGCAGAAGGAGGAAACCGTGCCCATCATGGTCGTCATCCACTTCCCGATCGACTTCGACGAGGTCGAGCGGCGCACCGGCGGCAAGATCGACTGGGGTCCCGTGGTGGACGCCTGGGAACGCGCCGGCGCCCGGCACTACCACCAGATCACCCGGGACGGGGAGTTCATCGACCTCGACGAGTTCCCCAGCGAGGCCGCCTACGCGCGGTTCAAGGAGGAGGCCGGGCCGACGATCGAGAAGTTCGAGGCGCTGCTGGGCGTGCGCTCCACCGACGTGGTGTGGGACGTCGCCGACCGGCGCGGCGCCTGAACCATGACGATCGACATCGACCTCAGCCTGCACGTGGTGGGGCGGCGCGCCGGGGAGGTGGTCGGGGCCGCCGTCGCCGCCGAGGAGTTGGGGTTCGCGTCGGTGTCGCTGTCCGACGAGCTGTGCGACTTCTCCGGGGGCGGCGGCCACAGCCACGAGCCGTGGACGCTGCTGTCCGCGATCGCGGCCCGGACCAGCAGGATCGCGCTCGGCACGCTCGTGCTCAACGTCGCCAACCGCGACGCGGGCACCATGGCGGTGGCCTCGGCGACGCTGCAGGACCTGTGCGGCGGGCGGCTGTGGATCGGGCTGGGTGCCGGCACCGACCGCTCCAGCGTGTTCGCCAGGGACCAGCTCGCGTTCGGCCGCGTCCCGCCCCGGGCGCCGGAGCGCAGGGCGGCGCTGGAGGCCCACCTGGCCGGGATCCGCGCGATCTGGGCCAACACCACCGACGGGTTCCTGCGCCCGGACCCGCCGCCGCCGCTGGTGGTCGGCGGGTTCGGGCCGAAGACGGCCGCCGTCGCGGGCCGGGCGGCCGACGGGCTGGCCTGCCCCGTCGACGGGTTCGGCGACCACGCCCGGCCGATCGAAGACCTCGCCACGGTGGCGCGGGAGGCGTTCGCGGCGGCCGGGCGCGCCGGCGAGCTGGCCCTGATCGCGCACACCGGCCCCCACGACACCTGGCGGGAGCCTCGGTTCGCCCGGGGCGCGGAGCTGTACGACCGGCTCGCCGCCGTGGGGGCCGGCCGGCTCACGCTGTTCTGCGAGCCCGACCCCGCCGAGATCGAGCAAGCGGCCAGGTTCCTGCCGGTCGGATGACCAGATTCAGGAGGACGACATGTCACGCAACCTGCCGAGCGGCGACGTCGGCAGCGTCTACCTGCGCGGTCTCGGACCGAGCGACCCCACTCCGGGAGACATCGGCGTCGTGGTCGGCCGGGACGGGTCCACCCGCGAGCGTCTGGAGGGACTCCTCGCCGCCGCGCGCGAGCTGCGCCCCCGGCTGCTGGCCGAGCAGGCCGAGACCGAGGAGCGCGGCGCCTACTCGCCCGAGATGCACCGGGCGTTCGTCGAGGCCGGCTTCTTCCGCGTGCTGCTGCCCAAGGCGCTCGGCGGCTTCGAGCTGGGCGCGGAGGCCTTCTACCAGGTGATCGCCGAGGTCGCCAGGGGGTGCCCGTCCAGCGCCTGGTGCCTGTGCCTCGCCGCCGGGCACACGCTCACCCTCGCGTCCTACTGGCCCGAGCGGGCGCAGCGGGAGATCTTCGGCGAGCACGGGTACCTGGTCAGCCCGGCGAGCTTCAACGGCCAGCCGGACGTGGTGATCACCCGCGAGGAGCGCGGCCTGCGCGTCTCGGGCACCTGGAAGTACTGCTCCGGCGCGCCGTACTCCACGCACTTCATGCCCAGCTTCGTGCTGCCCCCGGCCGGCGGCGGCGAGCCGTCGATCCACTGGGTGGTGGTGCCGCGCTCGTCCTACACGGTGCTCGACGACTGGGGCGGCATCATCGGCATGCGGGGGAGCGGGTCGCACAGCATCCGCGTCGACGACGCCTTCGTGCCGGAGCACCACGTCGTGGAGGCGACCTGGTCGTCGTCGGTGTCGGGCGAGACCGCCGGGTCCCGCCTGTACGGCAACCCGACCTACGGCGGCCCGTTCACGGCGTTCGCCGAGGGGGAGATCGCCGCGATCGTGGCCGGCATGGGCCTGGCCGCCGTCGACGAATACGAGCGGATCATCACCACCAGCTCGGCGCCGTGGAGCGGCGGCGCGGTTCGCCGCGGCGAGCACCCGGTCTGGCAGGGCAAGTTCGGCACCGCGCTCGCGCTGGTGGACTCGGCGGTCGCGCTGTCCGCGCGCGGCGGGCAGCTGTACGAGGAGCTCGCCAGGCGCTCGGTCGCCGGCCTGGAGCCCTTCACGGCGGAGAAGGCGCTGCGCCTGAACAACCTGTTCCTCGTCGCGGAGAACCAGGTGTGGGAGGCGATCGAGATGATGCTGCGCTCGGCCGGCTCCCGCCACAGCGCCGACGGCGCCCGCCTGCAACGCTACTTCCGTGACATGCTCGCCACCCGTACCCGCACCGACCAGCTCGACCTGTTCGCGGTGACCACCACCCAGGCGCACCTGGGCGGGTGAGTCAGCGGCGCCAGATCTGGGCGTAGCGCTCGGCCTGGGCGCGCCGCTGCCGGGCATGCGCCGCGTCCTGCACCGCCCGGGCCGTGCCGACCGGATACCCGGCCTTGGACGCCCGGTGCTCGACGATCTCGTGCATGTAGGCGAACGAGTAGAACAGCCCCAGCAGCAGCCCCGCCGCCACCGCCGCCGACCTGATCACCAGCGAACCCGGAACCACCAGCAGCAGGATCGCCGCAACCGGCGCCACCTGCACCAACGCCCGCACCAGATGCCGGGCCGGCCAGGTGCGACAGGTCAGGTCGTGCAACACCCAGCCCCGATACCTGACCGGGAGCCCGCCGCCGAAGGCGTACCACACCCAGCGCACCGGATCGGGTCGTCGCACCGGCTCATCGGGCAACGTTCGCTCCTCCCGCTCAAGCGTCGCATGGCACACCAACCGTTGGTGCACCAACCGAATGTACGCTGACCGGATGGCGACCACCGACGTCAGTGACCCAGCCGACATCGACCTGCTGGCGCTCGACAGGCAGGTGTGCTTCGCGCTGGCGGTGGCGGCGCGGTCGGTCATCGCGCTGTACCGGCCGCTGCTGGAGCCGATGGGGCTGACCCACCCGCAGTACCTGGTGATGCTCGTGTTGTGGGAGCGCGACCCGCGCTCCGGCCGCGAGCTGGCGTCCCTGCTGCGCCTCGACCCCGGCACCCTGAGTCCGTTGCTCAAGCGGCTGGAGTCGGCCGGCCTGATCACGCGGCGGCGCGACGCCGCCGACGAGCGGTCCCTGGCCGTGACCCTGACGCCGGCCGGACGCGCGCTGCGCGAACGGGCGCTGCGCATCCCGCCGGCGATCATCGACCGGCTGGGCATGCCGCTGGATCAGCTCGACGAGCTGCGCACCGTGCTGAACGGGGTCATCGCGGCCGCGCAGGACTAGGCCGAGTCCAGCAGGGTCTCGGCGGCGGTCACGATGTGCTCGTGCAGCGCGCGGTGCAGGTGGTCCCGGCCGTCGTCGCGGATGGCCTTGACCAGCGTGATGTGCTCGTCGGTGATCGAGTGCAGCCGGTGGGCGGGCTCGCCGAGGCGGTGGAACTGCACCCGCAGCCGCCACTGGATGCTGCCCCAGAGCTGGCTGGTCTGGGCCGAGCCGGCGGCGTCGACCAACGTGCGGTGGAAGCGGACGTCGGCCTCGGTCACCGCGCGCAGGTCCGCCCGGTCCGCGGCGGCGCGCATCTCCGCGGTCACCTGGTCGAGCTCGTCGCACAGCCGGGCGCGGTCCCGTTCGACGGCCCGGTCGAGCGCGTACCGCTCCAGGTGCAGCCGCAGCGGGAGCAGCACGTTGCGCAGCTCGTCCTCGGTGATCTCCGCAACGAACGAACCCCGGTTCGCGTAGTGCACCACCAGGCCCTCGGACTCCAGCTGCCGCAGCGCCTCCCGCACCGGGGCGGCGCTCGACCGGAAGTCCGCGCTGAGCTGGTCCTGCCGTAGCTGATGCCCCGGTGGCAGCTCGCCGGTGATGATCGCCTCGCGCAGCGCACCCGCCACGTAGCCGCGGGTCGAGCGGGGGCCGTCATGGGTCATCACGAGCGCAGCATACGTCATTGCCGATTGACGATTATCGATAATCGTCTTAGTGTCTGCCGCTGACGCGGAGGACGGCCCCGGCAGAACGGACGCGAGATGAGCCGACGAATGGTGATCGTCAGCGGCGGCGGTTCAGGCATCGGACGCCAGGCGGCCCTGCTGGCCGGCGCTTCGGGCATGTCGGTCGCGGTGTTGGACGCGGACGGGGTAGCCGCCCGGCGGACCGCGGCCGAGGTGTCGACCGACGCGGGCGCGCTCGGTCTGGAGTGCGACGTGACCGACGAGGACGCGGTCCGGCGCTGTGTGGAGCGGGCCGGGCGCGAGCTGGGGGCGCCGCCCACCGGCCTGGTCGCCGCCGCCGGGGTGGACATCGGCGGGCCGGCGCACGCGATGCCGGCCTCGGACTGGCGGCGGGTGCTCGACGTCAACCTCACCGGGTCCTACCTGCTGGCCCGCACGGTGATCGGCGCGCTGTTGGAGGCCGGCGCCGGAGGGTCGCTGGTGCTGTGCTCGTCCCCGGCGGCCTTCGTGGCGTTCGCGGCCGGCGGGGCGAGCGCCTACGCGGCCAGCAAGGGCGGGGTGTCCGCGCTGGTGCGCACCCTGGCGGTGGACTACGGCCGGCACGGCATCCGGGTCAACGCGATCGTGCCGGGGCCGACCGAGACCCCGCTGATGTGGGCCTCGGTGCCGGCGGGCGAGCGGGCCGCGATGGCCGCCCAGGTGTGCTCCGAGGTGCCGCTGGGCCGCATCGCCGACCCGGTCGAGCCGGCCCGCGCCGCGCTGTGGCTGCTCGGCCCCGACTCCTCCTACGTCACCGGCTCGCAGCTGGTCTGCGACGGCGGCGTGCTCGCCAAGGCCTCGATCAGCGTCTGAGCTGCCCCGCCCCTCGGTTCAAAGGAGACCCGACCATGACCGACCAGCCAGCGCTGCGCCGCGACGCGGTGTCGATGACCGGCGCCACGGTGATCGGGATGTCGTTCATCGCCCCGGCGGCGGGGATGGCCTTCCTGCCGCAGGTCGTCGCCTCGCAGGCCGGGGCGGCGGTGCCGTTGGTGTACCTGCTGGCGGTGGCCGGCTCGATGTGCCTGGCGTACACGATCGCCCAGTTCACCAGGTGGGCGCCCAGCGCGGGCTCGTTCTACACGTTCAACTCCCTGGGTCTGGGGCCGGCCGCCGGGTTCGTCTCCGGCTGGCTGCTGCTGCTCGGCTACCTGGGCGGGTTCCCGCAGAACATGCTCGCCTTCGGGTCCAGCCTGTCCGCCGTGCTGGCCAAGCAGGCCGGGGTGGCCGTGCCGTGGTGGGTGTTCACCGCGGCCGGCACCGTGCTGATCGCGGCCATCGCGATCGGCGGGCTGGGGTTGTCGGTGCGGGTGGACCTCACCATGCTCGCCATCGAGGTGCTGGTGATCGCGGTGCTCGCGGTCGTGATCGTGACCGCCGGCGGCGCGCACGGCAACACCGCCGAGGTGTTCACCCCGAGCGCGGGCGGCGGGCAGGCCGGCGGGCTGTTGTTCGCGCTGGTGTTCGCGTTCAACACCATGGTCGGGTTCGAGTCGGTGGCCACCGTGTCCGAGGAGACCAGGGACGCCCGCCGCACCATCCCCAGGGCGGTGATCGGCTCGGTGCTGCTGACCGGCGTGTTCTTCGTGTTCGTCACCTACGCGGTGACCATCGGCTTCGGCGCGGACAACGCCCGGGCACTGGCCGACGACCCGCTGCCGCTGGACACCCTGGCCAACCGCTACCTCGGCCGGGGCTACTCGGTGCTGATCGACCTCACCGTGATCTTCTCCGCGTTCGCCGTCGCGGTGGCCGCCGGCAACGGCCTGACCAGGGTCATCTACGCCATGGCCCGGGACCGCGCGCTGCCCAGCGCGCTCGGGCGGCTGCACAGCCGCCGGCGCACCCCGCACGTGGCCGTCGCCGCCGTCGCGGTGCTGGCGCTGGTGCTCGCGCTCGGGCTGGGGCTGGCGTTCGGGCCGTACCCGAGGGCGTACAGCTACCTCGGCGCCTTCACCGGGCTGCCGGTGCTGATCCTGTACGTGCTGGTCGCGGTGTCGCTGGGCAGCTACGTGTGGCGCCGGCGGCGCGCGGAGTTCCGGCCGGTCAAGCACGTGGTGGTGCCCGCCGCCGGCGCGATCCTGGCCGGGCTCGCGGTCTACGGCTCGTACCACCCGCTGCCGGAGGGTCCGTTCCTGTGGATCAACTTCGGCTTCCTCGGCTACCTGTGCGTCGGGATCGCGCTCGCCGCGGTGCTGCGCCGGCGCCGGCCAGAACTGATGCGCGACATGCGAAAGGTGGTGGCGGAATGACCTGGTGGCGACGAGCGGTGATCTACGAGATCTACCCGCGCAGCTTCGCCGACGGCAACGGCGACGGGATCGGCGACATCCGGGGGATCATCGGCAGGCTGGACTACCTGGCCGGCACGCTGGGCGTGGACGCGATCTGGTGCGGCCCGCTGTACCCGTCGCCGCAGGTGGACTTCGGGTACGACATCAGCGACATGACCGACATCGACCCGGTCTTCGGCGACCTGGCCGACTTCGACGAGCTGGTCGCCGCCGCGCACGCCAGGAACCTGCGGGTGATCATCGACTTCGTCCCGAACCACACCTCGGACCGGCACCCGTGGTTCGTCGAGTCCCGGTCGAGCAGGGACAACCCCAAGCGCGACTGGTACGTCTGGGCCGACCCGAAGCCCGACGGCTCGCCGCCGTCCAACTGGACCAGCGAGCAGGGCGGCTCGACGTGGGAGCTGGACGAGCACACCGGCCAGTACTACCTGCACTCCTTCCACCGCGCCCAGCCGGACGTGAACTGGCGCAACCCGGAGCTGCGCGCCGCGATGCTGGACGTGTTGCGGTTCTGGCTGGACCGGGGCGTGGACGGGTTCCGGATCGACGTGCTGCACATGATCGCCAAGCACCCGGAGCTGCGGGACAACCCGGTCCGCGAGCATCCGGAGCCGAACCCGACCGACCGCCAGCACCCCGACTACGACACGCAGTGGCACGTGCACGACCGCATGCACCCCGACCTGCACGGCTACATCCGCGAGATGCGCGCGGTGCTCGACGAGTACAGCGAGCGCACCGGCCGCGAGCGGATCGCGATCGGCGAGATCGAGGCGATGCCGTGGGACGCCTGGGTGGCCTACCTCGGCGAGGAGCTGGACGGCGTGCACTTCACGTTCAACTTCAACTTCATCGAGGCCGGCTGGGACGCGGAGTCGCTGCGCGGGAGCATCGAGGCGCAGGAGGCGGCGCTGCCCGCCGGGGCATGGCCGAACTACGTGCTCTCCAACCTGGACCGGCCCCGGCTGGCCACCCGCAACGGGCCGGACAGCGTGCGGGTGGCCGCTATGCTGCTGCTGACCCTGCGCGGCACGCCGACGCTGTACTACGGCGACGAGCTCGGGCTGGCCGACATCGACATCCCGCCGGCGCAGTGGCAGGACCCGCTGGGCCGCGACCAGGAACGGGCGCCGATGCCGTGGACGGCGCGCGACAACGGCGGCTTCACGGGGCCGGGGGTGCGTCCCTGGCTGCCGGTCACCGCCGAGTACCTGTCACGCAGCGTCGAGAGCCAGCTGGCCGACGAGGGCTCGGTGCTCGGTCTCTACCGGCGGCTGCTTGCGGTGCGCCGAGCCAGCCCCGCGCTGGTGGACGGCGACCACGAGCCGATCGACACCGGTGCCGCCGGCAAGCACTGCCTGGCCTACCTGCGGCGGCATCCCGACCAGACGCTGGCCGTGCTGCTCAACCTCGGCCCGGACGAGACGACCATCGAACTCCCGGCACCGGGCGGCGTCGTGCTGTCCAGCCACGACCCGGTCGCCACGACCGGCCCGGGGACAGCCGTGCGGCTACGCGGCTACGAAGGAGTGATCGTGGAGATCGCGCAATGATCGGCCGGAACCGGTGGGTGATCGCGGACGGCTGGATCCCGCCCACCAGCACCGGCCCGGAGCCGGACATGCTCAGCCACGACAGCGTGTGCATGCTCAACCCGAACGACGCCGACGCGGCCGTCGAGCTGCTGGTCTACTTCACCGACCGGGAGCCGGCCGGCCCGTACCGGCTCACCGTGCCGGCCCGCCGCGCCCTGCACCGGCGGATGAACGACCTCACCGACCCCGAACCGATCCCACGCGGTGTCGACTACTCCGTCGTGATCACCGCCGACCAACCGATAGTCGTCCAACACACCCGGCTCGACTCCCGCCAGCCGGAGAACGCCTTGATGAGCACGATCGCCTACCCGACCTGACCGGGTGGCGGAACGGCCGGTGACGACCGCATCCTGGCTTGTCGGGCGTTTACACAGGTCAGCGAGGGTGGCGTAACTCTGGCGTAATGAGAGCGGGTTAGCGTGGCCGTCATGCAGCCAGCCGTCGATGCGCCCGGAGCCCGATCCGACTGGGTGTCCTCCCGGCCCAGGGCCGAGCGGGCCCGGCGGGTGGCGGACGGGTTGCGGCAGCAGGTCACGGCGGGCCGGTTCGCCGACGGCATGCTGCCGGACGAGCGCGAACTGGCCGCCCGGTTCGGGGCGTCGCGCAACGCGGTGCGGGAGGCGCTGGACCTGCTGCGCGGCGAAGGGCTGATCACCCGCCGGCGCGGGGTGGGCACCATGGTGGCGCTGCCGAAGTACGGGCACGGGCTGGACCGGCTCGCCGGGCTGGCCGAGACCCTGGCCGGCTACGGCACCGTCACCAACCAGGTCCTGGTGGCCGAGGCGGTGACCGAGCTGCCGGCGGCCATCGCCGAGCGCCTGAACGTGCCCGTCGAGGCGGGCGGGGTGCACCTGGAACGGCTGCGGTGGCTGGACGGGTCGCCGCTGTCGCTGGACACCACCTATCTGACCGCCGACGTGGGTCGCGGCGTCCTGGAGGGCGACCTGGCCGGCCGGGACGTGTTCGGGTTGATCGAGGAAACCACCGGCCGGAAGCTGGGCCACGCCGAGGTGACCGTCCACGCCGTCACCGCCGATCCGGACACCGCCGCGCTGCTGCGGGTCCCGGCCGGGGCGGCGCTGTTCGCCCTGGAACGCCTGACCCACCTCGGGGACGGCCGGCCGGTCGACGCGGAGTCCATCCGCATCCGCGCCGACCGGATGGCCCTGCGCGCCACGATGCACCGCGGCGCCCGATCATGACGGTTCTCGTCGCTCTGGCGCTGTTCGGGTTCGTCGGCGGCGTGGGCATCACCGCCGTGGGCCCGGGCGGGATCCTCCCGACGATCGGGTTGTTCGCGTTGACCGGGCTGCCGCCCGCCGTGGTGGCGGGCACCGCGATCGTCACCCACGTCGCCACCGGGGCACTGGGCACCGCCGCCTACGCCCGCTCGGGTCACCTGCGCGAGCCCGGTACCCGCCGGGTGGCACTCGTACTCGCCGCCACCGCGGTGATCGGCACGCCGGCCGGGGTACTGGTCAACACGCTGGTGTCCAAGCGGGTCTTCGGGTTGATGCTCGGGGTGTTCGTGGCGCTCGTCGCCGCCCTGGTCTGGTACCGCGAACGACACCGTCCGTCGACCGCGCCGGCCCGCCCGTCCACCCCCGTGGTCGCAGGCCTCGGCTTCGCGGTGGCCCTCGCCGCCGGGATCGTCGGCATCGGCGGGCCCATGCTCACCGTCCCGCTGCTGGTCAGCCTGGGGGTGCCGGTGCTGGAGTCGCTCGCCTCGGCCCAGGCGCAGTCCGTGGTCATCGCCGGCGTCGGCACGCTGGGCTACCTCGCCCAGGGCGCCATCGACTGGCCGCTGGCCGCGCTGGTCGGTATCCCGGAGCTGGCCGGTGTGCTGCTCGGCTGGAAGATCGCCCGCTCGCTGCCCACCCGCCGGCTGAAGCTCGCCCTGGTCGTCACCCTGTTCGCCCTGGCTCCCTACCTGGCTCTGCACGGCTGAGGCGAATTCAGGGTCCAGCCCCGCAGCGCCGCGTAATAGGTGGCGACCATTTTCCGGATCGCGCCCTCTTCGGAGAACCCGGAGTCGAGCAGGTCGAGTATCTCGCGGGGGTCGAACAGGATGTTGTACAGGAACAGTGCGTAGTCGAACTCCTCGTCCGGCACCCCGATATCGCGCATCACGCTGCGAACGGGACGTTCCCAGGCATCGCGCACGGTGGAGATGACGACGTCGTTGTCGCGCAGCCGGTGCAGGAAACCTTCCCGGGCGCGCAGTTGCACCATGGCGCTGCCGTAGAGCCGCAGCAGCCGGAACCACTCGTGCACCACGTCCTCGAACAGCGCCTTGCCGGTGCGTGGGCAGTCGTGGCTGTAGTCCCGCAGGGCGACGATCACGCCGTGCAGGTACGCGTTGAGCAGGTCTTCGAGGCTGGAGTAGTAGCGGTAGGCGGTCGCCACCGACAGCCCCGCCCGCTCCGCGATCAGCGGCATGGCGGCCCGGTGCGGTTCGGTGCGCAGCACCTCGCCGGCGGCTTCCAGCAGCAGGCGCCGGTTGCGCCGTGCGTCGCTGCGCATCTTGGGGGGTTTGCCCGCATCCACGATTCTCAGGGTGTCTCCCTACGCGTGAGCACGGCCTCGATGCGATCGAGGCCTCGGTCGAGGGTATCGAGGTCGGCCGCGAACGACAGGCGGATGTGCCCCTGCCCACCGGGCCCGTATTCGCTTCCCGCCCGGACCGCGACGCCGCCGCGCAACAACCGCCGCGCCATCTCGACCGACGGCAGGTCGCCGCCGTATCTCGCGAACGCATAAAACGTGCCGCTCGGTTCGTTGATGTCGACGGCATCCATGGCGCGAAGCCGTTTCACCACCAGGTCGCGCCGCTCCCGGTAGGCGTCGAGCGCCGAACTGGCGAGCCGGGGCCCGAGCCGTAGCGCGGCGAGCGCGGCGCGCTGGGCCACCGCGTTGATCGAGGAGTTCATCGTCCGGTGTGCCTGCCGGATCACGTCGGTCAGCTCCGGCGGCGCCACGACGTATCCGACCCGCCACCCGGTCATCGCATAGGTCTTCGACAGCGTCTGGCAGTAGATGAGCCGCTCGCGCAGCGACTCGATGCGCAGCGTGGAGACGAACTCGGCGTCGTAGACGATGTCGGCGTAGGCCTCGTCGGCCATGACGAGGGTGTCCGTGCCCTGGAGCAGGTCACCCAGCGCGGCCAGCTCGGCCCGCCCGAACACCGCGCCGGTCGGGTTGACCGGGTTGCACAGCATGATCATGCGCGCGCCCCGGACGGCCCGCCGCAGCGCGTCGAGGTCGAGGCCGTGGTCGTCGGTGGTGGGCACGAACACCGGCTCGGCGCCGGCGAGCCTGGCCGCGTCCGGGTAGAGCGAGTACGTGGGTTCGGGGATGACGACCCGGTCCCGCGGGTCGAGGGTGGCCAGCACGGAGCTCGTGATCGCGCCCGCCCCGCCGTGGCTGACCAGGACCGACTCCTCGGTGTAGTCGTGCCCGGACAGCGCCGTCGCCCGTGCGGCGATCTCCGCGCGCAGCTCCGGGTCGCCGTTGAGGTCGCCGTAGTGGGTGTAGCCGTCCCGCAGCGCTTGCACCGCCGCCTCGACGATCGGCTCCGGGGTGGGGAAGTCGGGCTCGCCCATCGCCAACGAGACGGTGCCGGACGGGTGTTCGCCTCCGTGCGGACGCAACGAACCCCGGCGCACCCGGGTGATCGCCTTGGATGGCCGGAGCAGCACCTGCGGGTCCCTTCGTTCGAGTCTGACCGACCAGGCCACCGTAGCTCCCCCGCCCGCCCAATGCGAGAGCAAGCTCTTAGTTCTTGGCGCATCACTAGGGTTGACAAGCACGACAGCGGCGCCCAAAGTAGCTAGCTAACTGAGAGCTGTGTCGCAGATAAGGGGTGGGTCGTTGGGTGCGAAGGTGGACCTTCTCGCCGACCTCGGGGAGAGCTTCGGCGCGTACTCGATGGGCGATGACGAGGCGCTGCTGGAGCTGGTCACCTCGGCGAACGTCGCCTGCGGGTTCCACGCCGGCGACCCGAGGGTGATGGACCGGACGGTGGCCGGGTGCGTTCGGCGCGGGGTGGCGGTCGGGGCGCACCCCGGTTTCCCCGACCTGGCCGGTTTCGGGCGACGCCACCTGGACCTGAGCGGGCACGAGGTGGTCACCGACGTGCTGTACCAGTTGGGCGCGCTGGAGGCGTTCGCCCGCGCGCACGGCACCCGGCTGCGTCACGTCACCCCGCACGGCAAGCTGGGCAACCGGGCGATGGCCGAGGCGGACTATGCCAAGGCGCTGGTGGAGGCGGTCGCGCGCTTCGACGCGTCGCTGGTGGTGGTCACCCAGGAGGGGGTGCTGGCGCGGGCGGCCCGTGCGGCGGGCCTGGCGGTGGCCGTGCTCGGCCTCGCCGACCGCGCCTACCTCGACGACGGCACCCTGGTCCCCCGAGGGCGTCCCGACGCGGTGATCACCGACGACGAGGCGGTGGCCGGGCGCGTGGTGCGGATGGTGACCGAGGGCGTGGTCGAGTCGGTGAGCGGCGCCGAGATCCCGGTCGCCTGCGACACGGTGCTGGTGCACGGCGACACGCCGGGGGCCGTGGTGCTCGCGCGCCGCATCCGCGACGAGCTGGCGCACGCCGGTGTGCGGATCGCCCGGTTCTCCGGAGCGAGCCCGAGGTGACGGCCACCGTCCGTCTCGACACCCGCCCGTACGGCGACTCGGCGGTCCTGGTTCGCGCGCACGGTGGCGACGCCGAGCAGCGCTGGCGGCGGGTCCAGTCGCTGGCCGGTGCGCTGGGCGCCGGGCTCCCGCCGGGCGTGGAGAACGTCGTCGCCACCTACGACTGCGTGCTCGTCGAGTTCGATCCGGACGTCTCGGCGCATCGGGACATCGCGCGCGCGGTGTCTCGGGCCGCCGGTGTAGAAGGCGACGCCGCGGCCCACCCGCCGCGTCGGCTGTTCCGGGTGCCGGTCGTGTACGGCGGGGAGCACGGACCGGACCTGGACGACGTCGCGGACTGGCTGGGCATGACCGCGACGCGGCTGGTCGAGTGGCACGGCGGCGTCGACTGGATCATCCGGTTTCGGGGCGCGCCGGTCGGTGCGCCGATGATGGAGGGACCTCGGTTCCCCCGGCCGGTGCGGCGCCATCCGGAGCCCCGCATCGCCGTGCAACCGGGATCGGTGGCGCTGGCCGGCGAACAGGGAGTGATCTATCCGGTGCTGTCGCCGGGCGGCTGGCGGATCGTCGGGCGAACGCCGCTGGCGCTGGTCGACTTCGACCGGAACCCGCCCATGCCGTATCGATCCGGCGACCGCATTCGGTTCGTCCCGATGGACCGGAGTCGATGGGCCGAGCTCGCCGACCGGCCGCTGGAACCGGCCGATGGGTGAGGCGCTGGCCGTCCACCTGGCGGGCCGGGCGGCCGTGACCGATCTCGGGCGGCCGGGCATGGCCGGGCACGGCATCCCGGTCAACGGCGCCGCCGACCAGTACTCGGCGCGGATGGCGAACATCCTGGTCGGCAACGACGAACGGGCCGCGCTGATCGAGATCACCGCCACGGACCTGGTGGTCAGCGCCTCCCGGCCCGCGCTGGTCGCCGTCACCGGTGCGCCCGCGACGCTGACCGTGGCGGGCGTGGCACATCCGCGGTGGCAGCCGCTCTGCGTCGACGCCGACCAGCCGGTGGCGATCACCCAGATCAACAGCGGGCTGCGCGCCTATCTCGCGGTCCGGGGCAGGCTGGACGCCCCGAGGGTGTTCGGCAGCTGCGCGCCCGACCCGGTGTTGGGGGTGGGCCGCTGGCTCGCCGAGGACGACCGGCTGGGCGTGGACTCCGACTACGAGCCGGTCAGCCATCCGCTCACCCAGCCGGTCCTGCGGGTGGGTGACGAACCGCCGTGGCCGTCGGACCCGTGGACGGTGGACCTGGTCGAGGGGCCCGACCTCGACTTCTTCGCCGACCCGCTGGCGGTGCTGGAGTCCGGCGAGTACGTCGTCGGCTCGCGCAGCAACCACATCGGCATCCGGCTCGAAGGCCCGCGCCCGACCCGGCTGCGCGACGCGGAGATCCTCTCCCGGGGATCGCCGCTCGGGGCGCTGGAGGTGCCTCCGGTGGGGGAGCTGCTGGTCCTGCAGCGGGGGCGCCCCATCACGGCCGGATACCCGGTGGTCGCCGTCGTCACCCGGTGGTCGAGCTCGCTGCTCGGACAGGCGCGACCGGGCCAGCGCCTGCGGCTGCGCGTGCGCGAACTCGACGACGCCGTGCGCGCCCACCGCGCCCGGGAACGCCAACTGCGCGACGTCGCCCGCCGCGTGCGCGTCGCCTTCTCCAGCCTCGGCATAGCTGTCGCACACGGGACACAGGAGGAACGTCCATGACCACTCAGGCACAGCTCGGCGCGCTGCGTCGGCTCGGGGCCGCCACCGTGCACGAGGCACAGGGCGGAACCGGCGCCATGGACAGCGCCATCAAGCCGCTCGACCCCACGATGGTGCTGGCCGGACCCGCGCTCACCGTGGACACCCGGCCGTCGGACAACCTGGCGATCCACCGTGCCATGACCGTCGCGCGCCCCGGGGACGTGCTGGTGGTGGACGCCAAGGGGTTCACCGAGGCGGGCCCGTGGGGCGATGTGCTCACCGTCTACGCCCAGCAGGTGGGCCTGGCCGGGTTGGTGATCGACGGCTCGGTGCGCGACAGCAGGGCCATCGTCGAGCTGGGTTTCCCGGTCTTCTCGCGCGGGGTCTGCATCAAGGGCACCGCCAAGAACCAGCCGGGCGCGGTGGGCCGGCCGATCACCTGCGCGGGCGTCGCCGTGCACCCGGGCGACGTCGTGCTCGGCGACGCGGACGGCGTCGTGGTGGTGCCCGCCGCCGAGCTGGACCGGGTGCTCGCCGCCGCCGAGGAACGCGAGCGCAAGGAGGAACGGTTCCGGGCCGCGCTGCGCGACGGCGAGAGCCTGCTCGACCTGCTGAACCTGCGCGACCGCCTGACCGACAAGGGGAACGAATGAGCACCGCACGGCTGACCGGGAAGGTCGCCATCGTCACCGGCTCGGGCCGGGGGATCGGCCTGGCGATCGCCCAGCGGTTCGCCCGCGAGGGCGCGAAGGTGGTGGTCGCCGACATCCGGGAGGACAACGCGCGCGCGGCCGCCGAGGGCATCGAGTCCGAGCTGGGCGCGGGCACCGCGATCGCCGTCGGCGCCGACGTCGGGCTCGCCGCCGACGTCGACCGCATGGTCACGGCCACCACCACCGCGTTCGGCACCGTGGACGTGCTGGTGAACAACGCCGCCGACACCAGCGGCCAGAAGCACTTCTTCGAGGCCGACGAGCGGTGGTGGGACGACATCCTGCGGTCCAACCTCAAGAGCCAGTACCTGTGCATCGACCGGGTCGCCCGGATCATGGCCGCCCAGCGGTCCGGCTCGATCATCAACCTGTCCAGCGGCGGCGCGACCAGGTCGCACCGGGGCATGATCGCCTACGACGCCTCCAAGGGCGGCGTCGAGGCGCTCACCAGGTCCACCGCGCTGGAGCTCGCCCCGTACGGCGTCCGGGTCAACACGATCGTGCCCGGCCTGATCGCCACCGGCCCGGACGAACCGGAGTGGTCCCTGCAGCGGCGCGACCGGACGGTGCCGCTCGGCCGGGGCGGCACCGCCGAAGACCTCGCCGGCCCGGCCGTGTTCCTGGCCTCCGAGGACGCCGCCTACGTCACCGGCAGCAAGCTCGTCGTCGACGGCGGCGTGCTCGTCCAGCAGCGCAGCCCCCAGGTCGACACGCTGCGCCCCGAGGACTACCCCGACGTCCCGCCCGGCCCCCGATGAGCACCGCCGACGTGGTGGTGCTCGGCGCCGGGATCGTGGGCGCGAGCTGCGCATACCACCTCGCCGCCAGGGGACGGCGGGTGGTGGTGCTGGAGCGGCGGGACGGGCCCGCCCAGGGCAGCACCGGGCGGTCCAACGCCTGCGTGCGCGCGCAGTGGACCGACCCGACGAACATCGCCCTGTCCTGGGGCGGGATCCAGGCCTACCGCGACTTCGAGGCCCGACACGGCGTCGACGTCGGCTACCGGCCGTTCGGCTACCTGCTGCTCGTCCCGGAGCACCGCTGGGACGACCACCTGCGCGCCATGGAGCTGCAGCGTTCGATGGGGGTTCCGGTCAGCGCGGTCACCGTCGCGGAGGCCGGCGAGCGGATCCCGTTGACACCAACCGGGCTGGCCGGCGCGACCTGGTGCCCGGCCGACGGCGGGGTGGACCCGCACCTGGCCACCACCGCCTACCTCGGGATGGCCCGCCAGCACGGCGCGCGCGTGCTGGCGCGCAGTCCGGCGGTCACGATCGAGCACCGAGGCGACCGGTGGGCGGTCCGCACCCCGGACGCGGTCGTCGAGGCCACCGCCGTGGTCAACGCCACCGGAGGCTGGGCGGGTGAGGTCGCCGGCCTCGCCGGACTGACCGTGCCCGTGCACCACTCCCGCCGCATGATCTTCGCCAGCGCGCCGGTGCCGGACCGGAGCCGGGTGCCGATGACCATCGACCTCACCACCGGGTTCTTCATCCGGGGCGAGAACGGCCGGCTGCTCATGGGCTACGGCGGATCCCACGAGCCCCCGGTCTACAACGACTCCCTGGACTGGGACTGGCTGGAACGGGTCATGCTCGCCGGCATCGACCGCTTCCCCTGGCTCGGCGACCTGCCGATGGACCGCGCCGCGTCGTGGGCCGGCACCTACGAGGTGACCCCCGACCACCTGCCGTTCGTGGGCGCCATGCCCGGCGCCGAGGGCTGGTTCAACGCCTGCGGGTTCTCCGGTCACGGGGTCATGCAGGCACCCATGGCCGGGCTGCTGGTCGCCGAGGAGGTGGTCGACGGCCGGGCGCACACGATCGACATCGACACCCTGCGGATCGAACGGCTGTGCCAACTACCAGGCCAACCACCAGGCCAACCACGAGCCGGCGCCGCCGAGCTCGTCTTCTGACTTTCTTCCAACGATGGAGAAAAGCCCATGCACGATCATTCCCCGTTGGCGGGGTTCGAGGCGTCCGACGCCGAGCTGAAGAAACGGATCGGGCTGTGGGGCCTGATCGCGCTCGCGGTGAGCCTGCAGATCGGCTCCGGGTGGCTGCTGGCCACGCTGGCCGCCGCGAGCATCGCCGGCCCGGCCTCGATCGTGTCCTGGTTCCTCGGCGCGGTGTTCTTCGGCGTGATCGGGGTGGCCTGGATGGAGTTGGGCACGATGTTGCCCCGCTCGGGCTCCACCGTGCGCTATCCGCACCTGAGCCACGGCTCGTTCGTCGGGTGGTTCAACGGGTGGGGCTACCTGGTCGCCGCGGTCGCGCTGCCCGCGCTGGAGGCGCAGGCGGCGCTGGCCTACCTCGGTGGGCGGTGGCCGTCGCTCGGGCTGCTCGCCACCGACGGCGGAACCACCGTGGTCGCCTGGCCCAACGGCGTGCTGGCCGGGTGGTTCCTGCTGGCGGTGTTCTTCGTGCTCAACGTGTTCGGCGCCCGCCTGCTCAGCGAGGCCAACAAGTGGGTCACGCTGTGGAAGATCGCCATCCCTCTTGCCACCACAGTGTTGCTGTTCACCGCGTTCCGGAGCGCCAACCTGACCTCGTTCGGTGGCTTCGCCCCGCAGGGCCTGGCCGCGGTCCTCGGCGCCGTGTCGAGCGGCGGCATCGTGTTCGCCTACGGCGGGCTGCGGCAGATCCTCGACTTCGGCGGTGAGGTGCGCAACCCCCGCCGGAACATTCCGATCGCGATGTACGTGGGCGGCCTGGCCATCCCGCTGGCCATCTACGCCCTGCTGCAGGTGGGCCTGCTCGGCGCGCTGGACTGGGGCTCGGCCGGCGTCGCGCCCGGCGACTGGGGCGGGTTGCTGCAGGGCCGGTGGGCGTCGTCGCCGCTGTTCGCGGCGTTGACGGTCGCGGGCTTCGGCGGGTTCGCCACCATCCTGCTGGTCGACGCCATCGTCGCGCCGTCCGCGACCGGTTGGGTCTGGTTGGGGATCGCGGCCCGCACCGTGTACTCGTCCTCGGTGAACCGGGACCTGCCGTCCGGCTTCCAGCGGCTCAACCGGTTCGGCGTGCCGGGGCCGGGGCTGGCGGCCTGCACGGTCGTCGGGTTCGTCTTCTTCGTGCCGGGGTCGGGCTGGTACCGGCTGGTGGGGATGGTGTCCTCGGCGCTGGTGCTCAGCTACCTGCTCGGTGGGCCGATGCTCGCCGTGCTGCGCCGCACCGCCCCCGACCTGCACCGCCCGGTCCGGGTGCCGGCGCCGCACTTCTGGGCGTGCGCCGGCTACGTCGCCAGCCTGTGGGTCATCTACTTCTCCGGGTGGGCGACCCTGACGACCCTGCTGACGGCCGTCTTCCTGGGCCTGCCCATCTACGGCGCGCACATCAGCGTGCGCAACGGCTGGTCCGCGCCGACCCCGACCCGCGCCCTCTCGGCGGTGTTCACCCTCGCGTGGCTGGTGATCGCCTGGCGGGGCGGTTGGGTGTTCACCGGCGGCGAGGGGAGTTGGGGCTTCGGGCTCTACTTCGGGGCCTTCTGCGTCTGCATCTGCGCGTTCCTCGCCGCCCTGTGGTGGCTCAGCACCGCGACCGGGCGGCGGCACGTCACGGCCGGCCTGTGGGTCGTCGCCACGCTGCTTGCCACGTTGCTCATCGAGTACCTGGGTCAGTTCGGCCCGCTGCCCGAACCGCCGCTGGCCTACGGGCTGGACATCGCGTTGGTCGGCCTGGTCGGGTTCGGAACCTACTTCTGGGCGGCGCGAAGCGGGTTCGCCACCGACCGGATCGCGGAGATCCTCGCCAGCCGGCCGGCGATGGCGGGGGAGGCCAGGTGAGGGTCGCGAACACGGCGCCGCCCGCCGGCAGGACCGTCAACCGGGTCACGCTGGCCGGCACGCTCGGGATGTACCTGGAGTTCTACGACTACGCGATCTACGGATTCCTCGCCGGCAACATAGCCACCGTCTTCTTCCCCGGCCACGATGCGACGGCGGCGCTGCTCGCCACGTACAGCGTGTTCGCGCTCACGTTCATCTTCCGCCCGCTCGGCGGCCTGGTTCTCGGTTCGCTCGCGGACCGGATCGGGCGGCGTACCGTCCTCGTGCTGTCGCTGACGCTGATGACGGTCTCCGTCGCGGTGATCGGCGTGCTGCCCGGATACGCCAGCATCGGGGTCACCGCCACGGTCCTGCTCATCGCGATGCGCCTGCTCCAGGGGTTCTCGGCGGGCGGCGAGGTGGGCGCGGCGATCACATTCGTCGCGGAGTACTCACCGAGCGGCCAGCGCGCGCTGCGCATCGCCTGGGTGCAGATGGGCTCGTTCTCCGCGCTGCTGACCGGAACCCTGCTCGCGTGGGGCCTGAGCGGCGCGTTGGGCGAGCCCGCCATGGACTCCTGGGGGTGGCGGATCCCGTTCCTGGTCGCCGTTCCGCTGGGCGTCATCGGTTATCTCATCCGCGCCCGGCTCGACGAGACCCCGGTGTACCGCGAGCTGAAGCAGACCGAGCGGGTCGCCAGCTCACCGGTGAAGGAGACCCTGCTGTCCGGCCCGGGGCTGAAGAACCTGTCGCGGGCGCTGCTGATCCCGCTGCTCAACAGTTCGGGCTACTACGTGCTGTTCGTCTACATGCCGACCTACCTGAAGACATCGCTGCATTTCAGCACCGGGAAGGCGCTCGCCCTCACGGCCGCCGGGCTGATCGTCCTCATCGCGTGCATGCCGTTCGCCGCCGCTCTGTCCGACCGGATCGGGCGGCGCCCGGTGCTCCTGTCCTCGGCCGTGGCGATGGCCGTGCTCGCCTGGCCCGCCTACCGGCTCATCAGCCTCGGCAACCTGGCGGCGGCGCTGGCCGGCGTCGTGCTGCTCGCCGTCGCGTTCTCCGGGCACACCGGCGTCGTGCACGCGGCGCTCATCGAGCTGTTCCCGACCCGCGTCCGCAACACCGGCTACTCCATGGGCTACAACATCAACACGGCGGTGTTCGGCGGCGGCGGGCCGCTGCTGATGACCTACCTGATCGCCCACACCGGCGACACCGGCTTCCCCGCCTACTACGCGATCATCACCGCCGTCGGCACCGGCATCGCCGTGCTGCTGACCCACGAGACCGGCCGCAAGGAACTGGTTGCCTAGCTCGCCGCCCGCCGGCGGAGGACCTGGGCGAGCAGGTCGGCCGCCGCTCCGGTCGGCCTGGTACCGCTGCGCCACACCGCCCGCAGCGCGCGGCCGAGCTCCATGCCTTCGGTCGTCACCTCGACCAGCGAGCGCGTCGCCAGGTCGGAGGCCACCTCGAGCTCGCTGATCAGCGCGGGGCCGGCGCCGGCGGCGACCGCGCTGCGCACCGACGTGCTGGACCCCAGCTCCAGCAGCGGGCGGGCCAGCTCCCGACCGCTGGCGGCCACCGCCCGGTTCGCGGCCTCCCGGGTGCCCGAACCCGGCTCGCGGCTGACCAGCGCGGTGGCCGCCAGCTCGTCCGGACCCACCGGACGCCGCCGCCGAGCCCACCGGTGCTCCGGCGGCACCACCAGCACCAGCCGGTCGCGCGCGACCGTGCGCGAGCGCAACCCGGCGAGCGGACCCGGCGACTCGATGAAGCCAAGGTCCACCGCGCCGTCCCTGACCTGCTCGCAGACCAGGGCGGAGTTCATCACCCGCAGCCCGACCCGCAGCGTCGGCGCGGACCGGCGCAGCTCGCCGAGCCAGGCCGGGAGCAGGTGCTCGGCCACGGTCAGGCTCGCGGCCACGCTCAGCTGCGCCGCGCTGTCCCTGGTCAGCGCCCGCACCCCGTCGAGCAGCGCGGTGACCTCGTCGAGCACCCGCTGCGCCCAGCCGCCGACCAGGACCCCGGGCTCGGTCAACGCCGAGCCGCGCCGGCTGCGGTCGAGCAGCCGCAGCCCGAGCCGCCGCTCCAGCGCGCTGATGCGTTTGCTCGCCGAAGGCTGGCTGATGCCGGCCTCGGCGGCAGCGGCGGTCAGGCTGCCGCGCTGTGAGACCAGCACCAACAGCCGCAACGACTCCACGTCCGGTAGGGCTGTCATGCACTCAGGTTATGACGTGAGGCCGAGGTCGCGGCTACCACCTGCGCGTTGTGGGCCGCATCGTCGGTTACATGGCAACGACACCGTTGAGTGTGTCCGGCGAGCGGGTGCTCCCCGGGCTGTGCGCGGCCGCCGTCGGCACCGCGATCGCGTTGGCGCTGAACCTGGCGCTGCCGTCGGTGAGCGCGCTGACCGCGGCCGTGGTGCTCGGGGTCCTGGTGGGCGGGGCGCTTCCGGCGTCGACCCGCCCGGGGCTGGGCTGGGCCACGAAGAAGCTGCTCCGCCTCGGCGTGGTGCTGCTGGGCCTGCAGCTCGGCCTCGCCGACGTGGCCGGCCTCGGGTTCACCACGGTGCTCGCGGTGGTCGCCACCGTGCTGCTGGGGTTTGCCGGGACGCTGCTGCTCGGCCGGCTGGTCGGGGTGTCGCCGGGGCTCGCGCTGATGGTCGCGACGGGGTTCTCCATCTGCGGGGCGTCGGCGATCGCGGCGATGGACAGCGTGACGCGCACCGAGAAGGAGGACGTCGCAACGGGGGTCACGCTGGTCACGCTGTACGGCAGCGGGGCCATCGCGCTGGTGCCGCTGCTCGGCGACCGGCTCGGGCTGCGGGGCCCGGCGCTGGGCACCTGGGCCGGGCTGAGCGTGCACGAGGTCGCGCAGGTGGTGGCGGCCGCCTCGCCGGCGGGCGCGTCGGCGGTGGCCATCGCGGTGGTGGTGAAGCTGACCCGGGTGGTGTTGCTGGCGCCCATGGTCGCCGGCGTCGGCATGGTGCGCCGGCGCCGGGGCGTGGCGACGGGGGAGCGCCCGCCGCTGGTGCCGCTGTTCGTGGTGGGGTTCCTGGCCATGATCGCGGTGCGCAGCTCCGGCGTGCTGCCGGCGTTCGTGCTCTCCGCCGGGCAGACGCTGACCACCGTGATGTTCGCCGCCGCGCTGTTCGGCCTCGGCAGCGCGGTCCGGCTGGGCGCGCTGCTGCGCACCGGCCGGCGTGGCCTACTGCTCGGCGCGCTGTCCACCGTGCTGGTCGGCCTGGTCGGGCTCGGCGCGCTGGCGGTATCCGGCGGGCTGTGAGCCTTCGCCGGGCCTCCCGAAGAGCATGTCGAGCTGGTCGTCGAGGGCGGCCAGCGCGGCCTCCGGGGTGCACTGCTCGGCGAGGGTGTGCGCGGCCAGCCCGTCCACCATGGCGACCAGCGCCGCCGCGGCGTGCCCGGGGTTCGGCCGGTGCGGCCCGTTGGCGAACCGGATCTTGTCGGCGATGAACGCTCGCAGCTGGTCCATCCCGTCCCGGAGGGATGCGGCGATCGGTGGGGACACCGCGGCGCGGGCGCCGAATGCCACGGCTACGTGCGCCTCCAGGCGCCGCTGCTCGTCGAGGGGCAGCATCTCGACCATCAGCGTACGCACCGCCTCCCTCGGCGGCCCGTGCTCGAGCACGTCGAGGTGCCGCCCGATTCGCGCCTCGGACTGCTCGCTCACCGTCTGCAGCGCGAAACGCAGCATCTCGTCCTTGGTGCGAAACCAGTGCTGCACCATGCCCATCGAGACGCCCGCCTCGGCCGCGACGTGCCGCAGGCTCACCGCGTCGAGCCCGTGGGTGGCCGTCACCCGCCACAGCGCCCGCGCGATCTGCTCGCGCCGCGCGCGCGGATCAACACTCTTCGGCATCGCCACATCCTGTCACCATGCAATTGCATTGCTTCCCGAGGCGTGACGCGTGACAATGCGACTGCATCGTTACGGAGGGAAGCCATGGCCACAGACATCCACGACCGACGCCTTCGCCGCGGCCGACGCTGGTGGGACCTGGTCAGCCCGGTCCACTCGTCGGCGGGCGGGTCGAGCACCCAGGCGACCGTACTGGCGCTCCGCTATCTCGATCTGAGGAAGGGCCACTCGGTGCTCGACCTCGGCTGCGGCAGCGGTGCCGCGCTGCCCACGCTGTCGGCGGCAGTCGGCCCGTCGGGTCGGGTCGTCGGCATCGACTACAGCCCCCGGATGCTTGCTCGTGCCGACGCGGTGCTCCGCGAGCGGGGAATCCAGAACGTCGAGTTGCGACGCGCCGACGCCACCCGCGTCGCGCTCGAACCCGCCTCTTTCGACGCCGCCTACGCCTGCGCGTCGATCAGCGCGATGCCCGACATACCCGCCGCCCTGACCACGGTGCGACGCGCGCTGCGGCCCGGCGGGCGGCTGTTCGTCTTCGACATGCGCCTGGTCCCACGCGGGTGGTCTACCCCACTGATCTGGCTAATCCAGGGAATCTACCGGGTCAGCGCGGGGTGGACGGGGGTCGACGTGCTCGACAGCGCACGAGACATCTTCGCCGAGGTGACGCTGCCCGACCTCCCCGGCAAGGAAGGCGTGGGCCAGCCGAGCGCGGGCTGGCCGCCGTACACCGTATTCGTCGCCACGGTCAGCCCTTGAGATAGACCTGTTCGAACTGGCCGTTGCCGAACGTCCGGCCGCCGAAGTCGTTCTTCGGCCAGCCGCCGGTCTTCTCGTTGTAGGCGTTCACCACGTTGGGAAAGAACGGAATGATCCAGCCGCCCCGGTCGAACTCCAGTTGGTACATCTGTTTGGTGATGTCGTCGCGTTTCGCAGGGTCCGTCGTGTGCTGCGCCTGCTCGTAGAGTGACTGGAGCTCCGACCGGGTCGCGGCGTCCATGTGGGTCAGGTCGCTGGAGCTCAGATCGGTGAGCGCGGTGAGCGTCTGGAAGTCGCCCTGCGCCGGCCACTTGTCCACGGAGAACTGCCAGGAGTGGAAGTTGGGGCCGAAGAGCGTTCCGGTGTCCACCTGACGGACCTTGATGTTGAAGCCCGCCTCGGCGGCGTTGTTGGCGAGCACCGTGCACATCGACACCGCTTCGGTGGACACCGGGCCGGCGACCAGTTCGAGTGGAACTCCGGCTTGGCCCGATTGTTTCAGCAGCGATTTCGCCTGTTCGATGTCGCGGTGCCGGGTCAGCTCGGCGGGATATCCCGGAGCGAACGGTTCGGGCAGGTCGTGGGCGACCACCCCGTGGCCGGACAAACACGACTGCAACGCCTGCTCGCGGTCGAGCGAAAGCCGCAGCGCCTGGCGGACGCGGACGTCGTTGAACGGGGGCGTGGCCATGTTCATGTAGATTCCGGTCCACGCCCCGGTCTTGGACTCCAGCAGTTTCAGCTCGCCCCGCTGCGCAACGGTGGGAATCTGCGCGTACTGGACCAGGTTGATCGCGTCGACCTGGCCGGTCACCAGGGCGTTGAGGCGGGCGGAGTCGTCGTTGACGACGTTGACCACGAGTTCGTCGACGTACGGCCTCGGGCCGAGGTCGGCGGGCGCGGGGGTGTCGCTGTCCTGCGCCGGGCCGGTGCCGTTCCAATAGTTTCCGAACCGTTCGAGCACCCATTGCCGGTTCGGGGTGAAGTTCTTGTACCTGAACGGGCCGGTGCCCACCGGGTTGTTCGGGTCGAAGCCGACCGGCACGATCTTGAACGGGCTGGCGAGCGTGGTGTGGAATGTCGAGCTGGGCCGCAGCAGCTTCATGCGCACCGTCCGCGCGTCGAGCTTCGTGAAGCCGCCCATGTCCACGAACGTCTTGAACTTCCCGACGGTGACCGCGCCGGGGAGGCTGAACGTCCGCTGGAACGTGAACACGATGTCGTCCGCGTCCAAGGTCTTGCCGTTGTGGAACTCGATGCCCTGCCGGAGGCGGATCGTCCATTCGTCGCCGGCGGCGTTCGACTCGATCGCCTCGGCCATCTGCAACGTGTACTTCATGTCGTTGGAGAAGTCCGCGAGCTGGCCGTACAGATTGCGCGCCATGAAGCTCACCGGCACGCTGTTGAGCAACATCGGATCGACGGTGTCGGAGCCTTTCGCGCCCCCGGTCGCCACCGTGAGGCGGCCTCCCCGGCGGGGCGGTCCGACCGGTTGTCGAGAACCGCCGCCGCAGGCGACCAGCACGCCACTCCCGGCGATCGCCGCGGCCGACACAAGAAACCTGCGCCGGTTCATTCCGGAACCACTATCTGAATTAGCCCGCACAAATGCCCCGCAATGCGACACGAGACCCCCACGACGTTGTGGCAGAGGTGATGCGGAGGTCATCAACTTCGGACGCACCAGAGGATGCCCTCGGCTGTTGTCCCTGTCAACAGGCGCTCCGACCTCGGCCGTCGCCGCGCGACCCCCGGCAGTCACCGCCGGCTGCCGGCCCGCTCGGACCGGCTCACCCTGTTGACAAGTACAACAGCGGAGAGGCATGCTTTTGCCGATCAAGGGAGGGCTCGTCTTGGACGACGGCCAACACAAAAAGGCCAGATTCTCCGTCGGCGTACCCAACAGCCCGGATGCGCTGGCGACGTTCGCCCGGCGGGCGGAGCGGTTGGGTTTCAGCGGGCTGTGGACGCAGGACACCTTGAGCGCCCAGAGCTTCTCGCTCGACGGACTGCACGTCCTGTCCTTTATGGCGGCGGCCACGGAACGAATCGGTCTCGGCATTTCGGTGCTGTATTCCGGCCGGCGAAACCCCGCCGTTCAGGCGCGTGAGCTCGCCACCATCGACCAGCTTTCCGGGGGGCGCCTGACGGTCGGTCTCGGCGTCGGCAACGACTATCACCGGGAAACGCTGGAATCCCTGGGAATTCCCGTCGACCGGCCGGTACGGCGCCTGGTCGAAGGAATCGACGTCATGCGGGCATTGTGGCGCGAGGACGCGGCCAGCTATCGGGGCGAGATCTACTCGTTCTCCGATGTCCGGTCCCAGCCCAAACCGGCGCGGCCCGCCGGTCCGCCGATCTGGATCGGTGCCCGGTCGGCGCCGGCGTTGCGGCGGGCGGTGCGCATCGCGGACGGCTGGACCGGCGCCGGGCCGGTGTCGACCCAGGACTTCCTCGAGCAGCTCGCGGTGGTCCGGGAGGCCTTGGACGAGCAGGGGCGGGACCGGTCCGGCTTCACGGTGTCGAAGGGCGTGTACCTGGCGGTCGAGGACGACGTGCCGACAGCGCGTGAGCGGCTGGTCCAGACCTTCGACAGGGCGTTCGCCGCGAACCCGGTCTACGACGCCGCCGGCATGGCCGATCGGGTGGCCGTGTTCGGGCCGCCCGAGCACTGCGCGGAGCAGCTTCGGGTGCTGGTGGACGCGGGTGTGGACGAGCTGATCCTGCACGCGAGGTACGACGAGCTGGCCCAGCTCGAACGGTTCCCGGAGGTGGTCGCGGCGCTGGAGCGTTCGCGATGAACGTCCAAGGAGTCGACCCCGGCCGGGTGGCCGCGCTGCTCGAACGCGAGCGCGCGGCGTGGGTCGAGGCCAGGCCGAAGGCCCGCGCCCTGCACGAGCGGGCACGGCGCTCCCAGGTGCACGGCACGCCGCACCCGTGGGTCGCGCAGTTCCCGCCGCCGGTGCCGCTGGTCGTCGAGCGGGCCGCCGGCGCGCGGCTCCACGACACCGACGGGCACGAGTACGCGGACTTCGGGCTCGCCGCCACCTCGGCGCTGTGGGGGCACACCCATCCGGCGGTGGTCGCCGCCCTGCGCGACCAGCTCGACCGGGGCACCGTCACGATGTGGCCGCACGAGGACCAGGTGTGGGTCACCGAGGCGTTGGGCCAGCGGTTCGGGCTGCCGTTCTGGCAGTTCACGGTGTCCGCGACGGACGCGAACCGGTTCGCGCTGCTGGTCGCGAAGGCGTGCACCGGCCGGCGCCGGATCCTGGTGTTCAACCGGGCCTACCACGGGGCGGTCGACGAGGCGCACGCCGTGCTCACCCCGGACGGCGTGGCCCGCACCCCCGGGGTCGACCCGCACGGCGCGGACATCTCCGAGACCACGAGGGTGGTGGAGTTCAACGACCTGGGCGCGCTGGAACGCGAGCTCGCGCACGGCGATGTCGCGGCCGTCCTCGCGGAGCCGGTGCTGACCAACGGCGGCGCGGTGATCTGGCCCGAGCCAGGCTTCCATCGGGGCCTGCGCGAGCTCACCCGCCGCTGCGGAACGCTGCTGGTCATCGACGAGACGCAGACCATCCCGGCCGGCCCCGGCGGGTGCACCCGCGAGTTCGGCCTGCGGCCCGACATCATCACCATGGGCAAGTGGCTCGCCGGCGGCATCCCGGCCGGCGCCTACGGCATGACCGACGAGGTCGCGGCCGGGGCGGCCCGCTACACCGAGGTGGGCGACGGCGGGCTGGGCAGCACCCTGGTCGGCGGGGTGCTCGCGGTGCGAGCCATGCGCGCGGTGCTCGAACACGTCATGACCGAACAGGCCTACGCGGTGATGGACGGGCTGGCGCAGCGCTACGAGAAGGCGGTGGGCGCGGTCATCGACGAGCACGAGCTGCCGTGGCACGTGGCCCGCCTCGGCGGGCGCGTCTCCTACGCGTTCCTGCCCCGGCCGCCCCGCAACGCCGGCCAGATGTACCCGCAGGTGGGCTCCGAGCTGCGCCGGGCGCTCTGGCTCTACCTGGCCAACCGGGGGATCGTGCTCAACGGCATGAGCGGGGCCGCGCTGTTCTCGCCGCTGACCGCCGAGGCCGACGTGGACCTGCACAACCGGCTGTTCGCGGAGGTCATCGATGAGCTCGCCGAACGCTGAGCCGACCGGCCCGTTCACCGCCGAGGAGACGCGGCGGCTGCGCGCGGACATCGACCGGCTGCGCGCGCCCGGCGCGTACCGGCCGGGGCGCTGGTCGGTCTCGCCGCTCAACCGCGACCCGGAGGTCACCGGCCCGGTCCCGGAGCGCATCCGGCTGCGCGACACGACCCTGCGCTCGGCCGGCACCATGCCGGGCGTGTTCGCCCCCCGCGAGGACACGCACGCCTTCCTGCGCGCGCTGGTGGCCTCCGGGGTGCCCTCGATCGTCACCGCCGGGCTGTCCGGGCGCGCCGACGACGAGGTGCGCGAGGACCTGGCCGCCATCGAGGCGGCCAACCCCGACTGCGTCGCCGTCTGCCCGTTCGTGACCACCACCGACGACGCGGACCGGGCGCATCGCCTCGGCTACCACGCCGTCCAGATCCCGGTGGCCGGGTTCGGGCCGGCCTCGCTGATCTACGAGTCGTCCATCTACCCGATGGCCTGGCAGGGCCGGGACTGGCGCCGCGCGGTCACGGCGCGCGAGCGCGCGGACTTCGTGGCACGGGCCGCCACCGTCGTGGCCCATGCCCGCGGGTCGGGGCTGCGCGTGATCGCCTCGACGATGATGGTGTCGTTCGCGTCACCGGAGATGCTGGCGGAGACGGTGACCCGGCTCGGCGCGGCGGGCGCTGGCGAGATCACGCTGTTCGACGGCCCTGGTTCGCTCGGGCCCGAGGCGTTCGCGCGGCTGGTCCGCGACGTGAAGTCGGCCGCCCCGGACGTCGAGGTCGGCCTGCATCCGCACAACGCCTTCGGCCTCGCGGTCGCCTGCGCGGTCGCCGCCGCGAACGCGGGGGCCGACGTGGTGGAGGCGTCGGTCAACGGCTACTGCGGTGGCCCCGGCAACGCGGACCTGGCGGTCACGGCCGCGGCGTTCGAGGCGGTTTACGGCGTCCGCACCGGCATCCGGCTCCAAGCGCTGACCGCGCTGGCACGAAGCGCGGAGGAGCTGACCGGCTATCGGGTGGCCTGGAACCATCCGATCACCGGGACCGACACGTTCTGCTGGGGCGGCGGCGACTGGATCGCCCAGGAAACCGAGATCGACCCGTTGCTGCACAACAGCATCGAGCCGGCCTTGGTCGGCAACGCGCGCCTCCTGCCGCTGACACCGCAGAGCGGGGCCTATGCAATGGCGGCCACCCTGCGGCGGCTGGGCGTGGACGTCGACCCGGTGAATGTCCCCGCCGTCCTTCGCCGCTGCCAGGAGGAGTCGCGCGCGCGGCGGCGCCTTCTCAGCGACGAGGAAATTCGCGAAATCGCGCGCCATTCGCACCGGTAATACGAGTGTTGACAATGACAACAGCGGAGATGCATTCTCTGGGCATCTGATGTGTGTAAACGTACGTCAGACAACCACCACAAGGCCAGGGAGGCTTCATGCCCGACCCGGTCGACCCCCCGTCCTCGGCCGGCGTCCTCCGGCGGCAGCTGTGGATCGTGCGCCGGCTGGTGCTCGGGTTGGTCACCCTGCTGTTGGTCTCGATCCTGGTGTTCGTCGCGACGCAGGTGCTGCCCGGCGACCCCGCCCGCGCCGTGCTCGGCCACGACGCGACGCCGGACCGGGTCGCGCTGCTGCGCGAGCACCTCGGCCTGGACCGCCCGCTGGCCGTCCAGTACCTGAGCTGGCTGGGCGACCTGTTGCGGGGCAACCTCGGCGACTCCCTGGTGACCCAGGAGTCGGTGGCCCGGCTGATCGGCGACCGGACCGTCAACTCCGCGATCCTGGTGCTGCTCTCGGCCGCGATCGGCGTCCCGCTGGCGACGTTCGTCGGGGCGGTGTCCGGCCGCCGCCGTGACCGGTGGTTCGATCACACCGTGCTCGCGGCGGCGCTGGCGCTGACCGCGCTGCCGGAGTTCATCATCGCCCTGATCCTGGTGATCCTCTTCGCCACCACGGCGTTCCAGCTGCTGCCCGGCACCGTGCTGCTGTTCCCCGGCCAGAACCCGCTGAGCAACGTCACCCAGCTGATCCTGCCGGTCGCCGCGCTGGTGCTGGGCATCCTGCCGTACCTCGCGCGGCTGGTGCGGGGCTCGGTGATCGACGTCTACCAGTCGGAGTACGTGCGCAACGCCCGGCTCAAGGGCGTCTCCGAGCCGGTGGTGCTGCGCCGGCACGTGCTGCGCAACGCGCTCGTGCCCGCGATCCAGGGCACCGCGCTGGCCCTGGCCTTCCTCACCGGGGGCGTGGTGATCATCGAGCAGGTGTTCAACTACCCCGGGCTGGGCAGCGCGCTGGTGGACGCGGTGAACAACCGCGACCTGCCGGTGATCCAGGTGATCTGCCTGATCTTCGCGGCGTCGTATGTGGTGTTCAACCTGCTCGGCGACGTGCTGACCGTGTTCGTGACGCCTCGGCTGAGGACGGCGGGCGCATGACGCGGGCCGCCGCGCCGCCGCCGCCGACCAGCGCACTGGTCCTGCGCCGTTGCCTGCGCGAGCCCCGGATGCGGGTGGGCATGGCGCTGACCGGCTCGCTGCTGCTGATGATCGTGCTCGGCCCGCTGCTCGCGGCGCACGCGGAGGGCGACATCGTCGGCGCGCCGTACACGCCGCCGTCGCCCGGGTCCCCGCTCGGCACCGACTACCTGGGCGAGGACGTGCTCTCCCGGGTGCTCGAGGGCGGCGGCAGCATTGTGTGGATCTCCTGCGTCGGGACGCTCATCGGCACCGTGGTCGGCGCCGCGATCGGGATGCTCGCCGCCTACAGCGGTGGCCTGCTGGACGAGCTGCTGATGCGCGCGATGGACGTGCTCAGGGCGTTCCCGCCGCTGGTGCTCATCCTGCTGCTGGTCTCGATGGTCAGGGCGGGGACCGGCCTGATGCCGCTGATCGTGGCCATCGCGTGGGTGCCCCAGGTCGTGCGGATCACCTACGGCGCCGCGCGCGAGGTGGTGACCCGCGAGTTCGTCGAGCTGGCCGAGACGCTCGGGGCACCGAGGCGCTGGATCGTGCGGCGCGAGGTGCTGCCGAACATCATGACTCCGCTGATGGTCGACTTCGGGCTGCGGCTGACCTGGTCGGTCGGCATCGTGACGGCGATGAGCTTCCTGGGCGTGGGCCTGCAGCCACCCACGGCGGACTGGGGGCTGATGATCAAGGAGAACTACCAGGGGCTGACGCTGCAGCCGTGGGGCGTGGTGGTCCCTGTCGTCTGCGTGGCGGTGTTCACGTTCGGCACGAACCTGATGGCCGAGGGGCTGTCCAGGGCCGTCGCGCGGATCGACCCGAAGGCGGAGTCGTGACGACGGCGCTGGTCAAGGGGCTGCGCGTGGACCTGGACGGTCGCGGCGCGAACGTGGTCGACTGCATCGACTTCACGGTGGACAGCGGCCAGGTGCTCGGCCTGGTCGGCGAGTCGGGGTCCGGGAAGAGCACGGTGGGCGTCGCGCTGCTCGGCGACACCCGGCCGGGGGCGCGCATCGTCGACGGCAGCGTGCTCATCGACGGGCGGGAGGTGGTCGGGCTCGCGCACGAGAAGCTCTCCGCGCTGCGCGGCAGCACCGTCAGCTACGTGCCGCAGGACCCGTCGAGCGCGCTGAACCCGGCGCTGCGGATCGGGCGCCAGCTCGACGAGCTGTTCGAGTTCCACGAGCCGGGCCTGTCCGCCCCGGCCAGGCGGGACCGGACGGCGGCCACGCTGGACGAGGTCGGGCTTCCCGCCGACGAGGCGTTCCTGGCGCGGTTCCCGCACCAGCTCTCCGGCGGCCAGCAGCAGCGGGTGTCGCTGGCGATGGCGTTCCTGCTGCGCCCGAAGATGATCGTGCTCGACGAACCGACCACCGGGCTGGACGTCACGACCCAGGCGCGGGTGCTGCGCACCGTGCGCGAGCTGTGCGCCAACCACCGGGTCGCGGCGCTGTACGTCACCCACGACATGGCGGTGGTGGCCGGCCTGGCGCACCGGATCCTGGTCATGTACGCGGGCCGGATCGTCGAGGCCGGCACCAACGCCGAGATCTTCGAGCACGCCGTGCACCCGTACACCCGCGCCCTGATCGCGGCGGTCCCCGTGGTGTCCGAGCGCCGCGCGCTGGCCGCGATCCCCGGCGACACCCCGCTGCCGGGCCGGCGTCCCTCCGGGTGTGCGTTCCACCCGCGATGCCCGGACGCGGTCGCCGCCTGCCCGACCCGGGAACCGGAGCCCGTCGAGATCGGCCCGGGGCACACGGCGAGATGCCTGCGCGCGTCCGAACTGGCGGCCAGGCCGGCGCGGCGTGCCCCACTGACCGCGCCGTCGCCGGACACGGGCGGGGAGGACCCGCTGCTGCGCGTCTCCGGGCTGGACGCCTTCCACGGCAGGCGCCAGATCCTGCACGAGGTGTCGTTCGAGCTGGCGCCCCGCGAGTGCCTGGCGCTGGTCGGTGAGTCCGGCAGCGGCAAGACGACCCTGGCCAGGGCCGTCATCGGTCTGCATCGCCGCTACCGAGGCGCGATCAGCCTCCGGGGGGAGGAGCTGGCGCGCCGGTCGCGGGACCGGCCGCTCGCGGCGCGGCGGGCGATGCAGTACGTCTTCCAGAGCCCGTACAACTCGCTCAACCCTCGGCGGCCGATCGGCGAGATCCTGGCCGACCCGCTGGCGATCCTGTTCGGCACCCGGGGTGCGCAGGCCCGGACGCTGGTCGCCGAGGCGCTCGAACGGGTCTCGCTGTCGCCCAGCCTGGCCGCCAGCTACCCCAACCAGCTCTCCGGTGGGGAACGGCAGCGGGTCGCGATCGCCCGCGCGCTGGTCTGCAGGCCCGAGGTCCTGATCTGCGACGAGATCACCTCGGCGCTCGACGTGTCCGTCCAGGCCTCGATCGTCGCGCTGCTTCAACGCCTGCGCGCCGAGGAGGGGCTGGCGCTGCTGTTCGTGACGCACAACCTCGCGCTGGTCCGGACCGTCGCCGACAACGTGATCGCGATGCGGGAGGGCCGGCTGGTGGAGCGCGGGCCCGTCGACGACGTGCTGGAGCGACCGGCGGACCCCTTCACCCGCGCGCTGGTCGAGGCCAGCATGCCCGCCGGCTTCGAGTGAACGCGCGCCGCTCGCTGGACTTGGCGGTCTTGAATACTATGTCGACAGCTCCCGGTACAACACCTGAAGCGCCTCCTCGGCGAGCTTCCGCCAGTTGCACGGCTAAATCTTTCCGCAGCTCGCGCAGACGTCATCCGGCTTCGCGTGCACATGTTCGTTGAGCAGGGGCTCGACATACCCCTCATGTGCCAAGAAGTCGATGAATTCGCTCAGCCGTTCCATGCGGATGTCCCGCGCGCCGCGGCTCACACAGGAACTCAAGCGAAGACCAGATCGTCAGTCCACCGCGGCTGCTCCGCGCCAACGCTGCATTGCTTGGGCCGTCTCGAATACTCGAGCTGCTGGACGAGCTGATTCCGCCGCTCATCGGTCGCTACGAGAAAGAAGGACCGCAGCGCCTTGTGCCAGAGGGACGCGTACGCTCGTGCCGTGACCGCATTCCCTGCCGATCCACCGGCCCTCCTCGACGATGCCGAGACCATCAAGGCCCATGACTGGCAGGCGTACCGGCAGCTGGACCAGATGGAAAACCACTGGAACCGGCCCGGCTGGAAATCTGGCCAGCGCTCTTATCACTGGATGCTCACGTTCGCCAATGCCGAGAACGTTCGCCAAATTGCGAAACACTGTCAGGTCCAGCTGCAATCCACCGAGCTTGACCTGGTACCGTTGGATACCCTGCATGTGACAATTGGCCGGCTTGGTTTCGTCGAGGAAATGACGGCTGACGAGGCACGCGCGGCAGCAAATGAGGCCAGGGTGTCGCATCTGATGCGCTCGCACCTTTTCCGCTCACCATCGGACCGCTCGCTGGCTCCATGGGCGCGGTCCGCTTCAGTCTTTACCCATGGACGGAACTGGTCGAGCTTCACCGGTTCCTGACCAACGCAACACGTGCGGTCCGTGGTGATCACTGCCCGATGGACACGCGCCAGTTCCGACCGCATTTGAGCATCGCCTACGCCAACACGACAGTACCAATAATGTCCATCCTTCCGAGGATCGAGCAACTCCGAACCTTGCCCACCGAGGCCAGTTCTATTACGTCGGTTGAGCTTGTGGAATTGCGACGGGAGGAGCGAGCCTATCGCTTCGATGTCCTGGACAGCCTCCAACTTGGCGGGTAGGAGGCGTGTGCGTCAGGGACCGCGCCGAGCTGGGCCAACCTCGCGGAATCGGTTCTAGGGATCGCGGGCGAGCAGCTGGGCCGCGAGGGTGACGATCGGCTCGCGCAGCCCGGGCAGCCCGGCCGGGTCGTCCTCCACGAACCGGGCGGTGACCAGGGAGACCAGGGTCGCGACCAGGGCCTCGCAGGCGAAGCGTTCGCGCTCGGTGCGGGCTCCGACGATCTCGGCGAGCCCGTCGATGAACCGCCGCTGCAGCGCCAGGCGGCGGCGCATCGCCTCGGGGCCGGCGGCGTAGGTCTCGATCAGGAACAGCCGGGCGGTCGCGGGCTCGGCGGCCAGCGCGTCGAGGTAGGCGCCGACGATCCTGTCCAGTTGCTGGACGGGGGTGCCGCCTCCCGGGCGTGCCGGGGCCAGCGCGGCGGCGAGCCGCTCGATGGCGGCCTCCAGTGCGGCGACGAAGCAGTCCTGCTTGGAGGCGAACTGCTGGTAGAACGTCTCCCGGGAGACGCCGGCGCGCTTGATGATGTCGGCGACGACGGTCCCGGCGTAGCCGTTGTCGGTCATGGCGTCGGCCATCCCGCGCAGGATGCGCGAGCGCTGGGCGGCGGCCACCTCCTCGCGGCTGAGCTTGTGCCGTCCGCGAGGCAGCGAAGTAGTTGTCATCGGCGTACCCGGTCGGGCTCGATTCGCAGCGTGGTGAGGAACGTGGCCAGCATGTCATAGTGCCCGACCAGCAGCAGGAACTCGATCGCTGCCGGTTCGTCGAGGTGTCCGCGCAGCGCGTCCCAGGCCTGGTCATCGAGGTCGTGGGCGGCCAGCAGCGCGTCCGCCGCGGCCAGCAGCGCCCGTTCCCGGGGCGTCCATCCGGCGGCGTCGGGCCCGGCCTCGACCCGCCTCAGCTCGTCGGGGGTGAGGCCGGCGCGGCGGCCCAGCCGACGGTGGTGCGCCGTCTCGTAGGCGCAGCCGCGCAGGTGTGCCACCCGGAGGATGACCAGCTCGGTGTCCCGGCGCGGCAGGGCACCGCCGGGCATCAGCCGGCCGGCGAACCGCAGCCAGCCGCGAAAGAGCCGGTGCTGGCGGCCCATGGTGAGGAACAGCTTCGGCGGCTCGGTGCCGGTGACCAGCCCGCCGATCCTGGCCAGCGTCCAGGCGAAGGGTCCGGCCCCGGTGATCCCGCCGGGGGCGATCCGGGGGACCGTCACGACACCACCGGCAGCGCACGCCGCATCGCCACGCCCAGCGCCCGCATGGCCGCCACGTACAGCGGCGGGCACAGCCGCTGCGCCAGGTGCACGAGCCTGATGTCCGCCGACGTGTACACCAGGTAGCGGTTCTTGCGGATGCCCTTAACGATCGCCCGGGCCGCCGCCTCCGGGGTGACCGCGTGCCGGCGGAACCGCTCCAGCGCCCGGCGCAGCTCGGGGCCGTCCCGGTCCACGCCGACGATCTCCACGGTCTCGGTCAGCGGCGTCCGCACCGCGCCAGGGCAGACCAGGCTGACGCCGATCCGGTGTTCCCTCAGGTCGAACCGCAGCACCTCGGACACCCCGCGCAGGCCGAACTTGCTCGCGCTGTACGCGGCGTGCCAGGGCAGCCCGAACAGGCCGGCGGCCGACGAGACGTTCACCAGGTGGCCGCCGCGACCGGCCCGGATCATCGGCGGCACGAACGTCTCGATCACGTGGATCGGCCCCATCAGGTTGACCTCGACCAGCTTGCGCCAGTGCCGGTGGGTGAGCCTGTCCACGGTGCCCCACGTCGACACCCCCGCGATGTTCATCACCACGTCCACGCTCCCGACGCGGGCGTGCACCTCGTCGGCCAGGGCCTGGACCTGGGTCAGGTCGGACACGTCGAGCGCGCCGTGGTGTCCCACCGCGCCGCCGGCGGCCACCACCGCCTCGGCGGTCGCGGCCAGGCCGTCCGGGTCGAGGTCGGTGAGGTACAGCTCGGCCCCCTGCCGCGCTGCCAGCAGCGCGGTGGCCCGCCCGATGCCGCTGGCCGCGCCGGTGACCAGAACCCGCTTGCCGGTCAGCTCCACGGCCGGACCCTATCTGCGAACATTTTTGTTCGTCAATAAGGATCCTCGGCCTCCGCCAGGGCGCGGGAGATGCCGGCCGCCGCGGTCCGCACCGCCGGCCGCATCCGGTCGGCGGTGTCGGGGGAGGAGTGCACCACCAGCGACAGCGCCGCCACCGTGCGCCGGCGGGAGTCCAGGATCGGCGCGGCCACCGAGACCGCCCCCGGGGTCAGCTCCTCCACGCAGGTGGCGATCCCGGTGCGGCGGACGTCGCCGAGCACCCGCCCCAGCGTGCCCGGCCTGATGATCGTGTTCGGGGTGAACCGCCGCAGGCCCGCGCGCATCACCCGCTCCTGCAGCGCGGGCGGCGCGAACGCCAGCAGCACCTTGCCCGCGCCGGTCGGGTGCAGCGGCAGCCGCTCGCCGATGTGGGTCGGGACCCGGATCGAGCGCCGGCCGAAGAACTTCTCCACGTAGAGCACCTGGGCGTCGCGCAGCACCGCGAGGTGCACGTTCTCCCGGGTGGCCTCGTAGAGGTCCTGCATGAACGGCCGGGCGATCTCGCGCAGGGTCCGCGACCGCGGCGACAGCGAACCGATCTCCCACAGCCGCATCCCGACGCGGTACCGGCCGTCCTCCAGCTTGTCCAGCGCGCCCCACTCGACCAGCTCGGCGAGCAACCGGTGGGCGGTCGCGGCCTTGAGGCCGGTGACCCGGCAGATCTCCACCAGCCGCAGCCTCGGCCGGTCGGGCGAGAACGCCCCGAGGATGGCGAATGCCTTGCTCATCACCGACGGCCCCGGCGTGCGCTGCGACACCCAAACACACTGGCAGCCGCGCCCCGCACGGGTCAACGAACCGCGCGCCCCCGGCGGAACGACTCGAACCATTCGTTGCTGGGCCGCTGGTACCGCAACACGACGGCGGGCATCACCCACAGCAGTGCATTTGGTACCACGGTTCCCTCGACCACGGGCCCGGCATAGGGCGCGGGCGCCCCCTCGGGTTACTCCTCGCTCTCCGTCGGCTCGGGGGTCGGGACGTCGTCGACCGGCACCAGCAGCACCGGGCAGCGCGCGTGGTGCACGCAGTGCTGGACGACCGAGCCGGCGATGGCCCCGGCGATCGCGCCGCGAGACTTGTTGCCGAGCACCAGCAGCTCGGCGTCCGAGGCGCGCTCCAGGAGCACGTCGCGCGGGTTCCCGCCCTCGACGGTCGGTGTCACGGCGTCGCCGTCGGAGCCAGGGGGCAGGTCCTCGAGCGCCTCGTCGAGCCAGTGCCAGGCCTGCGCCTCCAGGTCGGCGTCCGAGGTCAACGGCACCATGCCGCTGCCGTCGGGGGCGGCCATGGTGGACGGTAGCCGCCACACCGCCACCGCGTTGACGCGGGCGGGAGCGGGCGTGTGCTGGGCGTACCGCGTCGCCCAGCGCAACGCCGCTCGGGACGCCTCGGTTCCGTCGATGCCCACCACGATGGTGGCGTGATCGGGCGTGCTCATCTGACATTCACCCCTTTCGGCCGCTCACGGCCTGCCGGGGTGCGGGTACCCGGGCCGGCGCCCGTCACACCCGAGGCGGCGGAGGTTTGGCCGCCGTCCCGCCGGGGATGGGGCTCGGCGCCTGCCGCGCCGGGGCTGACCCCGGGTTTGGTCGCATGCCGTGCGGGTAGCTGCCCGGCATGGCTGATGAGACACACGTGCTGGAGAACCGCAGGGTCGCCTTCCTGGCCGCTCCGGAAGGGGTCGAGCAGGTTGAGCTGACCGAGCCCTGGAAGGCGGTCCAGCGGGCCGGCGGCACGCCCGAGCTGGTGTCCACCGACCGGGGCGAGATCCAGGCGTTCCACCACCTGGACAGGGCCGACCGGTTCGCCGTCGACCGCCTCGCCTCCGAGGCGAGCAGCGACGACTACGACGCACTGGTGCTGCCCGGCGGGGTGGCGAACCCGGACTACCTCCGTACCGACCCCGACGCGGTCGCCTTCGCGCGCGGGTTCTTCGAGCTGGGCAAGCCGGTCGCGGTGATCTGCCACGGCCCGTGGACCCTGATCGAGGCGGGCGTGGTCGCCGGCCGGCGGCTCACCTCGTGGCCCAGCCTGCGCACCGACCTGCGCAACGCCGGGGCCGAGTGGGTCGACGAGGAGGTGGTCACCGACCGCGGCCTGGTGAGCAGCCGCAAGCCCGACGACCTGCCGGCGTTCTGCGCCACGCTGGTCGAGGAGTTCGCCTCGGCGGTGTCGCCCGCCTAGCGGCGCTCGCGGGTCGCCGCCAGGAGGCCGGCCAAGCCTGGCGGCGCCCGCGGTGGATCACCGGCCCAGCCGGCCGGCCAGCAGCTCCTTCGCCTGCTCGGCGCCCTTGCGGCTCTCGCCCTGCGCCCGCTGGAAGAACTTCACCAGCTCGTCGTCGCCGGTGCGCTCGGCGTCCTGGATGTAGGTCTGCAGCCGAAGGGCGTTGCTCAGGCAGGCCTCGGTGAACCAGATCAGGTTGTAGTCCTTGTCCAGCGTCCCGGTGACCTGGCCGCCTTCCGCGCTTGTCATGGCGCTACACCTTTCCTCGATCGTCTCTGACAGCGGCCGCATACCCGGGCCGGCGCGCGCTATTCACCGGCGAGCGTTTGACCTTGCCCGGACCGGATATCCGCCGGAATGCGACGGATCGGGTGGCTCTGGGCCTCGGGCTTCCTGGCCTGGGTGCTGCTCACCGGCACGTTCACCGTCGAGCACCTGGCGTTCGGGGTCGGCGCCGCGGCCCTGGTCGCGGCCGGGCTGGCCCCGCTGTACCCGACAGCCGGGTTGCGGCCACGGGCGCTGGCCCGCGCGGTCGGGACGGCGGTGGTGACGCTGGGCAGGGTGGTGGTGGCGAACATTCGGCTGGCCGCGCGGATCTGGCGGTCCGGCAGGCCGTCGGCCAGCGGGATGGTCGTGGTGCGCACCTCGGTGCGGTCGGTGGCGGGCCTCGCGGCGGTCGGTGTGATGAGTTCGCTGGTGGTGGACAACCAGCTCGTGGACGTGGACCGGCACGGCGGCGAGCTGCAGTACCACACGGTGACCGGGGGCGATCGGCGGTGAGCGAGGTCTACCTGTGGGCGGCGCTGGCCGAGCTGGCGGTGGTGCCGGTGCTGGGGGTGCGGCTGGCGCTCGGGCCGACGATCTCCGACCGGATCGTGGCGCTCAACGCCACCTCGACGCAGGCCACGCTGGCCGTGCTGTTCTTCGCCGCCGCGTCGGACCGGACGGTGTACCTGGACGTGGCGCTGTGGCTGGCCTCGTTTTCGTACCTGGGCGCCATCGTCTGGTCCCGCTACCTGGAGCGGGGGCTGCTGTGACGGTCGCGGTGGTCGTCGCGCTGGCGGCGCTCGGGCTGGTGTTCTCGCTGTCCGGCGCGGTCGGCATCGTCCGGATGCCCGACCTGTACTGCCGGATCCAGTGCTGCACGATGACGATCACCATGGGGGCGCTGCCGGCGCTGGTCGCGCTGGTTGTCGGGGCGGGGCCGCTGAGCATGTACGGCTCGCGGGCGCTGCTGGTCGCGGTGCTGCTGCTGGTCATCGGCCCGGTCTCGTCCCACGCGCTGGCCCGCGCCGCGTACCGGACCGGGGTGCCGACCTGGCGCGGCGCCGCGGTCGACCAGGTGAAACGGCGCCGGTGAGCCATGTTCTGGGTGATCGACTACCTGTTGCTGGCGCTGGCCCTCGGCGCCGGCGTGCTGGTGCTGCGGCTGCGCAACCTCAACGGCGCGGTGATGGCGCTGTCCGCGCTGGGCACCGTGCTCTCGGTGCTGTTCGTCGTGCTGGGCGCGCCGGACGTGGCGCACTCCGAGGTGGTGGTCGGCGCGATCGCGGTGCCCGTGCTGTACCTGGTGGCGATCGGCAAGGCCCGCACCGTCGTCGCGGACTCCCGGGACCTCGGCGAACGGGACGGCGAACGGGACGGCGAACGGGACGGCGGCGATGGCTGAGCGCGCCGCGACCCACCGGATCGGCGTCGCCGCGCCACTGGTGCTCGCGGTCGCGGCGGTGCTCGGCGTCGCCATGGCCGGCATCCCCCGGGATGACGCGCCGCTGCCGGCGATCGCCCGCTACGCACTGAACATCGCGCTGCCGTCGTGGAACCTCACCGAGCCGGTGAACGAGATCGTCTACGGCACCCGGGCGTTCGACACCTTCGGCGAGACGTTCCTGCTGCTGGCGGCGGTGATCTGCGTCGTCGTGCTGGCCAGGACCAAGGAGCCGAGGTCCGGCTACCTCGGCGAGCACGAGGTGGGGGAGCGCGAGCAGCGCGAGTTCGACCCGGCGGAACGGAGCACCGCGGAGGAGCGCCGGACCCGCCGGGCGGAGCGGCGGGAGGAGGGCTACCGCCCCGGCCGAGGCCCCGCCACCCCGGACCGGGAGCCGCTCGGCTCGCCGGCGCCGGAGCTCGCGCAGGGCATGACGGTGGTGGTCCGGGGCGGCGTCCGGTTCGTGCTGCCGGTGCTGGCGGTGGCCGGGCTCTACCTGGTGGCCCTGGGGTACGCGCCGGGCGGTGGCTTCCCCGCCGGCGCCGTCGTGCTCGGCGTCGTCCTGCTGGCCTACGCGGCCTTCGGCTACGCCCGGATCCGCGGCGTGGTCAGGCAGTCCGTGCTGGAGGTCGTCGAGCTGGCGGGCGCGGCGGTGATCATCGCCACCGAGCTGCTCGGCCTGGTGCTGCGCGGCTCGTTCACCGCGAACTGGCTGCCGCTGACCGCCCCGGAGACCATCCGCGGCGGCGGCGTCGTGCAGCTGTTCTCCGCCGCCGAGCTGGTCGAGGTGGCCACCGGCCTGGTCATCGTGGTGTTCGCGCTGCTGGGCATGCGTCACGACTGGGCGCCGGACCGGGACGAGGAGGACGCATGATCCTGGCCAACTACCTGGCGGCGGCCGGCCTGTTCTGCCTGGGCCTGTACACGCTGCTGACCGGGCGCAACCTGATCAAGATCGTGATGGGCCTGTCGCTGATGGAGGCCTCGACCTACCTGCTGATGGTGTCGCTGGCCTACCGCGCGGGCTCGACGGCACCGGTGCTGTACGGGGTCCCCGAGGGCGTCGATCCCGGGCGGCTCGCGGCGGGCAACGTGGCCGATCCGGTGCCGCACAACTTCTGCCTGACCGCGATCGTCATCGGCGTCGCGCTGACCGCCGTGTTCCTGACCGTCGTGGTGCGGATCGCGCAGCACTACCGGACGCTCGACCCCGACCGGGTGCGGGCACTGCGCGGATGAACCGGGGATGAACGCCGCGGCGCTGCTCCCGCTGGCGGTGGCCGTCCCGATCGGCGGGGCCGTCGCGGCGCCGTTGCTCGCCCGGCCGTGGCGGCACCTGCCGGTGATCGTCTCGGTGGCCGCGCTCTGCTCGACCACGGCGATCCTGCTCCTGGTCGCGCCCTCGGTGTTCTCCGGAGCGGTGCCGGTGCACTTCCTGGGCGGGTGGGGGCCGGTGAGCGGCGCCGTCCTCGGGATCACCATGGTGGCCGACCCGTTCGGGCTGGTGTTCGCGCTGGCCAGCGCCGCGATCGGGGCGCTGCTGCTGCTCTACACGCTCTCCGAGCTCGGCGGCCTGGGCGCGCGTGAGCTGGGCGGCTACGCGTGCCTGTTCCAGTTGCTGCTGGCCGCGCTGGTCGGCGGCGCGCTGACCGCCGACCTGTTCAACCTGTTCGTCTGGTTCGAGGTCGCCGCGCTGGCCAGCTACGGCCTGACCGGCTTCTTCCTGGAGCGGCCGATCGCGCTGGAGGCCGCGTTCAAGATCCTGGTGCTGACCACCGTCGCCGGCTTCGCGATCTTCGTCGGCATCGGGCTGCTCTACGCCGACCACGGCGCGCTCAACGTCGGCCAGCTGCACCAGGCCCTGGCCGGGCGCCCCCGGGTGCCGGACCTGGTCGCGCTGGGGCTGCTGGTCGCCGGGTTCGCCACCAAGGCCGGGCTGGTGCCGTTCCACGGCTGGCTCGCCGACGCGCACACCGCCGCGCCCGGGCCGGTCTCGGCGCTGTTCTCCGGGCTGATGGTCAACTTCGGGATCGTCGCGATCGGCCGGCTGGTCTTCCAGGTCTACGGGGTGGGCACGCCGGCCGTGCTGGTGGTTCTGACGGTCACGGGCGCGATCTCGGCGCTGGTCGGGGCGGCGCTGGCGCTCGCGCAGGACGACCTGAAGCGCCTGCTCGCCTACGACACCGTCTCGCAGATGGGGGTGCTCGCGATCGGCCTGGGCACGGCGACCGCGTCCGGTGTCGCCGGCGCCGCCTACCACCTGCTCAGCCACGCGCTGTTCAAGGCGCTGCTGTTCCTGTGCGCCGGCGCGATCGTGCACGCCACCGGCGAGACCAGGCTGTCGCGGATGGGTGGGCTGGCGCGCCGGCGACCCCTGCTGGCCGCCGCCTTCGGGCTCGGCGTGGCCTCGATCGCGGGCGTCCCGCCGTTCACCGGCTACGTCTCGCTCGGCCTGATCCACCAGGGCCTGCTCGAGAGCGGCGACGGGGCCGCGCTGGCCGCCATGCTGGTCGCCCAGGTGATCACCCTCGCCGCGCTGGGCCGCGCCGGATGGCTCGCGTTCGTCCGCCGCCGGGCGGCGGGGTACGAGCGGGAGGTACGGCTGCGGCCGGGCATGATGGTCGGGTTCGCCACGCTGGCCGGGTGCTGTGTGGCGTTCGGGGTGCTGCCCCGGCTGTGCCTGGACCGGCTGATGGCGCCGGCGGCGAGCGCGCTGATCGACCCGAGGGCCTACCTGAGCGCGGCGCTGGCCGGCCCGGGCATGCTGGCGCCGCTGTCGGTCCCGTTCCACTACGCCGATGCCGGCGAGCTGCTCCTGGTCGGCGCCGGCGTGCTGCTCGGCGCCGCGCTGGCCTGGTGGTACCTGCGGGCGCGCGAGCCGGCGCCGATCCGGGCCCTGCGCGCGGCGCACAACGGGTCGGTGCAGGACTACACCTGCTACGCGATCGCCGGTTTCCTCGTGGTGACGTCGGCTTTTGTCCTTTCTTGATCGGTTAGGTAGCGACCGGGCCTCACTTTCCGTCGATCCCATTCGTCTATACGTGGGGAGAGGAGGGCATCGTGCAGGACGAGGACAGCAAGCGCGCGGCGCAGCGAGCCCTGGTGGATCGAGTGCGCAGCGGCGATGGCAGGGCATCGGCGGAGCAGCGGGCGCGCGCCTTCGACAACGAGGGCCTCGCCCCGCCGTTGGGCACGCTGATCGCCAAGGTCGCCGATGCCCCGGCGCGGGTCACCGAGGCGGACCTGGCCGAGGCGAAGGCGGCGGGCCACACCGAGGACGAGCTGTTCGAGCTGGTGGTGTGCGCCGCGGTGGGCAAGTCCACCCGGCTGTACGAGGCCGGGCTGGCGGCGCTGGCCGAGGCGACGGCCGACGGGAGGTCGAACCGTGCGACTTGACATCCTCAACCACGGCTACCGCCCCGGGCCCAAGCTGCTGTTCGCGCTCATCCGGTTGTTCTCCGGGCACCCGCCACCGGACGCCGCCAAGCTGGTGTTCTACCGCCCCGACTTCTACGGCACGCGCGCCAAGGAGTTCACCCACGAGGCGATGCGCGGGCCGTCCGACTGGTCGGTGGGCGACCGGGAGCTGATGGCCGCCTACGTGTCGGCGGTGAACGAGTCGGCGTTCTGCGTCGGCGCGCACACCGCGACCGCCACCCAGGCGTACCAGGACGGGCCGAGGGTCGCCGCCGTGCTGGCCGACCTGGATACGGCCCCCATCGCCGAGCCGCTGCGCGCCACGCTGCGGATGCTCGGCACCCTGACCCGGGAGGGAACCGTCGGCGCCGAGGACATGCGAGCGGTGCTGGCCGCCGGCGTCTCGCCCCAGCAGGTCCGGGACGCGCTGGCGGTCTGCGCCGCCTTCAACACCACCGACCGGCTCGCCGACGCCTTCGGGTTCGAGCTGCTCACCCCGGAGGGCTTCGACGCCGGGGCCAAGTACCTGCTCAAACGGGGCTATCGCTAGGCGGCGGTGAGCCAGTGCTCGGGCACGCCGCCGTACTCCCGGCGCAGCGCGGGTAGCAGCTCGTCGCGCGCGTACTCCAGGAACTCCGGTTGGCTCTCGCCGCCGATCTGCACCAGCGCGACGTGGCTGTACCCGGCCTGCGCCCACGGCCGCAGGGCCTCCACGTGCCGCGCGGTGTCCGGACCGCACGGGATCGCCTCCGCCACGTCCTCGGGACGGACGAACCGGGTGGCCGCCGCGAACCCGGCCGGCCCCGGCAGCTCCGCGTTGACCTTCCAGCCGCCGCCGAACCAGCGGAACTGCTCGTGCGCCCGCCGGATCGCCTCGTCCCGGTCGGGATCCCAGCAGATGGGCTGCTGGCCGATCTTGGGCAGGTCCATCCCGGTCACCGCGTCGAAGTGCCGCACCAGGCCACGGTCGGGCTGGACCGCGATCATCGCGTCCGCGCTGGCCCCGAACAGCCCGACGCCCTGCGTCCCGCTGACCGCGACGCCCAGCGGGACCCTCGTCTCGGGCAGGTCGTGCAGCCGGGCCGAGTCGGTGCGGTAGTGCTCGCCCACGAAGCTCACGCTCTCGCCGTCGAGCAACTGCCGGATGATGATCAGGGCCTCGCCGAACATCTCGTGGCGGACGTTCACCGGCGGCCACCCCCTGCCCACCACGTGCTCGTTCAGGTTCTCTCCCGAGCCCAGCCCGAGCAGGAACCGGCCCCCGGACATCTGGGCCACCGTCGCCGCCTTCTGCGCCACCACGGCGGGGTGGTAGCGGAAGGTCGGACAGGTCACGTAGCTCATCAGGCCCATCCGCTCGGTGCCCGCGGCGACGGCGCCGAGTACCGCCCACGCGTAGGGCGCGTGCCCCTGCTCGCGCAGCCACGGGAAGTAGTGGTCGCTGCACGCGGCGAAGTCGAAGCCGGCGCGTTCGGCCAGCGCGCCGTCGGTGACCAGGCTCCTCGGATCGCGCTGTTCGGTCATCAGGGTGTATCCGATTGCCACCATGCGCGCGGCTACCCGCCCAACCGGCGGCGAAACCGTGGTTACCTCGTTCGCGACGGGGAACCCGGGGCGGATGAAGACCGAGATTTACCTGCGGGTGGACGGTGTCGGACACGCGGTGGCCGTCGACGCGCGCTCCACGGTGCTGGACGTGCTGCGGGAGCGACTCGGGGTGACCAGCGTGAAGAAGGGCTGCGACCACGGCCAGTGCGGGAGCTGCACGGTGCTCACCAACGGCCGCCGGACGCTGAGCTGCCTGAGCCTGGCCATCGCCCAGGACGGCGCGGAGATCACCACGGCGGCCGGGCTCGGCTCCGGCGGGCGGACGCACCCGGTCCAGCAGGCGTTCCTGGAGCATGACGCCTTCCAGTGCGGCTACTGCACGCCGGGGCAGGTCTGCTCGGCGGTGGGGGTGATCGACGAGCTGGCCAGGGGCTGGCCCAGCGCGGCCGCCGCCGACGTCGCCGCCGACCCCGAACCCAGCGCCGCCGAGGTGGCCGAGCGGATGAGCGGCAACCTCTGCCGGTGCGGCGCCTACGCGCACATCGTGCCCGCCGTGCTCCAGGCCGCCACCGACCGGGCGCCCATGGACGGGGCCGGGCGATGAAACCGTTCGCGTACCACACCCCGATCGACGCCCGGACCGCCGCGCGCACCGTCGCCTCCGACCCGAAGGCCGTCTTCCTGGCCGGCGGCACGAACCTGGTGGACCACCTCAAGCTGGGCGTGGCCGAGCCCGACCTGCTGGTCGACATCACCGGGCTCACCTCCGAGGAGATCACCGAGGACGACCACGGCGGGCTGCGCATCGGCGCGGCCGTGCGCAACAGCGACCTGGCCGCCGACCACCGCGTCCGCGAGCGCTACCCGGTGCTCGCCCAGGCGCTGCTGAACGGTGCGTCCGGGCAGCTGCGCAACATGGCCACCACCGGCGGCAACCCGCTGCAGCGCACCCGGTGCGTCTACTTCCAGGACGTCACCACGCCGTGCAACAAGCGCGACCCCGGCTCCGGGTGCGCCGCGCTCGGCGGCTACACCCGCTACCACGCGATCCTGGGCGCGTCCGAGCACTGCGTGGCCACCCACCCTTCGGACATGGCGGTGGCGCTGGCGGCGCTGGACGCCCAGGTGCGGGTGCTCGGCCCGGACCGCGAGCGCACCATCCCGTTCGTCGCGCTGCACCGGCTGCCCGGCGAGCACCCCGAGCGCGACACCGTGCTCGACCACGGCGAGCTGATCCTCTCCATCGACCTGCCGCCGCTTCCGCTGGCCGCCCGGTCCGCCTACCGCAAGGTCCGCGACCGCGCTTCCTACGCCTTCGCGCTGGTCAGCGTCGCGGCGGCGGTAGAGATGGACGACGGGGTGGTGCGCGATGCGCGCATCGCGTTCGGCGGCGTGGCGCACAAGCCGTGGCGTGCCCACCGCGCCGAGCGGGCGCTGCGGGGCGCGCCGGCCACTGACGACAGCTACCGGGCGGCCGCCCGCGCCGAGCTGGCCGACGCCCGCCCGCTCGGCGGCCTGGACGGCGGCAACGCCTTCAAGGTGCCGATGCTCACCGGCGCGCTGGTCTCGACCCTGCGCGAGCTGACCGGCAAGGAGGCCTGAACGATGACCGAGCTGCTCGACACCCGCGCCGTCGGCACCGACCTGCCCCGCCGGGACGGCCCGGCCAAGGTCGCCGGCGCCGCGACCTACGCCAACGACACCCACGTCGACCACCCGGTGTACTGCCACCCGGTGCTGGCCGCCGTCCCGCGCGGCCGGGTCACCTCGGTGGACACCGGGGGCCTGCGCGGGCTGGACGGGGTGCTCACCGTGCTCACCCCGGAGTACGGCGAGCGGCTGGCGTCCACCGAGGACGCCGAGCTGGCCGTGCTGCAGGACGGGCGGGTGGCGTTCCGGGGCCAGGTCGTCGCGGCGGTCGTCGCGGACACCCCCGAGCTGGCCCGCCAGGCCGCCGACCTGGTCCGGGTGGACTACGAACGCCAGCCGCACGACGTGACGCTGAGCGCCGACCGGCCCGACCTGTACGCCCCGGACAAGGTCAACCCGGCCTACCCGACGGACACCGGCGCCGGCGACGTGGACGCCGCGATGCGCGACGCCCCGGTCACGCTCGACCAGACCTACACCACGCCGATGCTGCACAACAACCCGCTCGAACCGCACGCCACCACCGCGCTGTGGGAACCGGAGGGACCGGGCCATCTGACCCTCTGGGACTCCACCCAGGGCGTGCACCCGGTCCGCGAGACGATCAGCACCGTGTTCGGGCTGCGGGCCCAGCAGGTCCGCGTGGTCTGCCCGTTCGTGGGCGGCGGGTTCGGCGCCAAGGGCACCGCGCACGCGCACGTGGTGCTGGCCGCGATGGCCGCCCGCGCGGTGCCCGGGCGCCCGGTCAAGCTCGCGCTCACCCGCCAGCAGATGTACTCCCTGACCGGCTACCGGACCCCCACCATCCAGCGGATGCGCCTGGCCGCCGACCCCGACGGGCGGCTGCGCGCGATCGCCATCGACGTGGTCGAGCAGACCTCCCGGATCAAGGAGTTCGCCGAGCAGACCGGCCTGCCGACCCGGGTGATGTACGCCGCGCCGAACCGCCGCACCACCCACCGGCTGGCCGCGCTGGACGTGCCGGTCCCGTCCTGGATGCGCGCGCCGGGGGAGTGCCCCGGCATGTTCGGCCCCGAGGTGGCGATGGACGAGCTGGCGGCGGCGCTCGGCATCGACCCGGTGGAGCTGCGGGTCCGCAACGAGCCGGAGGTCGCCCCGGAGTCCGGCCTGCCGTTCTCCTCCCGGAACGTGGTCGGCTGCCTGCGCGAGGGCGCCGAGCGCTTCGGCTGGGCCGGCCGCGACCCCCGCCCCGGCGTGCGCGCAGAGGACGGCTGGCTGGTCGGCACCGGGGTGGCGGCGTCGGTGTACCCCACGTTCCGGCAGTCGCGCTCCACCGCCACCGTGCGCTTCGCCGGCGGCCGGTACGTCGTGGAGATCGGCGCCGCCGACCTGGGCACCGGCACCTGGACGACGCTCGCCCAGATCGCCGCCGACGCACTCGGCGCCCCGGTCGAGGGCGTCGAGGTGCGCATCGGCGACACCGAGCAGCCGTTCGCCTCGGTGGCCGGCGGCTCCTCGGGCATGGCCACCTGGGGGTCCGCCGTGGTCGAGGCCGCGCGGGCGTTCCGGGACAAGTTCGGCGCTGACCCGTCCGACGGGGACGAGGCGGACGGCTCGGTGGGGGAGAACCCGGACGCCAAGCGGTACGCCTCCTACGCCTTCGGTGCCCAGTTCGCCGAGGTCAGGGTGCACGCGGACACCGGGGAGGTGCGGGTGCCCCGGCTGCTCGGCGTGTTCGCCGCCGGCCGGATCATCAACCCCCGCACCGCCCGCTCACAGCTCATCGGCGGCATGACCATGGGCCTGTCCATGGCGCTGCACGAGCAGAGCGTGCTCGACCCGCGCACCGGCCACGTGGTCAACCACGACCTGGCCGAGTACCACGTCGCCTGCTGCGCGGACGCGACGGGCGTCCAGGCGCACTGGCTGGACGAGCACGACCCGCACCTCAACCCGATGGGCAGCAAGGGCATCGGCGAGATCGGCATCGTCGGCACCGCCGCGGCCGTCGCCAACGCCGCCTACCACGCCACCGGCGTCCGGGTCCGCGACCTGCCCGTCACCGCCGACAAGCTGCTGGTCAGCGCCGGGTGAGCAGGCGCGCCCGGGGACCCACCCCGGCCAGGTCCAGCGCCAGGCACAACAACCCGGCGGTGACCAGGACGGTTGCGCTCACCGGCCCCAGACCCAGGCCGGCCAGCTGGAAGATCAACGCGATCAGGAACAGTACGGCCGCCACCGTCGCCAACATGGCTCCTCCAAGGGGACTCGTCAGATGCGCGGGTCAAGTACTTCCCCGCAACATCACCGCCAAACTCAAGAGATTGCGCGCGCGGGCAGCGGGTAGTCGGTGGCCGTGGATGTGCAATGGCTACGTGACATCGCGAGGACCAGCGGACCGTTCGCGACGGTGTACCTGGACGCCTCGCACAACACCCCGGACGCCCCGCACCTGATCGAGCTGAGCTGGCGGAGCTCGCGCGCCGAGCTGGCCGGCGCGGGCGCCGACGAGGCCACCCTGGCCGCGCTCGACACGGCGGTGGCGCGGACCGTCGAGGCCGTGGACCATCCGTCCGGGGCGGTCGGACAGGTGCTGGTCGCGGCCGGCGGGTCCGTGCTGCTCGACAGGTGGCTGCCCGCGCCGCCCGCGCAGGCCCACGCGCACTGGGCCGACGCGCCGCACCTGCTGCCGGCCCTGGCGCAGCTGCCCGAGCGGCTGGTCACCGTGCTGGCCGTGGTGGACGCCACCGGCGCGGACCTGTACACCGGGCGCCGCGCCGAGCACCTGGACACCTACCGGTACCCGCTGCACCAGGTGCGCGGGGGCGGGCTGGCCCACCTGAAGATGCGCCACCGCGTGGAGGAGAACGAGCGTGCCTCGGCGGCCGACGTCGCGCGCGCGATCGACGACGCGGTCGCCGACACCGGCGCCGACCTGCTGGTGCTGGCGGGGGAGACGCAGAGCCGGTCCCGGGTGCGCCGCGCGCTCGGCGCCGAGGCTGACCGGATCGCCGAGGAGGTCGACGCCGGCGGCCGGGCGCCCGGCACCGCCGAGGACGAGCTGGACCGCGAGGCGGCGCGGCTGGTGGACGACAGGATCCACGCCCTGCGCCGGGACGAGGTCAGGCGCTACCGGGAGGCCGGGGGCCGCGCGGTGGACGGGGTGGCCCCGGTGGCGGAGGCCCTGCGCGCGGCCCAGGTGGACACCCTCTACCTGGACCCGGAACGGGTGTCGGACCGGAAGCTCTGGCTCGGACCCGAACCGGAGCAGCTCGCCACCGACCGCGACCAGCTCACCGCGCTCGGCATCGACGCCCTCGGCCCGGTCGAGGCGGCCGATGCGCTGGTGCGCGCCGCCGCCGGCACCGGCGCGACGGTCGTCCCGGTCGACGGTGAGCCGCTTGCCGACGGCACCGGAGCGATCCTGCGCGGCGGGTGAGCCGCTACGGCTGCAGGACCGTCATGATCTGGTCGATCGTCCTCGGCTCGGCGCGGTGCTGGACCAGGGCCTGGCGCAGCTTCCCGAGGCCGGGGTCGCCGCCGGGGTAGGGCCGGTACTCCACGATGATCCGCGCCCACTTCTCCGGGTTCTCGACCTGGTTCGCGCGCAGCGCGGCGGCGATGTCCTGCACGGACGAGGTGCTGATCGACTCCTTCTTCGACGCCGACACGTCCGGCGCCGGCACACCGGGCTGGTCCGAGCCGCCCCGTCCGGTCGCGCCCCCACAACCGGCGAGGCTCACGGCCAGCAGGGCGGCGACGACGGCTTTCCTGGTATCGATCATGACGGCTCCTCTCGGGCCGGTCGGTGGGCGAGCCCGGCGATGGCGCCGCCGGCGAGGATCGTGTCGACCTGCCGCGCGGACAGCCGATGCCGGACCCGCAGCGGCGTGTCCTTGCCGAGGTTGATGACCTCGAGCTCGGCACCGGAGGACAGGGCCTCGCGCAGGTTCGCCAGGCGCAGCGTGTCGTCGGGGTCGACGGCGTCGTAGTCGTCAGGGTCGGCGAACTCGAGCGGGACCACACCGAAGTTGGCCAGGTTCTGCCAGTGGATCCGGGCGAACGACTTGGCGACGACGGCGACCAGCCCGAGGTAGCGCGGCGTGATCGCGGCGTGCTCACGCGACGAGCCCTGCCCGTAGTTCCGGCCGGCGACCACCACGTGCGCGCCGCGCTCCGCCGCCCGGCGCGGGTACCCCTCGTCCACCCCGCCGAACGTGAACTCGGCGAGCTTGGGAATGTTCGAGCGGAACGGCAACGCCCGCGCCCCGGCCGGGGAGATCTCGTCGGTGGAGACGTCGTCGCCCATCTTGAGCAGCACCGGCGCGTCGACGGCGTCCGGCAGCGGCTCGAAGTCGGGCAGCGCGGAGATGTTCGGGCCCTTCACCAGCTTCTCGTCGCGGGCCTCGTCCGCCGGCGGCGGCCGTTCCAGCATCGCGGTGTTCACCGAGGACCGGGCCGGCAGGGCAAGCTCGGGATAGGACAGGTCGGCCAGGTCCCGAGGGTCGGTGATCTCGCCGGTCAGCGCCGAGGCGGCGGCCGTCTCCGGGGAGCACAGCCAGACCGCGTCCTCCCTGGTCCCGGATCGGCCGGGGAAGTTGCGCGGGAACGTCCGCAGCGAGTTCTGCCCCACCGCCGGGGCCTGGCCCATCCCGATGCAGCCCATGCATCCGGCCTGGTGGATCCGGGCGCCGGCCGCGATCAGGTCGAACGTCGCGCCCATCCGGGTCAGGTCCTGCAGGATCTGCCGGGAGGTCGGGTTGACGTCGAAGCTCACCCCGTCGTGGGTCTGCCGGCCCGCGACCATCGCGGCCGCGATCGCGAAGTCCCTCGTCCCAGGGTTCGCCGACGAGCCGATCACGACCTGGCTCACCGGCTCGCCGGCGACCTCCCGAACCGGCACCACGTTCCCCGGCGAGGACGGCCTGGCGATCAGCGGCTCGACCGCGCCGAGGTCGATCTCGTCGGTCAGGTCGTACTCGGCATCCTCCGCCGCCGCCAGCTCGACGAAGTCGTCCTCCCGCCCCTCCGCCCGCAGGAACTCCCGCACCGCCGCGTCGGACGGGAACACCGTGCTGGTCGCGCCCAGCTCGGCGCCCATGTTGGCGATCACGTGCCGGTCCATCGCGGAGAGTCCGGCCAGGCCGGGCCCGTAGTACTCGATCACCGTGTCCAGCCCGCCGTTCACCCCGTGCCGGCGCAGCATCTCCAGGATCACGTCCTTCGCCGACACCCACGGCCCGAGCCGCCCGACCAGGCGCACCCCGAAGACCCTGGGCGTCCGCAGGTACAGCGGCCGCCCGGCGATGGCCAGCGCGACCTCCAGCCCGCCCACCCCGATCGCCAGCATGCCCAGCGAACCGGCCGCGCAGGTGTGCGAGTCGGACCCGACCAGCGTCCTGCCAGGGACCCCGAACCGTTGCATGTGGGTCGGATGCGACACCCCGTTGCCCGGCTTGGAGAACCACAGCCCGTACCGCCGCGCCGCCGACCGCAGAAAGGCGTGGTCCTCGGCGTTGCGCTCGTCGGCCTGCAGCAGGTTGTGGTCCACGTACTGCACGGACACCTCGGTGCGTGCCCGATCCAGCCCGATCGCCTCGAGCTCCTGCATCACCAGCGTGCCCGTCGCGTCCTGGGCCAGCGTCTGGTCCACCCGCAGCGCGATCTCCTCGCCGGGCGCGGGTGTCCCGCCGACCACGTGCGACTCGATCAGCTGCCGTGTCACCGACGCGCCCACCGCGACTCCTCTCCGACCGGCACGAACTACCCGTGAGCGGCTCACGCAAACTAGGTGAGTGCGGCGCCCTGACGCGGGTAGTCGCGGATGGGTCACCACACGCGCAACGGGAGGGCATCGTCATGAGCAAGGTCATGAGCAAGCCCCGGATCGTGATCGTGGGCGCCGGGTTCGCCGGGTACCAGGCCGCGCGCCGGCTCGGCGCCACGATGGCCGACCACGCGCGGATCACCCTGATCAACTCGACGGACTTCTTCCTCTACCTGCCGCTGCTCCCCGAGGTGGCCGCCGGGATCCTGGACCCGCGCCGGGTCTCGGTGCCGTTGGCCGCCACGCTGCCCCGCGTCGAATGCCTGCTCGGCGAGGTCCGCTCGATCGACAGGGACGCCCGCCGGCTGCGGGCGCGGTCACCGGAGGGCCGGGACTTCGACGTCGACTTCGACCGGCTGGTCCTCGCCGCCGGCAGCGTCAACAAGCTGCTGCCGGTGCCGGGCGTCGGGGAGAACGCGCATGGCTTCCGGGGCATCCCGGAGGCCCTCTACCTGCGTGACCACATCATCCGCCAGCTCGAGCTGGCCGAGTTCACCGAGGACCCGGCCGAGCGCGCCGCGCGCTGCACCTTCGTGGTGGTCGGCGCCGGCTACACCGGCACCGAGGTGGCGGCGCAGTGCCAGCTGTTCACCAGCGCGCTGGCCCGGCGCCATCGCGGGCTGGGCGACCAGCGGATCCGGTGGCTGCTGCTCGACCTCGCGCCCCGGGTGCTGCCCGAGCTGGACCGGCGCCTCGGCCGCACCGCCGAGCGGGTGCTGCGCGAGCGGGGGGTCGAGGTCCGCACCGAGACCTCGATCTCCGAGGCCACCCCGGACGGGGTGCGGCTGACCACCGGCGAGGACGTCCCGACCCGCACCCTGATCTGGTGCGTCGGCGTGCGCCCGGATCCGCTGGTGGAAGGCCTCGGCCTGGACACCGAGCGCGGGCGGCTGGTCGTCGACGAGTACCTCACCGTGCCCGGCCAGCCGGACCTGTTCGCCTGCGGTGACGTGGCCGCCGTCCCCGACCTGACCCGCCCCGGGCAGCTCACCGCGATGACCGCGCAGCACGCCACCAGGCAGGGCACCGTGGCCGCCCGCAACGTGGCCGCCTCGCTCGGTCACGGCACCCGGCGCGCGTACCGCCACCGCGACCTCGGGTTCGTGGTGGACCTCGGCGGGGTCAAGGCCGCCGCCAACCCGCTCGGAGTCCGGCTGTCCGGCCTGCCGGCCAAGGTCGTCACCCGCGGCTACCACCTGGCCGCGCTGCCCGGCAACCGGCTGCGGACCTCGGCGGACTGGCTGCTCGACGCCGTGCTGCCCAGGCAGAGCGTCCAGCTCGGGCTGGTCCGCTCCGGTGCCGTCCCGCTCGACTCCGAGGCACCGGAGCTGCCGAACTAGCGGCGCTGCCCGGCGCGGGCCTCGGCCCCGGTGAGCTGGCAGTAGCCCAGGTCCTCACCGGCCACCCGGCCCACGAACATCTGGTTGAAGCCGACCCCGGTGGTGGTGCCGCTGTCGGTGTGCTGGCAGTGCGCGCCGCCGATGGCCCGGGTGTTCGCCAGGTGCGGGTCGACGGCGACGTCGGGCTCCCGGTCGACCCGGGCGGCCCTGGCGGCCCGGAGCCCGCCGAACCAAGCGAGCAGCTCACGCATGGTCGTCCGGGGCCGCGGCCGTCCGCCGCCGGGCCGCCCCGGTCTGCGACGCCTCGACCTGGGCTTCCGCGACCTGGGTGCTCAGCTCCTGGTCACGCAGCTTGGACAGCACCCCGATCGTCGCCGCGTGCCCGATCGCCGTGAGCAGCAGCAGCACGCCGATGCGGGTCGTGACGGTCTGCGCCCCCACATCCGCGCCCAGGCCGATCGACGCCACCAGCGCGACCACCCCGAGCATGACCAGGTGGAACAGGACCGCCACCAGGCCGGCGAGCTGGCGCGCCCGGCGCGGGTCGTAGACCTCGTCGAGGTAGGACGGGCTCTTGCGGACGATCAGCTGGCCGTCGATGAGCACGATCACCACCCCGACGAGCATGATCAGCAGGTATCCGCCGCTCATGGCCGTGCACCTCCTTCGTCGTCGGCGTGCTTGTACCCGCCCTTGCGGCGTGCATGCACGTCCGGCCGCCGAGGCTGTGGCGTCAGCCGGTCCGCCACGAACGGAGCTTCTCGGGGTTGCGTACCGCCCAGATGTGCCTGATCCGGCCGGCGGCGAGGTCGAACGCGAACACCGTCACGGTGACGCCCTCGTGCCGGGCCACCAGGCCGGGTTCGCCGTTGACGGTGGTCTCCAGGAGGTTCAGCCGGCCGGACGCGCGCTCGGCCAGGTCGACCAGGTAGCGCGCGACCCGCTCGCCGCCCTCGATCGGGTGCAGCGACGCGCTGACCAGTCCGCCGCCGTCGGCGACCACAGTGGCGTCGGGGTCGAGAAGGCCCATCAGGGCGTTAATGTCCCTGGCCTCCCAGATCCGCTTGAACTCCCTGACGATGCCGGCGCGCTGGGCCGTCGACGCCGCCGGGGGTTGCGCCGCGCGGATGCGGCGGCGGGCCGAGGTGGCCAGCTGGCGACATGCCGCCGGGGTACGGCCGACGACCTCGGCCACTTCGACGAACGAGTAGTGGAAGACGTCGTGCAGGATGAACGCGACCCGCTCGGCCGGGGTCATCGACTCCAGCACGACCAGGAACGCCATGTTGACCGACTCGTCGAGGGTGACCCGGTCGGCGGGGTCGGCCGGCCGCCCGTCCACCCACTCCGCGGGCTCGGGCAGCGGCTCGGGGATCCATTCGCCCACATAGCGCTCTCGCCGGGCGCGCGCCGAGCCGAGCACGTCCAGGCAGACGCGGCCGGCGACCTTCGTCAGCCAGGCGCCGGGAGACTCGATGGCATCCCGCTGGTCGGGGGCCATGGCGTACCAGCGGGCGTAGGTCTCCTGCACGGCGTCCTCGGCGTCGGCCAGCGAGCCGAGCAGCCGGTAGGCGAGGTTGATCAGCTGGCGCCGCTCGCTGATGACCGCGCTCAGGCTCGGGTCGGACGGGGTGGTCATGGTGTCGGCGGCTCCCTCGGTCGCGGCTGCCCTCACCTGTTCGACGAGACAGCGTCCCGAACTGTGAGGCTGCCGGAAAGTCACTGCCGCCTCACAGTTCGGCGGGCCGTGTCGTCGGACCGTGTGACCAGGATCCGCCGTCTGAAGAGGAACCCATGAACCCCGTCCCCGCAACCGTCGAGATCCCCGGCTACCTGGCCGGGACCTGGAAGGCCGACCCGGTGCACTCCGAGATCGCCTTCTCCGTCCGGCACCTCATGATCACCAAGGTGCGCGGCCGGTTCACCGGCTACGACGTCACGATCGTCACCGGCGAGGACCCACTGGAGTCCTCGGTGTCCGCGACGATCGACCTCGCCTCGGTCGACACCGGCCACGAGCAACGTGACAACCACCTCCGCTCCGCCGAGTTCCTCGGGGTCGACGACCACCCGACGATGAGCTACCGCTCCACCGGCGTGCGCCGCACCGCCGAGGGCTGGGCCGTCGACGGTGAGCTGACGTTGCGCGGCATCACCCGCGAGGTGCCGCTGGCCGTGGAGATGAACGGGTTCGGCCCCGACCCGTGGGGCGGGCACCGGGCCGGGTTCTCCGCGACCGCGCGGATCAACCGGCGCGACTTCGGCATCGACATCACCGTCCCGCTGGACGCCGGCGGCGTCGGGCTCGGCGACACGGTCTCGATCAGCCTGGAGATCCAGGCAGTCCTGCGGCCGTGACCGACAACAAAGCGGCGTTCCGTCGCTTCCACGAGGCCATGAACACCCGTGACCCGGAGATCATCTCGAAGACGATCGACGAGCTCATCGGGCCGGACGTGCTGTTCCACGCGCCGGTTCCGGTCAACGCTACCGGGGCGCAGGCGCTCAAGCGGGTGTGGGAGGTGCTGCTTCGCGCGTTCCCGGACATCCACGTCACGGTCGAGGACACGGTCGCCGAGGGGGACAAGGTCGTCTTCCGGAACACCGTGACCGGGACGCACCTGGGCGAGTACCGGGGCCTGCCGCCCACCGGCAGGTCCGTCACCTACAACGAGATCTTCATCGTCCGCTTCGAGGGCGGGCGAGTCGCCGAGATCTGGGGCGTCGTCGACGTCTTCGCCCAGCTGCGTCAGCTCGGCGTCATTCCCGAAACACTCACCTGAAGGAGCCTGTCATGAACGCACGCCTGAACGTCATGGAGATCCCGGCCGCCGGCAAGATCGTGAAGTACATCAACTCGGCGGCCAAGGTCGTCAAGGAGTCGACGCTGCCGGACTCGACGGTGGAGCTGGTGGACATCCGCGCGAGCCAGATCAACGGCTGCGGTTTCTGCCTGGACATGCACACCAAGGACGCCATCGCCGCCGGAGAGACCCATCAGCGCCTGCACCTGGTCGCGGTGTGGCGCGACGCCACCGTCTTCACCGAGGCCGAGCGCGCCGCGCTGGAGCTCGCCGAGCAGGGCACCCGCCTCGCCGACGCGGCGGGCGGGGTCACCGACGAGGCCTGGGCGAACGCCGCCAAGCACTACGACGAGGACCAGCTGATGGCCCTGGTCGCCCAGATCGCCGTGATCAACGCCTACAACCGCATGAACGTCATGCTGGAGCGGCCGGGCGGCGACTACCAGCCGGGCCAGTTCGGCTAGCGGACGGTCCGGGCGAAGGCCCGGATGCGGGCGTTCTCGCCGTTGGCCCGCCAGACCAGGGCGAGTGACGCGTCGGGCAGGCCATGGATCGGCACGAACGCGATGTCCTTGCGCGCGTGGTAGTCCTCGATCAGGGCGGGGAAGGGCAGCACCCCCTTCCCCGCCGCGATCAGGGACAGCGCCTCCTGGAGCGTGTGGGCCGCCGGGCCGCGTCGCACCGCACGCCCGCCGGGGGTGCGGGGCGGTGCCAGGAAGTCCCGCCAGCCCGGCGGCGGCCGCCCGGCGATGTCGATCACTGTGCGGTCGGCGAGCTGCTCGGCGGTGACCGAGGCCAGCCGGGCGAACGGGTCGTCGACGGGAACGGCCAGGGCGCGGGCCTCCTTCATCACGATCGGGCCGACGGTCAGCCCCGGCTCGTCGACCGGCAGGCAGATGAACAACACGTCCACCTCGCCGCCGCGCAGCGGCCCGACCGGGTCGGCCAGCGTCATCTCGACGATCTCCACCTCGCACTCGGGATACCGCTCCCGGAACGCCCGGACGGTGCCCATCACCGCGTCGTTCGGGGTGCCGACGAACCCCACCCGCAGCACGCCCTCGACGCCTCGGGCGGCGGCCCTGGCCCGGTCCACGGCGGCGAGCAGCGCGGCGTAGGCGGGCTCCAGCTCGGCCGCGAACCGCGTTCCGGCCGGGGTGAGCCGCACCCGCCGGCTGGACCGCTCCAGCAGCCGGGTACCGATCTTGCTCTCCAGCGACCGCAGCAACTGGCTGACCCGCGCCTGCGACAGGTACAACCGCCCGGCCGCCCGGCCGAAGTGCAGCTCGTCGGCGAGTATCAGGAAGCACTCCAGCTCCCGCGCGTCCGGTGCCGCCACGACCCCTCCCACGTGCATCGATAAGCCCGACTGATCCAAGGATTCGGCCCTCGTCGTTGTTCCCGCGCCCGCCCGGACCGAACGTGGATCATGCCGGCTCGGTTCATCGGGTTCGGCACGTTCGACCGGTTCGTCAGGGAGGAGGGTCATGGCGCTGTTCGCGTTGGCCGTCTGCGCGTTCGCCATCGGTACCAGCGAGTTTGTGATCAACGGGCTGCTGTCCGGGATAGCGGCCGACGTCGGGGTGTCCATCCCGGTCGCCGGGCTGCTGGTGTCCGGCTTCGCGGCCGGCATCATCGTGGGCGCCCCGCTGCTGGCGGCGCTCGGCTCGCGGGTTCGGCGCAAGAGCGTCCTGCTCGCGGCGATGGCGCTGTTCGTGGCCGGCAGCGTCCTCGCGGCGACCGCCCCCGGGTACTGGCCGCTCATGATCGGCCGGGTGCTGTGCGGGCTCGCGGTGGGCGGCTTCTACGGCGTCGGATCCGTCGTCGCCGCCGACCTGGTCCCGGAGCATCGGCAGGCCAAGGCCATCTCGCTGATGTTCGCCGGGGCGACGGCCGGCACCACCCTGGGCGTGCCCCTGGGCACCTTCGCCGGCCAGCTGCTGAGCTGGCGCACCACGTTCGGCGTCATCACGGTGCTCGGGCTGGCCGGGCTGGCCGCCGTCGCGGTGCTGGTGCCCGGGGTCGCCGCCACCCGCCGGGCCGGGCTGCGCACGGAGCTGGCCGTCCTGCGCCGGCCGGCCGTCCTGGTCACCCTGGCTTTGACCGCCTGCGTGTTCGGGGCCATCTCGGCGACCTACACCTTCGTGGAACCGCTGCTGCGGGAGGTGTCCGGGTTCTCCCCGGCCGCGGTCGCGGTGTTGTTGGTGGTGCTCGGGGCCGGGCTGTTCGTCGGCAACCTGGTCGGCGGCCGGGCGGCCGACCGTGCCCTGATGCCGGCGCTCGGCGTGCTGTTCGCGATCTTCGCCGTGGTGTTGCTCGCGCTCGGGCTGACCGCGCGCAACCAGGTCGCGGCGGCCACCTTGATGTTCCTGTTCGGCGCCGCGGGCTACGCGCTGGTGCCCGGCAGCCAACTGCGCGCGGTGCGCACCGCCGAGGGGGCGCCGACCCTGGCCTCGGCCACCAACATCTCCGCCTTCAACATCGGCGTCGCGCTGGGCGGGTGGCTCGGTGGGCTGGGCATCGACGCCGGCCTCGGCTACGAGTCGGTCACCTTCGTCAGCGCGGCGGTGGCGGTGCTCGGCCTGGCGGCCACGCTCCTCGCGGTCGCCGTCGACCGCCGCCCGGTTGCTAGCCCACGGAGCTGAGCGCCTCGGCGCGGGCGTCCACCAGCCCTCGGTAGACGCGGGCGGTCTCGGTGGCCACCCGCGACCAGCTGTAGCGGTTGACCGCCCGGTCGCGCCCGGCCCAGCCCATGCCCATCCGCAGCGACTCGTGGGAGAGCAGCTCGCGCAGCGACCTGGCCAGTGCCCTCGGGTCGTCGCGGGCCGGCAGGTGCAGCCCGGTGACGCCGTCGACGACCGCCTCGGTGGCGACGTCCTGCCCGGCGACCACCGGGACGCCGCAGGCCATCGCCTCCAGCGAGAGCGCGTCCAGCTCGGGGGAGGGGCCGAGCATCAACACCACGTCCGCCGAGCGGATCAGCGCCGACCGCCGGTCCGGGCTCGCGGCCTCCGCCATGCTCACCCGGTCGCCGAGGCGGAGCATCTCGGCGCGGCGGAGCAGCCGGTCGCGGGCGGTCTCCTGCCCCTGACCGTCGCCGCAGGCCACCGTCAGCTCGGTGTCGGGCAGCCCGGCGAGCGCCCGGATCGCCACGTCGGCCCGGTGCCACGGCCCCAGCAGCACCAGGCGGAACTTCGCCCGGCGCCGGTCGACGGGCCCGTCCGGGCTCAGCGACTCGGAGTCCACGCCTTCGGGCACCACCGTGACCCGTTCCCGGGGCACCCCGCTCTGGACCAGGCAGTCCTGTTCCGCGCCGGTGGAGGCGATCACGCGGTCGGTGTGATGGGCCACCGCCCACTCGGCCTGGGTACGGTCCGACGGCGTGTGCTGGCCGCGCGGGTCATGGCGGTCCCGCAGCAGTTGGAGCTGGTGGAAGGTGTGCGCGACCGGGAACGTGTCGCCGCGGGTGGCCAGGTGGGTGGCCAGGCCGGCCAACCAGCAGTGGCTGTGCACCACGTCGGGCTCGTCCCGGCGCAACGCCCGGTCCAGCTCGGTGGCGAACTCGGCCACGTGCGGGATCGCCTCCGGCTCGGTGAGCTCGGTCGGCGGGCCGGCGGCCAGCGGCGCCGACTCCACGCCATCCGGGACGGGGGTGTCGACCGCCAGCCGACGGTGGTAGAGCACCACCCGGTGCCCCTGCTCGGCGAGGGCCTCGGCCAGCGGTGCGACCGGCGTGGTCGCCTCGGACGACGCGCTGCCCGAGAAGGACACCATGGCCACCCGTAGCTGATCGGGCTCCGACGGCACCGGCATCGTGCGGATGGATTCGCGACCTCGGGTTTCGCTCATACAGTCTGGGTCACCGGCCCTGGCGGGCTCGAAACCTGATCCATGCCCCCGATCCGCCGCATGCCCCGCCCGAGCGACATCACAGCTACTGCGCCAGTCATGGGCGAAGTGGGCCGACGGACCTTACAGTGACTGTGCGCTTCGCCGGCCGACCGAAATGAGGACGAGTTGCTCACCACGGAACGCGCGCTGTACTGGCTCGACCGCTGGGACCGCCAGCAGGAGTACTACATGCCCGACCGCGAGGAGCGGTTCGCGGTGATCGCCGACGTCCTCGAGGAGCTGCTCGAACGGACCGACCCGCTGATCGTCGACCTGGGTGTCGGGCCGGGCTCGCTGTCCCGGCGCCTGCTCGACCGGCTGCCCGGTGCCAGCGTGGTCGGCGTGGACGCCGATCCGTTGCTGCTGGGCCTGGCCGAGCGCGCCTACGGCGGCGAGCGGCTCCGCACGGTGTACGCGGACCTGCGCGAGGACGGCTGGTACGACCGGCTCGGGCTGGACCGGGCGCCCGACGCCTTCGTCAGCACCACGGCGCTGCACTGGATGAACCGCGCGCCGCTGCGCGCCGTGCTGGCCACCTGCGGCTCGGTCATCGCCCCGGGCGGGGTGTTCGTCAACGGCGATCATCTCTACGAGGGCCCGGGCGGTGAACGGCTCGACGCGCTGAACCGGGCGCTGACCACACGGCGCGCGGCCCGTGCCGGCGTGAGCCGCGACGAGGACTGGGCGGCCTGGTGGTCCGCGGTGCAGGACGCGCCCGAGCTGGCCGACCTGGTCGGCGTCCGCAACGGCGGCTTCTCGCACGTCGTGGAGGACCGGCCGACCGCGCGCGACTACGTCGACTACCTGCGCGAAGCTGGGTTCGCCGAGGCCGGGCCGGTCTGGCAGTGCGGCGACGACCGCATCGTGGTGGGGATCCGCTAGCCGCCGCCTGAAACGGACCGTTGACGATCGTCTTCGACGCGCAATAAGTTCGTCACGGTCGGTGCCAAGGAGGGCGCGATGTGTGAGCAGTGTGGCTCGACGGCGGAACGCACCCGGCTGACCCGGGCGCAGTTCCTGAAGCTGCTTGGGTGGGCGTCGGCGGCCGGCACGCTGGCGGCCTGCGCCGGGCCCCAGCCCCCGGCGCCGGCTCCCTCGGCGGGCGGCGAGCCGGTCCTGGTGGACAACGTGCGCGGCTACACCCTCGCCGGCGACGGGCTGCGCAGGTTCACCAGCCTGCTGGTCGACGCCGGCGGGCGGGTCTCGGCGCTGGACCCGGCCAACGCGGGCGGCGCCCGCAAGGTCGACGGCAGGGGCCGGGTCTGCCTGCCCGGGCTGCACGACGCGCACGGCCACGTCTGGAACCTCGGCGCCAAGACCACCCAGCTCGACCTGACCGGCACCCGCAGCCTCGACGAGGCCATGGCCGCGCTGAAGCGCTACGCCGGGGAGCACCCGGACCAGCAATGGATCCAGGGCCGGGGCTGGAACGAGGTGATCTGGGGCCTCGGCCGGCTGCCCACCGCCGCCGACCTGGACCGCGTGGTGAGCGACCGCCCGGCCTGGCTGGTGCGGGTGGACGGCCACGCGGCGGTCACCAACACCGCCGGGCTGCGGGCCGCCGGCGTACGCGCGGACATGGCCGACCCGCCCGGCGGATCGATCGTGCGCGGCCCGGACGGCCAGCCCACCGGCGCATTCATCGACGCGGCGAAGTCGCTGGTCGAGGGCAAGCTGCCGGCGCTGGACGAGCGCGCGCACCGGGAGCGGCTGCTGGCCGCCCAGCAGCGGCTGAACAAGGTCGGCATCACCTCGGTCAGCGACGCCGGGACGGAGGCCGCCGAACTGCTCGTGCTCAAGGAGCAGGCCGCTGCGGGCGCGCTGACCGCCCGGTACAACGTGTTCCTGTCCTGGAAGGCGTTCACCGAGGTCGGCGGCGCGGTGCGGGCGGACTCGCTGCACGACGACATGCTGCGGATCCGCACCGTGAAGATGTACATCGACGGGGCGCTGGGCAGCCGGGGCGCGGCGCTGATCGAGCCGTACAGCGACGCGGGCGGCGGCAAGGGGCTGCCGCAGATGGCGGCCGAGGAGCTCAACGGCCGGGTCCAGCGGATCGTCGACGCCGGCTACCAGTGCGCGGTGCACGCCATCGGCGACGCGGGCAACCGGCTGGTCCTCGACGCGTACGAGAAGGCCCTGCGCGGGCCGGGTGCGCTGCGGCACCGGATCGAGCACGCGCAGGTGGTCGCCACCTCGGACATCCCCCGGTTCCGCCAGCTCGGGCTGATCGCGTCCATGCAGCCGGTGCACGCCACCGAGGACATGAACATGGCCGAGAGCCGGGTCGGCCCGGCGCGGATGGCCGGCGCGTACGCCTGGCGCACCATGCTGAGCCAGGGCACCGTGATCGCGGCCGGCTCCGACTTCCCGGTGTCGCCGGAGAACCCGTTCGACGGGCTGCACGCGGCGGTCACCCGCACCGACCGGGAGGGCAAGCCGGTCGGCGGGTGGTATCCGGCGCAGGCGATGAACCCGGTCGAGGCGCTGCGCGCGTTCACCCTCGGCGGCGCCTACGCCGGGCACCAGGAACAGGTGCTCGGCTCGCTGGAACCGGGCAAGCACGCCGACTTCATCCTGGTGGACCAGGACCCGTTCGCTTTGCAGAACGGCCGCGCGCTCTGGCAGACCGGGGTGCTGCAGACCTGGCTGGGCGGCCGCCGGGTGGGGGAGTACGGCCAGCTTTAGGCCGTGCGCGGCACCAGGAACCCGGCGACGCTGTCCAGCTTCTCGCAGGTCTCCTCGAACTCCCGCGCCGGCTTCGACCCGGCGACGACGCCGCCGCCGGCGCGCAGCCAGGTGCGCCCGTCCTGCCGGTAGACCGCGCGCAGCACCAGGGCGGCGTCCAGCGTGCCCTCCTGGTCGGTCATGAACACGGCGGCGCCGTAGAGCCCGCGCCGCTCGGACTCGTGCTTGCGGATGTACGCGTTGGCCGCGGCCTTCGGCACGCCGGAGACCGTGGCGGTGGGGAAGACCGCGGCGAACGCGTCCCACGCCCGCCGCCCTTCCGCGAGCCGCCCGGTGACCAGCGAGGCCAGGTGCTGCACGGTGCCGCGCTCCTGGACGTGCATGAACTCGCCGACCGAGAGCGAGTCCGGCTCGCACACCAGCGCCAGCTCGTCGTAGACGGTCTTGACCGAGATGGCGTGCTCGAACACCTCCTTGGGGTCGGCGAGCAGCTCGGCGCGCAGGCGGGCGTTCTCGGCCGCGTCGGCGCTCAGCGCGCGGGTGCCGGCCAGGGGCTGGCTGGTGACCATGCCCGCCTCGTCCACCTTGACGATGATCTCCGGGCTGTAGCCCAGCGCGTCCAGCCCGCCCAGCGACATCAGGAACGACCGGGCCGGGTTGTTCGCCCGCCGGCCGGCGAGGTAGGTCTCGACGAAGTCCAGCTCCGCCGGCACCGGCACGCACCGGGAGAGCACCACCTTGTCCAGCACCTTGCTCTGGATGTCGGCCACCGCGTGCGCCACGGCCGCCTGGTAGTCGACGCCGTTCTGGGCGCGGACATCGACGGCGACCCTGGTGTCGAGCCGTTGCGGCAGGGTGCGGTCCCGCAACGTCTGTTCGACCCGCCGCGCCTCGGCGCCGTCCACCGAGCGGATGCGCGCGCCGGCGACGGTGAGATGGACCTCGGTCCGAGGGATGACCAGGTGCAGCAGCCGCTCCGGCCCCACTGTGCTCAGGTCGCCGCCGATGGCGTAGGACAGCTCGAACGCCGTCCAGCCGTACGCCCGCCAGCCCCGGTAGGGCAGCTCGTCGAGCAGCGAGCTCACCCGCGCCAACGGATCCGCGCCCCACCCGAGGTCGCGCCGCGACTCCGGTGACCGCAGGTGGATCCCCTCGCCGTCGAGCCACAGCTCCGCGAGCACGCCGCTCGCGAACGACCAGGTGCCGGAGTTCTCGTAGAGGAAGTACGCGTCGGCGCCCAGCCGCGAGGCGAGGCGGGCGACGGACTCCAGCGGGTCGTTCTCGAACTCCACGACGTTCTCGACGTAGACCCCAACCACCTGACGCCACCTCTCTCGGCTCCCTACCTCTCTGACGCTAACTAGCATGAGCAGGTGCGCTCCACGGACCTGGACGAAGAAATTGCCGCCCTGGCTCATACGACCGGTATGAAGAAGCTGCTGGACCGGCTGCGCACCGAGCGGGACGCGATGCGCGAGGAGGCCGACGCCGCGGTGGTCGCGGAGTTCCCCGAGCTGGTCGAGCGGGCCGACGCTGCGGTGCGCCGGCAGGTCATCGACGCCACCTTCCGCCGCGTGGTGCACCGGCTGCAGGGGCGCGGCGGCAGCGACTCCGACGCGGAGACGCACCGCGCGTTCGGCGCCGCGGCCGCCTACGCCGGCGTGCCGCTCGAACGGCTGACCACCGCCTACCGCATCGGCGCCCGGGTCGGCTGGACGCACATCCGCCGCGCCGTCCGCGAGCTGGAGCTGGGCGGGGAGTTCGCGCTGCTGCTGGCCGACGCGCAGCTCGCCTACGTCGACGAGCTGACCTCGAACACCATCGAGGGGTACGCCCGCGCGGTGGAGTCGACCTACCACCGCCAGGCCCGGGAGCGGCAGTCCCTGGTCGAGGACCTGCTTAGCGGCCGGGCCACCAGGCAGGCCGTGGCCGAGCTGGGCTGGGACCCGGCCGACGAGCCGGCCGTGGCGGTTCTCTACGGCGACACCGACCTCGACGAGCCGCCCCAGCCGGACCTGCTGGTCGGCACCTTCGACGGCGCCGTCATCGCAATCGGCCCCGCCGGGACGCTGGAGCGCCTCCTGCGCGACCGCCCCGCCGTGCTCGGCCCCCCTGTCAAGATCACCGAGCTGTCCCGGTCGTTCGAGCGCGCCCGCCGGCTGGCCAACCTCGTCACCACCGGCACGCTCACCCGCACCGGCGCGCTGAAGTGGACCGACGAGCTGGCGACGATCATCGTGCACGGCGTCCCCGAGGCGTCCGAGGAGCTCGCCGCCCGCCGCCTCGACCCGCTGCGAGACCCCTCGGCCGAGCGCGAACGGATGCTCTACGACACCCTCGCCGCCTGGCTCGACCACCCCGGCAAGCCGCGCCAGATCGCCGCGCACCTGCACCTGCACCCGCAGACCGTGCACTACCGCCTGGCCCGCCTGCGCGAACGCCTCGGCGACCAGCTCGACGACCCGCAGGCCCGCTTCGAGCTCGCCCTCGCCCTCCGCTACCGGCACTCCGCGCGATGACGGGGACCGGCGTGCGCGGGGTAAAGGCCGACACGCCGTGACCGCTATACCTTCGGCGCCAGCATGCGGCCCAACTTGAGCACGTTGACGCGGATCTCTGAGCCGAGACCTTCCACAAGCGCCCGGCGCGTCCCGCGTTGAGCTGACTGATTGACGGACAACTACTACACCCGCGCCCCGCCGCTGACAAACGCAAGGGGATAGAGATGTTCGGTCTCAAACGTTGGGCTACCTGCCCAACAATCCTGGGCGCGGCGTCGCTCTCATAGTGTCCATCCAGAAGCAAGACGGAAGAGCAACAGAAGGGCACACACGTAAGCTCCCCGAAGATCATATCGTGATAGCTCCCCAGAGAAAGAATTCTGCGTCACCCCAGATTTCGAAGCCGCCTCCGCATCGCACGCTCCACGTTCGAATTCTCCTTGCGGCATTTAGCCCATTGGTTGAGATCTTAGGAGACCAACGGAGTGAATCTTTTGCGCGCCCGATTTATGGTCATCGTAACCGCCGCTGCATTGACAGGCCTCGCCATGCACCCAACAGAAAAGGTGGAACCATACTCGTTGACCGGAGCGCCGCTATCGATTCAGCCTGGCGCCAAGCCCGTTCCAAAGCCGCTACTGGTATGCAACCCTGGCGACTACCCGAACGCAATGTGCGTGTGGCGTCATGCCAATTTTCCCGACGAAGGGGGACTATACTTCATCGGCGGTGCGCCGGAGGGGTGGTGCCAGCAAGATATTGGCGACGACGGAGGATGGCGGTCGTACAAAACCGATACTGTCGAGGGCTACTGGTATGAGGGTCCGAATTGTACCGGGCAGTCGGTACCAGTCCTGCGCCATACTGAAAATCCGGACATAGGTTTCCAGGCGTTGAGCTTCAAGGAAATGTGCGTATCCTGTCAACCGCAGCCGCGTAAGCGACAATAGGCCACGAATGCGAACGGGCGGGGTCCACACGATGAGCCTCGCCCGCTCCTACCGTGATCGCCCCACCGAGCGTTGCCCCTGATTGAGGAGAGTGGATCTTTGCGCGTGAGCTTCATGGCCATCTTAGCCGCTGTTGCGTTAGCCAGCCTTAGTGGCGTTGCATATCCTCGTGCCGTTTCGGTGCCGCCGAGCGCTGCAAATGACGCATCGGTGAGCCTCACCGCCATATCGCGAAAGGTTCCCCCGGACTCGGCGACTCCAAAAAAACTGGTATGCCCCGACGACGAGACGGCAGGGAACGAATTGTGCTTGTTTGACTATCCAAACTGGGAAGGGAACCTTCATATTATTGGCCCGGGAGTCGGCGACAGGTGTTGGCGGCTTACCGATAGCGACACAGAGCCAGGAATTCGCTCCTATCATAACCATACGATAGAAGGCTATCTTTACGAGACAACCGACTGTCGTGGCCAGGTGAAATATGTCCTGCATGATTCCGGCACGTCCGACATAGGATTTGTGGCGCGAGCCTGGAAAGAGACTTGCGTATCGTGCCTTCCTGAAAGTCGCCGCCAAGGGCGATGACACATTATGGGTGAGGTTGTCGTTTGCAAGCCTCGCCCATACTCTCTTTTGGGCGTACTGCGGTGCACTCACCGTGTGTTCGTGGGTCTCGCCCATCAGCCACGGCTGGTCCTCACACGTGACCGTCTGGTCCTCGTGCTGCTGCCGCGTCGAGGCTGACCTCCCCCCTTGGGTCGCTGGCATGCACGGCGGCGCGAGAGCGGCGGTGAGTTCGCACCAGTGACACTCGCGCACCCGTAAGTGTCTTTTCGGCATGTACGCGACGGGTCAGGCTGGGCGAGGCCGATCGGAGGTGTTCCGTGTTGGGAGGATCGGGAGTCGAGCGCCGGATCGTGCCGTGCTCCGGCGTGCCGGTGAGCGGCCGGAGGGGCAGGCTCACCGCGCCCCGCCGCGCGCGCCCGGTCTCAGCGGCCCGGTGATGGGGGAGGCCGCTGTCCGGGTGGCCGCGGCTCCGGTCGGCCGCCGCCGCGCCCGGCTGGCGCGCGATCCGGTGGTGGTCGCGGTGCCGGTCGGGGTGGTCATGCTGGTGCTGTTCGGCCTGCCCCTGCTGCGGTTCCTGTACGAGAGCTTCCTGACCAGCCTGGGCATGACGCGCGCCGAGCCGCCGCTGACCGTGGACAACTACGCCGCGCTGTTCACCTCCGGGCTGGCCGGCGCGCTGGCGGTCAACTCGGCGGTGATCGGCGCGGCCACGGCGGCGGTGTGCACGGTGTTCGCGGTGGCCATCGCCTACTGGCTGCGGTACCGCGCGGGCCGGCTGGCGGTGCCGGTGAGCATGCTGCTGGTGGCCACGATGTTCGCCAGCTACCTGGTGCGGATCTACGCCTGGCGGACCCTGCTGGGCGCCAACGGCGTGATCAACCTCGGCCTGGCGCAGGTCGGCCTGATCGACCGGCCGTTGACCTTCCTGCTGTTCAACTCGTTCGCCATCGTGATCGCCGAGACGCAGTTGTACCTGCCGCTGATGGTGCTGCTGGTCTACGCCGGTTTCCGCCCGCTGGACCCGGCCTACCTGGAGTTGACCCGCGACCTGGGCTACGGCGCGTTCCACACCTGGCGGCGGGTGATCCTGCCGCTGATGGCCAAGCCGATCACGGTGGCGGCGCTGGTCGCGTTTCTCTTCGCGTCCACCGACTGGGTCGCGCCGGCCTATCTCGGCGGCACCTCCACCGTGCTGTTCGGCGTGCAGATCCAGAGCAGCTTCATGGTGACCGGCGACTGGGCGGCCGGAGCGGCGCTGAGTTTCACCATGGCGGCCGCCTATGTGTTGTTGTATGGGTTGGCGATGGGCCTGCTGCGGCTGGCGAGGGTGGGTGACGTCGTGTGGCCGGAATGAGCCGACGCGCATCGTGGTGGGGCGGGGCGTTCGCCGCGTTGGCGTTGGCATTCCTGTACGCGCCGCTGGTGATCACCGTGTTGTTCTCGTTCCACCGCACGCCGGGTTTGTCCCTGCCGTTCACCGGTTTCTCCACCCGCTGGTACGACGAGCTGTTCGGCAGCCCCGACTTCGTCGCGGCGCTGCGGTTCAGCGTGCGGGTGGCGGTCACGGTCACGGTGGTCACCATGGTCGCGGCGGTGCCCACGGCGTACGGCCTGGCGTCGACGCGCCGCCGGCTGGGCAACGGCGTGAACGGCCTGGTGCTGCTGCCGATCGCGCTGCCCTCGGTGTTCGTGGCCACCTCGCTGCTGGTGTTCTTCCATTCGATCGGCGTCCAGAACTCCTTCGCCACGGTGGTGGTCGGCCAGTTCATCGTCACGCTGCCGATCGCCGTGCTGTTGCTGCGCGGGGCGTTCGAGCGGCTGAGCGGAACGCTGGTGGAGATCGCCCGCGATCTCGGCGCCGGGCCGGTGGGCGTGTTCTTCCGGGTGGTGCTGCCGATCACCTGGCCGTTCATTCTCGGCGCCGGCTGCCTGACGTTCCTTGCCTCTTTCGACGAGTTCCCGATCACCTTTTTCCTCATCGGCAACGACTCCACCGTGCCGATGTTCCTCCAGTCATTGTTGACGAAGGAGGTCACGCCGATGATCAATGCGGTCTCCACGCTGCTGATGGCCGTGTCGCAGGTGCTGTTCCTGTGTGCCGCCGGTGCGCTGTACCTGGCCAGGGTCCGGGACAGGGAGCTTCGTACCGGAATCGGGGACATCCATGTCGCTTGACATCGTCGGCGTCTCGCATCGGTACGGCCACGCGGACCTGGCGCTGGACTCGGTGGACCTGCGGGTCGAGCCCGGGGAGTTCCTGACCCTGCTGGGGCCGTCCGGCTGCGGCAAGACCACGCTGCTGCGGATCGTCGGCGGCTTCATCGCGCCGACCGAGGGCACCGTGCGGCTGGCCGGCGACGACCTGACCTCGGTGCCACCGAACCGTCGCCCGGTGAACATGGTGTTCCAGCGCCCGCTGCTGTTCCCGCACCTCGACGTGTTCGGCAACGTGGCGTTCGGGCTGCGCCGAGTCGGGCTGGGCCGCGACGAGCTGGCCAGGCGGGTGTACGAGGCGCTGGAGCTGGTCCGGCTGCCCGGGTACCAGCGGCGGCGCAGCCACGAGCTGTCCGGCGGCCAGATGCAGCGGGTGGCGCTGGCGCGGGCGCTGCTGCTGCGGCCCCGGGTGCTGCTGCTGGACGAGCCGCTGTCCGCGCTGGACCTGAAGGTCCGCCTGGAGATGGAGGCCGAGCTGCGCCGGATGCACCGCGACACCAGGGCCACGTTCGTCTACGTCACACACGACCAGCGGGAGGCGCTCGCGCTGTCCGACCGGGTAGCGGTGTTCGACGGCGGACGGCTGGCCGAGGTCGCCACCCCCGCCGAGCTGTACCGCCGCCCGCGTTCGGTGTTCGCGGCGCGGTTCGTCGGGGACACCAACGTGCTGCCGGTGGACGTCCTGGAACGCAACGGCTCGGTGGCCACCGTGGCCATGAACGGCTGGCGCGGCGGGGCCACCTGCGACGTGGACGACGTCGGCAGCCACCGCCGGGGCTGGCTGGTGGTGCGCCCGGAGGCGATCCGGGCCGTCCCGATGCCCGCCGACGGCCGGGCCGACGGGCTGCGCGCGGCCGTGCACGACGTGGCGTTCCGGGGCAGCTCGTACAGCTACCGGCTGGCGGTGGACGGGATGGACACCGAGCTCAAGGTGGAGGCCCCCGCCACCGACCGCCACCCGTGCCCGGTCGGCTCGACGGTGTCGCTGTCGTGGGACCCGGCGGACGGTCGGGTGCTCGCGCGGGAGTGAGGACACGGCGATGACGACCGACTCCGCGCGAGGGGAGCTACCACTGCACGGCTTCGACGAGCAGCTGATGGCGTCCGGCCCGGCCGGGTTCGCGATGGGCTCGTTCGCCGAGCTGGCGCCGTTCTCCTACGCCGCCTTCCCGCACCGCCACGAGTTCTACGAGCTGCTGTTCGTCACCGGCGGCTCGGGCACGCACGTGATCGACTTCGTGCCGTACGACGTGCGCCCGGTGACCCTGTACCTGGTGGCGCCCCGGCAGGTGCAGTTCTGGGAGTGCCGGACCTCGCCGGACGGCTACCTGGTGCTGTTCATGGAGGACTTCCTGCCCACCCGGTACGGCGAGCGCGGCGGTGGCGGCGACAACACGATGCTCACCCCGCTGGGCGCCGGCCCGGCGCTGCGCTCGCCGCCGGAGAAGGTCACCACGATCAGCACGCTGCTGGAAGCGATGGAGCGGGAGTACCGCAGGGACGGCGACTGCGACGAGTCGGTGCTGCAGGCCTACCTGCACGTGCTGATCGTCGAGATGCGGCGGATGCAGCGCATTGCGGCCGCCCCGGCCGCCGACGACCGGGCCACCGTGCTGGCCACCCGGTTCCGCCGGCTGGTCAGCGAGCTGATCCTCACCGAGCAGACGGTGCGCGGCTACGCCGACCGGATCGGGGTCACCGCCAAACACCTGGCCGACGTGGTCCGCAAGGCCACCGGACGCACCCCGGCGGAGATCATCCGGGAGGCGCTGACGGTGGAGGCCAAGCGGCTGCTGGTGCACACCGAGCTGACGGTCGCCCAGGTCGCCGACGCGCTGGCCTTCGACAACCCGTCCTACTTCGGGCGGTTCTTCAAGCGCGAGGTCGGCATCAGCCCGGGGGAGTTCCGCCGGCGCAGGTGGATCGGCTGGCCGGACGGGGCGACTACAGGTCCTTGATCCCCACCCAGCTGGCAAACCCGGACAGGCTGTCCGTGCGTCGCCTGTCCGTCTCCGCGATCGCCCCCACGATCTCACGCACCTGAGGGTGATAGCGGGTCTGTTGCGGCGTCACCTCCCGTGCCCTGTGCAACTGCTCGAACGCCCGATCACGGTCACCGTGCAGCAGCCACGCCGCCGCCATATCGATGTGATGGTGTCCGCGCCGCGACCGCATCACCGAGTCGGGCACCTCCAGGTCTGCGCCGCGAGCCACGGCCGTAGTGCCGTCGCCCAACTCGACCGCCGCCGCGACCGCGTGGAACTCGACGTTGGTAGCGGAGAACCCCGTGTCGTAGTAGTCGGCGTCAGGCCCGAGATCGGGAACCCACCGAGCGAGGTCTCTCGCCTCGGTGATGTGACCGTCCGCCAAGTCGGGTTGGCCAGCGCGGGCCGCGATGATCGCCGACTGTAGGTGCATCGCCCCGCGCACCGCGCAGACCGGAGCCTCGCCCTGCTCCTCGTCCAGCGACGCCCTGCCCCGCGCGACGACCCGTTCGGCCACCGCGTAGGACCCTCGGTACAGCAACGGAACGGCCCGATTGGCCTCGGCGAACGCCGCGAGCAAAGGATCGCCGGCGTGTCGGGCGGCAGCGGCCCCTCGTTCGGCGGCATGCCCGGTCACCGGCGACCCGAGCCGGTGCAAGCAGTACAGCGCGCAGCTGTACGCGAACGCCAACCTCGCGTGCGCGCGTTCCGACGCCCTCCCCACCGGTGCGGATTCCGCGACCCGGTGTAACCCTCTGATGATCTCCGGCAGGGCATGGGAGCTTTCCTGGTAGCGGGAGTGGCGTTGTAGGACAGCCACCCCGTCCAGCCGCGGCGACAGGTCGTCCAGGTCAGGGGCGGGGGCGTCGATCGCTACCACGTCCCGGCCTTCAACAACGGCCGTCTCAAGGTCTACGACGTGTTGGCGTTCGGTGCCGAACGCATCGGGCGGTTGGTTCCACAACTCTTCGACCGGCACCCCCAACGCCCGGGACGCCGCCGCGACGAACGCCGCTGAGGCGGGGGTGACCCCGCGCTCTACCTGACTGACCAGGCTTGTTGAGACATGCATTCGGCGGGCCAGGGCGGTCTGGGTAAGGCCACGTATCCGCCGGCCCTTGGCGACTCGCGTCCCGACCCGATCGTTGTCAGCCATTCGCAGTCCCTTGCGAGTTCTTTGCGAGTCCCCGGCCTCACACCGGTCCAGGGTTGATCTACATCTGATCACCTGTTCGAGGAGGACATGTGCCTGAGGATAGTCGCGGTGGCGTGGCGCACGGGGACGCTGTGGGTGACGAGGAGACGCTGACCTTCGCCCTGCTGCTGGACATGACCGACTACCACGTCCATGCCGTCTATGAGCCCGAAGATCCTTACCCGCTCGCTGTGTGCGGCATACACCTGGTTCCCGGGATCTTTGTGCCCGGCCCGGCCTTGCTGCATCGCGGCTGCCTCGCGGCCATCCCGGACACCGTTGAGCTTCGACCGACGTCGGCCGTTCGTCGGCGGCAGCTGAACGCTGACCTGGGTCATGCCGCCGGGCCGATCCTGAAGCTCACCCGCTGGTTCCTCGCGGCGCGTTACGACCAACGCATTGGCCGCGCGATCACAGCGGAGTGGCGTCGTGGCCGAGGCTCAGAGCGCGACAGGTGACTTTGAGCGGGACACCGTCTCGCGGTAGTGACACAGCGGCCGGCACGGGTGTCTGTCTGACCCCGGTGGGCGGTCATACCGTTTCTGTGACGTCGCAGAGGGGCACGCCGTGAGTGACATTCCCACCGGTGCGGACCAGGTGGCCGCCGTGCACGCGCGGTTCGACACCGACCGGGTCGCCGAGCTGGGCGCATCGCTCACCCCGGAGCTGCTCGCCGACTACGCCAAGGACCCCGACGGCGACCACCCGGAGCCGCTGGCCCGGCTGCTGCGGTTCCTGTCCCGCCGCCGGCCGGCCGACCGGCTGGCCGTGTACGAGTCGAGTGCCCGGCGGGAGTGGCGGCTGGTGCGCCCGCCCGCGCACCGGGGCGCGCCGTACCGGATCGCGGACGCGCGGGTGTTCGACGACCTCGACGAAGCGCGGACGGCATGCCTGCACCGGGAGCTGTTCGAGGTGTTCGGCTGGGGCGAGGACCCGGCCGAGCACGCGGTGGACGGACCGCCGGTGCCCGCCGACGAGCCGGTGCTGCTCGGCTACGCCGACCGGGTCAGCGTGGCGCCCGGCGAGCGGATCACGTTCATGATCAGCGCCGAGGGCGTCGAGCGGTACACCACCGAGCTGGTCCGGTTGCGGCACGGCGACGACAGCCCGTCCGGGCCGGGGGTGCGCGAGCAGCGGGTGGAGTCGGAGTGGACCGGCCGCTGTCCCGGCGTCCGGCAGGCCACCCAGGTCGGCTCGCACATCTCGATAGAAGACTCGGGCGGGGCGCTGGCGGGGGTGGACGGCGTGTCGATCGTGGCGTTCGTGCTGGCCACCCGTCGCACCGGCGGCCGGCAGGCGATCGTGGCCCGCTGGGACCCGGACGGCCCGCGCGGCTACGCGCTCGGCCTGGACGAGGAGGGCCGCCCGGCGTTCTGGGTCGGCACCGGCGCCGGCGAGGTCGCCGCCCGGCTGTCCGACCCGCTGCCGCTGGAGGTGTGGCACGCGGTCGGGGCCAGCTACGACCCCCGGACCGGACAGACGGTGCTGGTCGCGCGGCCGGTGGTGACCTCGACGAACAGCCTGCTCAGCCCGGTCGTGGTGGGCGCCGGCCTGGCGGCGGTGGAAAGCGGCGGCCCCGGGATGGTTCCGGCCGGGTCGGACGTTCTCCTGCTCGGCGCGCTGACCCCGACCGACGCGCACTACAACGGCAAGATCGAGGACCCGGCGGTGTGGCCGCGCGCGCTGTCGCGCCGCGAGCTGACCACCGCCGTGAGCGAGGACCCGGCCGCGCCCGCCGCCCCGTACCGCTGGTGGTTGGGGCCGCCCGAGGGAGAGCCGGCCGCCGCCTCGCTGACCGTCGAGTGCGCCGGACACCCCGAGCTGGCCGGCCGGCTGGTGAACCTGCCGGTCCAGGGCGTCACCGGCCGCCACTGGACCGGCCGCCGCGACCACTACGCCGAGGACCCCGCCGGCTACGGCGCCGTGCACCTCCACGACGACGCCCTGGCCGACAGCAACTGGCGCCCCACCCAGGTGTTCACCGTCCCGCGCGGCCTGCCCAGCGGGGTCTACGCGCTGCGGGTCGCCGACGTGGACGGCCCGGCCGAGCGCAACATCCCGTTCGTGGTCCGCCCACCGTCCGGCACCGCCACCGCCGAGTTGGCGCTGCTGCTGCCCACCGCGACCTACCTGGCCTACGCCAACGAACGCGGCCTCGGGTACGTGCCGGTGGTCCAGCCCGGCAACGCGTTCCTGGAGCGGCGCTACGACCTCGGGCACTCCGTATACGCCACGCACAGCGACGGCGCCGGCTGCTGCTACGCCTCCTGGAGCCGCCCGATCCTCACCCTGGACCCCGGCTTCAAGGTGCACCTCTCGCCGGCCTGGCTGACCACCGACCTGTACATCGTGGACTGGCTGGCCGAGCAGGGCTACCAGTTCGACGTGATCACCGACCACGACCTGCACGCCGAGGGCGCGGGACTGCTCGGCCGCTACCGGGCGGTGGTGACCGGCGCGCACCCGGAGTACGCCTCGGCCCAGATGCTCGACGCCATCGAGGGCTACCTGGACGGCGGCGGGAACCTCGGCTACCTGGGCGGCAACGGGTTCTACTGGGTGGTGTCGTTCCATCCGGAGCTGCCGCACGTGATGGAGTTGCGGCGGGCGGAGAGCGGCACCCGCACGTGGCAGGCGCGGCCGGGGGAGTACTACCACGCGACCACCGGCGAGCGCGGCGGGCTGTGGCGGATGCGCGGGCGGCCGCCGCAGAAGGTCTTCGGGGTCGGGTTCACCGCGCAGGGCTCGGGCCCGGCGGGTCATTACCGCACCGGCCCCGGCGAGGCGGCGCGGCTGCTGGACGGGGTCGGCGAGGTGTTCGGCGACGCCGCGATGGTCGACGGCGGCGCGGCGGGCAACGAGGTGGACAGGTACGACCCGGCCCTGGGCAGCCCGCCGGACGCGGTGGTGCTGGCGACGTCGACGGGCCTGGGCGACCGGTACCAGCTGGCGGTGGAGGAGCTGACCGGCACCCACCCGGGCCTCGGCGGCACCGAGCATCCGGACGTGCGCTCGGACATCGTGTACTTCCGCACCCGGGGCGGCGGCTCGGTGTTCGCCACCGGCTCGATCTCGTTCTCCCACGGGCTGTCCGCGAACGGCTACCGCAACGGCATCTCCCGGCTCACGCGCAACGTCCTGGACGGCTGGCTCGCTCCTGAGTGATCGGCAGTGATCGGCGGAGGGGGTATCTCTCATGAGGCTTCTCGATCGTCGGGGTTTTCTGCGGGTCGGTGCCGCCGCGACGGTCGCCGGCCTGGCCTCGGCCTGCGGCGGCGGTGGCCGCTCCGGCGCGACGATCAACTACATGGGCGGCACCTCCGACATGGAGGTCCTGCACAAGGTGCCGTCCTTCGAGGACTGGCTGCGGCGCGACGGCGTGGTGGTGCGCCCGCAGTTCATCCCGGACGACACCGCCGCGCTGCAGAAGCTGGCCGCCGGCGGCCCGCAGGGGGTGAACCTGGTCAGTTGGATCAACCAGTTCAGGAACGGCTGGCGGAGCCTGGACCTGTTCGCGCCCCTCGAGACCGCCCGGATCCCGCACTACGCCAACGTGATCCAGGACTTCGGCGGCCCCAGCTTCGCCGGCACCCAGCGCGACGCCCAGGGCCGGGTGATCGCGATCCCCGAGACCTGGTCGGTCAGCGGCATCGTCTACGACTCGGCGGCCATGCCCGCGCCGACCTCGTACACCGACCTGCTCGACCCGAAGTACAAGGGCAGGGTCGCGATGCTCGACGACCCCGGGGCGACGATGATCATCGGCTGCCTGATCCTCGGGTATGATCCGCCGGCCCTGACCAAGGCCCAGTTCCGTGAGGTCATCGACCTGATGGGCCGGTTCGTGAAGGCCTGCCGCGCGCTGCCGCAGGGCTCCGCGGACCTGACCACGCTGATGGGCTCCGGCGAGGTGATCGCCTGCCCGGTGGACGCCTCGTTCCTGCCCAAGATGCTCGACCAGGGCAAGAAGTCGTTCCGGGTGACGATCGCGCTCAAGGAGGGCGGCTTCAGCTACGGCACGCTGATGTCCACCCTCAAGAACGCCGACGACACCGACGCCGTGCACGCGTTCCTCGACCACTTCCTGACCGACGACGTGGCGCAGGCGATGGCGAAACGCTCACCGTCGGTGATGGCGATCAAGGGCGCGACCAAGTACCTGCCGGACTGGTACACCGAGAGCGTCCCGGTGAACGACCTGCCCAAGCTGTTCCACGACAACCCGTCGCTCGACTTCCCGCCTGCGCAGGCCACCGGCCCGGACCGGATAGGCCTGAGCGAGTTCCTCACCGGCTGGCAACAGGCCAAGGTCGGCGCGCGGTGATCGCCAACCGCCGCACCCTGTTCCGGCTGGCGGCCGCGACCGGGCTGACCACGCTGGCAACGGCCTGCGGCTCCGGTGACGACGACGGCGGCTCCGGCGGGGAGATCAACTTCATGGGCGGCAGCGACACCATGGAGCTGCTGCACAAGGTGCCGTCCTTCGAGGACTGGCTGCGGCGCAGCCGCGTGGTGGTCCGCCCGCAGTTCGTCCCCGACGACACCACCGCGCTGCAGAAGCTCGCCGCCGGCGGCACCCAGGGCGTGAACCTGGTCAACTGGATCAACCAGTTCCGCACCGGCTGGCAGAGCCTGGACCTGTTCGCGCCGATCGACACCGCCCGCATCCCCCACTACGCCAACGTGATCCAGGACTTCGGCGGCCCCAGCTTCGCCGGCACCCAACGCGACGCCCAGGGCCGGGTGATCGGCATCCCGAAGTACTGGGCGGTCAGCGGCATCGTCTACGACTCGGCGGAGATGCCGGCGCCGACCTCGTACTTCGACCTGCTCGACCCGAAGTACAAGGGCCGGATCGCCGTGCTCGACGACCCCGGCTCGATGGAGAGCGGCGCCCGGCTGCTGGGCTACGACGCGTCGAAGCTCACCAGGCCGCAACTGGCCGAGGCGATCGCGCTGGTGACCCGGTTCATCAGGCAGGCCAGGGCGCTGCCGCGCTCGGCGGCGGACCTGGCCACGCTGATGGGCTCCGGCGAGGTGATCGCCTGCGGCGTCGAGCTGGGATTCCTGCCGAAGATGCTCGACCAGGGCAAGAAGTCCTTCCGCGCGACCGTCGCGATGAAGGAGGGCGGGACCAGCTACGGCGTGCTGCTCTCCACGGTGAAGAACGCCGAGCACACCGGCGCCGTGCACGAGTTCCTCGACAACTTCCTCACCCCGGAGGTGGGCCGCGCGATCGCCGAACGCTCGCCCTCGGTGCCCGGGATCAAGGGCGCGACGACATGGCTGCCGGACTGGTACCGGCAGAGCGTCCCGGTGGACGACCTGCCCAAGCTGTTCGCCGAGAACCCCTCGGTGAACTTCCCACCCGCCAAGCCCGACGACCCGAACCTGGTCGGCCTCAACGAGTTCCTGGCCGGCTGGCAGCAGGCCAAGATCGCCGCGAAGTCCTGAGAGGGGATTCATGTCGAGCCTGACAGTCGACAGGGGGGTGCCGATCCCGCTGCGTGACGGGACGGTCACGAGGGCGGACGTCTACCGCCCGGCCGGCGGCGGGCGCAACCCGGCGCTGGTCTTCCGCACCCCGTACGACCGCTCCAGCCTGGACATGTACGGCACGTTCACGCTGCGCGCGGCCAGCGCCGGGTACGCCGTGGTCCTGCAGGACATCCGGGGGCGCGGCGAGTCGGACGGGACGTTCACCCCGTTCGTCAACGAGCGCGAGGACGGCTACGACACCGTCGACTGGATCGCCGCGCAGCCGTGGTGCGACGGCAAGGTCGGCATGTTCGGCGGCTCCTACGACGGGGTCACCCAGTGGCAGGCGGCCAGGTCAGGGCACCCGGCGCTCAAGGCGATCGCGCCAAACGTCACGTCCTCGAACTACCACCACGGCTGGACCTACCGGGGCGGCGCGTTCCAGCTCAGCTTCAGCCTCGGGTGGACCCACGCGCTGGCGCTCGCGGGGGTGCGCCGCGACGGCGGGGCGCCGGAGGCGATCCGCGAGGACCTGATCGACGGCGCGGACGAGCTGGCCGAACGGGCCGCCCGGCTGCCTCTCTCCGACCACCCCTCGCTGGCCAAGATCGCCCCGTACTACCGGGACTGGCTGGTGCACCCCGACTACGACGAGTTCTGGCGCGACATCGACGTGTCCCGCGACTACGAGACGATCTCGGTAGCGTCGTTCAACCTGGGCGGCTGGTACGACATCTTCAACGGCGGCACCCTGGAGAACTTCGCCGGCATGCGCTCGCGGGCGCCGGAGGAGGTGCGCGGGCGGCAGCGGATGCTGATCGGGCCGTGGCAGCACGCCGGCATCTTCACCGGCAACCCGGTCGGGTCGTGGAACTTCGGCCGCCGCGCCACCGGACCGGCCGTCGACGCCGACGGCATGCAGCTGCGCTGGTTCGACGCCTGGCTGCGCGACGCGGACGACGGCATCGGCGCCGAGCCGCCGGTGCTGCTGTTCACCATGGGCGCGGACCGGTGGCGGGTGGCCGACGGCTGGCCGCTGCCGGGTACGCAGTGGCAGGACTGGTACCTGCGCAGCGGCGGGCTGGCGAACACGCTGAACGGCGACGGCGTGCTCAGCCGCGAACAGCCGGCCGCCGAGCCGCCGGACAGCTACGTCTACAACCCCCGCGACCCGGTGCCGACGCTCGGCGGCGGCCTGTGCTGCAGCCCCGTGCACACCGTCGGCGGCGTCTTCGACCAGCGCCCGATCGAGGCGCGCCAGGACGTCCTGGTCTACACCTCGGCGCCGCTGGCCGAGCCGGTCGAGGTCACCGGCCCGGTGCGGCTGGTGCTGCACGCCGGCTCGTCGGCCCCGGACACCGACTGGACGGCGAAGCTGGTCGACGTCGAGCCGTGCGGCTACGCCCGCAACCTCACCGACGGCATCCTGCGCGCCCGCTACCGCGCGTCACCCAGCACCCCGCAACCGCTGGTCTCAGGCGAGGTCACCGAGTACACCATCGACCTCGGCGCGACCAGCAACGTGTTCGCCCCCGGCCACCGCATCCGGCTGGAGGTGTCCAGCAGCAACTTCCCGCACTACGACCGCAACCCCAACACCGGCGCCCCGTTCGGCGAGTCCGCCGAGGTGGCCAGCGCGCACCAGACCGTCCACCACGAACCGGCCCACCTGTCCCGCCTGGTCCTGCCCGTCGCGCCGGCCGGCGCCACCCGACCCTGGAGCCCGCGATGACCCGACACGAGCTGGGCGACACCGGCCTGAGCATCAGCCGGGTCGGCCTGGGCACCTGGGCGATGGGCGGCCCCGGCGCGATGGGCTGGGGCGCGCAGGACGACGACGACTCGGTCGCCGCCCTGCACCGGGCGGTCGAGCGCGGCGTGAACTGGGTGGACACCGCGCCGGTCTACGGCCACGGGCATTCCGAGCTGGTGGTCGGGCGGGCGCTGCGCGAGCTGCCCGAGGCGGACCGGCCGCTGGTGTTCACCAAGTGCGGGCTGGTCTGGAACGAGCGCGGCGACGAGGACACCAGCCTCTGGCCGGAGTCGATCCGGCGCGAGTGCGAGGACTCGCTGCGCCGGCTCGGCGTGGACCACATCGACCTGTACCAGATCCACGACCCGGATCCGTCCGGCCCGCCGGTCGAGGAGTCCTGGGCGACGATGCTGGCGCTGGTGCGTGAGGGCAAGGCGCGCGCGGTGGGAGTCTCGAACTTCGACACCGAGCTGCTGGCGCGCTGCGCCGCCGTCGGCCCGGTGGGTTCACTGCAGCCGCCGCTGTCGCTGGTCAACCGGTCCGCGCTGGCGGACGTCATCCCGTGGTGCGCCGAGCGGGGGACCGGCGTGATCGTGTACGGCCCGATGCAGTTCGGGCTGCTCACCGGCGCGTTCACCGAGGCCCGCGCGGCGGCGCTGCCCGAGGACGACTGGCGCTCGCGGGCCGCCGAGTTCACCGAGCCCAAGCTGTCCCGCAACCTGGCCCTGCAGGACGCGCTGCGCCCGGTCGCCGCCCGTCACGAGGTGGGGCCGGCGGTGGTCCCGGTGGCCTGGGCGGCGGCGCAAACCGGTGTCACCGGCGTGATCGTCGGCGCCCGCACCCCCGACCAGGTCGACGGCTGGGCGCCCGCGCTGGACCTGGACCTCGGCCGCGACGACCTGGCCGAGCTGCACGCCGCCGTGCACCGCACCGGGGCCGGCCAGGGGCCGGTGGCAGAGGAATCGACGAGGTAGGGGAGCCGCATGTCCGAGAGCTACATCGTCCGCAAGATGGTCCGCGAGGAGCTGCCGAACGAAGGCGTGCTCGCCTACGGCGAGGTCGAGGGCGGCACCAGCGGCGCCTTCGCCATGATGAGCGGCCGGCAGGTGCCCGCCAGCAAGGTGCACGTCGCCTACAGCTGGATCTACCGGGTGCCCACGCCCAACCCGTACGTGCTCGAACACACCCACGACTACGACGAGGTGCTGCTCTTCATGGGCAACAACCCCGACGACCTGGACGACCTCGGCGCCGTGGCGCACATCGACCTCGACGGCACCACGCACGTCATCGACACCTCGACGGCCATCTACATCCCGGCCGGCACCAGGCACTGCCCGCTGGGCTACGAGCGGGTAGACCGGCCGCTGTCGTTCATCGCCCTGTCCCTGCACCCCGAGTACCGGTAGGCGCGGGCCAGCATGAGCACGCTGGCCGCCACCCCCGTGCAGCCCAGCACGATCAGCCGGGGGTCCGACCTGTACACCCCGTAGACCCCGAAGCAGGCCAGCTCGGCGAGGATCAGCCACCAGGTCCCGACCGAGATCCCGGTCGGGCGGTCGGTGCGGTACGCCGTCCACACCGACGGCACGACCTGCAGCACGAACGACGCGGCCAGCGCGGTGCCGATCCCGGCGCGGCCGGCCACCGCCCAGGCGACCGCGAGCAGCGCGGCCCAGCCGCCGGCGACCGCGGCGTGCCGGCGCGGGACCCGCACCCGGCGGGCGAGCAGCACGGCGAGCGCGCCGGCCAGCACCGTCACTGAGGTCGCCGGCACCAGCGCCGTCCAGAACCCGGACAGCGCGAAGTAGGCGATCCAGCCGCCGTTGCTCACGCTGGTCAGCGCCGCCCACGACCAGGACAGCCCGGCCGTGTCGCCGGAGCGCCAGAGACTGGCCAGCTGCGGCAGGAACTGCGGCACCGCGAACACCGCCGCCGCGACCGGCAGCCACTCCACGATCCCGTCCACTCAGCGAACGTACGACAGATGCAGGGATGCATTCGTGCGAATCCATGCCCTGGGCGCCGGGGAGACTGAAAGGATCGTGCGCGTGGACGCGATCGACAGAAAGATCCTTGCCGAGCTTCAGGTGGAGGGCCGGCTCACCGTCACGGAGCTGGCCCAGCGGGTACGGCTCAGCGCCGCGCCCTGCCACCGGCGGCTGCGCGAGCTGGAGCGGTCGGGAGCGATCAGGGGCTACCGCGCGGTGATCGACGCCGCCGCCGTCGGCCTCGGCTTCGAGGTGCTGGTCAGCGTCACCATGGACCGTGAGGACGCCGCCACCATCACCGCGTTCGAGTCCGCGCTGGCCGCCGTCCCCGAGGTCCGGCACGCGGAGCGGCTGTTCGGCGACCCCGACTACCTGGTGCGCGTCACCGCCCCCGATCTTGACGGGTACGCGGCGCTGCGCGACGAGACGCTGGCCGCCCTGCCCGGCGTGCAGCGGCTCACCTCCACCATCGTCATGAAGCGCGTCGTCGAGGACCGCCCGCTTCCGCTCTCGCGGCCCTGACCACGTTTGTCCGAGAGCGAACTAAAAGTTGTTTCACGGTGCGCGGTCGGCAACGAACGTTCCGTCACCGGGCCAACGCGCCGTACCGTCCCGCCATGGGTCTGATCAACTGTTGCTCGGACGCCGGGGCGGGCGCGGGCCGGCTGGCAAGGCGCTCGGTGTTGTCCGGAGTCGGTGGGCTGGCCGCGCTGGCCGGGATCGCGGGCTGCGCACCCAGCGGCACCACCCCGGCCCCGGCGGGCACCACGGCACCCAGCGCCCAGCCGCCGCCCCGGGGGAAGCTGGAGCTGGTGCTGCTCGGCACCCAGGCCGGGCCGCCGATCGAGGCCGACCGCACCGGGATCGCCTCGGCGTTGATCGTGGACGGGCGGACCTACGTGATCGACTGCGGCCGCTCGGCGGCCACCCAGTACCTGCGGGCCGGGCTCACGCTGCGTTCGTTGAGCGCGATCTTCCTGACCCACCTGCACGCCGACCACATCGCCGACTACTACAACTTCTTCATGCTCGGCGGGCACATCCCGAACACCCACAAGGACAGCCTCGCCGGACCCATCGCGGTGTACGGCCCCGGCCCGGCCGGCGGGCTGCCGGCCGCCTTCGGAGGCGGCCAGGCGCCGACGGTGGCCCCGCCCGCCCCGGGGACCGCCGAGATGACCGAGAAGGCCCATGAGGCCTACGCGTACAGCACGAACATCTTCATGCGCGACATGTCCATCCGCGACCCGCGCACGCTCAGCCAGGTGCACGAGATCGCGCTGCCCGAGGTCGGCGCGAGCTACGCCACGACGGCGCCGCCCACCCAGCCGTTCCCGGTGATGCGCGACGACCGGGTCCAGGTCACGGCCACGCTGGTGCCGCACGGCCCGGTGTTCCCGGCGTTCGCCTTCCGGTTCGACACCGCGTACGGCTCGGTCACCTTCTCCGGCGACACCGCCAAGACCGACAACCTGATCACGCTCGCCCGGGGCACCGACATCCTGGTGCACGAGGCGATCAGCGTGGAGGGCGCGAACCCGAACCCGGCCGTGCTCGACCACATGCTCCAGTCGCACGTCCTGGTCCAGGAGCTCGGCCCCATCGCACAGAAGGCGCAGGCCAAGAAGCTGGTCCTGTCGCACATCGGCGACCTGGTGGAGAGCCCGATCAACATCGACAAGTGGACGAACTGGGCCCGGCAGGGCTACGACGGCCCCGTCACCGTGGGCCAGGACCTGCAGCGCTTCGTCATCGCCTGAACCACACGCTAGTCGCGGGAGAACACCTGCCGGCCGGCGAACCAGGTCTGCACGGCGTGGGTGCGCGCCAGCTCGGTGGCCGGGACCTCGAACGGGTTCTGGTTCAGCACCAGGAAGTCGGCGGACCGCCCGGGGGTGAGCGAGCCCGTCACGTCGTCGAGGCCCGTCGCGACGGCCGAGTTGCGGGTGAACACGGCGATGGCCTCCTCCAGCGTGATCGCCTGCTCCGGCCAGAGCGACCCCGGGTGCTGACCGTTCGGGTCCTGCCTGGTCACCAGCCCCTGGATGCCTTCCCAGGCGTTCGGCGTCTCGCTCACCGGCCAGTCCGAGCCGCCGGCGACCAGCGCCCCGGAGTCCAGCAGCGCCCGGTTCGGCTGCATGTGGCCGGCCAGCTCGGCGGGCAGCACCTCCGCGATCGCCGACGGGATCACCCCGGGCCACCAGATGAACGGCGAGATGTCCGCCGACACCCCCAGCGCGGCGAACCGGGGGACGTCGTCGGGGTGCACGAACTGGCCGTGCGCTATCTGGAACCGCACCTCCCGGTGCCCCTCGCCGCGCACCCGCTCGATCGCGTCCAGCGCCGCGCGCACCGACGCGTCCCCGGTGCAGTGGATCTTCGTGGACAGCCCGGCGCCGGCCACCGTGCGCAGCCAGTCCACCAGCTCGTCCGGGCGCATGGTGGTCTCGCCCCGGTGGCAGGCGCCGTGCGCGTCGTCCGGCAGGTAGGGCTCCAGGAACGCCGCCGTGCGGGTCGGCGGCACCCCGTCCAGGAAGATCTTGACGAAGTCCGGCCGGTGGTGGGTGCTCCGGTACCCGTGGCCGACCTCGATCAGGGCCTTCCCGACGGGCTCGAACCCGAAGATCTGGTCGTTGATCAACATCGAGCTGACCACCCAGGCGTGCAGGTCGCCGGCGCCGTCGAGCGCGTGCAGGGCGCCCAGGATGTCCACCGAGACCGCCGCGTCCTGAAACGCCGTCACCCCGTAGGAGTGCAGGATCTCGATCGCCCGGCGCGAGGCGGCGACGTGTTGCTCGGCGGTGGTGGCCGCCTCCGCCCGCGCGGCCCGCTCCGCCGGTTGGGCGGCGGCCTCCAGCAGCAGGCCGGAGGGCGCACCCGTCCTGGGGTCACGCACGATCACGCCGCCGGCCGGATCCGGGGTGTCGTCCGCGATCCCGGCCAGCCGCAGCGCCGCCGAGCTGGCCCACCGGTTGTGCCGGCTGTCGTCCGCCAGCAGCACCGGGCGCCCGCCGGCCGCGTCGTCGAGCGCGCGCCGGGCCGCCTCCTCGGACACCGTGCCGACCAGCCCGGACCCCCAGCCGCCGCCGATCACCCACTGGTCGGGCCCCAGCCGCGCCGCCCAGCTCCGCACCGCCGCCAGCACCTCGTCGAACCCTTGGGCCGCCGAGAGGGTCAGCTCGAACAGCTCGGCGCGCCCGGCCAGCGCGTGGTGGTTGTGCACGTCCACCATGCCGGGCTGCACGTACGCCCCGCCCAGGTCGCGCACCTCGGTGTCGGGGCCCCGGTGCGCGGCGGCGTCCGCCTCGTCACCGACCGCCAGCAGGGTGCCGGACCCGATCGCCAGGTCGGTCGCCCACGGGCGGTCGGCGTCGACCGTGTACACCGTGGCGTTGGTCAGGATCAGGTCGGCTGGCTGCGGCGGTCGGCTCATCGTGCTCCTCATCGGTGCGGTCCTGCCGGAGTATCCGGCCGCGCGCCGGGGGAGCGCTTGTCATTGCGCGCGCGGCTCTTGCGTCTGGCTGTGCACTTCCGCCTCCGGCAGTCCGTACAGACCGATCGCCACCGCGCGGCGCATGGCGTCCCAGAACTCCGGCTCGGGCTGGCCCAGCTCGATGCTCCGCAGCCCGGCCCCCTGCGCGGCGCCGGCGAAGGCTCCGACCACGGCGGCGGCGCTGATCTCGTCGAGCTCGTCCGGGTAGGCGTCGAGCAGCGCCGACGCCATCTCCTGCTGCAGCTTGAACGCGCGGTGCAGCGCCCGGGCCTGCAGCGCCGGCACCGTCATCAGCAGGCGGGCATAGGTCGCCATCACGGCGGGGTCGCTCGGCCCGACGCCGTCGGCCAGGTAGCTGGTCCTCATCTCGTCGTACACGCGGGTCAGCAGGTCCGCGACCGGCTCACCCGGCCGCCGCTCGGCGATCACCCGCAGCGGGACGACGTTGCGTTCCTCGTCGTCGGCGAACAGGACGTCTTCCTTGCTGGGGAAGTAGTTGAAGAACGTCTTGGTGGCCACGTCCGCGGTCGCGGCGATCTGGGCGACGGTGGTCTGCTCGTAGCCCTGCTCGCCGAACAGCTTGATCGCCGTCTCCGCCAGCAGCCGCCTGGTCTGCCGCTTCTTGCGCTCGCGCCGTGACTCCTCCACCAGCCAACCCTACATCAAGGCTAAATTTACATCGCGTGTACGATTTCGTGCTGTGCACGTCGGGCGAGTGAGAGGGTTCGAATGAGTCGAATAGTCATGGCGGGCATGCCGGCCGCCGGTCACGTCAACCCCAGCCTGCCGCTCGTGCGGGAGCTGACGGGTCGCGGCGTCCGGGTGACCTACTACACCGCGAGCGAGTTCCGCGAGCCGGTCGAGCGCGCGGGCGCCGAGTTCCGCCCGTACCCGCCGGGGTCGATCTCGCCGCAGGACATCGCCGAGGCCACCCGATCCGGCAGCAGCGTGCGCGTGGTCATCCGGCTGCTCACCGCCACCGAGTCGCTGCTCCCGTTCCTGCTCGCCGAGCTGCGTGCCGACCGGCCCGACGCCGTCGCGTTCGACTCCAACGCGATCTGGGGCCGGATGGCGGCGGCGACCCTCGACCTGCCCATGATCTCGTTCATGACCACCTTCATGGTGGGCACCGCCGAGCTCAAGGCCCTGAACGCCCACGAGACGGCGATCGCGATGCGGGCGGCCGTGCCGGACCTGCTGCGCGCGGTCACGGTGAAGCGCAGGGTGGTTCGAGAGTTCGGCAAGGACGTCTTCCCGCCCCAGCCGACCCTGCCGATACGCGGCGACGTGACGATCTTCCCGATCCCGCGCTGGCTGCAGCCCGCGAACAAGCTCATCGACCAGCGTTGCCATTTCGTCGGCCCCACCGTCGACCCGGGCACCCGAAACGGACATCTCGACCCCGAGCTGGCCGCTCACCTGGAGGGCCCCGAACCGGTCGTCCTGGTTTCCCTGGGCACCCTGCACGCCGGCAGCGACGACTTCTTCCGCACCTGTTTCGAGGTGCTCGGCGACGTCCCGGCGCGGGTCGTGCTCACGGTCGGCGGCCACACCGACCACGCCCGCCTCGGCCGCGCCCCGGCGAACACGCTGGTCCGCACGTCCGTCCCGCAGCTCGAGGTGCTCCGGCGGACGGCGGTGTTCGTCACGCACGGGGGCATGAACAGCGCGCTGGAGGCGCTCCACTACGGGGTGCCGCTGGTCGTCGTCCCGCAACAGGTCGAGCAGCTGCTCATCGGCCAGGCCGTGGCCGGGCAGGGCGCCGGGCTGGTGCTGCGGCACAACCTGTCGCACCGGCCGGTACCCGGGTCCGAGCTGCGCGACGCCGTCGACCGCGCGCTCACCGACGCGTCGCTGCGCACCTCGGCCAGGGCCGTCGCCGAGACTCTCACCCAGGGCGGCGGGGCCGCGGCCGGCGCCGACGCGGTCCAGGGCCTTCTGGTCGGCGTGCGGTGAACCGCACGGCGGGTGACGCGATCACTGGAATAGCGGCAGAAGAATGCGGGATCGGGCGCTATGAAGATGGCTGTGACTGACAGGGGTTAGAGGCGGAGCGGACGGTTCTCGTGGTATCGAGCACGGGGTAGTGGGTGCACCGGCCCGAGTGGGCGGGGATCGTGCTTGCCGGCGCGCCGGGCGCGGGCAAGCGCACCACGGCTTTTGCGCTCGGCGCGCTGGGCGACCGCTATGTCCGGTTCCCGGCACTGACCACCGGACGCGACGTCGCGCTCGACACCGAGCGCGTCCCGCGCGGCCGCATCACCGAGTTGCGTTCCTGGGCCCAGGTGTTCCACGAGGTCGTCCGGGACGGCGCGGTGCTCGTTCACGACCACGAACGGCTTGGGCGCATCAGGGAGTCCGGCAGGCTCCCGGTCGTGACGGTGGACGCGGTAGCCAGCCTCGACGCCTTCGCCCGCGAGTCAACGCGCTGGCTGCCGGTGCTGCTGCGCTGCCCATACGACGCCGGACGCTCTCGCCTGCCCCGGCGGCAGTGGGCCAGGGGCTATCGGGAACTGGAGCGGGCGCAGGATCGGTTCGCTCTTGCCGTGCGGACCGACCGGCTACCGGTGATGGTGGTCGCGCACCTGATCCACACCGTGGCCCAGGTTGGAGCGGATTCCCTGTGAGCATTCAGCGAGCACCGACGTCCGGCCGCACGTGCTCATACCCGCCAACCTCCTGACGGCCACCTCCCCGCGAGTGGAGCGCCACTGGCACGCCATTCGACGCGGGGCGAGCGGCCCACCGACGATCGCGGGGAGTCGCTGGCGGCCCGAAGGTCAGATGCCGTAGCTGTGGATCTTGCGGTAGATGGTGGCGCGGGACATGTGCAGCAGTTGGGCGGCCTCGGTCTTGTTGCCGCCGGTGGCGAGCAGGGCGTCCACTATCGCGTCGCACTCGAGGGCCTCGAGCCTGGTCAGCACCCGGCGGGTGGTGGCGTGGCACTCCGGCGGCAGGTCGCCCACCTCGACCACCCCCGAACGCCGCTTGGTCGCGATCTTGCGCAGCACCCGGTAGAGCTGCTCGACGTTGCCGGGCCAGCGGTTGCGCATGAGCACCCGCATGGCCGCCGGCGAGCACCGCAGCGGCGCGCCCCTGGCCAGGCGGGCCAGCAGGTGCGGCACCAGCTCGGCGATGTCCTCGAGGTGGTGGCGCAGCGGCGGCACCTCGATCGTGCGCGGGAAGCAGGCGAGCAGCTCGGCGAGGTGGTCGGCGGGCTCGACGTGCGAGGCGGTGGCCACCACCCACGGGCGGGCGGGGTGCGTGGACTCGCGTCGCGGTTCGAGCACCTCGGCCAGCTCGACCGCCGCGTCGGGGGAGAGCCGGTCGATGTGGGTCAGCACCAGCGAGCCGCCGCCTTCCAGCTCGTCGCCCACCTCGTCGAGCCAGCGCGGCCCGAAGTCGGCGGCGTCGAGCACCCGCAGGTGGCTGGCCGGCGAACGACCCTGGTGGCAGGAGCGGGCCAGCGCGACCTTGCCGGTGCCCGGCTCGCCCTGCAACACCACCCACTCGCGGGCGCGGAAGTGCCAGTCGATGGCCTGCACGCACCTCATCCACAGCGGCGTCGAGCCGACCGCGACCGGCCGGCCACGCCGCGGCGGCGCGGCGCCGGCACCGGCCTGCCCGGCGGCGGCGTACTCGGCGACCGGCGCCACCAGCTGCACGTGCAGGACGCCGCCGGTCACCCCGCGCTCGGTGAAGCTGGGCTTGCACAGCACGCGGGCCGTCCGCCCGCTCGGCAGGTCGACCATGATCTGGTGGGTCCGCCCCGAGGCGAGGACGTCGCGCGCGGCGGCGAGCAGCGGCTCCTGGTCGATCGGGTCGAGCAGGTCCCTGGCCCGGTCGCTGATCATCAGCAGGTCCTCGCCGACCGCGAGCACCGCGCCCCGGTTGCGCCGGCACGCCATCAGGTAGTCGTCCAGCAGCGCCCGCTCCCGCCGCCCGGCCTGTTCGAGCAGCGCCTCCTCGATCCGCCGGGCCAGCGTCGCCATGGTCGCCACCATCATGGTGCCGGCGTCGCGCCGCCAGCAGGTCAGGTCGACCACGCCGCAGACCTTGCGGGTGACCGGGTGCCGGATCGGCACCCCGGCGCACGCCAGCTCCTCCAGGTGCTCGACGTAGTGCTCGTGGCCGAACACCTGCGCCGGCCCACCGCTCTCCAGCGCGGTCCCGATGCCGTTGGTGCCGACGTGCTGCTCGGCGTAGCTGAAGCCCGGCGCGAGCAGCACCCGGTCCAGGTGGTGCTCCAGCGTCGAGTCGCCGGTGTGCCGGCGCAGCACGCTGCCCCTGGCGTCGCACACGATGAGGCTGACCGGCTCGGCGGCCAGCGGGCCTGCGACGTCGTGCAGCACCCGGCTGGCCGCGCGGGCCAGCACGGAGTCGAAGTCGAGGTCGGGGGCGTACGGCAGGTCGAGGTGGTCCGACGGCACGTGCCAGTCGCGCGAGCGGCTCCAGGACGCCAGGATCGGCTCGCGGACCACCCCGGGCACGATGCCCTCGTCGAGCAGGAACGAGATCCGGGCGTCGGCAAGCTCGTCGCTGCCGGGTCCGGCGGCGGCCGGTCGGTTCTCGCCGGTCAGGCGGCGCTGGCTGGAGACGGTCACCCGAGTCCTCCCCGGCTGGCGGCGGCGGCCTCGTGAGCGGCCTCGTGAGCACGGCCGTCGCCCGTGGAGAACCACGATAGGGGACCCCGAGCACACCTATGTCTCATATTGAGACCGCCATACGACTGATCCGGCGGTGTGATCTGTCCCACGAGGCGAACGCCCGGGGCTGTCCCGCGCGCGGTCCCCACCCATCATCGTGAGGAGACGACGTGAGTCGGCAGAGTCTGGCGAGGGCTCACCAGAAGATCCAGGAACTTGCCTGGGAGCCGCGGTACCACGAGCCGTACATGAAGTACGGCACCGACTACACCTTCCGGAAGGCCGCCAAGAAGGACCCGCTCAAGCAGGTGCTGCGGTCCTACTTCCCGATGGAGGAAGAAAAGGACAACCGGGTGTACGGCGCCCAGGACGGCGCCATCCGGGGAAACATGTTCCGCCAGGTGCAGGAGCGGTGGCTGGAATGGCAGAAGCTGTTCCTGTCGATCATTCCGCTGCCGGAGATCTCGGCCGCGCGGTCCATGCCGATGCTGTTCCACACGGTTCCGAACCCGGAGCTGCACAACGGCCAGGCAATCCAGATGATCGACGAGGTCCGGCACAGCACGATCCAGCAGAACCTCAAGCGGCTGTACATGAACAACTACATCGACCCGGCCGGTTTCAACAACAGCCTGCGGGGTTTCCAGGGCGACTACTGCGGCACCATCGGCCGCCAGTTCGCCGAGGGCTTCATCACCGGTGACGCGATCACGGCGGCCAGCATCTACCTGACCATCGTGGCCGAGACGGCGTTCACGAACACGCTGTTCGTGGCCATGCCGGCCGAGGCGGCGGCGAACGGCGACTACCTGCTGCCCACCGTGTTCCACTCGGTGCAGTCCGACGAGTCGCGGCACATCTCCAACGGCTACGCCACGCTGCTCATGGCGCTGTCCGACGAGGACAACCGCCAACTGCTCGAACGCGACCTGCGCTACGCCTGGTGGAACAACCACCGGGTGGTGGACGCCGCGATCGGCACGTTCATCGAGTACGGCACGAAGGACCGCCGCAAGGACCGCGAGTCCTACGCCGAGATGTGGCGGCGCTGGATCTACGACGACTACTACAGGTCCTATCTCGTGCCGTTGGAGAAGTACGGCCTGACGATCCCGCACGACCTCATCGAGGAATCCTGGAAACAGATCTGGGAGAAGGGCTACGTGCACGAGGTCGCGCAGTTCTTCGCCACCGGGTGGCTCGCCAACTACTGGCGGATCGACCCGATGACCGACGAGGACTTCGAGTGGTTCGAGCACAAGTACCCGGGCTGGTACAACAAGTACGGGAAATGGTGGGAGAACTACTCGCGCCTCTCGGTGCCGAACGGGCACAACGCGATCGTCGCCGAGGACGTCGGCTATGTCTATCCGCACCGCTGCTGGACCTGCATGGTCCCGTGCCTGGTGCGCGAGGACATGGTGATGGCCGAGGTCGACGGCCAGTGGCGGACCTACTGCCACGAGGTCTGCCGCTGGACCGACGCCGAGGCCTTCCGCCCGGTGTACCAGGGCCGGCAGACGCCGAACATGGGCCAGTTGGTCGGCCACCGGGAGTGGGAGACCCTCTACCACGGCTGGAACTGGGCCGACGTGGTGAAAGACATGGGCTTCGTCCGCGACGACGGCAGGACCATGACCGCCCAGCCGCACCTGGACCTCGACCCGAAGAAGATGTGGACGCTGGACCACATGCGCCGGATGCCTCCGCTGCAGAGCCCGAACGTCCTGCTCAACGAGATGACCGACGCCCAGCGGCAGGCCTTCCACGCGGACTACGTCCGCCAGGGACCGGCCGGGCGCCCGGCACCTTCCGACGCCTGAGCGCGGTCGGGCGAAGGGGGAGGGCCGGGCACGTCCCTCCCCCTGCCCGGGCTGCCCACCACGAGCCGAAGGGCATGGTCCGTTGGGTGACAAGCACGTCGTCCGGTTCGAACCGGTCGGCATCGAGATCGAGGTCGACGAGGACCAGACGATCCTGCGCGCCGCCGCCGAGCAGGGCGTCCAGCTCATGCACGGCTGCAAGGAAGGGCAGTGCGCGGCCTGCAAGTCGTTCGTGCTGGACGGCGACGACATCGAGCTGGAGCGCTACTCGACGTTCGCGCTGCCGGACTTCGAGCGGGACGAGGGACAGACCCTGCTGTGCCGCGCGCACGCCTACGAGGACCTGACCATCGAGCTGCTCAACTACGACGAGGAGATCATCCGAGGCGGCCTGCCGCTCCGCAAAGGCACGGTCGAGGTCGTCTCCAACGAGCCGGTCACGCACGACATGCGCCACCTCGTGGTCCGGCTCGTCGAGCCCGAGGAGATCAAGTTCTTCCCGGGGCAGTACATGGACTTCGTGGTGCCCGGCACGCGGGAGACCCGTTCGTTCTCGATGGCGAACACCCCGAACCGGGACGGCCGCTACGAGTTCGTCATCAAGGTCTATCCCGACGGCCTGTTCTCCGCCCACCTCGACCGCAAGCTCCAGGTCGGGGACCGGCTGGAGGTGGAGGCGCCGTTCGGCACCTTCACCCTGCGGGAGAGCCGCGCCTCCGACCTGCTCTTCGTCGGCGGCGGGGCCGGGCTGGCGCCGATCCTCGGGCTGCTGCGGTCCATGGCCGAGCGCGGCATCGAGCGCGGGGCCACGTTCTACTACGGCGCCCGCACCCGCCGCGACCTCTGCTTCACCGACGAGCTGGCCGAGCTGGGCGCCCGGCTGCCCGGGTTCGCCTTCGTCCCGGCGCTGTCCGAGCCGGCGCCCGCCGACGCGTGGCCCGGCGAGACCGGCTTGATCACCGAGGTCGTCCGGCGGCGCGAGTCCAGATTGGACGGTGTGGACGCCTACGTCTGCGGTCCGCCGCCGATGGTCGAGGCGGCCATCCCGACGCTGGCCGCACTGGGCGTGACCGAGGTTTTCTACGACAAGTTCACCACCACCGGTGATCCGGAAGGCGAGGAAGGCCAGTGACCACAACGCAACCAACAGCCCCACGCCCGGAACGCAGCGTGCCGAAGCCGGCCTTCACCGACGCCGAGGCCGGCGCCCGCGAGTTCCCCGACTCCGGCGCGAGCGCCCGCCGGTACAACTACTTCGTCCCGGCCAAGCGCAAGCAGACCCACTACGAGGACGTCACCGTCGAGGTCCAGCCCGACCCGCGCCACTACCTGACCCAGGGCTGGATCTACGGCTTCGCCAACGGCGAGACCGGCTACCCGCTGACCTGGACGAGGCTCAAGGCCTGGGGCGTGGACCGGCCGGAGCCGGAACGCGGGATCGGCACCGGCGGCCTGTCCGTCCAGGACTGGCCAGCGCACGGCTGGCACGAGTTCCGCGACCCCAACGAGGAGTGGGAACAGACCATCTACCGCTACAACGCCAACGTCGTGCGGCAGCTCAACCAGAACGTGGAGAACGCCCGCAACGCCAAGGCGTTCGAGCTGTGGGCGCCGAACTGGGTCCGGTTCGTGGAGCGCCACGTCGGCGCCTGGATGCACATCGAGCACGTGCTCGGGCTGTACGTGTTCGCCGGGAACGAGCGGTCCGGCCCGACGAACATGCACAACACGGCGATGGCGGTGAACAGCGCACACAAGATCCGCTTTGCGCAGGACCTCGCGCTGTACAACCTGACGCTGAGCGAGGAGATCGACGGCTTCGACGGCACCGCGCACCTCGACGCGTGGAACAACGACGCCGAGTGGCAGGGCGCCCGCCGGCTGGTCGAGGCCCTCACCGCAGTGGAGGACGACTGGGGCGAGGCCATCTTCGCCGCGAACGTGGTGTTCGAGCCGCTGGTCGGCGAGCTGTTCCGCAGCAACCTGGTGATGCAGGCCGCCGCGCCGCACGGCGACTTCGTCACCCCCACCGTGATCGGCGCGGGGGAGTACGACTACGCCCAGCGCGACCTGCGCTGGACCAACGCGTGCTTCGGCCCGCTGGTGACCGACCGCGAGTTCGCGCAGCACAACACCGTGCTGATGTCGGGCTGGCTGGGCAAGTGGGTCGGCCAGGCGCTGCAGGCGGCGCGCACCATGCAGCCGCTGTGGTCGGTGACCGACCACAAGCCGCCGCGTTTCGAGGACGCACTGGACAGGGCCAAGAACCGGTTCGCCGGGATCTGCCGCGATCTCGGCCTCGACACCCCCGAGGAGCTGAAGCAGTGACCACCACAGCGACCAGTCGTTTCCAGGCCAACAGCACGGCCTCCAACATGTGCGGGTTCACGCTGATGAACAGCCAGGTCGGGGTGCTCATCGCGCACGTGCTGGGCCGCCTGGAGAACGTGACGGTCACCGAGCTGCCCTCGATGATCCGCGTCGACGGCCGGGGCAGGTTCGACGTCGTCTACGCGGACGTCGACGAGGAGGCCGGCGAGGAGGAGGGCTGGTTCAACGCCGCCGAGTTCGAGGAGGCGATGTCCACGCACTACGGCCGCATGGTCCACCTGGACGACCGAACGATCATGTTCGCCAACCCGGAGGACGCGGCCGAGCACCTCGACTTCGACCTCAAGCCGGTCGGTTAGCACGATGGCCAAGGAGCTGCGCTTCGGCGAGGAGGGTCGGCGCCTGCTGCAGGCGGGCGTCGACCAGCTCGCCGAGGCCGTCAAGAGCACGCTCGGCCCCAAGGGGCGCAACGTCATCCTGGAGAAGATCACCGGATCGCCCGAGGTCACCAACGACGGCGTGACCATTGCCCGCGAGATCCACCTGCGCGACCCCTTCGAGAACATGGGCGCGCAGCTGGTCAAGGAAGCCGCGGTGAAGACGAACGACACCGTCGGCGACGGCACCACCACCGCGACCGTGCTGGCGCAGGCCATCGTCCGGCGCGGGATGGCGGCGGTCGCGGCCGGCGGCAACCCGGTGCTGATCAAGCGCGGCATCGACGCGGTGGTCGCGGCGCTGGTCGAGCGGCTGGCTCAGGTGGCGCATTCGGTGTCGTCCGAGGAGGACTACGCGCGGGTGGCCGCGATCTCCGCCAACGACGACGACGCGATCGGCCGGGCCGTCGCGAGCGCGCTGTACGCGGTGGGTGAGGACGGCGTGGTCACGGTGGAGGACGCGCCGGTGCCCGGGCTGTCGGTGTCCTTCGTGGAGGACTTCGAGTTCGACAACGGCTACGTCTCGCCGTACCTGGTCACCGACCCGGGCGCCATGGAGGCGGTGGTCGACGAGCCGTACCTGCTGTTCTCCGCCGAGAAGATCAAGGACGTGCAGGCGCTGATGCCGGTGCTTGACAAGATCATGCGCGGCGAGCGGCGGCCGCTGGTGATCGTCGCGGAGGCCGTCGAGGGCACCGCGCTGCAGATGCTGGTGCACAACCACGTCAACCGGACGTTCCAGGCGGTGGCCATCAAGGCGCCCGGGTTCGGCGAGAAGCGCATCCACCTGCTGGAGGACATGGCCGCGCTGTGCGGCGGCTCGGTGCACAGCCGCAGCTCGTCGTTCGCCCTCGAACAGCTCACCACCGAGCACCTCGGCCGGGCCGCCCAGGTGCGGGTGACCAGCGAGAACACCACCATCATCGGGGGGCGGGGAGACCCGTCGGCGCTGGCTACCCGGCTGTCCCAGCTGCGCGCCGAGCTCGCCCGCGCCACCATCGGCACCGACCAGGACTTCTTCGCCGAGCGCATCGCGCGCCTGTCCGGCAAGGCGGCGATCATCGAGGTCGGGGCGGCCACGAACGCGGAGGCCAAGGAGATCCGGCACCGGGTGGACGACTCGCTGCAGGCCACCCGAGCGGCGATCGCCGAGGGGATCGTGGCCGGCGGGGGAGCGGCGCTGCTGCACGCCGAGCCCGTGCTGGACGCACTCGACATGAGCGGCGACTACGGCATCGGGGTGGAGATCGTCCGCGAGTCGCTCACCGAGCCGCTGCACCTGATCGCGTCGAACGCCGGCTACGACGGCGACGACGTGGTCAAGCAGGTCACGGCGATGGGTGTGGACGACGGCTTCGACGCGCTGGAGGGCCGGTTCGGAAACATGATCGAGATGGGCATCGTGGACCCGCTGCGGGTGGTCCGCTCGGCGCTGCAGAGCGGCGCGTCCGTGGCCGGGCTCATCCTGACCACGAACTCTTTGGTGGCCGAGGAGGTCACGCCCTGGAACAAGGCCCTGATGACGGAGTACGGTCCGCTCGATGAGGGCATTCCGCAGCCCTCGCCGGACTCCAGCACCCCGCAGTCGCTGGGCCTGGGCCCGTCGATGGGCTGAGGCCATGTGCACGCGATCGGAGGAGGAGGCCGCATGAGGGCCGTCCGAGTACATCAGTACCACGCCGACCCGATGATCGACGACATCCCGGAGCCGAAGCTCGAAGGCCCCCTGGACGTCATCGTGAAGGTCGGCGGCGCCGGGGTGTGCCGCACCGACCTGCACATCCTCGAAGGGCAGTGGGCCGAGGCGATGTGCCCCGACCTGCCGTACGTGATCGGCCACGAGAACGCGGGCTGGGTGCACGAGGTCGGCGCGGGGGTGACCAACGTGGCCGTCGGCGACACCGTCATCCTGCACCCGCAGCCGTCCTGCGGGCTGTGCCTGCCCTGCCGGGCCGGGCGCGACATGCAGTGCACCGACGCGTTCTTCCCCGGCCTGTCCAACAACGACGGCGGGATGGCCGAGTACCTGCGCACCACCGCGCGGGCCTGCGTGAAGCTCGACCCGAACACCAACCCGGCCGACGTCGCCGCGCTCGCCGACGCCGGCATCACCGCCTACCACGCGGTCCGCAAGGCGGTCCCGGCGCTGTATCCGGGCACCACCGCGCTGGTGCAGGGCGCGGGCGGCCTGGGGCACATCGGCATCCAGGCGCTCGCCGCGCTGACCGCCACCCGCATCGTCGTGGTGGACCGCAACCCGGACGCGCTGGAGCTGGCCCGCCGGATCGGCGCGCACGACGCCGTCCTCGCCGACGGCGGCCAGGTCGACGCCGTGCTCGACCTCACCGACGGCCGGGGCGCGGACGTGGTGTTCGACTTCGTCGCTGAGCAGGGCGCGGAGAACGAGGCGTGGGCGATGACGGCGCCGGCCGGGTCGCTGTACGTCATCGGCTACGGGGGCGAGCTGCGGATCCCGACCCTGGACTTCGTGGCCGGGGAGAAGAACGTGATCGGCAACATCGTCGGCACCTACAACGACCTCGCCGAGCTGATGGTGCTCGCCCAGGCCGGCAAGGTCACGCTGCACACCAAGCAGTACCCGCTGGACTCCGCCTTGGAGGCGCTGCACGACCTCGACGCCGGCCGGGTCAGGGGCCGGGCAATTCTCGTCCCGTAATTCTCCCGATGACGCGAGAGGCACCCAGATGTACGAGAAGGATGGCGAAAAGTACTTCGTGGTCGACTCCCACATGCATTTCTGGGACGCCAGCCCGGAGAACTGGGTCGAGGGCCGCGAGGACCTGGCCAAGGGCTGGATCGACTGCTTCTACGGCTACCACCAGCTCGGGCCGCCGGAGACGCGCTGGGAGTGGGAGAAGTACTGCAGGTACTCCGAGGACGACCTCATGCACGACCTCTTCCAGGTCGGCCACGTCGACAAGGCGATCTTCCAGTCGACCTATTTGAAGTACTGGTACAAGACCGGCTTCAACACCGCGGAACGCAACAACCTGCTCGCCGAGAAGTATCCGGACAAGTTCATCGTCAACGGCCGCTGGGACCCGCGAGAAGGTGACGCCGGTATACGCCAGCTCGAGGAGGACGCGAAGCGCTACAACCTCAAGGGCGTCAAGCTCTACACCGCCGAATGGATCGGCGACTCGCGCGGGTACAAGCTCACCGACCCGGAGGCGTACCGGTTCCTGGCCAAGAGCCAGGAGCTGGGCATCACGAACATCCACGTGCACAAGGGCCCGACGATCTGGCCGCTGGACAAGGATGCCTTCGACGTCGCGGACGTCGACCACGCCGCCACCGACTTCCCGGAGCTCAACTTCATCGTCGAGCACGTCGGCCTGCCCCGGATCGAGGACTTCTGCTTCATGGCCGTGCAGGAGCCGAACGTCTACGCCGGGCTGTCCGTGGTGATCGGCGGGCTGATGTTCGCCCGGCCCCGGTTCTTCGCCAAGGTCATGGGCGAGCTGCTGTTCTGGGTCGGCGAGGACAAGATGACCTTCGGCAGCGACTACGGCATCTGGGAGCCGAAGTGGCAGGTGGAGGGCTTCGTGGACTGGCAGATGCCCGACGGCGAGGAGTACAGCGACTATCCCCGGCTGACCACCGCCGGCAAGAAGAAGATCCTCGGCCTGAACGCGGCGAAGCTCTACGGCATCGAGGTGCCCGCCGAGTGCCGGGTGCAGGCGCCCGCGACGACCGCCGGCGAACCGACCCGCCCCGCCGAGGAACTCACCGGCGCATGAGCCCGCCGCCCCGGGACGCCGTCTGGCGGGCACTGGAGACGGTGCGCGACCCCGAGCTCGACGAGCCGATCACCGCTCTGGAGTTCGTGTCGTCGTGCACCGTCTCCGAGGACGGCGTCGCCTCGGTCCGGCTGCGGCTGCCGACCTTCTTCTGCGCGCCCAACTTCACCTGGCTCATGGTGGCCGACGCGCACGACGCCGTGGCCGCCGTACCCGGAGTGACCAGGGCGGACATCGTCCTCGAAGAGCACTTCGTGGCCGAGGTGATCAACCGGGGGGTCGCCGCCAGGTCGGGGTTCGCGACGGCGTTCGGCTCGCAGGCCCGCGCCGAGCTGGACGAGCTGCGCCGCGAGTTCCTCGGCAAGGCCGCGCTCGCCGGCCAGGAGCGGGTGGCCCGGCCGCTGGTGGACGCCGGCCGGACGCCCGCCGAGCTGGCGGCGACCCGGCTCGGTGACCTGCCGCCCTCCCGGGACGCCGAGCGGCTGCGCGCGCGCCGCGCCGAGGCCGGCCTGCCCGCCGGCGACGACGCCCCGCTGCTGCTGCACCCGGACGGTCAGCCGGTCTCGGCCGCCCAGGTCCCGCTGCACCTGCGGCGGGCCCGGCTCACCGCGGTGAGCATCGAGGCGAACGGTGGCACCTGCCGGGACCTGCTGGCCAAGCGGTACGCGGGCTCGGGCTGATCAGCTGGGCAGGTAGGAGGCGAGGGCGCCCCGGGCGGCCCGCAGCGAGCCGATCCGGTCGTCCAGGGCGGCCAGCTCGCGGCGCAGGGTCTCGGCGAGCACCGGGCACATCTCGAGCTCCAACGGGTCTCCGGTTGCGCACGGCAGGGCCTGCCTGATCACCTCGGTGGACAGCCCGGCCGCCAGCAGGGTGCGGATGTGCTGGACGGCGCGCACCGCGTCCTCGTCGTAGCCCCGGTAGCTGTTGACGTCCCGGCGCGGCCGCAGCAGGCCCTGCTCCTCGTAGTACCGCAGCAGCCGCCGGCTCACGCCGGTGCGACGGGACAGCTCGCCGATCAGCATCCGCTATGCCTCGCCCTCGGGTTGACCTTCACATCGATGTGAGTGCTTAACGTCCGGTCATGACCGAACATTTCGCAACGGCTGTGCGCGGGTCGGGTCCGGGCCTGGTGCTCGCGCACGGTGGCGGCGGGAGCATCGCCGGCAACTTCGGGCCGATCATCGACGACCTGGCCCGCACCCACACCGTGGTGGGCTCGGACTATCCGGGCTCGGGGGACACCCCGCGCGCCACTCGACCGCTGGCTCTGGACTTTATGGCGGACGAGCTGGTGCGGGCCGCCGTCGACGCGGGCGTGGGCCGGTTCGACATCCTGGGCTACTCGCTGGGCACGGCGGTCGCGGTGCGCGCGGCGTCCCGGCACCCGCAGCGGGTCACCGGGCTGGTGCTCACGGCGGGTTTCGCGTACCCGAACGCCAGGATGCGGCTGGCGGTGGACATCTGGCGAAGGCTGCTGGACGGCGACCGCACGCTGTTGGCGTCCTACCTCACCTTGGTGGCGACGGGGGACAGGCACCTCGACGCGCTCGGCCCCGGCGAGCTGGAGGACTCGATCAAGGCGCTGGCCGAGTTCATCCCGGCCGGCAGCCGTGAGCACGTCGACCTGGTGGAGTCCGTGGACCTGCGCGCGGAGCTTCCCCGGCTGGCGGTGCCCACGCTGGTCATCGCCACCACGCTGGACGGGCTCGCGCCGCCGGCGTTGTCGCGCGAGCTGGCTGAGGCGATCCCCGGCGCGAAGCTGGTGGAGGTCGAGGCCGGTCACGGCATCGGCGCGGAGGCGCGGGACGCATGGCTCGCCGCGATCCAGGGCTTCCTGGCCAGGGAGAGGGGGTGAGCGTGGACCTTCAGGTGGTGCTGCCCGACGAGTCACCGGAGATGGAGCCGGAGTCGCTGGTCGAGCTGGGGGTGACGGCCGAGCGGCTGGGCTTCCACACGGCCTGGCTGCCCGATCACCTGTTGCCACCGACCGAGTACGGCGAGACCTACGGCGGCGTGTACGAGCCGTTGACCACGCTGGCCTACCTCGGGGCCAGGACCAGCGTGATCGGCCTGGGCACCTCGGTGCTGGTGCTGCCGATGCGCAGCCCGTTCGTCGTGGCCAAGCAGGTCGCCACGCTGGACCGGCTGACCGGCGAGCGGGTCAACCTGGGCGTGGGCGTCGGCTGGGACGAGGTCGAGTACGCGAGCGTGGGCGCGGACTTCGCCGGCCGGGGGCGGCGCACCGACGAGGGCATCGCACTGGTGCGGCGGCTGTTCCGGGGCGACGGTCCGCCCGGGGGCGTGTTCCGGCCGCTGCCGCGCCGGGAGGTGCCGATCACGGTGGGCGGGGTCTCGGACCGGGCGCTGGTCCGCGCCGCCCGGCTGGCCGACGAGTGGCAGGGGTTCGGGCTCACCGCGGCCGGCTTCGCCCGGTGCGTCGCCCGGCTGCGCGAGCTGACCGACCGGCCGGTGCGGGTCGGCACCCGGATCGAGTGGCCGGCGGACGGCACGGACCCGGCCGAGGTCGTGGCCCGGGTGGAGGAGCTGGCCGAGGCGGGCGCCGACGCGGTGGCCGTGCACTTCGGCGGCTACCGGACCTTCGGCCGGCGGATGACCGAGTTCGCCGAGGCCTGGCACCCGCTACGACCCTGACCTAGTGTTATATCATCGCCCGGGTGTCCGCCGAGGAGCCGATCCCGCAGCCCCGACCGCGCCCCCTGGTGGGCAACCTGCCCGACCTCGACGCCGGGAAGGGCATCTTCGGGCTGGTGGAGCTGGCCGACGAGTACGGGCCGATCTACCGGCTGGAGCTGCTGGACCGTGACCTGGTGGTGGTCAGCTCGCGCGAGCTGGTGGACGAGCTGTGCGACGAGCAACGCTTCGACAAGAAGCTGCACACCCCGCTCCAGAACGTCCGCGACTTCGCCGGCGACGGCCTGTTCACCGCCGAGACACAGGAGCCGAACTGGGGCGCGGCACACCGCATCCTGATGCCGGCGTTCGGACCGCCGGCGTTGCGGGACATGTTCGACGGCATGACCGACATCGCCGAGCAGCTGCTGCTGAAGTGGGAGCGCCAGGGGCCCGACCACCGCATCGACGTCGGCGACAACACCACCCGGCTGACGCTGGACACGATCGCGCTGTGCTCGTTCAGCTACCGGTTCAACAGCCTGTACACCGAGCAGATGCACCCGTTCGTCGGCGCGATGGTGCGTTCGCTGGTCGAGGCCGGCGAGCGGGGTCGCCGCCTACCGCTGCAAAGCCGGCTGATGCTGCTCACCCGGCACCAGTACGACGAGGACAAGCGGCTGATGTTCGAGATCGCCGACCAGCTCATCGCCGACCGCCGCCGGCGCCCGCTGCCGGATGGCCGCCACGACATCCTCGACACGATGCTGGAGGCGGCCGACCCGCGCACCGGGGAACGGCTGTCCGACGAGAACGTGCGCTACCAGCTGGTGACGTTCCTCATCGCCGGCCACGAGACCACCAGCGGGCTGCTCACCTTCACGCTCTACGAGCTGCTGCGCAACCCGGACGTGCTGCGCCACGCCCGCGACCACGTCGACGAGGTGCTGGGCAACCGGGCGCCTCGGTTCGAGGACCTGGTCAAGCTGGGCTACCTCGACCAGGTCCTCAAGGAGACCCTGCGGCTGTGGCCGACCGCCCCGGCGTTCGCGGTGCAGCCCTACGAGGACACCGTGATCGGGGGCCGCTACCGGGTGCGGCGGGGCGAGACGCTGCTGGTCCTGACGCCGAAGCTGCACCGCGACCCGGCGGTGTGGGGAGGGCGCCCGGAGGTGTTCGCCCCGGAGCGGTTCGAGTTCGAGCGGGCGCGGGCGCTGCCGACCAACGCGTGGAAGCCGTTCGGCAACGGGCAGCGCTCCTGCATCGGGCGCGGGTTCGCCCTGCAGGAGGCGACGCTGTTCCTGGCGATGCTGCTGCAGCGGTTCGACATCGGCGCGGCGGACCCCGACTACGAGCTGGAGATCAAACAGACCCTGACGATCAAGCCCGACGGCCTCTACATCCGCGCCCGCCGCCGCGACACCGCGATCGTCACCAACCAGGCCGACCGGGCCGACGGGGCGGCGGCGCGCGAGGAGCCAGCCAGGCCGGCGGCCGCGAACGGCATCCCGATCCAGGTGCTGTACGGGTCCAACGCCGGCACCTCGGAGGCGTTCGCCCAGCGCATCGCCAACGACGCGCGGCTGCGCGGCTACAGCTCCACCGTCGACACGCTCGACGGCGCCGCCGGCCACCTGTCCACCGAGGGCGCCGTCGTGGTGGTGTGTTCGTCCTACGAGGGGCAGCCGCCGGACAACGCCCGCGCGTTCCTGGAGTGGGTGCGCGGGCTGCCCGACGGGGCGCTGGACGGCGTCAGGTACGCGGTGTTCGGCAACGGCAACAAGGACTGGGCCCGGACCTACCAGGCGGTCCCGAAGGCTATCGACGAGCACCTGGCGCGCGCCGGCGCCCGCCGGCTGGTCGAACGCGGGGAGGCCAACGCCCGAGGGGACTTCTTCGGCGAGTTCGAGGACTGGTACGCCCGGTTCTGGGCACCTGTCGGCGCCGAGTTCGGGCAGGACACCGCCGAACCCGCGCCGTCCCCGCTGCTGGAGGTCGAGTTCACCGGCGCGGCGCGCGACCCGATCCTGCGTCAGAACGATCTTCAGCTGGGCACCGTGGTGGCCAACCGCGAGCTGGTGGACATGTCGGCCCCGGACGCGCGGTCCAAGCGGCACATCGAGATCGCCCTGCCGGACGGGGAGAACTACCGTGCCGGGGACTACCTCGCCGTGCTGCCGCTGAACCCCTCGGCGGTGGTGGACCGCGCGCTGAACCGGTTCGCCCTGGCCTACGACACCAACACGGTGATCCGCATCGGCGCCGGCGGGCGCACCTTCCTGCCCACCGACGTCCCGATCACCGCCGGCGAGCTGCTGGCCAGCTATGTCGAGCTGTCCCAGCCGGCCACCCGGGGCCAGGTCCGGCAGCTCGCCGACGCCACCGTGTGCCCGCCGGACAAGAAGGCGCTGCTCGCGCTCGCCGATGACGCCGACGCCCACGCCGCCGAGGTGCTGGACAACCGGGTCAGCGTGCTCGACCTGCTGGAACGCCACCCGGGCTGCCAACTGGCCTTCGCCAGCTTCCTCCAGCTGCTCACCCCGCTGCGGCCCCGCCGGTACTCGATCTCCTCGTCGCCGAGGTGGAGCCCGGACCACGTCAGCCTCACCGTCGCCGTCGTCACCGGACCCGCGCTGTCCGGCACCGGCGTCTACCAGGGGGCCGCGTCGACCTACCTGGCCCACGCCCGCCCCGGCACCAGGGTCGCGGTCACCGTCCGGCCCTCGAACGTGGCGTTCCGCCCGCCCCGGTCACTGGCCACCCCGCTGGTGATGGTCTGCGCCGGGACCGGGCTGGCGCCGTTCCGGGGTTTCCTCCAGGACCGCGCGCTGCGCGCCCAGGAGGAGGGCGTGGCACCCGCGCCGGCGCTGCTGTTCTTCGGCTGCGACCATCCCGAGGTCGACTACCTCTACCGCAGCGAGCTCGACGAGTGGGCGAAGGCCGGCATCGCCGAGCTGCACCCGGCCTTCTCCGCCGCCCCGGCCGACGGCGTGCGGTTCGTCCAGGACCGCCTGTGGGCCGACCGGGCACGCGTCGTCGACCTGGTCCGGCAGGGCGCGACGTTCTACGTCTGCGGGGACGGCCGGCGGATGGCTCCCGCCGTGTACGACACCTGCGTGCGCATCTACTCCGAGGCCACCGGGGCCGACCAGGCCGAGGCCGACGCCTGGCTGACCGAGATGCAGCGCGAGCACGCCCGCTACGTGACCGACGTCTTCGCCTGACCGCTCGCGACCGTGAGCAACCGCTGGCCGGGACCGGTCGCGGCAACGCCGACCGCGCGCAGCGCCGCCCAGATGCCCACCTGGTTGGCGGTCACGACCGGTTTGCCCAGCTCCCGCTCCAGGGGCGCGATGAGGTCGTAGGTGGGCAGGGCGGTGCAGCTGACGAACACCGCCTCGGCGTCCGGGTGATCGCCGGCGGTGATGAGCTCGGCCGTGGTGTCGTAGTCCACCGCACCGATCACCCGGGACTCCAGCCCGAGGCCACGGCTCGCCACGACGTCCAGGCCCGCCTCGACGAGAAAGTCGGACAGCCTGGCGCCGATCGGGGCGACGTAGGGGTGCACCACGGCGACCCGCCCGGCACCCAGCGCGCGCAGCGCGGCGACCATCGCCCCCGAGGTGGTGAGCGCGGTGGGAGCGCCGGCGGCGCGCATCGCGTCACACAGCGCGCGCTCGCGCTCCAGCCCACCGACAAAGCTGCACGCCGTGCAGGAGTACAGCACCACCCGGGAACCGATCGGCTCCCGGGTGACCTCGCGGGTCGGCCGGGCCAGCAGCCCGGGATCGTTCAGGTCGGAGACCATCCTCAGGCTGTCGGCCATGGAGACCGGGTCGGTGCGGGCCAGGTACAGCGAGACCTCCTCCGGCGCCCATCGCCACAGCTCACGGTCCCGGGTGAAGTCGAACGAGGCGACAACCCCCACGGCTGTCTGCGGTACCGGCCCTGACATCGCGATCACCATCACCTCCGGAGCCAACCTGTATACCGGACAAGCCCTGGTGCGCGTGCTTGACAGGCGCGAACGGAGAGCTATACCGTCCCGTTTCGCATTCGGAGCATCGCGTTCGATATACGGATCCCCCTGGTACCCCTGATCTACCGTCCGCCGCGATGCGGCCTGCCGTGAGGCGTGCGCCGCCATCAGCGTTCGAGTTGGAGAGGCGCCGTATGGGCAAGTTCGAGCAACCGAGCGGTGTCTCACGGCGGGTGTTCCTGGCCGCCGCCGCGGTTGGCGTGGTTGCCGGTCCGGGCCTGCTGGCGGCGTGCGGTCGCGGCCCGGGGGATGCCGCCGGCGGTGACGCCGGCCCGCCGCGCCGGGGAGGCGCGCTGCGGGTGGGGATGGTCGGCGGCGGGCAGGTGGAGACGCTCAACGTCAACCACTACACGGCCGACATCGGGATCACCCGCCAGCGGCAGCTGTTCGACGTCCTGGTCGGCTTCAACCCGGACATGACCGAGTCGGTCCCCGTGCTCGCCGAGGAGTTCACCCCGGACAAGGACCTCAAGGTCTGGACGGCCAGGCTGCGCCGGGGCGTGACCTTCCACAACGGAAAGGACTTCACCGCCGACGACGTGCTCCACACCATCCGGGGCTGGACCGACCGGGCGAACGACGCGTACGCCCAGATCGGCAAGTTCATCGACCTGCCCCGGCTGCGCAAGCGCGACAGCCACACCGTGGAGCTGCCGTTCACCATCCCGTTCGCCGAGCCGCACGGCGCGCTGGCCTCGCCGCCGTGCATGGTCTACCAGGACGGCGAGAAGGACTTCACGAAGCCGGCCGGGACGGGGCCGTTCAAGCTCACCGCGTTCACCCCCGGCCAGAGCAGCACCATGGTCCGCAACGAGAACTACTGGGCGCAGGGCAAGCCGTACGTCGACGAGCTGCGCATCATCTCCTTCTCCGACGCCACCGCCGCGTTCAACGCGCTGCAGGGCGGCCAGACCGACCTGATGCCGGCGATACCGTTCGCGCAGGCCCGCGCGCTCAAGCAGGGCGGCGGGCGGCTCAAGCTAATGGTCACCCCGCAGCCCAGCTCGACGATGTTCAGCATGGCCACGAACCAGCCGCCGTTCGACGACGTCCGGGTGCGCCAGGCCATGCGGCTGATCGTGGACCGCCAGGCCCTGGTCGACACCGTCTTCTTCGGGTTCGGCGAGATCGGCAACGACCTGCCCGGCCCCGGCCTGCCGCACTACGACACCTCGGTACCGCAGCGGACCCGGGACATCGAGCGCGCCAAGGCCCTGCTCAAGGAGGCCGGCAAGGAGAACCTGACCGTCACGCTGCACACCAACCAGGCCTCGCCCGGCCTGGTCGAGGCGGCGCAGCTGTTCGCCGAGCAGGCGAAGGCGGCGGGCGTGACGGTCACCGTCAAGCAGGAGAACCCGAGCGCCTACTACGACCCGTCCCAGCTGTACCTGAAGATGCCCTTCTACCAGGAGAACAACTCGCCGATCTCCTCGCTGGCGAGCATCTGCATGCTGGACATCACCCAGGACGGGCCGTTCAACGGCACGCACTGGAAGAACCCCGCCTCGGACGCCGTACTGTTCGAGGCGATCGGGTCCACCGGCCCCAGGGCGCAGGAGCTGTGGAGCCAGGTCCAGCGCCAGCAGCACGCCGAGGGCGGCTACATCATGTGGGGCCAGGCGAACTTCGTGGACGCGATGGCGAAGAACGTGCACGGCCTGCCTCGGGACAAGTTCGCCAACGCGGGCAACTGGGCGTTCAAGGACGTCTGGCTCGGATAACCCGTTCGATATACGGATACCGTGCACCGTCTCCGGCACCGCCCGGTCTATCATGGGTCGGTGGCCGAGATCTCGAAGACCGCCGACCAGGCGCTGGCCGCGCTGATCATGCTCAGTGACCGCGGTCCGATGAACCCCGCCGAGCTGGCGCGCGCGCTCGAGCTGAACCGCACGGTGGTGCACCGGCTGCTCTCGACGTTGTTGCGGCGCGGTTTCGTCAGCCGCCACGCCGACCGCTACTCGCCCGGCGCGATCCTGGTGCGGATGGCCGAACGCGTGCAGCCGGGGCTGCGGGTCGCCGCGACGCCGGTGATGAAGGACCTGGCGCGGGACATCGGCGAGACAGTCGTGCTGCACGTGGCCGAGGGGGAGGACGCGGTGGTCCTGCACCAGGTGGTGGCCACCGACAACGTCGTGCGGGTCGAGCACCAGATCGGGTCGCGGCACTCGCTGCGGCTGGGGGCCAGCGGCCGCGCGCTGCTCGCCTTCCTCGACGCCCCAGTCGCGACCCGCGTCACGGAGAAGGCCGACGCGCCCGAGGCGTTGCGCCGCCAGCTCGAGTCCGTCCGGGAGCTGGGCTACTCGCTGTCCCACGACGAGCTGCAGGACGGCGTCTACGGCCTGGCCGTCCCGGTCCTCGCCGAGCCGGCCGGCCAGGCCATCGCCAGCATCGCCGCGCTGGCCCCGATGAGCCGGGGCACCGTGCTCACCCAGCACACCGAGGCGCTGCGCGCGGCGGCCGAGCGCATCGCGCGGGCCTGCTCCGAGCTGCGCACGCCGGTCGACGCGGCCTGAGTCAGCCCAGGTCGACGCTCACCGCGAACCGGAACCTGTCGCCCCGGTAGTGGATGTAGGCGGCGTCGACCACCCGCCCCTCGGCGTCGTAGGTCAGGTTCGCCGAGAGCAGGATCGGGCTCCCCGGGTCGACCGACAGCAACGCGGCCAGCCGGGGGGTGGCGCACTGGGCCTCGACGGAGTTCTCGATGCGGCCCAGCGGAACCCGCAGCCGGTCCCGCAGGATCATCGTCACCGGCATCGTGGCCAGGTCCTCGTCCGTGATCAGGTTGCTGTAGCGGACCGGGACGAAGTTCTCCGCGTAGCTGGTGGCTTCCGGCCCGTCGAAGCGCAGCCGGCGCAGCACCGCCAGCTTGGTCTCCTCGGGGAAGTGCTCGCGCAGCGGCACGGGCACCTCCTCCACGCCTCGGCCGAGCAGCCGAACCTCGTCGGCGGCCTGCTGGGCCAGCACGGTGTCCACCGAGCCGAGCACCCGCAGCGCCCGCGAGCCGGGCGAACCGGGCTTGATGAACGTGCCCCGGCGCCGGTGCCGCATGATCAGCCCGTCCGCCTCCAGCGAGGCCAGCGCCTGGCGAACCGTGGCCACGCTCACCCCGTAGTGCCGGGCGAGCATGGCCTCGGTGGGCAGCCGGATCAGCTCGCTGGTGCGCTGGTACGCCACGAACGCGCGCAGGCTCTGGCTGACCTGGTACCACAGCGGCAGCCGCCCGGACACGTCGGACGGCAGCGGGCCGAGCGTGGTCAGCACGCTGGCGGAGTCGGTCCCGGCCGGGTCCGTCATGGCCGGGGGAACTCCCGGCGGACGTCGGCCCAGACCGCGTCGTAGTCCGGCTGGCGGAAGTCGGCGTCCAGCGCCTGCCGGCTCGGGTCGATCGGCCACCGGGCCTCGAACATGAACGCCATCGTGTCGGCGACCTTCTGCGGCGCCAGGTCGACGGTGCTGGCCTTCTGGTACGTGGCGGCGTCCGGCCCGTGCGAGGTGAACCGGTTGTGCAGGCTGGCCCCGCCCGGCACGAACCCCTCGGCCTTGGCGTCGTACACGCCCCGCACCAGGCCCATGAACTCGCTCATGATGTTGCGGTGGTACCACGGCGGGCGGAAGGTGTCCTCGCCGACCAGCCAGCGCGGCGGGAAGATCACGAAGTCCGCGTTGGCCAGGCCGGGTGACTCGGTCGGCGAGGTCAGCACGGTGAAGATGGACGGGTCCGGGTGGTCGAAGCTGATCGTCCCGATCACCATGAACCGGTCCAGGTCGTACTTGTAGGGCACATACGTGCCGTGCCAGCCGACCACGTCCAGCGGCGAGTGGTCGTACCCGGCCGCCCACAGCCGCCCGCCGAACTTCTGCACCAGCTCGACCGGCCGGTCGTCGTCCTCGTAGGCCGCGACCGGGGCCAGGAAGTCGCGCTCGTTGGCCAGCCCGTTCGCGCCGATCGGGCCGCGCTCGGGCAGCGTGAACGGGTTGCCGTAGTTCTCGCAGACGTAGCCGCGAGCCCGCTCGGTGGTCAGCTCGACGCGGAACCGGATGCCCCGGGGGATCACGACGATCTCCCCGGGCGCGACGCCGAGCCGGCCCATCTCGGTGTGCACCAGCAGCGGCCCCTGCTCGGGCACCACCAGCAGCTCGCCGTCGGCGTTGACGAAGTAGCGGTCGGTCATGCTCGCGGTGGCGCGGTAGACGTGCACGCCGATGCCCGCGTGCGTCCGCGCGTCGCCGTTGCAGCCCAGCGTGAACAGCCCGTCGACGAAGTCCGTTGGCCGCTCCGGGAACGGGACCGGGTTCCAGCGCAGCCGGTTCGGGTTGGGCTCGCAGTCGGCGGCCGGGGCGGTGCGCAGCGTCGGGTGCTCGATCGGGCGGAACGGCGGGTGCACCGCGGACGGGCGGATCCGGTAGACCCAGGTGCGCCGGTTCACCGCGTGCGGCTGGGTGAACGCGCTGCCGCTGATCTGCTCGGCGTACAGGCCCAGCGGCGCCCGCTGCGGCGAGTTCCGCCCGTGTGGGACGGCGCCGGGCACGGCCTCGGAGACGTGGTGGTTGCCGAACCCGGGCAGGTAGTCCAGGCCGGATGACAGACCGTTGGTGTGGATGGCCACCTGGTCGGTGGCGGAGGTGGAACTCACGTCAGATCCCCTGCCTGCTGAGCCGTCTGGAAGTCTCGCGGTGAATACTATGATTCATCGAATCATTCGTAGGGTCAACCGCCGGCTCAGAACCCGTCGAGGTAGTCGCGGACCACGTCCAGCCCGTCGGGGCGGACCAGGAACAGGTGGCGGGTGGACTCCCGGTACTCGGTGACCAGGCCGGCCTCGCGCAGCACCTTCAGGTGGTGTGAGACGGCCTGCTGGGTCAGCGGGACCCGGTCGGCGATCTCGCCCACCGCGCGGGCCTGGTCGCGGACCAGCGCCAGGATGCCGCGCCGGCTGCGGTCGGCCAGCGCCCGCAGCACCGTGTCCAGATGGGCGGCCGGCTCGGCGATGTCCATAGCCGAGACCGTAGCCCGATCAGGCGAAGTCGTCGGGCCGAATGGGCGTTCTGGCCAGCTCCAGGCCGGACGCGTCGCGCAGCGCGTTGAGGATCGCCGGGGTGGCGGACAGGGTGGGCGGTTCGCCGACGCCGTTGAGGCCGTAGGGCGAGTCAGGGTGGGGGAACTCGAACAGCTCGATCGGCATCGGGGGCACGTCGAGGATGGTCGGGATCAGGTAGTCGGTGAACGACGGGTTGCGGATCCGCGCGCGGCCGTCGACCACGATCTCCTCCATCAGCGCCAGGCCGAGCCCCTGGGCGTTGCCGCCCTCGATCTGGCCGAGCACGGCGACCGGGTTCATCGCCTTGCCGACGTCCTGGGCGGTGGCCAGTTCGACCACCTTGACCAGGCCCAGCTCGGGGTCCAGGTCCACCACCGCGCGGTGGGCGGCGAACGCGAACGCGATGTGCGCGTCGCCCTGGCCGGTCTCCGGGTCGATGCCCTGGGTGGGGCGGTGGTGGTACTCGTACACGTGCTCGATGACGTCCGCGCCGATCACCTCGGCCACGGTGGCCTGGCGCGCGCCGGTCATGGTGTCGACCACCGCGTCGTCGCGTAGGGCCAGGGTGGCGGCGGGGCGGGACAGGTGGGCGGCGGCGCGGGCCAGGACGTCCCGGGCCACCCGCCGGCAGGCGCCCTGGACCGCGCCGCCGGACATCCAGGTCATCCTGGACGCGGACGCCGAGCCGGCGTCGCCGATGCGGGTGTCCGCCGGGAGCACCACGATCCGGGACACGCCCAGCTCGGTGTGCGCGATCTGGGCCTGCACGGTGGTGATGCCCTGGCCGCACTCGGCCGCGGCGGTGTGTACCGACACGGTGGCCTCGCCGCCGGCTGGCGCCGCGCTCAGCGTGACCCGGGCGGTGGAGATGTCGTCGACCCCGCCGGAGTAGCCGATGGCCTTGACCCCGACCGCGTACCCGACGCCTCGGCGCACGTCCTCGCTCCGGGTCGTGTTGCCCACGCCGCCGGGCAGCTCGCGTGGGTCCCGCCGGCCGTCCGCGTCGCCCGGAGGGAGGGGACGGTCGCGCAGGCTCAGCAGCAGCTCGCGCACCGGTGCCGGGCCGTCCACCGCCTGCCCGGTCGGCAGCACCGTGCCGGTGCTCATCGCGTTGCGCAGCCGCAGCTCCAGCGGGTCCAGGCCCAGCTCGCGGGCGAGCTTGTCCATGTTGGACTCGCAGCCGTAGGTGGACTGCACGGCGCCGAACCCGCGCATCGCGCCGCACGGCGGGTTGTTGGTGAGCACCGCGATGCCGTCGATCTCGGCGTGCGGGACGGCGTAGGCGCCGGCGACGAAGTACGACGCGTTGGCGATGACCACGGGGGAGGTGGAGGTGTAGGCGCCGCCGTCGAGCAGCAGCCGCGCCTTGACGTAGACCAGGGTGCCGTCGCGGCGCGCGCCGTGCTCGAACCGCATCCGCGCCGGGTGCCGGTGCACGTGGCCGAAGAACGACTCGTACCGGTTGTAGACCATCCGCACCGGCCGGCCCAGCCGCAGCGCCAGCATGCAGGCGTGCACGTGCACCGACAGGTCCTCGCGCCCGCCGAAGGCGCCGCCGACCCCGGCGAGGGTCAGCCTGACCTTCTCCGGCGGCAGGTCCAGGCAGGGCGCGATCTGTTCGAGGTCCTTGTGCAGCCACTGCGAGGACACGTACAGCTCGACGCCGCCGTCCTCGGACGGGACGGCCAGCCCGGACTCCGGACCGAGGAACGCCTGGTCCTGCATGCCGACCTGGTAGTCGCCGGTCACCACGACCTCGGCGAGCTCCCGCGCCAGCGCCATGTCGCCGTGGCGGATCTTGACGTGGCGGACCAGGTTGCCGCCCTCGGCGAGCGCGCGGGTGCCGGGGTCCAGCGCCGCTTCGGGGTCGGCCACCGGGTCGAGCTCGCGGTACTCGACGCGTACCAGCGCGGCGGCCCGGCGCGCGGTCTCCACGTCCTCGGCCGCTACCAGCGCGACCGGTTCGCCCTGGTAGCGCACCTCGTCGATGGCCAGCACGGGCTGGTCGGCGACCTTCATGCCGTAGCGGGCCGCGCCGGGCACGTCCTCGTGGGTCAGCACCGCGTGCACGCCGGGGTGGGCGAGGGCCTCCCTGGTGTCGATCGAGACGATGCGCGCGGCGGCGTGCGGGCTGCGCACGGTGGTGCCGAACAGCGCGCCGTCGATCCACAGGTCCGAGGAGTAGGCGAACTGGCCGGTGACCTTGAGCGTGCCGTCCGGGCGGGTGACGTCTTCGCCGACGGCGCCGGCCTGGCGGGTCTCGGCACCGTGCGCGAGGCGGTTCACCGGTGTGGGCATGGCGTCAGCTCCCGAGACGTTGTCAACTCGTGTAGATGAGGACGGATTCAACACGTGTAGCTCCGCCGAGGTCAAGGGTCGGTCACCGGCTACGCTGGGCCGATGCAGCGGGTGACCCGCGACGACGTCGCGCGCCGGGCGGGCACCTCGCCCGCCGTGGTCAGCTATGTGCTCAACAACGGCCCGCGCCCGGTGGCCGCCGCGACCCGGGCCCGGGTCCAGACCGCGATGGCGGAGCTGGGCTACCGGCCGAACCTGGTCGCCCGCGCCCTGCGCTCCGCGCGCAGCCACACCATCGGCCTGGTGGTGCCGGACAGCACCGAGCCGTTCTTCACCGAGCTGGTGCACGCGGTGGAGCGGGCTGCCTATGCCGAGGGAATGCTCCTGCTGCTGGGCAACTCCGGGTTCTCCCGCGCCCAGGAGAACCGGTACGCGACCACGCTGGCCGGCATGCGGGTCGACGGCCTGCTGCTGGTGCGGGCCGAGGTCTCGGGGGCCGAGCCGGAGCCGGCCGGGTTCGACGTGCCGGTGGTGTACCTCAACCACCGGGCTCCGCGCGGCGTCGACGCCACCTCGGTGCTGCTGGCCAACCGGCGGGGCGCGCGGCTGGCCACCGAGCACCTGATCGGCCACGGCCACCGCCGGATCGGCTGCCTGACCGGCGACGCCCGGACCGGCCCGGTCGCCGACCGGGCGCACGGGTGGGCCTCGGCGCTGCGCCGCGCCGGGCTGGACGCCTCGATGGTGCTGCGCACCGGGCTGACCCGGTCCGACACCCGGGACCGGGTCCGCGACTGGCTCGGCTCTCCCGGGCGGCCGGAGGCGATCATGGCGACCGCCGACGGCCTCGCGCTGGACGTGCTGAGCGTGGCGCAGGAGCTGGGGCTGCGGGTGCCGGAGGAGCTCGCGGTGATGGGCTTCGGCGCCACCGCCCCGTCCGCGCATAGCTGGCCGCCGCTGAGCACCGCGGGGCTACCCTTCGACGACATCGGGACCGCGGCCGTGGCCACCCTGAACGCGGTGCGCCGCACCGGGCGGCGACAGCGGGACCGGGTGCTGGATGTCCGCCGGGTGCCACGCCGGAGCTGCGGCTGCCGCTGAGCCCCGCCGACGGCCAGCGGTATCGTCGCGGGGTCCATCGATCGGGGGTGACGCCGTGCGGTTGCCGTATGCCCTCGACCGCGTCGCGCCGGGCGCGCGGCTGGCCGAGCGCACCTACGAGACGATCAAGTCCGCGATCCTGACCAACCGCCTGCCGCCGGGCACCGCGCTGAGCGTGCCGGAGCTGGCCCGCCAGCTCGGGGTGAGCCGCAGCCCGGTCCGCGAGGCCGTGCAGCGGCTGATCTACGACGGCCTCGCCACCCACGCGCCGAACCGGGGCGCCGAGGTCAGCACCGTCGACATCGAGGACCTGCGCCAGCTCTACGTCGTCCGCGAGCAGCTCGAGGGCCTCGCCGCCCAACTGGCCACCGCCCACCTCGACCCGGACAGCCTGGACGAGCTGCGCGCCATCCTGGCCGAGCACGAGCGCGTGCTCGCCGAGGGCGCCGGCGGCGCTGACGGTGCTGACGGTGCGAATGGCGCCGACATCGAGGCCCACATCGACCTGGACCGCCGCTTCCACCGAACCCTGCGCGAGCTGGCCCGCAACCCGCACCTGAACGCCGCCCTGGAGCCGATCGCCGGCCGCTCGCACTTCGCCCTGCACTCGCTGTGGCGCAGCGCCGACGCCCCGAGGCTCGCGCTGGACGAACACCAGCACATCCTGGACGCCATGATCGCCGGCGACCCCGAAGCCGCCGGCGAGGCCGCGCGGCGCCACATCGCGCGGCTGCGGGTCCGGCTGTCACAGGCCAGGCCGCGCAGCCCGGACCCGGCACGGCCCCGCCGCCGCTCCCGCGCGTCCGCCGGCTGACCGAGGCCAGCCGGCGGACCGCATATCTACCTGGGACGCCGCACACCCCGCACCATGCGCGACACCCCAACAAGCCGAGCGACGCGCTCAGCCGTAGCGGCGGTCAGGCGCGGGCGGCGGTGGCCTCCTCGGCCCAGGCGGACGGGGTGTAGTCCGCGTAGTGGTCGGCGTGCGTGTTCGCCGCGGAGGCCTGGACGAGGTCGCCGCGCAGGTAGGCCTCGGCCTCGGCGACGTCCTTGGGCGGCGGGGTGGGCTGCAGGCCGAGCAGCTTGGCCATGTTGTTGCCGAGGTAGCCCTCCAGGTCGTCCTCGGACAGGCTCAGGCCCTGCGGCGGCTCGTGGCAGAGCACCTCCAGCTCGCGGGCCCACATGCCGGGCTCGTTCGGCGGGGAGTCGGTGCCGAACACGAGCTTGCTCTTCTTCATCTCCTTGGCGAACTCGACGATGCGCGACTGCAGCAGCCAGCCGGACTCGCCGATCACGTTCTGCGAGTCCTGGATCATCCAGAACGCCTCGAAGCAGTACACCCCGCCGGTCTGGATCCCGAAGTGTCCCAGGATGAAGGTGACCATGGGGAACTCGCGGATGATCGGGTAGAACTGGGTCGGGATGGAGTACGGGCCGTCGCCGGTGTGGATCAGCACGATCACGCCGAGGTCGGCGCACACCCGCAGCGCCGGCCGCAGCCAGTCCAGCGCGCGGTCCGGCCGGTAGGAATGCATGTTGGCGTGCAGCTTCATCATCTTGTAGCCGTATTCCTTGACGTGGAACGCCAGCTCGGCCGCGCCGTTCTCGGGGCCGAAGCGCGGGTTGTACATGAAGTTGCCGACGAACCGGTCGGGGTAGCGCTGCACCAGCTCGGTGACGTACGCCTGGTAGTCGCGGATGCCCTCGCGGCCCGAGCGGTTGCCGTCGCGCCAGGCCGTGTTGCCTGGTGGGGGCATGATGCAGGAGACGTCCACCCGGCGGGGCTTGCCGTTGATGGGGAACGGCCCGTCCATCATGGCGAGGGTCCGCTCGCCGGTGAAGGGCGTGCCGGTGTGACGCCACGCCTCGTCGACCAGGTTGGTCGGGTGCACGTGCGTATCGATGATCACGAGAGCCTCCTCGAGGATCAGGTCATGGGACTCCCCGGCCGCGAACCATCGCACCTACGGGCCGCCGCATCCTGCGGGCGCCTCGATTCTGGGCACCGCTTGGAGCCGCTGTCAATTAATTGCATGTAATTCTTCGGCCAGACGGCACGCAGAGCCCGACTCGGGCCAACCGCGGACCCTGAGCCGAGGTCTTGACAGGCGCGCGGTGATCTGCGTTACATGTAGTCCTCGCCGGTGACCTCCCTTCCCGGGTTAAACCGTTCGGCGCAACGACGCCCCGCCAGCCGGGGCCGATCGGCTCGACAACCCACGGGATGAGGGCGGCCCCGACCGCCCGGGAAGCTGGGCGCGCGAATGTCCGATGTGAGCTGTACGCAACCCGTCGAACGCTGCGACCTGCTGCTCACCGGCGGCGCGGTGGTCACCGTCGACGACGACCGCGCCGTGCACGAGCGTGGCGCCGTCGCGGTCCGGGGCGACCGGATAGCGGCGGTGGGCACCGAGCGGGAGCTGGCCGGCTGGCGGGCCGACACGGTGCTGGACTGCCGGGGCAAGGCGGTGCTGCCGGGCTTCGTGGACGGCCACTCGCACCTGTTCCAGGCGCTGGCCAGGGGCCTCGGCGAGGGCATGTCCATCGTGCCCTGGCTGTGCGAGTTCATGTGGCCGTACTCGATAGCCCTGACCGGCGAGGAGGCGGTCGCCGGCGCCCGCCTCGGCGTCGTGGAAGCACTCCGCGCCGGCATCACCACCGTGGTGGACAACCACTACGCGCCCAGCGACCTGGCCACCACGCTGGCCGTCGCCGACGTCATCGAGCACGCCGGCCTGCGCGGCGCGGTCGCCAGGGGGATGGCGGGGGAGCGCACCGAGATCGCCGCCCGCCGGGGCCAGCCCGACGGCCTGTTCCGCTACTCGAACGCCGACGAGCTGGTCCTCACCCGCGACGCCATCGGGCACCGCCCGCCGGGGTCGAAAGTCGAGGTCTGGCCGGCGCCGCTGAACCTCACCTACGTCGGCCAGCGCCTGGTGCGGTCCGCCGTCGAGATGGCCCGCGAGCTGGGCACCCGCTGGCACACGCACTGCTGCGAGGGCGCCTCCGACCCGTCCGGCTACCTGGAGGCCTACCGCACCCGGCCGGTGCAATGGCTCGCCGACGAGGGCCTGCTCGATCATCACGCGACGCTGGCGCACGCCGTGTGGCTGGACGACAAGGACATCGAGTCGATCGCCGAGGCGGGCGCCGGCGTCGCGCACAACCCGACGTCCAACGCCTACCTCGCGTCCGGGACCATCCGGCTGGCCGAGCTGCGCGGCCGTGGCGTCCCGGTCGCGCTCGGCACCGACGGCCCCAGCTGCGGGCATCGGCAGGACCCGTTCGAGTGCATGAAGCAGTCGGTGTTCGCGCAGCGGCTCGCCACCCTGGACCCGACGGCGATGCGCGCCGAGGACGCCCTGGAGCTGGCCACCCGCGAGGGCGCCCGCTACGCCGGGGTGGACGCCGGCGTCCTGGCCCCGGGACGGCTGGCGGACATCGTCGTGGTGGACCTGGACCGCCCGCACCTGCGCCCGCTCAACCGCCTGGTCAGCCAGCTCGTCTACGCCGCGCGGGGCGCCGACGTGGACATGACCATCGTCGGCGGCCGGATCGTCTACGCGGACGGCCGCTGCCGCCTGGTCGACCAGGACGAGGCCATGGCCGACGCGCAGCACCACGCCGACCGGCTGCTCGCCCGCACCGGCCTGGGCCGCTGATTCCCTCCTGGAGGAGCACCATGCGAATCCGCGCACGCGACAACCACGACCCCGTCGACGCCATCCCGCGAGTACGACAACTCGTCCCGCTCGGCCTGCAGCACGTGCTCGTCGCCTACTCCGGCATGGTCACCGTCCCGCTGCTGATCGGGCTGGGGGTCGGGCTGTCCAGCGCCCAGATCGCCACCCTGGTCACGGCGAACGTGCTGGTCAGCGGGGTGGCGACGGTGCTGCAGACGCTGGGCATCGGCAACGTCGGGGTCCGGATGCCGATCGTGATGGGCTCGACGTTCACCGGCATCACGCCGGCCATCATCGTCGGCAAGGACGCCGGCCTGCCGGCGGTGTTCGGCGCGACCATCGTGGCCGGCGTGCTCACCTGGCTGGCCGCGCCGTGGTTCAGCCGGCTGCTGCGGTTCTTCCCGCCGATCGTCACCGGCACGATCATCGCCATCATCGGCTTCTCGTTGCTGCCGTCCACCGCCACGTTGATCGCCGGCCCCAACCCGGCGGCGCCCGGGTACGCCGCGCCGGCCAAGCTGGCGTTGGCGCTGGGCACGATCGTGCTGGTGGTGGTGTTGGAGCGGTTCCTGCCGCCGGCGGTCGGGCGGTTCGCGATCCTGATCGCGCTGGTGGTGGGCACGCTGGTGGCCTGGCCGCTGGGGATGACGGACTTCACGGCGGCGGCGTCGGTGCCGCTGTTCGGCATCGTGCAGCCGTTCCAGTTCGGCTGGCCCACGTTCACCGTGGCCGCGATCCTGCCCATGCTGGTGGTGCAGCTGGTGAACATGGTGGAGTCCACGGGCGACACGCTGGCGATCGGGCAGATCGTCGAGCGACCGACCGGGCCCCGCGAGGTGGCCCGCGCGCTGCGCGCCGACGGCGCCGGGACCGCGCTGGCCGGCGTGTTCAACTCGTTCACCATCGTGACCTTCGGCGAGAACGTCGGGCTGGTCAGCATCACGCGGGTGATGAGCCGGTTCGTGGTGGCGGTGGCCGGGCTGATCCTGGTGGTCATGGGCCTGATGCCCAAGCTCGGCGCGGTGGTCGCGGCGTTGCCGGGCCCGGTGCTCGGCGGTATCGGGGTGGTCATGTTCGGCACCGTCGGCGCGGTCGGGGTGCGCATCGCCATGCAGGCGGACCTGAGCCGGGCGCGCAACATGCTGATCGTCGCGGTGTCGTTCGGGTTCGGGCTGATGCCGGTGGGCGCGCCTGGGTTCTATGCGAACCTGCCCGGTGCCGCGCAGACCGTGCTGTCCAGCGGCATCGCCGCCGGCGGCATCGCGGCGTTCCTGCTCAACCTGCTGCTCAACCACCGCGCGGGCGGTGACAGGACGCCGGAATCGGCGGCCACCCTTGACGACTGAACGACATTACATGCAATATCTCCGCACGCTGCGGCTCTGAATCCACCCATCGCCCCGTAGGTGCATCGGTCAACGAACCGAGCGGCCGGGGGCCGCCGGCAACGGCGCACGGCCTTCCGACGAGGTGAGGGAACATGGTTCAGCATCGGGAAACATCCGTCGACCAGCGGCTGCCGCTCGGCGCCACCTTCCTGTTGGGCTTCCAGCACGTGCTGGTCATGTACGCCGGGGTCGTGGTGGTGCCGATCGTGGTCGGGGCCGGGCTCGGGCTGGGCTCCGAGCAGGTCGCCGCCCTGGTCAGCATCGACCTGGTGCTGGCCGGCATCGGCACCCTGCTGCAGGCGCTGGGGCTGTGGAAGTTCGGGATCCGGATGCCGCTGGTGGTCGGGGCGGCGTCCAACGGCATCGTGCCGATGGTCCTGGTCGGCCAGAGCCAGGGGATGGGCACCGTCTACGGCTCGCTGCTGGTCGCGGGCGTGGTGTGGATGCTGGTGGCGCCGCTGTTCAGCCGGCTGCTGCGGCTGTTCCCGGCGGTGGTCACCGGCACGGTGATCACCTTGATCGGGTTGACGCTGATCCCGGTCGGGCTGCGGCTGATCGCCGGGCCGGACCCGGCGGCGCCCGGCTACGGCGACCTGGGCAAGCTCGGTTTGGCCACCTTCACGATCGCGCTGATGGCGCTGTTCTACCGGGTGTTCAGGGGCCTGCTCGGCCAGCTGTCGATCCTGCTGGCGATCGTGCTCGGCGCGATCGCCGGTTGGGTGTTGGGGCTGGGCAGCCTGGCGCAGGTGGGCTCCGGCCCTATCGTGGCGATGATCTCGCCGCTGCACCTGGGCGAGCTTCGGTTCCACGTCCCGTCCATCCTGCTGTTCCTGATCATCGTGTTCGTGCTGATGGTCGAGGGCTCCGGGCAGGGGCTGGCGGTCGGCGAGGTGGTCGGCAAGCCGGCCGGGCCCCGGGACATCGCCGGGTTGCTGCGGGTGGACGGGCTGCTGACCGCCCTGAGCGGGGTGTTCGGCGGGTTCGCCTACACCACGTTCGGGCAGAACATCGGGCTGATCGCGCTGACCGGGGTGCGCAGCCGGTACCCGGTGGCCGTCGGCGGCGGGATCCTGATCGTGCTCGGGGTCGTCCAGCCGGTCGGCCGGGTGGTCGCGGCCATCCCGCAGCCCGTGGTCGGCGCGGCCGCCGTGGCCACCTTCTCCGCGCTCGCCGTGTCCGGCATGCACCTGCTGTCCAAGGTCGACTTCACCCGGCCGGGGAACCTGCTCATCGTCATGCTCTCGCTGGGCGTCGGCCTCATCCCGGCCGTGGCGCCGAACTTCTACGCCCAGATGCCGGCGGTGACGCAGACGTTCTTCAAGAGCGGCGTCGCGACCGGGACGATCGTCGCCGTCGTGCTCAACCTGGTCTTCCACGTGGCGGTGCGGGACCGCCCGGAGAGCCCCGCCGTCGCCGGGAGCCACGGATGAACCGGCTGGTGGTCGGCATCACCGGGGCCAGCGCGCCGCAGCTGGGCATCCACCTGTTGCGCTCGCTGCGCGCGCTGGGCGGCGTCGAGACCCACCTGGTGATCTCGCGGGCGGCGCACCGGACGATCGAGCTGGAGACCGGGCTGACGCCGTCACAGGTCGCCGAGCTCGCCGACGTGCACCACCGGCGCGGCGACATCGCGGCCAGCATCGCGTCCGGGTCGTTCCCGACGATCGGCATGGTCGTGGTGCCGTGCTCGATGAAGACCCTGGCCGGGATCGCGCACGGCTACGGCGACGACCTGTTGAACCGCGCCGCCGACGTCACCCTCAAGGAGCGCCGGCGGCTGGTGCTGGTCACCCGGGAGACGCCGCTGAGCCTGGTGCACCTGCGCAACATGGTGGCCGTGACCGAGGCCGGGGCCACCGTGCTGCCGCCCACGCCCGCGTTCTACCAGCGGCCGACCGAGATCGACGACCTGCTCGGGCACCTGAGCGGGAAGGTGCTCGACCAGTTCGGCATCGCCCACGACCTGTACCGCCGCTGGCGAGGAGCCGCCTGATGTCCGCACGGCAGGACCCGCACGCCTTCCTTCGCGACTACCTCGCCGAACATTCCGACGACGTGCTGGTCGTGGACGGCCCGGTCGCGGCGGACGAGGGCATCACCGGCCTGATCTACGAGCTGGCCGAGCGCGGGCGCCACGACATGCTGTGGTGCCGGAAGGTGGCCGGACTGGACGTCCCGGTGCTGAGCAACGTGTTCGCCTCCCGCGAGCGGGTCGCCCGGCTGTTCGGGGTGGACGCGAGCCGGCTGCACGAGGCCTACCAGCAACGGGCCGAGCGCCCGCTGCCGCCGGCGGTCGTCGACGACGGCCCCGCGTGCGAGGTGGTGGTCTCGGGCGCGGACGTCGACCTGGGCGCGGTGCCGATGTTGCGCCACTTCGCCGGCGACCGCGCGCCGTACATCACCAGCGGCATCATCGTCGCCGAGGACCCGGACAGCGGCGTCGGCAACCTGAGCTACCACCGCGCGATGGCGCACTCCCGCACCGAGCTGGCTACCAGCCTGCACTCGCGCGGCGACCTGTGGCGGATGCTCGGGCGCTACGCCGAGCGCGACCGGCCGATGCCGGTGGCCATGGTCGTCGGCGGGCACCCGCTGTTCATGCTCGCCGCCTCCGCCCGGGTCGGCTACCAGGTCGACGAGCGGGCCATCGCGGGCGGCCTGTTCGGCGAGCCGCTGGAGGTGGTGCGCACCCCCGCGCACGGGATCGCGGTGCCGGCCTGGTCGGACTTCGTGCTGGAAGGCACCATCGACCCGGCCGCGCGCGCCGAGGAGGGGCCGTTCGGGGAGTTCTCCGGCTACTCCTCCGACCGCTCCACCAACAACGTCCTCCGGGTGGAGACGATCATGCGCCGCCGCGAGCCGATGCTCGTCGACGTGGTGGGCGGCAACACCGCCGAGCACCTGAACCTGGCCCGGATCCCCCGGGAGGCGGAGCTGGCGGAGAAGATCAAGGCCCGGTTCCCGGACGTGACGGCGCTGCACTACCCGACGTCCGGGACCCACTTCCACGCGTACGTGGCGCTGCGCCAACAACGCCAGGGGCAGGCCCGCCAGGTGCTGCTGGCGCTGCTCGGCTGGGACCCGTACGTGAAGACGGCGGTCGCGGTGGACCACGACGTGGACCTCACCCGCGACGCGGACGTGCTGTGGGCGCTGGCCACGCACTTCCAGCCGCACCGAGACCTGTTCACCGTGGACGGCCTGCCCGGCTCCCCGCTGGACCCGTCCTCCGGCGGCGACGGCACCACCTCGCGGATGGGCCTGGACGCCACCCGGGGCCCGGACTTCCACGGCACCCGCATCGTCGTCTCCACCGCCGCGCGAGCCGCCGCCCGCGTCCTACTCTCCGAAGGAGAATCAGCGTGACCGCGACCGCCGAAAAGATCCCGGTGACCGTCCTGACCGGCTTCCTGGGCTCGGGCAAGACCACCCTGGTCAACCACATCCTCACCGCCCGGCACGGCCACCGGATCGCCGTCATCGAGAACGAGTTCGGCGACATCCCGATCGACAACGACCTGGTGCTCGGCGGCGACGAGAAGATCATCGAGATGAGCAACGGCTGCTGCCTGTGCTGCACCGCCCGCACCGACCTCATCGAGATCCTGCGGTCCCTGCTGGAACGCCCCGAGCCGGTGGACAGAATCCTCATCGAGACCAGCGGCATGGCCGACCCGAACCCGGTCGCGCAGACGTTCTTCGTCGACGACGAGATCGCCGCCCGCTTCGAGCTGGACGCGATCGTCACCCTGGTGGACGCCAAGCACGTCGACGCCCACCTCGACGAGGTGGACCACAACGGCGTCGGCCGGCAGGTGTTCGACCAGATCGCCTTCGCCGACCGCATAGTGGTCAACAAGGTGGACCTGGTCGGGGCGGGCGAGGCGCGCGCGGTCACCGACCGGATGCGCGGCATCAACGCCACCGCGGAGATGCTGACCTCCAGCTACGCCCGGATCGACCTGTCCCGGATCCTCGGCGTCGGCGCGTTCCAGAACTCCAGCGAACCCGAGTTCGAGCACCCGCACGACCCGACGCTCGCCTCGGTCGCCGTCGAGCTTGACGGCGAGCTGGACAGGTCCGCGTTCGACGCATGGCTGGCCGGATTCGTCCACGCCCGAGGCGACGACCTGTACCGGCTCAAGGGCGTGATCGCCGTAGCCGGCGACGACCGACGCCTCGTCCTCCAGGGCATCCACCACATCGTCGACGTCCACCCAGGCACGGCCTGGAGCTCGACCCCCCGCCGCACCAAGGTGGTGGCCATCGGCCGCGACCTGAACCAGTCCGCCCTACAGGCCGGCCTCCGCACCTGCCTCGCGCGCTAACCCCTCCGCGAGTCGGGGATTCCGTCAGGGTGAGTCGCGGATTTTGGCAGGCCGGGACGTGGTCGTGACTCACCCGATCGGCCCTGTCAGAACTCCCGACTCACCCTGACAAAAGCCCCGACTCGCGGGCGGTGGGGGCGGTGGTCTGGGCGCCCGTGGTGGCCAGGATTAGGGCGGCGGTGAGGGCGGCGGCTAGGGCGCAGGTGGCCCAGATGAGTTGGTATGCGGTTACGGACGGCAGGTGCGGACCGCCGGTGATCAGGACGTTGCTGAGGATCACGGCGAACAGGCCGCCGGCGAAACCGCCGCCGACGGTGCGCAGGGTGTTGTACATGCCGGTGGTGATGCCGACGTGCCCGGCGGGGGAGCGCTCGGCGACGAGGGTGGGCAGGCCGCTGGAGAGCAAGCCGTTGCCGACCCCGTAGACGCCGCTGATCACGGCGAACTGCCAGGGCTGGGTCGGGACCAGGCAGAGCAGGCCGTAGCCGCCGGCCAGGAACAGCGCGCCGCCGCTGACCGTCCAGCGCAGGCCGATCCGCCGGGCGATCCGCGCGGTGCACACGGCGGCGACGATGGCCACGAGCGTGTCCGGCAACAGGGTCAGGCCGACCTGGGCGGGGGTGAGCTTCATGCCGTAGCCGGTCACGCCCGGGTCGCCGGCCAGGAACAGCGCGTGCGCGGTGTGGCCGTTGAACAGGGAGGCGGCGAACAGCATGCCGGCCAGTTGCAGCGGCCACATCGCGCGGCGGCCCAGCATCCGCAGGTCGACCGCCGGCTCCGGGGTGCGCAGCTCCCACCAGCCCCACAGCGGCAGCACCAGCACCACCGCCGCGATGATCGGCGCCAGCACGATCACCGACGCCCAACCGGCCGCCTTGATCTGCGAGAGGCCCAGCTCCAGCAGGAGCAGCGCGGCGGCCAGCCCGGCGAAGCCCAGCCCGTCGATGCGGCGGGCGGCGCGCTCGGTGGTCTCCGGGACGAGCACGAACACCGCGGCCAGGCTGAGCAGCACCAGCAGCGGCAGGACCAGCAGGGTGAGCTGGACGCTGCCGGTCAGGCCCTGGATGTAGCCGGCGAGCACCCGGCCCAGCGCGAGCCCGCCCATCAGGGACCCGGCGAGCAGCCCGATGCCCCGGCGCACGTCCTCGCCGCGCGGCAGGCCCCGGGTGATCGCGATCTCCAGCGGCAGGCAGGCCTGCATCGGGGCCATCAGCACCCTGGCCAGCAGCAGCACACCGAAGCTCGGGGCGAGCGCCATCAACAGCGTGCCGAGCACGTCGACGGCCACGCAGACCCGCAGCAGCCGCCGGTGGCCGTAGATGTCGCCGAGCTTGGTCAGGATCGGTACGAACACCGCGGAGGCGAGCAGCGCGGTGGTGACCACCCAGGCGAGCGGGCCGGGTCCGATCTGGTGCAGCCGGCCGAGGGCAGGCAGCAGCGGCGGCAGGAAGCCCTCGATGACGCCGACGGCCAGCTCGACGAACGCCATCGCCCAGACCCAGGGCGGGAGCCGGTTCACGATCGGTCCTCGCCGGCCAGGCGGCGGGCGCGGGCGGCCAGGATGTCCACGACCAGCCGGGCGCCGACCCGGGCGGTGTTGCCGGTCGGGTCGTAGATCGGCGCCACCTCCACGCACTCGGCGGCGGCCACCGGCCCGGACGCGACGATCTCCAGCGCGCGCACCAGCTCGCGGCCGGTGAGCCCGCCGATCTCGGGGCCGCAGGTGCCCTGGGCGAAGGCGCCGTCGAGCACGTCGATGTCGATGGACAGGTAGATGCCGTCGGTGCCGTCGGCGGCGGCCGCCAGCGCGCGGCGGGCCACCTCGTCGATGCCGAGGCGGTCCACGTCGCGCACGGTGAACACCCGCACGCCGTGCTCGTCGGCGATGTCCTTCTCGTACTTCGGGTTGGCCGCGCCGTGGATGCCGATGAGCACCACGTTGTGGCCGGCCACGCTCGGCAGGTCCAGCACCCGGTGCACCGGCGAGCAGTGCGAGAGCGGCTCACCGTCGATGTCCGGCGCGGTGTCCAGGTGGGTGTCGAACATGACGAAACCCATCCGGCCGTCCAGGTGCCTGGCCAGCGCCCGCGCGCCCGGGATCGTGGTCATGTTGTCGCCGCCGAGCAGCACCGGGAAGCAGCCGGCGGCGTACAGCTCGTCCAGCGCGCGCTCGGTGCGCTCCACCGTCTCCTGGGCTCGCCCGGCGGCCCCGTCCACGTCGCCGCAGTCCACCAGGGTGAGGTGCTCGGGCAGGTGCACGTCGTAGTCGAAGTGGTAGCCGCCGCCGAAGGAGAAGTGCGCGGAGGCGTCCCGCATCGCCCTCGGGCCGTGGCTGGCGCCGGGGCGGGTCACGGTGGTGCTGTCGTAGGGCAGGCCGAGGATCGCGGTGTCCGCGCCGGCACGTCGCAGCGCGTCCCGGTTCGGAGGCACGTGCGGGGCCTGCAGGAAGGTGGAAATGCCGGCGTGCAGGATTGCCATGGTCATCCTCTCAACTGGCGTATGGACAACAGCAGGTAGACGCCGATCCCGATCAGCGGCAGCGAATGCCACAGCGAGTCGTCGAAGTAGACCCCGAGAATGACGTTCAGGATCACCGTGATGACGAACGCGGCGATCGCCCGCCAGTTCACGGCGGGAAGGCCGTCGAGCCCTCCGGGGTAGTGCATCCGCTGCACCACGAAGTAGTCGGCCAGGATAATCGCCGGAATCGCGGGCAGCGCGTATCCGAGGTAGTTGATGAACGACAGGAAACTGTGCAGGATTCCCTGTTCGAGGCCGAGGTAGGCGATGGCGATGCCGAGGACGCCCACGGCGACGTTCGTGACGGTGCGCCGGATGTTCGCGATGTTGCTGACCGTGAGGCTGGCCGCGTAGAGCAGGTTGACCTGCCCGGCGATGCTCTGCGCGAGGAAGGCGAGCACCGCCAGCCAGGCCAGGTTGATGACCGCGAACGCCGCGCCGAGGTCGGTGGTGCCCAGGCCGAGCCCCAGCACCAGGCCGAGCACGTTGAACACGAAGTTGCCGCCCAGGAACTCCGCCAGCGTGGTCACCACCGCGGCCCTGCCGTCCTTGCCGAACCGCAGCAGGTCGGGGGTGATGGCGGCGCCGGCCAGCCACTTCGCCGTGCCTAGGCCGATCATCGCGGCGACGGTCATCTCGCCGGCGTGCTGGGGCCGCGCCGAGGCGATCGCGCCGATGCCGCCGACCTTCACCAGCACCACGATGTTGGCCAGCAGCACCAGAACGATCATCAGGGGAATGCCGATCCGGCCGATCCAGCGCAGCCCCCGGTGCAGCCCCAGCCCCGAGATGACCAGGAAGACCACGCCGAGCCCGATGCCGTAGCCCAGCCGCCCGAGGGAGCCGTCGGAGTGCGGCAGGATCGAGATGATCAGGCCGAGGACGTATCCGTAGAAGCCGGTGAGAATGGCGGCCATTATCAGCGAGGGGAGCTTGCTCCCCAGGGTGCCGAAGGCGAACCGCGAGCTGAGCGCGAACGAGACCCGTTCCCGGACGCCGATGATTCCCATCGGGATCGACACCAGGGAGACGATTGCCGAGTAGACGAACGAGATGACGATGGCGGTGGTGAACGAGAAGTAGGTGCCGAGCGTGTAGCCGAACACGAGATCGGTGATGGAGACCGTGAACCCCATTCGTACCAGGGCGATGTCACGCGTCGGTTTTATCTCGCTCTCGGGCAGAACCCGTAACGAATAGTCGTCCGAGAAGCCCGTTTTTTGGGCAGGGGGTATCGCCATGGTCATCCTCTCCGTTGAAGGACCGAAAGGCGGGGTCGTCAGGTCATGGGTTCGGCCGGGTCGTGTGGGCGTTGGTCGGCGGCGTCGCCGAAGCCGGGGCGGGGCTCGTCGGCCGGGGCGAGCGGCGAGCAGTGGAAGTGCCAGATCTTCCAGCGGCGGTTGCCGGCGCCGTCGTCGCGGCGGAACACCGTGGTCTCCCGGAACCTGACGTGCACCGTGTCGCCGTCGCGGGGGTAGAGCGGGGCGACGGCGTCGAGGGTGGCCGAGCCGGTGCCCTCGCCGGCGGCCACCACCGCGAGCACGCCTTCCGAGGTCAGGTACGCCATGTCGTGGTCGACGCTGACCCGGACGTCCCACAGGCTCGGCGGCTCGGTGGGGGTCAGCCGCCCTTGGTAGTGGCGGAACAGCGCCTCTTTCTCGGCCAGCCCGAAGTACGGGTGGCCGTTGAGGTTCCACATCAGGTAGTCGGGGGCGAAGCAGGCCCGCATCCGGTCCACGTCCAGGCCCCGGTTGGAGGCCCACCACTCGCGGTGCAGGCGGCGGATCTCCTGGATGTCGTCGTCAGTGGGCATCGGTGGCCTCCCGGAGTGAGGCGAGCACCACCGGGTCGATGCGGTCGGTTCCGTGCACGCGTTCCTCCAGGTTCTCGATGCCCGCCCAGGTGGCGAGGTCGGTGTCCAGGTCGCCGGTGCGGTGGCCGGCGCGCGCCAGCCGTTCGGCCAGCTCGGCGCGCAGGACGTCGTCCACCTGGAGCCACTCGGAGTCCGGGGTGGTGCCGAAGTAGAGCCCGTGCAGGCCGTACAGCCGGCGCAGCTCGGCGACCGGGGTCGGGTGGTCGTCCACCCGCAGGTCGACGGCGACGTCCGCGCCGCCGTAGCCGCCGCCACCGCGCGCCACCAGCAGCGCCGCCGCCTGCTGTCCGCGCCGGTCCCCGCCGGCCGCCTGGCCGGCCTCGAGGGCGGCGAGCAGCCGGTCCGCGAGCTGGCCTTCCTCGGCCTCGAATGTGGTGGCCAGCGCGTCCACGGTGGCCTCGGAGACGAGCATGTTGCCCTGCGCGGCGTAGCACGGGCCGACCCTGCCGCCGGCCCAGTCCAGGCAGCCCGCGCCGGTGAAGGTGGCCGCTCGGCCGCGTGCGTCGACCAGGCCGAGCTGGCGCTGCTCGGGGGCCTCGTCGCCGGCCAGCAGCAGGTCGCGGGCGCGCTCGGCGTCCGTGCCCTCGGCGAGGAGGCGCAGCCCGTGCGGGCCGTGCGCGGCCCGGATGAACGACTGGGTGGCCACCGCGCCCACCTCGGCCTGCACCCAGGCGCACAGCGCGCCGACGGCCAGGAACTTCGAGGCGATCGCCACGCCCCATTCCCGCCGGTCCAGGTCGCAGCCGACGATCGAGAAGGTGCTCGCGCGCATCGTCACCCCCCGAAGATCTCGTGGAGCCGGTCGGTGGCCTCCGGGCCGTACGAGACGGCGCCGACCGGGACCGCGTCGTCGATGGCCTCGATGACCCGGGCGGTGTGGACGGGTCCGAACCCGCCGCACAGCTCGACCAGCTGCGCCCCCTCGGTGACCAGTGCGCGCGCCGCCGCCGGGGCGTCCTCGACGGTCGGGACCCCGACCAGCACGGCGACGCGATCGCCGGAGTCCGCGACGGTCCGCGTCGGGTCCGTGCCGGGGGAGAGGTAGACGAACCCCCAACGGTGGAGCATGCGTGCCTCCTGGTTACTCGTGCTACCAACCGACGGCGGCGCCGTCCTTGCGGTGGTCGGCGGCGGCCCGGTACACGCCATGCACCGGGGTGAAGTGGATGGCCTGGTAGCCGCCCATGGCCGCGCCGTTGGCCGGGTGCACGTCGTGGCCCATGGTGGCCAGCTCGCGCCCGACCAGCCGGTACAGCTCGGACTCCAGCTCGACCCGGTTGGTGGCCTGGTCGTGCAGGAACCGGGCGGCGTCGCCGGCGGCCTGCGGGTTCATCCCCAGGTCGATCATGTTGACCAGCTCGGTGACCTGGGCCTGCGGCTGCATGTGCCCGCCCATGTTGCCGAACGCCAGCACCGGGAGCCCGTCGCGGAGCACGAACCCCGGGATGATCGTGGTGAACGGGCGCTTGCCCGGCGCGACCCGGTTGGGGTGGCCGGGCCGCAGGGAGAACAGCATGCCCCGGCTGTGCAGGGCGAACCCGTGGCCGGGCACCGTCAGCCCGGAGCCGAACGTGCCGTTGGCGGCGCTGGCGATGAACGACACCATGGCGCCCCGGCGGTCGGCCGCCGCGAGGTAGACAGTGCCGCCGTCGTGGCTGGTCCGGGTGGCCGGTGAGGCGGCGCGGTCGGGGTCGATGCGGTGGCACAGGCGGGTGGCGTGCTCGTCGGAGAGCAGCTCGGGCACGGGGACGTCGGTGAGGTCGGGGTCGGCGCCGTGGGCATGCAGGTCGGCGAACGCGAGCTTCTTGGTCTCGATGAGCAGGTGCCAGAACCGGGGGTCGCGGGGGCCGAGCGCGGCCAGGTCGAAGCCCCGCTCCCGGGCGCCGGCCCGCAGGATGGCGAGCATCTCCAGCACCGCGAACCCCTGCGTGCTCGGCGGGGCCTGACACACCTGGTAGCCGCGGTAGTCGACGGACAGCGGCTCGGCCCAGCGGGCGCGGTAGCCGCCGAGGTCGTCCAGGGTCAGGGCGCCGCCTGCCGCGCGCACCTTGTCCGCCAGCGCCCGGCCGATCGGGCCGGAGTAGAACGCGTCGGGTCCGTCACCTTGCAGCAGGCGCAGCGCGCGGGCCAGGCCGGGGTTGCGGACCACCGAGTACAGCTCCGGCGCCTGGCCGTCCACCAGGAAGGTCGCCGCCGAGTCCGGGTCGGCGCGCAGGATGTCGGCGCTGGCCTGCCAGTCGCGGTGCACCAGCTCGCTGACGCCGAACCCGTCCAGGGCCAGCTCGATCGCGGGTTCGAGCAGCCGGGCAAAGTCCAGCCGGCCGAACCGCCCGTGCAGCTCGGCCCAGCCCCGCACCGCCCCGGGCACCGTCACCGAGTCCGGCCCGGTCCGGGGCATCTCGGTGTGGTTGGCACGGGCGAAGTACTCCGGTGTCCATGCCGCCGGCGCGGGGCCGGTGGCGTCCAGCGTGACCAGCCCGGCCGCCGGGTCGTGGTAGAGCGCTACCAGGTCGGAGCCGAGGCCGGCGCTCTCCGGTTCGAGCACGCCGAGCGCGGCGCAGGTGGCGATGGCCGCGTCCGCGGCGGTGCCGCCGAGCTGGAGCATGCGCAGGCCGGCCTGCGAGGCGATCGGGTGGCTGCTGGTCACCACGCCGTGCCGGGCGACCAGCTCGGAGCGGGACTGGGCCGGCCACTGCGCGTCGCCCCGGTCGCCGCGCACGGCGGTGATGTGCTCGCCGGGGTTGGGGCAGGTCGGCGTCGGCGCGCCGAACGGGGCCAGCCGGGGCGGTGACACGACGCGCGTCACGGCTCGTCCCCCGGTAGTGGCGCGAGCTGGCGCAGAACCCTGGTGCTGGCCACGACCCGGCCGCGGTGGATCGCGATGCGGTCCTCGGTGCAGGTTGCGATCGCCTCGCGGACCGAACCCGCCGCGATGGCGAGCAGCTCGGCCGGCGCGCCCGGACGCAGCGCCACCGCCTCCAGGCCCATCGCGGCACGGGCCCGGTTGCTGACGTAGTCGTAGGCCGGATCGGGGGCGAGGTGTCCGGCGGCGACCAGCAGCGCCGCCGTTTCCAGCGGGTCGCCCCGGCCGATCGGGTTGAACGGGTCCTGGGTGTTGTCCCCGCCGGCCGCGACCAGCACGCCGGCCCGCTCCAGCACCCGCAGCGCGGTCAGCGCCCGGGGCATCCCCACCGGGTGCTCGCGGCCCTGCAGGTACAGGTTGGTCTGCGGGCAGCAGATCACCGCGACGCCGGCGGCCGCGGTCTCACCGGCCACCTCGCGCTGCACCTGCTCGGGCAGCCCGCCCAGGCTGACGCAGTGGCTGGCCGTCACCGGGTGTGGGAAGCCGTGCGCCAGCCGGGCCAGGATGCGCAGGTCGCAGGTGGTGCGCAGGTGCTCGTCGGTGTGCAGGTCGACGCCTCGGCCGGCGGCGCGGGCCAGTTCCAGGCACGCCTGGGTCTCCGCGTGCGGGTCGTCGCCACCGATGTGCGGGGCGCCGCCGACCAGGTCGACGCCCCGGTCCAGGGCGGCCGCCACCAGCCGGCGGTTGGCGGCGCCCGCCGGGCCGGCCAGCGGGTAGGCCATCGCGCAGAGCTGCAGGTCCAGCGCGTCGGACAGCTCGGCGCGCAGGGCCAGCAGCGCGTCCACCGCGGCCAGCCCGATGTCGGGATGGACGTCCACGTGGCTGCGGATCGCGGTGGCGCCCCTGGCCAGCCCGGCGTGCGCGGCGGCCCTGGCCCGCTCGGCCAGCACGTCCGGGCGCAGGGTGCGCCGGTGCTCCCGCCAGGCGGCCACCGCGCCGGGCAGGTCGCCCGTCGGGTTGGGCACCTCGGCGGCGCTGAACGCCTTGTCCAGGTGGGCGTGCGGCTCGGCGGGCGCGGGCAGCAGCAGCCGGCCGGCGAGATCGGTAACCTCCTCGCCGTCGCGTGGGGCCAGGTGGGCGGCCAGCTCCGCGATCCGGCCGGCGGCGAGGCGCACGTCCACCTTCTCGCCCTGGGCGGAGCGTGCCTCGGTGAGCAGCAGCGACTCAGCCAACGCCGGTCACCTCCATCACGTCCTCACTGAACCGGCGCAGCAGCTCCACCGGGGACCGGCCGGGCACCGGGAACGGCAGCAGCACCAGCTCGCCGATGGCCGGCACCTCCGCGAGCAGCGCGGCCGCCCGCTCGCGGCACTCGGCAGGGGTGCCGGCGATGGCGAACTCCGCGATGGTCTCCGCCGGCAGGTCCGCGCCGGCCGCGCGCACCGCGTCCCGCTCCGTCGACCAGCCGTGCCGGTCCATCGCCCGGACGAACGCCGACGGCGCCGTGATGCCCAGCTCGGGCAGCACCGCGCGGCTGGTGACCAGCGAGGTGGCCACCATCGGCCGCACCGCGTCCCGCGCCGCCGCGCCGTCCGGGTCGACCGCGCAGGCCACCCAGGCGGTGAGCGCCGGCGCCGGCCCGACACATCCGGCCTGGACGTGGGCCAGCGCCCGCCGCCAGCCCGCCGGCGAGGCCAGGTTCCCGATGATCACGCCGTCGGCCAGCTCGCCGGCCGTGCGCAGCATCTTCGGGCCTCGGGCGCCCACGTAGATCGGTACGGACGCCCGCGCCGGGGTGAAGTCCAGCCGGGCGTGACGGGCGCTGACCACGGTGCCGTCGAGCGTCACCTCGTCACCGGCGAGCAGCCCGCGGACCACGGTGATCGCCTCGCGCAGCGCGGTGGCCGGGGCACGGCGCTCGATGCCCAGCGCGCGGTGGTTGGTGCCGCCGGCGCCCAGCCCGAGCACGGCCCGCCCGCCGGACAGCTCGTCCAGGGTGGCGATGGCGGCGGCCAGCAGCGCGGGGTGGCGGCTGTACGGGTTGGTCACGCCGGGGCCGAGGCGGACCGTCGAGGTGGCGCCGGCCATCGCGGCGAGCACCCCGAACAGGTCCTTCTGCAGCCTGTCGTCGTTCACCCAGACGCTGTCGTACCCGAGCCGCTCGGCGGCGGCCGCGGTGGCCACCAGCTCGTCCAGCGGCCCCTCCGGCGCGAGGGCCACACCCAGGCGCGGGCTCATCCGCCGGCCCCCGTGAGGTCGATGCGCAGGTTGAGCAGCCCGTCGACCCACAGCTCGTGACCCGCGCGGACCAGCACGGTGGTGTCCTCCGACTCCACGAGCAGCGGGCCGTCCACCCGGTGTCCGGGACGCAGCAGGTCCGCCGCATAGACCGGCACCGACTCGGGCGTGACGTCACCGAGGTACACCGGCCGCTCGCGCACCCGCGCCGCCGCCGGGTCGCCGCCCTCGTCGTCCAGATGGTCCAGCGCCGGCACCGGCAGCGCCGCCGTCGCCTCCACGCTGAACACCATGGCCTCCACGCCGGCCGCCCGGTACGCGGTGCCGGCGCCGTAGCGCGCCTCGTACAGCTCGGTGAACCGGTCGATCACCGCCTCGCCGCCGTCCGCCCGCGACAGGTCCTCCGGCTCGACCGGCACCCGCACCGCGTGCACCTGCCCCCGGAACTGCAGGTCCACGGCCCGGCGGAGGTGCATCGACGCGACCGGCAGCCCCTCCGAAGCCATCCCGTCCCGCAGCCGGGCCGACAACCTGTCGAAGTGCCCCCGCCAGCGGTCCAGGTCGAACGGGGCCGGCGCCGGGTCCGACACCAGCTCCACCCGCTTGACGTCGCTGGACGCGATCCCCAACGCCGAGAACACCGCCGCCGCGCGCGGGATGACGACCTCCCGGCAGCCCAGCCGGCTGGCGTAGGCGTCCGCGTGCAGCCCGGCCGCCCCGCCGTAGGCGAACACCGCGAACCCGGACGGATCCAGGCCCCTGGCCACCGTGACCCGCCGGACCAGGTCGGCCATCTGCGCGTCCACGATGTCAATCATGGCCGCCGCCGCCTGCTCGACGGCCATGCCGAGCGGCTTGGCCAGCGCCTCGGCCACCGCCGCGTGCGCCCGCGCCGCGTCCAGCGGCATCCGCCCGCCGAGGAACCGCTCGGGGTCGATCCGCCCGAGCACCACGTTCGCGTCGGTGACCGTCGGCTCGGTGCCGCCCGCGCCGTAGCAGGCCGGCCCGGGGCGAGCCCCCGCGCTGCGCGGCCCCACCCGCAGCACCCCGGTGTCCGGCTCCACCCAGCCGATCGAGCCGCCGCCCGCGCCGACCGACGGGACGTCGATGGTGGGCAGCGTGACCGGGTACTTGTCGTACACCGGCGTCTCGGCGTACGACGGCTCGCCGCCGATCACCAGCCCGACGTCGAAGCTGGTGCCGCCGACGTCGGTGGCCAGCACCGGGTCCAGCCCGAGCCGGCGCGCCAGCATCCGGGTGGCCAGCATCCCGCCGGCCGGCCCGGACGACAGCAGCGACACCCCGCGCCGCCCGGCCTCGTCCACGGAGGACACCCCGCCCGCCGAGTGCATCACGGTGACCGCGCCGCGATGCCCGGCCGCGCGCAGCCCGTCGCGCATCCGGCCCAGGTAGCGGCTCACCGCCGGGGTGAGGTACGCGTTGAGCACCGTGGTCGACGTCCGCTCGTACTCCCGCAGCACGGGGGCCAGCTCGCTGGACAGCGTGACGAACGGCCCGTCCTCGGCTTCGAGCAGCGAGCGGACCAGCCGTTCGTGCGCCGGGTTGAGGAACGACCAGAGCAGGCTGACCGCCACCGACTCGACACCCTCGGCGCGCAGCCGCTCGGCCAGCCCGTCCAGCCGCTCCGGGCGCAGCGGCACCACGACCTCGCCGGCCCGGTCCACCCGCTCGGCCAGTCCGAGGATGCGGCGGCGGGGGACCAGCGGGTCGGCCTTGCTCAGCCGGGCCACGTCGATGATCTCGTCCTCGCTCAGCCCGGCCACCTTCTGCACGGTCCGGCCGATGATGATCGCGTCCTCGTGGCCCTTGGTGGTGAGCAGCGCCGTCTTCGCCCCGGTGCGGGTGATCAGCACGTTGGTGGCCACCGTGGTGCCGTGCGCGAACACCTCAGTGGAAGCGAGCAGCTCCTCCCGGGCCAGCCCCAACTTCGCGGCGACCTCGGCGACCGCGTCCAGCACGCCACGCTCGAAGTCCGGCGGCGTCGACGGGGCCTTGGCCCTGGTCAGCACGCCGGTGTCGCTCAGCGCCACGCAGTCGCTGAACGTCCCGCCGCTGTCCACCGCGACCGTGTAGCTCATCGGGTCCCCTCCAGGATGCGGGCGGCGCCGTCCAACAGCGGGTCGCCGACCCGGGCGATCTCCACGTCCAGCAGCGCGAAGGTGCCCGGGCAGTACAGCTCGCGCAGCTCGAACCGCTCCCCGTTGACCCGGTGCGGGTTCACCTCGGGCCCGATCCGTTGCACCGGGAACCGGCCGATCGCGGCCAGCCGGTGCCACGGCCGGTCGGCCGGCCCCAGGATGTAGCCGGCGGCCGTGCGGTACACCGGGCCGTCGTAGAACAGCGTTTCGGACAGCCGCAGCCCGTCGCGGGCCCCGTCCCAGGCCCCACCGTCGCGGCCGTGCCCCGGATCCATCGGGCCGGCGGCGGCCGCCGCGCGTTCGGCGCGGATCTCCGCCCGGCGGGCGGCGGTGGCCTCGGCGTCCACCCGGCCATCGCGCACCACCACGCCGTACACCCGCGCCGCCCACTCGACGCTGACCAGCATCCGGTCGATGTCGTCGAGCACCCGCTCCGGGTCGCGCCCGATCGGGTCGCCGTACCCGCCGCCGCCCATGGACACCGCCCGGTACACGTCCCTGTCGCTCATCGAGGTGGCCGCGTAGGCGCCGTGCACCTCCAGCGCACCGCCGACCTCGTCCAGCTCGCCGGGCAGCTCGCCGGCGGCGAACCGCTCCCGCAGGTCGGTGTCGCGGCGCAGCGCGAACTGGTTGGTGGTCGACGGGTAGCCGCCGCACAGCCCCGGCGACTCGGGCTGCTCCACGCCGAACGTGTGCAGGATCTTGGTGTCGATGCGGCGCGCGCCGTGCGCGGTGTACATCAGGCTGACCCCGGCGCCGCCCCGGAACGTGCCGGGCCCGCCCGAGTCCACCGTCTGGCGCCGGTACAGGTACAGGATCGGGTAGCGGAACTCGTAGCTCTCGACGTTGGCGATGGTGGCCCGCAGCGAGCTGGTGTGCCCGCCGGTGTCGATGCCGTCCCGGTCCGGCAGCGCGCCCCCGCCGCCGGCCATGCCGTCCAGCAGCGGGCCGCCGAACGCCCGCCCGGCGTCGTCGGTGCCGAACAGCTCCTCCAGCGCCTTGACGCCCTGCCAGCCGGCCATCGCCCGGCCCCGGTGCCGCTCGCTGCCGGCCAGCATCTTGGCGATCGCCGCGCTGGCCAGGTTGCGCACCTCCCAGATGCCGGTGGTGGTCGCCTTGGACACCCCGGCCGGCCACCGGGCGTGCACCACGGTGCCCGGCCTGGACCTGATCTCGACGACCCGCCGCACCGCGCCCGGCGACCACGGGATGTCCCAGCACAGCGACACCAGCACGCTGGCCAGCACCCCACCGGCCAGCCCGTGCTCGGTGCAGTTGATCACTGCGGGCGCCTGCTCGGACGTGTCCCCGAAGTCGAAGACCAGCCGCTCGCCGCGCTTGGCCAGCTCCACCTGGCACCGGTAGACCTCGTCACCGAACTCGATGTAGCCGCGATGCCGCCACACCCCGTCCGGCAGTTCCCGCAGTCGGGAACGCAGCCGCCGCTCGGAGTGGTCGATCATGTCGGCCATCGCGTCCAGCACCGTGCGCGCGCCGAACTCCGCGAACGTCTCGGCCAGCCGCCGCCGGATCACCTCCACCGCCGCCACCTTGGCGCGCAGGTCCAGCGCGAGCAGGTCGGGCAGCCGGGAGTTCTTCAGGTACGTCCGCTCCACGTCGTGTCGGAACCGCCCGCCATCCACCACCTTCACCGGCCCGAACAGCGGCTGTTCGCCGTGGATGTCCGCCGCGTCCAGCTGAACCTGCCCGGCGGTCGGCCCGCCGGTGTCGATGGCGTGCAGCGAGGCGCCGGTCCAGGCCACCAGCTCGCCGTCGTAAAAGATCGGCGCCGCGACCTGCACGCACGTCTGGTGGCAGACCGAGACGTACGGGTCGTTGCACAGGAACACGTCGCCCGGAGCGAACCCGGGGTTGTCCGCGTACTCCGCGCGCAGGTGGGCGACCAGCGAGGCCAGCGTGGTGGCCTGCGCGCAGATGAAGTTGTCGATGTAGACCAGCTCGCCCTCGGCGGTCATCAGCCCGGTGTTCATGTCGAACACCTCGGTGGCCACCGGCGAGCCGGACACCCGGCTGATGGTCAGCGCGCCCTCGTCGTTGATGTACCACAGCCGGTGGCGCAGGATCTCGAACGTGCGCGGGTCGACCCTGGTCATGCCGGCTGGGCCTCGGCCAGCACGTCGTCCAGCACCGGCGCCTCGGCCGCGCCGCTCACCCCCGGAACGATCAGCTTCGGCAGCTCGGCCACGGTGGTGACCACCCCGAAGAAGGTCTCCACCTTGGCCATGGTGTCCGCGTGGAAGGCCGGGCGGGGGTCGGCGATGGCGTCCTCGACGGCGATCACGTCGAAGTCCCGGTAGTAGGCGTCGCGGATCGTGGTCTCCACGCAGAACGCCGTGGTGGTGCCGCTGACCAGCACCTGTTCGATGCCGAGCATGCGCAGCTCGGCGTCCAGGGTGGTCTCGAAGAACATCGAGGCGCGGTGCTTGGTCACCACGAAGTCCTGGTCGTGGATGTGCGGGCGCACCTCGTCGATGAAGTCCACCTCCCAGCTGCCGCGCAGGCACGGCGTCCAGCGCTGCTTGGACTGGTGGGAGGGGATCCGGCGGCGCCGGCGGGTGACGTCGCTGGGCAGGTGCACCTGCTGGGACCAGAGCACGGGGATGCGCCGTTCGTGCGCCAGGGCGACCAGCTCCAGCACCCTGGGGACGATGGCCCGCTGGTGGATGACCCCGACGCCGGAGCGCTCCATCCGGCTGTCCGGATGACAGAAACCGTTCTGCATGTCGATCACCAGCAGGGCGGTGACCCGAGGGTCGATGAAGGGCTCGGCGTCGGACATCGACGCTCCTTCCGTCGGCGTAACTGGCAACTGGTTCAACCAGTTGAGGCGAGAAGATTCGTACAGTCCGCGCGGTGGAGCTGTCAATAGTCGCTGGTGAATTGCCTTGCGGCCGGCCGAGTCGGACGGATAGGCTCCCGCACTGGTCGAACCAGTAGCGGGGGAGAGGCAGCTGAACACGAACGACGTGCCGATCGAGCCGGTGCGGCGCCAGCCGCTCAAGGAGCAGACCAAGCGCCGGCTGCTGGAGCTGATCGAGAAGGGGGACCTGCGCCCGGGCGACCCGCTGCCCTCCGAACGCGTGCTCAGCGAGCGGCTCGGCGTCAGCCGGGGCACCGTGCGCTCGGCCGTGCAGTTCCTCCAGGCCCTCGGCGTGCTGGAGGTGCGCCACGGGGCCAGCACCGTGATCGCGCGCCGGCACGACGACCGGGACGCCCTGCAGGCCGAGTGGCGGAACTGGACGGCACGCAACGTGGGCCGGGTCCGCGAGCTGCTCGAGGTGCGGCGCGGCCTGGACGCGTTCGCCGCCGAGTTGGCCAGCCAGCGCCGGCTGCCCGCCGCCATGCAGGAGATGGCCGCCGCCGTGCGCCAGATGCACGCCGCGATGCGGGACAACGACGCCACCGCCGCGGTGCACGCCGACGTGCTGTTCCACCGGACGATCGGCGAGGCCACCGGCAACCTCGCGCTGGTCGAGCTGATCGACCTGATCGGCAACGAGGTCATGCGGGAGCGCGCCGCCCTGTGGACCACCCCCGACCGCCCGAAGCTGTCCCTCGACGAGCACACCGCCATCTACCAGGCGATCGCCGACGGGGACGCGCGGCGCGCCCGCGCGGCGGCGCTGGCCCACCTGGAGAGCGTGGAACGCGACATCGCCACCATGACCGAGGAGCAGGCCGCCGGAACCGAGGCCACGCGCGGCTCGTAAACCTCCGTGGCCCGTGAACGGCGTGGCCCGTGCCGTCGCCCTCCCCGCTTGATAGATCGTTCTAGCGGTTGATAGATCGTTCTAGCGGGACGGACGCGCGCCGCACTCAGAGATCGGCCGGTTCGCGGCTGATGAACTCCGCGACTCACCCTGACAGAATCCCCGACTCGCGGGCGCGGGGTACGGGCGCGAGCGGGTGACCGGGGGATCGCGCCGGCCTTGACCCGAACGTTTCGGAGCCGATAGCGTCCCGGTGACAAGAGGTCTGACCTCCGTCCACCTGACGTCACAGACTGGGGTAACCGATGGCTCACCGGAGAGTCCTGCTGGCCTGGCTGGCGCTCGTCGTCGCCATGATCGTCCTGTACACGTGCGTGCCGCCGGTGTTCTTCAACGACGGGGCCGGACGGATCGCCGGGATGCCCGAGATGCTGTTCTGGTTCACCCTGATGCCGTTCCTGGCGCCGGCGCTGATCGGGGTCGTCTACCTCTACGACAAGTGGGTCCTGTTGCGGACGACCGAGGACGACGCATGAGCGCGCTGGTGGTGCTGCTGGTCGGGCTCGGGCTGACCTTCGTGATCCTGGTGCTCGGCGGGCTGGCCGGGCGGACCAAGAACGACAGCCTGGAGGGCTGGCTGGTCCATCACCGGGGGATGGGGTCGGTGCTGCTGTGGTTCCTGCTCGGCAGCGAGATCTACACGGCGTTCACCTTCCAGGGGCTGGCCGGCTACTCCTACACGAAGGGCGCGGCCGGCTTCTACAACGTGGCCCAGAACGACGTCGCCTACGCCGTCGGTTTCCTGGTGCTGCCGTGCATCTGGGTGCTGGGCAAGAAGTACGGCCACGTCACGCAGGCGGACTTCGTGGCGCACCGCTACGACAGCAGGTGGCTGGGCATCTTCGTGGCGGCGAGCACCGCGCTGATCATGATCGCGTACATCGACCTCAACATCGTGGGGCTGTCCGCGATCTTCAAGGTGATCGGCGGCGACGCGATCTCGCCGGTGATGGGCAATATCCTGGGGTTCGTGGTGCTGGCGGCGGCGGTGTTCATCGGCGGGATCCGGGGCAACGCGATCCAGTCGGTGGTCAAGGACCTGCTGATGTTCGCGGCGGTGGCGGCGGTGTTCGTCACGGTGCCGCTGCACTACTTCGGCGGGTTCGGTGAGATGTATGCGGCGTTCACCGCGAAGATCCCGCACTACTTCGAGCTGCCCTCGCAGACCGCGCGCGACATGGGGCCGACCTGGATGATCACCACGGTGGTCATGACCGGGCTGGGGCAGTGGATGTGGCCGCAGTGGTTCGGCACCGCGTTCACCGCGACCAGCCCGCGAGCGCTCAAGCGCCAGGCCGTGTTCATGCCGTTCTACCAGTTGGTGAAGGTGGCGGTGCTGGTCGTCGGGTTCGCCGCGGTGATCGCGCTGGGCACCGGGCTGGCCGGCAACGACGTGGTCATGCACATCATGAAGTCGATCTTCCCGGACTGGGCGCTGGTGCTGTTCGTGGTGGCCGGCATGCTCTCGGCTATCGTGCCGGCCGGGCCGATCGTGATGACCTCGGCCAGCCTGCTGTCCCGCAACGTGGTGCAGGCGATCCGCCCGGCCACCACCGACCGGACGGTGTTCTGGCTGACCAGGGCGCTGGTGTTTCCGCTGACCGGGGTCGCGCTGGCGCTCACGCTGGCCGCGCCCGCGTTGATCGTGAGCGTGCTGCTGGTGGCGTACGCGTTCATCGCCCAACTGTTCCCCGGGATCGTGGTCGGCGGGCTGTTCTGGACCCGGGCCACCAAGCAGGGCATGCTCGCCGGGCTGCTCACCGGCTGGGTGGTGTGCGGCGCGCTGATGCTGACCGGGCACGACCCGGTGGGCGGGGTGAACGCCGGGCTGATCGCGCTGGGCCTCAACGCGGTGGTGTTCGTGGTGGTCAGCTTGGTGACGGCGCCCTCGGGCACGACGCAGCCGTTGTCGCGGACGGTGGCCGAGATCGCGGCGGAGACGGCGCGGGCCGAGCGGCGGCCGGCCGAGGCCTCGATGGCCCGGGCCTCGTAGGGAGTGGTCCTCGGCCTTGCCGTCGCCGCCGTCGGGTTCGCCGCGATCCTCGGTGGCGCCACCGGGTTCGGCGCGGCGCTGCTGACCACCCCGCTGCTGTTGCTGGTGGGCCTGCCGGTGCCCGAGGTCGTGGTGGTCAACCTGGCCGCGACGCTGGTCACCAGGACGGGCGTGCTCTGCCGGTCTCACCGGCACGTGGACGTCCGCCGGGTGGCGCTGCTGGTGGCGGGCAGCGTGCCCGGGGCCTGGCTCGGCGCCGTCACCGTGGGCATGATCCCGCCGCACGTGCTCAAGCCCGCTGCCGGCGTGCTGGTCGCGCTGGCCGGGATCCGGCTGGCGTTCATCGACGGTGGCCGGCCGAAGCGGCCCGGGCCCGCGCTGATCGCGGTGACCGGGCTGACCGGCGGCTACCTGTCCACCACCACCTCGCTCAACGGGCCGCCGGCCGCCGTGCTGCTGGCGCGCGCCCGCGTCCCGCCGGCCACGTTCATCGCGGACCTGGCCGGCTACTTCGTGGTGACCTGCGCGCTGTCGCTGGCGATCCTGGGGGTGCGTGGGCAGATCCCGCTCGGGGTGCTCTGGCCGGCGCTGCCGATGTTCCTGGTGGCGGCGGTGGCGGGGAACCTGGTCGGCGGTCAGATCGCGCGGCGGCTGTCCGGGCGGGCGTTCCGGCTCACTGTCGTGGTGCTCGTGGTCGTATCAGGCCTCGCCACCGCGCTGGGTTCCTGACGCGACACCCAGGCGCCGTGACCAGTCTGCCAGCTCGCGCAGTGTTCCTTCATCGACGGGCAGCGCCGCCGATTCGTCCACCTCGGACGGCAGCGGGCGACGGGCTCCGGGCAGCCGGCCGCCGCTGTCGGTGACCGAGCGCGCGAGCCTGTCCAGGCGGTCCCGAGCGTCGAGCCGGCCGGCGTCGAGCGCGACCAGCAGGTGCCCGATCCGCTGCGGGCGCCGTTCGTCCGACTCGGCGAACATGTCCGCCACGTCCGCCGACAGGTGCGGCCCGGCCAGCCCACCGGCGAGCGCCTCCACCAGCAGGGCCAGCGCGAACCCCTTGGCGCCGCCCAGCGGGGCCAGCAGCCCGCGCAGGGCCTCCTGCGGATCCACCGTGGGACGGCCGTCGCGGTCCAGCGCCCAGCCCGGCGGCAGCTCCGTCCCGTTCTTCGCGTGTGCCGCGATCTTGCCCCGGGCCACCGTGCTGGTGGCCATGTCCACGATGGCCGGGCGCGGCCGGGCCGGGATCCCGGCGGCCAGCGGCGAGGTGGACAGCAGCGGGCCGGCCGCGCCCCAGGCCGGCATCACGGCAGGGCCGTTGGAGAACGCCAGCGTGAGCTGACCGGCCTCGATGCCGGGAACCGTGTACAGGCCCAGCGCGCCGCAGTGACCCGAGTTGGCCACGCTCACCGCCGCGACCCCGTACCGCTCGCACCGCGCCGAGGCCAGCTCGGCGGCCCGCCACAGCTGCCAGTGCCCGAGCCCGCCGCCGCCGTCCAGCGCGACCAGCGGCCCGGTGTCGTCGACGGTGGTCAGGTCGGCGTCCGGCGGGTAGCCGCCGGCCAGGGTGCGCCGCAGGTAGTACGGCAGCCGCAGCAGGCCGTGCGAGGCGATGCCCCACACGTCGGCCATCACGATGCAGCGGGCGCTGCTGGCGGCGCGGTCGGCCGGCATGCCGGCGGCGGCGAGCAGCTCGGCGGCGAGGGTTCGCGCCCGCGAGACGGTGAGCTTCACGTGACGGCGCTCGCGGGCGGGCGGCCGTCCAGCACGGCGTCGATGTCGTCGGCGAGCACCCGCAGGATGCGCCGCTGGCTCTCCTCCGTGATGCCCGCGACATGCGGGGTGAGGATCACGTTCGGGAGCCCTTCCAGCCGCCGGGGCGGGGTGGTTCGTCGACACGCACGTCCAGCGCCGCGCCGGCCAGCGCGCCCGACTCCAGGGCATCGGCGAGCGCGTCCTCGTCGACCACCTCGCCGCGGCCGACGTTGATCAGCAGCGCGGACGGGCGCATCCGCGCCAACAGCAGGGCGTCGACCATGCCCGCGGTCTGCTCGGTCGCGGGCAGGTGGCAGGACAGCACGTCCGCCCGCGCCGCCACCTCCACCAGCGGTGCCAGCTCGATGCCGGCCGCCACCAGGTCCGGGTGCGCCGGGTCGAGGTACGGGTCGTACGCCAGCACGGACATGCCGAGCGCCCCGCCCAGCCGCCCGCAGGCACGCGCGGTCGCGCCCGCCCCGAGCAGCCCCCAGGTGCGGCCGGCCAGCTCGGTGCCCGGCTCGCGGTCCCACCGTCCGGAACGACACCCCGCGTCCAGCGCGAGCGTCTTACGGGCCAGCGCCAGCGCCAGGCCCACCGTGTGCTCGGCGACGCTGACCGCGTTCGCGCCCAGCGGGGCGGTCACCACCACCCGGCGCGCGGCCGCCTCGGCGAGGTCGATGTTGTCCAGCCCGACCCCGGCCCGAGCCACGATGCGCAGCTCGGGCGCGGCGGCCAGCAGCTCGCGGTCCACCCGGGTGCGGTTGCGCACCACCAAAGCGCGAGCACGGGAGACGAGCGCGGCGAGGTCGTCGCGGGAGGACCAGGCGGCCGGCCGGCGCAGCACCGACCGCCTGGTGGCCAGCTCCTCGAACGGCTCGCCCCACACCTCCTCGGTGACGATCACGTCCACCGGGTCGAGCCGCATCAGGCGCTCTGGTAAAGCCGGGTGAGCACGAACTCCCGGTGTCCCAGCACCTCGGCGCAGGTCAGCCGGCCGTTGACGGTCCTGTCGATGACGTCCATCAGCAGGTCACCCGCGGCGGTCAGGTCGTAGTCGCGGCGCAGCAGCCCCGAGCAGTCCAGGTCCATGTGCTCGGACATGGTCTCGGCGGTCATCGGGTTGGCGGTCAGCTTCACCACCGGCTCGATGGGGTTGCCGATGACGTTGCCCTGGCCGGTCGGGAACAGGTGGATCGCGGCGCCGGCGGCGGCCATCAGCGTGACGCACTCGGCGGCGGCCGACGAGGTGTCCATGAAGTACAGGCCCGGACCCGAGCTGGGCGCCTCGGCGGCCTCCAGCGCGGCGATCACCGGCTTGGTGCCGGTCTTGGCGATGTTGCCCATCGCCTTCTCCTCGATGGTGGTCAGCCCGCCCCGGATGTTGCCCTGCGTGGGCTGCGAGCCGAGCAGGTTCGCGCCGGTGCGCTCGATCATCTCGATGTAGTCGTCGTACATCCGCTGGAAGCGCTGCCGGACGGTGTCGTTGACGCACCGCTGCGCGATCAGGTGCTCGCCGCCGGTCAGCTCGCTGGTCTCGCCGAACAGCACCGTCCCGCCGGCATCCACCCAGCGGTCCACCGCCTCGGCGGTCGTGGGGCAGGAGCCGAGCCCGCTGGTGGTGTCCGACTCGCCGCACTTGATCGAGAGCATCACCTCGTGGCGCTCCACCGGCTCGCGCTGGCGCTCCGAGTCGTCCTGCAGGTGACGCGCCGCGACCCGGGCCGCCCGCTCGATCGTCCTCAGGTCGCCGTTGCGCTCGATGGAGAAGCCGGCGACCTTCTTGCCGGACTTGGCGATGCCCTCCACGACCCGGTCGGTCCAGTTCGGCTCGATGCCGATCACGACCACGGACGCCACGTTCGGGTTCGCGCCGGTGCCGATCAGGGTGCGGAAGGTCAGGTCCAGGTCCGGGCCGAACTGCAGCCGGCCGTAGGCGTGCGGCAGCGCCAGCGTGCCCGGCACCACCTTCGCGACGGCCTCGGCGGCGGCGTTGGACAGGTCGTCCACCGGCAGGATCACCGTGTGGTTGCGGATGCCGACGGTGCCGTTCTCCCGGCGGTACCCGGTCAGGCGACGCTGTTCTGCCACCGTGCGCTCCTTACGTTGTGGACGTGGACGTAGCCGCCGCGCGGGATGTCCTTGAGCGCGACGCCCACCCGCTGGCCGTACTCGACGACGTCCTGGCCTTCGGCGATGTCGACCAGCGCGAGCTTGTGGCCCAGCGGGACCTCGTCACGCAGCTCGACGGTCACCGACAGCGGCCCGCGCAGGTAGCCGCCGTGCACGGTGCCGGGGGTCAGATCCCGGACCGCCACCGCGACCAGGTCGCCGTCGTGGTGGGCGAGAAATCCGGGCTGGTCGGGCGACTCCGCCATCCGATCCCTCCTTGGATAGAGGTCTTACCAATTCAACGGCCCGACAGTAACCCCGATCGGGCGGCGAGACAAGGGTCGATCGGCGCCAGAGGTAAACTGCTCTGACCAATACCGGTACGGAGGTCACGGTGAGCTCGGACCCGCAACTCTGGGCGCCGCTACGGCAGGGCAGCGTCTCCGACCTCATCGCGCGCCGCATCCTCGAGGTCATCGCCAGCGACCGGCTGCGCCCCGGCGACCGGCTGCCGCCCGAGCGGGAGCTGGCCGCCATGCTGGGCACCAGCCGCCCGTCGCTGCGTGAGGCGCTGCGCTCGCTGAAGGCGCAGGGGCACGTCGAGATCCGGCACGGCTCCGGGGTGTTCGTGGCCGACCCGGCCACCACCCGCACCCTGCGCCAGGCGCTGCTGGCCGAGGAGATGAGCCTGACCGAGCTGTTCGACATGCGCGAGGTGCTGGAGCTGCCGGCCGCGGCGTGGGCCGCCTCGCACCAGGACGCCGACCGGCTGGCCCGGGTGCGCGAGGCCTACGACACCCTGATGGCCGCCAGCGCCGAGGACGACGTGGACTGGAGGCGGCTGCAGGAGCTGGACGCCGCGTTCCACATGCGGATCGTGGAGGCCGCCGGCAACCGGTTCCTCACCCGCACGCTCGGGGTGCTGCAGGAGATCCTGGCCAGGGGCATGGAGACGACGCTGCAGATCCCCGGCCGGCTCCAGCACTCCCGCAGGGAGCACGAGCGGATCCTCGACGCGCTCGTCTCCGGCGACCCGGCCGCGGCAAGGCGGGCCGCGAGCGCGCACATCCAGGGCGCCCGCAAGGCCGCCCTCAAGCGGGTCCAGGACTCCAGCGGCGGCGCGTGATCAGGCCTCCAGCACCAGGTCGGTGAGCGGGATGGCCTGGCAGGTCAGGCAGCTGCCGGGCTCGTTCTCCACGGTCGAGAGGTGCGCGACCTCGCCGGCGCGCACCCGCACAACGCAGGACTCGCACACCCCGGTGCGGCAACCGCTGCCCAGCGGGACGCCTGCCGCGTCGGCGGCGTCGAGCAGGGTGCCGGCCTTCGGCGTCCAGGTCAGCTCGCGGCCGGTGCGGGCGAACCGGACGGTGGCCGGGTGCAGCGTCTCCGGGATCTCGATGTCGCTGAAGAACTCCTCGGTGAAGACGTCGAACCTGTCGATGCCCAGGCCGACGAGCTGGTCGGTCAGCTCGGTCATCATCGCGGCGGGCCCGCACAGGTAGACCAGCGGCCGGCTGGCGAGGAACCCCTCCGGCAGGTCCGAGGCGCTGAACCGGCCCTCGGCGCCGCCCGTGAGGTGCTCGTGCAGCTCCACGCCCGGGATCTTCCCGGCCAGCTCGGCCAGCCTGGTGGCGATGGGCGCGGGCTCGTCCGTGGCCCTGCGGGTGTAGACCAGCCGCACCCTCGGTGGCGCCGGCAGGCCGGCGGCGAGCGTCTCCAGATACCCCAGGAACGGCGTCACGCCGATGCCGCCGCCGATGCACAGCACCGTGCGGGCGCCGCCGACCGGGGGAGTGAACGTGCCCGTCGGCGCCTTCACCTCCACGGTGTCCGCCACCCTGCCGTCGACGGTGCCGTGCAGGTGACCGGACATCCGCCCGCCGATGTCCTTCACCGCGATCCGCAGCGCGCCGGCGGTCGCGCCGTCGTTGGTCAGTGAGTAGGCCCGCTGGGTCTCGATCTCCGGCGAGCGGACCTGCACGTGCTGCCCGGGCCGGAACCTCGGCAGCGGGCCGCCGTCCTCCGGGCGCAGGGTGAGCGCGAGCGCCCCGGTCTCGACCGGCTCCCGGGACGCCACCCGGAACGTGCGCCAGCCCGCCCAGTTCCCGGCCGAGGTCTCGTCGTCGCGGCGCACGTCGCAGGCCACCCCGCGCAGCGGCACCGAACCGCTGATCGGGTCGCGGCGCCGGTCGGACAGCGCGGCGTTGATGTTGCTGGTGCGCCGGCCGAGCGCGGTCATGCCCGGGGTGGCCGGCGGCGGCGAGTCGTCCCACCAGCCGTGCTCGGCGATCACCACCCGGTCGTGCAGCTCGTCGTTGAGCCGCACCCGCAGCGTGGCCTGCCCGTCCGGGGTGCGCACCGTGGCCCAGTCGCCCTCGGCCAGCCCGCGCGCGGCCGCCAGCGCCGGGCTGACCTCCACCGAGGGGTCGGGGGAGCGGCGGCGCAGCGAGGCCAGCGAGCGCAGCGACGAGTGCGTGTAGTGGCCGTTCTTCGCGGTGGTCATGACGTAGGGGAACTCGGCGTTATCGGGCGTGACCGGGTCCGGCAGGGTGAACGTCGGCAGCGCGGGCTGGCCGTGCTCGCGCATCAGCTCGGAGTAGAGCTCCACCCGGCGGGTGCCGGTGGCGAAGCCCGCGACGGTGCCGTCCGCACCCTCCGCGGCGTACTTGCGGTCGCGCTGCGCGATCGGCACCCGGATGCCGCCGGGGTTGGCGCGCAGGTCCGCCACGGTGAGGCCGAGCGGCGCGAGCTGATGGTTCCAGGCCGCCTCCAGGTCACCGCCGAAGAACGCCTCCGACATGCCCAGCCGCTGGGCCAGCGCGAACACGATGTCGTAGTCGGACCGGGAGTCCCCGGCCGGCGGGATCATCCGCTCCCGCAGCTGCACCAGCTCCTCGCCCTCGGCGCCGACGTCGAAACCGATCATCAGCCCGGGCCGCTCCGGCGGGGCGCAGACCGGCAGCAGGATGTCGGCGGTGTTCGCCGTCGGGTTCTCGAACATGTCGCACTGCACCTGGAACTCCAGCGCGCGCAGCGCCTTGCGGTTCTCGTCGGACGCGCCCTGCGAGACCACCATGTTCGCGCCGAAACCGACCATCGCCCGCACCCGGTACGGCTCGCCGTCCAGCACCGCCCGGCGGAAGTCGCGGGCCGTCACGTGGCCCTGCACCGGCGGCCCGAGCGGCATCTCCCGGAAGCCGAGCGCCTTCTCCCGCTCCGCCCTGGGCAGGATGGAGAACGCGCCGAGCGGGTTCGCCGGCTGCTTGTTCACCCAGCGCAGCCCGCCGGGCTGGTCGTAGCTCCCGAGCAGGGCGTAGAGGACGCCGAGCGCCCGCTCGGTCTGGGTCGCGTTGGTGTGCTGGCCGACCCCGGTCCAGGAGTAGTACGAGACCCGCCGGTGCTTGGTGAGCAGCGCGTAGAAGTCGGCCAGCTCGGCGGGGTCGATCCAGGTGGTCTCGGCGACCCGCTCCGGCGTCCACTCCGCGACGTGCTCGGCGAGCAGGTCGAACACCGGCCGCACGGTCCGCCCGTCGGCCAGGGTGAACTCGCCGCGCAGCGCCACGTCGTGCGGGCGGGCGAGCGGACGGCGGGTGTCGTACGGCCTGGGCTCCGAGGCCCACACGAGGTAGTGCTCGCCGGCGCGGGCCAGCTCGCCGGTGGCGGTGTCCACCAGCAGCGGGGCGTTCGTCCAAGCCCGGACGAACTCCTCGTCGTAGCGGCCGCTGGAGATCATGTGGTGGATCGCGCCGAGGGCGAGCGCACCGTCCGTGCCCGGCCTGATCCGCACCCACAGGTCGGCCTGCTGGCCGCTGCCGCCGCGCTTCGGGTCGACGACCACCACCTTCGCGCCGTCGCGGCGGGCCTCGGCCACGGCGGTCGCCGAGGTCAGCCAGGTGCGCGCCGGGTTGTGGCCCCACAGGATGATCAGCTCGGCGGCCCGGTAGTCGGGGGTGCCGATGCCCTTGCCGTAGGTGAACGCGTGCGCGAAGTTCTTGTGCCAGCCGCAGATCTCGGTGGCGTAGACGATGTTCGGGCTGCCGAAGTGGCGGACGAAGTGGTTGACCAGGTCGGTGCCGTCGACCATCGGCGTGCCGCTGGAGGTGGTGACCGAGAAGGCGACCGCCTCGGGCCCGCTCTCGGCGCGGATGGCGACCAGCCGCGCGGCGATCTCGTCGAGCGCCTCGTCCCAGCCGATCGGCACCCAGCCGGGGTCGTCGGCGTCCTTCGGGTTCGTCCGCCTCATCGGCGTCGTCAGGCGCCGGGGGCTGTGGGTCAGCTCCGGCATGGCCCGGCCCTTGGCGCACAGCGCGCCGCCGGTGGGGTGCCCCGGCAACGGCTCGACCGCGACCAGCCGGTCGCCGTCCAGCACCGAGACGGACCCACAGTGGGACTTGCAGAGCGTGCAGTACCCGGTCACCCGACGTTGGCCCATCCGTCCATGATGCCCCGGCCCGGGCGATTCGACAGGTCGAGCTCGCTGCTAGAAAAGGCGGACGCCTATCCCGGAGGTTGACCGTGACACGTCCGAAGTACGACCAGCTCCCGGCCGCCGACGGGGGAGCCCGCTCGGCATGGGGGCAGTTCGGCGACGACGACTGCGTCGGGACGATCAATCTGCAGACCCCCGAGCGGATCGCCGCCGCCGCCCAGCTGGTCCGGCGAGGGGCCGTGTTCTCGCTCAACGCCCCGCTCAACCTGATCGAGCCGCCGATGTACGACAGGGGCGTCGACCGGCGCACGACCCTGGAAACCCGCCCCGGCCGCACCTTCGACGACGTGCACGACAACTTCTACCCGCAGGCCACCAGCCAGTGGGACTCGCTCGGGCACATCGCGTTCGACAGCGGGCGGTTCTACAACGGCGCGAGCACCGAGGACGTCAGGGCCGGCCGGCGCAACACGATCGAGCACTGGGCCGCGCGCGGCATCGCCGGCCGGGGCGTGCTCCTGGACATCGCCCGCACGGCACCGGCCGGCTACCGGCCGGGCACCAGCCACGCCATCACCGTCGCCGAGCTGGAGCGGGCGCGCGAGGCCGCCGGCGTCGAGTACCGCACCGGCGACATCCTGCTGCTGCACACCGGCTTCCTGGCCTGGTACGTCGAGCAGGACGCGCCGGCCCGCAAGCGCCTCGCCGCGAGGGAGACGCTGACCGCGGCGGGCATCGAGCACAGCGAGGAGATGGCCGCCTACCTCTGGGACAGCGGCCTGAGCGCGGTCGCGGCGGACAACCCGGCGCTGGAGGTCTGGCCGCCGGACCTACAGCCGGAGGCGTGGCCGTTCGGCTTCCTGCACCAGATCATGATCGGCCAGCTCGGGCTCGCGATCGGCGAGCTGTGGTGGCTGGCCGACCTCGCCCAGGACTGCGCGGACACCGGCGTGCACGAGTTCCTGGTCACCGCCGCTCCGCTGCACGCCCGGGGCGGCATCGGCTCGCCCGCCAACGCGCTCGCGCTGAAGTAGGGCCGGAGCTAGCCGATGCGCAGGCCGCCCTGGACGGGCACCAGGGCGCCGGTGACGAAGCCGGTGTAGTCGCTGGCCATCAGGAGCACGGCGCCCGCTACGTCGTCGGGTGTGGCGTTGCGGCGAAGCGCGGTGGCCCGGGCGTTGGCCGCCTTCTCCGCGTCCGGGATGAACTCGCTCAGCTCGGTCAGCACCATGCCGGGTGCGACGATGTTGACGCGCACCCCGGACGGCCCGAGCTCGAGGGCGAGGGTGCGCATGGCGGCGGCGACCGCCGACTTGGCGACGCTCACCGCACCCATCCCGCCGACCGGCGTGCGGGCCACCTCGGAGCCGATCGCGATGATCGAACCGAACCGGCGCTCGACCATACCCGGCGCGACGGCCCGCACCGGACACAGGCACATCCGTAGCTGGTCGGTGGTCTTGTCCAGGGTCAGCGACGGGTCCTGGGCCACCAGGGGCGTGGGGACGAACGCCGAGCCGGACACGGCGTTGAGGACCAGCGTGTCCACCGGACCTGCCCGCCGGGAGAGCTCGTCGCACGCGTCCGCGACCTGCCGCTCGTCGCGGGCGTCGGCGCGCAGCGCGAACGCGGTACCGCCCGCGTCCCGGATGGCCGAGACGACCCGCCCGGCGGGCTCCTCACCCCGGTAGTAGTTGACGCCCACCGCGGCGCCGTGGCGTGCCAGCAGCCGGGCCGTGGCCGCGCCGATGCCCCGGCTCGCGCCGGTCACGAAGGCCACCCTGCCGGACATCAACCGGTCAGTCATCACCAGCTCCTCCGTCAACCAACCACTTGGTTGACAACGGTACGGCTACCGGGAGCGCCGCGCAACCGACTTCGACGTCTCATGATCGACACAGTTGGCCGCGTGCCGGAAACCGGCGACGGAATGCACACCGTTGCCTCACCGTGATAGGAACGGTGATCACACCGTTATCCGTGATAGTCGTTTACTCACCGGCAATCCGAATGCGGTTCTACTACTCACAGGTAGCTTCCGCGATTCTATATATTCCTTGCCACGCACACCGATCGGGTGACTAAGGTGCGGCTGGCAAGTTGAAAAGAGTGTGCACCATAGCGTGCATTCTTGACCCTAGGAGGAAATGTGCATCGCATCATGCGCGTCGCCGCCGTGGCCGCCACGGCCGGGGCGGCGGCGTTGGTCATCGGGGTAGGCACCGCGAGCGCCGCCGCCCCCGCACCGGTGGCCCCGGCGGCCGCCTCGGCATCGGTCGCCGCCCCGACGGCGGCCTCCCCGGCCGTGGCGAACGTCAAGGCCCAGGGCGGCGCCGGAGGAGCCCAGGGCGGCGGTGGCGCGGCCGGCGGAGCGCAGGACACCGTGAACGGCGCGCTGTCGACGGTGAAGAACCTCGTCACCGGCCTGCTCGGCCTGCTCTTCGGCTGATCCGGTCACGACGCGCCCCTGTCTCCGGTCATGGGGACGGGGGCGTGCCTTTCTCCGTGGCCGGGTTCCCTGGTGAACAGCAGCATGGCCAGCGCCCCGATCACCGCGAGCGCGCTCATCAGCGCGAACCCGCTGCCGAAGGTGCCGGTGTTGTGGACGATGAACCCCATCACGACCGGCGCCAGGATGCCCGACGAGGCGAACGCGGCGTCGGCGAACCCGGCCGCCGCGCCGGGATGGGTCGGGGCCGCGTCGATGGCCGCCACCCACCAGATGCCGCCGGTGACGAAGCCCAGTCCCACCCCGAGCGAGATCGAGACCAGCGCGGTGGTCAGCGACGGCGAGACCATGATCGGGATCAGCGACGCCCCGGAGAGCAGCAGCGCCGTTCCCATGATCAGGAATCTGGTACGGACCCGCTGGTAGCGGGCGTAGAGCCGGTCCACGAGCAGGCCGCCGAGCAGCGCCCCGACCACGCCGGCGGCCCACGGCGCCACCGAGAACGCGCCGACCTGCCGGATGCTGAGCTGGTAGGACTTGGCCAGGAACTCCGGCAGCCAGTACATGAACCCCCAGAACATGAAGCCCCAGGCGAAGTAGCCGATCCCGGTGATCCACAGGTTGCGGTTGGTCAGGATCGCGCGCCAGTCCACCCGCGCCTCGCGGGCGGTGCCCTCGGACTCGGCCTGCCCGGCCGCGATGTGTGCCCGTTCCTCCGGCGAACAGCGCGGGTGCTCGGCCGGGGTGTTGCGCAGCAGCGCGAAGGCGACGCCCGCCCACGCCAGCCCGAGGACGGCCAGGATCCAGAACATGCCGCGCCAGCCGGCCACGTGGATGAGCTGGGTGATGATCGGCCCGCTGATGAGCAGGCTTCCGGACACCGCGACGCCGCCGATCAGCGCGAGCGCCTTGCCGCGCTCGGTGGCCGGCAGCCAGCGGCTGGCCACCCGGGTGGCCGCCGGGAAGCCCGGTGCCTCGCCGGCGCCGAGCAGGATCCGCACCAGCAGCAGCCCGGCGAAGCCGCCGGCCAGCGGGGTCAGCGCGGTGGCCACCGACCAGATCAGGATGGAACCGAGCAGCACGTTGCGGGGGCCGAAACGGTCCACCAACGGCCCGGACAGGAACGCGAAGACCATGTATCCGATGGAGAAGACGCCGCCGATGACCCCGTAGGCGGCCGCGTTGAGCCCGAATGCCTCGGAAAGCGGCCGGACCGCGAACGACACCGCGCTCCGGTCAATGTAGTTGATCACGATGAGGGCGACGATCAGGGCTATCGTTGTCCATCGGAAATTGGTCCGCATGTTACTTACTCACCTCGTGTTTCCGGGCGGCGGATCGGGATGGAGCTCCGCCGTCACATCCGCGACGGTGCGGTCGGTGCGCAGCCCCCAGGCCGCGTCGGCAACGCGGGCGGCGTGCGTTTTCGACAGCGCGCGCTCCGCGTTGAGGGTGAACTTGGTGGTCAGCTCCCGCTCGGACAGCGGGTGCGCGGGGCCGCCCCGGTTGTGCGTGACCCGCTCGGTGAGGGTGCGGCCGTCGCGCAGGCGCGCGGTGAGCACGGCGGGGAACTGGCGGGGGAACTCCCGGGTGCACCGCTCGTCGGCGACGCAGCTGACCTTGTCGGCCAGCGCGAGCCTGGCCGGGTCCGCCACGGCGGCGTCGGTGAAGTCCTGGTGGAACACGCCGAGCCCGCCGCCGCCGAGCAGCGCCGCCGCGACCGTGTAGGGGCCGCTGAACGCGCCGTGGTAGCCGGAGCGCGGGCGGCGCTTCTCGGGCAGCGGCTCGCCGATGGTGTGCAGCACCGGTGCCGGGGCGCCGAGGGTCAGCTCGACGATGTCGTCGGGGTTCACGCCGGCGGCGCGCAGCCGCAGCGCGGCGTCGATGCCGGCGTGGGTGAAGTGGTTGCACGGGTACGGCTTGAAGAAGATGCCCGGGGTCTCCCAGTGCTCGCCGAGGCGGTCGGTGACCCTGCCGACGTCGTGGTTCTCGCCGCAGAACGCGCGCAGGAACCCGAACCTGCCCTCCAGCACGGTCGGGGGGCCGGTCAGGCCGGCGTGCGCCAGGTCGGCGGCGACCACGCCGGCGTGCGCGGCCCAGCCGCAGTGCACCCGCTTGACGGTGCCGCCGGTCCGGTTGGCCTCGATCACGCCCGAGCCCATGCTGCACGCGATGCCGATCGCGGAGGTGATGCCGTCCGCGTCCAGGCCGCGCAGCATCCCGGCGGCGACGGCGGCGCCCACGGTGCCGCAGATGGCCGTCGCGTGCTGGCCCCTGTCGAAGAACACGGAGTTGGCGCCGCGCTCGTCGTAGCCGGCCATGCCCAGCCGGCAGGTGACCTCGATGCCGACGGTGGCGGCGTCCAGGAACTCCGGCCCGGACGCCCCGACCGCCTCCGCGACCGCCAGCGCCGCCGGGATGACCGCCGCCGACGGGTGCAGCACCGAGGGGAGGTGGGTGTCGTCGAAGTCCAGCGCGTGCGCCAGCGTGCCGTTGACCAGCGCGGCCGACGGCGCGGGCAGCCGGTCCGGCGACCCGATCGCGGTGGCCGCGCCGTGACCGCCCCAGGACCGGGTCACCTCGGCGACCGCGGTGGCGGGCTTCTCACCGAGCGCGGCCAGGCAGTTGCCGAGCAGGTCGACCACCCGGGCGGCCAGGTCGTCGCGCAGTTCGCCGGGCAGGCCCTCGGCCGCGACCTCGGCGGCCAGCGCCCCGATCCGCTGTGCCGGGGTCATGCGCCGAGCACCGCGATCGGGCGCACCGGCGACCCGGTGCCGCCCACGATCCGCAGCGGCAGCAGCACGAACAGGAACTCGGTGAGGCCCTGGCCGGCGGCGGCCTCCAGGTCGAGGTGCTCGACGATGTAGATGCCGCGCTCCACCAGCAGCAGCCGGTGCACGGGCAGCACCCGGTGGCCCTGCCCGGCCGGGATCTGCTCGTAGGCGGTGGTGTCCGCGCCGGTCGCGACCACGCCCCGGTCGGCCAGCCAGCGCGCGGCCGGCTCGGTCACGCCCGGGACGCCGGAGTCGTGCCCGAGGTAGCGTGCGGCGTCGGAGAAGTGTTGTGCCCAGCCCGTGCGGACCAGCGCAACGTCACCGGCCGCCGGCTCCACCCCGGCCCGCTCCGAGGCGGCGGCCAGGTCCGCCTCGGTGACGCCGTAGCCGGGGTCGAGCACGTCCACGCCGCGCGCGGCGGCCACGTCCAGCAGCACGCCCCGGGTGACGATCGGCGGGATCCGCTCCGCGCCGTGCTCGCTGAACCTCCCGCCGCGCTGCGCCTGCGCCGCGTCGAGCCCGCCGTGCAGCAGCCCGTCGTGGCTGACGTGCGCGAGCGCGTCGATGTGCGTTCCCACGTGCCCGCCGGTGATCAGGACCTCGCTGGCCGCCGAGCCGCCGTCGGGCCGGACCGCGTCGCCGTGCCGGCGTGACAGGGACATCCGGAACCCGGGATGGTTGGGCGAGCAGGGCATCCCGGTGAACAGCGGCTGCCCCAGCTCGACGGTGGTGACACCCTCGGCCACGGCCGCAAGCAGACTACGGGTCAACGTGAGGTCCCTTCCTCGATTGCACTGGCACGGTCGACCAGCCACTGGGCGCTCGCGACGATCGCCGGGTCGACGAACCGGCCGCGTTCGTCCACCCAGGCGGCCACGCCGTTCGCGGTGTTCTCGCGCATGGACTCCAGCAGCGCGCGGGCGGCGGCCAGCTCGTCGGCGTCCGGGGTGAACACCCGGTGCACCGGCTCGACCTGGCGCGGGTGCACCACCGAGCGGCCGAACAGGCCGTGGTCGCGGGCGCGTTCGGTGTCCGCGACCAGGCCGTCGAGGTCGCCGAGGTCGGTCCACACCGCGTGCGGCGGGCTCGGCAACCCCGCGGCGCGGTTGGCGACCACCACCCGCTGGCGCGCCCAGTCCAGCGCGGTGTGCGCGCGCACCCTCAGGTCGGCGCGCAGGTCGGCCTCGCCGAGCGACACGCAGGCCACCAGCGGGTGGCAGCGGGCCAGCGCGAACGCGTGCTCCACCCCGGCGGCGGACTCGACGAGCAGGTGCAGCGGCGCGCCGAGCCGATCGGCCAGCCGTGCCACCGCCGCCGGGTCGGCGCACTTCGGCACCCGCAGTCCGGGCACCTCGACACCGGCCAGCGCGTCGACGTCGGCATGTCCGTACGGGGTGTCGGGCGGGTTGATCCGGACCCAGAGCGGCTTCGGCAGCGGGCGGCTGCTCAACGCGTCCAGCGCGTTGCGGCGCGCGGCGTCCTTGGCGTCGGCGGGGACCGCGTCCTCCAGGTCGTAGACCACCGCGTCGGCCGGCCCGGCCATCGCCTTGGCCAGCAGCCCGGGGCGGCTCGCCGGCACGTACAGCCAGCTCCGGGCGCGGCCGATCACACCACACCGTCCGCGCGCAGCGCGTCGAGCCGTGCCTCGTCCACCCCGTAGCCGGCGAGCACCTCGGCGGTGTGCCGACCCAGGGCGGGACCGGCGCTGCGCACCCGTCCGGGGGTGTCGCTGAGCCGGAACGGGACGTTCTGCATCCGGACCGGCCCCAGCTCCTCGTCCTCGATGCTGACGATGCTGCCCAGCGCCTCGAACTGCGGGTCGGACATCACGTCGGCGGCGGTGTAGATCGGCGCCACCGCCGCGTTGGCCCGCTCGAACTCGGCCATCACCTCGTCGCGCTCGCGCTCCGCGATCCAGCCGCCCACCGCCGCGTCCAGCTCGTCGGCGTGCTCGCCGCGCCCGCTGCCGCTGTTGAACCACGGCTGGTCGATGTAGTCCGGCCGGCCGACCAGCCGCATGACCCGCTCCGCGATGGACTGCGCGCTGGTGGACACCGCCACCCAGGAGCCGTCCGCGCACCGGTAGGTGTTGCGCGGCGCGTTGTTGGCCGATCGGTTCCCGGTGCGGGCCTGCAGCTCGCCGAGCTGGTCGTACACCGTGACCTGCCCCCCGAGCACGGTCAGGATCGGCTCGATGATCGCCATGTCCAGGACCTGGCCCCGGCCGGTGCGATCCCGGGAACGCAGCGCGGTCATGATGCCGAACGCGGTGGTCAGCGCCGCGATGCCGTCGGCGAGCCCGAACGGCGGCAGGGTGGGCGGGCCGTCCGGCTCGCCGGTGATCGCGGCGAACCCGCTCATCGCCTCGGCCAGCGTGCCGAAGCCGGGCCGGCGGGCGTACGGGCCGGTCTGGCCGAAGCCGGTCACCCGTGCCAGCACCAGCCGGGGGTTGATCTCGGAGAGCACGTCGTAGCCCAGGCCCCAGCGCTCCAGCGTGCCCGGCCGGAAGTTCTCGATCACCACGTCGGCGTCGGCGACCATCGTCCGGAACAGCTCCTGGCCGGCCGGCGAGCCCAGGTAGAGCGTGATCGCCCGCTTGTTGCGGGCCAGCATCTTCCACCACAGGCCGACGCCGTCGCGGCTGGCGCCGTGGGTGCGCGCCGGGTCGCCGCGCGGGTGCTCGATCTTGATCACGTCCGCGCCGTGGTCGGCGAGCATGGTCGCGGCCAGCGGCCCGGCGAACAGCGTCGCGACGTCGAGCACCCGCAGGCCGTCGAGCGCGCCGGGCTGGGTGTCTGGCATGTATCGGCCTCCTGAGTGTGTCGGTGTCTACTGACCCGTCCAGCCCATCCGGCGTGAGACCCGCTCGGCGGCGGCCATCACCCGGGGCGCGATCTCGTGCACGAACTCGGGCGTCACCCGGTAGCGCGGGCCGCACACCGAGATCGCGCCGATGACCTCGCCGGTCGCCCCGAACACGGCGGCGGCCACCGAGCCGGCGTCGTGCTGGCGCTCCCCGCCGGAGTGGGCGTAGCCGCTGTCGCGGATCACCTTCAGCTCGGCCCGCAGCGCCTCGGCGTCGGTCACCGTGTTCGGCGTGAGCGCGGCCAGCGGCTCGGACAGCGCGGCCTCGCGGGCGTCCTCGCCGAGGAAGGCGAGCATGCACTTGCCGGAGCTGCCGGCGTGCAGGGGAAACCGCCGGCCCAGCTCGACCGTCATCTTGATCTCGTGCGTGCCGGTGACCTGCTCCAGGTAGACCCGCCCGCCCGGGACCAGCGCGGTGAGGGTGGCCGTCTCGTGGGTGTCGTTGCGCAGCTCGCGCATCACCTCCAGCGCGGCCGAGCGCAGGTCGGAGTCCCGCAGCGCCCGGGCGCCCAGCGCGCTGGCGGCCGGACCCAGCCGGTACTCCCGGCGCTCCGGGTCGAACGCCACCATCCCCCGGGCGACCAGCGTCTGCAGGATCCGGTGCACCACCGCCTTGCTCAGCGCGAGCTCGCGGGCGATCCGGGTGACGCCCAGCGTCGAGGGCGCGTCGGTGAACAGCAACAGGACGTCGACAACCCGGGCCGCCGCCTCGGTGCCACCACCGGTGTCCGCCATCGAACCCTCCGCACGCTCGTACCGCCAAGCGGAACAGAGCATCGCCCGCGTTGCCGCGACCTGTCAAGCAGGTCCGTGAACATTGACGAACGACAGCGGAAAATGCCAGCATTCGACTAGTTGCCAACCTGTTCCGTTCAGCGGTACAGAAAGGGGAGCCGATGTCCGACCAACGCGGGGCGACCGGGGCGGCCGTGGACGGGTTGGCGGGCTGGGCGAGCGCGCTGGCCTGGGAGGACGTCCCCTCGGAGGTGGCCGAGCGGCTCCGGACGGTGCTGTTCGACGCGCTGGGGGCCACCGCGCTCGGCGCCGGCACCGAGGACCAGCGGGCATTGCGGGCGGCCTGGCCCGCCGCGCCCGGCGACGCCCCGCTGGTGGCCGGCAAGCGCCGCGTGGACGCGCCCACGGCGGCGTTCCTGAACGCCCAGGCGATGGTGTGCCTGGAGCTGGACGAGGGGAACAAGCACGCCGGAGGCCATCCGTCCGCGCACGGCTTCCCGGCGGTGCTCGCGCTCGCGGCGGAGCTGGACGTCCCGGGCCCGCGCGTGCTGGCGGCGCTGCTGGTGGCCTACGAGGTGTCGGCCCGGTTCGGGCGGACCACCGCGCTCAACGCCGGCGTGCACCCGCACGGCAACTGGGGGGTGCCCGGCGCGGCGGCCGGGTGCGCGGTGCTGCTCGGGCTGGACGCCGCCCGCGTGGCCGCCGCGATCGACGCCGGCTCGGGCATGCCGGTGGCCGGCCATTTCGACTCCGCGCTGGACGGCAACCCGGTCCGCGACGCCTGGATGGGGATGGCGAACCACTCGGGCATCGCGGCCGCCCGGATGGCCGAGGCCGGGGTGGCCCGCAACACCGGCACGGCGGCGCTCTCGCTCGGCGGGCTGCTGGGGGAGTTCGATCCGGGGAGGCTGACGGAGTTGCTCGGTGAGCGGTACGACGTGCTGGGCAACTACTTCAAGCGGCACGCGTCCTGCTCCTTCACCCACCCGGCCGCCGACCTGGCGCTGCGGGCAAGGTCGGAGCTGTTCGACGGCGTCGCAGCCGCCGAGATCGCGCGGCGGGTCGCGGCCGTGCGGGTGGACACCCACGCGCTGGGCGCGGGACTGAACCGCACCGGGTGGCACAACCGGCTCTCGGCGATGTTCTCCGTCCCGTTCGTGGTGGCGGCGGCGCTGTTGGACGGCAAGGTCGGCCCCGAACAGGCGGTGGACGATCCGAAGCTGGCCGAGCTGGCCCGCCGCGTCGAGGTCACCGAGGATCCCGAGCTGACCCGTCGGCTGCCCGACCAGCGCGCGGCTCGGATGACCGTGCTCACCGAGGACGGGCGCCGGTGGGTCGAGGAGGTGCCCAACCCGGTCGGTGACAGCGACTTCCACCCGCTGGGCCGCGACCAGCTGGCCGAGCTGTTCGGCGATCCGGACACGCTGTGGGACGTGGTCGACCGGTTGCCTCGGGCCCAGGGCGCCAGGGAGCTGCTCGGCCGGCTGGCGGAGGTCCGGTCGTGATCCGCGTCTACTCGGTGACGCCCATCCGGGTCGGTGCGGACGAGCTGGCCCGGCGGGCGGCCCGATACGCCGAGATCGCCCCGCCCGGGGTCGAGGTCCACCTGGCCGACGTCGGCGCCGGCGCGCCCGACCGGCTGGAGCGCGCCGAGGACCTGGACGCCTCGGAACGGGCGGTGGCGGCCGCCCTCTCGCGGATAGACGGCTACGACTACGTGCTGCCCGACTGCGTCCTCGACCCCGCCGCCGACGCGCCGGGAAGACGGGGCATGCTGCGGCTGACGCTGGAGCACCTCGCCGCCGCCGGGCACCGGATCGCGGCGGTCACCCGCAACGCGGTGATCGGCGACGAGCTGGGCCGCAAGGCGCGCGCATACGGGTTCGGCGACGCCCTGGTGGCGGTCACGCTGCTGGACCTCGGCTTCGACGCGGTGTCCGACGCCGGGCGGTGGAACGCCGCGCTGCGCCGGGCCATCGACGACCTGGCCGCGCGCGGTGCCACGGCGGTGATCAACGGCTGCTCCGCGGTGGAGGTGGACCGGTCGGCCGGCGCCGAGGTGCTGGTGGTGGACCCGGCCGCGACCGCCCTGCGACGGCTGGCGGTACGGCCGTGACCGATGTCGACCTGCTCGTGGCCGGGGCCGGTGGTGGCCTGGCCGGGGCATTGCGCGCGGCCGAGCTGGGGCAGCGCGTGCTGGTGGTGGACGCCGACCGGCACCACCTGCGCGGCAACAACACAGCGATGTCCACCGCGATGATCCCCGGCGCCGGCTCGCGCTACCAGCGGGCGGCGGGCATCGACGACTCGCCGGCGTGCTTCCTGGCCGACATCGAGCGCAAGACGCGGGGGACCGCCGAGCCGGCCGTTGCCCGCGCCCTGGCCGAGGTGAGCGCCGAGCTGGTCGAATGGCTGGCCGACCACGTCGGGCTCCCGCTGGAGCTGGCCACCGACGTGCACTACCCGGGCCACGCCGTGCCCAGGGTGCACACCGTCCCCGGCCGGCACGGGTCGCGGCTCTTGGCCGTGCTGTCCGAGGCGGCCCGACGCCACGACCTGGTCGACCTGCTGGTGCCGTGCCGGCTGACGGACCTGCACCCGGACGGCGACGCGATCCGCGCGGTGCTCCGGCACCCGGGCGGCGACACCGAAGAGGTCACCGCCGGCGCCGCGCTGCTCGCCACCAACGGCTACGGCGCGAACGCCGAGCTGGTCCGCCACCACCTGCCCGAGATCGCCGCCGCCACCTACCACGGCGGCGAGCACTCCACCGGCGACGCGCTGCGGATCGGGTCCGCGCTCGGCGCGCGCACCGCATGCCTGGACGCCTACCAGGGTCACGCCGGCCTGTCCGCCACCGCCCGCACCCTCGTCACCTGGACCACGATCATGCACGGCGGGTTCCTGGTGAACCGCGACGGCCGCCGCTTCGGCGACGAGACCAGCGGCTACTCCGAGTACGCCTCGGTGCTGGCCGCCCAGCCCGGCGCCACCGGCTGGATCGTGTTCGACCTGCGCATCCACGAGCTGAGCACCGCGTTCGTCGACTACAAAGATGCCGTCGAGGCCGGCGCCGTACACACAGCCGACACCGCCGAGGACCTCGCGGCGGCGATCTCGGTGCCGGCCGGCGCGCTGCGCGCGGAGCTGGCCGAGGCGGCGGCCGTCGCGGGCGGCGAGCGGGACCGCGACAGGTTCGGTCGCACCGGGTTCGAGGCCGCGCTGGCCCCGCCGCTGCGGGCGGTCCGGGTGCTGCCCGCGCTGTTCCACACCCAGGGCGGCCTGGTGGTGGACGACCACGCCCGTGTCCTCTCCCAGGACGGCGAGCCGATCACCGGCGTCTACGCCTCGGGCGGCGCCGCGGTCGGCATCTCCGGGCGGGGCACGTCGGGCTACCTCGGCGGCAACGGCCTGCTGCCCGCGCTCGGGCTGGCCTACCTGGCCGCGGCACACGCGGCCGGACTCTCGGACGGAGGAGAACACCGATGACGGCCTACGACCTGCTCATCAAGGACGTCCGCGTGGTCCGCCCCGGCACCGACGAGGTGCCCGGCGCGGACATCGCGATCACCGGCGAGAAGATCGTCGCCGTGGCCCCCGACATCGGCGCCGACCAGGCCAGGGAGGTCGTCGACGGCGCCGGCCACCTGGCCTTCCCCGGCGTGGTGGACGCGCACCAGCACTGGGGCATCTACAACCCGCTGGCCGAGGACACCGCCACCGAGAGCCGGGCCTGCGCGCAGGGCGGGGTCACCACCTCGCTGACCTACATCCGCACCGGCCAGTACTACCTCAATCGGGGCGGCAGCTACGCCGAGGTGTTCCCCGAGGTGCTCGCCGGCGCGGCCGGAAAGTCCTATGTGGACTACGCCTTCCACCTGGCGCCGATGCAGTCCTCGCACATCGACGAGATCCCCGACCTGATCAGCGAACACGGCGTGACCTCGTTCAAGATCTTCATGTTCTACGGCGGCCACGGCCTGCACGGCCGCTCGAACCGGCAGAACGAGTTCCTGATGATCCCGGAGGGGGAGCGCTACGACCTCGCGCACTTCGAGTTCGTCATGCGCGGCATCCAGCGCGCCCGCGAGCGGTTCCCCGAGCTGTCCGACGCGATCTCGCTGTCCCTGCACTGCGAGACCGCCGAGATCATGACCGCCTACACCGAGCTGGTCGAGCGGGACGGGAAGCTGTCCGGGCTGGAGGCCTACAGCGCGTCCCGCCCGCCGCACTCCGAGGGCCTTGCCGTCACGATCGCCTCCTACCTCGCGCACGAGACCGGGCTGCCCACCATCAACCTGCTGCACCTGTCCTCGGCCAAGGCGATGGAGGCGGCCGTGCTGATGGCGCGCGCGTTCCCGCACGTGGACTTCCGCCGCGAGGTCACCATCGGCCACCTGCTCGCGGACGTGAGCACCGCCGACGGGATCGGCGGCAAGGTGAACCCGCCGCTGCGGCCCCGCGAGGACGTCGAGGCGCTGTGGCGGCACCTGCTGGACGGGCAGGTGGACTGGGTGGTGTCCGACCACGCCTGCTGCAAGGAGGCCACCAAGTTCGGCGCCGACCGAGAAGACGTCTTCGAGGCCAAGTCCGGCTTCGGCGGCACCGAGTACCTGCTGCCCGGCCTGGTCGGCGAGGGCCGCGCCCGAGGGCTGTCGATGCGCCGGGTCGCCGAGCTCACCGCGTGGAACCCGGCGCGCCGGTTCGGCCTGCCCACCAAGGGCGACATCGCGCCCGGCTACGACGCGGACATCGCGCTCATCGACCCCGACAGGTCGTGGGTGGTGGACCCGGCCGACTCCGAGTCCACCCAGGAGTACTCCCCGTTCCGGGGCCTGGAGATCGGCTCCACGGTCACCGCGACCTTCCTGCGCGGCCAGCCCGTCTACCGGGACGGGAAGGTGCACGGCCTGCCCACCGGCCGCTACCTGCACCGGCCCACCGCCCGATGAGCGCCCGCTACCGGGTCGCCTGCCTGCAGATGGAGTGTGCGGTCGGCGAGCCCTCGCGGAACATCGCGACTGCCGTGCGGCTGGCCCGGTCGGCGGCGCGGGCGGGGGCGCGGCTGCTGGTGCTGCCGGAGCTGTGCAACTCCGGCTACGTGCTCGCCTCCCGCGCCGAGGCCCACGCGCTGGCCGAGCCGGTGCCCGACGGCCCGGCGTCCTCGGCGTTCCTCGAGGTGTGCCGGGAGACCGGCGCCTACTTGGTCGCCGGGCTGGCCGAGCGGGACGGGGCCGACCTGTACAGCTCGGCGGTGCTCTACGGCCCGGACGGGCACCTCGGCACCTACCGCAAGCTGCACCTCTGGAACACCGAGAACCTCTACTTCGAGCCGGGCGACCTCGGCGTCCGCGTCGTCCACACCGAGATCGGCCGCATCGGCCTGGCGGTGTGCTACGACGCCTGGTTCCCGGAGACCTTCCGCGCGCTGGCCGCGCAACGCGCCGACCTGGTCGCGATGCCGGTCAACTGGGTGCGCGGGCCGGGCGACGCCGAGGGCTCCCACCCGGCCGGCGTCACGCTGGCGATCGCGGCGGCCACCTGCAACGGGATGTCCATCGCGGTCGCCGACCGGGTGGGGGAGGAGCGCGGCCAGCGTTTCCTCGGCGCCAGCACCCTGGTCGGGCCGCGCGGCCAACTGCTCGCCCCGCTCGCCGGCGACACCGACGAGCAGGTCGTGGCCGCCGAGATCGACCTGGAGGCGATCCGCTCGGCGCGCACCTGGAGCCCGTACAACCACCTCATGCACGACCGCAGGACCGACGTCTACGGCCCGCTCCCGACCGGCCGCTGACGAGGCGAGGTGACCATGCGTTTCCCGCACCGTTGGACGATCGTCCTGCTGATCGTCTCGCTGGTCGCGATCAACTACATCGACCGGAGCGCGCTGTCCTACGCGCTCGGACCGCTGGGCACCGAGCTGGGCATCGACAACGCCGGCTACGGGGTCATCAACAGCGCCTTCAACATCGGCTACCTGGTGTTCGCGTTCCTGGTCGGCCCGCTCACCGACAGGTACGGCTGCCGGAAGATCCTGCTGGCCAGCATGGCGGTCTGGACGGTGGCCACCGCGCTGGTGCCGATGTCGGGCGGGTTCGCCGGGCTGCCGGTGATCCGGATCCTGCTCGGCGCCGGCGAGGGCCCCAGCTTCCCGGCCGCGACCCGCCTGTTCAGCCGCTGGCTGCCGCAACGCGAGCGGGGCGTGGCGCTGGCCATGATCGGCGGCGTGGCGGTGTCCGGCAGCCTGCTGGTGGGCGGCCCGCTGAGCGCCTGGCTGATCGGCACCGCGGGCTGGCGCTCGACGTTCTACATCCTGGCCCTGCTCGGCGTGGCCTGGCTGGTGGTCGCCGGCGTGCTGCTGCGGGACACCCCGAGGCAGTCCCGCCGGGTGAGCGCGGCCGAGCGGGCACACATCACCGCCGGCCTGCTCGCCGAGGAACGCAGCGCCCACGAGCCGGCGATCGACTGGGCGGCGATCCTGCGCAACCGCAACCTGTGGATCGTCGGCGTCGGCTACTTCGGCTGGGGGTTCATCTTCTGGTGCTTCATGTACTGGCTGCCCGCCTACCTGGAGAACCAGTACCACCTCGGCCTGACCACCGTCGGCCTGCTGGCCACCGTGCCCTGGGCCGCCGGCATCGTCGGCGCGGTGCTCGGCGGCGTCCTCGTCGACACCGCCTACGCCCGCACCCAACGGATCCGCGGCCGGTTCGTCATCATCGGCATCGCGCTGCTGCTCTCCGGCGCGGCCCTGATCCCGATCGTCGCCGCGCCCTCGCTGACGGTGTCCATCGTGTTCATCTCCCTCGGCGTGGGCTGCGGCTTCATCACCGGTGGCATCTGGTGGGTCGCGGCCATCGACGCGGCCCCGACCCAGCCCGGGGCGGCCGCCGGGTTCGCCGATGCGGCGTTCTCCCTGTCCGGCATCGTGGCCCCGGCCGTGATGGGCCTGCTGGTCCAGCGGACCGGCGCGTACTCCATCGGGTTCGTGGTCATGGCCGTCCTGGCGCTGGCCTCCTCGGCGCTGCTCCTGTTCTGCACCACCGAACCGAGGCGCGCCGCCCCCGCCGGCCGTTGAAGGCTCGTGACCGCCGTCAGAACGTGGCGATCGGGTTGACCGGGCTGCCGGACGTACCGGCGAAGCGGACCGGCGCGACGGCGAGGTGGAAGTCCCACTGGCCGAGCTCGGCGGCCGTCGCGGCGCACGCCTCCAGGTCGCAGTTGTCGAGCATCCACAGGCCCATCGCGACCAGGCTCACGGCGTGCACCGGCATCAGCACGTCCTCGTACCCCGACGGCTGAACGTCCTGGGGGGTGTCGGCGCCGATCAGCGCGACCTGGCGTTCGTGCAGCCACGGCAGGCAGGACGCGTGCCAGCCGGCCTGCGTGATGCCGCCGGCCTCACCGCCCTCGTGCCGGAGCCGGCCACCGCCGGTCCGCAGGAGCACCGCGTCGCCGGGTCGCACCCGCACACCCTGGCGGCGCTCGGCCTCGTCGAGGTCGTCGGGAAACACGCCCTGCCCCGGTTCCAACCACGGCACATCGCGGACCCTCGCGACGTCGAGCAGGACCCCACGCGTGACGATGCCGTTCGCCGCCGCCGTGACCGCCGCCCACGCCGACCCCGTCGCGGCGTCGACCAACGAGTGCGACCGCCCGTTGTACATCGTGCCGTCCCAGAACAGGTGGCACGGCGAGTCGACGTGGGTGATGGTGTTGCCGTGGAACATCATGCCGAGCCGCTCGTGCGCAAAGCCCCAGCGCCGGTCGTTGCGGAACCCGGGCACCGGCATGTCCTCGGCGCCCGGCATGTCGGCGGCGCACGGGCACGCCGTCGTCGAGCGCTCCATCTCCTCCGGCACGGCAATGTCCCACGCGCACGACACGCCCCTGCCGTGACGCACGGCCCGCGCCGCCGCCAGCCGGACCTCGTCGGTGATGTGGTTCAGGGTGCCGAGCTCGTCGTCGTCGCCCCACCGCCCCCAGTTCGACAGCGTGTCGAAGTACCCGAGCACATCATCCTGTGTGGGCATCGCCCGCCCTGCCGTCATCCCAGCACCAACTCCTCCGCCTCACGCCGTCCGAGGCACCGGGGGCGGGGCGTCCCACCCTCGCCAGTGCCCGCTCGGCCGGCATGACACTAGATCAGCGGGCCAGCGCAAACCTCGACCAGATAACTCCGTTGAGCCGGGTGGTGCGCGATGTGAGGGTGGGGTCATGATCGTCGAGACGCGCACCGACGCGGGAATGGTCCGGGGGCGTTGGGAGGACGGGGTGGCCGTGTTCCGCGGCGTCCCCTTCGCCGCGCCACCGGTCGGGCCGAACCGGTTCACCGCGCCACGGCCGGCCGTTCCGTGGGACGGGGTTCGCGACGCCACCCGGTTCGGCCCGCCGCCACCGCAGCCGGGCCGGGCGACGGACGGGCAGGAGTGGCTGAACCTCGTCGTCTGGACGCCCGATCCCGGTCGGTCCGGGCTTCCGGTGGTGGTGTGGATCAGCGGCGGCACCTACCTGAACTGCGACTCGGCCAACCCCCACCTCTGCGGCGCCGCCCTGGCCTCGGCGGGCGCGGTCGTGGTGAGCGCGCACTACCGCACCGGGGCGGAGGGGTTCGCCCGCCTCGACGGCGCGCCGGACAACCGAGGGCTGCTCGATCAGGTCGCCGCGCTCGGCTGGGTGCGCGAGAACGTCACCGCCTTCGGCGGCGACCCGGCCAACGTCACGGTCCTCGGCCAGTCCGCGGGCGCGGGCTCGATCGCCGCGCTGCTGGTGATGCCGGCCGCCGCCGGGCTGTTCCGGCGCGCGATCCTGCAGAGCCTGCCCGGGACCTACTTCACCCCGGCCCTCGCCTCGGACATCGCCGCAGAGGTCGGCGCCGAGCTCGGCCGCCCGCCCCGGGCCGAGGATCTCACCGGCGTCGCACCCGATGACCTCGTCGCGGCGGCGCGGTCGGTCACCGCGCGTCTTCCGGAGCGCGCGGGCCGGTGGGGCTCCGTGGCGTACACGCCGACGCCGTTCTCCCCGGTGGTGGACGGCGAGATCCTGCCGGCGTCGCCGTGGGCCGCGCTCGGCGAGGGCGCGGCCCGTGACGTCGAGCTGCTGGTCGGGCACACCCGCGACGAGTACAGCCTGCTCGCCGCCCGGCTCGGCGACACGCTCGACGACGCAGGGGCGGACGCGCTGCTCGACGGGCTGACACCGACGCCGGGCGCGCGCCGCTACCGCGCGGCCTACCCGTCCGCCTCCCCGAACGAGCTGCGCGACACCGCCATGTCGGACTGGCTGTGGCGGATGCCGGCCCTGCACCTCGCCGAGGCCGCCCACGCCGGCGGCGCGCGGGTGTGGTTCTACGAGCTCGGCTGGGGGTTCAACGCCGCGGGCGCCTCGCACGGGCTGGACACCCTGCTCGTGTTCGGCACCGCCGAGATCGACACCGGGCTCACCGAAGCGGGCCCGGACGCCGTCGCCCAGGCCCGGGGCCTGTCCGAGCTGATGCGGGCCGAGCACCACTCGTTCGCCGCCACCGGCGACCCCGGATGGCCCCGCTACACCCCCCACGAGCGCCGCACCCGCGTGTACGACACCGACTGCACGATCACCCGCTACCCCGAGCAGCGCTCACGCGTGATCTGGCGTGGTCGACGGTTCGGCGCCCTGGACCTCATCGGATGACCGGCCACTCAGCGGGCTCACGTGCCCGACGACGCACGCCACCGGCGGGTCGAGGGCGAGCATCTCGGTTCGGAGGTCGGCGAACCCGGCCTCGGTGAGCTGCGCCGCCAGTTCGCCGGCGGCCGCCTCCGACGTGGCCGCGGTGGCGCCCGGGCAGCGGGGCTGGGACACCACGGCGATGCGCCCGCCCGGCCGCAACAGCCGACCGATCTCGCGTAGCCGGGCGGTGGGGTCGGGCCACATGCCGACGGTGTTGACGGCGAGCGCGGCGTCGAACGGGCCGTCGCCGAGCGACAGGCTCTCGACCGGCGTGTGCACCAGCCGTACCCGTCCGGCCCGGATGGCGGCCCGGTTGCGGCGGCCGGCCTGGCGGATCATGACCGGCGAGTGGTCGACGCCGACCACCAGCCCGTCGGTCGCCCGGCCGGCGAGGGCGGCGACGGCCACGCCCGGGCCGCAGCCGAGCTCGATGACGCGGTCGGTCGGCTGGACGTCCAGGACCCGCACCGCCCACCGGTTGCGCGCCACGTTCGACGAGCGCCGGCCCATGATCCAGCCGGCGATGTGCCCGACGGCCCCGGTCGGCCGGTGGAACTGTGCCACCCCGCCGCGAGGACCCCACCATTGCAGGATGCCGAGCAGCACCCTCTCCTTGATCGTCATGACGACGAGCCAAGCACTTCGAGTACGCTTGAAGTCAAATGTTGCTGTCGATCGGTGAGCTGTCCGAACGCACCGGCGTGCCCACGACCACGCTGCGGTACTACGACGAGCTGGGGCTGGTGCGCCCGACGGCCCGGGCGGCGGGGCGGCGGCGCTATGCCGAGTCGGCGGTCAGGCAGGTCACGGTGATCGTCTTCTTCCGCGAGATCGGGTTCTCGCTGGCGGAGATCGGACGTTTCCTGGCCGGCGAGCGGCAGTCCCAACAGGCCATGATCGATCACAAGCTCGCCGAGCTGGCCGAGCAGCAGCACCGCATCGAGGTGGCCCGCACCGCGCTCGAGCACGGTCGCCAGTGCCCGGCCAGCCAACCCACGAGGTGCCCCCGGTTCTGGTCGATCATCGAAGGCCGGCTACGGGGCCTTTCGGTGGAGGAAAGCCACGCGCGAGCGCACTGACCGCCCCGGTTGACAGCCGGACTGCGGCGCTCTTACGTTGTCCGGGTCGCGGTAAGTGGTATGACCTTTCACCACGCGGAAATCCGTGGTCGTCCGGCAACGGGGCTGGAGCCGAGTGACCCTGCGCGCCATCCCGCTGCCCGAGTCCGGGAAAGGTGGACATGGAGTGGACACGGCGGCGGTTTCTCGGTACGGGCGCGAGCGCACTGGGCGTGCTGGGGCTCAGCGCCTGCGGGGGTAGCGGTTCGAGCACGCCGAGGGTTCAGGTCGAGGTGCCGCCCGACGTCGTCTCGGCCGCCGGCCCGTACAAGGGCTCGTCGCTGGGCATGCTCTCCCAGAAGCTCTACTCCGACCGCGCCAACGCCGCCCTGGACCGCTCGCTGCAGGCGTTCGCCAAGGCCACCGGCACGACGGTGGAGAACAGCCTGGTCAGCTCCGACACCGGCGACCTGGTGGCGAAGACGGACGCGGCGGTCAAGGCGGGCAACCCCCGGGACATCGCGTTCTTCAACGACAACCGGTTCGTGGCCCAGTTCCACAACCTCGGCGACCTGGTCGACGTCACCGACGTGGTCACCGAGCTGAGCGCCCGGTACGGCGAGCCCGCCGCCGAGTCGCGGAACTTCTGCTCGTTCGGCGGCAGGTGGTTCGCGATCCCGTACCAGTTCGTCGGCTCCGGGGCGTTCGCCCGCAAGGACTGGCTCCAGGAGAAGGGCATCGCGCTCAAGGAGTCCTACACCTGGGCCGAGATGCGCGACATCTGCCTGGAGATCTCCGACCCGTCCAAGCGGCGGTTCGGCTGGGGCCTGACCGTCAACCGCTCCGGTGACGGCAACGGCTTCCTGGAGTACCTGATCTACGGCTACGGGGGCTCGATCACCGCGAACGACGGCCGCAAGGTCACGTTCAACTCCCCGGAGACGATCGACGCCGTCGAGTTCGTCCGCGACCTGTACACCAACCCGAAGTACAAGCCGATGCTGCCGCCGGGCATCGAGAGCTGGACGGACTCCAGCAACAACGAGAACTGGCTGGCCGGCATCCTCGGCTTCACCCGCAACCAGTACAGCCTCTACGCCGACTCCAAGGCGACAAAGAACCCGGTCTACGCCAACACGCACCCGTTCATCGACTGCACCGGCCCGGCCAGCCGGCGCCCGCTAGCCTGGTGCCAGTCGCAGGCGTTCGTCATCTTCAAGGGCGCGAAGAACCCCGAGCTGGCCAAGGTGATGGCGCAGTACCTGGTCAGTGGCACCCCGCTGCTGGGCGTGTCGAAGGACGCCACCGGGCTTGCGATGCCGGCCTGGGAGAAGGTGTGGGCCTCCGACGAGTTCTACCTGCGCGGCGACCCGGCGTTCCCGATGCTGCACAAGCTGGCCACCCAGCCGCTGCCGATCACGACCACCACCGGCAACGCGTTCCCGCAGGCGCCGAGCCCGGGGGAGCAGGCCACCCTGCAGGCCTACGTGCTCACCGACATGATGCAGGAGGTGCTGCGCGGGACACCGGGCAAGGACGCGGTGGCCACCGCCCACCAGCGGATCGTGCGGATCTTCGAACAGCAGGGCATCGCGCAGTGACCCAGGTTCGGGACCGGCCGGTGCCGCGCCGGTCGGTCGGTTCTCCGCGCGCCGGTCCGCGTCCGCGCCGGGTGCTCGGCCGCGACTGGAAGCTGGCGGCGGCGTTCCTGAGCCCCACGGCGGTGCTGGTGGCGTCGCTGATCCTGCTGCCGATCGCGGACTCGGTGCTGCTCAGCACCACCGAGCGGCACGGCCCGGAGACCGTGTTCGTCGGCGCGGACAACTACACCGCGCTGGTCGGCGACCCGCTGTTCCACGCCGGCGTGGTCAACTCGTTCGTCTTCACCGGGTACGCGGAGATCTTCAAGGTCGTCCTGGGCCTGGTCGCGGCGCTGCTGCTGCACCACCTGCCGCGCGGGCGGGCGGTGCTGGCCGGCGTGCTGTTGCTGCCCTGGGTGGTGCCCACGGTGGTCACCGCCTTCACCTGGCGCTCGATGCTCGACCCGATCTTCGGCAGCGTGAACACGCTGCTCACCGACACCGGCGTCGGCCCGCTGCTGGCCGGGCTCGGTTTCGTGAACGCCTGGCCGGCGGGCTGGCTGTCCGACCCGGAGCTGGCCATGCCGTCGGTGATCCTGGTGAACGTGTGGAAGGGCGTGCCGTTCTTCGCGGTGAACTTCCTGGCCGGGCTGAAGGCGATCGACGGTGGGCTGTACGAGGCGGCGATGGTGGACGGCGCGTCGCCGTGGCAGCGGTTCCGGCACGTCACGCTGCCCGGGCTGCGCCACGTCATGATCGTCACCACCCTGCTGTCGTCGATCTGGACGTTCAACAACTTCGACCTGGTCTGGCTGATGACCCAGGGCGGGCCGGGCAACGCCACCGCGCCGTACGTGCTGGTGGCGTACGCGAAGGCGATCCAGCAGCTGCAGTTCGGCGCGGGCGCGGCGGTGACGTTGGTGATGCTGCCGGTCGTCGGGGTGCTCGTGGTGTTCCTGGTGCGGTTGATGCGGCGCGGCGAGGGCGACGGCGATCGCGCTGGACAGGCGCGGACCGGGCGGCGGCGTGGGCTCGGGTGGGCCGCGCTGGTCGGCGGCCTGGCGCTGCTGGCGGTGGCCTCGCCGCACATCTTCTGGAAGGCCGCCGTGCTGCTCGGCGGGTTCGTGCTGGTCGCGGTGCTGGTCGGGCGGGCGGCGTCGGCGCTGGCCGCGCGCGGGCGGGCGCGGCCGGCCAGGCTAGTCAACGCCGGCGGGTCCGGGGTCGCGCTGCTCGCGCTGCTGCTGTTCGTGCTCGGCCCGCTGTACTACGTGCTGGTCACCGCGTTCAAGCCGGACGAGCAGATCGTCATGCACACCAGCGACCTGTGGCCGACGCCGTGGAGTGTGGAGCAGTTCGAGTCCCTGTTCGACGGCCAGCGGTTCGGCACCTGGTACCTGAACACGGTGTTCGTGTCCCTGGCCGCGACGGTGGTGGCGCTGTGCTGCGCGGCGCTGGCCGGCTACGCACTGGCCCGGCTGCGTTTCCGGTTCGCCGACGGGTTCACCGTGACCGTGCTGCTCACCTACGTCATGCCCGGCGCGCTGTTGTTCATCCCGCTCTACCAGTTGCTCAGCGGGCTGAACCTGATCGACTCGCCGTGGTCGCTGGTGGTGACCTACCCGACGTTCACGCTGCCGTTCGCGACCTGGCTGCTGATGGGCTACTTCAAGACCATCCCGGCGGACCTGGAGGAGGTGGCGATGGCCGACGGCTGCTCCCGGTTCCAGGCCTTCCGCCGGATCACCCTGCCGCTGGCGAGGCCCGGCCTGCTGGCGGTCGCGCTGTTCACGCTGACCAACGCGTGGAACGAGTTCCTGTTCGCGTTCGTGTTCATCACCAAGGAGGAGTACAAGACGCTGCCCGTCGGCATCCAGTCGATGATCTTCGGTGACGTGGTGCCGCAGGGCCAGCTGGCCGCCGCGTCGCTGCTGATCAGCGTCCCGGTGGTGCTGATGTACGCGTTCGGGCAGCGTTTTCTCACCGAGGGCCTCACCGCGGGGGCCGTGAAGGGATGAGATCTGTGCGCATCGAGCCCACCAAGGACGCCCTGTGTGAGCTGACGGAGGCCTGGCGGGGTGAGCGGTTCGGCTCGGGACGGCCCCGGGTGCCCGACGAGGTGCTCGACGGCCTGCGCCTGGCCACCACCGAGGAGGCGTGGTCCGCGCTGCACGAGGCCGGCTACCCGCGGCAGTTCGCCGGTGGCTGGTGCCGGACCCACCCGGAGAACGTGCTGGTCGGCCGCGCGGTGACCGCCCAGTTCGTGCCGCACCGGCCGGACCTGGACGCCGTGGTGGTCGCCGCCGGCGCCCGCGAGGGCCACCACGAGGGCGACCGGCAGAACTCCTGGGTGATCGAGCTGCTCGAACCCGGCGACGTGCTGGTGGTGGACATCTTCGGCAAGGTCGTGGAGGGGACGGTCGTCGGCGACAACCTGGGCACCGCGGTGGCCTCGCGCATCGGGGTGGGCGCGGTGATCGACGGCGGCGTCCGCGACCTGCAGGGGCTGCGCCGGCTCGGCGGCGGGGTCAACTTCTTCTACCGGGCGGCCGACCCGACCCCGATCCGGGGCGTCACGCTGGCCGGGGTGAACCTGCCGATCCGGATCGGAGACGCGACGGTGCTGCCCGGCGACGTGGTGCTCGGCACCGAAACCGGCGTGTCGGTCATCCCGGCCCAGCTCGCCGCCGACGTGGCCGCCGCCAGCGAGGACACCCGGGTCCGGGACGCGTTCGGCAAGCAGCGGCTGGCCGAGCGCCGCTACACCAGCGCCCAGATCGACGTCGCGACCTGGAGCGAGGAGATCGAGGCGGACTTCCAGCAATGGCGTCAGTCGTGACCGGCACGGTGAGCGAGGAGTACGTCGACACCGCGTCCCGGCCGAGCGCGCTGCGCATCACCGACCTGCGGGTGGCGAACCTGCACGGCGTCCCGTTCCGCTCCTCGATCATCCGCATCGACACCAACCAGGGCCTGGTCGGCTACGGCGAGGTCCGCGACCAGGCCAGCGCCAGCTACGCGCTGACGCTCAAGAGCCGCCTGCTCGGGGAGAACCCGTGCAACGTGGACAAGCTGTTCCGCAAGATCAAGCAGTTCGGCTTCCACGGCCGGCAGGGCGGCGGCGTCTCCGGGGTGGAGATGGCGCTCACCGACCTGGCCGGCAAGGCGTACGGGGTGCCGGCGTACGCGCTGCTCGGCGGCCGGTTCCGGGACACCGTCAGGTGCTACGCGGACACCCCGTCGGTGCCCGACCCGCGCGAGATGGGCGCCCGGCTGCTGGAGCGCAAGGCTCGCGGGTTCACCATGCTCAAGATGGACGTCGGGATCGACCTGCTCTGGGACGTCCCCGGGGCGGTCATCGCGCCGCCGGGGGCGCGGGAGGACACCACGACCATGCACCCGTTCGCCGGCATCCAGGTCACCGCGGCGGGGGTGGCGCGGCTGGCCGAGTACGTCGACACCGTGCGCTCGGTGGTCGGCTACGACGTGGCGCTGGCCGCCGACCACTTCGGCCACATCGCGCTGGACTCCTGCATCCGGATCGGCCGGGCGCTGGAGCCGTTCACGCTGGCCTGGATCGAGGACCTGATCCCGTGGCAGTTCACCGACCAGTGGCGCCAGCTCACCGAGGCGGTGGCCGTGCCCACCTGCACCGGCGAGGACATCTACCTGCTCGACGGGTTCCGGCCGCTGCTGGACGCCGGCGCGATCCGGGTGGTGCACCCCGACCCGGCGACCTCGGGCGGCATCGCGGAGACCAAGCGGATCGGCGACTACGCCCAGGAGCGCGGCATCGCGATGGCGCTGCACCTCGCCGCGTCCCCGGTCGCCACCATGGCCTGCGTGCACCTGGCCGCCGCGACCGAGAACTTCCTGGCGCTGGAGCACCACGCCGCCGACGTGCCGTTCTGGAACGAGCTGGTCACCGGGCTGCCCGACCCGCTCATCCGGGACGGGCACATCGCCGTCCCGGGCGCGCCGGGGCTCGGCTTCGGCGACATCGACGAGGAGCTGTTCCGCCGCCAGCTCGACCCTCGGGACCCGGTGTTCTTCGCCGAGACCAGCCACTGGGACCACGAGACCAGCCACGACCGGCTCTGGAGTTAGACATGACCGAGTACGTCCTGCCCGGGCTGACCGGACCCGCCGAGATCGTGGTGGACCGGTGGGGGATCCCGCACATCTACGCGGGCAGCACCTACGACGCGTTCCGGGCGCAGGGCTTCAACGCCGCGCGCGACCGGCTGTGGCAGATCGACTTCTGGCGCCGGCGCGGGCTGGGGCGGCTGGCCGAGGTGTTCGGCGCCGAGCACGTGGAGCGCGACCGCGCCGCCCGGCTGTTCCTCTTCCGGGGCGACATGCACGCCGAGTGGCTGGCCTACGGCTCGGACACCAAGCGGGTTGCGACCGCGTTCGTCGAGGGCGTCAACGCCTACGTGCGGCTGACCCGCGACGACCCGTCGCTGCTGCCCGTCGAGTTCCGCGAGCTGGGCTACCTGCCTGCGCTCTGGGAACCCGCCGACGTGGCCCGGATCCGTAGCCACGGCCTGTTCTACAACCTGCGCGAGGAGGTCGCCAGGGCGCTGGTCCTGCGCGACTTCCCACCCGAGGTGGAGGCGCTGCGGCGGCGGCGCGAGCCCGAGCGGCCGCTGTGCGTCCCGGACGGGCTGGACCTGAGCCTGATCCCGGACGACGTGCTGCGGGTCTACGACCTGGCCACCGTCCCACCCGAGTTCGGCCCGACGGCTGGCGTGCCCGCGGGTGTGCCGCCGGAGGGCAGCAACAACTGGGTGCTCGCCGGCGCCCGCACCGCCACCGGCCGCCCGCTGCTGGCCAACGACCCGCACCGGACTGCCGAGGCGCTGCCCGGCCTGCGCTACCTCGCGCACCTGTCCGCGCCCGGGTTCGACGTCATCGGCGCCGGCGAGCCCGCGCTGCCGGGCATCTCGATCGGGCACAACGGAAGGATCGCGTTCGGGCTGACGATCTTCCCGGTCGACCAGGAGGACCTGTACGTCTACCGGACCAACCCGGACAACCCGCGCGAGTACCGCTACCGCGACCGGTGGGAGCCGATGCGGGTGGAGCACGAGACGATCCCGGTCCGAGGCGGCGACCCGGTCGAGGTGGAGCTGCTGTTCACCCGGCACGGGCCGGTGATCTACACCGACGAGGCGCGGCGGACCGCGTTCGCGGTGCGGGCGGCCTGGCTGGAGCCGGGCATGGCCCCGTACCTGGGCAGCATGGACTACATGCGGGCCCGGGACTGGGACGAGTTCCTGGCCGCGATGAACCGCTGGGGCGCCCCGCCGGAGAACCAGGTCTACGCCGACCCGGCCGGCAACATCGGCTGGAAGGCCGGCGGGCTGACCCCGATCCGGCCGAACTGGGACGGCGGGCTGCCGGTGCCCGGGGACGGCCGCTACGAGTGGGCCGGGTTCTACGACATGGACGAGCTGCCGGGGGAGAGCAACCCGGAGCGCGGGTTCATCGCCACCGCGAACGAGATGAACCTCCCGAAGGGCTTCCCGCCGGAGCGGCACATCACCTACGACTGGTACGCCCCGTACCGCCGCCAGCGCATCGACGAGGTGCTGTCCGGGTGCAGCGAGGCCACGGCGGCGGACATGGTGGCGCTGCAGAGCGACTTCGTGAGCGTGCCGGCCCGGCGGATCGTCGCGGCGGTGTCCGCCCTGGAGCTGCCGCCGGGCCTGGACGGGCTGGACCTGCTGCGCGGCTGGAACGCCGACCTGCGCGCGGACTCCGCCGCCGCGGCCCTGTTCGAGGTCTGGTACCGCCGCCACCTGCGGCCGGCGCTGGTCGGGCGGGCGCTCGAACCGCTGGTCGGCCCGGACCGGGTGGCCGAGACGCTGGCCCGGATCGTGATCGCCGAGGACCAGCTCGCGGACGCCAGGGTGGACCTGGGCCTGGTCGAGAACGCGGGGCCGGCGCTGGCGGAGATCGTGTCGACCACGCTGCCGGCGGCCGTGGCCGAGCTGGAAGGCCTGCTCGGGACCGACCGGGCGGCCTGGCAGTGGGGGAGGCTGCACGTCGCCCGCCCGACCCACCCGCTGCGGCCGCTGCTGACCTCGGTGCCGCCGGAGCTGACCGCCGCCGGGCCGGTACCCCGGGGCGGCAGCGGGGACACGGTCGGCGCCACCTCCTACGGCCCGAAGTTCGTCCAGGCCTCCGGCGCGACGTTCCGCATCGCCGTCGACGTCGGCGACTGGGACTCCTCGCTGGTGATGAACGCGCCGGGCCAGTCCGGCCGGCTCGACGACCCGCACTACACCGACCTGGTCGGGCCCTGGTCGCGGGGCGAGGCGTTCCCGCTGGTCTACAGCAGGGAGCGGGTCGACGAGGTGGCCGAGCGGGTGATCTCACTGCACCCGCCGAGCACCGTCACCTCAGGTGCACGCCCGGCCCCAGGGGGATCCCCAGGCCGTACCAGACCATGAAGTAGGCGGACCACGCGACGAGGATGACGGCGGCGACGGGCACCGTGAAGGACATCAGCGTGCCGATGCCCGCATTCTTCCGATACTGCTGCACGTACCCGAGCGCAAGCACGAAATAGGCGTTCATCGGGGTGACCGGGTTGGTGACCGAGTCGCCGATCTGGAACGCGACCATGGCGGCCTCGGGCGCCATGTTGATGTACATCATCATGGGAACGAGAATGGGAGCGAGGATCGACCACATCGCCGAACCGCTGGTGATCAGCATATTGAGGACGCTGATGGCGAGAACGATGGTCAGCAGGATGACGGCATGAGGCGCGCTCAATGAGCGCAGGAGGTCGGCGCCCCCGACGGTCAGGACGGAACCGACGCCCGTCCACTTGAAGTAGGCGAGGAACTGCGAGACGGCAAAGAAGAGAACGATCACGGGCGCGACCCGGCTCACGCCCTCCGCCATGATCTTCGGGATCGCCGACAACGACAGAATGGAACCCACCGTTCGGCCGTACACGATTCCGAGCACCGTGAGCAGCAACGCAATGAACACGCCGATGTTCAACACGACCACCGACTGGACGATGCTGCCGTTCTTGCCCCGCAGCGGCGAACCCGGCATGAGCAGCATCGCCGAGACGGCGGCGACGAAGAGCAGGAAGGTGATGCCCGAGAGTCTCAGAGCACGCCGTTCGACGGGCGTGAGATGGACGTTCAGGGCCTCCCGCTCGGCCTCGTCGCCCACGGGGTCCTCGACGAAGTCGCTGCGTTTCGCCAGGACGAACTCCACGACCAGCGTGATCATCGCCGCCAGGAACAGCGACGATGTCGCGGAGAAGAAGTACAACGCGACCGGTGTGACGACGTAGTTCGGGTCGACGGTCTGGGCGGCCGCGGTCGTCAGGGCCGTCCGGACGGCGTCGCCGGGAGTGACCAGGGGGCTGGCATTGAAACCCGCCGACGTCGACACATAGGCGACCATCACGCCGAGCACCGGGCTGCGTCCCGCCGCGCGGAATGCCAGCGCGCCGAGCGGAATCATCACGAGATACGCCGAGTCGCTCATGATGTGGGCGATCATTGCGGAGAACGCGATCGCGAACGTCACCCAGCGCGTGGGGAGGCGGACCACCGTCACCCGTAGCAGGGCCGCGAGCAGGCCGCTCTGCTCCGCCACGCTGACCCCGAGGAGGACCACGACGATAACAACCATCGGCGGAAACGCCGCGAAGTTGTCCAGCGCGGACTCGGCGGCAAAGGCGATGCCGGTGAATGACAGCAGGTTCTTCACCGCAACGACCTGGCCGGAGTCCGGGAGAATGACCGAGACGCCGAGCAGTGACAGCACAAGGCTGACGACCCCGAGAACTCCGGCCAGGATCCAGAACAGCCAGAACGGATGGGGCAACCTGTTCCCTACTCGCTCGATCACGCCGAGCATTCGGAACAGGCGGTTCAACTCGCCGTGATCGACAGTGCTGCTTCTTTGCATCGCTGTTGTCCGATCCGTTTATTGTTCGCCGAGCCTCGTGGCGCGCGTGATGTTGAGCTCCGACCGCCGCACACCGGCGAACCGGGTGGGGCGGAAGGCCTGGAGCAGGTCCTGGGTGTGATCGTTGACGATCTCTGCCGCGGCCAGGCGTCCCAGCAGCGGCGCAAGGGTGATTCCGCTGTGCGTGACCAGGCAGTAGACCCGCGACCTCTCGGAGGCGTAGCCGGCAATGGTCTGGCCGTCGGCCGGCATCGACCGGATCGCGACCCGCGGCTCGATCTCCGGCGATGGGTTTCGCTCGGTCATGAGGCGAGAGAACCGCTGGACGATGGCGCGCGCGATCTCGCAGTCCGCCGACAATGGCGCTTTCGGGTCGACGCCGGAATTCAGGTTGAGGGCCTGCACGACGGTTCGCCCGTGTGCCGCCGGGCGGAGGTTGAGGGACGGGGTATGGACGACACACCGCAGGTCGACCCTTGGTGACGTCACGTATCCGAGAAGCCCGACAATCGGAGAACCCCGCCGGATGTCGGTCATCATGGGAATATCGAGCCCGGACCGTGTTGCAAGATCGTCCGTCCACCGTCCGGTGGCGAGGACGACTCGATCCGCGGTGCGGGTCTCCCCACCGGCCAGTACGACCCTCGAACCACCGGGATCGTCGTGAACCGCGACGACCTCGCCGACAGAGATCTCGGCTCCGTGCCGACGGGCGTCGGCGAGCAGGTTCGACAGCAGCCGCTCGGGAAGCACATACCCTTCGTTGGGGAAATGCGCCATTGCAGTGATCGAATCAGGAATCCGTATGTCTCCGGCAATCCGGACGGCGTCTTCACGCTCGACCCAGTGGGCCGGATAGTCGAGCGACCGCAGCCGCTCGACGCTGCTCACCAGCCACGACTCGTTCCGGGAGTCCGCGCAGTGCACGCTCCCGGTGGGGAAGTAGGCCTGGGGGCCGCCCAGCTCGTGGGCAAGCTTCGCGTGCTCCTCCATCCCCGCAACGTTCAGCCTGAAATAGTCCGGATCAAGCTTTCTGTTCGCGTTGACCCAGGCGAAGGTTGTCGCCGTCGTGCCGGTTCCCGGTCCCCACTGGTCGAGCAGGTGGACCCGTTCACCGGCCATCGCGAGTGACCGCGCAACGCTTGCGCCGAGTATCCCGGCGCCAACAACAATGACCTTCATGTCGACCTTTCAGATGGCGGAGAAGGGCAGCTCCACGAAGAACTGGGCTGCTCCCGGGCGAACGACGGTGGCGACCACTTCGACGGCCGTGCCGTCGCTGTTTCGGGCCTCTCTGCGTCTCATCAGGGAGGCCGCACCGGTCGGACTGTCCAGCAGGTCGGCGTCGTCGTCGTTGAGGCTCACCGGGTCGAGGTAGATCCGGAGCGTATCGATCGCGACACCCCTGTCGCGGAAGTAGCGCATGCTGACGAAATGCTCGAGGTCCTCGTCCAGCACATCGGGGGCGACCGAGAAGAGGATGACGTGGCGCTCGACGGAGCGGGGCCGCTCGTACACATCGAACTTGAGGCGAACCAGCTCGACCACCGCCGTGTCGGCCGAGGCGCCGGGCAGGGCCAGCACCGCATCGGCGGCCCTGACGACCTTTGCCGAGATGACCTGGTGCCTGCCGGGGACACCCTTCTCGGCCATCTCGGGCACGGCGAAGTTGAGCAGGTTGACCTGCGGCCTGTCGTCGGCCACGAACGTCCCGTGTCGCCGCCGCCGGACGACCAGACCCGCGTTCGCTAGGTCGTTGAGGACACGCTGGGCCGTGGCGCGGCTGACCCCGTACAGACCGCGCAGCTCGCTCTCGGTCGGCACCCGAGCGCCTGGAGCGAGCGATCCCGAACGGATCTTCTCCTCCAGCTCCCGCCTGATTCGCTCGTACAGCGGCAGGTCCATGATTTGACCGTACAATTAGCGTCTTCGACCGGTCAATAGGTCGGGTGGTGTTCGCTGACAGGAGGTGTCAGCGGAGCGCGGTTGGCGTCCGCGCACGCCGTACGTCGAGACCGCCTAGACGGCTTTGCGCCCAACCGATCTCGCGGCGCGCGGGTCGGTATGGGTGTATCCACCCGACCACCGAGGAGCTGGGATGACCAACGAACCGCCCGCCGGCCCGGCCGCCGAGTTCCTCGCCAGGGTGCGCGCCGCGGCCGAGGGCACGCCGTACGCCGTCACACCCACTCCGAACGGCTTCGACGTCGGCATCGACCTGACGCACTTCAGGTGGGTCGGCGGCTTCCGTAACCGCAGGCGGGTATGTATCCACCGGGTCAGGCTGGACGAGCGGGCACAGCGGTTCTCGATACGAGATGATCTCTACCGGCTCAGCTGGCCGGACGGAATGCCGAAACTCACCTTGGGGACGTTCGAGTCCGGGCGGGTTCGCCGCAAGTACTGGCAGTACACGTTCGGTCAAGACGGCGTCCAGGGCACGGAGACGTACGACACCGAGGAGGGGCGGCGGCTGATCACCGACGCGGCGAAGGAGCTGGGTTGGCAGGGGAGCCGATCCGGCGCTGAGCGGTTCGCCCTGGCCATGGGGGTCATCGGCGGCGCTGTCGGGCTGGTCGTCTGCCTCGGACTGCTGATCGCGTTTCTGGGCTAGTTCACCGCGTGCCTCGGCCGCTCGCCCGACAGCACCGACGACACGTCCAGGAACGCCGTGCGCCTGGTCTCGGCGTAGGAGTCGGCGGAGTAGTGCGCGGTGTGCGGGGTGAGGATGACGCGGTCCAGGCCGCGCAGCGGGCTGTCGGGGTCGAGCGGCTCGCCGTCGAACACGTCGAGGCCCGCGCCGGCGAGGTGCCCGGAGGCGATCGCGGCGGCCAGCGCGGCCTCGTCGACCAGCCCGCCCCGGGAGACGTTGACCAGCACCGCCCCGGGCGGCATCCGGCGCAGCGCCGCCTCGTCGACCAGCCCCCGGGTGTGCTCGTCCAGCGGCACGTGCAGCGACAGGATGTCCGAGGTCTCGATGACCTCGTCCAGGGTGACCGGCTCGACGCCGCGGGCGCGGATCGCGGCGTCGTCGAGATGCCTGTCGTACGCCGTGACCCGGAACCCGATCGCCGCCGCGGCCTCGGCCACCCGGACGCCGATCCTGCCGAGCCCGACGAGCCCGAACGTCTGCCGGGAGGGACGGCGAATGCCGGCGCCCGGCCCCTCGAAGTCCCACCGGCCGGCGCGGACCGAGGCGTCGTACAGCGGCAGCCGTCGCGCCAGCGCCAGCGCCATCGCCAGCGCGTGGGTGGCCACCTCGGTCACGTTGGCGGCGGGCACGTGGGTGACGCGGACGCCGCGCGCGGTGGCCGCCGCGACGTCGATGGAGTCCAGCCCGACCCCGAACCGGCCGATCACCCGGCACCGGGTCAGCTCGCCGAGGACCCGGGCGGTGATCGGCTCGCGCAGCACCAGCAGCCCGTCGGCGTCGCGGCAGTTGTCGATCAGTTCGTCCTCGGTCAGGTAGCTGCCCTCGCGGAAGCCGATGCCGCGCTCGGTGAGCAGCGCGATGTCCTCGGGCGAGCTGGCGAGCACCCCGTCGGTCTTGACGACGAGCTTGTCCAAAGCTGTCCTTCCTCGGTCAGGTGGTCCGGTCCAGCCGGGCGCGGGCGTCCCGGGCCGCCGACGCGGCGCCCTGGGCAAGGAACACGACATCGGCGGCGAGCAGGAAGAACCGCACGCCCCGCGCGGCGTGCTCCGCCACCGCCGCCGGATCCGCGGCGAAGATCCCGGTGGTCGCACCGGCCCGGTCGGCGGCGCCGAGGATCTCGTCGATCGCGGCGCGGTGTGCGTCCGATCCGGGCGCCGCCCCCAGCGAGACGGACAGGTCGCCGGGGCCGACGAACACCACGTCCACGCCCGGGGTCGCCGCGATGTCGAACGCGTTGCGCACCCCGGTCGCCGTCTCCACCTGGACGACCAGCAGCACCTCGTCGTTGGCGCGCGCCAGGTAGTCGGCGATCGCGCCGCCGTAGCGGGTGGCGCGCCCCGGGCCGGCGCCGCGCGCCCCGACCGGCGGGTAGCGCACCCTGCGGACCGCCTCGGCGGCCTGCTCGGCGGTCTCCACCCTCGGCACCACGACACCCCGCGCGCCGGCGTCGAGCACCCGCCCGATGGCCGGCCCGAGCTCGGGCACCCGCACCAGCGCCGGGGTCGCGGTGGCATCGGCGGCGCGGACCAGGTTCTCGATGTCCGCGATGCCCAGCGCGCCGTGCTCGGCGTCCAGGCAGACCGCGTCGAACCCCGCCCAGCCCAGCGTCTCCACCGCCGAGGCCGCGTTCACGCCCGCGAACGTCCCGAGCACCGGTCCCGCCGCCAGCCGGGCACGCAACGACATCAACGCCGACCTCCCTTCGCGAGCGCCGCCACGGGCCGGGCCATTCGGATGGTGACGAACGTGAGCAGCCCGCCCAGCAGGACCGGGAGGCCGAACAGCGCGAGCCCGAGCTCGAAGCTCCCAGTGGCGTCCCGGATCCAGCCGTTGAGGTACGGGCCGACGAAGCCGCCGAGGTTCCCGAACGAGTTCGCCATCGCGGTCGCGGTGGCCGCCGCCGCGCCGCTGACGAACGTGCGCGGCAGCGACCAGAACCCGACGGGCGCGCAGTAGATGGCCGCCGCGCCGACCGAGAGCAGCACCAGCGCCGCCGCCGGCTGCCTGGTGAACGCGCCGGCCACGAACGCGGCGGCGGCGACCAGGCAGGGGAGCACGGCGTGCCACAGCGTCTCACCGCTGCGGGCCGAGCTGCGCCCCCAGGCCAGCAGCCCCACGGTGGCCACCGCGAACGGAACAGCGGTGAGCCAGCCGGTCAGCCCGATGCCGACGTCGAACGAGCGGATGATCTGCGGCAGCCACAGCACCAGCGCGTAGCTGCTGGTCATGATCAGCAGGTACTGCAGGCACATCAGCACGGACTGCGGATCTCGCAGCGCGGTGCGCCAGGAGACCGGCCGTGCCGGCCCGGCGCCGAGGCCCTCGCGCAGCGCGCGCCGATCGGTCGCGCTCAGCCAACGGGCGTCCTCGATGCTGTCCGGCAGCGCCCGGAGCAGCACGAACGCCAGCAGCACCGCCGGGATGCCCTCGATCACGTACACCCAGCGCCAGCCCCAGGCCTGCATGATCGAGGTGGCCAGCGGGGCGCCGACCGCGTTCGCCAGCGGCCCGAACGCGGAGAACAGCGCGAGCACCCGCGCGATGTTCCGCCCGTCGAACCACTGGTACAGGTAATAGACCACGCCGGGAAAGAACCCGGCCTCGGCCGCGCCCAGCAGGAACCGCGCCAGGTAGAACGTGACGTCGTTCTGGATGAACGCCATCCCGACCGAGATGACGCCCCAGGTCACCATGATCCTGGCCAGCCATCGCCGGGCCCCGAACCGCTCCAGCGCGAGGTTGCTGGGCAGCTCGAACAGGAAGTACGCGACGAAGAAGATCCCCGCCCCGAACCCGTAGGCCGCGGCCGAGAGGCCCAGCTCGGCGTTCATGGTCAGCGCGGCGACGCTGACGTTCGTGCGGTCGATGATGCTGACGAAGAAGCAGACGCCCAGCAGGGGCACCAGCCTGCGAACGGCCCTGGTCACCGCGGCGGAGTACATCAGGCACCCACCGGACTACCCTCGGTGCGGTGCCCCGCTCCGTGTCGACAGTCGCCACCTTCGCCCCGGTGCGCGCCGGCCTGCTGGTCAGCGACATCCACGCGCGGATACGGGAGGCCATCCTCACCGGCCGGGTCGCCCCCGGCCAGGCGCTGCGCGACTCCACGGTCGCCGAGCAGATGCGGGTCAGCCGCTCGCCGGTCCGCGAGGCGCTGCGGATGCTGGAGCAGTCCGGGCTGGTCACGAAGGAGCCGAACAAGCCCTATGTCGTGGTCGAGTTCGACGCCAACGACGTGCGCGAGCTGGCGGGCATGCGCACCGCGTTGGAGACGCTCGCGGTCCGCCTGATCGTCCACCGGGGCGAGCCGACCTCCGGGTTCGGCGACGAGCTCGACGCCCTGCGCCGCGCCGTCGACGGCGGCGAGGCCTCGACGATCGTGCGCGCCGACCGCCGGTTCCACCGCGCGGTGGTGGACGCGGCCGGAAACAGCCGGCTGACCAGCAGTTACGACGGGCTGCGGGACCAGATCGTGCTGGCCATGCTGAGCACGGACGCCCCGGCGCGCGGCCATGTCGGGCTGGTGGAACGGCACGTCGAGCTGGCGGCGCTGCTCGCCGAGGCGATCACCTCCCGGGACGCGACCGAGGTGGTCGCCCGGTTCGAGCGGCACATCCTGGACGGCATGGACTGCGCTGGGCTGTTCTGACGGTTCCAATCCCGGCTCCGTTCGCGTGGTCGGGCGCGCGGTGGGGTCAGGATGACAGATTCGACCGTCAAGTGTCGACAGTCGCCACTAGCTTTTACTGGATCGGCAGCAGCAGGCCGTGCTCCTCGGCGGGACGGGGGCCGTGGATGCGCCGGTCGGCGGCCTCGATGCGGACGTCGTTGATGCTCGCCTCGCGCCGGCTCATCAGCCCCTCGGGGGTGAACTCCCAGAGCTCGTTGCCGTAGCTGCGCCAGTACCGGCCGTCCCGGTCGTGGCACTCGTACTGGAAGCGCACGGCGATGCGGTTGTTCCGGAACCCCCACAGCTCCTTGCGCAGCGCGTAGTCCAGCTCGCGGTCCCACTTCTGGCGCAGGAACTCCACGATCTGTGCCCGGCCCTCGACGAACCGGTCGCGGTTGCGCCACACGGAGTCCTCGGTGTAGGCCAGCGCGACCTTCTCCGGGTCGCGGGTGTTCCAGGCGTCCTCGGCGGCCTGCACCTTCTGCCGGGCGGTCTGCTCGTCGAACGGGGGGAACGGCGGTCGCGGGCTCATCGCGTCAACTCCCTACTCTAGAGAACGGTCGTTCTCGTATCCTAGAGAACGCCCGTTCTCCGACGCCAGAGGGAGACTGCCGTGGATCACGCCGAGGCCACCTCGCGGCTGCTCGACGCCGCCGACGCGCTGTTCTACGACCGGGGCATCCAGGCGGTCGGGATGGACGAGATCCGCGCCGCGTCCGGCGTCTCGCTCAAACGCCTGTACCGGTGCTTTCCGTCCAAGGAACGGCTCGTCGTCGCCTACCTGCGGCGCCGTGACCTGCGGTGGCGGGAGGACCTGGCCGGCTTCGTCGAGCAATGCGGGCGGCCGGACGAACGGGTGCTGGCGGTGTTCGACTGGCTGTACGAGTGGTTCTCCCGGCCGGGGTTCCGGGGGTGCGCGTTCCTCAACTCGTTCGGCGAGCTCGGGGCCACCGCGCCGGCCGTCGCCGAGGCCGCCCGCGACCACAAGCACCTGCTCCAGCGGTACCTGACCGGGCTCGCCCGCGACACCGGCACCCCCGACCCCGCCGCACTGGCCGCCCAACTGCTCGTCCTCATCGACGGCGCCATCTCCGTAGCCGCCGTGACCGCCGACCCCACCGCCGCCCACCACGCCCGCACCGCCGCAAAAGCCCTGCTCAGCGGCCGTGAGTGGTTAGCGGGGCTATAGCACCGCTAACCACTCACGGGTCGTGAGCAGGGGTTTCAGGGCCGGTCGGTGTCGAGAAGGGTCGACATTGGGCGTCGGTGTCGGGCCATTGACGTCGTGCTGTTCGGTCTTTACCCTCCGCGCACCCTACGGGCGATCGGGACATTGTTGTCGGGATCCGTCGACAACTTGTCACGACGCTCACGGACCCGACGGAGGCGTGATGTCAACGATCGAACTGCCCACGGTGTCAGTCGCGGCGGTGCAGGCGGCGCCCGTCTTCCTGGACCTCGCCGCCACGCTGGACAAGCTGGAGGCGCTCGTCGCCGAGGCCGCCGGCCAGGGCGCCGAGCTGGTCGTCTTCGGCGAGAGCTTCCTGCCGGGGTTCCCGATCTGGAACGGCGTGCTCGCGCCGGTGGACCAGCACGACTTTCACGAGCGGCTGGTCAGGGAGTCGATCACGGTGCCCGGCCCGGAGACCGAGCGGCTGGGGCGGCTCGCGGCGCGGTTCGGGGTCACGCTGTCCGTCGGGGTCAACGAGCGCAACGAGGCCAGCCTGGGCCAGCTCTGGAACTCCAACCTGGTCTTCGACCCCACCGGCCGGCTGGTCAACCACCGCCGCAAGCTGGTGGCCACCTGGTACGAGCGGCTGACCTGGTCGCACGGCGACGCCCACGACCTGGCGCCGGTGCCGCTCGGCGGCTGGCACCTCGGCGCGCTGATCTGCGGCGAGAACACGAACACCCTCGCCAGGTTCACGCTGCTCGCGCAGGGCGAGCGGCTGCACATCGCCACCTACCCGCCGTCCTGGCCGTTCGACGGCAGGACCGAGGGCGGCGACTACGACCTGCCGGAGACCATCCGGCTGCGCGCCGCCGCGCACTCCTTCGAGGGCAAGGTCTTCACCGTGGTCGCGGCCACCGCGCTGGACGACCGGGCGGTCGCCGAGGTGGCCGCCGGCGACGCGCGGATCGAGAAGATGCTCCGCGCGCACCCGACCGCCTCGATGGTGATCGGGCCGGACGGGCGCGCGGTCGCCGGGCCACTGCACGGGGACGAGGGGATCCTGCACGCGCGGGTGAACCTCGCCGACGAGATCACCGCGAAGCAGGCGCACGACATCGTGGGCACCTACAACCGCGCCGACATCTTCCAGCTCACGGTGGACACCCGCCGGCACACCCCGCTGGCGCGGCACACCGGCCCTTCCGGCTCATTGCGGCTCACCGACGCCGACCCGGAAGGCGGCTCCGGCGATGAGTGAGACAACGGCCGTCGCGTCCGCCGGCCCGGCCGAGCGGCAGGCCCGCCGGCGGGCGCTGCGGGCGGCGATGTTCGGCTTCTTCGTGGACATGTACGACGTCTACCTGCCGGTCATCGCGCTCGCGCCGGCGATCACCTACTTCACCGCCAGCGGGGCCAGCGCCGTCCAGATGACCACCATGAGCGCGGCGATCTTCGCGGCCTCGCTGGTGGGCCGGCCGCTGGGCTCGGTGATCTTCGGCGCGATGGGCGACCGGCTCGGGCGGCGGCGGACCACCATCGTGGTCGCGGCCGGGTTCAGCGTGTGTACCGGGCTGATCGCGCTGCTGCCCGGCTACGCCACGATCGGCGTGATGGCGCCGGTGCTGCTGGTGGCGTTGCGGCTGCTGGACGGCGTCTTCCTCGGCGGCGAGTACACCGCGGCCAACCCGCTGGCCATGGAGTACGCGCCCCGGGAGAAGCGCGGGGTGTACGGCTCGCTGCTCAACGTCGGCTACCCGGCCGCGCTCGGCGTGATCACGGTGCTGACCATGATCCTGCTCCAGGTGATGCCCTCGGACGGGCCGCAGTCGGCGTACGCGGTCTGGGGATGGCGGATCCCGTTCGCGATCGGCTTCGTGCTCTCGGCCGCGATCTTCGTGTACTACCTGCGGTCGGTCCCGGAGTCGGAGCTCTGGACGAAGATCCCCAAGCCGGAGCGCCCGCTGCGGACGCTGTTCTCCGGCCGGCACCTGCGCTCGCTCGGGCTGGCGTTCGTGGTGGGCACCGGCGCCTGGCTGACCCTGGACGCCACGGTCGGGGTGTTCGCCAGCCACTTCAAGGGCCTCGGCGGCAGCCCGGCGGTGATCAACTCCGCGATCCTGGCCGCCGCGATCATCGGGGTGGTGCTGTTCCCGCTGATCGGGGCGGCGGGGCAGCGGCACGGACGCCGGCGGGTGTTCCTGGTGATCGGCGTGCTCAACCTGGTCGTCGCCCCACTCTTGCTGGCCGCTGCGATCGCCCGGCCGCGCGGCACCGTGACGCTGCTGGTGTGCGGTGGGCTCGCGCTGGTCGCGACGCTGGCGGTGTGGTCGATGATCTCCGCGTACATCATGGAGATGTTCCCGACCCAGGTGCGCTCGTCCGGCTACGGCATCGCCTACAGCCTGCCCAGCGTGATCCCGGCGTTCTACCCGTACTACATGCTCGGGCTCTCGGCCTTCATGCCGTACGGCTACACCCCGGTGGTGCTGCTCGCGCTCGGCGGGCTGTTCCTGATCGTCGGATCGTGGCTGAGCAGCGACCTGCGGCACGTCGAGCTGGACGACGCGTAAACGCTCATGCCTTGGGCAACGCCGGGGCCGTCGCGCTGTCCCGGTCGGTGAAGGCGAACCGGTCGGCCCCGCAACGGTAGAGCTCGGCGTACCGCGCGACCTTGTCGGGATCGAGCTCGACGCCGAGGCCGGGGCCGGTCGGGACGTCCAGGCACCCGTCGCGGTAGGCGGCCGCCGGTCCGCCGAAGCCGGCGGTGACGTCGTCGGAGAGCAGCGCGCCGTAGGCCTGGTTGGCGTACCGGAAGGTCGGGGTGGCGGCGATGACGTGGGTGGCGGCGGCCAGCGCGACCCCGAGCTCGCCCAGGCTGTGCTTGACCACGGGCAGGCCGGCCGCCTCGCACAGGCCGGCGGAGCGCTTGAGGTTGAGCAGCCCGCCGTCGGCCTGGTTGTCGACCGAGATCGCGTCGGCGGCCCCGGCGCGGATCACCGCGAGCTGGTCGTGCCTGGTCCAGCTCGCCTCGTTGGCCAGCAGCGGGGTGTCCACCCGGCCGCGGACGTAGGCCATCTCGGCGAGGTTGCGGCCGGACACCGGCTGCTCGACCAGCTCCAGGCCGTACGGCTGCATCGCGCGGACGGTGCGGACGGCGGTGCCGGGCGACCAGGCCTCGTTGGCGTCGACCCGGATGCGCGCGTGCGGGCCGGCGCCGTCGCGCAGCGCGGCGACCCGCTCGACGTCGGCGGCCGGGTCGTCGTGCACGGCCTTGAGGTAGCAGGTGCCGAACCCGGCCTCGGTGGCCCGGCGTCCCTCGGCCGCCACCTCCGCCGGCGACACGCGGGCGACGTAGTAGAAGTACTCCACCCGGTCCCGGAACCGGCCGCCGAGCAGGTTCACCAGCGGCTGCCCGCACACCTTGCCGAGCACGTCCCAGCAGGCCATCTCGACGGCCGCGATGGCCGGGCTGCTGGCCCGCACGTGGTGCCAGGTGCCGACCAGGTCGATGCGGTGGATCATCCGCTCGATCGCCAGCGGGTCCTCGCCGACCACCAGCGGCTCCAGGGTGCGGAAGACCGCGTTCACGACGTCGGCGCTGGGGTAGGCGGCGGCCTCCCCGAGCCCCACCACGCCCTCGTCGGTTTGCATCTCCAGCAGCACGCTGACCTGCCCGGACCGCCGGCCGAACGCCCACGCCTCGTCGACGCGGTAGGGCACCGCGACGGTGGTGGTGCGCAGCTTGCTGATCCGCATCTCAGCCGACCACCGTGAGTCCCCGGGGCACCGTGGTGAGCAGCTCGGCTCCGGCCGGCGTGACCAGCGCGGTGTCCGAGACGACGTGCCCGACCGGCCGGGTCACCCACGACATCAGGTGGAACGTCATGCCCGCCGCGACCGCCACCTCACCACCCGGGCGGATGCCCAGCACCTGCCCGCCGCCGACCCAGCTGGGCGGGAACCCGATCCCCACCAGGTACCCGCAGTGGTGGCGCAGCGGCCAGGCCGGCGACGGATGCCCGGCCACCGCGCGCTCCCAGGCCGCGTACACCTCACCGGTACGAACACCGGGGCGCAGCGCGTCGCGGGCGGCGACCAGGCCGGCGAGCGCCGCGGCGGCGGCCTGGTCGGCGCCGTCCGGGGCGTGCCCGACGTACACCGTGCGGCTCAGCGGCGCGTGGTAGCGGCGCACGCTGGCGGACAGCTCGAAGAACCACCCCTGACCGGGCCGGACCGGGCCGTCGGACCACGACACGTGCTCCTGGTCGAGCATCGAGGTGGGCCGGATCAGCGGGGCGAACCCGGGCGGCTGGCCACCGTCCGCGATCATCGTCCGGTACACCCCGGCGGCCACCCGCCGCTGCGGCACGCCGGGCCGCAACGCCGCGAGACCGGCCGCCATGGCCCGGTCCGACAGCCTCGCCGCCCGCCGGACGTGGTCGATCTCGCCGCCGGACTTCACCGCGCGCTGCCCGGCGAGCAGGCCCGATCCGTTCGTCCACCGCAGCCCGGGCAGCAGCGCGACGAGTCGGGCGGCCGTCGAGGGCGGGAAGAACATCGAGTCCTCGTCCAGCGCGACGGTGGCGCCGGCCTCGACCACCTCGGCGAGCACGGAGGCGGCGGCCGGCGCGGCGGGCTCGTCCTCGCCGAACACCACGTGCCGGCACCAGGGCACCTGCGCGCGCACGGTCGGGCGCTCCATCGCGCGGGTGACCAGCGTCGGCGCACCCTCGCGCGGCACCACGAGCAGGGTGAACGCGAAGTAGCCCAGATGGTCCAGGCCGGTCAGGTAGTAGACGTTCTCCGGGCTGGCCACCGCCACCGCCGCGAGCCCCAGCCGACGCATGCTCGCCCGAAGCGCCCGGATCCGCTCGGTGTGCTCCGCCGCGGTGTCGTCGAGGTTCAGCGCGCCGACCGTCACCCGCCCAGGGTCGCGTCGAGATGACAGTTAGCACAACCAAATGTTTCTGACGAGTACCGTTAGCCTGGCTGAATGCTGGACGTGCACCGCCTCCGCCTGCTGCGCGAGCTCGCCGCCCGAGGCACCATCGCGGCCACCGCCCGGGCCTGCGCGCTGACCCCGTCCGCGGTGTCCCAGCAGCTCACCCTGCTGCGGCGGGAGGTGGGCGCCCCGCTGTTCACCCGGGACGGCCGGGCGCTGGTGCTGACCGAGGCGGCCCGGGTGCTGGTCGAGCACACCGAGCGGATCCTGGCCGAGCTGGAGGCCGCGCGGGCCGGCGTCGCCAGGATCGCCGGCGGCATCGGGGGAGTGCTCCGGCTGGGTGCGTTCCCCACCGCCGCCAGCTCGATCGTGCCCGGAGCGATCGCGGCCTGCCGCGCCGCGCACCCCGACCTCGACGTGCGGCTGGAGGAGTGGGAGACCGCCGACGGCCTCCCGGCGCTGCGGTCCGGCCGGCTGGACATGCTGCTGGTCTACGAGTTCGACCTGCTGGCCAGGATCGCCGACCCCGGCGTCACGCTGACCCGGCTGGTGACCGAGTCGCTGCTGGTGGCGGCGCCCGAGGCGCTGGAGCTGCCGCGCGGCCCGCTCTCGCTGGCGACGCTGCGCGACCAGCCGTGGATCGTCCCGCGCAGCGACGGCGCGCTGCGCGCCACCGTGGAGCGGGCCTTCGGCATGAGCGGGTTCGCGCCGAGGCTGGACTACGTCAGCGACGACTACACGGTGATCCTCGCGCTGGTCCGCGCCGGCCTGGGCGTCTCGCTGGTCCCGCGGCTGGCCACCGAGGGGCTCACCACCGGCGTGCGGATGCACCGGCTGGACGAACCCCGGCTGACCCGGATCGTGTCGGTCGCCGCCCGGGCCGGTACCGAGCAGGCACCGAACGTCGCGACCCTGACCGCCGCGCTCCAGGAAGCGGTCGCCCGGCTGAACCATTGACATTCGTCCGATGAATTGGACAGGGTGACGCCCTCGACTCATCCAGCCCAGCGTCGCGTTGGAGGAGAAAGACATGCCCGACCCCGTCGACTCGCGCACCCGGTCGTCCTGGATACCGCGAGGTCATCCGATCTCCTGGTGGACGTTGCTGATCACCACCGGCGCGATCCTGATGACCTCGATCGACGGCGGCATCCTGCCCGCCGTGCTCCCGGCCATCTCCGAGGAGTTCGGCCTGAACGCCGCGCAGGGCGGGTTGATCAACTCGGTGTTCTTCGCCGGGCTGATCGTCGGCGGGATCGCGGCCGGCTGGATCTCGGACCGGATCGGCACCGGCTACCGGCGGACCTGGACCTGGAACGTGGCGATGCTGATCGGCATCATCGGCGGCGCGCTGACCTTCGGGTTCAGCGGCGGCTTCCTGGCGTTCCTGCTGCTGCGGATCCCGATGGGCCTGAGCCGGGGCGGCTCGGAGCCGATCAACGTGGCGCTGGTGGGGGAGTGGTGGCCCAAGGAGTACCGGGGCTTCGCCGTCGGGGTGCACCACACCGGCTTCCCGCTCGGCCAGTTCGCCACCGGCGCCCTGATCGCCGCCGTGCTCGGCGTGGCGGGCTGGCGGGAGGCGTTCCTGCTCATCCCGCTGCTCGGCATCCCGATCATCATCGGGCAGGCCTTTGTCGGTACCCGGCGCAACCAGGAGCGGGTCTACCGCTGGATCGACGACCGGGGGCTGACCCGGCCGCTGCCCGAGCTGTCCACCCGCCCGCCCAGCGGGTTCTGGGCGCCGGTCCGGGAGGCGATGCGCAGCCCGAACGTCAGGTGGTCGGTGCTGTTGATCTTCCTGTTCCTGTGGGGCGAGGCGGGTGCCGTGACGTTCCTGACCACCCAGTTCGTCCAGCACGGCATGTCGGCCGGGCAGGCCGCGCTGCTGGCCGGCGCGTCCGGGCTGACCGGGTGGGTCGGCCAGGTGGTCTGGGGCACGCTGTCCGACCACACCGGGCGGAAGTTCGCGCTGCGCTTCCTGATCGTCGGCTGGGCGGTCTCGCTGCTTGCCATGATCGTCATCACCGACCCGACCAGCGCCTGGATCGTGCTGCTGTTCTGGGGGCTGTTCCGCAACGCGCCGTTCCCGGTGGTCTACGCGCTGTTGATCGACTCGGTGCCGAGGACGGCCGGCACCGCGATGGGCATCATGATCGGCGTCGCGCTCGGCGTCTCCGGGCTGTTCGCCTCGGCGGTGGCGGGGTGGATCATCGACGGCTGGGGCTTCACCGCCCACTACGTCGTGCTCGCCGCCGTCTGCCTGCTCGGGTTCGTGCCGCTGGCCAGGATCACCGAGACGGTGACCCGTCACTCCAGCCGCAGCGCCTGAACGGGGCAGACGTCCACGCCCTGTTCGGCGGCGACCTCCTTGCCCGGCGGCACCTCCTTGCCGACGCCGATGTCGCTGTACCCGTCGTCGTCGAGGGTGAATAAATCCGGATCGACCGTGTTGCACTGACCGTGCGCTTCACACACCTGGTTGTCGACGCTGACTCGCATGTCCTCACCGGCTCTCGTGTGTCGGACCGCGCCTGACAGGAAGGAACTCTACGTGTTCGAGGGGTTCGACGAGTTCGACATCGAGACGGCCGGAACCACGATCCACGGCCTGCGCGGCGGCGCCGGACCGCCCGTCCTGCTGCTGCACGGCATCCCGCAGACCCACCTCATGTGGCACCGGGTGGCGGCCCGGCTCGCCCAGCGGCACACCGTGGTGGCCACCGACCTGCGGGGTTTCGGCGCGAGCGGCAAGCCGGCGAGCACCCCGGACCACGCGCCGTACAGCATGCGCGAGCTGGCCCGCGACCAGGTCGAGGTGATGGCCGCGCTCGGGTACGACAGGTTCGCCGTGGTCGGGCACGACAGGGGCGCGCGCTGCGGCTACCGGATGGCGCTGGACCACCCGGGCGCCGTCGACCGGCTCGCGGTGCTCGACATCGTCCCGACCGGCGACGCGTTCGGCCGCGCGGACAAGGACTTCAGCCTCGGCTTCTGGGTCTGGTCGTTCCTGGCCGCGCCGGAGCCGGTGCCGGAGCGGCTGATCGCGGGCGCGGCGGACGTGCTGGTCGACCACATGCTCGACACCTGGTCGGAGGTTCCGGACGTGTTCCCGGCCCAGGTCCGCGCGGAGTACATCGCGCGGTTCTCCCACCCGGACACCGTCCACGCCATCTGCGAGCAGTACCGCGCGGCGGCCACCCTCGACTGCGCGCACGACGAGGCGGACCGGGGGCGGCGCCGCATCGCCTGCCCGGTCCTGGCCCTGTGGGCACGCGACGGTGCCGTGGCGAGCTGGTACGAGCCGCTGGAGGTGTGGAAGGGCTGGGCCGACGAGGTGCGCGGCGGGCCGGTCGCGGCCGGGCACTTCATCCCGGAGGAGGCGCCCGAGGAGACCACCCGGCGGCTGCTCGACTTCCTGGCCCAGCCCGGCCGCAGGCCTTGACCCTCAACCGACTCGAGGCCTCACGATCGCTGCCATGACCACCACCCCACCCACGGTTGCCCATCGCTTCGCGACGGCCTTCAACACCCGCGACGTCGAGCGGCTCGTCAAGGTCTTCACCCCTGACATCGCGTACCACGACCTGTTCTACGGGGTCTTCGAAGGCCACGCCGGCCTGCGGGAGCTGTTCACGCGCATGTACGCCGAAGGCACCCACCACGAATGGACCATGACCAGGGTTGCCACCGGCGAGCACAGCACGATCGGTGAGTGGCGCTTCGAGTTCACCCTCAGCGACGCCGTCCCGCATGGCGCCGGCCGCACCCTGCGCTTCCCCGGAGTCTCGGTGTTCGAGACCCGAGGGGACCGCTGTCACACCTACCGCGAGTACTTCGATCGCACCGCCGCCCTGCTCGCGGTCGGCATCGCCCCGGGCTCCGTGGCCGGCATCGTGCGCCGCCGGCCCACCATCGAGGTGGCGATGCCCGAGTCGGGGACCCTGGTGCGGTGACCGACGACGAGTGGCTGCTGATCGCGGAGTTCGCCCGGCGCTGTCGGCTGCCGGTCTCGACCCTGCGCTACTACGACCGCGTCGGGCTGCTGCGACCGGCCGCCGTGGACCCCGACAGCGGCTACCGCCGTTACCACCGCAACCAACTGCCCACGGCGGTGACCATCGCCCGATTCCGCGCGATCGGCACCGCGCCCGACGACATCGCCCGCATCCTGCGCGGGGGCGAGTCGGCCACCTCCGCGCTCGCCGCCGAGCGCCGTCGCCTCACCGACGAAATCACCGAGCGCGCCCACGCCCTCGCCCAGCTGTACCTCGCCGAGCCGTGCGGCACCGACGCTCCACGGCATCTGGACCTGCCGGCGCGAACGGTTCCGGCCCTGGGATTCACCGCGCCCGCCCGAGGGCTCGCGTCGGCCATCACCCGCGGCATCGCCATCCTGCGATCCCGGCTGCGGCACCACCAGGTCCTGCCCCCGAGACCGACCTGGGGCGCCCTTCTTCCTCTCGATCTCGACGACGAAGTCGCCGGCTACGTGTTCGCGCGCACCAGCACGATCGTGCCGGACCCCAGGCTCACCTCGGTTTCGCTGCCTGCCGGCCCAGCGGTCGAAACGACCCACCACGGCGCACACGACCAACTCGCGTTCGCCTATGACCGCGCCCTCACCGCGGCCCACCACAGTGGACAGCGGCCCGCCGAGCCCGTCATCGAGGACTACCTCCCCGCCCGGTACGGCGCTCGGCCCGCTACCCGCATCAGCGTGCCGATCAAGCACCTACCTGGTCCGGCCTAGTCCGGCATCCGCATCCCGTGCACGTTGCGGTACGGCGCCGGCTCCGGTGGCGTCCAGCCGGCGAGCAGCGCCTCGTCCACCCGGTGGACCTCGACGCCGAGCGGGCGGCACACCTCGCTGGGGTCGCCGGCGTCCGGCCCCCAGAGGGGGATGCTCAGGTCGCCGCCCGGACAGGTGGACAGCGCGCACAGCAGGTCGATCTCGGCGAAGAACTCCAGGAAGTCGCCGCGCTTCGCGGGGCAGGCCTTCATGAAGTAGCGGTCCTCGTCGTTGAGGCCGGTGCACTGGAAGACGTTGAGCACGTCGTGCACGTCCAGCTCGGTGAGCCCGTACGGGAGCACGGCGCGGGTCAGGTTCGAGTGGCAGTGGAAGTCGAAGTCCTCGCCGGTCAGCAGCCGGTTGACATAGGGGTCGCAGCGGGTGCCGAGCAGGTCGTGCACCCGGCCGCCGTGCTCGTCGGGACCGTAGCCGGCCAGGGTGTCCTCGGTGATGGTCAGCAGCGGGCGCAGGTAGGGCAGCGTTGACCAGATGCGGTCGTGGGTGGACACGTGCGCGCGCTGCAGCTGGCGGGTGCGCGAGGCCCACATCCGCTCGCGCGGGTTGTGCCGGTTCCACACGTTCAGGTCGCCGACCTGCGGGCCGTCCACGGTGACGATCCGGCAGACCGAGCCGGCCGGCACCTCCCAGGCCCGCCCGGAGCGGGGCGGGATGACGAACGACTCGACCTGCCGGCGCCGGTCCTGGGCGCTGGCGATCCGCCGGTAGAACGATCTGTCAACCGTGAGCGCGCCGCCGGCGCCGGGCTGGTAGGCGGCGGGGTAGGAGCCCATCACGCGCCCCGCACGATCGGGGTGGCTCCGGCGCCGGCGCCCTCGGCGACCAGCCCGTGCACCATCCGCTCCGAGGCGTCGAGGTAGTCGCGCAGCGCCCGGCCGGCCGCCGCCCGGTAGCCGGCGTGGATGAGGTCGCAGATCTCCCTGTCCAGCGCCACCCACCGCTGCTGGACCCGCCGCTCGTCGGCCACCACCGCGAACGCCAGCCGCTGCTGGGCGGTCACGCCACGGAAGAACGCGTCCAGCATGGGGCTGCCCAGGGTGGCCACCACCGCGCAGTGGAAGCGCAGGCTCGCGGTGCCCACCTCGCGCCAGTCCCCGGCGGCGGCCGCCCGCTCGGTCGCGCCGACCGCTGCCTCGATGGCCGCGAGCGCGGCGGCCGACGCGGCGCCGCTCTCCTCCACGGCCCGCAGCTCGATCGTCCGCCGCACCGCGTAGATGTCCCGGATCCGCTCGGACGACATGGTGTTGACCACCGCGCCCTTGTGCAGTCGCTGGCTGACCAGGCCCTCGGTGGCGAGCAGGCGCAGCGCCTCCCGCAGCGTGTTGCGCGACACTCCGAGCTCGGCGGCCAGGGTGACCTCGCGCAGCGGGGTCCCGGGTGGGAGTGCCCCGGTCACGATGCCGTCGCGGAGCTCATCGGCGGCGCGTTCGGCGGTCGCCACCGCCACGTCCAGAGAACCGGTCATGCCGGCATCCTAGGAGCTTTGTTCAACAAACACCAAGCATCGACCACTTGAACGAATCTCTTGACAGTAGTTGTTGAACAAATTTACTGTGCCCTGCATCACCTGGTGAGAGGGCGGCGTCATGCGGCAGCGGGCGGACAGCACCGGCACCGGCACCGGCACCGGCATGGACGAGGCGCCGCTGACCTGGTTCCATCGCCGCCTGACGTTCTACTCGGCGGGCGGCCCGTTCCTGGACGGGTACGTGCTGGGGATCATCGGCCTGGCGTTGACCCAGGTCGTGCCGCTGTGGCAGCTCAGCGCGGTCTGGCAGGGGATGCTCGCGGCCTCGGCGCTGGTCGGGATGTTCGTGGGCGGGCTGGTCTTCGGCTACCTCACCGACCTGATCGGCCGGCAGGCCATGTACACGATCGACCTGGGCCTGATCGCCGTCGGCTCGGTGGCGCAGTTCTTCGTCGAGGGACCGGTCTGGCTGCTGGTACTGCGGTTCCTGGTCGGGCTGGCGATCGGCGCGGACTACCCGATCGCCACCTCGCTGCTCGCCGAGTTCACCCCGCGCCGCCACCGGGGGAGCATGCTGGGCTGGCTGACCACCATGTGGGCGGCCGGCAACACGGTCGCCTACCTGGTCGGTGACGCGCTCGCGTCGCTCGGCCCGGACGCGTGGCGCTGGATGCTGCTGTCCCCGGCGGTGCCGGCGGCCGCGCTCATGCTGGCCAGGATCGGCACCCCGGAGTCCCCGCGCTGGCTGCTGTCCAAGGGCCGCACCGAGGACGCGCGCGCCGCCCTGCGCAAGGCGCTGGGGCCGGCCGCCGAGCTGGGCGACCTGCCCGTCGAGCCCGGGCACACCAGCCTGCGCGGCCTGGTGGCCAAGGGCTACCTGTCGCGGACGATCTTCGTCGCGGTGTTCTGGGCGTGCTCGCTGTGGCCGGTCTACGCCATCTACGCGTTCGGCCCCGCCCTGCTGCGCGCGCTCGACCTGGACGACGACGCCCAGGCGAACATCGGCTCCGCCGCGATCGGCATGTTCTTCCTGGGCGGCTGCGTGCTGGCCACCCTGGTCGCCAACCGGGTGCGGCGGCGCTCGCTGCTGGTCTGGCCGTTCGCGGTGGCCACCGCGGCGCTGCTGGTGCTCGGCGTGGCCCCGACCGCGCCGGTAGGGGTGCTCGCGGTGCTCTTCGCCGTCTACGCGGTCGCCATCGGCGGTCCGACGATCATGCAGTGGATCTACCCCAACGAGCTGTTCCCGACCGCGATCAGGGCCACGGCGGTCGGGCTGGGCACCACCGTGAGCCGGATCGGCGCCGGGCTGGGCACCTTCGTCACGCCGATCCTGCTGGAGCGCGCCGGCGCCGGGGCGACCATGCTCATCGCCGGCCTGGTCTGCGCGGTCGGCCTGGTGGTGTCGGCACTGATGGCCCCGGAGACCCGCGACCGCGACCTGCACCAGGCCAGCGCGGTCGGGCCGCACGGGCTGCCGAGGTGACCGTCCGGGGGTTTCCGGCCGCCGAGTTCGAGGACCGGGTGGCCCGCGCCCAGCGCTACCTGCGCCGGGACGGGCTGGACGCGCTGCTGGTGACCTCGCCGCAGCAGGTGCGCTACTTCACCGGCTTCGACACCCAGTTCTGGGAGAGCCCGACCCGGCCCTGGTACGTGGTGGTGCCCGGCGGCGGTGCGCCGGTCGCGGTGATCCCGGAGATCGGCGAGCCCGGCATGCGGGCCACCTGGGTCACCGACGTGCGGACCTGGCCGGCGCCCAACCCGAGCGACGACGGGGTCAGCCTGCTGGCCGCCACCCTGCGCGAGCTGGCCGGGCCGGGCGGCACGGTGGGCGCCGAGCTGGGCCGCGAGCTGCAGCTGCGGATGCCGGTGGTGGAGCTGCGGGAGGTGGCGTCGCGGGCGCGCGTGACGGTGGTGGACGGCTCGGCGGCGATCCGGAGCTGCCGGCACGTGAAGTCCGAGCTGGAGATCGACAAGATCCGGCACGCCTGCCGGCTGACCTCGGACGCCTACGCCCGTGTCCCCGGCCTGCTGCGCGCCGGGGACACCGAGCGCGACCTGGTGCAGCGGCTGCGCGCCGAGCTGGTCACCGGCGGCGCGGACGCCAGCCCGTACCTCATCGGCGTGGCCGGGCAGGGCGGCTACGACAACATCATCATGGGCCCGACGGACCGCCCGCTGGGCACCGGCGACGTGCTGATCATCGACACCGGCACGGTGTTCGACGGCTACTTCTGCGACTTCAACCGCAACTGGGCCATCGGGCGCGCCGACGACGCGGTGCGCCGGGCCTACGACGCGGTGTGGCGGGCCACCGAGGTCGGCATCAACGCCGCCCGGCCGGGGGTGCGGGCCTGCGAGGTGTGGCACGCGATGGCCACCGAACTGACCGGCGCCGGCTCCTCGGGCAACAACGTGGGCCGGTTGGGCCACGGCCTGGGCCTGCAGCTCACCGAGCCGCCGAGCAACCACCCCGACGACCGGACGGTGCTGCAGGCGGGCACCGTGCTGACCGTCGAGCCGGGCATGGAGTTCGCCCCCGGGCTGATGATGGTGCACGAGGAGGACATCGTGGTGCGCGACGGCGGCGCCGAGCTGCTCACCACCAGGGCCGAGCCGCACCTGCCGATCATCTGACGCGCCCGGCTCAGCGGAACCGGGCGGTCACGTCGCCGGACCCGGTGCGCAGCTCCAGCAGCTGGGCCGCGGCGGGGTCGTTGGCCATGTCGGTCTTCACCCTGCCGCTGTCGCTGGTCGCGTTGACCCGGTACTGACCCCTCGGCACCACCAGGTCGATGTCGCCGCTGTCCGCGGTCACGTGGACGTCCCTCGGCTGGATGACGTCGAGCCGCACGTCACCGGAGCCGGACCGGACGGCCACCTTCCCGCCCAGCCCGGTGCCCCGCAGGTCGCCGGAGTCGACCTTGACGTCCACCGGACCCGCTACGTCGCGCGCGGTGACGTTCCCGGACCCGACCGACACCGTGACCGAGGAGACCCCGGCGAACTCGGCGTCCCCGGAGTCGACGCCACCGGTCACGGCCGTGCCGGCCGGGACGACGAGCACGTAGTCGACCGAGCACAACCGCCCGCAGTCGCCGATCCGCAGCGAGTCGCCGTCGACCCGGTAGCTCGGCCCGGGCTGGTCGCCTCGGTAGGTGACGGTGCGGTGGACCGCGACATCGCGCGCGGCGGCCTCGACGCGGACGGTGACGTTCCCCGAGCCGTTGTCCAGGGTGACCGACCGCACCGACGCCACGGTCGCGTCGTCGACGAGCGTCTTGCTGCTGGGCCAGCTCAGGCCGCATCCGCTCAGCAACGTGAGGCAGACGGCGCCGGTGACCAATGTTCCGGCGGTGCGACTCCCCGGTCGCGGCTTGCGCATTCATCCTCCTCGTCGTGATCCACAACAGACGCTAGGCCGGCGACCCGGCCGGCACATCACCCTCCGGTCGCGGTCGCGAACAACTTTCGGTGCGCCCGTAGTCTGGCCGCGTCAGGCGGTTCACGGCTGCGGCGAAAGACAGATGACGGCATCGAGCTTCCGAGCGACCCGGGTCACCCGAGGCCTGCCCGCCATCCCCGCCAGGGCGATCGACGTGGTGATCGCCGTCGCGCTGCCGCTGCCGCGCCTGGCCGATCCCCTCCCCGCCCCGACCCTCGCGGCGATCGCCGTGCTGGTGGTGCCGCTGCTGGAGTCGGCGCCGCTGTTCTGGCGGCGGTCCCGGCCGTGGACGGTGCTGCTCGCGGTCGCGGCCGCCTACCTGCCGGCCGAGCTGAACGACCCGGAGCTGCACGTGCGGGGCCTGGCGCTGGGGTTCGCCTGCTACGCGGTGGCGCGGTACTCGCCGGCGCCCGCCAGCCTGGGAGCGGTCGGCGTCGCCACCGGCGTGCTGTTCGTCCCGGACGCGGTCGCATTGGCGTTCGGCCTGCCGTACCGGGGGATCGGGCTGGAGCCCACCGCGGTGCTCGGGGTCGGCGCGATGGCCTGCTGCGTGTGGCTGCTCGGCGCGTCGCTGGGGCGGATGAGCCGGGACCGGGACCGGCTGCGTGAGCTGGCCGAGCGGCTGGCGGCGGAGCGGGAGATCAACGCCAGGCACGCGGTGGCGGCCGAACGCACCCGCCTCGCGCACGAGCTGCACGACCTGGTCGCGCACCACGTCAGCGCGATCGCCCTGCACGCCAGGGCCACCTCGCAGGTGTACGCCGACGACCCGGAGACCGTCCGTACCAACATCGGCGACATCGAACGCACCGCCGACACCGCCCTGACCGAGATGCGCCGGGTGCTGCGGCTGCTCACCGACGAGCGGCCGGCCACCGCCGAGCCCGCCCCGGAGCCGTCACTGGAGCACCTCGACCGGCTCCTGGGCCGCGTCGAGGCGGCCGGCTGCCGGCTGGAGGTCACCGCCGAGGGCCTCGCCACGCCGGTGCCGCCGGGGGTGAGCCTGTGCGCGTACCGGATCGTCCAGGAAGCCCTGACCAACGTGGTGCACCACGCCGGCGCCACCGAGGTCCGCATCGAGCTGCGGCGAACCGGGGGAGAGCTGGCGATCACGGTCGAGAACGGGCCTCCGGTGGCCGGGCACGGCCCGCGTCCCGGCTCCGGGCTCGGGCTGGTCGGCATGCGGCAGCGGGCCGAGCTGTTCGACGCCGCCCTGCACGCCGGGCCCACCCCGGACGGAGGCTGGCGGGTTGCCACCCGGCTGCGTTTCGCGGAGCCGACGTGACAGCTCCGGTGCGGGTGGTGATCGCCGACGACCAGCGGATGGTGCGGGAGGCGCTGCACGCGACGCTGAGCCGGCGAGCCGACGTGGGGGTCATCGGCGAGGCCGGCGACGGCGAGCAGGCCGTCAGGTCGGCCGTGGAGCTGCGCCCCGACGTGGTGCTGATGGACGTGCGCATGCCGGTCATGACCGGGGTCGAGGCGACCGCCCGCATCCTCGGCGAGTGGCCGCACCCGTCACCGGCACCGCACATACTCATGCTGACCACGTTCGACCTCGACGAGTACGTGCATGCCGCACTCCGTGCCGGGGCCACCGGGTTCATCCTGAAGAACGCGTCGACCGAGCAGCTCGCCGGCGCCATCCACGATCTCGCCGCCGGCCACGCCGCGCTGTCGCCCTCGGTGACCCGCCGGCTGGTGGCCACGGTGGCCACGCTCCCGCCGCCACCGCCGCCGGCGCGCGCCGACGACGATCCGTCCATCGAGGCGCTCACGCCCCGCGAGCGCGAGGTGCTCCTGCTGGTCGCGACCGGCCTGTCCAACAGGCAGATCGCCCGGCGCCTCGGCGTGTCCGAGTCCAGCGTCAAGAGCAGCATCAACCGCGCGATGGGCCGGCTGAACGTGAGCAACCGGGTGCAGGCCGCGCTGCTGGTACGCGGGACGCCGACGCTTGCGGTGGACGGCGACGCAAGAGTGTAATCGTTCGCCTGGGCGAGGGCAGGGGACGGCATGAATGCACCTGGGCTGGTTTCTGGAGGCCGCGGCCTGTCCTGGCTGGTGCCGGCGGCGGGGATGGGGGCGTGCCCGGCGCATCCGGACACCCCGGCCGCGCCGAGGCCGCCCGGCGAGACCGTCGAGGGCGCGCGGCGCTGCCAGCGGTGGACGCTGACGGTGGTGTGCCTGGCCTCGTCGCTGCTGCTGTTCAACGTGACGGCGCCGAACGTGGCGCTGCCGGCGATCGCCGACGACCTGGCGGCCGGGTTCACCGCGCAGCAGTGGGTGCTGTCCGCGTACGCGCTGGTGCTGGCCTCGTTCCTGCTCACCGGCGGCGCGCTCGGTGACCGGTACGGCCGGCGGCGGCTGTTCCTGGTGGGCCTGGCAGTGTTCGGCGCGGCGTCGCTGCTGTGTGCGCTGGCCCCGACGGCCGGGCTGCTGGTGGCGGGGCGGGTGCTGCAGGGGTTGGGCGCCGCGATCCTGTTCCCGAGCGGCCTGGCGCTGATCGCCGCCGAGTTCGCCGGGCCGGCGCGGGCGCGGGCGATCGGCGTGTGGGGCGCGAGCGTGTCGGCGGCGATCGCGCTCGGCCCGCTGCTGGGCGGCGTCCTGGTGCAGACCGCCGGCTGGCGCTCCGAGTTCGGCCTTGCCGTCGTCCTGGTGATCCCCACCGCCGCGGTCGGGCTGCGTCACCTGCGGGAGAGCCGCGACGCGTCGGCCGAGGGCCTGGACTGGCTGGGCGCCGGGCTGCTGACGGTGTCGCTGGTGCTGCTCATCGTGCTCATCCAGCTGGGCAACTCGGCCGGCTGGCTCAGCGTGTTCACGCTGGTCATGGCCGGTGGGTCGGCGCTGTTCTTCGGCGCGTTCCTGCTCGCGGAGTTCCGGGTCGCCAACCCGCTGATCTCGCCGGCGCTGATGCGCAACCCGACCTTCATCGGCGCCACCCTGGTGGCCGTCGTGTTCGCGGCGGCCGGGTTCGCGCCGCTGGTCTACCTCACGCTGTTCCTGCTGCGGGTGGCCGGTTCGAGCCCGGTGCTGGCGGGGTTGCAGATCGCCCCGTTCGCGGTGGCCTCGCTGGTGGTCTCGCTGCTCGCGGCGCGGATCACCGCGGTGGTCGGGGTGCGCGCGTCGCTGGTGCTGGGCCTGCTGCTGTGCGGGGCGGGGCTCGCCCTGATGCTCGGGCTCACCCCCGGTTCGGGGAGCCTGCGGCTGCTGCCGGGGCTGGTGCTGTTCGGCATCGGCGGCGGCATGGTGAACCCGACCATGACGGTGGCCGCGTTGAGCACGGTGGACGCCGCGCACAGCGGCATGGCCTCCGGGGTCAACAACACCGCCCGCCAGATCGGCATCGCGGCGGGCATCGCCGGGCTCGGGTCGGTGCTCGAGGCGCGGCTGTCCAGCGGGGTGACGTCCACGCTGGTCGGCGGGGGAGTCCCGGCGCCGGCCGCGGACGCCGCCGGGCACCTGGTCGCGTCCGGCGACACCGCCGCGGCGGCCAGGGCGCTCGGTGCCGCCGGCGGCACGCTGGCGTCCGCCTACAACGACTCGTTCGGCCACGCGCTGACCGACGTCTTCCTGATCGGCATCGGGATCATCGTGCTCGGTGGCATCGTGGTGCTCGCGCTGATCCGGTCCTCGCCGGCCGCGGCCGCACCCCCCGCCGCCGAGGACCGTGGCGCCGGGGCCTACGTGGTGACGGGCGACGCCAGCTGCGGGCACCTCGACCAGATCGGCGACCCGCCGCCGGGCACCCCCGACGGCTGCGAGGAGTGCCTGCGCGACGGCACCCAGTGGGTCCACCTGCGCAAATGCCTGTCCTGCGGCCACGTCGGCTGCTGTGACGACTCGCCGGGCCGCCACGCCACCGCCCACTGGCACGCCAGCACGCACCCGGTGGTCGCGTCGTTCCAGCCCGGCGAGGACTGGGCATGGTGCTTCCCGGACGAGCTGCTGCTCACCCCGGCCGCCCGCAAGCCGTAGACCTAACCGGGGATCGCCGCCGAGGTGCCGCCGTCGACGGGGAGCGTGGCCCCGGTGATGTAGTCCGAGGCCGGGCTGAGCAGGAAACGGATGACCGCCACGATGTCCGCCGGCGTGGACACCCGCCCCAGCGGCGACGGCCCGGACGGCCGGTAGGCCGACGGCTCGCCCCGCTGCACCCGGCGGATCATGGGGGTGTCCACGGTGGCCGGGGCGACCGCGTTGACCCGCAGGTGCCGGGGCGCGAGCTCCACGCCCATGACCCTGACCAGCTGCGCGAGCGACGCCTTCGACGCCGAGTACGCGCCGCCGCCGGCCTTGGGGCGTACCGCCGAGATCGAGCCGACCATCACGATCCGCCCCGGCGGCGTGCTCTCCGTCCGGTCTCGGGTCAGCAGGGGCAGCGCCGCCCTGGCGCACAGCCACGGCCCGCGCGTGTTGACCTGGAAGACGGTGTCGAAGTCCGCCGTCGGCATCTCCATCAGGGCGCCCGTGCGCAACACCCCGGCCGAACAGACCAGGGCATCGAGCCGATCGCCGACCAGGGAGAACGCATCGGCGACGCTGTCCTCGCTGGTGACGTCGCACTCGACCGGGTGCACGCCCCGCTGTGCGGCCAGCTCGTCGGTGCGCACGTCCAGGCCGTGAACCGTCCACCCCGCCTCGACCAGCTGGCGGCCACATTCGAGCCCGATGCCGGAGTTCGCGCCGGTGATGACGGCCGTCGGGGCGGCGTCCGCCACGGTCAGGCGCCCTCGATCTGTCCGGCCGGGAGGAAGTCCACGCCGCACCGGGCCGACCGGCGAACTACCTCCTCCGGGTCCTCGAGGTCGTGCAACTGGTCGAACAGTTCGGCCAGGCGCCCGGCCGGGCTCACCCAGAACAAGGCACGGCTGTTGTTCTGCGTGCGGTTGTAGTAGGCGTGCGGAAGACCCATCGGCATTCGCACGGTGTCGCCGGGGCCCGCCTTCTCCCAGGCGCCGTCGAGATAGAGCGTAAAAACGCCTTCCAGCACGTAGATGTGCTCGTCCTGATGCGGGTGGACGTGCGGTGGAACGCCGGTGCCCGGGGGGTCGAACGTCTCGAACGCAAAGCTCGTGTCGCTCGAGGCCTTCATGTAGTAGGTGTGGCCGAGAATGTTCCACACCTTCTTCTCTATTCCTTCTCCGGCCAACGTGATGCCCTTGGGAAGTGGGCCGAGAATGATTTCGTCACCGGTCATTTAAACGCTCCTGGGCTCGATCACGTCGGTGCTGGCAAGATATGGCCTCGCCGTGACACCCGTCAAGAAAACGCCTGACGGCCCTCAGCCGGCGAGCAGCTCCTCCGAGACCGCCCACAGCCGCTCGGCGTTGGCCGGGTCGAGCGCGTAGCGGGCCACGCCGCCCAGGGTGCCGGTGCGGCGGTCGACGGTCTCGGCCTCGTTGCAGTCCGCGAAGTAGCGCCCGCCCACGCCCTCCAGCAGCGGCGAGGCGGCGACCAGCACCGACGTCGCCGCGCCCTGCTGGACCGACTTGAACTGGTCCGCCGGGGTGCGCCCGGTGCCCACGCCGCCGGTGTGCCGCTGCAGGTTGGTGTAGATGGCGCCGGGCATCACGGCGTTGGCGGTGATGCCGTCGCCGGCCCAGCGCCGGGTCGCCTCCACCGCGAACAGCACGTTCGCCGTCTTGGACTGCCCGTAGGCCAGCCACGGATCGTAGGGACGGAACACGAAATGGAGGTCGTCGAAGATCACCGGCGACACCTGGTGCCCGCTGGAGCTGACCGACACGACCCGCGCGCCGCCCGCCGAGGCGAGCGCGGCGTGCAGGCCGGTGGCCAGCGCGAAGTGGCCGAGGTGGTTGGTGGCGAACTGGAGCTCCCAGCCCGCCGGCGTCCGCGACTCGGGGCAGGCCATCACCCCGGCGTTGTTGACCAGCACATGCAACGGCCCGGCCCACGACGCCACGAACGCCGCCACCGACGCCGGGTCGGACAGGTCCAGCGCCGCGACCCGGATCGCGTCGTTGCCGGTGCTGGCGGCGATGTCCTCGGCGGTGCGTTCGCCGGCGGCGGCATCCCGCACGGCGAGGGTCACCTCGGCGCCCGCGCCGGCGAGCGCGCGCGCCGTCTCCACGCCGATGCCGGAGGCGGCACCGGTGACCACCGCCCGGCGCCCGCCCAGATCGACGCCGTCGGCGACCTCGGCGGCGGTGCTGGTGAAGCCGAACGGCGTGCGGACCAGGGTCATACGCGGTCTAGTCGTCGCGGCTGCGGTCGTCGTCGCCGTCGTCGTTCTTGTGCTTGCCCCGGCCGTGGTCGCGGCTGTTGCCGTTGTCGTCGCCGTTGTTGTTGTCGGCGTTGCCGTTGTTGGGGCCGGGGGTGCCCGCGGCGGCCTTGCGCGCCGCCATCTCGACGCTGCCCTTGACCACCTGGACCTGGTCACCGATCTGCAGGTGGTTGAACCAGACCGGGGCGTCGGGCGCGGCCAGGTGGATGCAGCCGGCGGAGGACCGGCGGGGGTCGCCGCCGTGGAAGGCGATCCCGCCGTCCTCGAAGAACACCGCCCAGGGCATCGGCGCGGGCTGCCCGTTCGGCATCAGCGACTCGGTGCTCTTGAAGTCCTTGTCCTTGCGGTACACCCGCAGCGAGTGACCGATCGGAGTCTCCTTGCCGTTGCCGCCCGACGAGATCTTGACCGGGCCACGGACGATCTTGCCGTCGTTGAACAACCAGGCCTTCTGCGACTCCAGGTCGACGCAGGACCTGGCGCTGATGGTGCACGGCGTGCCCGGCACCAGGGGGGTGCGGTGCGCTTCGGCCGCCACGTCGGACTGCTCACTGTCCGCCGCGAAGGCAGAACCGGTGAAGTAAACGCCGCCCAGTGTGGTGAGGGCCAGGGTGGCCGCCGCCACTACCGCGAGTCGACGCTTGCCGACCTGCCGATTGCTGGTCATCCGTTGCCTTTCCGCCCCATCAGCGCGTGCTCGCCGCCGGACTCTACGGGGTATCGATCCGACATCTACACGGTTTGACGCGCGACAGGCCCGGAGGTTGCGGTCCGGGCCGGATTTTGTGTCACAGGTCGCCGACGATGGTGGTTGCTGCGTCGCATGTGACAGATGGTTCATCGTTGTCGCTGGATATGGGTACGGAGTGAGGTGCATCACGCCCACGGCGTCGACACCCGACCGGGCGATTCAGGACAGAACGTGACACCCGCGCCGGACACCGTCGGGACATGACCGAGACGAACCAGGTTCACCTGCACGCCTACATCGGCTACCAAGACGCTCCCGCCGCCATCGGGTGGCTCGAGCACGCGTTCGGGTTCCGCGCGACGTCGTCGTTCCCGGACGAGCGCGGCGGCATCGCCCACGCCGAGCTGCGCGTCGGCGATGCGGCGATCGTCGTGTTCAGCGACCACGACGGCTACCGGCGACCGCCGCTCAGGGGCGAGACCACGGGGCACGGCTACTACCTGAACGTCGCGGACCCGACCCAGGTGGACGCGGCGTACCCGAGGGCACTCGACTCCGGCGGTACCGGCGTCTGGGAGCCGGGATCGAACCAGTGGGGCAACTACCGCTGCCGGGTCATCGACCCCGAGGGGATCGAGTGGACGCTGGGAACCTACCGACCGGGCTGAGCCCGGATCACCGAACCGCGGCCACCGCGGCCCCGATGAGCTCGTCGACCAGCTCGGCGGCCTCCCTGATCGGCCGCACCGAGTGGGCGGCCTTCGACCCGACCAGGGCGCCGTCGTAGAGCAGCTGGATCCGGCCGGCCAGCCGGGTCGGGTCCGGCGCTCCGGCCTGGGCGAGCGCGGTGGTCAGCTCGGCGGCCAGCCAGGCCCGGTGCTCGCTGACCACCGCGCGCACCGGGTGCCTGGCCGCCGGGAACTCGGTGACCGCGTTGATGTAGAGGCAGCCGCGGAACCCGCGCCGGCGGGCGGCGGCCTCGGCCAGCGCGAACACCGCCCGGATCCGGTCCAGCGGGCGGTCGGCCATGGCCCGGACCGCGTGCGCGTAGCCGGCCCGGTCACGGCGGTCGGCGCGGCGCAGGTAGGCCAGCACCAGCTCGTCCTTGGACTCGAAGTGCTGGTAGAGGCTGGCCTTGGCGACCCCGGCCCTGGCGAGCAGCCGGTCGATGCCGACGGCGCGGATGCCCTCGGCGTCGAACAACGCGGACGCGGCCTCCAGGAGGCGGTCGGCCGGGTTCGGTTGGCGGGTGGTCACGGGCATGACGACCAGCATAGATGGAATCTCTTCCAGACAGATGGGTCTGTCCGGTACGGTGGGTCGCGTGAGCCCCCGACCGTTGGTGCAGCGTCGCCACATCGACCTGCTGCGCGTCATCGCGGCGGCGTGTCCCGGCTCACCGTTCCGGGCGCGCTGAGCCCCGCAACCCCCTCTCTCGGATTCCCTCCCCGCACCCCGGGCCGTGTCGCCCGGCGGGTGCGATCTGACCTGTCTTGGAGGCAGACCGTGTCGCTGTACCTGTACGAGTTCGTCCCCGCCCGCACCGACCGGGACGGCGTGGCCGCGCTGCTCGTGGAGATCGACAAGGCGGCGGCCGGCACCGGCGGCGAGCTGATCGAGTCGCAGGTGACCGGGGCGCACGACCGGGTCTACGCCGTGCTCTCGGCGGACCGCGCGGAGTCGCTCGCCGAGCTGACCGCCGCCCGCCTCGCCGAGGCCGCCTCGGTCACCGGGCCGGACCCGGTGCGGCTGGTCGGCGCCGAGCTGGAGCAGCTGCGGGCGGCCCGGCCGCGCGCCGGCTACCTGGTGGAGTGGGACCTGCCCGCCGAGCTGGACATGGACACCTACCTGGCGCGCAAGAAGGCCAAGGCGCCGCGCTACGCGGACGTGCCCGAGGTGAGCTTCCTGCGCACCTACGTGCGCGAGGACATGGTGAAGTGCCTGTGCTTCTACGACGCCCCCGACGAGGACACCGTGCGCCGGGGCAGGGCCGCCGTGGACACCCCGATCGACCGGCTGCACGCCCTCGACCCCTCGGTCACCGACCGGTGAGCGTGCAGGCGCCCCCGGTGCCCTTCGAGGAGGTCGCGTCCTGGTTCTCCGACCGGGCGGGGCCGCTGGACAGGGGCGAGTGCGACGTGCGGGACGGGATCCGCTGGCTGGGCGAGCGGGACCTCATCGCCCCGCCCGGCGGCGGCCTGGGCTACCGGGTCCGGCTGGTCGAGCGGATCGCGGGCGAGTGCCTGAGCTCGGCGTTCTCGCTGTGGGCACACCTGATGGTGATCGAGTACCTGAACGACGGCGACGGGCCGCGCGACGAGCTGCGGGCCGGGCGCGTGGTGGGGGCGACCGCGATGGCGCCCGCGCTGCGCGATGTGGCCGGGCTGGAGCCGGTCCCGGTGCTGGCCACCCGCACCCCCACCGGGCTGCGGCTGTCCGGGCCGATCAGGTGGGCGTCCAACCTCTTTCCCGACGCGGTCGTGGTGCTGCCGGTGCGGCTCGACACCGGCGGGCGGGCGGTGGTCCGGATACGCGCGTCCGACCCGGGGACGACGGTGGCGCGCCGCCCCGAGCTGCTGGCGCTGAACGGCACCGCGTCGTCCTCGGTGCGCCTGGAGGACGTGTCGGTCCCGGCCGATGCGGTGCTGTCCGAGGACCTGCCCGGCTTCGTCGGCCGGGTGCGGCCGGCGTTCCTGCTGATCCAGAGCGCGTTCTGCGTGGGCCTGGCGCTGCGCTCGGTACGGGAGGCGGCCGAGCACGCCACCGGGCCGAACGCCGGGCCGAACGCCGAGCTGGCCGAGGACGTCCGGGCGGCGGCGCGGCGGGCCGACGAGGTGTGCCGGCGGCTGCACGACGCCGCCGAGGCGCCGGTCTCGCTGGGCTCGCTGGGCACAGCCGATCTGCTGCGGCTGCGGCTGGACGCCGCGAGCGTGGCCACCACCGCGACCCGGCTGGAGGCCACCGTGCGCGGCGGCGCCGGCTACCTGGCCCGCAGCGAGGTGGGCCGGCGGCTGCGCGAGGGCGCGTTCCTGCCCATCCAGGCCCCGACGGAAGGACAGCTTCGGTGGGAACTGTCGCGTTGCGCCTGACCAACGCCGTGAAGCGGTACGGGCACCACACCGTGCTGCGCGGCCTCGACCTCGACGTGGAGCTGGGCGCCCGGCTGGTGGTGCTCGGCCCCAGCGGCGGCGGCAAGTCGACCCTGCTGCGGGTGCTGGCCGGGCTGGAGCCGCTGGACGGCGGCGAGCTGACCCGCCCCGGTGGGGCCTCGACCACCGCCATGGTGTTCCAGCAGCCGCTGCTGCTGCCCTGGCTGAGCGTCCGGGACAACGTGGCGCTGGGCGGGCGGTACCGGGCCAACCGGACCCGGTACGCGACCGACCGGGCGGCGGAGCTGTTGGACAGGTTCGGGCTGGCCGAGCTGGCCGACGCCAGGCCGCCGCAACTGTCCGGCGGGCAGGCGCAGCGGGTGGCCATCGCGCGGGCGATGGCGGTGCGGCCGAAGGTGCTGCTGCTGGACGAGCCGTTCAGCGCGCTGGACCCGGCCACCCGCCGTGACCTGCGCGGCTGGTTGCGCGACACGGCGACCCGGCTGGGGCTCACGCTGGTGCTGGTCACCCACGACGTGGACGAGGCGCTCTACCTGGGCCAGACGATCACCGCGCTGGACGGCGAGGGCGGGCTGGGCGGCACCTGGTCCAACCCGGAACCGGTAGAGCACGACGAACTGGCCGACCACCCGCTGCGCGCGCCGCTGCTGGCCAGCTACCGGACGCCTCGGGCCGATGCGGTCAGGGCTGGTTGATGCCCGGGGTGGGCAGGCGCGCGCTGCTGCGCGCCGGGGTGGGCGCCGCGGCGGTCGCCGCCGCCGGCGGGGGACTGGCGAGCATCGGGCGTCCCCCGGCCGCGGCGGCCGGAGGGCTGCGGGTCGGCTACCTGCCGATCACCGACGCGTCGCCGCTGCTGGTGGCGCACGCGCACGGCGGGTTCGCCTCGGCGGGGGTGCCGGCCGGGCGGCCGGTGCTGTTCCGGGGCTGGGAGTCGCTCGCCCAGGCCTTCCTGGCCGGCGAGCTGGACGTCGCGCACCTGCTCATGCCGTTCGCCGTGCAGCTGCGCTACGCGCTGGGCGCCCCGCTGCGGATCGTGGCCTGGAACCACACCAACGGCTCCGCGCTCACCGTCGGGCCGTGGGTGCGCGGGCTCGGCGACCTGGCCGGGCACAGCGTGGCCATCCCGTTCTGGTGGTCGATCCACAACGTGGTGCTGCAGCGGATGCTGCGCGCGGCCGGGCTGACCGCGGTGGTCCGGCAGGAACCGTCCGCCGAGGCCGGCACGGTTCGGCTGGTGGTGATGAGCCCGGCCGACATGCTGCCCGCGCTGGACACCGGCACCATCGCCGGCTACATCGTCGCCGACCCGTTCAACGCGGCGGCCGAGCTGCGTTCGGTGGGGCGGATCGCGCGGTTCGTCGGCGACGCCTGGCGCGACCACGCCTGCTGCGTCGTCGTGGTGCGCCAGGACCTCATCGACTCCGCGCCGCACGCGGTGCAGGCGGTCACCGACGCGGTCGCCGGCGCCCAGCTCTGGATCGGCGCCCACCGCCGCGACACCGCCGGCCTGCTCACCTCCGGCCGCTACCTGCCGCAGCCGCTGCCCGCCGTGACCAGGGCGCTGAGCCGGGCGGCCACCGACCCCGCCCTGGAGGTGGGCAACCCCGGCTGGCACGGCGAGCGGATCGGCTTCGGCCCGTACCCGTTCCCCGGTTACACCGAGGCGCTTGTGCACGCCATGCGCGACACCGTGGTGGACGGCGACCGCCGGTTCCTGGACGGGCTTTCGCCGGCGGGCGTGCACCGCGAGCTGGTGGACGACAGGTTCGTGCTGCGCAGCCTGGGCGCGCTCGGCGGCCCCGGCGCGTTCGGCCTGCCGGCCTCGCTGACCCGGACCGAGGAGGTTCAACGACCATGACCGTCCAGGCCACCGAGCGGGTCACCCGCCAGGCCGCGACGCGGCGGCGCGGCGTGCTGGTCCCCGCCGCCGGGGTGCTGGTGGCGGTGGCGCTGTGGTGGTTCGTCACCACCGCGCTGACCGCACCCAGGTCGCTGCTCGCCGCGTTCGCGCCGCAGCGCGCGGTGCCCGCGATCGGCCACCTGTTCGCCCGAGGGGTGCTGTTCGACGACATCCTGACCAGCCTGTGGCGGCTGCTGGTCGGCCTGCTCATCGCCGCCGTGCTGGGCCTGGCGGTCGGGCTGGCCGTCGGCTCGGTCCCGGTGCTGGAGCGGGCCAGCGGGCCGGTGTTCCAGTTCCTGCGGATGGTCTCGCCGCTGTCCTGGGCGCCGGTGGCGATCGGGCTGTTCGGCATCGGCCACCGGCCGGTGTTCTTCCTGGTCGCGGCCGCAGCGATCTGGCCGGTGGTGCTGAACACGGCGGCCGGGGTGCGGGCGGTGGACCCGGGTTTCCGGCTGGTGGCCCGGTCGCTGGGGGCGACCAGGCGGGAGGTGCTGACCAGCATCGTGCTGCCGGCGGTGCGGCCGCACCTGCTCACCGGCCTGCGGCTGGCGCTGGGCATCGGCTGGGTGGTGCTGGTGCCGGCGGAGATGCTCGGCGTCACCTCCGGGCTCGGCTACGAGATCCTCAACGCCCGCGACCAGCTCGCCTACGACCAGGTGATGGCCGTCATCCTGGTGATCGGGCTGCTCGGCTACCTGCTGGACGCACTCGCCCGCTGGGCGCTGTCCGCCCGCACCTCCTGACCTCGCGCAACAAAAGGTTGCGTTGGCGAGGCGCGCTCGATACGGTGAAACGCAACCGTTGGCTGCATTGAAGCCGGGAGGGGCACATGGAGTACGGACGAATCGAGCGGGAGCTGCGCATCGACGCCACCCCCGAGGTGGTCTACGAGGTGATCAGCTCTCCGGAGCACGTGCGCGAGTGGTGGCCCGACGAGGCCGAGTTCGAGCCGGTCCCCGGCGCCACCGGCACGATCAGCTTCGGCGACCCGGCCGCGCCGGAGGCGAAGGTCGAGCGGTTCACCGTCGTGGAGGCCGACCCGCCGCGCCGGTTCGCGTTCCGCTGGGTGTACGACAAGGGCGAGTCGGCCGCCCCGGGCAACTCCCTGCTGGTCACCTTCGACCTCGTTGCGTCCGGCGAGGGCACGCTGCTGCGCTTCGAGGAGACCGGCTTCCGGGAGCACGGGTGGGAGGCCGCCGTGCTGGAGGAGACCTACCTCGCCCACGTCGACGGCTGGAACCTCTTCCTCCCGCGCCTGGTCACGTACGCCAACAGGCTGGTCACCCGGCCATGAGCACGGCCATGAGCACCGCGATCGACGACGACCTCTGGTCCGCGGTCGGCGACCCGACCCGCCGGCGGATGCTCGACTGGCTCCTCGCCGACGGGGGCGGTACGGCGACCACGCTCAGCGAGCGGCTGCCCGTGACCCGGCAGGCGGTCGCGAAGCACCTCGGTGTGCTGGACCGCGTCGGCCTGGTGCATGTGAAGCCGGCGGGGCGGGCGCGCCGCTACGAGGTGGACGAGGCCCAGCTCGCGCGTGCGGTCGCCCAGCTGTCCTCGGTCGGCGCGGCCTGGGACGCCCGGCTGCGGCGGATCAAGCGGATCGCCGAGCGGATCCAGAGCGGCAAGCCGGGCGACACCGAGGAGGTGGAAACGACATGAGCACGGCGCGCACCGGGCGTGGCTACTCGACGTCGTACACGGTCGAGCGGTCACCGGAGGAGGTCTTCGCCGCCATCCTGGACGTCCGCGCATGGTGGGACAGGTGAGATCGAGGGCAGCGCAGCCGAGGTGGACGCCGAGTTCACCTACCGGCACCCGCCCCGGCGCGAGCGCCACGCCCAGCACTACAGCCTCCAGCGCGTGGTGGAGCTCGAGCCGCGCCGGCGCGTGGCCTGGCGGGTCACCGACAGCCACTCGCCCGGCGTCTCGGAGCCGGAGGAGTGGACCGGCAGCGAGATCGTGTTCGACATCGTTCCCGCGCCCGGCGGCACCGAACCGCGGTTCACCCACGTCGGCCTGGTGCCGGGCGTCGAATGCTTCGACGCGTGCTCCACGGCCTGGCTGCACTACATCAACGGCAGCCTGCGAAGCCTGATCACCACGGGGGAGGGCCTGCCCGATCCGTGGTGACCGGCGGCCGTGGCGGGCGGTCACCCCCTGGGCGGCACCCGCCACGGCTGCGCCGGCCGCTCGCGCTCGGGGATGTCGGCGTACCGGGCGGCCTTGGCGAGGGCCACCCCGATGGCGTCGGCGGCCCGCCGGTGGCCGGCGTCGGCGAGCACGGCGGCCAGCTCGCGGACGCACTCGCCGAGCACGGCCGGGCCGCGCAACATCACGGCGGTGGCCAGCTCGACCGCGCGGGCGCCGCTGAGCAGGAACCGCGCCACGTCCGTGCCGGAGCGCGCCCCGTTGGTGCCGACCACCGACAGGTCCGGGTCGGCGGCGACGGTCTTGGACACCCAGTACAGGCTGGTCGGAAGCATGGCACCGCTGCCGACCGCGCCCCACGAGCCGAGCAGCGGGGCGCCGGTGCGCACGTCCGGCCAGAACCCGTTGAACCGCCCGATCATGGCCACCGCGTCGGCCCCGGCCCGGCGCGCGGCGTGGGCCAGCTCGGCCGGGCTGTCCGCCTGCGCCGGCAGCTTGACGATCAGCGGGACGTCCAGCCCGGCGCGGACCACCCGGGTGTACTCGGCGACCATGTCCGGGCCGGTGAGTTGGCGCACGGCGGCCGCCTCCCGGCCATGCGGGGCGCCGACGTTCAGCTCGACGGCGGACACCACCTCGGCCATCCGGCGCGCGATCTGAGCGGCCGGGCCGGGCTCGGCCACGGTGATGCTGCCGATCACGTGCGCGTCCAGCCCGCGCGCGTGCCGGCCGGCCCGCTCCAGCATCGCCAGCCAGTCGTCCAGCGAGGACTGGGCCAGCCCGGAGCGGCACAGCAGCGTCTCGTCGCCCACCCGGTCCGGCCAGTCCACCTGGTCGCCGGCGCCGTCCAGCAGCACGTACTCGGCGATGTTGAGCTGGCGGGCGGCCGCCTCCGACTCGTTCACCGACTTGGCGACCACCGCGCCCGCGCCGGCGTCCAGGCAGGCCACGATGTCCCGCTCGGTCATGGTGGCCTCGCAGGACGCGGCCATGACCGGGTTCTTCAGCCGCAGCGGCCCGACCTCGGTGGCCAGGTCGACCGGGTCCACGGACGTCATGCCCGCTGCTCGGCGGTCTCGGGGTCCGCGAGGTGGTCGGCGTCCGCCCCGGAGCGGACCCGCCGCGCGATGGCCACCAGGCACGCGGCGCTGAGCAGGCCGGTCGCGGCCAGGTATGCGGCCACCGGAAGGTACCCGCCGCCCTTGCCGACCAGCGCGACCGCGACCAGCGGCGCGATCCCGCCGCCGAGGATGCCGGCCAGCTGGTAGCACAGCGAGATGCCGGTGAACCGCACGTTCGCCGGGAACATCGCCGACACCAGCGCCGGCAGCGGCCCGTACACCAGCGAGCGGCCGATGTTGAAGAGGATCATGCCGAGCCAGAGCAGACCGACCACGCCGGAGTCCGCCAGCCAGAACAACGGGAACGCCATCACCGCGCTGACCAGCGTGCCCACCGTGACCACCGGCAGGCGCCCGCGCCGGTCGGCCAGGATCGCGGCGATCGGCAGCGCCACGATCTGCACCACGGCGACCAGCATGGTGCCGGTCAGCAACTGGCCCGCGTTGAACCCGAGGTGCGTGGTTCCGTAGCTGGTCAGGAACGTGGTGGAGATGTAGAAGCCGGTCAGCGTGACGATCATGGCGCCGGTGCCCAGCAGCACCGCCAGCCAGTGCTCGCCCAGCACCGTGCCCAGCGGCAGCCGCGCCGGCTTCCGCCGGTCGCTGACGACGGGGCTCTCCTCCACCCGGGACCGGATCACCTGGCCGATGACGATCAGCACCACGGAGATCAGGAACGGGATCCGCCAGCCCCAGCCGTGCAGCGCCTCCTTGGGCAGCGCCTCCACCGCGGCGAACACCCCGGACGCCAGCAGCAGCCCGAGCGGCGAGCCGACCTGGGCGAACGAGCCGTAGAACGCCTTGCGGTTGCGCGGCGCCCGCTCCACCCCGAGCAGCACCGCGCCGCCCCACTCGCCGCCGACCGCGATGCCCTGCACGAACCGCAGGAACACCAGCAGGATCGGCGCCGCGATCCCGATCTGCGCGTAGTTCGGCAGCAGCCCGACCGCGAACGTGGACCCGCCCATCAACAGCAGGGTCAGCACCAGCACGTACTTGCGGCCGACCCGGTCACCGAGGTGCCCGAAGATCACCCCGCCGATCGGCCGGGCCAGGAACCCCACCGCGAACGTGGCGAACGCGGACAGCGTCTGCGCCGTGGAGTCCAGCCCGGGGAAGAACTGCTTGCCCAGCACCAGCGCGGCGGCCACGCCGTAGATGTAGAAGTCGTACCACTCGACCATCGTCCCGACCAGCGAGGCCGCGGCGACGCGGCGTAACTGGGTGGGGGTGGCGGGTTCGGACATTCGTATCCCTTCACACACGCTCGGGGAGCGCCGGGCTCACGCCCATCTCGTTGTCCTTGGTCTCCGGCCCGATGACGGCGCCGACCAGGACGAACAGCCCGGCGAGCACGACCAGCGCCACCGGGCCGAAGTACGACGGCATGACGGCGCCGAGGCCGTTGAGGTAGAAGGCGTAGAACGCGGGCACGATCAGCGCCAGGCTGTAGCCCACCCCGTACCCGCTGGCGCGGATCTCGACGGGGAAGCGCTCGGTCAGGTACGCCGCGATCGGCCCGAACGTCCCGATGCCCAGCACCTCGACGACGACCGCCAGTGGCAGCGCTGCGCCCAGGGAGGGGCCCAGCGAGGTGCCGACGGTGACCAGCGCGGCGTAGGCCGCCGAGCAGCCGACCGCCATGGCCAGGCCGATGCCCAGGTAGAACCGGCGCCGGCCGACGACCTGGGACAGGTGCCCGAACAGCGGGTAGCTCAGCGCCGAGGCCGCCGTGGCCACCACCATGGTCACCGTGACCTGGCTGCTGGTGAGCCCGAGGTGGCTCTTGAGCAGGCCGGGCATGACCGCGTTCGCCATGTTGTTGGCCAGCCAGACGCCGGTCATGAGCACGAACACCTGGGCGAGGTCGCGGCGGTGCGCCCCGGTGAACAGCGCCACCAGCGGGCTGGTCGTCTCACCACCACCACCGCCGGGGCGGGACTCCTCGACGGTGCGCCAGTACGAGACGAACAGCAGCGCCGCGAGCACCGACCCGATGACGAACGGGATCCGCCAGCCCCACTGCGCGTACGCCGAGTCCACCCCGGCCGAGGGCAGCACCGCCAGCAGCCCGAGCGTGATCAGCGCGATCACCGAGTAGGCGCCGGGGGAGGTGGCGGTGATCAGCCCGCTGTTCAGCCCGCGCCGGCGCTTCGAGCTCCACTCCATGGCCAGCGGCACCGCGGTGGTGTACTCGCCGCCGAGGAAGAACCCGTCCACGAAACGCAACGCGATCAGCAGCCCCACCGACCACATGCCGATGCTCTGGTAGCCGGGCAGCAGCGCGATCAGCAGCGTGGTCACGCCGAACCCGGCGACCGCCACCAGCGTGGTGTTCTTGCGCCCGGTGCGGTCGGCGAAGTGCCCGAACACCGCGGCGCCGATCGGGCGGGCGATCAGCGTGGAGACGAACACCAGCGCGTCCAGGATGGCGGTGGTGGCGGGATCCAGGTCGCGGGACTGGAAGTAGGCGGTGGCCGGGGCGAGCGTGACGATCGGCAGGTAGATGTCGAACTGGTCGACGAAGTACGCCAGCGCCCCGGCCCGCACCGCCGCGCGCGCCTTGCGGTCGTCGGTGTTCTGTTCAGCACCCATCGGGTCTCCGTAAGGAATCGTCGTTGGTTCCCGAGGCGGGCTCAGTCGTCGTCCGGCCGGTACTGGCCGCCCATCTCCTTGGTCAGCCCCCGTGCCGTGGACAGCAGCATCGCCTTCTCCGGACCGTCGTTGTGCGCGGACAGCGTGTTGTCGGTGCCGATCAGGGCCAACGTCGCGCAGATGCCGTACTCGTCGAACACCGGAGCCCCGATCGCGACCACCCCGTCCGTCGTCACCGCGACCGAGGAGCCCGTCTCGCGCACCCGGTCGGCCCCGGCGACGATCCGCTCGCGCTCGTCGCGGGGCAGCCCGGAGAGCAGCCGCGAGACCATCAGCTGGTCGCCGTGGAAGGCCAGGAACGCGGCGGCCTGGGCGCTGTCCAGCGGCAGGTGGGTGCCCACCCGCACGGTGACCAGCACCGTCCTGGTGATGTCCTCCTCAACCCGGAACACCACCGGCCCGCCCGAGCCCCACAGGCTGAGCACGGTGGTCATGTGCGACCCGGCGGCCAGCGCGCGCATGTGCGGCGGCGCCAGGTCGAGCACCCGCCGGCGGCCCAGCGCGTACGCTCCGAGCTGGAGCAGAAGCCCGCCGGGCGCCCAGGTGCCCTGCTCGTGCCCGCGTTCGAGCAGGCCGGCGGCGGCCAGCGACGTGCAGTACCGGTGCGCCGTGGACCGGTTGAGGCCCAGGCGCGCGGCCGCGAACGCCGGCGTGATCTCCGGGGTGTCCGGGGCGAACAGCGCGAGGATCTGCGCCGCCCGGCTCACCGCCTGGATCTCGGCCGGCTGCTCGTCGTCGCTCATCTCGTAAGGCCTCCGTTCGGATTGCAGTCATGGTTACCGCAATGTGAACACCGGCGACACGGTGCACGTGCACCGCACCCGCTGTCAAGCTCTGTGCCCGGACTTGACGTCTGCAATGTGAACTCGCAGTCTGTATTGCGAACGCACGAGCCGTCGCAAGGGAGCACATACGATGAGCGCGATCACCAAGGTGCTGAGCGGCCTGGTGGACATGCACTGCCACTCCGGGCCCAGCCCGTTCCCGCGCCGCTTCGACCACGTCGAGGCCGCCAGGGACGGCCAGGAGCGGCTTCAGATGCGCGCCATGGTGGCCAAGTCGCACCACCACAACACGGTCATGGACCTGCTCGCGATGCGCGGGCGGCTGGCCGAGCTGGACACCCAGGTGTTCGGCGGGATCGCGCTGAACAGCATGGTCGGCGGGCTGAACCCGCACGCGGTGCGGATGTCGCTGCGGATGGGCGGCAAGGTGGTCTGGTTCCCGACCATCTCCTCCGGCCGCCACATCGAGTGCCACCCCGAGGGCGCCGGCTTCCCGACCGCCACCGTCAAGCTGACCATGGAGCGGGTCGACATCCGCGACGAGCGCGGCGAGCTCAAGCCCGAGGTGCACGAGATCCTGGACGTGATCCTGGAGACCGGCGCGGTGCTCTCCGGCGGGCACATGTACCCGGAGTACATCCAGCAGCTCTTCGAGGCGGCCCGGGAGAAGGGCATCCGCCGGATGGCGATCAACCACCCGGACTTCGTGATCGACGCGGACCCGGCCAAGTGCCGCGAGCTGGTCGCGCTGGGCGCGTACGTGGAGCACGAGCTGGGCATGTACGACCCGGACGGGATCTTCGGCTGGGACCCCAAGCAGCTGATGAACTGGATCGAGCAGATCGGCCCCGAGCACACCGTGATCGCCTCCGACCTGGGCCAGCACAACACGCCTAAGCCGGTGGACGCGTTCCTGGGCGTCGGGTCGGCGCTGCTCGACCTCGGCCTGCCCGAGAAGGACCTGCGCATGATGGTGCGCGACAACCCGAGCTTCCTGCTGGGCCTCGACTGAACCGGGAGGCAACCGTGTACGACAGCACAGACCCCCGCTCCGCCCTGTCGGCGTCCGCCCCGGCGGCGACCGGGTCCGACGGCATCGCCGCCCCGGAGTACTACGACTTCACCGAGCTGGAGCCGGACGAGGTCAGCGCGGCCGGCTCGCGGACCTGGATCGCGCGCGGCCAGAACGTCGCGCTCGCCCACACCAGCCCGGTGCCCGACGACGCCTTCGAGCCTGTCGAGCAGGCCAGCGAGTACGTGCTGCTCCTGGTGCACGACTCGTCTTCGGTACGGATCGCGGCGGCGGGCGAGACGCGCACGGTGTCCGGCCAGGCCCTGGTCGTGGTGCCGCCCGGTCGTAGCGAGATCGTGCCCACCGGTGGCGGTGACCTGGTTCGGCTGGTGCAGGTGGACACCGCGCTGGCCGCTCGCGCCCGCAACGCCGCCTCCTACGCGGCGCCGCACCCTCGCGTCGCCCTGTTGGAGGCCTGGCCCGCGCCGGTGGGCGGGGAGCGGATCCGGGTCTACCCGCTGGCCGACATCCCCGACCAGCCCGGCCGCTTCGGCCGCATCTTCCGCACCCGCGCGTTCATGGTCAACTTCTTGCCCGACTGGGACGGGCCGCGCGACCCGAGGAAGATGTCGCCGCACCACCACGACGACTTCGAGCAGCTCTCGCTGGCCGTCGGCGGCGAGTTCTCCCACCACATCCGCACGCCCTGGTCGACGGACATGACCGCGTGGCGCGACGACGAGCACACTCAGGTCGCCAGCCCGTCGGTCACCGTGATCCCGCCGCCGACCGTGCACACCACCCGGGCCACCGGCGCCGGGACGAACCGCCTGATCGACATCTTCTCCCCGCCGCGCGCGGACTTCTCCGCGCAGCCAGGGTGGGTGCTTAACGCCGACGACTACCCGGCGCCGTGACCGCCCCGCTGTTCGGCCGCGCCGGCGCCGGCCCCTCCGGCGTCCCGCTCGGCACCTGGCTGAAGCTGCCCGCCGTCGAGTCCGCGGAGATCATCGCCCACGCGGGGTTCGACTTCGCGGTCATCGACCTCGAACACGCCCCGCTCAACCTCGAGACCGCGTACCGGCTGGTCAGCACCTGTGCCGCGCTGGGCGTCACGCCGCTGGTCCGGGTGCCCGACCACACCCCGTCGACGATCCAGAAGATCCTCGACGCCGGTGCGCACGGCGTGCTGGTCCCGCACGTGGACACCGAGGATCAGGCCCGCCTGGTGGCCAGGGCCTGCCGGTTCCCGCCCCGGGGCGAGCGGGGAGCGGGCGGCACCAGCCGGGCCGGGCGCTGGGGCACCCTGCCCGGCTCCGAGTACGTCGAACAGGGCAACCGGGCCCTGTGCATCCCGCAGCTGGAAAGCGAGCGGGCGGTACGCAACGTCGAGGCGATCGTGGCTCTGGAGGACGTGGACGCGGTGTTCGTCGGAACCGCCGACCTGTCCATGTCGATGGGCCTGACCCCCACCGACCCGGCCGTCGAGGAGCTGGTCGCGCACGCGATCGAGTCCGCCCGCAAAGCCGGCAAACCGTGCGGGCTCGCCTTCGGCGCTGTGCCCGAACGGGCCGCCGACGCGGTCGCCGCCGGCTGCGGTTTCGTCATGCTCAGCAACGACACGTCGATGCTCGCGTCCGCCGCGATCGACCTGGTCCGCTCCTGCGCACGGTGACCGCTCGACCGTTGGCCGTCGCGTAGGTTGTTGGGGCATCGCGCACGGTGCGGGGTGTGCGACAGCCCAGGTAGATACGCGACGATCGAGGTTAGGTGCCATGCTCACCAACCGCGAGGTCTACCACGCCGTGCTGCGGGCCGCCGATGGCACCTCTCGGACGCTGGAGGAGTATCTGCTTGCGCTGTGGGTCCTCGGTCGAGCCGAACGGGACCGTGACTCATTGCCACCCGAGCGGTTCGCCATGCTGCTGACCCGGGCGGTCAGCGCGCCGGTTCCGGCGTTCGACGACTCGTGGCGCACCGCCGAGCTGGGGCTGTCCGGCAGCGAAAGCGGGTTCGACGCCTGGGAACGGACGATCTTGTCCCAGATTGCCGATCTCCGCGACTTCGCCGAAGGACCCAAGCAGGACTATCTGGAGCTCGGCGTGGAGGCACCGCGCCGCCCCGACGCCGGCACTCGCGCAAACGGACCCATTTGGTACAACCACTCCGTGCCGGGCTACCTGGAATGCGCCATGGCCGGCACCCTGGGCGGCTGGGACATCAACGACGGCATCCGCAAGCCGGTCTCAGTGCCCACTTTCCACATCTATCCAGAGCCAGATACCATCGGCCCCCTACCGCTCCTGACCTGGCCAGACATGACAGACTTCCTCATCTGCGGCCAGGAGTACGAATAGCCGCGTAGGCACCGTCACCGGTTGGTAGAACTTCGGGGTGGGCTCACCCGGGCGGTTGCGTGAGTGTCCCGGTTTCGGGCGCGTGTGGGCCGCGGCGACCGTCTCGGGGTTCGGCACCTACATCACCACGCTCGCCGTCCAGGTACTGATCGTGGTGACGCTGCACGAGGGAGCCGCCGAGGTCGGGCTGGTCAGCTCGGCGCGGTGGCTGCCCTACCTGCTGTTCGGGCTGGTGGCGGGCGTGCTGATCGACCGGGCGCGGCGGCGTCCGCTGCTGGTCGGGATGGATCTCGGGCGGGCCGTGCTGTTGGTCGCGGTGCCGGCGCTCGCGCTGGTGGGTCGGCTGTCGATGGGCGCCCTCATGGTGTTCATGGCGGTGTTCGGGCTGATGTCGCTGTTCGGCGACGGGGCGTCGCAGTCCTTCCTGCCGCGTGTCGTGCCCGGGCACCTGCTGACCGCGGCGAACGCTCGGCTCGACCAGAGCGATGCCGTCGCCCAGACCTCCGGGCCGGCGCTGGCCGGCGGGCTTGTCTCGCTGCTGGGCGCGCCACTGGCCGTGCTCGTCGACGCGGCCAGCTACCTCGTGTCCGGCCTGCTGCTGCTCCGCGTCCCGGTGGTCGAACCGCCCGGGCGGCGGGCGACGCTTCGGGACGTCGGGCGGGAAGCCGCCGAGGGCATGCGCTGGATGTACCGGCATCCGCACCTGCGCCCGCTCGCGCTGAGCACCCACGGCTGGTTCCTGTGTTTCGCGGCCGCCGGTGCCGTGCTGGCGCCGTTCGCGCTGCGCACCCTCGGGTTGTCGCCATTCGGGTTCGGCGTGGCGCTGGCCTTCGCCGGCATCGGCGGGCTGGCCGGGAGCCTGGCCGCGACCCGGCTGGGTGCCCGCTTCGGCGCCGGCCGGGTGATCATCGCCTGCCGCGCGGCCACCGGCGTCTCCTGGGCGCTGATGCCGCTGGCCGGAGCGGACTGGTCGGGTGCCGTGCTGTTCGGGGCCGGGCAACTGCTCCTGGGCCTGTCCATGGGCGCGGAGAACGCGAACGAGATGGGCTACTGGCAGGTGGCAACGCCCGATGCGATGCAGGGTCGGGTGAACACCACCAGGCGTTCGATCAACCGTGCGATGATCGTCCTCGGCGCCCCGGTCGGCGGTGTCCTCGGTGACACGTTCGGGTTTCGAACGATGATGTGGACCGCCGCCGCCGGCTTCCTCGCCGTCGCCGCCGCTCTCGCGGCGTCCCGGTCCCGCGACGCCCGTATCGAATGCGCAGGTCAAGACCCGTGAGTGGCTAGCGTTGTCTCCGCAAGTTCGGCCAGGCCTGGCGAAGTCGGTCGATGAGCGTGGTTGGATTGAGTTCGTTCTGGATTCGAAACAGGTAGCCTACTGGCGACTCACGGATGTCCTGCCGCCGGTTTCGACGCCATCGGCTCGGTGCGCTGACTATGCATGCGGCCAACACGGCAGGCCCTCTGATTATGCGAGGCATTCCCGTGAGTTCGGCGACCATGTCCACAAGCGATGGCATGCCCACCGACTTGACGTCCATTACAGCCCGTGCCGCTTCCAGTCCAACACTTCGCATCCGCTCCCGCAGCCCTGCCAGCTGGGCATTAACAGAATGCTGGACTTCGCTTCGCAAGTATTCTTCAAAGACGCCGAAATCGCGAACATTCTCAAGCCTGGCAAGTTTTTGAGCCTGCTCACCCACATACTTGCGGTAGGTGTCCAGCTCAACACCGAACCGAGAGCGAAATTCGATGATCTTCTCGATCGGCACCTTATCGAGATTGGCTGGCGCCACAGTCTCGAACGCCATGAACACGAATGCGTCCGATAGATTCCGTTCGGGACTCGATCGATCGAACTCGTAGGTCGGCAAATCTATGAGAACCTGAGCAATGCGATCCAAAGTCCACCCAGACAGCGCCGCATGTGGCAGCAGTTGATCAGTCAGTGGATGCAGGAAGTCTTGAGTAGCAATGCACTCAGTCAATGCGCACATGTAAACCGACGCCAACTTTGGGTGCATAGTGACCCACATGCTGTCGCGAGAGATGGTCGCCAGGCCAGCGTCGAGCGCCACTCCCACGAACTGAGGCCAGAGCTTTTCTATGTGAATATCTGTCGAGGCTCTTCGTGCTTCCACCCACGTGAATCCGAACTTGGACCTGAGCTCTTTTCTGGAGAGCCTGTCAAGATGAAACATTCGCTCCCAGTCATCGGCCTGACCGACTCCATAGCGCTCTTTCAGCTCTCGACGGTGCCTGCGAATCAAGTCTGAGAACGGGGCACCAACCTCGCGAGCGGCCCAACTTGGTGGCGGAACGTCAATCAGCCAGCGGGCCTCGTCATGCAGGACGCGCGCGGTCCGGGAATCGACTGTAAGGTAGTCGGCCGGTCGCAGCCTCCCCATCTTCGGCCAGTACAACGAGGCATACTTCAGCCACGTGTCATCCTGAACATGAATATATGGATAGTACAAGGCGATCGGATCCATCACACGCCTCCCGTAAGCTTGATGCTCGGCCAGCATAGCGAGGCGCCGTCGATGGACAGTCCGAACAGGTCACGGATGCGTCGCACGTAGCCTGCGATGGGGCCTCGTCGAGGATGCGGTCCACGTGGTGCCGCCGAGAATATGCCGGTTGATTTCGTCAAGTATCGGAGAGCGCTCCCAATGGCGGGAGCGTGATCATGAACATCGCGATGGCGAGCACGCCCGGCCCAGAGCACCACGGTCGCCGGGGCGCGCCCTTGGCGCTGATCGCGAAAGCGGACACGCCCACGGCCCATACGTAGTAGACGACGGTGACGCCCGGGCTCAGCCCCACGATGCGGGCGAGCGCGGTGTTGTTGCCGGCCAGGCCGGGCAACAATGCGCGCGGCGAGCGAGGGACCGCCTCGGCCCGCCCGGAGGTGAACGGACCGGTCTCCGCGAGGCCCCGGCGCAGGTAGAGCCCGACGAACCCGAGCAGCCCACCGACCAGGAACGGGATCCGCCAGCCCCGGTCCCGCGGCGTCTGCTCGCCGAGCAGGCTGGAGGCTCCGGCGCCGATCAACGAGGCGAGCACGATTCGGCGGTCACCGAGACGTAGAGGCTGGTGGACCACAGCCCTCGCCGAGCGCGAGCGGCGATCTCGGCGATGTAGGTGTAAGATGCGGCGCCTCGTCCCGGCGGCAGAGCGCCACCTCAGGCATGGGAGCTCCGGGCGGCGTCGGTGCCGGCGACCCGGCCGTACACCATGCCGCGCAGCACGGACGTCCCGCCCGGGTACTTGCCGTGGTAGAGGCCGGTGCACTCGCCGGCGGCGTACAGGCCGTCGATCGCGCCGCCGTCCTCGCGGACCACCCGGGCGCGCACGTCCGTGGCCAGCCCGCCGAAGGTGAACACGATCGAGCAGGCCACCGGGTAGGCCAGGAACGGCGGCGAGACCAGCGGCAACGCCCAGTTGCTCTTGGCCGGCTCCAGGCCGACGGTGGCCAGCCCGTCCGGGCGGCGCCAGTCGAACGACCCGACGGTCGGCGTGGCGGCGTTGAACCGGTCGATCGTGTCGGCCAGCACCTCGGGCGGCAGGTCGAGTGCGGTGGCCAGTTCGGAGACGGTGTCCGCCCGTACCGGCGGCACGCCGGTCAGCAGGCCGCGCTCGTGGTCGTCCACCCGGCGCAGCGACTGGTCGGTGATGAACCAGGCGGTGCCGCCGTCGCGCGACCAGATGGCCCGGGCCGTGCTCTCGTAGGTCTCGTCGACGGTGCCCCGGGCCTCGTCGATGAACCGCTCGCCGCCCCGGTCCACCAGAATCCCGTACGGGAACACCATGACCAGCGCCTCGGCGTCCTTGCTGCGCGGGTCCACCGGCTCGGCGTGGAAGGTGTCCCACTGCCCGGCGCGGGCGGCCCCGGCGGCGAGCGCCATCCGGATGCCCTCGCCGCGGTTGAGCCGCACGCTCGGCGCGATCGGCAGCAGCGTGCCGGCGTCCGCGCCCAACTGCTCACCCAGGTACGCGGTGTCGCCTTCGAAACCACCGGAGGCGATCACCACCGTCCGCGCCGGCAGCGTGGCACGGCCGCCGTCCGGGCCGGTGACCTCGACCCCGGTGACCGCCCCGTCGCCGGTGACCAGCCGGTGCGCGGTGGTCTCGTAGCGGAAGGTGACGCCCAGTCGCTCGGCGGCCGGCCGCAGCGCGGACAGCAGGCCCTCGCCGCCACCGACCGGCTGCAGCCGGGGGCGGGTGCTGTTGATGAAGTACGTGGGCATCCGGCGGAACCGGGCGCCGTGGCCCTGGATCCACTCCATGGTCTCCGGCAGCCGCTCCAGCAGCGCGTCCACGTACCAACGCGGCGTGCGGCCGTCGGAGAAGCCGATCACGTCGTCGACGAAGTTCGGCCCCGGCTCGTAGACGTCGTCGAGCCGGAAGTAGGCGGCCGTCCAGCGGGTGTTGCCGCCGGCCTCGGCCCGGGGCGCGCGGTCCAGCACGACCACCGAGCCGGCGCCGCCCAGCTCCTCGGCGGCGGCCACGGCGGCGGACAGCCCGGCGATCCCGGAGCCGATGACGAGCACGTCTGTCACGTCGGTGGACATGTCGGCTCAGGCCCTCGGGTTGAACGGGTCCTTGACGCCCTGGCCGGTGTCCACCCAGACGCTCTTCTCCTCGGTGTACTCGCGCAGCGCGTCGGGGCCGTTCTCCCGTCCGATGCCGCTCTGCTTGTAGCCACCGAACGGCGTGGAGTAGCCGGACTTGCGATAGTTGTTGATCCACACCGTGCCGGCGCGCAGCCGTCCGGACACCCGGTGCGCGCGCTGCACGTTCTGCGTCCACACCCCGGCGGCCAGCCCGAACTCGGTGTCGTTCGCGATGCGCACCGCGTCGTCCTCGCTGTCGAACCGCAGCACCGACGCGATCGGCCCGAACACCTCCTCGCGCGCGATCTTCATGTCGTTCGTGACGTCGGCGAACACCGTGGGCCGGACGAACAGCCCGTTCGGCAGGCCGGGCACGGTGGCCGGTTCGCCGCCGGCGGCCAGCCGCGCGCCGTCGTCCTTGGCCACCTGGATGTAGTGCAGCACCTTCTCCAGCTGCGCGCGGCTGGCGATGGTGCCCATCTGGCTGGCCGCGTCGGTCGGGTCGCCGACCACGATGGCCTCGGCACGCCGCGCCAGCTCGTCCACCACCCGGTCGTAGACGCCGTCCTGCACGAGGATGCGCGAGCCGGCCATGCAGGTCTGCCCGCTGGCCCCGAAGATGCCCGCGACCAGGCCGTTCACCGCGCTGTCCAGGTCCGCGTCCTCGAACACGATGTTCGGCGACTTGCCACCCAGCTCCAGCGAGACGCGCTTGAGCGTGCGGCCGGCGACCGAGGCGATGGCCTGCCCGGTGGCCGTCGAGCCGGTGAACGCGATCTTGTCCACGTCGGGGTGGCCGGTCAGCGCGGCGCCGCTGGGCTGGCCGAGGCCGGTGACCACGTTGAGCACCCCCGGCGGCAGCCCGCACCCGGCGGCGATCTCGGCGAACCGCAGCGTGGACACCGGCGTGACCTCGGACGGCTTGGCCACCACCGTGCACCCGGCCGCCAGCGCCGGCCCGAGCTTCCAAGCCAGCAGCAGCAGCGGCGAGTTCCACGGCGTGATCGCGGCGACCACCCCGAGCGGCTCCCGCACGGTGTAGTTGATCATGTCGGACAGGTGCAGCGGGTTGGTGTGCCCGAGGGGCTGCTGGGCCAGGCCGGCGTAGTAGTTGAAGTACTCCGGCATCAGCTTGGCCTGGCCGTACATCTCGCGGTGCAGCTTGCCGTTCTCCCGCACCTGCAGGTCGGCCAGCTCCTCGGCGTGCTCGGCGACGGCCTCGCCGATGCGGATGAGCAGCTTCGCCCGGTCCGCCGCGCGGTACCCGGGCCAGTCGCCCTCGCTGAACGCCCGCCGCGCGCTGCGCACCGCCCGATCCACGTCCTCGGCCGAGGCGTCCGGCACCCGCGCCCACACCTCGCCGGTCGCCGGGTTGTCGACGTCCAGCAGGTCGTCCCCGGCCGGCTCGACGAACTCGTTGTCGATGAACAGTCCGTAGTGCCGGGGGAGCGGGTTCGACATGTCTGGCCTTCCTGGCGGCGTCGGGGACGACCGACGCTAACCAATTGCCCTACAATCGGTCAATAGGGCAGTTGTACAGCGCTGATAGCGTTCCCAGGCCACGATCCGAGACGGGAGCGAGAGCATGAAGGTCACCCGCGTGCTGGCGCCGGTGCGCGAGCAGGTCGTCGACGCCATCCGCGCCGAGATCATCAGCGGCGGGCTCGCGCCCGGCCAGCGGCTCATCGAGCGCGAGCTGCGCGAGGAGCTGGACGTGTCCCGCAACACCCTGCGGGAGGCGTACCGGCAGCTCGAGGCGGAGGGGTTCATCACCGTCACCCCGCACAAGGGGCCGATCGTGACGGCGATGACCGACGACGAGGCGCGCGCCGTCTACGAGGTGCGCGAGGCGCTGGAGTGCTTCGCGGTGCGCCTGTTCGTGCAGCGCGCCGACGCCGCCACCGTCGAACGGCTGGCCGACACCATCGCCCGGCTGCGCGAGGAGCACAGCTCCAGCGAGGTGGTGGTCATGCTGGAGACCAAGCGCGAGTTCTACCGGGTGCTCTACGCGGGCGCCGGCAACGACGTGCTGCGCGACCAGGCCGCGCTGCTGCAGAGCAGGCTGTACCGGCTGCGCGCCCGCTCGCTGTCCCGCCCGGGCCGCCCGGCGGAGAGCATCGCCGAGATCGAGCAGGTGCTGGAGCGGATCGTGGCCGGCGACGCGACCGGCGCCAGCACGCTGTGGGGCGAGCACATCCGCCGGGCCGCCGCCGCGGCGCTGGCCTCTGAGTAGGCCTCGGAGTAGTCGGCGTCACGACTCCGCGAGCGCCTGCTCGACCACCCGCATGGCGTCGATGGCGGCGGGCAGGCCGCAGTAGGCCGCGCAGTGCAGCACGGCCTCCTCGATCTGTTCGCGCGTGCAGCCGTTGCGCACGGCGCCCCGGACATGGGCGAGCAGCTCGTGCGGCCGGTTCAGCGCGGTCAGCAGCGCGACGGTGAGCAGGCTGCGCGTCTGCCGGGGCAGCTCGTCGCGCGCCCAGACGAACCCCCAGCCGAACTCGGTGACCATCCGCTGCAGCGCGGACGGGTTCTCCGCGTCGGCGAGGGCGTTGGCCACGTACTCGGACCCGAGCACGGAACGTCGGACCTCGAGGCCCTCGCGGTAACGGTCGGCGGCGTTCATCGCACTCCTAAGTGTCGACACTCTCACAGCATCTCCCGTAGAGAAGTCAAACCTAGTGCGGCATACTTCGCAATGTGTCGACAGAAAGCGAACGCAGCCTGGCCGGCCTGGCACCGGCCGGCGCCGCCGTGCTCGGCCGGTTGCTGGGGGTGGACGACCGGGCCGACTCGCGGGTCGGGGTGATCGTCGCCGAGGTGGCGCGGGACATCATCGAGGGCCGCCTCGCCCCGGGGGCCGACCTGAACTCGGTGGAGTTGGCCAAGCGCTTCGAGAGCAGCCGCACCCCGGTGCGCGAGGCGCTGATGGTGCTGGAGAAGGAGGGCCTGGTCACCATCCCGGCCCGGCGCCGGCCCCGGGTGGCGGTGCTGGAGCTGGCCAGGGTGGAGGAGGTCTACCGGCTGCGCGGGGAGCTGTACGCGATGGTGTCCGAGCGGGTCGCCGAGCGCGCCGACGCCGCGCAGCTCGCGGCCCTCGACGACGTGGTCGCGCGGATGGACGCCTCGGTGCGCGCCGGCGATGTGACCGGGTCCTTCTGGCACAACGTGACGTTCCACGAGCGCGCCGGCGACGTCGCGGGCGACCTCACGCTCAAGCGCACCCTGGACTCGCTGGGCGTCGCCGTGCTGCGGCTGCGCCACCACAGCCTGTCCCAGCCCGGCCGCCCGGAGCTGTCGCTGCAGGACCACCGCCGGCTGGTGCGCGCCTACCGCGAGCGCGACGCCCGGCTGGCCGGCGCGTTGTCCCGGTCGATCGTGATCAGCGCGCTGGGCGCGATCAAAGCGGCTCCCGGCCCGCTGGCGCTGGTGGTGGCCGATGCGTGAGTCGGCGTTCGACCTGAGCGGGCGGGTGGCGGTCGTCGTCGGCGGCGGTTCGGAGGGGGAGGGGGTCGGCATCGGCCGGGCCTGCGCGGTGCTGCTCGCCCGCTACGGCGCGTCGGTGGCCGTGCTCGACCTACGAGCGCAGGCGGCGGAGCAGACGCTGGCGCTGGTGCGCGCCGAGGGTGCCGACGGCCACGCGGTCGGCGTCGACGTCGCGGACCAGGACGCGCTCGGCGCCGCGATCCGGGACTGCGCGGAGCGGCTCGGCGGGCTGGACGTGCTGGTCAACAACGTCGGCATCGTGGGGCCGACCGGTACCGCGGAGGACCTGGATCCGGTGGCCTGGGAGCTGGCGCTGCGGGTGAACGTCACGGCCATGATGACGACTGTCAAGCACGCGGTGCCGCTGATGCGGGCGCGCGGCGGCGGGTCCATCGTGAACATGGGGTCGGTGTCCGGGCTCGGCGGCGGCTACCCGCACCTGAGCTACGCGACCACCAAGGGCGCGGTGAACAACCTGACCCGGGCCATGGCCGGCCAGCACGGCCCGGACGGGATCCGGGTGAACGCGGTGGCCCCCGGCCAGCTCTACACGCCCCGGATCGCGGCCCGCGCACCCAGCGCGGAGATGCGCAGGTACCGCCGCGAGGTGGCGCCGCTGCGCACCGAGGGCGACGCCTGGGACGCGGCGCACGCCGTGCTCTTCCTGGCCAGCCCTGCCGCGAGGTGGATCACCGGCGTGGTGCTGCCGGTGGACGCCGGGCTGAGCGCGGTGCTGCCGCTGTCCTCGCCACCACCATCCGACACGTCAAGGAGGTCACCGTGACACGATCCGACGAGGCCGTCGCCTACCGAGGCCCGCTGCTGCCGGGAACCGTCGAGGATCTGGTCGAGCTGAACGCGCTCGACCTGGACTGTGACGAGCGGCTGTGGGTGCCGCAGGCGCCCGACGTGTCGTTCCGGCCGCTGCTGTTCGCGGTGAGCCAGGGCTACTTCGTGAACATCCTGCGGGTGCGCCGCTCCGGCATCCTGTCCCGGCACCGCCACGCCGGCCCGGTGCACGCCACCACGTTGCGCGGCCGCTGGCACTACCTGGAGCACGACTGGTGGGCCGAGCAGGGCAGCTACGCCTTCGAGCCGCCGGGTGACATCCACACCCTGGAGGTGCCCGACGGCGTGGCGGAGATGGTGACGCTGTTCCACGTCACCGGCGCGTACATCTACGTCGACCCGGACGGCAACCCGACCGGGGTGGAGGACGTGTTCAGCAAGCTGGACAACGCCCGCCGGCACTACGAGCGGGTGGGCCTGGGCGCCGACTTCGCCGACCGGTTCGTCCGCTGACCCCCCGAGGAGGCCCCGTGTCACACCCCGCACCGCTTCGGTTCGACGGGCGGACCGCCGTGGTCACCGGCGCCGCCCGAGGCATCGGCAACGCCATCGCGCACGGCTTCGCGGCCGGCGGCGCCACGGTGGTCGTCGCCGACCTGGACGAGGCAGCGGCCGCCGCCGCGGCCCAGGAGATCACCTCGGTGGGCGGGAAGGCCAGCTCGCTCGGCGTGGACGTCACCGACGAGGCGCAGGTGGACGCCCTGGTCGCGCACGCGGGCACCGTCGACATCCTGGTGAACAACGCCGCGATCACCACCACCCAGGTCGTCGAGGAGACCGACCCCGAGGCGTGGCGGCGGGTGCTGGACGTCAACCTGACGGGGCCGTTCCTGTGCTCCCGCGCGGTGCTTCCCGGCATGCGCGAGCGGGGCTACGGCAAGATCGTCAACATCGCGTCGGTGGCCGCCAAGCGGATCAGCTTCAACGCCGGCGCAAGCTACACCGCGAGCAAGGCCGGCCTGGTCGCGTTCACCCGGCACCTGGCATACGAGGCCGCCCCGGACGGGATCAGCGTCAACGCGGTCTGCCCCGGCCCGGTGCTCACCCCGATGCTCGCCGAGATGGCCGACGAGGCCACGCTGAACGCCCGCCGCAAGAGCGTCCCGCGCGGCCGCCTCGCCACCCCGGAGGACCAGGCCGAGATGGTGCTCTACCTGGCGTCGGACCGCGCCGACATGCTGTGCGGGCAGGCCGTCGACGTGGACGGCGGCGCGCTGCTGGGCTGGTACGACACCGACACCTACTTCGAGCGGCGCCGCGCGGCCAGGTAGTCGTGGTTGAGCTGGGAGATCACGTCCAGCGGGATCTCCTTGGGGCAGACCTCGGTGCACGCCCCGGTGTTGGTGCAGCCGCCGAAGCCGTTCTCGTCGTGCGCGGCGACCATCTTCACCACTCGCTCGTCGCGCTCGGGCTGCCCCTGCGGCAGCTCGCCGAGGTGGGTGATCTTGGCGCCCAGGAACAGCGAGGCGGAGCCGTTCGGGCAGGCGGCCACGCAGGCGCCGCAGCCGATGCAGTTGGCCGCCGCGAAGGAGCGGTCGGCGGCCGCCTTGGGCACCAGGATGGCGTGCGCGTCCGGGGCGGCCCCGGTGGGCGCGGTGATGTAGCCGCCGGCCGCGATGATCCGGTCGAACGCCGAGCGGTCCACCACCAGGTCCTTGACCACCGGGAACCCGCCGGCGCGGAACGGCTCCACGGTGATGGTGTCGCCGTCGGAGAACGACCGCAGGTGCAGCTGGCACGTCGTGGTGGCCTTCTCCGGCCCGTGCGGCACGCCGTCGATGACCATGCTGCACGCCCCGCAGATGCCCTCCCGGCAGTCGTGGTCGAACGCCACCGGCTCCTCGCCGCGCAGGATCAGCGTCTCGTTGAGCACGTCGATCAGCTCCAGGAACGACATGTCCTCGGACGCGTCGTCCACCTGGTAGGTCCTTAGCCGGCCCTTCTCGTCGCCGGCTGCCTGCCGCCAGATCCGCAGGGTGAGTCTCACCGGTAGCTCCGCTTGGTCGGGTGTACGTAGTCGAACGTCAGCGGCTCTTTGTGCAGCACCGGTGGCTGGCCCTCGCCGGTGTACCCCCAGGCGGCCGCGTAGGCGAAGTTCTCGTCGTCGCGCTCGGCCTCGCCGTCCTCGGTCTGGCTCTCCGCGCGGAAGTGGCCGCCGCACGACTCGGTGCGGTGCAGCGCGTCCAGGCACATCAGCTCGGCCAGCTCGAAGAAGTCGGCGACCCGGCCGGCCTTCTCCAGGCTCTGGTTCAGGCTGGCGCCGGATCCGGGCACCGAGACGTTCGTCCAGAACTCCCTGCGCAGCTCCGGGATGCGCTCCAGCGCCTTGCGCAGGCCCTCCTCGGTGCGCTCCATGCCGCAGTGGTCCCACATCAGGTGGCCCAGCTCGCGGTGGAACGAGTCGACGGTGCGGTGCCCGTCGACGGCCAGCAGCCGCTCGATCCGGTCGGTCACGGCCCGCTCGGCCTCCCGGACCTCGGGCGCGTCCGGGTCGACCGGGTCGAGGCGGTTGCCGGCCAGGTAGTCGCCGATGGTCACCGGCAGCACGAAGTAGCCGTCGGCCAGGCCCTGCATCAGCGCGGACGCGCCGAGCCGGTTGGCGCCGTGGTCGGAGAAGTTCGCCTCCCCGGCGGCGTACAGGCCGGGGATGGTGGTCTGCAGGTCGTAGTCCACCCACAGCCCGCCCATGGTGTAGTGCACCGCCGGGAAGATCCGCATCGGCACCCGGTACGGGTCCTCGCCGGTGATCCGCTGGTACATCTGGAACAGGTTCCCGTACTTGGCGGCCACCGCGTCGCGGCCCAGCCGCTGGATGGCGTCGTCGAAGTCCAGGTACACGCCCAGACCGGTGGGGCCGACGCCGCGCTTCTCGTCGCACACCTTCTTGGCCGCCCGGCTGGCGATGTCGCGGGGCACCAGGTTGCCGAACGACGGGTACATCCGCTCCAGGAAGTAGTCCCGCTCGGCGTGCGGGATGTCGTTCGGGGCGCGGTCGTCGCCGGGCCGCAGCGGCACCCACACCCGCCCGTCGTTGCGCAGCGACTCCGACATCAGGGTCAGCTTCGACTGGTGGTCGCCGGACACCGGGATGCAGGTCGGGTGGATCTGGGTGTAGCAGGGGTTGGCGAACAGCGCGCCCTTGCGGTGCGCCCGCCAGCTCGCCGTGACGTTGCAGCCCTTGGCGTTGGTGGACAGGTAGAAGACGTTGCCGTAGCCGCCGGAGGCCAGCACCACCGCGTCCGCCAGGTGCGTGCCGATCTCGCCGGTGACCAGGTCCCTGGCCACGATGCCGCGGGCCCGGCCGGCCACCGTGATCAGCTCCAGCATCTCGTGGCGCGGATACATGTCCACGTTGCCGGCGTCGATCTGGCGCTCCAGGGCCTGGTAGGCGCCGATCAGCAGCTGCTGGCCGGTCTGCCCCCGCGCGTAGAAGGTCCGCGACACCTGCACGCCGCCGAACGAGCGCGTGTCGAGCAGCCCGCCGTACTCGCGCGCGAACGGCACGCCCTGCGCCACGCACTGGTCGATGATCTGCCGGCTGATCTCGGCCAGCCGGTACACGTTCGACTCCCGCGCCCGGAAGTCGCCGCCCTTGACCGTGTCGTAGAACAGCCGGAACACGCTGTCGCCGTCGTTGCGGTAGTTCTTCGCGGCGTTGATGCCGCCCTGCGCGGCGATGGAGTGCGCCCGCCGGGGGCTGTCCTGGTAGCAGAACGAGCTGACGTGGTAGCCCAGCTCGGCCAGCGAGGCGCCGGCGGACGCGCCGGCCAGCCCGGTGCCGACCACGATGACGCGCATCTTGCGCTTGTTGGCCGGGTTGACCAGCTTCACCCCGAACCGGCGTCGCTCCCAGCGGGTCTCGACGGGTCCGTCCGGGGCGGCGGTGTCGGCGACCGGTGAACCAACCGTGTAGTCGAAGTACGACATGCTCAGACCAATCCGAAGGTGACGGCGAGCGGGACAACGAGGAAGCCGGCGGTGAGGACGGCGGCGAACCCGGTGGACACGCGCTTGAGCGAGCGCTGCCGGGCGGCGTTGGACCAGCCCAGGGTCTGCAGCGCGCTCCACAGGCCGTGCCGCACGTGGAACCCGACGGCCACCACGGCGAGGACGTAGAACACCGTGACGTACCAGCGCCCGGGGGCGAAGTCGGCCTCCAGGTTCTGGTACACCTGCAGGTGCTGGCCGTGCGGGTTCAGCGTGCCGGTGGTCAGGTCGAGCAGGTGGTAGACCACGAACAGCGCGATGATCACGCCGCCCCAGCGCATGGTGCGCGCGGCGTAGCTGCCCGGCACCTTGTTGCGCACCGCGTACCTGACCGGCCGTGCCCGCCGCGCGCGCAGCGTCAGCAGCACCGCCGACCAGATGTGCGCCAGCACCGCCGCGACCAGCCCGAGCCGGAGCAGCCACAGGGTGCCTTCGTAGGGCACCGCCGGCTCCAGCAGCGTGCGCAGCCACGCGCCGTACGCGTTCAGCGCCTCGGCCCCGAGAAAGATCTTCAGGTTGCCGAGCATGTGTCCCAGCAGGAACAGCAGCATCGCGGCGCCGCTGACCGCCATGACGAACTTGAGCACGACCGACGGAAGACGCCTCGGCTCGGCGGCGACGACCGGCGCCGCGCTCCGTCGCTCCTGGACCTGTGACCTCACGGGGATCCAGTGGACCACCGGGCTCGGCATCCGTCTAATGCATCATGACAGCATCTACGATGCCCTCACGCTATGGAGGCAGTCCTTCCAGCAGCTCAGGAACCTCTCCACCACCGCACGACGTGCGAAGCATCACCGGGGGAGCGACACCAGCCGGCGTTCGCGGCCGCTGATGATCGCGGCCAGGGCCATCGCCAAGCTGGGGATGTTGTCGGCGCTGTCCGTTTCTGGACAACCACCCGCACGGAGGGTGTTGAGCGTGGCCTCGATCGCTTCGCTGTGATGCGTGGCGTCACGATCCAGTTCCGGATTCGGCCACCCAACTCGTTCGGTGGGCCAGAAATACCGCGAATCGGACCGGAGAGCGGCCTCCCCACGGGGCGCGCCAACTCCGTCCCAGAGCACGCTGCCTGCCGTCCCGGTCACGCGCCATGTGGCGTCAAAGGAGGTGGCGCACCCCTCGCCCACCCACGATCCGCGATAGGAGAACACCGTTCCGTCACCAAACTCGAACACACAACTCGCGGCGGCGTTGCCCAGGTACCACGAGCCGGCAGGGTTGAACTCATGGCAGTACACCGAAACCGGGTCGGCGCCGATGAGGAAGCGCGCCTGGTCGAAGGTGTGAATGGCCATGTCGAGCAGCAGTGGGTGCTCCATCGTCTCTTCCCGGAAGCCCCCGTAGTGGTGCGGCGCGACGAACATGTCGGCACATACGAAGGTGGGCCGGCCGATCAAACCCGCCGCAATGCCCTCCCGCAATGCTCGCATTCCGGGCGCGAATCGTCGGTTCTGCATCACGATGTAGCGTCGGCCGGCCGCTCGGGCCGAGGCGGTGATCGCGCGGGCATCGGCGAGCGACTCGGCCACCGGCTTCTCCCCGAACACATCGCACCCGGCGGCCAGGGCCTCCTCGGCGACGGCGCGGTGCGCCGCCGGAGGCGTGAGGTTGACGACCAGGTTGGCATCGGTCTCCGTGACGGCCGTCGCCACCTGAGGGTACTGTTCGCAGCCCAGGCCGTACCGCTCGATGAGCGAGCTTCCCCGGGCCGGATCGATCTCGACGATGGCGGTGATCTGGACATCGTCACGGGCACACAGCGGAGGCAGCCAGAAGTCCGCGGCCATGCCGGCACCGACCACGACCGCACGGAACATGGAGTCCTCCTCCATGAGGTATATCGATATTCTGCGAGAGTTTATCGATACACTTCCGCAGTGGCCAGCCCTTCACGACCAACGCTCGCCACCGTGGCCACGGCCGTGGGCGTCTCGGTGATGACCGTCTCGAACGCCTACAACAGGCCCGAGAAGCTCTCCTCCGACCTGCGGGAGCGCATCTTCGCCACGGCCGAGGGCCTCGGCTACCCCGGGCCACATCCCACCGCCCGGTCGTTGCGTCGCGGGCGGGCCGGCGCCCTGGGAGTCGTCCTCGGCGAGAGCCTGGCCTATGCGTTCGACGACCCCGGCGCGGTTGCGTTCCTGAAGGGACTCGCGCATGCCTGCGGCGCACACGAGGTCGGGCTGCACCTGGTACCGACCACCGGGTCGGCAGCGGACACGGCCCTGATCCAGGTCGCGGCCGTCGACGCACTCGTGTTGTTCGCCCTGCCCGATGACCACCCGCTGGTAGACGCCGGCCTGCGGCGGAACCTGCCGATACTCACGAACGGTGGGCCGCAACTACCCGGGCGGATCTTCGTCGGCATCGACGACCGCGCAGCCGCCGAGGCGGCGGCATACCACCTGCTCGAGCGCGGTCACCGCAATCTGGCGGTGATCTCTTTTCCGCTGGGCGGCACCCGTCACGGCGTCCGTCCGGTGGACCTTTCCCAGCAGGCTGCCGCAAGCTTCCGCGTTACACGGGAGCGTCTGGCCGGCTACGCGGCCGCATACCGCGACGCGGGGCACGACTGGAGTCTCACGCCCGTCTACGAGGTCCCGACGAACAGCCGCGAGAGTGGCCGCGACGCCGCCCGCGCCGTCCTGCGCGACAATCCCGGAACTACCGCAATCCTCGCGATGAGCGACGAACTCGCCTTCGGTGCGCTCCAGGCCGCCGCCGAACTCCGCCGAGCCGTGCCGGCGGACCTCTCCATCCTGGGGTTCGACGACAACCCACACGCGTCCGGCGCCACCCCGTCACTGACCACTGTCCGTCAGTCCCTGCACGACCAAGGTCGCCTACTCGGCACGATCGCCCTCGGGCCTCCCGCCGCTGGCCCGGTCCCGCTTCACACCTGGGAACTCGTCGTGCGATCCTCCACAGGCCTCAGAACTCGATGAGCGCCCTCCCGACGATCTTCCCGGCCGCGACGTCCGCGTAGGCCTGGGCGGCGTCCTCGAACGGGTAGCGGGCGGAGATGAGCCGGGACGGGTCCAGCGCGCCGGCCCGCACCGCGGCCAGCAACCGGGGCATGTCCTCGTCCGGCCGCCCCGCGTACGAGCCGATGATCGACAGCTTGCGGCGCACGAACGCCGGCAGCCCCTCGATCAGGCCCGGGCCGCCGGTGCCGCCGAGGCCGGTGACCACGACGCGGCCGCCGACCGCGAGCAGCCGCTGCGCCTGCGACAGGCTGCCCGGGGTGCCGACGGTGTCGAACACGACGTCCGGGTCGCCGCCCAGCGCGTCTCGCACCGAGTCGGCCAGGTCGGGCGCGGTGCCGTCCAGCGCGGCGACCGCGCCGAAGTCTCGGGCGGCGCCCAGGGCGTCCGCGCGCAGGTCGACGGCCACCACACCGGACGCCTTGTCGTGGGCCGCCAGCGCGACCACGCACAGCCCGACCCCGCCGGCGCCGAGCACCACCACCCGCTCGCCCTCGGTGCCGCGCGCGGCCCGGTGCACGGCGCCGTACGCGGTCAGCCCCGCGCAGCCGAGCACCGCGACGTCCGCCAGCGGCCACCGCCGCGGCCACCCGTCGGGGAGGGCGAACACCGCGGTGGCCGGCAGCACGACCTGGCGGGACAGCCCGCCGACCCCGGAGGCCCGCAGCCCGGTGCCGTCGGGGAGCTGGTACCGGTACGAGCCGTCGAACCGCAGCCCGTCGCGCTGCATGGCGGAGCGGAACGGGCCGCAGTCGTCCTGCGCGCCGGCAGTGCACGCCGCACACCCCCCGCACGGCACCATGAACGAGCACGCCACCCGGTCGCCGGGCCGCAGCCCGGTGACCGAGGCGCCCACCTCGGCGAGCGTGCCGGACAGCTCGTGGCCGAGCACGCACGGCGGCGCCACCGTGCCGTGGCCCTCCAGCTTGTGCACGTCGCTGTGGCAGGCGCCGCAGGCCGCGACGGTGAGCAGCACCTCGTCCGGCCCGGGCGCCGAGACGTCGACGTCCTGGATCCGCAGCCCGGTGTCCACCCCTTCGAACACCGAGGCGACCGTGCGCCGCCAGCCTGAAGCCGTCACGGCCGTTCGGGGTGCCGCAGGTGCGCCATGGACTTGCGCTCGGCCTCCGCCCAGACGTTCAGGGCCAGCGGCCGCTCGCGCTCCTCCAGGAGGTGCCCGACCAGGCCGATCGCGCGCGCCATCACGCCCAGGCCTCTGACGACGGCCCACGGCACGCCGAGGGTGCTGGCGATGGCGCCGATCGCGCCGGTGACGTTGACCGGAAGCACCTTGCCGCTGCGCCGCTGCGCGGCCGCCGAGATGGCCCGGATCAGCTTCTCGTTCGCCGGGTCGAGGCCCTGCTCGTTGGCGATCTCGAACAGCCGCTCGGCCCTGGGGTCGACGGGCTTGTGCAGGCCGTGCCCGATCCCGGGGACGAACCGGCCGGCTTCGGCGTGCTCGGCCACGATCTTCTCCGCGAGCTGGTCGAGCTGCGCGGGGTCGTCGCGCCAGCCGGGCTCGTCGGCGTGCTCCTGGCACAGCCGCGCGGCGCCCTCCATGGTGCCGACGAACCGGTTGCCCAGCCCGAGCAGCCCGGCCGCCACCGCGCCCTGCAGCGACTCCGGCGCGCCCTGGTAGGTCAGCCTGCTGGCCAGCGCGTTCGGCGTCAGGCCGTGCTCGATGAGCGCCACCACGAGCGCGTTGAACACCACCGACTCGGACTGCGACGGCAGCCGCCGGAACAGCTCCAGGTAGGCAAAGTCGCCCACGTTGACCTTGCCGAGGATGTCGTTGGGCAGGTCGATGCCGTGCACCGACACCCGGTCGGTGGTGGCCAGCGCGATGTCCGAACGGACCTCCGGCGCGGGCTTGCTCGTCTGGGCCTTCTCGGTCAAGAGGGTCGCCGCCTTTCTCCGTAGCTCTTCCTTACGAACCTTGTCACCGTTCGCGCTCGGGGTGGTAGGGAACGCGGCGACGATCTCCACAAGATCCGGCACCTTGAAGCTGGCCAGCCGGGCCCGGCAGTGCTCCAGCAGCTCGTCCGCGGTCGCGCTTCCGCCGGGAACGAGCCGGACGAACGCGACGGGCAGGTGGTCACCGGTGTGCTGGTCGCGCACGCCGACCAGCTGCGCCATGTCGACCGCCGGGTGCTCGTGCAGCGCCGTCTCGATGTCCGAGGGGTTCACCAGGTAGCCGCGCAGCCGCAGCTTGTCGTCGAGCCGTGACCGGAACTGGAAGGCCTGGCCGGCACCCTCGTCGGGCAGCTCCAGGCCGAAGTCCCCGCTGCGGTACCAGCCGTCCGAGGTGAACGCCTTCGCGGTGGCGGCCTCGTTGGCCAAGTAGCCGGCGAACACCGTCGGCCCCCGGAACTGCAGCTCGCCGTACTCGCCCTCGGCCGAGGGACGCGACGGGTCCTCGGCGGACATCACGCGCACCTGGAAGCCGGGCGCCACCAGCCGGCCGCCCGGGACCGTGCGCTGCTCGGGCGACGCGTCGAACGACCAGGTCGCGGCGTAGGCCAGCACCTCGGAGGAGCCGTAGACGTTCATCGCCGAGATGCCGTGCGGGGCGGCCGCCGCGACGATGTCGTCGATCGCGACCCCGCCGGTGACCGTCTTCGCCAGGTGCCCGCCCGCCTCGGCCAGCGACGGGTCCGCGAGCAGCTCGCGCAGCGGGCCTTCGGCGCAGGTCATGAACGTGGCGCGGTGCCGGGCGAGCGCGTCGCGGACCCGCGCGGAGTCGAAGACCGGCAACAGCACCGACGGCGTGCCGCCGAGGATGCCTGCCACGAACGGGACGAACCCGAACACGCCGCCCAGCGGCAGCACGCACAGCTGGGTCTGGTCCGGGCCCAGGCCGATCGCCCGCGCCACGGCGGGCATGTGCGCGCCGATGGAGGCGTGGGTGTGGACCGCGAGCTTCGGCGCGGAGGTGGTCCCGGAGGTGCCGAACACGACCAGCGGGTCGCCGGGCTCGGCCAGCTCGGGCGTCGCGGACCGGTGCAGCTCGGTGAGGGGCACGGTGGTCAGCCAGTCGGGCGCGCCGGCCCGCTCGGCCCGCTTGTCCTGGCCCACGGTGACCAGCCAGCGCAGGGGCAGCTCGCCGCCGGCGGCCCACACCTCCTCCAGCCGCGAGCCGAAGTCGACTGTCTCGAACTTCGGGGCGTAGACCAGCGCCTTCGCCTGGCTGGTGGCGAGCAGGTGGTACAGCTCCTTGGGCCGGTAGCGGGTGTTCAGCGGCACCACCAGCACGCCGAGCTTGGCGGCGGCGAACAGCAGCCGGGGCCACGGCAGGCAGTTCGGCAGCCAGACCGCTATCGCGTCACCCCGGTCGAACCCGAGCTCGCGCAGCCCGCCGGCCAGGGCGTCGACGTCGGCGAGCAGCTCACGGTAGGTCTGGGTGGCGCCATTGGCCGGCTCGGCGCAGTCGACCAGCGCCGGCCGCTCGGGCCACTCGGCGGCGGTGCGCGCCAGTGAGGCGTAGAGGGTGGTCATGACGCGCTCCTCGCGACCGGCTGCACCACGGCGGCCGCGTAGGTGGCGAACCGCTCGCAGACCTCGTCCTTGCTCAGCGGGCCGTCCGGCCGGTACCAGTTCGCGATGCCCGAGCACATCGGCAGCACAGCCTTGGTGACCTCATCCGGGTGCGGGGTGGTGAACACGCCGGTGCGGACGCCCTCGTGCACGATGTTGCCGAAGATCGCCTCCAGCCGGTCCCTGGCGATCACCAGCCGCTTGCGGTCGTCCTCGCCGAGATAGCGGACCTCACTGTGCGCGATCATCGATTCGAGCGGCCGGTCCAGGATGAAACGGACATAGGCCCGCACGGCGGCGACGAACTGGTCGCGGGGATCCGGGCCGGCCGCCGAAACGGCCCACTCGGTGTCGGCCAGATGGTCGTAGGTGGCGCGCTTGAGCAGTTGGACCAGCAGCTCGGCCTTGGACGACGTGTGGTTGTACAGGTTGCCCAGCGCCATTCCGGACCGGCTCGCGATGTCCCGCATCGAGGCGCCGTGAAAACCTCGCTCGGCGAACGCCTCCAACGCGCCGATATACAGCCGGTCCCGGGATACCAGCGCGCTGTCGCGAGCCTTCGGTGAACGATCGTCCATGGCGTGATGCTCTATCTCACCGCACCGGATGTCAAGTTCTCGCACGCCAAGAGCCGGTGTTGACGAAGCCCGCCCCTCTCGTTACGGTCCTCGGCACGAACGTACGTTCACCGGACGGTGAGAGTCGGCAAGCGTCGGTCGCGCGTGCGCCGGCCGCCCGCCGAGGATCGGAATGCGTGGTGTCGAATTCACTCTTCTTCGAAGATTTCTACCTGGGGCAACGGTTCGAGAGCGCCGAGTTCGCGGTGTCGTCGGACGACCTCACCGACTTCGCCAGGGTCTCCGGCGACCGGCATCCGATGCACACCGCCGACGGGGGAGCGGACGAACGGTTCGACGGGCCGATCGCGCACGGCCCGTGGGGGATAGCCCGCTATTTCGGGCTGCTCTTCGACAGCGGCGTGGTGGAGGACAGCGCGATCGCGCTGCTGGACACGAACTGGCGCTACCTCGCGCCGGTCACGGTGGGCATGAAGCTGCGGTTCAGCACCGTCGTGACCGGGTGCCGGCGGCGCTCCGACGGCGCCGAGGGCGTGGTGAACCGGCAGATCGAGCTGCGCGACGACCAGGGGCACCTGCTCCAGCGCGGCACCAGCGCCTTCCTGGTCAGGGCCAGGCAGGGGCAACCCTCGGACCAGGATCCCGCCGGCAACGCGCCGTTGACGCCGCGCTGGGCGCGGGCGGTGGCCGACCGGCTGGCCGCGAACACGGAGTTCGCCGGCGCGACCCAGCTGTTCGACGGCGCCATCGGGCTGGCCACCGAGCGCGACGAGGTCCAGTTCCGGATCTACCGGGGCAAGATCATCGAGGTGGCCGCCCGCACCCCGCGCGGCGCCAGCTTCACCCTGCGCGGCGACGAGCTGTTCTGGACCGAGCTGTTCACCGGCCCGCGCAACGACCTGATGGTCCGCGCCCTGCGCGGCCAGTTCCGGGTGCAGGGCGACGCCTACGTCTACCTGCAGCTGACCAAGCCGGTGCACCTGTTGATCGACGCGGCCCGCGAGCTGGTGGCCGAGGAGCGGAGCCAATGAAAGCCCAGGTAATCGGAACCTCCCGCTACCTCACCGTGAACGGCCGGATGGCGTTCGTGGAGACCTACGGGCAGGGCCGGCCGCTGTTGTGCATCCACTCCGCCGGCCAGAGCGGCGTGCAGTGGCGGCACTCGATCGCCGGCCTGGCCGACCTCGGCTACCAGGTGATCGTCCCGGACCTGCCGGGGCACGGCCGCTCCGAGCTGCCGGCCGACGGCCCGGTCACCGACCTGGGTGTCTACGCCGCCTTCTGCGTGGACCTGCTGCGCACGCTGTCCGTGACGCGGCCGTACGTCGTGGGCTGCTCGATCGGCGGCAAGATCGCGCTGGACATCGCCACCCGGATACCGGGCGAGCTGGCCGGCGTGGTGACCATGGCCGCGGACGCCCACAACACCGACGGCCAGTCCGACGCCGGCCTGCTGCGCGCGATGGAGGACGCGGTGTCGCCCAGCCGCAGCGACCGCACCTACTACGGGACGCTGCTGGCCTGCGGCGCGTCCGTCGACGCCGCGCGCCGGGAGGTCATCGCCGAGATGCACCGGCGCGAGGACCCCCAGGTGTCCACCTCGGACCTCATCGCCTGGAACCGCCACGACCTGCGCGACCGGCTCACCGGCATCACCTGCCCGGTGCACCTGCTGGTCGGCGCCGACGACTTCTGGATGAACCCGGCGTCCGCCGAGGCCACCGCCGACCGGATCACCGGCGCCCGGTTCACCGTGCTCGACGGGATCGGCCACTACCCGATGGAAGAGATCGTCGATTTCCCCGCCGTGCTGCACGGCTGGCTGTCCGAACTCCCCACCTCGCCCACGCCACTCGGAGGCTGACCATGAACCCAACGACAGTGCCGTCGTCCGAGCCGTCGTCGCCGCCCACGCCGTCCATCGCGCAGGGCCGGCGGGCCACCCGAGGCGCCTCGATGGGCTTCGCGGTGGACAGCTACGACATCTACCTGCCGGTCGTCGCGGTCGGGCCGGCGCTGTCGTACTTCATGCCCTCCTCGTCGCTGTCCCCGGGCACCGTCGCGCTGCTCAACGGCATGGTCTTCGCGGCCACCCTGCTCGGCCGCCCGCTCGGCGCGGTGATCTTCGGCTCGATCGCCGACTCGCTGGGCCGGCGCCGGGCCACCCTGATCGCGATGTACGGCAGCGGCGTCGGCACGCTGGCGCTCGCGCTGATGCCCGGCTACCAGCTGCTCGGCATCGGCGCCATGATCGGGCTGATCCTGCTGCGCCTGGTGACCGGCGTGTTCCTGGGCGGCCAGTACACCGGGGCGGTGCCGCTGGCCATGGAGAGCAGCCCGAAACCCAAGCGCGGGCTGTACGGGGGCCTGATCACGATGGGCTTCCCGATCGCGTTCTGCACGGTCTCGGCGGTCACGTTCTCGGTGCAGGCGCTGAACTCGCGGCTGTCCGAGCAGGGCGCCTACCAGCAGTGGGGCTGGCGCATCCCGGTGCTGATCGGCGCGATCGTCACGTTCGCGTTCGCCTACTACTACCAGCGGACCGTGGACGAGTCCCCGGCCTGGCGCGAGCGCGGCGCGCGCAAGGGCCCGAGCCCGCTGGCGCAGCTGCTGCGCGGCGACTCCGCGCGCAGCCTGCGCCAGGTGCTCATCCTGATGTCCGGGGCCTGGCTGTGCGGCAACGCCACCTCGGCGTCGTACCCCGTCGCGCTGCGCGCACTGGACGACATCACGCCGGAGAGCGCCACCGCGGTGCTGGTGATCGCCGAAGTGGTGCTGATCGCCGCGTACCCGCTGTGCGGCGCGCTGAGCCAGCGGATCGGCCGGCGCCGGTTCCTGTCCCTGTGCGGGATCGTGGCGGCCACCGTGGCGCCGGCGTTCTACTGCGTGCTGGTGTCCAACCTGACCACCTCGTTCGTGGGCCGGGTGCTGCTCACGGCCGGGCTGTTCCTGTCCGCGATCTGCTGTTTCGGCAGCACCGCCTCGTACCTGTCCGAACGGTTCCGCACCGACCTGCGGGCTACCGGGTACGGCGTCGGCTACAGCATGGCGTTGATCGTCGCCTCGTTCTACGCGTTCTACGAGGGCCTGCTCGCGGAGTTCATGCCACAGCGGTACACCACGGCGGTGGTCTACGTGATCGGCGGCCTGTTGCTGCTGGTCGGCGCCCTGCGCGGGCCGGAGACGAAGGACGTGGACCTGACCTCGGACACGCTGGCCAGCACGAGGTAGCCCGGTGACGAGCCCCGGCCGGGGCGGTGTAAAGATATAACACCAACCGGCCGGGATCCCGGCTCGACGAGATGGGGATCCTCGCGGTGAGCATCGACGACCTCACTTCCTCCGAGCCGGGCCTGCGCCTGAGCCGGTCCCGGATCGGCACCAGCCCCGTGTTCAGCCACGTCTGGGAGGACCACGCGGAGCTGAACGCGCGGCTGCGGCAGGTGGTGCTGGACAAGATGGCGGTCACGCCCGGGCTGAAGAAGTCCAACTGCGGCGGCTGGCAGTCCGAGCGCGACCTGCAGCTGTGGGGCGACCCGGCGATCGACGAGCTGCTCGACCGGATGCGCGCGATGCTGCGGTCGGTGGTCCGCGAGACGGTCGTCGACCCCGAGGAGGAGCTGCTCGACGGCTGGGACATCGAGGCCTGGGCGAACGTCAACCAGCTCGGCGACGACGTCGCGGCCCACGTGCACGGCGGTGGGGTCAACATGTGGGCCGCCGTGTACTACGTCGACTGCGGGCAGAGCCCCGACGCCATCAGCAGCGGGTTCACCCACTTCCTGGACATGAGCGGCACGCCGAGGCCGATCTCCCGGCGGGCGCCGGAGACGTCCGGACAGACCTGCGCGCCGGCGCGGGAGGCAGAGGACCTGCGGGTCGAGCCGCTGCCCGGGAAGATGGTGGTGTTCCCGGCGACGCTGCCGCACTACGTCACGGCGTACCAGGGGAACGAGAAGCGGATCACGATCGCGCTGAACCTGCGGCACACCGGGTTCGTCGTCACCGACTTCGAGAACCACTACTCGCGCCGCCGGACGCTGTGGCGGAACTACCGAGGGCCGATGCTGATGATGTACGAGGCCAAGCGGGTGGTCCGGGAGACGCTGGCCGCCGTCGTGCCGGTCCACAGGTGGCCGGCCGGGCTGCGACGCCGGCTTCTCGGCGGCTCGAACTAGCGCCGAGGTGGACGGGCTGGCCCGCAAGCAGATGGGCGCCGGGCTGCTGTTCCGGGACCGCGCTGGCCGGGTGTTGCTGGTGGAGCCGTCCTACAAGCCGAACTGGGAGATCCCCGGCGGCGCCGTCGAGGCCGACGAGGCGCCGTGGGCGGCGGCCGCGCGTGAGCTGCGCGAGGAGCTGGGTCTGGAGCGCCCGCCGGGGCGGTTGCTCGTGGTCGACCACGTCCGGGCAGAGGACTCCCGGCCGGAGGGCATGCGGTTCGTCTTCGACGGCGGGATGCTCACGGACGCCGAGGTCACCGGCATGGCGGTGCCCAACGAGGAGATCCTCTCGGCCTCGTTCCACACCCTCGACGAGGCCCGCGCCAAGGTCACGCCGTTGCTCGCGGACCGGATCGAGGCGGCGGTCTGGGCCTGTGAGATGGGCGCGACCGCGCTGTGCGAGCAGGGCCGCGCCTGACATGGGTCAGGCTCTGGGTGCGGTGGTCTTTCTGGCCATCAGCTCGGGCGTGAGCCGGAGCGTCTGCGCCGGTTGGCCGGACATCAGCCGCATCAGCTGGTTGACGCTCTCCTCGCCGATCCGGCGCAACGGCGACCGGACGCTGGTCAGCGGGATGGTCAGCTCGGCGGCCATCGGCACGTCGTTGAAGCCGACCACTGACACGCCCGCTCCCGGCGTGATGGCGTGATCGCGTAGGCAGCCGAGCACGCCGAGCGCGGCGGAGTCGCTGACCGCGAAGATCGCCGTCGGCGCCGGGTCCGCGCGCAGCAGCCGTTCGGCGCCCATCCGCCCGCCGGCAATGTCGAACGTGCTGCGCACCACGCGCTCGGCCGGGACCGGGTGGCCGGCGGCCCGGAAGGCGTCCAGGAAGCCCTCGGTCCGGCCGATCGCGTTGCCGGCGAGGGGGAGCCCGGCCAGCACGCCGACCCGCCGGTGGCCGAGGTCGAGCAGGTGCTCGGCGGCCATCCGACCACCGGCGTGATCGTCACAGGTCACCGAGGGGTGTCCCTCGACGCCGCGGTTGACCAGGACGAACGGCAGCTTGCGGGTGGCCAGCAGGTCGAGCCCGGCGCCGTCGACGGTGGAGTCGCCGAGGATCACCGCGTCCACGCCGTGATCCATCAGCGCCTCGATGCACTCCCGCCGGGTGTCCGGGTCCTCCCAGGAGTTCACCGCCAGCGGATGGAAGCCGCGCTGCCTGGCCGCCTGCTCGATGCCCTCGTAGATGGTGGCCAGCACCGGGTCCGCCATCCGCGCCATCACCACGCCCAGCAGCCGGGTGCGGCGCCGGCGCAGCGCGATGGCCGCCGCGTTGGGCCGGTAGCCCAGCTCGCGGGCGACCTCGCGGATCCGCTCCGCCGCGGCGGGGGAGGCGGCCCGCACGCCGGCGACCGTGGAGCCGTTGAGGACGCGGGACACCGTGGACACGTGATAGCCGGTGATCTTGGCGACGTTTGCCAAGGTGGGACCGCGTGCCCCGGCCTCGTACTGACCCCCGTTCACCCGGCCATCCTCGCACGGTCCGAAACGGTTCCTTGACACCGCGACGGTTGTGCGGTTTCAATCACCCAAACGTTATAGCCAAATTGCGCACGAGGCGTGGGTCGACCAACGAAGATCCCCAGTCGAGAGCGGGTGAGCAATGCCGGCCACCACCGAGCAGCACGAGGCCTCGAGGACGTCCACCGCCCGGTGGCGCCTGATTCCGGCCATGTTGGGGAGCGTGGCGGTGGTGACGGGCCTGGGCGCCGGCCTGATCGCGCTGCAGGGACCGCTGGCAGGGCACGCGGTCACCTCGGCCTGGCTCGACCCGGAGACCTGGTTCGGCAAGCTGCTCGGCGACCTCACCGAGGCGCAGTTCTACGCCACCATCCCGGCCGGGATCGGCCTGGTGATCATGGCGGTGGTCGCGCACCGGCTGGCCAGGGCGCGGCACCGGCTGCGCGGGTTCGACATCAGCTACGGAACCGGGCTGCTGCCCTGGGTGCTGACCGCCGCCACGGTCGGGCTGCTGCTCTCGCACGCGCTGTGGGGGTGGACGCGAGGGGAGGCGTGGCAGCCGACGTTCGTGCCGTTCGTGTCGGTGCCGCCCGCGATCGTGCTCGTCTACGGCGCCGGCTGGCGGGTCGCGCTGACCGGCGGGGTGCTCGGCGCGCTGCTGACCACGCCGCTCGCGCTGGCCGCCGTCGACCTGGTGTGCCGGCCGCTGGGGCTGCCCAACGTGGTCGGCAACGTCACGGGCATGTGGTCCAGCGCGCTGATCGCGTTCCTGCTGTGCAGGTGGCTGCCGTGGATGCGGCTGCCGGCGGCAGGGTCGGAGCCGCCGGAGCCGGAACCCGAGGCCCCGACACCGGCTCCGGCACCGGCCCCGGTGCCGGGATCGTCCTGGCTGCCGCGGCGGGTGCTGGCGGACTTCACCGAGGCGCAGTTCTTCGGCAACGAGTGGGCGTCGCTGGGCATGCTCGCCGGGCTGGTGCTGGCCTGGGCGCTCAATCCCGGCCTGCCCGGCTACGCCTCGAACCTGGTGCCGCAGATGCTCACCGCGCAGCTGCTCACCGCCGTGCTGGGCGTGTGGTGGCACGCCGACCGCTGGCGGCGCCACGGCTGGTACCCGACCTTCGTGCCGGTGGTGTCGCTGGCGCCGGCGGCGGTGCTGGTGCACGGCGGCGGCTGGGCGGTGATCGTGGCCGCCGCGCTGATCGGGGCGCTGCTCGGGCCGCCGCTGGCCCAGGCGGTGATCTCCCGGCTGCCGTCCGACTTCCACCCGTTCATCGGCAGCGTGTTCTCGATGACGGTGACCACGCTGGTCGGCGTGGGCCTGATCGGCGTCCCGCAGCTCTTCTGACCTCGCAACCCTCGTCGGAGGTACCGCCATGAGTGACCAACTCGATCTCCTGCTCAGCCCGATCCGGACGGTGCGACGCCGGCTGGACGCGGGGGAGCTGTCGCCGGTCGAGCTGACCCGGGCCGCGCTGGATCGCATCGAGGCCGTCAACCCGCACCTCGGGGCGTTCACCCATGTCGCCGCCGAGCAGGCACTGGCCTCCGCGCAGGCGTCCGAGCGGCGGCTGGCCCGGGGCGAGGGCCTCGGCCCGCTGGACGGCATCCCGGTGGGGGTCAAGGACCTGGTCGCGACCGAGGGGATGCCGCTGGAGGCCGGGTCGGACGTGCTCGCCGGCCACGTCGCCGACCGCGACGCCGCCGCGGTGACCTCGCTGCGCCGGGCCGGGGCGGTCATCCTCGGCAAGGTCAGCCTGGACGAGTTCGCGCTCACCACCGTCGGCCCGGCGCGCAACCCGCTCGACGACGACCTGATGGCGGGCGGCTCCAGCGGCGGCTCGGCGGTCGCGGTGGCCGCGGGCATGTGCTTCGCGGCCATCGGCACCGACACCGGCGGCAGCGTGCGCGTCCCGGCCGAGTGCTGCGCGGTCACCGGCCTGAAACCCACCCAGGGGCTGCTGCCCACCGAGGGCGTCATCCCGCTCGCGCCGTCCCTGGACCACGTCGGCACGCTCGCCCGAACCGTCGACGACACGGCACTGTTCCTGGAGGCGCTGCTGCCCGCGCGCCCGGTCGGCCTCGATGTCACCGGCGGCGGCGAGGCGGCGCGCCGCTCGCGCATCGGCATCCCCGCCGACCTGACCGGCTACGACCCCGACGTCCAGGCCAGGTTCCTCGCCGCGATCGACCGCGCCTCGAGCCAGGGCGCCGCGATCACCCGGGTCGAGCTGCCCGACCTGCAGGTGCTCAAGGGCGCGCACTGGGCGATCCTGGCCGCCGAGATCGCCGACTACCACCTCGCCCGGTTCGGGCCGGACGAGAAGCGGTACGGGCAACCCATGCTGGACGCCATCGCGGCGGGTGCGGCGGTGAGCGTGGCGGAGTACCTCGACGCGCAGGAGACCAGGGGCGCGCTGCGGCGCCAGGTGGACGGGCTGTTCGCCGACGTCGACATCCTCGCGCTGCCCACCATGGTCATCGACCCGCCCCGCTACGGGCAGGCCAGCGTGCGGGTGGCGGGGGTCGACGACGACCCGACGGCGGCCATGGTCCGGGGGACGTCGCTGTTCAACCACACCGGCCACCCGGCCCTGAGCGTCCCGCCCGCGACCAGCCCGCGCGACCGCCCGGCCGGGATCCAGCTGGTCGCGCCGCACCTCGCCGAGCGCCGCCTGCTGACCGTCGCCCACCTGTTCGAGTCATGACCGGAGCCCACGACACCGTGCCCCAGATCTTCACCTCGTCCATCGTGCACACCCTGGCGGACGACGGGGTGCCCGCGTTCGCCACACTCGGGGAGCGGATCGTCGCGACCGGGCAGGTGTCCCGGCTGCGCGAGATGTTCCCCGGCGCGGCGGTGCACGACTTCGGCGAGCGCGCGCTGGTGCCCGGGTTCAACGACGCCCACCAGCACCCCACCGTGATGGCCGAGCAGCTGCTGGACGTCGACCTCTCACCGGAGCTGGTCGGCACCCGGGACGAGCTGCTGGCCCGGTTGCGCGAGCGCGCGGAGTCCACCCCGGCCGGGGACTGGGTGCAGGGCAGCCGCTACGACCACACCAAGAGCACCGGCGGCGTGGTGCTCACCCGCGACGACCTGGACCGGGCCTGTCCGGACCACCCGGTGTTCGTGCGCCAGATCGGCATGCACTGGGGCGTGCTCAACTCGGTCGGCCTGCGCGCGTGCGGGCTGACCGAGGACAGCGCGGACCCGGTGGGCGGCGAGCTGGGCCGCGACGGGTCCGGCCGGCTCACCGGGGCGGTGTACGAACGCGTGGTGTTCGAGCTGGTCGACGAGGTGATCCCGGCCCGGGGCCTGGACGAGCGGCTGCGCGGGCTGGACCGCTACCAGCGGATGATGCACGCCGCCGGGATCACCTCGGTCGGCGACGCGCTGGTGTGGCCACGCGGGCTGCGGCTGCTGCAGGAGGCGTACGCCCGCGGCCGGCTGAGCCTGCGGGTGAACGCGCTGCTGGCCTACCCGGCCGTGGAGCAGCTGGAGGCGCTGGGGCTGCGCACCGGGCTGGGGGACGCCCGGCTGCGCATCGGCGGGGTCAAGGCGTTCGTGGACGGCGCCATCGCCGGCGGCACCTGCCTGCTCGAGGAGCCCTACGAGGACGGCTGCCAGCACGGCATCCAGGCCATGCCGACCGACGAGCTGATGGCGTTCGTCCGCCGGGTGCACGACGCCGGCGGCACCGTCTGCGTGCACGCCAACGGCGACCGCGCGATCCGCCTGCTGCTCGACGCGGTCGAGGCCGCGCAGGACGCCAACCCGCGCCCCGGCGCCCGGCACCGCATCGAGCACTGCAGCATCGTGGACCCGGAGATCCTCAAGCGGATCGCCGCGCTGGGCATGGTCGCGGTGCCGTTCGGCAGCTACGTCTCGTTCCACGGCGAGAAGCTGCCCGGCTACTACGGGCTGGACCGGGTGGCCCGGATGTTCCCGCACCGCGACCTGCTCGACGCCGGCGTCGCGGTGGCCGGCTCCTCGGACTTCCCCTGCGGTCCCTACGAGGTGCTGCGGGCGCTGCGCAGCTGTGTGACCAGGCGCGCGGCCGACGGCACCGAGCTGGGGCCGAACCAGCGGATCAGCCCGGCCGAGGCGCTCGCCCTGTACACGACGGGGTCGGCGTACGCGGCCGGCGAGGAGTCGTACAAGGGCCGGCTGGCCCCGGGGATGCTGGCCGACTTCGTGGTGCTGGACCGCGACCCGCTGGACACCCCGGGGGACGAGCTGACCGACATCACGATCGAGCAGACCTGGGTGGGCGGCGAACGGGTCTGGTCCCGCGACGAGTGATGCCGTCGGCGCCGTGCGGCGATGCCGAGTCGGCATTCCCCGCACGGCGCCGGGTCTGGTGCGATGTGTCGCGAGATGAACGATGTGCTGAAGAAGATGCAGACCGCCATGAACGACCGCGACCTCGACGCGCTGGTCGACTGCTTCACCGAGGACTACCGGTGCGAGATCCCGCTGCACCCGGCGCGCGACTTCGTCGGCCGCGAGCACGTCCGGACGAACTGGGGCGCGATCTTCATGCACGTCCCTGACCTGCGGGCACGGATCCTGCGTTGGACGGGCGACGGCGACACGGTCTGGAGCGAGTGGGAGATCACCGGTACCACCACCGCGGACACCCCTCACCTGGTCAGGGGGGTCGTGGTCGCGATGCTGGCCGGGGACCGGATCGGGTCGACGCGGTTCTACCTGGAGCCGGTCACGGCCTGACCCCCGGCCGTCACGGTCCTGAGCTGGTCGAGTGACTCCCGGACCAGCTCGGCGAGGCGGCGCTCGGCGGGTTCGGTGATCCAGCGCGCGAACGCGATCTTGAACACGCCGATGCCCGTCTCGGCGGCCAGGCTCGCGGCGTGCTCGGGGACGCCGCGCCGGCTCAACGCCTCGCTCATCGCGGCCGCGAGGGTGGCGAGCTTGAGCAGTTCGCGTTCCTGGAGACCGGGGTTCGCCGCGATCACGGCCTGGCGCCGCCGGGCGTGCTCGCGGCGGCCTTCGAGAGCGGCGGCGAACGCGTCGAGGGCCGAGGCGACCGCGTCGATCGGCGCGGCTGAGTCGGGCGCCTCGGCGATCGCGGCCACGCAGGCGTCGCGCAGCGCGTTCTGGCCATGGAACAGGACCTCGCGCTTGTCCGCGAAGTGCCGGAAGAACGTCCGCTCGGTGAGGCCGGCCCGGTCGGCGATGTCCGCCACCGTGGTCTGGTCGAACCCGCGCTCGCCGTAGAGCTCCAGCGCCGCCTGTTCGAGCCGGCCGCGCGCGTTCGGCTCCCATCGCCCCATGGCTCCGATCCTAAGCGACGACAGCGACTGCCATCACGGTGCTACGCTTGATGTCAGCAACTGTCATCACCGTTTTCCGGAGGTTCTCCATGCGCGTCTTCGTCACCGGCGCATCCGGCTTCGTCGGCTCCGCCGTCGTGTCCGAGCTGCTCGGCGTGGGTCACCGGGTTGTCGGGCTGGCCCGCTCCGACGCCTCGGCCTCGGCCCTGGCGGCCGCCGGTGCCGAGGTGCACCGGGGCTCCCTGGACGACCCGGACTCACTGCGATCCGGCGCCGGGGCGTCCGACGGCGTCATCCACCTGGCGTTCATCCACGACTTCTCCGACTTCGCCGGCGCCGCCGAGGCGGATCGGCGGGCCATCGAGACGCTCGGCGACGCGCTCGCGGGCTCCGGCCGGCCCCTCGTGGTCACCTCCGGCCTCGCCGCGATCCGGTACGGCGGCGACCTGCGCACCGAGGACGACCCCGCCGACCCGGACTCGCCCCGTGCCTCTGAGGCGGCGGCGCTCCCGTTCTCCGACCGGGGGGTGCGCGCCTGTGCCGTGCGGCTGCCGATCGTGCACGACCGGGGCGACCACGGCTTCGTCCCGACGCTGATCGACGTCGCCCGGGACAAGGGCATCTCCGCCTACCCCGGCGACGGGTCCAACCGCTGGCCCGCCGTGCACCGGCTCGACGCGGCGGCCCTGTTCCGGCTGGCCCTGGAGGACGCGCCGGCGGGTTCCGTGCTGCACGCGGTCGGGGAGGAGGGCGTCCCGGTCCGCGACATCGCCGGCGTGATCGGCCGGCACCTCGGGCTACCGGTGACCTCCGTCCCCTCCGACCAGGTCGCCTCGCACTTCGGCTGGCTCGGGGCGTTCTTCTCGCTGGACCTCGCGGCGTCGAGCACCCTGACCCGCAAGCGGATGGGCTGGGAGCCGGCGCGGCCCGGCCTGCTCGCGGACCTCGACGAGGGCCACTACTTCGGCTCGCAGCGGTGACAGGTCGGCGGGGTATCGGAGCTGGTCAGAAGCCGTGAGTGGTAAGCGTTGCTATGACAACGCTAACCACTCACGGGTGGTGACCAGGCCATTCGTCGCGCGGCGGTCGCTCACGGAGTGGGTCGTCGGGACATGAGGGTGCAGATGTCGAAGGCCACGGTGGCGGCGGCGAGGGCGGTCACCTCGGCGTGGTCGTAGGCCGGCGCGACCTCGACGACGTCGGCCGCCACGATCGGCAGGTCGGTCAGCCGGCGCAGCAGGTGCAGCAGCTCGCGGCTGGTGAACCCGCCCATCTCCGGGGTGCCGGTGCCGGGGGCGAACGCCGGGTCGAGCACGTCGATGTCCACCGACAGGTAGACGGGCTGGTCACCGACCCGGCGGCGGATCCGGGCGGCGGTCTCCTCGATGCCGATCAGGTCCAGCTCGCCGGCCCGGATGACCTGGAAGCCGAAACGGGCGTCGTCGAACAGGTCCGAGCTGTCGTACAGCGGCCCCCGGATGCCGATGTGGATGCCGCTGTCCGGGGCGAGCAGGCCCTCCTCGTACGCCCGCCGGAACATGGTGCCGTGGGTGATCGGGGCGCCGAAGTAGGTGTCCCAGGTGTCCAGGTGCGCGTCGAAGTGGATCAGCGCGAGCGGGCCGTGCACCCGGTGCGCGGCGCGCAGCAGGGGCAGCGCGATGGTGTGGTCGCCGCCGATGGTGATCAGCCGGCGGCGGTCGGAGAGCAGCTCGCGGGCGTGGTTGTCGATCTGGTCGACCGCCTCGGCGATGGCGAACGGGTTGACCGGCACGTCCCCGGCGTCCACCGCCTGGATGGCCTGGAACGGCGCCACCTCCAGGTCGGGGTGGTAGGTGGGCCGCAGGTGGCGCGACGCGGTGCGCACCGCCAGCGGCCCGAACCTCGCGCCGGGACGGTACGAGGTGCCGCCGTCGAACGGCGCGCCCAGGAACGCCACGTCGAACTCGCTGACCCGGTCGATCGCGGGCAGCCTCGCGAAGGTGGACGGGCCGGCGAAGCGGGGGACATCGGTGCCGAGGACGGGCCCGATCGGCGTGTCAGTCATGGTTCCCTTCGGAGATCTCGGGGCGTGGGAAGTGGCGCGGGGTGAGCCCCAGGGTGCGGGCGTGCGCGGCGATCTCGGCCAGGGTAGTGATCCACATGCCGCCCAGGGACGCCATCAGCTCGATCAGCCGCTCCAGCGCGCGGACCCGGCCGGGCCGCCCGGACAGGAACGGGTGGCTGGTCAGCACGAAGCACAGCCCCTCGGCGTGCATGGCCTCCAGCTCCCAGGACCACATCTCCAGCGCCTTGGCCGGGCTCTCGATCAGCCCGCTGCCGATCAGCTCGGGCAGGTAGGCGTACTGCTCCCAGTCGTCCAGCGCCCAGTGCGGCGGGATCTCCACGATGTCCCGCGACTCGGGGCCGGCCAGGAGGTACGGCACGTCGCAGTCCATCAGGCTGCTGTCGTACTCGAAGCCCCGCTCGATCAGCAGCTCCGGGGTGTGCCGGTTCATCTCCCACATCGGCGCCCGGTAGCCGACCGGGCGGACGCCGGCGACCCGGTCCAGCGCGTCCAGGCCGCGGTCGATCATCGCGGCCTCGGTGGCGCGGCTCATGCCCCGGGTGGACTCGTGCAGGTAGGAGTGGTGCGCGATCTCGTGGCCGTCCTCGGCGATGGCCTTGATGACGGTGGGGTAGCGCTCGGCGGTGAAGCCGGGGACGAAGAAGGTGGCTCTCAGGCCGTGGCGGCGCAGCAGCGCGAGCAGCCGGGGCACGCCGGTGAGCGGGCCGTAGGCCTGGTGGGTCATGACCATGAGCCGGTCGGCGCTGGTGGCGTCGGCGGTCAGCATCACCGCCTCGGCGTCCAGGTCGAAGGTCAGCGCGGCGGCGGCCCGGTAGCCGTCCGGCCAGCGGATGGGCTCCGCCGGCGCGGTGGCGTCCACCAGCTCGGTCATCGGTCTCCCGTCCTGACGAAGTCGATCGGCTCGTTCGGGCGGCCGGGCCAGTCCAGCGTGGTGACCCTGGGCGGCGTGGTGGCGACGACGCGTCCCCGGCGGATCACGTGCGAGGGCGCCACCTGCCGTCGGACCACGTCGAACGGGTCGGCGGCGGGCAGCAGCATCAGGTCGGCGGGGCGGCCCTCGGCGATGCCGTACCGCTCGCCGAGGCCGAGCACGGCGGCCGCCCCGTCGGTGACCATGCGGAAGCACTCGGCGACCTCGGCCGGGGCGGTCAGCTGGGTGGCGTGGGCGCCGACGTGCGCGACCTGGATCGGGTTCGCGGTGCCCAGCGGGTACCACGGGTCCATGACGTCGTCGCCGCCGAAGGCCACGTTGACTCCGGCGGCGAGCGCCTCCTTCACCTGCGTCAGGCCGCGCCGGCGCGGGTAGCCGTCCAGCCGGCCCTGCAGGTGCAGGTTCACCATCGGGTTGCAGACCAGGTTGATCCCGGAACGGGCCAGGATGCGGTGCAGCTTCTGGCTGTAGGCCGCGTTGTAGGAGCCCATCGCGGTGGTGTGGCTGGCGGTGACCCGGTCGCGCAGGCCGCGCCGGTGCGCCTGGGTGGCCAGCACCTCCACGAACCTGGACTGGTCGTCGTCGATCTCGTCGCAGTGCGCGTCGACGAAGCGGCCGTGCTCCTCGGCCAGGGCGACGGCGATCTCCACCGAGCGGACGCCGTCCTCCCGGGTGTCCTCGAAGTGCGGGATGGCGCCGATGGCGTCCACGCCGCGCCGGGCCGCCTCGGCCAGCAGCTTCTCCCCGTCCGGGAACGAGCAGATGCCCTCCTGCGGGAACGCCACCAACTGCAGGTCGACCACCTCGCGCACCCGATCCCGCAGCTCCAGCATGGCGTCCAGCGCGACCAGGCTCGGGTCGGTGACGTCGACGTGGCTGCGCACGTGCAGGGTGCCGTTGGCCGCGTACCAGCGCAGCACCTCCTCGGCGCGCTCCAGCACGTCCTCGCGGGTGAGCGTGGCCTTGCGCTCGGCCCAGCAGGCGATGCCCTCCCACAGCGTGCCGCTGCGGTTCCACCGTGGCTGCCCCGCCGTCAGGCAGGTGTCCAGGTGCACGTGCGGCTCGACGTACGGCGGGCTGGCCAACGCACCGTCCGCGTCCAGTACCGTCCGCGCCTCGGGTGCCTCGTCGGTGTGCGGGGAGACGGCGACGAAACGCCCGCCGTCAATCCGCAGGTCGACGAGACCGTCGTCTGTAACGAGACGGGCACCGCGAACCACCAGGTCGATCACGCAACCTCCGGGACGTCGTCGGGCGTCGGGGCAGAGCGGCGGACGCGCAGCAGGGTCAGGTACGCCACGGCCGCCGCCACCGAGCCGGCCAGCCAGGACATGTCCACGCCGCCCGCCGCCACCGCGACGGGTCCCTGCAGGAACGTCGGGATGCCGTACTCGCACGACCAGGTGGCCACCATGCCGAGCACGAACGCCACCAGCGCCGGCCAGGACACGTCCGGGATCCGCCCGCGCCCCGGCGGGTCGAACAGCGCCTCGACGTCCACCCGGCGCCGCGCCCGCCAGTAGTAGTGGATGAGCATGATCGCCGCCCACGGCGCCACCCAGGTCACCAGGCCGGCCAGCCAGCCGTCCAGCGCCTCGGCGAAGTTGCTCTGCATGATCAGGAACACGGTGAACGCGAACGCCGCCACGCCCACCCCGTAGCTGAGCCGGCGGCGGTCCACCTGCCAGTCCACGGTCTGCGCGCACAGCCCGCAGGAGTAGATGTTCAGGATGTTGGTGGCGATCGGCCCGTGCAGGACCAGCAGGATCACCGGGATGGCCAGCGCGCCGAACGCCTGGACGACCAGTTCGCCCGGGTCGACGGCCTGGGACACGGTGGCCAGCGTGGCCCCGAACACGCCCAGCCACACCGTCGGCACGAACTGGCCGAGCACGCTGGCCAGGTAGAGCTTGCGGCGCGGCATGGACGGCGGCACGAACCGGGAGTAGTCCGAGGCGTAGGCGAACCAGGTGATGCCCCAGCCGATCCCGATCGCCGTCATCACGGTGCTCAGCGCGCTCCACAGCTCCGCGCCCTGGAGCCCCTTGCCGGCGTAGCCCCAGTGCACGCCCGTGCTGGACCAGGCGATCACGGTCATCGCCGCGAGCACCACCAGCGTGACCGGCACCGTCCACCGCTCGAAGCGGGCGATCGCGCGGAAGCCGACCGCCGCGATCCACACCTGCGCGCCCATGATCACGGCGGCCACCAGGATCTTGAACCCGGTGCCGCCCTGGTAGCCCAGCCGGCCGAACAGCGCCACCACCAGGTCCAGAATGATCCAGGTGTTCACCGCGCACCAACCGGCCGCGAGCAGGCCCTGCAGCACCGCCGGCAGGTAGGCGCCGCGGCGGCCGAACGCCGCGCGGGAGAGCACCATCTGGCTCACCCCGGTGCCCTGGCCCATCAGCACGAACAGCCCGAACACCGCCATGCCGATGACGTTGCCCACGACCAGCACCGCGACCGTCTGCCACAGGCTCAGGCCCAGGTGGATGCCGAGCGCGCCGAGCACCCAGTTGATCGGGGCCACGTTCGCGCCGGTCCAGATCCAGAACTGGTGCGCCGCCGTCGACGTCCGCGCCCCCTCCGGCACCGGGAGCAGCGAGTGCTCGGCGACCTCTGTTGCTTCGAGCCGACCGTCGACATCCGTCATGGCAGCCTCCCGGGCTGGGTCCGCAACAGCATCGCGTCCGCACGGCCCGGAGACAATGAGCAAACTGTCAGTAGTCTCTGGGTAACAGGCGGACGGAGTGTCATGAGCAGCGTGGTGCTGGGCAACCCGGTGTTCCAGCGGACCGCGCCGCGGCTGCTCGTCGGTGACGACCAGCGGGAGCGGCCGATCCGCTGGGTGCACTCCACCGACGTGTTCGAGGTGGCGTCGCTGCTGCGCGGCGGCGAGCTGCTGCTGACCACCGGGATCGGCCTGGCCTCCGCGGACGCGAACCGCCGTCGCCACTACGTGCGCGGGCTGGCCGAGGTCGGCCTCGGCGCGCTGGCCCTGGAGCTGGGCTGGACGTTCTCCGAGGTGCCCGACGACATGGTCGAGGAGGCCGCCCGGTACGAGCTGCCGCTGATCGCGCTGCGCCAGCTGGTGCCGTTCGTGGAGATCACCGAGGCGATCAACGCGGCCATCGTGGACTCCTCGATCGTCGGACTGCGGTTCGCCGACCGGATGTCGCAGGCGCTGTCCGACGCCCTGGCCCACGGCGCGAGCCTGGACCAGCTGCTGGACCGGCTCAGCGAGCTGGTGGCGGCGCCGGCGATGCTGGTCGGCCCGGACGGGACGCCGATCGGCTGGACCGGCGAGGAGGGCACGGCCGCCGCTCTGCTTGCCGAGGGCGGGTGCAGCGCGACGGTGAGCGTGGACGGCGTGCCGTTCGCCTCGCTGGTGGTCGGCGATCCGGGCGCGCGGACCCGGGAGCTGGTCCGCGACGCGCTGGACCGGGCCTGTCCCGCGTTCGCGCTGCAGCTGCTCGGCAGCCGCGCCGAGCTGGCCACCATGCTGCACGCCGGCCGCCAGCTCGTGCAACGGCTCGCCGCCGGCGACCGCTCACCGGCGCTCGCCTCGCTGGCCTCCGCCGTGGGCCTGCCCACCGAGCGCGCCAGCTACCTCGTGGCGGTCGTCGACGGCCTGTTTGCGCGCGGCCCCACCGTGCTGCGCGAGGCCGCCACCCGCCTCGGCGCCCGCCACGCGGTGACCACTTTGGACGGCCAGGCGGTCGCCCTGATCGCGATGCCCGCCGACCCGGGGAGAGCGCCGCTGGACGACCGGGTCGCCGAAGAGCTGGCCGCCCACCTACCCAGGACCGACCAGCCACGCGCGGCGGTGGGCACCGTTGCCGACGACCTGGCCGGGGCGGCGGAGAGCCTGCGCCAGGCGCGAGCCGCGTTCCAGGTCGGGTCGGTGGTGAGCGGCACCGGTCCGGTGGCGGCGGCCACCCGGCTGACGGCCGAACGGCTGCTGCTGCGGCTGCCCGCGGCCGAGCTGGAGGCGTTGGTGTCCGAGCACCTCGGCGGGCTGGTGGCGCTGCCGGCGCCGCGCCGCGACGAGCTGCTCGCCACGCTGGAGACCTACCTCGCCAACGCCCACTCCAAGTCGACCACCGCGCGCCTGCTGCGGCTGCGGCGCCAGTCGCTCTACCAGCGCCTGCGGCGGATCCGGACGCTGCTCGGGCGCGACATCGACGAGCCGGCCATCGCCACCGGCCTGGCGCTGGCCGTCCGCGCCTGGCGCATCCAGCGCTCGGTGCCGGTCACCCGCTGAGCTACGTCGTGTCCGGTGGCGGTGCGTGCTCCGGGAGCACGCACACGGCGCCCTCCGAGAACCCGACGGGGCCGACCCCGAAGACCCGGTTGAACCGGGCGCGGTAGTTCTCCCACGCCGCCGAGGCGGCCAGCTCGACCAGCTGGGCCTGGTCGAAGTGCCTGCGCAGCTCGATCATCAACTCGGGCGGGACGGTGGCCGGCGTCGCCGCCATCGCGGTGGCAAGCTCCAGCACCGCCCGCTCGACGTCGGAGAACGCCGGGCTCTCCCGGAACCGGGACAGCTCGCGCAACTGCTCCTCGGTGACCCCGTGCGCCCTGCTCACGGCAGAGCCGATGTCCAGTCAAAACGGGCAGCCGACCAGCGCGCTGGTCCTGACCTCCGCGAGCGCCTTCAGCCGGGCGTCGACCCGCCCGGTCGCCACCAGGCCCAGCTCGTAGGCCCCGACCCCGAACGCGATGCTCGGCCGCCGGGCGAGCAGGCGCACCAGGTCCGGCACCCGGTTCAGCCGCGTCGCGGACAGCACCCGTTTGTACGCGCGGAGGTTGGCGAACAGGCCCATCCGGCCAGCATATTGCTCACGCCCGGCAGCGGGTGCTCCCGCCGTTGACCTGGATGGTCTGGCCGGCGAACGCGCCGACGGCCGGGTCGGCGAGCAGCGCGACCGCGGCGGCGATCTCCTCCGGGCGGCCGATGCGGCCCAGCGGGATGGCCTCGGCGTAGCGGGCGCGCATGGTGGCCAGGTCGACGCCGGCGTCCTCGGCGTCCACCCGCAGCTGGGGGGTGTCGGTGACGCCGGGGGCTACGGCGTTGACGGCGATCCCGTGCGGTCCCAGCTCGGCGCCGAGCGACTTGGTGAGCGCGATCAGGCCGGCCTTGGACGCGGCGTAGGCGCCCGCGTTGGGCCAGCCGGTCACGCCCCACTCCGAGGCGATCACCACCACCCGCCCGGCGCCGAGCCGCTTCATGCCGGGGAGCACGGCCTGAACCAGGTGGAACGTCCCGGACAGGTTGGTGTCCACCACCCGCCACCAGTCCGCCTCGTCGTGCTCGACCAGCGGCGCCATGGTCATGTACGCGGCGTTGCACACCAGCAGCCCGACCGGTTCGATCTCCGCGACCATCGTGTCGATCTCGCCGACGGAGGTCAGGTCGGCGGTCACGGCGGTGCCGCCGAGTTCGTCGGCCAGCGCGGTCAGCTCCGGGGTGGGGGCGCGGTCGGCCACCGCGACCCGGGCCCCGTCGGCGGCCAGCCGGCGTGCCACGGCCACCCCGATGCCGCCGGTCGCGCCGGTCACCAGCGCCGTGATCCCATTGAGCGCCGCCACTCAGATCACCGCCCCGGAGTTCGGCGAGAGCACCTCTCCGACCACGAAGGTGCCCTCGGTGAGCAGGAACGACACGGTCGCGGCGATCTCGCCGGGCCGGGCCAGCCGCCGGGTGGGCAGCGTGGCCAGGTAGTCCGGCGCGCGCCACGGCGAGTCGGCCGCCAGCAGCGGGGTGTCGGTCGGCCCGGGGGCCACCGCGTTCACCCGCACACCGCGCGGCGCGGCCTCGGCGGCCAGGCTGCGCACCAGGCCGATGATCGCGCCCTTGGCCGCCGCGTAGTGCGCGCCGGCCCCGCCGCCGATGGCCAGCTCGGAGGAGATCGCCACGATGTCACCGTGCCCGCGCGCCAGCATCCCCGGCAGCACCGCCCGCGCCGCGCCCATCAGCCCGCCCAGGTGCACCCGCAGCATCCGGTGCCACGCCTCGGGGGTGATGTCCGCGAACGGCGTGGTCTCGTAGTGGCCCGCGCAGGTCACCAGGGCCTCGACCGGCCCCAGCTCGTCCTCCGCACGGCGCATCGCCTCGGCCACCGCCGGGGCGTCGGCGACGTCGACGGCCAGCGACAGCGCGCCCGCCGACGGGTTGCGATCCAGGCCGGCGACCAGCCAGCCCTCGTCCGCCAGCCTCCCCGCGACCGAGGCACCGATGCCGCTGGCCGCGCCGGTCACCACCGCCACCTTCCCGGTCACCGGCCCTCCTCCCTGGCCAGCCGCACCGCCAGCGGCTCCGCGATACGCTTGCGCACCACCGCGTACACGACCAGCCCGGCCGCCGCGAGCAGCGCCGTCATCAACGGCATCGCCCACGTGACGTACCACGGCGACCCGGGCGCACCGCGCGGCCAGACGATGTTCACCGACTCCACGATCAGCCACAGCGCCGCCAGATAGGTGACCGGAGCACCCCAGCGGCCCAGGCTGAAAGCGCCCGGCACCCACCGCTCGCGCAGCCTGGTGACCGCCGCACCGATCACCGGCACCGCGAACGCGATCTGGAACCCCACCGCCGTCATGTTGACCAGCACACCGTAGAGCTCCGAGCCGGCCAGCAGCAGCACGGCGGCCGCCACCAGCGCGACCAGCCCGATCGCATGCACCGGCAGCCGCTCGCGGCCGGTGAGCGTGGCCAGCAGCCGCGCGCCGGGCAGCGCCCCGTCCCGCGCCGACCCGAACACCGCGCGCGACACCGCCGCCTGGACGGCCAGGAAGCTGGACACGAACCCGATCACGAACATGATCAGCAACGGCTTGACGATGGCGCCGCCGAAGTGCGCGGTCAGGGTCGCGGTCACCGGGTCGCCGCCGCCGGCAGCCACCACCCGCGCCAGGTCCGGGGTGGCGAGCAGCAGCGCGGCACTGGCGAAGATCACCACGAACCCGACGCACAGCAGCGAGAGGATGATCGCCCTGGGCACGTTGCGCTCCGGGCGGTCCACCTCCTCCGCGATGGAACCGGCGGCCTCGAACCCGACGAACGAGAACCCGACGTACGCGCAGGCCATCAGGAACGGCCCGGACAGCCACTGGCCGCCGGCCCCGACGCCCTCGAAGAGCACGCTCACCGGGTTGACCCGGTAGAACAGCAGCAGCACGGTGCCAAGGCCGATCGACCCGAGCACCTCGCACAGGATGCTCACGGTCACCATCACCTTGAGCACCCGGCGCCCGACCATGTTCGTCACGGTGCCCGCCACCAGGATGACCAGCGCGACCGCGATGGACAGCGTCCGGCTCGGGTTCTCCACGCCGAAGACCGGCAGCAGGAACCCGGCCGCGCCGTAGGCCAGCGTGGACAGCGCCACCGTCAGGCCCCAGATGTACGCCCACGCCGCCGCCCAGCCCCACCGGCTGCCCCGCAGGTGCGTCGCCCACTGGTACACGCTGCCGGCGAACGGCCACCGCGAGGACAACTCGCCGAACACCGCGGCGACCAGCAGCTGACCGGCCAGCACCACCGGAAACGCCCAGAAGAACGCCGGACCGGCGGCGAACAGCCCCAGCCCGAAGATCGCGTACAGCGCCACGATCGGCGACACGTCGGCGAAGGCCAGCGAGAACGCCGTGCGGAAGCTGAACGAACGCCGCAGCCGGGACACCGTGATGGTCACCGTTGATCACTCCTCACCACTGGCTTCTGGCCGAGTGTGGAGCCGGCGGCCGGGGGAGTCCATGTGACGATGACGCAGAACCGCGCGTTCTTCTCATACGATCGCTCAACATGCGAACCGGGATCATCAGCGTTGCCGACCTGGTGGCGATGCCCCGGCTGCGGCTGACGCTGCTGGCCGGAGGCGCCGGCACGGACCGGCCGGTCACCTGGGCGCACCCGTCGGACCTGGATCACCCGTGGGACTGGCTCACCGGCGCCGAGCTGGTCATGCGCAACGGCGAGACGCTGCCCGCCGGCGGGCCCGAGCAGCTCGCGTACCTGCGAGGGCTCGCCGGCACCGGGGTGGCCGCGCTGGTGATCGGCTCCGACCCCCGCACCCACGACCTGCGCGCCGAGACGCTGGCCGCCGCCGACGAGCTGGGCTTCCCGGTGCTGTCGGTGCCCTACAGCGTCGGCTTCGCGGTGGTGGCGCGGGCGGTGGCGGACGCCAACTTCAGCGGCGACTCCGCCCGCCTGGCCCGCACCGAACGGATCTACCAGGCGGTCCGGGACACGCTCGGCGGGCGCACCAAACGCGGCCTGATGTCCCTGCTCGAACGCGAGCTGCGCTGCCAGTTGCTGCTGGTCGACGCCGAGGGCGCCCCGGTGATCGCCGACGGCGGCCGCCGGCCGTCCGCGCCGGTCGCCGACGCGATCACAGCGGCCGTCGCCGAGGCCGGCGGCGCCATCCCCGGCGTGCTGCGCATCGACGCCGGCCCCGGACCCGCCCTGCTCGCGGTCGAGGTGCCCGCCGAGGAGACCACCCTGCTCGTCCTGGTCGGCGCCCAGCCCGGCTGGGTGGACGCCCCGCTGCTGCAGCACGTGGCCACGGCGGCCGCCGTGCAGATCGCCAGCTGGTCGCTGCACCGGGGCTACGAGCGGCGGATGGGCGCGGAGCTGCTCAGCCAGCTACTCGACGACCAGCTCGACGCCGGCACCGCCGACCTGCGCTTCGGCGCCACCGGGCTGCCCGCCTCCGAGTGCGTCCTGCTGGCCGTGCGCGGCGCCCGGCAGGCCGGCGAGCGCGACCTGCACCTGGGCCTGAGCCGGCGCTCGCTGCCGTACCTGCTGCTGAGCACGGGGGAGGTGCTCTACGTGGTGCTGCCCGACCGGCCCGATGCACTGGAGTTCCTGCGCGAGCGGGTCGGCCCCGAGGCCAGCATCGGCGTCAGCGTCGCGCTGGGCGGCGCGCATCGGTTCGCGGCCGCGCGCCGGGAGGCGGACTGGGCGCTGTCCGTGGCCGAGTCGTCCAGTGGCCGGCTGGCTCGCTACGGCGACCAGATGTCCCTGGCCCTGCTGCGCGACCTGGACGAGGCCCGCCTGGTCGTGGACCGGACGCTGGGCGCGCTGCTGGACTACGACCGCGCCCACCGGACCGACCTGGTCGGCTCGCTGGCCGCGTTCCTGTCCTGCCAGCGGTCCTGGCAACGCACCGCACGCGCGCTCGGCGTGCACAAGCAGACGGTGTTCTACCGGATCCGCCGGGTGGAACAGCTCACCGGACGCAGCCTGGCGGAGACTGCCGACCTGGCCGAGCTCTGGGTCGCGATGCGGGCCCGCGCGCTGCTCGACGGCCGGCAGGAGCGCTGAGCCCGCGCGATGATGGTCCGGGCGCGGGGAGGTCGGCGGTGGACGACGGCGGGTGGCTGGAGCTGCTGCTCTCCGAGGCGCCCATGGCCGAGTTCGAGCGGCTGCGGGCGGCCCGGTCGGGCGGGAACGGTGACCGGGAGGCCGTCGCCGCGCTGCGGATCCGGGCGCTGCTGGCCGAGCGCCGGCGCCAGGCCACCGAGCTGGCCGCGCTCAACGACATCGCCGGCCAGCTCACCACGCTCACCGTCGGCGGCCTCACCGAGGTGCTCGACCAGATAGTCGTCCAGGCCAAGCGGCTGCTGGGCGCCGACCTCGCCTACGTCGCGCTGCTGGACGGCGAGCGGCTGACGATCGAGGTCGCCAGCGGCGCCCTGACCGCCCGGCTGGTCGGCACCCCGATCACGATCGAGCACAGCCTCGCCGGGGTGGTCCTGGCCCGAGGCGAGCCGGCGTGGACCCAGGACTACCGGACCTCGGAGTTCGCCCGCCACGCCGAGGCCAACAGCGTCGCGGCGGCCGAGCGCTACGGCGGGCTGCTGGGGGTGCCGCTGCGCATCCACCGGCACGTGCTCGGGGTGCTGTTCACCGGCCGGCGCCGCGAGCACCGCTACACCGACGACGAGATCGCGCTGCTCACCGCGCTGGCCGCGCACGCGGCGGTGGCGATCGACAACCGGCGCTCGGTCGAGCGCTACGAGGAGACCCTGGCCCGGCTCAACGAGGCCAACGCCGAGCTGGCGCGGCGCACCGAGGAGCTGGAGCGGATGCTGCGCTGGGACCGCACGCTGACCCAGGTGGTCCTGGACGGCGGCGACGGGAAGGAGCTGCTGCGGCAGGTCAGCGCGATGGCCGGTCGGAGGGTGCGGTTCGTCCCCGCCGACCGGCTCGCCGACCTGGCGCCGCACGGGCTGGACGGTCCGGTGACGATCGAGGGCACGGAGGGCCGGCTCCTGGTCCATCCGGTGGTCGCCGGCCGCCGGTGCCTCGGCGCGCTGGTGGCCGAGGCCGACACCGACGGGTCGCTGCTGGAGCGGGCCGCCCCCTCGGTGGCGCTGGCGCTGGCCGGGGAGGAGGCGGTGGCCGAGGCGACCCGCCGGGCCACCGACGCGTTCTTCGCCGACCTGGTGGCCCGCCCGGCCGGCGAACCGCGCGCGCTCGCCCGCCAGGTGCGCCGGGCCGGCCTGGACGCGGCGACCGCCTACTGGGTGCTGGTCGCCCAGCCCTCGGACGGCCGGCCGAGGCGGGCGCCGAGGGACCTGCCGGCCGGAGCGGTGCTGGCCGAGCACGGCACCGGCATCACGGCCGTGCTCCCCGCCGAGGGCACCGAGGCGCCGCTGGAGCGGTGGCGCGCGACGTTCGGGCCGGCCACGGTGGGGGTCAGCGGGCCGTGCCGGGGCGGCCAGGAGATCGCCCTCGGCTACCGCGAGGCCCGCCAGGTGGTCGACGCGCTGCTCGCGCTGGGCCGCGACGGTGACGCCGCCACGGCCGACGACCTGGGCATTTACCGAATCCTGCTGAGCGGCACCGGACGGCGCCAGCTGCGGGCCAGCGTCGACGAAACGCTCGGCCCGGTGCTCGCCGAGCAGCAGCGACGAGGCGTCCCGCTGCTGGACACCCTGGAGGCCTTCCTGGAGCACAGCTGTCGGCACGCGGCCACCTCGGCCGCGCTCGGCGTGCACGCCAACACCCTCTACCAGCGGCTGGAGACGATCACCCGGGTGCTCGGACCCGACTGGCGGGAGCCGGGGCGGCGGTTCGAGATCCAGCTGATGCTGCGGCTGCGCCGCCAGATCGCCGGTGGATAGCGGGTGGATAGCCGCCACACCGCCCGCCGCGCGAGCTGGAGACGCTCTCCATTGTTCTCCGCGCGGCGCCGACTTAGCGTCGAACGATGACCACGCTACTCGACTCCGCCAGCGGTGTGATCGCGCCCAGCCCGGCCCTGCCCGCCCCGCCGGTCTTCGAGGACCCGGCGGACGAGCGCCTGCTCCGCAAGCGCGAGCTGGCCGCGGCGTTCCGGCTGTTCGGCCGGTTCGGGTTCTCCGAGGGGGTGGCCGGGCACATCACCGCCCGCGACCCGGAGCATCCCGACCGGTTCTGGGTCAACCCGTTCGGGATGAGCTTCAACCAGATCAAGGTCTCCGACCTGATCCTGGTCGACCACACCGGCGCCGTGGTCGAGGGCGACAAGCCGGTGAACCGGGCGGCGTTCGCGATCCACTCCGAGGTGCACAAGGCCCGCCCGGACGTCATCGCCGCCGCGCACGCCCACTCGCTGCACGGCAAGGCGTTCGCCAGCCTCGGCATCCCGCTCGACCCGATCACCCAGGACGCCGCCATCTTCTACGAGGACCAGGGCCTCTACGCCGAGTTCGGCGGGGTGGCCAGCAGCGTCGAGGGAGGCCGGCGGATCGCGAAGGCGGTGGGGGAGACGAAGGCCGCCATCCTGCAGAACCACGGGCTGATCACCGTCGGCCACTCGGTGGGCGAGGCCGCGTGGTGGTTCATCACCATGGAACGCTCCTGCCAGGCCCAACTGCTGGCGATGGCGGCGGGCACCCCCAAGCTGATCGAGCCCGAGATCGCCCGCACCGTCCGCGACGAGATCGGCAACCACTTCGCCGGTTGGTTCAGCTTCCGCCCGCTCTGGGACCAGATCACCGAGGGCCGGCCGGACCTGTTCGACTGACCGGACCCGTTCGCGCGGGGTCGCCGCCGCTGGTCCCCCTAGCCTCCGGCCGGGAGCGGCTTGGGGCCGGCCAGTTGCACCAGCACCGCGCCGGCGAGCAGGACCGCCGCCCCGACGAGCTGCGTCAGGCTGAGCGCCTGGCCGAGCAGCAACCAGGCCAGCGCGGCGGCGACCAGCGGTTCCACCAGGGCCAGCACGCTGGCCAGGGCCGAGGGCAGGTGACGCAGCGCCCGTAGCCCGGCCAGGTAGGGCACGACGGTGCCGACCACGGCCAGCACCACCAGCACCAGCCACGCCGGGGCTCGCAGCCCGCCGAGCACCGCGGTGGCGGTGAGCAGGCCCGACGGCAGCGTCCACGGCGGGCTGATCGCGACCACCACCACCGCGCCGATCACCAGCCCGGCCGCGGTCAGCCCGAGCGTGTCGTGCCGGCTCGCGCCGTGCTCTCCGAGCAGGAAGTACCCGGCCGAACAGACCGCCGAGGCCAGCCCGGCGGCGACGCCGAGCGGATCCAGCCGGGCGTCCTGCCAGACCTGCGCGACCATGACCAGCCCGGCCACGGCCAGCCCGATCCCCACCCACACCGGCCCGGCAAGCCGGGTGCGCCGCACCACCCGCACCCACAGCGCGACCAGCGCGGGCGCCAGGTTGACCAGCACCATCGCCACCGTGACCGGGACCCGGGCCACGGCCAGGAAGAAGAACAACTGCACCCCGGCGACGCCGAGCAGGCCGTAGCCGAGCAACAGCCACAGATCGGAGGGATGCAACCGCGGCAGCCGACGGCGCAGCACCGCGACCACCGGCGCCAGCACGGTCGCGGCCAGCGCGATCCGCACCGAGGTCACCGCGGCCGCGGACCAGCCCGCCGCCATCACCGCCCCGGCCAGCGGGCCGGAGCTTCCGAACAGCACCCACGAGGTCAGGCTCTGCCCGGTCGCCCGCGCACGCGCCGTCTTCTCCAGTACCACCACGCCCGCAGCATGCCCTCGGGTTCGCCCTCCCGGACAGCGGGTTTCCGCCCCGGCCGCGCCGCCACACCATTCAGGGCATGATCGGCGGGACACCCCTCGCCGAAGGAGCTGGAATGACCGACATCCGATGGGCGACGTTCGACTGTTTCGGGACGCTGGTGGACTGGCGCCACGGCATCGGCACCAGCGCCGAGCTGCTCTTCCCCGGCCGGGGCGAACAGCTCCTGGACTCCTACAACCGGCACGAGCACGAGGTACAGGCCGAGTCTCCGGGAATGCGGTACCGGGAGATCCTGGCCGAGTCGCTGCGCCGCGCCTGCCGGGACGCCGGGCTGCGCCTCAACCCCGACGACGCCTCGATACTCGGGTGCACGATGCCGTTCTGGCCGGTGTTCGCCGACGTCGCCGCCAACCTGGAGGAGCTGCGCGCGGCGGGCTGGCGTCTGGCCCTGTTGACCAACTGCGACAACGACATCATCGGCGAGACCCAACGGCGGCTCGGGGTGCCGATCGACGCGGTGGTCACCGCCGAGGCGGTCGGCGCCTACAAGCCGGCGCACCATCACTTCACCCGGTTCGAGGAGTCGTTCGGCGCCACCCGCGACCGGTGGGTGCACGTCGCGCAGAGCTACTTCCACGACATGGTCCCGGCCAGCGAGCTGGGCATTCCTCGCGTCTGGATCAACCGCCACTCCGACGGCTCGGACCCGTCGATCGCCGACGCGGTGCGATCCGACCTCACCGACCTGACCAGCACCGTCCAGGCCGTGCACGCAGCCGCCGTCAGCCGGCCACCGCGCGGCTGAGGGCGTCGACGAGCCGGTCGACGTCGGCGTCGGTGACGTGCAGGTGCGGCGAGATCCGCAGCACCGAGCCGCGCAGTGCGGCGTAACACCGCGCCCGTTCCAGCGCCGGGACGATGTTGTCGCGCATGGCCTCGGGCACGGCCAGCCCGATCAGGTGCGGGCCGTGCTTCGGCGCGGACGGGTGGAGCCCCAACTCGCGCGTGCGTTCCACGATGGTGCCGGTGACGGTGGCCAGCGCCGAGGCGATGTCCTCGACGCCCCAGGCCAGGAGCTGCTCGGTGGCCGCGATGGCCATCGGGGTGAGCTCGAACATCGTGCGTTCGCCCTGGTCGTAGCGCCGCGCGCCGGGCTGGTAGGCGTCGCGGTAGTCGATCAGGCGCGCGAAGTCCTGTGACTCGGCGCGGGAGATCCAGTTCTCCTCCAGCGGCGACCCGTCCCGGTGCTCGGGCGCCGCCCACAGGTAGCCCCGGCCGAACGGCCCGAGCTGCCACTTGTAGCCCACGCTGGTCACGAAGTCCGGCCGGAGCTTTCCGACATCGAGCGGCACCGCGCCCAGGGACTGGCTGGCGTCGATCACCAGCGCGGCCCCGACCTCACGCGCCCGTTCGGCGACCGAGGCCAGGTCCACCCACGAGCCGTCGGTCCAGTGCACGTTCGGCACGCTCACCACGGAGACGCGCTCGTCGAGCCGGGGCAGCACCGCATCGGCCCACGCTTCACCCGGCTCCCGCCGCACGGTCAGGATCTCGAGCTCTCGCTGGGCGGCCAGCCGCCGCCAGGTGTAGATCCCCGACGGGTACTCCCCGTCGAGCACCAGCACCCGGCTCCCGGACGGCGGCCGAAGGTTGTTCGCCGCCACGGCGAAGCCGTAGCTCGTGGCCGGCACCAACGCGAGCCCGTCCGCGTCACCGCCCAACAGCTCGCCCACCAACGCGCGCAGCCGCTCCACGCCCGAGAACCAGTCGTCCTCCGCGATCGTCCACGGCCGCGCCCGCCGACTCAGGGCGTCCTCACCGGCATGTTGAACGGCATGCAGCATCGGACTCAGGTTGGCCGTGTTGAAGTACGAGACGTCCTCCGGCACCGCGAACGCGGACCGAAGCGAGGCGGGGGAGTCGATGGGCACAGTATGCGTTCTACACCACAAGGCCACCCGTTAATGGCGGGCGCAGAGCTCAGCGACAACCGCCGACAGTCCCGAACTCCTCCGCCTGCCGTCTTTTCCACGCGACACACCCCGTGAGCCGCCAGGAGGCGTCGAGGGCCGCGCGTTCGCGGTGTTCACGCTGCTCGGCGGAGCACTGATCGTGGTGGGCGGCCACATCAAGACCAGCATCAAGACCAACGGGACCTCACTGCCCCGCTCGGTGCGGCGAACAGCAGTGAGGTCCCGTTGATCACGTCCTGCGCCCAGGCCGGGTGCGCCGACCCTGCGACGGTGACGCTCGGGTCAGAGGTTGTACGAGGAGCCGCCGTCTATGTTGATCGACGCGCCGGTGATGTACGAGCCGCGCTCGGAGATCAGGAAGTTGACCAGCTCGGCGACCTCGGCCGGTGTCCCGGCGCGCCCGAGCGGGATCTCCCTGGTCTTGGCCAGCCGCTGGTAGAAGGCATCCCGGTCGCCGCCTTCCGCCTGCCACACCCTGTCGTGCTGGCCGCTCTCGATGGTCCCCACACAGACCGCGTTGACCAGGATGTTGTGCGGCGCCAGCTCCTTCGAGAGGATCTTGGTGATGGCCATGTCGGCGCCCCGGCTGACAGTGGTCGGCGCCGACCCCGCACCCGGGTGCTTCCCATTGATGGTCATGACGTTGACGATCCGCCCGGGCTCACCCCGCGCGACCAGGCCGCCGGCGACCATCCGGGTGAGCCGGACGACGGAGAAGATCTTCAGCTCGAAGTCGGCCATCCAGACGTCGTCGTCCAGCTCCAGAAACGCACCCCGCACCGACGTCCCCGCGTTGTTCACCAGCGCGTTGACCGGCCCGAACGCATCCACCGTGGCCTGGTGCAGCCGCTCCAGGTCGGCCTTGCTCCGGCAGTCGGCCTGCACGGCGAGCAGCCGGTCACTCCCGTCCGGGGCGATGGACGCCACCGCGGCGTCCAACCGGTCACGATCGCGACCGCAGAAGGCCACCCTGGCGCCCTCCTCATGCAGGCGCAGGGCGATGCCCTTGCCGATGCCGTCGCTCCCACCGGTGATCAGGGCGACGGTGCCCTCCTGATCGCGCGATTGCGTCACGTCTCAGTCTCCTTGCTCGGCGCCGTCCACGGCGCGCACCCACTTGTTCTCCAGCACCGCCCACACCGGCATGCCGGCCTTCAGCTCGGCGGCCCGCTCCGCCGCGAGCTGGGCGCGCAGCCGCGTGGTGCCCACCCGCAGGTACCCCTCGGCGAGGTTGCCCAGGTACACCAGGTCCTCCAGCTCGGCGTCGAGCACGGTGCCGCCCGGCGGGTCGGTCGGGCGCACGGCGTGCACCGCCACGTGCTCGGGCCGGATGCTGGTGATCACCCTGGTGGCGTCGCGCAGCCGGTCCGGCAGCTGGCCGGTCACCACCCGGCCGTCCGGCCAGCGGAAGCCCGCCTCGCCCGACGCCGGCGCGACCACGTCGGCCTCGACGATGTTCGTGCTGCCCATGAAGTCGGCGGCGAACGCGCTGGCCGGCCACTCGTACAGCTCCGCGGCCGAGCCGGACTGGTGCACGTCGCCGTCCTTGAGCAGCACGATCCGGTCCGCGACCACCATCGCCTCGGCCTGGTCGTGCGTGACGTAGACCGCCGTGATCCCGACCCGGCGCTGGATGGCGCGCAGCTCGAAACGCATCCGCTCGCGCAGCTTGGCGTCCAGGTTGCTCAGCGGCTCGTCGAACAACAGCACGCTCGGCTCCGGCGCCAGGCTGCGCGCCAGCGCCACCCGCTGCATCTGCCCGCCGGACAGCTGCGCGGCGAACCTGTCCTGCAGCCCGCCGAGACCGACCATGTCCAGCACCTCGGCCACCCGCTCGGGGATGCGCGCCTTGGGCCAGCTCTTGGTCTTCAACGCGTACGCGACGTTGCCGAAGACCGTCATGTGCGGCCACAGCGCGTAGGACTGGAAGACCATCCCGAGGTTGCGCCGCTCCGCCGGCACCGTGCGCCCCGGCTCGGAGAGCACCTCGCCGCGCACGCTGATCCGCCCGCCGTCGATGGCCTCGAGCCCGGCGATGGAGCGCAGCAGCGTCGTCTTGCCGCAGCCGCTGGGCCCGAGCAGGCAGAGGAACTCGCCCTCGGCCACCGAGAGGTCGATGCCGCGCAGCGCGGTGTGCCCCCGGTACTCCTTGACCACGCCGGCGACCTCGATCAGCGCCGGATCCGCCGCGGTCATCGGCCGCGCGCCATCGTGTTGACCAGGTCGACCCGGAACAGCCGCCGGGCCAGGACGAACGCCACCGCGATGATGATCACCTCAAGCATCGCGATGGTCGCCGCCGCGCCGTACTGGCCGGCCTCGACCTCGCTCCACAGCAGCACCGGAAGCACTGTCGTGTTCGGCGTATAGACCATGATCGCCACATTCAGCTCCCGGATCATCAGGATGAACAGCAGCACCCAGGCCGACAGCGCCGAGTGCCGCAGCAACGGCAGCGTCACGCTCGCCAGGGTCCGGCCGATGCCCGCGCCCGCCACCCGGGACGCCTCGTCCAGCTCGGGATGGATCTGCACCAGCGAGGACTGGAAGATGCGCAGGCTGTGCGGCAGGTACCGCGCGACGTAGGCCACGAACAGGATGCCCAGCGTGCCGTACAGGGGAGTGGCCACGAAGGCCCACACCAACCCGACGCCGAGCACCACGCCCGGAATCGCGACCGGCAGCATGGCCACCGTCTCCGCCGTGCGCCCGAACGGCGCCCGCAGCCGCTGCCACAGGTACGACAGCGCGAACGCCAGCGCCAGGCCGATGAGCGGGCCGACCGCCGCGACGATCAGCGTGTTCTTCAGCGCCGAGCGCAGGCCCTCCGAGGAGAGCACCCGCACCCAGTTGTTGAAGGTGAACAGCTTGGCGGAGAACGACGACGTGAAGTACCGCATCAGCGAGCCCATGAGCAGCGCCGCGATCGGCAGCACCATCGCCACCGCCACATACCCGTAACACACAAGCGCGCCGAGCCAGCGCCACCGCCCGATGTCCACCCGACCCGCGCCGAACCCCTTGCCGCTCACCGTGACGAACCGCTCGCTCGTTCTGGTGGCCAGCTTCTGCAACAGCACGCCCACGATCACGATCAGCAGCAGCACCAGCCCGGCGGCCGAGGCGAGGCCCCAGTTGGGCGGCGAGAAGTGGGTGGCCTGGTAGATGAGGAACGGCAGCGTGTAGTACTCGGCCGGCATGCCGATCAGGCTCGGCAGGCTGAACATCTCGGCGGACAGCACGAAGATCATCAGCAGCGCGGCGGTCATGCCGGGCAGCACCAGCGGCAGCGTGACCCGGGTCAGCGTCCGCCAGTGCGAGCCGCCGTGCACCCGGGACGCCTCCTCCAGCGAACCGTCCATGTTGCGCAGCGGGCCGAGCGTGAACAGGTAGGCGTACGGCGCCATGAACAGCACCATGGTGAACACCAGGCCGCCGAAGCTGAAGATGTTCACCAGCGCGCCGTCGCCGCCGGTCAGCCACCGGTACGCCACGTTGATCAGCCCGGCGCTCTTCGAACCGAGGAACACCCACGCGACGCCGCCGGCGAACGGGGACAGGAACAACGGCAGCGGCACCAGCAGCTCCAGCCGCCGGTGACCCGGCACGTTCGTCCTACCGACCAGCCACGCCATGCACGAGCCCAGCGCGGTCGCCAGCACCGTCACCAGGCCGGCCACGGTGAGCGTGTTCAGCAGCACCCGCCGGTAGCTGGCCTCGGTCAGCACCGTCCTGATGTTCTGGCCGGTGTAGCCGGCGGTGGGGTCGCCGGGCGCGCCGGAGCGGATCGACGCGTACCCGAGGTAGAGCAGCGGCACCAGGACGATCACCGCGATCACCAGGTACAGCGGCGCCGTCAGGGCGGCCACCTTGTTCCTGCCGTCGGACAGCCAGGATGTAGTGGTCAATTTCGACCCGGGCCGATGAACTGGTTCCACAGGTCGACGGCGGCGCGACCCTGCTTGGCGAACACGTCCGACTGGACGTACACCCGCCTCTTGGGCTGGTCGAACCGCTGGTTCCCCTGGACCGGGCTGAGGTTCAGGTCGGTGCGCAGCGAGTCCGCCTTGACCGCGTCCACCATGGCCCGCTGGCCGGCGTCGCTGAGCGTGAACTCCACCATCAGCTTCGCCGCGTTCGGGTGCGGCGCACGGCTGGCGAGGCCGACGAGCCCGGGGACGGTGACGGCGTACTCCTGGGTCGCCCAGCCGATCGGCGCGCCGTTGTCCATGGCGCGCGCGGCCACGGCGGACAGCGAGGGGTAGCTGGCCACGAACTCGCCCGCGATCACCCGTTCCACCGCCGGCGTCGGGCTCACGAAAGCGACCGGCCGGTTCGCCGCGAACCCCTCGAACCAGCGCCGGCCCAACTGCTGGTCCACCTGCGTCCAGTAGAACACCGCGTGCTGCAGGGACGCGGAGCCCGGGCTGCCGGCGTCGATCCGCCCCTTCCAGGACGGGTCGGCCCAGCCCTGATAGGTCCGCAGCAGCTCCAGCTCCCGAGGCGTGATCTTGTCGGAGTTGTACGCGGCCCCCGTCGTATAGGCCAGCCAGGGATAGGCGATGCCGGGCACCGACGCCTCCGCCGGGTATTTGGCCGCGGTGGAGGGGGTGTACTCCTGGACGAGACCCTCGGTCCGAAACTCGTTCTGGAACGGCTCCAGGCCCGGGTACTGGATGACGTCCGCGACGTCCTTGCCGGCCCGTTTCTCGCTCAGGAAGGTCGTCAGGATCGCCGAGCCGATCTTGTTGGTCACCTGGACCTCGATGCCGGGGAACTCCTTCTTGAAGGCGTCCACGAACGCCGAGATCTCCTCGGTCGCGGTCACGTGGCTGTACAGCGTGACCTGGCCTTCTTGCAGCGCGGCCCGGTACAGCTCGGCTATCCGAGGATCGCCCGAAGCCAGGCCGGGGGCGTTGGCCGGATCACCCTGCCCGCCGCTGCACGAGCTCAGGGCAAGAGCCACGACGACCAGGAACACAAGCGCGAACTTCTTTGTCATTGTCCCACTCACGGTGGCGGAGGTGGCGGAGATCGCGGGCTGCACCAGGGGTTTCGCGCAGTCGCGGAGCATGATTGCATGCAATGTGTATCCAGTCAAGCGACGGGAGCTGTTGACAGCCGAGACCATCGAAGGCAGTCTATTTACTATAGAACCTGCCTCGAGCGCACCCGAAGCCCGAGGACGCAGCGGGGCGTCATCCGCTCCGTCTGGCCAGCAGGTCGCTCGCGTACCCCATCAGCAGAGCCATCCGAGGACGCGGGCGAATCGATGCGTGACGGCTGGCGCCCCGGGGCGGGGACGAGGACGGAGAGGAACGCGCAATGGCGGGCAAGATCACGGTCCACAACCCCGAGGGCAACGCGCCGGTCGTGGGCGCGAAGTCGCTGGCGCCTCGGCCGGCGAGCCTGTCGGGCAAGCGGGTGTTCCTGGTCGACGTGGGGTTCGAGAACTCCGGTGACTTCATGACGCAGCTGCGCGCGTCGTACGCCCAGAGCCTGCCCGACGTCGAGACCGTCGTCGTCCACATGGAGACGCCGTTCAGCCCGGCCCCCGACCTGTACTCCCGGATCCAGTCCGAGGGCGACGCGGCGATACTCGGGGTAGGCCTTTGAAGCGGTTGCGCGCCGGCGGTCGCCGGCCACGCCACCCGGCTCGAGTCCGAGTACCGGGTTCCCACCGTCTCCGTCCACGCGGATGCGTTCCACCGCCTGGTGGCCTCCACCAGCCGGCTGGCCGGCATCGGCACCCTGCGCCACGCCTTCGTCCCGTCCCCGGTGCAGGGGCGCACCTCGGCCGAGCTTCGGGCCTACATCGAGGGCACCAACCCGATCTCCAAGAACGCGTTCGCCGAGGACCTGCTGGACGGGCTGACCAGGCCGCTGGACGACAGGGACATCGCCGGCATGGCCTTCGAGCAGTCCAAGTCGCGGCTGCTCGACCCGGACACCGAGGAGAACCTGCTCGCCGCCTTCGCGGAGAACGGCTGGACCGACCAGCTGCCCGTGGTGCTGCCGACCGAGGAGCGCGTCGAGGCCATGCTGGCCGGCACCAGCCACCCGCCGGACAAGGTGGTCGGCAAGCTGCGCGCGGCGTCCACCAGGGACTACTGGGAGTTCACCGTCGAGCAGGCCGCCGTGAACGCGGTGATGGCCGGGGCCAGGCCGGAGTACTTCCCGGTGATCCTGGCGCTGCTGGGCAGCGGCTACTCCGCCCGGCACAGCAGCATCTCCTCGATGGCGCCGATGGTGGTCGTGAACGGCCCCATCCGCGAGCAGATCAAGATGAACTCGGGCATCGGCGCGATGGGCCCGTACGGGCACTCCAACGTCACGATCGGACGTGCCTACGGGCTGGGCTCGCAGAACCTGCAGGGCGGCTCGGTGCCCGGGATCAGCTACATGGGCACGCTGGGCAACCCGTTCTCGTTCACCAACCTCACGTTCGCGGAGAACGAGGAGTACAGCCCGTGGGAGCCCTACCACCTGCGCTACGGCTTCGCGGCGGAGGACAGCACGGCCACCGTGTTCATGGGCGTGCGGACCATGGTGACGGCCGGCGGGCTGGGGGAGAACTGGCGGGAGAACGCGCTGCGAGTGTTCGGCGCGATGCGCGGCGGCGGGGGAGCGATCATCGTGCTCGACCCGCTGGCGGCGCAGACCCTGGTCGAGCACCACGGGTTCACCCACCGGCAGGACCTGATCGAGTGGGTCGCGGACAACGCGCGCGTCCGGGCCGGGCTGTGGTGGGGGCAGGGCCTGCAGGACCTGTTCTTCGGCCGGCGCGGGCGCGAGGGCGTCGAGCCGTGGGCGAGCTACCTGAAGGCCGGGCCCGACGACCTGATCCCGATCAACGTGCCGGAGGACATCCACGTGATCGTGATGGGCGGCCGGACCACCGCGAGCTGGCGGGTGTTCGAGGGCTGGGGCAACGGCACGCCACAGGAACGCATGCTCTCCGGGCGCTCGGTGTCGATCGACGAGTGGCGCTGAGCTAGCTCGCTACACGAAGGAGTGAGGGGCAATGAGGCCTGTTGCGCGCAAGCTGGCGCGGCCGGGCAGCGCAGTGGTGACAGCGCTGGTGGCCGCGCTGGTGCTGGCGGCGTGCGGCGGCGGTGAGTCGGGGGTCGTGACGCTGCGGATGTACGACTCGACCGCCACCAAGGACGGCACCGAGCCGATCATCGCCGCGTTCAACGCCAGCCATCCCAAGATCAAGATGAACGTGCAGTACATCCCCACGGTCAAGCTCGGCCAGGTGGAGACCACCCAGCTGCAGGCCGGCAACCCGCCCGACATCATCGGCCCCAGCCCCGGCTCGGGCGGCGGCTCGACCGGCCTGTCGCTGTACAAGCTCGCCAAGGCCGGCAAGCTGGTCGACCTCAGCGACCGGCCGTGGGCGCGCGACCTGCCCGAGCTGCTCAAGCCGACGGCCACCTACGAGGGCAAGGTGTACAGCCTGGTCGGCGGGCTCTCCACGCAGTTCATGGACTACACGGTCCCGGACATGGAGAAGTTCGGGCTCAAGCCGCCGCAGGACTTCGCCCAGCTGCTCGCGCTCTGCAAGCAGGCGCGGGAGCACGGGACGTACGCGTTCGTCGCCGGCGCCGCCGACATGGCCGGCAACCGGATGCTGCTGCAGTCCTTCGCCGCCGCGAACGTCTACAGCCAGGAGCCCGACTGGGACGCCAAACGCGCGGCCGGCAAGACCACCTTCCAGTCCACCCCGGGCTGGCACAAGGTGTTCCAGCAGGTCCAGGACATGATCAACGCCGACTGCTACTACCCGGGTGGGGCGGGCCGCACCACCGAAGAGGGCAAGCGGATGCAGGTCTCCGGCAAGTCGCTGATGGGCATCGGCCCGTCCACGGCGGCCACCTACCTCACGGCGCGCAACCCGCAGCGCAAGTGGGCGGCGGCGCCGGTTCCGGGCGGGCTGGGCACGGCGCTGCCCCTGGAGGTCGGCGGGTCGTCGATCCCGAAGGACTCCAAGCACATCCCGGAGGCGCTGGTCTTCCTGGACTACATGGCGCAGCACCGCGACGAGCTCGCGCGCAACACCGGGGCGTTCTCCCCGGCCATGATGTCCCGGGGCGAGCTTCCCGACTTCCTCGGCCCGCTCGAACCGCTGGCCAAGCAGGGCAAGTTCGCGCTCGGGGCCGGCATCATGTGGCCGTCCGAGGCCCCGGCACAGGCCGCCTACAAGGCCATGACCGGCCTCTACAACGGCCAGGTCAAGGTTGACGACATCCTGCGGGCGATGGACGACGCGTGGGCGGCCAACCCGTGACGGCCACCCTCGTCAACGCCGAGGAGGCACCCCCGTCGCCCAAGCTCGGCCGGCGGCGGGCGGGCGGTGCCCGCCGCCCGCCGTGGCTGCTCGCGCTGCTCGGCATCGTGCTGCTGGTGACCATGCACTTCGCCGCGCCCCTGATCGGCGCGGTGTACGCGTTCACCAACTGGGACGGGGTGGGCGCGCCGGACTTCATCGGGCTGGACAACTTCCGGGAGATCATCGGCTCGCCCGTGCAACGCGGCGCGCTGCTGCACACCTTCCTGCTGGCCGGCTGCTTCGTCGTGCTGGTCAACGTGGCCGGCCTCGGGTTGGCGCTGGCGCTGAACCGCACGCTCAAGTCGCGCAACGTGATGCGCACGGTGTTCTTCGCCCCGGTGGTGCTCAGCCCGCTGGCGGTGACCTACATCTGGCAGTACATCTTCACCTACGACGGCGCGCTGAACAGGGCGTTCGACTCGCTCGGCCTGGAGTCCTGGCGCCACGAGTGGCTCGGCGACCCGAACACCGCGATCTGGACGGTGCTGGTCGTGATGGTCTGGCAGTACTCCGGCCAGGCCATGATCATCTACCTGGCCGGGCTGCAGGGCGTGGCGGACGAGCTGGAGGAGGCCGCCATGATCGACGGCGCCGGGCTGTGGATGCGGCTGCGGCGGATCATCCTGCCGCTGCTCGCGCCGGCCAGCACGGTGGTGTCCACCCTGATGCTGATCCTCGGGCTGCGGGTCTTCGACCAGGTCTTCGCGCTGACCTCGGGCGGCCCGGTGTACACCACGGAGACCCTCGCCACCCAGGTGTACGACCAGACGTTCGTGGTCGGGCGGTTCGGTTTCGGCGCCGCGATCGCGCTGGTCATGACCGTGCTCATCTCGGTGCTCGGGATCGCGAACCTCATGTTCCAACGGCGACGGGAAAGGCGGCTGTCGTGAGGTACACGGCCTGGTCGTTGGTCCGCGAGGCGCTGATGGTGCTGCTGGCGGTGATATTCGCGCTTCCGTTCTATTTGCTCATCGAGATCTCGTTGAAGTCCACCAGCGACTTCAACGAGTCGCCGTTGACGCCATTGTTCGACGTGGAATGGGGAAACTACGCCCAGGCCTGGACCAGCGGCGGGGTCACCGGCGGCATGGGCAGGGCGTTGTTCAACAGCGCCGTGATGACGGTGGCCAGCGTCGCCTGCCTGGTGCTGGTGGCGGCCCTGACCTCGTACGTGCTGGCCCGGCGGACCTCGCTGCTCAGCCGGGGCCTCTACGTGCTGTTCGTGGTCGGGTTCATCATGCCGGCCACCCTCGGGCTGGTCCCGGTGTACGTGGCGATGCGCGCGTTCGGCCTGCTCGCGACCTATCACGGCATGGTCATCCTGCACACCGCCGGCATCCTGCCGTTCGCGGTGTTCCTCTACACCGGGTTCATCCGCGCGCTGCCCACCGAGTACGAGGAGGCCGCGCAGGTGGACGGCGCCGGCCTGTTCCGGACGTTCTTCCGCGTGGTGGTGCCCCTGCTGCGGCCCATCACGACCACGGTGGCGATGCTCGCCGGCCTGATCGTGTGGAACGACTTCTTCCTCGCGCTGATCTTCATGAGCGGCACTCCTATCGCCACCCTGCCGCTCGCACTGAACACGTTCGTCAACGAGAACTACACGCAATGGAACATCATTTTCGCGGGAGCCACGATCGCCATCATGCCGATGTTGTGCATTTTCTTCATCGCTCAACGCCGGTTCGTTCGCGGTTTCGCCGGCGGGATTAGAGGCTGACATGGGAGCCATTGACCTCCACAACCTGGGAAAGGTCTACCCGGGCGGCACCCGCGCGCTGAAGGACCTGAACCTGCGGATCGCGGACGGCGAGTTCATGATCTTCGTCGGGCCGTCCGGGTGTGGGAAGACGACGGCGCTACGCATGATCGCCGGCCTGGAGACGATCGAGGAGGGCGAGATCCACATCGGCGGCCGGCTGGTCAACGCCGTCGAGCCGCGCCGGCGCGACATAGCCATGGTGTTCCAGAACTATGCCCTGTACCCGCACATGACGGTGTTCGAGAACATCGCGTTCCCGCTGCGGTGTGCCCGGATGCGCACCGCCGAGGTCCAGGGCCGGGTCAAGGAGGCGGCGGCGCTGCTGGGCCTGGAGGAGCTGCTCGCGCGCAAGCCCAGGGCGCTGTCCGGCGGACAGCGGCAGCGCGTCGCGATGGGGCGGGCGATCGTGCGCCAACCGCAGGCGTTCCTGCTGGACGAGCCGCTGTCCAACCTGGACGCCAAGCTGCGGATGCAGATGCGCTCCGAGCTCTCCGGCGTGCAGCGCCAGCTCGGCGTGACCACCGTGTACGTCACCCACGACCAGGTCGAAGCCATGACCATGGGCACCCGGATCGCCGTCATGAAGGACGGCGTGCTGCAACAGGCGGGCACCCCGGAGGCGGTCTACGACGCGCCGGCCAACACGTTCGTGGCCACCTTCATCGGATCGCCGGGGATGAACCTGCTGCACTGCCCGCTGGGGCGCGCCGAGGACGGCAGCGACGACGGCGGCCTGTCCTGGCTGTTGGGGGAGCACCGCGTCCCGGTGCCGCGCGGGCGGCACGCCGCGCTCGCCGATCTGGCAGGGTCGGAGGTCGTGGTCGGGATCCGCCCGGAGAAGGTGACCGACGCGGCACGGCCGGTGACGCCCGCGGCACGGCTGCGCGGCCAGGTGTCGAACGTGGAGATGCTCGGTCACGAACGGCTGGTGCAGATCACCGTGCCCACCGGCTCGGGCGAGACACCCGTCTACGCCCGCTTCTCGCCGTCGGCCACCGTCAAGGTCGGTGAGACCGTCGAGGTCCCGCTGGACGCCGACGACCTGCACTTCTTCCACCCAGAGACCGGTGAGGCGATCAGGTAGTGAGCGGTTTCGAGGTATTGGTTGCCGGCGGCGGGATGGCCGGGCTGACGGCGGGGCTGTTCTCGGCGCGCAACGGCCGGAAGACCGGCCTGCTGCTCGGCGACGAGGTCGCCGGCGGTGGCCACCTGATCAGCGTGGGCCGAATCGAGGACTTCCCCGGTTTCCCCGAGGGCGTGCCCGGCTACGACCTGTGCCCGATGCTGCAGGAGCAGGCGCTCAACGCCGGCGTGGAGTGCCTGCCCGGCTCGCTGGAGAAGATCACCCAGTCCGACGGCGGCTGGGTGGCCTCGACCGGCGCGGGGGAGATCCAGGCCTCGGCCGTCATCGTCGCCACCGGCTCCGAGGCGCGCCGGCTGGACGTGCCAGGGGCGGACCGGCTGCACGGCCGCGGGGTGTCCGACTGCGCGACCTGCGACGGGCCGCTGCACCGGGGCAAGACCGTCGCGGTGGTCGGCGGCGGCGACTCCGCGCTGCTGGAGGTGCTGGAGCTGACCAACCACGTGGAGCGGGTGCTGCTGTTCCACCGGGGCCGCGAGCTCGGCGGCCAGCACACCTACCGCACCCGGGTGCTCGAACACCCGGCCATCGAGGTGCGCGCGGAGTCGGTCGTCGAGGAGGTGCTCGGCGACGAGGTGGTGGGCGCGGTCAGGACGCGGGTCGCCGGGGGAGAGGTGGTCGAGGACGCGGTCGCGGGCGTGTTCGTCTACATCGGGCTGCGGCCGAGGACCGACTTCCTGCGCGAGCTGCTCACGCTCGACGACGACGGCAGGGTGGCGACCGACGGCGGGATGCGCACCGGGCTGCCCGGCCTGTTCGCCGCCGGGGACATCCGGGCCGACTCGGCGTCCCAGGCGATCACGGCGGCCGGCGACGGCGCGACCGCGGCGCTGGCCGCGCACCGTTACCTCGACAGGGGCGAAGACGACTGACCGGCTAGCCAATATTCTATACACCATCGGACACAAAAACGGAGGTCAACTGTGCGCGTGCGGGTAGCCACGGCGATCGCGAAGGCCCTCGAAGGAGCGGGCACCGAGTTCTGCTTCGGCTACAACGGCCACGGGAACTGGGCGCTGCTCGACGCCCTGGTCCACGAGACGTCCATCAAGACGGTGGCCAGCCGCAGCGAGGACCACGCCGTGCACATGGCGGACTGCTACTGGCGGACCCGCCGGCAGCCGCCGATGGCGGTGGTCACCACCTCGGTCGGCCCGGGCAACGCCAACATCACCCCGGCGGTGGCCTCGGCGTTCTTCGACTCCTCGGCGCTGCTCGTGCTCGCCGGCGGCGGGGCCACCCAGTGGTACGGGCGGGGCGGCATCGAGGAGTACTACCGGTACGGCCCCGAGGAGTGGCCGCTCACCCTCAAGCCGGTGACCAAGCAGTCCTTCAGCGTGACCAGGCCGGACACCGCGCTGGAGATGATCTCCCGGGCGTACAAGACGGCGATCAGCGGGCGCCCCGGCCCGGTGGTGGTGCAGCTCCCGTTCGACATCCAGCACACCGAGATCGAGGTCCGCGAGCTGCCCGACCTGGCGCGCTGGACCACGGTGAGCCGCCCGGGCCCCGACCCGGAGGCGATCGAGCGTGCGGCCGCGCTGATCTCGACGGCGCAACGCCCGCTGCTCAGCGTGAGCAGCGGCATCCACAACGCCCGAGCCTGGGACGAGCTGGCCACCCTGGCCGAGCGGTTCGACATCCCGGTCGAGACCGCCGTGCCCGGCAAGGGCGCGCTGCCCGAGGACCACCGGCTCTCGCTCGGCTGCGTCGGGCGCGCCGGCACCGGGCAGGCCAACCAGGCCGCCCGCGAGTGCGACGTGCTGATCGGGATCGGCACCCGGTTCGGCGACATCGACACCGGCGGCTGGAGCCTGCACGACATCCCCGGCAGCACCAAGCTGGTGCACATCGACATCGACGAGGGCGAGCTGGCCAGGGTCTACCCGGCGGAGGTGGCGATCGTCTCGGACGCCCGCTCGGCCATCACCGGCCTGGTCGACGCGCTCGGCCGGCACCGGCAGGCGGACCGCACGCCGTGGCTGGACCGGCTCGACGAGCTGCGGCGGGAGTGGCACGAGCAGGTCCAGCCGCTGCGCGTGGACGACTCGGCGCCGATGGGCTACGCCCGGGTGTTCAGCGACGTCTCCGACGTGGTCGAGGAGCAGGCGCCCCAGGCGAACGTGCTGTTCGACACCGGGCACTCGCTGTCCTTCGGCCCGCCGTTCCTGCGCGCGCTGAGCAGGCACTACATCCACTCCGGCGCGTTCCACCGGATGGGCTGGACGGTGCCGGGCGCGATCGGGGCCGCGCTGGCCCGCCCGGAGCAGCCGACGGTCGTGCTGGTCGGCGACGGCTCGTTCGTGATGACCGGATCGGCCATGCTCACCGCCGCCGAGCAGGGGCTGCCGATCGTGGTGATCGTGCTGAACAACTCGACGCTGCAGATCGAGCGGGAGCAGATGATCAAGTTCTACGGCCGGCACTCGCTGACCGACTACGTGGACGCCGAGTCCGGCGCGCCGCACCGGGTGGACTTCGCGGCCTGGGGACGGGTGCTGGGCGCGAACGGGGTCACCGTCAGGAGTCCCGACGAGATCAAGCCGGCGGTGAAGGAGGCGCTGTCCGCCGGCCGGCCGACGATCATCGACGTGGACATCGACCCCGAGTCGCCGGGATACCGGTCGATCCACTATCGGTATCCCTCGCACTTCGACCACCGCGGCCTCGACAACCCGCCGTTCTAGTGGCTACCGAGCCCGCGCTGAGCGCGCGGATCATGGACTTCGCGCTCGGCCACCCGAGCGCCGCCGTGCCCGACGACCTGCTGGAGTGGGCGGCCGGGCGCTTCCTGGACACGGTCGGGGTGGCGCTGGCGTGCGCGAGCTTCGACCTGGGCACGGCGGGCGCCCGGCTGGTGCGCGCGGACCCCGCCCCGGGTCCGGCGTCGGTCTGGGCCAGCGGCGGCCTGCGCGCCAGGGCCACCGACGCCTGCCTGGCCAACGGCATGCTCGCGCACGGCATGGACTACGACGACACGCACCCCGCGACCATGATCCATCCGAGCGTGGTGGTCGCGCCGACCGCGCTGGCGCTGGGCGAGGAGACCGGCGCGACCGGTCGGGACATCGTGGCCGCCGGCGTGATCGGCTACGAGGTGGCCGCCCGGCTGGGCGTGCTGGCCGAGGGGCGGCTGCAGAAGCGCGGCTTCCACCCGACCGCGATCATCGGCATCTTCGCCGCGACCGCCGTGGCCTGCCGGCTGCTGGGCGTGGGACGGGCCGAGGCGGTCAACGCCGCCGGGCTGGCCGGCAGCATGGCCTCCGGCCTGATGGAGTACCTCTCCGACGGCTCGGACGCCAAGCAGATGCACCCGGGCTGGGCGGCGAACGCGGCGGTCACCGCCGTGCGCCTGGCCCGCTGCGGCGCCACCGGCCCGGCGACGGTGCTGGAGGGCCCGTCCGGGGTGTATCGCTCGTTCGCCGGCGTCGACCTGACCCCGGAGGGCGCGTCGAGCGCGCTGGACGGCCTGGGCTGGGAGTGGGTGGGCACCCGGGTGGCGCCGAAGCCGTACCCGGCCGGCCATTGCATCCACGCCCCGGTGGACGCCTGGCGCGCGCTGCGCGAGCGGCTGGGGCTGCGGCCCTCGGACACCGGCCGGATCCGCCGGCTCACCGCGCTGGTGCCGTCGGCGTACCTGCACCTGGTGTGCGACCCGCTGGAGACCAAGCGCGCCCCGCGCACCGTCTACGACGCCCGGTTCAGCCTGCCGTTCTCGCTGGCGCTCACCGTGGTCGACGGAGGCCTCGAGCTGGACAGCTACCGCGCCGACCGGCTGCGCGACCAGCGGGTGCTGGACATCGCCCGCCGGGTCGACTACCAGGTGCTGGAGTACGACGAGTACCCCAGCGCGTTCCCCGGCGGCGTGCGCATCGAGCTGGACGACGGCACCCGCCACGAACAGCACGTCCGGCACAACGCGGGCAGCCTGGGCAACCCGATGTCGACGGGCGACCTGGACGCCAAGTTCCTCGGCGGCGCCCGGCGGCTGGCCGACCAGGCGACCAGCGAGCGGCTGCTGTCCAGCCTGCGCGGCCTGCCGGCGGCACCGTCGGCGTCGGAGTTCACCGCCGCGATGGCCGCGATCTCTGTGCCGTCCGAGCGGCTACCCGAGCGGAGCTCGGAAGGTCTCGCGCATCCGGAAGGCGATCACCAGCGAGACCAACCCGCCGGCGATCACCAGGAAGCTCGGTGACGCGCGGCTGCCGGTGACCGCCACCAGGAACGTCGCCAGGAACGGGGCGGTGCCGCCGAACACCGCCACCGAGAAGTTGTAGCCGATGGACAGCGCGCTGTAGCGCACCTGGGTCGGGAACAGCTCGACCAGCGTCGCCGGCAGCACGCTGCCGAGCACCGCAAACAGCAGCCCGATCAGCACCTCGGCCGCCAGCACCGCCCCGAACGCGCGCTGCGCCAGCAGCAGGAACACCGGATAGGTCAGCACCACGTAGCCCACCCCGGCGGCGATCAGCATCGGCCGCCTGCCGACCCGGTCGGACAGCGCGCCCATCACCGGCGTGAACAGCAAGGTGGTCACCAGCGCGACCACAGTCGCGGACAGCGCCCACCCGCTGGACAGCCCGACCACCTCGACCAAATAGGTCGGCACGTACACCAGGGTCGCGTAGAAGGCCACCCCGGGCAGCAGCGCGATCCCGAACGCGGTCAGGGTGGCCAGGCGGTTGCCGCGCACCGCCTCCCGCAGCGGGGCGTGCGCCACCTCCCCGGTCCGCTCCAGCGCCCGGAAGCTGGGAGTCTCGGCGATCCTCAGCCGCACGTACAGGCCGATCGCGGCCAGCGCGAGCCCTACCAGGAACGGAATCCGCCACCCCGACCTCACGTCCCCGAGCAGCACCGGCAGCAGCGCGGTGAACGACGCCCCGGCGAGCAGCCCGCCGACCACCCCGAACTGGTGCCAGCTGCCGAAGAACGCGCGCCGGCCCGGGGGAGCGTGCTCGACCAGGAAGGCGGCCGAACCGCCCCACTCGCCGCCCGCCGAGAACCCCTGCGCCAGCCGGGCCAGCACCAGCAGCGCGGGCGCGAACGCGCCGATCTGGGCGTAGGTCGGCAGCACGCCGATGGCGAACGTGGCCAGGCCCATCAGGATGATCGCGGCGGACAGCGCGGGCCGCCGGCCGATCCGGTCGCCGAGGTGGCCGAACACCACGGCGCCGAGCGGGCGGATCACGAACCCCAGGGCGAACACCGCGAACGTGGACAGCAGCGCCGCCAGCCGGTCGCCCGCCGGGAAGAACAGCGTCGCGATCGTCCCGGCCAGGTAGCCGTAGACCGCGTAGTCGTACCACTCGATGAAGTTCCCGATGGCGCCGGCGATGACCGCCCGGCCGCCCATTCTGCTCGCGGTGGGGTCGGCGGTGGCGGCGTCGGCCATGCCCGGCTCCTTACGACTGGCGGGTGAATTCGATATTATATTGACGTTCCGGTCCGGGGCTAGTGGCATGGCGAAACAACCCGCCGCGCGGGTCGCACGCGGGCCGAGTGATCCCCGCTGGCGCTAGACTATGCTGGTCAGTGCCCTGAACCAGGGTGAATACCGAGAGGTGGAGACGTGCCGACGTTGCCCCAGCCCGCCGCTCGGGGGACTTCCGACGGCCCTCCGCTGAGCAAGACGGCCTATGTTCTGGACAGGCTGCGGCGGGAGATCGCCGAGGGCACTGTCCACCCGGGCCAGTCGCTGCGCCAGGTCGAGGTGGCGAAGCGGTACGGGGTGAGCCCGACCCCGGTGCGGGAGGCGTTCCGGCTGCTGGAGGCGGAGGGGACGCTGGCCTACGAGGCGCACCGGGGCGCCACGGTGAAGGACATGTCCGTGCCTGAGGTGCGCGACCTCTACCTGCTCCGGTCGGAGATCGAGGGCCTGGCCACCTCGCTCGCCGTGGAACGCATGAACGACGCGGCGCTGGAGCGCATCCACACCGCCCACGAGAACCTGAACAGCGCGCTGGAGAGCGAGGACAAGTCGCAACTGTCCCTGCTCAACCGCGCATTGCACTTCGCCATCTACGACTCGGGGTCCTCACTGGTGGCCGTGCAGGCGGCGTCGCTGTGGTCGTACATCCCGCCTCGGATCACCATCTGGGCGGACCCCAAGAACGCCCGCTCGCTGGCCGGCGACCATGCGCGGATCATCGATGCCATCGAGCGGCGTGACCCGTATGACGCCCGCCGTTGCATGGCCGAGCACATCCTGCACGCGGCCAAGCTGCGCGAGGCGTACACCGCCCAGCACAACTCCTGACACCACCGCTCATATCATTGGCGGTTCGCGTGTCCACCGATTGTCTATATTGTGTAGACGGCATGAGTTTCTTTGTTCGCGTTCAGGTCGGCATTGTTCCGATGACGACCGTCGCCGCCAGTTCGTCGGACGCGGCGACGCGCGGCAATAGGCCGCCGTTCGCGAATGCCTCGACGACCCGGGGCGCCTGGCGCTCGCCGGACTCGACGAGCACGCAACCGCCCGGCGCCAGCCAGCCGCGCGCCGGGGCGATCACTTTCCGCACGATGTCGAGCCCGTCCGCCCCGCCGTCCAGCGCCACCCTGGGCTCGTGTTCCCGGGCCTCCGGGGGCATCAGCCCGATCGAATCGGTGGGAACGTACGGCGCATTGGCCACCACGACGGCGACCCGGCCCTTCAGCTCGGCCGGCAACGGGCGGTAAAGGTCACCCTCGTACACCCGGCCACCCACCTCCGCCAGGTTCCGGCGGGCGCACCGAACCGCGCCCGGGTCGATGTCGACGGCATGCAGCTCGACCGAGGGCGCCCGCGCGGCCACCGCCAGGCCGACGGCGCCGCAGCCGCAGCACAGGTCGACGACCACGGCGCGGGGCCGGCGTTCGGCGAGCGCGGCCGCCTGTTCAACGAGGAACTCGGTACGGCGACGGGGCACGAAGACGCCGGGCTCGACGGCGACCCGCAGGCCGGCGAACTCCGCCCAGCCCAGCACGTGCTCGAGCGGCACGCCGCTGACCCGGCGGTCCACCATCGCCGCAAGATCATCCGGAGTGGCCGCCGCGCCGGCCAGCAACAGGGCTTCTTCTTCGGCGAAGACACAGCCGGACGCCCGCAGCCTGGCGACGATCGCCGGCGACTGTGGGGACTGTGCGGACGAGAAAGCTGACATGAGAGCGCCTTTGCGATGCCGTGGACGCTCTCGCCCGGCTACCTCGCGCGGACCGCGCGGCCGTGAGCCGAGAGCGCCCAGCCTGAACTGGCGGTAACGGGTCTCACCTCCCGGTTCGTTCGACGACGGACAACGCAACCTTATCCCAACAGTGTTTCCCATCGCCTGCCGGCCATTTTGTCGATCCGTTCGGCGAGTGTGACGAGGGTCCTCGGCACCGCAGCGAGTGTGGAACACAGGGCACTCGAGTCACCGAGTCGGAGTGCCGATGTGTTGTGGTGGTGTGATTTGTGGATGGGTGATTCGACAGATGCGCTGAATGGGGTTTATCGTGGCGTCGGCTCAGTTGGGGTGGGCCGCGGGAGGGGCGCAACGTGAACGGGTCGAGTTGTATGGAGGGCCGCTGAGATGGCGCAGAAGGTCACGGTTTCGCTGGTCGACGACCTGAGCGGAGACAAGGCCGACGAGACGGTTCAGTTCGGGCTGGACGGCAAGAACTACGAGATTGATCTGTCGAGCGGTAATGCAGGCAAGTTGCGGGAAGCGCTGCGGTCGTATGTGGCGGCCGCCCGGCGACCCGGTGGTCGGCGCCGCTCCGGTGGTGCGGCATCGGGCGGGGCGCGGCGCACGGCCGTCGATCGGGACCAGAACCAGGCGATTCGGGAATGGGCTCGCAAGCGCGGCATGAAGGTGTCCGACCGCGGCCGCATTCCGGCCGATCTGCTCGAGGCCTATCACAAGGAGAACTGACGCCGCGCCCCCGCACCACCGCGATCAGGCGGCGTCCACCGGGGTCAGCTCGAAATGGACGGTCCGCCCCAGTTTCGCTCGCCCGGCGCGGTGGCTCAGCGGCACCACCAGACCGTGCAGAAGCGGGTACTTGCGGCGTAGCAGGTGCGCCGCCCGACGGGATTCGGCGCCGTCCAGGATTCGTGCCGTCGCGCGAATGGCCGGTCCCGTCGGGACGCCTCGCCCGGTGGACGGGGCGATCTCGACCGACGGGTTCTTGCGCAGCCGCCGTGTCTTTCCGGCCTTCTGGAAGCTGCGCACCACGGCCCGGTCACCGTCGACCGCCACGCTCACCGCGGTGGGCACCGGCGTCCCATTCGCGCGGTAGGTCGTGAGCACCACCGTCTTCTGCTCCGCAAACGGGGCCAGCGCCCGTGTCATGGCCGGGCGGACATACCCGACGACAGAGCCGAGGGCGCGCAGCCGAGCCCACACCGCGATCGCGGCCAGCGCCGACAGCGTGCCCAGCAACCAGGGGTCCGACAGCCGGCCCCCGAGGTGCAGGTCGGCCACGTGGTTGTAGGCGTGCACCGTGTTCGCCACCCAGAAGGCGGCGAGCGTGGTGAGAAGCGCGTCGCGCCACACCAGCGCGAGCAGCAGGCCGATGCCGATGCCGATCTGGAAGGCGCCGGCGTCGTGCAGGAAGTGCTCGTTGGGGTCGAAACGGACGAACTCGGCGAACTCCATCGGCCAGCCGAGGGCGAAGATCCCGGCGAGCACCATCACCAGGCCGCACAGCACGACGGCCACGGGTACCACTATCTGGTCGGGAGGCCGGCGCTCGGTTCGGATCGGGTCGGCGGCGGGGGAGACGGACACGGTGGGTCCTCCGGTTGGTGGGTCAGTCGGTTGCCGGCTCGGTCGCGGGCTCAGTTGATGGCACGGCGTCCGGGCCGCGCTGGGCGCGCAGCGCGCGGACGTCGGCGAGCGGTCCGAGGTGGCGAAGCTTGTCGGGGTTGATGACGGAGCGGACGGTCTGGACCACCCCGTCGGCGATGTCGAGCACGAAGACGTTGGTGAGCTGCCCGTCGGCGTCCAGCACCATGACGCCGGGCTGGCCGTTGACCTCGCGCGGGCGCATGCCGATGCCGAGGTTGCGCATGCCCTTGCCGAGGTTCGCGAGCAGCTTCGCCACCCGCTCGGCGCCGACGATGGGCCGCGACCACTGCGGGACCTTCCCGCCGCCGTCGCCGTACACCACGACGTCCTTGGCCAGCATCTCGACGAGCTGGTCGACGTCACCGTCCGCGACCGCGGCGAAGAAGCGCGCGGCCAGCTCCTCGCGGTCCCGCCGCGCGGCGTCGAACCGGGGCTTGCTGTCCGCGAGGTGGCGCCGCGCCCTGGCGGCGAGCTGTCGGCAGTTCGCCTCGGACTTGCCGACGATGGACGCGATCTCCGGGTAGCCGTAGTCGAACACGTCGTGCAGCAGGAACACCGCGCGCTCGACCGGGCTGAGCCGCTCGAGCACCAGCAGGAACGCCATGGACAGCGAGTCGGCCCGCTCGGCGTGCAGCGCCGGGTCGTCGCGGCCACCGTCGGTGAGCAGCGGCTCCGGGAGCCACTGCCCGACGTAGGACTCCCGGCGCACCCGAGCCGAGCGCAGCTGGTCGATGGCCAGCCGGGTGGTCACCGCCGAGAGGAAGGCGCGCGGCGAGCCGATCTCGGTGCCGTCCAGCAGGGTCCGCTGGTAGCGGGCGAACGCCTCCTGGACGACGTCCTCGGCATCGCTGACGGTCCCGAGCATGCGGTAGGCGATCGAGAACAGCAGCGGGCGCAGCGTCTCCACCGTCTCCGTCACGACGCCACCCCGGGCGCCGGTGCGTCGACAAGGCCGTTGCGGAACCCGTCGCGCCAGCTCGCGAACCCGGGGCGCCAGTCAAGCGCGTTCTTCGCCTTCTCGTTGGACGCGCCCCGACTCTCGGTCATCCACCGCACCGCGACCTCACCGGCGGCGAGCCTGCCCAACCACACCGGCACCCGCATCGGCGGCTTGGCGCCCAACACCTCGGCCAGGTAGGGCAGCCACTGCGCCACCGGCGCCGGCTCGTCGTCGACGATCTGGTACACCCCGGCGGTGCCGCGCTCCAGGGCGGCGATGGTGGCCTCGGCGGCGTCGTCGAGGTGGATCCACGACCAGACGCCCGCGCCACTCCCGATGATCGGCAGCTTGCGGGCCCGGACCAGCTCCACCTGCGACTCCGAGGCCCCAGGGCCGTAGAAGTTGCCGTAGCGCAGCACGATCCCGTCCAGCGGCGCGTCCCGCACCGTCCGCTCCAGGAACCGGACGGCCGCCATCGTCTTCCGCTGGGCGGCGGCCGGCTCGGCGTCGAGCGGGTCGTCCTCGGTCTTGACCGGGCCGCCGGTGCGGGCGTTGGTCCAGCCGGTGTAGCTCTGCGCCACGAACCGCTCGACCCCGGTGGCCTGCGCGGCGGCCAGCAGGTGCTGCGTCCCCTGCGTCCGCAGCTCGTTGGTGGTGGCGAACCAGTCGTCGAACCGGCGCAGGTTCGGCTGGCCGGCCAGCGCCGTCATCTGGTGGACGATGGCGTCGGGCCGGGCGCCCGCGACGGCCTGGCCCACGGCGGCCGCGTCCAACCCGTCCAGCACCACGGCGTCCGCGCCGAGCGCGCGCAGCTCGCCCGCCTTGGCGGCGGAGCGGGTGGTGGCCGTCACCCGGTGCCCGCGAGCGAGCAGCCTCGGCACCAGCCGACGGCCCACGGCTCCGGTGGCTCCGGCAACGAATACATGCATCGGGATCTCCTCCGTCTGTCTCTGTCGCGTTCTCGACCCCCTCAGACGGAACTAGGTGTCCCGCTGTGACAACCCCAGATCTTTCAATGAACGGAATGTGACCGTTGCCACTGGTCGGGCCGGCCGCCATCATCCGCACCGTGAGCGAACAAGTACAGATGCCGATCGTGGACCTGGACGGGACGGCCGCCGAGTTGGGCCGCGCCGGCGAGCGGGTGAGGGTGCTCTGGCAGGAGGGCGAGTCGCTGGCCTTCATCGCCAGGGGACGGGAGTACCGCAGCGAGTTCCACCTCAACCCCAGCGACGAGGTGATGCTCATGATCCGAGGCCAGATGAACCTGCACTACCGCAACCCGGACGGCACCGAGGACGTCGCGGTGATCCCGCAGGGCGCGTCCATCTACACCCGCGCCGGCATCCCGCACTCGCCGCGCTTCCCGCCGGACGCGTTCGTCATGGTGATCGAGCGGTTGCGCCGCCCCGGCGAGCTGGACCGCTTCCACTGGTTCTGCCCGTCCTGCGACACCTTCCTGCACGAGGAGAGCGTGCACGTCGCCGACTACCGGACCGACCCGGTCGGCAACGCCTACCGGAAGTTCTTCGACGACCTCGACGCCCGCACCTGCTCCGCGTGCGGTGACGTCATGCCCACCGCGTAAGCACAAGGAGGTCACCATGCCGAACCGCGCGGTGAGGACCACCGCCGCCCCCGTGGTGGGGTTCTCCACGGGCACCAAGGCACCGCTGTCGCAGGCCGTCGTGCACGGCGGCGTCATCTACTGCTCGGGCACCGGCCCGCTCGACCCTCGGACGCACACGATCGTCTCCGAGGAGTTCGCCGCGCAGGTCCGCCAGACCCTGGCCAACCTGCTCGCGGTGGTCGAGGCGGCCGGCGGCGGCAAGGACTCGATCATCAAGTGCAACTGCTACCTGCGGGACATCGAGAACTTCCCGGAGTTCAACAAGGAGTATCGGGCGTTCTTCGCCGACTGCCCGAGCTTCCCGGCCCGCACCACCGTGCACGCCGCCCCTCCCCGCGCGGGCGTGCTGGTCGAGATCGAGTGCACGGCGGCGGTGGTCGCGGGCACCTGAGCCCACGTGTCCGACCGATGACCGTTGGGTGAACGGTCAACCGGTTCGGCCGTGCGCGCGCCGGCGCGTGGAGACAATCCGGCCGTGGTCGTACTCGACGCCGCGCAGTCGATCGTGACGTTCCTCGGCGCGAACAACATCGTGCTTGCGATCGTCGGACTGCTCGCCGCCCCGTTCGTCGACAGGCTTCTGATCAGGCGAAACCGCATCACGTACCGGGTGCTGTACAACTCCAAGATCGGTGTCGTGCCGGACGACCCGCACGCCGCCGACGACCCGGCGCGGCCCCACTCGCCGCGGTTCGGTCAGCTCGCGGAGCTGTTGGACCGGATGAGCGTCGTGGTCATCCGCATCCGCAACACAGGCAGCCACGAGGTCACCCGCGAGGACTTCCTCCACCCGCTGTCGTTCACGTTCGGCCGGCGGACCATCTGGAACGCACGCATATCCGACGCCACCAACGAGGACCTTCGCCGGCGCATCCGGGACGGCCTGGAGTTCTTCACCTCAGACACCGGGCCCAGGGAGCCCTCGCCCGGCGGCGGCAGCCTGCGCACGCTGCGCGAGCTGTTGCCCACCCGGTTCCGGGGCGAGGAGCCGGGGCCCGACTGGCACGGGGTCCGGCTGCGCAACCTCACCCTCGGCCGCCGGCAGCGGTTCAAGCTCGTGGTGGTGCTCGTCGACCCGCCCGACCACCGCGGCGGGCTCATCAAGCAGATCACCCCGGGCGGGCGGATCCGGGACGGGCTGATCCGGGACGGCAGGATCGAGCGCAAGATCACCCTGCCCCGGGTGACGGGGGCGCTCGCGGTGGCGCTGACCCTGCTGCTGGTGGTCGGCGCAGTGATCGTGTCCCCGCCGGGCGGCCCGGACGTCGGGTGCGTGGCCGGTCGGTTGCGGATCGAGGGCTCCAGCGTGTTCATGCCGACCATGGCGCAGCTCGCCGAGCAGTACCGGCGCGGCTGCCCGGACGCCGAGATCACCACCCAGGCGACCGGCAGCATCGACGGCGTGCGGGCTTTGGCCGGCCAGGAGGACGGCACGTCGAACGAGTTCGCCGCCCTGTCCGACGGGAAGCAGGACACCGCGCCGGTGGTACTCCACTCCGAGCAGGTGGCGATCGTCCCCTACCACGTGGTGGTCAACGCCTCGGCCGGCGTGGACGGCCTGAGCACCGCCCAGTTGCAGGGCATCTACAACGGCACGTACCGGGACTGGAGCCAGCTGCGCGGCGGGCCGGAGCTGCCCATCCGGATCGTCGGGCGCGGCCAGGAGTCCGGGACCAGGGAGCTGTTCGAGCAGCGGGTGCTGCACGGCGCGGAGCCCGCGCTGACCTCCAACGAGTGCCTGACCAACGACCGCGACCCGAGGGCGGCCGTGGTCAGGTGCGAGCGCAACGCGAACTCCGAGGTCATCGCGAAGATCAGCCAGACGCCCGGCGCGATCGGCTACACGGACGCGCCCTCGATCGCCGAGGCCCGCAGGCAGAACGCGGTCAGGGCGCTGACCATCGACAACAAGGCGTTCGACACCAGCACAGTCATCGAGAGCGGCTACCCGTTCTGGACGGTGGAATATCTCTACACCAAGCACCCGCCGGTCCCGGACACGCTGCTGGCCAGCTTCGTCGAGTACGTGCGGAAGAACGACAGCGCCCGGGTGCGGCTCGGCGGCGCCGGCTACGTGCCGTGCACGACCCCGGACGGCGGCCCGCTGGAGCTGTGCAACCACCGCTGATCACGGCGGCTCGGTCGACTCCAGGATGAGCCGCTGCACGTCCAGCAGGTGGGCGTGCATGGCCTCGTAGGCGCCCTCGTCGTCGCGGCGGGCGATCGCGTCCAGGATCCGGTGGTGCCCGTCCAGGGAGCGCCGCATGCCGCCCGGTGCGTGCAGCGACCGCTCCCGGCTGGCCCTGAGCAGCTCGTGGATGCCCTCGACCATCTTGGTCAGCAGGTCGTTGGAGGCGGCGCGCGCGATCGCGAGGTGGAAGGCGCTGTCGTCGTCCACGAACGGGACCCCGCGCGCCGTGCTGGCCTCCTGGCGGTCCACCAGCCGCCGCAGGGCCTCGACGTCGTCGGCGTCGGCGCGCAGCGCGGCCAGCCGGGCGACCTGCGGTTCCACCAGCTGGCGCAGCTCCAGCTGGTCGGTCAGCGAGCCCTGGGCCAGGCGCAGCGCGGTGACCAGCGAGGTGACCGAGGCCGCCGAGGAGTCGGCGGCGAACGTCCCCTCGCCGACCCGGCGGTCGATCAACCCGTTGTGGTCGAGCGCCTCCAGCGCCTGCCGGATGGTCGCCCTGCTCACCGCGAACCGCGCCGACAGCTCTCGCTCGGAGGGCAGCCTGTCGCCGGGCCGCAGGTCACCGCGCCGCATGAGGTCCTGGAGCTGGCGGACCACCTCCTCATGGGCGCGGGTGCGCGCGACCGGGCGAATGTCCAGCTCATCGCGTCCTCGCGGCCCCATCCGCCCATGCTAACGGCGCGTGGTCACCGGTCAGACCACTGAACCACCCGTTTGGCCGTCGCCCCATCTGGGTGAGCAGGGCCACAGTATCCAGTATTCCGTAGACGGCGTGGATCAGTGGTCCGACCGATCGGAAGGGGGCGCATGGCGCGCACGACGCGACCGGTCGCACTGGCGCGGCGGGGCATGGTGGCGACACCGCACTACCTCGCCTCCGGCGTCGGGCTGCGGATACTGCAGGACGGCGGCAGCGCGGTCGACGCGGCGGTGGCGGTCAACGCCACGCTCGGCGTGGTGTACCCGCACATGACGGGGGTGGGCGGGGACGCGTTCTGGCTGGTTTACGAGGCCGCGACCGGTCAGGTGCACGCACTCAACGGCAGCGGGCGGGCGGCGGGCGAGGCGAGCGCCGAGTACTTCCTGTCGCGTGGTCACCGGGCCATCCCGACGCGCGGGCCGCTGGCGGCGGTGACGGTGCCGGGAGCCGTGGACAGCTGGTGCGCCGCGCACGAGCGGTTCGGCTCGTTGCCGCTCACCAAGGTGCTGGAGCCGGCGATCGGCTACGCCCGCGACGGCTATCCCATGTGCGCCGGCCAGGCCGAGTGCCTGCGCGCGGTCGCGGACGTGCTGGCGGAGCACGCGCCGGGCTGGGAGGTGCTCGACGGGGCGGAGCCGACGGTGGGCCGGCCGGTGCTGCTGCCGCGGCTGGCCGCCACGCTGCACGAGATCGCGGTGTCGGGCCGCAACGGCTTCTACACCGGCGCGGTCGCCGAGGAGATCACCGGGACGCTGCGGCGCGCCGGCGGCCTGCTCACCATGGCCGACTTCGCGGCGCACCGCTCGGAGTGGACCGAGCCGCTGTCGACCGGTTACCGGGGGTTCGACTGCTACCAGCACCCGCCGAACTCCCAGGGCTTCGCGCACCTGATGCTGCTGAACGTCCTGGAGGGCCTCGACGTGGCGGCCATGGGCGACGCCGAGTACGTGCACACCGTGACCGAGGCGACCAAGCTCGTGTTCGCCGACCGGGACCGCTACCTCACCGACCCCGGGTTCGGACCCGCGCCGCTGCACCACCTGCTCTCCAAGGACTACGCCGCCGAGCTGCGCGCCCAGATCGCGGCCGGCCCGGTGCCCGCCGCGCCCCCGGCCGCGGCCGCCGGCGGGGACACCACCTGCAGCGTGGTCGTGGACGGCGCCGGAAACGCGGCCGCCGTCATCCAGAGCCTCTACCACGAGTGCGGGTCGGCGTTCGTCGGCGGCGACACCGGGGTGGTGCTGCAGAACCGGGGCTCGTTCTTCTCCCTCGACCCCGGCGACGTGAACCGCCTCGAACCGGGCAAGCGCACCGCCCACACGCTGATGCCCGGGATGATGCTGCGCGACGGGGAGCTGCGCATGGTCTACGGGACCATGGGCGGCGAGGGCCAGCCGCAGACGTCCACCGCCGTGGTGACGCGGGTGGTGGACTTCGGCCACGACGTGCAGCGCGCCATCGACGCGCCGCGCTGGCTCTACGGCCGCACCTGGGGCGAGCAGACCCGCGAGCTGCGCATCGAAGATCGCTTCGGTCCCGAGGTCGCCACCGGGCTGCGCCGGCGTGGGCACACCGTGCGGGTGGTGGCGGACTTCGACGAGGTGATGGGCCACGCCCAGGCGATCCAGGTCGACCCGGAACGGGGCCTGCTCATGGGCGGCGCGGATCCGCGCGGGGAGGGCAGCGCACTGGGTTGGTAGTGGCCCACACCAAGGAGGGTGGCCATGGCGGAGGTATCAGGCGGGACGCGATGGGTCCAGCTCGGGCTCGGCGTGGCAGCGATGGTCGTGATCTCCAGCCCGCAGTACACCTGGACGCTGTTCGTGCCGTCGCTGCGGGGCGTCACCGGCGCCAGTGTGGCCGCGGTACAGGTCACGTTCTCGCTGCTGATCGTGTTGCAGACGTGGTTCTCTCCGATCCAGGCGTTCCTGGTGGACAGGTTCGGCCCCCGGCTGTTGCTCTCCCTCGGGGCGATCCTGGTCGGCGCGAGCTGGCTGCTGGCCGCCCCGGTCGGCTCGCTGCTCGGGCTGTACCTGACCTACGGGCTGCTCGGTGGGATCGGCACCGGCATCGTCTACGTCGGGGTGGTCGGCCTGATGGTCGGCTGGTTCCCGGACCGGCGCGGGCTCGCCGTCGGGCTGGTCGCGGCGGGGTACGGGGCCGGCGCGTTCCTGACCACGATCCCGATCGCGGCCATGGTGCACGCCGGGGACTACCGGCAGGCGCTGGTCGGCTTCGGGATCGCCCAGGGGCTGGTCGGGCTGGCCGTGGCGCAGGGCCTTCGGCGGCCGCCGAAGGAGCTGGGCTTCGACACGGCGGCGGTGGCGGACGGGCGCCAGTCGCGGCGCAGCTATTCCGCCCGGCAGATGCTGCGCACCCGTCCGTACTGGCTGCTGCTGGTGATGATGGCCATGATGTCCACCGGCGGGCTGATGGTGGCGGCGCAGGTGGAGCTGTTCGCCAAGGACTTCGGGGTGGACAACTACCAGGTGCTCGGGGTCGGGGCGGTCGCGCTGTCGCTGAGCCTGTCGCGGATCACCAACGGCCTCACCCGGCCGTTCTTCGGGTGGGTCTCCGACCGGATCGGGCGCGAGCACACCATGCTCATCGCGTTCTCGCTGGAGGGCCTCGCCGTGCTCTCCGTGCTCGCGTTCCGCAACGACCCGGTGCTGTTCGTCCTGCTCACCGGCGTGGTGTTCTTCGGCTGGGGAGAGATCTTCTCGCTGTTCCCGGCGACGCTGACCGACATCTACGGCCCGGAGCACGCGACCACGAACTACGGCTTCCTGTACGTCGCCCAGGGCGTCGGTGCGGTCCTCGGCGGGCCGGCGGCCGCCTACCTCGTGTCCGTCACCGGAAGCTGGAGCCCGGTGTTCTTCATCGTCGCCGCGCTGGACCTGACCGCCGCGCTGCTCGCCTACTTCGTGCTCAGGCCGATGCGGCGGCGCTGGGTCGGGGACCAGCCCGCCGCCGTCCAGGCCGTACCTCAATGACCACCTCAGGGCTCACGCAGCGGGTCCGCCCACACGTCCATCGGCACGGCGGCGACCGCGCGACCGGCCTCGTCGAGCAGCCGCCCCATCCGCTTGAGCGGGCGCAGCGTGACGCACCTGTCCACGATGGTGAGCCCGGGCAGCGCCTTGGCCAGCGACAGCTCGAAGCGGTGGATCTCCTCCGGGTCGCGCAGCCAGGCGGCCACGACCAGCGGCGGCGTCCCGGCCAGGGTGGCGCAGAGCCGAACCTCGCGCAGTTGGCTGGCCATCCGCGCGGCCTCCTCCAGCCGGCCGGTGGGGACGTCCACGGACAGGTTGACCAGCACCGGCCACCCGGCCAGCAGCCCGGCGACCTCCGCGCGCAGCAGCACCATCCCGGTCCGCAGCAGCCGGGCGGTGCGGCGGCGGGCGGTGGCCTCGCTGATCTCGGCGGCGGCGGCGAGCGCCCGGTAGGACGAGCGCCCGTCCAGGCCGAGGCGCACCAGGATGGCCCGGTCCGCCGGCGGCAGTGGCGTGGACACGCTCGCCCCGTTGGGTTCCTCCAGCCGGGACCTGGACCGCAGGTCGCTGGCGGCCTGGCGGGGCAGCGCGCCGAGCCGCCAGCCGGAGCCGTCCCGGTAGATCCGGGTCGCGATGCGGGTCCGCAGCCCGGTGATGCCCGGGATCATGTCCAGCCGCCCGAGCAGGTAGCGCGACAGGGCGGCCAGGTCGGCGGCGGCCACCGTGACGAACAGGTCCGCGCCGCCCGCGGTCAGCTCGACGCTGAGCGCATGCCGGTCCGACGCGATCAGCTCGGCGACCGCGAGCCGCCGCCCCGGCGTGCAGGTGATCTCCACGTAGGCCACGCACTGGGCGTTCCACACGGCCACCCCGGGCGGCCCGGTGACCCAGGCGATGCCGGCATCCTCCAGCCGGGCCCAGCGCCTCGCCGCGGTCACCGGGCTGATGCCGATCGCGGTGCCCACCGAGGACCAGGACGCCCGGGGGCTGACCTGCAAGGCTTCGACCAAGGACAGGTCGGTTTCGGTCAACGCGACGCAATCTGTCGTCACCGAGCAGAGAATGACGGATTCTGCACAATCTGTCACCCGCCCGGCGGCGGTGGCGAACGGTCCTGCGCAAGATACGGCCATGGGGAGGCGTGATGTCCCTCGATGACAGGCTCCGCGACGACGCGACGGCCCTCGCGCCGGAGCTGGTGACGCTGCGACATCGGCTGCACCGACATCCCGAGATCGGCCTGGACCTGCCGGTGACCCAGCGGGCGGTGCTGGAGGAGCTGGACGGCCTGGGGCTGGAGCTGAGCACCGGCTCGGCGCTCAGCTCGGTCACCGCGGTGCTGCGCGGCGGTGGCGGCGGGTCGGGGCCGGCGGTGCTGCTGCGCGGGGACATGGACGCGCTGCCGGTCACCGAGGCCACCGGGGTGGACTACGCCAGCACCGTGGACGGCGCGATGCACGCCTGCGGCCACGACCTGCACACCGCGATGCTGGTCGGAGCGGCGCGGGTGCTCGCGGCGCACCGCGACGAGCTGCCCGGCGACGTGGTGTTCATGTTCCAGCCGGGGGAGGAGGGCTGGGACGGCGCCGGGCACATGATCACCGAGGGCATCCTGGAGGCGTCCGGCCAGCGGGTGGCCTCGGCGTACGGCATGCACGTGGTGGCCGCCCGGGTGCCGAGGGGCACATTCACCACCCGCGGCGGGACGCTGATGGCCGCCAGCGACGCCCTGCGCGTCACCGTCCGGGGCAAGGGCGGGCACGGTTCCGCGCCGCACCTGGCCCACGACCCGGTGACCGGGGCGGCGGAGATGGTGACCGCGCTGCAGACGATGGTGACCCGCCGGTTCGACGTGTTCGATCCGGTCGTGCTCACGGTCGGCAGCTTCCACGCCGGCACCAAGCGCAACATCATCCCCGACGACGCCCGGTTCGAGGCCACCGTGCGGTCGTTCTCCGAGGCCGCCCAGGACCGCATCCGCGAGGAGGCGCCCGTGCTGTGCGAGCGGATCGCGGCCGCGCACGGGCTGGACGTCGACGTGGAGTTCGCGGCCGAGTACCCGGTGACCGTCAACGACGACGGGCACGCGGCGTTCGCGGCGGACGTGGTGGCCGAGGTGTTCGGCGAGGAGCGCAGCGCGCCGCTGCCCAACCCGATCACCGCGTCGGAGGACTTCTCCCGGGTGCTCGCCGAGGTGCCCGGCTGCTACCTCTTCCTCGGCGCCCACCCCGGCGACGACATGGACGGTCCGAACAACCACAGCCCCCGGGCGGTCTTCGTCGACGACGTACTGGCCGACGGGGTGCTGCTGCACAGCCAGCTGGCGGTGCGCGCGCTGCGCCGTGACGCGGCTGATGCCGGCACCAACGGGGCGGGAAGGTGAGCACCCGATGACCTCGACCGAGGGCGGCCGCCGGCGTCGCTGGCCGTTCCTGATTCCGCTGTTCGTCATCATCGTCGCGCTGGTGACCACCGTCTTCCTGCCGTTCGTCAACCAGTCGGCGCTCTGGCTGGGGCTGCCGTCGGTGGGGCTCTGGACGGTCGTGTGGGTGCTGGCCATCACGCCCGCGCTGGCCGCGGTGGAGTTCCTCACGCCGCAGGACGACAACGACGAGGAGGGTTCGTCATGAGCGCCACCCTCGCGGTCACCCTGGTCGGGATCCTGCTGATCGCCGCCTTCGGCTTCGTCGGGCGCCGGCGCGTCGTCAACCTGTCCGAGTGGACGGTCGGTGGCCGCCGGTTCGGGGCGGTCACCATGTGGTTCCTGCAGGCCGGCGAGGTGTTCACCACGTTCACCTTCCTCGGCATGGCCGGGCTGGCGTTCACCGGCGGGGTGGCGTCGTTCTACGCGCTGCCCTACATCCCGCTGGCCTACATCGGCCTGTACTTCCTCGGGCCGGTGATCTGGCGTCGCTCCCGGTCGCGCGGGCACCTCACCCAGGCCGACTTCGTCGCGGACTTCTACGACTCGCGGCTGCTCGGCGCGGTGGTCGCGGTGTTCGGCGTGGTGTTCCTGCTGCCGTACCTGCAGCTGCAGATCACCGGCCTGGGGCTGGCGGTGCAGCTGGCCACCGGCAACGCGACCTCGGCGAACCTGAGCATCATCATCGCGTTCGGCCTGACCGTTGGGTTCGTGCTGTGGTCGGGGATCCGAGGCGTGGCCACCACGTCCTACTTCAAGGACGTGATCATGATCGTGGTGTTGATCGTCCTGCTGATCGCGATCCCGGCGACGTTCACCGGCGACATCGGCGGGACGTTCGAGCGAGTGCTGGCCACCCATCCGGACATGCTGCGGATCCACGGCGGCCCGTTCGACCAGACCTGGTTCGTCACCAGCATGCTGGCCTCGACGATCGGCGTGCTGTTCATGACGCTGCCGCACCAGTGGCCCGCGCTGCTGTCCGCGGGGTCGTCCAAGGCGCTGCGGCGCAACTACGTGTTCCTGCCGGTGTACTCGATCTCGCTCGCGCTGCCGATGGTGATCGGGTTCACCGGGCTGGTGGTGGTCCCCGCCGTGACCGGCAACAGCAACGGGGTGCTGCTGGCGCTGACCAACCGCGCGTTTCCCGGCTGGTTCGTCGGGGTGGTCGTGGTGGCCACCGCCGCCACCGCGATGGTGCCGGCGGCGGGCCTGATCGTCGGCATGTCCTCGCTGATCGCCCGCAACATCGTGCGGGTTCGCGGCGAACGCGCCGCGTTCCTGACCAACCAGACGTCGGTCGTGGTGGTCACCGGGCTGGCCCTGGTGCTCGCGCTGACCAGGCCGGACCTGCTCGCGAACCTGCTGCTGCTCACCTACTCCGGGCTGGACCAGTTCGTCCCCGCGATCGGGCTGGCGTTCCTGTCCCGCCAGCTGGTGGGGAAGTGGCCGGTGCTGGCCGGGATCGTGGTCGGCGAGGTCCTCGTCACCTGGCTGACGTTCGCGAACATCTCGGTCGGGCACGCCAACGTGGGCCTGGTCGCCCTGGTGCCGAACATCCTGGTCGTCGCCGTCGGCGCCGCCGTGGAACGGGCGCTCGGCCGCGGCCCGGCGGCTCGGCCTCAGCCGAAGTCGAGCTCGCCGGACCGGGTGCGCTTGAGCTCGGAGAAGTCCGGGTAGCCGGCCAGCAGCCGGGCCCCGTCGAACACCCGGAGCGCGTCCTCGCCGCGCGGGACGGAGTTGAGCACCGGGCCGAAGAAGGCGACGCCGTCGACGTGCAGCGTCGGGGTGCCGACCTCCATGCCGACCGGCGCCATGCCTTCGTGATGGCTCTTACGGATCGCCTCGTCGTACTCGGGGGTGTCGGCGAACGCGGCGAACTCCGGCGCGCCGATCTCCTCCAGCGCGCCGGCGATCACCACATCGCGGTCCCTGACGCCCTGGACGTAGCGCCGGGTGCCGAAGCCCGTGTAGAAGTCGCGCATCGCCGTCTCGCCGCGCCGGTCGGCCAGCGCCGCGCACACCCGCACCGGTCGCCAGGCGTTCTTCGCGCCCCTGGTGTGCTCCGGGGGATAGCCCTCCCGCCCCTCGTTCAGCACGGCCAGGCTCATGATCCGGAACCGGAGCTCGATCTCGCGCTGGGCCTGGACCTCCAACATCCACCGCGAGGCGATCCAGGCGAACGGGCATACCGGGTCGAAGTAGAGGTCCACCCTTGTGGGCATCGGCACCTTCCGGGTCGTCAGCCGGCGGCGTCCCATGCCCCGGCGGCGGCCGCCGCCTTCGCGAACTCGGTGAAGTCCCGAGGGTCCCGGCCGAGCGCACGCCGGACACCGTCGGAGAGGTGGCTGTCCATGCCGCGTCGAATCGGCTCGATGATATCGGCGGAGTCGCGCGCCTCGCCCGCCGAGAGGCCCTGCGCGATCAGCTCGGCCACGAACGCCTCGCGGGTCAGCGGGACGTAGCCGATCCGCCGGCCGGTGGCCTCGGAGATCTCGGCGGCGGCCTGTGCGAACGTGAGCGCGCGCGGGCCGGACAGCTCGTAGGTCTGCCCGGCGTGGCCGTCCCCGGTCAGCGCCGCGACGGCCACCGAGGCGATGTCGTCGGCGTCGACGAAGCTGACCGCGCCGTCCTCGGCCGGCAGCCGCAGCTCGCCGGCGAGCACGGCGTCGCGGAAGAACCCCTCGCTGAAGTTCTGCGCGAACCACCCCGGCCGCAGGACCGTCCATTCGATGCCGCTCCCGCGCACCGCGCGCTCCCCGTCGACGTGCGTCGCCACCAGCGGGTTGTCCGGGTCGGCGTATCCGGGAGTGTCCACCCCGCGCCCGGACAGCAGCACCACCCGCTCGACGCCCAGCGCCACCGCCCGCTCGACGAAGGGCGCGGTGAACGACCGGCCGTCGAACGGCACCAGGTAGACCGCCCGCGCGCCCGTCAGGACGTCGTCCCAGGTGCTGGCGTCGGTCCAGTCGAAACGCGGCCGGCTGACCGCCCTGACCTCCGCCCCCTGCGCCCGCAGCTGGGACACCACCCGGCCGCCGGTCTTGCCGGTGCCGCCGAGTACCAGAATCGGATCTTTCGTCATGGCCCCAGTAAAGGCGTGGCACTTGAGACGCTCCATGGCTCTTTGACTCAATTCGATGTTTCTACGTCTACAGTCGGGGTGTGGACGTACTCGCTGACCTGCTGGACGGCGTGCGGGCCCGGGGCGCCGTGTTCGGGCAGGCGATCATGAACCCGCCGTGGTCGGTGCGGTTCGCCAGCGGCGCGTCGCTGAGCCTGGCCACGATGCTGCGCGGCCACGCCTGGGTGGTGCCAGCCGGCGGCGACCCGGTCCCGATCCGAGCCGGAGACATCGCCATCGTCTCCGGCCCCTACACGCTCGCCGACGACCCGGCCACCCCGCCCCGGTACGTCGTCACCGACACCGACTACTGCCCCGGGACCGAGGAGGCCTGGTTCAATCTTGGCGGGCGCACCTGCGGCGTCGGCACGAACGGCTCGGCCGTCCTGCTCAGCGGGGCCTACGAGGGCCGGGGCGAGATCAGCGAACGGCTTCTCGGCGCGCTGCCCGAGGTCCTGGTGATCCCCGACCAGGAGTGTCACTGGCCGATCCTGGAGTGGGTGGCTTCGGAGCTCGGCGAGGACCGCCCGGGCCAGCGCGTGGTGCTGGACCGCATCCTCGACCTGACGCTGATCAACGCCCTGCGCGCCTGGTTCGACCGTCCGGGCACACCCGTGCCGGCCTGGTACACGGCGATGGACGACCCGGTGGTCGGCCACGCGCTGCGCCTGCTGCACGACGATCCCGCCCATCCCTGGACGGTCGCCACCCTGGCCGCCAAGTCCGGGGTGTCCCGCGCCGGCTTGGCCCGCCGTTTCACCGCGCGGGTGGGCCAACCGCCCATGGCGTACCTCACCGCGTGGCGCATCGCCATGGCGGCCGACCTGCTGCGCGACACCGACGCCACGGTCGGCTCGATAGCCCGCAAGGTCGGCTACGCGAACACCTTCGCGCTGAGCGTCGCGTTCAAACGCCTCCGAGGCATAACCCCCACCGAGCACCGCGCCGCGGCGCCATAACCCCACGAGCATGCACCCGCCGCGAAAGGGCATTGGACCTTCCTCGTGCGCCCGCCCCACGATGACACGGTGGCGGCCAAGACGTTGCGAAACTATGTCGGCGGAGCGTTCCTGCCGCCCGGCAACACCTTCGACAAGATCAGCCCGGTGGACGGCTCACTGGTGGCCCAGGTGGCCGAGGCCGACCGGAACACGGTCGACCAGGCCGTCGCGGCGGCCCGCAAGGCGGTCGACGGCGCCTGGGGCAACACGAGCGTCCCGGAACGAGTGGCCCTACTTCGCCGCATAGCGGATCGCGTAGAGGCCCGCTTCGACGACCTGCTCGCCGCCGAGGTGGCCGACACCGGCAAGCCGTTGGCGCTGGCCCGCGAGCTCGACGTGGCCCGCGCGGTGGCCAACTTCCGGGCGTTCGCCGACGTCACCGCCGCCCGCGGCCTGGACTCCTTCCTCACCGAGCTCCCCGACGGCCGCCGAGCCCTGAACTACGCGCTCCGCAAACCGCTAGGCGTCGTAGGCATCATCGTGCCCTGGAACCTGCCCCTGCTCCTGCTCACCTGGAAGCTCGCGCCCGCCCTGGCCGGCGGCAACGCCGTGGTCATCAAACCCTCCGAGGAGACCCCGTCCTCCGCCACCCTGCTGGCCGAGATCTGCGCCGAAGCCGGCGTCCCTGACGGCGTGGTCAACGTGGTCCACGGCTTCGGCCCGGATTCCGCCGGCGAGTGGCTCACCACCCACCCCGACCTGGACGGCGTCACCTTCACCGGCGAGTCCGCCACCGGAGCCGCGATCATGCGCGCGGTGGCCCCACACGTGCGCCCCGTGTCCTTCGAACTGGGCGGCAAGAACGCCGCGATCGTATTCGCCGACGCCGACCTGTCCCGCACGGTCGACGGCCTGGCCCGATCGATCTTCACCAACACCGGCCAGGTATGCCTGTGCACCGAGCGGGTCTACCTGCAACGCCCGGTGTTCGACGAGGTAGTGGCCGGCCTTGCCGACCGCGCCCGCGCCCTGCGGCCCGGCCGCCCCGACGACCCGTCAACCACGACCGGGCCGCTGATCTCGCTGGCCCACCGCGAGAAAGTCCTCTCGTACTACCGTCTGGCCGAGTCGGAGGGCGCCACCACCGTCACCGGCGGTGGCGTGCCCTCGCTGGCCGGCTCCCTCGATCGGGGCGCCTGGATCGAGCCAACCCTCTGGACCGGACTGCCCCACGATGCCCGCGCGGCCCGCGAGGAGGTCTTCGGCCCGGTCGCCGCGCTCATCCCGTTCGACACCGAGGAGGAGGCGACCCGACTGGCCAACGACACCCGCTACGGCCTGGCCGCCGCGGTCTGGACCCGCGACCTGGAGCGCGGCCACCGCGTCGCCGGCCGGATGCGCGTCGGCATGTCCTGGGTCAATACATGGTTCCTGCGCGACCTGCGCTCCCCGTTCGGCGGAGTCGGCCTGTCCGGCATCGGCCGGGAGGGCGGCGAGCACTCGCTGCACTTCTACACCGAACCGACGAACGTCTGCGTGGCGCTGTAAACGCGCATCCACATCACCGTTCATCGGCTTGGGCGGGTGAGTCTGGTCGCGTTTGTCTGTTTGATCGTTTTCGGGACCCGGGGTTCTTTCGGGATCAGACGATATTCAGTGGCCGGTGACGCCGAAGGCGTTGCCGGGCGTCGAGCGCCGTGCCCAGCCATCCTGGGGTGACCACCTGGCGCTCGTCCCATCGGGTGAACCTGCGAAAGCCGCCTACTGGACCACTCGGAAACTGTCAGGGGTCGAACATACGGTCGAGTCATGGTTCAGGTCGCGTCGGGTGCGGGGTTGGCGGAGCTGCCGCCAGGCCCGGAGCTGGCCGCGGCCCTGGCCCAGGTGCGGTTGGGTGCGGTGCCCAACGATCAGGTGATCGAGGTGCTCCAAGCGCAGGCCCGCCAGCTTGCCCACGAGCAGGCCCGGATGCTGGCCACCCTGGTGGAGGTCTCGCGCACCACCCCAGGTCTGGTGGGCCCGGCGCGCGCTGATGAGGCGTATGAGTGGGCGTCGGGGGAGATCTCGGCCGCCTTGACATGGACCGGGCGGACCGCGGATCGGGAGTTGGCGTTCGCCCAGACCGTGGTGTCGCGGCTGCCGGCGGTGTTCGCCGCGTTGTGGGCCGGGCGCATCGACCGAGCCAAGGCGTGGGTGTTCGCCGACCACCTCGACGCGAACTGCGGACTGTCGGGCGAGCAGGTGGCGGCGATCAGCGCGCATCTGGTCCCACTCGCGCCTGCGTTGACGACGGGGGAGTTGGCGGCGCGGTTGCTGCGCGCGATCCTCGCCGTGGACCCCGACCACGCCGGGCGCCGCTATGCCCGCGCGGTGCGCGAGCGGGAGGTGATCTCCTACCTCGACCGCGACGGCACCGTCACCATCAGCGCCCACCGACTCGCCCCCGACGAAGCGGCCGCAGCCACCGAACGACTCCGCGCCCTCGCCCAAGCCGTCAAACGCGCCGGGCATCCCGGGCGGCTGCCCCAGATCCAGGCCGACCTGTTCTGCGCGCTGCTCAACGGCCGCTACCACCACCACACCCGAGCCCAGATCATCGCCGACATGCTCACCCACGCCCCGGACAAGCCGTCGGGAGCGCGGGCGGGGGTGGAGATCCGCGTCGGGCTGGGCACCCTGCTCGGCCGCGACGATTACCCCGGCGAGATCCCCGGCCTCGGCCCGATACTCGCCCCGACCGCCCGGGACCTGGTCGCGGCCCAAACCCACGGGGCGCGGTGGCGGTTCGCGGTCGTCGACAACGACGGCTACCTCATCCTGGCCGGCGCGATCCGACGCCGCCCCACCAACCGTTCGGGCGGGCGCTGCGCCGGTGGCATCGTGGAAATCCACGTGCCCGCCGACCTGCTCGAACACCTCGCCGCGCACCCTGTCGAGGCCGGGCGCTGGGCCGGGGTGATCGCCGAGATCACCGCCCAGTACCGCGACCGCGACCGGCTCCTCGCCGCCCTCGACAACAACCCGAGTGCCCGCTTCGCCCACACCGCGTTGGCCCGGCACACCGAGGTCCGCGACCGCACCTGCACTTTCATCGGCTGCCGCGCCCCGGCCCGACACTGCGACCTCGACCACACCATCGACCACGCCCACGGCGGCGCCACCACGCAAAGGAACCTCGGCCCCGGCTGCGGCCGCCACCACCCCTACAAACACAAACTGGGCTGGCGACTACACCAGCCACGACCAGGCCACTTCACCTGGACCAGCCCACTCGGACACACCTACCACACCCGAGGCCAACCCATCATGCCCCCACACGCCCCACGACCCCCACCCGCCCCACCACCGTTCTGATCAAGGAACCGGCGGCCGGGGATCGTCTCGTCGCCGTGCGAGCGCGCCAGCAGACCGCCGACCTCACGCCGGCGGGGTTCGCTGATGCCACGGCCGGGCGCGTTCGAGCTGCGCGGAGACGGAGAGGAGGACGTCCTCGCGGGCGTACGCGGCTACGAGCTGCACCCCGATCGGCATTCCGTCACGGCTCCAGTTCAGCGGGAGGCTGATGGCGGGCTGGCCGGTGACGTTGAACGGCCGGGTGAAGACGATGTAGTTCGCTCCCAGGGACGCGATGCGTTCGAGGTCGCCGTCGTAGGAGCCGATCGGCGGGGCCGGCTGGGCCGTCGTCGGCGTGAGTAGCAGGTCGTATCCGTCTGCCCACCACCGCTGTACCTCTCGGCGATAGCGGGCGGCGGCCGCCATCGCCTCGGCGTAGTCGTAGGCCGGGATGCCCCGGATCCGCTCGAAGATCGCCCAGCTGAAGGGTTCGACGTCGGCGGCGGTGACCTCGCGTCCCAGGGCTGCCTCGAGATGGCGGAACGACGCGAGCAGCGGACCCGTGGCGGCGAGGGCGATGGGGCTCCTGCCGCCGACCGCGTCCTGCTCGAGGGCGGCCGGGTGGGCCTGCTCGACGTGATGTCCGAGCTCGTCGAGCAGGCGTGCCGTGGCGTGGACGGCTTCCGCGCAGTCGGGGTGCACGGGATCGCCCTGGGGAGTGCGGTCGAGAAGTCCGATGCGCAGCGGCGCCGGATCGGCTTCAAGCTCGTGACGGTAGGGGCGTTGAGGCGGCGGCGCGACGACGAGGTCGCCGACCGAGGGGCCGCTCAGGGCGTCGAGCATCGCCGCCGTGTCCCGAACCGTCCGGCTGACGCCGAGGGCGACAGCGGGCCCCGACTCGTCGGCCAGGGGACCGGCGCTGATCCTGCCCCGGGAGGGTTTCAGGCCCACCACTCCGCAGAGCGCGGACGGGATCCTGATCGAGCCCGACCCGTCGGAGGCGTGCGCGACGGGAACCAGCCCCGCCGCGACAGCGGCCGTCGCGCCGCCGCTCGAGCCGCCCGTCGAGCGGTCGAGGTTCCACGGGTTCCGGGTGGGCCCCCACGCCGCCGGCTCCGTGGTCGCCATGGTGGCGAACTCCGGCGAGTTCGTGCGACCGGCGGTGACGAGCCCCGCCGCCCGGAACCTGGCGACCAGGGTCGAGTCGGCCTCGGACAGGGCGGCCAGGCTTTTCAGTCGCGCATTGCCATTCGACATCGGCTGCCCCGCGTACGGGGCCATGAAGTCCTTCAGCAGAAAGGGGACACCGCCGAACGGTCCGCCGGGTGAGCCGTCGGCGACGAGCGAGCGGGCGTGATCGAACCATTCCATGGTGACCGCGTTGATGCTCGGATTCAGCGCGCGTATTCGTTCGATCGCCGCTTCCAGCAGCTCCGCCGCCGACACCTTTCCCGATCGGACGAGGAGTGCCTGCTCTGTGGCGTCCATCCACCGCGTCTCGTCCGCAAGGTTACTCAATGTCAGGCCCGCCTCTCCGGATCGTCCGCGGCCTTCACCTCGACCAGAATGTTCTGGTAGTGCTCCGCGCCTTGGTTGACGAACATGTGGACCTCTCCGGAGTCGTGCCATTCTACGGTTCCGGCGCGAAGGGATCGCCTCAGCGGCTCGTCGTCGGGCGTGCCGACGCTCAGGTCACCATCCGCGAGGTTGACCAGCAGATATGGTAGGCGGTGGTGATGCATCGGGAGCTCGTCGCCCGGCCCCACGTCGATCAGCCACGCCCGAACGTGATCATTCTCGAAGAGTATCTTGTTTCCCACGGGGTGCATCGTTCCTACCCTCTCAGTGAGATAAGGTGAATGACTGAGTGAGCTGCGCACATTCGCCGGAGATCTTTGCGCAGATACTAGACAACCGTACGCCCCGCTCACGAATGACGGAATCTTGCCACTTCGCACTGATGTTCGCGATGGCGGCGGCGCCGAGGATCTCGGACCTCCCATTGAGGATCGGCGCTCCGACGGCGGAGATGCCCACCTCGACATCGCCGATGCTGACAGCGTAACCGAGATCGCGAATTCGGTCGATGTCTTCGCGGATCGCGTCGGGATCGGTTTGTGTCGCGTCGGTGTAGGCAACCAGGTCTCGCGTCAGATACTCCTTAACCACTTGTTCCGGCGCTCTCGCCAGGATCGCCCGCGAAGCGGCCCCGACGTGCAGCGGCAACCGTTTCCCGGTGTCGCAGTAGAACTGGACGTTTCGATTCGCATTGATCTTGTCCACGAAGACGACGTGGTCACCCTCGGGAATGGCGACCGTGATCGCCTCGCCGTACTCGTCGGCGAGCTCGCCGAGCGGCCCCTGGGCCACGTTGCGCAGGTCGGTGCGTTCCAGGAGCGCCGTGGACATCTCGACGATCTGCCAGGTCGGCTCGTACCCGGCGGCTCCGGACGCGGCCGGACGGACATACCCGGCGGAGATCAGCGTGCACGCGACCCGGTACGCGGCGACCTCCGAGACGCCCAGGCTCGACGCGAGCGTGGAGAGCGCGACCGGGCCACGAGCGAGCGCGATGACGCGCAGTCCGTCGAGCACCCTGCGCGCGGAGGTGAGGACGTTCTTCTCGCTCATGGCGACGCGGCTACTTTCTTTATATGAAAGCTCACATTCTTATGATGAAACGAACGCTAATGCGCGGTGATCACGACGTCAACGGCTCGCGCCGCTCCAGGGCCGTGGCCTTGGCCGCCCGGCCGAGCAGCCGGTACGCGCGCGCCCACACCTCCGGGTCGGCCAGCGGAAGCCCGCGCCAGCAGCCGGTGACCACCGTGGGCAACCGCACGACCCCGCCCGGCCCGCGCAGCGCGAAGTTCACCAGCACGTCGATGTCGTGGTCGCCGCCGTCGATCACGTACCGGGCGTCCGAGGCATAGACCCCGCCGCGCTCGGTGCCGTCCCGGAAGTCCAGGCCACCCCGACGCAGCGCCGCCGCGACCGACGATGTCGGGGCGTCGACGGTGACGTCCCAATCGTGAGCGACCTCCGCGAGCCCCAGCGCCACCAGCAGCCCGGACCCGCCGACCGCCGCGACCAGCCCGTCCGCCCGTAACGCGCCCACCACCGCGAGCACCACGTCGAGCCGGGGGACCGACACCCGAGGGGCTCGCTACCGCAGCACCGACCGGTTGGTCTCCGGCAGGGTCAGCACGATCACGAACCCGATCACCGCCGCCACCGCGACGTACCAGAAGAAGGCGGTGTCGTACCCGGCGTTGGCCAGCGCGGTGATCACCAGCGGCGCCGTCCCGCCGAAGGTCGCCACCGTGATGTTGTACCAGGCCCCGATGCCGATGCCGCGCAGCTCGGTGGGGAACAGCTCGCTCATGATCGCCGGCGCGATCGAGCTGAGCAGCGCGTAGAGCGCCAGCCCGACGCAGAACACCACCGTCAAACCGGCCAGCCCCGGCCCGACCAGGTACGACAACGGCACGATGAGCAGTGCGAAACCGGCCGACCAGACCAGCATCTGCGGCTTGCGCCCGAACCGGTCGGACAACGCGCCGAACGGGTACTGGGTCGCGATGAACACCACCGTGCCGGCCGAGAGCGCCAGGAAGACGTCCTTGGGGTCGGCCTGCCGGGAGGTGACGGCGAACGGGGTGAGCGCGGCGAAGAACGTGTAGTAGCACAGCGTCGAGAGCATGGTGAACCCGACGAGCTGGATGACCGCCTTGGGGTGTTCACGCAGGGTCACCAGCAGCGGCCAGCGCACCGCCGCCGCCTTGTCCTTGTTGTCCTCGAACTGCTCGGTCTCGGCCAGGGTGCGCCGCAGCCAGAGCCCGACCAGCGCGAGCACACCGCCGATCAGGAACGGGATGCGCCAGCCGAAGTCCACCAGCTGCGCCTTGTCCAGCACGGCGGCGAGCAACGCGCCGAGCAGGGAGGCGAGCAGCAGCGCGGAGCCCGTGGAGATGTAGAAGAACGACGAGTAGCGCCCCCGGCGGGCCGGCGGGGCGATCTCGGCCAGGTAGGCCGAGGCGTTGGACACCTCGCCGCCCAGCGAGACGCCCTGCGCGACCCTGGCGAGGGTGAGCAGCGCCGGCGCCAGCCAGCCGACGTCCTCGTAGGTGGGCAGCAGGCCGATCGCCGCCGACCCACCGGCCATCAGCAGGATCGTCAGCAGCATCGCTTTCCGGCGGCCCTGGGTGTCGGCGAACCGGCCGAGCAGCCACCCGCCCAGCGGCCGGAAGAAGAACGCCAATGCATAGGTCGCCGAGGTCTTGACCAGCGCGAGGCCCGGGCTGTCCGACGGGTAGAACTGGCTGGCGAAGTAGATGCTGAACGTCGCGTAGATCGTCCAGTCGTACCACTCGATCGCGTTGCCGATGCTCGCCGCGATCAGCGTGCGGATCGGGAGGCGGTGTCGCGTGCCGTCCTCGGCGGAGGGGGCGACTCCACTGCCAGCGCTCATTCGGACTCCCAAGTCAATCGTTGGACGGCAGATTAGCTGCGATAACCCAAGGTGACCAGACGCGGCGCTTGTCGGATTTCACACCGGACGTTAGATTCGGTTCCGAAAGTCGCCCAGCTTTTCCTATTATCGGGAAAGATCGAAATGGTTCGCTATCCGGAGCCCGCCGGAGACCGCCGGCTGTCGGGGGTCCTCGGCGGAAACGGGTTCTCCCAGACCCTCAGCCGAGGTGTGCACCTGCTGGAGCTGATCGCGGCCTCGGCCACGCCGCCGACGCTCACCGAGCTGGCCGAGGGCTCCGGGTTCGGCACCACCGTCACGCACCGGCTGCTGCGCACGCTCGCCGGGCACCGGCTGGTGACGCAGGACCGGGTCGGTAGGTACGCGCTCGGCTTCGGGCTGGTCACCCTCACCCGCGCGGTGGCGCTCGGGCTGGCCGACCGGGCGCGGCCGGTGCTGCGGCTGGCGGCCGAGGACCTGGGGACGACCGTATTTCTAGGGGTGGCCGACGGCGACGACGAGCTGGTGTGCTTCGTGTCCGCCCAGCCGGCCCAGCCGGACGGGTTCGCGCTGTCCTACCGGGAGGGCCTGCGGCATCCGATCACGAAGGGCGCCTCGGGCCGGGCGATCCTCGCCGCCCGGCCGCCCACCGCCGACGAGCCCTCGGAGGTCGCGCTGGCCCGCCGCCGGGGATACGCGCACAGCGCCAACGAGCTCTCCTCCGGCGTGACGGCGTTCGCGGTGGCCGTCCCGGGCGGGGGCTCGATGTCGGTCACCGCCCTGTTCCTCGGCGAACCGAGCCCGGGGGAGGAGCGGGTCGCCGACCGGTTGCGCCAGGCCGCCCAGAAGATCGCCGAGATCGAGCCCACCGAGGAGATGAGATGAGCGTCGTCGACATCCATACCCACATGCTCAGCGAGCGGTACCTCGAGCTGCTCACCACCCGCAGCGACGGCGTCTACCGGATACGCGACGGGATCGGCGACGTCCGCGTGCTGGACAAGGGCGGGGCGCCGTTCCTCACCCTGACCGAGGGGATGTTCGACTACCCGATGCGCATCAAGGAGATGGACGCCGCCGGGGTGGACCTGGCGGTCATCTCGCTCAGCGCGCCGAACGTCTACTGGGGCTCGGCCGACACCAGCGCCGAGGTGGCCAGGCTGACCAACGACCAGCTGGCCGCCGCCCAGCGGGAGCACCCGGACCGGATCCGGTTCCTGGCCAGCCTGCCCTGGCAGCATCCGGACCGGGCGGTGGCGGAGCTGGAGCGCGCGGTCGGGCTGGGCGCGGTGGGCGTGATGGTGCTCGGCAACGTGGCAGGGGCCTCGTTGACCGAGGAGGCCTTCGCCCCGGTCTGGTCGGCGATCGACCGGCGCGGCCTGCCGGTGCTGGTGCACCCGACCACGCCGCCCGGCGTCGAGCAGATGGACGTGTCCCGCTACCACCTGGTCTGGAGCGCGGGCTTCACCTATGACACGACGCTGGCGCTGTCCAGGATGATCCTGGACGGCTTCTTCGACAGGTACCGGCAACTCAAGATCATCGGCTCGCACGCCGGCGGCTACCTGCCGTTCCTGATGCCCCGGCTGGACCAGGGCTTCCACTCGTTCGCCTCGACGCGGGAGTCGATCGACAGGCTGCCGAGCAGCTACCTGCCCCAGTTGTACGTCGACTCGATCGCCTACTCGGAGGCGGCGCTGCGGTTCACCGTGGACACCTTCGGCGCGGACCATGTGCTCTACGGCAGCGACTACCCGCACAAGTGCGGCCGGATGGACCAGATGCTGGAGCTGCTGGACGCCGGCACCTCGGGACAGGCGACGACGGCGATCAGGGGCCGCAACGCCGAACGCCTCTTCGCGTTGTGACGGCGGCGGTGCTGGACGAAATGACGGCCCGGACGGCTGCAACCGCGCATTTCATCTCGTGAGACCGAGCGCAACTGGACAGCGGTCCGGCCGCTCCTAGGCTGTCGGACACGTCCCGGAGGGGTGACAGGGTGACACGTGTCAACGTTGACACAGCGGCGGAGCGGCTCATCGACGTGCTGGCCGGCTGGGGTGTGGACGCCGTCTTCATCTGCCCCGGCAGCACCGAGGCGCCGTTCCTGGACGCCACCTTGGACAGGGAGCACCCGAGGGTGGTGCTCACCACGCACGAGACGACGGCGGTGGCGATGGCCGACGGGCTGAGCCGGGCGACCGGCCGTCCCTCGGTCGCCTACCTGCACGCCAACGTCGGCCTCACCAACGGCCTGTCCAGCCTGTACGCGGCGCAGTTGGCCCGCTCGCCGGTGGTCGTGCTCAACGGCCTCAAGCCGACGGCGATCCAGGGCCGGCGTGCGTTCACCAGCACGACCAGCATCCGGGATCTGGTCCGCCAGTACGTGAAGTTCGACTGGCAGACGCTGCACGCGGGGGCCGTCGCCGAGGACGTGGACCGCGCATTCGGGCTGGCGGCCACCGAGCCCACCGGGCCGGCCTGGGTGGGCCTGTCCCAGGACCTGCTCGCGGCCACCTGTGCCGGCCCGGCGCGGATGGTCGGGCACGGCGAGCCCGTCGCCAGGGCGCGACCCGCCGCCGGCGCGATCGAGCGGGCCGCGCGGCTGCTCACCGGGGCGGCCCGGCCGCTGCTGGTGGCGGGCAACGACGTCGCCCGCCACGGCGCGACCGCGCAGTTGGTGGAGCTGAGCGAGCGGCTCGCGGCGCCGGTCGTGACCGAGGACCGCCGCGGCCTGGAACGAGCCGCGTTCCCCAGTGACCACCCGCACTTCGCCGGCGCGTACGCCCCGAACGCCCCGGTGGTCCGACGCAGCGACGTGGTGTACTTCGCCGGCTGCCGGTGCTTCACCGAGTTCGAGCCGACGGCCGGCCCGGACGTGCCACCTGGCGCCGCCGTGATCCACGGCCACTGTGACGCCGCCGAGATCGGCTACCTGGTCGACGTGGACGTGCCGCTGGTCGGGGACCAGAAGCTCACCCTGCTCGACCTGCTGGACAAGGTGCCGGTCGCGGCGCACGCCGGCCGCCGCTCCCACCTGCTCGACGCGCATGCCGCCTGGGAGGCCACCAGGCTCACCGGCTCGGACCCCGAGGGCGGCCAGTCCTCCATCCCCGAGGTGGCGCGGGCGCTCGGCGCGGCGGTCAGCTCGGACACGACAGTGGTCGCGGACGCCATCACGTCGAACCCGACCCTGCTCAGGGCGCTCCCGCACACCCATCCCGACCAGCTCCACCTCACCTCGTCGGGGTCGCTGGGGTGGGGGATGGGCGCCGCGCTCGGGCTCCAGCTCGGGCTGCCAGGGCGGCACGTGGTGAACGTGCTCGGTGACGGCGGCTTCCAGTTCGGCATGCCCGCGTTGTGGACGGCGGCGCGCTACCGGATCCCGGTCACGTTCGTCGTGCTCAACAACGGTTCCTACGCGGCGGTCGGTGCCGCGCTGACCCGCTACGGTGGCCGGGCGGTCGCCTCCGGTGTCTTTCCCGGCGTCGACATCTCCGGGCCGCGCATCGCCGACACGGCGACCGCGTTCGGTGTGCCGGCCCGGCGGATCACGGCGGCGAAAGACGTGGCCGACGCGCTGTCGTGGGCACGGCAGGCGGCGGGACCGGCCCTGGTCGAGGTCATGACCGATGCCGATGACTTCGGCCCGACAAGCATCGCACCGCGCTAAGGGAGAAGGTCATGCGAACCGACAGGCTCCGGAAGTCCGGTCTCGGCGTCGTGCTCGCCGTTGTGGTGCTGGCGGCGACGGCCTGCGGGGGGTCCGCCCCGCCGCCCGCCCCGAGCAGCCCGAGTCCACCGGCGCTGGGCAGCGCGGCGCCGCTGTTCGCGCAGCTGCCGGACCGGGTCAAGAACGCCGGGGAGATCGTCGTCTCGAACCCGCTCTCCAACCCGCCCTACGCCTACCTGGAGGCCGACGGGACGACGCTGCGCGGCATCGCACCCGACCTGAGCAGGGCGCTGGAACCGCTGCTCGGGGTCAAGTTCAGGTGGGTCAACACGCCGTTCCCGGGGCTGATGCCGGGGTTGCAGGCGCACAAGTTCGACATGATCTGGGGGAGCATCAGCGACAACAAGGAACGGGAGAAGATCCTCGACTTCGTCGCCTACCAGAAGGACGGCGCGATCCTGCTGGTCAAGAGCGGCAACCCGAACAACATCGTGGGCATCACCAGCCTGTGCGGCAAGCCGGCGTCGGCGCTGTCCGGGTCGGTGCAGATCGCCCTGTTGAACCAGCAGTCCAGCGCGTGCGCTGCCAGCGGCGCGCCACCGGTCGACGTGCGCATCTACCAGAGCGTCTCGGACGCCGAGCTGGCCGTGCGCAGCGGCACCGTGACGGCCTTCTTCGCCGGCCTTGGCGCCGCGCTGTACCAGGTCAAGACGGCCGGCGACGGGCGGGTGTTCGAGACGGCCGGCCCGCTCTACGACGCGCAGGTCTACGGCGCCGGCTTCCGCAAGGAGGACCGCGAGCTCTCCGCCGCCGTCCAGGCCGGCATCAAGCGGCTGGTGGCCGACGGGACGTACCGGAAGATCTTCGACCAGCACGGCCTGGGACAGGCGGCACTGAGCGAGCCGGAGATCACGATCAACGGCGCGAAATCCTGAACCGCCGCGCGGAGGGCGTGATCGACGCCAGGCCGGTCCGCCACTACGGCCAACCGATCCTCGCGGTGGTGCTGCTGTTCCTGCTGGCCGGGGTGCTCAACTCGGTGTGGCGCAGCCCGAACATCGACCATCCGACGATCGCACAGTTCCTGACCAGCCCGGCGATCCTGAGCGGCCTGGCCACGACGCTGCGGCTGACGGTCATATCGGGCGCGGTGGGGCTGGTGCTCGGGGTGGTCTTCGCCGTGCTGCGGTCGTCGCGCAACAGGGTGCTCGCCGCCCTGAGCTGGTTGTACATCTGGCTGTTCCGGGGCACCCCGCTGCTGGCCCAGATCCTGATCTGGGGGAACCTGGCGCTGCTGTTCGAGAACCTGGTGATCGGCATCCCGTTCACCGACATCACCTTCTTCACCGCGCCCACGAACGTCGTGGTCACCGCGTTCGTCGCCTCGGTGCTGGGCCTGGGCCTCAACGAGGGCGCCTACATGGCCGAGGTGGTGCGCGGCGGCATCCTCGCGGTGGACAAGGGCCAGGCCGAGGCGGCGAAGGCGCTGGGCATGACGCAGGCGCAGACCATGCGCAGGATCGTGCTGCCGCAGGCGCTGCGGGTGATCATCCCGCCCACCGCGAACCAGTTGATCAATCTGCTCAAGGCCAGCTCGCTGGTCTCGGTGATCGCGGGCGGTGACCTGCTCACCCAGGCGCACATCATCTCGGCCGCCAACCTGAGGACGATCGAGCTGCTGTTCGTCGCGTCGTTCTGGTACCTGGTCATCGTCTCGGTGGCCAGCGTCGCGCAGTACTTCCTGGAGCGGCGGCTCGGGCGGGGTCGTTAGTCGGTGGCGGGCACGACGTAGGGCCGGTGCACGATCTCTTCGAGGACCATCAGCGTGTGGGTGGTGCCGACGTGCTCGATGGCCTGGATCTGTTCGAGCAGCACGCGACGCAGCTCCTCCTGGTCACGGACGCGCAGCAGGACCACCACGTCGGTCTCGCCGGTGACCATGGCCGCGTACTCCACGGCCGGGATCTCCTCGAGCTGCTCGCGCCAGCGCATCCACCGCAGCCGCCCGCGCCGGTTCGCCGAGATCAGCACCAGCGCGGTGACACCCGTCCCCACCCGCGCCGGGTTCACCACCGCGCTGAAACCGCGCAGCGCGCCCAGCTCGCGCAGCCGGTTCAGCCGGACGTAGGCGCTCGCGCGCGAGGTGTGGACGGCCTCGGCCAGCCGCGCCACCGAGATCCGTCCGTCCTCGCGCAGGACCGACAGGATCCGGTGATCCAACTCGTCCAGGTTTGCTGGACGTCTTGCGGTCGTATCACCGTTGGTGTGGTCGGAACGTCTCGTCAGAGCCTGTTCTGGTTCGTCGTCTTTATCCATGTGTGTCCAAGCGGTGGACGAGCTGAAGGAGCTCGAACGATAGTTCACCGATGCGGATGACCGGCGGGGAGGCGCTCGCCCGGCAGTTGGTGCTGGAGGGCGTCACCGACGTCTTCGGCGTGCCGGGGGTGCAGTTGGACCACGCGCTCGACGGCCTCGCCCGGTGGGCCGACGGCATGCGGTTCTTCGTCACCAGGCACGAGCAGGCGGCCGCGTACATGGCGGACGGGTACGCGCGCGCGACCGGCGACGTCGGGGTGTGCATGGTGGTGCCGGGCCCGGGCGTGCTGAACGCCGGGGCCGGCCTGGCGACGGCGTACGCCTGCTCGTCGCGGGTGCTGTGCATCGCGGGGCAGGTGCCGTCCTGGGCGATCGGGCGGCGCCTCGGCCTGCTGCACGAGGTTCCCGGCCAGACCGCGCTGCTGCGGTCGTTGACGAAGTGGTCCGGGATGGCGCGCACGCCCGGCGAGGTCCCGGGGGTGGTCAGGGCGGCGATGCGGGAGCTGCGCTCGGGGCGGCCTCGGCCGGTCGCGGTGGAGATCCCGCCGGACGTGCTGGCGGCCACTGGCGAGGTGGAGCTGGTGGCTCCCGGCGACGAGGAGCGGCGGCCGACCGTGCCGGATCCGCAGGCGATCGAGCGGGCCGCGGCAATGTTGCGCCGGGCCGACCAGCCGGTGATCTACGCCGGCGGGGGCGTGGCCGCGTCGGGCGCCGGCGCGGAGCTGGCCGAGCTGGCCGAACGCCTGGAGGCGCCGGTGGTGATGAGCCGGGGCGGGCGGGGCGCCGTGTCGGACCGTCACCGGCTCGCGCTGACCAGCGTCGCCGGCCGCAAGGTGATGCCGGACGCCGACGTCGTGCTGATCGTGGGCAGCCGGTTCCTGACCAACGCCGGCCAGCCCGTGCCCACCGCCGAGTCGACCGAGCTGATCGGCCTCAACGCCGACCCGGCCGGCCTGCGCGCCCTCGATACCGCCGTGCTCGCCGACGCCCGGCTGGGGCTTCGCGCGCTGACCACCGCAGTCGGCGAGACGGCACCGCGGTCCCGGCAGGCCGAGGTGGACGCCGCGCGCGCCTGGGCCGAGCGGCAGGTGTCCGCCGTGCAACCGCAGTACTCCTGGCTGCGGTCGCTGCGCGCCGCGATCCCGGACGACGGGATCCTGGTCAACGAACTGACCCAGGTCGGCTACCTCGCGTCGGTCGCCTACCCGGTGTACCGGGCGGGCGGCTTCATCGCCCCCGGTTACCAGGGGACGCTCGGCTACGGCTTCCCGACGGCACTGGGCGCGAAGGTCGGCGCCCCAGACCGGCCGGTCGTGTCGATCACCGGCGACGGTGGTTTCGGCTGGTGCCTCGCCGAGCTGGCCACCGCGCGCAAGCATGGCATCGGCGTGGTCACCGTGGTGTTCAACGACTCGGCCTTCGGCAACGTCCGGCGAACCCAGCGCGAGCGGTTCGACAGGCGGGTCATGGGGTCCGAGCTGGTCAACCCCGACTTCGTCGCGCTCGCGGAGGCGTTCGGCGTGCGCGGGGCGCTGGCCCGCACGCCCGCCGAGCTGGAGGGAACCCTGAAGGATGCGCTGACGGCCGACGAGCCCGCGCTGATCGAGGTGCCGGTGGGGGAGATGCCCAGCCCGTGGCACCTCGTGCTCGACTAGTGCCGCAACGCCTGGATGGGATGTAGCCGGGCCGCACGAAGCGCCGGGAAGCCGCCGGCGACGAGACCGATCACCACGCTGGCCCCGAACGCGACGATGATGGCCAGCACGGAGATCTCCGGCGCCCCGAACTCGGGCGCGACCGTCGGCACCACCCAGCCGCCGAGCACGGTGAGCCCGATCCCCAACCCCACACCGACCAGCCCACCGAACGCGGCGAGGACCACCGCCTCGATCAGGAACTGTTTCATGATCGCGCTGTCCCTGGCGCCGATGGCCTTGCGCACGCCGATCTCGCCGGTCCGCTCGGTGACCGTGACCAGCATGATGTTGGCCACCCCCAGCGCGCCCACCAGCAGCGAGATCCCGGCGATCCCCGCGACGAACAGCGTGAGCAGGGACAGGAACTTGTTCACCTTCTCCAGCTGGACGAGCATGGCCTGCGTCTGGAAGTCGCGCAGCCCCGGGTCCTTGATGTCGTGCTGGGAGTCGAGCACCTGGTTGATCTGCTCGATCGCGGCCGGCACGTGGTCCACCCCGGCCGCCACCACGCCGATCCCGTTGATCGTGTTCGCGCCGGCGAACAGCGCGCGCGCCGAGTTCAGCGGCACCAGCGCGGTCCCGTCCTGGTCCTCGCCGGCGGACTTGAGCACGCCGACCACCTTCATCGTCAGCCGGCCGATCTTGACCTCGGAGCTGAGCGCGGCGGCCACGTCCCCGTCGAACAGGTACTGGACGACCTTCGTGCCGATCACCACGACCCGCTCGCGGTTCTCGTTGTCCTGGTGGGTGAACATCTGGCCGGCCAGGATCTCGCGGTTGCGGACCTGCAGATAGCTCGGGAACACGCCGGCCACCCCGGCGCGGAACTCCTTGGTGCCGTTGCGGAACACGGCCTGGCCGTTCCGGAACGGGGTCACCTCCGCGATGGCCGGCGCGGCGCCCGGCTTGGCGAGCGCCTGCGCGTCGTTCTCGGTCAGGCTCTTCGCCGGATGCGCGCCCGGCAGCGAGGTGTTGACCTTGGTCACGATGATCGCGGTGCTCAACGGGCCGAACGACTCGTCGAAGCCACTGCGGATCCCGGTGCCCAACCCCACCAACAGGATGACCGCCGCGACACCCACCACGATGCCCAACGCCGTCAACGCCGTACGCAACCGCGCCACCCGCATGCTCTGCAACGCAATGGCGAGGGCTTCCCTGACGTGCATCGACGCGCTCTCCCTTGATCGGCGCAGGCGGACCGACCCGAACCGTCGGCCGCCATAAGGCAAGGCTTACTTTATGCACACATGTCACCCGTCCGACGGCGGCCCATTACCCCTCGTGCGCACCCTGTCGCGGTCAGTCATCATTGTGTTAGGCTAACCTAACGTAAGGTGAGGGGTGCCTGATCGGCCAGGTCACGGCCGGTGTACCGACCAGCGGCGCGTCTCGAAAGGTCCGGACCCAGCGAGGCGTGATGATCGAGTTCGAGGGCGTCACCAAGATCTACCGAATGGGCACGGTGGAGCTGCGTGCGCTCAACAACGTCAGCCTCACCATCGAGAACGGCGACCTCGTCGCCATCATGGGCCCGTCCGGGTCGGGCAAGAGCACGATGATGAACATCCTGGGCTGCCTGGACGTGCCCACCGAGGGGACCTACAAGCTCGAGGGCGTCGACGTCGGCTCGCTGAGCAGCAACCAGCTCGCCGACATCCGCAACGGCCGCATCGGCTTCGTGTTCCAGGCCTTCAAGCTCATCCCACGGATCAGCGCGATGCGCAACGTCGAGCTGCCGATGGTCTACGGCGGTATCGGCAACCGCAGGCGCAAGGCCCTCGCCGCGCTGAAACGGGTCGGCCTGGCCACCCACACCAACCACATGCCCAGCGAGCTGTCCGGCGGCCAGCAGCAGCGCGTGGCGATCGCCAGGGCGATCATCACCGACCCCGTCATGATCTTGGCGGACGAGCCCACCGGCAACCTGGACACCCAGACCACCACCGAGATCATGCGGATCCTGGTCGAGCTCAACGAGGCCGGCCGCACCGTCGTGCTGATCACCCACGACGAGGAAGTGGCCAGCTTCGCCAGGCGGGTCGTCACGCTGCGCGACGGCGAGATCGTCAGCGATCGGGCGCCGGGTAGCCGCGGCGTCATGACCAGGTAGGACGCCGTCTTCGCGGGTTCGGGGGCCCGCCCACTGATTGCTCCCCACCCTCCGGGCGCTGCCCGGACACACGAAAGGCAGGAAGTTGATGACTCGGACCATGGTCCGTGGCGGCTCGGGGGTGCGCGCCGCCGCCGCGCTGTCGCTCGCCCTGGTGGTCTCCACCGGGGCGGCGGCGTGCGGAGCATCGCCGGACTCGTCCCCGACGTCTCGGGTGGAGCGCGGCACCGTCGCGACCCGGGTGTCGGCGTCCGGCGCGCTCGCCTCGGTGACCTCGCAGAACCTCGGGTTCCAGAAATCCGCGCAGCTCAAGGAGCTGAACGTCAAGGTGGGCGACCTGGTCCAACCCGGGCAGGTGCTGGCGCGCCAGGACGACTTCACCTTCCGGCAGGCGCTGCAGCAGGCGGAGGGCATGCTGCAGCAGCAGGAAGCGACGTTGAGCAGGTTGAGGGCCGGGGTGGCCGTGCCGAACGCGGAGGCTTCGCTGGACCAGGTGCGCAGGATCCTGGACAAGACCAAGACGAGCGTGGACAAGCAGGTCGACGCGGCGAGGCTCGCCGCGCACCGGGCGAAGCTGAAGTGGGAGACCGACCAGAAGGCGTACAACGCGGCCAAGAAGGCGCTGGAGAACTGCCTCGGCAAGCCGGGCTCGTTGCCTTCCGACCCGACGGGTTCCCCGGGGGGCGGCGGCGCGGCAGGCGGCGGTATGGATCCGACGGCCGGCACGGGCTCGGCGCTGGCGGCCGACCCCTCGGCGGGTGGCGGCGGCGGTTCCGCACCCTCGATGCCCTCGGCCCCGCGCAGCCCCGGCGGCCTGTTGGGCGGCCTGGGCTCGGCCATCGTGCCGGACTGCTCGAAGGAGCAACAAGCGGTGGCCGCCGCGACCGCGGCGGCCACCGCGTCCAAGACCGCCTACCTGGCGGCGAAGAGCCAGGCCGAGGTCGTCGAGGCGGGCGGCGCGGTGACCGTCGAGAACGCGCGCAACGCCGTGGTGACCGCCGAGAACCTCGTCAAGTCCGCGAGCGCCGACCGTCCCGGCACCATCGAGGCCCAGGAGGGGCTGGTGGCCTCGGCGCGGGCCGCGGTGGCGCTGGCGAACCGCGACGTGGAGAACTCCGTGCTGCGCGCGCCGGTCGGCGGGTCCGTCTCGGCGATCACCGGCGCGGTCGGTGAGTACGTCTCCGGCGCCGCCATGACCACCGCGCTGGCCCCGGGCACGAACGCGTCCATCCCGGGCGTCGGCGCGGCGGCCAGCAGCGACTCGGCCGGCCAGGCGTCCTCCGGGCTGTCCGCGACCCGGCCGGGCGGCGGGGCGTTCATCGTGTTGAACAACGTCAACACCTTCCAGGTCGTGGTCCCGTTCGAGGAGTCCGACGCGGCGAAGGTGTCCCCGAACCAGAAGGTGCGGGTGACCTTCGACGCCATCCCCGACCTGGAGCGGGACGGCACCGTGCTGTCCATCGCGCCGTCGGGCACGAACATCTCCGGGGTCACGAACTACTACGCGACGATTCTGCTCCTCGACTCCGACCCGAGGCTGCGAGCCGGCCTGACCGCCGAGGCGGGCGTGCAGACGGCCCAGACGGAGAACGTGCTGATGGTGCCGAACGCGGCGGTCACCAAGCAGGGCGGCCAGTCGTTCGTGAACATCCCCGGCCCGGACGGCAAGCCGATGCGCAAGCAGTTCGAGCCCGGCATGGTCGGTGACACCACCACCGAGGTGCGCTCCGGGCTGAACCAGGGGCAGGAGGTCCTGATCACCCAGGCCAACCCGAGCGGCCCCGGCGGGCGCGGGGGCAGCATCGGCGGCGGCGGGGGAGGAGTCGGCGGCGGCAACTAGCGCCGGCCGGTGGGCTGGGGCACGGCTTCAGCGGTCTCAGTGGTCGCGATGGCCGTCGTTGACGTCGTCGCGGCGGCCGTCGTGGTCCTCGCGGTGGCCCGGGTCGGCGGCGCGCTGGCCCGGCGGCTGGGCTCGGACCGGGTGGTCGGCGAGATCGTCGCCGGGTTCGGGCTGGCGCTGGCGATCGCGTGGCTGGCCGCCCCGCTGGTGTCGGGGACCGTCCTGCCGGAAGGCGTCATGGCCGGGCTCCGGTTCGTCGCCGAGGCCGGGCTGGCCTGGTACCTGGTCGGCATCACCCACGAGCTCCGGTTCGGGCTGCGCGGCCCGGACCGGAGCGGGGTCGGCTGGGTGGCCGTCGGGTCGCTGGTGCCGCCGCTGTGCCTGGGCGCGGTGCTCGGCGCCTGGCCGCTCACCCAGGCCGGGCCCGCGATCCGGGGCGCTGCGCCGGCGCCAGCGTTCGTCCTGTTCGTCGCGGTAGCGCTCGCGATCACCGCCGTGCCGGTGCTGGCCAGGGTCATCGGTGATCGCGGAATGAGCCACACCAGGGCCGGTCGGGTGGCCCTCGCGGCCGCGATCGTGAACGACTCGGCCGGCTGGCTGGTGCTCTCGGTCGCGGTCAGCCTCAACGCCGAGAGCCCGACGGCGTTGTTGCGTTCGCTGTTCGTCCTGCTCGGTGGGGCGGTGGTGGCGCTGCTGCTGCGCCGGCTCATGAGGGTCGGGGCACCGCGCCGGCCGCTGGCCGTAACGTCGATCGCGCTGGTGGCGCTGGCCGTCTCACAGCTCACCGAGCATCTGGGGCTCACGGCGATCTTCGGCGCGGTGCTGGTCGGGCTCGCGATCCCGGCCGGGCCGACCTCGCCCTGGCAGCCGGCGGTGGTGGCGGTGTCCCGCGCCGGACGCGGCCTCGTCCCGCTGTACTTCGCGGTGACCGGCCTGAGCGTGTTCGCCACCGCCGCGCTCGCGGTGCCCTGGTGGCTGATCGTCCTGGTGCTCGGCTGCGGCGTCGTCGGCAAGGTCGGCGGCGGGTACCTCGGCGCCGCGCTCGGCCACCACGGCAGGTGGGACGCGGCGCGGATCGGCGTCCTGATGAACACCCGAGGTCTCACCGAGCTCGTGGTGCTCCAGGTCGGCTACCACGCCGCGATCATCACCGGCACCCTCTTCCTCGCGTTCCTGGTGATGGCCCTGGTCACCACGGCGTGCACAGGGCCGGCGCTGTCAGCCCTCGACCGGCTGCATCGTCGGCGCCACCCAGCCGAGGCCGTCGGCGGAGGGCACCAGGCCGCCCGGTAGCACCGGGCTCTCCGCCGAGCCGTCACCGAGGACGCCCCGGGACTGGATCTGGTTCATCTCGGCCATCACGTTCGCCACCACCGGCGCCTTGAACAGCTTGGTCATCCGTTCGCCGGACTCGGTCTGCATCGCCCCGGTCTCCGCCACCGCCCGGGTCAGGTCGCTCGACGCCGTCGCCAGCCGGCCGCCGGCCGCCTCCGGGCTCAGCCCGCGATCGCCCGAGGCCACCCCGCCGACCAGGGTGGCGAACGCCTCCAGGTCGGTCTTGCCGAACGAGGTGACCCGCCGCGCCTGCCAGAAGTACGAGTCCTCGCGCTGGCGCATGTCGTAGAACGCGGTGAGGAACTCGTAGAACACCGTGTACTCGCGGCGGTACCGGTCCTCGAACTCGGTCATCGCGGCGGCCTCGTCCAGCTCGCCGGCCAGCACCGAGTTGATCGACCGCGCGGCGAGCAGCCCGCCGTAGGTGGCCAGGTGCACGCCGGTGGAGAACACCGGGTCGATGAAGCAGGCCGCGTCCCCGACCAGCAGCATGCCGTCGCGCACGAACGAGCCGGTGGCGTAGGAGTAGTCCTTGCGGACCCGGACCTGCCCGTGCACGCCCTCGGTGACCCGGGTGGCGTCGGACAGGTAGTCGGCCACGATGTCGCAGCGGCCGGTGAGGTCGAGCAGGGCCTTCTCCCGGTCGGCCTGGATCAACGCCGCCTGGGAGCGGTGCACGACGGCGCCGACGCTGGTCAGCTCCTCGGACAGCGGGATGTACCAGCACCAGCCCACGTCGAATGCGGCGCACAGGATGTTGCCCTTGTCCGGCCCGGGCAGCCGCTTCCCGCCGAGGAAGTAGCCGAACACGGCGATGTTCTTGAAGAAGTCCGAGTAGTGCCGGTCGGAGGTGACCTGGTTCCACAGCCGGCCGGTGTTGCCCGAGGCGTCCACCACGAACCGGCCGCGCGCGGTCCGCGACTCGCCGTCCGCGTCCGTGTAGCGGACCGCCTCGGCGCGACCGTCCGGACCGCGCAGGACCTCGGCGACCGCGCACTCCTCCCGCACGTCCACCCCGTGGCGGGCCGCGTTGCGCAGCAGGATCTCGTCGAACACCATGCGGTCGACCTGGTAGGCGTACGAGGTCGGGCCGGAGAGCTGGGGGGACACCGCGAACAGGAAGTTCCACGGATCCGGACTGGTGCCCCAGCGGAAGGTGCCGCCGCGTTTCACGGTGAACGCGGCGCGTTCGAGGTCGTCGGTCACCTCGAGCAGCCGGCAGACCCCGTGCACGGTCGCCGGCAGCAACGACTCGCCGATCTGGTAGCGGGGGAACCGTTCCTTCTCCAACAGCAGGACCGAGTGGCCCCGCCGGGCGATCAGGGTCGCCACCGATGACCCGCCCGGGCCGCCGCCGATGACGACGACGTCGAACTCGGGGCTCTGGGCGCCGGCTGTCGAGGTCATGGTCACCCCTCGGTCCGCTCGGTCGCGCCGCTGATCACTTCGGTCCATGCCGCCACCGTCGGGTTCTCGGCGAGGTCCACGAACGAGACCTCGACACCGTCGCGCCGGAACTTCTCGACCAGGCTCATGAGCCGGATCGAGTCGATCCCTCGGTCCAGCAGGTTGTCGTGGTCGCCGATGTCGGTCTCGGGTTCGGCGAGGATCTCGGCGACCTGCGCGCGGACGGTGTCGACGGTGATCGGGCTGGTAGCTGCCATCGTGGCTCCTTTCGGGGCGGGCCAGGATCGACGGCGCTACCTCGCCTTGCCGGAGCAGTGCCGGAGCAGTGCCCGGAGCAGTGCCCGGAGCAGTGCCGGAGCATTGCCGGCGGACGCGGCAGACGCCGTGCGGCATTTCGGATCGCGACGAACCAAGCGCACCAATGCGCCTGGTCAACGCGATGCGCGACTGAGTGACTGATTACTTAGGTTAGCCTATACTCTCACCCGAAAGGTGCCAAGACTCCGCCGAGCGGCGGTTCAGGCGAGCGCTACCTCGTCACCGGTCTCGATCCGACCGCCCTCGACGACGCTCAGGTACACCCCGGCGCACGGCAGCACGCCGAAGCCCTCCACGTCGACCCGGTTCTCCGCCATCGGCGTGCGCACCGCGTGCACGGCCCTGGGCAGCTCGCCGTGTTCGAGCGTGGGCACCGAGCACCTCGGCGTGGGCAGCGCCCCGCGCAGCCGGACCCCGCCGACCGTCAGCTCCCGGCCGACCCAGTCGTTCTCCGAGTACGGCGGGTGACCCGGCGGCGTCTGGACGACCAGGTTCGGCCGGTACCGGATCGCCTCGGCGCCGATGTGCTCCAGGGTCGCGGTGGTGATCAGGTGCAGCGGTGCGTAGTCGACGAACGAGCCGCCCGGGCTGCCCTGGGCGATCACCAGGGTGGCGAACTCCACCTCGGCCTCGACGCCGTGCTCCAGCACGTCCTCGGGGGCGGGCCGCTCCACCTCCGCGCCGGCCGGGCGGCTGCGCGCCAGCCGCACCCGCCGGCCGAGCAGCCCGGACAGCAGCTCGTCGACGCCCGCCTCGTCCGCCGCGACGCCGCGACCGTCCGGGAGCCGGATCACCACCCGCCCGGGGTCCCCGCTGGCGGCGAACCGGAGCAGCGAGCGCCACAGCCGGGGATGCTTCGCGGTGGCCACCCGCCCGGTCTCGGCGTCGATCAGCGCCAGGCGGCGGTCACCGTCCGCGCCGCCCTCGTCGACGGCGATGCCCGGTACCGTCTCGCCGAGCATGGACTTCACCGGGTAGCGACGCACCGCGCTGACCTTCATCGACAGACCTCCCGCCCATCACGCCTCGACGTGAGACTAGGCCGTTTTGTTGAAGATGGCCTCCGAGCGGTCGCGGTTTTCGTGCAGGTCCCAGTACAGCGGGGCGATCTGCTCGGGCGTGGCCGTCGGGGAGCCCTCCGGGCCGCCCCCGCCGATCCAGACGTTGATCGCCACGTGGCCGGCGTACACGCCGCTGCCGGCCAGCTCCTTGTTGAGGTTGATCACCCAGTTGCGCAGGGCCGCCTGGGCCGCGTTGACGTTGCCCAGCATCGGTACCGGGTCCACGGAGCCGCCGCCGGTGGTGAACAGCAGGGTCCCGGCACCGGCCTCCCGCATGGCGGGCAGCACCGCCTGGGCCACCGTGACGGCACCGTAGAAGCTGTACTCGATCTGCAGTTGCAGGTTGTCCACCGTGACCTGCGAGGGAGCGGCCAAGGTGAAGCCCGGCACCGGGGAGTGCGGGGCCGGCGAGTACTCCAGTACGTCGATGCCGCCGAACCGGGCCGTGGCCGCGTCCAGGGCATCGGTCAGTGAGGCACGGTCGAGGATGTCGGCGGGGAACGCGGCTGCCTTGATGCCTTCCTGGCCGAGCCGCTCGACAAGTGTTTCCAGCTTCTCCCTGGTGCGGGCGATCAGCGCGACGTCGAAGCCGCGACCGCCGAAGGTGCGGGCGATGGCCAGGCCCATACCGGGGCCGGCGCCGACGATGGCAAGAGTGGGCACAGTCAGACCTCTTCCTTAATTCCTACTTTTTGTGCGTAACACCATGATGGACCAGTATTGGAGCCCGTACAAAAGGCACACCGATGTCTGTACCGGAGGAGGATGTGCGCCATGGACACCGAGGGCCGGGGGCCGTGCGCCGCCATACCCGCTGATCAGATGGACTTCGTCCGGCAGATACTGGACCGGATCGGCGACAAGTGGAGCATGCTGGTGATCGCCGTGCTGGATGCCGGCCCCCTGCGCTACACCGACCTGCAGCGCGAGGTCCCCGGCATCTCCCAGCGGATGCTCACCCTCACCGTGCGCCAGCTACAGCAGGACGGCCTGGTGACCCGGACCGCCTACGCGGAGGTCCCACCGCGCGTGGAGTACGCCCTCACCCCCATGGGCCGCAGCCTCCACCGGATCGTCACGTCCCTGGTCACCTGGGTCGCGGACCACCACGGCCAGATCCGCGAACACCGAGCGCGCACCGCCACGGGCTAGCTGCCGGGGGCCTTCGCCTGCGGGGTCAGGACGGGTTGGCCGTCGCGCAGGCCGGAGAGCACCTGCGTGGTGTCGTCGCCGACCGCGCCGGCCTGGAAGGGCACCAGCACCGGCTGGCCGTCCGGACCCGGGGTGTTCACCAGGGTCTTGCCGTCCTTACGGATCACGGCCGTGTTCGGCACGGTGAGCACGTTGTCCAGGGCGTTGACCAGCACGCCGGCCTGGGCGCTCTGGCCGGTGCGCAGCCGAGGGTCGGTGTCGGTGAGCACGATCGTGGCGTAGTAGTTGGTCACCCCGGAGATGCTGGTGCCGGCGGGCGCGACGGAGAGCACGGTGCCGTGCCTGGTCAGGTCGGGGACGGCGTCGAACGTGACGTCCACCCGCTGGTTCGCGGACACCTTCGCCGCGTCGGACTCCTCGAACGGGACGACCACCTGGAAGGTGTTGACGTCGTTCAGCACCAGGAACGCGTTGCCGCCGGGACGGGTGGCCGACAGGCCGGCGCCGGAGTTCCCGCTCTGGTCGCTGGTCGCGGCGGCGCCGACGCTCGGGATCGGGGCGCCGGTGCCGGGGGCCAGCGCCGTGGTGCCGGACGACGCCGAGCCGACGAACTCGCCGACCGCGCCGTTGATCGCCGACACGGTGCCGGGCACCGGGGCGCGCAGCACGGAGTTGTCCACATCGCGCTGGGCCAGCGCCACCGCGGCCTTCGCGGAGTTCACCACCGCGGTCTGGGCGGCGATCTCCGAAGGGCGGTCGGTGCCCGTGGAGTTGACCTGGTTCTGCGCGGTCACCACGCTCTGGCGGGCGTTCTCGACGGAGACCTTTCCGGCCGCCTCGTCCACGTTCTCCTTGTTCTTCGCCTCGGTGTGCGCGGTCCGCGAGGCGAGCACCTGCCGCTCGGCCGTGGTCACGGCCTGGCGGTCGGCGCCGCAGGTGGAGGTGGCCGCCCCGCCGGCATCGGAGGTCAGGTCGGAGCCCGAACCGGTCGACGCCCTGCTGTCGGACGAACGGCGACGGCCGGACGAAGGCTCGTCGTCGAGGCCGTCCTGGGAGCAGCCGTCGAAGTCGAGCTTCTGGCGCGCCTTGTCCAGTTGCTCCTGGTCGAAGTCGAGCTGGACGCGGGCGCGCCGGGTGGCGTCGGAGTTGGCCTTCTTCTGGGCGTCGACGTTGCTCTGCGTCGCCGAGAGGATGCGCTTGGCCTGGTCCAGCGTGGCCCGCGCGCCACCCACCGCCGTGCCGTTGACGATCTTGTCGAGCTGGGCCTGCTGCTGGTTCAGCGCGGCCCGCTGCTGGGCCAGGGCCTGGTCGAACGCGAAGGTGTCCAGCTTGGCCAGCACCTGGCCAGCCGTGACCTTGTCACCGACCTTGACGTTGACCTCCTTGAGCTGGGCACCCTTGGGGAACCCCAGGTTCTGCGAGGTCACCGCCGTGAGCGCGCCGGTCGCGGTCACCTTGGCGGCCACCGTGCCGCGTTCCACCCGCGCCGTGGGCGCCGTCGGCGGCGCCGACGAACAGGCCGCCGCCAGTGCCACCACCACCGTCCCGATCGACACCGTCGCCACCCGACGGCATGTGCCGGAACGGACCTTCCAACTGATCACCGAGCCCCCGCCTTCCCCGCGCTAGGTCGCCGGGCGGGAGTTCGACGCGGGGTGCGCCGGCCGTTACCGGTTTCGGCGAAGATCGGCCCCAGGGGCTAGCGGGCGCGGCCGGTCGGCGGCGGCACAATGTTGGGGTCGCTCCACCGGATGGTCCAGAGGCCCCGGGGAGATCAATGCGCGGCGCGAGGGCGTAACAGAGCGCGCGTGACCGACGTCCCGATGCCACTGCTTCGGGCATCAAATTAGGTTAGGCTCCGCTTCCATGAGAGGTACGTGGCCGGCCCTGGACCAGCACGATCACCGGGACGGCGCGGAGTGAGCCTCGACGCCCATCTGGACCGGATTGCCGAGGTCAAGGCCGGCATGAGCTCGGCCAAGGTGGCGTATCCGATCGGCCTGCGCGAGCTCGAGGTGGTGTCCACCCGGATGCTCGGCTCCGGGCTGCTGCGGGTGACGCTCGGCGGCGAGGGCGCGCGCGGGTTCGAGAGCCACGTCCCGGAGGAGCACGTCAGGCTGATCTTCCCCGACGAGCACGGCCAGCTGCGGCTGCCGGAGCGCGACGGGCTGTCGCTGCGCTGGCCGCGCCCGCTGCCGGTGTCGCGGGAGTACACGGTCCGCCGCTACGACCCGGCGGCCGAGCTGCTCGACGTCGACGTGGCGCTGCACCCGGGCGGGGTGGCCTCGGACTGGGCGGTGTCCGTCGAACCGGGCACGCGGATCTACGTGGCCGGTCCGCCGGGCGGCTACGTGACGCCGGAGGTCTACGCCCGGTACCTGTTCGCCGGCGACATCACCGCGCTGCCGGCGATCGCGCGCTGGTTGGAGATGCTCCCGCCGGACATCGTCGGCTGGGCGTTCGTCGAGGTCGCGGACGCCTCGGAGGAGATCGAGATGACGGTCCCGGCGTGCGTGCAGCTGCGGTGGGTGCACCGGGGCGCGGTGCCGATCGGCCACGGCGACGCGCTGGAGCGCGCGCTGCGCGAGGTCCGGCTCCCGGCGGGGGAGCGCACGTTCGTCTGGATCTCCGGCGAGGCCGGCGTGCTCAAGCCGCTGCGCCGCTGGGTCCGCGACGAGCTGGGCGTGCCCCCGACCGACCGGCGGATCACCGGCTACTGGAAGCGCGGCGTCGCGGACTTCGACGACGAGGACTAGATCCTCGCGCGAGGCCCGAATCCGAAGAACCCGAGGAGATCTTGTTGAGCGTGCCCCCCGTCACCGGCTCAGGTACCCGGGTCGGTGAGTCCCTGGCGTTGTCCGGTGCCCAGCTCGGCGTCTGGAACGCGCAACGGCTGGAGCCGGACTCGCGCAACTACCTGGTGGGCGACGTGCTGGAGATCTCCGGTCCGGAGCCGATCGACGTGGGGCTGCTCGTGGAGGCGCTGCGGGACACCGTCGGCGAGGCGGAGACCCTGCGGCTGCGCATGTTCGACACCCTGGACGGGCCGCGCCAGGTGCTGACCGACGAGCCCGTGGAGCCGGCCGGCGTCATCGACCTGCGCGCCGAGCGCAACCCGGTCGCGGTGGCGAACGCGCTGGTCGACGCCGAGCGCGGGCGGTCGGCGGACAGCTTCCGGGGGCTGGTGGACCGGCCGCTCTACACCCACCAGGTGATCAGGCTGTCCGAGACCACCGTCTGGTGCGTGCTGCTGTACCACCACGTGATCATCGACGGGTACACCGCGACGATGCTGACCCGCCGGGCCGCCGCCCGGTACACGGCGGCGGCGCGGGGCACCGCCCTCAAACCCGCCGCGTTCGGGTCGATCGCCGACATGATCGCGGCGGATCAGGAGTACCAGGCCAGCGACCAGTTCGAACGGGACCGGGAGTACTGGCGGGACCTGCTGACCCCGCTGCCCGAGCTGGGCGGGCGGGGTGAGGTCGCCGAGGGGCCGGCGGACCGGACGCTGTCCGCGCGGGCGATGCTGGGCGCCGAGACGCTGGATCGGCTCAGGGCCGTCGCCGACGAGACCGGCACCACCTGGGTGGAGGCGCTGATCGCCTGCTACGCGGCGTTCCAGTACCGGGTGTGGGGCGAGTCCGACGTGGTCATGGCGATGCCGCTGATGGGGCGGCTCGGCTCGGTGGCGCTGCGGACGCCGGCCATGGCGGTGAACGTGCTGCCGCTGCGGCTGGCCGTGCGCGGCGGCGACCGGCTGGGCGAGCTGAGCCAGCGGGTGGCGGCCGCGATGCTGGACATGCGCGCGCACCAGCGCTACCGGGGCGAGAACCTGCCCCGCGACCTGGGCGTACCGGGCGCCGGCGGGCTGCTGCACGGGTCCGGGATCAACGTCAAGGCGTTCGACTACACGCTCGACTTCGCCGGCGCGACCGGCGTGATGCGCAACGTCGCCGGCGGTCCGCCGGAGGAGCTGGGGCTGACCGTGACGCCGGGCGCGGACGGTGCGTTCATGCTCGGCTTCGAGGTCGACGCCCGCACCAACGACCAGGCCAAGGTGGACGGCCGGATGGCGGCCCTGCTGCGGATGATCACCTCGCTGGCGGGGGAGGACGCCCCGTCGGTCGGCCAGGTCTCGCTGGTGGAGCCGGCGGAGCGGGCGCGGCGGCTGGCCGGGCTGGCCAGGCCGGCGCTGCCCGGGCGGCCCAGGGACGTTCCGGCGGTGCTCGACGACCTGGTCGCCGAGCGGCCGGCGGACACCGCGCTGGTGTGCGGCGACGAGCGGGTCAGCACGGCGGAGCTGGGGCAACGGGTGCACCGGCTGGCCCGTGCGCTGCGGGCCAGGGGGGTCGGGCCGGACGAGGTCGTGGCGATCGCGCTGCCCCGGTCGGTGGACCTGGTGGTGGGGCTGCTGGCGACGCTCGACGCGGGCGCGGCCTACCTGTCGCTGGACCTGGACCATCCGGCCGAGCGGCTGCGCGAGCTGATCGACGACGCGCGGCCGGCCGTGGTGCTGGCCACGGGCGAGCTGACCGGTCCGAACGTGGTGGCGCTGGACGCCATCGCCGACGAGCTGGACGGGCTGTCCGGCGAGCCGCTGGCCGAGCACGAGCTGGCCGCGCCGCGCCACCCCGAGCACCTGGCCTACGTGCTCTACACCTCCGGCTCGACCGGCCGTCCCAAGGGCGTGCTGGTCCGCGCCGGCGGGCTCGCCGCGCTGCTGCACCACCACGGCTCGACGATCTTCGCCGAGGCGGCCGGCGGGCGGCGGTTGCGCGCCGCGCACACCTACTCGTTCGCCTTCGACTCCTCGGTCGACCAGCTGCTGTGGCTGCTGTGCGGGCACGAGCTGCACCTGTATGACACCGACCTGACCCGGGACGCCGCCGCCCTGGTCACCGCGTTCGCACGGGACCGCATCGACGCGGTGGACATGACGCCGTCGCTGGCCGCCCAGGTGGTGGACGCCGGCCTGCTGTCCGCCGCGCACCGCCCGGCGCTGTTCGTGATCGGCGGCGAGGCGGCACCGCCCGCGCTGTGGCGGCGGCTGCTGGAGTCCGGGGTGCCGTCGTACAACCTGTACGGCCCCACCGAGACGACGGTGGACGCCACCGGCGCGCCCGTCGACGAGGGCGGCCCGACCATCGGCTTTCCGCTCGCCGGCACCCGCGCCTACCTGCTGGACGCGGCGCTGCGGCCGGTCGCGGAGGGGGAGCGCGGCGAGCTGTACGTGGCCGGTCCGCACCTGGCCAGGGGCTACCTGGACCGGCCGGGCGCCAGCGCGGAACGGTTCGTGGCCGACCCGTTCGGGGCGCCCGGCGAGCGGATGTACCGCACCGGCGACCTGGGGCGGTGGACGGCCGGGCGCGGCATCGAGTACCTCGGCCGGGCGGACAACCAGGTCAAGATCCGCGGCCACCGGGTCGAGCTGCGCGAGGTGGAGGCGGCGCTCGCGGCGGTCGAAGGCGTGGGCGCCTCGGCCGCGATGGTCAGGACCGACAGTGGACGGCCCCGGCTGGTGGGCTACGTGGTGGCAACCGACGGCGCGCAGGTGGAGCCGGATGTGGTGCGCCGCGCGCTGGCCGCCCGGGTGCCCGACCACCTGGTTCCGTCCGCCGTGGTGGTGCTGGACGCGCTGCCGATCACCGTCAACGGCAAGCTCGACCGCAACGCGCTGCCGGCGCCGCCCGCGGTGGCGAGCGCCGGGCGCGCCCCGAGCACCCGGCGCGAGCGGGTGTTGTGCGAGGTCGTCGCCGAGGTGCTCGGGCTGGAGCGGGTCAGCGTCGAGGACGACTTCTTCGGCCTCGGCGGGGACAGCATCACCGCGATCAGCGTGAGCAGCCGGGCCCGGGCGCGCGGGCTGGACCTGCGGCCCAAGGAGCTGTTCAACCGGCGCGACCTCGGCTCGCTGGCCGCCGAGGCGCGCGACATCGACGAGGGGCCCGGCGCCGTTGTCGACGTCGCGACGGGCTCGGTCCCGGCGCCGCCGATCGTGCGGGCGCTGCTCGACCCGAACCCGTCGGACGAGGCGGTGGCCGGCTATTCGCAGTGGACGGCGGTGCGGGTCGAGGAACCTCTTGCGCTCGCCGACCTGGTTGCCGGCGTGGACGAGATCCTGGATCGGCATGACGCGCTGCGCCTGCTGCTGTCCGGCGAGCTGATCGTCCGGACCAGGGGAGCGGTGCGCGCCGAGGACATCGTCACGGAGGTCACCGGCCTCGACGCGACGGCCGTGGCCGAGGAGGAGACCGCCCGGCTCGACCCCCGGGCCGGCGAGATGCTGCGCGTCGCGCTGCTGCGCACTCCGGCCGGCGAGCCGGACCTGCTGGTCATCGTGGCCCATCACCTGGTCATCGACGGCGTGTCCTGGCGGGTGCTGCTGCCCGACCTGCATGCGGCGTGCACGGCCCGCGCGCCCCTTCCGGAGCGGGTCGGAAGCTCCTGGCGGCGGCACGCCACGCTGCTGGCCGGGCAGGGCGCGCGCGGGGAGCGGCGGGGCGAGCTCACACACTGGCGGGAGGTGCTCGGCCCTGTTGGCGAACGGCTCGGGGACCGTGCGCTGGATCCGGAGCGGGATACGGTGGCCACCGCGGCACGCACCCGAACCACAGCCTCCGCCGAGGTCACGGACGCTTTGCTGCACACCTTGCCGGCGGCCTACCGCGCGGGCGTCGACGAGGTCCTGCTCGCCGCGCTGGTGCTGGCCGTCCGCTCCTGGCAACACCAGCGGCGCCTGCCCGCTGACGCCGCGCGGACGGTCTCCATGGAAGGCCACGGGCGCGAGCAGCTCGCCGAGGACGTCGACCTTTCCCGAACCGTGGGCTGGTTCACCAGCGAGTTCCCGGTGCGGGTGCCGATGGCGGCGGTGCACGCCGAGCGGGACCTGGCCGACGCGCTCGGCGGCGGCATCGCGGCCGGACGGCTGCTGCGGGCGGCCAAGGAGGCCAAGCGCGCGGCCCCGGACGCCGGGATCGGGTTCGGCGTGCTGCGCCACCTCGACCCGGACACCGCCGGCGAGCTGGCCGCGCTGCCCGCCCCCGAGCTGCTGCTGAACTACCTCGGGCGGTTCACCGCTTCGGTAGGGCCGACCTGGCGGCTGCCCGAGCGGGACGCGTTCGCCGTGATCGAACCGCCGTCGATGGCGCTGAGCCAGGCGCTGGCGCTCAACGCGTTCGTCCACGAGGCCGGCGCGCCCCGGCTGGCGGTGGAGTGGACGGCGGCGGGCGGCGTGCTCGACGAGGCCGCCGTCGGTGAGCTGCAGGAACACTGGGACATCGCGCTGGAGGCACTGGCCGCGCACGCCGTCCGGAGCCCGGGCGGGCTCACCCCTTCGGACTGCGCCTCGGCGGGCGTGGACCAGGACGGGATCGACGAGCTGGAGCGCCTGCACGGCCCGCTGGACGACCTGCTGCCGCTGTCGCCGCTGCAGGAGGGCCTGCTGTTCCACGCGGTGCGCGACGGCGCGGCCGACGTGTACACCCTGCAGGCCCGGTTCGACCTGGTCGGGCCGCTGGTCGAGCAGCGGCTGGAGGCCGCCGTCAACGCGCTCGCCGAGCGCCATCCGAACCTGCGCGCCGGGTTCCACTTCGAAGGCCTGGACCGTCCCGTCCAGGCGATCCCCCGGGCCGCGCGGGTGCCGTGGCGGGCCGTCGACCTGACGGCGCTGCCGGCCCGCGCCGCCCAGCGCGCGGCCGACGGGCTGGAGGAGGAAGCGGCCGGGCACGTCTTCGACCTGAGCAGCCCGCCGCTGCTGCGCGCGCTGCTGATCCGGTTGCCCGGCGACGCGCACCGGCTGATCCTCAACGCCCACCACATCCTGGTGGACGGCTGGTCCAGCCCGATCGTGATGCGCGAGCTGCTGGAGACCTACCACGGGCGGGGCGCGGACCTGCCGGCCCCGGCGCCGTACCGCCGCTACCTGTCCTGGCTGGCCGCCCGTGACCGGGACGAGCAGCGCACCGCCTGGACCGAGCGCCTCGACGGCCTGCCGGGGCCGACGCTGCTGGCCGCCGGGGCCGAGCGGCGCGCCGCCACGACCCGGATCCCGGTCCCGCTGGCCGAGAACCTCGCCGACGCGCTCGTCGCCCTCGGCCGTGAGCGGGGCCTGACGGCGAACACGCTGGTCCAGGGCGCGTGGGCGGTGGTGCTCGCGGAGCAGACCGGCCGGGCCGACGTGGTGTTCGGGGCGACCGTGGCCGGCCGGCCCGCCGACATCGCCGGCATCGAGGGCATGGTCGGGCTGTTCAGCAACACGATCCCGGTGCGGATGACCGTGGGTCCGGAGCGGCCGCTGCTCGACCAGTTCGCCGCGCTGCAGGACGCCCAGCTCGCGGTGCGCGACCACGAGCACCTCAGTTTGGCCGAGATCGAGCGGTTCGCCGGCCTGGGGCAGTTGTTCGACACGCTGCTGGTGTTCGAGAACTTCCCGAACAAGGGGCGCGGCCAACCCGACTCGGACGAGCTGCGGGTCGCCGGGTTCGCCAACCGGGGCGTGACGCACTACCCGATGACGGTGCTGGCCCCGCCGGGGGACGGGCTGTCGCCGATCTGCGACTACGACCCGGCCGCCGTGCCCGCCGAACGGGCGGAGGCCATCGCGTCCCGGCTCGCGGAGGTCCTCACCAGCCTGGTGGACGCGCCGGAGCTGCCCGCGTCGGAGTTGCTCTCGATCACGGAGACGGCGGTGGCTGTCGCGGCGCCGGCGCCGGTGATCGCCCAGCGCGGGCCGGCCGGTGTCGGTGAGGTGGATGACGCCGTGCTCGCGGCGGTGTGCACGGCGGCCTCGGTGGTGCTCGAACTGCCCGAGGTTCGTCCCGAGGATGACTTCTTCGCCCTCGGCGGGCACTCGCTGACGGCGATGCGCCTGGTCGGCCGGCTGCGTCGGGACGGCGTTCGGCTCACGGTCCGCGAGGTGTTCGACGCGCGCACCGTCCGCACGCTCGCCGAGCGCGCCCAGGTCGACGCCGGGCGGTTCGCGTCCAGGCGGCCCGCCGAGGTCGTGACCACCGCCGAGCCCGCGCCGCCCGTTCCGCTCGACGTGCCCGCGGTGGCGGACACGGCGCTGTCGCCGGCCCAGGAGCGGCTGTGGTTCCTGCACCGGCTGGAGGGGCCGTCGACCACCTATGACGTCCCGGTGGTGGTGCGGCTGCGCGACCGGCTGGACGCCGAGGCGCTGACCGCGGCCTGGCGGGACGTGGTGGACCGCCACCCCGTCCTGCGCACCGCATACCCCGACGACGCGGCCGGCACGGCCACCACCCGGGTGCTGCCCGTCGACCAGGCCGGCGACCTGCGTGTCCGTACCCCCGAAGTCAGCGTCGAGGCGGAGATCGCGGCCTGCCAGTCCGAGCCGGTGGACATCACCGCATCCGCGCCCGCCCGCGCCACCCTGCTCAGGGTCGCGGCGGACGAGCACGTACTGGTCCTGGTCGTGCACCACATCGCGATCGACGAGTCGTCGCTGCGCCCGCTGTTCACCGACCTCGGCCACGCCTACACCGCCCGGTGCGCCGGCCACGCGCCGGACTGGGCACCGACCGGCCCCGGATACGAGGTGTACGCCCGACGCGAGCGGGAACGCCTCGCCGAACTCGGCGCGCAGACCGACTACTGGCAGGGCGCGCTGGCCGGGCTCCCGGTCGAGCTGGACCTGCCGTTCGATCACCCCCGGCCGGCCCGAGCGGCGCACCGGGGCCGCACGCTGACCCGGCCCCTGCCACAACCGACACGCGACGGGATCGCCCGGCTGTGCACCGAGCACGGGGTCAGCCCGCTCATGGTGTTCCAGGCGGCCGTCGCCCTGACCTGGAACAAGCTGGGCGCCGGCCAGGACGTCCCGCTGGGCACCACGGTGGCCCACCGCGAGACCCAGGACGACGACTTCGGCGACGCGATCGGCTACTTCGTGAACACCCTGGTGGTGCGCTGCGACGTGTCGGGCCGGCCGGCGTTCACCGAGCTGCTGGGCCGGGTCCGGGACGCGTCGCTGTCCGCGCTTGCCCACCAGGACCTGCCGTTCGAGCGGCTGGTCGAGGTGCTGTCCCCGCCGCGTTCGCTGGCCCGGCATCCGCTGTTCCAGACGATGGTGGCGCACGAGCGCGCCGCCACGCCGCCGCCGATGGGCGAGCTGACCTGCGAGCCGATGCCACCGTCCACCTCGGCCGCGCGGTTCGACATCGGGCTGTGGCTGGTGGACACCCCGGCCGGTGACGCGGCGCTGCGGATGGTCGCGGACGCGGACCTGTTCGAGCAGGCGACCTCCGACGCGATCCTCGACCACCTCGTCCGGGTGCTGGACTGGGTGATCACGAACCCCGGGCGCCCGACCGGCGAGCTGGCGCTGTCCGCCCCGGCCGAGGCCCCCACCCGCCGGGACAGGACTCCCGACGGCGTCGCGGTGGCCTTCGCCGCCCAGGCCCGGCGCACCCCGGACGCGCCCGCGCTGGTGGCCGGCGGGCGGACGCTGACCTACCGCGACCTGGCGGAGCGGGTCGAGACGCTGGCCCGGCGGCTGGTCGCGGCCGGCGCCGGGCCGGAGCGGGTCGTCGCGGTGGCGCTGCCACGCACCGCCGACCTGGTCGCCGGGCTGCTCGCGGTGCTGCGCACCGGTGCGGCGTACCTGCCCCTGGACGTCGACTACCCGGCCGAGCGGCTGGAGTTCATGATCGACGACGCCAGCCCGGTGTGCGCCCTGACCTGCTCGGAGGTGGCCGACCGACTGCCCGCGAACGCCCCGCCGGCGGTGCTCACCGACCGCGACGGCGCCCGGTCCGGAGAACTCCCCGAACCACTCCCGGCCGGCGACCACCTGGCGTACGTGATCCACACCTCCGGCTCCACCGGTCGGCCCAAGGGCGTCACGGTGACCACCGCCAACCTGGCCGCCTTCGCGGAAACGGTCGTCGGCGAGGGCTGGATCCGTCAAGGTGACCGGCTGGTCGCGGTGACCACCGTGTCGTTCGACATCGCGGCGCTGGAGCTGCTCTGCCCGCTGCTGGCCGGCGCCACCGTGGTCCTCGCCGACCGCTGGGAGGTGCTGGACCCCGACGCCCTGCACGAGCTGATCACCGCCAACGGCGCGACGGTGCTGCAGGCGACCCCGTCGCTGTGGCGCCCACTGGTCGAGCACGAGCACGCCGACCGGCTGCACGGCGTCCGGGCGCTGGTCGGAGGCGAGGCGCTGCCCGCCGACCTGGCCGCCGAGCTGACCGCCCGCTGCGGCCACGTCCGCAACGTGTACGGCCCCACCGAGGTGACCGTCTGGGCCACCGCCGCCGACCTGGCTCCCGCCGACCCGGTGACGATCGGCGCGCCATGGACCGACGTGCACGTCCGCATCCTGGACGACGACCTGTGCGACGTCCCGGACGGTGTGGCGGGCGAGCTGTACCTGGGCGGCGCGCAGGTCGCGCGCGGCTACCTCGGCCGGCCGGGGCAGACCGCGAGCAGGTTCGTCGCCGACCCCGGAGCGCCGGGCCGGCGGCTGTACCGCACCGGTGACCTCGTACGACGCCGCAACGGGCGGCTGGAGTTCCTGCGCCGGGTGGACGACCAGGTGAAGGTGCGCGGCTTCCGGATCGAGCTGGGCGAGGTGGAGGGCGCACTCGGTGCCGCTCCCGGCGTGGCCCGGTCGGCGGCGACGGTGCTCGCCGACTCGCTTGGCACCGGCCGGCTGTTCGGCTACGTGGTGGCCGAGACCGGCGTCGAGCTGGATCCGCCGGCGGTGCGCGAGCACGTGTCGCGGCTGCTGCCGGAGTACATGGTCCCGCAGGCGGTGACCGTCCTCGACGCGCTCCCGCTCACCCTCAACGGCAAGATCAACCGGGCCGCGCTGCCGGAGCCGGCGGTCGCTGTGGCCGGGGGCAGGGCCGCCCGCACCGACGCCGAGCGGCTGGTGTGCTCGCTGGTCGGCGAGGTCCTCGGGGTCCCAGACGCCGGCCCCGACGACGCCTTCTTCGCGCTCGGCGGGGACAGCATCAGCTCGGTCCGGCTGGTGGCGAACGCGCGCCGGCACGGGCTGAACCTGAGCGTCGCCGACGTCTTCGAGCAGGAGTCGCTGGCGTCGCTGGCCCGGGTGGCGAGCGAGCGGACCCCCGCGCCGGAGCCGGCCGCCGACCTGGAGCCGGTCGCTCTGGATGACGACCGGCGGGGACGGCTGGACGCGCTGCGCCCGGACTGGCGCGAGGTGCTGCCGCTGGGGCCGCTGCAGGAGGGCATGTACTACCAGTCCGTGCTGGACGGCTCTTCGGGTACGGACGTCTACCTGGTTCAGCACCGGTTCGACTTCGCCGACGCCGGCGAGGTCTCGGTGCCCGCGCTGCGCGCGGCCGGCGACGCGCTGCTGCGCCGATACCCGAACCTGCGGGCCGGCTTCACCCACGCCGGGTTCGACAAGCCCGTGCAGTTCGTGGTCGACGCCGCCGCCATGCCGTTCCGGGAGGCGGACCCGGGCGAGGTCGACGAGCTGGGCGAGCGCGAGTTCGCGGCCGGCTTCGACCTGGCCGCCCCGCCGCTGATCCGGATGGTGCTGGCCCGGCTGCCCGGTGGCCGGGCAAGGCTCGTGCTCACCCACCACCACCTGCTCACCGACGGCTGGTCCCAGTCGCTGCTGATGGCCGAGCTGTTCGCGCTCTACGAACACGCCCGAACCTCACCGGACACACTGGACACGGCGCTGCCCCCGGCGGCGGACTTCCGCGACTACCTGCGGTGGGCGGCCGGCGCCGACACCGGCGCGGCGGAGTCGGCCTGGCGGGCCTACCTGGACGACCTGGACCAGCCCACACTCGTCGCCGGCAAGCCCAGAACTGGCGGCCCCGACCGTGCCCCGCTGCCGGTGTTCCACACCGCTCACCTCGACGACACGGACACCGACGCGCTGCGCGCACTGGCCCGCGAGCTGGGCGTCACCCTGTCCACGGTGGTCTCCACCGCGTGGGGCCTGGTGTTGCGGGCGGCCACCGGCACGGACGACGTGGTGTTCGGCTCGACGGTCTCCGGCCGCCCGCCCGAGGTGGCCGGCGCCGAGCGGATGGTCGGGCTGATGCTCAACACCGTCCCGGTCCGGCTGGCCACCACGCCGGGAGAGCCGCTGGTCGCGCTGCTGCGGCGGGCGTTCACCGAGCAGGGCAGGCTGACCGCGCACCACCACCTCGGCCTGGGCCGGCTGCAGCGGGCGGTGGGGCGCTCGACGCTGTTCGACACCCTCTACGTGTTCCGCAACCTGCCGCGTGACGAGCCCGCCCGCGCGGCCACCCTGGCCCGCAACGGGATCACCTCGGCGAGCGCGGTGGACGGCACGCACTACGCGCTGACCCTGGACGTCGACCCCGGCGCCGCGCTCGGCCTGACCCTGGAGAACCGGCCGGACCTGGTCCCGGACGAGGTGGCCACGAAGTACCTGACCCGGCTGGTCGACGTGCTGCGGGTGCTCGCCGACCCGGCCACCGCGCGCGGCGAGCGGGTGGTCGCGGACACGGCGGCGGCGGACGCCACGGTTCCCGCCGAGTTCGCCCCCGCCCGGGTGCGGGTTCCCCAGCCGGGGGAGCCCGGCGGCAGCGTGGACGCCCTGCTGCGCGAGCGGGCCGACGCCACGCCCGAGGCCACCGCGCTGGTCTTCGGGGACATCGAACTGACCGCCCGCGAGCTCGACGACCGGGTCGACCGGCTGGCCCGCGTGCTGGCCGCGCGCGGCGCCGGTCCGGGGGAGGTCGTCGCGCTGGCGCTGCAGCGCACGGCCGACCACGTGGTGGCCATCTTCGCGGTGATGCGGACCGGCGCCGCCTACCTGCCGCTGGATACGGCGCACCCACCCGCCCGGCTGCGCGAGCTGATCACCGACAGCCGCGCGGCACTGCTGGTGACCACCGCCGGCCTCGACACGCCGGCGCCCACCGTCCTGCTCGACGACCCGGCCGTCGCCGCCATGCTGGACGGCACGACACCGGCACCGCCCGTACCGGTGACCGGCCCGACGCACCCCGACCAACCCGCTTACCTGATCTACACCTCGGGCTCCACCGGCCGGCCCAAGGGCGTGGTGGTCGGCCACCGTGGCCTGACCGCGATGTACCACAACCACCTCGCGGAGATCTTCCAGCCGACCGAGCATCGCACCGGCGGCCGCCGCCTGCGGGTCGCGCACACCGTGTCGTTCTCCTTCGACATGTCCTGGGAGGAGCTGTTCTGGCTGCTCGCCGGCCACGAGGTGCACGTGATCGACGAACGCGCCCGCCTGGAACCGACGTCCCTGGTCCGGCACTACCACCAGGTCGGCATCGACGTGATCAACGTGACGCCGTCATACGCCCGCGAGCTGCTGGCCGCCGGCCTGCTCGACGACGAGCGGGCGCCCGCCCTGGTCATGCTGGGCGGCGAGGCGGTACCGCCCGAGCTGTGGACCCGGCTGCGCGAGCAGGACGGGGTGGACGGCTACGACCTCTACGGACCCACCGAGTTCACCATCAACGCGATGGGCTCGCCGGTGCGCGGCAGCGCCACGCCGTGCCTGGGCCGCCCGGTCCGCAACGCCTGCGCCCGGGTCCTGGACTCCGGGCTGCGCCCGGTCCCGATCGGCGCCGTCGGCGAGCTGTACATGTCCGGCGACGGCACCGCGCACGGCTACTCCGGCCGGGGTGGGCTGACCGCGTCCCGGTTCGTGGCCGACCCGTTCGGCGCTCCCGGCGAGCGGATGTACCGCACCGGTGACCTGGTTCGCCGCCGGCCCGACGGGGAGCTGGAGTTCGTCGGCCGCTCCGACGACCAGGTCAAGGTGCGCGGCTTCCGGATCGAGCTGGGCGAGGTGGAGGCGGCGCTCGCGGCCTGCCCCGGGGTGCGCCGCGCGGCGGCCAGCGTCCGCACCGACGGCCGAGGCACCGCCCGCCTGGTCGCGCACGTGATCCTGGACGCGGACGAGCCGGACCCGCAACGCCGGCTGCGGGCGGCGCTGCGCGAACGGCTGCCCGCGCACCTGGTGCCGTCCGCGCTCATGACCGTCGACGCGATGCCGCTGACCCCCAACGGCAAGCTCGACCGCAACGCCCTGCCCGCCCCGCCCGAGCGCTCGGACTCCCGCCCGCCGCGCGACGACCGGGAACGCGCGCTGTGCGAGCTGTTCGCGCGGGTCCTGGACCTGCCGAAGGTCGACCCCGAGGAGAGCTTCTTCGACCTCGGCGGGGACTCGCTGACGGCGATGCGCCTGGTCGGCGCGCTGGATCGGGAGCTGGGCGCGACCGTCGAGGTCGCCACCCTGATGGCAAGGCCCACCGTGGCGGACCTGGCCACGGCGTTGGCCGGCGAGAAGCAACCCCGCGAGCACGTGCTGCACCTGCGCCCCGAAGGCGCGGCCGAGCCGCTGTTCTGCGTCCATCCCGCCGGCGGGTACGCCTGGCCGTTCGCCGGGCTGGCGCGCGTGCTGCGGGCGGACCGCCCGGTGATCGGCCTGCAGCTGCCCTGGCTGGACGGCTCCCCGGCCCCTGCCGACACCGTCGACGACCTCGCCGCGCGCTACCTCGCCACGATCCGGGAGATCCAGCCCCACGGCCCGTACCACCTGCTCGGATACTCCTTCGGCGGCAACGTCGTGCACGCCATGGCGTCACGGCTGGCCGCCGGGGGAGAGCCGGTGGCCTTCGCCGGGCTCATCGACTCCGGGCCCGTCACCGACGAGCCGAGCGACCAAGGCGAGGACGCGGCGCTCCTGCACGCCGGCCTCCCGCCCGAGCTGGTCGAGGCCGAGCCCGGGCTGGCCGACACCGTCCGCACCTCGTTCACCTGGTGTGTCCGGCTGCTGGACCGCTCGGAGAACCCCCGCTACGCCGGCCCGCTCACCCTGTACGTCGCCGGCGAGGGAGAACGGCTCGTCCGAGCCTGGCGCGATGTCCACCCGGCCGGGCTGGACGTGCACCCGCTCCCGTTCGATCACGCCGGCATGGTCTCGGCAGCCGGTTGGGCCGCCCTCGGGCCGCTGATCGACGCCCACCCCGGCGTCCGGACAGACCGATGACCCGCTGGCTGCCGGCGGCCTGCGTCACGCTGGTGGCGCTGCTGCTGGCCGGATGCGGCACGGCCGGCGCGGGCAAGGCCGCCGGCCCGGGAACGAGAGTGGTCACCACCGCGCACGGCCCGGTGAACGTCCCGTCCGACCCCCAACGGATAGTCGTGCTCAGCGGCGGCCAGACCGGCTACCTCTACGAGCTCGGCGTACCGGTCGCCGCCACCGACACCAGGGTGCTGGGCATCCCGAGCGACGCCACCGGCTTCCCGCCGACCTGGTCGGCCGACGCGACCAGGCAGGGCACCAAGGCGCTGCCCGGCGGCGACGAGCTGAGCATCGAGGCGGTCGCCGCCCAGCGCCCCGACCTGATCATCGGCGGCGGCCAGGGCATCACCGGCCTGCAGGCGGAGCAGAACTACGACAAGCTGTCCAAGATCGCGCCCACCGTGCTGGTCCCGAACACCGTCGTGACCTGGCAGGAGGAGCTGCGGCTGCTGGCCGACGCGGTGGGCAGGTCGGACCGGGTGCCGGCGCTGATGCGGGCCTACACCGACAAGGTCGCCACCCTGCGCTCCTCGATCAAGGTCCCGCCCGGCCCGGCGGTGATCCTGCTGTCGCTGAGCAACAACCAGCCCTGCCTGGTCCCGGCCGACGCCGCGCTGGCCACGCTGCTGCGCGAGCTCGGGTTCGTCCCCGACGACGTGCTCCGCAAGGCCGGCAACCCGCCCCGCTACGGCACCGGCGACTCCTTCGTGGTCAGCGCCGAGCTGGTCTCGCAGGTCGCCGACGCCCCGACGGCGTTCGTCATCCCCATCGGCGGCCGGTCCGCCTCGGAGCTGGCGAAGGACCCGCTCTACGCCCAGCTCCCCGCGTTCAGGGCCGGCCGGGTGCACGAGCTGCCCGCGCTGAGCTACCGGCCCGACTATCGAGGTGTGATACGCACCCTGGACGTGCTCGGCGGTGACTTCCGGTGATGCGCCTCGGCGGCCTGGCCATCGACATCGACCCGCTGCGGACCAGCCGGCCGTTCCGGTTCGTGTTCACCGCCCGGCTGATCTCCCTGGTGGCGATCGGCATGCTGGTGGTCGCGGTGCCCGCCCAGACCTACCAGCTCACCGGGTCGACGCTGCAGGTCGGCGGCGTCGCCACCACGATGGGGGTGGCGCTGTTCGTGGGCAGCCTGGGCGGCGGGGTGCTCGCCGACCGGTTCGAGCGCAGGCGCACCATCCAACTGGCCCGCTCCGCGGCCGGCCTGTGCTTCCTGGTGCTCGGGCTCAACTCGCTGCTGCCCACGCCCTCGGTGTGGGTGATCTACCTGGCCGCCGTGGTGGACGGCCTGGCCGGCGGCGTCAGCGGCACCGTCCTGATGGCCGTGACGCCCACCCTGGTCCCCAGGGAGAAGCTCGCCGCCGCCGGCGCGCTGGTGGCGCTGACCACCGACCTCGGCGCGATCGTGTCACCGGCCGTGGCGGGCGTCATCATCGCCGCCGGCGGGGTGGCCGTGACCTACTTCGTGGCCGCGGCGGCCACCGTCGCGACCGTGAGCCTGATCAACGGCCTGGGCCCCGCGCCCGCCCCCGGCACCAGCCACGAGCCGCCGCTGCGCGCCCTGGTCACCGGCCTGCGGTTCGCCGGCCGGCACCGGGTGGTGCGCGGCGTGCTCCTGGTCGGGCTGCTCACCATGCTGGCCAGCGGCCCGATGGTGCTGCTCCCGGCGTTCGTGGACCGCGCCCTCGGCGCCGGCCCCTCCACGCTGGGCCTGCTCTACGGCGCCCCCGCCGTCGGCGCCGTGATCGGCTCGCTCACCAGCGGCTGGACCGGACGCCTCCGCCGCAGCGGGGCGGCGCTGCTCACCTCGGTCGCGCTGATGGCGCTGGGCCTGGTGGTGCTCGGCCTCTCCGGCGCCGCGGTCCTGGCGTTCCTCGGGCTCGCCGGCCACGGCCTGGGCCGGGCGCTGACCGACATCCTCCGGTTCGCCGTCCTGCAGAAGAACACCCCCGACGAGCTGCGCGGCCGGATCTCCAGCCTCTGGCAGGTCCAGGTCGTCACCGGCACCGCCGTCGGCTCCATCGTGGCCGGCCTGCTCGGCCGCTGGCTCGCACCGGACACCGCGCTGCTGGCCTACGGCGCCGCCTGCCTCATCCTGACCGCCGCCCTGGTGACCATGCTCGGCCCGCTCTGGCGGCTCACGTCCGAACCCCAGCCGCACCAGTGAGGGCTGGCAGCGCTGTTCGTCGCGTCACGCCGCCGCCGACCGCTACTTGAGACCTGGCCGATCCACGAGGAACTCGGTCACGACATCGCGTCCGACACGGCCAAAGGCGACGTCCTGGGTGATGTGGCCGGCGCCCGGAACCACCACGAGGCGGTGGTTGGGCGCGCGGGCGGCCTCTTTCTGTGTCCAGCCCAGCGGTGTGGTCAGGTCTCTCTCGCCGGCCAGCAACAGCGTCGGCACCGGCGGCAGGTCACGCCCGACGGAGAACGCCGGCACCGAGGTTTCCGGCCACCGTTCGCAGGCCACCACGGTTCCATTCGTGAGCGCGGTGGCTCGGTCGAACGGGAAGAACGCCCGCTCCGGCAGCGCGGCGGCGACCTTGTCCGCGGCTTCTGCCCGCCCCACCGCCGGAGCGGAAACACCTCCCCAAGGCCCGTGCATGTCCTGGCACGAAGTCGTGACGTTCAGACCCCGGCTGAACTCGTCCGCCGGCGACCCGCCCGCGCCCTTGGGTTTGCGCACATCGACCAGGAGGGTGTCCAGTCCTCGGCCGTCGCCCCGCGCGGCCTCACGCAGCGCGACCAGCAGCTCCGCCAGTCGCGGCTTGGGCGCCAACTTGGTGACCACGTTGAGCATCTCGAGCCCGTTGTGTCGAACGCGTATCACCTCAGCGAGGTCGGCCGCGGCATCGGTGGGGCATCTCGACCGGGCGCAGGCGCCGCGCAGCACCTCCGCGGCGCGGGGGAACACGTCCAGCATCAGTGGGTCGAGGCCATCGTGCGGCACCACGGAATCCAGCACGAGCCGTGCGACCCGATCTGGATACTTCATCGCATAGCGCGCGGCGGGTACCGTGCCGTAGGACGCGCCGGCCAGGGTCAGCTTGTCCGCTCCCAACGCCCGGCGCAGGGCCTCCAGATCAGCGACGGTGTCGGCGGTACCGAAGAATCGTCGGTGTGAGCCGATTGCCTGCGCACAGTCTTCCACCACGCCCGGCGGCGGCACCTCCATGGCGGAGCCCACGGCTTCTTGCAGCCCTGGGCATTGCAGGGCATTCGGACCGGTGCCACGCTGGCTGAACAGCACCAGGCGGTAGTCGCGCAGCACCGCCGGATCGAACTGGCCCGCGATCTCACCCGCCAGCTGCACCCCCGGGGAGCCCGGTCCGCCGTTCAGCCACACCAGCACCCCCCGCGGCGCCACCGCGTTCTCCGTCATGGCGATCGGCAACGCCAACTGCCGGTCGACCCGCGGGCCCGGCATGAGACGGTGATCCAGCGGCACCGCGAGCGTCGCGCAGCTGAACTCGACGTTCGGCGGCGGCGCGATCGAGCCCAGCGTCGCCGGGTCGCAGGGATGCACGTCGGCCAGCGCCGGCGTCGGTGGGTGATCACCACATCCGGCCGCCACACCACAACCGGCCAGCACCGCGGCTACCAACACCACTCGCGCGAATCCGCGCACCCGATCCCCCTACGTCGTTGCGTTAGCCGGGACCGCCGATGCGCCAAATCATCCAGTCAACGGTCGAGCCGAAGCTGTTTCACCAGCGTGACAATCCACCAATAGCAGCGCCGAACCGTAGGGACATTCGGAACCTTGCGGCAATTCATTAACAATTCATAAAGAGCCATTAGCAATTTAGACGATATTTCGCCACATCCCAGAGGCGTGGGCGCTGCCCGTGATGGTCCGACCTTGGGCGACGCGATCGACATTCCCCGGCGTAGGGTCACGCCGGCGCGGCCGCCGCCGGGGCGTCCAGGGCGGCGAGCACGTCGGCGGTCGTGATCGTCACCCCGCAGCGCTGCGCCACGTACTCCAGCGCCCGCTCGTGGTGTTGCCGGGAGAAGTCGGCGACGCCGTCCGCGACCAGGAACGGGCGGACGTCACGCATGAACGCCTCCACGGCGGTGGCCTGGCAGCCGATGTGCGCGTAGATGCCCGTGATCAACAGCTGGTCGCGCCCCCGCCGGCCGAGGTCCTCGGCGAACGTGCTGCGCTGGAACGCGCTGTAGCGCCACTTGGTCAGCCGCACGTCGGTGGGCAGCGGCGCCAGCTCGTCGACGATCTCCTCGGCGCGCGGGTCGGACTCGATCACCGCCCCGATGCCCTCGCCCCAGAACTCGGTGAGCAGGCCGCGGTCGCGCACGCTCTGGCGGCCGGGCTGGGCCGTGTAGAAGATCGGGATGTCACGGGCCCGGCACGCCTCGATCAGCGTGGCCACGTTCGAGATCAACCCGGACAGCGGCTCCGCGCCCGGGGTGTAGGGGGCCAGGAAGTAACGCTGCATGTCGTGCACCAGCAGCGCCGCCCGCCCGGGGTCCGGGCGCCAGTCGACCCGTCCGTTCGGGAGCTCGTCGGCACCGGGCAGCGGATAGGGCTGGATGCGAGGAATGGACACGGCTCACCCCTTCGTGGGTTGGTCGGAGAACTCCTGGGCGGCAATGGCGGCGCGCAGCTCGCGTTTGCTGATCTTTCCGACGCCGGTGACCGGGAACGCGTCGACGACCAGCACCCGGTCCGGGACCTTGAACGCCGCCACGCCCCGCTCGCGCACGAACCGGCGCAGCTCGGGCGCGGTCGGGGTGGGGGCGTCGGCCACCGGCACCACGTACGCGCAGCTGCGTTCGCCGAGCTGCTCGTCGGGCATGGCCACCACGGCGGCGTCGAGCACGCCGGGGTGCGCCATCAGGTGGTTCTCCACCTCCTCGGCCGCGACCTTCTCACCGCCCCTGTTGATCTGCTCCTTGATCCGCCCGACCACCTCGATGTGCCCGCCGGCCGTGCGGCGCACCAGGTCCCCGGTGCGGTAGAAGCCGTCGGGGGTGAACGCGACGGCGTTGTGCTCGCCGGCGCGGTAGTAGCCGCGGATGGTGTACGGCCCCCGGGTGAGCAGCGCGCCCACCTCGCCGGGGGCGACCTCCGCGTCGGAGCAGGGGTCCACCACGCGGATCTCGTCGTCCAGCGAGATCGGCCGCCCCTGGGTGCCGAGCACCACCTCGTCCGGGTCGTCCAGCCTGGTGTAGTTGACCAGGCCCTCCGCCATGCCGAAGACCTGCTGCAGCGAGCAGCCCAGCGCCGGCCCGATCCGCTCGGCCAGCTCGCGCCCGCACTTCGCCCCGCCGACCTGCAGCACCCGCAGGCTCGACAGGTCGCGCCGAGTGTGCTCCGCCGCCTGCACCCACACCGCGGCCAGCGGCGGCACCACGCCGGTGATGGTGACCCGCTCGCGCTCGATCAGCTCGAACACGGTGTCCGCGTCCGGGCGCGGGGCGAGCACCACCGTCGACCCCGCGTGCAGCGCGCCGAGCACGCCGGGGGAGCTGAGCGGGTAGTTGTGCGCGACCGGCAGGGTCGCCAAATACACGCTCTCCGGGCTCAGCGCGCAGATCCGCGCGCTCTCCCGGACGCTGTAGAGGTAGTCGTCGTGGGTGCGCGGGATCAGCTTGGGCAGCCCGGTGGTGCCGCCGGAGAGCTGCAGGAACGCCACGCCCTCCGGGTCGGGCTCGGGCAGCTCGCGCGGTGGCGCATCCAGCTCGTCCAGGGCGACGGCACCGGCGCCGTCGGAGGGCCCGAGGACGATCACGTGGCGCACCGAGGCCACCCGCTCGGCGACCCGGCCGGCCAGCGCCGCGTGGTCGTACCGCTCGTGCGTGCCGACGGTCAGGACGGCCTTCGCCTCGGAATGCGAGGCGAAGTGGCACAGCTCGCTGTCGCGGTGCGCAGGCAGCGCGAACACCGGCCACGCCCCCAGCCGGAACAGCGCGAACACCACCGGCAAGAACTCCGGCACGTTCGGCAGCTGCAGCACCACCCGGTCCCCGGACCGCAGGCCCAGCCCGTACAGCCCCGCCGCCAACCGGTGCGCCCGCTCGTCCAGCGAGCGGTAGCTCCACCGCGCCGGGCCGGCCGGCGACTCGCCCACCACCGCGGTCCGCTCCGCGTGCGCCTCGGCGAGCGAGGTGAGCAGCGCGCCGAAGGTCTGCCCCCGCCAGTGGCCGGCGGCTCGGTAGCGGGCGGCCAGCTCGGCGGGCCACGGGGTGTGGTCCGGACCGTCGCTCACAGCGCCTCCTCCACCTCGATCGCCCGGAGCATGGTGCGGAACTTCGCGCTGGTCTCGGCCAGCTCGGCCTCGGGCTGGGAGCCGGCGACCACCCCGGCGCCGGCGAACAGCGTGACCGTCCGGTCGCACACCTCGGCGGCGCGGATGGTCAGCGCCCACTCGCCGTCGCCGTCCAGCGAGCTCCAGCCGACCAGCCCCGCGTAGTAGCCCCGGGCCTCGGCCTCCAGCGCGGCGATCGCGGCGTGCGCCCGGCTCGGCGGCACGCCACCGACGGCGGGCGTCGGGTGCAGCGCCTCGGCCAGCGCCAGCGACGAGACGGCCGGGTCCACCAGCCGCCCGGTGATCGGGCTGGACAGGTGCCACATCGTGGCGGTGCCGGTCACCTCGGGCTCGGACGGCACCCGCACGTCCGTGCAGAACCTGCCCAGCACCTCGGCCACGTGGGCGCTGACCAGGGCATGCTCGCGGCGGTCCTTGTCCGAGGCCCGCAGCGCCGCGATCCGCCGCCGGTCCTCCGCCGGCTCGTGCGCCCGGGCGGCGGAACCGGCCAGCGGGTTCGCCGTCACCTCCCGGCCGCGCCGGCTCACCAGCAGCTCCGGGCTGGCGCCCAGCACCGTGCGGGTGGCCGGGTCGCCGGGCGCGGTGACGTCCGCGGCGAACACGTGCGCGTCCGGGTCGGTGCGCACCAGCTGGGCGAGCAGGCTCGGCACCGCGACCGGCACGGCGGCGGTCAGCTCCAGGCACCGGGCCAGCACGACCTTGCTCAGCTCGCCCGCCTCGATCAGCCGCAGGGCACGGCGGACGGCGTCCATGTAGCGCTCCGGGGCCGGCCGGTGCGAGACCGACCAGGTGCCCCGGTAGGAGGCCGGGAACACCGAGGGCGGCCAGCCGCCGTCCTCCGACGTCGCCGCCCGCCGCACCACCGAGGGCACCACCAGGCTCGCGGCCGAACCGGGCGCGAAGCCGACGGCGCCGACCACTATCGGATCGCGCACCCCCGCCTCCGCCGCCCCGGCCAGCGCCTCGGACACCGCCTCGGCCCGTTCCGGGCGGTCCGCCGGCACACGCGCGTGCACCCCGTCGGCCAGCACACAACCCCGGGGCGAGGCGTAGAAGAACGACCCCGGAAGGTACGCCGTGAGCAGGTCGGCGGGGTTGTGCCGAGGACGTGGCCGGACCAAGGCCGGTGTGGGCATCGAGCGTTCCTTTCGACGGGCGAGACGACTTCGGATCGGTGGGGCCGCGTCAGACGCCGAGCGTCGCGCCGCCGTCCACCGTGAGGGACTGCAACGTGATGTGGCGCGAGGCGTCGCCGGCGAGGAACACGACGACGTCGGCGATGTCGGCGGGGTCGGCCACCCGACCGAGGGGGATGCCGAGGCGAAAGGACTCCGGCGAGCCGGCCACCACCGCATCCGCGCCGCCGTCGTCCTCCGGGTCGGGCCACAACGCCCGCTGCATCGCCGTGTCCGTCGAGCCGGGGCACACCACGTTGCAGCGCACGTGCGGCGCCAGCTCGAGCCCCAGGCCGCGAGTGATCATGACGGAGGCGGCCTTCGACGCCGCGTACGCCGCCATGCCGACCCGGGGGACCGCCGCCGCGTTCGAGGCGACGGTGACGATGCTGCCCGCGCCGCGCTCGCGCATGAGCCGGCCCACCGCGCGCCCGGTGTTCCACACCCCGGTGGCGTTCACCGCAAGGCAGGCCGCCCAGTCCCGATCGTCCAGGTCAAGCACCGGGCCGACCCGGAGCACGCCGGCCACGTTGGCCAGCACGCCGATCGGCCCGAGCCTGCGCTCCGCCGCCGCCACCGCCAGGTCCACCGCGTGCCGGTCGGCGACGTCGGCGACCACGGAGTACACCTCGGCACCCGAACCGCGCAGCCGCTCGGCGGTCTCGTGCACCGCCTCGTCGTGGTCCAGCAACGCGACCGGCGAGCCCGCCCTGGCCAACGCCGACGCGACCGCCGCACCGATCCCACCGGCCGCCCCCGTGATGAAGGATGTCCCGCGTAACGGCGCGGTCGACGCCACCATCGTCCCCCAGACAGTCGCAGTAAGTCACACCTTAGTGTGGTGAGGCTATCCTAATTGGGTGATGGCTGTCCGCAAGCTCGGCGCGACGGAACGTGTCCGAGATCGCGGACGGCGGGGGAGGCCCGGGCCGGCCTGACCGCCGCCCGGACACGATTGACTGACATCTCAATTCGTTCTAATCTGACATATTACTTGCACACAAATCTGCTCGATGCGGGAGTCAGCGTGGACTCGAACCAGACGAGCGCCGAGCTGCACGGGTTCGGCCCCATCCCCGACGACCAGCGGCACGGCAAGGTCTCCAGCCAGTTCTACAACTGGTTCGGCTCGCAGATCCACCTCTCCTCGATGGTGCTCGGCGGCGTCGGCATCGCCGCCGGCCTTGGCTTCTGGGCAACGGTGTCCGCGGTCGCGGTGGGCAACGTGCTCGGCGCGGTGGTCACGGCGGCGTGCGCGTCGATGGGTCCGCGCCGGGGCCTGCCGCAGATGGTGATCAGCAGGCTGGGCTTCGGACACGTCGGCAACTACCTCCCGGCGATCTTCACCACGATGTTGTTCATCGGCTGGGCGGCGGTCGGGCTCTCGCTGAACAGCCAGGCGTTCAACCAGCTCTTCGGCATGGACCGGGTGGCCGCGGTGGTGGTGCTCGCGCTGGTCGGGCTGGCGCTGGCGCTCTACGGGTACCGGTGGATCCACCTGTTCAACCGCTGGCTGACGATCGCCAGCGTGGTGGTGTTCGGGGTGCTCACGGTGGTCGCGTTGGCACGGTCGGACGCGGGCACGTTCGCCGGCACCTCGGCGGGGGTGAACGGCCCCAAGCAGTGGCTGCTGGAGTTCGCGATCGCGTTCTCGTTCACCCTGAGCTGGTCGTCCTACGCCTCGGACTACTCGCGGTACCTGCCCGCGTCGGTCACCAGCAAGCGGGTGTTCTGGGCCTGCTTCTCGGCGCTGTTCGTCGCGGCCACCTGGGCGATGGTGCTCGGCGCGCTGGTCACCGCGCTGGCCAGGACCGCGTCCATCCCGGCGGTGGCGACGATCTCCGGGGCGCTCGCGCCGGTGGTGTTCCTGGTGCTGATCCTGAGCCAGCAGATCGCCGTGGTGCTCAACATGTACAGCGGCTCGCTGGCCACCCTGAGCTGGGACGCGCCCGGCCGGCGGTGGTTCGTGGCGATCCTGCTGGCGGCGGTGTCCACCGCGCTGGCGATCGCGTTCGGGGGCCCGGAGTTCCTGCTGCGCTACGAGCAGTTCCTGTTCCTGATCGCCTACTTCGTGACGCCGTGGTTCGCGGTCACGCTGATCACCGTCTACGTCAGGTACCGGCGGGTGGAGACGCTGCCCCCGGCGTCCGCGTTCTACGACCGCGCCGGCCCGCTCGCCGGGACGCGCTGGCCGGCCTGGTTGTGCTTCGTGGTCGGCATCCTGGCCTCGGTGCCGTTCATGGCGACCAAGCTCTACACCGGCCCGATCGGCCACGCGCTGGGCGGGGTGGACCTGAGCTACCTGGTCGGGTTCGTGGTCGCCGGCGCGGCCTACCTCGCGAGCGGTACGCGGGCGAGCGCCGAGGTCCCATCTAGTTTGTCGGGTGAACCTCTGAGCGACCGAAGGGATCCGGTATGAGCATCGATGCGCCCGCCGTCTCGCTGACCACCGACGTGGGCGAGGGGTTCGGACGGTGGACGATCGCCGACGACGAGGCCCTGCTCGGGATCGTCACCGGCGCGAACGTCGCCTGCGGCTTCCACGCCGGCGACCCGACCATCATGCGCCGGACCTGCGAGACGGCCGCCCGCAACGGCGTGGCGGTCGGCGCGCAGGTCAGCTACCGCGACCTGGCCGGGTTCGGCCGCCGCTACATCGCCGTGCCGAAGGACGTGCTGGTCGACGACCTGCTCTACCAGATGGGCGCGCTGGAGGCCTTCGCCAAGGCGGCCGGGACCGAGACCAGCTACGTGCGCGCGCACGGCGCGCTGTACAACGTCGCCGCCACCGACGAGGAGCACGCCGAGGCGATCGTGGAGGCCACCCGCACCTTCGACGCCTCGCTGCCGCTGCTGTGCCAGGTCGGCACGGCCACCTGGAAGCGGGCCGAGCAGGCCGGCGTCCGCACCGTGGCCGAGGCGTTCGTGGACCGGGCGTACACCCCCGACGGGCTGCTGGTGCCCAGGACCCACCCCGAGTCGATGGTGACCGACCCCGAGGCCGCCGCCCGGCGGGCCGTACAGATGGTGCTCGAAGGCCAGCTGACCGCCCTGGACGGCAGCGTCATCCCGGTGACGGCCCAGTCGCTGCTGGTGCACTCCGACACCCGGGGCGCCGTCGCGATCGCCACCGCGACCAGGGCGGCGCTGGAGGCGGCCGGGGTCCGGCTGACCGCCCGGATATGACGGGTGCGCGGACGCCGGCCTGCTGGTCGAGGTTCCCGGCCTGACCGAGGTACGTGAGCTCTACCTGGCGCTGGCGCGCTCCCGCCCGCCGGTCCGGTTCGAGGAGGTCGGCGGGTGACGGACCTGGAGGTGGTCAGGCCGGGGGTGCTCGCCACCGTGCAGGACCTGGGCCGGCCGGGGCTCGCCGAGCTGGGGGTGGGACCCTCCGGCGCGGCCGACCGGCGCTCGTTCCGGCTGGCCAACCGGCTGGTCGCGAACCCGGAGGGCGCGGCGGCCGTGGAGGTCACCCTCGGCGGGTTCGCCGCCCGCGCGCACCGGCCGCTCACGGTGGCGGTGACCGGGGCGTCCTGCCCGGTCAGGGTGGACGGCCGCCGGCACGGGCTCAACGCCGTGCTGCTCCTGGCGCCCGGCCAGCTGCTCGAGCTGGCCGAGCCGGAGCGCGGCCTGCGCAGCTACGTCGGCGTCCGCGGCGGGCTCGCGGTCGAGCCCGTGCTCGGCTCCCGGTCCACCGACGTGCTGGCCGGCCTCGGCCCGCCCCCGCTGCGGCCGGGGACGATGCTGCCCGTCGGCCCCGCACCGGCTCAGGCACCGGCGATCGACCTCGCGCCGGTGGCCGCCGTGGCCGGCGGCGAGCTGGTGCTGCGCGTGCTCCTCGGCCCGAGGCACGACTGGTTCGAGGAACGGGCCGTGCGCACCCTGCTGACCGAGCCGTACACCGTGAGCACCGACAGCAACCGGGTCGGCATGCGACTGGAGGGCCCGACGCTGCCCCGCACCGTGCCCGGCGAGCTGCCCAGCGAAGGGCTGGTCCCCGGGGCGATCCAGGTGCCGACGCTCGGCCGGCCCACGCTGTTCCTCGCCGACCACCCGCTCACCGGCGGATACCCGGTCATCGCCGTGGTGCGCTCGGCCGACGTGGACAGCGCGGCCCAGGCGTGCCCGGGCCAGGTGCTGCGGTTCCGTCTCGACCGCGTGACAAGGCGGTAGAGCACCGGAAACGACTGGTATGTTACTTGAAGAACGAGCTGTATACGTACCCTCGGAGGCGTGCCGTGGTGGCCGACAAGACGGGCGTCCGGGTGGACGGCCGCAAGACCCGGGGCAGCCGCGACGAGTCGCTGGTCGAGCACGTGCGCCGGCTCGTGCTCGAGGACATCATCCAGGCCCGCATCAAGCCAGGGACGATGTTGCAGCTCACCGACCTGAGCAACCTCTACGGCGTGTCCCGCACCCCGGTGCGCGAGGCGATGACCTTGCTGGAACGGCAGGGCCTGGTGACGGCCATCGCGTACAAGGGCTACCTGGTCAAGGGCATCGAGCCGGGCGACGTGCACGACGTCTACCTGCTCCGCAAGGTCATCGAGAGCGCCGCGACCGAGATCGCCGCCACCAAGATCACCGACGAGCGCCTTGCCGAGCTGCGCGACGCCCGCCCGTCCGAGGTGGCCACGATGAACCTCGATCATGACGAGTACTCGCACGACTTCCACGGCACGATCGTCGCGGCGTCCGGCAGCAAGCGGCTGCTCGCCGTGTTCGAGGACATCTACAACGACGTCCGGCGGATCCAGTACGCCGGCATCGGCAACCCCCGCCCGGACCTGATCTACCAGGAGCACCTGGCCATCGTCGAGGCGTTGACCGACCGGGACGGCCCTAGAGCCCGCCGGCTGATGGAGCAGCACATCGACGCCATCCGCGTCCGCGCCCTGGAAAGCTGGCTGGACGAGCGCTGAGCGGCCGCGCCGGGCCGAGGGCTCAGCGCGTGGTGCCGTACCGGCCGAGCGCGGGTTCGAGCAGGTCGTAGGCGGTGCGCGCGCTGTGGGCCAGTGCGGCGCAGGTGTCGTCGTCGTTCCGCCCGGCGCCGCCGAAGGCTTGCGCCTCGGCGAAGAGGACGCGGTCGACGGCGACGAGCTGGGCGGCGACGATCTTGGGGAGTGGGCCGGGGTCGCCGGTCTGGGTGGCGATGGCGCCGGCCAGTTCGTGTTCGGCCTGGTCGAAGATCTCGCGGAGCCGGGCCTGCAGCGCCCGGCTGCTGCTGATCATGTTTGTCCAGGTGGGGCCGGCCAGGCCGATCGAGTGAGCCCGGTCGGCCAGTCGCCGGGCGTAGCCGGCCCTGGCCGCGGCCAGCACGGAGACGCCGTCGGCGCGTTCGGCGACCGGCCGGACGATGTCGTCGATGACCTGTTCGTGCGCGTCGATGGCGAGGTCTTCCTTGCGCGCGAAGTAGTTGGTGACGGTCATCTTGGACACCCGCGCGGCCGCGGCGATCTCGGCGATCGTGACGTTCTCGAAGCCGCGCTCGCCGAACAGCCGCGTGGCGACCGCCGCGATCGCGTCCCTGGTCTCTTGTTTCTTGATCTCCCGTAGCCGCGGGCCGGCGGTCCCCATACGCACAGTCTACTAGATTTAGGTTGCACACATCTTTAGGTCGGACATAAATTTATGTCCATGACAAACCAGACGACGAGGCAGCCGCTGGATCGGCGGTTGCTCCGGATCGGGGCGGTGCTGCTCGCCGCGCCCGTGATGGCCAACATCGACGCCACCAGCGTCGGCGTGGCGACCGACACGCTGGCCGAGAGCTTCGATGCGCCGCTCTCGGCGGTGCAGTGGGTCGCCGCCGGCTACCTGCTGGCGGTGGCGATGGTGATCCCGGCCGCCGGGTGGGCCAGCGACCGGTTCGGCGGGAAACGGGTGTGGATGTTCGCGGTCACCCTGTTCACCGCCGGCTCGCTGCTGTGCGGGCTGGCCTGGTCGTTGCCGAGCCTGATCGTGTTCCGGCTGGTGGAGGCCGTCGGCGGTGGTCTGATGAACCCGGTGGGGCAGGCCATCCTGGCGCGTGCGGCCGGCCGGGACCGCATCGGGCGGCTGATGAGCCTGGTGAGCATCCCGGTGGCGTTCGGTCCCGCCCTCGGGCCGGTGCTCGGCGGTGTGCTGGTGCACGAGTTCGGTTGGCGCGCGATCTTCTTCGTCAACCTGCCGGTGTGCCTGGTCCTGCTGCCGATCGCGGCGCGGCTGCTGCCCGCCGAGCGCGACGCCAGGGACCGTGGCCAGCGGCTCGACCTGATGGGGCTGGCGCTGCTCTCGCCGGGGATCGCGGCCGCCGTCTACGGGTTCACCAGCCTCGGTGGGGGTGGCGGCGCGCCGTTGGTCGCCGGCAGCCTCGGTGTTGCCTTGCTGCTCGTCGCCGGCTACGTGGTGCACGCCCTGCGCGGTGCCGGTACGCCGTTGATCGACCTACGGCTGTTCACCAGGGGCGGGTTCGCCGCGGCGACCGGCACCGCGTTCCTGCTCGGCGCCTCGCTGTACAGCTCGATGCTGCTGGTACCGCTCTACTACCAGCAGGTTCAGGGCGCGAACGCGCTGACGGCGGGGCTGCTGCTGACCCCGCAGGCGGTCGGTGCGGCCGCCGGTGCGTTCGTCGCCGGCCGGTTCACCGACCGCTACGGACCCAAGTACGTGCTGCTCGCCGGCATCGTGCTCGCCATGGCCGGCACGGTGGTGTTCACACAGGTCACCGCCTCACCCCCGGGGTGGCTGCTGGTCTGCTCGCTCGCCGTCCGGGGCCTCGGGCTCGGCGCGGTCATGGGGCCGAACCTCGCCGCCGCGTACTCCTCGGTCGAGAAGCACGAGGCGTCGCGTGCCTCCAGCGCCTACACCGTGATGCACCGGGTCGGCGGTTCACTGGGCACCGCGATCCTCACCGTGGTGTTGCAGCAGTCGCTGGCGGGGGCGCCGCCCGGGCCGGCCTCGTCCGCGGGGTTCGGCCACACCTTCTGGTGGGCGCTGGCGCTCTGCGTCCTGGCGCTGGTTCCGGCCGCGTTCTTCCCCGCCCGCCGCGCCACCGCGAAGCCATGACGGGAGCGCTTGTCCGAGGCCGCGTATCCAACTAAGGTTCAAGTAACATAATACCTTCGGTAGGGAGCTCGACGTGGAGCTTGGCGTGCGCGGGAAGGTCGCGATCGTGACCGCCGCCAGCCGTGGCCTCGGCCGCCGGTGCGCGTCCACGCTGGCCGCCGAGGGCATGAAGGTAATCCTGGCCGCGCGCAACGCCGCCGCGCTCGAGCTCGCGGTGAAGGAGATCGCCGACGCCGGGGGCACCGCGCACGCCGTGCCCGCCGACCTGGGCGAACCGGGTGTTCCCGAGCGGCTGGTGGACGTCGCGGTGCGGCGGTGGGGGCGGCTGGACGCGCTGGTGGTGAGCACGCCGGGGCCGCCGTCGATGCGGTGCGAGGAGGTCACCGACGACGCCTGGCGGCTGGCGATGGACATGAACTGCCTGGTGCCCATCCGGCTGTCCCGGGCGGCGCTGCCCGCGATGCGCGCGGCCGGCGGCGGGCGGATCGTCTACATCGGCACCATCGGGGTGCGGGTGGCCCAGCCGGACATGGTGCTGTCCAACGCGACCCGGCTGGCGTTGATGGGCTACGCCAAGACGCTGGCGGCCGAGGTCGCCCCGGACGACATCCTGGTCAACACGGTCGCGCCGGGGCCGTTGGCGACCGAGCGGATGGACGAGCTGGCGGCGCAGACGGCGCTGCGGCTGGGCATCGACGAGGAGCAGGCGCTGCAACGCTGGGTGGATGAGGTCCCGCTGCGGCGGATGGGCCGGCCCGAGGACCTGGCCAACCTGGTCGCGCTGCTGGTCTCGGAGGCCTGCGGCTACGTCACCGGCGCGGTGCTCCCGGTGGACGGCGGGAAGGCACCCGCCTACTGAGGCGCCCACGGAAGCGAGGCGAGCAACGACATGGCCGAGGCAGTGACGGGCGGGCGGCTCCTGGTGGAGGCGCTGCGGGCGCGCGGGGTGGAGCGGCTGTTCTCCGTGTCCGGCGGGCCGATCAACCCGGTGTACGACGCCTGCGCGGACGGTCCGGTGCGGCTGCACCACGTGCGGCACGAGGCGGCGGCCGCGTTCATGGCGGAGGCCGGCTACCGCGCCACCGGCCGTCCGGGGGTGGCGGTGGTGACGCTCGGCCCGGGGGTGACGAACACGGTGACCCCGTGCGTGTCCGCCTCGCTGGCCGGGGTGCCGATGCTGGTGGTGGGCGGTCAGGCCCCCGCCGTGGTCGCGGACAGGGGCGCCGGGATGTCCACCGACACGCTCGCGGTGATGGGCACCGTCACCAAGTGGGCGGTGGCCGTGCGCGACGCCCACCGCATCCCGGAGTATGTGGCCGAGGCGTGGCGGCGGATGCGCGCGCCCACGCCGGGCCCGGTGTACCTGGAGATCACCGCCGACGTGCTGCACCAGGAGCTGGACCGCGACGCCGCCGACGACCTGCTCGCGCGGTACGCGCCGAGGCCGGCCCCGGTGCTGACGGCGCCCGCCTCGGTCGGTGAGGTGGTGGAGCGGCTGCGGGCGTCGGCGCGGACTCTGGTGCTGGTCGGGGACGACTGTTTCCATACCGCGGACCGCCCGGCCGTCGCGGGGTTCGTGGCCGCCACCGAGGCGGCGTTCGCGCCGTTGCGGCTGGCCAGGGGGCTGCTGCCGGACCGCGACCCGCGGTGCATCGGGCCGGGCTACCTGCCCTGCAACCCGGTGCTGGCCACCGCGCTCACCGAGGCGGACACCGTGGTGCTGCTCGGCCACCACTGGGAGTTCGACCTGGAGTTCGGCTCGGGTGTCGGGCCGGACACGACGGTGATCCAGGTCGATCCGGACGCCGCCCGGCTGGGGCGCAACGGCCGGGTGGACCTCGCGGTGCCGTGCACGGTCGGGGGTTTCCTCGCGGCGTTCGCCTCGGCGTGGGCAGCCCAGCCGGCCGGGGCGGTGGCGGGGGACGAGGCGTGGGTCGGGCGGCTGGCCTCGGACTGGTCGGCGCACCGGGACCGCTCGTTCGAGCCCGGCGCGGACCCCCGCCTGCATCCCGCCCAGATGGTGCGCGCGGTCGCGGCGGCCACCCCCGCCGGCACCACGTTCGTCACCTCGCACGGCAACGTGGACTTCTGGGCCGACGAGCTGCTCACCGTGGACGGGCAGGGCGGCTACCTGCGCGCCGGGCAGAGCGGCACGCTGGGCGCCGAGGTCCCGTACGGGGTCGCGGCCGCGCTGGCGCACGACCGGCCGGCCGTCGTGTTCGTCGGGGACGGCGGCATCGGGTACGCGGTCGCCGAGCTGGACACGGCGGCCCGCTACGGCGCCCGCGTGCTGGTGGTGGTCGGCGACGACCAGTGCTGGACGGCCATCGCGCTGCCGCAGGCCCGCCGGTTCGGCCGGGCCGTGCAGCTCGACCTGCCCGGGCGCGACTGGCCGGGCGTCGCGGCCGGGCTGGGCGCGCGCGGGCGGCGGGCGGAGACCGAGGCCGAGGTGGCCGACGCGGTGCGCGAGCTGCTGTCCGGCTCGTCGCCGGCGCTGCTCCAGGTGCCGATCCGGCCGGTGGAGAGCGCGTACATGAGGCACATCTCGGGCTAAGACGAGGAGGAGCGCGGATGCATCGTTTCCAGGCCGAACAGGCGCCGAGGGTCGAGCCGGCCGGGCACTACGGCGGGCTGGAGCTGTCCGACGTGGTGCCGTGGCCGGTGGGCGACAACTTCAGCGTCTCGCTGTCGTACTGCCCGCCGGGCGGTGGCGGGCACCGTCATCACCACGACCACGAGGCGCAGCTGTTCCTGGTGGTCCGGGGCCAGCTCAGCTTCGACACCGGCGACGAGGCGTTCACCCTCACCGAGCGGCAGGGGGTGTTGTTCGCGCCGGGGGAGCCGCACGCCACCCGCAACGACGGCGCCGAGGAGTCGGTCTCCGTCGTCGTCACGGTTCGCCGCCCGGCGTGAAGCCGCCGCCCTTCGACTACGTCCGCGCCGAGCACCTGGACCACGCGCTGGAGCTGCTGCGCGAGCACGGCGAGGACGCCAAGCCGGTGGCCGGCGGGCAGAGCCTGATCCCGCTGCTCAACCTGCGGATGGCGCGGCCGGCGCTGCTGGTCGACATCAACGACCTGCCGCTGGGCGAGCTGGCCGTGGACGGCTCGACCCTGCGCACCGGCGCCCTGGTCCGCCATCACGCCCTCTGCTCCGACCCGAGGGTGAGCGCAACGAACCCGCTGCTCGGGGCGGCGGCCAGGCACATCGGGCACCGGGCGATCCGGCACCGGGGCACCGTCGGCGGCAGCGTCGCGCACGCCGATCCGGCCGCCGAGCTGCCGCTGGTCGCGCTGGCCTGCGGCGGGCGGATCGTGGCACGAAGTGCCGGCGGAACCAGGGAGATCGCGGCCGCCGAGTTCGGCAACGGCCCGTTCATGACCGCGCTCGAAGCGGACGAGCTGATCGTGGAGCTGCGCTGGCCGGGCGGCGGCGCCTGGGGTTTCGCCGAGTTCGCCGAACGCACCGGCGACTTCGCGACGGCGGCCGCCGCCGCCGTCGTTCTCACCGGAAGGGTGGCGATCACCGGGGTGCCCGGGTCGCCGGCACGGCTGCCCACCGTCGAGGCGGCGATACGGGCGGACCCCGGCCTGGCGGCGGAGGAGCTGCGCGCGGTGGCCGAGGCGGAGCTGCGCGAGCACGAGCCGCACCTGGCCGGACTGGTGGCCGAGATGGTGGTGCGCGCGGTGGCCCAGGCACGGCACCGAGAACGGGGAGCGGCATGAAGATCACCTTGTCGGTGAACGGCGAGGAGCACCCGCTGGACGTCGAACCGAGGCGGCTGCTCAGCGACGTGCTGCGCCACGACCTGGGCTTTTACGGCGTGCACCTGGGCTGCGAGCACGGGGTGTGCGGGGCGTGCACGGTGCTGCTGGACGGGCGCTCCGCGCGCTCCTGCCTGATGCTCGCGGCCATGGCGCAGGGCCACCGGGTGACCACCGTGGAAGGCCTGGGTACGCCGGCGAACCCACACCCGGTGCAGCGGGCGTTCGGCGAGGAGCACGGACTGCAGTGCGGGTTCTGCACACCGGGCTTCGTGCTCACCGTCAGCGAGCTGGCCGGCTCGTCCTCGGAGCTGACCGACGACGAGCTCCGCGAAGAACTGGCCGGCAACGTCTGCCGCTGCACCGGCTACGTGAACATCCTCCGTGCCGCCCGCCGCGCCGAACACCTGCTGGCCGAGGAAGCGCCACATGAGTGACGCGACGGGGTTGATCGGCCGCCCGGTGCGCCGGGTGGAGGACGCCCGCTACACCACCGGAACCGGCCGCTACCTCGACGACCTGAACCTGCCCGGCATGCTGCACCTGCGGCTGGTCCGCAGCACCATCGCGCACGGCGTGATCGACTCCATCCGGCTCGGCGACTGGGCACCGCCGCCGGAAGGCACCCTGCTCGTCACCGGCGCCGACTGCCCCGACCTGAGCATCGCCGCGGACGTGCCCGTCGAGTCCTGGCAACACTCCGCCCAGCCGGCGCTCGCCGTGGACCGGGTCCGTTTCGTGGGCGAGCCCGTGGCCGCCGTGCTGCACCCCGACCCCTACGTGGCCGAGGACGCCGCCGAGCTGGTCGAGGTGGACATCCGCGAGCTGCCGCCCGTCCTGGACCTGGAGTCCGCGCTGCGCGGTGAGCACGATCCGATCCATCCGAGCTGGTCGAACCACCTGTTCGTGAAACGCCGCCGAGTGTCCGGCGACCTGGACGCCGCCCGCGCCGGAGCCCACCGGGTGATCCGCCGGGTGTTCCGCAACCACCGCCAGGCCGGCGTCCCGCTGGAGAACCGGGGTTGTGTGGCGGTGCCCGACCCGACCGGCCAGGGCGTCACCCTCTGGTCCTCCACCCAGATGCCGCACCTGGTCCGCACCCTGGTCGCCGAGAAGCTCGAACTCCCGGAGTCGGCGGTCCGGGTGGTCGCGCCGGACGTGGGCGGCGGGTTCGGCGTCAAGGGCCACGTGTTCGCCGACGAGGTGCTGGTGTGCTGGCTGGCGCTGCGCCACCGCCGGCCGGTGAAGTGGGTGGAGGACCGCTGCGAGCACCTGCTCGCCAGCATCCACGCCCGCGACCACCTGCACTGCGTGGAGGCCTACGTCGACGAACGCGGCAGGCTGGACGGGATCAGGCTGCAGGTGGTCGTGGACGCCGGCGCCTACTCGGTGTACCCGTGGACCGCCGGCAGCGACTCCGGCATGGTCGGCAAGGTCTTCCCCGGCCCCTACGACCTGCGCAACTACGAGGTCGAGGACCTGGCGGTGGCCACCAACAAGTGCCCGCTGGGCACCTACCGGGGCGTGGGCCGGCCGGCGGCGGTGTTCACCATGGAACGGCTGATGGACGAGATCGCCGCCGAGCTGGGCCTCGACCCGGTGGAGGTCCGCCGCCGCAACGTGATCACCGAGTTCCCGTACACCACCGCGACCGGCTTGACCTACGACCCCGGCTCGTACCGCGAGACCCTGGAGCTGGTCGCCAAGGAGCTGTCCGAGGTTCCCGGAAGCGACGGCGACATCGCGATCGGCACGGGTTTCGCGCTGTACAACGAGCAGAGCGCGCACGGCGCGCTGGACTTCGCGCTGCGCCAGACGCCCATCGAGTCCGGCTACCAGTCCACCACCGTGCGGGTCGGCACCGACGGCGGCGTACAGGTGTTCACCGGCCTGCAGTCGCACGGCCAGGGCCTGGAGACCACCCTGGCCCAGGTGGTGGCCACCGAGCTGGACGTGCCGCTGGAGCAGGTCAAGGTGGTGCACGGCGACACGGCCACCAGCCCGTACGCGATGGGCACCTGGGGCAGCCGGGGCGCCACGCTGGGCGGGGCCTCGGCCGCCTCGGCCGCGCGCGAGGTACGGCGCAAGGCCCTGGAGATCGCCGGCCACCTGCTCGAATGCCGTACCGAGGACCTGGAGATGCGTGACGGCATGGCGCGCGTCAAGGGCCATCCCACCGCCGGCGTCAGCCTGGCCACCGTCGCCTACACCGCCATCCGGACCATCCACGACTTGCCCGAGGGCATGGACCCCGGGCTGGAGTCGACCATCTACCTGGACGGCCCGCCGCGCGGCACGTTCTCCAACTCCTGCCACGGCGCCGTCGTCGAGGTGCACCGGCGCACCGGGCAGGTCAGGGTCCGTCGCTACGTGGTCGCCGAGGACTGCGGCACGATGATCAACCCGATGGTGGTGGACGGTCAGGTGCACGGCGGCGTGGCCCAGGGGATCGGCTCGGCGCTGCTGGAGGAGATGCCCTACAGCGCCGACGGCCAGCCCCTGGCCAGCACCTTCGTCGACTACCTGATGCCCACCTGCACCGACGTCCCGGACATCGAGGTGCATCACCTGTGCACGCCCTCGCCGTGGACCGAGCGCGGCATGAAGGGCATGGGGGAGGCCGGCGCGATCGGCCCGATGGCGGCCATCGCGAACGCGGTCGCCGACGCCCTGCGGGTCCCGGTGTGGGAGACCCCGCTGCGCCCCGCCCGGGTGGCCGCGCTGCTCCGGGGCGCCACCCCCGAGGGCCTGTGGGAACGCTGGACGGGCACCGCCGAGCTGGCCGGCTTCTGGATCTAGTCGATCAGCACCCCCGGGTTGAGCACGCCGGCCGGGTCGAGCGCGGACTTCGCGGCCCGCAGCGCGGCGGCGAACGGCTCCGGACGCTGCCGGTCGTAGCCGGGGCGGTGGTCGCGGCCCACGGCGTGATGGTGCGTGCAGGTGGCGCGGTGGCGGACCAGGATCTCGCTCGCGGCGGCCTTGATCTCGTCGTAGACCGCCACCTCGGAGCCGGGCCGCCCGGTGGCGACCACCGTGAAGTACGGCGCCGGCCCGTCCGGGTACACGTGGGTGAACCGGCAGTTGATCACGCCCGGCCGTCCGGTGATCTTCTCGATGACCGGGTGCAGCTCGGCGCGCACCGCGTCGATCAACCCGACCGCGCGGTCCCAGGTGCACGCCGTCTCGAAGGTCTCCACGATCACGCTCATCCGGGCCAGCCCGTCGCGCCGGTACGGCATCCGCAGGAACGCCGACCGCCACGCCCCGACGGCGCCTCGAGACTCCTGGGGCACGCCGCCGTGCGAGGCGGCGATCCCGACGGCCTGGGCGAGCCGGTCCTCCACCGGGGCCACCGCCGACTCGAACCCCAGCACCAGCACGCTGCTCGTCCCGTCCGCCGCGCCGGAGAACGCGGCCTCGCCGGGGTCGAGCAGCCGGCAGTTGGTCGGGTACAGCGCCGACTGCGACACCGCCCGGACCGCGTCGACCGCCGCGCCGAAGTCGCCGAACAGCACGGCCGCCGACGCCTTGTGGATCGGCCGGTCCTGCACCCGCATCCACGCCTCGGTGATCACCCCGAGGATGCCCTCCGAGCCGAGGAACAGCCGGTCCGGCGAGGGCCCGGCGCCCGAGCCAGGCAGCCGCCACGACTCGTTGACGCCCACCGGCGTGACCACCCGCATCGATTCCACGAACTCGTCGATGTGGGTGTACAGAGTGGCGTAGTGCCCACCGGACCTCGTAGCCAGCCAGCCGCCGAGGGTGGAGTGCTCGAAGCTCTGCGGAAAGTGCCGCAGGGTGTAGCCGCGCGGGCGCAGCTGGTCCTCCAGCACCGGCCCCCGCGCGCCGGCCTGGATCCGCGCGGCCCGGCTGACCGGGTCCACCTCCAGCACCCTGTCCAGCCCCGACAGGTCCAGCGACAGCACGCCGGCGTGCGCGTCGCCCCGGTACTCCACCCCGCCGACCACCGAGCTGCCGCCGCCGTACGGCACCACCGCGACCCCGGCCCCACCGGCCCAGTCCAGCAGGTCGACCACGTCCGCCTCGTTCCGGGGGAACGCCACCAGGTCCGGCGCTGTTGCCACCTCACCGCGCAACGCCCGCACCACGTCCCGGTAGGCCTTGCCGAAGGTGTGCCCCGCACGCACGTCTGGCGCGGACGACACGACCCCGGCCAGCGAGCCCGGCGGGGACACCCGAACCGTCGGCAGCGCCAGCTCGGATACGTCGGGAACCGGCCGCGGCCGAGCCGGCGTGCCCGGCAGCGCCGCCGCCATCGCGACGCACTCCTCGTCGGAGAGGGCGTCCTCGGCCAGTCCCCAACCCCACCAGGAGCGTGTCCCCGTCATCGGCTTCTCCCTCGGCCCGGCGTGTTTAATCGGATCATGTCCGAACGTCGCCCCCTCGGCCCATCCGATCTCGCCGTGTCCCCGCTGTGCCTGGGCGGGAACGTGTTCGGTTGGACCGCCGACGAAGCTCAGTCGTTCGCGGTGCTGGATGCCTATGCCGACGCGGGCGGCAACTTCGTCGACACCGCCGACTCGTACATGTACCAGTTCCCGGGCAACGATGCGGGCCAGTCCGAGACCATCATCGGCCGCTGGCTCGCCACCCGCCGCAACCGCGACGACGTGGTCGTCGCGACCAAGGTCAGCGACCACCCCCGGTACAAGGGCCTCGCGCCCGCGAACATCGAGGCCGCCGCCGAGGCGTCCCTGCGGCGGCTGGGCACCGACCGCATCGACCTCTACTACACCCACTTCGACGACGAGTCGGTCCCGGTCGAGGACATCATCACCGCGCTCGACGGCCTGGTGAAGGCCGGCAAGGTCCGCGCCATCGCGGCCTCCAACATCAGCGCCGAGCGGCTGCGCGCCTCGCTGGACGCCTCCGACCGTGAGGGCCTGGCCCGCTACGTCGCGCTCCAGCCGCACTACAACCTGGTCTCGCGCGACACCTACGAGGGCGAGCGGCGGGAGATCGTCCAGCGCGAAGGCCTTGCCTGCATCCCGTACTTCGCGCTCGCGTCCGGCTTCCTGACCGGCAAGTACCGCCCCGGCAAGGCCGTCGACAGCATCCGCGACATGCCCGGCCTGGCCGGCGGCTACGCGGACACCGAGCGCGGCGTCAACGTCCTCACCGCGCTGGAGGACGTGGCGACGGCGCGCGGCGCGCAGATGGCGACCGTCGCGCTGGCCTGGCTGGCGCAACAGCCGACGGTGGTCGCGCCGATCGCCTCCGCGCGCACGGTCGAGCAGCTCTCAGCGCTACTGGCCCTGCACGACCTTCGCCTGTCCGACACCGAGCTCCAGACCCTGACGGCCGCCTCCGCCGCTCAGCTGTCGGAGTAGGGCGAGAGCCTCCTCGGAAGGGGAGCCGGCGGGGGTCGTGCACACGATCAGCGCCTGATCCGGCGAGCGGGCGATCGACAGCGCCTGCTGGGTCACCGTCACCGTGCCGACGACGGGATGGTGCAGGTCGTAGGACGCGGCGTCGCAGGGTGTCACCCGGTGGTCGCCCCAGAGCGCGACGAACTCCGGGCTCTTCATCGTCAGCTCGCCGATCAGCTCGGCGAGCAGCGGGTCCCTCGGGTGCCTGCCGACGGCGATCCGCAGGTTGCCGACCACCGCGCGGGTCTTGCGCCTCCAGTCCGCGTACAGCTCCCGGCAGTGCGGGTCCAGGAACAGCATCCGGCTCATGTTCGGCCGCCCCGCCGGGTTGTCCGGGCCGTCGACGTCCAGGTGGCCGGCGAGCAGCGCGTGCCCGAGCGTGTTCCACGCCAGCACGTCCGTGCGCCGGCCGAGCACCATCGCCGGGACGCCGTCCACGGCCCGCAGCAGGTCCCGTGTCTCGTCGGCGAGCTTCTCGGGCCGTGGCCGGCGTGCCAGGGGAGCGCGGCGGGCGGTCCCGGCGAGCCGGTTGAGGTGCTCGCGCTCGTGATCGTCGAGCAGCAGCGCGCGGGCGATCGCCTCCAGCACCTCGGCCGAGGCCCCTCGGGACTGCCCCTGCTCCAACCTCGTGTAGTACGACACGCTGACGCCCGCGAGCTGGGCCAGCTCCTCGCGCCGCAGCCCGGCCACCCTCCTGCGTGGCCCGAGGTCGCGCAGGCCGACGTCCTCCGGTCGCAGGCGGGCACGTCTGGCCTGTAGGAAGTCGCCGAGCGGGCCAGGTCCGTCCATGCCCCGAGTATCCGTGGCACGGCCAGACCCCAGCCACACCCCGCGAGGGGTAGGACAACGCGGGAGTGGCTCATGCCTGCCCAGGTGTCCAGGCTCGGCGGCATGGACCAGATCACCCTGGGCGACGTCACCGTCACCCGCATCAAGGAGTTCTACGGCCCGGTCGAGATGACCCCGGGGCAGTTCTTCCCGGACAGCCCCGACGGCTCGTGGGACGAGCACCGCGGCTGGCTGGAGCCCGACTTCTGGGACCCCGAGACGGACCAGTGCCACTCGGCGATCCAGTCCTGGCTGCTGCGCAGCGAGGGGCGCACGATCCTGGTCGACACCGGCGTCGGCAACGACAAGGACCGGCCCTACGCGTCGGTGTGGAGCCGCCGGGACTCGAACTTCCTGGACAACCTCGCCGCGGCCGGGGTGCGGCCCGAGGACGTCGATGTCGTGGTCAACACGCACCTGCACATCGACCACGTCGGCTGGAACACCCGGCTCGACGGCCGCGCCTGGGTCCCGACGTTCCCGAACGCCACGTACCTGATGACGCGGCGGGACTTCGAGTTCTGGGATCCGGCCAACGAGTCCAGGACGGTGCTCGGGCGAGGCAACCAGAACGTCTTCGAGGACAGCGTCCTGCCGGTGCATGAGGCGGGGCTGACGCACCTGTGGGAGGGGTCGTACCGGATCGACGGCAACCTGCGGCTCGACCTTGCTCCCGGGCACACCCCCGGCTCGTCCGTGCTCGCCCTGGAGTCCGGTGGTGACCGGGCGCTGTTCGTCGGAGACCTGGTGCACACCGCGTTGCAGATCGTGGAGCCGGAGACGAACTCCTGCTTCTGCGAGGACCCGGCCGAGTCCCGGGCCACCCGGCACAGGCTGCTCGGCCACGCCGCCGAGCACAACGCGCTCGTCTTCCCGGCGCACTTCCCCGGGCAGGGCGCGGTGGAGGTCGAGCGCAACGGGTCGAAGTTCGCGATCAAGCAGTGGGCGGCCTTCCCGCGCATCTCCTGACATTCAACGGAAAGGAAGCGTTTCTCGTGATCGTCGAAACGAGAGCGGGCGCCGTGCGCGGCGTCCGCGACGACTCCGGCGAGCTCTACCGTGCGATCCCGTACGCGGCGGCACCGGTCGGCGCCGGCCGATTCGCCGCGCCTGCGCCGCATCCGGGCTGGTCCGGCGTCCGCGACGGCACGCAGCCCTCGCCCACGGCTCCCCAGCCGGTCCGCGACTTCGGCCGGCTCGACATGACGCCCTACTTCGGGCCGGGCTGGGTCCCGGGCGAGGAGTACCTGAGCCTCGACGTGCGCACGCCTTCCGCCGACGGCGGCGGGAGACCCGTGATGGTGTTCGTGCACGGCGGTGGGTTCGTCACGGGCTCCAACCGCGCCGCGCTCTACGACGGCGGTGCGTTCGCCCGCGACGGCGTCGTCCTCGTGACGGTGAACTACCGCCTCGGCGTGCCCGGTTTCCTCGACCTGCGCGGCGCCCCGGCCAACCGGGGGCTGCTCGACGTGCTCGCCGCGCTCGGCTGGGTCCGCGCCACGATCGCGGCGTTCGGCGGCGACCCGGACAACGTCACGGTCTTCGGCCAGTCCGCGGGCGCCACGCTCGTCGGAGCGCTGCTCGCGACCCCGGAGGCCAAGGGCCTGTTCCGGCGGGCGATCGTGCAGAGCGGCAGCGGCACGGGCGCCTTCACCCCGGAACAGGCGCAGCGGGTCACCGCCGCGGCGGCCGCCGCGCTGGGCGTCGAACCGACCGCCGACGCATTCGCCGCCATCTCGGACGAGCGGTTCCTGGGCATCCTGCCCGCCCTGGCCGGGCTCGACCTGCGCACCCGCACCGCCACCGACCCGCTCGCCGGCCTGAGCCCGTTCGGTCTGGTCCTCCCGGTCCAGCCCGCCGACGCTCTCGCCGACGGCCCGGCTCGCGACGTCGACCTGCTCATCGGCACCAACACCGAGGAGGGGCGCCTCTACGACCCGGATCCCGCCACGGCGGCGGACGCGCTCGGCGAGACCCTGTTCGGGGCCGGAACCGCCCGCATGGCCCAGGCCCACGCCCAGATCTCGGGCGGCCGTCGCACCTACGTCTACTCGTTCGGATACCGCTCGACGGCCCTGGACGGACAACTCGGCGCCGCCCACACCGTCGAGCTGCCCTTCGTCTTCGACATCGCCGACAAACCGTGGCTGCACGGCGCCACCGGCCTGCTCGGCCCCGACCCCGCCCCAGCCGGCCTCGCGGCACGAGTGCACTCCGTCTGGGTCTCGTTCGCCAACACCGGCGACCCGGGCTGGGCCTCGGACGTCGTCACGACGCTCGGCGCCGGCCCGGCTTCGGGAGCAGCTCGTCCAGGCCGGTCGTGAACGCCGGGTCGGTGAGGACACGCTCGTAGGCGTCGCGCAGCGCGCGGGTGACCGGTCCCAGCGGGCCGTGGTCGGGGCGGCGGCCGTCCACCGCGCCCACCGGGATGACCCCGCCCGCCGTGCTGGTCAGGAACACCTCGTCCGCCGAGTACACGTCGGCCAGCGTGAGCCGCGCCCGCTCGGAGGCCATACCGAGGTCGGTGGCCAGCCGCTCCACCACGCCCCGGGTGACGCCCTCCAGCGCGGCCGACGAGGACGGCGTGCGCAACCGACCACCGTGCACCACGAAGATGTTCTCCGTGGTCGCCTCCGCGACCTCGCCGTTCGTGTCCAGCAGCAGCGCCTCGTCCGCGCCGGCCTCGATCGCCTCGATCTTGGCCAGGATCGGGTTCAGGTAGTTCAGGCTCTTGATCTTCGCGTCCAGCGTCTCCGGTCCGTTGCGCCGCACCGCCGCCGTCTTCAGGGTGATCCCGGCCCGCTCGGCCTGCTTGTCCACCATGTGCATGAGCGGCTCGCCGAACACCACGCAGGTCGGCACCAGCCCGCGCGGGTCCGGCGACGGGGCCGGGCTCGCGCCACGGGACACGATCGCCTTGACGAACGACGCCTCGCCCAGCCCGTTCGCGTGCACCACCTCGGCGATCGCGGTGCGCAGCCGGTCCAGGTCGTAGTCGATGCGCAGCGCGCGCAGCGAACGCCGCATCCGCTCCAGGTGCGCGTCCAGCATGAAGATCCGGCCCTCGGTCACCACCAGCGCCTCGAAGCAGCCGTCGCCGTGCATGAACCCGTGGTCCAGCGGCGACACCGCCGCCTCGGCGCGGGCGACCAGCCCGCCGTCCACGTGGATGTAGGGCGGTGCGTCGTAGTCGTCGTACAGCGTCATACCGGCCGCACCCCGTCCGGATACCGGGTCTCGCTGAGCACCGAGATGAACGCCCCGCCCCAGTTGTTCTCGATACGACCGGAACTGGCGATCCCGAAGAACTTCCCGGTCGACCGCATGTCGTCCATGTTGAAGAAGAACACGGTCGCAACCGGAATCCTGAACTCCCGGAAAGCGAACACATACCGATTCTCGTCGAACTTGTAGTAGCTCGCCAGGTCGCAGTCACCGTGCCCTTGCTGGACACCTTTCAGGCACTGCCAGCAATACCGGTTCGAGTTGACATAAATATGCTCGTACAGATGGTTCGGGCTGTAGTCGTTGAGTATCCGCTTGCCCAGCAGGTCCCGGGTCGGCGCCGGTTCCGGGCCGGTCGGGGGTGCGGACGGATCCTCGATGACGCCGGGCACGAAACGCTGTCCCACCTGGGGTTCTCCCTCTGTGGGCACCTCGGCCACCGTGGAGAAGACGGCCAGCGCGCGCCGGGATCCCATGTTGGCGATGAGCGTCAACGACACCCGCTCACGAGCATGGAACCACACCTCGACGAAATAGGTGTGGGTGTCGACCCGCACGGCCTCATAGCGGTCCGCATCGGCCAGCTCGCCATCGCTCCAGCTCACCGTGTCGCCCCCGGTGAAGTTCAGGGTCAGCCCGGTGCCGTCGGTCAGCGTGACCGACAGCTCACGTCCGACGAGATCCTGGGTCAGCGGAAGGCGGTTCGTGTCGATTCCGTAGGCGAGCTCTTCGAGCGTCTTCCAGTCCGGAGGGTTGGCCATGCCGTCCTTTCTGCCGGCAGTCGGCACCCCGTCACAAGGGGCAAAATGCGAACGAACGATTGGTCTGGCCGATCGGTGCGGGCTATCCTGGCCGCCTCGCTGGACCGTCGGAGGTCGTCGATGGAGCTTCGGCAGCTCCGCTACGCGGTGACGCTCGCGGACACCCTGCACTTCGGCCGCGCGGCCGAGCGGGAGTACATCGCCCAGTCCACGTTCAGCCAGCAGATCGCCCGCCTGGAGCACGAGCTCGGCGTCCTCCTGTTCGACCGCAACTCCAAACGGGTCAGCCCGACGGCGGCCGGCGAGCTGTTCGTCCGCCACGCCCGCCAGATCCTCGCCGCGCTGGCCGCCATGGAGTCCGAGGTGCGCGCCAGCACGACGCTGCGGGTCGGGGTCTTCGCCGAGGGCGCGGGGGAGCTGACCCCGCTGATCTTCCAGGCCTTCCGCGACACCTACCCGGGCACCGCGCTGCACATCGTCGAGCTGTCCTTCGCCGACCAGGTCGAACGGCTCGCCACCGGCGACGTCGACGTGGCCATCCTGCGCCCGCCGCTCTCCGACCCCCGGCTCGCGTTGCGGGTGCTGTTCGCCGAGCCGTGCTTCGTCGGGCTGCCGGTGAACCACCCGGCCGCCACCACCGCGTCGCTGAGCGTGGCCGACCTCGACGGCGAGCGCTGCGTCGACGCGACGGCCTCGCCGGTGCCGTGGAACCGGTTCTGGCGCTACGACGAGGCCGCGCCCGGTTCGCCGCCGGCCCGGGCGGTGGCCAGCGGCTCGGTCGCGGAGAGCCTGGCCGCGATCGGCTACCTCGGCGCCGTGGACATCTTCCCGGCGTCGGCCACCCGCCGCTATCCGCACCCCGGCGTCGCCTACGTGCCGCTGCGCGACCACGGCTACGCGTGCGTCGCGGTGGCGCACCGGCGCGGCGACACCCGGGCGCTGGTGCGCGAGTTCGGCGAGCTGGCGGCGAAGGTGAGCCGCGACAACCTCGACGTGGTGCCGCTGGCCGTGCCGCCCGAGCACGCACCGCCCGGCACGCCGCTGCCCGACCCCGTCTGAACACCGCTGTTCGCCGACAGCCAAGCGCTGTGCCGGCTCACGCAAGACCGCGGCCTCGGCACCCCGATAGAACGTAACAATGCCCGACCAGCGAGGAACCACGCGGCGCGCGGTCGACGTGATCGTCGTCGGCGCCGGCTCCGCCGGGGCGGCCGCGGCCGGGCGGCTGGTCGAGCGGGGCCGCCGGGTGCTGCTGCTGGAGGCCGGCGGCACCGACACGAACCCGGCGATCCACGACCCGGCGCGCTCCCACGAGCTGTGGTTCGCGCCCGAGGACTGGGGCTACCACACGATCCCGCAGCGGCACGCCGACGGACGCCGGCTGCACTGGCCGCGCGGGCGGGTCCTCGGCGGCTCCAGCGCGCTCAACGCGATGGTGTTCGTGCGCGGCCACCGGGCCGACTACGACCACTGGGCCTACCTCGGCAACGCCGGGTGGTCGTGGCACGACGTGCTGCCGATCTTCCGCCGCATGGAGGACTTCGACGCCGGCGCCTCCGAGCTGCACGGCACCGGTGGCCCGCTGCACGTCATGACCCGCTACCGGGCCAACCCCGTGCACGACGCGATCGTCGCCTCCGCCCAGCAGACCGGCATCAGGCTCGACGCCGACTACAACGACGGCGACCCTGACGGCGTCTCCTACATCCAGCTCAACATCAGGGACGGACAGCGCAACGGCACCGCCGCCGGCTACCTGCGCCCGATCCTGGGCCACCCGAACCTGACGGTGCTGACCGACGCCCACGCCCGGCGACTGCTCTTCGACGGCGACCGGTGCACCGGGGTGGAGTGGGTCAGGGGTGGACGCGTCGAGCGCGGTTTCGCCGAGTCCGAGGTCATCGTGTCCGCCGGCACCATCGAGTCGCCCCGGCTGCTCATGCTCTCCGGCATCGGGCCCGCGGACGAGCTGCGCGGGCTCGGCATCGACGTGCGCACCGACCTGCCGGGCGTCGGCGGCAACCTGCACGATCACCTGCTCTCGCCGGTCATCGTCACCGCGCAGCGGGAGATCGAGCCGCCGGCGCCCGGCCTCTCCCAGGCCCAGACGCACCTGTTCTGGCGCAGCCGAGGCGACCTCCCGGCGCCGGACGTGCAGCCGATCCACTTCAGCGTGCCGCTCTACGAGCCGTGGATGGACGGGCCGGCCAACGGGTTCTCGCTGATGGCCGGCATGATCAGGCCGGCCAGCCGGGGACGGATCAGGCTCGGCGGCACCGAGCTGGACTCGCCGCCGCTGATCGACCCGGCCGTGCTCTCCCAGGAGGCCGACCTGGCGGCGCTGGCGGCCGCCGTCGAGCTGTGCCGGGAGGTCGGCGCGGCGGCGGCGCTGCGCGAGTGGGGCGCCGAGGAGCGCTACCCGGGCCCGCGCGTGCGCACCGCCGACGAGCTGCGCCGCTACGTCCGGTCGACCGCGATCACGTACCACCATCAGGTCGGCACCTGCAAGATGGGCGTGGACTCGGAGGCCGTGGTGGACCCCGAGCTGCGGGTGTACGGAACTGAGGGCCTTCGGGTGGCCGACGCCTCGGTCATGCCCGCCGTGACCTCGGGAAACACCAACGCACCCTCGGTGCTCATCGGCGAGCGGGTGGCCGACTTCGTTGCACCGGTAACGACCCCGGCGGGTGGCGCGATGGCCCACATGTCACACCCACCACGCGAAGGCAGTTCATGATCGACGAGCCGCGCTCCCCGCAGGCACACGAAAGCCCCACGCTCGCCTACCTCCAGATGCTCGGCGACACCGACCTCACGCCGGCCCCCATGAGCCACCGCACGCCCGGCTACGCGTACGCGCTCATCGCCGAGCTCCACGACCTGGGCATGCTGACCGACGACGAGCATCAGGCACTCAAGGAACGCTGTCTCTGGCTTTAGCTCGACCGAGTTATTTACGAATCGAGTCCCTAGTTCTGTAGCATCGTTGTCCCTCTGTGCGACGTTCGTGGAAAACGTCCGGCGGATCGTTGTCTTGAAATGATCCTGAACCAGAGGAACCGCGCAGAAAAGAACTCCGTCGCTGTCTGTGCATGACGGTCGAGCCCGGTGGCTTGTACCGAGCTTGTACAAACGGCGGCGGAGTTCAAGGCAGCGGTCAAGCACCAGGGAGCCGAGCGATGCCGCCGTCCAACCGTCCAGACACCCCGCCCGCCATGTGGGGCCGCCATGCTCAAGCACCACCGCGACCGGACCGGGCTCAGCCAGGACCAGCTCGCGCAGCGGATCAACTTCAGTGCCTCGCAGGTCGCGTCGGTGGAGACCGGGCGACGCAGGCCCAGCGAGGAGCTGGCGCGCCTCTGCGACGAAGCCACCGGGGCCGAAGGCACCCTGACAACCCTGTTCGCGATTTTTCTCGAACACCCCGGCTTCAAACCCGGTTTCCGAGAATGGGCCGAGCTGGAGCGTAAAGCCGCCATGATTCGAGGCTGGGACTCAAGGCTGGCGCCCGGGCCCCCAGACCCCCGACTACATGGCGGTCGTGCTCCGCATGGAGAACCCGGAGGCCCTCGCCAACCGGCTCGCCCGGCAGCGAATCCTCACCAAGGAACAACCTCCGGCGGTACGCCTCGTGATCGACGAATACGCCCTGCGACACCCGGTCGGCAACGCAGAGATCATGGACGCCCAGCTGGAGCATCTGGAGCAGGTCGTTGCCGACAGGCTGGCTCACGTTCAAGTGGTTCCGGCGGGCGCGCTGCCCGGCATCGGCGGGTCGTTCGTCTTGGGCACCATCGATGGCCGAACAGTAGGCTACGAAGAGTCGACAACCCACGGCACGGTCTTCACGGGCGAGGAGGATCTGCACCAGTTGGAGGTCGTCTACGACCATCTCCTTGGCGAGGCGGACCCGCCAGCCCGCTCGATAGAGCGGATACAGAGAGTAAGGGACGAGCTATGGAGGAGCTGACTGGGCTCCGCTGGTTCAAGTCGAGCCACAGCGGCGGCAGCGGCGGTGCGGGCGCCGGTGAGTGCATCGAAGCCGCCGCGCTGGGCGACCGCCGTGCGGTGCGCGACTCCACGGACCCCGAAGGGCCGGCGTTCGTTTTCCCGAGCGCCTCGTGGGCCGGGTTCGTCGCGGCCGTCAAGCGCGGCGACTTCGACGGCGGAGAAGCCGGTTCCGCAGTGGCCTAGGCCAGCCTTGTAGATCATCCGCCGGCCGGCTCGCAGCGGAGGCCAGCGGTCGCGGCGGTTGGTACCTGACGCCTTGTGAGCGTTTGATTCCCGGATTCGAGCCGCGTTCACACCGGGCGGCGGGACGGCGCCGCAGGCACCCGGCCATTTGCCAACACGTCAGGCGTTAACAAACGACCCGCGCAACATATGCTCACCGCATGACAGGTGTCGGAGGCGGCGTTGCAGCAGCATTCGGATTTCGATATCAATACCTGGTCACCGTCGAGTTGCTGCTGGACATGTACGAGTCGTTCTCGCAACCGGACTGGCGCGTTGACGTCGACCGCGTCGATCAGGATTCAGCGGACATCCTCGTCTGTGCGGCCGCGGAGCAGTGCCCGGTTCGCGCCCTGCAGATCAAGGCTTCGATGCCCGCGTCGTCCACCACCATGGGCTTGCGCATGGCCGTAAGCTGCCTCGACGCACTGGAAGCCGAGCACCCTGATGCGCGCGAACTGATACTGATCACAAACCGTAGGCTCACTTCGGATGCCGTCGAGCACGCCGCCCGGCTGGAGGCGCGCAGCGCGGTCGCACCGGATGAGCGGCGCCGGATCATCGACGCACGCACGGAGACGCTGCTCGCGCTGACCTCCAGGCTTGTCGAGCGCGTTGCCCGGATTCGAGTGCGCGGCAAGGGCGGGATCGGTCAGCGGGTGCACCTCATCCTGGTCAGGCAACTGGTCGATCTTGTCCACGACTGCGGCTCGCAGACCGCGTGCCAAGGCATCGATCGCGATCAGATCGCCAGCATTCTGGACGAGTCTGCGGCCGTGCTCGCGGATGTCGGCGGCGGGCGCACCTGGGGACGGACGTTCGGCGTGCCCGACGACAGGTACCTCCCGCGACCGGAAATCGCGTCCTTCCTCTCCTTCCGGCTGGACGGCGACGGTCTGATGTCCGGGGCGCCTCCGGTCGCCGTGCTCTCCGGCATATCAGGGTCGGGCAAATCTGCTGCGGCGGCGGCATGGGCCGCTTCCCGCCGAGATCATTATGCCTTCACCCTGTGGATGGACGCGTCGTCCAACGAAGTGCTGATGGAGCAGCAACCAGCGATCCTGAGCCGGCTGGGCGGAGAAGGCTACGCGGGGGATACGTTTGCGCAGTCCTTCTGCGATCTTCTGTCGGACGTGCCCGTTCCCTGGCTTCTGGTTCTCGACGGAGCCGCAGACTGGTCCACGATACGCGAGTGGGTTCCATCCTCTGGGTATGGCCATGTGATCGTGACGACGAACCGGGGCGACTGGCCGCACGATATCGCTCCGCTGAAGGAGGTCGAGGAGATGACCCCCGCGGAAGCGACTGGTCTGATCCGAGACAGGCTATCGACGCCGAGCCCGGCGGATTCGGCCCACGCCGCCGATCCGGTCGCGGCCGAATTGGCCGCTCGCCTGGGCTTTTGGCCGCTGGCGATCGATCTGGCGTGCGCTTGGGTCCGCTCGCTCGGCGGCGACTTCTCCCACCTACCAGACTTTCTGGAACGAATGGACCGCTTCGACCTGACGGAAGAAGACAAGACGCTGGAAAGCTATCCGAAAAGTGCCGGGCGCGTCGTCCGCGAGCTCCTGGACGGCCTTTCCGAGCAAGGACTTGTTGTGCTCTACATCGTCGTCATGGGCGGAGGATCTCACGTTCCGGTCGTGCTCGTCGAGAAGTGGGCGTCGTCCTTGCCGGAAAACGGCCTGAGCCTGGTCGATGCGCGGGCGGCTGTCGACGAACTGGTAAATGTATCTCTGGTCAAAAAGCGGCTTCGTTACGATGTCAAAAGCGTTCAACGTCTCGACGAAGCCCTTTATGTGCACGACGGCGTCCTGGCCGTTGTTCGCGGATTGGCGATTGGGATCGAAGTCGGCTATGCGTATAACTGGGTGCGTTCCTGTAGCGACGTTCTGACCAGACTGGTCGATGAAGCACTTTTTTCCGACGCCTCAGCATTGCTGCCTACCGCCGATGCCACCTTGAGAGCGGTACTGTCTGTGGCGCCCGGCAACGACGATCCGAATCGACAGGTCGCAGATTCGTTCCAACTCGTCGCTACGATCCTGATGCACAATGTCGGCACGCTGGCGACCTTGACCGGCCTGTTCGATCTGGCGTCGAAGTGGCTGACCGTGGCCTTCAATCTCCGCGAACACCTGGGCGACGATGCCGATCGCAACGAACCAATGCTGGCGGCCACGCAGATCCAGACACTCGCCACACTCGTACAGGCAGTCGTCCGTGAGAGGCGCCTCGATCAAATCAGGCCCATTCTCGCTGCGGCCGCGCGCTACGGGCAGGCGCACCCTATTGCTGATCTCGACACACCTATCACACCGATTTCAGCTGCGCTCCATACTCTTCGAGACGCGGCGAACTACGCGCTGGAAGACTGCACGGACCTTCGCGGCTGGATCGTCGACGCACTGGAGCAGAAGCAAAGCAAAGCGCCAGAGAAATCTCCGGGCCAACTTCGAATCCGAGGGTTCGCCGATGCCGTCGAACATGCTCGACGTTATGCGGAAACCGAGCAGTGGTCCAAAGCGACGGACACAGTGCTCGTCCTTGTCAACGAGGCGGCAGAAGCCGGAGTGCTCGTCCACGACGGAATCGAAGCCGTACTCGACGTCGGGCTGTCCCTGATCGGTTCGTTGCTTCGGCGTCCGCATCGCCAGACCCCCGCATCGTTGACAAACGCCATGCAGCGACTCGCTCGATGGTGTCACGAATTCTCTGACTTGCTGAACGACGCTCAGCGAGCGCGAGCCTCCATCCTCGCGCCGATCGCCGAGCTTGACGTTCACGAGTTGCGCCTCGCTCTCGAAAACGTCCGCATGACAGCAGAGGACTCGAGACAACTGCGAGGCTGGGTAAAGCTTGGAAAAGCAGTGGGAGAAACCATCGAGGCATCGAACCGAACGCACCAGCTTTGGGGCGTTGGCAACCTTCCCGAGGGTTTCACTGTTGTGCGGTCGATCGACGGCGGAACGAACACACTCTGGTGGTCGGTGATTGCCAGCGGCGAGCCATTGCTTGTCTTCGTGACCGCGAGCGCATCGAAGTTCGTCGGCGATGTCGTTACGGACCCATTACTGGAGATGATGGTGCACGCGGGGTTCCCCGATCGGCTTGACGCCGACAGGCAGCCGCGTGCTATCCCCGGCTGGACGGTACAGGTCGATGGGCTGAACCTGGTGCTGCGCGACGGGAGCGGCCACGTATGGCTCGAACTGGACGTCGACCCAGACGAGCAGATGCGAGTCGTCTGGATCAATGCCATAGACCAAGCGGACCGGGTCCGTGTGATATACACCGACCCGGCGGACCTGCCTCTCGACGAGTTGTTGACCGTCCCGAACCAAGGACTCGTGGACGTCACCGGAAAACTCACCTGGTTCGCGCACCGGCTGCGGAGATTCCTGACGCGAGGCAGCAACCGCTGAGCACGATGTTCTCCCGCTGCATGGCGCGGACCGCTCCACCTGGCGGCCACGCGCGCCGTCGTGAAGCAAATGGTACTTGTTATCTCCCGCGAGGAATGCTGTGACCATTTCTAACCAGCCTCTACCCCAACGGCGCAGGCGACGCAAGCCTTGCTGGCAGGGAGCGCGCGCACTGCGCCGGTGAGCGAGCGGCGCTACGTCGGCTTGAACCTCCGCCGCTCTCGTCACCCGTTCAGCTCTCTTGATGACAGCGGGTTGGGTTCTAATCTGGTCACTATGAGAGCCCAGACGAAGCGGAAGCTGGGTAAGTTCATGCTCCATAACTGGGGTTACATCGTTTTGATCGTGGTCGCCATCTGGTGGCACCTTGGGACGATTGGCCCACTTCCGATCGCCATAGGATCAAGCCTGGTCGTGATCTTCGCCTTATTCTGCGCAGAAGTACCTTGCTGCGCACCCAACAAGCGTCTTGTGAACGGGGAGATCGACTTCTGCGGCAACAACGGGAATGGGATCCTGGGTGCCTGCCATTTGAAAAGACACAAGTGGCTCAATCTCAAATCCCTGGTCAGTAGGCAGACCTACGTGCGGTCACTGAAGCATTGCGTTTCGTCGTTCAGTGGAGCTGCCGGCTCCTTCTCCGCCTTGGCCGGTCTCGGTTCGTTCACCGTGGCACTCTTGACCTATCTCTTTGTTACGACCAAGAAGTAGGTGAGTCGGCACCCCTCGAGGGCGAGTGGAAGGCTAGCCGCCATTTACTCAGCGTGAACTTGAGATTGCTGGATGTATCTGTCCCTGTCGCTGCTAGGCGGCGGCTCTGATTCCGGATCGAGACCTTCGGTGAGCTCCGGCGGCAGCGCCGCTTTTAGTCTTTCTTTGATCTCCTTCTCCAACACCATGTTGCCGACGGGAACGACGCAGTATTGCATGACTGTGCGATGGTTCTCGAGCGCAGGGCAGCACAGAATCGCGAGTAGCTGGAGCGCTAGACGTGCTTTCTTGTGATTGAAACTCTGCTCAATCAACTGCTCGACGGCGCCCCATGCTTTCGTGACTGCGGCCTTGACGATGGGGCGGATGATGAGCGTTCGCTTTTTGTGGTGCTCAGATGTGAGGATGGCATCGGTGACCCACTCCGGCACCTTGTCCAGCGCATCTTCAAAGAGCTTGATTGCCTGGGCGAGAGTGGCGAAAAGGTCGCACCAGAAGTGATGTTGCGCGAGTTGCTTTCGTGTGGGCGTGCGGGTGGGCTTCAGAACCAGGGCATCAATCACTTGCAGGGTCGGCTTGGCGATGGCGCTGCCTAGGGCATCAACCGCCTTGACGAGCGCCTCATCAACGACTGGTGTGTCAACGAGTTTCTCGACATCGCTCTCCGGTGTTGTGTCCGCAACGGGCCGGAGGCCGCCACTCGACCCAGATGACGGCATTGGTATCCCACGCGTCGCTTGGGCGACCCTGGGGAACAAGGCGCGGGCGAGCCAGCGAACGAATCCGAGCTTGGCGCCGTCGGTGGCAGCCTCCCGGCTGGCCTTGCTCGGTCGTCGAGCACCGGGCTTGAAGCACGAGCGCCATCGAGCGTCAGCTTCCCGCACGCGCCGGTCGAGCTCATCGGTTCGATCGGCTGCGGCCAGGGCAAGAGCGCCGCCCCAGCCGTGCTCGGCTCCACCACAGCCGGTGCACGTACAGGCGTGTCCAGTTGCTTCTGCGCAGGCGCTGGTATGTGCCACGATGATCTCCCCGACGGTGACCTCTCCGAGGCTCCTGAGCGGTATGCACCGGCCCTAGAGCTCGGTGTGCTCAGATTGAGAGGCTTGGGGCTGGCTGCGTGATGTTATGAAGGACAATCACTGAAAAAGAGCAGCCGACGACCTCGGACCGTTACTTTCGACTGGTGGTGTCTCCCTGTTGTGCGCAAATGCCAATGCGAGTGAACGGCGAGCTAAGTAGGCCAGGAACCCTGGCTGCAGCCGAGGACAGGTTCAGACACCGTGCCAGGTCGCTCTAGGTTTTCCGGTCTCGCGCTTGCCGTCGGAGAGCTCGTAGCCAGGCTTACAGTCGGTTTCCTGCTTCTTAGTCGCCGTCGCCGTGCTGCCCGTTCGTGTGCGTGCTCCGTGGGGTGCCCGTTGGCGCGCTCTTGGCTAGGGGGGAGGAGTCCTGTGCTTGCGTCGCCCCGTGCCTCCGTTACCTCACAGCATGATCCCCAGCCGATCTGTTAATGATCGGTTTAGTAACGTCAGGCGCCTGAAGTTCGTTCAGACAAGCCGGAGGTTCGTGGCGGCCAGTCCGATTCAGGAGTCGACGCGGCGCGTGCTCGCTAGCGGCTCACCGGGCCGGGTCGTACTCGGCGGGGTGCACGGTGCTGCTCAGCAGCCGCCCGTAGGCGCCGAACGTGAAGTGGGTCGGCACCTTGCCGGACTCGTCGAGGCCGAACAGCACGCCGTGCGAGCGCAGCGCGCTGACGTCGCGGTGGTCCGCGATCGTGACCGAGGCGCACGGGATGACCTTCTCCCGCCAGGCGAACACGTAGATGCCCGGGCGCACCTCGTACGCGGTGTTCTCGTCGGTGTCCGCGAGCCCGCGCTCCGGCCCGGCGAGGCAGTGCCACGTGTACCAGTCCGGGGTGAGGTAGACGTGCTCGTAGGCGTGTTCCTTGCTGTACACCCACATCACCCGCCGGCCCAGCAAAGAAGTAGTCGGCGCGGGCGCCGGGCCACTGGCCTCGATCCCGTCGATCCGGCCCGGGACGAACACCTGCCGCACCCGGGTCCGCCCGGGCTCCGGGTCGGCGATCGTGGTGATCACGGCCAGGGTGTGCCCGGTGGAGAAGTCCAGAACCAGGCTCACCGCCTCGTTCGCCGGGTCGCTGTGGCGGAACTGGGCATAAACCAGCCCGTCGGCTACGTCGAAGGCTTCGTACGGATCCTGCCCAGAAGACTCCGGAATGGGATCACCCGTCCCGGGGGAGTAGTTCCAGCTCACGGTGTCCGCGTCGAAGCGGTGGGTGATCCGGGTGCCTCGGTCGTCGACCACGACGACCTCCCGCCCGGCCAGCGTGGCCGACGGCTCGGCCTTGTTGGCATCGAACCCCGGCGCCAGCCCGTCCAGGGGCAGCCAGGTCGAGGTGTCCGAGATGTTGACGCGCGTGTCCGCCATGAGGTGAGTATCGCCCCCACCGGCCGGGCCCGACTTGTCGCTGCGCGCGAGGACGTGTGCCGCACGCGCACACCGCCCGCCGCGCGCGCGGCGGGCACGCCAGGATGCTCAGTATGACCACGATGGCGGACCGGGTGGTTGCGATCACCGGCGGTGGCACCGGAATCGGCGCCGCCGTCGCGCGCCGGTATGCGAAGGAAGGCGCTCAGGTCGTCGTGATCGGCCGGCGCAGGGGACCTCTGGACGAGGTGGCGGCCGAGTCGGGCGCGATGGTCGTGGTGGCCGACGCGAGCGACCGCGAACAGGCCGACCAGGCGATCGTCGAGATCATCGACCGGTTCGGGCGGCTGGACGTGATGGTGGCGAACGCCGGCGGGAGCCACGGGCTGAGCCCGGTCGGGGACCTCGACGACGCCGAGTGGGCGCTGTCCCTGCAGTCCAACCTGACCAGCGCGTTCGTCATCTGCCGGGCGGCGCTGGGGGCGCTGGTGGACGCCGGCGGCCAGATCGTGATCGTGTCCTCGCTGGCCGGGCTCTTCGCCGGGCCCAACGTGGCCGGCTACACGGTCGCCAAGCACGCCCTGGCCGGGCTGACCCGCAGCATCGCCCGCGACTACGGCCCGAGGGGAGTGCGGGCGAACGCGGTGTGCCCCGGCTGGGTCCGTACCCCGATGGCGGACGCGGAGATGGACGAGTTCGCCACGGTGGCCGGCCTCACCGACCGCGACGAGGCCTACGTGCGCGTGACCGAGGACGTGCCGCTGCGCCGGCCCGCCGAGCCCGAGGAGATCGCGTCCATCGTGCGCTTCCTCGGCTCGGCCGACTCGTCGTACATGACCGGCGCGGTCCTGGTCGCGGACGGCGGCGCGCACATGGTCGACCTGCCCACGCTCGCGTTCGAGCGCGTCGGCCGCGACGCCGTCCGCGAGCCCGCTCAGCCGCCCAGATAGGCCGAGTGCAGCAGGTCCGGCGCGTTGATCAGGGCCTGCGCGTCGCCCTGGTAGGTGACCTTCCCGGAGGCCACCACCAGGGCGTGCTGGGCCAGGCCGAGCGCCAGGTGGGTGAACTGCTCGACCAGCAGGATGCCTGCGCCGTCCTCGGCGAAGCGCCGCACGATCGGCAGCAGCCGGGTGAACACCACTGGCGCTAGCCCCAGCGACATCTCGTCGATGAGCAGGAACTCCGGCTTGGCCGCGAACGCGCGGGCCAGCACGACCATCTGCTGCTCGCCGCCGCTGAGCAGCGCCGCCGGTGAGTCGCGGCGCTTGTCCAGCTCCGGGAAGACCTCCATGGCCCGCTCGAACTCGGAGGCGTCCCTGGCGGTCAGGCGCAGGTTCTCCGCAACGGTCAGGCCGGGGAACACCGCCCGGCCCTGCTCGATGTGCGCCAGCCCGAGCTTGGTGCGCCGCACCCGGGACAGCTTGTTGATCGGCGCGCCCCGCATCAGGATCGTCCCGTCCGACGCCGCCACCACGCCGGAGATCGCCTCCAGCAGGCTGGTCTTGCCGGCGCCGTTGGGGCCGACCAGGGCGGTGATCGTGCCCGGTTCGACCGTGAGGCTGACGTCTCGGATGACCGGGCCGGCGCCCCTGGTGACGGTGACGTTCCGCAGCTCCAGTGCCGTCACAGCATCTCCGTCTCGCCCATGTACGCCTTGAGTACCGCCGGGTTGGCCAGCACCTCCTGCTGCGGGCCGCTGGCCAGCACCTCGCCGAAGTCCAGCACGGTGATCGTGTCGCACACCGACCGAACGAGGTCCAGGTCGTGCTCGATCAGCAGCACCGACACCCCGAACCGGTCGGGGACCTGACGCAGGCGCTCGCCGAAGGCCACGTGCTCCTCGTGCGACAGGCCGGCCGCCGGCTCGTCCAGCAGCAGCACCCGGGGCCGGGACAGCAGCTGACCGACCACCTCGACCAGCCGCCGGGTGCCGGCCTCCACGGTGGCCAGCCGGGTATGCGCCGGCGGGCAGCCGAAAAAGTCCAGCACGTCGGCGATCTCGGTGGGGGACAGCCGCCGCCGCGCCACGAACCGCAGGTAGGCCTCCACCGTGAGGCTCGGCGGCACCCTGTTCTGCTGGAAGGTGCGGCGCAGGCCCCTTCGGGCGCGCCGGGCGGGGGAGTGACCCGCGAGGGACTGGCCGTCCAGCGTGATGGTGCCCTCGGCCTGGGGGAGGAAGCCGCTGATCGCGTCGACCATGGTCGACTTGCCGGCGCCGTTCGGGCCGATCAGCCCGACCACGGCGTGCTCGGCGACCTCCAGGTCGACCCCGCGCAGCGCCTTGACCTCACCGAAGGTCACCGACAGCCCGCTGACCGTGAGCACCGGCCGGCCGCCCGAGGCCCGGGGTGCGACCGGCGCGGCGGCCAGCTCCGGCGCGGCGCCCTGCAAGGTCATCGACGCGGTGCCCCGCGAACGGCGCCACCACAGCTCCCGCAGCGCGGTGCCCAGGTTGCTGCCGCTGGTCAGCGCCTGCACACCGAGCACGCCGAACACCACGAAGCCCCAGTCCTGCGGGATGCCCCAGCGTTTGAGCAGCTCGGGCACCACCACCCAGAGGATGCCGCCGAGCACCGCCATGTCGATCAGGTGCGCGCCGGACATGATCGCCAGCACGTAGAGCGCCAGCGACTGGATCGGCGTGAAGCTGGCCGCGAACACCAGCCCGACCTGCCCGGCCACCAGGCCGCCGCTGACGCCGCCGAGCGTGGCGCTGACCGCGAAAGCCGTCAGCTTCGAGACGCTCACACTCGCGCCCACCGACGCGGTGGCCCGCTCGGAGAACGCCACCGACCGCCACCCGCTGCCCCAACGCCCGAGCTGCAGGAAGTACACCAGCACGGCGCACACGACCAGCACCAGCACCGCGAGGAAGAAGTAGCCCCGGTCGTCGCTGAACGCGTCCGGGCGGGTCACGAACGTCCCGGATGTGCTGCCCGGGAACTGCGTCTGCACCAGCGCCAGGTCCGCCGCGGCCGCCAGGCCGAGGGTCACCACCGCGAGGTTGACCCCGCGCAGCCGCAGCGCCGGCAGCCCGACCACGACGCCGACCGCCCCCGCCGCCAGCCCGCCCGCCACCAGCCACCCGACGAACCCGCCCGGCGCGTTGATCAGGTTGAGCCCGGACACCACCCACGCCCCGACCGCCGCGAAGGTGAGCTGGCACAGCGCGATCATGCCCGCGCTGCCGGTCACCACGCCCAGCCCCAGGATGGCGATGGCGGCCACGATCGCGCTGGTGCCCAGGTAGACGATGTAGCTGGGCAGGCCGACGCTCAGCCCGTACCCCACCCCGACCGCGGCCAGGCCCACGAGCAACGGCACCGCCGCCCGCGCCGGGCCGCCGCTACCGAGCCGCATCCCAGACCTCCTTGCGCTGCAGCCACAACAGCAGCCCCAGGATGACCAGGAACGGCAGGAAGTGCCGCAGCAGCGAGAGCTTGTCGCTCTGCGCCGCGGCGCCCTGGATCAGCCCGAGCATCAGCCCGCCGCCCACCGCCAGGTCCAGCCGCCGGAACGCGCCGGACAGCGCCGCGGCGGCCGCCGGCACCACCAGCATGGACAGCGCCGTGGCGTCGTTGGACTGCGACGGCGCGATCAGCGAGATGACCGCCGTGCTCACCACCCCGGTCGCACCCCAGACCGCGATGCTCAGCGGCGTGGCCGGGATGCCGGCCAGCTCGGCGGTCGTGGGCCGCTCGGACAGCGCGCGCAGCCTGATGCCGATGGTGGTCTTCACCAGCACCAGGTGGCACGCCACCGCGACCAGCACCGCCAGCGCCACGGTGACCACCGTGACCTGGCTGATCACCACCCCGCCGACCTCGAACGCCGGACCGGCCAGCACCGGGCGGAACGGCTGCGGCTTGTTGCCGAACAGGATGAACGACAACGAGATCAACAGCAGCAGCACCGCGACGGTGACGGCCGACCGGGTGCTGGTCTCCGCCTCGGACAGCCACGTCGCGACCACCCAGCCGATCAGCGCGTTGAGCGCCCCGCCGATGACGATCCCGATCACGGTCGCCAGCGCGATGCCCAGGCCCTGCTGGCTGACCAGCCAGACGGCGATGTACGTACCGAACATGCCCGATGCCGCCTGGGCGAAGTTGACCACTCGCACCAGGCGGGACATCAGGGTCAGGCAGACCGCGAGCACGGCGTAGAGCCCTCCGGCGGCGAGTCCCGCCAGTGCTCCCTGGAGCATCTGACTCCCTTACTGTGACTTGGCGGGGATGCGCAGCCAGTCGTTGGCGATGCGCTCCCACTGGTTGCTGCCGGTGGACAGCTTGACCGGCCAGCCGGACGTACCACCGGAGTGCACGTTGGCGGTGCCGAACTGGAACGGGTCGCCGACCATCGGGTTGGAGACCGGCTTCATCTCGTGCAGCGCCTTGGTGACCGACTCGCGGGTGACGTCGCCGTTGATGCCCTGCGCCACCTCGACGAAGTACTTCGCGGCCAGGTAGCCGCCCTGGCTGAACGAGGTGAGCGGGATGTTGTTCTTGGCCATCAGGTCGTGCCATTCCTTGTTCTGCGGGCTGTTCACGTCGGTGAACGGGTAGAACTCGGCGGGGACGTAGACGCCCTTGCCCGCGTTCGTGACGGCCTTGGCGTAGTTCGTGCTGTAGACGCTGGTCAGCAGCAGCCAGGTGACGTCGTTCCAGCCCTGCGCCTCGGCGGCCTTGAGCTGGCCGATCGAGTCCGGCTCCACCGGGTTCACGGTGACCGCCTGGCAGCCGGCCTGGCGTGCCTTGACGATGTAGGAGGTGTAGTCCGAGCCGCCGTAGGGCACCGTGGCGTCGATGTACTTGAGCTTCTTGCCGGTGATCTGGCTCCACTTGTCGATCGCCGCCTGGTAGGAGGGCAGCGTGTTGCCGGCGATCTCCAGCAGGGCGCAGATGTTGTCGAGCTTGAGCACCTCGGAGCCGTAGAGCAGCGTCAGCGTCATGTCGTTGTACGGCCCGACGTTGGCCGGCGAGATGTTCGGGCTGTTGAAGCACGCCGGGTCGACCCCGATGCCCGGGATCGAGAGGATCTTGTTCTGCTCGTAGTACTTGGTGTTGATCTGGCACTCCAGCAGGCTGGCCGAGCCGATCAGGGCCACCGCCTCGTCGCTGCCGACGACCTGGCGCGCCGCCGAGGCCGCCGAGGCCGGGTCGCCCTTGTCGTCCACCGCGCGGTAGGAGATCTGCCGGCCCTTGATCCCCCCGCTGGCGTTGACCTGGTCGAACACGGCCTTCGCCGCCTGGGACGCCTCGGGGAACGTGGCCGGGCCGCTGATCGAGTTCACCGAGCCGACGACGATCGGACCCTGCGAACCGCCGCCACCGCCCCCGCAGCCGCTCACGATCAGGAGGATGGATGCGGCGAGAGCGACCAGCCCGAACGCCTTGGTTCTCATGGTTGTCTCCGTGATGGCAGGACCCTCCGCTGAGGGCGGGTCGTCAGGCTGTCTCGCCGGTGGTGCGGGTCTCAAGGGGGTGCGCCGGGTCAGCACGCTCGCCGACAACGCCTGTTCGCTCCTGGTCAACCCCCGGCGCCAACCCCGGCGTCAGCCCCCGGACGGGAGGCGGTTGCACCGCAGGTCGCTCGGCGGGCGGCCGAACGCGGCCTTGAACACCCGGCTGAAGTGCGCGGCGTCCACGAAGCCCCACTTCGCGGCGATGGCGGCGATCGGGCGGTTCGCGTAGACCGGGTCGAGCAGGTCACGGCGGCAGCGCTCGAGCCGCCGTGACCGGATCCAGTTCGACACGGTGGTGCCCTGCTCGCGGAAGATGCCGTGCAGGTGCCGGGTGGAGATGTAGTGCGCGGCGGCGATCTGGCCCGGACCGAGGTCGGTGCATGCCAGGTTGGCGTCGATGTAGGCGCGGATGCGCTGCATGAGCGCGTGGTGCGGGTCCTCGGCGGCGCGGCCCAGGTCGAGCTCGCTGGCGAACAGCGTGGTCACCAGGTCCAGCGCGCCGTGGGTCAGCCGGGCGCCGGTCGCCCCGTTGAGCTGCTCCAGGTTGTCCGCGATCCTTGCCAGGAACGGCACCACCACGTTGCCCAGGCCCTCCCGGCCCGAGATCGGTACCGCGGTGAGCTGCCTGATCATGTCGGCCGGGAGGTCGATCAGGTGGTACGGGAACATCACCACCATGGTCCGGAAGTCCCGTTCGAAGATCAGCGAGTACGGGCGGCGGGTATCGTATATTGCCAGGTCACCGGGGCGCAGCAGCGCCTCGCGGTTGTCCTGGATGAGCAGGCCACTACCCGCGAGCAGCAGGCTGATCTTGTAGTACTGCCGGTCCGCCTGCTTGATCAGCTCCGGGGTCCGGTGCACCACGTGCCCGGCGGCGTTGATCTCCGTGACGCTGACCTCGGAGACCGCGCAGGACCTGATGCGGCCCCAGAAGTTGTCGGCACGGTCGCTGGTGACGCTCAGGGGCACGAAGGAGGCGGACACCGCGTTACGGAAGTCGTCGAACTCCTGGATCACCGAGGTCTTGACATGGTTGGCCCGTTCGGCCCGAGCGATGCTGGTCACGAGCTACCTCCATTGGTGATCGTGAGGACCCGACCACGGTCCGCGTATACGATGTTCTATACGAGCCGGAGCGTCAAGGCGCCGGAGAACCCCATGCCGGCCGCGCTAGACGGGGTCGGCGACCTCGACGGCGGGCAGCAGCGGCTCGATCGCCTCGGCGGTGGCGAGCAGGTCGGGCTCGTGGAACCGCCGGGTGACCAGCTGGATGCCGTTGGGCAGGGCCAGCCCGGGCAGACCGAACAGGTTCACCCACGGCACGCAGCGCATCCGGTCGAACAGGCGCGCGGAGGCCTCCCGGCCGATCAGGTGGTCGAAGTCCAGCGGTGGCGCCGGCATCCCGGCCACCGGCGCGACGATGATCGGGTAGTCCTCCAGGAATCGGACCAGGGCGTCCTGCAGCGCCCGCCGTTCGAGCCACACGGCGTGGTAGGCGCGCAGGTCGAGGCCGAGGTCGAAGATGCCGAACATGTCTTCGATGTGCTGGCGGCCGCTGCCGGTCATCTCGGCGCCGACCTCGGGCAGCGCGATGTTGATCAGCTCGGTGCCGTTGATGGCCGCCCACACCTCGGGCGCCCTGCGCAGGTCCGGGACGACGTCCTCGGCCACCTCGAAACCGGCCCGGCGCAGCGCGTCGACGGTCGCGTCCAGCCGCGCCTCGATCTCGGCGTCCAGGACGGCCCCGGTCTCTCCGCGCAGCACGGCCACCCTGGGCGACGCGGTGCCGGCCAGCGGCGCCGGGACGGACACCGGGTCGTGCGGGTGGGCGCCGGCGATCACGGAGAACATCGTCCGCAGGTCGGCGGCCGAGCGGGCGAACGGGCCGCTGGTGCCCATCGCGTCGAGGGTGGGGCTGGCCGGGAACGGCGGGATCACCGACAGGTTGGGCACCGTGCCCGCGCCGGGGCGCAGCCCGTAGACGCCGCAGAAGCTGGCCGGCACCCGGATCGAACCGCCCAGGTCCTGGCCCATGCCCACGGTGGCCATCCCGGCGGCCACGTTCGCCGCATCGCCGCCGGAGCTTCCCCCGGCGGTCCGCGACGGGTCCCTCGGGTTGCGCGCGATGCCGTAGAGCCCGCTGATGGTGTTCCACCTGATGCAGATGTCCGGGACGTTGGCGTGCCCGAGCACCAGCCCGCCCGCGTCGCGCAGCCGGGCGACCACCTCGTCGTCCTCGTCGGCGACCCGGTCGGCGTGCACCGGCAGGCCGTCCGTGCGGCGCAGGCCCCGCACCGCGAAGCTGTCCTTGATCGACATCGGCACGCCGTCCAGCGGACCGGACAGCTCACGCCCGTACTCCCGGTCCGCCGCGCGTGCCTCGGCGAGCACCTGGTCGCCGCGCAGCTCGCAGTAGGAGTTCGTGACCGGGTTGATCCGCTCGGTCCGACCGAGGTGCGCGGCCACGACGTCCTCGCGGCTGTACGCGCCGGACGCGATGCCCGCCTGGAGCTCGGCGATCGTGGCGTGACACGGTTCGGACACGGCGTACCACCTTCCGGTCGAGAGGGCGCTCATCATCGCCGTTCGGTCGGCACCCGGCCACCGGAGCGGGCCGGGGGAGCCCGCCGGCATCACCGGCGGCGGGCTCCCCGCGCGGGCGTCTACCGGGCCTTCACCGCCCCCAGGTCACGGTCGCGTTGGCGATAGCGCATCGTCTCGATGTGCCAGTCGACGCTGCCGCGCGACCAGTCCCACAGGTTGGTGGTGAACCGCCGCAGCGCCAGCGCGTCGGACACCGGCGCGATCCCGTGCTCGGCGAGCAGCTCCGTCTCCAGCCTGGTCAGCTCGACGGCCAGCACGCCCACCTCGTCCCTGGCCAGCGCCACCGCCTGGTCCCGGGTGCGGTTGCGGGTGCGCTCGATGACCAGCACGGCGTTGAGGTGGTCGCCGAGTGCCTCCTCCTTCTCCACCGAGAACACGTCGTTGACCAGGGCGATCATCTCGCCGGCCAGCCGGCGCATGGTGAGCAGCCGCTCGTCGCGGGCCAGCTCGGGCGCCAGCTCGCAGCGGTAGAGGCGCTCGGTGAGGTCGAAACAGGTCTCCATGCCCACCGAGCGCCGGCGCAGCGCCAGGTACTCCTCCAGCGAACCGGGCAGCGTGTGGTGGTAGCGACTGGCCGCCTCGTCGCCGTACGAGGTCAGGAAGTCCACCCAGTTGGCCCGGCTGCGCCCGATCCAGTCCTCGGACATGGCATCCGTCGCCTCGACCCACAGCAGCTGGAAGGCACGCAGCAGGCCCGAGGCACCCTCGATCCGGGCGCCGTTGACCACATCCACGAAGTCCTGGCACAGGGCGCTGGCCGCGGCCGGGTCCTGCCCCACCGGCCCGTCGAACTCGTCGTCATGCAGCAGGTACCAGCCCAGGAACTTCGCGGCCAGCAACAGGTCGGCACCCGTCGCCTCCGGCCACACCCGCGCGGCGCAGGACGCCACCTGCCAGGAGTCGAAGCTCTCCAGCGCGGCCCCGGGGTGCGCCGCCTCAACGATCCCGGAGTCCGCCAGCCACGCCTGGACGCCGCGGCGCGCCGCGTCGGCCTCCGGATTGAACTTGCTCGGATACGGAATGGGAAAATCCGCCACGTACGGCACCAGCCAAGCTTCCTTTCACACTGACTCGTTACGCCATCGCGATCGGGTTCTCGACCATCGCAGTCCTTTCTCGTCCCCCGACCCTGACCGCTGGTTCACCGTAACCCCCAATGCCCGGCCGCGGCGGCGAATTCTCGAAACTGACCTTCCGAACGTGATCGACCCGTCACCACAAACTCCCAGGTGGACAGACATATGCGCAGATGAACATCGATGATCGACGACAGACCACCTTGAAAAGATCGCACCGATGTTCGTTACACACGCGGTTCACGCCGAAACCTTCAGCATATGTCGGTTGTACCGGTTCTCGGTGCCGCGCGCTAATGAGGTTAAGGATTGAGACAACAACGTGGCATCGGCGCGAAAACGCAATCAGCTCGGCCCATTCGCCACCGATCCGCGATCAACTGGACGACATTTGTCGACGGCGGCACGGGCCGGCAGCGGCGATCAGTGGCACCGATGCGAACCGGTGCCCACACCCGGGAAGGTCATCCGAGCGACGAGCGCGCATTGAGTGGAACAGTTGCCGAACGGCCGTCATGGCCGTGGGGTGAGCGACTCTCCCCGGCGATCACGATCGGCCCCCCCAGGCCCATCGGACCACCTGTCGCTCACCCCACGGCTTCCCTCCCGTCGCTCGGCGGACCGACCGACGGGGTGGCCTTCGTGGCGATGCTCGCCGTGGTTCCAGTGGTCTCAACGACCGACCCGATCCGGGAAGAACTGCAGGTGGGCCGACTTCCCACCATCGAGTGACATATGTGATATCCAGGGGATTCGTGGTTCGTGACGGTAGCGCTCCGGCGCGCCCGACGTGTGGCCGGTGGCGGCCGAAGGGTGATCCACCTCACCGCCGGTAGCCGACGCGGCGGGTTGGTCCGAGGCGGTTGTCGATTCCGCTCCGACCCGGGCGTCGTACCAGTCGTACGGCCGGCGAGCCTCGGGCGCGCCGGGCATCCGACACAGGGAAGGAACCACGCCATGAGAACACTGATCGTCTCCGCGTTCGTCACGCTGGACGGCGTGATGGAGGCCCCGGGCGGCGAGCCCGGCCACCCGCACACCGACTGGGTCCGCGACTACGAGGACGCCGAGCAGATCGACCACAAGATGCACGAGATGCTCGCCGCCGAGCTGCTGCTCATCGGGAGGGTGACCTACGAGAGCTTCGCCGGGGCGTGGCCCACCTACACCGGCGAGTTCGCCGACCGGATGAACGGCATGCCCAAGTACGTGGTGTCCAGCACGCTGACCGACCCCGCCTGGAACAACACCACCGTGCTGCGCGGCGACGTCGTCAAGGAGGTGGCGGCGCTGAAGGCGGACGGTGACGGCCAGATCGTGGTGCAGGGCAGCACCACGCTGGTCCACGCCCTGCTGGAGAACGACCTGGTCGACGAGCTCCGCCTGATGGTCTTCCCGGTCACGGTGGGCTTCGGCGCGCGGGTGTTCCCCCGGTCGACGAAGAAGACGTCCTGGCGGGTCACCGGCTCGCGGACGTTCCCGTCCCAGGCGCGGGAGGACATCTACCGACGCATCGCCTGATCGCCGGCTCCCGCGGGTGCGGTGAAGAAGGCCACCGCGAGCAGGCCGGCGAGCAGGCTCAACGCGGCCGCGACCATGTTGACCCGCACCAGGCCGGCCGTGACGGCCCCGTCGCCGGCCTGGAACAGGATGCCGAACGCCGCCACGCCCAGGGTCTGGCCGAGCTGGCGGGTGGTGGACATCGCCCCGCTGGCCATCCCGGCCCGGTGCGGCGGCGCGGCCGCCAGCACCGCCGAGCCGAGCGCCGGGCCGGCCAGCCCGACCCCGATCCCGGTCACGACCAGGCCGAGGGTGAGGGCGGCCGGCCCGGAGTCGGCGTCCAGCCCGGTCTGCAACGCGCACCCCACCCCGTTGAGCACCAGGCCGGCGCCGACGGTCAGCCGGGGCGAGCGCCCGTGCAGCGCGCGGCCGGCGACCGTCGAGGTGAGGAAGGCGGCGCCGGCGAGCGGGACCATGGCCAGGCCGGCGGCCACCGGGCCGAGGCCGAGCCCGGCCTGCAGCCACACCGAGGTGAAGACCAACGCCGCGAACACCACCGACCACACCGCGCACGCCACCAGCGCGCTGGCGAACGCCGCCGTGCGCAGCAGCGACACGTCGAGCACCCCGTCCGCTCGGCGGGCCTCGACGGCCAGGAAGCCGACCAGCGCCGCAACCGCGACGGCCAGGGCGGCGACGGTGGCGGGGGAGGCCCAGCCGTGTTCGGACGCCGAGGTGAGGCCGAACGTCGCGCCCGCCGCGAACACGGCGAACAGGGCCATGCCCGGCAGGTCAAGTCGGGCGGGCCGGCCGGCGCGCGCGGGGTCGGCGGGCAGCGCCCACGCGGACATCGCCATGGTGAGCACGACGACCGGAACGTTGACGAAGAAGATCGACCGCCAGCCGAGGTGCTCGGTGAGCAGGCCGCCGACGATCGGCCCCACCGCCGCGGCCAGGCTGTTGACCGCGAAGTACACCCCGATCGCCGTGCTCCGGCGGCGGCCCTGGTACGCGGCCGCGACCAGCGCGAACCCGGTGACCGCCAGCGCCGCCCCGCCGATGCCCTGCGCACAGCGCGCCGCGACCAGCCACCCGGTTCCCGGGGCGAGCGCGCAGGCCAGGGACGCCACGCCGAACACGCCCAGCCCACCGAGGCAGGCGCGCCGCTGGCCGAGGCGGTCCGCGACCGACCCGGCGGACAGCATGAGCACCGCGAGCACGAGGGTGTAGCCGTTCGGCACCCACTCCAGCGTGGCCAGCGAGGCCGTCACATCGCCGCTGAGATCACGGCCGATGTCCGGCAGCGCGACCGCCACCACCGTCGTATCCAGCAGGAACAAGAACGACCCGAGACAGACCGCCACCAGCGGCCACCATGTACGCACCGCCGCAGAGTGGCGCGACAGCGTCACATGCACATACTCAGACGAGCGCACACGACAAATACCGTCGCGCTCTAGGCTTCTCCGGTGGATACCGTCACGCTGGACGACCTCGACCGAGCCCTCGCGCACGCCCTGCGCATCGACGGCCGCGCCCAGCTGCGCACCCTCGCCGAGGTCCTCGGCGTCTCGGAGAACACCGTCGCCCGCCGCTACCGCCGGTTGCGCACCTCGGGCGTGCTGCGTGTGGTCGGGGCGCTGGACGGCACCCGGCTCGGCTACGAGTCCTGGCACATCCGCCTCCGGGCCACGCCCGACGCCGCCGGGGCGATCGCCGCCGCGCTGGCCCGCCGCGACGACGCCTCCTGGGTGTACCTGGTCTCCGGCGGCACCGAGGTGGTGTGCACGGTGCACGTCAGCTCGTCGCAGGCGCGCGACGACCTGCTGCTGCACAAGCTGCCGCGCACCGACCGGGTCCTCTCGCTGTCCGCGCACGCCCTGATGACCGCCTTCGCCACCCCGTCCGACTGGGGCGGCCTGTCCTACCTGACGCCCGACCAGGAGTGGGCGCTGCGGCCCGCGCTCCCCGACCCCGACGACGTGCCCGCGCAACCGAGGCCGGCCGACCGCCCGCTGCTCGACGCGCTGGGCGCGGACGGGCGAACCTCGTACTCGGACCTGGCCGCCGCGACCGGATGGTCGGTGTCCACCGTGCGCCGGCGGCTCGACCACCTGCGCGCCGCGGGCATCCTGAACTTCCTGCTCGACATCCCGCCCGAAGCCCTCGGGCTGCGCGCCCAGACCCGGCTGTGGATGTCCGTCGCACCGTCCGGCCTTGTCGACACCGCGCGGACCCTGGCCACCCACCCCGAGGCCTCGTTCGTGGCCGCCACCACCGGGTCGACCAACCTCACCGCCACCGTGAACTGCCGCGACACCACCGACCTGTACCGCTACCTGACCGAGCGGGTCGCACCGCTGGAGGCCATCCGCGACCTGGAGACCGCCCCCATCATCCGCACCGTCAAACGGGCCGGGACCCTGCTCCCGCACCTTTGAAGTTGCCCGAATGGCGCATACTGAGGTGGTCGCTGTGTGACGGAGGACACCTTCTGGGGCCGCCATGATCGAGCTGGACCACGTCACCAAGATCTACCGGATGGGCACCGTGGAGTTGCGCGCCCTCGACAATGTCAGCCTCCGCATCGACGACGGTGACCTGGTGGCGATCATGGGACCGTCCGGCTCCGGCAAGACCACGTTGATGAACATCGTGGGCTGCCTGGACGTGCCGACCGACGGGCGCTACCTGCTCGACGGGATCGACGTGGCGACCCTGAAGGACAAGGAGCTGGCCTCGATCCGCAACCAGAAGATCGGGTTCGTGTTCCAGTCGTTCAACCTCATCCCCCGCACCAGCGCGCTGCGCAACGTCGAGCTGCCCCTGGTGTACGCAGGCGTCCGGAACCGGCGGTCCCGGGCGCGGAAGGCGTTGGAGGTGGTGGGGCTCGCCGACCGCGCGAAGCACCAGCCCACCGAGCTGTCCGGTGGCCAGCAGCAGCGGGTCGCGATCGCCAGGGCGCTCATCATCGAGCCCACCGTGCTGCTCGCCGACGAGCCGACCGGCAACCTGGACACCGCGTCCAGCGCGGAGATCATGAAGCTGCTGGTCGAGCTGAACAACGCCGGCCGCACCGTCGTGATCATCACGCACGAGGAGGACATCGCGGAGTTCACCAAGCGGGTCGTGCGGCTGCGCGACGGCCAGATCATCAGCGACGAGTCGCGACCGGCCCGGACGCCGACGATCGGCTGACCAGCGCGGCGAGGCGGGCGTCCGAGGAGCGCAGCGCGTCCAGGTCGAACGTCGAGGTCGACGCCAGCAGCTCGTCGGCCCCGGTGCGGGCCAGCAGCTCGTCCAGCTCGGCCGCGACGGACGCCTCGTCGCCGTGGATCGTGCGCCCGACCGCGTCCTCGACGATCGCGGCCTGGCGCGCGGACAGCGGCCGGTCGGGGTCGACGGGCTCCAGCGCGGGGAAGCGGCCGGTGGTGCGGGCGGCGGCGAGCGCCCAGGCCTCGGGCAGCGCCAGCTCGCGGGCGGCGCTCGCCGAGTCGGCCACCAGCACGTCCACCGCGACGACGACGTAGGGCTCAGCTCCCGCCGCGCGCGCCCGGGCGCGGTAGTCGTCGAGCGCGGCGTCCAGGGTGTCGCTGGTCAGGATGGGGCCGCCGAGCACGACAGGCAGGCCGGCGTCACCGGCGACGGCCAGGCCTCGGCCGGTGGCCAGGACGAACACCGGCAGCGGGCGGTCCAGCCGGGGCCGCGCGGTGACCGGGGCGCGCCCGTCAAGGTAGGCGCGCAGCTCGTCGAGGTCGTCGGCGAAGGTGTCCGGGGCGTCGGCGTCGCGGCGCAGCGCCCTGCGCACCGGCGGGGTGAACCCCAGCGAGCGGCCGACGCCGAGGTCGATGCGGCCGGGGAACAGCGCGTCGAGCATGGCGAACTGCTCGGCCACCACGATCGGCTGGTGGTTGGGCAGCATGACGCCGCCCGAGCCGACCCGGATCCGCTCGGTGCGGGCCGCGATCGCGGCGATCAGCACCGGAGGGCTGCCGCTGGCGATGCCCGGCACGGCGTGGTGCTCGGCCACCCAGAAGCGGTGGTAACCGAGCCGCTCGGCCCGTTGCGCGCGCTCCGCTGTGTGGCGCAGCGCCGTCGCGTCGGGCTCGCCGGCACGGGTGCGGGAGCGGTCGAGCAGCGACAACCGGACTGGCGGGGACATCGCCCCGACCAACGCCGGCGGCCGCGGCGGAATTCCGTCCGGCCGGTGGGGCGGGGCGGAGTAATCTGCTGCCGCCGTCGAGGGGGGAGCGCGCATGACGCGGGTGTCGCCGGACAACGCGGAGTTCGTCCGCCGCACCGAGCCGTACCGGCGTGAGCTGCTCGCGCACTGCTACCGCATGCTCGGTTCCATCCACGACGCCGACGACCTGGTGCAGGAGACCTACCTGCGGGCCTGGCGCTCCTACGACAGGTTCGAGGACAGGTCGTCGGTGCGCACCTGGCTGTACCGGATCGCCACGAACGCCTGCCTGTCCGCGCTGCGCAACCGCTCCCGCCGCCCGCTGCCCTCCGGCCTCGGCGGCCCCGGCGACGACCCGCACGCCACGCCCGAGATGGCCGGCCCGGAGGTCACCTGGCTGCAGCCGGTGCCGGACGCGCTGGTCGGCGCCGAGTCGGACGACCCGGCGGCGATCGTCGCCTCCCGGGAGAGCCTGCGGCTCGCGCTCATCGCCAGCCTGCAGTACCTGCCCGGCCGGCAGCGCGCGGTGCTGCTCCTGCGCGACGTGCTGGCCTGGTCGGCCTCGGAGGTCGCCGAGGTGCTCGACACGTCGGTCGCGGCGGTCAAGAGCACGCTGCAGCGCGCCAGGGCCCGCCTCGACGAGGTCACCCCGTCGGCCGACCGGGTCGCCGAGCCCACCGAGCCGCAGGCCCGCGCGCTGCTCGACAGGTACATGGCGGCCTTCGAGAACGCCGACACGGCGGCCATCGAGAAGCTGCTGCGCGAGGACGCCGTGCTGGAGATGCCCCCGTCCCGCACCTGGTTCTCCGGGCGCCGGACCTGCGCGCCCTACATCATCAACTACGCGCTCGGCGCGCCCGGCGACTGGCGGATGGTGCCCACCCGGGCGAACGGGCAGCCGGCCGCGGCCGCCTACCTCCGCGCGGAGGACGGCACCTACCAGGCCTTCGGCATCGCCGTGCTCACACTGGCCGCCGACGGCATCGCCCGGATCGTCGCCTTCGGCGACCCCGACCTGCTCGCCGCGTTCGGCTTCCCGCCGACTTACCAGAACTCGTGACGGGCGGGGTGTCGATACGGCGGTGGGCCGTGCGTATAGGGGGTGAGAGGCTGGCACCGGGCCGGCGCTCGCCGCACGAGGAGGCACCCCGATGACGCAGTACATGCTCAGCATCTACCAGCCCGACGGCGCCCCGCCGCCGCCCGAGGTGCTGGACCCGATCATGGCCGAGGTGGCGGCGGTGAACGCCGAGATGAAGGCGGCCGGCGTCTGGGTGTTCTCCGGCGGCCTGCACCCGCCGAGCACCGCCACCGTGCTGCGGCTCAAGGACAGCGACGTGCTCATGACCGACGGCCCGTTCGCCGAGGGCAAGGAGCACCTCGGTGGGTTCACCCTGATCGAGGCGCCCGACCTGGACGCCGCCCTGGAGTGGGGCCGCAAGCTGGCCCGGGCGATCACCCTGCCGATCGAGGTCAGGCCGCTGCAGGGCGGCGAGGGCTGCGGGTGACGCGCGCAGGTGCCTGAGCCGCTGCCCGCCCGCGAGATCGAGCGGGTGTTCCGCGAAGAGCACGGCAGGGCGGTCGCCGTCCTGATCCGCGTCCTCGGCGACATCGACCTCGCCGAGGAGGCGGTCCAGGACGCGTTCACCGAGGCCGTGCGCCGCTGGCCCGCCGACGGGCTGCCGCCCAGCCCGGCCGGATGGATCATCACCACGGCCCGGCGACGGGCGATCGACCGGCTGCGCCGGGAGTCCTCCCGGCACGACCGCCAGAACCAGGCCGCCGCCCTGCTGCACGCGCGCGGCGGCGACCCGGAACCGGGCGAGGAGGAGAGCGCGGTGACCGACGACCGGCTCCGGCTGATCTTCACCTGCTGCCACCCGGCGCTGTCCACCGGCGCCCAGGTCGCGCTCACGCTCCGGCTGCTCGGCGGGCTCAGCACCCCGGAGATCGCGCGCGCGTTCCTGGTGGCCGAGCCGACCATGGCGCAGCGGCTGGTACGGGCCAAGGGCAAGATCCGCGACGCCCGGATCCCGTACCGGGTGCCCCACGAAGCCGATCTCCCGGACCGGCTGGCCTCGGTGCTCGCGATCGTCTACCTGGTGTTCAACGAGGGCTATACGGCCAGCTCCGGCGATCACCTGGTGCGCGAGGACCTGTGCGCGGAGGCCATCCGGCTCGGCCGGTTGCTCGCCGAGCTGATGCCCGACGAGCCGGAGGTCCTGGGCCTGCTCGCGCTGATGCTGCTCGTCCAGTCGCGCCGGCCCGCCCGGACCGCCCCGGACGGGGCGATCGTGTTGCTGGCCGACCAGGACCGGAGACGGTGGGACCGCGAGCTGGTCGCCGAGGGCCAGGCGCTGGTGCGGCGGTGCCTTCGGCGCGACCGGCCGGGCCCGTACCAGATCCAGGCCGCGATCAACGCCGTGCACAGCGACGCGCCGACGGCGGCCGCCACCGACTGGCGCCAGATCCTGGCGCTGTACGACCGGCTGCTGTCGATCACGCCGAGCCCGGTGGTGGCGCTGCACCGGGCGGTCGCGGTCGCGGAGGTCGACGGCCCGCACGCCGCGCTCGACGTGATCGACGAGCTGGACCTCGACAGGTACTACCTGTTCCACGCCGTCCGCGCCGACCTGCTCCGCCGCTCCGGCCGCGACGCCGAGGCCGCACAGGCATACCGGGAGGCGATCGCGCGCACCGAGAACGCGGCCGAGCGCGCCTTCCTGGAACGCCGTCTGTACACCGTGGGCGATGTCCGCTGAGTCCATACCTGGGAGGGCTCCCCTCCGCGAGGGGCTAAGAACTGGGACATGAGGGCACCCTCCGTAGCGTCCGTGCGCTGGTACCTGATGAACGCTCCGGCGTGGGTGCTCTCCGTGATCACGGGGCTGGCCTTCGGGCTGCTCATGACGATCGCGTTCGCGCTGTTGTCTTCGGCGATCTGGAACACCCCGGCGACCTCGCTGACGTTCGACATCGTCGCTGGGGCGATCGGCGGTCTGATTTTCGGCGCGGTGATGGGGCCATTCGCCGCGATGCGCTATCGGCACGTGCGCTCCGTGCTCGGTCCGCTGTCGGCCGAGGACCTCGCCGTCGTGCTGCGCGCCGTCGCCCGAGGTCCCGTTCCCGCCGATCCCGAGCTTCGGCAGGCGGCGGGACGGCTCGCTCGACTGAAGCTCGACGATCTGCGTCGCAACAGGGTGTGGACGACGCTGATTTTCGTGTTGTTTCTTCTGCTGGAGGTCAGGGAAGCGGTGGTCACCTCGCCGTGGTTCTGGCTCGCCGCGGTGTTGTTCGCCTACTTCATCCTGCTCCAGCTGTGGTTGCCGCGCCGCCTGCGACGGCGCATCGAGCGGCTGGGCGCGTACGACGGTGAACGGCGTGGCCCTGTCGGGTAGTCAGGCGAGGTGGGCCTCGTAGTCGTGGCTGTCCGTGGCGGCGGTGTCGTTGAACGAGTCCGTCACGTTGTGGCTGTCGGTGTGTGAGGCGTCCTGGACGTGCTCGTGCGCGCTGGTGTCCAGGTCCTGCTGGTCGGCCATCTGGTCGGCGTAGCCGTGCGTGCCCGCCGCGTTGAGCGAGGTGGAGCCGGACCCGGAGGCGTGCACGGCGGTGTTCGTGTCGTTGTCGGTGGCGTAGCCGGCCGCCTCACCGGTCAGGGACACGGCGGCGCCGTCGCCGAAGCTGGCGTGGTCGAAGTTCGCGCTGGTGGCGTCGCCGGTGCCGAACGCGGTGGAGTTGCCGTCGCCGGTCACCGCCTGGTTGCCGTCGCCGACCACGTTGCCGTCGCCGGTGGTCAGGGTGCTGTCGGTGATGTCCCCGCCGGCGGCCACCGCCCCGTCGCCGGACGCCACCAGCGGGTCGTTGTCGATGACCTGGCTGAAGTCGCCGCCGTGGGTGTCGATGTCCTGGTGCACCGAGTTGTCGATGTTCGTGTCGTGCTTCTCGACGAACGTGTAGTTGTTGACGTGGTGCTCCAGGTACCGGGTGCCGTCCTCGTCGTGGTGGTAGTCCCGGGGCGGCGGCACCCGGCCGTGGTCGTCGTCGTCATCGGACCCGCCACCGGAGTCGTCCGCGTGCAGGCACAGGATGTCGTGCACGTCCGCGGCCGATAAGTTCCCGAAGCCGTGCTCGGCCGCGTATCCCTTCGGGTCCGCCTGGAACGCCTCGCGGGCGGCCGGATCCCGGAACAGACTGAGGATCCAGTCGAGCAGCGAGGTCGATGTCGTCATGCCGGTCGTCTCCTGAACGCGGGCCGGGCCGCCGTTTGCGGTGGCGGTCACCGTACGTGATCAGCTCGGCCACAAGATCGGGAAACAGTCGACCAGGTGACCCCCGACCAGGGCTTGTTCGTCGAGCGGCACCCCGACCGGGTGACTTACGCTGGACGGAGAGTCAGATCGGACGGCAAAGCGAGGTGCCCGTGGACCGTGGTCATCCGGTGCCGAACAGTACCCACTGGGGTGCGTTCACCGCGATCTCGGACGGCGGCCGGCTCCGCGTCGAGCCGCATCCGCTCGATCCCGAGCCGTCGCCGCTGCTGGCCAACATCCCGGACGCGCTCGACCACCCGGCGCGGGTCGCCCGGCCCGCGATCCGCAGGGGGTGGCTCGAACGCGGGCCCGGCGCCGACCCGGAACGGGGCTCTCACCTGGGCTCCGACCGGTTCGTCGAGGTCGAGTGGGACACCGCGCTGGACCTGCTGGCCGGCGAGCTCGACCGGGTCCGGTCCCGGTACGGCAACGCCTCGATCTACGCCGGGTCCTACGGCTGGGCCAGCGCGGGCCGGTTCCACCACGCCCAGAGCCAGATGCGGCGGTTCCTGAACTGCATCGGCGGGTTCGTCCGCTCGGTGAACACCTACAGCAACGGCGCGTCGACGGTGATCCTCCCGCACGTCGTCGGCGCCGCCGGGTCGCGGGAGGTGATGGCCGGCGGCACGTCCTGGCCGGTGATCGCCGAGCACACCGACCTGCTCGTCGCGTTCGGCGGGCTGCGGACCTCGAACGTCTGGGTGGCCCCCGGCGGCCACACCAGGCACCGGCTGGGCTCGCACCTCGCGGCGGCGGCCCGAAGGGGCATGCGGGTGGCGAGCTTCAGCCCGCTGCGCGACGACCTGCCGGCCGACGTGCCCGGCGACCGGTACGCCCTGGTCCCCGGCACGGACGTCGCGGTCATGCTCGGGCTGTGCTCGGTGCTGGTGTCCGAGGGCCTGGCCGACCTGGAGTTCCTCGAGCGGTACACGGTCGGCGCCGACCGCTTCCTGGCCTACCTGCGCGGCGAGGCCGACGGGCAGCCGAAGGACGCCGAGTGGGCGGCCGGGCTGTCCGGCATCCCGGCCGACGAACTTCGAACGCTGGCCCGGCGGATGGCGGCCGGGCGGACCTTGGTGCACGTGAGCTGGTCGCTGCAACGGACGCAGCACGGCGAGCAGCCGGTTTGGGCGGGGATCGCGCTGGCCGCCCTGCTCGGCCAGATCGGGCTGCCCGGCGGCGGGTTCGGCCACGGCTACAGCTCGATGGCCGACGTCGGCGACGGACGCGCGGCGTACGGGTCGCCGGTGATGTCGCAGGGGTACAACGCGGTCAGCGACTTCATCCCGGTCGCCAGGGTCGCGGACATGCTGCTCGACCCCGGTGGCCGGTTCGACTACGACGGCGGCGAGTACACCTATCCGCACGCCCGCCTGGTGTACTGGACCGGCGGCAACCCGTTCCACCACCACCAGGACCTGCAACGGCTGGGGCGGGCGTTCACCATGCCGGACACCGTGGTGGTGCACGAGCCGTACTGGACGGCGACGGCGCGGCACGCCGACATCGTGCTGCCGGCCACCACGACGCTGGAGCGCGACGACCTCGGGGTGGGGCGGGCCGACAGCCACCTGCTGGCCATGAAGCGGGTGCGCGGCCCGGTCGGGCAGGCGCGCGACGAGTACGACATCTTCTCCGGACTGGCGCGGCGGCTCGGAGTGGCCGAGGCGTACACCGAGGGCCGTACGGCCGAGCAGTGGCTGGTGCATCTGTACGACAGGTGGCGCTCACGGATGGCCGAGCGCGGGTACGAGGTGCCCGACTTCGACAGGTTCTGGTCGGACGGGGCGTTCGAGCTGCCCGACCGGCGCGAGGACCGGGTGCTGTTCGCGGAGTTCCGCGCCGACCCGGACGGGCACCGGCTGGACACCCCCAGCGGTCGCATCGAGATCTACTCGGAGACGATCGCCGGGTTCGGCTACGACGACTGCCCGGGCATGCCGAGCTGGCTAGAGCCCCGGGACTGGCTGGGCTCCGCGCGGGCGGCCGACTACCCGCTGCACCTGATCGCCAACCAACCGACCACCCGGCTGCACGCCCAGCTCGACATGGGCGCGCACAGCCAGGACTCCAAGGTCGCCGGCCGCGAGCCGCTGCGCATCCACCCCGACGACGCGGCCGCGCGCGGCATCCGCGACGGCGAGGTGGTCCAGGTCTGGAACGACCGGGGGAGCTGCCTGGCCGGGGCCGTGGTGTCCGAGGACGTCAGGCCCGGCGTGGTGCAGCTGTCCACCGGCGCCTGGTTCGACCCGTCCTCCGAGCTGGCGACCTGCGTGCACGGCAACCCGAACGTGCTGACCACCGACCTGGGGACCTCCCGGCTCGCCCAGGGCTGCGCCGGCCAGCACGCCCTGGTCGAGCTGGAGCCGGTGTCCGGCCCGGTGCCCCCGGTGCGGGCGTTCGAGCCACCCCGGTTCGCCGCCCTCGACGAGACGGCGCGGGTCTAGCAGCAGCGGCTGCCCGGCTCCGGGTCGCTGTGGTCGATGCGCCAGCGCTCGAACTCACGCCTGGTCATCGCCGGTTCGCCCGGGTGCTCGCGGCGGTGGCGTTCGAGGTAGTGGTCGTACGCCGCCTCCCCGGAGAACTCGCGCAGGTACCAGCGCACGCCCCGCCACGCCGACCCGATGCTCTCGGCCACCCGGCTCATGGCGAGCTCCCGTCATGGCCGGCGCCGACGAGGGCCTTGCGCTCCTCGGCGGTGGGGATCAGCCCGGACGGCGCGGTGATCTTGGACTCGACGAACGGCGCCTCGGTGCTGGGCAGCGGTTCGGTCGTGCGCAGCGCCTTGATCCAGACCCGGACCGCGTCGGCGAGGACCACCACGATGAGGATGGCGAACAGCGCTGACAGGATGCCGTCCACCGTCGAGTTCGTGACCACCGCACGCATGTCGTCGATGCTCTTGGCCGGGGAGAGCACCTTGCCCTGCTCCAGCGCGGCGGCGAACTTGGCGCGCTGGGCGAAGAACCCGAGCGTGGGGTCGGAGGAGAACACCTTCTGCCAGCTCGCGGTCAAGGTGACCGCCGCGTCCCAGGCCAGTGGCACCCCGGTGACCCACGCCCACTTGGCCTTGCCGGACTTGATGATCAGCGTGGTGCACACCGCGAGCGCCACCGCCGCGAGCAGTTGGTTGGCGATGCCGAACAGCGGGAACAGCTGGTTGATCCCGCCCAGCGGGTCGGCCACCCCGACGTAGAGAAAGTAGCCCCAGGCCGCGACGACGACCGCGCTGGTGGCGTACAGGCCCGGCTTCCAGGACACCTGGCGCAGCGGCTTGTACAGGTTGCCGAGGGTGTCCTGCAGCATGAACCGCCCGACCCGGGTGCCGGCGTCCACCGTGGTCAGGATGAACAGCGCCTCGAACATGATCGCGAAGTGGTACCAGAACGCCTTGAGCGCGGCCCCGCCGAACACCCCGGAGAAGATCTCCGACATCCCGATCGCCAGGGTCGGCGCCCCGCCGGTCCGAGCGATTAGCGTCTTCTCCTGCACCGCGGCGGCCGCGTCGTTCAACGTGTCGGTGGTGATCGCGAACCCGAGGTTGTTCACCGCCGCCGACGCCGACTGCACGGTGTTGCCCAGCAGCCCGGCAGGCGCGTTCATCGCGTAGTACAGGCCGGGGTCGATGATCGAGGCCGCGATCAGCGCCATGATCGCGACGAACGACTCCATGAGCATCGCCCCGTAGCCGATCATCCGGATCTGCTGTTCCTTCTGGATCATCTTCGGGGTGGTGCCCGAGGAGATCAGCGCGTGGAACCCGGACAGCGCACCGCAGGCGATGGTGATGAACACGAACGGGAACAGCGCCCCGGCGAACACCGGGCCGTTGCCGTTGATCGCGAACTTGGTGATCGCCTCGTTGTTGATCACCGGAGCGGCGATCACCACGCTGATCGCCAGCAACCCGATCGTGCCGATCTTCATGAACGTCGACAGGTAGTCCCGGGGCGCCAGCAGCATCCACACCGGCAGCACCGACGCGGCGAACCCGTACACGATCAGCCAGATGACCAGCGCCTTCGGGCTCAGGGTGAACGCACCCGCCCAGCTCGAGGACTGCACCCAGCCGCCGGCGATGATCGCCACCAGCAGCAGCGCGACCCCGATCGCGGTCGTCTCCATCACCCGACCCGGCCGCAGCGTGCGCAGGTAGAACCCCATGAACAGCGCGATCGGGATGGTCATCGCGATGGAGAACGTCCCCCACGGCGACTGCGCCAGCGCGTTGACCACCACCAGCGCCAGCACCGCCAACAGAATGATCATGATGACGAACACCGCGATCAGCGCCGCCGCCCCGCCGATCGGCCCGATCTCGTCGCGGGCCATCTGCCCCAGGCTGCGGCCGTTGCGGCGCATCGAGAAGAACAGCGTCACCATGTCCTGCACCGCGCCGGCGAAGATCACCCCGAACACGATCCACAACGTCCCGGGCAGATACCCCATCTGCGCCGCCAACACCGGACCCACCAACGGCCCGGCACCGGCGATCGCCGCGAAATGGTGCCCGAACAGCACCCGGCGATCCGTCGGATGGAAGTCCATCCCGTTGTTCAACCGCTCCGCCGGGGTGGCGCGCCGGTCGTCCACCCCCAACACCCGACGGCAGATGAACCGCGCATAGAACCGGTAGGCGATCGCGTACGAACCCAACGCCGCCGCCACCAGCCAGATCGCCGAGATCCGCTCGCCGCGCGACAGCGCCAGCACGCCCCACGCCACGGCGCCGACGACAGCGACGGCCGACCAGACCAACACCGACTTCGGCTTCAACCGGGACACTTGGAGGTCACTCATCGTCCAGTCACTTCCCTCAACGGCTTCGTCGCCCGCCCGCCTTCCGGCGCCCTGGCGCAACGTTAGCCATAGAGCATCCTTCTCGTCACTCACCGGCACCAAACTCGACGGTGCCGGATGGGGGAGCGGTGGCCACTATCTGCTCCAGCAGCGCGCCGGCGGCCCTGGGCAGGTAGCGGCGGGGGTCCCAGAACACGCCGACGGTCCTGCCCTGCGACAGCGTGCCGACCTCGGTGACCACCACGCCGGCGGTGTCGGACACGGTCATCGCCAGCCTGTTGGTGATGCCCACGCCCAGCCCGGTGCGCACGAAGTTGACCAGGGTCTGCGGCTGGTCGGTCTGCCAGGCGATCGTGGCGGGCGTCCCGCACTGCTTGAGCGCCGCGTGCGCCTCGTACATCACCTCCCGGTGGGAGCCGCCGATGGTCACCAGGCGGTGCTTGACCAGCTCGGACAGCTCCAGCGGTGCCGGAAGCCCGGCCAGCGGGTGGTCCGGGGGACAGACGGCCACCAGGGGCTCGCGCCACAGCGGGCGACACGCCAGCCCGTCGGTGTCCTCGCGCGGCGCGAGCGGGCGCAGCGCCAGGTGCACGCGCCCGGAGCCGAGCGCCTCGGACAGGTCCAGGCTGGGGCGCTCGGTGAGGTCGACGCCGACGTCCGGGTACCGCGCGCTGAACCCGCTCAGCACGGTGGGAACGAAGGCGGCGCTGGCGCTCGGGTAGCTGCCGAGCACGACGTGGCCCCTGACCACGCCGAGCACGGCGTCCACCTCGTTCTGCCCGCGCGCCAGGCCGGCCAGCACCTCGCGGGCGTGCGGCAGGAACGCCTCGCCGGCGTCGGTCAGCAGCACCGGGCGGTGGCTGCGGTCGAACAGGCGCGCGCCGAGCGCCTGCTCCAGCGAGGCGACGTGCGAGCTGACCCGGGACTGGGAGCGGTGCACGGCGTCCGCGGCCGCGCTGAAGCCACCGCTGTCGACGACGGCGACGAACGTCTCCAGCCAGTCCAGGTGCTCCACCCGTCCCACGCGCGTCACGTTATCCGTTTCGCGGATGGGAGCTAGCCGGGGAAGGCGATTGACCCGGATCGACCCGGCTGACCATCATCGGGAACCCGCTTCTGTCAATGCCGACCGGAGTCGACTGGAGCCGTGCCGATGTCGCGTCGTCGTATCCGGATCGCGGTGCTGTCCGCCGTTCTCCTGCTCGTCCTGGCCGGCTGCGGTTCCAGATCGCGCGCGGCGGGGGACACCCGGTGCGACCTGGCGCCGAACTATCCCCGGGGCACCGTCGAGCTGATCGTGCCGTGGGCGGCCGGCGGCGGCACCGACAGCGTGGCCCGGTTCATCGGCAGCCAGCTCGCCGAGAAGCTCCACACGCAGGTCAACGTGGTGAACAGGACGGGGGGCGGCGGCGCGGTCGGGCACAGCGCGATCGCGGGCGCGCGCCCGGACGGCTCCACGATCGGCCTGGCCACCGTCGAGATCACCATGATGCACTGGCAGGGCCTCACCGACCTGTCGTACCGACAGCTCACCCCGATCGGCATGGTCAACTCCGACCCGGCCGGCGTCACCGTGCGCGCGGACGCGCCCTGGACGGGCATCGCGGCCCTGCTCGACCACGCCAGGGCGAACCCGGGGGCGACCACCGCGTCGGGCACCGGCCGGGGCGGGATCTGGGACCTGGCCAGGGCGGGGCTGCTGCTCAAGACCGGCCTCGCGCCGGACGCGATCCGGTGGGTGCCCAGCGAGGGCGCGGCGCCGGCGCTGCAGGAGCTGGTGGCGGGCGGCATCACCGTCTCCACCGCCAGCCTGGCCGAGAACCAGACGATGATCCGGGCCGGCCGGGCCAAGGCCATCGCCGTGATGAGCGAGCAGCGCGACCCCAAGTTCCCGGACGTGCCCACGCTGCGCGAGCAGGGCATCGACTTCACCATGGCGGCCTGGCGCGGCATCGCCGGGCCGGCCCGGATGCCGGAGAACGTGGTGAACGAGCTGAGCTGCCACCTGGACGAGATCGCGCACGGCCCCGCCTATCAGGAGTTCCTCGCCAAGACCGGGTTCGGGCTCGCCTGGCGCAACGCCAAGGACTTCGGCGCCTACCTGGCCGAGCAGGACGCCCAGAAGGGCGAGATCATGAAGGCCGCTGGTCTCGGCTCGTGAGCCAGGAGTCTGGGCACGCCGACCTGGTGGCAGGGCTGCTGGCCGCCGCGCTCGGGGCCGGCGTCCTGGTCATGGTGCAGGGCTTCCCCGAGCTGCCGGCCGGGCAGCCGGGTCCGGCGCTGTTCCCTGGCATCGTGGGCGCCCTGCTGGTGCTCTTCGGGCTGGTCCTCACCGGGCGGTCCGCGCTGACCTTCCGCCGGGCCGCGTCCGAAAGCCCCGCCGTGGTCAGCTCCCCGCGAGGACGTCTCAACGCGCTGGCCGTGCTGGGGGCCGTCGCCGGTTACCTCGCGCTGGCCGAGACGCTCGGCTTCGTGCTGACCATGGCCCCGCTGTTGTTCCTGCTCATGTGGCGGCTCGGCACCCGCCCCCTGGTGGCGGCCGGCGCCTCCGTGCTCACCACCGGCGTCATCTGGGTGCTGTTCCAGCACGTGTTGCTGGTGCCGCTTCCTATTGGGCTCGTGGGGTAGCGACCGATGCTGGACAACCTCGGCACCGCGCTCGGCATGCTCGCCGACCCGACGTTGCCGCTGGCGGTGCTCGCGTCGGCGGTGTACGGGCTGTTCATCGGGGCCATCCCGGGGCTGACCGCGACGCTGGCCACGGCGCTGTTGGTGCCGTTCGCGTTCTTCCTCGAACCGCTGCCGGCCATCGCGTCGATCATCACCATGTCCGCGATGGCCATCTTCGCGGGCGACCTGCCCTCGGCGCTGGTCCGGATGCCGGGCACCCCGGCGAGCGCGGCGTACACCGAGGACGCCTACCGGCTCACCCAGTCCGGACACGGCGCCCGGGTGCTGGGCGTCGGGCTGGTCGGCTCGGCCATCGGCGGCATCGCGGGCGCCGTGGTGCTGATGGCCGCCGCGCCCGCGCTCGCCGAGTTCGCGCTGCGGTTCACCTCCTACGAGTACTTCTGGGTGGCCGTCCTCGGCCTCACCGCCTCGGTGATCATCTCGCAGGGCTCGCAGGTCAAGGGCGCGCTGTCGCTGCTGCTCGGGGTGCTGCTCTCGACCGTCGGGATCGACGTCGCGCTGGGCTACGCGCGGTTCACCTTCGGCAGCACGTCGCTGCTGCAGGGGATCAGCTTCATCCCGGCGATGATCGGCCTGTTCGGGCTGTCCGAGGTGCTGCGCAACGTGCTGCACCCGGCCGGGCGCCCGGACGCGGCCCGGATCCGCACCCGGGGCATGTTCCGGGACACCGCGCGCACCCTCTGGCGCTACCGCAAGGGGGTGGCCAGCGGCAACGCGATCGGCGCCGCCGTCGGGGCGCTGCCGGGGGCCGGGGGAGACATCGCCGCCTGGGTCTCCTACGCGGCGACGAAGAACGCCTCCCGGGAGGGCCACCTGTTCGGCAGGGGTCAGGGGCACATCGAGCCGGTCGTCTCCGCCGGCTCGGCCAACAACGCCGCGCTGGCCTCGGCGTACGTGCCCACCCTGGTCTTCGGGATCCCGGGCGACACGATCACCGCGATCCTGATCGGGGTTCTCCTGGTCAAGGGCGTACAGCCGGGGCCGGAGCTGTTCACCTCGCAGTCCGCGCTGCTGTACGGCATCTACCTGATCTTCATCGTGGCGAACCTGCTGATGCTGCCGCTGGGCTACCTGGCGGTCCGGGCCAGCGGGCTGCTGCTGCGGGTGCGCTCCGCCGTGCTGATGCCGATCATCGTCGCGTTCTGCGTCGTCGGGGCGTTCGCGATCAACAACGGCCAGCTGGAGATCGTCGTCATGCTCCTGTTCGGGGTGCTCGGCTACCTCATGGAGCGAACCGGGTTCCCGCTCGCCCCGGTCGTGCTCGGGCTGGTGCTCGGGCCGATCGTCGAGAAGAACTTCATGCAGAGCGTCATCAAGACCGACTGGGACCTCACGCAGTTCTTCACCAGGCCGATCAGCGCCACCCTGATGGTGATCACGCTGCTGGTGCTGCTCTACCCGGCCCTGCGCGGGCTCGTCCCGCGACGACGGACCGCCGATCCGTAAACCAGCAAGGGAGCTGGACATGTCCACCACGCCCGGGTACGACCGGACCGACCCGTACACCCTCACCGAGGAGGGGATCAAGGACCCGCCGGTGGGCTGGCGGGCCAGCTTCCGCTACCTCGGACCCGGGTTGATCCTCAGCGCGTCCATCGTCGGCTCCGGCGAGCTCATCGCGACCACCGTGCTCGGCGCCCAGGTCGGGTTCACGCTGCTCTGGCTGGTCGTGTTCAGCACGTTCGTGAAGGTCGCCGTGCAGGTGGAGCTGGCCCGCTGGACGATCGCCACCGGGCAACCCGCGCTCACCGGCTACAACCGGGTGCCGCCCACGGTCGGCGGGGTGGGCTGGGTGAACGTGCTGTGGACGCTGCTGGCGCTGTCCAAGCTGCTGCAGGCCGGCGGCATCATCGGCGGCACGGCGGTGGCCTTCAGCATCCTGCTGCCGATCGGCGGGGACCCGCTCGGCTCCACCTCGATCGTCGCCTGGACCGTGTTCCTCGCCGCGGGCAGCATCGCGCTGCTGTACTCCAACAGGTACTCGCTGATCGAGCGCGGCGCGTTCCTGCTCGTCGTCGTCTTCACCTTCGTCACGGTCCTGATCGCGCTCGGGCTGCCGCTCACCCCGTTCCCGTACGGCGCCGGCGACCTGGCCAGCGGGATGACCTTCCTCATCCCGGCCGGGGCGGTCGGCGCGGCGGTCGCGATGTTCGGCATCACCGGTGTCGGCGCCGACGAGGTCACCTTCTACACCTACTGGTGCATCGAGAAGGGCTACGCGCGCTGGGCCGGGCCGAACGACGGCAGCGAGGCCTGGCGGCGCCGGGCCAACGGCTGGATCAAGGTCATGTACAAGGACGCGCTGGTGTCCTGGGTCATCTACACGTTCGGCACGCTGGCCTTCTATCTCATGGGCGCGGCGGTGCTGCACCCGCAGCGCCTGGTGCCCCAGGGCAACGGGATGATCACCACGCTGTCCCGCATCTACACCGACACGCTCGGCGGCTGGGCGAGCGTGGTGTTCCTGATCGGCGCGATCGCCGTGCTCGGCTCGACCATGTGGGCGGCCATTCCGAGCTGGTCGCGGATGTACGTGAACCTGCTGGCCACCCTCGGCGTGCTGGACTGGCAGGACCCGGTCGTGCGGATGCGCTGGATCCGGGTGTTCACCGTCGCCCTGCCGATCGTCTGGGCGATCGCGTACCTGGCCATCCAGTCCCCGGTGCTCATGGTCCAGATCGGCGGGGTGATGACCGGGATCTTCCTGGTCGCCGTGGTCGCCGCCGTGTGGTACCTGCGGCGGGCCGAGACCGACCCCGGGCTCTACGGGGGGCGGGTCTTCAACGCCCTGCTGGTCGTGAGCAGCATCGCCATCGGGCTGCTCGGCATCTACACGCTCCTGCAGGTCTTCGGGGTCAAGATCGGCTGAGCGGAGCCATGCTCGTGTGCACAAGTCGCTCACGACAAGCATGGCCAGTGAGGCATATCCTCATGCGATGAACCCCGCGCGGCTGCTCGACGGCCGGTTGAAGCTCCGGCACCTGGTGCTGGTCACCACGATCGCCGAGCAGGGCAGCGTGGTCCGCGCCGCCGAGCAGCTGCACATCACCCAGCCGGTGGTGACGCGGGGCCTGCGCGACCTGGAGGCCATCCTGGGCGTCGAGCTGTTCGAGCGCGGGCCGCGCGGGGTGTCGCCCACGCTGGTCGGGGAGGCGTTCCTGGAGCACGCGCGCGCCGTGCTGGCCCAGATCCGCCAGGCGGGCCAGCACGTGACGGAGCTGAACGAGGGCCACGTCGGCACCGTCACGGTGGGCACCCATCTCGCCGGGTCGAACCTGCTGCTGCCCAAGGCGATCCTGAGCCTCAAGCGCGAGCGCCCCAGGGTCACCGTGGTGGTGAAGGAGGCCACGCCCGACGTGCTGGCCGCCGACCTGCTGGCCGGGCGCATCGACCTCATGGTCGGGCGGCTGCGGCCGGGGGAGGACGGCGGCCAGATGGCGCAGATCCGGCTGTACCAGGAGCCGATCCGGCTGGTCACCCGCGCCGGGCACCCGGCGCAGGCGCTGCCCGAGCCGTCGCTGGGGGAGCTGCTCGGCTACCCGTGGGTGCTGCCGGTCAGCCAGACCGCGCTGCGACACGAGCTGGAGGAGGTCTTCTTCGCCGACGGGCTGCCGCTGCCGCGCGACCGGGTGGAGTGCACGTCCATCCTGACCCTGCTGCACCTGCTGCTGGACAGCGACCTGATCGCGGCGCTGCCGATGTTGATCGCCGAGGAGGACGACCGGCTGACCACGCTGCCGACCGCGCTGCGCTCGGTGCACCGCCTGGTCGGGGTGACGGTGCCCAGGGACCGAGCGCCGAGCCCGAGCACCAGGCTGCTGCTCGAACACCTCCGACAGGCCGCCTCGGAGATCCGCGAACGCCTCACCGACCGCCCCACGCCCGCCGACGTCGATGCCGGGACGCTGGTCAACGCCGTGGTATACCAATCTGGTGACGCGTGAACCGGGTCAGCCCTCGCTGCCCCCGCTGGGCCGCTCGACGACCCGGTCGGACCTCGTCGCGGCGTCCCTCAAGACCGCGATCCTGTCCGGTGAGCTGAAGCCGGACGAGGTGCTCGTGGAGCGCCGGATCGCCGAGCTGCTGGGCGTCTCCAAGACCCCGGTTCGGGAGGCGCTGATCTCGCTGACCTCGACCGGGCTGCTCACCTCGACCCGCAACAGGGGCATCGCCGTGCGGCGGCTCGGGGCCGAGGACGTGCGGCGGATCTACGAGATGCGGATGCTGCTGGAACCGTGGGCGACGGCCCGGGCGGCCTCGGACGGTGGATTCGACCCCACCGAGGCGCGGCGAGCGCTGGACGACGCGGCGCGGTTCGTCGAGGCCGACGACCAGGTCCGGCTCAGCCTGGCGAACCGGGGGTTCCACCGCGCCCTGTACTCGACCTGCCCGAACGATATGGTCGTCTCGGCGCTCGACGACCTGCAGGACCTCACCGCGCTCGGCACCGTGAGCCTGCTCTGGGAGCAGTGGCCCACCTGGCGCCGCGAGCTGGACGAGCACCGCGAGATCCTGCGCGCCGTCGAGCGGCGCCGCCCCGACGAGGCCGAGGACCTGCTGCGCCGGCACATCGGGCGTTCCATCACGCGGCTGACCACCGCCGAGCCGAGTTCCTCGGCCGAGCTCGCGCCGAGCGGCTCGGTCGCGGGCCTCGACACTCACCGGTCGCTGGTCGACCGGCGGTAGTCCCGCAACGTGGACTCGTCCGGCGGATAGGTGCCCCGCAGCGGCGCGCCGGCGTCCACCCGGGCGAGGATGAACTCCTCGAGCCGGTCCTGCTCCACGGCGGCCGCCGCCACCTCGTCGGCGAGATGGCGTGGCACGCAGATCACGCCGTCGTCGTCGGAGACCATGATGTCGCCCGGATACACCGCGACCTCGGCGCAGCCGATGGGCACGTCGATGTCGACGGCGTGGTGCTGGGCCAGGTTCGTGGTGGCGGACACACCGGCCGCGAACGTCGGCAGGTCGAGCGCGGCGAACCCGTGGCTGTCCCGGACCGCCCCGTCGGTGACGATCCCGGCGCAGCCCCTGCGCATCAGGCGGGTCGCCAGGATGTGCCCGAGGGACGCCGCCCGGGTCCTGCCCCGGCAGTCGATCACCAGCACGGCGCCCGGGGCGACCGACTCCACGGCGCGGCGCTGCGGGTGGTCGTAGTCCTGGTAGACGGCGAGTACGTCAAGGTCCTCGCGGGCGGGGATGTAGCGCAGCGTGAACGCCTCGCCCACCATCCGGGTGCGTCCGGGGTTCAGCGCCGTCAGCCCGGACAGGTACGTGTTGCGCAGCCCGCGCGCCATCAGCTGGGTGGTCAGCGTCGCGGTGCTCGCGGCACCGAGCGCGCGCAGGGTGCCGGGCGCCAGCGGCGGATGGGTCGTCATCGCGGGATCCCTCTCGTCGGGAGTACCTCATCGCCGTGCGGCGTGGTATACCAGCGTACTGGCGCACCATCGGACCTCGACAACGGCGACGAGGAGAGTCATGGGCGAGCGGGAGTCCACCGGCACCACGCCACGGCGCGCGGCCAGCGATCCACCGGCCGAGAACTTCCTCGCCTACCTGAAGGCTTTCGGTCCGGGCATCGTGGTGGCGCTGAGCTGGGTCGGCACCGGCGACCTGATCGACAACTCGGTGGCCGGAGGCAACTACGGATACGCCCTGCTCTGGGTGCTGCCGCTGTCGCTGGTGTTCCGGTTCGTGTTCGTCAACGCGCTGGGCAAGTACCCGCTCTACAACGCGCGACGGGATCCGAGCATCGTGCGCGGCATCGCGCGGGTGCACCCGGCGTTCGGGTGGCTCATGCTCGTCTCGTTCGTCATCTACACGCACATCCTGCTGGCGTTCAGCCTGAGCGGGGTGGGGGTGGCGCTGGCGGGCCTGTTCGGCGGGCTGCCGTCGTTCTGGTGGGCGGTGGTCGGTGCGCTGTCGGTCTTCGCGGTCACGCTCAGGGGCGCGTACCGGGTGATCGAGCGCATCTTCAAGGCGGTGCTGGTGATCATGGTGGTCACCTTCGTGGTGGGCATCGCGCTGGTCGGGATCCGCTGGGGCGAGCTGGCCAAGGGCTTCGCCTTCGAGCTGCCCGCCCAACAGGGCATCTTCGACTCCGGCCTGGTCGCCTCCAGCCTGGTGTTGGCCACGCTCGGCTCCATGGCCAACCTGTTCTACCCGGAGTTCCTTCGTGAGAAGGGCTGGACGACCCCGGCACACCGCAAGGTCCAGCGTTACGACCTGCTGTTCGGCACGGTCGTCGTGCTGTTCCTCGCGGTGGCCGTGTGGGCCATCGGGGCCGAGGTGCTGTTCGGCAGGCAAGGCGTCAGCGAGGCAGGCGACATCGCCGGCGCCCTGGGCACGGCGGTGGGGCCGGTCGGGCCGTACATCTTCTACCTCGGCCTGCTCGGGGCGGCCTGGACCACCGTGGCCGGGTCGCTGTTCGCGCTGAGCACGATGGTGGTGGAGTCGCTGCACGTGGTGCGGCCTCGGCGGGCCGAGCGTTACCCGGAGGGCGGCGCCGGGCGGGACCCCGTCTATCGGTGGATGATCGTCTGGGGACTGGCCGCCGTGGTGTGGTCGCTGCCCCAGGCGCCGGGCTTCGTGGCGCTGGTGGTCGTCTCGCACGTGCTCACGTCGCCGTTCCTGCTGCTGATCGTGATCGCCCTGATCGTGCTGCTGAACCGGCGGGACATCATGGCCGAGTACGTGAACGGCTGGAAGGAGAACCTCGGCCTCGGGCTGGTGGCGCTGTTCGTCGCGGTGGCGGCGGTGCAGGGCATCGGCAAGGCTGTCGCGGAGATCTTCTGACGAGGGGAGACCGGCCGTGACCACAGTCGCCCACGCGGTCGTCGACGTGCTCGCCGAGGCCGGCGCCCGGCGGTGCTACACGGTCCCGGGCGAGTCGTTCCTGTCCGTGATCGACCAGATCGCCGCGCACGACCGGCTGCGGCTGATCTCGGTGCGGCACGAGTCGGGCGCCTCCTTCATGGCCGACGCCGACGCGCGGCTGACAGGCGTCCCGGCGGTGGCGCTGGCCAGCCGCGGGCCCGGAGCCGCCAACCTGGCCATCGGCGTGCACACCGCGCGGCAGGACTCCACCCCCATGATCGTGCTGTTGGGCCAGGTCGACTCCTCGGTGCGTGGCCGGGAGGCGTTCCAGGAGGTCGACCTCACCGCGTTCTACGGCCCGATCACCAAGTGGGCGGTCACCGCCGAGCGTGCCGAGGACATGCCCGAGCTGGTCGCTCGCGGCTGGCGGATCGCGACCACCGGGCGCCCCGGCCCCGTCGCCATCGCGGTGCCCAGCGACTTCTCCGGCGCCCCGTTGTCGGACGGGGCGGTACGGGGCAGCGTCTCGCCGACACCTTCCCCGACCGGCGGCTCGGCCGTCGAGTCGCTGGCCTCGCGGCTGCTGGACGCCGGCCGCCCCGTCGCTGTGCTCGGCGAGGGGGCACGGCCGGCCGGCGCGGCGCTGACGCGGATGGCCGAGCGGTTCGGTCTCGGCGTGTGCACCTCGTTCCGGCGCCAGGACGCCTTCCCGGTCGATCATGCGCAGTTCGTGGGCCACCTCGGCCTCTCCGTCCCGGACGAGACCTTCCGCGCCGTGCACGACACCGACCTGCTGCTGGTGATCGGCACCAGGCTGGACGAGATCACCACGCAGCGGTACCGGCTTCCCCGTGCCGGTTGCCCGGTGGTGCACGTGGGCCGCTACGGAGCGCCGGACTCGGAGAACCACGACTGGCTCGACGCCGACCCCGTCGAGGTGGTCGACGCCCTGGCCTCGTGGCCGGGCCCGGCGCGCGCCGTGGACTGGCGCTCGGCGCACGCGGCCGCCGACGCGTGGTCGCTGCCCGATGCGGTGGGCCAGCCACCCGCCGGCGACGGCGTACATCCCGCTCGGGTGGTCACCGCGCTGCACGCCGTTCTCCCCCCGGACGCCGTCGTCACCAGCGACGCGGGCAACTTCTCGTCCTTCCTGCACAGGTACTGGCGCTTCCCGCCGACGACCCGGCAGCTCGCACCGGTGAACGGGGCGATGGGATACGCGGTGCCGGCGGCGGTGGCCGCGAAGCTGGCCGCGCCGCACCGCGCCGTCGTCGCGGTGGTGGGGGACGGCGGAGCCCTGATGACCGGGCAGGAGATCGAGGTCGCCGCGCGTCACGGCGCGCCGATCGTGGTGGTGGTCATGCAGAACGGGCTGTACGGAACCATCGCCATGCACCAGGCCCGCGACCTCGGCCGCACGGCCGCCGTGGACATCGGGGCGGTCGACCTCGTGTCCTGGGCGGCCGGGCTGGGCGCGGCCGGCTATCAGGTCTGCGATGCCGGCGACCTCCACGCCGTGCTCCGCGACGCGCTTGCCCAGCCGCGACCGGCGGTGGTGGCCGTCCGCACCGAGCCGGACGTCATCTCGCCGACCGCACGGCTGGACCAACTGCTGGCCCGGCATCGCCATTGACGACCCGCGCGCTCAGTCGGGCAGCCGGGGCATCTCGTAACCCTGGTCCTTCCCGAGCAGCACGCCCCTGGTCACCGCCGAGGAGCCGAACCTGCCCTTGACCCGGTCGACCGCGATGTCCAGCGCCATCGGCGGGCCGTCGAACGGCAGCGTGAGCTGGACGGTCTCGTCGTCGCCCAGGTTGGCGACCGCGATCCCGACCAGCGTCAGCCCGCGCCGCTCGATCATCGGCGTTGCCGCCGCCAGCAGGGTTCGCGCGGTGGCCAGGATGGTCTCGGTGTGCGCGGTCGGGCCGGCCAGGGTGTGCGAGCGCGTGACGCGGGCGAAGTCGTCGAACCGCAGCCGCAGCACCACGGTGCGCCCCACCCGCCCGGCCGCGCGCATCCGCCGGGTCACCCTGTCCACCAGCCCGACGAGCACCGCGTCGACGGCCTCCGGCGACAGCCGCGAGCGGCCGAGCGCGCGCTGCGAGCCGATGGAGCCGCGCCGGCGCCCGGGCTGCACGGGCCTCGGGTCACGGTTGTTGGCCAGCGCGTGCAGGTGCCGCCCCGCGGCCCGCCCGAGCAGCGAGACCAGCGTCGACTCGCTCAGCTCGGCGACCTCGGCAACGGTGGTGATGCCCCAGCCGTGCAGCTTCTCGGCGGTGACCCGGCCGACGCCCCACAGCATCTCCACCGGCAGCGGGTGCAGGAACGCCAGCTCGCGCTCGGGCGGCACCACCAGCAGCCCGTCCGGCTTGGCGACCCGGCTGGCCACCTTGGCCAGGAACTTGGTCCGCGCCACGCCGACGGTGATCGGCAGCCCGACCTCCTCGGCGACCCGGCGCCGCAGCCGTTCCGCGATGTCGGCCGGCGCGCCCCGGATCCGCCGCAGGCCGCCCACGGCGAGGAAGGCCTCGTCGATGGACAGCGCCTCGACCAGCGGCGTGGTGTCGTGGAACACCTCGAACACCGCCCGGCTGGCCTCGGTGTACGCCGACATCCTCGGTGGCACCACGATCGCCATCGGGCACAGCCGGCGGGCCTGCGCGCCGCCCATCGCGGTCCGCACCCCGTAGGCCTTCGCCTGGTAGCTGGCCGCGAGCACCACCCCGCCGCCGACGATCACCGGGCGGCCCCGCAGGCGCGGGTCGTCCCGCTGCTCGACCGAGGCGTAGAACGAGTCCAGGTCGGCATGCAGGATGTCCGCGTCGCCCGACACGAACATATGTTCGCATGCGGCACCGACACTTGAGTCAGCCTCGACGGAGGGTGTGGGGGGTATCGGTGGGGGCGGGCAGGGTGATGGTGATGGTGGCGCCGCCCTCGGGGTGGTTGTGTGCGGTGACGGTGCCGTGCATGTGGTGGATGAGGGCGGCGGTGATGGCCAGGCCGAGGCCGGTGCCGGAACCGCCGCGGGCGGCGTCGGCGCGGGTGAAGCGTTCGAACGCGTGGGGCAGGAATGCGGCGGGGATTCCGGGGCCGTGGTCGCGGACCTCGATGGAGACGGCACCGTCCGCCGGGTTGTGGTGGGCGCGGAGGTGGATGGGGGCGTGGCCGTGGCGGGCCGCGTTGTCGAGCAGGTTGCGCACGGCGCGTTGCAGGTCGTCGGGGTCGGCGTGGACGGCGAGCTCGGCGGGGCAGTCCACGATGATCTCGCCGGCGCCCGGTGAGGTGTGCTCGGCCGCGGCCGCGAGTATCGATGCCAGTCGGGTGGGCAGGGCACCGGTTTCACCGCCGGCGTGGTGTGGCGAGTGTTCGGTGCGGGCGAGCAGCAGGAGGTCTTGGGCGAGGGTGGTCAGGCGGCGGGTCTCGTCAAGGGCCGAGCGCAGTGCGGCCCGTAGCTCGGTGGACTCGCGGGGGCGGTGCAGGGCGAGCTCGATCTCGGTGGTGAGCAGGCTGAGCGGGGTGCGGAGCTCGTGGCTGGCGTCCGCCACGAAGCGCTGTTCACGGTCCAGGGCGGCGCGGAGCCGGTCGAGCATGGCGTTGAGCGTGTGTCCGAGCCGGGCGAGCTCGTCTCGGGTGGGTGGCACGGGCAGGCGTTGGTGGGTGTTCTCGGCGCTGATCTGCTCGGCGTGCGCGCGGAGGCGTTCCACCGGGCGCAGCGCCGCGGTGGCCACGAGGTAGGCGCCGACCGCGGCGGCGGCCAGCACGAGCGGGAACGCCACCGACAGCTCCTCGCGCAGGTCGGCGACGGCGTCGTCGCGGCTGGCGAGGCTGCCCGCGACCACCGCCACGGCGTGTGCGTCGGAGGTCGGGGCGGCGAGCACGCGCACCGGCCCGGTCATTCCCGGCGCGGCGTCGTGCTCGGCGCGGACGAGCCCGCCCCGGCTGGCGGACGCGATCTCGGCGGGGTCGAGCAGCGCCCGGCCACCGAGCACCCCGGAGCCGGCCAGCGGGGCGCCGGCGAGGTCGAGCAGCTGCTCGGTGGTGTCCGAGGCACCGGTCGAGTCGCCGATCACGGCTCCCGGTCTCCGCAAGGCGTCCAGGCGGGCCTGCAGGGCCGCGTCGAGGGACTCGTCGTAGGCGCCCCGCAGATGCAGCACCGCGCCGATGCCCACCCCGGCCAGCACGAGCGCCATCACGGCCACCGACCACGCCGTCAGCCGCATCCGCAGCGGCCAGCGAGCTGCCGGCCAGCGCGTCACGGGCATGGTTGGCCACCGTCGGGATGGATGCGGTAGCCGACGCCGCGCACGGTCCGCACCGATGCGACCCCGAAGGGCCGGTCGACCTTGTCGCGCAGCGACCGGATGTGCACGTCGATGACGTTGGATCGGGCGGACCGGGACTGGTAGGCGAAGTCCCAGCAATGCTCCAGCAGTGCCTCGCGGGTGACCACCGTGCCCGGCCGACGCAGCAGCGCCTCCAGCACGGCGAACTCCTTGCCGGTCAACACGATCTCGTCGTCACCGCGCCAGCACCGCCGGCTGGCCGGGTCCAGCCGAAGCCCTCCGGCACTCAGCACGGTGGGCCGGGCGACCGGGCCGCGCCGGATCAACGCCCGGAGTCGGGCGAACAACTCGACCAGGTGAAAGGGCTTCGTCAGATAGCCGTCCGCGCCGCCGTCGAGGCCGTGCACGCGGTCACCGACACCGTCGCGGGCGGTGAGCAGCAGCACCGGCACCCACACCCGGCGCCGGCGCAGCTCGCGGCACACCTGAAAACCCGAGCTCCCCGGCAGCATCACGTCCAGCACCACCACGTCGTACGGGTGGGCGACGGCGGCGGCGAGCCCGGATGGTCCATCGGCGGCGAGGTCGACCGCATAGCCTTCCTCGGCCAGGCCCCGACGCAGCAGACCGGCCATCTTCGGCTCGTCCTCGACCACCAACACCCGCATCTCGGCCCGTCCTCTCGCCCGGGGCACACCAGTGTGGCCCCGAGCGGGTGATCGCCCCTTCCACCTTCATGAAGGCTTCATCTCGCCGGACTACCCAAGCACCATGCAACCACGCTCCCACCCACACTCGCGGGTGTTCCCGCCGGTGACCGCGGCAGCACACCAGCCACCAACCGCGCCGAGGAGAGCGCTGCGGGCCGCCGTGTCGCCCGCACTGTTGGCAGTGCTGTTGGCAGTGCTGTTGGCCGCGGTGGTCGCCTGCGGCGGGGGCGCCACACCCGACCACCCGCCCGGCGGCACATCCGCCGACCAGGCGCCGATGGCCACCACCGACGCGGACTGGAAGCCCGTCGCCGACGCACTCGCCCGCACCGGCAAGCTCGACAGCGCGGGCGTATACCGAATCCCGCTCACCCGCTCCGACCTGGCGGTGGTCTCCCAACAGGTGGCGATCAAGCCCGGGCTCTCGCTCGGCGGTTACGCCGCCTTCGCGCGCTACCACGACGCCACCCTGGCCATGGGCGACCTGGTCGTCACCGAGGCCGAACTACCCAAGGTGACCGACGCCCTGCAATCGCACGGCATCACCCAGACCGCGCTACACAAACACCTTCTCCAACAGACCCCGCCGGTGTGGTGGACCCACTTCCACGCCATGGGCGACCCGGCACGGCTGGCTCAGGGCCTACGAGCCGCGCTCGACACCACCACCATCCCGCCGGCCACCAACACCCCGCCGACCTCGGCATCCGGTCAGCCGCCGCTCGACCTGGACACCCCGGGCATCGACCACGCCCTCGGCCGCCCCGGCACCGCCGACGGCGGCGTCTACAAGTTCAGCATCCCGCGCCGCGAAACCATCACCGACAACGGGCACATCCTCCCGCCAGGTACCGGCGTCACCACCGCGATCAACTTCCAACCCCTCGGCGGCGGCCAGGCCGCCACCAACGGCGACCTCGTCCTGACCGCACCCGAAGTCACCCCGGTCATCCAAGCACTACGCCGAGGCGGCATCGGCCTCGTCGAACTGCACAACCACGCCCTCACCGACCAACCACGCCTGTTCTACCTGCACTACTGGGCCACCGGAGACGCCGTCACGCTCGCCACCACACGTCGCGCGGCAACCGAGGCCACCAACACCCAACCCGGGAAGCCGCAATGATCAGCTGGCCCACCATCGGCTACGGCGCCGCGCTCTCCGCGATCGTCGCCGCACTCGCGCTCGCGCTCACCAGCCGCAACCACCGCGTCCCCGTCACGGCCGCCGGCGCGCTCGCCGCGGCCACCGGCCCACTGGCCTGGAACGCCATCCTGCGCGCCACCCACGCCAGCACCTTCTTCACCGACGCCCCCATCCCCGTCTTCCCCATCAGCTGGCAGGACACCGGCTCCGGCATCTTCGCCCTCGCCTCGGCGTTCCTCCTGCTCTGCCTCGGCCCGCTGCGAACCGACCCGGCCCACCGCGTGATCGCCCCAGCCGCGCTGACCGCGCTGGCCGCCCTACTCGTCGACATCTACCTCTACTAGCACCCGACAACCACCGCCGGCACCGACAGGGGTGTCAGCGGTTGAGGATCCCGTCGGGGTAGGCGGCCTCGGCCGGACCCTTGCTGGCGTGCATGTCCCGGAGCAGGCCGGCGAGGTGGTCGGGGTTCACGGTCGGCCCCCAGTCACGGGCGCCGCCGCCGTCGGAGGTCGTCGTCCAGGTGTGGAAGGCGCTGTGCTCGACGATCGCGCCGATGTAGAGCATGCCGACGTAGACGCCCTTGCCGGCCACCTCGGCGTGCAGGGACTGCAGGTAGTTGCGTTGCGCGGCCTGCGCGGGGCCGGGGCCGCTCATGGTCGGCAGGCCTCGGAGGGAGCTGGCGCCCTGGGCGGTGAGGATTGCGCCGTGGCCGCGTTCGAGCATGCCGGGGAGGAACTGCTCCACGAGGTCGAGCAGCGTGTAGTAGGCGAGCGGCAGGTACTCCCGGGCGCGCCGGGCGGTCAGGTCGGCCGCGGGGACGAAGCCCCCGTCCGGAGTCGGGGCGTAGTAGAACGCGTCGAGGTGGCCGACCCGGCCGCGAACCCACTCGGCCAGCGCGGGGACGGACGCGGTGTCGGACAGGTCGGCGGCGACGACGTGGACCGCACCGCCACCGCCGGCCAGGTCTTCGGCCAGCCGCTCCAACGGCTCCCGGCGGCGGGCCACCAGGACGACGTCGTACCCCTCGCGGGCGTAGCGCCGGGCGACCGCCTGACCGAGGCCGGGCCCGGCGCCGAAGACGGCGATGGACGTGGACATGGCGAAACCCCTCATCTGACGACCACTGAAGCTAACTTGACGCTACTGTCATGTTGACGCCAGGGTCAAGTTGCTAACCTGGTGCTCATGACGTCCAGCGCGGGACCGGGCCTGCGGGCCGATGCCGCCCGCAACGTCGCCCAGATCCGGGCCGCCGCCATCGCCGCCTTCCACGGCCGGGGGCTGGGCACGCCCCTGGAGGAGATCGCCGCCGCCGCCGGGGTCAGCAAGGCGACCATCTACAACCGCTTCGGCGGCCGCCAGGGCCTCATCGACGCGGTCATCGAAGAGCTCGTCGGGGCCGAGATGCGCGCCATCCTGGACCGAGCCCGCCGGCCCGGCGACCCGTGGGAGCGGCTCGCCACCTACGTCACCGACCTGCTCGACCTGCAGTACCGCGAGCCGGCGGCGGTCGACGTGCACCTCAAGTCCTATCCCGACTCCGCGCAGGTCGCCGCGCAGTGGAACGCGGGCCGGGCGACCGGAATCGCCCTCGTCGAGCGGGCGCACAAGGCCGGCGTGCTCCGCCCCGACTTCACCGCCGAGGACATGTACCAGGCCCTGGTCGCCAACGCGCTGGTGCTGCGCCACCGGCCCAAGCCCGCCCGCGAGGACTACGACCGGCGCGGCCGCTTCCTCCTGGACAGCCTCCGCCCCTAGTTCTACTTCGCCCCGAACAGCGGCTCGTCGGGCGCGCGGATGTCGTCGTGGGGAAGCCCGTCGGGATATTCGGTGCGGACCCGGTCCAGGCAGGAGAGCGCGATGCTGAGATGTTCGCGCTTGCTCGCCTGGTAGAAGGCCATCGCCTTCGTGGAGAGTTTCGGCGACGCGTGCAACGGCTTGTCCGAGACGGCCAGCAGGGTGGCGTTGGGAATGCGATAGCGAAAACCGTTCGCCGCGACGGTGGCCGATTCCATGTCGATCGCGACACCCCGGGCGGCCTTGATCGCGGCCAGGGTCGCGCCCTGGTTGAACTCCCAGTTCCGGTTGGCGGTGGTACAGACCACGCCGACCCTGTACTTGGCGTCCCTGGCGTCGAGGGCGTCCAGCAGGAACGTGTTGAGCCGATGGTTGGGGAGCACCGGAACGGTGGCCGGCAGCACGTCGTCGAGGACCTTGTCCGCGCGCAGGTACGAGGTGGCGAGCACGAAGTCCCCGATGTTCTGATGGTTCCGCAGCCCGCCGCAGTGCCCGATCATGATCATCGTGTCCGGGCGCAGCACCGCGAGGTGATCGGTGATGGTCTTCGCGTTGGCGGGGCCGACCCCGATGTTCACCAGGCTCACGCCGTCCCCGGCGGGGGTGCGGTGATGCCACGCCGGCATTTGCACGCCGTCGCGGCCGGGGCCCTCCGTGTCGGTGAACCGACGTTGAAACTCCTCGACATGCATGGAGTAGTTCGTGAACAGGATATGCCGTTGGAATGATTCCGCGGGCGTGCCGCAGTAGTGCGAGAGGCGGTCGATCGACAACGCCATCCGCTCCGGGCCGAAAAGGAACAGCTTCTTCGCCCGCAGGTCGGAACGGTCCTCGTCCAGCGCACCGAAGAAGTCGGGGTCGGCAAACGTCAGCGCACGCCGGGACGGGCGAGCGGTCACCGCCGCACCCCTGCGCAGCAGCGTCATCAACTCGCGTCGCAAATACCACCGGACCGCGTCGGGCCGGGCAAACTCCCCGGTTATGCGTGGGTTGTGATCCGACCAGGGACGGACAACCTCCAACCCGGAGTACCAGCCATCCCGGTCGACGCCGGCAATAAAGTCCAGCAATCGCGTGACGGCCTCGTCGAGTTCCTCCGGTCTCAGCGTGGCCCCGTCTACGACCTCTTTCACGCAAGCAACCCTAGTGCCGCGTAAACGACACCAGACAGCCGGCGCGAGGCCCGGCCGAGGGGCGGGGCAGAATCGCGGTATGAAGTACGCGCTGTTGATCTGCGACGACGAGTCCGCCTCGCCGAGCAACGAGGAGCTCGAGGCGGACCCGGTGCACCAGGCGTGGCGGGCGGACCTGGACCGTCGTGGCGCCCTGGTCGTCGGCGCGCGGCTGCGCCCGGTGGTGGACGCGACGACGGTGCGGGTGCGGGACGACGAGACCCTGGTCTCGGACGGGCCGTTCGCCGAGACCAAGGACTTCGTCGGCGGCTTCGTGATCGTCGAGTGCGCGAACCTGGACGAGGCGATCGCGATCGCCGCCGGCCATCCCTACGCGCGGTGGGGCGGCGTCGAGATCCGGCCGCTCTGGGAGTGACGGCACCGTGACGCGGCCCGACGAACGGGTCCGGGCGGCGCTCGAGGCGGCGTACCGGGACGAGTGGGGCCAGGTCGTGGCGACCCTGATCGGGCTGACCGGCGACTGGGACCTGGCCGAGGACTGCGCGCAGGACGCGTTCGCCTCGGCGCTGGCCACCTGGCCGCGCGACGGCGTCCCGCGCCGCCCGGGCGCCTGGCTCACCACCACGGCCCGCAACCGCGCGACCGACCGGCTGCGCCGCGACACCGCCGGCGCGGGCAAGCTGCGCGAGCGGGCCGTGCTGGACCGCGACCCGGGCGAGGCGCCGGTGGAGGAGATCCCGGACGAGCGGCTGCGGCTGATCTTCACCTGCTGCCACCCGGCGCTGCCGTTCCCGGCCAGGGTCGCGCTCACCCTGCGCACGCTGGCCGGGCTGAGCACCGCCGAGATCGCCAGGGCGTTCCTGACCGCCGAGTCCGCGATGGCGCAGCGCCTGGTCCGCGCCAAGCGCAAGATCCGCGAGGCCGGCATCCCGTACCGGGTGCCGCCGGCCGAGCTCCTCCCGCAACGGCTCGCCGCCGTCCTCGCGGTGCTCTACCTGATCTTCAACGAGGGTTACGACGATGACGCCGAGGCCCCGAGGCGCGCCCTGACGGCCGAGGCGATTCGCCTGGCCAGGGTCCTGGTCGGGTTGATGCCGCGCGAGCCCGAGCCGCGCGGGCTGCTGGCGCTGATGCTGCTGCACGAGGCCCGCCGCGCGACGCGCACCGACGACGACGGCGTGCTGGTCACGCTCGAGCACCAGGACCGTTCCCGGTGGGACCGCGAGCTGATCGCCGAGGGTGTCGCGGCGCTCGACCGGGCGCGTGGCATGCGGCGCACCGGGCCGTACCAGGTGCAGGCCGCGATCGCCGCCTGCCACGCCACTGCGCCCGACGCCGAGAGCACCGACTGGCGCGCGATCGCCGGCCTGTACGACGAGCTGGCGCACCTGGCGCCGTCCCCGGTGGTGGACCTCAACCGCGCCGTGGCCGTCGCGATGGCCGACGGCATCGCGGCCGGCCTGAGCCTGGTCGACCAGCTCATCGCGTCCGGCCGGCTCGACGGATACCACCTGCTGCCCGCGACCCGCGCCGACCTGCTGCGCCGGGCCGGGCGCGCCGCCGAGGCCAGGGTGGCCTACCAGCAGGCCCTGGAGCTGGCCCCGACCGAGGCCGAGCGCCGCTACCTGACCGGCCGCCTGCGCCGGCTCTGACCCGGTCGCGAAACTTCCCGGCGGTCGATGTCGATCCTGGGCGGTGTCCTTCGTCGGTGGGGCGAAAGTCCACCGGGAAGGAGAAGTTCCATGAACACCGACACGACCCCGCCGACGCCACCGGTGACCGACCGGGCCGCCTGGCAGGCCGAACTGGACGCGCTGCGGGTGCGGGAGAAGGCACACACCCACGAGGGCGACGCGATCGCGGCCGCCCGCCGGCGGCTGCCGATGGTGGCGGTCGACCCCACCATCACGCTGGTCGGGCCGAGCGGGCCGGTCACGCTGCTGGACGTGTTTGAGGGCCGCCGCCAGCTGGTCGCCTACTTCCACGCGTGGTGGCCGGGCCACGACGCCGCCGGCCAGTGCGAGGGCTGCACGTTCTTCAACGGACAGGTCCGCGAGCTGTCGTACCTGCATTCGCGCGACGTCACCTACGCCACGTTCTGCAAGGGCCCGTACGCCGAGAGCGTCCGCTACCGGGACTTCATGGGCTGGGAGATGCCCTGGTACTCGGTGCGGAACTCAGCCGAGGCGCTGCTGGCCGGGCGCCCGGTCGAGATGTTCTACCTGGTGTGCTACCTGCGCGACGGCGACCGGGTGTTCGAGACCTACTGGACCAGCGGCCGGGGCATCGAGCCGATGGCCCCGACCGAGGGGCTGTTGGACATGACCGTGTACGGGCGGCAGGAGCTGTGGGAGGACTCGCCCGCCGGCTGGCCCCAGCGGTGGGACGCCAAGAACCCCGAGGTGTGGCGGACCAACGGGCGTCCCACGTCCCAGTGGCCCCGGCTGGCGGCCGGGCACTCCGACGACCTCGGCACCGGCGGTCGCTGAGCCCATGACTACCACTACCTGCCCGCCGGAGCGGATGACCGGGCAGCAGCGGCTGACCGTGTTCCTGCTGCTCGGTGCGAACTTCATGCTCTCGGTCGACTTCTCGATCCTGAACGTCGCGCTGCCCCACCTGGGCGCGGGCGTCGGCCTCGAGCTGTCCGCGCTGCCGTGGGTGGTCACGGCGTTCGCGCTGCCGGCCGCCGGGTTCACGCTGCTGTTCGGCCGGATCGCCGACCTGTTCGGGCGGCGCCGGATGTTCCTGGTCGGGATCGGGCTGCTGGCGGTGTCCTCGCTGGTCGGTGGGTTCGCCGCGAGCCCCGCGATGCTGCTGACCGGCCGCGCCCTGCAGGGCCTGGCCACCGCGATCGCCACCCCGGCGGCGCTGTCGCTGCTGGTCACGACGTTCAGCGAGGAGCGGCAGCGGGCGCGGGTGCTCGGTCTCAACGGCGCCCTGCTGTCCGGCGGGTTCACCGTCGGCGCGCTGGCCGGCGGCACCATCGTCGGCGTGCTGAGCTGGCGCTGGGCGTTCCTGATCAACGTGCCGGTGGCGGTGCTCATCCTGGTGGTCACGCCGTTCGTGGTGCGCGCGAGCCGGGCGCCGTCGGGGGTGCGGTTGGACGTGCCGGGCGCGGTCGCGGTGACGCTCGGCCTGCTCGCGTTCGTCTTCGGCGTGACCAACCAGAACCCGTATGCCCTGGCCGGCGGGGTGGCGCTGCTGGTGGTGTTCTGGCTGATCGAGCGGCGGGCGCAGGCGCCGCTGGTCGCGCTGGACATCCTGGCCCGGCCCACCGTGAAGTGGGGCAACCTGGCCGGCCTGACGGTGTTCGCGATGGAGTCCGGGCTGGTCTACCTGATGACGCTGTACCTGCAGGACGTGCTGCGCTTCGCGCCGCTGGCCACCGGGCTGGTCTTCGGCGTGCCCGGCCTCGCCTCGGTGGCCGCCGGGATAGTGGCCGGGCGGTTCATCGCCCGGCACGGCGCGCGCCACGTGCTGGCCGCCGGCCTGCTGGTGCAGGCGGGGTGCACCGCCCCGCTGATCCTGCTCGGCACCGACACGACGTCGCTGGCGGTGCTGATGCCCGCGCTGTTCCTCGGGTTCTTCGGGCACGTGACGGCGATCGTCGCGTTCATGGTGACCGTGACCTCGGGCCTGCGCGACTCCGAGCAGGGCCTGGCCACCGGCCTCGCCACGCTCACCCAGCAGGTCGCGCTCACCGTCGGCGTGCCGATCCTGGGCGCGGTCGCGGTGAGCCGGGCGACCCTGCTCGACGGCATCCACCTGGCGCTGGTGGTCGACGTCGCGCTGACCGCGGCCGTCGTGGCCATGGTCTGGACACGAACCGGGGAGAAGCGATGATCGGGGAGGGGTTCGTCTCCGGAACGGCCGACGTGAACGGCACCCGGATCCACTACGTCCGGGGCGGCCGCGGGCCCACCGTGGTGCTGCTGCACGGCTTTCCCCAGGACTGGTACGCCTGGCGGCGGATCATGCCTCGGCTGGCGGCGCGGTTCACCGTCCTCGCCGTCGACCTGCGGGGCGTGGGGGAGTCGGCGCCGAGCGCGGACGGCTACGCCTCGGTCGAGCTGGCGCGCGACGTCCACCAGCTCGTCGAAGGGCTCGACCTCGGGCCGTCCCACCTGGTCGGCCACGACATCGGCGGCATGGTCGCCTACGCGTTCGCCCGCGAGTTCCCCGAACGCACCCGCACCGTCGCCGTGCTGGAGGTCCCGATTCCCGGTATCGAGCCGGCGCCCGTCCTCGAGCTAGACGCACCCCTCTGGCATGCGGGCTTCCACATGACGCCCCACCTGCCCGAGGCACTCGTGACCGGCCGGCAGTCGGTCTACTTCCGCTACTTCTTCGACACGTTCACCGTCGACAACACCGCGATCGGCGACGCCGACCTCGCCCACTATGCCCACGCCTACCGCGACCCGGACCATTTGCGGTCGGCCTTCGAGTTCTACCGCGCCATTCCGGCCACCGCGGCCTACAACGCCGGGCGTACCGAGCCCATCGACGTGCCGCTGCTGCTGATCGGCGGCGAGCATCTCTTCGGGCCGATAATGCCTCGGATGGCCGAAAGTTTGCGCTCGAACTACGGCTGGTCCGATGTCCGGGTCGACGTCGTCGAGAACGCCGGTCACTATCTGGTCGAAGAACGGCCCGACGAGGTCGCCGGGCTCATCGAGCGCCATATCGGGTGACGAGACGGCACTGCCCGCCGCGCCGTCGAGGCGGCGCGGCGGGCAGGGGACCGGCGTCCGGTCAGGGCGTCCTGATCGGGGTCCAGGCCACGTTGGGCCCGCGCAGGTCGCGCTCGTCCTCGGTCGGCTTGCCGCCCTTGAGCGGCACCACCAGTGCGCCGACCGGGCCGAGCACCTTTCCTCGCGGCGCGTCCGGGGCGACGGTGAACGGGGTGTTGTGCACCCGCGACTCCCCGGGGGCCATCCTGCCGGAAGCGTCGCTGAAGTTGCAGCTGATCAGCGCGCCGCCCTGGGGGTTGTTGCCGGTCTTCTGACACGGCACGCCGGGGGACAGGGCCAGGTCGACGCGAGGGGGAAGCGAGACGTTGAGCAGGATTCCGTCGGTCGGGGTCCGGCCGGTGTTCGTGATGGTGTACTGCAACACGCCCTGCCCGCCCGGCACGGTCGCCGGAGGCCCTGTCAACTTGGTACGGAGCACCGACTGGGGCGCGGCGTACGCCGTTCCGGAAAACACCGTGCAGAGCGCGCCGATGGTGACGGCCACCGCCGCGGCGCCGACCACCCTGCCGATTCGTCTGCTCATTGCTGAGTTCATACAGTTCCCCTCTTCGTTTCGGGTCTCCCCGACTACGGCAGGCAATGTAGTGGCGCGTTCGGCGCGGCGGGTACCTTGGCGGCGTGTCGACCCCGGCCGAGGCGGCCACCGCCGCGATCCCGCTGACCGCGAAGGGCAGGGCGACCCGTGCGCGGCTGCTGGCGTGCGCGCGGGAGGAGGCCATCGCGCACGGCGGCCACCTCGAGATCGCGGGCGTGGCCCGGGCGGCCGGGGTGGCCCCGAGCCTGGTCCACCGCTACTTCGGGTCGAAGGCGGGGCTGGTCGGCGCGCTGGTGAACGAGTTCTTCGACAGGTTCCACGCCGAGGTGCTCGACGTCGACCTGAACGAGGAGGGCGACTGGGCGACCCACGAGCGGCTGCGCCTGGAGCTGGGCGTGCGGTTCCACTACGCCGATGCGTTCGCCGTCGTGCTGTACGCCCAGCTCGGGCGGGAGGCCGAGGTGGCCCGCACCGAGGCGGCCAGGATCGCGACGGTGATCGAGCACGCCGCGACCAGCATCCGGCGGGCGCAGCGGCTCGGCGAGCTGCCGGCCGGGGTGGACCCGAAGCTGGCCGGCGCGGCGATGTTCGGCGCGATACAGCGGGTGATGGTCGAGGTGCTCGGCCGCGACCCGCTGCCGCCCGCCGAGCAGGTGATCGACGTGCTGTGGCGGCAGGTCGCCGCGTCGGTCGGGATCGACCCGGGTCACGGCCAAAAGTGAATTGACGTCACTTCACTTTTTGCTAGCCTGGACACCCCTCGACGTGGAGGTGCATGGCGGTGACACTCCTGGCCGACGACCAGTCAGTCGCGCGGCGAATCCTTGATCACATCGACCACTCGACGACGGACCTGAGCGCCTCCACCTGGCGGGAGCCCGTCGAGCACTACCGGTCGCCGGGGCGTCTCGCCCTCGAGCTGGAGCGGGCCTTCCGGCACAGCCCGACCCCGTTCTGCCCCTCGGCGGCGCTCGCGGAACCGGGGGCGTACCTCGCGCGGGAGGCCGCCGGGACGCCGATCCTGGCGGTTCGCGGGCGCGACGGCGAGGTACGGGCGTTCCGCAACGCGTGCCGTCATCGCGGGGTGCAGGTCGCGGAGGGCAGCGGGTGCGGGACCGCGTTCGTGTGCCGCTACCACGGCTGGACCTACGGCCTGGACGGCGCGCTGCGGCACGTGCCGCACGCCCACGGGTTCCCGGACCTCGACCCGGCGCGCCACGGGCTGGTGCCGGTGCGCGCGGTCGAGCGGCACGGGCTGGTGTTCGTCACCCAGGACGAGCCCGAGCTGGCCGAGCCGTGCCTGGACGAGCTGGCCGGGGTGCTCCCGCCCGAGCTGCGCCTGCACAGCGTCACCGAGGAGGTGTTCGCGGCGAACTGGAAGATCCTCATGGACGGCTTCCTGGAGGGCTACCACCTGCGCGCGACGCACCGGCGGACGTTCTACCCGATCCAGTTCGACAACCTGAACGTCATCGAGCGGTTCGGCCGCAACAGCCGGGTCGCGTTCCCGTACCAGCGGATCGGCAAGCTGCGGTCGGTGCCCGCCGCCGAGCGGTCGGTGGATGGCATGCTGACCTACGTCTACCACCTGTTCCCGAACGTGGTCGTGGCGACCTTCCCGCTGACCAGGGCGGTGATCGTGCAGGAGCCGCTCGGCGTGGATCGCACCCGGGTGATCAACTACACGCTCACCGCGCTGCCCGAGGGCGACGCCGACGCCGAGGCGGCCCTGAAGAGCGCGCTGGACTTCCAGCGGGAGGGCGCCGCCGAGGACAGGGACGTGGCGTGCTCCGCCCAGCGGGCACTGGCCAGCGGCGCCAACGAGTTCTACGAGTTCGGGCGGTTCGAGGGCGCGCTCACCCACTTCCACCGCTCGCTGGCCGAGGTCGTCAACGGCGCGGCTGGAGCGGCTAGAGCGGCTAGCGGGTGACGGCCATGGCCGAGCCGCCGCCGCTGCGGGAAGTCTCGGCGGCGGCAAGCCAGCGGCCGTCCGGGAGCCGCTCCACGCCGGTTGTCCTGCCGATCTCGGGGTTCGAGCTGAACTTGTGCCCGAGCGCCTCCAGCTGGGCCCGCTCGGGCAGCGCCAGGAACGCCGGCTCGGCCTCGGTCTCGCCTCGGTTGCGCTGCGAGGCCCGGGGCGCCGCGATCGCGTCCACCAGCCGCAGGTCGCGGTCCAGGCGGCCGGTCAGGACCTGAAGCACGGTGGTGATGATCGTGGCGCCGCCGGGGGAGCCGAGCGCGAGCTTCGGCGCGCCGTTGTCGAGCACGATGGTCGGCGACATCGAGCTGCGCGGGCGCTTGCCGGGGCCGGGCAGGTTCGGGTCCGGCACGCCGGGCGTGACGGGGGTGAAGTTGAAGTCGGTGAGCTCGTTGTTGAGCAGGAAGCCCCGGCCCGGCACCACCATGCCGCTGCCGCCGGTCTGCTCGATGGTCAGGGTGTAGGCGACGACGTTGCCCTTGGCGTCGGCGACCGTCAGGTGCGTGGTGTTGGGGCCCTCGTTGCCGGCCGAGGACCCCGGGCCGGGGGCGCCGGCCGCGCAGGCCGCCGGCTTGCGCGGGTCGCCGGGGGCGACGGGGCTGGTCAGGGCGTGCCCCGGGTCGACCAGGCAGGCCCTGGAGTTGGCGAAGTCCTTGCTCAGCAGCGCGTCGGTGGGCACGTCCACGGCCGCCCGGTCGCCGACCCATCGGTTGCGGTCGGAGAACGCGATCCGGCTAGCCTCCAGGAACCGGTGCAGGTACTCCGCGGTGGGCAGCCCGCGCAGCTCGCCGCGCTCCAGGATGTTGAGCGCCTCGCCGACCGTGGTGCCGCCGGAGGAGGACGGGGCCATGCCGTAGACGTCCAGCCCCCGGTACCGCAGGTGGGTCGGGTCCTGCGCCGCGAGCTGGTAGCCGGCCAGGTCGGCCGGGGTGAGCTTGCCGGGCCGCACCACCCGCTTGGACCCCGGCGCGAGCTTCGGGGCGGTCGCGGTGGCGATGATGTCCGCCCCGATCGGACCCTTGTAGATCGCGCCGACGCCGTCGCGGCCCAGCTCGTCGTAGGTGGCGGCCAGGCCGGGGTTGCGCAGCAGGGTGCCGACAGTGGGCGGCGCGCCGCCGGGCAGGTACAGCTCGGCGGTGGCCGGGAACGCGGCGAACCGATCGGCGTTCTCCGCCGTCTGCGACCGGAACGTCTCGTCCACGACGAACCCGTCGGCGGCCAGCTTGGCGGCCGGAGTGAGCGCCTGGCCCAGCCGCAGCGTGCCCCACCTGCGCAGCGCCTCGTCCCAGGTGGCCGGCGTGCCCGGCACCCCGACCGACAGGCCGCTGGTGACCGCCTGGTCGAACGGGATGGGCTGGCCGTTCTCGGTGAAGTAGCGCTCGTCGGCGGTGGCCGGCGCGGTCTCGCGCCCGTCCAGGGTGAACACCTTGCGGCTGGCCGCCTCGTAGTACACGAAGTACCCGCCGCCGCCCACGCCGGCGGAGTAGGGCTCGGTGACGCCCAGCGCGGCCGCCGTGGCCACCGCCGCGTCGACCGCGTTGCCGCCCGCGCGCAGCACGTCGACGCCGATCGCGGTGGCGTACGGGTCGACGCTGGAGACCACGCCACCGTTGCCGACGGCCTCGGCGGCGCGCGGCGGGTGCTGCTGGGCGGGCGGCGCCGCCGGGGCTGGCGGAGCGCTCGAACACGCCGTGACGAGCGCGAGCAGCGCCCCGGCGACGAGCAGGGACCTGCCGACCGTGCGATCACCGGTGACCATTCGAACAATCCTGGTCGCTCCCGGCGGCACACCACAAGACCGCTCAGCGGTCGCGCGCGGGCAGGTAGCGGGCGAAGTGTTCGGCCAGGTCGTCGGCGACGGCCTCGGCGTCGCGCGACCCGTCGACCTCGACCACGCGGATGCCGAACGCGTCGGCGGCGCGCACGGCGTCCTCGGCGACCAGGCGGTCGCGGGCCAGCCGGTTGCGCTGGGCACGCTCGGGGTCACTAAGACCGGAGGCGCCGATCGCGGCGGCCCGGTCCAGGGTGTCGACCTGGTGGCGGCGGAACTCCTCGGTGGGCACCATCACCACCATCCGCCCTGGCGAGTCGATCATGGGCGCGACCAGCTCGGGGCGAAGGCCCCAGCCCTCGGCGAGGATCGGGCGCCCGGACACCAGCGCGCGCAGGTCGTCCAGCGCCCACTCGAACCGGACCGGGAACCCGGCCAGCGTCGAGGCGGCCATCCGCTCCGGCGTGTCGTGCACCCACACCGCGTCCGGGTCCGGGCCCGCCGCCGGCTCGCCGAGCCTGACCCGCCGCGCGACCCGCCGGTCGTCGTGGCCCCGGGCGTCGTGATAGTCGTAGTGGTAGGCCGTCAGTCCGTACCTGACGGCGAGCAGCCGCGCCACCGTCGACTTGCCGGCCCACTGCGCGCCGCCGATCCACAGCGCCGAGGCCAACGTCCCGAACGGGTCCCACACGGTCATCGCAGCAGGTCACCGAGCTGGCGCGCGGCGTCGACGACGATACACCCGAGCCGCTGCTCGTCCGGGGCCTCGAACACGGACAGCCCGATGCTGACGGCCTGGGCCGGGTCCCGGTGCGGCACGGCGGCCGAGATGCCGATGATCGAGTGCGCGATCTCCCCGTAGGACACCGCGAACCCCCGCTCGCGCGCCAGGCTCACCTCCGCGCGCTCCCCGGGCACCGGCGGCGCCGCGGCCAGCATGGCCAGGCCGGCCGACCCCCGGTTGATCGGGTCCACCTGGCCGGGCCGGAAGCTGACGTGCATCCGGGCCTGCCGGGGCTCGACGATCATCAGCATCCGCACCTGCCGCTCGTTCTCCCGCACGACCAGGTGCGCGGTGGCCCCGCCGGCGTCGGTGAGGGCCTCCAGCACGGGCCTGGCCAGGGTGCGCAGGTCCTGGTCGACGGGCTCGGCGAGCCGGACAAGGCCGGGCCCGAGGGTGATCCGCTTCGCGCCGTCGCGGCGACACAGCCGGTGCGCCTCCAGGGTGCGGACCAGCCGGTGCGCCACGGTCCGGTGCACCCCGACGGCCTCGGCCACCCCGGTGAGGGTCAGGCCGCGCGGATGGGCGGCCAGCAGCTCCAGGACCTGCAGCCCGTTGTGCAGCGTCTTGGACATCCCGGAGTCGAGCCGGACGCCTTCGGACATGCCTCTCCCTCGACGTCTTGACGTGCGCGCGACGACACTCTTACTGTTTCCACAGTTCGCACGTAGCGTGCGATATTAGCACACTTCTCGGAACTTCTCGGAGGCCGATGTGACGCCTGAGACGTTGGCGACGATCCACCAGCTCTACGGCGCGCAGAGCCATTTCATCGACGACGGCCGCGCCGCCGAGTGGGCGGCCACGTTCAGCGCGGACGGTGAGTTCGACTCGCCGACCTACCCGGAGCCGGTGCGCGGCACGGCCGATCTCACCGCGTTCGCGCGGCGGTTCTTCACGGCCGGTCGGGAGGCGGGCGAGCGGTCCCGGCACGTGCTGACCAACGTGTTCGTCGCGGCGGCCGGTGCCGAGACGGCGACCGTGCACGCCTACCTGCAGATCGTCACCACCCCGGTGGGCGGGCCGTCCCGGCTGGTGCGCCAGGCCACGATCACCGACGAGCTGGTCGTGGCGGACGGGCAGTGGCGGATCCGCCGCCGGGTGGTGAAGCGCGACGACGCCGCCGACGGGGGTCGGGCATGACCGGCCGGGTTCAGCACGAGCCGATGACCGCCGTGTACCCGGAGCTGCCCGGCAAGGCGGCCGTGGTCACCGGCGCGGCGCGGGGGATGGGTGCCCGGTTCGCGGCGGCGCTGGCCAGCCGGGGCGTGCACGTGGTGGGCGCGGACATCGACTCCGACCGGATGCGGGCGACGGCCGAGGAGATCAGCGCCGAGCCGGGGGCGGTGCACGAGCGGCCGGGGCGGGTAGTCCCCACCGGCGTCGACGTCTGCGACCCGGACCAGCAGGACGCGGTGGCGCGGCTGGCGGTGGCGGAGTTCGGGCGGCTGGACTTCTGGGTCAACAACGCGGGCATCTTCCCGTTCGCGGCGGCCGAGGAGATCTCGGCAGGGCAGATCTCGGACACCCTGGCGGTGAACGTGCAGGGGGTGCTGTTCGGCGCGCAGGCGGCGGCGCGGCACATGCAGGCCGGCGGGGCGATCGTCAACATGTCCTCGGTGGCCGCGGTCCGGGTGCGCAGGGGCCGGGGCGCCTACTGCACCTCGAAGGCGGCCGTCGCGCACCTGACCGAGTCGCTCGCTGTGGAGCTGGGCGACCGGGGGATCCGGGTCAACGCGCTGGCGCCCGGCTACATCGACACCGAGATGACCCGGTGGGTGAAGGAGGACCCGGCCGCGCTGGCGCACGCGTTGGACGTGGTGCCGCTGCACCGGCTCGGCTCGCCCGAGGAGGTGGTCGGGCCGCTGCTGTTCCTGCTCTCCGACAGCGCCCGCTACGTCACCGGCCACAGCATCGCCGTCGACGGCGGCTCCCGGCATGTCTGAGCCGATCCGCTGGGACGTCGTCGTCATCGGCGGCGGCGGTGCCGGGCTGGCGGCCGCGGTGTCGGCGGCGGAGGCGGGCGCGTCGGTCGTGCTGTTCGAGTCCGAGCCGGAGCTGGGCGGGTCCACCCAGCTCTCCGCCGGGATGTTCACCGCGGCGGGCACCTCGGTGCAGGCCGGGCTCGGCATCGAGGACTCCCCGGAGCGGTTCTTCCAGCACTACATGGACCTCAACGCCTGGATGCTCAAACCGGGCCTGGTCGCGGCGTTCTGCGAGCACGCGGGCCCGACGCTGGAGTGGCTGACCGGATTGGGCGTGAAGATCCCGGCCACGACCTCGCGCAACGCGCACATGCCCGGGCTGTGCCGGGCCGGGGTGGAGGACGTGTGGCGTGGCCACGTGCCGAGCGACCAGGGGTACGGGCTGGTCCAGGCGCTGACCGCGGCCGCGCGCCGGCACCGGGTGGAGGTCGTGCCGAACACCCGGGTGCGGCGGCTGCTGGTGTCCGGGGGTGCGGTGGTCGGGGTGGTCGCGGACGGCCTGGAGGTGCGGGCCGGGGCGGTGGTGGTGGCCAGCGGCGGCTTCGCGCGCGACCCGGAGCTGCTGGCCAGGCACTACCCGGCGGCGCTCGCGGCCGGCGACGACCTGTTCGTGGTCGCGGCGCCGGGGAGCAGGGGCGACCACCTGCGGTTCGGCGAGCAGGTCGGGGCGTCGGTCGCCGGGGACGGCTGGGGGCTGCTGCTGCCCACCGCCTACTTCCAGCGGCTGCACCACTGGCAGTCCGGCTTCCCGCCGGCCTCGCGGATCTACGTCAACGGCAACGGGCGGCGGTTCATGGACGAGGACGCGTCCTACGCGGTGTCCGGCGGCATCATCGAGGCGCAGGGCGGGCCGGTGTGGGCGGTGTTCGACGAGCGGGCGCGGCGGTCGCTGCCGCCCGGCTACGCGCACTGGGACGCCGACGCCGTGCTGCGCGAGGCCGACGCCGGGCGCACGGCGCGCGCCGACACCGTCGAGGAGCTGGCCGCGACGATCGGCGTCCCCGCGCCGGCACTGGCCGCCACCGTGCGGCGGTGGAACGACGAGCTTCCCGCCGGCACCGACACCGAGTTCCTGCGGCACCACTCGCTGGCCGCCAAGGGCGTCACCGAGCCGCTGGAGCCGATCGACACCCCGCCGTTCTACGCCGCGCGCACCCTGCCCGCCGAGCTGGTCTGCACCCACGCCGGGCTGGAGATCGACGCCGACGCGGCCGTGCTGGACCGGCGCGGGGCGGTGGTCCCCGGCCTGTTCGCCGCCGGTGAGGCCGGCGCCGGCGTGCTCGGACCCCGGTACGTGGGCGGCGGGAACGCGATAGCCAACGCGCTGACCATGGGCCGGATCGCCGGCCGCAACGCCGCGCACCAGACTCAACGAGGAGCAACGTCGTGAGCGATTCCGTCACCGCCGCCGAGGACAGCGACACCGGCCGAAGCGCCATCCGCAAGGTCGCGCTGCGGGTGCTGCCGGTCGTGTTCGGGCTCTACGTGTTCAACTACATGGACCGCTCGAACATCAGCTACGCCCAGCTCGGGATGCAGCACGAGCTGGCGATCACGGCGGCCACCTTCGGGACGGCGGCGGCGATCTTCTTCCTGGCGTACGTGGTGTTCGAGGTCCCCAGCAACATGATCATGAAACGGGTGGGGGCGCGGCTGTGGCTGGCCCGCATCGCGGTGACCTGGGGGATCGTCACGGTGGTCACCGGGTTCGTGCGGGACATCCCGCAGCTCTACGCGGCGCGCATCCTGCTCGGCATCGCCGAGGCCGGGCTGTTCCCGGGCCTGCTGCTGTACCTGACGCTGTGGTTCCGGGGCCGCGAGCGCGGGCGGGCGGTGGCCGGGCTGGCGCTGGCCCAGCCGGCCGCGATGATCCTGGGCAGCCTCACCGGCGGGGTGATCCTGGACCACGTGCACTGGCTGGGGCTGTCCAGCTGGCGCTGGGTGTTCATCCTGCAGGGCGCGCCGGCGATCGCGCTCGGCGTGTTCGTGCTGTTCTACCTGCCGGACGTGCCGAGCAAGGCCCGGTTCCTGTCCCGCGCGCAGAGCGAGTGGCTGGACCGGGAGATCCGCAAGGAGTACCGGCCGGAGGCGCCGGAGACGTTCCTCGGGCAGCTTCGGGTGGTCAAGAACCGCACGGTGCTGCACCTGGCGGTGGCCAACCTGTTCGCCGCGTGCGGCCTGTACGGGTTCACGTTCTTCCTGCCGTTGATCGTCAAGCAGATGGACCCGTCCTACTCGGCGACCAACATCGGCGTCCTGGGCGCGATCCCGTTCCTGGTCGGCGCGATCGGAATGTTCCTGGTCGCGCGCAACTCCGACCGGACCGGCGAGCGCAAGGGCCACGTGATCGCGATGATGCTGCTGGCCGCGATCGGGCTGTTCGGCACCATCCAGTTCCGGCACGACCCGGTGCCCGCGCTGACCTGCCTGTCCATGGTCGGGATCGGGGTGCTCGGGTACCTCGCGCCGTACTGGGCGATGGCCGCGCGGGTGCTCTCGCGCGAGCACACGGCGGTCGGGCTGGCCGCGATCAACTCGATCGCCGCGCTCGGCGGGTTCTTCGGCCCGTACGTGATCGGCAAGAACGCCACGGCGGACAACGTCTCGGCGGGCCTGTACTTCCCGATCGCCTGCCTGGTGATCTGCGCGGTGATGCTCGCCTTCCTCAGGCCGCCGCGGCTAGCGTCATCGACATGAACGCCGTCGATCTGCTCTCCGGTTACCGCCCCCGCAGCGAGGCCGAGTCCGCCGACCTGGACCGCACCCGCGACATGGTCCGAGCCGCCGACAACCCGTGGTCGCGCTCGACGGCGCTGCACCTCACCGCGTCCGCGATGATCGTGCACCCGGACAGCGGGCGGGTGCTGCTGCGCTGGCACCAGCGGCAGCGGGCGTGGCTGCAGGTCGGCGGCCACGCCGACCCGGGGGAGAGCGACCCGATCGAGATCACCCTGCGCGAGGGCCGCGAGGAGACCGGCCTGCCCGACCTGGCGCCGTGGCCGACGCCCGACCTGCTGCACCTCGTGATCGTCCCGGTGCCGGCGAAGGGCGACGAGCCCGACCACGAGCACGCCGACCTGCGCTTCGTACTGACCACCGCCGACCCGGACGCCGCCCGCCCGGAGCACCCAGACGCCCCGCTGCGCTGGCTGTCCCTGCCGGAGGCGCGGCGGGCCACCACGGAGGCCAACGTCCACGAGACCCTCGACAGGGTGGCCGGCCTGCTCGCGATCGGGGTTGCCTGAACGCCTCCCGCTCGGGAGGGTGATCGGCGTGGACGACAGTACGCGGGACGGCGTGTCGCTGACCAACCTCGACCAACAGCTGTTCGACGGCGCCGGCGCGACCAAGCGCGACCTGGTGGACTACCTGGACGCGGTCCGCGACCGGATCATCCCGGTGCTGCGGGACCGGCCGCTGTCGGTAATCCGGGTGCTGCGCGGCCAGGCCCCGTTCATGCAGAAGAACCTGCCCAAGTACACCCCGGAGTGGGTGGCGCGGACCTCGCTGTGGGCGGAGGCCTCGAAGCGGCAGGTGTCCTACGCGCTGTGCAACGACCGCCGCACCCTGCTCTGGTTCGCCAACCAGCGCGCCATCGAGTACCACGTCACCCTGGTCCGCGCCGAGCGCTGGGACCGCCCGACCCACCTGGTGCTCGACCTCGACCCGCCCAACGCCGACGCGTTCGCGGTGGTCGTCGGCGCGGCCCGACTGGTCCGTGAGGCCCTGGCCGGAGCCGGCCTGGCCGGCGCCGTCAAGACCAGCGGGGCGAAGGGCATGCACATCTTCGTGCCGGTCGAGGCGGAGACCACGATGGAGGAGGCGGCCGCCGCCACCCGCGCCATCGCCGCCCGCGCCGAGCGACTCGACCCGGCGCTGGCCACCACCGCGTACATCCGCGAGGACCGGGAGGGGAAGGTGTTCCTGGACTCGACCAGGGCCGGCGGCGCGACGGTGGCCTCGGCGTACAGCCCCCGGGCGCGTCCCGGCCTGCCGGTGTCGTTCCCGGTGCCGTGGGAGGAGCTGGACAACGTCTCGCCGGCGGACTTCACGGTGCGCACGGCGACGGGGCTGCTCGGCGAGCGCGACCCGTGGGCCGAGCTGATGCCCGAGCCACAGCGGCTGAGCCCGGAGCTGGTCGAGGAGGGCCGCGCCATCCCGGTGGCCAGGGTGGCGGCCATGCACGAGGGCAAGCGGCGGGCGCGAGCCCGTCGCGGCTGACGTCCTGTCGGTTCTGTCGTGCGGAATCTCGCGTCCCGCTCGGGAGAACACCCTTAGAGTCACCGACCATGGATACGAGCGTGACGACGGCGTCACGCCGCCAGGGGGCGGTGCTGGTCACGGCGCTGTGCTGGGTGGTCGTGGTGTTCGACGGCTACGACCTGATCGTCTACGGCTCGGTGCTCCCGGTGCTGCTGACCGAGCCGGGGTGGGGGCTCACGCCCGGGTCCGCCGGCCTGCTCGGCAGCCTGGCCTTCGTGGGCATGCTGGTCGGCGCGCTGCTCGCCGGGCGGCTCAGCGACAGGTTCGGCCGCCGTTTCATGATCTTGTGGTGCACGGCGTGGTTCTCGGTGTTCACCGCGCTGTGCGGGCTGGCGTCCGGGCCCGCGTGGTTCGGCGCGTTCCGGCTGCTGGCCGGCGTGGGGCTGGGCGGGCTGGTGCCGTCGGCGAGCGCGCTCGGCGCGGAGTTCGTGGCGGCCAGGCACCGCTCGCTGGTGGCCACCCTGATGATGTCCGGCGTGCCGATCGGCGGTTCGCTCGCGTCCGTGATCGGCATCGGCGTGCTGCCCGCGCACGGCTGGCGGCCGATGTTCGCCATCGCGCTGCTGGCGGTGGCGCTGGTGCTGCCGCTGTGCGCCTGGCAGCTCCCGGAGTCGCCGGCGTGGCTGCGCTCGCGGGGCCGGACCGAGCGGGCCGCGCGGCTGGAACGGCGCTACGGGCTGGCGCCGGAGCCCGAACCGGAGACCGCCGACGGCGTGGGAGCGCTGTTCCGTAGTCCGTACCCAAGAGCGACCGCCGTGTTCGCGCTGGCCACGCTGGCCACCCTGTTCGCCTGGTACGGGCTGGGCACCTGGCTGCCGCAGCTGATGCGCACCGCCGGCTTCGACCTCGGGCCGGCGCTGGCGTTCCTGCTGATCCTCAACCTCGGCGCCGTGGCCGGGTCGATGCTCAGCGCGTGGGGCGGGGTCAGGTTCGGGCCGGTGCGCACGGCGGTGGTGGCGTGCGCGGCGGCCGCTGCCGGGCTGCTGGCGCTGCTCGGCCAGCCGGGCACGGCGGTCTCGTACGCCGCGCTGGTACTGGCCGGGGTGGGCACGCACGGCACCCAGTGCCTGATCATCGCCGCCGTGGCGTCGCACTACCCGGCCGCCCTGCGGGGCTCTGCCCTGGGCGTGGCGCTGGGCGTCGGGCGGATCGGCGCGGTGGCGGCGCCGCAGGTGGGCGGGCTGCTGCTGGGCGCCGGCCTCGGCGTGTCGGCGAACTTCCTGGTCTTCGCGGTGGCCGCCGGCCTGGCCGGGGCGGTGCTGCTGCTGTGCCCTCGGCCGGTCGGGCCGACCCCGGTGACCTAGGCCGGTTCGCAGGGCAGCCGGCGGGCGCGCAGCTCCGGGCGCGGGCCGTGGTCCGGGCCCGGATAGCGGACCAGGTTGAAGGCCAGGCGCACGAAGATCTCCTCGATGCGCGGCAGGTCGAGCGGCCCGCCCGGCTGGTACCAGTGGGCGACGCCGTTGCACATCTCCAGCACCGCCAGCCGGGTGATCGACAGGTCGTCGACCGCGAAGTCGCCGTCGGCGACGCCCTGGGCGAGGACGTCCGACCAGTACCGCTCGTAGGCGTCGCGCTTGGCCACGATCGCCCGCCGGGGCAGCTCGGACAGGCTCCGCACCTCGCCGTCGACGATCTGGGCCGTGCGCGGGTTGGTGCCCTGGCTCGACACGTGCGCCCGCACCAGGCCCTCCAGCTTGTACGCCGCGGCCCGGTCGCCGTCGGTGGCCACCACCGCGGTCCGGAGCAGCTCGTCGAGCGCGAAGTGCATCACCGACTCGAGGATCGCCATCTTGCTCGACGCGTGCAGGTACAGCGCCCCGGACGTCACGCCGGCCTCGGCCGCGATGTCCCTGATGCCGGTCGCCGCGTACCCACGCTCGGAGAACGTACGGACGGCGGCTCGCTGAATGCCCTCCAGGCTGATCAACCGGCACCCCCGTATCCGTCGCGCCAACCGTAGCTTGACCCGCTCGACCGTTCCTGCCTACTCTACTAATCAATTGATTAGTGCTGGTCAGCAACGTGAGCAACGACGCTAGGAGCGCCAGTGGAGGTCATGCGGACGGTCCGGGGCGACGTTCCGGTCGAGCAGATCGGGCACACCCAGACCCACGAGCACGTGTTGTCCAACCTCGCCGCCACGGCCGTCCAACAGGGCAGCGTGAAGGCCGACGCCGAGGAGATACGGCTGGACAACTACTACGAGGTCCGCCGCCACCACTCGACGTTCGACCTGGTCATGAACGACGTCGACGACGCCGTCGAGGAGCTGCGGGCGTACCTGGAGAGCGGCGGTTCGGCGGTGGTGGACGCCACCAGCCTCGGACTCGGGCGCGACCCCGAGGGCCTGCACGCGGTCTCGGTCGCCACCGGCGTGCACATCGTGATGGGCAGCGGCTACTACCACCGCGACTACCACCCGGCCGACCTCGACGAACGCTCACGGTCGCGGCTGGCCGAGGAGATCTACGGCGACGTCACCGAGGGTGTCGGCGAGCGGCGGATCAGGTCGGGCGTGATCGGCGAGATCGGGCTGGGCTGGCCGGTGCATCCGGTCGAGCGCCGGGTGCTGGAGGCGGCCGCCGACGCGCAGCGCTCCACCGGCGCCGCGCTGCTGATCCACCCGGGCCGGCACGCCGACGCGCCGCTGGACGCGATGCGCATCGTCGCCGACTCCGGCGGTGACGCCTCCCGGGTGATCATGAGCCACATCGACCGGACGCTGTTCGACCTGGACTCGATGCTCCGGCTGGCCGACACCGGCTGCTACCTGGAGTTCGACCTGTTCGGGCAGGAGTCCAGCTACTACCCGCTGGCCGAGATCGACATGCCCAACGACGCCACCCGGGTGGACTACCTGGTGGCGCTCACCGAGAGAGGGCACGGGCGCCGGCTGCTGGTCGCGCAGGACATCTGCAGCAAGACCCACCTGCGCAAGTACGGCGGGGAGGGCTACGGGCACCTGATCCGCAACGTGCTGCCGCTGATGGCCCGCAAGGGCATGAGCCCGGAGGCCGTGCGGGACCTGACCGTCCGCAACCCCCGCGAAGCACTGGCGATCTCGACGTGACCGGGCCCGTGGACACCCTGGCGAGGACACGCTACCGCCCGCTGCTCGGCGCCGGCGTGGGCACGTTCGTGGAGTTCTACGACTTCGCCATCTACGCGCTGACCGTCCCGATCATCGCGACCCAGGTGTTCCCGGCCGGCGACCCGAACGCGGCCCTGATCTCGGCGTTCGCGGTGTACGGGGTGGCGTTCGTGATCCGCCCGCTGGGCGGCGTGGTGTTCGGGGTGATCGGCGACAGGTACGGGCGCCGGCGGGTGCTGACGCTCGTGCTCACCCTGATCGGCGTGTCCACCGCGCTGATCGGCGTGCTGCCCACCTACGCCCAGGCCGGCCTGCTCGCGCCGGCGCTGCTGGTCGGGCTGCGGTTGCTGCAGGGGCTCTCGGCCGGCGGTGAGGCGACGAGCGCGTCCTCGTTCGCGCTGGAGCACGCGCCGCCCTCGCGGCGGTCGCTGTGGAACACGGTGGTCATCGCGGCGTCGGCGGTGTCCTCGGTGGTCGGGCTCGCGGTGGTGCTGGGGCTGAACGCCGCGATGCCGGAGGCGGCGTTCGCGGCCTGGGGGTGGCGGGTGCCGTTCCTGCTGGCGCTGCCGCTGAGCCTGATCGGCCTCTACATCCGGGTGCGCACCGACGAGAGCCCGGCCTTCGAGCGGGCCAAACGCTCGGCGGCGCTCAGCTCCGGGCCGGTCCGGGAGGCATTCCGCCACAACCGGGCGGCGATCGCCATCGCGTTCGCGCTGTCCTCGATGACCGGGCTGGCGTTCTACTACCTCGCCGGGTACCTCCCGACCTACCTGCAGGTCACCGGCGGGCTGTCGCGCACCGGGGCGCTGGTGTCGAACGGGGTCGCCCTGGTGGTGTTCGCGGTGGCGCTGCCCGCCTGCGGCGCGCTGGCCGACCGCTACGGCCGGCGCCCGGCGATCCGCCTCGGCGCCGCGCTGCTGGTGGTCACCAGCGTGCCGGCGTTCCTGCTGGCCGGCGGCGGCGGGCTGGCCGGCGCGATCACCGGACAGCTGCTGCTCGCGCTGAGCCTGGCCGTCTTCGGCGGCGGCAGCTACGTGACGCTGATGGAGGTCTTCCCGACCCGCACCCGGATCACCGGCGCCGCCGTGGGCTACAACCTGGGCTACGCCCTCTTCGGGGGCACCGCGCCGCTGCTGGCCAGCGTGCTCGTGGCCCGCACGGGCAGCGCCAGCGCCCCCGGCTACTACCTCGCGGTCGTCGCGCTGCTGGTCCTGGCCTGCACGTTCCGTGTTCCCGAGACGAAAGAGGTGGACATCCGTGCCTGACGGCTCGCTCATGCCCGTGGACGCCCGGGTCCGGCTGCCCGTCGACCGCCGGCCGGCGACGACGGCCCGACCGGCGGCGATGGAGCGCCAGGAGTACGACCGGGTGCTCGACATGGGCGAGAAGGTGCGCGGGGCCACGGTGGCCGCGCTGCTCACGAGCCTGCGCGAGCACGGCGTCGGGCACGCGGTGGTGCACGCGGAGTACGAGGGCGGCGAGGACGCCGCCGCGCTCAACGCCGCCACCGTCGAGCTGGTCGGACAGCACCCCGGCCTGCTCTCCGGGTTCGGCACGATCACGATGCCGCCGGCCACCGCCGGGCGCACCGCGCGCGAGGTGCAGGCCTGCGCCGACGCGGGGCTGATCGGGGTGAACATCCAGCCCGCGTTCGCCGGCATGGACATGCACGACCGCCGGCTCTACCCCGGCTACGCCCGCGCCGAGGAGCTCGGGCTGATCGTCGCGGTGCACACCGGCGTGCACTACTCGCGGGTGTACCCGATGGCGCACGAACGCCCGGAGTTCCTCGACCAGATCGCCTGCGACTTCCCCGACCTGCGTCTGGTCGCCTGCCACGGCGGCTGGCCGTGGGTCGCGGAGTACTGCGCGGTGGCGCGCCGGCATCCCACCGTCTGGCTGGAACTGGGCGGGCTGTCCCCGAAGTACGTCACCAGGCCGGGCACGGGCTGGGACGTCCTCGCCGGCTACCTGAACAACCTGCTGCGCGAGCAGGTCCTGTTCGGCACCGACTGGCCGATCTTCGGGCACGAGCGCGCGCTGCGGGAGTGGCGTGCGGGCGGCCTGCGGGACCACACGCTGGACGCCGTGCTCGCCGGCAACGCCCGGCGGCTGTTCGGGTTGCCGAGCGCGTGATCACCGGGGACGGCAACCTCTCGGACCTGCTGGCCGGCGCGGCCCGGAGATGGGGGCCGAAGACCGCTCTGGTGTGCGACCGCCTCGGCCAGTCGGTGACGTTCGCCGAGCTGGACCGGCTGGTCGACCGGACGGCGTCCGCGCTGCGGGCCCGGGGGATCGGCCCGGGCGACCACGTGGCCGTGATGTTCCGCAACGACCTGGAGTTCCCGGTCGGCTGGCTGGGCGTGCTGCGCGCGGGCGCGGCCATGGTGCCGCTGAACATCCGGCTCGCCCCGGCCGACCTGGCCCCGATCCTGCGGGCAACGCGGCCCGCGCTGGCGCTCGCGGCCGCCGAGTTCGCCGGGACGCTTCGGGAGCTGGGCATGGAACCGTGGCCGTTCGACGTCGCCCGGCTGGATGTGCCCACGCACCCCGGCCCGCCGCCCCGGCCGGAGACGCTGGCGAACATCCAGTTCACCTCGGGCAGCACCGGCCTGTCGAAGGGCTGCCTGCTGTCCCACCGGTACTGGCTGGCCCTCGGCGAGGCGATGCGCGAGCACGGGCCGAAGCTGCGCCACGACGACGTGCTGCTCACCGCGCAGCCGTTCTACTACATGGACCCGCAGTGGAACCTGGTCGCGAGCCTGCTCACCGGGGCGAAGCTGGTGGTGCTCGAACGGTTCCGCTCCAGCACGTTCTGGCCGTCCGTACAACAACACGAGGCCACGTTCTTCTACTGCCTCGGCGTGATGCCGGCGATGCTGCTGCGCACGCCGCCGGTGGACGGGGAGCGCGACTCGAAGGTCCGCTACATCGGCTGCTCGGCCATCCCCGAGGGAAGCCACGCCGAGCTGGAACGGCGCTTCGGCGCGCCCTGGCACGAGCTCTACGGCAGCACCGAGACCGGTGCGGACATCCTGGTCGAGGCGCGCGACCACGACCGCGCGCTGGACAGCGGCATCATCGGCCGCCCACTGCCGCACCGGGAGATCCGGGTGGTGGACCAGGACGGGCGGCCGCTGCCGCGCGGCGTGGTCGGGCGGTTGCTGGTGCGGGGTGTCGCGATGAGCGACGGCTACCTGGGGGAGTCGTCGGCCAGCACCGTCGGCAACGGCTGGTACGACACCGGCGACCTGGCAATCTGGGAACCCGACGGCTTCGTGCGCTTCGCCGGCCGGGTGAAGGACATCATCCGGCGCAGCGGGGAGAACATCTCCGCCGCGCAGGTCGAGCAGGCCGTGCAGGGGCACCCGAAGGTACGGCTGTGCGCCTGCGTCCCGGTCGCCGACCCGGTGCGCGGCGAGGAGGTCAAGGCCTACGTCGTGACCGTCCCCAGCACGTCGGTCGAGATCGGCGAGCTGGTCGAGCACGCCAGGGGACAGTTGGGCTCGTTCAAGGTTCCGCGCTACTGGGAGCCGCGAAGCTCGCTGCCGCTCACCCCGTCGGAGAAGATCGCCAAGGCCGAGCTGCGCCGCGAGCGCGACGACGAGCTCGGACCGTGCTACGACGCCGTCGAACAGGCCTGGCTGGACCGGGTGCCCCCACTACCTCCGCCTCGATGACCCATGGCCTACGAAAGGCGGCGGGAGTCCTTTCACAGGCCCAACTGGTCGCGCATCGCGTCGCCGTCGAGCAGCGCCCAGTGCTCGATGATCCGACCGTTGCGGACGCGGACCATGTCCAGGCCGAGGACCTCGTAGCGTCGCCCGGAGCCGGTGTGGGTGCCCCGCACGGTGTACCGGTTGACGGAGGTGTCGCCGGAGACGACGTTCTGCTCGATCGTCACGGACACGCCGTGGAACGTGCGGTCCGCGCTGGTCCGCTCCCACTTCTGTCGCCAGGCCTCGCGTCCCCGGTGATCGCCCTGGGTGCCGCCCCGGTGATCGACGACCTCGGGGTCGATCAGTTTCAGGGCGTCCTCGAACCGGCCTTCCAGGACCTGCGCGAAGCTCTCGACGCTGCGCCGGTGAGTCTCTCCCGGTCCCTGCGGCATGCGGCATCTCCTCTGGTGGGGATGGGTGAGGCGACAAGTGGGGAGCTCCCCATTTGGCGTGTTCCGCTACCGTAACTGGGGGAGTCCCCACTTAGCAAGGAGGATCGTGCCGTCGCAGAGCGCCGGACCCGCACCCCGTCCGGAACCCCAGCGTCGTCGTCGCGCGGACGCTCAGCGCAACTACGACCTGCTCGTGTCCGCGGCCAGGGATGTCTTCCACCACCACGGCGTCGACGCCCCGCTCGACGACATCGCCCGCCGGGCAGGCGTCGGCAACGCCACGATGTATCGACACTTCCCGACCCGACGCGAACTGATCATCGCCGTCTACTCCGAGGAAGTGGCCGGGCTCTGCGCCCGGAGCCGGTCCCTGCTGGCCTCGGACCGACCCGGCAACGCCCTCTTCGGCTGGCTCCAGGACTTCATCGCACACGTGGCGGCCAAACGGGAACTGGCGCTGTCGATCACCGATGACCGCACCGCGCTTTTCGACGGCTGGCACCACTCGATGCACACGGCCGCGTCCGCGCTGCTGACCCGTGCGCAGAGCGCCGGCGCCGTCCGCCCCGACCTCACCGCAACGGAGCTACTCACCCTGGCCAACGGGATCGCGCTGACCGCCACGGACGCCACTCCAGCAGAGCGCCTCGTCCTCCTGCTCAGACAGGGCACGGACACTTCCTCGACTCCGACCGACAGCACCCGCCGCCACGACGCCTGATCGCCGGAGGTGACCGCCGGTTCAGGGCAGCAGGACGACCTTGCCGCCTGCGTGCCCGGTGGCCACGAGCCGGTGCGCGGCGGGCGCCTCGGCCAGCGGGAACGTCCTGGCGACCGAGATCGTCACCTTCCCCTCCTCGGCCAGCGAGACCAGCCGGGCACGGGCGTCGGCGCGTATCTCGGTACCGGGGTCGGTGGCGCCGCCGAGGTTGCCGAGGGTCTTGATGCCGGCGTCGTTGCCGCGCTGGAAGGCCAGCAGGGTCGCGATCCTGGCCCGGTCCGCGACGAGCGCGAGCGAGGTGTCGATCGCCTCGTCGGTGCCGACGGCGTCGATGGCGGCGTCGACCGACCGCGTTCCGGCGCTGTCGCGAACCCTGTCGGCCAGGCCCGGCCCGTACTCGACGGGCTCGACGCCGTAGCCGCGCAGCATCTCGTGGCGCGCGCGCCCGGCGGTGCCGATCACGGCCGCGCCCCGGAGCCGGGCGAGCTGCGCGGTGACCAGCCCGACGCCGCCGGAGACACCGTGGATGAGCACGGTGTCTCCGTCCCCGACACCGGTAGCGGTCAGCGCATGGACGGCGGTGGTCCCGACGAGCAGCAGGCCGGCCGCCTGCTCCCAGCCCAGGTTGACCGGCTTGGGAACCACGACCTCGGCCGGCCAGGTGACCTCGCTGGCGTAGGCGCCCGGAACCTCCCGGTGGTAGGCGATGACCTCGTCCCCGGGCCGGATGCGCCCGGCCGCGCCGGCGCCGACCGCCGTCACCACTCCCGCCAGCTCGTGACCCACCGGGAGCGGGAGCGCGCCGCGGTCCGTCCCCAACGCGCCGCTGTACTCGACGTAGTCGAGAGGGTTCACCCCGACCGCGCGGACCCGGATCGTCACCTCGCCCGGCCCGGGGTCGCGGACCGGCCGCTCGACCATCGACAACACCTCCGGGCCACCGAACCCGTTGGCGACCACCACCCGCGCCATCCTCGCCCTCCCTTGCCCCGTTTGTGCCATGCTCGGGCAGGTGGATCACGGTGTGAAACAACCATCGGTGGTGAAGTCACAACCACGAGCGCGAGCCCCGCTCCATGCCTGAGCTGCGCCAGTTGCAGATCTTCGCGGCCGTCGCCGAGGAGCTCAACTTCACCCGCGCCGCCCGGCGGCTCCACCTCGGCCAGCAGGCGGTGTCCAAGGCCGTGCACCAGCTCGAGCGCGAGCTCGGCGTCACGCTGCTCGAGCGCACCACCCACGAGGTGCGGTTGACCCCGGCCGGCGCGGCGCTGCGCGACGACGGCCGCCAGGCCCTCGCCGCCGTCGACGCGGCGTTCGACCGGGCCCGTCAGGTCGGCCTCGGCCTTGCGGGCACCGTCACCATCGGCGTGACGCCGGCCATCGCGCCGGCCGAGCGCGACCGGGTCGTGCGCGTGCTGCGCGACGGAGCGCAGCGGCTGCGGGTGTCCATACGGGACATCCGGCCGGGCGACATCCGCGACGAGCTGCGGGCCAGGGCCGTTGATCTCGTGCTCGCGCGGATCGGTGTCGACGGCGTCGCCAGCGCAACGCTGTCGTCCACCCCCGCCGTCCTGTGCGTGCCCACGGGGCATCCGCTGGCCACCGCCCGCTCCGTGCCTGCGTCCCGGCTCGACGGCCTCCGGCTGCTCACCTGGCAACCGCCCGGTACGCCGTTCACCGACCTCCTGAAAGCCCGGCTGGCGGCCGTCGGGGCCGCTGTCACCCCGGTCCAGTCCCGCGTCACCGGCGCCGTGCTCGCGTCGGAGCTGACAGACGTCGACGCCGTGGCGCTGCTGCCGACCGGGTGGCCGCCGAGCCACGGCATCAGCCTGGTCCCGCTCCAGGACCGGCTCACGTTCCCGCTGCTCATGCTGTGGCATCCCGACGCGACCTCCCCCTGGGTCGAGCGCATCCGCGCTCACTCCCAACGGCGGCACGGCGCGGACGCCGCCACGACGGGCCTGATCGCCGGCCGGGCCTGACAATGGCACCACGGAGATCGGAGGTGCCCATGAGCCTGCGCGTCGGGGTGGACATCGGTGGCACGTTCACCGACCTGGCGATCGTGGACGACGTCGGCATCGTGGCGGTGGGCAAGACGCTGACCACCCAGGCCGAGCCGTCCGCCGCGGTGGAGGCGCTGCTGCGGCGCACGCTGGCCGACAACCGGCTGGACCCCGCCGACATCACCGGCGTCGTGCACGGCACCACCCTGGTCACCAACGCCCTGATCGAACGCAGCGGCGCCCGCACCGCGCTGCTCACCACCGAGGGCTTCCGGGACGTGGTGGAGATGGGCCGCGAGCACCGCTACGAGCTCTACGACCTGGGGCTGGAGCTGCCGCGCCCGCTGGTGCCGCGCTGGCTGCGGTTCGGGGTGCGCGAGCGGATCCTCGCCGACGGCTCGGTCCAGGCCCCGCTGGACGCGGCCACCGTCGAGAAGCTGGCCACCGAGCTGTCCGCCGCCGGGGTGCCGGCGGTGGCCGTCTGCTTCCTGCACAGCCACACCAACGGCGCGCACGAGCGGCAGGCCCGGGAGATCATCGCGGCCGCCGCCCCCGAGCTGCGGGTGGCGCTGTCCTGCGAGGTGAACCCGGAGATCCGGGAGTACGAGCGGGCCTCCACCACGCTGGCGAACGTCTACGTGCAGGCCCTGGTGGAGACCTACCTGGAGGACCTGCGGGGACGGCTGCGCCGCATCGGCGTCCGGACGGACCCGCTGATCATGCTGTCCAACGGCGGGGTCGCCACCGTGGACGTGGCAGCGCGGTTCCCCATCCGGATGCTGGAGTCGGGGCCGGCCGGGGGAGCGCTCGGGGCGATCGCGTTCGGCCGCACCGGGGAGCGCCCGGACCAGATGGCCTTCGACATGGGCGGAACCACCGCCAAGCTGTGCCTGGTCGAGGACCACCGGCCGCTGGTCACCCACGAGTTCGAGGTGGACAGGGTGTACCGGCTGCTGCCCGGGTCCGGCCTGCCGGCCAGGGCGCCGGTCATCGACATGATCGAGATCGGCACCGGCGGCGGGTCCATCGCGCGGGTCAACGCGCTGGGGCTGATCAGCACCGGGCCCGAGTCGGCCGGCGCCGAGCCCGGGCCGGTCTGCTACGGCCGGGGCGGCACCCGGTGCACGGTGACCGACGCCGACGCCGTGCTCGGCTACCTCGACCCGGACCGGTTCCTGGGCGGCGAGGTGGCGCTGGACGTGGCCGCCTCGGCGGCCGCGATCAAGGAGCAGATCGCCGACAAGCTGGGTGTGAGCGTGGTGGAGGCCGCCTGGGGCGTGCACACCACCGCGAACGAGGGGATGGCCAACGCGGCCAGGGTGCACGCCATCGAGCGCGGCCAGGACCCGGCGCGGCTGCCGCTGTTCGTGTCCGGCGGGAACGGCCCGCTGCACGGCCCCGGGGTGGCCAGGGCGCTCGGCTCGCCGTCCGTGATCGCCCCGCCGGCCGCCGGCGTGCTCAGCGCCCTGGGGTTCCTGTCCGCGCCGATGTCCATCGACGTGGTCCGCTCCCGACACGCGGTGTTGGACGAGGTCGAGCAGGCCGCCGAGCTGTTCGACGAGATGGAGCGCGAGGGCGCCGAGGTGCTCTCCGGCATCGAGGACATCGGGTTCGAGCGCACGCTGGAGATGCGGTTCGTCGGCCAGGGCAACGAGATCGAGGTACCGGTGCCGCACCTCGGCGACCGCTGGCGGGACGACCTGCTGGCCGCCTTCCAGCGCGAGTACGCCAAGCGCTTCGGCACCGTCGCCCCGACCGGCGTGCAGGCCGAGGTGCTCACCTGGCGGGTCACCGCGCGCGGGCCCCGGCCCCGTGCCCGGCTGCGGTTCGAGTCCTCGGCGGACGGCACGCCCGAGCCCATCGGCTACCGCGAGGCGTACTTCCCGTCCGAGCACGGCTACGTCGAGACCGCCGTGTACGACAGGTACCGGCTGGCCGTGGGCGCGAGGATCACCGGGCCGGCGCTGGTCCAGGAACGCGAGTCCACCCTGGTGCTGCCGCCCGGCGCCGCCGGCACCGTGACCGAGGACGGCAGCATCGTCGTCCGGCTGGGATACGGCCATGAGTGAGCCCGCCGTGGACCCGATCGTCGTCGGGCTGGTCGCGAACCGGCTGCACTCGCTGCTGCAGGAGCAACAGGCCGCGCTGGTGCACACCGCGTTCAGCCCGGTGGTGCGCGAGTGCCTCGACCTGGCCTGCGCGGTGTTCACCTCCACCGGCGACATGGTCGGCCAGTCCACCGGCGGCACCCCCGGCCACATCAACGCGATGGCCACCGGGATGGCGCACATCGTGTCGGAGTGCGACCCGCACCGATGGGAAAGCAACCACCAGGCGAGCACTCATCGAGCCCCGCCGGCGAGTGAGGCGAAGACACAGTACCCGCCGGAGTCGCTCGCCGACGGCGACGTGCTGATCACCAACGACCCGTGGATGACCGCCGGGCAGATCAACGACATCACCATCGCCACCCCGGTGTTCCGGGACGGGACGCTGGTCGCCTGGTTCGCGAGCTGCTGCCACGCGCCGGACATCGGCGGCCGGATCCTGTCCGCCGCCGCGACCGAGGTGTTCGAGGAGGGCCTGCGCCTGCCGATCCTCAAGCTGCGCACCGCCGCCGGCCCCGACCCCACGCTGGAGCGGCTGATCAGGGCGAACGTCCGCACCCCCGACGAGACGATGGGCGACATCTACGCCCAGGTGTCGGCGAACCAGGTGGGCGCGCGCGGCCTGGCCAGGATGCTCGACGAGTTCGGCCTCGACGGCATCGACGAGGTCGCGCAAGAGATCATGCTCCGCTCCGAGCGGGCGCTGCGGGACGCGCTGCGCGCGCTGCCGGACGGGCGGTACTCCGCGCGCATGACCTCCGACGGGTTCGACGGCGCCACCATCGAGCTTCGCGTCACGGTGACCCTGGCCGGGGACACCGCGCACGTCGACTACACGGGCTCGTCGCCGCAGTCCCCGCACGGCGTGAACGTGGTGCTCAACTACACCCGCGCGTACACCTCGTTCGCGATCAAGGCGGCGCTGGCGCCCGAGGTGCCGCACAACGCGGGCTCGTTCCGGCCGGTCACCGTGGTCGCCCCGGAGGGGTCGGTGCTGAACTGCGTCGACCCCGCGCCGGTGGCGTCCCGACACCTGGTCGGCCACTTCCTGCCCAGCCTGCTGTTCGACGCGCTGCGCGAGGCCGTCCCCGGCGGGCTGCCGGCGGTGAGCACCGACGCGCTGTGGATGAGCGTGTGGCGCGGCGGTGACCTCGGCGAACCCCGGCCGTTCACCCTGACCGTGTTCGGCGCCGGCGGCACCGGTGCCCGGCCGGACAAGGACGGGCTGACCACCACCGGTTTCCCGACCGGGGTGCGGGCGGCGCCGACCGAGGTGCTGGAGACGCTCACCCCGCTGGTGCAGCGGCGGCGCGAGCTGCGCCCGGACTCCGGGGGAGCGGGCCGGCACCGGGGCGGGCTCGGCCAGGTGGTCGAGGTGCGCCGGCGGGGCGAGCACGGCTGGACGGTCAACGCGAACATCGACCGGGTGGACTTCCCGGCCGGCGGGACGTTGGGCGGCCGCTCCGGGGCGGCCGGCGAGTTCGTCGACGCCGCCACCGGCCGTGACCTGCCGCCCAAACGGCTGGTGCGGCTGGACCCCGACGCCCGGGTCAGGATGCGGTTCCCGGGCGGGGGCGGCTACGGCGACCCGGGCGAGCGGCCGGTCGAGCGCGTGCTGGACGACGTGGTGAACGGGTACGTCAGCATCGAGGCGGCCCGCGAGCTGTACGGGGTCCGCATCGAGTACGTGGGAGAACCCGACGCGCTGGTCCGGCCGCCCGAGTCCTACCGGGTGGTCGGCACCTCCGACTCGCGCGCCTCGTCGCCGCGCAGCACCCACTCGCCCCGCCTGCGCAGCCAGAGCAGGTAGTAGGCGGCGGCGATGACCAGCACGGCCACCGTGACGATCAGGCTGGGCCGGCCGACCTCCGGGTCCGTCGCGTTGGCGTAGATCACGTAGACCAGCGCGGCCAGCGCCAGGATCGGCGGCAGCGGGAACAGCGGCATCCGGTAGGCCGCATGCCCGGTGGACCCGGTGCGCCGGCCGTTCACGGCGGCCAGGCACAGCGCCGCGTACACCACGACCAGCGAGGTGCCGGTCAGCACGAGCAGCAGCTTCTCGTCGACGAAGCAGACTCCGGCGGAGATCACGCCGGCCGCGACCGTGGCCACCCATGGCGTGCCGAACCGGGGATGGATCGACTCCACCGCCCTGCTCACCGGCAGCGGCCACGCATCGTCGCGCCCGGTGCTGAACAGCAGCCGCGCGGTCAGCAGCATGATGGCCAGCACCGCGTTGATGATCGCCACCGCGACCCCGAGGCTGAGGAACGTGTTGAGCGTGCTCCCTCCGAGCGCGGTCACCGTGTACGCCAGCATGTTCTCCGACTTGAACAGCTCGGTCAGGTCGGGCGCGCCGAGCAGCACGGCGGTGACCGGGATCAGCTCGGCCGCGACGGTGATCCCGAGCGCCCACAGGATCGCCTTGGCGATGGACCGGGGCGCGTTGTGGGTCTCCTCGCCGAAGTAGACGGCGCCGCCGTACCCGTTGTAGGCGAAGATCGCCACCGCGGTGGCCGTCGCGATGACCGCGAAACTGGCCGGCTGCAACCCGCTCTCACCGGCGACCACCGGGTGCGCGAACAGTTCGGCGAACGACCGGTTCGTGTTCACGAACCCGAGCACGCACAGCACCAGCAGGGCCAGCATCTCGATGGCCAGGAAGATGCCGGTCATCACCGCGTTGACCTTGATGTCCAGCACCGCGAACACCGCCGCGAGCAGGCACACCACCGCGGCCACCACCGGCCCGGGCAGCCCGGGGATCAGCACCCCGAGGTAGGTGCCCACCCCCAGCGCGATCACGGCCAGGATCAGCAGCTGGGTGAACAGGATCAGCAGCATGATCATGAAGCCGGGCAGCCGGCCGAGGGTCCGGCCGACGATCGCGTACTCCCCGCCGGTCAACGGGTACGCCGAGGACAGCTCGGCGTAGACGAACGCCATGAACACGCCCACCACGGCGGCGGCCAGGAAGGCCAGGAACGCACCGGTGCCGGCCTGGCCGATCACGCCCGGCGCGATGATGAACACCGAGGACGCCGGGGTGATCGCGGACAGGGTGATCAGCAGGGTGCCGAGGACGGCGAGCCCCCTGCGGAGCCGGCGCGTCTCCTGCGGCGTGTGCCCGGCCTTGTCGGCGGACTTGTCGGGAGCGGCCACGATGCCTCCCTTGCTCGGGGGTTCTTCAAAGACGTATTGAAGAACTCTCGGTCAGGAACGTCAAGGCCAGCAGTGTGTCCGGTTGTAACTTTCAAACAACTTTGGACATACTTGCCGCATGGCCCGGCCCAAGCGACAGCAGGAGCGACGCGCCCAGCTCGTCGAGGTGGCCCGCCAGATCGTGGTGGAGCGCGGCGTGCTCGCGCTGCGGCTCACCGACGTGGCCAAGCGCGCCGGGCTCACCCCGGCCTCGGTGCTGTACTACTTCTCGGCGCTCACCGACCTGCTCAAGGAGGTCCAGGACCAGGCCGTCGAGCGGTTCTGCTCGGCGCGCGCCGAGGCCGGCCGCGAGGAGTCCGACCCGCGTCGCCGGCTGGTGGCGATGATCCGCAGCGGGCTGCCCAGCGGGCCGGACGACGAGCTGTGCCGGCTGCTCTACGAGCTGGGCACCGTGGCCCGGCACGACCCCGCCTACGCCGCCCGGTACATCGACCTCTGCCAGCGCCAGGTCACGCTGTACGTCGGCATCCTGGAGGCCGGCGCGGCGACCGGCGCGTTCGACCTGACCGACGACGTGCTCTCCGTCGCCCGCAACCTGGTCGTCCTGGAGGACGGCTACGGCCTGCACATCACCATGGCGGTACCCACCTTCGACGTGGCCACCGCCGAGCGCCTGCTGCTCGGCTACGCGGCCACCGCGACCCGCTGCGATCTCGATCCGGAGGTTGTTCGATGACGGCAAGGCCCCGTGCTCGCGCGCTGGACATCCCGTTCGACGGCGAGCCAGGCCCGCACAACGCCCTGACCGACGTGCCGGGCGTCGAGGTCGGCTACGTGACGTTGATCGACGGTGAGTCGGTGCGGACCGGCGTGACGGCGATCCTGCCCCGGGGCCGCGACGGTGTGGACGTGCCGTGCGCGGCCGGCTGGTTCTCGCTGAACGGCAACGGCGAGATGACCGGCACCGCATGGATCGAGGAGACCGGTTCGCTCTCCCTGCCGGTGCTGCTCACGAACACCCACGCCGTCGGCCCGTGCCACCGGGGTGCCATCGACTGGGTCGTGGAGCACAAGCCTGCGCTGGCCCGCGAGTGGCTGCTGCCCGTGGTGGCCGAGACGTGGGACGGCTACCTCAACGACGTCAACGGCCCGCACGTGCGCCCCGAGCACGCCGCCCAGGCCATCGACGCCGCGTCCGGCGGGCCGATCGCGGAGGGCGCCGTCGGTGGCGGCACCGGCATGACCTGCTACGCGTTCAAGGGCGGCAGCGGCACCGCGTCCCGCCGGGTCGGCTACGGGGACGACGAGTACACGGTGGCCGCGTTCGTCCAGGCCAACTTCGGCTCGCGGTCCGAGCTGACCATCGCCGGGGTGCCCGTCGGGCGCCAGCTCACCGACGACAATCCACAGGAGCGCCGCGAGGCCGCCGCCGCGCCGGGCGCCGGGTCTGTGATCGCCGTGGTGGCCACCGACGCCCCGCTGCTGCCCGGCCAGTGCAAGGCGCTCGCCCGCCGGGTGCCGCTCGGCCTGGCGCGCACCGGAACCAGCGGCTCACACTTCTCCGGCGACCTCTTCCTGGCCTTCTCCACGGCCAATGCCGGCGCGCTGGCCAGCGGTTTCCCCGACGACAACGCGGTGTACGAGACGCTGCGCTTCATCCCCTGGAGCCGGATGGACGCCTTCTACACGGCCGTGGTGCGGTCCGTCGAGGAAGCCGTCGTCAACGCCCTGGCGGCGGGGGAGACCATGATCGGCAAGAACGGCCACCGCTCGCCCGCCATGCCGCACGCCCGGGTACGCGAACTGCTCAAGCGTTCGATCAGCTAACCGAGCGAGCCGTCGGCGTCCAGGCCCGCAGTGGTGTGGATCATGGCGGTTTCGGCGACTTTGCCGACCGACCAAAGAACGGCGTGGTGGCAGCCGATGCTCAATGACCCGCGCCCACATGTGCGTCACCGTGCAGGACGACTCCAGCCGCACCTGACCGACAAGTGTTGAATCTGAGTCGATCTGCAAGCGGACTCGCAGGTGGTATTGGACCGAACGCTGTCAACGTCGTTTCCCGGACTCAGGTAGGCCACCACTGACGGCGCGCACGCTGACCCCGCTGATCTCGGGATAAGCGCTACCCTCGTTGTGCTTGACCTTTCTATCACAGGCTCAACTCGCGGCTCTCGCTGAGACCAACGCATGCCTTAAGAGGAGAAGCCGCTGCCCGAGCGACGAGATCACCATCGGCTACCAGCGTGGTTTGATCATGGTCTGGACCACGCCGCCGTTACTCTCTACGAGCTCGCACCGGATTCCGAGCTGAAGTACCACATGATTGACGGTCGACACACGATCGGGGCGTGTTCACGCTTACGCGAGGGATACCTTCGAGTAACTTTGTGTGCCGATTCCTCCATCGAGGGGGCGCCCGGACTGAATCGGTTGACGTCGAGGCACAAGCCTTGAATCCGCTTCGCGCGCCTTGCTTTCATCGAAACGGCCCGGCGGTGCGCGATCAGCGATTCGGCTCGTGAATGGGAGTTTCGGCGATGACCACCTCGATCACGATCGATCACCAGGCGAGCGGCTACAGCGACGAGCTGGCGTACGGGCTGGCCAACGCGGCGGCGTTGGCGTATCAGGATCAGCCGACGGTTGAGGCCGAGGTCGGCCGGTGGGGGTTCGACCGGGTCCGCCATCACCAAACCACGTTCACCCCGCCGTTCCCGCTGCAGGACACCCAGGCGTACACGGCCGCCAGCGACAAGATGATCATTACGGCGTTCCGGGGCACCGAGGTCGCCCAGCTGCGCGACTGGTTGGCCGACACCTCCACCCCGCCATGGCCGGGGCCTGCGGGGCGGGGCTTCGTGCACTACGGGTTCGCGCAGGCGCTGGAGTCGGTGTACCCGGACGTGCTGTCCGCGATCACCGAGCTGCGCGACCAGGGCCAGAGCGTGTGGTTCACCGGCCACAGCCTGGGCGGGGCGCTGGCCATGCTGGCCGGGGTGCGGCTCTACCTGGAGGATCCGCACCTGCTCGCCTCGGGGATCTACACCTTCGGACAGCCGCGCACCTGTGACCGGATCCTCGCCTTGGCCCACGACGACGCGCTGGCCAAGCGCACCTACCGATTCGTGAACAACAACGACATCGTCCCGCATCTGCCGCCGGAGCCGGCGTTCCACCACGTCAACGCCCTGCGCTACATCGACTCGCACGGCAAGGTGCACGAGTCGATGCCGCTGTTCGCCAAGCTGCCCACCCTCACCGCCGCGGGCGTGGCCGAGGCGCTGGCACCGGCCAGCAGGGCGCTGCGCGACCACGGCATGAAGAACTACATAGCCGCGCTCCAGGGCAATCTGACGCGCGCCTGAGCACCCGTCCTTGTCTCAGCGAAACAGCGAGTTGACGTAGGCGGCGCCGATGCCTACCTCGTCGTAGTGGCGGCGGCACATGTCGATGTAGTCGTGCACGTCGAAGTAGCCGGCGGTGTCGCCGTTCTCGTCCAGCCAGATCAGCGGGCCCTTGACGATGAAGAGGGTCTTCATCGGCTCCGGGCTCTCGTAGGCGACCAGGGTGTGGCCCTCGCCCGGTGCCTCGTAGACGAAGTCGCCGGCCGTGGCCGTCCAGTCCCGCTCCAGGTAGCCCCACTTGCCGGAGATGGTGTACGCGAACACCTCGTGCGGGTGGTAGTGCCGGTTCACCAGGCCCGCGCTCTTGGCCCGCAGGATGTCCGACCAGGAGTTGTCCTTGACGTTGATCCACAGCGGCCGGGAGCCGACGGTCTCGGTGAACGGCACGTAGTACCTGTCGTCGTCGGTGGCGACCTTGGACAGGTAGACCTCGGGCAGCGCGTCCGGCTTGGTGGAGTTCGCGATCGGCTTGAGGTCTTTCCAGAACTCCGTGCTGGCCTTCTCGGGCATTTGTTCAAACCTCTCAGACTTGGTGGCCGAGCTTGACGCCCTGGGTGACCCCGTCCTCGGTGATCACGCCGAAGCCGTCGGCGCCGACCGAGACCACTGACTCGCGGTGCGGCGGCTCGGTGGTCGGGACCGGGCGGCCGTCGAGGTCGAGCACGGTGGACGCCTCGGCGTACCAGGACGTGGCGACCTCGTGGCCCCAGAACGAGCGCCGGCGGTTGTCGTGGACGTCCCATCGGATGGTGGGGTTGTCCGGGTCGCCGGTGTAGTAGTCGCTGGTGTAGACCTCGATGCGGTGGCCGTCGGGGTCGCGCAGGTACAGGTAGAACGCGTTGGACACGCCGTGGCGACCGGGGCCGCGCTCGATGTGGTGCTCGCGCTGCAGCGCGCCGAGCATGTCGCAGGTGTGCAGGATCTGGCTGCGCTCGTTGGTGGCGAACGCGATGTGGTGCAGCCGGGGGCCGTCGCCGCCGGTCAGGGCGATGTCGTGGACCGTCTGCTTGCGGAACAGCCAGGCGGCGTAGACGTTGTCATCGCTGTCCTCGATGGTCTCCGAGACGCCGAAACCGAGCGAGGTGTAGTAGTCCCGGGCGGCGGCGACGTCCGGCACCACCACGTTGAAGTGGTCGATGCGGGCCAGCGCGTTGGCGCGGTGCATGTGGTAATGCTGGGTGAGCCGCTCGGTGTGCAGGGCGTGGTAGAAGAACTCGACGGGGAACCCGAGCGGGTCCTGGATGCGGACGGCCTCGCCGATGCCCCGGGTGGTGCCCTCGGGCACCCGCCTGGTGGGCACGCCCAGCTCGGTGAAGTACCGCTCGGCGGCGTCCACCTCGCGCGGGCTCCGCACCCGGTAGGCCAGCCTGGCCAGCGCGGGCTCGTCGCCCTGGCGCAGGACCAGGCTGTGGTGCAGGTACTCCTGGTAGGCGCGCAGGTAGAGGGCGTCGTCGTCCTCGGCGGTCACCACCAGGCCGAGCACGTCGCAGTAGAACCAGCGCGCCTGCTCCAGGTCGGTCACGATGAGCTCGGCGTATCCGGCTCGGATCACATCGGGTGGGTTGTTCACGGCGAGCTCCTCAGGCTGTACGTGCGCCGAACCGAGGCGTGTGCGGGGTGCCGAGCGAGACGTGCACGATCTGCTCGGTGGTGTAGAAGTCGATGCTGCGGTGCCCGCCCTCGTGCCCGACACCGCTGCTCTTCACCCCGCCGAACGGGGTGCGCAGGTCGCGGATGTTGTGCGAGTTGAGCCAGACCATGCCGGCGTCGATCGCGGAGGCGACCCGGTGGCCACGGGTGAGGTCGTTGGTCCAGACGTAGCCGGCCAGGCCGTACTTGACGTCGTTGGCCAGCGTGATCGCCTCGGCCTCGGTGTCGAACGGGGTCAGCGCGACCACCGGGCCGAAGATCTCCTCCTGGAAGATCCGGGCGTCCGGCTTGACGTCGGCGAACACCGTGGGCGCGAGGTAGTTGCCCTCGGGCAGGTGCGCGGGGCGCTCGCCGCCGGCCAGCAGGGTCGCCTCCTTCTTGCCGACCTCGACGTAGCCCATCACCCGCTCGTAGTGCTCCGGGTGCACCAGCGCGCCCACCTCGGTCGCCGGGTCGCGCGGGAGTCCGACCACGACGTTGCGCGCGCGCTCGGCGTAGCGGGAGCAGAACTCCTGATAGATAGATCGTTCTACCAGGATGCGGGAGCCGGCCGTGCACCGCTCGCCGTTCAGCGAGAACACGCCGAACAGGGTGGAGTCCAGCGCGGCGTCCAGGTCGGCGTCGGCGAACACCACCACCGGCGACTTGCCGCCCAGCTCCATGGACAGGCCCTTGAGGTGCGCGGCGGCGTTGCGCATGATCACCTGGCCGGTCAGCGTCTCGCCGGTGAACGACAGCCGGGGCACGTCGGGATGCTCCACCAGCGCCGCTCCGGCCTCCTCGCCGATGCCGCCGACCATGTTGAACACGCCCCTCGGCAGCCCGCCCTCGGCGAAGATCTCCGGCCACAGGCTGGCCGAGAGCGGGGTGAACTCGGCCGGTTTGAGCACCACCGGGCAGCCCGAGGCGATCGCCGGCGCGAGCTTCCAGCTCTCCAGCATGAACGGGGTGTTCCACGGCGTGATCAGCCCGGCCACCCCGACCGGCTTGCGCACCACGTAGTTGACCTGGGCGCCGGGCACCCGGTAGGCGTCCTCGTGCAGGGCGACGATCTGGTCGGCGAAGAACCGGAAGTTCTCCGCCGCGCGGCGGGCCTGGCCACGCGCCTGGGTGATCGGCAGCCCGGTGTCGAAGGTCTCCAGCTCGGCCAGCCGGTCCTCGCGCGCCTCGATCGCGTCGCCGATCTTGTACAGCACCTTGGCGCGGCCGCGCGCGTTCGTGGTCGGCCACGGGCCGTCGGTGAACGCGGCGCGGGCGGCGGCCACTGCCCGGTCGATGTCCTCGGACTGGCCGGCGGCCGCCGTCGCGTAGGGCTTGTTGCTCACCGGGTCGAGCACGTCGAAGGTGCGCCCGGAGACACTGTCGACCCACTCGCCGTCGATGTAGTGACGGATGTGCTCGGGCAGGTCGGCCGGTCGGTGGCCGTTGTCCATGCGTGTAGCCCCTTAGAGGTCAGGCGTCGATGGGGGAGAGCGCGTCGCGCCCGGTCGTGAGCAGTTGGCGGATCTTGTCGCGGCCCGGGGCGGTCGGCGTGATCAGCGGCGGGCGCACCCGGGCCGAGGCGATCAGGCCGCGCTGCGCGAGCACCCACTTCACCGGCGCCGGGTTCGTCTCCACGAAGGTCAGGTCGACCAGCGGGTGCAGCTGGTAGTGCAGGGCGCGCGCCCGGTTCAGGTCGCCGGCCACGAACGCCTCGTACATCTCGGCGACCGCGGCGGGGGCCAGGTTGGCGGTGGCGCTGACGAACCCGGCGCCGCCGAGCGCGAGCAGCGGCAGGCACAGCAGCTCGATCCCGGACCACACCATCAGCTGCGGGCCGACCTCGTGGAGCACCCGGGAGAAGTGCTCGAAGTCCTTGGTGGTCTCCTTGATCCCGACCAGGTTGTCGAAGTCGCGGTACAGCCGGCCCACGGTGGCGGGCGCGATGTCCACCGCGGTGCGGCTGGGCACGTTGTAGATGACCAGCGGCAGGTCCGGGAACTCGGCGGCGACCGTGGCGTACCACCGGTAGAGCGCCTCCTGGGTGGGGCGCGCGTAGTACGGCGTGATGATCAGCACCGCGTCCGCGCCGGCGTCCCTGGCGATGTCGGTGAGCTCCAGCGTCTCGTCCAGCTTCGCCGAGCCGGTGCCGGGCATGAACGGGACCCGGTCGGCGATCTCGTCGGCGGCGATGCGGATGGCGCGGGCGCGCTCGGCGGTGGTCTGCGCGCTCGGCTCGCCGGTCGAGCCGCCCAGGGAGATGCCGTGCGAGCCGTTGGCCAACTGCCAGCGGATCAGCCCGCGCAGGCTCTCCTCGTCGAGCGCGTCGTCATCGGTGAACGGTGTGATCACCGGGGCGATCGAGCCCCTGATGCTGCCGGGGTCACCTCGGAACTTCATGCCCTACCCCTCGCTCTCGTTCTGCTCGTTCTTCCAGGCAAGGAAGGCGTCGATGGTCGCGGTGCGGTGGGCGCGGGCCCGGTTCTCGATCCACTCCGGGGCCACCCTGGCGCGGATCAGCTCGATCAGCTGGTCGTGCTCGACCACCGACGCCTCGGCGCGGCCGGGCACGAAGGAGAAGGTGGACTCCCGGATCGCCGCCATCCGGGACCAGCCGTGCCGCACCACCTCGATCAGCCGAGGGTTCGGGCAGTGCTCGTAGAGGCTCTCGTGGAACTCGTGGTTGAGCCGGGTGAAGGCGATCGGGTCGAAGTCCCGCAGCGAGGCGCGCATCCGCTGGTTCAGCTCCGCCGCCGACGCCAGGGCCTCCTCGGGGATGTGCGGGGCGGCCAGCGCGGTGGCCGCGCCCTCCACGATCGCCAGCATCTGCATGGTGTGCTGGTACTCGACGGGGTCGATCGCGGCGACCGTTGCGCCCACGTTGTGCTCGAAGTGGACGAAGCCCTCCGCCTCGAGCAGCCGGATCGCCTCCCGGATCGGCACCGGGCTCACCCGGAACTCCTTGGCGAGCGTGCCGAGCACCAACCGGTACCCGGGTCCGTAGCTCCCGCCGGTGATCCGTGACTTGATCACCTGGTACGCGTACTGCGACTTGCTCATGCCGACCGGCCCGTCTACCGCCGTCACTGGTCGTCCCCGTTCCGTTTCCGCAGCCATTCCCGATAGGCAGGCTGCCAGTCCGGGCCCAGGGGGTACAGGCCGTCGATGCCCTCGCCCGCGCGCACCTGCTCGGTGATGAACTCCTCCTGGCGCTCCTGCTCGATCGCGGCCGCGAGGACCTCCTCGACCAGTGACGGCGGAATGACCAGCACCCCGTCGTCGTCGCCGACCACGACGTCGCCGGGGCAGACCGTCGTGCCACCGCAGCCGATCGCCACGTCGGACTCCCACGGCACGTGCCGGCGCCCGAGCACCGCGGGGTGCGTCGCGCCGTGGAACACCGGGATGTCCAGCCCGGCCACCACCTGGGAGTCGCGCAGCCCGCCGTCGGTGACGATCCCGACGGCGCCGCGCACCTGGGCGCGCAGCGCCAGGATGTCCCCGACGGTGCCGCTGTCCGGCACGCCGCGAGCCTCGATCACGAGCACCTCGCCGGGGCCGACGCTGTCCATCGCGCGCTTCTGCGCGTTGTAGCCGCCGCCGCGCTCGCGGAACAGGTCCTCGCGCAGCGGCAGGTAGCGCAGCGTCTTCGCGCGCCCGGCGAACCTCGCGCCGGCCCGCGCCGCCCGTACCCCTTCCACGTGCACGTTGTTCAGCCCGCGGGACCGCAGCTGCGCGGACAGGGTGGCCACCGCGACGGTGGTCAGGCGCTGGATCGTCGCGTCGCCGGGCCCGTCCTCGGGCACCTCCGTGCCGAAGGCCGCCGCCCGCAGCCCGTCGTCCACCTTCGGCGCCGCGCCCCAGCCCGCCAGCGGGGGACCGGCGACCACCGTGGTGCGCAGCCGCCCGGTGCTGGCCGGCCGCCCCGGGGCGATGTTGTCCACCTCGACCTCGACCAGGTCACCGGGCTCGACCACCGAGGCGCCGGCCGGGGTGCCGGTGAGGATCACGTCGCCCGGCTCCAGGGTGGACAGCCGGGACAGGTCGGCGACGAGCTGGCCGAACGGGAACAGCAGGGTGTCGGTCGTGTCGGACTGGACCAGCTCGCCGTTCACCCAGGTGCGCACCCGCAGCCCAGCGGGGTCCAGGTCGGCGGCCGGCAGGAAGTTCGGGCCGATCGGGGTGAAGCCGTCGCCGCTCTTGGCGCGCAGGTTCGACCCGGCGTCGGCGTGGCGCAGGTCGTAGAGCCCGAGGTCGTTCGCGGCGCTGACCCAGCCCACGTGCGACCACCCGTCCTCGGGCGACACCGCGCGCGCCCGGGTGCCGATCACCAGCGCGACCTCGCCCTCGAAGGCCAGCAGCTCGGTGCCCTCCGGACGGGCGACCTCGCCGCCGTCGGCCGCCAGCGAGGACGGCGCCTTCAGGAAGTACGACCCGTGCCGGGGCGTCCGTCCGCGCTGGGCGGCGCGGCTCGGGTAGTTCAGGTGTACGGCGATGACCTTCCCAGGGCGCAGGCCCAGCGCCGTGCTGACCGGATCGGGCACGTGGTCACTCCTCGGTCTGCGTCTACGAAATAATATATGAACAAATACTATGGCGGCCGGCTCGTCGTCAAGCTCCACACCCGCCACAACTCCGATGCGTGCTGGTCATCATCTGTTCAACGGGCGAGCGACCCACGTATGGCCCTTGTCACGATCCTCGCGATGTATATACGATCCCCGGCCCAAAGGTGAACAAGGTACCGCTGCTCGCGGGTGACAAGGGGGCATGATGTCCGCAGTGCTCGGAGGCGTCAGCAGGGAGCATCGACGCGTCGTGCTCGCCGCGATGGTCGGCACCACCATCGAGTGGTACGACTTCTTCATCTACGCGATCTGCGCGGGACTGGTCTTCTCCACCCAGTTCTTCGCCGAGCTGGGCGGGAACGCGCTGATCCTGTCGTTCGCGACGATCGGCATCAGCTTCTTCTTCCGCCCGGTCGGGGCGGTCGTCGCCGGTCACCTGGGTGACAAGATCGGGCGGCGGGCCATGCTGATCCTGACGCTGCTGATGATGGGCGTCTCGACGGTGCTGATGGGGCTGGTGCCGCCGGCCTCGGCCATCGGCGTGAGCGCCCCGATCCTGCTGGTGCTGCTGCGGATCGTGCAGGGGCTCTCGGCCGGCGGGGAGTGGGGCGGCGCCGCGCTGCTGGCCGTCGAGCACGCCCCCGCCGACCGGCGCGGGCTGTACGGCGCGTTCCCGCAGATCGGCGTCCCGATCGGGCTGCTGCTGGCCAACGGCGTGCTCGCGGCCGTCGCCGCGACGACCACGCCGGCCGCGTTCCTGGCCTGGGGCTGGCGCATCCCGTTCCTGTTGAGCGTGGTCCTGATCGCGGTCGGTCTGGTGATCCGGACCCGGGTCTCGGAGAGCCCGGTGTTCGAGGAGGTGCGCGAGGCGAGGGCACAGGCGAGCGTGCCGCTGGTCGAGCTGTTCGCCCGGCACTGGGGGCTGGTGGTGGCCGGCGCGCTGCTGTTCGCGGCGAACAACGCGGTCGGCTACATGACCACCGGCGGGTACGTACAGTCCTACGCGGTGAAGACCCTGCACCTGGACCGTTCCACGGTGCTGGTCGCGGTCATGATCGCCGCGCTGGGCTGGCTGGCCAGCACGCTGGCGGGCGGCTGGCTGTCCGACCGGCACGGGCGGGTCCGCGTCTACCAGATCGGCTTCGTGATCCAGCTGGTGTTGATGTTCCCGTTCCTGGCGCTGGTGAACACCGCGAACGTCGGGCTGCTGATCGTCGCGCTGCTGGCGTACTCGATCGGACTGGGACTGACCTACGGCCCGCAGGCGGCGCTGTACTCCGAGATGTACCCGACCCGGGTGCGCTACAGCGGCGCGGCGATCTCCTACGCCCTCGGCGCCGTCCTCGGCGGTGCCTTCGCGCCGACCATCGCCGAGGCGCTGCAGACCAGCACCGGGAGCGTCTACTCGGTGGGCGTGTACCTGGCCGCGATGACGATCGTCGGCATCGTGGCGAGCCTGTTCATCCGGGACGTCCCCGGCCGCGACCTCAGCGCGGGCAACGCGGCGCGAGACCGGGCCGCCGAGGCGTCCTGAGCAGGACCGCGGTGATCGCGCCGAGGGTCGACCAGTCGACGGTCGGCGAGTTGATCAGGTCTTTCAGGGTGTGGACCTCGGGGTAGGTCCGTTCGGAGTCCTCGGCCACGCCGTGCGGGTCGGTGCTCGCGCGGGCGAGGTCGATCTCCTCGGCGGTCAGCTCGACGGAGAACACGTGCTGGTGGTGCGCGGACAGGGTGGCCACGGGCTGGCGGGCGTGGTGGGTGCGGACCCGGCCGGCGTCGACGCGGATGCCGGTCTCCTCGGCCAGCTCGGCGAGCGCCTGCTCGATCGGCGAGGCGGGCACCCGGCCCGATCCGCCGGGCAGCTCCCGCACGAACCCGTCCGGGCTGCTCGCCGGGGTACGGAACTCCCGCACCAGCACCACCTCGGAGTCGAGCGGCTCGGGCGCGCGGCGGTAGGCGACCACGGTGGCGACGTCCGGCCGGGAGAAGACCAGCTCGTTCGCCTTCTCGCGCCCCTCGGCCGCCACCCGGACCACCGCGTGGAACGCCCAGAACAGCACGACGTCCCCGGTGCGGTGGGTCCACTCCAGGCGCCCGGACCGCAGGGTGTTGCCGGCCTCGGTCTGGGCGGTGAGCCAACGTTGGAAGGACTCGGTGCGCCACAGCAGCAGCGGCACATCCCGGTGCCCGCCCGCCCGGAGCGCGCCGGATCCGATGTGGGCCAGCGCGTTGGCCACCGTCGCGGCCAGGTCGTCGGCCAGCGGGACGCCCACCTCGGTGGCGTAGTCGCGCTGGTAGCGCACCTGCATGGCGTCCGGCGGGGTACCGAGCACGGCGCGGCCGGAGTCCTTCCACCTGCCCCATTCGTCGTTGGTGGTGCGGCCCTCCATCCCCGGCCGGCGCGGGATCCAGAACAGCACCACGTCGGCGCGGTCGCCCCAGTGCAGCTCCCAGGTTCGGTTGACGTCGTAGTCGGGCCACCGCCCGCCGTCCCTCGGCTCGGGCACGAACACGGCCAGTGGCGCGGACGCGTCGCCGCCGTTCCAGCCGTCGGTGATCAGGTCGATCGCGTCGGGGCGCCAGCTCGCGAAGTCGTCGGTGCGCGGGGTGGGGCCGGCCAGGAAGATGCTGGCCTGGTAGGCGTCCGGCGGTTCCTCACCGGCATGGACGAGAACGACATTCGCTGACAAGGTTCTGCTACCTCCGAGGGGGACGGGCACATGGCCGATGACCTGGCCGAGCGGGCACGGGGCCTGCACGGCATTCTCGACGGACAGGCCGAGGACAGCGAGCGGCTCGGCAGGCTGACCGACGACATCGACGCCGCGTTCCACGAGCGCGGGCTCTACGGCATGTGGGTGCCGCGCTGCCTGGGCGGTGCCGAGCTGGACCCGCTGTCCTCGCTGGAGGTCGTCGAGGCGGTCTCCTACGCGCAGCCGTCGGCGGGTTGGGTGCTCATGGCGGTCGGGCTGTCGATCGGGACCGCGGGCTCGTACCTGGGCGACGACGCCGTCGGGGAGCTGTTCGGCGGCGAGCGGTTCCCGGTGATCGCGGGCCAGGGCACCCGGCCGGGCACGGCCCGGGCGCGCGACGGCGGGCTCGACATCGGCGGGTCGTGGGGCTTCGCGTCCGGGATCAGGCACGCCGGCTACATCCACACGGCGGTGGCCGTCGAGGAGACCGGCGAGCCACGGATCTGCGTGGTGCCGGTGGGGCGGGCGACGCTGATCGACAACTGGGACGTGCTCGGGCTGGTGGCCACCGGCAGCATCGACTACACGATGGACGAGGTGTTCGTCCCCGGGCCGTGGTCGCACCCGATGCTCACCGAGGAGCCCGTGCGCGGCGGCGACCTCTACCGGCTGGGGATCATCCAGATCGCGATGATCGGCCACTCCGGCTGGGCGCTCGGGGTCGGCCGCCGCATCCTCGACGAGCTGGCGGCGATGGCCCGGCGCAAGGCCGGGCGCCCGGGGCAGTTGGCCGGCAGCGAGCACTTCCAGATCGGGTTCGCGCAGGCCGAGGCCGGTTTTCGCGCGGCGGCCGCGTTCGCGCGAGAGGCCTGGGGCGGGGCGTGGGACACGCTCGCCGCGGGCGGGTCGCTGTCCGTGCGCGAGCGGACGCTGCTGCGCCTGGCGCTGGCGCATCTCACCTGGACGGTTCACGACGTCGCGCAGTTCGCCTACCGCAACGGCGGCACCACAGCGCTGCGCTCGGGCACCCTGCAACGCCTGGTCCGCGACGTGCAAGCGGGCACCCAGCACATCACCTCGGCCCACGGCGTGATCCGGGCCTGCGGCCAGGAGCTGGCCGGGCTCGCCCCCGGCAAGGACTGGCGCTTCCTGGACCTCGCCGACCCCACACGGTGATCGCCCACGGCATGCGGGCGTGTCGTCGCTGCGCGCGAACTCCCGGGAGCCGGGGAGGTGCTGCACGGGAGAAGTGAGAGTGCGCCCGGCTCTCAGGTGTCGGTGATCACTGGACCACAGGGTTGTCCGCCCTCGCGCCGGCACCTACAGTCTCGACTGACCGACAGTCAGTCAGGACCGTCGGAGGAGTTGCGGCCGGCGGAGGGGAGATCCTGTGCGGACGAGGTTGGGGGTCGGGTGCGCTGTCGCGATGGCGGTGTGGGCCGGCGGCTGCGCCGCGGTCACCGGGCCGACCGATGCGACGGTGCGTGTCGAGTCTGGCGAGGTCCGTGGAGTGTCGTCGGCCGACTATCGGCGGTTCGACGGCGTTCCCTACGCCGCGCCTCCGGTGGGTGAGCTGCGCTGGCGCGCGCCACAACCGGTTCCGCCGTGGTCCGGGGTCCGGGACGCGTCCAGGCCCGGCGGCCGCTGCGCCCAGCCCGACAGTCCCATCGGTGGGCCGCGAACCACCAACGAGGACTGCCTGTACCTCAACGTGACCACCCCTCGCGGGGCCGGAGCCGCGAGACTGCCGGTGATGGTGTGGCTGCACGGCGGCGAGAACCAGATCGGCGCGGGCAGCGACTACCTGGCCCACCGGCTTGCCACCGAGGGCGACGTCGTGGTGGTGACGGTGAACTACCGCCTGGGCATCCTCGGGTTCTTCGGCCATCCGGGCCTGCCCGACTCCGGCAACTTCGGCCTGCTCGACCAGCAGGCCGCGCTGCGCTGGGTGCAGCGCAACATCGCCGCGTTCGGCGGCGACGCCGGCAACGTCACGCTGTTCGGCGAGTCGGCCGGTGGCATGAGCAGCTGCACCCACCTGACCTCGCCTTCCGCCGCCGGCCTGTTCCACAAGGTGATCATCCAGAGCGGATCCTGTCTGACCTACTTCTCCCGCAACGGTGTGCGCCCCGGCGATCCGGGCTTCTCGCCGTGGGCACCGTTGCACGCCGTGGAGGACGCCGGGCGGCGGGCGAGCGACCTGCTCGGGTGCGGGGGCGACGGGCAGCCGGTGCGGTGCCTGCGCCGCATCACCGACATCGACAAGCTCCTCGCCCACAACGCGGAGTTCGTCAAGCCCGCTTTCGACTCCACCCTGGTGCCGCTGGAGCCGTCCCTCGCCTTGAGGCAGGGCGCGTTCCACCGCGTTGCGGTGCTGATCGGCACGACCCGAGACGAGATGACCTCGTTGACCTCGCTGATCACCGAGCCAATCGACTCCCAGCGCTACCGGGACCTGCTCCGTGACAGCTTCGGAGCGGCCGCCGATGCGACGGCCGCGCGGTATCGCGAGGCGTCCTATCCGTCACCGGCGGCGGCATGGGCGGCGATCAACACCGATCGGGGCATGACCTGTCCCTCGTTGGCCAGCGCACAGCTCCTCGCGCGGCAGGTGCCGACCTACGCCTACGAGTTCGCCGACCGTGACGCCCCGAACCCCGGCTACAAGATCAAGGACGGGCTGCCGCTCGGCGCCACGCACGCCGCCGAACTCGGATACCTGTTCGACAGGCCCGGTACCACGGAGAGCCTGTCCGCGCCGCAGCGAGATCTCGCCAGCACGATGATCCGATACTGGGCTCGGTTCGCCCACTCCGGCGATCCGAACGGCGCTGGCCTCCCATTCTGGCCACCCACCCAGGCCGGCAACCTCCACTCGGCGGCACAGGTCCTGGCACCGGGGGCAGGGGGCATCCGCTCCGCCGAACCGCATTCCGCGCACCACTGCGACCTCTGGCGGGACGGCCACTGAGATGAACCGGGATGCGCAGACCCCACGCGGCCGCCGACACACGGTCGATCAAGACAAATCCGCGCGGACGGCGGCTCCCGGTGCGCGGGACGGCGCCATGCCGTGGCTGGTGCTCACGGTGCTCGTGACCGGTGCCGCGCTGGCTCAGTTCGCGGTGTTCGCCATCAATGTGGCTGTCCCGGCGATCCAGCGAGGACTGCACGCCTCGGACGCCGCAATCCAGCTCGTGGTCGCGGGATACTCCCTGACGTATGCGATCTTTCTGATCACCGGCGGGCGTTTGGGTGATCAGTACGGGCGGCGCCGCCTCTACCTGGTCGGTCTGACGGTGTTCACCGCGGCGGTCCTCGGCGCCGCCGTCGCCCCCGACGCCGGCTGGCTGATCGCACTGCGGTTGCTGCAGGGCATCGGCGCGGCGGCCATGTTCCCGCAGCTCTTCGCGCTGCTTGTCGACACCGTGCCAAAAGAACGCCAGGCCACGGCGTTCGGGTTCCTGGGTGCCGCGATCGGGTCCGCCGCCGTCATCGGTCAGTTGATCGGTGGACTGCTGGTGCACGCGAACCTGGCGGGCACGACCTGGCGGCCGGTTTTCGGCCTGGTCGCGCTGGTGGGAGTCGGGCTGCTGATCGTCGCACCGTTGGCGCTGCCCGCATCGCCTACGGGGACCGCCCGTTCCATCGATCTCCTCGGCACCGTCCTGCTCACCGTCGTACTGCTACTGGTGGTCGTGCCGCTGATCGAGGGCGGGGACCACGGATGGCCTCCGTGGGTGTGGGTGTGCCTGGTCGCGGCGCTCCCGGTGTTGACGATCTTCGGCAGCCATGAACGCCGGTTGGCCCGGCGGGGCGGCGATCCGCTGGTCGAACCCGGTCTGCTGCGGGACAGGGCCTTCGCCGTCGGGGTGTTGTTGATGTTGGCGGTGTACGCGCTGTTCGCGTCGACCTACCTCGCGCTGGCGGTGACCTGGCAACGGGGACTCGGCTACTCCGCGCTCGACGCCGGGGTGGGTTTTCTCCCGCTCGGGCTTGCGCTCCTGCTCGCCTCGCTGGTCGCGCCCCGGTTCGTCGCGCGCCACGGACGGCCGGTCCTGATCGCCGGCGCCGTGGTGGCCATCGCCGGCCTGGTATGGGCCGCCGCGCTCTCCACCGGGCCTCATCCGCCGGACGCCGTCGCGCTCATCCTTCCGTTGATCTTGCAGGGAGTCGGTGAAGGCTTCCTGTTCAGCCCGCTGCTCGCCGAGATCCTCGGTCGGGTTCGACCGGCGATAGCCGCCACCGCCGCCGGGGTGATGTCCACCGGCCAGCAGGTCGGCGGCGCGCTCGGCATCGCCCTGCTCGGCGTGGTGTTCTTCGGTCACCTCCACGAGGGGCACGGTGCCGATGCGGGCACCGCTCACGCCGACGCCTTCCGCACGAGCATGCTGCTCGGCGCCGGGATCAGCGTGCTCATGGTGGCCATGCTCTTTGCCTTGCCCCGACGCCGAGCGGCCGAACGCGGCGAGGAGGGCAGGTAGCCGAGGAACGCGATCGTCGGTCAGCGCGTCGCCGACGCCGCACGCGCAGCGGTGCAACAGATGTTGTGTCGGGAGGCGTCGAGGTTCGTCAGGCGTCTCTACTGGGGCGCGGCGGCCGCCGTCACCATGAAGGGAACTCAGGGCGGCGGAGGTACGGGATGGTCGGTTACGCGATCGACGACGCCAGGTTCTCGGGCTTCCACCTGCGGGTCACCGCGTACAGCGCGGGCGGCATGTTCTGTGACGGCTACCTGCTCGGGATCATCGCGCCGGCGCTGGCCGTGTACGGGCGCCAGCACGAGGTCAGCACCCTGTGGGCGGGGCTGATCGGCGCGTCCGCGTTGGTCGGGCTGTTCGTCGGCAGCGTCGCGTTCGGCTGGCTCACCGACCGGGTCGGGCGGCAGGCCATGTACCTGGCGGACCTGATGATCTTCGTGGTGGGGTCCGCCGCGCAGGCGCTGGTCACCGAGGTGGCCTGGTTGTTCGCGCTGCGGCTGCTGCTCGGGATCGCCATCGGGGCCGACTATGCGATCTCGCCGACGCTGCTCTCCGAGTTCACCCCGCGCCGGCACCGGGGCTGGATGCTGTCCAGCCTGAACGTGGTGTGGACGGTGGGGTACGTGGCCTCGTTCGCGGTCGGTTACCTGCTCAGCCCGCTCGGGCCGGACTCGTGGCGCTGGATGCTGGCCAGCAGCGCGGTGCCGGCGCTGGTCGTGGCGCTGCTGCGGATCGGGACACCGGAGTCGCCGCGCTGGCTGCTGCACCAGGGCAGGGCGGACGAGGCACTGCGGGTGGTGCGCACGCACATCGACCCGCACGCCACCGCCGAGGACCTCGTGGACGACGAGGCCGAGGGCGGTTCGGACTATCGGGCGCTGTTCCGGCGCGGCATGCGGCGGCGGGTGCTCTTCGGCGGGCTGTTCTGGTTCTGCCAGGTGGTGCCGTACTTCGCGCTGTTCACCTTCCTGCCGACCGTGCTGGCCGCGCTCGAGATCGAGGGTGACCTGGCCCAGTCCGTCATCGTGAACGTGTTCCTGCTGGTCGGGGCCGTGGTCGGGATGGTGGTGGTGAACCGGGTGGATCGGCGGCCGTTCGTGCTGGGCTCGTTCCTGCTGCTCGCCGCGGTCACGGCGGTGCTCGGGGTGTGGGTCGGGGCGCCGGCGGCCGCGGTGGTCGGGTTGTTCGCGGTGTTCGCGTTCGTCGTCTCGGCGGCGCAGTCGCTGGCGTTGGTGTATCCCAGCGAGCTGTTCCCGACGGGGGTGCGTGCCTCGGGCGTGGGGGTGGTGACGGCGTTCAGCAGGGTGGGGGCGGCGATCGGCACGTTCCTGCTGCCGGTCAGCGTGGCTGGGCTCGGCATCCATCCGACGACGTTGATCGCGACGGCGGTGCTGCTGGTGGGGCTGGTCGCGTCGGCCGCGTGGGCGCCCGAGACGCGGCGGATGACGCTGGGTGGCGCGGCGGCTGTTGCGCCGGCGCGGATCCGTCACAACGATCGTGGCGGTGCACGGGGATGACATCCAACCGATCGTCGACGCGCTGGCCACCCGGCTCGGGCGGTCGGTGGCCGTCGACGACCCGTCGATCCGGCTGATCGCCGCCAGCCGGCACTTCGGCGACGAGGACGCCATCCGCATCCGGTCGGTGCTCGACCGCGAGGTGCCGCCGAACATCCAGCGCTGGGTGCTGGGCCAGGTCGCCGGCTGGACGCGGCCGGGGGTGTTGCCGGCCAACGAGGGGCTCGGGTTGCGGGCGCGGGTGTGCGCGCCGGTGCGGTGCAACGGCATGCACCTTGGTTATCTGTGGCTGATCGACCGCGACGGCGAGACGGCCGGGGCCGACCTCGCGGCGGCGGGGGAGGCGGCGGACGCGGTGGGCCTGGCGCTGTACCGGCGGATGCTGGTGCGCGAGCGCGAGCGGTCCCGCGAGGAGGCCACCCTGCGGCTGCTGCTCTCGCCCGAGGCCGAGGACCGCCGCGCGGCGATCGACGACGTGCGGGACTCGCGGCTGGTCGCCGACGCGTCGCACGTGGTGCTGCTCATCGCCGAGATCGAGGACGACGGCGGTGAGGAGGCCGCGGTCGCGCTGGAGGCCGCCGTGGACGAGCTGCGCCGGGCCGTCCCGCCGCGCTCCACGCTCGCGCTGGTGCAGCGGCGGCGCGCGGTGGTCGCGCTGGTCACCGGGTCTGGTGAGCGGCGCGGGCTGGTGCTCGCCGAGCGGCTGCGGTCCCGGTTCGCCGAGCTGACGTTCCGGCGGCACCGCTGCGTGGTCGGCCTCAGCGGCGGCCACGAAGGGCTGGACTCGCTGGTCACCTGCCATCGGGAGGCCAGCACGGCGGTCCGCGCGGCGCGGTTCCTGCCGATGTTCGGGCAGGTCGCCTCGTGGGCGGCGCTGGGACCGTTCGCGCTGCTGCTGCGGGTCGACTTCGACGAGCTGGCCCGCGAGCTGCCGTTCCCCGGCCTGCGCGAGCTACTCGCCGACGACCGGCACGCCAGCCTGGTGGCCACCGCCGAGGAGTTCCTGGACCGGGCCGGCGACGTCAACGCCACGGCGCGGGCGCTGCACGTCCACCGCACCACGCTCTACCACCGGCTCAAGCGCATCGAGGCGGTGACCGGGCTGTCCCTGCAGGACGGGCTGGACCGGCTCACCCTGCACCTGGCGCTGAAGCTCTCCGCCCTGTCCGGCTGATCAGCCCATCACGGTGCCGGAGCTGTCCTCGTTCACCGGGCGGCGGCGGGAGAACGCGGACAGGTCGATCTCCGCGCCGGTGTGCTCGGCGACGAACCGCACCGGGTCGGCGTCGTGGTCGCCGCCGTTCTCGACGCGGTCCACGATGGCGGCCAGGAACTTCCCGACGACCGGCGCGTTCTTGAACTGGTTCCCGCTGGTGCCGATCGCCACGTAGAACCCGGGGACGTCGGTGCGGTCGTAGATCGGCGTCCAGTCGTCGGCCACGTCGTACACGCCCACCACCCCGCGAGGCCGGTTCGGCACCCCCAGCGTCGGGAACCGCCGCGCGGCGCGGGTGACCTGCGCCTCGAACACCTCGGCGGTCGGGTACGGGTGCGCGTCGTCGGGGTCGGCGAGCCACTGGAACGGGTCGCAGGCCGGCTCGGTGCCGCCGACCAGCAGCCCGTCGTTGATCTCGGCGCGCAGATAGGTGCCCAGGTCGAGGTCCGCGACGGCCATGCCGAAGCCACCGGGCGGGTTGTACCCGCGCTGGGCGGGGACGTGGTGCACCTCCTGGCGCATCGGGCGCACGCCGATGGTGAAGTCGGCGCCGGCGCCGGCCAGGTCGTTGAGCCCGCCCGACCACGGGCCGGCGGCGTTGACCACCACCGGGGCCCCGATGCGCCGCCCGTCGGCCAGCTCCACGCCGTCGACCCGGTCGCCGGACTTCGGCACCGCCACCACCCGTTGGCCCAGCACCAACGCCACCCCGTGGCGGCGGGCCGCGTCGGCGAGGTTCTGCGCGGCCAACTGCGGGTCGCTGACGAACCCCGCGTCCGGGGTGAACAGCGCGCCGAGCGTCCCGGACGGATCGTGCCAGAACCGCTCCTCGGTGATCCGCGACGGCGGCCAGTAGCGCCCGGTGTCGATGCCGGGCAGCCTGGTCGCCAGCGTCGCGGCGTCCCACTCCTCGTAGCGGACCCCGGCCCTGTCGAACAGCGGGATGAACGCGCTCCTCGGCGCCAGGTCCACGTCCAGCAGCGCCAGGCCGGTGCGCCGGTAGCGGGCCAGGCCGTCGGCTTGCGGGGCGTCCAGATGCTCGGCCCACGCCTCCCAGCAGTGCCTGGCCTCCCAGGCGGTGGCCACCCCCGCCCAGGTGGAGAAGTTGAACCTGACCACCGCGCTGGACGCGCCGGTCGAGCCGTGCCCGATCCCGCCCGCCTTGTCCACCACTGCCACCCGGTGCCCGGACCTGGCCAGTTCGAGGGCGATCGATGTCCCGATCACGCCGGCGCCGATGACCACCGCGTCCACGTTCACGTTTCCCAGCATTGCCTACGTCGCATCCCGCGGCATCCGTCATCCGATGCCCGTTCGTGGGCGTGGCCACAACATCCGACGCGGCGGCGGGGGTCGTACCGTGGCGGCATGCCAGGCCCACCCGAGCGCCGGTTCCCGCGCGGCGTCTACCGCGTCGGCGAGGAGCCCGACCCCCGGTTCTCGCTGGCCAACGAGCGCACCTTCCTGGCCTGGATCCGCACCTCGCTGGCGTTCCTCGCGCTCGGGGTCGCGCTGCGGGCGCTGCCGGTGGCGATGCCGCCGGGCGTCCGGTTCGTGGCCGCGCTGGCGTTCGTCGGCGTCGGCGTCGTGATCCCGGCGGCGGCGTGGTGGGGCTGGGCGCGGACGGAGCGGGCGCTGCGTACCGGGGCGCCGCTTCCCGCGTCGACGGTGGCGCCGGTGGTGGTGGCCGGGGCCGTGCTGGCCGGCGTGCTGGTGCTGGTCGGCGCGGTGCTGGCCTGAGGCCGGCATGACGCGCCCCGACCCCGGGCTGCAGCCGGAGCGGACCGCGCTGGCCTGGCGGCGCACCGCGCTGGGGCTGGCCGCCGCGGCCGCGGTCGCCGCTCGGGTGCTGTTCCCGACGCTGGGCGTGCTCGCCGTCTGCCTTGCGGCGGTCGGGGGAGCGGGCGCGATCGGGCTGTGGGTGTGGGGGTCGCGGCGGTACCGTCAGGTCCATCGCCGCCCGGACGGCGTCGCGCTCGCCGGGTTCGCCGTCCTGGCCACCGCCGCCGGCCTCGCGGCGCTGCTGTTCGTGTGCCGGCGCTGAGCCCGCGAAGGGAGCGCAAGGATGCGCGCAGTGGAGTACGCCTCGTTCGACGCGACAGGCCTGGCCGAGCTCATCCGCACCGGACAGGTCACGCCCGCCGAGGTCTGGGCGGCGGCCGCCGAGGCGCTGGACGGCGTGTCCCCGAAGCTCAACGCGCTGGTCGGGCCGAGGTTCGCCGAGCCGCTCGCGCACTCGGCGGACGGCCCCTTCGGCGGCGTCCCGTTCGCGATCAAGGACCTGGTCCTGCACGCCGCCGGGGTGCCCCAGCGCGCCGGCAGCCGGCTGCTCGGGGACGGCGTCACCGCGCCGAACGACACCTACCTGATGGCCAGGTTCCGGGCGGCCGGGCTGGCCACGATGGGCGTGACGGCAACGCCCGAGCTGGGCTTCAACGCCAGCACCGAGTCGGTGGCCACCGGCCAGGTGCACAACCCGTGGGACCCGACGCGCAGCCCCGGCGGCTCCAGCGGCGGCTCGGCGGCACTGGTCGCGGCGCGCGCGTTGCCCGTCGCGCACGCCAACGACGGCGGCGGCTCGATCCGGATCCCGGCCGGGGCCTGCGGGCTGGTCGGGCTCAAGCCCAGCCGGGGCCGGACCACCGCCGGGCCCGACATGTCCGACCCGCTGCTGGGCATGGCCGTCGAGTTCGCGCTGACCCGCACCGTGCGCGACTGCGCGGCCCTGTTCGACGCGGTGCACGGCGCGGAGGTCGGCGACAGGTACCTCTACCCGGCGCCGGAGCGGCCGTTCGCCGAGGCCGCCCGGGACGGGAGCCGGCCGCTGCGGGTCGCGGTGACCACGACACCGCTGTGCGGCACCGGCGTCGTCGACCCCGAGTCCGTGGCCGCCGTGCGCGCGGTCGCCGACGAGCTGGCGAACTCCGGGCACGCCGTGACCCGGGCGGCCCCCTCGGTCGACACCGAGGCGTTCGACGACGCCGCGCTGATCGCCTGGACCAGCTCGCTGGCCGACACCGCCGACCTGCTCGCCTCGCTGACCGGGGCGAGCGTCGGCCCGGACACCCTGGAGGCCACCACGCTGGCCTGCGTCGAGCACGGGCGCGCGCTGCGGGCCGTGGACATGTACGCCATGGACAGGGTGTTCAACGCGGTCACCCGCACGGTCGCGGCGTTCTTCGTCGAGCACGACGTGCTGCTCAGCCCGACCACCTGCGCGCCGAACACCGCGCTCGGCTACCTCAACGCCGACGACCCGACGCTGAGCGCGCGCGGCTGGTACGACAAGCTCTTCGGCTTCGCCGGGTTCACCCCGCTGGCCAACGTGACCGGGATGCCGGCGATCTCCCTCCCGCTGGCCTGGTCGTCGCGGGGCTGGCCGATCGGCGTGCAGCTCATGTCCGGCCTGGCCCGGGAGGCGGACCTGCTCGCCCTGGCCGGCGACCTGGAGCGGTCCCGCCCGTGGGCCGACCGCAGGCCACCTGTGTGTGCCGGGTGACTGATTGGTGTTACTGCCGGTAACATGCACGGCATGAGCCACGCCCCGGTCGTCACGCTGTTCACCCACGCGGTCCGCGAGACCCGCGAGGACGTCGAGGAGGTCGCCTCCCGGCTGCTGGTCCGCGTCGGCGACCTCGCCGCGCTCGCCTCCGGCGCCCTGGCCAGCCAGGTCGACGAGCTGGGGGAGTTCGTGTCCGACCGCGTCGACGACGTGGTCGGGCGGGTGTCCGCCGTGGTCGGCGACCGGGTCGTCGGGCTCGGCGAGACGCTCACCGGAACCGCCCGCGAACGGGACTAGCCTCCCAGCGCCAAGCTGATCTTCGGGACGAACGTCACCAGCAGCAGCGCGACCAGCAGCATCACCGCGCTCGGCACGGCCGCCTTGGCGACGCGCAGCACACTCATCCGGGAGATGCCGCTGGCCACGAAGAGGTTCAGCCCCAGCGGCGGGGTGATCATGCCGATCTCCAGGTTCATCACGATGACGATGCCCAGGTGCACCGGGTCGACCCCGAGCTTGACGCCGATCGGGAACAGGATCGGGGCCAGGATGAGGATCGCGCTGGACGTCTCCATGAAGCAGCCGACGATCAGCAGCAGCACCGTGGTGAGCAGCAGGAACGACCACGGTGCCAGGTCCATGTCGACCAGCGCGGCGGTGATCTGGCGCGGGATGCGCTCCGAGGTCAGCACGAAGGAGAACAGGATCCCGTTGGCGATGATGAACATGATCATCGCCGAGGTCCGGGCCGAGCGGAGCAGGATCGGGCCCAGGTCGCGCCAGCCGATCTCGCGGTAGAACACCAGCGAGACGATCACGGCGTAGAACACCGCCATCGCCGCCGCCTCGGTGGGGGTGAACACGCCGCCGTAGATCCCGCCGAGCACGAACAGCGGCAGGGCCAGGCTCAGCGCCGCGTCGCGGAAGGCTCGGAGCTTCTCCTCCCTGGTCATCCGTATCGCGTCGGCGCCGGCGCCGTAGCCGCGCCGCCGGGAGACCACCACCACGAGCACCAGCAGCAGCACGCCGGCGAGCAGCCCGGGCACCACCCCGGCCAGGAACAGGTCGCCGATCGAGGTCTCGGTGGCGATGCCGTAGACGATCAGCGGGATGGACGGCGGGATGAGGATGCCCAGCGAGCCGGAGGTGGCCACCACGCCGGTAGAGAACTCCCGCCCGTACCCGGCGCGGATCATCCCCGGGATGAGCAGCGTGCCGACCGCGACCACGGTGGCCGGGCTGGAGCCGGAGATGGCCGCGAAGAACACGCAGGACAGCACGGCGGCCATGGCCATCCCGCCCCGGAACCCGCCGACCAGCGCCAGCCCGGCGTCGGTGAGCCGGCGGCTGATCCCGCCCTGGCTCATGATCGTCGCGGCCAGCACGAAGAACGGCACGGCCATCAGCGGGAACGCGTTGAGCGCGTTGAACAGGGTGTCCGGCACCTGGGTGAGTGGGACGGTGGTGAAGTAGAAGAAGTAGGCGAAGCTGGTCAGGCCCAGCGCGACGGCGATCGGCGCCGAGGTCAGCAGCAGCGCCAGCAGCGTGACGACCAGCGCGACGGCGGCGCTCAACTCGCCACCCCTTCCAGCTCGTCCCCGGCGGCCTCCGGATAGGGGTCTCGCCCCCGCAGCAGCCGCGCGCCGACCTCGCAGGTGCGCAGGAACATCAGCGTGAACCCGACCGGGACCGGGAGCATCACCGCCCACAGCGGCAGCTTCAGCGCCGGGGTGATCGTGTTGGTGGCGTACGGCTCGAACAGCACGAACCAGCCGTAGGTCCCGACGACGCCCAGGTAGACCAGGCTGACCGCGACGCCGACCAGCTTGATGATCCGCTTGCCCCGCTCCTTGAGGAACAGCGAGACCAGCTCGACGTTGACGTGCTCGTTGTGCCGCAGGGTGATCACCGCGCCGACGAACGTGGAGGTGATCACGAGGTAGACGATGGCCTCCTCGGACCAGAAGATGATCTCGTTGAACAGCGCGCGGAGCAGCACCGCGACGATCGCGATCAGCACGGCCAGGCCCAGCGAGCCCGCCGCGAGCACGTTCTCCACCCTGGTCAGCACCGCGTCGAACCGGGACACCCGGGCCTCCTCTTTGTCGCTCGGGGTCATGTCAACGACCGCCTCGGCGGGCGAGCAGCTCCTCGACGATGTCCTTGCCGATCACGTTCTCGTACTGCCGCCAGACCGAGGGGATCACCGCGTCGGTCAGCGCCCGCCGCTGCTCGGGGGTGAGCGTGAGGATCTCCGTGGTGTGGGCCTGCTGGATGGTGCGCTTGGCCTCGGCGTTGAGCCGCTCGCTGACCTGGCGGTTGTAGGCGGCCGAGTCGCGCGCGGAGTCGAGCACCACGCGCTGCAGGTCCGGCGGGAGGCCGGCGAAGAACTTCTCGTTGATCGTGAGCAGGTATCCGATGTAGCCGTGGTCGGACTCGGTGATGTAGCGCTGGACGGTGTGCATCTTCTGCGAGGAGATGTTCGAGTACGGGTTCTCCTGGCCGTCGATGAGGCCCTGCTGCAGCGCGCTGTACACCTCGGCGAAGGCCAGCGGCGTGGACCGCGCGCCCCAGGCCTCGAACTGCGAGCGCAGCACATCCGAGGGCTGGATCCGGAACCGCAGCCCGGTCAGGTCGGCCGGCGTGGTCATCGGCCGGTTCGAGGAGAGCTGCTTGAGCCCGTTGTCCCACAGCTCGAGCGCCCTGATGTTGCGCTTGGCCAGCTCCTGGCTCTCGAAGATGGCCCGGCCGGCGGCGGTGTCCCTGGCCACGACCTTGGGGATCTCCTGCACGCTGCCGAACAGGAACGGCAGGTCGAGCACCTGCAGCGCGGGCGCGATCGTGGTGAACTTCGCGCTGGCCGGCGCGAGCATCTGCACCGCGCCGGACTGCAGCGCCTGCATCTCGTTGCCGTCGCCGTAGAGCTCGGAGTTGGGGTAGACCTCGACGTGGATCCGGCCGGCCGAGCGCTGTTCGACCAGCTCCTTGAACTTGGTCGCCGCCTGGCCCTTGGGCGTCGACGGGGTGACCACGTGCGAGAACCGGATGGTGAAGCTGCCGGCACCGCCGGGCTGGCCGGCTCCCCGCAGCCCGCACCCGGCGAGCACCGAGGTCATCATCAGCACCACGGCGACCAGTGCCCGCCGCCGCCAGACCGATCCACTCACCAGGACGCCTCCCCGGCACGACATCCGCGTCGCGCCACGCCGGCAGATTATGCATTGTTTTCAAAGTCATGCATACTCGAACCTCGTGATGGCCCGGGAGCTGCCCCTGGAGGGCGTCGTCGTCGTCTCGTGTGAACAGGCCGTGGCCGCGCCGCTGGCCACCCGGCACCTCGCCGACCTGGGAGCGCGCGTGATCAAGGTCGAGCGGGAGGGCGCGGGCGACTTCGCTCGCGGCTACGACGAGGCGGTGCAGGGCCTGTCCAGCCACTTCGTCTGGCTGAACCGCTCGAAGGAGAGCCTGGCGCTCGACCTCAAGCGGCCGGATGCCCAGGAGACGATGCACCGGCTGCTGGCGCGCGCGGACGTGTTCGTGCAGAACTTCGCGCCCGGCGCCGCCGAGCGGCTGGGGCTGGGCGCCGCCGAGCTGCGCGAGCGGTTCCCCCGGCTGGTCACCTGCTCGATCTCGGGCTACGGCTCCAGCGGCCCCTACCGCGACGCCAAGGCCTACGACCTGCTCATCCAGGCCGAGGCCGGGCTGATCTCGGTCACCGGCACCGAGGAGCACCCGGCAAAGAGCGGCATCCCGGCCGCGGACATCGGCGCCGGGATGTACGCGTTCTCCGGCATCCTGGCCGCGCTGTACGAGCGGGAGCGGACCGGTGAGGGCACCGGGATCGAGGTGAGCCTGTTCGACGCGCTCACCGAGTGGATGGGCTTCCCGCTGTACTACACCGGGTACGGGGGCCAGCCGCCGCGCCGGACCGGCACCGCGCACGCCGCGATCGCGCCGTACGGGGCGTTCACCGCCGGCGACGGCGCCGAGGTCGTGCTGGGCATCCAGAACGAGCGGGAGTGGGTGGCCTTCTGCGCGACCGTGCTCGCCCGTCCGGAGCTCGCCGAGGACCCGCGCTACGACACCGGCTCGCGCCGAGTGGCCAACCGCGACGCGCTGCACGCGGAGATCGACGCCGTGTTCCGGGCGCTGACCGGCGACGAGGTGACGGCACGGCTGGCCCGGGCGCGGGTCGCGCACGCGCGTCGCCGGGAGGTCGCCGAGGTGCTGGAGCACCCGCAGCTCGCGGCCAGGGACCGGTGGGCCGAGGTGGACTCCGAGGTCGGGCCGCTGCGGGCGCTGCTGCCGCCGATCGGGCTGGCCGGGCGCACGCCGAGGATGGACCGCATCCCGACCGTGGGCGAGCACAACCAGCGGATCCTGAGCTGGCTCGACCAGGAGCCGGACGGGTGAGCGAGGCCTTCCCGACCAAGCGCGACCAGATCGTCGACGAACTGCGCAGGCAGATCCTCGCCGGCGACCTCGCGCGCGGGGCGCGGCTGCCCCAGGACGAGCTGGCCCGCCGGTTCCGGGCCAGCATCACCCCGGTGCGCGAGGCGCTGCGCCAACTGGAGGCCGAGGGCCTGCTGGAGGCGCAGCCGCACCGGGGGATGCGGGTGGCCGGGGTCGACCTGGAGCGGGTCACCGCCACCTACGTGGTACGCCGGCTGACCGAGACCTACGCCATGCGCCGCGCCACGCTGCGGCTGTCCCGGCGCGACCTGGCCAGGGCGCGGGAGCTGCTGGCCGAGGAGGCCGCCGGAACGGAGCAGGACGCCGCCACCATCCGCGAGCGCAACCGCCGGTTCCACTTCCTGTGCTACGAACGCTGCGGGATGCCCGCGTTGACCGAGCGCATCGCCGGCATGTGGGAGGCGTTCCCGTGGGACCTGATGCTGCACTCCTCGACGCGTTCGAAGGCCTCGCACCGCGAGCACCTGGACATCATGGCCGCACTGGAGGCCGGCGACCCGGACGCCGTCGCGGAGGCCACCGAGCGGCACCTGCGCAACGGCTTCGCCCCGATCCTGCGGCGGCTGACCGGCCGGGACGGGCCTGACCCGTTCGACATCGAGGTGGACTGAGACACACTGCGCCGTACGGAGTAGGCGCGGTCGCCGGGCTACCGCCGCCGCGGCAGGCGGGGTGTCTTCCCGGGCCCGACGCGGGCGGCCGGTCGGCTGGGCATGCTCGTCGGCATGCAGGCAACCGGCACGGTTTCGACACGGCCCCGACGGCTCGGCGCCCGGACCCGACGCGCGGTGCTGATCGCGCACATCTCCTCGGCCGGGGTGTGGCTGGGGATCGACGTGGTGATGGCGGTGTTCATCCTGACCGCGCTGTTCACCGACGACCCCGGGCTGCGCGCGCTGTGCTACCTCGCGCTGGACCGGTTCGCCGTGTGGCCGCTGCTGGTCACCGGGCTGGTCTGCCTGGCCAGCGGCGTGGTGCTGGGGCTGGGCAGCAAGTGGGGGCTGGTCAGGTACTGGTGGGTGGCGGTCAAGCTGGGGCTCAACGTGGTGCTGACCGGGCTGGTGCTGGTCGCGCTGCAGGGCGCGGTGGCCGGGGCCGCCGAGCAGGCGCTGCGGTGGCTCAGCGGCCGGCCGGCGAACCTCGCGGTCGGTGACCTGATCTACCCGCCGATCGTCTCGCCGACCGCGCTGATGATCGCGATGGCGCTCGCGGTCATCAAGCCGTGGGGACGCATCCGGCGGCGTGGCTGAGGGTCAGCCCGGCGGAGGGAGCTTGGCGGCGGCGGCCTCCGCCACCGTGGTGGCCGCCGTGCACGCCGACCCGGTCGGCGACCTCGGCAGGTAGACGCTCACGTAGAGCAGCTCGACGGTGGGCTGGTCGAACGACCCCTGGAAGGTGCGCTGGGCCAGCCGGACGATACAGCTCGCGGCGCCGTCCGGGGCGACAGTCGCCGAGCGGCCGCCGATCGTCCTGACCTCACCGGCCAACGGAATGTCACGCGTGACGAACATCTGCACGAACGGTGCATCGGCGAGGGCGGCGTCGTTGCCCCACTCGCAGCCCCAGCCGGCGTTCAACCGGTCGCGAACCGCCGGGTTGATCCCGGGCACCGCGCGCAGCGTCGACTCGTCGGCCAGGTTGCAGGCCTCGAGCCAGACCAGCGAGTTCGGCGGGCCGGTCACCGTGCGGCGGGGGAGGGCCGGGCCGTCGAGCGCCGCGGCCGCCACCTGCACCGCGGCGTCGGACACCGCGCAGTAGTCGAGCGCTCCGGTGCTGCTGCCCCCTTGGGTCCGGAGGTAGACCCGCGTCCTGTCGGGCAACATCAGCAGCCGGAAGCAGGCGTTGGACTGTGCCGGCTCCTCGTAGAGGGCCAACCGCCCGAGCTGGCGGCGCTGCATCTTGGCCAGGTCGTGGTCGTCCTTGGTGGCCTCGCTCAGGGTCGCCTGCAGCCATGCGCCGTTGCCCGTGCCGGGCAGGATGTAGACCATGCAGGCCGTGATGGCGTTGCGGTCCGGGTAGAGCCTGGTCGAGCCGAAGCGCTGCATCTGTTTCGCGTCCACCAACGCGCACGGGTCGGCGGTGCGCACCTCACCGATCGGGCTCGCCCACTCCGGCCCGACCAGGTAGGGCCGCGCGACCAGCCAGGACCCGCCCAGCACGGCGGCCACCACGACCACCGCCACGGCAATGACCAGCGGCTTGCGGTGCTTGCGGTGGTTGCGCTTGCGCTTGCGGGCGGCGGGCGCGGCCTCGTCGGAGAACGTGTCGAGGCGCGCGGCGAGCTGGGCGGCGCTCGGGCGGCGAGTCGGCTCGGAGTCGCCGGTCCAGGCCCACAGGTCGGCCAGCCCGGGCTCGGCGCCGGCGCCGGCGCCGTGCAGCAGCGCGCCCAGCGCGTAGACGTCGGCGGCCGGGGACGGCCACAGCTCAGGCGTCCACTCCGGCGCCGGGTACGTCGGCCGCCGCGCCCTCGGCAGGCCGAACCCGCCCAGGTGCACCGAACCGTCCGGGCGGACCGTCACCACCGAGGCGCGCACGTCGCCGTGGCTGGTCCCGGTCGCGTGCGCGGCGGCCAGCGCCCGCGCGAGCTGCGCGCCCCACCGGACCAGCGTGGCGACCGGCACCGGCCCGCGCGCCAGCACCTCGGACAACGGCGTTGCTGCCAGCCGCGGCTGCTCCACGAGAGGATCATCCCCGGCCTCGGCGCGCGACGCACGGTTTTGTTTCAGTTCCGGCCCGTCGACAGTTAACCGTCAACTTTGACCACGGTAGAGGCACGTTCTACGGTGTGACGAGCGCGGACCGCGTCCCGACCGACCAGGAAGGACGACGCACGGTGATCGTCAGCCCGATCCGGCATCCGCCGCTGGGCGAACAGCTGCTGGCACAGCTGCGCGGGCTGATCGTGCGGGGCGACCTCGCGCCGGGACTGCACCTCGTCGAGGGGTGGGTGGCGGAGCGGTTCGGGGTGAGCCGGGGGCCGGTGCGCGACGCGCTGCGCCAGCTCGAGCTGGAGGGCCTGGTGGAGACCCGCAAGCGCGGGGTGTACGTGCGCGGCCTGACCGACTCCGACCTCGTCGAGTTCTACGCGGTGCGCGGCGCGCTGGAGGGCCTTGCGGTACGGGAGGCCATCGCGCGGCTGCCCGGTGGCGACTGGTCGGTGCTCGACGGGGCCGTCGAGGCGATGCGGGCCGCCGCCGAGGCCGGGGACCCGTCCGCGTTCGCCGCCGCCGACCTGGAGTTCCACAGCGGCTTCTACGTCATCGGCGGCAACCGGCGGCTGGCCGCGAGCTGGGCCACCCACCGGCCGCTGTTCGCCGCCATGCTCGACGTCACCAACACCCGCGACCGTGACCTGCGGCCGGTCGCGGCCGACCACGCGGAGCTGGCGGCGGTGGTCCGCTCCGGCGACGTCGAGGCGGCGCAGGCCGCGCTGGCCGAGCACCTCGGCGGTTCCCGGGACCGGATGCGCGCGGCGTTGGCCGAGGGGCAGCGCTCGGCGTCCTGACTCAGTTGGGCCGCACCCGCCGGAAGAACGCCCGGATGTCGCCGACCAGCAGGTCGGGCGCCTCCATCGCGGCGAAGTGCCCGCCCCTGTCGAACTCCGACCAGTACACGACGTTGTGGTCCCGCTCGGTGATGTGCCGGATCGAGGGGTCGGTGGGGAACACGGCCACCCCGGTGGGCACGTCGCCCGGCTCGACGGTCACCTTCGCCTCGTTGCGCACCTCGTAGTAGAGGTGCGCCGACGACGCGCCGGTCCCGGTCAGCCAGTAGAGCGTGACGTTGGTGAGCAGCTGGTCCAGGTCGACGGCCTGCTCCGGGAGCACCTGGGCCGGGTCGGTCCAGGCCTGGAACTTCTCCACGATCCACGCGAGCTGCCCGACCGGCGAGTCGTGCAGCCCGTACCCGATGGTCTGCGGGCGGGTGGACTGGATGTCGGCGTACCCGGTGCCGTCCCAGCGCAGCCGCCCGGCGGCCTCGATCCGCTGCCGCTCGGCGGGGGAGAGGCCGACGAAGTCCTCCGGCTCGCCGGTCGGGTAGGCGAGGCCACCGCAGATGTGCACGCCGATGACCCGCTCCGGCACCACCCGCGCCAGCTCCGGGGACACGATCGAGCCGGTGTCGCCGCCGTGCGCGCCGTAGCGGCGGTAGCCGAGCCGTCTCATCAGCTCCGCCCAGGCACGGGCGATGCGCCGGTGGCCCCAGCCCGGTTCCTCGACGGGGGTGGAGAACCCGAAGCCGGGCAGCGACGGCGCCACCACGTGGAACGCGTCCCCCGCCGTGCCGCCGTGCGCGCGCGGGTCGGTGAGCGGGCCGAGGACGTCGAGGAACTCCACGACCGAGCCCGGCCAGCCGTGGGTGATGATCAGCGGCACCGCGTCCGGCTCCGGCGAGCGGACGTGCAGGAAGTGGATCGGCTGGCCGTCGATCTCGGTGGTGAACTGCGGGAACGTGTTGAGCCGCGCCTGCCAGGCCGACCAGTCGTACTCGTCTCGCCAGTACTCGACCAGGTGCCGCAGGTAGTCCGGCGGCACCCCACGGGTCCAGCCGATATCGGGTATCGCGGACGGCCATCGTGCCCGGTCCAGCCGGTCGCGCAGGTCGTCGAGCGCCTCGCGCGGGAACTGGATCTGGAACGGCGCGATCTGGGTCACTGGCTCTCCGGCCCGTTCGGTGTCGGGGACGAAAGAGTAGGTTATTCAGCGGTGATCGCTTCCGGTGAGGCGGGGGAGGAGATCGTCCACCGTCTCCGGCCGGCCGTAGGGGCGGCGTAGCCGGGGCGGGATCCGTCCCCAGAGCACCAGCAGCCGCTCGTGTGCCGGTAGCTCGGCGGCGGCGCCGGACGGCTCGGCCAGCGACTGGCCGCCGGGGGTGAGCACCACGTCGGGCCGGCCGGGGGAGCGCAGCCGCCTCGGCCCGGTCGCCCCGGTCCACCGTTGGGCCTCGTCGAGCGCGGGTATCGCGGCGAAGACGGCCAGTGCGTGCTCGGTCAGCGCCGGGTCGGACAGTAGTTGGACGCCCACATCGTCGTCTCCGACCAGGTCCCAGCGGTGCAGCGCCGCCTCGCTGTGGCTGTGTGTCCGCATCCGCCGGGCCGTCATGTCCCAGCCGGTGTAGGCGATCCGGGTGTCGTCGGGCAGCGCGTCGGCGGCGCGTTCGAAACGGGCGGCCTCCTCGACCAGGCGGCGGCGCAGTTCCCCGCCCGGCAGCGCCCGGAACGGCGGCTCCCGCTCCTCCCAGCTCCGGGTGCGCCGGGGTGGCCGGCCGGCCAGGTGCTCCTCGATCAGGTCGGCGCGCTCGGCCGCGGCCGCCGTGACGTGGGCCATCAGCTCCCGCGCGCTCCAGCCGACGCACCAGCTCGGCGCCGAGTCCTCCACCGCGCCGACCGTCGCGATGAACGCCCGCATCGCCTCGTCCTGGATGGCCGGTGGCATGCGTCTCCCTTCGCCGGGTCCTGTCTGTGGCGAACACCGGCCGGGCCGGGGCGGTTGCGGGCTATCGCGGGCGGGACAGCCGGTGGGCCAGCTCGGACAGGGCCAGCGCGAGCGCTCCGAGGGCCGCGGCGATCAGGCCGATCCGGCCGGCGCCGAACCAGGCCACCCCGAGCCCGCCGATCGCGCCGGCCAGCGCGATGGCGAGGTACAGGATCGAGGCGTGCAGCGAGATCAGCACCGGGGCCGACGCGGGGTTCAGTGTGATCAGTCGGTGTTGTTGGGGCGGGCTCATGCTGAACCCGGCGACGGCGAACACGGCGATGAACACCAGCGCGCCGGTGAACGTCGTCGCGGCCAGCGGCAGCACCAGCATGCAGGCCACCACCCACGCCAGGCACACCGCCATCACGCCGCGACCGCCGATTCGGTCGGTCAGCGCGCCGGCGGCCATGTTCCCGGCGATCGAGATCGCGCCGAAAACGAAGATGAGCAGCGCCAGCCTTTCGCCGGAATGCCCGGTGGCCACGCCGAAGACGTCCGCGATGTAGGTGTAGAGCACGTAGACGGCCGCGAACGAGACCATCGTGGTGGCCAGCGTCGCCAGCACCCTCGGGTCGGCCAGCGGGGCAACGCGGTTGCGCAGGCCCTCCGGCGCGGGCGCCGTGACGCGGCGTGGCACGGTGGCCACCAGCCCGAGCATCCCGACCAGGGCCAGCGCGGCCACGAACCACATGGTCGCCCGCCAGCCGAGCTGGCTGCCCACCGCCGTGCCGATCGGGGCGCCGAACGCGGTGGCGGTGGTGAACCCGGTGAGCACGGTGGCGATCGCCCGACCCCGGCGCTCCGGCGCCACCAGCGCCGACGCGGTGGCGGCGGCGACCGGCACGAACAGGCCGGTGCCCGCCGCGGCCACCGCCTGCGCCACCAGCAGCACGCCGAACAGCGGGGCCAGCGCCGCCCCGGCGGTGCCCACCAGGTAGACCAGCACGGCCAGCAACAGGGCGCGGCGGCGCGGCCAGCCCGCGGTCACGGTGGCGAGCACCGGCCCGAGCAGCGCGCAGGCCAGCGCGAAGACGGTCACCACCTGGCCGGCGGCCGGAATCGTGACACCCAGCGAGGCGCTCAGGTGCGGCAACATTCCGGCCAGCACGAACTCGTTCGTCGCGACGGCAAAGACACCGAAACCCAATATCGGCACCGTGCCCCGGACGACACGGTCCGAATCGACAGTACGCGCGTACGACAACGCTTTTCCTCACATTCCCCGGAACCTCTGAACAAGAATTCAGCAGGCGGTCAAGGAAGTCCAATAACCAATCCGGCTGACGGCTAGAATCAACGGTTATGGAACTGCGTCAGCTGGAGTATTTCGTCGCGGTCGCCGAGGAGGCGAGCTTCACCAGGGCCGCGGCCAGGCTCCATGTCGCCCAGCCCGGCGTGAGCGCCCAGGTCCGCCAGCTGGAGCGTGAGCTGGCCCAGCCGCTGCTGGACCGGTCGGGCCGTTCGGTCCGGCTCACCGAGGTGGGAGCCGCCGCGATGCCGTACGCGCGGGCCGCCCTGGCCGCCGTCGCCGACCTGCGCCACGCCGTCGAGGAGCACACCGGGCTGCTGCGCGGGCGGGTCTCGGTCGGCATGCTGGCCTCCTCCTCGTCCGGCTACGACCTGGCCCGGCTGCTCGCGGGGTTCCACGACCGGCACCCGGCCGTCGAGATGACGCTGTCCGAGGCGAGCTCGGACCAGCTGGTCGAGGCGCTCGGGGCCGGGCGGATGGACGCCGCCGTGATCGCGCCGGGGGTCACGGCACCGACGGGCCTGGAGACACTCACGGTGGCCGACGAGCCGCTGGCCGCCGCGGTCGGCCACCGCGACGCGCTGGCCGACCGTGACACGATCACGCTGGCCGAGCTGCGGGACCGGCCGCTGGTCAGCTTTCCGCACAGCGTCGGCACCCGCGCCCTGATCGACGACGCCTGCGCCTCGGCGGGGTTCCGGCCTCGGATCGCGTTCGAGGCCAGCGACCCGAACGTGCTCGCCGAGCTCGCCGCGAGCGGGCTGGGGGTGGCCATCCTGCCCGCGCCCTACGCCCAGGCCCGCCCGGCCGACCTGCGCACGATCACCATCACCCGGCCCGACCTGCGCGGCCAACTGGCGCTCGCCTGGCGCGCCGACGCCCCACTGAGCCCGGCGGCCCGCGCGCTCATCGACCACATCCGCCGGGCGCGCGCCAGCTAGCACATATCCGCCGGCGTCACAACCAATGGCACCCGTTTCCGCAGGTCAAGACCCGTGAGTGGTTAGGGGTGCTATGGCACCCCTAACCACTCACGGGTTCTGACCAGGCACGATGCCGCGGTTTCGGAGAGCGCGCCTAGCTGCTCCGGGCCGCTCGGAGGCTCGCCATGATGTCGTGGCGCAGGCCGGGGCAGGTCGCGATGGTGGCCGTGGAGTCGGCGGTGTGGTCGGTGTCGTCCTGGTCGAGCACGGCGCCGCCGGCCTCGCGCACGAGCAGGGCGCCGGCCATGGTGTCCCACGGCTGGTTGGCGAGGATGATCGTGGCGTCCAGCTTGCCGTGCGCCACCCAGGCCAGGTCGATCGCGGCGGCGCCGAGCATCCGGATCTTCTGGGCTCGCGCGCCGAGCCGGGCGAGCAGTTCGAGACGAACCCGGTTCTTCGCCTCGGCGCCCTCGCCGACCGCGAAGTCGCCGATCGAGATCACCGCCCGGGAGATCTCCCGTACCGGCGAGGCGGCGATGCGCTCGTCGCCCACGTACGCGCCCCGCCCGTCCAGCGCGGTGTAGCCGACGTCCAGGAACGGCAGGTCGATGGCGGCCAGCACCGGGCGGCGGCGGGCCACCAGCGCGAGCGAGACGGCGCACAGTGGGATGCCGCGCGCCAGGTTCGAGGTGCCGTCCACCGGGTCGAGCGCCCACCACAGGGTGTCGTCCGGCGGACCGGTGCGGCCGTGCTCCTCGCCCAGGATCCCGACGTGCGGGGTCTCGCGGGCCAGGAACTCCCGCACGGCGGGCTCGACCGCGAGGTCGACGTCCGTGACGAGGTCGCGCTCGCCCTTGGCGGTGACCGTCCCGGGCGCCCGGGACCGAACGATCCGCCGGGCGAGAGCGACCGCCTCGCGGGCGACCGGAAGGTAGCTCACCGGATCAGGAGTCCGCCGAGGCGGCCGCGGTGAGGTGCGGCAGGTGGTGGCCGAGGCGGTCGCGCTTGGCGGTGAGGTAGCGGATGTTGGTGTCGTTCGCCGGGACCAGCAGCGGCACCCGCGCGGTCACGCCGATCCCGTGCGACTCCAGGGCGCGGATCTTGTCCGGGTTGTTGGACAGCAGCCGCACCGAGCGGACCCCGAGGTGCCGGAGCACCCGCGCCGCCGCGCCGTAGTCCCGGGTGTCGACCGGGAGGCCGAGCGCGGTGGCCGAGTCGACGGTGTCCAGGCCCTGCTCGTCCTGCAGGGCCTGGGTCCGCACCTTGGCGACCAGGCCGATGCCCCGGCCCTCCTGTCCCCGCAGGTACACCAGGACGCCGCTGCCCTCGCGCACGATCGCGTCCATCGCCGAGTTGAGCTGGTCGCCGCACTCGCAGCGCCTGGCCGCGAAGATGTCGCCCATGATGCACTCCGAGTGCACCCTGACCAGCACGTTGTCCCGAGCGTCGCCGAGGACGACGGCGAGGTGCTCGTACCCGTCGACCGGATCTCGGAAGGCCACCGCCCGGAAGGTGCCTCGTCGGGTCACCAGCTCGGACTCCGCGATGTCCTCGCGGCCGTCGGTGTGATCGGGCATCCGTTACCCCCAGTAGTTGGCGTCCCGACCACTATTGCCGTTCGCGGCGGCCCCGGCCACTGGGTGTGACGAGCGGCGGAATGGGCGATAGGCCAGCATGGTGGCGTATGGACGCCGAACGCGAACAGCCGCTCCCGACGAGCACCACCGAGGACGAGCGGGACCGGGGCGCGGCCGTCGCGCTGCTCCCGATCGGGAGCCTGGAGCAGCACGGCCCGTTCCTGCCGCTGACCACCGACACGGTCATCGCCTGCACGATCGCGCGCGAGATCGCCGCCGCCCACCCGGTCCGCGTGCTGCCGCCGGTGACGATCTCGTGTTCGCACGAGCACGCCGCCTGGCCGGGGACGGTGAGCATCTCCCCGGCGACGCTGCGGGCGGTGGTGCGCGACGTGGCCGACTCGCTGCGCGCGTCCGGCACGCCCGGGTTGGTGCTGGTCAACGGGCACGGCGGGAACTATGTGCTCGGCAACGTGGTGCAGGAGGCCGGCGGCGGCATGGCGCTGTACCCGACCGTCCAGGAGTGGCAGCTCGCGCACGCCGCCGCCGGGCTGGAGACGTCCCTGGACAGCGACATGCACGCCGGCGAGCTGGAGACGTCCATCCTGCTGCACGCCCACCCGGAGCTGGTGCGGCCGGGGTACCGGTCGGGCGATCGGATCGCCGACGACCGTCGGCACCTGCTCACGCTGGGCCTGGGCGCCTACACCGACTCGGGCGTGGTCGGCCGGCCGTCACTTGCCTCCGCCGGCAAGGGCGGGGCGCTGCTGGCCAGCCTGGTCGAGTCGTTCGGCACACACCTGGAGATCCTCGGGCGCTGACGCCCTGGCGCGGCGGCGAAACAGCAGCACCGTGATGCCGGGCAGGCTCGCCACCAGCGTCAACACCCCGTACACCACCGCCACCGTGAGGCCCTGGGCGATGTCCAGGCCGGCCGCGCCGAACGCCGCCGCGCAGACCGCCTCCCTCGGCCCCCACCCGCCGACGTTGAGCGGCAGGCCCATCGCGAGCAGCGCGAGCACCAGCGGCGGCAGCAGTTGGGCCAGTGGTGCGGCCGCGCCGGCCGCCCTGGCCGCGAGCACGAACAGCACCAGGTGTCCCAGCAGCGCGGCGGCGGAGAGCATGGCCACCCCGGGCCAGCTGCGCCGGGCGAGCAGCCCCCGCCGCACGTCGACCAGCGTGGCCGTCAGGGCGCGGCGCCACCGCGAGCCTTTCTGACGGGCCATGGCGGCGACCACGATCACGGCTACGACCAGCACCAGGGCCACCAGCAGCGCGCCTCGGCCCGGCATCAGCGCGGTGAGCACCTCGGGCTGGGTGAACAGCACGGCGGCCCCGACGGTGATCAGCACCGCCTGGCCGGCCAGCCGTTCCAGTGCCACCGCGCGGATGCCCCTGCCGACGTCGCCGGCGTCCTGGCCGTGGCTGACCGCCCGGTGCGCGTCGCCGAGCACGCCCGCCGGGAGCACCGCGTTGAGCAGCAGCGCGCGGTAGTAGTCCGCGACCGCCGTCGGCAGCGCCAGCTTCAGCCCGAGCCGGTGCGCCACCAGGCACCACCTCGCCGCGCTGAACACCGTGGTCAGCAGGCCGATGCCGAGCGCGGCGAGCACCACGCCGGCGTCGATCGCGCGCAGTCCGGCCAGGAACGAGCCGGTGCCGAGCCGCCACACCAGCGCGACCACGATGCCCAGCGCGATGAGCAACCGCGTCCACGGCCACAGCCGGCGGGTCACGGGGCGCCCCCGGCGGGCAGCGCGAGCAGGTCCTCGTGCCCGACCACCACCCGCAGCTCGCCGGCCGCGCACGCGTCGAGCCGCCGGCGCAGGTACTCATCGGTGGCGAGGTCGGGGCGCTGTTCGCGGGCGGCGCCGACCCAGCCGTCCAGCCATCGCGCCGCCAGCTCGGCCCGGTCCGCACCGAGCCGCCACGGGCTGTTCCCGCGGTGCACGGCCGCGCCGAGGCGTTCGAAGGCCTCGGCGGCGACGGCCACGGCGTCCGGCCCGAGCAGGCGGCGGCCGCGGTCGCAGCGCCGCTGGTGGGCGTCGAACGCGGCGGCGACCTCGGCGTCGAGCGGGTCGCCCGGGGTCAGCTCGACCCGACCGGCGACGGACAGGGTGAGCAGCGCCGGGCAGCCGGCGCGGACGCAGGCGTCGGCGAGCGCGTCCACCTCGTCGGCGGTGAGCAGGTCCAGCAGGGCCGACGCCGCTACCAGGGAGGTGCCAGCGAGGTCGGCGGCGCGCAGCTCGGTGAGGTCGCCGAGGCGGGTCTCGACGGTGCCGGCGTCCGAGGCGGCGAGGGCCAGCAGGTCGGGGTCGCGGTCGTGCAGGATCCAGTGCTGTGGGCCGGGCAGGCGGTCGGCAAGCCACCGCCGCAGCGACCCGGTGCCGCAGCCGAGGTCCCGGATGACCAGCGGCCCGGGGGGCAGGTGCGCGCGCAGCGTGTCCAGGAGCTCGGACGCCCGCGCGTCGGCGTCGGCGGGCTCGCGCAGGGCCAGCCACGCGGGGTCGAACCCGGCCGGATCCGGCTCGCTCAGGTCGGGCTCGCGGACAGCCGATCCAGCACGGCCGCCATCCTGCGCGAGGTCTCCGTCCACCCGGCCAGCGTGCCACGCCGCCCTCGGGCCGCTTCGCGCAGGCATCGGCGTTTCTCCTGCGTAACCAGCCAATGACGGAGCGCATCCGCCAGCGCGGCCGGGTCCGCCGGGGGCACCAAGATCCCCGGCAGGGCGCCGTCCGGGGCGTGCCCCAGGGCGTCCGGCACCCCGCCCACCGCGCTCGCCAGGACCGGGATTCCCCTGGCCAACGCCTCGGTCACGACCATGCCGTAGGTCTCCGCCCTGGACGGCAGCACCAGCAGGTCGGCGGCGGCGTACGCGTCGTCCAGCCGCCGCCCGGCGAGAGGGCCGGCGAGCGTCACTCGTCCATCCAGACCATGGCGCTGCACCAGTTGCCACAGCCGGGTCGCGTAGTCCGGGTCGCGGGCCAGCGGCCCGACGCAGGTGCACGTCCAGGGCAGGTCGGCGACGTCCGCGAGCGCGTCGACGAGCACGTCGTGCCCCTTGCGTTCGGTGACCGAGGCGACGCAGAGCAGCCCGGAGGCGCCGTCGGTGCCGGGGGCGAGCGGCGCCGGGTCCGCCCCGGGGCTCACGACGTGCACCCGATCCGGGGCCAGGCCGTGGTGTTCGACCAGCCGTCCCGCCGCCCATCCGCTGGTCGCGACGACCACGCCGGCGGCGCGCAGGGTCTCCCGCTCGCGGGCGTCCAGGTCAGCGGCGTCGGCCGGAGCCAGCCCGGTCTCGTCGGCCAGCGGCAGGTGCACCAGCACCGCCAGCCGCAGCCGCCGCGCCGCCGGCGCGATCACCTCCGGGACGCCGCACGCCACCAGCCCGTCGACCAGCACCATGGCGCCGTCGGGCGGCCGGGCGAGCGCGCGCGCCAGCTCGGCACGGGCACGGGCAGACGGCCGGGGCCAGTCCCCGGCGACGCCGACCTCCCGCACCGGGCGGCCGAGCGCGCGCAGGCCCTCGCACACCCGCCGGTCGTAGGCGTTGCCGCCGCTGGCTACCGCCGCGTCGTCGACGTCCCCGGGCAGCACCGCCCAGATCACAACGGCCGCTCGTAGCTCGCCCAGGCGATGTGCGACTCGTGCAAGGTCACCGTGATCCCGGCCAGCCCCCGGGCACCCTCGCCCAGCGCGCCGGCGTGCACCCGGTCGGCCAGCCGGTCGGCGATGACCTTGGCGAGGAACTCCGTCGAGGTGTTGATGCCGGCGAACTCGGGCAGGTCGTCGAGGTTGCGGTAGTTCAGCTCGCCGAGCAGCTCGCCCAGCTGCTCGGTGGCCAGCCCGATGTCCACGACGATGTTGTCGGCGTCCAGCTCGGCGCGCCGGAAGGTGGCGTCCACCAGGAACGTCGCGCCGTGCAGCCGCTGCGCGGGCCCGAACACCTCGCCCCGGAAGCTGTGCGCGACCATGATGTGACCACGGACGGTGATGCCGAACATCGGGACTCCGATCATCGTTGCAGCTAGGCGGCACCGTAGACGATCCGGTGGCACAGCGCGCGGCGGTCGCCGCCGGCCAGCTCGGGCATCACCCGGGGGAGGTCGGCGAACTCGCTCTCGCCGGTGATCAGCGCGTCGAACCGGGGGTCCGCGAGCAGCCGCAGGGCCAGCGACATCCGGTCGGTGAAACCGCGCCGCCCCCGCCGGGCGGGGGACACCGCGCCGACCTGGCTGCCGCGCACCGCCAGCCGCCGGGAGTGGAAGAACTCACCGAGCGGCAGGCTGACCTTCCGGTCGCCGTACCAGCTCAGCTCGATCACCTCGCCCTCCGGCGCCAGCAGCTCCAGCGAGCGGACCAGCCCGGCCTCGCTGGCGCTGGCGTGGATGACCAGGTCGCGGTCCCCGTCGGCGTCCTCGGGCGACGCGAAGCCCACCCCGAGCGCGGCCGCCACCGACGAGCGCCCAGGGTCGACGTCCACCAGTTGGACGTCCACCCCCGGGAAGCCCGCGAGCACGGCGGCCACCGCACAGCCGACCATCCCGGCCCCCACCACCGCCACCCGGTCACCGACCAGCGGCGCGGCGTCCCACAGCGCGTTCACCGCCGTCTCCACCGTCCCGGCCAGGATCGCGCGCGCCGCGGGCACCCCGTCCGGCACCGGTGTGACCGAGTCGACAGGCACCACGTACCGGGTCTGGTGCGGGTAGAGGCAGAACACCGTGCGCCCGACCAGATCCGCCGGCCCGTGCTCGACCACCCCCACGTTCAGGTAGCCGTACTTGACCGGCCACGGAAAGTCACCTTCCTGGAACGGCGCCCGCATGACCTGGTACTGGCTCTCCGGCACGCCGCCACGAAAGACCAGGGACTCGGTGCCCCGGCTCACCCCGGAGAAGAGGGTTTGAACCAGGACGTCGCCCGGTCCGTGTTCGGGGAGGACGACGGACCGAACCTCCCCTTCGCCCCGGGAACGCAACCAGAACGCGCGGGCCGAACGGTCCATCGTCAACCTCCAGCACGGCTGGGTGGCAACCTTGAATGTGATAACGGCCGGCACGCTACCCGGCCCGCGACGATCAGGAACCGGAGGACATGATCACACCAGCTCCCATCCACGGTCGCCTGGACGGCTCCGAGCTGGCCGTCGGCGCGGGCACCCTGCTCGTCCTGCTGGCGCTGCTGTGGGCGGGCGTCGGGCTCAGCACGCTCGGGTGGTTCGCGGGGGTCGGGTACGCCGCGGTCGGGTGGGCGGTGCTCACGGTCGGCCTGCATCGGGCACGGCGGCTCACGCTCAGCCTGGCCGACCTGGTCACGCTGGTCCGGGCGGTGCTCGCCGGCGGCGTGGTGGCGCTGGTGGTGGACCGGCTCCCGGAGGGCGCGCCCGCGTCGCCGCTGGTGGCGCTCGCCTCGGTTGCGCTGGTGCTGGACGCCGTGGACGGCCACCTCGCCAGGCGCACCGGGACGGTGTCGCCGCTGGGCGCGCGCTTCGACATGGAGGTCGACGCGCTGCTCATCCTGGCGCTGAGCGTGCAGGTCGCGACGTCCTTCGGCGGCTGGGTGCTGGCGATCGGCGCCATGCGGTACGTGTTCGTCGCGGCCTCCTGGGTGGCGCCCTGGCTGAAGGCGGCGCTGCCCCCGAGCCTGGGCCGCAAGACGGTGGCCGCCCTGCAGGGGATCGTGCTGGTGGTGGCCTGTTCCGGCGTGCTGCCGCGGTCGGTCGCGGCGGTCTCGCTGGTGCTGGCGCTGGTGTTGCTGGGCTGGTCGTTCGGCCGCGACGTCATCTGGCTGCACCGGAACCGCCGGGTCAGAACATGCCGTGCGGGTTCGCCGGGTCCGGTGGTAGTGCCTGAACCACGTCCCAGTGTTCGGCCACCAAGCCGTCGCGCACCCTGAAGATGTCGACGGTCGCCAGCTCGAGCCCGTGCGCGGTGGTCACGTGGTTGTGCACGGCGACCAGGTCCGCGTCGGCGAGCACGCGTCTCGTCTCGATCGAGCCGGCGAGCAGGTCACGGCCGAACGGCGTGGACAGGTAGGCCAGGAAGGCCCGCTTGCCGGTGGTCGCGGCCGGGTCGTGTCGGACGCCCGGGTTGTGCGAGACGAAGTCCTCGTGCAGGAGGTCGGCGAAGCCCGGAACGTCGCCGGCGCGGAACCGGGACACCAGCTCACGGACCAGGCTCTCGTTGGATGTCATGTTGTGTCGCCCCTCTCGTCGGTGACGCTTCCTCCACGCAAGCGACCGTCTCGGCGTCACGCGTGACATCGGGCCGACGCGAAACGTGGTAGTGGTTGGGGAGAGGAGCCGATCGTGCGAGACGCGTTCGAACGGAACCGCGACGAGTTGTTCGCGGCCGCAAACCGGATCGTCGCCAACCGGGCCGACGCGGAGGACGTCATGCAGGACGCCTGGCTGAGCTGGCGCCGGCTCGACGCGAACTCGATCGAGGACGCGCGGCCGTACCTGTTCCGCCTGGTGACCCGGCAGGCGATCGATCATCTGCGACGGCGGGCCGCCCGGCGTGAGACAGGCTGGGACGTGGATCCGGCCGGCCTTGAAACCGAGGACGCGGCCCGCGCGACGGAGTTGGCCGACGCCGTCGAGGCCGGCCTGCGGATCGTGCTGGAGACCCTCGCTCCGATCGAGCGCTCGGTGTTCCTGCTGCACGAGGTGTTCGGCCTCACGCACGAGGAGATCGCCGCCGACCTGGGCCGCACCGAACACGCCGTCCGCCAGGTGGCGTACCGCGCCCGACGGCACGTCCTCACCGGGCGACCCCGGTACCGTCCGACGCGGTCCGAGCACCGGAGCGCGGTGGCTCAGTTCCGTTCGGTGTCCGCCGGCGGTCGAATCCCCACCGGCGCCCGGGCATGCGGAGCCTGAGACCGGCAGTCGGCACTGAGCGGCCAACCTGAAGAGGAGCCCCGCGAGCGTCGCGATGAGTCCGCGCGCTCTCGCCGGTCTATCCGTCCATACACAGCGGCAGAGTGGAGGACACGGTGGGCAAGCGGACGCGAATCACCGGGCTGCGGACGGTCGGGGTGCCGGTCGGCGACCGGGACCGGGCGCTGAAGTTCTACGGCGACGTGCTGGGCTTCGAGACCCGGGTCGACACAACCGGCCAGGGCATGCGCTGGGTGGAGGTGGCCCCGCCCGGTGCCTCGACCTCGATCGCGCTGGTCGCCGCCACCGAGGAAACGCCCCCCGGTACGGACACCGGCATCCGGCTGACCACCGAGGACGCCGAGGCGGACCACACCTACCTGGCGGCGCACGGAGTACAGGTGGACCCGGCAATCTCCCGGTGGCCTGGGGTGCCGCCGATGTTCCAGTTCTCCGACCCGGACGGCAACCGGCTCGTGATCATCCAGTCGGCCTGAGGGTGTAGGTGAGGTTTCTGTTGCGCACGGTGTCAGCGTGATAGAAATGCGTGCCGTTTGATCACCGACCGGAGGAGATCCGACATGACAACGCGCCTCATTCGCTGGCTCGCCGTCACCGCTGGTGCGGCCATGGCGGCTGCCCTCATCGCCACGGGTGGCGCGAACGTCGGCACGGGCACGACCACACTGGACGCGCAGGGGTCCGTACCGACGAAGTGGTGTCCGCTCGGGGGAGTGTTGATGGGCCAGTGCTAGTGAGTTGATCAGCGGGAGCTGGCGGTCGGCCGCGCTCCCGCCCAGCGGCCGCCATGTCCCGTTGGGGCGCGCTAGATGTGCAGTTCGGTGCCGTCGTCGAGGACGGTGGCGCCGGCGGCGGCGAGCTGTTCGCGCGGCGTGGAGCCGGCGTCGAGCAGCGGGTTGGTGTTGTTGAGGTGGGTGTACACCCAGCGCGGGCCTGGGCGTTCGCGGATCCGGGCCAGGCTGCCGGCGGGGCCGTCGACGGGCAGGTGACCCATCGGCGTGCTCGCCCCCGGGCCGGGCGCGGCCGCGCGGCCGGCCGCCCCTGGCAGCTCGTCGGCGGTCCAGAACGTGCCGTCCAGCAGCACCACGTCGGCGCCGGGGAGCAGGCCGTCCAGCGCGTCCGGCCATTCGGCGAGGCAGGGCGCGTACACCGCGGTGCCGCCGGTCGCCGGGTCGTGGATCCGGTACGCGACGACCCAGCCGCCGACGGGCGCGCTCGCGGCGTACCGGGGGCGCTTGCCGCTGATCACCGCGGCCGTCACCTCGAGGCCGCCGCCGAGCTCGACGGGCGCGTCGACCCCTCGCCAGTCCCACTGTCCGTAGCCGTCGATCACGGTGCGCAGCGGGAAGGCGCCGGCGACCGGGCCGGGCGCCCAGACCCGCAGGCCAGGAGCGCCGCGCAGGATGGCCAGCCCGAGGGTGTGGTCCAGCTCGCCGTCGGTGAGCAGCACGCCCCGGACCGGGGTGTCGCGCGGACCCGGGCCGGGGCGCAGCGCGGGCGTGGCCAGGACCTGGGCTCGCAGGTCGGGGGAGGCGTTGAGCAGGTACCAGTCGGTGCCGTCCGCGCTCACCGCCACCCCGTCCTGGCTGCGCGCCGGCACCCCGGGCTCGCCCGCGCGGGCACACAGCGCGCAGGCGCAGTCCCACTGCGGGAAGCCGCCGCCGGCCGCCGTGCCGAGCAGCACCAGCCTCACCGGGCGGTCACCCGCCTCGGCGTGAGCACCGACGACGATGACGGCGGCGAGGCGAGCACGGCGTCCACCAGCGGCCGGTGCGGCGAACGGGAGCAGATCGGGTCGGACTCGGCGGCGTCGCCGGTGAGCTGGTAGGCCTGGCAGCGGCAGCCGCCGAAGTCGATCTCCTGACGGGGACAGCTCCGGCACGGCTCGCGCATCCACGAGGTGCCCCGGAACGCGGTGAACGTCTCGGACTCGTACCAGATCCGGCGCAGCGGCACCCGCGTGACGTCCTGGCGGGGCAGGTTCGTGATCACCGAGGCGGCCGGGCAGGGCAGCGCGGCGCCGTCCGGGGTGATGGTGAGCTGGCGGCTGGCCCAGCCGTGCATGCACGGTTTCGGGTACGGCTCGTGGTAGTCGGCGGTCACGTACGAGATCACCGGGCGGTCGCCGAACCGTTCCCGGGCCGCCGCCACCACAGCCTCCGCGTCCGCGAGCTGGGCGGGGGTGGGCATCAGCGCCGCCCGGTTGCGCAGGCCCCAGCCGTAGTACTGGGTGTGCGCCAGCTCGACCCGGTCGGCGCCCATCTCGGCGGCCAGCTCGACGATCGCGCCGAGGCGGTCGAGGTTGCCCCGGTGCAGGACCACGTTGACGGTCAGCGCGAGCCCGAGCGAGTCGACCACGGCGGCGGCCGCCAGCTTGCGGCGGTGCGCGCGGATGCCGGCCATCTCGTCGGCGGGGCCGGGCTCGGCGTCCTGCATGGACAGCTGCACGTGGTCGACGCCGGCCTGCGCCAGTTCGCCTGCCCGGCGCTCGTCCAGGCCGACGCCGCTGGTCACCAGGTTGACGTAACAACCCCGCGCACGAGTGTGCCGGACGATCTCGGCCAGGTCGGGGCGCAGCAGTGGCTCCCCGCCGGACAGGTGCACCTGCAGCACGCCCAGGTCGCTGGCCTGGCCGATCACGTCCCGCCACGCCTCGGTGTCCAGCTCGGCGGACCGGGTTACCAGCTCGAGCGGGTTGGAGCAGTAGGCGCACTTCAGCGGGCACCGGTGGGTCAGCTCGGCGAGCAGCCCGAGCGGCGGGTCGGCGGCCATCAGCCAGGCCCCGCGTCGACGATCCCGCGCTCCGCCAGCCGGGACACCAGCTCACCGACCTGGCCCGGATCCACCGACCGGTAGGCGCCGCCCAGGTCGGCCGCGATCTCGTCGACGGTGGCGGTGCCGTCGCAGCGCCGCAGCACCGCCACGGCCGTGTGGTTCGGGAACAGCACGCCCTCCGGGTAGAGCAGCACGTCGGCGCCCCGCACCCGGTCGAAACCGAGCCGTACGCCCCGGCGCAGCCGAGGCCGGGCGCCCTCCATCACAACTGTGACAACCTAGGCCGGACCGTCGCGTAGTCCAGCGCGTCGAGGACCGCCCACAGCACGTCGCACTTGAACGCCAGCGCCGCCACCGCCGCCCGTTGCTGCTCGCGGGTCAGGCAGTGGTCGACGACCAGGTCCAGGGTGGCCGCCCCCTCGGCCGGGGTGATCTCGATGCGGGCGGTGAAGTACTCCAGGCCGTCCGCCGCGATCCACGGGTACTGGGCGCGCATGGCCGCCACCCGCCGGCGCATCAGGCCGGGCGCGAACAGCTCCGTCAGTCCGGCGGCGACGCCCTCCACCCATGGCCGGGTGCGGGCGAAGTTGACGTACGCGTCCACCGCGAACCGAACGCCCGGCAGCAGGTGCCGCTCGTCCAGCACCTCCTCACGGGGGACGCCGACGGCCTCGGCCAGGCGAAGCCAGCGCTGCGCGCCGCCCTCGCCGGCCGAGGCACCGTCGTGATAGCTGATCCTCGACATCCACTGCCGGCGGACCTCGGGTACCGGGCAGGCCGCCAGGATCGCGGCGTCCTTCATGGGAATGCAACGCTGGTAGTACCAGCGGTTGGCGGCCCACAGCTGGACGTCACCCTTGCTCAGCTCACCGTCGTGCAACCGCCGGTGAAACGGGTGCGAGTCCCAGTACCGGCCTTCCAACGCCCGAAGCTCGGCGACGAACTCGGACCTGCTCAGCGCCGCCTCGGGCATGCTCGTCGGGGTCAGCGCTGGCCGGCGTAGGCCGTGACCTCCGGCGGGGTGGCGAACTCGTCGAAGTCCGGGCGGGTCCACTCCGCGCGCTCATCGCGCTCGGTGGCGGTGTCGAGAACTTCGGCCGTTTCGGCGATCGGCATGGTGCCCTCCGTGTCCGGCTGGTTCGTTCCAGCCCGACACTAGTGACCGGTCGCCGTGCGTGCACCCGCATTCACACCATCCCGTGTTGGTTCGCGGGCGAGTCGGGGATGGGCTGGACCACGTCCCAGTGCTCCACCACCAGCCCGTCGCGCAGCCGCAGGATGTCCACGACCGCCACGTCCGGCGGCTGGGACCGGCTGATCCTGCTGTGCACCACCACGTGCTCGGCGTCGGCCACGATGCGCCGGACCTCGCTGTGCGCGTGCATCAGCACCTGGCCGGCGGGGGTGCGGAAGTAGTCGATGAACGCCTGCCGGCCGCTGGTGGTCGCGGGGTCGTGCGGGATCAGCGGGTTGTGCGAGACGAAGTCCTCGTGCAGCAGCTCGAGCGCCGCGTCCAGGTCGTGCACGTCGAAGACGCGGCGCAACAGCTCTTCGACGATCTTCTGGTTCTCCTCGGGAGTGCTCATGTCAGGTGAGACGAATGCCGGCGCGCCGGCGTCACGCGCGGCTAGGGTCGTGGTCGACATGGGCGATCTCTTCGAGGCCAACCGGGCCGCGTTGTTCGGCGTCGCGTACCGGATGCTGGGCACCCGCGCGGACGCCGAGGACGTGCTGCAGGAGGCCTGGCTGCGCTGGCGGCGCGCCGACCCCGACGGGGTGGCGAACCCGCGCGCCTATCTGTTCCGGCTGGTCGCGAACGAGGCGATCGACCAGCTCCGGCGGGCGCGGGCACGCCGCGAGGAGTACGTCGGGCCGTGGCTGCCCGAACCGATACTCGGCGACGCGACCGAACGCACCGAGCTGGCGGAGTCGGCGTCGGTCGGGCTGCTGGTCGTGCTGGAGACGCTCACGCCCGACGAGCGCGTCGTGTTCGTGCTGCACGAGGCGTTCGAGTTCTCGCACGCGGAGATCGCGGCGATGCTCGGGCGGGGGGAGCGCGCGGTCCGCCAGCTCGCCTACCGGGCGCGCCAGCACGTGCGGACGCGGCGGCCACGGCGGGAACCGGCCGACGGCGAGCACCGCGAGCTCACCGAGCGGTTCGTGGCGGCGGCGGTGGACGGCGACATCGACGGGCTGTTGGGGCTGCTGGCGCCCGACGCGGTGCTGCGCGCGGACTCCAACGGCCGGCGCGAGACGCCGCGCGAGCCGATGCACGGGGCCGAGGAGATCGCGCGCTGGTTCCGGTTGGCGGCGCCGTTCTGGCCCGAGCGCCTGGCCGTGCGGGTGTCGGCCGTGAACGGCGGGCCGGGCGCGCTCGTGCTCGGCGGCGACGCCCCGTTCCTGGTCTTCGCGCTGGACGTGGACGAACGCGAGCGGGTCACCGCCGTGTACGCCGTGCTCAGCCCCGAGAAGCTGCCGTGACGGCGCGCCCCGAGAACGGCGGGCGGCCGGTGGTGCTGGACGCGCCGTCCAACCTCGGCCTGCGCCCGCCGCTGGTCGGCGCGGTGCCGGGCTGTTACAAGCTGGCCGGCGCGGTGCGCGACAACGGCCTGGTCGCCCGGATCGGCGCCGAGGACGGCGGCTGCCTGACCCCGCCCCGCTACGACCGCACCGGCTGGCGGCCCGGCGACGGCGTGTTCCACGCGGCCGCCATCGCGTCCTACAGCGCGCGGCTGGCCGACCGGATCACCAGGCAGCGACGCAGCGGCCGGTTCCCGGTGGTGCTCGGCGGCGACTGCGGCATCCTGCTCGGCCCCGCGCTGGCGCTGCGCCGGGCCGGCCGCTACGGGATGGCGTACCTGGACGGCCACTCGGACTTCCGCCACGGCGGCAACTCCCGCCACGTCGGGGCCGCCGGCGGCGAGGCGCTGGCGCTGGTCACCGGGCGCGGCCAGCCCGACCTGACCGGCCTGGAGGGCCTCGCCCCGTACGTCCGCGACGACGACGCCGCGCTGCTCGGGATCCGCCCGGACGACGCGTACGCCGACGAGGTCCGCGCCGCCGGCATCCCCGTCTGGCCGGCCGACGCGATCGCCCCCGACCCGCCCGCCGCCGCGACCGCCGCGCTCGCCCACCTCGAACGCGGCGAGCTGGACGGCTTCTGGGTGCACCTGGACGTCGACATCCTGGACGCCGCCGTGATGCCGGCCGTGGACAGCCCGGAGCCGGGCGGGCTCGACCACCCCCAGCTGCGGGCGCTGCTGGGGCCGCTGGTCGCCTCGCCGAGGTGCGCCGGCATCGACGTCGGCATCTTCGACCCGGACCTCGACCCCGACGGCCGCCTGGCCGCCGAGCTGACCGACACCCTGGTGGCCGTGCTGGCCGGGAGGGACACGGCATGACGATCCCGCTGGTCATCGACACCGACACCGCGCAGGACGACTGCGTCGCGCTGCTGGTCGCCCTGCTCGACCCGCTGGCCGACCTGCGGGCCATCACGATGGTGGCCGGCAACGTGGGCTTCGACCAGCAGGTGCGCAACGCGTTCCTGACCCTGAACGTGGCCGGGCGCCTGGGCGAGGTCCCGGTGCACACCGGCTGCCGGCGTCCGCTGGTCCGGGACTGGGTGAGCGCGGAGAACGTGCACGGCGACGGCGTCGGCGGCATGAGCATGGACATGGCCGGCCACGGCCCGCAGGCCGAACACGGCGTCGACGCGCTGATCCGCCTGGCAGCCGAGCGGCCCGGAGAGCTGTCGATCGTGGCCATCGGGCCGCTGACCAACCTGGCCGCAGCCTCGGTGAAGGACCCGGACTTCGCGCGCAACGTCAAGGCGCTCTACGTCATGGGCGGGTCGAACAACGGGCACGGCAACATCACCGCGGCGGCGGAGTTCAACTTCTACGTCGACCCGGAGGCGGCGAAGGCCGTGTTCCGGGCCGGTTTCGAGATCACCGTGCTGCCGTGGGACCCGGTGACGCTGCGCCACGCGTTGTTCGCCCAGCCCGCCCTGGACGAGCTGGCCGCCCTGGGCACGCCGATCTCGGAGTTCTTCACCCGGGCCTGCGCGGCCACCCTCGAGTTCAACCGGAACGTCGGCATCGACGGCAGCACCCATCCGGACTCGCTCACGGCCGCCGCGCTGCTGCATCCGGAGCTCGTCACCCGGGCCGCCGGGTATCACGTCGACATAGAGACCGCCGGCGAGCTGACCCGAGGCTACTCGGCGATGTCGTGGGGCATACACGGACTCACCGAGAATGCAACGGTTATCGAGGAAATCGATTCCGCTGGCTTTTACCGCTACCTGCGGGACCTCTTAGCAAAGAAGACGACCTGCCGTCTACCAATTCTTCTGCCGGACGGCGCCACAATCGGGTGACATCAGCCGAGCCGAAGCTGAAGGTCCAGCGGTATGTCCAGGTCGAGGACGGGGTCGTCGGTGGAAACGAGGTCGTCCTCGCCGCACGCACGGTGGCCGGCGGCGGCCTGGAACTCGTCGTCACACGGGCTTTCCGTGCCGATCCAGTCATCGGCGGGCGCGAATGCGCCAACGACGACCAGGGCGGAAGCGGCCAGCAGGGCTGACACGTCGGTTCTCGTCATGCGGGTCACTCCCGTTATGCGGCGGGGGAAATTCGGTGCCAATTCTATGGAAATCCGGCGACAAGCAAGATCTCGGTAGGGCAGACCACTCGAACGTGCGCATCCCCGGGTCGCCATCCGGGTGTGGCACCGCTGCAATAGGATGGCGGGCCGGCATTTTCGAGGAGGCGCGGTTGTCGGGGAGCGGCCAGTCACCCCGCCCGACCGGGCGGCGTCCGAAGGCTGCGGACGTCGCCGCCGAGGCGAACGTGTCGATCGCCACCGTGTCGCTGGTGATCAACGGCAAGGCCGGCGGCCGGGTCGCGCCGGCCACCCAGGAGCGGGTGCGGCGGGCGATCGACAGGCTCGGCTACGTCGTGGACTCGGCGGCCCGCAGCCTGGTCACCGGCCGCAGCCACTGCGTCGCGCTGGTCGCCCCGGACGTGGCGAACCCGTTCTACTCGCAGGTCGCCGCCGGGGTGGCCAGCGCGCTGGGGGGCGCGTACCGGCTGCTGCTCGCGGTGGCGGGGCCGGATCGGGACCTGCCGGACCTTGACGAGCTGGTCGCCTTCGGGGTGGACGGCATCCTGATCGGCCTGCCCGGGGTCACGGTCGACCCCGGCGAGCTCGGGCGCCCGGTCGTGCTGCTCGACGAACCCGTCGGGCCGAGCGAGCTGTCCCGGGTCTACTTCGACACCGGACCCAGCGTGCGGGCGCTGGTCGACCGGCTGGTCGCCCTCGGCCACCGCCGGCTGGCCTACCTGGACGCGACCAGGGACGCGCAGACGTTCGCCAGCCGCCGCCGGCAGGTGCTCGACCGGCTCCGGGACACCCAGGGCACCTCGGTGACCAGGGCGCGGGCCGACCTCACGGTGGACGCCGCCAGCGCCGTGGTCGCCGAACGGTGGCCGGCCTGGCGGGCCGACGGGGTCACCGCCATCATCGCCGCGACCGACGTGCTCGCGTACGGGGCGCTCGCCGCATTCGCCGTGCTGGACGTCGCGGTGCCGGACCAGGTGTCCCTGGGCTCGTTCGACGACCTGCCGTTCTCCGCGATCACCTCGCCGCCGCTGACCACCATCCGGCTGTCCGCCTACGACCTGGGCCACACCTCGGCGACGGTGCTGCGCGAGCTGATGGCCGACGCACACCGCGCCCCCACGAAGACCGCGCTGGCCACCACCCTGGTGGAACGCCGCTCGCTCGGCCCGGTCCTTGCCACCCGCAAGTTAAACGCATAACTTACGGGCGTGACTGACCTCGCGGTGCTCGGCGACCTCGTGGAGGACGTCGTGGTGTGGCTGCGCGGCCCGCTGCGCGCCGGCACCGACAACCCGGCGAGCGTGCACCGCACCCGGGGCGGCAGCGCGGCCAACGTGGCCATGTTCGCCGCGCCGCTGGTGTCCACCAGGTTCATCGGCAGGGTCGGCGAGGACCCGCTGGGCTGCGCGCTGGTCGAACGGCTCCGGGCGTCCGGGGTGGACGTCCGGGTGCAGCGCGGCGGGCGGACCGGCAGCATCGTGGTCCTGGTGCACCCGGACGGGGAGCGCACCATGCTGCCCGACCGAGGCGCCAGCGCCGAGCTCGCGCCGGTGCCGGCCGGGTGGCTGGACGGCGTCCGGTACCTGCACGTGCCCGGGTACGCGTTCGCCGCCGAGCCGGCCGCGAGCAGTGCGTACGGGCTGATCAAGTCGGCCTCGTGCGCGGTGACGATGGACGCCTCGTCCACGGCGCTGCTGGACGAGTACGGCCCGGCGCGGTTCCGGGAGCTGGTCGCGGACGTCCGGCCCGCCGTGCTGTTCGCGAACGCCGCGGAGGCCCGGGCGCTGCGGCTCGGCGATCACGAGCCACCGGCCGGCACCCTGTTCGTGATCAAGAACGGCGCCGGGCCGACCACCGTGCGCGGGGCCGGCACGCCGCCGATCCGGGTGCCCGTCCCGACCCGAGGCCGGGCCAGGGACACCACCGGCGCCGGCGACGCCTTCGCGGCCGGCTACCTCGCCTCGGCCGCCGGCGGCGCCGATCCGCGCACCGCCGTCGAGGCCGGCCACCGCCTCGCCGCCCGGGTGCTCGACGCGCCGGGAGCCAGTTTCGCCAGCCCTTCCCTGGAGGCCACATGAGCCACCCCCCGTTCGCGCTGTCCGAGGAGGTCGCCGCCGCCGTGCGCGACGGCGACCCGGTCGTGGCGCTGGAGTCCACGATCTTCTCCACCCTCGGGCTGCCGGCGCCGCACAACGCCGAGGCGCTGCGCCGCTGCACCGGGACGCTGCGCCGGGCCGGGGTGACGCCGGCGGTGGTCGCCGTGCTGGACGGGGTGTGGCGGGTCGGCCTGGAGCCTGGGGAGGAGGAGCGCGTTCTCACCGGCGAGCGCAAGGTCGCCGAGCGTGACCTGGCGGTCGCGGCCGCGCAGCGCTGGCCGGTCGGCGTGACCACCGTCTCGGCCACCGTCGCGCTGGCCGAGCGGGCCGGCATCGCGGTGTTCGCCACCGGCGGCATCGGCGGCGTGCACCGGGGCGCGGCCGGCGACGTCTCCGCGGATTTGGACGCGCTGGCCCACCACCCGGTGATCACGGTGTGCGCCGGCGCCAAGGCGTTCCTGGACCTGCCGCGCACGCTGGAGTACCTGGAGACCGCCGGGGTGCCGGTGCTGGGCTGGCGGCACGACGACTTCCCCGCGTTCTACGTCCGCTCCAGCGGCCTGCCGGTGCCGCACCGGGTGGACACCGCCGCCGAGGTGGCCCGGGTGCTCGCCTACCGGGCCCGGCCGGCGACCGGCGCGCTGCTCACCGTGCCGATCCCGCGCGAGCACGAGCTGGACGCCGCCGAGCTGACGGCGAGCATGGACGCCGCGCTCGCCGCCGCCGACACCGCCGGGGTCAGCGGCGCGGCGGTGACCCCGTACGTGCTGGCCAGGCTGGAGGCGGAGACCGACGGCGCGAGCGTGCCGGCGAACCTCGCGCTGGCCGAGAACAACGGCGCCGTCGCCGCCGAGGTCGCCATCGCCGTCGCCACCATCCGCCGCCAGGCCGACGACCCGTGAGTGGCTAGGGTCGCTATGACGGCCCTGGCCACTCACGGGTTCGCTTACGGGAGCGGCCGCCACCCGGGGCCGTCCCCGTCCCGGCGGACCCGCCCGAACACCACGTCCGCGAAGTGCACGCCGTAGCCGATCGTGTCCGGCCGCTCCAGCTCGGCCACCACACGGCGGCGGGACGCCCCGGACAGGCCGGCGTCGTGGTCGGACGCGGCGCGCCACTGCGGGTGGTCGACCTGGATGGGGGAGTGCAGGGCGTCGCCGAACGCGACCAGGCGCTGTCCGCCCGAGCTGATCACGTACCCGGTGTGCCCGACCGTATGCCCGGGGGTGAACAGCACCCGCACGCCCGGGAAGATCTCCTCCCCGTCCCGCACCGTGCGCACCCGAGGCGCCAGGGCCGCGAGCATCTCCTCGGTGGTGCCGTGCGCGACGATGTGCGAACGCCCCGACCACTCGGGCTCGGCCACCAGGTGGTCCGCCTCGGGGAACACCCCCCGCGGCGCCCAGCCGATGTGATCGACGTGCAGGTGGGTGAAGGCCACCGCCTCGATCCGCTCCGGCGGGCACCCGACCGCGGCCAGCCCGTCCAGCAGCGCGCCGCCCTGGACGGTGCCGCGCGGATCGCCCGGTTCCGGGGGCAGCGAGCCCGGGCCGAACCCCGCGTCGATCAGCATCGCGCGGTCACCGGCCTGAACCAAGAGCCCGCCGATGCTGGCAACCAGGTATCCGGACTCGTCGAGGTACTCCGGGTGGTCCGCCCACACCGCGTCCGAGGTCTCCGGCAACCAGCCGCGCGGCGCCAGCGGGACCACGCCGTCCGGCAGGTAGGTGACCTTCATCTCGCCCAGCGACAGCGAACGCAGGGTCGCGGGCCGGCGCAGCCGTTCATCGGTATCCGTCACGACGCCGACCATAAACTTCGAGCTTGAATGATTCAAGCTGTAAATATGGTCGCTTGATGTTGTTGGTAGCATCGCCAGGTGCCCCCGGAACCCGAAGCCGCCGCCGAGCGCGAGCTGTGCGGCCTGGTGACCGGCCTGTCCCGCCAGATCGCCGACCACGTGCGCGAGCGCGCCGCCACCCTGGGCCTGACCGCGCCCCAGGCCACCGCGCTGCGCGAGCTGGCCGGCCCGATGACCATGCGCGAGCTCGCCGAACGCATGAGCTGCGAGCCGTCCAACGCCACGTTCGTGATCGACCGCCTGGAGAACCAGGGCCTGCTGGAACGCCGCCCGCACCCCACCGACCGCCGCGCCAAGCGCCTGGTCCTGACCGCCAAGGGCACCGCGCTACGCGAACGCCTCCTCGAACTGCTGGTCCAGGAGTCCCCACTGGCCGGCCTCACCCAGCCCGAACAGGACACCCTGCACGAACTGCTCCAACGTGCCGTGATCCGACCCTGAACGCGCCCAAACAGGTCAGCGGCGGGCGGCCATGCGGGCGCGGACCTCGGGGCGGCGCAGCGGGGGCACGGTGGTCGGCGGCTGGCGGCGGGCCGGCAGCTCGCCGAGAAGCCGGGTGGTGATCGCCGCGATCTCCGCGACGGCCGCCTCGAACGGCTCCCGGGTGGCGTCGGACAGCGACTGCACGCCGCTGACCTTCCGCACGTACTGCCGCGCGGCGGCCTCGATCTCCTCGGAGGTGGCCGACGGCTCCAGGCCGCGAAGCGTGGTGATGTTCCTGCACATGCGGCCAGACTAAGGCTTGCCGCCGACAGCGCGAGAACCTTACGATCCCCAGCACGTTAAAGGATTAACTTCCTCGGTACGCCGGCGCGACGCGGCGCGGATTGGTGCCACCATGACCCACTGCGAGTTCGACCACCACACGGCCGAGTTCGCCGCCGACCCGTGGCGGGTGTACCGGGACCTGCGGCAACGCTGCCCGGTCGCGCACTCCACGGCGTACGACGGCGGCTTCTGGGTGCTGTCGGGCTACCGGGACGTGCGCCGCTGCACGCTGGACACCGGGGTGTTCTCCTCCGCTGCGGACGACCTGCTGATCCCGGCGGAGAACCCGGGCCGGCTGCTGCCGGTGCAGGCCGACCCGCCGCTGGCCACCGCCTACCGCAGGGTGATCAACCCGCTGTTCACGGCGTCGGCCGTCGCGGCGATGGAGCCGCACATCCGCCGTTATGTCGACCAGGCGCTGGACGCCTTCGCCGACGAGGCGGAGCTGGTCGCGGATCTCGCGCTGCCGGTGCCGGGCAAGGTCACCATGCGCCTGGTCGGCTGGCCGGAGCAGGACTGGCCGGACGTGGTGCTGCCGATCCGGGCGTTCTCCACCCACCCGGTCGGCTCCCCGGAACGCGACACCGCCGGCGAACAGCTGGCCGCGATCCGGCGCCGCGTCGCCGACGACGTCCGCGGGCGCCGCGCCGGCGAGCCGGGGAACGACCTGGCCGCCCGGCTGGCCGCCGGCACCGTACAGGGACGGCCGCTGACCGACGACGAGGCCGTGGACACCATGATGATGGTGCTCTTCGGCGGGGTGGACACCACGGTGGCCGCGATCGGCAACATGGCGCTGTACCTGGACGAGGACCGCGAGCTGCGCCGGCGGCTGGTCGAGCGGCCCGAGCTGGTCCCGGCCGCCGTCGACGAGCTGCTGCGCTACCAGGCCCCGGTGCAGGGCTTCGCCCGGTTCGTCACCGCCGACACCGAGGTCGGCGGCCAGCGGATCGGCCGGGGCGAGAAGGTGTTCCTGGCCTGGGCGGCGGCGAACCGCGACCCCGAGGTGTTCGACGACCCGGACAGCGTGCGGCTGGACCGGCGGCCGAACCCGCACCTGACCTTCGGCATCGGCCCGCACCGCTGCATCGGCGCCACCCTGGCCAGGGCGGAGCTGCGGATCGTTCTGGAACGGATGCTTGCCCGGATCCCGGACTATCGGGTCGACTGGGGCGCTGTCGAGCCGACGGTGAGCTGTGGCACCACCTTCGGCCGCCAGCGCATCCCGGTGTATCTCACGCGCGACCGGCACCGAGGCGAAGGCAAACAGCGCGCTGAGCGCGCCTGAGCCTCGCCGGCGCGTGAGGCGATATAACAGAGAGGGCGGGTTTCGCGATGACCGAGCCGGAGAAGCTGTCGCTGTCCAGTCGGGTCGGAGCCGAGGTGGAGACGGTCGGGGTGCTGCCGGTGCCCGACGACCAGCGGGTCATGCGGCCGTTCCGGATGTTCGTGGTGTGGCTGATGGCCGCCAGCTCGGCCACCACGCCGCTGATCGGGCAGCTGCTCTTCGACTACGGGCTGAAGAACTTCGTCATCGCGTGCCTGATCGCGTGGCTGATCGCGCTGGTCCCGGCCGGGCTGTTCTCCGAGATGGGCCGGGAGGTGCCGCTGTCCGGGCTGGTGGTGGCGCGGCGGACCTACGGATGGCACGGCGCGTTCGGCTTCTCCGCGCTGTTCACCGTGGTGAACCTGGGCTGGTTCGGGCTGAACACGGCGGTCGGGGCGGTCATCCTGGCCGCGATCACGAACTCGTCACTGCTGCTGTGGAACATCGTGGTCGGCGGCGTGCAGATCGTGCTGGTGCTGTTCGGCATGAAGTGGCTGGAGCGGTTCTACCGGTACACCGCGCTGCTGCTGATCGTCTGCTACGGAGCGCTGTTCATCTACCTCGCGCTGCGCTACGACCTGGTCGCGCCGGCCCAGACCAAGCCGATGAACTGGGGCAGCGCGCTGACCATCATCGTGTCGTTCTCCATCCTGTCCTGGACCTACAAGCTCTCCACGGTGTCGCGGTTCGCGGTGCCGGCCGAGCGGACCGGCGGGCAGCGGCCGTCGTACTTCCTCGCGCCAACGGCGGGGATCATGGTCGCGCTGATCGGGATGGGCGTGGTCGGGCTGTACTCGCAGGCAGCGACGGGGCAGTGGAACGTCGCCCTGCTGGCCCAGAACATCCCCGGCTGGGGGATCGTCGCCGCGGTCGGTGTCGCGGTCGCGGTGCTGCACACGAACGCGATGAACCTCTACCCGGCGATGGTGGACCTGCTGGTCGCGCTGAACACGGTGCGCAAGCCGCGCCGGTGGGAGCAGCCGGTGGCCACCGTGGTGCTCGGCGTGTTCGGGGTGGTGCTGGCGGTGGCCGGCATCCTGGAGAACGCCGAGGCCTTCCTGGAGGCGTGCGGGAACGTGGTCATTCCGTTCACGTTCGTGATGCTGGCGGACTGGGTGTTCGTGCAGCGCCGCCGCACGCCGGCCAGCGAGTTCTTCCGCCCGGCCACGAGCTGGCGGGAGCTGTGGCGGCTCGACGCGGTGGCCGCGTCCGTGGTCGGGGCGCTGATCGGGTTCTTCGGGCAGAGTTTCCTGCCGAGCTTCTGCTACGAGCTGGCGCCGCTGCCGGTGGTCGCCGGCCTGGTGTCCGCCGCGCTGTTCGTGCTGCTGGCGCTGCCCCGCATCCGGGCCGGCGCCGCCGAGGCCACCGCGCCGGCGACGGTGGTCGAATGACGACGGTGGTACCGGTCATCGAGCTGGACCGCGACGCCGCCGCGGTGGCGGCCGAGCTGGACGAGGTGTGCCGGGAGATCGGGTTCTTCCAGGTCGCCGGGCACGGCGTGGACCCCGGGGCGGCGGATGCGGCGTGGCGGGCGGCGCGGGCGTTCTTCGACCTGCCGCTGCCGGCTCGCACGGCGGTGGCGATGCCCGAGCCCGGCTACCCGTTCGGCTACAGCCCGGTGTCCGGCGAGTCGCTGGCCCGCTCGCTGGGCTCCGACACCGCGCCCGCCGACCTCAAGGAGTCGTTCAACGCCGGCCCGCCCGAGCCCCCGGCCGGCGGGTTCACCGAGCCCGACGAGGCCACCGCCTACGCCCCGACACCCTGGCCGGACGCCGACCTGCCCGAGCTGCGCCGCGCCTGGCGCCGCTACTACGACGAGATGCTCGCGCTCGGCGCCAGGCTGATGTCGCTGTCCGCGCTCGCGCTCGCCCTCCCACCGGACTACTTCGCGGACAAGATCGACCGCTCGGCCAGCTCGCTGCGGGCGCTCAACTACCCGGAGCAGGACCGCCCGCCCGAGCCCGGGCAGCTGCGCGCGGGCGCGCACACCGACTACGGCATGCTCACCGTGCTGCGCCAGGACGACGCCCCCGGCGGGCTGCAGGTGCGCGCGCCGGACGGCCGGTGGGTGGACGTGCCCAGCGTGCCCGGCGCGTTCGTGGTGAACATCGGCGACCTGATGGCCCGCTGGACCAACGACAGGTGGCGCTCCACGCTGCACCGGGTGGTGAACCCGCCGCCGCGGCCCGGCCGGCCCACCCGCCGCCAGAGCATGGCGTTCTTCTTCAACGCGAACTGGTCGGCGCGGGTGGAGTGCCTGCCGACCTGCCTGGACGGTGGGTCGCCGAGGTACCCGCCGGTGCTCGCCGGCCCGCACCTGATGGGGAAGTTCCGCGCCACCATGAGCTGACCCACACCGTCTTCGGCGGGTGAGCGCGCCGCCGTCGTGATCGGATGGGGTCATGGACGGCAAGCCAGTCATCGCGCTGATCACCACCGGGGGCACCATCGACTCGCTGGGCGCCTCCCGGCTCGACCTCGTCGACTACCCGGACCGGGGCGAGCGGCTGGAGTCGGGGCGACTGGTCGGCGGGATCCCCGAGCTGGCCGAGCTGGCCGAGGTGCGGGAGGTCGCCTTCCGCCGGCTGCCCAGCCACGCGCTGGTCTCGGCGGACTGGTTCGAGCTGGCGGCGGCGACCACCGGGCTGCTGGACGATCCCGACGTCGACGGCGTGGTCATCACGCACGGCACCAACACGCTGGAGGAGACCGCGTACTTCCTGCACCTGACGGTGCGGTCCCCGAAGCCGGTGGTCGTGGTCGGCGCGATGCGCCCGGCGTCCGCGCTCAGCTCCGACGGCGAGCTGAACCTGCTGCGCGCGGTCCAGGTCGCGGCGTCCGAACGTGCCCGCGAACAGGGCACGCTGGTGGTGCTCAACGACGCGATCTGGTCGGCCCGGGACGTCACCAAGGGCTCCACCATGCGGGTGCAGGCCTTCCACGCGCCCGACCTCGGCCCGCTGGGCTACGTCGACGGCGACGGCCGCACCAGCTTCTACCACCGGCACACCCGCGAGCACGGGGCGTTCGACATCGCCGGGCTGGACGCGCTGCCCCGGGTGGATGTGATCGTGTCCTATGTCGACGCCGACGAGGTGATGATCGACGCGGCGGTGGCGGCGGGTGCTCGCGGCCTGGTCGTCGCCGGCACCGGCGCCGGGCGGCCGACCCCGCCGCAGGTCGACGCGCTCGCGCGGGCGGCCGAACAGGGCGTGGTGATCTGCCTGGGCCAGCGGACCGGCTCCGGCCGGGTGCCGAGCACCGGTTGGCAACGCTCGATCGGCGCAGTGACCACCGACAACCTTCAACCGTGGAAGGCCAAGGTGCTGCTCTCGCTCGCGCTCACCCAGACCAACGACCCGGCCGAGATCCAGTCCCTGTTCGACAGCAGGTAACCGCCGGACACTACTTGCCGAGTAGCGCATCGTGGATGTGATCGTCCAGATCTGCAACGAATGACTCGGCACGCCACTGCCGCAGTTCAAGCCGTGCTTGCCGGATGCGCTGTGCTGGGACGCGGCCGCCTGTGCTGGCCACGATGTCCACGGATTTGTGCAGTAGCTCTGTCGCGGCTCGTGGATCGCCAAGCCGTTGCCGAGCCATCGCTAGGTCTGCGGTGTTGATTCCCAGTTGAATGGTGCTACGTGGGGATTGAAGGCCTCTGATGCAGCGCTCGATATGCTCGCTGGCGGTGCCTGGTCGATCGGTGTGGAGTTGGCAAACTCCCTCAAAGCCGTCCAGGCGGTCGCTGCCGAACTCATCCGTCGGATCGCCCGCGGTATTGCGGTCGATTGTCTTCCTTGCTCGGAGCAGGCCGATATCTGCCTCGCGGTGGCGCCCCGTCCGGGCGGACAGTTCAGCTTGAACAGCCAGTGCTCGCGCCCGAATTCTGATACTGGATCCACTTTCGGCTGCTCTGACGGCTTCTTGGGCGATTCGGCGAGCAGCACTCGGTATGCCGGTTGCGTAGTGGGCCACCATTGCGTGACTGGCGTGTACTGCAGCTAGATGCCACGAGTCGTTGAGCGTGTCTGCTGCTTCGGTGGCTGCCTGATACAACAGGGCCGATGCGCTGTCATCGTGCGTTTCGAACGCAAGCCGACCGGCGAGGACAAACGCGTCGGATGCGAGTATGCACAGGTCACTATGAAGGCTTTTCGGCGTTTCTGTCGCACCGGTGAGACGGCGACAAGACTCCACGACCGGCGCAAGTCGAAGCTGGAGCCTGACGAACGGCTGCGTGCCCACATCTCGGTTGACCTCCGTAACCGCCTGTTGGAGCTCCACGATGACGCCCTGATCCAACTTAGCCGGGCTACGGAGTGCACGAGCTAAGGCCGGTGAAGACTCCGGTCCCAATAATGCTAGTAGGGCGCTCTCTTTCCGGGCGGCACTTTCGACGACCAAATCCCGGAGGCTGCGCAATCGCTCCTCGCTGATGCCAAAATGGTGCAACGCGGAGAGTAGTGCGTCGAAGTCGGAACCGCCTCCGATGGAAGCTTCACCCGTACTCGTTTTGGAATATAGGTGAGCCAAGAGCAACTGATTACGTTCGCTCGGTCTGCCCGTATAGGTTGGACTTTCCCATCGGGCAACACTGCGCTGGATGCTTGCGACCTGTACGTCTGACACTGATGAGATACCGAGATCCCGTGCCGTGTCCCGTATCGCGCGAGCCAGGTCGGCCCAGGACCAACCACGCGCTTCCCGGAGCCGCCGCAAGATGACGGCTCCGGTGTCCTGCTCGCTTCCGCTCATGCTGACTAGTAGCTCGCTCGGCCTGCCCTAGATGGGCACGATCATCCGCGGCTTGCCCTGCCCTGCGGCGTAGTTGAGCGTATACCACGTGCCGCTGCACTGATCGTTATCACGAGGGAATCCTACGATGAACTCGCTGCGGTCAACCATCCAGCGGTTCCTAGCGTGGTAGGCATCCGTGCCAAGTTGTGGTGCGTTCAGCTCCACCACCTCCGTCAGGCGCCTCTGGGTGTCCCAGAACTTGATGGCATGCGACGCCTCCTGAGGCTGAGCGTCCACGGTGCACGGCACAACAACGGCGATCGAGGAACGCGTGTAGGCGGCCAGCCAGCTCAGCGTCAGGGTGTCGATCCCCACCGCTCCGCCGACGTAGAACTGAGAATCCCGGTGGGCGAACGGCGCCAGATACAGACCGAAGAGCTTCTGGAAGTGCTCCGGTGACCGACGGTCTGTGGAGCGCGAGCCGGTGATCGTCACCGTGCGCGCCATCGTGCACCTGACCTCGGCCGATGTCATCGAATGTCATCTCCCGTCATCCCGCTGATCAGGATTGCATTGGGTCGTGAGCATGCACAACGAGGCCCTCCACGTCGAGGACATGATCACTCAGAGTGCGCCGGCCAAGGCATTGTCGCTGGTGCGGGCGCTGCGCACAGCGGCGGTGGCCGCGCCCGGCCGGCCGAGCCCGCGTGACCTGGCAAGCATCCACGCAGAGATGACCCCAGCAGCGGAGCGGCGACGCCATGGCTGAGCCCCCCGTGTCGTCGGAGACGCTGACGTTCGGCCTGTTGCTGGACATGACCGACTACCACGTCCACGCCGTCTACGACCCCGCCGATCCGCTCCCGGTCGCGGCCTGCGGCGTGCACGTCCTCCCCGGGATCTTCATACCTGGTCCCGCCCTGTTGTGCCGCCGGTGTCTTTCGGCCATCCCGGACCCGGGTCACGTCGAGCTTCGCCCGGCATCGGCCGTCCGGCGGCGCGTACTGGCCGCCGACCCGCACGACGATGCGGGGCCTTTCCTCGAACTCTCCCGCTGGTATCTCGCGCGACAGTACGACCGGCGGATACGCCGCGCGGTGGCGCTGAAGTGGAGTCACCATGGCTGACAAGACCAGCTACGTCCGGCTCATCGTGTCGCGCGGTGCTGGCTTCGCCAGGCTGCTCCTGGAATCGTTCCTGCTCGAACGCGCAGTGCGCCCGCCAGACTCATCCGTGCATGTGGCACCGGTGCGCGAGCGTGGCGCTTCGGACGATCGAAGCGCCACGCTCGGAGTGCGCCGGTCAGCCCCGGAATCGAGGCCGGGCAGAGTGCCGGCGACGGCCGGGGGATGCGCGGCAGTAGTCGCTGAGATCTGCGCTCGACACGCGGCAGAGCCTGATGGCTAGGCGGGCTACCCGTCGTCGTCAGCGGCCGAACCGTCCCCCTCGGGCTTGATGCCGAAGCGGCGGCAGGCGCCCTCGAAGGAGCGGCGCACCGCGACCACCGCGGGGTGGCGGGCGCTGCCGCGCCGGGTGGTGGCGACCAGCCGGCGGTGCGCCGCGCCGGGCAGCTCGACCATCGGGACGCGGGGTGGCTTGCCCCGCCACACCAGGTCCGGCAGCACCCCGACGGCCTGGTCGGCGAGCACCAGCTCGATGTGCGCGAGCATGTCCTCGGTCTGGAAGGCGACGTCGGGCTCGAAGCCCGCCTCCCGGCAGCGGGTGATCGTCCACCGCCACGGCGGGCTGCCCGGCGGCTCCAGCACCCACCGCCGGTCGGCCAGGTCGGCCAGGCTGGTCAGGCGGGTGCCGTCCATGCTGGGCGGCAGCGCCACCCGCATCCGGTCGGCGCCGAGGTCGACCCGGTCCACGCCGGCCGTCCTCGGCACCGGCTGGCCGGGGTACTCCTCGACGATCACCAGGTCACAGTCGCCGACCGTGAGCGACTCCAGCGCCCGCTCCGGCTCGAGCTGCACGACGTCGATCCGCAGGCCGGGCGCCTTCTCCCGCAGGTCCGCGAGCACGGCGGGGACCAGCGTGAGCATGACCGTCTGGAAGCACGCCACCCGCACGGTGGCCTGGATCGCCGTCAGCGACGCGGCGACCTCGGCCTCCGCGCTCTCCAGCTGGTCGAGCACCGCGTCGGTGTGCCTGACCAGGATCAGGGCCTGCGGGGTCAGCCGAACCCCGCGCCCCACCCGTTCCAGCAGCTGAACGCCCACCTCCCGTTCGAGCAACGAGAGGTGCTGGGACACCGCGGACGCGCTGTAGCCGAGGGTTCCCGCCGCCGCGGCGATCGTGCCCCGACGGTGCAGCTCGCGGAGAAGACGCAGCCGATGAACGTCGAGCACCTGACCTCCATCCCGCAATAGCTAAGCCGAACTTAAGTATTGCCATTACTATCACGCGCTTTTTTCGTAGCATATGCGCCGCCATCCTTGGCGCATGACAAGGAGCAGCCACGCCGCAAGCTGGCTACGGCCGCGGGCCAGTAGCTGGCGCTGCGACCCCGCCCCTTCCGGCGCGACCGAATTTCACCAGAGCCTGCCGGGCTACCGACCAACGGCCTTGGTCGAGAGCCCCGCGCTGGCCTCCGAGCTGGGGATCGGCCGGCTGTTCGTCAAGGACGAGTCGAGCCGGCTGGGGCTGCCCGCGTTCAAGGCGCTCGGCGCGTCGTGGGCGATCCACCAGGCGATCAGCGCGCGGGTGCTCGGCCCGGGAGCCACCGGCCCCGGGTCGCTCGAAGGCCTGCGAGAGCTGGCATCCCGCGCGGGGGAGCTCCGGTTGGTGACCGCGACCGACGGCAACCACGGCCGGGCCGTCGCCCGGTTCGCGCGGCTGCTCGGCCTCCCGTCGGAGGTCTACCTGCCCGAGGTCATCGCGCGGACACACCCGGCTTCGGTGGAGGCGATCCGGGCCGAGGGAGCACGGGTGGTCATCGTGGCCGAGGACTACGACGCGACGGTCGCGACGGCGGCGCGGGCGGCGGCGGGCTCGCCCGAGGCGGAGCTGGTCCAGGACACCGGGTGGCCCGGCTACGAGACGATCCCGGCGACGATCGTGGCCGGCTACTCGACGCTGTTCCGGGAGATCGACGACCAGCTCCGGGCGGCCGGTGTGACCACGGCGGACGCGGTCGTGGTGCCGGTCGGGGTCGGCTCGCTGGCCCAGGCAGCGGTCACGCACTACCGGGGCGGCGAGGCCCCCGAAGGCACCGTCCTGGTCAGCGTCGAACCGGATGTGGCGGCGTGCGCGCTGGCCAGCCTGCGCAACGGGACGCTCACCACCATCCCGACCGCCGCGACGACGATGGCCGGGCTGAACTGCGGCACGCCGTCCTCGCTGGCCTGGCCGCACCTGCGCGACGGTCTGGACTGCGCGGTCGCGGTCAGCGACGACCAGGCCGACACCGCGTCCCGCGACCTTCGCGCCCAGGGCGTCGACTCCGGACCCTGCGGCGCGGCCAGCCTGGCCGGACTCCGCGCGGTCCTGGACGGGTTCGGCAACGATCTCGGCCTCGGGGCGGAGTCACACGTCGTGCTGCTCAGCACCGAGGGTCGGTGAACCAGGTCGCGCGCTGAAGCTCGCCCACCGCGCGCAGGAAGCTGTCCGGGGGCGTGCTGTCCGGGTCGATGAGCCGGTGCAGCCGGAAGCCGTCCTCCAGCGCGAGCAGCAGCGCGCTGGCCCATTCCGGGTCGTCGACGGCGCCGGTGCCTTGGATGATCTCCGCGATCAGCTCGCGGCGGGCGCGCAGCCGCTTGGCCAGCTCCGGGCGCCGTTCCTCGGCCCGGGCGGCGTAGAGGATCAGCTCGATGTGCAGCAGCGGTGAACGACCGAGCGGGTCCTGCTGGCCCCGGTCCACCGCACGCAGCGCCGCGATGAAGTCGGCCGGGTCGCGGTGGCGGGCCAGCAGCTCGAGGTTGCGGCGCACCGACCGGTCGACGTGGTCCTCCAGCATGGCGATGATCAGGTCGTCCTTGCCGGCGAAGTTGGAATAGAAGGCGCCTCGGGTGAAGCCGGCGGCCGCCGCGATCGTCTCGATGCTCGCCGCGCCGATGCCCCTGCGCTCGAACACCTCGGCCGCCGCCTCGAACAACCGCTCGCGCGTCTGCTCACGGGTGGGACGGGTGCGCTCCCTTGACATGCGCGTCAGGATACAAGACTGTATCCACTCGATACACTTTTGCATCGAGTTGCGGAGGGCACCGCCATGACCGGGACGAGCCTTGCCGAGCGGTTCTTCATCGACGCCATGTCGCCGCGGTTCCGGGAGGACCCCTACCCGCACTACGACGGGTACCGGGGCGACGATCCGCTGCTGCGGGCGGACGAGACGGTCTGGCTGTGCCTGAGCCACGCCGAGGTCACCGCGCTGACCCGGCACCCGAAGCTGTCCTCGAACGAGGCCAGGGCCACCACGGAACAGGGCCAGCCGGAGCGGGACGAGAGCCTGAGCCTGCTGTTCATGGACCCGCCCGACCACACCCGGCTGCGGGCACTGGTGTCGCGGGCGTTCACCCCGAAGCGCACCGCCGACCTGCGCCCGGCCATCACCGCGATCGTCGCCGAGCTGCTCGAGCCGATCGCCGGGCGCACCGTGGACCTGGTCCAGGCCTTCGCCTACCCGCTGCCGGTGCGGGTCATCTGCGCCCTGCTCGGCGTGCCGGCCGGCGACCAGGCGATGTTCACCGAGTGGTCACGTATGCTCGCCCGCTCGCTGGACCCCTCGGTCCTCGGGTCCGCCGAGCTGGACGCCGCGATCGCCGAGGCCAGGCGCGGCATGCGCGGCTACCTCGGCGAGCTGCTCGCGTTCCGAACCGAACACCCCGCCGACGACCTGCTCTCCGCGTTGCTCGCGGTGCGCGACGCCGGTGACCGGATCTCCCGCGACGAGGTACTGGAGCTGGCGCTGCTGCTCCTGGTCGCCGGGCACGAGACGACCGTCAACCTGATCGGGAACGGCGTGCTGGCGCTGCTGCGCCACCCCGACCAGCTCGACCTGCTGTGCCGGCGACCCGACCTGGTGCCCAACGCCGTCGACGAGCTGCTGCGCTTCGACGCGCCGGTCCAGATGGCCCAGCGCATCGCCACCGAGGACCTCGACCTGGCCGGCCGGCGGGTCCGGGCCGGCGACGAGATCATGCTGGTGCTCGGGGCGGCGAACCGGGATCCGGCCGCGTTCGCCGAGCCGGGACGGCTGGACGTCACCCGGGACGCGCGCCGCCACGTGTCCTTCGGCGGCGGCATCCACTACTGCCTGGGCGCCTCGCTGGCCCGCCTGGAGGCAGGGCTGGCGTTCTCCGCGCTGCTCGGCACGTTCGAGCTGGAGCTGGCCGGCGCGCCGGCCTGGCGCCCGACGTTCACCCTGCGCGGCCTGGCGGCGCTGCCGGTGCGCTCGACGAGGTGCGCGCGGTGACCTGGCGGACGCCCCTGGCGAAGCCCTCGGTGGTGAAACAGATCGGCTCGGCGAACTCCTCCATGGTCAGCGCGTGCTCCCAGGGCAGCTCGGCGGCGGCGCGCAGCAGCGGCTTGGCCATCGGCAGCGCGTGCGGGGGCAGCTCGGCGATCCGGTCGCACCAGCGCAGCGCGGTGTCGAGCAGCTCGTCGGCCGGTACCACCTCGTTGACAAGGCCGAGCTCCAGCGCCCGGTCCGCGTCGATGTGCTCGCCGCCGACGTAGTACGCGAACGCCCGCCGGTAGCCCAGCGCGTGGGTCAGCGCCCAGCTGGTACCGACCTCGGGCACCAGCCCGAGCTTGCCGAACGCCGGCACCAGCACCGCGCCGCGCGCGGCGATGGCGAGGTCGCAGCTCAACGCGAACGCGAGCCCGACACCGGCGGCCGGGCCGTTGAGGGCGGCGATGAACGCGGTGTCGCCGCGCGCGATGAGCCGGGCCATGGCGCCGAACTGGTAGCGGATCCACCGCCACGGCAGCGTGGCGCCCTCCCGGTCGTCCGGGTCGCGCAGCCGCTCGGTGGCCTCGGCCATCATCCGCAGGTCGCCGCCGGCGCTGAACGCCCGGCCCGACCCGGTCAGCACCACCGACCGCACCGCCGGGTCGCGCACCAGGTCCTCGGCGGCGGCCAGCAGCTGGACCATGAGCGGGCCGCTGAGGACGTTGAGCTTGTCCGGGTCGGCCAGGCGCAGCACGGCGTGGTCGCCGTCGCGCTCCACGTCGACCAGGCGGGTCGTCGTCTCGTGGGCGGACGCGAGCACGTCCTGGTAGGACATCTCCATCAGGCTCCTTCCGGTGATCTCAAGGCCTGCCAGGCACCGTCGGCGAGCGCCCGTTCGGCGCGGGCCGGGGCGACCCGGGTGCGGCCGGCCAGGCGCAGCCGGCAGTACTCCAGCGCCGGGCCGAGCCAGAGCGCGTAGGCGAGGTCCAGGTCCAGCTCGCGCAGTGCCCCGTAGCGGACGTGCGGGCGCCACCAGGCGAGCACCGAGGCGAAGAACTCGCGGTTCAGCTCGGCCAGCCGCTCGGCGCCGGCGGCGCGCGCGGCGTCGCCGTGGAACAGCAGGAAGCGGGCGCGCTCGGGGTGGCGGCGCAGGCACCAGCGCAGGTGCTCGCGCACGGCGGCGCGGACGCCGGCGCGCGCGTCGTCCGGGTGGCGGCGCAGCGCGGCGAGGAAGCTCACCTGGTAGTCGGCCATCGCCTCGGTGAACACGGCGCCGGCCAGGCCGTCCTTGCCGCCGAAGTGGTGGTAGACGCTGCCCACGCTGGCCCCGGACCTGGCGCACACCTGCTCGATGCCGGCGCCCGCGACGCCGTGCTCCAGGAAGCAGGCCAGTGCCGCGTCCAGGATCGCCGTGCGCCTCTCGGTCATTAGAAAAGTATTCTAGTAGAGACGAACGATCTTTGACTACGGGCGCAGCAGTTCGACGGCCTGCTCCATGAGGCCGGCTGCCGCGTCGAGCTTCCAGGCGTTGCCGGGCAGGGGGTGGGCGGCGCGGTCGAGGTCGGCGTCCACGGCGGCGCGCACGGTGGCCGGCGTCGGTTTGGTTCCGCGCAGGGTTCGTTCCGCGCCGCGTGCCCGCCACGGCGTGGGTGCCAGCGCGCCGAACACGAGCCGGGCGTCGGTCCACCGGCCGTGGGTGTCCGCCTCGACGGCGAGCGCGGCGGAGGCCGTCGCGAAGTCGCCGGTGTAGAGGGCGAGCTTGGTGAACGCTGTTCGGCGGCGCAGGGCGTGTTCCGGGATCGTGACGGCGGTGGCCAGCTCGTCGTGGCGTAGGACCGTCTCGCCGGGGCCTCGGTAGAGGTCGGCCACCGGGAGCGTGCGGGAGTCGTGGGCGCGGTGGAGCTCGACGGTGGCGTCCAGGGCGACCAGCACGGTGGCCAGGTCGGAGGGTGTGACGGCCTGGCAGCGGTGGCCGTCGATGACGGCGTGCTGGAAGCGGTGGTCGCCGAGCACTGCGTAGCACGGGCTGGTCGGGCCGTTGCGCTTGTAGCAGTCGAAGCCGTTGCGGTAGAACCAGCAGCGCTTGGCCTGCAGCAGGTTGCCCGCGACCGTGGCGGCGTTGCGGATCTGCGCGGACGCGATCGTCGAGACGGCCGTGACCAGCGCGTTCGGTGCGTCCGGGTGTGCGGCGAGGTCGGCCAGGGGGACAGCGGCGCCGATGCGGAGGCCGGCGGCGACGCGCTCGATCCGGCGCAGCTCGGTCACGGCGGCCACGGACACGAGCACCGGGGCGGGGGAGCGCTCGCGGCGGCGTTCGACGGGGGCGTCGGTGGCGCCGCCCAGCACGGCGGCGCCGGCGTTCTCGGTGAGTAGTGCGCTGGCTTCGGCCAGGTCGGTGGGGGCGTGCACGGTGGGCGGGGTAGCCGGTGGGCGGCGCGGGCCGAGCCTGGTCCCTACCGAGTCGAGCAGCCGGTGCAGGCCGCGCGGGTAGGCCCAGCGGACCATTGCGATCCACCACCGGTTCGGGCGCCGCCACAGCCGGTGCCGCCGCCGGGCGCGCCCATCCTGTTCGGCCAGGGCAGCGAGCACCTTGTCCGGGGTGATCGGCAGTTCGCGGATCCGGATGCCCACCGCGTCGTAGACGGCGTTGGCCACGGCGGCGGCGGGCGGGATGATCGACATCTCGCCGACCGCCTTCGCGCCGTACGGGCCGGCGGGGTCGTGCCCGTCCACGATCACCGCGCGGATCGAGGGCAGGTCGGCGTTGCGCGGCAGCGGGTAGTGCAGGTAGGTGCCGTTCACCACCCGGCCGCCCTCGCGGATCAGCTCCTCGCCCAGCGCGGCGCCCAGGCCCATGGCCGCGCCGCCCACGATCTGGCCCTCGACAGCCGTGGGGTTGATCGCGGCGCCGACGTCGTGCGCGGCCAGGTAGTCGACCACCTTGACCTGCCCGGTGCGCCGGTCCACCTCGACCACTGCGCCGTGCGCGGCGAACGCGTAGCTCGGGGAGAGGTTCGCGGTGTCCTTGTCGGGGGTGAGCATCTCGGTGCCTTCGAGCAGGTAGGACGCCTCGTGGGCGAGCACGTCCGGCTCGCCGTCGACGCCCCCACGCGCATCCTCGGACAGGCCGACCAGGTCACCGAGCGGCACCGAGTCCTCCTCGGCGTCCCTCCCGACCGCGCACCCGCCGCGCAGCCGCACCGCCGCCGGGTCCACGCCGAGCTTCGCGGCGGCCAGCGCCCGGACCCGCTCGGCCAGCTCGCGCGCCGCCTTGCCGACCGAGGACCCGGTCATGTGCGTGCCCCGCGACGACCAGGCGCCCAGCTCGAACGGGGTGCGCTCGCCGTCCATGGACAGCACCTCGACGTCGCCGACGTCCACCCCCAGCTCGTGCGCCGCGATCTGGGCGAGGATGGTGTTCTGGCCGGTGCCGGCGTCGCCGCTGCCGTGACGCACCCTGACCCGGCCGTCCGCGAGCAGGTCGACCCCGGCATCGGCGCGGTTGGCGTACTCGTAGGCGTAGGCGCCGCTGCCGTGGCTGCCGGCCGCGACGCCCCACCCGCGCGCGACCTGCCCGTCCGCCGGCCGCGCCGCCCTGGCCCGGTCCCAGTCCAGGCCGTCGCGGACCGCGCGCAGGCAGTCGCCGAGCCGGTTGGTGGTGACCCGGTAGCCGCACAGTGTGGTGGAGTGCTCGGGCGCGAGGTTGCGCAGCCGCAGCTCGATCGGGTCGATGCCGAGCCGCGCGGCGATCTCGTCCACCTGGGACTCCATGGCCAGCGACACCTGCGGGGTGCCGTAGCCGCGGAACTGGCCGCCGGGCTGCGTCGCGGTGTCCACCAGCCGGGCGGTGGCCCGGACGCCGTCCGGCCGGTACATCGAGCCCAGGGTGATCGCGCCGACCCGCATCACCGAGCTCCCCATGTGGTTGTAGGAGCCGTTGTCCACCGCGATGTCCGCCTCCAGCGCGCGGATCACCCCATCCGCGTCGGCGGCGGTGCGCAGCGTCGTCTCGAACCGGTGCCGGGGCTTGTTCGCCGTGAACTCCTCCTCCCGGCTCAGCGCGACCAGCACCGGGCGGCCGGTGACGCGGGCCAGCGCGGCGGCCAGCACCTCGTGCTCGGACGCCTTGGACTTGCTGCCGAAGCCACCGCCGACGGCGACCTCGCGGCAGATCACCTGCTCATGGCGCAGCCCGAGCAGGTGCGACACCTCCTTGGCGATGAACCAGGGCGCCTGGGTGGACGTCCACAGCTCGACGATCTCCCGCTCGGCGTCCCAGGCTGCGAGGGTGGTGTTCGGCTCCATGCAGGCGTGCGCGACGCTGGGGTAGACGAACCGTCCGGACACCGCGACCGCGGCGGCCGCGAAACCGCCGTCCGGGTCGCCCCACTCGGTCTCCAGCAGCGTGGAGACGTTCGGCTCCGGCGTGGTGCGGCGGTGCAGCCGACGGGCGCCGGCGGCCCTGGCCTGCGCGATGGTCAGCGGCGCGCGGCGGCGGCGGTACCGGACGTTGATCGCCCGGCAGGCGGCGGCGGCCTGCTCGGCGGTGTCGGCGGCGACGGCCGCGACCTCCTGGCCGACGTGCCGGACCACGCCGTCGGCCAGCGGGGGCCGGTCGGACAGCGGGCCGCCCCGGTGCAGGTAGCGGATGCCGGGGGCGAAGTCGGCGGCGGTGATCACGGCGTGTACCCCGGGCAGCGCGCGGGCCGCGTCGGCGTCGATGCCGGTGATCTCGGCGTACGGGTGGGGGGACCGCAGGATGGCGCCGACCAGGTGCTCGCCGGTCAGGTCGGCGGTGTAGGGCAGCAGGCCGGCGCTGCGGGCCTGCCAGTCGATCGGGCGTACCCGCGCGCCGACGCTCATCGATCCGGTCCCGCCTGCTCCTCGGCCACGGCGCACACCGAGTCCACGATGGCCTGGTAGCCGGTGCAGCGGCAGATGTTGCCGGACAGCGCGTGCCGGACCCGCTCCCTCCGGGCGGCGGCGCCCATCCCGGCGTCCGCCCGCGCGAGGTCCTCGCGCAGCAGTGCCGTCGCGTGCACCACCTGGCCCGGCGTGCAGAAACCGCACTGGAACGCGCCGCTGTCGGCGAACCGTTCCCGCAGCGCCGCGCTCTCCTCCGCGAGCCCCTCGCCGGTCTCCACCGGTTCGTCCACCAGCGCCGCCGGCGTCACGCAGGCCATCCGGGGGCGGCCACCGATCAGCACCGTGCAGGCCCCGCACTCGCCCCGGCCGCAGGCCACCTTCGTCGCCGTCAGCCCGAGCTGGTCGCGCAGCACCGAGGCGAGCGGCTCCAGCCGGTCCGCGCGCACCGTGACCGCCCGACCGTTGACCACCAGTCGCCGGGTGCCGTCCCTCGCCGCCTCCTCGGACACGCTCCGTACTTTGTACCGTTCGAGCGCTCCGGGCAACCGGGCCGAGGGGCGGACCGGAACCCTTGACATCGTGCGGCGAACCGTACACAGTACGCCGACTTGTCGCCCGGCCGTCTCGTCGACGTCACCTTCGGTGAGTGGCCGCCGCCCCTCGGAGACACGCCATGACCACCACCGCACCGCCAGCACGCCAGGGCTTCAAGACCGTCCTCGCCAGCTGGATCGGCACCACCATCGAGTACTACGACTTCGCCATCTACGGCCTGGCCGCCTCGGTGATCTTCGCAAAGGTCTTCTTCCCGACCACCGACCCGCTGGTCGGGACGCTGATCTCGCTGTCCAGCTTCGGCGTCGGGTACGTGGCACGGCCGCTGGGCGGGCTGGTGTTCGGCCACCTCGGCGACCGGGTCGGCCGCAAGGCCATCCTGGTCACCACGCTGACCATGATGGGCTCCGCCACGTTCCTGATCGGCCTGATCCCGAGCTACCAGCAGATCGGCATCCTGGCGCCGATCGTGCTGGTCGTGTCCCGCATCGTGCAGGGCGTGTCCCTCGGCGGCGAGTACAGCGGGGCCACGCTGATGACCGTGGAGCACGCCGGCGAGCGCCGGCGCGGCCTGCACGGCGGGCTGATGAACACCGGCACCGGCTCCGGGATGATCCTGGCCAACCTCGCCTTCCTCGGGGTGTTCGGGCTGCCGGACGACCAACTGCTGTCCTGGGGCTGGCGGATCCCGTTCCTGCTCTCGGCCGTGCTGGTGATCATCGGCCTGGTGGTGCGCCTGAAGATCGCGGAGAGCCCGGACTTCGCGGAGGTCAAGCGGCGCGGCGAGATCCGCAAGCTGCCGATCCTGGACGTGCTGCGCCACTCCGGCCGCTCGGTCGTGCTGGTGACGATGGGGACCGTCGGGGCGGGGGTCGCGTTCACCATGACGACGGTGTTCTCGCTGACCTACGGCAAGGTCGCGCTGGGCATGACCAGCGGCGCGATGCTGGCGGTGCTGCTGCCGGCCGCGCTGGTCACGGTGATCTGCGTGCCGCTGTTCGGCGCGCTGGCCGACCGGACCGGGATGCGGCCGGTGTTCGTCTGGGGCGCGGCGTCGCTGCTGGTCTCGCCGTTCGTCTGGTTCGCGCTGCTGAACACCCGGCAGTACGGGCTGATGCTGCTGGGGTTCGTGCTGCTGTTCGTGGGCTACTCGGCCAACTACGCGATGTTCCCCGGCTTCTTCTCGCTGGCTTTCCCGGCCGCCGTACGGTTCAGCGGGCTGTCCGTCGGCTTCACGCTCGGCACCATCTTCGGCAACGCGTTCGCGCCGGCGATCGGCTCGGGCCTGCTGGCCAGCGGCGGCGGCTGGGTCGCGCTCGCCCTGTACATGGCGGGCACCGGGGCGATCTCGCTGGTCGCGGGCCTGCTGCTGCGGGAGCCGGCGCGCGAGGACACGCCGCCGACGCCGGCCACGACGATCGACTCCACCCCGGCCACCCGCTGAGCGACGAGGAGACCCATGCGGCACGGTTTCGTGGACACCCGGCACGGCCAGGTCCACTACGTCGAGCACGGCACCGGCCACCCGGTGCTGCTGCTCCACCAGACCCCGAGGTCGTGGGACGAGTTCCGGGACGTCGTACCGGACCTCGGCCGGGACTTCCGCGTCATCGCGATGGACACGCCCGGCTACGGCGCCTCGCCCGCCCCCGCCGAGCCGTGGACCATCCAGCTGTTCGCGAGCGCCGCACTGGACGTCTGCTCCGAGCTGGGCCTGAACCGGGTGGCCCTGGTCGGCCACCACACCGGCGCGGTGGTCGCGCTGGAGGCCGCCGCGACCGAGCCGGACCGGGTCGGCGCCCTGGTCCTGTCGGCCATGCCGTACGTGGACGCCGAACGCCGGCGGGCGGTGGCGAGCCGCCCGCCGATCGACCACGTCGAGCCGGCCGACGACGGTTCGCACCTGGTCCAGCTGTGGCGCAACCGTGCCGGGTTCTACCCGAAGGACCGCCCCGACCTGCTCGAACGGTTCGTGCGCGACGCGCTCGGCGTGCTGGACCGGGTCGAGGAGGGCCACCGGGCGGTGAACGACTACCGGATGGAGGACCGCATCGGCCTCGTCACGGCACCCACGCTCGCGCTCTGCGGCGAGCTCGACGAGTTCTCCCTCCCGTCGCTGCCCACGATCGTCGCCGCGATCCCCGGCGCCCGTTCCGAGGTTCTCCCCGGCACCGGCGTCCCCGCGGTCGACCACGTGCCCGCCCAGTTCGCCCAGGCCGTGCGCGCGTTCCTGCGCGAGTCGGGTGCCGCATAGCTTGTTGGGGTGTCGCGCATGGCGCGGGATGTGCGGAGCCCCAGGTAGGTATGCGGTGGGTCAGTCTTGACCACGCAGGGTGGACTGGATGAAGGCCTCGACGCCGGCGGCGAACTGCTCGTCGCCGGCCATCTCGACCACGTCCTCGGCCAGGCAGACGATCCGGGGGAACTCGTCGATCGGCAGGCCGGCGTAGAAGTGCCGGCGCTGGCGGCGCTGCTCGGCCGAGGTGTCGGAGTCGCGGCGGCCCCACGGCCTCGGCGCCTGGTAGCTGGCGAACCCGATCGCGTAGGTGATCAGGAAGCCGTAGCAGCGGACCGCGACCGGGCCGGGGAGCCCCGCGTCCACCAGCCGCTGCAGCACCGCCTCCATGGCCCCGCGCAGCGCGGTCTGGCTGTCGGTCACCCGGCTGCCGAGCAGGCGGACGATGCTGGGGTGCTCGCGCATCATGGTGAGGAAGGCGTAGGCGACGGTCCGCAACGCCTCGGCCGGGCCGGCGTCCGGGGTGGACGGAAGCCGCATCCGACCGAGCACCCGGTCGGCCATCCCGTCCAGGATCTCGTCCTTGCCCCGGAAGTAGCCGTAGAGCGTCATCGTGCCGATGCCGAGCTGGTCGGCCAGCCGGCGCACGGTCAGCCGGTCCAGGTCCGCCTCGGTGTCGGCGATCCGCAGCGCGGCATCGATGATCAGCTCCGGGGTCAGCGCCGTGTCCCTGGCGCGCGCCGGTTTCCTGCGTTGCCGCGTCGCCACCGAGTTCCTCCGTGCTCGTTCAGGACGGACTGACAGACTAAGTCCGGTACAAGCGTTTCACGCCGCTGAGCTGGCGCGCAGCCGGGGCAGTACGTGGTCGGCGACGCCGGCGAGCAGCGCGTCGGGCAGGTCGTAGGAACCGACGTGCTGCAGGAACACCGCGTCCACCCCGGCGGCGCGTACGGCGGCGAGCCTGTCCACGATCTCCCCGGCGGTGCCGAACAGGCAGAAGGTCTGGGCGAACCGCACGGCGGCCGCGTCGCTCACGTACTCGTCGCAGGCGCGCACGGCGGCGTCCCAGTCCTCGGCGTGCACCAGGTCGGGATAGACGTCCGGGAGCCGTTCGGGCGCGCGGACGTCCACCCCGGCCATGGCCAAGAACGGGCCGCCACCGCCCTGGGCGATGGCCGCGCAGATCGGCTTGAGCTCCCGCGCGTCGCGCTCCAGGTCGTCGGTGACCCGGCAGAACGCCGACGCGGTGATCGGCACCGGACCCCGGTCGCCGCCGCCCTCGCGGACCTTGGCGACCGCGGCGGCGAGCGGCTCGGGGGAGACGCCGGAGAGCAGGATCGCCCCGTCCGCGATCTCCCCGGCCAGCCGCAGGTTCTTCGGCCCGCTCGCGGCCAGCACGATCGGCACCCGAACCGGGTCCCGCAGCCGCGACACCGCGCCCTCGCCGAAGTCCACGGCCTCGCCCGCGAGCAGCGCACGGATCATGTCGATCCCGGCCCGCAACCGTGCGGAGGTGGCCGGCCGCCGCCCGATCGGCGCGACCGAGCTGTTGCCCACCCCGGCCCCGAGCACGAACCGCCCCGGCGCCAGCTCGGCGACGGTGCGCGCCGCCGAGGCCAGCACCGACGGGTGCCGGGTGACCAGGTTCGTGACCGCCGTGCCCACCGCGATCCGCGAGGTCGCGCCGGCGGCGGCCGTCGCGACGGCGAACACGTCGCGCCACAGCAGCTGCGAGTCGGGGAACCAGACCTGGTCGAGGCCGCCGCGCTCGGCGTCCCGGGCGATCTCGACCAGCCGGCCGACCGGCGCGCACGGCGGCACCCGGATTCCCACCTTCATCGACACCTCCATGTAACGGACGTCCGGTACTACGTACGGTGCATTGCCCGGTAACGGCGGTCAACCCGAGCCGGCGCGGTCCGTAGAGCGAGACGCCTGTGTTGCCCGGACCGGGGCCGCCGATCAGGGTGCACATCAACCTTTCCGACGGCGGCAGGGAATGTGAGGTCATCGATGATCGCCGACCGGCTCGACACGCTCGCCGCCGTGTGCGACACCTACCTGCCCTCGGTCGAGGCCCCCGCCGGCGAACCGGCCGCGTTCTACGCCCGATCCGCCTCCGACCTGGGCATTCCCGGGCGCATCACCGTCGACACCGCCACCCGCGACCTCCTGGACGCGCTCGAAGAGCAGGGCTTCACCGCCGCGACGCTGGCCGAGCGCACCGCGCTGCTCCGCCGCTGGGCACTGCACGGCCCGCACACCCGGACGGTGAACGACCTGCGCGCCACCGTCCTCGGCGCCGGCTACTCCGTTCCGGACGCGGACGGCCGCAACCCCAACTGGCCGGACATCGGCTACCCCGGCCCGGTCACCGCCCCGCCGCCCACCGCGCACCTGATCGAGACCATCGAGCCGGCCGGCGACCCGGTGCGCCTGGCCGCCGACGTCTGCGTGGTCGGCTCCGGCGCCGGCGGCTCGGTCATCGCCGCCGAGCTGGCCGCCCGGGGCCGCTCGGTGCTGGTGATCGAGGCCGGCCGGCAGTGGTCGGAGGCGGACTTCCGGCAGCTCGAGCACGACATGCCCGGCATGTACCTGCGCGGCGGCCAGTTCGCGGCCGAGGACGGCACCATCGGACTCCTCGCCGGCTCCGCCCTCGGCGGCGGCACGGTGATCAACTCCATGGTGTGCCTGGACCCGCCGGCCGGCGTCCGCGCGGCGTGGGCGTCCGACCACGGCCTCACCGACGTGCCCACGGCCGCCTTCGACGCCCACCTGGACGCGGTGCGGACCCGGCTGAACGTCAACACCGAGCGCACCGTGGTCGCCCCGGCCGCCGAGCCGATGGTCGACGGCCTCGACAAGCTCGGCCTGGACTGGGAGATGATCGCGCGCAACTGCTCGGACGACGACGACCCGGCGTTCTGCGGGTTCTGCAACGCCGGCTGCCAGCAGGGCGCCAAGCAGTCCACGACCAGGACCTACCTGCTCGACGCCGCCCGCGACGGCGCCCGCTTCCTGCTCCACACCACCGTCGAGCGGGTCCGGGTCCAGAACGGCGCCGCCGCCGGCGTCATCGGCACCATGACGAGGCCCGACGGCTCCACCGCCCGCGTGGTCGTGGACGCCCCGGAGGTGGTGCTCGCCGCCGGCGGCATCGAGACCCCGGCGGTGCTGCTGCGCTCCGGGATCGGCGGTCCGGCCGCCGGCAAGCACCTGCGGCTGCACCCGGCGTACTTCGTGAACGGCGTGTACGACCGGGAGATCCACGCCTGGTCCGGCCAGATCCAGACGGTGGTGTCGTTCGCGTTCCAGGGCTCGGTGGCCGACGCCGGCTTCCTGGTCGAGCACGTGACGCTGAGCCCGAAGGCCTGGGCAGCGCAGCTGGACTGGACCGACGGCGCCGCGCACAAGCGGGAGATGCGCAAGCTGTCCCGGGTGGCGCCGTGGCACGGCGTGGCGCACGACCACGGCAGCGGCGAGGTGGCGCTCGGGCCGGACGGCACGGCGGTGGTGCGCTGGCGCCTCGCCGACCCGGTGGACCGCGAGGTCGCGACGCGCGCCCACGTCGAGCTGGCCCGCCTGCACCGCGCGGCGGGCGCCGAGGAGATCTACACCTTCCACTCCCCGGAGCTGCGCTGGCGCTCCGGGGAGGACTTCGAGGCGTACCTGGGCGCGCTGGCGAACGCCGAGCACGAGGGCGTGCCGGCGTCGGCGCACCAGCTCGGCTCGGCCCGGATGGGCGACGACCCGACCACCTCGGTCGCGGACACCTACGGGCAGCTGCACGACGTGCGCGGGGTGTGGATCGGCGACGCCGCCGCGATGCCCACCTCGCCGGCGGTTAACCCGATGATCACCACGATGGCGCTGGCCAGGCGCACCGCGTACGCCATGGCCGGTGAGACAGGGAGCTCCTGATGTCCGACCGGCACATGATGTCCGTCTCCGACCGGGAGCTGCCGTTCCACCCGGACCGGGCCGCCCTGCTGGTCATCGACATGACCAACGACTTCCTGGAGAACGGCGCGCCGTACGAGTGCGCGCAGGGCCGGGCGCTGATCCCGAAGATCAACCAGCTGATCGGCGCCGCCAGGGCGAGCGGCCTGCCGGTGGTGTGCACCACCCAGGTGCACCGGGGCGACGGCGTCGACCTGGGCATGGTCCGCTACCTGCACCCGATCACCGCCAGCGGCAAGGCACTGGTCGAAGGCACCCACGGCGTCGAGGTCCACCCCGAGATCGACTTCGACCCGGCCGCCGACGAGCTGCTGGTCAAACGCCGGTACTCCGCGTTCTACGGCACCGACCTGGAGAACTTCCTGCGGCGCAGGGGAGTGGACTCCGTGATCATCACCGGGGTCGCCACCCACTCCTGCTGCGAGGCCACCGCGCGCGACGCCCTGTTCCGCGACTTCGCGGTCTGGTTCGTCTCCGACGCCACCGCGACGGTCGGGCTGGCCGACGCCGGCTGGGGGTCGTTCAGCCCGGACGAGGTGCAGCGGTTCGCGCTCACCGACATCGCGCACTTCGTCGGGCGGGTCGGCAGCACCGACGAGCTCACCGCGCTGCTGGCCGGCTGAGGCCCGCCCTAACCCCGGAGGTAGCCCGTGCACGACGACAACGCCACCACCACGGCCCGGTCCGGTGGCTCGCTGCGGGAGGCGATCGACGACAACTCGCTGACCCCGGTGCCCGAGGACCAGCGCAGGTCCGGCTGGTACCTGTCCTGGCTGCCCGCCGGCATCGCCACGTCGCTGCTGCAGCTGACCATCGCCGGCAACATCACCGCGCTGGTCGGCTCGGTGTTCGGCCTGGTGGCCGGCGCGCTGGTCGGCACGTTCGTGATGGCGCTGGGCTGGCTGTTCGGCAACATCGCGCGCACCGAGGGCCTGTCCAGCACCGTGCTGCCCCGGTTCTACGGCCTGGGGCTGCGCGGCTCGGCGATCTCCTCGCTGGCCTTCGGCGTCATGATCATCGGGTTGCTGGCCAGCGAGAACGTCGTGCTGTACCACGGCACGCTGTTCGCGTTCGGCTGGGAGGACACGGTCGGCAACCGGGTGCTGATCTACGGCGCGCTCACCCTGGTCTGGATCCTGCTCAGCATGTTCGGGATCAAGATGGTGACCCGGACCTCCTCGGCACTGGTGATCGTCTTCCTGTGCCTGCTGGCGTACATGACCTTCCGCATCTACAGCGACGCCTCGGTCAGCCTGGCCGACGCGTTCACCCAGGCCAGCACGTCGATGGTGGGCTCGGAGTCGTCCCGGTTCTTCACCGTGATCGGCATGCTGGGCGGGCAGGGCGGCGCGTTGATCCTGGTCAACGCCGACTACTGCCGGTACGCGCGCAGCAGCCGGGCGGTCGGCGGGGTCAGCCTGACCGGCGTGATCATGCTGGACATCGTGGGGATCGCGCTGGGCATCCTGGTGCTCACCGGCGGGAACAAGCTGGTCGGCGAGTACCTGGTCGCGCACGGCCAGGCCACCAACGCCAACGCGCTGGAGCAGGCCACCCACCTGGCGGCGCAGAACACCGGCGCCTACTTCGTGGTGCTGTCCGGCATGGTCGGGTTCGCGCTGATGTACGTGGCCCAGACCAAGGTGCAGGTGCTCAACGTCTACTCGGGCTCGCTGGCGCTGTCGAACCTCTGCTACGTGCTGTCCGGCCGCCACCCCAACCGGCTGGTGATGATCCTCGTCAGCAACGTGATCTGCCTGCTGATGATCGCCGCGAACGTGTTCGAGCAGCTCTCCGGCTTCCTCAGCGTGCTCGGCATCGTGATCATCGGCTTCATCGCGCTGGCCATCGCCGACTTCTACATCGTGGCCAGGTTCCGGCCCCGGGTCGGGTCCGAGGTGGAGCTGGTCAACTGGGCGGGGGTGCTCACGCTGGCGTTCGCCTCGGTCGTGGCCTACCTGCTCAGCGAGACCGGCGTGTTCCCGTTCGGCTTCATCGCCTCGACGGTGATCGTGCTGCTGGTGTACCCGGTCGTGCGGCTGAAGCTGTCCAGGCCGGCGGCCGAGCCGGAGAAGGCCGCGGCCGGCCGGTGACGGAGCCGTCCGCGCTGGAGTGGGTCGCGCGGCTGCGCGCGGGTGAGCTGTCCGCCCGGGAGCTGGCCGAGCACTACCTGGACCGCATGTGGTCGGCGGACGAGCGGGTGCACGCCGTGCTGGCCTGCGACCGGGAGCGCGTCCTCGCCGACGCCGACGCCGCGGACCGGCGGCTCGCGGCCGGCGGTGTCGACGACGACCCGCCCCCGCTGCTCGGGCTGCCGGTCACCGTGAAGGACTCCATCGAGGTGGCCGGCCTGCGCTGCACCGGCGGCTCGGTGGCCCGCCGCGACCACGTGCCGACCGAGGACGCCACGGTGGTGCGGCGGCTTCGGACGGCCGGCGCGCTGGTGCTGGCCAAGACGAACCTGCCCGAGCTGAGCTGCTCCTACGAGACCGACAACGCGGTCCACGGCCGCACCGACCATCCGCTGGACCCGGCGCGCACCCCCGGCGGCTCCAGCGGCGGCGAGGCGGCGCTGCTCGGGGCGGACGCGTCACCGCTGGGCCTGGGCACCGACGGCGGCGGGTCGATCCGGCTGCCCGCGCACTACTGCGGGCTGGTCGGGCTGCGGCCCACGGCGGGTCGGGTGCCGGGGACCGGGATCTGGCCGCCGACCAGGGCGAGCGGGCTGATGGACATCATGACCGCCGGGCCGATGGGTCGCACGGTCGCTGACGTGGCCGCGCTGGCGGCGGTCATCGGCGGCCCGGACGACGTCGACTTCTACGCCCGGCCGGTGCCGTTCGGCGACCCGGACCGGGTGCGGGTGGACGGGCTGCGGATCGGCTGGCACCGGGGGACCGGGCCGGTGCCGGTCAGCCCGGGTACTCGGGACGCGGTGGAACGGGTCGCCCGCGTGCTCGCCGACGCCGGCGCCGAGGTGACCGAGGTCGACCCGCCGCCGTGGGCCGCCGACGCGACCGAGTTGTTCTTCGCCGCGTCCGGGGCGGACGGCGGGGCCGCGATGCGCGCCCAGGTCGCCGGCGCGGGCGGCGCGCACCACCCGCAGTTCGTCGCGCTGCTGGAGTCCTTCCCGGAGCGGCCGCCGAGCGCGGCGGAATGGTTCGAGCTGCAGGAACGGATCTTCGAGTTCCGCTCGCGGGTGCGCCGGTGGGTCGCCGGCTACGACGCGGTGGTCACGCCGGTGTGCACCGGGCCGGCGCCCGAGCACGGGCGGCCACCGTACGGCGTGGATCCCGCCGACTACCTGAGGTACCTGGCGCACAACGACACGCACGTGTACAGCGTCGCCGGGCTGCCCGCCCTGTCGGTGCCGGCCGGGTCCGAGCACGGCCTGCCGATCGGGGTCCAGGTCGCGGCGCCGGCGTGGCGCGAGGACCTGGCGCTCGCGGTCGGCTCCGTCATCGAAGCGGTGGAACCGTCATCGAAGTAATAGAACGATCTATCTAGAGCTAGAACGATCTATCTAGGCGGGAGTGGCGGCAGTGGCGGGAGTGGCGTAGACGACGACGTTGTCCTTGTACTGGCGGGTGGCGTGGTCGAAGGCGCCGCCGCAGCTGATGAGGACCAGGCGCGGGTTGCCGGTGGTGTCGAACACCTCGGCCGGGAGCGCGGACTTGGGGTAGTGCCGCACCGCCTGGACGACGTAGTTCGCGGCGCCGTCCGCCGTGCGCAGCGACACCGTCGCGCCCGGCGAGACCGAGGCGATGCGGAACAGCGCGCCCGGGCCGGCCTCCCTGGTGTCGACGTGGCCATCCAGGACCACCGTCCCCCTCGGCGCCGCCGGCCACGCGCCCCCGCGCCACCAGCCCAACACCGCCGGGTTGTCGGGCACCCCCAACTGACCGTCCGTACCCACCGTCACCCCGACCACCGGTGCGTCGACCCCGAGCGCCGGCAGGCTCAGCCGCGTCGGCTCGGCGACCGGTGGCGGCGACGACACGGCCGGCGGCTCGGCGCGGCGCTCGGCTGGTGGCACCGCGGGTGACACGGCCAGGGCGGCGGGCACCGAACCGGCATCCCGAAGATGGGCGTCGACCATCTGACCGACGCCCACCCCGGAGATGGCCAGGCTCAGCGCGAACACCAGCCACAGCGGCCCCTGCCGCACCCAGGTCACCCCAGTCGACGACGGCGGGCCAGCAGCCCGCCGGTAGCGGCGGCGGCGGCCAACCCGCCGAGCGCCAACGCAAGACCATCCAGGCCGGAGTCCTCGGCGGCCTGGCCGCCCGAGCCGGCGTTCACCCCGCTCGGGGCCTTCGCACCGCCACCGGAGCCACCGGAGCCACCGGCCGCTCCACCTTGACCGGCCCCGCCCTGACCGGCCGCACCCGAACCGCCCTGGCCGCCGGCGCCCGGAGCACCGCTCGGCGCGGATCCCGCGCCCGCACCACCGGGCGGCGCGGTGGTGGGCGCTCCGCCCGGAGCACCGGCACCGCCGGGAGCGGTCGACGCGGCCCCGCCCGCCGGCGCGGTAGGGGCGGGCGCCTGCGCGCCGCAGGCGCCGACCGAGAGCACACCGAGGACAACGGACGCCACGAGGGCGGCATGCCGGAAGCGAGGGCCGCGAAGAATCATGCGGGCACCCTAGGGCCAGTCCACCAACGCGGGAACGCTATGCAATCCGATTGTGTGATCTTTTGTGGGACACCGGCGCGCCGCCCGCGCTCGGAGTGTCGCGCTTACATTTCATTTCTCTAACTAAGTTTCAACACCCGCACGTTAGTCCCTGTGTGTCACGCCGATTCCCACTTTTGGGCGTACGGCGGTGCTGACCGCGTGTTTTGCTGTCGCTCTTTCGAGTTGCCCCGGTTGCTTTCGGTCATTCCGCGGGTACTCACTTTGATCGTCAGTGTCCGGCCGCTGCGAGAGCGGCGCTGAGCAAGAGAGGGGCAAGACTATGCCAATGTGGCTTCAGGACGGCCTCGCGACGGTCGTGAGTTTCGTGCCGCGGCTGGCGCTGTTCTTGGTCATCCTGATCATCGGATGGATCGTCGCCAAGCTGCTGCGGAAACTGGTGGCCGCGCTGCTGGCGAAGGTCGGCTTCGACCGTGCCCTCGAGCGGGGCGGGTTCGGCAGCAAGATACAGGACAGCAAGTACAAGGCCAGCGACGTGGCAGGCATGCTGGTGTACTACGCGGTGCTGCTGTTCGCGTTGCAGCTGGCGTTCGGGGTGTTCGGGCCCAACCCGGTGTCCGAGCTGATCACCGGCATCATCGCGTTCCTGCCCAAGCTGTTCTTCGCGCTGCTCATCGTCGTGGTCGGTAGCGCGATCGCGGGTGCGGTGGCGGACCTGATCAGAGGCGCGGCCGGTGGACTGAGCAGCGCACGCATCATGGCCACGGTGGCGCAGGTGTTCATCATCGCGCTCGCCGTGATCGCGGCGCTGAACCAGATGGGCATCGCGATCACGGTGACCATGCCGGTGCTGATCACGGTGCTGGGGACCGTCGGCGGCATTGCGATCGTCGGTGTCGGTGGCGGCCTGATCGGGCCGATGCGGCAACGCTGGGAGCGCTGGCTGGCCGCCGCCGAGCGCGAGACCGCCCGGGCCAAGGCGCAGGCCGCGACGCAGGAGACCGGCCCCGGGGCCACGGTGCCGGAGGCCAGGTCTCCGGAACCGCCGGCCTCGCCGGTCACGCCTGGGGTCGACGCGCAGAGCAGATAACCAGGCGTCACACGGTGCCCGCCGGCGGACCCCACCCGCCGGCGGGCACCCGTGCTTATGCGCGCTCCCGGTGCTCGGCGACGGTCCAGGCGCGGGCCTGGTCGCTGATCGTCACGCCCAGCCCCGGGCGCGGCGACAGGTGCATCCGGCCGTCGGCGATCTCCAGGTGCTCGTCGAACAGCGGGTCGAGCCACTCGAAGTGCTCCACCCACGGCTCGCGCGGGTAGGCGGCGGCCAGGTGCACGTGGATCTCCATCGCGAAGTGCGGCGCGAGCTGCAGGTTGTGGTGGTCGGCCAGCGCCATGACCTTGAGGAACGGAGTGATTCCGCCGATCCGCGGCGCGTCCGGCTGCACGATGTCCGCGCCCCCGGCACGGATCAGCTCGGCGTGCTCGGCCGCGCTGACCAGCATCTCCCCGGTGGCGATCGCGGTGTCGAAGGTTGACACCAGCGCGGCGTGGCCGTCCGCGTCGTAGGCGTCCAGCGGCTCCTCGATCCACACCAGCCCGAGCTGGTCCAGCGCCCGGCACATGCGCCGCGCGGTCGGCCGGTCCCACTGCTGGTTGGCGTCGACCATCAGGGCGACCTCGCCGAGCTTCTCCCGCACCGCCGTGACCCTGGCCAGGTCGGTGGCGCCGTCCGGGTGGCCGACCTTGAGCTTGATGCCGCCGATGCCGCGCTCCACCGCCGCCTCGGCGTTGTCCAGCACCTGCTCGATCGGCGCGTGCAGGAACCCGCCCGAGGTGTTGTAGCAGCGCACCGAGTCGCGGTGCGCGCCCAGCAGCTTGGCCAGCGGCAGCCCGGCGCGCTTGGCCTTCAGGTCCCACAGCGCGATGTCGAACGCCGCGATGGCCTGCACCGACAGCCCGCTCCGCCCGACCGAGGCGCCCGCCCAGACCAGCTTGTCCCAGATCTTGGCGATGTCGCTGGGATCCTCGCCGAGCAGCACCGGCGCGATCTCCCTGGCGTGCGCGAACTGCCCGGGCCCGCCGGCCCGCTTGCTGTAGCCGAACCCGACCCCCTCGTGCCCGGCGGCCGTGTTGACCTCGGCGAAGAGCATGGCGACCTCGGTCATCGGCCGCTGCCTGCCGGTGAGCACCTTCGCGTCACTGACCGGCACCGCCAGCGGGAGGGTGACCGAGGACAGCCGGACTTCGGTGATCCGGTCCTGGGTGGCGGACGTCGTCATGATCGGAACCTTTCTGGACGCAACATGTCGAGCAGCTCGACGACCCGCAGCAGCGCCGGGTTCGCCGCCTCCCGGCGCCAGACGGCGTACAGCTCGACCGGGTCGTCGGGCGGGTCGGCCAGCGGGCGGAACCGCACGCCGTCCGGGTGCAGCCGGGTCGCCGAGGCCGGCACCAGCGCCAGGCCCCGTCCGGCCGCGACCAGCGCGAGCATGGTGTGGATCTGGGTCAGCTGGTGCGCGGGCGAGTACCGGACGCCGGCCAGCACCCGCGCCACCAGGTCGGCGAAGTACCGGGCCTGGCCGGGGGCGTAGACCAGCAGGGTCGTCCCGTTCAGCTCGGCGACCGGGATCGGGGCCGGGTCGGCGGCCAGCGCGTGGTCGGCCGGCGCGGCCAGCACCAGCGGTTCGCTGTGCACCAGCCGCGAGTCGAACTCCCCGGCGTCGAACGGCGGCCGGGCCAGCGCGAGGTCCAGCCGCCCGCTGTGCAGGTCCTCGAACTGCGCGGAGCTGACCATCTCGCGCAGCACCAGCTCGACACCGGGCAGCGCCGCCTCGACGTGGTTGAGGATCCGCCCGAGCACGCCGAACCCGGAGGCGGCGGTGAACCCGATGCGCACCGTGCCCACCCGGCCGTCGGCCACCAGCCGCGCGGTGTCCGGCGCCGCCTCGGCGAGCGCGAGCAGCCGCCGGGCCTCGGCCAGGAACACCCGCCCGGCCGGGGTCAGCTCGACCCCGCGCGGCGTGCGGTCCAGCAGCCGCGCGCCGACCTCGCGCTCCAGGTTCCGCACCTGCCGGCTCAGCGGCGGCTGGGACATCCGCAACCGGGCGGCCGCGCGCCGGAAGTGCCCCTCCTCGGCCACCGCCACGAACCCGCGCACCTGTTCCAGGGAGATCACGGGTCGAAGTCGATCCGCCGGATGGTGCCCATCACCGCGAGGCCGACCAGCGCGAGCAGCGCGTGGCCGGCGACGAACCACAGCGCGATGGTGAACGAGCCGGTCGCCTGCACGGTGTAGCCGATGACGATCGGCGTGACGATGCCCGCCGCGTTCCCGAACGCGTTCATCGTCGAGCCCACGAAGCTGGTGGCCTGCGGGGGAGCGATGTCGGTTGTGATCGCCCAGCCCAGCGAGCCGATGCCCTTGCCGAAGAAGGCCAGCGTCATGATCGCGACGATCAGCGCGGTGCTGTCGGTGAGGCTGCACACCGCGATCGAGGTGGCCAGCAGCATGCCGATCACGGACGGGACCTTGCGGGCGGCGGTCAGCGACCAGCCTCGGCGCAGCATGGCGTCGGAGACGAACCCTCCGGCCAGGCCGCCGGCGAACCCGCACAGCGCCGGCAGCGCCGCCACGAACCCGACCTCCAGCAACGACAGCCCCCGGCCCTTGACCAGGTACACCGGGAACCAGGTGATGAAGAAGTAGGTCAGCGCGTTGATCGCGTACTGCGAGATGTACACGCCCCACAGCGGCCGGGTGGAGAAGATGCGGGCGAACGTGGCGCGGTTGAGCGGCGCGCGCTGCTGCACGTTCTCCGCCCCGTCGCCGCTCTTCGGCGCGTCCAGGTGCACCAGCCCGCCCCCGGAGCGGATGGTCTCCAGCTCGGCCGCCGTGACCCTCCGGTGCCGCGCCGGCACGTCCATCCAGCGCAGCCACAGCGCCGCCAGGACGAACCCGAGCACGCCGAGCAGCACGAACACCCAGCGCCAGCCGAAGGAGTGGGTGACCCAGCCCATGATCGGCGCGAACATCGCGGTGGCGAAGTACTGCGCCGAGTTGAACACCGCCGTGGCCCTGCCGCGCTCGGCGGTGGGGAACCAGGTGGTGGCGATCCGCGCGTTGGCCGGGAACGCCGGCGACTCGAACACCCCCAGCAGCAGCCGCAGCCCGAAGATGATCGTCACCGTGACCAGCACCGGCGTGGTGACCAGGCCGACCAGGCTGATCAAGAACGTCACCAGCGTCCACAGCGCGATGCTCACCCCGTAGATCCGCCGCGCGCCGTACCTGTCGAGCAGGATGCCGCCGGGCAGCTGGCCCACCACGTAGGCCCAGCTGAACGCCGAGAAGATGTACCCGAGCTGCACGGTGCTGAACCCGAGCTCGGCCTGCACGCCGCTGCCGGTGATGGACAGGCTGCTCCGGTCCGCGTAGTTCACCGACGTGATCACGAAGATGAGCGTCAGCACCAGGTAGCGGGTGGGGATCCGCCGCCATCCCCGCGCCGGCCGGGCGGGGGAGACGGCCGGGGCGGTGCCGGTCTCAGACATCGTCGTCCTCCTCATGGCGGCCCTCGCGATGTCAGGAGGCTAGGACGCTGCGGTGATACTCGTCCAAGACCAATTGGACATCTCGCGATGCACGATCGGTATCAGGGCAGCGAGCCGTCCAGGCCGCCGGCCAGCAGCGCGAACGCGCGGTCGGCGGCGCGGACCGCGGCCTCGTGCGCGGCGTCGACGTCCCTTCCGTCCAGGACCAGGCGGGTGTTGTGTTCGGCCAACCTGCGCGGCGGCGAGGGCGGCGGCGAGCGGGTCCCGCGCGGCGCCGGTGGCCAGCAACGCCTCGGCGCGCGCACTCACCGCGCCGGTGGTGCCCGAGCAGCCCGACGGTGAGGCTCGGCGTCGTGGTGATCATGCGCGCCAGCGCGAGCGACTCGGCGTCGTCGGTGAGTCCGGTGACCTGGTCCTCCTTGGCCGGGAAGTGGCGAACAGGGTTCGCTTGGACACCTCGGCGGCGTCCGCGATCTCCGCCACCGAGACGCCGCCGAAGCCGCGCGCCAGGAACAGGGCGATCGCGGCGTTCGAGATCGCCTCCCGGGTTCGGCGCTTCTTGCGCTCGGCTGGGTTCGCCACCGCCAGCTCGGACCGGGTCGCCGACCGCATCGGGGACTACCGGACGCCGGCGTGGGTCGACCAGGCCGACGACGGCGGCCCGCCGCCCGGGAACCCGGACACGGCGGCGGCGGCCGTGCTCGCCCTCGCGGACGATCCGAGCCCGCCGTTGCGGCTGCCGCTCGGAAGGGACGCGATCCAGCTGATGCGGACCAAGCTGGCCTCCGTGAGCGCGGACCTGGACGCGGTCGAGCGGGCCGCGCCCCCGACAACCGCTGCCATTCTGTGATTGCGATCACACCGCACGGTGCCGCATCCTGTGCTGATCATCCGTCGGAGGCTCGGAGGCAGCCATGACCGACGTCTCGCCCGCGCGCACCTTCCCGCTCGGCGTCAGCCGGCCCTCGCTGGAGGTCGACGACCTGCCCACCCCGGAGGAGGTGTTCAAGGTCCGCCGGCTCGGCGCCCGGGAGCTGGTCATGTATGCGATCGGGCCGAGCCTGATCGCGCTGGGGGTGTCGATCGGCAGCGGCGAGTGGCTGCTGGGGCCGCAGGCGGTGGGCCAGTACGGGTTCGTCGGGATCGGCTGGGTGATCACCGTCTCCGCGCTGTTGCAGACCTTCTACAACGTGGAGTGTGCCCGGTACGTGGTCGCCACCGGCGAGGTCCCGGTGGTGGGTTGGGGACGGGTGCCGCCGGGCCGGCTGCTGTGGATCCCGCTCTCCGTGTTCGTAGTGATCTTCGCGTTCATCGCGGGCGGTTGGGCCGCGTCCGCCGGCCAGGGGGTGTTCGCGCTGGTGGAAGGCAGGGTCGCGACCGCCGCCGAGGCGCAGCAGACCCGCTGGTACGCCATCGGGCTGCTGGTGGTGGTCTTCCTGATCGCGGCGACCGCCCGCAAGATCAGCCGGGCGCTGGAGCTGTCCAACTGGGCGATGGTGGGCGCCATCCTGGTGGGGCTGCTGGTGGTCGACCTGCTGGTGGTGCCGGGCCGGCTGTGGTGGGAGGCGATCAGGGGGTTCGTCACCCCGGCGGCGCCACCGCCCGGCATCAGCGCCACCCAGCTCGGCGCGCTGGCCGGGTTCACCGCGCTGGCCTCCGGGCTGAACTGGTACATCATGGGCCACTACCGGGACAAGGGCTACGGCATGGGCCACCGCACCGGTTTCCTGTCCGGACTGCGGGGCGAACGCAGCGAGCTCCGCTCGGTGGGCGTGACGTTCCCCGACGACGAGCTCAACGCCGGCCGGTGGCGCCGATGGTACCGGCTGCTCAGGGTGGACATGTGGGTGGTGTTCTTCGGTGGCGCGATGCTGGGCATGCTGCTGCCGACCGTGCTGATGGCGCAGGCGGTCCTGCTGTCCGGGAAACAGCCGACCACCGCGAACGTGCCGACCTTCGCGGCCGACGCGCTGCGGCCGGAGTACGGCCAGGGCATGTTCTACTTCCTGCTGGTGATGGGGGTGTTCGTGCTGTTCTCCACGCAGCTGGGCATCTTCGAGGCGCTGGTCCGGATCGTCACCGACGCCACCCACGCCTCCAGCCCGCGCATCCGCGCGCTGATCGAGGACGACCCGAGGCGGTTCTACTACCCGTTCATGATCGTCCTGCTGGTGGCGATCTCGGTGATCCTGCACCTCGCGGTGCCGGTGGCGCTGGTGCAGTGGTCTGCGAACATGTCCAACCTGGGCGCGCTCATCTACCCGTTCCTGCTGATGTACCTGAACAGCCGGTTGCCCCGGGCGGCGCGGGCGCGCTGGTGGCACCACCTGTTCCTGGTGCTCAACTTCGTGTTCTTCGGCTTCTTCTTCGTCAACTTCATCGCCGACACGGTGGGCGACCCGCTGGTCACGTTCTAGCCGCCACCCGGCCGGGCAGCCGTGCCGGGCGGACCGCCGCGATCAGCAGCGCGCCGGCCAGTGCGACGGCGGCGAACACGAAGAAGATCCCGCCCAGCGGCATCCCGGCGGTGAGCAGCACGCCGCCGAGGAACGGGCCGAGGATGCCGCCGAGCCGGCCGACGCCGAGCGCCCAGCCGATGCCGGCCGCCCGCGCCGATCCCGGGTAGTAGCCGGTGACGAACGCGTTGAGCAGCGTCTGGGTGCCGACCGTGCCGTACCCGCCGACCGCGAACAGCAGGTACAGCGCCAGCTGGCTGCCGGTGAAGGCGAGCAGCGCGACGGAGATCCCGGCCAGCGCGAACCCGGTGGCGGTGACCGCGCGCTGGCCGAACCGGTCGGCGGCCGGCCCGCCCAGGAACAGCCCCAGGATGGCGCCGACGTTGAACACCAGCAGGAAGCTGAGCGCCGACCCCAGCGGGTAGCCGGACTGGCGCATGAGCTGCGGCAGCCAGGTGTTCAGCGCGTAGACCAGCAGCAGCGAGCAGAACGCGGCCAGCCAGAACAGCACGGTCGCGGCCCGGTAGCCGGCGGCGAACAGCGGCTTCGGCCCGCCGCCGGCCGCCGCGGCCGCGACCGGTTCGGCTGCTTCCAGCGTCACGCCGAGCCGGTCGGCCAGCGCCCGTGCCTGGTCGGTTCGGCCCCGGGCGAGCAGGTACTCCAGCGACTCGGGGAGCGCGCGCACCGCCAGCGGCAGCACGACCAGCAGCGGGGTGGCGCCGATCAGGTACATCACCTGCCAGCCGGACGCCGGGATCAGCGGGATCGCCAGCGTCGCCGCCAGCAGGCCCCCGACCGGGTAGCCGACGGCCATGCTCACGTAGACGAGGTTGCGCCGGCGCGGCGGGGCGTACTCGATGGTGAGCGCGTTGAGGGTGGGCAGCACGCCGCCGAGGCCGAGCCCGGCCAGGAACCGCAGGGCGCCGAACGCCTCCGGCGAGCTGGTCGCGGCGCACAGCGCGGTGAACACCGAGAACCAGGTGACGCAGCCGATGAGCACCCGCCGCCGGCCGAGCAGGTCGGTGACGCTGCCGACGGCCAGGGCGCCGATCAGCATCCCGATCAGCGCATAGCTGCCGACCGCGCCCGCGACCGCCGGGCTGACCCGCCACTCCGCTAGCAACGTCGGCAGCGTGGTGCCGTACACGACCAGGTCGTACCCGTCGAACAGGTACGAAAGCCCGCAGGTGACGAGGACGACGGTCAGGGAGCGGCCCGAAAGCTCCCCCCGGCGCTGCAAACCAGACGACATGGAAACCTCACGGCTCGTAACTGGCGAACACCTTGTTGGAGTTGAACACGTCGGTGCCGACGAACTCGGTCCAGGTCGGCTTGCCTCGTCCGAGCTCGTGCATGGCGCCGACCAGCGGGAACCAGTTGAGCAGCTCCTGCTGGCCGGCCTCCTCGATGGCCGCGAGCGGCGTGGACCGCCAGGCCTGCAGGTCGCCGCGCACCAGCGCGTCGTAGAGCCGCTCGTCGGCCTCGGTGTCCGGGCGCAGCCGCCAGGTCCTGTCGCACAGGAACGCGTGCGACCAGCTCGACGAGGCGACCACCGCGATCCGCCACGGCGAGTCCCGCAGCGCCCGCGCGGCCGCCGCGCCGACGTCGATCATGCGGGCCGGCGACGGCGACGGCGGGTCCAGCTCGCGCCGCTCGCCCATCCGGGACAGGAAGCCGCGATAGCTGATCACCCGGCGCCCGTAGCAGTTGACCGGGAACGCGATCACCGGGTACGGGAAGCCGCGCCGCTCGTAGTCCAGGTACAGCACGGCGTTGAGGAACGCGTGCGCGAGCCCCGGGTGGTGCAGCGGACGGTAGGCGTACGCCACGTCGACGCCGTCGTCGAGCAGCCGGCCGGCCAGGTAGCGGGCGATGTCCGGGCGGCCCTTGATGGTGAACGTGGTGTCCGCCGGCTCGCCCCACACGTTCGGCTTGCCCGCCATGTCCGAGGAGCCCTGCGCCTGCCGCCACGGCCGCACCTCGAGGTCGTCGTAGGCGAGCACGGCGTAGGGCGGGATGACGTCCTCGCGGAAGTTCTCGTACTGGTCGTCGCCCCAGATCACCACCGCGTCGGGCCGGAACGCGTCCAGGGCGGCGCGGGCGCGCGCGAACGCGGCGACCAGGGCGGCCCGATGGCTCGCGGCGGCCTCGGCACCGCCGTCCTCGCCCCACTCCGCGCGCATCCGCTCGCCCCACCGGGCCGGGTCGCGCTCGGCCTCCGGGATGGCCGGGTCGTCCATGGTCCAGCGCAGGATGTCCGCCATGTCCGCGTCGGTGCCGCTGAACGGCGGGTAGTGCGACAGCCCGAGCCCCAGGATCTCCGCCATACCCTTCTCACCTCCGTCGACTTGTGATCGGTGCCACACATTTACTCATGCCAGTGAACTATCGTCAATCTTGATCTTTCACTCACATAACAATTTGTTATCGCTGGTCAGCTAGGAAGATCGAATAGAACGGCGCGAGCTTGTACAGTTCACTCTGTGAAGCAACCGCCCGTCACCCACGGCGAGAGCTCGATCGCCGAGCAGATCGCGAGGGCCGCCCGGCGGGAGGGCCCCGGCTTCGATCCGACCGTACTGGGGATCACCCTCTCGCTGCTGCGGGCCTCCGCCGAGCTGGAGCGCGCGCACGTCGCGGAGCTGTCCCCGTACCGGCTCACCACCAGCCAGTTCAACGTGCTCACCGTGCTGGACCGGGCGGACGAGCCGCTGACCATGGGGCGGCTGGGCCAGGCCATCTCGGTGCTCCCGGCCAACCTCACCTCGGTGGTCGACGCCCTGGCGCGGCGGGAGTACGTCGAGCGGCTGGCCAACGAGCGGGACCGGCGTTCCTCGCTGGTGCGCATCACCGAGAGCGGCCGGGCGTTCCTGCGCGACTTCCTGCCCGGCCACTGGGCGCACCTGCAGCGGCTCATGTCAGACCTGCGCCCGGAGGAGCGCACCCAGCTGCACTCGCTGCTGGAACGGTTCGTCGAGTCGCTGCGGCTGTCCCGGTCCGGCTAGCTCACCGGTGCAGCCCGCCGCCCCGGCGGCTGGCCGAGGCGACGAGCGCGTCGGCGACCTCCTCGGCGCCCTCGACCCGCAGCGCGGCCGTGGTGATCCGCAGGTGGTCACCGCCCTCGGGGGCGACCAGGAACGGCCGGCCGGGCGCCGCGCCGATGCCCTGGGTGGCGAGCAGCACGAGCGCGTCCCGCTCGTGCTCCACCGGGACCCAGACGTTGAAGCCGTCCCTGGCGAGCACCGGGATGCCGCGGTCGGCCAGCGCGCAGGCGAGCGCCTGCCGCCGGTCGATGTAGACCTCGCGGGCGCGGGCAACGGCGCGCACGCAGCGCGCGTCGGCGAGCATGTCCGCGAGCAACTGCTGCAACAACCGCGACGACCAGGCCGGCCCGAGGTTGCGGCGGGCGATCACCGGCTCGATCAGCTCGGCGGGACCGGCGACCGCCGCCAGCCTCAGGTCCGGCCCGTGCGACTTGGAGAAGCTGCGGATGGTGACCGTCCGGTGCGGCAGGTGCATGGCCAGGCTGACCGGCCCGGCCACGGCGATGTCGCCGACGTGGTCGTCCTCGACCACCGTGCAGGACGGCGCGGCCGAGCGCAGCACCGACGCCAGCTCCAGCGCCCTGGCGTGGCTCATGCTGGCACCGGTCGGGTTGTGCGCCCTGGGCTGCAGCAGCAGCACGGCGGGTTCCTCGGGCGGCAGCGGGCCGGCGCCACTGTCCAGCGCCGCGCGCAGCGCCCGAGGGCACATGCCCTCCGCGTCGATGCCGACCGGGACCGGCCGCGCCCCGATCAGCTCGAGCAGGTCCAGGAACGGCGGGAAGGTCGGGTTCTCCACCAGCACCCGGTCGCCGAGGCGCAGCACGCTGGTCAGCACCCGGTCCACCGCGTCCAGCGAGCCGTCCACCACGGTGACGCACTCCGGGTCCCAGACGTCCTGCCAGGACCGGCGGATGATCCGCTCCAGCGCCGGCAGCACCGGCGGGTCGAGGTAGCCGGACAGCTGGGGTCCGCGCCGGATGCCGGCCAGCACCTCGTGCATCGGCGGCAGCAGCGCCGGGTCCGGGACCCCTGCCGACAGGTCCAGCGCGAACTCGCCGGCGGTGCCCGCGATGCGCCAGAACCGGCTCGGCCAGCCGGCCCGGTGGTGGGCGTCGGCCACGAACGAGCCGTTGCGGCCGTTGGTCCTGACCGCCCCGATCCGCACCAACGAGCGCCACGCCTCGTTCACCGTCGTCGGGCTGGTGCCCAGCTCGCGCGCGAGCGCCCGCACCGTCGGCAGCCGTGAACCCGCCGCCAGCTCGCCCGACTTGATCAACCGGCTCACCGCGGCCGCGATCCCGGCGGCGGACCGGTTCTCGGCGGCCTGCGCGATCCGGACCGTGGTCTTCTCGTCCACCGCCGCCCCGATTAATTGGTCTGTAACAAACGAGCTATTGCTCCAAGTATGAACCGAACAATATGGTCCAGGCCACAGGGGACCGCCAGCGGGTCACGATCCGGGAGTGAGTTGGCATGCCGAACCTCGTCCGCGCCGCACTGGTACAAGCCAAGTGGACCGGCGACACCAGTTCAATGGTCGACGCGCACGAGGCGCACGCCCGTGCCGCCGCCTCGGCCGGTGCAAAGATCATCGGCTTCCAGGAGGTCTTCAACGCGCCCTACTTCTGCCAGGTGCAGGAGGCCGAGCACTACCGGTGGGCCGAGCCGGTCCCGGACGGGCCGACCGTCCAGCGGATGTGCTCGCTGGCCAAGGAGTTGGGCATGGTGCTGGTGGTGCCGATCTACGAGATCGAGGGCTCGGGCTTCTACTACAACACCGCCGCGGTGATCGACGCGGACGGCCGCTACCTGGGCAAGTACCGCAAGCACCACCTTCCGCAGCTGCCCGGCTTCTGGGAGAAGTTCTACTTCCGGCCCGGCAACCTGGGCTGGCCGGTGTTCGACACCGCCGTCGGCAGGGTCGGCGTCTACATCTGCTACGACCGGCACTTCCCGGAGGGCTGGCGCGCGCTGGGCCTGGCCGGGGCGCAGCTGGTGTACAACCCGTCGGCGACCAGCCGGGGGCTGTCGTCCTACCTGTGGAAGCTGGAGCAGCCGGCCGCCGCCGTGGCCAACGAGTACTTCATCGCCGCGATCAACCGGGTCGGCGTGGAGGAGTACGGCGACAACGACTTCTACGGCACCAGCTACTTCGTGGACCCGCGCGGCCAGTTCGTCGGCGAGGTGGCCAGCGGCGACGCCGAGGAGCTGGTGGTGCGCGACCTGGACTTCGACCTGATCGACCAGGTCCGCCAGCAGTGGGCGTTCTACCGGGATCGCCGCCCGGACGCCTACCAGTCGCTGGTCCAGCCGTAGGGGGCCGCCGTGTCCGAGGGAATCCACGCAGAGCTGCTCAAGCGCCGCCAGGCCGTGCTGCCGTCCTGGCTGTCGCTCTACTACGACGAGCCGATCGAGATCGAGTACGGCGAGGGCCGCCACGTCGTCGACGCCGAGGGCAACAGGTACCTGGACTTCTTCGGCGGCATCCTGACCACGATGACGGCGCACGCGCTGCCTGAGGTCGCGGCCGCTGTATCGACGCAGGCCGGCAAGATCCTGCACACCTCGACGCTGTACCTGAACCGGCCGATGATCGAGCTGGCCGAGCAGGTGGCCGAGCTGTCCGGGATCGACGACCCCCGGGTGTTCTTCACCTCCAGCGGCACCGAGGCGAACGACACCGCGCTGCTGCTGGCCACCGGGTTCCGCTCGTCCAACCAGGTGCTGGCGCTGCGCAACGCCTACCACGGGCGGTCGTTCTCCGCGATCGCCATCACCGGCAACACCGGCTGGGCGCCGACCAGCCTGTCCCCGGTGCAGACCTACTACGTGCACGGCACCCGCCGCCGCGGCACCCCGTTCGCGGATCTCTCTGACGAGGAGCTGACCGCCGCCTGCGTGGCCGACCTGGAGGACGTGCTCGCCCAGGTCCGCGACAACGTGGCCTGCTTCATCGCCGAGCCGATCCAGGGCGTCGGTGGGTTCGCGATGCCGCCGGACGGGCTGTTCGCCGAGTTCAAGAAGGTGCTGGACCGGCACGGCATCCTGTGGATCTCCGACGAGGTGCAGACCGGCTGGGGCCGCACCGGCGACCACTACTGGGGCTGGCAGGCGCACGCCACCGGCGGCGCCCGCCCGGACATCATGACCTTCGCCAAGGGCCTGGGGAACGGCCTGTCCATCGGCGGCGTGGTGGCCCGCGCCGAGATCATGGACAGCGTCGCCGCGAACTCGCTGTCCACCTTCGGCGGCAGCCCGGTGACCACCGCCGGCGCGCTGGCCAACCTTCGCTACGCGCTGGACCACGACCTGCAGGGCAACGCCCGCCGGGTGGGCGCCGTGCTGCGCGCCCGCCTCGACGAGGCGGCCGCCCGGCTGCCGGTGGTGGCCGAGGTGCGCGGCCGGGGCCTGATGATCGGCGTCGAACTGGTCGACCGCGACGGCGGACCGTCGCCCAAGGCCGCCACCGACGTCCTGGAACACGCCCGACGCGGCGGCCTGCTGATCGGCAAGGGCGGCCTGCACGGCAACGTGCTGCGCATCGCCCCACCGCTGACCCTGACCGCCGAAGAAGCCGAAGAAGGCGCCGCCGCCCTGGTGGCCGCCCTCGAACATGCAGGTCACAAGCCGTGAGTGGCTAGGGGCGCTATAGCGACCCTAGCCACTCACGGGCTCTGAGCTGGGAGAATGCGTATGGGCACGACGTTGGTTACGGGCGGTCTGGTGATCTCGGCGTCGGACGAGGTCACGGCGGACGTGCTGGTGGACGGGGAGCGGGTGGTTGCGCTGCTCGCGCCCGGGTCCGGGCTGGTGGACAGCGCGGACACGGTGATCGACGCGAGCGGGAAGTACGTGATCCCGGGCGGGGTGGACGCGCACACGCACATGGAGATGCCGTTCGGCGGGACGTATGCCAGCGACACCTTCGAGACCGGCACCCGAGCGGCGGCGTGGGGCGGGACGACCACGATCATCGACTTCGCCATCCAGAGCGTGGGGCATTCGCTGCGCGAGGGACTGGACGCCTGGCATGCGAAGGCGGACGGCAACTGCGCCATCGACTACGGCTTCCACATGATCATTTCTGACGTGGACGAGCAGTCCATGAAGGAGATGGACGTGCTGGTCGGCGAGGGCGTGACCAGCTTCAAGATGTTCATGGCCTACCCGGGGGTGTTCTACTCCGACGACGGGAAGATCCTGCGCGCGATGCAGCAGGGCGCCGCGAACGGCGCGCTGACCATGATGCACGCGGAGAACGGCATCGCCATCGACGTGCTGGTGCAGCAGGCGCTCGCGGCCGGCCGGACCGACCCGCGCTACCACGGCGACGTGCGGCACGCACTGCTGGAGGCAGAGGCCACCCACCGGGCCATCCAGCTCGCGCGGGTGGCCGGCTCGCCGCTGTACGTGGTGCACGTGTCGGCGCAGGAGGCGGTGGCCGAGATCGCGGGGGCGCGGGACAGCGGGCTGCCGGTGTTCGCCGAGACGTGCCCGCAGTACCTGTTCCTGTCCACCGACGACCTGGCCAGGCCGGACTTCGAGGGCGCCAAGTACGTCTGCTCCACGCCGCTGCGGCCGAAGGAGAACCAGGCGGCGCTGTGGCGCGGGCTGCGCACCGACGACCTCTCGGTGGTGTCCACCGACCACTGCCCGTTCTGCTTCAAGGGCCAGAAGGAGATGGGCCGGGGCGACTTCTCCAAGATCCCGAACGGCATGCCGGGCGTGGAGAACCGGATGGACCTGCTGCACCAGGCGGTGGTCGACGGGCACATCAGCCGCCGCCGTTGGGTGGAGCTGGCCAGCACCGCGCCGGCCCGGATGTTCGGCCTGCACCCGCGCAAGGGCACCGTCGCGCCGGGGGCCGACGCGGACATCGTGGTGTACGACCCGGGCGCCGAGCAGGTGCTGTCCGCGCAGACCCACCACATGAACGTGGACTACTCCGCCTACGAGGGCAGGACGATCACCGGGCGGGTGGACACCGTGCTCTCCCGTGGTGAGGTGATCCTCTCCGGCGGGGAGTACACCGGGCGCCCCGGCCGGGGCAACTACCTGAGCCGTTCGACCTGCGACTACCTCGGTTAAGGGAGTGACCATGGACTTCGGGCTGGTGCTGCAGACCGACCCGCCGGCATCCGAGCTGGTGGCGCGGATGGGCAGGGGAGAGCAGGCCGGGTTCGGCCACGGCTGGACGTTCGACTCCTGCGTGCTCTGGCAGGAGCCGTTCGTGATCTTCTCCCAGATCCTGGAGCACACCAGGAACCTCAAGGTCGGCACCATGGTGACCAACCCGACCACTCGCGACTGGACGGTCACCGCGTCCGGGTTCGCCACCCTGAACGAGATGTTCGGCAACCGCACGGTGTGCGGGATCGGTCGCGGCGACTCCGCGGTGCGGGTCACGGGCGGTCGGCCCGCCACGCTGGACACCCTGGGCAGGGCCATGCACGTGATCAAGGAGCTGGCCGAGGGCCGCGAGGTGGACCTGGACGGCACGCCGGTGCGCCTGCCGTGGGTGGTGGACGGGCGGCTGCCGGTCTGGATGGGCGCGTACGGCCCGAAGGCGCTGAAGCTGGCGGGGGCGCGGGCGGACGGGTTCATCCTGCAGCTCGCGGACCCGTACCTGACCCGGTGGATGGTCAAGCACGTCCGCGACTCCGCCGCCGAGGCCGGCCGCGACCCGGACTCGGTCACCATCTGCGTCGCCGCGCCCGCCTACGTCTCCGACGACCTCGCACACGCCAGGGACCAGTGCAGGTGGTTCGGCGGGATGGTCGGCAACCATGTCGCGGACCTGGTCACCCGGTACGGCGAGAGCTCGGACCTGGTCCCGCTCGAGCTCACCGAGTACATCAAGGGCCGCGCCGGCTACGACTACCGCCACCACGGCCGCAGCGGCAACCCGGACACCCAGTTCGTGCCGGACGCGATCGTGGACAGGTTCTGCCTGGTCGGGCCCGCCGAGGCGCACATCGAGAAGCTCCAGGAGCTGCGCGACGCCGGGGTGGACCAGTTCGCGGTCTATGACATGCACGACGCGGTCGACGCGACCATCGACGCCTACGGCGAACACATCATTCCAGCCTTGAGTTGAGAGCCATGACAACGATTCCTGAGCGGGACGTCGAGCGCGTCGACGAGCATGGCCGGGTCGATCTGACCGACCGTTCCGCCGTTTCCGACAGCCGGTTCGCCAACGCCGAGCTGCTGCCGACCAGGCTGGCGGAACGGAAATGGACGACGTACAACTACGCGGCGCTGTGGATGGGAATGGCGCACAACATTCCCAGCTACCTGCTCGCGTCCGGGCTGGTCGCGCTCGGGATGGACTGGCTGCAGGCCTTCCTGACGATCACGCTCGCCAACTTGATAGTGCTGGTCCCGCTGCTGCTCAACAGCCATGCCGGCACCAAGTACGGAATTCCGTTCCCGGTGTTCGCCAGGGCGTACTACGGCCTGCGCGGCGCCAACCTGGCGGCGTTGCTGCGCGCGTTCATCGCCTGCGGCTGGTTCGGCATCCAGACCTGGGTAGGCGGGCAGGCGATCTACGTCATCGTCGGGACGCTGGCCGGCGACGGGTGGCTCAAGGCGGCCCCGATCGGCGGCCACGCGTGGACCATGTGGCTGTCCTTCGCGGTGTTCTGGCTGGCCCAAATGGTGCTGATCTGGCGGGGGATCGAGGGCCTGCGCCGGTTCGAGAACTGGGCGGCCCCGCTGGTCACCGTGGCGTTCCTGGGCCTGATGGTCTGGATCGTGGCCCAGATCGGCGGATTCGGGCCGATCTTCACCCAGCCGTCCAAGCTGGGCTGGGGCGCCGGGTTCTGGGCGGTGTTCGCGCCCTCGCTGATGGGCATGATCGCGTTCTGGGCGACGCTGTCGCTGAACATGCCGGACTTCACCCGGTTCGCCGGCAACCAGCGCCGGCAGCTGCTCGGCCAGGTCTACGGGCTGCCCACCACCATGGCGTTCATCTCGATGATCTCGATCGTCGTCACGTCGGGGACGATCGTGCTCTACGGCGCCGCGATCTGGGACCCGGTCGAGGTGGCCAGCCGGTTCACCAGCCCGGTCGCGGTGGTGATCGGGTTGGTGATGGCCGTGCTCGCCACCATGTCCTGCAACGTGGCGGCGAACGTGGTGAGCCCGTCCTACGACTTCTCCAATGCGCTGCCTCGCTGGCTGAACTTCCGGACCGCCGGGCTGACGACCGGGGTCATCGGCATCCTCATCCAGCCGTGGCGGTTGGTGTCCGACCCGCACACCTACATCTTCACCTGGCTGGGCTTCTACGGTGGCGTCCTCGCCTCGGTCGCCGGCGTGCTGATCGCCGGGTACTGGGTGATCGGGCACCGGCGGATCGATCTGGTCGACCTTTATCGACCGGAAGGCCGGTACTGGTTCACGGCGGGGTGGAACTGGCGTGCGGTCGCCGCGACGGTGGTGGGTGCGCTGGTGGCGGTGGGCGGTGCCTACTCAGCGCCCGGCACCGGCCCGTTCCCTGCCGACGGGCTGATCCCGGTGTTCAAGCCGCTCTACGACTACAGCTGGGTGGTCGGCCTGATCGTCGGGTTCGTGGTGTACCTGGTGCTGTCCCGGGCGCCGGCGAGGACGCACGGGTGAGCTGTTCCTTGGCGGCCGGGAAGAGCATGATTCCGGCGACGACCAGCACGGCGCCGGCCATGTGCCAGGCGGTGAGCGACTCGCCGAGGAAGACGACCGCCGTCAGCACGCCGATCACCGGGACCATGTTGAGGATCACGCCTGCCATTCCGGCCGGGACCGACCTGATCGCCTGGTTGTACAGCAGGAAGCTCAGCGCAAAGCACACCCCGCCGACGAACATCGCGGCCAGCCAGTAGCGGGGCTCGACGCTGGTGGGCAGTGGTTCGCGGCCGGTCAGCCACGGCCACACCGCGAGCGGCAGGGTGAACGCGGTGGCGAAGGTGAACTGGTACGTGGTCATGGTGAGCGCGTCGGCGGTGGAAGCCACCTTCGCCGCGAGCGTCACGTAGACGGCCGCCGCGACGGAACCCGCGACCACGATGAGGTCACCGAGGTTGAACCCGGTCCCGACGTCGCCGCCGCCCAGCGCGAGCACGCCGGCGACCGCCAGCGCGATGCCCAGTACGGACCGGGCACGGATGCGCTCGGACAGGAACGCGGCGGCCAGCATCAGCACGAAGATCGACTCCGTCACGCCGAGCAGCGACGCGTTCGTGGCCGTGGTGTAGGTGAGGCCGACCGTGAGCCCGCCGTAGGCCAGCGCGGGCTCGAACAACCCGAGCAGCGCGAACCGTCCTCTCCCCGGCGCCGGCCGGACGCCGCGCACCAGCGACACCGCCCACAGCACGGCGCTCGCGGCGGCCAGCTTGACCACGAGCATGGTCGCCGGGCCGAACCCGGCCAGGGCGTACTTCGTCGCCGTCGTCGCGCAGCCCCACCCCACGGCGGCCGCGACCAGCATCAGCCGGAACCGCCAGCCCCCGCTCATGAGACGGCCCTCTCGACCGGGCAGCGGTCCTGCGGGCAGGCCACGTAGTCGCACAGCCGGCAGATCCGGTCCGCGCGCTCCCGGTTCACCGCCATGCCCGCGAGCGCCGGCTCGGCCACCGCGGCCAGGGCGTCGCGCTGGGCGTCGGTCAGCGGTTCGAGCGCGCGCCGCAGGACCTCGCGCCGCCGCGCCACGATCTCCTCGGCGACGGCCGCCCCGCGCTCGGTGAGCCACAGCGACACGCTGCGCCTGTCCCGGCCGGGGCGTCGTTCCACCAGTCCGTCGGCGACGAGCCGGTCCACCAGCCGCACGGTCCCGGAGCCGGTGATCCCGAGCACCCGGCTCAGCTCGTCGATGCGTTCGCCGGGCACGAAGTGGATGGTGGCCAGCGCCGAGGCGCCGTTGGCCCCGTGCGCCCCGGCGCGGCCGGTGGTCTCGTCGAGCGCGTCGGCCAGGGCGACCACCAGCGCGGTGACGAGGTTCGCCGACCTGTCGTCCATGTCTCGACATTAACTGACTGAGTCAGTCATTTCAACCGCGACCATCCGGGGGTCGGGCGAGCGCGGTGGCGCGCGGGTGAGGTGTCAGCGCCGGGCCAGTAGGTCGTCGAGCACTGCCCCGAACGCCTGGCGCGCCCACCGATCGAACCGCGACCCGGCCCGCCGATCACGCTCACCCCCGAGGACACCTGGCTGTTCGCCGCGCTGGCCAAGGACGGCAGGATCGAGATCCCCGCGCTGGCCGCCGCCACCGGCTGGTCCGCGTCCACCACCCGACGGCGGTTGGCCGAACTGCGCCGCAACGGGTTCCTGCACTTCGATGTGGACATCGACGCGGCGCTGTTGGGCTACACCGCCGTGGCGATCCTCTGGCTGACCGTCGCTCCCGCCGCGCTCACCACGATCGGGCGGGCGCTGGCCGGCCACCGGGAGGTCGCGTTCGCCTCGGCGACCACCGGTCCGGCGAACCCTGGTGGCGCACCTGGTCTGCCGGGACACCGACGCGCTGTACGACCACCTCGCCGAACGGGTCGGCCCGCTGCCCGGGGTGATGGGCGCGGAGACCGCGCCCATCACCCGGCTCGTCAAACGCGCGGGAACCCTGTTACCGACGTGACCCTTCGCGGGTCAGAACCGGCCGTCGCGCTTGTCGAAACGGCCTCCGGCGCAGTGGTACAGGTGCATGTCACGACGGTCGCGGACCCAGTGACCACCGCCGCGCCGGCAGTCCTCCTTGCGGATCTGCTTCGGTGGCGGGGGCGGCGCGACGCTGGCGGCGGCCGGAACGACCGTCGCGTCGACCGTGGACGCGGCCGCCGATGCCGGCGCGCCGGCCACGCCGACCGCGAATAGCACCGCGGCCAGTGGAAATGTCACCCTGCCCACGGCAGGAAGAATCCGAGCCATCATCAGGTCCTTTCGGGGAGCGCTTGGGGGTGCCCTTCCTAACACCGGCCCGACATTCTGAGCAAAGATTTAGAGAATCCGACGGCGGGTTTTCTCAGTGCTTCTTCAGAATGCGCGCTCGCGAAATCGCGCCGACGACGTCCGCTATACGATCTCGATCCGCTGGCGCAGCGGGGTCGGCGCCTGGTCGCGGTCCGCGCCGGTGGGCGTGCGGATCACGATCCGGGTCCGGTCCGCCCGGAACAGGTCGTGGGAGAACTCGAAGGCGGCGCCGTGCGAGTCGGTGGTGGTCCGGGTGATGGACAGCAGCGGCGCGTCCTCGTTGACGTCCAGGATGGCCGCCTCGTGCGCGGTGGCGTGGACCACCTCGATGCGCTCCAGGGACTGGTCGGGGGACAGGTGGTAGTGCTCGCGGATCAGGTCGTAGATCGACCCGCCGAGCGGGAGGTCCAGCATTCCGGGGAAACGGGCGGCCGGGAACCGCGCGTGCTCCAGTGAGATCGGGCTGCCGTCCGCGAGCCGAATGCGCACCACCTCGTACACCAGCTCGCCGGGCCGCACCTCCAGCGCGGCGGCGGTGGCCTCGTCGGCCCCGGTCATGGCCGTGCTGACGATCCGGGTGCCGGCGGTCATGCCCTGCTTGCGCAGCAGCGCGGGCACGCCCACCACGCTGGACAGGTCGCGCTCGATCTTCGGTTCGCTGACGAACGTGCCGCCGCCCCGGCCCGGCAGCCGGCGCACCACGCCGGCGCGCTCCAGCGCCTCCAGGGCCTGGCGCAGGGTGGCGCGGCTGACGCCGTAGGACTCCGCGAGCTCACGCTCGGCACCGAGCCGCTGGCCGGGCCGGAGCCGGCCGGACGTGATGTAGGTGAACAGCTGCTGGCGGATGTCCTCGGCGGTCGTCGGTACCTCGGGCCCGCCCGTGGCGGCCGTGGGTGACGTGGTCATGCGGTCGTCTCACCTCCTGGTGCGCGCCACGCTATCCCGGCCGGCCGGCTTTGGCCCAACCGATCCCAACCAATTCGTCGTATTGGGTCAGACCGCGTCGAGCGACTCCGGGAGCACCTGCCCGCCGTCGATGACGAGGGTCTGGCCGGTGATGTAGCCGGCCTCCTCGGTGGCCAGGAACAGCGCGGCGTTGCCGATGTCCTCGACGCTGCCGAGGCGTTTCTGCGGGATCGACGCGCTCATCTGCCGCAGGTAGTCCTCGCCCATGTCGCGCAGACCCTCGGTCAGGATGTTGCCGGGCAGCACGGCGTTGACGGTGATGCCCATCGGCGCCAGCTCGATCGCGGCCGTGCGCATGAACCCGAGCTGGCCGGCCTTGCTGGCGCCGTAGTGCGTCCAGCCCGGGAAGCCGGTGATCGGCCCGGTGATCGACGAGGTGATGACCACCCGGCCCCGGCCGGAGCGGCGCAGCGCCGGCAGGCACGCGGTGACCGGGAGCATGGTGCCCTTGAGGTTGATGCCGAGCACCTCGTCGATGTCCTTGGCCGTCATGTCCGCGAGCCGGCGCTCCGGGAACACCCCGGCGTTGGCGCAGAGCACGTCGATGCCGCCGTGGCGTTCCTGCGCGACCGCCGCGATCCGCGCGCAGCTGTCCGGGTCGGTGACGTCGCCACTGAGCGCGGAGACCTCCCCGTCGAGCCGGTTCAGCTCGTCGGCGGCGGCGCGGACGGCGGCCTCGTCGCGGGCCACCACCAGCACCCGCGCGCCGGCGCGGGCGAACACGCCGGCGATGCCCTTGCCGATGCCCTTGCTGGCGCCGGTCACCACGACCGAGCGGCCGGCGAGTGGGGTGAACATGCGGTTCCTCCTCTAGGCGAAACGGGACAGGTAGCGCTCGGCCAGCTCGCAGCCGCCCTGGGTGTAGCCGGCCCCCAGCTCGCGGGCCAGCTCGACACCGGTGTGCGAGCCGATCCAGGCGGTCAGCAGGAGCCGTCGGAACAGGATGAACGTCCGGGCCTCCGCCTCGTCGGCGGCCGGCAGGTCGAGGACCTTGCGGTAGCCGGCCAGCCAGCCGTCCACCAGCTCGGGCACCCGCGGCTCGTGCTCGAAGAAGCTCACGGCGGTGCCGAGGTCGTAGAGGTACCAGCCGCACCCGCAGTCGTCGAAGTCGATCACGCTGACCGCGCCGGTATCGTCCACCAGCAGGTTGGCCAGCCGCAGGTCGGCGTGGATGAGCCCCCACCGGTCCGGGCTCGCGCCGTACGCCGCGAGCCGGCGCCGCAGCACGGCCTCCAGCCGCCCCAGGGTGGCCAGCTCCTCGGTGCCCATCCCGACGCCGTCGCGCCAACGGCCCCACCGGGCCCGCTGGCCGAACGCGGCCTCGGTGTCCCAGCGGAAGCGGGTGAACCCGGCCGGTCGGGGCCACTGCCGGGCGTGGCGGTGCATGCGGGCGGTGATCTCGCCGAGGCTCTCGAAGTCCGTCCGGCGGGCGGGCGGCTCCGTGCCGGGCAGGAACTCGAACATCACGCCGTGCCGGACCGGGCCGTCGTCGCTCGGCTCGATGCGCGCCACTGGCTCGCCGTCGCGGGTGGGGACCACCGACGGGGTGCGCACCCCGGCCTGGTCGCGCAGCGCCGACAGCCAGGCCAGCTCGGAGCGGATGGCCTCGGGGGAGTGGTAGTCCAACCGGTGGATCCGCAGCACGGTCCGTGCGCCGGCGTCGTCCACCTGAAAGGTCGCGTTCTCGGACAGCTCGAGCAGGGTCACGTCGGCGTCCGGGGTGACGTCGTAGCCGGCGAGGGCCTGGCGGGCCACGGCGGTGAGGCGGGCGACCGCGTCTGCCGCCGAGAGGTCGTGGATGGGCATCGTTGCCCCTTCCGTCCGTGCTGGTGGTCGTTACGAGTGTCGGCCCTCGATCGAGGTCAGGGCCCGGGTGATGGCCTCGCGCGCGGCCAACACGTCCTTGGTGGCACCGCTGAGGTAGAGCCGGCCGGCGGCGCCGATCATGGACACGGTGACCAGGGTGGCCGCCGGCGCCGCCTTCTCCGCCTCGTTGGCCGCCACCGAGGCGAACAGCGCGGGCGTCAGCTCGTAGACGAGCAGGCTCTCGCCGGGCAGCACCATGGACGCCTCCCGGTTCCGGTTGATGATCACAGCGTGCTGGTCGGTGATCTCCTCGATGACGTCGGAGTACAGGATGCGCGGTGCGAGCTGGTCGTGCGCGGCGACGCCAAGGCCGTCCAGCACGGCGGTTCCGGCCGCGTCGAGGCGGGTCAGGTCGGAGCCGTGCAGTTCGAGCACGCCGAACTGGCGCTCCACGAACAGCAGCCCGACCTCCACCTCGGGTACGGCCTTGCATGCCAGGTCGGTGGCGCGCTCGATGGCCAGCCCGGGGGCCACCTCGATGATCAGTGAGTGCTGGCCCTCCGTCGGCGGGTAGCCGCGCGCCCTGGTCGGGGTGCCCAGGTAGGCCGCGAACTGCCGCTGGAGGTCCTCCACCCGCAGGTAGACCCGCAGCTCGGTGGGCACCGCACCGGGTGGTGCGGCCACTACTCCTCGCTCACGCCGAAGTGCCGGCCCAGCTCGGCGTGCGGGCGGGGGATGACGTGCACGGACACCAGTTCGCCCACGGTGGATGCGGTGTCCGCGCCTGCCTCGGTGGCCGCCTTGACCGCGCCCACGTCGCCGACCACGGTGACCGCGACCAGGCCGTCGCCGACCTGCTCACGGCTGACGATGAGCACGTTCGCGGCCTTGACCATGGCGTCGGCGGCGGCGAGGGCCGCCACGTAGCCCTTGGTCTCGATGAGACCGATGGCATTACTCGACATTGTTCACATCCCTTTCTGTCATTTCGCCTCACTCGCCGGCGGGGCTGGATGAGCGCTCTTCACCGAGTCGGTTTGATCTCGGTGCGGGTCGCGCTATCGGGCTGGTGGTCGATGGAGCCGATGACCAGGGCGTCCACCGGCGGGGGCGTGCCGGGGAACCAGGCGGCGGCCACCGAGCCCTGGGTGACCAGCACCCGCTCGCCGATGCCGCTGCCCAGCACGTCGAAGGCGATCAGCCGGGCGCCCCCGTCCTCCACCTGGACCTCCAGGAAGGCGCCGCTGGGCAGGCCGTCCACCTTCTTGGTGGCCCAGACGTTGCCGGTCACGATCGCTCGCAGCATCAGGACTCCCTTTCCACGGCCACGCCGAGCGCCTTCGCCTTGTCCCTGGCCAGCGGCGTGAGCACGGCTCGTCGTCCGAGCACGAGGGTTTCGCCGGCGCGGGCGGCCTCGGTGACCAGCCGTTCGGTCACCGCGCCCTTGTCCACCCGCCTGGTGGTTTTCCGCTCGGCGGGCTCCGGGGGTGCACTGGCGCCCAGGGTGAAGCGCAGCCGGCCGGCGCGGACGTCGTCGCGGCGCTCGGGGTTCTCGAGCAGCTCCAGCAGCCGGCGGACGAACCGATCCAGGTCGGCGTCCGTACGCAGCGTCACCACCTCGGCGGCGGCCGGCGCGGGGGCTCGGTCGGCGACGGAGGGGAGTGCCTCGCGCAGCAGCTCACGAACCATCAGGCGCAGCTCGTCGTCGTTCATCGTTGCCCCCCGAGGGCGGCTTCGGCGGCGTCGGCGGCCTGGCGGATGTCGCCCTCGCGGCCGGTCAGGTAGACGCGGCCGGTCGCGCCGATCATCCGGTAGTCGACCAGCTTCACGCTGGCCGCCTTCTCCGCCTCGTTGGCGGCCAGGATCGCGTAGGACGCCGGCTGCATCTCCAGCACGAACAGCGACTCGCCGGGCAGCGCCATCGAGCCGAGCTTGTTGCGGTTGATCAGGAACGCGTGCTGGTTGTCGATCATGCTGACGATGGTGGCGGCCAGGATCTTCGGCCGGGTGGCGTCGCGCTCGTCGGCGCCGAGCCGGTCGAGCACGGCGGTGCCGGCGGCGCGGACCTGCGCGGTCGGGCCGTGCAGCTCCAGGTAGCCGAACTGGCGCTCGACCACCAGGATCCCGGCCTGCACCTCGGCGTGCTTGAGCGCCACGTCGGTCAGCGGCTCGATGTCCAGGCCGGGGGCGACCTCGATGACCTGGGCGGCCATCCCGGTGCGCGGCAGCCGACCCCGGATCCAGCTGCCCAGGTAGCACATCGTCTGCGGTTGCAGCTGGTCGATGAAGATGAACGAGCGTAGCTCCGCCACGGCCCTCAGCCCTTGATCATCTCGGCCAGCTCTTCCCTGATCAGCCGGCGCAGCCGCTCCCGGAGCTCGCCGTTGTCGCCGGCCGGTTCTGGCGCTGGACGATCAACTGACAGGTTGGACGCGTGCGGGTACGCGGGCACCGGGCCGGTCGGGTCGCGCCACGGGTCGAGGCCGGCGAAGTCGCCGAACGGCTCGGCGGGGTCGGCGTTGTAGGCGATGCGCGACCAGTTGACCAGGTGCTCGGGCTCCAGGTTGGCCCCGACCGAGGACCGCCCGAAGTACCCGGTGCCGATGGTCATCGACGGCGCCAGGTTCGTTTCCAGGCCGGCGCTGCCCAGGCTGTTGCCCACGTTGACGCTCACCCGCAGCACCGGCACGTCGGTGCTGTAGGCCAGCACCGTGCGCGGGTCGGTGCTGTGGATGGCGGCGGAGTGCCCGGCGCCGCCGATCCGCAACAGCGCCCTGGCCACGTCGATGCCGCGCCGGGCCGAGGGCACCCTGATGACGCCGAGCACCGGGCAGAGCTTCTCGTGAGCGAGCGGTTCTTCGGGCACGGCGTGGTCGAACGGGGCGAGCAGCACCCGGGTGCCGTGGGGGACCCGTACGCCGGCCCGCTGGGCGATCCAGGTCGCGTCCTTGCCCACGAAGCCCGTGTCGAACCGGCCGTCCGGGAACAGCGCGGCCCGCACGCGGTCGCGGTCCGGTTCGGCGAGCGGGTGCGCGCCGGCGCGCGTGAGCAGGCTCCGCAGCCGGTCGGCGATGGGCTCCTCGGCGATCAGGACGGACTCGTTGGTGCACAGGATGGAGTTGTCGAACCCCTTGCTGTCCACGATCCGGGTGGCCGCCTTGGCCAGGTCCGCGGTGGCGTCCACCAGCACCGGCACGTTCGCCGGGCCGACGCCGAGCGCGGGGTTGCCCGACCGGTAGGCCGAGCGGACCATCGCGGTGCCGCCGGTGGCCAGGATGACGGCGGTGCGCGGGTCGGTCATCAGCGCGTCGATCAGCGGGATGGACGGCTCCTCGACGACCTGGACGACGCCGTCCGGGGCGCCGGCGGCCACGGCGGCCTCGGCGAGCGTGCGGGCGGCGGCGGCGCACACCTGCTTGGCGGCGGGATGCGGGCTGATCACCACGGCGTTGCGGGTCATCAGCGCGAGCAGGATCTTGAAGTAGACGGTGCAGACCGGGTTGGTCGACGGGGTGAGCGCCAGGACCACCCCGGCCGGGCGGGGCACCCGGACGATCTTCGCGTCCGCGTCGACGCGCGGGGTGACGTAGTCGTGGTCCCGGTAGGCGTCCACGATGCCCTGGGAGCAGGCGATGTTCTTGATCACCTTGTGCTCGGCGACGCCGAACCCGGTCTCCTGGACCGCGCGCTCGGCGTACTCCTCGGCGTGCGCGGCCGCAACCTTTCCAACCGCTTGAACGATTTGGTCGACCGATTCTTTGCCGTAGCGGGAGAACGCCCGCGCCGCCCAGGTGGCCCGTTCGAGCATGGCCAGCGCGCGGGGCACCTCGTCGTGTCCCATCAGCTCGCCCTCCGCGCCGGCCGGGCGGCCTCGCGCCACGCCTCGCCGATGGCGACCTCGGTGCGGTCGAGCAGCTCCTCGCACAGCTCGGGGGACATCAACAGCCCCGGCTTGTACTGCAGCACCCTCGGGTCGAGCGTGGAGAAGATCGCCCAGACGCCGTTCTCGTAGAGCCGCCTCATCACGATCTTGGCGCCCTCCGGGTGGGCGAACTCCAGGCCGATCACGACGCCGTTCTGCCGGATGCCGACCAGCCAGTCCGGGTAGTCGTCCTGGATCCGGCGCAGGCCCCGGCCGATGGTGTCGGCGATGTAGTGCACCATCGAGCGGGTCTCCGGCCGGCCGCACACCTCCAGCGTCTTCAGCCCCGCGACGCAGCCCAGCTCGGCGCCGCCGAACGTGGAGATGTGGCCGAAGCCGTCCTCGCTCAGCCACGCGCCGGCCCGCTCGTTGACCAGCACCGCCGAGATCGGGTACAGCCCGCCGGAGATCCCCTTGCCGATCACCATGATGTCCGGCTCGATGCCGTGCTTGGCGATGCCCCACATCTCGCCGGTGCGCATCAGCCCGGTCTGCACCTCGTCGGCGATGTAGAGCGCGTCGTAACGCTCGCACAACGTCTTGACCGCCTCCAGGTAGCCCGGCTCGGGCAGCGGGAACCCGTAGGTGGCCGGGATCGTCTCCATCACCACGGCCGCCACGTCGCGCGCCCGCAGCGCCGCCTCCATCGCGTCCAGGTCGTTGAACGGGACGTGGGTGAACTCCTCGGGCCGGTCGGCGAGGAACAGCGTGGAGAACCTGTCGTCGCCGGTCCCGACGGCCAGGCCGGTGTGCCCGTGGTACGCCTTGACGATCGAGACGATCCGGCGCTTGCGGGTGGCGTGCCGGGCGGACTTGAGCGCGATGTCGACGGCCTCCCCGCCGCCGCTGCCGTAGATCACGTTGGTCAGGCCGGGCGGCGCCGACCGGACCAGGGCCTCGGCCAGCGCGGTGCGGGTGAGCGCGGCGAAGTGGTGGTTGCCGATGTCGAAGCGGTCCATCGCGGCGGTGAGCGCGGCGGCCACCTCGGGGTTGCGGTGGCCGAGGTTGTAGGTGCCGCCGTTGAGGTGCACGTCGATCAGCCGCTTGCCCGACATGTCGTGGATGAAGTAGCCCTCCCGCCGGTCGATGACCAGCGGCACGCCGGCGTCCACCCAGAACCGGGTCTTGCCCGGGTTCCAGAACTCGACGGACTTGGCCAGCATCTCGTCCTTGGACTCGAAGCTGAAGAGGCCGTAGTCGTGCGCCACCGGGCCTCCTTACGGTCTCAAACGGTTGACCAAAGGATGGTTTAGCTCGATCCGGCCGTCAACAGTCGTGCTCCGTCTGGCCGATCCTGAGACCGAATCTCTTGTTTGGTCTCACGGCTGGTGTTACGGTCCGCCCTTGCTGTGACCCGGGTCATGTCTGGGTCATGTCTGGGTCATGTCTGGGTCATACCGGGGTCATAACGGGGTCACAGCACCCGCGACGTGGCGGACCACTCAGCGAGAGGGCCTTGTCGACATGGACAACCTCACCTCCACCGAGGCTTCCTCGACGACCACCGTGCAACGGCTCAAGCCGAACGCGGTCGGGCTGGTCGGCGTGCTGTTCATGGCCGTCGCCACCGCCGCGCCGATCACCGCCATGGTCGGCAACGTGCCGATCGCCATCGGCTTCGGCAACGGCGCGCACGCTCCGGCCGGCTACCTGGTCGCGACCGTGGTGCTCTCGCTGTTCGCGCTCGGCTACTCGGCGATGGCCAAGCACATCACCGCCACCGGCGCCTTCTACGGGTTCATCTCGCACGGCCTCGGCCGGGTGGTGGGCATGGCCGCCGGCGCACTGACCACGATGGCCTACGTCGTCTTCGAGGCCTCGCTGATCGGCATCTTCTCCTTCTTCGCCAGCTCGTTCTTCTCCCAGCACTTCGGCGTCGACGTCCCCTGGCTGGTGTTCGCGCTGCTCATGCTCGTGGTGAACTCCGTGCTCACCTACTTCGACATCAACCTCACCGCGAAGGTGCTCGGCGTCTTCCTGATCACCGAGATCGTGATGCTCGGCCTGATGGCGCTGTCCGTGCTGGTCACCGGCGGCGGGCCGGAGGGGTGGTCGCCGGGCTCGCTGAACCCGGTCGCGGCGTTCCAGAACCTGTCGGCCACGGTGCCCGACCTCGCGCACCCCGGCGCCACCGTCGCGGTCGCCGGCTCGGCGGGCATCGGGCTGTTCTTCGCGTTCTGGTCCTGGGTGGGGTTCGAGTCGACCGCCATGTACGGCGAGGAGTCCAAGAACCCCAAGAAGATCATCCCGAAGGCGACGATGGTCGCCGTGGTGGGCATCGGCCTGTTCTACATCCTGGTGTCCTGGATGGCGGTGGTCGGGACCGGACCGACGCAGGCGATCGCGCTGGCGCAGAACAGCAACACGGCCGGGCAGGTGTTCTTCGGCCCGGTGCAGGCGCACCTCGGCCAGCCCGCCGTGGTGGTGTTCGAGTTTCTGCTGATGACCGGCTCGTACGCGTGCGGCATGGCGTTCCACAACTGCGCCTCGCACTACATCTACGCGATCGGGCGGGAGAACCTGCTGCCCGGGCTCGGCAGGACGCTCGGCGCCACCCACCGCACCCACGGCTCGCCGTACGTCGCGGGCTTCGTCCAGACCGGCATCGCGGCCGTCATCGTGCTGCTGTTCGCGGTCACCGGGCGGGACCCGTACGGCCAGCTCTACGCCCTGATGGCGATCCTGGGCACGGCCGCGATCCTCATCGTGCAGGCGCTGGCGGCGTTCGCCGTGATCGGGTACTTCCACGTGGCGAAGCGGCACCCGGAGACCGCGCACTGGTTCCGCACGTTCACCGCGCCGCTGCTCGGCGGGGTGGGGATGCTGTACGTGATCTTCCTGCTCACCGAGAGCGCGAGCGTCGCGGCGGGGGCGGCGGCCAGCGACGTCATCTTCACGATCACGCCGTGGATTGTGATCGGGGTCGGGGTGGCGGGCGCGGCGTTCGCGCTCGGCGCGAAGTACCTGGCGCCGGAGCGCTACGAGACGATCGGGCGGGTGGTGCTGGAGGACTCGCACGAGCGGGAGTAGGCCGGCGGCTGACAAAATCCCCGACTCACCCTGACAGAATCCCCGACTCGCGGGCGGTTCAGTGCGTTTCGGTGACTTTGTGGAGGTTTCGGGGGTGGTCGGGGTTGGTGCCTCTGAGGCGTGCCAGGTGGAGCGCGAGCTGTTGGAACGGGACGATCTCCAGGATCGGGGAGAGCGCCTCGGGGATGTTGGCGGGGAGGGCTAGGCCCACCGTTGCTTGGGCGGCGGCGGCTCGGGAGCCTACGGTGAGGACATCGGCGCCGGTGCGGGCCAGTTGGGCGTGCACCGGGGCGAGGGCTTGGCCGGCGACGCCTTCGGGGGCCACGGTGAGGACGGGCACCTGGGGGTCGATCATGGCGAACGGGCCGTGTAGGAGGTCGGCGCCGGAGAATGCGTGCGCGGACAGGTAGCAGGTTTCCATGAGCTTGAGCGCGGCCTCGCGGGCGGTGGGGTAGGCGTAGCCGCGGCCGGTGACGACCATTCGCTGTGCGTAGCGGTAGCGGGTGGCGGCGCCGGCCACCGTGGGTTCGAGCGCCAGCACCTCGGCTCCCCAGTCGGGCAGCCGGTGCACCGGCTCGGCCTCTGTCCCACGTAACGCCTCGACCAGCAGGTACAGCGTGAGCAGCTCGGCGGTGTAGCTCTTGGTGGCGGCCACCGAGCGCTCCGGGCCGGCCAGCACCGGGATGCCCAGCTCGGCCACCTCGTCCAGCGGCGAGCCGGGGCTGTTGGTCACCGCCACCGTGAGCGCACCCTGCGCCCGGCCGACCTCCAGGCTGCGCACCAGGTCGGGTGAGCCGCCGGACTGGCTGACCCCGATCAGCAGCACGTCACGCAGGTCCGGGCGGGAACCGTACGCGGTCATGGTGGACGGCGAACCCAGCCCGGCGGGCAGCCCCAGCCGCACCTCGACCAGGTACTTCGCGTACAGCGCGGCATGGTCCGAGGTGCCGCGCGCGACCAGCAGCACGAACCTGGGCGAGCGGCGGCGGACCTGGCGCGCGGCGTCCTCGACGGCGGCCCGGCCGTCGGCGAGCAACCGCGCCCACGCCTCGGGCTGCTCGGCGATCTCGGCGGCCATCAGCGCACCGGGCGACGTCGTCTCGGGCTGTACCACTGGTCTGTCCTCCGAATAGCAGGTCTTGCGTTCAGCGTGCCACGGCTGTACCAATGGTTCACCTTTGAAGGGGAGTTGTATGAAGTATCTTCGTCTGCGCGACGAGCTGCTCGAGCGCGTGGCCGCGATGGTGCCGGGGGAGCCGCTGCCGCCGGAGCGTGAGCTGGCGCGGGAGGTCGGGGTCAGCCGGACCACGCTGCGCCGGGCGCTGGACGACCTGGTCTCGACGGGGCGGGTGCGCCGCCGGCAGGGGGCCGGGATCTTCGCGGTCGGCCCGAAGATCGCGCAGCCGCTCAGCGCGACCTCGTTCACCGAGGACATGCGCGCGCGGGGACTGCGTCCGGGCGCGAGGGTGGTGTCGTTCGACGTGGTCCCGGCCGGGGCGCGGTTGGGTCACCGGCTGCGGGTCTCGCCGGCGGCGGAGGTGGTCCGCGCGCTGCGGCTGCGGCTGGCCGACGACGAGCCGATGGCGCTGGAGATGCTGCACGTGCCGGCCGAGCTGGTGCCGGGGTTGGACGCCGCCACGCTGGCCGGCTCGTCGTTCTACGAGCTGCTGGCCGAGCGCTACGGCCACCCGGTCGCGGGCGGCCGGCAGAGCATCGAGCCGACCGTGACCGACCGCGAGGAGTCCGACCTGCTCGGGGTCCCGCTGCACTCGCCGGCGCTGCTCATCGAGCGCACCTCCCGCGACGCGGACGAGCGGGTGCTGGAGTTCGTGCGCTCCGTCTACCGGGGCGACAGGTACCGCATCGAGACGACCATCGAACCCGTCGCGACCCGGATGGCCGCGCTGTGACCCGGGTGCTCGCCCTCGACGTGGGCAAGACCGGCAGCCGCGCCGCGCTGTTCGTGGACGGCGTCCGTACCGAAGAGGCCACCGGCACAGGCGCGCTCGGGCTCGCCGAGGCGGACGGCGTGGCCCGCGCGATGGCCGCGATCACCGGGGTGACCGAGGGCTGGGGCGGCGTCGACGCCGTCACCGCCGGGCTGGCCGGGCTGGGCCGAGGCCGCGACAAGGCGCCCGCGCTCGCCGCCGCGCTCACCGAGCGGTTCGGCACCGAGAAGATCCTGCTCACCGGCGACATGGCGATCGCGCACGCCGGCGCGCTCGGCGGCGAACCGGGGGCCGTGCTCGCGGCCGGCACCGGCGCGATCGCGATGTCGATCACCCCGGACGGGCGCAGCCACACCGTGGACGGCTGGGGCTACCTGCTCGGCGACAACGGCAGCGCGTACGCGATCGGCAAGGCAGGGCTGGAGGCGGCGCTGCGGGCGCACGACGGCCGCCGGGGCGGTTCGACGCGGCTGCGGCGACTGGCAACGGCCAGGTACGGCCAGTTGGAGGGGATGCCGACGCTGGTCTTCGCCGCCGAGAGCCCGCCGCAGCTGATGGGCGGGTTCGCCCGCGACGTGGCCGAGGCCGCGCGGGCCGGGGACGAGGTCGCCGGCCGGATCTGGGCGGACGCGGCCCGCGCGCTGGCCGAGACGGCCGCCGCCGCGCTGGCCGCGCTGGCCGGATCGCCGGGCGGGAGCGCCACGCTGGCCTGCACCGGCGGGCTGTTCGACGTCGGCACGCTGCTCACCGACCCGTTCGACCGCGAGCTGGCGGCGCTGGCCCCGGGGGTGCCCCGCTCCGAGGTGCGCGGCGACGCGCTGGAGGGCGCCTACCTGCTGCACGCGCGCCCCGACCTGCCGCACCCACGGCTGTTCGACGCGGGTACGAGCTCGTGAGCGAGCTGACCGGCCGGCTCGCGGCGCTGGACACCGAGCGGTCCCGCCCCGAGCTGGCCGATTTGGACGAACGTTCTACCGCCGCGCTGGTCGAGCTGGTGACCGCCGAGGACGCCGAGGTCGTGCGGGTGGTGCGGGCGGCCGCTCCGGCGATCACCAGGGCGGCCGACGTGGTGGTGGACCGGCTGGGTCGGGGCGGGCGGCTGGTGTACGCGGGGGCCGGCACGGCCGGGCGGCTTGCGGTGCTGGACGCCACCGAGCTGGCGCCCACCTACGGCGTCGGCCCCGAGACGGTGCGCGCGCTGCTGGCCGGCGGCGGGGGCGCGATGTCGGCGTCGGTGGAGGGCGCCGAGGACGACGCCGACGCCGGCGCCCGCGACCTCGGCGCGCTGCGGCCGGGCGCCGAGGACGTGGTGGTCGGGATCAGCGCCTCCGGCCGCACGCCCTATGTGCTCGCCGTGATCGAGGCCGCCCGCGCGGCCGGCGCCGCCACCATCGCGATCGCGAACAACCGGGGCAGCGAGCTGGCCGCCGTGGCCGAGCTGGCCATCGAGCTGCCGACCGGCCCGGAGGTGGTGGCCGGCTCCACCCGGATGAAGGCGGGCACCAGCCAGAAGCTGGTGCTCAACGCGCTGTCCACGGTGGCCATGATCCGGCTCGGGAAGGTCTACCGGAACCTCATGGTCGACGTCCGCGCCGGCAACGAGAAGCTGCGGATCAGGGCGGCCCGGATCGTGGTCGAGGCGACCGGCGCGGACGAGCATGCGGCGCGCCAGGCGCTGGACGCCGCCGACGGGCACGCCAAGACCGCGATCGTCATGCTGCTGGCCGGGGTCGGGGCCGCCGAGGCGGGCGAGCGGCTGGCGCGCGCCAGCGGCCGGGTGCGCGAGGCCCTGCGGCAATGATCGTCATGGGGTTGAGCTCGGGGACCTCGGTGGACGGGATCGACGTGGCCGCCGCCGAGTTCGGGCTGGACGGCTCACGAGTGTGGCTGCGCCCGCTCGGGCACCTGGAGGTCGGCTACTCCGAGGGCCTGCGGGCCGCGATCCTCGGCGCGCTGCCGCCGGCGAGCACCACGCTGGAAGTGGTCACCCGCATCGACACCGGGATCGGCCAGGAGTTCGCCGCCGCCGCCCGGCGCGGGATCGCCGAGCTGGCCGGCGGGCGCGCCGACCTGATCGTCAGCCACGGCCAGACCGTGTTCCACTGGATCTCCGACGGTCACGCGCTGGGCACCCTGCAGCTCGGCCAGCCCGCCTGGATCGCCGAGCTGACCGGGGTGCCGGTGCTCTCCGACGTGCGGGCCGGCGACATCGCCGCCGGCGGCCACGGCGCGCCGCTGGCCAGCGTGTTCGACGTGCTCCTGCTGGGTGGCCGCCCCGGCCGCACCCGGGCGGCGCTGAACATCGGCGGCATCGCCAACGTCACCGTTCTGCCGGAGCAGGGCGATCCGGTCGCCTTCGACACCGGCCCCGGCAACGCGCTGATCGACGCGGCGGTCCGACGCACCAGCGAAGAGCACTACGACGCCGACGGCACCCGCGCCCGCCGGGGCACGGTGGACCACGCCCTGCTCGCCGAGCTCCTGGCCGAGCCCTACTACGCCGCCCCGCCCCCGAAAAGCACCGGCAAGGAGCTGTTCCACCCCGGCTACCTGCCCCCGCCCGACCGGCTCGACCCCGACGACCTCGTCGCCACCCTCACCGAGCTGACCGCCCGCACGATCGCCGGCGCCTGCGCCCGCCACGGCGTCACCGAGGTGATCGCCTCCGGCGGCGGCGTACGCAACCCCGCACTGATGGACGCGCTGCGCCGCAACCTCGGACCCGCCGAGCTGACCACCATCGACACCCTCGGCGTGGCACCGGAGGCGAAGGAGGCCTACCTCTTCGCGCTGCTGGGCTTCCTGACCTGGCACGGCGTGGCCGCGACGGTGCCGTCCTGCACCGGCGCCCGGCACCGCACGATCGTGGGCCGGCTGAGCCCCGGCGCCGGCCCGCTCCGGCTCCCGCCGCCCGCCGACACCGCACCGACCCGGCTGTCCCTGCTCGCCCACCCGGAGGAGAACGCCGCATGCTGCGCACACCCGACCTCGTAGTGATCATCGGCTACCTGGTGCTCTCCCTCGGCATCGGGCTGTGGCTGTCCGGGCGCAACCGGACGGTCTCCGACTACTTCCTGGGCGCCCGGCAGCTGCCCTGGTGGGCGGTCTCGCTGTCGGTGGTCGCCACCGAGACCAGCGCGCTGACCGTGATCAGTGTGCCGACCGTGGCCTACCTCGGCTCGCTCACGTTCCTCCAGCTCGCCATCGGCTACCTGGCCGGCCGGGTGGTGGTGGCGTTCGTGCTGCTGCCCCGGTACTACACCGGGAAGCTGAGCACCGCGTACAGCTACCTGGGCACGCGGTTCGGGGCGGGCATGCAGGCGACGGCCTCGGTGGCGTTCCTGCTCACCAGGCTGCTCGCCGACGGGGTGCGGATGTTCGCGGCCGCCATCCCGGTCAAGGTCATCCTGGCCGGGCTCGGCGTCGACGTGTCGTTCTTCTGGATCATCGTGGTGCTGTCCCTGGTCACCGTGGCCTACACCTACGTCGGTGGGATCAAGGCGGTGGTGTGGACCGACGTCATGCAGATGGCGCTCTACATAGCGGGCGGCGCGGTGGCGCTCGCGGTGATCGGTTCCCAGCTGCCGGCCGGGTTCTGGGGTCGGGCGGTCGAGGCCGGCAAGACGCAGCTGTTCGACTTCACCTCGAACCCGATCTCGGCGCCCTACGCGTTCCTGACCGCCATCGTGGGTGGGGCGTTGCTGTCCACGGCCAGCCACGGGGTGGACCAGATCATCGTGCAGCGGCTGTTGTCCTGCCGGAGCAGGGCGGACGCGCAGAAGGCCGTCATCTCCAGCGCCGTGCTGGTCGGAATCCAGTTCGCGCTGTTCACGCTCGTCGGGCTGTTCCTGTGGGGCTACTACCGGGGAGCCAAGCCCGCCGAGCTCGGCCTGCAGACCGGCGACCAGCTATTCCCCAAGTTCATCGTGGAGGGGCTGCCGCCGGGGGTGTCGGGGCTGTTGCTCGCCGGGATCCTGGCCGCCGCCATGTCCACCCTGTCCTCGTCGCTGTCCGCGTTGTCCAACTCCACGATCGTCGACCTCTACCAGCGGCTCTCGCGCCGGACGCTGGCCGACGAGCACGGCATCCGGCTGTCGCGGGCCACCACGCTGGCCTGGGGCGTGGTGTTCATCGTGTTCGCCAACCTGTTCACCAGCACGAACAACCCGGTGGTGGAGCTGGGCCTCTCGGTCGCCGGGATCGTGTACGGCGGCCTGCTCGGCGCGTTCTTCCTGGGCATCTTCGTGCGCAAGGCCCGGCAGCTGGACGCGATCATCGGCTTCTCGGTGGCGGTGGTCGTGATGGCGTACCTGTTCCTGTTCCAGCCGAAGCTGGTCGGGTTCACCTGGTACACCGCGATCGGCCTGGCGATCACCATGGTGCTGGGCTGGGCGCTGTCGCGCCGGCACGCCACCGTGGCGCCGGAACGTGCCGATACCACCGTCGAGACGACCGCCCAGTGATCGGCCTGCTGCTCACCGGAGGCGACGTCGTCACGCCCGGCGGCGTGCTCGACGGAGGCTGGCTGCACGTCGTGGGCGAGCGGATCGACGCGCTCGGCCCGGCCACCGTGCCGGCCCCGGACGCGACCGAGGTGCTCGACTGCACCGGGCGGATCCTGGTGCCCGGCTTCGTCGACGTTCACGAGCACGGCGGTGGCGGGGCCTCCTACGACGGCGGGCCGGAGGACATCGCCACGGCGCTGGCCACCCACCGTTCCCACGGCACCACGTCGTCGGTCGCGTCGCTGGTGAGCCTGCCGCCGGCGACGCTGCGCGGGGTGCTCCCCGGGCTGGCCGAGCTGGTCGAGGCGGGCGAGCTGGCCGGGGTGCACCTTGAGGGGCCGTGGCTGTCGGGTGCGCGGCCGGGGGCGCACGAGCCGTCCCGGCTGCACCCGCCGACCGCCGCCGAGCTGGCCGACGTGCTGCGCTGGGGGAACGGCGCGATCCGGATGATCACCCTGGCGCCGGAGCTGGACGGCGGGCTGGAGACGATCCGGGCGCTGGCCGGCGAGGGCGTCGTGGCGGCGGTCGGTCACACCGACGCGGGCTTCGAGCAGGTCAGGGCGGCGGTCGCGGCCGGGGCCACGGTCGCCACCCACCTGTTCAACGCCATGCCGGCGCCGAGCTCCCGCAACCCCGGCCCGGTGCTCGCGCTGCTCGACGACCCGCGCGTCACCGTCGAGCTCATCGCCGACGGCGTGCACGTGCACGCGGCGTGGGTCCGGCACGTGCTGGCCTACGCCGGCACCCAGCGGGTGGCGCTGGTGACCGACGCGATGGCGGCGGCCGGGATGGCGGACGGCACCTACCGGCTCGGTGGGCGCGAGGTCACCGTCACCGGCGGGGAGGCCCGGCTCGCCGGCGGTGGCGCGATCGCGGGCGGCACCGCCACCGGCGACGTGCTGTTCCGCCGCGCGGTGGTCGAGTACGGGCTGTCGCCGACCGACGCGGCGCGCGTCACCGCGACCACGCCGGCCCGCGCGCTCGGGCTGGGCGACGTCGGCGCGCTGGCCCCCGGCCTGCGCGCCGACGTCGTGCTCCTGGACGGCGGGTACGGCGTGGCGCGGGTGCTGCGCGCCGGCCGCTGGGTGTCGTAGTCGTTCTCGTCAGGCGGCTGCCTTCCCGACCAGCAGGCCGTGCGGGTCGAGCACGTACTTGCGCGCCTGGCCGCTGTCGAACTCCTGGTAGCCGCGCGGCGCGTCGTCCAGCGAGATGACCGTCGCGTTCACCGCCTTCGCGATGTGGCAGCGCTCGGCCAGGATCGCCTTCATCAGGCCGCGGTGGTAGCGCATCACCGGGCACTGGCCGGTGGTGAAGGTGTGCGACTTGGCCCAGCCCAGCCCGATGCGGATGGACAGGCTGCCTTCCTTCGCGGCGTCGTCCACCCCGCCAGGGTCGCCGGTGACGTACAGGCCCGGGATGCCCAGCTTCCCCGCCGCCCTGGTCACCTGCATGATCGAGTTGAGCACGGTGGCCGGCACCTCCTCGCCGGCCTGCTTACCGTGGCCCCTGGCCTCGAACCCGACGGCGTCCACCGCGCAGTCCACCTCCGGCACGCCCAGGACCTGCTCGATCTGGTCCTGCAGGCTCGCGTCGTGGGTGAGGTCGACGGTCTCGCAGCCGAAGCTGCGCGCCTGGGCGAGCCGCTCGGCGTTCATGTCGCCGACGATCACCACCGACGCCCCCAGCAGCTGCGCGGAGTGCGCCGCGGCGAGCCCGACCGGGCCGGCGCCGGCCACGTAGACGGTGGACCCCGTGCCGACCCCGGCCGAGACACAGCCGTGGTAGCCGGTGGGGAAGATGTCCGAGAGCATGGTCAGGTCCAGGATCTTCTCCATCGCCTGGTCCCGGTCGGGGAACTTGAGCAGGTTCCAGTCCGCGTAGGGCACCATCACGTACTCGGCCTGCCCGCCGACCCAGCCGCCCATGTCGACGTACCCGTACGCCGACCCCGGCCGGTCCGGGTTGACGTTCAGGCAGACGTCCGTGCGCCCCTCCTTGCAGTTGCGGCACCGGCCGCAGGCGATGTTGAACGGCACCGAGCACAGGTCGCCCTGCTTGATGAACTCGACGTCGCGCCCGACCTCGACCACCTCGCCGGTGATCTCATGGCCGAGCACCAGGCCTTTCGGAGCGGTGGTGCGCCCCCGCACCATGTGCTGGTCGGAACCGCAGATGTTGGTGGCGACGCAGCGCAGGATGGCCCCGTGGTCGCACTTGCGGCCGACGTTGGCCGGGTTGACCCCGGGGCCGTCGCGCAGCTCGAGCGCCGGATACTCCAGGTCCTGCACCTCGACATGCTTCGGCTCGATGTAGGCGACGCCCTTGTTGCCTGCCATGGTTCTCAGCCTCCTGGTGTCCGTGTCGGAGATCACGTTCACGCCCCCGATCCTGCGTAGCACGCGGGAGCGAGCACCGGGAAGTCCCCATGCGAGTGCGCTGATATGTCGCGGTCACGCACCCGGCCCGCGCTACTCGCCGAAGTCGAAGCTGAGCCAGCGTTCCGGGCGGGCGGTGAAGAGCACGAACGTGCCGCTCGGGCGTGCGGTCTCGGACTCGGCGAAGCCTCGCGCGGCGTCCTCGGGCAGGTAGCGGCCGACGATCGCCTGGACCTGTTCCTGGCGTGGCGCCCGGTCGGCCTTGACCACCGCGCACTCCGCCGTCACGTACTTGTACGGATAGGTGGGCTGCTGCACGCAGAAGCTGAACCTCCCGGCGCGTTCCAGCAGCCGGGTCTTGCGGGCGTTCCGTCCCTGGGTGCCGGTGAAGAACGTGATGTCCCCGCCCGGCTCGTAGGCGTACCAGACCGGGACGGTGAGCGGCGCGCGGTCCCCGTCGACATCGGGATCGCTGGCGACGCTGAGCACGCCGATGTGCGGCTCGGCGAGGAACCGCTCGCGCTCGGTCGCGGTGAGTGTCCTGGGCATGGTCGGCTCCTTCGCTCGGGCGGTTTCAGTCTCTTGAGGGAACTGATGGGATGAACCGTAGCATTGTTAGTTCCCTGAGGGAACTCTTTTGTCTACGCTGGGCTCATGCAACGAACGCGGTTCGGCGACATGGCCTGTTCGATCGCCCGCACCCTGGACGTCATCGGCGAGCCGTGGTCACCGCTGGTCCTGCGCGACGTCTTCGTCGGCATCACCCGTTTCGACCAGATCCAGCGTGACCTCGGCATCTCCCGCAAGGTGCTCACCGAGCGGTTGAAGTGGCTGGTCGAGAACGGGGTGTTGGAGCGGCGCGCCTACTCGGACCGGCCGCCGCGCCACGAGTACGCCCTGACGGCCAGGGGACTCGAGCTGTGCGACCTGCTCATGGCCATGGTGCGCTGGGGCGACCGCCACACGGCGGGCGAGGCCGGCCCGCCGGTGCTCTATCGACACCACGCCTGCGGCCGGATCGGCCACGTCGAGCCGCACTGCTCCGAGTGCGGCCGGCCGATGCACGCGAGCGATGTCGACGTGCTCGCCGGCCCCGGCGCTCGAGGCACCAACGGCGTCGGCTAGCCGATCCGGACCGCGTCGCTGGTGCCGAACCGGTCGGCGACCAGGCGTTTCAACCCGCGCGGCCCGCCCTGGCTGGCGGCCAGGTGCGCGGCGGTGAGCTTGCGTTGCGCGCCGGCGTCGCCCGCGAAGGCGGCCGCGCAGAGCTCGGGCTCGACGTTGGCCAGCGCGAGGATCCCGCCCGCGCAGCCCAGCGCGCCGGCCTGCACCAGGACGGCCGCCGAGCCCACATACAGCGCGCCCGACCAGCTGTCCAGGGTGGCCAGCAGTCGGGTCATGTCGGCGGAGGAGTCCTTGCAGCCGACCACCGGCAGGCTCGGCAACAGGTCCAGCGGGATGCCGGGCGGCGAGACGGCGGGGAAGTGGTACGCGAGCACCGGCAGGTCACCGGCGGCATCGGCGATGCCCCGGTAGTAGCCGGTTGGGTCGGCCACGCCGCGCGGCGATCGGGCCAGCACCGCATCCGCCCCGATACCGGCCCGGACGGCGGCGGTGAGCGCGCTGGCCTGCCGGGTCGACGGCGCTCCGGTGCCGGCCACGATGGCCGCGCCGCCGCCGGCGGGCACCGCCGCGCGCACCGCCTCGAACAGCCGCAGCCGTTCGTCGTCGGTCAGCGCGTCCACCTCGGCGGTGGTACCGCAGACGATCACGGCCCGCACGCCGAGCTCGACCAGCTTGGCGGCGTGGTCGGCGGTGGCCCGGTAGTCGACCTCGCCGTCGGCGTCGAACAGCGTGACGAGCGCGACGCCGACGCCGGTGAACACGTCGGTTCTGGTCATCAGTGCGACTCCCGGGGTACCTCGTGGCCGCTGGCGCCGACCAGGAAGTCCAGGTCGAGGCCGCGATCGGCCTGCAGCACGTGCTCGGTGTAGAGCCGGACCCAGCCGCGGTCGGAGTGCGGCGGCGGGGACTGCCACTCGGCCCGCCGCCGCTCCAGCTCCTCGTCGCTGACGTCCATGGTCAGGGTGCGGGCCGGCACGTCCAGCTCGATCCAGTCGCCGCTGCGCACCAGCGCGAGCGGGCCGCCGGCCGCCGCCTCCGGCGTCACGTGCAGCACCACCGTGCCGTAGGCGGTGCCGGACATCCGGCCGTCGCTGATCCGCACCATGTCCGTGACGCCCCGGCGCAGCAGCTTCGCCGGCAGCACCACGTTGGCCACCTCGGGCATGCCGGGGTAGCCGCGCGGGCCGGAGTTGCGGATGACCAGCACGGTGCTCTCGTCCACCGGCAGGTCGTCGTCGGCGGCCACCGCGTGGTAGTCCTCGACGGAGTCGAACACCAGCGCCCGGCCTCGGTGGCGCAGCAGCCCGGGGGAGGCAGCGGACTGCTTGATCACGGCGCCGTCCGGGGCGAGGTTGCCGCGCAGCACGGCCGTCCCGGTGCCGGCCGGCTGGAACGGTTCGTCCAGTGGCCGGATCACCTCGCGGTTCCAGCACTGCGCGTCCGCCACGTTCTCCGCCACCGTGCGCCCGGTGACCGTGATCGCCTTGGTGTGCAGCAGGCCGCCGAGCTCGCGCATCACCGCCGGAAGCCCGCCCGCGTAGCAGAAGTCCTCCATCAGGAACCGCCCGGAGGGCTGCAGGTCGACCAGGGTGGGCACCTCGCGGGCCAGCGCATCGAAGTCGTCCAGCACCAGCGGCACGCCCAGCCGACCGGCGATGGCCAGCAGGTGGATCACCGCGTTGGTGGAGCCGCCGATCGCGGCGTTGACCCGGATCGCGTTCTCGAACGCCTCCCTGGTCATGACCTTCGACGGCCGCAGGCCCTCCTCGACCATGGTGACGATCCGCTGCCCGGCCCGCTGGGCCGTCTCGTAGCGGCGGGCGTCCGAGGCCGGCCAGGTCGCCGAGTAGGGCAGCTGCATGCCCAGCGCCTCGGCCATCGAGGCCATGGTGGAGGCGGTGCCCATGGTCATGCAGTGGCCGTCGGAGCGGGCCATGCAGCCCTCGGCGAAGAAGCACTCCTCCTGGGTCATCCGCCCGGCGGCCAGCTCCGCCTCGAACCGCCAGATCTGGGTGCCCGAGCCGACGTCCTCGCCCTGGTACTTGCCGTTCAGCATCGGTCCGCCGGTGACCATCAGCGCCGGCAGGTCCACGCTGGAGGCGGCCATCAGCAGCCCGGGGGTGGTCTTGTCGCAGCCGGAGAGCAGCACCACGCCGTCCAGCGGGTTGCCCCGCATCAGCTCCTCGGCCTCCATGGCCAGCAGGTTGCGGTACAGCATCGCGGTCGGGCGCAGCAGCGTCTCGCCCAGCGCCATCGCCGGGAACTCCAGCGGGTACCCGCCGGCCTGCCAGACCCCGCGCTTGACCGACTCGGCCACCCGGTGCAGGTGGCCGTTGCACGGCGCCAGCTCCGACCAGGTCGTGGCGATGCCGATCACCGGGCGGCCGTCGAACACCTCGTTGGTCACGCCCCGGCGCATCCAGGACCGGTAGACCATCCCGGACCTGCCGGTGGCGCCGAACCACTCCGCGCTGCGCCTTTGTTCGGTCATGACCGGGCCTCGGCGTCCGCCATGACGGCGCGTTCGGCCTCGGCGAGCGGGTGCCTGGCGGCCCGGGAGCGCAGCTCGTCCAGCCGCCGCTCCGGGTCGGCGGACACCTCGGACCACTCCTTGGCGAAGGCGCCGGAGAGGATGTCGTCGCGCAGCACCGTGGTGAACCGCCTCGCCAGGTCGCTGGTGTCCACCGAGGCCAGGCCGCGCAGCTGGCCGTACTGGCTGGTGTGCGAGTGCAGCCCGAGCTGGCCGAGCAGGCCCTGCCTGGCGACGTGCGCGAACACCTCGGCGGGCTCGCCGGACAGGTACATCTCGTTGAGCACCGCCTCGTCGGAGAAGCCCGCCGCGTGCAGCACCTCGTACGAGGTCCGCAGCACCGCCATCACGGCCGGCCAGATCGCCTGCTCGGAGAACAGGTCGAGCGCGGCCTCCTCCCGCGCCGAGGAGGCCACCGCGCCGGCCCGGGTGCCGCCGATCGCCGAGGCGACGGCGAGCGCGGTGGCCAGCGCGTTCCCGCCGGCGTCGCGCTCCACCGACACGAAGCACGGGTAGCCGCTGCCGTCCTCGTAGCGGGTGCGCACCGCCGCGCCGATCATCCTGGGCGCCACCATCACGACGTCCACCCCGTCGGGCACGTCGAGCAGCCCGAACGCCACGTTGTAGCCCGACGCGACGACGAGGGTGTTCCCGGCGGTGAGGCCGGGCGCGATCTGCTCGGCGAACACCGCCGGCTGCACCTCGTCCGGGATCAGCAGCAGCGCCACGTCGGCGGCCCGCGCGGCGTCGGCGATCGGGTGGGTGGTGAAGCCCGCGTCGCGGGCGGGCGGCAGGTACTCGTCGTCGCGGTTGCCGACGATCAGCCCGCCGACCCCGCTGTCGCGCATGTTCTTCGCCTGCGCCGCGCCCTGGTTGCCGTAGCCGAGCACGGCGACGGTACGGCCTTCGAGCACGCCCCGGTCGGCGTCGGAGTCGGTGTAGACGGTGGCCGCGCGACCCGCACCGGCCGGAAAGCGACCACCGGCAGAGCGCGCATCCAGCCCCGCCGGCGAGTGAGGCGAAAATTCGGTCATGCTGAACGAACCTCCTGGTAGAGAGCCGTGAGTGGCTAGGGTCGCTATGGCGGCCCTAGCCACTCACGGGTGGGTGACGGGGACGCGGCCGCGTACGGCGAGGACCTGGCCGGCCAGCTCGGCGGCCACCCGGATCGCGGCGACCTGGCCGCCGGCGTCCGCGATGCCCCGGCCGGCGATGTCGAACGCGGTGCCGTGGTCCACCGACGCGCGGATCACCGGCAGGCCGAGCGTGCAGCTCACCGTGCCGAAGAAGTCCACGGTCTTGGCGGCGATGTGGCCCTGGTCGTGGTAGAGCGAGAGCACGCCGTCGTAGCGGCCCTGGCGGGCCTGGTGGAACACGGCGTCGGCGGGTACGGGGCCGGCCACGTCGACGCCGTCGGCGCGGGCGGCGTCCGCGGCGGGACCGAGGATGTCCAGTTCTTCGCGGCCGATCAGGCCGTTCTCCCCGGCGTGCGGGTTCAGCGCGGCCAGCGCGATGTGGCGGCGTTCGAAGCCGAGCTCGCCGAGCAGCTCGTGCACCCGGACCAGGCCGGCGCGGACCTGTTCGGTGTTCAGCCCGGCGATCGCGTCGGCCAGCGGGTGGTGCCGGGTGAGGAAGAAGATCCGCAGCTTGTCCAGGACGAACATGGTGACGACCTGGTTGGCCGGGACGCCGAACAGGTGGGCCAGCATCTCGGTGTGGCCGGGGAAGCCGGAGCCGCCGGCGCGGATGGCCTCCTTGTTGATCGGCGCGGTGACCAGGCCGTCGATCCTGCCCTCGCGCGCGAGCGCGCAGGTCGTCTCGATCGACTCCACGGCGGCCGCGCCGTACTCGCCGGACACCCGGCCGAACTCGACCTCGCCGACGTTGTCCAGGTCGAGCACGTCGACGACCGCCGGGTCGGAGCCGATCTCCTCGGGGCCGCTCACGCGGTTGACGCCTATGTTCAGGCCGGCCGCGTTGATAGATCGTTCTACTACGCGGGCGTCGGCCACCAGCAACGGCCGAACCATCGCCCGCACCGCCGGGTCGGCCAGCGCCGCCACGGTGATCTCCGGTCCGATGCCCGCCGGGTCGCCCATGGTCAACCCGATCACGGGTGTGTTCATGTCATCTCCTTCGTCACGGCCTCGACCAGCCGCGTCAACGTCTCCGGGCCGCCGACCAGGCCGCCCTTGGTGATCACCGGCAGCCCGGTCCAGCGGCCGGCGGCCACCGTGGCGTGCGGGCACAGCGGCGCGACCTCGCCGTCCGCGACCAGCTCGCCGACCTCCAGCGCGTCCATCAGCGCGGACCCGGTGGCGCCGCCGCCGACCACGATCCCGCCGCACACCATGTCGTGGCGCGCACCGTCCTCCACCACCCGCGCCGCCGCCCGCGCCGCCTCGGTGAACAGCCCGGATGCCTCGGCGGCCGGCCGGCTGATCGTCTCGACAACCACCGCCGCCGCGTCCCGCCGCACCGAGTCCCAGTCCACGACCGCCTCGCCGGAGAGCACCGCCCGCGCGTCGAACACCTGGGCGGCACGTGAACCGCGCAGCGCGGCGAGCTGCTCGGCGTTGGTCGCCGTGGCGCTGGACAACACCACCAGCGGGTACGACTCCGGCAGCGGCGGGCGGTGGTAGCGCAGCCAGGCACCGGGGGAGACGGTCAGCAGCCCCCGCTCGCGGTCACCGGGCTGTGCCAGCCGGTCCGCCGCCTCGGCCAGCGTGCGCAGGTGTGCCTCGCCGGTGCCGTCCGCGACGAACCGGGTGGTGCCCGCCCCGGCCATCGCCGCCAGCACCGCGTCCGCGCCGCGCTCGATCGTCTCGATGTCGAGCACCTCGGCGTCGCGGTCGCCGAACAGCAGCGGGCCGATGGGCAGCCCGTTGATCGGGGGAGTGACCCCCGGTGCGCGCAGCTCGCCGCGGACCACCGTGCGCCCCGCCGACGGGAACGCCGGCACCGCCAGTACCCACGGGTCTTTCAGCCCGGCGCCGGCCAGCGCCCCGGCCAGCTCGGCGGCCGGCGCGCCGCGCAGCGTGGAGTCGATGCGCAGCTCGATGCGCCGGCAGCCCAGCCCACGCAGGTGGGCCGCCCAGGCCTCGGCACGTGCCGCCGGGTCGGCTCCGTAGTCACGGGTACGCATGTCGGCGACCAGCGCCGATGCCCGCGCCGGCGGCTCGCCCCGCCGCCACTGCACCACGGCGCGCATGCCGGCCTCGCGCAGCAGCGCCGCGCTGGCCAGCGCCCCGGTGAGGTCGTCGGCGAGCACGCCCACCAGCGGCGTCACGGCGCCGCCACCCTGACCCGGAGGTGCGGGTCGCGCTCCGCGGCGGCGAGCTGCGCGGGCGTCGCCCCGGCGTCGGTGACCAGCGTGGTCGGGCCGGTCAGCGGGGCGAAGAACGGGAACGGCGCGACGCCGAGCTTGGAGTGGTCGGCCAGCACGTACACCTCGCGGGCGCGGGAGGCCATCAGCGCCTTGAGCGACGCCTGCTCCAGCGTGGGGCAGGACAGCCCACGCTCGGGCAGGAACCCGTCCGCGCCGAGGAACACCTTGTCCGCGACGACGTGCCGCAGGGTCTCCTCGGCGAGCGGCCCCACCAGCGCCTGGCTGGGGTGGCGCAGCTGCCCGCCCAGCGTGATCAGGGTGATGTGCTCGGAGTGGCTCAGCGTGACCAGCGTGTTGATGCCGTTGGTCAGCACCGTCAGCCCGGCCCGGTCCCGCAGGTGGTGGGCCAGCCGCCCGGTGGTGGTGCCGGCGTCCAGCACCAGGACGTCACCGTCCGCGACCAGCGACGCCGCGAACCCGGCGATCGCGTCCTTCTGCCGGATCGAGCTGTGCTCCTTCTGCCCCAGCGTCCGCTCGATCGGCCGAGGGCCGCTCACCGCGCCGCCGTAGGTGCGGGTGACCCGGCCCTGGTCGGCGAGCAGCCGGAGGTCGCGGCGCACGGTCGCGGCCGACACCCCGAGGGCCGAGGACAGCTCGGCGACCGTGCCGCGGCCCTCGGCCAGCTCGGTGAGGATCGCCTCGCGCCGTTCGCTCGTTCTGATCAACCGTGACCCCCGATGGTGCGCGATCCGCTCACCTATTGGGCGGGGGCGACCCGCTGACTGTCAAGAGTGCGCACCCGCTCGGCTCAGCCGGCTAGATGAGCCGCGCGCGCAGCTCCTCCGCGCTGGTGCGCAGCAGGTCCGCGATCTCGGTGCGCATCAGCTCGGGGCCGATCCGCTCGGTGCCGCAGCCCACGTTCATCGCGGCCACCAGGGTTCCGTCCCAGCGCCGCAACGGCACCGCCACGGAGTGGAAGCCCACCTCGACGTCGTTGGCCACATAGCAGTAGCCGTCTCTACGAATACCGTCGAACGTGTCCTCGTCCGGCGCGCCGGGGGCGTCTGGGATGTCGACGGCCGCGAGCCGGGCCGCACGCTCCTCCGGGCCGAGGTGCGCGAGCAGCACCTTGCCCAGCGCGGAGGGCACCATCGGCACCCGGTAGCCGATCCCGGCGCCGACCGCGATCAGCCGTTGCGGCACCGCGCGCGCGACCATGACCACCTCGGCGCCGTCCAGCACCGCGACCGTGCAGGACTCCCGCAGCCGCGCGCAGATCCGGTCGCACACCGGCTGGACGACCGCACTCACGGCATTCGAGGTCAGATAGCTCGCCGCCAGCTCCAACACCCGAGGACTGAGCCGGTACAACCGACCGTCCGCGACCAGGTACCCGAGGTGCTCCAGCGTCAGCACCGCACGCCGGACCGTCGCCCTGGACAACCCCAGCTCGCGCGCCAGGTCGGCCTGGGTCAGGCGCTGGTGCTCGGAGTCGAAGGCGGACAGCACCGCGAGCCCCCGGGCCAGCGCCTCGGAGAAGTCGGCGGCGGCCGCCCCGGAGAGCTGCCGACGTTGCCGCACGGCGCTGTCCCCGTCCGCTAGCCGAGCCATTGCAGAACCTCGTTCGTCGGCGGTAGCGTCCCAACCTACCGCAAAACGCGAACTTCTGTGCGGTAATCGAACTCTGAGGGCTTCGGGAGCGACGATGCGAGCCGAGGACAACGTGAAGATGACCCGCACCGGGCCGGACACGCCCGGCGGGAACTGGATGCGCCGGTACTGGCAGCCGGTGGCGCTCACCGAGGAGCTGGACGGCCCCCGCCCGGTGGTCACCACCACCGTCCTGGGCGAGGACCTGGTGCTGTTCCGCAACCCGGACGGCTCGCTGGGCCTGATCGAGCGGCGCTGCCCGCACCGGGGCGCGGACCTCGCCCTGGGCCGCCTCGAGGACGGCGGGCTGCGCTGCTACTTCCACGGCTGGCTGTTCGACCGCGGCGGGGGCTGCCTGGAGACGCCCGCCGAGCCGGACGGGAGCACGCTGCCGTCCAAGGTGCGGCTGCGCGCGTACCCGGCCCGGGAGTGCAACGGGATCGTGTGGGGCTACCTCGGCCCCGGCGAACCGCCGACCCTGCCCTCGCTGGACTGCTTCCTGGCCCCCGAGGAGTACACGTTCGCGTTCAAGGGCTACCTGGACTGCAACTGGCTGCAGGCGCTTGAGGTCGGCATCGACCCGGTGCACGCGTCCTACCTGCACCGCTTCGAGGAGGACGACGACCCGGAGGAGTCCTACGGCAAGCAGTTCCGGGGCGTCTCGCTGGGCACCGAGCTGCCCATGACCAAGATCCTGCGCGAGTACGGGCGGCCGGAGATCCTCAACGCGCGCACCGACTACGGCCAGCGCATCGTCGCGCTGCGCCGCATCGACGGCGAGGGGTACGACGGCAGCCTGACCCACGTGCGGATCACCCACCAGGTGTTCCCGCACGGGATCACGATCCCGCTCAGCTCGACCATGGCGATCACCCAGTGGCACGTGCCGGTGAACGACTACTCCTGCTACTGGTACGCCATGTTCACCAGCCTCGACCAGCCGGTGGACCGGGCCAAGATGCGCGAGCAGCGGCTGGACGGGATCACGCTGCCGGACTACAAGCCGGTGCGGAACCGGGCGAACAACTACCTGTTCGACCCGGAGGAGCAGCGGACCTCCACCTACACCGGCCTCGGGGCGGACATCAACGTGCACGACCAGATGGCCGTCGAGGGTCAGGGTTACATCCACGACCGCACCCGCGAACGGCTCTGCCGCTCGGACCGGGCGATCATCACCTACCGGCGGATGCTGCTGGCCGCGATCGACGCCGTGGCCGACGGACGCAGCCCGGAGCTGCTCCTTTCGGACACCGCCGACGTGGAGAGCCGGGGTCCGATCCCGCTGGACGGCATCGGCCCGACCGGGGAGTGGGAGGCCTACTGGGCCGAGTCGATCGACGCGCTGCGCGTGGCCAGCCCGTGGGCGCAGGATTCCGAGGCGGCCAGGGCGACCGGCCCGGCGGGGGTGCCCGGATCGGTGCCGGAGCCGGACGATGAGCTCTTCGGCGGCGGATCGGGGTGACGGTCATGGGGTTCACCGAGCGGCACGGGCTCTACACCGACGAACAGCTGGTGGCGGCCAAGGACGTGCTGGAGCGGATCGAGCGCGACCGGATCGAGGCGGTCCGGGTGGTGTTCGCCGACCAGCACGGCCTGACCAGGGGCAAGACGGTGTCGGCCGGCGAGCTGGCCTCGGTGTTCCGCGACGGGCTCACCGTGGTGTCCACGCTGCTGTCCAAGGACACCTCGGGGAAGACCGTCTACGCCGCGTTCGCCCCGGACGGCGGGGTGGGCATCGCCGAGATGGCCGGCGCCGGGGACATGGTGATGGTCCCGGACCCGAGCACGTTCCGGGTGCTGGACTGGGCGGGCGGCACCGGCTGGCTGCTCTGCGACCTGCGGTTCGCCAACGGCGCGCCGGTCCCGCTGTGCAGCCGCGGCCTGCTGCGCCGGGCGCTGGAGCGGGCCGCCGCCCGGGGCTACGCCGTACAGACCGGTGTCGAGCTGGAGTTCCACCTGTTCCGTCACGACGGCGAGCTGGTCAACGACGGCTACCAGTTGCTCTCCGAGGACCGGATGGACGAGGTCGAGCCGGTCGTCACGCTGTTCGGCGAGCGGCTGCGCGGGCTGGGCGTGCCGCTGCGCACCATCGAGATCGAGTACGGGCCGAGCCAGCTGGAGGTGACGCTCGGCCCCGAGCTGGGGCTGCGCGCGGCGGACACGGTGCTGGTGCTGCGCGGGGCGCTCAAGCAGGTCGCCCGCCGCCACGGCTACCGGGTGAGCTTCATGTGCCGGCCCAAGATCCCCCAGGTGTTCTCCAGCGGATGGCACCTGCACCAGTCGCTGTTGCGGGCCGACGGGCTGGCCAACGCGTTCGTGCCGGAGCGGGACGGGACGGTGCTCTCCGAGGTGGGCTCGCGGTTCCTGGCCGGTCAGCTTCGGCATGCCCGCGCCGCGTCGGCGTTCGCGGTGCCGACGATCAACGGCTACAAGCGGTTCCAGTCCTACTCGATGGCGCCCGACCGGGTGCTCTGGTCGGCCGGGAACCGGGCCGCGCTGCTGCGGGTCACCGGCTCGGCCGCCGCCGGCTCCACGCACGTGGAGAACCGGGTGGGCGAGCCGAGCGCGAACCCGTACCTCTACATGGGCGCGCAGCTCACGGCCGGGCTGAACGGCATCGAGCACGCCTGGGACCCCGGCCCGGCGGCGGACGAGCCCTACGAGACCGAGGCGCCCCGGCTGCCCGGCACGCTCGACGAGGCGCTCGACGCGCTGGCCGCCGACACCGTGTTCGCCGACGCCTTCGGCGCCCGGTTCGTGGCGCACTACATCGGGATCAAGCGCCACGAGCTCGCCCGGTTCCACGCCGCCGTGACCGACTGGGAGCACCAGGAGTACTTCGGCCTGTTCTGAGAAGATCATTTGCGGTGCCGCAAGAGGTGCCAGCAGTATCTGAGTTCGAGGGCACCCACGAAACCCATCACACCCGCGCCCGTCGGGCCTACCCGATGTGCGGCGAACAGTGCGACGGCCCCGGCGAGCAGGCCGACGCCGGCCACCAGCAGAAGGTAGGCGGGGACGCGATCGCCGGGTGCGGTCGAGATCGAGACGGACCACGCCACGGGGCTCCCGTCCGACATGGTCTCGCCGGGCTCTCCCCGTTTGACCTCGACGTTCTCGCCCCCGGCCATCAAGGAGCTCCACAGCGCGACGGCTATGAAGCTCGCGGCCAGGACGACACCGGCCACCATCCCTCCGAGGGTGTCACTCGGTCCGGTCGCGGTGCGCAGCTCAACGAAGAGGGCATAGCTGAAACCGATGACAAAGACACTCAGAAAACCGAAGAAGGAGATGATCCCGACGACCTTCTTCATGACGGCCCCCCTGGACAGCTAGACGTTCTCACCGTGACATGCGGGTCGACCCGCCGCGGCCCGATCCGGTTGGGTCCGGGTTGGCGCTCTGGCCACCGCCCGAACCGCAAGGTTATAGCCGCCATCGCGAATCTCGTGGTTCCGGCGTGGGCGTCCCGCTGTTAGACATCGTTGCGAGGAACTCCAGAAGGAGCTGACGAATGGCACTCCCTCGCATCGAGGTGAACGGGCGACGCTATGGCGCCACCGAGGACACGGTCGTCGTGGTCTGTGTGGACGGCAGCGAGCCCGCATATCACGAACGCGCGATCCAGGCCGGCCACATGCCGTTCTTCGAGAAGCTGTTGGCCAACGGCACCTCGCTCCCGGCGACCTGCGCGATGCCGTCGTTCACGAACCCGAACAACCTCTCGATCGCGACGGGCGTACCGCCTTCGGTGCACGGCATCTGCGGGAACTACTTCTTCGACCGGGACACCGGCGAGGAGGTCATGATGAACGACCCGAAATGGCTGCGCGTCCCGACGCTGTTCGCCGAGTACGCCAGCCGGGGCGCCACCGTCGCCGTGGTCACCGCGAAGGACAAGCTGCGCCGCCTGCTCGGCTCCGGGCTGGCGGGGGGCATGTGCTTCTCCGCCGAGCACGCCGACAAGGTGAACCGGGCCGAGTACGGGATCGACGACGTGCTCGGGCTGGTCGGCATGCCGCGGCCCTCGGTGTACAGCGCGGAGCTGAGCGAGCTGGTGATGGCGGCGGGCGTGGCCGTGCTGCGCCGCGACCGCCCCGACCTGATGTACCTCTCGCTCACCGACTACGTACAGCACAAGCACGCCCCCGGGTCGGCCGAGGCGAACGCGTTCTACGCCATGCTGGACGGCTACTGCCAGCGGCTGGACGAGCTGGGCTGCGTCCTGGTGGTGACCGCGGACCACGGCATGAACGCGAAGTCGGGCGCGGACGGCGCCCCGGAGGTCGTCTACCTGCAGGAGCTGCTGGACGGCTGGCTGGGCGCCGGCGCGGCCCGGGTCATCCTGCCGATCACCGACCCGTACACGGTGCACCACGGCGCGCTCGGCTCGTTCGCCACCGTGTATCTCTCCGGTGACGCAAAGGATGTCGACGGCGTGGCCCACAGGCTGGCCGAGGTGCCCGGCGTCGAGCTGGCGCTGGGCCGCGACGACGCGGCCGCCCGGTTCGAGCTGCCGGCGGACCGGATGGGCGAGCTGGTGGTCATCGGCGACCGGGGCACCGCGCTGGGCACCACCCCGGACCGGCACGACCTGAGCCAGCTCGGCGAGCCGCTGCGCTCGCACGGCGGGCTGGCCGAGCAGCGGGTGCCGTTCCTGGTCAACAGGGCGGTGCGCGAGCTTCCGCAAGGGCACGAGCTCCACAATTACGACGCCTATTGGGTAGCCACGAACTTCGTCGCATAGAAAATTACATTGCTGTTGGAGGCAATGATGCCTGCATCCATACCGGATATCGACGTGCCCAATCGACGACTACGTCGAATGCAATGGTCGGTCCTGCTGGCGACGATGTTCTGCTATCTGTTCTTCTACACCGGCCGGCAGACATTCGGCTTTGCCATTCCCGGAATTCAGGCCGAGCTGGGGCTGAACAAGGCGACGCTGGGCTGGGCGAGCACGGCGTTGCTCTGGAGCTACGCGGTCGGTCAGGCGATCAACGGCAACCTCGCGGACAAGGTCGGCGGCCGGCGGATCATGACCATCGGCGCGCTGGCGTCCACGGTGGTGAACTGGGTGGTGAGCCTGGGCACGAGCTTTGCCAGCATCGCGGTGCCGTGGGGCGTGAACGGCTACTTCCAGGCGATGGGCTGGGCGGCCGGCGGCCGCGTGCTGTCCAACTGGTGGCCGAAGGGCGAGCGCGGCAAGACCTACGGGTTCTACGTGTTCGCGGCGGGCACCGGGTCGGTGGTGGCGTACGCGACCTCGGTGCTGGTGCTCGACGTCTGGGAGCTGGACTGGCGGTGGATCTTCCGGATCCCGGTGCTGTTGATGCTGGTCGGGGGCATCACGTTCTTCCTGGTGGCGCGCAACCGGCCGGCCGAGCGCGGCCTGCCCTCGCCGGTCGAACCGGAGGCGGCGACCCTGGATACCGAGAAGCCCGAGGGCTCCCGGGCCCGGTACGCGGCGGTGCTGCGGCATCCGAAGATCTGGGTCACCGGCGTCTCGATCGGCTTCCAGAACGCCGCCAGGTACGGGCTGCTGGTCTGGGTGCCGGTGCACTTCCTCGGCGCGAACTGGGAGAAGGGCCAGGCCGCCGGCGGCGTGAGCCCGCTGTGGGTGTCGGTGGCGCTGCCCATCGGGATGGCGATCGGCGCGCTGGTCAACGGCCAGATCTCCGACCGGGTGTTCGGCTCCAGGCGCAGCCAGCCGATCATGGTGTTCATGCTGCTCGGCGCGGTGTGCGCGGGCGGAATGTACCTCATCCCGGTCGACTCGGCCTCGGTGGCGATCGCCGTGCTGTTCCTGACCGGGTTCTTCGTCTACGGCCCGCAGGCCTCGTTCTGGGCGCTGTGCCCGGACCTGGTCGGGACCGCCCGCTCCGGCACCGCCACCGGGGTGGTCAACTTCTTCGCCTACCTGTTCGCCGGCTTCGGCGAGCCGCTGATCGGGCACCTCATCGACGCCTCGGGCCGCACCAGCGACGTGTTCCTCATCGTGGCGGTCTGCTGCCTGGCCAGCGCGGCGTTCGCCGCCGTCATCCGCCGTTAGGAGCGAGTGCATGACAACCACCGCCGTCGCCGCCGCCTGGCACGGCCCCGACCTGGGGTTCCGGCTGACCGAGGTGCCGCTGCCCTCGCTGGCCGCCGGCGAGGTGCTGGTCAGCACCCGCACCGCCACGCTGTGCGGCAGCGACCTGCACACCATCGCGGGCGACCGGGACGTCGAGCTGCCGACCGTGCTCGGCCACGAGATGGTGGGCGACGTGGTCGGGACCGGCGGCGCGGTGACCGCCGAGGGCGGCGAGCGGCTCGAACCGGGCATGCGCGTGACCTGGACGGTCGGGGCGTCGTGCGGCTCGTGCCCGCGCTGCGCCCGGGGCTTCCCGCAGAAGTGCGCGTCGCTGCGCAAGTACGGGCACGCCCGGATGGACCCGCCGTGGCGGCTCAGCGGCGGCCTGGCCAGCCACTGCCACCTGCTGGCCGGCACCGGGGTGGTCGTCGTCCCGGACGGCCTGGCCGACGAGGTGGCCGCGCCGGCGAACTGCGCGACCGCCACCGTGGTGTGCGCGGTGCGGCGACTCGACGTGCGGGCCGGCGAGACGGTCGTGGTGACCGGCTGCGGCATGCTCGGGCTGACCGCCGTGGCCTACCTCCGCTCGCTGGGCGTCACCGACGTGGTGGCCAGCGACGTCGACCCGGCCCGGCGCGCGCTCGCGGCCCGGCTGGGCGCCGACGCGGTGACCCCGGACGCGCTGTCCGAGCGGGTGCTCGACGGCACCGGCGGCGAGGGTGCGGCGGCGGCCGTCGACCTGTCCGGCCACAACTCCGCGATCGCCGCCGCGCTGGAGCTGCTGGCCATCGGCGGGCGGCTGGGCCTGGTCGGGTCGGTCTTCCCGACGCCCGCGCTCGACCTGGTGCCGGAGACAGTGGTCCGCCGGCTGCTGACCATCCTGGGCGTGCACAACTATGCGGCGACCGACCTGGTGGAGGCCGTCCGGTTCCTGGACACCTCCGCCGACCAGGGGATGTTCCGCGAGTTCGTGTCCGGCCCGTTCGGCCTGGACCGGCTGGACGAGGCGGTGCGCCACGCCACCGGGCACCGACCACCGAGGGTGTCCGTCACACCGAACCGAGCAGGAGAGCCAGATGCCATCCGTTGACCGAGCACACCTGGGCAACTACGTCGCCGGCGAGTGGCGCGCCGCCGAGAGCGGCCAGACCAGGACGAACACCAACCCGGCCGACCTGCGCGACCGGATCGGCGAGTTCGCCGAGTCCGGCGGGGTGGACGCCGAGCTCGCCGTGGACGCCGCGACCACCGCCCTGGCCGACTGGCGCGACCGGGGCCCGATCGCCCGCGCCGACACCCTGCGCCGCGCCGGCACGCTGCTGGCCCAGCGCCGCGACCAGGTCGCCGCCGTGATCACCCGCGAGCAGGGCAAGCGGCTGTCCGAGGCGCGCGGCGAGGTGGACCGCGCGCTGGCCATCCTGGACTTCACCGTGGGCGAGGCGCGCCGGCTCAACGGCGTCACCACCCCCGCCGAGGAGCCGCGCACGCTGGCCATGACGTTCCGCCGGGCCATCGGCGTGGTCGGGCTGATCACGCCGTGGAACTTCCCGCTGGCCATCCCGATGTGGAAGGTGGCCCCCGCGCTGGTCGCCGGCTGCACCGCCGTGCTCAAGCCGTCCCCGCTCACCCCGCTGACCAGCGCGCTGCTGGTGCAGGCGTTCGCCGACGCCGGGGTGCCGGCCGGCGCGCTGAACCTCATCCAGGGTGACCGCGCCGCCGGCGAGGCGCTGGTGGCCCACCCCGGCGTGGCCGGCGTGTCGTTCACCGGCTCGCTGCCGGTCGGGCTGGCCATCCAGCAGGCCGGCGCGCCCCGTCTGCTGCGGACCCAACTGGAGCTGGGCGGCAAGAACGCCGTGCTGGTGCTCGCCGACGCGGACCTGGCCAGGGCCACCGACGCGATCGTGCACGGCGCCTTCGGGCAGGCCGGCCAGCGCTGCAGCGCGACCAGCCGGGTGATCGTCGACGCCTCGGTCCGCGACGAGCTGGTCGAGCGACTGGTCGAGCGGGTGGACGCGATGCGGGTCGGGCCTGGTACGGACGCGAGCAGCGACATCGGCCCGGTGGTGAACGAGGAGCGCATGACCGCCTGCCTGGAGGCAGTGGAGCGGGCCACGGCCGACGGGGCGAAGATCGCCTGCGGCGGCGGCCGGGTGGCCGACGGCCTGCCCGAGGGCTACTACGTGCGGCCCACCGTGTTGCGCGACGTCAGGTGGGACAGCGAGCTGGCCACCGAGGAGATCTTCGGCCCGGTGCTGTCCGTGATCGACTGCGACGGGTTCGACGACGCGGTCCGGATCGCCAACTCGGTGCGCTACGGCATGTCGGGCACGGTGTTCACCCAGGACCCGGCCCGGATCTTCGAGGCGCTGGAGCGGCTGGAGGCCGGAATGCTGCACGTCAACAGGCCGGGCGTCGGCGCGTACGCGCACCTGCCGCACATGGGCACCAAGAGCTCCCAGTACGGCCCGCCGGAGTGCTCGCCGCAGGTCTGGGACTTCTACACCGAGTGGCGCTCGGCCTGCATCTCATACTGAGGCGTGGAGCAACTCAACTTCCACCGGCTGTGGATCTTCCTCCAGGTCGTGGAGTGCGGCGGGTTCTCGGCGGCGGCGACCAAGCTGTTCATGAGCCAGCCGTCGGTGTCGACGCAGGTGCGCCGGCTGGAGTCGGCGCTCGGGGCGACGCTGGTGGACAGGTCGGCGGCGCGCGCCCGCCCGACCGCGGAGGGAGAGGTGCTCGCCGAGTACGCCCGGCGGATGTTCCTGCTCGCCGACGAGGCCGTCGCCGCCGTCCGCCAGGTGCAGGGCCTCGGGCGGGGCCGGCTGCACATCGGCGGCACCACCACCGTGGGCACCTACCTGCTGCCCGGGCTGCTGGCCCACTTCCGGGGCGAGCACCCGGACATCGACTGCGACCTGTTCGTGGGCAACGCCGAGCAGGTCGGGCGCAAGCTGCTCGACGGCGAGATCGGGCTCGCGGTGTTCGCCGGCCGGCCGGCGGCCACGCAGCTGCGGCACGAGCAGATCCTCACCGACCGGCCGGTGGTCATCGCGTGCCCTGGCCACCGGCTCGCGGGCCGCCAGGTGCGGCCGGAGGAACTGGCGGGGGAGAGCTTCATCCTGCGCGAGATGGGCTCCTCGACGCGGACCATGCAGACCACCGCGCTGGCCCTGTGGGAGCTGCCGGACGTCGCGTCGATCGAGGTGTGGGGCACCGAGACCGTCAAGCAGTCGGTGCACGCCGGCCTGGGCGTCTCGCTGGTCTCCGAGCACGCGGTCGCGCACGAGGTGGCCGACGGCCGGCTGGCCACGTTGGATGTCGACCCGCCGCCGGCCGGGCGGCCGATCGTCGCGGGCCAGCGCCGCGACCGGCTGCTCTCGCCCTCGGAGCAGGCGTTCCTCCGGCTGCTTCGCCAGCTTCGGGAGTGGCCCCCGTAGCATCGAGGTGATCAGCGGCGAGGGGAGCGTGGAGTGGACCGGTCCGGAGACGTGCGGGCGGTGGCCGACGAGTACTGGGAGGCCCGGCTGGAGGAGAGCCCGCTGCTCGCGTCCTTCCTCGGCGACCATCGCTACGACGACCGGGCCGACGAGGCCTCCGCCGACGCCGACCACCGCCGCCGCCGGAAGTGGGCCGACCTGCGGCAACGGATGGCCGAGATCCCGGCCGACGGGGTCGACGAGACCCGGGAGCTGCTGCTCGGCGACCTGGACGACACGATCCGCCAGATCGACCTGCGGCTGGCCGAGCTGCAGAGCGACCAGATGCAGGGCGCGCACGCGGGCCTGCTGATGATGGCCGGCCAACTGCGCGCCCCCGAGCCCGAGCACGCCGAGATGGCCGTCACCCGGATCGGCGGGCTGGCCCGGCTGCTCGACCAGGCCGCGCAGCGCTACCGCGAGGGCCTGGCCGCCGGCCGCACCCCGGCGAAGATCAACGTGACCCGCTCGCTGAGCCAGGTCGACGGCTACCTCGCCTCGCCGGCCGAGCGGGACCCGTTCGTGCGGCTCGCCGGCCCGCCGGACTGGGACGGCACCGACGCGTGGCGGGCCCGGCTCGCCGACGCGGTCCGCGACGAGCTGCGGCCCGCGTTCGCGCGCTACCGCGAGGTGCTGGCCGGCGAGCTGGCGCCGGCGGCGCGCCCGGACGACCGCCCCGGCCTGTGCCACCTCGCGGACGGCGAGGAGATCTACCGGGCGCTCATCGAGGCGCACACCGGCCTTCCGCTCACCGCCGAGGAGCTGCACGAGTTCGGGCTGGACGAGGTCACCAAGAAGCTGCCCGTCGAGTTCGCCGAGGTCGGCGAGCGCGCCTTCGGCACCACCGCGCTGACCGAGATCTTCGCCCGGCTGCTGGACGACACGGACCTGCGCTACCGGGACGGCGAGGAGATCGTCGCGCACGCCCGGCGCTGCTTCGAGGCGGCGCGCGCCGCGATGGGCGAGTGGTTCGGCGAGCTGCCGCGCGCGGCCTGCGAGCTGACCCCGGTGCCCGACTACCTCGCCCCGGACGTGCCGCCCGCCTACTACATGCCGCCGGCCCCGGACGGCAGCCGGCCCGGCCAGTACATGGTCAACCTGCACGACCCGACGGGCCGGGGCCGCTCCGGCACGGCCACCATGACCTTCCACGAGGCGATCCCCGGCCACCACCTCCAGCTGGCCATCGCGAGCGAGCGCACCGGGCTGCCGGCGTTCCGGCGGCTGGCGCACCGGCACACCGCGTTCGTGGAGGGCTGGGGGCTCTACGCCGAGCGGCTGTCCGACGAGATGGGCCTCTACGAGACGGACCTGGACAGGCTGGGCATGCTGGGCGCCGACGCGTGGCGGGCGTGCCGGCTGGTCGTCGACACCGGCCTGCACGCCATGGGCTGGACCCGCCAGCAGGCGATCGACTTCATGGTCGAGCACGCCCCGATCGACCGGGACACGATCACCGTCGAGGTGGACAGGTACATCGGGATGCCCGGGCAGGCGCTGGCGTACAAGGTCGGGCAGCGGGAGATCCTGCGGCTGCGCGAGGAGGCCCGCGCCGCGCTCGGCGCCGGCTTCGACATCAAGGGCTTCCACGACACCGCGCTCGGCGCCGCCACCGTCAGCCTGCCGGTGCTGCGCAACCGGGTGCGGGCCTGGGCCGGCGCCTGACGCGGCTCAGGCCGGGGAGTTCGTGTTCGCGTTCGCGTTCGCCGTCGCCAGGAAGTCGCGCACCGACGTCCTTGGGTCGCCCGAGCGCACCAGCGCCTCGCCGACCAGCACGACGTCCGCGCCCCAGGCGTGGTACTCCGCGACGTCCCGCGGCCCGGCGACCCCGGACTCGGCGACCTTGACCGCCCCCGCCGGGATGCGCGGAGCCAGCTCGGCGAACACCGAGCGGTCCACCTCCAGGGTGGTCAGGTCGCGGGCGTTGACCCCGATCAGCTCGGCCCCGACCCGGGCGGCGCGCTCCAGCTCCTCGCCGGTGTGCACCTCGACCAGCGCGGTCAGCCCCAGCTCGGTGGCCAGCCCGAGCAGCTCGGCCAGCAACCCGTCGTCCAGCGAGACCACCATCAGCAGCGCCAGGTCGGCACCGTACGCGCGGGCCTCCCAGAGCTGGTACGGGGTGACGATGAAGTCCTTGCGCAGGATCGGCACGTCCACGGCGGCGCGCACGGCGGCCAGGTCCTCCAGCGAACCACCGAACCTGCGGCCCTCGGTGAGCACGCTGATCGCGGACGCACCACCCGCCGCGTACTCGCCAGCCAGCCGTGCCGGCTCCGGGATGTCGGCCAGCGCGCCCTTGCTCGGGCTCCTGCGCTTGACCTCCGCAATGATCGACACCCCCGGTGCCCGGAACGCCGGCATCGGGTCGCGCGGGGGCGCCGCATCCGCCACCCGGGCCCGCAGCTCGGCCAGCGGCACCCGCTCCTGCCGCGCCGCCAGGTCCTCGCGGACGCCTTCCAGGATGCCGTCGAGCACGCTCATCCCGCCGTTCCCCCTCACCATGAGCCCTACCGCCCCAATGTATCGGCTCGTACACCCGCCCGGCCGCGCACCGTGCGGAGACTCGTGAGCGTGGTAGCGCCGGTCGGGTCGGTGCGACAAGGATGCCGACCGTGATCCTGTCGAAGGTGCGCGACCCACGCCTCGTGACGATCCGCCGCGGTGGGACCTTGACGGATTCCGATCACCGCCTGCTCGCGCTCTGGGCGGCCTCGTGCGCCGAGCACGTGCTGCACCTGTTCGAGTCCGCTCACCCTCGGGATCCGCGACCGCGCCAGGCCATCGAGCACATCCGTGCCTGGGTTCGCGGCGAGGCCGGGATGATGGAGTCCCGCGCGGCCGGCGGGCATGCCATGGCGGCGGCGCGCGACAAGCGAGGGGCGGCACGCCACGCCGCGTACGCGGCCGGACAAGCCGGCGCGGTGGCCCACGTCGCCGCCCACGACCTCGGCGCGGCCGCCTATGCGATCAAGGCCGCGCGTGCCGCCGTTCCGGCCGGCGAGTCCGAGGCCGAGGGTCGACGCGAGTGCCGGTGGCAGCGTGACCAACTCCCGGACGCGATCCGCGAGCTCGTGCTCGACGACCAGCGACTGCGCAACGACATCTGCTGGTCGGTCTTCGACTGCTGAGCGGGCACCCGGGCTACTCGGGGCGCTGGCCCCAGCAGCCGAACAGCGGGGGAGTGGTCACGTCCACCCGGCCCCAGGCGACCGAGGCGAGGTGTGCGTCGAGCTCGTCGGCGCGGATCCGGCCCGAGGCGAGCAGGCCCTCGTGCGCGCGGCGCATCTCGGCGATCTCCAGCGCCGCGCCGGCGCGCACCGCGACCGGGAAGAACCCGTCGGCCCCGACCTCGACCAGGCCGGCGTCCCGGAACAGCCGGGGCAGCTTGCGCCCGTACTCCAGATCCGCCCCGCGCCGGGCGAGCAGGTCGAGGAACTCCGCGCGCACCCGGTTGGCCAGCAGCTCCTCCGGCCGTCCGGCCCCCAGGCAGGCCAGCGGCTGCAGGTCGCAGTCGAAGTCCTCGACGAGCAGCCACCCGCCAGGGCGCAGCGCGGCCACCAGCCGGCGCAGCACCTCGTCCCGTTCCGGGAGGTGCATCAGCACCAGCCGGGCGTGCACCAGGTCGAACCCGCCGGCCGGTGGGTCGTCGCGCACCACGTCGTGGCGGCGCGCCTGCACCGAGGCGGGCAGCCCGGCGTCGAGCCAGGTCAGGTCGCGGTCGGTGGTGGCCACGACCCGGCCGAGCGGGCCGACCCGCTCGGCGATCAGGCCCGGCAACCTCGGCCCGCCCGCATCGACCTCCCAGCACCGCCAGCCGGACGCCAGCCCCACGCCGGTCAGCCGGCGGGCGGTGACCTGGTCGAACAGCGCGGACAGCGCGGCGAACCGCGCCTGGGCGTCCAGCTCCCGGACGTCCACCGGGAGGTGGTCCAGGAACATGGTGTCGGCCGGCCTGGCGAAACTCGCCCGGCGGTCGACGTCGGTGATCGGTCGCGGCCTGTGCGTCATGCCCCGGTCGTTCTTCCCCTCGAAGAGGGCACGGCGGCTCCCGCGCCCGTTGACATACACGGACGGAACCAGCCCGGGGTTCGGCGACGGAATACGCAGTTGTGCGTACCCCCAGGCTAACGAGCCAGCGGCTTGGTCAGCTCCTGTACGAACAGGTCGTAGAACTTCGGCACGTCGATGCGCTGCACGATGCGCACCTGCTGGGTGCCGGCCGGGGCGTGGGCCGGGTCGTAGCCGAGGGTGCGGCCGTAGTCCACGCCGTACTGGGTGTCCACCTGGACCCGGCGCATCTCGGCGGCGGTGATCAGTCCGGGCTGCAGGAACACGGCGGCGGTGAGCACGTCCCACAGGTGGTCGCGCGAGTTCGGGTCCTTGGCGAACTTCGGCCCCTGCAGGTCCTTGAACTCCTGCGTGATCGGGGTGTTCTCGCCCGCGGTGACCCTGTCGTACTCGGCCTTGCCGTAGAAGACGGTGTCGGTCACGTCCAGGGGGATCGCGAGCTGGTCGGGGAACGGCGTGGTGAACGCGATCCGCGCGGCCTCCGGGTCGAACCAGACGTTGAACTCGGCGGCCGGCCCCTGGTTGCCCGGCACGTCGAACGCGCCGCCCATGTAGATCACCTGCTTGACCAGCGGCACGATCTCCGGGTTCTTCTTGACCGCGAGCGCGACGTTGGTCGCCGGGCCCAGCACGAACAGGGTGATCTCGTGCGGGTGCTTCTTGATCTGGTCGACGATGAAGTCGACGGCGGAGCCCTCGGCCTTGGGCGCCTTCGCGTACCCGCCGTAGGGCGGCTTCGGGAGCCGCTGGTAGCTGGGCGGCCGTGGGTGGCTCCACGCGCCAAGGTAGGACAGGTCGGTCCCGTAGAGCGCGGACTCCGCGGGGAGCTGGTCCATCCGGCTGCCGAAGAGGGGATCGGAGGCGCCCTCGAAGACCGGGATGTTCGGCCTGCCCTGCAGCTCCAGCTGCCGCAGCGCGTACGCCGCCCCCTCGGACGCCCAGGTGTTGCCGGACACCGTCGTCACGCCCAGGACGTCGACCCCCGCCTGCATCAGCAGGAACAGCGCCTGCGAGTCGTCGTTGAGCTCGTTGAAGTCGGTGTCGAAGATGACCTTGGGAGCGCCGGGCGGCGCCGCGCCGGGCTGGCCGGGGGCCGGGGCGCCCTGGGCCGCCGCCGGGGGTGACGCGGGGGCCTGGGTGCTCGGCTGGGCGGTGGAGCAGGCCGCCAGGACGGCGGTCAGGACGGACGCGAACACAACCTGGGGGATCGATTTCCGAGCGAGACGCATGGGCACCTCTGGGATAGGTGGAGCCGAGGGGACCCGGTGATCCTAAGGCGATTTCCGGTCCGCCGCAGCGAGGTGATCTCCGATGGCGGTGGCCAGGGCGTCGGCGGTGCGCTCGTAGAACTGCCAGGTGCTCCGCTCGGACGGCCACGGGTCGCCGAAGTAGCCGTCGGGGGTGACCCGGCGGGCATGCTCACCGCCCTTGCGCCATTCGGCGAGGTCGGCGGGCGTGCCGGCGGCCGGTTCGAGGTGCTCCAACTGGTCGTGGTCGACCAGGCCGGAGAAGTACCGGGCGATCAGCGCCGTCTCCGAGCCGGTGGCGTGGATGTTCAGCAGCTCTCCGGTGCCGGCGCCGGCCGTGTAGCCCTCGGACTCGGCGGGCGTGACCCAGATCGGCTCGGCCGGGTCCGCGCCGAGGCGGGCGACCGTGCTCGCGTGCTCGGCCCAGTGCACCGAGGTGTGCCCGGCGGCCCGCACCTCGGTCAGCGCCTCGTGGATCATCCGCAGGTGCGCCTGGTCGCCGTGGTGGTTGACCACGTACTGCCGGCCCAGGCCGTCCTCGGCCAGCGACGTGCACAGGTCGACCAGCAGGTTGCGGGCGGTCTCCGGGCGGGTGCGGATGCTGCCGGCGAACGCCGAGCTGACCACGTTGACACCCCAGTAGAACGGCGGCGCGATGAGGATCTCGGTGCCGGTGGCGGCCAGCCGGCGGCGGACCAGCCGGGCCACGGTGTAGGCGCCGTAGGCGTCGGTGCCCAGCGGCAGGTGCGGCCCGTGCTGCTCGATCACGCCCACCGGGACGATGATCGGGGTGCCGCGCTCGGCGGCCCGCTCCACCTCGCGGTAGGTCATGTCGGCGATGGTCTGGTCGAAGATCGAGTAGGACATCAGTCGCCTCTCGTGTCGGGACGGCGGACTCCCATGATCAGCGCGGCGGCCAGGGCGGCCGCGATGCCGATGCCCCAGAACACCATGAACCCGCCGGTGGCCGGCACACCGGACGCCGACTCGTGGGCCGAGAGCACCGCGCCGAGGATCGCGCCGGAGAACGCCCCGCCGACCAGGGAGATGATGAAGTTGAAGCCGAGCGCCGGGCCGGTCTGGGCGGGCGGCACCTCCTCGGTGAACAGGATGCCGATCGAGGCGAAGGTCAGCGCGGTGCCCAGCCCGACGCAGGCCATCAGGACCGTGATCGAGAGCAGCGTGGTGTGCACGCCCTCCAGCACGCCGAACGCGGCGGCCATCACCACCGGCCCGATGACCAGCATGCGCCGGGGCGAGGTGTACCGCGCGAGGTAGCCGACCAGCGGCGCGCCGATCAGCATCATCAGGTCCAGCGGGAGCACCACCAGGGCCGAGCCGAGGACGCCCAGCTCCAGCCCGCTGGCCGGGTGGGGGAGCTGGACGAAGGTGGACACCCCGGCCGCCGCGCCGAACAGGGCGATGCCCGCGACGAACCCGCCGGTGTTGCCCCGCCAGACGATCGGGATCCGCAGCATGGCCAGGTCGACCACCGGGTTCGCCGCCCGCCGCTCCACCGCCACCCACCAGAGCACCAGCGCCGCCGTCGCCGCGACCAGGCCCAGCGTGCCCGCCGACGTCCAGCCCCAGTCGTGGCCGTAGGTGAGGAAGAACTGGGCGCAGACCAGCGCCCCGCCCAGGGTGAGCGTGCCGAGCACGTCCGGGACGTAGCGCGCCCGGGCGCGGGCCGCCGGCACCGCGAGCCGCACCACCACCAGCGCGGCCAGCGCCGCGGCGAGGGAGAACCAGAACACCACCCGGAACCCGGCAGCCTGCAGCAGCAACAGCCCGGCGATCACCCCGCCGAGCCCCTGACCGAGGAAGTTGCACCCGCTGATCGTTCCCACCCCGACCCGGCGGTGCACGTCGTCGCACTCGTGGCGCAGCGCGCTGAGCACGTTCGGGAACGCGCCGGCGCCGATGCCCCGGATCGCCTGCCCGACCAGCAGCACCGGCACGTTCGGCGCGAGCGCCGCGACCAGCGACCCGGCGCCCAGCGCGGCGAACGCGACCAGCAGCACCCGTCGCCGGTCACCCGCCTCGCCCCACGCGGCCATCACCGGCACCGCGACGACGGCGGACAGCAGCGGCATGGTCACGATCAGGGTGGCGGTGGCCACCGAGACCCCGAGCTGCCGCTCCAGCGTCGGGATCAGCGGCACGAGCATGGTCAGGCTCACCGAGAACGCCGCCATCGCGAAGCCAAGGGCGACGATCAGCCCGGACTGCCGCCCCGGCGACAACCGGATCTGGGCGGTCCCGCTCGTGGCCGCGTCCATCGCTCCTCCTCGAGCTTGCCGGACCGCTCACACCTAATCAATATAATGATTATGGAGAACACGCCAAGCCCGGTCAAGAGGCGGAGGAGTGTCAGGCGGGCGGGGTCTGGGTGAGGCGGGCGTGTGCCTCCAGCGCGGACTTGACGGCGTCCTGGTCCCGCCGGGCGATCGCCTCCACCAGGTCGTGGTGGATCGCCGTCCCGCTCGGGTCCAGCAGCCGGTCGGGGCTGATGCGCCGGATCCGTTCCTCGGCGTAGTCCAGCAGGCCGCAGTAGATGTGGGCGAGCATCCGGTTCGGGCTGATCTCCGCGATCCGGCGGTGCAGCGCCCAGTTCGCGCGCAGGTAGTCGATCGCGGTCTCGCCGGCCCGCATCCGCTCGACCAGCTCGCGCAGCGCGGTGATGTCGTCATCGGAGCGGTGCCGGAGCGCGTCGGCGGCGATCAGCGGCTCCAGCGCCTCGCGGACGATGAGGCTGTCCGCGACGGTGGCCGCCTCGCCGTCCAGGGTCAACAGCTTGCGGCCGAACCTGACCAGCGCGGGCGGCTGGCCGACGAAAACCCCGCCGCCGGGCCCGGGGCGCAGCTCGACGACGCCGCGCGTCTCCAGCATGCGCAACGCCTCGTTCAGGGTGGCGACCGCTACCTTGAACCGGGCCCGCAGCTCGTCCTTGGTGCCGAGCCGGGCGCCCGGTTCCAGGTCGCGTTCCCCGATCCACGACTCCAGGGCGTCACCGACCGACTCGGAACGGCTCTGCCGAGGCAGCGGCGCAGGCGAGTTCATAACAATCAATATAGGTTGTCGATCGCGCGGTCCAGCGAGACCACCTCGGCGAACACGGTTCCCTGCGCGCGCAGGCTGTTCTCGTGCAGGTCGGGGAAGTAGCCGGCCACCGCGTCGCGGACCAGCACCACCTCGAAGTCGCGCATGAACGCGTCGCGGACGGTGGACTCCACGCAGAAGTCCGTGCGTACGCCGCCGACCACGAGCCGTGTGATCTCCCGGTCGGCCAGGCGCCGCTGCAGGTCGGTGCCGAGGAACGCGCTGAACCTGTCCTTCTCCACCCACAGGTCGTCCTCGCGGGCGTCCAGGCCGTCGAGCAGCCGCGCGCCCCAGGTGCCCCGGTGCACGGCGGCGCCGGCGATGCCAGGACCGCGGGTCGCGATCAGCCCGGCGTCCTCGGCGCAGTCGTAGAGCATCCGCACCCAGGCCACCGGGACCGAGCCGGACCGCGCCGCGCCCACCAGCCGGTTCACCCGGTCCACCAGGCCGTCCGGGTCGTCGAGCACCAGGCCGCCGCGCGCGAACACGCCGTCCGGGTGGCAGAAGTCGTTCTGCAGGTCGATCAGCAGCAGGCAGGTGCTCGGGCTCATGTCGTCGGCTCCAGGAGGCGGCCGCCGAGCAGCCGCGCGGCGTTGCCGCCGGCGATGCGGCGCTCGTCCTCGTCGTTCAGGCCGAGCGCGGCCACGGTGGCCCTCGGCCGCTGGTCGGCCAGGTCGAACGGCGAGTCGGTGCCCAGCAGCACCCGGTCGGCGCCCATCCGGTCGACCAGCAGGCGCAGGGTGGGGATGTCGAACACGGCGGTGTCGTAGCAGAACCGCGACAGGTACGCGCTCGGCGGCTGGCGGCTGGTCCCGGCCACCGCCTTGCGCCGCCAGCCCAGGTCCCAGCGCGGGGCCAGCGCGGGCGCGCAGCCGCCGCCGTGGCACAGGCAGATCAGCGGGTCGTACCTGTCCAGCACCGTCCCGAAGATCAACCGAGCGACCGCCGTGGCGGTGTCCACCGGGAAGCCGAGCAGCTGGGTCAGGTGGTAGTCGCCGAGCCGCGCGTCGGCGGCCGACGCGCCGGGATGCAGCAGCACGAAGACCTCGTGGGCGGCCAGGTAGTCCCACAGCTCGTCGTTGTCCGGGTGGTCGAGCTCCTTGCCGGCGCCGTGGGTGCCCAGCGCGATCCCGGCGCAGCCCAGCTCCTCCATGCAATGACGGGCCTCGGCCGCAGCGCCCCGGTGCCCGACCGCGACAGTCCCCAGCGGCACCAGCCGGCCCGGCGCGGCGGCGGCGAACTCGACTATCGCCTCGTTCAACGCCCTGAGCAGCCCGAACACCCGCCGCTGGTCGTCCTGCCGGGCGGCGAACAGGAACGGCGGCGCCGAGACCACGTGCACGTCGACGCCGGCGGAGTCGAGCGTGGACAGCCGGGCGTCCAGGTCGTACTGCGCGGGCGGGCAGGGGATGGGCGCGGTCATCGGCAGCCCGGAGACCTCCGGCGCGATGCGCACCACGTGCTCGCCCAGCCCGTCCAGGTCGGCGAGGCCGTCGGCGGCCAGGGCGCGCAGGAACGGCAGCGGCATGACGTGGGTGTGCACATCGATGAACGGCTGGGCCGTCACGTGGGATCGTCCTCGGCCGAGTCATCGTTAGTGCCCAGCAGCGACTCGGTGAGCGCCAGCGCGGCGGCGGAGGTGCCGGCCCGCTCGGCGGTGCCGTAGATCAGCCGGGCCAGCTGGGACAGCAGGTAGGGGTGCAGCCCGAGGTGGTAGAGCCGCTTGAAGTCCCGGTCCGCGATGGCCCGGCGCTCCGGTTCGGGCAGCCGGTACTGGTCGAGCACGCCCGCCTCGTCCTCGGTGAACCGGCGCAGCAGCTCCGGATCCCACTTGACGTCCTGGACCAGGTCGTTGCTGCGCAGCTCCGGCCTGAAGTAGCGAAGCGACATCTCAGCCTCCGACCGGTGTCGAGTCGAGCTCCCAGCGCACCGCGCCGACCCCGCACCGCCACTGCGGCACGCACACGTAGCACAGCGGGGTGCACGGGCGTTCCCCGATCGCGCCCATCACGACCTGCCAGGACAGCAGCTCCGCGGTGCCGCCCGCGCCGGCGGCCTCCATGCGCTCGAAGGTGGCCTCGCTGAGCACGCGCTCATGGTCACCGTCCGCGAGCAGGTCCAGCCACCACCTGTCGAACTTCTCGTCGATCTCCAGGTACCGGGGCCCGCCGGGTTCGTGGCTCAGCCCGCCCGAGCCCAGCAGCCCCACCCGCAGCCCCGCCGGCAGGCGATCCCTGACCAGCTCCCCGAGCCGGCGGCCGAAGCCGTAGCAGGCGCGCTCCTTGGGCAGCGGCGGGACCGTGCAGTTCTGCAGGATCGGCACCAGCCGGACCCCGGTCTCGGCCAGCCGCAGCATGCTGACCGGCACCGAGACGTTGTCGTCGAAGCGCAGGTTGGACGCGGCCGCCCGCACGGTCAGGCCGGTGTCGGCCAGCCCGTCGGCGAGCGCGCCGGCCACCTCCGGGTCGCCCGGCATGCGGTACTCGTCCAGCCGCAGCCAGGGCTGGAACCACTGGTCGGGCCCGACGTGCTCGGCGGCCAGCCCGACCGTGAAGTCCGGGTAGTCGTACACCCGCGCGTTCGCGACATGGTCGTTGCCGATGATCACGAGCACCTCGGTCCGCGACTCCACCAGCTCGTCGTGCAGCCGCTGGTATGCCGCGCTCACCTGGCGGCGGTCGTCCTCCGGGGCCTTGTCGAACCACCCCGCGAGCCCCGGAGCGTGGCTGGCGCAGGCGGCGAAGCTGATCTCGGCCATCAAGCCTCCAGTAGATTCATTATTATGAATTATGGAGGCCGGGCCGAGACCGGCGCAAGCTATCGCCCGGGCGCCTCCGCCCGGAGCAGGTCGATGGCCCGCTGGTGGATCCCGGTCTTGATGGCCCCCACCGAGGCCGACGGCTTGCCGGCCGCGGCGGCCGCGCGCTTCACCGCGACGTTGACCACGTCGTCGGCGGGCGCGACCTCGCCGACGATCCCCGCCGCGACGGCCGCCGGCCCCGGGTAGCGGCGGCCGGTGACCATGGCCTCGTGGGCGGTGGACGGCGAGAGCTTCGCGGTGATCAGCGCCGTCATGCCGGTGCTGAAGAACAGGCCGAGGTCCACCTCGGGCAGGCAGAAGAAGCCCCTGTCCTCGCGCATCACCCGCTGGTCGCAGGCGAGCGCGAGCATGGCCCCGGCGGCGAACGTGTGCCCGTTGAGCGCGGCGACGACGTAGCCGGGGAAGGCCAGCAACCGCGCCGCCAGCTCGCAGAACCGGGGCACCACCGTGGCCGCCTGGCCGTCCGGCGCGGTGGACATCCACTCCAGGTCGAAGCCGTTGGAGAAGAACTTGCCCTCGCCGGCGAGCACGAGCGGCCCGTTCTCGGCGGCGTCCAGGGCGGCCTCCAGGGCGCCGAGCAGGTCCGGGTTGATCCGGTTCTCGCCGGCGTTCATCCGCAGCACCGTGACGCCGTCCACCAGCTCCGAGGTGACCAACTCGCTCATCGGGCCACCGCCTCGGGGGTCAGGCGCGCGGCGAGCGTGTCGGCCACGTCGTGCAGCGGCTGGACGTTGCGGGTCGCGCGGGCCATCAGCAGCGCCCCCTCGAACGCGGACAGCACCAGGGTGGCCGCCTTGGCCGCCTCGCCGGCCGCGAAGCCGCGCCGGGACAGCTCGGCGGCGATGGTGTCGCGCCAGTCGGTGAAGCCGGCCGCGCAGGACTCGCCGATGAGCGCGGAGTCCGAGGCCGCGTCGAGCGTGATCGTGGCGACCGGGCAGCCGTCCCGGAAGCCCGACCGGGCCAAGTTCGCGGCGAGCGCATCGGCGAACGTGCGCAGCACGCCGGCCAGGTCGGGATTGGCGGCGAAGGTGGCGGTGATCAGCGCGGTCACCACCTTGGCGCCGCCCGCCACGACCTCGCTGGCCAGTTGCTCCTTGCCGCCGGGGAAGTAGTGGTAGAGCGAGCCCCTGGGGGCACCGCTGCGCGCCACCACCTCGGCCAGCCCGGTCGCGTGGTAGCCCTGGCGACGCATCAGCTCGGCCGCCGTGCCGGTGATCCGCGACCTGGTGTCCAGGCCGGCTCGCACCCTCGGTGGCCGTCCCCTGGTGGGGCGCTCGGCATTCATCGGTTCCTCGTTCGCACTGGGAGTATGTTGACCGGTCCAAAAATACTCGACCGGTCAGCCCTACGCCGCGTGGAAGTCGATCACCATCTCGGCGAACGTCGCCGGCACGCCGTCCATGGCGGTGTGGGCCTGGCCGGCGATCTCCACCAGGTCGCTGTGCGGGATCGCCGCGTGCGCGGCGGCGGTGGCGGCGCGGAGGTACGGCGGGCTCTCGGCGCCCAGCAGGAACCGCACCGGCACCGACAGCTCCGCCAGGCGCGGGCTCAGCGAGTAGCCGGACGCCACCCGCCCCTCACGGACGTAGGTGTGTGCGGACGCCAGCCGCGCCTGCCACACCGGCAGGGCACGCAGCTGCGCGATCGCGTCCTCGTCCAGGCCGAGGGCCTCGCGGAAGAACGTGGTCAGCGCGGCCTCCCGGTCGTCGCGCGCGACCTCGGCCTCGATCCGGTCGAGCACGCCGGGCGGGAACACGGACAGCCCCGGCGTCGGGAAAGGCGGCTCGTAGAGCAGCACCCGGTTGAACACCGGGGCCGTCGCGGCCGCCTCGAGCGTGACCAGCGCGCCGTACGAGTGGCCGAGCACCGCGACCGGCCCGTCGGCGGCCTGGGCCACCGCGATGAGATCCTCGGCCTCGCGCTCGATGGCGTACTCGCCCCGCGGCCCGTCGCCGCTGAGGCCCCGCCCGCGCCGGTCCACCAGGTACAGGGTGAACCGCTCGGCGAGCAGGCCCGCCACCGACGCCCACCGGGTGTGGTCGGCGGACAGCCCGTGCACCACGACCAGCGCCGGCCCCCGGCCACGCCGCTCGAACCCGATGGCCGTGCCGTCCTTGGACACCACGCTGTCCACTGTCATGTCGTACCGCCCGCCTAGGAGTCGCCCCGGGCATCGTGGCCATGGCCGCCCCCGCCTGTCGAGGGGGTTGGCCCCACCTTCGGCGCTGCGTCGCCGAGGCCGCGGTCTCCGAGGCCGCGGTCGCCAAGGCCGCGGTCTCCGAGGCTGCGCTGCATCAGCAGGGTGTCCAGCCAACGATCGTGCTTGAAGCCCACCCGCCGCAGCCGCCCGGCCACGACGAACCCGTGCCGGTCGTGCAGCTTGACCGAGGCCGGGTCGTCGGTGTCGACGATCACCGCGATCACCTCCCGGACGCCGCGCGCCGCGCACTCCGCGAGCAGTGCGGACAGCAGCCTCGCCCCGATGCCACGCCCGGTCGCCGAGGGGGCGACGTAGATCGAGTCCTCGACCGTCCGGTGGTACGCCTCGCGCGGCTTCCACGGCGCGCAGTACGCGTACCCGACGAGCTGGCCGTCCATCTCGGCCGCCAGGAACGGCAACCCGATCCGGCCGACGGCGTGCAACCGCTGCGCCCATTCGCGCGCGTCCGGCGCCCGCACCTCGAAGGTCACGGTGGAGTACGCGACGTAGTGCGAGTAGATCGAGGCGATGGCCGCCAGGTCGGAGGTCCGGGCCGGCCGAACCGAGGGCTGGTCCACTGATCACCTCAGCTTCCGCGATAGTTCACAATCCTGGCTATCATCGCCGCCGGCATCGGCGTCCGGATCACCGGGCTGCTCCTCTCGGCGGACCGTCGGCCGGCCGTGCGCGGCGTAGCATGCGGCCGTGCCCGTGAACCGTCCGGCGGCTCGCGTGGTGTGCCTGGACCGGCGCGACCGCGTACTGCTGCTCAACTGGCTCGACCCGGTGGACGCGCGCCGGATCTGGGAACCGCCCGGTGGCGGGCTGGAGCCAGGGGAGTCCCCGGCGCGGGCGGCCGCCCGCGAGCTCTGGGAGGAGACGGGGGCGCGGCCAGCGACGAACCTCACACTGTCGACCCCGGTGCCTCGCCGGTTCCGCTGGGCCGGCCAGGACTACGCCGTGGTCGAGAACTTCTTCCTGGCCCGGACCCCCGCGTTCGAGGTCGCGGCGGGCGCCCCGACGGACGGGGAGCGCGCGACCTACCTGGGGTACCGCTGGTTCGCCCTCGACGAGCTCGACTCGCTGGACGGCCTGGAACCGCCGAACCTGCGGGAGGTCGTCGAGACCCTGCTCACCCCGATGGACCCGGACACGTTGCTGACGACCACCAGGTCGGTGCGCCGCAAGCTGGACCTCGACCGCCCGGTCGAGCCGGAGGTGCTGCGCGAGTGCCTGCGCATCGCGCAGCAGGCCCCGATCGCCGGTGCGCTGATCGACGGGTTCCGGTGGCTGGTGATCAGCGATGACGGCCTGAAGGCCCGGATGGCGGCGCCGATCCGGGCCGCCGGGCACGAGTCGCAGGAACGGTACGGGCACCTGGTGGCACCGGGCACGCTGGCGTCCGGACGCCACCTGCTCGACGTGCTGGAACGAGTTCCGGTGTTCGTCGCGGCCTGCATGGCGGGGCGCCCCGAGGGCGGCAACGGGCAGCTCTCGGCGTTCTACGGCTCGGTGTATCCGGCGGTGTGGAGCCTGCAACTGGCGCTGCGCGCCCGCGGCCTGGGCAGCTCGATCGTGAACTACCACCTGGGCGAGCACGAACGCGAGGTCGGCGAGCTGCTGGGGATCCCGCCGGAGGTCACCCAGGTCTGCCTGCTGGCCGTCGGCTACACGACGGGCGACGGCTTCCGGCCCGCGCCGAGGCCGCCGGTCGAGGAGATCACCTACTACGACGGATGGGGCTCCGGGTGATCATGGCCTGACGGCCGGGCGGCCAGCCGGCCGGCGCGGGCGGTGACCTCGTCGGACGCGACGGCGCCGTCCGAGGAGAGGACGTCCTCCAGGGCGGCGAGCCAGTGCTCGTAGTAGCTCCAGGTCTGGCCCGCATGCCAGGTCCCGATGCGGGCGATCAGCGCGGCCTGGAACGTCGGCCAGGCGAACCTGCCCGCCTCGTGCAGCGCGACGGCCATCGCGAAGGCCCGGCTCTCCCACGGCTCGGCGAAGACCAGCTCGCCGTTCGACCGGGGCGGCGCGGTCGGCCCGTCCAGGTCCAGCGGCGCGGTCACGGCGCGCTCACCTTGGCCACGCCGACCATCGAGTCGCGGGTGACCAGCGGCACCAGCTCGGGCTCGGAGAGGTGCTCGGTGCCGGCCGGGCGCTCGGGCAGCACCAGCCAGCGGACCTCGCTGCTGGAGTCGCGCACCACGATCCGCACGTCCTCGTCCAGCCGCAGGCCCATCTCGGCGAGCACCGCCCGGGGCTCCCTGACCACCCGCGCGCGGTAGGCCGGGTCCTTGTACCAGGACGGCGGCAGGCCGAGCACCGACCACGGGTAGCACGAGCACAGCGTGCAGACCACGACGTTGTGCACGCTCGCGGTGTTCTCCGCCACCACGATGTGCTCGGCCCTCGGCCCCTCGAACTCCATCTCCGCGATCGCGGCGGCGCCGTCGGCGAGCAGCCGGCGCTTGTAGTCCGGGTCGGTCCAGGCCCTGGCCACCACCTTGGCGCCGTTGAGCGGGCCGATGTCCGACTCGTAGGCGGCGATCAGCCGGTCCAGGCCGGCCGGGTCGACCAGCCCGCGCTCCACCAGCAGCTGTTCGAGCGCCTCGGCGCGCAGCGCGGGGGACAAGGGCTCCGGGGCACTCATGAGGCGTCCTCCAGGTACGGCTCGTACAGCTCGATGGTGACCGCGAACGGCTCGGCGTCGGCGCCCCACAGCTCGCGGGACTCGAACCGCACCGTGTACACGTGCTGCGGGTCCTCGCCCCGGAAGTGGGCGTTCGTGTCCGGGAACACCGCGGCGGGCTGGATCGCCTCGACCACGCCGGTGTGGCCGCGCACGTAGCGGGCCAGCCGGGTGTGCCCGTCCGGGGAGATGTCCTTGGCCCGTACCCGCTGGTCCACCGCGAACGCCGGCGGGCGGTCCAGCTCGCGGCGCCAGCCCGGCGCGGTCGGGGTGTAGTCCGGCTTGTTCGGCTCGGGGATCGGCGGTTCCGTGACGTCCTCGCCGCGTGCCTTGCGGGCGCGGGCATCGACGGCGCCGGGGGCCAGGATCGCGCTGTCGGTGAGCATCAGCTCCGCGCCGGCCAGCCACCGCCCGTAGTAGCCGTGCTCCAGGTAGGTGTCCCGGTCCAGCCGCTCCAGCGAGTGCCGGAAGGCGTCCAGGTTCCGCCCGGAGATCTGGCTCATGACCAGCCGGGTCATCCCGAACACCCTGGCCTGCCACCGCTGGGGGAACAGCGGCTCGTCCGGGCGCGGCACCGGCACCGGACCCCAGCCGTCGGTGCCGCCCATGTCGGCGATCGTGTCCATCGCACCTCCTTGTGCCCTCGCACACGACACTAGTGTCATCCGCCGTCGCCGCTTACCCTGAATGTCGTGCTGATCGACGCCTGCCTTGCGCTGTTTGCCGCGAGCCTGACCAGCGTCGACGACGGGCTGTGTCGCGCCCGCTGAAGAGAACGTTCAGCGTCCGCGCCTCACCCCGGAGAACCCATGACCACGACCACCTCGGTGGCCAGCAAGCCCGCGCGCTTCCGCCCCACGTTCACCGTCTCCGCGCCGCCGCCCACGCCGTCGCCGGCCCCGACCGTCCGCCGGCTGCCACTGCTCGCCGCCGCCCTCGGGCTGGCCGCGCTGACCTGGTTCGTCGCCGCGCAACATGGGGCGAAGCCGGCGGTGCTGCTGGCGCTCGGCGGCGGGCTGGGGTTCGTGCTGTTCCACTCCCGGTTCGGGTTCACCTCGGCGTGGCGCCAGCTGGTGGCCGTCGGCAACGGCACCGGGCTGCGCGCGCACGCGCTGCTGCTGGGCACCACCGCGACGCTGTTCGCGCTGGTCATCGGCACCGGGTCGGGGCTGTTCGGATCCCGGCCCGAGCCGAGCGCCGGCCCGCTCGGGGTGGGGCTGCTCCTCGGCGCGTTCCTGTTCGGGCTGGGCATGCAGCTCGGCGGGGCGTGCGCGTCCGGCACGCTGTTCGCGGTGGGCGCCGGCCAGTCCGCGATCGTGCTCACGCTCGGCGGCTTCATCGTCGGCTCGGTGCTCTACACCTGGGGGTATCCGCTGGTGGCCGGGTTGCCGGCGCTGCGGCCGTTCGTGCTCGCCGACCACGTCGGGTGGTTCTGGTCCTGGGCCATCACCATCGGCGTGCTGGTGGCCGTCGTCTGGGTGACCAAGCTGGTCCAGGCCCGGCGCCGGCCGCCGCCGGTGGACGCGGTGCCCAGCGCGCGGGGCGTGGCCCGGGTGGTGCGCGGCTCGTGGCCGCTGTGGGTGGGGGCGCTCGCGCTGGCCGGGCTCGGCGGGGCGGTGCTGCTGGTCTCCGGCGGGGCGTGGGGGATCACCAGCGCGTTCGGGCTGTGGGGCGCGAAGTTCCTGCAGCTGCTCGGCGCGCACCCGGAGAGCTGGACGTTCTGGCGCCAGCCCGCGCAGGCCAAGATGCTGGCCGGGCCGGTGCTCGCCGACAAGACCAGCCTCACCGACATCGGGATCATGTTCGGCGCCGCCGTGGCCGCCTCCGCCGGCGGGGTGTGGACGCTGCACCGGCGGATCCCGTGGCGCACCGCGCTGGCGGCGGTGCTGGGCGGGATCGTGATGGGGATCGGCGCCCGGTTGGCCAACGGCTGCAACATCGGCGCGTACCTCGCGGGCATCGCGTCCGGCAGCGCCTCCGGCTGGCTGTGGGGGCTGGCCGCGCTCGGCGGCACCTGGGCGGGGTTGGCGCTGCGACCGCTGTTCGGGCTGGCCAACCCGAAGCCCGGCGACGGCGTCTGCTGACCTTGGCCCACCGTGCGCGCGGCAGCCAGCCCAAGCAGGCCGCGCTCGGTCACTGGAACCGCGCTCCACGCCCAACCCCGTGAGTGGTTAGCGTTGTCATAGCAACGCTAACCACTCACGGGTCCTGACCTGCGGTAACGGGCGGCGGGGTCGGTCGGTTCGACGTAGTGGGTCAGCCGAGGCGCGCGGGCTGCTCCGAGAGGTCGATGGGTAGCTCGCGCAGCGCGTGGAAGGTGGTCGAGGCGCGCCGGGTCGGTGGCAGGTCGGGCCGTAGCCGCAGGTCGGGGAACCGGGCGAACAGCCGGGTCAACGCCTCCTCGGCCTCGATGCGCGACAACGCGGCGCCGAGGCAGAAGTGCGCGCCCGCGCCGAACGCCAGGTGTCCTTCGGTGCGGCCCGGGTCGAACCGGTCGGGCGCGGCGAACCGGGCCGGGTCACGGTTGGCGTCCGCGATCGAGACGATCACCTGCTGGCCGGCGCGGATCCGCTGGCCCGCCAGCTCGTGGTCCCGGGTGGCGGTACGGCCGGCCAGTTTGACGGGGCCGTCCAGCCGGAGGATCTCCTCCACGACGGCGGCGGGCCGGCGGCTCAACGTGTCCAGCTCGCGCGGGTGGTCCAGCAGGGCGAGCACGCCGTTCGCGATCAGGTTCGCGGTGGTCTCGTGGCCGGCGACGAGCAGCAGCAGGCAGGTGGCGAGCACGTCCTCCAGCTCGGGCCGCTCGCCGTCGACCTCGGCGGTGAGCAGGGCGGACAGGAAGTCCGGGCCCGGGTCGACCCGCCGTTCGGCGAGCAGCGGCAGCAGGAACACGGTGAAGTTGACGGCGGCCTCGGCGGCGTCGAACAGGCTGGCCGGGTCCGGGTCCAGCTCGAGCACGGCGGTCAGCTTGGGCGTCTCGGAGCGCACCAGCTCGGCGCCCTCGGCCCCGACGTCGAGCAGCTCGGCGATCACCGCGATCGGGATCGGGTAGGCCAGGTCGGCCAGCAGCTCGACGTCGCTCACCCCGGACAGGCCGGTGAGCGCGGCGTCGACGATGGCGGCGACCCTCGGGCGCAGCGCCTCGACCGCGCGGGCGGTGAAGCTGGGCGCCACCATCCGGCGCAGCCGGGTGTGCTCGGGGGGATCGGTGAACAGCATCATCCGGGTGAACACCGGCATGGCCTCGTCCGGGCCACCGAGCCGCGCGAGGCGGGCGGTGTTGGCCCGCAGGTCGCTGCTCCAGCCGTCGCCGCGCAGCACGGCGAGCGCCTCGGCGTAGCCAGTCACCACGAAGGCGTCCAGCTCCGGGCGGAACGACACAGTCATGGCCGTGCCCCCGCCGTCCAGAACTCGGCGTCCAGGACCCCGAGCGGGGTGGCCGGCGCACCGCCCTCGTCCCACTCCTTGCGGATCGCCTCCCAGTGCCCGGTGGCCCGCAGCTCGCCGAGCACGGCGATGATGCCCAGGTCGATCCGGGTCAGGAACACGTACTCGGGCGGCAGCTGAAGGCGCCTGGCCACCCGGCTCCACTCGCCGACGGGGGAGTAGCGCTGCGCGAGCGTGTCGGCGGCGAACTCCGGGGTGTGGGTGAACGGCTGCTCGGCGGTCAGGTTGGCCAGCCCGTGGCCGTACCAGCCGAGCATCTCCGCCGGCGTGGGCGCGTCCGCCGCGTCCAGCACGCCCATCTCGGCGAACGCCTGCCACAGCTCGTCGGCGTCACCGGCCACCGTCGCGGTGACCACCCGCTGGATGACGGCGATCTGCGCGGCGGTGAACCGGGACACGCTGCCGAAGTCGACGAAGCTCACCGCGCCGTCGGGATGGAACAGGTAGTTGCCCGGGTGCGGGTCGGCGTTGAACAGCCGCAGCCGCCGCAGGCTCCCGAAGGCGAACCGGAAGATCGCCTCCCCCCACCTGTCACGCAGCTCCCGGTCCGCCTCGATCGCCTCCGCCCACCGGAGCCCGTCGACGAACTCGCTGGTCAGCACGCGGTCCGCGGACAGCTCCGGGATGACGTCCGGAACACGGATAAACGGGTGGCCCCGATAGGCGCGCGCGAACTCGGCCTGGTGGGCGGCCTCGCGCCGGTAGTCCAGCTCCTCGGTGATCCGTTCGGCGACCTCGGCCGCGATGGTGCGGATGTCCAGCCTGGTCATGCTCGGCAGCGTGGTGCGAGCCAGCCGCAGGAACGTGGTCAGCAGCTCGACGTTGGCCAGGTCGGCCCGGATCGCCCGCTCCACCCCCGGGTACTGCACCTTGACCGCGACCTCCCGGCCGTCGTGCAGCCGCGCCCGGTGCACCTGCCCGATCGAGGCGGCCGCGATCGGCTCCGGCGCGAACTCGGCGAACGACGCCTCCACCGGGGCACCCAGCTCGGCCTCGACGACCGAGGCGGCCAGCTCCGGCTCCATCGGCGGCGCGTCCGCCTGCAGCCGCTGGAACGCCGACTGGTAGATCGAGCGCTGGGCAGCCGACTCGACCGAGGACGGCGCCCCGGGAGCCACGAACGACATGATCTGGCCGGCCTTCATCAGCACGCCCCGGGACCGGCCGAGCAGCTCGACGTACCGGTCGGCGGCGCGCGCCTGGCGGGCCGCCGCGTCCGGCTCGGCGCCGCGCAGCCGACGCTGCAACGCCGCCGCCACCGCCTCACCCGCCGTCCGACCGGTCGCGCCGACCAACGGGATCATCCGCCGCACCCGACCGGTGGTGATCGGACGGGCGTCCCGCTCTCGGTCCGATGAGCCCAGATCAGCCATAACTGACACTCTCTCACTTGATGCTGGTGACACCTCAGTGTTTACTTAGGCCGTGGCGAACGTGTCAACCCCCACCCGCGAGCGCATCGTGGACGCGGCCGTGCGGCTGTTCGGCGAGCGCGGCTATCGCGGCACCAGCGTGGCCGCGATCGAGGAGGCGTCCGGGCTCACCCCCGGCGCCGGCGGGCTCTACCACCACTTCCCGTCCAAGCAGGCCGTGCTGGAGGCCGGGATCGAGCGCCACCTGGCCCGCCTGGACGCGCTGCGCGACATCCGGCGGCTGTTCGGCGGCCTCGGCGACCTGCGCGCCGAGCTGACCATGGCCGCCCGCTATGTGCTGGCCGAGCTGGACGGGGAGGCGGTGCTGTTGCGGATCCTGGTCGCGGAGGCCCGCCAGCGCCCCGAGCTGCTCACCACCGCCGTGGACAAGATGATCAGCAGCAGCTACGCGGAGTTCGCCGAGTGGCTGCGCGAACGCGGCGCGCCGAACCTGTCCGAGCACCAGGCGAACGCGATCGCCACCCTGGGCCTCGGCGCGCTGCTGTCCTCCCGGCTGACCGGCACGGTGCTGGGCGTCACCACGTTCGCCGTCGACGACGACGCCCTGGTCGCCACCTGGGTGCACGCCATCGCCGGCCTGCTCGCCGACCCCCCGCCGCTGCCGTCCGCCTGACCCTCACCGGTTGGTCTCGGCGGTGATGTGTTCGAACAGCCCCGGACGGATACGGGTGCGGACGCCCTTGGCCCACGGTTCGTCCAGCTCGCCGACGTCGAGCGCGGCCACGTTGTTGAGCAGCATGCCGAACGCGAGGAACGACTTCACCGTCACCGGGTCCAGCCCCGCGGTGTCGGCGACCGTGTCCCACATGCGGCCGACCCGCGTCCGCACCAGGTCACGAACCTCGCTGTCACCGCACGCGGCGAACCCCTGCAACTGCAACAACAGCGTGGTGCGGTCGGCCAGCATCTCGTAGTACTGCGCGCCCATGAGCGTCAGCGCGCTCAGGCCTTTCTCACCTCGGGCCGCCCGCGACATGCCGTCGCTGAAACGGTCGAAGGCCGCGCCGACCAGCTCCAGGAACAGCGCCTTCTTGGTCCCGAACATCCGGAACACGTAGGCCTGCGTGATGCCCGCCTCGCGCGCGATCGCCTCGGTCGACGCGCCGTGGAGTCCATGGTTCGCGAACTCTCCGGCGGCGATCCCCAGCACCTGGGATCGCCGTTCATGTCCGCTCATGCGCGCAGTCATGACGGCTAAGTTACTTGTTACTAACTACTTACTGTTAACGTGGCACGGTGAGCGAGGACGCCTGGGCCGCGCTGGCCGACCAGTTCGCCGACGAGGCCTACGCCTCGGTGAAGGGACACGTGCGGACCTACGTGATGCACCGGCACCTGCTGGAGCACCTGCCGGTGCAGCCCGCGTCCGTGCTCGACGTCGGCGGCGGCGCGGGTCATCAGTCGTTTCCGCTGGCCAGGGCCGGCTACGACGTGACATTGCTGGACTCCTCGCCGGCGATGTTGGACAAGGCGAGCCAGCGCCTGGCGCGGCTGCCCGAGCAGGCCCGGCGGCGGGTGACGCTGGTGGAGGCCGACGGCGAGAGGGCCGACGAGGCGGTGGACGGCCGGCGCTTCGCCGCCGTGTTGTGCCACGGCGTGCTCGGGTACCTCGAGCGGCCGGAGCCGATGGTGGACCAGCTGTGCCGGTGCGCCGCCGCCGGCGGCATCGTCTCGATCATGACGGGCAACGCCGACGCGTCGGCGGTGCGCCCGGCGCTGGAGCGGCGCTGGGACGACGCGCTGGCCTCGTTCGACGCCAGGACCGAGATCGGGGTGCTCGGCGTGCCGGGCCGGGCCGACACCGTCGACGAGGTCAGCGAACTGATACGCGACCGGGGCGTGGAGCCGGTGCGCTGGTACGGGGTGTGGCTGTTCGTCGACTGGCTGGAGTTCAGCGGCGCCGAGCTGGACGCGAGCGACTCACGGCAGGTGGCGGCGACGGCCGAGGTCGAGCTGGAGGCCAGCCGACGAGACCCCTACCGCCAGCTCAGCCGCGTCTTCCACCTGGTGGGGCGCAAGGGTCAGGTGTGAGCGCGGACGCAGTAGGCGAGCGAGGGCAACGGCAGTGACCCGTCGGGGTCCAGGTGCGCGGCGGCGGCGCGTTCGAACAGCTCCCGCAGCGCGTCTTCGGAGCCGAGCCGCTGGACCGCCAGCCTGTGCAGCCCGCGCGGCATGACCACCTGGGTCAACCCCGCGTAACGCGCGGCGTCGGCGAACCGGAAGGGCACCACCAGCTCCTCGACGTCCACCTCGGCGAAACCGGCCGCCCGCAGCTCCTCGACGATCAGCTCGGACGACGACAGGGCGAACGCCCCGGGCCGGTCGGGCGGCGGGCTCGGCAGCCCCAGCTCGCGGGTGAGGGCGACCAGCCCGGTCACGAACAGGTTCGCCGTCGGCGGACCCCACACCGCCGCGGCGAGCACCCCACCGGGGACGAGCATCCGGGCGCAGCCCTCGAACAGCCGGGTCCGGTCGGTGGCCAGCATCAGGGCGAACCGGGAGAGCACCGCGTCGACCGAACCGTCCGCGCGCGCCACCGCCCCGAAGTCCGCCGCCTCGAACTCGACGTTGCCCAGCCCGGCCGCCCGGCGACGGGCAACCTCGATCATGACCGGCGAGAGGTCCACCCCGATGACCCGCCCGCTCGGCCCCACCGCCCGCGCCGCGCCCAGTGCCGGCTCGCCGTAGCCGGTCCCCAGGTCGAGCACCGTCTGCCCGGGCCGAAGCCCCGCGAGCTCGATCAACCGCCGGCTGACGAGGCCGAGGCCGCTCTCCAGATCGTCGACGTACTCCACGATCTCGGCACCCGCCGCGTCCCAGTCCGCCCGCATCTCCGCCCGGTAGCCCGCCTCGTCGAAAGTCGCGGTTCCGCTCATCGTCGCTCCTGACCAACCGAGGTTGCATGAAAGGACCACCATTCTGGCGAACCGTGGTCCTGTGATGCAACCAGTAAGCTGACGGCATGCTCGGACGGACGTACGAGGGGCAGAACTGCTCGGCCGCCCGCGCGCTGGAGGTCGTCGGCGAGCGCTGGACCCTGCTCCTGCTCCGGGACTCGCTGCTGCGCGGCCTGACCCGCTTCGGCGAGTTCCAGGCCAGCCTCGGCGTGGCCAAGAACGTCCTGTCCGCCCGGCTCGACCTGCTGGTCCGCGAGGGCCTGCTGACCAGACGCCGATACTCCGAGCACCCCGACCACCACGAGTACCTGCCCACCGAGAAGGGCTACGACCTGCTCCCGGCGATCGTGGCGCTGACCAGATGGGGCGACAGATGGGCGGCGCCTAATGGCCCGCCGGCGGTGTTCACCCACGCCGCCTGCGACAACGAGATCACCCAGGCGCTGTACTGCCCGAGCTGCGGCAGGCCGCTCGCCGCACACGAGGTACGCCCCAAGCCCGGCCCCGGTTTCGCCCGAGCAGACCCGTGAGTGGCTAGGGCCGCTAAGGCGGCCCTAGCCACTCACGGGTTGGTAGATGCTGGTCAGCCAGACGTGGAGCAGGGTGTCGACCACGTGGGGTTCGGGTACGGACGGTTCTTCGGCGGCGAACGTCGCGTACATGACCCGCTCGTTCATCAGGTTCAGCGAGATGGCCAGCTCGCGCGCGGGGATGCCGGCGGGCGCGGCGCCCCGGTCGCGTTCGGCCTGGATGGCCTCCTCGGTGCGCTGCACCCAGTGCTCCATGACCTTGGTCCACAGCTGGCGGACCTCCACGTTCGTGGCCCGCGCCTGAGCGCTGGCCACCGCCACGGCGCGATGCGCCCGGAACGTCGTGAAGAAGACGTTGATCGCGTCACGCCAGGCGGCCGCCCGGTCGTCGGCGCGCTGCGGGGGGACGTCGAACGCGGCCCGGTCCGCCTCGGCGACCACCCGTTCCAGCAGCGTGAGCAGCACCGCGTCCTTGGACTCGAAGTAGAAGTAGAACGTCGGACGGGAGATCCCGGCGCCGCGCGCCAGCTCGTCGATGGAGATCTCGCCGAGCGGACGGTCGGCGAGCAGGCGCTCGGCGGTGGCCAGGATCGCCTGCTCGCGTTCGTCCCCGGACGGGCGGGACGCGCGCCTGGCCCGCGAATGCCGCGTCCTGTCGGCGACGGATGGCTGGGCGGATGGCTGCGTCACGGTCCGTACCCTATCCGCCCGGCGGCCGTCACTCAACACGGCGTTGACTCAGTCGACACCGTGTTGATAGCTTGGCGGAGAGCCAGTCACCCGCCGAGATGGGACACCAGATGGCCGAGGAACACGTGGACGTGTTGATCGTCGGGGCCGGGCTGTCCGGCATCGGCGCCGCCTGCCACCTGCGGCGCGCATGCCCCGGCAAGACCTTCACGATCCTGGAGGCGCGGGACGCGATCGGCGGCACCTGGGACCTGTTCCGGTACCCGGGCGTCCGCTCGGACTCGGACATGTTCACCCTCGGCTACTCGTTCAAGCCGTGGACCCAGGCCAAGGCGATCGCGGACGGCGACTCGATCCGCGACTACGTGCGCGAGACCGCCGGCCAGTACGGGATCGACCGCGAGGTCCGGTTCGGCCACCGGGTGGTGCGCGCGGAGTGGTCGTCGAAGCACGCCCGCTGGACGGTGGAGGCGCTGCGCGCGGACACCGGCGAGACGGTGCGGTTCACCTGCTCGCTGCTGTTCGCCTGCTCCGGCTACTACCGCTACGACCAGGGCTACACCCCGGACTTCGAGGGCATCGAGGACTTCGCCGGCCAGGTGGTGCACCCGCAGCACTGGCCGGAGGACCTGGACTACAGCGGCAAGCGCGTGCTGGTGATCGGCAGCGGCGCGACGGCGGTCACCCTGGTGCCCTCGATGGCCGACACCGCCGGCCACGTGACCATGCTGCAGCGCTCGCCCAGCTACGTGCTGTCGCTGCCGTCGGTCGACCCGGCCGCCGAACGGCTGCGCCGGCTGCTGCCGACCAAGACCGCGTACGCGGCCGTGCGGTGGATGAACATGTTCCGCATGATGCTGCTGTTCCAGCTCAGCCGCCGCAAGCCCGACCTGGTCAAACGGCTGCTGCGCAAGGGCCTGCGGGCGCAGCTGCCGGCCGGCTACGACGTCGACACCCACTTCACGCCCACGTACAACCCGTGGGACCAGCGGATGTGCTTCGTGCCCGACGGCGACCTGCTCAAGGCGATCAAGCGCGGCCGGGCCTCGGTGGTGACCGACCGGATCGAGCGGTTCACCGAGCGCGGCGTGCGGCTGACCTCGGGCACCGAGCTGGAGGCGGACGTCATCGTCACCGCGACCGGGCTGAACCTGGTCGCGATGGGCGGCGTGACGCTGACCGTGGACGGCGCCGACGTGGAGCTGCCGAAGACAGTGGCATACAAGGGCATGATGCTCTCCGGTGTGCCGAACTTCGTGTACACGCTGGGCTACACCAACGCGTCCTGGACGCTCAAGGCCGACCTGGTCGCCGAGTACGTGTGCCGGCTGCTCAAGCACATGGACGCGCACGGCTACCGGTCCGTCACCCCGCTGGAGCCGACCTCGCCGGCCCGCGAGCCGCTGATCGACCTGAAGTCCGGCTACGTGCGGCGTGGCCTGGACAAGATGCCCAAGCAGGGCGCCTCGGCGCCCTGGCGGCTGCACCAGAACTACCCGCGCGACGTGCTGTTGCTGCGGCACGGGTCGGTGGAGGACGAGGGCGTCGAGTTCGCCCGCGCGCCGGTGGGGCAGGGCGCCTCGGTCGCGTAAACAGCGGCGCGCCGGCCCCCGCACCACGTACAAACGGAGCATGCAGATCGAACGGCGGGTGCCGCTGCGGTTCCACCCTGACGCGGTGGCCGCCCAGACGCACGTGAACCTCTCGGCGGTCCGATCGGACGGCCGCTGCCTGTGGCTCGCCGGCGACGAGACGGCCACCGTGGAGCGGCTGAGCCCGGTCGGGTCCGGCTACGGAGACCAGCGCGAGTTCCGGCTGGCCGACCTGGTCGAGCTGCCCGGCCCGCCCGACGAGGAGGCGGACATCGAGGGGCTGGCCCGCGTCGGCGGGTACCTCTGGGCGACCGGCTCGCACAGCCTGGTGCGCAAGCGGGTCAAGGACGCCCACGACGACGCCAAGGCGATCCGCCGGCTGGGCAAGGTGCGCTTCGAACGCAACCGGTTCGTGATCGCCCGCCTGGCCGTCCAGGACGGGGCCGGCGGGCTGCCGGAGCTGGTCCGGCGGACCGAGGACGGCCGCACCTCGGCGTTGCTCGGCGGGCCGGGGGAGCGGCACCTGGCCGAGGAGCTGGCCGACGACGAGCACCTGGCACCGTTCCTGGCCATCCCGGCGAAGGACAACGGGCTCGACGTCGAGGGCCTGGCGGTGCACGGCGAGTCGCTCTACATCGGGCTGCGCGGGCCGGTGCTGCGCGGGTTCGCGGTGGTGCTGGAGCTGGACCCGGTCGAGGACGGGCCGGGCCGGCTGCGGCTGGGCCGCGTCGACGGCGCAAACCGCTACCGCAAGCACTTCCTGGACCTCGGTGGCCTCGGCGTGCGCGACCTGTGCCCGCACGGCTCCGACTTGCTGGTGCTGGCCGGCCCCTCGATGGACCTGGACGGCCCGGTCCGGGTCTACCGCTGGCACGACGCCGCAGTGGCCGACGCCCCCGAGGTGGCCAGGGGCGACGAGCTGACCGTCGAGCTGGAGCTGCCGTACGGGGACGGCGACGACCACGCCGAGGGCATCGCGCTGCTGCCCGGAGACGGCGATCCCCGGCTGCTGGTGGTGTACGACAGCCCGGCCGGGGACCGGCTCCCGGAGCCCGAGGTCGTGCTCGCCGACGTGGTGCGGCTCGGGTAGTCACCCACCGCCCATTGGAGGGTTAACCGGATACCAAGACTGGTCAGAATGTGATCACAGCCGCTACTGTGCGCTTACGTGATAAAAGATCACATAACCGACGAGAGTGGGTGTCACCATGGCCTCCGCCACGTTCGAGGTGTACAAGGATCGCTCCGGTGAGTTCCGGTGGCGCCTGCGGCACAGCAACGGCAACGTCATCGCCACCGGCGGCGAGGGTTACAAGTCCAAGAGATCCGCCATCAACGGCATCGAGTCGGTGAAGAAGAACGCGCCCGAGGCGGCCACCGACGACCAGACCGCCGGGTAGCCCGGCCTCGACGCCACCTTCGGGTGGTGTCGCATTTTCGCCAGCCACGGCGGCGGTCAGCGGTGATGCTGGGAACATGCACGAGGACCGAGAGCGCTGTGTGCGGGCCGTCCAGTCCAAGGACGCCCGGTTCGACGGGTGGTTCTACACGGCCGTCCTGACGACCCGCATCTACTGTCGGCCGAGCTGCCCGGTGGTGCCGCCCAAGCCGGAGAACATGCGCTTCTACCCGAGCGCGGCCGCCGCGCAACAGGCCGGGTTCCGGGCCTGCAAGCGGTGCCGCCCGGACGCAAGCCCCGGTTCGCCGCTGTGGAACGAGCGGGCCGACGTGGTGGCCAGGGCGATGCGGCTGATCGCCGACGGCGTGGTGGACCGCGACGGCGTCGCCGGGCTGGCCGCGCGGCTGGGCTACAGCGTCCGGCAGATCCAGCGCCAACTGCTCGCCGAGCTCGGCGCCGGGCCGCTCGCGCTGGCTCGGGCGCAGCGCGGCCAGACCGCGCGGCTGCTGATCGAGACCACCACCGTGCCGATGGGCGACATCGCGTTCGCCTCCGGCTTCGCGAGCGTGCGGACGTTCAACGACACCGTCCGCGAGATCTTCCACCTCACGCCGAGCGAGCTGCGGGCGCGCGCGGCCCGGGGCACCCCGGCGGCCACGTCCGGCTCGCTGTCCCTGCGCCTGCCGTTCCGCCAGCCGATGTGCCCGGACAACCTGTTCGGCCACCTGATCGCGACGTCCGTGCCCGGCGTGGAGGAGTGGCGCGACAAGGCCTACCGGCGCACCCTGCGCCTGCCGCACGGGCACGGCATCGCCACCCTGCGCCCGCTGCCGGAGTACATCGACTGCCGGCTGACCCTGACCGACCTGCGCGACCTGTCCACCGCGATCAACCGCTGCCGCTGGATGCTGGACCTGGACGCCGACCCGGTCGCCGTCGACGACCTGCTCCGCGAGGACGCCGTGCTCGCGCCGGTGGTGAACAAGAACCCCGGCCGGCGGGTGCCCCGCACGGTGGACCCCGCCGAGTTCGCGGTGCGCGCCGTGCTCGGCCAGCAGGTGTCCACGGCGGCCGCCCGTACGCTGGCCGGACGTCTGGTCGTCGAGCACGGCGAACCGGTGGCCGACCCTGGCGGCGGGCTGACCCATCTGTTCCCGGACATGGCGACGCTGGCGGCGCTGGACCCGGAGCGGCTGGCCATGCCGAAGACCCGCCGCAGGACGCTCACCACGCTGATCGGCGCGCTGGCCGGCGGCGAGATCGACCTGAGCGTGGGCAGCGACTGGGAGCGTGCCCGCGCCCAGCTCGGCGAGCTGCCCGGGTTCGGGCCGTGGACGATCGAGACGATCGGGATGCGCGCGCTGGGCGACCCGGACGCGTTCACGCCGACCGACCTCGGCATCCGGCGCGCCGCCGAGGGCCTGGGGCTGCCCGCGTCGGCCGCCGAGCTCACCGCATACTCCCGTGCGTGGCGCCCGTGGCGGGCCTACGCCGTCCAGTACCTGTGGTCGACCGGCGACCACGCCATCAACCGGCTCCCCGCTTGAGAAGGGACAGACTCGTGACGCACCGGGTACACACCGTGGTGGACAGCCCGATCGGGCCGCTCACCCTGGTCGCCACCGACGGCGGCCTCGCCGGCCTCTATATGGACAAGCAGCGGCACCTGCCGGCGGAGGAGACCTTCGGCGAGCCGGACCCGACGCCGTTCACCAAGGTCATCGATCAGTTGGAGGAGTACTTCGCGGGGCGGTTGACCGAGTTCGACCTGCCGTTGGCGATGGAGGGCACGCCGTTCCAGCGGATGGTCTGGGCCGGGCTGTTGGAGATCGGGTACGGCGAGACGGTGTCCTACGCCGAGCTGGCCGAGCGGATCGGGCGGCCGACGGCGGCGCGGGCGGTCGGCCTGGCCAACGGCAAGAACCCGATCAGCATCATCGTGCCCTGTCACCGGGTGGTCGGGGCGAACGGCGACCTCACCGGGTACGGGGGCGGGCTGGACCGCAAGCGGCACCTGCTCGACTTCGAGCGCGGCGGGGTCGGGCTGTTTCAGGAGCCGGCGTGCGCGCGGGCGATGGCGAGGCTGTCCTCGTAGACGTGGTACCTCGTGACCTGGCCGTCGCGGACGGTCAGGCGCAGCGCGAACATCGAGGTGAACGAGCGTCCGGTGGCCCTGGAGGTCTGCTCGAACTCGGCCAGGACGACGGCGTCCGGGCCGTCCACCAGGATCGTTGGCGTGGACACTCGGTAGCGCTCGGGGACGTGGTACTCGCGCAGCTCGCGGAACAGGTCGGCCATCTCGGTTGGGGTGCGGTGGGGCCGGATCCACGGCACCGTCGGGTGGTCCCCGGGCGGCCAGGACACCGCCCAGTCGACGCTGTCGGCGAACATCGCGGCGGTGTGGTCGGGGTCGCCGCCGGCCATCCGGTTCAGGAGTTCGTGCACCACGGCGCGGGTGTCGTTCGTAGGCATGCGCGGACGTTAAGCGGGATCCGCTGACACCTCCTGTCAGCGGACTCGACGACGCCGCTCCGCCACCAGTGCGCGCTGGATGATCCGCTCGTACCGCCAGGTCAGCCAGGTAGAAGTCCGGGCAGATGACGTCGGGTGAGTACACCTTGTACCGTCACCCGGTCGGGCTACGCGTTCAAGCCGACTCTCTCGCAGAGGTCGCGCACGTCGTCGCGAAGCCCTGAGGGCGGCCGGTCTCGCAGGTCGAGCAGCATCTCGCGTGCGTAGCCGTTGTACTTGATGGTTTCCGGCGCGGTGCGTTCCGAGCGGTTCAGCATGGCCCACGTCGCCGCTCGTTCGTCGCGCTGGTGATGGGCGCGTGCCACCTCGATGAGGTGTCGGCTTCGGCGCGCGAGCGAAGGGATCGTGTCCGGGTCGAGCGAGTCGGCCGCCCGTAGCGCTTCCCCGGGGCGCCGCAGCTCGACGCCCAGGGTGACGGCGTGCGCGGCCATCACCGGTTGGGAGAACGATGACTGCACATGCCGATACCCCGGTCCGAGGCGACGCGCGAAGCCATCGGCCCACTCCCACCATGCCCAGGCGTCACCGTGCCGACCCCGGCGGGCGTACACGTACGCGATCTCGGAGTCCAGGGCGCCGACCATGCCACGCCAGTCGTCGGGGGCGCCGTTGCTCAGGTACGGGGTGAGCTGCCCGGCGGCGTCGGTGGCCAGCGCGATCGCTTCTTCCCAGCGGCCGGCATCACGGAGTGCCTGGACCATCGCCCAGGCACCGCCGGCCGCGACATAAGGATCGTCGGCCTCCTGGCCCTCGGTGAGCGCCCGGTCCGCGACCATCCACACCAACTCCGGCGCGGGTTGGTACGCCACATAGAAGTCAGCGAGTTGGTATACGCCTGACAAGGTTCGGCGGGCCTCTCGTCGTTCGTCCCCACGCAGGCCGCGCGCCGCCCGCTGAGCGTCGCGGATCAGGTCGGGGAGAAGCAGGCCAAGCTGGGTGCGATGGTCTGGGCTGGAGTGGCGGACCCGCCAGGCATCGCGCAGCCGGATGGCGAGATGCGTCAGGCTGGGGAGACGAGTGTCGCTGGTGATCCGATAGTCGGTAAGAGCGGCCTGGACCTCCGAGAGCGCCGCGTGGCGGGGACCGGCAAACGCCTCGGACGGGACACCACCCGAATCCTCGACGAGCTGGGCGACATCGCGGACGCCGAGCACGGCCGCGATCTGGACCAGCATCGGCAGTCGCGGCGCAAGGATGCGGCCACCCTCGACGGCCCTGACCCACTCAGCCGAGCGGCCCACCCGGTCTCCCAGGACCCGCTGTGACATGCCGGCCTGGTTGCGGAAGTAGCGGATGCGTTGCCCCAAGGGCTTCCCGGCGAGGTCATCCACACGGGCGGAATCAGCCATGTCCGAGGTCCGATCAAGGGCCGCCAACAGCGCAGACTGTACGCCACACAGCGGACCACGTGTGACGCACGCCGCGCTCGGCGTTCATAAGGTTGTCAAAATCCATCAACTTGGCCAAGAATCGGGCGGAACCCAGGCCGGTCGGAGGGAGGCGAACGTGGTGGCATCGCCCGAGCGTCGCCGTGCCCGGCTGGTCCGGCGGCATCATGTGGACTTCTGCCTGACCTGCACCGCGGTCTGTCGGGGCTGACGCAAACCCAGCCCCCGTCCCATCCACCGGCCACGGCCGGTCAGGAGACCGCATGCCTTCCCTGTCCCGCCGTTCGCTGCTCCACGCCGGCCTCGGCGCCGGCGCCTTCGCCGCGCTGGCCGCGTGCGCCGGCTCCGGATCGGGCACCGCGCTCGCCGCCGGCCCGCCCGCCGACCTGCGCGGCGCCACCATCCGCGCGATGGTCAACCAGCCGCACGTGCAGGCGTTCACCCAGTTGCTCGCGCCCGCGTTCGCCCGCGAGTTCGGCGGGCAGCTCACCGTCACCGCCGTGCCGTACGACCAGCTGACCAGCCAGCAGATCCTGGACGTGCAGGGCGGGGCCGGGCAGTTCGACGTGTTCGACTACTTCTACTTCGGGCTCGGGCTGCTGGTGGATGCGGGCGCGCTGGTCGACCTCACCGACTACCTCGCCGCGGTCGACACCACAGACTTCCTGCCCTCGGTGTACGACGCGTGCACGCTGCTGGGCGGGCGGCGCTACGGCGTCCCGTTCGACGGGGACGTGCACGTGCTGTACTACAACCGCGCGGTGTTCGAGCGGTACGGGGTGGCGCCGCCGAACACCTGGGACGAGTACGACGCGGCCACCCGGACGATCACCGAGCGCAGCGGCCGGAGCGTGTACGGCGCCGTGGTCGAGGGCCAGCAGGTGCCGATGATCCTGGGCTGCTCATTCATCAACCGGCTGGCCGGGTACGGCGGCAGCCTGGTCGGGCCGGACGGCGCGCCGAGGCTGAACTCCGAGGAGGCCCGAGCGGCGCTGCGGCACCTGGTGGACGTGGCCCCGTACGCGCTGCCGACGCCGCTGCAGATCGGGTTCGACCAGGCCAACTCGGCGTTCCTGTCCGGGCAGGCCGCGATGCTGGACACCTGGACCGACCTCGGGCTCAAGGCCCAGGACCCGTCGTCCTCGAAGATCGTCGACCAGTGGGGGGTGCTGCCGCTGCCCGTCGGCGGCGCCAACACCGAGCACCGCACGGCGCTCAACGCCGGGTTCGGGCTCGGCGTCTCGACGGCCGCGCGGGACAAGGCCAAGGCCGCCGCGTTCGTCGCCTGGGCCACCGACCCGGCGCGCAACCTCCTGCTGGCCAGCACCGCGGGCTCCGGGATCGACCCGGCCAGGCGCAGCACCCTGGGCTCCGCCGAGTACGAGCGCGCCGCCGGACGCGCCACCGGGGTGATCAGGGACGCGCTGGCCGGCCACCCACTGGCCTGGCCGAAGGACAAGCGCGCCCCGAAGCTCCTGCAGGACCTGGTCGACCAGCTCGCGCTCGCCATCCAGGGCACCCAGAGCGTCGAGCGGTCGCTGGCCACCGCGCAGCAGAACTGGGAACGGGCGCTGGGATGAGCCGGTCCCGGGTGCCGCTCTGGATGGCCGCGCCGGCGGTGACATCACTGCTGGTCACGGCCGGCTATCCGGCGGTGGTGGGGGTCGCGCTGGCGTTCACCGAGTCGTCGCTGGCCCGGCCGCTGCGCGGGTTCGCGGCGTTCGACAACTTCGTGGCGGCGGCCGAGTCGGTCGCGTTCGCCGGCTCGCTGCCCCGGTCGGTGGTGTTCGCGGTGCTGGCCACCGTGCTGAGCGTGGGCTGCGGGGCGGCGTGCGCGTTGGCGCTGGACGCGCGCGGCGGGCGGTTCGGTTTGGTGGGCGCCGTGCTGTTGTTGCCGATGGTGACGCCGCCGGTCTCCGTCGGGGTGGCGTGGAAGCTGATGCTGGCGCCGGTCGGCGGGGCGTTCGCGCCGCTGTGGGCCGCGCTCGGGTTCGCGGGCTTCAACCCGTTGGGCAGCGGCGCCGGGGCGTTCGCCACACTGGTGCTGATCCACGTCTGGCAGTGGACGCCGCTGGTGACGCTGCTGGTGTACGCGGCGCTACTGGGCGTTCCCGTTGAGCTGAGGGAGGCGGCGGCGCTGGACGGGGCCGGTCGGTGGCGCTCGCTGGTCTCGGTGGTCGGCCCGGTGGTAGCGCCGTCCGTGCTGGCCGCCGCGATCCTGGAGCTGGTCATCGCGTTCAAGGTGTTCGACCTGGTGGCGGTGGTGACGGCGGGCGGGCCCGGAATGTCGACCACGGTGGCCGGGTTCGAGGTGTTCCGCACCGCGTTCCGGGGCAGCTTCGAGGTGGGCACGGCGGCCGCCGAGACGCTGCTGCTCGGCGTCGTGGTGGGGGTTGCGCTGGCGGTGGCCGGGATGGTCACCAGGCGGGTCCGGGGAGCGGACGGGTGAGCCGCGCGCTGCTCGGCGTGGCGGCGGTGCTCGCGGTGACGCCGGTGCTGTTCCTGGCGTCGCTGTCGCTGCGCGGCACCGAGGACGTGCAGAACGGCGGCTGGCTGCCGTCGCGGGTGCGGTGGGACAACTGGCCGGCCGCGTTCGACACCGTCCCGCTGGCCGGCATGCTGGCCAACTCCTGGCTGGTCGCGCTCGGCGCCACGCTGCTCACCGCGCTGGTCGCGGCGCCCACGGCGTACGTCACGGCGCGGGGTGGCGGAGAAGGGCGGCGGCTCTACTCGCTGCTGCTCGCCGCCTACTGCGCGCCGCCGGTGGTCGCGGTGCTGCCGCTGTACTTCCTGCTCAAGGGCGTCGGGCTGACCAACTCGGCGCTCGGGCTGGCGCTGGTCAACGGGCTGGCGAACGTGCCGGTGGCGGTGTGGCTGCTGGACGGGTTCGTGCGGCGGGTGCCGGTGGAGATCGAGGAGGCGGCCTGGGTGGACGGGCTGTCCGTCGCGGCCGGCGCCCGCCGGGTGGTGCTCCCGCTCATCGCGCCCGGGCTGGTCGCGGCCTGCCTGGTGTGCTTCTTCCTGGCCTACAACGAGTTCCTGTTCGCCGTCTCGTTCGCCCAGTCGCCGTCGTCGCAGACGCTGACCGTGGGCCTGTCGCTGTTCCAGGGCGACCGGACCGTCCAGTTCGGACAGCAGGCCGCCGCGTCCCTGGTGGCCATCGTGCCCGTGTACCTGCTCGCCGTCGCCGCCCAGCGCCACCTGGTCGGCGGCCTGTCCCAAGGAGCCGTGCGGTGAGTCCCCGACGCATCCACCTCAACGCGTTCGACATGACCTGCGCCGGGCACCAGGCACCGGGCCTGTGGCGCCACCCGGAGGACCGGTCGCACCGGTACCGGGACCTGCGGTACTGGACGGACCTGGCCCGACTGCTCGAACGCGGCGGGTTCACCAGCCTGTTCATCGCCGACGTGCTCGGGCTCTACGACGTCTACCGGGGCGGGCCGGAGCCGGCGCTGCGGGACGGCATCCAGGTCCCGGTGGGGGAGCCGACGCTGGCCGTGCCCGCGATGGCCGCCGTGACCGAGCACCTGGGCTTCGGCGTGACGGTCTCGCTGACCTACGAGAAGCCGTACGCGTTCGCCCGCCGGTTCGCCACCCTGGACCACTACACCGGCGGGCGGATCGCCTGGAACGTGGTGACCTCGTACCTGGAGTCGGCCGCGCGCAACCTCGGCCTGGAGCACCAGGTGCCGCACGACCGGCGCTACGACGTGGCCGACGAGTTCATGGAGGTGGTGTACAAGCTCTGGGAGGGCTCCTGGGAGGACGACGCGGTCCGGCTCGACCGCGCCGCCGGCGTCTACACCGACCCGGCGAAGGTGCATTCGATCGGGCATCGCGGCCGGTACTTCGACGTGCCGGGCATCGCGCTCACCGAGCCCTCGCCGCAGCGCACCCCGGTGATCTTCCAGGCCGGCGCGTCGCCCCGGGGCCGGCGGTTCGCCGCCGCGCACGCCGAGGGCATCTTCGTCACCGCGACCCGCCCGGAGATCCTGGCCCGCTCGATCGCGGCCACCCGCGCCACCGCCGAGGAGCTGGGCCGCGACCCGCGCTCGATCAAGTTCTTCACGCTGATGACGGTGATCACCGCGCCCACCGACGCCGAGGCCCAGGCCAAGTACCGCGACTACGCCCGGTACGTGAGCCTGGAGGGGGCGCTCACCCTGTACGGCGGCTGGAGCGGGCTGGACCTGTCCCGGATGGACCCGGACCGGCCGCTGCGCTACGCCGAGACGGACGCGGTGCGCAGCGCGGTGGAGGCGTTCACCACCGTGGACCCGGAGCGGGACTGGACGCCGAGGGACATCGCGGAGTGGATCGGCATCGGCGGCATGGGCGTCGTGGTGGTGGGCAGCCCGGCCACGGTGGCCGACGAGATGCAGCGCTGGGTGGACGTGGCCGACGTGGACGGGTTCAACCTGGCCTACGCGATCACCCCGGGCACGTTCGAGGACCTGGTCGAGCTGGTGGTGCCCGAGCTGCGCCGGCGCGGCCTGCTGCCCGCCGGGTACGCCGGCGACACGCTGCGCGAGGAGCTATACGGGCCTGGGCAGGTCCGGCTGCGTCTCGACCATCCGGGCGCCCGGTTCGCGCACCGCGAGGCGGTGGCTCCGTGATCACCGACGCGGCGCAGGCACTGAAGGTGGCGGGGGAGTTCGCCGCGCGGCTGGCCGCCGGGGACTCCGAGCGGGACGCGAACCGGACGCTGCCCCGGGAGCAGGTCGCCGAGCTGGCCGCGTCCGGGCTGCTCGGGGTCACCGTGCCGGCCCGGTTCGGCGGCGCCGACCTGGACGCGCGCACCATGGGCGAGCTGATGGCCGTGCTGTCCGCCGGGGACGCCAGCGTCGGTCAGATCCCGCAGAACCACTACTTCTTCGTGCAGGTGCTCACCGAGGCGGGCAGCGAGGAGCAGCAGAAGTTCTTCGCCGCCGAGGTGCTCGCCGGGCGGCACTTCGGCAACGCGCTGTCCGAGCGGGGCACCCGCACCGCCCGCGACTTCGCCATCGGGTTCTCGCCCCGACCCAATGGCGACGTGGAGATCGACGGCACCAAGCACTACGCGACGGGGGCGCTGTTCGCCCCGTGGATCCCGATCTACGCCAACGACCCGGACGGGCGGCTGGTGGCCGCGTGGGTGCCGGCCGACGCGCGTGGCGTGACGGTGGTGGACGACTGGGCCGGGATGGGGCAGCGCACCACGGCCAGCGGGACCGTCCGGTTCGACCGGGTGGTGATCCCGTCGCGGTGGGTGGTGCCGATCGGGGAGGTGTTCGAGCGGCCGGAGGTGTTCGGCGCATTCGGCAACTACCTGCACGCCGGGATCGACCTGGGCATCGCGGACCGGGCGCTGCGCGACGGCCGGGAGCTGATCCGCACGCTGGCCCGGCCCAGGGCGGAGTTCGACCCGCCGTCGGCGCACGAGGACCCGCTGGTCGTCCACGGTTTCGGGGAGCTGGCGCTGCGGGTGCGGGCGGCCAGGGCGCTGCTGCACGACGCCGGCGACGCGATCGACGCGGCCCGCCGTTCGCTGACGGCGACCAGCGCGGCCGAGGCGTCGGTGGCGGTCGCGGCGGCGCGCGCGGCGGCGGACACCGCGGCGGTGAGCGTGGCCAGCGACGTGTTCGCGCTGGTCGGAACCAGGGGCGCGGCGGACGCGCTGAACCTGCACCGGCACTGGCGCAACGCCCGCACCCACACGCTGCACGACCCGCGCCGGCTCAAGATCCAGTACATCGGCGACCACGCGCTCAACGACCGGCCGCCGCCCAGCACCGGCCTGGTCTGACCGATCAGCCTGAGGGGGAGAGATGACCGAAGTCCGTACGTCACAGCACGCCGCCGACGCCGCCCGCGAGGTGGCCACCGTGCTCGCCAAGGACGCCCTGGAGCGGGACCGGGCGAACGCCGAACCGACCGCCGAGGCCCAGCTGCTGCGCGACGCGGGGCTGCCGGCGCTGCTGCTGCCGCGCGAGGTGGGCGGCGCGGGGCTGGACTGGTCGGTCGGGCTGCGGGTGGTCAGGACGATCGCGGAGGCGGACGGGTCGATCGCCCAGCTGCTCGGCTACAGCTACGTCAACGCGGCGAACCTGGTGTGGGTCGCGGGTCCGGACGGGCTGCGGCGCTGGGGTCCGCCGTCGGCGGCCGGGCAGTGGCTGTGGGGTGACGCGGTGAACCCCGTCGACCCGGATCTCGAACTGGTCCCGGACGGCGAGGGCTACCTGCTGCGCGGGCGGAAGAACTTCTCCACCGGGGTATCGGTGGGGGATGCCTCGGTGGCCGCCGGGGCGGTCCGGCATGCAGACGGCTCGGCGGGGGAGCACCTGCTGGTGGCGTTCCGGGGAGACGACCCGGGGTTGGTTCGGGGCGGCGACTGGGACAACCTCGGCCAGCGGCTCTCCGCCAGCGGCAGCGTCACCTTCCACGACCTGGTGATCGGGCCGGACCAGGTGCTCGGGCCGATCTCCTCGGCGCGCGCCACCCCGCGCTCGTCGCTGGTCACGCCGGCGATCCAGGCCGTGTTCGGGAACCTCTACCTCGGCATCGCGCGGGGGGCGCTGGCCACCGCCAGGGAGTACACGCTGTCCACGTCGCGGCCGTGGCTGTTCTCCGGGGTGGAGCGGGCGGGCGCCGACCCGTACGTGCTGGCCAGCTACGGGCGGCTGGTGTCCTCGGTGCGCGCGGTCGGCGCGCTGGCCGACCAGGTCGGCGAGCACCTGGCCCGCGCGGATGCGGCCGGGGCGGCGCTGACCTGGGAGGAGCGCGGTGAGCTGGCCGAGCACGTGGCCGCGCTCAAGGTGGAGTCCACGGAGGTGGCGCTGCGGGTCACCTCGACGGTCTTCGAGGTGACCGGCGCCAGGGCGACCGGCAACGCCGTCGGGTTGGACAGGTTCTGGCGCAACGTCCGCACCCACACGCTGCACGACCCGGTGGCCTACAAGCAGCGGGAGGTCGGCGACCACTTCCTGAACGGGACCCATCCGCCGTTTACGCTGTACACATAGGTCGGGACGTACGGCGGCCGGCCTCGGGGCAGGATTCACCGCATGCTGGTCGACGACTTTGCCGCCATCGAGGACGACTTCGTACGGATGACGACGCAGACGGTGTTCTGCACGGCCACCACGGTGGACCCGCTGGGCCGGCCGAGGAACCGGATGTTGCACCCGATCTTCGTGGTCCGCGACGGGCGGCCGGTGGGGTGGGCGGTGACCGGCCGGACCCCGGTCAAGACCCGCCACCTGGCGGCGAACCCGCACCTGGCCTGCGCGTTCTGGAACCCGACCCAGGACACCGTGTTCGTCGACTGCGTGGCCGCCTGGGTCACCGACGACGACGAGAAGCGGCGGGTGTTCGACCTGTTTCTGGAGACGCCCACGCCGTTGGGCTGGGGCGCGGACGGGATGGCCGGGTTCGGGCCGGAGAGGTGGCGGCACTCGCTGTTCACCCCGCTGCGCCTGGACCCGTGGCGGGTGCAGGTGATGGCCGGCGCCGAGTATCCCTCGGGCGAGCTGGCCGGTCGGGTCTGGCGCCGGCCACCCTCGCGGTGATCCGGGGAGTTCCCCGATTCGCCTGCCTTCCGGCCGGCGGCGCGCGGCGTCAGCGGCCTGACCAGAGGCGACGGATGCCGCTGATGGGCCACCACCGGTCTCGGCGCGCACGCTGCTCGTGTCCGACGTCCGCGCCCGGTGTCCCGGGCGGGGTCAGGGTCGCGACGGCGTGCGCCACCCAGGCATCGGCGAAGCGGTCCGCGTCGACATCGCCGGGGGCGTGGCCGATCAGCGTGTTCAGGATCGGGTAGTAGGTCAGCGAGGCGAGCAGCACCGCCCCGGTCGCTTCGGGGTCGGCGACCCGGACGGTGCCCCGGTCCCGCTGCGCGTCCAGCCACCGGGTGAACCCGTCGTAGACGTTGGCGCGCACCTCGGCCCAGATCTCGGCGAGCAGGTCGGGGGCGTCGTCGAGGTCGCGCAGCATCACCCGGAGCACCTGGCGGTCGCGCTCCATGCCGGCCCAGACCACGCGCACCACGTACCGCAGCGCCTCGACCAGGTCGTCGGGCAGCTCGCCGCCCGAGGACCGGCTGCCCTCGCGCATGGTGACCACGTGCGTGTTGATCACCTCCGCGAGCAGGGCGCGCTTGGACGGGAAGTGCTTGTACAAGGCCCCGGATCCGCCGGTGAGGCCGCAGGCGAGCTGGATGTCCGCGACCGAGGTGGCGGCGTAGCCCTTGCTGGCGAACAGCCGGGTGGCCTCGGCGATGAAACGTTCCCTCGGTGTGGTTCGGGCTGGTTCTGACACGAGGTGAGAGAGTACTCTCTCACCATGATTAGAGTTCAGGTGAGGGAGACGATCGGGTGCACTCCCGACGAGATCCTCGAGTTCGTGATGGACATCGAGCGCTACGCCGCCGAGGTCGACGACAAGATCCGCCCGGTGACCTGGGCGCGACGGGACGGCAACCTCGTGGAGTTCGAGTGCCGGCCGAAGCTCGCCGGCGTTCGGCAGCCGAAGGTGGTGCAGCAGGTTCGGCTGATCCCGGGCAGGCGGATCGACATCTCGATGTCCCCGCCGCCGAGGAACCGGCTGCAGCACGCGATCGCGCGGTTCGACGCCAGCTTCGAGTGCGCCGAGGCCGACGGCGGCGCCACCCTGGTCACCCGGACCCTGACGTTCCGGGTCACGCCGGCGATGCGCTGGCTGGTCGAGCCGCTGCTGCGCCGGCGCCTCCCGGCCGAGGTGCGCGAGGAGGTCCGGCTCGCCAAGCAACACCTGGAACGGCGCAGCGCTGATCCCGCCTGACCCGCATCGGGCATCCGGCTGGGCGGCGCGCGGAGCCGTTGCGTATCGGCACGCAGGGCACAGCACCCGCACCGGCGAGCAGCGCGCGCCGACCTGACCATGCGGGGAAATCCCCGTTTCGGCGTGAGATACGGTAACGGGGGAATCCCCGTTTTGATTGGTCAGGCTCCCCGAATGCCCCAGCACGTCGCCGCCTCGGTGCCGGCCGTATCCCTGGTCACCGGCGTCGGCCCGCCCAGGCGGACCGACGCGCGGCGCAACTACAAACGGCTGCTGGCCGCCGCCAGCGACCTGTTCGTCGAGCGCGGCCCCGACGCCCCGCTGGACGAGATAGCCAAGCGCGCCGGGGTCGGCAACGCCACCCTCTACCGCCACTTCCCGACCCGGCGCGACCTGCTGGTCGCGGTGTGCGTCGGCGACGTGGAGGCGCTCTGCCGCCACGGCAACGACCTGCGCGCCACCCACCCGCCGGCCGAGGCGCTCGCCGAGTGGCTGTGGGCGTTCATCGAGCACGTGACGGCGAAGCAGGGCCTGGCCGCCGCGCTGCTGACCGGCCGCGACGAGGACTCGGCCGTGATCACCGCGTGCCAGCGCGCCATCGACGCCACCGGCGCCGCGCTGCTGGAACGCGCCCAGACGGCCGGCGCGGTGCGCCCGGACCTGGGCCTCGGCGAACTGCTCCGCCTGGTCAACGCGATCGCGATCGCGGCGGAGCCGGACGGCGCGCACGGCGCGGAGAGGCTGCTCTCGCTGGTGCTCGACGGCGTCCGCCGCCGAACCGCCGTCGACCCTGCGCCTCCACCCGGTGCTCGTCCCGGGCGCGCCGCCCCGAACCCGTGACGACCAGCGGCGGCCAGCCCGGCCGACATCCGCCCTACCGTCACCATCCGTGACCCCCACCACGAGCGCCAACCGGGCCGCGCCGCCGACCACATGCAGGCGCTTCGCACGTTCCCGGACCCGACAGGGCGGGCAAACCCGCGCGCCGCGTGCGAGGGTGTCGATCTCGCGATGGGAGGGACGGTGGGAGCGATGAGTGATCCAGGCGTCGCGGTGGTGACCGGCGCCGGCTCGGGCCTGGGCAGGGAGATCTCCAGGGCGCTGCTGGGCGCCGGCTGGCGGGTCGCGCTGGCCGGGCGGCGGGCCGAGCGACTGGAGGAGACCGCGAACCCGGATGTGCCCGAACGCGCGACTCAGGGTGCTGAGACATTGGCTCGCTCGCGAGCTCGCTCGCCCGAGGTCGGTCGCTGCGCTCCCTCTCTGACGCCCGACTCGCGGTGGGGTGGGCGGGTGGTCACCTTGAGTACGGACGTGGGGGATCCGGAGTCGGTGGCCGGCCTGTTCGACGCGGTGCTCGGGGAGTGGGGGCGGGTGGATCTGTTGGTGAACAACGCGGGGACGTTCGGGCGGGCGGGGGCGGTGGACGAGCTGTCGTACGCGGACTGGCAGGCGGCGGTGCAGGTCAACCTCACGGGCGCGTTCCTGTGTGCGCACCATGCGTTCCGGATCATGCGCGACCAGCGGCCCCAGGGCGGCCGGATCATCAACAACGGCTCGATCTCCGCGCACAGCCCGCGCCCGCGCAGCGTCGCCTACACCGCGACCAAGCACGCCATCACCGGCCTGACCAAGTCGATCTCGCTGGACGGGCGGGCGCACCGGGTCGCCTGCGGGCAGATCGACATCGGCAACGCGAGCACCGAGATGACCAAGGGGATCGCCACCGGAGCGCCCCAGGCCGACGGCAGCGTCCGCGCCGAGCCCACCTTCGAGGCCCGCCACGTCGCCGACGCCGTGCTCTACATGGCGGCGCTGCCGCTGGACGCGAACGTGCAGTTCCTGACGATCACCGCCACCAGCATGCCGTTCATCGGCAGGGGCTAGCTTGATGCCATGTCCGTACCCGACGACGTTCACGCCTTCAACCGCGCGATCATCGACGAGTTCCGGGCCAACAACGGCCGGGTCTCGCACGAGATGCTCAGGAACGCGCGCCTGGTCCTGCTCACCACCACCGGTGCCAGGACCGGCCAACCGCGCACCACGCCGGTGGCCTACTTCGACGACGGCCCCGGCCGCATCGTGCTCTGGGCCTCGGCGCGCGCGGCTCCCACCCACCCGGCCTGGTACCGCAACCTCGTCGCCAACCCGCGGGTGACCCTCGAGTTCGGCACCGAGACCGCCGCGGGCACCGCCAGCACCGCGCACGGCGCCGAACGTGACAGGCTGCTCGACGCCCTGCGCAGCGCCAACCCGGCCATGGCCGCCCACCAGGACCAGACCGAGCGCGAGATCCCGCTGGTCGTGATCACCCAGGAAGGTCCGGCCTGACCCGGGATATCATTCCCGTCGGAATGTATGTCCCGCCAGCCGTGGGAGGACGGTCGTGCCTCGCAAGCCGCCGGAGCGCAGCTACGACCCGGACCAGACGCGGCGCGCGCTGCTGGACGCGGCGCTGGACCTGTTCGCCGAGCGCGGCTTCCGCACCACCTCGACGCAGGACGTGGCCGACCGCGCCGGCGTGACCAAGGGCGCGTTCTACCACCACTTCGAGACCAAGGACCGCGCGCTGCACATCCTGCACGACCAGTTCCTCGACAAGATCGTGGAGCAGCAGCGGCACGCCCTGCGGCGCTACACCTCGCCGATCGACCAGCTCGCCCGGATGGCGTTCGACGTGGTCATGGTCTGCATCGACTACCAGAAGCACGTCCGGGTCTTCTTCCGCGAACAGCACCTGCTGACCGGCGAGACGCGGGACGCGATCCTGGCCAGGCGGCGCGACTTCACCCGGCTGTTCCAGGACACCGTGCGGCGCGGGATCGCCGTGGGGGAGTTCTCCGCCGGGCAGGACGCGGACGTCGCCGCGCTCGGGGTGCTCGGCCTGTGCATCTGGTCCTACCAGTGGTACCACGAGGACGGCGCGCTGCGGCCGGGCCAGGTCGCGGCGCAGTTCGCGGCGATGGCGCTGCGCGGGCTCGGCGCGACCAGGCCGGCGGAGATCGACACCTCGCCGGACGCGGCCGTCCCGGTCCCGTCCTGATCGTTCCTGACCGCCTTGCACCCCCGTATCGCCGTAGGTACATTCCGACTAGCTGGAATGAATTGTCGACGGGGGAGCGACAGCCCGGGATGACGCCGACTCCGGACCGACCGCTCGACCATGACCGGCTGCGCGCCGCCGTCGCGGCGGCGAACCTGCCCACCCTGGTCATGGTGCTCTTCCACCTCACCGGCGACCGGCGCTGGCTGCGCGACCCGTACCGCCCGAGCCGCACCCGTGGGCTGGGCCCGAACGACGCCGGCGGCTTCGACGAGCCCACCGCCGCCCACATCCGCGCCGAGGCCGTCACCGCCATCGCCGCCTGGTCGCGCGGCGCCCCGGTGGCGGTGCCCGACCCGGGCGTCGAGCTGCTGCGCGAGATGCTCAGCACCTGTGTCGCCGAGGCGGTGCCGGACGAGTACGAGCGGCTGATGCGCGAGGAGATGGGCTTCGAGCCGGCGCCCGAACCCGAACCGGTGCCGCCGGAGCGGATCGCCGCGCGCGACTTCCGCGTGGTGGTGATCGGCGCGGGCGCCTCCGGGCTGATCGCCGGCGTACGCCTGCGAGCCGCCGGGATCCCGTTCGTCATCCTGGAGCGCAACGCCGACGTCGGCGGCGTCTGGCTGACCAACGCCTATCCCGGCGCCGGGGTGGACACGCCGAGCTACCTGTACTCGTTCTCGTTCTACCGCCGCAACTGGTCCACGCACTTCGGCAAGCGCGACGAGGTGGCCGGCTACCTCTCGGACATGGCCGACCACTTCGGGCTGCGCGAGCACATCAGGTTCGGCGTGACCGTGGACGAGCTGCGCTACGACGAGCCGGCGCGGCGGTGGACGGTGAGCGCGCACGGCCCGGACGGCGGCGGCCACGAGTACGAGGCCACGGCGGTGGTCAGCGCGGTCGGCCTGTTCCACACCCCGAAGGTGCCGGAGCTGCCCGGGCTGGGCTCGTTCCGCGGCCCGATCTTCCACAGCGCGCGCTGGCCGTCCGACCTCGACCTGACCGGCAAGCGGGTGGCGGTGGTCGGCACCGGCGCGAGCGCGATGCAGGTGGTGCCCGCGATCGCCGACCGGGTCGAGCGGCTGACGGTGCTGCAGCGCTCCGCGCAGTGGATCGCACCCGACGAGGAGTACTACCGCCCGATCGGCCCGGACGTGCACTGGCTCATGGACCGGGTGCCGTACTACCACGCCTGGTACCGGTTCCGGCTGGCGTGGGTGTTCAACGACAGGGTGCACCCGTCGCTGCGCATCGACCCGGACTGGCCGCACCCGCAGCGCTCGCTCAACGCCGTCAACGACGGCCACCGCCGCTACTTCGCCCGCCACCTGCGCGACCAGCTCGCCGACCGGCCGGACCTGGTCGAGAAGTGCCTGCCGGACTACCCGCCGTTCGGCAAGCGCATGCTGCTCGACACCGGCTGGTACGCCGCGCTGAAGCGGGACAACGTCGAGCTGGTCGCCGAGGGCGTCCGAGAGGTCACCGAGACCGGCGTGGTCAGCACCGGCGGACAAGCCGTCGACGCGGACGTGGTGGTGCTCGCCACCGGCTTCGACGCCCAGCGCTACCCCGGCACGCTCCGGGTGACCGGACGGGGCGGCCGGACGCTGCGCGAGCAGTGGGGCGAGGACGACGCGTCGGCCTACCTCGGCATCTGCGCGCCGGGCTTCCCGAACCTGTTCTTCATGTACGGGCCGAACACCAACGCGGGTGCCGGCGGCAGCTTCATCTTCATCGCCGAGGCCCAGGGCCACTACATCGTCGACCTGGTCACCCGGATGGCCCGCGACGGCGTCGGCGCGCTGGAGTGCCGCCCCGAGGCGCACCGCCGCTGGGTCGCCGACGTCGACGCCGAGCACGCCCGGATGGTGTGGAGCCACCCCGGCATGACCACGTACTACCGCAACTCCCGTGGCCGGGTCGTGACGAACTCGCCCTACCGGGTCGTGGACTACTGGGCGATGACCCGCGACCCGGACCCTGCCGACTTCGTCGAGACACCGGCCGATCACCAAGTGTGATCTCGCTTCACTCGGGTAGCGCTCAGCTCCACCGATAGTGTTTGGTTAGCCTACCCTCAGACTCACGGACCAAGGCACACGCTCGCCTCGCCGCCTGCCCGTCGAAAGGATGTCGATGTCACCATCCGCCTCCGCCCCGCTCGAACCAAGCGTCGAGGTCCTGGACGTGATCGGGGTCGGATTCGGGCCGTCCAACCTCGCGCTTGCGATCGCGCTCGCGGAGCACAACCTCGGCGGCCGGAAGCTGACGGCGCGTTTCATCGAGCGCCAGGAGCGCTTCGGCTGGCATCGCGGCATGCTGATCGAGGACGCAACGATGCAGGTCTCGTTCCTGAAGGACCTGGTCACCCCGCGCAACCCGGAGAGCCCGTTCACCTTCCTGAGCTACCTGCACAGCCGAGACCGGCTGTCGGACTTCATCAACTACGGCAGCGTGTACCCGAGCCGGCTGGAGTTCCACGACTACCTGGAGTGGGCCGCGGCGAAGTTCGCCGACCAGGTCGACTACGGCAGCGAGGTGGTCGCCATCCGGCCGGTGCGGCGCGCGGACGGTCTGGTCGAGCACGTCGAGATCCAGGCTCGCGACGCGCTCGGCGACGTCACCACTCACCGCGCCCGCAACGTCGTGCTCGCCACCGGCCTGACCCCGCACCTGCCGGCCGGGGTCACCCCCGGCGAGCGGATCTGGCACAGCCACGACCTGCTGCGGCTCGCGCCGAAGCTGATCGGCACCGGCCCCGAGCGGGCGGTCGTGGTGGGCGCCGGGCAGAGCGCCGCGGAGGTGCTCGGCTACCTGCACACCGCGCTGCCCGACACCGAGGTGTGCGCGGTCTTCGCCCGGTACGGCTACAGCCCCGCCGACGACAGCTCGTTCGCCAACCGGATCTTCGACCCGGTCGCGGTGGACGAGTTCTACACCGCGCCGGACGCGGTGAAGGCCCGGCTGCTGGACTACCACGCCAACACCAACTACTCGGTGGTCGACCCGGAGCTGATCGACGCGCTCTACCGCCGGCACTACCACGAGCGGGTCGCCGGCCGGGAGCGGCTGCGGTTCCTCAACATGACCCGGGTGACCGAGGTCGCGCAGGTCGGCGACCGGGTGGAGCTGGCCGTCGAGTCGCTGGTGGACGGCAGCGTCGAGGTGATCAACACCGACCTGGTCGTCTACGCCACCGGCTACCGCTCCAGCGACCCGGACGCGCTGCTCGGCGACTTCGGGGTGTCCTGGGATCGGGACGCGGCCGGCCGGCTGCGGATCCGCCGCGACTACCGGGTGGCCACCGCGCCCGAGGTGCTCGCCGGGGTCTACCTGCAGGGCCCCACCGAGCACACCCACGGGATCTCCTCGTCCCTGCTGTCCAACGTCGCCGTGCGAACCGGCGAGATCGTGGCCTCGATCTCGGCGGCGGCCGTCGACCAGGACCGCCAACCGGTGGGCCGCCCGACCGCGCCCGCCGCCCGCTGACCACCCCGTCCCGCGAAGGAGTCGCCCATGTCCAGCAACCCGTTCGACGACGAGAACGGCACCTTCTACGCGCTGCGCAACGACGAGGGCCAGTACTCGCTGTGGCCCACGTTCGTCGACGTCCCGGACGGCTGGGAGGTGGCGCACGGCCCGGACACCCGGCAGGCCTGCCTCGACCACGTCGAACGGCACTGGACGGACATGCGCCCGCGCAGCCTGGTCGAGCACATGGCGGCGGCCAAGGACAACCCGTGAGTGGCTAGGGTCGCCATGGCGACCCTAGCCACTCACGGGTGGCGGCTACTGTTGCGCTCGTGCGGGTGAGGGACCGGATCGCCACCGACGCGAGCTTCACCGTCGCGGACCTGCGTATCGTCGAGCCCCGGACGGCCTGGTCGGCGCCCGAGGCCGGGGCCGGGTACCGGATGGTGTTCATCCGGCGCGGCGCGTTCCGGCTGCGGATCCCCGGCTGGGAGGGCCTTGCCGACCCGGCCACCGCCTACCTGGGCCGCCCCGGCGACGAGCAGAGCATCGCGCACCGTCCGGGCCGCGAGGACGTGTGTACGGAGGTCGGGCTCGACGCGGCGTTCGCCCGCGAGCTGCGGCTGGACCAGACGCCGACCCACCCGGTGCTGACCAGCGGCCGGCTGGACCTCGCGCACCGCGCGCTGGTGGCGCGGGCCCGCCGGGGCGCCGACGGGTTCGAGCTGGCCGAACGCATCGTCTGGCTGGCCGCCGAGCTGCCGCGCCGGGCCGACCGCCGCGCCGGGCCGGCGGAAATGGCGCCGTTTCGCCGGCGGGTGGTGGAGTCCGCCCGTGAGCTGCTCACCGCCGACCCCGCGTGGACCGGACTGGACACGCTCGCGCGGCGAGTGGGCGTCTCCCGCTCGTACCTCAGCCGGACCTTCCGCTCGCACACCGGCGAGACCCTCACCCGCTTCCGCAACGGGCTGCGGCTGCGCGCGGCGCTGGACCGGATCGAGGCGGGGGAGACCGACCTGGCCGGGCTGGCCGCCGACCTCGGCTTCGCCGACCACGCCCACCTGAGCCGGGCCATGCGCGCCGAGGTGGGCCACCCGCCGAGCCGGGTGCGGGCGCTGCTCAGCCGCTGACGCCTCGTCCGGCCGGCTGCGCCCGAGCGGGGGTGCAGCAGGCGGTGGCGCCCTCGGGGGTGAGCGCGGCGAGGCTGGCCAGGAGCTGCACGGGCGCGGCCAGGGCCTGGCAGCACAGGTCGTAGATGTTGCTGCGCCCCCTCGGGGTGACGCTGACCAGCCCTTGCTGGCGCAGCGGGGCGAGGTGGTGGCTGACCAGAGTCTGGCTCATCCCGGTCGCCTCGGTCAGCTCGCGCACCGAGCGCGGGCGTTCGGCCAGTAGGACCAGCAGGAGCAGCCGGTTCTCGTCGCCGAGCGCCTTCAGGCAGGCCGCGAGCTGGCGCGCCTGGTCGAGCACCGAGGCATCGCTGGTCACGTCGAGCAGGGCGACGTCGAGTTCCCGCGTCACGTATATCAGTAAAGCACAGTGGCATTAACAGTAGATGCTGTTTATAGTCGCGATGGTTGTTGATGCTGGCGAGTGAGGAGGTCGTGGTGAGCGAGCGAGAGATCAGCGCGGGGGACGGGCCGGTGGTCGTGATCGGGGCCGGGCCCGTCGGGTTGGCGGCGGCCGCGCACCTGGTGGAGCGCGAGCTGCCGTTCCTGGTGGTGGACGCCGGCGCGGGGCCGGGGGCGTCGGTGCGGCGGTGGGGCCACGTGCGGCTGTTCAGCCCGTGGCGCTACAACATCGACCCGGCGGCGCGCCGGCTGCTGACCGAGGCCGGGATCACGCTGCCCGCCGACGAGGACCTGCCGACCGGGGCCGATCTGGTGGCCCGCTACCTCGAGCCGCTGGCCGCTCTGCCGCGGATCGCGCCCCGACTGCGTTACGGCGCCGAGGTGGTGGCGATCGGCCGGGTCGGCGCGGATCGGGTGCGCACCGCCGGACGGGAGGACACGCCGTTCGTGGTGCGCCTGGCCGACGGGTCGGAGATCACCGCCCGCGCGGTGCTGGACGCCTCGGGCACCTGGCGGACCCCGAACGTGCTCGGCGGCAACGGGCTGGCCGCGCACGGCGAGCGCGAGGCGGCCGGGTGGATCGACCACGCCCTGCCCGACGTGCTCGGCGCCGACCGGGACCGCCACGCCGGCCGGCACACGGTGGTGGTGGGGGCCGGCCACTCCGCGGCGACCACCCTGCTCGCGCTCGCCGACCTCGCGGCGTCCGCCCCGGGCACCCGCATCACCTGGGCGATCCGCGCGGACGCACCCGACCGGACCTACGGCGGCGGCGAGGACGACCAGCTGCCGGCCCGAGGCGCGCTGGGCGCGGGCCTGCACCACCTGGTCGCCGCCGGCCGGGTCGAGCTGGCCACCGGGTTCCGGGTGCACACCGTGCGGGCCGGCGCGGACGGCGGGGCCGGCGGGGTGCGGCTGCTCGACGCGGCCGGCCGGTCGATCGACGCCGACCGGGTGGTCGCCGCCACCGGCTACCGGCCGGACTGGCGGCTGGCCGGCGAGCTGCGCCTGGAGCTGGACCCGATCCTGGAGGCCGCCCGCGAGCTGGCCCCGTTGATCGACCCGAACGTGCACTCCTGCGGCACCGTCTACCCGCACGGCGTCGCCGAGCTGTCCCACCCCGAGCCCGGCTACTTCGCGCTCGGCTCGAAGAGCTACGGCCGGGCGCCCACGTTCCTGATGGCCACCGGCTACGAGCAGGCCCGCTCGGTGGTGGCCGCCCTGGCCGGCGACTGGGCGGCGGCACGGGACGTCCGGCTCGCGCTACCCGAGACCGGCGTGTGCTCGGTGAGCACCGGGCTGCAGGGCATCGCCGCCGACCTGGGCCTGCCCGCCGACGTCCCGGACCAGCTCATGACCGCCACCGCCCGGCACCTGGGCTCCGCCGCCACCCCGGTGGACGCCGTGCTCACCGCGGCGGCCGAGCTCGGCCTCGACCCGACCGCCACCCGCCGGTTCGCCGCCTTCGCCGCCGCGCAGGCCGGCGACCACACCGGTTGAGCCCGGCGGCGCTGCGCCGCGTGCTGGTGGTGCTGTGCGGCACGCAGATCACCAGCTGGGGCGTGCTCTACTACGCGTTCCCGGTGCTCGCGCCGTCGATCGCCGCCGACACCGGCTGGCCGGTGGCCACCGTGACCGCCGCGTTCTCCGTCGGCCTGGTGGTCGCCGCGCTGGCCGGTGTCCCGGTGGGGCGGTGGCTGGACCGCCACGGCCCCCGCCCGCTCATGACCGCCGGGTCGGTGCTGGCGGTGCCGGCCGTGGTGGGCATCGCGCTGGCCGGGCCGCTGCCGGTGTTCTTCGCCGCGTGGGTGCTGGCCGGCGTGGCGATGTCCGCGACGCTGTACCCGCCGGCGTTCGCCGCGCTGACCCGCTGGTGGGGTCCGCGCAGGGTGACCGCGCTGACCGCGCTGACCCTGTTGGCCGGGCTGGCCAGCACGATCTTCGCCCCGCTCACCGCCGCCCTGCTCGACCACCTCGGGTGGCGGCACGCCTACCTCGCGCTCGCGGCGGTCCTGGCGGTGGTGACGATCCCGGCGCACTGGCTCGGGCTGCGCGGGCCCTGGCCAGCACAGCCCGAGCCCGACCCCGCCGACCACCCCGACCGGGCGCCCGGAACGATCGCACGCAGCCGTCCGTTCCTGCTGCTGGTCGCGGCCGTCGCGCTGGCCACGTTCACCGCGTTCGCGGTGGTGGTCAACCAGATCCCGCTGCTGCTCGAACGCGGGCTGTCCACCGGCCTGGCCGCCTGGGCGCTCGGGCTGGGCGGGCTCGGGCAGGTGCTGGGCCGCCTCGGCTACCGCCGGCTGGCCGCCGCGACCACCGTCCGTACCCGGGGCGTGCTCATCCTGGGGTTGTCCGCCGCCGCGACGGCCCTGCTCGCGGCGGTTCCCGGGCCGGCGCCGCTGCTCATCGCCGCCGCCATGCTCGCCGGCGCCGCCCGGGGCGTGTTCACCCTGCTCCAGGCCACCGCCGTCAGCGACCGCTGGGGCGCCGCCCACTACGGCCGGCTGAACGGGCTACTCTCCGCCCCCGCCATGTTCGCCACCGCGCTGGCCCCCTGGGCCGGCGCCGCGCTGGCCGCGACGCTCGGCGGCTACCCAACCCTGTTCGCCACGCTTGCCGCCACCGCCGTGCTGGCCGCCGCCCTGATCGCCGGCGCCACCCCACGACCCCGGGGCGGCTGACCGGCGGCGGGCCCACAGCGACACGTACACCAGCCCGACCAGGACCGGGACCTCGATGAGCGGGCCGACCACGCCCGCCAGCGCCTGGCCGGAGGCCACCCCGAAGGTGGCGACGGCCACCGCGATGGCCAGCTCGAAGTTGTTGCCGGCGGCGGTGAACGCCAGCGTGGTGGTGCGCTCGTAGCTCAGGCCGATGCCCCTGCCGAGGGCGTAGGAGCCGGCCCACATCAGCGCGAAGTAGGCCAGCAACGGCAGCGCGATCCGCGCCACGTCCACGGGTTGGCTCAGGATCGCCTCGCCCTGCAGCGCGAACAGGATCACGATGGTGAACAGCAGCCCGTAGAGGGCGAACGGGCCGACCCGGGGCAGGAACCGGGTCTCGTACCAGGCCCGGCCGAGGGCGCGTTCGCCGAGGCGGCGGGACAGGTAGCCGGCCAGCAGCGGGATGCCCAGAAAGATCAGCACGGCGCGGGCGATCTGCCAGGCCGACACGGTCAGCTCGGCCCGGGGCAGGCCCAGCCAGCCGGGCAGCACGGCAAGGTAGAACCAGCCCAGCCCGGCGAACGCGACCACCTGGAACACCGAGTTCAGCGCGACCAGCACGGCGGCGGCCTCCCGGTCCCCGCACGCCAGGTCGTTCCAGATGATGACCATGGCGATGCAGCGGGCCAACCCGACAATGATCAGCCCGGTGCGGTACTCGGGCAGATCGGGCAGCAGCAGCCAGGCCAGCGCGAACATCAACGCCGGCCCGAACACCCAGTTCAGCAGCAGCGAGCTGACGAGCAGGCGGCGGTCGCGGGTGACGGTGTCGAGCCGGTCGTAGCGGACCTTGGCCAACACCGGATACATCATCACCAGCAGCCCGAGCGCGATCGGCAGCGAGACCCCGCCGACCGAGACCGCGTCGAGCGCCTCACCCAGACCGGGAACCAGCCGCCCGCCCGCCAGGCCCACGGCCATCGCCGCGAGGATCCACACCGGCAGGAACCGGTCCAACGTCGACAGCTTCGCGACCACGCCCGCCGTGGGGTTCGCCCCACTCACGCCCCGACCACCAGGACCGTCGAGAGCCGAGCAAGGGTCTCGGGATGCACCCGGTAGTAGACCCAGGTGCCGCGCCGCTCGCCGGAGATCAACCCGGCCTCGCGCAGCACCTTCAGGTGGTGGCTGATCGTCGGCCCGGTCAGGTCGAACACGCCGCTCAGGTCGCACACGCACGCCTCCCCACCCTCGTGGGAGGCGATCAGCGACAGCAGCCGCAACCGCACCGGATCGCCCATCGCCTTGAACAGCCGGGACAGCTCGACCGCCTGCTCGGCGCTCAGCGGCTCGCACACCAGCGGCGAGCAGCAGCCCACCGCCTCGTCCAACACCGCCAACATTCGATCCTGATTTGACACTTGTCTACCTTGACAGCCTTCGAATCAAGGCGCAAGGTTCTGTCTCGACGCCTGTCGAAACAGAAGGAGTGGATCACCGATGTCTCGTGTCCAGCTCGCGCTGCGCGTCTCCGACCTGGAAGGGTCGATCGAGTTCTACCGGTCGCTGTTCGGGGTCGAGCCGGCCAAGCGCCGCCCCGGCTACGCCAACTTCGCCCTCGCCGAGCCCCCGCTGAAGCTGGTCCTCATCGAGGGCAGGCCCGACCAGCCCACCGTGATGGACCATCTCGGGGTCGAGGTCGAGACCACCGACGAGGTGCGCGCCGCCACCGACCGGCTCGCCGGGCTCGGCCTGACCACCGCCGTGGAGAGCGACACCACCTGCTGTTACGCCCTGCAGGACAAGGTCTGGGTGCGCGGACCCGGCGCCGAGCCGTGGGAGGTCTACACCGTCAAGGCCGACGCCCCGGAGGCCCTCAGCATCCACGGCCTCGGCCAACCCGACACCGGCGAGTGCGTCTGCGGTGCACCCGAGTCATGACCGGCACCTCGCACCGCGAGACCGCCAGGCCGGTGGTGCTGTTCCTGTGCACGCACAACGCCGGCCGCTCCCAGATGGCCCTCGGGTTCTTCACCCACCTCGCCGACGGCCGGGCGGTGGCCTGGTCCGGCGGCTCGACCCCGGCCGGTGACATCAACCCCGCCGCGGTCGCCGCCATGGCCGAGCGCGGCATCGACATCTCCGGCGAGCACCCGAAACGCTGGACCGACGAGACCGTCCGGGCGGCCGACGTCGTGATCACCATGGGATGCGGGGACGCCTGCCCCGTCTTCCCAGGCCGCCGCTACGAGGACTGGTCGCTCGACGACCCCGCCGGGCTGGAGCTCGACCGGGTACGGCCGATCCGCGACCAGATCGAACACCGGGTGCGTGACCTGCTCGCCCGGCTCGGCGTCACCGTGGCGTGACGCTACTTGGCTCCGGACGGCGTGACGGACGTGGGCCCGGTGGGCACCCGTTGGCCGCCGCCACCGCCGCCTCCGTCGCCGTCCGAGCCGGTCTTGACCCAGATCCGCACCTGGCTGCCGGGGGTGAGGTAGGTCCCAGGGGTCGGGAGCTGAGCGGCCACCACACCCGCCACCGCCGGCGTGTGGCAGGGATCCTGATCCACGGCCAGGAGGTGTGCGTCCAACGCGACGTCATGGGCGGTGATCGCCGCCAGCCCCACGAGCCGGGGGACCACGGTGAGTGACTCTCGTCGTCCCATACCCCAGGGTAAACCCATCTGTCCAGCGCCCGCGACGGTTTGTCACCCCGTGGCGGAGCCGCAACCCCTGACGTCCGTTCGGCCGACCGTGCCCAGTCCGAACGGATCAAGGTCACGTGGGTCCGGGGTGGGCGCCCAACGCCCGTTGACCGGACCGTAGGTCCAGCTCGCACCGGTCGTGACCAGCGCGCGCAGCGCGTCCACCAGCCGGTCGACGTCCTCGGCCGTGCTGCCGAGGCCGAGGCTGGCCCGCAGCGCCTCGCCGTCCGGGCACAGCCGCTCCAGCAGCGGGTGCGCGCAGAACTTGCCGTCCCGCAGCCCGATGCCGTGCTCGGCGGACAGGTACGCGGCCACGTAGCCGGCGGGGCGGTCCGCCACCACGAAGCTGACCACCGCGATCCGATCCGGCGAGTCCGGCCAGATCCGCAACGTGTGGACGCCCGGGACGTCGGCCAGCCCGGAGTCCAGCCGCTCCAGCAGCGCGCGCTCGTGCTCCGGCCCGGCCGCGTCGAGGACGGGCGCGAGCACCCGGCAGGCCCGCGCGAGCGCCACCGTGCCGAGCAGGTTCGGGGTGCCGCCCTCGTGCCGGTGCGGCGCCGCCGACCAGTCAGCCCCGGTGGTCGTCACGGCGCTGACCGCGCCGCCGCCGGCCAGGTACGGGGTGGCCCGGTCCAGCCAGTCGCGCCGGCCCACCAGCACGCCGGCGCCGTAGGGCGCGTAGAGCTTGTGGCCGGACAACGCCAGGTAGTCGACGCCGGTGACGGCCAGGTCGACGCGGCGGTGCGGCGCGAGCTGCGCCGCGTCCAGCACCACCCGGGTGCCCCGGGCGTGCGCGATCTCCACCACCGTGCGCAGCGGCAGCAGCTCGCCCGTCACGTTGGACGCGCCGGTGATCGCGAGCAGCGAGGTGGGGGTCGCGTCGAGCGCGGCGGCGAGGTCGTCAAGGGTCTGCTCGACGGTGGTTGCGGCGCGCAGCGTGCGGTGCGGGCCGTTCCGCCAGGGGAGCAGGTTGGCGTGGTGCTCGATGTCGAGGGTGAGCACCGCGCCGGGCACGGCTCGGGCGAGCAGGTTGAGCGCGTCGGTGGTGTTGCGGGTGAACACCGTGACGTCTCCGGGGCGGGCGCCGACGAACTCGGCCACGGTGGCGCGGGCGTGCTCCAGCAGGTCGGTGCACACCCGGGAGGCGTAGCCGGCGCCCCGGTGCACGCTGGAGTAGTAGGGCAGCACCCGGGCGACGTGGTCGGCGACGTCGGCCAGTGCCGGCGCGCTCGCCGCGTAGTCGAGGTTGACCGCGCGGGTGGTGCCGCCGGTGACCAGCGGCACCCGCAGGTCGGCGCCGGTCACGGCGGGCAGCTGGGTGGGCAGGTGGACAGGGTCGAGCGCGACCGTCATGGTGGCCTCCGTGGTCTCTTCGGACCCGGGGCGTCGTCGGCGGGTCCGCGCTTGCCGACGTGCTCGTCACGCCGGCCTGGTCGTCACCCGGAGCACCCCACCGCGGTTGGAGGGTTGCCGGCCAGCAAGCCGGGGCTTGACGCTGGCGCTCTTGACCTCGCGGCGAGGTTACGTAAGCCCGCCGCCGGGCGTCAACCCGGAACGCCTATCGAGTGGCGGCGACGGACGGGTCGGTAGACCGGTGCCGGCGCCCGACCGGCACGACCATCGGGGTGCCCGCGACCGGATCGGTCACCACCCGGGCGTCCAGGTCGAACACCGAGCGCAGCAGCCCTTCGGTCAACACCTCGTCCGGGCGGCCGTCGGCCACGATCCGGCCCGACCTCATCGCGATCAGGCGCCCGGCGTAGCGGGCCGCCAGGTTCAGGTCGTGCAGCACCACGACGACGGTGCGGCCGCGTTCGGTGTGCAGCCGCTCGATCAGGTCCAGCACGTCCACCTGGTGGGCCAGGTCCAGGAACGTGGTGGGCTCGTCCAGCAGCAGCACCTCGGTGCCCTGCGCGAGCGCCATGGAGATCCAGGCGCGCTGCCGCTGGCCGCCGGAGAGCGTGTCCAGCCGCCGCTCGGCGATCTCGGCCACCCCGGTCCACTCCAGCGCCTCGGCGACGGCGGCCTCGTCGTCGCGCGACCACTGCCGGTACCACGACTGGTGCGGGTGGCGGCCGCGCGCGACCAGGTCGGCGACGGTCAGCCCGTCCGGCGCGACCGGCGCCTGCGGCAACATGCCGAGCACGGTGGCGACCTCCCGGGTGGGGTAGGAGTCGATGCGCCTGCCGTCCAGCAGCACCTGCCCCTTCCTGGGTGAGAGCAGCCGGGCCAGGGTCCGCAGCAGCGTCGACTTGCCGCAGCCGTTCGGGCCGATCAGCGCGGTCACCGTGCCGTCGAGCACGTCCAGGTCCAGGCCATCGATCACCACCGTGTCGCCGTAGCCCACCGACACGCCGCGCGCCTGCAGCCGGGCCTTCTCGCTCATATGTTCACTCCCCGGTTGCGACGGACCAGCAGGTACAGCAGGTAGGGGGCGCCGAGGACGGCGGTCACGATGCCGACCGGGAGCGACGCCGACAGCACGGTGCGGGCGATCAGGTCGGCGCCGACGGTGAGCAGCGCACCGTAGACGGCCGCGCACAGCAGCGGTGGCCCTGACGAGCCGACCAGCCGCTGGCAGACCTGCGGCACGACCAGGGCGACGAACGCGATCGGCCCCGCGCACGCGGTGGCCACCGCCGCCAGGACCAGCGCGACCAGCACCAGCCCGGCGCGGAACCGGTCCACCCGCATGCCCAGCGCCCGCGCGGTGTCGTCGCCCAGCTCCATGGCGCCGAGCCCGAACGTCAGCAGCAGCGCGACCGGGACCATCACGACCAGCGTCAGCCCGATCGGGGCCACATGCTCCCAGCCCCGGGCGTTCAGCGAGCCGGTCAGCCAGACGGTGGCCTGGGCCGCCTCGGTGACGTTCACGATCACCAGCAGCCAGGACGTGATCGCGGTGGCCACCGCGTTGACCCCGACCCCGACCAGCACCAGCCGGCTGCCCTCGACACCGCCCGCGCCGCCGCGATAGGCCAGGCCGTACACCACGCTGGCCGCGACCACCCCGCCGAGCAGCGCCGCGCCGGGCAGTCCCAGCGAGGCCAGCACCCCGACCACCGCGCCGGTCCCGCCGCCGAGCGCGATCAGGGTGACCGCCGCCGCGCTCGCTCCCGCCGTCACGCCCAGCAGGTCCGGGCTGGCCAGCGGGTTGCGCGCGACGCGTTGGGTGATCGCGCCGGCCAGCCCGAGCGCCGCGCCCACCCCGACCCCGGTCAGGGTCCGGGGCAGCCGCAGCTCGAGCACGATGAACCGCTGCGCGGTGTCGCCGCCGCCGAACAGCGCCGCGAGCACGTCCCCGACGGAGATCGGGAACTCGCCCCGGCCGATGTTCGCCGCCGAGACCAGCACCACCAGCCCGACGCCGACCAGGGTCACGGCGACCAGCCGCGCCCGCCACACCCCGGAGAACCGCCCCAGCCGGATCGGCGGCCGGCCGGGGACGGTGCCCGGCGGCCGGGTCAGCAGGCCGGTCACAACCGCACCAGGTTGCGCCGGCGGACCAGCGCCACGAAGAACGGCGCCCCGACGAACGCGAGCACGATGCCCACCTGCAGCTCACCGGGGCGGACCACGACCCGGCCGATCACGTCGGCGGTCAGCAGCAGCACCGCGCCGGCCAGCCCGGCGGTCGGCAGCAGCCAGCGGTAGTCCGGGCCGGCGAAGAACCTCGCCGCGTGCGCCACCACCAGCCCGACGAACGCGATCGGGCCGCAGGCGGCCACCGCCGCGCCGGTCAACAGGGTGATCGCGGCCAGGCCCGTCCAGCGGGCCACCCGCAGGTTCTGCCCCAGCCCGGCCGCCACGTCCGCGCCCAGCGCCAGCAGGTTCAGCGCGGGCGCGTTGGCGAGCGCGAGCGCGAGCCCGACCGCGACGAACGGGACGATCTGCAGCGCGAGCGCGCCGTCCCGCCCGGCGAGCGCGCCCACGTCCCAAAACCGGAACGCGTCCAGCGCGGCGTTGTCGGAGAGCACGATCGCCGAGGTCAGCGCCTTGAGCAGGTAGGTGACGGCGACACCGGCCACGGCCAGCGCGACGGGGGTGGGGCCGCCTCGGCCGAGCGAGCCGAGCAGGAACACCAGGACGGTGGCGGCCAGCGCCCCGGCGAACCCGAACCAGACATAGCCGTAGAGGCTGGTGACCCCGAACGCGAAGATCCCCAGCACCACGAAGAACCCGGCGCCGGCGCTGACCCCGAAGACGCCAGGCTCGGCGAGCGGGTTGCGGGTGTGCCCCTGCATGAGCCCGCCGACCACGCCCAGCGCGATCCCGACCTCGACCCCGAGCAGGGTGCGCGGCAGCCGCAGGCTCCAGATCACCAGGTCGTCCTGCGAGCCGGACGGCGACCAGAGCGCCGTCCACACCGAGCCGATCGGGATCGGTTTCGCGCCCACCGCGAGGCTGGCCAGCACCGCCAGCACCAGCAGTCCGGCCAGCACGCCGAGCAGGACCAATCGCCGTGCGCGCCGGCCACCGACCCCGGGCCGAGGGACCTGGCCGCCGTGCGGCCCGGCGATCGCCGTGGTCACCGTCCGTTGCCCCCTTCGTTGAATGTTGAGGCTAGGCTAACAACACTCCCGAGGCGGGGATGCACGATCATCAGCGACGACCGGGGCCAGGCCTGGCTGGGTCGCCGGTAACCGGCCGACTACTCTCAGTGCCGTGAAGACCTGGCGGTCATGGTCGACGCTGCTCCTGGGGCTCGCCGCCGTGGTGGCCCTGAGCCTGGCCACCACCGTGATCCTGACCGTCCGGGACAAGCCGAGTTCGCCCAGGTCGCGCCCGGACACCGCGCCGAGCCCGCCGGTGGCGATGGCGCCCGCGCCGGCGCCGGCGCCGAGCGGCGGTCCCGGCCAGGCCCAGCCCGAGGCGCTGACCGGCTGCACCGCGCAGGTCACCGACGGCGCCGCCATGACCCAGGCGCTCAGCTCCGCCGCGCCCGGAGCCCGGATCTGCCTGGCCGGCGTCCTGAGCCCGGCCCGGCTGACCGTGCAACACTCCGGCACGGCGGACCGTCCGATCACGATCCTCGGCGGCGGCAAGGCCGTGACCAGCGGGATCACCGTCGAGGCCGACCATGTCGTGATCGACGGCGTGATCGCCCAGCAGCCCAAGGCACCCGGCATCTCGCTCAAGGGCTCCAACATCACCGTCAAGAACAGCGCCTCGCTGTCGCCCCAGGGCGGGGACGGGGACGGCATCCGGTTCTGGGGCAGCGACATCAAGATCCTGCACAACACCGTCCGCGACACCCGGGGCACCGAGAGGCGCCACGCGGACTGCATGCAGACCTTCGCCACCGACGAGAGCCACCCGGCCAGCCAGAACGTCCTCATCGACAGCAACCGGTGCGAGAAGATCGACAACATCTGCCTCATCGCCGAAGGCCCGAACAGCGAGGCCGGCGACGGGAGCGGCGAGGGCCGGTCGACCAACTTCGTGTTCAGCAACAACTACTGCGACAACGGCGCCGGCCAGGCCCTGTTCATCGACGATGTCAGCAACGTCCAAGTGATCAACAACGACGTCGTCGGCAAGGTCAACAAGGCGTTCGCCTTCCAGAACGACTCCACCGACGCCACCGTCGCCCGCAACCGGATCGCCCCCGGCATCCGCTACGAGGTGGGCATCGACGACTCGTCCGAACGCGGCTACAAGGGCCCGGAGCCCGGCGGCGGACCATGAGAGTCCATAGCCACGGGGGCCTGTGCGGTGGCAGTATCACAGGTGACGGTTCGTGGCCGGGAACTGGCCTACAAACCAGCCGGCCACGCTCGCCCTGAGATACCAAAGGGGGCCGAGGAAATGGGCGCTGTGCTGGCCATCATCGGCGTAATCGCGTTTCTGACACTCGTACTGACCAGCTCCGGCATCCGCCAGGTGCAGCAGTACCAACGCGGCGTGGTGCTGCGCTTCGGGCGCCTGCTGCCGAAGGTCCGGGAACCGGGGATGCGCGTCATGATCCCGTTCGTGGACCGGATGACCAAGGTGTCGCTGCAGACGGTGGTGCTGGACATCCCGTCGCAGAGCGCGATCACCAGGGACAACGTCAGCATCGGGGTGGACGCGGTGGTCTACTTCCGCGTCGAGGACCCGGTCAAGGCGGTCATCAACGTGCAGAACTACCTGCAGGCCACCTCCCAGGTCGCGCGCACCTCGCTGCGCTCGGTCATCGGCCGCGCCGACCTGGACACGCTGCTCTCCGACCGCGAGCAGATCAACGGCGAGCTGAAGGCCGTGCTCGACGCCCCCACCGACGACTGGGGCATCACCATCGACCGGGTCGAGGTGAAGGACATCTCGCTGCCGGAGGGGATGCGGCGCTCGATGTCCCGGCAGGCCGAGGCGGAGCGGGAACGCCGTGCCAGGGTCATCGTCGCCGACGCCGAGCTGCAGGCCTCCGCGAAGCTGGCCCAGGCCGCCGGCGCGATGGCGGCCACCCCCGGCGCCCTGCAGCTGCGGTTGCTGCAGACCGTGGTCGACGTGGCCGCCGAGAAGACCAGCACCCTGGTCATGCCGTTCCCGGTCGAGCTGTTGCGGTTCTTCGAGCGCGCCGCCGGGCACACCGAGGACGCCGGGAAGGCCGAGGCGGACCAGAAGGAACAGAAGGAGCCGGCCGCGATCCCGCCGCCCCGCGACGGTGCCGGCGATGGTGCCGGCGATGGTGCGACCGCCTCGCCGGACGACCCCGCCGCCGACCCGTCCCTGACGCCGCCGATCAACACCAAGCTGGTCGGCACGGGCACCGACAACGGGGCAGAGGCCGCCACCGACAGGTGACCTACCAGAGGCTGCCGGGAAGATCACGGGTGAGCTCGCTGAGCTCGCCCCTGGTCTTCGCCTCGTAGGCGGCGGCGGTCCGAGTGTCGAACTCGTGCACCGTCAACCGCCCCTGGCTCAACGCCCGCCGAAGCCGCTCCACCACGGCGTCCCGCTCGGCATCTGACGCACGCACATCCTGATGCATCCCCCGTCTTCACCTCCGCACCGCCCAGGGTAGGACACCAGAACCCCCTCGCGGCACCGTCACCACGCGTTGGCGTCAGCGCCCGTCGAGCAGGCCGAGGGAGAGCAGCAGCCGGTCCCGGTGGTCGGTCAGCCGGCGACCGGTGACCTTCTCGATGCGGGCCATCCGGTACATCACCGTGTTGCGGTGGCAGAACAGCGCCTGCGCGGCCCTGGTCGGGGAGCCGTCGGCCTCCAGCACGGCGCGCAGCGTGTCGAGCAGGGTGCGCCGCTCCGCGTCCGGCAGGTCGAGCAGGTCGCCGAACGCCGCGCGCAGCAGCCGGGGGGTCAGCTCGGGGCTGTCCGCGAGCAGGGCCTCGGGCAGCCGGTCCTCCAGCTCGGCGACCCCGCCGCTCCCGGCCGGCATGGTCCGCGCCGCGAGCTTCGCCAGCCGGTAGCCGATGGTGGCCTCGGCCAGGCCGCCGACCACCGGCGACACCCCGACCCGGCCGTGGGCACAGCGCCGCAGCGCCTCCACCACCGGGCCCGCGGAACCCGACGGCACGGCCGGCAGTGCCACCAACCCGACCAGGTCGGAGCGGTGCAGGTGCCACAGCGAGGTGGCGCCGACCGCGCGCAACGCCTCCTGCGGGGAGTGCAGCGGCTCGTCGGAGGGGGAGTCCACGGGGGCGACGACGCACAGCAGCGCGGCGTCCTCCGGCAGCCCCAGCACCCGCGCGGCGTCCCTGACGAACGCGGGGTCCTCGGCCCGCCCGGCCAGCAGCGCGTCCAGCACCGCGTAGCGCCGCCCGAGGTCGTGGCTGAGCAGCCTGGCCTCCTCGGAGCGGTAGGCGTCCACCAGGTGCGAGGAGCTGTTGTCGATCAGCCGCCAGACGTGCCCCGCCGCGTCCAGCAGCGCGGCGTCGTAGGCGCCCTGGAACCGCTCCCTGGACACGGTGAGCAGCCTGTCCCACAGCACCCGACCGCCGAGGCGGTAGGCGCGCAGCACAGTCTCCAGCGGCACGCCCTGCCGGGCTCGCTTGCGCCCGGTCTCCTTGGTGCGCTCCGCGCCGTCCACCCCGTCCGGCAGGTCGCCGGCCAGCTGGGTCAGCGCGCGCTCCAGGTTTCCCCTGCAGGTCGCGCGCAGGTCGTCGTGGATCGGGACGCCCAGCTCGGTGTAGATGCCGTCGCGGCGCAGGATCAGCAGGGTCAGCCGGTCGGTGATCGGGTCGAGCTCGTCGAGCAGCTCGCGGCACAGGACGGTCAGCGCGGCGCTGGCGTGCGCCGGGAGCGGCGCCGAGGCGGCGGTGGCGTCGGGCGTCGCCGGTGGAGTTGCCACCAGCGGAGCATGCCCCCGCGAGGGGCGGTGGTCCACCTCACCGGGCGCGCAGCTCAGTGCGCGAGGTCACATTTTGTGCTCGCCGCCCATTTCACGAATGGGTGATGGCACCAATGCTTATGGGCGCCCAGCCTTGACCGAGCCAGCCCGGGGACGACGCCGTCTCCGGGGGCGACACCGACGTTGCCGGAGGCCGCCCGTGACCGCACCCTCGCTCGCACCGGCCGGGTTCGCCGCGTCCGAGGTGAGCGTGCGGTTCGGCGGGTTGGTCGCGCTGGACCGGGTGTCGCTGGAAGTCCGGCCGGGCGAGGTGCACGGCGTGATCGGCCCGAACGGCGCCGGCAAGACCACCCTGCTCAACGTCTGCTGCGGCTTCCAGCGCCCGGACGCCGGCGAGCTGAGCTGGCGCGGGGCCCCGCTGCGCCGGCTGCGGCCGCACCATCTGGCCGGGGTGGGCATCGCCAGGACCCTGCAGGGCGTCGGTCTGTTCGCCGGGCTGACCGTGGCGGAGAACGTCATGGTCGGCGCCGATCGGCACCGCCGCACCGGGTTCGTGTCGGCGCTGTTCGGGCTGCCGCGCGCGGACGCCGACCAGCGGGCGCTGGCCGAGCGGGCGCGGGCGGCGCTGGCCGAGCTGGGCGTCGACGAGGTGGCCGACCGGCCGCCCGCGAGCCTGCCCTACCCGGTGCGCAAGCGGGTGGCGCTGGCCAGGGCGCTGGCGGCCGAGCCGGAGCTGCTGCTGCTCGACGAGCCGGCCAGCGGGCTGGGCGCCGACGAGATGACCGAGCTGGGCGAGCTGATCCGCCGGCTCACCGGGCGGATGTCGATCGTGCTGGTCGAGCACCACATGGACCTGGTCATGGACGTCTGCGACCGGATCACCGTGCTGGACTTCGGGCGGGTGGTGGCCAGCGGCGAGCCGGCCGACATCCGCGACAACCCGGCGGTCGCGGACGCCTACCTCGGCGAGGAGGCCGAGCATGGCTAGCGCCGGGCACCTCGCGATCGACGGGCTGACCGCCGGCTACGGCCCGGTGACCGCGCTGCACGAGGTGTCGGTGCCCGCCCGCGCCGGCCGGATCACCGCCGTGCTCGGCGCCAACGGGGCCGGCAAGACCACGCTGCTGCGCGCGGTGTCCGGGCTGGTCCGCCCGCGCGCCGGGACGGTCAGCCTGGACGGGACCGACCTCACCGGGGCGGGCGCGGAGCGGATCGCGCGGGCCGGCATCTCGCACGTGCCCGAGGGCCGGGGAGTGATCACCGAGCTGACCGTGGCGGAGAACCTGCGCCTCGGCGCCATGCTGGGCGCGCGCCGGGGCGCCGGCCAGTCTCTCGAACGGATCTACACGCTGTTCCCGCCGTTGGCGCAGCGGCGCGGCAAGGAGGCGCACACCCTGTCCGGCGGGGAACGCCAGATGCTGGTGATCGGCCGCGCCCTGCTCACCCGGCCGGCGGTGCTGCTGCTCGACGAGCCCTCGCTGGGGCTGGCGCCCCGGGTGGTCGCCCAGATCTTCGGCCTGCTGCGCGACCTGGTCGAGTCCGAGGCGCTCACCGTGCTGCTGGTCGAGCAGAACGCGCGCGGCGCGCTGTCCGTGGCCGACCTGGGGGTGGTGCTGAACCTGGGCCGGGTGGTCGCGGTGGACGACGCGCGCGCCCTGGCCGGCGATGCCGCGCTGCGCCACGCGTACCTGGGTTTCTGATGCCGCGACCGGAGGTGCAGACGTGCAGCAGTTCCTCAACCTGACCCTGAGCGGCATCAGCCAGGGCGCGGTGTACGCGGCGTTCGCGCTGGCCCTGGTGCTGATCTTCCGCTCGACGCGGGTGGTCAACTTCGCGCAGGGCTCGATGGCCATGTTCACCACGTACCTGGCGTTGACGGTGGTGGACGCCGGCCATTCGTACTGGCTGGGCCTGGCGGTGGCGCTGGGCGCCGGCATGGTCCTCGGCGCGGTGCTGGAGCGGGTGTTGGTCCGGCCGGTGGAGGGCGGGCCGGAGCTGACAGCGGTGATCGTCACGCTGGGCATCTTCATCTCGCTGCAGGCGCTGGCCGCGATCCTGTTCGGCGCGGAGTTCCGCTCGTTCCCGGCGCCGTTCGGGCTGGCCGGCTTCACCGCGGGCGGACTGAACCTGGCGATCACGCCGAACAGCCTGTTCGTGATCGGCGCGGTGCTGCTGGTGCTGGCCGGTCTGGTGGCGCTGTTCCGGTTCACCGACGTCGGGCTGCGGATGCGGGCGTCGGCGTTCAACGCGGAGGTCTCCCGGCTGCTGGGGATCCCGGTGGGCCGGATGCTCACCCTCGGCTGGGCGCTGGCGGCGCTGGTCGGCTCGCTGTCCGGGCTGCTCATCGCGGGCGGCAACCTGGTCTATCCGGCGTTTCTGGACAGCCTGATCGTCTACGGCTTCGTCGCGGCGGTGCTCGGCGGGCTGGACAGCCCGGCCGGCGCGGTGGTGGGCGGGATGGCCATCGGGCTGGCGCTGTCCTACGTCAGCGGCTACCTCGGCGCCGAGCTGGTGGCGCTGGCCGCGCTGGGCATCCTGGTCGCGGTGCTGCTGGTCAGGCCGCGCGGGCTGTTCGGGACGGCCGAGGCGAGGAGGGTCTGATGACGGCCACCGGCACCGCGCGGGCCGCCCCTGAGGAGGCGGGTGTGTCGTCGTCCGGCCGTCGCCGCCGGCGGCCCCGGCTGCCGGCGGGCACCCTGGCCAGGCACCTGATGCTCGCGCTGGCCGGCCTCATCGCGACGGTGCTGGTGCTGGAGCTGACCGGCCCGTACCAGAACTCGCAGTTCGCCACCCTGGCCTACTACGCGATCGCCGCCGCCGGGCTCACCGTGCTGACCGGCCTGAACGGCCAGATCTCGCTGGGCCACGGCGCGCTGATGGCCGTCGGCGGCTACACGACCGGCCTGCTGCTGGCCGTCGGGGCGCCGTTTCCGCTGGCCATGCTGGCCTCGGCGGCGTCGGCCGGGGTGGTCGGGCTGGTGGTGGGCGCGGCGGCGGCCCGGTTGCACGGGCCGTACCTGGCGGGCGCGACCCTGGCGCTGGCCGTCGCGCTGCCCGGGCTGGCGATCTACTTCGACGGTGTGCTCGGCGGCGAGCAGGGCATGCGGATCGACGCGCCTCGGGCTCCGGAGTGGTTCTCCGACGCGATCTACTTCCTGTCCGCGAACGACACGTCCTCGGCGAAGTGGCTGGCCTACGTCGGCGCGCTCACCCTGATCGTGGTGCTGGTGCTGCTGGCCAACCTGGCCGCCGGGCGGTTCGGCCGGGTGTGGCGCGCGGCCCGCGACCACGAGGCGGCGGCCGAGCTGGCCGGCATCCGGCTCGGGCCGGTGCGGGTGCTCGCGTTCGTGATCAGCGCGGTGTGCGCGGGCCTGGCCGGTGCGGTGCTGGCCATGGTGGTGCGGCTGGCAGCGCCCAGCGGTTTCACCATCGTGCTGTCGCTGTCCCTGCTCACCGCCGTGGTGGTCGGCGGGCTGGGCAGCCTGACCGGGGCGGTGCTCGGCAGCGCGCTGCTGGTGTTCCTGCCGCCGCTGGTCACCAACCTGGGCACCGGCGCCGGCCTGTCCGACGTGCAGGCCGCGCAGCTCGCCCCGTTCGCGTACGGCGCTGTGTTGATCACCGTGATGCTGCTGGCCCCGCGGGGAGCCATGGGATACGTCCGCCGCTTCACAGGCAGGAGGAAGACGCGATGACCAGACGTCTCGTGGTCGCCGTGGTGGCGGCCCTGCTGCTGGCCGGCTGCGGCGCGGGCGGCCGGCCCTCCGGCGGCGGCGGTGCATCCTCGGACGTCGGCGTGACCCCCACCGCCGTCAAGATCGGCGCGCACTACCCGCTGACCGGGGTGGCCGCGCCCGGCTACAGCGAGATCCCGGTCGGGGCCAAGGCCTACTTCGACTTCGTCAACGCCGCCGGCGGGGTGAACGGACGCAAGATCGACTACATCTACAAGGACGACGGCTACATCCCGACGAACACCACCCAGGTGGTCAACGAGCTGGTGCTCAAGGACCAGGTGTTCGCGATGCTCGGAGGCCTCGGGACGCCGACCCACGGCGCGGTGCTCGACTTCCTCAACGGCGAGGGCGTCCCCGACGTGTTCGTCTCGTCCGGTTCGCTGCTGTGGAACCAGCCCAAGCGCAACCCGATGACCTTCGGCTGGCAGCCCGACTACGAGGTCGAGGCGAAGATCCTCTCCCAGTACGTGGCGCAGACCTTCCCGACCGCGAAGGTCGGCCTGTTCCTGCAGAACGACGACCTCGGCCGCGACGCCGAGGCCGGCGCCCGCCGCTACCTGGACCGCCAGATCGTCTCCGCCGTGCGCTACACCCCCGGCAACACCGACATCGCCCCGCAGGTCGCCGAGCTGCAGGCCGCCGGCGCGGACTTCGTGATCGGTTTCAACGTGCCGTCCTACACCGCGCTGAGCCAGCTCGCGGCGCTGCGGCTGAACTACAAGCCGAAGTGGGCGTACAGCAGCATCGGCTCGGACCCGCCGCTGGTCGGAGGGCTGCTGGCGCGGTTGTCGCAGGGCCAGGTGAGCGGTTCGACCATGCTCGACGGCGTGCTGACGACGCAGTACCTGCACGCCCCGTACGACGCGAACAGCCCGTGGGTCCAGCTCTGGCGCAAGGTCTGGGCGGCGCACGGCAGCGGCGGCGAGCTGAGCTCGTTCAAGATCTACGGCATGGCGCAGGCCTACTCGTTCGTGCAGGTGCTGCTCGCGGCCGGGCCGAACCCGACCCGGAAAGGCCTGGTCGCCGCGCTGGAGAAGATCGGAACCGGGCTGCGCGGCCCGGCGTTGGCGCCGTACCGGTTCACCCCGGACTCCCACGCCGGCATGAGCGGGACGATGGTGACCAGGATCCGAGGCACCGCCGCCGACCCGATCACCCCGGTCAGGGTGACCGACAACGGCGCCGCACCCATCACCGACCTCGCCCAACAACCCACCGCCCCACCCCCCAACGGCGTCCCGGACCAGAAACCGGCTGAGTAGCGAGTCTGGGCGTGGTTAGGGGAGCCCCCGCCTAGTCTTCGCGTATGGCTGACTTCCTGCTGGTGTCCACAGTCGCGCCTGATCGTGAGACCGCGTCCCGGCTGGCCGGCTCGGCGGTCAAGCTTCGCCTGGCCGCGTCGGCCCAGGTCTTCGGTCCGGTGACGTCATTCTTCTGGCACCTCGGCGAGCAGGGCGAGGGCGAGGAATGGCAGGTACTGCTCAAGACGTCAACTGCTCGGTACGAGGAGTTGGAGAGGCACCTGATAGCCGAACACGTGTGGGACAACCCCGAAGTGAGCGCGACAGCTCTGGTCGCCGGAGCGGCACCCTACCTGCGGTGGCTCGATGCAAGCACTCAACCTGCTACGAGCTAGGATTGGGATGAGATCCTTTCCCGGAGATCAGCCACCTCCGGGACGCTGGCCGCGTCCGCACCCATCCGCGTGTTCGCCGGCATCTGGTAGGAAAGAGACGAGAGCGCGTTCCCGGCCAGGACCGGGTCGTGCGCTTCTTCGGCTGCCGTCAGGCTTTCCAGGTAGTGAGGATCTCCGTCGTCCGTGACATCTCTTCGCGGTAGAGCTGATACCTGTCGGAGCCGCCATATAGTTGTCCAGCCTGCGAAGGCGGCCGTCCTTCGCGATAGCTGAGCCACGTCATCATGGCCAATCTTGAGGCCGCGATCGTTCGCAAACTCGACCAGGCTCGTAAACGGCCAAGCCGTAATGCTGGCAATCGTAAGGAAGTCACGCCTCCGCACTGATTCGTCCTCCACCTCCTCCTTGACACGTATCCGACGGCGCTGCGCCCGCGCCGATGACACCGCGTTCCGCAACCGGGCGATAGCGACACCGAAAGCGGCAGCCGTGTGCCGCTGCCAATAGGGAGTCAGCAGCCAAGCCTCGTACGCGACCGCACCTCAGCCTGCTGGGCCTGAGAGCGACCGGTTGGCGCCCTGAGCATCCGCGGGACTGGTCCGATAGTGGGTTCGCCCGTCATTCTGGCCACCCCTAGACTGCCCGCCACGGCGTTCCGTCACCGTGCGTAGTGGTGTCTGCCGCCTAGGATGCGGCCGACTCGTGATCATCAGGCCGTCACGGTTGATTTTCTACTGCTATAACAACCCTGGTGACCTGATGATCTTGTTTAGATACCACCCGAACCCCCCGACCGCCCAAGGACGGCTACCCAACGTCACGAAACCGCACGGTCGCCACGAAACGAGCGCCGCGCTCCCAACTTTCGCCGCGACCAGACCGGTGCCATCCTTGCCGAACGATCGTTTAGGGGAGGCACCGTGGACTTCGAGCTGCCCGAAGAGCTTCGCCGCCGTCTCGCCGGCCTCGACGAGTTCATCGAGCGCGAGATCGTCCCGCTCCAGCGCCAGGATGACAACGAACGGTTCTTCGACCACCGGCGGGAATGGGCGCGCACCGACTTCGAGGCCGGCGGCACGCCACGGCGGGAGTGGGAGGAGCTGCTCGGCGAGATGTTCCGCCGCGCCGACCGGGCCGGCTGGCTGCGCTACGGACTGCCCAAGGAGGTCGGCGGCGCGGGCGGCTCGAACGTCGACATGGCGGTGATCCGCGAGCACCTGGCGCATCGCGGGCTCGGACTCCACAACGACCTGCAGAACGAGTCCTCGGTGGTGGGCAACTTCCCGTTCGTGCACATGCTCCTGGAGTTCGGCAGCCCGGCACAACGCGCCGAGCTGATGGAACCGATGATCACCCGCAGGGCGCGCATCGGGTTCGGCCTCACCGAGCCCGACCACGGCAGCGACGCCACCTGGATGGAGACCACCGCGACCCCCGACGGCGGCGACTGGCTCCTCACCGGCATGAAACGTTTCAACTCGGGGATGCACTCCGCCACCCACGACGTGATCTTCGCCCGCACCTCCGGCGACCCAGGCGACGCGCGCGGCATCACCGCGTTCATCGTCCCCACCAACACCCCGGGGTTCTCCGTCGACTTCCACTGGTGGACGCTCAACATGCCGACCGACCACGCCGAGGTCACCCTGCGCGAGGTGCGGGTGCCGGGGGAGTCGGTGTTCGGCGAGGTGGGCGGGGGGCTGGCGGTGGCCCAGACGTTCGTCCACGAGAACCGGATCAGGCAGGCCGCTTCCGGGGTGGGGGCGGCACAGTACTGTATCGACCGCAGCGTCGCCTATGCCCGCGAGCGCGTCACGTTCGGGCAGCCGCTGGCCACCCGCCAGGCCATCCAGTGGCCGCTGGTCGAGCTGCACACGGAGGCGGAGCTGGTGCGCGGGTTGGTGCGCAAGACGGCATGGGAGCTGGACCGGGTGCCACACATGCGGATCAGCGACAAGGTCTCGATGTGCAACTACCGGGCGAACCGGCTGGTGTGCGACGCGGCCGACCGGGCGATGCAGGTGCACGGCGGCCTGGGCTACACCCGGCACACGCCGTTCGAGCACATCTACCGCCACCACCGCCGATACCGGATCACCGAAGGTTCCGAGGAGGTCCAGATGCGCAGGGTGGCCGGATACCTGTTCGGGTTCGCCGGACCCGCGAAGACGAAGACCGGGAGCCCATCGTGATCAACGTGACCGACCCCGAGCGGGCTCGCCCGCGCGGCCGCGCGGCGGACGGCCCGCCCGGCGACGCCGTCATCATCGAAGCGACCATCGCGGTGATGGCCGAGCACGGCTACCACGGCACCTCGGTGCGCGACATCGCGGTCAGGGCCGGCCTCAGCCCCGCCGCCCTGTACCACCACTTCGCCTCCAAGCAGGAGGTGCTCGCAACGATCATGGAACGGGGCATCGAGGCCCTGCTCGCGCGCACCCAGGCCGCGCTGGCCGCCGCCGGCGACGACCCGTGTGACCGGCTGCGCGCGCTCGTCGAGGTGCACATCCTGTTCCACCTGGAGGACCAGCGCGGGACCCTGCTGGGCACCAGCGAGCTGCGCGCCCTCGAGGAGCCGGTGCGCACCCGGCACGTCGCCAAGCGGGTGGCCCAGCAGCGGCTGTTCGACCACGTGGTGGTGGACGGGGTGGAGCGCGGGGCGTTCCACACCGCGCTCCCGCTGGAGGCGGCGCGGGCGATCGTGGTGATGTGCACGGGCGTGGCCAGCTGGTTCTCCCCGTCCGGGCCGGCGAGCCCGGAGGAGATGGTGCGCCGCTACCAACACCTGGCCCTGGACATGGTGGCCGCATCCACCGACTGAGAGTCGACGAAAGGCCGAACTCATGATCAACGCCGATCTGACCCCGTCGACCACCGCGCCGCTGCGCGAGATCGCGCGCGGGCTGAACTTCCCGGAGGGGCCGATCGCGATGCGCGACGGCACCGTGCTGCTGGTGGAGATCGGCCGGGGCACGCTGTCGCGGGTGTGGCCGGACGGGCGGGTGGACGTGGTCGCGGACCTGGGCGGCGGTCCGAACGGGGCGGCGATCGGGCCGGACGGCGCGGCCTACGTGTGCAACAGCGGCGGCTTCGAGTTCACCGACGTGAACGGCATCAACACCCCGCACTACCAGCCGGCCGACTACCGGGGCGGCTCCATCCAGCGGGTCGTGCTGGACGGCCCGGACGCCGGCGCCGCCACCGAGCTGTACACGCACTGCGACGGGCGCCGGCTGCGCGGCCCGAACGACATCGTGTTCGACGCCGACGGCGGATTCTGGTTCACCGACCTCGGCAAGACCCGCCGCCGCGACGTCGACACCGGCGCGCTCTACTACGCCACCCCGGACGGCGGCTCGATCACCGAGGTGGTGCACCCGCTCACCCAGCCCAACGGCGTCGGGCTCTCCCCGGACGGAACCAGGCTCTATGTCGCGGAGACCGGGCCGGGGCGGGTCTGGTACTGGGACGTGACAGGCCCGGGGCGGCTGGAACCGCCGGAGCGGCCGATCGGCCCGGGCGGCGCCGGGCTGCTGCACGGGTTCGCCGGCTACCAGCCGCTCGACTCGCTCGCGGTGGACGGCGCCGGCAACGTCTGCGTGGCGACGCTGGTCACCGGGGCGGTGAGCGTGCTCGCCCCGGACGGCACCCTGGAGCGGCAGGTCCCGGTGCCCGAGCCGGACCCGTTCGTGACGAACATCTGCTTCGCCGGCGCCGACTCGAACACCGCGTACATCACCTCGTCCGGGCTCGGGCGGCTCTACGTCACCGAGTGGGACGGCCCGGGCATCGACCTGGCGTTCCGGGCGTGAGCGCGGCCGGGTCAAGGGCCGAGCTGACCGCCCGGCTCACCGCGCCCGGCCAGGAGTTCGAGGTGGCCGAGCGCGAGGTCGGCGGCGTGCCCATGCGCGTCTACACCCGGGGGCCGCAGACGCTGCGCGAGCTGGTGCTGAACACGACCGCGTTCGGCGACCACGACTTCCTGATCTACCAGGACGAACGCCGGAGCTTCGCCGAGCACCTGCGGCTGGCGTCCGAGCTGGCCCGCTGCCTGCTCGACGAGTACGGACTGAGCCACGGCGACCGGGTGGCGGTGAGCATGCGCAACTACCCGGAGTGGGCGCCGGTGTTCTGGGCCGCCCAGCTCGCCGGGCTGGTGGTGGTGCCGCTGAACGCCTGGTGGAGCGCCCCGGAGCTGTGCTATGCCCTCACCGACTCCGGGGCGCGGCTGCTGGTCGCGGACGCCGAGCGCACCGCCCTGCTCGCCCCGCGCCGCGACGAGCTGGGACGGATCCCGCTGGTCGAGGTCAGGGGCGCCGGGCGGCCGGCGCCCGGGGTGCGCGGCTGGGACGAGCTGGTCGACTCGCTCGCCACGCATGCGGACGCGGGTGAACCGGACGTCACGGTGGCGCCCGACGACGACGCGACGATCCTCTACACCTCGGGCACCACCGGCCGCCCCAAGGGCGCGATCGGCACCCACCGCAACCACTGCACCAACACACGCAACATGGTGCTCGGCGCGACGGTCAGCGCGATCTTCGCAAACGGCGGCACGCCGCCACCGCCGCCCGACCCGGACGCGCCGAGGCCCGGCACCCTGTGCACGTTCCCGTTCTTCCACATCGCCGGGATCAACGCCCTGTGCGTGACCACCGCGCTCGGCGCCAGGCTGGCCACGCTCTACAAATGGGACCTCGAACAGGCCCGCGAGCTGATCCGCCGCGAACGGCTGACCACCGCCTCCGGCGTGCCCACGCTCATGCGCCAGCTCGTGGCGGACGGCGGCGGGCTGGACAGCCTGGCCACCATCGGCATGGGCGGCACCTCGATCCCGCCGGACCTGATCGGACGCATCGACGCCGAGTTCGGCTCGCTGGTCGCGCCGGGCAACGGGTACGGGCTCACCGAGACCACCTCGGCCGTCGCGACCAACACCGGCGCGGACTACGTCGCGAGGCCGGACAGCGTCGGGCGCTGCGTGCCGGGCGCGGACGTGCGGGTGGTCGACCCGGCGACCGGCGCGGACCTGCCCGACGGCGAGGTCGGCGAGCTGTGGTTCCGGGGGCCGAACGTGGTGCGCGGCTACTGGAACAACCCGGCGGCCACCGAGGAGGCGTTCACCGACGGCTGGTTCCACAGCGGCGACCTGGGCCGGGTCCAGGACGGCTGGCTCTACGTGGTGGACCGGCTCAAGGACGTGGTGATCCGGGGCGGCGAGAACATCTACTGCACCGAGGTGGAGGCCGCGCTGTTCGAACACCCGGCGGTCGCCGACGTGGCGGTGCTCGGCGTGCCCGACGCGGACTACGGCGAGCGCGCGGTCGCGGTGGTGGTAGCCGAGAACCACGCCACCGCCGACGAACTGCGCCGCCACGTCGCCGAACGACTGGCCGCCTTCAAGGTGCCCGACCACGTAATCTTTCGAACCGAGCCGCTTCCCCGCACCCAGTCCGGCAAGGTACTCAAAAAGGACCTGCGCACCGAGCTCACCGAGGGGAGACCCGATGGCGCGTGACGTCACCTACCAGCCCCGGGGCCATGTCGGGATCGTGACGCTGAACCGGCCGGAGGTGCACAACGCGCTGCGCGCCCAGACCTACCGCGAGCTGACCGACCTGGTCAGGGCCACCGCCGCCCGGGTCCTGGTGATCACCGGGGCCGGCCGCTCGTTCTGCTCCGGCGACGACGTGCGCGAGATGGCATCCCCGGAAGAGCCCCGGCTCACCCCGGCCGCCGCCGCACTGCTGGAGACCGACGTCCCGGTGATCGCCGCGGTGAACGGGCCCGCGGTGGGCTGGGGGATGGAGCTCGCGCTCATGGCCGACCTCCGCGTGGCCGCCCGCTCGGCGCGCTTCGGCGAGCTGTTCGTCAAGCGCGGGTTGTGCAGCGACGTGGCCGGCCTCGCGCGCCTGGCCCAGCTCGTCGGGCGGGAGCGGGCCGCCGAGCTGCTGTTCACCGGGGAGGTGATCGGCGCCGAGCGGGCCGAGCGGATCGGCCTGGTCGGGCGGGTGGTGGACGACGACCGGCTGCTCCCGACCGCGCTGGAGCTGGCGGAGCGGATCGCGTCCAACCCGCCGCTCGCGGTGGCCGCGCTCAAGGCCGGCCTGCGCCGCGCCCTGGACCCCGACTGGTCCGACCTGGGGACCTGGGTGAGCGCCCGGCTCGGCGAGCTGTTCGCGACCGAGGACCACCGCGAGGGCGTCCGGTCCTTCCTGGAGAAACGGGCACCGCACTATGTCGGGCGCTGAAGCCGGCATCGAGCGCGCGCCGGTCACCGACTGGCTGGCCGCCAACGTCCCCGGGCTGGTCGCGCCCGTCACGTTCACGCTGGTCGCCGGCGGCCGCTCCAACCTGACCTACCGGGTCGAGGACGCCGCCGGCGCCGCCTTCGCGCTGCGCCGCCCGCCCACCGGCGGGGTGCTGTCCACCGCCCACGACATGGGCCGCGAGTGGCGGTTCCTGTCCGCGCTGGCCCCGACCGCGGTGCCGGTGCCCCAACCGCTGGCGTACTGCGCCGACCCGGCGGTGACCGGCGCGGAGTTCTACGTCATGGAGTTCGTCGACGGGCTCGTGCTCGCGGACCTGGACGCCGGCCTGCGCCTGGCCCCGAGCGCGCGCCCGTGCGCCGGCCGCGACGTGGTGGACGTGCTGATCAGGCTGCACGAGGTGGACCCGGTCGAGGTCGGGCTGGGCGACCTGGTGCGCTCGCGCGGCTATGTGGAACGCCAGCTCTACCGCTGGCATCGGCAGGTGCACCGCTCCGGGGCCGCCAACCTCGACCTGCTCGACGAGGTGCACGACCTGCTCGCCGCCAGGGTGCCCGCGCAGGGCGACGGCATCGTGCACGGCGACTTCCGCCCGGGGAACATGGCCTTCGGCCCGGACGGGCGGGTGCGCGCGGTGTTCGACTGGGAGCTGGCCACCACCGGCGACCCGCTGGCCGACCTGGGCTGGCTGGTCGCCACCTGGCAGCTCCCCGACGCCGGCCCCGGCCCGACCACACCGGGTCCGAGCGCCGCGCCCGGCTTCCCGAGCCAGGACGAGCTGGTCGCCCGCTACGCCAAGACGTCCGGCCGGGACGTGTCCAACCTGCCGTACTTCGTCGCGTTCGCCCGCTGGCGCTCGGCCTGCATCATGGCCGGCGTGCACGCCCGCTACCTGGCCGGCGTGATGGGCGACGACGGCTATCTCGACCAGGCGCGCCAGCGCGGCGAGCAGGCCGAAGCGCTGGTGCACGCGGCCCGGGACGCACTGCGTGACCTCGGTATCGGCGGTATCGGCTGACCACAAAGGGAGACAGGCATGAGGCTGGGCTCGATGGTGCACTACGCGGGCAACGTGCTGGAGAGCGTCGAGCGGATCAGGTCCTGGGAACGGGCCGGGCTGGACGTGGTGTGGGTCGCCGAGGCCTACGGCTACGACGCCCCGACCCTGATGGGCTACCTGGCCGCGCGCACCGAGCGGGTGCTCATCGGCTCGGCGATCCTGCCGCTGTACTCGCGCACCCCCGCGCTGATCGCCCAGACCGCCGCCGGGCTGGACCACCTCTCCGGCGGCCGGGCGATCCTCGGCCTCGGCGCCTCCGGGCCGCAGGTCATCGAGGGCTGGCACGCGGTGCCCTACGACCGGCCGGTGGCGCGCACCCGCGAGATCATCGACATCTGTCGCCGGGTGTGGCGCCGCGAGCGGCTGGTCAACGACGGGCTGTACCCGATCCCGCTGCCCGAGGACAAAGGCACCGGCCTCGGCAAGCCGCTCAAGCTGATCAACCACCCGCCCCGCCCGGACATCCCGATCTTCGTCGCGGCGCTGGGGGACGCCAACGTGGCGCTCACCGCCGAGGTGGCGAACGGCTGGATCCCGACCATCTTCGTCCCGGACAAGGCGGCCGAGGTCTGGGGCGAGTCGCTGGCCAGGGGAAAGGCGAAGCGCTCCGAGGACCTCGGCCCGCTGGAGGTGACCGCCGGCGCCTCGCTGGCCATCGGCGAGGACGTCACAGCGCTGCGCGAGCTGGCCCGCCCGAGCCTGGCCCTCTACATCGGCGGCATGGGCGCGCGGAACCGCAACTTCTACAACAACCTGGTCTGCCGCTACGGCTACGCCGACCAGGCCCGCCACATCCAGGACCTCTACCTGTCCGGCCGCAAGGAGGAGGCCGCCGCGGCGGTGCCGGCCGAGCTGGTCGAGCGCACCTCCCTGATCGGGCCGGCGGGCTACGTCAAGGAGCGGATCGCCGCCTACAAGGAGGCCGGCGTCACCATCCTGAACGTCAGGCCGATCGGGGAGAACCCGCTGGCCGACCTGGAGCAGGTGCGCGACTGGGCGTAGCGGGGCACTCCACGATCCGCATCGCAATGCCCGTGTAGCGCCGCACCAGCTCCGGCAGGTCCACCTCACCCGCAGGGTCGTACCACTGCGCGATCGCGTTGCACGCCGCCTGGATCGCGCGGCGGGCGTCGGCGGGGTGCGGGCAGCCGAACGCGCCGCGCGCCACCCCGTCGTCGATCACCTCGGCCCACAGCCGGGTCGCCGAGCGGCGCAGCCCGTCCAGCCGCTCCTGGTGGGCCGGCTCCAGGTTGCGCCACTCCCTGGCGGCGATGTTGCTCTCCACCCGCCGCCGCACCCGGTACTCCACGGCCGCCCTGACCATGGCGCCCAACCGCTCGGCCGGGTCGTCCCCGGCCTCGCCGAGCTCGCGCTCGCAGGCCCGGAAGTAGTCGTTGGTGCTCTCCTGGATCAGCTCCGCCAGCAGGTCCTGCTTGCTGGAGTGCCAGTGGTAGAGCGCGGACAGGCTCAGCCCGGCGACCTTGGCGATGTCCCGGATCGACGCGCCGTGGTAGCCGCGCTCGGCGAAGACCTCCCTGGCCGCCGCCGTGATCGCCGCCCGGCCGGCGCCACGCGGAACGTGCGCCGAGCCGTTCGCGCGGTCCGCTCGCGCCGTGCTCACCGGGCCAGCATATGACCGGGCGCCGACGGCCCGACCCCGCATTGTGAACTTAACGATTGATCGGTAAGTTCGCCCCATGACCGGACAGGAGTACCGCGACGCCGCTCGGACCTGGCTGCGGGCGAACGCGCCGGCACCGGCCGCCGGGCTGGAACCCGCCGAGCAGCTGCGGGTGGCCCACGAGTTCCAGGCCGCGCTCTACGAGGCCGGCTACGCGGGCATCACCTGGCCGAAGGAGGTCGGCGGCCAGGGCCTCGGCACGGCCGAGCAGCAGATCTTCGGCGAGGAGGCCGCCGAGTTCGAGCTGCCCAGCTACCCGTTCATGATCGGCCTGGGCATGTGCGGCCCCACCCTGATCGACCTGGGCACACCCGCGCAGAAGCAGCGCTACCTGCGCCCGATGCTCAGCGGCGAGGAGATCTGGTGCCAGCTGTTCTCCGAGCCCGGCGCCGGCTCGGACGTGGCCAGCCTGCAGACCCGCGCGGTGCGCGACGGCGACGCCTGGGTGGTCAACGGGCAGAAGGTGTGGACCACGAACGCCCAGTGGGCCGACTTCGGCGCGCTGCTCGCCCGCACCGACCCGGACCGCCCGAAGCACGCCGGGATCACCATGCTCATCGTGGACATGCACGCGCCGGGCGTGACGGTCCGGCCGCTGCGCGACATGTCCGGGCGGGCGCCGTTCAACGAGGTGTACTTCGACGACGTGCGCATCCCGGCCGACGGGGTGATCGGCGAGGTGAACCGGGGCTGGCAGGCGGCGGTCACCATGCTCAGCCACGAGCGGGTGTCCATCGGCGGCTCCCGGGGACCGCGCAGCGGCCCGCTGGAGTTCGCCGCGCTGGTCAAGCTGGCCCGCCGCACCGGCGCCGACCGCGACCCGCTGGCCCGCGACCGGCTCGCCGACCTGTACGCGCACGAGCGCGCGCTGGAGCTGCTCAACGCGCGGATGCGCCAGGAGGCCGCCGCCGGCCACCCGCCGGGCGCGCGCGGCTCGGTGGCCAAGCTGGCCGGCGCGCTGCTGCTGCGCCGGGCCACCGAGACGGCCGGGCTGCTGGCCGGCGCCGGCGCGGTGGCCTGGGACCCCGACGACAAGCAGGCCGCCGAGCTGGCGTACGGGATCAAGTCCGCGCCCGCCTCCGGCATCGCCGGCGGCACCAACGAGATCCAGCGCGGCATCATCGGCGAGCGGATCCTGGGCCTGCCGAAGGAGCCGCAGGTCGACAGGGACGTCCCGTTCCGCGAGCTCAAGGTCGGCACCCAGCGGGTCTGACAGTACCGAGGAGAATCCCCATGCGGCTCGTCCTGAGCTCGGAGCAGCAGGAGCTGCGCTCCGCCACCCGTAAGTTCCTCGCCGACCAGTCACCGCCGGAGAAGGTCCGCGCCGCGATGGCCTCGGGGGAGGGGTACGACCGCGCGCTGTGGTCACGGCTGGCGGGGGAGCTGGGCGTGCTCGGGCTGGTGGTGCCCGAGGAGCTCGGCGGCTCCGGCGCCGGCCACGTGGAGCGGGCCGTGGTGGCCGAGGAGCTGGGCCGGGCGCTGGTGCCCTCGCCGTTCCTCGGCTCCGCCGTGCTCGCGGTCGACGCCCTGCTCGCGCTGGACGACGACGCCGCGCGGGCCGAGCTGCTGCCGGGCCTGGCGTCCGGGGAGACGATCGGCGCGCTCGCCGTGGCCGAGGCGCCCGGCCCGTGGGACGCCACCGGCGGAGCCACCACCGCGACCCGCCGCGACGCGCACTGGGAGCTGACCGGCACCAAGACGTTCGTGTTGGCCGGCGACGTGGCCGACCTGCTGCTCGTCTACGCGCGCACCGAGGACGGACCGGGCTGGTTCGCCGTGCGCGAGCCCACCGGCCTGACCCGCACCACGCTGGACGGCCTGGACCCCACCCGCCGGCTGGCCAAGCTCACGTTCGCCGCGACCCCCGCCCGGCCGCTGGCCAGCGCCGACCCGGCCGCCGCGCTGGAGCTGGTGCGCGACCTGGCCGCCGTGGCGCTGGCCGCCGAGCAGGTGGGCGGCCTGGAGCGGGCCATGGAGCTGACCGCCGACTACGCCAAGGTCCGCGTGCAGTTCGGCCGCCCGATCGGCTCGTACCAGGCGGTGAAGCACGGCATCGCGGACATGTACAGCGCGTGGGAGCACGCCGTCTCGGTGCTGCGCTACGCCGCGTGGGCCGCCGACCACGACCGGGCCGAGCTGCCGCTGGCCGCCGCGCTGGCCCAGAGCTACATCGGCCCGGCGTACTTCGAGGTGGCCACCGGGATGGTGCAGTACCACGGCGGCATCGGCTATACCTGGGAGCACGACGCGCACCTGTACTACAAGCGCGCCAAGGGCTCGGAGCTGCTGCTGGGCGCCCCGGCGCAACACCGCGCCCGGCTCGCCGACCTGCTGGGCCTATAGGAGGGTCATGACCGACTCCGTGCTGCTCTCGGACCACGACAAGGCCGCCGGGGTGCTGACCCTGACGATCAACCGGCCGCACCGCAAGAACGCCATCGACCCCGAGACCTGGGACGCGCTGCGCACCGCGCTCGCCGAGGCGGGCAGGGACCCGGAGGTCCGGGCGCTGGTGGTCACGGGCGCGGGCGGTGACTTCAGCGCCGGCGCCGACCTGTCCAGCGGCCGCGACGGCCACCCGCTGCCGAGGATGCACGGCATCAACGAGGTGGCGCTGCTGCTGCACGAGCTGCCCAAGCCGTCGGTGGCCAAGGTGTCCGGCGTCGCGGTCGGGGCCGGCTGGAACCTCGCGCTCGGCTGCGACCTGGTGGTGGCCACCCCGGATGCGCGGTTCTCCCAGATCTTCGCCAAGCGCGGGCTGTCGCTGGACTTCGGCGGGTCCTGGCTGCTGCCCAGGCTGGTCGGGATGCAGCAGGCCAAGCGGCTGGCGCTGCTCGCGGAGATGATCGGCGCCGAGGAGGCGCGCTCGCTGGGCCTGGTGACCTGGGTGGTCGAGCCGGGCGAGATCGACCCGTTCGTCACCGACCTGGCCACCCGGCTGGCCGCCGCGCCGCCGATCGCGGTGGCGCAGAGCAAGGCCCTGCTGCAGGAGAACGTGGACCGGACGATGCGCGACGCGCTGGCCTCCGAGGCCCGCGCCCAGTCGATCAACTTCGCCACCGAGGACGCGCCCGCCGCGTTCCGGGCCTTCCTGGACAAGACCGAGCCGAACTTCACCGGCCGCTGGGCGGTCGGCCGCTAAACCTCAGCCGAGGTGCTCGGCGCGGCGTTGCCCGTAGGCCTCCACGAGCTGACGCTCGGCGTGGTCGAGGTACGCGTACAACAGCTTCTCCGCCTGCGCCCCGTCACCTTTCTCGAGGACGGCGGCGATCTCCCGGTTGCGGTTCAGATAGGGCTCGTGGAACCAGCGCGGGTTCTCCATCACGTGGAAGACCAGCCGCAGCTCAGCCTGTACGGCACGCATCAGCTCGTCGATCCGGGCACTGCCGGCCAGCGCCACGACCGCCTCGTGGAACAGAATGTTCGCGGTGCCCAGTCCGCGCCAGTCCTTCTGGTCGAGCGCAAGCTGACCCTGCTCCACCGCGTCGACGATCCTGGCCAGCCCGGGCGGGCGGGCGGTGATGCCGCGCACCACCGAGCACTCGACGAGCTTGCGCACCCGGTACACGTCGATCACGTCATCCATGTCGAGCACCCGGACGAACATGCCCCGGTTCAGCTCGTGCACCAGCAACCGCTCGTGCGTGAGCAGCCGGAACGCCTCGCGCAGCGTATTGCGGGAGACACCTAGCGCCTCGGTGATCTCCTCCTCGGCGAGCCGTACGCCCGGACGGAAGTAGCCGGCGCTGATCCGGGCGCGCAGGATGCCGGCCACCCGCTCGGCGGTGCTCGTGCGGCCGAGAAGCGCACGGTCGGCCATCAGCCCGTCCGACGTCATGACCGCTTCCTCCGGCGCTTGCCCCCGATGTGAGGGGATGAGTCTAGCAATCCCTCAAAGAATGAGCCGTCAGGAGTCTTGGAGGATCGTTCAACAATAGGCTACGCTGGCCCGCACGCAGTGACGCCGACCACAACCGAGGTTCGAGAGATGGACGTTCTCCGGTGCGGTATCGAGGCCGCCCTGGTCGAGGTGGACGACCGCGACCAGGTCCTCGCGCTGCACGCGTCGCTGCGGGCCGCCCCGCCGGAGGGGACGCTCGAACTGGTGCCCGCCGCCCGCACCCTGCTGGTCCGCTTCGACCGGCGGCGCACCAGCTTCGCCCGGGTCCGCGACACCCTCGCCGCGCTGCCGATGGCCGCCGTCGACGACCGGGCGCCGACCGAGGTCGTGATACCCGTCCGGTACGACGGCGCCGACCTCACCGAGGTCGCCTCGGCCACTGGGCTGACCCGCGCCGAGGTCATCCGCCGGCACACGGCGGCCCGCTACACGGTCGCGTTCTGCGGTTTCGCCCCCGGCTTCGCCTACATCACCGGGTTGGACCCGGCCCTGCACCTGCCCAGGCGGGCCACCCCGCGCACGGCGGTGCCGCCCGGCTCGGTGGCGCTGGCCGATGAGTACACGGGCATCTATCCCCGGTCGTCCCCTGGCGGCTGGCGATTGATCGGCACCAGCGAGCTGACCGTATGGGACCTGGAGCGCTACCCACCCACCACGCTGGTGCCGGGCAGCGCCGTGCGGTTCGAGGTGGCCGACCCGTGAGCGCGCCGTGCATCGAGGTGCTGGCCACCGGGCCGGCCGCCACCATCCAGGACCTCGGCCGCCCCGGGCTCGCCGAGCTCGGGGTGGGGGAGTCCGGGGCCGCCGACCGCCCGGCCCTGCGGCTGGCGAACCGCCTGGTGGGCAACCCCGAGCGGCACGCCGCCGTCGAGATCACCTTCGGCGGGCTGGCGGTGCGGTTCGGCCGAGCGGCGTTGGTCGCCGTCGCCGGGGCGCCCTGCCCGCTGCGGGTGCGGCGCGCCGGCACCGAGCGGGCGGCCGGAATGTACGCCCCGATCTACGTCCACGCCGGCGACGAGGTGCACGTCGGGCCGGCCGGCCTCGGCATGCGCAGCTACCTCGCGGTGCGCGGCGGGATCGACGTGCCGCCGGTGCTGGGCTCCCGGGCCACCGACACGCTCGCCGGCCTCGGCCCCGCACCGCTGGAGGTGGGGTCGCTGCTGCCCATCGGCGATCGGGCGCTGGACTATCCGCGCGTCGACGTGGCCCCGCAGCCGGCCTACCCGGATCGCCCCGTGCTCCGCGTGGTCCCGGGCCCCCGAGAACACTGGTTCGCCCGCGGCGCGCTGGCCGCCCTCTACGACTCCGGGGGCTACGAGGTCACCGCCGAGAGCAACCGCATCGGCATGCGCCTTTCCGGGCCGCGACTGTGCCGCCGCGACTCCCGCGAGCTGCCACCGGAGGCTACGGTCACAGGGGCGCTGCAGGTGCCGCCGGCCGGCCAGCCGATCCTGTTCCTCGCCGACCACCCGGTCACCGGTGGCTACCCCGTGATCGCCGTGGTCCATCCGGACGACCTACCCATGGCCGCGCAGGCCCGCCCCGGCCGGCGCGTCCGGTTCATCCCGCACCGTGCCCAGATCATGAACCGCCAGCCCTTCAACGCCGAAGAACCAGAGAGGCAGCCATGACGGACAACCAGCAGGTACCCCCCGAGCGGTCCGGGAGCCCGACCAAGGTCATCGTCGCCAGCCTGATCGGGACGTCGCTGGAGTGGTACGACTTCTTCCTCTACGCGACCGCGGCCGCGCTGGTGTTCAACAAGCTGTTCTTCCCCCAGTTCGACCCCGCGATCGGCATCCTGCTGGGGTTCGTCACGGCGGCCGTCGGGTTCGTCGCGCGGCCGCTGGGCGGGATCATCTTCGGTCACTTCGGCGACCGGGTGGGCCGCAAGCAGGTGCTGGTCGTGACGCTGATCCTGATGGGCGGGGCGACGTTCCTGATCGGCCTGCTGCCCGGCTACGCCAGCATCGGGATCTGGGCGCCGATCCTGCTGACGGCGCTGCGGTTCCTGCAGGGCATCGGCCTGGGTGGGGAGTGGGGCGGCGCGGTGCTGATGACCATGGAGCACGGCGACCCCAACCGTCGCGGTCTCAATGCCAGTTGGCCGCAGATCGGGGTGCCGATGGGCAACCTGCTCTCCGCCGGCGTGCTCGGGCTGCTCAACGCGGTGTTGTCGGAGCAGGCGTTCCTGTCCTGGGGGTGGCGCATCGGGTTCCTGATCTCCGGCGCGCTGGTGCTGGTCGGGCTGTGGATCCGGATGACGATCGCGGAGAGCCCGCTGTTCGCCGAGATCGAGCACAAGGGTGAGAAGGCCCAGATGCCGCTGCTCGAGGTCATCAAGAAGCACCCCAGGGGCCTGCTCGTGGCGATGGCGGCCCGCGTCGGCACCGACGTGGCGTTCTACACCTTCACCGCGTACATCATCGTCTACGTCACCTCCAACCTGGGCCTGCCGCGAGGCGTCGGGCTCAACGCGGTGTTGATCGGCTCGGCCTGCCAGCTCGCGCTCATCCCGCTTTTCGGCGCCATGTCCGACCGCTACGGCCGCCGCCCGGTGTACGCGGCCGGGGCGATCTCCGCGGGCATCTGGGCGTTCGCGTTCTTCCCGCTGCTGGCCACCAAGTCCACAGCCATCATCGTGCTCGCCACGATCGTCGCGCTGGTCACGCACGCGGCCATGTACGGGCCGCAGGCCGCGTTCATCTCCGAGCTGTTCTCCACCAAGCTGCGCTACAGCGGTGCGTCCATGGGCTACCAGGTCGCCGGCATCGTGGGCGGCGGCATCGCCCCGATCATCTCCATCGCGCTGGTCCAGAAGTTCCACACCGCGTTCGCCGTGTCCGGATACGTGCTGGCCATGGTCGTACTCACGCTGATCGCCCTCAAGTTCGCCCCCGAGACCAGCGGGCGCGACCTGACCGGCGACAACCCGATCCCGGCACGGTCCTAGGAGCCCTCGGCGCCGGACCCCGACCGGTGAGGCACCACCGGATGTGGGGGGACGGGGTACGGCGCCGAGCCCGGCCGTCCCGATGCGCCGCCCGTCCCGTTCACGGACACTGAGATAACAAGGCTCAGTGCCCGGGGACGGAACGGAAGGCGGACGCGGATGACGGAGGACGAGGCACCGGCGGGCAGCCAACGGCCGCTGGAGGGCCTGCTGGTGGCCGACTTCTCCCGGGTGCTGGCCGGGCCGTACGCGACCATGCTGCTGGCCGACCTGGGCGCCGACGTGGTGAAGGTGGAGGGGCCGCACGGCGACGAGACCCGGACCTGGACGCCCCCGGACCGCGACGGCGTGGCGACCTACTACCTGAGCATCAACCGGGGGAAGCGCTCGATCGCGCTCGACCTGCGCGACGAGGGCGACGCCGAGCTGGCCAGGGAGCTGGCCCGCCGCGCCGACATCATGATCCAGAACTTCAAGCCGGGCGGCCTGGCCAAGTACCGGCTGGACTACCTGAGCGTGCGTGCCGCCAACCCCACTGTGGTGTACGCGTCCATCAGCGGGTTCGGCGCCGGGCCCGGCGCGCGGGTGCCCGGCTACGACCTGATGGTCCAGGCGCTGTCCGGCCTGATGAGCCTGACCGGGGAGCCGGACGGCCCGCCGTACCGGGCCGGCGTCTCGGTGATCGACGTGATCACGGGCAACCACGCCGCGATCGGCATCCTGGCCGCCCTGCGGCACCGCGACCTGACCGGCGAGGGCCAGCACGTCGAGGTCAACCTGCTGTCCTCGGCGCTGAGCGGGCTGGTGAACCAGAGTTCGGCCTACGTCGCCGGCGGGGTGGTGCCCTACCGGATGGGCAACGAGCACCCCAGCGTGTACCCCTACGAGCCGCTGCCCACCGCCGACCGCGACATCATCATCGCGGCCGCCAACGACGGCCAGTTCCGCGCGCTGTGCGGGGTCCTCGGGGCGCCCGAGCTGGCCGACGACCCCCGGTTCCTGCACAACGCCGACCGCACCGCGAACCGCGCCGAGCTTCGCCCGTTGCTGGCCGAGCGGCTGGCCACCAGGGGCGCCGCCGAGTGGTTCGACGCGCTGGTCGGCGTCGGGGTGCCGTGCGGGCCGATCAACACGGTGGACGGCGGCTTCGCGCTCGCCGAGCGGTTCGGCCTGGAACCGGTGGTCTCCGTGGGTGAGGCCGGGCGCGCGGTCCCCACCACCCGGCATCCGATCCGGTTCTCCGAGACGCCGGCGCGCTACCGGCTGCCACCGCCCGAGCTCGACGAGCACGGCGCCGAGCTGCGCAAGTGGCTGTCCACGCCGAACGGCTAGCCGACGCGTTTCGGTGCCGGCGCCGGCCGGTCGCACAGAGTGTTATAACGATCTGGTGCTGATCGGGCTTCGTTTAGCGCGGGCGCGGCAGGATACCCACGGCGGGCCGGGATGACCGCCATCCCGGTGTCGGGAACCGGAAGGAGCGCACGCCATGGCACAGCCGATCACGAGTCCCGTGGAGGAGGCGGCGACCAACACGGCGGGAACACTCCTGCAGGACACCCTGGTCGACCTGGTGGACCTGTCGCTGGTGGCCAAGCAGGCGCACTGGAACCTGGTGGGCAGGCAGTTCCACGACGTCCACCTGCACCTGGACGAGCTGGTGCAGACGGCCAGGTCGTACATGGACGCGGTGGCCGAGCGGTCGGCGGCGATCGGGGTCTCGCCGGACGGCAGGGCGCCGACGGTCGCCAAGTCGTCGGGCCTGGCGGAGTTCCCCAGCGGATGGGTGAGCGACCGGGACGCCGTCAAGAAGATCTTCGAGGCGACGGACACGGTGGTACGCCGGCTGCGCCCGCGCATCGAGCAGGCCGGCGCGGTCGACTCCCTCACCGAGGACCTGCTGATCGGGCTGGGCCGCGACATGGAGAAGGCCCGGTGGATGTGGCAGGCGCAGAACGTCGGCTTCGAGTAGCCGAGCGTCAACCCGGCGGATAGTCCTCGTCGTCACCGGCGGTGCCGGCGGGGCGGCGCTGCTCCGCGGCATCGGCCGGATCCGCCTCGGTGTCGGTTTCAGGGTTGGCTTCGGTGTCGGACGTGGCGATTGTCTCGTCCGCCTCGTCGATCGGCAGCTGTTGCTCGAGAAGATCGGCCTCCGGCCGTTCCGCACTGGTCATGGCGCCTCCAACCGCTCGGTGATCCTGTCTCGCCGAGCAGGCGTACCCGGATGACACTCGGTCTAACGCCCCTCGGACGAGTGTCACTCGACTACCGATGGTTGCGGCGCCCCTGACGTGGTACTCGTGGAGTAGGAGGGGTCACGCGCTCGGAGGAGGCCGTGGTGTTGAGCGAGCGGGAACAGCAGGCTCTTGATGAGATCGAACGTGGAATCTCGTCGGACGACCCGAGGCTCGCGGCCGCGCTGAGACGCTCCCGGGTAAGCCGACAGGCATGGTGGACACGGCTGGTTCACGACATGGTCATCGTGTTCTCGGCGATGCTGGCCATCCTGTGCGTGGTGCTCGGCCAGGTCGGCGCGGGGTTCGTCGCCGGCCTGTTCGCGGCCGTCGTGGTGGTGGTGCGGCGCAGGCGCTTCCCGGCGCGCGCCGGCTCCCCCCGCCGCCGTCCGTCGTGGCTGCGGCGCCTGAGCTGACGGCCGTCAGGGCGCGATGGTCGGCCGCGCCGGGTTCGCCGCCAGGTGCGCCCGCCCGGACCGCACCGCCAGCGCGAACACCCCCGCGCCGAGCACGGCCACGATCAGCGAGTCGTACGGCGCGGGCAGGTAACCGGCGCCCTTGAAGGTGCCCAGCCAGGACAGCAGGATCAACGCCAGCAGGTACCCGACCACCCAGGCACCGCGGCGCAGCTCGGTCAGCAGCGGCTCGCTGCTCTCCAGCCGCCGCATCGCCAGGAACAGCGGCACCCCGATCAGCGCCAGCGGCAGCGCCAGCCGCAGGTCGTGCCACCCCGACCAGTACACGAACTCGGTGGCCACCACGAAGCTCAGCGGCGCGATCCAGCGCAGCCCGGGCACCCAGCCGGACAGCCGCTCCGGCTCGGCCGAGGCGAACACGGCGGCCGCCACCGCCGAGGACGAGTACAGCAGCAGGTACATGGTGCCCATCACGCTGACGATGTCCTGCCACCCGCCGAACGGCAGCAGGAACAGCACGATCACCACCAGGTTCAGCGCCAGCGACCGGCGGGGGATGCCGGAGCCCTCGTGCACGCGCATGAAGTACTCGGGCAGCAGCCGGTTCTTGGCCAGCGCGTAGGTGTGCCGGGCGTTGATTGCGACGCCCACGAACGCCGAGCCGCCGGGGGAGACCACCGCGTCGGCGTAGAGCGTGACGGACAGCCACCAGAGGTTCAGGATCAGCGCGAGCTGGCCGAACGGCGAGTCGAAGTTGACCCCCTGCCAGCCGTTCACGAGCATGCTGTCCGGCACCGTGAACAGGAACGCGGCCTGCAGCCCCAGGTACATCAGCACGGCCAGGCCGATGCTGGCCAGCACCGCCAGCGGCACCGTGCGCTTCGGGTTGCGCGCCTCGCCGGAGAAGTCCACCGCCGCCTGGAACCCGCTGACCGAGTAGATGATCCCGCCGGCGGCCAGCGCGGTGAGCACCGCCGGGTAGCCGTACGGGGCGAAGCCGCCGTGGTCGCCGAGCCGGCCCGGTTGGAAGCCGGACGCCAGCAACGCCACCACGGTGATCACCGGAACCGCGATCTTGAACACGGTGATCAGGTTGTTCACCCTGCCGAACAGCCGCACCCCGTACCAGTTCAACACCGTCAGCAGCAGGCCCAGCGCCACCCCGACCAGCAGGCCGTACGCGGTCAACGTCTTGCCCTGGTAGAGCCATGGCAGGTAGTGCCCCGCGTACTGGATGATCGCGGTGACCTCGGCCGCGTTCGCGCCCACCGACAGCAGCGTGGCGAACCCGATCACCGAGCCGACCAGCCGCCCGTTGGCGTACAGCGGCCAGCGCACCGTCCCGCCGCCCTCCGGCCGGGTCGCGCCCAGCTCCACCAGGACCAGCGCGATCAACGCGCACAGCACGCCCGCACCGATCCAGGCCAGCAGCGACGCCGGGCCGGCGATCTGCGAGGCGTAGAGCGCCGCGAACAGCCACCCGGACCCGACGATGTTGGAGAACCCGATGGCCGTCAGGCTGCCGACGCCCAGATTCCGGCGCAGCCGTCGTTCTTCGGCAAGAATGCGATCATGGGTCGAGCCGGTGACGACCATGTCACACGTCCAGACTTTAGGGCCGGGGGATAGAGCGCAGGTTGCTGCGCGCCAACTGGATCATAGAACCGACACCGCCGCTGAGCACAGTGCGAGTGGCCGCGAGCGCAAATCCCCGCACCTGGGAGGCGGTGATGTGCGGCGGGATGGACAGCGCGTTCGGGTCGGTGCGCACGTCCAGCAGGTAGGGGCCGGGAACGGACAGCGCGGTGCGCATCGCGCTGTGCAGCTCGGCGGGGTCCTCCACGGTGAGCGACGGGATGTCGCACGCCGACGCGACGCCGGCCAGGTTCGCCGGCCCGTGGTCGGTCTGGAAGGACGGGTAGCCGGCGACCATCATCTCCAGCCGGATCATGCCCAGCGAGCCGTTGTTGAACACGATCGTCTTGACCGGCAAGTTGTGCTCGCGCACGGTGAGCAGCTCGCCGAGCAGCATCGCCAGGCCGCCGTCGCCGGACATCGACACGACCTGGCGGTCGGGGTAGGCGAACGAGGCGCCGATCGCGTGCGGCAGCGCGTTGGCCATGGTGCCGTGCCGGAACGAGCCGATCACCCGCCGGCGCCCGTTCGGGCTCAGGTACCGGGCCGCCCAGACGTTGCACATGCCGGTGTCCACGGTGACGATCGCGTCGTCGGACATCAGCTCGTCGAGCACGGTGGCCACGTACTCGGGGTGGATCGGGCGCAGCTTCTCCACGCCCTTGCTGTACGCCGAGACGACCTTCTCCAGCGCGTCCGCGTGCTTGCGCAGCATGCGGTCCAGGAACGACCTGTCGTCCCTGGACTTGAGCAGCGGCAGCACCGCGCGCAGCGTTGCCCCGACGTCCCCCTCGACGCCCAGGTCGAGCCTGGTCCGCCGGCCCAGGTGCGAGGCGTCCCGGTCCACCTGGACGGTGTGCGCCTGGGGCAGGAACGTGTCGTACGGGAAGTCGGTGCCGAGCAGCACCAGCAGGTCCGACTCGTGCATCGCCTCGTAGCAGGCGCCGTAGCCGAGCAGCCCGGACATGCCCACGTCGTACGGGTTGTCGAACTGGATCCACTCCTTGCCGCCCAGCGAGTGCCCGATCGGCGCGTGCACCCGCCCGGCCAGCTCCAGCACCTCGTCCCTGGCGTCGCGGATCCCGGCGCCCACGAACAGCGTCACGGTCTCCGCCGCGTTGATCCGGTCCGCGAGGGCCTGCACCTGGTCGGGGGCCGGAACGCCGACCGCCCTGGTGGTGACCAGGTGGCTCTCCCCGGTGCCGTTGGCCGCCGGCTGGGAGCTGACGTCACCGGGCAGCACCAGCACGCCCACGCCGGGGTGGGTCACCGCGGACTGCATGGCGATGCGCAGCAGCCGGGGCATCTGCTCTGGGCGGCTGACCAGCTCGCAGTAGGCGCTGCACTCGGCCAGCAGCTGCTGCGGGTGGGTCTCCTGGAAGTAGTTGGTGCCGATCTGGGTGGACGGGATGTGCGAGGCGATCGCCAGCACCGGCGCGCCGCTGCGGTGCGCGTCGTAGAGCCCCTGCACCAGGTGGGTGTTGCCCGGGCCGCAGCTACCGGCGCACACCGCCAGCCGGCCGGTGACCTGCGCCTCGGCGGCGGCCGCGAGCGCGGCGGCCTCCTCGTTGTGCACGTGCACCCAGTCCAGGTCGGGCACCCGCCTGATCGCGTCGACCAGCGGGTTCAGGCTGTCCCCGACCAGGCCGTAGATCCTGCGTACCCCTGCCTGGCGGAGCACCTCGACGATCTGCTCCGCGACGGTCTGCGCCATCCGTCCCTCCACACCCGTTCGTCTGTCCGCCTTCGATACTTCCAGACGACGTCCTCACTTGAGGACGCTCACCGCCCTGGCGACGATCAGCGCAACCGTGACGAGTGAGACCAGCGCCTGGGCCATCGCGGTGAGCTTGGCCCACCGCGACAGCGGCACGTCGGAGGGTCCGAACGCGGTGGCGTTGGAGAACGACAGGTACAGGTAGTCGACGAGCCGGGGCTCCCAGTCCGCGGCCGCCATGGTCGGCGCCTGCATCTGCACGAACAGGAAGTCGGGGGTGCGGCGGCGGGCGTGCGCGCGAGCGGCCGGGCCGCCCCTGTCGAACTGCCAGTACCACAGCGCGAACGCGATGATGTTGGTCAGCCAGATGGCCGCGCCGGCGGCGAGCAGCGGCCCGGCGTCGGAACCGCCCTGGCCGGTGATCAGGATGGTGGCCAACGTCACCGCCGAGAACACGTTCGCCGCGCTGAGCAGGGTGAGCAGCGCGAGGCTCCAGAACCGCAGCGTCGCGGACTCGCGGTCCAGCCGGCGCGGGCTGGCCATCGTGAGCGCGGCGAGCAGCACCAGCTCGATGCCGGGCATGACCCACCTGTGCACGAACGTGAGCCGGTCGGGCAGGGCGAGCTGCAGCCCGGCGGCCACCACGATCAGGACCACCACCGGCCAGCGGCTCTCGCCCTCGGTCACCCGCAGCCAGGCCGGGATGCGCCGCGCGGCGTCCTCGATCTCCTCGGTCAGCGTGTGGCGCTGGATGTCGCTCATCGGGGCATCGGCGGCCGGCGGGTGTTGAACATCTCGTCGAGTGTCACTGGCGTGAGGTCACGTTGTCTGATCAGGTCCAGGATCTGGTCGAACAGGGCGAGCACGGTCGGATGGTTGGCGTGCCCGAGCATAATCGTGCCGGGTTGGAAGTACCTCGCGGCCTGCCCGAGCAGGAACGCCGGCGTGATCAGCGACGAGTCGGAGTACGAGCCGTTCCACATCGCCACCCGGTCGAAGCCGACGCCGGCCGCGACCCGGTCGACCGCGGGGTTGTGCCGGCCGTAGGGCGGCCGGTAGTACGGCAGGGCGCTGGTGCCGAACGTGCGGTTGATCCACGCCTCGTTGCGTTCCAGTTCGTCCCGGACCTTCCCGGCCGTCAGCCTGGTCAGGTCGGGGTGGCCGAACGTGTGGTTGATGACCTGCACCTGACCGGCCTCGACCAGCGGGCGCAGCACCCTGGCCTGTGGGCGCCAGGAGCGGTCGTACCTGCCGTTCGGGCTGAACGTCAGGTGCACGCCGGTGCGCTGGGCGAACGCCGCGTACCCGGCGACGCAGTCCGCGCACGACCCGTCGTCCACGGTGATCGCCACCTGCCGGGAGGACACGCTGGCGTCCGGGCCTCGGCGCAGCACGGTCGGCTTCCCCGGCGGGTCTGGCGCGTGAGGTTCCGAGGCCTCCGCGCGGCCCGTCGACGCGAACGCCAGCCCGACACCGAGCAGACCGAGGAAGGTCCGGCGGCTACGGCGCTGGTGCGGGCATCGCATGCGAGTCACGCTAACCGTGCGGCCCGAACCGCCTCAGCGCATTGTCAGCGACGCCTGGCTAGCCTCCGCGTTGGGTGGGAAGGAGTGTCGCGATGCGGCTGGTCCTCCTCGACGTGTGCTGGGGGGCGTTCGCGCTGGTCTGGCTGGTGGGCGCGGTGGTGAACGCGCGCCTGGCGCCCCCGGTGGTCCGGCGGCGGTGGGTTTTCTGCCCGACGCTCGTGGTCGCCGGGCTGTTGCTGCTGTTGCGGTTCACGGTGCCGCTCGCGGTGTGGCGGCCGTTGCAGTACCGGGCGCCCTGGCTGGACGTCGTCGGGGCGGTCCTGCTGGTGGCCGCCACCGGCTTCACGCTGTGGGCGCGCTGGCGGCTGGGCACGATGTGGACCTCGACCGCCGTGGTCAAGGCCGACCACCGCCTCCGCACCGACGGCCCGTACGCGATCACCCGCCACCCGATCTACACCGGCCTGCTCGGCATGCTCACCGGCACCGTGCTGCTCAGCGGCCTCGGCCTGTGGCTGGTGGTGCTCGTCGTCGGCTACGTGTTCGTCGAGTTCAAGATCAGGGCCGAGGAACAGCTCCTGACCAGCGAGTTCCCCGACGACTACGCCGCCTTCCGCCGCCGCGTCCCCCGCCTCCTGCCCCGCCCGCGATCCAGGCGCACACACCCGTGAGTGGCTAGGGCCGCTATGACGGCCCTAGCCACTCACGGGTTCTGACCTGGTCAGTTGCGTAGGCGGGTCATCTTCGGGTCGAACAGGGGCTCGTCGGCGACGGTGGCGGGCAGGCGGCGGTCGAAGTAGCCGATGTGCAGACCGGTGCCGGTCACGGTTAGGTCGGACGGGAGCCAGGCGTAGGCGATGCCGGCGCCGATGGTGTAGCCGTAGGCGGCGCTGGTCACGTAGCCGACGCAGTCATTGCCCGCGTAGACCGGCTCGCTGCCCATGACGGTGGCGCCGGGGTCGTCGAGGGTCAGGCAGGCCAGGCGGCGGCGTGGCTGGTCACGGCGGCGCAGGGCGGCGTCGCGGCCGAGGAAGTCGGGCTTGTCGGCCTTGACCGCGAACCCGACGCCGGCCTCCCACGGGTCGTGCTCGAACGTCATGTCCGCGCCGAACGAGCGGTAGCCCTTCTCCAGCCGCAGGCTGTTGAACGCGCCCCGGCCGGCCGCGATGACGCCGTGCTCGGCACCGGCCGCCCACAGCGTGTCCCACAGCTTGGCGCCCATGTCGGCGGTGGTGTACAGCTCCCAGCCCAGCTCGCCGACGTAGGACAGCCGCAGCGCGGTGACCGGCACGGTGCCCAGGTAGGTCCGCCGCCCCCGGAAGTAGCGCAGGCCGTCGTTGGAGAAGTCGTCGCCGGTCAGCGGCTGGAGCACGGCCCTGGCCCGTGGCCCCCACAGCCCGATGCAGCAGGTGCCGGCGGTGACGTCACGCACCGAGACATCACCGGAGGCAGGCAGGTGGCGGCGCAGCCAGTCCAGGTCGAGGTTGCCGTTCACCCCGATCTGGAACAGCTCACGCCCCAGCCTGGCCACCGTGATGTCGCTACGGATGCCGCCGTCGGTGTCCAGCAGCAGCGTGTACGTCACCGAGCCGACCGACTTGTCGATCTTGCTGGTGCACATCCGCTCCAGGAACGCCGCCGCGCCCGGCCCCGCCACCTCCAGCCGCTTGAGCGCCGTCATGTCGTACATCGCCACGGCCTCGCGGGTGTAGCGGGCCTCGGCGCCCACGATCGGCGACCAGTAGCGGGCCGCCCAGTCGTCCAGGTCGTTGTTCGGCGCCGGGATGTCGTACCCGGAGACCAGTCCGGCGTTGGACTCGTACCACTGCGGACGCTCCCAGCCGTTGGCCTCCAGGAAGAACCCGCCGAGCTCGCGCTGGCGCTGGTGGAACGGGCTGGTGCGCAGCGGCCGGGGCGACTCCATCGGCTGCAGCGGGTGCTTGATGTCGTACACCTCGACGAAGTTCTGGCAGCCCCGTTCGAGCACGTACGCCGGCGCGAGCTGGTGCCGCTCGAACCTGTTCAGGTCGCAGCCGTGCAGGTCGAACGACGAGCAGTGCCCGTCGACCAGCCATTCGGCCATGGCCCTGCCCACCCCGGCGGAGTGCGTGACCCAGACCGCCTCGGCCACCCAGAAGCCGGCCACCTCCGGCGACTCACCGAGCAGCGGCATGTCGTCGGTGGTGAACGAGAACAGGCCGTTGAAGCCCTCCTCGATCTTCGCCTGCGCGGTGGAGGGCAGCAGCGAGTTCGTGACCCGCCAGGCCTCCTCGAAGTCCGGCTCGGTGAACGGCAGCACGGACGGCATGCCGGTCGCTTCCCTGGCGTCGGCCACGCTCAGGATCTCCGTCGCGGCCACCGGCATCGGGCGGTGCCCGTAGTAGCCGACCGCGAGCGTGTCGTAGCGCTCCCGGTAGTACAGGTCGGCGCCCTGGTGGCGCAGGATCGGGTGCACGGCCTCCTCGGCCTGACCGGCCAACCCGGGCACCTGGCCGGTCCAGGCCAGCTGGTGCGCCAGCGGGACCAGCGGCAGCGACAACCCCACCATGCCGGCCACCTTCGGACCCCAGATGCCGGCGCAGCACACCACCACGTCCGCCGGCAGCTCACCGGCATCGGTGCGCACCCCGGTCACCCGCCCACCGGAGACGTCGACGCCGGTCACCTCGGTGCCGTCCAGCACCCGCACGCCCCTGGCGGCCGCGCGCCGCACCTGCGCCTGCACCGCCCGCACCGACTTGGCCAGCCCGTCGGTCGGCACGTGCAGGCCGCCGAGCACCTGGTCGCGGTCCAGCAGCGGGGCCAGCCGCAGGCACTCGTCGGGGGAGACCACCTCGGCGGACACACCCCAGGCGCGGGTCCATCCGGCCCGGCGGTGCAGCTCGGCCAGCCGCTCCTCGCTCAGCGCCACCTCCAGGCCGCCGACCTGCAGGAAGCACGGCTCGCCATCCAGGTCCAGCCCGCACAGCTTCTCGACGGTGTAGCGGGCCAGCTCGGTCATCGTCTTCGAGCCGTTCGCCTGGAACACCAGGCCCGGCGCGTGCGAGGACGAACCGCCCGGCTCGGGCAGCGGCCCCTGGTCGACGATCGTGATCCGGTCCCAGCCTCGGGCGGAGAGCTCGTCGGCCAAGGCCGCGCCCACCACACCCGCGCCGATGATGACCACCCGGGGTCCAACCATGACCGCCTCCGGTGCGCAGTTCGCAACAGCACTCACGTGACGCAACGAGAGTTCCGCGTCCGGAACGGTCGTGTCAAGAGGTAGCTACAGGGTGGCCCGTACCGACCGTTCGAAGTCCTCCACGTGGCGCACCGCCAGCTCGCGGGCGCGCTCCCCGTCGCCGGCCAGGATCGCCTCCAGCATCGGCACCAGGTCGGCGGCGTGGTCGACCTCGGGCAGCCGGTCCAGGAACAGGTACCAGATCCGCAGCGACAGGTTGTAGTAGTGGTCGAGCGTCGACTCCAGGTACCTGTTGTGCGCGCAGCCGTAGATCGCCCGGTGGATCTCGGTGTCCAACCGCATGCTGCCGGCGCGGTCGACACCTCCCTGCCGGGCCGCCGCCGCGACCAGCTCGCGCAGCCGGTCGCGGTCGGCCGCCGTGGCCCGCTCCGCCGCCCGCTGCGCGGCGTGGCCCTCCAGCTGGCGGCGCACGTCGGCGATCAGGCCGTGGTCGGTGATGTTCACCTCGGTGACGAAGGTGCCCCGCCGGGGGTAGATCGCCACCAGGCTCTCCGCCTCCAGCCGCTTGAGCGCATCCCGCAGCGGGGTCCGACCGACGCCCAGCTCGGCGGACAGCCGCTCCTCGTTGATCGGCGAGCCCGGCGGCAGCCGCAACGTGACGATCATGTCGCGGACCGCCGTGTAGGCCCGGTCGGCGAGCAGCGGCACCCGGCCCGGAAATGAATGGTTGACGCCACCGGTCATGCTTCCTAGCCTAGCGTACAACTGATATTTCAGAACGCCTGCCACAGGTACTTCAACTGAGGAGCGGCATGAACCAGGATCTGGGCAGCTTCGACCCCGAGGTCGCGGCCGCGCTGGACGCCGAGCTGGGCCGGCAGCGCGACACCCTGGAAATGATCGCCTCGGAGAACTTCGCGCCGCTGGCGGTGCTCCAGGCGCAGGGCTCGGTGCTGACCAACAAGTACGCCGAGGGGTATCCGGGCCGCCGCTACTACGGCGGGTGCGAGCACGTGGACGTGGTGGAGCGGCTGGCCATCGAGCGGCTCACGGCCCTGTTCGGCGCCGAGCACGCCAACGTGCAGCCGCACTCCGGCGCGCAGGCCAACGCGGCGGCGATGCACGCGCTGCTGCGGCCCGGCGACACCATCCTGGGGCTGGACCTGGCGCACGGTGGTCACCTCACGCACGGCATGCGGCTGAACTTCTCCGGCCGGCTCTACGACGTGGCGGCCTACCACGTGCGGGAGTCCGACGGGCTGATCGACGCCGAGGAGGTGGAGCGGCTGGCCCGCGAGCACCGGCCGAAGCTGATACTGGCCGGCTGGTCGGCGTATCCGCGCCAGTTGGACTTCGCGCACTTCAGGCGGGTGGCGGACGAGGTGGGCGCCTACCTGATGGTGGACATGGCGCACTTCGCGGGCCTGGTCGCGGCGGGGTTGCACGACAACCCGGTGCGTTGGGCGGACGTGGTCACCACGACCACGCACAAGACGCTGGGCGGGCCGCGCGGCGGCGCCATCCTGTGCCGGGCGGAGCTGGCGAAGAAGATCAACTCGGCGGTGTTCCCCGGCCAGCAGGGCGGGCCGTTGGAGCACGTGATCGCGGCCAAGGCGGTGGCGTTCAAGGCGGCCGGCACGCCGGAGTTCGCCGAGCGGCAGCGGCGCACGGTGGCCGGTGCCCGGATCCTTGCCGACCGGTTGCTGGAGCCGGACGTGGGCGGGTACGGGGTCACGGTGGCCACCGGGGGTACGGACGTGCACCTGGTGCTGGTCGACCTGCGCGCCGCCGACCTGGACGGCCGCCAGGGCGAGGACCGGCTGCACCGGGTCGGCATCACGGTCAACCGCAACGCGGTGCCGTTCGACCCGCGCCCGCCGATGGTCAGCTCGGGGCTGCGGATCGGCACCCCGGCGCTGGCCACCAGGGGCTTCGACACCGAGGACTTCGTCGAGGTCGCCGATGTGCTCGCCGAGGCGCTCAAGCCGGACTTCGCGGAGGACAAGCTGCGCGCCCGGGTGGCGGCGCTGGCCGAGCGGCATCCGCTGTACCCGACCCTGCGGCCGTTCCGGGTCCAGTCGTGAGCCAGGCCCTGCCCGAGCAGCCGGAGTGGCTGTGGCGCAACCCCGACCCGAAGCCGAGCTACGACGTGGTGATCGTCGGGGCGGGCGGGCACGGCCTGGCCACCGCCTACTACCTGGCCGGCCGGCACGGCGTGCGCAACGTGGCGGTGTTGGAGAAGGGCTGGCTGGCCGGCGGGAACATGGCCCGCAACACCACGATCATCCGGTCCAACTACCTGTGGGACGAGAGCGCGGCGATCTACGAGCACGCGCTGAAGCTGTGGGAGGGGCTGCCGGCGGAGCTGGACTACGACTTCCTGTTCAGCCAGCGCGGCGTGCTGAACCTCGCGCACACCCTCCAGGACGTGCGGGACAGCATGCGGCGGGTGTACGCGAACCGGCTGAACGGGATCGACAGCGAGTGGCTGGACCCTGGCGAGGCGCAGAAGGTGTGCCCGATCCTGAACGTCTCGCCGGACGCCCGCTACCCGGTGCTCGGCGGCACCTGGCAGCCCAGGGCGGGCATCGCCAAGCACGACCACGTGGCCTGGGCGTTCGCCCGGAAGGCGGACGAGCTGGGGGTGGACCTGATCCAGGGCTGCGAGGTCACCGGGTTCCTCCGGGACGGCGCCGGCCGGGTCACCGGTGTGGACACCAGCCGGGGGACGATCCGGGCCGGCCGGGTCGGGCTGGCGGCGGCCGGGCACTCCAGCGTGCTCGCCGGCGCGGCGGGGCTGCGGCTGCCGGTGCAGAGCCATCCGCTGCAGGCGCTGGTCTCGGAGCTGCTGGAGCCCGTGCACCCCACCGTGGTGATGTCCAACCACGTGCACGTCTACGTCAGCCAGGCGCACAAGGGCGAGCTGGTGATGGGCGCGGGCATCGACTCGTACAACTCCTACGGCCAGCGCGGCTCCGGGCACGTCATCGAGGAGCAGATGGCCGCCGCCGTGGAGCTGTTTCCGATCTTCAGTCGGGCGCACATGATCCGTTCCTGGGCCGGGGTAGTGGACGTCACCCCGGACGCCTCACCGATCATCGGCCCGACCCCGGTGGAGAACCTGTTCATCAACTGCGGCTGGGGGACCGGCGGCTTCAAGGCCACCCCGGCGGCCGGCTGGGTGTTCGCGCACCTTCTCGCGCACGGCGAGCCGGACCCGCTGGCCGCGCCGTTCGGCCTGGACCGGTTCACCACCGGCGCCCTCATCGACGAGCACGGCGCCGCCGCCGTCGCCCACTAGGAGACCGCGATGTTGCAGATCGGCTGCCCGTGGTGCGGGCCGCGCGAGGAGACCGAGTTCCACTACGGCGGGCAGGCGCACGTGGCCTACCCGGAGCGGCCGCTGGAGCTGGACGACGCCGCGTGGGGGGAGTACCTGTTCGTCAGGGACAACCCGAAGGGCACGTTCGCCGAGCGGTGGGTGCACTCCGCCGGCTGCCGGCGCTGGTTCAACGTCGTCCGGGACACCGTCAGCAACCGGATCGACGCCGTCTACCGGATGGGGGAGCGGGCGTGACCGGCCGGCTGCCCTCCGGCGGGCGGATCGACCGGGACGCGCCGTTGCGGTTCAGCGTGGACGGCAGGGAGCTGACCGGCTACCGGGGTGACACGGTGGCGTCCGCGATGCTCGCGAATGGGATCATCGAGGTCGGCCCTTCGATCTACCGGCGGCGCCCGCGCGGGATCTTCACCGCCGATGTGACCGAGCCGAACGCGCTGCTGCAGGCGGACGAGCCGATGCTGCCGGCCACCACCGTCGAGCTGTTCGACGGGCTGGCGGCGCGGACCCTGTCCGGGGTGGGGCGGCTGGATCCGACGCCGGATCAGGCCGTGTACGACAAGAAGTACGTGCACACCGACGTGCTGGTGGTCGGGGCCGGCCCGGCGGGGCTGGCCGCCGCGCTGGCCGCGTCCGCCGGCGGCGCCCGGGTCATGCTGGTGGACGACCAGCCCGAGCCGGGCGGCCGGCTGCTCTCCGACGGTGCCGCGCTGGACTGGGTGGCGTCGGCGTTCGCGGAGCTGGCCGGGCGTCCGGAGGTGCGGGTGCTGCCGCGCGCCACCGCGCTGCGCCGTGACGGCACGTACCTGGTGGTCGCCGAGCGGCGGGCCGACCACCTCGGGCCGGCAGCGCCGGAGCACGTGTCCCGGCAGCGGCTGTGGCACGTGCGGGCGCGGCGGGTGGTGCTGGCCACCGGGGCGCACGAGCGGCCGCTGGTGTTCGCGGACAACGACCGGCCCGGGGTGATGCTGGCCGGCGCGGTGCGGACCTACCTGAACCGGTACGCGGTGCTGCCCGGCCGCCGGGCCGTGGTGCTCACCACGAACGACAGCGCATACGACACGGCGCTGGACCTGGCGGCGGCGGGCGCCGAGGTGGCCGCGCTGGTCGACACCCGCGCCGATCCTCCGCGCGCGCTCGTGTCCGCCGCCGAGAACGCCGGCATCCCGGTGTTGGCCGGTTCGATGGTCACGGGTACAGCAGGGGAGCGGCGGATCACCGGCGTACGGGTCGGCGAGTCACAGTGGCTGGACGCCGACCTTCTCGCGGTCTCCGGCGGCTGGAACCCGGCGGTGCATTTGTACGCCCAGTCCCCGGGCGACCTGCGCTGGGACGACGGGCTGGCCGGGTTCGTGCCGGTGCCCGGTGACGAGGCCATCGGCGTGGCCGGGGCGGTGGCCGGCACGCTCGACCTGGCCGGCTGCCTCGCGGACGGGGCCCGGGTCGGTGCGTCCGCTGCCGCCGCGGTGGGCTACCCGGGGCCGGCCCCTGAGCTGCCCGAAGCGTCGACCCGCCCGGTGGCCCCGGCCGGCCCGGTGTGGCTGGCGCCTGGCGACTCGACGGACTGGCGCGACCACTTCGTCGACCTGCAGCGCGACGCCACGGTGGCCGACGTCCACCGGGCCACCGGGGCGGGGATGCGCTCCGCCGAGCACGTCAAGCGCTACACCACCATCGGCACCGGCCACGACCAGGGCCGCACCTCCGGCGTGCTGGCCAGCGGCGTGATCGCCGAAGCGCTCGGCCTCGGCTCGCCGGGCGAGCTGGGCACCACCACGTTCCGCCCGCCGTACACGCCGGTGTCGTTCGCCCTGATGGCCGGCCGCGACCGGGGCGAGCTGCTGGACCCGGTGCGGGTCACCTCGATCCAGCCCTGGCACGTCGCGGCCGGCGCGGAGTTCGAGAACGTCGGCCAGTGGAAGCGGCCGTGGTACTTCCCCCGGCCCGGCGAGGACATGCACGCCGCCGTGCTGCGCGAGTGCCGGGCCGCGCGCACCGGGGTGGGCATGCAGGACGCCTCCACCCTCGGCAAGATCGACGTGATCGGTCGGGACGCGGGGCAGTTCCTGAACCGGATCTACACCAACGCGTTCGCCAAGCTGAAGGTCGGCTCGGCCCGCTACGGCGTCATGTGCACCGCCGACGGCATGGTGTTCGACGACGGCGTGGTGATCCGGCTCGCCGAGGACCACTACTACCTGACCACCACCACCGGCAACGCGGCCGCCGTGCTGGACTGGCTGGAGGAGTGGTCGCAGACCGAGTGGCCGGAGCTGGACGTCACGTTCACCTCGGTCACCGAGCAGTGGGCCACGGTCGCGGTGGTCGGCCCGAGGTCCCGGTCGGTGGTCGCGCGGCTGGCCCCGGCGCTGGACTGCGCGAACGAGGCGTTTCCCTTCATGACCGTGCGGGACACCACGCTCGCGAACGGCATCCCGGCGCGGATCGCCAGGGTGTCGTTCTCCGGCGAGCTTGCCTTCGAGGTCAACGTGGCGAGCTGGCACGGGCTCGCCGCCTGGGAGGCGATCCTGGCCGCCGGCGAGGAGTACGGCATCATTCCGTACGGCACCGAGACCATGCACGTACTGCGTGCGGAGAAGGGGTTCCCGATCGTCGGGCAGGACACCGACGGCACCGTCACCCCGGAGGACCTGGGCATGAGCTGGATCGTGTCCACCCGCAAGGACTTCGTGGGCCGCCGCTCGCTGTCCCGCCCGGACACCGCCCGCACCGACCGCAAGCACCTGGTCGGGCTGCTCCCGGTGGACCGCCGCGAGCTGCTCCCCGAGGGCGCGCAACTGGTCGCCCAGGGCACTCCGGAGCGCGCGCCCGTACCCATGCTTGGCCACGTCACGTCGAGCTACCACAGCGCCGCGCTGGAGCGCACGTTCGCGCTCGCCCTGGTCCGCGACGGCCGCAACCGCATCGGCCAGACCCTGCTGGCCCCGCTGGGCGACCGGACGATCGCCGCGACCGTCACCGAACCGATCTTCTACGACCGGGAAGGAGCCCGCCGTGACGGCTGACCAGCTCCGCCGAAGCCCACTGGACGGGCTCGTCCTCGAAGCCCCCGCCGTACGAATCGCCGAACTGCCGTTCTCCGCCGAGGTGAACCTCCGAGCCGACCCGTCCGACACCGCGGTCGCCGAGGTCCTGGGCGGCTTACTGCCCAGCGAACCGAACACCGTGGCCGCCCTGCGCGGACGCCACGCGCTGTGGCTCGGCCCGGACGAATGGCTGGTGGTCGGCCCGGACGGCGACGCCCCCGAGCTGGTCGGCCGGCTCCATGCCGCGCTCGCTGGATCCCGAGGTTCGGCCGTCGACGTCTCGGCCAACCGCACCACCATCGAGGTGTCCGGCGAGCGCGCCACCGACCTGCTGGAGAAGGGCTGCCAGCTCGACCTGCACCCGCGCGCCTTCGCCGCCGGCCACTGCGCACAGACGATGGTGGCCAAGGCGCAGGTGATCCTCTGGCAGACCGACCAGACACCGACCTACCGCCTGCTGGTGCGCGGCTCGTTCGCCGGCTACCTGGCCGCCTGGCTCACCGACGCCGCTCGGGAGTACCTCCCTTGATCAGCGTATTCGAGCTGTTCAGCATCGGCATCGGACCGTCCTCGTCGCACACCGTCGGCCCGATGCGGGCCGCCCTGCGGTTCGTCACCGCCCTGGCCGAGGACGGCACCCTGCCCGAGGTTGCCCAGGTCCGCTGCGAGCTGTTCGGCTCGCTCGGCGCCACCGGCCACGGGCACGGCTCACCGGCCGCGGTCCTCCTCGGCCTCACCGGCGAGCGCCCCGAAACAGTCGACACCGACGCTGCCCCGGCACGGATCCGCGAGATCCGGGAGTCCGGCCGCCTGTGGCTGCTTGGCAAGCACGAGGTCGGCTTCCGCGAGCCCGACCATCTCGTGCTCCACCGCCGCCGCACCCTGCCGCTGCACCCCAACGGCATGCTGTTCACCGCCCGCGCCGCCGACGGCGCCGTGCTGGCCGAACGCACCTACTACTCCGTGGGCGGCGGGTTCGTACTGGACGGCTCGCACTCGCGCCTCATCCCCGACGACACTCCCGTCGCCCACCCGTTCCACAGCGCCGCCGAGCTGCTCGCGCACTGCGCCGACACCGGCCTGCCGATCAGCGGCGTGATGCTGGCCAACGAACTGTCCCGCCGCACTCATAACGACGTGCGAGACGGCCTGCTGCGCATCTGGCGGGTGATGCGCGAGTGCGTCGAGCGCGGCTGCGCCACCGACGGTGTGATGCCCGGCGGGCTGCGGGTACGGCGACGGGCCGCCGAGCTGCACCGCCGGCTGCGCGCGGAGGCCGGCAACCCGGACCCACTGCAGGTGATGGACTGGGTCTCGCTGTTCGCGCTGGCCGTGAACGAGGAGAATGCCTCCGGCGGGCGGGTGGTCACCGCGCCCACGAACGGCGCGGCCGGGATCGTGCCCGCCGTGCTGCACTACTACACCCGGTTCGTGCCCGGCGCCGACGACGACGGCGTGGTCCGCTTCCTGCTCACCGCCGGCGCGATCGGCGCGATCTACAAGGAGAACGCGTCCATATCCGGCGCCGAGGTCGGCTGCCAGGGCGAGGTCGGCTCGGCCTGCTCGATGGCCGCCGGCGCGCTGTGCGAGGTGCTCGGCGGCACCCCGCGCCAGGTGGAGAACGCCGCCGAGATCGGCATGGAGCACAACCTCGGGCTGACCTGCGACCCGGTCGGCGGCCTGGTCCAGATACCCTGCATCGAACGCAATGCCATGGCGTCGGTGAAGGCCATCAACGCCGCCCGTATCGCCCTGCGCGGCGACGGCACCCACGTGGTCAGCCTGGACAAGGTGATCAAGACGATGCGCGAGACCGGCGCCGACATGAAGGTCAAGTACAAGGAGACCGCACGAGGCGGCCTCGCCGTCAACGTCATCGAGTGCTGACCGGCCGGCCGCCGTGGTATCTCGAAGCACCGCTGCTTGTCGGCGGCTACCTCGCCTTCGGCCTGGCCCGGGCCGAAATCGACCGCGGCGAACCCACGGCGACAAGCAATGCCGTGCTCGTCCAAAGCCTGGAGCAGACCCTTCGGATCGCCGTTGAACACCCGCTGAACCATGCGATGCTCGCGCATCCGGCCGCGATCCACCTCACCGGATACTTCTACCGGCTCTGCGTCATCGCGGTACCCGCCACCCTGATCTGGCTCTATTTCCGTTGGCCGGCGCGCTACGGCCACCTGCGCACCGTTCTCGTGATGACGATGCTCCTCGACCTCCCGCTCGTGTGGCTCTTTCCGGAGTCTCCGCCCCGCTTTGCCCAGGACGGCATCGTCGACTACATGGCAACGCACGACATCCTCTACGGAGCCGCGTCTCGCGCTCCCCGCCCCGGGGTGAACCTGCTGGCCGCCATGCCGAGCATGCACATCGCCTGGACGACCTGGTGCGCGTACGCCGCGTGGTCGGTGCTGCGTCGGTCCGCTCCGCGAGCCGCGTGGCTGGCCTGGTTGTTCCCTTTTCTCGCCGCTTTTGTCGTCCTAGCGACCGGTCACCACTACGTCCTGGACATCCTGGCCGGGATGGCACTCGTCGCGCTCACGATCCGGTTATCCCCAAGGCACAACTTGGAATCGTGACAGAACATCCGAGGATTGACCCGAGAGGCCACCGAATTCGACGATGGGCGCATGACCGAGGTCTATCTGTCACCGGGCGAATACGTGGACAGCGACCATCCCACGGTCCGCGCGACGGCCGCCGCCATGACAGCGCCAACGCCCCGGCAGAAAGCCCGCGCGATCTACTACCACGTCCGTGACGACATCACGTACGGCTTCCCCGACGATCACCCCGTGGCCACCGGGCGGGGTTCGCTGCTCGACTACTTCCGCGACCCGCACACCTATCGCGCCAGCAGCGTGATCACCGCCGGATACGGATACTGCGTGAGCAAGGCCTCGGTGTTCACGGCCCTGTGCCGGGCGTCCGGGATCCCGGCGCGCGCCGCCTTCGCCGACGTCACGAACCATTTCGGCACCGGCCGGCTGCGCGCCGCCATGGGCACCGACGTGTTCGCCTGGCACGGCTACGCCGAGATACGCCTCGACGACCGCTGGGTCAAGGTCACTCCCACCTTCAACGCCGCCCTGTGCGCCCGGCTCGGCGTCCGACCCGTCGAGTTCGACGGCGTCCACGACGCGCTGCTCCAACCCTTCGACACCGAGGGCCGCACCTTCCTGACCTACCAGACCGAGCACGGCACCTTCCACGACATCCCCGCGAAGTTCCTCGCCGGCGAGCTGCCACGCCGCTATCCCGGCCTCGAACGACCACAGCCGTGGGCCGGATAGCTCCAGCGCGTGCGACAGTGGATGTCGTGCCCGGAGCGCTGGTCCGCTGAACTCCCTGTCGATGGAGGTGCTGTCCGCCGGCCTGCTCCTGCTGGTGCTGGGGTGGGCGGTGGCCCGCCCGTACCGATGGCCGGAGGCGGCGGTCGCGGTGCCGGCCGCCGCCGTGCTGGTGGCCGCCGGGGCGATCTCGCCGGAGCGTGCCGTCGCCGAGGTGCAACGGCTGGGGCCGGTGGTCGGGTTCCTGGCGGCGGTGCTGGTGATGGCCCGGCTGTGCGCCGACGAGGGGGTGTTCCGGGCCTGCGGGGCGTGGCTGGCCCGGGCGGCGGCGGGGCGGCCGGGGCGGCTGCTGGCGGCGGTGTTCGCGCTGGCCTCGGTGACCACGGCGGTGCTCAGCCTGGACGCGACCGTCGTGCTGCTGACCCCGGTGGTGTTCGCCACCGCCGCACGACTGCGCGCCCGGCCGAAGCCCCATGTGTACGCCTGCGCCCACCTGTCCAACAGCGCCTCGCTGCTGCTGCCGGTGTCCAACCTGACCAACCTGCTGGCGTTCGCCGCCAGCGGGGTGAGCTTCGTCCGGTTCGCCGGGCTGATGGTCGGCCCCTGGCTGGTCGCGATCGGGTGCGAGTACCTGGTGTTGCGTCGCTTCTTCCGTGCCGACCTGAACGACGACCTGAACGCGCCGGCCGCCGTGTCGGGCGAGAGCACCGAGGTCCCGGTCTTCGCGCTGGTCACCGTCGGTGCCACGCTGGCCGGCTTCGTGCTCGCGTCGGCGGCCGGGCTCGACCCGGCGTGGGCCGCGGCCGCCGGCGCGCTGGTGTTGGCCGTACGCGCGATCGCCCGCCGCCGCACCCGCCCGCTCGACATCCCGAAGGCGGCCGCGCCCGGGTTCCTCGCGTTCGTGCTCGCCCTCGCCGTCGTGGTCCGGGCCGTGGTCGACAACGGGCTCGCCGAAGGACTGGGCCACCTCGTACCGGCCGGCTCCACGCTGCCCGCCCTGCTCGGCGTCGCCGCGCTCGCCGCCGCGCTGGCCAACCTGATCAACAACCTGCCCGCCGTGCTGGTGCTGCTGCCGCTGGTCGCGCCGTCCGGGCCGGGGCCGGTGCTCGCCGTGCTGCTCGGGGTGAACATCGGCCCCAACCTGACCTACGCCGGCTCGCTGGCCACCCTGCTCTGGCGCCGCGTCGCCCACCAGCACCGACACCGCGTGAACCTGGCCGAGTTCACCCGCCTGGGCCTGCTCACGGTGCCCTCGGCGCTGGTGCTGTCGGTGCTGGCGCTCTGGGCCGCCCTGCACGTCCTCGGTAGCTGAGAGCCCGGTCACACCCATGCATTGACGACGACGCGGCCGCGCGCCACACTTGTTGCGATCTGCACTTGGTGTTGCTCAATACGCAACTTCAACATCATGTTTCCGAGCCAAAGAAGGCCGTTCCATGACCGAAGTGCTGCACCCGGACAACCCGCTGAGCACGAACAACGCGCCGGGAATCGTCGAACCGCCGAAGATCCTGCTGTACAGCAGGCTGCGGACCTCGCCGTACTTCTGGAAGTCCCGGGAGCACGGCCCGGTGATGTACAGCGTGTACAACCACACCTACCACCCGCGCCACTACGGCGACCCGGTCTCCGAGTACTGGTCGCTGCTCAACGGGGTGACGCTGTGGGACGTCGGCGTGGAGCGCCAGATCGAGATCTCCGGGCCGGACGCGTTCGACTTCACCAACCTGCTGGTACCCCGTGACCTCACCAAATGCGCCGTCGACCAGTGCAAGTACGTGTTCATCACCGCGCCGGACGGCGGCATCATCAACGACCCGGTGCTGCTGCGCGTGGAGGAGAACAGGTTCTGGCTGTCGCTGGCGGACAGCGACGTCGGGCTCTGGGCGATGGGGGTGGCGCACGCCGGCGGCTGGAACGTGACGGTCCGCGAGATCGACGTCGCGCCGGTGCAGGTGCAGGGGCCGAAGGCCAAGGAGGTGATGGCCGACCTGTTCGGGCCGTCGATCCTGCAGATGCCCTACTACCACCTGCGGCACGAGACCCTCGACGGGCTGGACGTGGTGGTCAGCCGCACCGGCTACACGGGGGAGATCGGCTACGAGATCTACCTGTACTCCGCGACCCAGAACGCCGGGCGGCTGTGGGACCGGGTGTGGCAGGCCGGTGAGCCGCACGGCATGCGCACGATCGGCCCGTCGCACATCCGGCGCATCGAGGGCGGCATCCTCGCCTACGGCTGCGACATCACGCTGGACACCAACCCGCTGGAGGTCGGCTACGACTACCGCTGGATGGTGGACCTGGAGCAGGAGGCGGACTTCATCGGCAAGCAGGCCCTGATCCGGGCCAAGCAGCAGGGTGTCTCGCGCCAGCTGGTCGGCGTGGAGATCGACGGCATGCCGCTCGGCTCGTACAACGACGGCTCGATGCTGGAGCCGTTCCCGGTGCGGTCGGCGGGCGGCGAGCTGGTCGGCAAGGTCACCAGCGCCTGCCACTCGCCCCGGTTGGAGCGCAACATCGGGCTGGCCATGGTGCCGATCGGCCTCAGCGCGCTGGGCACCCGGCTGACCGTGGAGACCCCGACCGGCGCCAGGGACGCCACGGTGGTCGAGAAGCCGTTCGTCGACCCGCGCAAGCTGACCCCCAAGGGCTGAGGCCATGCTGACGCACCCGCCGGCGGCCACCGGTGGCGTGGCCGGTGGCGGCCGGGAACTCCCGATCGTGGCGCGGCTGCTCGCCGGGGCGCGGTTCGAGCTCACCCCGCTGTCCGGGGCGTTGGAGCAGGCCGAGGCGCTGCCGGCGGGTGCGACGGTGACCGTGACGACCTCGCCGAGCCGGGGCGTCGGGCCGACCGTCGCGCTGGCCGAGCGGCTGGCCGAGCGCGGGTTCCACGCCGTCCCGCACCTCCCGGCCCGCCAGATCCTGGACACCGCCGAGCTGTCCGAGCTGCTCGGGCGGCTCGACCGGGCCGGTGTCCGGGAGGTGTTCGTGGTGGGCGGCGACGCCGATCCGCCCCGGGGTGAGTTCGCGGACGGGCTGTCCCTGTTGCGGGCGATGCGCCGGATCGGGCACCGGCCGGCCCGGATCGGCGTGCCCTGCTACCCGGAGGGCCACCCGCTCATCGACGACGGGACGCTGTGGTCCGCGCTGCTCGCCAAGCAGGAGCTGGCCGACTACGCCACGACACAGATGTGCTTCGACCCGGCCGCGGTGTGCCGGTTCGCCCGGGCCGCCCGCGAGCGCGGTGTCACGCTGCCCATCCTGGTCGGCGTCCCTGGCGTGGTGAACCTGCGCAGGCTGCTCCGGATCAGCATGCGGATCGGGGTCGGCGACTCGGTCCGGTTCGTCCGGGGCCAGCGGACCGCCGCCAGGGAGCTGCTGCGTCCGGGCAGCTACCGCCCCGACGCCCTGGTCCACGCGCTCGCCGCCGAGGAGGCGTGCGCGTTCGCCGGCCTGCACTTCTACATGTTCAACGACGTCGAGGCGACGATGCGGTGGCTGCGGGAGGTCAGCCCGCGAGCTTCTCGGTGACCCAGTGGTGGAACGCGGCGATGTGGTGCTCGCTGGGGACCAGGACGCCGCCGGCGTCGTAGACCCGTGAGGTCATGTTCGGCTGGCAGCGCTCGCAGGCCTCGAAGTCCTGCTGGTTGACGCGGTGGAACAGCTCCACCGACCGGGACAGGTCGGCGCCGCCGGCCACCACCTCGGGCGCGAACAGCCAGTCGCATTCGACCACCGTGCGGTCCACGGCCAGCGGGTACATCCGGTGGAAGATCACGTGGTCGGGCACCAGGTTGATGAACACCTGGGGGTTCACCGTGATCGCGTAGTAGCGGCGGTCGTGGGCGTCGTCCACGGCGGAGAGCGTCGGGAAGCTGGCCCCGCCGTCGATGGTGAAGCCGTGCGCGTCCTCGGCGAACGCGGCGCCGTGGCCGACGTAGTACTGCGCGGCGAAGCCGTCGGCGAACTCGGGCAGCACCTCGGTCAGCTCGGGGTGGATGGTCGCGCAGTGGTAGCACTCCATGAAGTTCTCGACGATGAGCTTCCAGTTCGCGGCCACGTCGTAGACGATCCGCCGGCCCAGCTCCAGCCGGTCGATGCCCCAGGCCTCGACGGTGTCGGCGTCGCCGAGCCGCGCGGTGACCGCCCCCATGACGGTGTCCTCGAACGACGGCGGCCGCTGGGCCAGGCACACCCACACCGCGCCCAGCCACTCGCGCAGGTGCACCGGCCGCAGCCCGTACTCGGCGCGGTCCACGTCGGCCATCTCGGCCAGGTTGGGCGCGGCGATGAGCGAGCCGTCCAGGCCGTAGGTCCAGGCGTGGTACGGGCAGCGCACCGCGTTGCGGACCTCGCCGGCGGGCTCGGTGCACAGCCGCGCGCCCCGGTGGCGGCACACGTTCAGGTGCGCGCGCAGGACGCCCCGGCGGTCGCGCACCAGCAGCACGCTCTCCCGTCCGACCTGGACGGTGCGGAACTTGCCGGGCGTGGGCATGTCGGCGGCCCTGGCCACGGCGAACCAGCTCGACTCGAAGATCCGCTCCTGTTCGAGCGCGAAGACCTCGGGGTCGGCGTACGAGCTGCCGGGCAGGGTGTTGATCAGGCTGGGCGGAGCAATGGTCATGTGAGTGCCCTTCGGCCGAACACGGTCACACGGTGGCGGTGGTGGTGGCGCGCGCGGCGAGCCGGCGGCGCCACCGGGTGAACTGGCGCGGTTGGTTCATCCCGAGCACGGCGACCGGCTGGTCACCGCGCCGGTAGACGGCCAGGAACTCGCGCGCGTCGACGTCGCCCTCGACGACCTCGACCAGGTCGCCGTCGCGGCGGTGGCCGGCGAACTGCAGCCGGTGGCCGTACTGGTCGGACCAGAAGTACGGCGCCTCGTGGTCGGGCGGCAGCGGGTCGTCCCGGCCGAGCAGCGTGGCGGCGGCGGTGTTCGGCTGGGTGAGCGCGTTGGTCCAGTGCTCCAGCCGCAGCGGTCCGCCGGCCCAGTCCCGGTGCGCGGCGGCGCAGTCGCCCACCGCCAGCACGCCGGGCACCGCGGTGGCGCACCGGGCGTCGGTGGCCACGCCGCCGTCCGGGGCGAGCGCGAGCCCGGAGCCGGCCAGCCAGTCCACGCACGGCCGCGCCCCGATGCCGACCACCACCACGTCCGCCGGCAGCTCCCGCCCGTCGGCCAGCCGCACCGCGCTGACCCGCCGCTCACCGACCAGCTCGGCCACCCCGACGCCGGCCACCAGCCGCACCCCGTGATCGCCGTGCAGCCCCGCGCACACCCGCCCCAACTCGACGCCCAGCGGCCCGGCCAGCGGCGTGGCCAGCGCCTCGGTCACCGTGACCTCGACCCCGAGCCCGGCGGCGGTGGACGCGATCTCCGCGCCGATGAACCCCGCGCCGACCAGCACCAGCCGCGCCCCGGGCACCAGCTCCGCGCGCAGCGCGGTGGCATCGTCCACGGTGCGTAGGGTGTGCACCCCGGCCAGCGGCGGGCCGGGCAACCGGCGGGCGCGGGAACCCGTCGCGATCACCACGGCGTCCGACGCGATCGGCTCGCCGTCGTCCAGCCACACCGAGCGCCCGCCCGGATCCAGCCGCACCGCCGTGCGCGCCAGCCGCCAGTCCACGCCCAGCGGCTCGTCCTCGGGCGAAAGCAGGTCCAGCTCGTCGCGGGCCATGGTGCCCGCCAGGAACTCCTTGGACAGCGGCGGGCGGTCGTAGGGCCGGTGGACTTCAGAACCGACCACGGTGACCCGCCCGTCGAAGCCCTGGTCACGCAGGGCCCGCGCGGTGCCCAGCCCGGCGAGCGAGGCGCCCACCACGGTGACCGAGGCGATCACGCGACCTCGGTCTCCTCCGCGCGGACCTGGCCCGCGCCGGTCGAGACCCGCAGGTAGACCATGCCGTCGACCACGACGACCTGATGGGTGCGGACGGGGGTCCTGGCCGGCGGGCCGTCCGGCACCCCGGTGCGCAGGTCGAAGCAGCTCGCGTGCAGCGGGCACTCCACCGCGCAGCCCTCGACCCATCCGTCGGACAGCGACGCCTTCTGGTGCGTACAGGTGTCGTCGATCGCGTACACGGTGTCGTCGGAGACCCTGAACACCGCGATCGGCACATCGGCCAACACTCGGACCGCCTCGCCAACGGGAATCTCGGCGAGCGCACCCACAGGGATCATCGCAACCTCGCTGTTCCTTAATATGCAACAAGGAGTCGTATGTGAAACAAGGATGCCCGCATGGGGTGACGCCCGTCAACGGGCAGACGGGTATCGATGCGTCTGATGTTTAGAGTTGCGTCATGAATAACGGGCGGGCGGGCAGAAACCGCGATTCGGAAGGCCCCACGACCCACGTGCAATCGGTGGACCGGGCACTGACCATCCTGGAGTACCTCGCGCAGAACGGCAGCTCCGGTGTCACCGAGATCGCCAAGAACCTACAGGTGCACAAGTCGACGGCCTTCCGGCTCGTGGTCGCGCTGGAGAACCGCCAGCTGGTCGAGCAGGAGGAGGAGCGCGGGAAGTACCGGCTCGGCTTCGGGCTCATCCGGCTGGCCGGGGCCACCAGCGCGCAGCTCGACCTGACCAAGGAGGGCCGGCCGGTGTGCGTGCGGCTGGCCGGCGAGTTCGAGGAGACGGTCAACATCGCGCTGCTGGACTCCAACGCCGCCGTCAACATCACCCAGGAGCACGGCAACAACGTGGTCGCCTCCCGCAACTGGGTGGGCAAGCGGACCCCGCTGCACGCCACCTCCAGCGGCAAGGTGCTGCTGGCCTGGGCCGACGAGGGCACCATAGCCTCGGTGCTCGACGAGCCACTGGAGGCGTTCACCGAGCAGACGATCACCACCCCCGCCGCCATCCGCGCCGAGCTGGAGCGGGTACGAGCCCGTGGGTGGGCGAGCTGCAGCGAGGAGCTGGAGGTCGGGCTGAACTCGGTGGCCGCGCCGATCTTCGAGGCGGACGGCGCGGTGGTCGCGGCGGTCAGCGTGTCCGGGCCGTCCTACCGCGTCATCACCGACGACTTCGAGCGCATCGCGGACCGGATACTCGCCGGCGCCGGCGAGATCAGCTCCCGGATCGGCTACTTCCCCGGCGGCTGAGCACGCCCAATACTTGACGGATCGGGCACGATCGGAGAACAGTGCCCGATGTGTTGCGCATTTCACATCGAGTTGTGCGACATGCAACGAGATCCGTCGTCGTGGAGGGATCCGCCGTGCCGAGCCTGTTCATCGACGGGGTGTGGACCGAGGCGCACGGCACCGCGCGCGACGAGGTCATCAACCCTTACGACCAGAGCGTGGTGCGGACCGTCGAGCGCGCCGGCGCCGAGGACGTCACCGCGGCCGTGGCCGCCGCGAAGGCCGCGTTCGCCGGCGGCGACTGGCCGTCGACCCCCGCCTCGGCCCGGGCCGAGCTGCTGCACGCCGTGGCCGGGCTGCTGGTCAGGGACAAAGACGAGATCGCGCACATCGAGACCACCGACACCGGCAAGACGCTGGCCGAGAGCCAGATCGACGTGGACGACGTGGCCGCCGTGTTCCGCTACTACGCCGCACTCGCCGACAAGGACCCCGGACGGCTGGTGGATACCGGCAACCCCGCCGTGCTCAGCCGGGTGGTCTACGAGCCGGTCGGCGTCTGCGCGCTCATCACGCCGTGGAACTACCCGCTGCTGCAGCTGTCCTGGAAGGTCGCGCCCGCGCTGGCCGCCGGCAACACCGTGGTGATCAAGCCCAGCGAGGTCACCCCGCTCAGCTCGATCAAGCTCGTCGAGCTGCTCGCCGAGGCCGGCGTCCCGCGCGGGGTGGTCAACCTGGTGCTCGGCGACGGCCCGTCGGTGGGCGCGCCGCTGGTGTCGCACCCCGATGTGGACCTCGTGTCGTTCACCGGCGGGCTGGCCACCGGCCGGTCGATCATCCGGGCCAGTGCGGAGACGGTGAAGAAGGTCGCCGTCGAGCTGGGCGGGAAGAACCCCAACATCGTGTTCGCGGACACCGACTTCGACACCGCCGCGGACTACGCGCTGACCGCCGCCTTCCTGCACTCCGGGCAGGTCTGCTCGGCCGGCGCCCGGCTGATCGTGCAGGACTCGCTGCACGACGAGTTCGTCGCCGAGCTGGGCCGCCGCGCCGAGCTGATCCGGCTGGGCAACGGGCTGGATCCGGCCTCCGAGGTCGGCCCGCTGGTCTCCGCCGCGCAGCTGGCCAAGGTCGAGGACTACGTGGCCTCCGCGCTCGCGCAGGGCGCCAGGCTGGTCGCCGGCGGGCGCCGCCCGGACGAACCCGAGCTGGCCAAGGGGTTCTTCTACCGCCCGACGGTGTTCGCCGGCTGCCACCGGGACATGCGGGTGATCCGGGAGGAGACGTTCGGGCCGATCCTCACCGTGGAGCCGTTCGCCGACGAGGCGCAGGCGATCGCGCTGGGCAACGACACCGAGTACGGGCTGGCCGGTGCGGTGTGGACCAACGACATCGGGCGGGCGCACCGGGTCGCGGGCGCGCTGCGGCACGGCACGGTCTGGATCAACGACTTCCACCCGTACGTGCCCGGCGCCGAGTGGGGAGGGTTCAAGCGATCCGGGAACGGCCGCGAGCTGGGCCCGACCGGGCTGGCCGAGTACCGCGAGGCCAAGCACATCTGGCACAACACCGCTCCGGCGCCGCTGAGGTGGTTCAAGGGCTAAGCGCGACCCGCACCGGGCGAGAAGCAACCAACTGCAGAGCGCTCATCGAGCCTCGCCGGCGTGTGAGGCGAGAACACGGCAAGAACAGGGGTGACGCAATGACGCGTGCACAGGACGAGTCCGAGCACGGGCTCGCGGAGTTCGGGTACAGCCAGTCGCTGGAGCGCAGCATCGGCAAGTTCGCCAGCTTCGCCGCCGGCGTCAGCTACATCTCCATCCTCACCGGCACCTTCCAGCTGTTCTACTTCGGCTTCAGCTTCGGCGGCCCGGCCTACTGGTGGTCGTGGCCTATGGTGTTCGTCGGGCAGGTCATGGTGGCGCTGTGCTTCGCCGAGCTGGCCGGGCGCTACCCGGTGGCCGGCTCGGTCTACAACTGGTCCAAGCGGCTGGCCGGGCCGACCACCTCCTGGCTGGCCGGCTGGGTGATGTTCACCGCCTCGGTGGTCACCATCGCCGCGGTGGTGCTGGCCTACCAGGTCACGCTGCCGCAGATCTGGTCGGGCTTCCAGCTGGTCGGGGACGGCACCGGACCCACCGACTTCGCGGTCAGCGCGGTGATCTGGGGCGCGGTGCTGATCCTGTTCACCACGGTGGTGAACGCGTTCGGCGTCAAGCTGATGTCGCGGATCAACAGCACCGGCGTGTTCGTCGAGCTGATCGCCGCCGTGCTGCTGGTCGTGCTGCTGGGCATCAACATCGTCAACCCGCCGTCGGTGGTGTTCGACACGCAGAACCTCGGCGCCTCGCACTCGGGCGGCTACGCCGGGGCGTTTCTGGTCGCCGCGCTGGCCTCGGCGTACGTCATGTACGGCTTCGACACCGCCAGCTCGCTGGGGGAGGAGACGCTCGACCCGAGGCGGACCGCGCCGTCGGCGATCCTGCGCGCGGTGATCGCCTCGTTCGTGATCGGCGGGCTGATCCTGCTGTTCGGCATCCTGGCCGCGCCGAACCTGGCGGACCCCCGGCTGGGCAGCGGCGACGGCGGCCTGCAGCTGATCGTGTTGACCGCGCTCGGCGGCGGCCTCGGCAAGGTCTTCCTGATCGCCATCATCGTGGCCATCACCGTGTGCGCGCTGGCCGTGCACACCGCCGCGATCCGGCTGATGTTCGCGATGGCCAGGGACAACGCGCTGCCCGGCGGCGCGCGGCTGGCCAAGATCGATCCCAAGCGCAAGACGCCGGTCGTCCCGGCAGTCCTCATCGGCGTCGCGGCCGTGCTGATCCTGGTGGTGAACATCGGCAGCCGGTCCATCTTCACGGCGGTCACCAGCGTCGCGATCATCATGATCTACATCGCCTACCTGCTGGTCACCGGGCCGATGCTGGTCAAGAGGCTGCGCGGGCAGTGGCAGGGGTCGGGCGGAGAGTACTTCTCGCTCGGCCGGTTCGGGCTGCCCGTCAACATCATCGCCGTGGTGTGGGGCGCGGGCATGGCCGTCAACCTGGCCTGGCCGCGCCCGGAGGTGTACGGGGAGGGCGCGCTGAGCTGGATCGCGTTCATCTTCATCGGCGCCGTGGTGCTGGTCGGCCTCGCCTGGTACCGGGTCAAGGGCCGTCATCAGCTCGGCTGCCTGCCCGAGCACCGGGCGAAGGACCTGGAGAAGGCGCCGTGACCGACTTCGACTACGTGGTCGTCGGCGGCGGGTCGTCCGGGTGCGCGCTGGCCGCCCGGCTGTCCGAGGACCCGTCGGCCACCGTGTGCCTGCTCGAGGCCGGCCCCTCCGACGTCGACGACCCGGCGATCCTGCGGCTCGAGGACTGGATGGCGCTGCTGGACTCCGGCTACGACTGGGACTACCCGGTGGAGCCGCAGCGGCGCGGCAACTCGTTCCTACGCCACGCCAGGGGCAAGGTGCTCGGCGGCTGCTCGTCGCACAACTCGTGCATCGCGTTCTGGACCCCGCGCGAGGACCTCGACGAGTGGGCGGCGATGGGCTGCACGGGCTGGAGCGCGGAGGAGTGCTGGCCGCTGATCCGCAGGCTGGAGACCAACGACGGGCCGTGGGAGGGGCACGGCCGCTCCGGCCCGGTGAACCTGCGCCAGGTCCCGCCGGACGACCCGTGCGGGGTCGCGCTGCTGGAGGCCGCCGCCGCGGTCGGGCTGCCCACCGTGCGGTTCAACGAGGGCTCGACCGTGTGTGAGGGCGCCGGGTTCTTCCAGATCAACGCCGCGGCGGACAACACCCGGATGTCCTCCTCGCACGCCTACCTGCACCCCGTCCTGGGCCACCGGCCGAACCTGGAGGTCCGCACCGAGGCGTGGGCGGCGCGGCTGCTGTTCTCCGACCGTCAGGCCACCGGCGTGGAGTACCGGGCCGGCATCGGGCCGGGGGTGGTCACGGTGGGCGCGCGCCGCGAGGTGATCGTCTGCGCCGGCGCGATCGACACCCCGAAGCTGCTCATGCTCTCCGGCATCGGCCCGGCCGGGCACCTGCGGGAGTTCGGCATCGACGTGCTGGTCGACGCGCCCGGCGTCGGGGCGAACCTGGACGACCACGTCGAGGGCCTGGTCATGTGGGAGGCGGCGCGGCCGATGGTCACGCGCTCCACGCAGTGGTGGGAGATCGGCCTGTTCACCAGGACCGAGCCCGGGCTGGACCGGCCGGACCTGATGATGCACTACGGCAGCATGCCGTGTGACTGGAACACCGTCCGGCACGGCTACCCGACCACCGACAACGGCTTCTCCCTGACGCCCAACGTGTGCCGGGGCCGCTCCCGGGGCACGGTACGGCTGCGCAGCCGCGACTTCCGGGACCGGCCCAGGGTGGACCCGCGCTACTTCACCGACCCCGACGACCACGACATGACTGTCATGCTCACCGGGGTCCGCCTGGCGAGGAGGATCGCCGAGCAGCGCCCGCTCAAGGAGTGGGTGGGCCGCGAGCTGGCGCCCGGTCCCGACGCCGTCACCGAGGACGAGCTGGTCGACTACGTCATCAAGACCCACAACACCGTCTACCACCCGGCCTGCACGGCCAAGATGGGGCCGGCGGACGATCCGCTCGCGGTGGTCGATCCGGAGCTGCGGGTGCGCGGGGTGTCCGGGCTGCGGGTGGCCGACGCGTCGATCATGCCGTTCCTGCCGGCGGTCAACCCGAACATCACGTGCATGATGATCGGCGAGAAGTGTGCCGACCTGGTTCGGGGCGCGGCCTGAGTGTGCCGGAATCCGCGACTCAGTGTGCTGAGAGCCCCGACTCGCGGGCGGGTTTCAACGCGCGCTGCGGTCCTTGAGCATGGACGGGATGGTGCGGACCAGGATGGAGAGGTCGCCTACCAGGCTGCGGGAGCGGACGTAGGCCACGTCCAGGTGCAGCATCTCCAGGGTGCCCATGGTGGAGCGGCCGGAGACCTGCCAGAGGCCGGTCAGGCCGGGGCGGACCGAGAACCGGGCCTGGAACTCGGCCGGGAACATCAGCGCCTCCCACTCCAGGCACGGGCGCGGGCCGACCAGGGACATGTCGCCGAGCAGCACGTTGATCAGCTGTGGCAGCTCGTCCAGGCTGGTCTTGCGCAGGAACGTGCCGATCTTCGTCACCCGGGGGTCGCTGTCGAGCTTGTAGCTGCCGTTCGACGAGGTGTCCTCGCCGCGCAGCTCGGCGGCGATCATCTCGCGCAGCAGCTCGTCGCTCGCGCCCTCGCGCATGGTGCGGAACTTGTACATGGTGAACGCGCGGCCGCCCAGGCCCACCCGCCGCTGCCGGAACAGCGCCGGGCCACCGCTGGAGAACCGCACCAGCAGCCCCACCACGACCAAGGGCACCGCCAGTACGAGCAGCGCCAGTGTGGCAACCGTCATATCGAGAACACGCCGTGCAACCGCCGCCCACGACACGGCTGGCAGCACACCCCGGAGCCCGGCATCGCGGGCATCGCCGCCAAGGGTGACCATCGCACTCTCCCGCTGTTTGGGAACGCGCTGTTCGACCGGCCGGCCAGCCAGCTCACCCATTCGGTGGGCCGCTCGCCGTGAGTCTGCTGTCGTCACCACGTTAGGGTGACATAGAGAACTGCAAGTACTCAAGTGAGATACGAGACATTCCCCGATTTGGTCACTGTGCGTAAGAGCAGCGAAAACCGCGCGACGTCTCTCACCCTCAGACGTCACGACCGCTCTCGTTATACGAAACGAGGCACGGGCGCGAGGTGTTCCTGATCCGGGTACGTTCGTGCGCGATGGAGCGGCGGCTGGACGGGCGGGTGGCGGTGGTCACCGGGGCGGCGCGGGGCATCGGCGCGGCCACCGCCCGGCGACTGGCCGCGGACGGCGCCGCCGTGGCGCTGTTGGACGTGACCGATGCCACAGAGGTGGCCGGTGCGATCACGGCGGCCGGCGGGCGCGCGGCGGCGATCCACTGCGATGTGAGCTCCGAGTCGGGCTGGGCGGCGGCGGTGGGCAGGTGCCGGTCCGAGCTCGGTCCGGTCGACATCCTGGTGGGCAACGCCTACGCGGTGGACGTGCGGCCCGCGCACGAGACGTCGCTGGCGTCCTGGGAGCGCCAGCTCGCGGTCAACCTGACCGGCGCCTTCCTCGGGGTGCGGACCTGCCTGGACGACCTGCGCCGGCGCCGGTCCGGGGCGGTGGTGCTGACCTCCTCGGTGCACGCGATGTTCGGGCTGCCCGGCCGCGCCGCCTACGCCTCGACCAAGGCCGGCCTGACCGGGCTGGCCCGCCAGCTCGCCACCGAGTACGGCCCCGACCTGCGGGTCAACTCGGTGCTGCCCGGTCCGGTGCTCACGCCGGCGTGGGACGGGATCGGCCCGGAGGACCGCGACCGCACCGCCGAGCAGACGGTGCTCGGCCGGCTCGGGCGGCCCGACGAGGTGGCGGCCGCGATCGCGTTCCTGGTCGGCGACGACGCCTCCTTCGTGACCGGCGCGTCGCTGGTCGTGGACGGCGGCTGGAGCATCTACAAGACGTCGTCCTGAGGGAGGGGCCGCGATGAAGATCACCGAGGTCGAGACGTTCCTGGTGCCGCCTCGGTGGCTGTTCTGCCGGGTCGGCACCGACGCCGGGCTCGTCGGGTGGGGCGAGCCGGTGGTGGAGGGCCGCGCCGGGTCGGTCCGGGCCGCCGTGGACGAGCTCACCGACCTGCTGATCGGCAGCGACCCCCGGCGCATCGAGGACCTCTGGCAGGCCATGACCAAGGCCGCCTTCTACCGGGGCGGCCCGGTGCTGTCCAGCGCGGTCGCCGGCATCGACCAGGCGCTGTGGGACATCCTCGGCCAGTCCCTGGGCGTGCCGGTGCACCAACTGCTCGGCGGGGCGGTGCGCGAGCGGGTGCGGGTGTACGGCTGGATCGGCGGCGACGAGCCGTCACAGGTGGCCGACGCGGCCGCCGAGCGGGTCGCGGCCGGGCTGACCGCGGTGAAGATGAACGCCAGCGGGCGCATCGGGCGGATGCCGACCGCCGCCGAGACCGCCGGCGTGGTGAACCGGCTGGCCGCCGTGCGCGAGGTGATGGGGGAGGACCGGGACGTGGCCGTCGACTTCCACGGCCGCTTCACCGTGGCCGCCGCCCGGCGGGTGATCCCCGAGCTCGCGCCGCTGCACCCGCTGTTCGTGGAGGAGCCGGTGCTGCCCGAGTACACCCACCGGCTCGCGGATGTGGTCGCCGCGTCGCCGGTGCCGGTGGCCACCGGGGAGCGGCTGTTCTCCCGCACGGACTTCCTGCCGGCGCTGCGCGCGGGCGTGGCAGTGGTTCAGCCCGATCTCTCGCACGCGGGCGGCGTCTCCGAGGTGCGCCGGATCGCGGCGCTGGCCGAGGCCCACGACGCGCTGCTCGCGCCGCACTGCCCGCTCGGGCCGATCGCGCTGGCCGCCAGCCTGCAGGTCGCGTTCGCCGCGCCGAACTTCCTGATCCAGGAGCAGAGCATCGGCATCCACTACAACGCCGACGCCGAGCTGCTCGACTACGTGCTGGACCGGGAGTCGTTCGCGTTCCCGGACGGCTTCATCGCCCGGACCGACGCGCCCGGGCTGGGGGTTCGGATCGACGAGGCGGCGGTGCGGCGCGCGGACCGGGCCGGGCACCGCTGGCGCCCGCCGGTGTGGCGGCACCCCGACGGCTCGCTCGCGGAGTGGTGAGGTGGATATGTCCTGGACTGCGCTCCCGGGGGAGCGGTTCGCGCTCGGCGAGGGCCTGCGGCTGGTCGGGGGCCGGGTGGTGATGGTGGACATCCTGTCCGGCCGGCTGCTGGAGCTGCCCTCCGGCCTGGACGGTGAGCCGCGCACCCTGGTCAGGCTGGACGAGCCGTTGGGGGCGGTCGCGCCCAGGGCCGGCGGAGGGTGGATCGCGGCGGCCGGGACCGGGATCGCGGTGCTCGCGCCGGGGGCGGGCCTGGAGTGGCTGGCGCGGCCGGAGGACGGGGCCGCCCAGCGGATGCGGATGAACGACGCGGTGGCCGACCCGCACGGGCGGTTCTGGGCCGGGTCGATGGCCTACGACGAGGTGCGCGGCGCCGGCTCGCTGTACCGGGTGGACCGCGACGGCGCGGTCACCAGGGTGCTGGGCGGGATCACCGTGCCGAACGGGCCGGCGTTCTCCGCCGACGGGCGGCTGATGTACCTGGCCGACAGCGCCGAGGGCGTCATCTACCGGTTCCCGCTCGACCCGGACACCGGTGAGCTCGGCGAGCGGGGTGAGTTCGCCCGGCTGGCCAACGGCAGCCCGGACGGAATGCTGGTGGACGCGGACGGGTTTGTCTGGTCGGCGGTCTGGGGCGCCGGCGAGGTGCGGCGGTTCGCCCCGGACGGCATCGTGGACCGTGTGCTGCCGGTGCCGGCGACCCAGCCGACCAGCGTCTGCCTGGCCGGCGGCACGCTGCTGGTGACCTCGGCGACGGTCGGCCTGGCCGCGCCGGGGGAGTACGACGGGGCCGTGCTGCACACGCCGGTCCCGTTCGCTGACGTCGTGAGCGGCGTGTACGGCTAGCGCCTGCTCACGGACCTACGGAAGGGGAGACGTGCGGATCCTGGTGGTGGGGGCCGGCGCGACCGGCGGCTTCTTCGGCGGACGGCTGGCGCAGGCGGGCCGGGACGTCACGTTCCTGGTGCGGCCGGGGCGGGCGGCCGTGCTGCGTGAGCGCGGGCTGCGCATCGTGGGCCTCGGCGAGAACACGGTGCTCGAGCCGCGCCTGCTGCTGGCCGACCAGATCGACGGTCCGTACGACGTGATCCTGCTCGGGGTCAAGGCGGCCGGGCTGGAGAACGCGATCGCCGACCTGGCGCCGGCGGTCGGCCCGGACAGCCGGATCGTGCCGATGCTCAACGGGATGCGGCACGTCGACGTGCTCTCCGAGCGGTTCGGGGCGAGCGCACTGGGCGCGGTGGCCAAGGTGATGTCCACCGTGGACTCCAACGGCGACATCGCCAGGCTCGGCGAGCTGCGCAGCCTGTCCTACGGCAGCCTGGACGGGCGCCCCGACCCCCGGCTGGACGAAGTCCACGACGCCCTGACCGGCGCCGGGTTCGACACCGCGGTCTCGTCGGACATCGTCGGCGACATGTGGTCGAAGTGGGCGTTCATCGCCAGCGTCGGGGCGGTGACCTGCCTGATGCGCGGCACCGTCGGCGAGGTCAACGCCGCCCCGGGCGGCACCGAGTTCGCCGAGGCGGTGGTCGCCGAGTGCGCGGCGGTGACCGCCGCGGCCGGCCACCCCGTCCCGGACGCCGACCTCAAGGCGATCTCCGCGACAGTCACCGCCGAGGGTTCGCCGCACACCTCGTCGGCCTATCGCGACCTGGCCGGCGGCCACCCCGTCGAGGTCGAGCAGATCTTCGGTGACCTGGTCGCCCGGGCCCGCCGGCTCGGCGTGCCCACGCCGCTGCTGGACCTGACCACCCTGCACCTGCGCGTCCACCAGGGCCGGGTGGAGGGCCGGTGACCACCCCCAAGATCGCCGTGGTGTTCTACAGCGCCACCGGGAACGTGGCGGCGCTGGCCGAGGCCGTCGCGGACGGGGCGCGCAAGGAGGGCGCCGAGGTCAGGGTCCGCCCGGTGCGCGAGCTCGCGCCGCCCGCCGCGGTGGCCAGCAACCCGCGCTGGCAGGCCTGGGTGGACGACAACCACTACGACGAGCACGCCACCCTGGACGACCTGGAGTGGGCGGACGGCATCGCGCTGGGCAGCCCCACCCGGTTCGGCGGCCCGGCCGGCCAGCTCAAGGAGTTCCTGGACTCCACAGGCGGCCTGTGGGCGAAGGGCAAGCTCCTGGACAAGGTCGGCACCGCGTTCACCAGCTCGTCGACCAAGCACGGCGGCCTGGAGTCCACGATCCTGGCGATGAACAACGTGCTCTACCACTGGGGCGCGATCGTGCTGCCGCTCGGCTACTCCGACCCGCACATCATGGAGTCCGGCAACCCGTACGGCGGCTCGTTCGTGTCCCGCAGGTCGGCGGCCCCGGACGAGGAGGCGCTCGCCGCGTGCCGGGTGCAGGGCGCCAGGCTGGCCCGCATCACCCGCTACGTGGCCGCCGGCCTGGCCGGCTGACAGCCGCTCGGGTGTCATGGGGCACCTTATGGCCGGGGGCCATAAGGTGAGCGCATGCGGTTCGGCATCTCCATCCCCCAGTTCATCGCGGACGGCGAGTTCGACCCGGCCGCTCAGCGCGAGTACATGCAGCGGGCCGAGGAGCTCGGCTTCGACAGCGCGTGGACCCAGGAACAGATCCTGGGTGCGACGCCGCAGCTGAGCCCCATCGAGTCGATGACCTACGCGGCTGCCTGCACCGAGCGGATCCGGCTGGGCTGCGTGGTGTTCGTGACGCCGCTGCACAGCCCGGTCCACCTGGCCAAGAGCCTCAGCTCGCTGGACCAGATCAGCCGGGGCCGGCTCGACGTGGGGATCGGCACCGGCGGCCAGGGGCGGATGTTCTCCGCGTTCGAGGTCGACCCGACCTCGCTGGTCTCCCGGTTCACCGAGGGACTGCGGCTGATGAAGGAGCTGTGGACCGAGCCAACGGTGAATTTCGACGGCCGGTTCTGGCAGCTCGAGAACGCGGCCATGGAGCCCAAGCCGTTCCAGAAGCCGCACCCGCCGGTCTGGTTCGGCGCGAACCACCCGAACGCGGTGCGGCGCGCGGTCCGGCTCGGCGACGGGTTCTTCGGCGCGGGCTCGTCGACCACGGCGGAGTTCGTCGACCGGGTCAAGCTCGTGCGCGAGACGCTCGCGGAGTCCGGCCGGGAGCCGGGCGAGTACCCGATCGCCAAGCGTGTCTACATCGCACTGGACGACGACGCCGAACGCGGCCGCCGCCGGATGGCCGAGGGCCTGGTCCGGATCTACGGCGACTTCGGGCGCAAGCTGGAGCCCGTCGGCGTCACCGGGCCTCCGGAGGCGTGCATCCAGGGCCTCCGCGAGGTCGCCGACGCCGGCGCCGAGCTGATCCTGCTCACCACCATCGACGACCCGCGCGACCAGATGGAACGCCTGGCCGCCGAGGTCATCCCGCACGTCAACTGACCCCGTGAGTGGCTAGGGCCGCCATGGCGGCCTTAGCCACTCACGGGTGCGCGCGTCAGTCGGCGTGGCAGGCGGCCCCGTTCGCGGCGGTGGGGGGTACGTCGAGGGCCGGGTTGCCGTCGAAGAAGCCGGTCGGGCGGAGCATGAAGCCGATGCTGGTCACCGGCATGACCGGCCAGTCCTCCGGGCGGACCACGTGGTGCGCGCCCATCGTGTACCAGACCACCAGGTCGGTGCCGTCCAGCGGCCGGTCGCCCTCGACGAACTTCGGCAGGCCGTCACCGCCGGGGTTCTGGTTGGGGTAGTCGCCGGCCGGGAACCGCTGGTCCTCGTCGTAGGCGGTGACCCAGAGCTGGTGCGCGGCGAACCCGGCGCGCGGGGCGAACACCGCGTCCGGGGAGTACATCCGGGGCGCGCTGGCCCCGGGCATCAGCGAGTACGCGGTGGCCTCGCCGAGCGCCGAACGCGCCGACGGGTTCTCGATGCGCCAGTACCGGGCCCGGTTCGCGTCGGCGTCCCGCTGCGCCACCGCCTCGCTGGCCAGCACCGTCCGGACCGTCTCCCAGGCGTTGCCGTGCGGGTTGTCCGGCCCGGGCGGGCTGGGCTGGGAGTCGACCTCGACGACCCGGTTCACCGGCCCGTCCACCGCCATGTCCAGCCGCACGCAGAAGAAGTGCTGGTGGTTCGGCCCGTACAGGCCGGGGGCGACCAGCTCGCCGTGCTTGGGCCGCTCGCCCGGCGGCAGCGCGCCGGTGGAGATGACGCCGGTCAGCTTGACCTCGTACTCGATGGTGGCGTCGTTGTACAGGTACCAGAAGTAGCCGTACTCGTAGTTGCCGACCGTGACGACCGTGGAGATCACCAGCCGGCGCCGCCGCCGCACCTCGACCGCGCCGGAGCGGAAGTCGGTGTGCTTCCAGCCGATCCCGACGTCCTCCTCGTGGATGCAGATGGCGTTCGGGATGGTCACCGGCTCGCAGTCCTGGTTGTTGACCACGCCGTCCAGGTACTGGATGTGGCCGACGCAGTCGCAGCCGAGGGTCAGCGAGTTGGCCAGCCAGCCGATGCCGTACTCGCCTTGGTCGAACACGTTCTTGAACCGGTGGGTGGGCGCCGGGTCGCCGTAGGGCACGTACATCTCGGCCAGCGACGCGCGGTAGACCACCGGGCGCAGGGTGCCCCTGTCGTCGTAGCCGACCTGGTGCAGCACCAGGCCCTCGCGCGGGGTGTAGCCGATCCGCAGGCGCCACTTCTGCCAGCTCAGCGCGTGCCCGTCGACGGTGAAGCTGGGGCCTTCGGGCTGGGTGATCTCGATCGGCTTGACGTCGTCGCGGTCGCGCTCGAAGGCCGGCACGTTGTCCGGGTCGTGCTTCCACTTCGCCTCGTAGTTGCCCGGCTTGGGCGGGAACGGCACCACCCCGTGGTCCTGCACGTCGACGACCTCGCCGGCGTCCAGGTCGACGATCACGATCAGGCCCTCCACCGGGCGGGCGTAGCCGTGCTCGCCCGGCGCGGCGCGCAGCCAGGTCAGCGGGCGCAGGATCCGCCTGGCGGACGGGTGGTCCTCCGGGCCGGTGTAGCTGGACGCCCACGGGTCGATCATGGTCAGCGAGAAGTCCTCCACGCCGCGCCGGCGCATCGCCTCCTGCCAGCGCGGGTCGGACCGGACGATGTCCTCGCAGGCCTCGAACTCCTCGGCCATGATCGACGGCTGCACGCCCTCCACCGCCCGCCAGGACACCAGCTCGCCGGCGCTGAGCGAGACCACCGCCTCGTAGGTCCGCTTCTCGCCGCGCTCGTACAGCGTGACCGCCGCCTCCCGGGGCAGCGGGTCGTCGCCGGGCGACCAGGCCAGCACGTCGGCCTTCGGCGGCTCGTGCAGGGTGACGAACACGAACCTGGCGGTCTTGCCGAGGCCCTTGAGCTCACGCAGCAGCGCGCCCGCGGCGGCGATCTCCTCGGCGCGCAGCGGCTCGAGCGGGTGTGCGGCGGCGGTGGTGGTCGGACGTTCGGAGACAGCGGTCATCGTTAGCGCTCCTCAGTAAGTGGCCACACTCAGTGCAACCTGGAGTCGGGCGTGGCGTCAAGCTCCGGATCGGCGAGGCTGAAGTGGCCGAGATCGGCGTAGCGGTCCGGGCGCCGGGTCCGCATCACCGCGGCGATCACGACGCCGACCACGAAGATCGTCACAATCACCCAGGGCAGGAACGTGATGAACGGGACGCCCTCGGCGCCGGCGAGGGTGTCCCGGTTGGCCACCAAGAGCCAGCAGGCCCCGACCATGGCCGCACCGCCCAGGATCGGCGCGACCAGGGTGCCGAACCAGCGGAAGCCGTCCCTGGCGGTGGTCAGGAAGTAGCGGACGATCGCCACACAGACCAGCGCCTGCACCGCGAGGATGCCCAGCACGCCCAGCAGCGGCGACCAGGTGCCGAGCTTGAGCAGCGCGCCCTCGGTGCTCGGGTCGTAGAGCACGAAGCCGAGCCCGTACAGCGCGGCGATGCCGGTGACCGTCATGGACGCCACGGCCGGGCTGTGCCGGCGCGAGGTGCGGGCCAGCACCGGCGGCAGCACGTGCTCGCGGCCGAGCGCGAACAGGTAGCGGGACGCGGTGTTGTAGAACGCCATCGCGCAGGCGAACGAGCTGGTCACGGCGAGCAGCTGGATCACGGCGGTGAGCGGGGAGCCCACGTACCTGTCCGAGAGCGGGTAGAACGCCGACGCGTACACCCCGTGGAACTGGTCGTACACCGCCTTGACCGAGCTCTCCAGGCCCCAGCCGGTGACGTAGGCGTAGGAGACGAACATGTAGAACACGCCCAGCCCGATCACCGAGGCGTAGGTGGCGATCCTGGCGATGCGGTGCGGGTCGCGGGACTCCTCGGCGTAGTTCGGGGCCATCTCGAACCCCACCCAGGACCAGAACGCCGCGAACAGCGCGATGCCCGAGCCGGCCACCCCGAACACCTTGATCGCGCCGGCGTTGCCGAACACCTCGGCGGGGTTCAGCGGCGCGGGGGAGAGCCCCTCGGCGCCGCCGTGGGCGAACACCGCCACGCTCAGCACCACCATCGCGAGCACCTCGGCCACCAGCGCAACGCCGAGCACCTTCGCGGTGAGCTCGATGTGCAGCCAGGCCAGCAGGCTCATGGCGGCGAGCGCGACCACCATGTAGAGCCAGGCCGGCAGCGCGATGCCGGTCCACGCCTCCACGGTGGTCGCGGCGAAGTAGCCGGTCACGCCGGTGGTGGCGCAGACGAAGAAGACGTAGCAGAGCCCGATGAGCAGCCCCGAGCCCACGCCGGCGATGCGGCCGAGGCCGCGGCTGATGAACGTGTAGAAGCCGCCGGCGGAGGTCACCCGGCGGGCCATCGCGATGTAGCCCACCGAGAAGATCGTCAGTGCCACCGTGGCGATGAAGAACGCCGAGGGCACCGAGTACCCGCCGCCCTGCACGGCGACCGGCACGTTGAACAGCATCGCCGCCATCGGCGCGGCGCCGGTCACGATGCAGAACAGCACCGAGGGCAGGCCCAGCGCCCGTTGGGCCAGCCGGCCGTGGCGGGGCGCGGCGGGTTCCACGACGGCCGTGCCACCAGCGGGGAAGGGTGTATCGGTCATGTCGACTCCACGGTGCTCGGTGAGCGACCGCGGTCGCTCCGCGCCGGCCCGCTCTTCGTTGAGCGGTGAACCAGTGAAGCACGAATGAGTGACCTTCTAAACCTTTCGTGTTTCCCGAAGGTTGCTGAATGTTACGAAGTGAGGCGCGTGGGGCTAGATGCGCCGCACCCGGGCCAGCCAGGCGACCAGGTCGGCGGGCCCGGCCGGCAGGCCGAGCTCGGCGGCCTCCCGCGCGTCGAGCATGACCCGGTACCGGCTGGGGTGCAGGCTCTCCAGGTCCCAGCCGTCGGTGGCGAAGGCGTCCCGGATCACCGAGTCGCCGATGCGCGGGCCGAAGCCGGGCTCGACGTCGGAGAGCGCGAGCACGTGCACCAGCGCGCCCGGCCGGCAGACCGACCACAGGCTACGGACGTAGGCGGCGCGGTCGGCGTCGTCGAACACGTGGAACAGTGCGCTGTCCACCACCGTGTCGAACCTGCGCGCGCCCGCCCACTCGTCCAGGCGCAGCGCGTCGGCGACCTCGAACCGGGCGGCGACACCGCGAGCGGCCGCGTTGGACTTGGCGCGGCGCACAGCGGTCGGCGAGAAGTCGATCCCGACCACGTCGTAGCCGTGCTCTGTCAGGTAGATGGTGTGTTCGCCGGTGCCGCAGCCCGGGTCGAGCACGGCGCCCTTGACCAGGCCGGTGCCGCGCAGCGCGACGACGGCGGGCTGCGGCGCGCCGATCACCCACGGCGGTCCGGCGTCGGTCTGGTACGCCTGGTCGAACAGGTTCAGGGGCGGGGTTGTCTCCACCAACGCAGGCTCCTCGCCGTAGTCACCGATCGGGTCGACGTCGACCGTAGGACCTCAACAGATGTTGAGGTCAAGTCGCGAAGAACCGGCGGGAGGTGGACCGCACCCCGCCGCCGGTTCGTCCGCTGTCGTCCTACAGCGTGACCGTGATCTTGTCCTTGTCGTCCAGCGGGACCACCCCGAGCGGGGCGTCCGGGTCGATCTTGTAGGACAGCACGCGCTTGTAGCCCTGCTTCTTCTGCATGCCGCTCTTGCGCCACGCGGCGGTCAGGCCGGCCTTGGCCCAGAACGCGGGGCCGTCCAGCGACCTGGACCGGGGCGTCCAGTGCGCCACGTTCCGCAGGATGCCGTTGCCGTAGTGCATGGCGTAGGAGCGCCGGATCTCGCTGCTCCAGTGCTCGGTGGTCAGCGAGATGCTGAAGTCGTCCAGGTTCTGCACCCGGTGCGGGCCGTTCAGCCCCCAGTGCAGCATCTGGCCCGGCTCCAGGTCGTAGACCTCGGCGTACTCGTCGTACCACGGCTCGTAGGGCAGGTCCTCCATGGCGAGGCTGCGCACCACGTTCTCCACCTGGGTGGGCGGCAGGAACGGCTCGGTGTTCGGGTAGATCCAGATGCGCTTGCGGCCCCGGATCTGCCACAGCGACTGCCCGGGCACGTCGAAATGGTAGAACACCCGCGCGGTCGGCGAGGAGATCAGCATGCACATCTTGCGCTTGAAGGTCTTGAAGCCCGGCATCGTGGCCTCGAGCTCGGCGTACATCTGCTCGAGCAGCGCGGCGAACCGGGGGTCGGCCTTCTCCACGGCGATCAGGTTGATCCAGACCCGCCCGCCGCGCACCGCGTCGAGCACCTTGGAACCCGGCTGGCCGGCCCGGTCGACGTGGCCCCAGGTCGACACGTCGTCGCCCATGGTGGTGATGTCGAGGTCCCTCGGGTCGATCGACTCAATGATCTTGGCGAGCGACTCGTCGGAGAACAGGTCCTCGCGCTTGGGCAGCTCGTGGCCCAGCTTCACCGTGTGGTTGCCCCAGAGCTTGATATCACGAGGCGTGATGTTGTCGAAGACGCGTGGCACGACGAATTTCTCCTTGTGAGACTGTTACTAGTTTGCGAAGGCCAGGCTCTCCATGTCCAACGCAAATTGCTCGAAAGTGGTACCTCCTGGCGGGTGCGGCCGGGGGCGTCGAGGCGGCCCAGCGACCCGAATTCCGACAGTACTCCCGGCGCGCCGGACACCGCCGGGGGAAGACGCGTTCGCTCGCTCACGCCGGCGCGCACGAACCCCGGCCCGCCTCGGGGCCTTGCGGCGGCATCCGGCCCTGCCGTTTCGGCTGATCAAATACGGTGCGACGACGTCGCTCGGGATGCCCGGCGCGCCCCCACGGTGAGGCTCGGCGGCGCGGCGGGCGGCGGCTGTGACCCGCCGAACGGTGCCGTCGGGCGGACCGATGGTGATGGACTTGTTATTGAGGCCGATCTCAGAATTGCGTCAGCCTTGTGGTGAGCGCGACACCGTTCCGCCGCCCGTGCCCGAAACGTGGTGGACCGGTCAGATCAGGTCGTCGAACTCGCCGTCCCGACAACCCTTGATCCACGCGGCCAGCTCGGCGCGCGCGAACAGCACGGCCCCGGCGTCGGGGTCATTGCTGTTGCGCACCGCGATCGTGCCGCCGGGCAGCGCCGCCAGCTCGACGCAGTCGCCGTCGCGGCCGCTGAAGCTGCTCTTGCGCCACCGCACGTCGGTGGCCTCCAGCATCACGGCAGACCTCCTGAGTAGGTACGAAGACCACTCCGATCCTAGCCGTGGACACTGTCCACTATTTCAGCTTTCGCATATATAGAGGGCCGTCTGCGGGCGGGGGGAGTCGAGCACGCGCACGTCCCGGAAGCCGGCGTCGGCGAGCATCCGGTGCGCCAGCTCGCGGCCCCACAGCAGGCCCAGCCCGCCCTCGCCGTCCGCGCGCGAGGTGGGCAGGCAGAACAGCAGGCTGATCCCGTAGCCCATCGGCGCGTACGGGTTGTCGACGTTGTTCTCCAGGTGGCTGGAGTAGTTCCCGTCGACCATGACGAACACGCCGCCCGGGGCCAGCGCGGCGTGGACGGCCCGCAGCACGACCTCGGGCGCCCGCTGGTCGTGCACCGCGTCGAAGGCGGTGATCAGGTCGAACGGGGGATCGGCCGGCAGGTCGGCGGCGTCGGCGACCACGAACTCGGCGTTGTCCAGGCCGAGCGCGGCCCGCTCCGCCTCGGCCTGTGCGATGGCGGCCGGGGACAGGTCCAGCCCGACGAACCGGGAGGCCGGGAACTCGCGGGCCATCACGGTGACCGCGCGCCCGGTGCCGCAGCCCAGGTCGAGCACCCGGGCGCCGGCGCGCAGCCGCTCCAGCAGGCCGGGCACCGCGCCGAGGAACCCGTCGACCAGGTGCTCGTCGTAGATGTTGCGCCAGTTCTCGCCCAGCGAGTCGCCGGCCGCCACCGCGAACTCCGCGAACGGCACCCCGCCGCCCTCGGTGAAGCAGCGCCGCACGCTGGGCAGCACGGCACCCAGGTTGGTCAGCATGCCGGCCACCGGGCCGACGTTGGCCGACCGGGCGCCGGTGAGCAGCGCGGCGTGCTCGGCCGGCAGCGTGTAGCGCGCGGTGCCCGGTTCGTACTCGAAGATCCGCCCGGTGACCATCGCGCCCAGCCACTCGCGCACGTACCGCTCGTCCAGCCCGGCCCGCCCCGCCAGCTCGGCGCAGGTGGCCGGTCCGCCGGCCGCCGCCTCGAACAGCCCGGTCTGATGCCCGATGCCGATCAGCATGGTCAGGACGTTGCCGGTGAGCAGGTCGAGCAGGCGCTCGCCGAAGGCGCGGGTTCGTTGGGGGTCCACGGGTGGTCAGTCTCCCTCGGCCCCGGCGGCCATACTGGGTCGGGTGACCCGCGACGTGCTGGGCGTGCGCGCCCTCAACCGTGCGCTGCTGGCCCGGCAGCTGCTGCTGGAGCGGGTGCGCCGGCCCGTCCTCGACGTGCTGACCCATCTGGTCGGCCTGCAGGCCCAGGCGCCGGACGCCCCCTACTACGGGCTGTGGTCACGGATCGACGGGTTCGCGCCCGACCGGCTGGCCGGCCTGCTCACCGACCGGAGCGCGGTGCGGGCCACCATGATGCGGGGCACCCTGCACGCGGTGACCGCCGAGGACTGCCTGGCGTTTCGCATGCTGGCGCAGCCCACGCTGGAGCGCGAGGTGCGGACCAACACCGACTTCGACGGGCACCTGGTGGACGGGATGGCGGTGGCCGACGTGCTCGCCGCCGGGGCCGACCTGCTCGCCGAGAAGCCCAGGACCGTCGGCGAGCTCCGTACCGAGTTCGCGGCCCGCTGGCCCGACCGCGACCCGAAGGCGCTGAGCATCGCCGCCCGCGCGCTGGTCCCGCTGGTCCAGGTGCCGCCGAGGGGGATCTGGGGCGTGGGCGGGCTGCCCCGGCTGGCCCCGGTGGCGTCCTGGCTCGGGCGGCCGGTGCGCGCCGACCCCGACCCCGGCGAGCTGGTGCTGCGCTACCTCGCGGCGTTCGGGCCGGCCACCGTGCCGGACATCGCGACCTGGTCGGGGCTGACCGGGGTGCGCGAGGTCGTGGCCGGGCTGCGCGAGCGGCTGTGGGTGGCGCGCGACGAGCGCGGGCGCGAGCTGTTCGACCTGCCGGACGCGCCCCGGCCGGACCCGGGCACCCCGGCGCCGGTGCGGCTGGTCGCGCCGTTCGACAACGTCGTGCTCGCCCACGCCGACCGGAGCCGGATCGTCCCCGAGCGGCACCGCCACGAGCTGGCCAGCAAGAACGGCATCGTGCCGGGGACGGTGCTGGTGGGCGGGTTCGTGGCGGGCGTGTGGGACATGACCCGGCGGCGCGGCGAGGCGCCCCGGGTGGGCCTGCGGCTGTTCGAGCCGCTCGACGACCGGGCCGCCGAGCGTCAGCTGCGGGACGAGACCGACCGGCTGGCGGCGTTCGCGGGGGCTTCCGAGGGGGCTACTGCCACCACTCGGTGAGCAGCTCCAGGTGCCGGCGCATCCGGTGCCGCGCCAGGCCGCCGTCGCCGGCCAGCAGCGCCTCCACGATGCCCTGGTGGGCCGCCACGATGTTGCCGTCGGCGGCCGGGGCCGGGCGGGGCGCCGTCTCCTCGCCGACGATCTCGTGCTGCCTGGCCCACAGCCTGATCAGGATCCGGACGAACAGCGCCAGCACCGGGTTGCCGGACAGCTCGGCGAGCTCGATGTGCAGCTGGTGGGAGGCCTCCATGCGCGCCCCGATCCCGCCGCCCGCGCCGAACGCGGCGCCGTTCGGGCCGCCGTGCAGCATGGCGCGCAGCCGGCGGGCGACCTCGGGCTGGGAGGCACGGGTGGCCACCCGGTCCACGCAGGCCAGCTCCACGGCCTCGCGGATGACCCGCAGGTGCTCGATCTCGATGCCCTGGAAGCCGAGGTAGAGCGCCATCGCCTCGATGCTCGCGCTCGGGTCCGGCTCCGCCACGACAAGGCCGCCGCCCGGCCCGCGCCGCATCCGGGCCACCGAGTGGTACTCCAGCAGCCGCACCGCCTCGCGCAGCACCGCCCGGCTCACCTCGAACTTGTCCAGCAGCGCCGCCTCGGAGCCGATCACCGAGCCGACCTCCCAGCCGCCGCCGGTGATCTCGCCCAGGATCCGTTGCGCCACCACCTCGGCGAGCTTCTGGTCCTGGGTGTGCGAGGGCGTCGGGGTGGCCCAGATCGAGCTGGCGGTCTCGGCGGTGCTGGGCCGCCAGTACCGCAGGAACTCCGCCACCGCCTCCAGGTGCTGCAGCGCGCGGAACTCGGCCCTGGCGCCCTCGCCGGCCACCACCGCGTTCACGATCGCCTGGTGCGCCTCGTGCGCCTCGGCCAGCGCCGGGTGGGACGGATCGGGCAGGTAGGCCATGGACCCACGGGAGTAGCGCCAGGTCAGCCGCAGCAGGACGTCCACGAACAGCTGCAGCGCCGGGTTGCCGGACAGCTCGGCCAGCACCAGGTGCAGTTGCTCACGGGCGTGCGCGTCGCGGCGCGGGCTGGCGGCTGCCTCGGCGTCCAGCACCGCGCGCAGCCGCCCGATGCCGGCCTCGGTGATCTGCTCGGCGGCCAGCGCCACCGCCAGCGGCTCGATCATCAGCCGGGCCGCGAGCAGGTGTTCCAGGGTGGTGCCGACGAACTCCAGGTAGACCACCACCGCGCTGGTGGCCGCGCCCGCGTCGGGCTCGCGCACCACCAGCCCGCCGGCCGGACCCCGGCGCATCGCGGCGACCTGGTGGTGCTCGACCAGCCGGATCGCCTCGCGCAGCACCGCCCGGCTGACCTGGTACCGCTCCCTCAATTCGGTCTCGGAGCCGAGCATGGTGCCGACCTGCCAGCCGGAGCGCACGATGTCCCGCTCGATCTGCCTGGCCACCCGCGCGGCGAGCTTCCCGGTGCCGACGAGGTCGGCGGTCTCGGTCTCGACGGACCCGGGCACGGCCGGGACTCGGTGCGCGGTCGGCTGAGCTGTCAGACGAGCGTCGAAGTCGGCGATCAACTGTGGCTCCTCGGGCTCACGGGCGGGCCATTCTATGCGGCGCGCGCCGGTGGATCGTCGCCGTTCACGCCGATATATCGCCCAATCGGATGCTGCCCCGCTGGGCACGAAACGTACTCTGACGGACCTGTCTATCTCCCCGGAAGATCAGGGCACTGATTGAGGTCAAAAAGGCATACTGATTGAGAGCAAAACGAAACGAAGAAAGTGCATCTGCACGCGGCGGCCGCAAGCTCACCCGGGACGTCTGGTCGGTGAGCGCGGTCACGCCGATGCCGCTACGGTCATCGCGAGCCCGGCCGCGCGCAAGGAGGCCACCGAATGCCGATGCACCCCGAAGCCGAGCGTCTGCTCGCCCTGCTCGCCGAGGCGGGAGCGCCGCCGTTCGAGGAGCTGACCGTGCCGGTCGCCCGGACCGCGACGCAGGGCTTCCTGGAGCTGCAGGGCGAACCGCCCGGGGTGGCCTCCGTCGTGGCCCGGACGATACCCGGGCCGGTGGGGGAGGTCCCGGTCCGGGTGTACACGCCGCTGCCCGGATCGGCTCCGGGACCGGTGCCGGTGGTGGTGTACTTCCACGGCGGCGGCTGGGTGATCGGCAACCTGGACGTGGTGGACAACCCCTGCCGCCGGCTTGCCGCCGCGACCGGGGCGGTCGTCGTCTCGGTGGACTACCGGCTGGCCCCCGAGCACCGCTACCCGGCCGCGTTCGACGACTGTTACGCCGCCACCGTGTGGGCCGCCCAGCACGCCGCCGAGCTGGGCGGTGACCCGACCCGCGTGGCGGTGGCCGGGGACAGCGCGGGCGGCAACCTGGCCGCGGCGGTGGCCCTGGCGGCCCGCGACCGCGGCGGGCCGGTGCTGGTGGCGCAGCTGTTGATCTACCCGGTCACCGACTTCGACTTCGGCACCGAGTCGTACCGGGACAACGGCGACGGGTACCTGCTGAACAAGGCGACCATGCAGTGGTTCTGGGCGCACTACCTGGGTGCGCTGGACCTCGGCGACGACCCGTACGCCTGCCCGGCGCGGTCGAACGACCTGGCGGGGCTGCCGGCGGCGTACGTCGCCACCAGCGAGTTCGACCCGCTGCGCGACGAGGGCGAGGCGTACGCGCGGCGGCTGGCGGAGGCGGGCGTCAAGGTCACCGCGAAGCGGTTCGACGGGATGCTGCACGGGTTCGTGTGGACGGCGGGCGCGGTTCCCAGCGGGCTGGCGATCTTCGACGACATGGCGGCGGTGCTGCGCCAGGCCACGGCGGGCTGAGCGCCGGTGAGCGTCTCCCCGGCACGGCCGGAGCTCACCGCGTCGGCCGTCGCGAAGGCGACCCGGCGCCTGGTGTGGGTCCTGGTGCTGCTCTACGTGGTCAACTACCTGGACCGGGTCAACGTCGGTTTCGCGGCGTTGACGATGAACGCGGACATCGGGCTGAGCACGGCGGCCTACGGGCTGGGCGCCGGGCTGTTCTTCATCGGCTACTTCCTGTTCGAGGTGCCCAGCAACCTGATCCTGCACCGGGTGGGCGCGCAGGTCTGGATGGCCCGCATCATGATCTCCTGGGGCGTGCTGGCCAGCGCCAGCGCGTTCATCCAGGGGCCCGTCTCGTTCTACCTGGTGCGGTTCCTGCTGGGCATCGCGGAGGCCGGGTTCTTCCCGGGGATCGTGCTGTACCTGACCTACTGGTTCCCCCGGGCGCGGCGGGCCAACATCATGTCGTTGTTCATGCTCGGCGTGCCGCTGGCCTCGGTGTTCGGGGCGCCGATCTCGACGCTGCTGATCGCGCACGGGACCGGGTTCCTCGGCTTCGGCGCGGGCTGGCGGACCATGTACTTCGTCGAGGGCCTGCCCGCCATCGCGCTGGGGCTCGCGGCGGTGTTCCTGCTGCCCAGCCGGCCGGCCAAGGCGCGCTGGCTGCGCCCGGAGGAGGCGGAGGCGCTCACCGAGGCGCTGGACGCCGAGGACGCGGCCCAGGTGCCACACCAGCCGGGGGTGCTGCGCAGCCTGCTGCACCCCAGGGTGGCCGCGCTGGCGGCCGTCTACTTCGGGGTGGTGTTCGGGCTCTACGGGCTGGGGTTCTTCCTGCCGCAGATCATCTCCGGGCTGCAGTCGCAGTTCGGCGTGAAGTTCTCGCTGGTCGAGATCGGGCTGGTGACGGCGATCCCGTACGCGGTGGGCGCGGTGGTGATGGTGCTCAACGCCCGGCACTCCGACCGGACCGGCGAACGGGTGTGGCACGCCGCTGTCCCGTCGTTCGCGGGGGCCGCCGGGGTGGCGGTCGCGCTGTACCTGAACTCGGCGACGCTGGCGGTGGCCGCGCTGACGGTGTGCACGGCGGGGGTGCTGGCCGCGATCCCGGTCGTCTGGCAGTTCCCGACCGCGTTCCTGGGCGGCTACGGCGCGGCGGCGGGCATCGCGCTGATCAACTCCTTCGGCAACCTGGCCGGGTTCGTCGGGCCGTTCCTGACCGGCGCGCTGAACACCGCCACGGGGAGCTTCCGGCCCGGGATGTGGGTGATCGCCGGGTTCATGGCGGCGGCCGGGGTGCTCGTGCTGTTGCTCGGGCGGCGGGCTCGGGCTCCCGAATAGTGTCGGTGGGCCGTGGTGGCATGGCGGCATGTTCGAGACCGAGGCCGAGCTGGCCGAGACCCAGGCACTGCTCGACGCGTCCCTCGCCGGCGCCAGCGGGCATCTCCAGTCGATCATTCGCGCGGGTGAGCGGACGCTGACCGCGCGCCAGCTGGTCAACGAGTGCCAGGGGATGTGCACGCTCGCGCTGGCCACCGTCACGGCGCGCGGCGAGCCGAGGATCAGCGGCGGGGATGGTCACCTTCTGCACGGGCGGTGGGTGATCGGCACCAGCCGGTCGGCGGCCAAGGCCAGGCACCTGGCGGCGCGGCCGGCCATCAGCGCGGCTTACATGATCGGGGAGGAGCTGGGGGTGTTCACCCACGGCCGGGCGGTGACGCTGAACCCCCCGGACGGACCCGAGGACCCGGCCTGGCCCGAGGTGTCCGGCTACCTGCGGACCTTCTACGGCGACGACGCCGGCTTCGACTGGGGAGAGGTGGTGTTCTACCGGATCGATCCGCACTGGATGGTCGCGTGGTCATCGGACCCGAGCAAGGTGGCCGGATGACGGTCACCGACCGGTGGCGTCCAGCCGCTCGTCCGTCCCGCCCGGCTCCATCGCGGCCACCAGGTCGGCCCGGCCGCGGGCCACCCGGGACCGGATGGTGCCGACCGGGCACCCGCACACGGCGGCCGCCTCCGCGTAGCTCAGGTCCAGCATCTGGGTGAGCACGAACGCCTCCCTGCGGTCCGGCTCGAGGCCGAGCACGAGCTCGCGCAGCAGCACCCGCTCGTCCACCCCGGGCAGCGTGGCCGCCCGGTCGGCGACCAGCTCCCAGTCGGGCTCGACGCCGGCCTTGGGCCTGCGGACGGCCGCGCGCACGTGGTCGGCGGCGACCCGGCGGGCTATGGAGAGCAGCCAGGTCCGGGCCGACGAGCGGCCGGCGAACCGGGGCAGCGAGTGCAGCGCGCGCAGGTAGGTCTCCTGGGCGAGGTCGTCGGCCTCCCTGGGGCTGGTCAGGTTGGCCAGGAACCGGTGCACGTCCCGCTGGGTGGCCCTGACGAACGCCACCGTGGCGGCGGTGTCGCCGCGCGAGCCGGCCAGCGCGTACTCGGTGATCTCGTCGTGCTGTGCGCCGCCGGTCACGGACGCGAGCCTACCGACGGCTCCGCGGGAACCCGTCGAGTGTGATGTACGACTATCACGGACATGACCTGCGTGGAGTGTCGTGAGGTGCTGTCGGCCCGCCTCGACGGCGAGGAGCGCCCGGAGGAACGGGACGGGGTGGACGCCCACCTGGTCGGGTGCGCGGCCTGCCGGTCCTTCGTCGAACGCGCCGCGCACGTCACCCGGCTGGCCAGGACCGAGCTGGTCGAGCCCATCCCGGACCTGGTGGACACGGTGCTCGCGGCCGCGCCCCGGCCCGGCCGGCTGCGGCTGGGCGCCGCGCTGCGGCTGGTGCTCGCGGGCATCGGCGTCGGCCAGCTCGGGCTGGCCACCGGCGACGTGCTGGCGGTCGCCGACCACGAGCACGGCTCCGGGAACGTCGACGGCGCCACGCTGACCCACTTCGTGCACGAGAGCTCGGCGTGGAACCTGGCGCTCGCGGTGGGCTTCCTCGGCGTCGCCGCCCGGCCCAGCCGGATGCGCGGGGTGTTGCCGCTGGTCGGGGCGTTCGTCGGCGTCCTGGTCGCGCTCAGCGCGCTGGATCTGGCAGGTGGCCGGGTGAGCGGGTCGCGGCTGCTGGCCCACGGCCTGGTGGTGGCCGGGCTGGTGGTGCTCGCCTGCCTGGCGCGCACCGGGGTGCGCCCGCCCGGACTCACGCCCGACGCGCCGGGCGCCGGCCCGCGACCCGACGAGCCCGGGTGTCATCGACACGCGGCGTGACACCATCGTCGGCATGACGGTGACGGTGGTCGGCATCGGCGCGGACGGCTGGACCGGGCTCTCCCCGGCCGCCCGCGACGCCGTGGCGGCCGCCGAGGTGGTGCTGGGCAGCCGCCGGCAGCTGGAGCTGGTCGGTGACCAGCCGGGCGAGCTGCTGCAGTGGCCCTCGCCGATGCTGCCCGCGCTGCCGGCGCTGTTCGAGGGCATGGCCGGGTTGCGGGTATGCGCGCTGGCCAGCGGCGACCCGATGTTCTTCGGGCTGGGCGCCACGCTGTGCCGGGTGCTCGGGCCGGACCGGATCGAGGTGCTGCCGCACGCGTCCTCGGTCTCGCTGGCCTGCGCGCGGCTGCGCTGGCCGGTGCAGGACGTCACGGTGGTCAGCGCGGTGGGCCGCTCGCTGGACAGGGTGCGCGCCCACACCGCGCCCGGGCGGCGGCTGCTGGTGCTCGCGCCCGACGCCCAGGGGCCCGCCGAGGTCGCCCGGGTGCTCACCGAGCAGGGCTACCGGGGCAGCGAGCTGACAGTGCTCGAACAGCTCGGCGGACCGGCCGAGCGGGTCCGGACCGGCCGGGCCGGCAACTGGGACGAGCCGCCGGGGGATCCGCTCGCGGTGGTGGCCGCGCGCTGCGTGGCCGACCCGGGCACGGTCGGCCTGCCGCTGGTGCCCGGGCTGCCCGACGATGCCTTCGAGCACGACGGTCAGCTGACCAAGCGGGAGGTCCGGGCCGTCACGCTGGCCAGGCTCGGCCCGCTACCCGGACAGCTGCTGTGGGACGTCGGAGCAGGCGCCGGCAGCATCGCCATCGAGTGGCTGCGCGCCGAGGAGTCCGGCCAGGCCATCGCCGTGGAGCAGGACGCCACCCGGGCCGCCCGGATCGGCCGCAACGCCGCCGCGCTCGGGGTGCCGTCGCTGCGGGTGGTGGTCGGGCGGGCGCCGGCCGCGCTGGAGGACCTGGAGCCACCGTCGGCCGTCTTCGTGGGCGGCGGGGTCACGGCGGACGGCGTGCTGCCGGCCTGCTGGGAAGCCCTGGGCGGCGGCGGGCGGCTGGTGGCCAACGCGGTGACCGTACAGGCGGAGGCGCTGCTGGCGTCCTGGTACGAGCGCCACGGCGGGTCGCTGACCAGGCTCGAGGTCCAGCGCGCCGCGCCGGTGGGCCGGTTCACCGGCTGGCGGCCCTCGCTGCCGGTGACGCAGTGGGTGGTGGACAAGCCCTGACCTACCAGGGCACCGGCCCGTTGCGGTCGAAGTAGCCGCCGGTGGGGCCGTCCGGGCCGATGCCGGCCAGCTCGACCACCGCGTCGCTGCCCTCCTCCAGGGTCTGCACGCCGTGGTGGTCGTTGAGGTCGGTCGCGGTGTAGCCGGGGTCGACGGCGTTGATCCGAAACTCCGGCAGCGCCTTCGCGTACTGGCTGGTGATCATGTTGAGGGCCGCCTTCGAGGACGGGTAGGCCAGCGAGGCCAGCGTGGACTCCAGCCGGTTCGGGTCGGTGGTGACGGCCAGCGACCCCATGCCGCTGGACACCATGACCACCCTCGGGTTCGCCGACCTGCGCAGCAGCGGCAGGAACGCCCTGGTCACCCGGACCGGGCCGTACACGTTCGTCTCGTAGCACAGCCGCAGCTCCTCGGGCCCGGTCTCCAGCGCGCCGACCCTGGCGCCGACGATCCCGGCGTTGTTGACCAGCACGTCGAGCCGCCCGTGCGCCCGCTCGACCTGTTTCACCGCGGCGGCCACCGACTCGTCCGAGGTGACGTCCAGCTCCACCACCTCGGCACTGTGGCCGTCGGCCGCCAGGCCCTCCGCCGCCTCGGCACCGCGCGTCGAATCACGTGACCCCAGCAGCACCGTCCAGCCTGGCCGGGCGGCCAGCCGGCGCGCGGCGGCCAGGCCGATGCCCTTGTTCGCGCCGGTGACCAGCGCGATCGTCGTCTCCGTCATGTCATCGATGCTGCGCGGACCCCGCCACCCTGACCAGGCCCGGCCCAGCCAGGGACCGGCTGTACCAGGCTGAAGCCGAACCACCGAGGCATCCTGGGATACGTGGACCGGGGTGAGCTGGGGGCCGCGCTGCGCGGCTGGCGGGAGCGCATCGCGCCCGCCGACGTGGGCCTGCCGGCCGGGACGCGGCGCCGCACGCCCGGGTTGCGCCGCGAGGAGGTGGCGCGGCTGGCCGGCGTCTCGGTCGACTACCTGACCCGGATGGAGCAGGCCAGGGGCGCGCACCCGTCGGGCGCGGTGCTGTCCGCGCTGGCCAGGGCGCTGCGGCTGGACCCGGCCGAGCGGGACCACCTGTTCCACCTGGCCGGCGCCAGCCCGCCGATGCCCGGCCGGATCAGCGAGGCAGTGCGCCCCAGCGTGCTGCGGCTGATGGACCGGTTCACCGACCTGCCGGCCATGCTGGTCAGCGCCAAGCTGGACCTGCTCGCCTGGAACCCGCTGGCCGTGGCGCTGCTCGGCGACGTCTCCGAGGTACCGCCCGAGCAGCGCAACGTGGCCTGGCTGCGGTTCATGGTCGGCGGCGGGCGGCTGGTCACCACCGACGAGGAACGAGCACGGCTCGACCTCGCGCTGGTGTCCGACCTGCGCGGCGCCGCCGCCCGCTACCCGGACGACCCCGGCCTGCACAGGCTCATCGAACGGCTGCGCGCCGGCTCACCGGAGTTCGCGGCGCTGTGGGCCCGCCGGCCGGTGGAGCGGCGCCACGGCGACCGCAAGCGGTTCCTGCACCCGGAGCTGGGCGTGCTGGAGCTGGACTGCGACGTGCTGCGGGTGCCCGGCGAGGACCAGACGCTGGTGGTCTACTCCGCGGCCGAGGGCAGCCGGGAGGCCGAGGCGCTGGCGCTGCTGCGGGTGCTCGGCACCCAACGCCTCGGCGCTCCGGACTAAATCAGCCCGAGCTGGCGAACGGCGTCGCGTTCCTCGGCGAGCTCGGCGACCGAGGCGTCGATGCGCGCCCGGGAGAACTCGTCGATCTCCAGGCCCTGGACGATCTCGTACCGGCCGTCCCGGCAGACCACCGGGTAGGACGAGATCAAACCCTCCGGCACGCCGTACGAACCGTCGGACGGGATGCCCATCGAGGTCCAGTCGCCGTCCGCGGTGCCGTTGACCCAGTCGTGGATGTGGTCGATGGCGGCGTTGGCGGCGGACGCGGCGGAGGACGCGCCACGGGCCTCGATGATCGCGGCGCCGCGCTTGGCCACGGTGGGGATGAAGGTGTCGCGCAGCCAGTCCTGGTCGTTGACCGCGTCCACGGCGCGCCGGCCGCCCACCTCGGCGTGGAACAGGTCCGGGTACTGGGTGGCCGAGTGGTTGCCCCAGATGGTCATCTTGCGGATCTCGGTGATCGACACGCCCAGCTTGGCGGCCAGCTGGGACAGCGCCCGGTTGTGGTCCAGCCTGGTCATCGCGGTGAACCGCTCGGCCGGCACGTCCGGGGCGTGCGACTGGGCGATCAGCGCGTTGGTGTTCGCCGGGTTGCCCACCACCAGCACGCGCACGTCGTCGGCGGCGCCGGCGTTGATCGCCTCGCCCTGCGGCTTGAAGATGCCGCCGTTGGCCTCCAGCAGGTCGCCGCGCTCCATGCCCTTGGTGCGCGGGCGGGCGCCGACCAGCAGCGCGATGTTCACCCCGTCGAACGCGGTCTTGGCGTCGTCGGTGATGTCGATCTTGTCCAGCAGCGGGAACGCGCAGTCGTTGAGCTCCATCGCGGTACCCTCGGCCGCCTTGACCGCCTGCGGGATCTCCAGCAGGCGCAGGCTGACCCGGGTGTCCGGCCCCAGCAACTGGCCGGAGGCGACCCGGAACAGCAGCGCGTAGCCGATCTGACCCGCCGCGCCGGTGACGGTGACTTGGACGGAGCGTGGCACAGGAGATTCCTTCCCAATCCGCGAGAGCTGGTGCCCACGGCGGCCAGGCGTGCCGCCCCGCAACGCCGAGGTGACCGCGAGACTACTCAGCCTTCGTTGATCGTCGAAGTGGTGGTGACAGGTATCTCCGCGGGCGGCTGTCACGATGGGTGGGTGCGCGCGCTAGCCGGCCCTGCCGACGATCCGTCCGGCGCGGTCGATGACCACCACGTCGGTGCGCACCGGCGCGGGCTCGAGCACCCGCCGCGCGGTCGCCAGCGCGCGGGCGGCGACCAGCCCACCGAGGTCGAACCCGCGCGCTTCGCCGAGGCGCAGCGCGTCGAGCGCGGTGTTCGCGCCGCGCAGGTCGGCCACCAGCTCGGGCCCGGCGCCGGCGTCGCGGGCGGCGGTGGCCAGCGCGTTCAGGTCCACCTGGGAGCGGCCGGAGTGCAGGTCCAGGTGGCCGTCGCCGAGCTTGCTGAGCTTGCCGACGCCGCCGGCGATGGTCAGCCGGGGGATCGGGTGGCGGCGCAGGTACTTGAGCACGGCGCCGGCGAAGTCGCCCATGTCCAGCAGCGCGTCGTCGGGCAGGCCGTAGAGCGCGCGGGCGGTGGCCTCCGAGGTGCTGCCGGTGCAGGCCGCGACGTGCCGGTGGCCGACCGCGCGGGCCACGTCCACGCCCCGGCGGATGCTGTCGATCCAGGCCGAGCAGGAGTACGGCACCACCACGCCGGTGGTGCCCAGGATGGACAGCCCGCCGAGGATGCCCAGCCGGGGGTTCCAGGTGTGCCGGGCCAGCTCCTCGCCGTCCGCCACGGACAGCTCCACGAGCACGTCTCCGTCACCGCCGTGCGCGCCCGCCACCTCGGCCACCGCCGCGCGCATCAGCCGCCGGGGCACCGGGTTGATCGCCGGCTCGCCGACGTCCAGGGGCAGCCCGGGCTTGGTGACGGTGCCGACGCCCGGACCGGCCAGGAACGTCACGCCGGCGCCGGGCGGCCCGGGGCGGACGGTGGCCAGGATGAGCGCGCCGTGCGTGACGTCCGGGTCGTCGCCGGCGTCCTTGACCACGCCAGCGGTGGCCTCGGCCCCGGGGGTCAGCTCGGTGCGGTCCAGGGCGAACGCCGGCCGGTGTCCCTTCGGCAGCTCGATCTCGACCGGGTCGGGGAAGGTGCCGGTCAGCAGCGCGGTGTACGCGGCGGTGGTGGCGGCGGTGGCGCAGGCCCCTGTCGTCCAGCCGTAGCGCAGGCCGCCCTCGGGGCGCCGTCCGCTCATCCGTCCGGGATCCCGACGTGAAGGTGCTGATCCTGGGCGGCACCGGGGAGGCGCGGCGGCTGGCGGCGGTACTGGCCGGCCGGCCCGGGCTGGAGGTGGTGTCCTCGCTGGCCGGGCGGGTGCGGGCGCCTGCGCTGCCGGAAGGGCAGGTGCGCATCGGCGGGTTCGGCGGGGTGGACGGGCTGGAGGACTACCTGCGGCGCTCCGGCATCGCGGCGGTGGTGGATGCCACCCACCCGTTCGCGGCGGTGATCACCGAGTCGGCCGTGGCCGCCGCCGAGCGGGTCGGGGTGCCGCTGCTGCTGCTCCGGCGCCCGGGCTGGGTGGAAGGGGCGGACGATGACTGGCACTGGGTCCGCTCGCTGGACGAGGCGGCGTCGGCGCTGCACGAGATCGGCGGCGAGCGGGTGTTCCTGACCACCGGTCGGCTGGGGCTGGCCGCGTTCGCCGGGCTGGACGAGCACTGGTTCCTGGTGCGCTCGGTGGACCCGCCGGAGCCGCCCACGCCGAAACGCATGGGGCTGCTGCTCGCCCGGGGGCCGTTCACCCTGCCAGGGGAGCGCGCCCTGCTCACCGAGCACGGCATCGACGTCCTGGTCACCAAGGACAGCGGCGGCGAGGCGACCGCCGCGAAGCTCCAGGCCGCCCGCGAGCTGCGCATCCCCGTGCTCATCCAGGCCCGCCCAGCGGCACCGCCCGTACCCACGGTGACCACCGTCGACGCCGCTGTAGCCGCGCTTACCACTCACGGGGTGTAGCCAGTGCGTTCAGGGCGGCGGCGGCGAGCGCGCTGCCTCCTCGGCGGCCGTGCACGACCAGGTGCTCCAGGCCGGCCGGGTGGTCGGCGAGCGCGCGCTTGGACTCGGCGGCGCCGATGAACCCGACAGGCACGCCGATCACGGCGGCCGGCGCCGGCGCGCCCGCGTCGACCAGCTCCAGCAGCCGGAACAGGGCGGTCGGCGCGTTGCCGACGGCCACCACCGCGCCGGCCAGCCGGTCCGCCCACAGGTCGACGGCGGCGGCGCTGCGGGTGGTGCCCAGCCGCGCGGCGAGCGCCGGCACGGACGGGTCGTTGAGCAGGCAGAGCACCTCGTTGTCCGCCGGCAGCCGGCGGCGGGTGACACCGGCCGCGACCATGGTGGCGTCGCACAGCACCGGGGCGCCGGCGGCCAGCGCGGCGCGGCCCTTGGCCACCACGTCCGGCGAGAACCCCACGTGGGCGGGCAGGTCGGTCATGCCGCAGGTGTGGATCATGCGCACCACCACGGTGGCCACGTCGGCCGGCAGGCCGGACAGGTCCGCCTCGGCCCGGATGGTGGCGAACGAGCGCCGGTAGATCTCGCCGGGGTCCCGCTCGTATGAGTATTCGGCCATCTGTCCACCGTATGGCACCTACACTTCGCCCTGGGCGCCGCGACGTGGCGCGGGCGGGGGAGGAACACGATGCCGACGACCTTCCCGGCGCTGCTGCGGGCCGCGGCCGCCGAGAACCCCGACCGGGTGTTCCTGCACTGCGCGTCCGAGCGCGCCGCCGAGGAGGCGGTGACCTTCGCCGAGCTGGAGCGGCGCGCCCGGCGGGTGGCGGCCGGGTTGCTGGCTCGCGGACTACGGCCGGGGGACCGGATCGCGGTGGCGGCGCCGAACAGCGCGGAGTGGCTGGAGCTGTTCTTCGGCGCGGTGAGCATCGGGGTCGTGGTGGTCACGCTGAACGTGCGCTACCGCGAGTCCGAGCTGGAGTACATGCTCAACCAGGCCGGGGCGCGGCTGCTGGTGACGGCGGCGGCCGCCGGGGACGTCGACCTGGAGGCGTTCTACCGGGCGTTCCGGCCGCGCATCCCGACGGTCGAGCACGTGCTGTTCACCGGCGGCACCGGCGCGGGGGAGCGCTACCGCGACCTGCCGGTGGATCCGCCCGACCCCGCCGACCTGGACCGGCGGGCCGAGGCGGTGCGGGCCAGCGACCCGGCGGTGATCCTCTACACCTCGGGCACCACCGGCACGCCCAAGGGCGCCGTGCTCACCCACGCCAGCATGATCGGCTCGGGCACGGCCCAGGCGCGCCGGATCGGCACCGGCCCGGACGACGTGTACTTCTCGGCGATGCCGCTGAACCACGTCGGCGGCCTGACCTGCGGTGTCACCAGCGCGCTGGTCGGGCGCTCCACGCTGGTGCTGGCGCCGGCGTTCTCCCCGGCCGGGGCGCTGGACGCCATGGAACGCCACCGGGTGACGATGTTCGGCGGGGTGCCGACGATGCTCACGCTGGTCCTCGGGCACGAGTCGTTCCCGGACCGGGACACGCGGTCGGTGCGGCTGGCCATGGTCGGCGGCGCGAACGCCGACCCGACGCTGTGCGCCGCGATCGCGAAGGGCTTCCCGAACGCCCGGCTGTTCAACCTCTACGGCCTCTCCGAGGTGTCCGGCGCGTGCGTGATGTCCGCGCCCGACGACGACCTGACCACCGTGTCCCGGACCCTGGGCACCCCGCTGGACGGCGTGCGCGCCCGCGTCGTCGACCCCGACGGCCACGACGTCACCGAGGGAGAGCTGCTGGTCCAGGGGCCGGGCACCGCCGCCGGCTACTGGGAACTGCCCGACGCCAGCGCCGAGGTGTTCCTCCCGGACGGCTGGGTCGCCACCGGCGACATCGTCAGCGCCGACCCCGACGGCCACCTCAGCATCCGAGGCCGCCGCAAGGAGATGTTCATCCAGGGCGGCTACAACGTCTATCCCGTCGAGGTGGAGAACGTCCTCACCGCCCACCCCGCGGTGGCCATGGCCGCCGGCATCGGCGTCCCGGACCCCGTGCTCGGCGAGATCGGCCGCTACTACCTGCAGCTCCGGCCCGGCCAGAGCGTCGGCCCCGACGAGCTGATCGCGTTCTGTGCCGCCCGGCTGGCCGACTACAAGGTGCCCCGGCAGATCGAGCTGGTCGACGAGCTACCGACCACGCCGTCCGGCAAGGTCGCCAAGGCGGCGCTGCGCGACCGGCTGGCGACCGGCTGACCGCCGCGACGACCCGACGCCGACCAGGCACACCACCCCGCCCACCACCGCCAGCACCGGCGGCAGCTCGCCGAGCAGCAGCGCGGACATTCCGATGGTCAGCGGCGGCGCCAGGTACGTGCTCACCCCCAGCCGGCCGGCGTTCATCCGGGCCAGCGCGTAGGCCCAGGTGCTGAACGCCAGCGCGGTCGGCACCAGCCCCAGGTACACCAGCCCCCAGGTGGCCGGTCCCGGCGCGGCGACCAGCTGCCCGGCCAGCGCCGGCCCGAACGGCAGGCACGCCACCGCGCCGATCGCGCACGCCAGCCAGGTCACCTGCAACGCGGGCAGCCGGCGCAGCACCGGCTTCTGGGCCAGCACCCCCGTCGCATAGGTCACCGCCGCGACCAGGCACAACAGCACGCCGACCAGGTCCGCGCCGGCCACCGGCCCGCTGGCGGTGGAGAACCCGATCAGCACCGCGCCCGCGAAGGCGACCGCCGCGCCGATCAGCAGCCAGCGCGGGAACCCCTCGCCGAGCAGCACCCCGGCCATCAGCGCGATCAGGATCGGGCCGACGTTGACCAGCATCGCCGTTGTCCCGGCGTCCACCCGCTGCTCGGCGGCGTTGAGCGCCACGTTGTACACCGCGAACCAGGCCAGCCCGCACAGCGCCACCAGCAGCCACTCCCGCCGGGTCGGACGCACCCACGCCCGGCGGGCCAGCATCAGCGCGCCCAGCCCGACGGTCCCGACCAGCAGCCGGCCCAGCGCCAGCGGCCCCGGGTCGTAGCTGTGCCCCACCCACCGAATGGCCACGAACGCCGAGGCCCACGCCAGCACGGTGAACCCGACCGCGAGCAGGGGAGCGAGGGCAACGCGCGGGGCGTCAGTCATGTGCCGCACGCTAAGCGGGCAATCGTTCGGCCGGTACCGAATTGCCGTGAAGCACCGGCGGGGAGAAGCACGTCAGGCGCCTGGCCTACCATGGAATGAACGTCCGCGCCCGGCGTCGGCGCACCATGACAGCTTTTTGGGAGATCGCGCACATGCCGCAAATCAGCACGGCCGACTTCAAGGGTGGCATCAGCCTGGACCTGCCCGACGGCCTGTTCAACGTCGTGCAGTTCCAGCACGTGAAGCCGGGCAAGGGCGGGGCGTTCGTGCGCACCAAGCTCAAGAACGTGCGCAGCGGCGCCGTGCTCGACCGCACCTTCCGGGCCGGCGAGCGCGTCGAGCAGGCCATCATCGAGACCCGCGAGCTGCAGTTCCTCTACAACGACGGCGACTCGTTCGTGTTCATGGACCAGGAGACGTTCGAGCAGCTGGAGGTCCCCCGCGAGGTGCTCGGGGACGTCCCGGACTACCTGCTCCCGGAGATGACCCCGGCGCTGCGGTTCTACGGCACGGAGATCGTCGGCGTGGAGCTGCCGGCGTCCGTCGAGCTCACCGTGTCCGAGGTCGAGCCGGCGGTCCAGGGCAACCGGGTGTCCAACGCGACCAAGCCGGCCACCATGGAGACCGGCAAGGTCGTGAAGGTGCCGCTGTTCGTCAACGCCGGCGACAAGATCAAGGTCGACACCCGCAGCGGGGACTACATCACCCGGGTCTGAGCGTCAGGGCGCGCCGCCGACCTGCGGGCCTTCGTATCCGGTCTTCGACGAGGTGTCCATGCCCACCTCGAACCCGATCCCCTGGGCGATCCGGTTGCCGTTCACCTTCGCGCCGGTCGACTTGTTGTCGAAGGCGAACGCCTTCTTGTTGCCCCCGGTGATCTCGTTCAACGTGACGGTCACGTTCTTCACGTCGTCGATCATGACCGCCTGGGAGGCGTGCGAGTCGCAGAAGTTGTTGGTGAAGATGATGTCCGAGCTCTCGCCCTTGCCGCTGCCGTCCCCGGCGCTGCTGTTCGGACCCTCGGCGATCAGGCACTGATTGTCGATCTTCTCGCAGCGGTTGCTGTGGATCAGTACCCCCTTGCTGGCCGGCGTGCTGGTGGCGAAGGTCTGCATGCAGTCGGCGTGCGCGCCGCCCAGGTTGCGGACGTCGCTGACGGTGTTGTGCAGGATCTTCAGGTTGGTGCCGAAGAACCGGATGCCGTCCCCGTCGGCGCCCCTCGGCGCGGTGACCGTGTTGTTCAACAGCGTGATCCCGTTGCCGGTCATCTCGATGCCGGGCGCGCTGGGGTCGGTGACGTTGAAGCCGCGCACGATCACGTGGTCGGCCTTGATGTTGATGCCCTTGATGGTGCCCTGGCCGTCACCGACGACCTGGATCGGGGCGGCCTCGGTGCCCGACTTGGTCACCTTGAGCCGCTCGCCGGATGAACCCTGCAGGCAGATCCGGTCTCCCGGGACGGCCGCGTCGACGGCGGCCTGCAGGCCCGCGCCGTCCACCACCTTGCCGCACTCGACCTGCGCGGGCGCCGGCCGTACCGCCCCCGCCCCGCACAGCTCCACGCCCGCCGCCGCCTCCGGCAGGCCCAGCGCGCCCAGCACCCCGCCGACGGCCCCGCCCAGGCCCCAGGACTCCGCGCAGTAGGCCGAGGTCGCCGGCGTGGCGGGCGCTGTCGGCGCGGTGGGCACGGTGGGCGCGGCGGGTGGCGGGACGGACGGCACACCCGGCACGGCGGCCGGCGGGTTCGGGACCACCGAGGGCACCGGGGCAGGGACCGCCGCCGGCGGCACGGCCGGAACGGCGGAGGGGGCCACCGGCGGAGCCGGGATCGCGGACGGCGCCTCCGGGGCGACGGACGGGGCCGCCGGAACCGGCGAAGGAACGGCCGGGACCGCGGACGGAGCCGCCGGCACCACCGACGGCGCCGCCGGAACAGCCGGAACCGCCGAGGGCGCGGCCGGGGCCGGCGAGGGGACGGCCGGGACAACGGGGGCGCTGGGCACCGTCGAGTAGGGCGGCACGGCCGGCACCTGGCTCGGGGGCGTGTCGATCACGCCCAGCCCGGGCACCGCGGATGGACGGGGTGGCGGCGTGGGTCGGGTCGGCGGCGCGGGGTCGGACGGCTGGCCGGGCGCCGGTTCCGCCGGCACCGTGGCCGCCGAGGCCAGTCGAACACCGGCGGCGGTTGGCGAGACGGCGGCGGCGACCGTGACCCCGACCGCCAGGAGGACGCCCAACAGGGACGGGCGCAGCCTCCGGACGGGGTGGCCCTCACCGGGTGAGGACGTCCGCGCGCCCCGCCGTAACGCCATGCCGCTCTCCTTCCGCTCCGTAACCGCCGGCGGGCACCCCGACACCCGACAACGGTCACGCGCTCATCTCCAGTCACGGCGCCGGCCTACGCGGAGAGTCACCCTCCATTCCCCCTGACGTCACACTGGCTACCCAGTGTGGTTGTTGATCACGCAGGTCGACGACGCGCGGTGAGCGTATGTCCCTCCTGTCACAAGACTCGGGACATTCACCACACAGAGTGGTGTCGGCTGGCGAGATCATCCCCGCCATGTCACGCTCCGGGGTTCCAGCTCGCGACTCCAGAGCGTGACGAGCCTTACGGTGGGTAGCGACGTCCGAGCGTGATCAGCTCGGGGACGGCCGGCCGGCGGACTCCTTCTGCTCGGCGTAGTACTTGTCCGACCACGCCTGGATGGCCGCGCCGTTCTTGGCGTCCAGCTCCCCGTGCCGCCCGCGCGCCCACCGCTCCGCCCCGAGCAGCCGCCGCTGCGACGGCTGGAACGCCGGCATCACGTGCCGGGCGAACAGCTCGTAGTGCCGCTGGGTGGCCTCCCAGTTGGCCCAGTCGTGCTGCATCATCATGTAGCAGCCGAACCCGCCGTTGGACTGCTCGACCAGCCGCTGGATCTGGGCGATCGCCTCGTCCGGGGTGCCGATGACCCCCAGCCCGGTCTCGTTGATCCAGGCCACCCGTTCCTCGAAGGTCTCGCCCTCGGCGCGGAACGTCGGCAGCGCCAGGGTGCGCTGGGTGTAGTCGCAGAACTGGTCGAAGCCGTAGCGCACGTCCTCGACGGCCTGCTTCTTGGTCTCCGCGATGTGCATCGGGCCGACCAGCCGCCAGCTCGACCGGTCGGGGGTCCGTCCGTGCTTGGCGGCCTCGGCCTCCACCACGTTCCAGTGGTGGGCCAGCACGTCGAAGCCCTCCCGGGTGGTGGCGCCCAGCGACAGCAGGCCCAGCCCGTGGGTGCCGGCCAGGATCGGGCCGGCGGGGGAGATGGTGGCGGCCACCGCGACCTCGAAGCACGGGTCGGTGTGCGGCGCGAGCTGGGTCCGCGCGTCCACCAGGCGGTACCTGTCGCTCTGGTGGCTGACCCGCTCGTCGGACCCGAGCAGCCGCAGCAGCACCTCCAGGTCCTCGGCGAGGGCCGGGCGCAGCTGGGCCGGCTCCAGGCCGATCATCTCCGCGTCGGTCGGCAGCGATCCCGGGCCGACCCCGAGCATGAACCGCCCGCGCAACAGGTGGTCCACCAGGATCGCCTGGTCCGCGACCCACAGCGGGTTGTGGTACGGCAGCGAGACCACACCGGTGCCCAGCTTGATGTGCCGGGTGAGGGCGCCGGCGTGCGCGATGAACGTCATCGGATCCGCGATGATCTCGGTGCCGGCCGAGTGATGCTCGCCGATCCAGGCCTCGTCGTAGCCCAGCCTGTCCATCAGCTGCAGCGTCTCGAGATCGCGCTGCAACGACGTGGTGGCGTTCTGGGTGGGCGGGCTGTTGAACGGTGGCATGAAAATCCCGAACCGGAGCTTGTTCACGTGCTCTCCTCAGTCATCCTCGACGTGGGTCGCGGGCCCAAGGTACGGCCGGCCGGGGGCACCTGCTTGACAGGAATTTGCGGTGCGTTCACTCTCTGTCCCGGTAGTGATCGCGCGGGTGGGCGCGCGGTCGGGGCTACCAGGACAAACGACGGAGGTCGTCATGTCGGCAGATGCCACTGACCCAGGTTCCGCGATCCGAAGCCTCATCCCCGCTCGAATAGACAGGTTGCCCTGGTCCTCGTTCCACACCCGGCTGGTCGCGGCGCTCGGGGTCGCCTGGGTGTTGGACGGCTTGGAGATCACGGTGGCCAGCGCGGTGGCGGGCCTGCTGACAAAGCCGGAGACCCTCAACCTCTCTCCGGTCGCGGTCGGGGCGACAGCCTCGGTATACCTTCTCGGCGAGGTCGTCGGCGCACTGTTCTTCGGTCATATGTCAGACCGGCTGGGCCGACGGAACCTGTTCATCATCACGCTTGCGGTCTACCTGGTCGGCAGCGGCCTGACGGCACTCACCCTCAGCAACGGCCCGATCTCGATCACCTGGCTGTTCCTCACCAGATTTATCGCGGGCATGGGCATCGGCGGAGAGTATGCCGCCATCAACTCGGCGGTCGACGAGCTCATCCCGGCTCGATACCGCGGCCGGGTTGACCTGCTCGTCAACGGGACCTACTGGCTGGGCGCCCTGTTCGGGACCCTGGGCTCCTTCGTACTGCTGAACGAGATCGAGCCGAGCCTGGCGTGGCGCCTGGCCTTCCTCCTCGGCCCCGTGATCGGAATCGTGATCATCTTCGTTCGCCGGAACCTTCCGGAGAGCCCGAGATGGCAGATCATGAACGGCAAGGAACACGAAGCCGAAGCGTCCATCGCCCTCATCGAGCGAGAGGTGGAACGCACCGGGAAAACATTGCCACAGGTTGACGAAAGCAAGACACTCGAACTCAAGCCGGCAGAGAAGATCGGCTATCTGGAGTTGACCAAGGTCCTCTTCAAAGAGTATCCGACGCGCTCCGTCCTCGGCGCTTCACTTATGATCACCCAGTCGTTTCTGTACAATGCGATCTTCTTCACATACACGATCGTACTGGGCAAGTTCTACGGCGTGGACGAACGCGACGCCGGGATCTACCTCATCGCCTTCTGTATTGGAAACTTCCTCGGCCCGCTCGTGCTCGGCCCGCTGTTCGACACGGTCGGCAGAAAGAAGATGATCTCGGGTACCTACATTCTCTCCGGCGTACTCCTGGCGATCAGCGCCGTCCTGTTCAACGCGGGCGCGCTCACCGCCATGACTCAGACATTGGCCTGGTGCGTCATCTTCTTCTTCGCCTCGGCCGGCGCCAGCGCTGGATACCTCACCGTGAGCGAGCTGTTCCCGCTGGAGGTCCGGGCGAAGGCAATCGCGGTGTTCTTCTGCATCGCACAATGCTTCGGCGCGCTGGGTCCGGTGATCTATGGTGCGATGATCGGTGACGGCTCGAACCCGTTCAACATGTTCATCGGTTTCCTTCTCGCCTCGGTCGTCATGATTATTGGTGGCGTTGTGGCGATCCTGTTCGGAGTGAACGCCGAGGGCAAGTCGCTCGAAGACCTCGCTCCACCATTTGCCGTCATCGGGCGTCCAGGTTCCGCACGAGCTGAGGGAACCGCCAGTCCGACGACCTGATTCCTAGACGAGGGTCCGGCCTTCGGCGTGCATCAAACCTTCCGACATGCGCGCCGGAGGCTCGTCTAGGTCTAGAATGCCCCGCCGCACGGCCTCCGCGATTGCTTCGCTTCGGTTTCTCGCGCCGAGCTTCAGGTAGGTCTTCGTGAGCTGGCGGTGAAGGCTACGCTCAGAGAACCCCATTCTCCGGGCGATCATCGAAATGGTGCGCCCTTGAGCCAGGCTTCGAACCAGCCGAACTTCCTCGTCGCTCAAACCGTACGCGGTGGACCCGCCTCCGGAAAGAACGGACATCACTTCTCGAGGAACCGTCGAATCACCATGCAGCACGGCGGCGATCGCCGTGATCAGACGATCGCCCGACACGTCCGCCGGAAGCACCGCCGTTGCCCCGAGACGGAGCATGGCCACGCACTTCGAACATGAGGGCGACTCAACCAAGGTCAAAATTCTCGCTTCGGCGCTGGACTCTCTTATGCGAGCGACCGTCTCGGTGTCTTGCTGCGAATGCATCGATATCACGGTCAGGCACGGCTTGCGTTCGACGACCCACCCCGATACGTCACCGGCTGGCGTGGCGGCGCGGTACCCGGCCGCTGTGATCAGTTGGATCAACCCGGCACGGAAGATATGAACCGAGTCCACGACGCCGACCAGCGGGTTGACAGGGGGCTGCGGGCCGTTCGTCGGCTGGTCCCGCAGTATCGGAGCCACCCTGCTGAGCCTAGCCACCCGCCGCCCGCCAGGTGGCGGATTCGCGAAACCACCTTGGCGAAGATCTGCCAGCGAACGGCGGTGCTCCGCCGGCCGCCACGGCACACACTACCCGGCCGATGGCATGAACCCACGCCGCCGAGTCCCAGAGTATGGGTACCAAACACGGCAGGCATGACGACGAGACGGAGCGATCAGCATGAACAGTTGGCTGCGTGGGGTCACGGGGGCGGTACTGACATTTACGCTACTCTTCTTCGGAGCCGTCTACGCCGGCCCCGCATTTGCATCAAGACTTCCAGACGAAACCCTTCCAGCGGGATCTCACTGTGACCGAGAAGCCTTCAAAGGCCCGAACATGTTCGTCACATACTCCTACGTCCGTGAATACCAGAACGGCGGTCGGTCCTATCAGGAATACCAGGGGAAGTCCGTCTTCCCCAATCCGCAGTTCGGTGGCGAGCCGAACGTGGACACGTGGCGGGCTACCGTCAGGTGTGACTGACCGACCGGGCCGCGGCCTCAGCGATCCCGGCATCCGAGCGGTCAGCCCAGGCGCAGGGTGGGGCGGTAGATATCGAGCCAGGTGTGCAGGTCGAGCGCGCGCTCCAGGCCGTTGCGGACCTCGGTCGGCATCCGGGCCGGGTCGCGTTCGGCCGCCTCGTCCAGCCAGCGGCGGTTGACCAGCTCGAACATCGGCGAGTCGGTGGGGAGCAGCTCCTTGGCGAGCTGTTGCAGCGCGGCGGCGTAGTGCGGGTCCTGGGTGGAGGGGTACGGGCTCTTCACCCGCTCGACCACCGACCGGGGCAGCACGTCGCCGGCGGCCGCGCGCAGCAGGCTCTTCTCCCTGCCGTCGAAGGTCTTGAGCGCCCACGGGGTGTTGTAGACGTACTCCACCAGGCGGTGGTCGCAGAACGGCACCCGGACCTCCAGGCCGACGGCCATGCTCATCCGGTCCTTGCGGTCCAGCAGCATGCGCACGAACCGGGTCAGGTGCAGGTGGCAGACCACCCGCATGCGGCGCTCGTGCTCGCTCTCCGCGCCGGTCGGCTCCACCTCGGCGACGGCCTCGGCGTACCGGGCGCGCAGGTAGCCGGGCAGGTCGAGGGCGGCGGTCAGCTCGGGGGTGAGCAGGTCGGCGGCCTGGCTGTGCGGGCCGGTCATCCGGGAGGCGATCCAGGGGAACATGTCGGCGCGCTGCACCTCGGGCTGGTGGAACCACCGGTAGCCGCCGAACACCTCGTCGGCGGACTCGCCGGACAGTGCCACCGTGGAGTGGCCACGGATCGCGGCGAACAGCAGGTACAGCGACGCGTCCATGTCGCCGAGGCCGGCGGGCAGGTCGCGCGCGGTGATCACCTTGCGGCGGACGTCCGGGTCGGCGAGCGCGGCGTGGTCGAGCACGATGTCCCGGTGGACCGAGCCGACGTGCTCGGCCACGTCGTGCACGTACGGCGCGTCCGGGGTGGGGCGCATGTCGTCGGGGCGGAAGTTCTCGGTCTGGCCCACGAAGTCCACCGCGAAGCTGCGCACCCGCTCGTCCACCTCGCCGAGCTGGCGGGCGGCCAGCGCGGTGATCGCGCTGGAGTCCAGGCCGCCGGAGAGCAGCACGCAGCGTGGCACGTCCGCGACCAGCTGGCGGCGCACGATGTCGTCGAGCAGCTCGCGCACCCGCGCGACGGTGGTGCGCTCGTCGTCGGTGTGCTCGGCGGCGCGCAGTGACCAGTAGGTCCGCTCCCGCCAGCCGCCGCGGTCCAGACTGACCACCGTGCCCGGGACTACCTCGCGCATCCCCGCCCAGACCGCCGCGCCCGGGGTCTTGACGAACCCGAACAGCTCGCGCAGCCCGTCCAGGTCCACCGCGGCGGTGGCCAGCGGGTTGGCCAGGATCGCCTTGGGCTCGGAGCCGAACAGCACGCCGTCGGCGGTGGGGTAGTAGTAGAAGGGCTTGATGCCCATCCGGTCGCGGATCATCACCAGCCGCTCGGTGCGGGCGTCCCAGACCGCGAACGCGTACATGCCGTTGAGCCGCTCGGCGACCGCGTCGCCCCACTCCAGGTAGCCGTGCAGGACCACCTCGGTGTCGCTGTCGGTGTCGAACCGATGGCCCCGGCGGCGCAGCTCGTCGCGCAGCTCCAGGTAGTTGTAGGCCTCGCCGCTGTACACGATGGCCACCGGGCCGTCGTCGGTGCGCACCGACATCGGCTGCGCACCGCCCTCGATGTCGATCACCGCGAGCCGGCGGTGGCCCAATGCCACGTGCCGGTCCAGCCAGCGGCCGCCGGCGTCCGGGCCTCGGCAGGCCATGGTCTCGACCATCGCGTCGACCACCGGCACCTGCTCACGCGGGTCGCCGTCGAACGAAACCCAACCGGTAATGCCGCACATGCTCGAACCTCCCCGACGTGGCGTGATCGACCTACTTACATTCTTAGCCTATGCAACTAACACATGCGTCTCAAACTTCTCAGCTCGGGCTCAGCGAGGGTTTGTCGTTCATCTGGCATCGGGACGGATTTCTCCCGCTTGCGCAGCGCGGGGGATAGTCTCTGCGCCCATGGCGACCCGCATCCGGTCGCCGCGCACCCGCGGCGCCGACCTCGGTTGGGGTGCCGGCTTCCTGTTGCCCGCGCTCGCGGGCGTGGCGTTGTTCGTGATCTTCCCGCTGTTCCAGGCGATGTTCCTGGCCACCAGGGGGACGGACGTGCGGGGCAACCCGACCCGGGACGTCGGGCTGGAGAACTTCCGCCAGCTGCTCACCCCGGAGTTCGGGCAGGTGCTGCTGAACACGCTGGTCTTCACGCTGATCGTGGTGGTCGGCGGGCTGGTGGTGCCGATGGCGCTGGCCGTCCCGCTGGCCCAGCGGCTGCCGGGGATGAAGGCGTTCCGGACGCTGTTCTCGCTGCCGTTCGCCTACTCCGCGTCCACCGCCAGCGTGATCTGGCTGCTCATGGTCAGCCCCGCGCTGTCGCCGATCAACTGGCTGCTCGGGCTGGTGGGCGTGGTCGCGCCGGACTGGACCACCAGCTCGGGCTGGGCGATGCTCACCGTCGCCTGGATCACGCTGTGGATGGTGTCCGGGTTCAACCTGCTGGTGCTCGCCGCCGCGCTGGCCGGGGTGGACGAGGAGGTGCTGGAGGCGTCCAAGCTGGACGGCGCCACCGGCTGGCGAGGACTGCTGAACGTGGTGCTGCCGATGATCTCGCCCAGCGTCTTCTTCGTGGTCGTGACCACCACGCTGTCCGCGCTGCAGGCGCTGGGCCAGGTGCAGGTCACCACCAACGGCGGCCCGAACGGCGCGACCAGCACGCTGGTGTTCTCCATCTACGAGCGCGCGTTCGCGAACGCCAACAGCCTCTACGGGCCGGCCTGCGCGCGAGGGCTGGTGCTGCTGCTGGTCGGGGTGCTGCTCGCGGTGCTGCAGTTCGGCGTGCTGGAGCGAAGGGTGCACTACCGGTGAGCCGGGTGACGCGGCCGAGCGCGGCGCGGGCGAGCCTGACCTACCTGTGGCTGGTGCTGGCGGCGGTGGTGTTGCTGTTCCCGGTGCTGCTCACGGTGGTCGGGGGGTTCGTGGAGCCGGCCGCGCTGATCCGCCAGCCGCCCGGCCTGTTCGGCGGGGACTACACGCTGGCCTCGCACCTGCACGCCTGGCAACAGCGGGTGGTGCCGCTGCTGCCGGCGTTCTTCAACTCGCTGTTCGTCGCGGTCGTGATCATGCTCGCGCACCTGGTCACGTCGTGCCTGGCGGCGTACGCGCTGGTGTTCCTGCGCACCCCGCTGCGCACGCCGGTCTTCTGGCTGTTCCTGGCCACGATCATGATCCCGTACGAGGCGATCGTGGTGCCCAACGCGCTGTTCGTGCGCGCGCTCGGGCTCGGGGACAGCCGGGTCGCGCTGGTGCTTCCGTTCCTGGCCAACGGCTTCGGGGTGTTCCTGATGCGCCAGGCGTTCCGGCAGTTCCCCGTCGAGCTGCACCAGGCCGCCCAGCTGGACGGCTGCGGGCACGGGCGGTTCCTGGCCCGGATCGTGCTGCCCACGGTGCGCCCCTCGGTGACCGCGCTGGCGGTCTGGTCGTTCCTGCAGGGCTGGAACATGTACTTCTGGCCGCTGATCATCTCGTCCACGGACAACTCGCTGAACACGCTGCAGACGGCGGTGTTCGCGCTGAAGAACAGTGAGCAGTCCGCCCCTGACCTGCAGCTGGCCGGCATCACGATCACGTTGCTGCCGACGCTGCTGCTCGTCGTGTTCGGCCAGCGCTGGCTGGTCAGAGGGTTCACGGCCGGTGCCGTGAAATAGCGCGGTGAGATAGGAGAGGGGAACGGCATGCGGAGGACTCGGGTCGGCCGCTGGTGCGCGGCGGTGCTGATGACGGTCACCCTGGCCGGGTGCGCGGCGGCCACCGGCGGTGGGTCCGGCGGCTCGGCCGCGGCACCGGTGGAGGCGCCGGGCGCGGACGCGCTGGCGAACGCGGGCCCGGTGGAGCTGACGCTGTGGCACGCCATGTCCGGGGCCAACGGCGACGTGCTGCTCAAGCTGGTCAACGAGTTCAACGCCCAGCACCAGGGCAAGATCAAGGCGAACCTGGCCTTCAAGGGGCAGTACGACGACGCGATGTCGGCGTACAAGACGGCGCTCAAGGGCGGCGGGCTGCCGGACGTGGTGCAGATCTACGACATCGGCACCCGATTCATGATCGACTCCGGGTCGGTCGTGCCGATCCAGTCGTTCGTGGACAAGGACCGGCACGACGTGTCCGACCTGCAGCCGAACATCACCGGCTACTACACGGTGGACAAGAAGCTCTACTCCATGCCGTTCAACACCTCGATGCCGCTGCTCTACATCAACAAGGACGCGTTCGCCCGCGCCGGGCTGGACCCGAACGCCCCGCCGAAGACCCTCGCCGAGATCCGCGCGGCGGCGGAGAAGATCAAGAACACCCCGGGCTCCGGCGTCCAGTACGGCTTCGGGGCCAGCGTGTACGGCTGGTTCTTCGAGCAGTGGATGGCGAGCTCCGGGCAGCACCTGTGCGACGCCGACAACGGCCGCTCCGGCCGGGCCAACGCGGTCAACCTGGCCACCGAGGAGAACGTCGAGCTGCTCACCTGGTGGCAGAAGATGGTCAACGACGGGCTCGCGCTCAAGCTGGACAGCAACACCGACAACGGCGACAACGCGTTCAGCTCGGCCACCGTGGCCATCTCGCTGGAGTCCACCGGCCAGCTCGGCAGCTTCGTCAGGTCCGCCAAGTTCCCCATCGGCACCGGGTTCTTCCCGAAGGTGCGCGCCGGCGACACCGGCGGGCCGATCATCGGCGGCGCCTCGCTGTGGGTGGTCGGCCAGGGCAAGGACGCCGCGCACCTGCGGGCCTCCTGGGAGCTGGTGAAGTTCCTGGCCAGCAAGCCCACGCAGGTCACCTGGCACACCGGCACCGGCTACTTCCCGATCAGCAGGGGCGCGCTGGACGACCCGGCCGACCAGCAGTGGGTCACCCAGCGCCCGCAGTTCACCACCGCGATCAACCAGCTGCGCGCCACCGCGCTGACCCCGGCCACCCAGGGCTGCTCGGTGGGCGTCATGCCGCAGGTCCGCAAGGACGTGGAGAACGCGCTGCAGGCGGCCGTGCTGCAGAACCAGGACCCGAAGGCCGCGCTCACCGACGCGCAGAACGCGGCGAACGGGCAGATCGCCGAGTACAACAAGTCGCTCGGCGGGTGACGTGCCCGGGGGCCACGAGCGGCGGGGCCGTGCTCGCGGCAATATAGAGGGATGGGTCTCGGGATTCAGTTCGCCATCTACTACGTGTTGTTCTTCTTCTGGCTGGCGTTGGTGACGCGGCTGGTTGTGGAGGTGCTCAAGAGCTTCGCCCGCTCCTGGCGCGGGCCGAACTCGGCCATCGGCGCCGGCACGCTGGAGATCGCGTTCGTGGTCACCGACCCGCCGATCAAGCTGCTGCGCCGGCTGATCCCGCCGGTGCGGATGGGCGCGGTGAGCCTGGACCTGTCCATCACCGTGCTGTTCTTCGTGGTGTTCATCGCGATGGTGAGCGTCAAGCCCTGACCGGGCCGGCTCACTCGGCGCGGTGGCGCCCCACGTAGTCGTCCATCCCCGAGTACCCACCGGCGGCGTAGCTGTCGAAGGCCTGCCGCGCCATCGGGCCGCCGAACTGACCGGCGAACCGCCGGGCCATGTCGGTGCCGAACTTGTTGCCGATGCTCTTCGCGACCCGGGTCCGAGCCCGGGAGTTGTCGAGGACGTCGTCGGCGTCCCTCACCACCCGCTTGACCGGCTTCTTCGTGGTCACGCGCTTGACCACCCGCTGCACCGGCTCGGCCACCGGGACCTTCACGGTGCCCTTCTTCAGCGGCGAGGTCGCCAGGCCGACCAGGTCGCGGGCGCTCAGCACCGCGCCCGGACCGGGGCGGGCGGCCGGGGACGGCGCCACGGGGTTGGCTGGGACCACGTCGACGGAGGGCGGGGCGGCGGGTGCGGCGGCCTCGGGGAGCCGAGGCGCGGGCGTGCTCGGGTGCGGGGACAGCGCCTGGGGCGCGCCGGACGTCCGCGGCATTGGGGCCTGCGCGACCTGCAGGCTCACGGCACTGACGGTGCCCACTGAGCCCAGGACCAGAACAGAACTGGCGAGCGCGATCCTGGTGGGAATCGGGTGCATCACGGTTCCTCCGTCAGGGCGTGGTCAGATCCTGCTGTCTGGATCATCGCGCTCCGTGGCCGATCCGTTATCGGAATAACCCGATCGTGGTAACGAGACCGTCACGCCCGGCTACCGACCGGCCCGGGCCGCGCCGGCCGGGGCTCCTTGGACTCCTCGGGTTGCGCGGCCGGGGACTGCGCCCGGCCGGCCAGCGCCTTGGCCAGCTCCGAGCGCAGGAACAGCGCCCCGATCACGCCGAGCGCGCTGATCGCGGCCGTGATCAGGAACAGGTCGTCCATCGCGGCCACGAACACCCGCAGCCGGGTCTGCTGGAACATCGCGTACAGCCCGGCCGTGGGCGGGGCACCGGGGGCGCCGACGGTCGGTGGGGTCACGGTGGTGGGGACCAGCGCGGACCGGTCGGCCAGCTGCTGGGCCTGCTGCCGGGTGAGGACCGCGGTCAGGACGGCCAGCCCGAGCGCCGCGACGCAGCGCTGCACCACGTTGTTGAACGCGCTCGCCCGGCTGACCAGCCGCTGCGGGACGGCGGCCATGCCGCCCGTCATGATCGGCATCATGGCCAGCCCCATCCCCACCGCGCGGAACGCCAGCAGCCACATGATGTGCTCGCGCGACGCGTCCAGGGTCAGGTCGTGCAGCAGGTAGGTGCCCACCGCCACGATGCCCAGCCCGATCATGGCCGGCCAGCGCGGCCCGATCAGGTCGTAGAGCCGGCCGGCGATCGGCATCATCACGCCCATCACCAGCGCCTGGGGGAGCAGCAGCAGCCCGGTCTCGAACGCGCCCAGGTTTTGACCCTGCTGCAGCAGCAGCGGGATGTAGAACAGCACGGCGAACAGCGCGACCGACATCAGGCCGATCAGCACCAGCGAGTTGGTGAACTGCCAGTAGCGGAACATCCGGACGTCGAGCAGCGGCTGGTCGACCTCCAGCTCGATCACCACGAACAGCGCGAGGCTGAGCGCGCTGTAGGTGAGCAGCATCAGCACCCGGTAGGAGTTCCACCCCCAGTCCTGGCCCTCGGACAGCGCCAGCAGCAGCGCGAACAGCCCGCTGGAGATGGTGACGAAGCCCCAGACGTCCAGGCGCCCGCCTCGGCCGTCCCCGATCTTGGGGAGTACCAGGGCGGCGGCGATCGCCCCGAGGACCCCGATCGGGACGTTGATGAAGAAGATCAGCCGCCAGTCCACGTACTCGACCAGGTAGCCGCCCAGGGTCGGGCCGACCGCCGGGGCGAACACCACGCCCAGCCCATACATCCCCATCGCGGTGCCGATCTTCTCCCTCGGCACGATCAGGTACACCATCGACATGGTGACCACCGGCACGATGCCGCCGGGGATGGCCTGGACGATCCGGAACGCGACCAGGCTGTCCAGGCTCCACGCCACACCGCACAGCGCGGAGCCGGCGGCGAAGCCGAGCACGGACAGCGTGTAGACCCTGCGCATCCCGAACCGGTCGCCGAGCCAGCCGCTGAGCGGGACCACCACGCCCAGCGCCAGGGTGTACGCGGTGGCCACCCACTGCACGTCGTCGGTGGTGGTGCCGAAGTCCTTCTGGATGGTCGGGATCGCCACGTTGACGATGCTCACGTCCAGGATGGACATGAACATGCCCGCGATGAGCACCGCCAGGGGCAGCCCCCAGCGGACCGGCTGCGCCTCGGTGCCGCCGGCGTCGGGGCCCGGCCGGACGCCCGCCATGGCGGGAGTGTAATTCAGCTCACAGGCGCGAACCGAGGCTCGCGACGGTATTGGTGTCGTCGTTGCGCCGTTCGGCCCAGCGGCGTTAGTCCTCTTTGCGCAGCCGCAGCGCGAGCGTCGGGCAGGCCGCCGCCGCCCGGCGGGCGTGGGCCATCAGGTCGCGGGGGATCGCCTTCTCCGCGAGCAGCGGATAGCCCCACTCGTCCAGGCTGACCAGCTCGGGGAGCAGCTCCTGGCACAGGCCGTGGGCTCGGCAGCCGATCGGGTCCACCCGCAGGTGGGTCGGCTTGCGGGTCGCCTTCATCGCCAGCCTCCCGCCGGGCTGGCCAGCGCGCGCAGCACCGGGAACGCCGTCAGGTCGGGGCGGCCGCAGGGCCGGCGGTGCAGGTGCTCGGCGATGTCGTCGGTGAAGACCCGCAGCGTGCTGGCGGCGAGGCGGACCGCGCCGTCCGGATGCGCGCACGCGCCTCGCCCCGGGATGATCCCGAGCCGGCGGCGCAGCCGGTCCGGGATGTCCGCGTCGGCGGTGCCGGCGGCGAGCGCCTCCAGGTCCTCGGCCAGCGCCGGGAGGCCGAACATGCAGGGGCCGCACTGGCCGGCCGACTCCTCCGCGAGGTAGCGCAGGATCGTCGCGGTGACCGTGAGCCCGCAGGCGTCCAGCGGCAGGGCCAGCAGGGAGGCCACGCCGAGCCCGGCCCCGGCGGCGGCGTAGTCGAAGTGCGCCAGCGACATGTTCCCGGCCGCCGGCAGCCAGTTGCCGCCAAGGCCGCCGAGCAGCAACGCCTGGATCGGGCCGGTGGTGCCGCCGGCCAGCCGCAGCAGGTGGCCGGCGCTGACGCCCATGTCGACCTCGTAAACCCCGGGGCGGACGACCGCGCCGTCCAGCGTCACCAGCGTGGTGCCGGGGGAGTCCTCGGTGCCTCGGGCGCGGAACCAGTCGGCGCCGTTGCGGGCGAGCAGCGCCAGGTGCGCCAGCGTCTCCACGTTGTCCACCAGCGTCGGGCGGCCCTGCACGCCGCGCTCGGCGGGCAGCGGCGGCACGCTGGTCGGGCGGGCGTCGCCGGTGGTCAGGAAGTTGACCACCGCGGAGGCCTCGCTGGCGACGTAGCGGCGCGGCACGGTCACCAGGTGCACGTCGGCCGGGTCGTCGGGCCGCGCCGCGATGGCCGCCTCCAGGGACTCGACCAGCGGGCTGTCCCGGTGCACGCACAGGATGGCCTGGTCGGCGCCCACGGCGTGCGCTGCCAGCGCGAGCCCGTCGAGCACCAGGTGCGGGGCGCAGTGCAGCAGCAGCCGGTCCTTGCCGCTGGTCGGATCGCCCTCGCAGCCGTTGGCGACCACCACGGGGCGCCGGCGGGGCGTGGTGGCGGACACGACGGTGGCCATCTTGCGCGCGGTGGGGAACCCGGCGCCGCCCCGGCCGCGCAGCCCGGCCTCACCGACCAGCTCGACCAGCCGCCGCGCGCCGCGCCGACCGGCGAACTCCGCGCGCGGTGGCTCGCCGTACCGGCGCCGGTGCTCGTCCAGGTCGGCGGGGCGGCCGGTCTCCAACCAGCCGGCCAGCAGCCTCGGCTGGTCGGGCTCCGCCGCCCACGGCACCGCCTCGACGGGCTGCTCGGGCGGGCGCACCACCGGCAGCGGCCCCGAGGAGGCCAGCGGCTGGCGCGGGATCGGAATCGGCCCGGTCACGCCCTGGTCGGGCACGCTCTCGGGCGCCTCGGGAAAAGTGGCGGTGGGAACCGCCGAGTGACGGCCCATCGGTCATCGCCCTCCTACGGTAGCCGCTCGCCGGGCCTCGCTGTCCGGATGGCTGGCCGACCGCAGCCGCCACACCACCGCGACGAGCACCACCAGCGCGCAGGTCACGTTCAGGCTGATCACCCAGCTCAGCTTGCTGTCCTTGCCGCCGATGACCAGCCCGTGCACGACCGCGAGCGGCCAGACGAGGTAGCCGGCCCAGTGCACGGTGCGCCAGAGCCGGTGGCTGAGCCGGGTGCGCAGCAGGCTGGTGCCGATCAGCGCGAGCATCAGGTCCAGCGCGACGGCGCCGAGGCCCAGCCAGAACGGGTGGTACGACGAGACGAACGGCACCACGGCGTCCACCCAGCGGATCCCGGCGTACGGATCGATGATCGCGCTGGACGCGTGCACGGCCAGGAACAGCACGGTCATCAGGGAGATGTTGCGGTGCAGCCCGGACAGCGCGAACCGGGGCCACCGCACGCTGGCCACCCGGTTCGAGCCCACGATCCCGAGCACCAGGCTCATGGTCAGCAGCACCAGCGCGACCAGGCCCGTCGCCCGGCTGGCGAACCACAGGGTCTGCCCCATCGGTCAGTCCCCCCACTCGCTGGCCGGCCAGCCCGGCGTGCACACCACCCGCCCGTCCGGGCCGACCAACCGGGCGGGCAGGCCGCGCTCAGTCAGCCATCCGGGCGCGTCGGCGCCGAGCACTATCGCGGCGGTGCTCGCGACGTTGGCGTCCACGCAGCTGGCGGCGGCCACCGTGACGGTGCGCCAGGTCGGGGGCGGGTTCTGCCCGGTGCGCGGGTCCACGATGTGGTGGCGCAGCCGGCCGGCCCGGCGCCAGGCGCGGGCCACCGTGCTCGAGGTGGCCATCCCGCCGCCGTGCACGGCGACCACCTGCTCGGGGCTGTCCATCGCGTCGCGGTGGTCGTCGGCCACCGCGATCCGCCAGCCGTCCTCCGGGGACACACCGGCGGTGCCGAGGTCGCCGCCGAGATCCACGAGCACCCCGCAACCGGTCACCTCGGCGGCCCGTGCGGCCGCCCGGTCGGCGGCCAGCGCCTTGGCGGTGGCGCCCAGGTCCAGCGCGACACCGCGGGGCAGCAGCACCTCGCGGCGCGCCGGGTCCCAGTGCAGCCGCCACCATCCGGGCGCCGGTCTCGCCGGTCCGTCCGGCGACGGGGAGTCGAGCGTGCCGGGCCCGCGGAAGTCGGCGTCGTACCCGAGCTCGCGCACCGCCGCGCCGACCGTCGGGTCCACCAGGCCGTCGGTGAGCTCGGCGGCGCGCAGCGCGACGTCCAGCGCCTGCCCCAACAGCGGGCCGACGGTCGCCGCCGCGCCGGCGCCCCGGTGCAGCTCACTGATCTCCGAGTCGGCCCGGAACCTGCTGCACGCCCGGTCGATCTCGGCGATCTCCGCGCGCAGCACCTCGGCCGCGGTGGACAGCCGGTCGGGGTCGGTCACCAGCAACAGCGCCGAGGTGCCCAGCGCCGCCATCTCGTGCCGCCCGACGGGTGCGAGCCCGACGCTCATGAGGCTCCCGTTGGTGCCTGCCCGGTGCTCTTCCCGGCGTTGCGCGGGGCGCGCTCCGCCGGCTTGAGCTGTTGTGACTGCTGGGGCTGTTGCTTCTGTTGGGTCGCGGCGGGGGCCTTGGCGGCGGGCGGGGGCGCGGCGGGCGCCTCGGCACGGGGGCGGGGCACGACGGGGGTCGGAGTCGGTTGGGGCGCGGGCGGCTGCTTCGGGAGCGCGGCCTGGTCCACCACGCGGTCGACGGGGGTCACGGTGGCGTTGACCGGCTCGCTGGGCGCCGCATCGGCGGCGGGTACCTGCCCCGCGGCCAGGATCGCGCCGAACGTGGCGGCCAGCGCGGTCGCCCCGGCGGCACTGCCGGCCGTCACGAGGGCGACGCGCTGCCGCCCCCGCTCGCGCCGGCGTCGCAGGCTGCGAAGGGGTTGTCTCATCTCGAGTTCGGCTCCTCGGTTCGGGGGATCGCCGGTTCGTTTCGGGTGTGCCGGTCCGGCGCGTCGTTGCCCGGCCGGTTGGGCTCGCGCTGTCCGCTGGGGATCGGACAGGGGGGAGCACGAGCCGTGCGGGTGGAGCGGAACCGAATGTAGGCAGCGGCGCGGGCCCGTGCGGCGAACATGAGAGGCCAGGTTGCGGACGATCGGCGACAGGTGCTCAAGTCGCGTCGACGAACGCGGCGTTGCTCCTGACGCCACGCGGACTACGCCATTCGGCGCCCTTGCGGACTCAGGTTCGGTTGCTGGAGCATGGGTGGCACGCTCAGCGGACGGTTTGCCGCGCCGATCAGGCAGGCGCAGGCGCACATGAGTACCGTCCCGTACGGGTGACTTATTAGTCTGGGCGGGTCGGCACGAGGTTCGTGAGTGTCGAGCATGGATCGTGGGAGTTGGATATGGGGGAGATGGCTGTGCGTCAGTGCGCCTTGCCGGGGTGCGAGGTGATGATCGAGCAGGTGCCGGGGAAGCCGGCCCGCAAGTACTGCAGCGCGGCGCACCGCGCGGCGGGACGGCGACTGCGCAGCAGCCAGGACGAGGGTCAGGACGACGGCCTCGGGTACAACTCCGAGCCCCGCCGGGGTGAGGGGCAGGCGTCCCGGGTGAGCGTCGGCGCCTCGGCGCGCCAGGTGGCCGACGGTGGCACGGCGCAACGACACGCGGAGCCCGAGTCCCGGCCACAGTCCCGCCCGCAGCCTCGTCCGCAGCCACAGCCCCGTCCGCAGCCACAGCCCCGTCCGCAGCCGCAGCCCAGGCCACAGCCGAGGCCCGGTCCGCCGCCGGAACGGCCGGCCCCGCCGCCGCCCGCCCGTCCGCAACCGCCGCGTGCGCAGCCCCAGCCGCCGCGCGAGCAGCCTCGCCAGCCCGAGTACGACGGCCCCGAGTACGGCGGCCCCGAGTACGGCGGCCCCGAGTACGGCGGCTACGCCCAACCGCCCGAGCCGGCGCCGACCGCCTGGGCCGCCCCGGCGATGCCCATGCGGGCGGCCAGCGCCGCCGACCTCACCGAGGACTCGATCGTCCGGCCGCGCGCCGAACGGCCCACGATGGGCTGGCGGCACGCCGTGTACACGGTCTCCGGCGGCAAGGTCAACCCCGGCGTGAGCGAGTCGGAGGCGGCGCGCAACGTGCTGCTGCGCCGCATCCGCCGGCACCTGCCGGGTGCGCACCAGATCGCGGTCAGCTCGCTCAAGGGCGGCGTCGGCAAGACCACCGTCTCGGCGGTGCTCGGGCTGACCCTGGCCGAGCACCGGGGCGACCGTGTCGTCGCCGTGGACGCGAACCCGGACGCCGGCACGCTGGCCGACCGGTTGACCGGTGAGATCGGTGTGACCGTCCGGCAGATGCTGGACAACATCGACACGATCGACTCGCTGACGTCGGTGTCGCACTACACCAGCCTGGCCGGGCGGCTGCAGGTGCTCGCGTCGGAGCAGGACCCGGCGATGAGCGAGGCGTTCAACCGCGACGAGTACGAGCAGATCTGCGCGGTGCTGGCCCGGTTCTACAACATCATCATCACCGACTCGGGCACCGGCCTGGTCCACTCGGCCATGGAGGGCACCCTGGCGCTGGCCGACTCGCTGGTCGTGGTGGGCGCGCCGACGGTGGACGGCGCGTCACGGGCGTCGAAGACGCTGGACTGGCTGGTCGCGCACGGCTACGCCGAGCAGGTCGCCGACGCCGTGGTCGTCCTGTGCTGTGACCGGGTCAGCCCGGAGATCGACCGCGAGCGGGTACGCGCCCACTTCCTGGGCCGTTCCCGCGCGGTGGTGGAGATCCCCTACGACCCGCACCTGGCCACCGGCGGCCGCCTCGACCTCGGCGCCATGCGCGAGCCCACCAGGTACGCCTTCCTGGAGCTGGGCGCGCTGATCGCCGACGAGTTCTCGGCCTGACCCTCAGCGGCCGGCCCGCGCCGGCTCGGCCTGGTTGGCCACCGCGTGCAACCGGCCGTCCTTGCCGGCCAGGCAGCGCGCCTTGGTCGCGGTGCCCCTGACGAACTCGGCCAGGCAGCCGGCCACCTGGCCGTGCCCGGCCGCATTCAGGTGGAACGACTCCTGGGCGAGGTGGGACAGGCCGCCCGCCCCACCCTGCACCAGCGCCTCCGGGTTGACGGCCAGCCGGCGCTGCCACTCCGGGCCGGCGCTGGTGCACGCCTCGCGCCCCTCGGCGGCCCGGGACAGGTCTAGGAACCGGGCGCCGGACTGCTCGGCGGCGCCGGCTAGCGCCGCCGAGAGCTGGGGGACCGCGACGGTACGCCCCCAGCGGGCGTCCTCGACGCGGATCGGGCAGCTCAGCCCGTGCGCCGGCACCATCGACTCGGTGACCGGCGACGGGTAGGACGCCAGCACCAGCGTGTAGTCCTGGTCGCGGTACCCGGCCTGGCGCATCGCGGCGCGCACGTCGCCGAGCGCCTTCTCCACCTTGGGCGCCATCGCCGCCAGCCGACCGCGCCACTGGTCGCCCAGCTCGCCGGAGCACCCGGGCAGCGCCCGGTTCAGGTACGCCGCCACGCACCGCACCACCGCCGGGCCGAACCCGGGGTCGTCGTTCACCCCGAGCTGGGCGACCACCGCGGTGACCCGGTGCGCGCGCGCCACCTCGACCAGGCGCTGCGCCTGGGAGCGCTCGGTGTAGCGGCGCGCGGAGCCGAACCCGACGTGCGCCGACGCCGCGCCGGAACAGGCCAGGTTGACCGAGGTGCTGGCCAGGCCGGTGCGCCGGACGTAGGCCTGCGAGGAGCGGTGACACCAGTCGCCCCGCTCGCCCCGGGTGCCCGGCTCGTAGTCGCCGGCGCCCTCACCGGACGCTGAGCTGTCGCCGAGCGCCACGATCGCCGTCTGCTTCCCGGCCGGCACGATGGCGCCCGCCGTGCCCGGCACCGCCACCCCGAGCAGAACCGCCGACACGATGACCAGGAACCTGCCGACGCCTCGGGCCACGAGATCACCGTAACCAGTGATCGGCAGGGGGAGAACTGGCTGATCGTGTGGGCACGCGCCACGCACGGCCGTACCCGCCCGCACCGATCGTGATCTCGTTGCGCCGAAGGGGTGGGGTCGGGGTGACCCCGAGCCGGAAAATCGGGGACGTCACGGAGTTCAACCATGCCCGAGGGTGGGCATCCTGGAGGCACGACGGCGCCCGAGACGCCGTGCGCGAAGGAGGATCCGGTGAGCTCGACGCTGACCCGCCCCCGGGAGGGGGCCATCATCGCTGGTGTGTGCGCCGGCCTGGCCGAACGGTTCGGCATGAGCCCGTTCGTGGTCCGGGTGCTGTTCCTGCTGTCCTGCCTGCTGCCGGGGCCGCAGTTCGTGATCTACCTGGTGCTCTGGGTGATCATGCCCAAGCGCGCCTACTGAGCCGTCCAGCCTGGCCCGGGCCGGTGAACCGGGTGAGCCGACACTAAGCTGACCCGGTGACGTCGACCCCGGCCACGGCGCAGGCTCCGGCGCGCTCGGAGCCGCCCGGTCGCCGGCCGAGATGGCCGCGCCCGGCCTCGGTGGCCCGGCTGCTCGCCGCCCCGGCCGGCGGCGTACTGCTCTACCTCGCCTGTGCCCCCCGGACCCTGTGGTGGCTGGCGCCGATCGGGTTCGCCCTGCTCGCGGCCGCGCTGCGGGGCCGGCGGGGGCGCGCCGGCTTCGGGCTCGGGCTGTTGTTCGGGCTCGGCTACTTCGTACCGCTGCTGCCCTGGATCGGCATCTACGTGGGCCCGGTCCCGTGGCTGGCGCTGGCCGCCCTGGAGGCGCTGTTCCTCGCGGTGGGGGCCACGGCGATCGCCATCGCCTCCCGGCTGGCCTGGGCTCCGGTGTGGTCGGCCGCGCTCTGGGTGGCCACCGAGGCGGCCAGCTCGCGGTTCCCGTTCGGCGGCTTCCCGTGGGGGAAGGTGGCGTACTCCCAGGCCGACGGCCCGTTCGCCCGGCTGGCCGCCGTCGGCGGCACCCCGCTGGTGTCCTTCGCGGTGGTGCTCACCGGCTTCGGGCTGGCCGCGCTGGCGCGGGCGGTGCTCACCTCGCGGTGGCGGGTGCCGGCGGCCGCGTGCGCGGTGCTGCCGGTGGTGGTCGCGATGGCCGTCCCGGCCGCGCTGACCGGGGCCTTTGCGTCGGGCGCGCCGTCGCCGGAGCGGACGGTCACGGCGGCCGCGATCCAGGGCAGCGTGCCCCGGCTCGGGCTCGACTTCAACGCCCAGCGCCGCGCCGTGCTGGACAACCACGTGCGCCGCACCATGCAGCTCGCCGACGACGTCGCGGCCGGCCGCGCACCCCGCCCCGAGGTGGTGATCTGGCCGGAGAACTCCTCGGACATCGACCCGCTGCGCAACGCCGACGCGTTCGCTCGGATCAGCGCCGCCTCGGCCAGGATGGGCGTGCCGATCCTGGTGGGAGCCGTGCTGGTGCTCCCGGACGGTCGGCACACCGCGAACTCGGCGCTGGTCTGGGAGCCCGGGGTGGGGCCTACCCAGCGCAACGACAAGCGCCGGGTCCAGCCGTTCGGCGAGTACCTGCCGTGGCGTGGCTTCTTCCGGCTGTTCTCCTCCTACGCCGACCGGGCCGGCTTCTTCGTGCCGGGCGAGGGACCGGGCGTGGTCCAGCTCGCCGGCATCCCGGTCGGGGTGGCCATCTGCTGGGAGGTCGCCTTCGACGACCTGGTGAACGACAGCGTCCGCAACGGGGCGCAGCTGCTCACCGTGCCCACGAACAACGCCACGTTCGGCCGCTCGGAGATGACCTACCAGCAGCTCGCGATGTCCCGGCTGCGGGCCGTCGAGCACGACAGGGCGGTACTGGTCGCGGCCACCAGCGGGGTGAGTGCGATCATTGCTCCGGACGGCGCAGTGCTCTCCCGCTCCGAGCTGTTCAGCCCGGCGGCGCTGGTCGAGCGCGTCCCGCTGCGTACGACGGTCACCGTGGCCACCCGCCTCGGCGCCGTCCCGGAGTGGGTGCTCGCGGCGGCGGGAGTTGTCGCGTTCGGTGTCGCGCTGCGTCGCCGGCGCGCCGGTTCGACCCAGACGGCACGAGACGAGACCCGAGAGGACCAGGATGGCTGACCGGCAGGCTGAGAGCGACGGCGGTTCGTTGCTGGTGGTCATCCCCACCTACAACGAGCGGGACAACCTGCCGCCGATCGTCCGCCGGGTGCACGCCGCGACGCCGGACGCGCACGTGCTGGTGGTCGACGACGCCAGCCCGGACGGCACCGGCGAGCTGGCCGACGAGATGGCCGGCGCCGACCCCCGGGTCCAGGTGCTCCACCGGGAGGGCAAGGGCGGCCTCGGCGCGGCCTACCTGGCGGGCTTCGGGTGGGCGCTGCGCAACGGCTACCGCACGATCGTCCAGATGGACGCGGACGGCTCGCACCCGCCGGAGAGCCTGCCGGCCATGGTGGACGAGCTCACCGACGCCGACCTGGTGATCGGGTCGCGCTACGTCCCCGGCGGCACCGTGGTGAACTGGCCCAAGCGCCGGGAGCTGCTGTCCCGGGGCGGCAACCTCTACTCCCGGCTGGCGCTGCGGGTCCCGATCCGGGACATCACCGCCGGATACCGGGTGTTCCGCTACGACGTGCTCTCCGAGCTGGACCTCGACGACGTCGACTCGCAGGGCTACTGCTTCCAGATCGACATGGCCTGGCGCACGGTGCAGGCCGGCTTCCGGGTCAGCGAGGTGCCGATCACCTTCACCGAGCGCGAGCACGGCTACTCCAAGATGAGCGGCTTCATCGTCCGCGAGGCGCTGTGGCGGGTCACCCGCTGGGGCCTGCGCAGCCGCCTCGGCTCCGGCGACGAAGGCCGCCCCCGGGACGCCGTCTCCGCCTGAAACCCCGCCGAAAACGCAGTGTCGGCCTGACCCCATCGGGGATCAGGCCGACACCACGGCCGCTGTGCGGCCCAGCTAACGCAGCTTACGCAGTCTTCGAGCGACGCCCACGCAGCTCCTCGAGCCGCTCGGAGAGCAGCTCGTCCAGCTCGGCCACCGACCGCCGCTCCAGCAGCATGTCCCAGTGCGTACGCGGTGGCTTGACCTTCTTGGCCTCCGGCTCGATGCCGTCGATCATCTTGGAGACGCTGCCGTGCAGCCGACACTCCCAGGTCATCGGTGGCTCGGCGTCATCGGAGAAGGGAACGTCGAAGTCGTGGCCCTTGGGGCAGGCGTACTGGACCGACCGGCGCGGCGCGAGGTCGTGATTGCGGTCGGTCTCGTAGCTGACAGCCCCGAGCCGGCTGCCTCGCAGCACACGGTCCGCCATGATGTCTTCCTTTCACTTCGTGGGCCCGGAGGAGGGGATCCCAGGCTCCTAACTCCTCGTGTAACGTCACCCCTAGCGCGTACGTTCCCCTCTGCGGCACGTCGGTCGACGTGTCGTGAGTGACACTTGTCGAAACATGCCGCCTCCGTGCCGCCCCACAGTGTCCCCTAAAACCTCGTCACGTAATCATCTTTGTGACCGGGTAGCCACGTGTGACTTGCGTCACAATTTCAGACCAGGTCTGGCTCCGGGTTCCCGGCGGCCCGGATGCCCCGGCGCACCGGAACCGCCGCCACCAGCGCAAACCCCACGGCCAGGAAGGTGATCAGGGACAGGATCGCGGGCCGGAACGATCCGGTCGCGTTCGCCACCAAGGAGAACACCAGCGGCCCCAGCCAGGACGTCCCCCGCTCGCCGAGGGTGTAGAGCGCGAAGTACTGCGCCTCCTGGCCGACCGGCACCAGCTGGCTGTACAGCGAGCGGGACATCGCGGCGGTCCCGCCCAGCACCAGTCCGATGCCGAGCGCCAGCCCGTAAAACTGCAGCCGCTCGCCGGCCTGCACGAAGTAGGCGGCCGAGATGACCGCCACCCACACCGTCAGGCTGACCAGGATCGTCCGCTTCGCGCCGATCCGGGCGGCCAGCCGGCCGTGCGCCAGCCCGCCGCCGAAGGCGACGAACTGCACGATCAGGATCGTGATGGTGAGTACCTCGATGGGAAGTTTCAGCTCCTGGGAGCCGTAGAGGCCGGCGGTCTCGGCGACCGTGTTGATGCCGTCGATGAAGACCAGGAAGGCGGCCAGGAAGGCGAGCGTGATCGGGAACCGCCGCGCCGCCGCCAGGGTCCGGCCGAGCTGGCGGAACCCGGCGGTCAGCAGCGCCCCGCCGCGCTCGGGCCCGAGCGGGGCCCGGTGCTCGGTGAGCCGGCGCAGCGGGATCACGGTGAACACCGCCCACCACACGCCGCACACCACGAAGGCCACCCGGATCGCGTCGGCCTCGGACAGCCCGAGCGGCTCGCGGGCCTGGATGATCACGATGTTGAGCGCGAGGCAGAGCCCGCCGCCCAGGTAGCCGAAGGCCCAGCCCTTCGCCGAGACGTTGTCCCGCTGGTCCGGCTCCGCGATCTCGGGCAGGAACGCGTAGTAGACGACTATCGAGGCGTAATAACACAGGTTGGCCAGGGCGAACAGGGCGGCGCCGAGCTCCCACGAGGTGCCGTGGATCTGGGCCAGGCCGCAGGTGGCGGCGGCGCCGGTGAAGGCGAACCCGCCCAGCAGCGCGCGCTTGTTGCGTGCCCGGTCGGCGATCGCGCCGGTGATCGGCAGCACCAGCAGCTGCAGGATCGTCGACGCGGCCAGCAGGAACCCGAGCACCGAACCGGCCTGGACCCGCGCGCCGAGAAAGGACACCTCGCACTCCCGCAGCGCGGTGACGCACGCCTGGCCGGAGGCGCGGGCGTCGGCGGTGACCACCTCGGTCAGGTGCAGGGACAGGAAAATGGTGAGCACGGACGTCTGGAACACCGAGTTGGCCCAGTCGTACACGCACCAACCGCGCTGCTCACGGGTGAGCCGGCGGTTCGTCACCCGCGCCACTGGCCGCGCTCGGCCAGCACCTCGCGCAGCCGGTCCGGACGGTCGGTGACTAGCCCGTCCACCCCCATGTCCAGCAGCTCGCGCATCTCGGCGGGGTCGTTCACCGTCCAGACGTGGACCTCCATGCCCCGGCGGTGGGCGGCCTCGATGAGCGCGGGCTCCACCACCGTCAGCGGCCCCTGCCGGCGGGGGAGCTGCGCCAGCTGGGCCGGCACCGGGAGCAGCCCGCCGACCCGGCCCACCCGCGCCTGCCGCAGCCAGCCGTCGATCCGCAGCGCCAGCGCGTCGGCGGGCGAGCACGACGTGAGCACCCGCGCCCGGGCGCCTCGGCGCAGCCTGGCCAGCCGCACGGCGGAGAAGGACGCCAGGCAGACCCGCCGCCAGGCATCGGTCTCGGCCAGCAGCTCCAGGGTCGGGCGGACGGCGGGGCCGGCCTTGACGTCGATGTTGAGCAACGCGTTCGGCAGCTCCTCGATCACCGCGCGCAGGCTGGTCACCGGTTCCCGGCCGCCGACCCGGGCGCGCCGGACCCGTTCCCAGGGCTGCTCGGCGATCGGGCCGACGGCGTCGGTGGTGCGGTCCAGGGTGGCGTCGTGCGCGACCACCACCACGCCGTCCGAGGTCGCGTGGACGTCGATCTCCAGGTACCGGAAGCCCTCGGCCAGCGCCCGCCGGAACGAGGCCATCGAGTTCTCCATGCCGGCCAGCTCGCCGAGCTGCCAGCCTCGATGCACCAGCGCGCGGGGATAGGGGCCTGCCCGGTACGGGTGTGGGATGTCGGCGTCAACCTCGGCGGGCTCGTCGGGCCTCACAATGCACGCAGTCTGCCAGGGTCAGTAGGCGACGAGCGTGCGGGTCTCGGCGACGATGCGCTCGACGCCGGGCAGCCAGGCCTCCTCCAGCTCGCGGGCGTACGGAACCGGGGTGTCGTCGGCGGCCACCAGCAGCGGCGGCGCGTCGAACAGCTCGAAGTGCCGGCAGGTCATGCGGGCGATCAGGGACGCGCCCCAGCTCCCGGCCGCCGGCGCCTCCTGCACCACCACCAGCCGGGACGTCTCGCGCAGGCTGGCCACCACCGTGTCGTCGTCGAACGGGACGAGGGTGCGCGGGTCGATCACCGTGGCCTCGACGCCGTCGGCCGCGAGCCGGTCGGCGGCGCGCTCGGCGCGGTGGCGCATCTGCTGGGTGGCGACGATCGTGACGTCCCGGCCGTTGCGGACCACGTCGGCGAGCCCGAGCGGGATGGGACGCGGGTCGTCGGCCAGCTCGCCCTTCACCGCGAACAGGTTCTTGTGCTCGAAGAACAGCACCGGGTCGTCGTCGGCGATGGCGGTGCGCAGCAGGCCGTAGAGGTCGGGCACGGTGGCCGGGACCACGATCTTGAGGCCGGGGATGTTCAGGAACCAGTTCTCCGCCGGCTGGGAGTGCTGGGCGGCGAACCCGGCGCCGGCGCCGTTGGCCATCCGGATGGTGACCGGCAGGCTGACCTGCCCGTCGGTCATGTAGCGGTGCTTGGCGAGCTGGTTGGCGATCTGGTCGAAGCACACCCCGGCGAAGTCCGCGAACATGATCTCCGCGACCGGTCGCAGCCCGTTCATCGCGGCGCCGATCGCGGCACCCACGATGGCCTGCTCGGAGATCGGGGTGTCCCGGACCCGGTCCGGCCCGAACCGCTGGTGGAGCCCGACGGTGGACTTGAACGCCCCGCCGGCGGCGCCGACGTCCTCGCCGATGAAGATCACCCGGGGGTCCGAGGCGAGGCCGTCTGCCAGCGCGCGGGAGATCACCTGCCGGTAGTTGATCGTCTCCGCCATGCGTCAGCGCCCTTCCTGGCCGGTGTAGACGTTGTCGAACCGCGCCGAGGGGTCTGGCGGGGGCCAGGACATCGCCCTGGCCAGGGCTTCCCCGACAGCGTCGGTGACCTCGGCGCGGATGGTCTCGATGGTTGCGGCGTCGCACCGGCCGCCGGTGAGCATGGCGTCGGTCAATCGGTCGATCGGGTCGCGGGCCAGCCAGTGCTCCAGCTCGCCCTCCGGGCGGTACGCGCCGGGGTCGGACCGGGAGTGGCCCTGCTGGCGGTAGGTGTCCGCCTCGACCAGGGTCGGCCCGTCGCCGGCTCGGGCGTGGCGCACCGCGTCCCGGGCCACCGCCCGCACGGCCAGCACGTCGTTGCCGTCGACGTACTCGCCGGGCATGCCGTAGCCGGCGGCGCGGTCGGCCAGCCTGGTGATCGGCGTGGTGGCCTCCAGCGGGCTGTACTCGCCGTAGTGGTTGTTCTCGATGACGAAGACGGCGGGCAGCTTCCAGACGGCGGCCAGGTTGAGGCTCTCGTGGAACGCGCCGATGTTCGTCGCGCCGTCGCCGAGGAAGGCCACCGAGACCGCGCCGGTGCCCAGGTGTCGGGCGGCCAGCGCGGCGCCGACGGTGATGGGCAGGTGGCCGCCGACTATCGCGTTCGAGCCCAGCGCGCCGACCGAGACGTCCGCGAAGTGCATGGACCCGCCCTTGCCCCCGCACAGCCCGCCCGCCCTGCCGAGCAGCTCTCCGAAGCACCTGTCGACCGGCGCGCCCATCGCCAGCACCGCGCCGTGGCCGCGATAGGTGCAGGTCATGGTGTCGCCGGGGCGCAGCGCGGCGCAGACCCCGACCGGGACTGCCTCCTGGCCCTGGCACAGGTGCGTGCTGCCCCTGACAAGGTTGCGGGTGAACAGGTCCAGGACCTCGTCCTCGAACCGCCGGATGGTCAGCATCGCGCGCAGCAGCCCGGTCAGGTCGTCGCTCATGGGGCCACCCGGTGCCGCTCGACGTAGTCCCAGTCCAGCTCCCAGCCCAGGCCGGGGCGGTCGGACAGGGTGACCCGGCCGTCCACGGCGGGCGGGCGGTTCGCGATCAGGTGCCACCAGAACGGGTCGCGGTCGGGATGGAAGCACTCCGCGTAGGTGCCGTGCGGCTGGCTGGCGAGCAGGTGCACGGACACCTGCGGCTCCTCGTGGTGGCCCATCTGGACGTCGTAGGCGGACGCGATCGCGGCCGTGCGCCGCCAGGCCGTCGGCCCGCCCGACCAGGACGCGTCGAAGTTGCACACGTCGATCGCGCCGGCCTCCATCAGGTCGCGGCAGCCGGACGGGGACAGCTCGCTCTGGCCGGCGCAGACCGGGAGGGTGGTCCGGGTGCGCACGTCGCGCAGCGAGCGCCGGTCGTTGTGCCAGCGCACCGGCTCCTCGAACCACCGCACGCCCAGGTCGGCGACGCGGCGGCCGAACTCGACGGCGTCGGCCACCGAGTAGCCCTGGTTCGCGTCGACCAGGAGCACGAAGTCGTCGCCGCCGGCCTCCCTGGCGGCGTGCACGCGCTGCGCGTCGACCGCCGGCGGGGCGCCGCCGACCTTGAGCTTCATCCCGGCCAGGCCCAGCTCCCGGTATCCCGCCACCTCCTCGGCGATCGGGCCGAGCGGCTCGCCGTAGTAGCCGCCGATGGCCACCAGCGGCAGGTCGCGGCGGTAGCCGCCCCACAGCCGCCACAGCGGCACCCCGAGCGCCTTGCCGACCGCGTCCCACACAGCGGTGTCGACACAGGCCAGCGCGACCAGGCCGAGGCGGCGGTCGCGCAGGATGTCGAAGGTCGCCGGGTAGCCGGCCTGCCAGACCCGCTCGGTGGCCATCGCGTCGAGGCCGATCACGTTCGGCGCGATCTCGGTCCGGACGATGCCCTCGATGTCGGACAGCGTCTTGTCCTCGTCGCCCGCGTACGCCTCGCCCACGATCCCGTCGGCGGTGCGCACCCGGACGATCAGGGTGGCCCGGTGCGTCATCCGGTAGTAGCTGCCCCGGAACGTGCGGGCCAGCGGGGCGATGACCGGGATGGTCTCGATCGCGGTGATGGTCAGGCCACCGGCGTCAGGGTCGGGCATGCAGTCTCCTGGTAACGTTTCCAGCGAACGGCGACCACGATATCCACGAGTGGGCGGATCGCTCAAGGGAGACGGGGTGTGAGCGCGATGGCCTGGGATCTCGGGGCCGGGCTGGAGGACCGGGTCGTGCTGTGCACCGGTGCGGCCGGCGGCATCGGGCGGGCGGCGGTGCGCGCGTTCGCGGCGGCGGGGGCCCGGGTGGCGGTCAGCGACCTGCGGCCGGGGCCGTTGGACGAGCTGGTCGCCGAGCTGCCCGGCGCGGGCCACCACCCGTTCCCGGTCGACCTGGCCGATCGGGACGCCCCGGAACGGCTGGTGGCGCGGGTGCGGGAGCGGTGCGGCCGGCTCGACGTGCTGGCGCACTACGCGGCGGTGCTGCGCCGGCGCCCCGAGCTGGAGGACGTCACCGACGAGGACTGGGACGCCCAGCAGGAGGTGAACCTGCGCGCCACCTTCTTCCTGTGCCGGGCGGCGGCGCGCGCCATGAAGGAGCTCGGCGGTGGCCGGATCATCACGGTGGCCTCCCAGGGCTGGTGGTCCGGCGGGTTCGGCGGCTCGGTGGTGTACGCCGCGACCAAGGGCGGCGTGGTCTCGATGACCAGGGGGCTGGCGCGGACGCTGGCCCCGCACGGCATCACCGTCAACTGCATAGCGCCGGGCAACGTGGACACCCCGATGCTGACCACCGACCTGGACCCGGCCGTGCTCGACGGGTTGCTCGCGGACACCCCGCTCGGGCGGCTGGCCCGGCCGGAGGACCTGGCCGGCGCCGCGGTCTTCCTGGCCTCCCGGCACGCCGCCTACATCACGGGGGCCACCCTGAACATCAGCGGCGGACTGTTGATGTACTGACCACCGCCGTCACATATCGTTTCCAGCCGTTCAGTACGGAGAGGAACCGTGAGCCCGAACCCTGACGCCGGTGCCCGCCGCGCCGGCATGCGCGAGGTCGCCGAGCGAGCCGGCGTCGCGCTGTCCTCGGTGTCGCGGGTGCTGTCCGGGCACCCGGACGTCAGCGAGGTCATGCGCAACCGGGTCCGGGACGCGGTGGCCGCGCTGGGCTACGAGCCGGACATGCTCGCGCAGAGCATGCGCACCGGCGCGACCATGACCGTGGGCTTCGTGGTCAGCGACATCTCCAACCCGCTGTTCGCGCAGATCGGCCTGGGCGCGGAGGTGCGGCTGCGGGAGTCGGGGTACGCGCTGCAGCTGGCCAACTCGATGAGCCGGCCGGGGCTCGACGCGCGGCACGTGCGGCTGTTCCGGTCGCGGCGGGTGGACGGCCTGCTGCTCTCGCTGGCCGACGAGGACGACGGCGAGTCGGTGCGGGCGGTCGCCGCGTCGGACATCCCGTGCGTGCTCGTCGACCGGGAGGCCCCCGAGCTGGCCGGGATGAGCGCGGTGCTCAGCGACCACGCCGCCGGCATGACCGACGCGGTGGAGCACCTGCTCGGGCTCGAGCACCAGCGGATCGCGTTGGTCAACGGCAACCCGAGGGTGCGGCCGGCCAAGGAGCGCGCCAAGGTGCTGCGCCGGTTGACCAGGGGCCGTCCGGACGTCACCGCGCAGCTGCGGCAGGGCTCGTTCACCGCCGAGCACGGCGCGGCGGCCTGCGCCGAGCTGCTCGCCCAACCGCACCGCCCGACCGCCGTCATCGTGGGCGGCAACCAGATCCTGACCGGCGTGCTGCGCGCCATCCGGGCCGCCGGCCTGCGCGTCCCCACCGACCTGTCGCTGATCACCTGCGACGACGTGCCGCTGGCCGAGTTCCTGGAGCCGCCGATCGCCACGGTGTCCCGGCAGCCCGGCGAGATCGGCAGGGTGGCCGCCGAGCTGCTGCTGGACCGCATCGCGGGCGCCGAGCCGAGGCGGGTCACCCTGCCGACCGGCTTCCGCCCCACCGACAGCTGCGCGCGGCCTCTTTAGTCGCGCAACAAGGGTTGCCGCGAGTACCGCACCGGGACGGACGTGATCGGTTCGTCGAGCACGACGTCCTCGCGGCGCCGGCCCACCACTCGGACATGGCCCAGGTAGTCGCCCTGGTCGGCGGTGAGCGCGTCGATCTCCACCCGGTTGTCCGGCGCCACCGCGCGCTGCCAGTCCAGCCAGTACCGCCAGCCGTCGGCCAGGGTGTCCGCCCGCTCGACCCGCACCACGCCGCCGCGCTCCCAGTGCCGGCGCCACCACTGCGCGGAGTGCAGGCACGACAGGCTCGGCTCCCACCAGTCGCGCAGGTGCTCGGGAACCTGGCCGTCGATATCCCTGGTCAGCGCGCTGCCGGCGATCCCGATCGCGCCGCCGGGCCGGACGAACCGCGCGAGGTAGCCCAGGTACAGGTCGTCGGTGCCGTAGTAGGGGAACGAGTCGATGCTGACCACCGCGTCGAAGAACTCGTCGGCGAACGGGAGCGAGCGGGCGTCGGCGTGGATCGGGAACACGCCGTCCCCGGCGCCGGCGTCCCGGATGCGCCGCAGCCGCTCGGTCGGGCTGAACCACAGGTCGGTCGCCCACACCCGCGCGCCGAACTCGCGGTGCAAGAAGATCGACGAGGCGCCGCGCCCGCAGCCGAGGTCCAGCACCCGCATGCCGGGACGCAGGTCCATGGCCTCGGCCAGCCATTCGGTCAGCCACAGCGAGTTCGCCGCGCCGCTCACCCCGGCCGTGACCCACTCCGGGTGGTAGGCGGACGAGCGGGGGAAGCGCTCGGAGACCAACCGGTCGTCGGACGTCATGGGGCCTCCTCGGGTCCGGACGAGCATAGTGATCGCCCTAGCCGTCGAGGCGGTAGTGGTCCAGGGCGTGCTCGTCGACCTCGACGCCGAGGCCGGGGCCGGGCGGGGGAGCGATCCGGCCGCCTTCCGGGCGAGGGGAACTGGCGAGGTCGGTGTGCAGGGGGTTCGGCAGGGGCTGGACCTCGAACTGGTGGCAGGCGGGCGAGGCGGCGGACACCGCGAGCGCGGCGGCGAACGCGATCGGGCCGGCCCAGGCGTGCGCGTTGGCCTGCCGGCCGGCGGCCTCGGCCAGGGCGCACGCGCGGGCGAACCCGGTGACGCCCTCGGTGCGGCCGGGGTCCACGCCGAGGACGTCGACTGTGCCGGTGCGCAGGATGCGGTCCACCCCGCGCACCGTCCACTCCCGCTCGCCGTAGGCGATCAGCGTGCTCGTCTTCGCCCGCAGCGTGGCGTAGCCCTCAGGGTCGTCGGCGCCGAGCGGTTCTTCGATCCAGTGCAGGTCGTGTTCCTCGAAGGCGCGGACCCGGCGCACCGCGGTGGCCACGTCCCAGCGGATCCGGGCGCCGATATCGATCATGATTCGGGGATCGGGGCCGAGCGCCGCCCGCAGCTCGCGGACGAACGCGACGTCCCGGGCGTGGTCGACGCCGAGCGCCGCCTCGCCGCGCTTGCCGAAGCCGACCTTCACCCCCGACGCGCCGGTGCCGGCCACCCAGTCGGCGATCTCGGCCGCGCCCTCGGCGAGGTCCGCCCGCCCGGCGTGGCAGGACACCACGCACGGCTGGCCGTCGCGCACCGGGCCGCCGAGCAGGTCCGCGACCCGCTGCCCGGTCGCGCGCCCGCGCAGGTCCCACAGCGCCATGTCCACGGCGGCGTGCGCGAACGTGGCGATGCCGCCGATCCCGTACCACCAGGTGTGCTCGCGGACCGCGGTCCACAGCCGGGTGGTGGCCAGCGCGTCGCGGCCGGCCAGCAGCTCCGCGAGGCCATCCACGACGGCCACCACCGCCCTGGTCGCCTCCGGCCAGATGGTGACCGCCTCGCCCCAGCCGACCTGGCCGTCCTCGGCGCGCACCCGCACCAGGCACACGTGCCGGCGCCCGCCCGCGTCGTTCGGCTCGTCGTAGGCCAGCGGGAACGCCTGCACCGCCGCGATCCTCACGCGCGTTCCTCCATCCGGCCGCTGGCCGCGCCGCGGTAGAGCAGCTCCAGCGCCTCGACGGTACGGGCGCCGACCTCGCCGGGCGCCCGGTTGGCCTTGGTGCGGCCGAGCGCGGCGTCCACCAGCGCGTTGGCCGGCCCCTCCGGGCGGTAGGCCCCGTCGCCGGGGCGCACCGGGACCCGCTCGTCCACCCCGTCCGGGCGGTACAGCCAGGCGAAGCCGGCCGATGCCGTGGCGTTCCACCATCCGTTTGGCGGCGACGATCATCGGTTGGTAGTTCCAGCCGAAGCTGACCAGCAGCTGCCGGTCGGCCCGGGCGGCCAGCTCCACCAGGTGCCAGGCGTGCGCCGCGGCTAGCGTCATCGGCTTCTCGCACAGCACGTGGGCGCCGGCCTCGAGCGCGGCGGCGGCGTGCTCGTGGTGCACGGCCGGCGGGCTGGCCACCACGCAGATGTCCACGCCGGCGGCGAGCACCTCGCGGTAGTCGGTGGCGGCCACGGCGAAGTCGTAGCGTTGGGCGACCCGGTGCAGCGCCGGTTCGTCGGGGCGGCACACGGCGACGAACTCGACCTCCTCGCGCCGGCGGGCCAGCGCCGGCAGGTGCGCGGCCATCGCCCAGGAGCCCGCGCCGATCACCCCGAGCCGCAGCCGGCTCATCTCGCCCCCGGCCGGAAGTTCGCCGACCAGCGGAACCTGATGCGCTCCAGCGCGCGGCCCTGCGTGGACGGGCCGAACAGGCCGCCGAACACCGCGCCGAACAGGTACATCGCGGCGAGGATGACGGCGACCTCGGTGAAGCCGGCGTTGTCCAGCACCAGCGGCAGGGCCAGGCTCCAGGCCCCGATCACGAACCGGGACACCGCGACCGTCCAGCCCTGGGCGCTGGCCCGCACCTCGGTGGGGAACAGCTCGGTCGACCACACGCTCCACACGTGGAACGTCGCGGAGAACCCGCCGACGCCCATCAGCAGGAGGTTGGCCAGCACGCCGGCGATGTTGCTGACCGGGACGACCAGGAAAACCAGGAAGCCCACGGCGGCCACCAGGGAGAACACCGAGTACATCAGCCTGCGATTGACCCGGTCGCCGATGAGGACGAAGACGGTCAGGGTGAGGATGCCGATCACGAACAGCAGCATGTTGAGGAAGTCCGAGGCCAGCGAGCTGTGCGCGCCGGCGGTGCCCAGCAGGTAAGGGAAGAAGAAGCCGTAGGTCCCGGCCGGGATGTTCCACACGCTGACCAGCGGCACCAGGAACAGCAGCGCCGGCAGCGCGGTGCGCCATGCGCTCGACTCGCCGCGGCCGGCCGTCGCCGTTCTCAGCGCGGTCCATCTCGGCGACTCCACCATGCTCCGGCGCAGCACCCAGACCACCAGGGCCACCGCGGCTAGGTGGGCGAAGATGATCCGCGCGCCGAGTAGGCCGAGGGAGTGCATCGCCACGCTGAGCACCGTCACCACCAGCGGACCGAGGTACCACAGCACGGGGGCCAGGCCGACGATCTTGCTCCGGGCCCGGCGCGGGGCGATCTCGGCCAGCAGGGACATCGAGTTCGGGATGTCCGCGCCGGCCGCGAGACCGGTCAGCACGTAGCCGAGCACGACGATCCCGACGCTCGGCGCGAACGCGATGACCAGCACGCCCAGCGCGTAGAGCAGCAGGTCCCAGGTGTAGATGACGCGACGGCCGTAGCGGTCGCCCAGCCAGCCGCCGACCACCGCGCCGACCCCGGTGGAGAAACCGTTGGCGCCGAACGCGCCGATCAGCCCGACGGCGGTGGCGGTCAGGCCGAACTCGTTCGCCCACAGCGGCAGCGCGACGGCGCCGGCCACGATCGCGCCGGCGTCGAAGTAGCTCGCGGTGGCGGCCAGCACGGCGGCCTTCCAGTGCCCGCCGGACAGCGGGGCGTCGTCGTTCGAGTCGTCCATCCCGGTCGGGGCCGGGGACTCGGCGGGGTGAGGCATCAGCGGACTCCTCAATCCTGGAAACCTTTCCAGCAATCGCGCACAGGGTGTCTAGTACGGCGCCGGACCCGGTGTCAAGCGACCGCCGGCCGGCGCCAGCGAGGACGTCATTACGGCAGGTGCCAGACCTCGGCACAGGCGGCCGGGCCGCCCGTCCCGTCCGCCAGCTCGACCAGCACGTCGCCGAACCACTCGGCCCACCGGCGGTTGACCTCCGTGTCTCCCACCGCGCCGAACGCCGTCGGACCGTCGGGCTCGCACTCCGCATAGCCGATGACCAGCCGGTCCCGCCGGAAGATGGAGTAGTTCGAGACCCCGTTGGCGCGCAGCGCGGCGACGAGCTCCGGCCAGACCTCGCGGTGCCGGCGGTCGTACTCGGCCTCCCGGCCCGGAATGATCGTGAAGGTGAAGCAGTACCGGCGCACCAGGTGCCTCCTTGTCGACGCGGTCATGACCGACGGCTAAGCTTGACTGGAAAGGTTTCCAGCCCGCAAGCACACGCCGAGGGAGTCACGGTGACGATGACGCTGTCCTGCGCGGACTACACGTGGCCGGCGGTCCCGCACCGGCTGGCGCTGGACATCGTCGCCGGGCTGGGGTTCGACGCGGTGGACATCGGCTACATGTGGGGCCGCTCGCGGCTGCGCCCGGAGGAGGTGGGCGCCGACGTCGACCTGTGGGCGGGGCGCGTCTCGGAGCGCTGCGAGGCGCGCGGGCTGGCGGTGGCCGACGTCTTCTACCAGGCGCCCGACTTCGTCACCATGTCGGTCAACCACCCCGACCCCGCCGAGGTGGACCGCGGCCGCCCGTACTTCACCCGGGCGCTCCAGCTCGCCGCCCGACTCGGCAGCCCCGGCGTGACGATCCTGCCCGGCACCGTGCACGACGGCGACTCGCCGGAACGAGCCCTGGAGCGCTCCGCCGCCGAGCTGCGCCGCCGGGTCCGCCTCGCCGAGGACGCCGGGCTGCAACTGTCCGTCGAGCCGCACCACGGCTCGGTGACCGACACCCCCGCGCGCACCCTGGACCTGCTGGAACGGGTGCCCGGCCTGCGCCTGACCCTGGACTACGGGCACTTCACGGTGGCCGGCTTCCCCGACGAGGAGATCGAACCGCTGGTCCGGCACGCCCGCCACGTCCAGTGCCGGGGCGCGGCGCCCGGCGTCCTGCAGGCCGGCATGCGGGACAACACCATCGACTTCGCCCGCCAGGTCGCCGCGCTGCGGTCGTCCGCGTACACGGGGTACCTGGCCTGCGAGTACGTCTGGGCGGAGTGGATGGGCTGCGACCGGGTGGACAACCTGTCCGAGACGGTCGCCCTGCGCGACGTGCTCCGCGCGGCGACAGCCTGATCGATTGTGATCGAACCTGATCGAACCCGTCAGGACCGGCGCGACGGCAGCCGGTGGCCCTCGGCGAGCAGCGGTTCGAGCAGGTCGCCGTGTTCGGCCAGCCGGTCCGGCAGCTCGCCGGCGGTGAACGCCAGGTCCTCGGGCCGCCGGCAGGCACGGACCTCGTCCCAGGTCAGCGGGGTGGCCACGGTCGGACGGTGGCGCCCGCGCAGCGAGTAGCTGGCGACGGTGGTCTTGGCCGGGTTGTTCTGGCTCCAGTCGATGAACACCTTGCCCCGGCGGCGCTGGCGGGCCATCACGGCGATCACCCGGCCGGGGTCCTCGGCGGCCAGCCGCTCGGCGACGGCCCGCGCGTACTCCCCGGTCCGCTCGGGGCTGGTGACCCGGACCGGGCTGTAGAGCTGCATGCCCTTCCCACCGCTGGTGCGCGGGTAGGCAGGCAGGCCGTCCTCGCCGAGCACGGCCGCCACCCGCTCGGCCACCCGCGCGCAGTCCACGATGGTCGCGCCCTCGCCCGGGTCGAGGTCGAACACCAGCAGGTCGGGGGCGTGCCGGGCGCCCCGCGCGCCGACCGTCCACTGCGGCACGTGCAGCTCCAGGGCCGCCAGGTTGGCAGCCCAGGCGAGCCCGGCCGCGTCGTCGATCAACGGGTAGTCCAGCGCGTCGGCGCCGGTCGAGCTGCCCGGGCTGGCCAGCCGGACGGTGCGCACCCAGTTCGGCACGTGCCGCGACACGTTCTTCTCGAAGAAGGACGGCGAGTCCACCCCGTCCGGCCAGCGGCGCATGGTGACCGCACGGTTGGCCAGGTGCGGCAGCATCACCTCGGCGACCGCCAGGTAGTAGTCCATCACGTCGCGCTTGCGGAACCCGACCAGCGGGTAGATCACCTTGTCCGGGTTGGCCAGCCGGACCCGGCGCCCGGCCACCTCGACGCTGGAGACCGTGCGCGACTCCGCCCGCCGCGACGGCGCGGGCGGCTGTCGCGACGGCGCCGGCTCGGGCGGGCTCGCCCCGGTGGCGATCTCGATCCAGTCCGGCCCCCGCTGTCCCGGCCGGTACGGCGAGTCGGCGCGCTTGGCCACCACCGACGGCAGCCCCTGCTCGGCGGCCGCCGCGAGCACGGCGGCCCCGCCCCCGGGGTAGGAGGGCACCAGCCGCCAGTGCGGGCCGGTCAGCGGCAGCGACTCGGCCAGCGCGCGCCGCTCCCGGTACGGCAGCTCCAGGCGGTCCCGGCCGTCCAGGTGCAGCAGGTCGGTGATCCACAGGCCCGGGGGAGTGCCGCCGATCTCGCCGTCCAGCAGCACCGAGGTGGCGCCCAGGACGCCGCCCAGCCCGGCCAGCTCGGGATGCCGGTCGGGCAGCGGCGCGCCGTCCGGTTCGAGCAGCTCGACGCGCCCGCCCTCGATCCTGGCCAGCACCCGGGTGCCGCCGAACCGCACCTCGAAGCACCAGCCGTCGTCGTCGGCCGGCAACGTGCCCGGTGTGGCGAGCATGGGGGAGAGCTCGCGGGGGAGCGGCTGCCAGTCGGCGTCCGAGGGCGGATCACCCCGGCGCAGCAGCCACTCGTTGGGTCCGCGCCCCCGGCGCAGCAGGATGTAGCGCCCGCGCGCCCGCTGGCCGTGCAGCACGAACTGCACCTCGGCGTCGTTCCACTTGAGCGTGTCGTAGTGGCCCCGGTCCCAGATCGTCATCCGGCCGGCGCCGTACTCACCGGCCGGGATCTCGCCGGAGAACTCGGCGTACTCCATCGGATGGTCCTCGGTGCGCACCGCCAGCCGGATGGTGCCCGGGTCGGGCGGCAGCCCCTTCGGCACCGCCCACGACGCCAGCACGCCGTCGCGCTCCAGCCGCAGGTCCCAGTGCAGGCTCCTGGCATGGTGTTCCTGGATCACGAACACGGTCCCGGCGGCGCCGCTCGCGGCCTCGGGATCCTCGGCCGGCACGGGCTCGGGGGTGCGCCGCGGGTCGCGCTTGCGCCGGTACTCGTCCAGCGGCACGCCTCTCCCCTTCCCGTCGGTTTTCACGTCGGCACGGTGTGTTCAGTCTGCCCAATCCGCCGGGGCTCTTGCGGGTGGCGGGTTACGCATGCTTTCCTTAGGCTTGCCTCACCAAACATCAACAAGGGGTCGAGCGGTTGTTCGTCTGCATGTGCACGGCGGTCACGGAGCGGGAGGTCCGTGCGTGCGTTCGCGCCGGTGCCCGGACCGTCGACGAGGTCGGGGAACGGTCACTGGCCGGCACCGGGTGCGGCGGATGCCACGAGCACATTGAAATGATCTTGATGGATGCGGAAGCCTTGGACGCGCCCGGGTTGCACGCCCTCCCACAGTCCGCCTGAACCGGTTATCGTTCGCTTCCCTTACGTTCCCACAAGCTTTCCTAACTCCCCGTGATCGTGTCCTAATACGCAGAGTCACGTGTATGGTCGCCCCGTTGTTCAGAAAGATCGACAAGGGGGAGAGCCAGCCATGCGTGGCGATGACGAGGTCATTGCGCTGCTCAACGAACAGCTGACCAGCGAGCTGACCGCGATCAACCAGTACTTCCTGCACTCCAAGATGCAGGCCAACTGGGGTTTCACCGAGCTCGCCGAGCACACCCGCCGCGAGTCCATCGAGGAGATGCAACACGCGGAGAAGATCACCGACCGCATCCTGTTCCTGGAGGGACTGCCGAACTACCAGCGGCTGTTCTCGCTGCGGGTCGGGCAGACGATCCGCGAGCAGTTCACCTCGGACCTCGCGATCGAGCTGGAGGTGGTGGAACGGCTGAAGCCCGGCATCGCGATGTGCCGGGAGAAGGGCGACATCACCAGCGCCAACCTGTTCGAGAAGATCCTGGCCGACGAGGAGGAGCACATCGACTACCTCGAGACCAACCTGGAGCTGATGGACAAGCTCGGCGAGCAGCTGTTCCTGGCCCAGCTGGTCGAGCGGCCGCCCACGAACGGCTGAAGTTCGAAGAAGGCTGTCGCGCCGCGGCCGCTTACCGGCGGCGGCGTGACAGCAACGCCTGCGTCACGATCACGACCACCAGGAACCCGCCGGAGACCACCGTCTGGATGGACGAGTTCTCCAGCCCGGGAATGTGGTTGATCAGGTTCTGGATCACCGCGAGCAGCGCGACGCCGGCCGCCGTGCCCAGCACCGAGCCCGACCCGCCGGCCAGCAGGGTGCCGCCGATGACCACGGCGGCGATCGCGTCCAGCTCGGCGCCGACCCCGACGATGGTCACCCCGGACGCGGCCTGGGCGGCGGCCAGCGTGCCCGCGAGCGAGGCGAGCACGCCGGAGAGCACGTAGACGGCGACCTTGGTGCGCGCCACCGGCAGGCCCATCAGGGTGGCCGCCGACTCCGAGCCGCCGATCGCGAACAGCCGCTGGCCGAACCCGGTCCGCCCGAGCATCAGCCCGCCCGCCGCGAACAGCACGACAGCGATCCAGGTCGGCACCGCGAGCCCGAGCAGCCGCCCCTGGCCCCACCAGAGGAACGCCGAGCCGGGCGGCACCAGGTAGGTGTCCGCGCCCTCGTCGGTGAGGAACAGCAGCAGGCCGCGGGCGAACAGCAGGCCGGCCAGGGTGGCGATGAACGGCGCCAGCCGGAACCGGGTGATCAGCACGCCGTGCACCGCGCCGATCACCGCGCCCACCGCGAGCGGCACCGCGAACGCCGGCAGCAGGCCCCAGCGCGACGCGTACGCGGCCAGCACGCCGCCGAGCGCGAACACCGAGCCCACCGACAGGTCGATGCCGCCGGTGATGATCACGAACGTCATGCCGAGGGCGACCAGCGCCGGGAACGCCGCCTGCAGCGCAAGGTAGCCGAGGTTCTCCCTGGTCAGGAAGGTGTCGAAGGTCAGCCCGCCGACGGCGAGCACGGCGGCCAGCACCACCAGCGCGCCCCGGCGCTGTAAGAAGGTGCTGATCCGGTCGCCCCGCCGGGCCTCGTCGGGGGCCACCGCATGGTCGATCAGGGTGCTCACCTGGTCACCGCCTGCGCGCGCTGCACCGCGACCGCCGCGACGATGATCGCCGCCTGGGACATCTGGGCCACCGAGGACGGCACGTTGTTCCTGATCAGCGTGGCGATGATCAGCTGCATCAGGATCGCGCCGGCCACCGTGCCGACGACCCTGATCCGGCCGCCGGTCAGCGGGGTGCCGCCGACCACCACCGCCGTGATCGCGGACAGCTCGATGAGCAGCCCGATGTTGGACGGGTCGGACGCGGTGAGCTGCCCGGTGGCGAGCACGCCGGCGAACGCGGCGAGCAGCCCGGAAAGGAGGTAGACCACCAGCAGCACCCGGGTGACCGGCAGCCCGGCGAACTCGGCGGCCGTCCGGTTGCCGCCGATGGCCACCAGCCGGCGCCCGAACGTGGTCCGGCCGACCAGCAGGGCGACGACCACGACCAGCGCGAACGCGGCGAGCACGACGTTCGGCACGGACAGCGTGGAGCCGCCGCCGAGCTCGAGCAGCCCGGGCTCGGTGATCGGAGTGGAGCGGCCCTGCGCGATGACCAGCGCCAGCCCCCGGCCGCCGACCAGCAGCGCCAGCGTGGCCACGATCGGCTGCACCCCGACGAAGGCCACCAGGCCGCCGTTGAGCAGCCCGGCCGCCGCGCCGATCACCAGCGCCGCGACCAGGCCGCCACCCACCCCGTAGCCCAGGTACAGCGGGAGGACGGCGGCGGCCAGCGCCATCACCGACCCGACGGACAGGTCGATGCCCTCGGTGCCGATGACCAGCGCCATGCCCAGCGCGATGATCAACACGGGGGAGACCTGGACGAGCTGGGTGCGCAGGTTTTCCAGGGTGGCGAAGTGCGGGGTGAACGCCAGGTTGAACAGCACCAGCGCGGCCAGCGCGACGTACACGCCGTAGTCGCGGGCCAGCCCGAGTGCCCTGGCGCGGTCCATGCCGGCCAGCCGCGCCGGCGGGGTCGCGTTCAGCGAGCTATCCACCGGTCGCCTCGTGCGCGATCGCCGCCATCACGCCCGACACGCTCACCTCGGCGCCGGACAGCTCCGCGACCGAGGCGCCGTCGCGCAGCACCACCACCCGCTGCGCGCCCTCGACCAGCTCCTCCAGGTCGGAGGACACCAGCACGATGCCCAGCCCGTCGCGGGCCAGCTCGTCGATCAACATCTGCACCTCGGCCTTCGCCCCGACGTCGATGCCCCGGGTGGGCTCGTCGAGCAGCAGCACGCGCGGGCTCATCGCCAGCCAGCGGGCCAGCATGACCTTCTGCTGGTTCCCGCCGGACAGCTCGGAGACCGGCTGGTCCGGGCCGGCGGCCTTGATCCGCAGCCGGTCCATGAACGTGCGCACCACCCGGTCCTGGCGGGCGGGGGAGACGATGCCGAACCTGGACAGCCGGGGGAGCGCGGCGAGCAGGATGTTCTCCCGCACCGAGAGGTTGGGGACGATCCCCTCCGCCTTGCGGTCCTCGGGCACGAGCACCAGCCCGGCCCGGATCGCGGCGGCCGCGCCGGAGCGCAGCGGGCGGCCGTCGACGGTGACGGCGCCGCCGTCGTGCGGGGCCACTCCGGCCAGCGCGGTCATCGTCTCGCTGCGCCCGGAGCCGAGCAGCCCGGCCAGGCCCACCACCTCGCCGGCGTGCACGTCGACGTCCACCCCGGCGAGCACCCCGCGCCGGCGCAGGCCCCGGGCGCGCAGCACCGGCTCCTCGGCACCGTCCTCGGCACCGTGGTCGGTGGTGAACGCGGTGGTGCCGCCCTCACGAACGCTCGCCGGATCGCGGCCGAGCATGGCCGAGACCAGCTCCAGCCTGCTCAGCCCGGCCAGCGGCCCACTGTGTACCACGGCCCCGTCGCGCAACACGGTGACCGTCTCGCACAGCTCGTACAGCTCGGCCAGCCGGTGGCTCACGAACACGATCGCGATGCCGCGTTCGCGCAGGCCGCGGACGGTGTCGAACAGGGTGGCCACCTCGCGCGGCTCCAGCGAGGAGGTCGGCTCGTCCATGATGACCACGCGGGCGTCCGAGGACACAGCCCTGGCCAGCGCCACCATCTGCTGGGTTCCCAGGCCCAGCGAGCCGAGCCGGCGGCGGGGGTCGACCCGGATGCCCAGGCCGCCCAGCAGCTCCCGCGCCCGCCGGTGCATCGAGCGCCGGTCCACCAGCCCGGCCCGGCGCGGCTCGCGGCCGAGGAACAGGTTGGCCGCCACGCTCATGCTGCCGACCAGGTTGACCTCCTGGTAGATGGTGGCGATGCCGGCCCGCTGGGCGTCGATCGGCGCCGCGAACCGCACCGGGCGCCCGGCGTAGCGGATCTCGCCGGTGTCCGGCCGGTACACCCCGGTGAGCAGCTTGATCAGGGTGGACTTGCCGGCGCCGTTCTCACCGACCAGCGCGTGCACCTCACCGGCCCGCACGCCGAAGTCGACACCGCGCAGCGCGACCACGCCACCGAAGGACTTGCCGAGGCCGCCGGCCGCGAGCACGGACTCGCCGGCCGTGAGCACGGGCTCGGCCGCTGGGCTGGGCTCGGGCATCAGTAGGCGGTCTGCAGACCCTGCTGGGCGTTGCTCGAGTCGTAGGCGTGGTCCGAGATGATGATCTTCTGGGGGACCGGGTTGTCGGTGTAGAAGCGCTGCAGGGCGTCGAACACGATCGGGCCGAAGCGCGGGTTGCTCTCGATGACGCCGGCGATCTCGCCGTTCGCCACGCCCTGCACCGCCTCCCGGGTGCCGTCCACGGTCACGATCTTGACGTCCTGGCCGGGCTTCTTGCCGGCCGCCTTGAGCGCGACCACCGCACCCAGCGCCATCTCGTCGTTCTCCGCGTAGATCGCGTTGATGCCGGGGTTGGCCTGGATGAGCTGCTCGGTGACGGTCTTGCCCTTCTCCCGCTGGAACTCGCCGGTCTGCTCGGCGACGACCTTGAGGCCGGGGGAGTTGGAGGTGATGTAGTCCTTGAAACCCTGCGTACGCTCGGTAGTCACGTTGTTACCCGAGGTGCCCAGCAGGATCGCCACGTTCGCGTTGCCGCCGGTCGCCTTGGCCATCGCCTCGCCGGCGCGCTTTCCCTGGTCGACGAAATCCGACACGATCGTCGTCAAATAGTCCTTGCAGACCGCCGCGGTGGCCAGCGCGCGGTCGATGGCGATCACCGGCACGCCCTTGGCGCGCGCGGCGGCCAGCGCGGGTTCGAGCCCGGTGGAGTTCAGCGGCGCGACGACCAGCGCCTGCACGCCCTGGCTGAGCAGGGACTGTATATCGGCGATCTGCTTGGGCAACTGCGACTGGGCGTTGGTGGTCTCCAGGGTGATGCCGCGCTTGGCCGCCTCGTCCTTGAGCGACTGGGTCTCGGTGATGCGGAACGGGTTGGCTTCCTTCTCCGACTGGGAGAAACCAATCTTCAGCTTGGTCAGCTCGCCGGGCGCGACGCCGTAGGCCTGCCGGGTACAGCCGGGGCCGGCCGACTCGGTGCCCTTGATCTGCTGCTGGCCGGCGCCGGAGGAGGGCGCCCCGCCGGTGCCCCCGCCCTGCGGGTTGGCACAGCCGGCGAGGACCAGCGGGACCAGGGCGGACAACACAGCTGTCCGACAAAACACTGCCCGACGAACCGCTGCCCGACGAACCGCGACAGTGCGGACCATGGGAGGACCTCCTCGAAGAATTTCGACCCCCTACGCGGACGGCCGCGCGCCACACTGTGACCGACCCGGACCGATGTCGTCAATCACGGATCGGAAAGTGAACAGAATCGATCGGTGATTCGAGCGTATCGGTCACAACGTTGCAGGCCTCGGTCAAACGGCCTGGTCCGCCTCGCTCATCGACTGATCGGGCGTTCGGTCGCCCAGCGGCGGCGCCACATGCACGTGCACGCCGAGCTCGGTCAGCCGGGCCAGCTCGTCGGCGTCCGCGCCGTCGTCGGTGTAGAGATGGTCGATGCGCTCGGCCGGCACCGTCTGGACCACGGCCTCGACGCCTATCTTGGTGCGGTCGGCCAGCACCGCGACCCTGGCCGCCGTGGACACCAGCGCGCGGTCCATGCTGGCCACCGAGATGTTGGGAGTGGACAGACCACGCGCGGCGGTCAGGCCGTTGCCCGAAATGAACGCGGTGGTCACTCTCATGCCGGCGAGCATCTGCTCGGCGGCCGGCCCGATCGTGGCCAGTATCGACCCGCGCAGCGCGCCACCGGCGAGCACCACCTCGATGTGCCGCGACCTGGCCAGCGCCTGCGCCACCAGCAGCGAGTTGGTGACGACTGTCAGCTCGGCGAACGAGGCCAGCCGCCGGGCCAGTGCCTGGGTGGTGGTGCCGGCACCGAGCACCACCGCGTCGCCGTCCGAGACCAGCTCCACGGCCGCCGCCGCGATCGCCGCCTTCTCCTCGGCGGCCTGCCGGGTCTTCTCGGTGTAGGTGGGCTCGTGGGACGCGCCGGCCGGCCCGGTCGCGGCCACCGCACCGCCGTGGCGGCGGCTCAGCAGGCCGGCCGACTCCAGGTAGCGCAGGTCGCGGCGCACGGTGACGTCGCTGGCGCGTACGGCGGCGGCGAGCTCGCGCAGCGACACGGCACCTTGGTTGCGGACCAGTTCGAGGACGAGCTGACGCCGTTCAGCAGCGAACATGACCGCACACCCTAGACCGCTCGAACTCGATCGGTACAGGCACGACCGATCAAGAACGATCGCTCGGCCGGGGGACGAGGGGGAGAGGTGTATACACGGCCGGTCCTCGTCCCGTTTCGACCCGGTGATAGAAACCGGCATCCCGAGCGGTATCCACGGTATGGCATGCCTAAGTAGGTTAAGAGAGTTTGAAACACGGACGGGTGGCGTGATGGTAAACGCGATTGACCTAATCCGGTTCGGGAGGGGTGTCGGTCATATACAAACCGTCCACAGGGCTTGTGGACAACATTGCACACCCCTGTTTCGCTCCACGGAACGGCAAACCGAACGAGCGCTCGGTCTATTCACGATTGCATATTTCAAGCGGATATTACTTCCACCGGTGTTGTCTTACTTTCTTTAAAACGATCTTGCAGGGGTAGTTTTAGTCAACAATCCGGATAAATGAAGGTATTGATGACGTACGCCCATGGCGGGCGCTGAGGCTCGGGCCGCACACAACGGCCAACCATGCGCACGGCCGACGCGCATGCGACGACGCGATGCATCCACAGGCGGGCTCGCGCCGGGCACGGTCGTACTACCCGGGCATGCCGACGCTCCTGGCGGGCTCCTCACTACCCCGCCCCGCTCTCGAGCGATTTCAGCGGGTCTCCCCAGGCCGGTCTGGTTCGAGCCGATAATCTACATTATGTCAAGTAAGCTGGAGACGGTCGCCGCCCCAACCCCGATCGAGGCTCCCCTCTCCCCCTACCGACGGCCCCGACCGGCCCTGACCTCGATCGTTACGCCGTGCGGGCCGAACCGTTCGCACCGGTGGCCGGCCGGTCGGCCCGCCGTGCACCGCCACCATGCACGCGCGGCCCCCGCACCCCGCCGGCCACCGTTTCGCCTCGACCGCCGTCCGCCTCATCGCTGTTCCTTGCCGTCGCCCGGGCACGGCCGCAGCCCCGAGGCGTTCTCGGTCAGGCGCGTCAGGAAGTCGGCGATCAGTTCGAGCTGGTCATCGGAGTACCTCGCGACGACGTCGGCCGTGCGCGTCCGCTCGGCCGCGCCGTGGATCGGGTACGGCTCCACGCAGAGCGACACGATGACCGCGCGTCGGTCCCTGGCCGCGCGGTCGCGCCGCACCTGGCCGGCCCGTTCCAGCCGGTCGAGCACGCCGGTCACGGTGCCCGAGCTCACCCCCGCCAGCTGCCCCAGCCGCCCGGGCGCGAGCGGCCCGTGCAGCTCCAGCAGGTGCAGGAACACCCCCTCGCAGGTGTTCAGCGTCAGCTCCGCGCAGTCCCTGGCGTGCTGGTAGCGCGACAGCGCACCCACCGCGACCTGCCGCCGCAGCGCGGAGTCGATCACCTTCAGCAGCCGTGCCCTGCCATCGCTTGCCATCGGACCACGCCATCCCTACTATCTCGTCCAGACGAGATACATGTGCAGCCAAGATACTCGCCCGCACAACATACTTGTCGCGGCTAGTTTACAAGCGTCAGGAGGACGCCAGTGCCATTCGTCGTACTTTCCCTGATGTTGTGCGTCTTCGGCGTCACCACGGGCGAGTTCGTCATCGCCGGCATTCTCCCGGAAGTCGCCCAGGACCTGGCCGTCTCCATACCCACCGCCGGCTTGCTGGTCTCCGCCTACGCCATGGGAATGATCGTCGGCGGCCCGGTGTTGACCGCGCTCACGGCTCGGTTCGCGCGCAAACAACTGATCGTCGTGCTCCTCACGGTCGTGGTGGTCGGCAACCTGGCGTCCGCGCTCGCCCCGACCTACGCCGTTCTCTTCGCGGCACGAATCGTCACCTCGCTGGTGACATCCACCTTCTTCGCCTACGCGATCGTCATCGCCACCGCAACGGCCGAACCGGGCAAACAGGCATCGACGGTGTCCAAGCTCGCGTTCGGGATGAACCTGTCGATGATTCTCGGCGCGCCGATCGGCACCTTCATCGGCACCAGCTTCGGGTGGCGTTACACCTTTGTCGCCATTGCCGCGTGCTGCGCGCTCGGGCTGGCCATGGTTCTCCGGTCGGTGCCCGGCGGCCCGCGCGCCGAGCCCGGCACGTCGGCGCTCGCCGAGCTGCGGGTGTTCCAGCGCCGCGATGTTCGGCTGGCGATAGCGGTGACCGCGATCGGCAACATCGGGCTGTTGACGGTGTTCACCTACTTCGCGCCGCTGCTCACCTCGGTCAGCGGGTTCGCTCCCGACGCGGTGGCCGTGCTGCTGCTGGTCTACGGCTGCGGGGCCACCGTCGGCAACTTCGTGGGCGGCTGGTTGTCCGACCGGGCGCCGATGCGGTCGCAGGTCGGCCTGCTCGCCGTCCTAGCGGCGGCGTTCGTGTTGTTCTGGCTGGTCAGCGCGGGCACTGTGTCCACGGTGGCGCTGGTCTTCGCCGTCGGCGCGCTGGGGTTCGCGGTCATCCCCGGCATGCAGGCGCGAATCCTGACCACCGCCGCCTCGGCCCCCACCTTAGCCATCGCGGTGAACGCGTCCGCGTACCAGCTCGCGGCGGCCCTTGCCGCATGGCTCGGTGGCCGCGTGATCGACGCCGGTTTCGGAACCGCATCCATCTATCTGGTCAGCGCCGCCGTCACCGTCGCTGGAATCGGTGTCAGCTGTTATGCGTGGACGCGGGACGGTCGAGTCGTCGAGGCGGCCCGCGGGCCCCTGTCATGATGGAGGCATGAACGGGTGGTCACGATATGAGTCGGTCGTCGACCAGCAGATCCGGTTGGCACAGGAACGCGGCGATTTCGACGATCTTCCGGGAAAAGGGAAACCGCTGCCGGGGCTGGACGGTCCCGATGACGAGCTCTGGTGGGTGCGCGGCTACCTGCGTCGTGAGGGCCTGTCCGGCGATGCGCTGCTGCCGCCCTCGCTGCAACTGCGCAAGGAGGTCGAACGGCTGCCGGAGACCGTCCGGGAGCTCCGGTCCGAGCGGGCGGTCCGAGACGTCGTGAGCGAGCTCAACCGCCGGATCGCCGACTGGCTGCGCACGCCGTCGGGACCCGCCGTGCCGCTGCGCCCGGTGGACGCCGACGAGGTGGTGGCCCGTTGGCGCGCGGGTGACGAGCGCTAACGCGAGCCGTTCGGGCGCCGGACCGCCCGGGTGATCACCTCGTCGACGAAGCCGTACTCGAGCGCCTCCTGGGCGGTGAACCAGCGGTCCCTGTCGAAGTCGGCGGTGATCCGCTCGACCGGTTGGCCGGTGTGCTCGGCGATCAGCTCGGCCAGCTCCCGCTTGTGCTTGCGGAACTGTTCGGCCTGGATGGCGATGTCCGACTCGGTGCCGCCGACCCCCGCGGACGGCTGGTGCATCAGGATCTGGCAGTGCGGCAGCGCGTACCGCTTGCCCGGCGTCCCCGCGGACAGCAGGAACTGTCCCATCGAGGCGGCCAGGCCCATCCCGTGCGTCGCCACGTCGCACTCGATGAACCGCATCGTGTCGAAGATGACCATGCCGGCGGGCACGGACCCGCCCGGGGAGTTGATGTACAGCGAGATGTCGGCGGTCGGGTCCTCGGCGGAGAGCAACAGCATCTGCCCGGCGATCCGGTTGGCGATGGCGTCATCCACCTGCTCCCCCAACACGATGATCCGCTGCCGCAGCAACCGCTCGTACACCGAGTCGGCCAATGTCGCCGATACCGCGTCGGCCCGCATCTCCGGAGACTCCGATACCGCGCTCAGCTCGTGCCACATCATCTCTCGCCGCCCCACTTCTCGAAATCCGGACAGCGATCGACACTAGCGCCCCAAGGTTCTTTGTCCACGGCCGAAGAGGCTTTTTCGCTTGCGGCGAAAAAACGTCCGCCGCTTTCGAACATTTGCTAAGAATAAGTTGGCGCGGTCTGCCCGAATACCAGAAGGTTGGTCCACGACGGCATCCAGGCATGACCCAGGTCGGTGACGCACATACTCACCCTTTCGAGTGACCATGGGCCTTGACTGTATCGATCCTCCGTTCACAATTCTCCCAAGGGCGTCACCGCGCGTACATCGATCGGCCTAGAGGAAGGGCGACATGCGGGCCGAAGCACTGAAGGGGCACCTGGATGCGCTCCTGCTCGCCGCGCTGGAGCCCGGGCCGGCCCATGGGTTCGGTGTGATGGCCGAGCTGCGGCGGCGCACCGGCGGGTCGGTGGACCTGGAGGGCGGCACGCTCTACCCCGCGCTGCGCCGGCTCGAGGAGGCCGGCCTGATCAGCGGCGCCTGGACCACCGCCAGCGGCCGGCGGCGGCGCGAGTACCGGCTGACCGAGCCCGGCCGCCACGCCCTCGCCGAGGAGCGCGGCAGGTGGCGCCACTTCGTGGCCACCCTCACGGCGGCCCTTGATCCGGCCCGGGCCGGCGGCGGCTGCCGGACCCCGGTGTGACGGTGTCCACTGTGGTCACAACGGGTGTGAAACACGCGGTACCTGGGTAAACCCACTGCACGACCTGGACTCGGGCAGGAGCCGAGTGTGGCGGTCGCGGTCGCCCGCTCGGCATGGAGTTGAATGGTCGGCGGTCCGGCCCGCCGCTCCCCCGGTCGGCAGCGGCCGAGGTGAGCGGAGGTTTTCGTGTCGTACGACGTGATGAGCGTGTACACCCTGACCATGGGTGACGAGGAGGGAGCCACCACGGTCAGCGTGCACACCTCGGCCGACGACGCCTGGCGCGCGCTGGACCGCGAGGTCCGCGCCCGGTGCGGGCTGCGCCCCCGGCCCCGGCGGGTGGTGGACCCGGAGGCCGCGACCAGGCTCGCGGACGCCTGGCGCGCGGGGGACGTCGAGACCCGGTTCTGGCAGATCTGCCCGCACCAGCTCCCGCTGATGGTGCCGGCGACCGCCGGGCCGGTGGTCCCGGTACGGCACTGACGAGGTTTCCTCCCCGAACAAGGGAATAGCCGCGCCGGCGGCGTCGTCGGGAATGGCTGGGGCCGTCACGGGGAACCGCAGCCGACGACAGGAGCACGCCATGGCGCTGACCTGGGCACCCGGCCCACTGGCCGGGACCGGATCGGACAGGACGAACTACCAGATCGACGGGCCCAAGCATCGTTTGTTGATGCACCCGTTCCCGCGCCGGGTCCGCGCGGAGTTCGGCGGGCAGACCGTGCTGGACACCCGCGCCGGAGTACTGCTGCACGAGACCGGCCTGCTGCCCCAGCTGTACGTGCCCGAGGCCGACCTGCGCGCCGACCTGCTCGAACCCACCGACCACCACACCCACTGCCCGTTCAAGGGCGACGCCTCCTACCGCTCGCTGCGGGTCGGCGACCGGGTCGCGGAGAACGCCGTGTGGGCCTATCCGGACCCGAAGCCCGAGGCCTCCTGGCTGGAGGGGTACGCCGCGCTGTACTGGTCCTCGGTGGACCGCTGGCTCGACGAGGACGACGAGACGGTCGGGCACCTGCCCGACCCGTTCCACCGCGTCGACATCCGCGCCACCGGCCAGCGGGTCCGGGTCCGCGCCGGTGACCTGGTGATCGCCGAGTCCGCCCGGGCGCTGGTGTTGTCCGAGACCAGCCTGCCCAACCGCTACTACCTGCCGGCCGAGGACGTCCGGGAGGACCTGCTGATCCCGAGCGACACCCGCACGGTGTGCCCGTACAAGGGGTGGGCGAGCTACTGGTCGCTGCGCGCGGACGGTCACGAGATCGACGATGTGGCCTGGGGCTACCAGGATCCGCTGCCGGAGTCGCTGCGGATCGCCGGGTACCGCAGCTTCCTGCACGACCAGCTCACCGTGGACGTCTCCGACGCTTGACCTTGACGCCCGCGTCAAGGTTTAGCGTCGCGCCCATGAGCAATGAGCTGAGGGGCAGGGCGGTCATCGTCACCGGCGCCGGGAGCGGCATCGGGCGGGTGACCGCCCACCGGTTCGCCGACGAGGGCGCGGACGTGCTGGTGGTCGGCCGCTCGGAGGATCGTCTGAAGGAAACGGCCGACGGGCGGGCGAACATCCACGTCTGCGCCGCCGACGTCGCCGCGCCGGACGGGCCGGCGGACATCGTCGAGGCGGCGGCGAGGACGTTCGGCCGGATCGACGTGCTGGTGAACAACGCGGCGATCATCCGGCCGGCCCCGCTGGGCGAGATCGACAGGGCGGGTGCCGAGGAGCAGCTCAACACGAACCTGGTCGGGCCGCTGTTCCTGGCCCAGCGGGCGCTGCCGCTGCTGGTCGAGGCGCGCGGCACGGTGATCAACGTGACGTCCATGGAGGCATACCGGGGGTGGCCGAACAACTCGGTGTACGGAGCCACCAAGGTCGCCCTGGACTTCCTCACCCGCACCTGGGCGGTGGAGCTCGGCTCGGCCGGCGTCCGGGTGGTGTCGGTGGCCCCCGGCGTGACCAAGACGCCGGTCCTGATCCACGCCGGGCTCACCGCCGAACAGATCGAGGCGAGCAAGGATGCGTTCCTGGCCCGGATCCCGCTCGGGCGGCTGGCCGAACCGGAGGAGATCGCGTGGTGGATCGTGCAGATGGCGCGCCCCGAGGCCGGCTACGTCAGCGGCGCGGTGCTCCGGGTGGACGGCGGGGTCAACGTCGCATGAGCCCACGACGCGACGTACCCACAGGCCGAATGCGAATGCGGCGCACGCCGAGCGCAGCGAGGCTGGGTGACACGGCATGAGCGTGAGTGCGCCTAGTCTCGAACGCATGCGGATCGGTGAGCTGGCGCGAGCGGCCGGCACCACGCCCCGGGCCATCCGGTACTACGAGCAGCAGGGCCTGCTGGCCGCCGACCGGGCCGCCAACGGCTACCGCACCTACTCCCCCGTCGCCGTGGCGCAGGTGCGCAACATCCGCCGGCTGCTCTCCCTCGGGTTCACCACCGACGAGGTGCACACGTTCCTGCCCTGCCTGGACCGGGACCTCGACGGTGGAGTGTTCTGCGAGGCCAGCACGGACGCGCTGCTGAACAAGATCGCGTTGCTGGACGGCGAGATCTCCGCGCTGACCGCCATGCGCGAGAAGCTCACGGCCGCGCTGCACGGCGTGACCGACAAAGCCGCCGCGAGCTGACGCTCAGAGTTTGCGCAGCCGGATCCGGGTCACCGCGTGGTCGCGGCCCTTGGTCAGCACCAGGGTGGCCCTGCCCCGGGTGGGCGCGATGTTGTGCCGCAGGTTCGGGCCGTTGATCTCGTCCCAGAGCTGCTCCGCGCGCCGGATGGCGGCCGGGGTGTCCAGGTCGGCGTAGCGGCGGAAGTACGAGGCGGGGTCGCGGAACGCCGTCTCGCGCAGCCGCAGGAACCTATCGATGTACCAGCTCCGCACGTCCTCGGCCAGCGCGTCGACGTACACCGAGAAGTCGATGAAGTCGCTCACCGCCAGGCTGCTGCCCCGGCCCTCCCGGCTGGGCGGCGCCGGCTGCAGCACGTTCAGCCCCTCCAGCAGCAGGATGTCCGGCCGGCGCACCGCCGCCGTCCGGTCCGGGACGATGTCGTAGGTCAGGTGCGAGTACACCGGCGCGCGGACCTCGTCCTTGCCGCCCTTCACCTCGGTGACGAAACGCAGCAGCGCGCGCCTGTCGTACGACTCGGGAAAACCCTTGCGGGTCATCAGCCCGCGCCGCTCCAGCTCGGCGTTCGGGTGCAGGAAGCCGTCGGTGGTGATCAGCTCGACGCGGGGGTGGTGCGGCCAGCGGGCCAGCAGGGTGCGCAGCAGCCGCGCGGTGGTGGACTTGCCCACCGAGACCGACCCGGCGATGCCGATCACGAACGGGGTGCGGGCCGGCTGGTGGCCGAGGAAGGTCCGGTAGGCCCGGTACAGCCGCCCGCCCTCCTGGACGTGCAGGTTGAGCAGCCGGGACAGCGGCAGGTACACCTCGCGGACCTCGGCCAGGTCGACCTCGTCGCCGAGGCTGCGGATCTGTTCCAGCTCGTCGGCGGTCAGCGGCAGCGCGATCGACTCCCCCAGCCGCGACCAGGACGCGCGGTCGAAGTCCACGTACGGCGACGGCGAGGAGCGCACGCCGTTGGACGGGGCGGCGGCGACCCGGTCCGAGGTGAGCCGGCTCATTGCTTGATCGACATGACGGCGTACTCCACCACGTTCACCCCGGCCGGGGTGCCCAGCACGTGCACCACGGCGTCCGCTATCGCTTCCGGCGGCAGGCCGTCGGCGCCCTGGCGGGCTCGGAACGCGTCGGTCTCGGGGTCGTCCGAGCCGGCGGCCAGGTCGGTGTCGACCAGGCCGGGGGCCACGGTGGTGACCCGGATGCCGTCGGACGCGAGCTGCAGGCGCAGCGCCTCGCCGAGCGCGTGCACCGCGAACTTCGTGGCCGCGTAGACGCCGGTGCTCGCCCTCGGCACCCGGCGCCCGGACATCGAGGAGATGTTCACCACCGCCGGCGCCGACCCGGCCCGCAGGTGCGGCACCGCCGCCTTGGTGACGGCCAGCAGGCCCAGCACGTTGACCTCGAACATGGCGCGCCAGGACGCCGGGTCGGTGTCGGCCACCGGGCCGGCCGCGAAAAGCCCGGCGGAGTTGACCACGGCGTCCAGGCCGCCGAGCCGCCGCGCGGCCTCGTCCACCGCGCCCGGCACCGCCGCCTCGTCGGTGATGTCGCAGGCCACCGCCACGGCGCCGGCACCGAGCCGATCCGTGAGGGCGGCCAGTCGATCGAGCCGGCGCGCCAGCAGCGCCACCCGGCCACCGGCGGCGACCACCGCGCCGGCCACCGCCTCACCGATCCCCGACGACGCCCCGGTCACCAGCACCCGCCGGCCGCCCACTGCGCCCTCCATGGCGGAAACCTACCTCCGCGCCAGCGGCTCGGCAGCGCACCGAGGCGGTACTCACACGGTCGCGCTCAGTCCTCGACCGCGGCGACCGCCGAGGGAGCCTCGGTCACCCTCGCGGAGAGGGCGAGCGCGACCAGCCACAGCGCCGCGCCGACCACCGCGAGGTATCCCAGCCGGCGGCCGAACTGGACAGCGGCGGCCGGCGCACCGGCGACCGCGCCGAACACCGCCACCCCGAGCGCGGTGCCGCACTGCCGGGCGGTGTTGTTGACCCCGGCGGCCAGCCCGGACCAGGCCGGCGGCAGCGCGCGCACCGCCGAGGCCACCACCGGCGCGGTGAACAGCCCACCGCCGACGCCCAGCCCGAGCATGGCGGGCAGCACCGCCAGGTGGCTCGCGGACGGCCCGAGCAGCGCCAGCCCCGCCGCGCCGGCCGCGGCCACCGAGGCGCCGGCGACCAGCACCGGCCTCGGCCCGAACCGCCCGGCCAGCCGCCCGGCGACCGGCGCCAGCACGGCGATCGGGACGAACAGCGGCAGCAACGCCAGCCCGGCGGCGAGCGGGCTCAGGTGCCGGACCCCCTGCAGGTAGAGGGTCAGCACGAACAGTGCGCCGTTGATCACGAAGTTCATCAGCAGCGCGGCGAGGTTCGGGCCGACGAACGTTCCCCTGGTGACCAGCGCGAGCGGCGGCAGGGCCGGGCCCCGCCCCGAACGCCGGCCGGCCTTGGCCACCAGCAGCGGCACCGCGACCAGCGCCCCGGCCACCACCGGGATGTTGATGTCGAACACCAGCCGCCAGCCGCCCGCGGTGACCAGCAGGCCGCCCAGCAGCGGCCCGGCGGGCAGCGCCAGCGACGACACGCCCGCCCAGATCCCCAGCGCGCGAGCCTGCGCGGCCCGGTCCGGGTAGGCGTGGGTGATCACCGCCAGGCTGCCGGGCAGCAGCAGCGCCGCCCCCGCGCCCTGGCCCGCCCTGGCCACGACCAGCGCATCCAGGCTCGGGGCCAGCCCGCACGCGGCCGAGGCCACCCCGAACAACGCCAGCCCGATCATCACCACCCGCCGGTGGCCGATCCGGTCACCGAGGGTGCCGCCGGCCAGCAACAGCCCGGCGATCGCGAACGCGTACCCGTCCACCACCCAGGGCAGCCCCGCCGCGCCGGTGCCGAACCCGGCGCCGATGGACGGCAACGCCACGTTCACCACCGTGACGTCGAGCAGCACCAGGAACATGCCCACGCACATCACCGTGAGCACCGCCGCCGGCCGGGCGGTCAACCCCTCTTCGCGTCCCATGCCCCCCAGGGTGGCCCGCGAACACTTCCACGGCGGTCGAAGCGTCGTGGGCGCAGAATGGTGAGGTGACCGGAGGAGAACCCGCGCTGTCCGCCCTGGCCGCGCTGCTCGCCGAGCCGGCCAGGGCGAAGATGCTGCTCGCGCTGACCGACGGGCGCGCGCTGGCCGCGTCCGTGCTCGCCGACGAGGCAGGCGTGTCCGCCCCGACCGCCAGCGCGCACCTGGCCAAGCTGCGCGACGGCGGCCTGATCCGGGTCGAGCGCTCCGGGCGGCACCGCTACCACCGGCTGGCCAGCCCGCAGGTGGCGACCGCGCTCGAAGGGCTGGCCGCGCTCGCCCCCGCCGAGCCGATCAGGTCGCTGCGCCAGCACACCCGCGCGGCGGCGCTGCGGGGCGCCCGCAGCTGCTACGACCACCTGGCCGGACGGCTCGGCGTGGCCGTCACCTCGGCGCTGCTCGACCGGGGTGCCCTGGTCGCCACCGACGGCGTCCAGGACACCGGGCGGCGCCCCGGCGACCCGCTGTCCGCGCAGCTGCCGACCCACCCGTACCGGCTCGGCGAGCACGCCGCCGAGGTCGTCGGGCTGCTCGGGGTGGACAAGGACGTGCTGTCCGACAACGGCGCCCGCCGGCCGCTGCTGCGGTTCTGCCTGGACTGGAGCGAACAGCGCCACCACCTGAGCGGGCGCCTCGGCGCGGCCGTGCTCACCGCGATGCTCGACCAGGACTGGCTGGCCCGCACCCGGCGGCGGCGCGCGCTCGAACTCACCGAGGTCGGCGCGCGGGAGCTACGAGACCGGCTCGACCTGGACCTCTAGGGGATCTCCTCGGCGGGCACCTCGACGTTGAACTCCTTGTACCGCCCGGCGTCGGTGGTCACCAGCGGCCAGCCGCGGCGCTGCGCGCAGGCCACGGCGTGCGCGGCCTCCAGGTCGCCCGGCTCCAGCTGGCCCATCGCGCGGGCGCGGTCGGCGTCCAGGTCGTCGATCACCGTGTTCGGCAGCCGGAGCAGCACCTCCAGCACCGGGTGGTACTTGTCGTCGAGCTGCGACCAGGCGGCGGCCACCGCGGCGGACGGCAGCACCAGCACCATGTGCTCCTCGACCACCGTCCACACCAGCGCGGCGGCATAGACCGACCGCTGTGAGGCGAAGGCCATCACGGCGGATGCGTCGAGGACGCGCCCGCCGATCACGCGACTTGCTGGTCCGCCGGGGGAAGGCCCAGATCGCGCCGCACCGCGTCCAGTGCTTCTTGCGGCGGTCTTCCCCCGAGGACACGCTCTAGCTCGACCAACGCCTGGTTGCGCTCCAGCTGGCCACGGAGCGCGTCGGCGACGAAGGCGGACAGGCTCGCGGCGGCGCCACTGCGCACCGCAATTCGAGCATTGGCCACCAGCTCTGGTGGCAGGGTGACCGTTATACGCTCGGATCCCATAGCGCGGAGGCTACCGGAGATCGGAACGCCCGCTTCAGTCGGTACTCGCGTGAGTGATGAGACTTCCGCGGCCGGTTCTCAGCTAGCGCGCCGGCCGGGCTCTCTCCCGCACGGTGACCCACACCGGCCAGCCGACCAGCCAGATCACCAGCACCACCGTCATCCGGCTCATCGCGGTCCAGAGCGCCTCGGTGCGTGCCGCGTCGCCGACCACCGCCACCAGCACGAGCGTGATCACGCCCGCGATCACCCAGGCCACCGCGAACCGGCCCCACTCCCGCCACTCGTAGCGCACCCGCGCCGGGCCGGAGCGCGGCGGCCGCCACGGCGGCGGGCCGTCGGCGAAGCGGTGCGCCACCCGCTGGTCGGCCCAGCGCACCATGCTGTGCCCGAACATGACGGTGACGCCGAGGTACGCGGCGGCCAGCCCGTGACCGAGCCCGGCCGTCGCGCCGGCGCGCAGGTTGAGCACGGTGGCCACCAGGATCACCACGTCGATCAACGGCAGGCTCAGCAGCAGGACGGTGGACAGCGGCCGGTTGCGCAGTGCGTAGCGGACTACCAGCGCGACGGCGAGCACCACCCAGAACCCGACCTCGCCGGCGACGATCACGGCGAGCACCGGGTTCTGCGACATCAGCGTGAACACCCCGACAGGGTCACCGCCGCGCCCGGTTTCCGGCGTCGGCGGACGGCACCATATTCGGGTCATCATTTCGGAGGACCCGCCGACCCTGTTGGTCCGGCCGCCGGAGGACGAGGACCGTCCGCCCGCTGTGCTGTGATGGAGCGGTGTCCCGGTCGGAGTGGCTCACCCGGCGGCTGAGAGAACCGTCGTGGCAGGACCCGCTGTTCGCGGCCGGGCTGTTCGGCGTCGGCGCGCTGCTCTACCTGAGCAAGCTGTACACGCTGTACTCCCCGTCCGGAGACGTGCCGGCCTGGCGGCTGGGCCTGCTGGCGGCGGCGTGCGCCCCGCTGCTGCTGCGCCGGCGCCGGCCGGTGCTCGCGCTCGCCCTCGCGGCCGGGCCGATCACCGCGGACGTGGTGTTCGGGTTCAACCTGGCCACCGCCTTCGTCCTTGGCGACCTGCTGTTCTGCGTCACGCTGTACGGCTCGAAGCGGGTCAGCCGGGTGATGGTGGTGCTCGCGGTGGCCACCCCGGCGGTCACGCTGCTGGTCGCGCTGGCGGTGGCGGCGGAGTGGCGGCTGGCCGTGCTGCTCACCCTGCAGGTGGTCGCGCTGCTGCTGATCCCGGTGGGCTGGGGCCGCGACGTGCGCCAGCACCGCGAGATCGCCACCGCCGAGCGGACCAGGGCCGCCCAGCTGGCCCGGATCGGCGAGCTGGACCGGGCGGCCGCGATCGCCGAGGAGCGCTCCCGGATGGCCCGCGACCTGCACGACGTGGTCGCCGGGCACCTGTCCGCGATCGCGCTGCAGTCCGAGGCGGTGCTGTCCATGGCCGACCGCGACCCGGCCACCGTGCGCACGGTGCTCGGCTCGGTGCGGGAGAACAGCGTGGCCGCCCTGGTCGAGATGCGCGCGATGATCGACCTGCTGCGCGCCGGCCGGGACGAGGCTGACCCGCCGGTCGCGCCGGCCCGGCTGGTCGACCTGGACCGGCTGCTGGAGTCGGCGCGCGCGGGCGGGCTGCGGGTCGAACCGACCGGCCCGCTCCCACCCGAGCCGCTGCCCTCGGTGATCGACCTGACCGCGTACCGGATCGTGCAGGAGGCGCTGACCAACGCCGTCAAGCACGCCGAGGGGGCGCGGGCGTGGGTGAGCGTGCGCCGGGACGGGCCGTCCCTGCTGGTCGAGGTGATCAACGAGCTGCCCGGCCCCGCGGTGGCCGGCACCGGCATCGGGCTGGCCAGCATGACCGAACGGGCCGAGGCGGTGGGTGGTTCGCTGTCCGCCGGCCCCGGGGCGCCGGGCTGGCGGGTGCGGGCGGAGCTGCCGGCGGACGGCCTCGGCGGCCCTGGACAGGGGGTACGAACGTGACGATCAAGGTGCTGGTGGCCGACGACCACGGCGCGGTCCGGGCCGGGCTGGTGCTCATCCTGAGCGGTGCCGAGGACATCGAGGTGGTCGGCGAGGCGGCGGACGGCGCCACGGCCGTGCGGATGGCCCGCGCGCTGCGCCCGGACGTGGTGCTGATGGACGTGCGGATGCCCGGCACCGACGGCATCGAGGCCACCCGCCAGCTGGTCGGCGACGGCGTGTGCGAGGTGCTGGTGCTCACCACGTTCGACCTGGACGACTACGTGTACGCCGCGATGCGCGCCGGCGCGGGTGGCTTCCTGCTCAAGTCGGTGGAGGCGCCGAGGCTGGTGGAGGCGATCCGGCAGGTGGCCGCCGGGGACGGGGTGCTGGAGCCCAGGGTCACCCGCCGGATGATGGCCGCGTTCGCGGCCGCCGCCACGCCGGCCCCGCCGCCCCCGCCGGCCGGCCTCGACGAGCTGACCGAGCGGGAGCACGAGGTCCTGGCCTGCCTCGGCGAGGGCCTGTCCAACGCGCAGATCGCCCGCCGCCTCTACATCGGCGAGACCACCGTCAAGACCCACGTGTCCCGGGTCCTCACCAAGCTCGACCTGCGCTCACGCGTCCAGGCCGCAATCCTCGCCCAAGAACACGGCCTCCTCCCCGACCACCGCTGAAAAACCCTCCGCGAGTCGGGCGTCCTGGCACACCGAGTCGGGCGTTCTGGCACACCGGCCGTTGCGACGACGCGCGGCCACGGATGTGCTCAAACGCGCGACTCAGTGTGCTGAGACGCCCGACTCGCGGGTGGGTGGGTCAGTCGGGCGCGTAGCGGGCGGCCAGGGCTCGTGCGGTGGCCGCCATGCGGGCACGTAGGTCCGGCGGGGTGAGCACCTCGATCTCGGCGCCGAGCCGCAGGAACGCCGACTCGGCGTGCCGGTGCGACTCGATGGGCAGCGTCGCGGTGACCCAGCCGTGCTCGTCCGGCTCGGTGGCGGACTCGTGCATCGCGCGCGCCTCCACCGAGCCGACCAGCAGCGGCAGCAGCTCGCGACCCCGGGGCGAGAGGCGGACGGTGGCGGTGCCCCGCCAGAGCGCGGCGCGCAGCTCCTCGGAACGGCCCCGCCAGAACGCCGCCAGGTCGAAGCCGTCCGGGCGCCGCGCCGGCCGGGCCACGTCGCGCAGCGCCAGCACCCGGGCCACCCGGTAGGTCCGAGGTTCGCTCTCGCCGTCCGACACACGGGTCGCGACCAGGTACCAGACCCCCGCCTTGAGCACCAGCCCGAGCGGGTTCAGCTCCCGGTCGACCTCGTCGCGCCCCCACCGGCGGTACCGCACCGCGATCCGCCGCTCCCGCCACACCGCCGCCGCGATCTCGGACAGGAACGGCGTGTCCTCCGCGTCCCGGAACCAGCCCGGGGCGTCCAGGTGAAACCGCCGCGCCACCGTCGACGCCCGCTCGCGCAGCTCCGGTGGGAGCGCGGCGGACAGCTTGAGCTGCGCGGCGGCCAGCGCCCCGCCCAGGCCCAGCTCGGCGGCCGGGCCGGGCACGCCGGCCAGGAACAGGCTCTCCGCCTCGTCCGAGGTGAGCCCGGTCAGGCGGGTGCGGTAGCCGTCCAGCAGCCGGTAGCCGCCGTCGGGCCCGCGGTCGGCGTAGATCGGGACGCCGGCCGCGCCGAGCGACTCCACGTCCCGGTACACGGTGCGCACCGAGACCTCCAGCTCGGCGGCCAGCGCCGGCGCGGTCATCCGGCCCCGGTTCTGCAGCAACAGCAGCAGGGACAACAGCCGGCTGGCGCGCACCCGGCCATTCTGCCGGATACCTGACAGAAGATGTCAGCTCCCGCGTCGAAGCTGACCGCCATGAGCATCCCCGAACAGCTGTTCTTCGCCCTGGCCGTGCAGGCCCTCAGCGCGGTCACCGACCGGATCGACGACAACCAGTGGGACCTGCCCGCCGACACCGGCATGTCCCGGGGCACCGTGCGCGAGCTGGTGGTGGCGCACGCGCGGGACGCCCAGTGGGTCGGCCACGTGCTGGCCGGGCGCACCATCGAGGACGGCAACAAGATCTTCCCCGACCAGCCGCTCGGCGACGACCTCAAGTCCGGCTGGCGGGACATCGCGGACCGCGCCGTGGCCGACGCCCAGGCGCTCGACGACCCCGACAAGATCGTGCACCTGTCGTTCAGCGGCGGCGAGTACGGCGAGTTCACCGCGCGCGACTACCTCCAGCAGGGCATCGCCTACCACGGCCTGCAGGCCTGGGACCTGGCCCGGGTGCTCAAGGTGGACGACACGCTGCCCGCCGACCTGGTGGCCGGCATGACCGAGGTCCTCGCGCCGGTCGCCGACCAGTGGCGCGAGCTGGGCGTCTTCGGCCCGGCGGTGTCGGTCCCGGACGACGCCTCCGACCAGGACAAGCTCCTCGCCCTCACCGGCCGCCAACCCTGACCGGATCGCCCGGAAGGTGGACCGGCCCGCGCACGTAGAATGGCTTGCACTCCAAGGAGGTTTGCGTTCTCGTGCCCACGGCAGGTCCCGGCGAACCGGGATGCAGTAGTCGGCCGGGCGGTTGGCCCGGCTTCCCATGTGACGGTGCGTGGTGAGCACCCTCTGGTCGATACTCGGTGTGCTCGCCGTGCTGGCGCTGACCTTCGGCGCCGCCGTGTTCGTCGCCGCCGAGTTCTCCCTCACCACGCTCGAGCGCAGCCAGATCGACGCGCACGTGAACGCGGTCGGCGACCGGCGCGCGCGCCAGGTCCAGGCCGCGCACCGGACGCTGTCGTTCCAGCTCTCCGGCGCGCAGCTCGGCATCACGCTGACCACCCTGGCCACCGGCTACATCGCCGAGCCGGCGCTGGCCGAGCTGATCCGCCCGCCGCTGCAAACCGCCGGGCTGCCCGCGTCGCTGGCCCCGGCCGTCGCGCTGACCATCGCGATGGCACTCGCCACCGCGCTGTCGGTGATCTTCGGTGAGCTGGTGCCGAAGAACCTGGCGATCGCGAAGCCGCTGCCCACCGCGCGGGCCGTGGCCGGCGTGCAGACCGGGTTCAGCCAGGTCTTCCGGTGGTTGATCAACTGGCTGAACTCGTCGGCCAACTGGATAGTGCAGCACCTCGGCGTGCAGCCGGCCGAGGAGCTGCGCTCGGCCCGCTCCCCCGACGAGCTGCGCTCGCTGGTCTCCAGCAGCGCCGAGCACGGCACCCTCGACCGGGGCACCGCCACGCTGCTGAGCAGGGCGATCAGGTTCACCGACCGGGTCGCCGAGGACCTGATGACGCCGAGGGTGCAGGTCAGCGCGCTGCCCACGACCGCGACCGTCCCGGAGCTGGTGACCACCTCGGTGCGCACCGGGTTCTCCCGGTTCCCGGTCTACGGCCGCGACCTGGACGAGGTGCACGGCGTGGTGCACGTCAAGCAGGCGTTCGCGGTGCCGGTGGCCGACCGCGCCGGCACCACGATGGCCGAGCTGGTCCGGCCGGTGCTGACGGTGCCGGAGTCGCTGGACGGCGACGCGCTGCTGGGCCGGCTGCGCGAGTCGGACTCGCAGCTGGGCGTCGTGGTGGACGAGTACGGCGGCACCGCCGGGATCGTCACGCTGGAGGACCTGATCGAGGAGATCGTCGGGGACGTGCGCGACGAGCACGACCCGGAAGGCCCCGCGCCGATCCGGCCGCTCGGCCAGGACAGCTGGTTGGTCTCCGGGCTGCTGCGCGCGGACGAGCTGACCGAGGCGACCGGTTTCGTCCCGCCCGAGGGCGACTACGAGACGCTGGCCGGGCTGGTGCTGGAGCGCCTCGGGCGGATCCCGGACGTGGGTGACGACCTGGACGTGGACGGCTGGCGGCTGACGGTGATGGCCCGCGAGCGCAACCGGATCGCCGAGCTGCGGCTCTCGCGCTCCGGGGTCGACGCCGGAGTCGGTACGGAGGACGGCCGGTGAGCGAGCTCGTCGGGTTGCTCGTCTCGGTGCTGCTGCTGGCCGGCAACGCGTTCTTCGTCGGCGCCGAGTTCGCGATCATCACCGCCCGCAAGGACCGGCTCACCGCGCTGGCCGACGCCGGCAGCGCCAGCGCGCGCGCCACGCTGCGGGCCGGCGAGCAGCTGCCGCTGCTGATCGCGGGCGCCCAGCTGGGCATCACGCTGTGCTCGCTGGGGCTGGGCCGGCTCGCCGAGCCCGCCGTGGCCGGCCTGCTGGAGCGGCCGTTCGAGCTGCTCTCGGTACCACCGCAGGTGTTGCACCCGATCGCGTTCACCATCGGCCTCGGCCTGGTGGCGATGCTGCACACGGTGGTCGGCGAGATGGTCCCGAAGAACCTGGCCATCGCCGGGCCGGAGCGGGTGGCGCTCATCCTGGTGCCCGCGCACCACGCGTTCTGCCGGGCGGCGCGCCCGGTGCTCACCCTGTTCACCGCGACCGCGACCGCCGTGCTCAAGCTCGTCCACGTCACCCCCCGCAACGAGTTCGACAGCGCGTACACCCGCGACGAGCTGGCCGAGATGATCTCCGACTCGCGCCGGGAGGGCCTGCTCGACGAGCAGGAGAGCAGCCGGATCACCTCGACCCTCGGCTCGGCGGGGCGGACCGTGGCCGACGTCGTGGTGCCGCTGGAGCGGGTGGTCACGCTGCCGGTGGGGCCGACCGTCGGGGACATCGCGGACTCGGTGGCCCGGTTCGGGGTGTCCCGGTTCCCGCTGCGCGACGACACCGGCCGGCTGGTCGGCTACCTGCACGTGAAGGACGTGCTGGACCTGGCCGACGACCCGGCCGCCGTGGTGCCGGCCGCCCGGGTGCGCGGCCTGCCGGAGATCCCGTGCGACGCCCGGCTGGACGACGCGCTGGCCGCGCTGCGCCGCTCGCAGTCCCACCTGGCCCGGGTGGTGGCCAACCGGGGCGGCGAGACCGTCGGCGTGGTGTCCATGGACGACCTGGTGCAGTACTACGTGGGCGCGGTCCGCCCGACCGCGAGCTCGGCGGCCGACTAGCGTCGCGCGCGTGCGGGTGTGGGAGGAGTCGACGTGGCGGGCCCGGCAGCGGGCGCACCGCGAGCGGGTCGCGCGCTGGACCGGGCCGCACCGGGAGCGCCGGCGGCTGGGCCAGGACCACCCGGTGCTGGACTTCCTGTTCACCTACTACAGCCACCGCCCCGCCCGCCTGGAGCGCTGGCATCCCGGGCCGGGCGTCGCGCTGGCCGGTGACGCCGAGGAGTTCCTGCGCTGGCCGGGCTACCGGCGGACGCCCGAGGGCGTGCTGTTCGACCCCGCCGGGCTGCCCGCCGCCCGGCGGGAGAGCGCGCGGTTCGTGCTGCGGCTGCTGCGCGCCACCGCCGCCCGCGCGCCCCGGCTGGGCTGCTTCGGGTTGCACGAATGGGCGATGGTCTACCGCGATGTTCCGCGCCACCGGCGGCTGCCGTTGCGGCTCGGCGCGGCGGGCACCGACGAGGTGGTGGAGGCACTGCCGCTGCGCTGCACCCACCACGACGCGTTCCGCTTCTTCACCCCGCCCGCCCGGCCGCGCAACGAGACGGCCCCGACCAGGCACGGCCAGGTCGACGCCGAACAGCCCGGCTGCCTGCACGCCACCATGGACCTCTACAAATGGTGTTACAAGCTGGCGCCGGCCACGCCCTCGGAGCTCGTCGCGGACTGCTTCGAGCTGGCCGTCGAGGTCCGCGAGCTGGACATGCGCGCCAGCCCGTACGACCTATCGGCGCTGGGCTACGCGGCTGTCCCGATCGAGACCCCCGCCGGGCGCGCCGAGTATGCCCGGGCGCAGGCCGCATTCGCCGCGCGCGCCGAGCCGTTGCGCGATCGACTCATTGAGGTCGCGGCGCAAGTGGTCTACGGTGCTGTCAACATCACACCGGATTGACGGCCGTCGACGGCGCCGCACCGATCGGCGAGCGGTCGTTTCGGTAGGGCGTTGTGATGGACGTCGCCTGTTACAGTGCGATGTCAGCGGTTTTTTCGATGCTCGGAGTCCCGGCGCGGGAGTGGGTTTATGGGCGCGGTTCAGCGAGACGAGAACCTGTTGGGGTCTGCCGTCCAGGCGCCGCCAACCGGCGGGCCGACGGTCCTGCGGATCGTGCTGGGCACCCAGCTGCGCAGGCTCCGTGAGGCCAAGGGCATCTCGCGCCAGACCGCCGGCTACACCATCCGCGCCTCCGACGCCAAGATCAGCCGCCTCGAGCTGGGCCGGGTCGGCTACAAGCAGCGCGACGTTGCGGACCTGCTGACCCTGTACGGCGTCGTGGACGAGCAGGAGCGCGAGGCCTTCTTCACCCTGGCCCGCCAGGCCAGCTCGCCGGGCTGGTGGCACAAGTACAGCGACGTGATGCCCAGCTGGTTCGAGCTGTACCTCGGGCTCGAGCAGGCCGCGTCGGTGATCCGGACCTACCAGGTGCAGTTCGTGCCCGGCCTGTTCCAGACCCCCGAGTACGTCCGCGCCGTCGCCATGCTCGGCCACCCGGGCGCCGCCGCCAACGACATCGACCTGCGCGTCGAGCTGCGCATGGCCCGCCAGGAGATCCTGACCAGGTCCGAGCCGCCCCGCGTCTGGGCGGTGGTCGACGAGGCCGCGTTGCGGCGGCCGGTCGGCGGCTCGCAGGTGATGCGCGGCCAGCTGGAGCGGTTGATCGAGATGACCGAGCTGCCAAACATCACCCTGCAGGCCATCACCTTCCAGGCCGGTGGGCACGCGGCGGCCGGCGGGCCGTTCAGCATCGTCCGGTTCTCCGACCCTGACATCCACGACATCGCCTACCTGGAGCAGCTCACCAGCGCGCTGTACCTGGACAAGCGGGTCGACGTCGACAACTACCTGATGGTCATGGACCGGCTGTGCGCCGAGGCCGCCTCGCCGTCCGAGACCCGCCAGCTCCTGGAGTCGATCCTCAAGGAGACCTGAGCCAGCTCCCGCCCCTGAGGGCACGGCGCGCACGCGCCGTGCCCTTTCGTCTATTCACCGGCCCTGTCGACTAGGTCGCCGCTGGCCGGGCACCTGAACAGGTGCGCCTCGGTGCCGTTTATCGGCCGTTCCTCTCCCCTCTGAACCCTGCCCAACCGGGTTCCCACCGTCCGACGAACCGGTCCCGCCGTTCACAGACAGTGCACCTGCACCGTCAGATGCACTTGCAGGTTTACGTGCAGGACGACATATGGTGTTCCGGTATTTCCATTTGGAGAGGTGTTGAGAGATGTCCCAGGCCCATGGCGACCAGTTGGCGGTACGGTCGGCAGGCTGGCGCAAGAGCAGCCACAGCAACCCCAGCGGCGACTGTGTCGAGGTCGCGGCCCTGCCGGACGGTCGGGTAGGAATGCGCAACTCGCGCCATCGCTCAGGGGCCGTGCTGATCTTCACGGGCGCCGAGATGGCCGCGCTCGTACGGGGCATCAAGGATGACGAGTTCGGCAGCCTGAGCTCGTAGTGCGCGGCAACCCGGGCGGTGGCCGGCCGTGCGCGGTCGGCCACCGCCCGGCGTCGGGGGCAGTGTCAGACATGAGGGTCAGGCGGGCAGCAGGCCGATCGCCGACCTCGCCCGGCACACCTTGTCGGCGGCCCGCTCCCTGGCTCGTTTCGCTCCGGCCCGCAGCACCGCCCGGACGTGATCCGGGTCCGAGGCGAGGCGGAGGTAACGCGTCCGGATCGGCGAGAGGGTGTCCACCACGGCATCGGCGACCGCCCGTTTCAGCTCGCCGTAGCCGTCGAACCGGGCGGCCAGGTCGGCCGGCCGGGCTCCGGTGCAGCCGGCCAGGATGTCGAGCAGGTTGGCCACACCGGGCGATCGGTCCGGGTCGTAGGCCACCGCGCTGCCGGCGTCCGTGACCGCGCGCATGATCTTGCGCCGCAGCGCGTCGGGCTGGTCGAGCAGGCGTAGCGCGCCGGCCGCCGACGAGGCCGACTTGCTCATCTTCCGGGCCGGAGAGGACAGGTCCATCACGCGCGCGGCGACCGCCGGGTGCACCGCGCGGGGCACGGTGAAGGTGGCGCCGTAGTGCGTGTTGAACCGGACGGCGACGTCACGGGCCAGCTCCACGTGCTGGCGCTGGTCCTCGCCGACGGGCACCTCGTCGGTGTCGTAGAGCAGGATGTCGGCCGCCATCAGGATCGGGTAGGTCAGCAGCGACGTCCGCACCTGCCGCTGGCGGCCTGACTTCTCCTTGAACTGGATCATGCGCTGCGCCTCGCCGTAGCCGGTCAGGCATTCCAGCAGGTAGTGCAGCTCGGTGTGCTCGGGGACGTGTGACTGCACCATGAACAGGCCGGCGTCCGGGTCGAGGCCGGCGGCCAGCAGCAGGGTGGCGAACTCCAGCGTGCGTCGTCGTACCTCGGCCGGGTCGTGGTGCAGGGTCAGGGCGTGCAGGTCGGACACGAACACCACGGTGTCGGTGTCGTCGCTGGCCTGGTCGGCGAGGACGGGTCGGATCGCGCCCAGGTAGTTGCCCAGGTGCAGGTCTCCCGAGGGGGTGAACCCGGTGAGTCGTCGTGACATCGGTTGGCTCCGGCGAGATAGGGGCCGCCGCGCCGGGCGGCCGAGGCGCCATAGCACACAAAAACGGCCGCCCGGTTGGGCGGCCGCGTGAAGTGGGAATGCGCGGATGAACAGTGCCGCCCGTCAGGGGCGCCACCAGCCGAGAAGGCCGAGAACCATCCGCATGCCATCGACGATATCAGCCCCGGGGGGCGCGGGCGGCTAGCCGACCTGGTCGACCTCGCGGCGGCGCTCCGCGATGACCACCCGCGCCGTGTACCGGTTCCGCCGGGAGCGGCGCATCCGGCGCCGAGTGGGCCAGGAGTGCAACCATGTCGCCATGTATCGCACGTAGGCGCTCGTGAGGTCGTCGCCGAGGGGTCGCCGTCTCATCGCACACCTGCCGATCGCGAGGTTCGGACCTGTTTCCGTTGCTCAGCCGGAAGGCCGTGCGAGATCATGTAGGAACCGCCCGAGGAAGTCGTTGCCCTGCTCATGGCCAGCTATCCGGTCGCGCCTGGGGAGCTGATGAGCACGATGACCATGGATGCCATGCTTGCCGATGTTGGCGACGGATGCAAGTGCATCTGCAAGGGCCTGCGAAATATAACGGCTGGTTCGGCCAGGGGCGGGGCCTCGCTTCCGGCGGACGGACCAGCGGGTGACATCCCGGTGACGTACAGGTGAACTAAAGATGTCTCAGGATCGCGCGGCGGGTCAGCGGGCCAGGTAGCGCAGCACCGCGATGTCGCCCAGCGCGCGGGCCTCGGCCAGCCGCAGGCGCCGGTCCGGGAACGCCGCCGGGCTGACCCAGCGCGGCGCGGCGGCGTCGCCGACGAAGAACGGCGCCACCGCGAGGCGCACCTCGTCCACCGCGTCCTCGGTGAGGAACAGGGTGTGCACCAGGCCGCCGCCCTCGACCAGCAGCCGGCCGCAGCCGCGCGCGTGAAGGTCGGCGAGCACGGATGCGAGCGCGAGCGGTTCGCCGGCGCCGATCACGGTGGCCACCGCGCCCACCCGCGCCTTGGTGGCGGCCACCGCCGCGTCGGGCACGTACACCAGCCGCTCGACGTCCCCGGCGGTGAAGAAGGCGGCGTCCGGGTCCAGCTCGCCGGTGGTGCTGAGCGTGACCTTCGCCGGGCTGGCCGGCAGCCCACGCCGCTCCCGCTCGCGCCGCCTCGACTCCGAGCGGACCAGCAGCCGGGGGTTGTCCGCGCGGACGGTGCCGGCGCCGACCAGGATCGCGTCCACCCCGGCGCGGATCTGGTCGATCTCGTCGAAGTCCGCCGGGGAGGACAGCACCAGCGGCGTCGGCCCGGTGTCGTCCAGGAAGCCGTCCATCGACACGGCGGCGGACAGCAGCACGTACGGCCGGGGCTGGCTCACCCCGGTGAGGCTAGCCGTACGCCTCCACCGGCGGGCAGGAGCAGACCAGGTGGCGGTCGCCGTGCGCGCCGTCGATGCGGCGCACGGGCGGCCAGACCTTCCCCTCGGTGGCGCCGGTCGGGTAGGCCGCGAGCTCGCGCGGGTACGGGTGGTCCCACTTGTCGGCGATGCACGCGGCGGTGTGCGGGGCGCCGCGCAGCGGGTTGTCCTCCACCGGCCACTCCCCCGCGGCCACCCGGTCGATCTCGGACCGGATGGAGATCATCGCGTCGCAGAACCTGTCCAGCTCGGCGAGGTTCTCGCTCTCCGTGGGCTCCACCATGAGCGTGCCGGCCACCGGGAAGGACATGGTCGGCGCGTGCAGCCCGTAGTCGGCCAGCCGCTTCGCCACGTCGTCGACCGTGACGCCGGTTGCCGCGGTGAGCGGGCGCAGGTCGAGGATGCACTCGTGGGCCACGAACCCGCCCGGCCCGGTGTAGAGCACCGGGTAGTGCGCGGACAGCCGGCGCGCCACGTAGTTGGCGGCCGCGACCGCGACCAGGGTGGCCCGGCGCAGCCCGTCGGCGCCCATCATCCGCAGGTACGCCCAGGAGATGGGCAGCACGCCCGGGCTGCCGTACTCCGCGCCGGACACCGCGCCCGCGCCCCGGTCGGGCAGGTACGGCGCCAGGTGCTCGCGGACCGCGACCGGCCCGACCCCGGGCCCGCCGCCGCCGTGCGGGATGCAGAACGTCTTGTGCAGGTTCAGGTGGCTCACGTCGCCGCCGAACTCACCCGGCTTGGCCAGCCCGAGCAGCGCGTTGAGGTTCGCGCCGTCCAGGTAGACCTGGCCACCGGCCTCGTGCACGGCCGAGCACACCTCGCGCACGCCCGCCTCGTACACCCCGTGCGTGGACGGGTAGGTGATCATCAGCGCACCCAGCGAGACGCCGTGCTCGTCGATCTTCGCGCGCAGGTCGGCCAGGTCGACGTCGCCGTTGTCGTCGCAGGCCACCACGACCACGCGCATGCCGGCCATGACCGCCGAGGCGGCGTTGGTGCCGTGCGCGCTGGCCGGGATCAGGCACACGTCGCGGTGGCCCTCGCCCCGGTCGCGGTGATAGGCGCGGATGGCCAGCAGACCGGCGAGCTCGCCCTGGCTGCCGGCGTTGGGCTGCAGCGACACCGCGGCGTAGCCGGTGAGCTCGGCCAGCCAGCGCTCCAGGTCGGCGATCAGCGTCAGCGTCCCGTCGGCGTCGGCGGCCGGGGCGTGCGGGTGCAGGTCGGCGAACCCGGGCCAGGTGATCGGCTCCATCTCGGCGGCCGCGTTGAGCTTCATGGTGCACGAGCCGAGCGGGATCATGCCCCGGTCCAGCGCCATGTCCGCGTCGGCCAGCCGGCGCAGGTAGCGCAGCAGCGCGGTCTCCGAGCGGTACCGGTGGAACACCGGGTGGGTCAGGTAGTCAGACTCGCGGCGCAGCGCGGCGGGCAGCGCGTCGGGGGTGGCCGCGTCGAGCTCGTCCAGCTCGGCCGGTGTCACCGTGACACCGAATGCGGCGGCCACGTCGACGAGGTGTGCCCGGGTGGTCAGCTCCGAGCAGGACACCCCGACGCGGTCGTCGTCCACCCGGCGCAGCGCGATGCCTCGGGCGTGTGCGGCGGCGAGCACGGCGTCGGCCTGGCCGGCGGCGACCCGGGCGACCAGGGTGTCGAAGAACGCCCCATCCAGTACCTCGACGCCGCCGGCCCGCAGCGCGGCGGCCAGCACGGCGGCCATCCGGTGTGCCCTGGTGGCGATCGCACGCAGCCCGTCCGGGCCGTGGTACACCGCGTACATGGAGGCGATCACGGCCAGCAGCACCTGGGCGGTGCAGATGTTGCTGGTCGCCTTCTCGCGGCGAATGTGCTGCTCGCGGGTCTGCAACGCCAGCCGCAGCGCCGGGTTGCCGTCCGCGTCCACCGACAGCCCGACCAGCCGGCCCGGGAGCTGGCGGCGCAGCTCGTCGCGCACCGCGAGGTAGCCGGCGTGCGGCCCGCCGAAGCCGAGCGGCACCCCGAACCGCTGGGTGCTGCCCACCGCGACGTCGGCGCCGATCTCCCCCGGCGCGCGCAGCAGGGTCAGCGCCAGCGGGTCGGCGGCGACCACCACCTTGGCCCCCCGCGCGTGCGCCTGTTCGACCAGCGACGCGTGGTCGGCCACCGACCCGGAGGCACCCGGGTAGCTGAGCAGCACGCCGAAGAACTCGCCGTCCGGCAGCTCGCCGCCGGTCAGGTCGGCCTCGACGATCTCGATGCCGAGCGGCTCGGCGCGGGTGTGCAGTACCGCGAGGGTGCGCGGCAGGGTGTCGGCGTCCACCAGGAACCGGGGGCTGGCGGCGCGGCCGGCGCGGCGCACCAGGGTCATCGCCTCGGCCGCCGCCGTGGCCTCGTCGAGCATGGACGCGCCGGCCACCGGCAGGCCGGTCAGGTCGGACACCACGGTCTGGAAGTTCAGCAGCGCCTCCAGCCGGCCCTGGCTGATCTCCGGCTGGTACGGGGTGTAGGCCGTGTACCAGGCCGGGTTCTCCAGCACCGACCGGCGGATCACCGGCGGGGTCACCGTGCCGTGGTAGCCGAGGCCGATCATGGGCACGGTGGGGTTGTTGCGGGCGGCCAGGGCGCGCAGCTCGGCCAGCGCCTCGGACTCGGTGGCGGCCGGGGGCAGCGTCCCTGGGCCGGCATCGGTGGCGGTGCGGATGCCGGGCGGCACGGCGCGGTCGGCCAGCTCGTCCAGCGAGCCGACGCCGATCACCTCGGCCATCGTGGCCAGCTCGGAGTCGTCCGGACCGAGGTGGCGGGCCACGAACGGGATACCGTTCTCCAGGTCGGCCAGGGTACGGGTGGGGTCTGACGGGGTCATCGCGCCTCCGAGTCGGGAGCAGCCTTCGGCCTGCCCTCCCCCTCTGTCCATGCCCTGCGCGGGCGCCTGAGAGATTCGCCCGGGTGTACCGGGCTTTCCCCTTCGGCGGACGGCTGGATCAGCTCGAGCCGTCACTTTCCAGAGGCGTCTCGCCCACGCGGTCCGGGGTGCCTGAGAGGTTCCGGGGAGGATTTGCTCCTTCGGCGCCCGTACCGCTGGCGGCGGCCGGGACTCTCCTGCGTGGGATCGGCGACTACCCCGTCAGCCTAGCGCGCGGCGGCGAGCCTGGTGTCATAGCCGTCGGCGAGCCGCCGCAGCGCGGAGCCGGCGTCCCCGACGAACGACGATCCGTGCATCACCGCCAGCGTGCCGGGCTCCAGCTCGGCGAGCCGGCGCACCGTCGGGCCGGTCTCCGGGGTCAGGCAGGTCGCGTGCATCGCGTCCTCGACCTGCTCCGCGGGTGCGACCAGGTCGTCCTCGGTGACCGGCGGGCCGTCGCCGAGGTGGGTGAACAGGTCCCCGCAGAGCAGCGTGTTCGTCGTCTCCTCGTAGAGCACGCCGGCGTCCCAGCCGTGCGGGACGTGCGGGGTCTCCAGGCGGCGCACCCGCTTGCCGCCCAGGTCGAGCACCTCGCCGTCGGCCAGCGCGCGCGGCGGCCGGTCGGCCATCTCGTTGACCGAGAGCATGCAGCCCAGCGCGCCGTGCGCCACCTCGGCGTGCGGCGCGGCGGCCAGGAACTGGTTCATCGAGCCGCACTCGTCGGACTCCAGGTGCCCGAAGGTGATCCAGCGCAGCCGCTCGACCGGCACGACCCGGCCGACCTGCTCGACCACCGCGTCGAACATGGACCGGTGGCCGGTGTGGAACAGCAGCGGCTGCTCGGCATCGATCAAGAACTGGTTGAAGCTCATCCCGGTCGGCCCGATGCCGGGCACGTGGGTAGAAACCCGGTAGATACCGGGGGCGATCTCGTCGATGCGCGTCATCGCGGCCTCCTGACCTGGCGGAAACGAACCACCCGGACGGTAGCGCCAGCGGCCGACAGGATCCTTCAGCTGATCCGCTTGGCGGCGCGGCGGCGGCTCAGCTCGTCCTCGGGCCCGTCCGGGGCGATGACGCCGTCGGCCCGTTCCGCCGGAAACTCCCTGATGGTGCCGGTGATCTCCCGCATGGCCCCGCCGATCGCGATGCCGAACACGCCCTGGCCGCCCTGCAGCAGGTCGACGACCTCCTCGGGAGACGCGCACTCGTAGACCGTGGTGCCGTCCGAAAGCAGCGTGATGCCCGCCAGGTCGCGGATGCCCCTGGCCCGCAGGTGGTCCACGGCGAGCCTGATGTTCTGCAGCGACACCCCGGCGTCCAGCAGCCGCTTGACCACCTTGAGGACCAGGACGTCCTTGAACGAGTACAGCCGCTGGCTGCCCGACCCGGTCGCGCTTCGGATGGACGGCACCACCAGCCCGGTGCGCGCCCAGTAGTCGAGCTGGCGGTAGGTGATGCCGACCACCTGGCAGGCGGTCGGGCCGCGATACCCGCTGAGCTGGTCGGGCAGGCCATCCGCGAGCGCCGAGTCCGGAAAGAGCTCGCCCTGACCAGCCGGCGTGGCGTGCTCATCGTCGGGCGGCTCGGATTCCATTGGGAAACCGTATGCCGAGGTCACCGGCGGGTCAACGCGACGCGCGGCAACCTTCGACGGTGACTTCAGGGTTGTGCACCCCGGAAGTCCTCCGGCGACACCGAGTCGAGGAACTCGCGGAACTTCTCCACCTCGTCCTCCTGCTCGTCCGGGATGATCAACCCGGCCTCGGAGAGGACGTTCTCCTCGGCGTGGATCGGCACCCCGACGCGCAGCGCCAGCGCCACCGAGTCGCTGGGCCGGGCGGACACCCTGGTGCCGCCGTCGAAGACCAACTCGGCGAAGAAGGTGCCTTCCTGCAGGTCGGTGATCCGTACCTGCTCCAACCGCCGGCCCAACGACTTGATCACGTCTTTGAGCAGGTCGTGCGTCAACGGCCGCGCCGGCTTGACGCCCTGCTGCTCCAACGCGATAGCGGTGGCCTCGACCGAGCCGATCCAGATCGGCAGGTAACGATCGCCGTTGGTCTCCCGCAGCAAGAGAATCGGTTGGTTCGCGGGCAGCTCGACTCGCACACCCACCACGCGCATCTCACTCACGCGTCTCGCCTCCCTCCCCGACGGGGACTCGCACCACCTGATCGCCCCTGAGTTGGTCCAGTTGTCGGGTCGGATCCGGTGGACCCTGATGCTTAGACGCTACACGGGCGAACCCTTATTTGCGCGCCGCCCAGCGATGGGTCCTGTGTCCGAGCGAGATTCACCGGGGTAGACCTTCCCGCAGCCCCACACGGATCAACAGCGCATGCAGCCGCACGGACAGCCCCGCCATCTCGCGCAGCAGGTCCTCGGCGCGGGCGGCCGCGTCCGGGTCGCGCTGCTTGGCCACCGGGCCGACGATCTGCTGCAACAGGCCCGTCTCGCGGTCGGCGGCGGCCCGGAACGCCCGCAGGTGCCGAGGCTCGATGCCGAACTCGGTGAGCGCGCTCGCGGTGCGGGCCAGCTCGACGGCGTCGGTGTCGTAGAACCCGGCGGCGCCCGAACGGACTATCCCGTACTGCTCCAACGCGGCCAGCGTGGTGACGTCGATCTCCGCCTCGGCGAGCAGGTCCTCGCGGGTCAGGCGCACCCGGTTGGGCACGGACGGCGCCTCCGGCTCTCCACTGGGCACGACCACGAGCGGACGGCCCTCCCCGCTGCTCTGCCGGTCCCGCTCGTCCAGCTGCTGTTTGATGACCTTCAGCGGGAGGTAATGGTCGCGCTGCGCGGCGAGCACGAAGCGCAGCCGTTCCAGGTCCTCGCTGGAGAACTGCCGGTACCCGGAGGCGCTGCGGGCCGGGGACACCAGGCCCTCGGACTCCAGGAACCGAATCTTGGAGATGGTCACATCGGGGAACTCACCTCGGAGCCGGTCCAGCACGGCTCCGATGCTCCAGCGGCCCTCCTCGGCGCCGCGTCCCCGAGACCACTGCGGGGCGGTCACCCGTTCCCCTGGGCGGCCCCCTGACCGGCATCTCGTGGACCGGTCAGGAAGACCAGCCGGAACTTGCCGATCTGCACCTCGTCCCCGTTGGCGAGCACGGCGGTGTCGACCGGCTCGCGGTTGACGTAGGTGCCGTTGAGGCTGCCGACGTCCACGACGACGAACTCGCCGACGTCGCGGCGGAACTCGGCGTGCCGGCGGGAAACCGTGACGTCGTCGAGGAAGATGTCGCTGTCCGGGTGCCGGCCGGCGCTGGTCGTGGCCTGGTCCAGCAGGAACCGGGAGCCGGCGTTCGGACCACGCTTCACGACGAGCAGGGCCGACCCGGGAGGCAGTGCGTCGACCCCGGAGACGGGCTGCTCGGCCGCCGGGGCGTCGGGCTCGCTGAGGAAGTCGGCCCGGAAGACAGAGGTCGTCTCCGGAGAACGTTCTGGCGGTACGCCGGGCCCGTCGTTGGTGGTCACCTCGGGGTCTCCTCCTGCGCGGTGTCGGGTGAGCCGCGAACGGCGATGCTGGGTGTGGCGCCCAACGTACCGCGCGGCGAGGGGTTCAGGACTAGCTGGTCAGCGAGCGGTACGCGGATGCGTCCAACAACCCGCCGAGGCTCTCGTCGATGGGCTGGTCGGGACGGATCTCGAACATCCAGCCGGCGCCGTAGGGTTCGGAGTTCACCAGCTCGGGCGTCTCGGTGAGCGCCTCGTTGACGGCCACGACCTCGCCGGTCACCGGCGCGAAGAGGTCGGATACCGACTTGGTGGACTCGACCTCGCCGAGCGCCGTGCCGGCTTCGGCTCGCTGACCGACCTCGGGGAGCTGCACGAACACCACGTCGCCGAGCTGTTTCTGGGCATAGTCCGTCACGCCCACCCGCACCGTGTCCTCGCCGGCCGTGCCGACCCATTCGTGTTCTTCGGTGTAGCGCAGCTCCTCTGGGATCACCCGGAAAGCCTATCGACCTCCCCGATCGAGGTTGGCACCGGTCGTGACCGGCCGCAGCGCGCGGGCGAACTGGATCAGATAGACCACCCCGGACCACAGGTAGAGCGCGCTGCCCCAGACCGTGAACGCGTAGCCGAACGCGAGCGCGACGTCGGCCACCCCGGGGCCGGCGGCGCGCGCGAGCAACAGCAGCGGGAAGGCGTAGAGCAGGTTGAAGGTGGCCGCCTTGCCGAGGTAGGTCACCGGGAACGGCCGGTAACCGCGCCGGCGCAGCACCGCCACGCAGACCGCGAGCACCAGGTCGCGGCCGACCAGCAGGGCGACCACCCACCACGGCACGATGTCCCTGATCAGGAAGGTGGCCAGGGTGGCAAGGATGTAGAGCCGGTCCACGGCGGGGTCGAGCAGCTCGCCGAGCCGGCTGGACTGGTCCAGCCAGCGGGCCAGCTTGCCGTCCAGCCAGTCGGTGATGCCGCTCAGGGCGAGCACCAGCACCGCGTAGCCGTCCGCGTGCGGCCCGAGCAGCAGCCAGACGAACAGCGGCACCCCGGCCAGCCGGAGCAGGCTGAGCAGGTTGGGCACGGTGGCCACCCGCCCGGCCGCCTCGCGCTGTGCATCGGGTCGAACCACCTCAGAAGCGTCCCACGCCGCTGCGGGACCGGCGATGGTTGGGCAGACTCGGGGCATGGACGCGAGCACGCTCAAAGACCTGCAGGGCCCGCTCAAAGCCCGCTACCGGGAGGACCCGGACGCCGCCGTGGTCACGCTCAAGGCGGACGGCGAGCTGGACGGCACCGGCGTGGCCTGCCGGGTGCGCACCGCCACCGCGCTGGCCGAGGCCGGGCTGCACCCGGCCACCGGCGGGGACGGCACCCAGCTGTGCTCCGGCGACATGCTGCTGGAGGCGCTGGTGGCCTGCGCCGGGGTCACCCTGCGGGCGGTGGCCACCTCGCTGGGGCTGGACGTCTCCGGCCGGGTGTACGCCGAGGGCGACCTGGACTTCCGGGGCACCCTGGGGGTAGCCAAGGACGCGCCCGTCGGGTTCCGGGACATCCGGTTGACGTTCGACCTGGACAGCGCGGCGTCCGAGGACGAGCTGGCCACCCTGCTCAAGCTGACCGAGCGCTACTGCGTGGTGCTGCAGACCATCCGCTCGGCGCCGCACACCGACGTACAGATGCGCACCGGTGTGTCCGGCGCTACCACGGGGTAGGTTCGTCCGCGTTGATCCAGGGAGGGACGACGATGAGCGACATCGTGACGGCCCTCGCCGACGTGGTCGGCGCGGACCAGGTGCTGACCGGCGAGCGGGTCAGCGCGGACTACGGGCACGACGAGGCGCTGTCCACGACGGCGCACCGGCCCTCGGCGGTGGTCCGGCCGGCCTCGGCCGCCGAGGTGTCCGGGGTGCTGCGGGTGGCGTCCGCGCACCGGGTCCCGGTCACCGCGCGGGGCAGCGGCTCCGGGCTGTCCGGGGCGGCGGTCCCCGAGCCGGACGGGCTGGTGATCTCGTTCGAGCGGATGAACCGGATACTCGAGATCGACACCGACAACCACGTGGCGGTGGTCCAGCCCGGCGTCACGCTGGCCGAGCTGGACGAGGCCACCGCCGCGCACCGGCTGACCTACCCGGTGTACCCGGGCGAGCTGAGCGCCAGCCTGGGCGGCAACGTGGCCACCAACGCCGGCGGCATGCGCGCGGTGCGCTACGGCGTGACCCGCACCCAGGTGCTCGGCCTGGAGGCGGCGCTGCCCACCGGGGAGGTCATCCGCACCGGCGGCAAGCTGGTCAAGGCCAGCTCGGGCTACGACCTCACGCAGCTGATCATCGGCTCGGAGGGCACCCTGGCCGTGGTCACCGAGGCCACCCTGCGGCTCTACCCCCGCCCGCCGCACCAGGCCACCGTGCTCGCCCCGTTCCGGACCGTGGACGAGGTCGCGCACTCGGTGCCGAAGGTGGTGGCCAGCGGGCTCGCGCCGCTGATCCTGGAGTACATCGACGGGCTGACCATGGGCGCCATCACGCACGCCCAGGGCATCGACCTGGGGCTGCCCGACGAGGTCAAGGAGACCGCCCAGGCGTACCTGCTGGTCATGCTGGAGAGCGGGCACGCCGACCGGCTGGACGTGGACACCGAGCGGCTGGGCACCCTGCTCACCGAGCTGGGCGCCATCGACCTCTACGTGCTGCCGGGGACCTCGGCGCGGCGGCTGGTGGAGGCGCGCGAGCAGGCGTTCTGGACGTCCAAGGCGGCCGGCGCGAACGACATCATCGACGTGGTGGTGCCCAGGGCGGCCATCGCCGAGTACCTGCGGATCTCCGCCGAGATCGCCCAGCGGCACGGCTCGTACGTGCTGGGCTGCGGGCACGCCGGCGACGGCAACGTGCACCTTGCGGTGTTCCAGGCCGACGACGAGGTGCGCTCGGCGCTGCTGCGCGAGCTGTTCGAGGCCAGCATGAAGCTGGGCGGCCTGATCTCCGGCGAGCACGGCATCGGCCGCTCCAAGAAGCGCTACTTCCTGGAGCTGACCGACCCGACCACCGTCGCCCTGATGCGCCGGATCAAGTCCGCCTTCGACCCCGAGGGCATCCTCAACCCAAGCGTGCTGCTCAACCCGTGAGTGGCTAGGGGTGCTATGGCACCCCTAGCCACTCACGGGTCCTGACCAGGGAGGACTCGTATGAACGGCGCGCAGGCGCTGATCAACACGCTGGTGGACGGCGGGGTGGACGTGTGCTTCGCCAACCCGGGCACCTCGGAGATGCACTTCGTGGCGGCGCTGGACACGGTGCCGAGGATGCGCGGGGTGTTGACGCTGTTCGAGGGGGTGGCCACCGGGGCGGCGGACGGGTACGGGCGGATCGCGGGGCGGCCCGCCGGGGTGTTGCTGCACCTGGGGCCGGGGCTGGGGAACGGGCTGGCGAACCTGCACAACGCGCGGCGGGCGCGGAGCCCGATCGTCAACATCGTCGGCGACCATGCGACGTACCACAAGCGGTTCGACGCGCCGCTGGAGTCGGACATCGACGCGGTGGCCGGCACGGTGTCGGGGTGGGTGCGGCGGACCGGGCGGACGGCGGACGTGGGCGCCGACGCGGCGGCGGCTGTCGCGGCGGCGAGCGGACCGCCCGGACAGGTGGCGACGCTGATGCTGCCGGCGGACGTGTCCTGGGGCGAGGGCGCCACGCCGGCGAGACCGCACCCCGCTCCCCCGGCCGGGCGCCCTTCCGAGGAGGCCGTCGCGGAGGCCGCCAAAGCGCTCCGGTCCGGCGAGCACACCGTGCTGTTGATCGGCGGCGATGCCACTCGCGAGCCGGGGTTGTCAGCGGCGGCCAGGATCGCGGCGGCCACCGGGGCGAAGCTGCTGTGCGAGACGTTCCCGACCCGGCTGGAGCGCGGCGCGGGGGTGCCCGTGGTGGGCCGGCTCGGCTACCTGGCCGAGATGGCCACCTACCAGATGGAGGGGGCCAAGCACCTGGTGCTGGCCGGGGCCCGCTCCCCCGTCAGCTTCTTCGCCTACCCGGGCAAGCCCAGCGACCTGGTGCCGGACGGTTGCCAGGTGCACGTGCTCGCCGAGCCCACCGGGGTGCCGGCACAGGCCCTCGTCGCGCTGGCCGACGAGGTCGCGCCCGGCACCGAGGCCCCGGTTGCGGCGGCGAACCGGCCGGCGGCGCCCACCGGCCCGCTGACCGTGGAGACCACGGCGGCCGCCATCGGCGCCTGGCTGCCCGAGGGCGCGATCGTGGTCGACGAGGCCAACACCTCCGGGATCGGGCTGCCGGCGGCCACCGAGGGCGCGCCCCGGCACGACTGGCTGACCCTGACCGGCGGGGCCATCGGGTACGGACTGCCGGCGGCCACCGGGGCGGCGGTCGCGGCGCCGGACCGTCCGGTGCTCTGCCTAGAGGCGGACGGATCGGCGATGTACACGCTGTCCGCGCTGTGGACCCACGCCAGGGAGAACCTGGACGTCACCACCGTGATCTACAACAACGGCGCGTACGCCATCCTGCGCATGGAGCTGCAGCGGGTCGGCGCGGAGTCCGGGTCGGAAGGCGGCGCGCCCGGACCGAAGGCGAGCGAGCTTCTGGACCTGGGCAACCCCAGCCTGGACTTCGTGTCCCTGGCCACCGGCATGGGGGTGCCGGCGAGCAGGGCCACCACCGCCGAGGAGCTGACCGAGGCCCTGGCCCGCGCACAGGCCGAGCCCGGTCCGCACCTCATCGACGCGGTGGTGCCCCCACTCGTCTGACCCGGCTCAGCCGAACCAGGGGCGCCCGTGCGAGGTGTCCCCGGTCAGCGGCGGCCGGCCCGGCGGCTGGTGCACCGGCGCCGGCGTGAGCAGCTGCGGGATCGGCTTGGTCACCGCCTTCCCGGTCCGCGCGGTGATCTTCTGGCCGTGGTGGCGCAGGTCCAGCGGCTCGCCGCCGTCGAGCAGCTTGTACCCGGCCTCGTCCTTGCGGACGTCCACCCGCAGCTGCCGTCCCTTCCAGATCATCCCGAACCGCAGCCTGGTCCACCCCGGCGGCAGCCGAGGCGCGAAGGTCAGCTCGCCGTCGTGGTCGCGCATGCCGCCGAAGCCGGCCACCAGCACCAGCCACACCCCGGCCAGGTTGGCCATGTGCAGGCCGCTGCCGGTGTTCTGGTGCAGGTCGTCCAGGTCGGTCAGGGCCACCTCGTGCAGGTAGTCCTGGGCCAGCCGCAGGTGCCCGATCTCGGCGGCGATGACGGCCTGCGTGCACGCGGACAGCGAGGAGTCCCGCACCGTCAGCGGCTCGTAGTAGGCGAAGTCGCGCGCCTTCTGCTCCGCCGTGAACGCGTCCCCCCGCAGGTGCAGCGCCAGCACCAGGTCCGCCTGCTTGATCACCTGGCTGCGGTAGATGTCGCCGTACGGGTAGTGCAGCAGCAGCGGGTACTTCTCCGCCGGGGTGTTGGCGAAGTCCCACCGCTCGTGGTCGGTGAACCCGGTGGCCTGCGGGTGCACCCCCAGCCGCTCGTCGTAGGGCACGTACATCGAGTCGGCGGCGCGGCGCCACTGCCCCGCCTCGGAGTCCGCCACCGCCAGCTCGCCGGCCTTCTCCGGGTGCAGGACCACCACGTCGGCGGCGCCGCGCAGGTTCCGCTGCGCCATCAGGTTGGTGTAGACGTTGTTGTCGGCCAGCGCGCTGTACTCGTCCGGCCCGGTCACCCCGTCGATCCGGAACCGCCCGGCCGCGTCGAAGTGCCCCAGCGACATCCACATCCGGGCCGTCTCGACCAGGATCTCCAGCCCGTAGTCGCGCTGGAACTCCACGTCCTCGGTGGCGTGCACGTAGCGCAGCACGGCATCGGAGATGTCGGCGTTGATGTGGTACGCCGCCGTGCCCGCCGGCCAGTAGCCCGAGCACTCCTGGCCCCGGATGGTGCGCCACGGGAACGTCGCCCCGGAGTGGCCGAGCTGGTGAGCCCGCTCCCTGGCCAGGTCCAGGATGCTGTGCCGCCAGCGCAGCGCGTCGCGGGCCGCCCTCGGTGAGGTGTAGGTGAGCACCGGCAGCAGGAACGTCTCGGTGTCCCAGAACGTGTGCCCGTCGTAGCCGGAGCCGGTCAGCCCCTTGGCCGGGATGGCCCGCTGCTCGGCGCGCGCGCCCGCCTGCAGCACGTGGAACAGCGCGAACCGGGTCGCCTGCTGCAGCCGCTCGTCGCCGTCCAGCCGGACGTCCGCGTTGGCCCAGAACTCGTCGAGGTACTGGCGCTGCTCGGTGCACAGCCCCTGCCACCCGGTGTGCTTGGCGGCGGTCACCGCGGCCATCACCTGGCTGCGCACCCCCGGCCGGGAGCGCTGGCTGGACCAGCCGTAACCGACCAGCTTGACCAGCCGGAACCGCTGCCCGGGCTCCAGCGCCGTGCTCAGCGTGACGCTGCCGGCGTCCGGATGCGCGTCCACGGTGACCAGGACGTCGTCGTCGCCGTCCCAGATGTGGTCCATCATCGCGGCCATCCGCAGCTCGCTGCGCTTGGTCCGGTGCACCAGCAGCACGCCGGTGCCGTTGGGGTCCACCTCCTCGGACTCCAGCGGAGCCTCCAGCACGGCGGACACCCTCGGGTCGTTGCCCGGCGGCGGGAGCTGCTCGTTCGCGATCAGCTCGGACTGCAGCACGATCCGCGCCGGCTGGTCCAGCGGGGTCACCTCGTACTGGATGGCCACGATCGAGCGCTGCACGAACGACACCAGCCGGGTGGACTTCACCAGCACCCGCTGCCCCGCCGGGCTGGACCACTCCACCTCGCGGCGCAGCACGCCGTCGCGGAAGTCCAGGGTGCGCTCGTGGCGGTGCAGCTCGCCGTAGCGGACGTCGAACGGCTCGTCGTCCACCAGCAGCCGGATCAGCTTGCCGTTGGTCACGTTGATGACGCTCTGGCCGGACTCCGGGTAGCCGTACCCCGCCTCCGCGTAGGGCAGCGGGCGCAGCTCGTAGACCGAGTTCAGGTAGCTGCCCGGAAGCGAGTGCGGCTCCCCCTCGTCGAGGTTGCCGCGCAGCCCGATGTGGCCGTTGGACAGCGCGAATAACGATTCGGTCTGTGCCAACCGGTCAAGATCAAGCTCGGGTTCGACCAGCCGCCAAGAATCCATCAGCGAACGATCGCACGCTCACTCCCCGCCGCGGAAGCGGCCCCCGATGAACGGTCCGCGGCCCTCGACCGGGTAGGCCGGCCCGATGATGTTGACCTTGGGTGCCGGCGATGTCACTCGTCCGGCTGAGCACTGGCCCTGGTTCACGGCGGGGTGGCTGGGGTAGACCGACCCTATGACCCGAGACGACTGGAACAAGGCGCTGCAGGCCGCCCCGACGGGGCTGTACATCGACGGCGAGTGGCGGGAGGCATCCGGTGGCGGCACGATCGCCGTGCACGACCCCGGCACCGGTGAACCGCTGCGCGAGGTCGCCGACGCCACCCCGGCCGACGCGCTGGCCGCGCTGGACGCCGCCGAGGCGGCCGGGCCGGGCTGGGCCGCGACCCCGCCCCGGGAGCGCGGCGAGGTGCTGCGCCGCGCGTACCAGGCCATCCACGACCACATCGACGAGCTGGCGCTGCTGTGCACGCTGGAGATGGGCAAGAGCCTGGCCGAGTCGAAGACCGAGGTGGCCTACGCCGCCGAGTTCTACAGGTGGTTCGCCGAGGAGGCGGTCCGCATCGAGGGCACCTTCGCGCGCAGCCCCTCCAACAACGACCGGCTGCTCACCATGCGCCAGCCGGTCGGCCCGTGCCTGCTGATCACGCCGTGGAACTTCCCGCTGGCGATGGGCAGCCGCAAGATCGGCCCCGCCGTGGCGGCCGGCTGCACCATGGTGCTCAAGCCGGCCAAGCTCACCCCGCTGTCCATGCTCCGGCTGACCGAGATCATGGCCGACGCCGGCCTGCCCAAGGGCGTGCTCAACGTGGTCACCAGCCGGTCCGCGTCGGCGGTGACCAAGCCGCTGATGGACGACCCCCGGCTGCGCAAGGTGTCGTTCACCGGGTCCACCCCGGTCGGGCGCACGCTGATGGAGCAGGGCTCGCGCAACCTGCTGCGGCTGTCCATGGAGCTGGGCGGCAACGCGCCGTTCCTGGTCTTCGACGACGCCGACCTGGACGCCGCCGTGGCCGGCGCGGTCGTGGCCAAGATGCGCAACAACGGCGAGTCCTGCGTGGCCGCCAACCGGTTCCACGTCCAGGAGGGCGTCGCCGAGGAGTTCACCCGGCGGCTGGCCGAGAAGCTCAGCGCGCTGAAGGTCGGCCACGGCGCCGAGGAGGGCACCCAGGTCGGGCCGCTGGTGGACGCCGACCAGCGGGACAAGGTGGTCGAGCTGGTCACCGACGCCACCGACAAGGGCGCGAAGGTGGTCACCGGGGGCGACGCCCCGGACGGGCCGGGGTTCTTCTACCGGCCCACCGTGCTCAGCGGGCTGTCCGAGGACGCCCGGATCCTGCGCGAGGAGGTGTTCGGCCCGGTCGCGCCGATCACCACCTTCGGCACCGAGGCCGAGGCCCTGGAGCTGGCCAACGGCACCGAGTTCGGCCTGGTCGCCTACGTCTACACCCGGGAGCTGAACCGGTCGCTGCGGGTGTCCGAGGCGCTGGACACCGGCATGGTCGGGCTGAACACCGGCCTGGTGTCCAACCCGGCGGCGCCCTTCGGCGGCATCAAGGCCTCCGGGTTCGGCCGTGAGGGCGGGCGCGACGGCATCGCGGAGTACCTCAACACCAAGTACGTCGCGGTCTCCACCGGCTGAAGCTGGCTGAGGTCGCGCCCGGTGCCGCTCCCGTTCGGGCCAATGGATGGCTGGTCCGGATGGGGGTCGGCATCGGGACAGCGCCGGGTGCGACAATTGTTCAACCTGCTACCCGTGTGAGTGCGGCCCAGCGGCAACTGGTTGCGGTCAACGGTGGGTAGGTTGTCCGCTTGGCGCGCGATTCCGGCCGTCCGGCCCGGACGGACGCGATAAGTTGACGCCGATCACATACAGTTCATCGATGGCCGGCACACAGTAATGAACTCGGGTGGGTGAACGTTGTCCGTGTCCAAGACACTTGACGAGATCGCGCTCGGCGATCACGCCTGCGTCGTGATGGACAGCGACGAACAACACTGGGAGGTCGCCGCCGGCTTCGTGCGCGGAGGGTTCGCGCGCGACGAGAAGGTCTTCTACTACGACGGTGCTCGCAGCGCCGCGCCGCTGCTCCGCCGGTTGCGCGAGGACAATGTCGACGTCGCCAAGCACATGCGCACCGGCCAGCTGACGATGGTCCCCCCGGAGGTCACCGACCAGCTCTGGAAGATGTCACTCGACGAGATGACGGCGCTGGTCGGGCGGACCATCGCGGAGTCGTTCGACGAGGGCTACTCCCGGATCAGGATCACCGACGAGCCGGTGGGCGCCGTGCACCGCCCGAGCGGGCTCGCGCTGGCCGACTACGACCGAGCGGTGCACGACGCACTGCAGGGCCACCCCGTGACCCTGCTCTGCCAGTACGAACGGATCCATTGGTCCATCCCCGAACTAGACGAACTGTGCGAGATGCATCCGATTGACGTGATTACTCCAGCGATCTACGACGACGGGCTGCTGCGGATCACCCGGCAGGCCCCATTCAGCACCCGAGTGGCCGGCGAGATTGACTTCAGCAATAGGCACCTGGTACGCAGCGTCATCGACAAAGAGCTGGACAGGGCACTGCGCACGGCGGACCAGACCAACGAGATCCAGGTGCACCTGGAGTCGCTGCGCTTCGCCGACGTCACCACCATCGTCCAGTTCGTCCAGGCGGCGGAGGGATTCCCGCAGAGCCACAAGCTGGTGCTCTACGGGGTGAAGCCGGGGCTGCGGCGAGTACTGGACCGGTGCGGTGCCGGGTTCGCCGAACAGCTGACCCTGCGCGAGGCCAGCACCGCATGAGGAAGCCGTGAGGTTCGAGAACACCAGGACGGCGCTGCCGCGCCTGTTCACCCACCGCGCCGCGTACTACACGGACGCGGAGAACCTCCTTGCCGTCGCGGTGCCGCTGGTGGAACAGGCGCTGCGCCAGGAGATGCCCGTCGCGCTGATCGTCTCCCCGCAGACCGAGCGCCGGCTGCGCGAGGCGCTGGGCAGCACCGGAGGGCTGATCCACATGCCGCCGCCGGAGCCGTGGCTGCGCGGGTCCGGGCAGGCGGTCGTCACCCAGCGGGCCCGCGAGCTGCGCGAGCTCACCGACTGGGCCGGCCCGGTCACCGTGGTCGCCGAGCACCACCCGCACCGCCCCGGGGTCGAGCCGGCCGCCTGGATCGAGGCGGACGCCGCGCTGAACGTCGCGCTGGCCAGCCTGCCGATCACGATGACCTGCCTCTACCCCACCGGGCTGGAGACCAAGACGGTGACCGCCGCCGTCCAGTGGAACCACCCGCACCTGATCGACCCGGACGGGACCGTGCGCGACAACCCGGACGTGCGCCAGCCGTCCGACGTGCTGGTCATGTACCCGGTGAACGCGCCGGCCCGGCTGGGCGCCCCGGACCGCGAGCTGAGCTTCACCCCGTGGCAGCTGATCGAGCTGCGCTCGGCGGTGGGCGAGGCGACCGAGGCCGTCGGGCTGCGGGCGGACCAGGCGGAGGACTTCGTGCTGGCGGTCAACGAGGTCGCCAGCAACGCCGTCGAGCACGGCTACGGCGTCGGCCAGCTCCAGATGTGGCAGCAGTCCGACCGGCTGGTCTGCGAGGTGCACGACGGCGGCACGCTGGACGAACCGTTGCCCGGGCTACGCCCGCCGCATCCCAGCGCGCCGCGCGGGCGAGGCATCTGGATCGCCCGCCAACTCTGCGACCTGCTGCACGTCTGGTCCGACGCGCAGGGCACCCACGTCCGGCTGCAGGCCGCCCGGAACTGACCTCCCGGGGGCCGGAAGGCCGGCAAAACCGACCCCGGCGACGGGCCGGCGGCACGAATGGGCGAAGATGATTCCCGGAACGGACCTAGGCATCGCCACGCACACCGGGAAGACTACGGGGGCTGACCCGCGCCCGAAGGCGTCCACACGCGTCGGCACAGATCATCAGTCGGTGGGACAGACGCAGTCACATTCGTCCCATCGGCCGAATGTGGGGACACAAGAAATGTCACAAAGTCAGCCATGTTCAGACGTGCCGGTACTCCGGCCTCGGCTGCGCGTGCTCGGCTCCTTCGAGCTGCGGATCCCCCTCGCGACCGGCACCGGTGCCACCACCACCGCCACCTCTCCCCTGGAGAACGACGAGCGCCGCGTGCTCGCGCTGCTCGCGCTCATCGCGGCTCCGACCGCCGCCCGCGACCTGGCCCGGGTGCTCTGGCCCCGGCTGACCGGCGACGTCGCGCTGGGCACGCTGGCCGGGGTGTGCGACTCGCTCGGTGACCTGGTCGTCGCCCAGGACGGCACGCTGCGGCTGTCCGGCGAGGTCAGCGTCGACCTGGCGCGCGCTCTCGAGCTGCTGCGGGCGTGGGAGCAGGCGCCGTCCGCCGTGGAGTCGCACGCGCCCGACGAGCTGGTCGAGCTGCTCTCCGGTGACCTGCTGCCCGGCTGGGCCGAGGACTGGGTGCGTCCGGAGCGGGAGCGGTTCCGCCGGGTCCGGCTGCACGCCCTGGAGTCGCTGTGCCGCCGGCTCACCGCGGCCGGCCGGCACGAGCTGGCGATCCGGGCCGGGCTGCTGGTGGTCGGGGCCGAGCCGCTGCGCGAGGGCGCCCGCCGCGCCCTGATCGAGGCCCACCTGGCCGCCGGCAACGTGTCCGAGGCGGTGCACCAGTACGAGTTGTTCGTCCAGACCTGCGCCAAGCTCGGGCTCGCGCCCTGCGCCGAGTTCAGCGCGTTCTTCCCGCCCTCGCCGGCGTGGCCGGTGCTGCGGGTGCGCCGCCCGATCCACCCCGGCGGCGCGGTGGGCAGGGGGCTGCGGCTGGACGCCCCGTCGCGGCGCACCCAGGTCAGCGCGGGTACCGGCGTCTGGGGCTAGACCGCTCGTCGATCGAAGTGATGACCCGCGCTGGTACCGACGGTGGACTCCGCCCCGGCCGTGCGCGGGATAGTTTTCTCAGCGAATTCGTGTGTCATATTCGCTGAGAGGAATCACCGTGAAAGCTACGCTCCAGGTCGTCGGCTGGGTGCTGTTGATATCCCAGGGCATTATTCCGTTGGCTCAGAAATTCTCCGGGAATGAGCTCGGCTCATTTCAGCTGGCCCGGATGCTGCCCGTTGGAATGCAGGTGCCGGCGAGCATCGGCGCGATCGTGGTCGCCGTCCTGGTGCTGGTCGCGGCCCGTGCGGCAGCCGGTTCCGCCGCCCGGAAGTGAGGTAGAAACCGCTCGGCGGACCACGGCGGGGTGGAGCTGATCGTTCACCGCGTAGAATTCGGCGCGTTATGGCCAAGCGAGCGCGTTCGGACCAACTCCGGCCGGTCATCGACTGGCCGGCCCGGCTGTTGCTCGCCGTTGTCATGATCACCGCGAACGTGGCGGGCACGATCGGGACGGTGGTATTCGCGGTCTGGGCGCTGCCCAAGGGTCCGCTGCCCGACCCCGATCGGGTGCTGCTGCTCAACCTGGTGCTGGTGGCCAGCTACCTGGTGGTCGTCGTCCCGCTGGCGCTGCTCTGGATAGCGCTGCGGTTCCGCGCCCGGGTCGACGACGCGCCGCAGGAACGCCAGCTGGTGTTGCACGGGCCGCTGCGGGTGTCCCAGGTCCTGATGGTCACCTGGGGGCTGGCGACTGTGCTGTTCGGCGCGGTGAACTCGACGTTCTCGGTGCGGCTGGGGCTGGCCATCGCGGAGACCTGGCTGGTCGGCGGCATCACCACCTGCGCGCTGTGCTACCTGCTCGCCGAGCGGATCCTGCGCCGGGCGGCGTCGCGGGTGCTGGCCGGCAACCCGCCCCGGCCGCGGTTCAAGGCCAGCGTGCTGCTGCGGCCGGTGCTGTTCTGGATGCTGGGCACCGCCGTCCCGGTCAGCGGCCTGCTGGTGTCCGGCGGCAGCGCGCTGGTGTACGGCGACGTGCCGGCCGAGCAGCTGGCGATCCTGATGCTCGCCGGCGGCGGGGTGGCGCTGCTGATGGGGTTCCTGACCACCGTCGGCGCCGCCCGCGCGGTGGCCGACCCGGTGCGGACGGTGCGGCTGGCGCTGCAGCAGGTCGAGCGCGGTGACCTGGACGTCTCGGTGCCGGTGTACGACGCCACCGAGCTGGGCCAGCTGCAGGCCGGGTTCAACACCATGGCCGGTGGGTTGCGCGAGCGCGAGCGGATCAGCGACCTGTTCGGAAGGCACGTGGGCCGGGACGTGGCGCGGGCGGCCACCGCGACCGACGAGGTGCAGCTCGGCGGCGAGGTACGGACGGTGGCCATCCTGTTCGTCGATTTGGTCGGGTCCACGCCGCTGGCCGCCGAGCGCTCGCCCACCGAGGTGGTGGCGCTGTTGAACAGGTTCTTCGGCGTGGTCGTCGAGGTGGTGGAGGCCTGCGGCGGGTGGATCAACAAGTTCGAGGGCGACGCGGCGCTGGCGGTGTTCGGCGCGCCGGAGGACATCGACGATCCCGCCGGCCGGGCGCTGGCGGCCGCTCGCGAGATGGCGGTGCGGCTCGCTAACGAGGTGCCCGAGGCGTTCGCCGGGATCGGGGTGTCGGCCGGTGACGCGGTCGCCGGGTACGTGGGCGGGGTTCGCCGCTACGAGTACACCGTGATCGGCGACCCGGTGAACGAGGCGGCCAGGCTCACCGAGCTGGCCAAGACCGTGCCCGGTCTGGTGCTCGCGGCCCGCAACGCCGTGACCCTGGCCGCCAACGCCGAGGCCCGGCACTGGGTGATCGGTGACGCGGTCACCCTGCGCGGCCGCAACACCCCAACCCGGCTGGCCTCCCCCCTGCCCTGGAACGGCCGGCGGGACGCGCCCGGCTCGGTCCCGGAGGGCGCGAGCGCGTCGTGACCTGTGCGACGCATACCTACCCGGGGCGCCGCACACCCCGCACCATGCGCGACACCCCGACGAGCTGTGCGACGCCCGATGACGGTGGCCGCGGCGGCGAGCTGGCACGATCGACGGTGACATGACGCTCACCGACCTGATTCCCGACACCGTCGACTCGGACGCGATCTACGACGCCTTCACCCGGTGGACGACCGGGCAGGGCATCTCCCTCTACCCGGCGCAGGAGGAGGCGCTGATCGAGCTGGTCTCCGGGTCGAACGTCATCCTGGCCACCCCGACCGGGTCCGGGAAGAGCCTGGTCGCCACGGGGGCGCACTTCGCCGCGTTGACCCAGGGCGTGCGCAGCTTCTACACCGCGCCGATCAAGGCGCTGGTGTCGGAGAAGTTCTTCGCGCTGTGCGACGTGTTCGGCGCCGAGCAGGTCGGCATGATGACCGGCGACTCCAGCATCAACGCCGGCGCGCCGATCGTGTGCTGCACCGCCGAGGTGCTGGCCAACATCGCGCTGCGCGAGGGCGCCGGCTCGGACGTCGGCCAGGTCGTGATGGACGAGTTCCACTTCTACGCCGACCCGGACCGGGGCTGGGCCTGGCAGGTGCCGCTGCTGGAGCTGCCGCACACGCAGTTCCTGCTGATGTCGGCGACGCTGGGCGACGTCACCAGGTTCCAGGAGGACCTCACCCGGCGCACCGGGCAGCCGACCGCGGTGGTCAGCTCCGCCGAGCGGCCGGTGCCGCTGATGTTCTCCTACGCGACCACGCCGTTGCACGAGACGGTCGAGGAGCTGCTGTCCACCAAGCAGGCCCCGGTCTACGTCGTGCACTTCACCCAGGCCTCCGCCGCCGAGCACGCCCAGGCGCTGACCAGCATCAACGTCTGCACCCGCGAGGAGAAGGACCAGATCGCGGAGCTGATCGGGGGGTTCCGGTTCGCGGCCGGGTTCGGGCGGACGCTGTCGCGGCTGTTGCGCCACGGCATCGGCGTGCACCACGCGGGCATGCTGCCCAAGTACCGGCGGCTGGTCGAGCGGCTGACCCAGGCCGGGCTGCTCAAGGTGGTCTGTGGCACGGACACCCTCGGGGTCGGGATCAACGTGCCGATCAGGACCGTGGTGTTCACCGGGCTGGCCAAGTACGACGGCACCCGCAGCCGGCACCTGAACGCGCGGGAGTTCCACCAGATCGCCGGGCGGGCCGGGCGCGCCGGGTACGACACCATCGGGACGGTCGTCGTGCAGGCCCCCGAGCACGAGGCGCAGAACGCGAAGGCGCTGGCCAAGGCCGGTGACGACCCGAAGAAGCGGCGCAAGGTGGTGCGCAAGAAGCCCCGGGAGGGCGAGATCTCCTGGAGCGGGTCGACCTACGAGCGGCTGGTCGCGGCCCAGCCCGCCCCGCTGACCTCCAGCTTCACCGTCAGCCACGCGATGCTGCTCAACGTCATCAACCGCCCGGGCGACACGCTCGCGCACATGCGCCACCTGCTGGAGGACAACCACGAGGACCGCCCGGCGCAGCGGCGGCACATCCGCCGGGCCATCGCCATCTACCGGGCGCTGCTGGCCGGCGGCGTGGTCGAGCAGCTGCCGGAGCCGGACACCGACGGCCGCCGCGTCAAGGTCACCATCGACCTGCAGCTCGACTTCGCGCTCAACCAGCCGCTGTCGCCGTTCGCGCTGGCCGCCGTGGAGCTGCTGGACCGGGAGTCGCCGGACTACCCGCTGGACGTGCTGTCGGTGATCGAGTCCACCCTGGACGACCCCCGGCAGGTGCTGCAGGCGCAGCGGTCCGCCGCCCGGCGCGAGGCGGTGGCCGAGATGAAGGCCGACGGCATCGAGTACGAGGAGCGGATGGTGCTCCTGGAGGACGTCACCTGGCCGAAGCCGCTCGCCGAGGAGCTGGAGGCCGCGTTCGAGACCTACCGGCGCGGGCATCCGTGGGTGGCCGACTTCGAGCTGTCCCCCAAGTCCGTGGCGCGGGACCTGTACGAGCGGTCCATGACGTTCGTGGAGTACGTCGGCCACTACGGGCTGGCCCGCTCCGAGGGGCTGGTGCTGCGCTACCTCACCGACGCGTACAAGGCGCTGCGCCAGACCGTCCCCGAGGAGGCCAGGACGGAGGGGCTGGCCGACCTGATCGAGCTGCTCGGCGAGCTGGTCCGCGAGGTCGACTCCAGCCTGCTCGACGAGTGGGAGAAACTGGCCAACCCGGACTCCGACGCCGGCCCGTCGGTGCGCCGGCCCCGCTCCTCCCCCACGCTGGACCCGAAGGCCCTGCGCGTGCTGGTCCGCAACGCCATGTTCCGCCGGGTCCAGCTCGCGGCCCGGCAGCGCTGGGACGAGCTGGCCGCGCTGGACGACCCGTCCGGCCAGTGGAGCGCCGAGCGCTGGCGGGCCGCGCTGGAGCCGTACTACGCCGAGTTCGACGAGCTCCGCACGGACGCGCACGCGCGCGGGCCCGACCTGTTCCGGGTGACCGAGCACCCGCGCCGCTGGGAGGTCCGCCAGGTGCTGGACGACCCCGAGGGCTACCACGACTGGACGATCGACGCCGAGGTGGACCTGGAGGCGTCCGAGCAGGCCGGCGCCGTAATTCTCACCGTCACCGGCGTGGGGCCGCTGTAGCGTCCGGCCGCATGCTGACCGTTCGCGGCATCTCCTACCTGGTCGGTGGCGCGGACGTGCGACATGACATGAAGACCATCGCCGGGGACCTGCACTGCACCGCGGTCATGCTGATCTGCGACGACGTCGGGCGATTGGTCGACGCCGCCCGCTCGGCCCTCGACGAGGGGCTCGACGTCTACGTCCGTCCGCACGTCCCCGAGCTGCGCCGGACCGAGCGGCTGGAACACCTGGAGGCCACCGCCGAGGCCGCCGAGCGGCTGCGCCGGGACCACCCGGACCGGGTGACGCTCCTGGTCGGGAGCGAGTTCTCGCACACCGCGCCCGGCATCGTCCCCGGGCCTCGGTCGTTCCTCCGCCTGAAGCTCATCCTGACGTTCCACCGCGCGCTCCGCCGTCGGATCGACAGGAGGCTGCACCGCATGCTCGCCGCCGCCTCGGCCACCGCGCGCGAGCACTTCCGAGGGCCGGTCACCTATGCGGCTGCCGGCTGGGAGCGCGTCGACTGGTCGCTGTTCGACCTGGTCTGCGTGAGCCTCTACCGGTCCCGCCGCAACCACGCCACCTATGGTGACCGGCTGCGCGGCCTGGTCGGTGACCACGGCAAGCCCGTCGTCATCTCCGAGTTCGGCTGCGGCGCCTTCGCCGGGGCCGACCAGCGGGGAGCCGGCTCCTTCCAGATCGTCAACTGGTTCGCCGACCCACCGCGCGTCCGTAACGACCACCCCCGCGACGAGGCCGTCCAGGCCCGCTACCTCGGGGAGCTGATCGAGCAGTACGACGCGCTGGGGGTGTACGGCTGCTTCGTGTTCACCTACGCCATGCCGGACTACCCGCGCCACGACGACCCGCGCCTCGATCTCGACAGGGCAGGCTTCGGGGTCGTGGCGGTGGCCGGCGACGGCACCCACACGCCCAAGCAGGCGTTCCACGAGGTCGCACGGCGCTTCCTCGACCGGTGATGCCGCCCGGGCATAGGGAGCGGCCGTCATCGGAATTTCCGCGGCGCCCGCCCCGGCGCAAGGCTGACGCTATGGACACCATGACCCTCGGTAGCGTCGAGATCACCCGCGTGATGGAGCTGCCGGTGCTGCGCCTGCCGCGCGAGTTCGTCTTCCCCGACGTGCCGGTCGAGCCCTGGCACCGGCATCGGGGCTGGCTGGCCCCCGAGCACCTCGACCCGGCCGCCGACGAGATCCACATGATGATGCAGACCTGGGTGCTGCGCAGCGACGGCCAGACGATCCTGATCGACACCGGCGTCGGCAACGGCCGCGAGCGGCCCTACATGCCGATGTTCGCCCACCTGGACACCGACTACCTCGGTCAGCTCGCCGCCGCCGGCGTCCACCCCGACGACGTCGACACGGTGATCTGCACGCACCTGCACGGCGACCACATCGGCTGGAACACCCACCTGGCCGACGGCGAATGGCGCCCGACCTTCCGCAACGCCGAGTACCTGATCGCCCGCGCCGACTTCGACTACTGGAACCCGGACAACGAGCACGACACCCGCGCCGGACGCCAGTGGGAGAACGCCTTCGAGGACAGCGTCGCGCCGGTGCAGCACGCCGGCCAGGCCGTGCTGTGGGACGGCGACCACTACGACGTGGACGCCAACCTGCGCATCGAGCCCGCCCCCGGCCACACCCCCGGGTCCGCCGTGGTGCTGCTGCGCTCGGGCACCGATCGCGCCGTGTTCGCCGGCGACCTGCTGCACAACCCGCTCCAGATCGCCGAACCGGACAGCTCCTGCTTCGATGAGGACGAGGACCGCGCCCGGGTCACCAGGCGCCGGATCCTGGAGTGGACCGCCGACCACAACGCCCTGCTGATCCCCGCCCACTTCGCCGGCGCCGGCGCGGCCGAGGTACGCCGCAACGGCGGCACGTTCGCGGTGAAGCAGTGGGCCAGCTGGCAATGAAGGGATAGCCATGCGCGCTGTTGTGTACGACCGGTTCGGCGTGGAACCGGACGTCAGGACCGTCGACGATCCGGTGCCCACGCCGCACGGCGCGGTGATCCGGGTGGCGGCCACCGGGCTGTGCCGCAGCGACTGGCACGGGTGGCAGGGCCGCGACGCCGTACCCATCCCGCTGCCCCACGTGCCCGGCCACGAGCTCGCCGGAACCGTGGCGGCGGTTGGCGCCGAGGTGACAGGCTGGCGGGCGGGCTCGCGGGTGACGGTTCCCTTCGTCTGTGCCTGCGGGCGGTGCGCCACCTGTGCCCTCGGCGAGCAGCAGATCTGCGAGCGGCAGACCCAGCCCGGGTTCAGTCACTGGGGGTCCTTCGCCGAGTACGTGCTGATCGAGAACGCGGACCTGAACCTGGTCGGTATCCCCGCCGAGCTGTCGATGCATGCCGCGGCTGCCCTGGGCTGCCGGTTCGCGACGTCGTTTCGAGCGGTGGTCACGCAGGCGCGAGTGGCGCCCGGCGAGTGGCTGGCCGTGCACGGATGCGGCGGCATCGGCCTGTCCGCAGTCATGATCGCGGCTGCGGCCGGGGCGCAGGTCGTCGCGGTGGACGTCGCCCGCCCGGCGCTGGAGTTGGCCCGGAAGTTCGGCGCGGCGGCGACCGTGGACGCGTCGGCCGCCGACGACGTCGCCGAGGCGGTCATCGCCGCGACCGGCGGCGGGGCGCACGTGTCGATCGACGCGCTGGGCAGCGAGGCGACCTGCGTGGGCTCGATCAACTGCCTGCGCCGGCAGGGGCGCCACGTCCAGCTCGGCGTGATGCCCGACCCACCGCCGGTGCCGATGCACCGGGTGATGGGGTACGAACTGGCCATCCTGGGCAGCCACGGCATGGCCGCGCGCGCCTACCCGCCGATGCTCGACCTGATCACCGCCGGCCGGCTCCGGCCGGACTTGATGATCACCAAGACGATCGGTCTGGACGATGCACCGGCCGCGCTGGTCGCCCTGGGATCGGGGTCGCCGACCGGGGTCACCGTCATCGAGCCGTGAGTGGCTGGGGCCGCTAGAACGGCCCCAGCCACTCACGGCTACGGATCAGGCGCCGACCGGTTCGCCGGCGTTCGGGTCGACCGGGGCGCGCTCGGGCAGGGTGGCGAACACGGCCGGGGGCTCGCGCCACGGGTCGGCGGGGGTGCCGGCCTTGGCGTCGTGCACGGCCCGCCACACCGCGTGCGGCGTGCAGGGCAGCTCGATGTGCCGGACCCCGAGGTGGCTGACCGCGTCCACTATCGCGTTGTGCACCGCCGGGGTGGAGCCGACGGTGGCCGACTCGCCGATGCCCTTGGCCCCGAGCGGGTTGTACGGGGTCGGGGTCTCGGTGTTCGACACGTCGAACCACGGCAGGTCGGCGGCGGACGGAATGGTGTAGTCGGTCAGGGTCGCGGTGGTCGGGTTGCCGTCCTCGTCGTAGACGAAGTGCTCGTACAGCACCTGCGCCATGCCCTGGGCCAGGCCGCCGTGCTGCTGGCCGGCCACCAGCATCGGGTTCAGGATCCGCCCGCAGTCGTCCACCGCGTAGTGCTTGAGCGGCGTGGCCTTGCCGGTGTCGGTGTCCACCTCGACGACGCTGACGTGGGCGCCGAACGGGAACGTGGAGCCGCCGGACTGCTCCCAGTCCAGCGCCACGGACAGCGGCTTGCCGCGCTCGGCGGCGGCCTGGGAGAGCTTGTCCCACCCGATGCTGCGGTCCGGGACGCCGGCCACGCCGAGGTCGCCGTCGTCGGTGACCTCGATGTCGGCCGCGTCGGCCTCCAGCAGGTCGGCGGCCAGCTCGCGGGCGGACTCCAGCACCACCTCGGCGGCCCGGTTCACCGCGTTGCCGCCGATCTGCAGCGACCGCGAGCCCATCGTGCCGCCGCCGCGCGGGACCTCGGCGGTGTCCGACTGCAAGAACTTGATCTTCTCGATCGGGATGCCGAGGCGGTCTGAGACGATCATGCTGAACGCGGTGGCGTGCCCCTGGCCGTGCGCCGAGGTGCCCACCTTGATCGTCGCGCCGCCGTCCGGGTGCACCTCCACCGAGGAGTACTCGGTGAAGTTCCCGCCGCCGGTGACCTCCACGTAGGTGCTGACCCCGATGCCCAGCTGCTTGGCGTCGCCGCGCTCGCGCCGGCGGGCCTGCTCGGCGCGCAGGCCGTCATAGTCGGCCAGTTCGAGGGCCTTGCGCAGCGGCATGTCGTAGTCGCCGGTGTCGTACTTGGCGCCGACGACCGTGGTGTGCGGGAACTCCCCCGGCTGGATGAAGTTGCGCCTGCGCAGCTCGGCCGGGTCGATCTTCAGCTCGCCGGCCGCCAGGTCCATGATGCGTTCCAGCAGCGCGGTGGCCTCCGGGCGGCCGGCGCCGCGGAACGCGCCCATCGGGGTGGTGTTGGTCAGCGCGGCCGCGACCGTGTAGCTGATCCTGGGGATGCGGTAGACGCCGGCCGCCATGAGCCGGGTGAACACGATGCCGAGGAAGCCGTTGAAGCCGGCGTACGCGCCGCAGTCGGCGATCACGTGCAGCCGCAGGCCGACGATCGTGCCGTCCTTGCGCAGGCCCAGCTCGGCCCATTCCTGCTGGCCCCGGCCCTGCGGCATGGTGAGCGCGTTCTCCGAGCGGGTCTCGATCCACTTCACCGGGCGCTCGAGCTTGCGGGCGGCGGCGAGCACCACCATGTGCTCGGTCTGCGCGCCGATCTTGGCGCCGAACCCGCCGCCGACGTGCGGCGAGATCACTCGGAGCCGGTCCGGGGCCATCCCGGCGCCGGCGGCCACGCCCATCTGGAACATGTGCGCGGCCTGGGTGGAGACGTAGACGGTCGCGTCGTGGTCGGCCCCGTCGACGCCGCCGGGCACCGCGACCATCGCGTTGGGCTCCATCGGCATCGCGGCCAGCCGCTGGTTGCGCATGGTCAGCCGGACCACCGCGTCGGCGCCTGCGAGGGGGTCCTCGCCGTCGGGCTCCCGCTCGGCCGCCGCGATGTTGGAGCCGAGCTCCTCGAACTGTTGCGGGCTGGCCGGGTCGAGCGCGGCCTCCATGTCGACCACCGGATCCAGCGGGTCGTAGTCCACGACCACCAGCTCGGCGGCGTCCTCCGCCTGGGACTTCGTGTCGGCCACCACCAGAGCGACAGCGTCACCGACGAAGCGGACCTTGCCCTGCGCGAGCGGCGGGCGGGCGCAGGTGGGGTTGACGGGAATCGGCGGGAGCTGCGGGCTCAGCCCCAGCGACTCGGCCGTGTAGACGGCGCGCACCCCGGGGGCCTTCTCGGCCTCGGCGGTGTCGACGCCGGTGATGCGGGCGTGTGCCAGCGGCGAGCGCACGAACGTCGCGTGCAGCGCACCGGGGATGTCCAGGTTGTCCACGTACGTGCCTTGACCACGGATCAGCTCCGGATCTTCGACGCGACGCACCTCGGTTCCGAGAATTGATCCGCGCATAGACCGGACTGTAGCCGGACGGCCGTACCGGCGGCACGTCGAGCCCGAAGGGACTACGCCGGTTGAAGGTCCGTGATGAGCCAGGCGCCGTCCACCTTGGTCAGGGTGACCTTGAGCGGGGTGCCGGTGACGCGGGGCTGGGGCTGGCCGATGACGGTTGTGGCCTGGTTCACAAAGACCAGTGCCTGGAAGCGGTCCGGGCGGGCGGTGGGGTCGGTCCCGTTGTCGATGAGCGCCGCCCGCAGGACGGTGGCCTTGGCCGACAGTTCCTGCTGGCGGGCGGCCGGGACGATGACGGCGTTGGTCAGCTCGTTGAACTTGGCCGCGAAGTCGCCGGAGACCGACGCGCGGGCCTTGGCCAGGTCGGCGTCGAGCGTCTTGGAGTCGTAGCTCAGCACGGCGGCGGTGCTGGTGCGCGCGGCTTCGAGCGCCGCGTCCCGGTCGCCCTGGGCGCTGGCCTGGGTGAACGCCTGCCAGCCGAGCACGGCGACGGCTACGGCGGCGGCCAGCGCGAGTACGGCGAGGACCACGACGGCGCGACGGATCGCGGGGCGGCGGGGCGGCGTCGGGGTGGCGTCGTCGGGCCGCTCGGGCGCGGTGGTCGGCTCCGGGCGGGTGTCGCGGGTGTCGTCGTCCGGTGTGACGGTCGGCTCGGTCTCGACGCTCATGGGAGCCTCCTCATTGCACGAAGTTCACGTCGGAGGCCAACCACCTGTCGCCCTCGCGCTGGAGCTGTACGACCATGCGGTAGGTGAGGGGTTGGGCGGTCGGCGCCCTGGTGTTGGAGACGGTGGCGCTCACCGCGAGCAGGACCGAGGCGCTGGTGTCGTCGATCTTCTCGATGCCCGCCTCGCTCACCGTGCCCCTGGAGCCCGCCTGGGTCTGGCGCAGGATCGCCTCGAGCACGGCGGCGTAGGTGCTGAGCTGGGCGCGGAAGCCGCCGGTGGTCCCCTGGGTCAGGCTTTCGATGCGCTGTTGGGCGTTGTCCGCGCTCATCGAGGTGAGGTCGGTGGCCACTTTGCGTGCGGAGTCCAGCGCCGCCGCGCGCTGCCCGGCCAGTTCGTCGGCGGCGCTGTTGCGCAGGAACAGCATGGTGCCGGCCGCGGCGAGCCCGACCAGGAGCACGGCCAGGCCGGCGGCGAGCACGGCCACGCGGGACGGCCGGCGGATGCGCGCGAGCACCGTCGTCGGGGGCTCGCTCGCGTCGGCGTCCGGCTCGGGCTCGGCGGCCGGCTCGGACACCGCGGTAGCTTCGGCCTCCGAGTCGGCCTCGGGTTTCGGGTCGTCGGGTTTCGGGTCGTCGGGGTCCGGTTTCGCGTCCGGTTTCGGGTCGGGGTCCGCCGTGGCATCGGCATCCGGCTCGGCGTCGGGGTCCGGCTCGGCGGTCACGTCCGTGGCCGCCGGCTCGGCGGTTGCGGTGGTGTCGTCCGCCTCGGTGTCGTCCGGCGACTCTCCCGGTTTCAGGTTGACCTCGGCCATCGGCTGTCGACCTCGCTCACTGCGCGGCAATGGCGGCGCTGAGCCGTGAAGAGCCCGGGACAGGCGGCCGCCGAGTGCACTTGTCACCGAGGGGAGCCAGCGGCTCCGTGCGCGTCTGGGGAGCGCCCCGGTCCGGTGATGGTAGGCGCAGGTCACCGTCGGGTGACCGGCGGGGGCGGGTCAGCGGGCGATCTCGTCGGCCAGGGTCGCGGTGAACACCTCGCCGCGCTCGTGGAACCGCAGCTCGGCATAGCTGACCACGGCGACGCCCACGCTGACCATGCCCATCGGGATGCCGAGCGCGGCCTGCAGCGCCGCCGCGCTCAGCGACCGGGGCTCGCTCAAGGCGCTGACCAGGTACGGAGAGACGACGAGCGAGTAGAACGCGCCCACCGCCGCGGCCGGCACGATGCGCCCGGCGGTCGGCCAGAACCGCCGGTGCACCAGCTCGAGGCACCGGGAGATGCCGGCCCGCTCGACGGTCAGCACGCCGGCGAGCGCGGCGCCGAACACGATGGCCAGGTAGATGCCGGGCACGATCAGCAGGAAGCCGAGCCCGGTCAGCAACGCGGCCGCCAGCCCCCACCCGATCAGCCCGGACGCCCGCCCGGCCGCGAACCGCAGCCCCTCGGTGGCCGTGGCCTGATGCCCCGCCGCGTCCCGGATGACCACGTAGACCGACGCGCCCTGGACGAGCATCCCGGCGGCGAACGCGACGAGCATCCCGAGCATGACCGCGAACCCGCCGAACCCGCCGGGCCTGGTCGGGTCGGGCAGCGCCACGTCGGCCAGGTAGGTCAGCACCGCGCCGAGCGCCGCCACCCCCACCTGCAGGGTCAGCAGCGGCACCAGGCTGCGCCGCACCACCTCGATCACCCGGTCCAGCCAGCCGCGCAGGTCGGGCGGCACCAGCGGGTCGCTCAGCGGGGTGGCGGCGCCGTGGACGCGCGGCGGGCGGCCGGGCTCGGGCAGTGGCTCGGGGTTCGAGCCCGCCCCCGACCGGTCCGGGTCGGGCGGCGGAGAGGACGACATGCCATGACGGTATCGCCGACGCGGCCGCCGTGCTCCAGGGTCTGCCACGATGACGCTCGCCGCCGCCCGGGAGGACGCCCATGACCGCCATCCGCTCCAGCACCGTCGCCGACGTGCCGAGGCGCTCCGCGATGCGCACGCCCGACCGGGTGGCGCTGCGCTTCGCCGGCCGGACCTGGACGTACCGCGAGCTGGACGACGCGGTGAGCCGCGCGGCGGCGGCCCTGCTCGGGCTGGGGCTGTCCAAGGGCGACCGGGTGGCCGCGTACGGGCGCAACTCCGACGCGTACGTGATCGGCTTCCTGGCCTGCGCGCGGGCCGGGCTGGTGCACGTGCCGATCAACTACAACCTCGCCGGTGACGAGCTGGCCTACCTGCTCGACCAGTCCGGCAGCCGGGCGGTGCTGGTGGACCCGGCGCTGGCCGGCCGGGTGCACGAGCTGCCGCGCTCCCCCGCGTGCGTGCTCGCGCTGCGCGACGCCGACGACTCCCTGCTCGCCCGCGCCTCCACCGGGCCGGTGCCGACGATCGACGTCGAGGTCACCGAGTCCGACCTCGCGCAGCTGCTCTACACCTCGGGCACCACCAGCCGCCCCAAGGGCGCGATGATGACTCACCGCGCGCTGGTGCACGAGTACGTCTCCTGCATCGTGGCCATGGGTTGCGCCCAGGACGACGAGCCGCTGCACCCGATGCCGCTCTACCACTCGGCCGGCATGCACGTGCTGATGCTTCCCTACCTGGCGGTGGGCGCCACCAACCACGTCATGGAGGCGCCGGACGTGCCGGAGATCCTGCGTCGGATCGAGGCGGACCGGATCGGCGCGCTGTTCCTGGCGCCGACGGTGTGGGTGCCGCTGTCCCAGCATCCCGACTTCGCGTCGCGCGACCTCACCTCGCTGCGCAAGGCCTACTACGGCGCCTCGATCATGCCCCAGCCGGTGCTGCAACGGCTTCAGGCCGCGCTGCCCGGGTTGGAGTTCTACAACCTGTTCGGCCAGTCCGAGATCGGGCCGCTGGCCACCGTGCTCGGCCCGGACGAGCACGCCGACCGGCCGGAGTCGTGCGGGCGCGCGGTGCTGTTCGTCGAGCTGAGGGTGGTCGACGAGCGGGGCGACGACGTGGCGCCCGGTGAGCTGGGCGAGGTGGTCTACCGGTCGCCGCAGCTCTGCGAGGGGTACTGGGACAAGCCGGAGGAGACCGAGGCGGCGTTCGCCGGCGGCTGGTTCCACTCCGGCGACCTGGTCCGGGCCGACGAGCAGGGCTACATCACGGTGGTGGACCGGATCAAGGACGTGATCAACACCGGCGGGGTGCTGGTGGCCTCCCGCGAGGTGGAGGACGCGCTGTACACCCACCCCGCCGTCGCCGAGGCCGCCGTGGTCGGCACCCCGGACGAACGCTGGATCGAGGCCATCACCGCGTTCGTGGTGGCCAGGTCCGAGGTGACCCCCGACGAGCTGATCGCGCACGTCAAGGCCCGGCTGGCCGGCTTCAAGGTGCCCAAGCGCGTGCATCTGGTCGACGACCTGCCCCGCAACGCCTCCGGCAAGCTGCTCAAGCGGGTGCTGCGGGACCCGTGAGTGGCTAGGGGTGCCATAGCACCCCTAGCCACTCACGGGTGCGTCAGCGCAGGGCGAAGCCGCCGTCGGGGTAGAGCACGGAGCCGGTGGTGTAGCCGTTGGTCATCAGGTAGAGCACGGACTGGGCGATCTCGGCGGTGGTGCCGGCGCGGGCGAGCAGGGCGTCGGCGGTGTACGCGGCGAAGTTGTGCGCCTTGACCTCGGGCGTGACCTTCGTCCACAGGTCGCTGTCCACCAGGCCGGGGGCGACCACGTTGACCCGGATCGGGCGCAGTTCGAGGGCCAGCGCGCGGCCGAGCCCCTCCAGCGCGGCGTTGCAGGCGGCGTACGCGGCGCCGCCGTCGGCCGGCGGGCGGGCGCTGTAGGCGCCGCCCATGAGCACGACCGAACCGGTGGGCGCGAGCTTGGGCAGCGCGTACCTGGCCGCGTAGTACTGGCCCCAGAACTTGCTCCGGAACGGGCTCTCGGCCAGCTCGTCGCTGATCTCGGCGAACGGGCCGCGCCCGTAGCTGGAGCCGGGGCTGAACAGGTGGTCGAGGCCGTCGATGCGGTCGAAGAACGTGGCCAGCGAGGCCTTGTCGGAGCTGTCCACCACCGCGCCGTCCGCGCCGTCGCCGAGCTTGGCCACCGCCGCGTCGAGCCGCGCGCCGTCCCGCCCGCCCACCACGACCTTCCCACCGGCGGCGAGGACCTGCCTGGCCACCTCCAGCCCGATCCCCGAGGTACCGCCGATGATCACTACCGTCTGTCCGTTCAGCATGCCGACCAGCCTATGAATCCGAAGGTCCGGCAACGCTGTGCATCACGCCACCCGGTGAGCCTTGATTGGGCACCGTGCACGGCAGTGCCCGCCGCAGGAGGCCGAGCAGGGACTCCGAGGCCACCAGCCGCGCGGCGTCCGGGCCGAGCCGCTCGGCCAGCAAGGCGGGCAGTGCCGCGAGGTCTTCCGGGCCGGACAGCCCGGGCACTCCGATCCGTTGGCCGGGCGCGGTGAGCAGGCCGGTCGCGATCGGGTTGGTGTCCTCGAAGATGTCCTGGAAGAAGTCCGGCCCCAGCGCGACCCGGTCGGCTCCGAGCAGTTCGACGGCGTGCGCGGCGTGGTCCAGGTAGTCGTGCACGGACGGCGAGTCGGCCAGGAACGGCCCGAACGCGTTGATGCCCACCAGCCCGCCGCGCCCGGCCAGCGCGGTGAGCTGCGCGTCGGTGAGGTTCCTCGGGTGGTCGCGCAGCGCGCGGCAGGACGAGTGCGACGCCAGGTACGGCCGGGTGGCGATCTCGTGCAGGTGCCAGAAGCCGGGCTCGGACAGGTGGCTGACGTCCACGATCATGCCCAGCCGTTCCATCTCGGCGACCGCCTCCACCCCGAGCCGGGTAAGCCGGCCGCCGGCGTCCTGCTCCCCCACCCCGTCGGCCAGCATGGTGCGCCGGTTCCAGGTCAGCGAGGCCATCCGTATCCCCGCCCGGAACAGCGCGTCGAGCACCGCGAGGTCGTTGCCTACCGGTTCGGTGCCCTCCAGGGCGAGCAGCAGCGCGATCCGGCCGCCGGCCAGCGCGGCGTCCAACTCCCCGGCGGTGTGTACCACGGCGACGTCGGCGGGGTGCAGCTGCGCGCACCGGTACGCCTGCTCGACGAGCAGCAGGCAGCGGCGCAGCGCGGCCTCGCCGACGAACTGCTCCTGGGTGCACACCGGCAGCACCTGGCAGACCACGCCGCCGGCCTTCAGCCGGGGCAGCCAGACGTCCCCGAACGGGTCGTAGCGTCCGCGTTCGTGCTGGTAGAGGACGTGCAGCAGCAGGTCGTTGTGACAGTCCGCGATCACCGGGCGCCCGCCAGCGGACCCGCGGCCTTGACCACGACCCGCGACGCCCTGCCCGGCACGTAGGTCAGCGGCACCTCCACCAGCGAGGTGATCCGCACCCGGTCCGGGTCGGCCCCGGAGCGGACCGCCGCGTCGGCGGCGAGCTGGCGGGCCTCGTCCAGGCAGGCCTCCCGGTCCCGCCCGTCGAACCGGTAGATGCGGTCCACCGAGCCGGATGCCTCGGCGGTGACCGCGCCGTAGGCGTTGGCCACCGCGAAGTGCTCGGGGCGGATCACCCGCGCGGCGGCCGGCACCGAGTCGGGCACCAGGTGGCTGCCGCCGCCGACGGCCACCAGCGGCAGGTCGTGGCGGGTCGCCTTCATCCGGTCGGTCATCGAGTTGATCCGTTCGTCCACCCAGGCCAGCGCGAGCTTCACCACCCTCGGGTCCAGGTGCTCGACCAGCGCGGCGGTGCCGAACCCGCGCAGCCGCCCGGCCGCCACGCTGACGTCGGAGAGGGTGAGCACGTCCCCGCCGCGCACCAGCGCCTCGGTGCCGACCCGGTAGCCCACCGAGTCCGGACCCACGGCGACCGAGTCGCCCCCGGGCCGCACCACGGTGCCGCCGCCGAGCCCGATCGAGATCAGGTCCGGCATCCGGAAGTTGGTCCGCACCCCGCCGACCTCCACCGCCGCGGTCGACTCCCGGGGGAAGCCGTCCACGAGGATGCCCGCATCGGCCGAGGTGCCGCCCACGTCGATGACCACCGCGTCGGACAGCCCGGCCAGCGCGCACGCCCCGCGCATCGAATTCGTCGGCCCGGAGCCCAGCGTGAGCACCGGCAGCCGCACGGCCTGCTCGGCGCTCATCAGGGTGCCGTCGTTCTGCGTCAGGTAGGCGGCCACCCGCGGCGAGTGCTCGGCCAGCGCCGAGGAGAACCCGTCCACCACGGCGCGGGCCACGCCGTGCAGCGCGGCGTTCAGGATCGTGGCGTTCTCCCGTTCCAGCAGGCCGATGGAGCCCACCAGGTGGCTGCGCGACACCGGCAGCGCGTCGCCCAGCTCCTCGGTGAGGATCTCGCACGCGCGGCGCTCCTGCTCGTCGGAGGCGGGGGCGAACACGCCGGTCACCGCGATGCCGGCCACGCCTTCCGCCGCGCAGGCGCCGGCGAACCGGCGGATCGCGTCCTCGTCCAGCGCCGCGATCGGGCGGCCGTCGTACTCGAACCCGCCGCCCACGATCGCCGTCGGCCCGAGCACGGCGGCGGACAGGTCTGCCGGCCAGGCGGCGCCGGGGCGGACCGCGAACGAGGCCGGCGCGGCGAGGCGCAGCACGCCGACCCTGCCCAGGTCACGGCGCTGGATGATGGCGTTCGCCGGGTGGGTGGTGCCCAGCATGGCCTGGGTGACCTCGCTCCGGTCCACGTGCGAGAGCAGCTCGCCGAGCACGGTGCGGATGCCGTCCAGGGGCTCCGGGGTGGTCGGCGTCTTGCGCGCCACCAGCACGGCGCCGCCGGTGTCGACCACCACGCCGTCGGTGTTCGTGCCGCCCACGTCGATCCCGATGCGCATCAGTTCCGCCCCCCGAACGGCACGTAGTCGATGTCGTAGCCGAACGCCGCCGGCCCGACCAGCTCCAGGAACCCGTCGCGGCGCCACCGCGGGGCGGCGGGCAGTGCGACGACCTCCACCCGCTGCCCGTAGGCCAGGGTCTCGGTGGTGATGGGCTGGGCGTTCTCCTGGTCGAGCACGCAGATCAGGTCCGGCGGGGTGACCACCGGCCTGCCGTCGTCCAGCGCCACCAGCAGCTCGTTCTGGATCAGGAGACGCAGCGTGCGGGTGGGGTCGTCGAAGTGCTCGATGTCGCAGTGGCCCCGGGTGAAGCCGTCGGTGGCGCGGCGGTCCACGTCGACGACCTTGCCGGCGAACACCCGGCGCCCGCCGGCGAAGTCGAGCAGCTCGTCCAGGGCGGTCGCGGCTCCGCCGTCGCGCGCCGAGGCCAGGAAGCCGCCGAGGCGCAGGCAGTAGCTCAGCGAGCCGGTGATCGCCGACTCGGCGCACTGCCGGGCGGTCATCGGGTACTGGGTGACCGCGTTGGCCATGCCGAGCTGGACCACGGCGGTACGACCCAGCACCTCGGCGGTCTTGTTGTCCACCGTCTCGAAGATGCCCAGGTTGCCCTTCTCGTCGGCCACCGTGATCGGTGTGGCGGCCAGCCCGGCCAGGGTGAACACCGTCATCTCGATCTCCGGGAAGGCCCGGCCCATGCCGTCGGCGTTGATCAGCGGCAGGTTCAGCTCGGCCGCGCTGGCCACCGGGATCAGCGTGTTCATCCCGCCCACCTCGATGGGCATGATCGCGACCAGCTCGCGGCCCAGGTAGCGGGACAGCGCGCGCAGCGACTCGGCGAACTCCCGGCCGGCCGGGACCCGCTCGATGATCACGGTCGGGGCGCCGACGATGGCGACCGCGGCGACCAGGCCGTCGGGTGGGAGCGCGGCGGCGTCCACCACCCGGACCGGGCCGTGCTCCTCGATGGCCTGGCGGGCCATCAGTGCGCCGATGTACGGGTCGCCGCCGCCTCCGGTGCCGAGCAGGGTGGCGCCGAGCGTGAGGTGGTCGATGTCGTCGAGGGTGATCTGCCGCATCCGGATGCGTCCTCCAAGGTAGGTGGCCGGATGGACGGTAGGTCGAGGCTCGCGCCGGACTACTGTGCACGGCGCCCGAATAGAACGATCTATCAAGGCGGTAGGCACAGCCCGCGGCGTCCGCCCGGTCTCTACGTTTCGGGGCCTTCGTGTCCGCGCTCACACCCGCCAGGGAGGCCCCCGTGAGTTCCACCGCCGCGACTCCACCCCCGTCCCACCGGGACAGCTGGCCGGTCGGCGCCGCCTTCGAGGACATGCCGCTCAACTCCCGGCACGTCCTCGCCGGCGGCACGCTGTTCGTCGCGTTCGTGCTCGAGGCCTGGGAGATGCTCGCCCTGGTGTACATCGGCGCGGACGTGCGCCGTTCGCTCGGCATCGACGCGGCCAGCCTGGGCACGCTGGTGTCCGCGCTGTTCCTGGGCATGATCCCCGGCTCGCTGCTGGCCGGCACGGTGGCGGACCGGTACGGCCGCCGGCGCACCTGCGTCTGGAGCCTCGCGCTGTACGGCGTGTGCACCGTGGCCGCCGCGTTCGCGCCCGGCTACGGCTGGCTGCTGGCGGCCCGGTTCCTGGCCGGGTTCGCGGTGTCCGGGCTGCACGTGATGGCGTTCCCGTACTTCGAGGAGCTGCTGCCGGTGCGGGTGCGCGGCAAGGCCACGGTGTACCTGTCGTCGGGCTGGGCGCTGGGGCTGCTGCTCGCGGTCGGTTCCACCTCGGTGCTGGGCGGCTTCGGCTGGCGGACCGTGATGCTGGCCAACGCGCTGGTGGCGCTGTGGGCGCTGGCGATCAGGGCGCTGGTGCCGGAGTCGCCGTACTGGCTGGCCGCCCGGGCCCGGCAGGAGCAGGCCCGCGCGGTGCTGCGCCGGCTGGGCGCTCGCGTGCCCGAGGACGTCGCGCTGGCCGTGCCGGAGCAGAAGGCCGGCTCGGTGGCGGCCATCTTCACCGGCTCGCTGCGGCGGATCACGCTGGTGCAGGTGGCGCTCAACTTCGTGTTCGCCTGGGGCTACTGGGGGCTGCAGACCGGGCTGCCCGAGCTGCTCGCCCGCCGGGGCATGTCGCTGCCGGACACCCTGGCGTTCACCGCGGTCAGCGCCGTCTGCATGATCCCGGGCTACCTGAGCGCGTCCTGGCTGACCCACCGGTTCGGCCGGCGGCCGGTGTTCGTCGGCTACATCTGCGCGGCGGCCGCGGGCGGCGTGGTGTTCGCGACGGCGTCGGGGGCGGTCGCGCTGTACGCCGGCAACCTGCTGCTGGCGTTCTTCAGCCTGGGCGCGTTCGGGGTGTGGAACACCTGGCTGGCCGAGCTGTACCCGACGGCGGTGCGCGGGGTCGGCTACGGCTGGGGCATCTTCGCCCAGCGGGTGGCGAACACGGTGGCCCCGTCGGTGATCGGCGTGATGGCGGCCGGGGCTGTCGGGTTCGGCGCCACGGTGGCGTTCATCGACGTGTTTCTCGTGGTCACGGCGTTGCTGGCGGTGCGGCTGCCGGAGACCGAGGGTGCCGCGCTGCGGTGAGCATTACGCTGGCGCCGGACATGACCGGCGACCGAGCGAGCGTGCGAGCCGGGCTCGACCTGGCCACCGGCTCGGTCGGCGCGGCGGTGCTGCGCGGCGGCGAGCTGGTGGCGCGGCGGCACCTGGAGCACGACGGCGGAGACGAGGCCGCGGCGGTCGAGCGGGCGCTGGCCGGGCTCTGCGACGGCATCGACGACGGGATCGGCGACGGCATCGACGTGGTCACGGTGGCCACCGGTGCGCTGCGTGAGGCCCTGTACGAGCCGGCCGAGCTGGCGAAGGTCGCGGTGATCCGGCTGGCCCAGGCCGGCGGCACCATCCTGCCGCCGCTGTCGGGCTGGCCGGACCCGGTGAAAACGGCGGCGCACGCCGCGAGCGCCACCCTGCCCGGCGGGCACGACCTGTCCGGGCGCGAGCTGGCCCCGCTCGACCCTGACGCCATCCGCCGGTTCGTCGAGCGGGCCGGGGTGACCGACGTCGCGGTGTGCGCGGTCGGCTCGTGCGCGTTCCCCGACCACGAGCTGACCGTGGCCGAGCTGCTGCGCCGGGAGTTCCCCGAGCTGCACCTGACCCTGTCCCACGAGCTGGGCGGCCTCGGCACCCGCGACCGGGAGAACACCGCCGTGCTCAACGCCGCGGTCCGCCCGCGCGCACAGCGGCTCATCGACGCCGTGGAGGCCGCCGGCTCCCGGTTGGGCGTGGCCACCACGTTCGTCGGCAGCGACGGCGCCATGGTGTCCGCCGAGTACCTGCGCCGGCTGCCCGCGGTGGCGCTGGCCGGTGACTGGGCGGCGGTGTGCGTCGGGGCCGCCGCGCTCACCGGGCTGGACCGGGCCACGGTGGTGGAGCTGCGCTCCGGCCGGGCCAGGGTCGGGCTGATGGTCGACCGCCGCCCGGCCCGGCCGACCGCGCCGCGGTCGGTGTGCGCGATCCGGGTCGGCACGGCGATACCCGAGTTCGCCGAGGTGGCCGGCCCGCTGCCCGGGGACGCACCCACCATCGTGGTCGGCGAGCACCCGGAGCAGGGCTGGCGGCCGCCGTCGGAGAACGTGCGCCACCCGCCCGGGCACGACCTGGCGGCCGCGATCGGCGCGGCGGCCAGCCAGCCGGGCACCTCGGTGGAGCGGCTGGTCACCGCGGACGGCGCCGGGGAGCTGGAGCGGGCCGTGGCGGCGCTGCGGGACGAGGCACTGGCCAGGGTGGTCGGCGCCGGGGCGGACGCGGCCACCGCCCGGATCGACGACGAGCGGGTCACCCCGCTGTCCTACCTGCCGCGCGGCGTGCACCACATCGTGATCAGGGCGGCCGGGACCCTGCCGTGACGATCGGCCCGGACGACCTCGACGACCTGATGCTCGGCGGCACGCTCTACGCCTCCGGCGGCGGCCGGCGCACCTCGGCCACCGTGACGGAGTGGACCCACCAGGTGCTCACCGAGCGCGGCCCGGTGCCGCTGCTGGACGCCACCGAGCTGGCCCCTGGCACGCTGTGCGCCGCCGTCGGGATGGCCGGGTCGGCCGCGCTGTTCGAGGAGCTGCTGCCCAGCGGCGACGAGTTCGTCCGCGCGGTCCGCGCGCTGGAGCACCACCTGCGGGCGTCGGTGGGCGCGATCGTCCCGTTGAACACCGGCGGCAGCAACGCGGTGCTGCCGGTGTCCACCGCGCGGCTGCTGGGCGTGCCGCTGGTCGACGCGGACGGCATCGGGCGCACGTTCTCGCTGCTGGAGGGCACCACGTACCGGCTGGGCGGGGTCTCGCCCACCCCGATGGCGCTGGCCGGCACCGGCGGCGAGACGGCGGTGATCGAGACCCCGGTCGCCAGGCTGGAGGCGGTCACCCGGCCGTTCGTGCTGGCCTGCGGCGGGTGGGCGGCGGCGGCGATGTACCCGATGACGGCGGCGCGCCTGGCCGAGACCGGCATCCGGCACAGCGTGAGCCGCACGCTGCGGGCCGGCCGCACGCTGCGCGAGGCCGGCGCGCTGTCCGCCGACGCCATCGCCCACCGCCTCGGCGCGACCCGGCTGGTCACCGGCCGGGTGCTCACCGTGACCCCGCACGAGCCCCTCACCGAGTCGGCGCAGCCGGCCCGGCCGGTGAGCATCGTGGTGCGGGAGCGGGCCGGGCTGCGCCGGGTGGTGCGCCTGGAGGCCCGCAACGAGATAGCCGTGGCGTGGACCGACGGCGCCGTCGCCGCCTCGGCCCCGGACTGCTTTTGCCTGCTCGGCCTGCCCGGGCACCATCTGCTGGACATCGAGCGGGTGGAGGCCGGGATGGACCTGGAGGTGCTGGTGCTGCCGGCGGCCGAGCGCTGGCACAGCCCGGAGGGCCTGGCCGTGGCCGGGCCGCGCGCGTTCGGGTTCGACGTCCCGTGACCGCCGGGTCCTCCCCCACGGTGGCCGAGTTGCTGTTCGGCGGCCCGCTCTCCGGCGCGCGGGTGCACACCGAGGAGGGCCTGGACCGGGCGGTGCGCGAGGTCCGGATCGTCGACGACCTCGCCCGGCTGGCCCACCTCGCGCCCGGCGCGGCGGTGGTGCTCACGGCCGGCGCGGTGCGCGGCGAATGGAGCGTGGAGACGGCCGTGCGGCGGGCCTGGGAGCACGCGGCGGCCTGCGTCGTCGCCCCGGCCTCGGCGGTGCGGACGGGAGCGCCCGCGCTGATCGCCGGCCGGCTCAGGATGCCGTTGGTCACCGTCGCCGACGACCCGTACCAGGTGGCGCTCGCGCTGGCCCGCTCGGTCGGCGACCCGTCCGCCGCGCGGGCGGACGTCCTCGCGCGGTTCGCCACGCGGCTGGTCGAGCTGGCCGATCCAACGCCGAGGGCGGTGCTCGACGCGTTGGAGCGGACGGTGCCGAAGGTGCGGTTCGCGCTGCTGTCCCGGCGCGACGGGCTGGTCGCCGGGCACGCCGAGGTAGCGCGCGCCGCCGACGACGAGCCCGACCCCGACCGGCTGTTGCGCCGCCCGCTGCCCGGTGACCGGCGGCTGGAGCTGGCCGCGCTGGTGTCCGCCGGGGCTTCCGGGCTGGCCGAGACCGTGCGGGTGGCGCTGGGCATCGCCGCCCCGATGCTGGCCACCGCGCTGCTGTCCGAGCGGCTGGCGGCCGAGCGGGACGCCTCGGTGGCCAGCGCGGTGCTGCGGTGGCTGCTGGCGGGCGTCTCGGAAGGCGGCGGCGCCGCCGAGCCGGAGCTGGCCGAGCGGGCGGTGGCGTACGGCTGGCCGCTGAGCGGTCCGCTGGTCCCGGTGGCCGTCACGACCGCCGCCGCTTCTGATGACGCCGCCGAGCTGGCCACCGAGGTCCCGGCCGGCTGGCGCTCCGAGGGCGGCGAGCTGCTCGCCCGCCACCACGACTGCTGGGTGTGCTGGCTGCCGGCCGACGCGGGTCTGGACGCCGTCGCGCTGGTCGGTGACCGGCTGGCCGCCCTGCGCGCTGTCGCGCCGCTGGTCGGCGGGGTCGGGCCGGTGTGCGACTCGCTCGCCGAGCTGGCCGGTGGGCTGGCCTCGGCGTGCGGGGCCGCCGCGTTCGCCCGCCACCGCGGGCCCGGTCACGTCGAGCTGGCCGGCACCGTCGAGCCCGCCGGCCTGCTCGCCGCGCTGCCGGCGGACGCCCTCACCGGCGCCGCCCGCCAGGCCATGGCGCGGCTGCTGGCGCAGGACCGGGACGGCACGCTGCTGCGCACCCTCGCCGCCCTGCTCGACTCCGGCGGCGCGATCAACGAGGTGGCCGACGCGCTGGGCGTGCACCGCAACACGGTGGCCGGGCGGGCGCGCCGGCTGCGCGAGCTGGGCCTGGACCCGTTCGAGCTGCCCGACCGGCTGGCCGTGCACCTGGCCTGCCACCTGCTGCTGCGCGCCTCCATCTGACCCCGGAGCGGCTGGCATACTGCCGGTATGGTCGCCGACCCGTTCCAGGCCGCCCGCCCCCGGCTGTTCGGGCTGGCCTACCGGCTGCTGGGCGAGGCGGCCGAGGCCGAGGACGCCGTGCAGGACGCCTACCTGCGCTGGGCCGGCCGCGACGACGAGGTTCGGGTGCCGGAGGCCTGGCTGGTCAAGGCCGTCACCAACCTCTGCCTGAACCGGCTGACCTCGGCCCGCGCCCGCCGGGAGCGCTACGTCGGCCCGTGGCTGCCCGAGCCGGTGCTCACCGAGTCCGGCGCCCTCGGCCCGCTGGAGACCGTCGAGCAGCGCGAGTCGGTGTCGCTGGGGCTGCTGGTGCTGCTGGAGCGGCTCACCCCGCCGGAGCGGGCGGTGTTCGTCCTGCGCACCGCCTTCGAGTACACGCACGGCCAGATCGCCGAGATCCTGGACATCGAGGACGCACACTCCCGCCAGCTCTTCCGCCGCGCCCGCCAGCACCTGGACGAGCACCGCGCCCGCTTCGAGGTGGACGACGGGCGCCAGCGCGAGCTGGTGCGACGGTTCCTCACCGCCGCGCTGGACGGCGACCTCGCCGGCCTGGAGCGGATGCTCGCCGAGGACGTCGTCGCCTGGGCCGACGGCGGCGGCGTGGTCGGGGCCGCCCGCAACCCGGTGACCGGCCGCGCCAAGGTGGCCCGCTACCTGGCCGGACTGGCCGGCCACCCGCGGGCGGCCGGGATCGACGTCACCGTCGCCGAGGTGAACGCCGCCCCCGCGCTGGTGATCCACAACGACGGCCAGCTGCTCGACATCATCGCCCCACAGCTCGTCGACGGCCAAGTGACCGCCGTGCGCAGCATGGTCCACCCCGGCAAGCTGGCCTACGCCGTGGCCCAGCTGGCCTGACGGTCCGTCCGCGAGCGCGTCGCGGCCGGCGGTGTTTCACTGGTGGGCAGAACACCGGTCCCCACCGACGTGGATCGAGGTGCCGCCATGCACGCCCCGATGCTCCGCCCGGCGTCCAGCTACCAGGAGCTGTGGAGCCAGGTCGACTTCGCCACCCTGGACGTCCCCGAGGAGTTCAACCTCGGCGTGGCCTGCGCGGACCGGCACGATCCCGGCACCAGGGCGCTGACCGTGGTGGCCCAGGACCGCTCCAGCCGCGACTACACCTTCGGCGAGCTCACCGAGCAGTCCAACCGGCTGGCCAACGCGCTCGCCACGCTCGGCATCGGGCGGGGCGACATCGTCGGCGTGGTGAACCCGGCCTCGTTCGAGACCGGCGTCTGCTACACCGCGCTGTTCCGGATGGGCGCCGTGGCGCTGCCGCTGTCCTCGCTGTTCGGCCCGGACGCGCTGAGCTTCCGGCTGCGCGACGCGGGCGCCAAGGTCGTGATCGTCTCGGCGGCGAACGCGCCACGGGTGCGGGAGGCGCTGGCCGGCGCCGAGGTGCCGCTGCTTGTCATCGGCGAGACGTTCGAGCGCGCGCTGGCCGCCGCGTCGCCCGAGTTCAGCCCGGTGCGCACGCGCGCGGAGGACCCGGCGTTCCTGATCTACACCTCCGGCACCACCGGCGACCCCAAGGGCGCGCTGCACGCGCACCGGATCGTGTTCGGCCACCTGCCCGCGTTCGAGGCCGTCTACGAGTTCTACCCGCAACCGGACGACGTGCTGTGGTCGCCGGCGGACTGGGCCTGGATCGCCGGGATCATGGACATCCTGGTGCCGGCCTGGTTCTACGGCCTGCCGGTGGTGGTCGACCTGGACCCGACGTTCACCGCCGAGCGGTCGGTGTGGCTGATGCGGGAGTTCCAGGTCACGCTCACGCTGCTGCCGGCCACCGCGCTGCGCATGATCCGCGCGGCCGGCCTGCCCGGCGGGAACTTCTCCTACCGGGCCATCTGCTCGGGCGGCGAGGCCCTCGGCGCCGAGCTGCTGAAGTGGAGCGAGGATTTCTTCGACTGCACGGTGAACGAGGGCTACGGCCAGACCGAGCTGAACGCGGTGATCGGCAACTGCGCGTCGGTGTTCCCGATCAGGCCCGGCTCGCTCGGGCGGGCGCTGCCCGGCACCGTGATCGCCGTCCTCGACGACGCCGGCAACCCGGTGACCGGCCAGGTCGGCGAGATCGCCATCGACCGCAACCACCCCAGCACCATGCTGGAGTACTGGCGCAACCCGGCCGCGACCGCCGAGAAGTTCCACAACGACTGGCTGCTCACCGGCGACCTGGGCATCCAGGACGAGGACGGCTACGTCTGGTTCCAGGCGCGCAAGGACGACGTGATCAACTCCGCCGGCTACCGCATCGGCCCCGGCGAGATCGAGAGCAGCCTCGGCGCCCACCAGGCGGTGGCCATGGCCGCGGTGATCGGCGTCCCGGACGCCCGCCGAGGCCAGGTGCCCAAGGCGTTCGTGGTGCCGCGCCCCGGGGTTCGGGGTGACCAGGCGCTTGCCGACGAGCTCCGCGCGCACGTCCGTGCCCGGCTGGCAGCCCACGAGGTGCCCAGGGAGATCGAGTTCGTGGACGACCTGCCCAGAACCACCACCGGCAAGATCATGCGCCGCGCTCTTCGCGGTTCCTGAGTACCGAGTTTCGAAAGTCGCGCACTCGGCAAAGCAATGTCGAGAGCGCATGCGGCAATGCCGAGACGGACATGGTGTTCGCCCGCTTTCCGTAGTTGGCTGTGATCCGTGACCGAGGCGCGCACCGTCGTCATCGACGGCGTCCGTCAGATATACCGGGTGGCGGGTCGGGGTCCCGTATGTCTTGTACATCCCGGTGGGCCCGGCGTGCGCCCGGACTACCTGCGGATGCCCGGTCTGGAAGAGCACCTGACCCTGATCTACCTCGATCCGGTCGGGTCCGGGGACAGCGACCTGCTGCCGGGCGGCGACTACTCAATGTCCCGCTATGTTCAATTCGCAAATGGCGTACTCGACGATTTCGGCGCTTCGACCGCATACTTTCTCGGCCATTCGCACGGAGGTTTCGTCGCGCTGCAGTACGGCCTGGACAGCCCGCAACGCCTCGACGGGCTGATCCTGTACGACACGGCGCCGATGTGGAACGACGAGCTGAACGAGGCGGCCACCAAGGAGATGGCTGTGTTCGTGCGCCGTTGGCCGCGCCGGCCGGAAGCGGTGCTGGCGGCCCGGACCTGGGACGCGGCCGCCGCCGGGACCGACAACGAGTCGTACTGCCGGTTCCTTGCCGCGATCCTGCCCGCCTACTTCTACGACTACCGCGCGACGACGCGGCGGTTGGGCCGGGAGATCCGGCTCGGGGTGCGACACGACCCGAACCGGTTGCCGGTCGAATGGGACGTGCGGGACCGGCTCGGCGAGATCGACGTGCCGACGCTGGTGATCGGCGGCAGCTACGACTTCCGCTGCCCGATCGACTTCGCGTACCAGCTGAGCGCGCGGATGCCGAACGCCCGGCTGGTCGAGCTGGGCGACAGCGGCCACTTCGGACACATCGAGCAGCCCGCCGACTTCACCGAGGCCATCGTGGCATTCGTGATCAGCAGGGGGAGATGACGGTGACGAACGTGTTGTCGCTCGGCCTGGCCGAGCAGACCGAGATCGACGCGTACACGGCCTTCGCCACGGCGGCGCCGCCGGCGGTACGGGACACGCTCGGCGTGGGCTCGCTGCGGCTCGGGCCGGCGCGGGCGCTGGCGATTCGCGAGGACCCGAGCCGGTTCTTCAACCGGGCGGGCGGGTTCGACGGCAACGAACCGATCACCGCGGACCTGATCGCGCGGGTGTGCCGGTTCTTCGCCGAACAGAGCGTGCCGACGGGCTCGATCATGATCGCGCCGGATCTGCTGCCCTCGGACTGGCCGGCGATCGCGGCACAACTCAATCTCGAAGAAGGACCGACGTTCGTCAAGCTCGCGTACGACCTGGATGCCGCGGTGGTCGATGTGGCGCTGGATTCCGGGCTACGGGTAGGTCGGCTCGAACCGCACCAGGCTCGCGAATGGGCGACGGTCATGATGGAAACGTTCGAGTTGGCCACTCCGAACGAAATGATCGACCTGGCCGAGGGTTTCGTGGGCGCGCCGGACTGGCAACAGTTCGCGGTGTGGGAAAGCGAGCGGATCGTCGCGGTCGGCAGCCTTTATGTGCACGGGGAGACCGCCGGCACGTTCGGCGGCGCAACGCGGCCCGACGCGCGCGGTCGCGGCGCCCAGTCGGCGCTGCTGGCCACCCGGTTGCGGGCCGCGCGGGACGCCGGCTGCCGCTGGGTGGTCGCCGACACCGGCGCGGAGACATCCGGCCAGCACAACCCCTCGCTGCACAACATGCTGCGGCTCGGCTTCACCCGACGGTACGAACGGACCAGTTGGGTCTGGAGCGAGCACCGCTGAACGGCGGCCGCCTACTCGACTCCCAGTTCGTCGGGATTTCGCCTGGCCAGGGAGGCGAGGGTGTCCAGGGCGGTGGTGAGGACGTCGAGTGGTGGGGCGGCGAGGGCTAGGCGGACCGCGTTGGGGGCTTGGCCGGGGGTGACGGCGAACGCGGCGCCGGGGGTGACGGCGATGCCCCGGCGGGCGGCCGCCGCGACGAAGGTGTCCGCCCGCCACGGGTCGGGCAGCTCCCACCAGCCGTGGTAGGCGCGCGGGTCGGCGCGGAAGTCGAACTCGGCCAGGCGCTCGGACGCGACCTGCTGGCGGGCCAGCGCGTCCGCCCGCTTGGCCGCCGCGATCGTGGCCACCGAGCCGTCCGCCATCCAGCGCGCCGCCGTGGCCAGCACGAACCCGGCGGCGGTCCAGGTGCCGGAGCGCAGCGCGGCGGTGACGGCGTCGACCATTTCCGGCGGTGGGACGAGGAAGCCCAGCGTGAGGCCGGGGGCGAGGCGTTTGGACAGGCTGTCGATCAGGATCGTGCGCTCCGGGGCGTGGGCGGACAGCGGGGCGAGGTCCGGACCGAGGAAGCCGTACACGGTGTCCTCGATCGCGTACAGGCCGCGCCGGCGCAGCACGTCGGCCAGCTCGATCCTGCGCTGGTCGGGGATGGTGGCCCCGAGCGGGTTGTGCAGGGCCGGTTGCAGGTAGACGGCGCGCACCGGGGCGTCGGCGAGGGACGACGGCACCAGGCCGTGCTCGTCCATGGTGAGGGGCACGAGCGTGACGCCCAGCCGGGCCGCTATGCCCTTGACCACAGGGTAGGTCATCGGCTCCACGCCCAGGCGCCCGCCGGCCGGTAGCAAGGTGGCGATCGCGGCGGCGATCGCCTGGCGGCCGTTGCCGGCGAACAGCAGCCGTGACGGGTCCGGTGTCCAGGCGCTTCGGGTCAGGAGCGCGGCGGCCGCTTCCCTGGCGGCGGGGATGCCGTCCGGACCCACCGGTCGCAGGCCGTCGGCCAGCGCGGACGGGTCGAGCATCGGGCCGAGGCCGTCGGCTAGCAGTTGGGCCTGCTCGGGCAGCACCGGGAAGCTCAGCTCCAGGTCGACGACCGCCCTGCCGTCGGGCCGCCTGGCGGGGGCGGTCGCGGCACCGCCGCTCGCGGTGGCGGTGGAGGCGCGGACGAACGTGCCCCGGCCGACCTCCCCCACGGCCAGCCCGCGCCGGACCAGCTCGCCGTACACGCGGGCGGCGGTCGAGTTCGCGATGCCCCGGCCTCGGGCGAACCTGCGCTGCGGCGGCAACCGCTGGCCCGGACGCAGCCGGCCCTCGGCGATGTCGGCGGCGAGCGCATCCGCGATCTCGTGGTAGTCGCTCATAGTTACACCATATTGTATCGAGAGCAATGTTTCTATTGCACCGGTATTGCCTCATGCTTAGCCTCGAATGTACCAGTCGAGCGAGGGAGGGCGGCCATGAGCTGGGTCGTCATCGAGGGAACCGTCATCGAGTACGACGACACTTGCACTGACGTCGGCGCGGGCGATCCGCTCGTGCTCATCCACGGCCACCCGTTCAACCGCTCCATGTGGCGCCCGCAGGTCGAGCACTTCGCCCGCGCCGGCCGCCGGGTGGTCACGCCGGACCTGCGCGGGTACGGGCGCAGCGCGGTGGTGCCCGCCGTGACCGGGCTGGAGACGTTCGCCAGGGACATCGCCGGGCTGCTCGACCACCTCGGCCTGCGGCGCGTGATGCTGGGCGGGCTGTCCATGGGCGGTCAGGTCGTGCTGGAGTTCTACCGGCTGTTCCCCGACCGGGTGCGCGCGCTGGTGCTGGCGGACACCAGCGCACCGGCGGAGTCACCGAGCGGGCGCCGCGAGCGCTCCGAGATGGCCGCCAGATTGCTCCGAGAAGGCCTGCGCGGATACGCCGACGAGGTGCTGCCCAAGATGGTGGCCCCGAGCACCCTCCGGACCAGGCCCGAGGTGGCCGACCACGTGCTGGACATGATGCGCGGCACCTCACCGCTGGGCGCGGCCGCCGCGCTGCGCGGCCGGTCGGCACGGCCCAGCTACGTCGAGCTGCTACCCCACATCCGCGTTCCCACCCTGGTCGTCGTCGGCGGCGAGGACGAGTTCACCCCGATCAGCGACGCCGAACTGATCGCCGACCGGGTGCCCGACGCCACCCTGGAGATCGTCCACGGGGCCGGCCACCTGCCGAACCTGGAACGCCCGGCCGAGTTCAACGCCGCGCTCGAACACTTCCTCCGCTCCCTGCCCTCGGACCAAGATGGGTTCCATGCCGCGTAGCACCGACCGCATCCGGGTGAGCGCCGTGGTGGCCATGCAGAAGCGCGCGGGTATCGACATCGTCAGCGACGGGGAGGCCGGCAAGCCCGGGTTCTGAAACTACGTCCGCAACCGCCTGGACGGCCTCGGCGGCCAGGCCGGCGCCCGCCGGTTCCACGACCTGGCCGAGATGGGACAGGCCGGGCTGACCGACGCGCAGCGGGAGGCCGCCGCGCACATCAACATGCCGGCCTGCGAGGGACCGTTGCGCTACCGCGACGCCGAGAAGCGATAGAGAGCACTACTCGGAGCATTCCATCGGAGCAATTAAGGCTCCACCTGTGCTGGGGCAGCTACCCCGCATCGCACCGCTACGACGTCCCGCTCTCCGACGTCCCGCTCTCCGACGTGCTCGAACCGGTGCTGCGCAGCCTCAGCGAAGGCGCGGCGATCACCCCGTTGTGGCGATCACCAACCGAACCCCGGTCGGTCTTGGCTCGCCGCCCATATCACCGGGCGTTCACCCCGCATTACCGTCGGTCGCGCCCTGCGGTGCTGTGGGAGGTGTGATGACATCGGCCGTTCGTGACGGGTCCACCCCGCTGGCCCCGGTGCTCCGCGAGCTGACCCGGATCGCCGACGCCGTCGAGGCCGAGCGCTCGGCCCGCGACCAGGCGTTGATCGACGCGCTGCGCAAGGAGGTGGCCGAGCTGCGTGCCGCCGTCGCCCACCTGCGGGCATCGGCCGCCCCGCTACCGGCCGCGCTGCGCCCTGTGGTGGCCCGTTCGCTGGTCGACGCTGGTCACGAGGCGTCCGACCCCGGCTCAGCCGCCTGATCCCTGGTCGTCGAAGCCGAGGGCCGCGACCGCCCGCAGCGTCTCGACCGGGTCCTCCGACGGCGCCAGCACGATGCCGTTGACCAGCCCCCTGATCTGCCCGACCAGCTCCGCCGCGAGCTCGATGCCGACCTCGCGCGCCCGCTCCCCCGCCGCGTCCAACGCCGCCAGCGTGCCGCGTGGAATGCGCACGTCGGGCACCTCGTGAGCGAGGAACTCCGCCTCCGGGAAGCCGGTCAGCGGCTGCACGGCGGCCAGGATCGGCACCCGGTGCTCGCCCAGCAGCTCCAGCAGCCGCTCCAGGTGCGCCCGCGCGTACACCGGCCGGGTGATCAGAAAGTGCGCCCCGGCCGAGACCTTCCGGAGCGCCTCGGCGGCCTCCCGCTCGGGTTCCCGGCTGCCCGGGTTGATCCGCGCGCCGATCTCGAACTCCGTCTTCGCCGGCAGTTGCAGCCCGTAGTAGTCGGTGCCGTCGTTGAGCCCGGCGAGCAGCTCGATCAGGCCGAGGGAGTCGACGTCCCAGATACCGTCGACGTGCGGGTAGTCGCCGAGCAGCGGCGGGGTGCCGGTCTCGCAGACGATGCGCCGCACCCCCAGCGCGTGCGCGCCGAGCAGGTCGGCCTGCAGCGCCATGATCGTGCGGTCCCAGGTGGTCACGCTGGCCACGGTGTCCACCCCGAGGCGCTGGTGCAGGTGCAGGGCCAGGTCGACGGGGTTCACCCTGGCGGCGGTGCTGCGCGAGGCGGCCACCGAGATGAGCCTGGTCCCGGCGTCGCACAGCCGCCGCGCGACCGCGAGCGAGTCGTCCACTCCCCCGGTCGGCGGCGGCGTCAGCTCCACGACCAACCTGTCCAGCTCGGCGAACGAGGACGCGGAGGCGGTCGCGGTGGGCGGGCCGGCGGGCCGCGTCCGGGTCGGCGGGCGTGCGGCGGCGGGGCGGTCCCGATACTCCTCGGTGGCCGCCACGATCGCCGCCAGCTGGGTGGGCGTGGTGCCGCAGCAGCCGCCGACCACGCCCGCGCCCGCGTCGAGCAGCTGGCGGACGTAGCGCACGAAGTACTCGGAGTCGATGTCGTACTCGAACCGGGCCGGCGCGACCCGCCTGGGCAGGCCCGCGTTGGGCTGCACGGTGAGCGGCAGGTCGGTGTGCGCGCGCAGCTCGCGCAGCACGGCCAGCGAGCGCTGCGGGCCGAGCGTGCAGTTCGTGCCCAGCGCCACGATCGGCGCCCCGGCCAGCGCGGAGACCACCTCGCGCGGGGTGTGCCCGCTGAGCGTGTGGGTGTCGGTGGCGAAGGTGGCCTGCGCGATCACCGGCACGTCGGAGGCGGCGGTGGCGATCTCGACGGCCTCCACCAGCTCGTCGAGGTACCCGAACGTCTCCAGCAGCACCAGGTCGACGCCCGCGTCGGCGAGCACCTCGACCTGCTCGCGCACCGCGTCGGCCCGCCGCGCGCCACGCACCCGCCTGCGCTGGTGCACGCTCACCGCCGGCGCGACCGACCCGGCCACCAGCACCGACCGTCCCGCCTCGGCGGCCTGCCTGGCCAGCCGCACGCCGGCCCGGTTGATCTCCTCGACCCGGTCGCCGAAGCCGTACTCGGACAGCCTCGGCCGGCTGGCGCCGAACGTGTTGGTCTGGATGATGTTGACCCCGGCGTCGACGTAGCTGTCGTGCACGGTGCGCACCAGCGCCGCGTTCGTGAGGTTGAGCGCGGGCAGCGCCTGGTCCAGCGAGTTGCCGGCGGCGTGCAGCATGGTGCCCATCGCGCCGTCGCAGACCAGCGCACCGCGCTCCAGCATCGCGCGCAGGTTCATCGCGGCCCTCCCCCCGGCCCGGCCAGGATCTCCGCCGCGACCTCGGCCATCAGCCGGTCGCGGTGCACGTCGAAGGACAGTCCGGTGATCTCCTCGATGCGCCGGATCCGGTAGTTGACGGTGTTCGGGTGCACGTGCAGCCGCTGGGCGGTGCGGCGCGGGCTGCTGTTCTCGTTGAAGTACACCGACAGCGTGGCCAGGTACTCCATGCCGCTGGTCCGTTCCTCCGCCAGCAGCGCGCCCAGCACCTCCTCGGCGAACGCCCGCACGTCGGCGACGTCCGGCACCCGCAGCAGCAGCCGGTGGATGCCCAGGTCGGCGAACGCCGTGACGCCGCCGCCCGCGCCCATCCGCCGGGTGGCCGCGAGCGCGCGGCGGGCCTCGGCGTAGGAGCGGGCGATGTCCGCGGCGGTGTGGCAGGGGTTGCCGATGCCGACCGCCGCCGCCCCGAGCCGGCGGGTCGCGGCGGTGTCCACGCAGGCCTGGGCCAGCGCACGGGCCTGCGCCTGTGTCGCCGCCTGTGTCGCCGCCTGGGTCGACCCCGTGCCGACCCGCACCGGCACCGGGGCGATCGCCACCACCTCGTCGGCGCGGGCCGCCACGATGGCCCCGGAGGCGCGCTGGGTGAGCACCGACTCGAGCGTGGCCAGCCCGGCCCCGCGCCGGTTCTGGTCCCGCTCCTCGACGAACGCGACGGCCAGTACCTGGTACGGGCGGTCGGCGTCGAAGCCGAGGTGCCGCGCCCACCTGTCGACCTCGGTGTCGTCCCGGTCGCGGTGCTGCAGGAGCGCCTCGAACAGCTCCTGGCGGGCGCGCCCGGCGGCGGCCGCCACCACCAGGTCCCTGCCGATGACCACGCCGCAGACCATCGCCGCGTGCTCGGTGACCAGCAGCCGCATGTCCTCGGTCAGCTCGTCGGCCGGGTCCTCGGTCAGGCCGCCGCCGCGCGCGCCGCCCGCGAGCAGGTAGCCGGCCACGTCGGTGCCGACCGAGACCGGGGCGACGATCACCGAGGCGGCGTCGCCGGTCAGCACCGGCACGGTCAGCGCCCGGCGGTTGCGCGCGGCGGCGGCCAGCACGGTGTGCAGGCCGCTGGCGCCCGAGTGCTCGCGCACGACGCCGAGGATGTCGCCCGGGTCGGACGCCCCGGCGCAGGCGAGCACCTCCAGCCCCCGGTCCAACAGAACCACGCCGGCGCCCACCCGCTCGGAGAGGAAGCGCGCCACCGACTCCAGGTCGACTTCCTGCGACGCCAGCGCGGAGAGGTGCCCGCAGATCGCGACCACCCTGCGCAGCAGCGCGGCCTCGTCGCGGGCGTCGACCTTCGGCCCGCCGTGATCGGCGAATGCCGGCAGGCGGGGTACGGCACGCGCGCCCGCCGTCGGCCCGACCCCGGTCATATTCGGACCCTACTGTCGCGCGCCGTCCCCATCAATGGCGTCCGCCCATTTATGTCGTAACACAACCGCTCCGCCAAATACCGCCGCGACGGGCACGCCCACGTCCGTACGCCATGCAGACAACCTGACGCCCGTGCCACCCGCACACCGCGAACCAGTGGCGTCCTCACAGGCACCGACGTGCCTAGCGGAGGCCGCGCGGCCTGCGAGAACATGAACGCCTACCGGTCGAGAGCCGGCGGCGCGCTCGCCGTTGATAGATCGTTCTACCGAACGACCGCCGCACCACCATGGCCTCGGGACTGTGCGAAACCACAATCCGTCGACGAGAATCTTGGTTTCCGCACCGAAGACATCGCCGGCCGCTCGTTATTCGCCCCCGGCAATGAAGAAAGAAAACCAGCCCACGTCCGTAGTTGGGCTCGGCCGGCACACCCAGTTCGTACGTGGCACATGCGCCGCGGCGCATGTGCGAGTTACGAACCGGGTGTGCGGGCGGATGGGTGGTCACGGACAGCAAACGGCCCCAGGCGGTGTCACCAACCTGGGGCCGTCGTCAGCGCGTCGAACGAAGTCAGATGACCTGCACGTTGTCTGCCTGCGGGCCCTTCTGGCCCTGGCTCACGTCGAAGGAGACCCGCTGGTTCTCCTCGAGGCTGCGGAAGCCGGAGCCCTGGATGGACGAGTAGTGCACGAAGACGTCCGGGCCGTTGTCGTCAGTGGAGATGAACCCGAAGCCCTTCTCCGCGTTGAACCACTTCACCGTGCCCTGAGCCATGTTTCTCCTGATGATGTGCGGTACCGGCCGACACCTCGCCAACCGGTGGTTGCGGCGGGCCCCGCCGTCCAGAGAGTCCCCAGATCCACGAAGCCCGGTGTCACGCTCCACGGACGCTTCGCAACGATCGAGGAAAACACGACTGCAACATCGGAGAAGTTACCACAGCCGCTGTTGCCTCCGGTGCGGGAGCAACACACGGGGCCAGCAGCACGCAAGTGTCCGGAGAGATTTTCGGCCCACGAACGTTGGCACACGCTTGTAGGCTCGCCGGGTTGGTGGCAGGCTCGGGCCCGGGAGGAACGCCACCATGTTGATCTGTCAGACCTGCGCCGTCGAGCATGCCGAGGCCGTCGCGGTGTGCGCGATCTGCGCGGATGAGCGCCAGTGGGTGCCGGCCACCGGGCAGGCCTGGACCACGCTCAACGAGCTCGCCGCCGCCGGGCATCGGGTGGGCGTGCGCGAGCTCGAGCCGGACCTCTACGGCATCACCGCCGAACCGAAGGTCGGGATCGGCCAGCAGGCGCACCTGGTGCGGACCCCGGCCGGGAACCTGCTCTGGGACCCGGTCGGCTACCTCGACGAGGACGCCGTGCGCGAGGTCGGCCGGCTGGGCACGGTGGCCGCGATCGTGGCGAGCCATCCGCACATGTTCGGCGTGCAGGTGGAGTGGAGCCGCGCGCTCGGCGACCCACCGATCTTCGTCTCCGAGGCGGACCTGTCCTGGGTGGCGCGCCCGGACCCGGCGATCCGGCCGTGGGCCGGCAAGCTCGACGTCCTGCCCGGCCTGACGCTGGTCCAGCTGGGCGGGCACTTCCCCGGCAGCGCCGTCGCGCACTGGGCGGCCGGCGCCGGCGGCAACGGCGTGTTGTTCGGCGGCGACACCATCCAGTCGAACCCGGACCGCGCCACCGTGACCTTCATGCGCAGCTACCCGAACCGCATCCCGCTGTCGGCCGCGGTCGTGGACCGGCTCACCCGTGGCGTGGAGGGGCTCGCGTTCGACCGCCTGTACGACAACTTCGGCCGCACCATCGACACCGACGCCCGCGCGGCCGTCCGCCGCTCCGCCGACCGCTACATCGGCTGGGTGCGCGGCGACTTCGACCACCTCACCTGAGCCCGGCGAGCGGCCGGTCACTCAGTCCCGGTGTGAGACGACGTTGATGACGTGGCCGTGCGGGTCGCGCACGAAGAACCGACGAACCCCCCACGGCTCGTCGGTCAGCGGGTGCACGATCTCGACGCCCATCCGCCGGGCTCGGGCGTAGGCCTCGTCCACCTCGGAGGTGCCCACCGACACCGCGGAGTCCTCGGGTGCCGTCGCGTCCCTGCTGATCAGGCTCAGCTGGGCGGTGTGGTTGTCCGGGGACCAGAAGCCCGTGATCCAGTCCATTCCGAAGCTCTTCTCCAGCCCGAGGACGCGTTCGTAGAACTCGTGTCCGGCGGCGACGTCGGCCACCTTGAGGTTGGGCACAATCCGATGAACGACCATGGCGGAGACGGTAGGGGCGCCGCGTGGCCGGGTCTTGGAGAAACGGGAGGGCGCGCCGCTACAGGTCGGCGGTGGCGGCTTCGGCCACCTTGATCACCACGGCGGCCAGCTCGGGCAGCCGGGACTGGGGGCATCGGGCGCTGGGGGCGGCCACCGCGAGGCCGGCGACCGCGCGGCCCGCCGCGTCCCGGACGCAGGCGCCGACGGCGAGGATGCCGCGTTCGCTCTCCTCCAGGTTGGTGGCGTACCCGCGACGCCGAACCGCAGCGAGCTGGCGGCGCAGTGCCGTCCGAGCAATCGGAGCGCCGCCCGGTGACGCCGGCAGGTCTCTGGGGTACAAAGACGTCAATTGCTCCGAGGAGAGCTCCGCGAGCAGTGCCTTGCCGCCCGACGTGACGTGCGCGGGCAGCAGCATGCCCACCCGGGAGCCGATCCGCAGCACGTGCGCGCACTCGACGCAGTCGACGAACCGGGCGCCGTTACCCTCCAGCACCATCAGGTGGCAGGTCTCGCCCAGCTCGGCGTGCAGCCGCTCCAGGTGCCGGTGCAGCACCACGCGCAGGTCCTGGGTGGACGGCCCGGGCAGCATCAGCCGTTCGAAGGCAGGGCCGGGGCGGTACGCCTTGTGGGCGTCCTGCACCGCGAAGTCCCGGTAGCTCAGCGCTCGGAGCAATCGGTGCGCTGTGGAGCGCGCCACGCCCAGGTGCTCGGCGGCGTCCACCACCCGGAGCCGGCGGCGCTCGGACAGCAGCAGCAACAGCCGGAGCACGTTGTCGGCCGACTCGATCGGATACCACGGCGTGTTACGCACAGAAGAATTGTAAGAGGCACAGATTCCGCCAGCTCGACGATTACGCATAGTTTCGGCTGGCCGAGCCCGGCCCGAGATGCTGTCCAGGGAGGCCTGCCGTGTCACAGCCGAGCCTTGACGTCCGCACCGAGCTCGACGAGGCCCCGCTGCGGCCCTTCCACTGGCTGCTCGTGGGCATGGTCGCGCTGGCCACCATGGCGGACGGCTACGACACGTTCATCCCGCCCTACATGATCCATTTCGTGGCCGAGCCGTGGGGCCTCTCGCACGCCGCCACCGGGTTCCTGGTCTCCTCCGGGCTGATCGGCTTCGGCATCGGCTCGCTCACCCACGGCGTGGTCGCCGACCGCATCGGGCGCCGCCCGACCCTCATCGCGGGCCTGCTGGTGACCGGCGTGTTCAGCGTGCTGACCGGCGCGCTGGCCACCTCGTTCTCCTCGTTCGTGGTGCTGCGGATGCTGACCGGGCTGGGCCTGGGCGTGCTGCTGCCGCTGGGCACCGCGTACGTCAACGAGTACCTGCCGCGCCGGGTGAACAACCGGCTGGCCGCGCTCGGCGGGACCGGGTTCGCGGTCGGCGGGGTGCTCGCCGCGGTGATGGGCGTCGCGCTGACCGACGAGGGCAACTGGCGGGCGCTGTACTACGTCGGCGGCGCCGCGGCCGTGCTCGGGCTGGTCTACCTGGTGGTCTTCCCGGAGTCGGCGGAGTTCCTGGTCGCCAAGGGTCGCCCGGAGCAGGCCGCCCGGCTGCTCGCCCGGATCCGCCCGGAGCGCGCCGAGCTGTACCGGTCGGCGGGGCTGACCATCGCCGCTCCCCCGCCGGCCCGCGACCTGCGGCTGGTGCTCGGCCCGACCTACCGGGTGCGCACGATCGCGCTCTGGGCGTCGTCGTTCCTGCTGCTGTTCACCGTGTACGGGCTGACCGGGTGGACGCCGCAGCTGATGATCCAGCGCGGCCACGGCTTCGTGATCGGCTACTCCTTCGGCGCGATCCTGCAGGTCATGTCGATCGTCGGCGCCGTCGTCGGCGGCCTCGTCGCGGACCGGTACCTGGGCGCGCGGCGGGCGCTCATGGTGTGGTGCGGGCTGGGCGTGGTCTCGGCGCTGGTGATGGCCTTCACCGGCGGCCTGGCCAGCAACGTGATCGCGATCGGCGCGGCCGGGCTGTTCCTGCTCGGCGGCCAGTTCCTGCTCAACAACGTGTGCGCGGTGACCTACCCGGTGCAGGCCAGGGGCACCGGCGAGGGCCTGATGCTCGGGGTCGGCCGCGCCGGCGGGATCCTCGGCCCGTACCTGGGCGGCGGGCTGCTCGGCGCGTTCGGCGGCACCTCGGTGCTGTTCGTCGCGGTCGCCGTGGCCGCGGCGCTGGCGGTGGTCAGCGTCTCGTTCGTGACCGCCCGTACCCCGGCCGCGCAGGGTGTCACCGCATGACGCAGGTGGCGATCATCGGCGGCGGCATCGGCGGGCTCACCCTCGCGCTGGAATTGCACGTCGCCGGCATCGACTGCAAGGTGTTCGAGGCGGTGGAGCGGCTCGGCACCGTCGGCGTGGGCATCAACGTGCTGCCGCACGCCACCCGCACCCTGTCCAGGCTGGGCCTGCGCGACGAGCTGGCCTCGGTGGCGGTCACCACCCGCGAGCACGTCTTCTACAACCGCTTCGGCCAGCACATCTACTCCGAGCCGGCCGGCCGCTACGCCGGGTACGAGTGGCCGCAGTTCTCCGTGCACCGGGGCGACCTGCAGGAAGTGCTGCGCCGCGCGGTCCGCGCAAGGCTCGGCGAGCACGCGGTGGTGACCGGTCACCGCTGCGTGTCGTTCGAGGAGTCCAACGGCGCCGTGACCGTCAGGTTCGCGCTGCCCGACGGCGGCCGTACCAGCCACCGGGCCGATGGCGTGGTCGGCTGCGACGGCGTGCACTCCGCGGTCCGCCGGCAACTGCACCCCGACGAGGGCGACCCGGTGTACTCGGGGGTGAACATGTGGCGCGGCGTCACCGTCTGGCCGCCGCTCCTGACCGGCGCGAGCATGGTCCGCGCCGGCTGGCTGACCACCGGCAAGCTGGTCGCCTACCCGATCCGGGACCGGGTCGACGACCGGGGCCGGCAACTGCTCAACTGGGTGTTCGAGATCGAGACCCCGCGCCACGCCGACCGCGACTGGAACCGGGCCGGGCGCATCGAGGACTTCCTGCCCGCGATCGCCGACTGGCGCTTCGACTGGCTGGACGCCCCCGAAATGATCACGGCGGCGGACCTGGTCCTGGAGTACCCGATGGTCGACCAGGACCCGCTGCCGTGGTGGGGCGCCGGCCGGGTCACCCTGCTCGGCGACGCCGCACACCCCATGGTCCCCCGAGGCTCCAACGGCGCCGGCCAGGCCATCCTGGACGCGACGGCCCTGGCCACCGCGCTGCGCACGCACACCGACGTGGCCACCGCGTTCGCGGTGTACGAGCGCGAGCGCCGCCCCGCGACCGCCGCCGTGGTCCACGCCAACCGCGCCAACCCCCCGGACGCGATCCTGCGCGAGGTCTACGAACGCACCCGCGACCGCCCGTTCCGCCGCATCGAAGACGTGATCACCGTCGCCGAACTGGAAGACATCACCAACGGCTACAAACGCACCGCCGGCTACTCCCTCGATGCGCTGCGGAATTCGGCGACAGAGAAGGACTGACTCACACTATTTGCCCGCCCCGACAGGGTAGGTTCGGCGCCTGGCGCGCGCCGAGATATGCGTGCGACGAAATGGGGAGTCGGAACCATGTCGACGACGGACGCATACGCCGCAAGCCCTCTCCCCTGGTCCGGTGAGCTGCCTCTATCGGTGGCGCGGGCGATCCGTTGGTGGTACGTCTGGATCGTTCCGGCGGCGATTCTGGTTGCGCTGGCTCTGGCAACGCCCATGGCCAGGGACAAAGCGACCCGTGAGCTGGACACTACGACACTCGTCATCGGCGTGCTGTTCTTCGGGGCGCTCTCGTGGGCGGTCCTGTCCTACGTGGTGCGCCGGTTCCAGCGGGGGCGGGGCTGGGCGGTGTTGACGCTCGCGGGGCTCTGGGGCGCGGCGATGATTCCCACGCTGGACGTGGTCGGCAGCCTGGTCGAGGACGTCTGGCAGCTGGTCACCGCGGGTACGGTCGGGCGCCTTATGATCATCTGTGCGATCGCGCAGATGGTCGCCGGCCTCGGCGCCACCTGCCTGTCGCTCACGACCGAGGCGCGCGGGTACCTCGCCGAATGTCGGACCGCCCGGCTGGCCATGCGCCCCACTCCCGGTCCGGCACCGACTCCGTTGCGGCTGGCCTACACGGCGTGGTATCTCGCTGCGGCGAGTCACGGAGTTGCCTGGCTGGTGGCCGTTCTCGCCTTCGGCTTTCTGGCGCGAGCCGTAGCTGATCCCGTCGGTTGGGTGTTGGGGCCGGGCCTGGCGCTCGGCATTGCGTTCGGCGCCCGATATCTCTCGTTCGGCTCGAAGGTGGCGCGGCGCTGGCTTGTCGCGCTGGGCGCGCTCGTCGTGTTTCTCTCCTCGAGACGATTCGACGGCGTCCCCGCCCACGTCTCCGTCATGGCCGGTCTCATCATCGCGGCCGTCGTCGCCGGAGCCGTGCTGAGCTATCTCCCCGCGAGCCGCACCTACCTCCACTCGGCTCAACCGCGCTAACCCGTGAGTGGTTAGCGTTGCTATGACAACGCTAACCACTCACGGGTTCAGCGGGCGGCGGTCACCTGGATCTCGACCAGGAAGTCGGGGTGTGCCAACCGCGCTTCGACGCAGACGCGCACCGGCGGGTTGTCCGGGTCGACCCATTCGTTCCAGATCTCGTTGTGCTCGGCGAACGTGTCCATGTCCGCCAGCCACACCTGCGCCGAGAGGATCTTCGACTTGTCGGTTCCCTCGCTGGCGAGCAGCTCGTCGATCCGCTGCAGGACCTTTCTCGTCTGGGTACGGACGTCGTCGTCCGGGTTGGGCGGCAGCGTGACGATGCCGGCCAGGTAGACGGTGTCGTTGTGGGTGACGACCTGGCTGATGACCGGCCCCGGAGCAGCGGCTTTGATGTCTCCGACCATGAAGTGCTGACGCGTGATCGCCATGCCTGAAATCTAGTACCCGTAGTGCATCCAGACGGACTTGGTCTCGGTGTAGGCGTCGATCGCCCACGGGCCCATCTCGCGGCCCCAGCCGGACGCCTTGTACCCGCCCCACGGCGCGGCCATGTCCGGGATCGGGGGCATGTTCACGAAGACGGCGCCGGCCTTGATCCCGGCGGACAGCCGGTGCGCGGTCTTGATGTCGCGGGTCCACACGGTGGCGGCCAGGCCGTACTCGGTGTCGTTCGCGCGGGCGATCAGGGCGGCCAGCTCGTCGTCGTCGGAGTAGCTGGTCACCGCGAGCACCGGGCCGAAGATCTCCTCGTGCATGATCGTCATGTTGTCGTCGACCCCGGTGAACAGCGTCGGCGAGTAGAAGTAGCCGGCGCCGTCGGCCCGGTGGCCGCCGGTGACGACCTCGGCGCCCTGCTCGCGGCCGACGCTGACCAGCCGGTCCACGTGCCCGAGGTGCTTCTCCGAGACCAACGGCCCGAGCTGGGTGGACTCGTCGAGCCCGGGTCCGATGCGCAGCCCGTCGAGGCCGGCGGCCATCTTGTCCACGAACTCCTGCTCGCGGCGCTTGTCGACGTAGAACCGGGTGTACGCGGCGCACACCTGGCCGGTGTTGAGCGTCGAGCCGGCGAGGTTGCCGCCGACGGCGGTGTCGATGTCCGCGTCGGCGGCGATCACGCTGGGCGCCTTGCCGCCGAGCTCCAGCGTCAGCCGCTTCAGGTTGGACTCGGCGCTGGCCTTGGTGATCAGCTTTCCGGTGGCGGTCGAGCCGGTGTAGGAGATGTGGTCGACGTCCGGGTGCGAGCTGAGCATGGCGCCCACCGAGCCGTCCCCGGTGACCAGGTTGACCACGCCCTTCGGCACGCCCGCCTGCTCGACCAGCTCGACCAGCCGGATGCTGGTCAGCGGGGTGACCTCGCTGGGCTTGATCACGACGGTGTTGCCGGTGGCCAGCGCGGGCGCGAGCTTCCACGCGAGGATCATCAGCGGGAAGTTCCACGGGGTGACCAGCGCGTTCACCCCGATCGGCTCGCGGCGGGTGTAGTGCAGGGTGTCCGGGAACGAGATCGGGTTCGTGGTCCCTTGGATCTTGGTGACCCAGCCGGCGTAGTAGCGGAAGTGCTCGGCGGCGCCGGTCGCGCTGACCTGCCGGGAGATGCCGATCGGCTGGCCCTGGTCGCGGGTCTCCAGGGTGGCCAGCTCGTCATGATGCTGGTCGATCAGGTCGGCGATCTTGAACAGCAGCGCGGCGCGCTGGACGGGCAGCATGCCGGCCCACTCAGGGTTGCCGAGGGCCCGGCGCGCGGCCGCGACGGCGGCGTCCACATCGGACCGGGACGCGCTGGTGACCTCCTCGATGACCTCCGCCGTGGCCGGGTCGTGGGTCGCGATGGCGCCGCCACCGCCCTCGGTCCACTCTCCGTCGATGTGCAGGCGCGTGGCCACTGTCAGCTCCCTCCGGGTTGGTCATGGATCGGGTCGCGCTCCAGGTCGGTGCGCAGCGCCTGGTAGGTCGACGGGCGGTTGGCGCGCAGCCAGGACGCGGTGCCGAGGCCGGCGAGCACCACGAGCAGCAACAGCCACGGCAGCTGGGCGATGATCGGGTTGTCGGACCCGGCCAGCGCGGAGAAGTTGGCGATGGCCAGCGACACCACGATCGCCAGCCCCAGCGCGCCGAGCCCCGGGGCGACCAGCGTCTGCCAGTAGCGGGGGTCGGCGACGCGGCGGAAGTACACCACTATCGCGATCGCCGCCAGCAGCTGCAGGGTGAGGATGCCCAGCGTGCCGAACCCGGTCATGCTCGCGGTGAGCGCGGCCACCGGGTCCAGGCCGGCCGCCCGGTAGACCAGCGCGACCACCGTGGCGAACGTGAGCTGCACGATCGCGGCGGTCTGCGGCGAGCCGTTGCTCGAACGGGTCCGGCCCAGCGCCCGGGGCAGCACGCCGGCGCGGCCGAGCGCGTAGAGGTACCGGGTCGCGGAGTTGTGCAACGCCAGCAAAGCCGCGAACAGGCTGACCACCAGCAACAGCCGCATCACCGTGGTCAGCGCGCCCCCGAGGTAGTCCTGGGAGATGGAGAACACCAGGTCACCCGCTGACAGGTGGGCGGCGGAGACGTCCTGCGCCTGCCGCACCCCGACCGCGCTGACGATCGCCCAGGTGGTGAACGCGGCGAACAGCCCGATGAACCCGATCGCGATGTAGGTGGCCCTCGGGATCGTCCGGTCGGGCTGCCTGGCCTCCTCGCTGAACAGCGCCGTCGCCTCGAAGCCGATGAACGCGTTCGCGGCGAACAGCAGCGCCAGCCCGAGCGCGCCGGTGAACACCACCGACGGGTGGAACGCCTCGATTCCGAACCCGTGCCTGACCAGCACGCTGACGTCCATCACCAGCAGGATGGACACCTCCAGCACCAGGCAGACGCCGAGCACCTTGGCGCTGAACCCGATCCCCCGCCGGCTGAGCACGAACGCCAGCACCGCCGACACCACGCTCCAGACGATCCAGTCCAGGTCGATCCCGAAGATGTCCTTGAACGCGGCCGCCGTGAAGAACCCGCTGGTGCCGACGGCGCCCGCGACGAAGCAGTTGTAGCCGAGCATCGCCACGAACCCGGCGACCAGGCCCATCGTGTTGCCCAGCCCCTTGACCACGAACGCGTAGAACCCGCCCGCGTTGGTCAGCACCCGCGACATCTGCGCGTACCCGACCGCGAACAGCAGCAGCACCACCATCGCCGCCACGAACGCCCCGGCCATCCCGCCGCCGTTGCCCAGCGCGATGCCGATCGGCGCGATCACCACCATCCCGGTCAGCGGCGCCACCGCCGCCAGCACCAGGAACACGATGCCCGGCACCCCGAGCACGTTCTTCGCCAGCGAGGTCCGGTGCTCCGCCGGGTCGGGTTGGCTCATCTCGCTCCTCCGCCCGCCGCCGTGCGCGGGATCGTCCCGCGACCGTCCGGGCGAGTATTGCCCCCGCCGGCTCCGCACCGCTTGCACCGGCGCGCACGGCACTATGCCAACGGCGCATCGTCGTCGGCCGAACACCCGACGGCAGGGCACCCAACGGTGTCTACGGAGGGCTTGTGACGGCGAGCATGCGGGTGAGCTTCCACGGCCGAGGACCCCAGGCCGCGAGCTTGCGTTCGAGAAGCGGTTTCCATATTCCTTGTCGGCGGATGAACAGCAGCAGGAAGGCCGAGGGGTCAATGGAGATATAGGCGTCGACGTCACGCGCGCCGGCCGCGTCGAGCGTCAAGGAACCGTCGTTGAAGACCATCAGCGTGCGTCGGCCTCCGCGCAGGCGCAGTTCGATGCGGGCCCGGAAGGACTCGGCCTTCTGCTGGTCCAGAAAGGCGGCGGGCGGCAGGGCCGCGATCAGCGGAAGCGCGAAGCCGTCTATCGCGAGCACGGCGTGGTCACGCCGTATCGGCCACCGGCGGCCGGTGGCTTTGGCGATGTCGTGGCCGTGGACCAGGCATTCCTCCAGCAGGTGACACGCCACCGCCGACGCGGGCAGGCGGGTACCTTGCAGCCAGCTGACGGTGGTTGATTGCGAACGCGACGCGACGTCGTCGAAGTCGCCGGCGAGCGCGGCGATGCGATCCGCGAGTGCCGCCGGGTCCCGTTCGCCGTCCTCGGCCAGCAGCTTCGCGGTGGCCTCGGCTATTCCCGCCTTCGTCACCACCGCATCCGGGACCGGCCTTCCGGCAATGGTGTCGGCATCGGCACGAAAGACATGGGACAGGTGAGCCGCGACATCGCCCACCGTCCACGTACCGACCGAAGCGGAGTTGGAGTCCGGGACGCCGCGCACCAGTTCGACGAGGCCGGGGACGACGTCGCGCAGCGCCGCGCGAGCCTGGGCCATCGTGTCGGTGTCCGTCATCGACGTGACCTCTTGTCGGGAGCGCTTGCCGCACCGGCCGCGCCGATGGCGACCCATTGGGCCAGCTCGCGCTCGGTGCGCAGGTCATCGCCGTCGACGTGCAGCCAGCCCTGGATCGCTCGGCCCTTCATCTCCATCGGCCGCGCGTTGGTGGTCGCGAGGAGATCGTCGACGCGCGCGGGGTCGGCCCGTACCAACAGGCCGCCTTGGCTGCTGGCCGCCACCGCCATCTTGCCGGCGACGAGGAAGGCGAGCCCGCCGAACATCTTCTGCTCGGTCACCGGCGAGCCGTCCATCAGCAGCTCCCGGACACGGTCGGCCAAGTGCACGTCGTAGGCCACTACGACGCTCCCCCGCGAGCCGGGGGCGTGCGTCGCCCGCCGGGGGCGAACCGCCAGTCGCGGATCGCGGCGACGAACTCCTCGGGCGCGTCTGACTCCGTGTAGAGGCCGGCGCCCTCGACGATCACGGTCTTGTGGTCGGGGAAGGTCGTTTCCAGACGTTCGCGCTCCTGGGGGCGGAAGGCGATGTCGGCATCACCCCACATGATCAGTGTCGGCAGGTGGGCAAGGTCGGCAAGGCCGGCCTCAACCTCGGCGAAGAACGCCCGGCTGGCGAGGACCCGGCCGGGGAACACGGCGCAGGCCTGGCGTCGTTCGGGGGTGTCCAGCGCCCGGCGGTAGTGGATCATCTCGGCCGCGGTCAACTTCCGCCGTCGGTGGCCCGCGGGCATGAACCAGTTGACGAGAACGTTGAGCCGCCGGACCAGGAAGCGGAACGGGGGTCCGCCGATGATGCGACCGAACCACTCGAAGTGGAACACCCCGTTGACCGGCCAGGCCCAGGTGTTCGCGAGCACCAGCCGATCGAAGACGCCCGGCCGACGTTGCACGGCGGCCAAGCCGATCATGCCGCCCCAGTCCTGCCCGACCAGCGTGGCCCCCTCGAGGCCGAGCTTGTCGACGAACTCGGTCACCACGTCCGTGTGATCCTCGGGCAGGTAACGGTAGCCGGGCTTAGGCGTCGACAGCCCGAAGCCCGGGTAGTCGAGGGCGATGCAGCGGAAGTCGTCGCGCAGTGCGCGGATCACGTCGCGCCAGAGGAACGACCACGTCGGGTTGCCATGCAGGAACAGCAGTGTGGGGCCCGACCCCTCGTCGACGTAATGCACGGTGTGCCCGTCGATGTCGATGAAGCGGCTCTCGAACGGGAACAGGTCGTCGTCGACCCACGCAGGCCTTCCCGCGGCGGCCATGATCGCACCCCTCTCGTCGGTCCGCTAGATATTGTCAGGGAAGCTTGAGATTGTAAAGTAACTGGAATGAGTCGAAGCTACGGCCAGTACTGCGGTCTCGCCCGGGCGCTCGACGTCGTGGGCGACCGGTGGAACCTGCTGATCGTCCGCCAGCTCCTGATGGCTCCCGCCCGCTATCGCGAGCTGCTCGACGGCCTGCCCGGCGTGGCCACCAACCTGCTCGCGGACCGGCTCCGCGACCTCGAGGCCGCCGGGGTGGTCGAGCGGCGGCTGGCCGAGCAGGGCAACGCCGTCGAGTACGCCCTCACACCGTGGGGCGCCGAACTGCGGGAACCTGTCGAGGGCCTGATCCGCTGGTCCACGCCGCTGATGGTGCGCGGACCGGGCGGCGACCACTTCCGCGCCGAATGGCTCGTGCTACCCCTCTCGGCCCTGCTCACCGGCAAGGCGGCCGCACGCCGGTCCTCGACGGTGGGGATCGGGGTCGACGGCGCGCTGGTCCAGGTGCGGACGACGCGCTCGGGCACCGAGGTGAGCCCGCACGACGGCCGCGATCTCGACGCCGTCGTGCGCGCCGATGCACCCGTCGTCCTCGGGCTGGCGGCGCGTGTGCTCGCCCTCGACGACGTCCGTGGGAGCGTCCACATCGAAGGCGACGAGGCCGCCGTGCGAACCGTCTTCGACTCCCCGCCGCGGTCTTGACTCAGGCGTACGAGGGGGGATGTTCCCGGAACCACTCGACGACGCTCGGCATGTGGGACTCGAACGCTCCGGGCGCGAAGATGTTCAGCACGGCGGCCGGCTCGTCGCTTCGGTTCTCGAAGTCGTGGGTGACGCCGCCGGGCACGAGCACGAACGTCCCGACCGGCGCGTCCGTCCACTCGTCGCCGACGAGCACGGACATGACGCCCTCGGTCACGATGAACACGTCGTCCTCGGGGTGGCTGTGTGCGCCAGGGCCCGCGCAGTGCGGTTCGAGCCGCCACGTCGAGATCGAGTACGCGCCGGCCGTCTCGGCGCCGTCGGCCTTGAAGGTGGCGCGGATCTTCGGCATGTCGTAGCGGCGGCCGCCTTCGGGCGGCAGGACGATCGGCTGGCGTTCGGTGCTCACGGCTGGTGACGGTACGCCCGGCCGAGGCGGGCGGGCTTGGACGAATGGGAACACGAACGATGCCCGGGCCGGCCGCCGCGGTGGGCGACCGACCCGGGCATCGGGGTCAGGCTCGGATCAGCGCAGGTCGTACCGGTCCAGGTCCATGACCTTGGCCCACGCGGCCACGAAGTCGCGCGCGAACTTCTCCTTGGCGTCGTCGCTGGCGTAGACCTCCGCGACGGCGCGCAGCTCGGAGTTCGAGCCGAACACGAGGTCGACGCGGCTGCCCGTCCACTTGACCTCGCCGGTGGCGCGGTCGCGGCCCTCGAAGGCCTCCGCCTCGTCCGAGGTGGGCCTCCACTCGGTGCCCATGTCGGTCAGGTTCACGAAGAAGTCGTTGGTCAGCGACCCCGGCGTCTCGGTGAACACGCCCTGCTTGGAGCCCCCGTGGTTGGCGCCGAGCACCCGCAGGCCGCCGACCAGCACGGTCATCTCGGGCGCGCTCAGGGTGAGCAGGTTGGCCTTGTCGATGAGCAGCGCCTCGGCGGGGAGCGGGTTGCCCTTGCCGAGGTAGTTGCGGAACCCGTCGGCGGGCGGCTCCAGGTAGGAGAACGACTCGACGTCGGTCAGCTCCTGGGTGGCGTCGCCGCGACCCGGGCTGAACGGGACCTCGACGTCGATGCCGGCGGCCTTGGCGGCCTGCTCGACACCCACGTTGCCGGCCAGGACGACCACGTCGGCGAACGAGACCCGCTTGCCGCCGGCGGCGTTGAAGGACTCCTGGACACCCTCCAGGGTGCGGAGTACGGGCGCGAGCTTGTCGGGCTCGTTGACCTCCCACCCGATCTGCGGCTGCAGGCGGATGCGGCCGCCGTTGGCGCCACCGCGCTTGTCGCTGCCCCGGAACGACGAGGCGGCGGCCCACGCGGTGGAGACCAGCTGCGACACCGACAGGCCGGACTCGGCGATCTTCGCCTTGAGGTCCGCGACCTCCGCCGGGCCGACCAGCTCGTGGTCCGGCTTGGGGATCGGGTCCTGCCAGAGCAGCACCTCGGACGGGACCTCGGGGCCGAGGTAGCGGTCGACCGGGCCCATGTCGCGGTGGGTCAGCTTGTACCAGGCGCGGGCGAACGCGTCGGCGAGCTGGTCCGGGTTCTCCAGGAAACGCCGCGAGATCTGCTCGTAGATCGGGTCGAACCGCAGCGACAGGTCCGTGGTGAGCATGGTCGGGAGGTGCTTCTTGGACGGGTCGTAGGCGTCCGGGATGATCGCCTCGGCGTCCTTGGCCACCCACTGGTTCTTCCCGGCCGGGCTCTTGGTGAGCTCCCATTCGTAGGCGAACAGGTTCTCCAGGAAGTTGTTGCTCCACCGGGTCGGCGTCGTGGTCCAGGTGACCTCGAGGCCGCTGGTGATCGCGTCCGGGCCGACGCCGGTGCCGTAGCCGTTGCGCCACCCGAGTCCCTGCTCCTCCAGCGGGGCCGCCTCCGGGTCGGTGCCGAGCTTGTCCTCCGGGTGCGCGCCGTGGGCCTTGCCGAAGGTGTGCCCGCCGATGATCAGCGCGGCGGTCTCCTCGTCGTTCATCGCCATCCGGCCGAAGGTCTCGCGGATGTCGCGGGCCGCGGCGATCGGGTCCGGGACGCCCTCCGGGCCCTCCGGGTTGACGTAGATCAGGCCCATGTGGGTCGCGCCCAGCGGCTTCTCCAGGTCGCGGCGCTCGCCGCCGGTGATGCGCACGTTGCTGCCGAGCCACTCGGTCTCCGAGCCCCAGTAGATGTCGGCCTCGGGCTCCCAGGCGTCCACCCGGCCGCCGGCGAAGCCGAACGTCTTGGCGCCCATCGACTCCAGCGCCACGTTGCCGGTGAGCACCAGCAGGTCGGCCCAGGAGATCTTGCGGCCGTACTTCTTCTTGACCGGCCACAGCAGCCGGCGGGCCTTGTCCAGGCTGACGTTGTCCGGCCAGCTGCTCAGCGGCGCGAACCGCTGCTGGCCTGAGCCGGCGCCGCCGCGACCGTCGCTGACCCGGTAGGTGCCGGCGGAGTGCCAGGCCATCCGGATCATGAGCCCGCCGTAGTGCCCGAAGTCGGCGGGCCACCAGTCCTGCGAGGTGGTGAGGACCTCCGCGATGTCACGCTTCACGGCGGCCAGGTCGAGGGTCTTGAACTCCTCGGCGTAGTCGAAGTCCTCCCCCATGGGGTTCGTGACGGGGGTGTTCTTGGCCAGGATCTTCAGGTTGAGCCGGTTCGGCCACCAGAAGCGGTTGGGGTCGCCCTGGGTCGGGTGCGGGACGCGTCCGGCCGAGACCGGGCAGCCTCCAGCCTCTGCCGTGGTCTCGGTGGCACCGGCGTGAGGACTGTCAGACACGGGAATTCCTTTCAAGTGCTCAGGAACTGGCTGTGGTGGTGGAACAGTCGGGACACAGGCCCCGGTAGACGACCTCGGCCTCGTCGATCACGAAGCCATGATCGTCGGACGCAGTCAAGCAGGGTGCGTCACCCACCGCGCAGTCGACATCGGCGATGGCTCCACACGAGCGGCACACGACGTGGTGGTGGTTGTCCCCCACCCGCGACTCGTAGCGCGCCACCGACCCCGGCGGCTGGATGCGCCGCACCAGGCCGGAGTTGGTCAGCGCGTTCAGCACGTCGTACACGGCCTGGCGGGACACCTCGCCGAGGTCCGTCCGCACCGCGCCGATGATCGAGTCCGTGTCGGCATGCGGATGCTCGTACACGGCCGACAGCACCGCCACCCGAGGACGCGTCACACGAAGGGAGACCTCCCGCAGCATCCGTTCGAGGTCCGAGGTCGTTGGCACGCACGGAAGCATGGACCAGTTTCTGGAATCAATCAAGTTTTCGAGCGGATCCGTTTCCGCCGGCGTTGATCAGCAGCAGCGACACGGCGCTGACCAGGCCGGCCCCGACCAGGTACAGCGAGATCGGCCAGCTCGCGCCGCCGGCCATCGCCAGCAGCGCGGCCGCCAGGAACGGGGACAGCCCGCCGCCGAGCACGGAGCCCAGTTGGTAGCCGAGTGACGCGCCGCTGTACCGGACGTCGATGCCGAACAGCTCGGTGATCAGCGCGGCCAGCGGCCCGAACACGGCTGCCGAGCCGAAGTAGCCGACGGCCATCGCCAGTACGACCAGGGCCGGCTGGCGGGACTCCATCAGCCAGAACAGCGGGAAGGCGTAGACCGCGAGGAACGCCGCCCCGCCCAGCATGACCGGGATCCTCCCGACCCGGTCGGAGAGCCGGGCGAACATCAGGATGCCCGCGATGTGCGCGACCGCGCCGACCAGGCTCCCGGTCAGCACGACGTCGCGCGCCATGCCCAGCGACTGCGTGGCGTAGGACAGCGTGAACGTGGCCAGGATGAAGATGAACGTGTTGAAGCCGAAGTTCACCCCCGCGCTGAGCAGCACGTTGTGCCACGAGGTGCGCAGCAGCGCCACCAGCGGCAGCCCGGGAGCGGTCGTGCCGCGCTCCCGCATCCGCTGGAACTCCCGGCTCTCGTCCAGCCGCAGCCGGATGTACAGCCCGACGCCCACCAGCAGCAGGCTGGCCAGGAAGGGCAGCCGCCAGCCCCAGTCCAGGAACGCCGGCCCGGACACCCAGGTGGCCAGCGAGAACGCCCCGGTGGCCAGGACCAGCCCGATCGGCGACCCCAGGAACGTCCAGCTGCCGTACCAGCCGCGACGGCCCGGTGGCGCATGCTCGACGGCCATCAGCACGGCCCCGCCCTGCTCACCGCCGAGAAAGAACCCCTGCACCACCCGCAGCGCGACCAGCAGCGCCGGCGCCCACACCCCGATCGAGCCGTATCCCGGCAGCACCCCGATCAGCGCCGTGCACACCCCCGTCGCCACCAGGGTGAGCACCAACATCGACCGCCGCCCGACCCGATCGCCGAAGTGGCCGATCACGATCGCCCCCAGCGGCCGGGCGAAGAACCCGGCGCCGAAGCTCGCGAACGCGAGCAGGGTGCCGATGCGCGGATCGCTCTTCGGGAAGAACACCGTGTTCAACGCGACCGCCGACGCCGTACCGTAGATCAGGAAGTCGTACAGCTCCACGGCCGTCCCCACCGAGCTGGCAAAAGCCGCCCTGGTCGGCGACGTACGAACCTCGACGTCCCCCTCATATTGGTCCACCTCGCCACCCTCCGACCCGCCGGCGGCAAGTTTCACACACCATGTCCGCTCAGTGCCATGTGCTGTAGTCCAGGCAGCGACCGACCAAGAAGGGTATCTGGGGATAGCCCTTGGACATCACCACGACGTGATCGATCGCCATCCGTAGATGATTCAGGGGCATGCGTTGCTCGTTGGGACCAGGGCGGTCGTCCTGGGACAACACCCAATAGGCACCCCTACCACAGTGGGTCGGGAACTCGCCGCTCGCGGTCGGCGTGTTGGTTTCTGGCCATTGTGCTACCAACTGTCCACCGAGGGCGAGAGCTAGTCGTTCGAACACAAGAATGGCTTTGTAACCCATGGGGACACGACGATGGAAGTCGTCAGTCTTCTGGTAGTCGCGGAAGTCGCCGGCGGGCCAGGCCCTGCCCCATCTTCGGCATGAGGACATCAGCAACCAAAGCGTCCGGTCAGCGCCGAGCGTGAAGGGATCGAGGCCATCCGCCGGCCAGTCCCAACTTATGTCGGTCGGCGGTAACGCCCTCGCGCTTTCTGACAACGCAACTCACCTAGGCGGGTGCGGGCAGTGGGAACAGTCCGAGCGCGCGCTGTACTACGGTCCGGTTGCCGGTCAGCTCCAGTGCCCCGCTCGCCTCCGCCTCGGCGAGCGACAGGCGACCGGTGACCAGAGCGGAGAGCGTGTTGGGGTCGGTCAGCAGTGCGGCGTCCGTGCCGGCGGGTGCGACGTCGGCCCGCTTTGCGTCGAGTGCTCCGTTGTCAAAGCTGAGCCGGAACCAGCTTTCGTTGAGACGCAGTGCGATGCTCGCGCGAAACCCGCGCGCCTCGGCTGGGTCGAACATCGTCCGCAGCTCCAATACCACGGAGTCGATGCCGATCGGGGCGTCGGCGCGCATGCCGGGCGAGCGACTGCTCCACTTGGCCAGCGCGAGCACCACCGGCTCGACCTCGGCGCCCCACTCGGTCAGTTCGTAGACCCAGGAGGCGGCGGGCGCGGCGAGTCGGCGGCGGCTCACGATGCCGGCTTCGGTCAGCTCGCGCAGCCGCTGGGTGAGCATGTCGGCGCTGACCCCGGGCAGCCCCGCACGCAGGTCGGTGAACCGCTTGGGCCCGAGCAGCAGCTCGCGCACGACCAGCAGCGCCCACCGCTCCCCCACCAGGTCGAGCCCGTGTGCGACCGCGCAGCCGTCGTTGTCGTACTTCCGTCTGCCCACCACATGACCACGCTACCAGCAGAGATCGGATAACCAAGCCTGACTAGTTGGAATTTCCAACTATTATGTTGTAGTGTCCAACTCACTACCTGGCACGCCGGTCGTGGCGGTCAGGGAGAGCCGAAGAGGAGATGACTCGAAATGCCAGTCATGCTGGTCGAGGCCCCCGAAGGGGTAGCCCAGGATGCCAAGCGGAAGCTGATGAAGGACCTCGATGAGGCGCTCGGCGAGGCGTACCCGGTTCCGGACACTCGCATCTGGCTACGCGAGTACCCGGCCGAGAACGTGGCCCAGGACGGGCGGATCGGCGCCGAGCCGATCCGCCCGGTGTGCTTCCTCGAGGCACCGGAGCTGTCCAGCCTGGACGCCAAGCGCAAGCTGGTGGAGAAGATCCACACCGCGGTCGGCGAGGCCTACCAAGGCATCGCGAACACCGACGAGACGCTGATCCTGATGAACCACTACCCGCTGCACGACGCGGGTTGGATCGGACGCCTGCAGTCGGACCGGCCAGAGGTCGTTGCGGCAATCCAGCAGCTCAACAGCTGACCCACCACCGGCCGGGCCGCACCGGACTCGAAGCTCGGTGCGGCCCGGCTGGTCAGCTCGGCCCGTGGTCAGTCGGCGGAGAGGGTGGCGATGGTTTTGGTGATGCGGCGGCTGACCATGCCGAGCAGGCCGGCGTACTTTGCGACGTCGGCACGGAAGACGGGGGCGGTCACGGACAGGGCGGCCATGGTGGTTCCGGTGGTGCTTACCAGCGGGATGGCGACGCTCAGGTAACCGGCGCGGGTCTGTTCACGCTCGACGGCGTAGCCGAGCTCGCGGGCGCGGGCCAGCTCCTGGAGGAGCAGGCCGGGGGCGCCGACGGTCTGGGGGGTGACGCGCTCGAACGGCATGGCGAGCACCTCGTCCAGGAGCTGGCGGGTGCCGAAGGCGAGCAGGACCTTGCCGGTGGCGGTGCAGTAGAGCGGCATTCGGCCGGCCACTCTTGACGGGCGGCTGACCTGGCCGTGGCCGGACACCTTTTCCAGGTAGAGGACTTCGAGGCCGTCCACGACCGCGAGGTGGATCGTCTCGTTCGTGGCGTGGTAGAGGTCCTCCATGTACGGGCGGGCGGCCTCGCGGAGGATGCGCTGGCGGGGAACCCGCTGGCCGATCTCGAACAGGCGCATGCCGAGCCAGTAGTCGGAGCCTCGGCGTTCCAGGACGCCCCAGCGCAGCAGTTCCTGGGCGAGCCGGTGCACGGAGGCCTTCGCGACGCCGGAGCGGCGGGCCAGCTCGGACAGGCTCAGGTGCTCGTCGTCGGGGCCGAACGACTCGAGGATGAGCTGCACCTTGCCCAGCACGCTGTTCTGTTCGGCGTCAGGCCGGTCGGGGCGGGTGGGTGCGGCGGTCATCGAAGCAGACTCGGCGGGCGCGCCGATCCGGTCAACGGATCCGTCTCGTTGACCGGAACGGCGGCCATCGGAAGCCGTGAGTGGCAATAGGCGCTGTAGCACCCATTGCCACTCACGGGGTCAGGACGGCGCGGCCTCGGATCTGGCCGGCGCGCAGGTCGTCGAGGGCTCGCGCGGCGTCGGCGAGGTCGAAGCGTTGCACGTCGAGGTGCAGTTCGCCGGCGGACAGGCGGCGCACCAGGTCGGCGGACACCTCGCGGGCCCGGCGCTCTCGGCGGATCATGTTCAGCGGCAGCAGCGCGACGTCGTCGAGCAGCCAGGACGGCAGGTCGACGGTCAGCCGGGGGCCGGCGACGTAGCCGATCACCACGGCGCGGCCACCCTGGCGGACCCAGCGTGAGCGGTTGACCAGGTCGGCGCCGCCGAGGGTGTCGACCAGCAGCGTCGCCGACCGGCGCTCGGCCAGTTCGGCCACGGCGTCGGGGGACGATCCGTCGACCGGCTCGACGCCTTTCGGGACCCGGGCGAGCTGTTCGGGCCAGCCGACCACGCCGGTGACGGTGGCGCCGGCGGCCAGCGCGAGCTGGGCCACCATGGACCCGACGGCGCCGGCCGCCCCGGCCACGATCACCTCCTCCCCCGCCTGGACCCTGGCCACGTCGTGCAGCGCGACGTAGCCGGTGGTCGCGGGGACGAAGAAGGTGGCGGCCACGTCCGGGGGCAGCGGCGCGGGCAGCCGGGTCACGGCCTTGGCGGGCACGCTGACCCGCTCGGTCCAGCAGCCGTCGCGGAGCAGGCCGAGCCCTCCGCCGCGCAGCATCACCTGGGTGCCTTCCGGCAGGTCGTCGGGGCTACCGTCGAGGACAACGCCGGCACCTTCGACGCCGCCGGTGTACGGCAGGTTCGGGCGCATCGCGAACTCGCCGCCGGCGATCGTGGCGTCCAGGTGCCCGACCGCGCCGGCCCGCACCTCGACCAGCACCTCGCCCTCGGCCCGGACCGGCTCCGGGACGTCCTCGACGACCGGTGCGGCGCCCCACTGGTGGAACCGCGCGGCCCGCATCAGGCTGTGCCGGACTGGCCGGACTTGGCCAGGAAGTCCAGGCTGATCGGGTTGTACCTGTCGGCCTGCTCGTGCTGCGGCCAGTGCCCGCACTTCTCGAACAGCTCCAGCTGGGAGCCGGCGATGGCCTCGTGCATCCGGTTCGCCTCGGGGACCTCGCCGAACGGGTTCTGGCGGCCCCAGATGATCAGCGTCGGCTGGGTGATCCGGGCCAGGTCCTCGGGGCGCAGCAGGTTGCGCTGGCGGGTCTCCATGTCCTGCAGGGACAGCAGGTTGTCCACGTTGGCCACGAAGTCGGGGTGGTGGTAGATCGCGTGGCGGACCTCGACCAGCTCCTCGGTGGCGTCGGCGTCGTCGGCCATCAGCAGGCGCAGGCGCTTGCGGGTCAGCTCGACGTCGTCGCTGGACACCGCCTGCTTGGTGCTGTTTCGGATGCGGTCCATCACCTCGGGGTTGGCCACGGTGCCGCCGGCGCAGAGCAGCTGCAGGCTGATCACCCGCTCGGGGTTGTCGATGGCGAGGCGGGCGCCGACCCAGCCGCCCAGGGACTCGCCCACGATGTGCGCGCGTCGGACGCCGACCGCGTCCAGGTAGTCGATCAGGTGGGCCACGTAGTCGGCGATCTCGTAGCGGCGGTCGGGCTTGCCGGTGTAGCCGTGGCCGAGCATGTCGATCGCGTGGCAGTCGTAGCGCTCGGCGTGCGACACGATGTTGCGGGTGAACGCCTCCAGGTGCCCGCTGGTGCCGTGCAGGAACACCACGGCCTCGCCGGTCGACGGGCCCGCGCGCAGCGTGCGGGTCCGTACCCCGCCGGCGTCGACGTACTCCAGCCGGAACGCGGCGGGGGTCAGTTCGGTCCAGATGGTCAACTCTCGCTCCTCTGGTTGATTCGATGCACCTGGGTGTTGCTGCGGGCGGCGAGCTTGCGCACCACAACGCCGGCGGCAACCGCGAGCACGACGAGCAGCAGCTTCTTCTTCATCGGGCGCGTTCCTCGGCGTCGAGCGAGTTGAGGAACCCGGTGACCACGGCGTGGAAGGCGTGCGGGCGCTCCTCCTGCAGGTGGTGGGAGACGTGGTCCATGACGTGCAGGTTCCCGTTCTGGACCATGCGCGCGAGCATCAGCGGGTAGTCCGGGGTCAGGAAGGCGTCGTGCATGCCCCAGATGAACAGCGCCGGCGCCTGGACACGGCCCAGCTCGTCGGTCAGGTCCTGCCAGTCGCCGCGCGGCGAGTCGGACATCGCGGCCAGCTCACGCTCGCCGGGGTCGAGGCTCTGCTCGTAGCGCAGGTCCAGGGTCTCCTCCGGGAGCTTGGCGCCGTCGTACCACTCCAGCCTGGTGATGAGCTGGCGCATCTTCTCCCTGGTCGGGCCGTCGTCGCCGTAGTAGGCGTCGCGGGCGTTGCGGCCCCGGCGGGCGCCCTCGGGCAGGGGTGCGAGCGGTCCATAGAACACCGGCATGCTGCCGGTCACCACCAGCGAGCGGACCCGGTCCGGGTACTTGGCGGCCAGGTTGAGCGCGATCGTGCCGCCCCAGGAGTTGCACACGAAGTCGGCCCTGGCCACGCCCAGCTCGTCGAGCAGGGCGACGGTCTTGGCGGCGTGGAAGTCCCACATCGGGCCGGTGATACGGCACTTCTCGGACTTGCCGTACTGCAGGATGTCCACCAGCAGGCAGCGGCGGTCGGCGGCGAACAGCGGGGCGACCGGGCCGAAGTCGGTCCATCCGGTGCAGCCGGGGCCGCCGCCGTGCAGGAACACGGTGTCCTGGCCGGTGCCCATCTCGAGGTAGTGGTAGGTGACGCCGTCGGCGGTGGCGTAGCGGCTCTCGGGGGGTTGCATGCTGGCCTTTCTGGTCATTCGGTGATGGCGAGGGTGGTCCGGGCCAGCACCTCGCAGAGCCGGCGCATGTCGCGCACGTCGACGGTGTTCATGCCCCGGGAGAAGTCGACGTCGAACTCGTCGGAGCTCACCTTGGGCATGCCTACGCGGGCGGTCGGGATGCCCCGCGCGCGCAGGATGTTGGCGTCGGTGGCGCCGCTGTTGTCCGGGACGGGGCGGTGTGGCGCGCCGTTCGCCCGCTCCCAGGCGTCGATGGCGGCGCGCACGATCGGGGCGTCCGGCGGGGTGTGCGTGCCGGGGATGGCAAGCACCATCTCGCAGCCGAGATCGACGCCCAGGTCCGCGCCCAGTTCGGCCACGTAGGACGCCAGCTCGCGCTTGGTCTCGATCGGGGTGACGCCCGGAGCGATCCGCATGTCCAGCCGGAGCCGACAGGCCGCCGGGGTCACCGCGAGCATCCGCTCCCAGCCGCCGGCGATCGAGCCGATCACGCCCTGTGGCGCGGCGGTGTCGGTGCGGTGCCGGTCGGGGTAGTCGGCCAGCCAGCGTTCCAGCCGGGTGACCACCTCGGCGGCGGTGACGATCGGGTTGCGGTACGGCAGCCGGTGGCGGCTGCCGACGTAGGTGTGGATGCCGGGCACGGTGATCTCGAACCAGCACAGCCCGACCTCCTCGTGCGCGACGAAGTCGCCGGGCTTGGCGATCACGGCGTGGTCGGTGTGCCAGCCGCGTTCCAGCAGGAACGAGCAGCCCACGCCCTGGCCGGTGTTCGCGCGGGCCGGGTAGCCGTCCGCCTCGACGGCGTTGGTGGGCATGCCGCCGGCGCCGAACGCGACGACCACGTCGCCGGCCAGCTCCGGGCGGACCGCGCCGAGCGCCTCGGCGAGCACCAGGATGCAGGCGGCGTGGCCCTTCGGGTTGCTCGCGCCAAGGCCGGACACGAACGGCCCCTCGTCACGGGCCTCGGGGAGCATGTCCGGGCGCAGGTGGTCGCCGATCCACGGCACGTCCAGCTCGGGCTGGCCGGTGGTGAGGGTGTCGATCGGGGCGTAGAGCATCAGGTCGGGACCCCGGCCGGTGCCGCGCAGCCGGCCCACCGCGTTCGCCTGGTGCTCGTCGAGGTGCTGGGCCTGCGCGTCGAAGCCGGCGGCGGTGAGCCGGTCGGCCAGCCAGTGCGCGAGCGGCGCCTCCCGCCCGGTCGGGCTGGGGATCGACGCCACTTCCCTGGCCGCCGCCCGCAGCCGCGCCTCGGTGACCTGCCCCATCAGCTTGTCTACGGCGGTCATGAGGACAGAGCCGGTTCGATCAGCGCGACCCCCATCCCGGTGAGCCACTCCGGCATCTCCGCGTAGGCCAGCTTCCGGCCGGGGGCGAACCCGAGCGCGGACGCCATGGTCAGCCAGGTGCGCATCTCCTGGCCGCCGTTGCCGGCCAGCCGCTCCAGCTCGGCGGTGTCCAGGTCCAGGTAGCCCGCCAGCTCGCCGGCCTCGAGCGCGGACAGGAACCTCTCGTCGAACTCCGGGAAGATCAACGGCCGGGCGGCGGTGATGATCTCGCGGCGGCGGTCGTTGTAGCGCTGCCAGTCGCCCCGGCCGTTGAGCCACGCCTCGACCAGGAACTCCTCGTCGTCGCCGTGCGGGTCGCGCCAGTCCGACGGCCAGGGCAGCTGGTGGGACATCCCGCCCGAGGCGATCACCGCGACCCGCCGGTCGCCGGGCATCTCGGCGATGGCGGCGGCCAGATTGCGGCCCAGCTCGGCGCACCTGTCCAGCCGGGGCAGCGGCGCGGCGAACACGTTAATCACGACCGGCACGACAGCAACATTCACGTCACGCAGCACGTACTGGATGGCGTGGGTCTGGCCGTGGTCGATCTGCAGCCGGGCGGAGATGGCCACCTCGGTGCCCCGGTCCGTCAGCTCCGACGCCAACGCCTGCGCGAACGCCGGGTCGGCCTTCTGCGGCCCCTCCGGGGTGCCGGCCTCCCCCGCGCCGATCACCTCGCCCACGCCGAGCGTGAACGCCGGGATCAGGTCCAGGTAGAAGCCCCGGAAGTGGTTCGACCCGATGATCACGGCCACGTCCGGCTCGGCCGCCGCGACCGCGTCCCGCGCGGCGTCCAGACCGGCCCGGAACCGCTCGGCCCGCTCGGTGTGCACCACCTTGTCCCAGTGGGTGTTCATCAGCGTGGAGTGCGACGCCCCGACGCCGAGCACGATCCGGCTCATGAGCGCGCCCCGTTCTTGGTCAGCGCCGGGGTCGGCTCGATGCCCTGCTCGCGCAGCCTGGCCGCGCGCTCCTCGGTCAGCTCCTCGACGAGCTTGCGCCACCGCAGCAGCGAGTCGTCCGGCCGGTACAGCCGCTCCGGCGGCGCGTCGGTCAGCTCCACCATCCATTTGTCCTGCGCGGAGAACTGGCCGTGGAACAACCACCGGACGAACCCGAGGTATTTGAAGTAGAACGGCACGGTGTTGAGCCCTTCCTCGAAGTTCGCCATCACCCCGACATACAGGTGATTGTCCGAATCGATGGGCACGTAGAACTCGTAATGGATGAACGTCGGATAGACGATCCGCAGCACGCCGGGCATGGTCACCGAGGCGAACCCGGGAAACTCCTGCGCGGCGATCACCGGGTTCACCTCGCGGTGGCTGCCCACGTTGCCGATGTTGGCGACCTTCTTCGGCGGCTTGAGCTTGTACCAGGCCTGGTTGCTCCACCTGCCGAGGCCGGGGAAGTCGGCGTCCCAGTGCTGGGCGTCCTGCACCCGGTAGATCCACCGGCCGCGGCGCACGATCCGGGTCTCGTTCCACACCGGCATGGCCTTGAACATCCGCCACAGCGAGGTGCGGTGCAGGTACTTCGCGTGGCCCTCGTCGTAGCCGTTCTCGCAGGCGAAGCGCCAGTTGCCCTCGCGCGGCTGGATGCGGGACCCGACCACCGCCGGGTTGCCCACCAGCTCCTCGGGAAGCTGCTCGTCGATGGGCGGGGCGTCCTCGCCGTCGCCGACGAACACCCAGACCATGCCCAGCCGCTCGGCCACCTCGTAGGTCGGCTGCACGACCTTGCCGCAGATCGGCGACTCAGGCCCGTCGGTGATCGCCGCGCGCAGCTCGCCGGACTCCAGATCGAACGTCCAGCCGTGGTACGGGCAGGAGATCGTGCCGGGGAACTGCTGGTTGCCCTCGCTGAGCGGCACACCCCGGTGCGGGCACCTGTCCTTCAGCGCGTACGCGGTGCCCCGGTCCCTGATCAGGACGATTCGCTCACCGACCAGCGTGATGGCCTTCGGCTTTCCGGTGAGCTGTGAGGAATAGCAGACCGGATACCAGTAACCGCGAAATCCGGTGGCGGCCGCCTGGTAGTTCGGCCACGTCGACCAATCCTGCCGGCCGGGCAGTTTCCCGAGCCGGGACGGGCGACGACGCGGGGTGGTGCGTTCCCCGCTCGATACGCTCATGACCGCTCCCATTCCGATCGCCGCTGACGAACCCGAGTTCATCACCGCGCGGCGGCCGGACCCAAGATCGATGGTCCGCTGGCCGAACCGTGGTCCGCCGATCGGACCGACGCCGCTACCAGGTCAGCCGCGCGGTCCACGTCGGCGTCCGTGGTCCAGCGGCCGAGCGAGAGCCGCAGCGCGCCCATGGCGTGCTCCGCGCTCAGCCCCATCGCGGTGAGCACCGGCGAGGGCCGGTCCTCCCCCTCGTGGCAGGCGGAGCCGGTCGACGCGGCGATCCCGGGCGTGGCGGCCAGCAGCTCGGCGCCCCGCACCCGGGTGATCGAGACGTTCAGGGTGCCGGGCAGCCGCGCGCCGGGGTCGCCGTTGAGCCGGACCCGTCCGGGGAGCAGCTCGACCAGCCGCCGGTGCAGGCGGTCCCGCAGCTCGGCCAGGCGCTCGGCCTCGTCGGGAAGCTCGTGCCGGGCGATCTCGGCGGCGGCGCCGAGGGCGACGATGAGCGCGACGTTCTCGGTGCCCGCGCGCAGCCCGCCCTCCTGGCCTCCGCCCCGGACCAGCGGTTCGAGCCGGGTGCCCGCGCGCAGGTACAGCGCGCCGACGCCCTTGGGCGCGTACATCTTGTGGCCGACCACCGTGAGCAGGTCGACGCCCAGCTCCTCGACGTCCACGGCGATCTTGCCGACGGCCTGGGCGGCGTCGGTGTGGAACAGCGCGCCGTGCTCGCGGGCCAGCGCGGCCAGCTCGGCCACGGGCTGCAGGGTGCCGGTCTCGGCGTTCGCGGCCATGATCGACACCAGCGCGGTGTCGTGGCCGGCCAGCGCGCGGCGCAGGTCGGCAGGGTCGACCCACCCGTACCGGTCGACCGGCAGGTACGTCACCCGGAACCCCTCGACCTCCAGCCCGGCGCAGGTCTCCAGCACCGCCGGGTGCTCGGTGACCTGGGTGACGACGTGGCTGCCCCGGTCGCGGTGGGCGCGGGCGGCGCCCCGGATCGCCATGGCGTCGGCCTCCGAGCCGCCGCCGGTGAACACGACCTCCTCCGGACGCGCCCCGATCAGCGCGCCGACCCGCTCCCGGGCGCTGTGGAGTGCATGGCGTGGCGCGCGGGCGTAGGCGTGCGCGCTGGACGGGTTGCCGAAGTGCTCGCTCAGGTACGGCAGCGCCGCCTCGACCACCCGCGGGTCCACCGGCGTGGTGGCGTTGTGGTCGAGGTAGATCGGCCGGCCTTCGAGTCCCGGATGGCTCATCGGCGCGTCCCGGGGTCGGTGACGCGCGCGAGGAAGTAGACGACGCCGGTCTCGACGTGGCGCACCAGCAGCAGGAACGGGCGGTCCACTCGTACCGTCACGGGCCGGCCCGGGGACGCGGACATCAGCCGGATCATCACCGCCGTCGCGGCCGCGCCCTCCAGCCCCTGCTCGTCCACCTTCAGCACAGTCTCGTGCAGGACGGCCTGCACGGCGAGCGGGTCCGGGCTGATCCCGGACAGGTCGGCGTCGCGGCTGAACACGGTGCGCACGCCCAACGCGCCCAGTACCGGGGTCAGCTCGGCGCGCAGGGTCAGCTTCAGCCTCGGCAGCGACAAGCGGACCGGGCGCGGCTCGGGGGCGGCCACCAGCTCGGCGAGCGTGTCGGCGTCCAGCGAGCGCTCCCGCTCGGCCAGCTCGCCGTCCGGCAGCAGCACCGTCGCCTCCACCCCGCCCACCGCGGGCAGGCGCACCACTTCCCACCCGGACACCGCCGCGTACCCGATCCGCTCGGCCAGCCGCATGGTCGGCACGCTCAGGGTGTGCCCGGGCGCGTGGAACGGCTCCGGGCGGGTGCCCTTCGACTCGAACCGGTGCCTCCACGCGACCTTGAGGTACAGCGCGTTCACCACCGCCGCGACAGTGTCCGGACCGATCACGCCGGCCGGCAGCAGCTCGGGGATCAGGTCGCGGGTGGTTCGCGCGACATCGGAGTTGATCAGTTTCCGGGCGCTGTCCGGGGCATTGCGGAACGGGGCATTGCGGACCGCGCCGCTGGGCATCCGGGCGAGCTGTTCGGCGAACGAGTCCCGCACGGTGATCGACTCGTCGGCCCACAGCGTGTCGGCGACCGCGAGTATCGGCCGGTCCTCGCGTTCGGTGCCGGCGTCCAGCCGCCCGGCGGCGGCGAGCTGCGCGAACAGCCATTCCGGGTCGGCGGTCGGGTCGCCGAGCAGCAGCGTCGCCAGCTCTTCACGGGTCGTGCCGCGCGCGCCCGCGGCGACCAGGCCGAGCGCGCTGGCCACGGAGAACGGCGACCAGCAGGCCGTGCGCGCCGGGTCGGGTGCCAGCGCGCGATGCAGGTCAAGGGCAAAGGACAGATGCGCTCGGTCGGTCAGAGTCCACAGTTCTGGACTGTACGCCGTCACCGGCCACGGAAGGTGGGCTTGCGCTTGTCCAGGAAGGCCTGCAAGCCCTCGGCGGCGTCCTCGGTGCCGGTGAGCGCGGCGACGGCCTCGGCCTCGCGGTCCAGGGCCTGCTCGATCGGCAGCCCGTAGCCCTCGTCGACGACCCGTTTGAGCAGGCCGATCGCGGCGGTCGGGCGGGTCGCGAGGTCGCGGGCGCGGGCGGTCACCTCGGCGTCGAAGTCGGCGGCGTTGACGACCTCGTCGACCAGGCCCAGCTCCAGCGCCCGCTCGGCCGGCAGCCGCTCGCCGTCGATCATCAGCCGCCGCGCCAGGTGCGGGCCGACGAGGCGGGGCAACCGTTGGCTGCCGCCCGCGCCCGGGAACAGCCCGAGCGCCATCTCGGGGAAGCCGAAGGTGGCCGTCGAGGACAACAATCGCAGGTCACAGGCCAGCGACAGTTCGGCGCCGCCGCCCAGGGCGTGGCCGTTCATGGCCGCGAGGACCGGCTTGGCGGCCAGTTCGAGGATGCGCTGCACGTCGATCCAGCGCCGCATCTGGGCCTGGTTCGCGGCGGACAGGTCGCGCATCACCGCGATGTCCGCGCCGGCCACGAAGAACCGCCCGGTGCCGGTGATGACGATGCACCGCACGGCGGGGTCGTCCGCGAGCGGCGGCAGCACCGCCAGGAACTCGTGGATCATCGCGGGGTCGACGGCGTTGGCCGGTGGCCGGTCGATCCGGATGGTCGCCACCGCCGAGTCGACCTCGACCCGCAACACGCCGTCTGTCACGTTTACTCCAATGCTCCCGCGTCGGTCAGCTCGGCCAGCCGCGCGTCGTCGGCGCCGAGCAGCTCGCGCAGCACCGCCTCGGTGTGCTCGCCGAGCAGCGGGGCCGGCGCGGTCAGGGCGCCGGGGGTGGCGGCGAGGCGGGCCACGATGCCCTCGTGGCGGACGGGGCCGGCGATCGGGTGGTCGAGCACCGGGTAGAAGCCGCGCGCGGCCAGTTGCTCGTCGTTCTCCACCAGGTCGCGGCCGGTGGCGACGGGCGCGGCGGCGATCCCGGCGGACTGCAGGCGGCCGGCCAGCGCGGCGGCGTCCTGGTCGCGGGTCCAGCCGGCCAGCGCCGCGTCGATCTTGTCCTCGTGCAGTTGTCGCACGCCCAGGTCGGCGTCGCGGGGCAGGTCGAGGGCGGTGAGGTGCACGAGCGCGCGCCACTGCGCGTCGTCCTGGACGGCGATGGCGACCCAGCTGTCGTCCCCGGCGGTCGGGTAGACCCCGCGCGGCGCCATCCGGGTGGAGCGGTTCGGGTACGCCGCGGAGCGGTTGTCGCGGACGCCGGAGGGCAGCGCGGCCTCGGTCACGGCGGTGCCCATGGTCGCGGCCATCGCCTCCAGCTGGGACAGGTCGACCAGGCCGCCCCGGCCCTCGGCGAGCAGTGCCAACACGCCGAGCACCCCGGCGTTGGCCGCCACCATGTCGCCCAGCCCGAACGTCAGCCCCTGCGGCGCGCCACCGGGGTCACGGGTCTCGCTGGACAGCCCGGACATCGCGGCGAGGGTGTCGGCGAAGGTGACGGCGTCGCGCCACGGGCCGGTCTGTCCCACGCCGGCCATGGACAGCAGGATGACGTTCGGGTTGCGGGCGCGCAGCGAGTCGTAGTCCATCCCCCAGCGGGCCAGCACGCCCGGGCTGAAGTTCTCCACCACCACGTCGCAGTGCGCCGACAGCTCGCGCAGCACCTGTTGGCCCTGCTCGGTGCGCAGGTTCAGCGCGACGCTGCGCTTGCCCCGGTTGAAGTTGAGGAAGTAGCCGCTGTCGTCCGGCCCGGCGTCGGGGCGAAGCCGCATGGACGGCGCGAACCGCGTCGGGTCCTGCCGGTGCCGGGACTCGATCTTGACGACGTCGGCGCCGTGCTCGGCCAGCTGCTTGGTCGCGTACGGGCCGGCCAGCACCCAGGTCAGGTCCAGCACCCGGACCCCGTCCAGTGCCCTTGCTCCGGTCCTCGCGCGCGGCCGGTCGCCGGCGCGCGGTGTGGGGACGGGCCACGGGTCGTCGGACGTCTCGGCGGGCATGGCCAGCGTGGCCGGCCGCTCCAACCCCGGCGCCGGCCAGGGGAAACCCACGTCGCGGACGCCGGTGAGCGGCAGCCCGGGGCCGGTCACGGTGACGAAGAAGCCCCTGTCGCGCAGCTGCGGGTTCTCCGACAGCCGCGCGGGCGCCACCACCTCGGCCCAGGGCAGCGCGCGGGCCCTGCCCTGTTCGGCGATCTCGCGCGCGGTCCGTTTCGCGACGAACCGGGCGACCACCTCGTCCACGTGCGGGCGGCCCTTCCAGCGCAGCACCGGGTCGGCCCACCGCTCGTCGACCAGGTCGCCGGCCTCGCCTTCCTCGACCATCCAGGCGAGCAGGTCGGTCCACATCCGGTTGCTGCCGGAGTACCCGCCGGCGACGTAGCCGTCGGACGCGGCGAAGATCCGGTGCGCGACATGCTCATAGACGCCGCCGTTGCGGACCGGGAAGCGGCCGGCGTGGATCCAGCTGATCGCCGCCGTCTCCAGGGTCGCCGCCGCCGCTTCCTGCCCGGACACGTCGACCAACTGGCCGCCCACGCGCGGGCGGGCCAGCGTGCCGAGCAGCGCCGCGATCGCCGCGTGCGCGCCGGCCAACTGCACGGCCTGCTCACCCGGTGGCGGCTTGGGCGGGCCGTCCGCGCGCCCGCCCAGCCAGGTCATCCCGCCGGCGGAGGCCAGCACCAGGTCCTCGGCCCGCCAGCCCCGCCGGGGCCCGGTCAGGCCGAACGGCGTGACCACCACGTGCACCGCGTCCGGCCAGCGCGACGCCGGACCGTCCGGCCCGAACCGCACCCCGCGCAGCGCCGCGACCGGGCCGCTCTCCAGCACTACGTCCGCGCGCGCCGCCAGCTCGTCGAGCGCCCGCTCCCCCGCCGGCGGCCGCACCCGGCGCTTGCCGGCGTGCCAGTGCACCGCCTCGGCGCGACCGCCACCGCTGTCGTCGACACACCTGACGACGTCCGCGCCCAGGCCGACCAGCAGCCGCGCGCCCTGAAAGGCCAGCTCGTCGGTCAGGTCCAGCACTCGGATCATCGATGCCGACCGTAGGGTCCGGCCATCGGCCGCCGAAGCGAACCGGTCTGCCCAGCGAACCGACTCACCTCATGAACGCCCCGCCGTTGATGTCGAACGTGGCCCCGGTGATGTAGCCGGCCTGTTCCCCACACAGGAACGCCACCAGCTCGGCCACCTCCTCCGGCCGCCCGAACCGCCCGACCGGGATCGACGCCTCCGCCTGTCGCAGCCGTTCGGGATCCATGCCGTCCATCACCGGCGTACGGACGGCGGCCGGGGCCACGGCGTTCACCGTCACCCCGTCGGCGGCAAGATCCCGGGCGAAGATCTTGGTCAGCACCAGGATGCCGGCCTTGGACGACGCGTAGTGCGCGCCGGCGACCAGCCCGCCCTGCTGGCCGGCCAGCGAGGCCATGTTCACGATGCGCCCCCAGCCCCGCTCGCGCATCGCGGGCGCCAGCGCGCGCGTGGTGACCAGCACGCTGCGCAGGTTGGTGGCCAGCACGTCGTCCCACTCGTCCAGCTCGATGTCCCACACCGAGCGGGACACCGTGCGCGCGGCGTTGTTGACCAGCACGTCGGGCGAACCCAGCCGCCCGTCCAGCTCCGCGAGCGCGGTCCGCACCGCCACCGCGTCCCGCACGTCCACACCCACGCCGACGGCCGTCGCGCCCGTCCCGTCCAACCGCCGTGCCAGCGCCACCGCCGAGGACCCGTCCAGGTCCAGCAGCCCGACCCGGTGGCCGCGCCGGTGCAGCTCGGCCGCGACCGCCGCGCCCAGCCCCCGGCCCGCCCCGGTCACCACCGCAACGCGCGCCATCTCACTCGTTCCCGAAGAACAGCGGCCGCCCGATCCGGGCCTGGATCGTGAAGTACTTCCACAGCCGCGCGTCCTCGCCGACGGGGTGCTCGCGCATGATGTTGCACACCTTGGTGGCCGCCTCGTGGTCCGGCACGTCGGCCAGGATGTACGCGGTCCACGGGAAGACGTCCGACGGGCCGACCATCAGCTCGTCGTCGTCCATCGTCCCGAGCACCCGCACCCCGAACCGCCCGGCCAGGTCGTCGAACGCCCGCCGGGACTCCGCGATCACCGCCTGCCGCTCGTCCGCGCCGGCCGAGAAGAACGGCGCGCGCACGCCGATGCAGAACAGCGTCCTCATCATGGGTGCACCTCCGAGGTCGGGGCGAGCTCGACGCCCAGCGCGCTGGCGCCGACCAGCTCGCGGGCGGCGTGGTTGGCGAACGGCATGAACGGGCCGGCCTGCACGTCGCGCCACATCCGCTGGAAGGGCAGCTTGCGGACGTAGGCCGCGCCGCCGACCACCTCGACCAGCTTGGTCATCGCGGCCACCGCGTTGTTGCAGCACACGTACTTGACCAGCCCGCAGCGGGCCAGCCCCTCCTGGACGCTCAGCTGCGCGAGCAGCCGCCCGGAGCTGACCTCGTCGGCGTGCCGGTAGAGCACCGCGCGGGACTGTTCGAGCAGGATCTCGACCTCCGCGATGCTGTCCATGACCAGCGGCTGGGCGGCGATCCCGCGCCGCACGACCTGCCGTTTGGCCCACTCCAACGCGCCCACCGCGACGCCGTTGTAGACCGCACCGAACGCGGGCATCGCCCAGGAGAACACCGTCTCCAGCACGCGCGCGTCGAGGTGCCCCACCGGCAGCGAGTGCACCACCGCCTCGTCCGGGACGAACAGGTCGGCGAACTCCACGTCGTTGCTCTGGGTGGCGCGCATGCCGAGCATGTCCCAGTTCTCGTGGATCGTCACCGCCGGGTCGGACAGCGCCACCCGGCACAGCAGCAGCCGGTCCCCGTAGCGGGCGGTGGTGGAGCAGTGCGTGGCCACCGAGGTGTTGGTGCCGAAGTTCTTCCTGCCGTTGATCACGAACCCGCCGTCGGTCCTGGTCGCGGTGGTCCTGGCGTCGGTCATCAGGTTCGGGGTGCCGATCTCGCTGGTGACCGCCGCCCAGATCAGCTTGTCCTCGGCGGCGTCGCGCAGGAACGTCTCCAGCCGGGGGTCGCCGGTGCGCCGCCAGACCGCCGACCACTGGCCCAGCGGCGAGATGTGCATGTTCACCGCCAGCGCCGTCGCCCCGTCACCCATCGCCAGCCGCTCCAGCGCCGGGATCGCCTCGGCCTGGGTGGCGCCCAGCCCGCCCAGCTCCTCGGGCAGGGTGAGCCGCAGGAACCCGCTCTCCCGCATGTCCTTGTAGTTGTCGAACGGGAACGTGTTGTCGCGGTCGTGGGCCTCGGCGCGTTCGGCGAACGTGTCGGCCAGCCGGCCGGCGAGCTCGACGAACTCGCGCTGCCGGTCGGTGAGGCATTGCTTCATCGGCTTCCCTTTCTTGGTCAGGCGCAGGGCTCTGGGACGTGACGGCCGTAGCCCCGGTCCCGGTAGGTCAGGCCGTCGACGTCGTTCGCCTCGGCCGCCCGCACGGCGCCGACCAGCACGGCGTGGGTGCCGACGGCCAGCTCGTGGAGCAGGGTGCAGTCGAAGGCGGCGGGAACGTCGGCACGGACCGGGGCGCCGGTCCGCAGGGTCCGCCAGCCCTCGCCGAAGACGTACCGCTCGCCCACCGCGCCCCGGCCGGCGAACGTGTCGGCCAGCGCCCGCTGCGGCGGGCCGAGCACGTTGACCGCGAAGCACCCGTTGGCCGCCACGGCGGCCGCGGCGGCGGTGTCGCGGTAGAGGCAGACCAGCAGTGTCGGCGGGTCCGCGCAGACCGAGGTCGCGGCGCTGACCGTCTGGCCGAACCGGCCGGCGAGCCCGTCGGTGGTCACGACCGTGACGGCGGCCGCCGTGCGCGCCATCGCCGCCAGGTAGCGCGACCTCAGCTCGGCGTCACAGCGGCCGAGCAGATCCAGCCGTTCGGCAGTGCTCACCGGCCGCTCCTTCCGCGCTGAAGATCTGGACGGAGTATTCGCGGGCCGGCGGCGCGCGCTCAAACGGATGTTCTCGCTACGCTGCATCACATAGTTCGATCCAGGGAGGTCCTAGCGTTGTCAGCGCGGCCGAGGTTCACCCTGGCCCAGCTGTCGTACTTCATCGCGGCGGCCGAGGCCGGCAACATCTCGGTGGCCGCCGAGCGGGTGCACGCGTCGCAGTCCGCGCTGTCCTCGGCCATCCAGCGGCTGGAGCGCGAGCTGGGCTGCGACCTGTTCATCCGGCATCACGCGCGCGGCGTGGCGCTGACCGCCAGCGGGCGGCAGCTGGTGGACATGGCCCGCGCGCTGCTGAGCCAGGCCACCGAGCTCGAACGGGCCGGCGAGAGCCTGCAGCAGAGCCTGCGCGGCGAGCTGCACGCGGGCTGTTTCGTCACGCTCGCGCCGTTCTACCTGCCGCCGGTCCTGACCCGGCTGCGGTCCCGGCACCCCGAGCTGACCGTCGAGGTCACCGAGGCCGACGGGGCCGGGCTGCACGACGCGCTGCGCTCGGGGGCCTGCGAGATCGCGCTGACCTACCGGCTCGACATCGCGGACGACATGGCGTTCGAGCAGGTCACCAGGCTGACCCCGTACGCCCTGGTCTCCCAGCGGCATCCGTGCGCCGGGCGGTCCAGCGCGTCGCTGCGCGAGCTGGCCCGCGCCCCGATGGTGCTGCTGGACATCCCGGGGCCGCGCGGGTTCATGCTCGGCATGCTGCGCCGCGCCGGCGCCACCCCGCCGGAGTTCATCCGCACCACCAGCTTCGAGACGATGCGCGGGCTGGTGGCCGCCGGCGACGGCTTCACCATCCTCAACCAGCGGCCGCGCACCGACGCCGCCGAGCAGGGCCCGGTGCTGTCGCTGGAGATCACCGACGCGGTGCCGCTCGCGCTGGGCCTGCTGCGGGTGGCCGGCGTGCGCCCGAACCGGCGGATGCGCGCCTTCGCCGCGGAGTGCCACCAGGTCGCCCGCACCCTGACCGCACCGAGATGACGGCGCGGCGCTCGGCATGCGGGTGCCGGCCTTGGCTCGGGAATAGTGATCGCGTGGACCGCGTCCTGCCTCATCGTGACCGGGCTAGCAGCGCCGAAGGACGTCATAGGACCGATGCCCGAGCCGCGATGGGAGATGACCATGCTGCGGCACGATCGGCTGGTGAGGGGCGGGGAGCTGAGCGATGGGCCGGGCTCGCTGTGGGCTCTGGTGGTGTGTGGCTCGGTCACGTTGGACACCGCGGGCGGCAGCCAGCCACTGGTTGAAGGGGATGCGGTCCTGATCGGCGGCGGCACGGCGCGCCGGCTGACCGCCATCGACGACTCCGTCATCGTCGTCGCCGATCTCCGCCCGGCGGTCCCGCCCGGCGGGCTGTCGAGTCCGCTGCTCATTCGTGGGTTCAGCGCCCGGCACGCCGGGGTGGCGGCCCTGATCACCACATGCCCGGTGCGCGGCGAGTGCGCTCAACCGATGTTCCTCGCCGGCTACGCAGCCCTGCTCGGTGCGGCGACCGTGACGTCGTGGCGAGGTACCGAGAGCAGCAACCACACCGTTGACGGCGCGGTGGCGTCCGTCATGACCGAGCTGATGAATCGTCCCGGAGCGGCCTGGACGCTGGAGTCGATGGCCCGCATCGTGCACCTGTCGCGGTCGGCGCTGGTGCAACGGTTCCGGCGGGCCGTGGACGCCAGCCCGATGTGGGTGTTGCGGGAGATTCGGATGGACGCGGCGCGGCAGCTACTCCGCGACCCCGCGCGACCCGTCACCCAGGTCGCGCTCGCCGTCGGCTACGGTTCGGCGGCGGCGTTCAGCAGGGCGTTCGCCGCACGCCACGGCCTCGCGCCGAGGGCCTGGCGCGCGATGTCGCCCTCACCCTCACCGTCGCACGATGCGGATCGACGCAAAACCTAAGCCCGCGGCCAGGGCAAGCGCGGAACCGGTCAACAGTGCGGCGGCGACCCCGCGATTGTCGACAAGCGCCCCGCCCACGACGGCGCCGAGCGTGATGGCCAGCTGGAACGCCGTCACCTGCAACGCCGTCGCCGGCTCGGCGCGCTCGGGTTCCACGCGGGTCACCCACAGCTGCGTCGCGGCCGGAACCATGTTGAACCCGACGCCCCACACCACGATCGCAACGGCCAGCAGCGGCAGCGACGCCGCCGTCGCGGTGACCAGCAGCCCCGCCGCGAGCAGCAGCGGCGCCGCGGCGGCCAGGAACCGAAGCCGCCTCGCGAGCGCGCCCGCCACCAGGCTGCCCGCAACGCCGCCGACGCCCCAGGCGAGTAGCAGCCACGTCGTGCCCTCGGAGTCCACCCGCCCGATCGCCAGCCGAATGTAGGGGTAGGCAGAGAAGTTGCCAAGCGCGGCGAGCAGGACGCACACGACGCCCGCCAGCAGCCGCCCACGCGCCAGGACCCTGCGCAGCATGGCGAACCCGGCGGCTGGGTGAGCGGGAACCGGCGGAACCGCCGCCGCTACCCCGACGGCGACAACCGCGGTGATCGCGGCCGCTCCGGCGAATGCGGCGCGCCACCCGATCTCGTCACCCACCAACGACGCGAGCGGGACTCCGGCAACCGACGCGACACTGACCCCGAATGCGAGACCGGCGGACACCACACCGTCCCGGCCGGGGACCGCGTAGGTGCCCGCACCGAACGCGAACGACCAGAAGCCGGCGATCGCAACGCCGATCACCAGCCGGCCAGCGAGCAGGATCGGGAAACTCGGCGCGACCGCGACCGCGAGATTCGATACCGTGCCCGCCGCAAGGAGTCCGACAAGAACCCAGCGCCGGTCGGCGCGTGGCAACAGCACAGCGATGCTGGGCGCGGTCACGGCGCCCGCGATCGCGGTCGCCGCAACGGCCAGCCCGGCGACACCGACACTGACACCGAGGTCGGCAGCCATCGCGGGCAGAACGCTCGCCGGCAGGAACTCGCTGGCCACAAGCACGGTAACGGCGGCCGACAGTGCCACCACCGGCGCCCACGTCCGCCCGTGCGGCATCGCGTGGCCGACCGATCGTCGCTTTGTCCCCGTCTCGAAGGTCATGTGTCCGAGTATCGAGACCCGCCACACCGAGCGGTTGATCCATCGACGCCCGACAATGATCGAACGACGCGGTGGTCGCGCGATGCACTCGTACATAGACGGCGCGCCGCCGGACCCTAGCGGGTGCGTTCGGCGTCCCAGGTGGTCTCGTCGACGCCGTGCTCGGCGAGCACGCGCTTGAGCAGCTTGCCGTTCGGGTTGCGCGGCAGCTCGGGGACCAGGCGGACGAACCGTGGCACGGCGTGGCGCGGCAACCGGTCGCGGCACCAGGCCCGCACGGCGGGGCCGTCCACCCGAGCCCCGGGAGGCGCGCTGAGGACGACCAGCAGCTCCTCCTCGGTCAGCTCGGACGGCACGCCCACGGCGGCCACCTCGACCACGCCGGGCATCTCGGCGAGCACCCGCTCGACGTCCCAGGTGGCCACGTTCTCGCCCCGGCGGCGCACCACGTCGGCGCGCCGGCCCCGGAAGTACAGGTAGCCGTCGGCGTCCAGGCAGCCGTGGTCGCCGGTGTGGAACCAGCCGTCCCGGAGCACCCGGGCGGTCGCCTCGGGGTCGCCGGCGTAGCCGGAGAACGTGATGTTCGGCAGCCGGGGCCGCGCCGCGATCTGGCCGACCTCGCCGGGCGGCAGCGGCCGGCCCGCCTCGTCCAGGATCGCGACCTCGTACTCGGGGACCACCCTGCCGGCCGAGCCGGGTCGCCACGCCGTGGGGGTGTTCGCGGCGACGTCGCCGAGCTCGGTGCAGGCGTACGCCTCCAGCGCGCGCACCCCGAACCGCTCCCGGAACCGCGCGGCCAGCTCGACCGGCGCCGGCGCCCCGTAGGCCATCCGGACCTCGTGCTCGCGATCGCCGCGCTCCGGCGGCCGCCGCTCCAGGATCGCCAGCATCGCGCCCATGAAGTTGAACGCGGTGACTCCGCCTCGCCGGCAGTCCGCCCAGAACCCCGAGGCGGAGAACCGGGGCAGCGCGACCAGCCGGGCGCCGCTGTGCAGCGCGGCCAAAAGCGCGCTGTGCCGGACGTTGATGTGGTTCCACGGGAAGACGTTGAGCAGCACGTCGCCCGGGCCGTAGCCCATGGTTGCGCAGACCCGGCGGGCGTGCCGGACCGCGGCGAACCCCGGCAGCACGGCGGCCTTGGCCCGCCCGGTCGTCCCCGAAGTGGAGACGATCACGAACGGATCTTCGGGCGCGGGCTCGGGCCGCGAGCCGAGCGCGGTGGCGGGCAGCTCGTCCAGCAGCGGGAACCCGGCCGCCGGGGCGCCGACCAGCACCACCCTCGGCACGGTGGACGGATCCGCGAGCAGCGCGGCCAGGCCGGGGTTGTCGGCCAGCACGTCGGAGCCGACCACGAACACCTCGGCCGACGTGGCGGCCAGCAGCGCCCGCGCCGAGTCGGCGGCGACGTCGAGCGCGAGCGGCACCTCCACGGCGCCGAGCCTGGCCAGCCCGAAGATCAGTTCGACGGCGACGCGCCCCGGCCGCACGCAGGTGGCCACCCGCGCCCCCGGCCGCACCAGCGGCGCGAGCCTGCGCGCCACCGCGCGGGCACCCTCGTCGACGGCGCCGACGCCGCACGGCACCCCGTCGGCGAACCTGACCAGCTCGTCGTCGGGCGCGGCGGCCGCCCGCCGCTCCAGCAGGTCCAGCGGCGTCCGCGCCGTGCCCCGTGCCGTCCACCGGGCGACTACCTCGCTCAGCGCCGCGCTCCTCCCGACGAACTGCCCGGACTCTGCCCGGTGCGCCCGGCCGGCCGCAACGCCACGATCCCACTCACCGGACCCCGGTTGTGTCGGGGTGGCGTGCCACGATCGCCGCGACGCACGAAAGGGGCACATCAAATGATCTTGGTGACGGGTGCGGGCGGGGCGGTGGGCACGGCCCTGCTCGGCGAGCTGCGGGCGGGCGGCCACCCGGTCCGCGCCGCCTACCACTCGCCGGCCAAAACGGCCGAGGCCAGCGCAAACGGCATCGACGCTGTCACCGTGGACGCGTCCGACCCGGCCACGCTGGCACCGGCGCTGGCCGGGGTCGACACCGTGTTCCTGCTCGGCGCGATGGGCTCGGACCAGACCACGCGCGAACGGAACGTCGTCGAGACCGCGAAAGCGAACGGCGTGGAACGGGTGGTGAAGCTCTCGGTCTGGCGCGCCGACGAGGAGCTGACACCGATCGCCCGGCTGCACCGCCCGGTCGAGCGCGCGCTGGAGTCGTCCGGCCTGGCGTGGACGTTCCTGCGGCCCAACTTCTACATGCAGAACTTCTCCCGCCAGTTTGCCGCATCGATCAGGAGCAACCGCGCGTTCGCCCAGCCGGCCAGCCGGGCGCCGATCAGCTTCGTCGACGTCCGCGACATCGCCCGCGTCGCCGCCCGCGTGCTCACCTCGGCGGGCCACGACGGCGTGGTCTACGACATCACCGGCCCGCAGGCCCTCACCTACGACGAGGCGGCGGCCACGCTCACCGAGGTACTCGCCGAGCCGGTGCGGTTCGTCGAGCTGACCGACGAGCAAGCGCGCGCGGCCATGCTGCAGCGCGGCCTACCGGAGTTCTACGCCGACGCGCTGATCGAGGTGAGCCGGGCCTACCGGGACGGCGGGGCGGAGACTGTCACCACCACCGTGCGCACCCTGACCGACCGTGACCCGGTCACCTTCGAGCGGTTCGTCCGCGACCACCGGGCGTCGTTCGCCTGATCGTCACGCCTCAGCCGTGGCAGGCCTTCGGCGGCACCACGTCCAGCGCCGGGTTGCGGTCGAAGAAGTTGACCGGCATCAGCTGGAAGCCGACCTTCTCCACCGGCATCACCGGCCAGTCCTCCGCGCGCGGGATGTGCGTGACGCCGAGGGTGAACCACATGACCACGTCGGTGTCCACCAGCGGCCGGTCGGCCCGCACGAACTCCGGCAGGCCGGCGCCGCCCGGGTGCTGGTTCGGGAAGTCGCCGGCCGCGCGCAGCTCGTCCGGCGAGTACCGGGTGACCCACACGTTGCGCTTGGTGAAGCCGGCCCGCGCGGCCACCGGCGCCGGGTCCTGGGCGAGCAGTGTCGAGGACGCCCAGCCTGGCAGCAGCTTGTACCCCACCGGGTAGCCCCACGCGTTCGTCCGGTTCCGGTTGACCACCGTCCAGCTCCGGGCCGCCCGAGGGTCGGTCAGGCCCACCCCGGCGCGCGACTCGCTCTCCAGCAGGGTGGCGCGCAGCGTGAACGCGTTGCCCGTCGGGTTCTCCGGCCCCACCGGCAGCGGCACCGTGTCGTTCTCGAACACGCTGTTCTCGGGCCCGTCCACCTCCAGGTCCAGCCGGAACGAGAACATGTGCTGGTGGTAGGAGGCGGCCAGGTTCTCCGCGATCCGGGTGGCGCTCGGGGTCGGCTCACCGTCCGGCACCACCCTGGTCTGCACGATGCCGGTGAGCTTGACCTCCACCTGGATCGACCCGTCCTGGTGGAAGTACCAGTAGAAGCCGTACTCGTAGTTCCCCACCGTGGCGATCGAGCTGACCACCAGCCGCCGGGACCGCCGGATCTCGGTGGTCTGGGAGATCCAGTCCTCGTGCTTCCACAGGATGCCGTCGTCCTCCTCGTGGATGCAGATCGCGTTGTTCACCGTGTACGGCTCGCCGTTCTCGCCGGCCAGCACGGCGTCCAGGTAGCGGATCTCGCCGAGGCAGTCGCAGCCGAGCGTGAGGGAGTTCGTGAGCTTGCCCAGCCCGAACTCGCCCACGTCGAAGGCGCTGCGGAAGCTGTGCTCCGGCGCGGCGTCGCCGTAGGGCACCACCATCTCGGCGACCGAGCCCCGGTGCAGGATGTCGCGGTACTCGTCCCCGTCGCGGTAGGCGACCCCGTACACGACCAGCCCTTCCAGCGGGTGCAGGCCGACCCGTAGCCGCCACTTCTGCCAGGTCAGCTCGTTGCCGTCCAGCTCGAAGCCGACCCCGTCCGGCTGGGTGATCTCCAGCGGGGCGACGTCCTCGCGCAGCGGCGCGGCGGACGCCACGTCGTAGTTCCCGGGCGCCGGGGTCAGCGGGCGAACCCCGTGGTCGTGCACCGCCAGCACCTGCTCGCTGGCCAGGTCCACGATCGCCACGATGCCCTCGATGGGATGCGCGTAGCCGTTGTCCGCGCGGAAGTGGCGCTGGTACGACACGGCGGCGAGCAGCCGCTGGCCGTTATTTTCGGCGCGGTTCCCGACGCACCACGGGTCGACCTGGATCTCGGCGGTGTCGGTGATGCCGCGCCTGGCCAGCGCGTCGAGGTAGCGCGGGTCCTTCTTGACCAGCTCGGCCACCCGCTCGAACTCCTCGACCAGGATCGGCGCCGCGCCCTGCGACACCACGTCGGCGGACGACACGACCCCTTCGTCGAGGTCGACGCGCACGTCGTGGGTCCGCCCGTTGGACCGGTCCACCACCATCGCCCTGGCCCGGCGGGCGACCGGGGCTCCCGCTCGCACCAGTTCCTTGTCCGGCTCGTCGGTGAACACGGCGGCGAACCCGATCCGGTCGCCGGCGATGCCCCCGGCCCGCACCAGCCGGGCCACGGTGCTGATCTCGTCCTCGGTCAGCGGGTTGAACAGATCGTGCCGCATGCGATGTCCTCTCCTGACTGGTGACACCCGGCTCAGGCCGGCTCCCGATCGACGCTGGTCCGTCCCATCCGTTCGTACCGGGCCCGGTCCCTGGCCCGGACCCGCAGCGCCACCGCCAGGCCCACCGCGACCACCACCGGGTGCAGCCAGGGCAGCGAGTTGATCACCGGGGACGGGCTGCCGGTGAGCGAGGAGTAGTTCAGCAACGACAGCGAGGTGGCGACGGCCAGCGCCACGGCGGCGACGGCCGGCGCGACGACGTGGCCGAACCCGCGCTCGCCCCGGCGGTAGAAGAACACCGCCACCGCCGCCGAGGTCAGGGTCAGCAGCGACTCCAGGCCGACCGCGCCCAGGCCGGTCAGAGAGGTGGACAGGTTGAGCAGCGGGTCCAGGCCGGCCGCCGCGAAGCCGAACACCATCACCGCGAGCACCGCGACCTGGGTGAACCCCGCAACGTAGGGCGATCCGAACCTCGGGTGGGTGCGGGCCAGCGCGGCGGGCAGGAAGCCGTCGCGGGCCAGCGCGTAGAAGTAACGGGCGGCGGCGTTGTGGAAGGCGAGCACTGCGGCGAACGAGCTGGTCACGACCAGGACGCCGATCACCTCGGCGGTGAGCGGGCCGAGGTACTCGCCGGCCAGCCCGAACACGAACCCGCCCGGGTCGCGGCCCGCCACCTCGCTCACCCGGTCCGCGCCCGCGCCGGCGAGCAGGCCCCACGCGCAGAGCACATAGAACACGCCCACCACCGCCACCGCGCCGTAGGTAGCCCGGGGCACCGCCCTGGACGGCTCCCTGGTCTCCTCAGCGTAGATGGCGGTGCCCTCGAACCCCAGGAACGAGGACAGCGCATAAATGACCGCCACGCCCAGCGAGCCGCCCGCGACGGCGGCCGGCGAGAACGCCAGCGGCGTGAACGCCGACGGGCCGCGCTGGACCAGGATCGCGGCCACCAGCACCAGCAGCACCGCGACCTCGAGCACCAGCGCGACGCCCAGCACCCGCGCGGACACCGTGACCCTGCGGTAGGACAGCACGGCGACCACCGCGATCCCGGCCGCCGCCCACAGCGGCCAGGGCAGGTCGACCCCGAGCAGCCGCTTCGCGGTGTCCGCCGCGAAGAACGCGAGCGCGCCGCAGGTGGCGGCGGACAGCGCGTTGTAACACAGCGCGACCCGCACCGACGCCGAAGCAACCACGTGAAGAGCGCCAATCTAGCCCCGCCGGCGAGTGAGGCGAGTACACAGCGCCGCCACGTAGGCGGCGACCAGGCCGAGCGGGCGGCCGAGGCCTCGCGCGATGTAGGCGTAGAACGCGCCGGCGTTGCGCACGTACGGCACCGCGCGCACGTACCCGACCGAGAACAGCAGCAGCACCACCGCGGCGAGCAGGAACGTCCCCGGCGTGCCCGGCCCGTTGCCGAGCGCGAACGCCAGCGGCATGATCGCCACCACGACGGCCATCGGCGCGGCGGCGGCGAGCACCATGAAGATGACGTGCCGCGCGTTGAGGCTGCCGGCGGCCAACCGGCCTCCGCTCGTCTCGGTCCTCGCTGTCGTCCCAGGCTCAGTGACTGGCTCGGCGGGCTCGTACACGGCGCCTCCTTGCGCTGCCGACGAGTGCCGCAGTGAACCAGGCGCGCGGGCGGGCCGGGCACACCTCCGGTCCGGTGGGCGAACCGGGCAGGTCCTCGGCTCAGGTCACCGGCTCGCCCTTGAACGCGGCCCTGACCGCCTTGGCGCCAACGCCGGCGCGCGCGACGAACTCCGTGTAGCCGCCGCCGAGGAACTCCCGGGCCGCCTCCACCACGGCGCCGAGCGCGGCGAACGCGAACAGCCCGCCGATGGACACCCGGGCGACCCCGGCCTCGGCCAGCTCGGCCACCTCCGGCCCGCCCGGCCAGGCCAGCACGTTCACCGGCCGGTCCACCGAGCCCAGCACCGAGCGGACGTCGGCGATGGTGCTCAGCCCGGGGGCGTAGAGCACGTCCGCGCCGGCCTCCTGGTAGGCCTGCAGCCGCGCGATGGTGTCCGCCAGGTCCTGCCGGCCCCGGATGAGGTTCTCCGCGCGGCCGGTCAGCACCAGCCGGTTCGGGCCGGAGTGCGCGGCCTCGGCGGCGGCCGCGACCCGCTCGGCGGCCAGCCCGGCGTCGTAGATCGTCTCGCCGTCGTAGTCTTCGATCGAGCAGCCGGCCAGGCCGGCGTCGATCGCCCTGCGCACGGTCGCCGCGACGCCGTCCGGGGAGCCGGCGTAGCCGTTCTCCAGGTCGGCGGAGACGGGCAGCGTCGTCGCCGAGACGACGGTGGCGGCGTGATCGATGGCCTCGTCGAGGCTCACCGCGCCGTCCGGCCGCCCGAGGGTGGCGGCGAACCCGCTGCTGGTGGTGGCCAGCGCGGAGAACCCGAGGGACTCCAGCAGCCGGGCGGAGCCGGCGTCCCAGGGGTTGGGCAGCAGCAGCGGCTGCCCCGGTTTGTGCAGTTCGAGGAACGTGTCGGCCAGTTCATTCGCCATGTCGGCGGACGCTACCAGCGGGCCCCGACGGTCCCGGCAGAACCGATCGTCGCGCCGGTTTCGGAGCCGTCCACGAGCTGGCGCTCGCGCCCCGCCAGCAGGCCGACCATCGACTGGACGACCACCACGGCGATCAACAGGATCACCGGCCCGGTCCACGAGGCGCTCGCGTCGTGCAGCGCGCCGACCGCGAGCGGGCCGGCGGCCGCCAGCACGTAGCCGAAGGTCTGCGAGGTCGCGGTGACCTGGGTGGCCACCCGCGCGTCCGGCGAGCGCAGCGGGACCAGCACGAACGCGATCCCGGTGGTGGCGCCGGCCCCCACCCCGAGGATCACCATCCACCACACCGTCCCGACCGTGGGCGAGACCAGCACGCCGAGCAGGCCGGCGACCATCAGCGCGGTGCCCGCCGTGGTCAGCCAGACCTGGTTGCGGGTCCGCTCCCCCAGGATCGGGGCCAGCAGCGCGAACGGGATGGCCACCAGGCTCACGATGGACAGCATCCAGCCCGCCGCGCCCTCGGTCATGCCCGCGTCGATGAACAGCTTCGGCAGCCACGCCGACATGCTGTAGAAGAACATCGACAACAGGGCCAGGAACAGCACCAACGCCCACGCCAGCGGCTGGCGCCAGAGCCCGGTTGGCGGGGTGTGCGCGGGCGCCGGGCCGCCGTCGGCACGGCCGGCACGGACCAGCGGCAGCCAGGCCAGCAGCCCGACGCCGGCCGCGACAGCCCACATCGCCAGCGCGCCGCGCCAGGACAGCCCGGCGGCCTGCTGCACCGGCACGGTGAGCCCGGCGGCCGCCGCGGGCCCGATGTTGAGCCCCATGGTGTAGAGCCCGGTCATCACCCCGACCTGGCCGGGGAAGTCGCGCTTGATCAGCGCCGGGAGCAGCACGTTGCCGGCGGTGATCGCGACGCTCACCACCACCGTGCCGGCGAACAGCGCCACCGTGGACGGCACCAGCCGCAGCAGGAAGCCCGCGATGAGCAGCACCATGCTGGCCGCGACGGTGGCCTCCATGCCGAAGCGGCGCCCGACCCGGGGCGCGAGCATCGACAGCGCCGCGAAGCACAGCAGCGGCACCGTGGTGAGCAGGCCGAGCGCGGTGCTGGAGAACCCGGTCTCGGCCTGGATCTGCGCGATCAGCGGGGACACCGCCGTGATCGCCGGGCGAAGGTTGGTGGAGACCAGAACAACGCCGATCCCGGCGAGCACGAGCTTCAGGCGCATTAGCCGGAAGTTACCCACGCTAACGACAGCAGTCAAATACGAAATGACTCCTTACACTGGCCAGGTGGGAACACGGAACGGAGTGGCTAAGATGCCGCGGATGGCCGCCACGGCGTTCGGACACGACATCGACTGCGGCCTCGGCGCGGCCATTGACCTGGTGAACACCGCGCCGGAGACCGGTGGCGCCGAGCTGCTCGACGACGTCGACGCGCTGCGCGGGTTCCTGTCCGAGCACCGCTTCGAGACGGTGGGCGAGATCACCCCGGATCACCTGCCCGCCGTGCGCGCGGTGCGGTCGCGGCTGCTGGCCGTCCTCGGGACGGAGGACTTCGACGAGGCGGTGCGGCTGGTCAACGCGTTGATCACGGACACGGGGACGACGCCCCGGCTGGCCAGGCACGACGGCCACCCGTGGCACATGCACTACTACGCGCCCGGCGCGGCGCCCTCGGACCACATCGGGGCCGAGTGCGCGATGTCCCTCGCGTTCGCGTTCGCCGCCGACGGCCGCGACCGGTTCCGGGAGTGCGCCTCGCCGGGCTGCCGGCGGCTGCTGGTGGACCTCTCGCGCAACCGGTGCAAGCGGTTCTGCGACAGCCGAACCTGCGGAAACCGCGCGCACGTCGCCGCCTACCGGGCTCGCAGGCGCGCCGCCTCCTGACCGGGGCGAGCACAATGGGTGACGTGAGCGGGGGCACTGTGACCGACGGCGCGGCGCTGGGGCGGATACTGCCGGCCTCGGTGGTGGCCGTGGAGATGTTCGGCGACGACCCGGAGGAGGCGACCGTCGCGCTGATGCCGGAGGAGGCGGCGCACATCGCCGGCGCCGTACAACGCCGGCGGCGCGAGTACGCCTGCGTGCGGCACTGCGCCCGGAAGGGGTTGGCGGCGCTGGGCCTGTCCCCGGTGCCGATCCTGTCCGGCTCACGCCGCGAGCCACTGTGGCCGGCCGGGGCGGTGGGCAGCATGACGCACTGCGCCGGCTACCGCGCCGCCGCCGTGGCCAGGGCGAGTGAGGTGGCCACCGTCGGCATCGACGCCGAGCCGCACGAACCGCTGCCCGACGGCGTCCTCTCGGTGATCTCCCGCAACGAGGAGCGCGCCCGGCTCGACGAGCTGGCCGCCCACGACCCGGCCACCATGTGGGACCGCCTGCTGTTCTCCGCCAAGGAGTCGGTGTACAAGGCCTGGTATCCGCTGGCCAGGGACTGGCTGGGGTTCGAGCAGGCCTCGATCGAGCTCGACCCGGTGCGGCGGCGCTTCTCCGCCCGGCTGCTGGTGCCCGGCCCGGAGCTGGACGGCACCCGGCTGGACGGCTTCGAGGGCCGCTGGCTGGTCCGCGACGGCCTACTGCTGACGGCGATCGCCGTGCCCCGCGCCGAGACGTGACACGCGGTCGCCGATGACCTTGTTGAGCGACAGGCCATTTGCCACGACGCCCGCCCCGGCTCGTTCATCCCGCGCGCACGATGGCCGTGATCGACTTTGCCGGAACCGAACCGTGTCCGGGTGTCCGGGAGTCCGCCGAGTTGTTGCGGCTGTCGCCCATCATCCAGAGCATCCCCGGTGGGACCCTGACCGGCGCGAACGAGGCCTGGTTCGGTGGCCCGGCCTCGGGCAGGTAGTGGAGGTAGGGCTCGTCGAGCGGTCGGCCGTCGACCAGCACCCGACCCGTCGGGTCGCAGCACCGGACGGTCTGGCCCCCCACCGCGATAACACGCTTGAGCACCTCAGGCTGGTCGCCGGGCACGGACTGCCAACTCGGGGGACCGTGGAACAGGACGATGTCGCCCACTCGACCGGCGTAGTTGGTGACCGGCTGCGCCATGACCGTCTGGCCCTTGTGAATGGTCTGCTCCATCGAGCCTGTCGGCATCACGAACGGGTAGGGCGCCGGTGCCGTAGCGGGCTCGGCGGCGTGGGCGGTTGAGCCGCTGGCAATCACCACACCGGCCAGCAGGGCACCGCCGAGCACGGCGAAGATCTTGTTCATGACGCTCATCCTGTCCAGCGGACCCGTCCGACGACAGCCAAAATCTCAGGGACGGTCGAGGTGCACGCTGCCCCCGCGGCGTCGGTCCAGGACGAACCGGGGCTAGAGGAATATCCAGTGTTTGGCGTAGTTGGTAGATAGGCTCACAGGGTGCTGACGCTTCGGGCGTTGCTGGACGACCCCGCCCTCGAACTGCGCCTGCTGGAGCCGGGACCCGCCGGCGCGCTGGACGCCGAGGTCGTCTGGGTGCACAACACGGAGCTGCCCGACCCGTCGCCCTACGTGCGGGAGCGCGAGCTGGTGCTGACCAACGGGCTGTGGCGCGACCGGGTGGACCCCGCCGAGTTCGTGTCCCAGGTGGCCGGCGCGAACGCCGCCGGGATCGTCTTCGGGCTGCGCGTCCAGACCCCACGCACGCCGCCCGAGATGGTCGACGCGTGCCGCGATGCCGGGCTGCCGCTGCTGGAGATCTCCATCGCGGTGCCGTTCACCGCGCTGTCACTGGCCGCGGCCGCGAGCTACGCCGAGCAGCGCCAGGACGCGCTGGTCGGCATGGTGCGCCGGGGCGACGCGCTGGCCGGCGCGATCTCCCGGGGCGCCGGCGCGTCCGGCGTGCTGAAGGTGCTGCGCCGCGACCACGACCTGCCGCTGGCCGTGGTGGACCGGATGGGCCGCGCGCTCGCCTCGGCCGGGACCGGGCTCGACAACGAGCTGGACGACGCGGCGCTGCGCGCGGTGGCCGACGGACTCGCCCGCCATCCGCCGCCGCTGGAGCTGGACCTGCCCGGTGTCGGCAGGGCCACGCTGTTCCTCGTCGCCGCGGTCGGTGACGTGGACGCCGCGCTGCTGTGCCTGCGGCCGCTGTCGGAGCTGGGGCGCGCCGAGCGGGACGCGCTGGAGCAGGCGGCCAGGTTCCTCAGCCTGGAGGTGGCCAAGCAGCAGGCGGTGCAGGCCATCGAGTCGCGGTTCGCCAGCGAGCTGCTGGACATGATCCTCTCCGGGCCGGCGCGGGGCGCCGAGGTGCACGGGCGGCTGCGCGCGTTCGGCATCGACCCGGCGGACCCGCTGGTGGTGTGCGCGCTCGCGTTCGCCCACGGCGGCGCCGCCACCCTGCCCGGGCTCGGCGAGGCGGTCGGCGAGTTCTTCCTCGCCGAGGGCGTCCCGGTGGTGGTCGCCGGCGGCAGCCAGGACGTGGTGGCGGTGCTGCCGTGGCGTCGGCCGGAGCGGGAGCTGGCGGAGCTGGCCGGGCGGCTGGCCGACTCGGTGCTGGCCCGGTTCCCCGGGCGGCGGCCGGTGGTCGGCTTGGGTGGGCTGGCCGAGGACGCCGGCGGGTTGCGGCAGCCGCTGGCCCGCGCCCGCGAGGCGTGCCGGGTGCTGCGCCGCCGAGACGGGCCCGCGGTGGCCGCGTTCGGTGAGCTGAGCACCTATCACCTGCTGCTCGGGATGCAGGACCCCCGGACGCTGCGCGGGTTCGCCGACGGCGTGCTCGGGCCGGTGCGCGAGCACGACGTTCGCCGAGGCGGCGAGCTGGAGGCGACCCTGCGGGCGTTCCTGGAGCACGAGTGCCACTGGGCTAACACGGCGGCCGCGCTGTACGTCCACGTCAACACCCTGCGCAACCGGCTGGCCCGCATCGCCGAGCTGACCGGCCGTGACGTGGCGCGCACCGAGGACCGGGTCGACCTGTTCCTCGCGCTGGCCGCCGACGCGATGAGCTGATCAGCAGGTGGCCTTGTGCCGCCAGCCGTCGGCGTTCGCCAGGGTGGCCATCGGTTCCAGCATGGCCGGGTCGAACGGCGCCAGGTCCAGCCCGCGCGCCAGCCGGCACGGCAGGTCCGGGTTGGCCAGCGCGCCCCTGCCCAGCGAGAGCAGGTCGGCGTGGCCGTCGTCGAGCACCCTGGCGGCGGTGTCCAGCTCGTGCATGCCACCGTTCGCGATCACCGGCAGCCCGGTCACCCGCCGTGCCAGCCCGGTGACCGTCACTCCCCCGTCCAGCAGCGCCGTCTGCCACCAGTCCCGGCCCTCGCTGGCGATGTGCAGGTAGCCGGCGCCGGCCTCGGCCACCGCCGTGAAGATCGTCTCGGCGTCGCACGCACCGCCCGCCCACCGGTAGGAGAAGTCGTTGACCTTCGTCTGGGACAGCCGGATGCCGAGCGGGAAGCGCGGCCCGACCTCGGCCCTGATCGCGGCCACCACCTCGGCGGCCAGCCGCGCCCGGTTGGCGACCGGCCCGCCGTAGCGGTCGGTGCGCCGGTTGGTGTAGTCGGTGAGGAACTGGTCGATCAGGTAGCCGTTCGCGCCGTGCACCTCGACGCCGTCGAACCCGACCTTCCGGGCGCGCGCGGCCGCCTCGGCGAACCCGCGCACCGCCGCGTCGATGTCCGCCGTGCTCATCGCCCTCGGCACCGGCCACTCGCCCTGCCCGCCGTAGTCCTCCATCATCCGCCCGCGCGGGCGGATGGCCGACGGGCCGGCGGTCTCGGCGCGGTACGGGTTGCCCTGGGACAGCGCGCCGGCGTGCATGAGCTGTGCCACCAGCCGCCCGCCGGCCGCGTGCACGCGGTCGACCACCGGGCGCCAGGCCTCGGCGTGCTCGGCGGTGGCCAGGCCCGGCTGGTTGAGATACCCCTGGGCGTACCCTGTGTCCGAGTAGATGCCCTCGGTGATCACCAGCCCGAAGCCGCCGCTCGCGAACTCCGCGTAGTACTCGGCCATCCGCGCCGTGGCCCGGCCGTCCGGGGTCGCCGAAATCCTGGTCATCGGCGCGACCGCGAGCCGGTTGGGCAGCGTGAGCCCGGCGATCTCGGCGGTGGCCAGGCCGGGGTGCCGTTCGGTTGTCACGTCAGTCCTCCGGTAGCAGGTCGATGGCCAGCGGGGTGATCTCGCCGGTGTTGATGGCGACCAGGTCCTGCGGGCACGCGGAGACGACGAGCACGCAGTCCATCTCGGCCCGGAACGTGATCGCGTCGCCCGGCCGCGACGGCGACGGCAGCCACTCCAGGCCGGCCTCGGGGGTGACCGGGATGTCCATGAACACGTTGATCGGCTGTGGCACCTCGGCGAGGGTGATTCCCCGCTCGGCCAGTGCCGCGCGCAGGTTCGCCGCGCACGACGGGTGGTCGGGCACGCCCAGCTCGGCGTACCGGGCGGGGTCGCAGGCCGGGATCAGCATGTCGTGCCGGCCCGGTGAGCCGTCCGCCACCAGGGTCAGGATCGACCGCCTGCGGTTGGTCACGAACTTCTCGCCGATGGCCGGGAACAGCCGGCTGTTGCGCGCCCGGGTGTAGCCGGCGCTGTGGAACTCCGTCGGATCGGCGGCGTTGAACGCGAACACGTCGCCGACCTGGCCGCCGTCCAGGTCGACCACCCGCACGCTCGCGCCCGCGCCCACCCGCACGGCGCGTCCCTCCCGTGCCGGGACCACCACCCTGTCTGTCTGTGCACCCATGCGCCGCAGTGAACCAGCGCACGCCGACCACGGCTATGGATGATCAGACATCGAGTGCCCCGATCTGATGGATGTTCAGCCGACGTCCGAGCCGACCAGCGCGCGCACCTTGACCTTCTCGAACGCCGACCGGTCGGGCTTCTCCCGGCCGAGCACGCTGCCCAGCCAGCAGCCCAGGAACCCGAGCGGCACCGAGACCAGCACCGGGAACGCCAGCGGGAACGGCGCCGCCGCCTCGCCGCCCGGCCACACCGACGGCCCCAGCACGATCAGCACCACCGCGCTGACCAGCCCGGTCAACGCGCCGGTGATCGCGCCGGGGGTCGTCATCCGCCGCCAGACCATGGTCAGCAGCAACACCGGGAAGTTCGCGCTCGCCGCGGTCGCGGTGGCCAGCGTGGCCAGGAACGTGACGTTCTTGCCCGCCCCCACCACCAGCGTCGCCGCCACCGAGATCGCGACCACCACGACCGCCGCGACCCGTCCCACCCCCGGCTCCTCGTGCTCGCCCCGGCGCAGCAGGTTCGTCCAGAGGTCGTGCGCGACGGCGCTGGACGCGGAGAGCACCAGGCCGGCCGTCACGGCCAGGATCGTGGCGAAGCCGACGGCCGCGACCAGCGCCAACAGCAGGTCACCGCCGACCGTGTGCTGCCCGCCGCCCAGCCACCGGGCCAGCGCGGGCAGCGCCAGGTTGCCGCCCTGGCCGGCCTCCCGGGCCCCGCCCTCGCCGAGCACCGCCCGCGCCGCCAGGCCGAGGAAACAGATGAGCAGGTTGAACCCGCCGATCAGGCCGACCGCCCACACGCCCGACCGCCGCGCCTCGCGCGCGTCCGGGACGGTGAAGAACCGCATCAGCACGTGCGGCAGCCCGACCGAGCTGAGCGTGACCGCCACCGCCATGGACAGCAGGTTCCACGGGTTGCGGAAGGTCAGCCCCGGGCCGAGGAACGCCTCGCCCGCCGGGGACTGCCCGACCGCCTGATGGACCACCGCCAGTGGGTTCGGGCCGACCCGGATGAGCACCAGCACCACCAGCATCACGACGACCGCCATCACCAGCGTCGCCTTGATCACCTGCACCCAGGTGGTGGCCAGCATGCCGCCGAACAACACGTAACACAGCATCAGCACGGCGGCCAGGACCACCGACCACCGGAAGTCGATCCCGGCCAGCGCCTCGAGCAGCACGCCGCCCGCGACCAGCTGGGCCAGCAGGTAGAACACGCACACGCACAGCGTGGACACCGCCGACACCGCGCGCACCGGCCGCGACCGCAGCCGCAGCGCGAGCGCGTCGGCGAAGGTGTAGCGGCCGAGGTTGCGCATCTTCTCCGCGACCAGGAACAGCACCATCAGGAAGATCCCGCTGGCCGCCGCCGCATAGAGGAAGCCGTCGAGGCCGAACAGGAAGGCCAGGCCGGCGTAGCCGAGCAGGGAGGACGAGGACAGGAAGTCGCCGGCGATGGCCAGGCCGTTGGTCCGCCCGGACAGGCCTCGGCCCGCCGTCCAGAAGTCGTCGGTGGTGCGGGTCCGGCGGGCCGCGTAGTAGGTGACGACCAGGGTCGCGGCCACCACCACGGTGCTGACCAGCAGCGCGAGCGGGTTCACCGGTCGCCCTCCGTCCGCCGGCGCGGCAGGCCGGCGTCCGCGCGCAGCTCGGCGACCAGCTCGTCCCAGCGGCGGGCCCGCCGGGCGTACTGGACGGTGAGCACGAAGATCACGCCGAGGTAGGCGACGCCGAGCACCAGGCCCAGGCTCAGCCCGTCCGCCACCATGACCCCGAGCCCGCGCGGGGCGAACGCCGCCCAGCCGAACAGCACGACCGCCGAGCCGAGGAACACCGTCCAGGCGTAGCCGAAGAACCGCCGCCGGTCGGCGACCAGCTCGGTCATCTTCGGATGGGCGAGCAGCCGTGCCACTCGGCCCGACTCGGCATCCGTGACGAGCGGGCGATCCATGCTGACCTCCGAGGTCATAGCCGCCATAGCAAACAAATGTTTGTTTTCGAGACTGTAGAGTGAGCCGCCCCGCCGCGCAACGCCTCGCCCGCGCTTGTCCCATTGCGGGGTCACCGGCCGCGCCGACCTCGCGATCTCGTTCGACATCGACGTCCGAGGCGGTAACGAGTTTCAGCCGCGGGACAGCTAGCGACGGCGCGCCATGACCCACACAACCCGCACCAGGGTCCCGACCAGCACTGTCCCCGCGAGCACGCTCATCCCGACCGAGATCCATGCCCAGGCCGCCATACCGGTCACCAGCGCCACCAACAGCAGCCCGAAGGCGACGACCAGAAGCAGCCCGAACGCCGCCAGCGACAGCCACAACGCGCGCAGCGACCGGCGCCGATCCGGACCGTCCGCGTATGGGGCGACCGGAGGTGGGAAGCTCGCGCCCGGCGGCGGGCCGTACGGGCCGGGGTGCCGCGCGGGGTGGCCACCGGGCGACCACCCGTTGTCGTAATGCCCTCCGCGATCGGTCATGCCGCCTCCGCTGTGGGGTGCCCCCATCCTCGGCATGGCGCGCGGTGCCGTCAATCTCGGCCTCGACGTCCGCGCGCACAGGTTCGCCGGACGCCGCGAAGCGGTCAGGCGCGCCGGTATCCGGCGAGCGTGCTGTCGTCCACCTCGGGGAGGTTGACCACGATGTTGTCGGGGGTACGGGCGGTGAGCCAGACCAGGTCCTCGGTCACGCTCATGTTCGCCTCGACGTGCGGCATGTACGGCGGCACGAAGACGAAGTCGCCCTCTTCGAGATCTTGGTACTCGGCGTAGTCCTCGCCGTAGTAGATGCGCCCCCGGCCGGACAGGACGTACCCGCCGGTCTCCGCCTCCCCGTGGTGGTGCGGCAGCGAACGGTAGCCGGGCTCGTTGCTGACCCGCCCGAACCAGATCCGGGTCGCCGGGGTGTGCGCGGGCCCCACGCCGGAAACCCGGACGGCACCGCCGGACTGCGCCGTGTCGGCGTGCTCCTTGCCCTTGCGCGTGACGACCGGGACGTCCTGCTCGGCCATGCTCTGTCCTCCTCCGAATCCGCATCCAGCGCGCACACGACATGCGGCCACACCCGCATTGGCCTGCGCGAACGTTCACGCTAGCGAACGATTGCTCGTTTTGTCGAGACGCACCGGAACCGCCGACTCGGCCGTCGCCCGGCACCGGGACGACGCTGGCAGGATGCGACCCATGAGCGACCGACTCACCGGTGCGATCACGTTGCCGGACGGGACGGCGGTACGCGGGCGGGGACGCCGCGCGTCGGTTCCGCCGGGGCCACACCCCACCTACGGCCTCTACCTCGGCCGGCCTCCGGACGCGCCGAGCGGGCCGATCTCGCGGCTGCTCCGGGCTCGCGCCCGCGCCCACGCCTGGCGCCCCGACTGGCCGGCGGACTGGATCGACTGGCCCGACTTCCGCACCCCGCGCGACGCCCCGGCCGCCGCCGGCGCGATCCACCACGCATACCGGCTCGCCCGCTCCGGACAGCTCGTCGAGGTGGCCTGCGGCGGAGGCGTCGGCAGGACCGGAACGGTGATCGCCTGCATGGCCGTCCTCGCCGGCCACCCCGCCGCCGACGCCGTCGCCTGGACCCGCTCCAACTACCGCCCGCGCGCCGTCGAGACCCGAGCCCAACGCCGCTGGATCACCTGGTTCGCCACCCACCACCCCGAGTAGACGCGCCGCACACAGCCAGTCGCCGCCGCACACACGACCCAACCTGTGTGCCGCGACCACGCGGTGTGTGCGACGCCCGGGGCGACGGCCACGAGCCGCCTTGACCGGCACGCCGCGGCGCTCTAGCGTTGGGCAAACAAGCGCACGTTCGCTTTGGTGACACGACGAGAGCTGGGTGCCCATGCCCCGAACCTCGGACCGCCAAGGTCCGGTACCGCTGGGGAAAGTGCTGGTCGCGAACCGCGGCGAGATCGCGGTCCGGATCATGCGTACCTGCGCCGAGCTCGGCATCGCGAGCGTCGCCGTGCACTCCCCCTCGGACGCCGACGCCCTGCACGTCCGGCTCGCCGACGAGGCCGTCCCCCTCGGAGACGACCCGCCGTCACAGAGCTACCTCAACGTCGACAAGATCATCGACGCCGCGAAGGCCACCGGGGTACGGGCGGTGCATCCCGGCTACGGCTTCCTGGCCGAGAACGCCGAGTTCGCCCGCGCGGTCGAGCACGCCGGCCTGACCTTCGTCGGACCGCCGCCGAGCGCCATCGAGGCGATGGGCGACAAGATCGCCGCACGGCGGATCGCGACCGACGCCCGGGTCCCGCTGGCGCCCGGCACCGTCGAGCCGGTCACCACCGCCGACCAGGTCCGCGCGTTCGGCGCCGAGCACGGCTACCCGATCGCGGTCAAGGCGTCGCACGGCGGCGGCGGGCGCGGCATGCGGATCGTCGAGTCGCCCGCCGGCGCCGACCAGGGCCTGGAGGCCGCCCGCCGGGAGGCCGGCGCGGCGTTCGGCGACCCCGAGGTGTACCTGGAGCGCTACCTCCCGGCGGCCCGCCACGTCGAGGTCCAGGTGCTCGCGGACGCCCACGGCGGCCTGGCCTGCCTGGGCGACCGGGACTGCTCGGTGCAGCGCAGGCACCAGAAGCTGGTCGAGGAGTCGCCCGCGCCCGGCCTGCCGGCGGCGGTGCGGACCGCCATGGCCGAGGCGGCGCTGCGGCTGGCCGGCGCGGTCGGCTACCTCGGCGCCGGCACCGTCGAGTACCTGCTGGACGGCGAGCGGTTCTACTTCCTGGAGATGAACACCCGGATCCAGGTGGAGCACCCGGTGACCGAGGCGGTGCTCGGCGTGGACCTGGTCGCCGAACAGCTGCGGATCGCCGCCGGCGAGCCCCTGCTCCCGACCGGTTCCGACCTGGTCCCGCGCGGGCACGCGATCGAATGCCGGATCAATGCCGAGGACCCCGCCAGCGGCCTGTTCGTCCCGAGCCCCGGACGCATCGAGCGGCTGCACGTACCGCCGAACCCCGGCGTGCGGTTCGACTCCGGCTACCGGTCCGGCGACGAGGTCCCGCCGCACTACGACAGCATGATCGGCAAGCTCGTGGTGTGGGCGCCGGATCGGGAGACCGCGATCCGGCGCACGCTCGGCGCGCTGGACGAGCTCGTGGTCGCCGGGGTGCCGACGACGGTCCCGGCCGCGCGCGCCGTGCTGGCGCACCCCGACTTCGCGGCCGCCCGGATGACCACCCGCTGGCTGGAGTCGACCGTCGAGCTGCCCGCCGGCCCGGAACCCGAGCCCGAACCCGAGGACCGCCGCACGGTCTGGGTCGCGGGCCGCCGCTACCACGTGCCCTACCTCGGAGAACGCCCACCGCCGGCCCGGGCGGACACCGCGAGGCCACCCGTGGACGGCCCGCGCCGCCGCCCCACCCGCAACGCCACCGCCGCCACGGCCACCGGATCGCTCACCAGCCCGATGCAGGGCACAGTGATCGCCGTGAACGCCGCCCCGGGCGACGTGGTCACGGCCGGACAGGTGCTGTTCGTGGTGGAGGCGATGAAGATGGAGAACCCCGTCCGCGCCACCACCGACGGCGTGGTCGGCACGGTCACCGTGACGGTCGGTGACGTGGTCGCCGCCGGCGCCGAGCTGGCCGTCCTGGACAGAGCCGACACCGAGACAGAGGCCGTCAAGGAGCCCACGTGAGACCGTACCGCTCGCTGCTGTTCGTGCCCGGCCACAAGCCGGACTGGGCCGACAAGGCCGTCCGCGCCGGCGCGCACGCGCTCATCCTGGACCTCGAGGACGCGGTGCCGCCGGAGGCGAAGGACGCCGCCCGCGAGCACGTGGCCGCGACAGTCGACAGGCTGGCCGGCGGCCCGACCGGCATCGTGGTCCGGGTCAACCCGCTGGAGTCCGACCTGTTCGGCAGGGACGTGGCCGCCGTGGTCCGCCCCGGCGTGGACGCGCTGCTGCTGCCCAAGATCTACGGCCGCGACGACGTGGTGGCGTTCGACGCGCTGGTCGGTGCGGCCGAGATCGAGCGCGGCATGCCCCGGGGCGGCGTGGCGCTGCTCCCCTCGCTGGAGACCGCGCGCTCGCTCACCTCGGTGGACGAGATCGCCGCCGCGCCCCGGGTGGCCGGGCTGATGGCCGCCGCCGCGAAGGACACCGACGCCTCCCGGGAGGTCGGCTTCCACTGGACGCCGGCCGGCCTGGAGACGCTGTACCTGCGCAGCAAGGTCGTGCTGGCCGCGCGCTCGGCCGGCCTGCGCCACGTCGTGATCGGGCTGTGGCAGGACATCGGCGACCTGGACGGCCTGCGGGCGTTCGCGGAGGCGAACCGGGACCTCGGATACGGCGGCCAGGTGCTCATCCACCCGTCGCACGTGGCGACCGTGAACGAGGTGTACGCGCCCAGCCCGGCCACCGTGGAGCGGCTGCGCCGGCTGGTCGCGGCGTACGAGCGGGGCGCCGAGGCGGGCTCCGGCGCCGTCATGTTCGAGGGCGAGCACATCGACCTGGCGCACGTGCTGCACGCCCGCCAGGTCCTGGCCGGCGCCGACGAGCGGGAGGGATGACCATGGCGGGCAGGTACTTCGAGGAGTTCGTGGTCGGCGACGTGGTGCGCCACGCCGTCACCCGCACCGTCACCGAGACCGACAACCTGCTGTTCACCACGCTGACCATGAACCCGCAGCCGCTGCACCTGGACGAGGAGTTCGCCAAGGACTCGATGTTCGGCACCAGGATCGTGAACAGCGTGTTCACCCTCGGGCTGGTGGCCGGCATCCACGTCGCGGACCTGACCCTCGGCACCACGCTGGGCAACCTCGGCTTCGAGGACGTGACGTTCCCGCACCCGGTGCTGATCGGCGACACCATCCGGGTGGAGACCGAGGTGCTGGCCACCCGCGCGTCGAAGAGCCGCCCGGACACCGGCATCGTCACGCTGGAGCACCGGGCGTTCAACCAGCGCGACGTCCTGGTCTGCAAGGCCCGGCGCGCGGCCCTGATGAAACGCAAGCCGTGAGCGAGGCGCCGGTCGGGGTGGTCACGGGCGCCGGTTCCGGGATCGGGCGGGCGGCGGCCGAGCGGCTGCTCGCCGACGGGGCTCGGATCGCCGGCTGGGACCGGCGCGCGGAGTCGCTGTCCTGGCTGGACGGCACGCCCGACGCGATCACCGAAGCCGTGGACGTCACCGACGCCGAGCAGGTCAGCGCGGCCGCGGCGGCGGTGGGCGAGCGCTGGGGCCGGGTGGACTTCGTGGTCAACTCGGCCGGGATCTTCCTGGTCGGGCCGGTCGCGGAGGTGGCGCCGGAGGCGGTGCGGACCCTGTTCGACGTCAACGTCGTCGGCACCACCGTCGTCACCCAGGCGCTGCTGCCGATGCTGGTGGCCAGCAGGGGCGCGGTGGTGAACCTGTCCAGCACGGTCGGGCTGCGGGCCAGCGCGACGAACGCGCACTACGCCGCGTCCAAGGCGGCCGTTGCGCACCTGACCCGGTGCTGGGCGCTGGAGCTGGCCCCGCACCGGGTGCGGGTGAACGCGCTGGCGCCGGGGCCGATCGGCACCGAGATCTACACCTCGGCGGGCATGGACCCCGACGCGGTACGGGCGTTGCTGGAGCGGCGGGCCGCGGACATCCCGCTCGGCCGGGTCGGCACCACCGCCGAGGTGGCACTGTGGATCTCCCGCCTGATCGCCGACGAGTGGGTCACCGGCCAGGTCATCGCGGTCGACGGCGGAATGTCCGTAGGATGAGTTCGTAACGAACTATCGATCGTTCGCCTGCCACGACCCTGGCGGCGGACGGTCCGAACGGAGAAACTCCCATGCCACGTCCGACCGGCGGGGTGCGCACCGCCGACGCCATCCGCCAGGCCGCCGAGGAGCTGTTCTACCAGCACGGCTACGAGGCGACGTCGCTGCGCCAGGTGGCCGCGAAGGTCGGCATCCAGGTGGGCAGCCTCTACAACCACATCAGCGGCAAGGAAGAGCTGCTCAGCGGCCTGATGATCGGGATCATGGACGACCTGCTGGCCGCCCAGCGCGCGGTGCTGCGCGGCCGCGAGGACCCGCTGGACTGCCTGCGCGCGAGCATCGACTGCCACATCCGGTTCCACGCCGACCGGGCCCGCGAGGTGTTCATCGGCAACTCCGAGCTGCGCTCGCTGCCGCCCAAGGACCGCCGCAAGGTGATCGCCAAGCGGGACCAGTACGAGACGATCATCCGTGACCTGGTGGCGCGGCTCGCGGAGACCGGCCGGGCCAAGGTCATCGACGCCCGGCTGCACTCGTACGCGATCGTCGCGATGGGCACCCACGTGTCCACCTGGTACCGCCCGAGGGGGCCGCTCTCGCTGGACCAGATCGTCGACGCCTACATCGTGATGACGCTGCGCCAGCTCGGCGTCGCCGAGGCCGAGATCGAGGCCGCTACCAGCCCATTAACCGGCGCAGCTCGCCCTTGACCACCTTCCCGCTCGGGTTCAGCGGGATCGCCCCGGGCTCCACGAACGCGAACGCCTTCGGGATCTTGTAGCCGGCCAGGTGCCCGCGCAGGTACTCCCCCAGCTCGACGTCCGTGACCCGCCGGCCGGGGCGGGTCGCCACCACCGCCCGCACCTCCTCGTCCCACTCCGCGCTGGCCACCCCGAGCACGCCGCACTCCATCACCGCCGGGTGCGCGTAGAGCAGCTGCTCGATCTCGGCGGCGTAGACGTTCTCCCCGCCGCTCTTGATCATGTCCTTGGCCCGGTCGCGGTAGTAGAGGTAGCCGCGCTCGTCGCGGACGGCCAGGTCGCCGGTGCGCAGCCAGCCGTCGCGCAGCGTCTCGGCGGTCTCCTGTGGCCGGTCGTGGTAGCGGAGCATCACGGCCGGCCCGCGCACCCGGATCTCGCCCAGCTCACCCGGCCCGACCTCCTCCTCGCTGACCAGGTCGGTCAGCCTGGTCTCGGCCAGCGTGTACTCCTGGCCGATCGAGCCGTCCAGCTCCGGGCGCATGATGTCGGCGTCCAGCAGCCGGGTGACCATCGGCCCGGCCTCGGTGAGCCCGTAGCGGAAGTACATCCGGATGTCCGGCGCGACCGCGCGCACCGCCAGCTTGTCCGGCATCCGCAGCAGCCCGCCGCCGGTGTGCAGCTGCCGGAACCACCGCTGGAAACCGGGGCCTTCGAAGGTGCCGGCCGCGAGCAGCCGGCGGATCATGTTCGGGATGAGGAAGCTGGTGGTGACCCGCTCGGCGTCGACGAGCTTGCCGACCAGGTCCTCGTCGAACCGGCCGGGCACCACGTTGGTGCCGCCGCTGGTGTAGTGCGGAGCGAACACGCACAGCAGCGCCGCCGAGTGGAACAGCGGTGTCAGGCTCAGCGCGACGTTGTCCGCGTCCGTGGCCATGCCGCAGTCCAGCCGCTCGTTGATCGAGTTGACCATCGCGGTGCGGTGGGCCAGCACCACGCCCTTGGAGAACCCCGTGGTGCCGCCGGTGAACAGCACGCACATCGGGTCGTCCCAGCTCACACCCGGTTCGCCGGGGTCGCCAGGCCGGAGCAACCGCTCGTACTCCTGACCCTGGTGGTAGACCGTCGGGGCCGGGTCGAGGTCCGTCGCCGCGGCGGCCATGGCATCGGCGTGCCGACGGTCGACCAGGACCACGCCGGCGCCCGTGGTGGCGATGCCGCGCACCAGCTCCTCGGTGGCCCAGCGCCAGTTGTACATCACGGCGACCGCGCCGGCGCAGACGATGCCGAGGAACGCCTCGATGCAGAACACGCCGTTCCCGGCCAGCACCCCGACGTGGTCGCCCTTCTGGACCCCGGCCTCCCGCAGGCCCCTGGCCAGGGCGTGGGCGCGGGCGGACAGCTCGCGGTGGGTGAGCCGGCCGTGCTCGTCGACCACGGCGGTGCGGTCCGGGTGGCGGCGGGCGTTCACGCGCACGCAGTCGGCCAGGGTCCACATGCGCGCCTCCCGGTGTCCGGTACCGAACCTGGCCGAGCTAAGCAAACAATCGTACGTTTTTCAATGCCCCGCCCGCGCTCCCGAGTTAACATACGATCGCTTGTTCGTTTAGGTGCCCAGCAGGGAGTGAGAGCATGAGCGACGCCGACGTCCATGACGAGCTGGCCCGGCGGCTGGAGCGGGCGCGGCTGGGCGGCACGGAGAAGAACCGCCGCAAGGTGCTCGACGCCGGCAAGATGCTGGTCCGCCAGCGCCTGGAGCTGCTCTTCGACGACGGCTGGTCGTTCGAGGACGGCCTGCTCGCCCGCTACGACGAGGGACTTCACGGCGACGCGGTGGTCACCTGCGTCGGCGCCGTGGACGGCCGCGACGTGGCCGTCATCGCCAACGACTTCACCGTCAAGGCCGGCACCTGGGGCAAGCGCACGTTCGAGAAGATCGTCCGCACCCAGGAGATCGCGGACGAGACGGGCATGCCGCTGGTCTACCTGTTCGACTCCGCCGGCGCCCGCATCGACGAGCAGTTCGAGAGCTACGCCGGCCGCCGCGCCTGGGGGAACATCTTCTACAACCAGGTGCGCTACTCCGGCCGGGTGCCGCAGGTCTGCGCGCTGTTCGGCCCGTCCCCGGCCGGGTCCGCCTACGTGCCGGCGCTGTGCGACTTCACGGTCATGGTCCGAGGCAACGCCACCGCCTACCTCGGCTCCCCCCGGCTGGCCGAGATGGTCACCGGCGAGCGGGTGACCCTGGAGGAGATGGGCGGCGCCGAGATGCACTGCCGCACCTCCGGCCTCGGCGACTGCCTGGTGGACGACGACGAGGAGGCCATCGCCGCCGTCCGGGTCTGGCTGTCCTACCTGCCGGCCAACTGGCGCGAGCGCCCGCCGGTGGCCGAGCCGTCGCCGCCGTCCTCCCCGAGGACCGTCCGGGAGGTGGTCCCCGAGCGCGAGTCCGAGGTGTACGACGTGCACGAGCTGATCGACGCCCTGGTCGACGGCGACAGCTTCCTGCCGTACAAGGAGCTGTTCGCGCCCGAGCTGGTCACCGGCTTCGCCCGGATCGAGGGCCACAGCGTCGGCCTCGTCGCCAACCAGCCGCTGCACTCCGGCGGCGTGCTCTTCCCCGACTCCTCCGACAAGGCCGCCCGCTTCATCTGGACCTGCAACGCCTACAACATCCCGCTGGTCTTCCTGGTCGACGTGGCCGGCTACATGATCGGTTCCGAGGTCGAGCGGCAGGGCATCATCCGGCACGGCGCCAAGATGCTGTTCGCCGTGGCCGAGTCCACCGTCCCCCGGATCGCGGTTCTGGTCCGCAAGGCCTACGGCGGCGGCTACCTGGCCATGTCCGGCGCCCCGATGCGCCCCGACGCCGTGATCGCGCTCCCCACCGCCAAGCCCGCCCTCATGGGCCCCGACGCCGCGGTGAACGGCGTGCACTACAACCGCATCCAGGCCATCGCCGACCCCGACGAGCGACGCCGGTTCGTCGCGGAGAAACAGGCCGAGTACGCCGCCGGCATCGACGTCTTCAAGATCGCCAACGAGAACGCCATCGAGGCAGTGGTCCCCGCCGACCAGCTCCGGGGCGAGCTGGCGAGGCGCCTGCGGGTGTACCGCCGCCGCCACACCGACCCCATCGCCCGCCGCCAGGCCGTCACCCCGACCTGACAGCGCACCGCCGCGCCGACACATCGAGACGAACCGGTCAGGAATCGAGAAGCCCCCGTCACCAGGCCGTACATAGCGTGAGCGACATGTGCAACACCACCACTTCTCCACGGAGACAAGGCATGAAAGCGCATGTGAGCTCGATCCTCCTCGGCGTTCGGGACATGGATCGGTCGAAGCGGTTCTATACGGAAGGTCTCGGCTGGAAGGTCGAGCGGGACTACGGCGTCTCGGTGTTCTTCGGGTCGGACGGGGGCTCGCTGGTCGGCTTCTACGGCCGCGAGGGCCTGGCGACCCAGGTCGGCACGAGCCCGGAAGGCAGCGGCTTCAGCGGACTGGTCCTCACCTACGTCGTCCGCGGTGAGGCGCGGGTCGACGAGATCCTGGCGGAGGCCGAGAAGGCCGGCGCCACGATCCTCAAGCCCGCCGCCGCCACGCCGTGGGGCGGCTACGGCGGTTCGTTCGCGGACCTGGACGGCTACATCTGGGACATCGGATACAGCGCCCGGGGCAAGAACCAGCCTTACGCGGAGTAGCCGAGCGGGTCCGTGATCAGGCGCGCGGCCACCGCCCGCAACTTCGTCGGATGACGGTGCCGACGACTAAACCCGCAGCTCAGAACCCGTGAGTGGTTAGCGGTGCTATGGCACCGCTAACCACTCACGGGTGGTGACCAGCGGAAACGCCGGGTCGGGGTTGGGTACGGGGTCGGCGGCGGGGTCGGCGTTGGCCGGGACGCGTCACGTCCGGGCGCCGTGTCCTCACTCGCACATGAGGTCCATGCGCTGCCAGAGGTCCTCGGTGGCGCCGATGGCGGCCCTGGCGTCGTCGCCGCGCAGCCTGGTGATCTCCGCCAGCAGGGCGTGGACGACGGACATCGCGGCGGTCAGCGACGGGAAGTGACTGGTGCCCTCGCTGGGCACGGTGATCACGTGGTCGGCGGCCTCGGTCAGGCCGGAGCGGTGCAGGTCGGTGAGCGCGCAGGTGGTCACGCCGGCGTCGTGCGCGATCTCGGTGGCGTCGCGGATCTCCCGGGGCAGCCGCCAGAAGTTGATGGCCACCAGGCAGTCCTCGGGGCCGAGCCCGGTCAGCGTGTTGACCAGCGTCGTCCCCCCGCGCGCCGCGAACTGGACGTCCAACCCCATGAACCCCGAGCAGTGCGCCAGCAGGTACGCCGGTCCGGAGAACGCCCCGGAGGCGAGCACGAGCGTGCGCCGCGCGGACGCCACCGAGGCGGCCACCGCCCGCACCGCGGCGACGTCGAGGGTGCGGGTGGCCAGCGCGAGGCTGTCCATGTCGCTGCGCAGCGCGTGCAGGATCGGGTCGGACGCCGGGGCCTCGTGCTGGCCGAGCACCTCGGTGGCGCGCAGCGAGGCGAGATAGCGGCTGCGCAGCTCCAGGCGCAGCTCGGGCCACCCGGAGAAGCCCAGCGCGCGGGCGGTGCGCACCACCGTCGCGGCGTCCACCCCGGCCCGGCCGGCCACCGCGCCGGCGGAGGCGTACGAGGTGAACTCCGGCTGGGTGGCGAGCAGCCGCGCGACCCGCTCCGACTTCGGCCCGAGCGCCGCGCCGTCGCTGCGGTCCCGCACCCAGGCTTCGGCGGACTCCATCTCACTCCCCGATCTGCAACGCTTATTGCAGTAGATCGTAGTTGCTGCCATCATTGCGCTGGTCGTCGAAGGGTTCGAAAGGCGGGTCATGGCAGACCAGCACCAGGTGATCATCCGGAACGCGTCCATCCTCGACCCGGCGGCCGGTGAGCTGGCGCCCGATCGATCGATAGTCGTCGAGGGCGAGGAGATCGTCGACGTCGGCGGGCCGGAGCTGCGGGCGGCGGATGCGCGGGTGGTGGACGCCGGCGGGCGGGTCGTGATGCCAGGGCTGATCGACGGGCACGTGCACGTGCTGGCCTACACCGCCGACCTGCCCGGCGCGGGCGAGCAGTCGCCGTTCTACGTGGCCGCCCGCGCGTCGGGGATCCTGCGCGGGATGCTGGAGCGCGGCTTCACCACGGTGCGCGACGCGGCCGGCGCGGACCACGGGGTGGCCAGGGCGGTGCGCGAAGGCCACCTGGTCGGGCCGCGCGTGATGTTCGGCGGCAAGGCGCTGTCCCAGACCGGCGGGCACGGCGACCCCCGCTCGTCCGGGCGCGACGTGCACGACCACGCGTACTGCGCGCCGCACCTGAGCCGGATCGTGGACGGCGTGGACGAGGTGCGCAAGGCGGCCCGCGACGAGCTGCGCCGGGGCGCCGACCACCTCAAGCTCATGCTCGGCGGCGGGGTCGCCTCCCCCACCGACCGCATCGACAGCACCCAGTTCTCCGTCGAGGAGATCCGCGCCGCCGTGGAGGAGGCCGAGGCCGCGAACCGCTACGTGCTCGGCCACGCCTACACCCCGAGAGCGGTGAACCGGGGCCTGGAGGCCGGCGTGCGCTCCATCGAGCACGGCAACCTGATGGACGAGACCAGCGTCAAGCTGTTCCTCCAGCACGACGCGTTCTACGTGCCGACGCTGGCCACCTACTCCGCGCTGGCCGAGGAGGGGCCCGCCGCCGGGCTGCCGCCGGTCAGCCACGCCAAGGTGTTCGACGTGCTCGACGCCGGGCTGAACGCGCTGGAGCTGGCGCACCGGGGCGGGGTCAAGCTGGTGTACGGCACCGACCTGCTCGGCGACATGCACTACCGCCAGCTCACCGAGTTCAGCATCCGCGCCCAGGTGCAGCCCGCGCCCGACATCATCAGGTCGGCGACCACCACCGCCGCCGAGCTGCTCGGGCTCGAAGGGCGCGCCGGTGTGATCGCCCCGGGCGCGTTCGCCGACCTTCTGGTCGTGGACGGCAACCCGCTGGACGACGTCACGGTGCTGACCAACCCGGACGACGCGCTGCGCCTGATCATGCACGCGGGCCGGATACACCGGAACTCCCTCGGCTGAGTCTGTCCGATGACCACACCAGCGCAGGCGCGCGAGCGCGAGATGCTCGCCAGGGTGGAGCGGCTGCCGATGTCCCGGCCGCACTTCCACCTGCTGTTCCAGGGCGGCCTGGGCTACACGTTCGACGGCATGGACGGGGCCATCGTGGCCTTCATCCTGCCCGCGGCGGCCGCCGTGTTCGCGCTGTCCGGCCCCGAACAGGGCGTGCTGGCCAGCTCCACGCTGATGGGCTACCTGTTCGGCGCGCTGGCGGCCGGGATGCTCGGCGACCGGATCGGGCGGCGCCGGGTGATGATGTACGCGCTCGCGCTGTACGCGGCGGCCTCGCTGGTCGCGGCGTTCGCGCCGAACTGGCCGGTGCTGCTGGCCTTCCGGATCGTCGCCGGCGTCGGCACCGGCGCGGAGGCCGCGATCATCGCGCCGTTCCTCTCCGAGTTCGTGCCCAGCAGGTTCCGGGGCCGCTACATCGGCTCGCTGGCCGGGTTCTTCTCGTTCGGGTTCGTGCTGGCCGCGCTGCTCGGCTACTTCCTGGTGCCGCCGTTCACCGACGGCTGGCGCATCGTGCAGGTGATCGGCGCGGTGCCGATCCTGATGCTGCTGTGGTGGCGCCGGGCGCTGCCGGAGTCGCCGCGCTACCTGCTGGCGCACGGCCGGGTGGACGAGGCGGAGGCGGTGGTCGAGCGGCTGGAGCGGCGGGTGACACGGGCGACCGGGCGTCCGCTTCCCCCACCGGCCGACGCCGTCCCCGCCGATCCGGTCGCCGAGCGGCCGGCGAGCGCGGCGGCGGCGCTGGCCAGGCTGTGGCGCGGCGCGCTGGCCAGACAGACCGCGACCACCTGGGCGCTGTGGTTCTCGATCACGTTCGCCTACTACGGGTTCTTCACGTTCATCCCGTCGCTGCTGGTGCAGCAGGGCCTGACCATCACCAAGAGCTTCGGCTACTCGATCGCGATCTACCTCGCGCAGATCCCCGGCTACTACTCGGCGGCGTTCGTCTCCGAGCGGTTCGACCGGAAGTGGACGATCGGTGGCTACCTGGTCGGCGGGGCGCTGTCCGCGCTCGGGCTGGCCACCGCGTCGTCGAACGGCCAGCTGTTGGCGTTCGGCATCCTGCTGTCGTTCTTCATGAACGGCACGTACGCGTGCCTGTACAGCTACACGCCCGAGGTGTACCCGACGGCGATCCGGGCCACCGGGATGGGCGCGGCGTCCGCGTTCGGCAGGGTCGGCGGGATCCTCTCCCCGATCATCATCGGCACCGCGTACAGCGGGCTGGGCTTCTTCGGGGTGTTCGCGCTGACCTGCGCGGTGCTCACGGTGGGCGTGCTGGCGGTGCTCGTGCTGGGCGTGTCCACCAAGGGCCGCACCCTGGAGGACATCACCGCCCAGACCACCGCCTCGTCCTGATCTGGCGAGTTCGTACTCATGCGTGCCGTTTCTTGCCGGCCTGGTCGAACGCAGCGAACCAGTCGGCCACGGGTGTGAGCGGTTTCGTTGGAGTGCGTTTCCGGGCCGGTCTCGATGGCCATGAGGTGTAGGAGGGATGCTGGGACGCGGTCGGCGACAGGTGGAGATGTCTGTGTGGGCGGGCGCAGCTCGGACCAGTCGAGTCCGGCGCCGAGCATCGGGAGGCTGGCCGCCGTACTCCTAGGGCTCGGCGCCGGGCCGAACTTGGCGACCTAGATGTGGCAGCGCCCCACCGCGAGGTCACGAGCGATACCAGGCCATACCAGGGGAAAACGCGGAGCATGCGGATGCATCGCAGCAAGCCAAGGTGGGGCACCGGTTCGCGCTGTTCTCTTACTATCTAGAGTACGGTCATGCGACGGACGAAAGCGCTGGTCAAGGTCGCCCAGGTCATGGCGGCTGAGCCTCATGGCCGCTACTGGGGTTATGAGCTGACCCGCGAGGCCAAGGTGTTGTCGGGGACGCTGTACCCGATCTTGCGCAGCATGCGCGACGAGGGCTGGCTGAACGCATCCTGGGAAAATCCCGAGGAGTCCCGAGGCCGACCGCCCCGGCAGTACTACGAACTCACCGACGAAGGCCGGGCCGCGCTCGGAGCCTTGTTGGCCGCCGCCCGGCGCGAGCGCAGGTTCGCCGACCTGAACTGGGGGCTGGCGGGATGCTGAACGAACTTCTCGACACCCTCGGGCGCGTCTCGTCCTGGTCCGTGCTGTGCGGGCTCATGATCGGGATGGCAAGTCTCGCACTGATCGGGTTCCTGCCGCTGTTCGTCCTGCGGCTCCTCCTGCTGGTCTACCCGCGCGGCGACGAGCAGCGCACTGTCCTGCTCAACGAAATGCTCCGGCTAGAGAAGAAGACCGATCAGATCTACTGGGTCGGCCAGCAGGCGGTGGGCGCGATCTTTGATGGTGTCCCACGTCGCTGGCGAGACAGCCGACAGCGACGACTCGCTCGCCGCGAACGGATTGAACGCGATCAACGAGAGATCAAGCTCATGAATCTCATGAATCGCGCGCTGCACGAAGGGGAAAGCGGTAGGCCGCTCACCATCACCACAGGATCAGGTAAGACACTGTCCGTCGTTGAGTCCATCAAGTATTACGCGCTCTACGGAGAACAAGCCGGGTGGCGCACGTTCGAGACAAAATCAAGCAAGAAACTATCCGAAATTGAGGCCATGTGGGTCCGTCGGATACGCGGCGAATCGGATCCCCTTGAACCGCCTCGCGGACCTTCAGCCTGACCAGGTGTCGCGGTAGTCGAGGGTGGCGGAGAGCCGGGGGCGGGGGCGGCGCGGGCTTGCATGTCGCCGAGCAGCGTCGACCCTTTGGGCAGCGACCGGCCCGCTCTCACCGATCATTCTCACTGTCCGGCAGGGCAGGCGATGCACCCAGCACTGCCGCAGTTAACAACGCCAAGGAAACGGTAGCCACTCCGACATACCGTGGGGCAGGTTGCCAAGACGCGATCTCACCCACGGACCTACGTGCCCGGCCTAGTCGAGCAGGCGGCGCAGCACGCCGTCGAGGCCGGACCTGACCTCGGCGGGCTGCTCGGTGTCCAGGCCGTAGACGACGTGGAACCACGTGCCGAGCCGGTGCCACATCAGGGCGCGGTCACGGACGGCCGGGCTGGGCTCGTACTCCCTGGCGAGGGCGGCCGCGAACTCGGGCGGCGCGCCGTACAGACACCATGCCAGGTCGAGCGCGGGGTCGCCGACGTGCGCGTCGGTGAAGTCGATCACGCCGGTCAGCCGCCCGCGCTCGAACAGGACGTGCTCGGGGCCGAGGTCGCCGTGCACCACGGTGTCGGCCGGCGCCCGGTCCACCGCGGCGAGCAGCGCCCGCGCCGGGGCGAGCGCGCGGTCCGGGAGCAGCGGCAGGACCAGCTCGCGGAACCTGGCCAGCTCGCCGGCGCGGGCGCGCACCGTGTCGGCGGCCGACGGCAGCCTGCGGGCCAGCGCCTCGGCCACGTCGGTCGCGTGCAGCGCCCGCAGGAACGCACCCAGCTCGCGCCCGCCGGCCGGCTCCGGGTGCTCGGTCGGCTCGCCGGGGACCAGCTCGTGGCGGACCACCAACGGATCCGTGCTCACCACGAACGGCCGGGGCACCGCCAGCGGCAACGAAGGCGCCAGCCAGGGCATCAGCCGGGTCTCGACGAGCAGGTGGTGGGCCACCTCCGGACGGCGCGGCCGCCGCTCGATCCAGCCGCCGTCGACCACTGTCGCCTCGCTGTCCCAGCCCTGGACCAGCACGGGCGAGCCGTCAGACACCATGCCGCCAGTCGATCACAACCGACCGTCCGGGGCGACCGGTTTGTGCGCGTTCGGGAGGGCTCCCCCGCCGGGAGAACTAGGAATGCGGCATGCGGACACACCAGCACCCGACGCCCGCGCCGCACGGGACGCCCGCGCCGCACGGATGGCCGCCGGCACCGCCGCGCCCGCCGATCCCGAGGCCCCGGCGCCCACCGCCGCCGCGACCCCCGGCGCCGCCACCGCTGGCCTGGGCGGCGCCGGCCGGGCTGCCGCCGTACGGATGGTCCGCCGACGACCTGCTCGCACCGCCCCGCGGGCGCGCGCTCATCGTCGTGTCCGTCGTCCTCGCCCTGCTGGTGGCGGCCGCGCTGTCGATCGGGTTCATGATCGCCGCGAGCACCGCCGCGCACTCCGGCCGACAATTTTCACAGCCGTTCCCAACCGGGCACTGTTCAGCCACCGCACCGTGCGGGCACCATTGATGGCGGGTACCCAGCGAACCCCAGCCCCGCCATCTGACCGACGAGGATCAGCGCCATGACTCAGGTCGCGGAGGACCGTCCCGGGCGCTCGCCCGTGCAGTTGCTGCCCCCGGAGACCGGCAGCCTAGCCCGGGGCATCCCGGACTGCCCGCCGGGCACGCTGTTCGCGCTGGCCCGCCGGGGCGGCATCAGGGTCGCCCCGACCGCCCGGTTCGACGTCGTGTTCGGGCGCAACGAACCCGAGGTGCACGTGTCGGTCGGCGAGAACGACCCGGCGGTGAGCCGCCGCCACGGGCTGCTGCACTGCGACGGGAGCAGGTGGACGATCCGCAACACCGGCCTGGTCCCGATCCGTTTCCCCGGCTCGCAGCTGCTGCTGTCCGGGCAGGAACAGCCGCTGCCGGCCAGCTACACCCCGCTGTTCATCCGCACCGAACCCGGCCGGGAGCACCTGCTGGAGATCCGGATCGCCTCGGCCCCCACCCGGGGCCCGTGGGCGCGGCCCGACGACGCCACCCGCCAGCCGCCGACCTGGGAGCTCTCCGCCAGGGAGCGTCTGGTGCTGGTCGCGCTCGGGCAGCGCTACCTGCGCCACGAGGCCCATCCGCAGCCCCGGTCGTGGCACCAGGTCGCCGACGAGCTCGCCGAGCTCCAGCCGTCGGCGGGGTGGACGCCGAAGACGGCCGAGCACATCGTGCGCGACGTGCGCACCCGGTTGGCCGGCACCGTCGTCGGGCTGACCCGCGACGAGGTCGGCGAGCCGGTGGGCAACGCGCTGAACCACAACCTGCTGCTGGAGCTGCTCATCAGCACCACGCTGGTGCCCCCAGACCTGCGGCTACTCTCCGCACCCTCGGGACCGGACGGGAACGGCTGACACGCTCGTCTCATGGGGGGACTCGGATGAACGTCGGTGACGAGCTGTTCGGTCGCTACCGGCTGGTGCGGTGGATCGCTCGCGGCGGGATGGGCACGGTCTGGGAGGCCGAGGACCTCGCGCTGGCCCAGCGGGTGGCGCTCAAGCACGTCCGCTTCGGCGAGCTGCCCCCCGAGCAGGTCGAGGAGACCAGGGCGCGGACCCTGCGCGAGGCCAAGATGGCCGCCCAGCTTCGCGGCCACCCGCACGTGGTGGCGGTCTACGACGTGATCGAGTCCGACGGCGACGTCTGGCTGGTGCTGGAGTACCTGCCGTCGGCGAACCTGGCCGACCTGCTGACCGCCGGCCGGCCGGTGAGCCTCGCCGAGATCGCGCGCATCGGCGCCGCCGTGGCCGACGCGCTGGCCGCCGCGCACGCCAGGGGCATCGTCCACCGCGACATCAAGCCGACCAACATCCTCATCGGCAGCGACGGGCGGACCGTCAAGCTCACCGACTTCGGGATCTCGCACGCCCTGGACGAACAGCCGATCACCAGGGTCAACGTCGTCTCCGGCACCCCCAGCTACATGGCCCGCGAGGTCGCCAGGGGCGAGGAGTCCTCCCCCGCCTCGGACGTGTTCTCGCTGGGCGCCACGCTGTACCGGGCGCTCGAGGGCAGCCCGCCGTTCGGCGACGACACCAACCCGAACCGCCTGCTGCTGCGGGTGGCCACCGGCCCGATCAACCCGCCGACCGCGCACACCCCGCTCACCGGCCTGGTCATGCGGCTGCTCGAGTTCGACCCCAGCACCCGCCCGGACGCGGCCACCGCGCGCGACCAGCTGCACGCCTTCGCCACCCGGGTCTCGGCCGCCACCCAGCCGTCCCCTGCCGCCCGCCCCGATCCGGCCGGTCGGTTCGGTGACCCGCGGCCGCCCTGGGCTCCGGTGACCAAGCCCGCGCGCCCGCTGCGCCGGCGCCGGCTGCTCCTCGCCGGCGCGGCCACCGTGGTGGTCCTCGCCGTCGCCGCCGGGCTGGTCGTCACGATGCCCACGCTGTTCGGTCGCGGCGGGAACGGCCCGCTGGTCGGGGTGCCCCCGATGCCGGAGACCGTCGGCGCCATCACGATGAGCGGCGACCCGCGCGCCGCCGACCCCTGCGCGCTCATCGACCCGGCCTGGCTGCGGCAGTTCGGCGAGCCGGCGATCATCGCCAGGAACAGCTACGTGCTGAACTCCTGCCGGGCGATCATCTCCACCCGCGAGGGCGACGTCCTGCTCGACATGACGTTCGGCAGGCCCGTGTCGTCGGTCTCCTCGCTGAAGGGCGAGGCCAGACGCATCGGCAGCCTGACGGTCGTGCACCAGTCCGTCCAGGCCGGGGACTTCAGGCCGTACTGCTCCAACGTCCTCGTGCTGGCCGACCGCACCCAGATCGTCGTGGAGGTCTACGGGCCGAAGGGCTACGCCATGTGCCCGGTCACCGAGGTCGGCACGGCGGTCGCCGTCAACGCCCTGGCCCGCAACGGGATCGTCTACCGCCCCGGCCGGACCGCCGAGTGGCGCATCTCCAGCTACGACGCCTGCGGCATCGTCGATCCCGCCCTCCTGGCCACCGTGCCCGGCCTCGACCCGCAGGTCCGCTACCCCGGCTTCGGCAACTGGTCGTGTACCTGGGGCAAGAACGACAAGGGGCGGACGAAGGCGCACGTGTCCTTCCGGCTCGACGACGCCCGGCCCGGCAGCTACGGCGACGCGACCACGATCGCCGGACGACGGGCCTGGACCAAGCTCGTGCCCGGCGACAACAACCCGCAGAAGTGCATCGCCATCGCCGTCCTCCGCCCGGCCGCGACCGCCACCAGCGCCACCGAGCTGGTCCAGGCCAACGTCGACGGCCCGCTGCCCCCGGCCGAGCTGTGCGCGCGCGCCACCGACCTGACCTCCGCGCTGGTGGCCAAGACGAGCTGACCTCAGCGCAGCGTGACGGTGCGGGTGGCGCCCAGCGAGCCGGCGAGCTTGACGTCGAGCTCCAGCCTGGGGTCGGGGCCGGCCACCGTGACGCCGGGGTCGGCGCGCACCACGCGCAGGCCGGGCTTGTCGATGGTCACGTGCACGGTGTCCAGGGTCCGCGCGGGGTCGGCCACGGCCAGCGTCCAGTCGTCCCCGGTGCGCCCCCACGCCACGGTGCAGGCGCCGGACACGGCCACCTCACCGGCCCGGCCCGGCGCGTGGAACACGGCGGCGAGCACGTCGCGCTCCAACCGCACGGCCTGGGCCTGCGCGGTGTTGGCCAGCACCGTCCACCGCCCGGCCGCCGCCGCGGTCTGCTCGGCGGAGGCGCCCGGCAGCACCGCGTAGGCATAGCTCGCGCCCGCCGGCCTGGCGCCGTGCTCCAGCCGAATCTGCTGGTAGCGGCGGGTGTAGCGGGTCGAGGTGCCGTGCGTGTTGGCCCCGGTGTCGACGTCCAGCCAGCTGCCGGTGCGGTCCTCCCGCAGCACCGTCACGCCGGGCTGGTCCAGCAGCAGGTAGCCGGCCACCCCGGCCAGGTGCAGCCAGCGCGCGCCGGGCAGCGCGGCGGCCCGGCCCGGCTGGGCGGGGGCCGGGCGGCCGTCCACCAGCAGCGCGGCCGTGCCGCCCTCACCCAGGTTGCGGTTCTCCACGATCGTGCGGACCGGCGCCCCGGACAGGTCGGTGATCCCGGCGCCCAGGCAGAGCACCGCGTCCGGGGTGAAGAACCACGACTTCTTCGCCGAGAGCGTGCCGTCCTGGCTGGCGAAGTCCAGCCCGTACGCGCCGTGCCCGTCGTCGAACCGGACACCGCCGGCGAAGGGCCGGGCCGCCGCCGGCGGCGGGTTGCCCACCAGCGGCGGCGGGGGTGCCACCTTCTCCGTGGTGCCGGGCAGCGCGGTGGCGTCCACCGTCGGCCAGTACGCGTCGCTGTAGTGGCCCTGCTGCTCGCCCGGCAGGAACAGGTACAGCACGCCGTCGCCGACGAACCAGCCGCGCAGGTTCTGCCCGTTGATCGCCTCGTACCGGCAGGTCCGCGTCGAGCTCAGGCCCAGCGACGCCGACCAGCCGGCGGTGTGGTGCGCCATCCGGTCCATCTGGGGGAAGGCGCGGTGCTCGGACTCCCCGGCCGTGCCCTGGGGGCGGCCCGCGACGAGCCGCTCGGCCTGCTCCACCTCCGGCACCCCGACCGGCTGCAGGCCGCCGGAGTACCGCGCGAGGTCGTCCACCTTCGAGTAGGGCGCCCAGCTCGGTTCGCCGACCCACGGGGTGACGCGCTCGGCCAGCCGCGAGCGGGCCGGTTCGGGCGCGGACAGCGCCAGCAGCGCGGCGGCGGCGATGAACTGGTGGCCGGCGTCGTGCCCGGTCTCGCCCTGCCGGGAGAGCATCCGGCCGCGCACCGGCTCCATCATCGAGCCGCCGACCAGGAACGGGGCGAACACGTCGGTCACCGCGTCGTAGAACGCCTGCCGCACATCCGGCGCCAGCTCGACCGCGGTGCCCGCCGTGACGTGGGCGAGGCCGGCGGCCGCGGACAGCAGCACCAGCCCGTAGTGGCCCGAGTACGGCACGGTGTCGTGCTGGATGAACGAGCCGTCGGTGCGGAACCCGTCGCCCTCGGTGACCCGGGTGACCAGGCTGGCCGCCCCGGCGCCGGCGGTGTCGGTCACGGCGGCGACCCCGGTTGCCACCCGCGCCGGGTCGCCGGCCAGCGCCCCGGACACCACCGTGATCAGCGCCTTGTCCGCCCGGTTCGCGCCGGTCTCGACCACCTTGCCGCCGCCCGAGACGCGGCGGTTCGGGTCGGCGACGAACCGCAGCACCGGGCGCAGCAGCCGCTCCCGGTCGGCGGGCGGCAGCTTCTCGCCGAGCGCCACGACCGTCTGCAGCAGCCAGTACGGCACGCCGATCTCGTAGACGTACCAGTTGCCGATCTCCTGGGTGTTCTCGTTGTACTGGTGGCGGTACAGCGAGTCCAGCGCGGCCAGCAGGCGTTCGGGCAGGTCTGGCCGGCGGGAGAGGGCCGAACCCGGCGTCGCCCAGTCCACCGCCATGGTGCGCAGCCGGTAGTACATCATCGGAAAGTGCGTGCTGCCCGGCCCGAACGGCAGGTCGGGCCACAGCGAGCCGTCGGTGGGTTTCATGGCGGCGTCGTAGGCCAGGGCCACCTGGTCCAGCGCCGCGAGCGCGCCGGCCCGGGCCGGCGAGTCGCGATGGGTGCCGATCTGCAGCTCGCGGTAGGCGGCCACGATCCGGTCGAGGTCGGCCTTGCCCGGCAGCGGCGCCGGCGCTCCGGCCGGGCTCGGGGCGCAGGCCGGGAAAGCGACGCCGACCAGCGCCGCCAAGGAGCCGTACCGCAACACAGCACGACGGTTGAACATCATCGTTCGCACCCACTTCCGCCCACCGAGGCGGCCCGGCGAAGCCGCGTCGTTGCGCATCACAGCACAGGCCGGTCGGAGCGCGGTCGTTACCCCCGGCGTGCCATGTCGGGCTCGGCGGTGAGGCGGCGGGCGATGTCCGCCCGCAGCGCCTTCTTGTCGATCTTGCCGACCTTGGTGACCGGCAGCTCGTCGACCAGGACCAAGCGCTCGGGCAGCTTGAACCTGGCGACCCCGGCGCGCTCCATGGACGCCCGCACCTCGTCCAGGGTCGGCTCGGCGCCCGGCCGTCCCACCACGTACACGCAGACCCGTTCGCCCAGGTCCGGGTCGGGCATCGCGACGGCGGCCACCTGGGCGACCGAGGGCAGCCGGTAGACCAGGTTCTCCACCTCCTCGGCGGAGATCTTCTCGCCGGCCCTGTTGATCTGGTCCTTGTCCCTGCCCTCGACCAGCAGGTTGCCGTCCCGGGTGCGCCGGCAGATGTCGCCGCTGCGGTACCAGCCGTCCGGGGTGAACGCGCGGGCGTTCTGCTCCGGGGCGCGGTAGTAGCCGCGCGGGGTGTACGGGCCCCGGGTCAGCAGCGAGCCCGCCTCCCCGTCCGGCACGTCCCGGTCCTGCTCGTCGACGAGGCGCACCTCGTCGGCCGGGCACATCGGCCGGCCCTGGGTGGTGCAGATGACCTCCTCCGGGTCGTCCAGCCGGGTGTAGTTGAGCAGGCCCTCGGCCATGCCGAACACCTGCTGCAGCGTCGCGCCGAGCACCGGGCGGACCCGCCAGGCCAGCTCGTCGGGCATCCGGGCGCCGCCCACCTGCAGCACTCGCAGCGTGCGCAGCTGCCCGGCGCCGTGGGCCACCGCGTGCTCCAGCCACCGCGCCGCGACGGCGGGCACCGCGGCGGTGTGCGTGACGCCCTCGGCGGCGATGGTGGCGAACGCGCGCGCCGGCTCCGGCGAGGGCACCAGCACCACCTTTCCGCCGGCCAGCAGCGTGCCGAGGATGCCGGGGCAGGCCAGCGGGAAGTTGTGCCCGGCCGGCAGGTTCACCAGGTAGACGGTGTCCGGGCCGACGCCGGCCACCTCGGCGCTGGCGCGCGCGTTGTACGCGTAGTCGTCGTGGGTGCGGGCGATCAGCTTGGGCAGCCCGGTGGTGCCGCCGGACAGCAGGAACACCGCCACGTCCGCGCCGTGCAGCTCCGTCGGCCCCAGGCCGGGTCCCGGAGCGCCCTGACCTGGAGCGTCCTGACCTGGAGCACACAGCGCGCGCAGGTCGAGGCTGCCCGGCGCGAGCTCGTCGCCGGCCACCAGCACGCGGCGCACCCCCAGCTCGTGCGCGAGCCGCTGGTGGTCGAACCCGGCCAGCGTGTCGGGCACCGCGATGGCGGCCGCCTCGGCGTGCCCGACCAGGTGGGACAGCTCGGTACGCCGGTGCGCGGGCAGCGCCATGACCGGCACGACGCCCGCGCGCAGGCAGGCCAGCGTGAGCACCACGAACTCCCAGCCGTTGGGCAGCTGCACCACCATCCGGTCGCCGGCGGCCAGCCCGAGCCCGCGCAGCCGCGCGGCGGCCGCGGCGGCGCGGTCGGCCAGCTCGGCGTGGTCGAACCGGGTGGCGCCGTCGACCAGCGCGGGCGCGTGCGGGGTGCGGTCGGCGGCCTCGCGCAGCAGGTCGCCGAGCGGGCGGCCGGCCCAGTACCCGGCGGCCAGGTAGCGGCGCGCGAACTCGGCCGGCCACGGGACGGTGCCCTCGGCGATCGGGGCGGGCATCAGCGGGCCACCAGGTCGGCCCGGCCGGACAGCACGGCGGTCACCGCGCGGTCGGTGTCCAGCTCGTGGTCCACCAGCAGGCTCGGTACGCCGTACACCAGTCGGGCCTCCTCGGTCAGCAGCATGCGGTTCAGCGAGGTGCCGCCGTGCACCGCGACCAGCCCTGCCCCGGCGGCGACGGCGCTGGCCAGCAGCTCACGGGCGGCCGGAAGGCCTGCCTCGTCCGAGGGCGCGCGCAGCCGGATGGTGCCCGGCGGCTCGCCGTTGACCAGCCGGCCGGGCAGCTCGTGCCCGTTCACCCGCAGCGGGCTGTCCAGCGGCTCGGCGCCGTGGCGCGCCCGCCACGCCGCGTGGGTGGCCCGCACGAACCCGGGCGCGCGCCGGGCCAGCCGGGCGTCGGTGATGCTGCGGGACAGGAAGTGGAACGCGAACTGCCACGGCTCGAACGCGTCGTGATAGCGCCCGAAGTGCTCCCACCAGCTCAGCGACGGCCGCGCCGAGTCCTGGATCGCGTCCACCGACGGCTGGGCGGCGTCCTGGTAGGCGGCCAGCGCCTCGCCCAGGTCGCCGGGGTGCGCACACAGGGCCGAGGACAGCGCGACCGCGTCCTCCATGGCCATCTTGGTGCCCGAGCCGACCGAGAAGTGCGCGGTGTGCGCGGCGTCGCCGAGCAGCGCCACCGGCCGGGGCTCGCGGGTCCACCAGCGCTCGGTGCGCCGGGTGCGGAAGTTGCCCCACCGGGAGTTGTTCACCAGCAGCCGGCGCCCGTCGATCTGCCCGGCGAACAGCTCCTCCAGGTACGCCTTGGACACCAGGTCCGAACGGCCCGGCGGGGCGTCGTCGTCGAAGCCGTCCAGCCCGGCGGCCCGCCAGGACGCCTCGTCGGTCTCCACGATGAAGGTGCTGACGTCCGCACTGATCGGGTAGCCGTGCACGGCGAACACCCCGTGCGGGCTCCGCTCGTGCACGAACGTCAGCCCGTCGAACATGTAGTCGGTGCCGAACCAGATGAACTTCGCGGCGGCGGTGTGCACGCTGGGCCGCAGCCGCTCGGCCAGCCGCTCCCGGATCCGCGAGCCGGTGCCGTCGGCGGCCACCACCAGGTCGTAGCCGTCCAGGTCGTCCAGCTCGACCTCGTGCTCGAACCGCAGCTCGGCGCCGGCCTCATGCGCCCGGTCCTGGAGCAGCGCGAGCAGGGTGCGCCGGGCGATGGCGGCCATCCCGTTGCCGCCGCAGCGGATCCGCTCCCCCTTCAGCCGCACCTCGATGTCGTCCCAGTGCCGCCCGTGCCGGGCCAACGCCTCGCGCACCACCGGGTCGGCGGCGTGGATGCCGGCCAGGGTGCGGTCGGAGAACACCACGCCGAAGCCGAACGTGTCGTCCGCCCGGTTCCGCTCGAACACCGTCACCGCGAACCCCGGGTCGGCCCGCCGCAGCAGGGTGGCCAGGAACAACCCGCCGGGGCCGCCACCGACCACGGCGATGCGCATCCTCGTCTCGGACATCCGCATCACGCTCCCACGGCGAAACCTACAACGTTCCAGCGTCGGTCGTCTACATTTTGGAACTTCCGTTGTCGCCCAGCAGCCCGCCCACGCAGCTTTCGGCCGGTGCCCGCAACAGCTCGTGGGCCTCCAGGAACACCCGGTGCGCCGCGCCGCCCAACCACCCGTCCGGAAGCAGCTCGGCCGGCAGGTCAGGATCCCGGAACGGGAACTTCCGATAGTCGTAGACCAGCCGCATCCGTTCCACCAGCGCCTCCCGCGCGGGCAGCCCGGCCCGGTACCGGTCCAGCCGGGGCCGGTAGGTGGCCAGCAGCGCCGCGTAGTCCCGGTTGAGCCCGTCCAGGTCCCAGGCCCGGGCCGCCACGTCCCGGTCCTCCGCCCGCCCCTCGGACCGGGACCGGAACACGTCCAGCCGGATCGGCGGCAGCTCGGCGAGATCGGCGCGCAGCCGCTCCACGCGGTCGTGCGGGCTCAGCCAGACCGACGGCGCCAGCGGCCCGAAGCCGTGCCAGGACAGCTTCTTGCGCAGCCGCTCCCGCAGCCCCCGCTCGCTCTCCGGCACCGAGTAGAGCACCACGTGCCAGCGCCCGTCCCACGGCCCGTCGACCCGGTCGAAGATCCGCGAGCGGCCCTGGTCCAGCAGCCGCCAGGTCGCGTCGGTGAGCAGGTAGCTGGTCTCCCGCCCGTCCCGCCTGCTCTCCAGCCACCCCTCCGCGCGCAGCCGGGTGGCCAGCACCCGCACCGTGCTCGCCGGCACCTCGAAGCAGTCCATCAGCGCGATCAGCCCGCGCAGCCGGACCTCCCCGCCCCGGTACCGCAGGTAGTCCCCGAACAGGTCGAAGACCAGCGCGCGCGCCTTCACCCGCCGGATCGTCGCACAGTTCAGCCGATGCCGTACCGGCCCGGCGACAGCACACCGAGGGGGTCGAGGACGCGCTTGAGGTCGTGCAGGACCGACCGGAAGGTCGCGTCTCGGTGGCCCATCTCGCTGGCCTGCATGTCGGCAGGTACCCGGCCGCACGGGTAGCCCGCCTCGGCGTAGGCGGACCGAAACTCCGTGCAGGCGGTCGCGACGTCGCGGCATTCCTCGGGATCCGAGGGATCGAACATGATGCTGTGCAGGCCGCGCGAGGCCCGGCCGGCGAAGATGTAGTCGATGCAGGTGTCGATCCGGTGCCGGGCGAGGATGTCCCGCGAGAGGCGCTGGTGCTGTCGTGCCACCGAGCCGATCATCGGGGTGGACGGCGTCAGGGACACCAGGCCACCGCCGCGCCAGTTCAGCATCTTCGTCTCCTCGGCGGTGGGGCGGCCGCCGTAGGTGTCGATGTGGATCTTCAGCCCGGGGTCCTCCCAGGCCTCCTCGTGCGCGACGTACCGCGCCTTTCCGGTCGCCTCGAACAGCGAGCGGACCGTGGCGAGCCGGGGCTCGACATCGTCCCGCGAGGCTCCGTAGAGCGCCCCGCTGACGATCCAGGCGCCGACGCCGTACTCGCCGTGCAACTGCTTGCGGGTGTCGTCGCTGATCGGCCGCTCGCCGGGGTAGGGGATCCGCGAGGCCAGCGAGTAGAGGTCACCGGTCGCCTTGATGGCGGTCGGGACCGTCCCGTTCAGCCGAAGGTCACGCACGATCTCCACGATCTCGGCGATGTCGTCGTCCTCGGGATAGACGAAGAAGAACGACCTGATCACCGGTGGCCTCGGCTGCAGCCAGATGCCCATCCGCGTCACGATCCCGTAGTTGGACTGCAGGAACAGGCCGTCGAGGAACGGGCCGAGGCCGTACTTCGCCAGGTGCCAGGTGCGGGAGTCGGGCACCGCCCCGTCCGAGGTCCGCAACAGCCGGCCGTCCCCGAGCACGACCTCCAGGCCGCAGGAGTTGCCGAAGTGGTCGGCGGCCGGGGTGTAGCCGCCGCCCTTGTCCAGGGTGTTGCCCAGCGGGCCGCCCGCCGGCGGGCCCGACGTGGTGTCGCACATCAGGTGGTCGCCCTGCTCGACGAGGAAGTCGGCCAGCGCCTGGTAGGTGACGCCCGGTTCGACGACGACGTACCGCAGCGTCTCGTCGAACTCCAGGATCCGGTTCATCCGGTGTCCCAGGTCCAGCACCACGTTGCCCGGCCGCGCCGCGACGGTGCCGCCGAGGCCGAGGTTCTGGCCGGTGCTGATCGGATGCAGGGTGACGCCGTACTCGTTGGCCAGCCGCACCACCGCCCGCACCTCGTCGGTCGAACCGGGCCGCACCACCGCCGCCGGTGGCACCGGGCCGGCGGGCAGCTCGCTGGCCCCGTAGCCGTCCCGAGCCCGCCGCGAGTCGTCCACCCACCTCGGGCCGACCGCCTCGCCGGCCGCCCGCAGGAATCCGTTCAGCCCGTCGTCCACCTCGTGCTCCCTCCTGGCGTTCACAGCTCGGCGAGATCGGACCCGACGATGATCTCGCCGTCGAAATGGCGGCCGGCCGCCTCGATCCATTCCGCGTCCGGCGCTCCCGTGGCGGGGATCAGATGGCTGAGCACCAGCGTGGACACCCCGGCCATGGCCGCGATCGCCCCGGCCTGTTCGGCGGTGGTGTGGATCCGCTCGAACGCCTCGGTCACGCGGGTCGGGTCGGCCCCGCCCGCCGCGACGACGGCGAGCAGCCGTTCCGGCAGGTACGCCTCGTGCACCAGGACGTCCGCCCGGGCGGCAAGATCGACGACGCTGTCGCACGGGGCGGTGTCGCCCGAGATCACCACGGTCCGCCCGGGCGTCTCGAACCGGTAGGCCAGCGAGTGCAGTCCGGGGGCGTGCGCGACGGTCGCGGCGGTGACGGTCAGGTCGCCGTCCCGGTGCACCACTCCCCCGCGCGTCTCGCGGACGTCGAGCAGCCCACCCAGGCCGGCCCGCCCGTAGGACTCGCGCTCGGCGATGTCGTCGGCGTGCATCGCGAGGTGGTGCTCGACGAACGACGCCAGCGGCGGCGGCCCGGCCACCACGACGGAGCCGAGGTGGTGGGTCGACCAGGCCAGGGTGACCAGGTTCCCCAGGTCGGCGCTGTGGTCGATGTGGTGGTGGGTCAGGAAGACGGCCGCGAGCGAGTCCAGGCCCAGCCCGGCGGCCAGCAGCCGGTAGGCGACCCCGTTCCCGGCGTCCACCACGTAGCAGCGGCCGTCCACCACGATGGCCTGCGCGGGCGCGCCGCGATCGGGCGAGGGCATCGGGCCACCGGCCGTGCCGAGCAGCATCAGCCTCATCGCGCCTCCCCCGTGCGCACGTCCACGATCGTCACCGGCTCACGGTCGCCGGGCCTGAGCGACCCGATCGACTCGACCACCTTCCGGCTCGGCTCGTCGAGCAGCTCGCCGAGCAGCGCGTGCTGGCCGTTCATCCACGGCGTCGGCCGGGTGGTGATGAAGAACCGGCAGAACTCCTCGGTCCGTGCCAAGCCGACCAGGAACGGCGCGTCGAAGCCTCGGCCGGGGCGGTCGGGCGGCCCGACGGGAGGAGCCAGGAAATCCGCGGCCGCCGCCGGCAGCCCGGTGTGGGTCACGAACCCGGCGGCCACCCGGTACAGCCGGACCCCGTTGTACAGCCGGCGGGTGCCGTCCGAGGCGGCCACCCGGCTGGAGTTCGGCACCGTCCCGGTGGCGATCTCGGTGAACCGCCGGACCGTGCGCGGAGCCTTGTCGCCGAACAGCGTGATGACGATGTCTCCCCCGGTCGTGCCGACCAGCGCCATGCCACTCACCGGGCCACTCACCGGGCCACTCACCGGGCCACTCACCGGGCCGCCCCCGGCAGCGTGCGGCGCAGCCGCCGGAACCGGCGCCCGGCGTCCAGCGCCGCCACCGCGACCAGGGTGTCGCCCCGCCGCATCTCCAGCACGGCACCGCCGTTCTCGTCGTCCACCAGCGTCGCCCGGTCGGCCAGGGTGGGTTCGCCGGCGACATCGAGGTGGTGGTCGTAGAAGTCGGACCAGAAGTAGTGGTCCGAGCCCGGCGGCGGTGTCATGTCCCCGACGATGGTCCGCGCGACGATCTCCGCCTGCTCGGCCGCGGCGAACCAGTGCTCGCTGCGCCGGTCTCCGTCGGCCGCCCGGACGTTCGCCACGTCACCGCAGGCGAGCACCTCGGGCACCGTCGTGCGGTGGTGGGCGTCCACCAGGACGCCGTCGTCCAGCGCCAGCCCGCAGCCGTGCAGCCAGTCCACCCGGGGCCGCGCGCCCACCGCGACCAGCAGATGGTCACCGCGCACCGCGCCGCCGCCGGCGAGCCCGACCCGGACGGCGTCACGGTCGGCCCCGACCGACGTGACCCCTCGCCCGGTGACCATCTCGACGCCCCGCTCCCGGTGGATGCGCCGCAGCCGGCCGGCGAGCTCGGCGCCCAGGATCCGGGCGAACGGGAGCTCGACGGCGTCCACGACGGTGACCGCTCGGTCGAGCAGCCGGGCGGACGCGGCGACCTCGGCGCCGATGAACCCGCCGCCGACGATGACCAGGTGGCCTCCGGCGTCGAGCGCCTTGCGCAGCGCGACCGCGTCGGACAGGGATCGCAGGGTACGGATCCGAGGGTCGTCCGGTACCCCGGGCAGCTGGCCGGCCCGGGCTCCGCAGGCGAGCACCACGCGGTCGCCGACCAGGGCGCGCCCGTCCGAGAGCACCACCCGCCGGCCGCGCGGGTCCAGCCGTTCGGCGCGCACCCCGAGCACCAGGTCGAGCCCGAGGCCCGCGAGCACGTGCTCGGGAACCAGCCGAGGGTCGACCTCCCCGGGCGGGCGCAGCAGCACCTCCTTGGACAGCTTGGGCCTGTCGTACGGCGGCTCGACCTCGTCGCCGACCAGCGTGATCCGGCCGTCGAAGCCACGTTCGCGCAGCCCCTCGCACACCCGCAGCCCCGCGACGCCGGCACCGACCACCGTCACCGAGGAGACGGCGCTAGCCATCGGCCGGGACCGGCGCGAGCAGCACGACCTCGTCGCCCTCGACCGCCACCGGATAGCTGCCGATCGCCAGGAAGCACGGTCGCCCGGTCGCCTCGCCGGTGCGCACGTCGAACTCCCCGCCGTGGAACGGGCAGATGACCGTGTGGTCCTCCAGGTCGCCCTCGGACAGCGACGCCTGGCCGTGCGAGCAGGTGTCGTCGGTGCAGTAGACCTCCGCCCCCACCCGGTACACCGCCAGCGGCGGGAAGCCGGGCACCTCGGCCCGGACGATCGGGTACTCCTCGTCGAAGTCGGCGAGCTTGCACAACACCGGGCGGTCGCTCACACGCCCCTCCCCAGCGCCTGGTTGACCGCGTAGTGGCTGTGCCGACAGGCGATCTCTGGGTCGGAGAAACGGAACTCGCGCAACGCCCCGGAGGCGATCGACCGGTGGATCGTCTCGGCCAGCTCCATGTCCTCCCGCCAGGCGTCCCTGATCAGGATGTAGGTCTGCTCCTGGCTGATCAGCTCGCTGGGCCTGGTGGCGGGCATGACATAGAGGAAGCCCTCCCACCGGGTCCGTCCCGGCGCGATCGGCCAGAACTGATGGCCGAAGAAGAAGCCGTCCGACGGGTCGATCAGTGTGTTCGGGAAGACCCCGTTCACGTCGAACGCCCAGTTCGCGATCCCGGCGGGGTTGGCGCCGGTCATCCCGACACCGGCCCCGAACGTGGTGCCGATCTCGGCGGACAGCTGCTCGACGGGGGTCGGCTGGTACTCGGTGTTGATGGCGAAGGAGATCCGGCGGTTCAACCCGTTGATGGTGAAGTCGGACGGGCGGCTGTTGGGGTTCAGCCGGCCGTTGAACACCTCCGGGAACGTCCCGGTGTGCACCACCGCGACGTGGTACCCCTCCTGGAACTGGTCCTGGAACACCCGCCAGTTGACGTCCAGCGTGCTCGACCACCGCCCGCCGCAGGTCATCCTGTCGAACGGGTAGTCCCGGTACTCGGTGGCGAACCCGTCCAGCTGCTCGGCCAGCGTCCGCTCCGGGCTCTCCGCCAGGTTCACGAAGATGAACCCGTTCCAGACCTCGCAGTGCACGGTGAACAGGCCGTTCTCCGCGAGCTCCAGGTCGAAGAACTGCTCCCTGTCCGGCACCCCGCGCAGCCGGCCGTCCAGGCCGTAGGTCCAGCCGTGGAACGGACAGTTGAGCACCTTGGCGTTCCCGCAACCGGAGACCACCTTGCTGCCCCGGTGCCGGCAGATGTTGCGCAGCGCGTGCACGGTGCCCCGGCGGTCCCGCGTGATGATCAGTGAGCTGGACCGGACCTCGATGTTGGTCTCGAAGTAGTCGCCCGGCCCGGGGATCTGTGAGACGTGCCCGACCATCAGCCAGTACGCACCGAAGATGCCCCGGCGTTCCTCGTCGAAGGCCTCCTCGGACAGGTATCCGCTCACGTCGACCGGTCCGGTGCCCAGGAACGGGTACCTGTCGTTCCACGGGGTCGCGGGGCCGGTCAGGTCGATGCCGGGGTCGGTCCGGGTGTCGTTGTCCACGGTCATGCCTGTGCCTCCTCGGCCGTGTCCGGGGCGAGCGTGTACCCGACGGGGGTGTCGTGGATGACCAGCCGCTCCCGGGGGTAGTCGCACACCACGTCGGGCGAGCGCATCACCTCGACGGCCGGGGCGATCTCCATGAGCATCCGGGCCAGGTCCAGCAGCCGCACGGCGTGGGCCGGCATCGCGGACAGTGGGTACCTGTCGACGTACGCCGCGATCGCCTGCACCCTGGGCAACACGACGTTGTAGAACGCATCCAGCTCCTCGATCGTCGACGAGGTCCGCTTGTCGTTGCGCATCCGCTGGGTGGGCAGCGCCCAGTCCTCGGCGTACTCCTCGAGGTCGGCGAACCCCGGCGGCAGCGAGAGGGCCGATGTGCTCATGTCGTCACGCTCCTTCCCGTGTGTGGTGTGTTCGTCGGAGCCGATGCCCAGCAGCGCCTTGGCCCGCACCGGGTCCCGGCGGAACTCCGCCACCGAGGACTCGTGCACGACGGCGCCCTTCTCCAGCACGCAGATCCGGCTCGCGGCGCCGAAGGCGGTACGCAGGTCCTGCTCGACCAGCAACGCCGACAGTCCGGTGGCGCTCAAGGCGGTCAGCGTGTCCGCGATGTGGGCGGTGACCGTCGGCGCCAGGCCGTCCGAGGGTTCGTCCATCAGGATCAGCCGGGGGTTCCCCAGCAGCGCCCGCCCGATCGCGAGCATCTGCTGCTCGCCCCCGGACAGCTGGTCGCCGCGGTTGCCGGCGCGCTCCTTCAGGCGAGGGAGCAGGTCGTAGACCTTGTCGACGGTCCACCGCTCGACGCCCGGCCACTGCCGGCGCCGCACCGAGATGCGCAGGCACTCCTCGACGGTGAGGTCCGGGAAGATCCGCCTGCCCTGCGGCACCAGCCCGACGCCCGCGCCGGCGATCTTCTCGACGGGCAGCCGGTCGATCCGCGTCCCGCCCAGCACGATCTCGCCGGCGGACGGCCGGATGAACCCCATGATCGTGCTGATCAGCGTGGTCTTCCCGACCCCGTTGCGGCCGAGCAGCGCGACGACCTCGCCCCGGTTCACGGTGAGCTCGGCCCCGTTGAGCACGGTGGACCCGTCATAGCCCGAGGACACGTCCCGGACCTGCAGCAAGGGTTCCATCAGGCGGCTCCGGCGCGGCTGGTCGACGGCTCGGTGAACAGGTCCTCGCCGGCGCCGTCGCCCAGGTAGGCGGCCTGCACGTCCCGCCGCTGCCGGATCTCCTCGGGCCGGCCGTCCGCGAGCAGCGAGCCCAGGTGCAGCACCGTGAGGTGGGTGGCGAGCCGGAAGACGACGTTCATGTCGTGCTCCACGATCAGGATCGTCATGTCCTCGGGCAGCGACCCGATCAACGCGACGAACCGGTCGCTCTCCGAGGGCGACATCCCCGCGGTGGGCTCGTCCAGCAGGAGCAGCCGAGGCCGGGTGGCCAGCGCGAGCGCGACCTCCAGCTGGCGGCGTTCACCGTGCGAGAGGCTGTGCACCGGGGTGTCCCGCCGGCGGTCCAGGCCGACGGCCCGCAGCTGCTCGCCGACCGCCGTGTCGATGTCGGCGAACCGGTCGGCGGGGCGCGCGAGCCGGGCGCTCAGGCCGAGCCGGCGCTGGACCGCGAGCGCGACGTTGTCGGCCGCGGTCCCGGACGCGAACAGGCTGGAGTGCTGGAAGGTGGCGGTGAGCCCCCGGGCCACCCGCGCGTGCCTGGGCAGCCGCGTGATGTCCTCGCCGAGGAACGAGATGGCGCCCGCCGTCACCGGCAGCGAGCCGGCCACCATGGCGAACAGCGTCGACTTGCCCGCCCCGTTGGGACCGATCAGGGCGTGCCGGGCGCCGGCCCGCACGGCCAGCGAGACGCCGGCGTTGGCGGTGATGGCGCCGTAGCGTTTGGTCAGCCCGTGGAGCTCCAGGACGGGTGCCGCGCTCACGCCGGCACCTCCACCCTCGGCCGGGCAGGGGCCGACGGGCTCGGCCCGCGCCGGCGCAGCCGGTCCGCCAGCGAGGCGCACCCGCCCGGCAGCACGTAGACCAGGGCCACGAAGGTGAGCCCGAGCAGCAGCTGGGAGTAGCCCTGCAGCTGGTTCGCCAGCACGCTGTTCACGTAGACCACCACCGCCGCGCCCAGGAAACCGCCCCAGACCGATCCGGCGCCACCGATGACCACCGCGATCAGCAGGTAGGTCATCGTGTTGAAACCGAGCAGCTCCGGTGACGCGAACGGGAACTGCACCACCGCCAGCGACCCGGCCATCCCGGCGATCCCGGCGGCCAGGACGAAGGCGCCGTAGCGGTAGCGCATGACCGGGTAGCCGAGCGCGGCCATCCGGTCCTCGTTGTCGCGCAGGCCGCGCAGCGCCCGGCCGAACGGCGAGACCGAGATCCGCCAGACCGCGAGGAACAGCACCGCCGCGATGACGACGACGTACCAGTAGCTGACGACCACGGGCGGCAGGCCGTCGAGCAACCCGAGGTCGGGAACGTCGATGGGGGTGCCGACCAACCCGTTGGTCGCCCCGGTGAGCCCGCCGCCGTTCGCCGCGACCTCCTCGAAGAGCTGCCCGATCGCCAGCGTGATCATGACGAAGTAGACGGCACGGCTGCGCACGGCTATCCAGCCCGTGGCGGCGGCCGCGGCGGCGGCGCCGAGCCCGGCGAACAGCAGCAGCGGCAGCGCCTTGTCCGTCAGCTCGGCCCCGAGCTTCACCGAGAGGTACGCGCCGACCCCGTAGAACGCGGCGTGGCCGAGCGAGCCCATGCCACCCAGGCCGACCAGCAGGTCCAGGCTGACCGCCAGCAGGCCGAAGCTGATGATCTCGCTGGCCCGCAGCAGGGCGAACGTGGAACCGATGAACGGGAACAGCAGCAGGGCCACCGCCACCGCCACCAGCGCGGCGCCGCCCGCGCGACCGTGACCGCCGCTCCACGGCAGGTTCAACCGAGCCTTCGAGGTCGGCTCGGTGCGCATCTCGCTGACCGGCACGCCGAAGATCCCCCTCGGCCGCACGGCGAGGACGACCAGCATCAGCCCGAACAGCAGGTACGGCGACACCACGGGGCCGAGCAGGGTCCCCACCGACTGCACCTCGCCCACCAGCAGGGCGCCCACCGCGGCGCCGCGAATGGAGCCGAGCCCGCCGATCACCACCACCGCCAGCGCCTGGAGCAACACCTGGTTGTCGACGCCGGGGGCGGTCGCGAAGAACGGAAAGCTGATCGCCCCGGCGAACCCCGCGAGCGCGGCGCCTGCGGCGAACGTGACGTAGGTGATGCGGCGGGCGTTGATCCCCATCGCCCGCACCATGCCCCGATCCGACACGGTCGAGCGGACCAGCGCGCCCAGCTTGGTTCGCTCGATGACCACGTACGTCCCGACCGCGATGCACAGGCCGACCACGATCAGGCCCAGGTTGTACACCGGGTAGGACCCGCCGGGGAGCGAGACGCTGCCGCTCCAGGCGGCCGGTGGGTAGATCGTGTTGGTGTACTTGCCGAAGGTCTCCTGCAGCGTGAACGCCACCAGCAGGGCGATCCCCAGCGTGAGCAGGGCCTGGTCGAAGAACCCCCGGCCGAGCAGCGGTTCGATCAACCGCATGAGCAGCGTTCCGAGCAGGGCCGTCAACGCCGTGGCGGCCACGACCGCGAGCAGGAAGCGACCCACCGTGCCGTTCTCGAGCTGGCTGCTGGTCAGCCCGTAGGTGACGTACGAACCTATGAGGAACAGCGCCCCGTGAGCCAGGTTCACGATTCGCATCAGGCCGAAAATCAGCGAGAACCCGACCGCCAGGCTGAACAGGAGCCCGGCCAGCGCCAGGCCGTTCAGAAAGGTGATGAACATTTCACCGACTCCCGTTCAGACGTCCGATTCCACGTTGACGAAACCGACCTTGCCCAGGTCCCCGACGACCTTGTTGACAAAGCGGCCGCCCTCCTTGACGACCCTGAGCAAATAGATCGTCTGATAGGGATCGTGATGGTTCGGGTCGAACGTCCAGGGGCCACGAACACTGTTTCTCACCTCGCCGAGGTTCTTGAGCGCGTCGATGAGGGCCTTGTCGGTGACCGGCCCCCTGATCCCGCTCACCGCCTGGTCGAGCACCACCATCGCGTCGTACTGGTTCATCGAGGCGATGCTCGGCACCGCGTGGTAGGCGTCCTCGTACGCCGTGACGAACGCCCTGTTGGCCGGCGTGTCCAGCTCGGCGGACCAGGTCTGAGCCACCTGCACACCCTCGGCGGCCGCTCCCGCGGAGGCCAGCACGTGTGGGTCGGACAGGTCGCCCGCCCCGTACAGGCCGAGCCGGTCGGCGAAGCCGAAGCGCCTGTACTGCTGGATGAAACCGAGGGCTTCCGAGCCGGCGTAGAAGGCGAACACGTCATCGGCGCCCGCCTGGACCGCGGCCTGCAGGGCGGGCTGGAAGTTCGAGGTCTCGCCCAGCACCGTGAAGTGCCGGCCGACGACCTTTCCGCCGCCCTCGACGAAGCCCCGCCGGAAGCCTTCGACGGTCTCGGCGCCACCGGCGAATCCGGGCGCGATCAGGAAGAACTTCTTGTCCACCAGGTCGGGTTTCGCGGCGAGCGACCTCCCGAGCGCGTAGCTGGGCTGCGCATTCCCGAAGCCGACCCGCCAGACGTAGTCCGAACCCCGCGAACCCGTGAGCGCCCCGGCGCCGGCGACGGTGATCACCGTGGGGGTCCTGGTGACCTCGGCCATGGGGCGGACCGCCAGCCCCGAGGCCGAGCTGACGATGCCGGTCAGCACGCTGATCCGGTCCGCCTGCAGCACCTTCTGGGCCGCGGTGACCGCCGTCTGCGGCGTGGCACCCTCGTCGGCCAGCACCGTCTCGACCTCCCGGCCGCCGAGCCTGCCGCCGTGCCGGCTCAGGTACAGGTCGTAGGAGCGCTTCATGTCCTGGCCGAAGGAGGCAAAGACCCCGGACTGGGGGGCGAACAGCCCGATCTTGACCTTGCCGTCATCCACGCCGGACCGCACGAGCGCGCCACAGCCGGAAACGACCAACGCAAGCGCACCCGCCAGCAGAATTCCCAGCACACGCCGCGAAAAAGGTCGACAAGTGGTGGGAAAACCAAACACTGCCTGCTCCTTTGCGGCGAGAACCGGATTACCAAAACCCGGCGACCTCTCACACCGTGCGATGTGACCTGGCGCTCATCGCAGCAGTATCCCCAGCGTCCGCATGCAGATCCAATGCCTGTTCACATGGCCGCCATACCTGTTCGGACATGCCATTAGCGGCTACCGGTTCGCGCCCACGTTATCGGTGGGCATTCGCTACAGGCGCACTCAACATTCACCACCGGTGGCGAGCAGCCTGGCCGCCTCGGCGCGCAGCTCCGCCTCGGCCCGGGGACGGACCTGCTGCTGGACGATGCTGCCCAGCAGCCAGGACAGCAGGGCGCGCGCGGCGGCCTCGCGGTCGGCCACCTGGCCGGCGAGCAGCTCGGCCAGCAGCGCGCGCATCTTGTCGAGCTGCGCCTCGGCGGCCCCGGTGGAGCCGCGCCGGCCGGCGGCCACCCAGTACTCGAACCACAGGTACGCCGCGTGTGGCCGCTCGGCGAAGGTGGCCAGGTACGCCCACAGCACCGCCCAGAGCCGCTCGCCGGGATCCTCGTGCCGGCCCGCGACCTCGCGCAGCGAGACCAGCATGGCGTCCACGTGCGCGGCCATGGCCCGGTCGATGATCTCGTCGATGTCCTCGAAGTAGTAGTGGATCGCGCTCTTGGTCAGCGGGCTGGCGTCCGCGACCGCGCGCGCCGTGCACCCGGCCAGCCCGTCGCGCGCGAGCACCTCCCGGGCCGCCTCGATGATCCGCCGGCGCTTGTCCCGCTGCTTCGGAGAGGGCTCGTCGATCGCCACCGCTCCCACCCTAGTGCGATCAGGACATCTGTCCTAATATTTCAGGACACGTGTCCTAGCAAGCACCCCGAGGAGGCGCCATGTCCACCGAGGCCAACAAGACCCTGGTCCGCGAGATGATCGAGCAGGTGTGGAACGCCGGGAGCATCGAGCGGCTGCCCGAGTTCTGGGTCGACGACACCCGCCCCGAGGCCGAGGGGCTGCACAGCATGCTCACCGGAGCCTTCCCCGACCTGCGGATCACCATCGACGACCTGATCGCGGAGGCCGACCGGGTGGTCGCCCGGCTCAGCTTCGCCGGCACCCACCTCGGGGCCTTCCGGGACATCCCGCCGACCGGGCGGCCGGTGCGCTTCGGAGCGATCCGCATCTACCGGATCGCCGGCGGCAAGGTCGCCGAGACCTGGGCGCACCAGGACTCGCTCGGCCTGCTCGGACAGCTGCGTTCCTGACCCGATCATCAGCGGGACCCGCGACCCCTTGACACATGGGGTGGAATACCCTCTGAAGAGATCGAATCCGGTGGCCGGAAGGAGCTCGGCGAAGTGGACGTTGACCACGCATTCGACGCCCTCGCGGACCCGGTCCGGCGCGAGATCCTGGCGTTGCTCTCGCACCGCGAGGAGCTCAGCGCGGGCGAGCTCTCCGAGCAGGTCAGCCGGGTCGGCCGCACGGCGGTGTCCAGCCACCTGCGCAAGCTGCTCAACGCCGGCCTGATCACCGAGCGCCGCACCGGCCGGTTCCGGTACTACTCGCTGAACCCGAACGGGACGGCCCGCGACGTGCTCACCCTGCTCCAGGCGTTGTTCCAGGACTCGCTGGCCCAGGCGAAACGGACGGCGGAGGCCGGGGCGGCCGCGCGCAGCCACGCCGGGTAATGGGCACGCTGGCGTTGACCGCGGAGGAGCGGATCAACGTTCCACCGGCCGCGGTCTTCGACCTGTTCGGTACCGGCAACGCCGGCTGGGTGTTCGACGCCGCCTGCGACCGGGTCGAGGTCGGCGCGGTGATCACGCTGCGCGCCCCGCTCGACGGTGCCGCCGCGGCGCCGGTGGACATCCTCGGGCGCATCTCCAAGGTCCGCCGCCCCGGCCGCATCGAGATCACCCACGACCAGCCGTGGCGGGGCCGGCTGCGGCTGCGGTTCGACCCGGACGGCGCCGGCACCAGGGTCCGGCTCAACGCCGAGATCGACGAGCGCGGGCTGGAGTGGCTGATCCGCCGCCGGGGCCACGTGCTGGCCGACCGGGCGGATCAGGCGGGGCCCCGGATCGGCCTGCTGACCAGCAAGTCGGGCCCGGGCAGCGTGTTCGCCGCGGCCACCGACAACGTCGCCACCATGACCGTCGACGAGATCAACGCCGACGGCGGCATCCTCGGCAAGCCCGCCACGCTGATGGTCGGCGACGACGGCACCAACCCCGACACCGGCGTCGCCGAGGCGTGGCGGCTGGTCCGGGGCGGCTGCCGGACGATCTTCGCCACGACCACGTCCGCGACCTTCGCCGAGGTGTCGGAGGCATTGCGCGGGGCGGACGTGCTGTTGGTGCACGCGGTGATGAACGAGGGCGGCCTCGCGGACCGGCTGCGCATCCAGCTCGGCGAGCGGCCCGGCCACCAGCTCGCGGCGGCCGCCAAGCCGCTGATGCGCGAGGCCGGCGGGAACCGCTGGTTCCTGGCCGGCAACGACTACAACTGGCCGCGACACGCGCACACCGCCGCCCGCTCGGTGCTGCCGCACCAGGGCGCCAAGCTGGTCGGCGAGCGGTTCGCGCCGCTGGGCTCGCAGGACTTCAGCCCGGTGATCGACGCGATCCTCGCCTCGGGGGCGGACGTGGTGCTGTCCACCTTCGTCGGCGCCGACGCGGCGGCCTTCGAGCGGCAGTGCCACGCGATGGGCGTGCGGGAGCGCTGCCGCACGCTGGCGCTGGCCATCGACGAGTCCACCATGGAGCGGATCGGCCCGGCCGCCTCGACCGGCATCTACGGCGCGTCCGCCTACTTCCAGCGGCTGCCCAGCGACCAGAACAAGGCGCTGGTCCGCCGCTACCGCGACGGCTACGGGCCGTGGGCGCCGCCGCTGTCCACGCTGAGCGAGACGGTGCACGAGGCGCTGCACATGTGGGTGGCCGCGGTGCACAGCGCCCGCACCACCGAACCGGACGCGGTGGCCCGGCAGATGCGCTCGGGCGCCTTCGACTTCCCGCGCGGCAACGTCGCGATGGACGGCCCCGGCAAGCCCCACCAGCGCCTGTACCTCGCGGAGGCGGTGCACGGCGAGCTGGAGCCGAAGTTCGCTTTGTAAGGTGCACAAAATACCGTGTCGACCCGTCGAGACTCGTTGACATGTAACGCCGACCACTCCTAGGTTTCGGCACACCACCCGACCTATCCACGGAGGACAGGCGTGCCCATCCCACCCCCCACTCCGGCTCAGCTGGCCGCCCTGAACGACCACTACGGCCTCGGCCTTTCCGAGTCCGAGCTCGCCGAGTACGCGCCGTTCGTCGAGGGCGGCCTGGGCGACTGGGCCACCGTCGAGCGCCGCTACGCCGAGATCGCGCCGGCCCCGCCCGAGCGCGCCTGGACCCGGCCGACCGAGGCGGAGAACCCGCTGGGCGCCTGGTACGTGACGACCTCGATCACCGAGACCGACTCCGGCCCGCTGGCCGGCCGCACCGTCGCGATCAAGGACAACACGGCCGTCGCGGGCGTGCCGATGATGAACGGTTCGAGCACCCTGGAGGGGTTCGTCCCGTCCAGGGACGCCACGGTGGTCAGCCGGCTGCTCGCCGCCGGCGCCACCGTCACCGGCAAGGCGGTCTGCGAGGACCTCTGCTTCTCCGGCGGGAGCTTCACCTCGCGGCCGGGGCCGGTGCGCAACCCGTGGGACCCGACCCGCAACGCCGGCGGCTCCTCCAGCGGCAGCGCGGCGCTGGTCGCGTCCGGCGCCGTGGACCTGTCCACCGGCGGCGACCAGGGCGGCTCGGTGCGCATCCCGAGCTCGTTCAGCGGCACCGTCGGCCACAAGCCGACCCACGGGCTGGTGCCGTACACCGGGGCGTTCCCCATCGAGCAGACCGTCGACCACATCGGCCCGATCACCCGCACCGTGGCCGACGCCGCGCTGATGCTCCAGGTGCTCGCCGGCGTGGACGGCCTGGACCCGCGCCAGCCGACCACGCTGCCCGAGGTGGACTACCTGGCCGAGCTGCAGCGGCCGGTGGACGGGCTGCGCATCGGGATCCTCACCGAGGGCTTCGGTACCGCCGAGGCGGACCCGGCCGTGGACGAGGCGGTCCGGGCCGCGATCGAGGTGCTCCGGTCGGCGGGCCTGGCCGCCGAGCCGGTCTCGGTCCCCTGGCACCGCGACGCGCAGGCCGTCTGGGACGTCGTGATCACCGAGGGCGCCGCCTTCCAGATGATCGACGGCAACGGGTACGGCATGAACCACCAGGGCCTCTACGACCCGGAGCTGATCGCCTACTACGGCCGCCAGCGCCGCGAACGGGCCGCCGAGATGTCCAAGACGCTCAAGTTCGTCGCCATGACCGGCCGGCACGCGTTCGAGCAGGGCCGGGGCCGGTACTACGCGATGGCGCGCAACCTGGTCCTGGAGGTGCGCAAGGCCTACGACGCGGCGCTGGCCGACTACGACGTGCTGGCCATGCCCACCCTGCCCTACACCGCCAAGGAGCTGCTCGGCCTGGACGCGCCGGTGGCGGACTACCTGCCGCGCGCGCTGTCCATGCTCGCCAACACCTCCCCGTTCGACGTGACCGGGCACCCGGCGATCAGCGTGCCGACCGAGCTGGTCAACGGCCTGCCGGCCGGGCTCATGCTGGTCGGCAAGCACTTCGACGACGCCACCGTGCTACGGATCGCGCACGCCTACGAGCTGGCCGTCGGCGGCTTCCCCGCCCCGCCGGCAACCGTGGGCGCGTCGGCGGCGACATGACGATGACGACCTGAGGCGGCGCCGGCGCCCCGCCGAGGCACCCACTCCCTGGCCTCGGCGGGCGCCGCCTCATCCCCGTCCAGTGTCGTGCAAACGAGGTTCCTTGCCCGGATTCGGTGATCCAGGTGCTGTGTCCCCGCGGGACACCCGCACCCGGGCAACCGCAAGGCTGTGTCTGATTCGGAGCCCCCGATACCGGGTTTGTATCGGGGGCGACGACCTTCGGTCGACGACGCTGTGCCTTGCGGGGACACCCCGCACCCCGGGGGCGGGCGCCGCCTGGGCGCCGAAGACGGGTAAGACGACCTCGTTTGCACGGCACTTGCTACCCGATCCGGTGGCTTTGTCCCCCGGTAGGGGCTAGACACGGCCGGTAGTCAGATGATGGCTTCATGCGTTCGCTTTCCCCTCCCCTCTTAGTCTTCGCCGGCGCGCTGCTCGCCGCCGGGCTCGCTGCCGGGTGCGCGACCCAGGCGCCTTCCTCGCAGCCGTCGCAGCCGCCCACGCACCAGCACTCCTCGGCGACCAACCCCGGGCAGACCGCCGTCGGCGCCACCTTCGGCACGGACGACGCCGCGAGCAACTACGACAAGACCCTGGTCCCGAACGGCGCCAAGATGGTCGTCGCGGAGTACATCTACGACGGCTCCACCACCGTCACCCTCAACGTGCGTGGCCTGGTGCCCAACCGGGCCTACGGGGCGCACGCGCACGCCATGCCGTGCGGCCCGAAGGGCGACGACGCCGGGCCGCACTTCCAGCACGAGACCGACCCGGTGAAGCCCTCGGTCGACCCCAACTACGCCAACCCGCGCAACGAGATCTGGCTGGACTTCACCACCGACGCGCAGGGCAACGCCACCGCCGCGACGACCGTGCCCTGGGTGTTCAGCAACGCCCGCGCGGCATCGGTGGTCATCCACGCCGACTCCACCCAGACCGGCCCGGGAAAGGCGGGAACGGCGGGCGCACGGGCCGGCTGCCTGAGCGTCGGATTCTGACAAATCATCTGCCTTAATCACACGACCGGGGCCGCTTCACCCTAAGGGCTGCGTTTCCGGCGAGCCATCCACGACGACCGTCGCGGGCCGCTTTACGCTTTTTGTCACGAAAGTCACCGGCAATCGAGAAATGTGACAGAACGGCGACGAGCGGCCCGCGACAAGTCTTCTGGAGGTTCGACCGACCATGGCCACCCCGCTGATGAGCTGGATCGAAGGCCTACTCCGTGACCCGGACGCCCGCGAGGCGTTTCTGGCCGATCCGGACGGTTACGCCGAAGACCACGGATTCCGTAACGTATCCAGCGCGGACGTTCAGGACGCGTTATCACTGATCGCGGACGATAACCATTCGAACTTCTCCCAGAGCGCGCACTTCCCACCGCCACGCCACTCGAACCACCACAGCGATGACGGCGGCGCGCATTACCTTCGCGGTTACTTCGAGGAGAACCAGAAGGCGATCGAACGACACGAGACCGAGTTGGACAACTCGGTCGACCAGGACATCGACACCGGCCGCGGCCACCACGACCACTATTACGACCACGACGGGAACTTCGACCAGGTCGTGGACAACGACCCGGTGCTGGCCACCGGCGACGGCTCGGTGGGCACCGGCGGCACCATCGCCGACGACACCGTCACCTCGGGCGACGCGAACCTGGTCGGCCAGGGCGACCAGGCGGTGACCGGCAACCACAACTCGACGGCCTTCGGCACGGGCGAGGCCCTCGGCACCGGCTTCCAGGGCGTCCGCTTCGATGACGGCGGGGCACTGGGCGTCCGGGGCGACACCTACACCGACCGCGACGCCAACGACACCGACACGGCGGTGCGCAACTCCGGCTCCGGCGACAACGCCGTCAACTCGGCCGGCGACCACGGGTACGCCGACCAGCAGACCGACCAGACCTACAACGACACCAGCGTCCGCTCCGAGTACGAGGACGCCACCCGCACCGACACCCACGAGCAGACCAACTCGCACAACGACACCAGCTACCGGGACAGCCACGACACCATCGAGGTGCACCACCCCTGAGCGGCGTTACGACCCCAGGATGGCCTCGGTGACCGCCGCCGGGGCCTCCCGGGGCGGGAAGTGGCCGACCCCGTCGAGCAGCACCCGCCGGTAGCCGGCGCGGAACAGGTGCTCCTTGCCCTCGGTGGTCTCCGGGAGGTTGTCCGCGTCGTCGGCCCCGTGCACGACCAGCGTGGGGCGCAGCACCGGGGCCGGCTCGGCCAGCCGCCGCTCGATCTCGTCGTACGCGGGGTCCCCGGCGGCCTCGCCCCAGCGGTGCAGGTAGGCGTGGACGGTGATCGCGGGCCAGTCCTCGTTGTCCCAGGCCCGCGCGGCCCGTTCGAATTGCGAGGATTCGAACGTCCAGGTCGGCGACCAGGTTTTCCACAGGTAGTGACAGAACGCGCGCCGGTCGTCGTGCATGGCGTTACGGCCACGCTCGGTGGCGACGAACCACTCGTACCAGTAGGCGTGCGTGAGCGTCCAACTGAGCGCGGCGTCGGGCCGGTTCGTGGCGTGTCCGGCGGAGATGGCGACAATGCGCCGTACCCGTTCCGGAAACAGCGCGCCGACCACATAGGAGGCCCGCGCCCCCCAATCGTGACCGACAAGGACGACGTCTCGCAGGTCGAGCGCGTCGAGCAGGTCGGCGAGGTCTTTGCCCAGCGCCCCGATCTGGCCGCTGCGCACCTTGTCCGGATCGCGGAAACGGGTGGCGCCGAAGCCTCTCAGGTAGGGCCGGAACACCCGGTACCCGGCGGCGTGCAACCCCGGTAGCACCGCATCCCAACAGTGCGGGTCATCCGGCCAGCCGTGCACCGCGACCAGCGGGTTCCCGTCCTCCGGTCCGCTGGTCTCGCAGGCAATCTCCAGGTCCGGTGTGACGACCGTGCTCACTCGTCAAATCTCCTGTCCATTCCGGAGTGCGCTCTGTCCGGTGGTTGTGAATAATGCCCCGGTTGGGTCCGAGGGGGGCTCAGCCGGATCACGTCACCACTCTGACAGGTGACGGAGGCGGGATCAACGACGTGCCGCGGCCCGGCCGCGCGCGAGGAGCAGCCTGATGACGGACTCGAGTCCCGAGTTTTCCACCCAGCACACGGCCACCGACGGGCCGTCCCAGCGGCAGGAGATGCCCCGCAGCATCGGGCTGTTCAGCCTGGTGTTCGCCGCCATGGCCTCGATCATCGGCTCCGGCTGGCTGTTCGGGCCGCTGGCCGCGGCAAAGCTGGCCGGCCCGGCCGCGATCCTGGCCTGGCCGCTGGCCGCCGTGCTGTTCGGCCTGCTCGCGCTGTGCTACGCCGAGCTGGGCGCGATGTTCCCGGTGTCCGGTGGGGTGGTGCGTTTCCCGCACTACGCCTTCGGGACGGTGGCCGGCGCGATGGTCGGCTGGATCATCTACCTGGGCGCCGTCACGTTCCCGGCCATCGAGGTCGAGGCGGCGCTGGAGTACGCCACGAACTACCTGCCGTTCCTGACCCACAAGGTCAACGGTGTCACGGTGCTGACCGGCCCGGGGTACGTGATCGCGGCGCTGATGCTCATCCTGTTCGCCGTGATCAACCTGGTCGGCGTGCGGTGGTTCATGCGCGCCAACAACGGGATCATGGTGTTCAAGCTGTTCGTCATGCTGGCGGTGGCCGTGTCGTTCTTCGCAACCGCGTTCCACCCGGACCGGCTGACCGCGTTCGGTGGGTTCGCCCCGAGCGGGCTGAGCGGGCTGCTCACCGCGATCGCCTCCGGGGGCGTGGCGTTCGCCTACACCGGCTTCCAGCAGCCGGTCGCGGTGGCCGGTGAGGTCCGCAACCCTGGCCGCAACGTGCCCAGGGCGATGCTGCTCGGCCTGGGCATCACCTCGTTGCTGTACTTTCTGCTGGAGCTGGCCTTCCTGTGCGGGCTGCCGGCCGAGGCGCTGGCGAACGGTTGGTCGAAGCTCGGCTTCCCGAACGACTTCGGGCCGCTGGCCGGGCTGGCCACCCTGCTCGGCCTGGGTTGGGTGGCCGCGCTGCTCTACATCGACGCGATCGTCTCCCCCGCCGACTGCGGGCTGAGCTGGGCCATGATGACCTCACGGATCTCCTACGGCATGGCCGAGAACGGCGCGCTGCCCAGCCCGATGGCCCGGCTCAACCGCCACGGCGTGCCGTGGATCGGCATCCTGGTCGCGACCGCGATCGGCCTGCTGCTGTTCATGCCGTTCCCCGGCTGGCAGACCTTCGTCTCGTTCATCACCTCGGCGGCCGTGCTGTCCTACGGCACCGGGCCCATCGCGCACGCCGCGCTGCGCCGCCAGCTCCCCGACCAGCCCCGCCCGTTCCGCACCTGGGGCGGGGACCTGATCCCGTTCCTGGCGTTCTACGCGGCCAACCTGATCGTGATCTGGAGCGGCTGGAAGACCGTGGAGAAGCTGCTGCTCGCCACGGTGGTCGGGGTGGTGCTGCTGCTCATCCAGCAGGCCCGGGGCGCCATCCGGGCCCGGCGCGAGCACTGGATGGCCGCCGCCTGGCTGCTGCCATGGCTGGTGGGGCTGGGCATCGTGAGCGCGCTGACCACCTTCGAGGGCGGCAGCGGGGTGATCTCGTTCGACTGGTCGTTCCTGGCCGTGCTGGCGCTGTCCGCGCTGATCTACGCGCTCGCGGTGCGGATGCGGCCGGCCCGCCCGGTGATCTGACGCCTCACCCCGGTCCGTGCCCGCCGCGTCGCCCGGTGACCAGCGACGCGGCGGACACGATCGCCCAACTGCCCTCCAGCAGCAGGAACCCCCACGAATGCTGCGCCAGCGCGATCACCGCGAGGGTCGCCGAACCGACCAGGTTCAGCACGAGGTAGGTCAGCGAGTGCATGTCCAGCCGGCGCAGCTGGGCGGCCCCGAACGCGAGCAGGATCAGCAGCGAACCGCCGATCTCGATGATGTCTACAAGATCCATGATGACGGGCGCGCCGTCTTGTCTGGGCCGGGTACGGCACGCGCTCGTCCGGGGCCGTCGCGGAGATGCGACGCCTGAACCTCAGGATAGCTCGGCCGGACCGGCGAAGTAGGCTCTGGTGATGCCCGTCTCCAGCGCCGGTGCGTTGCTGTTCAGGTCCGACGCCGACGGGCGGTTCGAGGTGCTGCTCGGGCATCCCGGCGGGCCGTTCTTCGCGCGCCGCGACGACGGGGCGTGGTCGATCCCGAAGGGCGAGTACGACCCCGACGAGGACCCCCGCGCGGCGGCGGCCAGGGAGTTCGCCGAGGAGCTTGGCGCACCGCTGCCGGACGGACGGGAGTTCGAACTGGGCACGATCCGGCTGCCCAGCGGGAAGCGGCTCACTGTGTACGCCGTCGAGGCGGACTTCGACGCCGCGAGCGCGCACAGCAACACCTTCGAGATGGAGTGGCCACCGCGCTCGGGCCGGACCCAGAGCTTCCCGGAGATCGACAGGGCCGAGTGGTTCGACCTGGCCACCGCGCGGGTCAAGCTGTCGAAGGGCCAGGCGGAGTTCCTGGATCGGCTGCTCGCGGCCGCGGGCGTGGATCAGCGCGCGTAGAGCCAGTCCACCCACCGGTAGTCGGCCGGGTCACGCTCGCGCAGCAGCTCGTTGCGCACCGCCCGGAACAGCCCGTCGGCGTGCCACAGCTCGCCCCAGGCCCGCGCCCGCCGCTGCACCTGGCCGGTGCGGCGCGGGCGGGCGTCGTTGTATCCGGCCAGCACGGCCTCCCAGTCGGCGTCCTTCCCCGCGTCTTTGGCGGCCAGCGCGCCCAGGCAGTCGGCGTCCTCGATGGCCTGGCAGGCGCCCTGCGCGAGGTACTGCAGCATCGGGTGCGCGGCGTCGCCGGTGAGCGCGAGCCGCCCGCGCACCCAGTTCGGGATCGGCTCCCTGTCGTACATCCGCCAGCAGCGGTCCCGCCAGAGGAACGGCAGCGCCGCCCGCACCGCGTCGCAGGCCGGCGCGAACGCGGCATCCAGCTCCTCCGGACCGCCCCACTCCGGCTGCCCGGCCACGGCCGCCGGCGACTCGAACACCGCGACCTGGTTGAACATCTCGCCGCCGCGCAGCGCGTACTGCACCAGGTGGCAGCGCGGACCGATGTACACCACCACGTCGTGCACCGCCAGGTCCGCGAGCCCGCTCACGTCCGTGATCGGAATCGCCCCCCGGTAGGCCACGTAGTTCGAGCTCACCGGCTCGTCCGCGCTGATCTGGGCCCGCAGCGTGGAGGTCAGCCCGTCGGCGGCGATCACCAGCTCGGCGCGGTCCCGACGCCGCTCGCCCACCGCCTCCGCCCAGCCGGCGCCGTTCTCGACCGCGCGCACCTCGGCGTCCGTGACCAGGTCCACGCCCGCGTCCCGGCAGGCGGCGAGCAGGATCTCGTGCAGGTCGCCGCGATGCATCACCACGTACGGCGCGCCGTAGCGGCGCCGCACGTCGGCCAGGTCCAGGTGGCTGAGCGGGCGGCCGTCCAGCGCGTCCCGCATGGCGATCCGCTCCGGCAGCACGCCCCGGGCGATCACCTGGTCCAGCAGGCCCCACTCGCGCAGCGCCCCGGTGGCGTTGGGCGCGAGCTGCAGCCCGGCCCCGACCTCCCCGAAGCTCGCGGACCGCTCCAGCACCCGCACCGACCGGCCGGCCCTGGACAGCGCGAGCGCGCAGGACAGCCCGCCGATGCCGCCGCCGACCACCACTACGTCGACGTCCGGCACCATTCACTCGCTCCGCGCGGCGTTCAGGCGCTCGATCACCGGGGCGTCGCTGAACCGGAACAGGTCCAGCTCGGACCCCGCGGTCAGCGCCAACGGCTGCCAGGACGGCACCACGAACAGGTCACCCTGGCCGACCGTCCACTCCGCCTCGCCCACGCGCACCGCACCCTCCCCGGCGAACACCAGGTAGACCGACGACCCCACCTCGCGGGCCGGCTCGGTGGCGGTGCCGGCGCGCAGCCGGTGGAACTCCGCGCGGATGGTCGGCATGACGTCCCCGCCGGTGGTCGGGTTCGTGAACCGCACCGCCGCGTGCCCGGGCGCCAGCACGCCGGGATGCCCCTCGGCCTCCAGCGCGAGCTGGTCGGCGAGCGCCGCGTCGGTGTGCTCCCAGCGGTACGCCGCGATCGGCGAGCTGGCCGCCGCCTCCTTCTGGGAGACCGGCCGCAGCCCGGGATGCGCCCAGAGCCGCTCGGACCGCGACCGCTCCGGGGTGGAGGTGTCCTCCACGTGGTCCGGCCCGGGCTCGAAGAACCCGGTGTCCAGGTAGCGCGCGAGCGGGATGTCCAGCCCGTCCAGCCAGGCCATCGGCTCGGTGGTGGCGTTGTGGTGGCCGTGGAAGGCCCACCCCGGCGTGAGCAGGAAGTCGCCCCGCCGCATCGCCACCGGGTCGCCGTCCACCGCCGTCCACACGCCCTCGCCCTCGACGACGAACCGGAACGCGTTCTGGGTGTGCCGATGAACCGGCGCGTCCTCGCCGGGGTTGAGGTACTGGATGGCCGCCCACAGCGTCGGCGTGGCGTACGGCGCCCCGCCCAGCCCCGGGTTGGCCAGCGCGATCGCCCGCCGCTCCCCGCCGCGACCGACCGGGACCAGGTCACCGGCGCGGCGCGCCAGCGGCAGCAGCTCCGACCAGCGCCACCGATGCGCCACCGCGTTGGACCGCGGCGAGAGCGGCATCAGGTCGCCGATCTCGGTCCACAGCGGCACCAGCAGCTCGTTCTCGAACCCCCGGTACAGCTCCTCCAACGCGGGCGTCGGTTCCGGCTGACCCGGCCCCGCCACGGCTTTCAGAGTCACGGGAGACCGCGCCGGCTGCGTCGTCGTCATGGCTCGACGGTAGAACCGTTCTTGACAGCAGCACATAGCATTCTGTTGTGAAGAACCGACCGGCCTACGCCATCGACTCGGTGGACAACGCACTGCGGCTCGCGGTGCTGCTGCGCGACGAGGGGCCGATGCGGGTGTCCGAGGCCGCCCAACGGCTCGGCGTGGCCCGCTCCACCGCGCACCGGCTGCTCACCATGCTCAGCTACCGGGACTTCGCCGAGCAAGCCGAGGACCGCCGCTACGTCGCCGGCCCCGTCCTGCGCGGCACCACCGCGACCGAGCCGACCGCCCTGCTGCGCGCGCTGGCCCTGCCGCACCTGCACGCCCTGGTCGAGCACACCGGCGAGACCGCGAACCTGATGGTCCGGGTCGGCGCCCAGATCCGGTTCCTGGCCACCGTGCAGTGCGAGCAGGTGCTGCGGGTGGGCGACCGCGAGGGCCGGCTGCTGCCCGCGCACCTGACCTCCGGCGGGCGGACGTTGCTGGCCGCGCTGCCCGAGGCCCACCTCGCGGCGCTCTACCCCGCGCCGGAGTTCGACCTGCCCGCGCTGGCCCGGCTGCTGCGGCGGGTCCGCCGGCAGGGCTTCGCCGTCAACGACCAGGAGACCGAGATCGGCGTCACCGCCGTCGGCCTGCCGGTCCGGGGCACCGACGGCCAGCCCGTGGGCGCGCTCTCGCTCGCGGTCCCGACCGCCCGCTACTCCCGCGACCACCTCACCGACTGGGTCACCGCCCTGCGCGCCGCCGCTGGCCGGCTGGAGCGCGACCTGGAGGTGGCCGGTCAACCGCCCCGGGACGCCACCCAGCCGGCGAGCAGGTCGGCCACCACGTCGCGGGCTCCCGGCGGGTCCCGGAAGTAGTGCTCGCCGGCGAGCAGGTGCAGCTCCCGGTCGGCCGCGGCGAGCGCATCGAAGATCGCCCGCGCGTCGCTCTCGTACACCCCGGCGTCCGCCCTGGCGTGCACCACCAGCGCCGGCACCGTGACCCTGCCCAGGTGCGGCGCGCCCCGGCACTGCGAGGTCCGCAGGCTCCACATGGACAGCCAGGTGCGCAGTGTGGACTGCACGCCGGCGCCGAACACGCCGTAGTTCGCCGCCATCGGGTCGCCCAGGTAGCAGTGGCGGGGCCGCCGGTCGGAGGGTTCGATGGCCGGGTCGATCATGCGCAGGTCGGCCCAGGTGCGCCGGGTGTGGAACAGCCGGTCGGCGGCCCGGGTGCCGCGCAGCGCGTCCAGCTGGTGCAACGCCCAGTCGGTGATCCGCTCGTTGCGGGCTCGCTGCGCGTCCCGGTAGCGGCGCTGGAAGTCCGCGTCGAACGGCGGTCCGTTCGCCGGGTCGTAGGGGTCGAGCGCCGGGTCGACGGACAGCGGGTCGCACTCGTCGGTGACCGACGGATCCATCCACGCGGTGAGCACCTCGGGCCGGCCGGGATGCGCGGCCAGCGAGACGTACAGGTCGCCGGCGGGCAGTCCCGCGATGGCCTCGGCCGCCCGGTCACCGGACGGCGTGACGGTGGGCTCGACGGCCTGAGACTGGTACGCCGCCATCAGCGAACCGCCGCCGGAGTTGCCCAGCAGCACCACCCGCTCCACCCCGGCCCGCTCGCGCAGCCAGCGCACCCCGACGCCGATCTCCGCCAGCGCGTGATCGAGCAGGAAGTACGCCTCGTTGCCCCGGAACCGCGTGTTCCAGCCCAGGAAGCCGTACCCGCGCGCCGCCAGGTACCCGGCCAGGTAGTGCTCGGAGAAGTCCACGTTGTAGTGGGTCGCGATGAACGCGGTGGTGGGCCTGCGTCCGGCCGGCCGGTGGTAGACGCCCTGGCACGGGTGCCCGCCCGCGCCGGCCCTGGGTACGAGCGGTGAGTCGAGCCCGACGAACTCCCGGTCCAGCCCGTCCGCCACGCCCGCTCAGACCGCGGCCGGCGCGGTGCGCTCGCTGCCCCGGCGCGGCTGGTGCTTGACGTCCGCCTCGGTGAACCCCCGCAGCCAGCAGGCGAACTCGAGCAGCTCGCCGTCCGGCCCGGTGAAGTAGAACGATCTCACAAATACTCCGTCGTGCAGCTCGCCGGTCACCCCCGCCGGGCTGTCATCGTGGTTGATCACCGGGCTGACCTCGACACCCTTGCCGCTCAGCTTCGCGTAGTACTCGTCGAACCGCTCCGGCGGCACCGAGAACGCCACATGGTTCATCGACCCGACCGCGCTGACGATCTCCCCCGCCCCCGGCATGGCCGCCGGCGCGGACACCCCCGGCACCCCGTCCGGCGCCGTCGGGAACCAGAAGAACGCCAGGCAGTCCCCGTTCCCACAGTCGAAGAAGAAGTGCTGCCCGAGCCCGCGCGGCAGCTCGATCGTCTTGATCAACGGCATGCCCAGCACCCCCGAGTAGAACTCGACGGTCCGTTCCATGTCCGAACACACCAGGGCCAGGTGGTTCACCCCGCCCAGCTGAAACTCCTGGTTGCCTGCCACGTCAACCTCCGCTGGTCATCGAGCCCGGAGAGCCGAGCCTAACCCCGCTCACCACTGTGCGGAACACCTCTCTGCCAGGCGGCCGACTACTGTTTTCTGCTGTGAAGAGAGCGACCGTGTCGACGCACCCCGGCGGCGGCGGACCCGTGCCCCAGTACCCGATCGAGTCGGTGGACAACGCGCTGAAGGTGCTGCTCCTGCTCGGCGAGCGCGACGAGCTCCGCCTCACCGACGTCAGCGAGTACCTCGGGGTGGCATCGTCCACCGCGCACCGGCTGCTCGCCATGCTCCAGTACCGAGGCTTCGTCCGTCAGAACGAGCACACCAAGGCCTACGGCCCCGGCACCGCGCTGACCGGCGTCGCGTTCGCCATCCTGCGCCGCAACGACTTCCGCCGCATCCTGCGCCCGCACCTGGAACGCCTCAACCTCGAGCTCGAGGAAACCGTCCACCTCGCCCTCCTGGACGGCAACATGGTGCGCTTCATCGACGCGATCGAGAGCCCGAAGGCCGTCCGCGTCGCCTCTCGCCTGGGCCGCTCGATGCCCGCGCACTGCACCTCGACCGGCAAGTCCATGCTCGCCCAACTCTCCGCCGACGAACTGCACCGCCTCTACCCCGACGAACACCTGGAGCCCCTCACCGACAAGAGCATCGCCTCCCGCACCGCCCTGGAACGCGACCTCGCCACCGTCCGCTCCCTCGGCTACGCGACCAGCAACGAGGAGAGCGAGGCCGGCGTCGCCTCGGTGTCGGTCGCATTCCCGACCCGGTTCACGCCGGCCCGAATCTCCCTCAACGTCTCGGTCCCCACCAGCCGAATGTCCGCCCCCGTCCAGCGCGCCATCGCGACAGCGCTCCAGGCCGCGGTGGCGCTGGCCGAACCCCAACTGCACGGCTGACCGCCGGCGCCACGAGGAACGGCACCCCCTCGCTTGACCTACGGTGCGAGTACTCCTACTGTGCAGACCGATTATCTGCATAGCAGAGACCAGGGGCAACGATGCCGCTCTCCTCCGCCGCCGGTCCGCCTCGGATCACCCGCCGGGCGCTGGGCGGTCTCGCGCTGGCCGCGGGGCTGTCGGCGGCCGGGTGCGCGGCCGGTTCCTCCGGCTCCACCTACCGGTTCGGAGTGATCACCAGCCAGACCGGATCGGGAAGCCAACTGGGAGTCGGCGAGCTGCAGGGCGCACAACTCGCCGCGGACACGCTCAACGCCGGCGGCGGCATCCGCGGCCGGACCATCGAGCTGATCACCGCCGACGACCAGAGCACACCCGTCCAAGCCGTCCTCCAGGCCCGCCGCATGATCGGCAATGTCGACGCCCTCATCGGCCCCACCCTCGCCGCGAGCTGCAACGCGGTCACCCCGCTGGCCGAGAGCAGCCGAACGGTGACCTACTGCCTCTCCCCCGGCATCAAACCAAAACCGGGCGGCTACGTCTGGTCGGCCAGCGTGTCCACCAGAGACCTCAGCGAGCGGATCCTGCGGCACTGGCGATCCGGCGGCATGACCCGGATCGGACTCCTGCACAGCACCGACGCCAGCGGCGAGGAGGGCGGCGCCTCGGTCCACGCCGCGGCGAGCGCCCTACCCGGCACCGAGGTCGTGGCGGAAGGGAGCTTCGAACCCGGCGCCGTCTCCGTCACCGCCCAACTCCAGGCCGTCCTCGCGGCCCGCCCACAAGCCCTGGTGGTCTGGAGCACCGGCGCGGCGGCGGCCGTGGCGATCAAGGCGATCGCCCAGCTCGGGCTCGACCTGCCGGTGGCCACCACGAACGGCAACCTGACCTACGCCTTCCTGCGCCGCATCGCGGACTACACGCCGAAGACCCTGCTCATCCCGGCCACCCAGGACTTCTGGTGGCGGCAGTCGGACCGCCCGGCCCCCGCGCCCGAGCTGGAGGAGCGCTACCACCGCGACTTCCAGGCCCGCCACGGCGCCCAGCCGGACTTCGGGCCGGGGGTGGCCTACGACGCCGTGCTGCTGCTCGCGGACGCGCTCACCCACGGCACCGGCGACCGGGGCACGCTGAAGGAGGACCTGGAGCGACGCGAGGTGGTCGGCGTGGCCGGCACCTACCGGTTCCGGCCCGACGAGCGGCGCGGGCTGGGCGTGGCCGACGTGGCCATGGTGCGGGTGGCGAACGGCGGCTTCGTCCCGGTGGAGGAACGGTGAGCGCGGCGCTGCAGGTGCTGTTCGGCGGCGTGGTGGACGGCTGCGTGTACGCGCTGGTCGCGGTCGGGATGTCGCTGGTGTACTCGATGACCAGGGTGATCAACCTGGCGCAGGGCGGGTTCGTGGTGCTGGCCGCGCTGGTCACCGTCTCGCTGCAGCAGGCCGGGCTGGCGCCGCTGGTCGCGCTGGTCGTGGCGCTGGTCGGGTTCGGGGCGGGGATGGCCGGGGTGGACCGGCTGGTGATCAGGCCGGCGGCTCGGCGGTCCGGCAACCAGCGGATGCTGCTGGTCACCGTCGGGCTGCTGCAGGCGGTCGGCGGACTGCTGCTGGTGATCTGGGGGAACCTGCCCTACACCGGCCGGCCGTTCACCGGCGGGAGCCCGATCGTCATCGCCGGAGTGAGCGTGCAGCCACAGCAGCTGTGGATCCTGGCGCTGCTGGCGGTGGCGGTGCTGGCGTTGACGCTGCTGCTCACCCGCACCGAGCTCGGGCTGACCATGCGGGCCACCGCGTCGCGCCCGGAGGCGGCCGAGCTGGTCGGGGTGGACACCGACCGGGTGCGGTTGATCGCGTTCGCGCTGTCCGGGGTGATGGCGGCGCTGGCCGGGGCCTCGGTGGTGCCGATCACGTTCCTGCAGTTCGACACTACGACCACGTATGCGGTGGCCGGGTTCATCGCCGCCGTGCTCGGCGGGCTGGGCAGCGTCGGCGGGGCGGTGCTCGGCGGCCTGGCGCTCGGGGTGGTGCAGGCCGCCTTCAGCCGCTACACCGGAGCGTCGCTGGCGCAGGTGGTGACGATCGTGCTGCTCATCGCGCTGCTGCTGGTCCGCCCGGCCGGCCTGCTCGGGCGGGTGGAGGAGGTGCGGCGGTGAGGAGGTGGCTGGTCGTCGGCGCCGGCGCGGCGCTCCTGATCGCGCTGCCGTGGCTGACGCCTGGGTGGACCGAGCTGTTGGTCATCGTGGAGATCTTCCTGCTGGTGGTGCTCGGGCTGGACGTGCTGACCGGGCAGGCCGGCCAGGTCTCGCTGGGGCAGACGCTGTTCATGGCGGTCGGGGGGTACGGAGCCGGGCTGCTCACCGTCCGGGCGAACTGGCCGACCTGGCTGGCGGTGCTGGCGCCGGCGGTGGCCTCGGCCGGGCTGGCGGCGCTGTTGGGCTGGGCGTTTTTGCGGCTGCGCGGGTACTACCTGGCGCTGGCCACGCTGGGCCTTGCCGTGGTCACGCAGGCCACCGCCACCGGGCTCGGAAAGGTCACCGGCGGGCCGTCCGGGCTGGTCGGCGTCCCGAGCCTGACGCTGGGTGGCTGGCAGGTGTTCTCCGATACCGCGAACTACCTGGTGTTGCTGGTGCTGTGCGTGCTGGGCGCGTGGTTCACCACGAACCTGCGGCGCGGGCAGACCGGGCGGGCGCTGGCCGCCGTCGAGCACGACCCGCAGGCGGCCGCCATGCTCGGCATCAACCCGGCGCGCTACCGCACCGGCGCGTTCGTCGTGGCCGCCGTGTTCGCCTCGGTCGCCGGCAGCCTGTACGCCTACTACCTGCGGTTCATCTCCCCCGACCTGGTCAGCGTGACGGTGGCTCTGAGCATCGTGGTGATGCTCGCGCTGGGCGGGCCGCGCACGGTGGCCGGGCCGCTGCTCGGGGTGTTGCTGCTGCAGGGGCTGCCGCTGGTCGGGCAGGCGTTCGCGCTGTGGCAGCCGCTGGTCGCCGGCGTGGTGCTGGTGCTGGTATTGACTTACCTGCCGGCCGGCCTCTGGGGCGGGCTGCGCGGCCTGGCGGGGAAGTCATGACAGACCCGGTCCTGCACGCCAGCGGCCTGACCAAGCGGTTCGGCGGCCTGACCGCGGTGGACGGGGTGGACCTGACGGTCCGCCCGGACACCATCCGCGCGGTGATCGGCCCGAACGGCGCCGGCAAGACCACCCTGCTCGACCTGATCACCGGCTTCACCCGCCCGGACGCCGGCGCCGTCACGTTCGACGGGCACGACGTGCTCCGGCTGCCGCCGCACCGGCTGCCCGGCCTCGGGCTGATGCGCACCTTCCAGTCCGCCCGGCTGGTGCCCCGGCTGACGGCCAGGGAGAACGTGATGCTCGGCGCGCACCACCTCACCAGGGCGCGGTTCCTGGCCGACGGGCTGCGGCTGCCGCTGGCCCGCCGCGAGCAGCGGGCGCTGGCCGAGCGGGCCGACGCCGTGCTCGACCACCTGGGCCTGCGCGGCTACGCCGAGCACAAGGGCTCCGAGCTGCCCACCGGCGTGGCCCGGCTGCTGGAGGTCGGGCGCGCGCTGGCCGGGGCGCCGAAGCTGCTGCTGCTCGACGAACCGGCCGCCGGGCTGGACGGCGCCGAGACCGCGGAGCTGGCCGGCGTGCTGCGCGGGGTGGCCGCCGCCGGCACCGCGATCGTGCTGATCGAGCACGACGTGGACCTGGTGATGTCGATCAGCGACGAGGTGCTGGTGCTGGACGCCGGGGCGGTGGTGGCCGACGGCCCGCCCGCCGAGGTCCGTGCGGACCCGGCCGTGCTCGCCGCGTACCTCGGAACCGTGGAACAGGACACGACCCCATGAGCACGCTGGCCGTGGACGGCCTGGAGGTCCGCTACGCCGCCGTCCGCGCACTGCGCGACGTGTCACTGACCGCCGCACCCGGCAGCGTGACGGCGCTGCTCGGCGCGAACGGGGCCGGCAAGACCAGCCTGCTGCGGACCGTCGCCGGCCTCAACAGACCGACCGTCGGTCGGGTTCTGCTGGACGGCGACGACATCACCGGCCTGCCGGCGCACCGGCTCGCCAGGATGGGCATCTGCCTGGTCCCGGAGGGCCGGCAGCTGTTCGCCGAGCTGACCGTCGCGGAGAACCTCCGGCTGGGCCTGCACGGCACCGGCATCCGTTCCGAGCGCGACGTCACGGAACGCATCGACACGGTCTGCGCGACCTTCCCCGCGCTGCGCGAGGCCCTCCCACGCCGGGCCGGGCTGCTCTCCGGCGGGCAGCAGCAGATGGTGGCCATCGGCAGGGCGCTGGTCCGCCGACCCCGGGTGCTGCTGCTCGACGAGCCCTCGCTCGGCCTGGCCCCACGGCTGGTCACCGAGATCCTGGCCACCGTCGGCCGGCTGAGCGCGGACGGCGTCACCGTGCTGCTGGCCGAGCAGAACGCGGCGGCCGCGCTGCGCTGCGCACATCGGGGCGTGGTGCTGCGCGGCGGCGCTGTGGTCCGCGACGAGGCCGCCGCCGCACTCCTGCACGACGACGAGGTGAGCCACCACTACCTGGGCGCCGCCACACCGTCCGCGCCCGCGCCACCTCGAGGGCTCCCTTCAATACTTCGAGAAGAACTATGACGGCGGAGCGGCAGATGACCGACCAGAGCCAGGTGCTTGCCGACGTGCGGCGCGGGATGATCCCGGCGCACATCTACCACGACGAGGAGATCTTCCGGCTGGAGCGCGAGCGGGTGTTCGGCCGGTCCTGGATGTTCCTCGCGCACGAGTCCGAGGTGCCGCACCCCGGCGACTACGTGGTGCGCCGGGTGCTGGACGACTCGTTCATCGTGGCCAGGGGCGAGGACGGCACCGTCCGCGCCATGTTCAACATGTGCCTGCACCGGGGCATGCAGGTGTGCCGGGCCGAGCTGGGCAACGCCTCGCACTTCCGCTGTCCGTACCACGGCTGGTCCTACCGCAACGACGGGCGGCTGATCGGGCTGCCGTTCCACCGGGAGGCGTACGGCGGCGAGGCCGGCTTCCGCAGGGCGGACCAGGCGCTGCTGCCCGCGCCCGCGCTGGACAGCTACCGGGGCCTGATCTTCATCAGCCTGGATCCGGACGCCCCGCCGCTGCTCGACTACCTCGGCGACTTCGCCTTCTACCTGGACTTCTACGCGAACCAGAGCCCGGGCGGGATCGAGCTGGCCGGCCCGCAGCGGTGGCGGATCAAGGCGAACTGGAAGATCGGCGCGGAGAACTTCGCCGGGGACAGCTACCACACCCCGCAGACGCACAGCAGCGTCGTGGAGATCGGGCTGTTCCGCGAGCCCAAGGCGTCCAAGCGCAAGGAAGGGGCGCTGTACTGGGCGGGCCGGGGCGGCGGCACGACGTACAAGCTCCCGCCGGGCGGCTTCGCCGAGCGCATGCGCTACGTCGGCTACCCGGACGAGATGATCACCCGAGCCCGAGAGACCTGGACCGACGCCCAGCAACGGATGATCGCCGAGGACGGCTTCATGATCTCCGCCGCGTCGCTGTTCCCCAACCTCAGCCTGGTGCACAACTGGCCGAAGGTGGCCGACGGGTCCGACGACGAGGTGCTGCCGTTCATCTCGCTGCGGCAGTGGCAACCGGTCGGCGCCGGCGAGACCGAGGTGCTGTCCTGGTTCGCGGTGGACGCGGGCGCCCCCGAGGAGTTCAAGCGGCTGTCGTACAAGGCGTACCTGATGTGCTTCGGCAGCACCGGCATGTTCGAGCAGGACGATGTGGAGAACTGGGTGTCGATCACCTCCACGGCGGCCGGGTCGATGGCGCGGCGGCTGCTGCTCAACAGCCGGATGGGCCTGCTGCATGACGACAAGCCCGTCACCCCGCCGCTGGCGCACTTCTCCGGCCCCGGCACCGCGTACGTCGGCTACGGCGAGTACAACCAGCGGGCGCTGCTGCGGCTGTGGGCGGACTGCCTGGAACGGCCGTTGAACCGGGCCGCGCGCGTCGAGCTGGGGTCGTCATGACCAGACCGCTACCGTTCTCCGACGAGCGACACCTGCAGGCGCACCAGTTCCTGGTGGACGAGGCGTACCTGCTCGACGCGCAGGACTTCGACACCTGGCTGTCCCTGCTGACCGACGACGTCCGCTACCTGATGCCGGTGCGGGCCACCACCGCGCGCGGCGCCGGCTTCGACACCTCCCCCGGCATGGCGCACTTCGACGAGGACAGGTACTCGCTGGGCCGGCGGGTGGCCAGGTTCGCCACCGAGCACGCCTGGACGGAGGACCCGCCGTCGCGGCTGCGGCACTTCGTGACGAACGTGCGCGCGTTCGCCACCGACGACCCCGACGAGCTGGCCGTCCAGTCCGCCGTGCTGCTGTTCCGCAGCCGCGGCGACGTGCGCGAGCCGGCGCTGGTCTCGGCCGCCCGCGACGACCTGCTGCGCCGCGACCCGAGCGGGAAGGCCGAGTCCGCCGGGCACTGGATGCTGGCCGCGCGCACCATCACCGTGGACGAGTCGGTGCTCCGCATGCAGAACCTGGCGGTTTTCCTATGACTGAGCCCGTGATCGAGCTGGCCAACGAGTTCGCCGAGATCCGGGTGCGCAAGGTGCACACCCGCAACGGCGCGCGGCTGCTCGTCGAGTCCCCGCGCTCCGGGCGGCGGGTGTCGCTGTGCCCGCTGGAGCTGGAGGCGCTCACCTGGCAGGACGACGACGTGTTCTCCGCGATGATCGCCAACCCGTACGGCCCGCTGGAGGTGGACGGCGGTGGCTGACTGGCTGGCCGGCAAGCGCGCGCTGGTGGTCGGCGCCGGGTCGGGCATCGGGCGGGCGGTGCTGGACGCCTTCCGCGCCGAGGGCGCCACCGTGGCCGTGCTCGAACGCGACCCGGCCAAGTGCGCGGCGCTGGCCGACCAGTTCGACGACGTCCCGGTGGTCGTCGGGGACGCCACCACCCGAGACGCCAACGAGCGCGCCGTCGCGGCCGCGGTCGACGCGTTCGGCGGGCTGGACGTCCTGGTCAGCTGCGTGGGGATCTTCGACTTCTACCGCGGCCTCGGCGAGCTGGACGCCGACGTGATCGACAGGGCGTTCGACGAGATGTTCGCCGTCAACGTCAAGAGCCACCTGCACTCGGTGAAGGCGGCGCTGCCCGCGCTGCGCGCGTCCCGAGGCGCGGTGGTGCTCACCGAGTCCACCTCGGCCTACCACCCCGGCCGGGGCGGCGTGCTGTACGTGTCGTCCAAGTTCGCGGTCCGGGGGCTGGTCACCGCGCTGGCCCACGAGCTGGCCCCGGAGGTTCGGGTGAACGCGGTGGCCCCGGGCGGCACCCTGCACACCGACCTGCGCGGGCTGGACGCCCTGGACATGTCCGAACGCCGGCTGGCCGACACCCCCGGCCGGGAACGCGAACTCGCCGCCCGTGTCCCGCTGAACGTCGCGCTGACCGGCGCCGACCACGCCTGGAGCTACGTCTTCCTGGCCTCCGACAGGTCCCGGGGCATCACCGGCGGCGTCACCCATCCCGACGGCGGCATCGGGGTGAAAACATGAACGGGGAACTGGCTGCCCGGCGCGCCGAGCTGGCGGCCGCCTGCCGCGTACTGGCCGCCCGCGACCTCGCGCCCGGCTTCCTCGGCCACGTCAGCCTGCGCGTCGACGAGCACCGGCTGCTGGTCCGCTGCCGGGGCGCCGAGGAACGCGGCCTGGCCTACACCGTCCCGGAGGACATCCGCCTGGTCGACCTGGACGGCAACCCGGGAGCCGCCGGCGAGCTGGACGGCTACGCCGCGCCCAACGAGCTGCCCCTGCACACCGAGGTGCTGCGCCGCCGCCCCGACGTGGACGCCGTCGTGCACGCCCACCCCGCCGCCGTGGTCGCCGCCGACCTGGCCGGCCTGGGCATCCGCCCGATCGTCGGCGCCTACGACATCCCCGGCGCCCACCTGGCCGCCGGCGGCGTGCCCGTCTACCCCCGAGGCGTCCTGATCCGCAACCGCCGCCTGGCCGCCGAGATGGTCGCCGCGATGGCCGACCGCCCCGTGGTGCTCCTCCGCGCCCACGGCCTGACCAGCACCGGCCCCACCGTCCCCCATGCAGTCCTGCGCGCCCTCGCCGTCCAGACCATCGCCGCGATGGCACTGTCCGTGTCCCAGGCCGGCGCCACCCCGACCGACCTGCCCGCCGAGGACCTCGCCGAGCTGCCCGACCTCGGCGGCGGCTTCAACATCGACACCGCCTGGCGCCACGAACTGGCCCGCCTGCCCTGAGCTAAACCCGGCTGCCGTGACACGGCCGGCGACGTAGCCTCGCCAGGCGTGGAACGCGTAGTGATCATCGGGCCGGGTGGGTCCGGCAAGAGCACGCTGGCCCGGGCGATCGCCGCGCGGACCGGGCTGCCCGTCGTGCACCTGGACGTGTTGTTCTGGCGCGCCGACTGGGAGCCGGCGCCTGTCGAGCAGGCCGTGCGCGACCTGGCCGCCGCTGTGGCGGACGACCGGTGGATCGTCGACGGGAACTTCCTCCAGCGGGTCGGCGAGGACGGACGGCTCGACCGCGCGGACACGGTGATCTTCCTCGACCTGCCGAGAAGGGTATGCCTCTGGCGGGTGATCGTGCGGCTGGTCCGCGACCGCCGGCGCACCCGCCCGGACCTGCCGGAAGGCTGCCGCGAGGGCTTCGACCCCGACGGCCTGCGCTGGATCTGGAACTACCCGGCCACCGAGCGGCCGAGCGTCCTGAAGCTCCTCGCCGGCGCCGCTGAGCGCGGTGCCGTGGTGCACCACCTTCGGTGCCGCGCCGACGTACGGCGTTTCATCGCCGGTCGTGGACGATGAGGCCGCGGATGATCTTTCCGTCGCGCAGGTCCTGGTAACCCTCGTTGATCTGGTCCAGGGTGTACCGCTTGGTGATCAGCTCGTCGAGCTTGAGGCGGCCGGCGTCGTACAGGCGCAACAGCTTGACGATGTCGTACTGCGGGTTGGACGAGCCGAACTGCGAGCCTCGGATGACCTTCTCGCCCCGGGTGAGCAGGGCGCCGGGAATCTGGATGGTCAGCTTGTCCGGGTGCGCCTGGCCGGTCACCACCAGCGTGCCGGTCTTGCCGATGACGTCGAAGGCGTTCGCGACCACCTTCTCGTCCACCACCCCGACGGTGATAAGGGCCTGGTCGGCGCCCTGCCCCCAGGTCAGCTCCGTCACCTTCGCGGCGGCCTCCTCCGCCGTGGCGTAGGCGTGGCTCGCGCCGAACTCGATGGCGGTCCGCCGCTTGAACTCGACCGGGTCGACGACCACCACGTACTTCGCCCCGGCGTAGACGGCGCCCTGCACCGCGTTGATCCCGACGCCGCCGATCCCGTAGATGACCACGGTGTCACCGGCGCTCACGCCACCGGAGTTCACCGCGGTGCCCCACCCGGTCGGCACCCCGCAGCCGACCAGGGCCGCGGGCTCCAGCGGGAGCCACTGGTCGACCTTCACCACGGAGTGCTGCGACACCGTGGCCCGCTCGGAGAACGTGCCCAGCAGGCACATGCTGCCGTAGTCCCTGCCCTGCCCGTGGTACCGGAACGTGCCGTCGGGGAATCCGGCCGGGTTGATGAGGTACGCGCTGAGGTCGCAGAGGTTCGAGTGGCCCGTCGCGCAGTAGCGGCACGTTCCGCAGTTGGGCGTGAAGGTGCAGACCACGTGGTCCCCCGGCTCGACCTTCGTGACCCCCGGACCGACGGACTCGACGATCGCCGAACCCTCGTGGCCGGCCACGATCGGGAACCGCGGCACGATGTCCCCGTCGATGAGATGCAGGTCGGAGTGGCACAACCCGGACGCCACGTACCTGATGTGGACCTCGCCGACGCCCGGATCGTCGACGTCGAGCTCGCGGATCTCGAACGCCTTGCTGCCCTCTTCGAGGATGGCCGCCCTCGTCTTCATCGCCCACCCCCGCCGAGTGAAGGAAACATCGAACCTCTCCTAGGTTCCCCCATCCGGACGCTCGTTGCGACACCTCGGGGTCATGAGAGGCCTGGACACACGCTTACGATCGGGCCGTGGCGTTGCCGCGTTGGGCGCATGCGGCCGGGTTGGGGCTGGTCGTGCTGCTGGTGGTTGCGGCGTGGGCGCAGGGCGGGGCATGCCGGTGCGGGCTGGACGGCTGGGCGGCCGCGGGTGGGGTCGCGGTGGTCGTTCTCGCCGTGGCGGTTGGCTTCCTGGCCCCCTCGTGGACGGCGGTCGTGCCCTCGGTGTTGCTGTTCGGCGCGGTGGTCGTGCTGTCCGGCACCTGGCCGGGGAACGTGGGATGGTTCGTGCCGCTGGTCGTCGTGGCGTACCTGGCGCTTCGGTTGGGGCTGGTGGCGGGGGTCGTCGGCTGGTCGGCATCGCTTGCCGTGATCGCGGTCATGGCGTGGGTGAGCCCGGACGCGGGCTGGGCGAACTTCGCGCTCGGCTCGTCGGGGTTCTTCTGGGGCTGCTGGGTTGCGCGCAACCGGATCGGGCTGGTGGAGCGGCTGCGTCGGGCGGAGGCGGTGGCCGAGCGGCAGCATCTGGCCAGGGAGCTGCACGACATCGCCGCGCACACCCTGGCGGTGACGGTGCTGCACCTGGGCGGTGCGCGCCTGGCGGTGGCCCGAGGGTCCGACGAGGCGGAGGCGGGCATCGTCGAGGCCGAGCGGCTGGCCCGCCGGGGCATGAACGAGTTGCGGCAGGTCGCACGCATTCTCGCCGAGCCGGACGACGGCCGGGTCAGGCCCCCGCAACCGGGAGTCAAGGACCTCGCGATCATGTTCGAGGAGTACCGGACGGCCGGTGTCGAGTTGGTGGCCCGGGTCGTGGGCGACCTGTCATCGGTAGGCGACACCACCGGCCTGGTGCTCCACCGGTTGACGCGGGAGGCCCTGGCCAACGCGAGCCGTCATGCGCCCGGCCAACGCGTCGAGGTCCGGTTCGAGGTCGAGGCGGGCACGGTGCGAGCGACGGTGTCCAACGCGGTGCCCGACGCTGGGCCGGACGCGGGGCCCTCGGCGCGCCGCGGCGGGGTGGGAGTGCGGGCGATGCGAGAGCGGGTCGAGGCGGTGGGCGGGCGGCTGTCGGTCGGCACGGAAGGACAGCGGTGGGTGGTACGGGCGGAGCTGCCGGCGTGATCACGGTCGTGCTCGTCGACGACCATCACCTGGCCAGGGTCGGGCTTCGATCCATCCTGCTCCCGAGCTACGGCTTCGAGGTCGTCGGCGAGGCTGCGGACGGCGACGAGGCGCTCGCGGTGGTCGCCTCGGCCGAACCCGACGTGGTCGTGATGGACGTCCGGATGCCCCGGATGGACGGCGTGGTGGCCAGCCGCGCGCTGCTCGCGCGGGACGCCACCGCCCGGATCCTGGTGCTGACCACGTTCGGCGAGGACAGCGTGCTGGCCACGGCACTGCGTGCCGGCGCGTCCGGGTTCTGTGTGAAGGACGCGCCGGCCGAGGACATCCAGCGTGCCGTGCGGGCGGTTGCGGCCGGTGACGGGTGGCTCGACCCGACGGTGTGCGGCCGGGTCCTGCGCCGCTACCGCGACGACCCCGCGACCGATCCCGAGGCCCGGCGCCGGCTGGAGAGCCTGACCGTTCGCGAGCTGGAGGTCCTGCGGCTGATCGGGCGGGGGCTGACCAACATCGAGATCGCGGGCCGCCTGTTCGTCGGCGAGGGCACGGTCAAGACGCATGTCGGACGAATCTTCGCCAAGCTGGACGTCCGGGACCGGGCGGCGGCGGTGGTCCTCGCGTTCGACCACGGTGTGGTACGCCCCGGTCACCCCCTCACTCCCCCCACGGTCTGACCGCGTCGTCGGTCCTGGGCCAGACGACACCGAGCCGCTGCCCGGCCAGGCTGGACCCGTGACCAGATCCCTCGCACGTCCAGCGGCTGCACGTACCCGGGCAGGCTGGGCGTGGGTCGCACTGTCCTCGATGGCGGTCGCCGCCTACTTCGTCGGGCAGTACACCGACGGCACCCTGGTCGAGCTCGCCGGGCGCCACGTCGGCCTGGCCCCGACCTACGCACACCGGCCGTGGCCGGTACGGGCCGCGTTCTACGCCCATATCGGCTGTTCCGGACTCGCCCTGTGCCTCGGCCCGCTCCAGTTCTCCCGCCGGCTGCGCACCCGCCGCCCCTCGGTTCATCGCTGGGTCGGCCGGGTCTACCTGTGCGGCGTCGCCCTCGGAGCGCTCGGCGCATTCGTCATCTCGATGTTCTCCTCGATCGCGTTCAACGGCTTCTTCGGCTTCGGCACCCTCGCCGTGCTGTGGGCATGGACCGCATGGCGGGCCTACCGGGCCGTCGCCTTCTCCCGCGACTTCCCCTCGCACCAGGCCTGGATGATCCGCAACTTCTCCCTCACCTACGCCGCGGTCACCCTGCGGCTGTGGCAGAACGGCCTGATCCTGCTCCAACTGCCGTTCAGCGACGCGAACCTCGGGACCATCTCCGACACGGCCTACCAGGCGCTGCCGTTCTGGTGCTGGCTACCGAACATCGCCGTCGCAGAGCTCATGATCCGCCGTCGCGGCCTGCCCGCGCTACGGCTCAGCCCCCCGACGCCGGCGGCCCTGTCCGGCTCGCCCGGCCGCCCGGCCGTGCACCGGGATCGGGTCTAGCGGTCCGCCCCTGCTTGATCGGGTCCAGGGTGAGCAGCGCGACCAGGTGGGGCTTCTCGAACAGGGCTCACCGGGAGCGGGAAACGCACGGTGATGTCGAGGCCACCGGTGGGGCGGGCGATGACCTCGATCTCCCCTCGGTGGGCGGTGACGATGGCCTGCACGATGGACAGGCCGAGCCCGGCGCCGCCGTCGGTGCGGGTGTGGGTGCGGGCGCCTTCACCTCGGACGAACGGTTCCAGCAGCGCGGCCGCCTCGCCGGGTGGGACGGCCGCGCCGGTGTTGCGGATGCGCAGGGACGCGTGGGTGGCGGCGGCCTCGGTGCTGAGCGTGACGTGACCGCCGGGGTGGTTGTACCGGACGGCGTTGTCGACCAGGTTGCCGATCATGCGTTCGAGCAGGACCGGTTCGCCGTCGACGGGGGCCGGGCGCAGGTCGGTTCGCAGCGTGACGTCCCTGGTCGCGGCGCCCTCGGTGGCGCGGTCGAGGACGCCCGCCGCGGCGGCGGCGAGGTCGACGGTGCGGGGTTCGGCGGGGCCGACGTGGCTGCGGGCCAGCGTGAGGAGCCCGTCCAGGGTGCGTTGGCTCTGCTCGACCGCGGTCCTGATGTCGGCGGCCATGGTGAGCAGCTCGGACCTGCTGGGCTGGCCGTCCAGGGTCACGTCGATGGCGGTGCGCACGGTGGTCAGCGGCGTGCGCAGCTCGTGGGCCGCGTTCGCGGTGAACATCCGCTGGCTGTGCAGCACCCGGTCGCGCTCGGTGACGCCCTGCTGGATGCGGTCCAGCATCCCGTTGACCGTGTCGGCGAGGGCGGCCAGCTCATCCCGAGGCGTGGTCACCGGCACCCGTTCCCGGAGGTTCTCCGCCGAGAGCCGTTGGGCGGTGGCCGAGATCGCGCGGATCGGCCGCAGCACCCGCCCGGCCACCAGCCAGACCAGCGCGGCGGCCAGCACGGTGACCACCCCGAGGGCGACCCCGGCCTGGGTCAGCAGCTCGGCGAGGGTCTCGGACCGCAGGTGCTCCGCGAGATCCGGCGGTGCGGGCGGCTCCGGCGGCGGGCCGCCGTTGGAGGGGTCGATGTGGACGAGGGTCAGCCGATGCGCGAGGTTGCGCCGCATCAGCAGGTAGGTCAGGGCGGTCAGGGCGATGCCGGCGGCCAGCACCAGCGCGGTGAACAGAACGCTGAGCCGGGCGCGGGCGCTCAGTCGGACGGACACGGGCGGATCCGGTATCCGGCGCCGATCACGGTCTCGATCACGGACGGGTCGCCGAGCTTGCGGCGCAGCGTGCCGACGGTGATCCGGACGGCGTTGGTGAACGGGTCGGCGTGCTCGTCCCACACCTTGTCCAGCAGCGCCTCCGCAGCCACCACGTCACCGCCGGCGGCCAGCAGCTGCTCCAGGACGCCGAACTCCTTGGGCGCCAGGTGCAGCGCCCGGCCCGCGCGCTCCGCCGTGCGCCGCGCCGGATCGAGCACCACATCGCCGGCGCGCAGCACGGGTGGCCGGGCCGGCGCGCTGCGCCGGGCGAGCGCATGCACCCGCGCGACCAGCTCGGAGAACGCGAACGGCTTGCCCAGGTAGTCGTCCGCGCCCAGGTTGAGCCCCTCGACCCGGTCCTCGACCGAGCCGGATGCGGTGAGCATCAGGACCCGTGTCGTACCGCGCCGCGCGAGCCGCCGGCACACGGTATCGCCGTGCACCCCCGGAAGGTCGCGGTCCAGCACCACCACGTCGTACGGCGTGAGCTCGCAGTTGTCCAGCGCGGTCCGGCCGTCGAAGGCGACGTCGACGGCGAACCCGTGCCTGCGCAACCCCACCGCGATGTAGCCGGCCAGCGCCTGCTCGTCCTCCACCAGCAACACCCGCATCGGCGGCCATGGTCCCAGCGCCGGCATATGGACGCCGTATGCGGCCGTCATCGGCCCTCGATCGGTGCCCCTCGGTAGACGTGGTGCCCCATCGACAGCGAAAGGAACCCAACCTCGATGCTCCCCCGCAGGGCCTTCGTCGGCGGCCTGCTCCTGGCGCCCGTGGCCGCCGCCGCGTGCGGCCGTGCCCCGAGCCGGCCCGATGTCCCCGCGCCGGTCCCGAACGCCTGGACCGGCTACGACGATCACCTCACACAGCTCAGCAAGGACGGAAAGTTCTCCGGCGCGGTCCTGGTCGCCAAGGGTGACCAGCGGCTCCTGGAGACCGGGTACGGCATGGCCGACCGAAGAACGGGTGAGGCGAACGCGCGGGACACCCTGTTCTGTATCGGCTCGATGGGCAAGATGTTCACCGGCGTGGCCGTGGCCCAGCTCGTCGCCCAGCGCAAGCTGTCGTTCGACGACCCGATCGGCAGGTACGTGACGGGCTTTCCGCCGGCGACCGCCAACGGCGTGACGGTCCACCACCTGCTCACCCACACGTCCGGGATTCCCGACTGGATCCCGGAGGAGGCGGACGGCGAGTCGAAGTATCCGATCGGCGTGCTGATGGAACGCATCTCGCGCGAACCCCTCGAGTTCGCGCCGGGCGCGAAGTTCAACTACAGCAGCGCCGGTTTCGTCACCCTCGGAGCGGTCATCGAGCGCGTCGCGGACCAGCCCTATGACGAGTACGTGCGCGAGCACGTCCTGGCACCCGCCGGCATGGTCCACACCGCGATCCGGGACTTCAAACCCGCCGAGATCCCGCACATGGCCCACCCGTACGCCCTGGTCGGCCCCGACGGGAAACCCGCCGTGGACGGGCCCGTGTCCGACGCCGCCCTGGCCGGAACGCACCTGGAGGACATCGGCACCACGGTGAAGCTCGCCAGCCCCGCCGGTGGAGCGTGGTCCACCGTGGGGGACCTGCTCAGGTTCTCCCAGGCGCTGCTCGCCCATCGACTTCTCGACCCGACGCTCACCAACACGGTGCTGGCGGGCAAGGTGCCGATCCCCGGTCCCCCGCCGCCAAAGACGCCCCCCACCGAGAACGGCGGACCGGCCGGCCCGAAGAGGACGCCGCCCAAGTACGCCTATGGCTTTCTCGACAGGCGACCCAACGGGGTGCGCATCGTCGGCCACAACGGGGGCACGCCCGGCTACGAGGGAGAGATCGACATCTACCCCGACACCGGGTACACCGTGGTCATCCTCACCAACCAGGACCGGGTCGAACGACCGGCGATGCAGGAGTCGGAGAAGCTGCTGACCTCGTAACGGCTAACCGGGCGCCGCGTACAGGCCCTCGATCTGCTCGCGGTAGCGCTCGTTGATCACTGGGCGTTTGAGCTTGAGGGTTGGGGTCAGCTCGCCGGTGCCGGTGTCCCAGAGGTGGTCCAGCAGCGTCCAGCGCTTGATCTGTTCGACCCGGGACAGGCGAGCGTTGGCCGCCTCGACGGCGCGCGCGACCTCGGCCTGTATCCGATCGTCGGCGACGGCTTCGGCCACGGTGGCCACCGAGATTCCGCGCGCGGCGCACCAGGCCTGCCAGTCGATCGGGTCCAGGGTGAGCAGCGCGACCAGGTAGGGCTTGGCGTCGCCGTACACGCACACCGGCCCGACCAGGCCGGACTCCCCGGTGACGGCCAGCTCGACGGTGCCGGGCGCGATGTTCTTGCCGGCCGCGTTGATGATCAGCTCTTTCTTCCGGCCGGTGATGGTCAGGTAGCCGTCCGCGTCCAGCGTGCCCAGGTCGCCGGTGTGCAGCCAGCCGTCGGCGTCGATGGCCTCGGCGGTCGCCTCCGGGCGGTTGAGGTAGCCGGGCGTGATGTTCGGGCCCCTGGCCAGGATCTCGCAGTCCTCGGCCAGCCGCAGCTCCACGCCGGGCAGCGGCTTGCCCACGGTTCCCGGGCGCGGCGCGTCCGGCGGCGTGACGGTGAGCGCGACGCTCGACTCGGTCATGCCGTACGCCTCCAGGATGGTGATGCCGATGCCCTCGAAGAACGCCATCACCTCCACGGACAGCGGGGCGGCGCCGCTGGCCGCGATCTCCACCCGGTCCATCCCGATCGCGGCCCGGATCCGGGAGTAGACCAGCCGGTCGAACAACGGGTGCAGCAGCCGGGCCGCGAGGTCGGGGGTGCGGCGGTCGAACCGGGCCTGGCCGACGCGGCGGGCCACCGAGAACGCGGCGCCGGCCAGCGCGCGGCGCACCGGGCTGGGCGCGGTGGCCGCCCGTTCCCGGATCGCGCCGTGGATCTTCTCCCAGATCCGGGGCACGCCGAAGAAGATGTGCGGGCGGACGGTCGGCAGCGCCTCGGCCACCCGGCGCGGGTCCCGGACGTAGGTCACCGTGATGGCCTGGTGGCAGGCCATGTAGTGGCTGAAGGTGCGCTCCGCCAGGTGCGCGAGCGGCAGGTACGACACGGCGGACCAGCCCTCCGGCGGCGGACCGGTGTCGTCCGTGCGCTGTGCGTCGACGCCTTCCAGCACAAACCGGATGCCGACGTGGGTGATCACGGTGCCCTTGGGGTTCCCGGTAGTGCCGGAGGTGTAGACGATGGTCAGGGTGTTGTCCGGGCGGACCAGGGCGCTGGCCTTGTCGACCTCGTCGCCGCGCGCGTCCAGCCGTTCCTCGGCGGCCGCCACCAGGTCCTCGAAACGCCGTACCCCCTCCGGCGCCGGCTCGGCCGGGTCCAGGTCCACCGCGACCAGGTGGCGCAGCCGGGGCAGCCGGTCTCGGATGGTGCGCCACAGCTCCAGCTTGTCGGCGTCCACGATGGCCACCGTGGCCCCGCAGTCGTCCGCCACGTAGGCAAGCTGGTCGGCGGCCAGCGTGTTATAGAAGCTGGTCGGGATCGCGCCGGCGTACAGCGCGCCGATGTCGGCCAGCGGGTGCTCCGCCCGGTTCACCATGTGCAGGCCGACCACCTCGCCGGGGCGCACGCCGAGGTCGAGCAGCGCCAGCGCGACCGCCCGAGCCCGGCGCCGGTACTGCGACCAGGTCAGCCGCGTCTGGCCGTCCACGATGGCGGCCCGGTCCGGGTGTTCGGTGGCGTTGTGGTCGACCAGGTCCAGGATCGTGCCCCGGTCGGTGGCGGCCGGCTCGGTCATCTCCGTCACCGCCGGATCTCCCTGACGAACTCGGCCACCGCCGCGCCGATGGCGTCCGCGCTGTCCTCCTGCACGAAGTGGCTGCCGGGCACCGTCACCTCCCGCTGGTTGGGCCAGGTGCGGCAGAGCTCGCGGGCGCGCCCGGTCAGGATCGAGCCGGGCTCGGCGTTGACGAACAGCTTCGGGACGTCCGAGCCGGCCAGCCACGAGGCGTAGTCCTCGACGATCTTGACGACGTCGGCCGGCTCGCCGTCGATGGGGATCTGCCTCGGCCAGCTCAGCGTGGGCCGCCGGCCCTCCCCCGGCTCGGCGAACGGCCGCCGGTACTCCGCCATGACCTCCTCGGAGAGCCCGCCCAGGGTGGCCGCCGGCAGCACGCCCTCCACGAACAGGTTCTTGGCCAGCACCATCTCCTCGCCGGCCGGCGAGCGGAAGCCCTGGAACACCTTCCGCGCGTCCGCCGGCCAGTCGTCCCAGCTCACCGGCGTCACGATGGCTTCCATGTAGGCGATGCCGGCCACCCGGTCCGGGTGCTGGCTGGCCCAGTCGAAGCCGAGCGCGGAGCCCCAGTCGTGCACCACCAGCACCACGTTGCGCCTCAGCCCGAGGCGTTCCCACAGCGCGAACAGGAACTCCCGCTGCTCGCGGTAGCCGTAGCGGTCCGGGCCGGACGGCTCCAGCTTGTCCGAGTCGCCCATCCCGATCAGGTCGCAGGCGATCAGCCGGCCCAGGCCCTCCAGGTGCGGCATGACGTTGCGCCACAGGTAGGACGACGTCGGGTTGCCGTGCTGGAAGACGATCGGGTCGCCCTCGCCCGTCTCCACGTAGGCCATCGAACGGCCGTTGACCAGAGCTGTCTTCTTCGCGGGAGGCATCGTCGCCCACCTCTCTTCCCCGACGGTTCCACCGGGCCGTTGGTGACCGTCCGACGGCACCGCGCTAGCCTACTGACGGTAGCTACCCCTCGCGAGGGTCCAGGCCACCCGAAGACACGTCCATCCGGCAGCCGAGAAGGTCGCTTCGCGGGCCCGAGCCACGTCGAGGATGGGCCTTCTTAACCGGTCCTACCTGGGCAGACAATCACCATGGCGCGCCCGGGCCGGCGACCGCTCGACGATTATCACACCTCGCCGTGTTAAACTTACCGGCACTTCTGCCGGTTCTTAGGTACGGTGGTGACGTGGCACAGGTCAAGGAGGTCCAGGCGGCACGCCGGACCCAGGAACAGCGCAGCACAGAGACTCGCCGGCGCATCCTGGACGCCACCGTGTCGTGCCTGCAGGAGTACGGATACGCGGGCACGACCACGGTGCGGGTCGTCGAGCATGCCGGGGTGACCAGGGGCGCGCTGGCGCACCACTTCGCGTCCAAGGCCGACATGGTCGCCGCGGCGGTCGGTCACATAGCGGCCACCCGCTCCCAGGACGCGTTCCCCCAGATCGAGAAGGCGCTCGCGTCCAAGGACCCGATCGACGCCGGCCTCGACCTGCTCTGGGCGATGCACCAGGGCACCGCCTTCGTCGCGCTGGTCGAGCTGTGGGTGGCCGCCCGCACCGACCCCGACCTGCAGCGGCGGATCAAGTTCCTGGAGCACTCGACCAACTCGATGCTCATGGAGTTCGCGCTGGAGCTGTTCCACGCGACCGAGAACGTCGCGGTCCGGCACGCCATCTACACCGCGATGGACACCGCGCGGGGCATCCAGCTGATGAAGATGGTCACCACCGACTCCGACGCCGAGCACGAGGCCCGCTGGCGCCGGGCGAAGGCGAACCTGCGGATCATGTTCGAGCACGCGCTGGCGCACAACCCGGCCCAGATGAACTGAGCCCGAGAGCCCGGCCACAACGAGATCGCGGTGGCGCGACAAGTCCCCGGCACGGCGACCATGGATCTGCGTTGGTCACCCGTGCGTGGACGTTCGTGGTGACCCTCGGAGCCGCTGTCGCTGGCGCGGCGGGCTGGTGATCGGGTTCCGGGTTCCGGCCGAATAGAACGATCTATCAAGGCATAGAACGATCTATCAAGGCGTGGTTGGTGCGGCCTCACCACGGCAGTGCTGGGCGTGCCGTGTGCCGTCTCCAAGTCTTGGGCCGCGTCGAAACGTTGGCCTCGTCGAGTGGCAACCCAGGCCGTTTTCGATCATGAAAACGGACTGGCTTACCACTCGACGCGCACCAACCGCCCCAACCAGCCTCAGCGCAGCAGCCCGCGCGCGATCTGGCCGACCTGCAGCTCGTTGCTCCCCGCGTAGATCATCAACGACCGGGCGTCCCTGGCCAGCTGCTCGACGCGGTACTCGACCAGGTAACCGTGCCCGCCGAACAGCTGGACCGCCTCGTTCGCCACCTCGGTGGCGGCCTGCGAGGAGTAGAGCTTGATCGCGGACGCCTCCGCGAGGCTGACCCGCTGGCCGGCCCGCTTGAGCTCGATGGCGCGGAACAGCAGGTTCCGGACGTTCAGCCGGGCGACCTCCATGGTGGCCAGCTTGAGCTGGACGAGCTGCAGCGCGGAGATCTTCTGGCCCCACAGCTCGCGGGCCTTGGCGTGCTCCAGGCTCAGCCGCAGGCACTCCTCGATGATCCCGAGTGCCATCGCCGCGACCGCCACCCGCTCGAACGTGTAGCTGACGCGCGCGCTGTCCCTGCCGTCCGACCCCGGCGGCCCGGCGAGCAGCCGGTCCGCCTCCAGGTAGACGTCGGTGAAGCGCAGCTCGCCGGTCGGCGAGGAGTGCATGCCCATCATGCGCATCGGCGCCGACCGGGTGAACCCGGGCATGTCGGCATCGAGCACGAACGTGAGCACCGGCCGGTCCCTCGGGTTGGCGACGGAGCCGTCGTCCAGCTTGGCGTACACCACGACGGTGTCCGCGTACGGACCGTTGGTGATCAGCGTCTTGCGGCCGTTGAGCACATAGCCGCCGTCGACAGGGCGCGCCGAGGTGCTCATGCCGCCGAACGCGTCCGACCCGGCGTCCGGCTCGGTGAGCGCCCAGGCGCCGATCTTCTCGAACGTGAGCAGGTCCAGCGCCCAGCGCCGCCGCTGCTCGACGGTGCCCCTGCACATGATCGTCTGTGCGGTCAGCCCGATGCTCACCCCGATCGCGGCGGTCATGCCCATGCTCACCTTGCTGATCTCGCTGAAGGCGAGCATGGCCATGGCCTCCTGATCGAACAGGCCACCGCCGCAGCGCGACCGGCCCCCCAGCGGCTGCGCGCCGTCCGGGTAGCTCTCGATCGCCTTCCCGAAGCTGTCCCTGGCCATCGCGTCCAGGCCGAACGTGGAGAACAGCTTGCGGATAATCTCGTACGGCGGCAGCTCACCGCGCTCCAGCTCGTCTATTCGCGGGCGTATCTGCTCGTTCACGAACTCCCGGACGCTGTCCCTGACCAGGAGCTCGGTCCCCGACCATTCGATCATCGCGGCTCAGGCCCCCGACTCGTTGCGGGTCACGGCCCGGTACGCGGTGACCACCGCTGCGCCGCCGAGCCCGATGTTGTGCTGCAGGGCGGCGCTCGCCCCGGTCACCTGCCGGCGCCCGGCGGCGCCACGAAGCTGCCAGGCGAGCTCGGCGCACTGGGCCAGCCCGGTCGCGCCGAGCGGATGCCCCCTGCCGATCAGCCCGCCGGACGGGTTGACCACCCACCGGCCGCCGTAGGTGGTATCGCCGGCGTCGACCAGCGAGCCCGCCTCACCCTCCCGACACAGCCCCAGCGACTCGTAGAGCAACAGCTCGCTGGCCGAGAAACAGTCGTGCAGCTCGATGACCTGGAAGTCCTCCGGCCCGAGGCCGGACTGCGCGTACACCCGCCGCGCGGCCCGCCAGTTCATGTCGTAGCCGATGATGTTCTTCGCGCTGCCGTCGAAGGTGCTGTCGAAGTCGGTGGTCATGGCCTGCCCGACGATCTCCACCGCCCGGTCGGCGAGGCCGTGCACGTCCACGAACGCCTCGCTGGCCAGGATCGCCGCCGCCGACCCGTCCGAGGCCGGCGCGCACTGCAACGCCGTCAGCGGGTGGTAGACGGTCCGCGCGGACATCACCTCCTCCAGCGTGTAGTCCCGCTGGCACCGGGCGTACGGGTTGTGCGCGGAGTGCCGGTGGTTCTTCTCGCCGATCTTGGCGAAGTGCTCAGGCGTGCTGCCGTGGCGCTCCATGTGCTCGCGGCCCGCGGCGCCGAACATCCACGGCGCGGGCGGGCACAGCGCCTCGGGAGGCAGCGCGCGCACGTGGGTCGCGATCGGCCCCGTCCTGTCCTCGCCCCTGTCCGGGACGGCCGGGCCCGGCCGGGTCATCTCGAAGCCCAGCGCCAGCACGCACCGCACCCGGCCGCCCCGGATCGCCTCCGCCGCGAGGTAGAGGGCCGTCGACCCGGTGGCGCAGTTGTTGTTCACGTTGATGACCGGGATGCCGGTCATGCCCAGCTCGTAGACGGCGCGCTGGCCGGACGTCGACTCGCCGTGCACGTACCCGACGTAGGCCTGGTCGACCTCGCCGTAGTTGATGCCGGCGTCCGCGAGCGCCCTGCAACCCGCTTCCCGGGCCATCTCCGGGTGGCCCCGGCCTTCCCGCCTGCCCGGTTTCTCGAACTTGGTCATGCCTACCCCGACCACGTACACCCGATTCACCGTCGAGTCCCCTCGCTCGCTCCAACTTCCGTACAGGCTTGCCTGTATGTAAGCAGCGCTCGCGAGAGTACACCAGAGTGATGCTCGTCACCGAAACGTTTCTGATGTGACAGACGATATGCAGGTGATGTGGTCGAACTGCGCTATCACAGTCGGCCCGGCAGCGGCGTCTTGCGCCAGCCGGTGACTACCTTCGAACAGGCAGTCCTGTATGTAGCTGAAGTCTACGGGCAGGATGCGCGCTGCCGGGTGAGATCGGGGTCACCGCCGCACCGGCTCCGGCGCCGGGTCGACGCTGGGCGAGCGCACCGCCCAGCCCAGGCTGAGCGCGGCCAGCACCGCGACGCCGAGCAGCAGCACCGGCGGCGAAGCAAGGGCGCCGGCGGCCGCCAGCAGGTATGGCACTGTCATGCCGAGGTAGGCGCTGGCCTGGAACATGGCGGTCGCGCTGCCCAGGTCCTCCGGGGCCGCGAGCCGCTGCACCTCCAGCAGGCCGCTCACCAGGCACAGCCCGTACGCCCCGCCGAGCACGATCGCGGCGGCCAGCACCAGCACCGGGTCACCCAGCCAGGCGGCGGCCGAAGCCACCAGCACGCCGACCAGCACCGCGAGCAGGCTGGCGCCCATCAGCCGCGAGCCGCCCACCCGGTCCAGCCCGCGCGCCACCGGCTGGGCGAACACCCCGGCGAACGCGCAGGCCAGCGTGACGAACCCGCTGAACGCGATCGCGTACCCGTGCAGCCGCGCGCCGACCAGCCCGGGCAGGTAGGCGAACCCGATGGCCGCCGAGCCGAACACCCACGGCGCCAGCGGGAACACCACCCGGCGCAGCCTGGGATGGCGGCGCCCACGACGCTGCCCAGCCTGCCGTCCAGCAAACCGCCCACCCACCGAGGCGGCGGCGTCCCGGGTCTCCGGCGCGCGCCACGCCAGCGGCAGAGCCCCGAACGCCAGCACCAGGTGCGGCAGGTACGGCACCACCCCGGCGGCCGGCACCCACTGCGCGAGCACGCCGGCCACCAGCGGCCCGACCCCGAACCCGATGCTCATCGCGGCGGTCACCCGCCGGGCGCCGGCGCCGCGCTCGGCGTCCTCGTACGGCGGCGAGGACAGCTCCTTCACCCACGCCCCGCCCGCGCTGAACGCGGCCCCGCTGGCCAGCCCGGCGACGAACCGCCCGGCGAACAGCCAGCCCACCCCGTACTGGCCGGCGATGAGCACCGCCGTGGCCAGTACCGAGACCAGCAGCGCCGGCAGCACCACCACCTTGCGCCCGCGCCGGTCGGACAGCGGCCCGCCGAGCAGCAGCCCCGGCACCAGGCCGAGGCTGTACAGACCGAAGGTGGCCTGCACCGTCGCCATGCTCAGCTGCAGCTCCGCGCGGTACCACAGCAGCATCGGGGCGAACTGGTTCGCGCCCCAGCCCACCGCGCACAGCGCGAACGCCACCCCAACCCAGGACCGCCGGTTCGAGACATTGTTGGTCACCGAGCCAGCCTCGCCGGGCCGCCGACCGCGCCCAAGTGGCAGCATTGACAACTATCGCTAAATTAGTGACATGACCGCCCCGGAATCGCCCGCCCGCGCCCACCGGGTCGCCGTCGCGGCCACCAACGGCGTGCCGATCTTCGAGCTGGCCATCCCGTGCGAGGTGTTCAGCGACACCCGCCAGGACCTGGCCAGTCCCTGGTACGACCTGCGGGTGTGCGCGCCCAGCGGGGTCCGCACCCAGGCCGGCTTCGCGCCGAGCGGTCGCCACGGACTGGACGCGCTGGTCGCCGCGGACACCGTCGTGGTGCCGGCCTGCGCCAACGTGCTCGACGACCAGCCACCGGACCTGGTAGACGCGGTGCGCGCGGCGTACGACAACGGCGCCCGGATCGTCTCGCTGTGTTCCGGGGCGTTCGTGCTGGCCGCCGCCGGCATCCTGGACGGGCGGCCCGCGACCACGCACTGGCGCTTCGCCGACCTGCTGGCCACCCGTTTCCCCAAGGTCCAGGTCGACGCCTCGGTGCTCTACACCGACGACGGCACCATCCTGACCAGCGCGGGCACCGCCGCCGGCCTGGACCTCTGCCTGCACCTGGTGCGCCTGGACCACGGCGCGGCGGTGGCCAACGCGCTGGCCAAGCGGCTGGTGATGCCCGCGCACCGGCCCGGCGGCCAGGCGCAGTACATCGACACCGCCGTGCCGCCCGCCGACCCGGAGCGGCTGGGCCTGCTGCTGGACTGGGCGCGCCAGCACCTCGACCAGCCGCTCACCGTGGCCACCCTCGCCGCCCAGGCCAACCTGAGCACCCGTACCCTGATCCGCCGGTTCCACGCCACCACCGGGACCACCCCGATGAACTGGTTGCTGAGAATGAGGATCAACCACGCCCGCGAACTGGAACAGCCACACCGCGACCAGCGACATCACCAGAAGCGCCAGGCCGCCCACGGCGGCAATCGGCCAGTTCACCGCGGCGGTGTCGTTGTAGATGGTCAGCGGCAGCATCGACACCCGGCCGCCGCCGAGCATCGCGGGCGTGACGAACGCGCCCAGCGCCAGCGTGAGGGTGATCTGCGCGCCGGCCACCACGCCGGGCAGCGACAGCGGGAACGTGACCCTGGCCAGCGCGGTGAACCAGCTCGCGCCGAGGTCGGCGGCGGCCTCGCGCACGCTCGGGTCGATCCCGGCCAGCGAGGTGAAGATCGGGAACACCGCGAACGGCAGGAAGATGTGCACCATCGCGATCACCACGCCGGTGGTGTTGAACACCAGCGGCACCCCGTCGGCGGTCAGGCCCAGCCGGATGAGCAGCCAGTTGACCGGGCCGCTGTCCGCGAGCAGCGTCTGCCAGCCGTAGCTGCGGACCACCGCGCTGACCGTGACCGGCAGGAACACCAGCACCGCCAGCACCACCCGCACTCCGGGGCGGGCGCGCCACATCGCGTAGCCGAGCGGGTAGCCCACCAGGACGGTCAACGCCATGGTGAGCAGGCCGACCCAGAGCGTCTGCCCGACCACCTCGTAATAGAACGATCTATCAAGGAAGAACTGCCGGTAGGCGTCCAGCGTGTAGATCTCGTACAGCTTGCCCTCGGCGAACGTGAAGAAGCTGAAACGCAGGAACACCGCCATCGGCCCGACGAACGCGAACGCCATCAGGGCCAGCGCGGGCACCAGCAGCAGGTACGCCGCCCAGTCCGGCCGGCGGCTCACGGCCGGGCTCATGTCGCCACCACAACGGCCGCGTCCGGGTCCCAGCCGACCTCGACCGCCTCGCCCCTGACGAATGCGGGCTCACCCCCGTCGTGCGCCACGTCGGCGAACAGCGTGAGCTCGCCGCCGTCCAGGGCGACCAGGTACCGCACCGACGCCCCCGAGAAGATCGCCTCGCGGACCCGACCGGCGAACCGGTTGCCGGCCCGCACCTCGCGTCCCACCCTGACCCGCTCGTACCGCAGCGACACCGCGCACCCGGCGCCGGCCGGGGCCGGCATGGACGGCGGTACGAAGCTCACCCCGCCCGCGCGCAGCGTCGTACCGTCCGGCGTGACGTCGAACAGGTTGGTGTCGCCGATGAAGTTCGCGACGAACCCGCTGGCCGGCCGGTCGTAGATCTCCCGGGGGGTGCCGAGCTGCTCCAGCCGGCCGTCGTTGACCACCGCGATGGCGTCGGACATGGTCAGCGCCTCGCCCTGGTCGTGCGTGACGTAGAGGAACGTGGTGCCGACCTCGCGCTGCAGGCGCTTGAGCTCCAGTTGCATCTGCAGCCGCAGCTTGAGGTCCAGCGAGCTGAGCGGCTCGTCGAGCAGCAGCACCTTCGGCGAGATCGCCAGCGCCCGGGCCAGCGCCACCCGCTGCTGCTGGCCGCCGGAGAGCTGTGCGGGCCTGCGGTCGCCGAGCCCGGCCAGCCCGACCAGCTCCAGCAGCTCACCGACCCGGGCGTCGCGCTCGCGCCGCCCCAGCCGCTTCAGGCGAGGTCCGAACCCGATGTTGTCCGCCGCGCTCATGTGCGGGAACAGCGCCCACCGCTGGAACACCAGCGCCGTCGGCCGCCGGTTGGGCGCCACGCCGGTGACGTCCCTGCCGTGGATCGCGATCCGCCCGGCGTCCGGCCGCTCGAAGCCGCCAATCAGTCGCAGCAGCGTCGACTTCCCGCAGCCGCTCGGCCCGAGCAGGGAGAAGAACTGCCCCGGCGCGACGGTGAGGCTGACCTCGCGCAGCGCGCGCACCCGGCCGAACGACTTGCTGACGCTGGTGATCTCGACGTCGCTCACTCGTGGCCTCCTCAGCGCATTTGTGACTTGACGTCCCGGTCCCACCGCTGCCGCCATGCGGCGTCGTTCTTGGCGATGCTCACCCAGTCGAACCGCATGGCCCGCTCGGCGACCTCGATCCGCTGGTTGGGGTCGTCGCTGGCGAAGCGGGCGTCCCTGACCAGCGGGATGCTGCCGGTCAGCTCGCCGTAGCGGCCGGCGTTGCCGGCGTCGAGCAGCAGGTTGATCACCTCCTGCGCGACCTTCTTCCGCTCCGGCGAGAGGTTCGTGACCACCGCGAGGTAGGTGGGGAAGGCGATCCCGCCCTCGCGGGGCACGGTGAACCCGAGCGGCGCGCCCTCCCTGATCCAGTCGCGGGCGATGGCGGAGAACCACGGCGCGACCCAGGCGTCGCCGGTGACCAGCAGGTTCTTCAGCTGGTCGTTCGAGCTGACCAGCGCCTTGAACTGGTTCGCCCGCTGTGACCAGGTCCGGAAGCCCGGTTCGATGTTGTGCTCCCCGCCGCCGCCCAGGCGGGCCGCGAGCGTCAGCGCCTGCCACTGGTAGTCGAACGTGGTGACCCTGCCGGCGAACGCCGGGTCCCACAGTGCCGACCAGGACTCGGGCGGGGCGGGCACCTTGTCCTTGTTGTAGAGCAGGCCGAACACGGTGGCCTGGTAGCCGACGCCCCGGTCGCCGTCGGTGCGGTAGGCGGGCAGCACGGTGGCCATGTTGGGTATGGCGGACGGGTTCAGCGGGTCCCACATGCCGTCGACCTCGCCCTGCGCCAGCGTGGAGGCGTTGAAGAAGCCGAAGTCGACGTAGTTGTCGTTCGGGGTGGTGCGCTTGGCGGCCACCATCTTCGGATAGGTCACCGTGTTGTTCGACTCGACGAAGTCGATCGTCACGCCGGGGTGCGAGGCCAGGTACTGCTTGACGACCTGGCGCGGCACGTCACCCTGGTGCGACCCGGCCCAGATGAACATCGTCAGGTGCACGGCGCCGTCGTCGTCGCCCGAGCCGGGCGCGGTGTCGACCCGCTTGCCGCTGGCGCAGGCGGCCGTCAGCAGTAACGCCACGCCGCAGGCGGCCAGCCTCCTGAACCGGATCATCTCCCGGCCTCCTTCCCGAGGGGCAGGAACGCGCGCTTGAGCGTCTTGAGCTCCAGGGACGCCTCCGCCGAGCGGATGCCCTCGATCCGGCCGAGCACGTCCGCGCGAAACCGGTACAGGTCGTCCTGCGAACGCAGCGTGGCCTCCAGGATGAGGTCCGCCGACCCGCTGGACGCGGCGAGGAACCGCACCTCGGGGCGGCCGGCCAGGGCCCGCGCCACCTCGCCGATCCGGGCCAGGTCGACCGAGAGCCACATGAACGTCTCGATGCCGAACCCGAGCAGCCCGGGGTCCACCAGCGTGACCGGGGCCAGGCAGCCGCTGGCCACCATCCGCTCCACCCGCCGCCGGGCCGCCGACTCGCTCATGCCCAGCGCGAGCGCGAGCTGGGCGTAGCTGCGCCGGCCGTCCTCGCCGAGCCGCTCCAGCAGCGCCAGGTCGACGTCGTCCAGGCCGATGGGCTCGTTCTCCCGGTCCGGGTCGATCGGGTCGCGGACGGTGTCGCCGCCGCGCTCGGCGAACTGGTCCTGCCCCCACTGGGCGGTGGTCTTGAAGGTGCGCAGGATCGACACCGTGGTGATCCGCGCGATGCCCGGCACGCCGGCGATGCCCTCGGCGCCGTCGGTGAGCAGGTCGGCCAGGCTCGCCGAGGACGGCACCACCACCTCGACGACCAGGTCGAACGTGCCGGTCACGATCATCTCCGCGCGCACGTCCTGCCGGGTGGCGAGCGCGGCGGCCACCGTGCCCACCGCACCGGGTTGGCAGGCCACCTGCAGCACCACCGGATAGCCCAGCCCGCACCGGATCGGGTCGGCTAGCACGGTGGTCTGGATCAGCCGAGCGTCCTGCAGCGCCTTGACCCGCCGGGCCACCGTGGACTCCGACGTGCCGACCTCACGGGCCAGCTCGCGCCAGCTCCCCCTGCCGTTCACCAGCAGCGCGACGGCGATCCTCGCGTCGAGCGGGTGCACAGCGCGACCCGCGCCGGAGGGGAGCCAGCCCGCCGAAGAGCGCTGTTCGAGCCCCGCCGGCGAGTGAGGCGAAGACGCAGCCTCGGCCATGGCACCTCCTTGAGCCGGCGGGGACCATACTAAGTCTCGTTGATGACTTCTGTCATCAGCAACGGTCAAACTGATGTGATTGCGCTTGTTGATGCGTATTTCTGACGACTTCCGCATCAAGCGCGGTATTCGCGTCCCTTCCAACTCGCGCCGCGGCCGAACCGGTGCCGGCGCGCCGAGTCGAGGGTCATCAGCGTGTAGAGCAGGGCGGTCACCGGCAGCAGCGGCGCGAGGAGCACCGGCCGGCCGTAGTAGCGCAGCATCGGGACGTAGCTGGCGGCCATCCCCAGCCAGGCCAGGGCGCCGAGCAGCGCCGCCGTCAGGTCACCGGCCAGCGCGCCGGCCACCGTGACGGCCGGCGGCGCCAGGAACACCAGCGCGAGCCCGAGCACCGTCCCGGCCAGCAGCACCGGCGAGTAGCGGAGCTGGGTGTAGGCGCTGCGCGCGACCATCCGCCACAGGTCGGCCAGCCTCGGGTACGGCCGGACGCTGCGCACGTCGTCCGCGAGGCCCAGCCAGGTCCGCCCGCCGGCCCTTTTGACCAGCCGGGCGAGGGCGACGTCGTCGATCAGCGCGCCGCGGATGGCGGCGATCCCACCGGCGGCGGCCAACGCCTCGCGGCGCACCAGCACGCACCCGCCGGCGGCCGCCGCGGTCCGCGCCCCCGCCCGGTTGACCCACCGGAACGGGTAGAGCATCGCGAAGAAGTACACGAACGCGGGCACGACCAGCCGCTCCCAGGCCGTCTCGGTACGCAGCACGGCCATCAGCGAGACCAGGTCCCGCCCCTCGCTCGCGGCCGCCACCAGGCCGGCCAGTGAATCGGGGCCGTGCGCGATGTCCGCGTCGGTAAACAGCAGGTAGTCCACGTCGCCGGCCTCGTCCACCCCGTGCGCGAGCGCCCACAGCTTGCCGCTCCAGCCCGCCGGCGGCTCGCCCGGACGCGTCGTGACCAGCGGCAGCCCGCCGGCGGCCGCCAACCGCGCGGCCACCTCGGCGGTGCCGTCGCCGCTGTTGTCGTCCACCAGGATCACCCGCGCCCGGCCGGCGTACCGCTGGGCCAGCAGCGAGGGCAGGCTCGCCGGCAACACCTCGGCCTCGTCGCGCGCGGGCACCACCACCGCCACCGACGGCCACTCCCCCGGCTCCCGCGACGGCGGTAACCGCTGGTCGGTCCGCCAGAACCGGCCGTGGCACGCTAACAGCCACAGCCAGACCGCAACCGCCACCGCGCCCAGCGCCGCCCCACCGCTCACCCGGTGATCACAGCACGCCGGGCGGAGGAAGGTCATCAGGCCGTTATGCACGTTTATGAGCCGCTATAACAACCATGGTGACCTGATGATCTCCGTCTAGCGGGTAGGCACGCTCAGGTTCGCGGTCGGCCCCGACGCCGGTGACGGCGCGCACGAACACCAGCCCGCGCACCACCCCGGCCACAGGAGGCGCGCCACCCCAGCGAGACAGACCGACCGTCGGTCGGTCTCCGGCGGCGGCAGCGCGCACGAACACCAGACCGCGCGCCCCACCCCAGCCACAGGACACGCCCCACCCCCAGCCGAACAGACCGACCGTCGGTCGGTCTCCGGAAACGGCGGCGCGCGACCCCGCTAGTCGGCGAGCAGCCGATCGCGGAGCCCGTCCAGGGTCTTGCTCAGGATCCGGGACACGTGCATCTGGGAGACGCCCACCCGCTCGGCGATCTGCGTCTGCGTCATGTTGGCGTAGAACCGCATCATCACCACGGCGCGTTCGCGCTCGGGCAGCTCGGCCAACAGCGGCTGCAGAGACTGCTGGTAGTCGACCAGCTCAAGATCCCCATCCGGCTGGCCCAGTATGTCCCCCAGTGTCTCCGAGCGCCCCTCACCGTCCAACTCGGCGTCCAGCGAGTCGGCGCGGTACGCCTGGCCCGCTTCGAGCCCCTCCAGCACCTCCTCCACCGGGAGGTCGAGCGCGGCGGCGATCTCGCTGGGGCGCGGCGCCCTGCCCAGCCCCTGCGACAGCCGGGACACCGTGGCCGTGATCGAGACGTGCAGGTCCTTGAGCCGGCGGGGCACCCGCATCCCCCAGCCCTGGTCACGGAAGTAGCGGCGGATCTCGCCGGTGATGGTGGGCACCGCGAAGGACAGGAAGTCGCTGCCGTAGTCGGGCTGGAAGCGGTCCAGCGCCCTGATCAACCCGAGGGTGGCCACCTGGATCAGGTCGTCGACCGGCTCGCCCCGGTGGGCGAAGCGGTGGGCGATGCGCCGCGCGACCGGCAGGAAGCCGGCGACGAGCCGGTCACGCAGCCTCGCGCGCCGCGGGTCGTCCGGGCACATCGTGGCGAACTCGCCCAGCGCTTCGGAGAGGTAGCTCAGCTCCCCGCTGCCGGTGAGGTCACGATCACCGGCGACGGCCTCCGACGGCGGTGCACCGCGCGGGCGGGGCGTGGTCAGGGTGTGGGCGATCACGGACGGCTCCTGTCGGTGCGGGTGGTGAACCGGATCGCGAGCCCCCCGAACTCTCCTCGGACGTCGGTCTCCAGCCGAGGTTGCTCGGTGAGCGCGCGCAGCAGCTGCCAGCCGAACCCGGACGTGTCCACGCTCGCGCGGGGCACGGCCTCGGTGCCGACGACCACGTCCATGGTGTCCGGCCCGATGGTGAACACGCAGCGCATGGTGGCCGACGAGGTGGCGACCTGGATCAGGCAGTTGCACGCCTCGTCGACGGCGAGCCTCAGGTCGGCGATGGCGTCGATGTCGAAGTCCGCGCGCCCGGCCAGGTGTGCCGCGACCGCGCGGACCGTGTAGACCATCCCCTGCTGGGCCGCCACCCGCAGCTCGACCACGTCCGCCTCCCGCGCCGGGCTCGAGCGCCCGAAGAGGTCGACGGGCATCCCGTGGGACGGAGCCACCGGACAACACCTCCGGCTGTTCGACGAACACATGGGCAACAGACGCGATACCCGGACCCGCGCCCGACAAACATCGCCGGCCATCCATCCGGGCTATTCCGGCCGAGGACAGGTGCGCCCGCCCAGCCCGGGGTCTAGCTTGGTCGCGGGTGCGAATCGGCGACGATCGTCGCCATCCGAACGAGGGACCTGAGGCCTCCCGCCAGGACATCTCGGTCGTGGCGCACTCGCGGAGCTACCACGTCGTGCGGTGCGCCACGCACATGCGACGGGAGGACGAACCTATGTCGAAGTCAGTAATGGACACCGCGCGCGACACGCTGCCCCGGCCCAGGCCGGCGGCCGAGGCGGCGAGCGCGCCGTTGGACGAGCGGATGCTCGTCGGCGGCTACCTGGCCGCCGTGGCGAACCGCCTCACGCAGCGCGGCATCCTCGTCGGCGAGATACGAGCCGGAGCGGCCGAACCGGGCGTGCTGGCCGGCCTGCTCAGGCTCGTGCCGCTCGACGCCCACCCCGAGCGGTGGGCGCCCACCCAACTGGAGTGGGGCCAGGACAGCGGCTGGTCGGCGACGCTGCTGCCCGCCGGCGACCTGGGTGACCAGCGGCGAGCGGAGGGCGTCCAGCGGTACCTGCCCCGCCAGCTCGTGCCCGCGCCGGACACCGTCGCCCACTTCGCCGCCGCGCTCATCGCCGACGAACACACGATCTGGGCCAGCGCCATCTTCCGCCAGCCCCGGCGGGCCGACCGCCGCTGGCTGATCATGCAGCTGAGCCGCTTTGCCTCACCCCCGCCGTGGCGGGCGCCGGCGAACTAGAAATACCACCTGCGCCCGGCGACGGGACGTCCGACCGACCCGAGCAGCAGCAACACCAAGCCGACGACCAGGAGGATCCCTCCGACCGTGTAGAGAATGGAGATGCCGGTAAGCCAACCGATGACGAGTAAGATCACACCGAGAACAATCATGCTGAACGATTCCCCGGCGGACCCGAGCTAAACACCGGCGGCGCAATTATCGTTGACCGGACAACAAGGGCGACCGGGCCAGCAACAGCGTCCCGCCGGCGATCAGCACGGCCCCGGCCAGGGTGCCGACCGTCCACCAGCCGCCGCGCACCCGCTCCCCGAACACCAGCACGCCCCACCCCACCGACACCACCGGGTTGGCCAGGGTGAACCCCGGCTGCGAGGCGACCAGGCTGCCCGCCTGCAACGCGTTCTGCAGCAGGAAGAACGCCACCGGGGCGAGCACGAGCAGCAGGTAGGCCTGCCACGCGGTGAACACCCCGGCCGGCCCGCCGCGAGCGGCCGACGTGCCGATCGCGGTGGTGAGCGCGGCGTCCAGGCCGAACAGGCCGCCGGTGGCGATGCCCAGCAGCGCGGCGCGGCGGTGTCCGGACAGGGCGCGGCCGAGCACCACGGCGGCCCCGACGACCACCGCGCACACCCCGAGCCCGAGCGCCCAGGCCCACGCCGGCGCGCCCAGCGGGTCGCCGCCCTCCGGGGACAGGCAGGACAGGAACAGCGCCAGCCCGGCGGTGAGCGCGACGATCGACAGCCACTCGACGCGGCGCGGCCGGCCGCCGAACACCAACGAGCCCAGCAGCAGCGCGAACGGCAGCTCGGCCACCAGCAGCGACTGCACCCGGGCCACCCCGCCCGCCGTGAGCGCCACGGCCTGCGCCACGAAGCCCAGCACCAGCGTGGCGACCCCGGCCAGCCACGCCGGCCCGCGCACCAGCTCCCACAACAGCCGTGGGGAGAACGCGCGCTCGTCGGGCTGGGCCTGCCCTCCCTTGCGCTGCAGCACCGCCGCGACGGCGTTGAGCAGCGCGGCGAGCACCGCGAACGCGACGGACAGCACCGGCTCCCCCTCAACTCGGCCCGGCGCCCGTCTACCCGCTCGCGACGGCGACAAACGACCCGCGAGGGCCGCAGCCCGCTCATCAGCCCTTTCAACCACGCGGTTTGACGGAAACGACCGCGCGCCCTATCGTCCTTTCAACCATTGGGTTGCAACGGGAGGCGCGCGATGACCGTGGACCAGCTGTCCCGGGTCTTCGCCGCCCTCGCGGACCCGACCCGGCGCGACATGGTGGCCCGGCTCTCGGGCGGCGAGGCGACGGTGAGCGAGCTCGCCGAGCCGTACCGGATGTCGCTGCAGGCCGTCTACAAGCACCTTCGGGTGCTCGAGACCGCCGGGCTGGTCAGCCGCCCGCGAGGCCCGCAGCCCCGGCCGGTTCGCCTGGAGCCGAGGGCCTTCGACCTGATGGACACCTGGATCGAGCGCCACCGGGGCCGCCTCGAACGGCGCTACCGCCGCCTGGACGACGTCCTGGCGCAGATGAAGGGAGACGAGCATGAACACGACCTCGCAGACGGTCATCGAGGCCGATCCGAAGCTGCCGATCATCCGGACGACCCGTGAGTTCGCGGCCACGCCCGGGCAGCTGCTGCGCGCGCACACCGATCCCGAGCTGTTCGCCCGGTGGGTCGGCCCCGACGCGCTGACCACCCGGATCGACCACTGGGACGCGCGCACCGGCGGCAGCTGGCGCTACGTCTCGGAGCTCGACGGCACGCGGTACTGGTTCCACGGCTGCTTCCACGAGATCCGCCCGGACCGGATCGTCCAGACCTTCACCTACGAGGGCGAGCCCGACGGGGTCGCACTGGAGACGCTGTGGTTCGACGACCTGGGCGGGGGCCGCGCCCGGCTGCGGACGCAGGCGCTGGTCGACAGCCTGGAGGGCCGCGACGCGATCCTGCGCAGCGGCATGGAGGTCGGCGTCGACCAGGGTCACGCCAAGCTGGACAGGATGCTCGCCGATGGCACTCTCTGATCACCCGAGCGAGCGGCACCGGCAGGTCGCCGGGCCGTTCACCGACCGGGTCCTCGGAACTCAGGACTGGGACGCGCCCTCCCCCGTCGCCGGCTGGACCGCCCGCGACGTGGTGCGCCACCTCACCGAATGGTTCCCCGGGTTCCTGGCCGCCGGCGCCGGCATCGAGCTGCCCAGGGGGCCGTCCGTGGACGACGACCCGGTCGCCGCCTGGACGGTGCACAGCGACGGCGTGCAGGCGGTGCTGGACGACCCGGGCACGGCGGGCCGGGAGCTGACCAACCCGCACATCGGCAGCCTTCCGGTGGACGCCGCGATCGACAGGTTCTACGTGTCCGACGTGTTCATGCACACCTGGGACCTGGCCAGGGCCACCGGCCAGGACGACAGGCTCGACCCCGAGTTCTGCGCCCAGCTGCTCGGCGGGATGGAGCAGATCGAGGAGATCCTGCGCTCGTCCGGCCAGTACGGCCCCAGGGTCGACGTCCCCGACGGCTCGGACGCGCAGACCAGGCTGCTGGGCTTCATCGGCCGGGACCCGTTCTGGCGACCAGGTCGCGCAGCTGCGACCGGGCGGTGACGCCGAGCTTGGGGAAGCTCCGGTAGAGGTGCGAGCCGACGGTCCGGGGTGACAGGAACAGCCGCTCGCCGATCTCGCGGTTGCTCAGGCCCTGCGCGGCCAGCCGGATGATGTGCTGCTGCTGCGGGGTGAGGGTGGCCAGCGCGTTCGGCGCGGCGGGTCGGGTGTCGACGCCGGCGGCGCGCAGCTCGGCCAGTGCGCGGTCGACCCACGGGCGGGCGCCGAGGCGGCGGAAGGCCTCCTCGGCGGACCGCAGCTTCGGGCGGGCCTCGGTGATCCGCCTGCGGCGGCGCAGCCATTCCCCGAAGTCCAGCAGGACCTGCGCGCGTTCGAACGGCCACTGGTCACCGGCGTGGTCGGCCAGTGCCCGTTCGAAGTGCGGCTCGGCGTCGGACGGGTCGAGCAGCGCGCGGGCCCGGTGGGTCAGGGCGCGCACGCGGGGTGAGGGGTGGTCGGCGGCGCGGGCCACGATCGCCGCCGCCTCGGCGTGGTGGCCGGTGCGCACGGCGGCCGCCGCCAGCTCGGCCAGCCCGGCGTACGAGCACGCGTAGTGCACCGGGTCGCCGTCGGCGGTGAACATCGGGCGGAACCGGTCGTAGGCGCCCGTGTGGTCGCCGTCGGCCACGGCGGCCATGCCCAGCGCCCACCGGGTGCGCACCCCGACCGCGCGGCTGCGGTCCGGGTCCACCAGGGACAGCGCGGCGGACGCGACGCGGCGGGCCTCGGCGGTGTCACCGGTGAGCGCGAGCGTGGCCGCGTCGAGCGAGCGCAGCGCGGCGTCCAGGTGCGGCAGCCCGGAGTCGGCGAAGCTGGCGTTCGTGGCCGCCAGCCGCGCCTGCGCCCACCGGCCGTGGTCCAGGTACGCCCAGCCAGCCGAGCAGCCCAGCCCGGTGGGCAGCGCGCCGCTCATCCGCCAGCGGTGCAGTGCGTCGTCGAAGATGCGCACCGCCTGCGCCGTCTCGTCCAGCAGCCAGGCCATCGCCCCCAGCGCGGTGAGCACGCCCGGATCGGCCCCGGCGCGCTCGACCAGGCCCGGCAGCGCGGCCACCAGCTCGGCCCGGCCCCGGACCGGGTCGGTCACCGCCAGCGTCCACGGGTCGTCGCCCGCGCGGGCCCTGGCCGCGCGCCGGTGCCGCTCGTCACCGGAGTAGAACCCGGCGACCGAGGCCGACGCGACGGCCAGCCGCGCCAGGCCAGGATCGTCCGCCGCCCGCAGGAGCAGCGACAACGCCGTGTCGTGGTCGGCGGTCAGGGTGAGCACCTGGCCGACCCGCAGCGACGCCTCGGCGGCCAGTGCCGGGTCGTCGGTGACCGCCAGCGCCTTGCCGGCGAGCCGTTCCACCCAGCGCGGCTGCCCGGTGCAGACGGCCACGCCGGCCGCCCTGACCAGCCGCCGCGCACGGTCGTGGCGCCGGGGGCTCAGCTCGGCGGCGCGCTCCAGGGCGGCCACCGCCGCCGCGTACCCGCCGCGCACCCGGGCCGTGACCGCCGTGGCCTCCAGCGCCGCGGCCACCGGCTCCTCCGGCCCCTCGGCTGCGGCCGCCAGGTGCCACGCGCGCCGGTCCGGTTCGCCTTCGAGCAGGTCCGCCAGCTCCCGGTGCGCGCGGCGCCGGGCGGCCAGCGGCGCGGACTGGTAGATCGCCGACCTGACCAGCGGATGCCGGAACCGCACCCGCCCGCCGGTCACCCTGACCAGCCCGGCGGACTCGGCGGGCGCCAGCGCCTCGGCCTGCCCGGCCGCCGCCAGCTCGTCGGCGGCGACCAGCAGCAGCGCGTGCCGGGTGGCCTCGGGCAGCGCGTGCAGGTCGGCGGCGAAGACCCGCATCAGCCGGTCGGTCAGCGGCAGCTGGTCGTCCTCGCCGCACTCCGCTCTGGCCAGCTCGACCAGCGCGAGCGGGTTCCCGGCGGCCTGGTCGAGGATGCGGACCCGGCGCTCGCCGGCCGGCGGACCCGGCTGCCGGTCCAGCAGCAGGCCGCTGGCGCGCGCGTCCAGCGGCGGCAGCGGCAGCGTCGGAAACCCGGAGAACCCCGCCGCGTCCCTGGTCGCGCCGAGCAGCGCGAGCGGTTCGTCGTCGATGCGCCTGGCGGCGAACCCGAGCGCCGCCCGCGACTCGGCGTCCACCCACTGCAGGTCGTCGGCGACCACGAGCAGCGGCGAGCGCCCGGCCAGGTCGGAGAGCAGGGCGAGCAGCGCGACCCCGACCAGCAGCCGGTCCGGCGGGCCGTCGCCGACCTCGCCGTCTCCCAGGCCGACGGCGCCGAGCAGCGCCGAACGCTGCCGCGCGGGCAGCTCGCCGGCCGCGCCGAGGACCGGCCGCAGCAACTGGTGCAGCCCGGCGAACGGCAGGTTGGCCTCGCTCTCGCTGCCGGCCATCCGTAGCACCCGGCCGCCGTGTGCATCGACATGGGCATCGACATGGGCATCGGCCGCCAGCCCCAGCAGCGTGCTCTTGCCCGCGCCCGGCTCACCGGTCAGGATCAGGACACCGCTGGTAAGGCCGAGCACGGCGGCGCTCTCGACCTCCCGCCCGAGCACCGTCACGCCCGCGACTGTATCCCCGACTGCAGTCGGCCGACCGATACCGCCGAGGCCCACCCGTCGCGAACCATGGAACGCATGGACACCATCTCCCTGGGCGACGTCGAGATCACCCGCGTGACGGAGGTGCGCGGGATGAGCCTGCCGCGCGACGCCGTCTTCCCCGATGTGGACGCCGGGCACTGGCGCGAGCACCAGCACTGGCTGGCTCCCGAGTACTTCGACCCGGCCGCCGACGAGGTCCGCGCCTCGGTCCAGACCTGGGTGCTGCGCAGCGAGGGCCGGACGATCCTGGTCGACACCGGCATCGGCAACGGTCGGGAGCGGCCGTACATGCCGGTCTTCGCCCACCTCGACACCGACTTCCTGGGCGAGCTGGCCACCGCCGGCGTGCGGCCGGAGGACGTCGACGTGGTCGTCTGCACCCACCTGCACGGCGACCACGTCGGCTGGAACACCCACCTGGTCGATCGCGAGTGGCAGCCGACCTTCCCGAACGCCGAGTACGTCGTCGCCCGCGCGGACTTCGAGTACTGGAACCCGGAGAACCAGATCCGGACCCGCTCCGGGCGCCGGATGCAGAACGTGTTCGAGGACAGCGTCGCGCCGGTCCACCGCGCCGGGCAGACCGTGCTGTGGGAGGGCGACCACCATGACGTCGACGCCCACCTGCGCATCGAGCCGGCGCCCGGGCACACGCCGGGCTCGTCGGTGCTGCACCTGCGCTCGGGCACCGAGCGGGCGGTCTTCGTCGGCGACCTGCTGCACAGCCCGCTGCAGATCGCCGAGCCGGACTGCTCCCCGTGCTTCGACGAGGACGAGGCACGGGCGAGCACCGAGCGGCGCCGGATACTGGGGTGGACGGCCGACCACAACGCGCTGCTGTTCCCGGCCCACTTCCCCGGGCCCGGGGCGGCGCAGGTGCGGCGCGACGGCGGCAGGTTCGCGGTGAAGGAGTGGGCGACGTGGCGGTGAGCGTCTTCCGGAACATCCGCTACGCCGAGGCGCCCGTCGGCGCCGCGCGGTTCGCCGCCCCGGTACCGGTGGACGGCGGGCCGGGCGCGGACGGTCAGGGGCCCACGGCGCCGGCGCCGCCCAGGCGGTTCTCGGTCGACCTGAGCCAGGTGGTGGGGCCGGGCTGGGTTCGCGGCGAGGACTACCTGACGCTCAACGTCTGGACGCCGTCGACCGGGGGCAGCGCGCCGGTGATGGTGTTCGTGCACGGCGGCGGGTTCGTCTCCGGCACCGGCCAGGCGCCGCTCTACGACGGGACCTCCTTCGCCCGCGACGGCGTGGCGCTGGTGACGCTGAACTACCGGCTCGGCGCGCCCGGATGGCTGGACCTGCCCGACGCGCCGCGCAACCGAGGGCTGCTGGACGTGCTGGCCGCGCTCGGCTGGGTGCGGCGCAACATCGCGGCCTTCGGCGGGGACCCGGAGCAGGTCACGCTGTTCGGGCAGTCGGCGGGCGCGATGATCGTCGGCGCGCTGCTGGTCACGCCGGAGGCGTCCGGGCTGTTCCGGCGCGCGATCAGCCAGAGCGGCGGGCTCAGCACGCTCTCCGGAACGCGGGCGGCGCGGACGACGCGGGAGCTGGCCGAGCGGCTGGGCGTGCCGGCCACCGCGCGCGGGCTCGCCGAGGTGTCCGACGAGCGGCTGGTCGCCGAGCTCGTGCCCGGCGGTTCGGGGCTGGCCCCGCTCGGGGTGGTGCTCGACGAGCCCGGCCCGGCGCTCCCGGTGGACGTGCTGGCCGGCACGAACTCGCAGGAGTCGCTGCTCTACGGGCTCCCCGAGCGGGCCGAGGCGATCGACGCGCTGTTCCGCGACGGCCGCGAGCGCCTGGTCGCCCGGTACGACAAGGCGTTCACCTACACGTTCGACTGGCGCGGCGGCCCGCACGGCGCCTGCCACACCGCGGAGCTGCCGTTCGTGTTCGACAACACCGAGCTGCCGGCGCTGCGCACCGCCGACGGCCTGCTCGGCCCGGACATCCCGCCCGGGCTCGCCGCCGAGATGCACGGCGCGTGGGTGCGCTTCGCCAGGACCGGCGATCCGGGCTGGGCGGGGGAACGGCGGTTCTCATGAGGCCGCTGCTCGAGCCGGACGGGGGCGTCCTGGTCACCGACGGTGGCCTGGCGTCCGAACTGGAGCGGCGCGGGCACGACCTGTCCGACGCCCTGTGGTCGGCGCGGCTGCTGCTGGACGCGCCGGAGGAGATCACGGCGGTGCACCGGGCGTTCTTCCGGTCCGGGGCGGTGATCGCCACGACGGCGAGCTACCAGGCCTCGTTCGACGGGTTCGCGGTGCGCGGGATCGGGCGGCGCGACACGGTCCGGTTGCTGCGCCTCGCCGTCGAGCTGGCGAACGCGGCGCGGGCCGAGGTGGCCGACGATGGCCGGCGGCGGTTCGTGGCCGCCTCGGTGGGTCCGTACGGCGCCGCGCTGGCCGACGGCTCGGAGTACCGCGGCCGCTACGGGCTCACGCGCGCGCAACTGGCCACCTGGCACCGGCCCCGGCTGGAGGTGCTGGCCGAGGCGGGGGCGGACGTGCTGGCGCTGGAGACGGTGCCCGACATCGACGAGGCCGAGGCGCTGATGACGCTGGTGCGCGGGCTCGGGGTGCCGGCCTGGCTGAGCTACAGCATCGAGGGCGCCCGCACCCGCGCCGGCCAGCCGCTGGCCGAGGCGTTCGCGGTCGCGGCGGGCGTGCCGGAGATCGTGGCGGTCGGCGTCAACTGCTGCGACCCGGCCGACGTGGCAACGGCGCTCCCCCTGGCCCGCGAGGTCACCGGCAAGCCCGCGATCGCCTACCCGAACGGCGGCGAGCGCTGGGACGCCTCCCACCGCCGCTGGACCGGCCCGTCGCGCTACTCCCCCGCCCAGGCGCCCCGGTGGGCGGCCCTGGGCGCCCGGATCGTCGGCGGCTGCTGCCGTGTCCGCCCCTCCGACATCGCCTCGGTGGCACGGGCGGTGGCGTCACCGTGCCCGGGATGACTAGCTCGGCTGTCCGAGACGGCTCGGGTACCCGGAGTCTGTGACCTCCCGCCAAGAGCCGAAGAGCCGGAACCCCGACTCGGCTTCGGTCAGCCGATCCTCGAACTCGCTCCGATCACACGCCAGGGGCACTCCTTCGACCTCGCACCAACGGATGGCCGTCTCGAACGACATGCGCGGCGTCGGCCAATGAACCTTGATATCCGGTGGCCGGTGCAGATGAGGATCCGTGAAGGAGCTGCACCCCGTCGGGTGCCAGTGCATCCGCCACTTCGCCCGGCGTGTGCCAGGTTCGAGGAAGTGGTAGTGGTAGCTCCGCGTCGATACCCGCAGCGTGCCTTCCTCCGGATCATGGCGGTCGGGGTCCGCGTCCACGATCTCAAAGTTCATGTTGGCGACGAACGTTCCGACACCTGGCCACGTCATGCCCTGGCCGCCGTTCAGCTCCCACGAATAGATGCGACCCTTGGCGTACTGGCCGCGCCGCACGACGGCGATCTGCCCGTGACCCGCCAGGGTCGACACCGCTCGGTGGAGCGGCGCGATGAAGGAGTTAACGGCCTCCTGGGCCGTGTGACCAGGCACGTCGCGGGTACACGGTCAGCGGGCGAAGCTCAACGCCGCGACGACCTCCGCAAGCCCCTCGACATCGTCGACATCCGTGCCGCTGTACCGGCCGGCATCCCAACGACGCAGGAACTCCCGTCCCTCGATGCCTAGCTCGCGCCGGCACACCGTGTCGAACACCTCGAACGCCTCGGCGGGGTCGTCGATCTCGACGACATCCGCCTGCCTCGTCGCGTGCCTGCTCATCATGGCCCCGTCCCGTCTCCTAGACCCACTGTGACACGTTCCCGGACACGGTGGCACAGCACGGTGACAAAAAGGGCTCACCCTGACCCGCGCGAGCGGCGCATCAACCGCTCGTCGGGCTCGGTGGGCGACGGGCCGGCGTCCACGAACCCGTGCCGCCGGTACAGCGCGATCGCCGGCTCGTTGCCGACCTTCACCGACAGCATGACGTCCCGGGGGTCCGCCCAGACCAGGACGGTCCGCACCGCCGCGTCGCCGACCCCGAGGCCGCGGGCGAACGGGGCGACCCACAGCGAGACCATCTCCGCCACGCCGTCGTCCCTGATGTAACCCCCGACGATCCCGGCCGGCGCACCGTCCGCCCGGAGCACCAACTTCAGCGAAAGGCCGGCCAGCCGCGACCGCCAGCGCGCCTCGGTGTCCCCGGGACCGGTCCAGTCCGCGAGCTTCGACCCGAACGCCGCCGGCGACTCCGCGAGCGCCTCCAAACGCAACTTCCGCCACACCCGCCACTCGTCGGGTCCGAGTGCCCGCACTTCGATCACGCCGCCCCCCTCGGTCGGAAGGGTACGGCCCGGTCAGCCGAGGGCGCGAGCGGTCATGGTCACGATGTTGCCGCCGGCGCGGTGCGCGAACGGGGCGTACCGCACGTCGAACCCCAGCCGGCGGCCCACCCGCGCGAGCAGCGGGCCGTTGACCCAGTTCACCACCGACCCGTCGTACTTCCCCGGCCCCCGGAACCTGTCCCGGTACCCCTCGGTGTCGGTGACGAACAGGTCGTGGCAGACCAGCGTGCCGGACGGGTGCAGCAGCCGGAGGCTGTCGGTGAAGCTGGCCAGCGCGCCGTTGTTCACGTGCATCCGCACGTCCGCGCCGGACTCCCACAGTGACCGCACGCACTGCCCGTCCACCGAGGGCGCCGGCCGGTACTCGTCCGGCCGACCCAACGGCACGTACCGCTCGGCCAGCCGCACCGCGCGCCACGCCCGCCGCCAGAACGACACCGCCGCCTCCACGCCGGCGAACCGCTCCGGCGCGGCCTCGGCCAACAGCGCCGGCCCCAGCCGCGCCAGCTTGCCCACCAGCGCCGGCAGCTCCGCCACGCCCGCGCCCACCGACCCGGCCAGCTCCCGCGCCTGCCCGGCCGGCAGGTACGCCCTGGTCTGCACCAGGTACGGGCGGCCGTCACGCTGCGCGAGCTCGTCGGTGGGCAGGTTGTCGTAGACGTTGGAGACGTAGACCAGGAACACCTTCGAGCGCAGGAAGCCCAACGACAGGCACGGCCGGGTCGCGTCCACGCTCAGCGAGCTGACGTGCTCGGCGTGCTCGGCGACCGCCTCCCGAGCCAGGCCCAGCACGTGCTCGGAGTTGTCACACATCAGGTACTGCAACCGCCGGTAGTAGCCGCGCCCCAGCTCCGCGTCCATCGCGCGCAGCTCGTCGAGGAACACCCGCGCCTGCCCGCCGTTGCCCACCCCCAGCTCGACCACGTACAGCTGCTCGGGCAGCGCGCCGCCCAGCCGGTCCCACACCGCGAACAACCCACCGACCAGCTCACGCGCCGCGCCCCGGTTGCGCGCATCGCTGCGCCCGCTGGGAAGCGCCTGCTCGTACCCCCGGCCGGTGGACTTCTCCCACAGGTCCAGGTCCCGCCAGTACAACGCGTTGAAGCCCCAGATGCACCCCTCGCTGCCGGGCCCCCACCCCTCCAGGAACACCCGGTCCTCGCCGGCCGTCCGGGCCTGAACCAGCTCGCGCCACCGGGCCTCGCCCGCGCGCCGCGCGTCCACCGCGATCTCCACCGAGCGGTCTCCGTTGGACGACAGCACCGGCCGCAGCTCGACGGCCTCGCGGAAGTTCTCCCGGTACTGCACCCAGTCACGAACCACCCGAACCCGGCCCCAGCGGGCGTCAACGTCCATCGCCCACCCCGATGCCCAGGGGCGGACGCGTCGCGGCGGGCTCGGACCACAGGTGCGCGTCGCGGCCCCGCCAGTAGTTGACCCACGAGCTGCGGCCCCGCTGGCGGTGGTCGACGGGCCGGTGCAGCCGGTCCAGGTCGGCGCGGCGGCCCGCCGCCTCCGCCCGCTCGAAGGCGACCACCCAGACGCACCGCAGCTCCGGCTCGACCTCGCACATCCCGGCCGGCGACACCCCGCCGCACGGACCGTTGCGCAGCCGCTTGGGGCAGGTCATCGGGCAGGTGTAGCCGGTCACCGGCAGCGCGCACTGCCCGCACATCCGGCAGCCGAACAGGGCCTCCTTGGCGACCCGCTCCCCCTCGGCGAACCAGCTGTACGCCCTCGGCCGGCGCTCGACCCACCGCGCGAATCCCCGGAACACCGCGTTCGAGGCCAACAACCGGTGCAGCCGATACCCGGCCGAAGCCGCCAACCGAGGCCGAACCCGCGCACCCATAGCGGCACTGTCGCATCAGGACGAACACCGCGTCTTCGGCTCTTCACCCAACCTTCGACGCGCCCGCGCTGTCATCCCCCACAAATCTCACAACCGGCCGTCGCCACTCCGGAAGGCGGCCTCCAGCGCCTCCAGGCTGCGCTGCTTGGTCTCCGGCACCACCCGCCAGACCACCGGGAAGATCACCACGCCGACCACCGCGTAGACCACCAGCATGGTCCCGGTTCCGGCCAGCTCGGTGAGCCGGGGGAAGGTCAGCGACACCACGAACGCGGCCAGCCAGTTGAACAGCGTGGCGATCGCCATGGCCCGGCCCCGGACCGCGAGCGGGAAGATCTCGGCCAGCATCACCCACAGCACCGGCCCCCACGTCGCCGAGAACGTGTTGGTGAACACCACGAACGCGGCGACCGCGACGACGAACAGCGCCGTCGAGCTGGCCGGCAGCACGATCGCGGCCACCCCGACCGCGAGCAGGCTGGCCGACATGCCCACCAGCCCGGCCAGCAGCATCGGCTTGCGCCCGCGCCGGTCCACGATCTTGCGCCGCACCACGACGGCGATCGTCCCGATGTTCACCATGCCGTTGACGAAGACGAACAACAGCGCGGCGGTGCTGGAGACGCCGAAGTCGGTGAGCACCTTCGGCGCGTAGTAGACGATCGCGTTGATGCCGGTGACCTGCTGGAACACCGCGAGCATCACGCCCAGCAGCAACAGCTTGCGCACCCAGCCCTCGGACAGCCGCGCCCCGGAGCTGCGCTCCCGCTCGTCCCGTTCCAGCTCGGTGATCTCCGCCAGCTCGCGCTCCACCGAGGCGCCGTCGCCGCGCAGCCCGACCAGCAGCTCGCGCGCCCGCTCGACCTGACCCCGCCGCACCAGTGACCGGGGCGTGTCCGGCATCCCGATCATCCCGACCACCAGCAGGACCGCGGGGAAGACGCCGACCAGCAGCATCCACCGCCACGACCCCACGAACGACAACCCGAAGCCGACCCCGGCCGCCAACCCGGTACCGATAATGATCATGTACTGGTTCAGCGAGGTCGTCACGCCCCGGTCGGCCGCCGGCGCCATCTCGGCCAGGTAGACGGGTACCAGCACCGAGGCGATCCCGATGGCCAGCCCCAGCACGAACCGGAACGCCACCAGCGTCCCGACGCCGGTGGCCAGCCCCGAGCCCAGTGCCCCGAGGGTGAACACCACGCCGGCCGCCAGCAGCACCCGCTGCCGCCCCGCCCGGTCGGCCACCGGCCCGCTGCCCAGCGCCCCGACCATCGCCCCGAACACCGTCGAGCTGACCAGCACACCCGTCGCCCACGGGCTCAGCGGCAGGTCGTTCGGGACGAACAGCAACGCGGCACCGATGATGCCGTTGTCGTAGCCGAAGAGGATCGCGGCCAGCGAACCCAGCGCGTACACCCGACGGGTCGTCACCCGCGACGGTGCGGACAGGCCAACCATCAACTACCTCCGAGCTGGGTAATCGATTTCTCAAAAACTATGACCCAGCCGACGGGGTGTCAAGGGGCGATACTGGCCGCACGACAGGCACGCACGAAGGGACGGACTGCCGATGACCTCGCTCCCGGTCGCCGCGGAGATCTCCACCGAACTGCGGGACGACCTGCACGAGCTGTACCGGGGGCTGCACGCCGCGCCCGAGCTGTCCATGCAGGAGCACCGCACCGCCGCCCTGATCGAGCAGCGGATGTCCGCGCTCGGCTGGGAGACCACCATCGTCGGCGGCACCGGCGTGGCGGCCGTGCTGCGCAACGGCGAGGGTCCGGTGGTCGGCTTCCGGGCGGACACCGACGCGCTGCCGCTGCGCGAGGACACCGGCCTGGCGTACGCGAGCACCGCCACGGGCACGCTCCCGGACGGCACCGCCGTGCCGGTGATGCACGCCTGCGGCCACGACTTCCACGTCACCAGCGCGATCGGCGCGGCCACCCTGCTGACCGCCGACCGCGGCTCCTGGGCGGGCACCGTGGTGCTCGTCTTCCAGCCCGGTGAGGAGACCAGCGAGGGCGCCGCGGCGATGGTCGCCGACGGGCTGTGGGACCGGGTGCCGAGGCCCGAGGTGGTGTTCGGCCAGCACGTCTGGCCCGGCCGCACCGGCACCGTGGACGTGCGCCCCGGCCCCGCCATGGCCATGGCCGACAGCTGGAAGGTCACCGTGCGCGGGCGGGGCGGGCACGGCTCGCAGCCGGAGAACACCATCGACCCGGTGGTGCTGGCCGCGCACATGGTGGTGCGGATCCAGAGCATCGTGTCCCGGGAGGTGAACCCGCAGCGCGCCGCCGTGGTGACCATCGCGAGCTTCCACGCCGGCCTGAAGGAGAACATCATCCCGGCCAGCGCCGAGTTCACCGTCAACGTGCGCAACCTCGACGCCGGCGTCCGGGAGAAGGTCCTCGCCGCGCTGCGCCGCGTGATCACCGCCGAGGCCCAGGCGTCCGGCGCCCCCGACCCCACCATCGAGGAGCTCTACACCTTCCCCCTCCTCTACAACGACCCCGACGCCACCGAGCGCCTCACCGCCGCCCTGTCCGACGCGCTGGGCCCCGACAAGGTCATCGAGGCCGCGCCCCGGATGGGCAGCGAGGACTTCGGCCACCTGCCCGAGGCGATCGGGGTCCCCGGCGTCTACTGGTTCTTCGGCGGCATGCCCGACGAGGTCATCGACGGCACCGAGCCCGTCCCCACCAACCACTCCCCCCACTTCGCCCCGGTCATCGAGCCCACCCTCACCACCGGCATCACCGCCGCCCACGCCGCCATCATGTCCCGCGTCCGCCGCTAACCCCGGCGTCGCCGCACACCTTGTTGGGCTGTCGCGCACGGTGCGCCGTGCGCGACGGCCCAATTGGCTATGCGGCAGCGGGAATTTGCTTACGGAATCAACCGGGCATCGGTGTGATAACACGTTTGTCACGATGTACGTGTCGGTGAATTCTCAGCGTCGGATGAGAGCGTCACCCTGCCGGAGGATGGCCGTTCGCCGACGTCACGGGACTAGGATTGGGATGATCACAGCGAATCACCGAAGGGGGTTCGCGCAGCATGTGAGGGCCGGACACATGCCGTACAGAACGAAACCCGAGTCCCGGCGATGGCGGCCGTTTCGCCGGCCAGCCGGCCCCGGTAAGACGCGTGATGCCGGGAAGTCCGTACGTGGCGGGAACCGCGCCGTGAATGCCGTGCTGACGTGGCTGTTGCGGTTGTCGAGACGGTGGTGGGCGTCCGCGCGCGAGGCCCTTGCGGTGCACGTCGCCCGGTTCTGCCTAGCCTTGCTGGGCGCCGGCCGGTTGCGGCCGGACGGGCGGCGGGCGGCCGGGGCGGTGCGGGAGTCGGCCGGGTCCCCCGACTCGCCGCGCGGCCCGCCCCGATGGTGCCCGGCCTGACCCAGCCGTCCCCCTGGTTGGGTCGATAGGCCAACGGGTACTCGATCACGGCGTACCGGAACGAAACGACCCGAGTCGCTCCCCCTCGGCCGACATTGTCACCGCCACGGCGGCCAGCGCACCGCACGACCTGGGGAGCAAGGGGTGATCAGGAACTACGCATCATCGGCCCTCGGCGGGTGGATGACGTGCATCGCGTAAGGCCGCCCGGCGCGTACCGGCCGAGGGGCTCGGGCTCCCGGCTGGCGATCGTCGGCGTCTCCAGGCGCACCCGGGCGGGCCAGCGCCGGCCGGCGGCGCCGGGACCGGCCGGGATCTGCCTGACGCAGCTGACCAGGATGGCGCGGCTGACCCCACAGCAGGCCCTGGTCATCGCGGCCGAGGTGGTCAGCGAGCTGGACCAGCGGCGGGAGGCGGGAACCGCGGTCGGCGGGGTGGACGAGCACAACGTGTGGGTCGGGTTCGACGGGCAGGCCAGGCTGGTCGACACGGTCTCCCCCGCCGCGCCCGAACCCGGGGCCGTCGAGCCCGCCGGCGCGTCGGCGCGCAGCGTGCTGGCCCACCTCGGGCGAGTGCTCGCGGACGGTGACCGGACCGGCGAACCGGCCACGGCGCTGACCAGCGCGATCGGCCTCGACGGCGGAATCGCGGCCAGCGCCACGGCGCTGCGCTCGGCCGCCGCGCCGAGCACCGGGCGGGCGCGCAGCGAGCTGGCCGCGCTGGTCACGGCGCTCACCGGCGGGCCGAACGCCCCGTCGACGCGATCGCCGACACCCCCGACGACTCCGCGGGCCCAACCGCCGGCCGCGCCCGAACCGGCCCGGCGTGCGCCCCTCGCCGCCCTGGCCCGGGGCGGCAGGTGGTTCCTGGCCGCGCTGGTGCTGATCGGGCTGATCGCGCTCGAACTGGCGCTGTTCGGCAATCGGATCGAGGCCGACCTGGCCACCCTGCACGCCGCCGGGCGCCCGGCGGCCACCCCCGGCGCCGTGCCCACGCCGGTGCCCGCACCCGCGCCCCCGCCGCTGCCCGTTCCGACCGCGAACGGGCCGGTGACCAAGGTCGACCTGCGCCCGCTGGCCAGCTGCGAGCCCGGCCAGGCCTGCCAGACCCGGCTGCAGGTGTGGCTGCGCCCCGGCACCGGCGCGCAACAGGTCGGCTGGACGTTCCAGGTCACCGACAGGTGCACCGGCGCGACCTGGCAGCGCCCCGGCGGGTCGATGAAGGTCGGCGAGAACGGCGACCAGCTGTCCGCGGTCACCGAGGTGGATCTGCCGGCGGGCCAGGCGCTGGCGCTGACCGCGGTGCTCGCCGCGCCGGCCCCGGTGGCCAGCCCGACCCTGCTCCTGCCCGCCGACGCGACCTGCGCGGCCCCCAGATGAACCGGGCGACGCCGACCGTGCCACCGGACCGGGCCCCGCTGCCCGGCCGGGGGTTCGACCTGCTGGCGGTGCTCGCCGCGCTGCTGGTGACCGCCGTGGGGCTGGCCAACCTCTGGGCGGTGGACGGCCCGGGCCTGGCCGTCCGGCAGGGCATGTACGCGCTGGTCGGGCTGGCGCTGGGCTGGGCGCTGGGGCACTGGCGGGTGCGCCGGCTCGGGGCGCTGAGCTGGGGCTGCTACGGGCTCTCCGTCGTGCTGCTGCTCGCGGTGATGATCGCGGGCTCCTCGGCGAACGGCGCCACCCGCTGGCTGGACATCGGGCCGGTCACCTTCCAGCCCTCCGAGCTGGCCAAGCTCGGGCTGCTGCTGGCGCTGGCGGCGGTGCTCGGCTCGCCGGGCCCGGCCTGGCGGCGGTTCGGGCTGGCAGCGGTGATCGCGGTGGTCCCGATCGGGCTCACCGTGGCCCAGCCCGACCTGTCCACCTGCGCGCTGCTGACCGCGCTGACCGGGTGCATGCTGCTGCTCGCCCGGGTGCCGGCGCGGCTGCTGCTGCCGCTGTTCGCGGCGGGCGCGCTGGCGGCCCCGCTGGTCGTCGGCATGCTGCAGCCGTACCAGGTGCAGCGGCTGGGCAGCTTCCTCGTCGGGTCGCACGAGGCGGCCGCCGGGGCCGGCTGGGCGGTCACCCAGGCGCGGATCGCGGTCGGCTCCAGCGCACTGGTCGGGCCGGGCCACCCGCTGACCGGGCTGCTCGCCCAGTACCTGCCCGAGCGGCACACCGACCTGGCGGTGGCCAGCGTGGTGGAGCAGTTCGGCATCCTCGTCGGGGTCGCGGTGGTGCTGGCAGCGCTGGTGCTGGTGTGGCGGCTCGCGCTGGCCGCCGCCGCGCCGCGCAGCCCTCCCGGGGCGTTGCTCGCGAGCGGGCTGGCCGTGCTGTTCGGCGTGGAGACGGTGGTGTCCCTCGGCGGCAACCTGGGCCTGCTGCCGCTGGCCGGCGTGCCGTTCCCGCTGCTCAGCTACGGGGGCAGCGCGCTGGTGGTGCACCTGGCCACGCTCGGTGCCGCGCTCGGGGTGCGCCGCGACGGGGAGCGCCGCCGGCTCTGGCGGGCGCCGTGGTGGCGGGCGCGCCGGCCCCGCTGGGTTCGGGTGGCCGCGGTGGGCATCACCGCGCTGCTGGTGTTGTTCGCCGGCTACGGCGGGCGGTTGCGCGCGGTGGACGGGCCCGAGCTGGCCGCCCAGGGCATCGACCAGATGACCCGCTGCATGCGCATCCCCGCCCCGCGCGGCGAGATCACCGACCGGCACGGCGCCCCGCTGGCCACCACCGGCGCCGCCGCGCAGTCCGAGATCCACGCGGTGCCCGCGCTGCTGAAAGCCGACCCGGCCGCCCTGAACCGGCTGGCCACGCTGGTCGGCCAGCCCGCCGAGGCCATCCGGACCACGCTGAGCGCGGCCACCGCCACCACCCTGGCCGTGCGGGTGGCCAAGGTCGACGCGCCGGTCGCGGCCGGCGTCGCCAAGGCCGGCATCCCCGGCGTCGTGGTGGTGCCCGGCCAGCGCCGCTCCTACCCCACCGGCGCGGTGCTCGGCTCGCTGCTGGGCTACACCGGGATCGCCACCCCGTCCGAGCACCGCCGCTGGCCGGACCTGCCGCTGGGCGTGGTGGTCGGGCGCACCGGGCTCGAACAGCAGTATGACGCCGTGCTGCGCGGGGTGGACGGGCGCCAGTGCGTCTACGTCAACCCGCTGGGCGAACCGGTGGCGATGGGCGAGCGCACCGACCCGGTCCCGGGGGCCAACCTGCGGCTGTCGCTCGACCTCGGGCTGCAGCGCGTGCTCACCGACGGCCTGGCCCGCGCGATGGCCGGACAGCCGGACCGGGTCGGCGCCGCCGTGGCCATGGACCCGAAGACCGGGCAGCTGCTCGCGCTGGCCAGCGTGCCCAGCTACGACAACAACGTCTACGGCCCGCCGGCCGACCCCGCCGGGCTCGAGGCGCTGGCCAAGGTCAAGGGCAGCCCGATGCGCGAGCACGCCGCGCAGTCCGCGGTGCCGCCCGGCTCGACGTTCAAGCTCGTGGTGGCCACCGCGAACCAGCTCACCCCCCGGATACCGCCGGAGAAGGTGATACCCACCGGCGGCAGCTACACCCTGGGCGACCACACCTTCGGCAACTGGAAGCCGATGGGTCCGATGAACCTGACCCAGGCGCTGGCCTGGTCCAACGACGTGTACTTCTACAAGCTGGCCGTCGCGCTCGGGCCGCAACCGATGATCGACGCCGCGCGGGCACTGGGCGTCGGTCAGGCCACCGGGATCGACCTGCCCGCCGAGTCCCCCGGCTACCTCGGCACCCCGGAGTCGGTGCGCGAGGACAACGGCACCTGGTACCCGGGCTCCACCGTGATCATGGGCATCGGCCAGGGCTACCTGTCCGTCACCCCGCTGCAGAACGCGCGCTGGACCGCCGCCGTGGCCACCGGCCGGATGGTCACCCCCCGGCTGGGCCTGGCGACCGGGGGCGGCAACACCTGGGCGGCGCTGCCCGCGCCGGCGCCGGTCGCGCTGCCGTTCGCCGGGTCGCTGCGCCCCGTCCAGGACGGCATGCGCGCCGTGGTCACCGGCGGCACCGCGTCCTCGCTGGCCAGCCTGCCGGCCCCGGTCGGCGCCAAGACCGGCACCGCCGAGGACGGCTCGATGCCCAACGGCACCTACGACAACTGGCTCACCGCCGTGGCGCCCGCCCACGACCCCGGCATCGTCGTCACCACCCTCACCCAGGGCTCCGGCCAGGGCGCCAACAGCGCGTCCACCGTCGGCCGAGACGCGCTGGCCCACTACCTCGGCCACCAGGTCGAGATCGAACAAACCGCGCCCATCCAACGTCCCTGAGAGGAAGCGAGACCATGCAAGAGTTCGGAATCGACCTGGGCACCGCCAACACGGTGGTCTGCGACAGCAGCGAGGGCATCGTGCTCGACGAGCCCTCGGTCATGCTCGCCAAGGCCGGCTCGCCGTGGCGGGGCGTCGTCGCGGTGGGCCGGGAGGCCTGCGAGCTGATCGGCCGCTCCCCCACCGGCATCAACGTCGTCCGCCCGCTCCAGGACGGCGTCATCACCGACCTGGAGGGCGCCCGGACCTTCCTGCGCAGCGTCCTGCACCGCCTCGCGCCAAGGCCGTGGGGACGGGTACGGGTGCGCGCGGCCATCGGCGTCCCGGTCGGCGCCACCCCGCTGGAGCGCCGCGCGCTGCTGGAGGCCGCCGACGAGGCCGGCATCAACCGCGCCTGCGTACTGCCCGAACCCATCGCCGGTGCCGTCGGCTGCGGCATCGACCCGCTGGAGCGCCGCGCCCACTTAGCCGTGGACGTCGGCGGCGGCACCGCCGAGGTCACCGCATTCTGCTTCGGCGGCATCCTCGCGCACCGCTCCTGCCGGGTCGCCGGCGACGAGATGACCCTCGCGGTCACCCACCACCTGCGCGAGCACCACCAGATCCTGGTCGGCGAGCTGACCGCCGAGCAGGTCAAGATCCAGGCCTCCACCGCGGACGAACCCACCCTGGTCGTCCAGGGCCGCGACGCCGGCAGCGGCCGCCCCCGGCTCGCGACAGTGGGCCTGGACGAGCTCGCCGAAGTGGTCCGCCCCGTCATCGACACCATCATCCAGACCCTGGCCGCCTGCCTGGACGAACTGCCCCCGCAGGCGACCGGCGACATCCTCGCCGACGGTGTGGTCCTGTTCGGCGGCGGCTCGCTGGCCCGAGGCTTCGCCGACAGCCTCGAACACGCCTTCCGATTCCCGGTCAAGTTGGCCGACCACCCCCTCACCTGCGTAGCCGAAGGAGCCACCATCAGCCTGCGCAACCCCGACCTGCTAGCGGCCTATGGCCGAACCTGAGCCGCCGCGCACCTACCGGGGGTTCCGCACACGCCGCACCATGCGCGGCACCCCAACAACCTGTGCGGCACCTCCCGGTCAGCGGCGCAGGAGGGGGATGACGCGGGAGCCGAGGAGGTGGACGCCGTGGGTGGGGCGCAGGCCGTGCGGGGTGCCGAACTCCACGCGGGAGACGCCGGCGTCGATGAGGCGCTGGGCCTGGCGGGCGACGTCCTCCGGGGTGCCGGAGAAGGCGAAGCGGTCCAGCACGTCGTCGGGGATACGGGCGCCGGCTTTGGCGTGCTCTCCGGCGCGCACGAGCTCGCCGACCTCGGCGACCATCTCGGGCGGCAGCGCCACCGTCGGGTCCAGGGCGGCCACCACGTCCAGGTACATGGCCACCTCGGAGCGGGCGGTGGCGCGGGCCAGCTCGGCGTCCTCGTCGACCACGGTGACCGCGCCGGCCACGATGCCCACGTCCGTCGGCGCCCGCCCCACCTCGGCGGTGCCGACCGCGACCCGCTCGCGCATCACCGCCACCATGGCCGGGTTGACCGTGCCGCCGATCTTCAGCTCGTCCGCGACGCGGCCGGCCACCGCGGCCGTCTTCGGACCCCAGGTGCCGATCAGCACCGGCACCTTGGAGCGCTGCACGGGGTAGCGCAGCCGGGTGCCCGGCTCGATCCGGAACACCTCGCCGTCGAACCCGCCGTCCTCCCCGGCGAGCAGCGCGTTGATCACCTCGACGGCCTCGGCGAGCGCGCGCACCGACCGCCGGCCCCGGATGCCCACCGAGTCCAGCCAGGCGCCCTGGGCCAGGCCGAGGTAGGCCCGCCCGTCCGAGGCCAGGTCCAGGGCCGCGACCTGGCCGGCGATCTCGTACGGGTGCAGCGAGTACGGGTTCCAGCAGGCGGCGCCGAGCCGGACCCGCCCGGTCGCGTTGGCGATCTCCAGCAGCGGCACCACCGGCGGCTGGAACATCAGGTCGCCGTACACGCTGATCACGTCGAACCCGTGCGACTCGGCGATCAGCGCCAGCTCGGCGTACTCCCCCGGCCGCTTGTCGCCCTGCAGCCCCAGCCCGATCTCCACCCGTCCAGCGCGACCCGCACCGACGCCGAACGGACCCGGCGAAGAGCGCTCATCCAGCCCCGCCGGCGCGTGAGGCGAGAACGCGGTCACGTCAGCTCGCTCGTGTCCAGCCGGCGCAGCCCCAGCCGTTCCACCTTCATCACCAGCCGTTCCTCCGGATCCGGGCAGCACACCAGGGAGTCGCGCTCCAGCCAGTCGCCCGCCGCGAGCCGGCGCTGCTTGGCCGGCAGCAGCGGCAGCACCGCGCTCAGGGCGTAGACGCAGAAGTGCCGCCCGGCCGGGATCTCCAGGTGCGCGCTGTCGCGCAGCTCGAAGTAGTCGCCGACCCGCATCCCGCACACCGAGCGGCCCTCGATGCGCTCGACGGTCACCCGCAGGTCGTACAGCTCGGTGACCGGTTCCGGTTCGGTCATCCCACCACCTCTCGTTGTGCGGGCAGCCCCACCTCAACGGCCTCCGGCGCCGGGCGGGGCGTCACCAGGCTGACCACCACGGTGACCACCGCGCCGATCGCCATCGCGATCAGGCCCGGCTCCCAGTCCGGCAGCGCGGCCGACCAGTAGTCCTTGGCGAGCGGGGCCAGCAGCGCGACGAACCCGGCGACGATGCCGGCCAGCACCCCGATCGCGGTGGTCCGGCGCCACAGGAAGGCCAGGAACACCCCGGGCGCGAGCATGCCGATCGCGGAGTAGGCGTACAGCAGGATCGTCACCAGCGACTCGCCGTTGCCGACCGTCAGCCACACCGCGACCGCCGCGAACCCGACCATCGACAGCCGGGACGCCAGCAGCGAGGCCCGGTCGGAGAGCTCGCGGCGCAGCGGCCGCAGCACGTTACGCGCGAAGATCGAGCCCGAGGTCAGCAGCAGCACCGATCCGGGCGCCAGCGCGAGCAGGAAGCCGGTCCCGGCCAGCAGGCCGACCACCCACGCCGGGTAGGTCCGGGAGACGAGCTCCAGGAGCACGGCGTTGGAGTTGTCCCCCGGCGGCCGGCTGCCGCCGACCAGCGCGGCGAACCCGAGCAGGATGATGAAGAAGTAGGCCAGCGAGTACAGCGGCTGCCAGATGGCGTTGCGCCGGATCGTGGTGCCCGAGCGGGCGGTGAAGCAGACCTGGAACAGGTGCGGGAACACCCAGTTGCCCAGCGCCACGTTCAGCGCCGAGGTCATCAGCCACACCGACGTCATCTCGCCGGTGTCGGGGAACTTACCGATCCCCGGGTGCTGCTCCTCGACCAGCCGGAACACGTCCAGCATGGACGACGCGCCGACCCTGCTCGCCACCGTCGCGGCCAGCAGCACCACCAGCGCCACCACCAGCACGTCCTTCACGGCGGCCGCGAACACCGCCGAGCGCATGCCGACCAGGAACACGAACGCGAGCATGAGCACGGCGGCCAGCGCGACCGCCCCGGCCTCGGACAGCACGTCGCCGAGCGCGAGCTGGACGATCAACCGCAGGCTGACCAGCTGGATCTGGACGTAGACCACCAGCGCCGCGATGCCGACGACGCCGGTCACCACGCCCAGCCACGGCGCGCCGTAGCGGGCGGCGAAGAAGTCCGGCTCGGTGATCAGCCCGTGCCGCCGGCCGGCCCGCCAGATCTTCGGCATCAGCCAGTAGCCGACGGCGTAGCTCAACGACACCGAGGTGAACGCCAGGTAGGCGGGGGCGCCGGCCGCCCAGGCGTAGCCGGAGATGCCGAGCAGGGCGAAGATCGTGTAGATCTCCCCCGCGTTCATGAACCAGAACAGCACCGGGCCGAACCGGCGACCGGCGATCGCCCAGCTGGTCAGCGTGGGCGCCTCCCCAGCCCTGGCGCCGCGCCCGTACGCAATCGAGCCGACGGCGGTGCCGAGCACGATCATCAGTGCCAGCGTGAGCGCCATCAGCGCTCCCGCCCGGGCTCGTCACCGGCGAGGAACTCCGCCTCCTCGCGCTCCACCCCGGCCGCGCGGTCCAGCCGGAACACGACGCCGATCACCACCGAGGCCAGCACGATGCCGAGCATCTGCCAGAACATCGGGAACGGGATGTGCAGCACGGTGACCTCGACGTCGTTCACCACCGGCACCATCAGCACCTGCCAGCCGAACGGCACCGCCAACAGCCACCTGTGCGCGACCGAACGTCGAGCGGGTGAGGACTCGGCCATGGCGGCTCCAGGAGGCTCCGGCGTGCAGCCTTGATGCACACTAGCCTGGCACCGTACACGTTCGTGCACCCACACTGTACAGGGAGAACATGATCGGCGACCAGCTCCGCGAGCTGCGCACCAGGCGCGGGCTGAGCCTGCGCGCGCTCGCCGCCGAGGCCGGGGTGTCCGCGACCCTACTCAGCCAGGTGGAGCGCGGGGTCACCGAGCCGAGCCTGTCCACCCTGCGCCGGCTGGCCGGGGTGTTCGGCGAGTCGGTGGCGTCGCTGTTCGAGGACCGCACCGCCCCGCCGGTGTGGATCAGCCGCCCGGGCGAGCGCTCCACGCTGCGCGGGCCGAGGGGCCAGATCGGCTACGAGCGGCTCACCCCGGGCAACGGCCGGATGGAGGTCCTGCGCGGCGTGCTCGAACCGGGCCAGGCGATCAGCGCCGAGCCGTGGAGCCACGCGTCGCTGGAGTGCGCGTTCGTCCTCGCCGGCACCCTCACCGTGGACCTCGACGGATCCCCCCGCACGGTCCGGACGGGCGAGGCCATCACGTTCGACTCCCAACTCCCCCACCGCTACCTGAACCGCACCGACGCCCGCACCGAGTTCCTCCTCTCGGTCGCCCCGCCGATGCCCTGACCGACCCGCGAACAGCGGTGCGCGGTTGGCCAACGGCCAACCGCGCGGCGACAGCGTTCCGCTAAGCGCTGAAGCAGTTCCTCGAACAGATGCACGAGAATCTGCATGCGGGTGCTTCCCAGCAGCACCATTCGCTGTACTGGCCCCCGGGCCCGCACGCTCTGGTCGTGTCGCACCAGCAGCCCGAACAAGGCGCGGCGTGCGCGGTGGTTCTCGGTACGAGCACACCGAGCAGCCGGTCACCGATCTTTCCGAGCATCTTCGTCCAACCTCCTCGGAGAAGTTTCGAAACATCACATGGATAGCCGCTGCCTGCACATTTCGCGCATATCGGCCGATGGACGTCATCGCCGGCTCAGGTGAAGAACGCGGTCGTGCGGGCGTCGGTGCCGTAGAGGTCGAAGCGCTTGCCGGGGCGCAGGCGCAGGGCGTGCAGCGGCTCGCGGAGGGTGGGGCGCACGACCTCCAGCCACTCGGTGCCGTGGTGGTCGCGGAAGCAGTACAGCGCGCTCTTGACGTACCGGAGCTGGAAGCCGACGAAGTGCGGGGTGACACGGTCCTCGATTGTCTTGCCGTGCAGGTGTACGGCGTAGAGGTCGACGTCGCGCGCCTCCAGGTGGGCCAGCGCGGCGTGCGCGGCCCGGCGCAGCGGGCTGTGCGCGTTCCACCGCCTGTCGATCTCGAAGCTGATCCACGGGTCCTCGACATCGGCGTCCGCGAGCCGCACCCGGTCGACGGTCAGGACGCCGGCGTCGGCCAGCTCGTCCAGCTCCTCGCGCAGGAAACGGGGAAGGCACGCGTCCAGCTCGGTGCCCTCGCGTCTCATGCCGGTCTCCCGTGACGTGGGTCACCATTGTCGAAGACCGCCGGCCGCCCGGCAACTTCGGTGCCGATGCGCCGGGTGGCGGCCTTGAGGGCGGCTTTCGCGGACGCCGGCGCGCCCAGGGTGTCCAGGCCGAACAGCGCGGCGCCGACGACCGGGTTCACGTCGGCCACCCGCACCACGGCGCGCGGCGCCACCTTGAGGCAGCGCCGCTCGATCTCGGTGATCACCGCCGGCCCGACGCCGGTGAGGACGCCGCCGCCCAGGATCACCTCGGGTGCGGACGTGGTGAGCCCCAGCCGCCGCAACAGCACCGAGGCCAGCACGCTCACCTCCTCCACGAACCGGGCGACGACCTGCCGCGCCACCTCGTCCCCTGCCGAGGCCACCTCGAACAGCAGCGGGCACAGGCCGTGGATCGACGCCGTGTCGATCTCCTTGAAGTGCAGCCCCTCGATGACCTCGGACAGGGTCCGCGCGCCGTAGTAGCCGGCCACCGCGGCCCGCAGGGCGGTGCCGGGGCCGCGCCCGTCCTCGGCGCGCACCGCCCACCACAGCGCCTCCTCGCCGAGCCGGTAGCCGCCGCCCCAGTCGCCGGAGAGCCTGCCCAGCGCCGGGAACCCGTGCGTCCGCCCGTCCGGGGCGACCCCGACGCCGTTGATCCCGGCGCCGCAGACCACCGCGACCCCGGTGCCGTCCGAGCTGCCCGCGCGCAGCAGCGCCAGGGTGTCGTTGCCGAGCGCGAGCGTGTCGCTCCAGCCCCTGGCGAGCAGGCCGGCGCGCAGTGCGTCCGCCTCGCGGGGGTAGTCCAGGCCGGCCAGGTACGCGGACGTGTGCCTACCGAACGGCCTGGCCCCGGAGCCGCCGCCGAGGGCGCGCAGCACCAGCTCTTCCAGCGCCGCCACGCAGCCGGCCACGCCGACCCGCTGCGGCGAGACCCCCGGTCCGCGCGCGTGCCCGAGCACCTCGCCGGCGCGGGTCACGACAAGCACCTCGGTCTTGCTGTTCCCCCCGTCGATCGCGACGACGTCCGGCGTCATCCGCCCGCCCAGGGCAGGAACCGCGCGTTGATCCGCACCAGCTCGTCGGCGAGCCGGTCCGCCTTGTCGTACTGCCCGACCAGCGGGTGCGCGAGCAGGGCGTCGGCGACGCGGTCCCGGCCGCCGTGCCGCGCGGCCTCCAGCGCCAGGTGCTCGTACGCCGTGACCGCCGCGATCAGCCCGGCGAACCGCTGCTCCACCGGCCGCTGCGGAATGGGCTTCGGCCCGTGCACGTCCACTGTGCACGGAACCTCGATGACCGCGTCATCCGGAACGAACGGGAACGTACCGTCATTGTGAACGTTCACCGTGTGCTCGCGAGCTGGACCACCGGAAGTGAGCGCGTCCACCAACCGCACCGCCGCCTCGGAGTAGTACGCGCCGCCCCGGTCGGCCAGCTTCGCGGGCTTGGTCACCTGCTCGGGGTCGAGGTAGAGCTTGAGCAGCTCCTCCTCCACGTCGCTGACCACCTCCGCGCGCGGCCGCTCGACCCGCTGCGCGCGCACCACCTCGTCGTGCGCGTAGTAGTACTTCAGGTAGTACGAGGGCACCGCGCCCGCCCGCCGCATCCACTCCACCGGCGCCCCGACGTGCTCGGACACCGACTCCGCGTGCGAGTCCAGCAGCTCCGGCAGCCGGTCGACGCCGTCCACCAGTACGCCGCGCTCCCAGCTCAGGTGGTTCAACCCGGTGTGCACCAGCCGGACGTCGTCGGCGTCGGCCGCCCCGAGCAGGCCGGCGAACCTGCGCTGCAGGTTGATCGCCACGTTGCACAACCCCACCGCGCGGTGGCCCTCCCCCAACAGCGCCCTGGTCACGATCCCGACCGGGTTGGTGAAGTTGACGATCCACGCCTCGTCGCCGGCGACCTTGCGCACCCGCTCGGCGATGTCGAGCACCACCGGCACCGTCCGCAGCGCCTTCGCCAGCCCGCCCGCGCCCGTCGTCTCCTGCCCGACGCACCCGCAGGCGTGCGGGAACGTCTCGTCCGAGCGCCGCGCCCGCTGCCCGCCCACCCGCAGCTGCACCAGCACCGCCGTCGCGCCGTCCACCCCGCGCTCCAGGCTGTCCGTCGTGCTCACGCGCGCCGGGTGACCGGCGTGGTCGAGCAGCCGCCGGCTGAACTCGCCGACCACGTCCAGCCGGTAGGCGTCCGGGTCCACCAGCGCTATCTCGTCGACGCCCAGCGTGGACCGCCGCGCCGCGATCCCGTCCACCAGCTCCGGCGTGTACGTGGACCCGCCGCCGACGACCGCCAGCTTCATCCCTTGACCCCCGTGAACGTGATCCCCTTGACGAACGAGCGCTGGGCGAACGCGAACAGCACGATCGCCGGCGCCATGATCAGCGCGGTGGCCGCCATGGTCAGGTTCCACTCCACGTGGTGCATGCCCCGGAACGACGCGATGGCCAGCGACAGCGGCCAGTGGTCCCGGTTCTCCCCGGTGTAGAGCAGCGGGCCGAAGTAGTCGTTCCAGGTGAACAGGAAGCAGAACAGCGCGGTGGCCGCGATGCCCGGCTTCGCCATCGGCAGCAGCACCCGGGTCACCACCTGCAGCTCGCTGCAGCCGTCGATCTTCGCCGCCTCCAGGTAGTCCCTCGGGATGGTCAGGAAGAACTGCCGCAGCAGGAAGATCGAGAACGCGTCGAACAGGAAGTACGGCACGATCAGCGGCACCAGCGAGCCGGTCAGGCCCAGCCGCACCCACAGGTCGTAGAGCGGCACGATGGTCACCTGCGGCGGCAGCATCATGGCGGCCACGGTGAGCATGAAGAACAGGTTCTGGCCGCGCCAGCGCAGCCGGGACAGCGCGTACGCGGCCGGGATCGCGGAGAGCAGCGCACCCGCGGTGGCCAGCGTCGAGTAGAGCAGGCTGTTGGCGAAGTACTCGAACAGCGGCGCCCTGCGGAACACGTCGACGAAGTTCTCCAGGTGCCACTCGGTGGGCCACAGGCTCGCGGTCATCGCCTGGTCGTTCCTCATCACGGCGGTGAGGAGTACGAACAGGACGGGCAGCACGAAGATCACGCCGAGCGCCAGCCCGACGGAGTGGACCGCGAGCCAGTTCAGGTTCCGCTCCCAGTCGCGGCGGAACCGCGCGCGGGGCGACAGCCGAGGGGTCAGCCGAGGGGACAGCGCCGTCATGCGGCCTCCTCCTGGTACTGGGACGCACGGATCTGGCGCACCAGGATCCAGGTGAAGCCGGCCGAGACCACGAACAGGAGGACGGCCATGGCCGCCGCGTAGCCCATGTTGAAGTAGCGGAAGCCCTGGACGTACAGCCAGATCGGGTAGGTCAGCGTGGAGTTCTGCGGCGCGCCGATCAGCTTGGAGTTGCCGGCCACGTCGGCGGTGCCGGCGGACGCGGACGCCGCCACGATCGCCTGGGTGAAGAACTGCAGCGCGTAGATGATCGAGTTGATCACCCCGAACAGGAGCACGGGCGAGATGGACGGGACCGTGACGTGCCAGAACCGCCGCAGCGGCCCGGCGCCGTCGAGCTGCGCGGCCTCGTACTGCTCCACCGGCACGTCCAGCAGCGCCGCCAACAGGATGATCATCAGCTCGCCGGAGCCCCACAGCGCCAGCAGGGTCAGCGCGGGCTTGGACATCTCCGGGGAGTTGAACCACAGGCCCCCGTCGATGCCGAGCAGGCCCAGGAACCTGTTCACCGGCCCGAACTCGGAGTTGAACAGGAACACGAACGCCAGCGTCGCGGCGGCCGGCGGGGCCAGCGACGGCAGGTAGCACAGCGTGCGGACCAGCCCGACGCCCGCCTTGAGCCGGGCGATCACCGAGGCCACCCCGAGCGCGAACACCACCCGGCACACGGTGAGCACCACCACCAGCCACAGCGTGTTGTACGCCGCCGTGCCGACCAGCTGCTCGCTGGTGAACATCCGCGCGTAGTTCTCGAACCCGATGAACCGGGGCGGGTTGACCAGGTCGTAGCGGGTGAACGAGAAGTACACGGTGGCGATCAGCGGGTACCCGAAGAAGATCAGGAACCCGATGGCCGCCGGCGCGATGAACAGCAGCACGGTGCGCCGCTGGGAGCCGGCCCGCCGCGCGCCGGCCGGCCCGGACCGCGAGCGCGAGCCGGCCGAGCGGGCGGAAAGGGTCGCCGTCATCTCGAGCGCGCCTCAGCCGCCGGGCTTCTGGGCCAGCTCGTCGTTGATCCGCGCGTCCACCTGCTTGAGGCCCGCGTCCAGGTCCGGCACTGCGCCGGCCTGCCACTTCTCCGCGAAGTCGTTGACGGCCTTGAGGTGCGCGTCCCCGATCGGCGTGGGCGGGCTCGGCACCAGCCTGCCGCCGCCGTAGAGGTCAAGGAACGTCTTGAACCGCGGGTCGACCTCCAGCTTCGGGTCACGCAGCGAGGCCAGCGTGCTCGGCACGTTCTTCAGCCCGTTGGACAGCTCGACCAGCGTGTCCGTGTCCAGGGTCATCTGCTTGACCAGCTCCCAGGCCGCACCGGGGTTCTTGGCGCCGCGCGGGATGGCGATGATCGTGCCGGTGACCAGCGCGCCGCCGTAGCGGTCCGGCCGCGCGTCCAGCACGGGCGGCGGCGCGGTGGCGTAGTGCAGGCCGGGCGCCTGGTCCTTGATGAACGCCGTGCGGTACTCCCCGTCGTAGCTCATCGCCAGCTTGCCGCGCTGGAAGCCCTGGTCGGCGGAGTACTCGTCGCCGAGCCCGGACTTGAACTGCTCCACCTTGGCCTGACCGCCGTAGAAGTCGATCAGCTTGCGCTGGAACTCGAACATCGCCTTCCAGCCCGGGCTGCCGGCCAGCCCCGACTTGCCGTCCGGCCCGAAGTAGGCGGCGCCGAAGTTGGGCGCCCAGTACTGGGCCTGGTTGGCGTAGAACGGCATGGACGGCAGGAAGCCGGCGACCTTGATCGACCCGTCCGGGTTGAACTGGGTCAGCTTCTTGGCGTACTCGAACAGCTCCGTGGTGTTCTTCGGCGGGGCGGACAGGCCGGCCGCCGCGAACAGGTCGGTGTTGTAGTAGAGCCCGTAGACGTCGGCGAGCATCGGCATCGCGCAGCGCTTGCCGGCGAACTCGGTGTAGCCGCGCACCGCCTCCGGGATCTGGTTCAGGTCGACCTTGTCCCGCTCGATGTACGGCTTCAGGTCCTGGAAGCTGCCGTTCGAGCACCAGGCGCCGAGGTTGTCGGTGTAGAACGAGATCGCCACGTCCGGCGGGTTGCCGCCCCGGATGGACTGGGTGATCTTGTCGTCGTCCTGGCTGCCCTCGTGCTTGACCTCGACGTTCGGGTACCGCTGCTTGATCTTGTTGAGCGCCTTGGTGACGACGCCGTACTCCCGGTCGTTGAACTTGCTGAACACCGTCACGGTGAGCTTGTCGTCCCTACCGGGTGGAGCCGCCGGCCCCGCCGCACCCTCACCGGCGGGGGCGGCGGCCCCGGAACAGGCGCTCGCCGAGAGCATGAGCGCGGCAACCACGCCGAGGGCACGGGTCAGGGTGGTCATGACCTTTCCTCCTGGTTCGGGGCGAGCAAACTCGGGGGGTCGACGCCGAAGACCTCGGCGCGGGCGGTGGCGAGCGCGGACTGCAGGGCGCCGGCGCGCACGGCGTTGCCCCGCACCGACGCGAGGTCCACCGGCGTGCGCGGCAGCGTCAGCTCGTGCAGCCGCTCGGTGACGCGCTCGGCGAGCTCCGCGCCACCGGCCAGCGCGGTGTCCCCGCAGAGCAGGATGAGCCGGGGGTCGGCCACCGCCACCAGGCTGGCCAGGCCGGCGGCGACCCGGCGGGCGAGATCGTCGAGGAACGCCTCGGCGCCCGCGCCCCTGGCCAGCGCGACGGCGTCCCAGCCGGTGGCCGCGGCGATGCCGTGCGCGGCGGCCAGCCGCACGATGCCCACCGAGCCCACGAGGTCCCCGAACCGGGCGCCGGCCCTCGGCCAGTTGTCACCGGAGTCGACGAGGGCCGGGTCCGGCACCCGCATCCAGTCGATCTCACCGCCGCCGCCGGTGGTGCCGCGCAGCAGCCGGCCGCCGGCGACCACCGCGCCGCCGACGCCCTCGCTGAGCCACACCACCACCAGGTCGTCGATCCCGACTGCCCTGCCGTCCGTCATCTCCTGGACGGCCACCAGGTTGGCGTCGTTCTCGATCGCGACCCGGATGCCGAGCGTCTCGCTGAGCCGGCCGGGGACGTCGAACCCCAGCCAGCCCGGGATGTGCGGCGCCGAGGACAGCAGGCCGGTGCTCGGGTCGAAGGCGCCCTGCGCGCCGATCACCACGTTGTCCAGGTCGGACAGCCCGAGCCCGGCCTCCGCCGCGACGCGCGCCAGCGCCCGCCCGAAGCTCCCGACCACGTCCGCGCCCCGGTCCACCGGCAGCGTGACCTGGTGCTCGGCGAGTACCTCGCCGGCCACGTCGGCGACCACGAAGTCGCCAAGGTGCGGGGTCAGGTCGACGGCCGCCACGTGCGCCAGGCCGCCGTTCACGGCCCACCGCTGCGCGCGCGGCCCCCGGGAACCGCTGCGCAGCCCCGCCTTGACGACCACCCGCTGCTGTTCGAGCCGGGCCAGCAGCTGCGCGGTGGCGGGCTTGGACAGCCCGATCGCCAGCTCCAGCTCCGAGCGGGTCAGCGGGCCTTCCCGCAGGAGGACCTGGAGGGCCGCGCGGTCGTTCATCTCCCGCAGTAGCCGGGGGCTGCCAGCCTGCACGCCGCTGCTCCGAATTGGTTAGGGAACTTTACAGACGATTTGGAGGACTGTAGGTGAGCACCCTCACATCCGTCAATCTCCCGCCGGCCGGCGCTCGAACCGTCGCCTAGTGCTCGTACTCGGTCGATCTCGGCCGGGAGCGCCGGTCCAGCACGGCGAACGTGGCGGCGGTCAGGGCCAGCGCCGCCCCGGCCGCGAGCACCTGGCGCGGGCCGAAGCGCAGCACGTGACCGGTGAGCGCGATCCCGGCGGCGCCGGCCCCCATCTTGATCCCGGCCATGGTGGCGAACACCTGCGCCCGCGCCGGCGGCGGGGCGTAGCTGGACCTGACCGCGAAGCTCGCGCTGACCAGCACCGCCTGCGCCGCGCCGGCCAGGGCGAACGCCGCGACGGTGGCCGGCAGGCCGGGCGCGAACGCGCACAGGCCCACCGCCACCCCGACGAGGACCACGCAGCGCAGGGTCAGCCGCTCGGGCTCGCCGCGCATCGGCAGCGCGGTCACCGACAGCGAGCCGACCAGGTTGCCCGCCCCGTAGACGGCGGCCAGGGCCGCGCCGATGCTGGTGGCCCCGCCCGGCAGCGTTCCGATCACCACCGCGACCACCGGGATGCCGGCGGTGCCGAACTCGGTGAGCAGCGTCGCCAGCAACACCCGGCGCAGCGGCCCGGCGCCGAGCAGCACCCGCCCGATCCGCCGGGTCGGCCAGCCCCGTGCGCCGCCGCCCGCCGCGTGCGCCAGCGGCAGCGTCGCGACCAGGCCCGCCGCGGCCACCGGGATGCAGCCGAGCGCGAGCAGCGCGTGCAGCGCGCCGACCTGCCCGAGCAGCGCGGCCACCACGCCCGGCCCGACCGTCGCGGCCAGTCCGTAGGTGGTGGTGTCCCAGCCCTCGGCGCGGCGCAGCGTGCGCTCGCGGGTGCCGACCAGCAGCGCCAGCCGGCTGCTCAGCCCGCCGGTCACCACCGGGACGCAGCCGCCGGCCACGGTGATCGGGACGGCGGCCAGCGCCACCGACGCGTGGGCGAGCAACCATGCCCCGCCCGCGAGCCCGCCGCCGAACAGCACGAACGCGACGGCCAGCGGCACCCGGGCGTCCCGGGCCCGGTCCAGCGGCCGGGCCACCACCGGGCCGAGCACGGCGGGGGCGATCAACAGCGCGGCCAGCAGCGAGCCGACCACGGCGCCGTCCCCGGCATCCCGCCGCACGTCCACGGCCAGCGCGACCAGGCCGACCGCCGCTCCCCCCTCCGCGGTGCGGACCAGCGCGGCCGCCACCACGTACCGCGCCAAGACGGTCGAACGGGCCACCGCGCCCCCTCGCTCTCCTGGTGGACCGTAAAAGTGTGCGAGATGCTCCGTCACCTGTCAAACTAGTGACGTGCGATCGGTCTTCCTCAGCGGCGACCTCGCCCTGGACTTCATCGGCACCGTCTCGGAGTGGACCTCCAGCCGGGTCGAGCTGCTGGCGCGCCCTCGGGACCTGGCGGACTGGCTGGTCCGGGCCGGGCTGCTGGACTCGGCCCGGGCCGACGCGGCGGAGCTGGAGTCCGCCCGCGAGCTGCGCGACGCGCTCTACCGCCACGTCCGCGCGCTCACCGAGGGCCGGCGGACCGACGCCGAGGCGGTCGCGGTGATCAACCGGGCGGCCGGGGCAGCGCCGCCGGCCCTGGCGCTCACCGCGAGGGGCGCGGTGTCCCGGACCGGTGACGTGGCGGCCGCCCTCGGCGAGGTCGCCAGGGCGGGGATCACCTTGGCCGAGCCGTCGCGGCGGGCGCTGATCGGCTGGTGCGACGACGGCACCTGCACCCGCGCGTTCCTGGACCTGTCCAGGGGGCGGCGGCGCCGCTGGTGCGGCATGGCCGGCTGCGGCGACAAGGCCAAGGCCGCCGCCTACCGCCGCCGCCACCCCACCCGCTAACGCTGCCTGGCTAGCGCTGCCTGGCAGCGAGCATCTCCAGGTAGTGCGGGTTGCGCATCACGCCGAGCACGTTGCCGAACGGGTCGACCACCGACGCGGTGATGAAGCCGGAGCCGTCCGCGTGCTCGGTGATCGGCTGGTACTCGGTGGCGCCCATCGCGAGCAGCTTGTCCACCGTGGCGTTCAGGTCGTCGACGTGCCAGTGCATCACCGCGCCGCCGGGGGTGCCGGCCGCGCCGGCCGGGGCGTACTTCCGGTCGATGAACCCCAGCTCGTCCTCGTCGTCGCCGATCCGGAACTCGACGTAGGCCGGCGGCGCCGGCGGGTTGGGGTAGGCGAAGTACGGCTTCACGCCGAACAGCTCCGAGTACCACTCGGCCGCGGCGGCCAGGTCGTCGGCGTAGAAGTTGATGGTGGCGAATCCTCGGAACATCGGTACTCCCTGGGCTCGAATCGGTCAACGGAGAACATCATGCGCCGCTGAAGTGCTCATCCAGTGAGCACTTTTCTTGAGAAGATTTCGGCATGCGCGCCGATCGGTTGGTGGCCACCCTGTTGCTGATGCAGGCCCGGGGCCGGGTGACGGCCGCCGAGCTGGCGTCCGAGCTGGAGGTGTCCGTCGCCACCGCCCGCCGCGACCTGGAGGCGCTGTCCTCGGCGGGTGTGCCGGTCTACCCCCAGCCCGGCCGGGGCGGCGGGTGGTCGCTGGTGGGCGGCGCGCGCACCGACCTCACCGGCCTGACCTCGACCGAGGCGCGGGCGTTGTTCCTGCTCGCGGGCCCCGCCGCGGCGCTCGCCCCGCCGGTGCGCTCCGCGCTGCGCAAGCTGGTCAGGGCGCTGCCCGACACGTTCCGGGCGGACGCCGAGGCCGCCGCCGACGCGGTCGTGGTCGACCCGACCCGGTGGGGCGAGCGCGACCGCGCGCGTCCCGAGCTGGTCGACACGCTGCAGGACGCGGTGGTCCGCCGCCGCAAGGTCTCGCTGGACTACCGGGGCCGCGCCGGTCGGGCGACCCGGCGGACGGTCGACCCGTGGGGCCTGGTCGACAAGGACGACGTCTGGTACCTGGTCGCCGGCACCGAACGCGGCCAGCGGACGTTCCGCGTGGACCGGATGGCCGAGGTGACGGTGACCGACCACGCCGCCCACCGGCCCGCCGACTTCGACCTGACCCGAGAGTGGGAGCGGGTCGTCCAGGAGGTCGAGGCGCGCCGCTCGCCGCTGTCCGCGACCGTGCTCATCCCCGCGCGGCTGCTGCCGGTGCTGCGCGGCCACTTCGGCCGGCACTGCGAACCGTTGGGCACCCGCGACGACGGCCGGGTCCGGGTGCGGGTGGCGGCGCCGATGGCGGTGTCGATCGCGGAGCAGCTCGCCGGCTGGGGCGCCACCGTCGAGGTGCTCGAACCCGACTCCGTCAAGGCCGAGCTCGCCCGCATCGGCACCGAACTGGTACGACTTTACGTGAGCGACTGAAATACCTTCGTCAACCACCGGCGATACCTCAGAGGTTCGCCCCGAATCGCATGTCGGGCCTAGCGTTCTCCCGTGCGCAGACTCGCCCCGGCCGTCGGACTTTTCCTGCTCGCGCCGTTCGTCGGCGAGTACCTGCTGGGAAATCTCACGGTCGACGAGCTGGGCGTGGGGATAGTGCTGGCGCCGATGTACGGCTTCGGCGCGCTCCTGGTCCGTGAGCTGGGACGACGCCGGGGCGGCTGGCCGACGATCGTAGTGTTGGCGGCCGCGTACGCGCTGCTCGAAGAGGGACCCGTCGACCAGCTGCTGTGGAACACCGCGTATTCCGGCGGCCACAACTACCTGGCCGGCTCGTCGTATCTGCCGGCATTGGGAACGAGCGTGGAGCTCATCCAGACAATCCTCGCCCTGCACCTGGTGTGGAGCGTCTGCGTACCCATCGCGATAGTCGAGACGTTCGTATCCGACCGCCGGTCCACCCCGTGGCTGGGCAGGTTCGGACTGACCCTGACCGCCGTCCTGTTCGCCCTCGGCGCCGCCCTGGTGTTCTGGGGCCACTACGCCGAGAGCGGATTCGTCGCCGCGCCCGCCCACCAGGCCTGGGCGGTGGCCGCCATCGTCGCCCTGGTGCTGCTCGCGCTGGTCCCCCGCCGCCGCACGCCGCCCACCCTGCCGGGGCGCGCGCCGTCGCCGTGGCTGGTCGGCGCGCTCGGCCTGGTCGGGACCAGCGCCTACTGGGCACCGTCGGTGCTGGTCACCGCCGACTGGTACGAATGGGTCGGGGTCGCGGTGTGGTTCGTGGTCGCGGCCGCCGGGGTGACCCTGGTGGCACGGTGGTCACGACGGCGCGACTGGGGCCAGCCCCACCACTTCGCGCTGGCCGCCGGCGCCACCCTGACCTACGTCTGGACGGCGTTCCCGAACCGCCCCGAGGCCGGCGGCCCGCTCACCGTCGACCTGATCAGCAATGCGGTCTTCGGCACGCTGGCGCTCGCGCTCCTGACCGCCGCCGCGCGCCGCTGCCGATCCGAACACCCGGCGCGCTCGCCCGCATAGGCTCCTGCCCATGCCCCGACAGCTCGACGACGCGACCGACACGCTGCTCGCCTCCATGCTGGTCGCCGACGGCCGCGCCACGTTGAAGACCTTGGCCGAGGCGACCGGCCTGTCCGTCTCGGCGGTGCAGGCGCGGGTGCGGCGGCTGGAGACCGACGGGGTGATCCGAGGCTACGTCGCCCAGATCGACCCCGAGGCGCTCGGCCTGCCGCTGGCCGCGTTCATCTCGCTGACCCCGCTCGACCCCCGGCAGGACTACGAGATCCCGGACCTGCTCGCGGACTTCAGCGAGATCGAGTCGTGCCACTCGGTGGCCGGCGACGCCAGCATCGTGCTGTTCGTCCGGGTGGCATCCCCGGCCGCGCTGGAGACGCTGATCCGCGAGGTCCGCAAGCGGGCCAACGTCGCCACCCGTACCACCGTGGTGCTCCAGACCTGCTTCGAGCGACAGGCACGACCACCCTCGTGACAAGATATTGACCGGCTTCAGCCGAATCTTGACGTAGTTTTTGCGGTACCGTCGCGTTATGACGCAAACATATCCCGCTCCGACGACATCGATCGCCGCCGCCGATGTGCACGCGTCCCTCCGGCGGCACATGCTGGTCGACGGCTTCCCCTTCGTGCTCGACCTGGACCGTTCCCGGGGCTCGACGGTGGTGGACGCCCGCGACGGCACCGAGTACCTGGACCTGTTCACCTTCTTCGCCTCCTCCGCGCTGGGGATGAACCACCCCGCGCTGGCCGAGGACGACGCCTTCCTGGGCGAGCTCGCGCATGTGGCCGTCAACAAGCCGAGCAACTCCGACCTCTACACGGTGCCGATGGCGCGGTTCGTGGACACCTTCGCCAGGGTGCTGGGCGACCCGGCGCTGCCGCACCTGTTCTTCATCGACGGCGGCGCGCTGGCCGTGGAGAACGCGCTGAAGATCGCGTTCGACTGGAAGAGCCGGTGGAACCAGGCGCACGGCATCGACGCCGGCCTCGGCACCAGGGTGCTGCACCTGGAGAAGGCCTTCCACGGCCGCAGCGGCTACACCATGTCGCTGACCAACACCGACCCGAACAAGGTCGCCCGGTTCCCGAAGTTCGACTGGCCGCGCATCCCGTCGCCGTCGATCAACGCCAACCCGGACGTCGAGGCCGCCGAGCGGCAGGCGATCGCCGCCGCCCGCGCCGCGTTCGCCGAGCACCCCAACGACATCGCCTGCTTCATCGTCGAGCCGATCCAGGGCGAGGGCGGCGACAACCACTTCCGGCCCGAGTTCCTGCGCGCCATGCAGGAGCTGTGCCACGAGTTCGACGCCCTGTTCGTGGTGGACGAGGTGCAGACCGGCGTCGGCATCACCGGCACCGCGTGGGCGTACCAGCAGCTCGGCATCTCCCCCGACATCGTGGCGTTCGGCAAGAAGACCCAGGTCTGCGGCGTGATGGCAGGCCGGCGGGTGGACCAGGTCGGCGACAACGTCTTCTCCGTGGCCTCACGGATCAACTCCACCTGGGGCGGCAACCTCACCGACATGGTCCGCTCCCGGCGCATCCTGGAGGTCATCGAACGCGACGAGCTGATCGCGCGCGCCGGCCGGCTCGGCGCCTACCTGCTCGGCGAGCTGCGCGCGCTGCAGGCCCGGCACCCGGCGGTCACCGAGGTGCGGGGGCGCGGGCTGATGTGCGCGCTCACCCTGCCCACCCCCGAGGAACGCGACCGGGTCATCGCCCGGCTGCGCGAGGACGAGCACGTGCTCATGCTCGGCTGCGGCACCTCCAGCCTGCGGCTGCGCCCGGCACTCACCGTCACCGCCGCCGAGCTGGACCGGGCGGTGACCGCGCTGGACCGGGTGCTCACCGGCTGACGTTCGCCAGAAGTTCACCCGGAGGTCACCGCACGCCGGCCCCGGGTGAGGCCATCCTCGTGGCCGAGGGGGCAGCTTGGCATGAGGCGTGCGTTCGGGATCGGGCTCGCGGTGGTCCTGCTGACCGGTCTGATCGCGGTGATCTTCTTCGACAAGCATCGCGAGCTGACCACGGTGCGGGGCGTGATCGGCTCGGAGAAGATGGCGTTCTTCAACGACCCCCGGGTGCGCGACGCGTTCGCCGCGCACGGGCTGCGGGTGGAGGTCGACCCGGCCGGCTCGCGGGAGATCGCCACCCGGGTCGACCTGAACCGCTACGACTTCGCCTTCCCGTCCAGCTCGCCGGCCGCCGACAAGATCCAGCGTGACCGCAAGATCGTGCGCGGCTACGCGCCGTTCTCCTCGCCGATCGCGGTCGCCACCTTCGCCCCGATCGTGGAGCTGCTGACCCGCGCCGGCGTGGTCCGCCAGGGCCCCGGCTACCCGGTGCTGGACATGGGCGCCTACCTGGCGCTCGCCGAGCGCGGCGTGCGCTGGGACCAGCTGCCGGGCAACACCGCCTATCCGGCGCGCAAGAACGTCCTGCTCACCACGACCGACCCGAACTCGTCGAGCTCGGCGGCGATGTACCTGGCGATCGCCTCCTACGTGGCCAACGGGCAGAACGTGGTCACCGACCCGAGCGCGGAGGCCCGGGTCCGCCCGACCCTGACCCGGCTGCTCGCCGACCAGGGCTACACCCAGAGCAGTTCCGAGGGACCGTTCGAGGACTACCTCGCGGTCGGCATCGGGAAGACGCCGATGGTGCTGGTGTACGAGGCGCAGTTCGCCGACCGGGTGATCCGGGCGGACGGCTCGATCAGCCCCGACCGGGTGCTGCTGTACCCGGCGCCGACGGTGTCGTCCAAGCACACCCTGGTGCCGCTGCGCGTGCCCGGCAACCAGGTCGGCGAGCTGCTCACCTCCGACCCCGAGCTGACCAGGCTGGCCGCAAGCTTCGGCTTCCGCACCCAGGACCGGCGCCAGTTCGACGCGGTGCGCGCCGAGCACCACCTGCCGGTCCCCGCCGACCTGGTCGACGTGATCGAACCGCCGCCGTTCGAGAGCCTCGAGCGGATGCTCGACGCCGTGCGTCGATGAGCGCGACCATCGGCGGTGGGGCCGCCGCGGTCCTGGCCGCCGTCCTGTTCGCCTCCGGGATCGCCGGCTGCGCGGGCCGTCCGGCGGCGGAGCTGCGGGTGCTGGCCGGCAGCGAGCTGGCCGACCTGCGCCCGGTGCTGGACGAGGCGGAGAAGGCGACGGGGGTTCGGGTGACGCTGGACCACAGCGGCACCCTGGAGGCCGCCGAGACGGTCGCCGCCGGCCGGGCGGACGGGCGCTACGACGCGGTCTGGCTGTCCTCGAACCGCTACCTGGACCTGGTGACCGAGGCCGCCGGCCGGCTCGGCCCCCGTACGAAGATCATGAACTCGCCGGTGGTGCTGGGCCTGCGGGCGTCGGCCGCGCGCCGGTTGGGCTGGGACCGGACGCCGGTGACCTGGGCGGACATCGCGGCGGCCGCCGGCAGGGGCGAGTTCGGCTACGGCATGACCGACCCGTCGGCGTCGAACTCGGGCTTCGCCGCGCTGGTCGGGGTCACCGCCGCGCTGGCCAGGACCGGCTCGGCGCTGGACACCGCCACCATCGAGCGGGTCGCCCCGGACCTGACCCGGTTCTTCGCCGCGCAACGGCTCTCCGCCGGCTCCTCGGGCTACCTGACCGAGGCGTACGCGCGGCGCGCCACCGATGTGGACGGCCTGATCAACTACGAGTCCGTGCTGCTGGCCGCGAACGCGAGCGGCAGCATGCCCGAGCCGCTCACCCTGGTCTACCCGACCGACGGGGTGGTCACCGCCGACTACCCGATGACGCTGCTGCGCTCGGCGGGCGACCCGGCCCGCGACGCCTACACCCGCCTGGTGGACCACCTGCGCCGGCCGGACACCCAGCGCGCGATCATGCAGGCCACCAAGCGGCGCCCGGCGGTTCCCGGCGTCGCGCTCGAACCGGGGATCCCCGGGCAGCCGCTGATCGAGCTGCCCTTCCCCGGCGACCGGGCCAGCGTGGACGCGCTGCTGGCCGCCTACTTCGACAGGTTCCGCCGGCCCTCGCGCACCGTCTACGTGCTCGACGTCTCCGGCTCGATGGACGGCGAGCGGCTCAACGGGCTGCGCGCCGCGCTGGTCGGGCTGTCCGGCGCGGACGCCTCGCTGGTGGGGACGTTCCGCCGGTTCCGGGGCCGCGAGCAGGTCACCCTGCTGCCGTTCAACGACCGTCCGCTCGCCCCGACCACCGCGACCGTGGACGCCGCCGCCCCGGCCAGCCTGGACGGCATCCGGGCCGGCGCGGCGAACCTGCGGTCCGGCGGCAACACGGCCGTCTACGACGCGCTCGAACAGGCCTACCGGCTGCTGGAGCCGCAGGTCGCCGCCGACCCCAACCGGTTCACCTCGATCGTGCTGATGACCGACGGCGAGTCCAACCGGGGCGACGGCCTGGACGAGCTGCGCGCGTTCCTGGCCACGCGCCCGCCGGCGACCCGCGCGGTCCCGGTGTTCCCCGTGCTGTTCGGCGAGGCCGCCGAGCACGACATGACCGAGGTCGCCAACCTGACCGGCGGGCGCACCTTCGAGGCCAGGGGCGGTTCGCTGGCCGGCGCGTTCCGGGACATCCGTGGCTACCAGTAGCCGGCTGGGCCGCTACCTCGGCTCGCCGAAGAACCTGGCCGGGTCGACCGCCGGGCTCGCCGGGCTGGGCCTGCACCTGGCCGGCGTGATCGGCTCCTGGTGGCCGGCGGCGGTGGCCGTGCTCTACGCGGCCGGCGCGCTGCTCGCCCCTCCCCCGGCCGACGTCCGCGAGCTGGCCGGCCTGCGCCGCGACGTGGAACGCCTGCGCCGGCGCACCGCCGCCGAGGCGCGCCGGCTGCCCGCCAGGGCCGCGCACCGGGTGGACGAGGTGACGCTGGTCCTGCGCGACATTCTCGCCGACCGCGACGCCCTGGACGCCCACCCGACCGCCAGGGCCTCGGCCACCCACGCCGTGCACATCGACCTGCCCGAGCTGATCGACCGCCACCTGTCCCTGCCGTCCTGGCAGGACCGGGCGCACGCCGAGGCCCTGTTCAACCAGGATCTCGACGTCATCGCCGCGCACCTCACCGACATCGCCGCCGACCTGTCCGGCCGAACCCGGCAGTGACTCCTCGCGCTGGCGTTCGCGCGCGGCCACGTGATACTTGATGCATCGGCTCTGACCCGCGACGGCATTCCGGGTCCGACACCTGCTACGGAACGGGAGGCCCGCGTGCGCAAGGTCGCGATCTTCGACCTGGACGGAACCCTGGTCGACACCCCTACCGGGATCGTCCGGTCGTTCGCCGCCGCGTTCACCGAGCTCGGCGTGCCCGTCCCAGCGGCCGACTCGATCCGCGCCACCATCGGGATCCCGCTGACCGTCGCGTTCGCCGGGTTCCTCGGGGTGACGCCGGACGACCGGCTGGTGGCCAGCGCGGTCGCCCGCTACCAGGTGGCGTTCGCCGAGCTGGTGCTCCCCAAGGCCGCCGACCTGGTCTATCCGGGGGTGGTGGACGGGCTGGAGGGGCTGGAACGGGACGGGTTCGCGCTCGCGGTGGCCACCAGCAAGCTGAACGCCGGCGCCGACGCGCTGCTCACCGCCGCCGGGATCCGCGACAGGTTCGGTGTGCTCGTGGGCGCCGACCAGGTGAGCAACCCGAAGCCCGCGCCGGACAGCGCGCTGCTGGTGCTCGGCGAGCTGGGCGCCCGGGCGTCGGACGCGATCATGGTCGGGGACGCCACCCACGACCTGCGGATGGCCGAGGCCGCCGGGGTGCGCTCGATCGCCGTGACGTACGGGGCGCACGGGCGCGCCGAGCTGGCGTCCGCGCGCCCGACCTGGCTGGTGGACAGCTTCCCGGAGGTGGTCGGGACGCTGCGGGCGGCGGCCGGGATCACGGGCTCGACGAATGCAGCGCCGCCGCCACCGAGGTGATCTTCTCGGCGGACTCGGCCAGCTCCTCGTCGTCGCGGTGGCGTGCCGACCAGGCCGCGCCGTCCAGCTCGCGCAGCACCCGCCAGCGGGCCGCCCTGCGCAGCTCGGCGGGCGGCGGGTCGAGCGGGGTGAGGACCCGGCGGGCCCAGTCGTCGCCCAGGTACCACAGCGCGGCAAGGTCCACCGCCGGGTCGCCGACGGCGGCGTTCTCCCAGTCCAGCACCCCGGTCAGCCGGCCGTCGCGGACCAGCATGTTCTCCTCCCAGAGGTCGCCGTGCACCACTCCGGGAGCGGGCAGCGCCGCGAGCTCGGCGGCCAGCGCGGCCACCTCGGCGCGCAGCCAGGCCGAGAGGTCGGGGGTGATCAGGCCGGCCACGGCGGCGATGCCGGCCTCGGCCTCCGCGATCTTCGCCGGCCACCAGCTCGGGTAGGGCTCGGTCACGCCGGCGAGCGCGGTGGGCTCGATGCGGCGCAGTTGGCGCAGCAGGGTCACCACCGAGCCGGCGTCCGCGTCGGCGGTCAGGTGCGCGCCGTCCAGCCACGGGCACAGCGCCGCGCCGTGTGGTCGGCCCTCCCCCGAGGGCAGCCAGCGGACCGGCCACGGCAGCTCCACGTCCACCCTGCCGTGCAGCACCTCCAGCGCCGCGGCGCCGCGGCGCAACCGGCCGGCGGCCTCGGCGTCGCGCGGCACCCGCAGGCATTCCCCGTCGGACGTCCTGAAGATCGACGAGGAGAAGCCGGTCGCGATCGGTGTCAGCGGCGTCACGGCGTCGCGGACCTCGTGGCCGCGCGCAGCAACCGCAGCTGGCCGATCTCGGCGGCGTTCTTCATCAGCTCGGCGTTCACCCAGCCGACCATATGGGCGAGCGTCCGCCCGGGGTCGTCGCGCCACGGGAACCGGGCGGGGGCGTCGAGGCCGCCTTCGGTGAGACCGTCCAGCGCCGCCAGCCAGTCCGTGCGCAGCGCGCGCAGCCACGCCACGGCCGGGCTGCCGGGGCCGGGCCAGGCGACCTCGGTCCGCTCCCGGGGTGTCCGGCCGAGCGCGTGGTCGGTCGCCACCGACCACCACCAGCCGATGTGCCAGCTCAGCCAGGCGATCGTCGGGACCGGAACGGGATCGGGCTCGCTGTCGCACCAGTCCGGCACCCATCCGCCGTCCGGCGCCGGGCGGACCGTCCAGCAGAGGGCCGCCGGTTCCCAGCCGAAGTCAGCGGGCTCCAGCCGCTCCAGGTGCCACTCCAGCAGCGACCAGGTCAGGTCGAACTGCGAGCGCAACAGCTCGGTACGGGACACGGGCACCGCCGCATCCTCGCAGGCGGCCGGTGTCCGGTTCGCCTCGGCGGTGACGACCTGTGCACGGGAGCCCCCAACACCGGCATCGGCGAGGAGATCATCATGTACAGGACGTTGGCCTCGGTGCTCGCGGCGCTCGCGCTGCTCACCGGATGCGCAACCACATCGACAACCGCGCCGGCTGTTCCCGGACCGGCGGCCACCGAGCAGGGCACCGTCGCGGTGGAGGGCGGGACGATCCACTACACCCGCGCCGGTTCCGGGCCGCCGCTGCTGCTGTTGCACGGCTGGCCGCAGACCTCCCACGAGTGGCACAAGACGCTCCCCGAGCTGGCCAGGGACCACACGGTGATCGCCGTCGACCTCCCCGGACTCGGCGAGTCCAGCGTCCCGGCCGGCGGCTACGACAAGGCCACCACCGCCCGGCGGGTGCACGAGGCCGTCCAGCGGCTGGGCTTCCGGGAGGTCGCGATCCTGGCCCACGACATCGGCGGGATGGTCGGCTACTACTACGCCCGCGACTTCCCCACCGAGGTCAGCAGGCTGATGGTGATCGAGATCCCGCTCCCCGGCCTTGGCCTCGACAAGATCAACGAAGTGAGCTGGCACATCCTGTTCAACTCCACCCCGGCCCCGGTCCCCGAGCAGCTCATCGACGACGAGGACGTCCCGACCTACCTGGGCCACATCTACGGCTACGGCCTCCCGCCGGAGGACCGGGAGCCGTACTACCGCGCCTACGCCGACCCGGCGCGCCGCCACGCCGGCTACGAGTACTACCGGGCGTTCCGCGCCGACGCCGAGGACATCCTCCGCAACGCCGCCGCGAAGCGGCTGCCGATGCCGGTGCTGGCCGCGGGCGGGGAACAGGCGCTCGGCGCGCTGGTCGCGGCGTCCTTCCGGCCGGTGGCACGGGACGTCCGCGAGGTGATCGTGCCGGGCTCGGAGCACTTCATCCCCGAGCAGAACCCCCGGTTCGTGATCGACTGCGCCCGGGCGTTCTTCACCCCGGGCGGCGCCGGCGCCACCCCGCCGCGCCCGGAGATCGCCGCCTGCGCCGGTTGACCTTTACGCAGGGTCAACCCCGCACCATGGTCGGCATGGCCATCACCGTGCACAACGACGGCGTCGCGATCTCGGTCTCACGCGCCGGCTGGGGGCGGCCGCTAGTGCTGTGCCCCGGGCTGCTCACCACCCAGGCCGACCTGCACGAGCTGATCGAGCTGCTGCGGCGCGACCACGAGGTGGTCACCTTCGACCTGCGCGGCCACGGGCTCAGCTCGGCCGCCGCCGGCCGGTACACCTTCGAGGCGTTCCTCGGCGACCTCGGCGCGGTGATGGCGCGCCTGGACCTGCCCTCGGCGCCCGTGCTCGTGGGCCACTCGCTGGGCGCGGACCTGGCGCTGCACCACGCCCGCGCGCATCCCGACACCGTCGGCGCGCTCGTCCTCGTCGACGGCGCCAACCCCGTGCCCGAACCGTTCCTCTCCGAGGCCGACCTGCCGGAGTTCCGCGCCATGGCCGACGACGCCGCGCGCCACGCGCCGCTCACCGCGCGGGAGATCATCGAGGTGAACCTCGAGGTGGACGCGGTCCGCGCCCGGATCCTCGACGTGTACCGGGAGATCGACCGCCCGATCAGCATGATCATGTCGACCGCGATGGCCGGCGACGGCGACGACGAGCGGACCCGGTGGCGCAACCGGAACTGGCGCGCCGGCATCGAGCGGCTGGTCCGCGAGCGGCCGGACATCTCCACGACCTGGCTCGACGCCGGCCACGGGCTGGTCGTCACCCACCCGACCGACGTCGCCCGGATCATCAGCAGACTGGTTGGATGCTGACCATCGGCGAGCTGGCGTCGTACGCCGGGGTGACGATCCGCGCGGTGCGGCACTACCACGCCAAGGGGCTGCTGCCCGAGCCCGAGCGGGACGACTCCGGCTACCGCCGCTACGACGGCGCCGCCGTGGTCGAGCTGACCAGGATCCGGACCCTCACCGAGGCCGGGGTCCCGCTGGCGCGCGTGCGCGAGCTGCTGCACGCCGGCGAGGCGGAGTTCGCCGAGGCCGTCGCGGAGATCGACCGGCGGCTGTGCGCGGAGATCGAGCAGCGCCGGCGGCACCGCGAGCGGATCGCCCGCCTCGCCGCCGGCGACGGCCTGGCGCTGCCGCCGGAGGTGGTCGACTTCCTGGACCGGCTGCGCGCGCTCGGGGTCGACGAACGGATCGTCCGGGTCGAACGCGACGGCTGGATCCCGCTGGCCGCGCGCTCGCCCGACCGGGTCCCGGAGTGGATCGCGCGCAAGCGGGAGCAGCTCGCCGACCCACAGGTCGTCGGCTTCTACCGCACCCTGGGCCAGGCCCTCGACCGGACCGACGATGACCAGAAGCTCGTCGAGCTGGCCGACACGATGGCCGCCTACCTCACGCGGATGGAGTACGTCGACGACGTCGACATCGAGCCGCCGCTCGCCACGCTGCTGGACGCGCTGGCGTTCGACACCGCGCCACCGGCCCGTCGGCTGACCGAGCTGCTGAAGCGCCGGGGCTGGGCCGGCTGGACCACGCTCTCCCGGGTCGACCCGGGTCCCGAACCCCGCGGTTGACCGTCACCCCGCGAAGTCCGCCGCATGATCGCGCGCCCACCGCGCGAACGTCCGGTACGGCCTGCCGGTCACCGCCTCGAAGTCCGGCGAGACGGTGAACTCGTAGTCGGAGAAGTCGTCCGCCTCGCCGCCCTCGTAACCGCCGAGCCCGACCATGAAGCGGGCGGACTCCTCCGGCCAGCCCTGGCTCACGTAGTACGCGAGCGCCTCCTCCGCCGTCACCTCGACGAACGTCAGCTCGCGGCCGATCGCCTCGCCGATGGCGGCGGCCATCTCGCGCTGGGTCAGCTTCGCCGGACCGGTCAGCGTGTACGCCTTGCCCGCGTGCCCGCCCTCCAGCAACGCCGCCACCGCCACCTCGGCGATGTCCCGCTCGTGCACCAACTGGCCGAACTCGTCCGGGTTCGGGTGCACGATCCTGCCGTCCGCGCGGATCGACGGCCCCCACAGGTCGATCTTGTTCGTCGCGAACTCACCCGGCCGCACGTGCGTCCACTCCACCCCGGACGCCTCGACCGCCCGCTCCACCGGCAGGTGGTACGTGGTGTCGTAGCCGTGGGTCACCGCGCCCGACGACAGCACCACGATCCGCCGCGCCCCGGCCTTCACCGCGAGGTCCACCACGTCCCGCGCGCTCGGCGAGTGCACGAACAGGTACAGCGCCTCCACCCCGTCGAGCGGGATGCCGTCCGGCGCGTCGAGGTCGCCGCGCACCACCTCGACACCGTCGGGAAACGCCGCCCCGCCCGGGTCGCGCGTCATCGCCCGCACCCGCGCACCCGCCTCGGCGAGCCCGCGCACCACGTGGCGCCCGACGTTGCCGGTCGCCCCCGTCACCAGGATTGTCATCGCAAGCCCCCTTCGATCCCGTCCAGCAACCTGCCCAGCCCGTAGTCGAACGACCTCCGCACCGAGTCCGCGACCGTGCCCTCGACGTCGTAGGCCCCCGCCCGCCACAGGCAGGTCATCACCGGGTACCGCTCGACGTCGAAGTAGTCGTCCCAGAACACCTGCCGCGCACGCCACCAGGAGTCACCGGACTCGCCGGTGACCTCCTCCAGCTGTTGGTCGTCCACTTCGGACGCGGCGGCGCCGTGCACGTACCCCTCGATCGCGAGCTGCGCCACGGCGGCCTGCCTGGGCGCCAACCCGGAGTCCGTGAGCGCGGCGAGCAGGAACTCCTCCCCGTCCATCAACCCCGGCCCGAGCGGCGGGCGCACCATCGACACGTCCCGCATCCAAGGATGCGCCCGGTAGACCGCCCGCGTGCGGTCCGCGTAATGCTCGATCCGCTCCCGCCAGGTGCCCGCCGCCGCCAGGTTGCGCTCCCGCAGCACCCCGTCGGCCATCAGGTCGATCAGCTCGGCCTTGCCCGGCACATGCGTGTAGAGCGACATCGTCCCGACGCCCAGCTCCTGCGCGACCCGGGCCATCGACATCGCGCCGAGCCCTTCGCGGTCCGCCACCGAGATCGCCGCGCTGACGACCTGGCCGACGCTCACCTTCGGCTTGCGCCCGACCTTCGGCTCCGGCGGCCCGCCCCACAGCAGCGCGATGGTCCTGGCCGGATCTCCCCCACCACTGCGTTCTACGGCCACGCATCCACTCCATTCCCGTAGCCCATACGGAAACAATACCGTACATGCTACGGAAACGGTGTCGCCGGACACAGCCCAGCAAGTCCCGCTTGTGATCAAAGTGCGGTAGGGATGTGCAGTAGGGTCGCGCACGTAGAACGACGCCGACAGACGTTTCGGACGAGGTGTCGGACATGGCAGAGGCTGCCCAAGGCCCCGGCGCGAACCTACGCCAGATCCGCCACGCGAGGGGCAAGTCCCTCGCCGTGATCGCCGGCCGCGCCGGCATCTCCGTGTCGCACCTGTCGCGCCTTGAGTCCGGAGACCGCGCCCTCGACCGCCGTTCGCTCATCGTGAAGTTGGCGAACGCGCTGGAGGTCGCACCGAGCGAGATCACCGCGTCTGGTGTCTCCACCGCCGGGGAGCTGGAGGAAGACGGCTCGCTCAACGATGTGCGTCTCGCGCTGCTCTCCGCGAGCATGAGCCAGCCGGCGGGGCAGGTCGTACCCGCAAAGGTGCTTGCCCAGCGGACACACGCCGTTCTGATCGCGCAGCGGAACTGCGACTTCGCCCGCGTGGGCGCCGAGTTGCCCGGTCTGATTCGCGACTTGCACACCACCCTGGACGCCGGCCGCGACGTGCGAGAGTTGCTGCGGCTCGTTCCGCTCGTTCATGTGCAGGGCACGCAAGCATGGCTTGGTGACATCGGGGCGAGCATGGATCTTGCCTGGCAGGCGTCGTCTCTCGCGCAGCGCGCCACCGATCGATTGGAGGAGCCGCTGTACGGCGCGGTGAGCGCGTTCGGCACCGCATTCGGGCTCATTGGCGCCGGAGCGTTCGACATCGCGGCGCAGACCCTCACGGCGGCGGACCCCGGCACCGGCACCCCGGAAGCGATGCAGGTGTCCGGCATGCTCACCCTCACCGACTCGCTGGTGTCCGCCGCGCGGGGCGAAACCGCCCAGCGGAACGCCGCCCTGGAACACGCCGCCGACCTGGCCACCCGCACCGGGGACGGAGATGCCCTGTTCTTCGGGTTCGGACCCTCCAACGTGGGCGTGTGGCGCATGTCCGTGGCGTTGGAAGCCGGCGAGCACGCCGAGGCGGCGAAGATCGCCGCGACGGTCAACCCCAAGGCGCTCCCGTCACCGACCCGTGTGTCGGCCTACTACCGCGAGTACGGACGCGCCCTGGCTCGCCTCCCGAAACGGCGCGACGACGCGGTGATGATGCTCCGCCAAGCCGAGATGATCTCCCCCGCGCGCATCCACCGACACCCGTTCATGCGCTCGATCCTCGCCGAGCTGTACGCGAAGGCCAAGCGCGACGCCATCGGCCAGGAGCTACGCGGCATGTGCTACCGCGCCGGACTGCCTGTCTAAGCCATTCGAGTGTTTGTCATGGTGACAAACTTTGCCGGCTTGGCGGCCTTAGCGTCGATGCATGATCAACGAGGACACCAGGCAAGGCGCCAGGACTGCTCGACGGTCGCGACGCCATGGCTAGCCGTGAAACCACAGTGGGCACGTTCGGGCTGTTGCCGTGCCTCACTGACTTCTGCGTTCACGCCGTCGACGATCCCGACAAGCCGTACCCGGATCCCGTGTGTGAGCTTGCCATCCAGCCGGGGTTCTGGCTGCCAGCCGCGGCCGGCCCGGTCAGGTTGTGTCGGTATTGCGGCCGCGCGATCCACAACCTTCCCCCGGGCAAGGTGACGGTCTACCCCGCGGCCGCCGTCCGGCACCGGTACGAGGCCACACAGCCGGGCTACGCGCCGTGGCCGCTGCTGGAGTTCTGGCGCAGACACCTAGTGCGGCGGTTCGACCAGCGCATCCGTCACGCAGTGGAAACGGGGCGGTGGCCCCGTGCTGCCTAGGCCTGGGTTGACTCGACCGCGCGCCGGCGGAAGAACACCGCGTACACCACTCCCACCAGGATCAGGAACGGGACGCCGACCAGGCAGGCCAGTTGCATGTCCGGCACGAAGATGCCCGTCGCGTAGACCGAGAGCAGGATCAGGATGGCCACCACCGGGGTCGCCAGGCCGCCGGGCAGCCGGGTGCTGGACTCGCCCCGGTCGGGGTGGCGGCGGAACGCGATCAGGGTGGACAGGCTGATGATCCAGACCGCGATGACGGTGAAGCTGGCCAGCGACAGCAGCAGCCCGAACACCTGGGCCGGCGCGTACGCCGCCAGGATCGCCGCGACCAGCAGCCCGACCGCGGAGACCAGCGCCGCCCGCCGGGGCTGGCCGGCGGCGGTGGCGTGGCGCAGCGGGCGGAACGCGAAGCCGTCGTGGGCCAGCGAGTGCAGCATGCGGGTCGCCGCGTAGAGGTTCGCGTTGGCCGCCGACAGCGCGGTCAGCAGCACCACGAAGTTCGTGATCGTCGCCGCCGCCGGGATCCCGGCCGCCGCGAACATGGCCACGAACGGGCTGGCCTGCACGCCGTGCGCCTGGCCCAGCTCGGTCCACGGCCGCACCGCCAGCATCACGCCGATCGCGACCAGGTAGAACAGCCCCAGCCGGATGATCAGCGACCGCATCGCGACGCGCATCGACTCGGCCGGCTCCTTGGCCTCCGCCGCCGAGATGGCCACCAGCTCGATGCCCGCGAAGCTGAACACCACCACCGCCATGACCAGCCACACCGCCGACCACCCGTTGGGCGCGAACCCGCCGGTCGCCGTCCAGTTCCCCAGCCCGGTCGGCGCCTGGCCGGGCAGCCCGAACGCGACCAGGACCACCCCGAGCACGATGAACACCAGCACCGCGAGCACCTTGATCCCGGCCAGCACCGCCTCGGTGGAGCCGAACACGCTCACGGTGGCCAGGTTCACCCCGGTGATGATCAGAGAGAACACCACGACGCCCACCCACAGCGGGATCGCGGGCCACCAGAACCGCAGGTAGGTCGCGGCCGCCACCACCTCGCTGCCGATCGCGCAGACCAGCGCGAGCCAGTAGACCCAGCGGCTGGCGAAGCCCGCGAACGGCCCCAGGTAGCGGGCCGCGATGGTGCCGAACGCGCCCCGCACCGGCTGCGCGCTGGTCATCTCGGCCAGCGCGAACGCCACCGCGCCCGCGACCAGCGCGCCCACCGCATAGCTCACCATAACCGACGGGCCGGCGATGGAGATCGACGAGCCGGCGCCGAGGAACAGCCCGGTGCCCAGCGCGGCGCCCAGGCCGAGCATCGCCATCTGCCGGGTGGTCAGCGACCGGCTCAGGTCCGAGTCCCGTACCGCCACTCGCTCGGTCATGCCGCCACCCCCCGTGCCCGGTCCATCGCCCGCCACAGCTCGGCGAACCCGGTGGACAGCGGGGACAGCCCGATCCGGATGCCGTCCGGGGTGCGGAAGTCGATGATCACGCCGTTGTCGATCCACGCGCGAGCGAGCGACTCGGCCTTCGGGTGCGTGACGGTGACGTGCCCGCCGCGCACCTCGTCGGCCCTCGGCGAGGCCACCGTGAAGCCCAGCGGCGCCAGCCAGCGCTCGCTCAGCTCGATGGCCATCCGGGTCAGCGCCGTGGACTTGGCCCGCACCCGTTCGATTCCCGCCTCGGCCAGCATCTCCACCCCCTGCTCCACGCCCACCAGGCCCAACACCGGTGGGGTACCCGACAGCACCCGGCGGATACCGTCCGCCGGTTCGAACCGAGGCGCCATCGCGAAGATGTCCCTGGCGCCTATCCAGCCGGCGATGGGCTGGTCGAACCGGTCGTGGTGTTCCGCGCGAGCGTAGAAGAACGCGGGCGCCCCTGGGCCGGCGTTGAGGAACTTGTACGTGCACCCGACCGCGAAGTCGGTGCCGGCGGCGTCCAGCAGGACCGGCATGGCGCCGACGCTGTGGCACAGGTCCCAGACCGCGAGCGCGCCGGCCGCGTGCACCAGCTCGTTGATGCCGGCCATGTCCGCGATGTAGGCCGACCGGTACGACACGTGCGACAGCGTGACCACCGCCGTGTCCTCCCCCACCACCTCGGCGAGCTGCTCGGCGGTGACGCCGGCGCGCGGGTCGGACTCGATCCATCGGACGGTCAGCCCCAGCTCCCGCGCGATGGCGGCCACGACGTACCTGTCGGTCGGGAAGTTGTCGGTGTCGGTGACCAGCTCGGTGCGCCCCGGCCGCAGCGCCACCGCCGCCCGCAGCGCCTTGTACAGGCACACGGTCGTCGAGTCCGCGACGATCACCTGGCCGGGCCCGGCGCCGAGGCAGACCGCGCCGAGCCGGTCGCCCAGCCGTTCCGGCAGCTCCAGCCAGCCCCGATCCCAGGACCGGATCATCCCGGTGCCCCACTCCCGGGTGACCAGCTCGCGCAGCCGGTCCAGGGTCGCCGCCGGCGGCCGTCCCAGCGAGTTGCCGTCCAGGTAGGCGACGACGCCCGGGTCCTCGATCGGGAGGAACCGGTCCCGGAAGCCGGCCAGCGGGTCCTCCCGGTCGAGCCGCTCGGCGTCGGCCAGCGTGATCGTCTCCGTACCAGCCGTCATGCGCTGTTCCCACCCATGCACAGAGGGTAAGCCCCGTTCGTGTGACCGGCGACACGGTTCGCGGCGTCGAATACCCCGATTCGGGTTCGACGCAGGGGTGAAGGCAGCCACCCGGGCGCCACCCACGAGGGGACCAAGACGGTGAAGACGACACAGACGAACCCACGAGCCGGCCGGCGGGAGTGGCTCGGGCTGGCGGTACTGGCCCTACCCACCCTGCTGCAGTCGCTGGACATCAGCGTGCTCTACCTGGCGCTGCCGACGCTGAGCGCCGACCTGGGCGCGAACGGGACCCAGCAGCTGTGGATCCTGGACAGCTACGGCTTCATGATCGCCGGCTTCCTGGTCACCATGGGCAGCCTCGGCGACCGGATCGGCCGGCGGCGGCTGCTGCTGGTCGGCGCGGCGGCGTTCGGGGTGGCCTCGGTGGTGGCCGCGTTCGCCACCGGGCCGGTGACGTTGATACTGGCCCGCGCGCTGCTGGGGCTGGCCGCGGCCACCCTGATGCCGTCCACGCTGGCGCTGATCAGCACCATGTTCCGGGACGCCACCCAGCGCGGGCTGGCCGTCGCGGTGTGGATGAGCTGCTTCATGGCCGGCACCGCGATCGGCCCGGTGGTCGGTGGCGCGCTGCTGGAGCACTTCTGGTGGGGCTCGGCGTTCCTGCTCGGCGTGCCGGTGATGGTGCTGCTGCTCGCGGTCGGGCCGGTGCTGCTGCCCGAGCACCGGAGCGACGGTCACAGCGGCCGGATCGACCTGGCCAGCGTGGCGCTGTCGCTGGCCACCGTGCTGCCGGTGGTGTACGGCATCAAGGAGCTGGCCCGCGACGGCGTGGCGGCGGTGCCGGTGCTGGCGGTGGTCGTCGGGGCTGGGTTCGGGGTGGCGTTCGTCCGCCGGCAGAACCGGCTGGCCGACCCGCTGCTCGACCTGGCGCTGTTCCGCCGCCGCGAGTTCACCGCCGCGCTGGCCATCGGCCTGGTGGCCGGGGCGGTGATGGGCGGGACGGTGTTGCTGGTCACCCAGTACCTGCAGCAGGTGCTCGGCCTGAGCCCGCTGCACACCGGCCTGGTCGAGGTGCCGCAGGCGGTGGCGATGACCATCGGTTCGCTGACCGCCGCGCGGCTGGCCGGGCGCTTCGGGCCGGCCCAGGTGATGGCCGGCGGCCTGGTGCTGGCGGCGGCGGGGCTGGCCGTGCTGGCGGTGGCCGGCCAGTCCGGCGGCGTCTCGGTGACCGTCCTGGGCCTGGTGCTCACCCACGCCGGCCTCGGCCCGACCATGGCGCTGACCATCGGCATGGTCCTCGGCGCCGCCCCGGAGCGGAAGGCGGGCGCCGCGTCGGCCCTGTCCGAGACCGGCGGCGAGCTGGGCATCGCCATGGGCGTCGCGGTGCTCGGCAGCCTCGGGGTGGCGCTGTACCGGGCGCAGCTGGCCGGCGGGATGCCGGCCGGGGTGCCGGCCGAAGCCGCCGACGCCGCGCGGGAGAGCCTGGCCGCCGCCCAGAAGGTGGCGCCGACGCTGCCCGGCCACCTGGGCGCCGACCTGCTCGCCGCCGCGCAGCAGGCGTTCGGCAACGGGCTGACGGTCACCGCCGGGCTCGGCGCCGCGCTGTTCGTCGGCCTGGCCGTGCTCACCGCCCGCCGGCTGCGCTCCGTCGCACCCGCCGGGCACGAGGAGCCGGCCGAGGAGCGCGAGCTGGTGGCCGCCTGAGCGCACCGCCGAGAACGGCCCCGGGAGATCGCCTCCCGGGGCCGTTCTCGCTGTTCCTGAGTGCCAGTAGTTCTAGTCCAAAATGCTGAGATGCCTCTTGAACGGTGAACTTCGGAAACCACACGATGAGGGTGTGACAGTCACCGAGGGCGAGAACCGCAGGGCCGCGTTCGACATCACGAAAGGCACCCGGCCGGTCAAGGCGCTCAGCGAGGCCGAGGTCGAGGAATGCCTCGATCTTTCCGAGCTGCTGGACGGGCTCGAGGACGGGTTCCGCCGGCTCGAGCTGGGCGAGGTCCAGTCACCGCCACGGCCCGAGATCACCGTGCCCGGCAAGGGATACTCGCTGAGCATGCCGGCGTGGGCGCCGGGCCAGCAGATGTGCGTGAAGATCGTCAACGTGTTCGACGGCAACCTGGACATCGGCCTGCCCAACCACCTTGCCGTGATCACGCTGTTCGACCCGGAGACCGGGGCGGCGACCTGCATCATGGACGGCACCTACATCACCGGGGTGCGGACCTCGGGCGCCGCGGTGCTGTCGGCCCGGCTGCTCGGCCGCACCGACGCCCGGGTCGCCACCGTCATCGGCGCCGGCGTGCAGGGCCGCGAGCACCTTCGGCTGCTGCCGCTGATCCGCGACTTCGACCGCATCAACGTGTGCTCGCTGTACCACGAGGACGCCCGCGACCTCGCCGACCGCTTCGAGCTCGCCCGCGCCGTCGCCGACACCGAGGCCGCCGTCCGCGAGTCCGACATCGTCTGCCTGGCCACCTACTCCGAGACGCCCGTGATCGACCCGTCCTGGGTCGGGCCGGGCACCCACGTCTCGTCCGTCGGCGTCCGCCCGCCCGGCGGCGAGCTGCCCACCGCGCTGGCCGCCGAGCACAAGCTCTTCGTCGAGACCCTCGATGCGTTCGAACCGCCGCAGGTCGGCAGCGCCGAGCTGGCCGGCATCGACCCCGCCCACGGGACGACCCTCGGGGCGGTGGTCGTCGACCCCCGCCGGGGCAGGACGAACGACACGGAGATCACCGTCTACAAGGGCATGGGGATCGGGATGGAGGACATGGTCGCCGCCAACCTCGCCTACCGGCGCGCGACGGCCGCAGAAACCGGCCAGACCTACAACTGGTAGCGCCGCGCGGCGGGTGATGTTCTACTGCGACCATGGCTGAGGTCACCGTGGCGTGTTGCCAGGTCACACCCGTGTTCGGCGACGTGAAGGGCAACCGGGCACTGCTGGCCGAGGCGGTGGCGGCGGCAGCGGGCGCCGGTGCCGGCGTGGTCGTGCTGCCGGAGCTGGCGAACACCGGGTACATGTTCGAGACGCTCGACGAGGCGCGGGCGCTGGCCGAGCCGGTGGACGGGCCGACCGTGCGGGAATGGTCGTCGCTGGCCGCCGAGCACGGGGTGTTGATCGCCGGCGGGTTCGCCGAGGACGGCGGGGCGGGCGAGCTGCACAACTCGGCGGTGCTGGTCGACGGCTCGGGGGTGCTGGCGCGCTACCGCAAGACGCACCTGTGGGACCGCGAGCCCGAGTGGTTCGCGCCCGGCGGCGAGCCACCGCCCGTGGCCGACACGGCGGTCGGGCGGATCGGGCTGCTGATCTGCTACGACCTGGAGTTCCCGGAGTGGACACGGACCGTCGCGCTGTCCTCGGCCGAGCTGATGTGCGTGCCGGTGAACTGGCCGCTGGTGGCGCGGCCGGACGGGGAACGGCCGATCGAGGTGACCAACGCCCAGGCCGCCGCCTACACGAACGGCATGTACCTCGCGGTGTGCGACCGGGCCGGTGTCGAACGGGGCTGTGACTGGGTGGGCGGCAGCGTGGTGATCGGGCCGCACGGCTACCCGCTGACGCCGCTCACCCTGAGCACGCCCGCGACCGTCACCGCCACGATCGACCTCGCCACCGCCACCTCGAAATCCCTGGGCGAGCGCAACGACGTCCACGCCGACCGCCGCCCCCACCTGTACCAGCGCGTCGTGCAACCGAGCTGAGCGCTCAGCCCTCGAACCGCCAGCGCGTCGCCCCGTGCGGCTCGGCCGTGGCCACGGCGAACGCCGTGTCGAACCGGAACCGGTACAGCTGCCACGGCGGCGGCCCGGCGCTGGGCGCGCTGAACGGAGCCGTGAACGCGTCACCGTCCACCTCCGCCGGCCACCCACCGTCGCGGTATGCCGCCGCCACCGCCTCCAACGTGGCCGCATCGGTCACCCGCACGGCCTCGCCCTCGACCACCAGGTCGATCCCCGCCAGCTTCACCGACAGCGTGCACGCCGGGTTCGCCGCCAGGTTGCGTGCCTTGCGCGCCGCCGGGCTGCTGGTGAAGTACACGTCCCCGTCCAGCCACAGCGCGCCGATCCCCGCCGCGTGCGGGCGCCCGTCCGGCCGCACCGTCCCGAGGAACGTCGTGGTCGTCATCTTCGGCAGGCCCGCCACCAGCGCGTCCCGCGCCCGACTCCACGGCAACGCCGCCGACCCGTAGCGGTCCAGGTTGGTCACCTCGACAGCTTCCCTCTCGCCCATCGTCCTCACTCCGTCCACTCCGCCGGGCCGTTCCCGGCTCCACCCCTGCGTCGTCCGGCCCCACCACGATTCGACACCCAGCACACCCAGTCCGCGCGTCACACACCTGCTTCAGTGCGTGTGCGGGGTACGGAGTGGGTGTGCGAGCGATCAGCGGCCGTCAGCGGCCGGGGGTGGGGGCGTTTTGGGCGCCTCGGACGCTGGTGGGGCTGCCGCGCGGTTCGGCGCAGCGGGCCTTGTAGTTGGTCTTGATGGGAGTGAAGTCGTCGGCGCGGCGTTGCTTGGTGCCTTCGTAGCCCTTGGTGCAGGTGGGCGGGTCGTAGAAGTTGAGCACCAGGCCCAGGTGGCCTCGGCCGTCGGGGGCCAGGGTGGGGCCGATGGCGTTGACCACCGGGAAGGTGACCAGGAGCTGTTCCAGGGCGGACGTGCGGTGCTCGGTGACCCGGGACAGGGTGAGCGCGTTGCGGACGACCTCGGACAGCGCGTCGCCGGAGTCGTCCAGCAGCCAGCTCACCTGGCCGGCCACCTCGGGGGATGCCTTGATCACCCGCCGCAGGTCGGGATCGGCGTCCTTGAGGCCGGCGGAGAGCTGTTCGAGGCCCCGGCTGAACTCCAGGATGTCGTCGCCCTGTTGCTGTTGGGTGCGCAGCACGGTGCCGGAGTTGCGCAGCAGGCCGACGGTCTGCGGCAGGTGCTCGGTGGCGGTCTGGGTGAGCGCCCCGGAGCCCTCGACGAGCGCGCGCAGCGACGGCCCGGTGCCGGCGAACGCGGTGCCCAGCTCGGAGACGGTGGTGCGCAGCGACTCGGTGGGCACGCTGGCGGCCAGCCGGTCCAGGTTGGTCAGCACCTGCGCGGGCCGGGGCGGGAGCGTGGTGCGTTCGCGGGGGATCACCGAGCCGTCGGCCAGATAGGGGGCGGTGGTTCGTTCCGGGCGCAGGTCGATGTGCTGCTCCCCCACCGCCGAGCGGTTGGCGACCACCGCGCGGGCGTCGGCCGGGATGGGCGGCGCGCCGTCCTGGATGCGCAGGCCGGCGACCACGCCGCCCCTGGCCAGCCGCACGTCGGTGACCTGGCCGACGGCCACGCCCCGGTAGGTCACCTCGGAGTTCGGCGTGATGCCCGACGCGTCGGCCAGCTGGACGTCCACCCGGTAGCCGCCGGCGCCGACCAGCCGGTCCAGCCCGGCGTACCGGGCGCCGGTGTAGATCACGCCCACCGCCGCGATGACCATGAAGACGATCAGCTGGATCTTGACCTTGCGAGTGATCACCGGGAGCCCCCGGTGAGCGGCGACAGCAGGTCTTCCAGGCCTTTCCTGGGCGTCCCTGCCGAGGACGGGTCCGATCCCGCCGGCGGTTGCAGGCCCAGCGGCGCGGGCAGGTTCGGAATGGGCAGCGGCTGCGCGGGGCTGCCCGGGATCGGGACGATCGGCTGGGACGAGCGGAGCAGGTTGCCGAGTGTCTGGTTCAGGTCGAAGTCCAGCCGCACGTCGGTGTTGAAGTAGTCGCCCTTGAGCGACTTGAGCGCGTAGTCCGGGAACGGGTAGCTGAGCAGCATCTGCAGCGAGTTCGGGATGTCGTCACCGGCCTTGGCCAGCTCCCGCAGGGTGGGGCGCAGCGCGCGCAGGTCGGCGAGCAGGTCGTCGCGGCCGCGGTTCACCGTGCTCACCGCCACCCCGGAGAGGCGGTCGAGGGCCTTGAGCATCGACACCAGGTCGGTGCGCTGCTCTTCGAGGACCTTCAGGCCGGGGCCGAGCTGGTCGAGGGCGACGGTGATGTGGTCGGTCTGGCCGGCCAGCGAGGTGGACAGCCGGCCGAGGGCGTCGATGGCGCGCACGATGGTGGCGCGCTGGGCGTCGAGGCGGCCGGTGAGCTCGGCGAGGCGGCCCAGCAGCGAGCGCAGCTGGGGTTCGTTGCCGCCGGTCGCGGCGTTCACCTCGCGGATGACGTCCCGGAGCTGGGCCAGGCCGCCGCCGTTGAGCAGCAGCGACAGCGCGCCGAGCACCTCCTCCACCTCGGGGTGGCGGCGGGTCTCGGCCAGCGGGATGCGGTCGCCCTCGCGGAGGGATCCCACCGGTGCGGCGCCGGGCGGGACGCCGAGCGCGACGAACTTCTCCCCGAGCAGGCTGGCGGTGCGCAGCTCGGCGCGGGCGTTGCCGGGGATGCGGGCGTCGCCGTTGATCACCAGGTCGACCAGCGCGACCGAGCCGTCCGGGGACAGCGTGATCCCCTCCACCCGTCCGACCGGCACGTCGTTCAGCCGGACGCTGGACTGCGGCACCAGGTCGAGCACGTCGGCGAACTCGGCGGTGACCCGGATCGGGCGCCCGCCGATGTCCGCGCCACCGGGCAGCGGCGCGCCGTAGAGCCCGGACCCGCCGCACCCGGACACGCCGAGCACCACCACCAGCAGTAGAACGATCAATCTAGTCATCGGTTGCCGCCCGGGAGCGGTACCTTGCCCTGCTGGACGTCGCCGAGCACCTGGGCGGGAGACGGCAGCGGCGCCACCTTGTCCAGCTGCTGGGCCACGGACACGCAGGCGTTGCCCAGGTCGGGCGGCAGGCCGGTGGGCGTCTCGCGCTGCAGGATCGTGCACAGCAGCACCACCGGTGACAGCGCCAGCTCGGTGAACACCCCCCGGACCTGCACGGTCCCGGACGCGGCGTCGTAGGCGTTGAGGTAGTTCGAGGTGCCCAGCGGGGCCACGTCGATCACCTCGGCCAGCGCCTCCTTCTCCTTGACCAGCGCGTCGGTGATGCCCACCAGCTTGTGCACGTTGGACGACACCAGCTCCCGGTTCTCGCCCAGGAACGAGTCGACCTCCTCCAGCGCGTCGGCCAGCGAGGAGAGCGTCCTGCCGATCTGCTCGCGCTCCCCGCCCAGGTGCCCCGTCACGTCGGCGATCTTGCTCTGGAAGTCCCTGACCTCGGCGTCGCTCTGGGCCAGCATCGCGGTGAACTGGTTCAGGTTGTCCACCGTGGAGAACAGGTCGCCGCGCGAGTCGGACAGCGTGCGGGCCAGCTCGCCGAGCTTGGTCATGGTGGTGTTCAGGTCCTGGCCGTTGCCGCGCAGGTTGGCCGCCGCGGTGTCCAGCGCGGCGGACAGCGCGCCCGTCTTGTTCGCCCCGTCCGGCCCCAGCGACGTGCTGAGCTTGTCGATTCCGCGCAGCAGCTCGTCGATCTCCACCGGCGTCGCGGTCCGCTCCCGCGGGATCACCGCGCCGGAGGCCATCGCGGGGCCGTCCACGTACGCCGGAGTGAGCTGCACGTACCTGTCGCTGACCAGGCTGGGCGCGACCACCACCGCCGACGCGTTCGGCGGCACCGGGAACTCGTGCTCCACCGTGAGGTCCACCCGCACCACCGGACCCTCGGGCGTGACCCCGTCCACCCGACCCACCTTGACGCCCAGCACCCGCACGTCCGAGCCCTGGTAGAGGCCCACGGCCTTGTCGAAGAACGCGGTGATCCTGGTGTCCTCCGGCGCCCGGAACACCCACCACAGCGCCGCGACCACCCCGACCACGAGCACGCACCCGGCCGCGATGACCCCGGTCCTGACCCGGGGGCTCACCTGTCGCCCCCGAACAGCAGCGGGATGTCCCCGCCGGGCTTCTTGGCGGGCTCCGGCGGCCCGCAGCTGCCCGGGTTGATCCGCAGCGCCCCCGCCGTGATCGTCGGGGTGACCAGCCCGCACAGGTAGCCGTCGAACCAGCGGCCGTTGCCGACCACGTTGGTGAACGTCCTGATGTACGGCGCCATCGCGGCCACCCCCTTGGCCAGCGCCTCCTGGTTGCGGTGCAGCAGCGCGGTCACCTCGTCCAGCTCCTTCAACGCGGGATGCATCTGGTCCCTGTTGTCCCGGACCAGCCCGCGCAGCTGGTCGGCCAGGTACTCCGTCCCCCGCAGCAGCGCGGTGATCGCGTCGCGGCGCCGCTGCAGCTCGTCGAGCAGCGCCGAGCCGTCGTTGATCAGCTTGCGCACCTGCTCGTTGCGGGTGGCCAGCACGCCGCTGACGTTGCTCGCGCCGGACAGCAGCGAGCGCAGCGCCTGGTCCCGGGAGGCGATCGTCTGCGACAGCCGAGACAGGCCGTCCAGCGTCTTGCCGAACTGTCCTGGCGTGTTGGCGAAGGTCCCGGACAGCACCCGGAAGCTCTGCGCGAGCTGGGCGGTGTCGACCTGCTCCACGGTGTGGGTGAGGTCGCCCAGCGCGTCCGGGATCTGGTACGGGGTGGTGGTGCGGGCGACGGGTATCGGCACGTCGGGGTCCTGCTCGCGGGCTCCGGCCGGCTGCACCGCCAGGAACTTCTCGCCGAGCAGCGTCTTGATCTCGATGGAGGCGCGGCTCTGGTCGCCGACGCGGACGCCGGCCACCCGGAAGTCGACCACCACCTGGCCGCGCTCCAGGCCCACGTCGGTGACCTCGCCGACCTTGACCCCGGCCACCCGCACCTCGTTGCCGGCGCTCAGGCCGGCGGACTCGGCGAACCGGGCGGTGTACCCGGTGCCCCCGCCGATCAGCGGCAGGTCCTCGGCGTGGAACGCGGCGGTGGCCACCAGCGCGATCACCAGCAGGGCCACCGCGCCGACGGCCGCCCGGTTGCGTTCCTTGAGTGGCTTCACGGCCCGCACCTCGGTGGCATCGTGGTGCCCGGCGGCGGCAGCACCGGCAGCTTGACCCCGAGCGAGTCCACCGACACCGTGCCGTTGACCTGGCAGAGGTAGAAGTTGAACCAGCTTCCGTAGCTGACCGTCCGGGTCAGGGCGTCCAGCTTGGGCGCCAGGCCCTGGATGACCCGCTCGATCTCCGGGGAGTTGTGGTTGAGGTTGCCGGACAGCCGGCCCAGCTCGGCGATGTCCGACTTCAGCGGCGGCCGGGCCGAGTCGAGCAGGCTCCCGGTGGTCTGGGTCAGCGTTCCTATCGATTTGATCGCTCGACCGATCGGCTCCCGCTGCTCGGACAGGCCGCTGACCAGCCGCTGCAGGGTGTCGATCAGTTCGGACAGCTGAGGCGAGCGGTCGGCGACCGTACCGATCACCGTGTTCAGGTTGTCGATCACCTGGCCGACCACCTGGTCGCGGTCGGCCAGGGTGTTGGTCAGCGACGCGGTGGAGCCGAGCAGCTCCTCGATGGTGGTGCCCTCGCCCTGGAACACCTGGATGATCTCGTAGGAGAGCTTGTTCACGTCCGCCGGGGACAGCGCCTGGAACAGCGGCTGGAAGCCGTTGAACAGCTCGGTGAGGTTCAGCGCGGGGTGGGTGCGCTCCACCGGGATGACTCCGTCCGGACGCAGCGTCCCCGGCGGCCCCCCGGGCGGCGCGTCCAGCGACAGGTAGCGCTGGCCGATCAGGTTGCGGTACTTGATGGTGGCGGTCACCCCGGCGGGCAGCGTGCGGGTCTTGTCCACGTCGAAGCTCACCGCCGCGTACCTGTCGTCGCGCACCCGCAGCTCGTCGACCTGACCGATCTTGACCCCGCGCATCCGCACGTCGTCGCCGGGCTGCAGGCCCGAGCCGTCGGTGAAGATCGCTGTGTAGCCGGTCGTCGAGCCCAGGTTGGCGTTCGCGATGGTCGCCGCCAGCACGCCGGTGAGCAGCACCGTCACCACGGTGAAGACCGCCAGCTTGACCGAGGGTGCGAGCACGTTCCTCATCGCGGCCCCGGTGGTGTCGGGTTCGGGTCGGGCGTCGGCTCGCCCATCAACGGCAGCGGGATGGGGCCGTTGGGTGGGGTGCCGCCCTCGGTCCAGCGGGTCGAGCCGCCGCTGGTCGACGGGACGGGGTCGATCAGGCCGAGCAGGCCCGGGTCGGGCATGTCGGTCGGCGGCGGGGGGTGGCGGGTGCCGTCCTTGAGCGGCCCGCCCGGCGGGTACTGCGGGAACGGCACGACCTGCTTGTAGCAGCGCGGGCCCCGGGTGTCCTGGAAGCGCGGGGTGTCCACGCCGGGCACGTACTTGCCCCGGCTGGCCGAGATCTCGATGGTGATGCGCTGCTGTTCAGGGTGCGCCGAGCCCTTGCCGAAGGTCCGGTCCCCGCGCGGGATGCCCTCCACGACCTGGCGGAACAGGCAGGGGAACTCCGGGGCGTACTTGGCGAGCACCTGCAGCGCGGGGCGCGAGCTGGCGGCCAGGTCGACCAGGTTCTCCTGGTTGTGCGCCAGGAAGTCGGTCAGGTCGTTCGACGCGTCGGTCACCCCGAGGAACAGCTTCTCCAGCCGGTCGCGCTCGTCGACCAGGGTGCGGCTGGTGGTGGTCAGGTCGTCCAGGCCGCCGAACAGGTGCGGGGCGGCCTCGGCGTAGGTGTCGGCGACCGGGGTGAGCCGGTCCAGGTCGGTGACCAGGTCCGGGACGGCCGGGTTGAACCGTTTCAGGTAGGCGTCCAGTGCGACCAGGGTGTGGCCGAGCGGCTGGCCCTGGCCGCGCAGCGCCTGGGACATCGCGTTGAGCGTGGTGGCCAGTTGCGCGGGCTGCACCGCCTGCAGGGTCGGCAGCAGGTTGTCCAGCACCTGGTCGACCTCGATCGCGGACCGGGTTCGCTCCTGGCCGATGACGTCGCCGGCGGCGATCGCGCGGGTCGGGGTGTCGGGGATGGTCAGGTCCACGAACCGCTCGCCGAACAGGGTCTTGGGCAGCAGTTGCGCGGACACGTTGGCGGGCACCTCGGCGACCGCGTCCGGGTCGAGCGCCAGGTCGAGGGTGGCGCCGGTGGCGGACGGGGCGATCGCGCGCACCTCGCCGACCCGCACCCCGCGCACCTTGACGTCCGCGCCCTCGCGCAGCTGGGTGCCGACCCGGTCGGTCTGCAGCGTGACGTCCACGGTGGACGTGAACGCCTTGCGGTAGATCGCCACGGTGAACCCCACGAACAGCACGGCGACCAGCACGAACGCCAGGCCGAGCAGCATGTAGCGCGGGCGGTCCGAACGCGGGTACCCGATCATCCGGAGATCCGTACGGTCGTGGTGGAGCCCCAGATGGCCAGGCTGAGGAAGAAGTCGGTGAACGACACCAGCACGATCGATGTGCGCACCGCGCGGCCCACCGCCACCCCGACCCCGGCCGGCCCGCCGGTCGCGGTGTAGCCGTAGTAGCAGTGCGCCAGGATCACCACCAGCGCGAACACGATCACCTTGAGGAACGACCAGAGCACGTCGCCGGGGGGCAGGAACAGGTGGAAGTAGTGGTCGTAGGTGCCGCCGGACTGGCCGTAGAACCACACGGTGACCTGCCGGGACGCCAGGTAGGCCGCGAGCAGCCCGACCACGTACAGCGGGATCACCGCGACGAACCCGGCGATCACCCGGGTGGTCACCAGGTAGGGCAGGCTGCGCACCGCCATCACCTCGAGCGCGTCCACCTCCTCGGAGATCCGCATCGCGCCGAGCTGGGCGGTGAACCCGCAGCCCACGGTGGCCGACAGGGCCAGGCCGGCGGACAGCGGGGCGACCTCGCGGGTGTTGAAGTACGCCGAGATGAACCCGGTCAGCGCCGCCGTACCCAGCTGTTCGAGCGCGGAGTAGCCCTGCAGGCCGACCACCGCGCCGGTGAACATGGTCATGCCGATCATCACGCCGAGGGTGCCGCCGATGACCGCCAGGCCCCCGGTGCCGAAGCACACCTCGGAGAGCAGCCGCAGCGTCTCGCGCGGGTAGCGGCGGATGGCCAGCGGGCTCCAGGCCAGCGCGCGGCCGTAGAAGGCGAGCTGCCAGCCCACGTCGGCCAGTCCGTTGGCCCGGCGGTCCACGGCGCGGGCGGCGATGGCGCTCAGCGACGTCCGCGAGGGTGGGACGATCGGTGGTGGGGGTGGCGTCGGGTGCGTCGTCATTTACAACGCTTTCGGGGGGACGACCTGCAGGTAGATGCCGGTCAGGATGAGGTTGATCAGGAACAGCAGCAGGAAGGTGATGACCACGGCCTGGTTCACCGCGTCGCCGACCCCTTTCGGGCCTGCTGACGGGTTCAGGCCCCGGTAGGCGGCGACCACGCCGGCCACGAAGCCGTAGAGCAGCGCCTTGAACTCGCTGATCCACAGGTCCGGGAGCTGGGCGAGCGCGTTGAAGCTGGCCAGGTAGGCGCCCGGGGTGCCGCCCTGCATGACCACGTTGAAGAAGTAGCCGCCGAGCACCCCGACCACGCTGACCAGCCCGTTGAGCAGCACCGAGACGAACATCGCGGCCAGCACCCTGGGCACGATCAGCCGCTGCACCGGGTCGACGCCGAGCACCTCCATGGCGGCGATCTCCTCGCGGATGGTGCGCGCGCCGATGTCCGCGCACATCGCCGACCCGCCGGCGCCGGCCACCAGCAGCGCGGTGATCAGCGGGCTGGCCTGCTGCACGATGGCCAGCGCGCTGGCCGCGCCGGTGAACGACTGGGCGCCGATCTGCTCGGTCAGCGAGCCGAGCTGCAGCGCGATGACCGCGCCGAACGGGATGGCCACCAGCGCGGTGGGCAGGATCGTCACGCTGGCGAAGAACCAGGCCTGCTGCAGCGCCTCCCGGACCTGGAACGGGCGGCGCGGGATTGCCCTGGCCACCAGCCAGGCCAGCAGGGTGAGGTTGCCGACCTGGCGCAGTGCCCGGGTGCCGGGGAATGTGGCGGTACCTGTGCTCATGGCAACCTCCACACCCACAAGGCGATATATCTTCGCAACGACGTGTCCCCCGCCTAGGTGACGTTCAGCGCGTGGGTCGCGGTGGCGCCGCCGTCGGCCACGAACTCCGCGCCGGTGCAGTACGAGCTTTCGTCGCTGGCCAGGAAGACGACCAGGTCGGCGATCTCGTCGGCCCGGCCTGCGCGGCGCAGCGCGACCCGCCGCGCGATGCGGTTCAGGTCCAGCTCGACGCCGCCGGCGGCCTCCTTGATCATGTCGGTGTCGATCATGCCGGGGTGCACCGAGTTGACCCGGATGCCGTACTGGCCCAGCTCGACGGCGGCCACCTTGGTCATGCCGCGGATGGCGAACTTGCTGGCGGTGTAGGCGGTGAGCAGGGGGGCGGCGGCCAGGCCCTCCACGGACGAGAGGTTCACGATCGAGCCGCCGCCGGCGGTGCGCATCAACGGCACCGCGGCGCGCATGCCCAGGAAGGTGCCGACCTGGTTGATGTTGATCACGCGCTGGTAGTCGGCCAGTTTCGTGTCCGCGAGCGGGCTGAAGTGCAGCACGCCGGCGTTGTTGACCAGGACGTCCAGCCTGTCCATCCCGGCGACGGCCGCCGCCCAGTCGTCTTCGGAGCTGACGTCCAGGTGTTGGTAGCGGGCGGCGTCACCGAGCTCGGCGGCGAGCGCCTTGCCCTCCTCGTCGAGCACGTCGGCGAGCACCACCCGGGCGCCCTCCGCCACGAACCGCCGGGCGGCCGCCGCGCCCTGGCCCCGGGCAGCGCCGGTGACCAGCGCCGTCTTGTGTTCCAGGCGCGCGGTCACATCAGCTCCTCGGTCACCGGCATGAGCACGCTCTTCAGCTCGGTGTACGACTCGAACGCGGCCTGCCCGCCCTCGCGGCCGAGCCCGGACTGGCCGAACCCGCCGAACGGCAGGTGCGGCTCGACCTGGAAGCCGTTGATGCCGACCGTGCCCGCCCGCAGCCGCCGGGCCAGCCGGAACGCCCGGCGCGCGTCCGTGGTGTAGAGCCCGGCGCCGAGCCCGTACTCGGTGTCGTTCGCCAGCGCGACGGCCTCGTCCTCGTCGTCGAACGGGATCACCGCGAGCACCGGCCCGAAGATCTCCTCGCGGGCGATCGTCATCCGGTTGTCGACGTCCGCGAAGATCGTCGGGGTCACGAAGTTCCCGCTGGCCAGCTCGCCGTCGCGGCGCTCGCCGCCGGTGACCAGCCGGGCGCCCTCCTTCTCCCCGGACGCGATGTAGCCGAGCACGCGGTCCAGCTGCCGCTCGGTGATCAGCGGGCTGGCCAGCACGGACGGGTCGAACGGGTCACCGTAGGTGATCATGTTGGCCATCAGCTGGGCGGCGTCCAGGAACTGGTCGTAGACGTCCCGGTGCACCAGCGCGCGGGTGTGCGCGACGCAGGCCTGGCCGGACAGGCCCATGGTGACCATGCCCATCGCGGTCATCCCGGCCATGCCCACGTCCGGGGCGTCCGGGAAGACCAGGGCGGGGCTCTTGCCGCCCAGTTCGAGGGAGACCCGCTTCATGGTCCCGGCGGAGGCCTCCACCACGCGGCGCCCGACGGCCCGGCTGCCGGTGAAGCTCACCTTGTCCACCAGCGGGTGGGTGATCAGCGCCTCGCCGGTCGGGTCGCCGGGGCCGAGCACGAGCTGCAGCACACCGGGCGGCAGGCCGGCCTCCAGGAGCAGGCGGACCATCCGGATCACGGTGAAGGTGGCGTGCTCGGAGGGTTTGACGACGACCGTGCAGCCGGCCGCGAGCGCGGGGGCCACCTTCTGGGCGAACAGCAGGAACGGGGCGTTCCACGGCAGGATCGCGGCGACCACGCCGACCGGCTCGCGGAACGTCATGGCCAGGTGGTCGCCGCCCTGGTACGGCGGCAGCGTCTGGCCGCCGAGCTTGTCCACCCAGCCGGCGTGGTGGTCGAACGCGTCGGCCGCCACGTCCACCGAGGTGGCGTACACCGAGGCGAACGACAGCGGCACCCCGTTGTCCAGCGCCTGCAGCGCGCGCAGCTCGTCGGCGTGCGCGCGCAGCGTGTCCGCGCAGCGGCGCAGGATCCGGATCCGCTCGCCGGCGCGGATGCGCGGCCAGGTGCCGTCGTCGAACACCCGGCGCGCGGCCCGGACCGCGGCGTCCACGTCGTCCGGGCCGGCGATCGCGAACGCGCCGACCTCCTCGCCGGTGGCCGGGTGGCGGTGCCGCCATTGCGCGCCGTCCTGGCCTTCGCGCCACTGGCCGTCGACCAGCAGCAGGCCCTCGGGCAGCTCGATCGTGTCCAAGTGCGGCTTGATCGTGGTCGTCACAGGTCCAGTACCTCCGCGCTCGCGAACATCCGCTCCGGGTCCCGGCCGGCGAAGTAGCCGCCCAGGCTGGCGTCCAGGTCGGCCGCCGTCCACTCGCCGCCGGGGGCGTCGAACCGTTGCTCCACCGTCGGCGGGGCGAGCAGCGCGACCTTGCCGCCGTGCACCACGAACACCTGGCCGTTGATCGCGGCGGCGGCCGGGGACGCGAGGTAGGCGACGACAGGAGCGACGTGGCCGGTGCTCAACGGGTCCGGGCCGTCCTGCGGGGCCTCGCCGAACACCCCAGCTGTCATCGCGGTGCGCGCCCTCGGGCAGATCGCGTTCGCGGTGACGCCATAACGCTTGAGAGCGCGCGCCGCCGAGACGGTCAGCGCGACGATGCCCGCCTTGGCCGCGGCGTAGTTCGGCTGGCCGGGCGGGCCGAGCAGGAACGCCTCCGACGACGTGTTCACGATCCGCCCGTACACCGGGCCGCCCTCTTGTTTGGACTGCTCGCGCCAGTGCGCGGCGGCGTTGCGGCTGAGCAGGAAATGCCCGCGCAGGTGGACCCTGACCACCTGGTCCCACTCCTGGTCGGACATGCCGAAGAGCATCCGGTCGCGGACCAGGCCGGCGTTGTTGACCACCACGTGCAGCCCGCCGAACCGCTCCAGCGCGGTGCCGACCAGCGCGTCGGCGGTGTCGCGCTCGGCGATGTCGCCGGCCACCAGCACGGCCTTCCCGCCGCCGGCCTCGATTTCCTCCACGACCGCACCCGCGTCCGGGGTCAGGTCGTTGACCACTACGTCCGCGCCCTCGGCGGCCAGCGCGAGGGCCTCCGCCCGACCCAGCCCGGCGCCGGCGCCGGTCACCACCGCCACCCGGCCGCTCAGGCCCCCGCTGCCGCCCGTCGCCGCGTCCGCCATCCGCCCGAGCCCCTTCGCTCCGCCGTCCGGGTCACCGCCCGATGCCGTGCGGATGCTAGAACGGGTTCTCATTTGAGTCAATCCGGAACGCCCGCACACCGGGCTGGACCCGGGATTATGGACACCCTAGACTCGGTGGAACGCGTTACAGTTCGAGCGACCGAACGGAGAGCCGCGTGCACCTCGCGTTCACCCCCGAGCAGGACGCCCTGCGCAAGGAGCTGCGCTCCTACTTCGCCGAGCTCATGACCCCCGAGCGGCGCGCCGACCTCACCTCGGAAGACGGGGAGTACGGGGGCGGCGAAGCGTACCGCGAGGTCGTCGGGCAGATGGGCGCGGACGGCTGGCTCACCCTCGGCTGGCCGGTCGAGCACGGCGGCCAGGGCCGGTCCATGATCGACCAGATGATCTTCGCGGACGAGGCGGCGGCGGCCGGCGCGCCGGTGCCGTTCCTGACCATCAACACGGTCGGCCCGACGATCATGCGGTTCGGCACGCCGGAGCAGCGGGAGTTCTTCCTGCCCCGGATCGCGCGCGGCGAGCTGCACTTCTCCATCGGCTACTCCGAGCCCGAGGCGGGCACCGACCTCGCGGCCCTGCGCACCCGCGCTGTCCGGGACGGCGACGAGTTCGTCATCAACGGCCAGAAGATGTGGACCAGCCTGATCCGCCACGCCGACTACGTCTGGCTGGCCGCGCGCACCGACCCGTCCGCGCCACCGCACCGGGGCATCTCCATCCTGGTCGTGCCGACGTCGTCGGACGGGTTCTCGTTCACGCCGGTGCGCACCGTGGCCGGGGTGACGACCAGCGCGACCTACTACTCCGACGTGCGGGTGCCGGCGTCCGCGCTGGTCGGCGAGGAGAACCGGGGCTGGTCGCTGATCACCAACCAGCTCAACCACGAGCGGGTGGCGCTGACCTCGGCGGCGCCGCTGTTCACCGCGCTGCGCGAGGTGTGGGACTGGGCGGCGGCGACCGGGGCACTGGAGCGGGAGTGGGTGCGGGTGCACCTGGCGCGGGTGCACGCCAAGGCGGAGTTCCTCAAGCTGATGAACTGGCGGATCGCGGCGTCCGAGGGCCAGTCGCCCCGGCCGGCGGACGCCTCGGCAACCAAGGTCTACGGCACCGAGCTGGCCACCGAGGCGTACCGGCTGCTCATGGAGGTGCTCGGGCCGTCGGCGTGCGTCCGGGGCGGCTCGCCAGGCGACGTGCTGCGCGGGCGGATCGAACGGATGCACCGCGCGGCGCTGATCCTGACCTTCGGCGGCGGCACCAACGAGGTGCAGCGCGACATCATCGCGGCCGCCGCGCTCGGACTGCCCGTTTCTCGACGTTAAGGGGCTCTTTCGTGGACTTCTCCCCCACCGAGGCGCAGGCCGACCTCGCCGCGCTCACCCGCCAGATCCTCACCGACCGGGTCACGCCGGAGCGGCTGCGGGAGCTGGAGGACGGGCCTGACCGGTTCGACCGCGAGCTGTGGGCGGCGCTCGCGGAGGCGGGCGTGCTGTCCGCGGCGCTGCCGGCGTGCGCGGGCGGCAGCGACTTCGGGCTGTTGGAGCAGTGCGCGGTGCTGGTCGAGGTCGGACGGGCGGTGGCGCCGGTGCCGTACCTGGCGTCGATCGTGCTCGGGGCGTCCACGGTCGCCCGGTTCGGCTCGCCTTCTGTGGTGGAACGCTGGGCGGCGCCGGCGGCGGCCGGGCGGCTGGTGCTCACCGCGGCGCTGGACGCGTCGGTTGATGCGGCGCCGGGAGCGGACGGCGGGTGGACGCTGGACGGGACTGCCACGGCGGTGCCGGCCGGGCCGGTCGCGGACCTGGTGCTGGTGCCGGCGTCCACGCCGGACGGGCCGGCCGTGTTCCTGCTCGACGGCGGGTACGCCATGCAACGCCAGCGGATGGTCGACTCGGACGGCGCGGGGCTGCTGTCGCTGTCCTCCGTCGCGCTCGACGGGGACCGGCTGCTCGGCGGCGCCGAAGTGGTCGACTGGCTGCGGGCGCGCGGCACCGTCGGGGTGTGCGCCGCTCAACTGGGCGTCGCCGAGCGCGCGCTCGAACTGACCGCCGCCTACGCCCGCTCGCGGGAGCAGTTCGGCCGCCCGATCGGCGCGTTCCAGGCCGTCGCCCAACGCCTCGCCGACGCCTACGTCGACGTAGAGGCCATCCGCCTCACCCTCTGGCAGGCGGCCTGGCGGCTGTCCACCGGCCAGCCCGCCGACGCCGAGGTGGCCACCGCCAAGTTCTGGGCCGCCGACGCCGGACACCGCGTCGCGCACACCGCCGTCCACATCCACGGCGGCGTCGGCATCGACCTCGACCACCCGCTGCACCGCTACTTCGTGGCCGCCAAGCGCAACGAGTTCGCCCTGGGCGCCGCCACCGAACAACTCCTCACCCTCGCCACCGCCGTTTCCGCTGCTCAGAACCCGTGAGTGGTTAGCGGTGCCATAGCACCGCTAACCACTCACGGGTGGTGACCTGGGCTTTCCCGGAAACCGCAACGAACGTTGCCAACTCCGTCCAGGCTGCGGATGCTCGACGGCGGAGGTGATCTCGCATGGACGAGTTCGACGTGGTGGTCGTGGGTGGTGGCGCGGCGGGGCTGAACGCGGCGCTGGTGCTGGCCAGGGCGAGGCGGCGGGTGGCGGTGGTGGACGGCGGCGAGCCGCGCAACGCGCCGGCCGAGCGGATGCACGGCTTCGTGTCCCGGGACGGGATGGACCCGGCGAGGCTGCTGGAGGTCGGGCGGGCCGAGGTGGTGGGGTACGGCGGCGAGCTGATCGACGGGCGGGTCACGCGGATCGACACGGGATTTACCGTGCACCTGGCCGGCGGGCGCGCGCTCGGGGCGCGGAGGATCCTGGTCGCGACCGGGCTGCGGGACGAGCTGCCGGACATCCCCGGCCTGCGCGAGCGGTGGGGGCGCGACGTGCTGCACTGCCCGTACTGCCACGGCCACGAGGTCCGCGACCGGCCGATCGGGGTCATCGGCGGGCTCGCCGCGGACGTGGCGCTGCACCTGGCGTTGATCTTGCCGCAGTGGTCGCCGGACGTGGTGTTCTTCCCCAACGGCATCGAGCTGACGGCGGACGAGCGGGAGCGGCTGACCGCGCGCGGGGTGCGCATCGCGGCCGGGCGGGTGTCGCGGCTGGTCGTGCACGACGACGCGCTGCGCGGGGTGGAGCTGGCCGACGGCGTGGTGGTGCCGCGCGCGGCGGTGTTCGTCGGGCCGCTGTTCGTGCCGCACGACGAGCTGCTGACCGGCCTGGGCGCCGAGGTCGACGACAACGGCTGGGTCCGCACCGACGGCACCGGCCGCACCACGGTGCCGGGCGTGTGGGCGGCGGGCAACGTGGCGAACCCGCGCGCGCAGGTGGTCACGGCGGCCGGTGAGGGGTCGGCCGCCGCGATCGCGCTGAACACCGACCTGACGAACGACGAGGTCGAGCGGGCGGTGCGCGACCAGCGCGCGGCCGGCGGCCCGTTCGCCGCCTCGGTGCACGGCTGAGCGCCGCCCCCGCTACCCCAGCGGCGGCGTCCTCGGTGGCGAGGTGCGGCGGTTCCCGGTGGCCTCGAAGGCGGCGGCCAGCGTGAGCAGCGCCGTGTCGTCGTACGCCCGGCCGGCGAAGGTGACGCCCACCGGCATCCCGATGTCGGCCATCGTCCCCATCGACACCGTGACGGTCGGGATGCCGAGGTGGCGGGGCACCAGGTTCCCGTTCGCGACCCACACGCCGTTGCGCCAGCCGAGGTCCGCCGACGCCGGGTTGACGTCCATGTCGGCGGGACCGACGTCGGCGACGGCGGGGAACACGACGGCGTCCAGGCCGAGGCGGTCCATCCACTCCTCCAGGTCGACGCGGCGGGTCTCCTCCAGCCCGCGCAGCCCCTCGGCCAGGTGCGGGATGTCGGTGAAACGCTCGACGCCGTGCGCACGGACGTGCGCCGGATACCCGGCGATGTCGTAACCGAAGCCGTCGTAGCGGTCGGGCAGCGCACCGGGCGGCGGCGGGAAGATCCGCGAACCGTCGACGTCGGCAAGCCGACCCAAGAAAGGGTCCGCGTTCGCGCGCAGGAAGTCGTCCCACGCCCACGCCGACAGGTCGAGGGTCTCGCGGCGCAGGTACTCCGGGCTCACCAGCCCCCGGGTCGCGACCGTCGGCGCCCCCGGCCGGTCGCCCTCGTAGTTCGTCACCGCCGGGAAGTCGACGGGCACGACCTCGGCCCCGGCCGCCGACAGGCCGCGCCGCGCCGCCTCCCACAGGTCCATCACCGACCCCCGCGTCCGGATCCGCCGCCCGGTGGACCCGCCGACGCCGGGCCGCGCGGCGGTGCCGGCGTCCGGGTCGGCGTTGACGTACATCCTCGGCACACCGAACCGCCTGCCGGCCAGCACGGCGCGAGGGTCCCCGGAAGCGAGCGCCGGGTAGGACGGCGGTCGCACCTCGCCCGCGCCGGGCACGGCCACCCACGGCTGGGAACGCCAGAAGTCGCCACGGGTCTCCGGGTCGTCGGCGACCACGACGTCGAGCACCTCGAGCAGGTCGGCCATGGTCCGCGCGTGCGGAACCACCACGTCCATGGTCGGCACCAGCGGCCAGTTGCCGCGCACCGAGATCACCCCTCGGGAGGGCGTGTACGCGCACAGCGCGTTGTTCGACGCCGGCGCCCGGCCGCTCGACCAGGTCTCCTCGCCAAGCCCGAACGCCGCGAAGCTCGCCGCCGTCGCGGTGCCCGAGCCGTTCGACGAGCCCGACGCGAACGCCGCCGTCAGGAAGTCGGCGCGGTACGGGCTCTCCGCGCGCCCGTAGACGCCGCGCTGCATGCCGCCGCACGCCATCGGCGGCATGTTCGTCAACCCCAGGCAGACGGCCCCGCCCGCGCGCAGCCGCCCCACCGCGAACGCGTCGTCCCGCGCGCGCAGGTGTTCGAACGCCGGCGACCCGGCCGCCGCGGTGAGCCCGCGCACCAGGTAGCTGTCCTTGGCGGTGTACGGGATGCCCTCCAGCGGGCCGAGCGGCTCGCCCCGGGCGCGGCGCGCGTCCGACGCCGCCGCCTCGGCCAGCGCATCCGGGTTGCGCACCACCACCGAGTTGAGCCGGATGCCACCCGCGTCGTAGGCGTCCAGGCGCGCCAGGTACGCCCCGACCAGCCCGACCGAGGTCACCGCGCCGGACTCCAGCGCCGCGCGCAGCCCCGCGATGGACGCCTCGACGACGTCGAACGCCGCCGTCATGCCCGCCCACCCACGGACACCGGCCGAAGGTCCGCGAACAGCCGGTCCACCCGTTCCCGCTCCCCCTTCGGCGCCGGCCGCACCAGCGTGACCACCAGGTACGCGATGACGTTCACGATCAACCCGCCGACGCCCGAGGTCAGCCCGCCCAGCCACGGGATCGACGTCGGATAGCCGACCTCCAGCACCGCCGCGACCAGGATGCCCAGCACCATCCCGGTGGTCGCCGCGGCGGCCGTCCCCCGTCGCCAGAAGATGCCGAGCAGCAGCGTCGGCGCGAGCTGACACACCGCCTGGTACGACACCAACGCGAGGGTGATCAGCCCGGACGTCCGGTTCGCCGTCCCGACCGCCCCCACCGCGGACACCACGGTCACCGCGGCAACGGCCACCTTCGCGCCCCTGGCGGACTCGATGCGCGGCCGCCCAGCGCCGATCACGTCGTTGACCACCTGCGTCCCCACCGCCTGCAGGTTCGCGCCGACGTTGCCCATCGTCGCGGCCACCACGCAGACGCCCGCGAGCGCGACCAGCCCGACCCCGCCGAGCCCGGTCATGACGAACCAGACAGTGTCCGGCGCGGCCCCCACCCCCGGCACACCGGACGCCAGCAGCGCCATCGTGGCCAGCGCGGCGGAGAACAGGAACATGATCGGCGCCGCCTGCAGGGCGGAGCGCTGCACCGCCCTCGGACTGCGCACGCTGAACAGCCGCACGAAGATGTCCGGCCAGCACCAGCCGCCCATCACGCCGGTCAGCACCAGCGCGAACACGTACAGCGGCCCGAGCGCGCTGCCCGGCCCCGGCAGCGTCAACAGCGCCGGCGCGACCTGTCCGAGCCCGTGCCCGTTCCGGACCAGCCAGATGATCAGGCCGACCAGGATCAGGAACCCGACGCCGTAGGCGTAGACCCCCTGCACCATGTCGCTGACCACCAGCCCCCGGGTGCCCAGCCGCACCGTCCAGACCTGCCGCGCGGCGATGAACAGCACCCCGATGACCAGGGCGACATAGGGGTCGACCAGCCCGAACGAGAGCGTCGAGAACACCAGCGCGAGCGACTGCATGCCCAGCACGATCCACGGGATGGACGCGGCGGCCCCGATGACCGCGGCGACCACCCGCACCGCCCGCGAGTCGTAGCGCAGCCCGAGCAGGTCGGCCTGGGTGCGCAGGTCGTGGGCGCGACCCCACCGGCTCACCGGGTTGGCCAGGAAGAACATCAGCACGATCGCGAGCATCGAGTACGACAGCGAGTAGAAGCCGATCACGCCGGCGCTGGCGGACAGGCCGGCGAACGCGACGAACACGGTGCCCGCGATCCAGGTGTTCAGCAGCGACATGGTGCCGAACCACGGGCTGAACGAGCGCCCGCCGGTGGCGTAGTCGCTGAGGCTCGCGTCCGCGCGCCCCGCCCTGGTCATCACGACCACCACCGCGGCGGTGAACAGCAGGATCGCGCCGTAACCGACGACCATGCCCGTCATGCCCGTCATGCCTGCTCCTCGCCGCCGTCACGGTCACGCAGCGCCCACAGGACGAACAGCGAGAGCGTGACCAGCAGGTTCGCGATCACGAAGTACCAGAACGCGCCCGCCCCGCTGACGATCCAGTGCACCGGGGGCGCGAGGAGCAACAGGGCGTCGACGGCGAGCACGAGCCGGCGCGCGGTCGTTGATGAGGACATGGGCGAAAGCCACCTTCGGACGTCGTCGGCCGGTGATGCGGGCGTGCCTTAACGTTTAGGCACGGCTAGTGTCGCTGTCAAGAGGTCGAGGACGTGGGGCATGGCGGGATCGCGGGTCACGATCGTGGACATCGCCCGGGAGGTCGGGCTGTCCGCGGTCACCGTGTCGTGCGCGCTGAACGGCACCGGGCGGGTCTCGGCCGGCACCGCCGCCCGGATCAAGCAGGCCGCCGAGCGGCTCGGGTACGTCACCAACCGCGCCGCCCGCAGCCTGCGCGGCAGCCGCATCGGCGCGTTCGGGCTCTACATCCCGCCGGCCGTGCGCAACATCGCCTTCTACATGGACTTCGCGTTCGGGGTCTCCGACGGCGCCGCGCTGGCCGGCAACGACCTCACGCTGTTCGCCCGCACCTCCACCGGCGCCCGGTCGTTCCAGGTCGACGGCGCCATCGCCATCGACCCTCGGCCCGACGACCCCGTGGTCGGCGCGCTGCTCGCCTCGGGCACGCCGACCATCAGCGTCGGACGCTACGAAGGCCGGAACGCCGAGGCCATCCGGGGCACGCTGGTCGCCCGCCACGCCGAGCTCCAGACCGAGATCCTCGACCACCTGTACCGGCGCGGCCGCCGCCGCCCGGCGCTGATCGCGGTGGACGACGCGACCTCCTCGTGGGCCACCGACTCCCGACAGACCTTCACCCGCTGGTGCACCGCGCACGGCATCGAACCGTTCGTGCGCGCCGTCGACCTGGACGCCGCCCCCCGCCAGGTCGTCGCCGCCGTCACCGCCGCCCTCGACACCGGTGGCACCGACGCGCTGGTCTGCGCCGCGCAGGGCCTGGCCGCGCAGGGCCAGATCATCGTCGAGGGGCGCGGGCTCACCATCGGCAGGGACCTCGACCTGGCCTCCTTCGCCGGCGCCGTGGGCGTCGAGATCGACAACCCGCTGGTCAGCGCGATCGACCTGGCGCCGCTGGCCTACGGGTTCGCCGCCGCCGAACTGCTCGACGACGTGCTCGCCTCCCCCGCCCGCGCCCACGAACACCGCTGGTTCGACGGCACCCGGGTCCACCTCGCGACCTGAACGGGCGACGTCACACGCGAATCGGCTCGCCGGCCCGCCCGGTCCGTGCAACTCTGGACCCGACCAGAGGCGAACGATCGCGGGAGGCACCATGGCGGAAACACCTGAGGCCAAAGAGCCGCGCGACGACACCGACGCCGCTCAACCCGCCGACACCCCGGACGCCGCCGCCCCCGACGCCGACACCACCGACGACCTGCGCAGCCGGTTCCGCGAGGCGCTCGAACGCAAGCGCGGCGAGGCCAAGGCCCGCTCCGCCCGAGGCCACGGCGCCGGCAACCCCAAGGTCGGCGAGACCCACCGCCGCGCCGGCGGCAAACGCACCTTCCGCCGCAAGAGCGGCTGACCAACCCGTGAGTGGTTAGCGGTGTCATAGCACCGCTAACCACTCACGGGTTCTGATCAGCGCAAACGGTCGAGCCGGGTGAGCGTGTCGTCCAGCTCGGTGAGGAGTGCGGACATCAGCTCGGCCACCGGCCGGACCTGGTTCATCCGGCCCACGATCTGGCCGACGGGCATGGCCACGGCGGCCGGGTCGTCGGCGCGGGCCATCCGCTGGTGCGCCTCGCTGACCAGGATGTTCTGCAGCGGCATCGGCAGCGGGTCCGGGGCGCCCGGCGCGGCCCAGGCCTGCGTCCAGCGGGTCTTGAGCAGCCGCGCGGGCTTGCCGGTGTAGATGCGGGAGCGGACGGTGTCCGAGGAGGTGGCGGCCAGCAGCGCGCGCTGGGTGGCGCTGTCCGGCATGCCCAGGGAGTACTCCGAGGCGGTCAGCCAGGCCGAGCCCATCCACACCCCGGTCGCGCCCAGGGCCAGCGCGGCGGCGACCTGCCGGCCGGTGCCGATCCCGCCGGCGGCGAGCACCGGCGCCCGGTCGCCGACCGCGTCCACGACCTCGGGCAGCAGCACCATCGTCGCGATCTCGCCGGTGTGCCCGCCGGCCTCGTAGCCCTGCGCGACCACCACGTCCACCCCGGCGTCCACGTGCCGGCGGGCGTGCTCGGCGGTGCCGGCCAGCGCGGCCACCGGGACGCCGGCGTCGTGGGCACGGGCGAGAACGTCCGGCGGCGGCGACCCCAGCGCGTTGGCGATCAGCGCGATCGGGTGCTTGAGCGCGATGTCCACGTGCGAGCGGGCCACCGAGTGCAGCCAGCCGAGCACGCCGTTCCCGGCGCGCTCTTCCGAGGGCAGCGGTGGCACGCCCAGCTCGGTCAGGGTGCGCTCGACGAACTCCCGGTGCTCGGGCGGGACCATCGCGGCCAGGTCCACCGACGTGCCCTCGGTCGGGATCTTGGCCGGCATCACCACGTCGACGCCGTACGGGCGGCCGCCGGTGTTCTCGTCCATCCAGTGCAGCGCGCGGTCCAGCTCGGCCGGGTCGTTGAACCGCACGCAGCCCAGCACGCCCAGCCCGCCGGCGCGGCTGATCGCGGCGGCCACGTGCTCGGACGGGGTGAACCCGACGATCGGGTGCTCGATCCCGAACTTCTCGCACAGCGCGGTGCGCATCAGGCGTCCCGCTCCAGCGGAGAGTTCGACGCGGCGTGGTCGCGCGCCCACTGGTAGTCCGGCTTGCCGTTGGGCGAGCGGCCGACCTCGTCCACCAGCCACACGCTGCGCGGCACCTTGTACCCGGCCAGCTGGGTGCGCGCGTGCGCGTCCAGCGCGGCGGCGTCGGGCGTCGCGCCGGGCCTTGGCTGCACCAGTGCGCCGACCCGCTGCCCCAGCCGTTCGTCCGGCACCCCGATCACCAGGGCGTCGAACACGTCCGGGTGCGACTTGAGCGCGCCCTCGACCTCCTCGGGGAAGACCTTCTCCCCGCCGGTGTTCACGCACAGGTTGCCCCGGCCGAGCAGCGTGATCGACCCGTCCGGCTCCATCCGCGCGAAGTCGCCGGGCACCACGTACCGCTTGCCGTCGACCTCGCGGAACAGCGCCGCCGTCTTCTCCTCGTCCTTGTAGTACCCGTACGGGATGTACCCGCTGCGCCCGAGCAGCCCGACCCCGCCGGAGCGCGGCGGCACCGCGTGGCCGTCGTCGTCGATCACGATCACGTCCGGCCCCGGGTTGATCCTCGGGCCACCGGAGTGCTCGGCGTCCTTGGCGACCAGCTGGATGCCGGTGAAGCCCGACTCGGAGGAGCCGACCGCATCGGTGAGCACCGTGTTCGGCAGCGCGGCCAGGAACCGCTCCCGCACCGCCGGGGAGAACAGCGCGCCGTGGCTGGAGATCGCCACCACCGAGGAGGCGTCGTAGCCGCCGTCGTCGAACGCCTCGATCAGCGGCCGCGCCATCGCGTCGCCGACCAGCGTGATCACGTTGACCCGGTTGCGCTCCACCGCGCGCCACGCCGTGACCGGGTCGAAGCCCGGCATCAGCACCGCCGTGCCACAGCCGAACAGCGCCGGCAGCACCGACCACTGCGCCGCGCCGTGGATCAGCGGCGACAGGCACATCCGGACCAGCCCGAAGCCCTTGCCGGCCTGCGACTGCGCAAACTCGTCGGCCAGCGGCTCGCCGCTCATGAAGTCCACACCGCCGCCCAGCGCGCGCCACACGTCCTCGTGGCGCCACAGCACGCCCTTGGGCATGCCGGTGGTGCCGCCGGTGTAGAGCACGTACGTGTCGTCACCGCTGCGCGCCTCGAAGTCCCGCTCCGGGGAGCCGCCGGCCACCGCCGCGTCGTAGCCCACCCCGTGCCCCTCGGGCACCGCCACATCGCTGCCGTCCTCCACCACCAGCACGTGCCGCAGCCCCGGCACCTCCGGCAGCACCGGCGCCACCCGGTCGGTGTAGCGACGGTCGTGCACCAGCGCGACCAGGTCGGCGTTGTCGAACAAATACCGCAACTCGTTCTCGACGTAGCGGTAGTTCACGTTGATGGCCACCGCGCGCAGCTTGTACGCCGCGATCATGGCCTGGACCGCCTCGATCGAGTTCTGGCACTGGACGCCGATGTGGTCGCCCGGCCCGACGCCGTGTTCGGCCAGGTGATGGGCCAGCCGGTTGGTCTGTTCCTCCAGTTGCGCGTAGGTCACCGAACGCTCGCCGCAGACCAGCGCGGTGCGATCAGGGACGAGGTCGACGGCGTGCTCGATCAGATCCGCGATGTTCCGGGCCATGGGCACCAAACTAGAACATGTTATCGTTCCGGACAACAGGTCGGCCGGCGGCGGGAGCGTGACTCATGGATGTGGACGACGAGGCCCCGCACTGCCTGGTCGAGCAGCGCGGCGCCGTGCTGGTCGTGACGATGAACCGGCCTCGCGCACGCAATGCCCTGTCCGGCCCGATGATGGCGATCATGAAGGAGGCCTGGGACCGGGTGGACGCCGACCCGGAGATCCGGGCCTGCGTGCTCACCGGGGCAGGCGGGGCGTTCTGCGCGGGCGCCGACCTCAAGGCGATGACCGCCCTGCACCCCGGCGACGCCTTCGCCGGCGGCGGCTGGGACCTGTCGGTGATCGAGCCGCTGCTCAAGGGCCGGCGGCTGACCAAGCCGCTGATCGCCGCCGTGGAGGGCCCGGCCATCGCCGGCGGCACCGAGATCCTGCAGGCCACCGACATCCGGGTGGCCGGGCGCGGGGCGCGGTTCGGGGTGTCCGAGGCGCGGTGGGGGCTGTTCCCGTTGGGCGGCTCGGCGGTGCGGCTGCCGCGCCAGATCCCGTACACCCAGGCCGCCGACCTGCTGCTCACCGGCCGGCACCTGTCCGCCGAGGAGGCGCTGTCCGTTGGCCTGATCGGGCACGTGGTGCCGGACGGCCAGGCGCTGGCCAAGGCCCTGGAACTGGCCGAACAGGTCGCGGCGAACGGACCGCTCGCGGTCCAGGCCATCCTGCGGACCATCCGCGAGACCGAGGGCATGGCGGAGAACGACGCCTTCGTCGAGGAGGCCAAGCTCGGCATGGCGGTGTTCGCCAGCGCGGACGCCAAGGAGGGTCCGCGCGCGTTCGCCGAGAAGCGAACCCCGCAGTTCCACGGCCGCTGACACCCCGTGAGTGGCTAGGGCCGCTATGACGACCCTAGCCACTCACGGGTACGGCGGCGGCCGCCTCACGGCTGACGAAATCCGCGACTCACCCTGACAAAATCCCCGACTCGCGGGCTGGTACGGGCTCGCGCTAGTACGTGCTGGTGGGGAGCTTGCGGTGGTCCCAGGTGACGGTCTTGGTGGGGTGGACGAGGATGGCGACGCGTTTGGCTCCGGAGCGGCGTAGGCCTTCTCTCGCGGTGTCGTCGAGGGGGCCGGCGAAGCGTTCGGCCACGGCGGCGCCGATGTGGAGGGTCTGGTCGGGGTCTTCGACGATCTCGGCGGTGCCTTCGATGCTCACGCCGCGCAGTTCGGGGTAGGTCTCGCCGGCTTCGACGAGGCAGGACAGGCGGGGGTCACGGCGGAGGTTGAGGACCTTCTGCGAGGTGCGGTAGGTCCAGAACGCGGGCTTGCCGTCCAGCATGGCGAACCACATGGGGACGACGTGGGGGTGGCCGCCGGCGCCGTGGCTGGCCACGATCAGGGTTCGCTCCTCGGCGAGGAACGCGGCGATCTCCTCGTCGGACATCCTGATCTGGTCCCTGCGGTTCATTCCTGGCTCCGTTCGCCGTCACGACGGGGAGTTTCTCGCGGCGTAACGGTCCAGGGCGCTGTCGATGGCGTTTTCCACGATGCCGGCCATGCTGGTGAGATACGTCGCGCTGAGATGGTTGTCATCCTTGTAGACGAGGATATTACCGATGACCGCCGGGCACATCTCCGGGTCGCAGTAGTAGTCGCTGAAATCGAGGAACAATACGTTCGGCGGCACGTCGGAGAGTTCCCGATAGGGCGCCGTCGGGGCCAGCAGGTCGGCCCGGGGCGTGCCGCATTCGGCGACGTCCACCCGGCCGGCCTCGACACAGCCGGCCGGCGAGCGGGCGTAGCGGGGATTGTCGCGGACGGCCAGTACCGGGATCGACTCGGTTTCGAGCTTCTGCCATTGCGCGACGAAGCCGGCGGGCGTGTGCTCGGTCAGGCCGGCGCGGACGTCGCGGGTGGCCATGGTGAACACGAAGTCGGGCGGGTCGGCCAGGATCTCCTCGGTCGCGGCGGCGTTCCAGTCCAGGCACTGCCGGTCGTCGGGGAGGATCTCGGAGTCGGCCGAGTACGGGCAGCCGGGCCGGGACATCATGATGATCTCCCAGTGGCGCCGCTGCGCGATCGGGCGCAGGGCCGCGAGGAACTGGGTCGGGTGCGAGTCGCCGACCAGCACGACCTTGCGGGTGGGCGGGCCGGGGCTGGCCAGCCGGCAGATCTCCAGGTCACCGCCGCGCGGGGAGTCCTCGCAGCGCAGGCCCTCGACGCTGGCCCAGTCGTCGGGCAGCGACACGAACGGCGGGGCCAGCGGCGGGTCCTGCGCGCCCCAGTACTCGAAGTCCGCCCTCATGGCGAGCGCCCCCGGGTGGTCGGGGTCGTCGAACGTCAGCGCGTACGACTGCGCCTTGCGCGCGCTGACGCCCTGCCACACCCCGCACGCCATCAGCACCGGCAGCAGCGCGGCGACCGCGAGCCTGGGGGTGCGGCGTTCGGCGCCACCGGAGGTGCGGGCGGCCCCTGCCACTGCCACGACCGGGCGTTCGACCAGGTGGTGCGTGCCGGCGGCGAGCAGCAGCGACAGCGCGATCACGGCGGCCCCGCCGAGCGGCCCCGGCTCCTCGCGCTCCTGGCTGACCAGGAACAACACCAGGATCGGCCAGTGCCACAGGTACAGCCCGAAGCTCAGGTCACCGAGCCGGCGCAGCGGCCGCGACGCCAGGATCCGGTCCACCCCGATCCGGCTGTCGCTCGCCCCGGCGGCCAGCACGGCGACCGCGGACAGCGTCGGCCACAGCGCCACGTACCCGGGGAACTGGGTGCCGACGGTGAGCACCAGCCCGCAGCTCACCAGCCCGGCCACCCCGGCCCAGCCCAGCCCGATCCGGACCGCGCGCGGCAGCGGCACCGCGTCGATGACCAGCGCCAACAGCCCGCCGAGCGCGAACTCCCATGCCCTTGCGAGGGTGTCGAAGTAGGCCAGCGGCTGGTTCACCGAGGTCAGCCAGACCGAGTACGCCAGCGAACCGACCAGCACGACCGCGCTCACCGCGCCGAACCCGGCGCGCGGCGACACCCGCAGCCGCCGCCCCAGCCACACCACCGCGACCCCGACCAGCGGCCAGAGCAGGAAGAACTGGCCCTGCACGGACAGCGACCAGAAGTGCTGCACCACGCTGGCCGCGCCGTGCTGGGCGAAGTAGTCGGCCGAGTCCGCCGCGAGCTGCCAGTTCTCCACGAACAGCACCGAGGCGATGACCTCGCGGATGGTGCCGAACCAGCGGTTCTCCGGCAGCAGCACCACGCCCACCGCGATGATCGCGAGCAGCACGGTGACCGAGGCCGGCAGCAGCCGCCCGACCATCCGCGCGTACACCGCGCGCAGCGCGACCGCGCCCCGCTCCCCGGCCCTGACCAGCTGGCCGGTGAGCAGGAACCCGGAGATCACGAAGAACACGTCGACGCCGCCGGACACCCGGCCCAGCCAGACGTGGTAGACGACCACCAGCAGCGCCGCCAGCGCGCGCAGGCCTTGCAGCTCGGGTCGATACGCTCGGGCCACCGCCCCTCCTCTGTAGATCGAACCCGGGCTCTAGGCGCTGGTGAGCACCCCGTAGGCGGATCCGGCCATTCCGGCGGCGCTCAGGGCGATCAGCCCGAACACGCCGAGCAGCGGTTCGTCGCGCACGCTCATCGCGACGAGCAGGCCGATACCGAGGGCGGCAATCAACAGGACGAGAACAGCAAGAATGAACAAGGCATGCCCCTTGGTCGAAATGCGCGCGCCGAAAACGCCGAACGCGCGAACGAGTTACCTCAGCTTTGTGTCAGAGGGCATATGCCGACGCGCCCGGAATCGTTGTCGATCCGGGATGCGAGAACCGTCGGCTCAGGCCGGCTGGGGCGGGGCTCGACCAAGGCGCGGATGGGACAGGTCGACCGGGCGCACGGCGATGTCCGGCGTGCGGTCCGACCGGGCGCGCAACAGCGGTTCGTACGACAGGTCCGCGACCACGCCGTCGGCCGGCGCCGGTTCGAGGTCCGGGTGGCCGGTCGTCAGGTCCTGGAGACGGACCTTGCCGGGCGCGGCGGGCGTGGACGGCGCGGCGATCGTGGACGCCAGCGGGTCGCTCGCCGACCAGTCGGTGGACGCGAAGTCGATGCCGGACTGGGTGTCCGCGCGCAGCGCCCCGCCGGCCAGCAACAGCGACAACAGCAGCAGCGGCACCTGCCACCACAACCGCTGCCGCACCGCTCGCTCCCGTCCCTCGCCGGTGGCCGTACCTTACGCAGCCGCCCGACTACACGGTGCGCTCGGCCCAGTAAGGCTCGCGCAGCCGCCGCTTGTACAGCTTGCCGTTCGGGTCGCGCGGCAGCTCGGCCACATAGTCCACGGTACGTGGCAGCTTGAACCTGGCCAGCCGGGTGCCGGCGAAGGCCAGTAGCTCCTCGGTCAGCGCGTCGTCCGGCGTCACGCCGTCGGCGGGCTGCACCACCGCCTTGATCTCCTCTCCCCAGTCCGGGTGCGGGATGCCGAACACGGCCACGTCGGCGACCTTGGGATGACCGGCCAGCTCGCCCTCGATCTCGGCCGGGTAGACGTTCACCCCGCCGGTGATGATCATGTCGCTCTTGCGGTCGTGCAGGAACAGGTAGCCGTCCTCGTCCAGGTGCCCGACGTCGCCCAGGGTGAACAGGTCGCCGACCCGCGCCGCCTTCGTCTTCTCCCGGTCGCGGTGGTACTCGAAGGAGGACGTCCCCATCCGTAAATAGACCAGCCCAGGCTCGCCGGGCGGCAGCTCGCGCCCGTCCTCGTCGAGCACCGCGACCACCGACCCCGGCCAGGCCCGCCCCACCGACCCCGGCTTGCGCAGCCACTCCTCGGCGGTGATCGTGGTACCGCCGCCCTCGGTGGCCGCGTAGTACTCCGTGACCACCGGCCCCCACCAGTCCAGCATCCGCCGCTTGACCTCCATCGGGCACGGCGCCGCCCCGTGGATCATCACCCGCAGCGAGGACAGGTCATGGCGCGTGCGCTCCGCCTCCGGCAGCGCCAGCAGCCGGGAGAACTGGGTGGGCACCATGTGGCTGTGGGTCACCCGGTACCGCTCGATCAGCCGCAGCATCTCCGCCGGCGTCCAGCGGTCCATCAGCACGGCCGGGTGCCCGAGCTGGATGGAGATCGTGACGAAGTTCAGCACGGCGGTGTGGTAGAGCGGCGAGCCGCACAGGTGCACGTGCCCGTCGTGCGGCTCCAGCCCGAAGATGCCGAAGAACCACAGCGCGGTGCCCGGCACGTCGTCCGGGTCCGCGCCGGTGAGCGGGCGCCGCACGCCCTTGGGCCGGCCGGTGGTGCCCGAGGTGTAGAGCATCGGGCCGCCCATGGTCCGCTCCTCCGGCCGCCCCGGCGGTTCGTCGGCACCCAGCTCGGCCAGCGGCCGGAACCCGGGCACCTCGCCGACCGCGAACCGGGCCTCGGGCGGCAGGCCGGCCTCCTCGGCGGCGGCCGCCGCGACCGGGGCGAACCGCTCGTGCGCCACGAACGCCTTGGCGCCGCTGTCGGAGAGGATGTAGGCCACCTCCGGCCCGACCAGGTGCCAGTTCACCGCGACGATGTACAGGCCGGTCTGCAGCGCGGCGAAGTGCGCGGCGAGCATGTCCGCGCCGTTGGGCAGCAGCAGCACGATGGCGTCGCCCGCCCGCAGCCCGAGCGCGCGCAGCCCGCGCCCGTACCGGTCCGCGTCGGCGGCCAGTTGGCGGTAGGTCACCTCCCGGCCGTCCGGCGCGACCACCGCCAGCCGGTGCGGTTCGGACGCGGCGATGTTCCACAGGCCCAGGGCTGTCACGGGTGCCAAACTAGAACTTGTTTCACACGCTGGCAAGGGTGTCGGCGAGGGCTCGCGCCTGGCCGGTGTCGCGGCAGGACACGATCAACATGTCCACCCCTGCCTCGGCCCAGCGGGCCACCTCGGCGCGCACGGTGGCCGGCGGGCCGATGATCGCGGTGTCGGCAACCAGCTCGTCGGGCACGGCGGCGACGGCGTCGTCACGGCGCCCTGCGCGGAACAGCTCACCGATCTCGGCCACCTCGGCGGCGTAGCCCATCCGGCGGAACACGTCGGCGTGGAAGTTCATCCCCGGCGCTCCCATCCCGCCCAGGTAGAGCGCCATGGAACGTTTCAACGCGGCGATCTCGGCGGCCGGGTCCTCGGTGACCACCACCTGGCAGCTCGCGGCCACCGTGAAGTCCCCGCGTCGACGGCGGGCACCGGACCGGGCGAAGCCCTCGTCGAGCCACTCCCGGTAGGTGGGCGCGAGCTTGGGCGAGTAGTAGATGGCCAGCCAGCCGTCGGCGATCTCGGCGGCCAGCGCAACGTTGCGCGGACCCTCGGCGCCCAGCCAGATCGGCAGGTCAGCGCGCAGTGGATGGGTGATCGGGCGCAGCGGCTTGCCCAGCCCGAGCGCCCCGTCGCCGGCGTAGGGCAGCGGGTAGTGCGGCCCGTCGTTGCGCACCGGGGCCTCCCGCGCGAGCACCTGGCGCACGATCGAGACGTACTCCCTGGTGCGGGCCAGTGGCTTGCCGAACGGCGCGCCGTACCAGCCCTCCACGACCTGCGGCCCGGACACCCCGAGCCCGAGCACCGCCCGCCCGCCGGACAGGTGGTCCAGGGTCAGCGCGTGCATCGCGCACGACGTGGGGCTGCGCGCGGACAACTGGGCCACCGATGTCCCCAGCAGCACCCGCTCCGTCCGCGACCCCCACCAGGCCAGCGGGGTGAACGCGTCCGAGCCCCACGACTCGGCGGCGAACACCGCGTCGAACCCGGCCCGCTCGGCCGCCAGCACCAGATCCTCGGCACCGTCCGGCGGACCGGCGCCCCAGTACCCCAGCTGCAGTCCCAGTCGCATCCCCGTACTCCCTCCGACGCCGTCGCCGATGGGCTCATCTTGCCAGCCGAATCGAGAACCTGTTCTACTTAGCGCCATGGTCACCCGTGAGGAGCCGCTGATCGCCCCGCTGGAGGTGGGGTTCGACTACACGCGCTCGGTCGGCCCGGTCCTCGGCCGGTTCCTGACCGCCCTGCGCGAGCGACGCCTCGAAGGCGTCCGGGGCAGCGACGGCCGGGTGCACGTCCCGCCCGTCGAATACGACCCAACGGACGGCAAGCCCCTGACCGACCCCGTCGAAGTGACCGCCGAAGGCACCGTCCAGTCCTGGTCCTGGATGCCCACGCCGCTCGAAGGCCAGCCCCTGGACCACCCGTTCGCCTGGGCCTTGATCAAACTCGACGGCGCCGACACCGCGCTCCTGCACGCCGTAGACACCGGCACCCCGTCCGCGATCCACACCGGCCTCCGAGTCCGCCCCCGCTGGCGCGACAACCCCGTAGGCGCGGTCACCGATATCGCCTGCTTCGAACCCGTGAGTGGTAAGCGTTGCTATGACAACGCTTACCACTCACGGGTGGTGACCTCGGACAACGACGTTTCAATGGTCGTAACTCCGGTCCATTTGCATTACGAGCATTCGGCGTCGTTGGAGGAGAGCCGGTACCTGCGCGGGCTGGCGGAGGGGCGGCTGTTGGGGCAGCGGTGCCCGGTGTGCCGGAAGGTGTACATCCCGCCGCGCGGGGCGTGCCCGGTGGACGGGGTGCCGACCGAGGAGGACGTCGAGCTGGCGGACACCGGGACGGTGACCACGTTCTGCATCGTCAACGTGCCGTTCCTGGGGCAGCGGATCACGCCGCCGTATGTGGCCGCGTACGTGCTGTTGGACGGCGCGGACATCCCGCTGCAGCACCTGGTGCTGGGGTGCGCCGCCGAGGAGGTGCGGATGGGGATGCGGGTGCGCGCGGAGTGGAAGCCGCGAGCGGAGTGGGGCACGAGCCTGCGCAACATCGACCACTTCCGTCCGAGCGGTGAGCCGGACGCGGAGTTCGAGACGTACGCGGAGCACCTGTGATGAGCGACGTCGCGGTGGTCGGGTTCGCGCAGTCGCCGCAGGTGGGACGGACCACCGGCACCACCAACGGGGTGGAGATGCTGGTCCCGGTGTTCCAGGAGCTGTACGCGGCCACCGGGCTGGACCGGCACGAGATCGGGTTCTGGTGCTCGGGCTCGTCGGACTACCTGGCCGGGCGGGCGTTCTCGTTCGTCTCCGCCGTGGACGCCATCGGGGCGGTGCCGCCGATCGCGGAGTCGCACGTGGAGGCGGACGCGGCGTGGGCGCTGTACGAGGCCTGGGTGAAGATCCGCACCGGCGAGGTGGACACCGCGCTGGTGTACGGCTTCGGCAAGTCCTCGGCCGGCGAGCTGCGCCGGGTGCTCGCGCTGCAGCTCGACCCGTACCTGGTGGCGCCGCTGTGGCCGGACGCGGTGAGCCTGGCCGCGCTGCAGGCCAGGGTCGGGCTGGACGCAGGGCTGTGGAGCGAGAAGGAGATGGCCGAGGTGGCCGCCCGCAGCCGCGCCGACGCCGCGAAGAACCCGAACGCCCAGCTCCGCGAACCGCTGGACGTCAACGGGCTGCTGGACGAGCCGTACCTGGCGGACCCGCTGCGCGCGCACGACTGCGCCCCGATCACCGACGGGGCGGCGGCCGTCGTGCTCGCCTCGTCAGACCGGGCCGGCGAGCTGTGCGAGCGGCCGGCCTGGATCACGGGCATCGAGCACCGCGTGGACTCCCCCGCGTTCGGCGCCCGCGACCTGAGCAGGGCGCCGTCGGCGGGCGCCTCGGCGGCGGCCGCCGGCATCGACGGCGTCCAGGTCGCGGAACTGCACGCCCCGTTCACCTCGCAGGAGCTGCTGCTGCGCCGCGAGCTGGGGCTGGCCGAGAGCGTGCGGATCAACCCGTCCGGCGGCCCGCTGTGCGGCAACCCGATGTTCGCCACCGGCCTGGTCAGGATCGGCGAGGCGGCCGCCCGGGTGATGGACGGCTCGGCGGGCCGGGTGCTCGCGCACGCCACCAACGGCCCGCTGCTGCAACAGAACATGGTCTGCGTCATGGAGGGCCGCTGATGTCCGGGCCGAACCTGGCCGCCGTGCTCGGCACCGGCCAGACCAAGCACACCTCGAAGCGCACCGACGTCTCCATGGCCGGCCTGTGCCGCGAGGCGGTGGACGCCGCCCTGGCCGACGCGGGCCTGGACCGGGGCGAGGTCGACGCGGTGGTGCTGGGCAAGGCGCCGGACCTGTTCGAGGGCGTGATGATGCCCGAGCTGGTGCTGGCCGACGCGATCGGCGCCACCGGGAAGCCACTGCTGCGAGTGCACACCGCGGGCTCGGTCGGGGGGTCCACGGCGGTGGTCGCGGCGAGCCTGGTGCAGGCCGGCATACACCGGCGGGTGCTGGCGGTGGCGTTCGAGAAGCAGTCGGAGTCGAACGCGATGTGGGCGCTGTCCATCATGCCGCCGTTCTCCATGCCGGTGGGCGCGGGCGCCGGCGGCTACTTCGCCCCGCACGTGCGCTCCTACATCCGCCGCTCCGGCGCGCCCGAGCACATCGGGGCGATGGTCGCGGTCAAGGACCGCCGCAACGGCGCCCGCAACCCGCACGCGCACCTGCACCAGCCGGACATCACGCTGGACTCCGTCCGCGCCTCGAAGATGCTGTGGGACCCGATCCGCTACGACGAGACCTGCCCGTCCTCGGACGGGGCGTGCGCGGTGGTCATCGGCGACGAGTCCTCGGCGGCCGCCGTCAACACCCCCGCCTGGATCCACGCCACCGTGATGCGCACCGAGCCGACCATGTTCGCCGGCCGCGACCAGGTCAACCCGCACGCCGGCCGGGACGCCGCCGTCGCGCTGTGGGACCGGGCCGGGATCACCGACCCGCTGGCCCAGGTCGACGTGGCCGAGATCTACGTGCCGTTCTCCTGGTTCGAGCCGATGTGGCTGGAGAACCTCGGCTTCGCCGCCGAGGGCGAAGGCTGGCGGCTCACCGAGGCCGGCGAGACAGCGATGGACGGCCGGCTGCCGGTCAACCCGTCCGGCGGCGTGCTGTCCTCGAACCCGATCGGCGCGTCCGGGCTGCTGCGGTTCACCGAGGCCGCCCGGCAGGTGATGGGCCGCGCCGGTGACCACCAGGTGCACGGCGCCCGCACCGCGCTCGGCCACGCCTACGGCGGCGGGTCGCAGTTCTTCGCCATGTGGGTGGTCGGATCCGACAAACCGGGAGCACGCTCATGAAGTTCTCCATCTCGATCGCGATGAGCCCGCTGGACCAGATCGTCGGGCTGGCCCGCACCGCCGAGGAGTGCGGCTTCCACTCCGTCGCGCTGCCGGACTCGATCTTCTACTCGGAGAAGGTGTCCGCCCGCTACCCCTACACCCCGGACGGCTCGCGGATGTGGAACGCCGACACCCCGTGGGTGGACCCGATCGCGGCCAGCGCGGCGATGGGCGCGGCCACCGAGCGGATCCGGTTCTGCACCCAGGTGCTCAAGCTCGGCTCGCGCTACCCGCTGCCGCTGGCCCGCCAGGTCGGGTCGGTGGCCGTGCTGACCGGCAACCGGTTCACCCTCGGCGTGGGGCTGGGCTGGACGCCCGAGGAGTTCGAGTGGTGCGGCGTGCCGTTCGAGCACCGGGGCCGGCGCGCCGACGAGGCCATCGAGGTGCTGCGGCGGGTGCTCGGCGGCGGGATGGTCGAGCACCACGGCGAGTTCTACGACTTCGAGCCGCTCCAGATGAGCCCGGCGCCCACCGAGCGGGTGCCGATCTTCGTCGGCGGGCACACCGAGGCCGGGCTGCGCCGCGCGGCCCGCCACGACGGCTGGACCTCGGCGATGATGCGCTTCGACGAGCTGCGCGAAGTGATCGGGAAGCTGGCCGCGCTGCGCGCCGAGAACGGCAGCGCGGGCGAGCCGTTCGAGATCCAGGCGGTGTGCGTGGACAGGTTCGGGCTGGACGGCTACCGGCAGCAGGCCGAGATCGGGGTCACCGACGCGATAGTCGTGCCCTGGGTGTTCGACGGCATCGGCTTCGACGGCGAGCTGAGCGCCAAGCAGGACAGCATGAAACGGTTCGCGGACGAGATCATGGGCAGGATGTAATGGGCGTGGAATGGTCGGCCCCGGACGGAGATCACCCCGCGCGGGCGGCGTCGCGGCGGTCGATGGACGCGGTGTCCCGGGGCGCGAAGGACGAATGGCTGGCCCTGTTCGCGCCGGACGCGGTGGTGGAGGACCCGGTCGGCCCGTCGATCTTCGACCCGGACGGCAAGGGACACCACGGCCACCACGGGATCTCCGCGTTCTGGGACACCACCATCGCCAACGCGCGGCGGATCACGTTCAGCGTGCGCGACTCGTTCGCCGCCGGTGACGAGGTGGCCAACGTCGGGACGATCACCTCGTTCCTGCCGGACGGTTCGCGGGTGGACACCGAGGGCGTGTTCGTCTACCGGGTCGGGCCGGACGGGCTGATCCGCTCGATGCGGGCGTTCTGGGAGTTCGACCGGGCGATGGCCACCCTGCGGCCGTCCTGACCAGCCCGGCCTGAACCGTTCGGCCGCCACGCCCGTGTGGATGGCATGGCAACACACTTCGGGGGTGCCCGCTCTCCGGAACCCGCCACGGCCGGCGGCCTCGGCCTTCGCCGACGGCGTGCGCCGATCGTCTGGCGGGCGCTGAGCGCGCTCGCCCTGCTCGGGATGGCCTGGATCCACCTCCACTACGTCGTCTTCGTCGGGGCGGGCGGCCTGCTGGAAATCCTGTTCCTGCTCAACGCGGCCGGTGGGCTGGTGCTGGCGATCGCGATGCTCGCCACCCGGCGGGGGTTGCTGCGCCTGTCGACGGTGCTAAGCCTGTTGATGATGGTGGGGACCTTGCTCGCGCTGGTTCTTGCGCTGAACGACATGCTGTTCGGGATCCAGGAGCAGCTCAGTGGCGACCTGGTGGTGACGGCGCTGGTCGAGGAGTCGATCGGCACCGTCGTGCTGCTGGTGACTACCGCGCAGGTGTTCCGGAAGCCGCGCCTGGCCTGACGACGCGCGGCACGGCGGCGGCGGGGTCGAAGCCGGAGAACGCGAGCCCGATGACGAACCCGGCGACCTCTTCGAGCTGGCGGGCGCGGTCGAGCCCGCCGAGCACGGCCGGCACCGCGCCGACGTCGCGCACCAGCCGGCTCACCGCGTCCAGCGCGGCCGGTTCGTCGCCGCACAACGCGACTGTCACCTCGCGGTCCGCCTGCTCGGTCCAGTGGTCGGGCGTGAGCAGGTGGAAGGCCTTCACCACGTGCGCGCCGGGGGCGAGTGCGGCGATCCGGCCCGCCGCCGACTCGCCCGGGCCGATCAGCAGGGTGCCGACGGCGTGCTGGACGGCGTTGGTGGGGTCGATCAGCGTCGTGCCGGCGAGGGCGCCGTCCGGGCCTCCGACCTCGCGCAGCACGTCCTCGACGGCCGCCCAGGGAACCGCGAGCAGCACCGCGTCCCGATCCCGGACGGCCTCGCCCGGCGCGAGCGCGGCACCGCCGATCCGCCCTGCCAGGGCTCGGGCCTTCGCCGGTGAGCGTCCCGCGACGACCACCTCGTGCCCCGCCGCCACCCAGCGCGCGCCCAGCGCCGCCGCCACCGCCCCGGTGCCCAGGATCCCGATCCGCATGTCCGTCCTCCCGTCGCTTCTGTTCGGGACCGACGGTAGTCGCGCCGTTACGCACCGATCGGTGCATGACGGGGCGGGGACAATGGTCGGCATGGAGGATCACGGGCTGCTGGCGGACTGCCGGGTACGGATGGCGACCGACCTGTTCGCCCACACCTGGGATCCGGTGGTGCTGTTCGCCCTGCGCCCCGGCCGGCTGCGCCGCCGCGAGCTGCGGGCCGCGATCGGAGGCGTCAGCGACAAGCCGTTGACCGAGGCGCTGCGCCGGCTGCTCGCGCACGGCCTGATCGAGCGGCGCTCCTACCCGGCCGCCCCGCCCCGGGTCGAGTACGAGCTGACCGAGCTCGGCCGCAGCCTCGTCGACGGGCCGCTGGCCGCGCTGGGCCGCTGGACCGTCGAACACGGCAACAAGCTCCGCTGTTGATCACCAGAAGACGCGCTCGGCGTTGCCCGCGCGGATCATGTCCAGCTCGCCGGCGGTGAACCCGGCGCCGGCCAGCCGGTCCAGGCTCTCCTCCGGGTCGAAGTACGGGAAGTCGCTGCCGAACAGCACCCGCTCCACCCCGAACGCCCGCACCGTCGCCACCAGCCGGTCCGCCGGCAACAGCCCCGCGCCGAGCACGAACGACAGGTCCGTGCACAGCCCCGGACGGCGCTCGCCGAGCGTGAGCAGGTCGTCGTAGAACGGCTGGCACAGGTGGGCGAGCACGAGCGTCAGCCCGGGGAAACGGTCGAGCACGGGCACGAAGTGGGACGGCGCGCAGTACTCGGTCGCCGACTCGTAGAACGACCCCGCGCTCGACCCGCCGTGCGAGATCACCGGCACGCCCGCGTCCCGCGCCACCCGGTACACCTCCAGGTATCCCGGGTGATCGGGCATCACGTGGCTCAGCGCCGGGTGGATCTTGACCGCGCGCACCTCGGGCCGTCCCACCAGGTCGGCGAGGTCGGCGGCCATGGCCGCGTTGTCGACCGTCGGGTCGGCGGTCACCACCGCCCCGATCCCCGGCTCCGACACCTCGCGGATCCAGGCGTTCTGCGCCCTGACCTGGCCGAGCAGCCTGTCCTCCAGCTCCCCCGCCCGCCGTCGCCGCTCGTCGCCAGCCAGCTCGGCGGGCCACCGCCCCATCTCCGCCCGCCGGGCCAGCTCGGCGAACGCCGTCGTGATCGCCAGCACCCGCCCGATCCGGCCCCGCTCGCGAAGAGCCCGCACCTCCCCGACCACCCCCGCGTGCCCGGACAGCCGCTCGCCGCCCTGCGCGCGCAGCCCGGCGGCCTCGTCCGGGAACAGGTGCAGGTGGGCGTCGGTCGCACCGTCCGTCACGACGCGTGCACCTCGACCTTGCGGCCGTCCGGGTCGGTGCGCACGTGGCGCCCGGGGGCGAGCGGCGGGCGCACCGTCGCGCCGTCCACCGCGAAGCCCAGCCGCAGCGCCCCGGTCAGGCGCTCACCGCGCGCGGGATACAGCTCGACCACCATGCCGTCTGGCAGCACGGCCGCGTAGTGCTCGGGGCCGGAGGCGTGCCGCTCGCGAGCGAAGGACAGCCCGAGGTTCGCGTAGAACTCCCGGCATTCCTCCAGGGACTCGGTGTAAATCACCACAAGGGTGGTGCGCATCGGAGGTGACGATATGCGACCGCCGGGGAATCCGCGAGCGAGCCCGGACGTTGCCGGGGCGGGACACGACACGGGAGGTTCACCGATGGCGATGGGTACGGCGGAGCGCGAGGAGTTCCTGGCGGCGCTGCACGTGGGGGTGATCAGCATCGCGCGGGCGGACGGGCCGCCGCTGGCGGTGCCGGTCTGGTACAGCTACCAGCCGGGCGGGGACGTGCTCGTCCAGACCGGGCCGGGCTCGCTCAAGTACCGCCTGCTGGAGCGCGCGCGGGAGTTCAGCCTGGTCGTGCAGGACGAGACGCCGCCGTACAAGTACGTCAGCGTGGAGGGCCCGGTGGTCGACATCGCGCTCGACACGTCACAGGCCGAACGGGAGGCGATGGCGTACCGCTACTTCGAGCGCGCCGACGCGGACGCCTACCTCGCGCAGATCAAGGACGAGCCGGTCGCGCAGCTGCGGATGCGTCCCGCGCGCTGGTACTCGGTGGACTTCACCGGGGTGCCCGGCGGCTCCTGATCACGCATCGAACGCGGATCATGGCACCAACTCGACATGATGTGACGTCGGCGCGCATTGCCGCCACCTCAGGCGCCCGGTTTGCTCGGGCGCATGTCGAGAATCAGCTACCGCGGTCGCGACGGCTGCCCCCTGCATGCCGCCGTTGTCGGCGACGGCGACGGCCCACCACTCGTCCTGATGCATGCCGGCGGACCCGACCACGAGAGCCTGCTGCCTCTCGCCGCCCACCTCGCCGACCGGCACACCGTCGTGCTCCCGGACCTGCGCGGCTACGGCCGATCCGTCTGCCCCGATCCGACCCTCCACACCTGGGCCCGGTACACCGATGACGTCGTGCGGTTGCTGGGCCATCTCGGCGTGCCGGGCGCCGCGATCGGCGGCACCGGTCTCGGCGCGACGATCACCCTTCGGGTGGCGGCGGCACACCCCGGCCTCGTGCGCGCCGCCGTCCTGATCGCGCTCGAGGACATCGAGGACGACACGGCGAAGGAAGCCGAGATCCGTTTCATGGACGACTTCGCCGCCCGCGTGGCCGCCGAGGGCATCAACGCGGGCTGGGAGCCCATCCTGGCGGACTTCCCGCCCGTCGTCGGCGCGATGGTGCGCGACGCCATACCCCGCTCCGACCCGGCCAGCATCGTCGCCGCCGCGGCTATCGGCCGTGACCGATCCTTCCGCGAGGTTGCCGAACTGGCCGCGATCACGGCGCCGACACTGGTGTTCCCCGGCGACGACGCGCGTCACCCCACCGCGCTGGCCGAACAGGTCGCCCGGACGCTGCCCCACGGCCGCTTGGCGCCGACGACGACATGGGCCGACCTACACACCGCCGACGACCTCGCGCGCGTCGTCGCCCCGGCGATCCGGGAGTTCCTCGACAAGATCACCTAAACTCCCCCACCGGCATCCGGCCGACGGTCAACATCACGGCCGCGCGAGGTACTCCGGGAACGCGCCCGCGTAGTAGTCCAGCGCCGCCAGCACCTCGTCGGCGCCGCCGCCAGGGAGCGCGGCCACCGCCTCGGTGACGCCCAGCGACCGCAGGTACTCCAGCTTGCCCGGGGTGGGCTGGATGCCGAACGGCACCGCCTGGGCGCTCGCCGGGTCGCGGCCCGCGTCGGCGAACGCCTCCCGCAGCGCCGGCAGCGCCTCCTTGAACCCGGACGCCCCGATCGGCATCCAGCCGTCGGCGATCTCCGCGATGTGGCCGAACAGCTTCGGCCCCGCCGGCCCGCCGATCAGGGCGCGCGGCCGGGGCTGCTGCACCGGCTTGGGCCACGACCAGGACGGCGGGATCTCCACGTGCTTGCCGTGGAACTCGCCGACCTCGTTGCTCCACAGCTCGGTCATGGCCAGCATCACCTCGCGCAACCGCCCGCGCCGCCGCGCCGGGTCGACCCCGTGGTCGGCGATCTCGTCGCGGTTCCAGCCGTACCCGACGCCGAGCACCAGCCGCCCGTCCGAGAGCAGGTCGAGCGTGGCCAGCTCCTTGGCCAGAATGATCGGGTCGTGCTGCGCGACCACCCCGACGCCGGTACCCAGGAGTATCCGGTCCGTCACCGACGCGCACGCCGCCAGCGCGATGTACGGATCCAGCGTGCGCCGGTACGACGGGTCGAAGTCACGCCCCTGCACCGGGTGCGGCGTGTGCCGGGCCACCGGGATGTGCGTGTGCTCCGGGAAGTACACGGAGTGAAACCCGCGCGCCTCCGCCTCCCTGGCCAGCCGCACCGGGTTGATCACCTCGTCGGTGAGGAAGATCGTCACCCCGAGCTTCATGACGACTCGTGCAGGATGACGCCGCGGATGTTGCGGCCGGCGTGCATGTCGGCGTAGGCCTGGTTGACCTCGTCCAGCCGGTACGTCGTGGTGATCAGCTCGTCGAGCTTGAGCCGGCCGGAGCGGTAGAGGCCGGCCAGCCGGGTGATCTCGTACGGCGGCGTGCCCATGCCGAAGATGACGCCCTGGATGCGCTTCTGCATCATCGACAGCAGCCACAGGTTGATCGGCAGGCCCTCCGCCTTGACGTCGCCGATGCCGGTCACCACCACTGTGCCGAACTTGCCGATCGCGTTCACGGCGGCGGCCACGTGCTCGCCTGTCGTGACGCCCACCGTGACGATCGCCGAGTGCGCGCCCTGGCCACCGGTGACCGAGCGGGCGAAGTCGGCGGCCTCGTCGATGCCGGCGAACGCGTGCGTGGCCCCGAACTTCAGGGCCGACGAACGCTTGAACTCCACCGGGTCGACGGCGATCACGTGCGCGGCGCCGCGCGCGGACGCGGACTGCACGGCGTTCATGCCCACGCCCCCGGTGCCCATCACGATCACCGTGTCGCCGGCCTTGACCTCGGCGGCGTACTCGGCCGAGCCCCACCCGGTGGGCACCCCGCAGCTCAGCAGCGCGGCCACCGGGAACGGGATGTCCTTGTCGATCGCGGTCAGCGAGTACTCCGAGACCACGGCGTGCTGGGCGAACGTGCCGACCATGGTCATCTGGCCGGCGTCCGCGCCGTTGTGGTGCGCGCGGTACGTGCCGTCCGCCATCGAGCCGGCCAGCGCGTACATGCCCAGGTCGCACAGGTTCCCGCGACCGGACGCGCACGGCCCGCACCGCCCGCAGGACGGCACGAACTGGGCCACCACGTGGTCGCCGACGGCCAGCGTCCGCACCCCCGGCCCGACCGCCTCGACCACCCCGGCGCCCTCGTGCCCGCCGATCAGCGGCAGCTTGCCCACCGGCATGTCGCCGGTCGCGGCGTGGTCGTCGGAGTGGCACAGCCCGGCGGCGTGGAACCGCACCCGCACCTCGTGCTCCGCCGGCTCGTCCAGCTCGACGTCGATGACCTGCCACTTGCCGGGCTGCTCCAGCAGCGCCGCCGCTCGCGTCCGCATCAACGCACCCCCGCCTGGTAAGTCACCGGAAACTCCTTGATCCCGTTCAGCCAGCCCGAACGCAGCCTCCGGGCCTCGCCGGCGCGCTTGATGTCCGGCATGTGCTCGGCGATCGCGTTGAAGATCAGGTCGATCTCCAGCCGGGCCAGGTTCGCGCCCAGGCAGAAGTGCGCGCCGCTGCCGCCGAAGCCCAGGTGCGGGTTCGGGTCGCGGGTGACGTCGAACCGCTCCGGCGCGTCGAACACCGTCTCGTCGAAGTTCGCCGACGCGTAGAACAGCCCGACCCGCTGGCCGGCCTTGATCTGCTGGCCGCCCAGCTCGGCGTCCACCTTGGCGGTGCGCTGGAACGCGGTCACCGGGGTGGCCCAGCGGACGATCTCGTCGGCGGCGGTGGCCGGGCGCTCCGCCTTGTACAGCTCCCACTGCTCCGGGTTGTCCAGCAGCGCCATCATGCCGTGGGTGATCGCGTTGCGGGTGGTCTCGTTGCCGGCCACGGCGAGCAGCAGCACGAAGAAGCCGAACTCGTCGGCGGACAGCCCCCGGCCGTCCACGTCGGCCTGCACGAGCTTGGTCACGATGTCGTCCATCGGGCAGCCCTTGCGCTCCTCGGCCATGCCCATCGAGTAGCCGAGCAGCTCCGCGGCGGCCGCCTCCGGCTCGATCTCGTACTCCGGGTCGTCGTAGGCGATCATCTGGTTCGACCAGTCGAAGATCTTGCGGCGGTCGTCCTGCGGGATGCCGAGCAGCTCGGCGATGGCCTGCAGCGGCAGCTCGCAGGCCACGTCGGTGACGAAGTCGCCGCTGCCCTCGGCGAGCGCGCCGTGCACGATCCGCTGGGCGCGCTCGGCCAGCGCGTCGCGCAGCCCGGAGATCGCCTTCGGGGTGAACCCCCTGGACACGATCCGGCGCAGCGTGGAGTGCTGCGGCGGGTCCATGTTGATCAGGATGAAGCGCTGCAGCTCGATCTTGTCCCGGGTGATGTCCTCGTTGAACCGGATGATCGCGGTGTTCTCCCACGTCGAGTAGGTGTCGCTGTCCCGCGACACCTCCTTGACCTCGGCGTGGCGGCTCACCACCCAGTAGCCCTCGTCGTCGAACCCCGAGGAGCCCTTGCGCTGCGGGTTCCACCAGACCGGTGCGGTGCGCCGCAACTCGGCGAACTCGGCCAGCGGCACCCGCCGCGCGTACAGGTCGGGATCGGTGAAGTCGAAGCCCTCAGGGATCTTGCCGACCACCACGGCCACCTCCGTCCACACGCCAACGTGTAACACGTTCTACCCGCAGTCAAGCACACTCGGCTGGCAAGGTGAAGGGTCTGCTTGTCGTCAAATAAGAACGTGTTCTAGTCTCGATCCAGGTTCTGCGACGAGGAGGAAACCATGGGCGAGCCGGTCATCGTCGGCGCCGTGCGGACACCGATCGGGCGACGGCGCGGGGCGCTGTCCGGCCTGCATCCCGCCGAGCTCCTCGGCGCCGCCCTGCGCGGCGTGACCGAGCGCGCCGGTGTCGATCCCGCGCTGGTCGAGCAGGTGATCGGCGGCTGCGTGACGCAGGCCGGCGAGCAGTCCAACAACGTCACCCGGACCGCCTGGCTGCACGCCGGGCTGCCGTACGAGGTGGGCGCGACCACCGTGGACTCGCAGTGCGGGTCCGCCCAGCAGGCCACCCACCTGGTCGCCGGACTGATCAGCGCGGGCGCGATCGACGTCGGCATCGCGTGCGGGGTGGAGGCGATGAGCCGGGTGCCGCTGCGCGCGAACGTGGGCGAGCACGCCGGGATGCCCAGGCCGGACTCCTGGGACATCGACCTGCCCAACCAGTTCGTCGCGGCCGAGCGGATCGCGACCCGGCGTGGGTTCACCCGCGAGGACCTGGACGGTTTCGGGCTGCGCTCGCAGGCCAGGGCGGCGCAGGCCTGGGCGCAGGGGCACTTCGACCGCGAGGTGGTGCCGGTCGGAACCCCCAACGGCGCCGTGTCCCGCGACGAGGGGCTGCGGGCGACCAGCCTGGACGCGCTGGCCGGGCTCAAGCCCGTGCTGGAGGCCGGCCTGCACACGGCGGGCACCTCCTCGCAGATCTCCGACGGGGCGGCCGCCGTGCTGCTCATGGACGCCGACCGGGCCCGCGAGCTGGGCCTGCGGCCACGGGCGCGCATCGTCGCACAGTGCCTGGTCGGGGCCGAGCCGTACTACCACCTGGACGGCCCGGTGCAGTCGACCTCACGGGTGCTGGAGCGCGCCGGGATGAAGGTCGGCGACATCGACCTGTTCGAGGTCAACGAGGCGTTCGCCAGCGTCGTGCTGTCCTGGGCGTCCGTCCACCAGCCCGACCCGGACAAGGTGAACGTCAACGGCGGCGCGATAGCCCTCGGCCACCCCGTCGGCTGCACGGGCGCCCGGCTGGTCACCACCGCGCTGCACGAGCTGGAACGCCGCGACGCCGGGACCGCCCTGGTCAGCATGTGCGCCGGCGGCGCGCTGTCCACCGGGACGATCCTGGAACGGCTCTGACTTACGGGCTGTAGATGTAGACGGTGAGCCCGTTCGGCTCCGTGACGCAGAAGCTGAGGTGGCCCCAGCTCTGCCGGGAGAGCTCTTTCTGGATCGGGAGTCCGTTGTCGACCGCCCGGCGGTACTCGCGCTCGACGTCGGCCACCTCGACCACCATGAACGCCCCCTGCGGCGGGCGCGGGTCGAACAGGGGTTCCGCGTCCTCGCGCGAGGGCCGAGGGAGGACCTCGATGAGCCCGGACGCGGCGGCGAACAGCGTTCCCCGATCGTGACCACCTCGGTCCCACGATCCCGCGATCGGCAGCGCCAGGCCGTCGCGGTAGAAGGCGACGGTCGCGTCGTAGTCGGTCGTGAAGTAGCTGAAGCGGAACTTCCGGTCTTCCATGGCCGTCCAGTGGACAACCTCAATGCGACTCGAGGTCAAGGACGCCCGACACACAGCAGCACCAGCGTGGTCGAACCACGCTGGTGCTGCTGTCCGACTCGGAACGCGGCCGCTACTTCCCGGGCTTGAGGATGTCGGTGACGGCCGAGGTGCTCAGATTGTTGGTCGGGAGACCGGGGAGCATGCCCCCCGCGTGAGCGGCGCCAACGCTGAACAACATGCTGGTGCCGACGACGAGCGCGCCACCGAGGACGGCCGCGAGCGTGCGGCGCAGGACAGACATGGCGGAGTACCTCCAGGTTGTAATACGAGTCTGCGCCGTATCTGTTATAGGTGATTCGTGTGTGACGCAATCAGCGTCGGCGTGTCGCCACCCAACCGGGAGGCAATGTCACCCGATGCGTTATAACACAGGGCTACTCGGGCTTCCGGGCGCCCACGCTGAAGTCGTGGCCCCAGAGGCTGACCGCCGTGCTCTCCCTGGCGATCCAGCTGTGGTCGTCCACCTGCCGTCCCTCGGTGCCGAACTCGACGTCGAACCCGCCCGGCGTCTTCATGTAGAAGGACAGCATCAGGTCGTTGACGTGCCGGCCCAGGGTCGCCGACATCGGCACCTTGCGGCGTATCGCCCGGTCCAGGCACAGGCCCACGTCGTCGGTGTTCTCCACCTCGACCATGAGGTGGACGATCCCGCTGGGCGTGGGCATGGGCAGGAACGCCAGGCTGTGGTGGCGGGGGTTGCAGCCGAAGAACCGCAGCCACGCCGGCGGGCCGTCGGCCGGGCGCCCGACCAGCTGGGGCGGCAGCCGCATCGAGTCCCGCAGCCGGAAGCCGAGCACGTCCCGGTAGAACCGCAGCGCCGCCTCGTCGTCCTGGCAGGACAGCACCACGTGCCCGAGTCCCTGCTCGCCGGTGACGAACCGGTGCCCGTACGGGCTGACCACCCGCCGGTGCTCCAGCGCGGCGCCGTGGAAGACCTCCAGCGTGTTGCCGGACGGATCGTCGAAGCTGATCATCCCGTCCACCCGCCGGTCGGCCAGCTCGGCGGGGCTCCCCTCCTTGAACGCCACCCCGGCCCGCTCCAGCGCCTGGCGCACCTCGTCCAGCTCCGCCGCGTTCGCAGTCTCCCAGCCGGACGCCGACAATGCGTCCCGCTCCCCCGGCACGATCACCAACCGCGCCGGGAAGTCGTCCATCCGCAGGTACAGCGCGCCCTCGACGGCGCCGCGCCCCTCCACCATGCCGAGCACCTTGAGCCCGTACTCCCGCCAGGCCGCGACGTCGGTGGCCTCGATCCGCAGGTAACCGAGCGAACGGATCATGTGTCCTCCCCCAAAAAGTCCAGCACCAGCCGGTTGAACTCGTCGAAACGTTCCAACTGCGCCCAGTGCCCGCAGCCGCCGAACACGTGCAGCTGGGCGCGGCGGATCAGCTTGAGCGCGGCCAGCGCGCCGTCCAGCGGGTTGACCCGGTCCTCGCGGCCCCACACCAGCAGCACCCGCTGGCGCAGCCGGTGCGCCTCCCGCCAGAGCATCCCGTCCTCGGGCGCGGTGGCGAACGCGCGACCCATCGCGGCCATCGCCTTCAGCGCGCGCGGGTCGGCGGCGGCGGCGAACCGCTCCTCCACCAGCGCGTCGGTGACCAGCGCCGGGTCGTGCACCAGGGTGCGCAGGAAGCCGGCCAGCTTCTCCCTGCTCGGGCCGGGCGGCGCGGCGAACTCGTAGAGCCGCTTGATGCCCTCGGTCGGGTCCGGCGAGAACACGTTCAGGCTCAGCCCGCCCGGCGCCATCAGCACCAGCCGGCCGGCGCGGTCGGGATGGCGCAGCGCGAACCGCACGGCCGTGCCGCCGCCCAGCGAGTTGCCGACCAGGTGCACCCGCTCCAGCCCGAGCACGTCGAGCAGCCCGGCCAGCGCGTCGGCGCTCTGGGTGAAGTAGTGCTCGCCCTCGACCGGCCCGCCCGAGCCGCCGAAGCCCGGCTGGTCCACCGCAAGGGTGTGGAACGAGCCGGCGAACACCGGCAGGTTGCGCCCGAAGTTGCTCCACGCGGAGGCGCCGGGGCCGCCGCCGTGCAGCAGCACCACCGCCGTGTCGTGTTCTTCCCCGGCCTGGTGAAGGTGCAGCTGGCGGTCGGATGCGAGCCTGACCAGCCGCCCGTCGGCGATCGTCGACGTCATCGTCACACCATCGCGTCCTGGACCGGGTGCCCGAGCTCGGCGGCGCCGAACATGGACAACGCCCGCTCCGGGTCGTTGATCGCGTGCACCCGCCCGGCGTGCGCGTCGCGCCAGAACCGCTGGATCGGGGTGCCGGTGCGCAGCGCGCGGCCGCCGGAGTTCTCGAACAGGCTGTCCACCGCGGCGATCGCCCGGCCGGTGCCCCGGACCTGGTCGCGGCGGATCCCCAGCCGCAGCGGCATCGGGATCGGTTCGCCGGCGGTGGCCAGGCGCATCAGCTCGGACATGTTGTGCTCCAACTGCCGCCAGGCCGCGTCGATCTCGGCGGCCGCGTCCGCGATGCGGACCTGGGCGAACGGGTCCTCGGCGGCCTTCGAGCCGTAGGACACCCGTACCCGTTTGCGCATGTACTCCAGGTGCGCCTGGTACGCCCCGGTGGCCATGCCGATCACCGGCGTGGTGATCGTGTAGGAGAAGATCGACGCGAACGGGATCCGGTACAGCGGCGCGGGGTTGACCTCCTGGCCTGGGCAGCGGCAGCGCGCGGTGTCGGCGAAGCTCAGCGAGCGGTACGCCGGCACGAACACGTCGTCGACCACGATGTCGTTGCTGCCGGTGCCGCGCAGGCCGACGGTGTCCCACACGTCGTCGATGGTGTAGTCGCTGATCGGCAGCAGGAACGTCTTGAAGTCGACCCGGTTGCCCTCGTCGTCGGTCACCACGCCGCCGAGCAGCACCCAGCTCGCGTGGTCGCAGCCGGAGGAGAAGCTCCACCGCCCGGTCAGCCGGTAGCCGCCGTCCACCCGGACCGCCCTGCCGGTCGGGGCGTACGAGGAGGACATCCGGGTGTGCGGGTCCGAGCCCCACACGTCGTCCTGGGCCTGGGCCGGGAACAGCGCGAGCTGCCACGGGTGCACCCCGATCACCGACGCCACCCAGCCGGTGGAGCCGCACGCGGAGGCGATCATCCGGATGGCCGTGTAGAACTCCACCGGGTCGGCCTGGATGCCGCCGAACCGGGCCGGCTGCAGCATCCGGAACAGCCCGGCGTCCTGCAGCGCCTTGATCGACTCTTCGGGCAGCCGGCGGGCGTCCTCCGCCTTCTGCGCCCGGTCCCGGAACGCCGGCAGCAGCTCCCGCACCGCCTCGATGACCTTCTCGCCCATGGCCGCTCCCGTCTGTGCTGTCGCCTCACTCGCCGGCGAGGCTGAACAGCGCTCGGCACCGGGTCCTTCATCTCGGCGCCGGTCGCGCTGTGTTACCGGCGGACCGAGACTAGAACACGTTCTCGTTTGTGTCGAGCCGGGCGGAGGCGAGGCCGGCGCGGCGGCCGGCGAAGACGCAGTCGGCCAGGGACAGGCCGCTCACGTAGGAGCGCGAGCAGAGGCCTACGGCGGTGCGGCCGGCGGCGTGGAGCCCGGGGATCGGGCCGCCACCGTCGGCGCGCAGCACGGCGCCGGTGTCCTCGGCGACGGCCAGGCCGCCGAGGGTGAGCATCGGGCACGGGTACCAGGTGCTCGGCCGGATCGAGATGTCCAGCAGGGAGAAGGGCGGTTCTTCCAGCGGCCTGACGAACTCGGAAGGCTTGCCCGCCGGGTCGGGGCGGCCGTCGCGGGCGGCGGCGTTGTGCGCCTCGACGGTGGCGCGCAGGCCTTCGGGGTCCACGCCGGCGCGGGCGGCGACCTCGTCCAGGGTGTTCGCGCTGGTCCGCCGCGACGAGCCGAGCAGGTAGCGCGCCTGCGCCCACTGGAACCACACGGTCTGCGCGCGCAGCTGGCGGCGCGCGTCGCGGACCAGCGCGGCGTCCGCCAGCAGCCAGCCGCGTCCGCCGCACTCGGTCACCAGGGCGTGGCCCAGCGCGGCGCCGTACCGGGACTCGTCGCACACCCGCCGCCCTTGGGTGTCTACGAGCAACGCGCCCAGGAACGCGCTCGGCGGGGTGATGAACCGCCACGCCGAGACCGTCCCCAGCTCGGCGGTGGCCGCGCCGGCCTGGACGCCGAGCGCGATGCCGGCGCCGTCGTCGCCCGGCGTGCCGAGCGTCAGCCCGCCCCGGTAGGCGGGCGCGTGCTCGTGCACCATCTCCCGGTTCGCGATGAAACCGCCCGCCGCCAGCACCACCCCGCGCCGGGCCCGCACCCTGACCGGCCGCCCGTACCTCCGCTCCAGCGCCTCGGCGCGGGCATGCAGCGCGCGACGCAGCGGCGGCAGGTAGAGCCCGGGCTTGGCCGCGAACCGGGACAGCACCCGGTGGGCGAACGCCGGCGCACCGGTCAGCCGCCGGCAGTCCACCCCGACCACCCGGCCGCCGTCGTCCGTGACCAGCCCGACCGCGTGCGCCTGGGTGAGCACCCGAACGCCGCGCTCACGCACCGCCCGCGCCAGATACCGGAACAGCACGCCGCCGGAGGTCCCCCGCCCGCGCACCCGGTGCCCGCGCGCGGCCGGCGGCGCGGCGTCGCGGAACCCGCCGGCCGCCTCGCTGCCGGAGTAGTACAGGTAGTGCCGGTTGCTCGGGTACGAGGTCTTGTACGGGCACAGGCTGGCCTCGAACGGCACCCCGAGCCCGCCCAGCCAGCGCACCATGTCCGCACTGGTGTCACAGAACCGGCGCAGCGTCTCCGCCGAGACCACGTCGCCGACCTCGCGCCGCAGGTACTCATACATGCCCTCCGGCGAGTCGCTGACGCCCGCCTCCCGCTGCACGTCGGTGCCGCCCCCGGCGTAGACGACGCCGCCGGACAGCGCCGTCGACCCGCCGCCGCCGAACCTGTCCAGCACAATGACCTGGGCGCCCGCGCCGGCCGCCTCGATCGCCGCGCAGGCGCCCGCCGCGCCGAACCCGACCACCACCACGTCGGCCTCCACCACAGAACCTCCCAGAAACTGGAACGTGTTCTAGTATGTGTCTTGTGGAGCCACTCCGTGCACCGTAGCGTGGCCCTCGGCATTTCTATAACATGTTCCAGTCTGAGCGTGAGCCGGAGGCGGGATGACCGGGTTCGACGTCGTGGTGGTCGGCAGCGGCGCGGCGGGGATGACCGCGGCGTTGACGGCGGCGCACCGAGGGCTCGCCGTCCTGGTGGTGGAGAAGGCCGCCAGGTTCGGCGGCTCGACGGCGCGCTCGGGCGGCGGCATCTGGGTGCCGAACAACGAGGTGCTGCGCGCCGCCGGGGTGCCCGACACGCCCGAGCGGGCCGCCGACTACCTCGCCCACCTGCTCGGTGACGAGGTGCCCGAGGCTCGGCGGCGGGCATTGCTGGAGCACGGGCCGGCGATGCTGGAGCTGGTACGGGCGGTCACGCCGCTTCGGTTCGCCTGGGTGCCCGGATACGCGGACTACTACCCGGAGGCGCCGGGCGGAATGCCGCGGGGGCGCAGCATCGAGCCGAAGCCGCTGGATGCCGGGGTGCTCGGCGCCGAGCTGGCCCGGCTGAACCCGCCGTACCTGGCCAGCCCGGGCCGCCTCGCCATCACCGCGGCGGACTACAAGTGGCTGAACCTGATCGCCCGCCACCCGCGCGGACCGCTGCGCGCCGGTCGGGTGTTCGGGCGGAGCCTGCTCGACGCGCTGCGCCGCCGGCGGACGCTGACCATGGGCCAGGCCCTGGCGGCCGGGCTGCGCGCCGGGCTGGCGGCGGCCGGCGTGCCGGTGTGGCTGGACACCCCGCTGGTCGAGCTGGAGCGCGACGGCGAGCGGGTCACCGGCGTGCGGGTGCGGCGTTCCGGCGGCCAGGAGGAGGTCGTTGAAGCCCGGCTCGGGGTGGTCGTCGCCTCCGGCGGGTTCGAGCACAACGCGGCCATGCGCACGAAGTACCAGCGCGCGCCGATCGGCACCGAGTGGACCACCGGGGCGGCGGAGAACACCGGCGACGGCATCGAGGCCGGCCAGCGAGCGGGCGCGGACCTGGACCTGATGGACGACGCCTGGTGGGGGCCGTCCATCCCGCTCGGCCGGGGTCCGTACTTCTGCCTTGCCGAGCGCGCGCTGCCCGGCTCGATCCTGGTCAACGCGGCCGGCGAGCGGTTCGTCAACGAGGCGGTGCCGTACGTCGACGCGGTGCACGCGATGTACGACGGGCACGCGAGCGGCGTCGACCACATCCCGGCCTGGCTGATCGTGGACCAGCGCTACCGCAACCGCTACCCGTTCGCCGGCCTGCGCCCGCGCCAGCCGTTCCCGAAGCGCTGGTACCGGGCGGGGGCCGTGTTCTCCGCTGGTTCGCTGGACGAGCTGGCCGCCGCGATCGGCCTGCCGCCCGACGGCCTGGGCGCCACGGTCACCGAGTTCAACGGCTACGCCCGCACGGGCACCGACGAGCGGTTCGCCCGAGGCGCCAGCGCCTACGACAGGTACTACGGCGACCCGCGCCAACGCCCGAACCCCTGCCTCGCCCCGCTGGACCTCGCACCGTTCCACGCCGTCCGCATAGTCCCCGGCGACCTAGGCACCAAGGGCGGCCTGCGCGTCGACGAGCGCTCCCGGGTCCTCCGCGCCGACGGCTCACCGATCCCCGGCCTCTACGCCGCCGGCAACGCCAGCGCCTCGGTCATGGCCCGCACCTACGCCGGCGCCGGCGCCACCATCGGCCCGGCCATGACCGGCGGCTACCTGGCCGCCCTGGACCTCGCCGAGGCGGCCGCCGCCCAACAAACGCCCAGCTCAGAAGCCGTGAGTGGACAGGGTCGCTATAGCGACCCTAGCCACTCACGGGTGGTGACCAGGGGAAACGAACTATGAGCATCGACGATGTACGGACTATTGATGTGGGTGCGCCGCCTACGCGGTTCGCCAGGGGGTGGCACTGCCTCGGGCTGGCGGAGGCGTTCCGGGACGGGAAGCCGCACGCGGTCGAGGCGTTCGGGACGAAGTTGGTGGTGTTCGCGGACAGCGCGGGCGAGTTGCACGTGCTGGACGGGTACTGCCGGCACATGGGCGGCGACCTGACCCAGGGCAGCGTCAAGGGCGACGCGGTGGCCTGCCCGTTCCACGACTGGCGGTGGGGCGGGAACGGGCGGTGCGTGGGGATTCCGTACGCGCGGCGGGTGCCGCCGAGGGCGCGGACCCGGTCCTGGCTGACCCACGAGGAGAACAAGCAGCTGTTCGTCTGGCACGACCCGCAGAACCGCCCGCCGCCGCCGGAGATCACCATCCCGCGCGTCGAGGGCGCGTTCTCCGACGAGTGGAGCGACTGGACCTGGGACTCGGTCCGCATCGAAGGCTCGAACTGCCGGGAGATCATCGACAATGTCGTCGACATGGCGCACTTTTTCTATGTGCACTTCGCGTTCCCTACCTACTTCAAGAACGTCTTCGAGGGGCACATCGCCACCCAGTACCTCAACACCCGGGGGCGCCCCGACGTCGGGTCAGGCTCGGCTTATTCGGAGAGCGACAACGCGCTGCGGTCGGAGGCGTCCTATTACGGACCCTCCTACATGATCGACTACCTGTGGCACGACTTCCGCGGGTTCAAGATCGAGACGGTGCTGATCAACACGCACTATCCGGTCACCGCGAACTCGTTCGTGCTGCAGTGGGGCGTGATCGTGCGCAAGCCGCCGGGGCTGTCGCACGAGCAGGGCAACCAGCTCGCGGAGAAGTTCGCCAAGGGCACCGGCGTCGGCTTCCTGCAGGACGTGGAGATCTGGAAGAACAAGACCCGGATCGACAACCCGCTGCTGTGCGAGGAGGACGGGCCGGTCTACCAGCTGCGGCGCTGGTACGAGCAGTTCTACGTGGACGTCGAGGACGTCACCGAGGACATGACGCAGCGCTTCGAGTTCGAGGTGGACACCACCCGCGCGGTGCAGGCGTGGGAGCGGGAGGTCCAGGAGAACCTGGCGCGCCGCGCGGACGCCACGCAGGCCGCCGAGCACGAGCCCAGCGGCAGCGTGCCATGACCGGGCCGGCGCTGGGTCCGGACGAGCTGGCCGCCGCCACCGCCGCCGACCGCCGCGCCCAGCTCGAGGGCGGCCTGTCCGATGTGGACTGCCGTGGTTGCGGCGGCCGGGTGGGGGTGAAGAAGAACAGCCTCGCGCACACCAGCATCCAGTGGACCGCCGACGCCGCGCGCCGATGCCCGCTCTACACCGCGCGGGACGGCTGCCCCGAGCTGCGGCGCAGCATCGAGCTGGCGGTGGCCGAGGACAGGCTGGCGGTGGCCTCCGCCGAGCCCGCGCCCAGGCTGGTGCCCGGTGGCTGACTTCCACCGGCTCGCCGTCGCGGAGGTGGTGCAGGAGACGGCGGACGCGGTGTCGCTGGTGCTCCGGGTCCCGTCCGAGCTGGCCGAACGCTACGCCTACCGGCCGGGTCAGTTCCTGACCGTGCGGGTGCCCGGGCCGGACGGCACGTCGCTGGCCCGCTGCTACTCCCTGTCCAGCTCGCCGCACGACGGCGGGGACCTGATGGTGACGGTCAAGCGGGTCGCCGAGGGCCGGGGCTCGAACTGGATCTGCGACCACCTCTCCCCCGGCATGGAGCTGGACGCGCTGCCCCCCGAAGGGACGTTCACGCCGCGCACGCTGGACGCGGACCTGCTGCTGGTCGCCGCCGGCAGCGGCATCACCCCGGTCATGTCGATCATCCGCGCGGTGCTGGCGCGCGGCCGGGGGCACCTGGTGCTGCTCTACGCCAACCGGGACGAGCGGTCGGTGATCTTCGCGGAGGAGCTGCGCGGGCTGGCCGAGGCGCACCCGGACCGGCTGGTGGTCGCGCACTGGCTGGAGAGCGTGCAGGGGCTGCCCACCCGCGCCCACCTCGCCGGCCTGGCCGGGCCGTTCACCGGACCAGACGGGCGGGAGGTGTTCCTGTGCGGCCCCACGCCGTTCATGGACGCCGCCACGCACGCGCTGCGCGACCTGGGCGTGCCGCGCAAGCGGCTGCACATCGAGCGGTTCGTGTCCCTGACCGAGGACCCGTTCGAGTCGGCCGGCCCGCAACCCGACACGGCGGGGCCGGACAGCACCGTCGAGGTCGAGCTGGACGGGCAGCGGCACCGGTTCCGCTGGCCGGCCGGCACCAAGCTGCTCGACCTGCTGCGCGAGCGGGGCCTGGACGCGCCGTTCTCCTGCCGGGAGGGGGCGTGCAGCGCGTGCGCCTGCCGGGTCGTCGGCGGCGAGGTGAAGATGCTGCGCAACGAGGTACTCGACCAGACCGACCTGGACGAGGGCTACGTCCTTGCCTGCCAGTCGCTGCCGGTGACCGAGGAGGTCACGGTCAGCTACGACGAGTAGCGGGCAGGAAGAACGCCAGCGGCACCCCGATCAGGCTGGCGATGCCGGCGATCAGGAAGACGTCGCCGTACGCCTCGGAGAGCACCTCGACCTTCAGCTTCTCCAGCAGCGGGGCGAGCGCGGACGGTCCCTTCCGCGCCATCGCCACCACCCGAGGGTCCGACGAGGTCATCAGCGCGGATCGGTCCGCCATGAGCTGCGCCTGGTAGGCGGTCGCGATGGCGGTCAGCACCGCCAGCCCCAGGGCGGCGCTGCCGCGCTGCACGAGCTGGTTGAACGCGCTCCCGGCGCCGGCCAGCCGGGCGGGCAGCGCCGACACCCCGGCCGTGGTGATCGGCATCATGGCCAGCCCCGGGCCGACCGCGCGCAGCATCAGCGCCTGGATGAACTCCCAGCGCGGCATGTCCGGGTTGATCCGGACCAGCATGAGCACGCCCACCCCGGCCAGGCCCATGCCCGCCGCCCCGATCCACCGCGCGCCGAGCCTGTCGTACACCCGCCCGGCGATCGGCATCAGCACGATCATCACCAACGCCTGCGGCAGCAGCGTGAAGCCGGTGTTCAGGGCGGTCAGCCCCTGCGCCTCCTGCAGGAACACCGGCACGTAGAACGACACCGCGAACAGCCCGATGGCCTGCAGCGCGATCAGGACCAGCGAGTTCACGAACGGCCAGTTGGCGAACACCCGCACATCCAGCAGCGGGTCGTCCACCTCCAGCTCGACCACCACGAACAGCGCCAGCAGGATCACGCCGGCGGTGAGCAGCATCAGCACCCGGTAGCCGGTCCAGCCCCAGTCCTGGCCCTCGGAGGCGGCCAGCAGCAGCGCGAACAGCCCGCCCGCGACGCACCCGAAGCCGATCACGTCGAACCGCCGCCCCGGCGCGCCCGGGATGCGCGGCAGGACGACCGAGGCGGCGAGCACGCCGAGCAGCCCGACCGGGACGTTGAGGTAGAAGATCAGCCGCCAGTCGACGTTCTGCACCAGGTAGCCGCCCAGCGTGGGCCCGATCGCCGGGGCCACCACCATGCCCAGGCCGTACATGCCCATCGCGCTGCCGATCTTCGCGCGCGGCACTATCCGGTAGAGGAACGTCATGCAGGTCACCGGGAGCATCCCGCCGGGGATGGCCTGCAGCACCCGGAAGACGATCATCGTGCCCAGGTTGTCGGCCAGTCCGCAGAGCACGGACGCCGCGACGAACCCGATCAGCGAGACGATGTAGAGCCGTTTCAGGCCGAGCCGGTCGCCCAGCCACGCGCTGGCCGGCACGACCACGCCGAGGCACAGGTTGTACGCGGTGACGACCCACTCGATGTCGCTGGTGGCGGCCCCGAGGTCGTTGGCCATGTTCGGCAGCGCGACGTTCACGCTGGTGGTGTTCAGCACCGACATGAACATGCCGATCACGACGACCGCCAGCGGCAGGCCCCACCTCGCGTCCGGGGCGGGCGTGGCGACCGCCGGGAGCGCGCGGGCGGGACGTCGCGTCGTCGCGCGCGTCATCGCTGTCACCTAACGTTTGTTTGCCGAGTTAGCATACAAATGTTCGGCAATGTGCGCAGCGGCCCGGACGGAGAGTTCTTGCGTCGGGGAGAATGACGTCATGGCCGGTCCCGTCACCCGCACCCGCAACCGCTGGGGTGAGGGCGAACGGCTTCGCCTGGAGATCCTGGAGGCCGCCAGCGGGCTGCTGTCCGAGCTAGGGGACGAGGAGGGGCTGACCATCCGGGGCGTGGCCAGGGCCACCGGCATCGCCCCGGCCAGCATCTACCCGCACTTCTCCGACCGCGACGCGCTGATGGCCGGTTTGTTGGAGCACGAGCGCGACCGGCTGTCCGCGCTGCTGGCCGGGGCCGCGACCACGGCCGATCAGGACGACCCGCTGGGGCAGGTCCGCGCCCAGCTGCGCGCCTACTGCGACTTCGCGGTGGCCCACCCTGGCCACTACCGGATCCTGTTCCGCCGGCGGCCGGACGGGGCTTCGGACGACTCGGCGGCCAACCCGCTGGAGGACATCCTGGCCAGGTTCGTGGAGACCTTCGAGCGCTGCGAGCGCGCGGGCTACAAGCTCCGGCTGCCCGCCCGGCGCGCCGGCGTGATGGTGTTCGTGGCCGCGCACGGACGGGTTGCGCTGTTCCACGGCAACCCGACCGAGCGCAGCGCCAGCCTGCTACCCGGGTTCATCGACGAGCTGGTCTCGCTGGTGTTCGAGTGACGGCACGGCTCACGGCCAGCCGGCGCCGGGCACCTCGACGGGCACGGCGAGCACCTGGCCGCTGCCCGGTGACACCGGCGACGGCCCCATGCCGAGGAACTCGGCCGCCACGATGAACAGCGTCCTGGCGTCCGGCCCGCCGAGCGCGCACGCGAACCCGCCCCGGTCCAGCTCGACGGTCCGCAGCACGGCGCCGCCCTCGGCCACCCGCACGCACCGGCGGTTGGGCACGTCGGCGTACCAGACGGCACCCTCGGCGTCGAGGCAGATGCCGTCCGGGGTGCCCTCGCCCAGCTCGGCCCAGACCCGGCGGCCGGACAGCCCACCGTCCGCACCGATGTCGAACGCCACCAGGCGATGCCGGTAGGAGTCCGCGACGATCAGCGTGGAGTTGTCGCCGGTCACCGCCATGCCGTTGGGGAAAAGGATGTCGTCCGCCACCTCGCGCACCGAACCGTCCGGCGTGACCAGCGCGACGAACCCGGGCTTGGGGTCCTCGCCGGTCGCCAGGTCGAACCCGATCCGGTTGACGTAGACGTTCCCCCGTCCGTCGGCGACGACGTCGTTCCACCCCTGCCGACCGAGGTCCGCATGGGTGACCAACGACCCGTCCGGCTCCCGCCGCAGCAGCCGCCCCTCCGACGACGAGACGAGCACCATCCGCCCGTCCGGGAGCCACGCCGTGCACAGCGGCAGCGACGCCACCCGCGCGACCACCTCGGCGCCCCCGGCCAGGTCGACGGCGACGACCTCGCCGGCGGACCAGTCGGAGAAGTACAACCGGTCACCGTGCCACCTCGGCGACTCCACCAGACCCCGCCCGGACAGCAACGCCCGTACCTCGCTCATCGCACACTCCCTCACGCCGACGCCAGCCTGTCACCCTCCATACGAACGGCACCGGCCGGATCGACACGGGCTACATCGACAAGCTACGAGGAGAGGATCAGGCCGCTGGTGGGGACGCCGGTGCCGGCGGTCACGATCACGTGCTCGACGCCGGTGAGCTGGTTGACGGACGTGCCGCGCAGTTGGCGGACGGCCTCGGCGATGCCGTTCATGCCGTGGATGTACGCCTCGCCGAGCTGGCCGCCGTGCGGGTTCACCGGCAACGTGCCGTCCAGCTCGATGCCGCCGTCGGCCACCAGGTGCCGGGCCTCGCCGCGCGGGCAGAACCCGAGTTCCTCGAGCTGGACCAGCACGAACGGGGTGAAGTGGTCGTAGAGGACGGCCAGGCGCACGTCGGCGGGGCGCAGGCCGGCCTGGCGCCAGAGCTGGTCGGCCACCAGGCCCATCTCGGGCAGGGCGGCGAGGTCGTCGCGGTAGTAGCTGGTCATGGTGAACTGGTCGCGGGCGCTGCCCTGGGCGGCGGCCGCGATCACGGCCGGTCGGTTCGGCAGGTCCTTGGCGCGGTCGGCGGTGGTCACCACGAGCGCGACCGCGCCGTCGCTCTCCTGGCAGCAGTCCAGCAGGTGCAGCGGCTCGACGATCCAGCGCGAGGCCTGGTGCTGCTCCAGGGTGATCGGGCGGCCGTGGAACCAGGCGTTCGGGTTCGTCGCGGCGTGCCGGCGCATGGCCACCGCGACCCGGCCGAAGTCCTCGCTGCTCGCGCCGTACTCGTGCATGTAGCGGCGGGCGAACATGGCCACCATCGCGGCCGGCGTGCTCAGCCCCACCGGCAGCGTCCAGGCGTTGTCGATCGCGCTCGATGTGGTGCCGCCGCCGGTGAACGCCTGCGCCTGGCCGAACCGCGAGCCGGAGCGCTCGTTGAACGCCCGGTAGCAGACGACCACGTCCGCGACCCCGGTGGCCACCGCCATGGCGGCGTGCTGGACGGTGGCGCAGGCCGCGCCGCCGCCGTACGGGATGCGGCCGAAGTAGCGCAGCTCGGGCACGCCCAGTTCGCGCGCCACCGCGACCTCCGCGTTCGCGTCCATCGAGAACGTGACCATGCCGTCCACGTCCGCGGGACTCAGGCCGGCGTCGGCGAGCGCGGCGCGGGCCGCCTCGGCGGCCAGTTGCAGCTCGCTGCGGCCGGAGTCCTTGGAGAACTCGGTGGCGCCGATGCCCGCGATCGCGGCCGCCCCGGACAGTGTGCTCACGGCAGCACCACCCGCACCCGGCCGGTCACGTGATCGCCCAGCCCGCACCTGCCGACCACGTCCACCACCACCTCGCCGTCGTCGACCGAGGCCACCCGGCCGCCGAGCACCAGCGTGTCGCCGGCGTAGCACGGCACGCCCAGCCGCACCTTCACCGCCTTGACCAGGGCGTGCGGCCCCGCCCAGTCGGTGACGCAGCGCTGCACCAGCCCGGTGGTGGTGAGGATGTTCAGGAAGATGTCCTTCGAGCCCCTGGCCACGGCGGCGTCGCGGTCGTGGTGCACGTCCTGGAAGTCGCGGGTGGCCAGCGCGGTGGAGATCACGAACGTGGGCGTGACGTCCAGCCGCAGCTCGGGGAGCTCGTCGCCGACGGCCGGGTTCATCGCGGCCGCCATGCCGGCAGGGTCAGTTCGTCGTCCACCCGGTCGAACGCCACCTCGACGGGCAGGCCGACGCGCACCCCTGACGGGTCGACGTCGCGCAGCTCGCCCAGCATCCGTACCCCTTCCTCCAGTTCCACCAGCGCCACCACGAACGGCGGGGTCCGGCCGGGCACCGGCGGGTGGTGGTGCACGACGTAGCTGTAGACCTCGCCTCGGCCGGTGGCTACCACGTGCTCCGGGCGGGTGGCGCCGCAGGCCGGGCACATCGGTCCGGGCGGGTGGCGCAGCGCGCCGCACTCGCCGCAGCGCTGGATGCGCAGCTCGCCGGCGGCGGTGCCGGCCCAGAAGTACTCGGTGTCCCGGCTCACCGCCGGGCGGGGGACGTCCCGTTTCGGCTGTATCGGGGCCGGCTCGGGGGGCCGGAACTTGAGCACCCGGAACAGCATCTCGGCCACCGGCTCGTCGCCCTCGTCTCCGGAGTACCAGGTGCTGTGCGTGGTGACGAACCAGCCCTCGCCCAGCGCGGTGCGCTTCGGGCCGACCACGTCGCCGAGCCGGCTGCGCACCGCCAGCCGCTCCCCCGGGCGCAGGTAGCGCTGGTAGGTCTGCTCGCAGTCGGTGGCCACGATCGAGGTGTAGCCGGCGTCGTCCAGCACGGTGATCATGGCGCCGAGCGGGTCGTCGGCCGCGCGCACGCCCTGCAGCCCGTACATCGTCCAGGCCTGCACCATCGCCGGCGGCGCCACCTCCGGGTAGCGCGGGTTGGAGTCGCCGAGCGCCTCCGTCCAGTTGTTGATCATGGGGACGTTGACCGGGTCGCGCGCCACCCGGGGCTCGCCCTCGCCGCGGTCCCGGATCCGCTGTGCCTCGGATCGGATCGCCTCGGCGGTCATGTCGACGCTCGCCTCGGCGGTCATCGCGGCACCCTCGGCAGGCCCAGCCCGGCGGAGGCGATGAACTCGCGCTGGATCTCGTTGACCCCGCCGCCGAAGGTGAGCACCAGGTTGCGTTTGGCCTGCACGTCCAGCCAGCGTGCCAGTTCGGCGGTGGCCGGGTCGGACCGGTCGCCGTGCCGGCCGACGATCTCCTCCAGCTCCCGCCCGATCCACTGCACGGCCTCGGAGCCGAACACCTTGGTCGCGGAGGCGTCCGCCACGTCCACCGCACCGGTCGCCGAGGCCACCTGCCAGTTGAGCAGCTCGTTGATCCGTTCCGCCGCGCCACTGCGGGCCAGCGCGCGCCGGACGTCGGGGAGTTCGAGCAGCGGCGTCCCGTCCGGCGTGGCTCGGTCCGCCGCCCAGTGGCGCAGCCGGTCGCGGAGTACGGCGACCCGGCCGGACGGGCCGAGCATGACCCGCTCGTGGTTGAGCTGGGTGGTGATCAGCCGCCAGCCCCGGTTCTCCTCGCCGACCAGCATGGACGCCGGCACCCGCACGTCGGAGTAGTAGGTGGCGTTGACGTGGTGCGCGCCGTCGCAGGTGATGATCGGCGTCCAGGAGTAGCCGGGGTCGGAGGTGTCCACGATCAGGATCGAGATGCCCCGGTGCGGCGGCGCCGCGGCGTCGGTGCGGACGGCCAGCCAGATGAAGTCGGCGTCGTGCGCGCCGGTCGTGAAGATCTTCTGGCCGTTGACGACATAGCCCCCACCCGCCTCCCCTTCCCCCTTCATGCGTTGCGCCCGGGTGCGCAGGGCGGCGAGGTCGGTGCCGGCCTCGGGCTCGGTGTAGCCGATGGCGAAGTGCACCTCGCCGGCCAGGATGGCGGGCAGGAACCGCTCGCGCTGCTCGGGCGTGCCGTACTCCTGCAGCGTGGGGCCGACGGTCTGCAGCGTGACCGAGGGCAGCGGCACGTCCGCCCGCGCCGCCTCGTTGACGAAGATCAGCTGCTCGACCTCGCCGAACCCGCGCCCGCCGTGCTCCACGGGCCAGCCCACGCCGAGCCAGCCGTCCCGGCCCATCCGCCTGATCACCTCGCGGTAGACCGGGCCGTGGCGCTCGGTGAGCATCACCGCGCGCTCCTCGTCGGACAGCAGCCCGGCGAAGTAGCCGCGCAGCTCGTCGCGCAGTGCGCGCTGCTCGGCGGTCAGTTCGAGGTGCACGCCATCGCCTCCAGCCGGTGCTCGACGCCGCCGACGAACCGGGCCAGGTCCTTGGTCCAGGAGTAGTGCCTGTGCAGCGGGTAGTCCTGGTCCACGCCGATCCCGCCGTGCAGGTGGTGGCAGGTGTGCAGGGCGGGCGGGGCGTGCTCGGCCAGCCAGTACGCGGCGATCCGGACATCGGCGGGGTCCAGCCGCCAGCAGGCCGCCAGGGTGGCCAGGTGGACGGTGCGCGAGGCCAGGTAGACGTCCGCGACCTGCTGCGCGACGGCCTGGAAGGTGGCCAGCGGGCGGCCGAACTGCTCGCGGGTGCGCAGGTGCTCGGCGGTCAGTTCGAGCGCGCCGGCCAGCACGCCGTCGCCCACCGCGCACGCCCCGGCCAGGGCCAGCCGGTGCAGGTCGTGGAGTACCCGACCGGTCGTGTCGTCGCCGAGCAGCTCGCCCGGTGCTCCGTCCAGCCGCAGCGTGTACTCCGGCCGGCCCGCGCCCGCCGAGCCCGGCGTCGGGGTGAGCGACACCCCGGCCGCCGCCGGGTCGACCAGCAGCACGCCGGTGCCCCCGTCCGCCAGCGAGGCCGGCACCAGGACGCGGTGCGCCTGCCCCGCCTCGCGGACGCCGGTGAGCGTGCCGGACAGTGCCCAGCCGGTGCCGTCGGGGCGGGCGGTGGTGCGGGGTGCGGACGGGAGGGGCGCGGACGGTTCGTGCAGCGCGGCGGTCAGCACCGCGCCGTCACCGACCGGGCCGAGCAGCTCGCGGCGCTGTGCCTCGGTGCCGTTGCGGGCGACCGGCAGCACGCCGAACGCCACCGTCTCCAGCGCCGGCACGTCTTTCACGCACCGCCCGACCTCGGTGAGCACCAGCGCGCACTCCAGCACCCCGAGGCCGGCGCCGCCCAGGTCCCCGGGCACCGCGAGGGTGAGCAGCCCGGCCCTGGCCAGCGCCTTCCAGGTGGTGTCCGGGTCGTGCTCGCGGCGCAGCACCTCACGGGCGAGGTCGACGACCTCCCGCTGCGCCTCGTCGAGGTTGAAGTCCACTCCCGCTCCTCGCCCGCTGAACCCACTGAACCCGTCGCCGAACTGAAACGTGTTCTAGTATGTGGCGGAGCCGGAGAGCCCGCAAGCCGACCCCCCGTCAGCCGTCAGCGGTCCGGCAGCGGCTCGCCGGGGCAGCCCTGGAGGATCCGGGCGATGGCGTCGCGTTCGGGCGGGGTGACCCACAGGCGGTATCTGGCCTTGACGCCGACCTGTCGCGCGACGTACTTGCAGCGGTAGCCCTTGTTCGGCGGCAGCCAACTGGCGGCGTCGGAGTCGCGTTTCTGGTTGTTCGAGGGTCCGTCGACGGCGAGCAGGTTGAACGGATCATTGGCCAGCCGGGTCCGTTCTTCACGGGTGAGCTGTTGCGCCCCGGTTTGCCAACTGTCGCCCAGGGCCACGACGTGATCGATCTGAATGTCGTCGCTCGTCTCCTGCCCGCGCTTGAACGTGATGTTACGTCCGGTGTAAGGGTCGGCCAATTGTCCGGAGATCACCACGCAATTGTGGGTGCCCGCCTTGAACGTCTCACCCGTCAGGTCCCTGGCGAGCACGTCGTTGCGCGTGTCGCAGCCGTTGTGGTCGATGTCGGCCCAGGCGGGTCCGTACTGCTCACGGCTGTAGCCGGTCATCGGGGCGCGCCCCTTGACCGGCAGCGCCGCCAGCGCGGCGGCGGCATCGCCGGGGTTCGCGGCGGCCGTTGCGGTGCACGCCGAGACAAAACTGATCGATATAACGGTAACTGTGAGTATGCGGACAAAAAGGCGCACGGCGGCTCATCTCCCGGCTGGTCGGCCGAGCGAGAATGTCGATCAGGAATGTGCGGACGGTGCCTTGAGATTACGGTCCCGAATGAGCCGTCGCAATTCGGAGGACCCGGAATTCCGTGCCTCACCGGGGCAGGCCGAGCACGCGCTCGCCGGCGAGGGTGCGCAGGACCTGGGTGGTGCCGCCGGCGATGGACAGGCAGCGGGTGAGCAGGAACTCGTGCACCAGCGCCTCGGCGTCGCCGTCGAGCGCCGCGCCGTCCGGGCCGGCGAGGTCCAGCGCGGCCTCCGCCACGTCCTGGCGGTGCCGTACGCCGAGCAGCTTGCGTACGGACGACTCGGGCCCGGGGTCCTGGCCGTCCAGCCGGCGCAGGGTCGCGCGCAGGTCCAGCAGCGACATCGCCAGGCCGTCCGCGACCAGTTCGCCGAGGCGCTCGTCGGGGGCGTCGGCGTTGGGCGCGTTGGCGGCGGACTCGACCAGCCGCTCCACCGCGTCGCCGAGGGATGACCCGCCGCTCATCGCCACCCGCTCGTTGGCCAGCGTGGTCCGGGCCAACGCCCAGCCGCCGCCGACCGGGCCGACCACCTGCTCGTCCGGCACCCGCACGCCGTCCAGGAAGACCTCGTTGAACACCGCGTCCCCGGTGATCTCCCGCAGCGGCCGCACCTCGATGCCGGGGCCGCGCATGTCCACCAGGAAGTACGTGATGCCGTGTCGTTTCGGGGCGTCCGGATCGGTGCGGGCCAGGCAGATCGCCCAGTCCGCCTCGCCGGCCAGCGAGGTCCACACCTTCTGCCCGGTCAGGCTCCACCCCCCGTCCACGCGGTCCGCCCGGGTCCGCAGGGCCGCCAGGTCGGAGCCCGCCTCGGGCTCACTGAAGAGCTGGCACCAGGTGATCTCCCCGCGCAGCGTCGGGCCGGCGAACCGCTCGACCTGCTCCGCGGTGCCGTGCGCGAGCAGGGTCGGCACCGCCCAGCCGCCGATCACCAGGTCGGGGCGGCGCACCCCGGCCCGGCGCAGCTCCTCGTCGATCAACAGCTGACGGGCCGGTGAGGCGTCGAGGCCGTGGGGCGCCGGCCAGTGCGGTGCGAGCAGGCCGGTGTCGGCCAGCCGGGCGCGGCGCCGTTCGGGCGGTGCCGAGGCCACCTGGTCGACCAGGGCGCGCACGGCGGGGCGCTCGGACTCCGCCTCGGGGCCGAGCGGGACGGTGAGCGTGCGCCGCGCCCCGTCCGCCGCCAGCCCCGCGACCCGCCCGCGCCAGCCCGCGACCGGCCCCAGCAGCTGGCGCAGCGCGAGCGCCCGCCGCAGGTAGAGGTGCGCGTCGTGGTCCCAGGTGAAGCCGATCCCGCCGAGCACCTGCACGGCGTCCTTGGCGGTGTCCACGGCGGCGTCCAGTGCGATCGCGGCGGCCACCGACGCGGCCAGCGGCAGCTCCGCCGGCGCCTCGCCGACCGCGCGCGCCGCGTCCCAGGCCACCACGCCGGCCCGTTCGACGCGGCACAGCATCTCCACGCAGAGGTGCTTGACGGCCTGGAACGAGCCGATCGGGCGGCCGAACTGCTCGCGGACCTTGGCGTACTCGGTGGCGATGGCCAGGCACCTGTCCGCGACGCCGGCGGCCTCGGCGGCGGCCAGCGCGGCCGCGAGGTCCCCGACGGCTACCGACGGTGCCAGCGTCCGGCCGGCCGGAACCCGCACGTCGCGCAGGGTGACCCTGGCCAGCGAACGGGACAGGTCCACCGAGGGACGCGCGTCGATCGTCACGCCGGGGTGGTCGGCGTCGAGCACGAACCAGAGCTGGCCCGCGCCGTTGTCCGCGCCGTAGTTCGCGCCGCCGAGCAGCAGCAGCGGCGCGCCGCCCGGACCGGCGCCGAGCACGGCGGGCACCTCGCCGTCCACCCGGAGCCCGAGCCCGCCGGGCCCGTCGCCGATCGCCAGCGGTGCCGGCGCCAGCGCGGCGGCCACCGGGGTCGACCCGTCGGCGATCCCGGGCAGCAGCTCCTTCGCCACCGCCGCGTCCGGCCGGCCGGACAGCGCCAGGCCGGCGAGCACGGTGGTCAGCACCGGTCCGGGCACCAGCTCGGCGGCACACCGCCGCACAGCGACCGCCGCGTCCCCCGCCGTCCCGCCCGCACCCCCGACGTCCACCGGCAGCGCCGCCCCGAACACCCCGACGCCCGCCACCGCCGCCCAGCAGTCCCGGGCCCCGTCTCCGTTCTGGTCACCCTCGGCGCCCCGCACCGCCGCGATCGGCCGCGCCCCGGCGACCGCCGCACCCACCGCCGCGCACAACGCCCGCTGTTCGTCCGTCATCGGGATAGCCACGCCGGCAACTATAGAACGTGTTCCAGTTACTTCTCGGTAGCCTTCCGCTCCCCCGAACCCGACCGACCCAAACGCCGTAGTCGATCACCGCCGCACCACCTCACCACGAGGTTCACCCAACTCCCCCACAACCCCGATGACCAACTTCACAGCGTGCCCCCCGCGAGCAAAGTGAAACGAGTTCCTATCCTTGACGGTGCTAGCTTGAGCGCAACTCGAGGCGAGACATCAACAAGGGGCACGGCGAGATGACGGCAGAGCCACGACCGACAACGCTCGGCACCGGCGGACTGAGTGCGTTGACCGAGGCCGAGCTCGGTTCGCCCGCGCAGCGGGACCGGCGCAAGCGCATCCTCGACGCGACCCTCGCGCTGGCCTCCAAGGGCGGCTTCGAGGCCGTGCAGATGCGCGCCGTCGCCGAGCGTGCCGACGTCGCGCTGGGCACCCTCTACCGGTACTTCCCCTCCAAGATCCACCTCCTGGTCTCCGGCCTGATCAGGGAGTTCGGCCGCGCGCTCGAACGCCTGGAGCGGGGGCCGATCCCCGGCAACACCCCGGCCGAGCGGGTGCTCTACGTGCTGGGCCGCAACACCCGCTCGCTGCAGCGCGAGCCCCGCCTCACCGAGGCCATGACCAGGGCGTTCATGTTCGCCGACACCTCGGTGGCCTCCGAGGTCGTGGAGGTCGGCAGGCTGACCGAGCGGATGCTCACCAAGGCGATGGGCGTCGACGAGCCGACCGACGAGGACAAGGCGATCGCGCGCGTCGTCGGCGACGTGTGGCTGTCCAACCTCGTCGCCTGGGTGACCCGCCGCGCCTCCGCCGAGGACGTGACCAACCGCCTCGAACTGACCGTCCGCCTCCTCCTCGGCCACCGCGAGCACAACCCGTGAGTGGATAGGGCCGCTATGGCAGCCCTATCCACTCACGGGTGCCTGCCTGCGCGGACTTGTCGCGGATCTCCGGAGGGGTCCCGGCGCGGGCAGGCACCCAGCGCGGGCCGTCCGGGCCGAAGGCGTAGCGCGGTTCGGGCACGAGGTACAGGCAGGCCAGGTAGCTCATGGCGGCGACGAGCAGGCTCACCGGCAGGCTGATGTCGATGCCGCCGGCCACCTCGTGCAGCGGCCCGACCACCAGCGGCGGGTAGTTCGCGAACTGCAGGCCGACCACGGCGGAGAGGATCCACGCGGCCATGGCCCGGTAGTTCACCCCGTTCCGGAACCAGTAGCGCCCGCCCACCCGGCCCTGGTTGAACACCTGCACGTCGTCGGGGAAGTACACACCGCGCCGCACCAGGTAGCCGATGCTCATGATCACCATCCACGGCGTGGTGCAGATGACGATCGCGCCGATGAACGCGTTCACGCTCGCGGTCAGGTCCAGCACCAGCCGGCCGGCCAGGATGAACGCGAACGCGAGGACCCCGATCAGCAGCGACGCCGCGACCCGACTGAGCCGGGGGAACACCGAGGAGAAGTCCAGCCCGGTGCCGTACAGCGAGGTGACCCCGGTGGACAGCCCGCCGAGGAACGCCACGACCATGAGCAGCGGCGCGTACCAGGCCGGCGCGATCTGGATCAGCGCGAACATGTAGTCGCCCTTGCCCACCGTCAGCGTCGCGGTCAGCACGCCGAACAGGAACGGCACCAGCGTGGCCAGCTGGGCCAGCCAGGTCGCGGCCAGCAGCCGGAACCTGCTGGTCGAGGCCGGGATGTAGCGCGACCAGTCGCCCAGGAACGCCCCGAACGAGATCGGGTTGCCCATCACGATCAGCGCGGAGAGCACGAACGTCGGCCAGAACGAGCCCAGTGCGTAGGCGGTGTCGCTCGGGCCGGGGCTCATCCCGGCGAAGGCGGCGACCGCGAGCAGGATCAGCGCCGTGTTGGCGATGACCACCACCTTGTTGACCACCAGCATGAACTGGTAGCCGTAGATCACCACCACGATCACCAGCGCGCCCAGCACCGCGTACACCGCCGCCCGCAGCGGGCTGGAGTCCGCCGCCCCGAACTGCCGCACCAGCCCGCCGACCAGCGCGTCCCCGCTGACCCACACCGAGATCGAGTAGAACGCGATCGCCGTCAGCAGCGACAGGAACGAGCCCACGATCCGGCCCCTGACCCCCAGGTGCGCGCCGGACGACACCGCGTTGTTGGTGCCGGTGCGCGGCGCGAACAGCCCCATCGGCGCCAGGATCAGCGCGCCGACCAGCACGCCGAGCACCGTGGCCGCGATCGCCTCGGGCAGCGAGAGGCCGAGCATGATCGGGGTGGTCCCGAGGATCACTGTGGCGAACGTGTTGGCCCCGCCGAACTGGATGCGGAACAGGTCGATCGGGCGCGAGGTCCGGTCGGCGTCCGGGATGGTGTTGATCCCGTGCCGCTCGACCCGGGTGATACGGGCGGTCACGGCTGGCGTCCCGGTACGGCTGTCTCGAAGTAGGCCGCCCGCACCTTCGCCGGCACGCACATGCACCAGGCGTCCACCACCAGCTCGTGCATCTCCGGGGCGTCCAGCTCGTGCAGCCAGGCGTCCACCCAGTTGTAGCGCTGGTCGGAAACGCGCGGCAGGCGGAACCTGTCGGGTTCGGCGGCGACGAGCGTGGCGCGCCGCTCCTTCGGGTAGGCGAACCCCATGGTCCGCTCGTCCCGGGAGAACGCCACGTAGATCAGCCTTCCGACACCGAACTTGACCCGGTCGCGGACCAGCCGCTCGGTCGTCCGGGGCAGGGTCAGCGCCAGCGCGCGCACCTCGTCGACGGTCACTCCCCTCGGCATGCCGAGTGATTACCACAGCCGGCACCGCGTGTCGACGGGACGGTTGTCAGGGTGCGCTAACCTCCTTACCTACGAAGTAGTTACGTAGTTCAACGCTCATCTACTTGCGTCCGCACGTACCTGGAGGTAGTTCGTCATGACCCGTCCGCTTCCCGCCTCGACCGGTGACGTCGCCGTGCTCGTCGCCCGCATCGTGCTGGGCCTGGTCCTGATCGCGCACGGCCTGCAGAAGCTGGTGTCCTACGGGTTCGCCGGCACCAGCGCCAGCTTCGAGAAGATGGGGGTGCCGCTGGCTCCGGTGTCCGCCGCGTACGCGACGCTGGCCGAGCTGGGCGGCGGCATCCTGCTGGTGCTCGGCGCGGCGACCACGCTGGCCTCGGCGCTGATCGTGCTCGACATGCTGGGCGCGTTCGTGCTTGTGCATGCCAGCAAGGGGGTGTTCGTCGACAAGGGCGGTTTCGAGCTGGTCGCCGTGATCGCGGCCGGTGCCCTGCTGCTCGCCGCGTTCGGCCCCGGGCGGTTCAGCGTCGACCACGCGCTGGCCGGTCGCAAGGCCAAGGCGTCGGCCTGAGCCGCCGTCAGGTGATCTTGTCGGCGATCGCCCGACGCCAGGAGCGAAGGAAGTTCGGGTAGTCGTCGGCGAACCGGCGCAGCTCGTCCCTGGCCGCCTCGGTCAGGGCGGTGAGGTCGTAGGCGACGGTCACCTCGGCGTGGTCGTCGCCGGCCGGCTCCAGGGTGACGGTGACGGTGCCGGCGTGCACGCCGTGGGCAACGCGGGCGTAGGACATCCGCCGGCCGGGTTGGCGGTCGAGGACGACCCAGGTGACGGCCCGGCCGTCGGAGGCCGTCTCGAACACGGTGCCGGGCTCGGTGTCGGCGTCGGTGTCGGAGTCCGGGAACCGCGGGTCCCATCCGTCCACCCAGTCCCGCTCGCCGGCCGGGGTGAACAGCCGGAACGCCCGCTCGGGCGGAAGCGCGACCTGGAACGAGCCGACCAGCCGGTACCGCGCGGGAGCCGCCACGGACGGTTACGTTAACAGCCCCGCGGCCGCCCGCAGTCGTTCGGCCAGCGCGGCGCAGCGCTCGGCCAGCTCGGGCGGCTCCAGCGGGGTGAACGGCAGGTCCAGCAGCGCGGTGTGCAGGACGATTGCGTCCAGCGAGTCCGCGCCGGTGACCAGCACGCAGCGCCGGTCGTCGAGCGCCTCGACCGCGGCGGCGGTGGGCGGCACCAGCCCGGCGACGACCTCGGCGGGCGCCTCGATCAGCAGCCGCGCGTGCCAGCGGTACGGGCGCAGCGACAGCGCGTCGGTGACGAACCGCGCGGCGTCGGGCGGGTCTTCGGGGTGGCCTCGGGCGCCGGTCGGCGTCGGCTCGCGCATGCGGTCGACCCGGAAGCTGCGCCAGCCGTCGCGGTCCACGTCGCGCGCGACCAGGTACCAGCGCCGGCCGGTGTGCACCACGCGGTGCGGCTCCACGTGGCGGCGGGTCTGCGCACCGGTCCGGTCGACGTAGCCGAACCGCAGCCGCTCCCCGTCCCGGCAGGCCAGCGCGAGCACCGCCAGCACCGCCGGCGCCACCGTGGGACCGTCGGCGGCCAGCGGCACGATCGCCGAGCGCAGCGCCGTGACCCGCCGTTGCAGGTGGGTGGGCATGACCTGCTCGATGGCCGCGAGCGCGCGCAGCGCCGACTCCTCCATCCCGGCCACCGCGCCCGTGGCGGCCGCCCGTACCCCCAGCGCCACGGCCACCGCGCTGTCGTCGTCGAGCTGCAGCGGCGGCAGCCTCGCGCCGGCGCCGAGCGCGTAGCCGCCGGTCGGGCCGGGCACGGCGTGCACGGGGTAGCCCAGCTCGCGCAGCCGCTCGACGTCCCTGCGCACCGTGCGGTCCGTGACGCCCAGCCGCTCGGCCAGCTCCTCGCCGCGCCAGGAACGGCGCGTCGTCAGCAACGACAGCAGCCGCAGCACCCGCGAGGCGGTATCCATCTGGGCATTGTGACTGATTCAGGAACGATCCTGTCCGCGTCTGCCGATACGGTCGCGGCCATGCTCGATTGGAACGAACAGCTCGTCGAACAGCTGGACTGGCACTGGCGCTCCCAGCTGCGCCCCCGGATGGACACACTGACCGACCGGGAGTACCTCTGGGAGCCCGCCCCCGGCGCCTGGAGCGTCCGCCCGCGCGGCACCACGGTGTTCTCGCCTCACACGCCGGCGGGGCTGGATGAGCGCTCTGCTGATGGTTGCTTCCCGAGCGGTGCGGGTCGCGCTGCGCCGATGGTCGGCGGCAGCGGCGAGTTCACCATCGACTTCGCCTTCCCCGAGCCGGACCCACCGCCGGTGACCACCATCGCCTGGCGCATGTGCCACCTGATCGTCGGGGTGTTCGGCATGCGTGTCGCCGGCCACTTCGGCGGCCCGGCGATGGACTACGACACCTACGACTACCCCGGCGACGCGGCCGGCGCGCTGTCCCAGCTCGACCAGGCGTACGCCGCGTGGGCGGCCGGCGTGCGCGGCCTCGGCGCCGACGGCCTGAGCCGGCCGTGCGGTCCCGCCGAGGGCCCGTGGGCCGACCATCCGATGGCCACCCTGGTCCTGCACATCAACCGCGAGGTGATCCACCACGGCGCCGAGATCGCCCTGCTCCGAGACCTGTACCGGCACCACAACCCGTAAAGGAACGCCATGACCGTGCACAAGATCCAGGTCGTCATCGACTGCGCGAACCCGGCCAAGCTGGCCGAGTTCTGGGCCGAGGCGCTCGGCTACATCGTCCAGCCGCCCCCGGAGGGGTTCGCCTCGTGGGAGGCGTTCGCCGAGCGCATCGGCATCCCCGAGGACCAGTGGGACCGGCTCTCCGCGGTGGTCGACCCGAACGGCGTGGAACCCCGCATCCTGTTCCAGAAGGTGCCCGAGCCCAAGACCGTGAAGAACCGCGTGCACGTCGACATCGACGTCGTGGCCGGATCCCCGCCCGGCAGCCCCGAACGCCGGGCGCAAGCGCACCGCCGCGCCGAGGAGCTCGCCGCCCGGGGCGCCCGCCAGCTGCGCGAGGTGGACGAGCCGACCGGGTGGTGCCTGGTCATGGCGGACCCGGAGGGCAACGAGTTCTGCCTGCACTGACGGCGGACCGACGAGGTTGAGGGGGCCGAAACTTCACCCAGTGTTCGCGAACGAGGAACAAAACCCGTCGGCGTTGGGCATACCGTCACCGACATGATCGAATACAGGCCCGAACGCCTGATCGACCTGGAGCTTCTGACCTCGCCGTTCGTCTACGCGGTACACGCCGTGCGCCCCGAGGACATCTGGTCGACCGAGGTCGTGTGGACCATGACCTGCGACGCCGAGGAGTACGCCGGGAAGCTGAGCAACGATCCCGGCGTGCTCGCCGGCGCGGTCACCCGGTTCACGCTGGACAGGCCCGGCGAACGGCACCCGGTCGCGCTGTACGTGTCCGGTGCCCGGCAGGAGCTGGCCCACGTCAGCGACGACCGGCGGATCTACGCCAACGGGTGGGCGAAGCATCCCAGCCTGCGGCGGCGCCTGCGCAGGTCGTGACTCAGCGCCGCGACATCGTCGTCTCCTCCCAGACCGGTTCGTCGGCCTCGGCGACCGTGCCGTCCGCCCCCAGGATCAGGAACCTGTCGAACCCCCTGGTGAACCAGCGGTCGTGGGTGACGGCGACGACGGTGCCCTCGAACCGGTCGAGCGCGGCCTCCAACGCCTCGGCGGACTCCAGGTCCAGGTTGTCGGTGGGCTCGTCGAGCAGCAGCAGGGTGGCGCCGGACAGCTCCAGCAGCAGGATGTGGAACCGGGCGCGCTGGCCTCCGGAGAGGAGGTCGGCGTTGCGCTCGGCCGCGCGCGCCAGCCCGTAGCGGCTCAGCGCGCGGGTGGCCTCGTCGCGCGGCAGGCCACGGCGGCGGCCGTCGCCCCGGTGCAGGATCTCCAGAAGGGTGCCGCTCTCGAGGTGCCCGGGTATGGAGAACGACGACTGCCGGAACCAGCCCGGCCGGACCCTGGCGCCCAGGCGGGCCGTTCCGGTGTGCGCCACCGGCTCCGGCCGCTCGTCGCCGACCGGTGCCTGGTCCGGCTCCGGGTCGGTTCCGCCGGCGGCCAGCAGCCGGATCAGGTGTGACTTGCCGGATCCGTTGGAGCCCAGCACCGCCACCCGGTCGCCCAGCCAGATCTCCGTGGAGAACGGCTCCACCAGCCCGGTCAGGCCCAGGTCGGTGCACACCACGGCGCGCTTGCCGGTGCGGCCGCCGGCCAGCCGGACCGACAGCCGCTGCGGCCGGGGCGGCAGCTCCGGCGGCCCGGCCTCCTCGTACTTGCGCAGCCGGGTCTGGGCGGCGTGGTAGCGCGAGGCCATGCCGTCGTTGTTGGTGGCCTTGACCTTGAGCGCGGCGACCAGGTCGGTCAGCTGCTGGCGCTTCTCGTCCCAGCGGCGGCGCAGCTCCTCCAGCCGCTCGATGCGCTCCTCGCGGGCCCGCGGGTAGCTTGCGAACCCGCCGCCGTGCACCCACAGCCCGGCCCCGTCCGGCCCGGACTCCAGGGTGGCGATGCGGGTGGCGGTGTTCGCGATCAGCTCGCGGTCGTGGCTGACCATCAGCACGGTCTTGCCGGACTCGGTGAGCCTGGTCTCCAGCCAGCGCTTGGCCGGCACGTCCAGCGCGTTGTCCGGCTCGTCGAGCAGCAGCACCCGCGCCGGCCCGCGCAGCAGCGCCTCCAGCAGGATCCGCTTGCGCTCGCCGCCGGACAGCGTGTGGACCCCGCGCCAGCGGGCGCGGTCCCAGCCGATGCCGAGCGCGGCCTGGCAGCAGGTGTCGAACAGCACCTCGGCGTCGTAGCCGCCGGCGTCGCCGTAGTCGGCCAGCGCCTGCGCGTAGCGCATCTGCACGTCCGGGGTGTCGCGCTCCATCAGTTCCAGCTCGGCCGCGTCCACGGCGGCGGCCGCGCGGCGCACCGCCGGTGCGGCCACGGCCAGCAGCAGCTCCCGCACGTCCGTGGCGCCCGCGCCGACGTCCTGCGCCATCACGCCCAGCCCGCCGGACCTGGTGATCGTCCCGCCGTGCGGTGTGAGCTCACCGGTCACGATCCGTAGCAGGGTGGTCTTGCCGACGCCATTCGGGCCGATCAGCGCGGTCCGGGTGCCTTCGCCGACCCGTAGCGACACCTCGTGCAGGAGCGGCGTCCCGTCGGGCAGCGCGTAGCTGACACCGGAGAGATCGACGTGGCCCATGTGACCGGAGTATGGGTGGGCGCCTCGGCGGCGGACAATCGGGTTTAGCGCGAGGGCGAGGTCGGCGGTGGTCAGGTGTGCCGCGGACCACCTACAGTCACCACATGGTGACGCGAGGCCGGGGCTCACCGAACGCGCTCCAGGTCCTGCTCGACGGCACCCCCGCCCGCGTCCTGTCCCCCGGCGCCGCGCCCTGCCTGTTCGGCCGGGGCAGCGAGTGCGACCTGCGGATCGGCCACCGCGGGCCCGGCGGCGCGGACCGCAACCTGTCCCGCACCGCCGGCTCGATCCGCTGGGACGGTGGCTGGACGGTGCGCAACGAGAGCGGTTCGCGCCCGTTCGACATCATCGTCCGGGGTGTGGTGGTGCCGCTGCCGCCCCGGGTCACCGCCGAGCCGTCCGTGTGGGCGGTCAGCCCGCCGGGTCTGGACGTGCACATCGTGACGCCGACCAGTGAGCACATGATCGGGTTGGTGTTGCCCGATCCCCGGGGTGTTGTGGAGCCGCCCGGGGCGAGTGATCCCGACGGGCCGAGCACGTATCCGCTGTCCGAGCCGAACGAGCACGAGCGGTTGTTGCTGACAGCGAAGTTTCTGAGCCGCGCGCGTCCTGGGGATGCGATCGGTAACGGTGAGGCCGCCGAGTTGGTGAATCGGGTGCGGGCGAACCGGCAGGTGACGGACAGGGCCGTGGAGGATGTGGTCCGGCGGTGGCGTGACCGTCTGGAGGGGTTGGGCGTAACCGGGATCAACGGCCGGGAGAACGTCAACCACCTGGGGCGGCAGTTGCTGGCGTACGGGTTCATCCGGCAGGAGGATCGGTCGCTGTTGAGTTCGTACTGATGCTCTAGCTCGACCAGGGCGCGGGACGCAGGGTGATCACCGTCCAGACGCCGAGGCGGATTCGGTCGCCGGGGGCGAGCGGGATCAGCTGGTTGCGGGGTATCCGTTCCGGGTCGTCGTTGAGGTATGTGCCGTTCGCCGAGCCGGAGTCGACGAGTACCCACGAGCCGTCGGGTTGGCCGAGCAGCCGGGCGTGCTCGCGGGAGACGCCGGGGTCGGCGGGCGGGGCGGACAGGTCGATGTCCGGGTCGGTGCGGTGGCGGCGGCTGCGGCGGCCGATCCTGATCACCTCGCCTGTGAGCTCGATGCGGCGCTCGGCGGTGACGGGCAGCTCGAAGCCTCGCTCCGCGCCCCGGGTGGACTCGAAGAACTCGCGGTCGGTGGTGATCACGGCCAGCCAGGTCGAGGGCTGGGGCGGGGCGGTGGCGGCGGGCGGCGGGGCGGCTGCGGGTTCGTACGGGTAGCCGCAGGCCTCGCAGAACCGGCCGCCTTGGGACGGTTCGCCGCATCGGCCGCATTCGCCGGGCGGATCGGGCGGATCCTGGGGATCGGGCGGGGCGGGGCCGATGGCGAGGCCGCAGCCGGCGCAGTAGCCGGGTTGGTCGACATCGTGCGGGAGGGCGCACTCGGTCACGGCAGGCTCCGCTCGCTGTCCGGTTGGCCGCGCACGGTGTCGGGGCCGTCGTCGGGCCAGTCGTCGGCGCGGTGTTGCGGGAGCTGGCGGTCGGTCTCCATCTCGATCTCGAGCTCGCGTTCGGGGGTCATGCGGTCCAGGCGGAAGGTGCCGGTCTCGGGGTCGAGGAGCTCGTCGATGTGCTCGGCCATGGTGGCGTCGCCGACCTCGGCGGCCCAGCGGCGGGCGTCGGCGAGGAAGTGTGAGGCCTGGTCGCTGTCGCCTTCGCGGTAGGCCTCCATGGCCTTGCGGACGGCTCCTTCGACGGCGCCTCGGCCGGTGGCATGGGCCACCTGGGGGTTGAGCAGGGTGCTCTTGGCGATGTCGTCGGTCCAGATCGCGCTGACCATGGCCTCGGGGTGGGTCTGGCGGGAGCCGTCGGGGCGGGTGCGCAGGAACTGCTGCGGTAGTGGTCGGGGGTCGCCGTCGGGCGGTAGGGCCACGAAGCTGAGGCGGCCGGCCAGGCGTTCCTGGCCCAGTTCGCCGGGTGGGACCTCGATGCTGATGTGGAAGTCGCGCTGCTCGGTGCCCCAGGAGCCGGTTGGGTAGTGGCCCACCTGGTCGGTGACCTCGGCGCGGCGTTCGGTCAGGTCGACGGGGTTGGGGGCGGTCTGTTTGACCAGGCGGACCCGCGCTCCGGTCGGGGTCCACAGGCGCAGTGCGACCTCGGCGACGCGCTTGTCCATCGACGCGGACATCATCGCCCGGAAGTCGTCGGCCAAGCCGTCGGGGCTGGCCACCACGTCGACCGAGCCGAGCAGCGCCTTGGCGATCCGGCGCAGCTCGACCGCCGACCAGTCCGCGCCGACGCCACGGCAGTCGCAGGTGAAACCGTTCTCGCAGGCCGCGATCGCCTCGTCGAGCAGCTCGGCGGTCTCGTGCTCGTTGTGGCCGTCGGTGAGCAGGATCGCGTGCCGGATCGCGCTCGGGCGCTGGCCGAGCAGCCGGTTGGCCAGGCGCAGCCACTGCCCGATCCGGGTGCCGCCGCCGACGGTCATCGCACGCAGCGCCCGCTTGGCCTCGGAACGGGTGTCCGGGTCGGCCCGGGCCAGCACCGGCTCGTCCGGCCACAGCATCCGGGCCTCCTCCGAGCCGGCGACCACCGCGAACCAGACCCCGTCGCGCAGCTCGTCGATCGCCACCCCGGCCGCCTCCGTCGCCTTGATCGCCTTCTCGGCGGGGTGCCGCATGGAGCCGGACCTGTCGATCATGATCACTTCGGCGGCGTCGGCGGGCAGCGCGGCGGCCGCCTCGCCGGCCGCGTCCACGGTGATCAGCGCCTGCACCTCGCGCTCGCCACCGGCCAGGTACAGGTTCTGGTGCACCACGCCGCGAATCTCCGGGCCGTCGGTCATCGGGTACCTCCTCGTGGTGGGTCGTGAGTGGCAATGGGCGCCATAGCACCCCTAGCCACTCACGGGTAGGAGTACGGCGGTCACGTTGTCGCGGCCGCCGGCGATGAGGGCGGCCCGCACCAGGGTGCGGGCGGCGGCCAGGGGGTCGGTCTGGGCGGACGGGGCGAGGGCGGCGGCCAGTCGCTCGGGGTCGGGCAGGTAGTTCCAGAGGCCGTCGGTGCAGACGAGGACCAGGCCCGGGCCGTTGGGGCGGATGGCGGTGAGGCGGGGTGTGCCCGGGGCGTCGGCGCCCAGCCAGGCGGTCAGGGCGTGCGCCCTGCGGTCGGCGGCGGCGGCGTCCGGGCTCATGCTGCCGTGGGCGAGCGTGACCGCCAGCCACGAGTCGTCCTCGGTGAGCCGCGCGCCCGGCCGCCCGGAGATGATCGGCAGCCAGTACGCCCTGCTGTCGCCGATCCAGCCGACGGTCACCTCCCCGGGGGTGTGCACGGCGGAGACGAAGGTGCAGGCCGGCGCGCCGGGCATGCCGGGGCGGGCGGCGAGCTCGGCCACCGCCGCGCCGGCCGCCGCGACCGCCTCCCTGGTCGCCGCCGAAGGGGTCGAGCGGCGGCGCAGGGCCGCCGAGAGCGCGGTCATGCCGGCCCGCGCCGCCTCGGCGGAGGCAAGGTCGGGACGCGGGCCGCTGGACACGCCGTCGCAGACCACGGCGAGCACCGCGTCCACGCCGTCCCGCGCCGCGGTGAGCCGGGCCAGCTCGAAGGCGTCCTCGTTGTGCTGGTGGCGCAGGCCCCGGTTGCTCACGGCGGCGGCCGCCCCGGGCAGGGCCAGCTCCAGGTGGTCCCTCACGTCGGGGCGCCGCGAGCCGCAGGCCTCGCAGAACCTGTCGGCCGGCGCGAGCTGCTCGCCACAGCACTCACAGGCCGCCGCGGCGCGGCTCATCGGCGCGCCGTCGCTTCCAGGAACCGGCGCATGGTGGCCACCGCGGTCTCCGGCGGGATCTTGCCGGTGTAGCCGGCGAACACCTGCTGCTTGAGCTCCTCGCTGATCGTCGCCCAGTCCGGGGTCGCGGGGCGGGGCCGTCCGATCGGCAGCAGCCGGGTGGCGAGCAGGGACATCAGCGGGTCCGAGGCCAGGTCGTCGTGCGCGGCCCGCAGCGCCGGCACCAGCGAGTAGCGCCCGGCCAGGCCGCGCTGCACGTCCCGGTCCATGGTGGCGAAGCGGACGAACTCGCGGGCGGCGTCGGCGTGCGCGGAGTACCTGTTGATCGCCAGGTTGTGCCCGCCCAGCCCGGCCACCGAGCCGGTGCCGTCGAAGGTCGGGAGCGGGGCGATGCCCACCTTGCCGGCGACCTGGCTGGTCGGGTCGTTGTTCATCGGGCGGTAGGCGTACGGCCAGGACCGCATGAACACCGCCTGGCCGGACTGGAAGGTCTGCCTGGCGTCCTCCAGCTTGGTGGAGTCGAAGCCGGGCGCGTAGAAGCCGGTGCGGTAGCCGTCCCGCATGAAGGTGAGGGCCTTGACCGCCGGCCCCTGGTCGAAGCGGATGTCGGAGCCGTCCACCGCCAGCTCGCCGCCGGCCGCCCAGAGGTACTCCAGGTACTGCACCACCAGGCCCTCGCCGGGCGCGCCGTCGGAGACGAACGGGGCGATGCCGCGCTCGGCGGCCACCCTGTTGCCCACCTCGACCAGCTCGGGCCAGCTCCGGGGCGGCCCGGCGACCAGGTCGGTGCGGTAGTAGAGCAGGCCGGCGTCGGTGGTGAACGGCGCCGCCCAGAGCGTGCCGTCCCACTCCCCGGTGGCCAGCGGTCCCGGTAACGACAGCCGTTCGAGGTCGGGGCGCATGCCGTCCAGGCCGACCAGCCAGCCCTTCTCGGCGAACTCCGCGGTCCACGGCACGTCCAGCTCGAACACGTCGAGGTCACCGATCCCGGCGTTGAGCTCCAGCGCGAGCAGTGACCGCTGGTTGTCCGCGTCCTGCGGCAGCGCCAGGATCCGCACCTTCGGCCCCTCGGGGTGCGCCCGGTTCCAGGCGTCGCGCACGACAGTGGCCGGGCCCTCGGCGGTCACCTTCCCGACCGCCCAGACCAGCTCGGCGGGCCGATCGGCGCGCGCGCCCCCGGCGCACCCGGCCAGCATCAGCAGCGCGAGGAGAAGCGCGAACGCGCGGCGTGGCGTCACCACAGGCTCCAGTTCCGTTCGGCGTTGGCTCGGTCCACCCAGCGCACCCGCTGCTCGGGTGCGACCGAGGCGAGCTGGCGGTAGCTCCACTCCAGGCCGTCGCGCAGGCCGCGCTCGTCGAGCCCGAAGCCGAGCAGCCGCGAGGGCACCGTGCCGGCGGCGGCCGGCCACGGGCGCCCGGCCGCCAGCCAGTCCAGCGCGGCGCCCAGCGCGGTCGCGTAGCCGCGGTAGCGGCGCGACTCGTCCAGGTCGAGGTCGCCGTCCTGGTCGCGCAGCCGCTCGGCGCAGGCGAAGAAGGCGGGGGCCAGCGCACCGCCCGGGTCGTCGCCGGGGTGGGCCTGCGCGACCGAGCAGAGCAGCGCGGCGGCGGCGTAGCGCGAGGCGTTGGGCACCTGGGCCAGCGCCGCGACCGCCGCGTCCCGCTCGCCGAGCGCGATCCGGCAGCGGGCCAGCCCGAACGCGGCGCTCACGTAGGACCGGTCGGTGCCCCAGACCGTCTGGTAGCGCCGCGCCGCCCGCTCCGGGCGGTCCAGCAGCTCGGCGCACAGCCCGAGCGCGAGCTTGGGCGCCGCCTCCCCCGGCACCGCGCGCAGCACCTCGTCGAACTCCGAGGCCGCCCGCTCGGTCTCGCCGGCGACCAGCGCGGCCAGCCCGGCGAACCAGCGCACCCGCACCTCGTCCGGCTCCTCGTCGGCCAGCGTGTCCAGCTCGGCGCGCAGCGTGTCGTGCTCGGCCCGCTCGCCGCCCGCGACCAGCTCCACCCGGGCCCGCACCGCCCGCAGCCGGGTCTCCAGGGTGTGCGCCGGCAGGCCGTCCAGGGCCTGCAGCACCTCCCTCGGGCTGCCGGTGCCGGTGATCGCGGCCAGCCGGCGCGCCTGCGGGTCGGCGGGGTCGATCTGCGGGTCGGGCAGCGCCAGCGCGGCGGCCACCGGGTCGGGGCGGCGGGTGACGTGCTCGGGGTCGGCGCCGACCACCCGCAGCTCGGGGCCGAACACGTCGGACAGCCCCGGCTGCGGCTCGCCCAGCTCCACGGCCCGCACCTCGCGCAGCACGGCCTCCAGCTGGTCGGCCATGTCGGCGGCGGAGTAGAACCGGCGCTCCGGGTCGGGGTGGGTGGCCCGCAGCAGGAACAGGTGGTACGACTCGTGGCGGGCCAGCAGCGGCTCCTCGTCCGGGCTCGGCAGGCCCTTCTTGGCGTCCGCGAAGTGCGGCAGCCGGAAGCTCAGCGCGGCCATCGTCCTGCCCACCGCGTACAGGTCGGTCTGCGCCGAGGGCGGGCTGCCGAACGGGTCGCGGTAGCCGTCCTTTCCCCACGCGCCGCCGGACGGGTCGTCGGCCACCGAGACGCCGCCGAGGTCGATCAGCCAGACCCGGCCGTCGTCGGAGCGCATCAGGTTGTCCGGGGAGAAGTCGTTGTAGAGCAGGCCGCGGGTGTGGAGGTGGTCCAGCGCGTCCAACGCCTGCAGGGTGTACTCGCAGATCTCGGTGATCGGCAGGTAGCCGCCCCGGTCGCGGCGCTCGCGGTGCAGTTGCAGCAGTGAGCGCCCGCCGATGTAGTCCATCACGATGTAGTCGATGGGCACCGTCTCGTTGCCGGGGCCGGGCAGTTGGTACGGGTGCATCACGGCGTCGTGGACCGCGACGATGTTCGGGTGCTGGGCCTGGCCGAGCGCGCGCAGCTCGTCCAGCGGGACCTGGCTGTGCGCCGCGTCGTCCGGGTTGACCAGGCCCTTGAGCACCACGTACCGGCCGACCTTGCGGTCGGTGGCCAGGTAGACCCAGCCCAGGCCGCCGCGCCCGATCGGCCCCTCCACCACGTAGCGGTCGGCGACCTCGGTGTTCGGCTCCAGCGGTGGGCGGAACGAGAACCGCCAGCCGCAGTCCCGGCAGAAGCCCTCCACCCGGCCGGGGCGCTCCCCCGACGCCCGGCCGACCGGACGGCGGCATCGCGGGTTGCGGCAGAACCGCTTGCGCTCCGGCAGGGCCGCGTCGGACAACAGCGCCGCGCGCGGGTCGGTGCGGCCGGGGTCGGGCAGGGTGCGGGCCCGCTTGCCCCGGCCGATGGACGAGCTGCGCCGGCCGGAGCCGGGCGACGAGCCGCGACGGCCCGAGCCGGCCGAGGACCGGCCGCCGGAGGATCCCGACGGCACGGATCCGCTGGATGCGGGGGCCGGGCGGGTGGAGTCCGGTGCGGGCGGGGGTGTGGGTGCGGCGTAGCTCATGCCGCAGCGTTCGCAGTACCCGGCGGCGTCGATCGGGCCGCCGCACGGCTGGCCGCCCGGCCCAGGTTCGGCGCAGGTGGTCACGCCCGGTCACCCCCGTGCGGTTGGGCGGGTCCGGTGCGGTTGACCAGGTGCAGGTACTCGTCGACGTGGCGGGCCGCGACGGCCAGGTCGCACGGCGCGGTCCAGAGCAGGTCGTACGCGGCGCGGTAGGCGCGCTCCAGGGGCAGGTCCTCGGTGCGCCCGTCGGTGTCCGCCTTCACCCGGTACAGCTCCAGCCGGGCGCGCAGCTCGCGCCGGATACGCAGCGGCTCGCGCAGGGTGTCCAGCGCGGCGGAGGCGAGCGCGGGCGCCCGCTCGGCCCGCTCGTGCAGGCCGGCCAGCGTCTCGGACAGCTCGCGCCAGCGCCCGACCGCGCGCAGCTGCCTGGCCTCGGCGATCCCGGCGCGCAGCGCGGCGGCCAGGCTCGGGTCCGGCTCCGGCGGCGGCGGTCCGGCGATCTTGAGCGCCACCTCGGCACGGCAGATGACCGCCTGGCGCTCCAGCTCCTCCAGCTCGGACAGCGCCGCCTCCACCCGGTCCAGCCGGTCGGTGCTGGCCCGGCGCAGCTCGTCCAGCTCGGCCAGCGCGGCCTGCGCCCGCCGGCAGTCCGCGACCAGCTCGTCCACGCCGGCGCGGTCCACCGCCCCGGCCGGGGAGGCCCCCCGAGGGTCCGGGCGGGCCGGCGTCCACCGGGACAGCGGATCGGACAGCCCGATCGCGCGCAGCTCGTCCAGCCGGGCACCCAGCGCGACCAGCGAGGTGCCGGCGACGTCGTCGGAGTCGGCGAGGCCCACCTCGGCGGCGGTGGCAGCGGCGCTGGTCAGCAGCTCCTCGCACTGGTCGATGCACGGCCCGAACACCGCCCACACCTGGTCCGCCGCGTCCAGCACCGCGCGCACGTCCCGCTCCAGCACCCGGAACTCCGCGACCAGGTCCGGCACGCTCACCGACCGCTCGCTGTCCGGCAGCCGCACCGCCGTGGACTCGGTGAGCAGCCGCTCCAGCGCCGCCAGGTCACGCCCGGACGGACGGGCCCGCCGGCCCCTGGTGTGCCGCGCGGTGGCCACCACCTCGCCGTGCGCCCGGTGAAACGCCCACATCCGGGCCAGGTCCTCCCTGGCCACCGCCCAGCGCCGCTCGGTCTGGCCATGCAGCACGCCGGCGTCGAGCAGCTTGCGCCCGGTGTGGTCGTGCAGCCGCATCAGCCGCTCGAACATCGCCTGGTGCTCGGCGGCCAGCCGGTCGATGGCGGCGTCGGCGGCCACCTCGTCGTGCAGCGACATGGCGATCAGTCCCGGTAGCTCGGGGTCGGCGGCGCCGGCGGCGGCCCGAGCACCGCCAGCCAGCGGTTGTAGCTGGCCGTCCAGGAGCCGTCCGCGATCCAGCGCGCCAGCACCCCGTTGACGAACCGCACCAGGTCCTGGTTGGCCTTGCTGACGGCGATCCCGTACGGCTCGTCGGTGAACCGGGGGCCGACGATCTGGGCCCGGGGGTCCTGCGCCGCCATCCCGGCGAGCAGCGTGTCGTCGGTGGACACCGCGTCCACCTCGCCGCGCTGCAGCGCGACCAGGCAGTCCACCGCGTTCGGCACCCCGACCGGGACGGGCCGCTCCGGCGAGGCGAGCACCCGCTGCAGCGAGGTGGACCCGCGCGCGGCGCACACCCGCTTGCCGCGCAGGTCGGCCAGGGTGGCGACCGGGCTGCCCTGGTTCACCAGGATCCGCTGGCCGGTCTCGTAGTAGACGGCGCTGAACTCCACCTGGGCCTTGCGGTCGCAGGTGATGGTCAGCGTGTTCACCACCAGGTCGACCGCGCCGGACTCCACCATCCGGATCCGGTCCGCCACGTTGACCGGCCGGAACTCGACGCGCTCCGGGTCGCCGAAGATCGCCTTGGCGACGGCGCGGGCGAGGTCGGCCTCGAACCCCTCCACCCGCCGCGTGCGAGGATCCTGGTAGCCGAACAGGAAGGTGTTCTGGTCCGCGCCGGCGATCAGGAACCCGCGCCGCGCGATCGCCTCCATGCTCGAACCCGCCGGCATCTGGCCTGGCGGCGGCAGGCCGGCCGGGCGCAGGCTGGCCCTCGGGTCGCACGCCGGCGCCGCCATCGGCACGGCCATCCGCGCCTGGTGAGCCACCGGGGCGATGTCCGCCGTGGTGGCCGCAGTGGTGGCCGCCGTGGGGGCCGCCGTGCTCGGGGCCGGGAGCACGGCCAGCACCGCCGTGACCAACCAGACGGCCACGGACGCGGACGTGCACGGGCGGCGGCGGTTCATCGGTACTCCTCCCCTCGTGTCCCGATGCCGAGCACGGCACCGACGACGGCCAGCAGCGCGAGCGCCCCGGTGCCGGCCACCAGCCCGGTGCGCCACGCCTTCGCGGCGGTGATGGCCTCGGTGAACGCCGCGCGCTGCTCGTGCTCGGACGCGTCCAGCGCGGCGGTCAGCCGGTCGAACGCGGCGGCCGAGCCGTCCGGTTGCGCGGACTCGGCCAGCCGCACCGCGTCCCCGTACCGACCGGCCACCGCCGCCGCGTGCACCCGGTCGTGCGCGGCCAGGTAGTCGTGCGCGCCCCGCACCGCCGCCAGCACCGCGTCCCTGCCGCCCCGGTCGGGCACCAGCGCGGCGGCGGCACCCAGTGCACCACCTGCCCCGTCGTCGCGGGACAGCCGCTGCATCCGGTCCACGAAGTCCTGCTCGGTGCGGCCCCCGTCGCGCTGCACCAGTGCCAGGTTCTCCGAGGCCCTGGCCTGCAGCGCGGCGACCTGCGCCGGCCCCAGCCCGTCGTTGAGGGCTTCGCCGTGCGCGTGGGCCAGCCGCAGGCTCGCGCCCGCGCCGATGCCGGCCGCCACCCACCAGAGCAGCCCGACCAGCACCGAGGCGGTGGCCACCACCAGGCCCCTGTTGAGCACCCGGTGGAACCGCCGCGCCAGCCACACCTGTCCCAGCCCCAGCCCGGCCAGGGCCAGCAGCGCCGCCAGCAGCGCCCCGACCGGGAACGACGCCGCCCGCCGGTGTGCGTCGTCGAGCAGCTGGGCCTGGCGCGCCCGCACCGACTCGGCGGCGGGCAGCATCGAGGTCTGCATCAGGTCCGACGCGCGGCGCAGGTAGGCGGCGCCGACCGGCAGCCCGCGCCGGTTGTTCGCCCTGGCCTGCTCGACCAGACCGGTGTACGTCGGCAACTGCTCGCCGAGGGCGGCGATCCGGTCGGCGGTGGCGGCGTCGGTGGACTGGGTCGCGGCGTGCGCGATCCCGTCGGCGGCCGCCGACACGTCCGAGGCGTAGCGCGCCTGCACCGCGGCCGGTTCGACGCCGCCGGCAAGGAACCCGCTGGTCACCGTGGCGTCGGCGGAGGCGAGCGAGCGGTACACCGCCGTCGCGTCCATGCTCAGCGGCTGCAGCCGGGTGGCGATCTCGTCGGTCGCGCCGACCCGGTCCTGGGCGGCCAGCACGCCTGCCACCCCGAGCAGCACGAGCAGCGCGGCCAGCACCGCCTGCAGGGCGCGCAGCAGCGTCGGCGTGCCGTACCGACCCCCCGCGCTCGTCACCCACTCGCGCACCACAACGGCCTTGGCGGCTCGCTGGTTGCGCGCCGAGGGTGACGTCGTAGCGCTCCGTATCGAGGTGACCACGGTCATACCCAACCGTGCGCGCCGCGCGGATTCCAGAGGGCAGCCCTCACCCGTGACATCCCCGCGACGGACGTGCGACGAACGGACGCAGCCGAGCCAAGCGTTGTTCGGTATCCTGCCCGGACCGCCGAGCGAGGGAGGGGCGCCGGCCGTGGCGCGACCGAGGGTCCCGCTGATCTCCAAGCACAGGGCGCTCGAGGTGGCGTTGGAGATCATCGAGGCCGAGGGCATCGAGGGCTTGAGCATCCGGAACCTGGCCGACCGGCTGAAGGTGACCGGGGCCTCGCTCTACCACCACTTCGAGAACAAGGACGCCATCGTCGTCGGGGCGGCGCGGCTGGCGCTGGAGGTCGCGCCCGAGCCGAAGCGCGACGGCGAGCCGTGGCGTGCCTGGCTGGTGCGCGACGCGCGCCGGCACCGCCGGGCCTACCGCGACCACCCCGACCTGGCGGCGGTGCTGCTGCGGCACCTGCCGGCGGACCTGGGCGTCGCGCGCGCGGAGGCGATGGCGGCGCGGCTGGAGGCCGACGGCGTCCCGGCAGGGGCCATCGTGCCGCTGCTGGAGGCCCTGGAGAGGTACGCGATCGGCAGCGCGCTGCACGAGAGCCGGGAGGGCGTCGTACCCATCGACCGGCCGTTCCTGGCCAAGGCTTCGGCACACCGCAGCGTCACCGCCGACGAGGTCTTCGACCTGGTCTGCCACCAGATCATCGACGCGGTGCTGGGCACCGCCGGGGGCGACTAGCCGAGGTAGCGGCGGTACCAGTCGAGCAGCTCGGCGTAGGCGCGCTGGGCGGCGCCGGCGTTGTAGCGAGCGCCGGTGTCGTTGAAGAAGGCGTGGTCGGCGCCGTCGAACGTGCGGACCCGGTAGGTCAGGCCGGCGGCTTTGAGCGCGGACTCGGCCCGGTCCCTGGTGGCGTTCACCCTGGCGTCGAGGCCGGCGTAGACGGCGAGCACGGCGGCCTTGGCCCGGTGGAAGTCCGGCCGCTCCGGCGCGGGTCCGTAGAACGGCACGGCGGCGGCCAGCCTGGCCTCGCCGGCCTGCAGGAGCTGCCAGGTCAGGCCGCCGCCGAAGCAGAACCCGACGGCGCCCACCTTGCCGCCGGGCACCCGCCGGCCGAGCTCGTCGATGCCCGCGCGCAGGTTTGCCACCAGCGCGTCCACCGGGGCGTCGGCCAGCGCCGTGGGCGCCTGGGCGGGGTCGGTCAGCGCGGCGGTGCCGCCCTTCGCGGACAGCAGGTCCACGCAGAGCGCGCCGTAGCCGGAGTTCGCCAGCCGGCCGACCAGGTCGAAGAAGTGGTCGGTGAGGCCCCGGTTCTCGTGCAGCACCAACACCGCCGCCTTCGGCGCACCGCTCGTGGGAGCGGCCCACGCCGCGATCAGCTCACCGGCCGGGCCGGCGAACCGGACCTCCTCGCCGCGCCTGGTCCCCGGGGCGACGCCCGGCGGGGCAGCGCTCGACGGCGGCTCGGGCGGGGCGGGCGCGGCCGGGGCGGCCGGCGGGGACGGCGCCGTGGGGGCGCAGGCGGCCAGCAGCGCGCTCGCCGCGCCGGCGCCCAGGCCGAGCAGGCCGAGCCGGCGCAGCGCCTCCCGCCTGGTGAGCAGTCCGTCGGAGAAGTCCTCCGCCACCTCGCCGACCAGGTACTCCCGCAGCGCCACGACGGGCAGAATAGCCGCGCCAGCCCCGGCGGGCCAGGCTCCGACCTGGGGCTATTCCGCGTCGACTTCTCTGCCGACTTCTCTGCCGACTTCTCTGCCGACTTCTCTGCCGACTTCTCTGCCGACTTCTCTGCCGACTTCCCCGCCGACTTCCGAAGGGCGGCGCGCCGAGAGCCGCCGCGAGCCGGCCGCCCGCCTGCGCATCGCCGCCTTGGCCAGCTCGTCGTCCATGCCGACCCAGACCCGCCCGTCCTCCTCCTTCACCGGGAACACGGTGATCGGCCGGGTGGCCGGCGGGCACAGCGGCTCCCCCGTCCGGTAGTCGAACACGCTGCCGTGGCACGAGCAGAGCAGGCCGTCCTCCGTCGCCTTTCCGCTGGACAGCAGGCAGTCCAGGTGGCTGCAGTAGTTCGAGGTGGCGTACACGACGCCCTCGGACCGGGACACCGCGATCTCGACCTCGCCGATGAACAGCCGGCGCACCACGCCCTCCGGGACCTGCCCGGACCGGGCCACGTTGTGGAACTCCACGGTGTTCTCCTCACACGGCTCAGGCATCTACGGTCTCGAGCAGGTCGAACAGGTCGGTGTCCTCGTCGGCGAGCGCGGCCTCGGAGACGGGCACCGCGCGGGTGATCAGCTCGCGCGCGGCGGGCACGTCACCGCCCCGGTCCACCGCGAACGCGGCGTGCACCCGCCCGTCGGCCAGGTAGAAGGCGGTGAAGTCGCGCTCCGCCACGCTGCCCCTGACCACCACCTCGGCGTCCGGCCGCGGCTTTCCGACGAACTGCAGCGCGAGCTCGTACTGGTCGGACCAGAACCACGGCGGGTCCTGGTCGGCGGCGGGTTGGCCGAGCACGGCGCGCGCCACGGCGGCGCCCTGGCGGTTGGCGTTGTCCACGTGCTCGCCCCGGTGGCGGCGCCCGGTGCGCGGGTCCAGCCGGCTGGCGATGTCGCCGGCGGCGAAGATGCCCTCCACCGAGGTGCGGCACTCGGCGTCCACCGCCACCCCGCCGTGCACCGGGTCGAGCGCGAGCCCGGCGGCGCGGGCCAGCTCGTCCCGGGGCTCGGCGCCCACCGCGACCACCAGCAGGTCGGCCTCCACCTCGCCGGCGTCGGTGCTCACCGTGACCCCGCCCGGGTGCTCGGTGACCGCGCCGACCCGCCGCCCGCACCGCAGGTCCACGCCGTTCTCCCGGTGCAGCCCGGCGTACGCCTCGGCCATCCGCGCGCCGAGCTGACCGAGCATCGGCAGCTCCGCCACCTCCAGGCAGGTCACCTCGACGCCGAGCTCGCGGGCGGACGCCGCCACCTCGGACCCGATCAGCCCGGCGCCGATGACGGCCAGCCGACCGGCGCCGGGTAGCAGCGCGCGCAGCCGGTCGGCGTCGTCGAGGCTCCGCAGGTGCACGACCCGGCCACCACCGCCTCCGACCCCCGCCAGCCGCCGCGCCCGGGCGCCCGTCGCGAGCAGCATCAGGTCAGCGCCGTACCAGCCCCCGCCGGCCAGCTCGACCCGCCGGCCCAGGGTGTCGATCGACGTCACCCGGTCGCCGAGGCGCAGCTCCACGTCGTTCTCGGCGCACCATCCCGGGTCGAGGATGCTCAGGTCGTCGAGGTCGGCGTCGCCGCGCAGGTACTCCTTGGACAGCGGCGGGCGCTGGTACGGCGGGTGCGGCTCGTCCGCGAGCATCACCACCCGCCCGTCGTAACCGCGCCGGCGCAGCGTGCGGACGGCGGCGACGGCGGCCTGGCCGGCGCCCACTGTGAGCAAGACCGGACGGGGCACGGTGGGCTCCTTACGGGTTGACGGGGACGGTCACGAGCGCGGGCCGGGGTTGACGTGCACCACCCCGTCGATCACCCGCACCTCGTGCACCGGCTGGCAGTCGTCGCGGCCCTCCGCGCGACCGGTCTCCGGATCGAACATCCACTGGTGGCCGGGGCAGACGACCTTGCCCCGCCACAGCGAGCCCTTCGCCAGCGAGCGGCCCTTGTGCACGCAGGTGTCGTCCAGCGCGAACACCCGCTCGCCGACCAGGAACAGCGCGAGCGCCCTGCCGCCGACCTCGACCCTGGCGCGCTTTCGGCGCCGCAGCTGGTCGAGGGGAACGGCGGCGACCCATCCGGGCGCGTCGACCTCGGGAGTCATGGGCATGCCCTTCGCTCGGGACGGTTCGCTCGGGACGACTCGGGATGGCTCGTGGTGGGCGGACCGCGAGGGCCCGCCCACCGTTGCCCGGCGCTCGCGTCAGGCGGCGACGTAGTTGTCGTACAGCGCCCGGGTGTACGAGTAGCGCATCTCCGCGCCCCACCGGACCTGCCGCAGGCACTGCTGCTGCAGCTCGGGGGTGTCGGCGTGGTCGAGCACGATCTGGTACCCGCGCTCCCCGTGCACCTCGTCGGACGTGATGTGCAGGTCGAAGAACTCGATCTCGTCCTCGCTGAACCCGTACACCTCGCGCAGCGGCACGATCTGCTTCTTGTAGATGCTCGGCACCTGCGACTCCAACCCGACCACCAACGCCGCGGTGGCCACCACGAAGTGCTCCCGCATGGCGACCGCGTAGCACCAGGACTGCAACCCCCTGGTCACCGCGTTCATGTTGTTCGGGTCCTCGATGCGCTCACGGGTGGTGCCGCACGCCTCGCCGAACCGGATCAGCAGGTCCGTGTGCCGAATATCGGCCAGCTCCTCCTCGTACATGTTCTGCAACGTGAAGTCCTTGGCCCCGGTAAAACGATCCGGGGTGTTGCCGTAGATGTAGCCGAGGTAATCAGCGAACGGACCCACATAGTGGTAGTGGTTCTCGGCCCACCGGGCAAAATGCTCCCGGGTCAGCTTTCCCTCGGCCCACGCCATACTGAACGAGGCATTCTTCGCCTCCCTACCCTTGATCGCGTCCTCGAGCGCCTTGCGAAAATCGTCCCTGGACAACAGCGCGGTGCTGGCCGGGGCGTCGGCCGTCAAGGTCATCGAACCTCTCCTCACTCCGTCTGGTGCTCCGCCGAACACTTCGAAACTAAGCCGCCACCCCGGTCCCCAACTTCGTCCATCCCGCCCACTTACGAGCGCAATGTTGCGACACCCTGCACACGCCGACATGGGGGCGCCGCGCAGCTTGTTGGGGTGCCGCACATGGTGCGGGGCGTGCGGCGGCCCAGGTGGGTATGCGGCGGATGGTCCAGACGGCACGCACGATCACGAGCTAGAGCACCAGCGCGGCGAGCAGGGTCGACACCGCGAGGCCGGCGACAACCGGTACGAACGACTTCCGCGCCAGGTCGATGACCGGAACCCGGGTCACCCCCGCGACCACGAGCAGCGACGACCAGGCCACCAGCACCCCGCCGCCGGCCCAGACCGAGCCCATCTGCCCCACCGACGCCAGCGTCACCGGGTCGACCCCGGTGGCCGACCCGAGCGCGCCGGCCAGCGACCCGGTCATCGGCAACCCCGAGAAGCCCGAACCCTCCAGCCCCGAGGCCATCCCCACCACCAGCACGCCGAAGCACATCACCACCGGATTGCCAGGGATGAGGTGCCCCGCGGCGCCGACCAGCTCCACCAGCAGGCCCGGAACCCGCCGGCCGTCCTCGAAGCCGAGGATCTTGCCGGCGAACTCCGCGTTGCCCAGGAAGAAGAAGCCGGCGATCGGCAGCACCACGCCCATCGCCCGGAACGCGAACACCAGCCCGTCGACCAGGTGCTCGCCGGTGGTCTGCAGCGCCTTCGCCGGCCCGTCCATGGCGACCACCGCCACCACGACCAGCAGCGCGGCCACCCCGCCGACCAGCCCCGCCGCGCTGCCACCCTCCAGCGGCGGGACCAGCGAACCGACCTTGCCCAACACCATGTAGCCGATCATGAGCAGGAACGCCAGCGGCACCCCGACGGCGAAGACCCTGGCCAGCCGCGCGGTCCTGGCGTCGTCCGCACGCTCCGGGCCGCCGTCCTCCGAGGGAACCCTCGGGCCGCCGGGCCGAGCTGGACGGGCCGGTCCTCGCTCCGGCCCGGTCAGCTCACCGCCGCCCGCGTCACCTCCCGCGCTCCCGCCGCCGACCGCACCGCCGACCCCGCCGCCGACCCCGCCGCCGACCCCGCCGCCGACCCCGCCGCCGACCGAGGCACCGACCGGAACCCGATCCGCCGCCACCGACGGCGCCCGCTCGCCGTGACGATGGAGCCACAGCCGTATCGAGGCCAGGTTCGCCGCGAGCGTGCCGGCCCGTGACGAGCGCCGCGCCGCCCGAGGGGCCGCCACCACGCCGGCCTCCCACTCCTCCAGGTTCGCCGCGCTGGCCGCCCGCATCTGGCGGCGCAACACCACGGCGGTGACCGCCACCGCCACCACGCCGGTCACCAACGACAGGACAAGCGTCCGGTCCGCCACCGCCGCGGTCGACACCCCCGCCGCCTTGGCCGACAACCCCGGCGCGACCTGCATCACGTAGTCGCTGGACAGCGCCATGCCCTGGCCGGCGATCGCGATGGCCATCGCCGCGCCCATCGCGGGCAGGCCGGCCCTGATCGCCGCCGGCACCAGGATCGCGCCGATCAACGGCACCGCCGGGGTCGGCCAGAAGAACAGGCTGACCCCGTACGTCACCGCCACGAGCACCGCGTACGCCGACCAGCCACCCCGCATGACCCGCTGGAACGGGGTGACCATCCGCTGGTCGGCCCCCATCGCCCGCAGCGCGCCGAGCAGCGCGGTGACCAACGCGATGATCAGGAAGATGTTGAACAGCTCCGCCGCCGCCGTCAGGCTGGCGTTGAAGATCGCCTGGATGCCGGTGACCGCGCTGCCGGTCATCACCCACGCCGTGATCGCCGTGACCAGCAACGCCGGCACCACGACGTTCTTCCTGGCGACCGTGACTCCGATCATGAGCAGGACACCGGCCAAGTAGACCCAGTGCGCGGCAGTCAGTCCCACCGCCGCCTCCTTCCAGCCGCCGAGACGGCGGCGTCCGATGTGTCGGCCGCCACAGTCCCCCGAACGGGTGGCCCGGAGCTAGGACAACCCTGCACATCAACAGGGCCCCGGATTGTGCACCGTGCAATGTCGACACGCCGCACATGCGCGGGCGGTCAGGCGGGGGCGGTCAGGCTGGGGTGGTGGGGGCGATCTCGCGGTCGAAGGCGGCCAGGGCGGCGGCGCCGACGGCCTTGTCCTGCTCGCCGTTGCCGCCGCTCACGCCGACCGCGCCGATCACCTGGTCGCGGAACACGATCGGGAAGCCGCCGACGAACAGGGCGAACTTCCCGGTGTGCATGTGCTGGATGCCGAATGCCTCGTTGCCGGGCAGGGCGGGGCCGTTGGGCGGTTCGTTGAACAGGTGGGTGGCGCGCTGGTGGCCGGCGGCGGTGAAGGCCTTGGCGATGGCGATGTCCACGCCGGTCAGCCGGGCGCCGGTCATCCGGTGCAGCGCGACGGGGTGCGCGCCGTCGTCGGCGATGCAGATGGTCTGTGCCACGCCGATCCGGGTGGCCTCCTCCTCGGCGGCGCGCAGCAGCACCAGGGCGTCCTCCAGGGTCAGGCGGTAGATCGTCCGCATCGGCTCACGCTCCATAGTTGAGGTAGACGGTCTTGGTGTCGGTGACGAAGTCCAGGGCCTGGCGGCCGCCCTCGGGGAAGGCGCCGCCGCTGGACGCCTTCCAGCCGCCGAACGGCGGGGCCACGCCGTTGCCCGTGGTCCTGTCGTTGATCTTGACCAGGCCGCACCGGGCGCGGTGCGCGAACCGGTGCGCGGCGGCGAGGTCGCGGGTGTGCACGGCGGTCACCAGGCCGTGGCTGGAGGAGTTGACGATCCCGAGCGCCCGCTCGGTCGAGTCGACGGGCAGCACCGACAGGTACGGCCCGAACACCTCCCCCTCGACCAGCTCATGCCCGGCCGGGACGTCCGCGAACAACGCCGGCGTGACCCATCGGCCGGACGGGTCCCGGTCCGGGTCCGACGACGCCTCGGCGACGACCCGGGCGCCGGCCGCGACCGCCGAGTCCCGCAGCGCCGTCAACCGCTCGAACTGCGCGGACGTGGCCACCGGGCCGGTGGTGACGCCGTCGCGGTCACCGTGCCCGACCCGCAGCGCCCGCACCCGCTCCGCGAGCAGGTCCACGAACGGCGCGGCCACCGAACGGTCCACCAGCACCCGGTCGGTGGACGTACACGCCTGCCCGGTGAGGTCGAACGCGCCCGCCGCGACCCTGGTGGCCGCCGCGTCCAAGTCGGCGTCCGCGCACACCACCGCCGCGTTGCGCCCGCCCAGCTCCAGCTGCAGCCGTCCGCGCGCCGCCCGCCGGATCGCCGCGCCGGCCGCGTCCGACCCGGTGAAGCTCACCCCGCCCACCTCGCCGGCCGCGACCAGCGCCGTCATCGCGGCCGGGTCCTGTCCCTGCACCAGCGGCATCACCCCGGACGGCAGCCCGGCCTCGGCGGCGGCGTCCGCGAGCCAGGCGCCGACGCCGGCGGTGACCGGCGAGGGCTTGAACACCACCGCGTTGCCGGCGGCCAGCGCCGGGGCGATCTTGCGCGCGGCCAGCGACAGCGGGAAGTTCCACGGCGTGATCGCGGCGATCACCCCGAGCGGCCCGCGCAGCGTGTAGCCGAAGGTGGCGCCGGTCTCGTCCGGGTAGGTGGCGCCCTCCACCAGGTAGGCCAGCTGCGCGGCCAGCCGGAACTGTTCGGCGGACTTGCCGGCCTCTCCCCCGGCCGCCGCGAGCGGCTTGCCCTCCTCGCGGGTGATCAGGGCGGCGACCTCGTCGGCCCGGCGCTCGATCAGCTCGGCGATCCGGGTCAGCACCTCGGCGCGGCGCCGGGGTGGCGCGGCCGCCCAGTCCGGGGCGGCCGAGGCGGCGGCGGACACGGCGGCCAGCGCGTCGGCCTCGGTGGCCGGGGTGTAGCCGTGCACCACGGTGCCCGGCGACGCCGGGTCGACGGTGACTGCGGAGTGCACGAAGAACCTCCGGTTGATTGTGGACTTTTACCTCTTCCGGCGATTGTTGTGCCGCGTCACCATGTCTGGCACTGGACAAAGTGCACCGCCGACCGAGCGAGTTGATAGGCACATGGCACACCCATACCAGCAGTCCACAGTGGACGAGATCGACGTCGGCGCGCTGCTCGCCGAGCCGTTGCTGCGCAACACGCTGGTCGCCGGCCTCGCCGGGGTGCACCGGACGGTGCGGTGGTGCCTGCCCCTGTCCGAGCTGGACGAGCTGAAACGGGACGCCGAGGAGCCGCCGGACCAGGGAGTCGTGGTACACGCCCACGCCGCCCGGCTGCGCGGCCCCGCCGGCGCGGAGACGATCACGGCGGTGGCCGGGCGCGGCGTGGTGGCGGTCCTCGTCCAGACCGAGCCCGCCGACGTGGCCACCCCCGGCGAGCTGCCGTTCGCGTTCCCGGAGGCCAGGCGCGCGGCCGACCGTGCCGGGCTGCCGCTGGCGCTGCTGCCGCCCACGGCGGGCTACCGGGCGGTCAGCCAGCTGGTGGCCACCAAGGTGCTCGCCCAGGCCACACACGTGCTGCAGTACAGCGACCGGGTGCACCGCTCGCTGGGCGAGATCCTGGCCAGGGGCGCGGGCATCTCGCCGCTGGCCTACGGGATGGCCCGGATGAGCGTCGCCCCGGTCATGGTGCTCGACCTGGACGGCGCCGTGCTCGCCTACGAGGCCACCTCCTCGGTCCCGAAGCCGGACGCCGGCGCCGCCGCCGAACCCCTGGCCCGCCACCTGGAACGGCTCTGCGCCGCCCCGCCCGCCCGCGCCGAGGTGACGATCCTGGAGCCGTTCTCCGACACCGACGCTGCCGGTGCGAGCTACACCCCGATCGTCGCCCCGGTGATGTACGGCGGGGAGACCAGCGGGCTGGCCGCCGTGCTCGAACCCGACGGCGGCGACGCGCACGACCGGGCGCAACGCCGGATCGTGGCGGCCGAGGGCGCCGTGCTGATCGGCTCGGAGATGCTGCGGATCAGGTCCATGACCGAGGCCGAGGAGCGCATCCGGGGCGACTTCGTGGTCGGTCTGGTGCACGGGCGGTTCCAGGACGGGCAGCAGTTGCTGGCCAGGGCGCGCCACCACGGCTTCAACCCGGACGGGCGGCACACGGTGTGCGTGGCCGCGATCGACCCGCCGCTCGGCGACGACCAGGCGGCGGTGCGCCGGCTCGGCGCGGTGGCGCGGGCGGCGGAGAACATCGACGCGGCGGCCGACCGGCACACCCTGGCCACCCAGATCGGCGGCCACCTCGTCGTGGTCCGCCAGATCGATCGCGATGGGTCCGACGCGCTCAGCGAGCAGGAGCTGGCGCGCCGGTTCGCCGGCACGCTCCGCCAGCTCGTCGCCGACCGGCTGCGCGCGGACGTGCGGGTCACCTTCGGGCGGGTGCACACCGGCGCGAGCGGGGTGTCCACCAGCTACCGGGAGGCCCGCACCGCGCTGGGCCTGGCCCGCAGGGTGGACGTCCCGCCGCTGGCCGGCTACGACGAGCTGCGTATCTTCGTGGCGCTGCGCGACCTGGCCGACAGCGAGAACGGCCGGGCCTTCGCCCGCGAGATCCTCACCCCGCTGCGCAAGGCCGACGGCCACGGCCGAGGCCTGGAGAGCGTGGCGCTGGCCTACGTCGGCGAGTCGGCCAACCTCAACGCCGCCGCCCGCCGCCTCGGCCTGCACCGCAACACCACGCTGTACAAGCTGGAGCGGGTCTCCCGCGCGCTGGGCATGGACATCCGCTCGGCGGACACCCAGTTCATGGTCTGGCTGGCCCACCACATCGACAGCCTGGTCCAGGTCACCGACGCCCTGGACGCCGAGCTGGCGCCCCCACCGTGAGCTAGCGACTCAGCGCCGCCTCCTCCCCCAGCCGCGCGAGCTTCGCCGGGTTGCGCACCGCGTAGATCCGGGTGACCAGCCCGTCCTCGACGACCAGGCTCACCACCGTGTCCAGCGCCCCGTCCAGCTCGAACCGCATCGCCGGCGCGCCGTTGAGCCACATCGGCATCGCCGCGAACCGATCGCCCAGCTTGACGACGCCGCCCAGCAGCGGGGCCACCCGCTCGGCGCCCTCGACCGGACGGCGCACCGCCGCGACCACGCCGCCACCGTCGGCCACCAGCACCACATCGGGTGCGAGCACGTCCAACAGCCCGCGCATGTCACCGCCGCGCACCGCCGCCATGAACCGCGCCACCACGGCCTCCTGCTCGGCCCTGCTCACCCGTGCTCGCGGCCGCCGCGCGGCCACGTGCTCCCTGGCGCGGTGGGCGAGCTGGCGCACCGCCGAGGGCGTCTTGCCGATCGCCCGTGCGATCTCGTCGTACGGCGTCTCGAACACCTCGCGCAGCACGAACACCGCCCGCTCGGTCGGCCCCAGGGTCTCCAGCACGGTCAGCATGGCGAACGAGACGCTCTCCGCCAGCTCGACGTCCTCGGCCACGTCCGGGCCGGTCAGCAGCGGCTCGGGCAGCCACTCGCCGACGTACTCCTCGCGCCGGCGGGCCAGCGTGCGCAACCGGTTGAGCGACTGCCGGGTGACGATCCGCACCAGGTACGCCCTCGGATCGCGCACCCGCTCCCTGCCCGGGGCGTCCGCCCACCGCAGCCAGGTCTCCTGCACGACGTCCTCGGCGTCCGCGGCGGAGCCGAGCATCTCGTAGGCGACCGTGAACAGCAGGCCGCGGTGGGCGACGAACGGGTCGTCGGTCATGCCCGCGACGCTACGTCGCCGGGCCGGGCCAGCGGCGCCAGGCCGCACGACGCCGAGAACCCCGCGGCCTCGATGCCGAGCGCCACGTTCCCGCGCGCCGCCTGGTTGGCCTGCCCGACCCACGCGGTGAGCTCGACCAGCGCCGGCGCCCCCAGTTGATCCAGCAGCCGGGCGGACAGCGCGTCGGTGACCGTCGGCGGCGTCTGCGACATCGCCTCGGCGTACTCCAGCACGTCGCGTTCCAGCGGCGTGAAGGCGTCCGACTCCCGCCACCGGGGCACCTCGCGGGCCTTGGCCAGGTCGAGCCCGTCGTTGTGCGCCTGGAAGTACCCCAGGTCCAGGCAGAACGAGCAGCCGATCAGCGACGCCACCGCCATGTGGGCGTACGACTTCAGGTTCTCGTCGCACCTGTTCCACTTCTTGGCCTTCCGGCCGGCGTCCAGGCCGGCCTTGAGCACCGGCCGGTTGTGCCACAGCACCCCGAGGGCATCGGGCACCCGGCCGAGCATCTTCTTGGTGGCCATCTTCACGATCGCGCCGTAGATGCCGGTGATCTCGGCCTGGGGAACCCTGGTGTTGCCGGTCATGTCTCCTCCTCGTCGTCCTGACTCGGCATGAAGACACCGTCCGCCCCCGATCCGTGACAGGGGCGCTCGCCTACCTCCTGAAGCCCGCCCGGAAGCCGTAGTACCAGCGGTCCACGTTCCGCCACTGACCGAGCTGACACGGCGTCACGTCGTCGGACCAATGTTTCGCCTTGTCGCTCTCGCACAGCTGCCTGGACGGGAACGGACCCGCGCATTTGAACTGATAAGGAATTCCGAGCCGGCGACACCCCTGACCGTCGGGTTCGTCCTGGGCGGCGGCCGTCGGGGCGGCCGTCATGGCGACCGTGATGGCGGCAGCCACCGCGACGACCAGCAATCCTCCGGCCGTACGCGAAACGTAACGGCTCATGGCATCGCTCCCGGCGCCGCGCCCTCACCCGTTCTTGATCTTGATCATAACGGCGCCGCGACGGGAGCGACAACACACCATTCCCGAAGTGTTATAAAGGCGGCTCACATCAGGGTGAGATACCTGTCGATCTCCCACTGCGACACGGCCGCGTGGTATTCGTCGAACTCGGACTGTTTGACGCGCACGTAGTAGTCCAGGAAGTCCGCGCCGCCGCCGACCGTCCCGAACGCCGCGCGCAGCACCGGGTCGACCGCCAGCTCCTCCAGCGCGCGGTCCAGGGTGCGGGGCAGTTGGCCGATCCCCCGGGCGGTGACCCGCTCGGACGGCAACGCGAACAGGTTGTCCTCCACCGGCTCCCCCGGGTCGAGCCCCCTGTCGATGCCGTCCAGGCCGGCGGCGAGCAGCGCGGCGGCGGCCAGGTACGGGTTCGCCGAGCCGTCCACCCCCCGGTGCTCGACCCGCCCGCCCTCGGGCACCCGGAGCATCAGGCTGCGGTTGTTGCCGCCGTAGGCCACGTACGCCGGCGCCCAGGTTGCCCCGGAGCTGGGCGCGCCGGCGCCGATGCGCTTGTAGGAGTTGACGGTCGGACAGATCACCCCGGCGGTGGCGCGGCCGTGCTCGACCAGCCCGCCGATGTAGTGGTACGCCAGCTTGGACAGGCCCAGCCCGTCGGCGTCGTCGCCGAACAGCGGCTCCCCGCCGGTGGTCCACAGGCTCTGGTGCAGGTGCTGGCCGTTGCCGGTGACCGAGCCGAACGGCTTGGGCATGAACGTCGCGGTCATGCCGGCCTCGTGGGCCAGCATGTGCACCATGTAGCGGAAGAACACCGTCCGGTCCGCCGTGGTCACCGCGTCGGAGTAGGCGAAGTTGCACTCGAACTGGCCGTTGCCGTCCTCGTGGTCGTTGGCGTAGTTCTCCCAGCCCAGCTCGTTCATGTGGGTGGACAGCGTGGACAGGAAGTCCCACATCCGGGTCAGGCCCTTGGCCTCGTAACAGGGCTTGGCGGAGCTGTCCAGCGCGTCGGCGACCTCCAGCCCGCCGTCCGGGGTGCGCCGCAGCAGCGAGTACTCGGCCTCGACGCCCGTCTTGAGCACCCAGCCGCGCTCGGCCGCCAGCGTGGACAGCAGCCGCTTGAGGATCACCCGGGGCGCGTACGGCCACGGCTGGCCGTCCACGTACGGGTCGCAGTGCAGGACGGCCACGCCGTCCTTCCACGGCAACCGGGTGTAGGACGCCGGGTCGGGCACCGCGCACAGGTCGGGGTCGGCGGGGCTCTGGCCCAGGTCGCCGGCGGCGAACCCGGCGAACCCGGCGCCGCCGTCCATCAGCAGGTCGAAGCTGGATATCGGCACGGCCTTCGCGCAGGGCTTGCCGTGCAGGTCCACGAACATGGCCAGGAAGAACCTGATCCCGTCCTCCTCGGCACGCGCCTTCAGCTCCTCGCGCTCCATGTCAACCCCCTTGTCGACGTGTGTCTAGCGCCCCGGTATCCAGTCCGTGCCGGCCAGCGGGACTCCGGCCATCGCGGCCGCCTCCATGGTGAGCGCGGCCAGGTCCTCCGGCTCCAGGTTGTGCACGTCGGACTTGCCGCAGGCGCGGGCCAGCGTGGTCAGCTCCATGGTCACCGAGCGTAGGTAGTTGACCACGCGCCGGGTGCCCTCGTCCACGTCCAACCGGGCCTCCAGGGCCGGGTCCTGGGTGGCGATCCCGACCGGGCAGCGGCCGGTGTGCATGTGGTGGCAGTAGCCCGGCTCGGTGCCCAGCGCGTGGTAGTCGGCGGTGACGTCGTGCTCCACCCCGCCGGCGGTGTACGTCCGGGAGTTGCAGCCCAGCGCGATCAGCGGTGCCACCCCGAGCGACACCGCGTCCGCGCCCAGCGCCAGCGCCTTGGCCACGTCCGCGCCGGTGCGGATGCCGCCGGAGACCACGAGCTGTACCTCGTCCTCCACGCCCAGCTCGCGCAGCGCCTCGGCGGCCAGCCGCACGGCGGGCAGCGTCGGGATGCCGGCGTGCTCGATGAACACGTCCTGGGTGGCGCCGGTGCCGCCCTGCATGCCGTCCACCACGACGACGTCCGCACCCGCCGCGACCGCCAGCTTCACGTCGTTGGTGACCCGGGTCGCGCCCAGCTTGACGTAGATCGGCTTCTCCCACGAGGTGGCCTCGCGCAGCTCCTCGATCTTGATGCGCAGGTCGTCGGGGCCGACCCAGTCCGGGTGCCGGGACGCCGAGCGCTGGTCGATGCCGGGCGGCAGGGTGCGCATGCCCGCGACCCGCTCGCTCACCTTCTGGCCGAGCAGCATCCCGCCGCCGCCGGGCTTGGCGCCCTGGCCGATCACGATCTCGATCGCGTCCGCGCGCTTGAGGTCGACCGGGTTGAAGCCGTAGCGCGACGGCAGGCACTGGTAGACCAGCAGGTGGGAGGCATCGCGCTCCTCGTCGGTCATGCCGCCGTCGCCGGTCGTGGTGGAGGTGCCGACGGCGGTGGCGGCGCGGCCGAGCGCGGTCTTCGCGGCGGCGGACAGCGCGCCGAAGCTCATCCCGGCGATGGTGACCGGGATGTCCAGCTCGATCGGGACGCCGGCCCGCCGCGAGCCCAGCACGGTGCGCGTCTCGCAGCGCTCGCGGTAGCCCTCCAGCGGGTAGCGGGACACCGAGGCGGTGAGGAACACCAGGTCGTCGAACGTCGGCAGCCGGCGCTTGGCGCCCCAGCCCCGGATCTCGTAGTGGCCCTCCTCGGCCATCCGCTGGATCTGCGCGATGGACTCGGGCGGGAAGGTGTGGCTGGCGCGGCGGGCGTCCATCGGAAGCTCGGACATCAGTACCTCTGGTCGGAGAGCGCGTCGAAGTTGTACAGCTCGCGGGCGGAGGCCACCCTGGTGACGTTCTCCGGGTCGACGTGGTCGAAGCCCGCGCGGTCGGCCAGCCTCTTGACGGTGAGCACGTCGTCGTCGGTGAGGTCCTCGACGCGGGCGTCCGAGCCCAGCGACGCGATCGAGCCGGCCACGTAGATCACCGTCTCGTACAGCGAGTCGCCGAGCGCGTGGCCGGCGTCCCCGCCGACCAGCAGCACGCCGGCCTGGGCCATGAACCCGCTCATGTGCCCGACGTCCCCGCCGACCAGCACGGTCCCGCCCTTGAGCGAGATCGCGGCCCGGGACGAGGCGTCGCCCTCCACGATCACCGTGCCGCCGTGCGCCGAGGCGCCCGCGCACTCCGAGGCGTTGCCGCGCACCCGCACGGTGCCGCCCATCAGGTTCTCCCCCACCGACCAGCCGACGAACCCGTCGACCAGCACGTCCGGCCCGCCGGACAGCCCACCGCACAGCCCGCCGATGAAGTACCCGGCGTTGCCCTCGATCTCCACCGTGATCCGGTTGGCCAGCCCGACCGCGAGGTTGTGCCGGCCCCACGGCGCGGTGACCCTGGCGTGCCCGCCGTCCGGCAGCGCGGCCAGCGCGGCGTTGATCTCCCTGGTGGTCAGCGCGGCGCAGTCCAGCGTTATCGGGTCCACGTGTAGACCTCTTCGGGCACCGGCTCGAACACGCGCGCCGCGCCGATGCCGGGCAGCCCGGCGAGCGCGTGGTACTCCGAGGCCATGGCCACGTACCCGTCCGTCTCGGCGATCACGGCGGGCTTGCAGGCGAACGAGTCGCGCATCACCGCGAACTGCGAACCGGTGGTGACCAGCAGCGTGAAGAACCCGTCCAGCTCCTTGCGCACCATCCGCAGCGCATCGGCCAGGTCCGCGCCGGCCGCCACCTGCTGGCCGATGAACCGGGCGGCGACCTCGGTGTCGTTGTCGGTGGTGCACTCGATGCCCTCGCGCGCCAGCCGGCGGCGGACCGTGGCGTGGTTGGAGAACGAGCCGTTGTGCACCACCGCCATGTCCGGGCGCGGTGCGAACGGGTGGGAGTGCTCGGTGGTCACCGCCGACTCGGTGGCCATCCGGGTGTGCCCGATGCCCTGGAACCCGCCGCGCCCGCCGATGCCGTGCTCCCTGCAGATGTCCGCGGGCGCCCCCACGTCCTTGACCACGTCCATGCCGCCGTCGCCGTCGTAGAGCGCGATGCCCGCGCTGTCCGGCCCCCGGCTGGCCATGCTCTCCAGCATCGGCACCAGCAGCGCGCCCAACCGCGGGTACAGCTCGCGGTCCTTCAGGTGCAGCCCGACGATCCCGCACATGCGCGGCCCCCTTGAGGTCCGAACTTAGAACCTTTGACATGCGACCACCGACGCGTGGCGCCTGTCAAGACCGCCGGTCCGTACAAGGGCGTATAACCTGGCGTTATGGTCCGCGCGGTCACCTCGCAGACGTTGACCCAGGCGGTCGCGGAGCACCTTCGTACCCTGATCCACCACGGCGAGGTCGCTCCGGGCGACCGGCTCCCGGCCGAGCGCGAGCTGGCCGAGCAGCTCGGCGTGGCCCGGATCAGCCTGCGCGAGGCGATCAAGATCCTGCAGCGGGACGGCTACGTCCAGGTCCGCAGGGGCGCGCAGGGCGGGACGTACGTGACCGAGCTGCACGAGCCGCTGGAGCGCTGGCGGACCCGGATGCGGACCCAGGCCGGCGAGTTCGACGACATCATCGACTTCCGCATCGCGCTGGAGACCGACGCGGCCCGGCTCGCCGCGCTGCGCCGCGACCGCTCCGACCTGGCCCGGCTGCGCACGGCGATCAACAGGCTCGGCCAGGTGGACGGCCGCGCCGCGTTCCGGCTGACCGACGCGCAGTTCCACGGCGCGCTGGCACGGGCGGCGCGCAACCTGCGGCTGGAGACGGCCATCGAGTCGGCCAGGGGCGAGCTGTTCAGCCCGCACGACCTGCTGCCGTTCGTGGACCCCGTCGAGGAGTCCAAGCGCGACCACCAGGAAATCTACCGCGCGGTCCGGGACGGCGACGCGGACGCCGCCGCCACCGCCATGCGCGAGCACATCGAGCGCACCCGCCACCAGCTCCGCGAGATCGTCTTCGGCCCACCGCCGTAAGCCCGTGACCCTTGACACACCTCGGGGGCGGGTGGTCCGATGAGGCTTGGTCCGAGGTTCGGACCTAGGACCACGAGCGATGGCGCTCTCCGTCCCCGGTCAGCGGAGCGCGCCGCCGAGGGATCGGAGGCGCTCACATGTCACCCACCGTCGAGTCGCGCATCGAGTCCCTGGCCCGCCGCGACCAGCTGCTCGCCGTGTGCTTCACCGTGTTCATGTGGGTGGTGCTGGTGTTCGCGCTGGTGGTGGCCACCGCGGTCGCCCCGACGCCGGGCATCACGATCGCCCTGGTGATCTCCATGCTGTTGCTCGGGGGCTTCAACACCGCCTCGATCCTGGCCATGGTGCGCCGGCACGCCGCGACCAGGGACCTGGTCTACCGCCCGGACATCGACAACCTCGACAAGCTGCGCCAGCAGCGCGCCGCGCGGAGGCAGCGCCCATGACCAGGAGCGTGAAGCAGCCACCCACCCAGTCCAAGCGCGGCCAGCTCGTGGACGCGGCCACCATCCTGGCGCTGATCTTCGTCACCCTGTTCGCCACCACGTTCCTGGTCAGCGAGTCCGATACGGCGGCGGCATCGTCCGGGCCCGAAGCCGGGCAGCAACGCCAGCTCGCCGACCTGCCGATCACCCCCGCCGAGCGCGCGCAGTACCAGAAGCTGATCGACTCCGGCACCGTCGACCTGCCGGCCGTCACCGCCGCCGTCGACGCCAACCGCCCGGAGCCGGACAAGTACAGCTTCAGCCTGGCCGCCCTGCTCGGCACCGCCGCGCTGCTCGCGGCCTACCTCGCGTTCGTCTACCGGGCCTCGTTCCGGGAGTACCGCGAGGTGATCGAGGAGAAGTTCGGCCCGAAGGAGGCGCCGTGACCGTCGCACGCGGGCTGGAGCTGGTCGCGTGGCTGCTCAGCGCGGTCATCGCCGGCTGGCTGGTGCTGGACATGGTCCGGGTCTCCCGGCGCCACGACGAGCAGACGCTGATCAACGCGGCCGAACCCGGCGACGAGCCCGCGCCCGGGGGTGACCCGCGATGAGCACCACCCCCGACGAACGCCCCGGCCCCGGCGGCCTGGTGGACGAGCACGAGCGGCCGGCCCTGCGCAAGGTCCTCTCCCCCATGCACATCTGGGCGCTCGGCGTCGGGATCGTGCTGGTCGGCGAGTTCATGGGCTGGAACTTCGCGGTGCAGAAGGGCGGCATGTACGGCGCGCTCATCGCCGCCTGGGTGGTGGGCCTGCTCTACACCTGCATCGTGATGATCAACTCCGAGATCACCTCCGCGATCCCGGCCGCCGGTGGGCAGTACGCGCAGGCCAAGCACACCGTCGGCCCGCTGATGGCGTTCAACGTGGGCCTCTACCTGACCCTGGCCTACACCATGCTCGAGGCCGCCAACGCCAACGTCCTCAGCTACCTGCTCACCACCCTGTCCAACCTGATGGGCAGCACCGAGGAGCTCTCCCCCTACCCGTTCGCGACGCTGGCCATCCTCGCCCTGGCCTGGCTGAACTACCGGGGGGTCTTCGCCACCCTCTCGGTCAACTTCGTGATCACCGGGTTCGCCTTCGTCACCATCCTGCTGCTGTTCGTCGGCGCGCAGGCCTGGGACCCGTCCGCGCAGCTCTCGCTGCCGGGCCTGATCGGCGGCCTGGACAACGGGCTGCCCTATGGCTGGCTGGGCGTGATCGCCGCGTTCCAGTTCGGCATGTGGTTCTACCTGGGCATCGAGGGCACCGCGCAGGCCGCCGAGGAGTGCCGGTCGGCGCCGCGCTCGATCCCGATCGGGAGCATGGCCGGGATGATGACGCTGATCATCGCGGCCACCCTGACCTGGTACGTGTGCGCCGGGCTGGTGCCCTGGCAGTACCTGGGCACGGCGATCACCCCGCTGTTCGACGCGGCCAGGGTGACCGGCAGCGGCCTGCTGGTGGTCCTGCTGCTGCTCGGCACCCTGTGCGCCACGCTGGCCTCGGCCAACGGCTGCATCAACGACGCCTCCCGGGCCTGGTTCTCCATGGGCCGCGACCGCTACCTGCCGGAATGGTTCGGCGCGGTGCACCCGCGCTACCACACGCCGTTCCGCGCGATCGTCTTCCTGGTCCCGGTGGCCATCGCGTTCGCGCTGCTGCCGGTGCTGCTGAACAAGCCGACGCTGCTGGCGACGGTGATCACGTTCTCCATCCTGTCCGGGCTGCTGATGTACAGCTTCATGGGTCCGAACTTCATCCGGTTCCGCAAGCTGTGGCCGATGGGCTCGATCACCCGCAGCTACGTGCTGCCGCTGCATCCGGCGCCGGCGATCGCGCTGATCCTGCTGTCCGCGACGGTGTTCTTCGCGACGTTCCTGGGCTACGGGACGGCGTTGCTGTCGGTGCTCGCGTTCTACTTCCTGGCCTCGGTCTGGTTCGTGCTCCGGAGATACAAGTACGTGCGGCGCGGGGCGCAGTTCACCGCCGACCTGCCCAGGCCGAAGGGATACTGATGCGGCGGCGGCGCCTGTTCGACGACGTGCTCGGCGTGGTCGAACACGCCCGGATCGAGGCCGGCGCCGGCTACTACCCGGTGCTGACCGGCTGGTTCCGAGGGTATCCGGTGCGGCTGGAGGCGGTGGTGGACACGCTCGCGCTGCGCCGGCTGCCGGAGCTGTGGTTGCTGGTCACCCAGGGGCGGCGGCTGGACGTCGGCGCTCCGCTCGACGTGCTGGCCCGCCCGACCGGCACCGAGTTCTTCTCGCCGAACGGCGGCTACCCGCACGAGCTGCCCCGGCCGGAGGCCATTCGGACGCACGTGCGCATCGCCACCCCCGACCCGTCGCGGGCGCCGGTGTCGGTCCTGGACGGGCTGGGGCCGCTGCTGGACGATCCGAGGACGAAGGAGGTCCTGGTCAGCGCGGGCGGCATCCGGCTGGTGCACCGGCTGGCCGAGGGCGCCCAGGGACCGTACCGGTCGCTGCGGCGGGCGGACTTCGGCGACGTGCGGGTCGGCGCGGACCGGCTGCGGTCGCTGCTCGACGCGGTGGCCGGCATCGGCGACACGCTGGCCCTCGAACACGCAGGGCACGCGAGGCGGCCGTGAGGATCCCGCGCCCGGTGCTGGTGCTCGCGGTCGCGGTGGCGCTGCCCGGGATGGGGCAGGTGCTCAACCGGACGCCCGTGCGCGGGCTGATGTTCGCGTTCTACATCCTGTTGCTGGGCACGATCTCCTACCACCTCACCGGCCCCGACCACTCGTTCCTCGGCCGCTATGCCGGCGGGATCTTCGTGTACGCGATCAGCGTTCTGGACGCCTACCGCTTCGCGGCCGTGCGGGCGCACTCCGCGCGGATCGGCGGAAACCGGCCTATGGTCGAGTGACCGAGCCACCAGGGGGTGCCACCATGGTCAACCGCGCGTTCGTCATCGGGGTCGGAATGACCAAGTTCGAAAAGCCGGAGACGAAGGACTGGGACTTTCCGGACATGGCCAAGGAGTCGGTGACCAAGGCGCTGGCCGATGCCGGGATCGACTACGAGACGGTCGAGCAGGCCTACGCCGGCTCCGCCTACGGCTCGTTCGGCCAGCGCGCGCTCTACGACGTCGGCATGTCCGGCGTGCCGATCACCACCGTGATCAACGCCTGCGCCACCGGCTCGTCGGCGCTGTTCCTGGCCAGGCAGGCGATCAGGGCCGGCTGCGACGTCACGCTCGCGGTGGGCTACGAGAAAATGCGCAAGGGCTCGCTGGGCGCGGGCGGCCAGAAAGGCGCCGGGATGCTCGACTACCACCTGCGCTCAATGGTCGCCGGCCGAGGCTGGGAGAACGAGAAGGCGCCGATGCCGCAGATGTTCGGCAATGCCGGACGGGAACACATGGAACGATACGGGTCGAAGCCCGAACATTACGCCTGGATCGGTTGGAAGAACCACAAGCATTCGGTGAACAACCCGTACTCCCAGTTCCGCGACGAGTACTCCCTGGACGACGTGAAGAACGCGCCGATGATCTACGACCCGCTGACCAAGCTGCAGTGCTCGCCCACCTCGGACGGCTCCGGTGCGGCGGTGCTGGCCAGCGAGCGGTACGTCGACGAGCACGAGCTGTGGGACCGGGCCGTCGAGATCGCCGGGCACCACATCGCCACCGACCGGGCTGGGTCGTTCGACGGCAACTCCTCGATCAACGTGGTCGGCGCGCAGGTGGCGAGGGCGGCGGCACAGCGAGCCATGGCCGAGGCCGAGGTGGGCATCGAGGACGTCGACGTCATCGAGCTGCACGACTGCTTCTCCGCGAACGAGCTGATCACCTACGAGGCGCTGGGGCTGGCCGGCGAGGGCGAAGGGCACAAGCTCGTCGAGGCCGAGGAGACCACCTACGGCGGCCGCTGGGTGGTCAACCCGTCCGGCGGGCTGATCTCCAAGGGGCATCCGATCGGCGCCACCGGGCTGGCCCAGTGCGCCGAGCTGACCTGGCAGCTGCGCGGCACGGCGGGCGCCCGGCAGGTCGAGGGCGCGCGGGTCGGCCTGCAGCACAACCTCGGGCTGGGCAGCGCCGGCGCGGTGGCGGTGTACAAGAAAGTCGCCTGAGCGCCACATTCTCACCGTGGAAGCGTGAGCCGGCACACCATTTTCGAACCGAAACCAATCCGGCGATACCGTGACGTCGGGTCGAAACGCGTCTGCTAGTGTGCGATTTCGGTGATCGAGAAGAATTGCTGAGAAAACTGAGAACACGCACCGCCGCGCCATTCTCAGCATTTCTCAGTTAACGCGCGCTCGACCGCTCCCCCCAATGTCGAGTTCAAAGGTTCGTGCATGTACTTCGGCGGTCCGCCCGCCCCGGCCCGGACGCTGGCCGAGCTGTTCGCCGACACCGTGCGCGCCCACCCGGACGCTCCGGCGCTGGACGACGGGCACGAGGTGCTCAGCTACCGGGAGTGCGCGCGCCGCGCCGAGGCGCTGCGCGACCGGCTGTGGCGGGCCGGCGTCGGCGCCGGGCACCGGGTCGGGGTGCGGATACCGTCCGGCCGCGCCGAGCTGTACCTGGCCATCCTTGCCGTGCTGGCCGCCGGCGCCGCCTACGTTCCGGTGGACGCCGACGACCCGGACGAGCGCGCCGAGGTGGTCTGGCGGGAGGCGGCGGTGGCCGGCGTCCTCGGCCCGGGCGCCCGGTTCGAACCGCGATCCCAGGCCCGGTCCGTACCACCGCCCGCCGCCCGAGGTCCGGCGCCAACCGACGACGCCTGGGTGATCTTCACCTCCGGTTCCACCGGGACGCCGAAGGGCGTGGCCATCACGCACCGGTCGGCCGCCGCCTTCGTCGACGCCGAGGCCGAGCTGTTCCTCACCCGCCGGCCGCTGCGCCCCGGCGACCGGGTGCTGGCCGGGCTGTCCGTGGCGTTCGACGCCTCCTGCGAGGAGATGTGGCTGGCCTGGCGCCACGGCGCCTGTCTGGTGCCGGCGCCGCGCGCGCTGGTCCGGGCCGGCACCGAGCTGGGGCCGTGGCTGGTGGATCGGCAGATCACGGTGGTGTCCACGGTGCCGACGCTGGCCGCGCTGTGGCCGGTCGAGGCGCTGGAACGGGTGCGGCTGCTGATCCTGGGCGGCGAGGCGTGCCCGCCGGAGCTGTCCCGGCGGCTGGCCGCGCCGCACCGCGAGGTGTGGAACACCTACGGCCCCACCGAGGCCACGGTGGTGGCCTGCGCGGCGCCGCTGGACGGCTCCGAGCCGGTCCGCATCGGGCTGCCGCTGCGCGGCTGGCAGCTCGCCGTGCTCGACCCGTCGGGACGTCCGGTGCCGGCCGGCGCGGTCGGCGAACTGGTCATCGGCGGGGTGGGCGTCGGCCGCTACCTGGACCCGGCCAAGGACCGGCAGAAGTTCGTGCCGGTGCCCGCGCTGGGCTGGACGCGCGCGTACCGCAGTGGCGACCTGGTCCGTGCCGACCCGGAGGGCCTGGTGTTCCGCGGCCGCGCCGACGACCAGGTCAAGCTCGGCGGCCGGCGCATCGAGCTGGGCGAGATCGACACCGCGCTGCTGACCCTGCCCGGGGTGGCCGCCGCGGCCGCCGCCGTCCGCACCACAGCCGCCGGTGGTGAGCTGCTCGTCGGCTACCTGGTCGCCGATCAAGGCAACGCCCTCGACCTGGCGAAAGCCCGCGCCACGCTGGCCGGCTCGCTACCGGCGGCGCTGGTCCCGCACCTGGTGACGGTGGACGAGCTGCCGGTACGAACATCCGGCAAGGTGGACCGCGCGGCGCTGCCGTGGCCGCCGCCCCGTGCCGCCGAGCTCAGTGCCGCCGAGCCCGGGGACGGGGCCAACAGCGGCGCCACCGGCGGCGCGACCGGCGGCGCGACCGAGGCCGGCGGCACGGCCGGCTGGCTGGCCGGGATCTGGCACGGGCTGCTCGCCGCCCCGGTGGAGCTGGACTCGGACTTCTTCGAGCTGGGCGGCACCAGCCTGGCCACCGCGCGGCTGGTGGCGACCTTGCGCGAGCGCTACCCGGAGGCCTCCGTCCAGGACGTCTTCCAGCACCCCCGGCTGGTCGACCTGGCCGCCCGCCTCGACGAGCTGGACGGCGACCGGGCCGGGCGGCGGCCGGTGCACCCCACCCCGAGGCGGACCGGCCTGGCCCAGCTGCTGGTGCTGCTCGCGCTGTACGCCCTGACCGGCGCCCGCTGGCTGGTGGTCCTCGCCGGCCTGGGCAACGCCTGGGCGCTGCTCGGCGGCGGCGCCGCGTTCACCCCGCCGGTGCCCTGGTGGTGGGTGGCCGCCGGCTGGGCGTTGCTGATCAGCCCGCCGGGCCGGCTGCTGCTCACCGTGCTCGGCGTCCGGCTGGCCCGGCGCGGGCTGCGGCCGGGCACCTACACCCGGGGCGGCTGGGTGCACCTGCGGCTGTGGACCGCCGAGCGGCTGGCCGCCGCGCTCGGCATCGGCTCGCTGGCCGGCACCGCGCTGGCGCCCTGGTACGCGCGCCTACTCGGCTGCCGGGTCGGGGCGAACGTGGACCTGCGGACGACCCCGCCGGTGACCGGCCTGGCCGCGCTCGGCGACGGGTGCGCCGTGGAGCCAGAGGTGGACCTGGCCGGCTGGTGGCTGGACGGGGACATGCTGCACGTGGGCGCCGTCGAGGTGGGCGCGGGCGCCCGGATCGGCGGCCGGGCCACCCTGATGCCCGGCGCGTCGGTCGGCGCCGCCGCCGAGGTGGACCCGGGGACCTGCGTGTACGACCGGGTGCCCGCCGGCGAGCGCTGGGGCGGCGTGCCGGCGCGGCGACTCGGAGACGCCGGCGAGGACTGGCCTCGGCCGAAGCCTGAACGCTCGCGCGGCTGGTCGCTCTGGTACGCGGTGACGCTGGCGCTGATCGCGGCGCTGCCGTTGGCGGCGGCGCTTCCGTCGGTGGCGCTGCTGCTGGCCAGCGGGGCCTACCAGCGCGACCTCGGCCAGACGATCCTGCTGGTCGGGCTGTCCGGGCCGCTGGCCGCGCTGAGCTACGCGCTGCTGGTCGCCGTGCTGGTGCGGCTGGCCGGCCTGGCCCTGCGTACCGGGACGCATCACGTGGACAGCCTCGCCGGCTGGGCGGCCTGGCTGGTCGACCGGCTGGTCACCTCGTCGCGGGTGGTGCTGTTCCCGCTGTATGCCAGCCTGGCCACGCCGTGGTGGTTCCGGCTGCTCGGCGCCCGGGTGGGCCGGCACGCGGAGATCTCCACCACGACCGGGCTGCCCGGGATGATGAAGGTCGGCGACGGGGGCTTCCTCGCCGACGACACCCTGATCGCCCCTTACGAGGTGCGCGGCGGCTGGCTGCGGGTCGGCGAGTCCGAGGTGGGCCGCCGCGCGTTCGCCGGCAACTCCAGCATCGTCGGCCCCGACCTGGCCGTCCCGGACGGTTCGCTGATCGCGGTGCTCTCCAGCGCGCCCGAGCGGGCCGCTCCGGACAGCTCCTGGGTGGGCCGCCCACCATTCGAGCTGCCCCGCACCGCCGACGCCGGCGACCCGGCGCGCACCTTCGCCCCGCCGGCCCGGCTGGTGCTGGCCAGGGCGGGCGTGGAGTCGCTGCGGCTGCTGCCGTGGGCGGTGTCGGCCATGATGGCGGCGCTGGTGGTCCGCGCGCTGGTGCGGGTCCAGGCGTTGTTCGGGTGGGCGCTGGCCGTGCTGGCCGCCGGGCCGGTGCTGGTGGCGGCCGGGGCGGTGGCACTGGCCCTGACCACCGCCGTCAAGTGGCTGCTGGTCGGGCGGTTCCGGGTGGGCGAGCACCCGCTGTGGAGCTCGTTCGTCTGGCGCAACGAGCTGTTCGACGTGTTCTACGAGCAGCTCGCGATGCCCTGGCTGGGCCGCTCGCTGATCGGCACCCCGCTGCTCAACGCCTGGCTGCGCACCCTCGGCGCCCGGATCGGCGCCGGGGTGTGGTGCGACAGCCACTGGCTGCCGGAGACCGACCTGGTGCACCTGGACGCCGGCGCCACCGTCAACCGGGGCTGCGTGCTGCAGACCCACCTGTTCCACGACCGGCTGATGCGCATCGCCGAGGTCCACCTCGGGGTGGGCGCCACGCTCGGCCCGCACGCCATCGTGCTGCCCGGTGCCACGATCGGCGCCGGCACCGCGATCGGCGGCGGCTCGCTGGTGATGCGCGGCGAGCGGGTCCCCGCCCAGTCCCGCTGGCTGGGCAACCCGATCTCGGCGTGGCCGGCGGACCTGGCCCCGTACCCGGAGTCGCCGCGCGGCCGTGGCCGCCACCTCGCGGTCCCGGCCCGGGGCCGCCCGCACATCGGCCCGATCCCCGCGATCGCCGCGGCCGTGGCCACCCTCGCCGCCGCCGGCCTGGCCGCCACCAGCCTGCTCACCGACGCCAACGCCGACACCGCACCGCCGCCCGCGCCCGACCCGTTCGCGATCGGCCTGCGCCCGGCCTCGACACCGACCCTGGCCCCGAAGCCACCGGCGCACCCCAGGACGTCCACCGCCGCCCGCCCGACACACACCCGCCGAGGACGCTGAAACAAGAACCGGCCCGGTACCGGGGAGAGTCGGTACCGGGCCGGCGGGTGTCCGTCGCCGAAGGACGATCAGACGTGGTGCACGTCGACGTTGTGGCTGTCGTCGTAGCTGGAGCTGTTGTGCGAGCCCACGTCGTCGTGGCTGTCACTACGGGAGTGGTCCTCGTAGTTGCTGTAGCTGCTGTCGTCGTTGTGGCTCTGGTCGGCGGTCTGGTCGGCGTAGCCGTGGTCGCCCGCGGCGTTCACGGAGGTGTCGCCGGAGCCGGAGTTGTGCACCGAGGTGGTGGTGTCGTTGTCCTCGGAGTGCCCGTAGGCGTTCCCGCCAAGCGAGACGGCGCCGCCGTCGCTGACGTTGGTGTGGTCGAAGCTGGCGTTGGTGGCGTCGCCGGAGCCGAAGGCGGTGGTGTTGCCGTGGCCGCTGACGACCTCGTTGCCGTCGCCGACCACGTTGTGGTCGCCGGTGGTGATGTTGCTGTCGCGGATGTCGCCGCCGGCCGCCACCGCACCGTCGCCCGAGGCCACCACCGGGTCGTTGTCGATGACCTGGTTGAAGTCGCCACCGTGGGTGTCGATGTTCTGGTGGACCGAGTTGTCGATGTTGGTCGAGTGGTCCTCGACGGTGGTGTAGTTGTTCGTGACGTAGCTCTTCAGGTACGTCGCGCCGTCGTCGCTGTGGTCGTAGTGGTGCGGCGGCGGGTAGTGCACGCCGTGGTCGTGGTGCGACGAGTAGTCGTTGTCCGCGATCAGGGACAGCGCGTCGTGCACGTCGGCGGCGGACAGGTTGTCGAAGCCGTGGTCCCGGGCGTAGTCCTCGGGGTTGTTCGCGAAGTCGGCCCTGGCCTCCGGGTCCTTCAGCAAGTCCAGGATCCAGTCGAGCAGCGAAGTCGCCATGGTGAGCTAGCTCCTTGGTTGGGGGGCTCTGGAACGACGAGGCCTAGCTCGGGGGAGCGCCTTCGTCGACGGAAGCGACAGTAGGGCCTGGCAGGTGGGCGGCCATCGGGGAACCCCCCGGGTTCGGGGTAACCGCCATTCAGGTGAACCCCGAACGCCCGCGTTAGGGGCATAGGGGACTCAGCCGGTGACCAGCACCGCGGCGCCGGTGATCCGGTCGGCGGCCAGGTCGGCCAGTGCCCGGTCCGCGCCGGCCAGCGGGCGCGGGTCGACGGTCGGGCGGACCCGCAGCGCGGCGGCCAGCCGGAGGAACTCCTCGCCGTCGGCCCTGGTGTTGGCCGTGACGCTGAGCAGCCGCCGCTCCCGGAACAGCTCGGCCTGGTAGTCCAGCCCCGGCACGTCGCTCAGGTGGATGCCGGCGACCGCGAGCGTCCCGCCCGCGTCCAGCGCCCGCATCGCCACCGGCACCAGCGCCCCCGCCGGCGCGAACAGCACGGCGGAGTCCAGCGGCTCCGGCGGTCCGTCCGCCGCCGGGCCGGCCGACGCCGCGCCCAGCTCCAGGGCGAGCGCCCGCGCCGCCGCCGACCGGGTCAGCACGTGCACCCGCGCGCCCTGCCCGATCGCCACCTGGGCCACCACGTGCGCGGACGCCCCGAACCCGTAGATGCCCAGCCGCCCGCCGGGAGGCAGCTCGGCCCGCTTGAGCGCGCGGTAGCCCACGATGCCCGCGCACAGCAGCGGCGCCAGGGCCACCGCGTCGGCGTCGGCGGGCAGCCGGTAGGCGTACGCCTCGGGCACCACCGCCAGCTCGGCGTATCCGCCGTCGGCGTCCCACCCGGTGAACGCCGCGTCCGGGCACAGGTTCTCCCGCCCGGTCCGGCAGAACCGGCACCGCCCACAGGTCCCCCGCAGCCAGGCGATCCCGACCCGGTCACCGGGCGCGAACCGGCCGGCGCCGTCGCCCAACGCGTCCACGACGCCGACCACCTCGTGCCCGGGCACGGTGCGCGGCCGGCGCGGCGCCAGCTCGCCGAGCGCCAGGTGCAGGTCGGTCCGGCAGACCCCGCACGCCTCCACCCGGACCCGGACCTCCCCCGGGCCGGGCTCGGGCTCCGGCAGCGACGCCTCGACCAACGGCCCGCCCGCCATCGGTCCGGGCCGGTCCACCACCCACGCGCGCATGCCGATCACCCTGGCACGGCGCGGTTGCTCAGCCCAGCACGTCCGCGATCGACACGTGCGGCAGCCCGTGCGCGGCGGCCACCGCCTCCGAGGTGAGGCTGCCGGCGTGCGTGCTCAGGCCCTCGGCCAGCGCCGCGTCGCCCCGCAGCGCGTCGCGCCAGCCCCGGTCGGCGATCCGCAGCAGGTACGGCAGCGTGGCGTTGGTCAGCGCGTGCGTGGAGGTGTGCGGGACCGCACCGGGCATGTTCGCCACGCAGTAGAACACCGTGTCGTGCACCCGGAAGGTCGGGTCCGCGTGGGTGGTCGGGCGGGAGTCGGCGAAGCAGCCGCCCTGGTCGATCGCGATGTCGACCAGCACCGCGCCGGACTTCATCCGCGCCACCAGCTCGTTGGACACCAACCGGGGCGCCCTGGCCCCCGGCACCAGCACCGCGCCGATCACCAGGTCGGCCTCGGTCACCAGCCGCTCCAGCTCGTACGCCGTGGAGTACACGGTGCGGATCCGCCCCTGGTAGCGGTCGTCGATCTCGCGCAGCTTGTCCACGTCCAGGTCCAGCACCGTCACCCTGGCGTGCATCCCGACGGCGATGGCCGCCGCGTTCTGCCCGGACACCCCGCCGCCGATGATCACCACGTGGGCGCCCGGAGCGCCCGGCACGCCGCCCATCAGCACGCCGCGCCCGCCCGCGCTGCGCATCAGGTGGTAGGCCCCGACCTGGGGCGCGAGCCGGCCGGCGACCTCGCTCATCGGCGCCAGCAGCGGCAGCCGCCCGTCCTCGGTGCGCACCGTCTCGTAGGCGATCGAGGTGGTGCCCGAGTCCAGCAGCGCCTTCGTGCACGGCTCGGACGCGGCCAGGTGCAGGTAGGTGAACAGCGTCAGGTCCTCGCGCAGGAAGCCGTACTCGGGGGCGATCGGCTCCTTCACCTTGAGCAGCAGGTCCGCGCTGGCCCACACCGACGCCGCGTCGCCCAGGATCTGCGCGCCGGCCGCCTTGTAGTCCTCGTCCGGGATCGACGAGCCGACGCCCGCGCCCTGCTCCACGATCACCTCGTGACCGCGCGCGACCAGCTCGTGGACCCCGGCCGGAGTGATCGCCACCCGGAACTCGTTGTCCTTGATCTCTCGGGGAACCGCGACCCGCATGGCATCTCCCTGGGTTGAGCTCTGTTACGGTCAATAATGAAGAAACCGCCAGCTCAACGAAAGAGAACCGCAGAAGATTCTCTAGACTGGCGCCATGCCCGAAGAAAAGGCTTCGATCTCTCGCTCAGCGACGCCCCCGCCGCAGGATCCGCGGCCGCCGCTGGACCGGGTCGACAGGGACCTGCTGCGCCACCTGGAGCGCGACGCGCGGATCACCAACAACGCCCTCGCCGAGCTGGTCGGCATCGCCCCGTCGACCTGCCTCGGCCGGGTCCGGGCGCTACGCGCGCGAGGCGTGATCAGGGGCTACCACGCCGACATCGACCCAGCCTCCACCGGCCACCCGCTGCAGGCCATGATCTCGGTCCGGCTGCAGAGCGACGCCCGCAGCCGCCTCGAGGAGTTCGTCAACCGCGTCGGCGACCTCCCCGAGGTCCGCGACGTCTACTTCCTAGCCGGCGTCGACGACTACCTCCTCCACGTCGCGACAGCCGATACCGCCTCCCTGCGCGACTTCGTGGTAGCCCTCAACGGCCACACCGACGTCGCCGGCACCCAGACCAGCCTCATCTTCGACCACATCCGCGTCCCCCAGACCTACTAACCCCCGCCCGCCAACCCCCGCCCGCGCCTAGACCACCCGCCCGCGCGCCTGCCTGCCCCTCGCCCGCGAGTCGGGGCTCTCAGCACACCGAGTCGGGCGTTTCGACACACCCCTCGTGTGCTCAAACCCGCGACTCGGTGTGCCAGGACGCCCGACTCGCGGGCGGTTCACGGCGGGCGGTTCACGGCGGGCGCCTAGACATTCGCCTCCATACTGCATACAGTCGACCAGATGGACCTGTACGAGTACCAGGCGAAAGAGTTGTTTGGCCGGCATGGGGTTCCGGTGTTGCCGGGGCGGACGGTGGATTCGGCGGCCGGGGCTGGT